>NZ_JAFEWD010000010.1 GCF_017355855.1 Pedobacter sp. SYSU D00535 | reverse complement strand
TCGATGTTTCAAATCTTAACTTGCTTCCTCGCAGAGTCACCTATTGTAAAAACGCATTGGTGGAACGTATTGAAGATTACGAACACAGCTCGGCCGCTTTTTATATGGGAACAGCTGCTTCCAAAGTAGCACTAACTTCTTTTCTTCAATTACAAGATGTAGATTTAACGAGGGCAGTAGAACCGCAGAGTCCCTAAAGGAGACTCTGCGGAAAAAAAGGCTGTTAAAAAGATATTAAAACTTATGAGCTTGGTAATCCTATTTTACGAAATTTACTTCTATGTTCTTGCGATAATCGTTGTTTCAATAGATCTCTGGGCCGTTATTGATATTTCAAAAAGCTCCTATAAACAGAGGAAGGATAAGTGGCTTTGGACTAATATCGTACTACTTCTACCTCTTTTTGGCGTTTTCGTATATCTGGCTGTAGGTAGAAAGCTTCTTAAAGATATAGAGTGAAGGCCTGACATTTATAGTATTACGGGAAGTCTTTGCTTCCTCGCAGAGTCTCCTCGGCGGAAGCCATAGCAAAGGAAGGGACTCTGCGTCTTCCTTCGATGTTCTAAATCTGTCCCCCGCAAGCGTCGATGGTTGTTGCGCAACTTGCTTCCTCGCAGAGTCACCTATTGTAAAAACGCATTGGTGGAACGTCCCGAAGATTACGAACACAGCTCTGCCGCTTTTTATATGGGAACAGCTGCTTCCAAAGTGGCACTAACTTCTTTTCTTCAATTACAAGATATAGATTTAACGAGGGCAGTAGAACCGCAGAGTCCCTAAAGGAGACTCTGCGGAAAAAAGAAAAGCAGTTACAAGAAAGAATAATACGCTCTTAATCAGGCGCTCATATTACTTGCTTCCTCGCAGAGTCTCCTCGGCGGAAGCCATAGCAAAGGAAGGGACGCTGCGTCTTCCTTCGGAAGGGCTTGTCAGATGTCCAACTTATACAATAGCACAAGCGAGGCGCTTGCGCTAGACACAGCTGGACCTAATTAAGAATCTGTCACTCATATCACTTCTTTTTAAACCACTCTTTTATTTTAAGTACCCAGCCCGGCTCATTCAGATCATTATCCAAAAGGAAGCTGTAGGGATGAAGTACGGGTAAATGATCACATACAATTTTAAGGATGGCGAACATCGGAATAAATAAGATCATCCCGGCCACGCCCCATACCAGTTCTCCGAGCACAATAGCGACAATGGTAAAAAAGGGACTGATATCCAAAGATTCCCCTTCTACCAAGGGTTCAATGATATTATTATCAATGATCTGTGCTACTACCAGGATAATAACTACCGGAAGAAGGACACCGGAAGAGTCGCCCACGAGGGCCATGGCAACAGGGAAAATCCCGCCGACAATAGAACCCACATAAGGAATTATGGTTGGAATGACCGCTACCAGGGCCACCAGCGGACCATTAGGAAGGCCGACGATGGAAAAACCAATAATATAGAATACAGCAAGAAAGACCATCGAAATCAGCCGACCAATAAGATATTTGGAAGCAACCTGCCGGATCTGGTCGAGTTCCCGGCCTGTTTCCTCCCGGTTTTCTTCATTCACCAGCTTCAGGAAAAACTCCCGATATTTGTCGCGTTTCCACAACAGAAAGAAAGAGTAGAGCAGTACCAGCACAAAACCGGTCAGCATGCTCATCAGGCTGGAGAAAAAAGACTTCCCGAAAGACCCGGAGGAGGAGGAGGAAGCTTTCTTCATTCCCTTTTGCAGGTAAGATTGTTGTTCCTGCGGGGATATCCCGTACTGGCTTTGTATCCAGTCCTGCACCTGCTGATACAGCTGCTGCGCTTTTTCCTGCATCCTGGGCATGTCCTGGGATAAACTGACTCCCTGGGCTGCAATGATTCCCAAAATTGCGGCAACAAAAAGTACAATGATCAGCACGCCACTTATGCTAGACCAGATCCGGCTCATCCCCCATTTCTCCAGCTTATCGCAAACGGGAACCAATAACATCACTAACAGGATGCCCAGGAACAGTGGTATAAGAAAGGCCTTTCCGAAATATAAAATTACCGCCAGCAGGATAATCATTAACAGAACGGCATTAATACGATAGATAGAGATGCTTTTCATCTGCAGATTTCTAAGATTAGATATATTAATATTCGTTGACAATTCTTACAGCTCACAGCTAATTCATTCAAGCCGATCCCTTTATCAAGAGCTCCTCCTGCATCATCTAAGCCAGTTCCTCCTCAAGTGGATATTAAAGTTCTCTTGCATGTAAGCGTTTCTATTTAACTGTCAATGCAGGATTAAGGTTTCTTTCAACCCAAACAATCCACATTTGGTTAGGGTTAGAACTGAAGTTTACCGAAAATGAAGACGTTGAAATCGCTAAAGTCCCCCGAAGGCAAGCGGGCCGATCATAGCGGGCATCACCTTCACCGTACTTGCAGCCGTTTATATCCTGCAGTTAGCAGGTGTCATCCGGCTTCAAACATCAGTAAAATAGCATGAATCATATTTGGTATAAAAACGCAATATTTTACTCTTTAGACATTGAAACCTTCTACGATGCTAACGGCGACGGCATCGGTGATTTTCAGGGATTGATCCAGAAGCTGGATTACCTGAGCGGCCTGGGTATCACTTGCATTTGGCTGCTGCCTTTCTTCCCCTCTCCTAACCGGGATAACGGGTACGACATCACCGACTATTATAATGTCGACCCTCGCCTGGGAACCTTGGGAGACTTTGCCGAATTGATGGACAAGGCCGGCCAATTGGGCATCCGCATCCTGATCGACCTCGTCGTGAACCATACCTCCATCGATCATCCCTGGTTTCAAGAAGCCGTCGAGAACCCGCAGTCCGGCTACTTCAACTATTATATCTGGTCGGATGATCCACAGGCGCATGGGGAGATGGAGCCCATGTTAAAGGGGGAAGTAGATACCTTGTGGACTTACAATGAAAAAGCCGGGAAGTATTACCTGCACCGCTTTTACAGAGAACAGCCTGACTTGAATATTGCTAATCCGGAAGTGCGTTCGGAAATCCTGCGCGTCATGGGCTTCTGGTTGCGGTTGGGAGTCTCCGGCTTCCGTATCGATGCTGCAGAAAGACTGATCGAGACCTATGGCATGGATAACCCGGGCGAATACCAGCTTTCCTGCTTTTTCGAAGAGATGCGGGAATTTATTTCGCTGCGAAAAAGTGATGCGATATTACTTGCGGAAACGAATTTGGAGCCGGAAAATATGCACACCTATTTTCAGAAAGGTGAGCGCATGCATATGGCTTTCAATTTTTTCATCAACCAGCATCTGTTTCTGGCCCTCGCAGAAGAAGACGCCTCCCACTTAGGCAGGGCATATGAAAGAGAACCGGGACTCTTCCCTCAGAACCAATGGCTTAATTTTCTAAGGCATCACGATGAACTGTCCCTCCAACTCTTAAACGAGCAGCAACGGCAATCAATCTATCGCAGATTTGCGCCCGATAAGAACATGTTGGTATTTGAAAGTGGCATCCGGAGAAGAATAGCTCCAATGTTAAAGGCCGACCGGAAGCATATGGAACTGGCCTATAGTCTGCTTTTTTCCTTACCCGGGACTCCTATGGTGCGTTATGGGGATGAAATAGGGATGGGAGAAAACCTGGAGCTTAAGGGGCGGGCGAGTGTGCGCACTCCCATGCAATGGTCAGAAGCTCCTGAAGCTGGCTTTTCAGTATCCCATACGAACAAGAATGTACCGGTGATTGATGATGAAGCATTTGGATTTCAGGCGGTGAACGTCCGAAAGCAGCAACAGGACGCTTCCTCCTTCTTAAGCTGGGTAGAGCGGCTGATCATTGCCCGGAAACAATTTCCGGAGATAGGTTATGGAGCACGCGCTGTTATCGAGACAGCGCAGCGCGGACTCTTCCTGCAGCGCTTTCAGCATCAGGAAGGCTTAGCCTATCTATTCCATAATCTTTCATCGCGAGAGCTGATAGTTAATTGGAGTGATCTTTCTATTGAATCCAGCAGACTGGCAGAGTTGTTTGGCGATGCCTTTAGTAAACAGGAAGATGACTCTTTGATCCTTTCCCCCTACGGCTACAAGTGGTATAAATATCAAAATAATCAATAAAATATGAGAACTAGCATCGGAAAAAGATACTGGGCTATTGCAGAAGGCTACATCCCGGAACAAAGTACCGGTCCCGCACCAGACATGACCAGTCATGAAACAGCGTGTATCCTGAATACGAATGAAGAGGATGCAAGTATTGAACTCACTTTATATTTCGCCGACCGCGAGCCCGTTGGCCCCTACCGGATAACAGTGCCTGCCAGAAGAACCAGGCATATCCGCTTCAATGATCTGACGGACCCGGAGCCGGTGCCCCGAGCGACGGAGTATGCCAGTGTTTTTTCATCGAATGTACCGGTGGTGATCCAGCACAGCCGCCTGGATAGCCGGCAGAGTGAAAATGCGCTAATGACCACCCTCGCTTTTTCAGCTGACCAGTAGTAATCAGAGTAATTGAACGGCCCCTGCAGCAGCTAGTGTGCAGGGCTGTTCTTCTCAACATGCTGTCCTGTTAAAAACTCTATCCCGTAGCAACTCCGGAAGATACTTTAAGGTTGCCCTCCCCCGCCTGCCGCACCATACACCTGACCGGTAGCATAACTGGCATCGTTGGCGGCGAGCTGAACGTAGATTGATGCGAGCTCTGCTGGTTGGCCTGGTCTTCCCATGGGTGTATCTCCGCCAAAGGTTTTCAACTTCTCGGCAGTAGCGCCGCCACTAACTTGCAGTGGTGTCCAGATCGGACCGGGAGCCACTCCATTTACCCGGATACCTTTCGGTCCCAGCTGCTTTGCTAAGGACCGTACGTAGGCAGTATTCGCTGCTTTGGTCTGCGCATAATCGAACAGGTCGCCCGAAGGATCGGTGGCCTGTACAGAGGTGGTAGCAATAATAGACGAGCCTGGCTTAAGATGAGGAAGTGCTGCTTTGGTGATCCAGAAGGGAGCATACACATTGGTCTTCATGGTCCAGTCAAACTGTTCCGATGTGATATCTGCGATAGATGGCTTCGTCTGTTGGCGGGCCGCATTGTTGACCAGGATATCCAGTCCCCCGAGACCCTTTACCGCCTCGGCTACCAGCCGTTGACAAAAAGCCTCGTCCCTTAGATCTCCCGGAATGGCCACTGCTTTGCGGCCCTCTGCTTTGATCAATGCAATCACTTCCTTTGCATCTGCTTCCTCGGCAGGAAGATAGTTAATGGCTACATCCGCACCTTCCCGGGCATAGGCAATAGCAGCTGCCCGCCCAATGCCTGAGTCTCCCCCGGTGATCAGGGCTTTCCGTCCTGCAAGTCTGCCGGAACCCTTATAGCTCTTCTCTCCGTGATCCGGCCGTGGGGTCATTTTTCCCGCTAAACCCGGCCAGGGCTGAAACTCGGGGCTGAAAGGAGGTTTGGGATATTTAGTGGTTGGATCAGTCAGATCAGGAGGACCGGTCACAGTGAAAAGGTTGGCTCCCTGTGATCCAAAAGCAGGTGAAACCACTGCTGCTGCCAGACCGGCACTCAAGCCACCGAGAACTTGTCGGCGACTCATTTTATTTTCTTCATTCATAGGTAGATGAACTTTTAGAGCGTTCGATCTATTAACTGAACTTTGTATCGCTTGTTTATCAAAAAAACAATTAGCCGGGAAAAGTCGGAAGCCCAAACAGTTAAGCATATAGCTAACAACAAAACCTCTATTGAATTTATTGCAATCGCCCTCATTTGCCGAACTTTTCCCTCCCACCAATGTTTATCATAACGAAGAACAGTTAAAATAGGGTCACGCAAACACCTGCCTTAACGATCTCCTCTCAATGAATTAAGCACATGGACAATCACTACTACAATTCAGACGACCTGAAGAAATTCGGTAATGTGGGTGAGTTTCAGAAAGAACTTGCCGACAAATTTTTCAGCTATTATGGCGAGGTATTTAAAGACAGTGCCCTGAGCGCACGGGAAAAATCGCTGATTGCTCTGGCCGTTGCGCATACTGTTCAATGCCCCTATTGTATAGATGCCTATAGCAGCGATGCGTTTGAAAAAGGCTGGAGCGAGGCTCAGTTGATGGAGGCCGTCCATGTGGCGACTGCCATCAGAGGAGGTTCATCCCTGGTGCACAGCGTACAGATGATGAACAAAGTGAAAGAGATAGCGATGTAGTTGATGAAGTCCTTAAAAGCACAGGGAAATGTATTGTCGGATTCAGAACACCAGCTGGAGGTTCTGGAAAAAGCTAGTTTGTGGACTCCTTTTCAGCAACAGCTGGATGAGCTGGACCTACTCCCCCTAAGGCCTACCGGGCTGCACATCTTCCAGGTGAATATCGGCAAGATGTGCAATCAGGTGTGTAAGCATTGCCATGTGGATGCCGGACCAGATCGCAAGGAGATCATGAGCACCGAAACGATGGAGTTATGCCTGCAGGCCTTGCAAGCCAACCCTGAAATCGGCATTGTAGATATCACCGGCGGTGCGCCAGAGATGAACCCCCACTTCCGCTGGTTCGTTTCCGAGATTAAAAAACTGGGAAAACATATCATCGTCCGCTGCAACCTCACCATCATCCTTGCCAACCGGAAGTATCAGGACCTTCCTGATTTTTTCAGGGAGCACGGCGTTGAAGTCGTTTCTTCCCTTCCCTTTTATACACAGGACAGAACGGACCGACAGCGTGGCAATGGGGTGTTTGAAGACAGCATTAAAGCCCTTCAAATGCTTAATGCTGCCGGTTACGGAAAAGAAGGAACGGGACTACTGCTCAATTTGGTGTACAATCCGGCGGGAGCCTTTCTGCCCCCTGCGCAAAGTTCACTCGAGAAGGAATACAAACAAGCGTTGAAGGAACAGTTCGGCATTGATTTCAATCATCTGTACACTATCACCAATATGCCGATCAGTCGCTACCTCGATTACCTGATCAGCAGCGGTAATTACCAACGGTATATGGAAAAGCTTACCGCCGCATTCAACCCTTCTGCCGCCTACAACGTAATGTGCCGGAATACCATTTCGGTCAGCTGGGATGGCTACTTATACGACTGCGACTTTAACCAGATGCTGGACCTGAAGGTTTCAGCAACATCCCAGCACATCAGCGAGTTTAAACCCGAAGAGCTTAACAGCAGATCGATCGTCATCGGCCAGCATTGCTATGGCTGTACAGCGGGTGCTGGCTCCAGCTGCGGAGGAGCAACGGCCTGACATGGAAAATGCACTCATCATCTTTGTAAAAAACCTGCAGATGGGAAAGGTAAAAACCCGCCTTGCTGCTACGGTAGGCGAAGAAAAAGCCTATGCTATTTACAGCTACCTGCTTAAATACACCTACCGGACTGCGGAAAGAGTAAACGCAGATAAATACGTTTTCTATTCCGACTTTATCCCAGAGCAGGACCTGCATCGATTTTCTTCGCAGCTCCAAAGTGGACAGGATTTGGGGGAGCGGATGAAGAATGCCTTCCGGCAAATACTGGACGCCGGCTATAAAAAAGCCGTTATTATTGGCAGCGATTCGCTCGAGATTACTTCGAAAATCGTTGATCAGGCATTCAGTGCACTGGAAGAATCTGAGGTAGTCATTGGCCCTGCAACAGACGGAGGTTACTACCTGCTGGGTATGAAGTTCCTGCACGAGGAATTGTTTGAAGACATCCCGTGGAGCAGTGCCGATGTCTTGAAAAAGACGATGAGGGCGGTTAAGCTAAACGGCCATACCCACACCCTTTTAACAGAACTGAGTGATATTGACGAAGAGCAGGACTGGCTACGGTTCGCTGCGAATGTGGAACTATGATCAGCATCATCATCCCTGCCTTTAACGAAGCCAGCTGTATTGGAAACACCATCCGCCGGATAAAGGAAATAGCGGATGCAGATCATATCCGGGAAGTCATCGTTGTCGATGGCGGCAGTACCGATGAAACCCTTCAAATTGCTGCCCGGGCCGGAGCCAAAGCGGTGATCAGTCCTATCAAAGGTCGCTCCGCACAGATGAATTACGGCGCATCGCTTGCTACAGCAGAGGTGCTCTACTTTTTACATGCGGATACCCTTCCACCGGAAGGCTTTAGTCATGATATTCTATCTGCCGTAGCGCAGGGACAGCATGCCGGCTGTTTTATGCTGGCCTTCGATCATCCGCACTGGTTTTTACAGGCGAATTGCTGGTTTACCCGCTTCGACTTTAACTACTTCCGCTTCGGCGATCAGAGTTTGTTTGTTGCTAAAGATGTATTTCTGGGGGCAGGCGGCTTTTGTGAACGGCATATCGTGATGGAAGACCAGGAGATCATCCAACGCATCAGGAAACTTTCGCCCTTTACAGTGATCCGGAAACCGGTTCTTACCTCCTCGCGGAAATACCTCCAGAACGGCATCTACAGAACGCAGGCGATTTTCTTCCTGATCTTCTTTATGTACCAGCTCGGTTTTTCACAGCAAAAATTGGTACATACCTATCGCAAACTTATCCGGCAGGACAAAGTTTAATTAGAACCTATGAAGCCCAACGACCGTAACGCTAAACTTCCTCCGGAAGAGAGACCCTTTCGTGTTTTAATCATCAGTGGTTCGCAGCGCAGGCAGTATAATTGTCCGGGTGTCGATAGTAAGTCGCGCATGCTGATGCTTCGCATGGCGGACTTGCTTCCGCAGGACTGGGAGATCGACTATGAGGATTTGGGGAACGTGTACAACCGGGAACGGATCCAGAGTTGTAATGCCTGCGTTTCCACCTCAATGGCTTTATGCGTCTGGCCCTGCAACTGCTACCGAAAGAACGACGGCAAGGAACCTGACCTGATGTGGAACCTGGATTTGTATTCGCGACTGGATATGGCGGACGCTTGGGCGATCATTGGTCCGATCAACTGGTACGGTCCCACCAGCAACTTGAAACTGATGTTCGACCGGCTGGTCTGTATGAACGGCGGCAACCCGGATGAGCGATTGATCGATCATAAAGATGCCGAGAAGGCCATGCGCCTAGAGCATTCGCCGGACTGGGAAGCTTTGAGTGTGAATCACCTCGAAGGACGCACCGCCGCCTTTTTCTGCTACGGTGACCTTGGCGGAGACGAAATAGACGAAAGCGGACGCCCTAAAGTACTCCAGCACAAGCACTATTTTAACCCGCAGCAGGAGCCTTTTGAAAATGAACGCGATGCCTATGCTCCACTTGTATGGCAATGCCGCTATGGCGGGATCGAAGTTCCGGACCACCTATGGCAGTATGCGCTTTTCGGGAAAGATAAAAAGTACAGCGAAAGCCAGGCAGAGAATATGGTGCAGGACGAGGGCGTCATGCAGCAATTCGAAAACTGGGTAAAGGGGTTTGCTTCTTTTGTAACACTGAAGGAAAAAGTAAAACCGGGTAAGTACCGGGCCTACGGCTACAACCCTCCTTCCCATTTTTTCAAGGAGCTGCGCCTGGGCTGGAAATACTTCCGCATGATGATCGGAAAGCCGGTGAAAAACTCCTCGCCCTGGTACCAGGAAAAGTTTGGATTGAATCAGGATGCCACCCTTCATCCCAAAAGAGGAGAAGGTAAAAAACTGCGAAAGTCATGAATATCATCCGGAAAAACTTCGACTATATCGGTACTCCCCTCCTTGCCGGACTGTTCGGTATGCTTTTCTTCCTGGAGAGCAAATACCAATTGCGGAAGCGGGTGCAGAACCGCTGGAGCAGGATCAAGATTAACGCCACCGTAGCAGCGCCTTCCTTTATCCTGCTTCGCCTGATGTTCGTTCCGGCGATGGTATACCTGGCGCAACGTAACGTTCCGGTACGTAAAACACTGGGACTGGTAGTGCCTTCTACCGTATTGCGACAGGTGCTGGCCTTTCTCTTTTTGGATTACAGCAATTATCTATGGCATATCCTGAACCATCAAATCCCGCTCCTTTGGCGTTTTCACCTGGTGCATCATACCGACAAAGATCTGGACATTACTACCGCCTTCCGGTTTCATTTCGGTGAAATGATCGGATCGCTGATCTATCGAGGGGCCTGTACGTATCTTTCCGGAGCCACACCTTTAAGCGTGATCGTTTATGAGATTGTATTTGAGGCTGCTACTGAATTTCATCACAGCAATACCCGGCTGCCTTTGCAAGTGGAGCAGGCCTTGAGCAAGCTAATAGTTACCCCCCGGATGCATGGAGTTCACCACTCGGTGAATCGTTCGGAAACCGACTCGAACTTCTCGGTCATCTTCTCCTGCTGGGATCGCCTGCATCAAACGATGAACCTAAATGTACAGCAATCCGACCTGATCATAGGTGTTCCGGGCTATCTGCGCAGCGAAGAACTGAGCAGCAAGTTTCTGCTCCGGCTGCCCTTCGGCGAGATTAGAAAAGGATAGACTTTACGCATCGAATCTTTTCAGCTATATCAGCCAGCACCTGCCCCTATTAACAAAAAAGGTCGCCCCATACAGAGCGACCCGCATAAACATAAAGGATTAAAAAACTAATCGTCCACTTTAACTTTCGTATCAGGTGTTTTGATCTTGGCCTCAGCTCCATCAACCTTTTCTTTAGAGTCTGATGTTTTTACTTTCGACTCCTCGCCGTCTACCTTGATCTTGTTGTCTTCACCTTCTTTATACTTCATTTCCTCGCCATCTATCTTGAGTTTTCCATCGGCGGTCTTTACTTTTATCTCCTCACCGTCGCGTTCTATTCGCGTCTCATCCAGGGTGTAGGTGCCGCCGTTAGATTTGATGGCCGTATTTACCACCACCCCGGTTCTGCCGTACAGCGTATCCCGGCTGTTAACGTCGACAAACAGCAGATCGTTCTCGATGGGCTCCCTGCTATCGCTATAGACGTAATACCCTTTTTCTTCATCCCGGACAATCGTTACCGGTTCACCGGTTTTCAGATTTACATAAGATGCGCCGGAAACTTGCATATCCCCGGTTGAGTTTGTTGCTGCCGAATCCGTACCGGCATTATCGTTTGATGCGCTACTGCAGGCAAAGAGTGATGAAACTACCATCAGCCCGACTATTTTGAGTGTTTTCATGATGTTTAAATGTTGGTTTTTCAAAGCAACAGTGGAGCTTTTGGCCTTCCACTGTTGAGGAGAAAGATTGATTATTTTCTGATGATCGTATCCCGTTCAATCACCCGGTCATTACCACGTCTACCGCCCAATAAGGCAAACAGCAGAATAATAAGGACGAGCGCTCCAACCAGCCAGATCCATGGAAATGATCCTCCGGATTCCGCTCCTTTATTTATATCCAAATTAACATCCGCATTTACTTTTTCCTGTGCAAATGCCATAACATTTAAAAACGCTAAAGCTATGGCTGTATTAATCTTTTTCATAGTAGTGTGTTTTTGGTTAATAATGTATTCACTTCCATGAACACCGTTATATTATACGGAACCAAAACAGTGCCATCCTTGCCTTAATTTTTATTTTCTGTTGTGCTGCGAAACTATTTTTCAAACTTCATCTTCCCTTCATCTTCTCCAGTTAATTTTGCGGCACCTTGGAAAAAATTAAAGATATAAGTAAGGCGCATGCTGGTGATTTGATTTATGTTGATGGAAGCTTATATATCATAGAAAGCATCACTAAAAACGAGGGGACTTATTTTCTAAAAATAGAAGATAGCGCCCCAATTGCAATTACTGAGGACAGCGTTTTTTCTGTCTTCAGACTGCCGTAAGGTCCTGCTAGAAACTCAGACCCCTAACAGTCTAGGCAGACGACCTTTTTAAACTAAAGACAGGAAACTACCAGGAAACAAAACGCTGCGTGCAAGAGTGCAGAAAAAGTAGTCAGGATGGAGAAAGACAGAACCTATAAAAACAGAGTTGCGGCAGAAATCATTTGGTCAGTTATTTTGATCTTAATTTTTTTCGTCATTTTCAAGTGGGTATTCTGACCTTTGTGTTATTGCTTATAGAAATCAACCTATTACGATGAAAACATTTACTATTTCTATTTTAACAGAAGATGACCGGGCAGGCGACAAAAGCAATAAATCGCTCACAAAACTACCTCTTGAAAAACCTAGCGATATTCCGGTCTATCAGGATAATGCCAGTGGTGAGATCATTATTCCGTCTGATGCAGACCTAAGTTTCGAAAGCTTAAAATTGATAATTGAGAAGATTCGCTAGCGCAACTGCTGGCATGCAGTCAGTTTCCTGACGTTCCATCGACTTCCCCCCGGCTCTTGCTGTAACAGCCTTATGAATTAAATATGAGGCGGGTTATTCTGGACGATGCAGTACCTGTCTCTGCGGGTTAACAGGTGTACTTTCAGGTTTTGCACCCCAAAAGGCTCCTCTCCACTCAGATCAAGAATACTTGAATCCAGGACGTTTGATCCATCCATTACTACCACTATTCCGCTGCCTGTAATTTCCACATCACGACCGTTTCTTATGATCATGGCTGTATCTTCACTAATCCCCACACCGATACAAGTTGGATTGGTAACCACCACCTGTGCCATACGAACAAACCGGTTGCGATCGACAAAGTGGGTATCAATACATACGTCCTTGAGGAATTCAAGGCCGGTTGTCACCTTTATTTCACCCGCCATTTCCTGAACTTCCTCGTTCCCTGCATAGATCATAGGAGTGGACAAAGCCATTGCTCCGGCGCTTGTTCCGGCGATCACTATCGGATCCTTAATATAACGTTGCTTCAGTTCGAAAAGAAAGTCAGTACCTCCGTATATGGAAGTGAGTTTTAACTGATCGCCTCCCGAGATGAAAATAGCACTCGCTTTGCGAACCCGCTCGAGCAGGGTTTCATCCGCTCCAACATCTTTTCGTTTGTCGTGATGAATGTGACCTATATTCTCAATCCCTAATTCATTAAACACTTTCCGGTAATCTTCAAAACTCTCCGCCCCCATACTGCTTCCACTGGTGATAACCTCTAAAACAGACCTCTCATCACTTATCAGTTCCGTAAAAACCCGCAGCACTTCCAAACGGTTAGGGTTCTCTTTCTGCTGCTTCTTTTCAGGCGCTTCTCCTTTGTTCTCATGGCCTCCTATCGCAAGTAATATTCCTTTGGGGACAGGGCATTCATTTACTGGGTTTACTTCCATAGTTTTTTGGACTCCAAGGGTATTTACTGGGTTATTAGTAATAGCACTTAGCCCATAAAAAGTTTTAATTAATCCAGCATTTCAGGGAGGCTTCCTCCCCCTGTCGTTTACAGCGACCGCTTTAAAGGTATTTGCCTTTCTTTTCCTCAAAAACGATTCATATCAATTGTTGGCTGTAAGTCGGTACCACTTGTATCCATAAGGTGGCAGGGTGAGATCCACTTCTGCCATCTTGATAGCAAGGGAGGCGTGACTAAGTAGATCTTCCAACTTTGCGGCTGGGGTTTCGATATCGATGGCAGTGTGAACGGGCTCTTCACTGAAATTGTGTACCATCACCAATGACTTGCCCTGGTAATCGTATCTGATTGCCATGACGCTTGCCGATTTTGTCTTTAAAATCTTCCAGGCTCCCAGCCCAATCTCTGGATGTTTCTTCCGCAATTCAATAAGTCGCCTGGTGAAATGCAGGAGGGAATTAGGACGCTGTTTTTGCGACTCCACATTCAGCTTTTTGTAGTTATAGTCGCCCAATGTTATGAGGGGACGAAAGGTTTTTTTCGCACTGGAAAAGCCCGCATTGGCAGTCGTATCCCACTGCATCGGAGTCCGGACCGCCAGCCGCTCTTTCAGACTTTGATCATCTCCCATGCCTATCTCTTCTCCATAGCGTATCACCGGCGTACCCGGAAGGGAAAACAGGAGGCTATAAGCCATCTCCAACTGCTTTTTGTTATTTGAAAACATCGGTGCCAACCGTCTTCTGATGCCTCTGTCGTAAAGGCGCATGCTGGTATCGGGGGCGAATTTGGCGTACACCAGGTTTAACTTGTCCTTGGGCAATCGTCCCAGGTCTATCTCGTCGTGATTTCGAAGGAAATAGGCCCATTGTGCGGAAACAGGTTTTTCCTTGGTGTCTTCCAGGGCTTTTACAAAGTCTTTTACATTTCCCGAAGCAAATGCGTAGAACAGGAATTGGTTACCAAAGAAGTTGAACATCATCTGCAGGCGTTCGCCCTGTTCTCCAAAATATTCGATGTTTTTGTCGATCTCCACGTTCGCTTCGCCCAGCAGTAAAGCATCCGGCTTTATTGCCTGAACCGTTTTTCGGATCTCGGTGAGAAATTCAATTTTATTTTCCGGGTTCTCCGCTCCGGTCTTGGGTAGATCAATAATAAATGGAACGGCGTCCAGGCGGTAGCCATCCAGACCTTGTTCCAACCAGTACCTTAATGCTTTCTTCATCTCCTTCTGAACCTCTTTATTCTCGACATTCAGATCCGGCTGGAAGGTATAAAAACGGTGGAAGTAGTATTGCTTCGCGACGCTGTCGAAGGTCCAGCTTTCCTTCTCTACCTTCGGGAAGCCCATCCCCTTGTTCCAGTCCTTCGGCCGCTCCCGCGACCAAACATAGTAGGAGAAATACCTGGAGCTGGTATCTCTTCGGGCCTGCTGAAACCAGGGATGTTCCAGGGAGGTGTGATTGAGCACCAGATCCATGATCACTTTCATGTTCCTTTTCTTTGCTTCTGCGATAAAAGTGTCGAAGTCAGCCTTGGTACCTAAACGCTTATCGATACTGTAATAGTCAGCCACATCATACCCATCATCCTTGTCTGGCGTAGGCTGAAAAGGAGATAGCCAGATCACGTTTATACCCAGCCATTTCAGGTAATCCAGTTCCTGGATCAGTCCCCTGAAATCGCCGATGCCATCTCCGTCGCTATCTTTAAAGGCATCGATGTCTACATTGTAAATGACACTCGTTTTGTACCATGGGATGTGTCCTGTAGGCTCTTGTTGTTTCGTTCTTTCCTTACAAGCGGAAAAGAGTAGCAGGCAGGCAGCAATACAAATAGCAGAAACTAATTTCATAGGATCGATCTTGCAAAGCAATAACTTGTTTTCGCCTGGAAAGTTTAGCCTGCTTTTCGAACTTCGTTGAAACATTTCCTTCCCTCTCTGCTTAAATTCTAAGTCATCATTTACCTAAAACAGCAGCTATGAACGTCAGTGATTTTATGATTCAACGCCTTGAGGAGTGGGGAGTTAAGCGGATCTTCGGCTATCCCGGAGATGGTATAAACGGAATTTTAGGGGCACTCAACCGGGGGCAAGATAAGATCAGGTTTATCCAGACCAGACATGAGGAGATGGCCGCCTTTATGGCCTGTGCACATTCCAAATTTACGGATGAGGTCGGCGTTTGTCTGGCCACTTCCGGTCCGGGAGCTATTCATCTCTTGAACGGGCTTTACGATGCAAAACTCGATCATCAGTCGGTAGTAGCCATTGTGGGGCAGCAGAAGCGCACCTCCATCGGCAGCAATTATCAGCAGGAGGTGGATCTGCTGACGCTCTATAAAGATGTGGCGTCTGAGTACGTTCAAATGATCACCGATCCTGCACAAACGCGGCAAGTCATTGACCGCGCTTTCCGAATTGCCAAAGCAGAAAGAACCGTTACAGCGGTGATTATCCCCAACGATGTGCAGGAAGAAAAAGCTATTGAAGAGCCTCCACGGAAACATGGGAACGTGTTTACAGGAGTAGGTCATTCGAAAGCCCATCTTATCCCCTCCGAAGAAGAATTGCAGCAGGCGGCTGCGGTACTTAATGAGGGACAAAGGGTTGCCATTCTGGTGGGAGCCGGTGCTTTCAGTGCCGTAGATGAAGTGAAGCAGATAGCCGAGCTGCTGGGTGCGGGAGTAGCAAAAGCGCTGCTGGGCAAAGCGGTGCTTCCGGATGACCTGCCTTATGTGACGGGCGCCATTGGATTATTGGGCACCAAACCCAGCTGGGAGCTGATGGAAGGCTGCGACACGCTACTGATGATCGGCAGCAGTTTCCCCTATTCGGAATATTTGCCCGAGCCGGGGAAAGCAAGAGGCGTTCAGATTGATATTGACGGCCGGATGCTAAGCCTGCGCTATCCCATGGAAGTCAACCTGCTCGGCGATAGCAGAAGTACCTTGCAAGCGTTGATCCCCCTATTGAAGCACAAAGAGGATCGGTCGTGGAGGCAGACCATCGAGCAGCATATTTCCGAATGGTGGAAAACGGTAGAGGAAAGGGCCATGCAGACGGCCGATCCGATAAATCCCCAACGCGTATTGCAGGAGTTGTCGCCCCGACTTCCCGACCAGTGTATCATTGCCGCTGATTCGGGAACTTCTGCCTTTTGGTTTGCCCGCAACCTGAAAATCCGGGAGGGCATGCTCGCCTCGCTTTCAGGAACGCTGGCGACGATGTGTCCGGCTGTTCCCTATGCCATCGCTGCAAAATTCGCCTATCCTTCGCGTATCCCCATTGCCATCACCGGCGACGGAGCCATGCAGATGCTGGGAATGAACGAGTTGATCACCATTGCTAAATACTGGAAAGAGTGGGCTGATCCGCGTTTAGTCGTCATTGTTTTGAACAACCGCGATCTGAATATGGTGACCTGGGAACAGCGGATGCTGGCCGGAGAACCAAAGTTTGAAGCATCGCAGGATATTCCGGATGTGCCCTACGGTGAGTTCGCGAAGTTGCTTGGCCTGAAGGGATTGCGGATTTCGAAGCCGGAGGAAATTGGAGCCGCTTTGGATGAGGTGTTAAGTGCCGACCGGCCTGCCGTGCTCGATGTGATGGTCGATCCCAATGTTCCTATAGTACCTGCTCATGTGGATATGAGCCAGCTGGCCATGTTCAATAAAGCCCTCTTAAAAGGCGATCCGGACAGCGCCGCTGTAATCCGGCAAACGATAAAAGAGGTGATGCAGGGCGGTGTTGGGAAATAGGCGGTCTTAGGGCGCCAATCATTTTCCTGGAGTAGTCCGCGCTCTCAGGTTTCTACCATGCGTAGTTCTAAATAAAAGAAAATAAGCCCGAGTGGTCCGGGCTTATTTTCTTCTAGTGAATCAGCTATCTCTCCGCGGGGGAAGAAGCTCGATGATGCTCCGAAACACCCCCCTTCAGATTCTTTAGTCGATCTTATGGATGGATGTTGTTTGCCGCTGTTGCATACAGGCCGATTAAGCTTCCGGTAAAGCCACCCGCAAGATTCGTTGATAAAATATCTCCGGAAACGGTTCCTCCCAGGTTCCTAAAACTCTTGAGATCGGTCGAATAATTAAACCGGTAGTCATCGCCTTTGGCCTCAATTTGCAACTGGACCGGCTTTCGGATATCGATCTTTTCACTGGCCAGCACTTTGGTATTTCCTGCTTCTGTTCTGGCCAGTACCAGGTAGTTGTCATTACCTTTCTTCGTAATGCCAAATACATAATTAAACTTCTCACTCTGATAATGTGCCAGGCCGGCCAGGTCATTCTCCGATTGAGGAGCATACCGGATGGTAACCGTTGCATTAAAATGGTTATGTTGCTGCCTGTGAAAAAGACTTGAAACGGGCGCCAACTCTTTGATGCTTGTTGAAAACGGGTTCAGCACCAGCCCTGCTTTTGTATAACTTACAAATGCCTCCCTCGGCCCGCGCATCGCAATCCAGCGATGATCTAACTGTCCCCCGTTAAAAGCATCGGTAAAGGTAAAGTTGCCGCTTGGAAAGAAGCCGTTCTGCCCGGTCTGATTTTTTACGCCCTCGGGCATCCGGATCTTTGGCTTCAGGGGAACAAGCCCGTTCTCGAACACAGGAAAGTCTCCGGACCAGTCAACGGGTAACATAAAGGTCTCCCGCCCCGTGTTCACCCGGTCTTTTTCGTTGGGACGGATCCCCAGGAACACTGCGTAATACTTGCCATTCGGACCTTCAATAAGGTCGGCATGGCCGGTCCAGTCCATCTTGTTGGTTCTTTGTTTTGGGAAGTGACGTTGTGTGAGAATTGGATTGTTGTTAGCAGGTTTATAAGGACCTTTCACCCGATCACTTGAGAAGATCACTTCGCTATGCCAATCGCCGGTCCCTCCCTCGGCGCACATCAGGTAATAGCGGCCGTTCTTCCTATAAATATGCGGACCCTCTATCCAGATAGGCTTTTGCCTGATGTCAGTACCTCCATCAACAATGATTTTATCAGTTCCCGGAATCACTCTGTCGTTTTCCAGATCGTAGTCCCATATCTTAATCACGCGGTGGCCCTCATAAAGCTCCTTTCCTTTATCAGGAGCATCATTATGAACCACGTAAGCTTTACCATCCTCGTCAAAGAAAAGAGAAGGATCTATGCCGTCAAACTGAAGTTTGATCGGATCACTCCAGCCTTTCAGGGGATCTTTGGTTTTAACCACCATATTGCCCATGCCTCCGGAAATCTGGGTGGTGATCATATAAAAAGTATCATTGTGTTTGTTATACTTAATATCAGGAGCGTACACCCCGCCTGAGAAGCTGGACTTTTCCACTTTCAACTGAGAAGGGCGGTCGAGCACATGTCCGATCTGTTTCCAGTTCACCAAATCACGGGAATGAAAAATAGGTACGCCGGGAAACATGGCGAATGAAGAGTTTACGAGGTAATAATCGTTGCCCTTGCGGGTGATGGCCGGGTCGGGATAACACCCCTGTAAGATGGGTGTGTAGAATTCATTGGAATCCAAAGGGTGATTCTTGTAAATTGGGTCTTCCCCCCGATAGCTAAACTGGGAGAAGACAGGCGCATTTTTGGCAGTTTTAAGCCTCTCCTGTGCAGGAGCGTCGAAAAATACCAGTAAAGAAATCAGTAACAGGGCTGCCGTTTTCTTCTGCAGCAAGGGTTTATAGTTGGCTCTATTCATCATATTCCTTTTCGCAATGAGTCTGTTCATTGGTCGGCTGTATTTTCTTCTAATTGATACTCGCAAGGGCAGTGACACCAGCTGCCTCCTTGTTCCCTTTTCGAAATCCGTGGTCGAGACAGCTGAAGAACATCGACCTGATGACAAAAATCAAGATGAAAACGTGTTGTACCTGATAAAATTGATGATAATAATAGCACAGATGTTTAAAAAAAGGGCTGAGCGTTTAGGTTGGGAAGGACGATTGCTTTGAAAGGCATTTGTCCCTAATATCCTGGCATTTCCCAAGCCCTATCGAAGCTGGGCAAAGTAAGCCATAACTTTTGCTTCCGCGGCAGCTTGCCGTACCAGGTTGCCCGGGAATAGCTCACTCCTTAGTTGCCGGTAAAGTGCTACTGAATTTTCCAGGCTTTCCATCAATGAAGCTCTTGAGTAGTTCGGAATGGATGTTTTCAATTGCTCCAGATCTTCTGCCGGCAGTTGTACTTCCACTTTGCGCACCCCTCTTGGCAGGTTCCCGTTTTTAATGTGCAGCAACGGTCCAAATACCGTCATTCGCAGGAAGGAAAAGAAATCAAAAGTTTCGAGATATTCTCCCCGTCCAATTTTAAGCAAAGCATAATGAACCCAGGTCCAGAAACGGTCTTCGATCCATTGGTAATCAGGATAAGGAAATTTCGCTTCCGTTTGCTCCAATACCTGTTGCAATTTCCCTCCCCTGTCCAGCAGAATGACAGGTGTCTCGATGCGCTGTCCAAATTCCTCCAGCGTCACAAACTTGATGTCGACATGAAGCAGGGGATTGTCGTAGAGGCAAATTAATACGCGCGGTTCTCCCACATGTTCACCGGTGAAACCAGAAAGAAAGTTCGGTAGCCTGCGAGCGAATTCCAACATCTTGTTTTTGTCACCGCCTATTTTCTCTTGAGTAACCAGGATCAGGTCAAGATCAGCGTATTCATCCAACTCATTCGTAAGCCAGGAACCAGCAACGGCCAGACCAACTACATTTTCGTTATCCTCTAATAGTTGAACTGTCTTTTCTGCAAAGTCTTTTTGAGCTGTCATCTGTCCTACTTTGTTTAAGGCTCTGAGCTTAAATTGCTCCCCGATCCTCACAAAAGGATGTGCTTTCAGGGACGCCACCCTAACTTACTATTGCGTTGATTTTCGTCAATTCCTCCTCGCTGAAACTGGTATTTTGCAAAGCAGCGATAGAATCGACTATCTGTTCAGGTTTACTGGAACCAATGAGTACAGAAGTCACCCGTTTATCGCGCAGCAACCAGGCTAGGGCCATATGCGCCAGCTTTTGTCCTCTTTGCTGAGCCAGGTCGTTCAACTTCACTACCTTCTCTAGTTTATCCGGCGTGAGGTGGCTTTCATTCAAAAACTTACCGCTCGTAGCCACCCGGGAGTCCTCCGGAATTCCGTGTAAGTATTTATCGGTCAGCAGACCCTGCGCTAAGGGTGAAAAGGGAATACAGCCTACTCCTTCTCGCTCCAGCAAATCTAAGAGGCCGCCCTCCACCCAGCGTTCGAACATGGAGTACTTCGGCTGATGAATAAGGCAGGGAGTGCCAAGGCGTTTCAAGATATTAAAAGCCTGTTCCGCTTCGGCTACTTGGTAGTTGGAAAGCCCAATATAGAGCGCTTTGCCCTGGCGCACGATGAGATCCAATGCTGCCATGGTTTCTTCGAGCGGAGTTTCGGGATCGGGCCTGTGGTGATAGAAGATATCCACATAGTCCAGCTTCATCCGCTTAAGGCTCTGGTCTAAGCTGGAAACCAGGTATTTTTTCGATCCCCAATTGCCGTAAGGTCCCTCCCACATATCATATCCTGCTTTAGTAGAAATGATCAGCTCGTCGCGGTAGGAGCGAAAATCAAGATCTAAGATCCTCCCGAAATTAGCTTCCGCAGATCCATAGGGAGGTCCATAATTGTTTGCCAGATCGAAATGAGTGATGCCGTTATCGAAAGCGGTTTTGAGTAGGTTGCGACTGTTTTCGAAGTTGTTCACATAACCGAAGTTATGCCATAAACCAATTGAAAAAGCTGAAAGCTTAATGCCCGAGTTACCGCAGCGGCGGTACTCCATCCCCTGGTAACGAGTGTTTGATGCCTGATAAGTCATTTTCGGTAGTGCGCCCGATGTCGAAGCGTATACGAAAATGCAGGAATGTTATTGATATCACAAGAGCTACGAGAAAATATAACCCGTTTGATTCGGAGTGTGGCATTAGCAGTATGTGGCAAGGCTTTTAGCTTTTATAGGGGAACTGGACGCCCGTCAGTTCTTCGCACAGCGCTAAAAAGTCCTCCTGCAACGGTACATTATCGGCTTCGGGATTAGAATGGGTCTCTTTCTTATGGTAGAAAAAACAGCCACTTACTTTTGCCCTTTCGTCATCACTTACTGCGAGCCACACCTGCGTCTCGTAGCCATCCTCGAAACTATCAGGAGCACCAGGTCCGCCCATCTTTGTAGGCACCCAGCCGGGATTAAGCGTATTGGCGTAGACGTCTGTCCATTTTCGGGCGACTGCCTGGCAAAGCATCAGCACGTGCAGCTTGGTATCGGAGTAGTTGATCCCGCTAACACCGGTTTTAAATCTGTCAAGCTTCGACCGCCCCCCTTCGTGCATCCCGGAGCTCAGGTAGATCAGCCGTCCCGGTTTCTCTATCAAACAAGTTAGGATGTAAGGAGCTAAGGTATTGACAGCCAACAACTCTTCTCCGGAAGCATGATACACCCCCGCGTTGTGAATAACCGCATCAAACTTGCCTAATGCATTTACTTTCCCAGCTAACCGTATGGTTTCAGTTATGCTGGCAAGGTCGCCTGTGAGAACAGCCTCGGCGCCTGGCACCTTATCCAAAGCCTCTTTTGCCCGCTGGTCGGCACGTGCGTGAAGAACAACCTGATGTCCCTGTGTAATCAGTGCCTTCGCAGCTAGTTGTCCCAGGCCATCTGCTGCACCAGTGATAAATATTCTTGCCATTTTCTATTTAGTGCTGTCACTTTACTCTTCAGTCGTTGGCCAATAAATAAAAAATCTATTAAAATGCCAACCCAATAGCTCCTCCTCCCGCTGGTCTGCTCATTACAGATTACAATTCGCAAGCTCCCGATCCTTCTGTTGCGTCTCGGAAATAAAATGCAGGGTTTCCTGTACCTCATCCGTATTGACGAATATCCAGGCGTCTTTCGGTGCATTCTCTATAGCGTACTGAACCGCTTCCCGTTCATCAGAGATGACGGATACTGGCATATCCGGTTTTACTTCACGCACTCCTCGTAGCATGAGATCGGTAAGCTGTTCCGGCGTCCTGCCTCTGCCATCTTTATCGTGTTTGATAATTAAATTGTCGAAAATATCAGCCGCCAGGTTTCCCAGCTTTATAATATCCTGTTCCCGTCTGTCGCCGGCAACGGCAAGAACGCCAGTTTTAACGCTGGCCGTTACCCCGTTGGCGTACTTTTTCAGTTCCTGGTAGCCGGCCTCATTATGTGCATAATCCACCATCAGATTAAAATTCCTGAATTCAAAAAGGTTCATCCTTCCCGGGGTATTTTGTGGCGAGGGCTTGAAGTCCTTCAGTCCGGCCTGGATTTTAGCTATCGAAATACCTTCAATATAGGCGGCGAGCATGGAGGGTAGCACATTTTTAACCATACTTTCCGCTGTGCCGCCGAATGTAAGCGGCACCTCGGCTACCGGCAGAACCTGACGCACCAGGTCGCCTTGGCAGATGCAAAAATAGCCGTTGTCCACCACGGCCGCCATACCGCCCTTACGGAGCTGTTCCTGCACCCGTGGGTTATCCCCATTCATGCTGAATAAAGCGACGTTGCACTCCAGCCCCTCTTTCATGTTGTACACCAGATCGTCATCAGCGTTCAATATGGCGTATCCGGTGCTGGACGTGCTTTTCGGCACCACTGCTTTTACTCGGGCAAGATCCTCTATCGTGTGGATGCCGTTCAGTCCCAGATGGTCCTCTGAAATATTGGTAACGATACTAGTGCTGCATTGGTCAAAGCCCAGCCCCGAACGCAAGATCCCGCCACGTGCACATTCCAATACAGCGAAATTCACCAGCGGATCTCTTAATACCAGCGCGGAACTTGCAGGACCGCTGCAGTCTCCCTGCTCGATTGCCTGGTCGTTAACAAATACGCCATCAGTGGTGGTAAATCCGACGCAGTGCCCCGCTTGTTTCGCTAAATGTGCGATGAGCCTAGTGGTCGTAGTTTTTCCGTTCGTTCCGGTAATGGCCACCAGGGGAATGCGGGATGACGCAGGCGCCGGATACAACATTTCGATGATGGGCGCTGCAACGTTCCTGGGCTGCCCGTTCGATGGTGCAATGTGCATACGAAGCCCCGGTCCTGCATTTACTTCAAGGACCGCTCCGTTACGATTGGTAATGGGAATCGCCACATCTTCCGTCATGATGTCGATACCGCAGATATCCAGATTCATCAAGCGTGCTATTCGTTCGGCCATTCTTACATTCTGAATATGTACCTGATCCGTTACATCATCTGCTGTCCCTCCGGAGGAAAGGTTAGCGGTATACTTTAAATATAGGGTCTGGCCAGCCGGCAGAACATCATCTAAACTCAGTTGGTTTTCGGCTAAAATCTGGCGAGTATTGTCGTCGACAGTGATCTCTGTCAAGACATTCTCATGGCCGATCCCACGCCGTGGATCTTTATTACTCTCATTGATCAGTTCACTGATGGTCGAGGTTCCATCTCCCGTTACTGAGGCAGGAGTCCGTTTCGCTACAGCCACCAACTTGTAATTAATCACCAGAAAGCGAAAGTCGTAGCCGTTGATGTGCCTTTCCACAATGACATATCTCGAAATTTTCTGAGCCAGATGGAAGGCTGCAATCGCGTCCTCCAAGGTCTGTATGTTCGTGGTGATGCCCCGCCCGTGATTACCATTGAGTGGCTTAACTACGACTGGAAACTCCAATTCGGAAACCGCATCCTCCAGTTCGGCTACACTTGCCACCAAGCTACCCCGGGGTGTTGGAATTCGGCCCTCCGCCAGCAGCTGCTTGGTGATTTCCTTATCCCTCACCACTTCCACGGCTATTGCACTGGTAGTGCTGGCGACGGCAGCGGTGATGATGCGTTGATTGCGCCCGTATCCCAACATAATCAAAGCACTTTTATCCAACTGTTTAACCGGGATATTATGTCGCAAAGCTTCTTCTACCAAGGCCCGTGTACTTGGTCCAAGGGCTTCCCGGCGGCTCAGTCTTGCCAGCTCCCGAACATCACTTTCCAGATCCTCCAGCGTTCCTGTTAAAACTGTGTTTAGTGTGTTTACGGCCACTTCTGCCGCATACCGACCCATAGACTCAATGGTATAGGTAAATAACACATAAAAGGTGCCCGATTCTTCAGCAGGAGTTGCTTCTACAAACCTGCAATTCATACCTGCCCGGGCTTGCAAAGCAACGGCCACCCGCCCGATAAGCTCAGCCGCTGTCGTGCTCTGATCGTCCACCTCCAGCGTCAACTGCTGTTCACTTAACTTATCTTTCAACAGCTCAAGGCTGTCTCCAAGCCTGGAATCTGCTTCATCAATCCTTACCTTAAGAACTATCAATTGATGATCTTTTGCCGACCAGTAGTTTGGACCGCGCATTACTCTTGTCTGTAAAATTTCCATTAAATACCTGATTATACCTTTTTGCGGCCTTGTTGATAATGTGGCAACAATACTGCCTTTAACTAATGGTGATACTGTCTGCTTTAACTTGGTCAGCTGTAAACTCCGTTTGTGATGCCTGTTTAAGTACTATAGATCCTTAAATGTATCCTTAATTTGGATGTATCCCCACCGCGGCATCGTGTAACAGTGGGGGCTTGTATAGTACCTCAGGCACTTCAGATAAAGAACCGATCTGCTTGCCATAGGTTTGCGCGATAACTACGGTGAATTGAGGCGTTATCTACGTGTTTATCATCGGCTTAAATGCTCTTTATATACGTACCGCTTCTCCCAAAAAGGTATACCAGTTGGATAGTTAAGGAATCGGTAGGCATCAAAAGTTTAATTCATCGCTCTCCACTCATCTTCCAGAATGCTCATTTCCACCATACTCCAGTAGCTATCACCATGTCTCTTAATATCCCGCAGAATACCGTCGGTATTGAAGCCGCACTTCTTATAGCATCTTATCCCGCCTTCATTAAAGGTGTATACTCCCAGACTCATGCGATGCAGCTTGATATCTTCAAATCCGATTCGCATCATCGCTTTCATGATCTGCTCGCCTATTCCTTTACCTCGTTGCGCTCCATTGCCCACCAGCACTCTGGTAATGCGCGCGGATCGATTTGACCGGTTGATAGCCGTGAGGGAAATATGGCCGATTACCTCATTAGTCTCTGAATCTACCGCCTTGTAGATCAGGGTACCGGATTCTTCGAAATTATTGGCATCCTTTAAATACCAGTCCAGCTTTTCTGTGGTGAGCGGGAAGCGAAATTGAGATCCGGCCCAGTTTATCAGTAAGTCTTCGTTATCGATCCAATTAATTAGCGACTGGAAATCATCAGGTGTAAAATATTCTAACTTAATCATAGGTAGAAGCTTGTTGGCTGCTTGCGCCTTGCATTTAAATATGAGGGGGATTATTTTGCGGGATAATGAACTTATCGCCTTTGGATAACAGATGTGTGGAAAGGTTTCTAATGGAGATGGCGCCCTTCAAACCAAAATCAAGAACATTACTTTCTCTGATGTTATGGCCTTCAATCATAATCACTATTCCACTTCCTGCAACTTCGGCTTCTATTCCGTTTCGTACGATAATTGCCGTATCCTCTTCTATTCCTATACCAATACAGGTTGGATTGGTAGCAATCACCTGGGCCATGCGGACTACCCGCCCCCGATCAACAAAGTGCGTATCCACACAAACATCCTTCAGAAATTCAAGTCCGGTGGTCACCTTTATTTCTCCCGTAATCTGCTGTACCTGTTGATTACCTGCATAGATCATCGGGGTAGACATGGCCATAGCTCCCGCACTGGTACCACCAATAACCAATCCATCATTGATATAGCGCTGCTTTAAGTTTAGTAAGGCGTTAGTACCGCCATAAAACGAGGTAAGCTTCAACTGATTGCCACCACTAAAAAACACGGCGTCAAGTTCCCTAATCCAGGAGTTGTCATCGTTCAAAACCTCGTCCCTGTTCTCATGATGGATATGTCGAACATTCTCGACATTGGCCAGCGCAAAAGCTTTTTGATAATCCTCAAACATTTCTGCTGGCTGGCTACTCGCTGTAGTTACCACCCCAATTGCAGGATTTTCTTTGCCGATGACTTCCAAAAAAGAATTCAAAATTTCCAGTGGCTCTGAATTTTTCTTTTGAATCTCCTTCGTTGGTTTCTCACCTTTGTTCTCTTTCCCTCCCACGATGACTAATATTCCATTAGGCGCAGGGCACTCGTTCACTGGTTGTTCTTGCATGGTAGAAGACTTCCAAGTTGAACCTTTCAGCCGGGGCTTTGTTTCACAAAATAAAACCGAATTTCGCTCCCGTAGTTATACTTCCTACCGGTATTTCTACCCTTACTGACAATAAGCTAAACTATCGAAGAGGCCCTGTTGTCTTGAGAGTAAACTGGTGACTTCCCAACTAATGATTAGTGCCCGGCTCCAACTCAGGTTTCTGGAAAAGCCAAATTTACCGCATGAGATTAAAAAGAAGCTGGAAATACTTCTTTCCGTGTATGAGGGACATTTTTAGATGATTGCAAGCGCATGCAGGTAACAAGCAAGTATCCGGAATAAAGTGCAATGATTGCTTGTCCGCCGAGCGTGTGCTGATAAGCTTAGGCTGCTAAATGACTCTCAATAACGTCCAGCAATGCATCAATATCGAACGGCTTAGAAACAACATCATCCGCACAGATGTTTTTTATTTCGCTCGCTCTGAAATGCGTGGACAAGGCAATTACGGGAATGTGCTTTATCATCTCAACTGCTTTGAGTTTTCTGCAAAGTTCCGTCCCTTCTGGTGTGATGTGAATAACATCGAGCAAAACCAGATCTGGTTTCTCGTTAATGGTTTTGGTGATAAATTCCTTTTCTGAAATAAAGCCCTTTACTTTATACCCCTCTTCTTCCAGAACATGAGTCACCAGCTCAAGAATGTCCTGATTTTTCTCAAACACAAATACCCTCTTCACTTTTTAAATCCCCTTTTTCTGGGCACAAAGATAGGAGATTAACCTATATACTGAAATAATTACAACGACGATTTACAGCAGTTCCGGTTCAACTACTCGAAAACTTTAAACTACTTTCAAAAGGCTACAAAGACGGCACAGATCGGCGGGATTTTTTATTACGCGACCAGGGATTTAGGGGCTTCTCCAAGAGAAATAAATGCCTGTAAGGGTAACGGATGTTGCAAAAAATCAAAATACCAGCAGCGGAAATACGAGTATACTTAATTGAAGTTGAAAAAGAGCTGGAACGAGCTCCTCGCCAGGTTTTAATAAGGATACATGATAAAGAGTAAGGAAAATAGGGATATTAATGGACGAAAGAATTCGAGCACTCAAAAGCTTAGTGTAAAATCCGTCCCTGCTCCTTCAATTGTCTTCACATTTACACTGCCTTTATGCAGGGCCATGATTTGCCTGCATAGATTAAGCCCTACACCAGAACCATTCTTCTTAGTGCTAAAAAACGGCACAAAAATTTGATCAAGCAGTTCTGATGGGATGCCGCAACCATTGTCAATAACGTGAACAACACATCGTCTCTGGCCGTCTCGTTCCGCAGTTAACATAATTTTGGGCAACTCTGTGCCCTTGACTGCTTCAATGGCATTTACAAGAAGGTTTATGAGTACCTGCTCAAGAAGGTTCCGGTCGACATCTAGTGAAATAGAAGGATCTTTCAGAATAATTTCTAATTCTATTCCCTTCTCTGCCAGCGTGGGAGACATTAAATTGCTTTGGCTCTCGAACAGATCACGCACGTAAACCCGCTCGAGGTTAAGTGTACTGATCTTGCTTAGGTTTCTGTAAGTATCTGCGAATTTGAAAAGTGCCTGGCTACGTTTTCCGATCGTATTAATTCCTGTTCTTAGGTCTTCAACATATGAAGGCTGATGTTCTCTATTTTGAACTGACTCATCAACCAGAGTACTGAGCGTATTTGCCAGCGAGGAAATAGGTGCTATGGAATTCATGATTTCGTGCGTCATAACCCTCAACAGACGGGACCATGCATCTGCCTCCGTTTCTTCTATAGCTTCGCTAATATTTTGAAAGCTAAGCAATTTATATTGTTCATGCCCCACCTGGAAAGCGGTAGCCGATATCAGAATCTTGCTTTGACTTCTTGCAGGTAGATTTAACAGTTTACTCTCCCCTATCTCCAGGTTTTCAACAGCGTCGAAGATCAAAACATTCCTTTTTTGGAGCGCCGCGATATTTTTCATATGCGGAAGGTTCAACATATCTCTTAACGCCTCATTCATCCAAATCACCTCGCCCGTTTGTCGGTTAAAGGACAAAAGGCCTGTGCTGATAATGCTGAGGATATGCTGCAGGTATTGATATTGGGTCTCCTTCTCCCGGGTCGCTTCCTTAAAAAATTCACTGATTAAATTGAAAGATTCTCGTAAAGGAGCCAATTCTGCCGGAGCATTCTTTACATCAAAATGCCTTGATATATCCCGAAATCTTACAGCCTCCCTAAATTGCTCTATTTCTCTGAAAATCCGCTTCTGGAACCGGAAAATGTCCCACAGTTGATACAAAATCAACACTACCATGGCCGCCGATAAAACAGGATGTTCCCAGATGAAGAACCAGGCTGCCAGAATAAAAGTTGCTGATAGCGCTGCCAGCTTCAGCACAATTTTCCTTTCCTGAGGTGCTAGCATCAGATATCGTATTTACTCAGACGCCTGTATAATGCAGTACGGGTAAGCCCCAGTTCTTTTGCCGCACGTGTAATGTTTCCATTGTTCTTGTCAATCACCCTTAAAATAGTTCCCTTTTCAAGATCACTCAAATTAGTCTCTTCCCGAACTATCGGGAATGTGGACTGCTCGATGGTAGAAAACAGCAGATCTTTAGCCTGTAATACAGAATCGTCTGCCATAATAACTGCCCGCTCGATGGTATACTGCAGCTCACGAACGTTTCCAGGGAATGGGTAACTTAATAACTTTTCTATTGCCTGCCTGCTAAATTCGAAAGCGTTTTTCATATACTTTTCCGCATAAACCTTAAGAAAATGTTCTGCAAGCATTAGAATGTCATTTCCACGGCTCCGCAGAGGAGGAACAATTATCTCAACCGTATTTATGCGGTATATCAAATCTTTCCGGAACTGTGTTTCGTTAGCCAGCGAAGAAATCGGCACATTAGTGGCACAGACTAGCCGGATATCAATATCAAGAGGCTGATTAGCCCCCAGCTTGGTCACCTGCCGATTTTGAAGGGCCGTTAACAGTTTGGCCTGTTGCTGCAGGCTTATGTTAGCGATTTCGTCCAGGAATAATGTTCCTCCGTTTGCGGCTTCAAAACGGCCCACCCGATCTTCTCTCGCATCAGTGAATGCTCCCTTTTTGTGTCCGAAAAGTTCACTTTCAAATAACGTCTCAGAAATGGCGCCTACATCCACTTTCATATAGGGCTTCTGTGCTCGCCTGGACCGCTGGTGGATTGCTCGGGCTATGAGGTCCTTCCCGGTGCCATTCTCGCCAAGTATCAGCACATTAGCATCTGTTGGAGCGATCTTCTCAACTTTATGGAAAATTTCTTCCATCAGTTCTGATGATCCCAGAAGTTCTGTACCAATTACCGAACTTGTCAGCTTCCTGCTCTCGGGTTTACCAGGTTCCCGTTTGCTCAACGCTTCCTTAATTGTGTCCACTAACACTTCGTTATGCCAGGGCTTTACCATGAAGTCCGATGCTCCTTCTTTAAGTGCCCGCACCGCCAGGTCGATATCCCCGTACGCGGTTATCATGATTACCGAAGCAGAGGATTTCAGCTCCTTTATTTTTCTGAGCCAAAAGAGACCTTCGTTTCCGCTGTTTACCGAGCTCGTAAAATTCATATCAAGCAGTATGATATCGAATTCCTGTTTCGAAAGATGCTGCCGGATATTTTCCGGATTCTTCTCCGCCGCAATCTCCTTCACCTGCGGCTTGAGTAAGAGACGCATGGCAGTTAAAATGTCGGGGTCATCGTCTACAACTAAAATTGTTGCATTCTTGAGATTCATGCTTTAAAACTATAACCTTTTCTTAATAACAACTATACCAGAAGCATAAATTTATGATACTTAACCCTTTAGTCCGTTGCCACAGTAACAGATGTATCGTTATCGGACACTATTTGTAACGCTTGCGAACGTGAGGGAGTCAAAAACCTTAGCATACATTACTGATAATCAGCGTTTTACACCAATGGCACATAATTGTACCTATTTACACCACAGCACATCAAAGTGGATAGACGAATTGAGAAGAAAACCTGGAATAAAAAAAGACTTTTAAGCATCGGCGGAATTTGTCTTGCTCTTCTCTTATATGGAGCAAGCTACTTCCTGGCTCGCGGAAAGTCAAAATTGAACGTTTCCGCCGACAGAATTACGGTGAGCATGGTAACGAAGGATTCTTTTCAGGAGTTCATCCCGGTTAACGGTCTGGTAATGCCGCTTACCACCATATACCTCGACGCTGCCGAAGGAGGAAGGGTTGAACAGATCTATGTTGAAGACGGTGCCATTTTGAAAAAAGGCGACCCTATATTGGCCCTTTCAAATACTGACCTCGAGCTGAATCTGGCAAATCAGGAAACTGCAGTATTTGATGTGCTTACACAAATGCAGAACACGCGAAACAATTCCGATCAAAACACTATCAGGCAGCTTAACCAGATGGCGGAAGTGGAGAATGCATTAGCCGAGTCCGGCCGGGTTTATAAACTTAATAAAGCCCTCTATCAGGAAAATGCTATAGCATCGGAGGACCTTAAATCTTCGGAAAACAATTATTTCTACCAGCTTAGAAGAAGAGATCTTACCCGTGAAACCCTTTATAAAGACTCAACGTCCAGAAAACAGCAGATAAGCCAGATGCAGGAATCTTATATTCGGATGCGAAACGCCTTATCACTGATGCGCAGAAAGGTGGGTGACCTAATTGTTCGGGCACCGGTTGAAGGTCAGCTGACTTCTATGGATGCACAAATTGGCCAGTCTAAAAATCGTGGTGAACGCCTTGGGCAACTGGATGTAGCCAGCGGCTACAAAGTTCGGGCGGATATTGACGAACATTATATAACCCGTATTTTCAGCGGACTAACAGGAGATGTTGACCTGAGTGGAACAGTCTATAAATTACGAATTAAGAAGATTTTCACCCAGGTTATTAATGGGCGGTTTCAGGTCGACCTCGAATTTGTTGGTGCTATGCCTTTAGGAATACGTAAAGGACAAAGCTTACAGGTTCGTCTGGCTCTGAGTAATCAGAGTGCTGCGCTATTAATCCCAAGAGGAGGCTTTTATCAGCAAACCGGTGGCAACTGGATCTTTAAACTCAATGAGGAAGGTACGATGGCGCATAAAGTGAACATTCGTCTTGGGCGGCAAAATCCCGATTTTTATGAAGTGCTGGAGGGTTTAAAGCTTGGCGACAAAGTTGTAACTTCCAGCTATGAGAATTATGGAGATATGGAAGAGCTGATAGTGCAATAGATTTTAATGTACGCTAAAGCTCACTGCTGATTGCGCATAGCTGATGTTGAATAGATTGCTTAAAAACCTAATGTACTAAACGCGTGAGCTGATAGCTGAACTGCTAAATATGATAAAAATAACTAACCTGGAAAAAGTATACAGAACAGAGGAGATAGAAACTGTCGCCCTAAACAAGTTATCTTTGGAAGTAAAAGAAGGGGAATTTGTGGCCATAATGGGACCTTCGGGATGTGGCAAATCTACCCTTTTAAACATTCTTGGTTTGCTGGACGATCCCGACGGCGGAAGCTTCATTTTTAACGGTATCGAGATCGGGCAGTTTAAAGAGCGAAAGCGGGCGGAGCTAAGGAAGCGTAACATTGGCTTCGTTTTTCAAAGCTTCAATTTGATCGATGAACTTACTGTTTATGAAAATGTTGAGCTACCGCTAATCTACCTCGATGTAAAGTCTTCAGAGCGCAAACAGCGGGTAGAAAATATCCTTGAACAAATGCAGATCATGCATCGCCGAAATCACTTTCCACAGCAGCTCTCCGGAGGTCAGCAACAACGAGTAGCCATAGCTCGCGCGGTGGTTAACAAGCCAAAGATAATCCTTGCCGATGAGCCAACCGGAAACCTCGATTCAAACAATGGTAATCAGGTAATGCAGCTCCTCAGCGAGTTGAATGAACAAGGAACTACCATTATCATGGTTACCCACTCTGAGCACGACGCAAGATACAGTCATAGAATAATCCGCTTGCTCGACGGGCAGGTGGTGATGGAAAACCTAATGATATAGCGAAATAAAGCCTGAACAGGAAGAAGCATGTACATCAACTTATCTTGAGACAAGAAACCCTGCTAGCTTTGTATAAAATAACCATATGTCCCCAACGATAAAGGCAGCCGTCGCTAATCCCGCACTCGATCTTCAATCTATGCAAAAGCTCAGCTGATCAGCCATGTTCAAGCACCATATTACCACCGCAATCCGCAATCTGATTAAGCGAAAATCATTCTCGCTTATCAACATCATAGGCCTCTCGATAGGGCTCGCTACCTTTTTAATACTCATGAACTACGTGACATATGAGTTCAGCTATGACAGCTATTTGCCTAACGCTGAAAGCGTATACAGGGTAGATTACTTTGAATCACAAGCAAATGAAGTCGTGGTAAAAAGTGCGCGGACACATACCGGGCTGAGTACATTTTTGCAGGAAAATATGCCAGAAGCAGAGCACGTTGCAAAGATGTACAACGAGAACTGTCTTCTTTTCAATCAAAAGGCTAAAGGATATCAAAAAGGTGCCTGGGTGGATAGTTCTTTTCTAAACGTTTTCGAATTGAAGCTATTGAGCGGAAACAGGGAAAAGGCTTTGTCAGCCCCAAATATGATGGCAATTTCTCAGTCGCTGGCCAAAGTTTACTTTGGCGAAGCTGATCCGATTGGTAAGTCGATTTACTTAAATGAGCATATCCCCTTTGTCATTACCGCAGTATTTGCAGACTTGCCCGACAATACAGCCGTAAAGTTCGACTTTCTGATCTCATGGAGCACATTGGAGGAGATCTTATACGATGGTCCGCAAAGAGGCGACTTCAGAAATCCATGGGTATTTACGTATGTGAAACTCAACTCCAATGTAAAGGACATGGCAAAAGTTGAAGCTCAACTGGAAAAAATAGCCGCTGATAATGTGCCTGATCTGCGGGAAAAGAATCTGAAAGGCTTTTATAAGTTGAGGCCGGTACGGGAAATTCATTTTGCGAAAGGCATGACCGGCGAGCCCATTCCGGGTCGCGACAAAGCCATCCTCTACGCCTTGATCTGCGTTGCATTCTTTATCCTGGTAGCAGCCTGGATCAACTATATCAATTTGTCCCTGGCTCAAGCTTTTCAACGGGCAGAAGAGATCATGGTTCGGAAAGTTTATGGAGCAAAGGTTTCGCATATTATCAATCAGTTTATCGTTGAAGCACTGATAATTAGCCTGGTGACAGCTCTTGCCGGACTCGGTCTTTACTTCCTGTTTGTAAATTGGCTCTCGGGATACCTCTCCGCCACTTTCTACATCACTCAGGGAATGAACTACAGGTGGTTATGGTATCTGATCCTAATAATTGCTCTTTCCGTTGCTTCGGCCATATTTCCCGCACGGCTCATTGCCCGATACAATCCTGCCTTTATCTTAAAAAGACAATACAGACTGCGGGAAAGTAAGAGTTTGATTAAAAACGGACTCGTTGTTTTTCAGATGCTGCTTTCCATCTTCACAATAGGATGTACCATCATTGCAAACATGCAGATTAATTATATGCAAAGCTTCGATGTAGGCTTCAACACCTCACATACAATCAGTTTAGTCGGACCAGCATCAAAAAACACTGACTCATTGAGATATCAGCGCTTTCTGGCCTTCCGCGACGAGATCCTGAAAAGCAGCGCCTTTGTAGCTGGGACGGCATCGATGAACATTCCGGGAGAAGAACTGCGCTTCCACGACGAATCTATACGTCTGGTAGGAAGTCAGAACGACAAGAAAAGAACCTTCTGGACTTCAAACACAGATGACGGCTATCTTAAAACTTTCGGGTTGAAATTGCTGGCTGGAAGAAATATCAATGAAAATGACAAACATGATCGAAACTGTATGATCAACGCAACTGCAGCGAAGGCACTTGGATTCCAAAATCCTGAAGATGCAGTTAATGCGCAATTCTTGAACAGGCATAATAAAAAGAGAACAATCGTAGGTGTTATTCAGGACTTCCATCATGAGTCGCTAAGAAAGAATGTAGAGCCGGTCGTATTCTACTTTGATCACCCCTTCGAGTTCGGATACTATACCTTCAAAACCGGGTCTGCAAACCGCGCTTCAACATTGAAGCACCTCGAAAGGGTTTGGAAAAAGCATTATCCCGACGATCCATTTGTATACTATTTTATGGATAGCTTCTTCAACAAACAGTACCAGGAAGACGTCGTATTTAGTAAGCTACTGAAACTTTTCAGCATCATGTCCATTATTGTTGCATCTCTTGGCCTGCTGGGTCTTGCCTCCCTGACCGTGGTTAAGCGCACTAAAGAAATAGGGATTCGTAAGGTGGTAGGCGCCTCTGTTCCCAGAATCTTAATGCTATTATCGAAAGAATACATCCAGCTGGTGCTGATATCCTTCGCAATTATACTTCCGGTTTTCTATTATGCGGCAACTCAGTGGCTGCAAATCTTTTCGTACAGGATTACGCTGGAATGGTGGATGTTTATTTTACCAGGGACGATAGTTTTGGTAATCGCGTGTCTGGTGGTGAGCGGGCAAGCCTTAAAAGCAGCAATCACTAACCCTGTCAGGAGTTTAAGAACCGAGTGATAAATCACGAGATGTACTGCCGCATAAAATGTGTTCGAATCCGAACAACAGGCAGTGCCATCGCCAAGACCAATCTGGATAGGGCAAGTTTCAACCTCATTAATGCAGGCTGTGATGTCATGATGAGGACAAAACTTCTGGGATACTATAGAGGAGCCTTGTAGAAATCATGTCAATGATGCGAGCGCTTGTCTTTCGAAATTATACAACGCAGAACCGATACTGTGAGCGTTTCATCTGATCTGGTATTGTCCGAGCCGGGAACATCATACCACTTCAATTATTAAAAGACATTCGGTGTATCAAATACGGACACTGAATGTTCATATCCGAACGACCAACACCGAAAACAAGTAGTTAAACCATTGAATACAACCACATTATCAAAAATGGCATTCCTCTAGCTTAAGCTAAACGAAATACGGCATAAGATACAGAACGCTTTAATATGAGTAAGCAAGACCGCCACTTTGCAAGATACCGCAAAAAATACGTCCTATACCTACAATACGATTATTAACCTCATGACTACTATATGACCAGGACGATCAGGCTTTTTGCCAATGCATTTTTATTCCTATTCATTAGCTGCTTTACAATAGAAGTGAAAGCCGTAGAAATCTGGGTTTCTCCGGCTGGTTCCAATTCTAATCCCGGAACTAAAAACAAACCTTTAAAAGACATTGGACTAGCCCTTCGCAAAGCACGCGAATTAAGGCGTTTGTCAGACCCTACCGCAGCTAATGGTGTTTACATCATCTTGAAAGGAGGAGTCTACAGATTGCATGAACCCCTATTTATCCGACAGGAGGATTCAGGCACTGCGTCCAGCCCGACTGTATTTCAGGCTGCCCCTGGCGAAAAACCTGTATTAAGCGGAGGTATTACTATAAGCGGTTGGAAAAAAGCAGGAGCAGCAGTTGCTGGCTTACCTGCTGAAGCGCAGGGGCATGTATGGGTAGCAGATGCACCAGTATTTGGTGATATAGTATTGGACTTCAGACAACTGTATGTTAATAATATAAAGGCATTACGATCAAGAGACACGAAGGTGGGGGTCATGAACAGGATATTGTCCTGGGATCACAAAAATCAAACCTGCGGAATACCAAGGCCCATTGCTGAAATACAAGATGCTCCCGGTGTAGAGATGTTTATTCATCAATGGTGGGCGATTGCGGTGTTGCGAATTAAATCTGTTCAGATCAAAGCTGATAGCGCTACTTTGTCCTTTTATGAACCAGAGAGTCGGATCCAATCAGAACATCCCTGGCCGGCGCCGTGGATCTCAAAAGAAACTGGAAATTCCGCGTTTTATTTGAGCAATGCTATTCAGTTTTTGAATGAGCCAGGTGAGTGGTATCTGGATAAAAAAAATCAGAAGGTATATTATTGGCCGAAGAGTAATGAGAACCTGGCTACCGCTGAGGTTACTGTGCCTGCAATAGAAACTTTAGTCAGGATTCAGGGAACGATCGATCACCCTGTATCTTACGTATCGTTCAAGGGAATTTCATTCCAGCATACAACCTGGTTGCGTCCTTCTAAAGAAGGGCACGTCCCTCATCAGTACGGGATGTATATGCTTGATGCGTATAAGTTGGAGATCCCCGGAACACCGGATAAAAAATCATTGGAAAATCAGGCATGGGTAGGCCGTCCCCCGGCAGCAGCCGAAGTGGCCTTCGCTCATCATACCAAATTCGAAGGCTGCAGGTTCGAACATCTTGGTTCCACCGGGCTGGACTATAAAAGAGGAACCCATGACGACATCATACAGGGGAATCTATTTAAAGATATTTCAGGCACAGGTATGTATGTTGGTGTTTTTACAGACGAAGGGCAGGAAGTCCATTTTCCATATAATCCAAAGGATGAAAGAGACGTCTGTACAAATGTATTAATGAGCAATAACCTTATAACTGATGTAGCAAATGAAGACTGGGGAACTATCGGTATCGGTGCAGGATACGTAAAAGGAATAAATATCGAACATAATGATATTAGCGAACTCTCTTACATGGGAATTTCTATGGGATGGGGATGGTCGAGGACGGTGAACACTATGAGAAATAACCGCATTGCAGCCAATAAAATTCATCGCTATGCCAAGCATATGTACGATGTTTCCTCGATCTATACCTTATCTGCTCAACCGGCCTCCTTTATTGTAGAGAATTATATTGATAGTATTTACAAGGCACCTTACCCGCACGATCCATACCATTGGTTTTACCTCTACACCGATGAAGGCTCTTCCTTTTTCACAGTAAAAGATAACTGGACCCGATCAGACAAGTATCTGCAGAATGCCAATGGACCCGGGAACGTTTGGTCAAACAATGGTCCCTGGGTGTCAGATAGTATTCGCCTGGCTGCAGGTCTTCAGGGACCTTTTAAATACCTTCTTAAAGAAAAAGCACCTCAGTCGGCGGGTTGGGAGATCAACCGTTCCGAGCGAACAAAAGTAGTTGAGATTATTAGTGAAAACGGCGTTAAGCACGATACGAATGCACTCCTTGAGATTTGCAAAAAGAATGGTCTACCCCCGTCAAATCTATACCAATGGAATAACCATTCAATAATCTATGGAGCTATCGAAAATCCCTATCCAATTCGAAAAGATCTCATGGAACGCTTCAAAGGAGATCAGGTAAAGATCTATAACAGTCCGTTTTATCAGTTTAAGCGCCAATTACAGTGTCCTGGCTCTCCAATAGCTAAAGAATGGGATGACATTATTTTAACTACCAACCTGGTGAAGGATTCGGTCATGCAAAGCGAATATCTGAACCATCATATCATTCAATTTGAAAAGTGGCCGGAAGTGGCTCAGGGCTTTTGCAATGCTGATTTTCAACAGTTACTTATGTTTAAAAACGAAAGGCAGCTGATGTTGGTTATCAGTATCCCTAAAGGTGAAAGCCTGGATAAGTTAAATCAAAAAACTGAGGAGAACAATCCAAGAGTTACTGCCTGGAACAACCTGATGAAAAAATATGAGGAGGGCTTGCCAGGTACTGCACCAGGTGAAACATGGATAATTTTAAGCCCTGTAGTGAAATAAGATTTCGAATATGAACGGCTCCTCTGACATGTAAATTCTTGGGTATATTACCTCCGGAAATACGGGCTTGTGGATACTCCTGAGTTTTTTGTAAAAATAATGCTATTATACCCATAACAGTGCAGAACTTTAGCTAATAGTCAAGCTCTTGAATGAAGATACACAACCTAAAAGCGTTTAGAAGGCGGCTAAAAAAGAGAAAATTCTATTTTTTCTTCAGCCTGATTAGTCTGGCTATCGCATCTGCAAATGCAATTGTAATCTCTCTATGGGCTCAGTATGAACTGAGTTTCTATCTTCTTAGCGGACTTCAGTAAACTTATCCTTGTAGCGATTGCAATTACCTTTCCGCTCACCTATATCATTCTACATTGCTGGTTGCAAGACTATTACTTTAGAGTCGAACTGGAATTTTCCCAATTTATACTTGCCGGACTTTGTGCTCTTTCAATTAGCTAGATGATTATAGGTTTCCATATGATAAAAGTGATCAATATCAACCCTGCGAAAATCTTACGAACAGATTGATTAAATCGCCCAGTGGAGCTTCCCTATTAATGATCTTATTATTGTCGCGAATAAATCCGTACACCCACAGTTCGGAATCGATACACTTATCAGGTATCAAATAAACCGTAAACCACTATATGACAATTAATTAAAGAGATGGCACATATTTATACGAGTTCGGCAGAATTAAATCTTATTCCAATGAAGAGTTATCTACTTCTATTTCTGTTGCTAAGTTATATACCCGCCGTCCTGTTCGCACAGACACCCGAAAATAAATACACGATCAAGGCAAGCGTTATAGATTCTACCACTTCAGAACCTATAGCATTCGCCACAGCAGTACTTAAGAAAGGGCCTGCCGTTGTTCAGACCACCCTCAGCAAAGAAGATGGAACTCTTGAATTCAGGAATCTTCCGGAAGGGTTATTTTCTCTGACAATTGCTTTCATGGGATATAGACCAACTATCCAAACTATCGAGCTTAGCGGCAAATCAAACGCAGTCACCGACGCAGGTGTTATCCGGATTAAGAACAATACTAAGACGCTGAAGGATGTGGTGGTTACAGGCAAGAAGAGCCTTATCAGCCAGGACATTGATAAGATCAGTTATGATATCCAAGCCGACCCGGATAGTAAAGGTCAAACAATGCTTGAAATGATTTCGAAGATCCCCTTACTTACCGTAGATGCCGACGATAATGTACAATTAAACGGCCAGTCAAATTTTAAGATCCTTATCAATGGCAAGCCCTCAGGACTGACCGCCAGAAGTCCGAAGGAGGCCTTGCGGAGTATGCAGGCGGCAAACGTCTTAAAGGTTGAAGTGATGACCATGCCTCCCGCGAAATATGAAAGCGAAGGAGTGGGAGGAATCATAAACATCATAACCAAAAAGCCTGCTGAAGGTTACAACGGATTAGTCGGTGTATTTCATAATACGCTGTTTGGCGGCGGGCCCTGGGTAAATCTGGGTATTAAAAAAGGCAGGTTTGGAATGTTCGGCTATGCTGATAGATATTTCACGGGCAACCCCGGCTACAGTTTTGAAAACAGCCGCAGGACGGTATCCCCACAATCCTACGATCAGTTCCACAGAGGTACATCAGACAGAAGCGGCAACGTCTTTTACTACAACACAGAATTTACCTATGAGCTCGATTCTTTGAACTTACTGACAGCTTCGTTCGGTCGGTACAACGAAGACAGTCGCCAGACAGCTGAACAGGAATTCAACATTTTCAGCAATGAGGGGACGATAAATTCCGATTATAATTTGTTTAGCGAAAACCAAAACGATTTTAGCAGTCTGGACTGGGGTGCCAACTATCAGATGGGATTTAAAGGGAATAAAGAAAGACTGCTTACAACATCTTATAAGTATGTAAGATCATCATCTAATGGTATCATCGATAATAAATTCAACGGAGGAAACTTACAGGACCTTTACCAGCAGAATGAGTCGGGAACTGAAGAACAGACCGCCCAGTTAGACTATTTTCATCCATTCAAAAAAATCACCGTCGAGGGAGGAATTAAATACATCACGAGGGAGAATTTCAGCAGATCAGATGCAACAACCGCATCACAAAATGACGATCTGCAGTATCTGCAAAACGTGCTCGGCCTATATAACTCTTACCAGATCAAGCTAAAGAACTGGGGCATCAAAGCAGGTGTTCGTCTCGAGCGGACAAATGTGAAAGCCGACTTTATGTTTGCTGATGATTTCAAAACGACTTATACCAATCTCATTCCTTCGTTTTCTATTCAGCGCAAGTACGGCGTCAGCAGCATCAATCTGGGCTATACACAGCGGATAGAACGACCGGGAATTGGTCAGCTTAATCCCTTCGTTAATAAAAATAACCCGCTGAACTACAGCTACGGAAATCCTTCGCTCCAGGCCGCCCTGACTCACAATTTCGAGCTCCGCTATAATCGTTTCAAAAAAGCTAATACCACCTTGTCGCTTAACTATGCATTCGCCGATAATACCGTTCAAAATGTAGTTTTCGTCCGGGAAGATTCGATCAGTGTTACAACCTTCAGCAACATCGGAAAATATGATAATTATGGGTTCAACTTCAATTATAAGTATCCGGTAACCAAGAAGTTCAACACCAGCTTCAGCGGTAATGTCAGGCTGCTTAGCTTTGAGGGAATATCAGAAGGGCGAAGCTTTAAGCGCGAAGGCCTGCAGGCATTCCTCGGAACTAACTATTCCTTCAATTCGGAAAAAGGCTGGAACCTCTCCTCTTCTGTTAATCTGGCTAGCCGCTTCATAAAGATACAGGGCGAGACGAGTGGCTATATTTCACATTCTCTGAATTTCAATAAGGACCTGTTCAAAAAGAAGGCTACATTCAGTATCAACTTGAAAAACCCCTTCCTCAAATACAGAAATGTGATTACCGAGCTAAGTACACCATCTTTTGCTCAATACAACAACAATCATAACTATACTCGGGGACTAATGGTCTATTACATCCAACGTTTCGGCAAGCTAAAAGAAAGCATCAAGAAGTCGAAACGGGGAGTTGTAAACGATGATGTAAAAAAAGAATCATCGACCGATTCGAACTGATGTCTTTATGAACTTTGACTTTGACTAAAAAAATACCGTTGAATGAACCTCTAATCTTTAATAAAGACATGCATAGATTGCTGGTAAAATACATTACAAAGCAAGCTACCGAATCGGAATACCTAGAGGTAAAAGCATGGATAAGGGAAAGTGAAGAGAATAAGCTCGTCTACATCCAGATGTATGAAGCATGGCATGAAAGCTTGGTTGCTAATAAGGAAGTCGTAAACGCAGATGCAGCTTATGACTTGTTTTTGAACAATATTAAACGTTCAAAGGCAGAGTATTGATTTGAGAACAAGAGCGCATCAGCATGTCGTACTCTGTCACCAAAATAATAAGCCCAATGCTGGCGCTACCAGCATTGGGCAGTATGTACCCGGTAACTGAGCCTATCAATAATTCCGAAATATTCCTGTCAAAACTGTTTCAGCAAGAATATGGCCCTTCATTTTCTTTAGCAGGTCATCTTTAGTCAGGCTTTCTTTAGACTCAATTAAGGTATCTAAAGCATACAATTTGAAATTGTAGTGATGGCTTCCTCCCGGCGGACAAGGTCCTTGATAACTTTTTCATTCCACCCATTTTGACCGTCAATCGCATTGATTTTTGCGATATCGATTTGTTCTGGAAGAGATGTCACTGATGCGGGAATATTATACGCTACCCAATGAACCCAGGTTCCATTTGCGTCGGGATCATCCATAATGATAGCGAAGCTCCTGGTTTTTTCTGGAACACCGCTCCAACTAAGTGGAGGCGAAACATTGGCACCGTCGCAGGTGTACTTCTCTGGAATAGTTTTCCCCTCAGCAAAAGCAGAGCTTATCAACTTTAGGCTATTTTCGGTTTGCGAGTTTGAAACGGTCGAGAAGCAGATTGAGATTATTAAAAGGATCGTTTTGAGAAGTTTTGGTTGCATAAGATTCAAATCATTTTTCATACAAGCCGATATACCAAAACTACGCCCTTCCGAAAAAAAGTAGGCAGCATGACGGATACTCGGTTGAACATAGTATTACGGTATCATAAACGGACGGCAACTGTGCGATTTTGATGTTGCTTTCATCACATATTAAAGCTGGCTCCTTGTATAATACCCCTCCCGTTTTTGCCATCTACGTTTTGATGCTGACCCTACGCTGGCTCGAAAAATGGGTGGGGTCCTGGAAATTGAGAAGCCCAATCAAAAGAAAGCCGTCAAATTATCGCAATTTAAACCATCGCAAATATGTTTATCACAGGCAGTTATACCCTATTAGAGTACCATAAAAGTAAATACTAATATTTGGTACTCTGATTGGTACCAGACAGATAGGGAAACTTTGGGAAAGATTGGTAGGCGTTAAAACAGAAACGCCTGTAAATTATCTGATTTACAGGCGCTTGACCCTCTTTGGGAGGTACTTTGGTGCGCCCACCTGGGCTCGAACCTAATTATGTAAATAGCAATAAATCAATACTTTATAAAGAAAGTCAAAACACAGGTAGTTACTTAGGTAACACCTAACTGACTGATACAAAGGTAAGAAAATACACTATAACAATTCAATATTACCATTTATCATACAACAGCGGACGGGAGTTGAGTAACGCGGTCCAATTTTCTGCGCACTGCTAAAGATGTTGTTTTCAGTTTCTTGATTCCCCAATCAGTAGCTCCTTGTTTGCCTTTAATTAATCTTTTAGAGATTTTAAAAAGTATCTTTAATAAGCAGTATCGTATCTTAAATAAAGGGGGCAAAACAAGCTAAAGAAATCGTTAACGCAAACAGCTATTAAGTTCTTATTTTATGGTTAATTCTAAATTAAGATCCAATTGAAAGCTCACGATCAATAGGATCTAAACCTTACCATTTCAAGCAGTGTAGGAAAATTATAGAATTTCATTAATTTAGTTACTTAAAAAGAAATGAGTATGTGTAGCCGCAATCTAAACTATGAACGCAGTTAGCCACCAAGCGGTAGGACCAGCTTTAGGTTACTACTATCAGGCAATATATGCACTCTTAACCCTATTTGACTCCCATAACTTAGGTGCATATATAAGTATTGAGACGTTCGATGATGTGTTTCTGAGTGACGGTTCAAAAAAAGAATTACATCAATTGAAGCACTCCGTAAGTGAGGATACCACCATTTCAATAAAAAGCGATGAACTTTGGAGGACGATAAAAGTCTGGTGTGATTATCTAAGTATCAATAACGCAAGTGATGGAATTTTTACTCTTTCTACTGTTGCAGCATTAGATTCAGAAAGTGAATTAAAAGTCTTGCTAAGCGACAACTCTCCAAGAGACAAGCTGGAAGCGGAATTAATTGCCGAAGCAATGCGTGTTATGGATAAAAGAAAAGGTGTCGCGATCGAAAACTCAAACAAATTATCAAGGGGAGAAAAGGAAGCTACTTTGCCCTTTGCGAAAAAATATAAAGGCTGTCAGGCATTCTTGGCTCTAAATCCTCAACAACGCACAGCTTTGTTGAAAAATATAAGGATGAAAACCGAATCGTTCACTGTTGCCCAGGCAACCGATGAAGTTTTGAAAAGAATTAGGCCCACTACAGATTCTAAAATTCAGCAATCTCTCGCTGAGCGAATTTTGGAGTGGTGGGATAGACAAGCTGTTCAGTCATTAACTGGCGAACGACATCAGTGCATATATCAGTCCGAACTACAAGAATTTATCACAAGAAAAGGTGCGGAACTTTATGATGATGGTTTTACTAATGATCTTCCAGATATGGAAATACCACCAATAATTAGCCCAAACCCTATTCAGAAGAAGCAACTGGAACTGATCGGGGCAAGTAAAACACAAGTCAACAGGTCTTATCAAACCGAAATTAGGGCACGTATTCAACGAGAAAAATGGATAGATGACAATCTTCCTGCAGCAAAGAAACTCGAAAAGTATGATCAATTGCTTATTCAAGAATGGTCCTATAAGTTTGACGAAATAGTTGACAAAAAAAACAACTGTACAGAAGATCAGATTAAAGAAGAAGGCAGATTGCTTTTGGACTGGACACATCACGAAGCACATCAACAGGTCGGAAAGATATCCAAATCATATGATAATCCAGATTTAATAAGGGGAAGCTATCAGATGCTATCTTCTTGTAAAAAAGTTGGGTGGCATTGTGATTTTCAAATGCTCTTAAATGCCGATACAGATGAATAAAAGCATTGACGTTTTTGCCGCAACTAATCCGGCGTTTTTATCCCTGGTGTTACTGAGTTTTATTGAAGGTTATAATGAGGAGGCCGGAGCAGGACTACCATTTCCCTTGGCGATTCTTCCAATACCGATCGTCTTATCAGGCGACCTTGATCCCACTTTTGACGGTACAAATATCAGAACCGGCTTTTATTCGTGGGTAAAGCAAAACCCAGGCATTGTCGTAAATCTTAATAATAGAATTAATGATTCAATTGAATATATACAGCCTGCCATATCTTATGGAGTTGCTAGGAAAATCATAAAAATTGATGACAAAGGCAGCCTTTGGGGCCTTTCACAAAATACAGCTAATATCTACGGGTCGTCAAAACTGGGACCCTTTTTCAAAAAGTCAAAAAGATTGGGGAATTGGATCGGCCAAATAAAATCAACTAAAACGGTATTTAACCTTTTGGGTTTAGAAGTATGAGTAGATGGAATATCAGCCACTTGGCGTTTTATAGTAAGAATAATCTTTGTCGGACGATAGAGTTCAACGTAAATGGTGTAACTATCATAACAGGAGCATCCAATACCGGTAAATCAGCGATAATAAGCGCAATTGATTACTGTCTGGGATCTTCAACATGCAACATTCCTGCATTTGTATCTGCGCGAGTAACCCACATTGCTACAAGATGGTCCGATGGAACAACGGCATTCATTGCCGCAAGAGAGCTTTCCAAAACAGGCAAAGCTTCGGGAAATATGTATTTTGAGTACGGATCTGATGTTGAATTGCCGGAGTTAGCAGCTGCACTTAGGGGGGCAGGAAATATTGAAGAGGTAAAGGGCTTGATGGAGAATCTCTTTGGATTCAAGGAGGTAAACGAAACGGATAATCCATTTAATACGAATAAAATTTCTATCCGCCAGATTACTCCTTTCATGTATCTGGATAAAAATGTCATAATCTCTGATACTACCTTGATGTATGGCTTAAACGATTCAAATGCATCCAAGCGTATTATTGATTCATTACCTTACTTTTTAGGGGCAATTGATCTTGATGAATTGGACGCTATGAACAGATTAAGGGGGCTAAAAAAAGGGGTAGAAAACGAAGAGAGGAAAAAGACGCTGTTTGAACAGCATCAGGTCGAGCTTTTAGAAAAATGCCGATCGCTTTTTGCTGAAGCTTCTCAGGTGGGTTTATATCGGATGAATGATGAGCTTAATGCTGCATCAAAAGAGCAGCTTATAGATAAGCTGAAAAACTTGACAAATTGGGAATATAAGGTAGTTAATTTCGAAAATGAGGATACGGTAAAGGCGCTACAGGAGAAAAAGACATCTGAGCTAAATCAGTTGAATGCACTTCGACGAAGAAAAACTGCAGCGTTACAGCTGAATACGACTACATCAGAGTATGATTCTGCCGTTGACAAACAGATATCAAAGCTTGATTTAGGTAAGTTCTTTCAGCACACGGAAGAAAAGTGCCCGGTGTGCAGTTCAGATTTCGCAGAGCCGAACGAACTTTCAAGGCTTATAGAAAAGTCAATTACAGAGCTTAAACGGGAAAAAGCTGTTGTTAAACAACATAGACCTTCTATAACTGGATTTGTTAAAGAGCTTGATGCGCATATTGAAATATTACAAACAAGCATCAATAAAACTGATGGAAATATTCGTAACCTAATCAAAGAATCTGCAATTGCTCAACAACAGTTGGTGTTGAACCAGAGTATCACCCGAGTTATTGGTAGAATTTCTTATTTCCTGGATAACCACACCTCTGTAGATGTATTTGATCAAAAAAAACTCAATGAGTATAATCAGGACATTAATCAAATAACTTTAAAATATGGTAAAAGCCAAAAAGAGGAGAGAATTGCACTAGCTGAAAGAAAAATCTCTATATATGCCACGGCTAATCTCAAAGACCTCCTAGGGGGATACCGATAGAAAATTGTGACGTAGATTTCTTTTCAAAACAGCCTAAGCTAGTCATAACTGATTCTGAGTCTCAGAAGAAAACCCAGTTTGAGAACATCGGCTCCGATGAGAATTATCTAAGTCTTCACCTTTCGTTTGCCTTTGCATTGCAAAGGTTTCTAGCTGAAAAGCAATCATCCGTTCCTGGACTTCTCATACTAGATCAGATCAGCAGACCTTACTATTCAAACAAAAAGGAAAGTGATGAATCTGACCTAAAGGAAATTGTAAACAGAGATGATGACAGTTCAGCACTGGAAAAACACTTTGATTTTATTTTTTCTCAGGTTGCAAGTCAAAGTGGACTTCAGGTAATTGTCTTGGAACATGCTTATTTAAGCTATCACGAAGAATATAAAAAGGCAACTAAATATCGATGGCCAAAGGTTTCCAACGACAAGTTGATACCATCAGATTGGCCTGAGAACTAAATGGAAATTATCGGTAATATTTGAATGACGCCCGCACTGAAAAAACACATTTATGACTACTATATTGCTTACCTTTACTAGAGACTAAATTTTGATCAAGCTATATTATCAAAACTCAGGCAATCAATTAGCATTAAATAAACCTTTTTATGCAACAAGCTAATAGCATTTGTTCGATTTCCTCGACTTCCCTTAAAAATTAAAGGCATTGACTACGTCTGTTGTTTTTTCTCAAAATCAAAAATATGGGCTGTTCCACCAGGCCAGTAGATGGCATTTATACTGATAAAGAAGAAATCGAAAATATCTTTAAGGTGGCCGTCGCCAACCACTTTGAACAGTTCGACCGTTTTATTGCCCCGCTCGACGCACGGACGACTTTTCGACATTGGAGGGAAGTTATTCGTAGTGTCGATGAATGGATCAATCTTCAATTTGAACTACCTGATCCGAAACTATTTCTAACGTTACCCATTAAAGGGACTAAAGGGGAAACGCTGAACGAATTTGTTAAAGTCTTGACACAGGTAGATGAATATTTTGGTAAGGAAGTGGGGTTTCGTTTTTCCATGCTCGCCGATAATACTGAGACTCTCCTCGATCGATATGTCGCGAAGGGGCTACTGAAAACACTGGGAGACGGCATCACCCTGGCTGACAGTAACAGTGCAAGTTGTTATTATCAGACCCGTCGCCAAGCATACGCCGGGATGCTCAATCTTATACCGGCAAGAGCAAAGGGTCAACGAAAAATCCAGCGTGTAGACCTCCTTTACCATTGCACCGAGTGTATCGATATCTGCCTCGTCGGCTATGGCCAGGCTTATTTTCATTTACTGGTAAATGAATGTCTCAATGATTATGAAATTACCGTCACGGGCGACTTGTTGAAATCGAATTATGTGCACCAGAACTTGGAGGGCTTTTACTTGGAGCCAGAGCGGCTTTCACTCTTGGATCAGCTGGAATTACGAGCAGCTCAGATTGGTGACATGCCGGCAATTATCAAGCCCCGTGGAAAGGTATTCTCTTTCAACGAGCTGGACGTGACTATGGCTATTTTCCGTACAGCTTTTCAGAAATACGACGTCGGACAGTTGCCGGAATATATGGAAATAAACCAGTTGTTCTTTAGTTTAGCACGCTTTTGTGATGATGGCTACGATATCGAAATGGATGAGGACGAACTGGACCAAATACAAGCTGGTTTAAAGAAGCTTAAGCTTAAACTGCGGGGAACGACTTATCAGGAACTGATGAACGATTATGCGCCATTCACTATTTTTGAAGGCAAGGCGTACAGCACAGTACCGCTGTTGCAACGATTTGCTTCCCGAACACTCAACCATGCACTAACACGCAAGCGCAGCTTTATCATCAATTCTGGCTTTGTTTTCGAGGATAAAGTGCAGAAAATATTGGAGAAGCATGGCTATCACTATGAAGGTCACAAACGAATTGCACGGCAAGAATTCGACTTAATAATGACGAAGAATGGTAAGGTTTATAACTTTCAATGCAAGAATAACCGAGCTAACACCGCTCGAGCCGGCTTCAATTATAAGCTGATCGCTCGTTATAATCGCTCATTGATTTACTATTACCGCAAAGCGATTAAAAATGAGGTTGATCGCGAACACTCGATCGCTGAAAAGACAGGTATCCATGACATCACTAATTTCGTAGTCTCGCGTTTTCCAGTGATAACTCGAGATTTCCATATTATCAATTTTACTGATCTGGAAGAATGGATAAGTAAGCAAAATCACTGAGCGAGCTTCCTACAATTAGCCGTATGCCAAGAGTATGCTACTAAATTAATCTTTATAACTAAATAGATTCTAGTGAAAGTTAAAAGACTCAAAATTAATAAGTAGTAAATAATTTAAAAAGTGCGTGGAACTATCTATCTACCATTTAATAGTTCCATTTTTACTGTCTATTGAATTTGCCACGATTTCACCTATCTGCCTGAACCCTTTCTTGTTACCTTCTATGGTGTAAGCTAAAAATTCGTCCCTCATCGCACCCAGTAACGTGATGTTATCTTCCGTAATAAAGCGATTGTTAAATGCAAAATTTACTCCTTGCCCATTAAATGGGACGCTCGGATAATAAACTGCATCAACCTCGAAGGGAATCTCAAAAAGAGCACTATTACAATAAGCGGAGGTTATGAGATATGTTAATGGGTCTTCATATGCAAGTTTACGAAACCGTTCAAATAAATATCGGTAAAGCATTACATTGGCTTCGCGAAAATCCCCGTCATACTTGTTAAGAAAGTCATCTAATACTGGCCCATGTTCTCTATCATATTTTGAGATACGTTTTTCAGGATCAGGAGAGGTAATTATCAGCGCCGAAAAGTTTCGTTTTATCTTCCAACGACCTATTGTGACATATAGTTTTTCACCCTCATTCCTTTCTTCCGTCCAATAATTTACTAACTCTATGTAAGAGGTTGGTCTATTCTCTCCGCAATAAAACTTCGATTGAAACGGCCTATTACATCGGGCAAAATTCCTTATAGCTGAATGTGGTGCTAAAGCTATCTCTGATTTAGTAGAATAAAATATGTCTTCCAAGTGAGTCCTCGCTCTAAACACTTCAATATCGCTATTAAAATTGTAAATAAGAACGGGTAACTGTTTTATTATTTTGTATGCCATAAATGCCTTTTCATAGGCAAATTCGTCTTTGGGATCAATGGCCTCTAACTTATCAATTGCCTTTTGTACATTATCAGGCGTCATAGTTGTCATTGGCTGGTTACAGCATTTGTTAAAACTTGTAGGCAATCTATTCCTATATTTATGATAAACTTACAAGAAGTTTATCATAAATATAGCCCCGGCTTTTTGTTAAGCCACTCGCCTAAACACAATCTCCTTAAAACACAAGACTTTATGACAAAAAATACTATCCGAGCGAAGCGAAGTGTGGAGATTTTTCTATCGGCAAACCAGCAGGGCATGGTATTGACGTTAGGCGTATTGTTCAGAAATTTGCTAACCAAAAAGCTCGGGAGAGAATTGATAGATTATTTAGATAGATTTCAGACGGTATTTCTGAGAACTGGGGCAACGGGTGAGCGGAGGCACGGAGCTCACTTGTTGTCCAATAAAGCGAAGCAGCTGAAAGAGGAACGAGTGGAGCGGCTGGAAGCTGTTGAGGTATCACAAATTAAACGACCCGCTTTTCTTAACAATTAATTTCTTTTTAAAATGGTAGCACTGATCTTAGGTGGCATGGAAAAAGGCCTCTTTCGTTTGTTTTCAATTGATATTTCGTCTTTGAAACCCAATCCAGAAAAATAAAGCTCGTCAAATATTTTTTGATTGGTGGGGGCAAACTCAGCCGATGCATCTTGGTTTTGAGCAATTTCTTCGAATAGCTTAGGGTTGGATAGAAATGCACCACAAACGTCCATCTCGTCTGAAGCATATGCTCTTCCGTGCAACATTCTTCTTTGCCTCAAAAACTTTTTGAATTGAGGAATTGGATTTGAATGAAGTCTTTTTAAGGCAAGAAGGAAAGCCTCCAAATCGTCAATATAGACGGACCATGGAAGATCTTTATCTTCATCAATATCCATCATTAAATTAAGATCTGATTGGACTGGTCCAAAGCGTTCAAGTGTGACAACAATAGAATAAATTTCATGAAACCGACTTGGATCGATAGTATATAAGGTCGCGTGGCTTTGTCAAAAACAGTAAATGGAGTATTTTCGAAGACCTTATCTTCAATCCTGAGACATTGATCATAACCATACTGTATCGACTCTTTAAAATCGGATTTCAAACGCGTAAATCCCTTAACTGGGTCACGGAACGGCTGTCTATATTTCGAAGCTTTTATTTCAATAATGAATGCAGCATTTTTGGATAAAATCAGAAGATCTTGTTCAGTATTCGGATTAGAATGATAATTTGTATAAAAAAAAGTTCGTGACTCTTTTCGAAAGAACTGCTTAAAAACATCTTCTGTTTTTCTCTCTAGGGACATATTTCTATGTTGGCGAAGCTTTTCCACTAAATTTGGCTTTGAAAGAAAATGTTGATAAAGAAGGCGAAATAAGGCAATGGGTACTTGTTTTTGATATACGTGTATATATTCACCGGACGGAAGCAGGACTATGGGCTTCTGATCTAAAGGATTTTGCTGAGCAAAGAACAGAAATTTGTCATCTTGCTTCGGAATGAAGGTCAATAGCCCCAACATTTTTTTTTACTTGATGCTTCGGAAAAGCAGTATAGTAATCATTTGGAACAAATTTAAATGCAGTGTAAGTGCAGTTTTTAAACTTATTCATCTGCTCATAAATATCTTCTGGCAGCTCTTCAATTCTTTCTTGGAATGTTTTATTGGTATTAAGCAGGAATTTAGCAAAATCATCAGTTTCTGCAAATGCCATAAGATCTTTATTCTTCCTTGCTGTTACTAGTTCAGAAAACTTATAAAAATCAGTTAAAAAGTTTATATCAAATCCGAATTCTTCCTCTATCTGATTTTCGAACGGTTGAAAAACTCGCTTTAACCTATCTAAATCTTGTTCCACATAACTCAGAGTACCATTTTCAAAATAAGTGTGAAATGATATGTAATTAATTACTTTTTGTATGCTTTCGTCATTCCTCTCTAAGTTGTCCAGATCGCCGACCGAATTATTCTGATAGAAATTTTTAATTTTTCGTAAATCTTTTGCCCACTTCTTAATTACAGGATCTGTAACCTCTATTTTTTTAGTACCAGTGCCGCTTCCTGTCCCGTTCAAAGCTATTAAATAGGTGAAGTCTTTTAGCTTCGAATCGAAATCATTAAGAGCCCCTTCTGTAGCCAATGGTTGGTTTTTAATAAAATATGTAAAGAAACCGATAAATTGTTCTTGCTCGTATTCTTCCACTTCTAATTTTAAGCAATTGGATAGAATCTGAAATTCTTGGTTAGTCAGATTACTGTCGGAAATAATTTCTTTAATAAAAGTACGATGTCAGTCAAGTATTTTAAAAAGAAGTGTTCAACACTGGAAGTATTAATCAGTATAGCAAGAGCCTGACTGTTAGTCAAGCTCTTGCTATAAGTATTATCCGCTTTTTATCAAGGATTCCAGCAATTAGCGTTTTGCAGGACTAGCCAGTTGCCAATTGAGTCTATGTGCTTGATAAGGATTATTTAAAAATAGCTTGAACTATTCATTCTCACTAATAAACCTCTCTGTGGCGGCAATTATCTTGTTCATATAGCTATTTAGCTCCTTTCTGCCATCGTAAATGTTGTGGGTGACCTCTGGCATTAGTGATATAACTATTTCAAATATTTCCTTTTCTTCAAAATCTATAATTGATCCCTCAAATTTGTCATCCGGCGTACATATGAAGCGATTGATCAAGTTAAAAGAAGGAGAAATGTTCTGCGGTAGGTAAGTGACCAGTTTAAAAAACGATTCCCGATTTACTACATCGAATACAAATTTGCAATTGAAGAACGTATCATCGTTTAACTTAATTTTTTCAATAAGGTCAGTCCAGTCTAATAATTTATTAAATAATGGAAGTTTTTCTATCTCACAATTTGCAGACCTCAACAATCGCGCGCAAGCTAATCTTTTAAAGACCTTCGTCAAATCATTAAAAATACTGTTCCTATTGTCCTCTCTATATTTATCTATTGCTAATTCTACTGACCAAGATTGTGTTTCGGATTTAAATTCGGTTGCTCGCTCTATTCCATTTTGGTAGTTTAATAAATAAGGACTGTAGTAATCATAGTGATCCCGATCATAATGATCACTGAATTCATTATACGGCCGGGTTAAAACATCAAATGAATAAATCTGACCGTCTTCAAGCGCCCAACCATCACCCAATTTATGTGCGATTATTTTTCCGTGAGTAGAAGGCTTTAAGTTTTTATCATACATGTAATCCAGAAACCAATTATAACCTCCGACTTTGTCATTAAAATAGACTGCTCTTATTCTTATAAATTCACCTTTAGGAAGCTTTATCCCTTCGATATCATTTATCCTACTATCTATGCTATGAAAATGGAAATCGACTTTCGACCCGATTCGATTCGATAAATGAAAATGATAGCCACGGTAATTTGCGATCCATTTATTAGGTGATTCCGTAGCATAAATTTCCCATGCTGAGTTACGGCTCGATATAGGGAAAAATCTTTGCGCGATCCTCCATAGCCTTGGAGTAGATAGTAATTGTTCAATTTTTACAGAGTCCCAATAAGTAGCTTGTATGTCGTTTTTTTCATTCTCGCTTATTTTCTCTAATCTAGTGATTACTGCTGCTGAAGGGTACGTATCACATACTAGCAAATACCCTTTTGCTTTGTGCTCAGTGCATGAATCAACGATGTCATCTAAATCATCTTTTCCAACAGCTCCTTTATCCTTGTGTTTGCATTGTATCAACCATGTTTTACTATCTGATAGAAATTCGCTCGCTCGGTCTTCAAAACATAAAAGGTCTTTTCCTCCATCGGGTCCTTTCCCACTCCATTGTACACGATAACCTTTTGTGAGTAATATTTCTCTTACTAGCAATTCGAGGTCATTTCCATCCTTCGATAATTCTTTAAAATCCAACATATTATTAGGCTGTGGTTAAATATTGGCAATATTATTTAAATGGGCCTTCGGTAATCATTGCACTTAATTTGACAAAGTCGATCAATGACATTTGATGCTCAATTTTTGATTGCAATGCTATAGCATCAGCTGAGAAATACGAGCTAGTTACTACAAGCCCGGCGGTCACGCGGTCGGCTAAGATTCGACCCGCCAAATGGCTTATAACGCTGACGCCGACAGGTCGATCAGGAGCATTTCGTTTACACTCTACATAAAACATTAAATTGCCTAGCTCACGATGATCAGCAATTATTAAGTCTTTTCCACCATCACGAGTTTGTTGTGTCAACTGGACTTTGTATCCACGCTCGTCGAAGAGCTCTGCGACCATGATCTCAAATTGTCTTGGAGTTAGCTGGTAAATCGCGTGAGGCTGACGCTTGATCTTATTGAGTATTCCAGTATTAATAACACGGATATCGGTAATGATTTTCGGCGCCTCTTCTACAATGAGGGTAGGCGTCTCCATCTCTTTTATAATAATCGGGTTCTGGTAGATGAATGGTCGTTCAGCGTTCGCAGAAAGTCCGAAAAAGATGTTTAAGGCCGATAAAATCGCACGTGGGTTTCCATTGAACTCGTCCATCATGCCGCGAATGGTCGAAACCATATCGGGATGTTCCCCGGTATGATGATCATAGATTGCCACCATCTTATTAACCTCTTGGTCCGTTAGTCGGCGCAGCCAAATGGAATGAGATAATTGTCCGAATACCTTTTCGTTGATCTGTTGTCGCGCTGATAAAATAACCCGAAGCCCGTATTTACGTCCCTCCCGCATAAGGCGTTCGATCCTTTCTTTTACTTTCGGTGATAGGATTTCTTCGAAACCGTCAATAATTAGTAGATCGGGCCGTTCATCATGCCTCGGAATTCGCCTGCCTAACAGGTATGGAAGCAGTGCGGATTCATTGGCTTCCACCTCGTAACCACTTCGAAAATCAATTTTTCCAAATCCAGGAGTGTTTAGGTTCTGAAAAGCTTTCAAAAAAGCTGTTTTACCAATGCCCGCTTCGCCGTAAACAATAGCATGACCATAGGCTATCAAAATCGTATCGAGATCGAAAAGCTCACGAGATCGGCTGCCACTTATCACCGGCCTAAGGTGCTCATCTAAGATGACATCAACAATCTTGCTATGGCTTTCTATTGACATACTTTAAAGGCATTTATGAAATAATTGTGTATATCAGGATATAACCCTCAAATCTAATAATAATATTTCCTTGTAATAGAACATAAGAGTCTGTGGTCAAATTCCAATTGTTTCGATCCGCTAAAAAAGCAGTTAGCTTTCAAAATTAGAAAGGGACCTACTAAAAGGCATTTTCTTAATAGCTAATATGTAATATGCAGAAGGGCTATACCAGCCCTTCATCTGCAAACGAGTAAAACCCTTCAGCTGTCACTATCAAATGATCTAACACTGCTATATCCAATAATTCTCCTCCATCTTTAATTTTTCTAGTAAGATTTAAATCCGCCTGACTCGGTCTCAAATTTCCAGATGGATGATTATGAGCCAGAATGATTGAACTAGCACATCCTTTTAAAGCAGTTCCAAAAATTAACTTAGGATCAGCTATCGTTCCCGCCATTCCTCCGGTTGAAACTTCAAATATTCCTAGAACCTTGTTTGCGCGGTTTAACAGGATGACTTTAAACTGTTCTTGTAATTCCATCTTATTCATATCCCAGTTTTGATACAAGATTTCATAGATGTCTTTTGAACAGCATATTTTTGGTCTTTCTGAAGCTTTGAACTTTGGTCTGTAAATAACTTCAATTTCTGATACCTGGAACAATGAAATTTGATTTAACAACGAATCTTTATTTGATTTTTGTGTTGTTGAGCTCGCTTTCAGCTCGGTTTGTAGCTTTTCCATAATTAGCTGATTTAAAAGTTAATGAATTAATTATGGTGCTACTGCAGGCTGAGGGCGATCAAGGGCAAAAGGAAAAGGAATAAATGGCTACGAGCGAGTGATCCGAGCGTTTATGCCGGAAGCTTTTGCCCGCTTCAGCAGCCCTCAGCCTAACTTTGTGCCGATGATTAATGAATAATCTCACGCTTTTCCGTTTTCAACAAGTCTTTTCATACCTGCATTTTCGAACTACCTTCGTAACAATATGGGAATGCCACTTAGAATTACTTTTCGAGATACCGACTACAGTTTTCAGGTAATAAATAAAGAGCCAGTTACTAAGAGCACAGTAGAAATACCGATTATTTTAAATGGGAAAACTGTGAATCTGGTAAAAGGGTCAAATGGATGGGTTATGAAAGAGGAGGTTTCAGGAATAGACCCCGAACTGATTCAAGCTATTGGTCGGGCAATAGAACTTCGGTTCAGACTCTAAAAAAGGACCGTTGACCTGGTCTCCGATCAGGGATAGAAGACACTACTAATGAGACCGGATCGCTTTTTACGAAAAGTAAAGTAAGCTATAGTGAGTCCAATAACCGTATAAATCCTTCTTGGTTTAGAATTGTTGATCTAGGGATTCGCTCTCCTTGTTGCCTTCATTCTCTTACATCTTCGATAATCAATCTCTCTGGATATCCAAAGGCAGCTCTATATAGAATTCCGTGCCTTTATTCACTTCGGTTTCAAACCAGACTTTACCCTGATGCATTTCAGTCATCGATTTTACGATCCACATTCCCAGACCTACCGACTCTTCGCCCATTAATCCCTCCCGGCCGGCTTTGGTATATTTATTAAACAGATACCGTTGAAGTTCCTTTGGGATCCCTATTCCATTATCACTTACAGGAAATAAAACCGTCTGCTCCAGTTTTTCAATATGAATCTTAATCACTCCGTCTTCTTTGGTGAACTTTACTGCATTGGATAACAGATTATTAAAAATCTGCGTAAACTTCATACTATCTATTTCTGCGAATATTTTATCATGAGAATGGGTAAACTCAACCCTCCTCGAAATGTGACTTTCTACTTTTTGATAAATGTTTATTACCTCGTTTATTTCCCAAACCACATCTACTCTTTCCAGGCTTAGCTCCACCACTTCTGTTTCCAGTGATTCATTTTTAAGCAGACTCTTGATAAGATCAATATTTCGCTTACATATCTTATTGATAATGGCTGTCCATTCATGGACCTTTTTATGTTCTTTGCCCGGGAAGTGATCATTGATACTAGAGCTCAGCATTTGAACGATGCCAATCGGTCCCTTCAGATCATGCGCCGGAATTTCCAGTGTTGAATCTTTCCAGGAGTTAACCCTTTGCATGTTGAAAATACTTGTCTTCCTGGCCGCATCATCTTCGAGTATTCCGCCTACATATTGCAGTTCATCGTCTTCAACGACAGGATAGATTTTTAATCTGGCCCAGCGCTCGGTATTGTCGGGCCATATAATTCTGAAGTCTAAAAGGGAGCGATTTTTACGCTTAGCGAACTGCTTCAAGGTGATCTTAACGTATTCCCTATCATCAGGATGGACGATGTCCAATAGATGGCCAGATTTAAGCTCGAAATCTTTTCGATCTCTTTTTGTGATTTCTTCGAAGGCGGGATTTATATATTCAATTTTGTCAGTTTGGACGTTATAGAAGAAAAACAACTCATTTGCCTGCTCTGCTACTTGCTTCAAAAAATCAAACTCTGTTTTTTTCTCCATGATACGTCCGATTAAATTTTATTAACCCTCAAACTTTTCTTTTGTTCCTAAACTAAATGGTAGAGCTGAATTATATCATATCCTAAGAAGCGACTAGATTTTTTAACACGCTTCAACGACGAGAATTATTATATATTCTTTCACCATAACTACTCTCCATCTTGACAGCTGAGTATGAGATATGCAGGATTCCAACGATGAATGGTAAAAACGCTTAAAATAAAAAAGAGCCTTTCGGCTCTCTCCCAAAACAATACTATTTTATCTATTTCTCTTGATTTTTCAGTTCAGTCACTTCTCTTCTGATGTCAGCGGCGAGTGTCTTTATTTCTTGCATTGCTTTTCGAAGACGAGTCCCGGCTGCGCCGTTTTGCTTGTCGTAGAATTTCTCAGCATCTCCTCGGGATGAATTAAATAAGTCTTTAAGATGATTAAATTTTTCCATGTCTGTGATTTTAGAGGGCTAGTATACGTTATTTCAATTTTATGCAGTGTAGTTTCTAGACTAACCAGAATTGATTTAGTTGACTCGTGTTACCAGGAGGGTGATCGCGCCCCAGCTTTTAGAATAGCTTCTATAGGAGTGAATTTACCTCGACACAATTTAAGTCTCTGAATGCATCCCTAAGACGTTCCACAAATCTCTCTTCTCCTTTACGTAACCAGACTCGGGGATCATAATATTTCTTATTCGGAAAATCTTCTCCTTCGGGATTGCCGATCTGAGTTTGTAAGTAAGGTGCTTTTGATTTATAGTAATCGTTAATCCCCTCCCAAAAAGCCCATTGCATATCAGTATCGATATTCATTTTTACTGCTCCATAAGAAATAGCTTCGCGAATTTCCGCTCGCGTCGAGCCAGAACCACCATGAAACACAAAGTTGACAGGCTTCTCGGCTTTCAGGCCGAATTGCTTGCGGATATGCTCTTGCGAGTTTTTAAGAATGACCGGCTGTAACTTAACATTTCCGGGTTTATACACGCCGTGCACATTGCCAAATGCAGCTGCAATGGTAAATCTATGGCTGACGGTGGCAAGTTCGCTATAAGCGAAGGCTACTTCTTCAGGCTGCGTATATAACTTTGAACTATCTACATCTGTATTATCTACACCGTCTTCTTCCCCCCCTGTTACGCCGAGTTCAATTTCAATTGTCATTCCCAGCGCTTTCATTCGCTGCAAGTATTTCTTGCATGTCTCGATATTCTCTTCAATAGGCTCTTCAGAAAGATCCAGCATGTGTGAGGAGAATAGAGGTTTGCCAGTCTGCTGTTGAAAATGCTCACCTTGAGTCAGCATTCCATCAATCCACGGAAGGAGTTTTTTTGCCGCGTGATCCGTATGAAGAATCACGGCTACCCCATAATACTTCGCCAGCAGATGTACATGTTTCGCTGCTGAAACAGCTCCCAAAATACAGGCTGCATAGTTTTCGTTATTCAGCGACTTTCCAGAATAAAACTGTGCTCCCCCGTTTGACAGTTGTATAACTACTGGCGAATCAACAGCCCGCGCTGTTTCCATTACAGCGTTGATTGAATTTGTGCCAATAACATTTACTGCAGGCAATGCAAACTGGTGCTTTTTGGCACATTCAAATAATTCCTGCACAGCGTCACCGTACAAAACGCCTTTGTAATTCTTTAAATTCATTGTGATTTTCTATTCAGCTTTTTTGTCTCCGGATGTCTTTATCTTCCGTAATCATCTTGTACTCTTACAATATCGTCTTCATCTGATGGGCTGTCGAAATCCGTATGCTGCCAAATTTCCGCGAGTATAGCGTAGGAGTCTAGTCCTACAAGCCTATGTCTTTCTCCTTGTTGAAGTTTAACGTATTCTCCAGGTCCTATCTTTATAACGTCCTTTTCCTCGTCTGTCTCACTTTTCACCACGCCGGCTGTGCCCTTAATCACCTTCCATATTTCTGCCCGTCTTAGATGGTACTGCCAGGAAAGCCGTTTTCCCGGCGCAACTATCAAAATTTTAGGACTCAACTTCCCTGATATCCTCAGGTCGCTTACATCCACAGCGTCGAAGAAAATTCTGGCGAAGTCCTCGGCTTGATCCTCACGAATTACAAAAAATCCGCCCCAAGGGCGCGTTTTGTCGGATTCTTTAATACCAAGACTATGGCCTTTCAGCATTGTTTCAACTTCTGTAAATATGTTTTCTACCATTTTTCAGTTCATTATTTGATTAACATTCTTTACTGTTTCCTCCATGGCGGTTGCTCTTTTTATGATTTCAATACATGCCCTGCTATTGTGGTAGGGACATTTCCATAAACCAACCTTATCCTGGTTCATCATAACGGAACCATCGTCTAAAACACCCCAGGTCCACTCGCCATTTTCCTTATCGAGAATACTGTTCTTAATAAAGTCCCAGACTTTTAGAGATCTATTTAAAAAAAACTCGTTCCCGGAGAGCTGGTACGCATTGAAAAAACCGACCATTGCCTCAGCTTGTACCCACCAATGCTTTTCTGTTATTAAGTGATGGTCGGATGGCGCAAATTCGTAATACAAGCCTCCTTTTACTTCTAAATCAAACCCTTCTGCTGCTGCCTGAGTCAACGCTATGGAGGCATTTCTGACTTTTAGAATCAAGTCCTGGTCTTCGATCGCTTCGGCCGCTTCGAGCAGAAGCCAGGCAGCTTCGATATCATGACCATATGAAATGATGTCAGATTTTTTAGTCCAGTTTTCATCCAGGAAAAGTACTAAGTGCCGCGTCTCTGGATCGATGATGTGGTCAAGAAAATTTCGGATAAGGAGTTGAATCTGCCTTTTTAAACCTTCATTTCTCCAAACAAGATAGAGTGTTGTGTAGGCTTCCAAAACATGTAAATGAGTGTTCATTGTCTTCTTCTCATTGGCGTCTTTAAGGCTTAACCGCAAGTCCGGCAACTCATCCCATTCGCGAGTAAAAGCTTCAAAATAACCGGTTTGCCTCCTGTCAAAAGCCTTATCTACCAACAGCTCATAAAGTTGAATTGCCTTACTTTTTGCATCCTCATTTTTGCTGGCGATATAGTATTCGCTCAAACCGTAAATGGTAAACGCTATTGCGTAAACCTGTTTCTTCGTATTCAGTAACTTTCCCTCTGCGTTCACGGTCCAGAACACTCCCCCAAACTCCTCATCGATCAGGTGCTCCTGAATATAATTGTACGCCCTGCCAGCAGCTTCCAGATAAACTTCTTTTGCCTCCAGATTATACGCAGCAGAAAAAGACCAAAGGATGCGGGCATTCAGCACCGCTCCCTTTGGTGCGGTATAATCACCTACATTATCGTTGTCGATTTTTCCAATAAACCCGCCGTTGATGTTGTCTGGAGCGTACTGCAACCAATAGTCCAAAATATTGTCCAACTCTTGTTTTACCTCTTTTTTATACGCTCGCAACCGGGAGCTTAATTGAATCGTCGACATTGAAATAATGCTTACCGCTTATTTATTTGTTATTGTGATTTTTCTTTACCAGCCATCGCATGCTGCCTGGCTTCTATCTCTTATTCTTGTCAATGATGCTGTAGATCGTTTCCACTGATTTTGCCGAACGCAAGCCATCTTCAGGAGTATTAATGGCATAATCGAGCAGCTGATCAATGGTAGAAAGAGCAACATGCTGACGGGTATCAGAAGAAGCATAATAGATGAATACTCTTCCGTCCTCGTCGGCGATCCACCCATTGCTGAAAGCCACGTTGGAGACATCCCCAATTCGCTCTCCTCCTTCAGGGGCGATGAAGTAACCGGTCGGCTTATGGATCACTTTTGCGATGTCGTTAAGATCCGTCATAAAAACGTAGAGGACATAGCGCAGGCCCGCCGCCGTGTTTCGTACGCCATGAGCCAAATGCAACCAGCCTTTTTCGGTTTTAATAGGAGCTGGTCCTAAACCATTCTTAGCTTCGTACACCGTATGGTACTGCTTCCTGTCGATCACGATTTCCTCCTCAATTACTGCGTTTTCGATGGTATCACTTAAGCCAAAGCCTATTCCTCCCCCCTTTCCGGCCTCAATGAAACTATCCTGAGGACGGGTATAGAAAGCGTATTTGCCATCAACAAACTCAGGGTGCAACACCACGTTCCGCTGTTGTGGCGAAGGTGTTTTCAAATCTGCCAGACGCTCCCAAGTAAGCAGATCTTTGGTGCGCACAATTCCACACTGGGCAACTGCCGCACTTTGGTCACCCTCAGGCGCAGAAGGATCGCGGCGTTCAGTACAAAACAGGCCGTAGATCCAGCCATCCTCGTGCTGAACCAATCGCATGTCGTAAATATTGGTATCCGGCTGATGGGTCTCGGGAATCAAACAGGGATACTCCCAGAACCGGAAATTGTCGATACCGTTATCACTTTCCGCGACAGCGAAAAAAGATTTCCGATCATAGCCTTCTACGCGGGCTACCACCAGGTACTTTCCATTCAATTTAATCGCTCCCGAGTTGAAGGTGGCATTGATCCCGAACCGCTCCATCAGATAAGGATTAGTTTCCGGATTCAGATCATAGCGCCACTCCAGGGGAGCATGAGCTGCTGTTAAAATAGGACTTTGGTAACGGGTAAAGATGCCGTTTCCCAGCTCTTCCGGCTGATTAGGTTTACTCAACAGCGCCTCATGTACTCGGCGAAGTGTTCTTAAACGCCTTTCAAAAAATGTGTTTGTCAGTAGTGATTCTTTCATTGATTTATATTCCTTTCTATTCAAGGAGGGAATTATGTTTGATTTTACTTCTGAAACTCGACCACTTTTCCGGTCTCCGGGAAAGCTGGCATATCCGGGGCATCATCTGTTGCGGATACCTGAGGTTCCTCGTTCAACTTATCCCACCAGGTCTTCTTTAACACAATTACCAAAACCGTGAGAATTAAAACGGTTACAGCTAATGGTGCCTTCATGCCAAGGATTAAATACATGGGCAGTACGGTGAGACAAAGCTGAGCAGCGATTCCAATCACCACGTTGAACATATCCAATTTGAAATTTTTATTTGGTTGAAATGAAGGATTCTGAGTCTTTATCTTTTGATAAACGGGATTCCAAAACCCCCAGGGACGAACGGTTTTATAGAAGTTCAACAAGATAGTCTCATCGGTGGGAGGAGCAGTATAAGTTCCTAGTATACAACCTGCAACAGAAATCAAAAACAGTAGTGGCCAGACGTAGAGCGGCAAGACGTCAGTAAAAATAAAAGGAAACACTAACGCCGCTGTAATCCCTGCAGCCATACCCCAAAAGAAGCCGTGCGCATTGAACCTCCACCAGTACCATTTTAGTACATTCGAAGCAATGTAACCTCCGTAAAGAGCACCTACGATCCACTGGAGAATACTATTCACATCTTTTGCAAAGAAGCCGAGAATTACTCCTATTGTCACCACTACAACACCAACGAGATAGTTAGCTGTTATAATTTTTTGAGTAGAAGCTTGCGGATTTATGTATTTGAGGTAAATGTCGTTCACAACGTAAGCTTGTGCAGCATTCAGCGTTCCCGAAAAAGTGCCCATGAAAGCACCCAGCAATCCGGTTAGTACTAGTCCTAAAACCCCAGCCGGTAAAAAAGTATTGATTGCCGCCGGTAAAATACGTTCAAAATCAGAACCGCCTGTTTCGCTGGTGATATCTAACTGACCAAAATACAACAGAGCTAAAACAGTAAGACCAATAATCATGGAGTACCGGATAGGAAGCAGAACAATAGAAACGAAGCCGGTCATCTTAGAAGCCTCTTGTGGTGAACGCGTCGATAACACTTTTTGCATATCATAACTCGGGGATGGTCCAGCCATACTGGAAAGAACACCTTTGAAGAGCATCATCATAAAGAAGATACCGAACAGGCCGAAGCCGTCCTCCTCAATCTTTTGGTTCGCCGCAGGTACAATACTACTCCAGTCTAAATCCAATTGCCACCCAAAAAACGGATCGTCCCACCCTGCCGGGACTAATAGTTCCTTACCGTCCAAATGGGTTACTGCAGTAAAGGCAATAGCCATACATCCCACTGTCATTATCCCATATTTAATCGCATCTCCTAATACAATGCTGTGCATTCCTCCAAGAATGGAGTAAAACATGGCAAATAATGTGAAGATTATACCATAAAAATGAGGCACGTAAGCTGCGGGTATATAAAAGGGTAAATACGGCTGGACGACGTCCCATGGAATAAAAATTTCCATAAACTTCCCTAATCCTACAAAGCCATAGGCGAGGAATCCGAGACAACCAATCAGGGCGAAGGCGACTACAATATTATGAGAACCTTTTACTCCCTTGCCCTCTAATCCAAAACGAGTTGCAAGCCATTCAGCCCCGGTATCCGCATTAGAACGGCGCAGCCACTTCGAAAGGTACATCATATTAAAGACCTGATTGAAAACCGGCCAAAGCCATGGAATCCAGATACTCTTAAAGCCATATACAAAACACAGGGATACCATCCACATTGTGCCACTGATGTCAAACATGTCAGAAGCGTCGCTTAACCCCAGCATGTACCATGGTAATTTCTTACCTCCCATCAAATAACTTTCCTTGTTCTGGCGTGCTTTATTACGGTAGTACCAGCCAATCATCACCATCATGATGAGGTAGAAGACGATCATTGAAACGTCAATAACTGTTAAATTCATTTTCCTAAATCGAAAGTATTTTGTTTATAAAGGTGAGCTGAGTATAACCGCAACCTGAAGTACGAATTTCTATAACCTGCTCTTCTCTCTGTTCTCGATGCCAAAAGTCAGCCGTAGCAGTGGTTTAATTTGACTAAAAAAAGGTGCTCGAATGTTTATAAAGGAATAAAAAAGCTTTCAAAAACGACATTCTTAGGACATCATCTGCAATAATTAAGGCCACAGCTAAAACAGGACCCCTCATAGGTCCTGTTTATTTTCCGTTGGACTAATTATTTTATCTTCCCTATTCTCAAGCAAAGTCTCTTGCTCATCTATTGCGGATGCTTGTACATGGGCCGCTTCAATTCATTTGCAAACATCACGTAGGAACTACTCTTAAATTGGAGAAAATCTGCTTCTGCCGAGTGGTTCTTGTAGGGGGTCCAATAGGAGGAAGTTGTATTAGCCCACACAAGCACGTATGCCATTTCTATTTTTTGCGCTTCCATACTTGCAAGTAACTTCTCCGTGTACCATTTATTGTTCGTCAGGTTCTGCTGTCCGGTTTCAGTAAAGGCAGCGATTTTACTCTTTTGCTTGGCGTAGTCGGAAACGATTTTCAGCTTATTTGAGATTGTTGTATTAGATACATTTGCATTTAGGCCATAATTATCTGTGCCCAATATATCTACAAAACTATCCCCAGGATAAAACTCCAGGTATTGCGTCAGGGTCGTATAATCTCCTCCCGGAGACCAGCAATAAAGGAAATTGCGAACCCCCAACTCATCTCTTAGGTAAGTAACAGTAAACTGAAATAGTTCCTTATACTGAGCCGGAGTACAATGGCCTTTCCCCCACCAAAACCAACCACCGTCCATCTCATGAAATGGTCTGAATATTACAGGAACTAGCTTTCCATCCGCTGCAATAAGTGATTTCGCATAATTCGCAACTTGTTGTAGGGAACCTTTGAATACTTCATGGTGTGATCCCCCTGGAAGAATTCTGCTTACCGCTTCAACAGGCGACTCATTCCAATTAAAGCTACCTTTTGAAACAGGATTACTATAGTGCCAGGAGTAGGTGTTAATCCCTCCCCTATTGTAAGCTTCGATAGTTAGTTCTTTTGCAATTTGCCTCTCGTAATCAAACCAACCACCTTCTGCCCAGCCGGCGATGTAGTTGAAATCATGACCGTAAACTACCGGATATGAACCCGTAACCTCCTTCACATCCGACTTTTCTTTCGAAACTGCCGGAAGGTGCTGTTCGTTTGCCCACGAAGTTGAAGAATTAATAACCCCCCTTTTGGTGGCATCCTGGTGTCCAAAAAGAGTGTGTTTCCTGGCTACCGTTTGCATGTTATAAAAAAGCCATGCAGTTTCATCGGTCGCGCTCTTGTCTACCAAGCCTGACTTGATGGTGGAAAGAGCCGGCACAACTTCTTCCTCCACTGGAGGCTTTTGTACTGTATCTACTCCTTCTTTCTTTTTACATCCAATAAAAAACAGCAGCGAAATAAGTGCAGCGTTTCGGATAAATCTTAATCTATTTAAATACATCATCTAGCCCCTGTCTTTATAATTAAACCGCCCGTGAGTACGCGCAGCATTATCGTTTTATCAATCTTAACATCAAAACATCTTGCCCCGGAATACTTGCTTTCAATATTCCCTTAGTAGTGCCCATGTCTTTCTTAGTCCATAGGTTTCTTATTCTATAGGTATCCTTTTTGGTGTTTAACTCCCGTTTGGCAAAAGAGTCCTCTACAGAATGGTCAGCCCACTTGAGTTGTAAAGGCTTTGGCGATTTTGATCTATTCAGGAAGCAGATCGCCCAGTCACCATTCTTCAGAGGTTTATACCAGGTTTCAACACTATCCAGAGAGCTTGATTTAAAACCTTGTATTCCAAGTTCGTCCTGATCGATTGCAATCACTTCCCGGTTTGTCAGAACATCTTTTGTTTGCGCAGACATAGATCTTAAATCGTTCCCTGCAATGAGAGGAGCAGCAAGCATAGCCCACATAGAGAAATGGGCGCGCTCCTGATGAACCGGCATTCCGTTTCCAACTTCCAGCATATCAGGATCATTCCAGTGGCCTGGTCCTGCAAACTCACGCAGACCTTCCTGTTTATCTAAGATTTGCATTACTCCCCATGACTTCCAGGTGCCGTGATCTTCTACACAATCAAAACAGTTGTAAATATCACCGGTCGTTCTCCACAAATGACCTACTGTTTTGCCCCACTCCCAGGGTTTATCATCACCCCACTCACAAATACTCAGCACTATCGGACGACCAGCCTTCCGTAACGCTGCTGCCATAGTCTTATAAGCTCCTTCGGCCTTAAGGCCCTCTGTATTGCACCAATCATACTTCAAATAGTCAATACCCCAGCTTGCATAAGTCTGCGCATCCTGAAACTCATAACCCCTGCTACCTGGTCTTCCGCCACAGGTTTGAGAACCAGCATCAGAATAGATACCTAACTTCAAACCTTTCGAATGCACGTAGTCTGCAAGTGCTTTCATCCCCGAAGGGAAGCGTTGCGGATCAGGATGAATAAAGCCGAGGCTGTCGCGGTCGCCATGCCAGCAGTCATCGATATTTACATAAGTATATCCGGCATCTTTCATTCCCGACGACACCATTGCATCTGCAATTTCACGGATCATCTTCTCATCCACATTACAGCCGAACTTATTCCAGCTGTTCCAACCCATTGGCGGCGTTAGGGCCAGCCCTTCAAACTTTGTATAATTCTGAACATAATTATTCCCCTGCGCCGAAACCGTTACGGAAAAGAGGATAGCTAAGAGTGTGTTTAAAATTTTTTTCATTACTGTCTGTTCTTGTACATTTCTCGTTTTATTTCATTTGCAAAAGCTGCATACTTGTCGTTTCTTCTATCCAGCTGCCTGATCCATCTTGTCAACTGCGTTACTAATGATCAGATACTTAAATCATACTTTTATCGGCAGATTGTAGAGCGGAATAATCGTCCGGTCCAGACAGAACCGGACGATTTAGATTATTTTACCAGGAGGACATTATCGAGGTAAAAAGTAGCAGGATCACCGTTAACCTGCATAATAAAATCATCTAGATTGGAAACCCCTGCCCCCTTGAATAAATCGAGGTCGAACTTGAAATAGGTCCATTTATTAGCAGGGACGTTAATTGCCTGTGTATTTGCCCAATTGAAATTGAAGCTTATTACCTTATCAACCTCTGCTCCCTTGATCCAGAAGGTAACATACTTGTAAGGAGCAAGACTAACCGCATTCTTCATATGCAGCTGTAATCCACCCCAGGAACCGGTATATTCTGCTTTTAAAGAATTTGATCCGCTTATGGAAAAAGCGTTCGAAGTACTATATCCTATGCTCCAACCCCAATAATCAACATTGGCAGGCTGAGACTCTGTAAAAATTGGATATGCATTTGGAAGGTAAACGAACTCCTGCTCAGTCACTCGCGTTCCCGACGAGTTTGTGATTGAAAGCTTCGCTCTGCTTTTAGTGCTTGCGGGCATTTCGAGTACCAGCTCTTTCTTTGATTTTGATACAATTGTAGCGGCATCCGTTGTACCATCGATTTGCACCTGACTTACATCTTCAAGGTTAATTCCTGTTAGTGTTACCCGCGTGCCTGCGTCTACCTCTATCGCTGAAACCTGACTGACAGTTGGCAACGCAATAACTTTGAAAGGAACTTTGACAACTTTGCCTGCCCTATTGGTAAATATAATATTTTGAGGGCCGCCCCCTGCTGTATCAGGAATCCGGAATACAAGGGCATTCTCATTGTTGAAAACAGGATTAAAGCCAGCCGGAACACTGTCTTTTTCGAATACGACGCTTTGAATGCCGCCTAATCCAGAACCTTTTACGATTAGAACGTCACCGCCCGAACCTTCTCCGGGATCTATTTGACTCACATTAAGGTCGCCGGGCTCCGCTTCGTTCATCCCGTTAGGATCCTTTTTGCAAGCGGTAAAAACAAGACTGATAGCTGCTATTGCCACTATGTGTTTGGTCCGAATATATTTTAAGAAGTTCATCTCTATTTTTTTTAGGTTAATAATAGTTTACAGCTGGTTGTGATAGTAGAGGGTTCAATAGAACCTCTGCTGCTGGAACCGGCAGAAACAACTGACTCTCTGATGTGAAGTAGCCTTTTACGTCAGCATGGTTAATCGTCCTTACTCCGTTGCTCGTTGTATATTCACCGCGCTCCTGCTTTTCCAAAATTTCTTTTGCTTTAGCAAAACCCTGGCGCTGAACATCGAACCAGAACTCCCCCTCGAAGTTAAATTCGATCATCCGCTCATGCAGGATCATGTCCTTTGTAATCGAGGTTTTGTCGTTGGTGAATCCCGCTCTTCTCCGAACCTTATTGAAAGCAGCCAGAGCTGTCGCGTCCGAGGTAGAAGCATTATCAGCGAGAACCGCCTCTGCATAAATCAATAGGATATCAGCGTATCTTAATACATATGTGAACATATTATTGCTGACACCTATGACCTTCGTTACAGCGTCTCCAGGTCCAACAACGTATTTAGCTGTATTTGTACGGGTAGCTGTGTAGCTTCTTTTTGGATTATCAGTAGTTAATGTATCGTAAGTGAAACCGTTCGGAAAATTTTTATTTTTCCAGTCAGCCCGATGGAAGCCGTGCTCCATAATGCTCTTCCTTCTTAAATCGCCTGGTTCAAATGCAGTAAGTAAATTGATTGAAGGCACGACAGAGGAATACCCTCCGGCCCCAATGGGATCAAGCAGCGCTCCGGGACCAACATTCGTTTGTACGTGATTTGCAGACGACCAATCTCCATTTTCGATCCACTGAAAAGCAAAAAGAGACTCAATATTTCCGTTTGCCGCTGCAGTGGAAAACATCTGGTAATAGTCCGGATACAGGTCGTATTGCCCGGAGCTGATCACCTCCCAAGCCTTCGTCTTCGCATTTGCGTAATCTTTCATGTAGAGGTATACTTTCGACATCATTCCTTTTGCTGAGTACGCATTGACGCGAAGTCTGGGAACCGGAGTAGTTAGTGGAAGTCCGTTCTCAGCTGCTTTTAAATCCTCTATAATGAACTTTAGTACATCCGCTTGCTTATAACGAGGAACATTGAAGCTTGAACCGGCTGCCAGGGCGACAGGATCTGTAACGATCGGCACGTCTTTAAACACGCGGGTGAGATAGAAATATGCGACCGCCCGCATAAACTTTGCCTCGGCTATTCCCTTGTTCAAGAAGTCCTGGTCCCCCAGATCCGCCTTTCTGTCTTCAAAAGCATTAATCAATATGGTCGACACACCTGCTACTTTGTAGAACGAACGCCATGCCCGCATCACTTGTGCATCGGTTTCCGAGACGGTGAAATTCATATAAGGAGCGTAATCCCCGGGGCCGGAGGTGATCCCCGTGCCACCCATTATATCCCCAATACTTAGCCATGCTCTATCCATAAAAGGCTGCCAGGCTGCTCCGTATAGTAATCCAGTAGCTGCGTCAACTTGTGCCGCGTTAGTATAATAGGTTTCTAAAGTTGGAGCATTCGGATCAGGTCTTTCTAAAAAATCTTTACTGCAAGAAACCATAAAGGTTGCTGCGGTAAGAAGGGCAAATAACTTATGTTTCATTTTTGATTTTGTTAAATTGGTTAGAATATGATGTTAGCGCCAATTGTGAAAGTCCGAGGATTTGGGTAGTTACCATTATCCACATTAGACATCAGGGCATTATTATTATAAGAACCCAACTCTGGATCTAAACCGGTGTATTTGGTGAAAGTGTACAGGTTTTGGCCCAGGACAAAAACCCGTGCATTTGAAATCTTAGCTTTGCTTATTAGACTTTTTGGAAGGTTGTAACCAAGCGTCACATTTTGAATCCTTAAATAGGACCCGTCCTCCACGAACCGTGAAGAAAGAGCGACGTTATCTCCGTGCCATTGGTTGTACCTTGGAAGCGTACCTGCAGGATTAGAGGGAGAATAACGATTGTTGAAAACGTCTACTGACTGGTTGTGATACACATTGTAAGAACCTTCAGTCAGCAAGCGGGTGAAGTTGAGAATATCGGCTCCATAACTTCCCTGAAGGAAGAATGACAGATCGAAGTTTTTAAAGGTAAAGTTATTCGTTAATCCGAATGTGAATTTAGGATTGGGGTTTCCGATAGCGGTTACATCATAAGAATCGATTTTACCGTCGGGACTTCCTTCCGGACCACTGATATCCCTATACTTTACATCACCTATCCAAATACCCTTAGGACCCTTTGTGATAAGCGGATTTTTGGCGCTATTATCTATATCCTCTTCTGACCGATATAGTCCATCGGCAATGTATCCGTAGAACTGCCCAACTGGCTGTCCAACCACCGTTCTTGTAACAATCCGGTCAGCGTTTAGCGCATCTGTAGCGGCAATAGTAATGGCGCTGGTGCCCGCGTTTAGCTCCTTCAAAACGTTCTTGTAATGAGTAATATTGAAAGAGGTCCTCCATGTGAAAGCGCTTTTTTGGATATTATAGCTGGTTGCTGAAACGTCTATACCTGTGTTCTCCATCTTACCAGCGTTTGTAATTGGCGACTGAATATCATCCCAGGCTGTTCCAATACCGGTATATGCTGGTAAACTGGAGGGTAAAAGCATATCGGTGGTCAACTTCCGATAAACATCCACTGTCAACTCCAACTTCTTATTGAACAATGTGGCATCAACAGCAGCGTTGTAGGTATTAACTGACTCCCACTTCAAGGCTGGGTTAGGAACGTTACTTGGCCAACTTCCTGCGCCAAATGCTCCTGTTTGCTGTCTGAGTCCTGCAGTATATGCATTTGAATAGTTTGTAACTCCCCTGCCAACAGCACCTGCACCCAATCTAAGCTTCAAATAGTTCAGGACGTTTAGATTGTCGGCGAATTTCTCGTTCGTCACAGTCCAGCCTACAGACACCGCCGGGAAGTAACCGTACTTATTATCGGGACCGAAGTAGGACGTCCCGTCTCTTCTAAGAGATACGTTAAGAGAGTATTTATTGTCATATGTATAACCTGCCCGACCAAAGTAAGAAGCCATGGCCTGCTCACTTAAACTACCACCAGTTTCTTGTCCTACAGTTGAGCCTGCACCAATAGACTGGAAATTTAAATTTAAGTCTCTTCTTCCAGCGCTTAGTCCATCCCATTTTGACTCCCAGGCCTCTTGTCCTAGTTGTGCTGAAACGTTGTGCTTGTTGAAGGTTTGATTATAGCTCACATAGTTAGTTATGCTCCAGAATGAAGCAATCCCTCTGGACATATTAATCCTGCTTACGGGAATTATAGCCGTGCTGCCATATGTTAGCTCAGGTTCGAAGAAGTTGCTTTCGTTCACAGAGTAATCGATCCCCACCTGAGACCTGAATGAAAAGTTCTTATTGAACTGTACTTCGCCGTAGAGACTGGCGAGTGCCTTAGCCTGAATGTTACGAATATCTCTCAGGGATGCCAGGGCGATGGGATTCCGATTATTTCCGAAATTATAACCACCGATTTGAACTGCGGGGGCAAATTGGCCGTTCACAAATATTGGGGCCGCCGGGCTGTTGGAAACTGCAACGCTGATTGGGGTAGCTGATCCGTTGGTTAATGATACTTGTTGGTTCGAACGAGTAAATGTTGAATTTAGCCCTACCTTGAACCAGTCTTTCACTTGCTGGTCTAAGTTAACCCGGACAGCATATCGTTTTATACCCGAACCAATGACAACGCCTGACTGATTAAAATAATTTGCGGAGGTATAATAGGTCGTTTTATTGGCTCCTCCTGAAAAAGCTACCTGATGCTGTTGGGTAGTCCCTCTTTGAAATAAGGCCTCCTGCCAATTCGTTCCCTCTCCCAACACGCCTGGCTCCCGGTACTCAGGAATAGGCACATAGGGATTTTCGTTAACCGTTGCAATCTCTTCAAGTACCTCATTTTCATATTGGGCAAACTGTCTTAAATTCATCATGTCCAACTGCCTTTGAACCTGAGAAACACCAGTAAAGACGTCGTATGATATTTTCGATTCCCCAACTCTTCCCTTTTTTGTTGTAACGATCACTACTCCATTGGCTGCACGTGATCCATAAATGGCTTGGGCCGACGCATCTTTCAGAATATCAATAGAAGCGATGTCGGCGGGATTGATATTCGCAAGTGGGCTTTGAGTTGTCTGAGCGGCTCCAGCACCTCCCTCATTGTAATTGGTACCAGGAGCTCCACCAATCGGAACACCGTCAATTACATATAAGGGTTCGTTGCCATTTACTGAAGTCACTCCCCTTACCCGGACGGAAACACCGCCGCCAGGTTGACCGCCGTTCGTGTTAATAGTTACTCCTGAAATTTTCCCCTGGATGGCCTGATCTATACCTGCCACAGGAGTATTTTTAATGTCCTTTTCAGACACCGAAGCAATCGAGGAAGTTATTTCAGCTCTTCTTGCTGCCCCATAACCAATAACTACTACCTCGTCCAGAGAAGTTGTATTACTGGTAAGCTGAATGGTGTATTCGGAACCGGAAGTAATTGCGACTTCCTTTGTATTCATCCCTAAGAAGGAAACAACTAAGGTTTTACTTCCTGCTGGAGGAGTAAGGGTAAACTTACCATTTATATCTGTTACCGTTCCAACTTTAGTTCCCTTGACGTTAACTGTTACGCCTGGAAGAGATTCTCCATTTTCGTCAGTAACCCGACCAGTGACAACCCGATTAGTTTGAGAATATGCACTGAGGACTGACAGCATGGTCACCAGCAGGCATAGGAATGGTATAAACTTCTTATAATTATCTTTTTTCATTTTGATTAGCATTTTTCGATTTTTTCATAATTGGTTTGATTGATCATTGTAACTGTTTACCTCATACTTTCATTTGTTTAGTTAATTAGTTATTAAATTTCCAGATGACTTGGCTTAGTCGCTTACTATCGAGATGTACAGTGTAACCTGATAACTTCGGCTAGTAATTGGTCGTGAAGTAAAAGTAGATGAGGCGAATTGCTGCTTTTTAAAAGAAATAGGCACCCAAATGTTAACCAACAGAAAGTCGCTAATAATGAGGAAATTAACACTAAAAACAGGAATCAAAGCAGTCAATAAGGTGCCGTTTTATAGTATTTTAACTGAAAAGTTTGAAGTGTTTTTTAGTGCCCGAGCGGGCGGTGGTATAGCCAAGACGAATTATGAATTTCACAAATCGGTTATCCTTTTCGATGCTTTTGCTGGAAAGCAGGAACTGCAGCGCCAATAGCATTAAAGGTAGGCTTGTGAGGTACTGAGAGGACAAAAAACAGTTCTATGAACGTGAATTCACTCGCCTCCAAATCCATGGGCTGGATGAAAGTTACGAGTTAATTTCTCCATCCCCAGGCCCTCGGAGCAGCATTGTCATTGAACAAGGCACTTCCATTACCCTAAAAAAGGCGAAGTGTCGTTCGACTACCTCGCAGCAGCTTTTAGGCCTGTGAAATGTAACATCCGCTATTTTTAGGATCACTCACTAGCACTCACATCCTTACTTTGCAGGTACTTCGATGGTACAACCCCAAACTCCGTTTTAAAAGACTTCACAAAGTTCCTCGCAGTTTTAAATCCTACTTTATACGAAACTTGTGAGATAGTGAAATCGCCTCTCTCGAGTAGCTGAACGGCTCGTTTCATTCGGTAAGATTTTAAAAACTCAAGCGGCGTCTTTCCTGTAAGATTAAATATTCTTTTATAAAGCGTTACTCTGCTTACATATAAAAGAACACTTAATTCATCTATCGAGAAGTTGGTATTCGAGATATTCTTTTCTATAATCTTAATGGCCTCCTGCAAAAACTTCTCATCTGCCGATTCGATTTCCACATCTGCAGGTTTTACCTCCACCTGTCGCTGGTAAGTCTTCCGAAACGATTCCTGCTGCTTGAGAAGGTTACGCAATTTGGTCTGCAGGATTTCAAAACTGAAGGGCTTCGTCATATAATCATTCGCTCCCGAGCCTAGTCCTTCCAGGTGGCTCTGTTCGCCAGTATTAGCGGTAAGTAAGACCACCGGAATATGTAGTGTCCGGTTGTCGTTCTTTATCTTTTTACAAAGTTCAATCCCATTCATTTCTGGCATTGATATATCCGTTACCACTATGCTGGGATGATAAAATAAGGCCTTCTGCCAGCCCTCCTTGCCATTGCCGGCCTCGATCACATTAAAATCTTCCTTCAGGTTGTCTTTTAAATAAAACCTAAAATCCGCATCATCTTCGACTATAAGTACAGTAAGTTTTTTAGTGGAGACCGGAGAATCTTCAGGTTTTACCAGCTCAACGGCTTCGCTGTCTCCTACTATTATTTCTTCCAGGGGTTCCTCAGTTTTAGCGTCGATTGTAGGACTGGCTGATGGTAAAAGTAGTGTAAAGCAACTACCAAGGTTTACCTCACTTTCTAGAAGAATATCGCCACCATGCAATCGTGCGAACTCTTTGGCTATTGATAAACCTATTCCACTTCCCTGGTTTATGATGGCGTCAGGTATTTCGTTCTGGAAAAAGCTTTCGAAAATCTTCGCTTGCTTGTCCCTTTCGATTCCAATTCCCGTATCCCGAACTTTTATTTCCAGCTGTTTGTCCGTTGTAATATCTACTGTGACACTTACCCTGCCGCCTTCAAGAGTAAATTTGAAAGCATTGGAGAGTAAGTTAAATAGGATACGCTCCACTTTATCCTGGTCAAACGAGATGACCAGTTCATCAAAAGCAGAGTTGAAGGTGAGCTGGATTTTTTTCTGTTCCGCTATGTCTTTAAAGGAAAAAGCAATTTCCTTTACAAACTTTACAATGTCGCCCGAGCGTTTCTGGAGCTTGAGTTCCTTAAGTTCCATTTTCCGGAAATCCAACAACTGGTTGACCAAATGCAGCAGTCGCCTTGCATTTCGCTTAATCACAGCAATTTGATCGAGGGTTTTAGGATTTTCCTGATTCTGTTTTAGCAGCTTTTCAATAGGAGCTAGTATGAGCGATAGCGGGGTCCGAAACTCATGACTGATATTTGTTAAAAACTTAATCTTCAAGGCATCCAGTTCTCTGTATCTCATCGCTTCGAGACGTTCCTGTTCAATCAGTCGTTTTGCTTCCGCCTTCTCCTGATCGATCACCCTTTGCATTTCTAAACGATCCTGCTCTGCTGCAAATTCGCTCTTCAACTTCCTTATACCCCTTTGTCTAATAAGATATAAGCAACCAAAAAAAGCGAGCGCATATAGCGTGTAGGCCCATGACGATTTGTAGAAAGGAGGAAGTACACGCACCCGGAGTTCAAGCGGATCCTCTGTCCAGCCTCCATCTGGAGATGACACTCTTACTTTAAAGGTATAATCGCCCGCGTCGAGATTGGTATATGTTGCTTTCCGTACACCGGTTTCAGCAGTAGTCCAGGTCCGGTCAAAACCCTCCATCATATATTGATGTTTTACTTTGTGCGGCTCCAGGTAGTTTAAGGCAGCGAAGGCTATCGTGAAAACGTTCTGATGACTTTTTAAAATCAGCTCTTTAGTGTCCAATATCGATTGGTCAAGAACTACGTCACCATCAATAACTTCCCCAACCTTAACTGACTTGTTAAACAATTGCAGGTCGGTTATGAATAAGGGACTTCTGTTTTTATTGATCTTGATTTTAGCCGGATCAAAGATGTTAAAGCCGTCGGCGCCTCCAAAAACGAGCTCACCGGACTTTAGTTTAAGGGAAGCAGCTCTATTAAATTCCTTTCCCTGAAGTCCGTCACTTTCATCAAAATTGGTAAACTTCAGCGCGAATTCGCGCCCGTATTGTACGGATGCCTTTGATAAGCCATTAGACGTGCTAATCCAAAAATTCCCTCCCTTATCACTTTCCAACTCCTGAATATTATTATCTGGGAGACCGTCCGCCACAGAATAATTAGCAAACTTCTTCGCTCGGGGATTATAAATACTCAAACCCTCTCTCGTTCCTATCCAAATATTCCCTTTGCTATCTTCGCGAAGACAATTGATGGAATTGTGAACTAAGCTATTCCCGTTTTCCCCACGGTTGACAACGTGAAAAAACTTGCCCGAATTATAGGGCAGAACACTCAGTCCATAGCCGGTACCAATCCATATATTTCTTCGCGAATCTTCGAGGATACAAAAAATATAGTTTGAATTGAGGTGTCCCCCTTGTACGTTGAAGGCCTTAAAGCGCTTAGTGTCCTTGTCAAAGAGATTTAAGCCCCCACCCATCGTAGTAATCCAAAAGCGACCTGAAGAATCTTCTAAAATTGCCGAAATCCTGTTGTCGCTTATACTTGTAGCATCCGTCGGGTTGTGCTTGAAGTGATGAAATTTCGTTCCGTCGAAATAATCAAGACCGCCCGAGTAAGTTCCAACCCATAGCTTCCCGGCTTTATCAAAATACGTACACACGACAGCATCATGTGCCAAACTATTGGGATCTGATGGTACATGCTGGTAGGTCTTAAATGTCTGCAGCTTCCTATTATAATGGGTCAAACCTTTCCCATTTGTAGCTATCCAGAGATTGCCAGCCCTATCCTCAACAAAGTCGTTTATATCGTTATAAACTAAACTATTAGGAGATCTGGAATGTTTTACCAGTCCAAACTTTACAATTCCGGGATGGAAATAATTTACTCCACGTTTATACGTACCTACCCATAGTGTACCCAGGTCGTCGTAATAAATAGAGGACAAGTTATTCTGACTAATGCTTTTTTCGTTGTCCTCCTGGTTAAAAATGTAGCCGACCTTTCGGTTTGCCTTATCTATAATGTTCAAGCCGCCATGGTCTGTGGCAATCCAAATCTTTTTATTTGCATCCTCGATAATACCTGAGACAATGTTTGAGCTCAGACGATAAGGAAACGAAGTTTTATTTATCGTCTTGACGGTTCCTGAAAGTTTATCGACATAAAACACTCCCTGGGAAAACATACTGTCGTACACCCATAGGTCCCCTTCACTGTCGATAAAGATCTTATAGGTATCGTTTTTGATTTTTATTTGCTTGCTTACCAGCTGGACCCGTTGTACCGCCTGCTCCGTTTTTCGATCTATCCTTTCCAATAAGCCATCAACATGTATTAGCCAGGGCTCATCGTTGGGGCCAAATCTGAGATCAATAATTGGGGATGAAGAAATGGTAGTCCTGTCCCGGAGAATATGTTTGATGTAGCTTGTAGTTTGCCTTCTAGGATCGAAGCGATATAGCCCGGTCTTGCCGGAAATAAACCAGAAGTTATTTGACTTATCTTTCCTTACCACCTTTATCGTGTTATCGGGAATGCTTAGTTTTCGGAGTTCCTGGTCAACCCGAGGGGTAAAGCGATCCGTTTTAGGGTCATAAACATGAACGCCGACTCTACTCTCTACCCACATCTTTCCTCCTGGACCCTCGTTAATACTCCGAATATCGTTGTCTCCAACAGTAGTAGAATCAGAGGATTTATGTTGATAAAGCTTGAATGAAAAACCGTCAAAACGGGCTAAGCCAGCCACAGTACCGAACCAAATGAATCCTTTTTGGTCCTTATAAATGCAATTAATCTGATTATGAGGAAGTCCGTCTCTAACTGTCAGATGAGAAAACTGATAGCCGCCCTGCTGGGCCAGAACAAGAGCAGGTGTAACTATACACGCTAAAAAAAAGATAAATCTCGAAAACATAATTCAGGTTATACTTTATTCCGAAGACAGATTCCATCACCTGTAGCAATAATTGGTATACGCGATAATACACCAACGGTTACCGATCGTCTTCATTGCAAAAAAGAAAATATGTACGGACAGCCTTGCTGTCCTTCTTTATCAAATTTTCAAACGCAACACCTTCCCCACTCTCCGGAAAGTTGAAAGGAACGGAAGTCTATCTTCATGCATCATCAAAACTAAGGTCAAACTACTGACGCTTTTGATAAAAACTATGCAGGTAAATGTTAAGCTGATGGGTTGTAGACAAGGCCCTGTGCTTCCTATAAAAAAAGCAGGACCTTTGGGAGAGGCCTGCCTTGCTATATAACCAATTATTGAGGAGGGACATTGTGTTGATGGAACTGGGGGGCCGTCCAAAAGGACGGCCGACTAGCTCGAAAAAACTGTCTCGGTGGAAAATGTTGAATTTCAGAAAAGTGGCCCTTACTAGCGTTCTTTGGTAATGATTGCGGTCCATCCTCCACCGGGAGAAAGTTGGATCCGCATTTTGGCCTCTTTTGAAATAGTGGAGGTCTTCAGTATATAATCTTCGCCGTTGCGGTCTGCGTTGATGCCGTCTGCAAATACTTCAGCTTTGTGCACCCCGTTGCCAAGGAAGGAAAGATCAAGTTCCAAATAGCGGGGAGTCCAGTTTGTAAGTGCACCCACGTACCAGATGTCTCCTTTCCTCCTCGCGACTGCAACAAACTCTCCGACTTTTCCAGCGAGTGGTACGGTTTCGTCAAAGACAGTAGGAATTCTACTTATATATGTGCAGGTTTCCTGCTCTTTAATATACTCAGTAGGACTATCTGCAAGCATCTGGAGCGGAGCTTCATATGCCACGTACATAGCTACCTGATGTGCTCTGGTACCATGACTCATGGGTCTCGAATTGGAGGGATAGAAGTTCCCCTTAGTGACATTGCGAAGTGCTCCTGGCGTATAATCCATCGGCCCTGCCAGCATTCGGATAAAAGAAACAGTCACATCGTAAAGAGGAACATCGTCATTGGGCGCCCATTTTGAATTTTCCAAGCCCTTCACGCCTTCGTAGTTTACCACATTGGGGTAGGTTCGCTGAAGACCATCAGGTTTATAAACGCCATGTAAATCAATCAGCAGCTTATGCTCTGCTGCTTTTTGGGCGATGATATAAGTAGAGTTGGTCATCACCTGATCATCCCGATCGAGGAAATCTATCTTAAAACCCTTTATCCCCAACTTCGAGTATTTTTCAAAAGCATTGTCCAGGTCTTTCCACAACGCTCGCCAGGAAGCCCAAAGAATTAAGCCAACATCTTTGCTTCTCCCGTATTCAACTAACTCGGAAACAGAAACCTCAGGATTTAGCTTGTTAAGATCTGTGGGATCACTCCAACCCTCATCCAAGACAACGTACTCCAATTTGTTGGCTGCGGCAAAGTCTATATAATATTTATAAGTAGCATTATTTATACCTGCCCGAAAGTCAACGCCGGTAATATTCCAATCGTTCCACCACTCCCATGCTACTTTCCCCGGCCGAATCCAAGAAGGATCGGAAATCCGCGAGGGCTCTGCTAACTTCTGTACCATATCATTATTTAGCAGATCTTTATCTGCTCTGGTTATTACTACCGCCCGCCAGGGGAATTTCACTGGTCCATTCACCTTGGCGATATAGTTAGCTCTTCTTATGGGAACGGAATTAAATAGCCTGTATCCTCCAGGCTCCTCCTGTTCCGGATATCCGGCAAACCGGGCACTTAAAGAATTAGCTCTCCCCTTTACTACAAGCATACCCGGATAATTTTCTAAGTTCACATCAAGCACCGCTGCTTTCAGGTCATTTCCCAGATCGACCAGCAAAGGAAGAAAAGCTAGAGAGTCGCGGTGTAACTCCGAAAGCTTCTGTCGAGTATATAACGCCTCGAAAGAATGGAGATACTTGTCACCCTTCACGCGTGGATCATTAACATAAGGAATAAATACCTTATGGTCAGACCCGAAATTAAATTCAGCCGTTTCAGAAGTAACATTATATGCCGTTAAATTTTTGCTTACCAGCCGATAGGCCGCACCGTCGTTATAAACCCTTACCTGCAACCCAAATCCGCCGTCAAAGTCGAGTGTAAGAAGATTATAGACGTCCTGGACACTCTTTTTCTTATAGACCGGCGTCTCAAAGGAACTGGCTACTTTTTGCACTGCTGCCTTTAAAACCTTCGGATACCGTCCAATGATCTGACCATTGCTGAGGCGCAATTGGATAGCTGATGGGAGAATAATCGCTTTTCCATCAGAGTGTATACTCCATGTCATTGTTTCCTCTAGCGCTAATTTCACTACGATTCTCTTATCAGGCGACTTCACCAAATACCCCTTAGCTTTTCCAAATGAGCAAGTAAAAGCGAGCAGAAACAGAGAAAATGTTATAAAAAGAGATTTAGACTTCATACTACTTATAGAGTTTCAGGGTCCTGGCTTCTTTCTGAAAAATAGTCTCGGGAGCATTATAGTACCTGAGAAAGTTGTTGGCGGAAGCATGACCTTTATAAGGCGCGTAAAATTCCGTAGTCCCGTCCTGATGTTTATAACCTGCATTCCTCCAAAGCAGCACGTAGGCCATCTTATGATCCCGAAGAGCGGGCTGAAGTACTTGCGTAAACCAGTCGGAATAGGGTATTTTATTAAATCCGATCTCTCCAACTGCTGCAAGTTTATTTCTTTCCCTCGCAACATCGTCAATTACAGACAACGAGTGCTTTAATTTAGTGACAAACGCCGTGTCTACCGCCTGGCTGCTGTGCTGATAAGTGTCAAATGATAAGACGTCAACAAACTCATCTCCCGGGTAGCGTTCTAGAAACTCCGTTTTGGTCCCAAATTCTGTACCCGTATTATATACGATGATCAGATTGTGCAGTTGCTTATCCTGTCTTAAATAGTTAACCGTAAATCGAAACAGGCGTATGTATTCCTCCGCAGTGCAGGTTTTTGCTCCCCACCAAAACCAGTGCCCCGTCAGCTCATGGAAAGGCCTGAAGAGGATCGGTATGGATTCCCCTTTTTTTCCCTTTAGATCAGACAAGAAAACTGCCACTCTATCTAATTGCTGTAAGAATACTTCATGTTTTGTTCCTCCGGGGAGGATCGAGGCAACTGATCCTGGAGCAGCGTCCCAGGCTGACTTACCCGTTAGTGGGTTATTTCCATGCCAGCTGAGTGTGATGACACCTCCTCGTGAGTATCCCTTTTTAATGAAGCTCTTCATTTTGTCGAAAGGTACGCTGTCAAGATTCAAATCTGCGCCGATCTCAAGATGTCCCAGTTCCCACCCGTACAAGCTGGGGTAATCACCCACAACATCTTTTATATCTGATTTGCCCTTTTGGTATTTCCAGTTTACTCCGTAAGCCAGGGCATCCTGATGCCCTAGCAGGTAACCCTTTTGCCGGATTTTGAATAAGTTCGAGAACAGCGCAACTGTTTCCTTTGTAGCCCCAGGATCTGAAAGACGAGGCTGTGCATTTAGTACTGACCAAATAGCCAATACCATAATTAAAAGTGTGTATTTTAATTTCATAGTGTTAATTCTTAAACATCCCGCCCTCACTGTTAAAGTCAAACCTAGTCTCGCTTATTTTTCTGAACGAAAATAGAGCAAGGGAACAGCGAAATCGTTTAATACTAATGATCCAAATGTTAAGAGAGCCTTCCCGAAGCCGATCAGAGAAGGAAATATTATAAATATTAAGAACAACCTCTAAACTTCTTAAACGAAGAAGTGGGTTGCTAGATAGAGTCTTACTGCAGTACACCTGTTGCTACAGATGGCAGGCCAAACAAGTTCTGACAGGGGTTATCACTATTGAAATAGAAATGGAGACCCAACGACTTCGCTACCGGCCCAATATGCTGTAAGAACAAGTGGTAGTTGGCTATTAAATCTGCTGATGAAATATATTTGAACTCGTCGAGGGCTACGTGAAGTTCCTCAAGGGTCATGGCGGCTTGTGTCTGACCGCAGCTAAGAATATTTTCAGTAAGAATTGCTTTTTGCTCGCCGGACAAGCCCATGTAGAAGCATTTAGCTAGATGACACTCATATCCCGTGTAAGTTGATCGAGCTTCGGGACGTTCTAAAATAAACAGGTCGAATGCCCTGAACGCAACAAAATCAAAGAGTGAATAGGAGTACCTATTTGAGAAGTCTGATGTAAAATGCGTCCTTAACCTGTAGAATATAGGTGTAAAGTTGTAACAAACCGTTTTAATGCCCGCTTTTGCAATATTCACGAGGCTCTGTTCATATTTCCATAAAAAATCATCCCAGTCCGAACTTTTTAGCTTTATACTCTGGTGAACAATCAGGTTATCTACAATGCACCATTGTTGCCCCTCCCTTAGCATCCGTTCATATTCTGCTTCAATGTCTTCTAACGACCAGATCTCTCCGGGAGGAATATGTCGCAAAGAACTAATAGATGTTTGAGTATCCTCATACTGAAAATGTAAGGGATAATTAGGGATATTATATACAGCGTTTAACATCGTGGTAAATTTGAATCTACCGACTTGGAACATTTATAGGCTCGTCGGTAGGTATTGGTTATTCAACTAGAAATTAAATGGATAATACGTCCATCATCACTAGTAAGTCATCTTCAAGTTTGATTGAATGATTGTTGATTGCTTCCTCAATATCTGTCAGACAAACTTTGTTGGCTTGAATCCCCACCATTTTCCGACTTTCGCCAGCAATAAGGGCTTTAACAGCCGCGTAGCCAAGCCGACTAGCTAGTACTCTGTCGAAGCTTGTTGGGGAACCCCCGCGTTGTAAGTGGCCTAGAATAGTCACCTTAATGTCGTAGAAACCAAATTTATCTTTTACTCTCCTCGCTATATTATAAGCTCCGCCGTTCTTCTCACCTTCAGCAATAATTACAATACTAGACGTTTTGTTACTGGTAGCCCCTTCTTCAAGCTTTGCAATCAGTTCATCAATCGCAGTGTCCTTCTCTGGAAGTAGGATGGCTTCAGCCCCTCCGGCAATTCCCGCATGCAAGGCAATACATCCTGAGTCCCGACCCATTACCTCTACAAAAAACAATCGATCGTGAGAGGCAGCCGTATCTCTAATTTTATCTATGGCCTCAATCACCGTGTTTGTAGCTGTGTCATATCCGATGGTGTAGTCTGTACCGAAGAGGTCATTATCAATAGTTCCTGGTATTCCAATAATGGGGATATCAAATTCGCGAGATAACAATTCCGCACCTGTAAACGTCCCATCCCCTCCTATTGCCACCAATGCATCGATACCCGCATCTTTAATATTTTTGAAAGCAAAAGCTCTCCCCTCTTTAGTTTTGAAGTCTACACAGCGAGCAGTCTTCAGTATTGTTCCCCCCTGCTGAATGATATGACAGACAGAACGAGCGTCCATGTGGATGAAGTTTTTATCAATCATCCCCTGATATCCATGTCTGATACCAACAACTTCAATCCCTGAATAAATACTTGTCCGAACTACTGCCCTTACACAGGCGTTCATTCCAGGCGCATCACCGCCAGAGGTAAATACCCCGATTTTCTTAATATTCTCGTTGTTACGGTGAGTCCTAGCCTTAAAGGTATTGCCAGCTTCACTCCGGTTATTAATTGAATTCATTTTATACGAATAGGACCTCTTTAATGAACAAGGCCTTTTTGCTTGCCATCTTTACAAAAACTATTTTCTCAATTGTCCCCTTTAGACCTGCGCAAAAGTATGCTCCAGGACTGCGGCTATCATTTATAGTTAGGGCCGCAAATGTTAAATTCTCCTGAAGAAGCAGGTTACATTGTTAGCAAAGCGGGCCAAGCTGAGCTCAATTTGATTGGACAGAAATGTATTAGCCTCAAGTTTCTAAAGAAGGAGGAATTTCTCCTTAAGCAAAAGAGTCCGCCAGTAGGAGAAAAAGTCGGTTGTGATGAGCACAACCGACAGAAAGTCTTTGGTCATCTATACTCAGTACCACCATTTGAGTGATGACTGTTATTTTAAAGAAGGCATTTCATCCAATGTTATAACATAGGAGTGATTCATAATTTTCCTCCAGATAGTTAGACTATTATGTGTGCGTTGTCTGGTGTAATCTCCGTACCAGGTCATAAACCAGGACCAACCGGCAGCATCTGCTACCAAATTATCGGGATCAGGGTTTGAACCGCACTCTGTTATAGCTACCATTTTTTTGCCACCGTAAAGTGCATTCATATTATTGAATTCAATGGACTGGGAAGTATGGTCTCCCTGCTTATAAATATCCCTTCCCACTATATCCACATAACTATCCCCGGGGTACCAGGCATCGTCGTTGGGCTCGCGTGTCCAAACCCAGATCATATTCTTCAACCCGTGATAATTCACCATCCGATCATACATCACCTGATAAAGCTTCTTACAAGCCTCCGGACCTTTAGCTCCCCACCAAAACCAACCGCCTGCTGCTTCGTGCAAAGGCCTCCAGATAACTGGGACGTTTTGGCTCTGTAACTCTTTAAGGAGCCCCGAGATGTGATCTATATCACTCATCATTGCGTTATATTCAGGAGAGCCCGGAGAAAATATCTTCGAAACATCGAAAGTGGTTTTATCGGCATAAAATTCTTCAGTTTGACGGGAAGGATCTCTCCAGTGCCAAACATAAACGGGAATACCATTCCGATCCCACCAGGTCTTAGCATCACGAATGCTCGTACGATCATCGTACCATGTATAACCTCGGTTAGCATGCATAAAATCTAAGCCCATAATAGCTGGCTCCTTTCCTGTGTTTTGCTTCAACCAATTAGTCTCATCAAAACTATTTAAAGTCATTACGCCTGAGAGGATCTTCTTCCCGTAGTTATTCCGCAGGAATTGATACACGTTATTAGCTTGTGCAGTCGCCCCTACAGTTACCAGGGAGGTATTTATATTGAATCGGCTCGCCGGGTCAATCTCTTCTAGCCTTAAGAAATCAACTTGGATATACCCCCAGGAATTGTTGATAGCGATTGTATGGGTTCCTGCAGTGAGTTTAAATGAATTGACGACTTTATAGTCGACGTAAGCAGTATTAAAGGGGGTAGTGAAATTAGAGGAAACCCCGTCAATTGCTACAATATTGGTCTTTTCTCCGTGAGGTGAGGCAGCATTGAGGTAAACATTGTAATATCCATCAGCCGGGATACTGACTTGAAAGGATATACTTCCGGAGTTTTGCTCGACAAAAAAACCTCCAGACCGGTTAGCATCGGCCACTGCAACTGCTCCACCTGCTAATGTCCCTTTCTCAGCCTCTAATATCGGCCCAGAAAGCGGAGGAGTTGTCGTCCCCCCACCCGGCTTCGCTGAAATTGATTCGTTTAATTGTTCTGCATCTGAAGTTTCTTCCTTTTGACAACCTACGAGTAGCATCTGAAAAAAGAGGAAGCCAAGGAGAAGGCTTTTAAGATTTTGTACTTTCATAATGTTATAATTTATAGTTGTTAATTGGTGGCTAGTTTCGCGTCTAATGAGACATGAACCGCATTTAAACTGAATAAAAGGCTGCGATTCTACACCTGCTGGAATTCCAGGAAAAGGTCTCTATAGGAGAATCTGGAATCCGGTTTTAATCGGTTGTCAGGTCAAAAGTAGAGGGGGAAAAAGGTGCTATTTGTTTAGAAAGTACGCTGAGAATGTAAAACTGGTGGGGAAACTAACAAATGGACGTGGCAAGAATAGGTTTACAAAAAGAACGTCGGTTCGAAAATCGATGTCTAGATTTAGGTATTCGGGTAAATTCAAAGGATCAACTGCAGCTATTAGATCTTCTGGGTAGGCAGGTTTCCCCCTCAACAAAGTCATACCAAAACTATTCTTAGTTAGCGAAGTTATTGGCTAAAAGAGAAGAACTATGGACAACCCTAATTGGAGAGGTAATCCTGATTCAGACAGGATCAGCTTACATCAAGACTATGAAGTCCGTTACTGGACACATAAATGGAACATATCGAAGGAGCAATTGAAAGAAGCACATGATAAAGCAGGCAGTAGCGTGGTAAGAAAGATTCACGATGCGCTGTGCGAGCTTGGATATATGCAACCGAAGAACCTGGAGGCATAATGTGATTTACCCTAACAGGGATGTACTCGCCTGCTGCCCGCTCAGCAGGCTTTTTGATTGAAATATGGCACTTGACAAGTACAAGCAGAAACGTGATTTGAGTAAAAGTTCAGAGCCCACTGGTGGCAAAAGCGACTCAGACAAGCTTGTATTTGTGGTACAAAAGCACGCGGCATCGCACCTTCATTATGATTTCCGTCTGGAGCTGAGAGGCATTTTGAAGAGCTGGGCGATCCCAAAAGGCCCTTCTTTAAATCCCAGCGATCATCGGTTGGCACAAGAGGTCGAAGACCATCCCTTCGATTACAAGGACTTCGAAGGTAGCATTCCGGAAGGCCAGTACGGGGGTGGGACCGCCATCATCTGGGACCAGGGAACCTATGAACCGGCCGAAAAGATCAAAGGGAAAAAGGAGCAGGAACACTGGCTCCTCTCCCACTATTATAAAAACAGTCTGCACATCGTTCTGAAGGGCAAAAAACTTAAAGGGGAATTCTTGCTCGTCAGAAACAGGGAAAAGGGAGAAAACGCTTGGCTGCTATCGAAGGTAAAGGATAAGCACGCTTCCGACAAAGACGTTAGAGACAAGGACAAATCGGTGGTTTCGGGACTTAGCATTGAAGAAATGGCGGAGAATATAAGTGCTCCGGCGTGGCAAAGCAACCGGAGCAAGGCAAAGCCCCCCGGGAGTAAGAAGAAAACAGGTTCAATCAGTAATGACAGCAGCTCTGAACCCACTTTTCCGGGGGCTATTAAACCAATGCTAGCGACGCTGAACCGGGAGGTCGAAAATCGTTCAGAGTTTTTATATGAAGTCAAGTGGGACGGCTATCGAATCATCAGCTACGTAAAAGATGGTAGGGTACGCCTGGGGTCGCGAAGTAATTTAGACTATACAAAAAAGTATCCTGTTGTTGTGCAGGCATTGGAGGATCTAGGACATGAGGTGATATTAGACGGAGAAATGGTGGTATTCAACGAAGAAGGCGCACCGGATTTTGATGCGCTGCAATTGTACAACGGGGATACTCGCCCGATCTACTACTGTGTATTTGACCTCCTTTGGATGGACGGCCACAACCTGATGGATTTACCTTTGATACAAAGAAAGGCGCTTTTGGAGGCGCTTTTGAATGGTAACCAGATCTTGCGGTTCAGCAAATCGTATGAGTATGGCGAGATGCTCTACCAGGAGATGCTGGAAAAAGGCTGGGAAGGGATCATCGCCAAACGAAAGCACAGTCCGTATATACCGGGGGAGCGCGGAGAAAACTGGTTGAAGGTGCCCACGCAAAAGCGACAGGAGTTTGTTATCGGAGGCTGGGCAGAGTCGGAGAAAGGACGCTTGTTCCGGTCCTTGCTTTTTGGCGCTTATAATAAAGACGGTGGATTAGAGTGGATAGGTCGTTCTGGAGGAGGCTACAAAGAGAAAGATATGCCTGCCATATTGAAGATGCTAAAAGCAATTGAAGTGCCTCACTCTCCTTTTATCAATCCCGTCCTCGATACCAAAGGGGCCACTATCCATTATGTAAAACCAGAGCTCGTAGCCAACTTTGCCTTTGCTACCTGGACGAAATCAGGAAGGATTCGAAAGCCCGCGACTTTTCTTGGCTTTCGGCAGGATAAGGATCCAAGATCGGTTGTACGGGAGATTCCGCAGGAAGAGCTGAGCACAGACAAAACTTCGGTTAAAGACATAGAAACCGCTCAAAATACACCCACCTCTTCGGAAGAACACCTGTACCTGAATGAAGACAGCAACTGGAAAAAGCTGGATAAGATGGAGATCGAGGATCAACATGACCTGCCGGTGGAGGGAGTGCCTGTCACAGTTCACAACCTTGCTAAAGTTCTATGGAAAGACGAGGGTGTCCGCAAGGCAGATCTTTTGAGCTACTATGCATCGATATCGACTTATATTTTGCCGTATCTAAGAAACCGACCTCTTTCTTTGTACCTGAAGCATATCGCTCCAACTGCCCCCGGGGTGTACATTAAGGACATGGAAGGCCGGCAACCTGAGTTTGCAGAAATCTTTTGTACTGAACGAAAGCATAAAAAAAGAGGGAAAAGAAGTACAATTGACTACCTCATTTGCAATAACACCGCCACTCTTTTATATGCAATCAACCTTGGCGCTATTGACTTAAATCCCTGGTCATCTACATCTATAAACCCTGAGTATCCGGATTACATAACGATTGATTTGGATCCCTCAGACGAGGACTTCGCGAAAGCCGTCGAAACTGGATTAGTTACCAGAGAATTATTAAACGAACTGAAGATAACAAGCTTCATTAAAACCTCCGGTAAAACCGGATTACATATTTTCATCCCCTGTTCGGGGTTTGATTTTCGGTTGGCGCGAAAAATTGGTAGCAGTATTTGTGACGAAGTCCAGCGGCGCATACCAGAAATAACAACACGTGAGCGATCTGTTGAAAAAAGAGGTGATCTACTATATATTGACGATAGTCAGAACGACTTCGCTGATACTATAGCTTCTGTCTATTCGGTTAGGCCTTATCACCTGCCCACAGTTTCTACCCCCTTGGAATGGAAAGAAGTAAATTACAAACTGAACCCTGCAGATTTTACGTTGAAAAATATCATAAAAAGAATAAAGCAGAAGGGAGATCTTTTTGCAGGACTATTTGATCAAAAGGTAATAGCATTAAACAACGACCGTCTGCGAGTTCTTTTGCATGATTCTTTCTAAAATCAATCCTTTGATGTTGAGAAGGACCAACCTCGCACGTTCTGAATAAATTCGAGCTTTATTAGCTTTTGTCTTATCTCCTCCGGAAGTTTTTCTGGCTCATCTGTACCGTAAAAGGAACTGGTGGTTGTGATGTGGTGTTCCATATGAAGTAAGTATTGAAGAAAACGGTCGAACTCCTCGTTACTTAACTCTCGGATAATTTCAATAAAAGCAGATTTAACCGCGGGCGTTATTGGAGGGGTTGCACCGTTTGCAGCCTCGTTTAATTCCTGGCTCGCTGCCTCTGGTATCCTTTCGCTTATTTTACCTATTACGTATCCTACGTCGACCATTTGAACTTAGTTTATAACTGAAATATCAGATAAGTATGGATTGTTTTGATGTGTTAATCAGGGTTGATATCGCTTCAAGATCTCACGTGATTCAATTCGTCCAACTCTCCCGGTTAAGTTGGTTAAGACTCTAGACCGGGTGAAACTTTGATGATGCATCAATTGAAAGTTGATACTAGGTAAAGTTGCCCTCTTTTTTGAATCTAGAACGCGCTTCTTCTCACAGACAAGCAACAAAATTGTTAAATTTTTCCTTATTAGATCACTTCGGCAGATTGCCTCATTTGGCTGCGATAGAGGCAAAATATTTGAGCGCGGGCGAGCGAGGCAAGGCTTTGCGGCAAAAAAATACTAACCGGAGCGAAGCGGAGGTTTGGAGATTTTTTTGTTGAAACCTGAAGGGCACGGCCTTGCTCGCTGAAGAGGTATAACTTTGCCTCAGCAAAAGCCAAAATGAAGTTTCGAGGGGTGATTTTTATCTTGACTTGAATTTTGTGATTCTTAATTTCCTTTCAAAAAAGATAAGTTAGGACTGCGGAAAATGATGGCGCTTATATTATTTCTGCATTCTCCACCCGTCATCATACAACACAAAATTAGCCTTATGGCTGCCCTTTTCATCCAGCTTCCTTTTTGACAGCTTCGCAAACGGAGTAACGTTCTTATAAGAGGTCGTATATTCCACCACAGCCTTTTTATCACCATCTGACATCTGTATACCGGTAACTTCTTCTATAGCCTCATCAGCTATTTTAACCCTTTGTATATTATCTTTTTTATCCTCTTCTGTTTGCGGGACCAGGTACGTCTTTCCTCTTTCCGTGAACGTGATCAGCGGTTTTCCCGCATCCCCTAAACTTTGCGTCCGTTGGACAGTTAAAAGACCTTCGCTCTCCAATCCCGCATCAAGCATTCTTTTAGCGTACATAGGGTCTGAAACAAATATATTGTAGGTAGCAGACTGGGATTGATGGCTCTCTTGCAAGAGTTTCAAGGCTTTCTCACGATCTAACTTTTCCGATGAGCAGGATACAATTATAAAGATTGGTAGTAAGCAGGTTAGAATATTTTTCATATAAGTAGGTTTATGGAATAACTAAGATATAGAATTGTGCTTTTATTAAAAAATGCATGAAAATTAAAGAAGCCCTCTCGGGCTCCTGGATTACGACAAAGACAATTTTCGCTTACGCGATTGCTTTTGCTTCGGCTGCTCCGGGTCGGCATCCTTCTTTTGGGCTTGCTTTTGAGAGGCTTTTTCTCCGGTTGATTCAGACTTTCCGTAAATCTGAACGTTCTGCCTTCTTACAGAATGCATCTTCTGATCGTAAACGTTTATGTTCTTGAATTGCGGGACGGCTTCGATGAAGAACTTCAGCTCTTTTTCACCCTGCTTCATCGTCACTTGCTGCACATTTCCTTTTTCGAGGGACTCCAGGAGTTGTTTCTTTTGTTCGGGATCAGCAAGTTCCTTAATAGGAAAATTACCCAAGGTCTTTTCCAGATCGTAGCCGTAATGCTCGTTGAACTGTTTTAATTTGTGATTGCCTTTATCATCCGCATTCTCAAAATCCAGTTTGAGCCATGCGCTGTACTTTTGCCCCTCTTTGTTCATGAGGTCTTTGAAAACGGATCGGCCTTCCAAGAGATTAAACGCCTCCTTTGCTGTAATGCCGTTCCCTTTATTCACATAAAAGGATTGGCTTTTTTCTTCCTCCGGTTTTCCGTTCTGCAGTTTAGCATCCATTCGGTTGAAGAAATACATTTCTGTGGAATCAGATTTTTTGAAATGGAGGGTGTAATTCATCTTGTTATTGAAATGAGGAATCTGCAGCTGGAGCTGGAATTCTCCTTTTTGTTGTTCAATGTTTTTCTTCAGCTCCTCGTTAAGTTTGTCTCCGAATCCAAAATACTTTAAGCTGGATTGAAGGAATTCTAAATTTTGCGTATTCATAGATGTTATTGATTTTGAGTATTGAATGTCTTTATCCTCATGCTGCGCTGGTTTGACATCTAAAATTTTTTTCAGGTGATAGATAGCGTCTGACACATACCCGGTTTCTATTATCTCCCAGGCGGAGGTATTATCATGAGCATACTGCAGGGCATCCAGATGGCTGGAAAAGCAGTTTACATCCCACTTTCCCTTAATGACTGAGTCGGGGGCGTATGCAAACCACTTTTTCCCCTGCGAGTACTCACTTTCAAAATAGTCGCGCAGATTAGCAGCGTTTTCATGATCGAATTCCATCTTCTATTGCTTTATTAATCGCGCCTTACCATTTTCCTTTGCTTTCACTTTTAAGTACAAATTTCGGGCTCCGTTCTTTTCGTAAATCTCCGTGAATAGTGCCTGGCCTTTCGCAAGTGGAAACTTGTCGAAGGTGAATACATAAAGTCCCGAGCCTCCGGCTGTGATAGTATTTTTTGATTCTCCAATGGCTTGCGTTGGATAGATTTCCCGCTCCTGGGTAACTGTCCTTTTCGTGGTTTTGAGATCCCGGACGTAGAAGCGGACGAAATCGAGATCATAGTTAATGCTGGAATTGTTCTCGATTTTTAGTTTATAAAAGAGAGTATTTCCCAACACTGATATCTGTCCGAGTTCGGCTTTTACTCTGCTCTTTCTGTCGCTGCTCACTACATTTCGGACTCTACCTGATGCTAGTTTTGAGCTGACTTCTTCTTCTGGCGTTTCCCGTCGGGCATCTGCTGCTACAGTTTCCTGGCTGTTAGCCAAACGATAAAACCGACCAGCCCGGCCATAAGAGAAGGCGACGGGGAAATGATAATCTTCCCCGTCTTCTGTTGTTATACGAATCTGGGAGGGGAGAAAGCCTTTTGAGGCTTTAACAGTAAGCACATTATCACCTTTAACAGCAGCAATGAGATGACGACCGGCGTTTACCGGGTTGGCAATCCTCGCAGGAAATTCTATTGCAGTTGTTTTATTGTGGCTGACATAAACAGTATCCTGAGCGCTGACTAGATTCGCTATGCAGATCAATGTCAGCATTATTAGTGATTTGAATGTTTTCATAGCTGATGAATTAGTTTCGTTGACTATTATCTCTGAGGAGCAGCTGATATCCCGCCTTCAACTTCACTCGTACCTGTTTGACTTTGCGACTGAACAAACCTTTTGCGGCTTGAACTCCTGCACCGGCTACCTGTGCAGATACAGAGGGATCCATTGTCATGATCTGCAAACTTTGCACTGCTTCCTCGACTCCCTTTTTCGATGCATCACGCGTTATTGCTCCCGGAATGTATAGACCTTCCAGCCCGTCAAGATCAAAGGCAGAAAGAGAGACCGGAAGAATGGAATTTTTATAGCGGAGAGTGGGGATATCGATCTTTAAACGCTCATCATCAATAGAAGCAATCCCGTAAACAAACTCGTTTCTCGGAATTAGCGTACCTCTAACGTAAATGCTGTCCAGCAAACGCAATTTTATTACAGAACCGGCTACAATTTCCTGATCCTGGTGAATGGTTGCTCCAATGGCGTTTCCGCTGATTTCCGCATATTGGGCATTAATATTTCGGGCCAGAGCATACAGACCTTGTTTCTCCTCCTGGCCGTCTGCTACATGAACAGAAAAAGTTCCGGTTGATCTCTCCATTAAATTCTCCTTTTGTTTTTCTCGCACCCTTGATGGATTTTGAATTTCAAGTACCTTTTCGAGTATAGAGTTTAGTTGAGCCATTTCCTTATCATCCTCATTCCCTTCCTGTAAGCTTTGCATTAAGTTTTCAAGCCGGTTTACGTCTGCACCCATATTGGAAGCTTGTTGATTGGCAGCGATGCGAGTTGTGGAGTAAGGTTCTCCCGACGATTGTGTAGTTCGGTTCAATTCAGTGGTGATTTGTGCCAGCTTTTCGTTGATCTTCTGTTCGTTGGGATCAACCGCGCCTGCGTCTTCGGGAAACGCAAGCCCTTTAAAAACTGATTCTTCATCAGCGTTTGCCGACTCTCTCGCTGAAATCTGGTAGATGCTGAATTTATCATTCTTCTCCTCCAGGTTGAACTTTGCATCCGGAAGATCCGTGTTAAATCCTTCTTTTGACTGCTTCGCCAGGTCTTTGTCAGGCATTCCTTTTCCTCCTCCTAATGCCCAGAAGGCCATCGTCATAAAGGGAAATACCAGTAGTGGCAACACCATTAAAAATTTCCGTTTCCTTAGCGTTTCCGCCGATAGTTGCTTTTTCATAGCTATTGATTTTAAATGATTAATTATTGGATTGAATGGAAGATGAGATACAAGCTTATGGCGCCAAAAAAGGCGCTGATAACAAGCAGGAAAATTTCTTTCTGAACTTTCGAGAAATTTGCTGTTTTAACATTCAGCCATCCGGCTATCGAAAGTTGAAGTTTAATAATCTTTTCAGCGATTCTTTGAGCCAGGTCTTCCTGCTTGCGGCTTAGCTTTTGGTCATTAAGGTTTTTCACAAATAGCATGACTACTGGTTTTGAGCGGTAGTATCCCTGTTATTTATCGTCTTCCAGCGCTCGATGAGAAATCCATGCGGATTGTTATCGGATCTGGTGACGTTTCTGAGAAATCCTTCCGTGATCAGAATTCTTGTAGCAGTAGATGTGGCTCTGATCAGTTTTTGAGTAGCGAAACACCGGAAGAAATAAGGGTACTGATTGACATCCAACTGGACACTGTCTACCTGGATCTCCTGGCTGATATTGGCGGAAATTAAGTTGGAATAATAGCCGTTCTCCTTCAGATTATCGTATTGAGACTTAGCAGAGCCGTCGGCAAGGTATATCGCCTTACTTATGTTTCCTTCTATCACTTTATCGTCCGGGTCGAGAGAAAAGAAATACTCATGGAAAGTTTTCACGTGATCTTTCGCTTCTACCTGAATATTATCCTTTCTTTCCGCTGCAATCGCTTCCAGAATTTTTCCGTTGGCCAGAATGTAGATCCGGCTTTGAGCTGTCGAAATTGCCTGATAGCTTTTTACAAGGGAGAAGCCTGCAATAAGCATGCAGACTAAAACCATTATGATACTGAAGGTCCTGACGTGTCGGAACGCTGTATCGATATTTTTGAGTTGTTGAAACATGGTATTGATGTTTTAGAGGTTAATTTCCTGAAAGCTTATCGTGCTGGAATTTTGAGGAATTGTCTTTCCCGTTCTGGAAATACCCGGATGAATTTGAAAAGGCTGCCGTTCCCTGTGTCATCCTTCCTCTTTGATCTCCAAGAGTATCTGCTATCATTCCAGAACCAGAGCTTGCGGTTGATAGTACACTGTTAGTGGTATTGCTGACCAGGCTGTTTACTTTTTGAAGAAGTGCATTTCCTCCGCCTGCATGAACTATATAGTTGGCTATACTCGGGACTGTGAAATAGCCTATGATTCCAATGACCATAAAAATCAGGTAGGCCGTATCGGTCGAGCTGAAGAATGTATCGCCGGAGCCTTCAACCTGTGAAATATCCAGCTTCAGCATGTTTTCCTGAATTTTCCCGAGAATGGAACCGAAGATATTGGATACCGGCAGCCAAAGGAAAACATTCACGTATCGGGCGATCCAAACCGTTAGCGTATGCTGGAATCCATCATACACTGCGAACCCAAAAACCAGAGGCCCGAGGATTGCCAGTACAATGAGATAAAAAGTTCTTATTGTATTTATGCATAGAGCGGCGGCTTCGTATAAAACTTGCAGGACTTCGCTCATCCACTGCTTGATGGAGTTTCTGAAATTGTAAGACTGCTTATCCATCCAGAACCTGATGTCGTTGCCAATGCTTTCGAACACTCCTTCCTCCTCACCGGAGTTATCGGGATGGGTGTACTTGTACCACTTATCGCGGTCGCCAGAGCCGTCTTCACCCACATACATTTTCCAGGTGTCGCTATTCTTAATCGCATCCGCTTTTTTCTTTAGTAGAGCAGCAATCGCTTTATTGGAATCTTTAACCATACCACCGGTAGCGGATACAATAGGTCGGAGAACGCCATTCATCATTGATAGTACCGCAGGGAAAAGTATTACCGCCATTCCCAGAGCAAAGGGTCGGAGCAGCGGGTAGAAGTCGATTGGCTCCGCAGCTGCGATTTGCCTCCATACTCTGGCTCCGATGTACCATAGCGCCGCAAATCCGGCTATTCCTCGGGCGACACCAATGAGTTTACTACAAAGGGGAATCATATCGTCGTACACCTGATCCAGCACAGATTGCAGGCCCTGGATATCGGTCGCTGTACCTTGACCAAAGGACTTTTGAGGCAAAGCCATCCCTGTAATCATCAAAATGATGATTAAAATTTTCAACGTTTTCATAATGTCAGCTTATTGATTTATCTGATAGAGCTTTTTGCTTGTCGCGATATCCTGCTTTTCTCTGGTTCTTTGAATCACCAGAATATTCGTCTTCCTATTGAAGTCCCGGAGGAATTGGAGCTTATCTTCTGTATCAGCAAAGATTCGGTCGATTGCTTCTAATCGTTCATCATCGCTCATGCTAAGTTTTGAGGCGGTAATAACGGTAGCAAGCTCATCCAGATTTTGCAGGGTCTGATTAAACAGGTTGGCATATACGTCTCCCAGATAGTTAATCTCTGACGAGCTAAATGTTCCGCTGTTTTTGAACTGGTTAAAGGCCTGACGGTATTCCTTTACAATATTCTTTTGGTGATTGATGATATCCGGCACACGCTTATAATTCTTGATAGCAGGATTTACAGCCAGCAGGCGACTTATAAAAGCATCGTGCAGATTGAAATTCCCCTCCGAAATATCCTTGATGGCAGTATAGCCTTTGCTGACTATCTCATAACCTTTCTTCATGTCTGTCAGGATATTCTTTAGCTGCGTCAGCTTCTCGTAGTTGAGTAATAATTGCTGCACTTCGACTGATTGTGCCTTTGCAGTAAAACTTGCTGCTATAGCAATGACTATCAATATCGCTTTCATGATAAGTTTAATTTGTTATTCCGTAGATCTTCTTGGAAACTGTACTATTCTGTTTTTCCTGCTCCCTCTGCAGATTCAGCACTTTTATCTGCCTTATGAAAGATTCAGTGAACTGGTATTTGTCACGCATGTCTGAATGAAGCTTATCAATACGTTTCAATCGTTCGTCGTCTTTCATTTCCAGTTCTCCTGAGCTTATCACCGCCAATAGATCCTCTACGTCCCTAGCGCAGTCTGAAAGGACTTTAGACCGTACGCTTTCGATATAGCTTTTGTCATTGCCCGACTTTATAGCCTCCCTGTTAAGGGAATTATACCCCTTGATAATCACTGCTTGCCAGGTAAGAATTTCCCGGATGTTTTTATTGTTCGCTACTGCAGGTTTCACAACTTTCAAGGATTCGAAAAATGCCGAGTGCAGGTCGAATTCTCCTTTTGTGAATCCTTCGATGGTTTTCAATCCTTTGTCGGCGATCTCGTAGCCCTTGCTCAAATGGTCCGCATACAGTTTTAAGGCTGCTAGTTGCTGTAACAGGTATTTCTTTTGTGTCTCTTTCTGTCTGAAGAACTCATCCCAAGTTTGAGCTTTAGCCATTGAGGAAAGAAGTATAAGAAGGAGGATTATTGAGACTCTCATATCAGTTAGAAATTTGCAGTCCATACAATCTTTGAACCTCCTGAATTTGCTTTTGCCCTTTTGCCCGCTGCAAGCTCATTAGGATATTGTTTGTATTGAATTGCTTCAGGTCGGTGTAATTTTCGTCGATCCGATCGGCAGCCTCATTTATCAGCTCCAGTCTTTTAGCATCAGTCATCTGAGTCTTGAAAGAGTTTATTATCAAAAGGATCTGGTCAAGGTTTTTGGCGCTTTCATTAAGAATCCCGGTGTAAACATCATACATATAGTCCAATTCCTCCGGCTTAAAATTTTTGTCCTGTCTGGCCAGGTACCAGGCTTTCTTATACTCCTCCACTAGAAAGAGCTGTTTTGTCGTGATTTCTTTAATTCGCTGGTAGTATGATATTGCAGATTTCACCTTCCATAGGTCTGTATAGTACTTACTGTAGAGCTCCCTTTGCCGCTCTGTCCATTGTGAGATTTCGGTGAGCTTCAATTTAGAAAGCTGATTTTCCATCACCTTCTGCGCATTTTGCAGCCAGATGGTCTCGTTCTGCATCCGTTGAATCTTCAGATCTACGGCTCTGATAACCTTTTTTACCCCAGCTTTTATGACTTCTAAAATTGCTACCTGTGCATTTGCATGTCCCACAGGCATAGACACCATCAGCACAATCATACTGGCTGGCATCAGAATCATTAGTTTCTTCATGGTAACTTATTTAGTTTGTAAATCCCTTGCCAGTGCAACTATTCCTTTTTGAATGCTGCCATACTTTTGGGTGTATTGCTGGACTTTGAGTTTTTCACTCTCCTCGGTAGTATATGCGAGATATTCCTCCGGGCTTACCTCCGTTCGATAGACTTTGCTAAGCTGTCCTCCAAGGCTGATAAAAACCTCCTTGTACTTTCTCTGCGGATCATTTGCTTTGTTGATTGAAAGAATCTGGACTTTCTCCTTCTCGGTCAGTCCGAGTAAATCCTGAATGAGGTCGAACTTGTTCTGATATTTCGATTGGTCCAGGAGGATTTTGCAGTCCGAGTTATTAATGATGGTCTCTTTCACAACCGGCGAGCTGATGATATCTTCTACCTCCTGCGTAACCACCACTGCTTCGCCGAAAAACTTCCTGACCGTCTTGAAGAGGTATTTGATGTATTCGGCCATACCTTCTTTTGCGATGGCTTTCCATGCTTCCTCAATCAGTATCATCTTTCGAATTCCCTTCAGTTTTCTCATCTTACTGATAAAAGTCTCCATGATAATAAGGGTGACAACAGGAAAGAGGATTGGATGGTCTTTGATGTTATCCAGTTCAAAGACGATGAATCGCTCATTTAAAAGTTCAAGATTTTCGGTCGCATTCAAAAGGTAGCCGAACTCTCCATCCTTGTAGAAAGGCTTCAAAACATACAGCAGATTATCCAGGTCGAAATGCTTTTCCTTTACGTTGTCTGCTTTCAGTTGAGCAGAAAACTCAGTCCTGAGATAATCATAGAAGGTATTGAAGCAAGGGAAAATCTCGTTGTCGCATCTTAGCTTTTCATAGTATCCCTGAATAGCATTCGATAAGGCAACATACTCAGGCCTTTCCAGTACTTCATCTTCTTTCTTCCACAGGGCGAGTATTAAGCTTTTTAGACTTTCCTTTTTTTCGGTATCGAGCGTGTCTCCTTTGCTGATGTAGAACGGATTGAACCTGATCGGATTTGCTTCGTCGTAGGTGAAGTAGTATCCTCCCACCATTTCACACAAGCCTTTATAACTGTGGCCGACGTCAACCAACACGATATGGGTTCCCTGCTCGTAATAGCTTCTCACCATATGATTGGTAAAAAAAGACTTGCCGGAACCTGAGGGCCCAAGGATAAACTTATTACGATTGGTGGAGATTCCAAGCCTCATCGGTTCATCGGAAATATCCACGTGGACCGGTCTTCCTGTCAATCGATCTCCCAGGCGAATTCCAAACGGACTGATAGAAGTTTTATAATTGGTTTCGAGATTAAGAAAGCAGCAGGCCTGTTCCGCGAACGTGTCGAATGTATCGTTCATTGGAAAGTCTGCTTCATTTCCAGGTAAGCCCGCCCACCATATCTGCGGTGCTCCATCTGTTTCCCGTTTAGCGGTAGCATCAATTTGGGCCATTGCCGAAGAGACGAGCGTGGTCAACTCTTTCTTGTCATCGACATTTTCCGACCAGGCAAGAATATTAAAATGAGCTTTCACAGGAAGCCGCTGCTGACTGATTGCTTCGTTCAGAAAGTCTTGCGTTGCATCTCTGCTGATTGCATTTTCACGTGAATAAGCGGATAATGATTGCAGACGAAGACGTTTAGCTTCGAGTTGCTTCATTGTTTTTACAGCGTCATCGATAAAAATGTATTGATTAAAAATGTGGTTACAGTTGAGCAGCTGGCCTAAAGGAGATGCAAATCCGATACTACATTTCGTTCTGTCAGTACTATATTTATCATAGTTAATTCGGGAACCGCAAAGCGCCGGCATTGCTTCTGTGTCCGATAAAGTATATAGGTGACAATAGCGGTCACCAATTCGGATTTCATCCTTAAGATGAATGTCACTGATAGATGGAAGTGATTCCGCCTGAAGTAGAAAACAATAGCGTTCCAAAATGCCCGCCTTCTCTTTTGTACCCACCAAATCATCTGCATTTAAACGCTTGATTTCAATGAACCCGCTGTCTGCAAGTATGCGTTCAAACTGGTTAGCTTTATCTGAAAATTCGTCTACGAAATACTTATCTAAAGACTGAGACGGGACCACAGAACGCCTGAACAAGTTTGAGAAAGCTGAGCTTGCCAGGCGTCGTCCTTCTGGTTTCTTTGATAAAAAGACATAGCACTGGTGGTTCAAATAGGGCCTCTCGTTAAAAAAGCGTTCGCTTGCTCCGGATAAAAAGCTGGAGGTGCCGGATCCATCGATGAAATTTGCTTTGTAATTATCTGCCATAAACCAGTCCTGCTTATGGAAACAACTGTGTTTTGGCAGTACTTTGATAGCTTTTACCCAGGCCTGGTGAAATGCTTCATACTCATTGACAGAGAGAGTGAAAATTTCCGGTAGCGTGATTTTGTAAGCAATGGTTATATCGCCGAACATGGAAAGGATAGAATTATTCTCTACCTTATAAATCGGCAGCATTTTCTCTATTTCGATTGCATTTGCCATAAGTCCTCCTAATCTTTCCCGTACAGGAATTTGAAAACCTTTCTTGATCTTGCCTTTATAGCTGTTGGGACGTATCGCCTTGCAGCTTTCTTCAAAAGGCCATATTGCCCGTACTTATGGCTGAGACGAAAAACGGTCATAAACAAAGCTGTTCCCGAAATGGCTATCGTTACGATGCAGATAAAGAGGTTAATCCCTAGAATGTACATCGCTGAAAAAAGTAGAAGGAGGATAACCAGTCCGAATGCCAGATAGGTGATGTACTGCGCTTTCAAGCCTTTGAACTCAATAGGTTTATTTACGCCCTTGTTGATGTGATAGATGCTGGCCATAACTATATCCCGAAAAATGATTGAAGTACTGTTGCTACAATTACCAGAAATACGCAGCTGCCAAACCAGGCAGAGGCTACTTTACCTGTATCATGATCGCCACTGTTCCATTTCTGGTAGACCTTTATTGCGCCAACCAAACCAACAACTGCCCCGATTGCGTACATGAGATCCGTACCGGTGTCGAAGTAGCCTCGTATTTTTCCGGTAGCTTCGGTTATGCCAGCGTTACCGTCCTGCGCATAGATTGCAACAGAGATTAATAGTGTGGCTGCTGTGATGAAGGCTTTCTTTGAATGCTTACCGTAAGTTCTCAAAGCTTTGATAGTGTTTTTCATAAGTATACTGTTATTGGTCTTGTGAATAATCTGTTTCCGTCTCTAAGCTAAATTGGATGTCATCCGCAGAAAGGGATTTCGCCAGAACATCTTCTTTGGCCTTACCCATTATATCGTTCTGAACGGGTGGTCGCGAAGGTGTTCCACGGTGTCGGGAATTTTTTAAGAGGGCAAATGCTTCAGTCCTGAAGTACGCGGCTATTACAACCGCGTAGTAGGCTGTAGCAATTGTGACGATGGCAATTAAGTATTCTTGCCAGGAGATAGATGCGAGCATTGCTTTCAATTTTATCTTGCTGCTCCATTGCAGTAAGTGAAAGCAAATTTGGGGAGGGATTGAGTGTCGATTTCACACCTAAGACAGGAGGTGTGTAATTTTTTGTTGGAATTGTTCGGTCGATATTGTCAGTTGAAAAATTTTCGATAAAGCCGATTTGAGAGGGAATCAAGATTAGGGCTGTTAAAAATATTATCTTTAGCTATCCTATTGGATTATCATAATAGATTCATGTACATAAATAGTATTCGTATTGAAGGTTTCCGAAATTTTAAGGATAACCAAGTTGACTTTAATGAGCGGGTAAACGTAATAATTGGACACAATAACGCAGGGAAAACTAATCTTTTAAAAGCATTATCCCTTGTTCTTGATAATAAGTCCTCGAGGAAATTAGAGATAGACGACTTTAATAAAAATATTCCACTTGCTGATCTTAGAGTTCAACCTCCTAAAGTGACAGTGACTCTATCTATAATGGAAAGTAGCGGGGAAGATTTAACGGGTGATGATCTCGTAACTGTTTCTCCCTGGTTAACAAAGCTTGACTCGCCATATCAAGCTAAACTAACCTATGTCTTCTTTTTGCCAGAAGCAGAACATTACACTTATTTAACGGCACTTGCAGGGGAGACTGACCTAAAACATGCCTGGTTGAAGATTAAACATGATTTTCTTAGAAAGTATGTTTATAAGATTTATGGAGGGAATCCTGCTCTTCAAAGCCTAGCAGATTCTGAAAATTTACAAAAATTCGATTACCAGTTTCTCCATGCAATTCGAGATGTAGAACGAGATATGTTGACCGGTCGTTCTTCCTTACTCAGGGAAGTCATTGACTTCTTCATGGATTTCCAGATAAAAAACGACACTACGAAAGATAAAGCGACTAAGCATAGCGAAATTTTGCTTCATAAGCAGACCTTCTCTGCGGATGCTTTGGCTTTAATTACTCAATTACAAAATCGAATGAAAGAAGGCCGCGATCATATCATGAAATATGCAGATGAAACAGGCGCGGCATTTGATGGTGCGAAACCGGGATTTGATGGCCAAATTTCAGAAATCGAGATGTACTCTGCTCTGAAATTAATTATAACTCATACAACAGGTATCGAAATACCGGCTACCCATAATGGGCTGGGATATAACAACTTAATCTACATGTCGCTGCTTCTTGCAAAAATGCAAGTCGATACGAATGGGGAGTATTTGGGTAGTAATGCGAAAGTATTCCCTGTATTGGTAATTGAAGAACCAGAGGCACATCTACATCCTTCACTTCAGTACAAGCTTCTAAAATTTCTCCATTCGCATGAAACACAGAATGCAAGACAAATTTTTATAACTAGTCACTCTACGAATATAACAGCAGCAGTTTCCCTAGATCAGATTATATGCTTAAGCGGCAATAATAGCGGAACGGTAAACATAGGTTATCCGGGAAAGGTATTTTCGAATGATGCCGCAGGGAAAAATTCTAAGGCATATGTACAGCGATTTTTGGATGCCACAAGGTCAGATATGCTGTTTGCAAAAAATATCATAATGGTTGAAGGTATTGCAGAACAACTTATCATTCCGACTTTAGGTCGGTATGCTGGTAAAAATATAGAAGATACTCATACAGTCGTGATAAATATAGGTGGTCGGTATTTTGATCATTTCCTGAAACTTTTTGATTCAAATACTCCTCATACAATTCACAAAAGAGTTGCTTGTATTACCGATCAAGACCCTACCCGGAAAAGAATAGGAGCAGATAATAAACACAAAAAATGTTATCCCTTTGAGTTGCATCAAGATTCTGCAACATACGAGTACTTAACTGCCGGTAATGCACAAGTTACCCAATATGCGAGTCACCCGAACATTCGTTTTTTCTCTCAAGATCCGAATCTCGGCAAGACTTTAGAGTACGAATTAATGTTAAAAAACCCAGGTAGTGAGCTATTAATTACAGACAGTGTATCAAATCAAGCAGAATTAAAGGAACTCAAGAAGCATTACGAAAAGGGGGATACGGTAAATGCTGTTATTGCTGCTAACACGATGCACAAAAGTGATGAAAATACTCGAATAACAGATTCTTTGCTAGCATGCAATGGCGGAAGCTGGGATGATACGACTAAGATGAAAGCGTTATTAGCCGCCAGATATTTAAATAGTGTATCAAAGGGAGGAAATGCATTAGAAATTGCCGCTAAATTGGAAGAGAATCTGACAGCAACAACACCAGAACCTTTTGCAGTGCCATCATACTTAAACGACGCAATCTCCTGGGCATGCCAATAATTATTAACTCGGACGATATAGTAGTTGATATCGAACAGCACTTTAAAGTACTGGCGGGTCCTGGAGCAGGAAAAACCACTTTTCTTGTTAATCACATAAAGAATATTCTAAACAATAGTAGGAGATTAAAAATCCAGGGAAAAATTGCATGTATCACTTATACAAATGTCGCTACCGAAACCATATTAAAGAGAGTAGGTGATCACGCGGGACGGCTGGAGATTAGCACTATTCATAGTTTCCTATATGAACACATTGTAAAACCGTACGTTCATTTGATTGCAGAGGATTATGAATTAGATGCAAAAAATATTAGTGGACATGATGATATTGTCCTTAGCGGTTATCAAACTATTGAAGATTGGAAAGCTAGAACGGGACAAAGACGATTAAGAGACAATGATCTTATTGTCGCAACCTGGGACAGCTTACAATGGAAGTTTAATCCTGCTAATACAGACGAATTGATTGTTCGTCCACCTCGCCCAGTTCAGTATTTTAGTAATGATGGATATTTGGAGTATAAAAAGATACTGTGGTCAAAGGGGCTTCTCCATCATGACGATGTGCTATTTTTTAGTTACGAATTAATTAAGAAACGTCCATTTATCCTTACGGTATTAAGGGCTAAGTTTCCGTATTTTCTAATTGATGAGTTTCAAGATACAAGTCCCATTCAAATTGCTCTTCTTAAATCTATAGGAGCTATGGAAACTATTGTAGGTGTTGTTGGGGACGAAATGCAGTCTATCTACTCATTTTTGGGAGCAATTCCGGGACAATTAAGAACTTTTTCTTTACCTAATATATGTGAATATGAAATTCAAGGCAATTGGCGTAGTACAAATGAGATCGTTGATTTATTAAACAAGGTTCGTCCAGATCTTACTCAAAAATCACTTCGGAATGTTTCTGGCAGTAATCCTACCATAATTGTTGGTGATAAATTAGCAGCTTTGTCTTGGGTTGCAAATAAGCATCCGACAAATGAGATATTCTCACTCTGCCGGGAAAACTCAACAGCAAATGCGCTAGAAAAGGGGCTAGGAATTAATACTCACTCTAATCTTCTTCAAGAACTTAAAGCAAAGGATACAACATCCGAAAGGAGGCGCGCTGTATCTGATTCGATAAAAGCGGTCGAATATGCGAGACTTGGTTTCTTTAAAGATGCCTTAAAGACTCTAGGAAAATTATTTAATCGGAATAAAACTGTTGACGATAAGAAACAAACTTTAATCGCTTTAAAAAAACTCCTTGCTAATTACAGCAGCTACTCAACAGGTAATTTGATTAATATGGTAGACTTTATAAGAACTAACATAAAATCATTCTCAAATTTACGGGCGGGTGGAGCACAAACTTTTTATAATTCCACGCCTTATACCCATGTCGCTATAGCGGTGAAAAATTTGTGTGAGTCAGGAAATTGCAGGACTATCCATAAAGCTAAGGGAGATGAGTTCGAATGTGTATTAGTCATACTGGAAGCGACGCGAGGGAAAGCCTATAATGAAAACACAGCACTCTCTTTTCTCCTAAATACAGACTTAACTGCTAAGGAGGAGCACCGAGTTCAATATGTTGCAATTAGTAGAGCCAAGGAACATCTATATATTTCGACGCCCGCTTTGTCTAGAACAAATAAAACCGCTTTGGAAGCAATTGGATTTAATGTTCAGATTCTTCCTTAATCTAACCGTAAATGGGGCGATGATTTTTGAATGGAAGATCTTACGACTCAACGTTCTTGTAATATCCGATCATGGGATTCTGGACTACAAGATGAGCTGTTGTAAGAGTTACTATCATTTTTTTGTCGAATGGAGTAGAACCGAAATCAGTTATATCTACCAAAAAGGGATTAGGTGGTGGACTATTGTGGGTAAGGAAATACCCAAATGGTTTGAAATTGATTTCTGACCATTGTTTCTTTACTAGTTGATCACCTTCCTTGTCCCAGACTGTCATATAACCGAGAAGTCGTTTGTGGCTAGAAGAATTTGAATACAGGTAGATTTTTATATCTGGCGGAAAATTGCAGTTGTCTTTGTTCAGCAGATATTCTCTAACACCTTCAATTTGTCCTACAGCACCATCGCTATCCGCTGCCACAAACATCATTAGAATTTGCTTAAGAACGTTTTGAGGCTTAATAATATACTCTCCTCGTACATATTCCTTAATAGTATTAGCCGTAAAAACTTCGAGACCCTGCTTACTAAACTCACAAAAATCTTTGACATACCAGCTTCCAGTATCGTTGTTGCACGATGCACATAGCGTTTGTTTACCAAAGCCCCGCTGACTTCGCATTTTTTTCCCGAACAGCTTGCTGTTTTCCTCGAAAAGATGCTCGTGTTTCTGAACGTATATGACTTTATTATTTGATGCGCACTGTGGGGGAATATGTTCAAAGGTAAGCGGTCCCCACTTCCCACATAGTACGCAGTTTCCTTCCGTCATTCAACAAATATCAGTAATTGGTCCTAAATATCAGTTTGATATTGGCTCAATTTGTCTTTAATTCATACTTTTCCTCCATCTTTCTGATTAACCCTGCTTTAAGTCGATCCAGAAACACCGTACGTTCCTTTTTCCTATTAGTAATATCCGTATACTTTCTATAATAATGGTTTAAGTCGACTTGGAACATACTCTGGAAGTAGTTCATAAGGTACTTAATCTCAATGTTGCCGTTATTGAAAGCACCAGATTCTACAAGCGCGTAGATCAGTTCAACCAAATCCGTTTGATTGCTCGTCCATACTACCGGAATTTCTGATAGCCGGTGTGATTCAATTCCAGCAGGCTTCAAGAGCTTACCCAAGTATTCCTGAAATTTTTCATTGGCTATGATTTTAGATAGTTTATAATCGTGGGTAGTAGAAAACATCTCATCTCCCTGAAAGTCTTCCAGTTCAGAATAAATATCACCCGTTCCCCTTGTAAAGTAGATGCTATCCATATAGGTTGCTTGAGTGCGATAGTACTGGTAAAAGACTTGGTTGTGATCGAAGAAACGTTTTAAATCTGCCAGTTCAGATACAATATATTCTTTAAGCATGTCCTCGCCTCCAGCAGGTTTTTTGATTAAGAAATTATAGAGGCTTACATAATAAATGTATTGGCTGTAAAATAGAGGTTTAATCTGTTTGAAGAAAAGTACTTCGTCATCCATATTTTCAAAGAAATAGGAAGAGATAAACTTCTTTAGGATAATCAGCGCCTTTCGGCAAACCTTAATAGCTCCCTTGAGTCTTTCTGATTCAGAGGTTGTTTGTATTGATAATTCATAAAGTTCGATTTCCATTGCATGGTACAAGCGTTCGGTAAATGTTTTCATAGTGTGGTAGATAAATGTATAGCGATTTCACACTTTAGAAAGGTGAGAGCGTCAATTCTACCACAAAAATGGCTGAAAGTGTGCCGCTTGTAAATACGTTTTTCCTAGTATTCGTACTACGCAAAAAGTAGTATTTTATGCTTCAGACGCTTCAGAAACAGAATTAGAGCCAGAGATAGGTTTTTGTTCGAGTTTGTGAAGTAACTCGGTTCTATTGTTTACGCCGACTTTCTCGAAAACATTCTGAACGTGTTTAGTTACTGTCTTCTCTGACCGAAACAGTTTGTCAGCGATATCTTTATACTTGCACCCCTGTCTTATTAAACCCACAATTTCTGCTTCACGGGAGGTCAATTGGAAATATTTACAGTTTTGTTCAAAAATTGAAGGCTGATTTGCGAGATTGTTGAATTCCTTAAGCTGTTCATACTCGACACGAGCTTTCGCAATATATCGTGAAATAAAGAGAACGGTAATGACAATAAAACCACCGTTCGTACAAACTACTTCCACAAGTTGGCTGGCATGCAAATAAGACAATAAAGCGAGGGATGCCCAGGGGATAATAGCACAATAGACGGCCAGTACTTCAATAAAGTTGTTTTGATTAGTCCTCTCCTTATACTTTAGCCAAACAGCCCTAGATATTGCATAAAGTAATACAATGGAGTATATAAACGGAACAGCAACCCCATATCTTATCGCAAGATTCAAATCACCATCTATTGAATACCCAATAACAAAGAACAAGATGTAGGGCAAAATAAGAAATAGCGGTACACCATAAAGTGCATGAAAGCGAAGTCTCTTCAATTCAAATGCTCTATAAAAGTAATATGGGAAGTATGACGCCATTAGAAATCCGCTACCGTAAGCTGCTATGTTCTGAACCTTAATTGGGATGTCTAATTTGGGATCAGGAAAAAGGCCTCCGGTGATATTGTAAATGATCAATAAGCTCAACAGCACGAGATACCACATTCTGCTTTTATCCTGTGGTCTGAACAGGTAATACAGAAGTTGATAAAAAAACATGATTATTTCCAGTAGGACGAATACAAATGTCACTACATGCATTTCGGTTCCAAACACATTCATAGGAGTAGATTTTGTAATCGCTTATTAGGCTACGTCCTTTTTCAGGAAGAAAAGCTTATAGGAAAGGTCAAGTTCGTTATAGATATCAAATCCGAATTTCTTATACCAGGGGATGTTTTTGAGAGTGGAGGTTTCTAGGTATAACGGTCGCTTTTTCTGTGAACTATCGGCAATTACTTCTTGTAGCAAACTCGACCCTATGCCCGAATTCTGATATTCAGGATCTACTCCAATGAACCAGATATAGTACATCGGCTCTTTTGGCTGTAGTTTTTTAATCTTTGATTCTCTGGAAAGTGCTTTCTGAACATTGCTTATTCCTACAGAGTGAAGAATAAGTTTGATGTCCAGAAGTATGGATTTAAGGTTCGTTTTCTTCTTATCCGGGTAAAGGATCAATGCACAGGCTTTTTTATTTTCAGACAGGAAGACTTCGCCGAACGAATAACAAACTTCAAAAGAGTAGTCCATTAAGGCCTCTACCCGTTTTTCTCGGTGCTTATCTTGCTTTACAATGTAATTCACACTTTGATTAGTGTCAAAAGACTTGGTGAGGATATCAATCACTAAGCCTTTGTCGTGCGAGGATGCTTTAATCATATTATCTAGGCTTTGGTTTGGTTAGGTGAAATATTAACGGGGGAAGTGGGAAAAATGTTTACAAAACGAAAAAACAAAGGAGAAGTGAATTTGTATGTTGAAACATTGGTTGTCATGGCGACAAATAGTATCTTCTTAAAAGAGAGTTTTAAATTTGCAATCCCCTCATTATTCCTGATGTTGCTGTTGAAATGTCGCTTTTTATAGGTTGTTCATCTTTACCTGGAAATTCTCCAGCTATAATTTCTTGTACATCCTGCTTTATCTGAAGATAATTCACCAGGACACTTTCCTTGTCAATTGCTCTCAATTTCGGGATATCTTTGTAATGATCCTCTTCTAGTTGTATAGCCTCGTGATCGTTTACTATCTCGTTATGGAAAACCTTCAGGTCAATTTTATTCTGAGGATCGTCTGCTACCATACCAACGAACTCGCCAGAAGATAATGTAGATATTTTTGACGCAGGTATCGCAAAATCAAGTTGAGTGGAACGGCTGACAGAGGTATCGGAACTATTTATTGATATCGATTGTCGCTCCTGTTGAATTTTGCCGAACCTTTCGGATAACTGTTTTGCTGTATCTCCCGTAACTTGGCCAGCAATTACATTTCCCACTATGTTTAATATAACCTCTGCCTGTTCCTTGCCATAATCCTTTTTTAATTGACTATAATCCTGAACAGCTAAAGTTGTGGCAACTTTATTAGAGCGGGCGGTGGCGATAAGACTATCAATATTATTGAAATAGATAGTTGGAAACTCATCGAATATAAGACTACATTTTTGTTTGTTCTTCTGATTCACCAGCTTAATCATTCGGGAGATGTATAAACTTAATACCGCTCCATACACCTGCTGCTTTTGAGGATTATTACCCATACAAATGACTTTTGGAAAATCCGGATTATTGAGATCCAGCGTGAAATCATTTCCCGATAAAACATAATACAAGGAAGGAGATGACAATCGCGCCATACTTATTTTAGCACTGGCAACTTGGCCTTCGAGTTGATCGTAGGCTTCATTCCTCCATGCAGATATAAAAGGATTGATCAGCACTTCAATTTCGGGCTCCTGGCTAAGTACTGCAAATAGATATTTATACTCCACCTGCATAAGCTCAATAACATGTGGTAGTGTGCAGAATACGCCATCCTTGTACTTTCTCAAGTACCAGATAATGGCTGTCACAAAATTGATGGGAGATTCCACGAAGAAATCTCCCTGCTTCTTGATCCATTCTCGGTTCAGGCCAAGCATAATGGTACGCGAAGCTTCTGTTGCGTCTGTTATATCGATCATACTAGCAGGCTCCAGAGGATTGCAGCGATGCGTTTTGTTCAGGTCGTCAAAATTGATCACGAAAAACTTGCGCTTATCATTTCCGGAACTGCTTTTCAGCAATGTGTTGTAGGCTATCCTTGTTAAATCGTCGTACTTGAAATCATAGATGAACATGCTGAACCCCTTTTGAAGATGCTGGGCAATAATATGCCGAATAACAAAATATGACTTACCAGCTCCGGGTGTACCCAGAACCAAAGAACCTCTAAAAGGATTAATAATATTGATCCAGCTACCCCTGATCTTGCCCTTATAGTAATAAGTCGAAGGAAGATTTATAGAATACTCGTTTTCCAGTTTTCTTTCTTCCTGTGGAAAAGTTTCATTCTCTTTGTTAAATACATCGCTAACTAAATTCAATTTCAGCAATCGAGTTAAGCGAGTGCCGCTGGTCAGGATAAGAATATAGCCAGTCGAAGTGCTGGATATATAAGCGATCGCCTTGACGTGTGCGGCGATTTCGAAGCTGAAAACCAAAGTACTTATCGAAAAAAGGAGAAGACCCGTTGCCAAAGAGACAACCAAGTATTGAATGTTCGTCTTTTCATCTTTTCTCCCCCTGGCACCAAGTAACGAAATCATTAGAAGCACTAGACTTGCGATTTTTGCAGAAAGAATAGAATCGAAAACTTTCATTCTTGACAGCGCAATTAGAATCCGGTCTGTAATTTCCCAGGAAAAGCCATGTGCGTTGAAAACTGCATAGCAGCTCAAATAGAAGTGAATTACTAGTATCGCTATCGAAAGCATTCTTGTAAAATCAATGATCTTTCGCAATCCTTGTTCATTTTCACCGGTTCCCATAGGTTTATTATTTTGATAGTCCTTTTCTTTTCTTCTTTCTTCTATGTCTGAATAGATTGCTGATACCACCGCCTTCAGAATAATCCGGCTTCAACAGGTCATCAAGTAAAGATGTACCCAACTCGTGATTCGTAATACTTTGATCAGCAAACAGAGGATTATTGGATTGAGAAGCTGGTGACGTTTTTTCCAAGAGCGACCTGTCGACCAATGACAGTTTATGTGATGCATCTCCAAAATATTTATTCAAAGCAGTTGCACTGTAATCCTTACCGATATCGCTGCCATTAAACACTACTTTGTTATTGTGATCAATGTAAGTGATACCGTAGATATAGTTGCTTTCATTTCGTCGAAATACCACCTGAATTCCTTTTGAATGCAACGCCTGAGCAAATCCGGCCGGACTCGCTTTTGTCTTCAGTACACCGTCAAGCAATGCACGTACATTTTGCACGAACGGTTTCCTGAGTTGTTCGTTCTGTTTAAACTTCTCCTCCAGAAATTTTAGAGTCGGCCGACCGGGAAGACTGCTGGCTTTTATCGGCACTCCAACCTTATTTCCCTTACCATCCATGGCCCAGTAGATCAGCCAATTCTTTGTATACATCCTTGAGTCTTTTGAGCCCCGGTCTGCTAAGACATTGAAGTTCTGCAATACGACATTTAGCTCAGGAAGACTGGTAAAACGGTATATTTTTATAACAGCATTTACAGTATTAGCGAGAGCTCGTTTTGTATCTGTTTTTCCATATTCTATTTTAGAAAGAGAAAGGATATTGAGATCCTGTTCTTTCTGTCTTGAGTTGGCTGGCGTCAACCCAAATTTCGCCTCCAGCGCCTTTCTCGCAAGCTCTGATTTTGTCTTTCCAAGATTGTGCAAGCTGATCCTTTCTCCGGACGATTTAATATTGGTGCTAACAATATGAACATGGGGATGGCCTGCATCGCTATGGCTATACACGAGGTAAGGTTGGCTTCCGAAACCTATTCTTTCCATGTATTCGTCAGCAACTTCCTTAATTAAGTCTGTTGAAAGATTTTCCCCAGTAGCAAAGTTTAAAGAGATATGCAGCGTGTTCGTTTTTACACGTTCGTTTCTTAAAGACAAGTCCTTTAACCTAAGTAGCTTGTCGTTGAAATTGAGATGTATTATGTCTTTTGCATATCCGTTTTGATGGATCAAATCAGCTTTGCCCTGTTGCACCTTTTTTTCATTGTAGTTTAAGGCGCCGATCAGACTTTTTCCGCTAATAATTTTTGCGACCATAAATCAGAATAGTTATTGATCCGATCCTTGATTTGCCGGATTGAAGGTTCCAGTTGATCGCGCAAAACTTCAAGCACTGACTGCCAATGTTTTGCTTCCGGCATCCCACTCACACTGTTCAATTTCCTGACGGTTTGATTGAAATTATTTCCAAAGAAATTGAGCTCTTTACGAAGTAAGATGAGCTCTTCTAGAATATCATCGGAGGACTTATCTCTATATAAAATTGTAATCGGCTTTTCCAGTAGCACGCTCCTTGTATACTCGCTTAGACTACGAAATTTCGTCTTTTTAAATCGATCATTAATTAGTTGAAATTCTGCAGGTTTTAACCTCAACAGAAAAATCTTTGAGCGATTTTCGTCCTGTCTTTTCATAGGTTCTTTTATAAAAAATCCGACTTCGGAGGATTGCTTCTTTTTTTACCCGGACTGACTTCGGAAGGGAGGCAAGATTCGTTTGTATTACAAACGTACATCTTGCTGACTGCAGCAAAGCGAGGCAGTCTACCTCCGCATTTCAGGATCTTTGTTAATTCTCATGTTGTACCTCATATTTAAAGTGAGCAGAACCTGGAAGTTCTTAAGCTGAATTTTCTTTCTTGTTTGTAGTTGAAAATCCAGTCACTTGCATGTACTTTCCAATTTCGGATAGGCTTCCCAGTTTTCGTCTTCCAGCCTGACTTTTCTTGCTCATCGACGAAGTGCTGAGCAGCTTCCCCGGCTTCTTTCTGCTCAAAATAAATCAGGACGTCTAGTGTTTCGGGAGGAATGTTAAATCCGAAAGATTCAGTAACTTGAATAGGGATTTCCGGTGCTTTAGATCTCCTTTTTTGCTTCATCGGATCTATCCGTCTTGCCTTCCTTTTCATGCTAATTTCAATTGATCCTGAAACTTATCTGACTTCATTATCTCTTGAATTTCGTCGTAGTCGTAATAGGTAACACCACCTAGTTTTTTGAAGGGGATCACGCCTTTGTCTCTCAGATACTGGAGCTTACTTTCCGAAACTCTTAATAGCTTTTTGACTTCGAATGCCTTCAACCATTTATGGGGCAGCTGACCAGAATTTTCCTTCAATAGTTTCTTAATGTCTAAGATGAGTTGCTCTTTGAATTCAATAAGGTCCTGAACTGTAAGCAACTGATCTTTATAAAAACTCTGCTTTCTTTGATCGGAATTCATTTCTTTTATGCTTGTCATAGGGGTAAATATTTTAGTCCGAAGTTCAGGAAGCTGTGAGAATGAATTTAACACCTATGACAGGAGGTGTGTGTTTTTTTATAAGGGTTAATGGTTAAGATAATCCCATTCCTTTGATAAGCAAAGGTCTCTCGTTTCCTTCACCCGTCAAGAGCTTTCACGGCATAAATTCTCCTTCCTTCGTCAGTCCGATTTATTCCATGTTCTCGTGACAGGTTTGTAAACTAACAAGGAGGGTGGCTTAACAGAGGAATGGGGAGGAGTGATTCCCGTTACCTATATGAAAAATATTGAGTTAGCTGTTCGATCCTGGGATAAGGGAATACAACATTTTATTCCGATCTATTGAGCATTCCTCAACCAGTCCTCTCAATTCGTTTTCGATGGAACATCGCGACGAAATAACATGCGTAATTACTTTTAAATTTAAGGAAGAATTCACGCACTTGTGAAGACGGTTTGAACTTGGCCGTCCAAGGAGACGTCTCTTCCTTATCACCTCACTATAGACACATACCCAGTGAAACTCTTCCTCTGATTGCCTGGATTGATAACGTAATAATAGGTTCCCGCCGGAAGATCCTCTCCTTTATACCTTCCATCCCAAGGGATTGAATAACCGGTGGACTGGTAGACTTTTGTTCCATATCTGTTGAACACTTCCACCGTACACTTCGGTAGACTTTCTAAATTTTTTATCCCCCAAACATCATTCACTGCATCGCTATTGGGAGTGAACGCGTTTGGTATCCTGGGACTATTCAACACGCTCAACCTTACCTCATCTTTGGCGACGCATCCTTTATCTGAGATTATGGTTAGAGTATAAGTTATATCTGACGAAGGAGCAGCCACAGGATTAGGAATATCATCGCGGTTCAGCCCCTCTGCTGGCGACCACTTATATGAAAGTGCATTACCGCTCACCGAACTACTTAATAGCACTTCTCCCCATGCCAGCATCTCCCGGTCAGGACCAACGTCTACCGCTATTCCATCTTCGACCGTAATATCCTTGGAAAGAATAACCTCACAGCCGCTAGCTAAGGTATAGTGAAAGGTGATGGGATGTATTCCTGCACCCGCCCGGGCGGGCTCAAAAACAGCTTTAGATTCTCCTGTTGCTCTGACCCCTACACCTTTAAAAACGCCTGTTCCGTCGAGACCGAATTTTTCATACCCTTCCAATGGAATCGCCGTCTCATTCAAACATGTGACCAGAGGAAGAGAAAAGTCAATTTCAGTGATTGGCCAGGTTGAAATCCTCTCAACAATCTCACTGACGCATGCTGTTCCTGAAAAAGCCCTCAACTTTACCAAATACTCCTTCTTTCCGGAGTTGAAAAATGGAGGATAAGAGTGTTTTTGAACTTTCCCAAGCACTGGCTCTTCATCTATAAGCACTTCTGCGGGGTGGTTGGCGAAATCGAAATACCATTCGAGCCTCGTGATCTTACCAAAGTCGACTTCGGATCTATTTATAAAACTTACTTCATCACCACTGCAGAGCCTTGCTGCATTCATCACTTCCATTGCTGCTCTCGGGGTTGCGCCATTGATGGTAACGTCCTTTTCAACTGTATCACGACATCCATTTGAGGACGTAGCTATCAGCCTGACTTTATATATTCCGGCAGATGCGTACTTGTGTTGTGGGTCCTTCAACGTTGAAGTATTAGGATTGCCAGGACTAGAATCAGGGTCTCCAAAATTCCACAGGTAGCTTAAAGCTCCGTTGTTAGCAATGCTTGAGGTATTAGAAAACATAGCGAAAGCATCCGCGACGCAAGCTTCTGGCTCCAGGAAATCTGCTACGGGAACATCGTAGATCTGCACCTCCTTCTCGATACTGTCTTTACAACCCAGGGCCGTTTCTACTGCCAGCTTCACTTTATAGATACCGGGACTTTGAAAAGTGTGAACGACGGGCGCCCCTGAAGCAACCTGCTTAGTCGTCCCATCTCCTATCTTCCAGGTCCATTTGGAAATATTACCGTCGCCTCCTATTGAACTATCCTCGAATACAATACTCCTACTAACGCAGGCCCCAACACTATTAAAGTGAGCTTTCGGTTTTTTCAACACTTTAACCGGCTTAGTTGTGCTAACAGGAGAACAGCCAGATGCGGTAGTAACAGTCAAAGTGACTGAATAAGTGCCCGGGGTCAGATAGGTATGCCTGGGACTCTGTTCTGATGAACTTTGACCATCTCCAAAATCCCAGTGCCAACTTGTCAATTGATGCCCCATCCCATCACTCTTGTCAATGAAGACCGTTTCTCCTCCCTCGCAAACATCAACCCCTTCGAAGTCGACCGTAGCCTGAGAGTAGACAGAAAATTCGAACGGGATAACCTCTGCTGCCCCGCAGCCATCAGCACTACTTTTTTCGACCGTCACCTCGACATCATAGTCTTTCCCGAGGTTGAATACCACTTCTTCCGGCAATTCGTATACATAAAAGGTTTTGCCATTAGCAGTATAATGCGAGTCAGGGACGGGGTTGATAATCTCTGCGGGAACAGTGCCGTTCTTAAAATTCCACTTAATCCTACTAGCCTGATAGACCAGGCTCAGTGTAAATTGCAAGGGCTCAGCAACGCAGCCAGTGCTGACCTTTTCTCCCGTAGCTTTATTTCGAGCAGTAATTTCGAGGCCCGTTACATTTGCACCAGCGGAATAGCCGTAGGACTCTGCTGTTCCAAAACCATAAGCTATTGCATTAAACCCGTCTGCTGCTGATAAGGTATGGACACCGGCTGTTACGCTCAGCTGGGCGTAGGAATATTCAGGATCACCGGGGACATCCAGAAACTCAGAAGCCCGGCTAATTCCGTCGAGATTGAAACTGGCTACTGCAGTCTTTCTGATAGTAACATTAATATAATTCTGTTGGATCCGGTACCTATCGGAGGAATAGACTGTGATCTGATCGATATTCTGCTCCACTGGATTTAGGTAGATCATCTCGGGATCACCGATATTTTCAGGATAAAAGCCGCAATTTTCTGACTTATTCATCCCTACAGCGTATTGCACCACTTGAATGGGACGGTCAGCTTCTATCACTGCTACACCCGAACTCGGGAAGTCACAATATGAATCATTAACAAAGTTGGAAGCAGCAACAATAGAACCGTTCACTTTTACGGTAGCCCCTACTTCACTTTTAAATACCCTGATCACATCATAGCTTCTACTTTTCAGAGGTATCGTAAAGAACTTTTTGCCCCATGCTTTTGTAGGATATACCTGCTGGTATAAATTGTCCGAACTTCCCACGCCGGTGGGACTGCATCCAATCCCCACCTTTCCACTTCCGGAAAAAACAGCGATAGGCTTGCAAGCCTGGAGACCTGTACTTATTGATCTGATCCTTGAACCGGTCAGGTCGGCCCCTTTATAATTATAGATCGAAGTTTGACCAGCAGTCCCTACCACCTCGCTCCCCTGAGATTCTCCCAATACCTGATAAATCTCACCCTTGTTCAGTGTCACGATACGACTTTCGCCCGCCGGCCAACCATTTTTTGTCCGCGCTGAGGGAGTAATCTCCACTTCTGTCTGATCTTCGGTTGCTACTACAAAAAAATAAGAGAAAGCATTATCTGTATTTGATATCTGCTTGTAATTAATGGAGTAATAATCTTTACCAAGTGCAGAAACAGGGAGAATGAGACTGGCTCCTGATACCAGATTGTCGTAAATATGGGAGTAAATGACGACTGGTTGCTGGGAAACAATATGAATTCCTGTATTAAATTTCCCCTCATCTCCAAGGTGAGCCTGATCCGGAATGTCGTCGATTACTTTGATGGAGTTAGCGGCCACACTGAAATCTGAGCGATAACCGAGTGAGGGTATCTCTACATAACCGGTGCTATTTACATCAGACGTAATGTAAAGTGCAAGTTTCCGGCTGCTTCCGGCAATACCGGAGGAATGAAGCCCATATCCCAGCCAGAACTCTTTACCCTTGTTTGAAATGTTCTGTCCCGAAGCGCTTAGAAAAAAAAGGGAGAAAAAAAACAACAGGAGCACCCGTATCAGGCTATACTGTTTGTATTTTTTTCTCCCCTTATCCAACTTGTAAGATCTAAGCAGCAGTGAAGCTAATTATTTCTCTTCAAATGATCGCATCTTCATTATTTTTCCTGAGAAAGACCTTCTACTTTTTTAGCCAGCTCATCAATCTTCTCATTGGCTTTCTGCAATTGCTTATCCTTCTCAATTAAATAGAGTGTAAGCTCTTCTATTTTCTTCAGTAACACCGCGCTCATATCTCCCAATTCGATTCCCTCCTTTTTCACCTCCGCTTCTGACGGAACATCTGGTAGATGCTTATTTTCCTGGATGAATTTCTCTACATCAGCTAGGGCAGGTAGTTTATAATTTGGAGCAAAGACATAATCGGCCCAACCGTTGGGTGAAACCTTTATAGCTTTAGTCTGAATCGTGCCAAACACTTCAAGTTTCAAATTATCCTGGCTGCCAGAGCCTATCTTTAAATTATTAGTAAACGTTTTAGATCCTGAGATACTCTCTGCTCCTGACTGATGGACTACATTTGCATCATTAGCGGCTGTGTATCCTAAAGCTGGTTGAAAAGTTGTGGCAAGGCTAGTTATATCCTCTACCAGAGCAAACACCCCACTCTTATCAGGGAATCGAAAAGTTCGGCTTCCTGTAAGCAGTCCGGCATTTAAAGAGCCCTTTATATTTCGCTCTTGCAAATTTTTATAGAGATCAAGATTAGTGGTAGTAACTGAATAACTGGTAATATCAGTACTCAACACAGGACCTGAGGTGATATAAGGAGATTTTACGCTGAATCTTCTTGAATTAGCGGTTATACCGAAGCCTTCATAAGAGCAGGTGAATTCTAAATTAGGAACTACCATCCCAAGGTTTGAATAAAAAGAACCATTGTCTGTGAATCCTATTTTATATTTAGCAGCATTCCCATCGGAATAGCTGTGAACGAACCGTAAGTCAGGAGAAGGAATACTGTACCCACCAACAGCATGAGCATTTACCAGTGGAAAACTTACAGCATTAGAAACATAATCGCTAGGGATATCAGATGTTAAAGCAAGGTCAATTCCTCCTACATTTGGACGGGTTGTAAAAGTCTTAATTCCTGACACTATTTCATCTCCTGTTTTATGAATGGCTTCCATGTCATTGGCAGGAACATAACCTAATGCACTCGTAATGGAATTGCTGGTTGGAACTGAATTTTCAATATCAGATACCATAGCAAAAGTACCGTCCTTATCAGGAAGTGTATAAGTTCTATCTGCAGAAACAGAACCTGAAATGGTTTTAAGACTACCAGAAGTGCCTGATTCGAAAACGCCTTCAGTTCTTAAATTACCCGCAAACCTACCAGTGCCGTTTACGTCAAGCTTAAAGCCGTTATCGGTTGGATTATTTGGATGGCCAAGTAGCACGTTCCCGCTGGCCGGGCTGTAGAAACGCTGGACACCTTCTCCATCGCCAATTATCACAGTGTTACTTAGGCTGTCGGTATCGACATTGATTTTTGCGCCTAGAATTGTATTCCCGCTCCCTGTCTTGAGGCCTCCTCCCGAACTAAAACCGATGAAGGTGTTATCATATCCAGATTGAAGATCTCTACCGGCACTACCACCAAGTGCGGTATTGTTAGATCCTGTAGTATTGCTATACATCGAATATATCCCCAAGGCGCTATTGCCCGCCCCTGCAGAATTATTAAATAAACTATGAGCACCTGAAGCTGTGTTCCCGCTCCCGGTGGTATTCGAAGGAAGGGATTGAAAGCCCGTTGCTGTATTTACATTACCTGAAATGCTTTTACTAAGCGCGAATGAGCCTAGTGCTACGTTGCTTCCTCCATTAATATTGTCATGCATTGCGCGATGCCCGATGCTGACATTGTGGCTTGTACTACTACTTTGGCGGAGCGAGCTAGCACCTATAGCGATGTTGCTAAAACCGGTTGTGTTATTAACTAACGCACTCCCCCCTATTGCTATATTATAACTCCCTGTTGTATTATGGTTTAAAGCAGAAAAGCCGGTTGCTATATTTTCAAAACCGGTTGTATTATAAAATAAGGCATGCAAACCAGTTCCGATATTAAAACTACCTGTCGTATTACTATATAGCGCAGCTTGACCACTTGCTATATTACCGCTTCCGGACGTATTCTTATAAAGAGCTTGGTTACCGATTGCAACGTTACTATTACCGGTTGTGTTGTAATACAATACGTCTGCCCCAAACGCCATATTACTAGAACCTTCGGTATTTTCATTAAGAGCGTTTTGTCCTGTTGCAATATTATAGCTACCTGTAGTATTATTATTCAAGGCATTGAGCCCTGTTGCTATATTATACTGAAATATTCTGGTAGGAATATCAGAAGTTAATGCAACGTCAATGTCTCCGACTTTAGGGCGAGTTGTAAAAGTTTTAGTTCCTGACACGACTTCGTCCCCTGTCGTATGCACAACACCGGTTTCATTTCCTCCTAGACTGCTTGCTGCAATTTTTTCAATAGCTCCTGTTGAGGTATTTCTAGTTAAAATATCATAAGAACCAGTGGAGGTAGAAGGGGTATTAGACAATGTCAAATTGCCTGCAAACCTACCTGTACCCGCAACATCCAGCTTAAAGGCAGGCGTCTTGGTGCCTATTCCGATGTTACCCGTAGAGATGTTCGAATTCCTACCGTCCAAGTTGGTTCCGAAAATTAGATTGCCTATTGAAAGTTGGTTGTTCGCGGCGCCTGATGGCACATGAACCTCTGTTCCTATAGCAATGTTATTACTTCCTGTATTTATATTCCCCCCCGCTGACGTTCCAAGGCTGATATTGTACCCCCCGGTGGTATTGGCAAATAAAGCATTTGGCCCTATTCCTGTATTGCTCCAGCCAGTCGTATTTGAAGCTAAAGCAGAATTACCTGTTGCAATATTTTCGAAGCCACTGGTATTGGAAAATAAAGCAGAATTGCCGATAGCTATATTACTGGAGCCAGCGATATTGGCAGATAGAGCAGAATAGCCCATAGCAATATTTCTATAACCGGACATACTGTTATTCATCCCAAAAGCTAAAGTATTTTGAGGGCCTAACCCTATCCGTCCTACCATTTTTCGCGCGGTAGTGTCCGAATAAAAGCTTAGACTTGTTGCGCTTGTATGGATATCAGATGCAATCAGGCCGTCCAGCTTAAGGTCGCCCTGAATCACATTTGTACTTGGGGAAAGGACGGTCCTTGATAGATTCGGATCTCCGACCTCCATGAAAAAAATCTCATTTTCATAGCCATAGCCACCGTTACTAAAAAAATCATAGTCTACAAAGGTGGTCGTGCTGATATCACCATATTGCTTGTAATCTGAAATAACCCAAATATCACCTTCCCCTTCAACTAGACTGCGGGCGTAGACCCGATACCCATCGGCTCCGGGTACAGGAGAGATAGATACCGACACCCAGCTATTGGCGCCAGGCGGAACAGAAAAATCACTTGAGAGCGTAGCATAGCCTGGGGAAAAGATATATTTGCCATTAACTATTTTATAAGCATAAACTCGGTAATTCACCAAATTAGCTCCCCAGAACCCTCCCCCTCCCCACTCATCTTCAATCAGAGAAGCGGTGATACTCGCTGGTGTTGCTACTGTTATTGCAGTGTCGGTAATTAATAACTTATTTCCTTTAAGCACAGTGTCGCCCGGGTTTACACCGTTATTTTTTCTAATTTCAGAAAAGGTGATCGCTTTTACACTTGTATTAACTGTACTATAACCTTTAAAGCCGCTGGCTATAACTAAAAAAAGAGCAATTGCAATGAGGCTTGCTGTTACTTGTAATTTTCGGTTCCTGGAAATCTGCATGGGAAAATTGTGGTAAGGAGACTATCGTTTTTCTCTTTAAAGATCTAAAGGCTCAGGTACGTTTCTATTTTTTCTGCAGGTAGAAAGTTCTTAACCTGATCTAGATGAGCCTTTTTTAGTAGTGCGATCCTGCTCTTCACTTCTGCCTGACTTGGGAAAGGTGAATTTGCCGCAGTCCTTTTCTGCCTTTCAAAATTGATTCTAAGCTTTGCCAGTTCAGTTGCCTGCTCTTTGCTGACGCCCAACTTTTGCTGAAAAAGAGTGGCTTTTTCGTTTGCGGTGTTATTCAGAGAGTCACTTTTTGCCTTGCTGAAGCGGTTTTGTGAATAAAGCCTATATACCTCTGCTCCCAATGCCTTTTTAATAGCTACTTCTTTCTCCTGCCTCAGCTTTTTCGCATCAAGTATCCGTTTCTCTTTATTCTCACTTGCCTTACTTAGCTCTTGTGTTTTTTTAGCAAAGGTCATATTAATTTCCGTTACCCGTGCCCGCTCGGTCTCGCTAAGTACATACACCCCTTCAATAATGTTAGCGGAATCAACTTTAGCTGTTTGTGCAGCGAGGTTTGCCGTTAATAAAAATGTTAAGTAAACTAGGACTGTTATTTTTTTCATTTTTTGATATGGTTTAAATTTTGTGATTCAGTTATAGTTGCGTATTAAAAACGATTAAGCTGTTATTTACGAAATAGCGATCAAAGAGTTAAGATTAATTCAATTATTTCAATCGTTGAGTCCTTTTTCTTCCAGCTTTTTCAAACGCCCCTTTAAGTCCTCATTCTCTTTTTTCATTTCGATCATATAGAGGGTCAGTTCTTCTATTTTTTTCAAAAGGGTGGCACTCATGTCTGCCACATCAATACCATCTTTTATCACCTTCGCCTCTGACGGCACACCTGGCAAGTGTTTGTTTATTTGAATAAACTTCTCTACATCTGCCAGAGGTGGCAATTTGTAGGATGGCGCGAATACGTAGTCAGCCCAACCGGTGGGCTCTATTTTTATCGACTTTGCCTTAATGTTACCTTCCACACTCAGGTGGTAGTCCCCGCCTGCAGGTTTGCCGATCGCTATTTGACTAGCGTTGAAAACTATTCTTCCATTTCGATCCCCACTCGAAAAATTCAAATCACCGTTCGCTGCTTTTATAGACCAATCCCGTACTGTAGACTCTTTGAATGCTAAATGATGACTTCCTAATTGAAGATTATTTGTATTAATAGTTCCGCTACGGGAGGTAAAGTTGGCGTTTCCTGTTTCGTCAGTAGAGATCCGGAAATCAAAATCATAATTACCGTTATTATTAGATGAGTGAAAGTCAAGGCTCTTCCCAAGCTCAGTTGTCCCATTGCCGTCTATAAAAGGGATTTTATTAGAGAGACTTCCACCATTGTGCGTACTCATGAACCCTGCACTACCAATATCATCGCGAAACAAAAATTGACGATAAGTACTCCAGCCTGCATCATTATGCTTCCTAATGTAAAACTTGTTATCACTATATTCTGAAACTAGTTGAAATCCTCTATTTGCGCCTCCGACGGAAACAAAGGCGGCGTTCCAGGAGCCAGAGGGAGAGTTGGGTACTTTCCCATTATACCCATCCAGATTGCCCATTTCATTCCATAATACACCATTCAAACCATTATTTATAGGCTGAAAGAGGACTTTGGGGACGAAGGCAAGGGATCCAAGCCTGCTTTCTACCCATGATCTGGTAGTCAAATGCTCACCATTTACTGGCGGTGAACTTGAGATCGGCTGTAGGAAAGTCTTTCGGCCTGAGACCTCTTCGTCACCTAATCTGCGTACAAAATTGCTCTCATCTATTGTCACATCTTTAGTTGATATTATAAAGTGTACTGACAAAAACGCACTTCTATTATCAAAAGACTCGCCTCCGCCTGTTTTAGAAATGGAGCTTTCATGCAAAGCAATACTCGCCATATCCTCAATATAAAAATAGGCTCCCTGAGAGGACGCCAGAACTCTTTGAGCCGTGCCCGCAGGCAGATCCGCGGGATCAAAAGAAACCATGAGATTATGAGAATGAGATGGAATTTGAGACTCGAGTAGCGTCACATTATTTTGGCCACCCCCGCTTCCGACAGGCGTCATTGTTCCAGATCCCGCTGGTACTCTGTCGCGAAGATCTGGAAGAGAGAAGGTCATCTGTCCATCGCCTCCAAATGTTGTACCTATAGATTGAAACAATTCAGGATAATCTGTAATATTTAGAGTTTGCCCATTACAAATCAACCAACCATGAGGAATTTGTTCCTTTAGTCCTACGAACATTCTTATTTCCCCAACGTGTCTTGTTGTTCCTGTTTGCGCAATGGAAGTTAGCTCCAGAATCAACAGCAATGATAAAGTAACAATGTGTTTCATGATTGTAATAAATGTCTTTCCAGTTTCCCTCTTAATTTATTTTCTTTTAATAAATCCCTTTTCTACCTTTTCTTTCGGCATTTATCTGTTATCTGTTCTAGGGATTACAAATTCCTTTCTACTTCTCACTTGAACATACTTGCCAGAAGATGTTGAACAGCACCGGTTCTTAAGGTGACTGCGACCGTATCTATGGCCACCACTTGCCCGTTCTGCTTTTTTTCCATTTTGATAAGTATCTTTCTTAAAGTTGTTCTAGTTCATTTTGACTATTTGGAAAGCAAGTTTCCAGTTAGCACGAGTTTCACTCTTCCGGATAACCCTCAGCGCCTTGTTCTACTTGTGTTTTTTTTTTTTGCAAATGCCAACTTTTTTGAACAATTCGCCTAAAAAAATACTGCCCGAACTGCTCTTGCAAGCTGTAAGTGCAACGCTCTGCTCCTAATAGCTTCTTTATGTGATAAAATTCTCTTCTGCTTTTTTAGCTCATCATTTTTTTGTTAACCGCAATCCAATCTCCCCTTAAATTAATATCGGGATTAAAAATCCCTCTTTATCTCTTAGTTCGACATACCTTTCAGAACATGTCGAACAGCAACAAGTCATCATTTTTTGCTACCTGTAAAGCAATCTCCTACTACCGGGATTACAAATCCCTCTTTATCTCTTAATTCGACATGCCTTTCAGAACATGTCGAACAGCAACCATTCTTTTATTGGGCTAAATACCATTTCCTAATTTCATCTCATCATCTATTCGTTTAGCGGGATTGCAAATCCCTTTTTATTACTTAGTTCGAAGTGCAGAGGGAATATGCCGAACAAGCTGCGGATCACGACGGGAGTCTTATAAAGCAATCCCTCAACTGATCAAAGAAAGAACATTGGCTGCGTGGCGGACATCCATAAATCTCTTTAAATTTAAACTCCTGAACATCTTCCCCTTCTACAATCTTAATTACATATTCGCTGGTCGTTCGATCAACGCAATCGCACTTCATTGAAGTATTAAGGAGCTTCAAATTATCAGAAGATATAGAACGTAAAAAAAGAACAGTTCTACTGTCTTTGACAATTCTAGTAACGCTAGTTGTGGGCCTAAAATATAGCGAGTCTAAATACAAAGTTGTAACGACGTCTCCTTCCATCATTAAACCTGTAATTAAGTTGGACGATTTCTTTTGATGATCAAGTTTAAATACATATATCTTTCGCGAGGAGCGCGTCTGCTCCCGGTTCTCAACGTTAATGCAAGAAACTAAATGCAAGAAAAACAATAGATAAACTTTCACACCTCCCATATTTCCTAGTTTTCTAGCAACGACACAAGAGGCAAATAGCCAACCCTTTTCGCAAACAAAATGGGAGTCATTCCTGCGTGATTCTTATGATCTCTATCAGCTCCCGCGACTAGAAAACGCCTTACGAGCGCCAAATGTGTAAGCCGTCCTTTCACGTTGAATACGGCGGTCCATAACGGTTGATTACCATAGTTGTCTTGAATCGACAAGTCGCCTCCGGCATTCAAAATCATTTCCGCGAGATTGAGAAGATTATATTCCGCACAAAAGTGGAGGGGTGTTTTACCTTCCTCATTCCTCAAGTTTACGGGAAATCCATTTTGGATAAGGAGGTGCAAGATATCATGACTTTCTTCTAAAACCGCAAGGTGAACTGCTGAATCCCCATAACTGTCAACAGCTTGTCTATCTGCCTTGCCAATATGTTTCTTAACCATTGGTATATTCCGTTCCTTGATAAATCTTAAAATTTCCTCCATATTATTTTTTCTTATCATACTTTCTAGACCTATTTTCACTGACACCTTCTGGTCGATAATTCTTTGATTCTTTGTAATTCTTTAAGAACTGCTCTTCCGTAATTTCACCACGTCTTAAACGCTCTAGTTCGTCCTTATACTTGTACTTTGGTTTATGTCCCATATCCCATTGTCCATTCCGCTTTTTGGACTTATCCCAGAAAAGTTCGCGACCGGTATTTGGATCATAAACTTTCCCATCTGCATCCTTAGCAGCCTCCCATACCTCCTCAACCTGATTTTTTCCATACTTAGGCCTATTCTTGCTGTATTTATTTGCAAGTATACTATTAACTTCATTTGCATTCAATTTGCTTTTATTGACTGGATTTTTAAGAGTTTTATATACATCTCTTAAATCTGATAAAGCAGATACTCCTTCAATAAGATTTTGCGCATTGTTATAAATTCGGCTCTTGTAATCGCTCGGACTCTCGAAAGTTTCCCAGATCGGGTCATTCAAATTGGGAAGATTAGTAGGGTCGATACTACTAGGTAAAACTTTCCACTGACCGTTGTAGCCTACCACAAATGCACTTAATCCCAGCGTAGAGTAGTTAAGATCACCTAGTTTAATATCTTGAGAGAACAATCCATTTGAAAGGCGTAGTACAACTCCTAAGGCCACATTATCGGTTTTGATCTGGTTCGCAATCGAAAGTTGACTTTTACCATTTCTAGTCACCCAGTCGATGTTGTAATACTTCAACTCCCCGCCGTCTTCGTCGATACCCATAATAGGAGAGTTGCTCGCGAACTGATAGGGTGTCAAAAAGGAGTACTTTCTTGTCAAAGGATCTTCACTCAAAAAGCGCCCCAACCTCGGATCATAGATCCTCATCCCATAATCCTGCTGATTCCCTTCTCCCTTCACCTCATTATCATTCTCCTTACCATTAAAGCCGTATCTGTAACCACCGGAGCTAAAGCTTCTTCCAGGCTGGATCATCCCAAACGGATAGTAATCCTGCTGAGAAACCACATCTGCGGTATAATTACCCAGGCTACCAAAACGTCGGCCAGAGATCACAGACATTACGTTTCCTAAATGGTTCGTCAGCTCATATTGCTGCAGGTTGGCGTGGTTATCCCATAAGGACCAGGCAGTAGCTTTCTGCTCTCCGTTGAGATCCAGGTCGGGCCTGAACATCCCCACCCTTGAACTTCCATACAGCACCTGCTCACGCCAGAACAACTGGCTACCTGATTTCTCGTATAAGCCCAGATTATTCCCCTGCGCATCGCGAACGTAATAACTGGTTTGCCCGCCCAAAGTCTTGCTTACACGGTTACCTGAAGGATCGTAGCTATAGGCGATCACAGTACCATCCGTCTTTTTGATGCTCCTGATCTTTCCGTAAACTGTCCAGTCAATTTTATCGATACCACCTTCTGTATCCTTAACCAGGTTACCAATATCATCGTAGGAATAATTGTCCGGCGACTGATTATCGATATCTTCAGCATAACTTCCAGCAGACACATTATCAGTAACATGCCGTAAGCGGTTATTCTGTAGTCTCCCCGCTGCATCCCTGCTGTAAGCATAGTTCAAGTTGTCCATTGCGACTGGTTTCCCATCGCCTGAACCATACCTTAAAAAGCTGAGGATATTACCATTGCCATCATAAGTGATATTCTCCCTATAGGCTTCGTTGGCGGCATCGGTTGTCCAGCTGCTGGCACTTGCAGCAAAGCCCGTCTGCCTCATTTGTTTCAAACGGTTTAGCTGGTCGTAACGGTAAGAGTAACCCACCGGATCGCCATTTCTGAACTTACTCAATGCAACAGTGGTATTGCTGATATTTCCGTTGTACAAGTTCCTGCCAAGCTCATTCGTTCCTGCCTGATAACTGATTGCGAAGGCTTTAGAGGTAGTGCCGCCAATAGGCTTATAATCTGCGTTATAATAACCCAGCGAATAAGCCATTACGTCTTTCGGCATAAAATTTCCGTCGGCTCCTATATCTGCAGAAGGATTGAGGGCATACGAATTTACTCCCTTTAGCCAGCCTTGTAGTGTATATGCGTAGTCGAGCCCTTGCACTTTGTCTTGCAAGCCGCCCAATTCAGTCCTTGCCAGCGGCCCGTGGTAATAGTACTGGTATGACGCCACCTGTTTAGGGTTAGCTGGATCCACGCCGTTCCATACTTCTGTTAGCCTGTTTTCCGCATCGTACTTATATTGATAATAGAATCGGTCATCCTGTCCTTTCTGGTAAAATACCTTATTTACTTTGCCACTTACCAAGTCGTACTCATAATCGATTTTTTTCAGGCCGAGGCCGTTTACCTGCTGCCATAAGCTTTTTACGTTACCATTAAGATCGTAGTCATAGTAGGTGGCGTTGATATCCGCGCTTTCGGGCGTGTCGCGATAAACACTTGCTGCTACCCTCTTGCGGAGATTATTTTGAGCTAGAGCGGTATGAAGCCCAGGACCGTTTTCAGCTCCAGGAGCATTGTCATAAATAGTTTGAGTGATCTGCTGGTTACTTCCGGCAGCATCATTCAGGAAAGCCAGGTATTTATCTTTGCTGACAAAGGAAGGATCTTCAAATCCCGTAGTGAGCATCCTTCGCTCTCCGACTTCCGTAATGCGGCCCAGATCGTCGTATTTCGTATAGCTATACAACGCCTTTCCGTTATCTGTATCCTTTCGCTGCTTCTCGTTCTGCGACACTACCAGGCGACTCAGATCATCGTACCAAAATCGTGAAGTTCCACCGTCTGGTGTGACCTGTTGCACTACCTGGTTGGTGCTGTTATAGGCGTAGGTTGTAGCCAGCGTGTGATCAGGGTACACTGGCTCAAACCTTTGTTCAAGGGTACTGGTACTTCCGCCGGCGAGTATTTCGTCCGGAATATTAAATCGATGCCAGGCCAGCTGCTCGATGCTTTTTGCGTTAAAACAAGCACTTTCAGCATTGTTGATGATCTCCTGATCCCCCAGTCTCCGGTTGTAAACGCGCAGGTGCTTTAAGTTGCCTATAAACTGAGGCAGTACAAGAGGACTGGTGCTTATTTCCCAACCGCATCCCGTTTCACCAGTGGTACTGGTACCATCTACTTTGCGCCCGTTTAGCCAGAGTTCAAGTTCACCCGAAGCAAGGTCCTTTCCTCTTACCACTACGTGGTGCCAATTGAAAAGTGTCTGCGTTCCGATACTTCCGCTAATATGGTTTGACCTGCTAATTATCACACCTTCCACTCCGTCGGGCTGCATAGTGTAAATATCAGCATTGATTTTACCGTTACCCAGGCACACCTGCACCATATACTGCTTTTCTGCAGTAATAATGGTTTGTGCACCCGTAGCATTTTGATCATACATCCAGAGCTCGATAGCTGCATCAGTATTGTTTGTTGCGCTGCTTGAAATGATGGTATTCAAGGACTGTTGCGCGAGAGACAAGGTGCTATTAGACGTTGGCCCATTGTATGCACATACTGCGAGATCCTTTTCCCGATATCTCTCAGCCATCTTTATCTGATCGCTATTCAGAAATGATACCCCCTCGGGAGGTACGGTTCTCACCAGATTATCTGCCTGATCGTAATAGTATAATGTGTAATGATATGTCTTGGTGGTTTCTGTAAGATTTACATAAGGTTTCGCAGAAGAGCATACATTAGTGTATTCCAGCATCGCTTTTTTGCGGATCTCCGGAATATATTTAGAATAATCTTGCCTTCCGTTTCCGACAGCCAGTTCTATCTCCTTTTTAAAATCTGCGTAGTCATCGTCGAAGACTCCTGGAAAGGCAGGTTGATTGCATAACAGCTTGCTGGTGTTATCAGGGAGCGCCGCATAATCCTGATACACGTGGAATGCTATACTGAAGCCCCATTTGTGATTCAGGTAATTTGCAAATATCTGTTCGTAATTTACATCCGCGGTTGTCAGACCGGGAACCTGACCTGTCAATTCACTAACTGCCTGGTTAAACTCTGCCTTGGTGATACATCCTTTAGAATACGGATCAAGAAACGCCGGCAAAGGCATAGAGGCATTCAGGATATAATTACACCTGTCACAGGACTTCAGCAGGTCCGCGAATTCCTCCTCGGTTATGTTCAGTGCTTCCTCATATTTCTGACTAAGGCAATTATAGAACTCTGTAGTACTTGCGGGATTTCCGCAAGCCTGTTTTAATTCCTGTAGACGGGTACAGATCTCTGCACTGCTGCTTCCTATCTCCTTACCGGAAAGACTTGGCTGCTTGTCGTAGGGATAAGGAGAATCAAGCAACCATGGATTAAGCTGGGCCGTGAATACGCCATTTGGAGCGTATTGTCTAATCGCATCGGCGAAGCTGGAAGGAATCGGGCCGGTAGCGCCGGGAGGCAACGTGCTGGAGCCCATGCCGTGCTCAAAGTCTCCACCTGCTTTACAAATTGCCACCAGTTTTGCGCGAAGTTCGGTCTGTTGGATAGAACTGAGGCCCGCGGAAGCCAAATTACGCATCCACACATCCGCCTGTCCCTCACACGCATCTTCAATCTCGGCCAGCATCTCTTCCTTCTGCTGGGTATCAGTTGCGTCGTAGTCGTATTCAGGGACCGTTTTGTCGATATCGTCGAAATGAGACTTCTTAGCTCGAAGCTTATAATCAACCGTCACGTTGAGCTGGTTAGAAAAATTGGAGCTACCACATTCTGTTGTCCTTTTCGCTGTATATTCCCCGGGGAGCTTTACATCAATAAAGTTTTTACCACTCGCATACTTCTTTCCGTTCCGGAACCAATGAATCGTAAGTGCTTCTTCCTCTGATGCGTCGGCAGTAATCTTGACAGAAGTTCCCGCACATATAGGAAAAGTGCCGTTGGCAGTGATAAGGGGAGCAGGCACAATAGGAGGATGTATTGTTACTGGTTCGGATGTTAGTTGCGGCCCGCAAGGGTTCACAACTTTAACGGTATAAACACCCGGGCTGGACACACTGATCGCCCCGCCTTTCCCTATCTCCACACCGTCCTTAAACCATCTACTAAAGTCAGAATTGTTATTTGTTATCAAACTTAAGTTATTTGTACATAAAGAACCGGTCAGAGTAATCGTTGGCGATAAGAGGAGAGGAACGTCGGTCACCCTTTTCGTATCCGAGGTTAAGGAGCAGCCGAGAGCATTCGTTACAGTAACAGAATAGTCTCCCACGGAATTTACAGGGATGGATTGTTCTGTTTTTCCATTACTCCAAAAGTAAGTATAGCCTGGAGGTGCACTTAATGTTATTGTCTCCCCAGGGCAAATTACCTCCGGGCCTGTAATTAAAGGCTTTTGAATAGTGGTTACCTCAATTTCATTTGAAATGACAGAACACCCGTACTCATTGATAACTGTACAGGTGTATTTACCAGGGACGTTCACCACGATAACAGAGCCTTCCTTTTCGTTACTCCATTTGTATGTATATGGTCCGTTGTTCTGCCCCCTATATGGAGCCGATAATGTGACAGACTTGCCTGCACATAACTCTGTAGGCCCCTCTGCTCTAATTATTGGCTCATTTACTAGCTTACGAAGGGCATTAAACCTCTGTTCGATAAAGATATTTTGTTCGTTGTCTAATGCTACGTGATACGCATTGTTTGCTCCTGATTTATATACCAACTGAGCCTCCGGAGCTCCTGGTATCCATTTTAATGTTCGGTATGCGTCTTGGATATAAATGTTGTCGTTCTCGTCAAGATCAAAACCAAAGGTAAGACCGAATTGATTGAGAGCAGAACCTTGTCCATTTCCACCGGCAACTGTCGTACCAGTTAATTCACCGGGTACCCACTTCTGAATCCGGTAATTCCCCACGTCTAGGATATATAGATTCCCTTTCGAATCCAGCTCGACATCAGCAGGATTAAAAAGCTGATTAGGCCAATATCCCTGCCCGTTGCCACCAGCCACCGTCACCACGGTGCCCATAGTCGGATTGATCTTCGCTATCCGGTGATTATTTACATCCGCGACATATAAGTTTCCGGAAGCGTCAATGGTAATTCCTTTTGGATTTGCAAACAATGGACTATTCGGTGCACCCTGTACTACAATTTGCCCAGATGATGTGTTCGGAGTCCACTTTACAATTCTGTCATTACCGTGGTCGACAATAAAAATATTTCCAGCATTATCAACGACGGCCGACTGGGGCTGATGAAGTTGGTGCAAACCGTTTCCGCGACCATGCCCTCCTGCTACAATAACTCCGGTAGCTTCATTTGGTCTCCATTTTACTACTCTGTCATTCGTCCCATCAATAACATAGATATTCCCTTCCTTGTCAAAGGTAAACTCCCAGACTAACATTGCGTTATCACGTATAACAGTCACTTCACCAAGAGGAATCGGATTTACCGTTACCCTAATTGAAGCGGAAGAAGTCCATCCAGTTCCTGAAACTGTAACTGCGTAATTTCCTGATCGATTTACCGTAATAGATTGGCCGGTGGCTCCGTTATTCCACAAATAACTTGAACCTTGGCTCGCTGTTAATACTACTGAACCTCCTTCGCAAAAAGTTGTAGGACCCGATGCTGTAATCTGAGCTTCTTGACCACGGCCATAAGTGGCATATAGAAAAGTTAATATAATCAGTATAAATCTCTTCATGGTTCTTCAAGTACTAAAACATCGCTAACTTTCATGGCACTCGCTGGAATGTTAAACGGCACACAAACTGATTTTACAGTTTCTCCTATATTGAAATCAAGCTCTGCTACACCTGTTTGCCCAGGGATGTATACCAGCACTTTCGTCGGTTTTAACGTTTTTCCGTTCATCAGCAGCACATCGATTCTTTGTTCCATGCCGCTACAGGCAGAGACAGAAGTCGATTTCATTATATAAAAATCTCGGGCGCTTATTTCTCCTGGAATTGGTAAAGCAGCAGGAATACCTATGAGACACTGCTTGTAAGGGCAGTAAACTTCATCACGATACTTTTTATAATAATCTTCCTTTAGTTCCAGATACATTTCCTGGTATTGTTGCCATTCTCTGTTGGGTACCCGGCAGTCAGCAACTGGATTGCATGCTTCCCAGTCTATATTATTTGTTCCCGCAATCCTGTTGTTATTAGTTCTACCTTTTGCATCACCACAGTATAGGAAGTAATCGATAAATTGCTGTACATTCTTAGTCGCAACACTTGCTCCCAGTACTTCACTTGTGTACTGAGTGAGGTCTTTTTGTATTGCCAATTTATATATCGCTCCGGGCCCAGTATTAAAGAAAGGATCAATGTCGAGGAGCCAGGAAGGGCTATTGTGATTATAGGTACCTACTGCGCCTGGGATGCTAGAAGTTTCCGAGTGTGTTATTTTCTCACTAACGAGATTATCCCACGCTACGTACTGCTTATTAGCCTCACAGAACTCCAGCTTACACTGTTCCGGGTGGTATTTAAGAAACCGGTGAGCCCATTCCGGCTTCCAGTGTACAAGCAGGTTCTTCGCAGTAAAAACCTTTTGCCCATTTACTGTCTCCAAAACAAAGGCCTCATCATACGGCGAAATGACCGAGCCGTCGTCAAGAGTTACAAGATCTGCCTCAGGTGCCGTAGAACCTGCAGGAAGACTAAATTCAGTGGCCCAGTAGTTTTTTAATACGTTAAGTTCAGGCTCAAGAACCTTGTTGTTAGTATCAAACATGGCGTACTGGCCACCCGGGGAAACGTCTTCTAGCATTGGGCCTATATACTTCTCACAAGGCGAAGGAGCCACGCAGGAGGCTTGGAGCGCCTGACACTGCTGACTCAGAACCTGGTACTTCCCGCTGATCCAGTCCTCCAAAGCACTGATATCGGTGGTAGCGAGCTGCAGTTCCAGCAACTTCTCCTTGAACATCTCCGTGAAATCCTCCTGTGTTCCCAACGCTTCCTTGCATCTTTCACAACCTCCGAACGTTCCTAAGCCAAGCTCATCCAGATATTTCTTCACGAATACCAGCTCTTTCTTCACCTGGCCATCTACCTGGCCTTCTCTGATAAAGTTGTCAGCATAAGTTTCCATTCCTTGCTTGCTCAACACAAAATTGAAGGTGACATTATACTCTCCGATTTTCTTGAAGTCTGGTTCTATAGACTTTACTTCCGCTACGCCCGCATATCCAATTTTTACGGGGGCACTACTATTGTTAAACACTTCTTCTCCGCAATCATCCGTGATTCTAATACTAAGATCGTAGAAACAATCCTTGCATAGCTTAAATGTCCCTTCAGTATAACATGCTATTAATCTTTCGATATCGTATTCAATTAATACCTTCCCCGGGGCAGACACCAGGTGAGTCGTGCTCGCCGAGAGGCTGAGTGCAGACGCATCAAACCGAAACTGCGGATGCGTGAGCAGCGAGATTCTCTGCGTTTTTGCTGCATTTTCCGACGAGGGAAGGGCATCCATACCATCAGGAGCATTTCCCGTTAAAGCTGTTGCGATCGTTTTTCCGCTGGCATTCAAATAACTAATGCTAATCTGCCCGTTAGGATCAATCACCATATTCTTCAGGTAGTGGTTCGCATATCCCACGTCATTTCCAAATAGCCGGTCTAACTCTCCCTGAGTAGGAGTACCGTAGAAGTATTTCGTTGTTTTACTCAAATCTGCCAATCCAGGTTGAAAGGTTTGTCCTACTCCACCCTGAATTTTGATGCGACCGGTATTATCTGCGGTGTACTGAGTTATGGAAAACGGGTACCCCTCGGCATGGGGGATGTATTTATCAAAGTTTCTGTTACTTTTAAATCCATTCTCCGCTATAAACTGGTTTTTGTCTGAATAGTATTTTGATGCCCCTGAGGAAGTACTGAGGGCTGAAGGTTTTAGTTCGCAAAGTTGGGCTATATCCGCAAAGGTATAAGGCTGATTATTAAGATTTCTGTTAAAATTCCTAAAAAAATGAAGGTTTTCGGAGCCAGTCGCATTTTCTTTTACCGGAGCGGGAAGAATATTTGCCACAGCCCTGCCAAACTCGTCGTAAATATTCTCCTGCACCACCGCCACATTATCTGAACTGTTAATTGTAGCAGTTTGACGGCCCCGAAGGGTACCGTCGAAGTAGCTTATTACCTCTTTCTTTTTTCCCTCTTCCGCGTAGGCTACAGAGTATTGCCAGTTTAAGTTCTTCTCATGCCATAAATTCTCGATATTCCAAACAGCATAGCTTCTGGACGCATTATTCTGTTTATACTGCCAATCGCCCTCTACCCGCACCCCCTGAGCATTGTAAGCAACTTGCCTTATCCTCGAAACAATATACTTCGAGTTAAAAACCAATGCGAGTTTATAAGCGTTATCATCCGTTGTTATCCTCGTTGCATTGTTTCGGAACAACTTGTCGGCCATTCCTGCAACCTCAGTCCCTGCAGCCATGCTGTTGACTGTGGCTTCAAATTCACTTCCTTCATCTACTGCGACCCACTCCAGGTCATACTCTTGGGCACCTATTACAGCTGGCCATGATAAACTAAGAGAGCCAAAGCTCGTATTTACGCTGTTATTACTATTTAGGGTTCCTATTAGACCCAAACCAAGATCCGGAGTGAATTTGTATATCCTGTTAACTATGATCTTATTGCTTATTTGCAATACCGGAGGAAGAGTTTCCCCAAGTTCGGGACTACTAATGTTTGTTATATGAACATTCACCAGGTATCCTGAATTAAATTTATACAGATCCTGAAGTACAGCAGTCCCATCGTTGGTGTACTTGACAGTAAGATTAACAGGATCGATTACGGTAGGATCTGTTTGCGAAGGATCACTAAAATATTCGACCCTCAGGGATACCGTGCAGCTAAAAGACTGATTGATAGGGGTGTCATCCAAGATTCTGAGTGAGATAAAATTATCCACAGACATATCAGTGATAAGTTCCTTGTTGAAGGATGGATTATTAAATTTCTCGTCTTGTATTGACACTACCGCGCCCTTGCTCAAAGTGCCTCTTAGAAACGACTCGTAAGGCTCCTCGCCTGCCTTACTCTTTTCAGTCTTCAGAAGTGATAAAAGAAATATCAGTATAAAAGTCTTTTGTAAAATTCTTACCATAGACCAACTATTGTTTAAGGTATCTATATTCTATTTTTACTCTAAAGCGGAACAGATATTCTCTGAACTCAATCTTTAGCGCTTACATTATCACCAACTCATATCCTTGAAACTCCTTGCTGAGCGTCCATTTATTATCGTCCCGAATTATCACAGGCTTTGACACAAACTTTTCAATTTGAGAAATACTGGAAACTGTTTGCAGGCGCATATCAAGGACAAGGTCACCCCCTGTGGATCCTGCAGCATTTGAGTTGGGCATCCTGCAAAAAACCCTGTTCGGCTTTAGACTCAACGTATCAAAACTTACGCTATATTCTTTGCAACTTAAATGCATCTCATTCAGAAGTGTAATCACCTGATTATCACCCTCAAACTTAGTTCTAACAGCAAAACGATCTTCTAAAATTTGTTTAAAAAGCTCATGAATAGCATTGGGGGAACTATCCGTAAGGACTTTTTGGTCGGAGAGCAAGACCTTCTTCGCGTCCGGGTCGATATAGATGTACAAGCCCTTGGCATTTATTGTCTCGGTTTGACCTAATTTGTAATAGAAATCATTTCCCCGCTTGCTATAGATATAAGGAAGTGTTCCCTCTACGTCTAAAGTATTTCCTTGAGTATAAGAACTGACTGAACCTTCAACAAAACACTCCGGTCTGTTAATATCCAGCATGGAGCATACCCTTTCCATCTTGGACAGAAGCTGTTCATCAGTTTCTGACTTCAATGACCTCCCTGCCTTTTTTGGTAAACGAGCTTCCCCTTTTTCAGACTTGAATACCTCTGCGCTAATTGCCACACATGCCAGTGTAATACAGCTAAGCGCAATTGCCAAATAACTTTTCTTTATTATTGTTGCAATACCTTTCATCTCTTTAAACTGCTTACAATGCTCTCTTTTTATAGGAAGATCTGCTCTCTTTAATTGTAACAATTCCTCGCTCTGTTTCTTTTTTCACCCTTGCCAATGAGCCTTCGTCATCATATTCATAAAAAGTCGCAAAGCCGTTCTCATCCAGTTCAGCCATCAGCTTAAAGTTCTTCTCATCATACGCGTAGGATTTTACATGTGAGTTAGAAGGATGTATTCGGATATCATCGATGAAAACTTCTGCTCCAGGCGAAGCTACTATTTGGAGATTGAAATTCGTGTTAGTTGGGGGACTCGTGAACGTTCCTTCTATCAACTTCCAGCCCTCGACCACTGTTTTGCATCTAAAGTTCAGAAGCTGTCCATTTACAGAATAAGTAAGGTCCAGGTTTTTATTTTCTGGATGACCATCCTTCACCCAGGCATTGATTATATATGCAGTAGATGGTTTAGGCTCAAAGCCGTTTGGATAAATACCCTTTCCTTTTAGCAACTGGTATTCATTCGTCGCGGCTATTTCGAAGTACTGTCCTGAATGTCCCTTATGGGTATTGCCATGAGTAAAGGAAGAAAGTATCATACCCGAGGCAGGAATCACTAGACTATAATTTCCTGAGTGCGCTCTTGTGTTAACCGCACTTTTAAATATTTCCTCTCCACTCTCCTGCCTAAATTCTGTTATGCCTTTTCCTAGGCCGTTTTCTTTCCGAAAATTATTATCCTCAAATCCTTCCACATAAACTTCCCTGTTCATAGCATTTGAAGCGACGGCAGCAGGGAGCTCTCCATTAAAGTCAAAGATGGCGGCGCTGTAGCGTCCCAACGCATCTCTATTTTCCAATTCCTGCCCATAGCGATCATATAGGCTGACAGCACTTGCCGCCAGCCAGCCCTGTCCAGCTCCATTTCTAACCCAGCCCGAATTTGAATATCTCCAGAATGGGTTGTAGGAACTGAAATATCCAGAATTTCTTGTATCAAGTCCCTTTTTATCAGTCCTAAAGATATTATTGTATTCTCTTTGAGTTTGAAATACATATTTCTCGAAAGGATACCAGTTTCCCAAATATCCCCTATAGTAGGGGTTTATGAAGGGATCCCCTCTTTGAGCATCTATGTCGCAGTAGTCGATGACATTACCGTGTAAGTAGCTCTTTTCCACCTCATCGCTCCCAAAGTGCTTCACCTTTTGATACGCACGATATTTACCTGTGCCAATTAGCATTCTGGAGCTATTTATAATATTCACCCCTGACCCGGCGTCATCAGTATGAATTAATTCGGAAAACGTGTTCGTATAAATTTCGAACCCTCCAGTTCTGTCGGGGAAAATGTAAGGGTTTGAGACCGAAGCGCGTCGGTAGGCTCCAAAAGAATAATCAATAATGTAACGGCCCGGTTTTAAATGATAGACGTACAAAAGCATATGATTTAGGCTGCACTGATCGGAGGAAACATCCGAGATCTCTTGAAAGGTTGGGTCAGTGCAGTTTGTGATCCTCCATTTGGACCTATTCGTGTTTCCAGTAAAAGCGAAAACATAATCCCCTTCTGTTGAGATCTCGAAACTTGATTCAAGCCCAGCTTCAACTGCTTCAACTGTCTCTCCAAATTTCGTTTCACATAGCTTGATCCCACATCTTCCATATGCGCCACCGCCGCCTTGTTGCCTGTCAATCCAGAATTTTGACGGCAGCTTACCATCTGTCCGGGTAATTGAGTTGTGTCGATGATCCATTAGACCATCTGAACCGGGAATGTCACTACAGAGTCCAAGCGAATTTAATACTGGGACCTTTTCATCAATGTCCTCAACTACCCATTTGTCGTCATACGTCTGGACAGAAGCATTAATCACTTTCAGATCTTCAAAACCAGCATTTAAAGCAAACGCAAAATGCCCATTTGTAATTGGATTGGTAAGGCATACAAGGGAACCGGTAGTGGCCTGCAGAAGATTTCTAAAGGACGATCTAACTAACTTCGCGGTAGCAATCGAACCTTTGTAGATACTTCCATCCTTTTTTATAAGTCTTTTGACTCCATTAGTTTCCACTACCCAATAAGAAGTACCAGTTCTGATACTTATTATTTCATCTCCTGGGTTTAAAAGTTGATTATATGGAGAGTTGCTTATGGTTAATCCATCGAGGTTCTCAATATACATTCCCAGATTCTGGTAGGCTGCTCCCATCCCCTTGTATATCCAATACGCAGGAAGGTTTACAGAATAGATATCGTCGTTAAATTCGTTCTGAGTTTTGGTAACGAGCGCTTCTCCCGTAAGTCCGTCGAATGCGATGTTCTCTGTACTTATAGAAGATCCATTTTCTGTCTTAATTACCTCCTTAAGAACACCGTAATATTGCACTACTTTAACCGCAGATGTAGAACGGAACAGCTTATAGTCGCTATTATTAAGCTTGGGCCAGTGAGGGATTGGGAAAATGCGGGGAAAATCCAGTCCGAGATTGATTGATTTGCCACTGTTAGATGAGAGTTGCTCTCGCATATCGGTAAAGAATTCAACATCCCTTCCTATTGTTCGTTCTACGACGCTTCCGTCCTGGTTCACCACCTGTACCCCGTTCTTTAAACGCCATTCTTCAGGCCCCGTCGGCTCTGTAAAATAATTATAAACAATCGAGGATATTTCAGCATTTGCCTGGTTAAAAATCCTGGTTGCCTTTGGTTTTCCATGCATATCATTCAACTCGACACTGTATCCCTGTGACAGTGCGAGTTCCTCGATATTAGTGCTGGCCAGCACTTTATATAGCTTACTTGGACGGTAGGGGTCCGTGACGAGCTTCAGCATTCCTACCCGAACAGGAAAATCTTTGGCAGTGTAGAACTCGTTCATGATATATCCTGTAGCAGGTGTTCTCTCGGTAGCTCCCAGATCCTCTACCTTCACTTTGCTATATACAACTAAGGGCGCCGGATAAAATGACTCTCCAAAAGGTTCTTCCAGGTTGAAGTAATTACTTATCGCCCCTTTTATATCCTGAACATACGGCACTGGCTCCCTCAAAGGATTTTCATCCCCCCCAATATTAGGCTCATAAGCTGCCACCCCGCTGCTGATCTCCTGACCGTCCCTTTTAGTTCTATAGGTGTACTTCTGCCCGTATGTTCTATCAACAGCTGCGGAGGTCGACATTTCCTGCCAGTTATCCCGAATCTGAACCTGTTTGACCCGCACTCCCCCTCCTAGCTTAATACCATCGGTTTCTGTTAAACGAACGAAGCTCAAGGCATGCTGGTAGCTGGTTGCAAATTTCCGTCTGTTAGCTTTTCTATAAAAGCTTTCAGTAAGCTCGCCCAAGTTTGTTATAGAACTCCCCAAGGCTTTGATAGCCCTTTTTATATTAGATTGAGCATCCCCGTCCTGAGCCCTGTTACTGAAGCCTTTGTTTGCATACTTTGGATAATCGTTTTTTAGTTTCTGCCATCCAGCTATACAGATAGGGTTCTTATCTTTAACCCCTTTTTCATCAATCTCATCAAAAAATACATTTACCTCACTCCCGTATATGTTAACTGAGCGGACTTTAGCATAACAAGGGACAAAGTCAAAATCCTTTCCATAACTTTCACAGAAAGCAGTTGACATCTTCACATAAAACTTCGTATATAAGTAATCCGACCCATTTAGATAGGTCTTTTTAAACCAGGGGGTAACATCTGTTCCAGGAGGCGCATCTTCCGGCAGTTTGCTGAGCTTTACCCTTAGTCCCTTCGCCTTCGAAAGGGCTTCCGGGTCGGAGCTGCTGATCGGATTCCCGTCATGCCCCACTAGATATTCGAAGTGCTGCATGCGCATAGCATCTTTATTTTGAACGTATGCGTAATCGTCCGATTCATAGCTGACGTTTATTGTCCCGCCCGTTGGAAGCCCCACCTGTTCGAGGTTCCACAACCCTGCATTCTCGTCTGCCTCCGACTGATTTTGATTGCTATACGGAAACACGTCATTTTGCGGGGCAGGAAAGCCAGGAAGAACCGGGTTTTGGTTATCAGGTTTATAAGTTCCCCACCTGTCAGCAGTCATATTCTCATATTGGGGTTGGATACCGCTGATCTTCATTTTGTAAGAAAATGTGTAGGGATGGTTCTTCCCCTTTGAGGTATTTCCATATTCGAACCAAACCCTTTTAAGAGTTAACTTCCCTCCATTAGCGTCGATTGAATTAGGGGTACCGGGACACAAATCATAATTGTATTCAAACTTTACTCTCTTTATAGGTTTGCTTACGTCGGCCTTAGAATAAAGGATAATTTCAGTCAATCTTCTTTGGCGAAAGTCCTGATTTTTTCCCCCAAGCCAGTTTTGAACGCCCAGTCCGTCGAGCCTTTCCGATGTTATAAAGTAGGCGATCTTGGTTTTCGTTTCGATGGAATGGAGGTAAGTTATTTCCTTTTCTCCGTAAACGATACTGGCCTTATCGTCGTCTGCATCTGCAAGAAGCCCTTTACTAAGAGTAGCCGTATTTGTAGCGTAGGGGGTACGCCATTTATATAGTCCATTCAACTTAGAGTAATTAAATTTGATGGCTGTTCCCGCATCTTCAGCGGAAATTCCTTTTTCACCTCGGTCTATATAGTCAGGAGATAAAATAGCCGTAAGGAGGTATGAGGATGCGTATGCTGGTGAAGTTTGACGTTGAAAATACTCATCAATACCTTTTTTGTGAAAGGGTTTGTCCCCGTCTATAGTGAACTGCACCTGATTCTTATTTTGGACGATATAGTCGTTCTTTCCTTCGTTACCGACTGCGAACGAGAGTTCCTGTTGAACTACATTATACACTGGGATACCGTAGATAGTACGCCCCCCTCCGTCATCATTGACGCTGATTTCAGAAATATGATCGTCCTTCCTATAATCTTTTGCGCGAGGAAGAATCTGTTCTAGCAATAACTCACTATTATGATCTTCAGGCACTGCAAATGTTGCAGGATCATTCAAACGATAAAATTTGATGGCAGGATCTAAAGCTGCTTTCATGGCTTCTTTTGCCGTCAGATACGAAATAACAGTACGCTTTCCCTGTCTCTCGCTGTTTTCAATATTTCCTGTCGCTTCTATCGAACCGTCTGCTTTCCGAAAGTTGGCCCCGGTAGTACGTGCAGAGGTCGGAACGGCTACCGGACTATTATTTTTGAAGAAATTATTAAGGTTAGGACCTTCAACGCTTTTTTCTCCCACAACCCGAAAGTATACATGCTCTTTCTGGGGTTCCGCAGATTTGTACACCTGGAAATCCCCCTTGCTTAAATAGTTATTCCCGTCCTCCCACTTACGGGAAAAATTCGTGGTTTTCTGATCGAAATACTTCAAGCCGAGGTGGACGGATGAAGCACCTATTCCCAGATCTGCGCCCCCGGTATACGTTTCCGATTTATCCTGAACTTCAGGATCGCCAAAAGCTCCCGTGCTCCTATACAAGCGAAACTGCCCACTACCCGTCTGACTGGTATACGTAAACAGGTCAGGTAATTGAACCGGCATTGCTATATTCGGCGTTCCAGGAATGTAGGGATTATCCTTTTCTCTGATGAAATCCATCACAGCATCATTCCGCCCCTTTGCCTTATCGGAGTACAAAAAGCCATAGCCTTTTTTTTCAGTTTTATAATCCTTTACCTTCCTTACAGTGCGATAGCCCGCAATACCTCCACCGGCAAAAATGATAAGTTCTGCACCTCCTGCGTCTAAGCTGAACGAGTGATGAGTAGTTTCAAAAGGGACCTGGATTGTAGGGCTTACAGGTTCCGTGTTATAACTTACCAATGATGTTGAAGCGTCCAAACTAGCTGCAGCTCCTACATTTTTCCCTGTAAAACTGCCGGAAAAGCTCTTACCTAAAGTTATATCCTTCATCCCTGACCTGGAGTTATAGCCGAGATTGTAACTTGCCCCGGCACTTACACTCAAATCCCAACTCCTCTTATTCTGCCATGACATATTTATATAAGGGCTTACGTCTACTCCTGCACCACTTACTGTATTTGAAACAACTCCAAGTCCCATTCCAGCTGTCAACAGTCCGTCATTCAAACTCGATACTGAAATTCCCGGATTCACTCCAACCTCAGCTCCTATCCCTGTGTAATTGTCGTTGAAAATCCCCACATTCACAGTGCCTGAAACCGTCATCTTAAACTTTTTTGCTAGCTTTCTTGGTAATTTTACCTTCTTATCCTTTCCTTTTAGCTCCACCTTAACGTTCCCTCTCCCACCTATTGTGATCTTGTCCTTCATTGAGGTTTCAGAAATAATAGGATCTCCGAATGAATCGTCAGGAATCCCCCTCATCTGCCTGTTAATAGCACCGATGTTGAGGTTCCATCCGAGGCCCACCCAGCTCGCCTCATCATCCATTCCAATACCGGACTGGTAGTTCAGGTTCACCGGATATCCGTCCACGTCGAGCAACGGAATGTTATATTTGAAATCACCTGTGCTAAGATCAACCATATCAGAAACACTGGCAGGCTGAAAGGCCTGTGTTTCTGGCTGTGTTGGCCCTGAAGTGAGTGCGTAGGTTAAAGCAGGTGTAGCAATATCCAGGATGAAGATGCCTATTAAAGATAATGCAATCTTCCTCCTTGTGGGAATACTAAATACCATAATAAGGTTAAGTAAAAATATCTTTGTTAATCTTTGTGTAAATTCAAAACATATGTCTTTCTGTTGAAATGCCGGTCACTATAAACCAGCTTCAAACTCTTTTCGGGAATTCCTGGTACCTCAGGAAAAAGGAGGAGGTACTCAAAACTATTCTTAGTTCCGTTTGCTACCGGCTCCTGGAGATTTGGGTAAATCTTCTCGCTACCGGCAAGCAAAAAGAAGCAGCTGTCTGCATCGTACCACATAGCCGTCTGAATATCCTGCCTCCCTTCCAGCATGTCTTTCGAAGGAAATATTCTTACCCGATAGTCCCGGTCGCCGCCACCACTCCCGGCTACCTTCATCACTCCCAGAGCTATCTCCTCTTCCTTGCCTGCTTCCTCATTACCTTTTTGTTGCCTGCAGCCCGAAAGTCCAAACAGAACTACAAGGAAGTAAAAGCAATACCCTATCGTTCTCATAACTTATCTTTAAACACAAACCTCAAACTTTTCACACTTCCATTCGGTAGCCATACTTTGAGAATATAGTAATAGTCATGTTTGAACGCACGCTTAGACCTGAGATCTATAACTATCCTGTTTTTTCCCCTTTCCAGTTTTAAAGCAGGTAGTGACTTTACTTTTAGCTCAGGATCGCTGATACAGTCAATTTCATACTTAAGGTTCTGCTCACCATAAGAATTAGTGAGTCCGAACTGTAGGTATCCATCGGCAACGTAGAAATTTCCCTGGGCGAGGTCCTCGATATCCCTGAAGCCGTCATAGTTTAGCTTGGTATCTGTTACAGTGTCCCTACAGTCGACGGTAAATTCCCATACCTCCGAGCGATTCAACACCGTCTGGTTCTTATAGATACTCACCTGCCAGGCATAACGCTTACCAGGTTGCAATTCTCTAAATGAAGCCGGATAAGGCATCACGGGATTGATCATATTGCTTTGACTTATTAAAGGTAAGTTATAGTTAAGGGCCTCGGGTCCCTTTTGATCCCCCCTTAATTCGACAAGTAAAAGCTGATAAGTCCCCCCTTGCACATGGGGGAAGGATGGTTGCCAACTAAACAAAGGCCTCGTCTCACAGACCTTATCCTGGTTGTATGGTTCCACAAGCGTTAAAGGAGCAAAAGGGGTGAGCTCTGCATCAAAACATTGCTCCAAAGGAACTTCCGGATCATAATATCCCTGTTCAGGAGTCAAAGTATAACAAAACTCGTAGTCGCCTTCTGGCAATAGGCCACTCTGACGCATCCTGTTGGCAATACCGCTAGATGCAAATTGAATCTTCGCAGATCTTACCGCGTTTACTGGAATGGTATTAGTTCCTACTGGCAAATTAAAGGCTGCTGTTTTTAGTGATAGCACCCTTCCCTTCGTTCTTTCACTAACAGTTACAGTTAAACTTACAGCTCGTCTCGCAACCGCGTTCGAAATTTTTGCATTCAACAGCCCTTCAATATTTCTGCCATGGATCTCAGGGACGAATTGGAAATTCAGCTGGGAAAAAGCTGACCTACATACGAGCAGCAATACAAGCGTTATCAATATTCTTCTCATCTCCTCTTTAGTTATTAGTCAGGTAATATCTTACTGACAGCTCACCTCTTCCTGTCGTATAAAGACTTTTATATATTGGTTCGATTAAATTCCTTCTCAAATCCAAATATGCACTGATATCAAAGTGCTTCCCTGCCAACCAATGGATATTCTGTTTCACTCCCCACTGCCGTGCTACTCCCTTGTTATCCAAATAGGTCATGGAAGATGAGAGGTTTAATTTTTTAAATAAAGGATACTGGCAGCCGGCTTCCGAATTAATCATGTCCCCCATCAGCATGTCACCAGACAGTTCCTTGTTTCCAAACAGTGATCCTGATATGGTAAATTGGTTCATCACGACAGTATGGGTGTAGTTCAATGTCAAAAAATTACTATTTGCAGCAGTGCCTGAAATTATTGCTGTACCGGCGACATCTGAAAGATTGAATTTATTGTCAAATAGTTGCTTTGCGATATTCAGGTTGCTGAAACTATAATAGCTCCCTATTCTGTACCGACCATTGCCACTGAACTGAAACTTACGGGATGAATAAACTGGCGTTCTCATATCGCTTATCTTGTTCATCCCGTTTTCCATATATTTTAAGCTAATGTTATACTGCCTGCTTATGGAATATCGTCCGTCTATTTGGACTTGGAAATTCTTCCATTGAGAGTTGGAGGAATAGCTCACTGGCGTATTTTTTAGGTCTGCTCTGACGCCAAGAGAGAACTTATTACTAAAAAAACGCTTTTTCAGGTTCGTGCCTAGGCGCATTCTCATATTCGAAACACCAGCTGCCCCCGGATTCTGGTAACCCAAGCCGGAATAATTGAAATAGAAATTATTCGAAAACGCTGCCTTCTTAAGCTCTAAACTATGGTTTACTCCCAGAGAAAGTGTTTCAAACAGCTCATCGGTAAAATAATTACCCAATGCGCTCTTATCAAGGAATAAATTCTCGTGATAAGCGGATATAGTATTATTATATTGGCTCGCTGATTTAGAAATATCGAAGGTAAGATTCCCCAAGGTATTCATTTTGAGGCTCTGACTAATTGTGAAAGCCATCGTTGTTCTTGATAAGGCGTTTACGGGGCTAACTGAATTATCGTCCGTTTTATTGAAGACGCCAACCCACGACAAACGGCCGCTGCCAAAAGTGCTACTGTGAGTTGCCACACTCAAATAGGAAATATTTCTGGGAAAGGAATAGGTCGAATTCTCAAAGCCGTTATCCTTTGGTAGCCCTACATCCCTCTGACTACCCCAGCCTACCTGCACCGGGCCTCTCCTTGTGTTAATGGTAAGATCAGCTCCTTGTATAAACATATCCCTGTTTAATGAGCTTCCAGGAATTTTAGCAGCAAAGCTTCCAGTCTGAAAGGATTGAACCTTCCCAAGCATATACTGTAACTTGCTAGTTTTCTGCTGTTTTTCCATTTCGGCCATTATTGAAAGATCGATATCATCCAGTTTGTCCTTCCCCGATAAATAATATTGAAGAACTTCCAGATTTTGGGCGCTCAAACCATTCTCCCTTAACTGCTTTTTAAGTGAGTTTACCACCGAAATGATGCTGTCCACTCCCTGAGTGATTTTTTTCTGTTCAGCCTGGGCAAAGAATATACTATCTGTAGTCATCTTTCCACTACGGATAGCATTCCCCGTTTTCTTTTTTAAACTGTCCGTCCTATTAATCAAGCTGCCTTCGTATGGGTTCAAGCCTTCTTTCGCTTTAGTTTGAATCTCTTCCTGCTTTTGCTGCATCAACGCTCTCAATTGTTTCCTGAGGGCAATCTCATCCATACTAAAAAGTTCGATGGTATTCCGGGGATCATCAAGAAAGGAATTAAGTGTCGAATATTTCGTATAATCTGAGGCACCTTGGACTCCCCTCAATTTGTCCCTGATACTTTTCCTTGCAAACTGTGGAAATTCCATCCCGGACAAGTAATTCTTCTTAAACTCAAGGAAGCGCTGAAGGTCGCCTTTAAACAGACCTGAAAACTTCTGCCTGTCAAAATTCAGTTTAAAAAGGTTGCTCTGCAGCGGATCAAAACCAGTATCTGAATTATAACTTTTAGCAAAATCAAATTTTAGAGGAATTTTCCCGACCTGCACCTCTGTTGCAACAGAAAAGATATCAGCAAAACCTGGTGTACCCTTTAGAGGCGTTTCCTGCATATACATGAAGTCGTTCCCAAAAGTTAGCTTAAAGGGAGGATCCTCTTTTTTGATCGAAACACCCTCAAATTGCGACTTTGAATCGCGGCTTAGGCGCTCCATTCTATTACTTACTTCAATGTTCGAGACTTTTTTAACACCAGTAGTATCTGTCCGCGTTTCAAACCTTTTTCCCAGTCGCCCACTAAGCTTTTTAACTGCGGAATCAACAATTCTAGTATTGTTAAACCATTTAGTAGGGCCCCAGGCACTCGTTTTAATACTTCTCGCCGGAGTTAAAGCTGAATCTGTTTTTGTGTCTGTTTTATAGCTGCTGTCTTTTACATCACGACCAACAGGAGTTGTTTGTGAAGATGCCAAAAGTGTATAAGTAAAGGTAAAGCCTAAAAGTACTAGGACCTTTTTCATATTGTGATTCAATCAGGGTTTGCTGCAATTTAGTTAAGGCTCTCCGTTTAGGTTTTTCCTCAAGACAGGCTTAAATAAATCATTCGCATTTAAAACAATGCAACCAATAAATAATTATTCATCTTTTGGCAATAAGATATAGGAGAGCGCGTTTAATACTATTGCCTTAACTCATCGAAGCAAAGATAAACATAAAGTCTAAATTTGGTAATGAAGAAGGCCGTCAACCTCAATTTTTACACCAACTCTTGGATTAGGCGGACGAACAATGCTTTTGTTGACATCAACCTTTGCTTTGCAGTATGCTAGACCGGTCGCTTTTTCCTGCAACTTATCGTCGAATTCCTTCGGTTGTTCACCTAACTATAAATATCTGTAGTGACGAGATAGCCGTCGCAAGCACTTTTGACAACTTCCGTAAATCGTACGCTTAGGCCTTAGGAAAATATTTAATTCAACGCCCAAATTGATGGCCGGCGATGGTTAGTAGGAAATTCCTCAATTCTAGAAGCGCTGATAGATTAGCAAGTCCGCCCCCCCTCCTTGTATCTCCATCTTTAAAGTAGTCCAACATTTTCACCAACTTATGCAACTTCCACTAGCATAGACGTATCGTGCCTATATCTTATCCATTTCCTTTTCAAGTTCCTTTAACAATTGCTCTTCTGAAGGCAAATACAATTCATACTTACTTGCAACGATATTCTTATTATCCTCCGGCAAAGAAAACTTGACAACTGCATTATTCTTCTCGGCACACAGGAGAATTCCGATTGTTCTATTCTCATGAGCTAACTTCTCGACCCTATCAAAATAATTCACGTACATCTGTAGCTGTCCAATATCCTGATGGGTGAGTTTATGCGTCTTAATCTCAACAATCACAAAGCATTGAAGAAGCCGGTTATAGAGAACAAGATCGACAAAGAAGTCATCTCCATCTAAGTGAATTCGTCGTTGACGCGCTATAAAAGAAAAGCCGTTTCCTAGCTCCAATAAAAAATCCTGAAGGTGAGTGATAAGAGCCTGCTCCAAATCCTTTTCGTAGTAAGCAGATTCTCTCTTTAAACCAAGAAACTCTAAAACCATCGGGTCTTTTATTATTTCTTGCGGCTCAATAGGATACTTTTCATTTCGGGCAACTTTTAAAACATCTTCTTTATCATTGCTCAAAAGCAGACGTTCATATAAATGACTATCAACCTGCCTTTCCAACTGCCGGGCGGCCCAATGATTTTTCTCTGTTTCAGCTATGTAGAAATTTCGTTTATCCTCAGAATCAATACTTATCAGCTTCCTGTAATGTGTCCAAGAGAATTGTGCACGCAGTGCGTGCACAATTGGAAAAGCTCGATAAAATTGCCGAAACATATTTAAGTTTCGAGAGGAGAAACCACTCCCGAATTCAGGTTGGAGTTCCTTCGAAATATACTTAATCAATTGGGTACCATATTTCGCCCTATCTTGCCCCTGCTGTTCTTCTTCAAAAATTCGTTTACCGAGGTGCCAATACATTAGCACCCTTTGGTGATCGACTGCCTTCGCTGCCTCGTATCTAGATGATTGAATTATTGATTTGATTTCTTTTATTAAAGATGGATTAATGTTCATGATGAGAGTTGTTAGAAAGGAACTTTCCCGAAAAAAAGTTCCTTTGCTTTTTAGTTTATGCTAGTTTCTTCCTAAGTGCTGCCATGTCCTCACTGATCTTCTTTTCAAGAACCTTCGCGTATATCTGAGTAGTGGCAATCTTAGTATGGCCTAGCATCCGGCTTACTGTTTCGATTGGAACGCCGTTGGAAAGGGTAACGGTAGTGGCAAATGTGTGACGAGCTAAATGGAAAGTAATATTCTTTTTAATGCCGCACAAATCAGCAATCTCCTTCAGATAGCTGTTTACCTTCTGATTGGAGATTATAGGGAATATTGTATTGCTTACCTCTGCTCGGATATTTCCCTTGTATTTCTTAATAATGTCTACTGCTTTTGGAAGAAGAGGGGTATTTACAGGCGTTTCTGTTTTCTGCCGGAATGTTCTCACCCAAAATTCTCCATCTGCGGCTTCAACAATATTATGAGGAGTCAGCTGGATGACATCGACGTAGGCAAGTCCAGTATAACAGCAAAAAACAAAAAGGTCTCTTACCATATCAATCCGCTCAATAGTAAATTCCTTGCTCTCCATTGCAGCTAGCTCTTTGGGCGATAAATGCTCTCTGGTAACTTTCAAAATTTTAAGTTGGTAGTTAATGAAAGGATCTTTAGTGATCCATTCTAGCCGAACCGCCAGGTGAACCATTTTCTTAAGCCGGATAAGATGCTTCATAATGCCATTATTATTCAGAGGCTTTTGATGATCCTTGGGTTTATGGTTTCGAAGAAAGATTTCAAAGTCGTGAATGAACTTGTAATTCAGCTCATGTAGGTAGAGGTCTGAAGCCTTAAATTTTTGCTGAATAAACTTCTCCAAATAGCGTTGGGTAACATAGTAGTGTTTAAGAGTGCTCCACTTTAAGGAAGATTTAGCTGTCTCATTATGGTAGTCAATTAGCTTTTTCAGCGTATAGACTTCTTCGCCTGTACCGAGAAACGCATCTTTTATCGCTTCTGCACTTAACAGCTTTCCCTTTAATTGTAATTGCTGATAACAATTACCTAAGGCAGTCCTTACCTGTGTAAGATAGTTATTGACTGCTTTTACCTCTTCCCGGTTACCTTTTGCCACGCCTTTGCCGGTATCCCAGTTTTTTACGTCTATCACCTGCTTTAACGCAATGTGGCACCGTTGCTTGTTTACTGTTACACTAGCATAGATAGGCGCTTTCCCTTCTTTAGCCTTGTCGGCTCTGATCGTGAAGTGCACACGAAATGACTGTGATGTTTTCATACAATTGCTTTTAAATTTTCAATTCAGAATTCATCCTGTTTTCAGGTAACCTGCAGGTAGCAGAAAGTGCGTTTTTTTGATCAACTTTTTAAGCTGTATTTTATTGATCTTCAAATTATTACAGCACTTTCTGTTACCTCAAAAGTAAAAACTAAAAACAGGTAGTCAGTTAGGTAACAAGAACCTTGGCTTTCTTTGGGGAAGTTGAGGGGATAATTAAACAAAAAACCCCGTAAATACTGCTATTTACAGGGTTTTAGTGTTCTTTGAGTGACTACTCTGTGCGCCCACCTGGGCTCGAACCAGGGACCAAAAGATTATGAGTCTTCTACTCTAACCGACTGAGCTATAGGCGCAGCTAAAACATTATCGTTTTGCGGTCGGCAAATGTACTTATTCCGTCTAAATTCTCAAATAAGAAAATTGAAAAATCGTTTAAACAGGTGTAAAAGAAGTAGAACACATGGTTTAAATGCCTTAAGCTCTTCTATTTGAACTAACTCCTTAACACCTCCGAAAACGAAACTTCATAAAACTCTCCATAAGTTCTTTAGCGGGAGTTTTCCCACCATCTTTTAAAAGACTGATTGGAGTTGTCTAATTCTACAAGCTCCCCGATCATGGGAGTAATAAGCGAAAGGCCTGCTTGCTTATTTAATGCAGTCAATTTTGATAGCGGTTCATTCCAGGGATGCCCGGCAAGATCAAATTTTCCCGAATGAACGGGAAAGACACGTTTCGCCCGCAGGTCTCGACCCGCCTGAAGTACCTCTTGTGGTAGCGTATGGATATACCGCCAGGCTTCGTTATACTGCCCGTTCTCCAAAATCGCTAAATCAAATCCACCAAACCGCTTCCCTATCTCAGCAAAGTGTTTATCATAACCACTGTCTCCTCCTACAAAAATCCTTTTTGAAGGAGTTTCAAAGACATAGGAGGTCCACAACGTATTATTCCTAAAAAGGCTCCTGCCGGAAAAATGGCGAGCTGGGGTTAGATGAACGGTTATCAACCCGTCTAAAGTGAAGGTATCTCCCCAATCCTTTTCAATTAATTGAAAAGGAGAATAGCCCCACTCCTCAAGATGAGCACCAACTCCTAGGGCGCATATCACTTTCCCTACGCGGCCTCTTAGTTTTTTAATTGTTTCGTGATCCAGATGATCGTAATGATCATGTGTAATAACCAGATAATCGATAGCTGGCAAATCCTCCACCTTGTATTTGTTAGTTCCCTTAAAAGCTCCGTTCATCCAGCTAAAGGGGGCTGCATAGCCACTAAGGACCGGATCCACCAAAAAGGTTTTTCCTGACAACTTCATCAAATAAGAAGAGTGCCCAAACCAGACAAGCACTTCAGCATCTGCCGTAAGGGACTTCAAGTTAGTAGTAATCGTGGGAATGCTGTCTGGGGGAGTTAGATTTTCTTTTTTCCTTACCAAGAAATCATAAAGTACGCCGAAATAATTGTATCCTTCCGCTAGGGAGGGTGTAGGGCTTAGATTCTGAAACTTGCCATCTCTGAAATTTTTTGACTTCTTAATCAACTCTAATCGCTTACCGCTTGGCCTTGCCCCGAACGCATCCTGTTGCAGAAGAATGAATCCACCTGCCAGAATGATGATGATAATTATCAATAGGATATACAATACTTTTTTCATTAAATTCTAGACTCCGCTGCGTCTATTTATCGTGTTTTAGTGTTACCTGAGGGCATTATCGTCTTTCTTAACTCCTGCATACTATTTACTTAATAGTGTTTGGATAAAAACCTTCGTTTCGGTAGAGCCATAATCAGCAATGCCCTCATGAAAGTAGGCGATTTCGCCGTTTTTATTTACGATGATTGTAGTAGGCAGACTTCCTTGAAATAGTTGTTTTGGAATGGAGCCGTCGGGAACAAATACCGCCAACCCATACTTATTCTTTTCAAAAAATCTTTGGCTTGATTGCAAGTCTCCATCCACGTTCGCAAGGAGAAAAACAAGGTCTTTTTCATTTTTGAAGTGCTGCGCAAGATTATGAATGGAGGGCATCTCAGCCAGACAGGGCGGACACCATTCTGCCCAAAAGTTCAGAAAGATTACTTTTCCTTTGCTGGCGGCCACATTAATTTGCTCGCCCTTAGAAGACCTAAAAACCGCCGAGGGAGCCTTAGCCGCATGTTTAGCGCTTACCTCTACGAAATCCGGGTTGTACAAACCAGTTTTTATCAGCCCTTCTAAAACAAAGCTTTTTGCGCCGGGATGGAGGGCAATTATAGCAAGTAACGTCCCGCTGATAATAAACCCGATATTTGATTTAATGTACTTCATTACAAATCCAACCTGTTCGAGCTATTCTATCTCCTGTTTCTATCTCCTGTCCCACTTTAACAACAAGTTCCGGAGCTCATCGCCTCTATCGTCACACGGCAAAGGTACACTTAGTCATCTATTTTCTATCCTTACAGCAAAGATTTCAAACTCCTGCTGAACGCCGTAAGCCTTAATGGGCGCAGGGATACCACAGCCGGAGATGAGTAAAGGAGAGCGGGTGAAGTTGCAGGGATCTCCTGTTACTCCTTGAGAAGAAGGCATATTGCATGAAGGTCAGGCGCTTTTCACCGCTACTTCAAACTGCTCAACCTGCTACACCCGTATTTTTTTTATTTATGCAATCGTTCCCGGGATCGATTGCTATCTTTGCTTTGTTTGATTAAAGTTGGTGTATTTCGATACACGTTAGGAGTGATGCTAGTCAGAATCAATGTTGATTGATATCACTAAACAAAAAAAGGCTGCCCAAGGGCAGCCTTTTCCTTTTATAAGCTTCTTTGTATTATCTCGACAGCTGGATCACGCCACAGCCTATTCTTCCTCCTGCGTTTCCGGTAGGCTGAGTAATATAATCATCTGCTTTTTCATGTACCATAATGGCCTTTCCTACAACATCATTAGTAGCTCCTGTTCCAACTGTCCAAAGGTTAGTATCCATTTCAAGCTTTCCTTTACCGTTCGCGTCGAGGGTAACATTACCTATATCGCCTAAATGGAATTGTCCCTGTCCCCATTTTCCATGATTTGCCTTTGTAGGATTCCAATGCCCGTGTGCGTCATTGCCGGCATTCCCGCAGTCTCCGTGCTCGTGAATATGAACGGCCACCGTTTGATTAGCTTTCGAAGGAAACGTAAGTTCCAGCTCCATCTCCACTTCATTTGCTTTCTGAACAAATGAGATGTTTCCTTGCCCAGGAAGCTCAGTAGGTTTGGTAGCGCCGATTTGAGCAACGGCCTTTTTACTATTACCACCTCTTAGGTTTGAGCAAGACACAACTGTTGCCAATAAGGCAACCAGCGATGCAGCAAATACTGACTTCGATAATTTTTTAGTCGTCATCTTCTTGGTTTTTGATTGATCTTATAACAACAAAAGAACAATTAATGTTGAACATTTGATCTATTAAACAAAAAAACCTGCTGGCGCAGGTTCTTTTTAAACTAATGATTAATGTGTTATTTTCCTCTAGGTAGACATAGTTCCGTATATTATAATTCTTCGTCGTGCTGACTTTGATCCAGTCCAACTGTTTCTTCCTCTACAGAAACGCGGAGCGGATGAATAGCATTTGTGATGATCAACAGCAAGTATGAACCAACAAAAGCAAAGAGAGACACACCGACTAAGGCTGCCAGGTGTAATAAAAACAGTTTAGTTTCACCATAGAACAAACCATTTCCGGTTGTATTTGCAGAGTTAACAGCCTGATTAGCGAAAACTCCGGTAAGAAGCATACCTACCATACCTCCTACACCGTGACAAGGAAATACGTCCAGGGTGTCATCAAGTTTGGTACGTGAACGCCAAATTACTACCAGGTTGCTCACCACGGCCGCGATAACCCCGATGGCCAGTGAATGCGGTACTGTTACAAAGCCTGCTGCTGGCGTGATAGCAACTAAGCCGACTACCGCACCAATACAAGCTCCCATTGCCGAAGGCTTTTTCCCTCGGATAATATCAAAAAATATCCAGGCAATTGCGGCGGCTGCAGAAGCAGTAGTTGTTGTTGCGAGCGCAGTTGCAGCAAGTGTACCGGCACCTACCGCCGAACCTGCGTTAAATCCAAACCAGCCGAACCAAAGCAAACCGGTACCCAAAATCACGTAACTGATACGAGCAGGAGTATGATCCAGGTCGTGGCGCCTTTTTAAGAAGATAGCAGAAGCCAGGGCCGCCCAACCAGCAGACATGTGAACCACAGTTCCGCCGGCAAAATCAAGAACACCTAACTCAAACAACAGACCTTGTGGATGCCAGGTCATATGCGCCAAAGGCACATAAATAATGATCATGAACAAACAAATGAAAATCAGGTAGGAGTTGAAGCGGATCCGCTCTGCAAAAGCTCCGGTAATTAATGCTGGGGTAATCACAGCAAATTTGAGCTGGAACATGGCAAACAGAATGAGCGGAATGGTCGGTGCTAGTTCCCAAGTTGCATTGCCAAGCATACCCTTCATCATGAAGAAAGTTCCAGGATTACCGATAATACCGCCCACATCTTCTCCAAAAGCTAAACTGAATCCAAACACGACCCACAGTACTGTAATAAGGCCCATACAAACAAAACTTTGAAGCATCGTGGAGATAACATTCTTTTTCCGAACCATTCCTCCATAAAAGAAGGCCAGACCTGGAGTCATCAGCAATACTAAAGCTGTAGACATCAACATCCAGGCCGTATCGCCTGAATCGATAGCACTTTTTGCACTTGATTGCTCTACCGAAGGGAATACAAGGGTTAAAACCACCACAACAACGAGCAAAATAAAAGGTAAAACTCTTTTCATTCTTATTTATTTTGATTTAGCGATATAAATGTGAGCACTTTTTAAATAAAAACCAAAAATATTTGCATAAATACTAGATTTTATTCTCAAAAAATTAAAAATTAGTAAAAAAATACAACACATAACTACAAAACAAACCAGAAATAGGTAAAAAAGACACAAAAAAAAGCCGGAGAACATCCGACTTCACAAAAACATCATATTGAGTTTACAAGATCAGGTGAGATACGACTTCATCACGAGATCATAAGACTCGGAGGTGATGTAAACAATGGGCTCTTCTTCCAAATGCGAAGCTTCCATAATAATTTTTGTCCCGAAATCATAGGGTTCAATAGTTATAATCCTCCCTTTTTCAAACATGGTAGGTTTGTTGTCTATTAGTACTGTAAAAAATTTTCCGGCCATTAACAATTAATCTTATTTAGGTATGATACTTATAGTGCCGTCTTTTTCGAGAACAGCATATTTTATTTGATTCAAATTTTCAAGCCCCTGAAACTTCCTCCCCGCTTCGAGGATATCCTCTATTTGTAAACGTGACTTTTTGAGCCTATCCATGTACGGCTCTCCATCCTTCAAAATAATAAGGGGCACACCATTAATGAGGTCGTCCACTTTTTTGTATTTGTTGCCGATCAGTGAGATCATTATATCAATAAATACCAGGGTGGAGATAGCGAGCATAGCACCCGTAATGGAATGGTCGTCGTCAATCAACGCCTGTTGCGTTGCCTCACTGATGATGAGCAGCAATACCAGGTCGAAGGTGGTCATCTCTCCCAGGGTTCGCTTCCCCCCCATCCGAAGAATTAAAAACACGAAAAAATAAATGACGGCAGATCTGACTACAATAGACTCCATTTTAAAAGTAGATATATTGTGAAACTTCCTTCCTTGAACCGTTCAACTCAACTACAAGACGCTGCGCCCCCTGATTAATAGGCACCAGATAAAACACGATGTTATTACCCTTTGCAGAACTGAACTTGAACAACACTTTATCTTTCTCAAACTTCACACTCTCGGGCTCGGGTACTATTTTGTCGATCTTGACGGTTTTTACATAGTCGTAATTCAGGGAGATGGATGAATCGCTACCCAAACTGGCTGCATTAATAACAAGTTCCGAGCTCATTGAATACCTTAAGTACCGATCGTACTCCATCCTGAACTCGGATGTTTCCACGGTCCTTCGGCTAAAGATGCCGCTACCGAATAACCCCAAAATCCCCAAAAGCAAAAAAACACCCATTAACATCCAGCCTGCCCGTAAAATCGGCCACTCCTTTTTTTCCGTTTCCAGAGAATCTTCAAGGCAACTGATGTGTTTTTCCATTCACTGTTATCGTAATCGATATTCTAAATCTAACTGCCTTCATTTATTATTGTTTGCAGGCAAAAAGGAATTGAATAAAAAAACAACAAAGCCTTTTCACTCTTGTTAGCAAAAGAAAAAGCCTATGACACCGAAAGATTCAGAACAATACAGCATACCAGACAACGAGCCAAGAGGAAAAAGTTCAGATCCGAAACCAGTCGGGTCAGAACAGGAGAACATCCGAGCAGGGGCAGAAGATGAATCTCAATTGGAAAAACTGGAGCCAAAAGAAGGGGATGCAAAAGCTCCAAATGAAGTAGGCTCCCCTCCTGCCGGCCACGTAGAAAAAGGAGAATAACTTATTCTCTACACCCTCAAGGCGGTTTTCCCGCAGGCTACCGCCTTTTTCCTGACCTTCCTGTTCAGGTAATTTTACTACATTGAGTGCGTTTTACTACAAATCATTAATATGAAGCACTCTTTGTTTTTCACCGCGGCTTTTCTTGCCGCCAACTTGAGCTTTAGCAGTATCGATGCATGGGCTCAATCCCCTTCCCCCAAAAAAGGAAACTTTGATGTAGCTGCTGAGTCTTTTGCTGATCTGCAAATCTTACGCTACCAGGTACCCGGCTTTGATGATTTAAGCCTGCAACAAAAAAAATTAGCTTATTATCTTTCAGAGGCAGCATTATCCGGCCGCGATATCATCTACGATCAGCGAGGCAAATACAACCTGCTTGTTCGTAAAACCCTGGAGAACATCTATTCTACTTATAAAGGAGACAGAAAAGCTGCTGATTGGGGTAAGTTTAAAACTTACGCCGGCCAGGTATGGTTTAGCAATGGCATCCATCACCACTACGGTAACGAGAAGTTTATTCCGGGCTTCTCTTTCGAATACTTTAGCTCCCTGGTTAACAACTCCAGTTCCGCAAATTTTCCACTGTTGAAAGGAGAAACAACAAGCGCATTTTTGACCAGAATCAAACCCATCCTGTTTGATCCCCAGATGCAGCCCAAAATGGTGGACCGTTCGCCTAACATAGATAACGTGGTTGCCTCTTCCAATAATTTCTATGAAGGAGTTACCCAAAAAGAAGTGGAAGATTATTACGCTAGATTTAATACCGAAGGCAACTCTCCTTCGTGGGGACTCAATTCGAAGGTTGTCAAAGCAAACGGAAAGGTAAGCGAGAAAGTCTGGAAAATAGGCGGCATGTATAGTCCCGCCATTGAGCGGATTGTTTTCTGGCTAGAAAAAGCCGTTCCTGTTGCCGAAAACGCACAGCAAAAAGACGCGTTACAAAAGCTAATTAAGTACTACCGCTCGGGCGACTTAAAAGATTTTGACGAATATAATATTGCCTGGGTGAATGACACGGCGTCAAGAATTGATGTCATTAACGGATTTATTGAAGTCTATAACGATGCTATTGGCAAAAAGGGAAGCTTCGAAAGTGTAGTTTCATTAAAAGATTTAGAAGCGACGAAACGAATTAAAGCGATTGCCGACCAGGCGCAGTGGTTTGAAGACAACTCTCCTTTGCTTCCTCAACACAAAAAGAAGGAGGTGAAGGGAATAACCGCTAAAGCTATTACGGTAATCATGGAGGCAGGTGATGCTGCTCCTTCTACTCCTATTGGCATCAACCTTCCAAATGCCGATTGGATCCGAAAGGAACATGGATCAAAATCTGTTTCATTGAGCAATATTATTCATGCCTACAACACAGCCAGCAGTAAAGGCGGTGGAATAGTAGATGAATTTGCTTACGGTGCAGAGGTAAAGGAGCGGATCAAGAAATACGGCGCTCTGGCCTCAGATCTTCATACAGATATGCATGAATGCATCGGACATGCTTCTGGTCAAATTAATCCGGGGGTGGCCACTCCCGACAAAACCCTCAAAAATTATGCATCAGCACTAGAGGAGGCACGGGCAGACCTGGTTGCACTTTACTATATCCTCGATCCTAAATTGGTCCAAATCGGTGTAATGCCTTCTGTAGAGGTGGGAAAAGCGGAGTACGACAGCTATATCATGAACGGTCTCATTTCGCAATTGACCCGGCTTAAGTTAGGCGACAATATCGAAGAAGCCCACATGAGAAACCGTCAGCTTAACGCGATGTGGGTTTACCAGATGGGCAAGAAAGACCAGGTGATCGAGCTGGTAAAAGCAAACGGTAAAACGTATACAAAGATCAATGACTATAACAAGCTACGCGACCTTTTTGGACAGTTACTACGGGAGATTCAACGGATAAAATCTGAAGGAGATTATGAAGCAGGTAAAAACCTGGTAGAAAACTACGGCGTAAAAGTGGACCGGACTTTACACAAGGAAGTATTAGAACGCTATGCTAAGCTGGGCGTTAAAGCTTACAAAGGATTTATCCAACCGAAGCTAACTCCCATAATGCGCGGAAATGAAATTACCGATATCAAACTATCGTATCCTAACTCCTTTTACGAGCAGATGCTGGAATTTGGCAAAAAATACTCTTTCCTGCCGGTAGAGAACTAACAACCCTAAAAAAAGAGGGCTGTCGCGATAGTGAGCAGCCCCCTCTTAAATTAATGATTAATGGTGTTTCTTCTATCCTATTTTAACGGATGTCATAGTTAGCGAACCGCCTACTGCCTTATCATTGAAAAAAGCAACTTCGTCCCGCCTTCCTTTTAATCCTAGTGTGTATAATAGCGGCAAGTAGTGCTCAGGAGTTGGAATAGCCAATGCGGCCTCCCTACCCAGGGTATGATAGTTGATCAAGCTTTCGTGATCGTCGTTGAGGATCAAACCTTTGAACTTCTCATTCAAATCCAGAGCCCAGTCATAGCCTCCTCCGTTAATCATCTCCCAAGATAGCATTCTCAAGTTGTGAACCATATTTCCACTACCTACTAAGAGCACTCCCCTTTTTCGTAATTCATAAAGTTCTTTTGCCAGATTGTAATGATAATCCGGACTTCTGGTGTAATCAATGCTCAGTTGTAGCACAGGGATGTCGGCATTTGGATACATGTGCCGAATAATGGTCCACGTGCCATGGTCTAATCCCCAGTCGTGGTCCAGTTCTAACTTCGTGCTCTGGACGAGGCTTGCTGTTGCCGAAGCAAGCAAAGGACTGCCGGGCGCAGGGTATTGAACATCAAACAAATCCTGAGGGAAACCGCCAAAGTCGTGAATAGTACTCGGGAAGTTCATTGCTGTGATCTTTGTACCCCGACTATACCAGTGAGCCGAGATAACCAGTACTGCAGTAGGCAGAGGAATCTGCTGGGCCATTTCTTTCCAGCGGCGGCTAAACTCGTTATCTTCAATACCATTCATGGGAGATCCATGACCAATAAAAAGCACCGGCATCAACTGCTCTTGCATGGCAAGCGACTCAGTAAATCTGTTGAAAGCACTTAGTGTCGTCATGATCTTGATCCCAATCGTATTCAACCCCTCCTAAACAAAAAAGGAAGTGCTTATCACCTCCTTTTCGTTTACTGACTTCAATTACTTTTGTTGTGCAAACTGAAGTTTTAGATCGATGGTAACATCTTTACCGATAGTTGCGCCCCCTGCTTCTGTTAACGCATTCCACTGTAAGCCGTAATCAAAACGGTTAATAACGGTAGAAGCTCTGAAGCCTGCTTTAGTATTTCCGTAACCGTCTTTAGCAGTACCACCGTAGGTAACATTGAATTTTACCGGCTTAGTAACCCCGTGCAAGGTAAGATTACCTAGCAACTGATACTTATTGCCAGATACCTTTTTGAAAGAGGTACTTTTGAAAGTGATGTTAGGATATTTTTGTGTGTCGAAAAAATCGGGCGCTTTCAAATGGGCGTCTCTTTGATCGTTTTCAGTATCGATAGAGTTTACATCAACCGTGAAGTTAATTTGCGCATTGGTAAAATCAGGATTAGCACTTAGCAAAGAACCATCGAACTTTTTGAACTGTCCCTCAACTTCCGAAATTACAAGGTGAGTTACATTAAACTTTACACTTGAGTGAACCGGATCAACAGTCCATTTTTTTTGAGCAAATAAAGCAGTGTTTGCAAAAAGCACGACGGCTAGTAGAAGAATCTTTTTCATTTCCTTAGTTTATCTTTTTTGATGTTACAAATTTAGGCCTGCTGCCTAACTCTGCCATTGACCTGTGATAAGAAATGAAGTTGATCTAAATCAAGATTGACCAGCCGAAACCCCGTATTTAAACAGCGGGAGTTAAATATTTAGAGATAACTTGTATTCGCAATTAGTAATAGCCTTCTTGTAATCTTCGAGCGATTCGAAGTTAAGACAACGTTGAATAGCTTTTTTATAATATTTAATCGCCTCCTCGAAATTCAGCTGGTACTCTTCCGCTATTCCCAGGCGGTAGAAAACCAAAGCCTTATCAACTAAAGGAATGGTTAGTGCCCGCTGCCCCAGCTGTTTGATCTTTGTCCAATCTTCCAGATTGGTGTAAAGCACAAACAGATTGTTATAAGTGTGAGGATAGTACCTGTCGGTATTGAGAGCTGTTAGAAAATGGTTTTCGGCTCTTTTATAATCATCCAACTGCGTCCGGTAGAGCCAACCCAGCGAATTGTGAGCAGGAACAAAGTTAGGCTCTTCCATAATAATGGACTCGAGCAGATGTTTTGCGTGGGGATAATTGGAATTTCTAATGGCTTCTTCCGCCTCCAGGTAAGTATCTTCCAAATGACTATTCATCTTAAAATTTAATTGAGCAACAAAGAGCGGTTATGCTTTTATCAGTTGTTTCCTGATTCTGCTTAACGTTTCCGGAGTAATCCCAAGATACGAAGCAATCATGTGCTGAGGGATGCGACGAATGATTTCGGGATAGGCATTTGCCAAAGAAGTATAGCGATCCTCGGCAGAAAGGCTGAGAGAACTGATTAGGCGCCGCTGCGTGGCAATGAAATTGTTTTGCAGAAGAATCCGGACGAAACGTTCAAACTTCGGCACTGCGTCAAAGACTTGTTCATACTTGTCGCGATGCATCAATAGAAGCTCCGAGTCTTCAAGGGCTTCGATGTTATATATCGTGGGCTCTCCGGTAAGATAGCTGTAATTATCCGTCATCCACCAGCCTTCCAGACCAAACTGCACGCTGATATCATTCCCCCTGTTATCTAAGGTATATAAACGTAAGGCTCCGCGATTAATAAAGGCAAGGTATTTAGCCACATCATCCTGCTGCAGCAAGTATTGACGTTTTTTAATTGTCCTGGGAATAAAAAAAGCTTTTACCGTCTCGAATTCTTCCGGATTAAGCGTTATCTTCTCAGTTAGCTTCTGATATAGCAGCTCGTGCATCTGACAAAAATAAACAGAAGTATTGACTCCTTGCAATAAAAGACTAAAGCAGCGGAAAAGAGTCTTTATTAAACGTATATCTTAGAAAGCACTAACAAAAAACGCCGTCCTGAGACAGCGTTTCTGAAGCTTAAAATATGTATTCCGCTTAATGACCTGAGTGGCCATCTGCACCATGTGCATGACCATGTGCCAACTCTTCCTGAGTTGCCTCACGTACATTTAAGATCTGACCTTTGAAGTGCAGATCCTGTCCGGCCATAGGATGGTTCAAATCTACAGTAACCCCAGATTCAGAAACATTGGTTACGCGGGCTCTAAACTGGTTGCCGTGGTTATCCTGAAGAGGTAAAACTGAATCTACCTGAGGCATATCCATACCCTGGAACATTTCTGCACCAAGTTCAGCCACTGCATTTTCGTCCTTTTCACCATAGGCATCAGCGGCAGCTAGATGAAAATCGTAGTTGTCACCCGCTGAAAGGCCATTTAGATTCTCTTCAAACTTCGGCAGCATCATGCCCACGCCGTAAAGGAAAACCAGTGGTTGTTCCTCTGTAGCCTTTTCCACAAATACTTCCTGACCGTTTTCAGTGGTGTACAAATCGTACGTAAGCGCCACTACGCTGTTTGGTTGAATTCTCATAATTATATAAATTGTAGTACACGGGACTTTGCCTTGCCGCCCGAGTACTTCTGATTAAACCATAAAAGTTTATCGCTAACTTGTGTAACCAACAAAGGAGGGTTCTGTTTTTTAGCAAGAAAAAAACCTTCGCAAGTCTGACTACCTGTGTTGCAACGCGAACAGATTTGACGAAAGTAAGTATTTAAGATCTATTGAACGAATTATCAGGATAGAGAAAAGCAGGCTAAAGCTTTGAACCTATGGATGGCTTGACTGAATATCTATACGTCTTTCTCAAGCTTTTCAAAAACTTTAGCCTGGAATTCTGCTTTAGACAGCACTTTCTCAGCAAAATCCATATGCCGGCAGGAGTACTCGATCAGTTGAAATACCTGGTATTTTTGTATTCCTCCAAATTCTACCTCTACATCGGCTACATGAGAGGTAAGCGGAAAGTCATACTTCTCGAGCGTCTGAAATTGATCATCAGAAATATTTAAAAGAACATAATGATCATAACGACCAAAAAGTAGTTTCCAGCAAAGTTTAATTCTCTTAACAAAGTTTTTCAAGGTAGTAGTCATGTTCTCTTATCTCCTTCGCTTCCCCCTTATAAATACAATAATCAGGCCGTTTGTTTGATTTTTTGAAGCGGAAATCACAGGAAGTAAACATTGGAACATCAACTGGTTTTCCTGTAAAACGTCACTTAGAAATGTGTTGTAAGTCACTCGTAAAGCTACTTTCAACCCAGATGTTTGTATTATAAATTAAACCTCTAATAGCAGGATCATGAAAAATCTCCTTCTCTCTGTATTGAAACTAACCGTAGCTTTAGAAGTTGCCATGTTAGTAATTGGAATCTATGCTATAATTAAAGTGATTTTTTAGCAAATGTCTGCATACGTTGCATTGAGGTGGATCTTTTAGGATTAGAAAAGCGAAGATCTACTTCAATTGGAGAAGAGCGTCTGCTACTGTATGCACGGGCAAACCGCAGGTTCTGTTTTTGCAAACATAGATTGTTGTCTTATCTGTCCACTTATCCTGCAACAAGGGCAGAGTACCAGGGCTTCCCCCCAGCGTAATTTTATTTGGAACAAAGTATTTTTCCAGTTCCGTTCGGAGTGCTTCGGTCTCCGCTCCCGTGATGGCCACTTCTAACAATCCAAACACCTCATACAATAACAGAGTGCACCAATTTGAGTAGGCGGATCCATACGTCTTTATAGAGGTAAATACGCATGAGAGCATTTCCCTTGCTTGATCAAGATAGGCCTCATTATCAAAAAAGTGCCCTAATTTATAAAGGTTAATCGCCATTTGTGAATTTGAGGAGGGAATCACGTTGTCCAGAAGTTCATGTTTGCGAACAATAAGTTCTTCAGCGCTTTGCGACGTGTAGTATAGGAGGCCTGTTCCCGCATCATAAAACTGCTGCAATACATATTCACTCAACCGCATTGCCTCGTTCAGCCATTCCTCATCAAAAGTCACCTCATATAATGCAATAAAAGCATCAATCACAAAGGCATAATCATCGAGGAAAGCGTCTTCAAAACTTGGGACTTCAGCCTGAGCTCTGAAAACGCGGTGCAACCTCCCATTGCGCAGCAGTGACTGCCGGATAAATCTCCCGTTCTGCAGTGCTAAGTTGAGGAAAGCTGGATCAGCAAAAGCCTTGTACGCATCGCACAATCCTTTCAATGCCATACCGTTCCAGGAAGCCAGGATTTTCGTGTCTCGAGCCGGCCGCACGCGAGTTTCGCGATTTTGAAAAAGTTGTTGCCTGGCTTTTTCAATCTTCTCAACCAGATCCTTCTCCTCTATCCCTAATTCTCCTGCGATAGCGGATGCGGAAGAAGCTATCATTAAAACGTTTGTACCTTCCTCCTGCCAGTTGCCCTCGGGAGTACAGCTGTAGAATTTGCAAAACGCTTCGGCGGCATTTCCTAATAGTTCTACCAGCTCTGTGTAAGAAAAAGTATAAAACTTCCCCTCTACCCCTTCGCTGTCGGCATCAAGTGCAGAATAAAAACCACCCTCGGGAGACGTCATCTCCCGCTCCAACCACTTCACCGTCTCATAAACCACCGTTTTAAACCGCTCGTCTCGGAAGTACTGAAAGCCCTCTGAAAAAAGGCTCAGAAGCTGGCCGTTATCGTACAGCATTTTTTCGAAATGCGGGACATGCCATTTTTCATCTACCGAATATCGGGCGAAACCGCCACCCAGATGGTCGTAAATCCCTCCCTGAGCAAGCTTTTCCAGGGTTAATTTGCAGATTGACAATGCAGTATCGTCAGCTGCTAACGCCCCATACTGCAAAAGGAAGCGCCAATTGTTAGGCATGGGGAATTTTGGCGACCGGCTGTACCCGCCCTCCTTAAAGTCGAAATACTGTTTCCATGGCTCAAAGACAGCTTTTAAATCATCGCGGCTATACGAACTGGCTTCCTGCGATAAGTCGAGTTGTTCCGCTTCACTTATTCCAGCTGTTAACCGCTCTGCATATTCAAGAGCCTGCTCCGATTTGCTCTGCCAGAATTCGGCCAGGTTCACCAAGAGTTTCTTCCACTCCTCTTTTCGATAGTAGGTGCCAGCATACAAAGGCCGCTGATCGGGAAGACAAATACAATTGAGGGGCCAGCCCCCTCGGCCTGTCATCAGTTGGGCCGCCATGATGTAGATCTGATCGATGTCAGGACGCTCTTCGCGATCTACTTTGATGCAGATAAAATGCTGGTTCATGATAGCAGCCACCTCCTGGTCCTCAAAGCTCTCTTGCTCCATCACGTGACACCAATGGCAAGCAGCGTAACCTATACTAACTATAATCAGCTTATTCTCATCACGTGCGCGTCGGAGTGCCTCAGCCCCCCATGGGTACCAATCCACCGGGTTTTCTGCGTGCTGTAAAAGGTAGGGAGAACTCTCCTTGCTTAACCTGTTTGCCATAAATATAAGGGGTCGATATCAGTCTGGAATGAATGCTTTAATAGCTGCACCTATTTTTTCAACCAACTCCTCATCGAGGGTTCCATCTTCCTGTTCCCAGCACTCTACCTCTTCGCAGGTATGAACCAGGGTACATAAGTGCTCGTCGTTGTGCACCACATGATACACCGAGTTGCACGGAACCACCAGAATCCGACTGTAGTCCCCAGTATCATACAGATCTACTTCCACATGAAAAGGGATCTCCGGCTGCTTTTCTTGTTCAAAATCAAAGTCCTCGTCCATCATGCTATTCTAACAAGCAAGGACAATTTGTGTTGAGATGGGATTAAAAGAAAAAAGCCCCAAGAGGGGCTTTAAGGTCTTAGATAGAAGTTCCGGGGAGACGCCAAAGTATTTTCTATAAAATCTGTTATAGATTTTTCGTCGCTTTAAGGTTAAGTTGCCCTTTTCTTTGGAGATACGATCACCTCCGGAACTAAGATACTAAGGGATTTGAATGTATTTTCATACTATCCCGAATATTACACCAAATGAAAGTTCCGTATGACCAAATTCCCTTTAAACAAGACCAAACCATATTTTTCCTCGCACACTTCCGTCGGTTTTGAGCGATTTTCCGCCTATTAGAAACGCAAATTCTGCCCGTTTTAACCTTATTCTCACATTTTCCTTGTACACGCAGACATTCAGCTATCCGTGGAAGATTGCTTGGGCAACAATCTGAATACAAAAAAAGCCCGTCTGAAACAGACGGGCTTTGTACGATTTGTGAAAATATATTTAATTATACTACTTCAACATTTACCGCATTAAGACCTTTCTTACCACGTTCAACTTCGAACTTTACACGATCGTTTTCACGGATAGTGTCAATAAGGCCTGATGAATGAACAAAGATATCAGGTTCGCCATTAGCTGGCACGATGAATCCGAAACCTTTTGTTTCATTGAAAAATTTTACTGTTCCTTCTTTTTGCATTGTATTATTTATTAATGTGAACAAGGTAGGTATAATAACTCAGACAATTGCTGATTTTCAATTATTTATTTTTTAATGACTTTTCCCTGTGAATCCTTACTGCTCTTCCTTGAAATAGACTTTGTAAAAATTCATGCCCTTATCATCATCAAACCCCTTTTCTATGAGCTCCTTATTGCCGTGTATATATATATGAAAATTCTTATCCAGCTTTAGCACGCTTTTAAATACCCTTGCTTGTTTTTTAACAGCCGCGTCGGAGATCTCGAAGGAGTCGGGCAGGGAGGTGTCAAACTCCTGCTCATAGCTTTTCTTGAAATTTTTGAAAGATTCGATCCCCTGTTCGTTTCCAATCACCTCATTGGAAAACTCTTCGATATCAAAAGTCTCTTTCTCTTTAAAGTATTTCATTGAACGATTAAGAAGGTCTATCTTATCGGTCTTGGATATCTCAAACTCGTCATCGATTTTCTGGGTGACGAAGTTCTTATAAACGCTGAGCGTGTTTTGCGTTTGATTATAATTATCGTTACGGACCTTCAATTTCAAAAACTCATCCTTCCAATAAACGGCTTCTGAGTTGCGGTTTGTTTGGTCAATCACCGCCACTTTAAAGCCTTCCTCTTTTTCTGAGTTAAAGATCAGGCAGCCCTTATCCAGCTTCTGAATATTAATGGCATCTTCCTCGTAGCTTAAGTTGAAGCCATTAGAATCCGGGTACACCTTTAAATAGGTCTCCTTAGTTTCTGATTTAAAGATGCCAACTGCGTCTACAACTTCTCCTTCTATCTGCACCTTGTTAAAGTAGGCCACGTAAAGCTCTCCTGACTTAATCTTGGGATGATTAGTTGAATTATATAAGTACTTCGCCAGCTGCTGACTATTCTCGTGAAAGGTATTATACTCGGCAAATACGGACGAAATAAAATGGTATACCTCATTAAGGTTCAAATCATCATTGGGGTGAAAAAAGCGGTAGATTTCGTTCACCTTCTCGAAAGGACTTAAAAAGTACTGAAGGAGAAGATTGCTAAGAAGCTCGTCCTGAACCTGTAAAGGATGATCGGACAAAACATAAAGTTCGTCCTGTAATTTATTTCCTACCCGGTGCACCGAAAGCTGAGCAAGGGAGGCCTCAAAAGAAAATATCATAATTATTAAAGCGCTAATTACGGTATTTTAATGAAGTACAGGAACTGAATTTGGAATTAAAACTGGGCCGGGGTAGGATGGGAATAAAGAGGAACTCTATTAAAACAGAGTTCCTCCTGCTCATTATTAGTCCTGTCTGTTCTCGCGCAATCGCTTATCCAGATCAAGCTGCGATTCAGTACGGTCCAGGTTTTCGCGGAAGTTCTCTACGATGTTCTCATCGTTATACTTCGCCTGAGCACTACTCATGTCACCTTCCATGCCCGCATCAAAAGCTGCTTGTTCACTTCCGGGAGGATTATCACCTAAAAGGTTCTTAGTTACTGGCTTGTCGCTTCCTATCGGGGCGGCGCCTTCAACCGGTGGTAATTCCCGTTCGGTGAATCCCGCCAGATCCTCTTCTCCCTGAGATTGTTTATCTATTGCCTCGTTAACATCTCCATAGTCTGAATTCGTCTGGTTTTCTTCCTCAATACGTTGACTGAGGTTATTGGAGTTTAGCTGCTCCTGTTGGTCCAGGTCGCGAGGATTAAGGTCGTTTAGATTTTCATCTTCCTGACCTGGCACCTCTCCTTCCCGGTAGTCATCTCTATCTATCATAAATCGTTGTTTAAATTATAACCATTTCCGCTCGTCATTGTCACCATGGTCAATGATGCGACTTCTATATCTCCGGGGTGCAGTGTTTGAAAGATTGCTTCTTGAACTCCTGATGCGATCTTCCATGTTTACAGCACCGTAGTTGTCCATTATTTCTGCTACAAATTCCGCTTCCTGCCTTGATGTTGCATGAACCGTTACTACAGAGCCCTGTCTTGCTGCGTCAGTATATCCCTTAGCCTCATCGTCATCCGAAAAAAGAGACTTGAAGAAGTTGGTGACACTGCTGTCATGTTCTGAATTGTTTTCCTGATGTGTTTCATTCCGATAGGAAATGTCAATAGACTCGCGTCTGACGCCATTTTTTACTAGATGCTCTACGGCACTTTGGGCTTGATTTGTATGATCAAAAATCCCGACAACTGTCTGGCGACCGGCATTTAAGCTATTGGTATCCCGACCAGCCATGTAAGCCGCACCCGCATTAGTATAGGAACGAATTGAGCCCGAATCTCCGGTGGAAGAAGTATGCTGAGCCTGATCGGGCAACGAACCTCTCATATCCTCGTTTGGGTACCCTTCTGTTCTGCGATGATCGCGTTCGTCGGATAAACGTGTTCGCTCATCTCGCTCTACTGTACCGGAAGGGTAAGTGGGCGCCTCGGCTAATCGGTCAGAGAAAGACCTTGTTTCAGCGTCACCCCGGTGCCGGCCGGCAAAAGCCGTGCTCACAATTTCCTCCATTCTGGAAGTGATTTTGCCTTTCTCATAAGAGGGAATCGAAGTTAACTCTGCTGTCATCTGTCCGGGAAATATCGCATTTCGGTGCACTTCATCGAGATCGGCCAGATGCAAAGGCAATAATACCTTGCGCTGCTGCAGGTACAGTTCGTTTCCATCAAGGTCCAAAATAAGATACTTTACCTTTTTAGCCTTCGTATCAAAAATGAGATCGTTGATGGTGCCGAGGATTTTCCCGTACTCGTTCTTGACAGTCCAGCCCCGGATGTCCGATTCACCGCTAGCTATCTCATATTTACTTTTTCCCAGCTCCTCCAGGTGGGTTTCATAGGAATTATTACTTGACATAATTTCAAATTTTAAGGTACAAGCAAAGCTATAGTATGAGTTCAGCCTTCGCTTCCGAATCAACAGGTGTCAGGTGAAGCAAGCTGCTTATTGGGTTTGTACCGGTTTGATAATAGTTAGTGTATAAGAAATAAACGAGAGCCGCAATAACGAGGATAATGATAAGCCACAGCCACCATGAGCTGCGAGGCTTCCGTTGTACATGTAGTTCTGCCATATTATGTTTTTCTTAGTTAGATTTATTTTTAACAAGGCTTATCTTATTAAGTTTCTGCGACTTTTATATTGGCGTTGATTTATTGAATGAATAAAACTTTTTTTGTAACATTACCGTACAAGTTTTTTATTGGAGAGGTCTTTTCTCCTTTCCCAGGATTCTTTTAATTGCTTATTAATGTCAAACAAAAAAATTAACATACTTTACGTTGACGACGAAGAGAACAACCTTATTTCCTTTAAGGCGACTTTCAGACTAAAGTATAATGTGTTTATCGCGCTGAGTGGCGACGAGGCGATGAAGATTATAGAATCTAAACCGATTGAAGTTATTATTACAGATCAACGTATGCCGAACATGACGGGCGTGGAATTTCTGGAGAAGGTTCTGGAAAAATATCCTGATCCGATGCGTCTCCTGCTTACAGGGTATGCAGACATGAATGCTGTTGTAGATGCTGTAAACAAAGGAAAAATATTCCATTATCTCGCAAAACCGTGGAACGAGGAAGAGCTTTCTGTTTCGATCGAAAGGGCTTTCGAGGTTTACAAAGAACGTCAGGATATTAAAGAGATGAATGACAAGCTATGCGTTTCTAACGATCAGCTTGAGTTTTTGCTCCGGCAGAAATTACTATCCTGAAGTCGAACAACAAAAAAAGGCTTGTCGCAACGACAAGCCTTTTTTAATTGCACCTGACCAGGCAGTTGCTATAGTTTATCTGCAGCTATAAACGCTGAGATAGCTTCGGACGTAATTGGTTTGTCAAGCAAAAGCCTTACCGATCGGTAGCTTTTGATTTTATCCATGTCATTACGGTTCATGGAAGATGTTAAAGCGACAATAAAGTACCGGTCTTGAATAGAATGAGGGAGTTTCTCAAATTCTTCCACAAAGGCGAAGCCGCTCATCAAGGGCATGAGTACGTCAAGAATTAAGACGGTACGACAGTCCTCATCATCATCTACTTCCCTGTTTTTAACATACTCCAGCGCTTCCGCCGCAGTATTAAAGCTAATTACGGTGCCACATTTCCCCGTATGCCTGATCATTTTTTCAGCAATAAAACAATCCAGCTCGCTATCGTCTATTACAATAAAGTTTGTTTTAATCTCCGCCATCTTACTTACTCGGAATTGTTACTGTAAAAATTGTCCCTTCATCAACTACTGAACTCACTTTAATATCCCCGTTCAGTTTCAAGAGTGCGTCTTTAACATTATATAACCCAAAGCCCGACCCCGACTCCTGCGAGGTAGCACGGTAAAACAAATTGAAAATTTCAGTAATATGTTTTTCTTCTATCCCAATTCCATTATCTTTTATGATGAAAGTGGCACTTGTCCTTTCTACATTAGCAGTGAGCTCCACCATCTTTTGGTCGCAGTTAAGACGCTGATACTTCACCGCATTGGCTATCAAATTATTCAATATAAGCTTCAGCGTCATTTCATCACATCGGAAAGCAGCATGTTGATTCACTTTGGTAATGAAGCTAATCTGATTGGCAGTGATGGACACCCGAAAGAGGTCTTCCAAGTCTTTAAAAAGATAGTTTATGTCGATCTCTTTAATCTGAAGTTCCCCCCGCTGAAGATTATAGTAATCATGCACACTTAAGATAAACGTATCCAGCTTTTTCACCGAATTTTCCATCAGGTACAACATCTCCTTGATGTCCTTGATATCGTCTAAATGCCTCACCACCCTGATAGCCCCAAGGATACCGGATAAAGGCCCGCGAATATCATGGCTAACACTATAGGCGAACTTGTCGAGCTCATTATAGGCCTTCTGCAGTTCGTCGTTCTTGACAGCAAGCATAGAATTCGCCATAAAAAACTTGTTTCCTTCTTCAATGGCAGAAATGATATCAGCCTCGACCCAGGGCTTTTTAACATATCTGAAGATATGGCCCCTATTGATTGCTGAAATAACGGCTTCTATATCCGCGTAAGCAGTTAGCAATATGCGTATGGGGTGAGGAAAATGGCTCCTGATCTCCTCAAAAAACTCTACCCCGGTTTTATCAGGCATCCGCTGGTCGCAGAAGATGATTCTGATATCCTGTTGGGCAGACAGTATTTCAACTGCTTCGGTAGTGTTTATTGCGGTATATACATGATAACTAAATCTAAAGGAGGCTTTGAAGCCTACCAAGTTGTTTAACTCGTCATCGATGTATAAAACCTTAATTTTGTCGGGCATAGTTATAGCTTGGCGTTGAGCCGGTATTTTTGACTTTTTTCAGCAAATAGTTAGACTTTATACTACAGCGCTCTAATTAAGTTGTTACTATTTCGTGAATAACGGGAATTTGGATTACGAACTCGGTTCCCTTCCCAACTTCTGATGATAATTTAATCTGCCCGTTGTGTTTCTTTATAGTGTTGTATGCAATGGACATCCCCAGGCCTGTTCCTTCGCCCACTTCTTTCGTGGTAAAGAACGGCTCGAATATCTTTTTCATCGTCTTATCATCCATCCCAGTTCCATTATCTTTAAATGTAATAAAAACAGAGTGCTGATCGGCATGTGTCTTTATATAAAGTTCGCCACCTGCTTCACCATGGAACTTGCTATTGATAGCATGAATGGCATTGGTGATGATGTTGAGGAACACCTGGTTAAGCTTTCCGGGGTAACACTCAGCGAGCGGTAACACTTCGTACTCTTTAACCAGATTTATCTTGTTTAGCAGATTATTCACGATAACTAATGTTGAATCAAGGCCCTCGTTAATATCTGCCCTTTTAAGATCATCTTCATCCACCCGTGAAAAAATTCGCAATCCTTTTACTATTTCCGCGGTTCTGGACGCTCCCTCATGTATTCCTTTAAGAAGATAACTTATCTCGGTTTTAAGATAGTCGAAATCCATTTCTTCCTTGTATTCTTCGATATGCCTGCGCTTCTCTTCCGGCGGCGCCTCAGATAGCCCCACTTGCTCGATAGTATTTAATGTATCGATCAGCATTTCGACGTCTCGTTTAAGAGGTGTGACATTGGAGGTTACGAAGTTTATTGGGTTATTAATTTCATGTGCGATGCCGGCAGTCAACTGACCGAGCGAAGCCATCTTTTCAGACTCAACAAGTTGCGACTGCGCCTGTTTCAGGTCTTCTAAAGTAATGTTCAACTCTTTATTTGATTCTTCAAGTTCTGCGGTCCGTTCATGGACTTTCGCTTCGAGAATTACATTCTGCTCACGTATGATACGCTCATTTTCTTTAGCGATTGCCAGCGCTTCTGCCTGCGATGCTTCTTTCTCTTTTTTAAGGATATTAATTTTCCCAGCGAGTGCAAAAGAAAGGAATACGGCCTCAAGTGCCGAGCCTATCTCCACCGAATGTATGGTAAATGCATTATAGGGAACAGCACCGTAATCCTTAGAAACAAAGATCAAAATACTAAGGAAAAATATAGTCCAGCTGAGAAGAAAGTATCTGGCTGGTGCGTAGTTCTTGCGGTAAATATGCCAGGCCGTATACATAATAAGGAGTGAAACCAAGGCTGCATTGACGTTTACGATTTGAAAAGCAGTCGGTTTGGCTCCGAAAAGCAGCACTACTAGGGCAAGAACATACATGGCAATGGTGGCAAAGAGTACCTTACTAAGACCTGGTGAAAACTTCCGTGTCCGAAGAAAGGAGATCGAAAAAATAATGGTGGCAATCCCGGACATTGCACCGCATATAATCACCATATTTTCGGCCATCCACAAATTTTCCGGCCATAGGAAACGGTACGAGTAACCCAACAGCGTTGCCTGAGTTAAGGTAACCCAGAAAATATAGTGACAATAAACCAGGTAATCCCTGTCTTTAGTGGTGAAGTAGATAAACAGGTTATAGAGCAGCATCACCAACATAATGCCTAGGTAAAGCCCCGTTCTGGTGTCGGAAATACTTATTTCAGAGATAATTCTGGTATCGTTACCTATACTAATTGGCGCCAGGATCTGCTGGTTGCTTTCTAGTTTGAGATAACACTCCGCTGTTTCGCCTTTCTTCAACGGAATATCGAATAAGTAATACTGGTGTTTGTACGGTCTTTTTTTGAACGACTGGTAGTTGCTTGTTTTGATACTATCTACGTTCCCGTTCTTTTTGATGTATAAAGTTACCTCATCGATAATGGGATTAGAGATATTGATCGTCATCTTATTAAGATCAAGATCGTTTACCACCGTAAACCGGATCCAGCTGTCGTAGGAGGAAACCCCAAAGTTAGGCACCTTGACCAGGCTGGGCTTGAACAAGGAATCCTGCTGTTCGATCTCTTTAAAGCTCAGGCTGGAACTACGGTCCTGGAAAACATAGACGCTTTCCCCAATGAAATCCTGTTGAAGTGCTTTTGAGAAATAGATTGTTTTATCCTGTCCAAACAGCTGCACTGCAAATAGCATCAGGCAGAATGCCAGGAAGACGTTTTTTGAATTAATCATTAATTTGTTTTTTACTAAAAGGTCCAGGCGTTATTTAGCAATTTCAATCTTTTAATAGTTCATCCAGGTCCACATAATAGCGACCTGATGCCGAATGCTGATCTAGTAATATCCGGCGGCAAATGTCAGTTGTTATCGCGCCTCCCAACACCACTGATGAAGCTAACTGAGGCCAGGTGTTAATCGTTTTACCGATCTCTGCCATAGATAGTTTCATCCTTTCAGAAAGAGTCTCGAAATTAAGGATCGCCCCTACTATTTGTCCCCGGTTTTCATCTGTTACCGTAATGGCTCCATCTCCGATAAAGTGTTCAAGAAATCCATGAAGTATCGGTCTTTCCGGTTCCAGGTCAAATCGTTCCACATCCAGCATGCCGCGGTCATTAGTATCCATCACCACCGGAATTTGTAGCTCCTTTGCTTTCAAACGGCTGGTTAGCTTCATTTGAATTCCATCGCATACCTCCACAAAAAGATCGAGCTTTCCTCCCGACAAAAAGATATCAGAAAGATTATTCTCGGTAAGCCCGTCGTTGAAAATACGCACTTTAATAAAGGGGTCGATCTCTGCAATCTCTCGGGCAGCAATGATGGTCTTGCTTAAGCCAAGGTTGTGCACGCCGGCACGTATTCTGTTCAGGTTACTCAGTTCAGCAGTATCGAAATCTGCGAGCCTTATTTCCCCGCAGGTCCGTTCCATAGCAAGCGTTAGCGCAATAGACTGACCTACCGACAAACCACCCACACCGATTTTTTTCGCTCTTAGAATATCCTGCTCCTCGCGTGTAATTTTATTTCTGTTTCTGTTTGTGCGCACCTCCACAAATTCGTCTTCATCAAGCAAATGTACCAATCTTCTACTCCAGGGGTAATACACCCACACGCCGTACTCTTCTATCCTTCTTCCTGCAAGATGCTCTTCAATTAATAATGGATACTCTTCTTCGGCAATTTTCCTGGAGGGGTGGCTGATCTTGATCAGCTCTTTCAGTTGAGAGAAAATTTCATCATAGACAGAGATAGTATCTCTATCCTGATATAAGCTCTCAAAAGTAGATCGTTCGGAGGCGTGCTCCAATCTCAGAATTATAGGTAAATAAACGTCTTTCATTTCATCACACATTCCCCTTACACCACCAGAAAAACACCGAAACCTGTCTAGCCAAATGGAAAACTCGCCTTCGATGTGTCAGGCTTTGCGCTCAGGAAGTTTGTATACGCATTTGAAATAATTTGGTTCAGGTCCCATTGATCTAAATTCGGAATCTTTGTTTCATAGTGAATCGTGATCTCTTTGTTCCGCAAAGTTTCCAGCCGGGTAGTATTAAAATTATTCCGAATTGCGAAGATGGCCTCGCGGTGTTCCGGTTCCGCAGTCTTTAAAGTATCCAGATCCGTAACGACCATAGTGGTAGCAACAAGATCTTGTTTTGGATAATAGAAAGTCCCATCCTTACCCACAGATGGTTCAAGATGCATTCCTACGCTTTCTACAGGCTTAACGGTATACGGCGCACAGAGAGCAAAAAGGGATTTTAAGCCTATTTGGGTGGCGATGGCCACTGCTGCACGGATCAGGAAGATACTTCCAATGCCGTATCCGGCAATTTCTCTAGAATTCCAAAGCCCGCATAACTCCCCCGCACCATATTGTGCATGCTTCCAAACGAGTTCAAAAACGTTAGGGTCGATAGCTCCTGTTGCCTGTTCTAACGGTAGAAGCTCCGAACCTCCCGACACATGCACCCGTGCTCCGCCGTATACCTTACTTCCATCCAACGACTCCACGATCAACACAAAAGCACCCGGATTAGATATCCAGCCATTTTTTGAAGAAGTAACTTTTGTAACACCAATACTTGCAAGTACGTGCTCATGCCCCTGCACAAAAAGCTCACAGGCATGCTGATCATCTACTGCCCGGAAAGCCCTCAATCGTACTTCCGGGTTATCTTTATTTAAGCTAGCTTCCATTGTTTCAGGTTTTCAGGGAGATATAATTTGTCGATACAAACTGCCCCTACACTCGTTTCATAGTTATTAAAAGTTTTAACAATTTTTAAAACTAGAGAAAAATACAAAAACAAAAACTTTTACGTACGATTCCTTAAAAAAGATTAAAAAATGAAAAAAGAGTTTGACCTTGAAATTGAGCTTGAAGCTGGAAAAAAAGCTTTTACAGTAGTTTCTGAGAATGAATCATATACACTAATCGAATCTGGCAGCATCGTAGCTATGATCAAAGAAACTGCCGAAGGCTGGAAGACACAGAAGGGAAGTTACAGCGACAGTGATGTTGCTAAAATAGGCGAAAAGATCAAAGAAATGGGGTCTTGAGGCCTTAAGGAGCGTTGGAGTTTATACGTCTGACGCTTACTTTTACCCCGGCTAAACTAATTTAAAAAGTAATGGAAGAAAATATCGGAATCGGATCGAGAGTGCAACACGAAAAATACGGGAAAGGGGTAGTGATAAACGTTCGATCAAATGCGTACCTGGTAACATTTATTGATACCGGCTACAAAGAAGTCCCGCTAACGGAGCCCCTGGAAATACTTGACGAGATGGCTCCCGACACAGACATGATCAGCAGTTGGGAGGTGGAGCAAACGCTAAAGAAACTGTTACAAAGGTGGTCGGATGTTTCAGAGGTGGTGCCTTTGGGCGATAAATGGAAAAACGGGAAAATGGTGCTTTATCCCGGCAATGCCGGACTGGCGCCGAAAGAAATTCCGATCGATCAGTTTTTTAATAAAATCGTGATGGTGAGAGACCGATTGAGAGTGCTGGAACAGCGCGTAAACAGCAGTAATCTTGAAAACGAGGAAAAAGTAAATATCCAGCAATATATCACCAGGATTTACGGCTCGCTAACTACCTTCAATGTGCTTTTCAAGTTTAAAGAAGACCAGTTCGTGGGAGAAAAAGGAGCTTAAGAGTAATGCGTAAGATTTTAAACTCCACCCTCCTTTTCCTTTTATTCATTTCTCTGGATGCATTGGCGAAACCCAAAACAATAGTGGTTGCAGCGGATGGCAGCGGTGACGTCAGAACCGTGCAGGATGCATTTAATAAGGTTCCTGCGGACAATAAAAGAGAGGTCATCATTTACATTAAAAACGGCACTTACAAAGAGAAGCTCCACTTGCCTGCAGGCAAGGATCACGTGACGCTGGTGGGTGAAGACCGCTTCAAAACTATTCTTACTTTCGATGATCACGCAGGTAAGAAGACAGCTGATGGCAAGACCATCAATACCCGCACCTCCTACAGTCTACTGGTTAGCGCCAACAATTTTTACGCTGATAACCTGACGTTTGAGAACAATGCGGGCTTTGCGGCAGGACAGGCTGTCGCAGTTGAAATACGAGGAGACAAAGCTATTTTCGTCAACTGCCGTTTTCTCGGGAACCAGGACGTTCTATTTCCCAGCAGTGGAAAAAGCAGGCAGTTTTATAAAAATTGTTACATCGAGGGGACTACCGACTTTATTTTCGGCGACGCAACTGTCTGGTTTCAACAGTGCCAGATTCACTGCAAAAAGAACTCCCATATTACTGCAGCTTCCACTCCCAAAGCACATCAGTATGGTTATGTTTTTTACGATTGCACCATTACGGCGGACACCAGCGTTACCAATGTTTCGTTGGGGCGGCCCTGGCAGCCAGATGCAGCTGTAGCTTACCTCTACTGTTATATCGATCGTGGAGTACGCCCGGAAGGCTGGTCTACCTGGAATAATAAGGAGACTTTTCACCAGGCTCGTTATGCGGAATATATGAATTACGGCCCCCGTGGCAACTTCTCTACCCGTGTAAGCTGGGCAAAACAGTTGACCGACCAGGAAGCCGAAGCTTATACGATCGCCAGGGTTTTGAATGGATGGGTCCCTGCGGTTAAATGCCTGATTTTCCCCGCTTTCTAATTTGTATGAGAACTTATAGCGGGCAGTAGCGCTGCTCACGCAGTACCGCTGTCCACTATAAGTTCTTTGCCTCCTTGCCAGAAGCCCGGTTTCTTTGGCACTGTGTTCGGCTCAACTTCTAAACAGATTTTACTTTAAACACTTCGTCGTTAATAAAGGGCTGGTTCCGAATTCGTTTTCCGGTTGCTTTAAAAATGGCATTTGCTACCGCTCCTCCGGTTGGCGGCAGCGAGGGCTCACCCAGTCCGGTAGGCTCAATTCCATTGTCAACAAAATGTGCTTCAATTTCCGGCACTTCTTTCATCCGGATCAACCGGTATTTATGGAAGTTATTCTGTTCTGCTGCACCATCCTTGAAGGTAAGATAGCTGTACATGGCGTGCCCTAGTCCATCCACAATACCGCCTAAAACCTGCTGCCTCGCACCACTCAAATTAATCACTTCGCCGCAATCTGTAGCTGCATAGATCTTCTTTACGGAAGGCTTTTTGTTTTTCATCTCTACTTCAGCCACCTGCGCAACATAGGAGGCATGCGAAAAGTACACGCTAAAGCCCTGGGCCACGTCCTTTTTCTGTCCCCATCCAGATTTTTCAGCTGCAAGATTGATCACCCCGATCATCCGGTCCGGGTTATAACGAATAGCACCAACCGGGTTACTTTTAGCCCGCTGTAACAGATCTAACCTGAACTGCACCGGGTCTTTCCCTGCGGCCTGAGCGACCTCATCCAGAAAGGCCTGCTCGGCGAAAGCCAGGAAGTTAGTGATAGGCGCCCGGAAAGGTGCTGTGGAAATAGGCGACCGGTGATCAACAGATTCTATTAACAAATTATCGACGGCGCCTGAAGGAAAATTGTTTTCCCGGGTGGGATTACCTGCGTTTATTCCCACGCCCCGCAGCTTATACCCAATCATATTTCCCTTATCGTCTAAAGCAGCTTCAAAACGATAACGCACGGCCGGACGATAATAGCCGCCTGCCATATCGTCTTCGCGACTCCAGATTACTTTAACAGGTGCTTTAATGATACTCGATAATTCCGCCGCCTCCACCACGTAGTCAGTCATTAAACGCCGTCCAAATCCACCACCCAAGCGGGTAAGTTCCAGCGTAATCTTATCCTCAGGGATGCCCAGTAGTTTCGCTGTTTCAGCACGGGCGCTACCAGGCGTCTGACTTGGACCTACCAGCTCTACTCCATCTTCCCGTACATGAGCAAAGAAGTTCATCGGCTCCATGGGATTATGAGGCAGAAAGGGACATTGATATTCCGCTTTTATCACTTTAGCAGCCGACTGGAAGGCCGCGTTCACATCACCATCTTTTCTTCTGACAGTCGCTTTATCCCCGTCCATCAGCTCAGAGAAGATCCGGTCGTGGTCGGCTGAGCTTTCTATAGCCCGGTCGTCTTCATATTCCAGCTTCAGTGCTTTGCGTGCTTTCATCACCTGCCATGTAGACTTGCCCACCACCGCTACGTTATTTTTAAACTTCACGACATCAACAATGCCCGGCATCGATTTAGCTGCTGTGCTATCCACTGATTTTAGCTTCTTCCCAAATGCGAGTGGCCGCTGAATCATCGCAAACAGCATTCCTGGCTTGGAGTAGTCGAGCCCATAAAGGGGTTTCCCGGTGTGGATGTTGTGATTCTCGACATTCTTCACAATTTTCCCAATCAGCTTAAAATCCTTTCGGTCTTTCAGCTTTACATCCTGGGGAGCAGGCAGGGCTGCAGCATCAGCAGCAAGTTCTCCATAACTTAGTTTTCGTCCCGATGCCAGATGAGTCACCACGCCCATCTCTGCCTTGCATTCCGTATCGGAAACATTCCACCTTTTAGCCGCGGCTTGTACCAGCATTTGTTTAGCTGTAGCTCCGGCAGTGCGAAGGCGTTTCCAGGAATGAGGAACAGCTCCACTCCCACCAGTCACCTGACGCTCAAAACGCTTCGTATCCAAAGGCGCCTGCAGCACCTTCACTTTAGTCCAGTCCGCCTCCAGCTCTTCCGCTACAATCATAGGGAAGGAAGTCATTATATTTTGCCCCAGCTCGGGGTTGGGAGAGAAGATGGTGATGACATTATCAGAAGAGATTGACAGATAACTGTTAAACTCAGCACCAGTCCCCGAAAGGGCAGCGTTGAAAACAGAAGCTTCGGCCTCTGCCTCTAGCCAATGAAAACCTAATAACAAGCCACCTCCTACAGTTGCTGTCATTTTCAAAAAATCACGTCTGCTGGTTGTACTTGCCATAATCTAAATTTTTGTACTTGCTAACTTTACAGCTTCTTTAATGCGGTGATAGGCGCCGCAGCGGCAAATGTTCCCGTGCATTGCATTTTCAATCTCCTCAGCACTTGGCTTCGGGTTCGTTTTTAAGAACGCTGCTGCTGTCATTATCTGGCCAGCCTGGCAATAACCGCATTGGGCCACGTCTACCTCATCCCATGCTTGCTGAACCGGATGATCCCCCTTAGCAGAAAGACCTTCTATCGTAGTTACCTTTGATGTCCCCACAGCTGCCACGGGATAAGTGCAGGATCTGATGGCCTGGCCGTTCACATGAACAGTACAAGCTCCGCAAGCTGATATCCCGCAGCCATATTTTGTCCCCACTAGGCCGAGGTTATCTCTCAACACCCACAACAGCGGTGTATCCGGCTCTGCCTCCGTTTGGTAAGTGCGACCGTTGATTTGTAGTTTGTAAGTGGCCATAACTTTATTTTAGATCTAATTTCTTATTATTTCTCGTTCAATCGCAGATAATCTTCAGGAGTATCAATATCAATGGCTCCCGCAGGAAAGGCTACTGTAAGGCAATCCTGTATGTTTTTGTTGATCAGTTGCTTTGCCCCGGCCTGGCCTTCCAAAAGACCCAGCTCGCCGAAATAGGCGGCAGAAAAAAGTGCGGGAATACCCACTGTTTCTGCATAGGCACAAGCCACAATCCCCTTATTGCTATGGAGGTAAACCTCTATCAGCTGATCTACCAGAGCAGCGTTTACAAAAGGTTGATCGCAGGGAATGATAATGACTGCCGCAATAGACTTGTCTCTGTGCAATAATTGGGTTAGCCCTGCTTTTATGGATCCAGACATCCCTTTCTCCCAATCTTCGTTTATTACCACTTCTATTCCATATTCCGAAATAGCCTTTTGATGACGCTTATGGTTGGAGCCGAGCACCAGGACAGAGAAAGAGCAGGATGAGGTGGTGGCGGCTTCTACTGAACGCTCTAACAAACTTCTTCCCTGGTAAGGCAGCAATTGTTTCGGCTGCCCCATCCTGCTGGATGCGCCCGCGGCTAACACTATAATTCCAACCTTCCCAACCACTGTTTACACTTTTGCTGCTTGTATACTTTCTGTTATTCCCGGTTCATGAATAGGGCCGTTTTTATCTCTTAAAGAACCTCCTGCCCTTCCCGACAAAACTGCCTTTATTTCCGCCGCAATCGAAAGCGCGATTTCTTCAGATGTCTCGGCCCCTATATCAAACCCTACAGGCCCGTATAGCCTACCGATCGTACCCTCATCTATCTGTACTCCTTGCCCCGCCAATTCCGAGAGCATCCGGTTGAGCTTTTTCTTTGGCCCCAGCACGCCCAGGTACGGCAGGTCCGTGGCTAATAAATCCCGCAGCACCGTGAGCTCGTAGTTGTAGTTATGTGTCATCAACACCACTACCGTTCTTGAATCAAAGCTGCATTTTGACGAAAAGTCCTCCGCTTTGGTAAGGATCATTTCCCGGGCTCCTGGAAAACGGGAAGCTTGGAGCAAAGCCGGTCTCCCGTCGTACACCGCCGCATCCCAACCAAGCACATCGGCTATTCTCACTAATGGAATGACATCGTTTCCGGCACCGACGATTTTAAGAGCGACAGGGGGAAGGATTACTTCAATGAAAGCAGTGTACCCCTCTCCATCGACAAAATAGGAACTGAAAGAACTAACTCCGGCAGAGCGTGCATGCATCGCATCCTGCTGTATATCATCTAATAACTCGTTCTCGAGATCGCTTTTAACCCAGGCAACATCCCCGTCTGAAAAGTAGCAACTTCCAACTTGGAAAGCTGCTTTGTTCTGACTATTGAACAGCGTAACCAGCACAGCCTTTTCCCTCTTGTGGTTTAGCCCGTCAAGATATGTAAGAGGATTGTTATTATCTAAAAGAGGCTCGATGAGGATATGAATGATGCCGTTGCAACCAAGGCCTACTCCTATTTTAGCGTCGTCCTCATCGTTGGTATCGTAGGTGACGAGCATCGGCTTTTGCTGATTCATCACATACAGGGCCTTCCGTAAGGCATCTCCTTCCAGGCATCCGCCACTGATAGCCCCTGTTAGCTGTCCATCCTCTGTCACCAACATTCGGGCACCCGGCCGGCGGTACGATGATCCTTCCACCTTAACCACCGTTGCTAATGCCCGGCGTCTTCCCGTGCGAATGGCTTCCTGATTTGCCTTCAGTATATCCCTGATTTCCTTCATTTAGCTTAAACTGGCTTAGCGGAATAAAAATAGAGAAAAGCGAAACAGTCAACTGTAACATTTTAATAAAACATTGAGCGAGATACAGGCGGAAAGAATAAGTGTAAGTCTTACATTTAATCCTTGATTCCTGGGTTTCAAAGTATAAATTTGCAGTGTAACACCAATTATTTTAATAACCTGATTTAACCCTAACTATGCTCCCATCAGCCAAAAGCATGTTTAAGACGTTCTTGCTAGTGTCTTTATTTCTTGCAACACAGCCTGTGCTTGCACAAACGGCCAGGAAAAAAACTAGCCCCGGCACTGCCACCAGTACCTGGACTGCCGACAACGGAAACGGCACCTTCACCAACCCTATTTTCTACGATGAGTTCTCTGATCCAGATATGATCCGCGTCGGCGACGACTATTATCTAACGGGAACCACCATGCATGCCATGCCAGGCTTGCCCGTACTCCACTCGAAAGACCTGGTAAACTGGGAATTTTTGAGCTACGCAGCAGATAAGCTGGATTTCGGTCCTGAGTTCCGTTTGGAGGGAGGCAAAGACTTTTATGGTCAGGGGATCTGGGCACCAAGCTTCCGCTACCATAAAGGCAAGTTTTACATCTTCACGAATGTAAACCGCTATAACACGCACCTGTATACTGCTACTAACCCGCGTGGCCCCTGGACTCATACCAAAATGAACAAGGCCTTCCACGACCTGTCTGTTTTGTTCGACGATAATGGCAAGACCTACGTGGTTTGGGGCTATGATGAACTTCGGCTGGCGGAACTTAACGATGAATTGACCGACATTAAACCGGGCACAGAAAAGGTAATTGTTCCGAAAGGCAGCGGGGCAGGTGAAGGTTGCCACTTTTACAAGATTAACGGCAAGTACTACATCACCAATACCAATTACGATCCTTTGTGTTATCAGGTCTGTTTGAGGTCCGACCGGCCGGAAGGCCCCTACGAAATTAATGTGATGAGCGCCGAAGAAAGCCTCGGAATTGGAACCGGTTGGCGCTTGCCTGATACCCGAAAAGGCCCTCCTTACAATCTGGTTGCCCCGGTTGAGAATTATGTAGGATGTATACCGATGCACCAGGGTGGTATTGTACAAATCCAGTCGGGTGAGTGGTGGGGCTGGTCAATGATGGACCACAATTCCGTAGGAAGAATTCTTTGCCTTTCGCCTGTAACCTGGGAAAACGACTGGCCTTACTTCGGTCTGCCAGGAAATCTTACCAGAACTCCCAGGACATGGGTAAAACCAAATACGGGATTCAGCTCGGCTCCTGCTGCTCCTTATAGGCGAAGCGACGACTTCTCAGCTACCAAGTTGCAACCGGTATGGCAATGGAACCCTGTACCGGTGGATAATAAATGGTCGTTAACGTCCCGCAAGGGATATTTGAGATTGAACTCCTTACCTGCGAAGGACTTCTGGTTTGCCCGAAACTCGCTTACACAAAGATGCGTCGGACCGGAGTCGGTGGTAACGACCGAAGTAGACGTAAAAGGACTTAAAGAGGGCGATCTGGCTGGATTAGCCCTGCTCAATCTTCCTTATGCCTGGATTGGCATCAGCAAGAACGGGAAAGGCTATGAAATCACCCAGTTTGACCAGCAAAACAACAGAACGGCAAAGGCCACAGTAGGTTCTTCTAAAATATGGCTTCGGGCAGATTGTAATTTCGACACGGAAATAGCAACATTCAGCTACAGCACAGACGGTAAAAACTTCAGTCAGCTTGGCCAGGAATACATCATGGTGTTCCAGCTGCGCACCTTCCAGGGAGTTAGATCGGCGCTTTTCAACTACAACACTACAGGCGTAGAAGGCGGGTATGCCGACTTTAACAGTTTCCAGGTAGATGAACCCCGTTCCAAAGGCTTAACGAAACCGATCCCCTACGGCAAAACGATTACCCTGAGCAGCTTAGCTGACAGTGCAATTTTGGTTAATTGGAAAGGCTTTGTTCGTCCTGTGGATGTAAATTCTCCCTTTGCCAAGGGCAATGCTGCACACTTCAAGGTGATTGACAAGGGCAAGGGAAGAATCGCTCTTCAGTCACTTGCCGATGGAAAGTATGTAACCGTGCAGGGCTTAGGTGGGATGGCAGAGGTCAGGACAGAAAGCGAAGCAGACGCTAAAGCATCGGTGTTTCAATGGCAGGATATGCTAAGGGGAGATCTGATGCTGATGTCGTTGAAAACGCATCGTTATCTTTTTGCGGATCCTAATGCAAAAAGCCTCACGTCTGCAGATGCGCCCGGCACTCGTCCCGATCGAAAAGACGGCGCCTGCTTTAGCTGGCAGTTGGTAAACTAGTGTTCAGGTGCGCACAGTCGCGGTACAAGTATCGAGCGCAATGCCTACCTTTAGGTAACTAGTCACGAAAAGCGAAAAAAGCATGCAGGCCTATCTTAAGAGCGCAATCACACAGTTTGAATACTACAAAGACCTGGGAGAGAAGACCATCAGCCGACTGGACGATGAGCAGCTTTTCTATCAATTCAACGAGGAGAGCAATAGCATCGCCACCATTGTGAAGCACCTGTCGGGGAATATGCGCTCGCGATGGACGGATTTTCTGAGTAGTGACGGCGAGAAAGAATGGAGAAATCGTGATCAGGAATTTGAGAATGACATTCAAAACCGGGAAGAGCTCTTGCGTGTATGGGAAGCCGGCTGGAATTGTCTGCTACTCTCCGTTCGATCCCTACAAGAGGAAGATTTGGAAAAAACGGTTTTAATCCGCAACGAACCTCATGCTGTAATAGAGGCGATCAACCGTCAGCTTGCCCACTATCCTTACCATATTGGCCAGATTGTTTTTATAGGAAAAGCGCTGCTTAACGAAAAATGGGAATCGCTCTCTATACCCAGAGGCAATTCCCATCAGTTTAATGATGCAATGTTCTCCAAAGGAAACATCGCGAAAAGCGAACCTACGAAATAGATTTTATCAGATCCTTCAACTTATTGGCAGAAGCACGAAGCTTTTCCTCCTCCTCATCACTGAGATTGAGCTTCAGCACTTCGCGGATACCATTGCGATCAACTATGCAGGGAACTCCGAGATAAACATCCGAAATGCCGTGATAGTCCTGAAGTAGGGTCGACACATTGAGAACAGCCGCCTCATTGCGAAGAATTGCCGTACATATCCTATCAAGAGCCAAAGCAATTGCATAAAAAGTAGCTCCCTTTGCGTTAATGATCTGGTAGGCCGCATCACGGGTATTGGTGAAGATTTCCTCTTTATCTTGCTCAGAAAGCTCCAGCGTTGTACCTGCGATGTTTGCCAAGCTCCACACCGGCAGTTCAGAGTCGCCGTGTTCCCCGATAATGTGCGCATGAATACTCCGAGGATCCACCTGCAATTTTTCGCCAATAAGATAGCGGAAACGGGAACTGTCCAACAGCGTACCCGAGCCAATAACCCGATTGACCGGCCAGCCCGACTTCCTCCAGGTAAAATAACTCATAATGTCTACCGGGTTGGACGCGATTAAGATGATGCCGTCTTTGTTGTACTTCAACACCTCATCCGTAATACTCTCGAAGATGGCGATATTGCGTTTAAGCAGATCTACCCTCGATTCGCCTTGTTTTTGAGCTGCACCTGCCGTAATTATAACAATGTCTGCTTCAGCACAATCCGAGTAGTCGCCTGCCCAGACTTTAGTCTTACTTAGGAAGGGAAGGCCGTGGTTCATGTCCAGCGCATCGCCAACTGCCTTTTCCTTATTCGCATCAATAAGTACTAGTTCGTCCATGCGGTGCCGGAGTAACAAGGTATAAGCGGTGGTAGAACCTACTGCGCCAACGCCAACTACCACAATACGAGTCTTCTTTGAGTTTGATGTCATAGGACGAAGGTGTTTTCTCAGTTTTTACTTGTCCAACTCTACTTTCTTTCCGTTGATTTTCACATCGTCAAACACGACGTTTTTAACGTTGGTGAACTTGTAAGGAGTTGGAACACTATCGATGGTAACATTGATGAGACGAACATTCTGAATAGGCGAAGTCTCATACGCTTCGAGTAAAACACCCGTTTTCCCGCCGTTTTTCACCCTCATGTTCTTCACTTCAATGTTTCTGATGGTTGGCATATAATTACCTTTATCCTCATAAAACATCGTTGCAATAAATACTTGTTCAGCCACCTGCCCTACTTCAATATTCCGCATGTAGATATTTTCGGTAACGCCACCTCTGGCCGAGCTGGTTTTAATGCGAAGTGCACGATCCAGTTCAGGGCTGCTCATCGTACAGTTTTCAGCAAACACGTTCCGTACACCGCCAGAAATTTCGCTGCCAATCACCACGCCACCGTGACCGTTGGCCATGCGACATCCTTGAATAATAATATTCTCACTTGGGATATTGATACGGCGACCGTCAGCATTTCTACCCGACTTAATTGCGATACAATCGTCACCAGTATTAAAATAACAATCCTTGATTAACACATTTTTACAAGATTCCGGGTCACATCCGTCTGAATTCGGTCCAAGGCTCTCCATGGTCACCTTTTGTATAGTTACGTTATTGCACAGCACCGGGTTTAATAGCCACATCGGGGAATTTGTAACCGTAACTCCTTCAATCAGCACGTTTTCACAACGGTAAGGCTGCACAAACTGCGGACGCAAGTAAAAACCCTTTCCAAAGACACGTTTTTCTACCGGCACCCCATCTTCGGCCATTTTGAACAGCGCTGCTCTTTTGTCTTTATCTACCTGGCTCGGCGTTCCTTTTTTATACCCGTAACGCTCCTGCCCTTTCCATGGCCACCAATTGGTCTCGTTGGCCTGGCCATCCAAAATTCCTTCACCGGTGATGGCAATATTCTTCTCTTCGAACGAATAGATCAGCGGAGAATAGTTCATCAACTCGATACCCTCCCAACGGGTAAACACGATCGGATAGTCATCCGGATTGGTTGAAAACAGAATTCTTGCCCCCTTTTGAACGTGCAAATTCACATTACTTTCAATGTAGATGGGACCGGTGAAGTAATTGCCGGGAGGCACCACTACACGTCCGCCACCTTGTTTGCTACACTCTTCAATAGCTTTTTTGAACGCCTGAGAACAATTCACTTTACCATCGCCAACCGCTCCGTAGCTGGTCACCAAAAAATCCCTTTTAGGAAATTCCGGCGCCTTAATGTCCTTCAGGATGACCTTCACGGTATCCCAAGGATCCGAATTAACCGAACCAACCCTATTCCCCCTAAAACTACTGCATCCGGCTAAAGAGATCACAAAAAGAAGCACTACGGCTATGTTCCTAACTTTCATCTTAACTGATTTTAATTGATTGATTTTTGAGATTATAATTAACAGTCAAAAGTAAGGATATTGTTTTAACAGTTTTTGGAGGAAAAAAAAGAGGGTCTTTGCATAGCAAAATCGTACAAAATCATGAAAAAAAGATACAGAATTACAATCGCGGAGATCGGTACTTTTGAGCATGCCAATTAAATCTAAGTTACACACACTGTTATTTGCGGTGCTTTACCTTGCTTTAAGTGCAACACAGCTGAAGGCCCAGCAACTGGCCTTTCCAGGGGCCGAAGGTTATGGTCGGTTTACTACCGGCGGTCGCGGTGGGAAAGTAGTAGAAGTTACCAATCTTAAAGGCGATGAATCGGAAGGTAGCTTAAGAGCTGCTTTGAAAACACCAGGTACTGAGCCTATCACTATTATTTTCAGAGTATCAGGCACCATTGACCTGGCGCAGGGGATGGTAAAAGTGGGCCGATCCAATATGACGATCGCTGGCCAAACTGCACCCGGCGAGGGTATTTGCATTCGGAACGGCACGCTTAAATTCTCTGGAAACAACCTCATCATCCGATACATTCGCTTCCGCCCGGGAGACGAGGCCGGCTTAAGTGATCTGTCGAGCTTAGGGAATGAAAATTCGAAAAACGTCATCATTGACCATTGCTCGCTGAGCTGGTCAAACGAAGAAAGTCATACCGCTTACGACAATAAGTATATCACGGTGCAGTGGTGCATTTTGAGTGAGAGCTTATACAGCTCTTTCGATTCAAAAGGAGCCAGAAGCTATGCGGCGCAGTGGGGCGGACAATACGCCACCTACCATCATAACCTGATTGCAAGTAATGCGAGCCGCTCACCACGTGTCAACGGGGCAAGATCACATGACACCGTCGCATTGGTAGACTATCGCAACAATGTGATTTTCAACTGGGGAAAACCCGGTGCTGTATATGGCGGCGAACTGGAAGTGAATTCTCCTGCTGCTAAATGCAATGTAAACTGGGTGAATAATTACTATAAGCCCGGACCCGCTACCAGTAAAAGTTTGTACTTCGCCGCTCCCTCTTATGAGTCCAGAAAAGGAGCTGCTAAGGGTTATGCCAAATGGTATTTTGCCGGAAACTACATGGAAGGTCAAAAAGGCGGCATGAATGAGGATAACTGGTTGGGTGTTGATGTATCCAAGGTAGGATCTGCAGAAAACATCAAATCAGACCGGGAATTTGAGGTAGATCGCCCCAAGACTGAATCAGCACAAGAAGCTTACAAATCAGTACTAGCAAAAGCAGGCGCCATCTTACCAAAGAGAGATGTGGTAGATCAACGAGTTGTTGCAGAGGCAGCCGGAAAAGTCAAGGTGACGGGAGACGGTAAATACGGAGAAAATACAGGAATGATCGACAGCCAGAAAGCTGTTGGCGGCTGGCCTGTTTTGAAATCTGCTAAAGCTCCTGTTGATTCAGACCGCGACGGTATGCCGGATTCATGGGAGAAGACCAATAGACTTGATCCCAGGAATCCTGAAGATCGAAATAAGGTTGCGGCCGACGGTTATACGATGCTTGAAAAATACATAAACAGCATTATCTAACAGCAAGATCTACGAGGTAAGAGGGCCGTCGTTTGAGAACATAACTTTTCAGTCCCAGCTCTCTTGCCTCTTCAACCCATTGCCTAATACGGTAGTCCTTATTAGTAGCGTCAATCAACAGGAGATCAGTTTTAACTGATCTCAACAAGGTCGACAACTTTAAATAAGGATTACCGGTTAACAGAACCGCGTTCACCTTTAGCCGAGACGAATAGCTGAACGCAGCTGCCTGTTTATCCCATATCAGCAGCCTAAAGTGCCGGTACTGTAACACATTCCCCTGAAAAAGGAAAGGCGTTTTTTCCTCTACCATCCTCATCAGTTCTCCCCCTTGAGCATCTATGGACGGCTTCACTGAAAATGTAAAAGTTTTATTCTCGAAACTTAGGTCGGAATAACAATAAGCTTTGTTCCCATCGAAAACAGCAAAGGCACTGTTTTTTCTCAAACTGTAAAACACGATCTGATGCTGACGCCGCTTCAACATTCTGTCGGATGAGTGCAGGGCAACCAACAGAAATAGAGATACGAAGGAAGCGTAGAGCCACTTTTTTTCATACTTGATCATAAAAAGACTGGCTGTAAGGATCAGCAGAAAAAGCAGTGCGAAGAACGAATGAAACTGGTTGTAATAAATCAGGCTGGCGAAAGGCAGTTTTTCAATCGCATAAAGAATGTTATTGGTAAGATGAATGGTCTCTCGTAAAAATAAAGAGAGCAGATCAAGCAGTAGTGGAAGAGAAACACCGGTGGCAATACCGAGGGCTTTAACACAAAGGAACGCCAGGCCGGAGAACATGATGATCGAAACCGGTAGAACGATCAGTAAGTTACTTAATAGAAAATATACCGGAAACTGATGAAAGTAAAATAAGCCAAGTGGAAAGGTAGATAGCTGGGCAGCTACCGAAACAGCGATGCAGGCCCAAATCTTATCCATCACCCAATTTTTGATGTAGATGAAATGATAGATGGGCGGGTAAAAAAACACCAAGCCTGCAACTGCCAGATAGGAAAGTTGAAATCCTACATCCAGCAGAAAATAAGGATTATAAACGAGTAACAATACTGCAGAGGCTGCTAACAAATTATAGGGATTGCTCCGCCGGTTTAAGGCCTTCCCAATCGTTAATATGCTGATCATAAGAGCGGCCCGGCAGACAGAGGGTGAAAAACCAGTTATCAGGGCGTAAAAAGAGATAAGCAGCACGATGACTACAGCCTGTACCATTCTTGATTTCCGGCTACCATTCAGGAACCATAACAGCTTAGCAAGTATCCAAAGTACCAGCGCGACATGCATTCCTGAAACGGATAGCACGTGCATGGTGCCCGTCTTCGAATAAGCATTCACAATCTCCGGACTCAGATCGGCTCGGTAACCTAAAATAAGAGTAGAAGCAAGAGCTGTGGCTTCCCGGTCTTTTAAATGAACTTCGAAAAAGCTAACTGCTTCCCGTCGCAGACTTTGAGCCAACTCTACTACCCGATTAGCCTGATGGCTTGCCAGTAATTGTAGCTCCTCCGAGCTGCAAAACATTTGAAAGTAAATTCCCTGGTTAGCGAGATACTTTTTATAGTTAAATTCCTGTGGATTGAAAGGAGGATCAACGGGCACCAATTTGTGTGGAAGCAAAAGTTGATCACCATAGCTCAAGCGGGAAAGCTCCAAGGAGTCTAACTTCAGGGCTACAAGAATGGTTCCTGAGGCGGGCATGAACTTATCTTCGGCTAAGGCTTGTTCCACTTTCAATTGAAACCGAAGAATGTCGTTTGCCTTTTTGGGTTCGGAGATCACTGTACCAACCAGGCCCTCTATCTTCCCATCCTTTGCTATTTCGGAAAGATTATAACGGTGATTTTGACTGGTAATGATGTAGAAACAAGCGATGATCAGGACGTTCGCAACCAGGGACGGGAGCCATTTCCTCAGATACAACCGGTACTTCTTATAAGCCGCCAGTAGAAAACCAAAGAGCAGAAGCAATCCTGCCAGCATCGCCGCAAGCATCGGAAAAGCTTGTTCCTGAAAAGGGCAGTTGATGCCAAGGATAACACCTGTAAGCACCGCGATCAGCACTCTAACAAAAACAATTTCCCCTTTGAATAGCACATTCATTAGAATTGATATCTCAATTGAAGTTTGATATCCGACTTTTTATTTCCCTCGATTTCCTCCAAGCCAGAACCGATGCTTTCCAAATTGGAATAGGTGGTTAAGGAGTACCTCATCCAAAAATCAAGACCCTTTACCATACGGTACCGGCCATTCAGGTAAAACCGCGTCCCTCTATGCTGATAAGCCGGAGCGGAAAAACCGTATAGCACATCGTTTTCAAAGGAATAAATTCGGGTGTCGAACCCATCTGTATTGAAAATTGCAAAACGAAAAGATCCGGAAAGGCGCGACTCCATAGACCGGTAATTAACATCCTGAAAAGCAAGGAAACCAAGTTGCCGGCCACTCTTCCCCTTCGAGTAGCTTACTGCTTCCGCCCTGTTGCGAAGTTGAAGGTCCTTGCTAATACGGTAGTTGAGTTCCAGCCGAGCATTTTCCTTGACTACCTTTTCGAGAAAATTTAGAGAATTGGGCAAGTCGTCATTTTCTTCTTTTTGTTCAAACTTGTACCGGAGCACTGCCTTCAGCCGCTTGGAAGGAGCATAACTGAGTTGCGAAAGAATCTCAAAACCCGTGGAAGGAGCATCGGCACGAAAACGAAGCCAGGGAAATCTGTAGAAGTCGGCATAGGTGGCTATTTCCAAGCGACGATTGGGGTTGAGGACTAAACCAGAGTAAAAGCCTCTTTCGTTCACTGCTTCCGTTGCTTCTGACAATGCCTGGTTGTAGAACGAAAAATACCGGCGGGAATAGTCCCGATGAAGCGCTATAAAGGAAACGTTAGACGTCAAACTGAGCAATGCACCATTTACGGTTGCGGTACCTTCGCCTATGCTGTGGGCAGTCTCGCCAAAGAGATAGATATTTCTGAAGTTGTAGGAGTAGTTTAGCCCCAGGTTACTCAGCTTGTCGCCGTCAAAGCTGAACTTATCGTATTCATTCTTTCCAGCCTCAAACGGCTTGTCTAGAACAGTCCGACTAAAGGTAGCTCCAATTCGCAAGCCCGATAGCATCAATTGGGAAGCAAGACCGTAGCTAGTTTGCCTGAAACTTCTCCGGATGTCAAGTTCATTCGAAGTACGGTGCAGTCCGGAGACACTTACTGAGCTTATCGCGCTATCAGAGGAAATACTTCCATCCAGGTAGCGCAGTGAAAAAAAGGGAGTAAGTTCCAGTTTTTTAATTACTACCGTTGCTGCTGCGCCCCGCATAAATTGCGACTCGTTAGTAGAAGTGTAGGACCGTAGTCCGGCAGGGTTTTTAACAATCGAAGTCACCGCAGCACCCTTTCCAAAACCGAATCCCGACCACAAACTCAGGCCCTGTCCAAACTGCAGACTATAATCGCCGAGTACCATCTCCTTCAGGCGGCCCGCTTTTTTAATTGAAAGACTTCCCGAATAGAAGTCGAATCCTCGCGGCTGACTGGAGGAGAACAGACCTTCTCCCGCATCTTTTTCCATATTCAGCGACAGCTTCAGCTCTTTACCAAGGTTATAGCGGTACCGAGTTAACAAACGATGAGGAGAACCTAGATAACGAGATCGGGAACTTGTATCCGGAATGCGAAAGCCGGCCTGACGCTCAAGCACCTTACCATAAGTAAAAATCAGATCGTGCCTCCCCTTGCTGATCAGGTTTTTAAGCGTTAAATGTTTTAGCCCGAACCTGGGCTGTATCGTAACAAATGGCAGAAGCCGGGCGATGGTTTCGGAATCGAAGCCCTCAACAGCCTGTAACTCCATCAGTTCGATCAGCTCTCCATTTTCTTTCAGATAAGTTAATAGTTGGGTTATTTGAAGTGGAGACAGAAACGTCAACTCCTGTAATTCACTCACGGTGGTATTATTCAAATTTATAGGATGTCTGCGATAAAAATGCAGCCGTTCCACCAGCTCAGAATAATCAGCATCTTCCGCTGCGTTTTCAGCCAGCGCTTCAACAATTTGCTCGACAAGCAATTCTTCTTCCGACTGCGCCTGCACAGCTGAAGCCAACAACAGGTTTAGGATCCCGAGGAGCAAAATATTCCTAGAACTCATAACCTAAAGCTATTTGCGGAGCATATCCCAAGGCGGGATGGACTGAAACAGCGGCATCAAAGCAAAAGCCTTTTAGCTTATAGCCAAAGCCGCCGAACTGCATAAAGGGATTAACATTCAGGCCTCCTCTGAAAGCAAATGCGGAGGCTGGTGCGTACTCGAGACCCACTTTAAAGTCTGTTACCGAATTCAGCTCCTGAGAAATTGCACTGCTGAGAAGAAGTCCCTTTGAGAATTGGTAAGAAGCACCGAACTGCAGCATTACAGGTATAGGCGCATCTATTTCGCTATCGAATTTACTCTGGTTGGGATTGGAGATATGCGCACCGAGAAGAAGGCTCCTCCCCGCCTGATACTGCAGACCGGCCTCCACAGAGAAAGTACGGGTGTTGCCGTACTGAGGTACGCTGAGCTGATGAAAGTTATAATTAAGCGCAAGCGCTACCGACTTCCCAAACTGCTTCGCATAGGTCGCCGAAAAGCGCTGTTCCGCATATTTTGAAAAGCCGTAGTTCTGGATCCCAATCCCAAATACATTACTTTTTACCGGGTACACCAGCACTAGCGACTGTGTACTTACTTCTGAATTGATATAGCTGCTTTTGTAGGCGCCCGCTACTGTAGGTTTTAAAAGGCCAGTGATTCCTGCCTGGTTCGCATGAAGACTCCATACGTCGTGAAGTGCAACCCCTGTATTTCCAAGGCTGGTGAGCCTTGGTCCTGCATTTATTTCCTGCGCGTATAAGGTCGGTCCCCACAGGAAAAGGGCGATGAAGAAGGTCCCTTTCATTGTGATAGTAGGTTTAAATTTTATCTAAAATAAAATATTTTAAGTATATAGCGTTACAAATAGATTATAAATCTATCTAAGAAGTCTAGCAAGATCAAAACGAGATGAAAAAAATTCTTTTAAGCGTAATAGCCTTATTATTAGTTACTACCACTTTCGCGCAGAAAAAAGTCAGCGAAGGCACCATCACTTACCAGGTAGAATGGCAGCTACCACCGCAAATGCAGCAAATGAAGGCGATGTTCCCTCCTGAAATTACCGTTTACTTCAAGGGAGACTCTTCAGCATCAGAAACTAAGTCGCCTATGTCGACGGCTAGAAGTGTGATGAACCCTAAAACAGAGTATCAACGCCTTTTATTAGATATCCCGATGATGGGCAAAAAGTATTCGGTATTATTTACACCAGATGATCAGGAGCAGATGAAGGAACATTGGCCTGAGCTTACTGTAACGCCTGGTACTGAAACGAAGACTATTGCCGGCTATAATGCAAAGAAACATACCGTTACAGAAAAGAAAAGCAATACCACCTTTGATGCCTGGTTCACCAAAGATGTAGACATTACCCAAAATTCTCTTACACAGTTCTTTGATGCGTCTTACGGTTTCCCCCTACAATTCAACAGTTTTCAGAATGGAGTAGGATTGAAAGCTACCGTGAAGGAAGTCAAATCGGGTTCGGTTCCTAAAGGTTCTTTTTCAGCAACTAAAGAATATGAAGAAATCACCTTCGCTCAGTTGATGGCGATGATGAACAGGAGATAATAATATCTTCCCATTTCAATTGAAAAGCCTGCGAAAAATTCGCAGGCTTTTTTATTGCTACACTTCCCGTGAGTCTTTCAACTATGATCCGCTAACCTCTTGATCAGAGGTATTAATTACCTCTATAATCAGCTCATTTGATTATTTGTGGATCACTGATGAGGCATCTAACCCCACCTGCTTTCTCCTCTGTTCAGGTGAAGAATCACCTTTTCCTTCTTCACGACGCTAAATCCGGGGATATTTGAACCTGGTAGAAAAATGATTTCTATAAAAGTTGTGGGTCGTATGGTTAGCTTTATTTGACGCTCAACTCCGCGCTACTGCAGATGGGTAAACTTCCCTGCTGCGCGCCTTAGCAGCCCTTTTTCATCGTCACAAAAAAACCTTTTCCTTTAATCCACTCTACACAACCTAGTTTCGCCAGATGCCAATAGGCTCTGTAGGCGGTCACTTTTGAAACCATCAGCGTTCGGCTTAAATGTTTGGGTGATGGTAGGGGTGAAAGATCGCCGTATTTGTCTTTTTTAATGGCTGATCTAATCTGCTCCGCCAATTGTTCGTACAGAGGAATCTCAGAATTGGAATCGAGTCTGACTGCGTTCATTGGTTATTCGTTTCTGTGTAAAACTTCCTATTACTAATATGCTGCGGATGGGTCGGCGGCAAAAGCGCCTCCCCTTTAGGTATTTCCGATAAACAAAACTAAAAACGCAGCCTGCTCCCGTCTTATTCATTTCAGCATTTCTCTTGTCCAAAATGACATTTTAAGGAGCAAGGATTGGAGAAGCAGGAAAACCCGAAAAGAATTCTTATTCTGACAAGACCGGGGCCGGCAACGGATGCTCCGTTGCTACTAGGAGCGGCAACACCACCTCGACAACAAAGCCCCGGGGACGAATATTTTGGGCTCGTATTTCCGCTCCATGAAGCTCAATCAGCTCTTTAGCAAGCGCCAGGCCGATGCCGGTTCCCTTCAAAGGCCTTTCCCCCTGCTGTTTGCCTTCGTAGTAAAGCCTGAAGATGTTGCCCAGCTCTGCTTCTGGTACCCCCGGACCTTCATCCTGGATTTTAATCCTTACTTTTTGCTCCCCCTGGCTTTTTTCGACGATGATGGTCACCGTACTATTATCTGGTGAAAATTTTAATGCATTGGACAGAATGTTGTAAATAACGATGTCCATCTTCTCTGTATCGACAGATACAAATGCTTCCGTCATCTCAGAGAGAATTTTGATCGAAATATTTCGCTGACCGGCGGCCTCAACAAAATAACCGGCTTCCTTTCTCAGGAAAGCAATCAGTTCAAGCCGGCTCAGCTTTAACTCTGCCATGCCACTTTGAACCTTGCGCAGGTCCAGCAGCTGATTGAAGAAACGAAGCATACGACCTGCATTGCGAAGGACCAGATGGAGGTATTCTCGGCCCTTGTCTGAAAGATCCTCGTTGCGGATCACTTCCTCCAAAGGATTGATCACCAGGCTCAGCGGCGTGCGGATCTCGTGTGACGCCTGGGTGAAGAAGTTTATCTTCAGCTCGGCCATCTGTTTCTCTACAGCGATATCCCTTCGCAAACGAAGCATAGTGGTTGCAATATGCTTTACAATCAGCAGGATCCCGAGAGCAACAGCAGCATACAGAAGATAGGCCCAGCTGGTTTTCCAGTAGGGCGGCTTTATGACAATGGTTAATCTTTTTAAGGGCCCGTTCTTGTAAGTACCTCCATCTCCTCCCTGCACTTCAAAGGTATAGGTGCCTGGCTCCAGGTTTGTATAAGTTACCCTTCTCGCTCCCCGGTTGTTCTGCCATTTACTATCGTAACCAAAAAGGCGGAAACTGTACTGTATTTTGTCCTCCACCCGGTAATCAAGAAGGGTGTAAAATAAACTGATATTATTTTGATGATGATCGAGAATTAAGGTATCCAGATAATTCACGTTTTTCCCGACGTTCATCCCGGCTCCGGCAAGAAAAAACTCATTGTTTATCTGCAGGTCGGTCAGTACTATGGTGCCCGAAACTTTTTCTGAATTAACTTCCTGAGGCTTGAAAGAAAAATAGCCCCTTACAGTTCCGAACAAGATACTTCCGTCCTTCGCCTTCACACACGAGGCCTCTGAGATTCCCGAGACAGACAGCCCGTCAAAAGTGTCGAAGTTCCTGATCTGTTTAGTTTTCGGCGAAAACCGGGAAACGCTGTTCTGAGCCCCCAACCACAGATTCCCGGCGTCGTCTTCCACACAGCTTAGTAAACAATCATTTGCCAGACCGTTCCTGGTGGAATAGTTCACAAACTCCAGTTTCTTCAGCGCATCCCCCATCGCCTGATTTAAACCACCGGAGGAAGTCAGCACCCACATAATCCCTTGCCGGTTCCGGTAAATAAACTGCACGTCATCGTCGCCTAAGCTCTTTATGTTGTTGGGCTCTTTCCTGTAGACCCGAAAGCTGCCGCCCCCACTGTTTGCCGGCTGCGGATTGAAAACGAGTAGCCCTCCGGTGGTACCGATCCAAATATTACCCTGCTGGTCTTCCGCTAAAGAACGGACCCGACTATGTGCTTCTCGTGGATAGTTGAAAAAGTAGTTATCGATCGTTTTGAAGGATGTTTTTCCGGCTGTCTCATTCACCATGATTAGCCCTTTCTCGAATGAACCTGCCCAGATCCGTCCTGCTCTATCCTCCAGCAAAGAATAAATAACATTGCTTGAAATAGATGAGCTGTTAGGCGGATCAACTGCAAAGCGCCTGACACGATATCGGGTACGGCCCTGGTCGAGCGGCTCTGCCTTGAATAAACCAAAGCCTTTAGTACCCAGCCACACGTTCCCTCTTTTATCCTCCAGAATACAGTATACCCTTTGGGGGATGTCTCCCTCCAGCAGGCCGTCCAGCACCTTTTCGTTTTGCATCACATATAAACGACCTGTGCGTGTTCCCATCCATAACCTGCCGGCACGGTCAGAAAACATACCCCTTATATTATTTTCTTCCTTTGTAATTTTATCTCCGGGAATAAAAGACTGCCGGAAAGGACTTCGGCTTATCACACATTTTTGTACCCCACCGAGCGAACTTGTTAGCCACAGCACATTTTGCTGGTCATACATCAGGATCTTTACCTCGGGATGAAATGAATTGAGCGATTGAAAATCGTCGTACGTAAAGTCGATTTCTCCGGTGGAACGGTTATAGCAACCAAATCTGCTCCCCTTTTGATTGATCCATACGTTGCCCTGCTTATCCTCCAGCACCTGATAGTCATAGTTGTTGTTTTCCTTAATAATGTAGTCGGGTGAAGGATAAAAGTAGAACCGCGAGACATTGCTTGCCGGGTCATATTTCAGGATACCGCTTCGTTGAGGCTCAACCCAAAGTAGTCCTCGGCTATCCTCGAAGAGAGAGAAAAGCGACTGGTTTTCTATTTTAACCCGCTTTACCGGCTTATCCCTATTAAACTCCAAACTGATAATTTCCTTGCCCGCGGTGGTGCAGTATAACCTTCCCGGATTTGCAGACATACGCACTGCATGAATAATATGGTCGGAGAGTTTATGCTTTGTCAGCCTCCCGGTTTTTCGGTTAATAACTACGACATATCCCTGAAAAGTACCAAAACAAGCATAGTTGGGTCCCACCGACACAGAAGTGTAATGAAGTTTCGAGAGATCTTCGCCAATGTCTACTGGTACGAAAACACCATTTCGTTTTTTCAGGATTAACAGACCTTTATCTGTGCCTACATAGACCGTATTCGGGTCGGGAAGATTGAAGAAACGAATCTTTTTAGGAGGAAGAGTGCTTACACTGCGAGTGGTATCGCTATAATGAGATACCTTCATCTTTTCCGCGGCGGAGGTAGTGATCAGATAAAGACCCTGATTAGTGCGAAGCCATAGATTGCGTTTGTCTGCCGATTTAATCTCCTTGACTTGTACTGATCGCAAGTCGGGAGCCGAAACCAGTTCTGTTAAAGCGTGGAATGTTTCCTTCTGTTTATCAAAGCGGTACACTTTCTCATCGTCCGCAAGGAGCCATAAAAAGCCATCCTTATCTTCCAGAATGTCGTTGATCCTGTTATTCTTTAAGCTGGAGTTATCGCCAGGGTATGACTTATAGGTTTTGAAGTTGTAGCCATCAAACCTGCATAGACCAATAAAGGTTCCGAACCACATAAAGCCTTCCCGGTCTCTCAGACTACAGAGCACCCGTCCGTCAGAAAGCCCCTCCCGCAACGAATACTGCTTCATCACACAGCGTACCTGAGCCCCTGCGTAGGAAGATAGCAGCAGTGAGAAAAATAAAAGCGAGCTAACAATCAGCGACCTCATCAATAGAATTACTCAGGTTCATTATTTTGGCCGAAGCATGCAGGCTTCAGGCCGACTTTAGTTCTGGTTGATTTACAGGACAAGTTATCAATTTTTGTTCATCCTGGGGCTAATGCCGGGAAAATCTATAATTTTGAGACCTCCAACTAAATCAATTTAAGCTGTCAACTGCAAGTGGAATTTAAAAGTAATGAAGGTGGCCAGGCTGCATTGCCGTTGTTGCTGCTTCAGCGTTAACTATCAGTCCAACTTATCATTATAATTTGTATGCTTTCCTGGTTTAAAAAAAGACGAATTGAAGAATCGAGCCCTCAAACAAGCCGGGACCGGGACGAGTATTTGGCGGATAAGGAATTCAGGATATTGGAGGAACAGGTAAGGGACTTCAACTTCCACGCCCAACAGTTAAAAGAAAGTCTGAGCCAGCTACAGTCGGAAACATCTCGGGAGGAGATCCGTCTGCTTATCCGGCTGGTGTCCGAACATTTGGACCGGGTAAGGGCATCGCTAAACACCCCCTTAGAAGACGAACAGCAAAGAGGCAGGAACGGCGAATCAAAATATGTACTGAAGGAAGAGCTCGTGCCGAAGGCAGGAACAACCGCCCGCAGCGACAGAGAAAAAGAGGAAGACAAACAAAATTTGAATCTCTCCTTTCAGTCGGAGGAGCTGCTGGAGACCAAAGAACCCGCGCAACAGTTAAAAAAGAAGATTTTACTGGTAGAAGACAACCCGGACCTGCGGATATTTTACAACCTGGCCCTTTCCCCGTATTATGAAATACTGGAAGCTGCCAATGGTGCTGAAGGCCTTCGCATGGCAGAAGAAGAGCATCCTGACCTGATCGTAAGCGACCTGATGATGCCCGTAATGGATGGCATAGATTTCTGCAAGGCGATCAAGAGCGATATCGGTACCAATCACATCCCCTTTATTATTCTCACCGCTAAAGATGCTGTAACTTCCCGGCTGGAAGGCACCCAATCAGGGGCAGACATCTACCTTTCGAAACCGGCAAGCGCGGAGCTATTGCAGGCCACCATAGAAAACGTCTTCCTGCAACGACAGAAAATACGCGACTATTTCAGCAAAAAGCATTATTCAGACGCACTTAAACTCGTACAATCCAGCAAAGAACAAGAGTTCATATCGAACATCATCCGGGTGATCGAAGAAAACCTGATGAACGAAGCATTCGAGGTAGACCTGATGTGCAAGGAATTGAACCTTGGCCGTACCACTCTGTACCAGAAGATAAAGAGTTTGACAGGCCAGTCCATTGTAGAATTTGTGCGATCCTACCGGCTGAAAAAGGCGAAAGAGTTGCTGACACATCAAGGCTTATCCCTCTCTGAAGTAATCTTCAGAGTAGGGATCCAAACGCCCTCCTATTTCACGAAAGCCTTTAAAAAGGAATTCGGTCAAACGCCCTCGCAGTTCATGGACGAACTAAAAAAGCGCCCGCATTAGCTGGCAACTTCTGATTTATTGATTCCATATCGGAGTGATACTAGACCGGTATCATAAGTTTTGCTCTCCAGCAGTGTAAGCTGTGTACGGTGGTCCTCCTCCCGAAAGAGACGTTTACCCTTTCCCAGCAATATCGGATGCACGGACATCCACAACTCATCTACCAGTCCTGCATCCATTAACGCATCTGTAAGCGAAGCTCCACCGAATAACCAAATGTCTTTACCCGGCTGCTCTTTGATTCTTTTCGCTTCCGCGATGCTATCTTCAGCCAGTAACATGGCACCTTGCTTTACAGAACTCAGCGTTCTGGAAAAAACGTACTCCGTAACGGGCGGCATACCGGGCACCAGCTCCACAGTATTGCCATCAGCATGTTGCTGCAGCATCTCATAACTTTTGCGACCAATAAAGATGGCGTCAATCTGCTTAAAAAACTCGTTGAGACCATAGTCCTGGTCAGTAAAGCACCAGTCATACTCTCCATTCGGACCTTCAATGTATCCGTCCAGCGTTATCGCCAGTCCTAATATTAATTTTCGCACGTTTTTTTTATTTATACCGCGAAGTTGCACTAGCCTTGGCAGATCCGATTGTACAAAACGGACATCAGTATAAAAAGTAATTGGCTTGTATCAGCTCGCCGGGACTGCAACCCGTGTACTCCTTATAATCGCGGTTAAAATGTGCCTGGTCGTAATAGCCGCTCTCATAAGCAAGGGCGGTTAATGACCAGCTGGGATGTTTTTTCAGATGGGATAATGACCGGAGAAACCTGTTTACACGCAGGTACTCTTTGGGAGACAGGCCCAGGTACTGCTGAAATTTCCGGGACAAGTGCCGTTGGCTCCATCCCGAGCGATCAGCCAGCTCCGCTACTGTCAGCAAACCTCCGGAATCCTCCACCTGTTTCAAACAATACTCCAGGTGCAGGTCCCCTTGGTGCCGGGCCAACAATTGAACCAAGTGTCGCTGCAGGAAATCCGCCCGCGCCCCATTATCCCGAGCATTAGCGAGCACCTCTTCTATCTTCATCTCACCATCCCTCCATAAATCACACAAGTCAGTTGTAGTATCTGTGACCACATGCATAGGGATCCGGAAAAAGGGATAGGCCTTACCGGGATAAAAACAGACAGCAAGACAGCCGGAGCCTTTTCGCATTTGAACATCTCTTGCCTGACTCATCCGAAAGGTAACGATGCTCTGCTTGTGCAGTTCGCCCTCAATGATGGCTACAGGCGTAGTCGTGTAATTCACAAAGATCTCTACACAGGCGTCGGGCAGCACGCGGATGTAGCGGGTGTCTGCCTCCTCATCGCAGTCCATGGAGCATACCGACTTTACATAGGGCTGCAAAGCGGGGATGATGTCGTAGAATTGCAAACGCATGCTTAAAGATAGCGATAGTTAAGTTTTTGACGGCAAAATACCGGAAATAGGCGAAGCCTGCTGTACGATCTGGAAAGCCGTTCGTTTTCTGTAACAGTTTTGCTATACCATCACTTTAACGCGACGAATTAACTATGTTCAAACTTAGTTTATTCGTCAACAAACAACCAGTTTTAATTCGCTAATAGTTATGAGGAAGTTCATTCTGTTCATCATTGTCTTTTGTGGTATCGTGGCTCAGCTGCAGGCACAATTACCGGCCTTTCCAGGGGCGGAAGGTTGGGGCCGGTATTCTAAAGGAGGAAGAGGCGGTGTTGTCTTGAAGGTAACTAACCTGAACGACAGCGGACCAGGCAGCTTCCGGGAAGCAGTTACTCAGGCCGGGCCGAGAATTGTTATTTTCGAGGTTTCAGGAACCATAGATCTGACGTCGCCGATTGAAATCAATTCTCCTTACCTGACCATCGCGGGACAAACTGCTCCCGGTGAGGGGATCTGCCTGAAACGTTTTCCCCTAAAGATCCATAACACACACGATATCATTATCCGTGGCATTAGGGTAAGACCGGGTACGGAATCGGGATTAATAGGAAGCGAGATAGACGCGCTTAATATCGATAACTCAGAGAATGTGATTGTAGATCACTGTGTGTTCAGCTGGTCGGTTGATGAAGGGATCAACACCTGGCACGGAGCCAGGATGATCAGCGTGCAATGGTGTATGATGAGCGAACCTCTCAATCATTCGATTCATGAAAAAGGAGCGCACGGCTATTCGGGATCTATCGGTGGCTATAAATCTTCTTTCCACCACAACCTCCTTGCTAACGGTGCAGCAAGAAATCCAAGTATAGCGGGTAATAACCAGGCTCCTACTGTGCTGCTCGACTTCCGCAATTGTGTGATCTCCAACTGGGGACACCGTTCCTGCGACGGAAAGCCGCTATCCATCAACTTGGTAAACAACTATTATAAACCAGGGCCGGCTACCAATGAAGATGTAAAAAGGCGGATCGCACGTATCGATAATGCGGAGAAGCTAGGCTTTTCCGGTTTATGGTATGTGGAGGGAAATTATGTTGAAGGATATCCTGAAATCTCTGCCAACAACCGCGCTGGCGGCATAGATTTCGAGGAAGGAACGACTCCTGAAAAAAACCTTCGTAAACAAGCTTTTGAAGTGGCTCCTGTGACTACCCAATCGGCCCGCGAAGCTTACGAGCTGGTGCTGAAGTATGCGGGCTATTATCCTCAGCGCGACAGTCAGGAAAAACGCATCCTGGAACAGATCCGGACAGGAAAATATTCCTCGAGTAAGAACGGACTGATCGACCGGGTGGAACAAGCTGGTGGCTGGCCCGAGTTGAAACAGGGAAAGCTTCCAAAGGATAGCGACAAAGACGGTATGCCCGACGATTGGGAACGTAAAAATGGTTTGAACCCTGCTAACCCCTCCGACGCTGCGAGTATTGCTGCCAGTGGCTATATGAATATTGAGAGCTATATTAATAGTTTGCTGCCTGATATTTATAGTCAAATCTGACAGGTAACGCTCTGAGAGGAAAAGCGGATTAGGTTTGGGAGTGCCCTCCTATTCGCTTGTTGTTTCTCGTTTGTAGACCGGCGGACTCCCCACACCTACTTCCCGATAAGCACATGGTATGCTGCCGGTACACTCACTCCGCGGAAGCGGTTAGTTAGTCCATAGAACATAGCCGCCGTTAGCAGAAAACCGAGCGTTAAAATGGCTATTGCTTGTTTCCCAGGTGTCCATCCTAAAAAGGAATATTGCATTTTCTGACGATGAATAGCGGCCAGGTGCCCGAAAAAAGACAAGCTGGCCAGACCGTAATAGGGAACAAAAAACAGGCTGAACGGAAAGGTATTGAGCCCGGCAGTACCATAGTAGAAATTCGTGTCCAGATGTAAAACGAAGCGCCCTACCAAAACGGAACTAACATGAATAACAACGAAAATGGCCATGTATAGCCCGGTCCAACGCTGCAGCTTTTCAGCCCGTGATGCCGCCGACCGGGTACCAATGAATAGTTTAAGCCCGGAAAGAATTTGGAGCACGACTGCTGCCAGCACCAAAGACTCCACCAGTATATTGCGATAAAAAGGTCGTAATGTTTTCATCACAGCAATATGACTTTCGATTCCTCCAAGGCTACAGAGGTGATTGAATAGATGGATTCCAATGAAAAGGGTTAATAGCAGGCCGGAGGTGTAATGCAGTTTTTTTAGGGTCATAACTCAAGGGCGAAGGTAGAAAATTTAACCGTCAATTAAGTCTTGACCTATAGGCGCCGGGCTGACTGATAGTAGCTGAAATAAGATTTGTATATTCGGACAATTTAAATCAATCATCACAATTATTGCATGAACTATCCTAGATCCGTTCGACAAGTAGCTCTCCTTGTTGCTTGTCTGTTTCTATTTGCCTGTAAGAAAGAACAACCTGCCAAAGAAGAGGGTGCTGCTGTCCCCCGAACCGTTTACTGGACTGTGAACGAAGGCAGCGATGGTGGCGCTATCATGAAGGGAACGACCAGCGCCGACGGCAAAACCGGCATTGAGGTGCTCTATAATACAGGCGAAGGCGTCAGAATTCCATGGGGTATAGCCGTCGATACCATCAGAAATTACGTTTATTGGATAAATGGCTCCAATTCACTGACCAGTGCTTTAGATGTAGTGAGGGCTCCTTTAGATGGAAAAGGGCCAATGGAAGTAGTTTTCAGCAAAGACTACAAAACGAATTTCTTTTTGGACTTATACCTGGATGTAGAAGCGAATGCTCTCTATCTCACCAACTCTTTAAGTGATGACCGGCCGCTTAATTCAGCAGAAGGGCCACATGTAAGAAAAGCGGAAATTTATAAGCTCACTCCGGGAACCTCGCAGACGACGGCAAGCCTCCTCTACAGCATCAATACAGACGCAGCTATATCCGACGTAAAAATAGATAGAGCAGGTGGAAAGATCTATTGGGCGATGGGCATCATAAAGGATAGCGGCGTAAATAATGGCTCGGCAAAGATCATGCAGGGAAGCCTGAGCGGCCAGCAAACTCCCCAGGTGCTTTTTGACCAGTCGGATGGCCTGCTATATTGCTGGAACATTGCGTTGGACACGAACAATAAAAAGATCTATATCAACACTTTCGATGGCGACACTAATTCCTCCGCTGCACAGGAAGAGAGCGGCATCATCATGCAGGGTAATATGGACGGTTCCGGGTCTCTGGACAAGCTTTTCCAGGAGCCGATGATGATGATCGGATCTAACGCACTTCCGGTATTGATCCTCGACATGGAGCTTGATCAGCAGAAAAACTATCTCTACTGGATGACCAGTAAGAATGATGGTGAAATCAGAAGAATGAAACTTTCGGACAAGTCAGTTGAGACCAGCTATACCGGGTTGAAGAACGGCTTATATTTTGACGTGCTGGGAAATTAGACAATGAACCAGTAGCAACTCCCCGGGTAGCCCCACTTAAACAACAAGGGCGTAAACAGCGCCGACCCTGTTTATAGCCCTTATCCCTAGAGTTAAACGGGACTCTACGGCTTTCTTGTAAAGAGAGCAGAGAGGGTACTGGATGCAAGGCCAGAAGTGCAAAACCGCTAGGAAAATTTCCCTTAAACTATATCTTTGTTGAAGCGGACTAACAACTTCATTTCATCAGATTGCTGCTGTCCCCTAACAATTGTTTCATCATGAGATTAGCCCTTTTTAAATTTATTGTTTACATCCTGCTTACTTATCCCGCCTTCGCCCAACAAAGATTTGAGCCTAAACAACTCGTGGAGGTGGAATGGAAAGGCAAGTGGTATAAGGCCCGCATTCTCGAAGTGCAGGGAAACCATTACAAGATCCATTACGAGGGATATGCCGCTTCCTGGGATGAAACCGTGCCCGCTTCAAGAATTCGGATAGCGGATCAAAAGGGTAAACCTAGAGAAGCAGCTAGCGCCCAAGCTTCAGTTCGGTTTGGAAAATACGGATGCACCGCATCGAAATACTCAGATGGCAGCTATACTTACATTCCCAAAGGTTCATTTCAGCTAAATAAAAATGGCACTTACGCTTACAACGGATTCAGCAAGGCCAGTACCGGTACATTCAGTGTCGATGCTTCCGGCGTAATCTCTTTTAGGCAAGGGTATTTTAACGGAGGCCAGGCGACGCCGATTCAGGGCTACGACAACAGGTATTACCTTGTTTTTCCAACTATCCCCGATGGACGCTGGACTTGCAGCCTGATCACCGCGGAATAGGTACCGAGGGCAAGCAGATTGTTAGTGTAGCTTCACCATTTTCATATCTGCTTCATCAGAACGACGGTCATGTTCCCTGCTAAGCTTCCCTGGGCGGTGCACTCCGGTCAGCTGTCTACCCGCAGCTTATTCCAGGCAATCACTTTCACTCCGTCTGAGTAGTGAATCACATCGGGCTTTCCTACCAACGTTATTCCTCCCATCCGGTAGGCAACCTTTAAGTCGAGTTGCTCCACCTGGTACAGGCTCCATGGCTTGTGATGGATTTCATAGCGGAAAAGGCGCCCTGAATTATCCATGTACAGGCAATATTTCTCGGTGAGGAACAGGTCCAGGGCGGACTTCCCTATTTCTTTGCTGCCAATTCGAAATGAGGCATCCAATTGGAAATCTCGCTTTCTATTGACTGATGTATAGCGTTGAACGACTCCGCTCCGGCGCCGGATAGAGACAGGCTCATAGGGAAGTCCGGACAACACCCGAGCCGTGTAGGCGGAGAGGAGCTTGCCTGCTTCTATACTTAAAAAGTAGACGCCAGGTTTTTCTCCCCACTGGACATAGGTTCTGAGGTTGATCTCATCAAAGTTGGAGATCAAGCCGACAGCAGGGAAACCTTTCGGTCTGATCTGTTCCATGGTGAAGGCCACTAAGGAAACCCATGTGGCGCCGTTGAAAGTATCGAGCTCAAGTTGAGGCGGCACTAATGGTCGCAGCTGTTCGGCAGGTACCTCCCAATGCAAAAACAGGGCGCGATTCCATTCCTGATAGTACGTCCACTCTTCCACTGGCAGCGGCCAGGGGCGGTAATCTGTGACACTGAAAATTTCTTGAACTGTCTTCATATATCAATTTCTGGGATGGTAACCAGAAGGGAAAAATGGCTTTTCTAGGGCTAAGCCGATGCTTTAACTATTATTAGTAAGCGTTCCTTTTTTCAAACTTTTTAGATTATTCCATTCCTCGGGAGTGGTTAGACCTAAGAGATCAACCATTTGCAAATAACCAATCTTCTCTTTGACATAGTACGCTAACAGCACCTCTTTAAATCGTACAAGATGACAAGCTTCATATTTTTGAAATCTAATTCTTCTGTCTGGCGAATCATTTAAATAGACTTTTAGCCAATTTCTTGTGCCGTTTGAAAGGCTATTCTCAAAAGAAAACCGATCATCTTCATAAAGGCCGAGCCAATCTCCTCCTTCAAATTCAATTTTTTCAATCCGATCAATCGAGATTATTTCTCCCTGAATTCTAATGCTGTCTTTTTCAAAAATTATTTCTCCATCTAATTTCCCATAAAGAGGCTTGTACTTGCCCATAGAAATGAACTTCAATACTATCCCGGCTATATAGCAACAGAGGGCCAGAGAAATTACCGTATCAAAAATAGCGGTGTTGTGGTCAAAGCCAAACAGGTGAAGAACAAAGCCTACAAACAGCAAAAGTGCCAGTGCTGAATATATGATACGTGTGCGACTTAGGTAATACTTGTCAGGATGGTATATTTCTAGCTTCTCCATGCTTCATTCGAGAATTGAACTAAGGGTTTATCTTCATTGGTCTTTTTCATTAATAAGTTATTTTTTTGGGAAGCTTACAGCGGACAAAAAGCACTTCATTATCACCTGGCACAAAGCTTAGTTAAATGTAGAAAATTTGCGAGAAGAACGTCACCCGCCATTTTTGCAAAGGTGTTGTTAGCGACCGCCTTTCTTTGCCTAACGTTCTCCGCTAAAAGTAGCCAGGTATTTAAAGCGGTTTCCTGAATCTTTCCTATAAACTTTCAGCTCAAGACTATTCGGCGATTTTGATATCGAGTCGCCCACAACTAGTTCTGCTGTATCTCTACTCATGTTAAAATAGTCGCAGCCAAACGATGAAGTAGAATCGTAAATGATATTCAAATCCTCCTCGATTACGATATTCTACTTTTGTTATCAAGGCATCTATTTTAGTCCCTAACAGTCGTTTCTCATACGAGTATTTCCCCACATTAACATAAACCACTCCAACTATGAATATTATAATATTACAACAGTCATGAAGTTAGAGCGAGATTTCATTTTTGATTTCTGAGGGTTTTGTGGTTACCGCTAACGGTTAAGGATTTGAGCTGTAGCAGATTTCAAAAAGTCGTAAAACAGCAACCGAAAGTTCGTCCTGGTTGCTGTAATATTCGTCAAGCTCACCAAAAGTCGTATAGGTCGATATGTTAAACCCTTCTTCGATGTCATTAAACCAGATAACTCGGACTCCACAAATTGCCACCACCCAAAAACCGCCGCCTTCGTTACCATATTCTTTCTCGCTCCACTTTTTCGGCTCAACTTTAATGAGATTCCAAAAGTTCAACAATTCCCCGTTTAGCTCATTCTCGGTTTTATTGATGTGGTCGTACAATTCAGTTAAGGGTATTGGAGTCCAGTCGGTCATAGAGAATATGGTGAGTTTTTATTGTTTCACCTGTCGGTTTGTATTTGTATTGTGCGGGATTGATAGCTCGTCACTTTGTACCAGCACAAAGGTATTTAAAAGCACATCACTTAATACTACAGATCCAACCCGGATAATTCAAATACTTTATTATGCGGCGTTTTTACTATGGAACTTGTATTTCCCTATAAATAGCAAGTGGGCTAACCGCAATCTTAGGATAGCTAGGGACAAAAAAGAACTTTTCGAAATTCTCGAAGGTAGAAAAAACGTGTCTAAACGCCTTTTCAAACCTTGCCTCTTCTTTTAACTCATCATCCGAATATCCGAGATATTCATCATTTAGGTCCACTCGGACATCATCTTTCTGTGGGCATGAAGTTATTATTCCAAGAATTGAAAGCTTAATATTTGGCCTACTTCCATATGTATAAATAACGTTTTCAAAATTGCCATTAACAAGATGTTCACTTTTTAAACTGGCCAAAATCTGAAAGTCATTAAATACGTCGAAAGGGGCTAAGCGAAAATTTAACCGATTTGGCGAAAACGTGTTAAGGAAGATCTCTACTCTTTCTATAAAAGTTTCATCTAAAAACGAAGCGTTTGATTCTTGTTCTAAAGCCTTGTCAAAATTCTTCTCAATTGCTTTCAGCTTTAGTAGTTCCTTATGGTTCGCATGCGAGTTTGCCTTAAGTCCTTTTTTAATTTCATTGATCTGGTCTTTGATTTGTTTAACTTCTGGATTCGTTTCTAAGCCAGAGGCGAATATTAATCGTTGAATATCGTTGAAGTTATTCATTATTCGTTTAAATCGCTCGAAATCCTCGAAGGTACTCCACCCTGTTGCTTTAACGTAAGTGTAGCTAGGCACCTCTTCCAGAAATTCATTAAAGGATCTATCTCCCTTTTCGAAGCTAGCGTTTAAATCGGTTAGAATCTTTTTTCCAAAAAGAGTATGTTCAACTTGATTAAGAAGCTCGTGATATATTTCAATGGTTTCAGTTCGTATTGTTCGCTCTTTGTTAGCGCCAGCAACCTTCGATTTCAGCACTTTTATATCGAAGCCTAGCTCTGATGACATTCCTCCTTCGTTTTCGATCGCCCTAGTTAGTTCACTGATTATCCCACCAGCTAACTGGCTGTTTAACGACTTTGCTTTATCATAATCAAAATAGATGAGGTCTTTGATACTGTCCATTACAGTTTTTGTTCAAATTTATTTAAGAGCCTGAAAAAGTGTAAAAAAAATTTTATAGCCATGCTGGCTTAGTTGGCGAAGTATCTTAAAATGCCGCCTAACGGTTTGGCGCTTGGCGCAGTGGCGAATTTCAAAGTACATAACTGTCAATACACCACAAAGGTTGATTAGTGGTAGAATGTTTATTTAACCACTTCAACCGCCATTGCGCCAAACGCCTGTTATAGGCAGGCCTTTTAGTCTTTGTCCCATAGCTTCAAAATTGCATTGTCGTACCAAACAATTGTATTTTCATTGATAATTAAATAAAAAACAATGTCTTCTAAAATTGGAAGAAGGAAATTTTCTAAAACTATCAAAGCCGCATTTCCAATTACATGATGATTCAATAAAGTTTGATGTGTCAAATGAAATTCGGTTTCTCTATTATGAACCATTGAATTTCTGAAAGCATAAACTAGCTTAGCAAAGAAATGAGGAAGAGTGTCTGCTGTTATATCACCATGTAATATTGTATTTCCTTTTCCAGTCTTAATATTTAAAACATCAATTAGATAATTAACTTTTACCGTGTCAACAAATGAGCCTGGAATTAACCCCGTCCATCTGTTTAATATTTTTACATTGAATGTTTGTCCAGGAGTATGCTCCAAAGCTAAAACGGTTTCGAAAAGCTTCTTTAGCATATTTATTTCTGAATCGTTAATCCTATCATACATCCGCTTAAAATCCCGTATTGAGAATACTTCTCCCGATGAATCTCTTTCAAGTTTAACTAGAGGCGATTTGTACATGAAATTTTCAAAAACATGATATATTCTTAAGTATTTGTCCAAAATATCCTTTTGGTAGTTATACTCGCTTATGATACCGAGTGAATCTGAAAATTGTTGATAGTTCTTTCCTAAAGAAATTATATAGGTGGCTGGTATGGCTGGCGGTGATAGATATTCATAAGAATTATGAATAATTTCGCCATTTTTTATTATGTGAAGACACAATGTTGCCCATACGATCTTTGGCTTTGCGGAAAATGTTGACTTTACTAAAACATATTTTGGAGCATTTAAAGGAGCTGCAGCTGACCCTAATTTCGACAAAAGATGATACAGTATATGAACACCACTTGATATTGAATCAATATAATTTTTGAACTCGGTGCTTTTATTGATATTGAACAGAAATAATGAATGCGTCATGTCTATTGTGTCAAAATGTAAAAAGTTATCTTGAACAATATCCTCATTCATTTCAACAATTTCGAAATCCTCTACTGCTACCTCTTCCTCTAAATTTAATGTGTCCGTTCCTCCAAATTCAGTTGTCAACTTTTGGATGATACTGATAATTGCCACTATTTCAGTCTTCCTGAAATTTGGGAAAGTGCTAAAACTGTCATTATACTCGGTAAGGAAGTCTAGTAAATTTGTAAAATCAGGATAGAATTCCCTTCTCAACTGAGTTTTCGTGATTTCTCTTTTCTCCGTAGCGATTTTTTCAGAGATATCTATCAATTTATTTTGGCCTTCTTCATCCAAGGCATCATGAAACGCCGCAAAAGAGGCACCGTCTATTGTGAGATTATTTAAGAGAGCGATTAGATTAGGGTATATTATATCAATTTTTCTCATACGGTTTGACCTTTAAAGTGGTTAGACCATATGATTATTTGCTCATTGTTTAGAAGCAGTGCATATATTCCATTGTAAATTGCGCTCTTGTTTACGGTTCCGATATTTATTTTACTTAGGTCAAGGCTATTACGAACTACTTCATATTCCGTCAAATTAAGCGAAGCAGGGTTTTTTACAATGATTTCGTCCAACTTTTCTAACATTGTCAATGTAGAATGAGATTCTTTATTTCTGAATTTGCCTAGGGCAGCAAACATTCCAACTAAGGATACTTCTCGGCCCATCCATTTTGTACCTAGTTCACCAAACTGTTTTTCAATGGAAGTGTCTAATTTTAAAAGTATTTCAATGAACTTGTGTAGGACCTCATAGTTAAAGTAGTTGTCAAACTGTTCAATATCAAAATCTGACGATTGAGTTTTATGAACCAAATTGACATTTGCAGTTATTGGTCTGCCTTCATTTAAAGAAAGAATTGCGGTAATAAGATGAGAAAAATGAAACTGCCCCTTTTTTCTATTCTTGCTAAATACTGTTGAGTTAGAATCTTTTTCTCTTATCAACTCAAATGAATCAAGCCCTGATTTTTTGATTATAGGAATCAGATTCAAAAATAAAAGTTCAAGTTGGTGTTGCGTCTTTACGGGTTTATGGCCAGCATTTAGAACTAGCATCTTATTCACTTCCTGCTGAGGTGTTAGGTTAGACCATATTTCAAACCATTGATAGTTATTAAAGCAGTTTTCAACGGCAACTTTTTGTTGCGATGTTGACTTTTCTTTGTAAAACTTAATTATTGCTTCTAAAATTTTTGAATTTGAATTTATTTTTTCAAGTTGTTCAGAATAGCGCCTTGATAACTGTATCCTTTTTAGCTCAAGTATTTCGTCCGATATTAAAACTTGGGCATTGAAAAATTGAATAGAATCCCAAATTAGCTTTAAGCGATATGTTCTTTGAAGCCCATCGAGAATTTTAAACTCAGTTATTGTTATATTTTCATTCTGAATTGTGAAATTTCCAGCATCGATTACTAATACAATTGGCGGAATGTGCTTTTGTTGAAGTACTGTGTCAATTAAACTATCTAAATAGGTGTTAGTAACAATTTCCCTTTGAACTTCATAGTCCTGGTAACCCAAAGACAGAGAAGTGACAAAATCAGAGAGAGTTATTTTGGTCAAATAGCAAGTCCCTCCGTTTTCTTGCATTTTGTCTAATATTATACCGTTCATTATTTATGAAATTTTATAATTCGATTTGGAGTATGGTGTTCATTAGGCTTGCCTATAACGGTTAAGGGTTTAAGTTGTGCCCGATTTAAAGAAAGTATCCTGTCGCTCAGCACTAAAGTAATTAAAAAGTAGAAAAGAACTGATTCACGTCGCCCGGGCATAATTTAAAGCATCCATGTAAAAGCAGTAAATTTAAGTAACCATAAACTGCGAAATCATGGACACAAAACTTACTGCTTTACCAAAGCTATTCATTGGTTTAGATATTCACAAGAAAAGTTG
>NZ_JAFEWD010000009.1 GCF_017355855.1 Pedobacter sp. SYSU D00535 | reverse complement strand
GGGCATAATTTAAAGCATCCATGTAAAAGCAGTAAATTTAAGTAACCATAAACTGCGAAATCATGGACACAAAACTTACTGCTTTACCAAAGCTATTCATTGGTTTAGATATTCACAAGAAAAGTTGGTCAGCACATTTTCGAACAGATATTAGCGAACACAAAACGGTTACTATGCCTGCAGAGCCGGAAACGCTTAGCCATTACGTCGAAGCGAATTTTGCAGGCTACCAGGTATCTCTGGTTTATGAATCAAGCTGCTGTGGCTTTTCCGCTTCTCGTTACTTTTTAAATCTGGGATGGGAAGTTCTGGTGGTCAATCCCGCCGATATTCCACGCATGAACAAACAAAGCTTTCAGAAAACGGATAAAATTGATTGCCGGAATTTAGCCAAACAATTGCAAGCCGGACAGCTCAGAGGGATTTATATTCCTACCGAAGATCAGGATTTTTTGAAATCACTCTTGCGCCAGCGTGCCCGCCTTACCCGCCAGCTAAGGGACGCAAAATCGGCCATAAAAAGTCTTCTATTGTATTCTGGTATCAAAGTACCCGAGCAGTATGATAATCCGAACTGGAGTAAGGACTTTTTAAAATGGATTGCAGACCTTAGCTGGCCTTACCAGACAGGTAAACTCTGCATGGAGAGTAAATTGCGGATGTTCGGATACATCCACCAAGAGTATTTACAGCTTTCAAATCAGCTTCGGGCGTACTGCCGGAAGCATCATAAAAAGGATTATTATCTCTTAAAAAGCATTCCCGGAGTGGGAGGTTTTCTGGCTGCAGCCATCCTTGCCGAACTGGGCGACCTGAGACGGTTTAATAATGAGAGTCAGTTTGCATCATTTATCGGCCTAGTTCCCTGCATTAAAAATTCGGGAGGAAAGGAGAATGTATTTGGCGTAACACCGCGTTGCAGGCCCTTATTAAGAAGCTATATTGTAGAAAGCGCCTGGATTGCTTTGAGGAAAGATCCACAGATGCTGGCCTATTATCGTACTCATGCAGGTAAGAACGCCAAAGGAATTATCATCAAAATAGCCCGAAAGCTTCTCAACAGAATGCTCTCAGTTATAAAAAATGAACAGCCCTATAAAATTAATTTTTCTAAGGCTGCTTAACCATAGTTATTAAAGCTCAAAAAAGTGAAGGCAGACTACAAAACATCGTGGGTGAAGAATGCTGATTCTGTCACATTTTAAAGCAGGTAGCCGCCTTTTTATTCATTGAACCTAACGGGTGCTGGTAGATAGCCTTTGCTATACTACACATAGGAGTAGGAGCTTAATGATTAGTAAATCTTAACGGATTCCGTTTTATTAACGGTAGACCAAAGGTCAACCATTAATAAAACGTTATAAAAACCTTTTGCGATTAACACTCGTTCTATAAAAACTGCTTTACATAGGACATAGTGTTAGCGGTAGTAGCTATTTATAGTAGTTTGCCTCGTGTCTCAAGTAAATCAAATTTTTTAGGTGAGTCATATTATTTGTTATTGATGTCGTCTTTATTATTTCTTTAAGCAGAAGTTGGGGAAAGTCGCCAATTACTTCGGCAGCTGCCATTTTCATTAGTTCGAAGTCGTCCTCAGTCGCTTTCTCGTCAAAAATACATTGCCAACGAAGTTCGTTACCCTGGACCTCTACAGAAACGGAACGTAAAACAGGAGTAATCTCTCCCCATAGTGCTCTCAAGCTACTTAGTTGTAATCTTATGTCGATGGTTTCTTCGGATTCAGTTGCCATGTGTCAGTCGGAATGGTTGTTGGTCTTGTGCTATTACCGCTAACGGCCGTGGCTAAGAGTTGTGCCGGAATAGAAATCACTTCCGCCTCTGCCTGCACTAAAGTAACTAAAAAGCAGAAAACTGCGAACAGCAGTTCCGCCGGCATAACTTTTAGCTGGTGTTATGCCCCAGTTGTTTTTATTTGTCCTCCAAGTCTCTTAATGCTGATTGTGCATCTCTTAGGAAGTCCATTTTATAGTAGTCAAGCTTCTTTAGCTTTAATTCGAGTTCTTCCTTATTCCACTGGTCGTATTCCGATGGGATAAGAAGGTCGTCTAAAACACTTTCATATCCGAGTCCCAGTTTTATGGGTAATAGTTCCTCTTCTGTAGAGTTATACAAGTTTCTAAGCTTTCTCGTGGCAAGTACTAAATCAATTTCATTATTAACTATTTTGAATAATAGCATTCTTGTCCTCCAGATATTAAACTTCTGAGAATCTAAGTAAGGTATTATCTTCTTTTCAAGTTCATAGAGCGAATCTTTATGATTATAGTCAAGAGATATTAGGTCGGAATATAAATCAGCTGTTAACTCCGTTTCAAGTCTTGATTCATTCTTGTAAATCCACTCCTTAAAGTCCTTGATTGATAAGTCTCGATTTAATAGCTCGAAAAATTTTATCTCGGTCTGGTCGTTGAGCATGTCTTGTTTTTACAATTGGGCATAACGGTTAAGGCTTGTTGCAGTTGCGGCATAAATTGCACGTCACTTTCAAGCCAGCACTAAAGTAGTAGAAAGCTGTGAAATAGCATAACCCACGTCACCCGCAATTGCAACAGAGCCTGTGTTACCTGCTGCTACTTTTAATCCCGAGGTCATTCAATATAGTTCTTGAATATTCCTCTAATCCATTTCTCGAAAACCGGAGCGAAATATATGAAGAGCCGGCCACTACAGTCCATGCTATAACTACTATAATTATCGCTTTTGAAATTTCATTCCTCAGTGAAATGAGGATAAACGCAGAAAACAGCAGCAGAAAAAATGAAAACAAGCAAGAACCTAAGAGCAGAGTATATTTATTGATAGGTTCAATGGTGCATTTAATTTTTGTTCCATTTTCATCCTCAAACAGGTCGTAGTAAATAATTCCAATACTTTTGAAAGGGTTAAGAACAGACGGCGTTCTTTCAACCTCAATTCGGTCTCCTTTTATCTTAAAGCTTCCATAATCGACTAAGTCCCACTTGAAAAGGCTATTGTCCGCCTTTTGAGCTTTCCTCTTCTGTAATAGAGCCGTAATAATCTCCTCCTTCGATTTATTAGTCAGATGGTCGTGTTGCTTCTGAAGGAGTTGCATGTCGTTTGTAGTTGCAGGTAACGGTTAAGGGTTTAAGTTGTGCCCGATTATTGGCAGTCACCTGTCGCCCAGCACTAAAGTAGTTAAAAGGCAGAAACTTTCAGAACCACTTCGCCCGGGCATAACTTAAACGCGATGTTACCTGTAGTTAATCTTATAGTACTCTATTCCGTCGATTATAACTTTGTCTTTTGACAAGAATTCAATAGTCCCAATTGTCTGTCCTGCTATTGATGTCAGCTTAATCACGACATTGTCGCTTTTCTTTAATAGTTCAAAAGTCTCCGGGTTCGACTCGGTCATTATACTCCCGTCGTTTTGCTTAGTCCCATTAATTCTTAGCCCTCTAAAGTCTTTGATGAACTGATATTCACTGGTCGTGATTTCGCTATTCTGGCACCACACTCCATTTAAATACTTTTTCGTGCTATCAAGTGATGTTAGGTCTGTCGAGTCGGTACTTTTGGAGGTACAGCTGCTTATTAGGCTAATCGATAAAAGTCCGATAAGGCGCCTGGTCATGGTTTTTTTTAATTACAGG
>NZ_JAFEWD010000008.1 GCF_017355855.1 Pedobacter sp. SYSU D00535 | reverse complement strand
TTTATTAACGGTAGACCAAAGGTCAACCATTAATAAAACGTTATAAAAACCTTTTGCGATTAACACTCGTTCTATAAAAACTGCTTTACATAGGACCCGATGTTATGGGCTGATGTTCTTTATGCAGAAGGGGGCTGCACCTCTATATCGTTTCTTATTAGTTCGTCAAAGACTAAATTGGGGTATTTGAGTGTTAGAAATTCTTTGAAGTTGTCGTTATTAATCGACCATCTGCCCCAAGCACCCGTGGTTTGTATAAGCTCTTTGACCTTATTTTCTTCCAAGATGTGCTTAATCCAAACAAAAATGTGGGAGTCAAGAAAGCTTATAACTTTTTTAAATTTTTCTACATCAATACCATAAACGTTAAAGTAATTATTGTACCTAAACTCAGCTTCAGAATCTTTCTCGACTCTTTCAATTCTATCTCCAAACACGTTCTCAATTATTATTGTACCCCAGGGTGCCCCCTCAAGTCTTTTTGATAAAAGGGTCATATCCCCAATAACACCATGATGAACTTTTTCTCCTCGCTTCTTTCTCATTTTATCGAATTCCAAAAAGTGAAGACTTACTCCAAAGGCTACGGCAACATGCTCGCCAGGGGTATTGGTCCGGCTAGAACTAAATCCAATAACTAACTTAATGTTTTCATCTTGATAAGTAATCTTAGATTTTGATGGGGTGTATTTGCAACCTTTAGCTTCATAGTATAGGCCTAGTTCATCGCAAAAAGCTTGAAAAATATGAGCGCAGGGGGTCTCCTCTGAATAATTATATAAGATGCTGTCGTCTTTCCACATAATCCTTGTCAATAAGCTTCGGTCATAGGCGTCCTGTCGGACTTATACATTTGCCCATAACACCTGGATAAACGAACTTCGTTTATTTCCCATTTACCTGAACTTTTTCTTTCCTTCTTCAAAAGTCTCTTCTTTTAGCTGAAAGTCAGGTACCATTACACATAGTTAGCACTTTTTAAGGCAGGATCAAAAAGTAAAATGGGACTGCCCGGCTATGTGCCCCCGACACAGCTCAGCCTAGAATTAAGCGGTCATATCATCTCTTTACTGCATGGGGCCAAAACCAATCAACGGTTCCAATTAACGCTTTTAGAAATTACGGAACTTGCTTTATTGGTCTATCCTTCCGTCCGCCTATTCCCCTCTTAAGAATTTGACTCGTATTTCTATTCCTTCCGCTGCAATTCCTAAGAGCCGTCGAATGGCTTGATTCTACATTTCTTCATTCATCAATTTCGTTTATCCCTCCTATATCGGGGATATACGAAATTCATCCTCTTAAAACAAGATACTTTCTCTGCGAGGGTCTGATTACCAAATTCCGGCTTAACACAAAAAAGGCCGCCCGGGTTCCGGGCAGCCTTCAAATTTTAGCTTATTGAACTTCCGATGAAGTTTAATCCATAAGGGAATAATCCTGAGTGGTTATATTTCCGGGAAGATCCGAAGCGCTGACCCTGATGGTGCTGCTAGCAGGCGCAGGATTGAGCAACTTGCCGGTATACACCCAGTCAAGGTTGTTGGCAGCGAGGATGGCTTCGCCCTCCTCCTGGCGCTGCATCGTACTATCCAGGATCTCTACACGAACAGCTTTCACCAGGAAGTCGTCGGTAGCGCGGATGGTGATGAGACTGCCTTTGGCACCGCTGTACTGGCTCAGATCAACCTTTTTAATTTGTGGCGCTTTGCAATAGTCGGACAATGCTAAATTGTAAGCGGAGATGCCCCGACGAGTCTTCTGCTGATAAATGGCTTTCCTTGCCTCATCCTGCACTATGCCACGGGCATATTGCACCGCTTCGGCGAAGCGTTCATTGGCTACGATCTGTCCGTCTGAACGCGGTGTTTCGCGCTTCCTCGGGCGCTTCGCTATAATGGTTCTTCCTGCCTGCTGTCTAAATACCAGCATGTCCCCGATACGGCCGCTTGCACCCTTAACTAAGTCGTTGTTTTCTAATTTCATGTTTTTAAAAATTTAAATTGAACACTCTGTTTCGCATTCATGAAATACCGGTATTGAAATGCTTGGAACAAGCATACACCCCGAAACCGAATTCTTATAACAACCTGGTTGACAATGCCTTATTTTACCTCAAAAAACCAAAAGGAGCTTAAAAATGACTTAAACTGCCGGTTTTGCCGGCTTCTTACCTGAAATAGTCAGAAGTATTCTCCGTCGGTGAACCGTCGGTCTGCCGTCGGTCCTCCGTCCGAAGGGCTTTGTCTGCAATGGAGTAAAAAGGGAGAACAATCAAGTCTGGCTGAAGCCGTTTTACCAGCCTGGCCAAGCTGACAAAAATTTCACTACTAGCCTGCAGTGAATGACTGGTGTAGAAAGAAAAAAGGGACTCCTGCTTCGCCTCACGGCTCGCAATAGCCCCTAAAAATAGTAGGACAAAAAAAAGGCAGATCTTTTCGACTACAGCCTCTCTTGACTGCAAGGCAGCAAAAAACTGCTAAGCCTTCAGGTAGGGAGAGATGTGTTCGGCAGGAATCTTCAGAAACTCGCTCACCTGGTACAGGGTGAGTTCCTGGTAGCTTTCTAACTGAAAGAAATCCCGCATCTTTTTCATGGTCCTTCGGCAGGACCTTTCGCATTTCCCGCTAATCCTCATGAGGTCAGAGGTGTAAAAGAATAAACGTATATCCGATTTTTGCATTTTCTTTTTTTCTTTAAAATTAAAACCGGAATCCCTCTGCGTCAATGGGATATAGCAGTTTTAGCAGTTTGTTAAGGCGCGCTAAACAAGATATTTCAAATTCGCAAGACCGGTAAAAGAGCAATTTTGAATTTCGCATCGCTTCTTGAACAAGCTTTTAGAAATTGTTAATGGCAAAAGATGATTATTTCGAGAAAATGCAGGCAAAAAAAGACAAAAACCTTCCTAAAAAAAGAATATCAACTGCAGATGTTTCAGGATCTGGGGCAATTACCATTTTCCAGTTAACAATAGAAAAAGGGCAAGTCGACCTTGCCCCCGTACTTCCACTAACAGCGATCTATCTGTTCTTCAGCGAAGCCATGTCGATCACAAAGCGATACTTCACATCGCCTTTCAGTAGCCTTTCATATGCTTCATTGATCTGGTCAATATTGATCATTTCGACGTCGGATACCAGGTTATGTTTTCCGCAGAAGTCGAGCATTTCCTGGGTCTCCGCGATTCCACCGATCATACTGCCTGCAAAACTTCTTCTGTAGGGAATAAGGCTGAAGGCCGCGACCGGCAGCGGATGCTCGGGCGCACCGACCAGTGCCAGGGAACCGTCTACCTTCAGGAGCGCCAGGTAAGCGTTGATGTCGTGATTGGCAGAGACGGCATCGAGCACGAAATGCAGTTTCCCGTGGTACCGTTGCATCTGGGTCTCGTCTTTCGACAGCACCACGTCATCTGCGCCGAGGCGTTTGGCATCTTCCACCTTCGAGGCCGAAGTAGTAAATACGATCACCTCTGCCCCCATCGCTTTGGCGATCTTCACTGCCATATGTCCCAGTCCCCCAATACCCACAATCCCTACTTTTTTGCCGGGACCTACATTCCAATGCCTCAAAGGTGAATAAGTAGTGATGCCCGCGCACAACAGCGGCGCTGTAGCGGCCAGATCCAGGTGCTCGGGCACGCGTAACACGTAGTTTTCGTTCACTACAATGCTTTCGGAGTAGCCGCCGAAGGTTTGAGTGCCCAGATGCTGATCGGGAGAATTATAGGTGCCGATGTTCCCCTGTTCACAATATTGCTCCAGTCCCTCCCGGCAGTACTCGCACTCGCGACAGCTGTCGACCATACAACCTACCGCAGCAGTATCTCCTACCTTGAATTTGCTTACCTGATCGCCTACGCTGCGCACCTTACCTACAATCTCATGACCGGGTACGCAGGGATAAACGGTGCTGTGCCACTCATTCCTGGCTGTATGAAGGTCCGAATGGCAAACACCACAATACAAGATCTCGATCTCCACATCATGAGCCGATGGATTTCTTCGTTGAATGCTTAGCTGCTGCAGCGACGCTTCTGCCGCTTCTGTACCAAACGCTTTTACTTGTTTTGCCTGAATGGCTATTGCGCCTTCTGCTGTTGCTCTTAATGCTTCCATTTCTACCGATGTTTTTGGGATATAAAAAAATTTGGTCGACTTCGACGCTATATCCCGCCAATAACCGTGCTATTTTCAACGGCGCCACGCGGATATACTGCTTTTTACGAAAAATAGTCGGACGACCGAAGAGGATGGATAGGCAGGGAGCCAAAATTATAATTGAATGCTCCGCTCTGCATGAATCTGTTCCAAAAAATACTCATCGTGCGAAACAACGATCAAGCTACCCTGGTATTCGTTTAGGTGTCTTTTAGGATATCAATTAAAATTACCAGCTCAAACCAGCCCGGGGGAATTATAGAAATTCAGGTTAGGTTTAAAGTACCAGATAGGGAAATTGAACGGGCCTTTCAATTTTTTTAGAGCGAGCCGGAACCCCATCCGGCCCGCTTCTGTACTTTCAGTAATCGCACCGAAGTGGCGAACGCTCCCGGATCAGGCGTCCGGTATTTCCGGACCCACCAGTTTAATCAGCTTTTCCAGCGAGTCCTGCCAGCCGAGGTAACACATCTCCGCAGGAATAGCTGCCGGTATCCCTTCCTGCAAAATTTTGAGCTCGGTGCCTACAGAGGTTTTTTCAAACCATACAGAAGTCGTCATCAGGTCGGGCATATTCGGATCTTCGAACTGATCGGTGTACTTCAAAAACTCGTTCGGTTTAATTTCTACATATTCTCCGCCAAAAGAATGGCTGTTGCCCGTAGTAAAGTTTTGGAAAGACATGCGGTACTTGCCGCCCTCCTGAACGTTCATCTCGTGTACCGTACACAGGAAACCGTAGGGTGGCAGCCAGGAAGCGATGGCGTTCGCCTCGGTAAAGGCGCGGTATACCTTCTCAGGCGAAGCCGCAATCACCCGGTGCAATGAAACTTTGTTGTCTGACATAACAGTAATTTTTAGGTTTTATCCTACTCATCTGGCTTTTCGGATCGCCCGTTTTTTCATGTGGTAGCTGCTCCACTCCGTTAGAATAACTTTACAAAGATGATAGTAAGCATAGAAATAAAACGGGGCAGTATGCGACAAATACTGTTCTTTTTAGGACGCAAGCGGCTCCCGAAAAAAACATGGAGCTTCTACTATTTAAGCTGGGAAGAGCTTGAACAAAGCAGGAGCAGAATTTTTTTAAACTGGCACGCTTCTGGTCACCCTAAGGGCATGGAAGTAAGAGAACTCGTTTTAAAGATCAATGAAATGGTGCCGGCAGCACCTCAGGAAATACATCATCTACAGTTGAACGTCAGCACTGAGGGGGTTGCCGCTTCAGCACCCGCAATAACTGGCCAGGTAAAGAAGGCCTTCATGAAGATTGTGAACAGAATGGACGATGATGCGTTCGACGCTTTTCTGCAGCACTTGCTATTACTCGAACATCACCGGAATACAACGGAGGGTTTATGGGCGACCGACGAACCGAATAAGTTCCGCAACTCCGCTCAGTTCGAGCACCTGTTTCAGCTTAAATTCATCTCGGGCAGCCGTGCCTGGGTGGGAGATAGAACCCCGCACAGCGAGTCCGAAGAAAATAACGAGGACTGGGACTAAGAATCTCCAAATAAACCTGGACGGCAGCTCAGCCAACCACCTCGGATTTTATTTCGAAAACAAGTTCCTCAGTTGCGCTGCGCTTATTTCGTACCCCGGATCGAAGGCCGGGGAGTTCATATAGTTCAGAATCGACTGGTACAATTGCAAAGCCTCCGGCTTATCTTTTAACTCCCTTAAAGGAGCAGTACAAACAAGGAGTTTCCCTTTTCCTACTTTAAATTCAAAGATAAGCCCCATCTTATGGTTTCGTTCCAGGTTATCGATCATCTGGACAATCGGCCGGTAGTGTTTATCGGTTTCATCCAGGATGAAGGAGTGGCTTGCTTTTATGATAGAAAACCACTGCCAATTAGTATGAGCATCCGTTGGAAAGGCATTGAATATCGGATGGGTTGGATTGGTTAGTATGCCCAGCGTTCCGGGAGAAACGGGCTTTTTCGCCCACTCACTGATTCCCTTGAACATTCCCCAGTTCCAAAACTCGGGTGGGAACAGGCCTTTCACACTTTTCTGCTTCATATCCTCCGCCCGAGGGAAGAAAAGTACTTTCCCACCTGCACTTAAGCTTGCCAGTGTCCCTTTGTCCAGTCTACTGCTTACCTCAATCCCACTTAGACCCGTGACGGAGGCAGCAGTCGGATAAACCCAGACCGGATAGGTGTTCGCATAGCTGGTATTTGCAATAGAAACGTGAACGGTTAACTGCGCTGCTGTTGATATCCCCGCAAGGGAAAACTCAATCTGCCCTATAGAATGAAGGTCGCCGGCACTCATATTGGTCTCCGCAATCGTCCCCTGTTTAAGAACCTGTCCGCTTCTGTCTTTTATTACCCAGTTAATCGGGTTAAAAATTACTTTATCAGAATAGTTCGCCACCGAAAGCTTTGCGGAAAAGCGCTCCTTATTGGTGTAACAGTACTTTGGAAAGTCGAGCAGCAAGACTACATCGTTACAGGACTTTAGCCAGTCTTCGCGACTGATCACTTCCTTGCTATCCATGAATGCATCCAGTATTCCTACCAAAGCCGTACCCTGCCCCGGAAAATCCTGCAAATCGAGCAGCTGAAAACCGCCAAATCCCCGGGTATGGAGCGCCGCTTCCATTTCCGCCTTATAACACAAAGCCGACCAGGCACCTGAAGCTTTTTGAAAATCTCGGGCCTGATCCAGCATTCCTGCTTTGGCCAGCCGGTTCCTGAACACCTGCAAATTCCTTGCTTCCAAGACACCTGTGTATTTTCTGATCTCGCTGTAATCCGGATAAATCTGGTATTGGCCAATTTCGTGACTGATGATGGGCACTTTCATCCTGGTAACCGAATGATCAAAGTTGACACTGGCGGAAGGCCTTTGCGTGTTTAAGATTCCTCCCTCCCTTGAATCCGCGTAAGCGAAGGTGAGGCGCACGTGTGTGGAGGTGGTGTCGCCATCGGAGGGCGTTCTGCCACCGATAAAAAAGTCGGAGACCTTCTCCGGCCAATGGTAGCCCAACCAGATATTCGTACCCGCGGTATACAAGGGCCTGCTGTCATAGCTCTTCAAAGCAGTAATATTCTGGTGTACCCGATCCAGCTTTCCGCCCAATTCATTCCCGTGCGAGAACATGACGAACGAAGGGTGGTTCGCATAGCTTTTCAGCATAACGATCCCCTCCTGCTGCATCCTTTGGGCAACAGAATCGGTTTCTAAACTTCCCCAGAAAGGAAGCTCCGGCTGCAAATAGATACCCAGCTTATCGGCAGCAGAAAAAGCAGCTTCAGAAGGGCAGTACGAGTGGAAGCGATAGTGGTTGATCCCATAGGATTTGGCAATACGAAATACGCGCAACCAACCTTCTTCATCCATTGGCGGGTAGCCGGTAAGCGGAAATACGGCGGCCTCGTGCTTGCCTCTTAAAAAGACCTTCCGTCCGTTAATCGTAAACTGGGTGCCGGAAGTTTTAAACTCCCTCATACCAAAAGTCACCGTACGAGCGTCCTTCGTTTTTCCATTCCCGATCAGGGCGGTCAGATGATAGATCGGCTGCCGGTACTCGTCCCAGAGGTCCATTTCCTCCCCTAAAGGATAGGTGATGCTGATCGCCTGATCTTCGTTCCGGGTTTGTTTCAGCGTTTTCAACCTCGTGATCTTGCCATCTGCATGCTTCTCCAGGATTAAATCGACACTTACTTTTTTAAGACCGGCGCCGTTTTCCAGTTCCAGCTTTGCTGTGAAACTTTTAGACGGCACATCAGGGTATACCTGGAGGTTGCTGATGAATGTTTTCGGAGCCGCTTCCAGATAAAGTTCTCCCAAAATGCCATTCCAGTTCGTCTGTGTATCATCTGAATAAATGTGCACGTTGCCGTAGGGCGTGAGCTTCAGGTTATTATCTACCCGAATGGTGATGACGTGTTCGCCGGGCGAAAGATACTTCCCCACTTCATAGCGCTGAGCCGACTGGAGCAGAAACGATCCGCCCACCAATTGATCATCGATCCAGACTTGCGAAGGTTTGGTTCTCTCCAGGAATAGCTCTACCCGCTTATTGGCAAAACCTTTCGGGATGATTACTTTTTTGCGGTACCAGGCCGGGCCCTCGTATTTGTAAATCCTGTTCAGATGCATAGTGGTGGTATCCTTGTTCAGGATACCTTTCTTATTCAGATCGGTGGTGCCGGGGAGTTGGACTGTTTCCGGCAACTCCTTCAGGAACCATTTCTCCCGAATCCCCTGATCGTTCTGATCCAGGGCGAACTGCCACTGCCCTTTCAAGTCGATTTTATCACGATACCGGGGTCTATTTTCCTTGCTTTGGCCCGAGGCCATCCCTGTTGAAAATGCGAAAAGCAGTAGGCTAAAAATGAATCTCATCTGAAGGTTTATAATTTGCTGTTACTGAATGTTATGGTGATGTTCAAGCATCGAAACTCAATTCCCCTTCAGCGTCGGGACATCCCAATTGTCTGTGCGGAACAGATTAACCGGCAGACCCTCTTTGCTGAACAGGTCGGCCTGCGCCTCGCTGGTAAAGCCATACCTTACCGCCACCGGTTGTGGAACCGCATCACTCCAGACTTCCACCATTTGTCCCTTGATCTTTGCCTTAGCGGGTTGGAAAACCCTGTCAGCAGCTGCGATATAAAATTCCTTCACCTGGCCCGACTTGCTTACTAGTCCCGACCTTAGGTTAGCAAAAAATACGACCGCTCTCCCCTTCCGGATGCTCATGCCCTTAAACTCCGGAAACTTATAAACGATATTTTTGACACCGTAGGTTTCTGCGAGAGCGTAATTAGCGAATCGTTCGCCAACCTCTTTTTTCATTTTTGGATGGATGTCTTTGATATCATCCACGAGATCGGAGGTAAGCACCATCCCTGTTCCCGACAGCTCCTGTATCCTGCCCTGCGACTCGCGAAGCAAAGGTGCCGATATGCTATTCCCATATCCCGCCCAAGGGGCTATTTGTGCGAAGTAAAACGGAAAGTCCCGATTCCATTCTTTCCGCCAGGCGCTGATCAGCTGTTTCATCAAATGTGCATAGGAGGTCTGCCCGACATTCGTCTCTCCCTGATACCATAACACTCCGGCAATGTTATAATTGGTAAAGGGCGCAATCATCGCGTTGTAATGCCCGCCCGGGCGAATGGAAGAGTAATGGTTAGGACTTAGTTTTTTAGCGGCAGAAAGCAACAAAGAGTCACTTGAAATAACATTTGCGGGCGTCCAGGCTTCCGCGGCCGAGCCTCCCCAGCTGGCGTTGATCAAACCAACAGGAACCTTCAATGCCTCCTCCAGCTTCTTTGCAAAAAAACAGGCGACAGCACTAAAGTGCCGGACAACTCCAGGCGAGGAGTTTTGCCAGCTAGCTTTCAGATCTTCCTGCGGATGTGGAGAGGTTGCCTTCATTACCTGAAAAAAGCGAATGTTCCTATTTCCGGCACCCATCTCCTCTTCCTTATAATTCATACCCCAATTCAGCGACATTTCCATATTGCTCTGCCCGCTGCACAGCCAAACCTCTCCTATCAAAATATTGGAGAGCTGAATTTGGTTGTAGCCTTTCAGTTGGATGCTATATGGCCCTCCTGCCGCCGGTGTTTGTACCAGGCAACTCCACTTCGCTTCCGCCGTCACTACCGTGCTGTCGATAGTCGCAGTCCAGGAGGGCCTGATGTATACCTTTTCCCCGGGTATTCCCCAGCCCCACAATCTTACTTTCGTGTTCTGTTGCAGCACCATGTTATCAGAGATGATGGCTGGCAGGGTAATATCCGCAAAGGAAGATTGAGCAAACAGGATAAAAAGGGCGATCAGGTATTTCATCAACGAAAGTTTAAAAAGTAAAAATAGAATGAGCTGCTGCTGAAATTGTTCAATTAGAGGGCCTGCAATGTAAATTTTTGTTATCTGATAGTCGATTCGCCAAATTGACTTAAGTTTACAAAAGGAACCCTTTATTTGAGCAATTTCGATCTCCTGAAAGTATAGTTTTGATTGATCTTATACAAATAAGACTTGATTGGTTAAGAGGCGGCTTCCCAGTGGGCCGGCCTCTTTCTTTCTCTAGCCGTTATAAATGATGATAAAAAAAACCTTCTGTATTGTTTTTCTTCTTCTTACTTACTCTTTTTCGGGATTTGCCCAAGCGGCTTCCGAGCTGCAGCTGAGCGTAAAGGGAAACAGGATATTGAATACCAGAGGACAAGATGCGCAATTAAGGGGCATCAGCTTTTCCTGGAGCATCTGGCAGGGGAAGAAATATTATAACACGGCAGTGCTCGACTGGCTGCAGGAAGATTTTAAGGTTTCCGTGGTGCGATTGTCGATGGCGGTCCAGCCTTCCGGCGGATATTTGGAGCGGCCGGAGGAACAAACAAAGCTAATTACCACCTTGGCCGATCATGCTATTGAGAAAGGAATGCACGTCATCATCGATTGGCACGATCATAACGCGGAGCAACATCTGGACCAGTCGAAAAAATTCTTTTCGGAGATGGCTCAGCGCTATTCCGGCAAGCCAAACGTCATCTATGAAATTTGGAACGAGCCCGAACGACAAAGCTGGAACACCGTTAAAAATTATGCTGTGGAGCTGATCAAAACGATCCGCCGGTACGATGCAGAAAACCTCATCATAGTAGGCTCTCCGCATTGGGACCAGGATGTGGATATTGTGGCCAAAGATCCGATACAGGGTTATACCAACATTGCCTATTCTTTCCATTTTTATGCCTCCGATCGCTCTCACCAAAAGCAACTTAGGGACCGGGCTCAATTTGCCATCGATCGCGGCCTTCCCCTTTTTGTGACAGAATGGGGTGTGGGTGAAGCGAATGGTGATGGAGAGTTTAGTCGAAAGAAAAGCAAAAAGTGGCTTAACTGGATGGAAAAGAATAAACTTAGCTGGGCTAACTGGAATATCACCGACAAAAAAGAAACGACAGCACTGCTTGAGCCGGGAGCTAACGTCAGGGGCCAGTGGACCCAGCAGCAGCTGACGCCCGCCGGGAAATATATTCGTAAAGTGTTGAGAGCGCTAAATAAAGAAGAGTAAAGAACTAGCTAACCTTTAAGGTGCTCAATGCGGCGATAAATTTCAATACAAGCCCTGCTGTTATGGTAGGGGCATTTCCATAAACCCACTTTATCCTGTCCCGGCATTACGCTCCCATCTTCGAGTACACCCCAAAACCACTCGCCATTTCTTTTATCTAAGATCGAGCTTTGGATGAATTCCCAGACCTGAATCGATTTCTCCAGATAGCCCGACTCCCTGCTTAGTTGGTAAGCATTAAAAAAACCGACCATCGCCTCCGCCTGCACCCACCAGTGTTTTTCTTTAATCAGGTGCTGCTCCGAAGGCTCGTACTCGTAATACAGACTGCCATCATCGCTGAGGCCTTCCGCGGCCGCATCTGCCATTTTTATAGAGGCCTCCTTTACCCGCCCGATCAGCTGCTCATCTTCGATGACCTCTGCCGCTTCAAGTAAAAGCCAGGCTGCTTCGATGTCGTGACCGTAGGAGATAGTTTCTGACTTTCTTGTCCAGTTTTCATCAAAAAACAGGATCAGATGGCCGCTTTGCCCGTCTATGATATGCTGCAGGAAATTTTGGATCAGCAGCCCGATCTGCTCTTTCAATCCTTCGTCTTTCCAGATCTTGTACAGGATGGTATAAGCTTCCAGCACGTGCAGGTGCGTGTTCATGGTCTTTTTTTCGTTCGCATCCTTGGCACTCAGACGTAGATCTTCTATCTCTTTCCAGTCCCGCGTAAAGGCCTCAAAGTACCCCGTTTTCTCCCGGTCGAAACTTTTCTCCACCAATTGCTGATACAGTCGGATTGCCAGCTCCCTGACTTCCTCGTTCTTACCTGCCAGATAGTACTCGCTTAAGGCATAAATGGTAAAGGCAATGGCATAGACCTGCTTCTTCGTATCCAGCGGCTCGCCGGAAGCATTCACGGTCCAATACACGCCACCGAATTCTTTGTCGATAAAATGGTCGGCGAGATAGTTGAAAGCCTCGTCAGCCACACGGAAAAGTTTTTTATCTTTTTCCAGATTATAGGCAGCAGAAAAAGACCACAGAATCCGGGCATTTAACACCGATCCTTTCGGCGCCAGAGCATCTATATGATTGTCGTTGTCAATCCTGCCGACGAAGCCGCCGTTCCGCGTATCGGGACTAAACTGCATCCAGTAGCGGCAAATATTGTTCAGTTCCTGTTTTACTTCCTGCTGGTAGCGATCCTGAGAGGTAGAGATGGGTGATGCGGACATATGTTTAGCGTCTGGAGCAAAGGAGCCCGGAAAATGAATCGCCGGGCTGGCTGTCTTCAAAAAATGTTAATGTACTCGTTTATTCTTGTCGATGATGCTATAAATGACTTCCACTGACTTTGCCGAACGCAAACCGTCTTCCGGCGTGTTGATGGCATAATCGAGCAGCTGATCAATGGTAGAAAGCGCAACATGCTGACGGGTATCAGAAGAAGCGTAATAGATGAATACTTTCCCGTCTTCGTCGGCGATCCAACCGTTGCTAAACGTTACGTTGGAGACATCTCCAATACGTTCTGCTCCTTCGGGGGCAATGAAGTAACCAGCTGGCTTATGAATCACCTTTGTGATATCGTTCAGATCCGTCATAAAAACGTAGAGAACATAGCGCAGACCCGCTGCCGTATTTCGCACGCCATGGGCCAGATGCAACCAGCCTTTTTCGGTTTTGATAGGAGCCGGTCCTAAACCGTTCTTTGCTTCGTACACCGTATGGTACTGCTTCCTGTCGATCACGATTTCCTCCTCAATTACCGCGTTTTCGATCCCATCGCTTAAGCCAAAGCCTATTCCGCCCCCCTTTCCGGCCTCAATGAAACTATCCTGAGGACGGGTATAGAAAGCGTATTTGCCATCGACGAACTCGGGGTGCAACACCACATTCCGCTGCTGAGGCGAAGGTGTTTTCAAGTCGGCCAAGCGTTCCCAGGTAAGGAGGTCTTTAGTACGTACAATTCCACATTGGGCCACAGCGGCACTTTGGTCCCCCTCAGGTGCCGAAGGGTCACGGCGTTCGGTACAGAACAGGCCGTAGATCCAGCCATCCTCGTGCTGAACCAATCGCATATCGTAAATATTGGTATCGGGCTCCTGGGTCTCGGGAATCAAACAGGGGTACTCCCAGAACCGGAAATTGTCGATACCGTTATCACTTTCCGCGACAGCGAAAAAAGACTTACGATCATAGCCTTCTACACGGGCTACCACCAGGTACTTCCCATTCAATTTAATCGCTCCCGAGTTGAAAGTAGCATTGATCCCGAATCGCTCCATCAAATAAGGATTAGTTTCGGGATTCAGATCGTAGCGCCACTCCAGGGGAGCATGAGCTGCTGTTAATATAGGATTTTGGTAGCGGGTAAAGATGCCGTTTCCCAGCTCTTCCGGCTGGTTTTCTTGACTCAACAGCGCTTCGTGTGCCTGGCGTAATGCGGTTAGACGCTTTTCGAAAATGGTGTTAGTTGTGGATGTTTCTTGCATCGTTATTATGTGGTAAAGCCGCCGGAGCTTCCGGCGGTTATGTTCATTTTTTTATTCCTAAATCACCGCCTCTTTACGCTGGCCCGGCGCTACTGCTGCCGGTCCCGGAGCAGGCGGTTCATCCTTCAGCCTGTTCCACCAGGTCTTCTTAAGGATCAGTAGTAATACCACCAGGATCAGCACGGTTACGATCAGCGGGGTTTGCATGCCCAGGATCAGGTACATGGGAAGGATGGTTAAGCAGAGCTGCGCCACAATTCCCAATGACACATTAAACATGTCCAGCTTGAAGTTTTTGTTTGGCTCAAAAGTAGGGTCTTCGGCCCTCACCTGCTCCAAAACCGGTTTCCAGAAACCCCAGGGCCTCACCGTCCGGTAAAAACTCTTCAACACCTCGCTATCCGTAGGCGGAGCTGCGAACGTTCCAAAAAGACATCCTCCCAGGGAAATCAAGAATAACAAAGGCCAAACGTATAGCGGGAGAATGTTCGGGAAAACAAAGGGAAAAACAAGTGCCGCTGCAATACCTGCGGCCATTCCCCAGAAGAAGCCATTGGCATTGAAGCGCCACCAGTACCACTTCAGCACATTAGCGGCGATATATCCCCCGTAAAGGGCGCCTACAATCCATTGGAGAATGCTGTTTACGTCTTTCGCAAAGAAGCCCAGAATCACGCCAACAGCTACCACCACCACCCCGACCAGGTAATTGGTAGTGATAATTTTCCGTGTAGAAGCTGTGGGATTGATGTATTTCAGATAAATATCATTTACGATATAGGCTTGAGCAGCGTTCAGCGTACCGGAAAAAGTTCCCATAAAGGCTCCTAAAAGACCGGTAAGTACCAGACCCAGTACACCGGTAGGAATAAAGGTATTCACCGCTGCAGGGAGAATGCGCTCGAAGTCATAGTCGCCGGTTTCCGTTTTAATGTTCAGCTGATCAAAGTAGAGGAGCGCAAGCACGGTTAAACCTACCACCATCGAGTAGCGGATCGGCAAAAGGATAATGGACACAAAGCCGGTCATCTTGGAGGCTTCTTCCGGCGAACGTGTAGACAGCACCTTTTGCATATCGTAGTTGGGAGCAGGACCAGCCATACTGGATAGCACTCCTTTGAAGAGCATCATCATAAAGAAAATACCGAACAGGCTGAATCCATCGTCCTGAATTTTTTCATTAGCAGCAGGAACAATGCTACTCCAGTCGAGGTCGAGCTGCCAGCCGAAGAAAGGATCGTCCCATCCTGCCGGCACGTTCAGCGATCTTCCCTGCAAATGGGTCATCGCTATGATGGCGATAGTGATACAGCCCACCGTCATGATAGTATACTTGATCGCGTCGCCCAGCACGATGCTGTGCATACCACCCAGGATCGAATAGAACATCGCAAAAAGCGTAAAAATGATCCCATAGAAATGTGCAACGTAAGGAGCAGGGACATAAAAGGGGATATAGGGTTGCACAATATCCCAGGGAACGAATATTTCAATGAACTTTCCTAATCCTACAAAACCGTAAGCCAGAAAGCCGAGGCAGCCGATCAGCGCAAAGGCTACTACAATGTTATGTGATGCCTTTACTCCCTTACCTGCCAGACCAAAACGGGTGGCGAGCCATTCGGCACCCGTATCTGCATTACTCCTGCGCAGCCACTTAGCCAGGAACATCATATTAAATACCTGGTTAAACACGGGCCACAGCCAGGGGATCCAGATACTTTTGAGGCCGTAGACAAAGCAAAGAGAAACCATCCACATGGTACCGCTGATGTCGAACATATCAGAGGCATCACTCAGGCCGAGCATGTACCAGGGTAATTTCTTCCCTCCCATCAGGTAACTTTCTTTGTTTTGGCGCGCTTTATTGCGATAATACCAACCGATCATGACCATCATGATGAGGTAAAACACGATCATGCTGACGTCTATTAATTGCAGGTTCATTTTTGAATTCCTTTAGTGTTTATAATGGTTAGCGAGAAAGGAAGATTCACGGTCTGCTGTTCCTGCTTATCGCTACTTCCCTTTCTGCGATAAGACAAATTTGTGCGCTTAGGCTGCTTCAATTGCTTAAAAAAAGGGCACCAAATGTTTAACCAATTCTTTATCAGCAAGTTAAAAGAGCCAAAACCGACATTATTTTATCCCTTTCAGGATGGAGGAGGAAAAGCCAGGAGCGGGTACAACAAAATCAAAAAAAGCAGAACCTGCTCAGCTCTGCTTTCAAAGCGCTCTTATCCGGAGCCACCTCTCCATTTCCTTTTATTTTATCAGCTTTGTTAGAAACGGCAATAACTCCTTCGCCATTAAATCATGATCTGCTACGCTTGGATGACCGGTGCAGCCTTGCATCTGTCTGCCTTCGAAAAGGAATATTGCAAGCGGCTTTTGTGTGGGATGGGTCGCATCAATCTGCCTTTTCACGCTTTCCAGGCAAGATTGAAGGAGCTGACCTCGGTCGCCACCTCCTGGAAGATTATTCAACAGCAGGATCTGTGCATCGGGGTGACTAGTCCTGATCTTTTTAACAAACTTCACGTAAGCATTAATAAAAGCCGTTGAATCGAAGGCTGCCCTGGATTGCTTCCCATCGCCGCCACTCAGGTCATTGGTACCTAAGGCAATACTAATAATATCCGGACGATAAGCTGCTGCATTCCAGGGACGGGTGCTTTGCTCTTGCAGATCGAGTTTGTCATAAACCTGGGGCAGGGTTGGCCCCTCACTATTCCAATTCCGATACATCCCATACCCGCTGACGCTGCTTAAGATGTAGTTGACATTAAGCGCCCTGGCCGTGCGAGGACCGTAAGCCTGGTAGGCGTTATGCTGGTCGTGGTACTCTCCCGCTCCGCAAGGTATTTCTGAAGCATCGGCAGCGGCTCCGCAGGTAATGCTATTCCCGATAAACTCGATAAGCGGTTTCTTTTTAATAGCTAAGGGTTTGATGTTTTTCGCCTGCAGCTTATGAATAAAAACGGGACCGGTTTGCGCTTCTGTGGCCTTATAAATCCAAAGTGTGTGTTTCCCTTTAGAGAGAGCCTGAATGGTGATGGTATTGGTACTGCCTCCCTTTATAGTCAGCCTTTTTTGATAAACGCCGTCCAGTTCATACTGGATGTAATTACGGTTCTGCCAGTCGTGCACAGATACCAGCAGCTGGCACTGCTCGCCTTCAAAGCTTACACCGAAATGAACTGCAGAGCCGATCAGCTCCAGCTTGCCATCGGCTTGATCATAGCGCCCTAGGGGCTGTAGCTGTTCTCCTGTTAACTCATTCTTTTTTTTCAAATCTCGTACTGTCTGACCGAAAGCCGCCAGCGATGCAACTAAGAATGTAAAAAGGATTGAATAGAATTTCCTCATTGGGGATTGAAATATAAGTATATTGATAAATTCTGATTTTGTGTTTCCGAATTTTTGGGAGACGACGACTCGGGCTGGACTTTCTTGCACGCTTTGCTAGCTCTAGCTACGTCAGATTATAAACTTTTTCCACCTCCGGCTGCGCCACCTCCGCCAGCGGAGGACAGCCTTTAGCTCCTGCCTACGGATACCCAACTCTCCCGTTCATCTAGGGTATCAGTTTGAAAGTGGCTGGACAACCTTGCTATCACGTTACCCGGGCTACGCCACCTTCCCGAAACTTAAACGGGACAAGCTCGCCAGCGGAGGACAGCCTTTAGCTCCTGATTACCCAACTTATTTGGCATTCGGACTTAATCTGAACATTACCACATCCTGGGCAGGCACAACGAGGTTCAGCGCCTTCTTCGTGGTGCCCTGGTCTTTTTTCGTCCAGATGTTGCGGATCCTGTAGGGCTGCGCTTTGGCGTTCAATTCGCGTTTGGCGAAATCATCCGTAATCGTCTCCGTCTGCCAGTTCAGTTCCACTTTTTGCGGAGTTTTAGAACGGTTTAAAAAACATACTGCCCAGTCGCCGTTCTTCAAGGGTTTGTACCAGGTTTGCACGCTGTCTTTTGTACTGTGTTTGAAACCCTGGATCCCCAGCTCATCCTGATTAATTGCGATTACTTCCCTGTTCGTCAGAATGTCGATGGTTTGTTGGCTCATGTTCCTCAAATCATTGCCCGCAATGAGCGGAGCAGCAAGCATCGCCCACATGGAAAAATGCGCTCTATCCTGATTAACAGACATCCCGTTACCTACCTCCAGCATGTCCGGATCATTCCAACGGCCGGGCCCGGCGTATTGACGCAATCCCTCCTGCTGATCTAAAATCTGCATAATTCCCCATGATTTCCAGGTTCCGTGATCCTTCACGCAATCGAAGCAGTTGTAGATATCACCCGTTGTTCTCCAAAGGTGACCAACTGTTTGCCCCCATTCCCAGGGCTTGTCGGTTCCCCATTCACAAATGCTCAACACAACAGGACGACCGGCTTTTCTCAAGGCTGCTGTCATGGTTTTATACGCTCCTTCCGCTTTCAGTCCTTCTGTGTTGCACCAGTCGTATTTCAAATAATCGACACCCCATTGAGCATAGGTCATCGCGTCCTGGAATTCATAGCCACGACTACCCGGGCGGCCCCCACAAGTTTGAGAACCCGCATCAGAGTAGATCCCAAACTTCAGTCCTTTGGAATGCACGTAATCGGTCAGCGCCTTCATCCCCGAAGGAAAACGTTTAGGATCCGGATGGATAAAGCCCAAACTATCCCGGTCGCCATGCCAGCAGTCGTCAATATTAATGTAGGTATAACCCGCAGCCTTCATTCCTGAGGAGACCATCGCATCGGCGATCTCGCGGATCATCTTCTCATCCACATTACAGGCAAATTTATTCCAGCTGTTCCAGCCCATTGGAGGCGTCAGCGCCAATCCTTCGTACTTAGTGTAGTTCTGAACGTAGTTATTCCCCTGGGCGAACGCACCTGCAGCAAAACTCAGCGCAGCTGCCAGTGCCAGTATCTTCTTTTTGAGTTTAAAATCCATGATTATTCTTGGCTAGTTTATAGGTTAACAGTAGCAGACAGGTCTCCAATCCGGACCGTGAATTCGCCCGGTTCGGTTACTCGTTGTAATTGAGCATTGATAAACGACAGATCGGATGCGTTGATCTGAAAAGTGACCGTACGGGTTTCTCCCGGATTGAGGCTGATCTTTTCAAAGCCTCTCAGGCGTTTCACCTCTGGGGTTATAGAAGCCACCAAATCGCTCACATATAATTGCACAACCTCCTTACCCGCCACTTTGCCGGTATTGCTGACGTCCACAGAAACGGTTAAAGGGCGATCCGCAGCAAGCGCAGAACTGCTCAGCTTTAAATTGGAATACTTGAATTGGGTATAACTCAACCCAAAGCCAAATTCCCACTGCGGGTTGTAACCTGCTGCTTCATCAAATTTCTTTATCTCAGTGTACTTGTGATAGTAATTATGCAGGCTGTTGGCGTACCGGGGATAGGTATAAGGCAGCTTTCCTGAAGGGTTAACTTTCCCAATTAATACGTCAGCAACTACATTTCCGCCTTCATTTCCCAGAAGATACGTATGTATCACCGCCTGGGTCAAAGGTTCTATAGCAGAAACAATTCTCGGGCGACCTTCCGCCAACACCAGCACGATTGGTTTGCCTGTTTTAGCCAGCGCATTCGCCAGCTCTATCTGTGCAGCCGAAATATTCAGATCATCTATATTTCCCGGGTTTTCCGTATAACTGTTCTCCCCCAAACATAACACGATGACGTCTGCTTTGGCGGCCTGGGCTATCGCGTCGTCAATAGCGTTTGCCTTCTCAAAATCTGCTCCCGGGCTATACAGTACGTTGGCAGCACCAAAGGTATTGCGGATAGCTTCTATGATGGTATTCTTATCCTTTTCGAATTCATCACTGGTCTCCCCCTGCCAGGTGCGACTCCATCCTCCGTTCAAGGCTCTCATGCTATTTGCAGCCGGACCGGTAACCAGGATCCGCTTACCGGAGGCCAGAGGAAGCAGGTTGTTGCTATTCTTGAGAAGTGTAATACACTCGGCCGCCATTTCATAATTGGCTTTGTTATGTTCAGGGCTATTGAATAATGGGTAGTCTTTCGGGTTTCCTGTAGGAGTATCAAATAATCCCACTTCATACTTCACTTTCAGGATCCGGCTTACCGCATCATCCACCCGGCTCATCGGGATCTTTCCTTCCTTCACATTTTCAATCAGCGCTTCTGTAAAGGTATAATCTGTAGGCACCATACTCATATCAATGCCCGCGTTAATCGCCATGGCTACGGCCTCTTTATTGTCTTTTGCAACTCTATGACGTTGGTAGAGGTATTGAATATCCTGCCAGTCGCTCACCGCAAAGCCCTTAAACTGCAGCTCATCTTTGAGGATATCCGTGAGGATGTGTTTATCCGCATGAACAGGAACTCCGTTGATTTCTGCGCTGTTGATCATCACGGTTTTTGCGCCGCCTTTAATGGAAGCAGCAAATGGAGGCAAAAAATACTCCCGCAATTCCCTTTCGGGGATCCAGGCCGGCGTACGGTCGTGGCCACTCAGCGGCATACTGTATCCCATATAATGTTTCAAACAAGCTGCGACATGGTATTTGTCGGTCATTTGTCCGGCTCCCTGAAAACCATCTACTACAGCTTTGCCAATAGTTGCAGCCAGGTAGGGATCTTCTCCGTATGTTTCGTAGATACGTGGCCAGAGTTGCTGACGGCCTAAGTCGAGTACAGGACTAAAGGTCCAGGGTGCAAAAGAAGCCCGGGTTTCGTAGGCAGTAATTTCAGCTCCCTTTTTTGCTAAAGCGGGATTAAAAGACGCTGCCTGAGCAATCTGATGAGGGAACATTACCGAGTTCAGGGTGTAATTATTCCCCCGGATTGCATCCACACCATACAGCACGGGGATCTTCAATCGCTCCTTCAAGGCATATTTCTGGATAGTGCGTATGCGATTTCTCCAATTCTCCAGCGTCTGCGCATTTCCTCCGACGTTCAGGATCGAGCCAACCTTGTACTTCTGAATAGCTTCAGCCAGTTTAACTTCATCTATCTGATGAGGCTCTATCACTTTGCCATTGCTGGTTTTCAGAAATGCCTCGATACTCAGCTGGGTCATCTGTCCGGCCTTCTCCTCCAGTGTCATTTTCGAAAGAAGACTTTTAACTTTTGCGTCAATCGCATCCCCAGTCGTCTGTGCATGGAGGTTCAGGGTGACCAGCAGTCCCATAAATAAAACAGCTAATTTTTTCATTTGCTAAAGGTGGTATTGGGTTTTGAGAATGTTCGTATCATCTTCCAGGTGCTTTCATCGCTATCAAAAACAGAGTTAAGACCTTGTTCCTCTTGTGGAGGATCGCCCGAGAAATCGTCGCCTTCTTCCCAGAATAGTTTGTGCGGTTGTGGTCGGGCCGTACCGCCAAAGCCCCAGAAGTTAACACCGGCTATACTACCGGCTTCTTTTTTACTTCGGAACCATTCATCGAAAATAGAGGCGAAATACTTGTCCCGGGAGCGGGTAGAACCGGCAGGATTAAAAGAATGGTTATCCCGCGGCAAGCCGAACTCCTCCACCACTAATGGCTTCTGCAATTGGTTTGCTATCTGCTCATGCCTTCTGATGTACTCCCTGCTCCGGGCAATCACCCGATCCAGCGAATCTGTAATGCTTGTATCGCGAAACCATCCCCAGTTTTTTGGCCAGATATGCAGGGTAAGGTAATCCACCTTCTTCAATTGGTGAATATCTTTAAACAGGTCCATCGACTCCGTACCCTGGTCTCCCTCCGTACCCAGCGTAAGCAGGTGGTTTTTATCAATCGATTTTATGAGGCGAGAGGTCGACTTGATAAACTTTTTATAATCTTCGGCAGCATAAGGACGCATGGGGCGCGGTTCATTCGCGATTTCCCAAGCCATAATAGCCGGCTCGTCGATGTAGGCCCGATTGGTGTATTTATTCTTGTGATTGAGGACCAGTTTGACCTGTTTTTGAAAGTCTTCCTGGCAGGGCTTGCAGGTGTAAAACTTTGCAGTATTATCGCGGAGCTCATCCCAGGACATTTTCTTTTGCATGGTTTCGACTGGCAGCTGTCCGTTCCAGTTGAGATACTGCAAGAAGCCTCCGCTCCATTCCCAGTTGTTGCTCAGAAACAGTACGGCGTACATTTCCCGTTTTTCAAGTTCAAACAGCAGGTAGTCGAGGCCTTCTAAAATCCGCAGGTCAAACTTTCCTTGTTCGGGCTGCAGCGCCGGCTTAACGCGCTGAACGCCGTTTATCTGGCCCAAACCTTCGGCTCCTACCAGCACCCGCAGGTTATTTACTCCTTGCGATTTGAGGAAGTCCAGCTCTTTTTTCAGTCGCTCCTTTCCACGTTCTTCATCTTGCTGAAGCGCCAGCAGTCCCCCATACCAATAGTTGGTGCCCATGAAATAATAGGGTTTACCGTTGATCAGGAACTGGTTCTTCCGGACTTTCACAAAAGGGGTTTGCGCAGCTAAGGATAGCGTGATTGCCTGTAGGGCAACAATAAGCAATAGTAGCCTGGATTTAAGCATGTGTTAGTTCAATTTAAAGGTGGATGACACGGAAATTAAGCCGGAACCAGAGAACCGGCGAAACGGACTGCAAGACAGGTCCTTCTATAGAAAAAAAGCAGCGACTATCCCGAGACGATAGCCGCTGTTTTTTTCTTAATTATAGCAATCCTATATCATCCACGTAAATCACTAATGCCCCATTGCCGGTATTTTGCAAGGCCAGGTGATTCAGTATCGAAGGATTTCCAAGCTCTGAGAGCGGAACTGTAAAGTCATTCCACTGATTTCCGGTCAAGGTCAATGCTTTGGCTGTTCCCCAACCCTGGCTAACTACCAGGTTGATTACTTTACCTGTGGAGCCTGCAGGTGCCCAAATAGATAGTTTGATAGCGGAGTAGCCACTTAAACTTGGTGCTGCTGTTTTGGTGAACTGCCAGCCTTCCCAGTCTGTTGCATAGCTGATTTTGATGGATTTAGTACCCCGTTTAGCTTTTTCAGCGCTTGCGTCATCAGCGGTGGTACCGCCCCAGGCGCCGTTCCATTCGGCGAAGGTAGTATTAAAGACTTCGTCGTAGATAATTGCTTTGAAGCCAAACGCAGAAGCAGTAACAGTGGTGCCTCCCGCCGATACCAGAGTTAAAAAGCCGTTACTATCGCCGGCAGGTACTTTTACTTCCAGCTTTGTCTTTGTTTTGGATACGATCTCTGCCTCGGTATTACCGAACTTCACAGAAGTGACCCCGTCGAGATAAGAACCAGTAATGGTTACAATATCACCCGGAGACCCCGACAGCGGAGCAAAGTTACTCACAACCGGAGGTGGGGGCACAATGGTAAAATCAAAGGTGACGCTCCCAAACTTGGTTTCTACAACAATCGGGTTGTTGCTCGCATTGGGAAGTTCTTCAGGTACTTTCACAGTTATGGAAGTATCGTTGGCGTGTACTTCCGCCATATTTACCTCCAAGCCGCCCAGAGTAACCCGCTGGGTGGTGGACAGTCTTTGCCCTTTTATCATTATCCAGTTGGAAAGGGTCGCTTTATCCAACATTGTCGAGCGGTTCTGCAAGCTGGTGACGCCACTTATTACCGGCATCCCCGCTTCCGGACCATCGTCATTTTTTTTGCAGGAAGCAAATCCCAGCACCACCAGAACAGCTATGGCAACTAGTTGTGTGAGTCTATGGGTATTGAATATAAAAGTCGTTTTCATGATCATTTATTACAATTGGTTAGCGATACTACCAGCCCAGATTATTTTCTTTAATGGCCTTATTCGTATTCATTTCCTCGGGAGGAATAGGCAATAACAGATTTCTTCTGCTGCGTTGCTTATTGATGTTATTCTGCGGCGAAGTGATCTTATTCATCACACTCAGATAGATGCCCCATCTCTTCAAATCAAAATGACGGATGGCATTTTCCAGGGCAAATTCTCTACCCCGCTCTTCCAGCACATAATCTCTGAATCCATTTTTTGACATGCCGATCGGCGCATTGCCTGCTTCTGACCGACCACGAACCTCATTCAGCGCTTTATAAGCCTCGGTAGTTGGACCGTTGATCTCATTCTCAGCTTCCGCATACATCAGCAGTACTTCGGGAAAACGAAGCAGCGGAAAAAAAGCATCACTGGATCCCAGCTCGGGGTTAGATACATCGCTGTACTTGATCACAAAAGCCTTTTCATCTCCACTACCATCATTATTATACGTGACGCCGTTCACCGTCTCGTACTTCGCAGCATCCCTTTTCGGATAAAAATAGTAGGTACCCCAGTTCGCCTGATAATTGTGCGTTACCCCATGAAGCACACGTTCATCCTGGTCTGCGTAGTTATTGTAATGATTGTTAGTCATCCATACAGCCCCGATGCCAAAAAGGGAGCGAGCTGAAAAGTAGGAATGCAGATCATTGGTGAAGTTCGTTCCGGCTAATGACTGAAGCATCCACATGTGCTCGCCTTTATTCCGGTTGTCTTTTTTCCAAACGTCCACCCAATTTTGATAAAGCGGGTAGGTACTTTTGTATGTCTCGATCACCTCCAGCGACTTTTGCCTTGCTAAATCGAAGTAATCGCGGCTGTTGAACGACTCGTGGCCTGCTACCACTTCCTTGGTATGCGGATAGGCAACGTTATCATTACCTCCCTTTACCATGATGGTGACGTTGCTTGCAGAACCTGATGCCATGGTAAGATAAGCTTTTGCTAAGAATGCCTGCGCAACTGCTTTGTTCACCCTGCCTGTTTCTCCCACACTGGTGTGTCCGGGAGGAAGCAAGTTTGCTTCTGCTGCCTTAAAATCAGCAATCACCACATCATACACCTCTTTTACTGACGACTTTGGCACATCTGCATTGGGATCAGCGGTTAAGGACTTTAAACGAATAGGCACCTCTCCGTATAATTGAACCAGCTGAAAATAAGCCAATCCTCTCAGAAAATGCGCTTCGCCTAAAACCCGATTTTTGATCACCTCATTGATACCTGTCATTGCGGAAACATTCTCCAACACGGTGTTAGCACGTGCGATCATGGTGTAACAGCCTACCCATGGCCTCGATACTCCCCAGTAGTTTTGAGGGTTGCCCGAACCGGCGGCACCCAGATACCAGTCGGCACCTGAAACGTGGTCGTCGTCGAGCAAGGTAAGGTTCCAGAAGGGCTGCATATACAGGTCGAAGGTGTAAAGCTCGCCGTACACCGAATTCACGGCAGCTTTGGCATCGTCTTCTGTTTTGTAGAAGTTTACGGGGGTGATCGCGCTGTACACTTCCTCTTCGAGCGCCTTTTCACAACCGGTATTAGACAGGATGCTTAAACAGCCGGCCGAGATTGTTATATATTTTAAAAGCTTATTCATTACTTGATAGATTAAAAGTTAGCACGAACATTTAAATTGAACGAACGGATGTTTGGATAACCGCCAAGGTCTACACCTGATAAAGCCGCCTGATTTCCATAGCTATTCACCTCTGGATCATAGCCGGTATATTTAGTGATCGTGAACAGGTTATTGGCCATCACCGAAATCTTCAATCCCTGCATACCTGCCAGTTTGGTCTTCACATTATATCCGATAGTCAGGTTTTTCAGGCGAACAAAAGAACCATCTTCGATATAGCGTCTGGAGAAGAAGGCTGTCTGTCTGGAGAAATCGCGAATAATCTTTGGCCCTGTGGCTTTTGAATTATCTGCTCCTTCCTGCCACGCACCCTCATACATCTCCTGAGTAATATTTTGAAAATTTCCAGGAAGCCCCATAAAACGGGTGTTCATATTGATGATATCGTTCCCAACTACGGCATTCACCAGGAAGCTGGCATCCCAGCTTCTATACCGGAAGTTATTGGAGAAACCTAGTGTATAGTCGGGATTTACGTTTCCAATAAAGGTCCGATCTTTCTCGGTGAGTGTAGTAGGATCGCCGTCCAGATCTTTGTATTTGATCTCACCGATCATCTTTTTTACCAGGGCATCGTTCAATCCGGCATTCCTCAAATCGTTCCTTACTTCCGCTTCATTGTCGTAGTAGCCGTCCTCAACATAGCCATAAAGAGCCCCTATCGGACGTCCGGGAATTTGAATGAAGGGAGCGTCGTTGGTGGAAATATTGGGAGCGAAGTTTCTTTCCGTGCTTCCGCCCAAACTTTCTATTCTATTTCTGTTGAAGGAAATATTGAAGTTAGAGCTCCAATCGAAATCTTTAGTTCTGAAAGGAACTGCATTTAGCGTAAACTCCAAGCCTCTGTTGGTGATATTTCCTGCGTTTATCAACTTAAAAGGAAAACCCGTTGAGGTAGGTACGGTAACCTGCTGGAGCAGATCTTTGGTATCCTTGTGGTAAGCGTCCACGGTAAGCGTAAGCTTGTTTTGAAATAGTCCCAGATCCAGACCGAGGTTAACCGCCTCCGTAGTCTCCCATTTCAAATCAGGATTTCCCGGACCGCTCCAATAATCCGGCCCGATACCCACCACCTGAGCACCACCCAGTACGTAAGGATAGTTGATGAGTTTATCCAGGGTACCATAAGGCGCAATACCCTGATTTCCGGTTTGCCCGTAACTGAAACGCAATTTCAAATCGGACAAGTAGGTACTTTTATCTTTCAGAAACGGTTCGTTAATCACTCTCCAGGCTATAGAGGCCGAAGGGAAATTGGCGTATTTATTATTCGCTCCAAACTTGCTTGAACCGTCCCGTCTGAAAGACGCCGTGAATAAGTATTTGTCTGCAAATGAATAGTTAATCCTTCCCAGAAACGACTGCAATTGCGATTTTGAACGTTGCATTTGAGGTGTAGCCTGGTTCTGCCCCAAGCTCAAATCTTCATTTCTTAAAAGCTCTGTCGGGAAATTCGAAGCCTGCTGATTTCTCCAGTAGGAGCTCGTCACCTCATAGGTTCCGACTACCACGGCATTAATGCTATGCTTCTCAATCTGCTGGTTGAAAGTTAGCATACTTTCGGAAGCGATGTTATTCCAGCTGTCTACTCCTTTCAAACCTGCTCCTCCCCTGTTGAATCCCTCAAATACCGTTTTAGGGTAGTATTGATCGCGGTTATTGGAAGCCAGGTTGGCGCCCAGATTCTGGCGAAACTTTAAATTTTTTGTAATGGTAGCTTCAATATAGTTGGCACTGAAAAGATTAAGGCTCGTTATTCTGTTTAATACATCATTAGAGTAAATAACCGGATTAGTGATAAAGAATGCCTGTCCTCCGGCAGAAGCGTCCGCAAAAGTCTGCACGCTGTCTATCGTGGATGGGAAAGTTAAAGCTGCCCGGATCACCCCTGCGTCGGCATTATCACTTCGCTGAACGTTCGTTTTAACACCGTTATTCACCGAGTTGGCAATCGAAGTGCTGGTTCCAATGGTGAATACTCTGCCAACGTTACGATTTAGGTTCAGGTTCAGACCGTACTTCTTGTAGTTGGAGTTGATGATCGTTCCTTCCTGATTCAGGTAGTTGAATGAAATACTATGGTTTCCTGCATCTGATCCTCCTGACACATTCATGGAGTAGTTTTGATACACACCATTTCGGAAAATGTCATCCTGCCAATTGGTAGTCTGACTTCCGTAATCATCCGGACCGTTTTTATAATACGGACCATTGGGGCCGGTAACCGTCATTCCCGGGTAGGGCAGCTGATCCTGCGTGTAATTCATGCCTGCATATTTGTTGGCGTTCAGGTGAGCCAGATTCTGGTAAAAGGCATAGTCGTACGGAGAAAGCATACTGTAACGCTTCGATACGCTGGACACCCCGGAAACCAGGTTGAACTCCAGCTTATCCTTGCCCGACTTACCTTTACGGGTAGTAATCAAAACTACCCCATTGGCTCCTCTTGATCCATAAATAGCAGTAGCCGAGGCATCCTTCAGCACATCAATGGATTCGATATCACTTGGATTTATGAAAGCCAGTGCGTTGATCGACTGCTTTTCTTCAGCTAACATGGAGGAGGGTGCAGCACTACTTGAATTATTGAACGGAATACCGTCAATTACATAAAGTGGCTCGGATGTTCCTTGAAAGGAGTTGGTACCGCGTACGCGAATGTTGATTCCCGCTCCTGGGGCACCCTCGCTTTGCGTAACGGTGACACCGGCCATCTTCCCTTGCATTGCCTGCAGGACATTGGTTGGAGCCTCGCGAATCAGATCTTCACGTGACACGCGTTGCACTGCTCCGGTGAGATCAGATTTCCGCTGTGTTCCGTAACCGACCACTACCACATCATTGAGGGCCGTAGCAGTAGTTCTTAAGCGTATGTTAATCGTTGCACTGTTTCCTATTGCAACTTCTTGCGCCTCCATCCCGATGAAGGTGAACACCAGGGTCGATGCTCCTTCCGGAACGTTAATGGTATACTGCCCCTCAATATTGGTAGTAGTGGCTGCCTTTGTTCCTTTTGCAACAACAGAGGCCCCGGGAAGAGCCTCCCCGTTTTCATCGGTAACCGTTCCCTTTATTATTCTCACACCTTGTGCGAAAGTCAGATGGCCCGTTCCCAGCAGGGAAAGTACCATTAGAACAATGGGTATTAGTTCTCTAAGCTTATTCCTTTTCATGTTCATCTTAGTTTTTTGGAGTGATAATTGGGTCAAAAAAGATTGTAGTGCTCACGCGTTAATTGCTTTAAATGGTTGATAATTCTGTTAGTTCGCAACTCCTAAAAAGCTGATTACAAAAGCTGGTTAGTTTCGGTATAAGGTTCGCCTTTTTTAGAGTTGTAATTGGTTTTCGAAAGTAAAACTATGCTACCTCCGAAATCGCATTGCTAAAAAAAAGGTGCCGAAATGTTAATAGCTGAAAATGGATTGAAAATCAACGATTTATACTAAAAACACTGGAACAAAGTCTGATCTGTCTACATCTCTTCCCCGGGGTTATGTGTTAAAAAATCATCATACTGATATTAGTCGGTAGTATCTAAAAGCTCTCTGTTCTCAACATACTTGGATGGAATAACTCCAAATTCCGCTTTGAACGATTTAACGAAGTTTTTAGAAGTTTTAAAACCTACTTTGTAGCAAATCTGCGAAATAGTAAAGTCGCCTCGCTCAAGAAGTTGAACGGCCCGGTTAAGACGGTATGATTTGATAAACTCTAAAGGAGTTTTACCAGTCAGATTTAGAATTCGTTTGTACAAGGTTACGCGGCTTACAAAAAGCAAGCTGCTTAACTCATCTACAGAGAAATTAGAATTAGACATGTTTTTCTCCAACTCCTTGATCACATCCTGCAAAAACTTTTCATCCGGTGACTCCACCTCTACATCCAAGGGCTTAATTTCCACCTGTTTCTGATACGTCTTTTTGAAAGATTCCTGTTGCCTGATCATATTCCGGATCTTCGTATGCAGGATTTCAAAGCTGAAGGGCTTGGTCATGTAATCGTTAGCGCCAGAGCCTAAACCCTTAATCTGTTGTTCCTCTCCTCCGGCAGCAGTCAGCAGAATAATGGGAATATGGAAAGTCCGACTGTCATTTTTAACCTTTTTACAGAATTCGATGCCGTCCATCTCCGGCATCGATATATCGCTAACAATAATATTAGGATGGTGGAACAGCGCTTTTTGCCAGCCATCCTTGCCATTACCTGCTTCTATGACATTGTATTCTTCTTTCAGGTTATCTTTCAGGTAAAACCTAAAATCAACATCGTCTTCGAGGATAAGGACAGTAAGTTTTTTGGCCGAGAGTGGCACATCAGCAGGTTGCAAAACCGCATCAGCTGTTTTCCCTTCAGTGATTATTTCTTCGATAAAATCGTCTGATGATTCTTCCACCGACAGCTCTTCTACCGGTAGAAACACCGTAAAGCAACTGCCGAAATTGAGTTCGCTTTCCAGCTGAATATCCCCGCCGTGCAGCTTTGCAAATTCCTTGGCAATGGATAATCCGATTCCGCTACCCTGGTTAATAATAGCATCGGGAACATCGCTCTGGAAGAAGCTATCAAAGATCTTTTCCTGTTTATCTGCGGCAATACCGATCCCCGTGTCCCGAACCTTTATTGTGACCTGGTCCCTGCCTGCGGTTAAATCCAGAGAAACATTTACCTTCCCATTCTCCAGGGTAAACTTGAACGCGTTGGAGATCAGATTAAAGAGAATACGTTCTACCTTGTCATGGTCAAACGCAGTGTAAACCTCCTCACTGGAGGAATTGAACGATAGCTGAATATTTTTCTGTTCAGCGATATCTTTGAACGATAGCGCTATCTCCTTCACAAACGACACGATGTTGTCAGTCCGCTTTTGAAGTTTCAACTCGTTAAGTTCCATCCGGCGAAAATCCAGAAGCTGGTTCACCAAACTCAGCAGTCGCCGAGCATTGCGCTGGATGACGAGCACCTGTTCCATCGCCTGACTATTTTCCAATTGTTTCAGCAGCTTGTCAATCGGGGCCAGGATCAGGGAAAGAGGTGTTCGGAACTCGTGACTGATATTCGTGAGGAATTTGATCTTTAAAGCATCCAGTTCTCTGAAGCGCATCGCTTCCATCCGCTCCTGCTCAATGACCCGCTGCACTTCCAGTTTTTCCTGCTCCAGTAAACGTTGCACCTCTTTTTTCTCCTGCTCGGCCGCAAACTGTCTTTTCAGCTTCTCGATCCCGCGCTGCCGCAGCAGATACAAGCCGCCGGCAATCATCAGGAGATAAATAAAATAAGCGAAGTTGGATTTATAGAAGGGAGGTAAAATACGGATATGAAGTTCTACCGGCTTCGCTGTCCAGCGTCCATCAGGATTAGAAGCTCTGACCTTAAACACATAGTCGCCGGCGTCAAGGTTGGTATATGTGGCCTTGCGCACGCTGTTATCGGCATTGATCCAGCCCTTATCAAAGCCTTCCATCATATACTGATGTTTCACCTTGTGTGGTTCGATATAGTTGAGGGAAGCAAATTCGATTGTAAAAACGTTTTGGTAACTCTTCAGGGTAACACTCTTTGTTTCGGTAATGGAGGTACTCAGCAAGACACTGCCGTCGATCCGCTCATCCACCTGTACCGGTCTATTGAATAATTGGAAACCGGTAATAAACAAGCGTGCGGGAGTGTTAAAGGTTTTCACTTTGGCGGGATCAAACAGATTGAAGCCGTCCGCCCCGCCAAAAGCCAGCTCCCCGCTTTTCAATTTCAAAGAGGCGTTCCTGTTGAACTCCTTTCCCTGCAAACCATCGCTCTCGTCAAAGTTTTTGCATTCTAATACTACTTCCGGTTCATACCTAACTGCCACTTTTGACAGGCCATTGGAGGTGCTCAACCAGAAATATCCTGCAGCGTCCATCTCCATCCCCTGGATATTGTTATCGGGCAATCCGTCCGCCGTGGTGAAATTTTTAAACTTCTGGCTACGGGGGTTATACAAGCTCAAACCTTCCCTGGTGCCGATCAGGATATTGCCTTTTTTATCTTCTACCAGGCAGTTCACAGTGTTGTTGATTAAGCCTTCAGGACTATCGGCGGTATTAATTATGGATTTGAAGCGGGTTGATTTATAAGGTAAGATAGCCAGGCCATAACCGGTGCCAAACCAAAGGTTCTTCTTTGAATCTTCGAGAATGCTGAATACGTAGTTCGATTTCAGATCCTTCGACTGAACTGTAAGACGCTTGAACTTATTGCTGCTTCGGTCAAAGAGGTTAATACCGCCTCCCATCGTTAGCACCCAGAAACGGTCAGAGGAATCTTCGTAAATAGCAGCTACCCGGTTATCACTAAGACTGGTCGGATCATTGGGAATATTCCTGTAGTGCGAAAATCTTTGTCCGTCAAAACAGTCCAAGCCTCCCGAGTAAGTTCCAACCCATAGCTTACCGCCCTTATCGACATACAGACTAACAATAGCATCATGCGATAAGCTGTTGGCGTTCCCCGGATCATGCCGGTAGGTTTTGAAAGTATTGCGTTGACGGTCAAAATAAGCGATGCCCTTGCCATTTGTTGCAATCCAGAGATTCCCCTTCTTATCCTCAGCGAGGTAGTTGACATCGTTATAAACGAGGCTATTGGAAGCCGAGGAAGGTTTTATAAGCGGGAATTTAACAATACCCGGGTGATAATAGCTGATTCCCCGTCTGTAGGTCCCAATCCAAACCGTTCCCAGGTTGTCATAGTAAATGGAAGAGAGGTTGTTCTGCCCGATTACATCCTTATCACTGTCCTCATTATTGGCGATATACTTCACCCTCGGACTAGCCTTATCAATAATATTTATTCCGCCATGATCCGTGGCAATCCAGATCTCATTGTTCTTAACCTGAACAATTCCGGAAATGATGTTTGAATTGAGCCTCCAGCCGACAGAATTTTTATTAATGTTCACCAGCTGACCTTTTACAGGGTCCACGTAGAACATCCCGCCAGAAACAAGCGTGTTGTATATCCACACCCAGCCCTGCTTATCCACGAAAAGGCGGTAAGTATCGTTTTCAGCGCCCATCACATTCGCTAGCCCCCGGATCCGTTTAACAACAGTTTTACTTACGGGCTCAATCTGCTCTAGTAAACCATCAGCGTGGATCACCCAAATCTCTCCATTGGGCCCTTCGGCCAAATCGATAATGGGGGAGGCGGCCAGGCTTTTACTGTTCTTAAGTTGGTGCTGAAAATAAGAGGATCTGTTAGATTTCGGGTTATAATGATAGAGTCCGGCATGTTCGGGGATAAACCAGAAAGATCCCTTCTTGTCTCGGAACACTTTTCGGACGGAATTCTCATTAATGTTCATTTGCCGGAGTTCGTCCCAAACCCTCCGATAAAACCGGTCCTTTTTAGGATCATAAACCTGCATGCCCGCCCGGCTTTGCACCCACAGTTTGTTGCCAGGTCCCTGCGTAATACTCACCACATCATTGTCGCCAATCGTGGAGGAATCATTCAGTTTATGCTGGTAAACCTTAAAAGCATAACCGTCAAAACGGGCTAACCCTGCCATCGTACCAAACCAAAGGAAGCCCTTATCGTCCTTGAAAACACAGTTAATCTGGTTGTGGGGCAGTCCGTCTTTCACCGTCAGATGGGAAAATTTGTAGTTCCCAACCTGAGCAGAAACTGCCTTAAAAACAATCAGCAGAATGAATACAAATACGCTCCTTAATTCCATACGTTCAGCCTTAGCCGATTTGGATAATTCGATGTTATACGCCTTTTAATTTTTACGGTTGCCAGCAAAAGCTCCTAATTACTTTATCATTGAAACTGAGCGCAAGGACAGACCGATCAACACAACTAAAAGATCGCTGATTTACAATTGGTTAAATGTTTATATCAGGTAGCAACACAACGTTTAAGGCCGACACAAAATACCTATTTTTCTTTTGGCAGGAAACAAAGGCCCCATTTATCTTCCGCACCAATTGCTAATTATCAGGGGCACTTATGTTAACCTTCCAACTCTGGCTAGTCCTTCTGATATAGTTTCAGGTGGGCAGCCTCTTTTTGAAACAACGTTTCAGGCGCCTGGTAGTAAGTCCTAAAGTCCGGAGCGGCTGGATGACCAATGTAAGGCACATAGTACTCCATCTCATTTTCCTTTGCTTTAAAACCGGCATTCCGCCAGAAAAGCACATAAGCCATTTGATGCTTTTTAAATACGGGATGCAGTGTTTTACTGAACCATCGGGTATCGGGAATCTGATTGTAGCCCAGCTCTCCTACCGCCGGAATCTTTTTACGCTCCTTTGCGACTTTTCCGAGAATCGAAAGATCATGATCGAGGCTTTTAGCAAAAGACTTACTTAGTTCGGGTTCTCCTCGCTGGTAAGCGTCGAAAGAGATCAAATCCACATATTCATCACCGGGATAACGCTCCAAAAAATTGTCTTTAGATTTCAGTCCGTTGCTGGTATTATACACCATAATCAGGTTATGCAGCTGTCTCTTATTGCGTAAATAGTCGACCGTAAAACGAAATAAAGCTTTGTACTCCTCTGCAGTATTTCCTTTTGTTCCCCACCAAAACCAGCCACCTGTTAACTCGTGAAAAGGACGGAACAAAACTGGTATCGGCTCTCCCTGATCTCCCTTCAAGCGGCCCAAAAAGTCGGCTACAGCGTCCAGTTGCTTCACAAAAACCGCATGTTTGGTTTGTCCCGGAAGAACGGCCGCCACCGATCCCGGAGCAGCATCCCAGGCTGATTTACCTGTAAGCGGATTGTCGCCATGCCAGCTAATTGTAATTACTCCTCCGCGCTCATAACCTTGTTTTATAAAGCTCCGCATCTCGTCAAAGGGTACGCTATCCAGATTCAGCGCCGCCGCGTTCTCTATCCCCCCGATTTCCCATCCGTATAAGCCCGGATAGTCATCGGTCACGTCTTTCACATCCGATCTACCGGGCTCATATTTCCACTTCACACCGTAGGCTAAAGCATCCTGATGGCCTACCAGATAAGCTTTACCGGATAACTTTGACAGTTTTGCATAAAGGTTTAAAGTCTCACTTGTAGCAAGTGGATCTGTAAGCGTCTGGGCAGAGGCAAAGAAAAAGCTTGCCATCAGGCATGATAATACCGCGCGTGCTAAATTCATAATTGGACGTATCTATACCACTATCTCGCTTCACCTAATACCGTTCGATGTTAATACGGGAAGCTGAGGTTCATTAGTTAATTCAATGGTGAAGGTAACTTGCACAGCGGAAAGAAATGTTCAATAATCAGGTCCGGAATGTTAAACAATTGGCTAAAACGCCATCAGAGCAGCTTAAAGCTGCTTTTTATAAATATCCTTCAGATCTTTCTCAAACAACGTATAGGGGTGGTTGTAAAACTTCTTGAAGTCAGCAGTACTGGGATGTCCCGGAAAGGGAGCATAGTAGTGGGTAGGACTTCTGGAATCGTTCCTCCAAACTAACACGTAGGCTATGCGACCGCGACTCTTTTTCATCACCTTCAACAACACGTCTGTCCACCAGGTGCTGTTTGGAATCGACTCTAATCCGGTTTCTGTAAAGGCCGCTAGTTTTTTGTTCCTCCGCGCAAGTTTCGATACAATCTTCAGCTTGGCAGCAGCAAGATCCAGCCGGTAGGCATCCCTGCCCATATCTCCATAATTATCTGTCCCGAGCATATCTACCCATTCGTTCCCCGGGTACCTTTCTAAATACTCCTGCTCGTTAGTAAACTTGCTGTCCGGAGAAAAGGCATAAATAAAGTTATGTACCTGCTGCTCATCCCTCAGGTAAGAGACTGTAAACTTCCAAAGCGACTTAAATTCTTCTGCTGTGCAATGCGCCTTGCCCCACCAAAACCAGTCGCCATCGAACTCATGAAAAGGCCTGAAAATAACCGGAACAAGCGTACCATCGGAAGCCCGCAGCGTCTTTGCCCAGTCGGCGATACCCTTTAAAATTTGTTTATACTTCTGATGTTCCTTTCCACCTGGAATAAGGTACTTCACAGCTGGCACTGAAACTGAATCCTTCCAGTAAAAACCGCCCCCGGACAAAGGGTTCGAAAAATGCCAGGCGATGGTGGTAACCCCGCCACGGTGGTAAGTGTCCACTATGTTCTTCCGAAGTTTATCCTCATTGGAACGGATCACCTGCTCTGGCAATCCGCTTAGTCCGGAAATATCAACACCAATTACTGCCGGGTGCGAGCCTACGACAGACTTAACATCTGACCGATCCCAATCGCCCATCCAGCCGTGCCCATATTCGGTAGCATGTTGATGACCGAACAAGGTGTGCTTTTTGGATAAATGGTACAGATTGCTGAATAATGCCTTTGTCTCCGGCGTAGCATTGCCATCAATTAACCCTGCTGACTGCGCCTTTACTTGCGCAATGACTAGCATTGCTGTAAAAAGTAGAAAATAAAACTTCCTCATCCCCTCCGGTACCTTTTAAGTATGTGTATTTATTGGTATGTTCAAAATTTCTAAGGACGCTTCAACGAAGGCATTTCATCCAATGTAATAACATAATCGCTTGCCATCATCTTCTTCCATAAATCTAAACTATTGTGCTCGTATTTTCCGTCTACCTTTCGCGTGAATTCACCATACCAGGGCATAAACCACGACCAGGCAGCTCCATCCTTTACCAGGTTGTCCACGTCGGGCATCGACCCACATTCACTCAGTGTCACCATTTTTTTAGAAGAATAAAGGGTATGCATTGCGTTGAATTGAGCCAACTGCGAAGAATGGTCCCCTTGCTTATAATTGTCTCTTCCTACAATGTCCACGTATTCATCACCGGGATACCATGCGTTATCATTTGGCTCGTGCGTCCATACCCAAATCAGGTTCCTCAATCCATGATGATTCACCATACGATCGTACATCAACTGATATAGCTTCTTGCAAGGTTGCGCTCCTTTGGCTCCCCACCAGAACCAGCCCCCTGCTGCCTCATGAAGTGGCCGCCAAATAACTGGCACCTGCTGTTCCTGAAGCTTTTTCAACAGACCTGACACAGCATCTATATCCCTGATCATTGCTTTATACTCGTCTGAATCCGGATTGTTTATCCTGGAAACGTCAAAGCTGGTTCCTGCAGTGTAGAAATTTTCTGTAAGATTAGAAGGGTCTCTCCAATGCCAGGTGATGGCGGGAATTCCCTTTTTCTCCCAATAAATTTTTGCATCCTTTATTGGCCGCTCATTATCGTACCAGGTATATCCCTGGTAGCAATGCATAAAATCGAGCCCGATAATAGCCGGTTCTTTTCCTGTATTCGCTTTAAGCCAATTGGTTTCGTCAAAGCTATCCAGCGTCATTACTCCTGAAACTATTTTTTTTCCGTAGTTCTGCAGCAAGAACTGGTAAAGGGCATTCGCTTCGTAGATGGAATTCTGAGTGACCAATGCCTTATTTAAAATTGAAAATTTATTAGTTGGCGCTGGCGGCGGCATTGTTCCGGCCAACTTCGTATCGCCTTTTTCCCCCTTCCGGCAGAAAACGAGACTGAAAGTCACGGTAGCAAAAAGCAGCAATATTCTGAATTTAATTTTAGTCATACCATCCGTCGCTTTATGGTTCGTCGAGGTTCACACTTGTTCAGCTTATCGGTAATGCAAAAGGTCGCCTCCGGTTAGCGATACAAAATTGCTCCTGCTTGCAGAAGTATTTGGTTAGAAATGGGGCTTCAAATGTTAAATTAGAACGAACATGGCGATTTGCTTTAGAAAACTACGCTATGCTCTTCGATTCCTAACTTAATAAAACCCGGGTAGCCTTCAACTCTCGCTCCAGATTGATGCAGCCCCAAGGATCGTTGCTTTCTCACCGAGATAAGTCCGAAGAATCGGAATAGAAATACCGGCTGCATGCACTTTGGTGATAACTTTGTCGAAGAACAGCTTGTTAGAAGCCTGCATGTGACCACCTACAATAATTGCCTCCGGCCTTTCATCAAGGCTCACCTGGATTAAAAACTCTGCCAGATTGTGCCCGAAGAGATCAAATACTTCCTCGAGAACTGCCGGACGATCGTGCATCTTCATTTCAAGAATAGTGCGTGCCGGGATACCTGTTCGCTCATAAAACTGCCGCGTAAGCCAGGCGACTGACAAAAGATCTTCTGCAGTCCCCGATTTAAAGGGAGTCCTGAAGTAGTTAGCATCCCGAACCTTATTGAACTCATAAATCGCCGAGCCTAGTCCTGCCCCTAATGTGATTCCAATTGATTTAGAGTAAGATCGGACAGCGCCGCCAAACACTTCTCCCCGAAGGAAGCACACAGAATCGTTCACCAAGCGAACAGAGGATTTCGGAATATTCAAGGCAGAGGATATTTCCTGCTTCAAATCGACGTCGTGCAAACTACCGAAACGGGCTAAATCATTCCCCTGAAAAACACCTGATTCGTAGTCACAAGGGCCAAGAATACCGAGACCTACTACCAGTTCCTGTGGATCAGGAACGTTGTCAAATACTTCTTTTAACGTTTTTGTTAGAGTTTCCAACAACTCCGGCTTCGTGCCTCTGGGATTTATCTTTTCCCGTCGTACAGTGGACTGTACTATTTCCCTTGCCTCGAGGTTTACATAGCCTGAAGACAAGAACGAGTCTTCTAGAATAGCTCCAATAACTGCTTTCATCATAATTATTTCCCTTTCCTAACATTATTCAATCTTACTTTTATCGCTAAACGGCGGGTCCTTTAAACAAGAGGAAACTCTTGCTATTATCCTTTAGCCCGGGGCTGCCTCTTAATCAACTACTTTATAAAATTTAAATCCAAATAGGAATATCACGGTATAGCAGATAATAGGTAAGTAGAAAGCCTCTGCTATGTTGAACATGTCGGCGGCCTTACCCATTAGCAGGGGGAATAGCGCGCCTCCCACCACACCCATCGAAATGAAAGAAGAAGCCTGCTGAGTTTGATTTCCCAGGTTTTTAATACCCAGACTGTAGATGGTAGGAAACATGATACTGATAAAGAAATTGGTAGCGAGCAAAGCGGCAAAAGAAATCCAGCCGGCCCCTTGTGCTACGAGCATGCACATGAGAATATTTGCAAAAGCAAAGGCAGCCAACAAGGTGTAAGGCTTTGTATAGCGCATTAAGAAAGTTCCCACAAACCTGCCACCCAGCATCAGGCTCATAAAGATGATCATATAGCTTCCTGCCGTGTCTTCCGGAAAGCCCATTTCTTCATGTCCATAGTTGATAAAGAACGCCCAGATTCCACCCTGAGCCGCTACATTAAAAAACTGCGCCGCAATTGCCCATCTAAAATGCCGATGCTGAAAAAGCCTCTTCTGGGTATAGTTTGCGAAGCTGTGTCCACCTTGCTCCTGCTCTGGAAGCTGAACATAATTGCCAAGTGGAGGAACTTTAACAAAAGAAAAACCTATGGCGATTAACGCAATAGTTCCACCAATTGCCATATAAAGACTTTTTACAGAGCCTAAATCGGTACTACCGCTGGTATTGTGTCGTAGCAGGAAATAGGTTCCAATGGCCGGCCCTATAATAGTACCTAACGCATTGAATGCTTGGGCAAAATTGACGCGCTGGTCACTCGTCCGCTGGTCTCCCAGCGAGGCCATGAAGGGATGAGCTACCGTCTCCAGAGTAGACAGTCCACAGCCCAAAATGAACAGAGCCACCCCAAAGAAAGAAAATGAGGCTGCATTAGCAGCTGGAACAAAAAGGAAAGCTCCAAGTGCAAATAGTGATAGTCCCAATATTACCCCATTCTTATAGCCGTAACGCTTCATAAACAGGCCAGCCGGTATTCCCATAACGAAATAGGCACCAAAGATTGCGAACTGTACAAAGGCCGACTGCGCCTTGGACAGACTTAGCGTGTGTTGAAAATGTCGATTAAGGATATCGCCCATGGTGATGGCTATCCCCCAGAACATGAACAGTGAGGTTACGAAGATCAGGGTGGTCAGATATTTTTTATCAGTAAAAGCAGGCTTTGACTGAAGGATAAGCTCTTTTTCCGGAGCTGCCTCGACTGTATTCATCATGGTTTAATAGTTTAGAAATTGGTTATAGATTTTATTGGCTATTGAAATCGCATTCCCCTCCGTGAGAAACCTGAGCAATTTCTTGCGCTACCAGGTCCATCGACTCCGCTTCCACTGTATCTTTAATTGATTAGTTGTGCACACTTGTTCTCTTCCGGTGCCGCTGCCCGCGACTCATCCTCCAGGCTCGCAGTGTAAAACTACGTCCTGGCCCGCACCGTATTCTTCAAAAAACAGGTAGCTAATGTTAATTTGGGGGCTAAAATTTTAAAGGCGAGTGATTTTCAAGATATGGTTTAACTTTCAAAAAAAGACAATATCAGGTTTGAGAGTAAATCGAAAAGATGACAAAACGAAAGGGCATGAAAAACTAAAAGCTTTTCCCTGTTAAGGCTTAAGCATTCCCATTGGATCTGGATACTTGAAGGTGTAATTGAGCGTCTTCCTGATCTTCTCCGAGTTCACGATCTTAAACCGGACTTCGCCAAACTGAGCAAACTCAGGTGGTTCTAACCCAATCTGCAGGGCGGCCTGCCGGTAGTAATCCTTGCGTAGCGGATGTTTTTCGGCACAGGCATTAAATATTCCACCCGCAACTTGCTGTTTTATTAGTTGATGAATGATGCCGATACAATCGTCCTGATGGATGAGGTTTACAGGTGCATCTCCGTTTGGAACATCTTTCTTAGCCGCCAGGAAGCGGCCCGGCTGCCGGTCGTGCCCCACCAGCCCCCCAAACCGAAGGATGGTCGTTTGCAAGCCCGCCTCGTCCATGAGTAGCTGCTCCACCATCCGCAGGGCTTTCCCGCTTCCCTTCTCCGGCTCGAGATCTTCGTACTCAAACACTTCACGGTTCACATCCGGATATACCGAGCTTGAGCTGACGAAAAGAACCTTTTTGATTCCGTGTTTCCTGATTTCTTCAAGCAAAGCCGTCATTTGAGCGGAATGGTATTCTTCGATATCCGGACGTCTTTTAGGGGGAAAGTTCACGATCAGGAGGTCGCATTGAAAAAAACTATCTGTGTTCTCGCCCTCCAGTTCCGGGGAAAGCATTAGCCGAAAAGGTTGAATTCCTGCTTCCTGCAAAAGTCCGAATTTCTCGAAACTGGTTACCGAGCCTTTAAGCTCGTATCCCTGCCGTTTGAGAAAGCGCCCCAGCGGAAGGCCTAACCAACCGGCGCCAAGTATACTGATCACATCCATCGGGCTAAAAGTACTAAGTTCAACGGTTTTATGAGCACCAAATGCAGAGAGGCTGGACTCTGCTACCTGCCCAAGCCAAATTCCTTGCGGTAATTGGTAGGCGACATGCCCGTGTAACGCTTGAAGTAGCGGTGAAATGTCACGCCATTATTGAATCCACTTTCGTAACATATTTGCTTCAGGTTGAAATTATCTTCAATCAGCAATTTACAAGCGTGCCCTACCCGGATTTCCAGAACAAAGTCCGAGTATGTTTTTTTCATTCTGGATTTGAAATAGCGGCAGAAAGATTCTGGCGCCAGCTTCGCCACTTCAGCAATTTCTTCCAGATAAATTTTACGCTGGAAATGGTTTAATGTATAGTCGTAGATGGCCGAAATCCGGTCTTGTTCGCTCTCGCTGTACTCTGCTGAGAAACCCATCGACGACAGCAAACGTTCTTCCGCTTTCCCTTCAGCAATAGCATACAGGATCTGCATCAACATCAGCAACCGCGACTGCGGACTTGCTTCGAGCATTTCCTCCATCAGGTGCGCAACTTTCTTTCCTGCTTCCCCATTAATCAGAATACCTCTTCTGCTTCGCTCAAGCAGCGACTTGACAGGCGCATTCTCGGGGATATTTAAGAAGGTGTTCCCCCAAAAATCTTCCCGAAAATGCAACACCAGCATATTTGGATTCACCTGGGTAAAGTAAGAAGAATCAAAGCGGGTAAAATGCGGAAGATTGGAGCCAATAAGCACAACGTCGTTGTTGTGGAACCTGCGAATGTTGTCGCCGATGAAATGGGTTCCACTGCCTTCCTTAAAACAAATCAACTCGACCACATCATGGTAATGCCAGCGGTTATTGATATCCGGAACCAGGTCTCTTCGCACGCTGAAAGACTCCGTTGCGCCCGAACTTACCTTTCGTAACTCTGCCCTCATGTCGCTTTATTTCCTGAGGCTAAAATAGTTTATAATCATGTTAAAATCGTTACAAATTTTATAGCGCTTACGCGATTTATTTGTATAATCTTTCCATCATCAAAATAATTGTAAACTTAGCTTACATCAAAACTTAGATATGTCATCAGAATTTAACGGCAAAGTGGCGGTAATCACCGGGGGCGGTGGTGTACTGTGCAGTACCATGGCAAAAGCCCTGGCTAACGAAGGCGTAAAGGTAGCCATACTCGACCTGAAAGCAGAAAATGCAGAGCAGGTGGCAGCAGAAATTACAGCGACCGGAGGAACAGCTATTGGCGTGGCCTGCAACGTGCTGGATATTGAAAGCATCAAAGCAGCGCACGAGGTAGTTCTTCAGAAATTAGGCGGCTGTGATATCTTAATCAACGGTGCTGGCGGAAACCACCCGAAAGGTACCACTTCCAATACTCATTTTCTTGAAAGCGACCTTGACGCTCAGCAGGAAGGGCTCAGGACCTTCTTTGACCTCGACCCTGAGGGGATCAAGTTTGTATTTGACCTGAACTTTATCGGAAGTTTACTACCAACCCAGGTGTTCGCGAAAGACATGGTGAAGAAACCGGGATCGGTAATCATTAACATCTCTTCGATGAACGCTTTCCGACCGCTAACCAAAATTCCTGCCTACAGTGGCGCCAAGGCCGCAATCTCTAACTTCACGCAATGGCTGGCGACACACTTCAGCAAAGTGGGTATCCGGGTGAATGCACTTGCTCCTGGTTTCTTTCTGACAGAGCAGAACCGCACCTTGCTTACTAATGCAGATGGAAGTCTTACCGATCGTGGAAATACCATCATCAGTCATACCCCGATGGGACGCTTCGGAACCCCTGACGATCTGACTGGAACCTTGTTGTACCTGTGCGGAGAAGGATCAAAATTTGTAACAGGCGTAGTAATTCCCATCGATGGTGGATTCAGCGCTTATAGCGGAGTATAAACGAATTAGAAAACATTTAATCATATTACAATGAGCTTAGAGCAAACCTGGCGTTGGTACGGCCCCAAAGATCCTGTTTCCCTGTGGGATGTAAAGCAGGCGGGCGCTACCGGAGTGGTGACAGCCTTGCACCATGTTCCGAATGGAGAAGTATGGACAAAGGAAGAAATTTTAAAACGAAAAGCCGAAGTGGAAGCAGTAGGCTTAACCTGGTCGGTAGTAGAAAGTGTGCCGGTTCATGAAGACATCAAAAAACGAACAGGCAACTACAAAACATATATCGAGAACTACAAGCAGAGCTTGAAAAACCTGGGTGCCTGCGGCATCGATATCGTCTGTTACAACTTCATGCCGGTACTGGACTGGACGCGTACTGACCTGGACTACCGGATGGAAGACGGCTCGACGGCCCTTCGTTTTGAAGCAGCGGCATTCGCAGCATTTGAGTTGTACATTTTGAAGAGACCCGGAGCAGAGAACGATTACAACGAGGAGCAAAAAGCAAAGGCGAAAGCCTACCTGGATAACCTGACAGAAGAAAATCAAAAACTGCTGGTAAGAAACATCATTGCAGGTCTGCCGGGCTCTGAAGAAGGTTACACCCTGGAAGAGTTTTTGAAAGTACTGGCAGGTTACGATGGTATTGGCCCCAAAGAACTAAAAGCGAACTTATATAGCTTCCTTTCGGAGGTCGTACCTGCGGCAGAAGAAGCAGGAGTGCTGCTGTGTATCCACCCTGACGATCCTCCCTACCCGATTCTGGGATTACCACGGGTAGTAAGTACTGAAGCGGACATTCATGAGCTATACGCAGCAGTGCCTTCGTTAAATAACGGACTGACGTATTGTACCGGTTCTTTTGGTGTTCGTGCAGACAATGACCTTCCTGGTATGATCGAGCGCCTGGGAGACCGGATCCACTTCATCCACTTGCGGGCTACCAAGAAAGATGCGGAAGGAAACTTCCACGAGGCGGACCACCTGACAGGCGATGTAGATATGTATGCTGTGATGAAAGCCTTACTAAAAGAACAGAAGAAACGCATCGAGGCGGGTCGTCAAGATTTGCGGATGCCGTTCCGTCCGGATCACGGACATAAAATGCTGGACGACCTGAACAAGAAAACAAATCCGGGATATTCAGCAATCGGCAGACTGAGAGGCTTAGCAGAGCTGCGCGGTTTGGAGCTCGGGATTGAAAGATCCGGAATCTAAAAAAAGAAGCGACCTTAGGTTAGCTTTATAAAAACCGGTGGATGGCTGAGAGGCTCCCACCGGTTTTTTTATTTCTCGGATCTTGCTACTTCCGTGGATTCAAGGCGTAGTAGAGTTGATTGAAGTTGTAAGTCACCCCTAACACCACCCTTCCTGCCGGTTGGGGATGATCATCTTTCACCGTCCAGGCTTTCACCTGGTAAGCCATATTTAGAGTGACATTCTTAACGAAGAAATCCAATCCGGCACCAGCCATCAAATTATTCATCACATGCTCGCCGGTTTTCACACCCTTATACTTTTCTCCAGCTGAATACTCATAGGCAAATTGCACCGAAGGAACCATTTTCAGCGATGTATTTAACGACTGGTTATAGAATAAATTCAAAAAACCAGTAGTGCTGTTGGCAATGCTTTCCTCGTCCCTGTTCTCTCCATTTACTTTATAAGTTCCGCTTAAACTGAGTCCCAACTTTTTGTAACCAGCCAGATAATTGAAATAAGCAAAGCCGTCCGTGCTTCCGGTACCGGTTTGGGTCAGCGTACTATAACGTAAACCTTTATAGTTGGTGACATCGCTTTTTCCGGTGGGAAGTTTTACTCCCAGGCCAACTATTAAGCGCTGATTCAGTTTACGGTCCAGTTTGCGCAGCAAGTGGTAACCGCCATAGAGGTTTGCATCCCCGATTCCTGCTACGGTGTTCAAATTTCCGTTATACTGTTCGGAATTGGAGTTATAAGGAAGGATGGCGTTGAGCTCCATCCGCTGGCTCAAGAAATAGCGAGCGCGAACCTCCAGCGCCCGGTAGACCTCATAGTCGGAAGGATCACTGTTGTGGTGACTGATTTCCCCATCGGTCTGACTACCTAAACGGAAGAACTTTGAGCCTTCGGGGAAGACCGGATGTGACTGTCCCTGATAGCCGCTAAATGAACGGTACCGATACAGGAAGGCTATACTACTTTGGTTGTCGTAGGGCGTGATACCCATAAAGCAACCACAAATATCACAAGCCATAACATTACCGCCCAATAGGGTGAACAATAGGGCAAGCACTGCCAGCTTAGGGTTCTGAAAACTTTTTAGCACGAAGAAATTCATGATCTGTAAGTGTTTTTAAAAAAGCAATGATGTTGCTCTGGTCTGTTTTTGATAAGGGGATACCCCGTCGCTCGCCATTTCGGAGGCTCGGGTCCAGATTTCGATGGGCCTTCACACCCGAATTGTAATGCTCCAGGACATCCTCCAGGAAAAAGAAACGTCCATCGTGCATGTAGGGTCGGCTCACCTCTATGTTGCGGAGCGAAGGAACCCGAAACGTTCCCCGGTCAGCACTTGAATTCGTAATGCTGTCCCGGCCACGGTCGAGCGGGTTCAGGTCCAGACCGTTACTCCGGTAACTGAAATCTGAAAACAAAGGCTCGGTATGACAGGAAGCACATTTCGCTTTGAACAGCTGATAGCCCGCCTGTTCTGCCTGGGTAAACTCCCCTCCCGGCTCCCTCCTGACGTATTTATCATACTTCGAATTCGCGGAAACCATTGCCCCCATGAACTGAGTAAGGGCTTTTAACACCCGCTGGGAAGTGATACCAGCGCTGCCAAACGCCTTTTGAAATAAATGAGGATAGGGGCTCGTTCGGCTTAACCTGGCAGTAAGTGAATCGAGGTCCATGCCCATCTCACAGGGGTTCGTCAAGGCATTTAGGGAAGAAAATTCAATATGGTGCACCCCTCCATCCCACATGAACTCTGATTGCCAAACCATATTGAACAGCGGGGGAGCATTGCGGGTGCCGAGGCAATTGTCTATTCCGTGACTTACCGAATGATCCAGATTGGCGAAGGCTGCAAACTGCTGATGACAACTCCCACAAGACGTACTGTTATCAAGGGAAAGCGCCTGATCGTAAAACAACTTTCTTCCCAGCTCGAAGCCTTCAGCCGTCAGCTTATTCCCCTCAAATTGGTAGACGGGCTCGGGGAAGTTAGAGGGCCGCACAAAGGCAACGGTCTCCCCTTCGGGACCGCTGCTTCTGTCTTTCTCGCAGGAATAGCCTAGTATGATCACACTTGCGATAATACCGGCCACTTTCCAGTTCCTGAACATCTTAGTTGTGTACGTGGTCTAAACGAAACATCCTGCTCGCGTAGTTATCAGCAACCAGCACCGAGGCCGCTCCTCCCATCGTAAAATTCAGTTCTGCAAAATTGACGGTTGTCGCCCCTCTGAATAAAGCCCCTGCATCTACAATAAAATGAAGTTCAGGTTCACTGTCTTTCCGAATACGTAAAGGACTGCTGAATGTCTGGGTAACAGTTCTGATCGTATTGTGAGGTGCTTTTGCGCCTCCAATGTGAAAAGTAAGCTTGTTAGCAGCGGCAGTAGATTTGCTGGAGGAACCTTCAAACTTCACGAAGATATAGCCGCTGTTCCAGGTCCAGAACATACCTTTTGCAGGATCGAGAGCCCCATCCTGTGCACCAGCGAAATTGCGCAAGCTATCAACACCGATTGTCAGTTTGATGGCTTTATAATCCCCAACAGGGACACTATCAACGCGTGGAGTACGGGTAGCAGGATCGGCCGCATCAATAAGAAAATAGGATTCAGGAACAAGGACTTCGGTACCGTCATCTTTGATAAAGGTCAAGTTGCTAACGTAATATTTAAACATGCTTACTTTAAAGTCGTCCCCGTTAGCATTTTCATAGGTTTGCGAGTTCAAAACCAATGCCTGATTGCCCACCCGGTTTTCGAATTCTATTTGTAAAGCTCCAGTCTCTGACTTTAAAGGTCCGCCATCATCTTTTTTGCAGGAAGATAAGTTAGCGCTGCCAAACAATAGCGTAGCAGCTAAATATAGTAGGGTATTTAGTTTCATGTTTATAGAATTACAGGTGCATAACAGCACATAGCAGTGCCAGTAACACCGTTTGAATTACTTAAATTAAAAGGGGAATATAAAAAGCGAGTTAGGCTTTGGGAGGATGGAAGATTAACGATGAGCGATGAATAGCCGCATCAGGCATCAGCTCTGCATAAGCAAAACTAAGTTCGACAAGTGGAATTTGAAGTCGTTCTACCCGAGACAAAAAGGCTTCCTGGTATTTAGACTTCTGCCCTTCTCCCTCTGTATTTTTTTCTTTTTCTTCTGCCTGCTTCAACTTCTTCGACAGGTAACACTTACCCTTACAGTTTATTTTGGGCTTCGCTTTATTGACGCAGAGGGTGTTGGCAATGTAATCTTTATTGATGGCGAAACCGGCATAGATGAAACAACGGGAGAGGCCCATCGTCACTATTAACAGAATTAACAGATATGCAGTCGCCTTTTTCAGCATAGACGCGGCAAAGGTAAGATTCTGTAGTAATATTTTAAACAGGAAGTGAGAAGCTTATAACGCTTCGTTCTGAAGCTGGAAGACTGAAGGCCGACTATTGCTATACTGTTCCTATACCGTATCTATACTGTTCCTTAACCGAAGCTAGAGAAATTCAGGCAGTCATCCAAAGAGGTAATCTGCAGCTAGAGCTTTATCCGTTGTATCCGCACTGCGTTCAGAATTGCAAGCAAGGCCACGCCCACGTCGGCGATTACTGCTTCCCAGAGGTTCGCTACGCCTCCTGCTCCCAGGCTAAGCACAATCACCTTAACAAGCATAGCCATCGTGATATTCTGCCACACAATATTCCTGGTGATTTTCCCTGTCCTTATGGCTGTAACAATTTTCGAAGGCTGATCATTTTGGATCACGATGTCTGCCGTTTCAATCGCGGCATCGCTACCCAAACCTCCCATCGCTATCCCTGCATCGGCTAATGCTATTACCGGCGCATCATTCACGCCATCACCCACAAAAGCAATCCGTCTGCCCTGATCTTTGAACTGCTGAACCTTTGCCACCTTGTCTTCCGGAAGCAAATCTCCATACGCTTCATCAATTCCAAGCTGCTGTGCTACCTTATCCACCACCGCTTGTTTGTCGCCTGACAGCATTACCGTCTTAATATTCCGTGCATGTAGCGCCCGTATCGTAGCTGCAGCATCTTCTTTTATCTCGTCGGCAATAGTGATGTAGCCTGCATACCTATTTTCGATTGCGATCGCTATCACGGTGTCAACTAACTTCTCCAGCTCAGCCGGATAAGCGACATTAAACTTCCTAAGCAGTTTCAGGTTTCCGGCCAGCACCATCTTCCCTTCTACCCTTCCTTTAAGGCCCTGCCCGGCAAGTTCTTCCACTTCACTTGCGCTTAGTTGTTGCAGATCGACTGCAGCATATTCTACTACTGCTTTACCTACCGGATGGGTCGAATTTTTCTCCAGCGCCGACACAACCCGCAGCAATGCTCGTTCATCACCATCTTCTGACACCACCCGCTGCACCCGAAAGACACCTTTTGTAAGTGTTCCTGTCTTATCCAGTATCACGGTGTTTACCCTCGTCATTACATCCAGAAAATTCCCTCCTTTAAACAGGATACCACTCCGTGAAGCCAGCCCTATCCCGCCAAAATAACCGAGGGGAATGGATACCACCAGCGCGCAGGGACAACTGATAACCAGAAATACCAATCCCCGATATAGCCAGTCGGTAAAGTCGTACGATTGAACAAAGAAATAAGGCAGCACTACCAGCGTCAATGCCAGAAAGAACACAATGGGCGTGTACACTTTAGCAAATCGCGAGATAAATAACTGAGTTTGAGATTTGCGGCTGGTAGCATCCTGAACCATTTCCAGGATCCTGCTTAGCTTGCTGTCCTTAAACAATGCGGTCACCTTCACGTCCGCCACGGTATAGAGATTGATCATCCCGGCTAAGATCTGCTCTCCCCGGTATTTGGTATCCGGCTTACTTTCCCCGGTTAGAGCCGCAGTATTGAACGAAGAATTGTCGGAAAGAAGTTCTCCATCCAGTGCTACCTTTTCACCAGGCTTCAGGCGAATGCTTTCTCCCAGCTGTACCTGCGATGATCTTACCAGCTCCGTAGTTCCGTTTCTTACAACGGTTGCCTGATCCGGCCGAATATCAAGAAGTGCTTTAATACTTCTCTTGGCCCTGCTTACCGCCGAATCCTGGAACCACTCGCCAATAGAATAAAAGACCATCACAGCTACTCCTTCTGAAAATTCGCCAATGTAGAACGCCCCGAGGGTGGCCACACTCATCAGCACAAATTCATTGAAGAAGTCGCCACGGGAAGCCTTTCGAAAAGCAAGCCGCAGCACGTTCCATCCAGAAAGGAGATAAGCTACAGCATAGATGAGAAAGTTAACGGGAGTCGAAAAGGTGATCTTGAAGCCATACTCTAATGTCAGCATCAAAAACAGGATGGCAAGAGCAGCCAGCAGGTCCGGGTGACTTCGCCATCCATCCGCATCCTTTGGAGTAGCCGCTGTTGGAGACACATGTATTGCGGGGGCTTTCGTTCCTCCCCCGCAACAATCATTTGTTGCACTATTATCAGTTATCGTGGTCGGTTTCATTTTGCAAGTTCTAATGCAACAAAACTACGCCTGTAGCGCATGCAACAGAATTGCAAACATCAGGCCGAACAACGTTCGCAGACTCCCTTCATCACCAGGCTTACCTCTTCGGATATAAAACCCTGGGGAAGCACAACAGCGGGAATCAAGGTTTTGGGAAGACAAAAGGTTTCTTTGCAGCTATTGCAGTAGAAATGCACATGCAGGTCATGGTGGCGCACTTCCCCGGAATCCTCCTGACACAAGGCGTACTTTGCAGCTCCTGTTCCATCATTGATGGAATGCACCAGACAATGCTCCTCGAAAGTTTTTAGCGTGCGATAGACCGTGACCCGATCTACCGGCGCCAGTCCTCTTTCAAGTTCCGCCAGACTGATGGCCGATCCCTGCTTCAACAAGTACTCCAGAACCAGGTTGCGCATAGCCGTTGGTTTGATGCCCGCCGCTTCTAATCTCTTCTCTACGTCTGCAATCATAACCTTAATTTTAATCCTCCGTTGATGACAAAACCGTCCAAAGGAGCATAGATATCCCGGAACACGGGATTGGAAATACTTCCTGTATAGATATTGCCGAAACGGGTTTGACGTGTATCAGTAAAGTTCTCAAAATTGATGTAAAGCGAAAAACGCTCCCATAACTTTTCGGCCATGAAGCCGAAAATCCAATATGACCTCCCGGTGCTGCCGTCGTTCAGTTGCTGTTTACTGTAATAATAGCCTTCCAGACCTAACTTCCATTTCTCCTCCACCTCGTACATCAGCACATTGTTTAACCGGTGTTTAGCAGTCAGTGGGTTCTGACGTCGTAGGCCACCTGAATGGATCTCGGCATCCGTAAAGCTGTATCCCACGAAAAGCTTAAAGTCCTCGTAGGTCAGCTTCAGGTTAGTCTCCATGCCCCTGCTATCCATATGCCCGGGAAGGTTGGTGAACCTGTAAACGCCTCCTTGCTCCGGCTCCATCACCAGCGGGTGATTTAAAAAAGTGTAGAAAAACAAATGGTTCAAACTAAAACCAACCTGATCATTAAATAGACCGGTACGATAGTTAAGATCCCAGTTTAGGCCATAACTACGCTCCAGCTTATTGATGTTACTGGAAACAGGCAGCACGTTCTGATATTGGATCCGCTCGCTCTCCTCAGTAAAGATGGTTGGCGCTTTATAGCCGAGACCTCCGCCTATCCTTGAATTAAACTTTTCGTTGAACTTGACCAGCGCTGAAACCCGTGGCAATAGTGCAAAGCCGTAGTCCAGCACATAATCTCCCCGCAGCCCCGTTTCCAACTCGAGCCAATCAGTGGCGTGCAGGTTATTTTGGATAAAAGCACCGACAGTGGTTTGTGAGTAATCACGTAAAGGAAAAGCTGCCTTCGGCTGTTCCCGGAACTGGTCGGTCCATAAATTCAGACCCGCAACCCACTCCGATCTCTCTCCCCCGCTTATAATATTCGCCTCGGTGAACGTGCCATACTGAGTGCCTTCAAAAGCGTGGTCTGGAATACTTATTTTGCGATTAAAGTAGCTGATGCTATTGCGAAGATTAAGTTCCGTTTGCGCTCCAAGTTGCTGTTTAAGTGCGAACTGACTCGACAAACGATCAGAATTGTTGCGTTCAAAAAAACGATGGGTAGCATCTCCTTCACCTTTGATGTAATGCAGATCACCACCCGTCCTGTCCTCAAAGCTCGAATTGATACCGAAGTTCAGGCTGGTTTTATCATTGAAATATAAAAATAGCTTGGGATTGAACGTGTAGCGGGTAAATTCCGGAATCGCCGTGAGGTCGATATCACCCGGATCATAGGGACGATTGCTATTTTTGGATGCAAAAACAGTGAGACCGGCCTTACCGTATCGCTCGGAATAAAAACCATTCAAGTCCAGCCCGCCTGCCGAAGTGCCGTTGAGATGAACATTTAGTGCGCGCTCTTCTCCTGGCGTTTTACTGACCAGATTGACGAGTCCGGCAATGGCCCCCGCCCCATACAATGTGGAAGCGGAACCTTTAATCACTTCCACCTGTTTAAGATCCAGGGGTGGCGTTTGTAATAAGCCCAGGCCAGTTGCCGCACCGGAGTATAAAGGAAATCCGTCTTTGAGGATCTGTGTGTACCGTCCGTCCAGTCCCTGGATACGGATAGAAGCATTTGCACTGGTGGCAGAGGTTTGCTGTGTTTGGATTCCGGTGCTTTCATTTAGCACCATTCGAATATCCCCTGGCTTCATGTTAGCTTTTTCATCCAATTCTTCACCCGCAATTACCTCAATACGGGTAGGGATATTAGCAATGGTCCGGCTGCTGCGTGTAGTCGACACTACCACTTCCTCCAGCTCCTCGCCCTCTGCTGCCTGGAGTAAAACCACCAGAGGCTGAGTGGTAGCTCGGGGAAATGTCAGGCTATCCTGACGGGTGGTGTAGCCCAGGTAACGGTACTCGATATGATGGATCCCATTCGGGATATCTGTAAAGTTAACAGTGCCTGTAGCATCCGTTGATGCAGTTTTATTGATACCAGGCATAGAGACGCTCGCTCCGATCAGCGGCTCTGTTGTTTCAGCATCTTTTAACACAACCCTTAGGTTGTTTTGTGCGAAGGCTGTAATGGTACAGGCCATCGCTATAAAAAGCATAGAGATTACTTTCATTGAATATCATTGATCACCCGGCAACAACCAGGAAAGGATTAAATAAATTTAGTTACTTGAAGATGGCTTTTTTAAGCAAGCTTAGGAGGCTGCCACACAGAGGGGCTTACTCGAATGGGGTTAGCGGACCGTTCCTTCTGGTACTGAGGAACGAGGGTATGAAAGCTTTGCAATGCGCCGAGTCCCTGAGGAAGAAGAACAGAAAAAGGACAACGGGTGCAGTTACAAAAAGGACTGCACAAATCAGAATCCTGTGGATGTTCATCTTGGGTCCTACTGAGCTCCACCTGCTTCTTGCTGCCACACGACTCCTCATCCTTACACAGGTCAAAACCTGTAAAAAGCATAATGACAGTCATGAAAAGGGCCAGCACTTTCATTGCTTGCAAAGATAGTAATATGCCGTCAAAGTGAATAACGGAACTTCGAATGGGGATGAGTAGGTAAGACGACCGATGGCAAGCCCTAAAAATCTTCTTTATTTCGAAAAGTCAATTCATAAAAAAAGCCGGACAAGCCGGCCTCCCAAATAGGTAGATGGTGTTAAAAGCTTTTGTAGTAACTTATAGCATTGTCAGGAGAAACTTTCACAGCTATATGCTTTTCTGTGTTTGAAAGACTAACGAAGTAATATGTTTTTACCGATCCTTCATCTGAAAGGACGTTAACATCAGACGACTCCACCTCATAACGCAGTACCTGATCGATACGATAGTCTTTATAATTGTTCTTCAACTGAACAACAGATGACGTTGGAAGCGCGTCGGCTTTTATATAATCACTAGTGGCTACATACTTACCTGTTCTGTCGAAGTACGCAGCTTTTTTAAGTCCGTCCAGAGTAAAACTGGCTTTGTAGTAGCCATCCACCTCGCTCCACTGAACGTCCTGAGCATTTTTATAACGCGCCTTGAAACTGTTTTGAACAGTAGAAGCCACTTTCAATTCTTTGCTTACAAATTTGTTTTTGTCGGTTGCAAACCCGTTTACAATCAACGCCAGAACAAATAAGGCCGATACGATTGTTTTTTTCATTTTTTCGTGTGATTTAATTTCACAACAAACATCCACTTTTAATAACATATTCTAAAATAATTTTTACTTTTTATGAAAAATAAATAATAAAAAGGTTTTCAGAATGAAGAATTCAAAATATCAACCTAAAAAGGTTGCGTTTTTTTGAAAGTGTAAAAAAGCATGCGACGAGGCTGGCAGTTGCAGGTTAAATTAAGACGCAGTCGTCGTTAACAGCTTGTTAAAGAGGAGAATTTAAGGAATTGAGGAACAAGGAAGGGCCGGAATGAAAGGACTCTGCATAGAAGGGAGATACAAATCGCATCCACGTCCAGGAAGTACCAGCGCTTGGGTATTGAAGCTTTTTAGCACTTACCTTAACGACACTCTTCCGACAAATATTTTTTATTTCACTTTGTAATGCAAAGTAAAATCTACTAACTTTGCAATACAAAGTACTTTTGACGAGGTCATAGAAAGACGACCCAACGGTACACGATGGTAGGTGCCGACCAGTAACGAGCACAAGTAACTTTAAAACTTAAGACATATGATCACGAAAAACCAAAGACTCGGTGGAATTTTGCTTACGGTAGTTATTCTACTATTGATTCCGGCAGTGGCGATGCAGTTCAGCGAGGAGGTCAACTGGACCTTATCAGATTTCGTTATTGCGGCAGTATTGCTGTTTGGAACTGGACTTAGTTGTGAGCTGGTATTGCGAAATGTAAGAAGAAGCCGCTCCCGCCTGCTTATCTGCGGTCTCATTCTGGCGGCGCTTTTTCTGATCTGGGTTGAACTGGCGGTGGGCCTCTTCGGCTCTCCCTTTGCCGGAAGCTAAACGACCTTGTTGCTTTAGCTCATTATAGGTGCCCCTTCCTGAAAAGCTGTAGGTGCAACTTCACAAGCGAGCTTTAGCCAGGATTACCGAAATAAATCAGGGTTCCACCTGGGGGCGGAACTCCTGATCGCTAGATTAATGTTAATGTTTAATAAGATGGCCTTTAACTCCGAAGTACCAGATGTAGAGATAACAGGGAACCATTATCCAATAGGCTTTTGACACTGCAACTGCCGGCCCGAAGTGTAAGCTTAGGTATTGAGAGAAGCTGCCGTACAAAAGAGGAAGCACGGCACCTCCGGCAATTGCCATTACCAGGAGAGCTGATCCGGTTTTTGTGAACCGACCCAACCCCTTGATCGCGAGAGGGAATATTGCGGGCCACATCAGTGAATTCGACAGTCCCAGAAGGGCAAGAAAGAAGACTGAAACATAGCCACTTGTGTAGATAGTACAGATGGTGAAAAGAACGCCCGAGAGCGCGCAGATTTGCAAAGCTTTTTGCTGGGAAACGTATTTCGGTATACACACGATCCCGATAATATAGCCTAGCAGCATAAAAGCAAGCGTCCCCTGGGTGAAAAACCGGGCGGTAGAAAGTGGGATGCCAATGGCCTTTCCATAGCTGATGATCGTATCCCCCGCCATCACTTCCACACCCACATAAAGAAACAGTGCCAGCACACCGAGCCAGAGATTAGAAAAGCTGAAAATGGTTTTTCCCGCTCTGTTTTCATCGAGCAGCTCCTCCCCAGCCTCCTCATCCCGTATGTCTGGCAATGAAGATCTTAAAACAGCAATAGCCAAGAGAACGAGCGCTACGGCAATCACCATATAAGGCACGATAACCCTTGAGGCAAGCTCATCGAGAGCCGCCGACCGGGCCTGCGCTGTCATACCTGCTAGCCTTTGCTCAATATTGTCTGAGTCTTTTAGTGCTATGTATCCGAAAATAAGTCCTGCCAGTATCCCTGCAATCTTATTACAGATGCCCATGATACTGATTCGCTTTGCCGCACTTTCCGGCGGACCAAGAATAGCAGCATAGGGATTAGAAGCGGTTTGCAACAATGCCAGTCCGGTGCCTATAATGAACAAGCCGCTGAGGAACATATTAAAACTACGCGCCTGAGCTGCCGGAACAAAAATCACGGCTCCTACCGCCATAATGAGTAGCCCGAGCGCCATTCCCTTCTTGTAACCTGTTTTGTTCAACACGTAAGATGAAGGTAAAGCCATTACGGTGTAGGCAATAAAAAAGGCGGTAGCTACCAGATACGATTCGGTATCAGACTTCAGCTCGCAGGCGATTTTCAAATAAGGGATCAAGGTTCCGTTCACCCAAGTGATGAAGCCGAACACGAAGAATAAGATGCCGATAATTATAATCGGCTTTAGTCCCTTCTCTGCGCTTTGCGTTTTAGTACTATGAGGATCAAAGGCCATTCTGCTAGTATTTAAATCGAACAAATGCCTCTATCGCCTCATATTCTGCCAAACCGAGCTGATTATATCCTCTCGCCGTTTCTTTTGTCCGGTCCTCTGCCCGAACCCAGAATTCCCTTGCATCATCCCCTGGGAAAACAGGCCGATCTTTTTGAGATTGATGTTTGAAGATGGCAAAACGTTTGCGTTCCACTTCTTGTGGAGAAAGCGGCACGGCCATCTCAATCTCATGAATGTCAAATTCATGCCAGGCGCCCCGGTACAACCACAGCCAGCAATCAGAAATCCAGTCTTCAGTTGCTTTCAATCTTCTTAGCGCCTCGTGGATAATATTAAAGCAGATTTTATGGGTTCCGTGCGGATCAGCAAAATCTCCCGCAGCATAAACCTGATGGGGCTTTATTTGCTTCAACAGTTCCATTGTCTGGAGTATATCATCCTCATAACTTACTTTTTTCTGTTTCTTGGCCCTGTCGTAGAAAGGCAGATCCATGAAGTGAATGTTTTCGTCGGGTAAACCCGCGAAACGGGCTCCTGCAATAGCTTCTCCCTTACGAATTAATCCTTTTACCTTAAGTATTTGTGGGATATCTTCCTGGTTCGGCGACTTCCCGTCCATAAACGACTTCATATCTCCGTAGAGTTTCTCCAGGCCGTCGGTGTTTTGTCCTACAGACTTTCCGAAATCTACAGCAAACTCGACGAAGCGCAAAGCATCATCATCCCAAACGGCCGTATTACCCGAAGTTTGATAGGCGACATGAACCTCGTGTCCCTGATCTGCCAGCCGGATAAAGGTCCCTCCCATCGAGATGACATCATCGTCCGGGTGAGGCGAAAACAGAAGAACACGTTTTTTGGCGGGATCCCTTCTTTCCGGGCGCTGAGAGTCGTCTGCGTTTGGCTTTCCTCCTGGCCAGCCCGTAATGGTATGCTGAATTTTGTTGAAAATATGGATGTTAATATCGTAAACCGGGCCCTTTTCCGTCGCCAGCTGCGACATTCCGTGGTTATTATAATCTTCTTCTGTCAGCTTAAGGATCGGTTTGTTCAACGTCTTAGCGAGCCAGATGACCGCCTTTTTTATGGTTTTTTCATCCCAAATCAAATCTTTTACCAGCCAGGGAGTATTGAATCTCGTCAGTTCGGCGGCCGCCTCCTGATCCAGAACAAATTCTACATTATCAGATAACTGAAGATAAGTTGCCGGAACATCCGACGAGATTTCACCTTCAACCGCCTTCCGGATGATTGGCGCCTTTTTTCCACTCCAGGCCATCAGGACGATCTCGCGGGCTTTGAAGATCGTGCCGATACCCATGGTAATGGCTTTAACGGGAACGTTTGCTTTTCCTCCAAAGTCGTGGGCAGCATCTCTCCTGGTCAGATCATGGAGAGTAACAACACGCGTCCCGGAGTTTGGGGCAGAACCTGGCTCGTTGAAACCAATATGCCCTGTACGACCAATACCAAGAATTTGAATATCGAGACCGCCCATTTCTGTAATCTTTTTCTCGTACTCCAGACAGTATTCGTTAATCTTCTCGGGCTGAAGGGTTCCATTTGGGATATTGATGTTTGCAGGATCAATGTCTACATGATCAAACAGGTTTTCGTGCATGAAGCGCACGTAGCTTTGCTCGGCCTGCGGTTGCATTGGATAGTACTCATCCAGGTTAAAAGTTACCACGTTGTGAAAGCTTAATCCCTCTTCCTTATGCAAGCGGATCAATTCTGCGTAAACCTGTAGGGGCGTTACACCAGTTGCAAGTCCCAGAATAGCTTTTTCACCGGCAGCCTGTTTGGCCCGGATGATCGTCGCAATTTTTGCTGCCACTGCCTTCGAGGCAATCTCCTTATCTGGAAAAATAGATACCGGCAGTTTTTCAAATCTTGTTTCTTCTAAGAGGTTTAATCGTGACATATTAATTTTTGGCTCTTGTTAACTATTTTAATACTTATATACACCCACTCAAGTAGCGATGCTAATTAAGTTCGGGCACTAATACCGCCTTCGGTTCCGCTGTTTTTGCCTGAACTTTCTGTTGCTTGCTACTGCTTAGCAAGAGAAGAAGGAAGGTAATAAATCCGTTGATTACAATCAGTTCGAACCCTATCGCATAACCCGTAAGGCTTATTGAATTAGTATCAATTAGAAAGGATAGAACTGGTGAAATGAGACAGATCAGCGGAACGGCCCTATCCTTTACCGTTCTCGTCGTTGCCATACCAAATACGAATAAACCTAACAGCGGACCGTAAGTATAACCAGCGGCTTTGAAGATGGCGTTCACCACCGAATCATTATTGATCAGTCTGAAGATCATTATCACCAGCAGCATCAAAAATGAAAATCCTACGTGAACGGCGTGACGCGTCCTCACCAGACCTGCGCTATTTTGATCCTCCCTTTTGCCAAAGCCCAGGAAATCCACACAAAAAGAAGTGGTAAGGGCCGTCAGTGCAGAATCGGTAGTAGCGAAAGTGGCGGCTGTAAGGCCGAGCATAAAAATGATCGCGGGAAGCATCGTGAGATGATTGAGCGCTATTTCGGGGAAGAGATGGTCGGGCGTCTTCATACTAGCGAGCGGGAGATTGTTGGCCCCTGCAAATTCATACAGCAAGGCTCCTACACTGAGAAAGAAAATATTTATCACCACAAAAACGGCTGTGAACGTGAGCATGTTCTTTTGTGCTTCGCCGATATTTTTGCAGCTCAGATTCTTCTGCATCAGGTCCTGATCGAGCCCTGTCATTGCCACGGTCACGAATATCCCGCCCAGAAACTGCTTAAGGAAGTGATTCTTACTTCCCAGGAAGCTATCCCAATGGAAAACAGTAGAATACGAGCTATTTTTTACCGTCTCAAAAGTTTGCGCAAGGTCCAGATTTAAACTTTCGGAAATAAACCAGATCGATAAAATGACAGCTGACAACAGAAAGACCGTTTGAAGAGTATCCGTGATGATGATCGTTTTCAGTCCTCCTTTGTAAGTGTACGACCATATGAGTGCCAGGCAGATGGCAATGGTAGCCCAGAACGGTACCTGCCATGCGTCGAAAATGAATTTCTGAAGAACGATAGCGACCAGGTACAGCCGGAAAGCAGAGCCAATGGTGCGGGAAATAAGAAATATAGCGGCCCCTGTCTTGTAGCTCCAGTACCCCAGCCGCTGTTCAAGATAAGTGTAAATGGAGATAAGATTCATCCGGTAATACAGGGGTAGCAGCACCAACGCAATCAGAACAAAGCCTACCGCATTCCCCAGTACAAACTGAAAATACCCAAAATTGCTTTTTGCTACCGCTCCCGGAACGGAGATAAAAGTAACCCCAGACAAGGCGGTACCGATCATACCAAAGGCAACAAAGTACCATTTGGAGTTCCGGTTGGCTATGAAAAAGCTTGAATTATCTGAAGAACCCTTTGAGGTTAAATGGGATATAAATATCAGCACCCCAAAGTAGGCTATCAGAAAACTTAAAAGGACTATTGGTGACATAATCTGCGTTTAGAGTGCCTGCATTAAATTGTCTATGGCAAGCCTTACGCTCCCATACTTTTCGAGAAGTTGAGTTGCCGTTTTTTCGTCTGTGCCGGTCTCTTTCATAATCATTCTCACACCCCGATGGAAAAGCTTATTGTTAGTCAGCTGCATATCCACCATCTTATTCCCCTTCACACGGCCTAATTGGATCATCACGGTAGTGCTCAACATATTTAACACGAGTTTCTGCGCCGTTCCTGATTTCATCCGCGTTGAACCGGAAAGGAACTCCGGCCCTACCACTACTTCTACCGGCAACTTTGCTTCTGCGGCTACCGGACTGCCGGAGTTACAGACCACACATCCTGTCAAAATCCCTTTTTCGTTAGCTGTTCGCAACCCTCCGATAACATAAGGCGTAGTTCCGGAGGCCGCTATGCCTACCAGCACGTCTTTTTCATTTATATCGAACTCCTGAAGGTCTTTCCATGCTTGTTCCATGTCGTCCTCCGCAAACTCAACCGCTCTGCGTATCGCCCCGTCTCCGCCTGCGATAATGCCAACTACCCAGTCGAAGGGAACACCAAATGTTGGTGGACATTCTGATGCATCCACTACCCCAAGACGTCCACTCGTTCCGGCACCGATATAAAATAAACGCCCCCCATCCTTCATTTTTTCCGCGACCGCTGTTGCCAGTTTTTCTATCTGAGGAATGGATTTCGCAACTGCCTGTGGTACCGTTTGATCTTCTTTATTGATATTCTGAAGAATCTCGGTCACAGTCATTTTATCAAGGTCTTTATAATTTGAATCTTTCTCTGTTGTAAATTCCATTCCGTTTAAATTTTTATTTTGCATACTCGCCCTTCAATTTTTTATGTCTCAATGGGAACTTTGGTTTATGTTTCCTTTTGTGTTTTAACTCGTCCGTATAAATAAAGCTCTTCAAACTGCTTATCACACCCAGTATAAAGCCGATTAAAAGCTTTTTTTAGAGGTTGCTGATCCTGCTCTGCGATTGATCTATTTAACAAGCGACTGATAAACCAGTTCCTGAATTTTACCTCTCACGCTCATGCTTGACAGTTGGTTGTTCGCTCCATCCGGGCAGACGCGGTTAGACAGGAATATATATACCAAGTCGTATTTGGGATCGGCCCAAACACCAATTCCTGTAAAACCAGTGTGTCCAAACGTTTGCGGCGAGGCACTGAAGCAGGGATAGGCTGTTTCCGGGCTCTTGTTGTCTTTTTCAGGTTTATCAAAGCCCAAACCTCTTCGGCTGATATCACTGTGGTAAGCGGTAAAATAATCTATCGTCTCTTTTTTAAGAAGTCTGAGCCCGTTTAGCTCTCCCCCGTTCAGCAAAAGCACATAGAGTTTGGCCAGATCAGCAGCATTACTAAACAGGCCGGCATGGCCGGCAACTCCGCCAAACATAGCTGCTCCCTGATCGTGCACGTCGCCCCTTATCTGCTGAAGACGAAAGTATTTTTCATTCTCAGTAGGCGCAATCTGATTTAGGGAAAGATGCTCCAGCGGCTTAAAAGTGGTGGTCGTCATTCCGAGCGGAAGATAGAATGTATTCCGCGTGTACTGATCCAGTCCTTGACCAGTGATCTGCTCTACAACTTCCCCAAGGAAAATAAAGTCGTTATCGCTATAAACATACTTGTTGCGAGGGCCGAGTTTACTGGTAAGGATCCGTTGATACATACTATCGATCCTGGCTGCCGGCATGTACATATTTTCGCCTACCCGAACCGAATAAACTGAATTTTGAACAGAGCTGTACGCTCCTGGCTTCGGTTTTCCGCTTGCACCCAGCGTTTCGCGATAAAAAGGGATGAACGAAACAAGGCCCGCCTGATGTAACAGGATATCTTTTATTGTTAGCCCTGCTTTATCGCTTCCCTTTGTCCAGGGAAGGTAGTCGCCAAGAGTCTTATTCAGGTCTAACCTACCTTCCTCGTAAAGCTTCATTACGCTTAAAGTTGTGGCCGACGTTTTGGTAACCGAAGCTAAATCGTAAACTGTTTCGGTAGTCACCGCTTCCTTTTTTTCGGCATCCATGCTGCCGTATGCCCGATGAAAAGCAATCTTGCCCTTTCTTGCGACCAGCACCACTGCCCCCGGGGTAGCCCCTTTTTCAATCGCGTCTAGCGCAACAGAATCGATTTTATTTAGTTGCTGCCCGTTTAGACCCACAGCTTCCGGGCTTACGGAGCTCAGACGAGCTGAAGAAACACCTGTGCCGTAAGGAAGTTCCGGGGAAACAGTAACGGGAAGCTTTCCTTTTGCGCTTATCACTCCCTGAAGCAGTTTGAGCGCAGCCTGATGCATGACGGGATCGTCTTCATAACAAGCGATGATGTTCTTTGCACTTGTAATATTCTTTATAGCATAGGGATTTCCAAACACAAAATTGATGGTGTTAGAATCCTCTGCTAAAGGACGCAGCAACTCTATAGAAGTGGCACTAATACCGAAATTGTTAGCAGGATATTTTTTGTAGGCATGTAATCCGGTAATTAGCACGTCATACTTCCCTTGCAGGCTTTTTCTGGCCCCATCAATAGCGGCCGCATCAGCAGCGTAGTCGAGGTAATAACAGTCGGCTTTATAGTTTTCCCGCAGCAATTTTCCAAACTCGTTTTCGCCTGAAAGACCTATTCCTAAAAAAGCTATTTTCTTTACAGAATTTAAAGGCAGCAAAGAGCTATTTGTCAAGCGGACTGCCGTGATAGCGTTCTCGTAAATTTCCTTTTTCAAGCGGTTCACATCTTTATTTAAGTCTGCAGCGATACCTATCGTGTCAATTGGTTGAAAGCTTGCCGCTCCAAGATGGAACTTAGAAATAAGTACTTTCCGCACTTTTTCATCTATGTCTCCCCAGGAAAGTTTATGCTGCCTGATCGCTTTGCGTACTTTTTTTATACTTCCTTTTATATCTCCGGGAAGGCATAGCATGTCATTTCCTGCTATGAGCGACTGCACTGCAGCCTCTCCCTGAGGATAAAACTTAGATACACCTTTCATCTCCAGGGCATCCGTAAACGTTAAGCCCTGGTAGCCAAGCTGCTCTCTGAGCAGCCCGGTGACATTTTTTCTGGATAAAGATGTTGCCTGATTAGCGACCGTGTCGATTGCCGGAATATAAAGGTGGGCAACCATCATACTTCCAACACCTGCCTTTGCCAGCTCCCGGAAAGGATATATTTCCAGGGAATCTAAAGAGGCCAGCGATTTGTTGATAACGGGAAGATCGAGATGAGAATCGACCGCTACATCACCGTGACCGGGAAAGTGTTTGGCGCAAGCCATCACGCCTCCATCCTGCATACCCTTCATGATCTGCGTGCCGAAGCTTGCTACTTTGTATTTGTCCTCCCCAAAAGATCTGAAATTAATCACGGGATTATTCGGGTTGTTGTTGATGTCGACAACCGGCGCATAATCAACATGAATTCCAGCCCGTTTGCATTGTTCAGCAATTGCCCTCCCTACCTGGTATGCAAGGGCTGCATCAGGAGCAGCACCTATAGTAAGCTGGTCCGGAAAAGGCTTCACATCTCCGAAACGCATGCCCAAACCTGTTTCTCCATCAATGCAAACAAGTAAAGGTGTTTTTGCAGCAGCTTGCAATCTATTTAATACCGTTGCCTGTTGAGGAGAATTTCCCTGAAAAAGACAAACGGAACCAACGTTATACTTGCGGACATATTTTCCCACCTCCTTATCATAGAAAACTACTTCCTTTCCTTTTCTCTCCGACAGGCGGATCACCATCAGCTGAGCAATTTTCTGTCTCCTGGTAAGCTTCTTTAACGATTGCTCAACCCATGCCTGGGCAGCAGGCGTTTTTTGCAAAAACTGCTGTGCGTTAGCGACCGCAACAATACCGTTGACTAAGAGCGAGAGCAGAAGCGCTCTCAGCAAGCCTTTCCTATTCATGCTGTTTGTATTGAAAAAATTCATTTAGCCAGTTTTCTTATTGAACTAGATTTTTTTATTCCGATACCGGGGAAGCTCGCTTAAGGTCACTTTCCTGTTAATTACCTCTGTTCCTTTGTATAGTGTTACTGATATTCAAAGGGCATCCAGATCAGCCTCGTCGGCTGGTACCAATTCCTAAACTCGATCATACCTCAAGCTGGGCAAATCCGGCACGGACAAGAGTACAAGTCATCGTTAAAATGATTCCGAAGACTGAGCTTCTCGCTTAAACTATCTGGAAGAGTACTCCAGGCAAGCGATTTTCCCGTCCATCGTACTAACAATAACCTTATTTTTTTCCAGCGGCATTATCGGATTCATTAAACAATTGGATGTTTTGTACTGCCAAAGCACCTTGCCCGTTTTCCTATCAATAGCCGAAGCGAGACCGGAATGGCTGGGCACATATACAACGCCCCTGTCTTCAACGATTGCCGAAGGTGTAAGTTCGTAAGGCAGGCGGAGTTGAGCCTTCCAACTTAGTTCCATTTCTGATGCCGTGGTAGAGATCCCGTAAAGTTCCCCGTCCATTGTTTTGACGAACACCAGGCTCTTATCGTGAGATGAACCCATCGATTCACGAACTCTTACGTTTTTCATTTGCGTGCGCCAGATTACCCTTCCCGTTTTTGCATCAAAGGACGTCATATATCTGTCGGGTGCCACTATAAACACCCTTCCCTTTGCAGCTACAGGGTAGCAGGCAGCTGGAGAAAACATCCGGTTGGAGGCGCCGTTGTTCCACTTCCAGGCCAGTGCTCCTGTTTTCAGGTCCAACGCATAAAAATCATTAGCCCAACAACCGAAGTAGATCAACCCTTTGTAAATTAGCGGCTTAGTAACCACAAAACCCTTAACCTTGTCAAAATCCCAAATAAGTTTACCCGATTTCAGGTCGATTGCACGAAAATGACCGTCGGAACTTCCAATAAAGACCCGGCTATCTTTTACAACAACCGAACCGAGAACAGCCTTTCGTGCCGGAAACTTCCATTTCAGATTGCCGGTTGTAGCAGAAAGGCAATAAATAAAGTTGTCAGATGAACCAGCAAGAAGACAACCACCAGTATACTCAGGAGTTGAATAAATTTTACCACCGGTTTGGTACTGCCAAACCCGGGCACCTGTTTTTCTATTAAGCGCATATATTAGTCCTTTTGTGTTAGTTGCAAAAACTAAATCCTTCGACTTTGCCGTACCAGCTCCGATATCGCTCTGGTCCTGATACCCCCAAATCTGCCTGACCTGAGCATATTTATTATTTACCGCAAATGAAGGTCTGAAATAGGAGGTAGTATCTTTATCGAAATGGTGATCTGCCAGGACTACCTCAGTCCACTTTCTATTAGTCGGAATAACGGGCTTCCTTTCATCGAAGCTGGCTATTCCATTTTGAATCGTGACAATATTATACCCACCAATGCTATCTTTCGCCCTCAGATTAGAGCGTCCCATCACAGAAGGAATTCCTTCTACCTTAAACCTTCGGTTAGAATGCCCGTGTCCGCAAAGTAATAGCTGAACGTTCTTCTTTTTCACCCTGTCAATTGCTTCGTACCAGTTGTTCTGAGAAGAATCCTGCGGATAGTGGTTTATATAAATCAAAGGCATTTCCGGATCAGGCATAGCGGCTAGCACCGAATCCAGCCATACTAAATTTTCTCTTGGCACCTGGCCTGGTCCCATCCGCATGTTCGGACCAGAACTGGTTGCGGCAAAAAAATATCCGCCGGCAGCAAAAGAGAACGTTTCACCCCCGAATACCTTAAGAAAACTATTACTACCACTCTCTGACCAGTTAGAATCGTGATTCCCTGCAATGATATGCCAAGGCTTATTTAAGCTGTCAAGGATCTGTTTTGCCAGCCTCAACTCCTCGTCTGAACCAAATTCCGTAATATCCCCTGAAAGAATCACGAATTGCAGATCAGGAAGTGAGTTGATGTCGTTCACGGTACGGCGAAGATCCTCTGCCGCCGTCTGCCCCCCGATGTGGGTATCGGTTACGAAAGCGAACTTCAGGGACTGAGCGAGCAGGATACCCGAGGCGGCTATAAGTTGCACTAATATGAAGAGTGTCTTAGCAAGCATATCTACAAAAGCATAAAAGCACCAGAAGATCCGCAGAACCCGGCATAAAAATAAGAAAAATAATTCATAAAAATGCAATAGTTTAAAACAAACATGCAGAAAAACGCATATAAGAAGCCGAGACTCCCTTGTTTTAAATCCTTCTTCTGCCTCATCTACCAAAAAGAATCTTCGGAAGTATTAGTGCACTTCCGAAGACCTTTGATCTAACTAGTACGTTCTGCCAATCGCATCATTGGCCGCCTTGATCATCGACTGAGGCCCGTTTGCATCCTGATAAAACTCCCATACCATCAAGCCGTTGGCATTTTGCTTCGCCAGTACGGCCTTTTGTTTCACCACGTCCAAGCTATTGTAGTAGTAGGTAGCGTTTTGGATAGTAACGGAATTTTCAAGAGGATTAGCCTTTCCCTGAAACAGAAGGTCTCTGTAGGCCAGAGCTACATTAGCGGTAGTTTTCCCATAAGCAGGAAAACCAAGCACGGCTTTTTCCTTCGGCAACCCCTTCTCGGTAAGCCATACATTCAACGCTGTTTCCGCCATACGATACGTCGAGTGGTGATTGGGATTTTGGTTGTCCCATCCAATACCGTCATAAGCCATGATGTTGACAAAATCCATCGCTGCTACCGCGGCAGGAGTTATCCCTTCTTTTACTGACCCCTGATACAGAGCGGGGGTCACCGCAGCACTCAGGTATTTATGCCAGCGGTGCAGGGTATCAGAGAGTTCTACCACAAAGGCCTCGTAAGTAATATCATTAGCCTTATTTAATCGTGGATACTCCCAATCGATGTCCACGCCATCTAACTGGTACTTCAGTACGAAATCCTTTATATTCTTTATAAGCTTCGTTCTCAGTAAGGGATCGGCGGCAAGAGCAGAGTATACAGCCTCTCCGCCCGATAAAGAAATAGCCGTTTTAACGCCGTTTTCCTTTGCCCGCTGAATCATTGTTTCAAATCTAGCAGGTTGGGCAATCGCTTTTAAAGTGCCGTCCGTATTGGGATAGGCGAAAGCGTAGTGCAAATGGGTGATCATTTTGAACTTTACTAGTTCAATGGAATCGGGTACCCGCGCTTCAGAATAATAGGCCACAATCTTAAAGCTGTTATCCGGAACGTACTCCCCTTCCGGCAAAACGTGTGCTGCATAGGAGTACCCATCTGGCACCCCCTCATTCTCCTTTGTGCAGGACAGAAGCCCTAATAGTAGAACGAATGATAAAAAAGTAATTTTTCTCATAAAACTTAGATTAACCCGTGAGCACCTATTGGAACTCTCGGGTCATATTAAATGATGGAATGATTATCTCTTGGTGTGATCGATCGCAATACCATATGGAATAAAACCTTTTAGGAAAAATTCGACGGGCTTGCTACCGTCAAGAGCATAGCGCTTGATTCCGGAGTTACTACCATCACCAACTACTACACCTGTCGCACTTATATCCGCAGCATCGCGGTATCCCCAATACACATAGCCTGCAGTGCCATCGTCAGGTGCGCTATCGATAGCTATTCCTGTCACATACGTCTGTTCATTTGCTCCTCCCTCGGTTGAAAAATTAGGCATAGCGTCCAGGAGCTCGATATTACTTCCGTCAAGGTTCGACCTGTAAAAGCCCTTATTCAATCCGCCCCCCACAAAGTTGATGGCGAAATAGATCTTACCATTCTTCGTGTCAACGGCGAAGTTCCGAATCTTTGCATCCTTTAGCCCGGGTACAGCCTCAATGAAAGCAGCAGTGCTGGCGTTATACTTATACAAGCCTTTCCCGGCGGATCCATGTTTGGAATACCAAAGCGTTCCGTCTATCACCTGAAGCCCTCCATCTAACCATCCGAAAGTACTTGTGGTTCCTGCATGTGCAGCAGTGACGCTAAAACGTACCGGAGGGTAAGCTGCATCGACAGCAGAAGCTGAGATGGTTCTTACTCCCCCAAATCGAGTAACAAAATAAACCGTTCCGTTCGCATCCACAGTACTGTAGAACGGATCATCCCCATAAGCACTATTTGGCGCTGGCTGTGTGATCGTCTTTTCATCTCCCCCCTCAAGGTTTACAGAGAAAACGCGTCCATCGGATTTCAACGAAGTGAATACGACTCCCGTTCCGGCATCGGATATATAAACCCTATTATTAAATACATTTATCCCAAGCGGGTGTAAACCTACATTAGCCGGAAGTTGTAGCGCACTACTTGGTTTCAATTGCGTGAATCTTTTCTTGTATAGTTTTCCCGTCCTCACGTCAGTGAAGTACAAGGTTTTAACAAGCTCCCCAAGCACCACTACCTGCGCAGTAGCTGTCAAGGTTTCCTGACCGTCGTTTATCGTTAAAGTCACCGTATGCATGCCTTCATCCTGGAAAGTGACTTTAGGTGAAGCCTCGGTAGAAGTTAAACCAGGCTCTCCAAAATCCCAGGCATAGGTAACATCCTGGTTAGGATACTTGAAAACATTCGCAGAGAAGGTGGCTTCCTGCATGATACCGAGATTTGCCGGTACGACTATCTTCGGCTGCATCTTCTGAATAGTGATCTCTTTAGAGATAGTTTCCGATCTGCCACCCTGCGTCGCGGTCAAGGTAACCGTGTATTTTCCAGGAAGAGCGTAATAGATCGTATCCGGAACCAAAGAAGTGCTGGTGTTCAGGTCAGAAAGCCCCTCAGCAGTCAGCGTCTTGCCACCTTCAAACTTCCAGTTATAGGATTCACTATACTTGGATCGATTGGTGAGGACTATTTTCGCAGGTGCAAAGACCTCGGCCTGCGGAAAATCGAAGTTTACAGCAAATTCCCCGTCTGGTTCAATTCTTGTAAACTCCTCCTCCTTACAACCTCCCAGCAAAAAAAGGAAGGCAGCGATCAGATATAAAAAATTAATTCTTTTCATCGTACTTCAGATTAAAAAGTGGACTCAAACTCGTTGACAACTTCTGCCGCTGCGCCCGAATCAACGATAGTTCGAACTGTTAAAATGGCCCGCAGCGTACCTTCTTTCTTAAGCGATTTGAAACCGGTATCCACTAAAAGCTGGCGGGTCAGGTTTGCCCTCAGATAAGCACGACCGGCATCGGAAATGCCTGTTCTAGTCGTACCGCTGGTTGTGTAGTTTGCTGCGGGAGCATTAGGAAACAGTTTTTGATAATCCGCAACGGCTATCACGAATGACAACTGGTTTCTGAGGATCGAGAACGCCTCCTCCGACAGTTTCATCAGTAGTTCCTGACCCTCCATTGCATAGGTTCCGGGAACAGGCTTAAAGAGTGTGTAATCGCCGGAGATAACATAGTTGTTCGTCGCAGTTACGAAATAGTTATCAAGTTCCTTGTTGACACTACTCACCGACTTCCAAACTTCATTCTTTTTGATGGTGTCAGTCACTACCATTACAGGGTCGGTACTGCTCCAGGTGCTAAAAGTGGTATTGTCCAGCTGTAGTTTTACGCCAAACTTCTCTATCAGCGTGTGAAGGAACTCGACCTTCGATATCCTATCCTCCGTATGCCAGCTGGAAGCTGTCACGCGGACGGTTTCCTCCAGAGCTGGTCTTCTGTTGCTGAGCGTTACACGAACTTCCGCCCTTAACCTCCCACTTGTCGCTCCCAATTCCTCCACAGGGCTTTGTTTTTTACAGGCCGCCATTGACATCATCAGGCCGGCCATCAAAGCTATCATGTATAATTTCATAGAATTTAGTTCTTAAGTTGTGATTTTTCAGCCCACCAAACGGGTGTTAACACCCAGTTTCGCGCAGTGGCTCCCAGCCTTTTGATCTCCTGGGGATTATAAATATATTCCGTCTGAGGATCATAAGGAAAACGCTGGATCCACTTGTCCCCAAATTCGGGCAGCACATTCAGGGGACGATAAATACCGGGATATGCCGTCGCACTGTAGCCGTACCTTCGCATATCCACCCAGGTCTCCGGTTGCAGGTACAAAGCGACATACTTTTGCATCATAATATCACTGATCAGCAGCTCTCCAGCGCTCTGCTTTACTTTGCTGGAAGCCATATAGCTCGCTATGTCGGCGCTTGCTACCCCTAGCCGCGTCATATTCGCCATAATGCCATCCCTATAGGCTTCGTAAGCTGTATTTTTATCGTTCTTATAAAAAGCAGCTTCTGCTTTAATGAAATACAGCTCCTCTTTTAGAAATAATGGATAAGGAGAATTATCGGCAGTCCAGTACCCATTATATAGATTTGCAAAATCGTCCATTGTAGGAGGGGTGGTAGGCGTAGGCCAGCCCTCTACAGTTAAACCCTCGGAAGCGCGTGCGCCATTATAGGCATTTTTCGCACCGGGCGTTGTAAGCTTGTAGAGCCGGGGATCATGGACCAGGCCCTGATCGTTCACCTTCATATAGTTGATGAAGAAATCCGTAGAAACGGTATTATTTAATTCATTGACGATATCCGCAAAATTCCACTCAGGTCTGGGAATGGTCGGCCCCCACATGTTGCGTTCCCAGTCTTTTGTGGGTGCAGTACTGTAATTAAATATTGCATCACCAAAACCATTCAGAGCGGCACCCGCTTCTGCTAACACCTCATCGTAACCATCCTGAAAATTGGCAGTATGCAAGAGCATCCGTGCTTTTATCGCATGAGCGAAGGCTATCCATTTACTCATATCGCCTTTATAGAGCAGATCCGATTTTTCGTTCATCACCTGAGCGCCTGAACCACTCCGCTGAATATCTGCAATTCCTTCATCCAGCAGCTTAGCCACTCCCTGATAAACCACCTCCTGCGGATCGTACACCGGGTTGAATGTTCCGGTATATGCCTGATTGAAGGGCATATCTCCGAAGGAGTCCGTAGCAGTGAGATAAGAAAGGGCCAGGATGATCTTCGCCACTCCCATATAGTTATGAGAACCTTCCTCTTCTGCCCTTTCTATCAGCCCAATGCAGTTACTGCCCACATCAAAATAATGCCAGCGCCATGCACCCATACGGGTGATCTGGTTATAGTCCCAGCGAGCTTCCTCCGCAAGTGTATTATACCTACTGGTCAGATAAAATGAATGGAAGCTCGAATAGCGCGCATGTGAATAGGCATGGTAGGCCATGTTCCCTAGAATCGCAGGTAGCCTCAAGTTGGAGGAGGTGGTTACCGGTTGAACCGGATTGGTGTTGATATCCAGTTTCTCGCACGATGTCGCAATCAAGAGAACCAGTACCGGAATAAGTCTAAATATCTTTTTCATTGCTGTAATTGTTATAGTCCAACGCTCAGTCCAAGTGAATAAGTTCTTGAAATCGGAATAGCTCCAAAGTCGACACCCATAGTGCTTCCTCCACCCCCGCCAGCATTCGGGCCGGCGCTGTTTACTTCGGGATCACCTCCTGAATAGTTGGTAATGAGGATCGGATTCTGAGCCGAAAGCTCAAGACGAAGGCTGTTTACACGGAGTTTGCTCGTCAGACTTTGGGGAAGAGAATAACCAAAGGTGATGTAACGCACCCGAGCCCAGTTTACCTCCTCCACGAAATTCGTTCCCACAGAAGTATAGTTGGTAGTGAAATAATTATAGTCCAGCGGAACAACCCTGGTGTTTTTAACATACGATCCGTCAGGCTGACGCACAACTCCATCAAAGACAAACTCCTTATCTCTCCATTCTCCGACGTCGGCCGCAATTCCGCGTGAGATCATGCCAAGTCTGGTAGCATTGTAAACGTCTCCGCCCAACCTAAAGTCCCAGAGGAAGGAAAGGGACATATTCTTGTAGTTGAACTTATTTAACAAACCAAAATTAACTTTAGGTTCCCTGTTCCCGATATAGCTTTGCCTGCCTTCCGAGTTGATCACCGGGTAACCATCGTCACCAATAACTGTGTATCCGTCCGGATTTTTCTCATACTCGATACCGATAATGCCGAGCACCGGCATGTTGATCATCGAGCCCGCGATGGCCGCTGAATACGGCTGCCCGAAGGTATAGGGGAATACTTCAATCTGTCCTGGAAATTCGAGCATTTTAGACCGGTTCCTCCAGCCGTTCAGGGTGACATCCCAGGTTAGGTTTCTGTTCTTTAGAGGAGTTCCACTCAGCGAAAGCTCAACCCCGCGGTTTCGCAGGCTGCCGGCATTAAAGGTCTGGATGACGAAACCAGTGGGTAAGGGTACGCGGGCAGTAATGATCTGATCGTTACTTTCCTTATCGTAATACGCAGTTTCTAAACGTAAGCGATTTTTAAAGAGGCTAAACTCCAGACCATATTCCTTCTCAATTGTAGTTTCAGGAACAAGGTTGGGGTTTCCACCTGTGGCGTTATTCTGAAATCCTCCGCCTATACCGAAATATTGGGTCAATACCGTATTGGTAGCATATATCGGTGCGTCTTTACCTACTTTAGCGTAGCTCGCCCGAACTTTTCCAAACCAGTCGCCCCGATTGTTGAACAACTCTGAAAACGTGAAGCTCCCGGAAACGGAAGGAGAATAGAATGTCCGGTTATCACCAAGCAAGGTAGAGGTCCAGTCATTTCTACCGGTCACACCGACACTCAGCATATTTTTGTAGTCTAGCTTAAAGTCGCCGTAAACAGCATACCTCCTTCTTTTCGGGTTCCCCTCTGCTACTATCAGATTTGCGGGAGCTATATTATTAATACTGTAAACCCCGGGAACCAAAAAATTCTCCCCAGAAAAAGTATTGGATCTCCCCTCATAGTATTCCTGACTGGTGCCGAGGATCAGTGTACCTCGCAGATTCTTCACAATCTCGCGGTCGAAGGTACTGTTGAAGATCGAGGTAAGATTTACATAATTACCCTTGCTCTCATAGATTCTTCCATCCATAAAACCCGGCGTCCCTGCAACCGTCACATTGCCATAACCCTGATTATAATAATCCTGGCCAAGCCGGTAAGACAGATTAATCCACTTCACCGGTTTATAATTCAGATTTCCGTTAATCACCACCCGCTGTGTTCCTGAATTCCTCGGATTTTTTTGCACCCCCCACATTGGTGATATCCTCGCTGTGGTTTGGGAGTTGGTTTCCTCGAAGTACTCATAATAAGGATTGCCGTTTTCATATTGATATCTTTCGATATCGTAGCGAAGCGGATAAAAATAGATGCTGTTTGCCCACCCCCCTGAATTGCTGCCCACCAATCCTTCCTGGATATCGTTCCTTATATAGTTGGCCGAGGCCGTTAACTCAAGTTTTTTCGTCAGGTTCGCTGTACCCTTGATCAACAGGGAAAGTTTGTCTGACTCCGTATTGGGGATAATCGAACTCCCCGAGCGGTAATTACCCGACATATAGTAACTATACGTTTGCGTGCCGCCGTTAACATTAAGGTTCACATCGTTCACCAGCCCGGTCTGAAAGAACCGCTCCATATTATTATAGATCAGCTCATCGCTCCTAAACTTCCTTCCCCAGGAAGAAACAGAGCTTTCGTCAAAGGTACCTCCGAGTCCGTTAGTATACAATTTCTGCTGCTCAGGCAGGCGTCCTACCGTTTCTACATACGACCGCAAAGAAGCGTTTACGCTCATCTTCCCCTCTTTTCCCCTTTTGGTCGTAATAATGATCGCCCCAGAAGCGGCATCAATGCCATATAAGGCTGCGGCAGCTGCACCTTTCAGGATCGAAATATCTTCAATGTCTTCCGGATTGAAGTCGGCTAGACGGTTCACTGTCCCATCCGTAGATGCGTTACTTACCCGGATTCCGTCGACGATCATTAAAGGCTGGTTATCGCCAGTTAAGGAGGATACCCCCCTTAAAATAATCTCGGAAGGAAGGCCCGGCGAACCGCCTGCAGAGGTGATCTGAGCGCCGGCAATCTGCCCCTGCAAACCATTAATAATATTGGCCTGGTTGGAGGCACGCAGATCCTCACCCTGTACTTTTTGTACCGAATATGTGAGCGTCCGCTTGCTTCTCTCAATCCCGAGGGCTGTGGTCACTACTACCTCGTTTAATACTTGTGCATCCGCTTTAAGCGACACATTAATGACGTCTGCCTCTCCAACCGTCCTTTCTTCAGGCGTCGTACCAACGAAAGAAAACTGAAGAACCTGTCCCGTAGAGGCGCGAATGGAGTACGTTCCGTCGGCCGCGGTACTAACCCCTAGGTTAGTTCCTTTCACCTTGACAGAGACGCCCGGCAAGGGGAGCCGATCTTCTGCCGAAGTAACCGTCCCTGTGATCTGTCGCTGCTGAGCAAAGACGGGGATCGACACGAGCAGGCCCAGGATAAATGCGAGTAGCCTTCTTTTCATAAAAATGAATGATTGAGTTTATATATAATTAAAAATTTCTAACAAAATGAATAAAGCCGCATAAACACGAACACCAAATCACCTCAAATTCGCGATATACCTCAAATATATTATTTGAATTTGCAACATTAAAACAAAACAAGAAAAAAAACGCAAGAAAAATCAAAAAAAAGTCCCCATCACCGCACTCCCACAAATAAATTCAAACAAAACGACATTTTTTTAGTCAATTCCTACAGCAACAAGAAAAACCAACACCAAAAAAGGCTATTTATAAAGCAAATATTTCTTTCTAATCGATTTATACTTCGACAATCCTTTCTTCCAACTTTTCCTGATCTCCTTTTCAGAAACGCCGGCAATAATTTGCTCCCTAAATTCCTTCACGCCTGCCAGCTTATCTATATTTCCCATCTCCTTACTTTGCGTAAAGTCAAAAAACCTCTCTTTATCTGGATAGGCGGCATACAGCTCCATCATCCAACTGAGATTAATCTTTCCACTCTTTCGCAAAGCCGCAACCACCTCCTCGCTTCGCAGATTCAGCCCGAAACACTCCTTATTCATATGCAGCGGAGTTTCACTCATTCCTTTGATGCTCTTTGGTGTAAATGAAAAGGGATATTTACCTTTCAACTCCGGATTCCCAAGCACTGTAAAAGGAGTATATGTACCCCTACCCTGACTTATCACCGTTCCTTCAAAGAGACAGGTGGATGGATAAAGAATTATGGATTCAGGAGTATTGAGATTTGGCGAAGGACTAACCGGGAGCTCGTAGGGCAGGTGGTGTGAATAATTAGCGACAGGAATAATTGTGATTTTGCACTGAACGCCATTTGCCAGCCACTTTTCCCCATTTATCATTTTAGCATACTCTCCAACGGTCATTCCATGGGCTATAGGAACGGGATGAATGCCAATACCCGACTTCAAATCCGGGTTTAGGACCGGGCCGTCTATCAGATACCCGTTAGGATTCGGACGATCCAGAATGAGCAATTCCTTTCCATTCTCGGCACAAGCCTCCATCACGCGATGCATGGTAATTGTGTAGGTATAGAAACGAGCGCCCACGTCCTGAATATCAAAAACCATCAGATCGACATCCTGTAAACTTTCTTTAGATGGCTTGCTATTTTTCCCGTAAAGAGAAACTACCTGAATGCCTGTTTTGGGATCTCTTTCATCGTCCACATGAACACCGGCACTTGCATTTCCCCTAAAGCCGTGTTCAGGACCAAATATTTTGACAATATTCACACCCAGCGCTTTAAGACTATCTACGCTATGACGGTGCCCGATGATAGAAGTTTGATTGACGACGAGTCCTACTCGCTTACCTTTTAAATAGGGCAGGTACTTTTCTGTCTGATCAGCTCCGGTAATAATTGAAGTTTTCTTGGACCTCGGCTCCGTATCCCGCCCCTCAGACGGGGTTAGAACGCCGGCGAATAACAAGGTCAATAGCAGGATCTTTTTCATATCTAAACATTAATACCTATGCATTACAGTTTTTATGACAATCAGAAACAGCTCCCGCCAGATCAAAAATCACCCTACAACTATTTGAGATTGAGTTTACCTTGTTTAAAGAGGTCGACAATACTGCTTTCTTTCAAAAGCGAGCTTGTTAATTAGTTAATAATTTTAGTTGGTTAGCTGCGCTCAGGCGCACAATTCAAACTTATGGAATAAAATTATAAAATGCAAGAAAACGCATTTTTTTCTTTAAAACATGCAAAAACACACACAGAAAGGGGGAGAAACAAAAAAAAAATACGCACAAGCGGACTAAAAATGCACCTTTGTGCAGATTTATCCCTGGGCCTTTTAAAAAAATTGAAAGACATAAAACGGTCAATAGTGCGACCAGGTTCGGTTTTCGAAATTCAGCCCCAACTGCAAGAGTTACCCTTAACTATCCAGGTTTTACAAAATAAGACGGAATACGGTCTATCAGATAAGTTCGACAAATTTTGAGTAGCCGTGCAAAGCCGCATCAGAAGGCTCGAGGTCTGTTACCAAATAATGAATGGCGTTCAGATTACACACCTTCATCTTTTGCACAGAATTTAGTTTTTCGGCAATACTTACTATCGCTGTTTTTTTCGCAGCCTTCAACATTGCTTTCTTTACCTGAACTACCTCAATATCAGAATCGGTGATTCCGGCTTCAAGAGATAAACCATTTGTTCCCAGAAAACACAGATCAACGTGTATATCTGCCAGCTGGTTAATCACCATCGATCCTATACTAATATGAGCATTAGGCGAAAGCTGTCCACCAAGAAGAATCACGTTGATGTTCGAATTTTCTACCAGTTCCAGTGCTACTAAAGGACTAATCGTAAAAAAAGTACAACGCAAGTTCTTTGGCACCATGCGTGCAATCTCGATCATCGTTGTTCCGCCACCTACAAGCAATACCATCTCATCTTTGATAAGACTCAAGGCTTTTTTAGCGATCTCCTTCTTCGAGTCCTTTGCATAGGTTTCCTTCTCGGTAAAAGGATAGTGAAAGGATTTGGACAAGGCGCCCCCATACACTTTAATAATCTTACCTGTTTCTGCAAGCTCGTTCAAATCCCGTCTTATGGTATCTTCAGAAACATTCAGCTCAGTGCTTAGGTCTGATGATAATACTTTATTGTGAAGGTTGATCTGTTTAATGATGTAGGCCTGGCGTTCTTCTTTGAGCATTTACTTTCGTCCGATTGAAGTTTGGGAATCATTCTCCATCCAAAAGAGCAAGAATGAAATTTTCGATAAAAAAACAAAAAATAAGAAACAAATTAAACTTAATTAAAAATAAAGGGCTCTATATGCTCGCAAGTGCTCCCCTTTTTCTACACAACCTGCTTCTAGAACTTCAAATTTGTCTCTTCTATTAAAGGACAAAAACAAAAAACCAATACATCCCCGGGAAGTTTAATAATAAAGCTGGTATTTTATGGAAATTGAAGAACATCTGAAAAAATCAGGAACTCAAAATCCCGGTCCTGATCCAGTACCCGGCCAGTCAAACGATGCCGAAGCCGAAGAAATCACGCCACGGCCCGACGATGATGAATTGATTCCGGAGGACGAAGAGTTTGAGAAACACTATGGGGACCTGGACGGAGGATCGGACACGGACATACTGCCCCACCCTGGCAAAAACGAGGAAAACCTGGAATAGACAGAGGGCCGCTACTGGTAATAGCGACCGGTTTTGTTTTGCATTATCTCCTCAATTTCCGGAGAATTAATATCCACTACTGATTCATCCTCCAGGGCTTCATCCTCGTTAAGATAAGGCTCCAGAAGGTAGAATTCTCCGGTAAGAGTGTCTTTTAGGCCAATGTCTTTCGAATAGGTGATCTTTACATACCGATATCCTGAACCAATCCACTGGCTTTTACTACCACCATCAAAAATTCTTAATTTCATGTTTTTTAGGATTTAGGTGCGCGATTCAGGTTAAACTAGAAATTTCAGCAAACCCTCCATCAACTTCAGATGAACCGTCGGCACGTGCTTCGCCTCTACAAGTTCGTCGTCTACGTGCGCTATAAATTCATCGCAGCTAATGCGAAGCTCCCTAGCCTTGCAGGTGTCAAAGAGATCCGGGTCCTCCACCCCATTTAATTTAGCTTTGACGTAAGCAAGCAATTTCTCACGTTGTGTTTCCGGAATCAGGATCACCTCAAATTCACCATCTCCCGGGTCCCCGAAAGGTGAAAGCACAAGATTCGGCCCGATAGACTGTATGTTCATTACCTCTACCATCAAGAATTTTCCACTATGAACAGTACCGTCTATATCAATGGTGGCCTGCAGGGGTTGAAACGTTTCTGCTATTTGCTGCAGCAACGCAAGCGCAAGGTGCAACTTCTTGTCCGGAGTATCTTTCAAGGCTTCGTCCTGTTTTTCCATCTCTTGCATCAGTAATGGAAAAATTCCAAAACCGAAGCCTTCGAGGAAAAAGCTGGCACCCTGCACGTTTTCAACCTTGCCGACGTCAAACTTTTTAAATTCAGGATGCTTCCATTTTTGAATCACCTCTTTATCGTCTTCCGGCATTTGCAGGGTTTTGGCGATGTTATTGGCAGTGCCGGCGGGAAAAACTGCTAGCGGAAACTTATTGTTGAGCCCTCTCTCCAAAAACTTCTTTGCCACTCTTCTAACAGTACCATCACCACCAGCAACGGCTACAAAATCCGTTTCCTCGTCAAGCTGATCCCAACCTTCCTTTTTTAGAGAAGAATAATGACATTTAATTCCGGCTGATTCGATCATTGATTCGAGTTCCTTTTTCGAGTGGGACTCATCTCCGGCTTTCGGATTGTGTAAAAGGGTAACTACCTGCATTGTTAATTCTCTAAACTTTAAAACATAGCTCCTGTTAATTGTTTGGCACGATTGAAGGATTTATTAAAAATATACTATGAGAATATTGGTAACAAACGATGACGGGATTTATAGTCCGGGGATTGCCGCCTTAGCCAAAGTTGCTTCCAAATTTGGAGAAGTGCGGGTGGTAGCCCCCGATGTAGAACAGTCTTCTATGGGGCATGCGGTGACTCATTCCCGTCCGCTTTCTTATAAAAAATCGCCAATCGAATTTCCGGGAATCGAGGCATACCGTGTAAACGGAACCCCTGCAGATTGCGTTGCATTGGGAACTCATCTTTGGAATAATACAGACGTGGTCTTATCCGGAATAAATATGGGCCCGAACCTGGGGAACGGGATGTGGCATTCAGGAACCTTAGCAGCAGCTAAACAGGCAGTGCTTTTAGGAATTAAGGGAATCGCTTTAAGCACTCCTGTCGGAAAAACAGAGCCGAACTTTGATTTGCTGGCCCCCTTTGTAGAAAAAACGCTTTCAATGTTGTTGGAGAAGAACGAGCTATCCCTGTACAATGTAAATTTCCCACCTGATCCTCAGGAAATCAAATGGACAAGACAATCGGTGAGGTTGTACGATGGTACCATCATACCCGGAACTGATCCGATGGGACGCAAGCACTACTGGTTCACAGTTACCCCACTGGAGCCGGCTGAAGAAGGAACGGACCGCTGGGCTGTAGAGAATAATTTTGTTTCCATAACACCGCTAAGGCTTGATCTTACGAACGAAGAGGAACTGAAAAGAGTACAGCAAACCCAGCAGGTCTAGCTTAAAAAGAATAATCCGGGGCCACATCGCACCGGATTATTCCTGGTATTCATTCGCTTAGCTGTTCAACAAACCTCTGCCTCCTATTTAACTCTGCTATAGATCTCAGCTTCAATAATACTTAAGGTTCCTTTGGCATTCTTATCATCGCGGGCTACACCGTCATCCAATTTCTTCCCATTTACTTCGGTTCCGATATTGGAATCGTCTTTACCGGAATTTTCATTCGTCAAGCGAATAGTTACCGACTTTCCCTTTGTTGGTTCACAAATAAGAGTGCAATAGCCAAGGGTTGTCGGCGTATTACCACGAAACACTTCTTTTCCATCTACCGAAATACTGATCGGGTAAGAACGGCTTCTGAAGTTATTCAGTTTCAGCGTCACCTCATCTACTATTCCTTCTTTCTCAAGGTCGTACTTTATCCAGGCCGTTGATATCTTTCCATCGTTCACCCAATCGGAAAGTTCGTTGTCGTCAAATGAAGCTTTTACACTTTCACTGTTGGCACCTGCTGTTGCATTTACTATCTGATGAGCAATACGCGAAGGCTTAAACGAAGCTCCGGCTGGTGTCGGTCCCCGCTTCAGACTGGGACGAAGCCCGTCATAAGGCATATCCAGGGAAAGACCATTCGTTACCTTTACTGGAACAGACTTGAATGCTACTGTGGCTGATTTCAGTCCTTCGGCATTGGCTGTAAGCACTATCTGTCCAGCTTGGGTAGTAGACCGTATAAGCACCCGATTGACGCCGCCTTCTACCGGAAGGCTTTTCGCCAGGATGTAATTATCGGGACCTTGCGCTAACCCGCCGCGCCATTCAGCCGCTCCTTCTAGCTTAAAGTCAATCATGTTTAGAGCTGTAGGACAGCGGTTTCCCTGCGCATCCACCACTTCCACCTGTACCAGTGCTACATCGGCACCGTCTGCTTTTAGTCCCTTAGGCGCCTGTTGCACGCTAAGCCTTAGAGCTGCCGGAGCTCCCGCTGTTTTTATTTCATCTGTCGACAGGATTTTGCCCTGAGCATCGTAGGATACGGCCTTAATTGTGCCGGGCTCATAAGCGACATCTTTAAAGGTAAACAAAAAGCCGTGGCTGCGCTCTCCAAAACCTTTAGACTGCCCGTTAATCAATAACTCTGTCTTCTCGCCACTTGATACCACGTACACATTTTTCTTAACGCCCTGCTGGTAGTTCCAATGCCCGATAATATGACTACTATGTCTTTCCACATCTACCCAGCCGTCCCACATTACCTGGTGAGCAAAAAAGCCATCTTTCGGAATCCGCATCGGATCGACCTCCCCGCTCCTGCGGTAGTTCTCCGCCCCACGGAAGTGGGTGTTGGAGTCGGAGAAGATGATATTCACCCCACCGGAACTTACCCGTTTGCCCGTTCCCGGACGTTCTCTCCAGAACTCATACCAACGGATGACATTCTCAATGGCATGAGAATCCTGATTACGATTATAAGCACTTGCAGGTGCATTTCGGTATAAAGGCCCATCTCCATCTTTGTGAAAAGGAGGCGAGAACTCATCCCAATATTTCCTCAGACCCTCATCTCTGGAATATTCAGTAGCCCACATCGGGATATGAGCGCTTTTGTTCGTATAAAGCATCTCACCACCGTATTCGGCAACCTTACTATCCAGCATCTCTCTCGAACCGATAGCGCGACCGCCGTGAGGATCGTATTTATATTTGATAGCCTTCATTTCAGCCATATGCTCTTCGCTGATCGACTCATTGCCACTTTCGTAAAACAAGATACTGGGGTTGTTCCGATTGTAAATGATGGCGTCGCGCATCAGCGCTGTTCTTTGCTGCCATTGTACACCCTTTGCGTCTTTTTCCGCGTCACCGGCAGGCATCGCCTGGATCAGACCCACCCTATCGCATGATTCTACATCTTGTTTCCAAGGTGTAATGTGCATCCAGCGAACCAGGTTGGCATTGCTTTCTACCATCAGTCCGTTACTGTAATCACTTAACCAGGGTGGTACGGATAATCCCAGAGCAGGCCACTCGTTACTGGTACGTTGTGCATAGCCTTTCATCACCAGTACGCGATCGTTCAGGTAGACCATCCCATTTTTGTATTCGGCCTTGCGGAAACCGGTTCTCGTGTTCACCTCGTCCAACAGTTTCCCATTCACTTTCAGACGGGTTTGCACATCGTAAAGATATCCGTAGCCCCAGCTCCAGAAGTTAAGGTTTTTCATAGCAGCGCTGGCGCTCACCGTTTTAGTTTCTCCCGGTTTTATTCGCGTTGCCGATGATCTGAATACCTTCAGCGTTTTCCCATCCAAATCTTTCACCTCTACCTCATATTGAAAGGTCTGCTCGCGACCATGCTCATTTTTTACTTCAGATTCTGCTACAATAGTTGCGGCCCTTCCGGGGATATCAAAATCTTTAGCATAAACATACACTCCGGTAGTTTTTAAAAAGCTGTAAAGCGGTAGCGTTTGGTAGAGTTTATCACTTACATGAAGCCAAACGTTTTTAGGAAGCCCCCCATAGTTGGCGTTGAAGTTCTTATCGCTCCACTGAAACTTAGTGTCGGTGGCTTTTTCTTTGTAGGCCCAGTCATTATCAATCCTCACCGCGATCACGTTCTCCCCGTTGGGGTTTATTAGGTCGGTAACATCAAATCCGAAACCCATTGCACCATTTTCATGTAAGCCGATAAATTTTCCATTTAAGTAGAATTCACCTGCCTGACGTACTCCTTCGAACTCAAGAAACACTTTTTTACCTCTATCGGAAGAAGGAAGCTTAAAGCGTTTCCGGTACCAAACAATACCGGTAGGATGGTGGTCGATCGCCACTTTGAAGGCGGCATCTTCATTCCAGGCATGCGGAAGTGTTACCGACTTCCAGGAACTGTCGTCGTAATTTGGTGCTTCTGCCCCCTTTTCATCCCCCACAAACAGTTTCCAGCCAGGGTTGAAGTTGTACTTGATTCGGGCCGAACCAAAAGCTGTTGTTAGCCCCAGCAGCATTAAAAAAGCCGCTTGCAGGATCAGGTGTCTCTTCATATAACTTGAATGTTTAATAATTGGTTCTCAACCGGTATGAATCTTAGCGTCCATCCAATTGAGTAGCGAAAGATAACTGAATTGAGAATTCCGATATGTAAAATCTGTATTACCTCGTATTAACTAACACCTTATAAAGAAAGGAAGAACATCATCGCGAGCCGCTTCTTTTCATCTTAGCCATCCAACTCCGGATAATCGCTGTCAGTAATTGTAAGTATTGGTGATGGTGGGGACGAGACAAGTTGTGGTCCAGCGGGGGGTTTGGCCGCACTTTCTCCGCACCTTCTCCGCACCAGCTCCGCTAAAAAGGATAGTTCAGCGGAGCATGTGCGGCCAAGAGCCGTTCTTCTTCAGCTGCTGACTCCCATCGGGGTAAAAAAGGTAGGAAGGCGAGGATCTGGAGCAGAGATGTTCATTTTCAAAACCAATTTGAGGAATACAGGTTTTTGACAATAAACTAGTTCAGCGATGAAATTCATAAAATCCCAAAATCCCGATGGAAGTCCGGTAAACCTATTCTACGAAGACTGGGGAACAGGAAAACCGGTTGTATTCATTCATGGCTGGCCGCTGGATCACCAGATGTGGGAGTACCAAATGAGCGTTTTACCAGAGATGGGCTTCCGGTGTGTTGCTTATGACCGGCGAGGATTCGGAAAGTCGGATAAGCCGTGGGCGCCCTACAACTATGACGTACTGGCCGACGATCTAAAAGCAGTGCTTGACCAGCTCGACCTCCACAACGTTACCCTTGTCGGCTTTTCAATGGGAGGTGGTGAAGTAGTGCGATATATGAGCCGGCATCACGGGGCTCGGGTGGCGAAAGTGGTCCTGATAAGTTCAATTACTCCCCTCACTATGAAGACCGACGATAATCCGGACGGAGTGCCACCGGAAAAGCTGCAGCAAATTCTTTCTGAGCTGCAAACAGACAGGGCCGGCTTTCTGGCAGATTTCGGCAAGCAATTTTATGGTGTAAGCTGGCTCAACCACCCGGCAAGCCAGGCCATGCTAGACTGGAATTTGACGGTGGCTATGCAAGCCTCTCCCAAAGCTACTCTGGATTGTGCCCACGCTTTTGCTGAAACAGACTTTCGCGATGAGATGAACAGTATTAATGTTCCCGTTCTTATTATTCATGGAGCAAGTGACGAAACCGTGCCGATTAAAGCAACGAGCGAAAAGGCCGCGGAGCTGATCCCTGGAGCAGAATTTATTGTGTACGAAGATGCACCTCACGGCTTATTCTTCACGCACAAACAAAAATTGAATGAAGATCTGATAGAGTTTTTGCAAGTACCAACGCGAACTATGGCATTATAAAACTGCTATGCGTTCCAGGATCTACACCAGACCTTCTTTACAAGCGTAACGGATTAGTTGCGCCGTATTTTTAACACCCGTCTTGTCGATCAGGCTTTGCCTATGTCCCTCTACCGTCCGGCGACTGGTGAAAGTAACCTCGGCGATTTCCTGATTGGTATACCCGTCTGCGATTAAGGTCAACACCTCCATTTCTTTTACAGTTAGGCTCACGCCAGCATTAAAAAAAGTATTATTATGATGCTTACTTGCCCTTCTCAGCATTGACATCCCAAGCTCCATGGCCAGCACCTCTTTACCGGTGGCGGCCTGTCGGATCGAAAAAACTAGCTCTTCAATACTCACATTTTTCAACAAATAACCGTTCACGCCTGCAGCAAAGGCATCAAAAATATACTTTTCGTTATCCATCATCGAGAGAACAATCACCTTAAGCTGGGGGTACCTCTCCCGGACCTGTCGAGCCAATTCCAACCCGTCCATTTCGGGCATATCTAAATCTGTCAGGATTAAATCAGCTATGAGACCTCCATCCAGTGCCGATAGCACGTCCAATCCATTACTCGCCTCTCTTACCACATCGATGTCAGTCTGAGTTTGCAACAGCGATTTAAGTCCGTTTCTAACAATGACATGATCTTCGGCAAGTATTAATCTAATCTTCTCCATCACTCCTTTAAGCTCGTTTATCCAAAATTTGTTTGGATCAGGAGAAGCTTTCACTACCCGCGGGGCAATAACAGCAAGCGACATCTTTTACTTAATCCCTTCTTCCAACATGCTTCTTTATAAAATTTAAAAATACTCCTAACCTTATTTTTCTTAAACAGTATAAACCCTTACAATTCAGTAACTTTAAAGCTTTAGAATTGGGGAATTCAGGCGTTTATTGTCAACCATTTGGAGGTGGAGAATCGAAAGACTTTCCGCCTCTGATATTTCAAGTGTGATGAAGTTTTTTGCAATACTACTATTGTTTGTGTTCGTATCAGCAGCGGGAGCGCAGACGTTACCAACTTCCTTTAGCGAACTTTCTGACTCAAGTTTTGCGGCGGCTGCTCCGACTAAGTCTCGCCGGCCAATCAATCCCGAATATGCAGCTCCTGTCGTGATGTTTGGGTTAGGCTTGCTGGCGAATAACAGTCATAAGCTCCATCACCTGAACAAGCAGATCCGGGCCGAAGTGCTCGAAGACAAAAATCGCCGGGTTAACATGAAGATTGACGATGCGCTCCAATACACACCTGCTGAAGCGGTGTTCGCACTTAACCTGCTTGGATTTAAAAGCCGCAACGGCTTCATGGACCGGGCTTTTCTTTACGGACTATCCCACTACATCGGCAAGACGACAACAGATAATCTGAAAGGAATCAGCGGTCGCATGCGGCCGGACGGCTCCGACAGGCGCTCCTTTCCGAGCGGCCATACGACAACAGCTTTCGCAGCTGCAGAGTTTATGCGACTGGAATACCGAGATGCATCACCGCTCTTTGGGATCTCTGCTTATGCCATAGCAGCCACTACCGGGGCGCTGCGGATCTACCATAACAAACACTGGTTTACAGATGTGATTGCCGGGGCGGGTGTAGGAATCCTATCTACCGATCTAGCCTACTTTCTCTATCCCAGAATGAAGCGATTCGTCCACCAGTCTTTAAAAATAAATACGCAAAAACTTCAACTTAGTCCCGTTTACCAAAGCCGCACGGCAGGCTTATCCCTCATTTACCGACCTGACAAATAAAATTTCTGTTTGCTGTTTTGCTTAGGCTGATACCTTTGCAGGATGAACAACATTAAGAATATAATTTTTGACTACGGCAACGTCATCTTCACCATAGATTTCAAAAAAACACAACATACTTTTACTGAGTTGGGCATCCAGAATGTGGAGAACGTTTTCGCACATGTGGGACAAAACCCTTTGTTTGACGAGTACGAAAAAGGAAATATCTCATCGGCTGAGTTTAGGGATGGCATCAGAAAGATCACAAACAGACCCGAGTTGAGCGATGAAGAAATAAACAGAGCCTGGATGAGCCTTCTGGTCGGGATTCCGCCTGTAAACCACCAGATCGTTCTTGCTGCGCAAAAGAGATATCGTACCTTTCTTTTAAGTAATATCAACGAAATTCACCTCGATTACATCACCGAGTATCTTAAGAGAGAGTTCAATACGGACACCAATGATATTTTTTTTGAAAAAGTGTACTACTCTCATCTTGTCCGAATGAGAAAACCGCATCCGGAAATATTTCAGTTTGTGCTGCAGGACAGCAATCTTGACCCAAGTGAAACGCTTTATATTGACGACAGTCCGCAGCATATCAAAGGTGCCATTGAAGCAGGTTTTGTTCACACCCATCTGCTTACCGCGGACGATTCCCTGGAAAGCTTCATGGCCCGCTCCGGCTTATTGTCGTAGACCTGCTGCCGCTCTTTAAAGAAAACGAAAATAGGGCCTGGCGAAGCGAACACTTTCAGAAAAATCTGGCTTTAGCAATTAAACAAAAGAAAGTGGGAGCTTGTTAAATTGATATGGAAAACTATCAAACAGTAGTAGAAGCCTTAGCTGGATTAAAAGAACGGGGCTTCACATTAGACTTCAACCTCGCCAATGGCGTTCTACATAATAGTGATCAGAACATTGCACTTTCTCCTGACGATTTCAGCATTTGCGAAATCCACAGGTTTGAAGGAATGTCAGATCCGGCGGACAATATGATCGTTTACGCTATAAAATCAGATAAATACAACTTGAAGGGATCGTTTGTAAACGGATACAACGCCTATTCTGACGACGTTTCTGAGGAATTACTAAAAAAACTTAATACGCCGGGCTAGCTTGCAGCACTTAGTCAGGGGTACGAATCAGGAACTAAGCCTGATTCGTACCCTTATTTTTAAGATGATCTTCTCTTCCGCTCGGCAGCAATCAGGGCCAGCTCTCTTCCCATTTTACCCGTTATTGCTTTATTTTCTTCTGCCCTTCGCATCAGGTACGGCATTACCGCTTTTATCGGCCCGTATGGAACGTACTTAGCTGCGTTGTATCCCTCGTGAGCCAGATTGAAACTAAGATTATCGCTCATCCCCAATAATTGGGCAAAATAAATATGCGGATGGTCTTCCACAAGCTGTTTCTTTTTGATCAGCTCGGCTAGTACCAGACAGCTCGCCTCATTGTGCGTACCTGCCACCAGTGCCACGTGTTCCAAATGCGCTGCGCAGAACACCAGGCCCTCGTTATAATCACGATCTGTAGCATCTTTAGTAGCATGAATGGGTGAAGCATATCCCAGCGCTTCGGCCCTAGCCCGCTCTTTTTCCATGTAGGCTCCCCGCACCAGCTTTGCTCCCAAAATAAACCCGTCGGTTTCTGCCAAATAAACATCCGCTTTAAGCGATGCCAGCTTATCAGTACGATATAATTGATAGGTGTTGTACACAATTGCTTTTTCCCGATTGTACAAACGCATCATCTCGATAGCAAGTGTATCTATCGGATCCTGGATCCAACTCTCCTCCGCATCCATCATTACCGGAACATCATGATCGTAAGCAGTTTTACAAATATGATTGATCCTCCCCTTCACCTTGAAAAATTCCGCATGCTCGGCCGTTGTTAAAGGGTGTCCTGCCCCCAACTTCTCAAGCAGCGCTGCCCTGGCTAACGCGCTGGGCTTAAACACCGCAAAAGGAATACGCCGGTCTTCTTTCGCCCTCCGAATGGTTTGAACAATCTCTTCGACGGTGTTTGCAAATCCTTCCTCGTTCAGCACAGCCTCCACGGAATAGTCGAGAATGGATCCCACAAAGCCCCGGTCTAATGCTTCGATAGTTGGTTCACATTCTTCAATGCTTTCGCCACCACAAAACTGGCTGAACACTGTATTTTTTATTAAACCTCCAACCGGCAAGCCCACGTTTAGCGCAGAGGAGGCAACCGAAGTACCCAACTTGCTCACCACGCCATTACTTAACATTTTAAAAAGCCAGTAAGCGCGGTTCAACTCTTTATCGCTTTTTCCCCTGAAAGCGATTTCTGTATTATCAAAATTCAGCATACTTAAATCAAAATCAATTCTTCGGCTAATGTTGTGCCAAACAAAATAGAGATAATGCAATGATACGTTCCAAAATCTTAAATCAGTATTTGTAAGTTTGCAAAATGATTGAATTTAAGCTCGAGGGCGAATTTATCCCACTCATCCAACTATTGAAAGCCACCAACCTAGTACAAACTGGCGGCGAGGCGCAAATAGTAGTGAGCGAGGGCCTTGTAAAGTACAACGGCAATGTGGATACCCGCAAGCGTTTGAAGGTAAAACGCGGAGACATTATCGAGTTTGAAGATCAAAAAATCCTGGTAATATAATATGCTTCCTATTCAAAGTAACGGCTACTCCGTATTTTTTGACAACGATTTACGCGAGTTAAAAAGCCTCATCAACTCATCCAACTATACCAAAATATTCTTCCTTACAGATTCGAACACGTCTCAGCACTGCATGCCGCTGATCGGCAAGTACCTGCCCGAGCTGGACACGTACGATATCATTGAAATAGATCCGGGAGAAGAAAACAAGAATATTGATTACTGCATCGGGGTATGGCACAACCTGTTGGATTTCGGGGCAGATCGCAACAGTTTGATGATCAACCTGGGTGGTGGTGTTATTACCGATCTGGGCGGATTCGCGGCCTCCACTTTCAAAAGGGGAATAGATTTCGTGCAGATTCCTACCACACTGTTGTCGCAGGTGGATGCCTCGGTGGGAGGAAAAACTGGTATTGACCTGGGTAGCGTGAAAAACATCGTGGGAACCTTCGCGCAACCAAAAGCCGTCTTCATCTCCACTGAATTCCTGCAATCCCTGGATAATCGCCAGCTGATCTCGGGCTTTGCTGAAATTATCAAACACGGCTTTATCGCCGACAAGGAATATCTTGAAAAATTAAAAAGCGTTTCGCCGTTAAGCGTTGCTCCTGAAATCATCTATCGTTCCGTTGAGATCAAAAACCACGTGGTGACGACGGACCCCTTTGAAAAAGGGCTGCGTAAGACTTTAAACTTCGGGCATACAATTGGTCACGCCGTAGAAAGCTACTCGCTTCAAAACGATAAAAATTCCTTGCTGCACGGTGAGGCTATTGCGGTCGGCATGATCTGTGAAGCCTATCTTTCGCATAAATACAACACCCTCAGTCAGGATGAACTGGACGAACTGATACTGCTAGTCCGGGCAGTCTTCCCTGATTACGAAATTCCGCTGGAAAATTATCCGGACCTGATCGATTTCATGAAGAATGACAAAAAGAACACCTCAGGAAAAATCGGCTTCGCACTCTTAAAAAGACTGGGCGAATGCGACTATAACAACTACCTGGAGGAAGACAAGATTCTGGAAAGTCTCGACTTTTACAACAGCATCGTAAAAGGGTAAAATACAAGGGATGAATTAAAACATCCCTTTTTTTATTTGGACACGGGCAGTAAACCAATAATCACCTCCAGCCCTGCTATCCACCAATCCTTATCCCCCCACTGCCTTATCAACCGGACCAGCTGTCTGCAACATCATTAGCAATCACACAAGAACAAAGGTGTCGCACAACGCTCTTGATACAGGTAGTTTTACGGAAATTCCAATTACTATAAACCTTCTGAAAATAAACGCCTTATGACTTAATCTACCCCAGAATACTATGAAACAAAGAAGAACAGGCTATCGCATTGCTGCCTGGATAATTGCCGCTCTTGTTACCATCCTGCTTATTGCCATTGCTGCCTTTTATTTTTTGAAGCGGGATCTTTCAGAACCTATATCAAAAAAAACAGGCAAGCCGCGGCCGTCTAAGGTCAAACCGATCTTGAAAGCAAAACTGGAAGACAAAATAAAAGACATGATCGTGGAAGCAAGCGACAGCCTTTATCACTTTGCCTACTCAGACATCAACATTGACATTGATTCTGGTTATGCCACCATCAGCAATCTGCGCTTGACTGCCGATAACCGCGTTCTTCAAAAGCTTATTGCTAACAACAAAGCACCCAATAACGTAGCAGATATCAGGGTGGAAAAAATGGTGATGAGTGATTTTGGGTTTACAAAAACGCCTGAGGGACGTCGCTTCGGAGTGGGAAAAGTCTCAGTTCTTAGTCCGAAAGTACACATTACCAACAAGCTCCGCCCTAATAACAACCGTCCTTCCGACCCCTCTTTGCTGTACAAATCCTTCAAATCCCTGTTCAGCAGGATGCATGTGAAAACGATGGAAGTACACAACCTTGATTTCCGCTATGTGAATAAAAACAGGAACAAGTTCGACCATCTGCGAAACATCGATATCCTCATTAAGGATTTTACCAGCAGTCCCGTAAAGAGCACCAGCGATAAAAGCAGAACCAATTTGAAAGTAGGCTACTTCCGAATGACCAGCGCGGACAAGTACTACCACATTGTGGCCAGGGACATGGAATTATTACCTGCGAAGAAAACGCTTACCATTGCTCAGGCCGCTGTAATACCGCGATACAGCAAAGAACGCTTTCATAAAATAGCCGGTTTCGCTAAAGACCGCTATCATTGGAAATTCGATAAAATTAGGTTCGAGGGTATCGATGTGGATCAATTTATCCGCACCCAGCAGCTTTTCGTTGATCATAAGTATGTTTCAAACGCCTGGGTCGAGATTTACTCCAACTATAACTATCCGCTGAAAAAAGAGAATCGCCGGAATGCCTATCCCCAGGAACGTTATCAGACAATCGCCTTTGATCTAACCTTCAAAAGAATCAGCATCCTTAACAGCAATATCTATTACCGGATCCTGGCCGACAAATCGGACAAAGTTTCTACCCTGTCGTTCATAGACACCCGTACTGAAATAGCTAACCTTACTAACAATGAAGCTCAGAAAAAAAGAAAGCCACAAGTAGAAGTCTTTAGCCGTAGCCGGGTCATGAACGCCGGTCTACTCAAAACCTGGTACACCTTCAACCTGCTCGACAAAGCCGGCTCGTATACCGTCTACTCAGCACTTGGGCCAATGGATGCCCGCGCATTTAATCCGGTGTCCAAGCCTCTGGGACTGATTGAGGTCAAGGAAGGAAGACTAAACAAAATGGAAGCTCACCTGAAGATGAACGAATACCGGGGAACAGGCAACGTTAACATGTACTACTCGGGTATGAAGATTGCCTTTTTGGAAAGAGATAAAGACACAGACACCCTCGATCGGAAAGGCTTTCTTTCCTTTGTATCAAACATGGTCACACCCAATGATAATCCGCGTAAAAATGGAGAATTTAAAAAAGGGCCGGTAAATGTAGAGCGGGAGCCCTGGCAGTCATTTTTCAAATTTCTGTTCGATGCTTCGGTAGACGGCATGTCTTCTGCGATGATGGGGGTCTACCAGGACGGAAAAGGTGCCGACAAAAATATCCTGCTGAAAATCGGGAACGCTATTTCAGGGCCAGATCATACCGACAAGCAAAAGAAGAAAGAAGCGAAACAGCAAGAGCGCAAGGAAAAACGGGAACAACGTAAAAAAGAGAAGCAGGATAAAGAATCAAAGGACTAATCAGGGCTAGGTGAATTTGTTTTAAAAAAATTCATTTTCCATTTGCCATTTCAAATCCAGAAACTTACTTTTGCCAGACAAGACAAGAATGACAAACAACACTACATATTGGTTCGGTTACTTTTACTACTATCAGTAAGAGCCGGGACTAATATGTTTTGACTAAAAGAACTCATATACAAAGTCCCGGCCCAAACAGCCGGGATTTTTTTTTTAGCATATGGAGAAGAAAAGAGTAGCCATACAGGGAATTAAGGCATCGTTTCATGAAGAAGCAGCTTTAAAGTTTTTCGGGGAAGACATCGAAACAATCGAGTGCAGCTCCTTCAAAAAAACCTGCGAGGTTTTGAAAAACAAAGAAGCCGACTTCGTAGTGATGGCTATTGAGAACTCAATTGCCGGTAGTCTTTTACCCAACTACTCACTCCTCCGCGACTACCACTTTTCAATTATCGGGGAAGTTTACCTTCACATTCAACTTAATTTGTTAGCCCTCCCGGGTGTTAGGTTCGAGCAGATTAAACGGGTAGAATCACACCCGATTGCAATCCGCCAGTGTGATGACTTTTTTAGTGAATTTCCTCACCTGAATGTGGTTGAAAGTTCGGATACCGCTGCCTGCGCTAAGAAGATCCGCGATGAACAACTAACGGACACAGCGGCAATTGCTAATAAGTTAGCAGCTAAACTTTACGGGTTAGACATTATGGAGCGCAGGATAGAGTCGAACAAAAAGAACTATACCCGTTTCCTTATCCTTACAGATAATAAAGATATTCACATAACAAATGCCAATAAAGCTTCTTTATCGTTCCAGGTGACAGACGATGTGGGGTCTTTGGCGAAAGTGCTCAACGTATTTGCAGAGCACGGAATCAACCTCAGCAAAATCCAGTCGATGCCTGTGTTGGGCAAGCGAAATCAATATAATTTTTATGTGGATATCGAGTGGGGCTCGAAAGAAAAGTATGAGCAGGCAATCCGTCAGGTATTGCGGCATACCGTGAACTTCACGATCATGGGAGAATATCTTAAAAACGAAACAGTATAGACAATTGCATTAACATTTAACTCTTTAATTAGTATGAAACTGAATTTGAACATAGAACCACTAAGCGCATGGATGCCGAACAAGCAACCATTGGTAATTGCAGGACCTTGCAGCGCTGAAACTGAAGATCAGCTTTTAGCTACGGCACACCTTTTAGCTAAAACAGGAAAAATCTCTGTACTTCGTGCAGGAATCTGGAAGCCTCGTACTCGTCCGGGAGAATTTGAAGGTATCGGAAGCATTGGTTTAGAATGGTTAAAGCGTGCTAAAGAAGAAACCGGATTACCTACTACGGTAGAGGTTGCAAACGCAAAACACGTGGAAGAAGCTTTAGCTGCCGGCGTTGACATCCTTTGGGTGGGTGCCCGTTCAACAGTAAATCCGTTCACCGTTCAGGAAATTGCAGATGCGCTTAAGGGCGTGGATATCCCTGTAATGGTTAAGAACCCGGTAAATCCTGATCTTTCTTTATGGGTTGGTGCTTTAGAGCGGATTAATGGCGCTGGAATTACTAAGCTTGCTGGTATTTCCCGTGGATTCTCTTCTTTCGAGAAATCAGCATTCCGTAATGAGCCGATGTGGGAACTGACTATTCAGTTAATGACTCTTTGCCCTGAATTACCTATCATCTGCGATCCAAGTCACATTTGTGGTAACCGCGAGCTGATCCCTTACATCTCTCAAAAAGCATTAGACTTAGAGATGGACGGACTAATGATCGAGTCACATATCGATCCTTCTGTTGCCTGGACCGATGCGAAACAACAAGTGACTCCTGCCGCCTTATCAGACTTGATCGACAACTTAACCGTTCGTCACCAGGAACCGCAAAACCCTGCAGTATCTGATAAACTGGCTGAGCTGCGTAAGCAAATTGACAAAATCGACGACCAACTGATCCAGAAAGTTGCTGAAAGAATGAAGGTTGTTGAGAAGATCGGCGAATACAAAAGAGATAACGACATCACGATTCTACAGCTTAACCGTTGGGAAGAACTGATCACTAAACGTGCAAACTTTGCAAAAGCTTTAAACTTAGACGAGGAGTTTACCACCAAGTTGTTAGAGTTGATTCACGATGAGTCAATTAAAAAGCAAACTGCAATCATGAACGACAAAACCGTTGTTGAATAATGACGGAAAATAAATTAATTCTCTCAAAGCCCTCTAAACAGACTTTTTGTACCATACAGCTTACGGGTTCAAAAAGCGAGAGTAACAGGGCTTTGATACTGAATGCATTAAGCAGCGGAAAGGTGGAAGTTCGAAACCTTTCCTCTGCTGATGATACGGTGACGCTTGACGGGATTCTTAGGAATCTGGCTACCGGAAAGACTTCTGAAACTTCAGAAACTCCGGTGGTGAACATCGGCCCTGCGGGGACCGCCATGCGTTTTCTTACCGCCTATTTTGCTGTTACAGGCCAGGAAGTGATCATTACCGGAACGGAGCGGATGAAACAACGTCCCATCGGAATCCTGGTAGATGCGCTGAGAACTTTGGGAGCAGAAATTGAATATGTAGAGAAGGAAGGCTACCCCCCTTTGAAATTCCAATCAAACTTCCAACAAGCTACCAAGCAGGTAGATATTAAGGGCAACATCAGCTCCCAGTTTATCACTGCCCTGCTGTTGGTTGCTGCTTCTCTTCCCCAGGGGCTCGACTTAAATATCGTTGGCGATTTAACGTCTCGTCCTTATGTGGAAATGACCTTGGCGATGCTTGAAGAAGCTGGCGTAAGCCACAAATGGGATGGCAACACCATTTCTATTCCTCCTCAGCCTTTCAAAGACTCTGCAATTACAATTGAACCGGATTGGAGCGCTGCTTCTTACTGGTACGCCATTGCAGCCTTATCTGATGAAAGCAGCATCACCCTTCCCTTTCTGAAGGAAAATAGCCTTCAGGGTGACAGCAGGATAAGCAGCATCATGGAGAGCTTTGGGATTGTTACCAAATTCACGGAAACGGGTCTCGAATTGACAAAAAACTGCAATGAACTCCAGGGTCGCTTTTTCGACTTGAAAGACTGCCCGGATTTAGCCCAGACTGTAATAGTTGTTAGTGCAGCCCTTGGTCACAATGCTACCTTTACAGGATTAGAAACGTTGAAGATCAAGGAAACAGACAGGGTAGCAGCGTTGCAGAACGAGCTGGCTAAAATAGGTATTGTGTTGAGAGAAGACAACGAGCTTTACCATCTGGACTGCAGCAATCTGCACTTCCCTGATAAAATAACTATCAGAACCTACGAAGACCACAGAATGGCAATGGCTTTTGCTCCTCTGGCTCTTAAAATAAACCAGCTTGAAATTGAAGAACCAGAGGTGGTAGGCAAATCCTATCCATCTTTCTGGGAAGATTTGAAAAAAGCAGGATTCGAAATTTAGTTTGAGGTTGAGAGATTCGATTGGATGGCCAGTCGGCTCTCAACTTTAACTTCTAAAACCAAAACAATGGCAGGTAACTCTTTCGGACAACTATTCCGCATTACGACTTTCGGAGAATCACATGGCACAGCAATCGGGGTGATTATTGATGGCTGCCCTCCAAATGTGGAATTGGATATGGAATTTATTCAGTCGGAACTGGATAAACGTAAGCCGGGACAATCGAAAATCACTACTCAGAGAAAGGAAAGCGACAGTGCTCAAATCCTTTCCGGGATTTTTGAAGGAAAAAGCACCGGGACTCCTATTGCACTGCTTATCCCGAATGAAGATCAGAAATCAAAAGATTACGATCATAACAAAGATATTTTCCGCCCATCACATGCTGACTACACCTATCAGTCGAAATACGGAATTCGTGACCACCGCGGCGGTGGACGTTCTTCCGCTCGTGAGACTGCTGCCCGCGTAGCAGCCGGAGCAGTTGCAAAGCTCTTCTTGAAGCAAAAAGGAATAGAGGTTTTTGCACATGTCTCTTCAGTAGGAACGATTGACGCTCCGATCGTCGATGCTCCTCATTTGGACCAGCTCTTGGAAATCCGCGAAAGCAATATTGCAAGGTGCGCCGATCCGGCCACAGCCAACGAGATGATTGAATTTATTGACGCTGTTCGTAAAGCTGGTGATACTGTTGGCGGAAAGGTAAGCTGTATTATCCGAAATTGCCCGGTAGGTTTAGGTGAACCAGTTTTCGACAAACTACACGCTGACCTGGGCAAAGCGATGCTGAGCATCAACGCAGTACATGGATTTGAATACGGCTCCGGATTTGCTGGTTCAGAAATGCGGGGAACGGAACATAATGACATCTTCCAGCCTGCCGCGGACGGCAAAGTAACTACCCTCACCAACTTCTCGGGAGGAATCCAGGGGGGAATTTCTAACGGCATGGACATATCTTTCAGAGTTGCATTTAAACCTGTAGCTACAGTGATGCATAACCAGCAGACGGTAGACAAAGAGGGGAACGCTGCCGAGATCAAAGGAAAAGGACGCCATGATCCATGTGTGGTGCCCCGCGCGGTCGCAATCGTTGAAGCGATGGCTGCGCTCGTTATCGCCGACCACTACTTAAGACAAAATAGCTATCTGTAGCATTAACAATAAAAAGGCGTCGTAACCACTACGACGCCTTTATTATTGAAACCCTGATGGGAGCTAAAAATTATTCAGTAAATCCTGCAAATCTTTAGACATCTGGTTGAAATATCGCCGGTTGTTAAAGCCCATCACCCACTGAATTCCTCTACTTGCATTTGTAAGAAATACTTCATCCGCAACATTGAGAATATCGGGGTTTATCTGTGCCTCGATCACTGGCAAGCCACTTTCTTCTGCCAACTGCATTACCACCTGCCGCATTACACCGGCGATACAACCTTCGGTAAGAGCCGGGGTGTACAGCTTCTTATCATACAGAACGAACACATTTGAACTCATTGCTTCACACAAAAAGCCATTTTGATTCAGTATAAAAACTTCGTCCAGGTTTTTCTGTGTCCGGTAAATGCCGGCCATTACAAATGGTAAAGAGTTACAAGTTTTATGATTGGAGAGGAAGTTAATAGGCTTTGTAAGCTCCTGATACACATCTACTATCAATCCCTTCGAATTGTGGATATAAAATTCTTCTTTTGTTGGTGTTAGTTCCAGAGCGTAGGCCGACTGGTTGCTTGTAGGGCTGTAGAGCCCGTCCGAATCCCGGTAGACGGTCAGTCGGATCCTGGCATTCGCACCCGCATCGTTCCTTTTCACCAACTCTCTCACCTTATCCTTGAGAAAATACTCGTCGAAAGCATAGTACCCTTCCAGCTTCAAAGCTTTCATACCGCGGTACAAACGCTCAGCGTGAAGGTCAGCAAACCGAAGTTCCCCTCTCATAAAACGCATTGACTCAAATAGGCCGTCTCCATATTTGAACCCCCGGTTTCCTACAGTTAAAACAGCTTGATTAGCTGGCTGGATGCTACCGTTATAATTGATAAAATTCATAAAGTAAATAGATGTGTTAACAACCCGAAAAGCGTCATTCTGATTGGTTTGCTTTTATATAATTTCTCCACTTTTCCAGCACTCCCTGAAAATCAGCTGGCAACTGGGACTCAAAATAGATATATTCTTTGGTACTTGGATGCACAAAACCGAGGGAAAGCGCGTGCAACGACTGCCGTGGCATTACTTCGAAACAGTTATCTATGAATTGGCGGTACTTACTAAATACCGTACCCTTCAAAATCTTGTCGCCACCATAGGTAGCATCATTGAATAATGGATGCCCGATGTGCTGCATGTGCGCCCGGATCTGATGGGTCCTCCCGGTCTCCAACTGACATTCAATCAGCGTTACGTAGCCAAAGCGCTCCAGAACTTTGTAATGCGTTACCGACCACTTGCCCTTGCTTTCGTCATCATACACATCCATAATTTTCCTGTCGCGCATGCTTCTACCAATATAGCCAGAAATAGTGCCATCTTCGACGAGGTCGCCCCAAGCCAGAGCGATATATCTCCTGGTGATAGTATGATCAAAAAACTGCTTCGCCAGATAAGCCATGGACCGCTCGTTTTTACCAATCAACAGCAGTCCCGAGGTGTCCTTATCGATCCGGTGAACCAAGCCCGGCCGACCATCGTTGCCGGGTAGTTGCGGCAACTGCTGAAAATGATACACCAGCGCATTTACTAAGGTGCCACTATAATTATTATATCCGGGATGAACAACCATCCCCGCCGGCTTATTCACAATCAGCACATCATCGTCTTCATACATGATATCCAAAGGAATGTTTTCGGGGTAGACTTCGGTATCCCTCGGCGGATGAGCTAGTACTACCGAGATAAGGTCCATAGGCTTTACCTTATAGCTCGATTTAATTGGCTTTTCATTCACTAGCACGCTGCCCGCTTCAATGGCGTTTTGAATCCTGTTTCTTGATGCATTTTCTATTTTATGCATCAAAAATTTATCAATTCGCAACAACGATTGCCCTTTGTCTACCACAAGGCGAAAGTGTTCATATAAATCCTGCTCTTCAGCCTCCGTGAAACTTAGCTCTTCCGACATAAGCGGCAAAATTAGCCTTTCCTGCTGAGTATAAAAAACGGAAGCAATTGGCAAATACCCAAAACAAGGTATTTTTGTTTCGAATTTTTTTTGACAACTTTAAAGCATCTAAAAATTAATGAGTTATTGATGAAAATTTCTACTAAACTAAAAACGATTCTCCTGTTTGGAGGCCTTGGTTGTTCAATTCCTTCGATGGCACAGGATGAAATATCAGACCTGATTAAAGCCTCCCCTGCAGATGCTACTGCATTAACGAGAGCTTATCTGGAACCTTTCTTCAAAGGAACCGGCTTGGGGCTTAATTCAGGATGGGCCACTACCGGAACAACCAAGAAACTGTTACGTTTCGATTTGAAGGTTGGAGTTACTGCAGCAATGCCTCCTACAAGCGCAAAAACGTTTGATGTAACCAAAATTGGCTTGTCGAATACCCTTAGACCTGTTAATAGCAATGATGTTATTGCACCAACTATTGCGGGCGCAGAGGAAGAGGGACCAAGGATGGCTGTTTATAGCCAGGGCAACGTAAAAGTGACCGAGTTCAATTTACCTCAAGGTCTTAATATTCCGATGCCAGGAGTGCAGCTTCAGGCGAATATTGGCTTAGTGAAGGGTTTTGAAGCAATGGTTCGCTATTCACCAGACATTAAAGCAGGCGACGATTTCGGAACGGTAGGCATGAAAGGTGGAGGTCTGAAATTCCAGCCCTTGAAACTGGTTTCCAAAACTGCCGCTAAGCTGGTACCTGTTGATCTAGCTGTTGCAGTAGGTTACAACTCCATTAAGTATGCATACGACGACATCGACGTAAGACCAGAGGAAGATGCAAGACCTAAAAATGCATCTGATGCAAACAGAAACTTCGACAATCAGAAATTCGAAGTTGAATTTTCTGGTATCAGTGTAGAGGCGATCGCTTCTAAAAAGCTTTTCATGTTCGTTCCTTTCGTGTCGGTTGGTTACGTGACTTCCAATACTAAAGCGGGTCTTTACGGAAACTATCCTATTACGACTACCGCAACTGCATCCACTTCAACTGGTACAATCGACAAACAATACGAAGTGTTTACAGATCCGGTTAAGATCGACGACAGATTTATTAGCGGTATGAGAGCAGCTGCAGGTCTTAATATCAATCTATTCCTCCTGCACATCAACGCCTCTTACAACATTGCACCTTACCCATACCTGAATGCAGGCGTAAGCATTGGATTTGGCAAATAATCAAACTGCTTTGTTTTATATTTGAAAGGCCTCTTAACAGAGGCTTTTTTATTTTGCATACATGTTAAACTTTCCAATTCATAGTCCTGTTGAAGAATTGACGCTCCCCCTATTCAGGGAAAAAGCGGTAAGGGTATTTATTAAGCGGGACGATATGATCCATCCCTTTATCTCCGGTAATAAGTGGAGAAAGCTTAAGTATCACCTGCAAACTGCACTACAACAAAAAAAACACCACCTCGTAACCTTTGGGGGAGTATGGTCAAACCACCTTGTTGCCACCGCCTGCACGGCAGCCAAATTTGGATTAACGAGTACGGCTTTTATTAGGGGTGAAGAGCTCCAGACAGATGCGCTATTTTTTTGCAAACTTTTTGGGATGAATCTGATCTTCACGGACAGAGAAAGCTACCGGGATAAAAAAAAGCTATTTGCTAATGAGTTTGAAAATGACAACTCCGCCTATTTCATTGATGAAGGAGGTGCGGGGATTGAAGCTTTGCTAGGCTGTGCAGAATTAGCTAGTGAACTTACAGAAACCTACGATCATATCTTCTGTGCAGCAGGCACCGGAGCGACTGCCGCAGGACTCATTAAAGGGGTCTCAGAAAAATATCCTGAATCGCGGGTAAGTATTGTACCGGTTTTAAAGGGTGCAGATTTTGTGAGGAGAGAAATAGCATCTCAAATAACTTTTGAAACTGACTTTGATTTCTATCCTGATTACCACTTCGGCGGCTATGCGAAATCTTCACCTCAATTACTCCAATTCATAAAAGAGTTCTCGGCTCAAACGGGCATACTACTCGACCCGGTTTACACGGGTAAAATGATGTTTGCACTTTTTGACCTTGTTAAAAAAGACCAATTCCCCTCTAAAAGCACTCTCCTTGCCATCCACACGGGGGGATTAACAGGACTCTTAGGATTTAAAGATAAGTTTTCGAACCTTTAACCCCTCTCAACTCTTTAATTACTAATTTTGATAAAAAGCAGGCGTATGTACCATCTGTCAATTCCTCCTGATCAAGTTCACTCCACCCTCGGAAAACATATACTCGCAGACGGTTTTGATCTTACCTTCGATATGGAGAAAAGTCAGGGTGTGTACATGTACGATGCTAAATACAACAGGAGGATGCTCGACTTTTTTACTTGCTTTGCTTCTGTTCCGCTCGGATACAACCACCCTTCTATGCTAGCGGATGAAGAGTTCAAGAAACATCTGCTTCTGGCGGCCTTAAGCAATCCTTCCAACTCGGACATCTACACCCAGCAATATGCCGAGTTCCTGAAAACTTTCTCAGCTATTGCAATTCCTGACTATCTGCCTCATGCCTTCTTTATCGCCGGAGGAGGACTTGCAATTGAGAACGCTTTGAAAACTGCGATGGACTGGAAGGTTCAAAAAAACTTCCGCAAAGGATACCCAACTGAAAAGGGATTTCAGGTAATCCATTTTGAACACGCCTTTCATGGGCGGACGGGCTACACAATGAGCCTCACCAATACCCATCCGGATAAGACCAAATGGTACGCCAGGTTTCCCTGGCCAAGAATCAGTAGCCCGGCCGTCCATTTCCCCCTGACTCCCGAGGGACTTACTGATCTTCAGAAGCGAGAGGAGCTGGCAATCGCGCAGATTAAGAAAGCTTTCCAGGAAAACAAAGACGATATTTGCGCCATCGTCGTTGAACCGGTACAAGCAGAGGGCGGCGACAATCACTTCCGGAGAGAATTCATGGAACAATTACGCCTCCTGGCTGATGAAAATGAATGCTTCCTGATTTATGATGAAGTTCAAACAGGAGTTGGACTTTCAGGAAAGTTTTGGTGTTACGAGCACTTTGGAGAAAACGCACGGCCTGACATCATTGCTTTTGGAAAAAAAATGCAGGTTTGCGGCATACTTGCGGGCAGAAAAGTGGATGAAATAGAAACGAACGTTTTTACAATCCCGTCCAGACTCAACTCCACCTGGGGCGGCAACCTTACGGACATGGTAAGGGCGACGAAAATCTTACAGATCATGCAGGATGAGCGACTGGTGGAGAATGCAGCAGAAACAGGTTCCTACCTGCAACAGCAGCTTAGACAGCTTGCTGACAGACATGAACAGATGTCGAACGTGCGTGGGAAAGGGCTACTGACAGCTTTTGACTTCCCCGACAAAATCAGCAGGGACAAATTCATCCGCAAAGGTTTCGAAAACAACGTTTTGTTTATAGGCTGTGGAACAAGCTCGATCCGCTTCCGCCCCGCCCTGATTATGCAGAAGGAACATATTGATGAGGGAGTAATGGTAATGGATAAAATTTTAACAGAAATGTGATCGGCAAGCTCCAACCTCACCTGATCACATTTCTATTCCAATTACCTCAGATCAAATAGGCTCTCTACGCCCAGCAGCTTCTTAGAAGTAAACCCTTCTGCAAAGGTAGCGCCTATGTACTTGCCGAATTCCCTGGCGCGTGCCTCAACAACCTTTACAAATTCTGGCGTAGAAATATAGGTTTGCTCTCCCTCTACACTTGCTCCTGGGGTATAAAACTGAGTTTTAAAAGCTTCAATTGAGGCCATTTTGGTATCCCAAAAGGCAGTGACATCGATTAATATATCAGGTTCAATATAGTTATCCTGAATAAACTGAAGAAGAAGCTTCGGTCTCCAGGCTTGCTGTTGCTCTCCATTAAGAGTTGTAGAGACTTTAGATAGCCCGGAAAGAAAGGCAGCATCATTTACCAGCTGCCCTGCTTTTCCATGATCGGGGTGACGATCAAATAAGGCATTACAAAGAACAATTTCCGGCTGATATTTCCTGATCTTCTGAATGATTTGTAGCTGATGCTCTTCATCATTTTTGAAAAACGCATCTCGCATTCCGAGATTTTCCCGCACATCCAAACCAAGGATTTCAGCTGCGACAGCTGCCTCTTCGCGACGAGTTTCTGCTGTACCTCTGGTACCCAGTTCTCCACGCGTCAGATCTATTAATCCTACTTTTTTACCTTCTGCTTTATGCTTCAATATTGTTCCTGCGCAACCCAACTCTGCATCGTCAGGATGAGCAGCAAACACAAGAATGTCTAATTTTTTCAATTTTTTGTATTTAATAGCTGATCAATTTTTCTCTTTATCCTACCTGAGGACGGTTTTGTAAAGGGATAAAAAAAATCTGAAACTTGACCATTCTGATTGATAAGATATTTGTAAAAATTCCACCTTGGAACCGCACTTACGCTCCCATTTAAACGCTTGTTAGCTAAGAAGCGGAATAAAGGATGGGCATCCTTCCCTTTCACGGATATCTTGTTGAAGACCGGGAAGCTGACACCATAGTTCACCTGGCAAAACTCTTGAATGGCATCACCTGTTAGAGGCTCCTGTTGTCCAAAATCGTTTGATGGGAATGCGAGAATTTCGAAACCATTACTCAGGTACAAGCCCCGTAAAGTTTCTAAATCCTCTAGCTGAGGTGTAAAACCACATTGAGAGGCAGTATTAACGATCAAAAGCACCTTTCCGCGATACTCCTCTAATTTAACGGTATCTCCTGTCAGCCTTTCAGCTGAAAATTGGTAAATTGTCTTTTCTATCATTAGTTAAGAGCAGCGCGGGTACTATAGAAACCATATCTCTGAATGATATTTTCAATGTCTCTCTCCTGATTAGGATCGTACTGCTGCTTTAGATTGTGTCCAAATACTTTAGCTACCAGTTGATAGCTAAAAGCAGTGAAGCCTCCTTTTAAATCTTTCACCAAATCATAAGTACTGTTACCCGTTTCCCGGTCAATAAGCTTTATCAAGATCTCTCCCTGAGTGATTGTCATGTTTTTAATCTCACGATTAAACATGTCTTTGATCTCCTTTTCACAAGCCTTCACCAACTTCTTCTGTTCTCTCCGGTCTTTGGTAATGGCTAACTGCTGATTTAGACGTGCATATCGCTCTCTTGCAAACATCGCATAGGGCAATACCTTCAGCACATTGTAACGCAAGCGATTATACTGTGCTCTTGCCTGGGGAGATTGGAAGATGCGGGTAGAATAAATATTTACATCTGCAAGAGGAATCCATGGAACTAAATTCCCATATTCGTCTGTTGTTACTGCCACCCGAATGCTATCGTTTTTGCCCTTCAACTTTGGGTCAAAGTTCTCCTGACACTGAGAAGAAAAGCCGAAAAACAAAGTAAAAAAGAGGAATAGCAGTAAAAATTTCATATTTTTAAATAGTGCATAAACACACTTTTGCATCGTTTATAATTAATATACAATATACGGAAAACGTAACCCAAAAATTATAAGTTTCTTATTTTTTTGACAGAAACTTACGGATTGACTATGAAGGAATTAGTGATTGACCTGGAGGCCGAAAAAAAAGAGATCCTTAAGCGTTACCGAGCCTTGTTGAAGGCCAGCAAAGCGCACCTTCAGAAAGGCGACAAAAGGTTGATTCGGCAGGCTTTTGACATGGCACTGGAGAGCCACAAAGACATGCGCCGTAAATCCGGCGAACCCTATATATACCATCCGATCGCTGTTGCGCAAATTGCTGCGGAAGAAATCGGACTGGGCACTACTTCTATCGTTTGTGCTCTTTTACATGACGTTGTAGAAGACACTGCCATCACCCTGGAAGATATTGAAAGAGAGTTTGGAAAGAAGATAGCCCGCATCATTGACGGTCTAACAAAGATTTCGGGGGTTTTCGACACAAACAGCTCACTCCAGGCTGAAAACTTCAGGAAGATGCTGCTCACCCTTGCCGACGACGTACGGGTGATCCTGATCAAACTCGCCGACCGCTTGCATAATATGCGGACAATGGAGTTTATGCCTCGGGATAAGCAATTGAAAATATCTTCTGAAACCGTCTACTTGTATGCTCCCCTCGCTCATCGGCTCGGTTTATATGCCATGAAATCTGAGTTGGAAGACCTGTCCATGAAGTACATGGAATCGGAAACCTACAAATTTATTGCTAGAAAACTGAATGAGAAGAAAGCCGAACGGGAGCAGTATGTCAGGGAGTTTGTTGGCCCGATAAAAGAAATTCTGGAAGAACAAGGATTAAAGGCTGAAGTATATGGACGGCCAAAGTCGATCCACTCCATCTGGAATAAGATGCGTAAGAAAGGAATTCCTTTTGAAGAAGTGTACGATCTTTTCGCGATCCGGATTATCCTTGATAGCCGGCCCGAAAATGAAAAGGCGGATTGCTGGAAAGCTTATTCTATCGTAACTGATCTCTATCGTCCAAATCCAGACAGGCTTCGTGATTGGATTTCTTCGCCGAAGGCCAATGGCTACGAATCTCTGCATACTACGGTAATGGGACCCAAAGGCCAGTGGGTAGAGGTGCAAATCCGCACGCAACGAATGAACGAGATCGCTGAAAAAGGTTTTGCAGCGCACTGGAAATACAAGGAATCGTCTTCGGACAGCGGTCTTGACCAATGGATACAGAAAGTGCGGGAACTTTTAAAAAGTTCGGAGGCAAATGCGCTCGACTTTTTGGATGACTTCAAGATGAACCTGTTCTCTGACGAGATTTTCATTTTTACACCAAAGGGTGCCTTGATGCAGCTGCCCACTGATGCTACTGCCCTCGATTTTGCTTTCGAGATTCACTCGGATCTTGGTGCTAAATGTATAGGAGCAAAAGTGAACCACAAACTGGTGCCTCTTTCTCATAAGTTACAAAATGGCGATCAGGTAGAGATCATTACTTCGAGCAAGCAAACGCCCAAGGAGGACTGGCTCAACTTTGTAGTTACTGCAAAAGCAAAATCGAAGATTAAATCTTCTTTGAAGGAAGAAAAACGAAGGATCGGAGAAGAAGGCAAGGAAATACTCGAGCGCAAGCTGAAATCCCTTAAGATCACCTACAATTCGGAGAATATCCAGAAGATCGCCAACTATTTTAAATTTTTGTCGACCCTCGACCTTTTCTACAATGTAGCTAAAGGTCATATTGACCTGAAAGACCTGAAAGAGTATCAGGCCTCCGAAAAAGCGGTAGAACACCGCTCTCCTGATAGAATCGAGGCCCACCAGATAGAAGGCCTCATCAATAAGGTAAAAACGAAAGATAGTGACACACTCCTAATAGGTGAAGACCTTCAAAAGATTGATTACAAGCTTTCTACCTGCTGTAACCCCATCCCGGGAGATGACGTATTCGGTTTTATTACGGTCAATGACGGGATCAAGATCCACCGGACCAACTGTCCGAACGCTACCAAGCTCATGGCCAACTATGGCTATCGGGTAGTTAAGGCAAAATGGACTTCTCAAAAAGAACTGGCCTTCCTTACCGGGCTTCGCATCACCGGAATTGATGAGGTAGGTTTGATTAACCGTCTTACTACAGTCATTTCTAACGACTTCAAAGTAAATATGCGTTCGATCACGGTCGACAGCGACGAAGGGATTTTCGAAGGTTCTATTATGGTCTATGTTAATGATACCCAGCACTTGGATAACCTCATTAAGAGACTTAAGCAGGTAAAAGGCGTTACTTCTGTCACTCGTTTCGATTCTGAACCACAAAATATCGTAAAGGCTTCATAAAGTTTTTATTAATTCCTAAATTTTTGGATAACTTTGGAAGCTGTTAATAAGCATTATGGCCGCACAAGAAACTATTGAAATGGTGAAAAAGATTTTTGAGGCTTATCTTGAAAATAAAAATCTCAGAAAAACTCCCGAACGTTTCGCCATTTTAGAAGAAATATATTCCAGAACAGATCATTTTGATGTGGAGTCATTATATATCCACATGAAAAACAAAAAGTATCGTGTGAGCCGTGCTACAGTTTACAATACCCTCGAGCTTCTTGTTTCCTGTGATTTGGTGACCAAGCACCAGTTTGGTAAAAACATGGCTCAGTTTGAAAAATCGTACGGGTATAAGCAACACGATCACATCATTTGCATTGATTGCGGGAAGGTGGTTGAGTTCTGCGATCCACGTGTGGGACAAATACAGAGTATGATGGGCGACCTGCTCAAATTTGAAATAAAGCACCATTCTTTAAACCTTTATGGTAACTGCGCTAAATTGAAAAGCGGCTACTGTGAATCTTATTCTAAAAACTAATACTCCTATAAATGGCTGTTGATGTACTCCTGGGGCTCCAATGGGGCGATGAAGGAAAAGGAAAAATTGTTGATGTTTTAAGTCCTAAATATGACCTGATTGCTCGTTTTCAGGGGGGGCCAAACGCTGGTCATACCCTTGAGTTTGACAATCAAAAATATGTCTTGAATACAATTCCATCTGGAATTTTCAACGAGAAAACGATGAACCTAATCGGAAATGGGGTTGTGATCGATCCCATTATTCTGAAACGGGAACTGGAAAATCTTAAAAAAAGTGGGTTCGATCCGGTTGCTGCTAATAAGCTGGTAATTGCAAGGAAAGCTCACTTGATTTTACCTACCCACCAATTGCTGGATGCGGCATCAGAAAGCAAAATGGGTGAAGGCAAAATCGGTTCTACTTTAAAAGGAATCGGTCCAACTTATATGGACAAAACCGGCCGTAATGGCTTAAGGGTTGGAGATACGATGTTGGTTGATTTCAAAGAGAAGTACGATCGTTTGGTAAATAAACACAAGTCTATTTTGGCTCATTATGGAGAAATCCCGGATTTTTCAGAAAAAGAGCAGGCTTTCTTCGAGGCTATTGAGTACTTGAAAACTATTCCTCAGGTAGACAGCGAACACTACGTAAATCAATTTTTGCGTGAAGGTAAGAGCGTTTTAGCAGAAGGAGCACAGGGAGCCCTTCTTGATGTCGATTTCGGTTCTTATCCGTTTGTTACTTCATCTAACACTACCGCTGCAGGCGCCTGTACCGGTTTAGGTATAGCACCTGGTAAAATTGGCTCCGTAATCGGGATATTCAAAGCTTATTGTACCCGCGTTGGAGGCGGCCCCTTCCCTACCGAGCTGCATGACGAGACAGGTGAAGAACTTCGCAAAATCGGGCATGAATTCGGAGCAACTACAGGGCGTGCCCGCCGAACTGGCTGGATTGACCTTCCTGCTTTAAAATATGCAATCATGTTGAACGGGGTTACCGAACTGGTCATGACGAAAGCAGACGTGTTAAGTGGCTTCGAAAAAATCTACGCTTGTACTCATTATGAATACAATGGCGAGAAGATTGATTACATGCCTTATGATATCTGTTCAGTACCGGCCAATCCGATATACGAAGAAATAGACGGTTGGAATGAAGACTTAACAGGAATTAAAACCATCGGCGAAATCCCTGCTAAATTGGAGGCGTATGTAAAATACATCGAACAACATGTAGGAGTACCTGTAAAGTATTTATCAGTGGGACCTGATCGTGTTCAGACCCTGGTACTGAACTAGGAACCCCGCCCGGACGTATGATCTGTACTTTTAATTCTCCGGAAGACATAGATATATTCAAGATGCAGGCCCTGAAATGGGCCTGTTCTTTTAATACAGCCTGCTATTACGACTCCAATCATTACGCCGACCCCTACTCCGCTTTCGATGTAATGATCGCTGCGGGAAAGACCGCTGAACTTCAGGTAAACGAACAAGGGGCGGCCTTTGATGCTCTAAAGAACTTTCTTTCGGAGCACAACACCTTGGTGCCGGGCTTTCTTTCCTACGACCTGAAAAACGAACTCGAGCAGCTTTCATCCAACAATATGGATAAGCTCCACTTCCCGGATCTTTATTTCTTTGTGCCTGAGCATTTGCTTCTACTCAGGGGAAATCAACTGGAGATCAGGTCTACTGCAGCTCCCCTGGTTTACGAGGATATCAAAAGCCAGCAGTTGGAAAAAAGCGAAGGCGAACGCTCTATTCAGGTAGAGAGCCGCTTTAGTAAAGAGGAGTACCTGGCTTGTGTCAATGAAATTAAGCAGCACATCCTACGCGGAGATATCTACGAAGCAAATTTCTGCCAGGAATTTTACGCCGACAAGATTTCGATAAATCCAAGGGCAATTTTTCAGGAATTAAACCAGCTCTCTCCCACCCCCTTTGCCAACTTCTTTAAGGTGGATGACAAGTATATCCTTTCAGCATCACCAGAGCGATTTTTAAGTAAAAGACACACAAAACTAATATCGCAACCGATAAAAGGAACGGCTAAACGGGGAGATAACCCCACTGATGACGAGGAGCTTAAAGAGAACCTGAGAAAAAGCCAGAAAGAGCAATCGGAAAATGTGATGATTGTTGACCTGGTGCGAAATGACCTGACGAAATGCTCTGTACCCGGAAGCGTTGGAGTGGAGGAACTTTTCGGAGTGTATAGTTTCCGGCAGGTTCATCAAATGATCTCAACGGTGACTAGTATGGCCAATCCCGCGCTTGATAATACCGATATAATTAAAGCAACATTTCCCATGGGATCAATGACAGGTGCGCCAAAGATCAGGGCAATGGAATTGATCGAGCAGTATGAAAAAACGAGGAGAGGAGTATTTTCTGGCGCAGTAGGATATTTTGATGGCCTCGGGGACTTTGACTTTAACGTTGTTATCCGAACGATTCTATACAACGCTAGAAGTGGATATCTATCGTTTTCCACCGGAAGCGCTATCACCTATGACTCTGTAGCAGAGAAAGAATATGAAGAATGCCTCCTAAAGGCAGAGGCAATTTTAAAGGTCTTAAAATAAAAATTCCCGGTTTCCCGGGAATCTTCTATCGTCTGTAATACTTTCTTGCTTCTGGCAAATTCTGCTGTATTTGCCGAATTCTAGTTTCATCACTCGGGTGACTGCTTAAGAACTCTGGTGGGGCTCCATTGCCTTCTTTTGCAGAAGCCATTCGCTGCCAGAAGGACAACGCGCTTTCCGGATTATAACCGGCCATTGCCATAAAGATCAAACCCAGCCTGTCTGCTTCTGATTCTTGTTTACGCCCGTAACGAAGTAGTGCCAGCTGACCACCCAGACCATACAACTGCGTTATTGCCTGAGAACCGGTAGAAGCTCCTACAATACCGCCGATGGCTTGCGCACCCATCATCTGGGAGTAACGCTCTTCTGAATGTCGCGCGATTGCATGCGCGATCTCGTGCCCCATCACCGTTGCCAGACCTGCATCCGTTTGCGCTACCGGCATCAATCCGGTGTAAACCGCAACCTTACCTCCCGGCATTGCCCAGGCGTTAATATCCTTACTTTGGATGAGATTGAACTCCCAGCTAAAATTATACTGATTAGCATAGCCGTTTTGATTCAAATACGTTTCAATGGCCTGTGCAATTCTATTTCCAACTGTTCGCACTCGCTGTAACTCGGAGCCGCTCTTCACGACGGTCGTCTTTGGGTCGTTTAAAAACTGGCGGTAAGCTTGTTCAGCCTCTTGTTGGATGGCCTCTGAATTTGCGAGGTTTAATTGTCTACGCCCTGTTAGTGGAACAGTAGAGCACGCTGTCAGTATTGTAGTGAGAATAATGACAGATATTATTTTTAAATTCTTCATACGCTTGTGTGTTTTAACACATAACGCTTTTTCTTTTAAGCTGTTTTTTTCTTAAAAAAATTAACCTTCGACTCCTTGCCTTTGAGTAAGCGTTCTATGTTTTTTTGGTGGGTAACTAGGATTAGAATGCAGATACACATGCCGTACAAAACAATCGATCGCAAGGGAGAGTGAAATACAAATATTACGCTTAGGGGAAAAGTAAAGCCAGCCATAATAGAGCTTAGAGATACGTATTTCGATATCAGAAGAACAATCAGAAATACCAGCACGCAAAGAAGAGCGGCCTGCGTATGTACAGCAAAGATCATCCCACACAGTGTAGCAATTCCTTTCCCTCCTCTAAATCCGGCAAAGACTGGGAAAAGGTGCCCCATCACGGCGGTGATGCCTAAGGCCAGCTGATAGTTTGTAAATTGTATGGAGTTCTGGGGACCAGTAACTGACAGACCGATTAAATAAGCTAGGTTGGTTGCTGTCCAGCCCTTCAGGATGTCAATAATCATTACTGCAATCCCAGCCTTTTTACCTAATACCCTGAAAGTATTGGTGGCACCCGCATTCCCACTGCCATATTCACGTACGTCTATCCCGTAGAATGCCTGACCGATCCAAACTGCGCTTGGAATAGATCCGCATAAATATGCTGCTAAAAGCGCCGAAATAGAATATATAGATATCATTCAGCCTGCAATTATACTAAAAAAGAAAAGTCAAATGGATGTAAGAATTTAAAAAAACAGCACCTAAATTGCTTTAAGACTCATATCCAGACTTTTAACAGAGTGCGTTAGAGCGCCCATCGAAATATAGTCAACACCCGTTTTCGCGTATTCCAGCACGTTGCCCTCGGTAATTCCCCCCGAGGCTTCGGTCACAAAGCGGCCCGCAACAAGATCTACGGCCTGCTTCAATTGCTCATAATCAAAATTATCCAGCAATATCCTGTCTGCACCGCCTTCATCGATCACTTCACGCAACTCGCTCAAATTCCGCACCTCTATCTCTATTTGCAGATATTTATTTTTTTCTTTCAGATAATTTTTAGCTGCGCCGAGGGCTTGTTTAATTCCGCCCGCATAATCAACATGATTATCTTTGATCAGGATCATGTCGTACAGACCGAATCTGTGATTCTCACCTCCTCCAATTTTCACTGCCTTCTTCTCCAGGAAGCGCATATTCGGAGTTGTTTTTCGTGTATCGAGCACCTTTGTGCCAGTACCTTCCAACGAATTCATAATTCTGCGCGTGGTGGTCGCAATACCACTCATGCGTTGCATGGTGTTAAGAACCAGCCTTTCTGCTGTAAGGATGGAATAGATTTTTCCTTTAACAAGAAGAACTACATCTCCCACTTTTACCTGTTGACCATCTCTGATTAAAGTTTCCACTTCCAGTTCCGGGTCAACTGCCTTAAATATTTCAAGAGCTACCTCAACTCCAGCTACAACCCCGTCTTCCTTAATTAGTAATCGGGCTGAGCCCTGTTTGCCTGCAGGAATTGTAGACAGGGATGTATGATCGCCATCACCAATATCTTCTCTTAACGCGTCCTGAATAAATTTATCGAGTAAGTTCTTTTCGTCCATAATCGCTGCTAAAATAACAAATACACAAATATTATAGATTTGTTCGGCAGGAAAAGACACCTATTAATGACTTGAGACACTTTGTACAGGTCCGTTTCAAATGTATATTTGCTCCGTGGAAAATAAAAAAGTAGCCCTCATCATTCTTGACGGATGGGGATATGGTAACGCTGATAAGTCAAACGCAATTGTTGCGGCCAGGACGCCGTTTTTCAATTCTCTGATTGAAAGATATCCGAATTCGAGGCTGGAAGCTTCAGGGATGGCAGTGGGTTTGCCCGACGGACAGATGGGGAATTCTGAAGTAGGCCACATGAATTTGGGTGCAGGAAGAGTGGTATACCAGGAGCTCGGGAGAATCCATAAAGCTGTTGACGACGGAGAACTTAACACGAATCCCGTCCTGACAGAAGCTTTTGAGTACGCAAAGAACAACAATAAAAAAGTTCACCTGATAGGACTTGTATCTAACGGCGGAGTTCACTCTCACATCAAACATATCTACGGACTATGTGATGCAGCTAAGGCTAATGGAGTAAATGATGTGTTTATACACGCTTTTCTGGACGGTCGTGATACAGATCCAAACTCAGGAAAAGGGTTTATCTCGGATCTTGAAAACTATCTTAAAAATTCTGCCGGACAAGTGGCTTCGTTAATTGGACGATACTACGCGATGGACCGCGACAATCGCTGGGAGCGTGTGAAACAGGCCTACGATTTGATGGTCCATGGAACAGGCCAACCAAGCACGGATTTGATTGCCTCCATCAGCAAATCGTACGCTGAAGGGGTAACCGATGAATTTTTGCAGCCGGTTGTCCGGGTAGATGAGAATGGCCGTCCACTAGCGGTGATCCAGGAAGGAGATGTAGTTATCTGTTTCAACTTTAGAACAGACCGTGGTCGCGAGATCACCTTAGCTCTAACTCAAAAGGCCTTCCCAGAGCAACAGATGGAGCCGTTGGCTTTGAACTATATTACCATGACCACTTATGACGATACGTTCAAAGGTGTTAAGGTAGTTTTTACCAAAGATGATTTAAACGAAACGCTAGGTGAAGTGCTGGAAAGAGCCGGTAAAACCCAGGTGAGGATTGCTGAAACAGAAAAGTATCCGCACGTAACTTTTTTTTTCTCCGGTGGAAGAGAAAAAGAATTTGTGGGTGAAAAACGACTGCTCATCCCTTCACCAAAAGTTGCAACTTACGATCTTCAGCCAGAGATGAGCGCCGAAGGTATTAGAGATGCTATCTGCGAAGAACTTGTGGCAAATAAACCTGACTTCGTTTGCCTTAACTTTGCAAACCCTGATATGGTAGGCCATACCGGTGTATTCGAAGCGGTGGTAAAAGCGGTTGAGACGGTAGATGCCTGTCTTCAAAAAGTGGTGGAAACCGGCTTAGAGATGGGTTATTCTTTCATCATATTGGCAGACCACGGAAATGCGGATTATATGATTAACGCCGACGGGTCTCCAAACACGGCACACACTACCAATCTCGTTCCATGTATCCTAATTGATAAAGACTACAAGCAGATCAAAGATGGTAAACTGGGAGACGTTGCTCCTACGGTCCTTCATTTGCTGAATGTAGGTATACCAGAAAAAATGACAGGCAATGTCCTGGTGTAGCGGATGAATAAAAAAATAGTTGGTCTACTATTAATCTCGACGGGGCTACTTGCCTGCAATAACACAGAGAAAGCTGCTGATGTAAAAAGTTTTTTTGACATCAGCGGCTTTTTTGATGCTGAAGCTAAGCGATTATCCGGGTTAAACCCTTCGATAACAAAAACAGTATCTCAAAACGACGCTTCCGAGGCAAAAACACTCAAGATCGATGATTGGCAGGCCGAGCTTTCCTTATTTACGGAATCAGACATTAATAAACCGGCGTGGAAAAACAGTTACCTGGTAAAAAGAGGACTTTCCGGTGTTACCTATCTCGCCCTCGATAAGAGCTTAAGAACACAAAAAATTGAGTTGCGCTTTAAGGAACCCGAGACGATTAAGTCCATAGCGATAACCAACGTAACAAACAATCCTTTATATACCTCCACCGAGACATTATTCTATTCCCCTGATTCGTTGTACCTTATCAATAAAGAGCAACACGTTCGGGTACTGGGTAATAATAACTACCGAATTTCAGGTAAGTTTCCTCCCCAATAATTAAACATCTCGTACGTTTCATAGTCTGTATGATGATGAAGCGTATTATTCTGGGGATTTCTATTTTTTTACTTCTTGCCTCCTGTGTAGTTGAAAATTTCGCTACGCAATCGCCAGTTGCAACCGTGCGAAATCCGGGGATTAAGTTCCAGGAAGAGTTTTTGTCCCGCATCAACCGCTTAAGAGAAAAAGGCTGTAATTGCGGTAACACCTATATGCCTCCAGCGCCTCCACTGGTCTGGAATACACAGCTTGAACTAGCTGCTCTTGCTCATGCCCAGGACATGAACCGAAATAAGTATTTTGACCACAAAAGTAAAGACGGAAGAACTATCAAAGACCGGATTACTGGAGCCGGCTATACTCCAACCGGGTATCGTGCTTTCATAATCGGCGAGAATATTGCCTGGGGACAACGTTCAATAAAAGAAGTGATGGACGGATGGATCGGAAGTCCTGCTCACTGTCGTAATCTGATGAAACCAGACTTCAAAGAAGTGGGCATCGCATTTTACAATTCGTATTGGGTGCAGGATTTTGGTGGCAGATATCCGTTCGCAAGAAGGTAGAAAGCAGCAGCTTTGTTAAAAGGAAAAGGCTACACTTTATCAGTGTAGCCTTTTGGTGAACTTTATGTTAGTTGTCGAGATTCGATAAATAAACTCGTGCCTTTTTCATCTCATCTAAAACATCTTTGCGTCCCGGGTTTATATCGAGCAGACGCTGAAGATCACTCATGCTAGCTCTGTAAGCGTTGGCAGCTGCATTTTTATCGTAAACTTTCGGAACTTTTTGTCCTTTCAAAATACCGTAATCGCGATAAGCGATTGCTCTGTTCTGATATAGCTTCGTATCTTCAGGGTTCAATTCAATCGCTTTGCTAAAGTCTTTAATTGCTGCAAGCAGTAACTTTTCTCGCTCGAGAGCTGTCAGGGAACTGCTCATTTGTGCACCTAACACATTCCGCGCTTTACCTCGATAGTAATAAGCTGACACTTCATTTGGGCGAAGAGAAAGAACTTGCCCGAAAGTACTTACCGCTTTGGCATATTCTCCAGAATGGTAATAGGAATAAGCAAGCATATAAAGAACGTGAGCGTTGTTAGCTTCAGAACTAAGAGACTTCTCCAAATGCGTAACAGCCAGCTTGAAATTACCGTCCATCACTGCTTTCTGGCCTAAGTTAACGTAAGTGTTCTGCGACTCAACCCTTTGCTGGGCATTTAAACCAGTAAATAAAAACAAAAGAGACAAAAGAGGGGTGAAAACTTTCATTTGTAATCAATAGTTGAACTCATCTTATAACGGATGAAAGGTAATATTATTTCCGGGAACCGTTTGTGCTCTATGTTAGAGACTTTCGTTATTGGCGGAAAACAATTAATACAGCATAAAATAATTTTTGTTTCTTAGTGGATTGTTAAACTTTACAAAACTTTTGTTTTGCCTGACGTTTTAACAGGTAATGCATGCATTTCCGGATTAAATGGTAGTTTAATTTCAATTGGCACAAGCATTGCATCCATAATCATTTAGCAATAGAAACAAAACTGAAAACAAATCAACTGTCAGTTTGACGTTGAGAAAGGAACTGAATGAATAGCTTAGATTTTAATCAATCGTTGCCTATAATAAATGAAGATACTGAATTCTTTCCCCTGATGTCGCAAGAAGACGAAGAGGAAATGAATAACGAGCAAACCCCTGAAGTTCTATCCATTCTGCCTTTAAGAAATACTGTTTTATTCCCAGGTGTGGTTATACCCATCACTGTCGGCCGCGATAAATCAATAAAGCTAATTAAGGATGCATACAAAGGTGACAGAACAATTGGGGTTGTGTCTCAGCGGGACGTAGCGATCGAAGATCCGGCTTTTGACCAGCTAAACGCTGTTGGTACTGTTGCCCTCATCATTAAGATGCTACAAATGCCGGACGGAAGTACAACTGTCATAATCCAGGGGAAACAACGTTTCCGGCTACGAGAGGAGGTGCAGAGTGAGCCTTACATCAAGGCCTCGATCGACAAGTTTGAAGAGATCCGACCAAAGACCGATAAAGAATTTAAAGCGCTGGTTGCTTCGGTTAAAGAACTGGCAATGCAGATCATCCAGCTTTCGCCAAACATTCCCAGCGAAGCAGGCATTGCTATTAAGAACATCGAGAGCCCTTCTTTTCTAATAAACTTTATTTCATCTAACATGAATGCTGACGTCCCTGTCAAGCAGCAAATGTTAGAAGTAGCTAATTTACATGACAGGGCGAAGATGGTTCTAGAACATCTGACTACCGAGCTGCAAATGCTGGAATTAAAAAACCAGATCCAGTCTAAGGTGCGGACAGATCTAGACAAACAGCAGCGGGAGTATTTTCTTAATCAGCAGCTGAAGACTATACAGGAAGAGCTGGGGGGAAACACACCCGATCTGGAATTAGAAAACCTGAGGGAACGCGCCGCCAAGAAGCAGTGGAGTAAGGAGGTAGGCCAGCATTTCAGCAAAGAGCTCGACAAGCTGGCGAGGATGAATCCTGCCGCCGCCGATTACTCGGTACAAGTAAATTACCTCGAATTGCTACTGGATCTTCCCTGGAACGAAACTACGAAAGACAACTTCGACCTGAAGCGGGCTGAAAAGATCCTGGACAAGGAACACTACGGTCTGGAGAAAGTCAAACGAAGAATAATTGAATATCTGGCAGTGCTTAAGTTGAAAAACAACATGAAAGCACCAATACTTTGCCTTGCCGGTCCCCCAGGAGTTGGTAAAACTTCTCTAGGAAAATCAGTAGCAAAAGCATTGGGGCGGAAATATGTTCGCATTGCTTTGGGTGGAGTGCGGGACGAAGCAGAAATCAGAGGCCATCGTAAAACCTACATCGGGGCGATGCCGGGACGGATTATTCAGTCGCTAAAAAAAGCTGGAGCCTCCAACCCCGTCTTTGTACTTGACGAGATTGATAAAGTAGGAAATGATTTCCGGGGTGACCCGTCATCTGCTTTGCTGGAAGTTTTAGATCCGGAGCAAAATAGTGCTTTTTACGATCACTATGTGGAGCTTGACTACGATCTTTCAAATGTGATGTTTATTGCAACTGCAAACTCTTTAAGTAGCATTCAACCCGCTCTGCTCGATCGGATGGAAGTAATTGAGGTGAACGGATACACGATAGAAGAAAAGATCGAGATCGCGAAACAGCACTTACTACCGAAGCAGTTGGAACAACATGGGCTAAAAAAGAAAGACGTAACGCTTAAACCAGCAGTAATTGAAAAAATCATTGAAGATTACACGCGTGAGTCAGGGGTACGTGGTTTGGAGAAAAAAATAGGTTCAGTAGTAAGAGGCGTTGCAACTAAAATTGCAATGGGAGACGAGCATCCGGCTGCATTATCAAAAAATGATGTAGAAACTATCCTCGGGGCGGCCATTTTCGACAAAGATCTGTATGAAGGCAATGAAGTTGCAGGGGTTGTAACTGGTCTCGCCTGGACACAAGTAGGTGGAGATATTCTTTTTATAGAGGCAAGTTTAAGCCCTGGCAAAGGCAGACTTTCATTGACCGGAAACTTAGGTGATGTAATGAAGGAATCTGCAACAATAGCAATGGCGTACCTGCGGGCTCATTCATCTAAATTTAATATCGACTTCCGCTTGTTTGATCAATGGGATGTACACGTCCATGTTCCAGCTGGCGCAACCCCTAAAGATGGTCCCTCAGCCGGTATAACTATGCTTACGGCCTTAACTTCGGCCTTTACTCAGCGCCGTGTAAAACAGCACCTGGCCATGACCGGAGAAATCACGCTAAGAGGTAAAGTGCTGCCGGTAGGCGGAATAAAAGAGAAGATTTTGGCCGCAAAACGGGCAAATATCAAGGAGGTAATTCTAGCAAAATCGAATCAGAAAGATATTCTTGAAATCAAAGAGGATTACATCAAAGACATGACTTTTCATTATGTGACCGAGATGAAAGAGGTAATCGACATTGCTTTAACAGATGAAAAGGTAAAAGATCCGATTGACCTTTCACTACGAGAGTTGTCGCACGAAATAACTGCATCTTAATCCAGAAAGGAGGTTGAAAAAACCTCCTTTTTCATTTATGCTCGTGCACATGTTCCCTTTCAACGTAAATAACAATACCGCAGATGATACCCCCTCGCGCTTTTGAAGAAATCCTCTCCCTTATCGGGGCTGGAACTTTTCTTTACCCTTTTCGTTTTACAGATCAAAAACATGAGCAATTGATCTAATGAAACTTTTCCTCAAAATATTTTTTCTCCTGCTGTTACCTTCCCTCTTAATGGGACAGGAGAAAAACTTTCGGAATGAGTTTGGTTTCAGAAGCGACAATGATGCATATCTCGCTTTGGGCCAGGATCAATATTACACGAACGGGCTAATTGTAAGTTTCCGACATGCACTACGGCCATCTACACGAGTTTCAAAAACTGTTAAAAAGATTTTTGAGGTAGAAGGCGGACAATTACTATACAACCCAAACTCTGGAGAAAGCCCCTTAATTGGTGACGTCGATCGTCCTTTTGCGGCCTACCTGTTTGGAGGAGTGCGGATGAACTGGCTGAAAGAGAATGAACAGATTTATCAGGCCTCTCTGCAATACGGCACCATTGGTCCAAATGCATTGGGCAAAGAAGTTCAGGAAACACTCCACAATACCGTTGGCTTTTATAAGATAAAGGGTTGGCAGTATCAGTTGTATAACGAATCGGGATTGAATGCTTCTTTCGGTTACTCCCGCTTAATTGGAAGACCGAACCAGAGAAACGACTTCAGCCTGAACTCCTATGCTTTAATTGGCAGCACGTTTTCCGGCGCAGGAGCAGGTCTACTGTTTCGAAGTGGAACAATTAACAAACTCACCAACTCCGCTATGAGTGCCAGTCGGATATCTAACAGTAAACTTGATACTATTCCCCCTGAAGAGTTTTTCTTTTTTGCCCGCCCAAGCCTACATTACGTTGCGTACAACGCCACCATCCAGGGTGGGCTATTCCGTGAAAATAAAGGGCCTGTTTCCCATGATCCTAACAGATTTTTGTTTTCTCAAGAGCTAGGGGTTATGTATGCTAAAAAACGGTGGACTCTCAACTTCTCAATAACTTTTCAATCAAAAGAGACTCGGAATCAAGAAGATTCACACCAGTATGGATCTGCAAGCGTATTTTACCGCTTTTAACCCCTCCTCAAATCTTGCTTTCGATTACCAATCCTTCTTGCGGTTCATCTTTTTAAGGGCCTGCTGTTGCTTCTCCTTCAATCGCTGCTCAACCGCAGACTTTCTCGGCCTGGTAGCCTTTCTAGCTTTCTGAACAGTAAGCGCAGTCTGCAAGAGTTGCCATAATTTTTCCAGTGCCCTTTCCTTATTCAAAAGCTGGCTCCGCTCCTCCTCACTCACTACTTGAATCTGCCCGTCTGCCGTAAGTCTTTTAGAAAGCTTCGTTCGCAGCATTATTTTCTGCTCGTCTTTCAAGTTCGGCGAGGATTCAAAATCGAAATTCAGTTCAACTTTCGAACTCACTTTATTAACGTTCTGGCCACCCTTGCCACCACTCCTGGAGGTCTTAAAACTAATATTCTCGAGAAACTTCTCTTTTAAAAAATCCATATGTCAAAAATGAAAATAACAATGCTGCATTATAATAAAGTAGAAACAATACTTTTGCAGTTCCATGTCACATAATATTGTCGTAGCCATTGACGGCTACTCATCTTGCGGAAAAAGTACGCTGGCGAAGGCCTTAGCTAAAAAGCTTCATTTCATCTATGTTGATAGCGGAGCGATGTATAGGGCCGTTACTCTCTTTTTCCAACGTAACAATATCAACATTGAAGATATGACAGATGTTGAGCGGGCCTTGAAAGACATTCACCTAAACTTTCATTCCAGAGACTATCAAACACATATTACCTTGAACGGAGAAGAAGTCTCTGATGAAATCCGGGAGATGGCCGTGTCGGAACAGGTGAGCGAGGTGAGTGCCATTAAGGCTGTACGAAGGGAGATGGTGAAGCAACAGCAGCGTATGGGTAAATCTAAGGATATTGTTATGGACGGCCGCGACATCGGCACCACTGTATTTCCTGAAGCCCAGGTAAAAATCTTCATGACTGCTGATCCCAAAATCCGGGCTGAACGGCGGTTTAAAGAACTGCAGCTTAAAAACTCTCCCGTAACCCTCGAGGAAGTATTCGAAAACCTGGCACACCGGGACTACCAGGATACCACCCGGAAAGAAAGTCCGCTAACCAGGGCCGAGGACGCTATTATTCTGGACAACACGGAGTTGACTCCGGAAGAACAATTGAACTTTGCGCTCGACAAAGTTGAACCATTTATCAACAGTCGACAACAGAAATAACTGTACATAATACACTACATATAACCGCAATTCCTTTTCCTCCTGATTAAAACATTGTCATGAAATATGGGTTATTGTTGCTACTGAAGCGCTGAAACTTAGCGATAGTTTTTAGCACTCTCTTTGCTTAGCTATTGTGGCTTGTGCTAAAACATTCAGTTGAACAATGAAAATATCTATATCTACCATCGGAACTCGCGGTGATGTGCAACCGTACGCTATCCTCGGCAAAGCTCTTGCTGAAAGGGGACATGAGGTAACTTTGTCTACTGCAAAAAACTTTGAATCTTTAGTAAAGAGTTACGGTATAAATTTTCATCCTGTCGACGTAGATTACCAGGAGATCTTAAATTCTGATGAAGGAAAAAAGATCCTCAAAGCAAATCTGTTTGCTATCCAGCGAAATCTAGACAAGCTAATTTTTCCTTTGATAGAACAATCTCTTAATGAATGTTACCAGCTGGCTCAGTCGAGCGACTTGTTTATATACCGACCAAAAACTTTGTCGGACGTATTTACAGGGCAGTTGAAAACAAAATCCGTTAGAGCGGCAGTGGTTCCTGCCATGGAAGAAACAACAGCTTTTATCAACCCTATTTTTAGCGGTTTCTGGCTCCCCAACTTTCTGAATAGGTGGAGCTACAAACTGAATAATCTGCGTTACCAATTTTTGAGAAAGCCCATCAATCAGTTTTGTCAGCAGAACGGACTCCCCGAGCATAAGCCGTCAAAGAGAGACACCTTGTCTCTGTACGGCATCAGCGAGCATTTCCTAGAGAGGCCGAAAGATTGGGGGTCTGAGCATAAGCTGACTGGTTTTTGGTTTCCTGAAAACACCAGAAGTCTTCCATATGAACTAGATGACTATCTGAGTAGTGGCGAGCCACCCATTCTAATTACCTTCGGCAGTATGCCCGTTAAAAAGGAAATTGCGGCGGTTATTGTAGAATCAGCGGGTGAAATGAACGAACGGTTTTTGATCGCTGCCTCTTGGGGAGATTGGCATTTGGAGGATATAAAAATGCCAGAGAATGTAAAGATCATAGAAACGGCACCCTTTGAATTACTATTTCCAAGAGTTAAAGCCATTGTCCATCATGGTGGTATCGGCACAACTGCGGAATGTCTTAGAGCGGGAAAGCCGATGTTCGTCTGTCCCGTGCTGTATCCCGTGGGCGACCAATATTTTTGGGGTGATCTTGCCTACAAGAAAGGACTTGGAGTAAAACCTGTCCCTCTTTCCCGATTAACGGCTTCCGTATTTAAAGAACGTATTGCGCAATTAACTAACCTTTCTCTTGGTATCAACTGTACTGAGATGGCCCATAAAATCTCGGAAGAAAACGGGATTGAGAAGGCTGTAGAACTTATTGAACAGTTGCTCTAAAAGCCATTTTGAAGCTAAACAAAAAAAGGGATGCTAGTCCCCTTTCGTATCCGGATTATTCAAATCATAATCGTCAAACTGCTGCTCTTCAAATGGAACCTCCCCCGCGTGACTATCGGGTTTGTTAGGAGTTTTAAAAGCGTCATCCGCCGGTTTTTCCACCGCATTGGCATCGGTTATCGTCGCATCAATTTCCTGTTCCTTGTCTTTAATATACTGGTTTCTTTCTTCAGGTGTCTTCATAAGTAACAAAGTTTATCGTCTAACTCTCTACAACCATTATACCAAACTGATGCAGTTGGGAATTTTCGGGAAAAGAGCTAGATATCAATAAAATAATGAGAAAAATTTCTTTCTATTAAAATTGATTTGCGTACTTTTGCAGTCCCAAATCAATTTTGGGAAAAAGGAGAAAAATTATTTAATGGCCAAAAAACAAGAAGCAGAAAAGGAGCTACTTGCTAAATCAGCAGAACTCCATGGCGAAGAAACCAAACAGGTTAAAGAAAACATTGAATCAGAAGCTGATTCATTGTCAATTGAAGACATTAAGTCTAAAACCCTGGTAACACCTTCAGGTGATTTTGACTGGGATTCAAATGAAAAAGGTTTCGGCAACTACAGCAATGAAGAGCGCGCGAAACTGGAGCAAATGTATGCGGGTACTTTCAACCAGATCAACAAAGGTGAAATCATCACCGGTACGGTTGTAAATATCAACAACAAAGATGTGGTATTAAACATCGGGTTCAAATCCGACGGCATGGTATCTCTATCTGAATTCCGCGATACACCGGACTTAAAAGTTGGTGATAAAGTGGATGTTTTTGTAGAATCACAGGAAGACGTTAATGGTCAATTGGTTCTTTCACGTAAACGTGCAAAAACTCAGAAGTCATGGGAGCTTATCAATGAAGCTTTAGAGAAAGATCAAATCATTAACGGTTTTGTAAAAAGCCGTACTAAAGGTGGTCTTATCGTTGACATTATGGGTGTTGAGGCTTTCTTGCCTGGTTCGCAAATTGACATTAAGCCAATTCGTGACTACGATATCTACGTAGGAAAAACAATGGAATTCAAGGTTGTTAAAATCAATCATGAGTTCAAAAACGTTGTTGTTTCTCACAAAGTACTTATCGAGGACGATCTTGAAAACCAAAAAACTGAGATCGTTGCGAAACTTGAAAAAGGACAAGTTCTTGAAGGAACTGTTAAAAATATCACTGACTTCGGTGTTTTCATCGACCTTGGTGGTGTTGACGGACTTCTTCACATTACAGATATTTCATGGGGCCGTATCGAGCATCCGAAAGAAGTATTGGCACTTGATCAAAAAATCAACGTGGTTGTACTTGACTTTGATGACGAGAAAAAACGTATTGCCCTTGGTTTAAAACAACTTACTCCACATCCTTGGGAGTCCCTTAGCACAGCTATCGAAGTAGGCTCTAAGGTAAAAGGTAAGATTGTTACAGTTGCTGATTATGGTGCATTCCTTGAAATCACTCCAGGTGTAGAAGGTTTGATCCACGTATCAGAAATGTCATGGTCTCAAAACTTGCGTAACCCACAAGAGTTCCTTAAAGTAGGAGACGAAGTGGAAGCTCAAGTCCTTACATTAGATCGTGACGAGCGCAAAATGAGCCTTGGTATCAAGCAACTTACGCCTGATCCTTGGAAAGATATCGCTCAGAAGTACCCTGTTGGCAGCCAGCATTCTGCTGTTGTTAAAAACATGACAAACTTCGGGGTATTTGTTGAAATCGAAGAAGGCATCGACGGCTTGATTCACATCTCTGACCTGTCATGGTCTAAAAAGATCAACCACCCTAACGAATTCACTAAAGTTGGTGAAACATTAGATGTTGTTGTTCTGGAGCTTGATGAAGAAAACCGCAAACTTAGCTTAGGTCACAAACAACTTGAAGAAAACCCTTGGGAAACTTTTGAAACTATCTTCACGCTAGATTCAATCCACGAAGGAACTGTTCTTAAAGTTACTGACAAAGGCGCTCTAGTTGCTCTTCCTTACGGTGTTGAAGGTTTCTGCCCAAGCAAACACAGCATCAAAGAAGACGGCAAAGCGTTGAAAGCTGAAGAAACTGCTGACTTCAAGATCATTGAATTCAACAAAGAAGCTAAACGTATCGTTGTTTCTCACTCACGTATCTGGGAAGAAGCTAAAGCTGAGGCTAGAGCTTCTGAAAACGCTCAGAAGAGAAACGATCAGAAAGCAGCTACAAATGCTGTGAAGAAAGTTAAAGAATCAGTTGAAAAATCAACTTTAGGTGATTTAGGTGTCCTTGCTCAATTAAAAGAGCAAATGGAAGGTGCTGAAAGCAAAGCCAAAAAATCTAAAGACGCTGAGTAATTAGCAATCTTTATAAAACTAGAAAGCCCGACATGAACATGTCGGGCTTTCTAGTTTTGCTTCTCGAAGTCAGATGTATCCCCAATGCCGTCCCTATATATCTTCAAAGCCTTATAAAACTAAGTTGGCTAAATTCAAGCTCGTTTCTTATTTTTGCCGAAATCAAAACTGATGCAAAACTTAACTCTTCTTGACGGACAGAAATTCCAGATCACTATAAAGCGCCTTTGTCATCAGCTCATTGAAAACCATAATGACTTTTCGAACTCTGTAATCCTTGGTATTCAACCCAGGGGGATTTTCCTGGCAGAAAGGATTACGGCAGAACTGCAACAAATACTTCCAAACGCTAAAATATTAAGCGGTAATCTTGATATCACCTTTTATCGTGATGACTTTCGCCGACGAGAGGGACCGCTAGTTCCCAGCAGCACGGAGATCGATTTTATCATCGAAGGAAAAAAAGTCATCTTGGTAGATGATGTGTTGTGGACTGGTAGGACTATCCGTTCTGCTATGGATGCGATGCTTGCTTTCGGTCGGCCTGAAAAAGTAGAGTTACTGGTTCTGGTAGATAGACGCTTTGCTCGTCACCTGCCTATCGAACCCGATTACATCGGTATCCAGGTAGACACGATCAATTCGCAACGAGTGATCGTTAGCTGGAAAGAAACTGAGCAGGAAGATAAAGTGGTATTATTATCAGAGAAATAAAAAATAGTTACAGAAAGAAACTTCAAGGACGATGGCAGACCAAAATCAGATTCTTAGCACCCGGCATTTATTAGGAATCAAAGATTTGAATGAAAAAGACATACAACTCATTTTTGAGACTGCTGACACCTTCAAAGATGTGCTTAATCGTCCGATAAAAAAGGTTCCTTCATTACGCGATATTACGATTGCCAATATCTTTTTCGAAAATTCTACCCGTACAAGACTTTCATTTGAGCTGGCTCAGAAGCGTTTGTCTGCTGATACCATCAATTTTGCAGCCTCATCGTCATCTGTCAGCAAAGGCGAGACACTTATTGACACTGTCAATAACATCCTTGCGATGAAAGTAGATATGGTGGTGATGCGCCACCCCTACCCAGGTGCCGGCATTTTTCTTAGTAAACGTGTAAAAGCTCAAATCGTCAATGCCGGAGATGGCGCCCACGAGCATCCCACACAAGCGCTTCTGGATGCTTTTTCGATACGGGAAAAATATGGTGATGTTGCCGGCAAAAAAGTGGCGATCATCGGCGACATTCTTCATTCGCGGGTGGCCTTGTCTAACATCCTCTGTCTTCAAAAGCTTGGGGCGGAAGTGATGGTATGCGGCCCCACCACTTTAATACCAAAGTATATAAAAACGCTTGGCGTGAAGGTGGAGTTTGATCTGATGAAAGCCTTGAACTGGTGCGATGTAGCAAACATGCTGCGAATTCAACTCGAGCGACAGGACATCAAGTACTTCCCATCCCTGCGGGAGTACTCTATGCTTTACGGCTTAAATAAAAATATCCTCGATTCACTTGACAAGGAAATTACCGTTATGCATCCCGGACCAATAAACCGCGGAGTGGAAATTACAAGCGATGTTGCTGATAGTAAGCAGTCTATCATTTTAGATCAGGTAGAAAATGGCGTAGCTGTAAGAATGGCGGTACTTTATCTCCTTGCCGGCCAAAAATAAATCATTTTTCGGTCATACTTTTCCGGGCTCATATAGCGTTTTTGCATAATTAAAAGTTATTTTTGCCGGGTTTTCAACAGGTGTTAATTTCTACTGTGACTATACACCATGCGATAACTGTTAACTTAGCGATACACAAATAGATATGCTTAAGAAACTTACGCTAACTACCATTATAATCTGTTCTTTCCTGTCAATTCTTCAAGCCCAGCAAACAGAATGGTTTAAATTGAACGAAGCTTATAAAAGTGGGATCGAACTTTTTCATAAAAAGAAATACACGGCAGCCAGCGAACAGTTTAGTCGCGTTGAAGATTACCACATCATTCCCTCCTCCCAGCCCGTAGATACCCGACAGGTGTCACTATTGAAGGAGAATGCTCAGTTTTATCAGGCTGTTTGTGCGCTGGAATTAGGCAATCAGAACGCAGAAAACTTATTCCTCCGGTTTATCCGCGAATATCCTGTTAGTGCAAATACTAAATCTGCCTATTTTCAGCTCGGTAAGTTTTACTTCGACAAAAAGAACTATGATAAAGCAGTGGAGTGGTTTAATCAGATCGATGCTAATACCCTTACTGCCAAAGAGAGCGATGAATACCGGTTTAAGTTAGCCTACTCCTATTTCACGCAAAAAAAGTACACTGAAGCTGAGCCGTTGTTCAATAAGCTTAAGGATGAGAAAGGGGAATTCGCCGAAGACGCAATCTATTACTATGCCTACCTCAACTACCTCGATGCCGACTACAAAACTGCCTTGAGAGAGTTCGAGCGATTGAAAGGATCTAAAACATACGAAGCAAGCTACCCCTACTATATTTCGGCACTTTACTTCCTGGACAAGCGATACGACGACGTGCTTGCCTATACTATCCCCGCTATTGAGCGGATTGATGAACAGTACAAAGCCGAAATGTACCGGATTGTAGCTGCAACCTATTTTGCCAAAAACGATTTTAAAACAGCAGCGAACTATTATCAGAAGTTTCAGGACCTCGACAGGGGAAAAATTCAGAACAACCAGGACAATTATCAGATAGGTTATACCCATCTTAGGCTTAACAACCCTAAAAAAGCGATTACCGAACTGGAAAAAATGGGAGCGCCAGATATATTCTACCAGCACGGGATGATCACTCTTGGCGACGCTTTCATCAAAACAAATAATAAGCAAGCTGCTCGTAATGCGTTTTTCAGAGCTTCCAAGCTGGACTTTGATGCTAAACTCAAGGAAGAGGGTTTGTTGAACTATGCCAAGTTATCCTACGAACTGGAGTTTCACGCCGTCGCTCTGGATGCTGTTCAGGAATTCCTGAAAACCTATCCGAAGTCGCCAAGAATCAACGAAGCTAAAACTTTGTTAGGAGAAGTCCTCCTTTCTACAAAAAATTATAAAGACGCAGTTGACATATTAGAGACGATACCTAATAAAAGTCAGGAAACCAAGGCAGTTTACCAGCGTGTCACCTACTACCGAGGCCTGGAGTTTTACAACGAACGCGCTTTCGAGAATAGCATCTCTATGTTCATGCGCTCGCAAAACAATGCTATCGACGAAGAAATCGAAGCGCTTGCAACCTACTGGTTGGCAGAGGCAATGTTCGAGGTAAGAAAGTATGGTGAGTCTGTGGAGCAATTTGAAAAGTTCCTCGGTTTATCAGCTGCTAAAAAAACAGACGTATACAACTATGCTAATTATGCCCTGGGGTATTCTGCCTTCCAGAACGACAATTATTCTAAGGCAGCTAACTATTTCGAAAGATTCTTAAACGGCAATGACAAAGACAGAAATACGGTGAACGACGCCAATCTCCGTCTAGCCGACTCGTACTTCGTAATGAGAAGCTACGACCGTGCGATGCAACAGTATAACAAGGTGATCGCCGGAAACGGCCAGGGCGAGGATTATGCACTGTTTCAAAAAGGTATGATTCACGGGCTCGTGGGAGACAATGACGCAAAGATAGCTGCCCACCAGTCGCTACTTAAGCAGTTTCCGAAATCAAATTATGCTGACGATGCCGGCTTCGAAATTGCCTATACCTATTTTGTTAAGGGTGAGAATGACAAGTCGAAAAACGACCTGACAGCCTTGGTTGAGAAGTACCCAAGAAGCAGCTACGTTCCGCGAGCACTCGTTACTATTGGCTTGGTTCATTACAATCAGGATAACGATGATGCAGCGCTTGAGATGTTTAAAAGAGTGGTTAAGGACTATTCTACCACAGACGAGGCTAAGCTTGCCCTTGAATCGATTAAAAACATTTATCTGGACCGTGCTGATGCGGATGGCTTCCTGGCGTACGCCAATGGAACAAGCATTGGAAATTTGAGCACGGCCGAGCAGGACAACATCACTTTTCAGGCAGCGAACAACCGATTCCTGAGAGGCGAATATCAGGCGGCCTTTGAGGCAATAAACGCCTACTTCGACAAGTTTCCACGCCCAATTCATGATAAACATGCGCGTTTTATAAGGGCAGAAAGTTTGGTTCAGTTAAACAGACCAGATGAAGCAATTCCAGATTACAACTTTATTTTAAACGATTGGACCAGCGAATACACTGAGCGTTCGTTGATTAGTATGTCAAAGTTGTACCTAAGGCAGAAAAAATACAACGAAGCTATCGTATACCTGAAGAAGCTGGAGTTGACATCCGAATACAAAGCAAACTACGGCTTTGCAGTGAACAACCTGATGGAAGCTTACTACCACATGGGGATGCAGGATGATGTACTGAAATATGTGAACCTTGTCAGGACATTTGACAAGGCTTCAAATGAAGACAAGCTACTGGCAGGCCTTTACGCAGGAAAAGCATATATGGCAAAAGGTGACACTACAACTGCGGTGAAAGAATTTACAGAAGTTTCTACAAAAACAACTACAGCTACAGCCGCTGAAGCAAAATACAACCTGGCCCTGATTCAACACATGAAAGGCCAGTACAAAGCTTCTGAAAAAACGATTTACGAGCTGAGCAATAAGATGCCGTCTCACGACTATTGGATCGCGAAAAGCTTCCTCTTGCTATCAGATAACTTTGTAGCAATGAAAGACACTTTTCAAGCCAAAGCGACTCTCCAAAGCTTGATAGATAACTATGAAGGAAATGATGAGATCATTCCAACTGCGAAAGAGAAATTGAATCAGCTTAATACTAAGAAATAAGGGAAATGAACTTCAAATATATTTCATTAGCGATTTTCAGCATTGCACTTGCAGGTACCGCGCAGAGCCAAACTCAGCCGGACGAGAAAAAGCCAGAGCAGCAACCGAGTGGTTCATTGACCGAAGAGATTGAAGTAGTAAGGGCATACAAGCCGGTATTAGCTGATGCCGCCAAAATCAGAAGAAGTCCAGATTTAACCAACTACAAACCCTTTAAACCCACGCTTAGCTACGCTATCCTGGATAACAAGTTGGAGTTAAACAGCGATATCACCCAACTGCAGGCTCAGCCGGTACAAGAGGCCTCCTTCGAAGTTTTGAGAAACAACTATGCCAAAGTTGGGGTGGGAAATCTGGGCACAAATCTGGGTGAATTCTATATCAACACGGGGCAGGATCAGGCGCTTCAGGCCGGGGTATTTTTTAAACATTTGGGTCAGGAAGGCAACCTCAACAAGCAAAACATCTCGCGTCAGCAAATAGGCCTATTTGGCAAGAGTATCCTTGAAAAAATTACTCTTAATGGGGATATAGGCTTCGAGCGGTTTGCGACTCATTTTTACGGAGTAAATCCCGAACAACCTTTGTTTAATACAAATCCCGAGAGACAACGCTTCAGTACCTTTTCTGCCAGGGGGGAACTACTGAAAAATTATCAAAAAGACAACAACCTTGACTTTGCTGTAAAAGCCGATGCTTATCGGTTTGCTAATCGCTTTGATGGCAGAGAGAGTTCTTTCGCGTTAAGTGGTTTTTTCAATAATGTCTGGAGACAATTTAACATCGGCTTAAACAGCTCCCTTGATTTCACTGGCGTTAAAGATTCTTCCTATAGCGTTGGTAACCATATCTTCCGCGCTAATCCGTACATCAAATTTCAGGGAAAAAACTATAGAGTCGCTTTAGGACTGAATTTTGTTCAAGAGTTTGGCTTTGATCCAAGAACCACTATCCTGCCTGCGTTAACCGCAGAAGTTCCTATCGTGCCAGACTTTGCAACCATTTTTGCAGGATTGGTTGGCGATGTAAAAAAAGCTTCATTCAGAGATTTTGCTAATGAGAATCCCTTCCTGGCCAGCAATATCACTATCCGTAATGCTGTCGAAAAAGCAAATTTCTACGGAGGTATTAAAGGAAATGGAGGCTCAGGATTCGGATTCAAAGCAATGGTGTTTTTGAAAAGAGTAGAAAATCTTCCTTTATATGCCGCCAATCCCAACACACCCCAAAAGTTTGATATTATTTATGACCCCGGAAACAGTACCATCGCTGGTTTAGAAGGAGAATTGAGCTTCAAAGCGTCTGAGACATTAACCTGGACGGGGAAAGTGCAGATGAACAAGTATAAAATGGCGACAGAAGACGCTGCCTGGTTACGTCCCGGATTCCGCCTGACCTCCAATGCCCGCTTAGCATTCAGTGACCGATTCAACATCGACGGAGAAATTGTACTTAATGGAGATACCCAGGCACTTACCTACATATCGCCAGCGGAACAGAGAGTTGTAACTGTAAAGAGCTTTGTGGATTTGAGTGCAGGTGCCGAGTACATGTTAAAGAACCGCATTGGCATTTTTACCCGAATAAACAACCTGTTTGGAAGCCAGTACCAACGATATCTGTACTATCCGAATTATGGCTTCAACATATTCGGGGGTCTTAATTATTCATTCTGATAAGATTGACTTGGTAGATAATTTAAGCTAATTTTACCCGGATGGACGTAGGGCTATTTATTTCAGAATTACTAAAAGAGCAAAATGAAGTAAGCCTTCCCGGTATTGGCACCTTTTATAGGAAAAAAAAATCTGCTTTTTTTGACAAATCAAAGGGCCTCTTCTATCCCCCATCTTTCGAGTTGGGCTTTAAGGAAGATGCCGGTTCAGTCCTGAGTGAAGGATTGATTGAACATATCCGGTCAGCAAAAAATATATCAGCTGCCTCTGCCCGGTACTTCGCGGAAAAGTACACTGACAGCCTGCAGTATGCCCTTCGGACTACAGGCGCTGCATCCCTTAATTCGGTAGGCGTCCTTCAGAAAGCTGAACATGGCCTCTCCTTCAAGGCGACAGAGGCTTCAGGAAGTCTCAGTAGCTTTGCTCTACCTCCTGTTAAAGAGATTAAAACTTCTTTCTTTACTTCGGACAGAAGACAGCCCCTACCAGCAGAACTGCCTGCAGAAGTAGTCGATACGGAGGCAGTGCATAAAAAACGAAGAGTTTGGCCAGCTGTATTACTTGCCGGCTTATTTGTAATAGCGGCAACCATCACTGGTATTTATTTTTACAATCAGGAGCTTTTTAACAGTTTAGTGAAGCAGGTGGAATCCCGCAATCCACGCAAAACAGTAACCCCGGTAGCAAAGCCGCAACCCAAAACTACTGCTGATTCGATCGCAATGGCGGATAGCATTATCGAAAACACGTTAAAGCAGGAAGGTTTTGTTGTAGAGCAGCCAAGGGATACTGTTAACATTAATACGAAAACAACCACGACGGTCGACTCGACGCGAAAAGCGGTAACGAGATACGAGATTATAAGTGCGTCCTTCAACAGGCGGTCGGAGGCCGATAACTACGTAAAGATTATGCGTAAGAGGGGAATTGATGCCAGTGTAATTGAAGACGACAAAAAACCAAAGTTTAAAGTCAGCATTGGAAGCTTTACAAACAATGATGCCGCACAGAAAGAAAAGCGCCGCATTCATGAGGAAATAAACAAGGAAGCCTGGATACTAATCATTAAGAACAACAATAACAACAAATAACACATGCTTTTATTACAAGATACAGTTTTACAAGACACAGTAGCTACAGCAGCAGCGGGTACAGTAGAGGCAGCTCAGGAGCTTCGATTCATCGATCTTCTTTTTAAGGGAGGATGGGTAATGATTCCTATTGCTATTCTGTTTTTCCTGGCACTCGTAATCTTTATAGAAAGATATATCACCATTAGAAAAGCGTCAAAAGACGAGAATAATCTGATGTCTCAGGTTAAGCAACATATTCTTTCAGGCAATCTTAGCTCGGCCATCGCAATATGCCGCAGTAGTAATTCCCCTCTAGGGCGGATGTTGCAGAAGGGACTTACACGCATTGGCCGCCCGATAAAAGACATCGAAGGAGCGATCGAAAATATTGGTAAGCTGGAAGTATCAAAACTTGAAAAAAATATCAGTATCCTCGGGATCGTAGCGGGTATTGCTCCCATGCTTGGTTTCGTAGGGACGATCTCGGGTGTGATCCGGATTTTCTATAACATCTCTCTTTCCGACAATATCAGTATGGGTATAATTGCCGGCGGACTATACGAGAAGATGATTACGTCTGCAGCGGGACTGATGATCGGTATTCTGGCTTACATTGGCTATCACGTTTTAAATATCATGGTAGACAGAGTGATCCTAAAAATGGAGACTGATGCTGTAGAGTTCATCGATCTGCTGGAAGAGCCGGGAAGATAATTTATCCGGCAGAACCTACTCCGTAATTAATATTTCACTAAAGAAGGATCTTCCAAACATGAATTTAAGAAGAAGAAAGCGGCCGACAGCTGAAGTGCACTCATCAGCAATGAATGATATCATGTTTTTTCTGATGTTGTTCTTTCTGATTGCCTCTACTGTAACCAATCCAAACGTTATAAAACTATTGCTCCCTCGCTCTGATTCAGGACAATCTGTTTCTAAAAAAACCGTTACTGTAACAGTAACGAAAGACCTGGAATACTTCCTGGATAAGCAGCAAATTCAGTTGGAGGAGCTTCAACCCCGTTTAGGTGGCTTGCAGCAACAAGTCCAAGAACTGACTATTGTGCTCCATGTCGACCGCACTGTTGCTATTCAGGATGTGGTGCAAGTAATGGACATTGCGAACAAACTGGGTATCAAACTTGTACTTGCTACAGAGAATAAATAAGATGCAGTATCGCGAGGAAAATAACTATCCAAAAGCGCTCCTCTTCTCTACCGGAGTAATGGCAATATTGCTATTGATAAGCTACTTTATTGTTTTTGGGATGAACATGCCTCAGGAAATAGTTGGAACCGGAGGTATAGTAGTTAATTATGGAACGGTGGATGAAGGCATGGGTAGCGATTTTATGAGCATCGAAGAGCCCTCCGTTGCACCCAATGCCAGTACTACACCTCCAAACAAGGTAGTTGAAAACCCGGAAGCACAACCTACGCCGTCTTCGGAAAACAGCGACAGAGCTGTAGTCACGCAGGATGCAGAAGATGCCCCTGTAGTTACGACATCAAAAAAGAGCAGTAGCCCAACGCCCTCAACTTCTCCTCAGACAAGGGAAAGTAAGCCGACCGTCAATGAAGCCGCATTGTACAAAGGCAAAAAGAATAACGGTACCGGCCAGGGAGATGGCACAGGTAATAAACCAGGAAACCAGGGCGACCCAGACGGAGATCCACTGGCCTCAAGCTACGGAAAAGGTGGGTCTGGTTTCGGAAACACGCAGTTAGACTTATCAGGCCGACGCTTTGTAAACCTTCCTAAAATTGAAGACGAAGGTCAGCGATCCGGAAAAATTGCCGTTGAAATCAGAGTGGATAAAACTGGTCAGGTAGTATATGCCCGTGCGGGAGTACGAGGTACTACTTTATCTGATAAAGACCTGTGGGAGAAATGTGAGCGGGCCGTATTAGGAGCTCGTTTAAACCAGCTAGAGTCTGCGCCAGATGTCCAGATGGGCAAGGTAGTATTCAATTTCAAAGTACATTAAATCGTTCAAGAGTAGTTGAGCTATTCACAGACCCTTCAATACCTCTATGCGAAGTTGCCTATGTTTAGTCGCATAGGTGATGCTGCCATCAAAAAGGATCTATACAATACCATAGCTCTTTGCAGCGCCTTAGGAAATCCGCAGCAGAAGTTCCGGACAATTCATGTAGCTGGAACTAATGGAAAGGGTTCGGTGTCGCATATGCTTGCAGCTGTTCTTCAGACTGCAGGTTTTAAAACCGGACTATATACATCGCCACACCTCCGTGACTTTAGGGAACGGATAAAAGTAGATGGCGAGATGATTTCAGAAGAGCTGGTCATCGAATTTGTAAATAGTCAGAAGCAACTAATCGAGGAGGTGCAACCTTCATTCTTCGAAGTGACAGTAGCGATGGCCTTCGATCATTTCGCAAAGCAGAAGGTCGACATAGCAGTTATAGAAGTAGGGCTGGGAGGCAGGTTAGATTCGACGAACATCATCACACCAGTTCTCTCCGTGATCACCAATATTGGTTATGATCACATGAACATCCTCGGCAATACCCTACCGGAAATTGCATTTGAAAAAGCCGGCATCATAAAGCCTGGAATTCCTGCAATTATTAGTGAAAGGCAACCTGAAGTTGAACAGGTTTTTCTAAAAAAAGCAAAAGAAGTTCAGGCTCCCCTGGCGTTTGCATCAGACGAGTGGCAAGAGGTTGAAACAGGCCCCTCACAAGAAGGACGCCGTCCGCTCGTATTACAATCAGCTCAAGACAAGGACGACAGGATAAACTTATCACTGGACCTGACAGGCTCTTATCAGGTCAAAAATGTAAAAGCTGTTTTAAGCGCCATTGGTCAATTAAAAAGAAGTGGTTTCCGAATAAGTGATACTCGGGTTTCGGAAGGGTTATCGCGTATTAAGGAACTTACAGGATTGATGGGACGCTGGCAGACATTGAGTGTAGCGCCTCTGGTAATCTGCGACACTGGTCACAATGAGGATGGAATAAAAGAGGTGCTAAAGAACATTGAGGCAACGGAATTCGACAAGCTTCATATGGTGATTGGGATGGTAAAGGATAAAGAAATTGGCAAGGTATTGTCACTGCTGCCGAAGAAAGCAAGCTACTACTTTTGCCAGCCCCAGATAGAGCGCGCCAAACCTGCGGGTGAACTAGCCGAAGAAGCGCAGGTACAAGGTCTTCAGGGTGAAGTTTTCGCGAGTGTGGTCGATGCACTAGCAGCGGCCAAAAAAAACGCCTACAAAGATGATCTCATCTTTGTAGGCGGAAGTACTTTTGTAGTAGCTGAGGTGGTTTAAATGGAAGGTTCCTGCTGGCTGAGACAGTGAAAACTCCCTAGTCCCCAGATAATATCTGTCGAATCAATACCTACCACTTCCCGCTCTGGGAAACAGCCTGCGATGATGTCCAAAGCCTGCTGATCAAATTTAGACCGATAAGTGGGAACAAGAACGTTTTTGTTGCTGATGTAGAAATTAGCATAAGAAGCAGGTAAACGCAAGTCTTCGTGAATCACCTCTTCCGGCATTGGCAGCTCTACTACGTTCAACTGCTTGCCATTCAGCAACCGCATTTTGCTCAGCGCCTTTATATTTTTTTGAAGGGGTTCGTAATTGTCATCCTTCGTATTTGTTTCAACAACTGACAATACAGTATCCTCATTTACAAAGCGGATCGTATCATCTATATGCCCGTCAGTATCATCTCCGACAATTCCCTCCTCTACCCATAATACCTGGTCTATCCCGTAATATTCCGATAAAAAGGTCTCAACCTGACCTTGATTAAGATGCGGATTACGGTTTTCATTCAGCAAACAACAAGTAGACGTTAATACCGTTCCCTTTCCGTTGAACTCGACAGAACCGCCTTCCATCACGATACCGGGATGAAAAACCGGGATGTTAAAATGCTTTCCTATTAAGGATGGAATTACATCGTCCAAATCAAAGGGAGGGTACTTTCCACCCCAGGCATTATAGCCCCAATCAACAATCACTTTTTTGATGTCAGCTGCTGGGTTAATAAGGAAAGCCGGACCGTGGTCTCGACACCAGGCATCATTGGTAGGGTGAAAGAAAAATTCAACCTGATCCAAGTTTACGCCCGCCTTGCTTAAATGTCCCAGAGCAAAATTCTTCATCTGCTCGTCGGCCACATTGATCCTGACGCGCTCGCTTTGCGCAAGCACCTTCACAAATTCGCTATAACTCGCAAAAATGCTTTCCAACTTTCCGGGCCAACTAGCTTCTTTATGCGGCCAGCTTAACCAGGTTGCTTCGTGAGCTGCAAATTCTGCGGGAAAATAGTATCCCAACTGCTTAGGAGTTTGAGTAGTATCAGATAAATCAGGAAAATCCCGTACTCCGCTCGTTAAAAAATCACTCATTACTTCAAACTAAGCTTCGTCGTCGATGTACCTTTTCGTGATCTGTCCGTAGGAGTCAATCCTTCTATCTCTCAGGAATGGCCAGTGCGTTCTATAACGGTCTGATTTAGACATATCAAGCTCTTGCACTATTAATTCCTCTTCCGTATGAGAGGCCTGATATAAAACAGTTCCAAATGGGTTGGAAACAAAGGATCCGCCCCAGAATTTCATGGGTCCCTCATCCCCTATTCTGTTAACACTTACAACGTGAACTCCATTGGCCACCGCATGACTGCGTTGTATAGTTTGCCAAGCGTTGTACTGTTCCGTGTTGGTATCTACTTCCTGTGATGATGCCCAGCCAATCGCTGTTGGATAGAATAAGATTTCAGCTCCCATTAGCGAAGTGATCCGGGCTGCTTCAGGATACCACTGATCCCAGCAGATCAGCACCCCAATTGTAGCGAACTTAGTTTTAAACACCTTATAGCCCAAGTCGCCTGGAGTAAAATAAAACTTTTCATAATAACCCGGATCATCAGGGATGTGCATCTTCCGATACTTGCCCATATAAGTTCCGTCAGCGTCTATAACAGCCGTGGTATTGTGGTAAAGTCCTTCCGTACGTTTTTCGAAGAGAGAAGCAATAATTACAACTCCCAGTTCCTCCGCTACAGCACTTAAAGCATCAGTGGACGGACCGGGGATGCTTTCAGCAAGTTTAAAATTATCGTAACTTTCTACATCGCAAAAGTAAAGAGAAGTAAAAAGCTCTTGCAAACAAACTATTTGAGCCCCCTTCGCGGCAATTTCCCTAATCTTAGTAATTGTCTTCTCTAAATTTTCTTGCTTATTAGCCGTACAACTGGTTTGCACCAGTCCCACTCTTACTTTTCTATCCATTATTTGTTAATCGATTTGAGGTTGCAAAACTACGTATTCAGCTTCGGGAAGAAGCTGATTTTGCAAAATTTGACATTTTATTAAAGTGGACTATCTTCCTTCTACTTCCAAAACTCTGGTAGTCTTTTTCAAAGTACGAAGAATAATAAAAGCAAGAAAACAAACAATGAACACTGCAGCCCAGAAATTGTCGATTTTGACTTCTCCTGTTACGAAGTAATAAGCCAGAGCATTCATAACGGCGAAAGAAATCGCAACAGCGAAAACCCCGTTATATTCCCTTTTCAATACATTCCGCATAGAAAAAGTAAGGTTAGGAGCTCTAAACGACGAAAAGCGTGGAAGAAAAGCAGGAGTATGGGCTGCCCAAGTTTCGTAGGAACTTCCATATTTTCTCCTCAAGAATTCCTCTTCAGCAATCATTATACGTTCATAATATAACCAGTAAAGAAGAGAGCAAATAACTGCGAACCACCAAAGGCCCACAAAAAGAAACAAGCCAAGCCACATCAGGTAATTACCCAGGTATAAAGGGTGGCGTACCATTGAGTACATGCCAGTTTGATTTAGTGTTTCGGCAATTTGTCCCGAGGTAGTATTGCGGCCAGATGTACCTTTGGGAGTATAACCAACAGTCAACGCTCGCACGAGCAAACCCAGAAAGGAAACAAGCAAGCAAATGGCGCCATAACTCTCGTCGGTTACTTTCGAGAACGTTCTGTCGTTGTAAAAATACATCACAGCAATGGCGAAGGGGTATAGCAGAACCGGCAACCAACTTCTCCTGATAAACAACCAGTTGCCACTGGACTCTAACTCTTCTCTAAGAGGCATAAATAATAAATTCTTAAATCTTAATTAAACTTCACTTAATAATCGCAAAGTAACCAAATATTTATGAGTAATCAGCGTCGAAAATTCTGAAGCGGCGACATGCATCGCAAACGTGTTGCATTCGGAGCAAAAGCCCCTAAAACCGACTCTCATCCGCCTTTGTCGACAAACTTCAGGTTGTCAAACTGAAAGACGACCGGGCGTACCTTCACTTTTATCGGCTGTTCCAGCCCTGAACAGAGGCTAAAGCTTTATCTGGAAAGAACCTATTTATTCCCTGAATAATAGGCAATTACTGCTTATCTAAATACTAAATCAAATCTTTTAATTAAAAAATCTGTTAAATGAGCATTTGAGCCTTTTTAGGTAAAATAAATTTTAGCACTCGTTTTGTGGTTCAAAAATCTTTTTTCAACTTGTAATTTCTAATCAACTATACTAACCTTCTATGGACTTTCTGTACGAAAATTTAATTTATTTGATCCCCATTTTAGGCCTCGTGGGCATTGTGGTGATGCTTGTAAAATCTGCTTGGGTAAGCAAGCAGGATGCTGGCGATGAAAACATGCAACGACTGGCAGGCTTCATTGCGAGCGGAGCCATGGCGTTCCTTAAAGCCGAATGGAAAATACTCTCCTATTTTGCTGTAATTGCCGCTCTACTGTTGGCCTATTCGGGCACCCTGGTAGAAACCTCGAGTTGGGTCATTTCCATTTCCTTCTTAATTGGAGCCTTCACCTCAGCTTTCGCCGGTTACATTGGAATGAATATAGCGACTAAAGCAAACGTACGAACCACACAAGCTGCAAGGACAAGTTTAGCCAAAGCTCTGAAAGTGTCGTTTACCGGCGGAAGTGTCATGGGATTGGGCGTAGCAGGTCTGGCGGTCCTTGGTCTGGGTTCATTGTTTATCGTTTTTTATCAGGTGTATGTGGTGCAACAGAACGGTAGTGTGAACGGTGTTGAAATGGAAAAAGCGCTGGAGGTTCTGGCCGGCTTCTCCCTGGGGGCCGAGTCGATCGCCCTTTTTGCCCGTGTGGGCGGCGGGATTTATACGAAAGCTGCAGACGTGGGCGCAGACCTTGTAGGTAAAGTAGAGGCGGGAATTCCGGAAGATGATGTTAGAAATCCGGCTACCATCGCGGATAATGTAGGCGACAACGTGGGTGATGTGGCGGGAATGGGAGCTGACCTTTTTGGTTCTTATGTTGCAACTATTTTGGCTACCATGGTTCTGGGGAGAGAAATTGTGTCAGATGATAATTTTGGTGGGATTGCCCCAATTTTACTACCAATGCTAATTGCGGGCCTCGGCCTCATCTTTTCTATTATAGCCACTTACTTTGTACGCATAAAAAATGAGACCGATAATGTACAAACAGCCCTAAATATTGGAAACTGGTCATCTATTATTTTCACGGCTATTGCTTCTTTCTTCGCGGTGAAATGGATGTTGCCAGAAAACATGGAGATCAGAGGCTTCACCTTTAACAGTACAGACGTTTTTCTTGCCATAGTAGTAGGTTTAATTGTTGGAGCGTTGATGAGTATCATCACTGAGTACTATACGGCCATGGGGAAGCGACCTGTTCAGTCCATCGTCAATCAATCATCAACAGGCCATGCTACTAATATCATAGGTGGTTTAGCTGTTGGTATGGAGTCGACATTCCTGCCAATTATAGTGCTGGCCGTCGGGATTTTCAGCTCGTACCACTTTGCAGGTCTTTATGGCGTAGCAATCGCTGCAGCTGGAATGATGGCTACTACAGCAATGCAATTGGCTATTGACGCTTTTGGTCCGATTGCAGACAACGCGGGCGGCATTGCCGAAATGAGCCAACTACCCGAGGAAGTGAGAAACCGCACAGATAACCTGGACGCTGTGGGAAATACTACTGCGGCGACCGGTAAGGGTTTTGCAATTGCCTCGGCAGCGTTGACGTCTCTCGCGCTTTTTGCTGCTTTTGTTGGCATTGCCGGCATTGATTCAATCGATATTTACAAAGCCGACGTGCTGGCTGGTTTATTTGTGGGTGGGATGATTCCCTACATCTTTTCATCCCTGGCCATTTCCGCGGTAGGGAAAGCGGCGATGGATATGGTTCAGGAAGTAAGACGACAGTTTAGAGAGATTCCGGGCATTATGGAATACAAAGCAGAACCAGAGTACGAAAAATGTGTCGCCATCTCAACCAAAGCTTCTATCCGTGAAATGATGCTACCTGGTGCGATCGCGCTCATCGTCCCTATTATTATCGGCTTTTCTTTCGGCCCGGAGGTTCTAGGAGGTCTGCTTGCGGGAGTTACTGTTTCAGGAGTTCTGATGGGAATGTTTCAGTCTAACGCTGGCGGCGCCTGGGATAATGCAAAAAAGTCTTTCGAAAAAGGAGCTGTTATTAATGGAGAGACGTTCTACAAAAAGTCCGAGCCTCACAAGGCTTCCGTGACTGGAGACACCGTCGGTGACCCTTTCAAAGATACTTCTGGACCATCCATGAATATTTTAATTAAACTGATGTCAATCGTCTCTCTGATTATCGCGCCTCATATCGCTCAAGGTCCGGGAGAGAACACTGCTTCAGCTAATGCAAAGCATAGAATTGAGACCAAAAGCGATGTTTCTGAAAAGAACATTGGTAATTCCGTAACTATAAAGCGATAAAACATCGTAAAAGGGGAATCGTATTGGTCCCCTTTCTTTTTGAGAATTTATCTAGATTTGAAGAGCTTAACACGATAAAATCACCGAATATTCAACTTTTCTATGTTTTATAAAAAATCTCTTGACCAGTTACTTAAGGAGGCCAAATTCGAAGGCGGACTAAAAAGGACATTGACTGCCAACAATCTGATCTCCCTCGGCATCGGAGCGATCATAGGAGCTGGAATCTTCACCCTTACTGGAACAGCCGCCGCCCTACATACAGGGCCAGCCGTTGTTCTATCCTTTGTTCTGGCTGCACTTGCCTGTGGATTTGCTGGTCTTTGCTATTCGGAATTTGCTTCCATGATACCGATAGCCGGAAGTGCTTACACCTACGCTTATGCAACCATGGGCGAATTTATTGCCTGGATCATTGGCTGGGACCTTATCATCGAATATCTCTTCGCATCATCAACAGTAGCTGTCTCCTGGTCGGGCTACGTGGTGAGCTTTCTAAAAGATTTCGGAGTAACCGTACCAGCAAGTATTGCCCAGGCGCCATTTAATTATGATGCCGCTACGGGAGATTTTACTCCCACGGGAGCAATCATCAATTTCCCTGCAATGTTCATTATCGCAATAATAACCGTCCTTCTCGTAATCGGGATTAGCGAATCGGCCAAATTTAATAATGTGATAGTGGTGTTAAAAGTAGCAGTTATCCTTCTTTTTATCGGATTTGGCCTCTCGCATATCAATACAGACAACCTTACCCCTTTTATACCAGAAGCTGAAGGACCGGGTCGTTTTGGTTTTGAAGGAATAGTGAGGGGCGCCGGAATTATATTTTTTGCCTATATCGGTTTTGACGCAGTATCTACTGCAGCACAGGAAGCCCTTAACCCGCAACGAGACATGCCCCGCGGTATTCTTGGCTCACTTGCCATTTGTACCCTCATCTATATTCTTGTTGGGATTGTGATGACGGGAATGGTTCCCTACGAGCAGTTGAATGTACCTGATCCGATTGCAGTGGCTGTTAATGCAGGTGGAGAAGGGCTCTTCTGGCTAAGATTCCCGATCAAAATTGGGGCGATAGCCGGGCTAAGTTCGGTTATCCTCGTGATGCTCCTCGGTCAGCCAAGAATATTTTACTCCATGTCAAACGATGGGCTTCTTCCGAAATTCTTTAGCACTATTCATCCGAAATTCAAAACTCCTTATATCACCACCATCATTACCGGTATTATAGCTATGGTGTTGGCAGGCTTCGGTCCTATTAACTTGTTGGGTGAGTTGGTGTCTATCGGAACGCTTCTCGCTTTTGTTATTGTTTGTGGAGGTATTTTAGTACTGCGGTATACCGATCCGCAGCTCCCCCGTCCTTTCAGAACTCCGTTTTTCCCATACGTTCCGATCCTTGGTATTGCCGTTTGTCTTTATCTAATGGCGGGTTTACCTTGGCACACCTGGGAACGACTGATCATTTGGTTGATTATCGGCGTTCTGATATATTTCGGCTATAGCCGCCATCACAGTAAAGTAAGAAAGGATTTAAGAGGACCACTTGCGGAACATTAGACCAATTGAAGAAGAGTAGTCAAAGAATTTTGACTACTCTTCTTCAAATCTCTTTGAATACTCCCCTGTTACTCGCATGAAAAGTCTCCAACTTCTGCAACAGGCCGATTAATTGTAGCTTCTCCGATTTATTTAGATCCCCAACGACTATTTTACTGGCGGCCCTGACGCTATCCATATTTGCTTCTAGTGCCTTTATACCTGCTTCTGTTATGCATATTTTTTTACTCCTCTTGTCCGATGGGTTGATCGCCTCAGCTACAAATCCACTAGAAATCAACCGGTTTATAATCTGAATTCCTGTCGATTTTTCATGAATATTTAGCTCGATAAGTTCTATTTTCGTCATCGCTCCGCGGTGACGCAGGTTGATAAGAAAAATAACGTCGTCTATAGTTGCAAAGGGGGATTCGGCAATAGCGAGCTTGCTATAAATCTTAGCGTATCGAAAAAGATGTACCAGTAAAGTATTAATCACACTTTCCGGAGTTCTCCCCTGCTCTTTGCCCTCCCAAACAGGCTCATCCATTGCAGCTGCTGGTTCAGCTTCAATCCGCCGATTGAGCCACTTCGAAAACTGAGACACATTAGCGTTCGCTGGCCCTACCTCTATTTCAAATTCTTCTGTCAGCTTAATTAGCTCTCTAAAAAGGGCATAAGACATAAACAACTCTTGTAAAAATAAAACGCAATGGTACCAAAAAAAGAGCAGAAAAGTCCTTTTTAAAATTTAATTAAAACTAATTTGTGCTAATTTAGTTTCTCATTCACTAGAATCTTGTTTCATGAATAACGTTGGCCTATTTACACAGCTATCTTATGATTGCAGCCAATCGGTAACCCGAAAATACAGCACTTCCTTTTTTTCAGCTATTAAGCTTTTAAGACCAGACCTTAGGGAGCCGATTCATGCAGTCTACGGAATGGTGAGATTTGCCGACGAAATTGTAGACACCTTTCATGAATTTGATAAGCAGGCCTTGCTGAAGAAATTCAAGGAAGACACATTCGAAGCTATTTCCCAAGGAATAAGCTTAAATCCCATACTACAAAGTTTTCAAAAAGCCGTTAAGAGGTACAATATCGGCGATGATCTGATCGAAGCCTTTTTTCGAAGTATGGAGCTCGATCTTCAGAAACAGGACTATCTGAGCCGGGAAGAATTTGAGGAGTACATCTACGGGTCGGCGGAAGTTGTAGGTTTAATGTGCCTTTGCATCTTTTGCGACGGGGACCAAAAGCTCTATGATAGCCTAAAGGTTTATGCTAAGGCCCTCGGTGCAGCCTTTCAAAAAATTAACTTCTTGAGAGACTTGCAATCAGACATTGACGATTTAGACCGATGCTATTTCCCTAACTTCAAGAAGGGCAGCTTCAACGAGGTACAAAAGAGACAAATTGAGAAAGATATAGAAAACGATTTCGAGTTGGCTTACGAGGGAATCAAAAGACTGCCGGTAAGTGCCAGGTTTGGAGTATATGTCGCCTACCGATATTACATGGCTCTATTTAAGAAGGTAAAAAAATCAAATGCAGAGGCAATATTAGAGCAAAGAATACGTATTCCTAATCATATCAAGTTGGTTATTGTACTGAAAGCAGGCTTGAGAAATCAACTTAATCTAATTTAAGCATCAATGCAGTTACCTGAGGTTATTTTAGTAGATGAGCTGGATCAGCAGCAGGGGGTAATGGAAAAACTCGAAGCCCATCAAAAAGGTCTCTTACATCGTGCTTTTTCAGTATTTATAATCAATGACGAGGGCAAAATGTTATTGCAGCAACGAGCCAAAGACAAGTATCATTCAGGTGGTCTCTGGACCAATGCTTGCTGCAGCCATCCACAACCAGGAGAAAACACACTGGTTGCCGCACAACGTCGTCTAAGCGAAGAGATGGGGTTTACTTGCTTTTTGCAGAAATTGGAAGCATTCAAATACTATGCGGAATTTGAGAACGGCCTAATCGAGCACGAATATGACCATATTTACCTGGGAAAATTCAACGGAAAGGTTTTACCCAATAAGGATGAAGTAAGCGATTATCAATGGCTCGGCCTTGAAGAGATCCAAGTCTCCCTGGAAAAAAATAAAGACTCCTACACCTACTGGTTTCATCTAGCCTACCCTATCGTGAAGAAGTGGCTCGACTTCGAAAAGAAATACTTCAGCCAAACTTGATAATTTCGATTGAGGTAAAAACACCAGCGTTCAACCTTACTAGGAACAACTGATCAAAGCCCTCTTCAAAGGAAGGAGGCTCCATCTTTTTGTAGGTTGCCCAAATCCCCTTCTCCGGAACAAACTCTTTTTTTTGTCGTTCCTTGTTTCTAGAAATCGATTCAAGCGGAGTACTCTCAAAATAATACCCAATTACTTTGAACTTTGCCAACCGCGCTTTTTCGATGTACCGCTCACGTTCTACCCTGGTCGGATTTGTGTTGTCGATGACAAAGCGTTGCCAGGTATTGAAGCACGTCTCCAAAAATCGGTTCTCTTTATTTCGCGTATTTAACATATCCAGCGAAATACGTATGTGGGTCTTAAAAAAGTGCTCTTTGTAATAGCTGGTTTTTCCGGAGGCCTGGATGCCACAAAAAATAACGGCCTCCATACTAAAGAAAGATTAAAAAGTTAAAATTCTTCATGTTCTCTTCATTTAAGCATTCGTCCTTTGTAGAGGGAATAGTTTTCATAGTTAAGAGAAAGTATATAGACTATACTTTTCTCGGTAGAGAGAACGGGGATTACAAAGTCTGTAATCCCCTTCTTTTTTACCCCACCAGAAATTTCCACTCTGGGTGCTTCAACAGGAACCTTTTAACGTAAGAGCATGAAGGAATCATCATCAGCTGCCTTTCATCCAGGTATCTCAACGTCTTTTCTACTAAAATAGCGGCAATGCCCCGTCCTTGAAGTTCATCCGGCACTACTGTATGTTCCAGTTCTATCAAACCATTTTTTTCTGAATAAGTGATGAAGGCAGTTGATTGATCAATCCGAATCTCAAATGTCCGAAATTGCTCATCATGGTATAATGGAAGCTCCTGAAACATATCTTTACTATTTGATACTACTCCACCTGATGATTGCTCAATGCATTGACCAACACATGAAGGTGCTCAACTGAGTAGAAACAACATAAAGCGGCAGAAAGTTGCATTACAATGGCCAAACCCCAAAGTCTGAAACAGATAAATTGCCGAATTTAGCGGCATGATAAGTGGTAGAAAAAAATGGCTTTTTATTTTATTAGTCGCTGCAGTTGCCTGGTTCGTTTATGACTCTTTAACCCAGCCGGGAACTCAGGACCTCGAGGGGAATTTCAAGGAAACGGCTTTTATCAGGAACGAGCAGAACAGCGGGCCAGTCGTTCGCATTTATACAGTTACAACTACGGATACGATTTGGACCGCAATGAAACAATACGGAGCGCTCATGCCTCATACTAAATATGGCCTTACCAGGGTTTACTTTTTTGATGCGTCCAACCCTGTTCCTCAGCAGCTAATGCTGGAAGGCAATAACGTACCCGATTCGTTTCGTAAATACTGTCTGGCGGTTTACGAGAAAAATGAAATGAGCCAGGAACGCTTGTTAAAATACCCCTTCAAATGAATGAAATTCGAGTGATAGTTTACGGAACAGAAGACTATGAAAAAATGGTCTCACTTAGGAATGACGTCCTAAGAGTTCCGCTGGGCTTGTCCTTCACCCGTGATTATTTGGAAAAAGACCAAGACGTCATTCTGCTAGGTTGCTTCAAGAAGGAGACTATGGTAGGATGTTGTATGTTACGTCAAAAAGACCTTACGACGTTCCAGCTCCAACAGATGGCTGTAAAAGACGATGTACAAGGACAGGGAATCGGGACTGAGATCGTGCGATTTGCAGAAAAGCTTGTGAAAGATCAAGGAGGTCTGCAAATGTTTATGCATGCTAGAAAATATGCTGTCCCTTTTTATGAAAAACTGGGATACAAAATTTCAGGTGGTGAATTTGAAGAAGTTACAATTCCTCACCTGAAAATGTATAAAAACATCGACTAAGATTTAACTTAGGGCAAAGCTATTTGCCCTAGTATCTCTTCGTCCGCGGACGCTTTTCTCTTATTGGGCCATTCCCGTTGCCTTGGTTATTTCCGTAGCTATTCCCGTTACCGTAACTATTTCCATTGCTATTGCCATAGCCATTTCCATTGCTATTACCGTAGCTACTACCATAACTGTTTCCGCCACTTTTTTGGTAACGATTATTTGAGGACTGCCTGTTGAAACCGCCGGATTTACCATTGCTGCTTGCTACCTTTCCACCAGCACCAAACTTGTTATACCCGCCCGTTTTAATTTTCACAGGTTTTGCCTTCGCTTTCGCCTTTTCCTTAGCTTTTTCTTCAGCCCGGTTATCTGCAAATGTTACGCTTATTTCTTCGTCGTCAATACTACCTCCGTGGAGTTGACTAATTGCCATCTCAGCATCCTCCTGAGTTTCCATATCAACGAAACCGAATCTCCTACTGATTGCTGTGTTTTTATCCCGAATAATTTTTACGGCAAGCACTGTCCCAAATTGTTCAAAGATCTCCTGCAATTCGGATTCTTCAAGGTCACGGGGAAAACCACCCGCAAAAAGTCTGATCATTGAGTAATATTATTAATGATTAAAATGATAAAATTCTAATGAGAATCTTAATATAGATAACAGCACAAAAATACTTATAAATTCCCTATTTCTTCAATATTCTGTTCAGGCAATTGTAATATGATTTTTAACCAATTAAAGAACTTATATAGCTTATACGACCAAATAAGAAATATGTTGCTGCCAACAGCAAATTATTCAGTAGTTCCGGATATCAAAACATCCGTCAGATCGTACCCCGGGAAGCTGAGTACAAATCGTACCAATCCTGCTTATCTAGTTCAATAGAAAAGGCGCCAGCAATGTTCCGGATTCGTTGTTCATCAGTAGTTCCTATCAATGGCAGTGCTCCTAACTTAATCAACCAAGCTACCGCCAGAGACTCAATATCAGCCCCGTATTTCGGTGCCAGTTCCTGCAGCTTTGATCTTACGCCGAGCGAAGCGAAGTCGAGACCTTCTGCAATGCGACCTTCAGCTAGCGGAGCAGAAGCAAGTGGGCGCATGTACCGCTGTTTAATATAGTCGATTTGCCCGTTGTCTAAAGCGGAAGTATTCAGAAGATTAAGTTCAATGTGGTTAGTTACGATTGGTCTGTTGAGATAAGATGCAAGCAGCTGATGTTGAAAAACTGAAAAGTTCGCAACGCCGATATTTCTAATCTTTCCGGAATCACGCAATTGGGCAAGGGTATACGCGGTTTCCTCCAGGTTTGATACCGGATCGAGATAATTTAGTAAAAAGATATCCAGGTAATCTGTACGAAGCTTTTTTAAAGAATTATCTACACTTCTGATAATATGTTCTCTGGACGTGTCGTAATGTTTCACTCTAACATCTGGATGACTTGAATGCGGCACACGAAGCCCGCACTTGGAGAATAGAACAATATCCTCCCTTTTGAAAGTTTTCTGGCTAATCACATTACCGAAAAGTTCTTCGCACTGGTAACCTCCATAAGTGTCCGCATGATCAAAAGTATTGATTCCCAACTCCAGGCACAAGTTAATGATCTTCTCCATCGTCGCAGGATTATTCACCTCGCTGCTCCATCTGTAAAAACCATATATTGCCGGTGATACTTTTGGTCCGGCGTCGCTTAAATAGATTTTTTCCATTTTTATTTCTGTCTGTACAATTATCGTATTAATACGTCAAAGGAAAAATTGTTACGAATATTTTTCGAAAATGATCTAGTAATAACGCTAGAGGGATAAAAAAACTGTAACCCGACTAAACGCTAAAACGTAAAGCTAGTCAAACTACCGTACCATGAATAATAGCAACTTATACGTTTTAATCGAGGGGGAATTGACTGCAGTTGTTGGCAAGTTTCAAAACGCCTTCATCGTTCAAAAGAACAACCAGTATTTGCTAATTCCCAACTATCTGTATCCTACTTATAACCTTGCTAAGCAAAGAAATAAGGTAGATTAGACACTTCGCGGAGATGTCTAAGAAGGCCACGAAGTGTCTAGCCGAATGTTACCGTTATGACTTCCTCTTTTTCTGAGTTTGTTTTGGTTTTATTGCCTGCCGCTGTACAAGCGAGTTTAGATAAACCTCCACATTGCTATAGTTTTTATCCAAGCCAAAGCTATTCCCGTCCAGCGCGTTCTTAGGATTAAGCTTATGACTTACTTCCCAGGCGTCGGGAATACCGTCCTCGTCGCTGTCTGTGGGTGCTGCCGACGCTCTTAGTTGAGGCCACGCTCCTTTTGTTTGCTCGTAAGGCGTTCCGTGAGGATAGCCCCCCTGAACATCGATGATTTTCCCCGTGCGGGTTTCTACTTCTTTTAATATTCGTTCATCAACCTCATCCCGCCGAGGAAAAACTGCTCCAACACTAAGCAAAACAGATTTATAGGCGTCCTTGGCGGATTGGCTAGCAATCTCTACCGCTGGGAATGCCGAGGTTATTTTCGAATTCAGCTTGTCAGCATCTGTTCCCTTTTCCATTTTCACACCAAGCCAATTATCTTTTGTTACATTATCAGACCCGTCTACAAAATTCCCCGATACAAAGTATTTCCCAAAAGGGATTCTTCCGTCAAGCTTGAAGGGATTTAGGATTTGAAATCGAACGCTGCTATTCGTTTCCGGCCCATACTTATAGTAGTTATCAACGATGTTGTACTGTCCACCCTCGCCCCCATACACGTTATTGCTCTTCCAATTGTACAGTACATTGTTGCGAAAATCAACAAACTCTGAAGGAGCGTTGCGAATGCCGTCAAATCGGGGCGTTCTGCTGGTACAATGGGCGAATAAATTATGATGAGCGCTGAGGTGTTTTCCTCCCCAGATGCCACCAAATCCATGATGTTCAAAATCGGTGTCCCCTTTCTCGAAATGGTAGGAATAATCCAAAGGCTCAGCAATAAGATTCCATTGCAGCGTAGTACTATCTCCAGCGTAGACAGAAAAAACTTCATCTGTACTCCAACTCAACGAACAGTGGTCAATAATTAGATTCCTCTTTCGGCCACTGCTTAAAGCATCGTCAGCACCGGCTCCGTGCACCATCCCTTGATTCTGGAAGCGGTCGCCCATCCGGAAACGAAGAAAACGAAGGATTACATTATTAGCCGCGATACCGACAGGGTGATCTGCAATAGCTATCCCGTCTCCAGGAGCTGATTGACCGGCGATGGTTATATTATCTTGATTGATAATTAAGGGAGATGCCAAATGAATGGTACCTGATACTGAAAATAATACAATCCTTGGAAAACCAGCCGTTACTGCCTCTCTTAAGCTACCCGGGCCTTTATCATTAAGATTTGTGACATATATAACCTTCCCACCTCTACCTCCGGAAGCGAATTTACCAAAACCTTCTGCCCCGGGAAAAGCTACAGGCTGGGCCAAAGCAAGAGACGGAATTAGGAAATTAAAAAAGAAAAAAATTACGACTATTAATGCAGCGATTTCACGCGGGTTGACCTTGATACTTTTTGTAAAAGAGTAAAGGGCACAAGCTGGCGACAGGCCGATTTTTGTTAAAGTTTTTATCATATTGTAAAGTGTAGTGGCAGTAATCAGAACAGTTTATTATTAATTAGAAAACTGAAGTAAGTTACTATATAAATAGAGGGTCCTTACGATTGTCAAGGCATTTTTACGCAATCGATACCGGAAGAAAAAGCAAAAAAGGCCGGAAGTGATTTTCCGGCCTTGATGATGAACAATTCATTATGCTTAATTCCGTCTGACTATCTTGTCAGCAATTTCAAGCTTTAGTTCCTGTATTTCCTTCAGCACTAGTTGAGCCATCAACCTTGCTCCTAATTCATTGAAATGCGTATCGTCTATTTTCCCCTTCGGATAGTTAGGGTGCTCGCCTGCTTTCAGGTGATTGAAGAAAAATTTAGATTTTTCAGCACCAAGTTCTACCAGTAACGCCTGGCTCTTCCGATCCAAATCTATCAACGGCACCTTTTGATCTTTGGCCACTTGCCGCACAATAGCAGAATATTCTTCATGAGTAGGTTTAAAAACTCCTGTAGAATCAAAATTTCTTCGTGCCACCGGAGTGATTAAGACAGGTTGTGCTTTTTTGCTTCTTGTGTCGGTCACATATTTTATAAGGTTCGACCGAAACTCCTCTGGCTTAGTAGCGCTCCGTTTCGTTTGAACCTCATCATTGTGACCGAACTGAATAAAGACATAGTCGCCTTCCTCCAATTTATCCACAACAGGTGCCCAACGGTTTTCCTCCATAAAGGTTCGCGTACTCCGACCATTCATCGCTCTGTTATCTACCACCACCGTCGAGTCGAAGAAATAACGGAAGGGCATTCCCCAACCGGCTTCCGGATAAGCCTTCACATTCTTATCAGACATTGTAGAATCACCAATCAGATAAATGGTAGTCTTGGAAGGCGGCACTAAAGTGAAAGATGCCAAAATAAAAGCAACAAGGAAGCCAACGAGTTTTAATTTTAGATTCATAAGTCCATAAATATAAAAAAGGTGCGGCTATTGAGCCGCACCTGATGTAATTAAAGTTTGATCAACCTATCGTCTCCAACGAGGGTCCCCGATACCATTTGCCTTTAAGTCAAAGTTGGTAACAGTGAAGTCTCCTGTAGACGGACTAACGAAGCCGGGATCCAGCGTTGTAAATGGTCCAAGATCATTCTTAGCACTCCCGACAGTGCTCGCAGTGAAGTTAGGCGCGTTATAGTAATTATTATTCGCCATCGTAGTGATAGTTGTAGTTGATTGGTTCGAATAGTAATTCGCGCTTTCTGCAATTAAATTTTTTGTGAAGTGTATCTGGTGCAAAGGCAGGCGGATATACAAGTACCGACCAGCTGCACGGTTCAAAGCGTTGTAGAATGTATTTGTTCTTATTGTGATAACGCTTGGTATTCCTGAGAAGTTCGCGGTTACTTCTGAGCCAGCATCCATACGGAACAGGTCTCTGCTACCATCTTCGGTGACATTGTACACGGTATTGTTTTCAAAAAGAAATGTTTTCGCCAAGCCCTGTCTAAAATCCACAAAACCACCACCATTAGAGGCTATATCGTGGATGATATTTCCACTATAGGTAACCGATTCAATAAGGGCCTTTATATTCACATAAATCAATCCTCTATAATTCTTGATTTCGGAATCCTGTACGCTTAAGGCGCCGTATGCGGTATTTAGAGCTTGGTCGTACACAACTAATTGGCTAGCAGTTGGTGCGCCTGTACCATTAAGAACTAGATCTTTCAAAGATAGACCAGCGTTAGCCCTCATCTTTAAAACCATACCATTAATTACTGGTTTATTCGCTGGTCTAACGCCTTTAATAGATATAGTTTTGGTAACTATTACATCGGCATTGATATTATAAACTCCCGGCATCAGTGCAAACACTTCTCCTCCCTGAGCATTAGTAATCAATGCTGCGAGATCATCAGTAGGATTAACAGCAATCGCCCCACCCAGATCGATCAAGGTAGTGAACGTCTTCGTACCGCGAGTTTTAGTGCCATTCATCAATTTCACCGTATATGTAGTTTCGCCAGTTAAACCAGAAATTGTTGCTTGCCCTGCGGCAATTTCCGCAGGCGTAACTGCACGTGATATATTACCTGGAGACAGAGTAATAGTAGTAGCAGTTTCACCCGCAGGCCAGTTTACCGTTACCGACGTTGCTGTCAATTTCGCCGGATCAATATCCTGAAATATTTGTTCAGCATCTGTAGTAAATGAGGCTGTAACCCATTTTGAATCATCAATGCCTTCACCTACAGCTTTAACCCGCACATAATGTTGGGTCTCGCCCGACAGGCCCGAAATGGTATAGGGCTGCTGCTCAAATGGAACACCTGTTACGGTTTTTACCGGCGTACCGCTAAAATCAGCATTTTCAAAGACTTCAATCGTATAGGACTTTGCATTGGGCACCGCTTTCCAGACAAGTCTCACCCCCGTTTTATTTACAACTGTAGCAGTAAGGCCGGTAGGCGAGAAAGTTCTGCTAACATTAAGAGTTGTTATCTCCTCTCCAATATCATCGCTGCAACTGGAAAAACTGAACACAGTGGCAGAAATACAGAGAGCAACTAATGTCTTATTCATATTAATCATGTTATGAACTTAATTATTTTAAATGAGCATTATTTAACATGCCGTTAGAGTTATCAAGGAATATTTGCCAGATTGGCCAAACCTGTTGAGCATCTGGATTTTTGACGAACAGAGCATTCCAGTAAGTTGTCTGATCATTACTTGCAGAAAGAGTCCATGTTTTGTTTGCGGCGTAACCTAATGCAGCTCCCTGCACATCAGTGTCCCCAAAATTTAGTCCATAGATTTCAACCTTTTCGCCGTCAGCCGCCGTTTTATAGTAAATTCTAGCAGGAAGGCTAGCGTATTTTCCTTCTCTCTTCTCTAACTGCTCCAATTTAACTTTAGCCTCATTTAATTTCGAACCAAGCAGGTTCCAGCGTATAAGATCGGCTTTTCTAAGCATTTCTCCAGTAAACTCTAAAGCTCGCTGATCTACTATTGCATTGAAAAAGGCAGGTTTAGAAGCTGTAGCCTGTGCCATGTACTGAGTTACCTTCTGTGGACTGGATGGAAATGCTCTTTCCATAATCATCCTTAGGTAAGGTGCCGCTGCTGCGGGACCATCAATTTCGTTAATCGCTTCTGCTGCCATCAGAACAACATCAGCATAACGCATGTACATCCAGTTCAAACCGTCGTCGTTTGTAGAAGTCACCCTTCTCTTCATCCACTCGTAACGGTATTTACCAAAGTACAAGCGATTAAGATTTGAAGGAACCTGAACTCCGTTTGTCCACTCGTATGGAACGATACTCACGTCTCTACGAACATCCGCAGGATCAAACTCATAAAGCATAATAGGGTTTGGACCATCAGTACCTCCGCGGTTTTGTCCGGTGTATTTGTCCGTAGTGGTATGTCTAACACCAAGATCAAAAATCACACGACCCCTACCCTCGCTAAAAGGAATTTCCCACATTGACTCTAAACCTGCTCTGTTGGTCTCTTCATTAAATGTTCTGAATAACTCCTCAAAGCCTAGTAGTCTCAGCGTTTTACTCTCAATGATATCAAGACATTCTTTTTTTGCAATGGCATACATCTTGTCGCGAGACAAGTCAGGATCGTTGCTCAATCTGACTGTACCATCCAGGCGCTGAGCATAGCCACCAGCAGCTAAGGCCAACCGGGCGCGTAATCCTTTTGCAAACGCCTTGTTAACACGCTCTACAGAACTGGTAGCAGCTGAACCATTAGGCCATGGAAGCAAAGTTGCTGCTTCTTCAAGATCTACCAAAAGTTGCTTGTAAATCACGTCCCTATCGCTCCTCGGCAAATACATAGTTTCTGTGGTGATTGGCTCGAAACGAGCAGGAACATCTCCCCAACCCTTAATTAAATCATTATAAAGTACTGCACGAAGTGTTAACATTTCACCAAGCACCTGTGCAAGGCGAGGGTTGTTTGCAACATCGCCGTAAGTTCTTAGTCCTACAATAGCAACGTTAGCCCTTTCAATGCCCTCGTAAAACTTAGCATAGGCATTGTTATCAGTGTTCATCTGCCCATTATTGGCAGTAGTATTGTAGTTAGCCAACTGCGATTTCTCATCATTGGTGTTCTTCAAACTGTTGTATACTTCAACATCAGTATTTACACCATAATTTACCAGAAACCTTCCCCGGTACGAGTTTGTCTCTCCAAAAGACTGTAAAACTCCTGCGATGGTTCCCTCTGCAAGGCTCGGTGTTGAAAAAATCACAGACTCATCCAAGGTCGATTTTGAAGGAGCATCTAAGACCTCTTTACAACCGCCAAGGAATGCAAGCCCTGTGATCATTAGTGATATATTTAAAATCTTTTTCATTTCTAAGAATAATAGTGTGACTAGAAATTAACATTTAGGCCGAAAACGTAAGACCTACTTTTAGGATAAGCGGAATAATCTACACCAGGTGTAAGTTGAGTCTGGCGTCTGGTAGAAACTTCCGGATCAAATCCAGTGTAATTCGTTAGCAAGAATAGATTGTAACCTGATGCATAAATTCTAACGCTATTCATTTTCAATCTGCTGGTAATTGATTTAGGAACGGTGTAACCCAGTGTCAAAGTTCCTAATCTCAAAAAAGATCCATCTTCTACCGCCCAATCGCTAAACACGTACCTGCTCATGTAGGGAGACCATAATGTAGTATTTGCATTCATTGCTTCCAATTCTGCAGGATCATTACTGATAGTTCCGTCAGCCCGCAAATTGGTCCAGCGTTGACCGCTCTCCATAATAGAGATCATGTTTCTTGAACTATACTTACTGGTTGAAGTATACTCGATTTTATTAGCGTTATAGATATCATTTCCGTAACTCCAGTTGAAGTAAGCGCCCAAATCAAAATTGAAAATGCGGGAGTTGATCGAGAAACCACCGGTGTTCAGCGGATTGGCATTTCCGATAATAGTTTTATCTGAGTCATTGATCATCTTATCATCGTTAAGATCTGCTAGCTTCATAGATCCCGGGCGAATAGTTCCCACGACACCATTTGCAGTAGGTACTCCTGCTTTCAAAACCCATACCCCGTTTACAGGATTTGGCTCAAAATCCGAAACCTCATACCGTCCAGCACTTACATAACCATACATTGCACCTATCGGGCCACCTTCAACAACACGGTAGTCATTCCCTATTTCTGTAGATGCCCAACCAGACGCTCCAGGGTAGTTAGCTATACCCCCAAGAGATATAACCTTATTCCGGTTAAAGCTGATATTCGCATTTATTGATAGGTCGAAATTTTTCTTTCTCAACGCATTCCAGGTTCCAGAAAGCTCTAGACCTTTATTTTGAGTTTCCCCAACGTTACGATATTGAATATCGTAGCCTGTTCCTGTAACAGGGTAGGCCATTAATAAGTCAGTTGTGTTGTTTAGATAAACATCAGCAGTTGCACTAACTTTGCCATTCCATAGCGTCAGGTCTGCTCCCACGTTTCTTGAAATTGTTGTTTCCCAAACCAAATCTGGATTTGGCATAGTTTTCGAACGAGCCCAATAATTGCTGGTTCCATTAACCCAGGTCGTAGTTGAGTTTAACATCGCTGGCAGAGCTACCCCTCCAGGAATCTGGTTGTTACCTGCCTCACCATAACTTGCCCTGATTTTAGCATCAGTAAGCCATGATCTAAATCCTTCCATAAAACTCTCGTCCGAAATTCTCCATGCTACTGAAGCTGAAGGGAAATATCCCCAACTCTTTGAACCCAGGAATTTGGAAGATCCGTCTCCACGCAAAGTGGCTGTCAACAAATACCTTCCCTTGTAATCGTAGTTCGCGCGACCAAAAAATGACAACAATTTATCGTCAGGAAAGAAGAAGTTCTCGATGGAATTAGCCTGACCTTGAGTGGACAACCTTCGAGATGCGTCGAAATCAAAAGTTGCAGGAAAGCCGTGCACCACATTCGTTAAAGTTCCACTTTCGGTTAGAATGTATTCGTGTCCTAAAAGCAGGTTCAACTTATGATCTTTCCCCAACATGTTTTTAAAGTCGTAGTTCAAGGTATTTGTATTCCGGAACGTGTTTCTTCGAGCGTTGGTAAAGATGATAGCGGGCAAATCCTGGTTTGCAGCTGCTGGCGCATTTTGCACATAATAGGTAGTTAAACCGTAGAACCTATCATGGTCATTTCTAAACCCATCGTAACCTACTTCAGAACGCAGGCTAAGATTTCTGATAGGTTCAAATGTTAACGCACCATTTAAATTGTACGTTTTGCGTTGAACGAACTGATCATTGTCAGAAATAGCAACGAGCGGGTTGTATAAATTGAAATCAGGATCAGTTTCTGCAGAGTTTGTCAATCCTGCTACGGGGATGGCAGGATAGATCATAGCAAATTTCAAACGAGAATCTGCAGACGACTTTTCGTTCTGCTCATTTGCTCCTCCCCCTTCTGTTTTCGCGTCAGCATAACGCGCTCCGAAATCTAAAGTCAAGGTCTCAAACAGCTTGTGATTCAATTTAAAATTCAGGTTATGCCTCTGGTAGCCTGAAAGCTGCATGATTGCTTTATCCTTTACAAAACTATGACTAATACTAAATTTAGTTTTTTCGCCACCACCACTGATGTTTAAGTTTTGATTATACGTGGTACCAGTACGTCCGAAAACAAGGTCCTGCCAATCGTTCCCCTGGACATTCGCGTATAGATCGATATCTTGGAAATTACCAAAATACTTAGTGTAATCTTCCACGCTGTTGTCAAGGAGCGCTCTTTCGTACTGCCATGTAGCGTAGTCGAAAGGAGAGAGTACGTCTAAAGTATTGGCAATTTTTCTTGTTCCGGTGAACGTATTAAAACTAATCGCAGTTTTTCCACCTTTCCCACCTTTGGTAGTCACTAAAACAACCCCATTTGCACCTCTTGATCCATAGATCGCAGTTGACGAAGCGTCTTTCAATATACTAATTGATTCGATATCCTGAGGAGCTATATCCGAGATAGAACTTACAGGAAAACCGTCGACGATGTAGAGAGGCGAGTTATTCTGAGATATAGATCCACCACCACGAACGCGGACAGTCATTTCGGCATCAGGAGAGCCTTCTGTACTGGAGATATTTACCCCTGCTACTCGACCTGAAATAGCCTCTAAGGCTGATGAAACTGGGGCAGCCGTGATAGTTTCAGCACTGACAGTTCCCACCGCTCCTGTCAAATCCTTCTTTTTTACGGTACCATAACCAACAACGACAACTTCATCCAGAGCCGTTGCATCATCTTCAAGAGTAACGTTGATTTGCGTTTGTTTTCCTACTGCTACTTCCTTGATCTTAAATCCAATGTACTTGAAAACAAGAACGGGATTTCCAGTAGTAGACACGTTGATTTTGAAGTTACCATTAAGATCAGTACTAGCCCCCTGGGTAGTACCCTTGACTAACACACTTACGCCGATAAGAGCCTCCCCACCCTTATCAACTACTTTACCCGTAACTTGCCGGGTTTGTGAAAATGCTGTATATACGATCGTAAACAGCATACACGTTAAAAGTATTACTTTCCTCATAAAAAATTAATTAACAATTAGGCTTACTAGTTTAAAATTTAAGACTTTTTGGATCTAACCACGAACTCATCATTCCCCTTCTCTTCATTAAACTGATCATTGGGTCAAAATCAGCAATGTAATAACTTACTTTTTCTCCCTTTATTATGTGCTACTGACTTATTGGTTAGCTTCCTATTACAATTCTAGCGAGTTTCATGAAAAGAAACGTGCCTTTCGTACTAAAAATTTACGCAATCGTTCCCGGTAACGATACCAAGCTTTACATTACAAAAATATGATGTGCATCCTTAATCCGCGCATTATAATAATTAAATGCAAAAGTAGTGACCTTATCCTCTTTAATTAGTGATGATTATTAAAGTCCCGTGAGACTCTAAATACTCCAAAATAACTATCGGCATCGGCCTCGATTTTGCTATAGCGTAGCTATGCGTTCTAATACTGAAGCCTTCTCTGCCGCAAAAACAGAATGGTTATATCATGCACTCTTAACTGGCACTATAATTGTTTTTTCCCTTCACACACACTTATTATGAAAAAGCTAGTTTTATTTTCAATGCTCGTACTTGCGGGGATGGCAAGCAGGGCGTATTCGCAGGTCAATGTGAATATCAACATTGGAGCTCAACCTGCCTGGGGGCCTGCAGGTTACGATTATGCAGAGTATTATTACCTCCCAGGGATAGAAACGTATTATCACGTGCCCAACAGGCAATTCATCTATCTCAACAACGGAAAGTGGCTATACAGCAGTTCATTGCCTTCCCAATATCAGGGCTATGATCTTTACAGCGGATACAAGGTGGTGCTAAATTCCCCGAAACCGTTCCTGAACTACAAAGAGCACAAGGTTAAGTACGGGAAATACAAAACGTATAGGGGACAATCTACCCTAAGGAGCGGCAAAGGCCTATCCAAAAATAAATACAACCAAGCAGGCAACTCTCGTACTACGCAGGCTGTCAAGTCAAATAATAGCAAAAAAGAGTTTAAGAGTAATAACGGGAAGGGCGGAGAAAAAGGGAAGGGAAAAAACAAACATTAGTTAGTAGCCAAGAAAGACGGTTGCCTTGAGAAGTGGCCCTAACAGATCAAGGCAACCTCTTTCCAAGAAATTACCTGAATAAATTGACGACCCGTCCTCGCTCTAACGGTCTTTCTTTACGCTTATCTATTCGTTTTGCAACAAAAGAGGCTATCAGGCCTCCGAGCATATAGAAGGAGGTTGTCAACAGCTGAGTTTTTAGAGTTTTATTGCTTAGTTGGGGATTCAGCCCTATCGATTTGGGAAGGAATAAGGCTCCTACCCCTCCAGCCAACCCCAGCAGTGTTCCTTTGGGCACTACGTATTTTCTGTTTCCGGCTGCCGCCAGGCTGTAATAAAAAGTATTACTTAATATCTCTCCCGCAAGGGAAAGCGTATAAAGTTTTTGCTGACCCGGCACACTTTGCCCCGCCTTTCTTAACCCCTTAGATATCGCCTGCATTCCCAGCAGGTCCATCCTCGGAGCATCTTTATCTAATTTTCGGGTAACTTCATGTAATATTGTGAGGGCACAAGCTCCCGCCAGACCACCCCCTATTGCTGATAATACTTTCATAGATATCATAATAAGACATTTGGGCTGGAAATTGTTTAAACTCGCTATCCGAACAAGTCACTACTTAAATACCGGTCCCCCCGATCGCAAACAATAAAAACGATTACACCTTCCGTCAACTCAGCAGCTAGCCTAAAAGCCGCCGCGGCAGCGCCTCCACTACTCATTCCGGCAAAAATACCTTCCACTTTAGCAAGCTGCCTCGCCATTTCGGTAGCTTCAGCTTGCGAAACATCCATCACTCTGTCTACCCGTGAAGGGTCGAATATTTTCGGCAAATATTCTTCAGGCCACCTTCTGATTCCAGGTATGGACGATTCTTCGGTAGGCTGGCAACCTACGATCTGGATATCCTGATCCTGCTCCTTGAAAAACATAGAGGTTCCCATTATCGTTCCCGTGGTGCCCATGGCACTTACAAAATGGGTGATTCTTCTATCTGTATCTCTCCATATCTCAGGTCCCGTTGTTTTGTAGTGAGCCAGATAATTATCAGGATTAGAAAATTGGTTTAACAGGAAATATTCGCCTGAGGCCCCTTTTTCCTCCGCATAATCTCTGCAAGCTTCAATACTATCCAGCAACACGACCCTTGCTCCGAATGCTTCCATGGTAAGTGTTCGCTCACGGGTTGAACTTGAAGGCATTACCAACTCGATGTCTAAATCAAACAAGCGGGCAATCATGGCCAACGCAATGCCTGTATTCCCACTCGTCGCCTCAATTAGCTTCATTCCCGGCTTCACTTCGCCCCGGTCTACAGCGCTTTTTATCATATTAAGCGCAGGACGATCTTTGACACTTCCTCCCGGATTGTTTCCCTCCAGCTTGGCAAAAATCTGTACCGCCGGGTTTGGGTTTAACTTTCTAATCTCTACGAGTGGAGTGTTTCCTACTAAATCTAAAATACTTCCCATTACTGCGAATCTTTAACTTGCCTTTCAACCACCTTTGCTTTCGACTCGTGGTAGACCAAAGAATGAGGAGGAACGCTTTTGGTAAGCCAAACGTTACCCCCAATTATGCTATGAGCCCCTATCACTGTTTCTCCCCCTAAAATAGTGGCGCCGGCGTAAATAACCACGTGATCTTCTACCGTAGGATGTCGTTTGGTGGAAGCCATGTTCTTCTCCACACTTAGTGCTCCAAGAGTGACGCCCTGATAGATCTTCACGTTATTTCCGATTTTGGTTGTTTCCCCAATGACAATTCCGGTCCCATGATCGATATGCATGTATTCACCAATTTCTGCGCCCGGATGAATATCAATACCGGTCTTGGAATGAGCGTATTCGGTAAGGATCCGAGGAATCACAGGAATATCGAGTTTCAGCAAACCGTGCGCTACCCTGTAAAAAGAAATTGCATAAAATCCGGGATAAGCTCTGATCACTTCAAATTCGCTTTTCGCCGCTGGATCGCCATTCAAAATCCCCTGCACATCGGTATTTAACAGAGCATAAAGGTCTGGAAGCTTCTTGAAGAACTCCCTCGATTTCTCCTGATTGTCGCAATTCTCACAAGCTTTAGTGGCATTCATGATCTTTGTCAACTCACTCTCCAACAATTGCAATTCGTGCTCAATTTCCTCCACTGAAGAGAAAAACTTTTTGGATTGCTCCGGATATAGTAATCGAATCAGCTTTAGAGCCCAGGTAGCTATTTCCTTATTGGAAGGAACTGCTTCTATGTCCTGGTGCTTATCAAAAATATGCTGGAAAAACTCCTGATTCATTATTGTAAGAATTCGGGGCAACTTTCTGAATTAAAAGCTACGCCACAATTTTAGGAAAAAGAATCTTTTTTAATTGTAAAAATGAAAGGCCCTAATGGCGATCCTTTCGCAATATGTCAATAGTATAGTCAATCATGGAAGATGAAATCCCAAGGTGCGTTACAAAGCGAACTTTCTGATGCCCAAAAGTTCCGCATTTGATGCCATGATCGGCCAATCTATTTACAAAGTTGTCAGCAGAATACGAATCTATTAAATCTGCAATGATAATATTTGTATCAACAGGGAGCATATTTTTAACAAAATGGCATTCCTGCAGCGCCTGTCCCAATCGTTTTGCCTGCTCATGATCTTCCTTCAGACGAGCAATGTTATGTTCTAAGGCGTACAATCCTGCGGCTGCCAGGTAGCCCGCCTGTCGCATTCCTCCACCGAAGGCTTTCCTCACCCGTCTGGCCTTTCTGATCAAATCTGTACTTCCTATCAGAACTGAACCCACAGGGGCACCTAAGCCTTTCGAAAGGCAGATGGAAATACTATCGAACATGTGCCCGTATTTTTTTGGGTCATCATGAGTTTCTACCAGGGCGTTAAATATCCGGGCACCATCTAAATGCAAATACAAGTTCTTTAAGCGGCAAAGATGATATATGGGTTCGATCTCGCTTGCCGTATAGTAACTTCCTCCTCCCCGGTTTGACGTATTTTCAAGCACTACCAGGCGTGTATGAGGGTAATGAATATTTGAAGGATTGATAGCTGATTCAATCTGCTCCGCTGTTAACCTGCCCCGATCCCCTTTAATCAATCTAACTGAAGCCGCAGAATTGAAAGCGATCCCTCCACCCTCATACCTGTACACATGGGAGCCTTCTTCACATATTACCTCATCCAGAGGCTGAGTAAGACACTTAATGGCGATCTGGTTTGTCATAGTTCCTGAAGGGCAAAACAAACCCGCTTCCATCCCAAACATCTGTGCAAGTTCTGCTTCGAGCTGATTTACCGTTTCATCTTCTTCATAAACATCATCACCAACAATGGCGGCAAACATCGCTTCAAGCATGCTCGGTGTAGGCTTAGTAACCGTATCACTTCTTAAGTCAACTATCATAGAATTAAAGTAGAGATAAAACAATAATACAAACAGAAACTTTAAAGTTTTTTAAACGTGTATAGATTAATTTTTACTTTAGGGCACTAAACAAATTCAAAATGATCATCATTGCTGACGGAGGCTCCACCAAAACTAACTGGTGTTTACTTAATGAGGATAACAAGAAAGTATATTTCAATACAGAGGGATACAATCCATACTTCGTGGATCAGGAATATGTAATCAACTCTTTGAAAAAAAATCTTCCTCAAGACCTGGACCTGTCAAAAATTGAAGAGGTGAACTTTTACGGAGCAGGCGTCCATAATGAGGAAAAAGCAGCAGAATTGGCAGGTGCCTTTTCAGCCGTATTTACCAGCAGCCAGGTATTTGTAGGCCACGACCTTCTTGCTGCTGCACGGGCGCTACTTGGCAAAAATGAAGGTTTCGCAGCAATCTTAGGTACCGGGACCAATACCTGCATATATAACGGGGAGGAAATCATAGAACACATTGACTCTGGGGCTTATATTCTTGGTGATGAAGGCAGTGGCTGCCATATAGGAAAAAAACTGCTGGTAGATTATTTGAGAGGTTACATGCCGGAAGAAGTGAGGAAAGAGTTTTGGGAGACGTTTAAGCTTACCCCTGATGACGTGCAGGAAAATGTATACAGCAAACCTTTGGCAAACAGGTTCTGTGCTAGCTTCGCAAAGTTCGTATACGATTGTACTGCGAACCGGAGCTATACTCGTCAGCTAGTAAAAACAAGTTTCAGCGAATTTTTCAAAAACCTGGTTAGCCACTACCCTAATTATCAAAAGTACAGCTTAAATGTTATTGGATCTGTGGGGTACAGTTTTCGGGATATACTTGAGGAAGTTGCTGGAGAATACGGCATGAAAATAGGCAGGCTGGTTCGCTCTCCGATAGATGACTTGGTACAGTTTCACGTGGACAACCGCGCAAAAGCTTAAAGCGAGAGGCCTATAGCACTTTTAACGTGTTGTAGGCTTTCTCATTCTATTCCTTAATGAAAGAAAGCTCTTTCTGAAATACCTTGGCGTATTTTCTTCTGTCAAATTTATACAAGGTTGCGGCCCTGTAAGACACGCCCCTTTGCTTCTCATCCAACTCTTTCAAAATCCCATAATTCAACATTTTCTTACGAAAATTTCTCTTATCCAACTTTCTGTTCAGGATAGCCTCATACACGTTCTGTAACTGCGTCAGCGTGAACTTTTCCGGCAGCAGTTCAAAGGCAATAGGCTGATCGCTAATCTTTCGCCGAATCTTCTCCAGGCTCTTCTGGAAAATCAGGGTATGATCAAAAGCCAGCTGAGGAAGGTCTGCTACCGGATGCCAGAACGCTGTTTTTGCGTAGTTGGAATGCGGCCTAACCTCTATCTTACTGCTCAGCCGGATCAATGCATAATAAGCAACTGTGATAACTCTTCCCTCCGGGTGCCTGTCCAGGTCGCCGAAGGTGTACAACTGCTCCATATAAATATCCCGCAGTCCTGTCAACTCGTACAAGGTCCGCTCCGCTGCATAGTCTATCCCCTCATCATGCCCGACAAATAAACCGGGAAGCGCATAGCAATCTTTGAACGGAGGCTCATTTCGCTCAATCAACAAGATCTTAAGAACACCTTCTTCAAACCCGAAGATTACACAGTCAACTGAGAATACAGAATCAAATTTTGGAAGCGGAGTTTGCAAAGCGGTATATTTATTGTGAAAATATAATTGTTCGCACAAAAGTGGAAAAAATTCTTAGATTTTTCGCTTAGTGTAAGTCTTACACCTTATATTCGGCAAATATTTTCAAATGAGCGTGTCAACTATTAAGAAAATCGGTGTTTTTACTTCAGGGGGTGATGCACCAGGAATGAATGCCTGCGTACGCGCAGTAGTGCGCACGGGGATTTATTCAGGCGTAGAAATGGTTGGTATACAACAAGGGTATCAAGGCATGATTGATAAAAAATTTATCAAGATGGACGCCCGCTCAGTATGCCACATCATTCAGTTAGGAGGAACCATACTAAAAACAGCTCGTTGCCTTGATTTTAAAACAAAGGAAGGTAGAGCTTTCGCATATAAAAACATTAAAGAAGCCGGTATTGATGCTCTTGTTGCCATTGGCGGTGACGGTACTTTTACGGGTGCGGAGCTACTTTCCAGAGAGTTTGACATACCAGTAATCGGCGTGCCAGGTACTATTGACAACGACCTTTATGGTACTGATTTTACCTTAGGCTATGACACTGCCACCAATACAGTAATTGACGCGATAGACAAAATAAGAGACACTGCTGCTTCTCACGACAGGCTTTTCTTCGTTGAAGTAATGGGAAGAGATTCTGGGTGTATTGCGTTGCAGGCAGGGATTGCCGGAGGCGCAGAAGCGATTTTGCTACCCGAAAAGGATACAGCAATTGAGGACTTGATTTCCAAGCTTGAAGCAGGTGCAGGAAGTAATAAGACCTCGAGTATCGTAATTATAGCAGAGGGCGAAAAAAATGGCGGCGCTTATAATGTGGCCAAACGCGTAAAAGAAAAATTTAATTTTTACGATGTTAAAGTAACTATTTTAGGACATTTGCAGCGGGGTGGATCACCTACCAGTTTCGACAGGGTTTTAGGAAGTCGGTTTGGCTATGCAGCAGTAAATGCACTGCTCGCTGGCGAAAATAGGAAAATGGTAGGTCTCGTATCTAATAAAATTCAGTTAACCGACATTCAGGAGTCAATAACAAATCACTCAACGAAGCTGGAAGAAGATTTACTTGAAATGTCACATATCCTAGCAATTTAAGGCTGGAGTAAAATTAAAATGATTGCGGTAATCTATAGTGGGTCGAGAAATGCAGACTGGAAATTGTCTGACAGAGGGCAAATAGTATCAGAATTTAGAATGCCAGGAATCAATCCTTTTCTGTATGATGAGAAGTTTATCAGCAATCTATTAAATAAAAAAAACGAGCTCATCACCTATGCCGAAGAGATCAAACGGATTTACTTCTATGGGGCAGGAGCAACGTCGAAAGATAGACAACAAATCATCGTTAATGCCTTTAACAAATTCTTCCGCTATGCGAAGGTAACTGTAGGACATGATTTGACAGCGTCGGCCATAGCAACGTGCGGCGACCAGCCCGCAATAGTAGGTATTTTGGGTAGCGGATCGAATGCTGCGTATTTCAACGGGAAGAAGATCAAAGAAAATAACTTTGGGATGGGTTACATCCTGGCAGACGAAGGATCAGCGAACTGGCTAGGAAGACGTCTGTTGAAAGATTATCTCACCGGATTACTTCCTGAGAAGTTTGAACAAAAATTCGTTCAAAAATTCAACCCCGAGAGAAAACAGATCCTTGACAAAGTCTACAGAAATCCTCAGCCAATCTTATTTTTGACATCTTTCACCGACTTCCTGGCCGAGAACAGACAGGAAAAATACGTGGACGATCTGGTAAAAAATGGCTTTAAAATTTTTTTTGAAACTTATATTCTTCCTCTTGCAGAAAAACACCCAGATTTGCCAGTACATTTCACAGGGGCCATTGCTGATATTTTTCAGGACACTATAAAGGAGATGGCCGATGGATATGGAATAAGCGTTGGAAATATTATCAGGAAACCGATTTACAATATTTTGAATTATTACACGAATAAAAATTAATAGAAAATGAAAGTTGGAATTAACGGATTCGGCCGCATCGGTCGTTTAGCTTTTAGAGCAGCTTGCGAACGCAATGATATTGAGATTGTGGGCATCAACGACCTGGTTGAACCAGATTACATGGCTTACATGTTAAAATATGATTCTACTCATGGCAAGTTCAATGGAACTATTGAGGTGCAAAACGGGAATTTGGTAGTTAACGGAAAAACTATCCGTGTTACTGCTGAAAAAGATCCGGCTAACCTTAAGTGGGATGAAGTAGGTGCAGAAGTTGTTATTGAGTCGACTGGCTTGTTTCTTACTCAGGAAACTGCAGGAAAACATATCCAGGCTGGTGCTAAGAAAGTAGTGATGTCTGCTCCTGCAAAAGACGATACTCCTACTTTCGTAATGGGCGTTAACCATAAACTGCTTACCGCTGAGCAGACTATCGTTTCAAATGCATCTTGTACCACAAACTGTCTTGCTCCAATTGCGAAGGTATTGAATGATAAGTTCGGCATCCTGGAAGGCTTAATGAGTACTATCCACGCTGTAACTGCGACTCAAAAAACCGTTGACGGCCCTTCTGCTAAAGACTGGAGAGGTGGACGTGGTGCTTACCAGAACATCATCCCTTCATCTACAGGTGCAGCTAAAGCAGTAGCTTTGGTTATCCCTGAACTAAAAGGAAAACTAACTGGTATGGCTTTCCGCGTTCCTGTACCGGATGTTTCTGTAGTTGACTTAACTGTTCGCCTTGAAAAACCCGCTTCTTATGCAGACATCAAAGCGGCGATGAAAGAAGCTTCTGAAGGTGAATTAAAAGGCATCTTGGGTTATACTGAAGACGAAGTAGTATCTCAAGACTTCCTGACAGACGCTCGTACTTCTATCTTTGATGCTAAAGCTGGCATCGCATTGAATGACAACTTTGTTAAGGTTGTTTCCTGGTACGATAACGAGTGGGGATACTCAAATAAATTAATTGACCTGGTTCAATTGATAGGTACTTTGTAGTAAACTCAAAACTACTATATTAGCCCTGTAATTAAATTTTACAGGGCTTTTTTATTTTTATCTAAAGATCTTAACTCTACTTTCATTTGCAATTGGGAGTTATTGAACCGGTTTTGATGAAGGATTTAAAAGCGCAATTTATGGATCTCGACAACAGCTTCCGGGCGGCGTGGTAATGGACTTCAAGAAGATTGGAAAACATATCTTTGGATGGATTCTCTTTTTATTTTATGAGTTTCTCTTAAAGATCTCAGGTAAGGGAAACTTTATTCCGGAAAGAGAGTATAGCATTCACCTCATCCTGATCTTTGTAATTTTCTATTTTAACTCCTTCCTGGCCTTTAATTCCCAGATTAACCTCAGGTCCAACCCCATTTTCTTGTGCCTCCTTACCCTTGCAGAACTCCTCATTTACGGAGCATTTACAACGCTTTCCTTTCTGGTACTGGAGAATACGTCGATGAGAAATTTCAACGGAACAACCTTGCTGGAATACTTAGATGAGAACGCCTGGAGAGCCATGTACTTTGTTTCCTTATCGTTCTTTTATTGGCTGGGAGTAGCTCATGTAAAGCAACGAAGAAAAAGCCGGGAATTAAGCAAACTACAATTACAATTGCTCGCGGAAAAGTCTGAGATGGAAAAGAAATTGCAGGTTAGCCAGAACTCGTTTCTCCAATCGCAAATAAATCCGCACCTACTGTTTAACACCTTAAATTTCATTTACAACTCAGTTCAGAAGGCATCAGATGAGGCTTCTGAAATGGTAATGATCGTGAATGATCTAATGCGGTATGCTTTGCGCGAACCGGACCATGAAGGAAAAATAGAGCTAGCCGAAGAAGTTTTAAACGTCGAAAACTTCATCCGTTTAAATCAGCTCAGATTTGGGAACAAGGTCTTTGTAAATATTGTAAAAACGGGATTAGAAGAAGAAGTGCGTATCTACCCTCAGGTACTTCTGCCACTAGTAGAGAATATGTTTAAGCACGGTGACCTGAGTGAAGTCAAAAACCCCGCGCTTATTCACATCAATTACGTAAATGGTATTCTTTATTTCAGGGCTGTAAACAAAAAACGAAAAAGGAAAGTTATAAAGAGCAGCTCGATCGGTTTGGCGAATGTTAAGCTCCGTTTGAATAATTACTATCCGAACGATCACGAGTTTAAAGTGCAGGAATCGAAAGATAGCTTTCAGATAAATCTTGTCATAAGATTAAAATAGAACGGCTGTGAAAAAAGCTTCTACCATTATTTTAGTTTGTCTTTTTCTTATGCTGAACCGAGGCTTTGCTCAATTTGCGTCGGCTGGTATGAGTAATACTGTTTCCCCGTTTGAAGGAGAATGGGAATGGGAAGACAACGACCTTGAACACAACTTTGTGCTGAAAATTATCCGCTCAGGAAACTACCTCAAAGGCAGTTATTGCAGCGTGATGAAAAAAGGCTTGAAGATTGATTGTGCCGAGGAAAACGCTATTTCATTTGCCGGACCAATCCCCGCTACCACCACCTTTATCGTTCCATTCAAATCAGCTTTTTCAGAGTTGACGGGGAAACTGCAACTAACGTTCGATGGCTTCAATATTCTCTGGGAAATACTTGAACAACCCCGCGGAGAATTTTACGTACCGAAACAAGCTATACTAATAAAAGATCGTAACAACAGCCCTAATTAAATGGCCTGACACCTAAAGCTCCAGGTATTTATTCAGTCTTGCAATATTTTGAGCACTGCCAAATACGTACAGGACGTCATCTTGCTTGATTTCATCATTAGCCGCAATCTCTGTTAGGTAACGGCTACCCCTTTTTATAGCAAGCACCGTCACCCCATGATTAGAACGCAAGCCGGAGTCCATAATCGTTTTTCCAACGATCGAGTTTCTCCCCTGCTCAACTGGCAGAGCCGCAATTTCCATGTCTGAAAGATGAAGCGGAGGACTAAAAGAACTATCGGTCATTGCATGTACTTCCCGAAGCATTTCATAGTTATGAGATCGTATTTGGCCGATAAACTCCTGTATCTCATCTTCCGGCACTAAGTACCGTTTCAATACTCTACTAAAGATCTCGATAGACGTACCGAATTCCTCGGGGATAACCTCATTTGCACCTAATTTAAGGTTGTCTTCTATCTCCTTCAAATAGCGGGTCCTTACAATAATATGAGCGGTTCGGGTAAACTCACGCACCCTACGAATGATGTTCTTAGTAGCGGCCGGGTCAGAAATCGCCACAACTACCACCCTGGCGTTTTGAATGGCAACATGTTTTAAAATAGTTTCATCGGAAGCATCCCCAAACACAACGGGTTCATTCCGCTCTTTAATTGTTTTAAAAATATGAGGATCGAGTTCGATAATCTGATACGGAATTTTAGCCTGCCTTGCCGCTTTTGCGACATTCTCGCCATTTAGTCCGTGGCCGATAATCACCAAATGCCCGGTCACCTCCTCCTTAATACTTTCCGTACCTGTTCTTCCCCGTGACATTGATTTCAGCCGTTTGCGAACGCGCTGAGGTAAAGAAAGCCTTAAAATATAATCGGTAATTTGCGAAGAGTACTTAATGGCGAATGGAGTAATTGCCATCGTAATAATTGAGATAGCTAAGAAGTACTGATAAACTTCTTCCGACATCAAGTTATTTTCAAGACCTGTAACCGACAGAACAAAGGCGAATTCTCCTACCTGAAACAGGCTTAAGGCTGTAATAAAAACCGTCCGGGGCGGATAAGACATCACCAGCACTGTGACGATCAGTATGAGCACTTTCACCAAAATCGCAGCGAGTGTAAGAAGAAAAATAGTTCCCATGTGCTGGATAAAAAAATTCAGGTTCAACAGCATTCCGATTGAAACAAAAAAGAAGCTAATAAAAATCTCCCGAAAGGGCAGGATATTGGCGGTGGCCTGATGACTATAATCAGATTCAGATATAATAAGTCCGGCGAAGAAAGCCCCTAGCGCGAGCGACAAACCGACCGAGGAGGTAAGCCAGGCTGTAGAAAAACAGATTACTATAGTGGTAAGAATAAAGAGCTCCCGGCTCTTGGTTTTAACGACCTGATTAAGAATTACAGGTACTACGTATCGGGACAGCACAATAACAACGCCGATAATCGCGGCAATTTTAACAACTAGCCAAAGGATAGTAGATTGAAGATCACCTCCCTTCCCTCCCATCAGCGGTGAGATGAGCATCATTGGCACCACAATGATATCCTGAAAGATCAGAACCGCCACCGACATGCGTCCGTGAGGAGCAGTAGTCTCGCCCCTCTCCTGCAACATCTTCAGAACGATGGCAGTACTACTTAAAGAAAGCAGAAAACCCATGAAGATGCCTTCTTTACCTGGCAGCCCCATAATGTAACAAAGAGTAGCCGTCAGTCCAATGGTACCAAATACCTGTAAGGATCCGGCACCCAGCACGGTGTATTTAATTTTTGAAAGGCTATCCAGAGAGAACTCAATCCCAATAACGAACAGTAAAAAAATTACCCCGATTTCTGCTAACAGCTCTACCTCATGCGTAGCTTCGATTAAACTCAAACCGTGAGGTCCTGAAATGATTCCGGTAAGTAACAGACCAAGTACCGACGGCAGGCGTAACATCTGAAAAAGCAGAATAATTACTACCGACAACCCTAAAATGATAATTATATCCTGTAAAAGAGGAACTTCCATAGAACCTTTGCAACTGTGACAGAAAGAAGATCGCCGTAATCCCTGGAGATACCTAAAGCACCCGGCGCGCTGTAAAACTATTAAATTAAACTAAAGATTAACAACGGACTGTGATTGAAAAGGACCATCATAAAACAAAAGAGGAGCGTATTCGCCCCTCTTTAACCTTACCAGAATTTAGCAGTTCGGTTGAATCTTTTCAGTACCACCCCGGATAATGGTGGCAGATTAAGGGTAGCAGACTGAGAGCTGCCATGCCAGTGTACGTTTTCAGTGCTAATGTGTTTTGCAATTTCAAACCCGCTTCCGTAATACTGCTTTTCGTCTGAGTTGAAAACAACTTCCCAGTCACCATGATGAGGGAGCCCCACCCGATAGTCGTATCGTGGAATCGGTGTTAAGTTTAAAATTATAACCAGCTTACTGTCGGCAAGATCATTTCCTTTGCGGCAGTATACCAGTACCGAATTTTCCGCATCTCCGGCTTCTATCCAGTGGAAGCCATCCCACTCAAAATTCTTCTCGTAGAGCCCCGGCTCTCCCCTATAAAGCTGGTTGAGCCCCTTTACCAATTCCTTCATCCCCTTGTGCGGGGCTAAGTCAAGTAAATGCCAGTCTAATGATTTTTCTACATTCCACTCAGCCTTCTGGCCAAATTCGCTACCCATAAACAGCAGCTTAGCTCCCGGATGAGTAAACATATAGGTATAAAGCACCCGAAGATTAGCAAACTTCTGCCACTCGTCTCCAGGCATTTTATTGATCATCGCATGCTTGCCGTGTACCACCTCATCATGAGAGAGAGGAAGCATAAAGTTTTCGGTGAAAGCATATACAGTACTGAACGTTATCTGACCGTGATAATATTTGCGATTGATAGGATCTTCCTTGAAATACTTCAATGTATCATGCATCCAACCCATCATCCACTTCATCCCAAAACCAAGACCGTCGCTAAACACAGGCTTACTGACTCCCGGAAACGCGGTTGATTCTTCTGCTATGGTCTGTACATCCGGAAAATGTGAATAAACAGCGATATTAAATTCCTTTAAGAAGCTAATGGCCTCCAGATTTTCCCTGCCGCCAAACTGGTTAGGAATCCACTCTCCTTCTTTTCGGGAATAGTCCCGGTAAAGCATTGATGCAACTGCATCAACCCGCAGTCCATCCACGTGGAAGCGCTCGAGCCAAAAGATGGCGTTGCTTATTAAAAAAGATCGTACTTCATTACGACCGTAATTGAAGATATATGATTTCCAGTCGGGATGAAAACCCTCCTTCTCGTTCGAATGCTCGTAGAGGTGTGTTCCATCAAACCGAAAAAGGCCGTGGACATCTCCTGGAAAGTGTGAAGGAACCCAATCGAAAATGACTCCTATTCCGTTCTCATGCAGCTTTTCAATGAGGTACATCAAATCCTGGGGAGTTCCGTAAAGAGATGAAGCAGCAAAATAGCCGGTAATCTGATAGCCCCAGGAAGGATAAAAGGGGTGCTCCATCAAGGGCATGAACTCCACATGAGTGAAACCCATTTCCTTCACGTAAGGAACAAGGTTATCAGCCATAATACGATAGCCGAGATATTTAGCAGGGTCATCAGGACTGCGCATCCAGGAACCAAAATGAACCTCGTAAACGGAGTAAGGACTATTCAGGCTGTTGTGTTTATAACGATTCTGCATCCAGTCGTTATCCTTCCACTCATACCATGTATCCCAAACGATGGAAGCAGTGCGAGGGGGTTCTTCCCAGCGCAACGCGTAAGGATCTGATTTTTCAAGTTCTTCTCCCGAGTTCGAGCGAATGAAAAACTTATAAACTTCTCCGTTACCGATATTAGGGATAAAGCCCTCCCATATCCCGGAACTATCCCAGCGAAGAAACAATGGATGAGACTCGCGGCTCCATCCATTAAAGTTTCCTATTACTGATAGATATTTAGCGTTTGGCGCCCATACTGCAAAATAGGTTCCGGTACGTCCCTCTACCTGCATTACATGAGAACCTAATTTCTCATATAATTTATAATGCTTGCCTGATCTGAACAAATGTATATCGAAGTCAGTAAATCTCGAAAACGGCCTGACGCTGTTATCGCCAGACGCAGAAACTTCTGCTGGCGCCTTCTTATCCGACTTCTTCACACTTTTTTTTATCATCTAATTACTTGAATTTCCCTGAAATTTTTATTTACCTGAATATTTACACGTTTTAATTCATCAAACACAAACTCCTGCTGCAACTCTTTTCCGTCTACCAATATTCTTGTAGGTAAGAAAGGCATACCTATTAACTTCAATTCATAGGTCTGGTATCTTGGCGTATATAGACCTTCCGACGATTGTCGGATGTTGAAAGTGTTGGCATCACCCTTCACCACGAACTTCTTCTCGGTGTAGATATCCTGCTCATAGGCAAAGGTATCTCCGTGATCTTCGAAATAAAAGGAATTTACCTCATAGTTGGAATAGTAGATCTGGAATTTGATTTCATCCGGCTCGATCTCTCCAACATATTGCATCAATGGCCACTCGGGGATTACAGACCCTGCTTTTACAAAAATAGGCATGCTATCTAAGGGCGTAAGAACAGTATGCTCTTTACCTCCTTCAAACACCTCGTGGGTCCAGTAATCATACCAGGATCCCTGAGGCAAATACACTACCTTTGATTTCTGCCCCGCATGAAACACAGGAGAAATCAGGATCTTATCTCCGAAGGTAAATTCATCCTCACGATAGAAGTTGGTCGGATTCTCCTGTTCCGTCATTACCAGCGGACGTAAAATTGGAAAGCCGTATTTATGTTGCTCCCAGAAGGCAGAATAGATATATGGTAAGAGACGGTATCTCAATTCGATGAACTTCCTGTTGATATCCTCGAATTCCACGCCGAAGCTCCATGGCTCGCGCTCTCGGGTGTCGCCTGCAGAGTGAGCTCTCATAAATGGTGTGAAAACACCCAGCTGAATCCAACGGGTAAAAAGCTCACCATCTGGTTCACCGGTAAAGCCGCCGATATCAGTACCGCAAAAAGAGATCCCTGACACAGACAAACGCTGGCACTGCAAAGACGCGAGCTTCAAATGCTCCCATGAAGCCAGATTGTCTCCGGTCCATACAGAAGAAAAACGTTGAACTCCGGAATAACCGGCACGGGTAATAGTAAATGGTCGTTTATTCTTCTGCAGCTTCTTCAAGCCGTCATAAGTAGCGCGAACCATTTGCATCCCATACACATTATGAGCCTTGCGGTGCGATCCCCGATGACCATCATAGTTATGGCGTACGTCGTTAGGAAAGGTTCCAGAACCGAAAACAGCCGGTTCGTTCATATCATTCCAAACCCCTGCAACTCCCACTTCAACAAGTTCTTTGAACAAGCCACCCCACCATTCCCTTACTTCCGGATTGGTGTAATCCGGGAATTGGCAACGACCCGGCCACACGTGACCTTCCATAAAGTAGTCGTCGCTGCGGCGGCAGAAGTACTTATTTTCTTTTCCTTCGCGGAACACCCAGTAGTTTTCGTCGACCTTGATACCCGGGTCAATGATTACCACGGTTTTGAAGCCGTCATCAGCAAGCTCCTTTACCATCTTCTTAGGATCCGGGAAATACTTTTTGTTCCAGGTGAAGCAACGATAGCCATCCATGTAGTCGATGTCCAGGTAAAGAGCATCACAAGGAATTTTTCGATCCCTGAAATTTTGCGCCAGGCGTTTCACCTTGCTTTCGGGATAGTAACTCCACCGGCACTGGTGATATCCAAGCGCCCATTGTGGCGGCATTGGGTGCGTTCCGGTTAAGGACGAATATCTTTTCACGACGTCCATCATATGCGGACCGTGGATATAATAATATTGCAACTCTCCGCCATCAGCCCAGAAACTCGTCTTATTAGCCTCCTGATGAGCGAAATCGAAATGCGTTTTATAGGTATTGTCGAAGAAAATCCCGTAACTAACCCCTTCTTTTAGACCAATATAAAAAGGTATAGACCTGTAGAGTGGATCCTGATTTTTAGCAAAAGAGTAGGTGTCGGTATTCCAGTTCTGGAAACGTTTTCCACGAAGGTTAAATTCAGTAGGTTTATCACCTAAGCCATAAAAATGCTCGGTGTCCTTACAATGCTTGGTACAATACACGTAGTAACCACCAAAATCGGCGTTCTCCTCCCAGTGCATTGGGATAAAGTCCTGGTTAGTAACGATCCCTTGATTATCCTCGAAAGAAATTAGAAAGTCTTTTTTATTGATCAGACAAACGACCGTGTTCGTTTTAACCTTGTAAAAATCATCATCTTCATCAAAAGAAAAGACGGTTACCCTTTGTTCAGGCTTTGGCACAGCGTAGGAAAATTCTTCCAAAAAAGTTCCGTGCGGAGCCAGGCGAACCCGAATAATCTCATCACTTACTACCCTCACTTCTACGCGGGCCTCTCCATCTGAAAAGTAAAAATTATTGCCGTTCTGCACATGTTCCTTTACCGGCTTCAGATACCTCTTTTCGATTGGCATTAACCCAATGATTGGGTTATTGACGTGTTGAATCCCTTCCTCTAACTGCTCAATGCTTATTTCTGGTAAAGATTCTTTGTTCTCTTTTTCTACCATTAAATCTTAATATTTCTTACTGATAACTTTGCTTTCCCTTTAGATAGTATCAGCTATTTAACCAGAGTTGCCCTTTAAACGATTGCAGACGTTTATTGTTTACTTCATGGCAAATTAAAAACCTTCACAGGTATTGTGCTGATGTTCCGGCGACTAAATATATATAAAAAAACCCTTTAAAGTTCGCCCAGGGCCTAAACAATCCTTATACAGGCGTACTTTTATAATGTTACATTTAAAGAATGAAAACTTTTAAAGCAGTTTTTTTACTGGCTATTACCATCATCACCTTTGTAGCTTTAGATAAGAAACTGGGTATGATGCCTCCTCTTGGGAAGTTTCTCAATCCATTCAAGGGCTTTTGGCAAAAGGCAGAACTACAGCAACTTCCTGACAAAAATTTTGAAATAGAAGGCTTAATAAGTGAAGTCGAGATACTGTTTGATGATCACGCTATCCCTCACATTTTCGCAGAGAACGACCACGACTTGTATTTTGCTCAGGGCTACGTCACGGCCATGCACCGCTTGTGGCAACTCGATTTTCAAACCAGATTTGCGGCGGGAAGGCTGTCCGAAGTAGTGGGTGAAAAAGCGCTGGAGCTGGACCGTTATCAACGACGGCTGGGGATGACCTACGGCGCAGAAAACATGGTAAAGGAACTGGAAAAGCACCCAAAAATAAAAGCAATGACGGAGGCCTATGCAGATGGCATCAATGCTTATATCAGTTCGCTTTCCGCGGAAGATTACCCGGTAGAGTTTAAACTACTGGATTACAAGCCGGAGAAATGGACTGTGCTGAACACCGGCTTACTCCTCAAGCTCATGTCGGCTACCCTGGCGGGCGGATCGGATGAATTCTACATGAGCAATGCGCTTGGTAAATTTGGCCCTGAGGTAATGAACGACTTGTTTCCCAACTATCCCTTCAGAGAAGAACCGATCATCCCGAAAGGCACCCCCTGGAAGTTCAAACCAATAGAGCCTGAAGCGTCAACAGGCACCAGCTTCATCGGCCATACCGATATAAAAACTCGGGAGAAACGAGAGGGCATTGGAAGCAATAACTGGGCAGTATCGGGCAGCAGAACAGCCAGTGGCTTTCCTCTGTTGGCTAATGATCCACACCTCGACCTGACTCTGCCTGCCATATGGTATCAAATCCAGTTAGTCGGGCCCGGGATTAATGTAAATGGCGTGTCAATTCCTGGGGCTCCAGGGGTAATTATCGGATTTAATCAACAGGTAGCCTGGGGAGTAACAAACGTCGGGTCAGATGTATTGGATTGGTATGAGATCAAATTTAAGAACAACCGCAAGGAGGAATACTTTCATGAAGAGGGCTGGAGAAAAACCTCCAAGCGCATCGAAACTATTAAAGTGAGAGGTGGGAAAACGCTTTCAGACACCGTGTATTACACGCATCATGGACCGGTGGTTTATACTCAAAAACCAAAGAATTTCGGGAAGGCGTCGAATATTCCGGCAGGTTACGCGCTCCGCTGGATTGCTCATGATCCTTCTGTAGATGTTGCTACTTTCTATTATTTAAATCGGGCGAAAAACTATAACGACTACCGTAAAGCGCTTACTTTTTACACGGCTCCCGCTCAAAACTTCGCTTTCGCGAGTGTAGAAAACGATATAGCTATCACAGCCAATGGCTACTTCCCCCTTAAGCGCTCAGGACACGGCAAGTTTTTACTGAACGGCAGTGAAAAACAAGCCGAATGGCAAGGCCGAATCCCGGTGGAACATAATCCGACTGTATTAAATCCTCCCCGGGGTTTTGTCAGTTCCGCCAACCAACCCTCCACAGACCGCAGCTATCCCTACTATTTAAACTGGGACTTTGCCGGATATGAACGGGCGAACAGGATTAACACTCGTTTGACCGCCATGCAGAACGCGACAGCAGACAGCTTGCGAAAACTACAGACAGACAACTTCAGTGTACTGGCCCAAAATGTACTTCCGCTAATGACTCAGGCTTTGAAAAGCGACCACCTGAACGCTACCGAGCAGGAGGCGTTTAACTTGCTGAGTAAATGGAACTATACCTATGACGCCCAATCCATCGCTGCCAGCATTTTCGAAATTTGGCACAAGGATCTGCACAAAAAGATTTGGGACGAGTTCCATGATCCGGAAAAACCGATGCGCACACCCTCCAGGGACCGGACTGTTCAGTTACTATTGAAAGAACCGCAGTCGCGCTGGTTCGATGTCGTTGCCACTCCTGTCAAGGAAAGTCGGGAGCAGTTAATCCAAGCCTCCTTTAAATTTGCTATCGATAGCCTTTCCCGGAAGTTTGGTTTGTTGGGAAAAAAATGGCAATGGGGCTTTGTTAAAAACACACATATCCCGCATCTGGCGAAAATCCCGGGTTTTGGTTCAGGACTGCTATTTACCGGGGGCTCAAAAACTTCGGTTAACGCTCTCGCAGAGAGCAACGGCCCCTCCTGGAGAATGGTGGTCGATCTCGGCCGAACACCCAAGGCGTATGGAATTTTCCCGGGCGGGCAGTCGGGCAACCCGGGCAGCGTGTTCTATGACGACATGATTTCAAGTTGGACTGAAGGTCAACTTGACGAACTCCTTTTTCTCCGTTCGAAAGAAGAAAAAAATCCCCGAATCAAAGGAAGATTAACTTTATCAAAAAAATAAGATGCTTTTTTTACTTATCGCATTTAGCTGCCTGCTGTTTCAATTCTTTTTACCCTGGTGGATCATCGGACCGCTTGCTTTTGGCTTTTCGTTCTGGAAAGCCTACAGCGGAAGAAATGCATTTCAATCCGCCTTTTACGCAGTTGCTCTTCTGTGGGCTGTTATTGCTCTTATTCATACCCTCGAGAACGAGAATATCCTTGCAAATCGAGTCGGACAGCTATTTATGTTACCTGCCTGGAACTTCAACTGGGTGATAATGCTGATGGTTACTGCATTGATTGGGGGACTGGCAGCAGGTGTTGCCGCTTTAGCGGGATATTATTGTCGCCTTGCTTTTACTAAGAGGTAATCATTCTTCTATTTATCTTTGCGGGGTGAATCAGATATCCGCAGCGCAAATCTTTTCAATAAAGACAGAAGAAGAGTTTGAAACTGTCGCCCTCCAGGTATTTCGTTACCAGGCAGTGGCTAACCCGGTGTACAGGAAGTTCCTTACAGCTTTGCGGATAATACCAGAGGAAATAAAACAGATGCGGGACATCCCCTTTTTACCCATAGAGTTCTTTAAATCACACGAGATCTGGTGTGGGGAAAATGTCCAGCCGGAAGTCGTTTTCTCCAGCTCAGGAACAACTGGCATGAGTACAAGCAAACATCCCGTGAGAAATATCGCGCTGTATGAAGAAAGCTTCCGGAAGGGTTTTCGGCTGTTTTATGGCGACATCCGGCAGTACTCGGTCCTTGCTTTGCTTCCCTCCTACCTGGAGCGTGAAGGGTCATCCCTGATCTATATGGTCGATGCGTTGATCCACGAAAGCGAAAAACCAGCTAGTGGATACTTTCTGTACAACCACCGAGAACTTTATGAAACATTGGTTCAGCTAAGAGACCAGAATGAGAAGGTGATTCTGATTGGTGTTACCTATGCATTGCTCGATTTTATTGAACAGTATCAAGTCGACTTTCCCAACTTAATAGTGATGGAAACAGGTGGGATGAAAGGCAAAAGAAAGGAGATGATCCGGGAAGAATTACATTTGGCGTTAACGACAGGCTTTGGAGTAGCGCGCATCCACTCAGAATATGGGATGACTGAGCTACTTTCACAGGCTTATTCGAAAGGGAATGGCATTTTCGAATGCCCCGCCTGGATGCGGGTTTTGGTAAGGGACACCAACGATCCATTCCACTATCTAGAAGAAGGAAGAACCGGGGCACTGAACATCATCGACCTGGCAAACCTTCACTCCTGTGCCTTCATTGCTACTCAGGATCTTGGAAGACTAAACAACAGAGCTTTCGAAGTTTTAGGTCGCTTTGACAATAGTGATATCCGGGGCTGCAATCTTTTGGTCCAATAGCAAATATCGCTCTCCTTATTTTTTCCTATTTTCGACTCATCAATGCAAAAATTCCTTCAAAAGATCGGTTACACCCGCTTACTCCTTGTACTTTGGATTATTCTGCCAGTTGTATCGGCTGTCAAACAGGTATCGACTAACAGTCATAACAACTACCTCATTTTTAAACACGTTTTCATTAACACCTTAAATAATCATCCGCTTTACCAAAGGCAACCGGAATATTTTTTGGACAACAACCACTACGGCCCTTTTTTCGGATTGTTCTTTGCGCCATTTGCACTGCTTCCGGATATGGCAGGCGCTGTACTCTGGGCGCTTTTCAACTCGCTGATGCTTTTCTGGGCGATCTGGAAACTTCCGTTAACCGTTAAACAAAGAAATCTCATTCTCCTGATATCCACCCATGAGCTGATCACTTCTCTGCTGAACCTGCAGATCAATCCCTTTACCACAGCGTTGGTGATCTTCACATATATTTTTGCGATTAAGCATAAAGAGATTCTGGCGGGACTAATGATTGCAATTGGTTTCCTCATAAAACTTTATGGTATCGTAGGTTTTGCGTTCATCCTTTTCGCCCGCCGATACGTGGTCTTTGTCGTTTCCTTTGCTGCTTTCACCGTACTGCTAGCCTTATTACCTCTGTTTATTTCCTCCTGGACATTCCAACTGGAGGGTTATCATGATTGGGCAGCTGCACTTTCGCGGAAAAACGGTTTAAACCTGACCTCTACCATGCAGAATGTATCGGTGATGGGTTTGATCCAGCGAAACATCTACCCGGATGCCCCAACTGCCTACATATTAGGGGTGGGACTAATCCTGATGTCCGCCATGGTGTTGCTCAACTTTAAGCAGCTATCCAATGATCGGTACCGGATGCTGCTTCTGGCAGCCGTGCTGCTGTTCGCGGTGCTCTTTTCTACAGGTTCAGAATCTGCAACTTATATCATTGCCTTTGTTGGCGTGGCCATCTGGTATGTAACAAAGCCGCAAAAGAACGCCTGGGATCACTTTTTGCTGATATTTGCCCTGGTGCTAACCAGTTTATCACCTACGGATCTTTTTCCAGCCGAAGCGAGAACTTTTATACGCGAACATCGGCTCAAGGCACTACCTTGTCTTTTAGTCTGGCTGGAAGTGCTTAGAGAAAGTTATTTTTTAAAGAGACCAGCGACAGTAAATGAATAAGGTCATATCCGTTATCATACCCGCCTACAACGAAGAGCAGAATCTGCCCTTGTTGACAGAGAAACTGTATAGACTCTTTGAGCGATTACCCTATTCTCTTGAACTGATTTTCATCAATGATGGAAGCAGGGACAAGAGTCTGGATGTTTTGAAGCAGCTTTCCAATCAGTACAACAACCTCTTCTACATCGACTTTTCCAGGAATTTCGGTCAACAGAACGCCTTGAGGGCTGGCTACGATTACTCTTCCGGGGACGCCGTGATCTGTATGGATGCTGACCTGCAAAATCCGCCTGAGGTAGTGGAAGAGCTGATCCATAAGTGGGAAGAAGGCTTTGAAGTGGTGGTTTGCAAAAGAAGAGGAGCGGTACAAAATGCGGGGGCTTTTAAAGAGAGTACCTCACGGGCTTTTTATCGTTTAATGAGTTTCCTGACGGATATTCCCGTTGAACCGAATTCGCCTGATTTCAGGCTCATAGACCGTAAGCTGGTAAACGTCATCAAAGATCTGAATGAAAAAGACATTTTCTTCCGTGGGCTCATCTCCTGGATGGGTTTCAAAAAAGCCGTAGTAGAGTACGATCACAGCGTACGGCTGCATGGGGAAACGAAGTATTCGCTTCAGAAAATGATTAAACTCGCCTCCTCAGGACTTACCAGCTTTAGCGTAAAACCACTTCACCTGGCGATGTACCTTGGTTTGATTATTTCCAGCCTTTCTTTGCTGTATATCCCCTACGCGTTCATCAGCTATTTCCGGGGCGAAACTATTTCCGGTTGGGCATCGCTCATCGTTACAGTAGCTTTTTTTGGAGGACTTCAGTTGCTGATCCTGGGAGTAATCGGAATGTACCTCGGCAAACTTTTTATGCAGTCGAAACAGCGCCCTGAATATATCGTCCGCGAGACGAACCTGAGAAATTAAATAAAAAAGGCCAGGAGTTCCTCCCGGCCTTTTTCGTTTATCAGCGTCCAACTATTCAGCGATCAGCAGAAAATAGTTCTTCTTACCTTTTTGAGCGATCAGATACTTACCTTTAACCAAATCAGATGCCGAGACAACCTGAGCCTGATCGGCAACCTTCTGACGGTTAATGGATACTCCCCCACCCTGGATCATTTTTTTAGCTTCCCCTTTTGACGAGAAAACTTTCGAGCGGTCGGCCAAAAGATCTGTCACGTTTAGTCCTCCTTCTAACTCCGCCTTAGTTACCTGAAATTGAGGTACCCCTTCAAAAACTTCCAGCACTTCCTCGTCACTTAGCTGCTCGAGGAACTCAACACCTCCTGTCCCAAAAAGAAACTCGGAAGTTTTTAGAGCGGTTTGCAAGGCTTGCTCAGAGTGCGTGCGAATGGTGATCTCCTCGGCCAATGCTTTCTGAACAATACGCAAGTGCGGAGCTGCATCGTGCTCTTTTTCTATTGCCTCAATCTCCTCCTTTCCTTTCAAAGAGAATATGCGGATCCAATTTTTTGCGTCATCATCGGCTGCATTTAGCCAGAACTGGTAGAACTTGTAGGGCGAAGTCTTTTTAGCGTCGAGCCAAACGGCGCCACTTTCTGTTTTACCGAACTTGGTTCCGTCGGACTTTTTAATCAGCTGCGTAGTGATGGCAAAAGCCGTACCCGCTTCTTTCCGACGAATCAGCTCAGTACCGGTCACGATGTTTCCCCACTGGTCAGAACCACCCATCTGAACCAGACAGTTTTTATTTTTCCAAAGCCAGTAGAAGTCGTACCCCTGAACCAGCTGGTAAGTAAATTCAGTAAAAGACATTCCCGTTTCTCCTTCCAGTCGCTTTCTTACCGAATCCTTGGCCATCATATAATTGACAGTGATATGTTTCCCAACATCACGAATGAACTCCAAAAAACTAAAGCTCTTAAACCAGTCGTAGTTATTCACCATTTCAGCACTGTTGGGCGCATCGCTATCGAAATTTAAAAACTTACTCAGCTGCGATTTCAATGCCTCCACGTTCCGGTTAAGAACATCCTCAGAAAGCAGATTCCGCTCAGCAGATTTGCCCGAAGGATCGCCAACCATTCCTGTTGCGCCTCCAACTAAAGCAAAAGGCTTGTGTCCTGCCCGCTGAAAGTGAATAAGGGTCATGATTTGTGTAAGATGGCCAACGTGAAGAGAGTCGGCAGTAGGGTCAAAGCCAATATACCCCGACACCATACCTTTATTCAGCTCTTCCTCAGTTCCGGGCATTATATCGTGCAGCATGCCACGCCAGCGTAATTCTTCTACAAAGTTCATCTTATGGGTATTTAAGGCTGCAAAGATAGAAGAATTGAGAAATTAAAAACTGCCGGCTTTGTACTCCTGTTTTAGTTGCATGCCAGAAGTAAAAATCATCGAACAGAAAACACTGTCAGAAAACCATTCAAAACTGGAGCTCTTCAGGATAGAGAAGACCGAAAAAGGGAAAACGGTAACCCAGGAAAGAGAAATTTTCTTCCGTCCTGCTGCTACCACTATTTTACTTTATGATCCTGACCGACGGACAGTGCTACTAACTCGTCAATTCCGCCTTCCTGTTTATCTTGGAAAAGATGAAGCGATTTTAGAGGCTTGTGCAGGACTCATTGACGAAGGCGAGTTTCCCGAACATGCCGTTGTGCGGGAAGTTGAAGAAGAAACTGGCTACCGGATATCTGAGATTGAGAAAGTCGCTGAAGCATACACCTCTCCGGCAGCCTTTTCTGAATATGTACATTTTTATTTCGGAAAATATTCCCCCGACATGAAGGTTAATAGTGGAGGAGGATTAGAGGATGAAGGTGAACAAATTGAATTGGTGGAGCTTTCAGCACAGGAAGCCCGTGAAAAATTACTTTCCGGAAAAATAAAGGATGTAAAAACGATCGTGCTTTTGCAGCATGCCATCATAAAAAACCTGATTTAGTCGGCCTTTTTCACTATATTCTACAGTAGCGCTAGTAACAGGCGTTACTTTAACCTATGAACTTCCTGTCCCATTACTATTTTGATCGGTTTACAACAGATCCCGATAGGGTGATAGGAATGGTATTGCCGGATTTGGTGAAGAACGCCAGCAAAGATTGGTGCTTACGCCCGGAGAAACAGGAAGAGAAATTTAAAGAGAACGATCACCTCAGGAGCCTCTTAATTGGCTGGAAAAGACATCTCGAGGTAGACAAGATCTTTCACTCTTCCGACTTTTTCTGCCGGCACACCGAAAATATCAAACTGCAAATCGTGCCTGTTTTAAGCAACTCATTAGTAAGGCCCTCCTTTGTAGCCCATATCGCGCTCGAGCTGATGCTGGATGCGCTTCTGCTGACTGAATCAGTGCTGGAGGCAGAAAGCTTCTATGAACAAATTGCCGCCGCAGATCAATTGGCCCTGAATCAGTTCCTTAAGATCAACCAGGTTGAACAAACGGACCGGTTTTTCAGATTCCTCGACGAATTCATCGAGGCTTCCTACCTCAACAGCTACCGGGAAGCTAATAATATCATGTACGCACTTACGCGTATTTGCATGCGACTTTGGTCCGACCCCTTCAGCGAAACTCAAAAACTGCAGCTCACCAGCGTGCTCATCGACTATCAAAGACGTCTCAAGGACGAATTTATGGAGATCTTTAATGAGATCGACAGGCGCATCAATTAAGTGCTCCAAACATCTACCCTTCCTTGTCGTTTATCCAACTAATTGAACAGGCATGGGCAAAAGCTACAATTCCCCAAATTTCAACGGAAAAGTTTTTAAAAACCCACTCCCTACAGTGGTTACCAAACAGGGCGCCTTCCTGAAAATCTTGCGGGAGAACTTTTTCGATAAGAACAAACACTTGCGGGAGCCGCAAACGCCGCTCGGTCCTTTTAAAACCCATCTTCCTACCCTTCAGCATCTGCCTCCAGATGAGCTTCGCGTTACCTGGCTGGGACATTCAACCTTGCTGATAGACATCGACGGAAAACGATTCCTAACCGACTCAGTCTGGGCAGAACGCGTTTCACCTTTCAGCTTCATCGGTCCGAAACGCTTTTTCGAACCTCCACTTCCCCTGAAAGAACTGCCTCCGCTGGACGGCATTATCATCTCCCACGATCATTACGATCACCTGGATGCTTCTACCGTCAGGACGCTGGCGCAAAACCACTTCTTTTGTCCCCTGGGAGTAGGAGCCCGACTGCAAGGCTTCGGAGTGGCGCCTGGTAATATTACAGAGTTCGACTGGTGGACAGAAAAGGAGATTGCGCCGGGTTTCAAAATTGCAGCCACTCCTGCCCGCCACTTTTCAGGTAGGTGAATCAACGATCGGTTCAAAACGCTCTGGGCCTCCTGGGTGTTGCTTGGTCCCAGTCATCGAATGTATTATGGTGCTGATTCGGGCATGTTTCCCGGCTTTGCGGATATTGGCAATAAATACGGCCCTTTTGATCTTTGTGCCCTCGAAATCGGTGCTGCCAATGAGGATTGGGAAGACATTCACATGGGCCCGTACAAAGCAGCCGACGCCCATAAAATGCTGAAAGGAAAACTGATGCTCCCCATCCACTGGGGAACCTTCAATCTGGCTCTTCATCCCTGGGACGAACCCATTGAGCAACTCCTGGCTTATGCCTCGGAAAAGCAGATCGATTTACTCATTCCTGCTCCTGGTCAAACTGTAAATACCCGGCAGCCTATGAACAGCAATTGGTGGAAATCCTGACCTAAAACCTATCTTTTAATCAGCTTTGCCAGCAAGATAATAGAATAAATACTGAACCCCACAGAGGCTGTCAAAGCAAAGACAATCCGGTAAGCTTCACCCGATTGCAAACTCGTTAGCAGGGAGCCCAAAGCCAGGAAAGTCAGCGCCAGGTTTATAAAAAAAGAAATTCTTAGTTTTTTAACATCTTCCATGAATGGATCCTATCGAAAATCCAAAGTAACACAAATACTTAAACTTATTAAAGGATTATGAAAACCACAGTCTGCATTTCAATCTCTGCTAGTCCGGCTTTCCGCTTCTAGTCCTCGCCGGCTCCCCTACATCCCTCTGCCGGCTCCGGGCTAACCGCTTCAATCCGGTTTAGCTTACATCGCAGGTAGTTCAAACACCGCTACCTGCCCAGCGCTCTTCCCCGGCAAAAGCTCTCATCCCTTCCTCTTTTTGGACCCAAAATCCTATCTTCGTTCCATGTCGCTTTTGGATGTTAAAGAACGAATGGATGCGCTGGTGAAAGAATTAAACCAGCATAACTACAACTACTATGTGCTGGCTCAGCCCACCATCTCCGACTTTGAGTTCGACCAGAAACTCAAAGAACTGACGGAGCTTGAAAAACAACACCCTGAATACCAGAGCGCTGATTCTCCCACCCTAAAAGTAGGCGGCGAAATCACCAAAGAGTTCAAAACAGTGCAACACCGCTGGCCCATGCTTTCACTGGGTAATACGTACAGCGAGCAGGACCTTCGCGATTTTGACGAGCGCATCCGCAAAGCAATCGGAAACGACTTTGAATATGTTTGCGAGCTGAAGTTCGACGGTCTCTCTATGAGCTTAACGTACAAGGACGGCCTACTGGACAGGGCAGTAACACGCGGCGACGGCACTAAAGGCGACGATGTAACTACCAACATCAAAACGATCAAACGCATCCCTAAAAAATTAAATGCGGGTGACTACCCAAACGAGTTTGAAATCCGGGGGGAAGTGTTTATGCATCGGGCGGCTTTTGAAAGGCTCAACAGCGAGCGAATCCAGAAAGGAGAAGTGCCTTATGCCAATCCCAGAAATTTCGCTGCCGGCACCGTGAAGCTACAGGACTCATCAGAGGTGGCCAGAAGGCCTCTCGATTGCTTCCTGTATTTTCTGTACACGGAAAAACCCTTATTCAAAACTCACTGGGAAAGCCTCGAAGCAGTGAAAAACTGGGGCTTCCATGTTTGTGAACATAACCGTCTTTGCAAGAATATAGACGAAGCTATCGATTTTATTCATTACTGGGGAGAGAACCGGTTCAACCTCAGTTACGATATCGATGGCATCGTACTTAAAGTGAATAGCTATGCGCAGCAACACGAACTTGGCTTCACGGCAAAGTCGCCACGCTGGGCCATCTCCTATAAGTACAAAGCAGAAGAGGTAGAAACTACCTTAGAAAGCGTTAGCTACCAGGTGGGAAGAACCGGTGCGGTAACTCCCGTTGCCAATCTGAAGCCTGTTCTGCTGGCTGGAACAACGGTAAAGCGAGCCACTCTCCACAACGCCAACGAGATTCAACGATTGGATCTGCACCTGGGGGACACTGTTTTTGTAGAGAAAGGTGGTGAGATCATCCCGAAAATTATATCCGTTAATACTCTGAAACGAAAGCCGGGTGCTGAAAAAGTGATCTACCCGGATACCTGCCCCGAATGCGGAAGTAACTTGGTTCGTAAGGAAGGAGAAGCGGCGCACTATTGCCCGAACGACGAGGGCTGTCCTACCCAGATTGTGGGTAAGATCCAGCATTTTATCGGCCGCAGAGCCATGAACATTGAAGGCTTGGGTGATGAAACAGTGGAAGCACTATACCGCAAAGGCCTTATCGAGCACATCAGCGATCTTTATATCCTTAGAGAAAAGACGGCAGAGCTAAAACAGATGGAGCGCTTCGGCGAGAAATCGATCAACAACATGCTCGAAGGCATCGAACGCTCGAAACAGATGCCGTTTGAAAAAGTACTTTTCGGACTAGGAATCCGCTACGTGGGTGAAACGGTGGCGCGAAAAATTGCGACTCATTTCAAAAACATCGATAGCCTGATCAGCGCTTCTTACGAGGAACTTACATCTGTTGATGAAATCGGTGGGAGGATTGCGGAGAGTTTGATAGAATATTTCGCAGAGCCTCGCCATATCGAACAAATTGAAAAACTGAAGACTTCAGGTTTACAATTTGTTACGGAAGAAAAGGAAGTAAGCCTGGCTAGCGATAAGCTTTCAGGGAAAACCTTCATCATCTCCGGCGTATTTGAGCAGTTCAGTCGCGAAGAGTTGGCGGAACTTATTCAGTCGAACGGCGGGAAGATACTCAGTTCTATATCCGGTAAATTGAATTACCTGGTAGCAGGCGATAATATGGGTCCTTCCAAACTTGAAAAAGCAAAAAAACTAAACATTCCGATTATTTCGGATGCCGATTTACTGAAGATGATCGAGTAATAAGTTCAAAACATTCTTTCAAATTGCAAATTAGGGTGTTAAATTAGCACCCACTTTTGGTTCAAGCTTTCCATCCTGTATTATTGGTAAAATTAGGGCCAGATTCAATCAGATCAATGAACAAATTTATAGGAACTGGGGTAGCGATGGTTACTCCTTTTGACACAAACAGGGAGGTGGATTTTTCAGGCCTAAAAAATCTGATTAATCACTTGATAGAAGGCGGGGTAGAGTACCTTGTTTCCCTCGGTACTACCGGAGAATCAGCGACTCTTAACGACGATGAAAAGAAAGCTGTTTGGGAATTTACAGCTGAGACGGTCGCCGGACGTGTTCCGCTCGTAGCTGGAATTGGCGGGAATGACACCAGGGAAATTGTTTCGAAGGTACAGCAATTTAATGTATCCGGCTATGATGCTATTCTTTCCGTTAGTCCCTATTATAACAAGCCTATCCAGGAGGGGATGTACCAGCACTATAGAGCGATTGCTGAAGCAGCTTCACTCCCGATCATCCTTTATAATGTTCCGGGTCGTACCGGAAGTAATTTAGCCCCCGAGACTACGCTACGTTTAGCACACGATTTCAAGAATATCATCGCTGTAAAGGAAGCGTCGGGGAATTTTGATCAGTTCAATCAGATCCTGAAAGATAAACCAGAGGATTTTCTGTTCATCTCAGGAGATGATGGCGTTACACTGCCGCTTATTGCGATGGGTGCTGCCGGCATTATCTCGGTGATAGGAAATGCTGTTCCACGTATATTTTCGAACATGGTCCGCCTGTGTTTGGAAGGCAAGTTCAAAGAAGCCCAAAAATTACATTACCAATTACTTCCACTGGCTTCTCTGCTATTCTGCGAAGGAAACCCTGCCGGCGTAAAAGCGGCATTGAAGCAGTTAGGAATTTGCGAAGATGCCCTGCGTTTACCACTAGTGAACGTGAGCGAGAAGACGTTCGAGCGCATCGGTCAGGAACTCCACAACCTAAAATAAACAAAAAGCCCGGAGGAGAATTTCCACCGGGCTCAATTTCTTCTTTCGCGCTAGCGGCTACTATTTTGCAACTGCAGCGTTCTTAGCCTCCTGAATTTCCAAACGGATCGCCTGGGCAAGGTTCTTCACATCCTGCAAGCCTTTTCTAACTCGTGTTCCTGCAGCACTGTTTCCCTTGTTGTAAAACTTGTCGGCATCAGCTTCTAAACCATTAAGAAGGTTTTTAAGCTCAGAAAATCTTTCAAAATTTGCCATTGTGTAGTTTAGTTTTAATGGTTAATTATTTAATAAGACAAACGAATGTAAATTCTTTTTTCAGAAAAAAAAAGCATCTCCATGAAGATATAAGGCTTAGTTCCTTATTTTTTTTCCACATTAACCTCACAATTAACAACTGTATCTTCCTAATAGTCAGATTGATTTACTTTTTAACTGGTAATTCTGTCGCAAGACAGAACGAAGTGGCAACCAACACTGCTTGAGAAAGGGGCATAAATGCAAAAAGCGCAACCTTCTGAGTTGCGCTTTTTTTCCTCCTATTAACGAGGTAGCTATTAAGCTGTCACAATATTTTGCTCTTTGTAATAACCTCTTTGAAGCTTTTCTGCTACTTCTGAGAAAGCATCCAGTGTTCTTTGTACGTCCTCTAAGGAGTGTGCAGCCGTCGGAATGATCCGAAGTTCCATCAGCCCTTTCGGAATTACAGGATACACTACAATGGAACAGAAGATTCCGTAATTCTCTCTCAGGTCCATAGTAACAGCAGTAGCTTCGTTCAGCTCCCCTTTCAAGAAGACCGGAGTCACCATCGTATTAGTTACACCTAAATCAAAGCCCCTATCCCTTAATCCTTTCTGAAGTGTAGTAGCAATTGTCCATAGCTTTTCTCTTAGTTCTGGCTTATTCCTCAGTAATTCAAGTCGCTTGCGTAAGCCAATCACCATCGGCATGGGTAGTGCTTTCGCAAAAGTCTGCGAACGCATGTTATAACGCAGGTAGTTTACAATTTCTTCGTTCGAAGCTACAAATGCACCAATACCCGCCATTGACTTGGCGAAGGTGCCGAAGTAAACGTCGATTCCGTCAATCACTCCCTGTGCTTCGTGTGTACCAGCTCCTGTAGGTCCCATTGTTCCAAAGCCGTGAGCATCGTCAATTAACAGACGGAAATTGAACTCCTTCTTCAGGTCGACAATCTCTTTCAACTTCCCTTGAGCTCCCGACATTCCGAATACGCCCTCTGTGATGACCAAAATCCCGCCTCCAGTCTGCTCAACTAACTTAGTTGCTCTTTCCAGTTGTTTCCTGCAGCTTTCAATGTCGTTATGTTGGTATACAAAACGCTTACCCATATGTAATCTCACGCCATCGATAATACAAGCATGTGATTCGGCATCATAAACAATAACATCATTTCTGTCTACCATGGTATCTATGATAGATACCATGCCCTGATAACCATAGTTCAACAAAAAAGCATCCTGAAAGCCGGTAAAGTCGGCAAGATCCTTCTCAAGTGCCTCATGGTGGTTCGAGTTCCCCGACATCATTCGGGCTCCCATTGGGTAAGCCATACCGAATTCTGCTGCGCCTTTTGCATCCGCCTCACGTACTTCGGGGTGATTTGCCAATCCCAAATAATTGTTCAAACTCCAAACAAGATGATCTTTCCCACGAAATTTCATATGGGGAGCGATCTCGCCTTCAAGCTTAGGAAATGCGAAATATCCATGAGCCATTTTCTGATGCTGGCCAATCGGCCCCATATTTTTAGAAATTTTATCAAATAAATCCAATGTGTTATTATTTAAAAGTTACTATTCAGATAAAGCCGCAAATTTACCGTTTAAATGCCTGATTAACAATTTATTTACGGCGCTTAATTCTTTAGAGAATGTTATTAATGCAAAAAGCCTCTATCCGTTTGCAGGGATAAAGGCTTTACTGGTCTTTTAATTTCTTAATCTACGTTATCGTGTAAGAACGAATTGTTCGGTCTGATCTCGGTGTTGCCCTCATCGTTAGAAAGGGTAAACCTTGAAATCTGAGACTCGGAAGAATGAGGTACTTGTTGCAGCGCCATTTGCTTGCGTTTATAAGCCGGCTCATTTTCCAGCTCCTGCAAGCCGTTCGCCGTGCGTAGCTTCATGCTCAGATCTTTCAAACGCAGGATCCGCTCTCTTGATTTACGCAGCTGTTCTTCGATTGATTCGTCAGTCTTATTCTCGTCAGGATTGAACGCTTCTGGTTGCACAGGTTGAGGCTCAGGCTCTCTCACGGGCTCTGGTTTTATTTCCTGTGCAGCTGTTCCGAACTGATACTCTGATTCTGCAACCTTAAGTCCAAATTCAAATGGCGTCTCTTCCACTGGCTTTACCGGCTCTTCTTCCTGCAGGGTATGACGAATAATCCGGGGTTGCTCTACCTGCTGCGGCTGAGGTCTTTCCTCCGTTGTATTTTTCTTGAAGAAGCCGCCAAACAGGTCTGCCTGAACTTCAGCAGAATATTTTGTTTCTGGCTCGGGGCTTGGTGCAACTACAGGACTTGCCTGAATGAATGTATTCTCCACGTTAACAGGCTTCACCATCGGAGCATTCTCCGGTGTCAACATCGAAACTTTCTTCTGCTGACTTTTTTCGATAGCTCGCTCTTCTTTCGTCTGGAAACCAGTAGCGATGATCGTCACAGAAAGTTTATCTCCCAAGGATTCATCAATACAGTTACCCCAAATCAAATCGGCTGCCAAACCGGCTTCCTCCTGAATGTAGTCTGTAATGATACTTACCTCATCCATTGAAACCTCTGTTGAACCAGAGCTGATGTTCAATAAAATATATCTCGCACCTTCAATCTCATTATCCTTTAAAAGCGGAGATGCCAGAGCACCTTCTACTGCTCTAAGCGCCCGGTTGTCGCCATCAGCTGCATAACTTCCCATGATGGCAACACCGCTGTTGTTCATCACCGTACGAACATCTTTAAAGTCGACGTTGATATAACCAGGGATAGTTATAATCTCGGCAATCCCTTTAGCCGCTGTGGTCAGGATATTGTCGGCCTGAGCAAAAGCAGCACTTAATGTCAGGTTTCCGAAGATTTCACGCAAGCGATCGTTAGAAATAACCAGATAAGAGTCTACATGCTTTTTAAACTCTTCAAGTCCTTCCTCTGCCTGCATCCTACGTCTTTTTCCTTCGAAAGAAAAAGGAGTAGTGATGATACCAACAGTTAATATATCTAATTCTTTTGCAGCTTTCGCGATGATCGGACTGGCACCAGTACCTGTACCTCCTCCCATTCCTGCCGTTATAAACAACATCTTGGTGTTAGTTCCAAGCATGCGTTTGATATCCTCAATATTTTCAATAGCAGAATTTCTTCCCACTTCAGGAATTGAACCTGCACCCATTCCTTCTGTTAAACTGGCTCCTAATTGAACCTTATTCGGGATAGGGCTAAGCTCTAAAGCCTGCGCATCGGTATTACAAATGATGAAGTCAACACCCGTAATTCCTTGCCTGTACATGTGGTTTACAGCATTACCACCGCCACCACCAACACCAATTACTTTAATAATTGATGACTTTTCTTTTAACATTTCAAACTGCATGTCCTTATTAATCAGTTTAGTAGATTTCGTTTTTTCAGACCTATTCCTTGTCGTAATATTAAATATTTTTACACACAAGTTTTCCACACTTGTTGAGTTTGTGGAAAACTCCCAAAATGTGGATAATTATTTAATATAGTCCTCGTCCTTGATATCGTCCTTGATAAATTTCGCTCCCGTCTGCAGCAGTTTGTCAAATAGTCCAAAAGACTTTTTAGCTTTTTCCGGCTGTGGTTTTTCCACGAACACCCCTGGCTGTCTCATCATTTCCATCATCTCTTCTGTTTTATGAATTCCTTTAATCAACAATCCTATACCCGTTGCATACATCGGGCTTTTCAACTCATCATAAATATTCTTCGGCAACACCTCGTTCTTTGCCAAATGCTCGTTTGGATAGCCCACCCGGCAATCCAGTCCCGTCACATACTCTACCAATTGTGGCAGGTGTTTAAGCTGGGCACCACCACCAGTGATCACGATACCGGCAATGAGGCGTTTTTCATAGCCCGAAGCCTTTATCTCGTAGTACACGTGCTCTAAAATTTCTTCCATCCTCGCCTGGATGACATAAGCAAGGTTTTTAACCGAGATCTCTTTCGGCTCGCGACCCCGAAGACCAGGAACGCAAATGATCTCATTTTCTTTGTTCTCATCGGCAAGAGCAGATCCGAAGCGGGTCTTTAACAGCTCTGCCTGGTTGCGCATCACTGAACATCCCTCGCGGATATCTTCCGTAATACTATTACCTCCAAAAGGAATCACTGCCGTATGACGGATAATTCCTTCATGGAAGATGGCAATATCAGTGGTACCTCCACCAATGTCAACAAGCACAACACCCGCCTCTTTCTCCTCTTCGCTTAGCACAGACTCAGAAGATGCAAGGGGCTCTAAAATTAGTTCCTGAGTTTCAAGATGGGCATTGGTAACACATTTAAGGATATTTTTCACAGCGCTAACATGACCAGAGATGATGTGGAAATTCGCCTCCAGGCGCACCCCAGCCATACCGATCGGATCTTTGATTCCCGGCTCGTTATCTACCGTAAACTCTTGTGGCAACACGTGGATGATCTCCTCTCCCGGAGGCATCACCAGTTTATACATATCTTCGATGAGCTTCTCGATATCCTTTCGCTGGATTTCGTTCTGCAAATCTTTACGCGTCAAGATGCCGCGATGCTGCAGGCTTTTTATATGCTGTCCCGCAATACCCACGTTTACAATCTTAATCTCGACGTTGGACTGAGAACCCGCCTCATCCACTGCCTGAAGGATCCCTTGTACCGTCTTTTGAATGTTCGATACAACTCCGCGTGTCACACCCGCAGACTCTGCCTTCCCTATCCCTAGTATTTCTATCTTCCCATGACCACTTCTTCGTCCCACTATCACACAAATCTTAGTAGTCCCTATGTCTAGCCCTACGACAATAGGTGAACTTTTTGATGTTGTAGAAGTACCTTTTTCCATAAATTTAACGTGTTGCTGTTGTTATTGTATCCTTAATTGTTTTTGTTCCGGTTGTTGTCGCTGTTGCCGGATTAGGGGCAACGGTTGCCTGTATAGAAGTACTGTCTAAGCCGCTCTTTACGCAGACAATCTGGTTGGAGTATTTAATATTGATCGTTTTATAGGCATCCCATCCAACCCGTGGTATTGCCTTTTTGTAAAATATCAGGAGGTTTCTGAACTTGTTCTTTAACGAATCTGCATCTCCCAAGATAATTTTGTGGTTACCCACCCTGGGGATCATTTCGATCTCGCGCTGTTCATTGACATAGAGTTGCTCAATCTGTTCTTTCCAAAGAGTGTCCCGTTCTATAAAAACCGCCGTTTTATATAAGTCTTTGGCCAGCTTGGTCTGCATCGTGTCTACCTTCCCGTTAAAGCCTTCCATGATGAAACCATTGGCGACCAGCACATGTGGTGTATAGCTATGCGACACAGGTACTTTCAGGCCCTCTTTATCTATATAGTAATCCTGATTCACGTAGTTCAGTATGCGAAGCACCGGCTCACGCTGATCGATCTGAATACTTATCACGCCGTCCATGTCTGCGTATACCTTGGCGTCCTTGATATAAGGATTAGCGATAATGGCCTCTTCGATCTCCTGAATATCTACGGAAGCCAGGCTCCTCCCAATTAGACGTCCTGAGTTTTGAAGAATAATTGCATCGATTTCATCCCGGTCAATAAAGCTCTCCATCCCGGGAATAAGCACTTTAATATCCGTAACCTTTGCATCTCCCTTCTTCACCTCAATAAAACTCATAAGCGCCACCACACCTCCTATGGAAATTATCCATAGGAACACCGTAAGTACCGCTTTCCAGTTTATTCGCTTAAGCATTTTGAAGTATCCGCTTTATAGGTTCAACCAGGGTATCTATGTCACCAGCTCCTACCGTTAAAAGTAGTTCCGGCTTTTTATTTCGCACGAATTCAAGCGCTTCATTTTTTCCACACAGCTGCTTGATTTCCAAAGACATTCGATCGAAAATAATCTGCGACGTTACCCCCGGAATCGGCAATTCTCTGGCCGGATAAATATCCAGCAGTAATAGTTCATCGGCCATGTTTAAAACTTCTGCAAAGCCCTCCACAAAATCCCGGGTACGGGAATAAAGGTGCGGCTGAAAAATCACAGTCAATTTCTTTTCAGGATACAAGGCTTTTACCGCTGTAATACAAGCCCTTAGTTCTTCCGGGTGATGGGCGTAATCATCTATGAAAACTACATCCTCCGTTTTAAGAATATATTCAAACCGTCTTTTAACGCCTTTAAAATCCGCCAAGGCCGCCTTAATCTTCTCCACTCCGATTCCCAGCAACAGTCCCACCTGAACTGCGGCAGTCGCGTTTTCAACGTTATGGAGACCAGGAAGGCCGAGCTCAATATTGTCAATGCGTAGTTCAGCACTTACAAAGTCAAAATGAAATGTTCCATTAACAATGCGCACGTTCTCTGCATAGACATCCGCCTGTTCTTTAGCAGAATAGGTAGTTCCGCCCTCCAGCGATAATCCTTTCTTGTGGATCAGTCGCCCGCCTTCTTTAATTTGCGATGCAAAAAGCCGGAACGACTCCTTCACATGCTCGTCATCTCCATAAATATCGAGATGATCGGCGTCCATAGAAGTAATTACGGCGATATCCGGATGCAGGCGCAGAAAAGAACGATCGTATTCATCGGCTTCAACTACCACTACATTGTTTTCTCCAAACAGCACATTACTGTTGTAGTTGGAAGCAATGCCCCCAAGGAAGGCAGTACAATCAAATCCAGAATATTTCAGCACATGGGCGATCATGGTGGAAGTGGTAGTCTTTCCGTGTGTTCCTCCTATCGCTACCGTAAACATTCCTTTACTGATGATACCCAGCACTTCCGAACGCTTCTTCAGCTCGAAACCTTTCTCCCGGAAGTAATTGAGGATTGCAGCATCTGCAGGGATTGCCGGAGTATAAATAACCAGCAGGGATTCATCGCTATCACGGAAGGCTGGAAGAATTTCCTCCACGCTATCCGTATAAGTAATGTCCATTCCCTCCGCCGAAAGGCTATCGGTAAGAGTTGTCTGCGTGCGGTCATATCCAGCCACCAAACAACCCCTCTTTTGGAAGTAGCGCGCAAGGCCACTCATGCCAATGCCACCAATTCCTACCAGATAAACTTTCTTTATGTTATTCAATTCCATATCTACTCTGTCCGGTTAATCCGAACCTCTGTTTCTGTTCCTACTTCCTTCTGTCAGCCAACTTCAAGACTTCCGCCGCAATAACTTCGTCGGCGTTAGGCAAAGCCAGCTTTCCTATATTTTCACTTAGTTCTTTAATCTTATCAGGCTTATTAATTAAGCTTAGCGCGATATCTGCCAGCTCCCGCTCTGCCACAGAGTCAGCAACCAAAATCGCAGCTCCGTTTTGGGCTAAAGCCATCGCATTCTTTGTCTGATGATCCTCTGCCACATTAGGTGAAGGAACCAAGATCACCGGCTTTTTAATCACACACAGCTCCGCAATGGTTCCTGCTCCCGCCCTTGAAATGATCACATCCGCGGCAGCGTAAGCATGGTCCATTCTATTCAAAAACTCGAGCACTACGACATTCGGGTGGGGGCGTTCCCCTACTTGTTCTACCACCGCCTTGTAATAGTACTTCCCAGTCTGCCAAATCAGCTGCACATCTGCAGCGATCAACTTTCCGAGGCCCGCCGTCATACTTTTGTTCAACGTTCCGGCGCCAAGACTCCCACCCGTAACGAGGATCGTCTTCTTTGCAGGATCTAAACCGAAAGCTGCATAAGCCTCGTCCCTCTTTCCTGCAATAGCAACCGATTCCTTCCTTAAGGGATTACCGGTTAACATGATCCTTTCCGCCGGAAAGAACTTTTCCATCCCCTCAAAGGCCACACAAATTTTCTCTGCCTTCTGGCCCAGTTTTTTGTTGGTAATGCCGGCATATGAATTCTGCTCCTGAATCAAATAGGGAACATTCATCCACCCTGCGGCATAAAGCAAAGGTCCGGAAGCGTATCCACCCACGCCAACAGCGACGTCGGGCTTAAACGACTTGATCACCGAGCGAGCTTTCAGCAAGCTCTTCAGCATCTTCACCGGAAGTAGGATGTTCTTCCACAGAGCTTTCCGCTGAAAGCCCTGAATATCGAGACCCACAATTTCGTAACCTGCAGCCGGAACCTTTTCCATCTCCATCCTTCCGTTGGCACCAACGAACAGAATTTGAATGGTGGGATCGATACGCTTCAAGGCATTTGCAATTGCAACTGCCGGGAAGATATGACCTCCTGTTCCGCCTCCGCTTATGATTACTTTCTTCATTTTTGTTTGATGACAGAACAGGTTCTACCCGGCTCTATCCGTAATTCTTTTATTTAGGCCATCGCCGGGATTTCCCCTACGATTACTTTATTATCACTTGATTTCTTTCCCTCCTGGCTTCCGTCCTTTTTTTCTTCGATATCGCGACTAACACTAAGAATAATACCAAAGGCAACACTGGTGAACAGGATGGACGTTCCCCCCATACTGACCAGAGGCAGCGGCACCCCGGTAACGGGACCAAGTCCAACCGAAACCGCCATATTGGCAAAAGCCTGGATGGTAAGACTAAAACTGAGGCCGGCCGCCAACAGGGCTCCAAAAGCTTTCGGACTCGCTGTTACAATTAATATACAGCGATACAAAAACACCAAGTAGATGATCACCAGCGCTACACCACCTACCATTCCATACTCCTCGATGATCAAAGCGTATACAAAATCGGAATAAGGGTGCGGCAAGTAATTTCTCTGCGTACTATTCCCGGGTCCTTTTCCCATGATACCCCCAGTAGCGATCGCAATTTTAGCCTGATTGGCCTGGAATGATTTATCAGGATCTGCCTTCTCGGGATGCATGAACGTCTCGATACGAGAGATGTATGTTTTTCTACGTGGACCCAAAAAGATTACGCAGGAAAGCAATATCAAGCCGCCAAGACAAACAATTGCAATTTGCTTAATACTAATACGACCGATAATTAGCAGCAAAATGCTTACACCGAACAACATGATGGCTGTTGATAAGTTAGCCAGGGCGATCAGTATAAATACCACGCAAACCGACCCCATAATGGGCAGGAAGGCATCTTTCACATCTTTAATATTCTCCTGTTTACGGGTAAGCGTTCTGGCCAGAAATGTAATAAGGGCGAGTTTCGCCATATCCGAAGTCTGGAAAGTCTGATTGATGATCGGGATGGTCACCCAGCGACTCGCATCGTTCACATTGTTACCAAAAATCAGGGTATACAACAGAAGAGGTATCGTAAAAATCATCAAGATCTTTGAAATACCCGCATAATACCTGTAATCGAGCTTATGGGAGAAGTACATCAGCGCGATACCTCCCACAATCATCACCAGGTGCTTAATCAGGTACTGCTCGGCAGACTTATCGTTTTTATAAGCGATGGTACCGGTAGAGCTATAAACAGCGAGTAAAGACCATACTGAAAGCAATATCACTATCAGCCAAATCCACCGGTCTCCTTTTGTCTTACTTAGTATAGCGTTTAGCATGTTACACCTATTTATGTTCGTACCCTTAATAATTATCTCAATATGCGCTACAATTCTCTTATAGCGTCTTTAAACTGATTGCCCCTGTCTTCGTAGTTTTTAAACAGATCAAAACTTGCACAAGCCGGAGAAAGAAGAACAGTATCGCCTTTCTTGGCCAAATGATAAGCGATTTGCACTGCTTCAGCGGCCGAAAAAGTATTCACAATTACTTCCACGTCATCCTCGAAAGCATCGTGAATCCGTTTGTTGTCTTTGCCCAGGCAAACAATAGCCTTCACTTTGCTTTTTACCAGATCTTTCAGCATGCTGTAGTCATTTCCCTTATCGACACCCCCAAGAATGAGCACCACGTCGGTATTCATACTCTCCAGCGCGTACCATGTAGAATTAACGTTGGTTGCCTTAGAGTCGTTAATAAAATCGATCCCGGATATACGACCAGCGTGTTCAAGGCGGTGTTCAATGTTTTTGAAATCACCCATGCTTTCGCGGATTCTTTCGTTGCGCAGTTCTAATACTTTAGCAACTATTCCAGAGGCCATGGAGTTGTAGATGTTGTGTTTGCCCTGCAATGCTAGTTCTGTTAATGACATGGTGAATGATTCTTGTTTATCCAGGTTTATAATAATTTGATCGTTTTTTAAGAAAGCGCCTTCCGCCAATTCCTTTTGAATGGAAAATGGATACGCTTTAGCTGCTATCGGGTGGCGACTAAGACCATTCACCGTTTCCGCGTCATCTGCACAGTAAATGAAAATATCTGCCGAAGTTTGATTTTGAGCTACACGGAACTTTGAATCCACATAGTTTTCCATCTTGTAATCGTAGCGATCCAGGTGATCGGGAGTGATATTGAGTAGTACAGCAATATCTGCCTTAAACTCATACATATCGTCCAGCATAAAGCTACTGATCTCCAGCACGTAATAGTCGAACTCTTCCGTTGCTACCTGACGAGCGAAACTGTTACCGATATTTCCAGCAAGACCCACATTCAATCCCGCATTCTTCAAAATGTGATAGGTCAACATGGTCGTCGTCGACTTTCCATTGGACCCCGTAATACAGATCTTCTTTGCAGAGGTATAACGACCGGCAAACTCGATTTCAGAGATGACCGAAATGCCTTTTTCCTTAAGTTTCTTTACCAGGGGCGCCTTTTCGGGAATACCAGGACTTTTAATCACCTCGTCTGCCGATAGGATCCGCTCTTCGGTATGTTGCTGCTCTTCGAATTCAACACCATGCTCCGCAAGCTCCCTCTTGTATTTATCCGCTATCGGACCGAGGTCAGACACAAAGACCTCGTAGCCCTGCTTCTTCGCTAATACCGCAGCACCAGCGCCACTTTCTCCTGCCCCAAGGATCACCATGTATTTCTTCTCTGCCATCTTACCGGAGCTTAAGGGTTACAACAGTTAATATGGCGAGGATGATGCCGATGATCCAGAAGCGGGTCACGATCTTCGCTTCGTGATAGCCTCGTTTTTGATAATGGTGATGCAGGGGAGACATCAGGAAAATCCGTCTTCCTTCCCCAAACTTCTTCTTCGTGTATTTGAAATAAGAGACCTGCATAATCACCGACAGGTTCTCTACCAGGAATATCCCGCAAAGGATAGGAATTAACATTTCCTTGCGGATCATGATAGCAAAGGCAGCTATAATACCACCGATGGCCAGGCTTCCTGTATCGCCCATGAATACCTGGGCGGGATATGAATTATACCAAAGAAAACCTACACAAGCCCCTGTAAAAGCACCCGCAAACACAACGAGTTCTCCCGAATTAGGTATGTAAATAATATTCAAATACTGAGCAGTAATGGTATTACCTGACACGTAAGCAAGAACCGCCAGCGTAACGGCGATGATAGCAGAGGTTCCTGTTGCCAGACCATCGATACCATCAGTGATATTTGCACCGTTAGATACGGCGGTGATGATCACAATCACAAAAAACAAGAAAACGACCAGTGCATATTTCTCATAGCCTTCACCCAGGAAAGTAAGCACCTTCGCATAATCAAATTCATTGTTCTTGTAGAAAGGGATGTTGGTTTTAGTGGACTTGAGGTTTTGCGTAAAGTAGTACTCATTCCCACGCTGATGAACTTCCAGCGGTGCCGTGTTCGTCGTTGGTAGCGTTACCTGCTGTCTAACTACAATATCAGGATGAAAGTACATGGTCCAGCCAATGATCAGGGCCAGTCCTACTTGTCCCATAATTTTGAAGCGCCCGGCTAAGCCTTCCTTATCCTTCTTAAATACCTTAATATAGTCGTCGACAAAACCAATAATTCCGCACCACACCGTCGTGATGAGCATCAGGATCACGTAAATGTTTTCCAGCTTGGCAAAAAGCAAGGTTGGCAGCAAAATCCCGCCAAGGATAATAAGACCTCCCATGGTAGGTGTTCCCTGCTTCTGCATCTGTCCTTCCAGTCCGAGGTTCCGCACGGTCTCTCCCACCTGCTTTGCTCTGAGGATTTTAATGAGCTTGCTTCCATAAATTGTGGTAAAGAGAAGAGAAAAAATAATAGACATTGCCGTACGGAAGGTAATGTATTGAAACACCCCCGCTCCCGGAATATCGTATTCTCTGTCTAACCAGGTAAATAAATAGTAAAGCATCAGCTCAATAAATTAAGTTGTTCGGTCAAAATTTCTTTATCATCGAAAGGGTATTTCACACCATTAATCTCCTGGTACTTCTCGTGTCCCTTACCTGCCAAGAGAATAATATCCCCCGGTTTCGCCAAATGGACAGCCGTCCGGATGGCCTCTTTCCTATCTGCTATTGTCAACACTTTCTTCTTATTGCTAAGCACCACTCCTGCCTCCATTTCACTGATAATGGTGAGCGGGTCTTCTGAGCGCGGGTTATCCGAGGTAAGGATGACTTTGTCGCTCCACTCGCAGGCTACCTGAGCCATAATCGGGCGCTTCGCCTTGTCACGATCGCCCCCGCAGCCGATAATGGTAATTACCTGCTCCGTTCCTTTGCGGATATCCTGAACCGTATTCAGCACATTCTGCACGGCATCCGGGGTATGAGCATAATCGACAATACCGATGATCCCGTTAGGAGAAACAACGTAATCAAAGCGACCCTCAGCCCCACTCAGCCTGCTGAGTACGGTTAATACTTTTGTGTTATCCTGCTCCAGGAGCATGGCGGTTCCATACACAGCAAGCAGATTATAGGCGTTGAAGCTTCCAACCAGCTTAAACCAAACCTCCTGATAATTAATATTAAGCAGAAGCCCTCCAAACTGGTTCTCAACAATCTTCGCTTTAAAGTCGGCCAGGTTCTTCAAGCTGTAGGTCTTTTGATGCGCCCTGGTGTTCTGAAGCATCACCTTCCCGTTTTTATCATCAGCGTTCACTAACGCGAAGGCATTTTTGTCCAGACCGTCAAAAAAGGCTTTCTTCGCTTTTAGATACGCATCAAATGTCTTATGAAAATCCAGGTGATCATGGGTAAGATTGGTGAACACTCCACCTGTAAACTGTAGCCCTGCAATACGATGCTGCGCAACAGCGTGCGAACTTACCTCCATGAAACAGTAATCGCATCCCACCTCTACCATTTCTGCAAGCAGCTTGTTCAAGGCTACCGGATCGGGAGTGGTGTGAGTGGAAGGGACAATGTCCGTATGTATATGATTTTGAACTGTAGAGATTAACCCGGTTTTATATCCGAGCTCCTCAAAAAGCTTGTAAAGAAGCGTAGCAACCGTCGTTTTCCCGTTGGTACCCGTTATACCGACCAGCTTAAGCCTCTCTGACGGATTATTGTAGAAGTTAGCTGCAATCTGCCCCAGTGCTTTCGCTGAATCAGGCGTTCTGATGAACACTACATCTTCAGGAAGCACTTCAGGTAAAGCTTCACAAACAATAAAAGATGCGCCTAATTCCAAAGCTTTCTGAATGAAATCATGCCCATCGACAGCAGTACCCCGCACCGCAACAAACAGCGCGCCCTGCCCCGCTTTCCTGGAATCAAAACAAATGCTTGTTACCGGGACCGAGCTGTTTCCTTTCTGCTCAAGTAGGCTAACTCCTCTTAGTAATTCTTGCAGCTCTTTCATCTATTTAAGTTCAATAGTCACGGGATAACCTTTAACAATCCGACTGCCCGGGTCAAGAGACTGCTTTACTACTCTGCCGCTTCCCTTAACCAAAGGCTTTAAGCCGGCGCTTGCGAGCAGGTAAACCGCATCTTTCAGCCCCATTCCTGTTACATCCGGAACTGATTGAGGGATCAGTTTTACTTCCTTTACAGAGACGCCATTGTTAGTATCGACCACGTTTACAAAATCACTGTTGGCTGCAAAAAATGCTTTAACTCCCAGCGCCCGGTAAACCTTCTGCGTTGAATGCTTGTAGCCCGCTTTCGAAGGCGGCATTTTCGTATTGCCTACGTATTTAATATCCTGTACGGGATTGTACATCTCCATATCGTTCGCATATATCTTATCTGCTACTTCCCTGAAAACCGGTCCTGCTACAGAAGAAGCATAGTACGCACCCTTTGGATCTGTAAGCACAACAATCATCGAGTACTTTGGATTGTCGGCGGGAAAGTATCCGCAGAAAGAAGCTTGATAAGAACGCTTCAAACGATAACCCGCTGCACCGTTAGCGATCTGCGCTGTTCCGGTTTTACCGGCGATCCGATAGAGCGGGTTCTTTACAAATGTTTTACCCGATCCGTTTTCCACCACGCCCTCCAGCATTCCCTGCAACTTTTTCAGCGTTTCTTCTGAGCAGATCTTATCCTCAATCACTCTGGCGCCGAAGCTTTCTACCGTGTTTCCTAAACGACGGATCTCCCGAACAAACACCGGAGCCAGTAGTTTCCCGTCGTTGGCGATGGCATTATAGAACGCAAGCATCTGCAAAGGAGTCATCTTCATCTCATATCCATACGCCATCTGCGGCAAACTTAAGCCGCTCCAAAAACGACTTTCAGGGGTTTTTACCAGCGGAGATCCCTCACCAGGAATTTGGAGACCCAACTTTTCATTCAAATGAAGATTATAAAGATGATCGGTAAATTTTGACGGGTTATCTTTATAGTGCTGATACACCAGCTTCGCAATAGCAACATTTGACGACTCCTCAAAAGCCCTCTTGACAGTTAGTACCTCGTTTCCTTCGTGTGAGTCTCGAATTGTTTTCCTGAATATTTTCCATGTGCCACCTTCACAATCTACCAGTGAATTCGTATCCACTTTTCGATCTTCCAGCAGGGCTAAATAAGAAGCCAGCTTGAAGGTAGAGCCGGGCTCAGCGCTTTGCGCGATGGCATAATTGAATTTCTCTTCATAAACACCCTCGCCTACCTTGGTAAAGTTGGCGATGGCTTTCACTTCTCCCGTAGCCACTTCCATCAGGATCACACAACCGTGAGCTGCCTTACTTTTGATCAGCTGTTTGCGCAGGGCATTTTGTGCCACGTCCTGCATATTGATATCGATGGTAGAAATAATATCAGCCCCATCTTTAGGAGCGATCTCGATATCTTTATTTACGGGCATCCACACGCCACCGGCAATTCGCTGAACCAACCTCCTGCCGCTTTGACCATCTATATAACTGGCATAGGCGCCTTCAAGGCCCACCGGCTGTACATTCTCGTTTTTATAACCAATAGTACGAGCTGCTAACGTACGGAAAGGAAGAATACGTTTGTTCTTTTGAATCGCAATCAATCCTCCTTTGTAACGTCCGAGATTAAATATCGGAAACTTCTTAATAGCAGCTAGTTCCTGATGCGTTACCTTCCTTTTGATCAATAAGTACCGCGACCTGTCCCGTCTCGCTTCGCGCAGCATCCGAGAATACTGGCGCTTACTTTTATCACCAAAGAACACCGACAACTTCTCGGCGAGCGAATCTACTTTTTCATAAAATATTTTATCTTTTTCAATCCCACCGGCAACAACATCCATCCTTAGTTCATACTCAGGAACCGATGTTGCCAACAAGCTACCATCTGCTGAGTAGATATTTCCGCGAACAGCTTCTACATCTACGTACTTCGTAGAAAGACTATCAGCCATCGCCCGCCACTTCTCCCCCTGAGTAAATTGCAGGTGAAACAACTTGAACAATACTGCAAAGGCAAGCAGCACGATCAAGCCAAAGGCGATATAAACCCTTAAGATTATGTCAGTCCTGATATTCATTTACCGATACAACTATTTTGTTAGGTGGTTCAACCGGTTCAAATAATCCCAATGTGTCAACCTGATTTGCAACCTCTGTTTGCGTACTCTTCAGCATCAGGTCAGCTTTCAACGTTTTATAATCCCAACTCAACTCCTTCACCTCTTTGTTCAACTTGTCTATCTGCCGGATATTTTTCTCTGCAAAATGCCTGTTAGCGATATAGACCATCCCCAGCATTGCAAGAAAAATTATAAAGGGCATCATCTCAGTAGCCGCTTCCTTTGTCACCACACCTTCTGTCAAAAACGTGGTAAAAAAGTTTTTAGGAAGCTCTGCTTTCTCCTTCAACTCCGGCTGAGCCTCCTGCTGCTCCTCCTCTTCCAATACCTGCGCCCTAAAACGATTACTCATGGTTAACTAATAGTCTAATTTTATTTTCCTGCTACAAGCCACACAAAACCCCTAACTATAACTTAACCGCCACCCGAAGTTTTGCACTTCTTGCCCGGTTATTCTGCGCCACCTCTTCTGCACTAGCTGTAATCGCTTTTCTCACCACCGACTCCAGCGGCTTAATTTCATTTCCGAAAAAATCCTTTTCCACCTCACCCCGAAACTTCCCCTTTGCTATAAAATTTTTAACAAGTCTGTCTTCTAATGAATGATAAGACATCACCACTAGCCGACCTCCCGGCTTTAACACATCTACCGCCTGAGCTAAAAACTCCTGCAACGCCTCCAGCTCCTGGTTCACCTCAATCCTCAAGGCCTGAAAAACCTGAGCCAGGTATTTATTTTCCTTCCCTTTCGGGATATTTTTCCTGATTGCCTCCTTCAGCTCTGCAACCGTTTCGATCGGCGCATTCAATCGAGCAGTCACTACCGCCTTCGCCAGTGATTTTGCATTTTGGATTTCTCCGTAAATGCCGAAAATCTTGTGAAGATCCTCTTCTGAATACTCATTTACCACCTGCCGGGCTGTCAATGAACCGCTTTGATCCATACGCATATCCAACTCTGCATCAAAACGAATAGAAAACCCCCGCTCCGGCTGATCAAACTGGTGGGATGAAACACCTAGATCAGCCAGAACTCCATCCACTGGAATTGCCCCATACAAGCGGCAATTGTTTTTCAAAAAGCGGAAGTTTTGATCTATAAAGGTTAACCGATCATCATTAGGAATATTCTGCTGCGCATCCACATCCTGATCGAACGCCAGCAACCTGCCCTTCTCGTTCAAATGCTTCAGTATTTCCCGGGAGTGCCCACCACCACCGAAAGTAACATCGACATACACACCATCCGGCTTAATGTCCAAGCCCTCTATGCATTCTTTCAGCATAACGGGAACATGATAATCAGACATCAAGCCTCCTTCCCAAGCCACCCATCACCTCCTCGGCCAGATTTGCAAAATTCTCCGGCTCATCATCCATCTGAGCATCATAAGCTTCCTTAGCCCAGACTTCAATTTTATTAAACTGAGAAGACAATACTACATCAGACCCGATACCAGCATAATCAAGAAGAGATTTAGGAAACAAAACACGACCGGCAGCATCCAGAGAAAGCTCAGTAGCTCCGCGAGTGAAGTAGCGAATAAACTCCCTCGTCTTTTTTTCGTACTGATTCAACTTACTCAGATCTTCCATAATCCGATCCCATTCTTTTCTGCTATAAACTACTAAATGCTTCTCAAATCCCCTGTTCACCACCAATCCGTCTTTCTCCGCCTCAGGCATTTGCTTGCGCAATCCAGCAGGAACCATCATCCTACCTTTCGCATCAAGTTTACATTCAAATTCGCCTAAGAAATGAGACATCGGGTCTTATACTATTATTCAAAAGTAAAAGTAAAAACATTTCTCCCACTTTCTACCACTTTCCTCCACAAAAAGTTTTCAACAAGAAACTTTCTCCCACTTTGCCCCCAAAAGCCAGCTTTTGATGTCGCTCCGCGATTAGGGTTAAAGTGGGAGCGTCTGAAAAAAGGAGCAACGCGCCGTTGGTATGTGAAACTTTTTTTCCTTCTATTTTATTTTTTATCGGTATTATTGTCGGTAGTTTATCAACCTTAGTATCAAACCTTCAGCGCTCTCCTTATGCACAATTCATCATCCAAGAGAATTGGTTTTTCCCTTATTCTGCTGCTGTTTCTTCTAATAACTTTTAAAACCTGGGCCGCGGTGACTGTTTCGACCGCTAGCGGAGGATTAAATATATCGGCGGATAAATCAGTAGGAAGTTCAGGGGAAGCCTTTAGCCCCTTAGGTACCCTAAGTATATCGAGTAACCTCAGCACCGACTTCGCTGCTAATCAATCCAATGCCACCTTAGTTATTAGTGCACCAACAGGTTGGTTATTTAAAGAAAACGCAGGTACCGTGACCTTCAGAGGGCCCTCGATTACACAGGCCAGCATAAGCGTCGCTGCTACCACCATCACGATTACTTACAGTACCAATGGAATACAGTCGGCAGAAACAGGTATTAGCATTGCGGGGATCGAGGTAAAATGCTCCTCCAAAAGAGTGCTATCCGCCGCCAATATTACCCGTACTTCAGGCACAGCAAGTATTTCAGGATTTGGCAATGGCAGCAATTGTGGTTCCCTGTCTCAGGCGCCAGGCAACTTTGCGAAATTGCAGGTGATATTACCCGGCGAGACCGCAGCTCCCGGCACCAGCAGTGGAAAGACTGGAATAGCCAGTGTAAGACCGGCCGGCACCTCCTTCTCGTTCACAGTAAGCGCGGTAGACGAGAACTGGAACCGGATAAGCAGCAACAGTAATAGTATCCAGATCAGCAGCAGCGACCCGAATGCCAGTCTTCCTGCAGCTAACACGCTATCTTCCGGTTCCCGAAGCTTTAGCATCACGTTAAGAGCTGTCGGTGCAACAACCATTACCGCTACCAACGTTCCCGATAACACGATTAATGCTACGGTAACTACTGATGTAGTGGTAGGACCCTTTGCACGGTTACAAATTATTCTTCCCGGAGAGATTGCGACACCCGGAACAAGCACAGGCAAAACCGGCACACCTCAGCCGCAGACCGCCGGCTCGCCTTTTAATGTTACAGTCAATGCCGTAGATGCTGCATGGAATGTGATCACTACCGCAACCGATCAGATCGACATCAGTTCAACGGATGTAAATGCAACCCTCCCGCCTAACGCAGCCCTCGTCAATGGAACCCAAAGCTTCAGCATTACGATGAAGACTGCCGGCTCAAGAACGATAAGAGCAGCAGACCTTACCGATGCTTCGAAGACCGCGAATACCAGCCCTTCTTTCAACGTGCTGGCCGGACAGTTCAGCAAGTTGCTGCTCCTGTTGCCGGGCGAAAGTTTAGCGCCAGGAACCAGTGCTGGTAAAAGTGGAACGGCTACTAGCGCAGCTGCCGGCACTTCCTTTTACTTTACCGTCTACGCTACCGACGACTATTGGAATAGAGTATCCTCGGTAAGTGATCAAGTGAAAATAACATCCACTGACGGCCATGCGAACCTTCCGGCAAGTAGTACCCTAAGCTCCGGCGCAAGAAGTTTCGGGATCACGCTTCGCGGTAACGGACAACAGCAGATTTCTGCCGCAAGTACCAACAACCCTTCCCTTTCAGGCAGCGCGAACATAACGGTAGCAACAGGTGCATTCGTCAAGTTACAGATACTCTTACCCGGAGAGACAGCTGCTCCCGGAACCATCACCGGCAAAACAGGTACTCCGCAGACACAAACTGCAGGAACTTCCTTCAGCGTAGTGGTAAATGCGGTCGATGCGGCCTGGAACAGGATCAGCAGTGTTACCGACCAGATCAAGATCAGCTCGAGCGACCCGAACGCTGTTTTGCCGGCTCAACTTAATCTTTCAGAAGGAACGCAAAGCTTTAGCATTACTTTAAGGACCGCAGGGAGCAGATCTGTTACAGCAGCGGACATTAGCGATGCGAGTAAGTCGGCCGCTACTAGCAGTTCGGTAAGTGTCATTCCGGGTCCATTTGTCCAGTTGCAGATATTATTACCGGGAGAGAGCGCTGCGCCGGGGACGATAGCGGGTAAAAAAGGCACACCTACTGCAAGAAGCGCCGGCACTGCATTTGGCTTCACGGTAACCGCGGTAGACAATAGCTGGAATAGGGTCAGTACGGTAAGCGACCTGATTAAAATAAACTGCTCTGATGCGAACGCCAGCCTCCCCGCAGATGCAACGCTCTCAACAGGTACCAAAACAAATTTTTACATCACATTCAGGAACCCGGGAGAACATACCATTACCGCTAGCGACTTAAACAATGGGGCGGTGCAGGCAGCAACGAGCTCGACCTTTAGCGTCAACGTGGGAGCTTTTGCACGACTTCAGCTCCTTTTGCCGGGAGAAACGGCTGCTCCAGGCACGGCCACCGGAAAAACCGGAACGCCTACTGCCCAGACTGCCGGCGTCCCACTTAACATTACCATAAATGCCGTCGATAATGCCTGGAACCTGGTTACTTCAGCAAGCGACCTGGTAAAAGTAAGTTCGAGTGATCCGAATGCAATTCTACCGGGCAACAGCCAGCTGATGAATGGCACCCTCAGCAAGACGGTAACGCTTAAAACCTCCGGCAATAGAACGATCAGCGTGAGCGACATAACGGACGGATCAAAAACCGCTAACAGCAGTCCCTCTTTCGCCGTTCAAACAGGACCACTGGCGCAACTACAGCTCCTACTACCCGGAGAAACAACTGCGCCGGGGACCGTCAGAGGGAAAATTGGCAATCCGGCACCTCCAGCCCGCGGAACTGCTTTTACCGTCAACGTCTATGCCACGGACGAGTTCTTTAACAGGATCAGCAGTGTTAACAGTTCGGTGTCCCTCAGCAGTCCTGACCCTGCCGCCAGCATTCCTGGCTCCAGTACCTTCTCCTCAGGAGGAAGATCATTTGGGGTCAATTTGCGTAGCCCCGGGACACAAAACATCACAGCGACCGGGGCTGGATTCAGCACAACAGTAGCGGTGCCCGACAACATCGCTTTAAGTACAGCTTCTGACTATTTCCAATCCAATGGCAATGGCAACTGGTCGGATGCCTCCAGCTGGCAAAGCTCATCCAATGGGCTTACAGACTGGCATGCCGCAACCCTTGTCCCCGGCGCCGCTGCAAGTGGTATTCTTATCAACCAAGACCACCAGATTACCATTACAGCCAACACGAGCGCAGACCAGATCCTGGTAGCAGCAGGTGGAGTGCTACAGGTAAATGCATCGGTCTCCCTCTCCATTCCTGATGGTGCAGGAACCGATCTCGACGTTTACGGGACCGTCAGAAATGCAGGAACTATCAACCCTACGGGAAGTATCGTATTCCGGGAAAGCGGAAAGTATGAACATCTCTACACTACGTCGGCAGGAACGGTGCCGCTCGCTACCTGGTCGGAAGGCTCCAGCTGCGAGTTTATCAGCTTCACCAGCAACCTCAACAGCATTGGAGGGATGAATCAAAATTTCTACCACATTGTCTGGAACTGCCCGGATCAGAACGTAGCGGACAGAGGCCCCTCGCTGGGAGGCACATTCAGCACGCAATACTTCAGCCTCATCTCCACAGGGGGAGGCGAATTACGATTTGGCACTGCAGGAGGAGAGGTACTTATCAAGGACCGATTCATACAAAGCGGGGGAACGCTTACCCTAAGCTCATCAAGCGGTACCCTAAACTGCAACCTCCTCGGCGACTTCAGCTTCAACGGGGGGATTATAAAAGAGGGATCGGGTTCAGGAAAGATTAACTTCAAAGGCACAAGCGTACAAAAATTCAACCAGGGCCCGGCGGCAAGTTTTTCAGGAAGCATTGACTTTACAGTCAGCACTGGCGCTACGGTTGACTTCGGCCTTTCCGTCTTAAATGCCCCTTCCTCGAGATTTGTTCTGGAATCAGGAGGATCATTGATAACCGCACATCCTGAGGGTTTGAGTAACTCGGGTAGTACGGGTACCATTCAGACTTCCACCAGAACTTTCAGTACAGCAGGAAACTATACTTTCAATGGAGAAGACGCCCAGGTTAGCGGAAGCGGGCTCCCTGCTACCTTGAACAACCTGGTTATCCATAATAGCGAAGGACTCACGCTTAGCAGCGGATCGGGCTACACCATCAACGGCACATTGACTATTTCCAGCGGTCACCTGGATATGAGCAGCAGTAGTCTCCAGGCGGGTCCTGCCTTTAGTACTCAAGGTTCCGGCATTCTATATACCGCAAATGGCAGTAGCGCTCCCCTTCCATCCAATAAAACTTGGTCCTTTAGTGTCGCTTATCAGTCAGATCTTCCGCAAACCATCGTACCTGGCTCGTATACAAATTTGAGTTTCTCGGGGGCCGGCACTAAAACTTTAGCGGCAGGAACGGTAAACGTGAGCGGCGACTGGTCCTCTGAAGGAGGCAAAATTGATCTGCTGCTGAACAATCCGGCGATCTCCTTTTCCGGATCCAACCAGCAGCTCAATGACAATACAAACGAGGGCTTGGGATTGATTTTTAAAAATGTATCATTCAAAGGATCAGGAGTGAAGCTGTTAGAGTCCGGAAGTTTTTCTGTAGAAAGCGGAGGGACATTGAACGTATCTGAAAATGCAACTTTAAATGCAAACGGGAAGCTGTTTCTCCTTTCGGATGAGAACGGATCGGCGAGTATCGGTGCGTTGAGTGCAGGAAGTGATATTACCGGTCATGTAAACGTTCAGAGCTTCATCACCGGAAATCAAGTAGAAAGCTACCGGGGAACCCGCTCAATGTCCAGTCCCATTAATGACGCCGCTTTGAGCAAGAAGAGCTTTCAGCAACTAAAGGATTATATCCTTATTACTGGGCCGGGCAATACGAGCCGCGGCTTCGACTACGGGGGACAAAAGACGCCCGACGCCATCACCATCCAGACGTATAATGAACCCGCTTACTCCGGAAGTTCCATCTTTAGCCCGCTGCCCACCATTTTTGAATCTGCCCTTCCAGGAAAAGGCTACCTGGTCTACTTCCGGGGTAACCGGCAAGATGCAGCGGGCAAACTAAATGCACCCTATGCTGCACCCGAGGATGTGACCGTCACTTATAGCGGTCCTATCAACAAAAACACCATCTCTATTCCAGTCACCAACTCTCAAAATAAAGCTCCCCAGTATATCAGGGACGATCCCTACAACGGCTACAACCTGGTGGGCAACCCCTACCCTTCTACCATCGACTGGCACAGCCTGCTGTCCAACTCTACGAACCTGGACGATATGATTGTGCTGATCAAACCAGGAGGAGGAACGGCAACCTACATCAACGGTGTAAGTAATGGTGGAGCGACCAGGTATATACAGCCGGGCCAGGGTTTCTACGTCAAGGTTAGAAACGATGCAACGACGGGAGTCGTACAATTTACTGAAGCCTGTAAGTCGACCAGTGCTACCGGGGCGAAACTATTAGCAGCACCAGGCTCCAAGCGAGGAGTTGCACCTGTAGTTCAAAGCGCCTCCACCCGCAAGACGTTTAAACTCGTTTTAGCGGATGATGCTAATGCTGACGAAGCAACCATTGTATTCGAAAGCGGCAAATCCGAAAAAGGGACCGATGATGCGGTTTACTTCTCGGGGAGCAGCGTCAGCCTTAGTACCCTTTCAGCCGACAATCAAAACCTTGCCGTCAATTTCCTCCCGGACTTGGAAGAAGGCCGAACGATAAAACTCTTTCTGAACGCCACCGAATCGAAAAATGTTAGCCTGAACTTCCCGGACTTCAGCGACTTTGGCGAGTACGATGTATTCCTAAGGGATGCTCTCCTGGGATTAAAGGTCGATTTAAAGAAAATTAGTTTCTATGATTTCAGCATCGATAAATCAAGTGCCGCCACTTTTGGCGCTGAACGATTCACGCTTGAATTCAGCAAGAAGAAAGCACCTGCGGTAATGGTGACTGGCCTTAACGCCAGTCGCACGCTTAGGGCGGTAAACCTCCAATGGGCTTGCTCCGGCCTCGCAGAAGTAAAGACGCTGGAAGTGGAGCGGGGAACAGCGTCCAGCAACCTTTCCAAGGTCGCGACGGTTCCCTTAGGAGAAATAAAACCAGGTCAGCTGTTCCACTTTACCGACACAGACCCTAAGCCCGGATTGAACTACTATCGAATCAAATACACCCTGCTGAACGGACAGTCGGGTTACTCGGACCTTGCACAGGTAGAAATGACCGGACTAGAAGCCAGGCCGATACTTGTCTATCCTAATCCGGTATATACCGAAGTAAATATTAGCCTGCCGGAAACAGAACAACATTATATCATCTCCCTATATGATTTTTCAGGCAGAAAACTTCTTGAAATAGCAAAACAATCGTCCCTGCCTTTGCTGAATGTGAATCTGGCTTCCCTGCCTCCCGGAGCCTATTTGCTGGAAGTCCTTCAGGCAAAAACACGGAAAGTGATCACCAGAACCAAACTTATCAAACAATGACCCACGCACCTAAATCCTTGCAACGACTTCTCCAAAGAGGGGTATTTGCCCTTTTACTACTAGTTACTTCGGTGGCCACTTGCCAGGCGGACGATTGTGAGGAGTTCGGAATTGACCCTAATGACCCGGAATTTTGCGGCGGTGGAAATCCCGACGAAACAGCGCCTCTAGATGACGGAGCTATTTATTTAGTGCTGCTCGGGGGAATAGCAGGAGTGTATGTGATCAGCCGGCAGCGGAATGGCCGGATGGCTAGAGTAGGTCGAAAATAATAATGATAAAAAAATTGGCCGGGTAACATATCGACCCGGCCGCGCAAGATTTATTCGTTAATAGCTTTCACACCGGGAAGCTCTTTTCCTTCCATATACTCTAGAAGGGCTCCTCCACCGGTGGATACATAGCTCACCTGGTCTTCAAAGCCGAACTTCGCTACCGCAGCAGCAGAGTCGCCACCACCAATTAGTGAGAATGCACCATTTTGCGTAGCTGCAACTACTGCTTCAGCCACCGCTTTGGTTCCTTTTTCAAACTTTTCCATTTCAAATACACCCATTGGGCCATTCCAAAGGATGGTTTTCGAACCTGAAACTACTTCTGTGTATTTGGTCACTGACTCAGGACCGATATCCAATCCCATCCAGCCGTCCTTAATATTATCATTAGTAGCCGTATCGGTATTTGCATCAGCAGCAAAATTATCTGCAATGATAGAATCAGTAGGAAGAATCAGATTTACCCCCCTGCTTTTTGCCTTTTCGATCAGGCTCAAGGCAAGTTCCAATTTATCCTCCTCTACCAGCGACTTTCCGATCTGTCCACCCTGCGCTTTCGCAAAAGTATAAGCCATACCTCCTCCGATTAGGAGGTTGTCCACTTTCTCCAGCAAACGTTCAATCAATAGAATTTTGTCGGAAACCTTCGCACCACCCATGATAGCAGTGAAAGGCCGCTCCGCGTTGTTTAACACTTTTTCGGCGTTTTCCAACTCGGCAGCCATCAGGTAGCCAAAGTATTTAGCTGCCGGGAAAAACTTAGCAATTACTGCAGTGGAAGCATGGGCACGATGCGCTGTACCGAAGGCGTCGTTCACATACACGTCACCAAGGGTACTTAGTTGCTCTGCGAAAGCCTCATCACCTTTTTCTTCTTCTTTATAAAAACGAAGGTTTTCAAGTAGCAGCACTTCTCCATCTTTCAACGCAGCTGCTTTTTCTTTTGCCTGGTCCCCGATGCAGTCATCAGCAAATTGAACTTCCCGGCCTAACACATCAGACAGGTGCTTAACTATATGTTTTAGTGAGTATTTTTCTGTTGGACCTTCTTTCGGACGTCCCAGATGCGACATCAGGATCACGGCTCCTCCATCAGCAAGAATCTTCTTGATGGTAGGAAGGGCTCCCTGAATACGATTATCGTCAGTGATATTGAAATCTTTGTCTAAAGGGACGTTAAAGTCGACGCGGATAAGCGCCTTTTTACCCGAAAAATTTAGATTGTCGATTGTTTTCATAGTGGGTAAAGCTACAGCATTTTGATTTAAAATAAAAGGTGTGAAATCAACACTAAGTTTGATTTATATTATTAGAGAAACGTTTTTTGTCTTAAACAGCAGCTAAGGCTTTACAAAATATGGTTCGTCTGAAACACGTTGCGAAGTAGCAGATCGCGCAACTTTGAGACGCAGGGCCTCTACGAGAGACCCTGCGTCAACAGCAACCCGTATAATAATACAAACACCTCACCCTAACCCTCTCCTCAAGGAGAGGGGATGTGCCTTGATGTGTCGTCTGTCTCGTTCTAAGAAAATTTAAGGTTTTAGAATAATCCGGTTATGCGTTTACAGGTTCTCACCACACTACTGCTAGACAGGAAAAACACAACTTACCTCCGCGTAACTTAATATCGCCAACCCTGGACATCTGCGAACTACGAGATTTTGTAGGATGCTCCTAAGTTGCGTGGTTCCCTTCTCCTTGAGGAGAAGGGTCAGGGATGAGGTGACTATCTGTCTTGTCCTGAAATAGGTTTACACAAAATGTAGACAAATGGACAAACAGACATTCAGTGAATCCTTCAAAAGGATGGTGGTGGAGCAGGTAGCTCAGGGAAGAGTAAATATTGAGGAAGCCCGACGCCTTTACAACATCAGAGGCCATAGTGCGATACAGCGCTGGCAGCAAAATTTGCTTAAGTATGGCCGATGTTCTTTACTTTTGGTAACAGAGACACAAGTAATGGCACCTCCTGCGAAAGCCCCTTCATCATCTCAATCGACAGAAGAACTGCAAGCCCGGATTAAGCTGCTTGAGCGTCAGTTAGAAGACGAACAGCTACGCTTGGAGGCTTACCGGCGCATGATAGAAATTGCTGAAAGAGACTTTAATATACCTATCCGAAAAAAGTCCAATACCAAGTAATCCTGGAAACAAAAGACAGTTATCCGCATATAGGCCTGAGCCGC
>NZ_JAFEWD010000007.1 GCF_017355855.1 Pedobacter sp. SYSU D00535 | reverse complement strand
CACGAAGGCTTGCCGGGTGTACGTGTAGCTTCCGGATCTTTAGGTCAGGGACTCTCTGTTGCCATTGGTGCTGCTCTTACCAAGAAACTTAACGGCGACAACTCACTTGTCTTTACCCTTCACGGGGATGGCGAGCTGCAGGAAGGCCAGATCTGGGAGGCAGCCATGTTTGCTCCTCACAATAAAGTAGACAACCTGATTGCCACCGTCGACTACAACGGTCAGCAGATTGACGGACCTACCGAGAAAGTCCTTTCTTTAGGAAACCTTCATGCTAAATGGGAAGCTTTTGGATGGGATGTAATGGAGATGAACGGCAACGATATGGAAGAAGTGGTTCGGGTTCTTGGAGAGGCTAAAGCCAGAGCGTTCAACGGAAAGCCGATCTGCATCCTGATGAAAACCAACATGGGACACGGAGTGGATTTCATGATGGGATCCCACAAATGGCATGGAGTGGCTCCTAACGACGAACAGCTACAACAGGCGCTGGACCAGTTGCACACAGAATTACAAGACTATTAGGCCGAACACAAATGAAAAAATATACTTTCACTGAAAAAAAAGATACCCGTTCTGGTTTTGGTGCCGGCCTGCTCGAAGCTGGTAAAAAGAACCCGAACGTGGTGGCACTATGTGCTGACCTGGTAGGTTCCCTGAAAATGGAAGCCTTCATCAAAGAATTCCCTGAGCGCTTTTTCCAGATCGGTATTGCCGAGGCAAACATGATGGGAATTGCTGCCGGTATGACCATTGGTGGTAAAGTTCCTTTCACCGGAACTTTTGCCAACTTCTCTACCGGAAGGGTATATGATCAGATCCGCCAGTCGATTGCCTACTCTGATAAAAACGTAAAGATCTGTGCTTCTCACGCAGGATTAACCCTGGGAGAAGATGGTGCTACTCACCAGATCCTGGAGGATATTGGTATGATGAAAATGCTTCCGGGAATGACCGTGATTAACCCTTGCGACTACAACCAGACCAAGGCTGCTACCATGGCTATTGCCGAGCATCATGGTCCGGTGTACCTGCGTTTTGGTCGTCCGGTAGTGCCTATCTTCACTGATCCTGATCAGAAGTTCGAGATCGGTAAAGCCTGGATGGTGAACGAAGGGAAAGATGTCAGCATCTTCGCTACCGGTCACCTGGTATGGGAAGCTATCCTTGCCGGAGAAAAACTGGCTGAGATGGGTATCGATGCCGAGATCATCAACATCCACACCATTAAGCCGCTGGATGAAGAAGCAGTATTGAAATCAGTAGCTAAAACAGGCTGTGTGGTAACTGCTGAAGAGCACAATCGTTTAGGCGGACTGGGTGACAGCATCGCCCAGCTACTTGCTCAACACAACCCTACTCCTCAAGAGTATATTGCTGTAAACGATTCATTTGGCGAAAGCGGTAAACCTGCCGAGCTGATGACTAAATACGGACTGGACAGCGAGAACATCATCAAAGCTGTGCAAAAAGTAATAGCAAGAAAGAAATAAAGAGGTTCAAAAAGTTTATAGGCTAAAGGCATCTGCAGGAATATGCAGATGCCTTTTTTCGTTAACGAGCCTCCCCTAAAGGTGATTTGAAAAACTGAAGTTCTAAGCTAAACCTGATGGAAGCGGCAGCTTTTTGCCCGACAAGGACCCGCGCAAAGCCAGGGCAAAAACTACAGCGGACAGCAGGACCACAGGTATTTGAAATACAAAAGCTGGTTTCCCTAAAAACGAAAAACCGCGCTCTTTGGGAAAGAGGCGGCTTTTCACTTATATAACCAATTTATGAGGAAGGCTATTATGAGCGAATGTTAGCTCAAGTGCTGCATTCGCGAAATTTATTTTTTTACCCGTGTCTCAGGTGGGCCCAAATACGAAGGTTTAAGACCGCCAGCATCTATTACGATCTTTTGCAACACTACAGCCTGGTCAACACGCCAAAATTTCACCACGTGTTTTCCTGCTGATTTTATTGTATGCTTCGTTGTTAGCATCTTAATATTATCCGCCACCGACTTTTCCCAGGCTCTTTCAGAGTTATCGGCATGAAGGTTAACCAACTGCGGCTTCTCGTCATCTACAGACACAGCATAACGAAGGCCGCCGGAGTTAGCAAAATCGATAGTGGGCGAGATGTACGCATGCAACTTTATTTCCCCGGGTTCTTGTAGGTACACATCGTACTGAAGGTGAGCTGAACCTTCATTCGGAAGCTGTGCAGGGGCCGTCACAGGGAAGGTGGTTACGGCAGAAGCAACGCGGCCATAGTCAGGAAGCACTACCCAGCTGATAGAATCTTTATTCACCGCTCTTGAATAATTGGCCGGTTCAATGGATACATATCCGTCCACTTCTGCAAATCCAGAGAGTTTTGCAGGCCGAGGACTTGCCGGATTATTGATACTGGCGTAGGCAATGATATTGGAGTTTCCTGATGTTACCGTAACAGGGATCTTATGCATTCCTGTGGGTGCTTTTTTCCAGTCGACACTTACCCAAATGCGTTGTTGATCAGCTACTGTTCCTCCCCTGGAAGAAAGCGTTAACCAGGGAGCACCGCTTTGTACCGTAAATTGGGTTGCTGTGGTACCGCGACTAAAAATCTCAATGTAATGTTGTTGCGGGAGATAAGGGCTAAACTCTGGCAGCACAGCTTCTTGCTTGGCCAGCGGCCACCAATCATCCGAACCCTCGGTTGCAAGGCCGATACCAGCAGTTGGAGGAAGCGTTACTTCTTTGACTTCAGGCATCACATCTTTTTCGGGCTGTTGCCAGTAGGTGTACCCAATGTGGGTCTGGTCCATCATGTGATTCCACTTCCCACCAGCGATCACCTTGTTGTAATGGTTGGAAATCTCTTTGTCTCGCGCAAACAGCTCCCTTGCTTTTGCGGCCATGGTATTTGTAAGAACACGTCCCTGCTTTGCATAAAGACGGTTTAAAGCAACCGTGTAATAAAGTTCATTTAGATTAGCACTCGCCTTTACAGGATGCAGCACCAGTTGGAAGTAGGCGTCGCGGTACTGTGCAGGAAGCTGACTGTTAACTTTCTCAGCCCTGACCAACAGGTCATTAAAATCTTGAACGACCCTTTCGAACTCCCTATAATTTGAAAGACTATAGGTATCAGCGTCAAGCAGTTCAGGCTTTCTCCTGCCGTTGTACTTGGTGTATTTTGAAATAAGATCTGCTATTTCCATTGCATACTTCCCGGGGAACTGCTTAGCGGCCCAAAGCTCGGTATACTCCTGCAAACGATCCGCAGTCCACTTTTCAGGATTCCAGGCATAGTCGAGGAAAAATTCGGTCGGGAACTCCATTGGCTTGATATCGCCTACGTTTACCAGCCACAGTCTGTCTGCTCCGTATCGCCGCGCAAGGTGCATCTGCTCCCACACTTTTGTTATGGGATTGGTATTGATCCATTTATAGTTCCTGGGCCCACCTACATAGTCGAAGTGGTAATAAATCCCATAGCCGCCGCTTCTGGGCTTTTCATCCAGTTTAGGCAGTTTGCGGATATTTCCCCAGTTGTCGTCGGCCAAAAGCAAAGTAACGTCGTCAGGAACCCGCATGCCTTTATCATAGTAATCCTGTACTTCTTTGTACAAGGCCCAGATTTGCGGAGTTTCGGAGGCCGGTTTGCCTGTCACTTCCGCAATAATTTCCCGCTGGTCTTTCACGATCTTTTCGAGAAGGGCGATGTTACTTCCTTCCGACATTGGTTCGTCACCGTCACCACGCATTCCGATGGTTACGATGCTTTCGTTGTTACCCATCCTTTTAATACTTTCGCGCCAAAAGTCTCTAAGGACCTCGTCGTTAGTATTGTAGTTCCATGCACCCTTTCCGAAGCGTCGCCACTCGTCGTGAGCCCTCATCAAAGGTTCGTGATGCGATGTACCTATAACTACCCCCATTTGATTTGCCAGAACGGGATTTTTTGGATCGTCGTCGTAAAAGGCGCTTCCCCACATAGCCGGCCACAGGTAGTTGCCTTTAAGACGCAGGATTAGTTCAAAAACATGCTCGTAAAACTTGCTGTTAAAGCCTCCGAATTTCTCACGTGACCAGCCCGATAAAGCAGGAGCTTCATCGTTGATAAAAATCCCCCTATATTTTACAGCTGGAGCTCGGGTAATTACTCCTGCGTGTACGTATAAGTTCTTTTGTTCCTTCACGGGCACATCCGCCCACCAGTACCATGGAGAAACTCCTATCTGAGCAGAAAGGTCATAAATCCCGTAGATAGTACCGCGGCGGTCGCTACCTACGATGATGAGGGCCTTATCCACTCCGGGCATCGGCTTATCTACTACCTGCGTAAGAGAGGCTTCCCATTTGCCGCGGATAGCCGAAACATCTATTTTACTTTGCCTTATTAGTTGATCGATGAGCGGATTTTTGCCTATTGTCCCGATAAGGACAATTTCTTTTTCTGAAACTGGCTTGTCTATTCCTACAGTGGGCTTTGCCTTTGTTACCCTTTGAAGATCTGATTGAAGATCACTTACGGCCCGTATAACACCTGGATCTTCTGAGCTTCCGCGAACAATTGGAGCGGGTTTTCCATTTGTGGCAAGACTAAAGGCGCCCTTTAATTTCTTTGTTGAAATATAGGTTTGATCATCATTGGCGGAAGCAGTAGTAGCAGTCAGTATCAATAAACCTATGCATGCAATGAAAGATCTAAAATTGTAGTTCATAGTGCTATTTCTTAAAATTTACCACCTCCCAATATGCTTTTTTACGCTCAAGCTTGGTATCGAACAGCAAAGGGTAGTTTTTGCGCCCGGAGACGGGGTAGGTATCCAGCCAGGTATATCGGTCGGATACATTCCAGAAAGTGACACTGGTAATATGCTTCCGGTATTCACGGAAGATGTCAAACACCATTTTGTACTGAGCAATTTGCTTTTGCTCAAGCTCTGGAGTGAGTTGATCGTTCTCACCTGATCTCTTCGCCCTGCGCTCTTTTTCCCATGGATAAACAGACATATCCACTTCTGTGAAATGAATTTGAAGTCCCAGAGACGAATATTTCTCAATCGCCTCTCTCAACTCTTTCTCTGTCGGTTCGAAGATGGACCAATGCGCTTGCAATCCAACTCCGTGGATCGGCACTTTCGCATCCACCAACTGTTTCAACAGCGTATAGATTCGGTCCCTTTTTTCAGGCCTTTCAGTATTGTAGTCATTATAAAAAAGCAGGGCATCAGGATCGGCTTCGTGGGCGAATTGAAAGGCTTTGGCGATAAAGTCTTCGCCGATAATTTCGAGCCACTTTGTTTTTCTCAGAAAATCATCCGGATTATCATCGATCGCTTCATTTACAACATCCCATGCGTAAATTTTCCCTTTATAGCGTTTTACTACGGTGTAAATATGGTCTTTAAGACGTGCTAAGAGTACATCCCGACTTACCTGATTTCCCTGGCTGTCTTTAAACATCCATTCTGGGGCTTGCTCATGCCATAGGAGGTTGTGTCCCCGCACCCTTAAGCCGTGCTTTTGAGCAAAATTCACAATAGAGTCGGCATCTCTCCAGAAGTACTCGTTTTCCCTGGGATGGATAGGGCCCATCTTCATGGCATTTTCAGCAGTGATGCTATTGAATTCTCTAAGTAAAAGTTCCGCTTCGTCGCCCTTTAAAGTTTGAGGGCCTACTGCTACCCCGATAGGAAAGTAATCTTTGTAGTAGTCTTTCAGGCCTTTGGTTATTAACCTATCTGCCTGGTATTGCTGTTTGACCGAGCAACCCGCCAGTGCAGCAATAAGAAGAAAATTAGCAATTAATAGGATAGAACTTCTTTTCATGTGTGTTTTCTTATGTTCTTATGATTGAGGCTGGCTTAGTGCATTTCGGATATTTTGAGTTTAGAGTAGATGGTTTAGTGTTAATTGCATCTCGCTCTTCGAACTTATGCAGGTCTATTGTGTAATAATCTACTGGCTGCCCAACGATTGGACAGCCAGTAGATTATTATTTTCCAGAATGGCTTATTGATAGCCTGGATTTTGGTAAGCAGCTTTTTCTTCTGGAGTTGCCTGCATGGCATCTATCTGTCCCCTAGGAATAGGACGAAGATAGTGCTGTGGCTGGATGGTACGTGTTACAGTTTGAGGCGTATGGTCCTGGAAATTCACCCCACCGATCCGGTAAGTTGAAGCAAATTCGTTCCACTTTTGGGTGCGGATCAAGTCCAGCCAACGGTAACCTTCACCAAAGTATTCCCGTGAGCGTTCCTGTAAGATATAGTCCACGGTTATAATTGCTGGAGTTGCAGCCATCATAGCAACGCTATTGTCTTCAACTTTTGTAGTGTTTTGAGCATTACTCCAACGCCATTTTCCTGCCCTGCCACGAATAACGTTGATTAAATCTCTTGCACTTTTTCCAGATTTAACAGTTGCACCTTTCACAGCTGCTTCTGCCGCTATAAAGTAAAATTCGGAGAATTTGGCAATATAGAAAGGACGAGTGCTTCCTGCGTTAGGGTTTCCGAAACCTGTTCCGTTATCTGTACGATATGGACCTAACTTCCACAAACCTGGATACATCCGACGATTAATACCGAGAGGCGAGACTACATAATCAGCGCGACCAGGTAATTCTCCTGCACCTACGTTGCTTCTGCCTGCACCATTAGGGTAAGTGATAGGCGTCGCAGGTTCTGAATTCAGGAAAGTAAGTATCGGTTCTCCTGGACTTACTGGTAAAAGATTTGCGTTGTAAACAACAGTTGTAGAGGCATTATTAGGATTCTTATTCCAGTTACCACGATACACTGTGGTAAACGTTCCGTCGTAACGAGAATCAAGGGTTTTATCGGCGAACGTATTTACAAATATGTCTATTGGGGGAGTCATTCGGAACCATGGACGACCTAGAGGTTGTACTGCTTCACGCTGGACGGTGTTAATTTGCGTAGCAGTTGCTGACGCAGCAGTGTTGCTTCTAAGCTCCGTATAATTCCAGGTATAAAACCAACCTGCAAAGTTGTCCGGAGCGGATCCACTAGCAAAGCCATTAATATCGCCACCGTTATATAAAGAGCTCTTTTCTGTATGGTCTGCATAGAGAAGATGTTCTTTGTTCCGATCGTTTGTAGCACGGTTCACGTCGTAATAGGTTTCAACCAACCCATAAGGGCCAGGATTGTCAATTGCAGTGGTCGCAACGTCATACGCTTGCTGAAAATAATACTGCGCCGTTTGTCCGTTAGGATCAGTTCTGTTAGCCTGTGGGTAAGTTGGAATATTGTTCGGGTTTTGCAACCACCATCCGTACGTGAGATAAGCTTTCGATAAAAACAGCCTTGCAACTGTTTTGGTAACTGCACCTGTTAAACGTGGGGCATCGGGCAGCTCGTTAACAGCTTGCAGAAGATCAGGAAAAACAGCTTTAGTATATACTTCAGGCACTGTGTTTCTAGCAGAAGTTCGCTTCGGGTTAGTATTGAACTTCAGTTCTCCAGATCCTAAGTCTAATGGAACGCCTCCAAAAGTCTGAACCAGCTGAAAATAATAAAATGCGCGAAAAAACCTTGCTTCTGCAATAAGGGCAGTTGAAGCTCCAGCCCCGGCTCCATTTTCTATGATTCCACTAGCTGTATTAATGGCCGGAAAAGCCTCGTTCCAAAGCACATCAGAACGGCTTGAAGTAGAGTTAAGTTCACCCTGATTTGAATAATCGAGTACTTTAAAGTTAGCATCTGCTCCTTGTCCCCAGGTAGCTTCATCTGTACCTGTTTGAACCGCGTTCAGGTAGTAACCATTTCCATATATATTTCTTAAACTGGAATAAAGCGCTGATATTCCTCCTTGAACGCCCGTTGGAGTGGAGAAAAAACTAGGTTCATGAAGACTGCGAGGTTGTTCTTCCAGTATATCAGAGCACCCTACAGACAACACCGAAAGTAGCGCTGCTCCTACAACAGTTTTAATATTTATACTTTTCATGTTTATCGTCGTTAAAATGTGAGATTAAGACCTAATAAATAGGTGCGGGTAGATGGCGAGTTGGTACCAATGGTTAACAGACGTGACGGACCTACGTTATTTGTTGCAACATTCTCATTTGCGTACGAGTTCGTTTCAGGGTCCATACCTGACTCTTTGTAGTAAGGAGAGAACAACACAAACGGATTTTGAGCTGTAACATAAACGCGCAATCTGTCAATACCCGCTCTTTTCACCCACCCAGCATTTTGCAGGTTATAACCAAGAGAAAGTGTACGAATCTTTAAGTATGAGGCATCAAAATAACCCAGCGTACTACCGTAGTTTGGATTGTCTGAGCTAATTAAACTACCTGGTCTTGGATATTTAGCATCTCTGTTTTCAGGTGTCCAATAGTCTACTTTCACGTTATTCCTACGTCCGGTATTCATATTCAAGTAACCAGCAGATGAATAAAGTGTACTTACGAGGATACCACCGCTTCTAAATGCACCAACAGCTGATAAATCGAATCCTTTGTAAGATATCCTGGTATTCAAACCTCCCTGAAAATCAGGATCAGCGTCAATAATTTGCCTATCTGCCGGACCTATTGCCCTTACAGGAACACCATTAGCATCATAGTCTCCAGTATACTTTACTTTTATAGAACCTAGAACCTGTGCTGGATTGCCTGGTTGTAAAATGCTCATATGAGGATCGCCTTCCTGCCAGAGACCGATTTTCTCATAGTCATAAATCACATTTAGCGGATGACCTACAAACCACCAATTAGCCTCATCCCTGGTAGAGCCGGAAGTAAGTGACAGAATTCTATTTTCGTTAGTATAGAAGTTCACCCCAGCTTCCCATCTCCATCCTTTTGCATTTTCCAGAATCACACCGTTCAGAGAAAGTTCAAAACCTTTATTAGAGGTTGAAGCTACGTTCCTTGTAATACCCGACGTTACACCTGAAGTACGAGGAAGAGGCTCTCCCAATAAGATATCTTCAGTTTTCGTGGTATAGTACTCAATTGTACCACTTAGGCGGTTGTTAATGATTCCGAAATCCAACCCATAATTCCAGGTTTTGGAAAACTCCCAGCCCAAGCTCGGATTAGGTAGATTTTCTACATAATAACCAGTAGAGAAGGTATCGCCAAAGTTATAATTCCTAGGTCTTAAGAGCCCTAGTGTAGAGTAAGGCGCAACTGCTTGGTTGGATGTCTGACCGAATCCAACGCGGAGTTTGAGATTATCTACAAAAGTGACGTTTTTCATAAAGGCCTCCCGCCCGATGCTCCATCCTGCCGATATTGCTGGATAGGTGTGCCACTTATGTCCTGGCGCTAGTCTCGAAGATCCGTCAGAACGCAAGGTAGCCGAGAGCATATAGCGATTGTCGTATGAATACATTACACGACCCATCCACGAAAGAAGGCCCGACTCATTATAAATTTGGTCATTATTTGGAAAGGTAACCTCGCCTAAAGCTGACCCAAAGTTGTAATATTGAAAAGCTTCGTTAGGAAGATTTTGAGCGGTGGCGCGGTTTTGTGTGTACCGGTTTTCAGCGGCAGAATATAGGGCGATCGCGTTTACTTCATGTTTTTCTGCAAAAGTCCGGTCGTAAGAAAGGATATTTTCGATCGTCCAATCAAGAGTGTTAGCGCTACGTACGCTAGCATTTGAAACAGCAGTGGGGTTAACATTATTAATTCCCTGTCCTGTGAAAGTACCACCGTTACTAGACCGGTAGTTAAGACCAAGATTAGCGCGATACTTCAAACCATCTACACCCGGAATTTTAACTTCTCCGTAGAGCGTATTATAAGTTCCGAACGCTCTGGTCTCATCCAACCATTTATCACTTAGGTCTTCTACCACATCTTTAGTATAAATCCAGTATTCGTCTCCACCAGCCCTAAATGTTCTTTTTAAAGTTCCATCGGAATTGTAAGGATTTGCAATAGGAGAAGCTGCAAGAATATTATAAAGGCCGACGTTGTTTCCCTGCGATGTGTTGAAGTTGTTATTCGTCACAAAGCCCAGTCGTATGTGCTTGCCCACGCCCTGGTCAAGTGAACCGCGAACGGAGTACCTGTTATATTGCTGGGTAGGGATGACTCCTTCATCCTCAAAATAACCCATACTGAAGTTATAACTTCCTTGCTCAGTTCCTCCTGAAACACCAACGTCATGACTTTGAGTCATACCGGTCTGGTAAAGCATGTCTTGCCAGTCCGTGTTTACGTCATCTGCTTCGTCCAGCGAATTAGTGAACATATTTGCCGCTTTACGGAAAGCGACGAATTCTGGACCGTTCATCATCGGATATTTCGAGAAGATAGTTTTAGGACCTACAAAGCTATTGTAGCTCACCTGTGCCTTTTGACCTACCTGACCTCTATTTGTAGTTACTAAAATAACCCCATTAGCCCCTCGCGAACCATAGATTGCAGTGGCTGAGGCATCTTTCAAGATATCGATGCTCCTGATATCGTTAGGGTTGATATCACCAATATTACCGGCGAACGGAATACCATCCAGCACCACAAGCGGGTCATTTTGACCGGCACCGGGACCAGCTGTGATAGAACGAGTTCCACGAATACGAATTTGCATCGCTGCTCCCGGACGGCTTGAACTTTGAGACATCTCCACCCCAGGTAAGCGTCCCTGCAAAGCTTGGGAGATATTAGCGGAAGGTACTTCCCGGAGCGCTTCTCCACGAATGGAGGCAACTGAACCTGTCACCGCTTCTGCGCGCTGGGTTCCGTACCCGATCACCACGACCTCGTTCAGGCTTTGAGACTCAGGACTTAAACTGATGGTGATATTTGTTTTATTACCCGCGATCGAAACCCGCTTCTGCTGGTAGCCAATGAAGGTGGCTACTACCGCAGTCTCACTTGCCGGCACCGACAAGCGAAAAGCACCACTAACGTCGGTGGAAGTGCTTACGTTAGATGCTACCCCCTTCACACTGCTTCCAGGAAGTGGCTCTCCCTTCTCATCCACTACCCTACCTGTAACAACTACGTTCTGCGCAAACGTAAGTAAGGGAAGAACAAGCAAGAGCAGCATCCCTCCCGTTAATTTCAATAGTCTAATTCTTTTCATAATGAGTTAAAGGTTTGTAATCTGTTTAGTTAGTAGGTTTAATTTTCATGCAACATTCGATTAGGACTCGAGGACTTAACCGGTACTGAAAGAGATTTTGCATATGATTTCTGTTTTATTGGTTTTGATAGCTGTTCCCTTTTTATGCCAACGTTTGCATTGCTAAGCGGTGACTGAAAGAGGTTCTCTTTTTACTGATTGTTAGTTAGCTTGTATTGGTTAATTAGTTGGTTAAAGCAAAAATAGTAATTCCCTAAAAAATTGCAACCGATTGCATAACTTTTTTCTGAAAAATTTATTTTTACGGTTTAGTGTATAAAATACACTAAAAAAATGATGCGATCGATTGTGATCTTTCGTGTAATATTTGTACAATGTGAAGGTGTCTAGGTAGCGGCATCGAAGAACCTCTATTACTTAATCGATAACAATAGTTTATGAAAATGGAAGAAACAATGAGATGGTACGGGCCAAACGACCCTGTAAGTCTTTCTGATATTAAACAGGCTGGATGTACTGGGGTGGTAACAGCCTTACACCAGATTCCGGTAGGCGAAGTATGGCCTGTTGAAGAAATACAAAAGCGCAAGGAAATTATCGAAGCTGCGGGACTGAGCTGGACAGTTATAGAGAGTCTTCCTGTGCATGAAGATATCAAAAAGCAAAAAGGGGACTATAAAAAATTCATTGAAAACTACAAAATTAGTTTGAGGAACGTAGCGAAGTGCGGACTGAAGGTAGTCACGTACAATTTTATGCCAATCCTCGATTGGATGCGCACTGATCTTTCTTATACTATGCCCGATGGTAGTAAAGCACTCCGATTTGAGAAAGCGGCATTTATTGCTTTTGACCTGTTCCTTCTTCAGCGGCCCAACGCGGAAAAGGACTATACAAAAGAAGAAGTGGCAAAGGCAAAACAGCGCTTTGAAGCCATGTCAGCCGAAGATAAAGAGAGCCTTTACCAAACCTGCCTGCAAGGCTTGCCGGGAAGCGATGAACGTTTCACCGAGCAGGAAGTGCACGCAGCCTTAAAGACCTATGAAGACATAGATCGTGGGAAACTAAAAAACCACCTGTTCTATTTCTTGCAACAAATAGTGCCGGTTGCTGAAGAAGAGGGAATAAAACTGGCTATACATCCGGACGACCCTCCCTACCCTATTCTAGGCTTGCCCAGGATTGTAAGCACCGAGCAGGACGCAAAGGAACTTTTGGAAGCGGCTCCCTCTCCAGCTAATGGACTTTGTTTTTGCACAGGTTCCTATGGAGCGCGACCTGATAACGATTTACCAGGAATGGTCCGCAGATTAGGCGACCACATCCATTTCCTTCACTTAAGAAGCACACAGCGTGATGAGGAAGGGAACTTCTTTGAGGCAAACCATCTGGAGGGGAATGCGGATATGTACCAGGTAGTAAAAGAAGTTGTTTTATTGATGCGAAGAAAAAATCAAGGAATCCCGATGCGGCCGGATCACGGACATCAAATGCTGGACGACCTTCAAAAAACAACTTATCCTGGCTACTCCGCCATTGGAAGATTGCGGGGACTCGCCGAGCTACGAGGGTTGGAGCTAGGTATCGCTAGGTCTATATAATACTTAAAAAGAAGAGGCGCTTTTGAAGCGCCTCTTTTCGATTCAATAAATCTACTGAATAATGATAGTTTTCGAACTGCTAAAAGAATTCAGGTTCACCCTTACGTAATACACCCCTGCAGGAAGTCCTTGCATCTGCAAATCTTTAACAAATGCCCCCTCTTTTTTATCACTTACAGACTTCACCAAAACTCCGCTGGCATTGAAAACCGAAATATTAACATTTCCATTTTCGGAACTTCCAAGCTGAACCTTGAAGTTACCGGCTGAGGGGTTTGGATAGATCATTACATCCTCTAGGGCGCGATTAACAAAAAAGTCAGATGCTGAACTTGCAGTCATCCATTTTTCACCTGCTTTTCCGTTGCCTACCTGAACTGCATTGCTACTAATCGACAAGTTGCCGGCTTCATCCATTGCCTTAATTGTGAACTCATAAACATTCCTGCCAATAGGTCTTTCAGCTAAGTAGCTCGTTCCTGTTACGGGAGAGGAACTGAGTTGCTCGCCGTTCCGATAAACAATGTAACTGGATACTCCTACATTATCCGTTGCCGCAATCCAGTTCAACTCCACTTTGTGCTTATTTGTCTTATTTTCCGTCAGCATCGAAGGAGCAGTAGGTGCCTGGGTATCGGGGGTGGTAATTGATAAAATAGCTGCTTCCGATACATTTCCTGCCTTATCAAAAGCACTTACCCTGAATTCGTACCTCTGAGAAGCACTCAGACCAGCAATTTTCAGGGAGTTGCTGGATTCTGGTAAAACATACGCTTCTGTGCCGTCTTGCAATATTTTGTAACCCAGGACTTTTATATTATCGTTAGATGCACTCCAGGTTAAAGTAACTGTAGAATCTGTTGCTATTCCAGCCAGATTTGTTGGAACCGAAGGTGGAATGGTATCAGCAACTACAACAAGAATATGACTAACAGAAGGAGCAGCACCGTATACATCATTCCCCGGTTGGCTAGCTGTAATTGTAGTAACACCCTTTTTCAGCAACTGAACCAGACCATTGGTCACAGTCGCTACGGTTGAATCAGAACTATGAAACACTACAGGAAGCCCAGAGCTTGCTGTTGCTGAAATTTGGAAATCCGGCTCTCCTAAAGTTTTTTCACCAATACTGCTAAAGGTGATCGTCTGATTCTTCTTCTCTACGATCAAGGTCTGGCTTACCGGCTTAGCAGCATGGTAAGAACCGTCACCTGCTTGAGAGGCTGTGATAACCGAGGTGCCAGCAGCAATAATCCGGATCTTATCCCCGGCGATGGTGGCCACAGTTGTATCCGAGCTAGTGTAAGTTACCGGAAGACCGGAACTCGCTGTAGCACCAGGAGCGAAGTCAGCATCATCGACCTGCTTGGCCGGTAAAGAAGCGAAGTTGATCGTTTGCGTATTTTTCACTGAGGCCAGTGCCGTGATCTCTGCAGCAGACAGCACTTTGTTATAAATTCTTATCTCATCGAGCATACCCTTATAGGGAGCAGGCTTGTTGGTTGTTGCGAGGAATTCAAGCTCACCAATGTTCCCAAGAATTAAGGCACTTGCCTCTCCAATACCCGCATTTGATCTTGTTATATTACTGGTGGCATATAAAGCACCATTCATATAAATCCTTAGTCTTTTCGCTTCTACATCCCGAATTGCCACTACGTGCACCCAGTTCCCTGTAAAAAAGGGAGCACCGTTCGCTTGTAGTTCGTCTTTACCTCCACCATTGGCATCGTTATCGTCGTCGAGGGCAAAGCGGATCTGCTTATTTTTAAATTCGATATCAAAGCGCTTCCCGGTAGCTCCAGTGTTAGCGTTTCGCGTAATGGATCCTTTGCACAGCAGGTACGAACTGGAATTGTTATCTGGCGGCAGTAAAGAAGGATTTGCTTTCATCCAGAACGATAAAGAGAATGAGTTTTTATCCAGGTGAAGCTGATCCTCGTTAGGGATTTTCACCACATACATATCCGTACTTGCAGTGGCGAAATCAAGGCCATTCTTCAGCTTACCTTTAATCCGGATACCCTCATCGTCGGCATCTAAGCCAAGAATACCGTGATTTTCATAAAGGCTTGAGTCAATAACGGCCGTTTCATTTTCGATAGACTCGTCGAAAGCCCAATGTCCTACCAAACCGACTGGAATAACCGGAGAAGTCCTGAATGTCCAAACAGGCCCGGTTGCAATTCCCTTATTGTTCAAAGCGTCCACTCTCCAAAAATACCGGGTACTATCATTGACCGCGAGCTGGAAAGAAGGACTAGCAGTGTATGCCACATCCGCCTGCTTCACCATGTTAGCAGTGTCAGTACCTGCATAAACAGTGTAGGTGATAGTGTTTGTACTTCCAGACCATCTCAAAGTTACCTTCCCTGCAGTTGGGGTGGCGTATTGCTCGCCATTTGCAGGAGTCGGTTTCGAAGCCGGCGCCGGAGCTGTTGGTATGGGAGGAGTTGTTATTGAAACCGCAGCACTATAAGCGGAAGAATTAGTCCCATTTATAGACTTTAATCGATAGTAATACATCCTGTTCGGTTGCAGGCTAACGCTATCTGTGTACGAAGTTGCATTGGCTGCAGGATGAGCGATATCTGTATAAGTTGTTCCGTCGGCGGATCTTTCTAGAATAAAATACTCCTCGTCTGCTGAATTATCCTTCCAGCTTATAACCACCTTGCTTGCAGGTGAAGGCAACTCTCGAGAGCTTGCAGCTAAGGTGACATTTGATGGAGGCTTGATAAATGCAGGAGGCGGAGTATCAATCAAAGAATTAATATAGACTTCTATATTGAGATAGTCAGGACTAACAGCACTGAAAGCAGTAGCGTCGGCTTTATCATTCTTATTTAAGCCATTGGCGTCTTCCCATGCATCCGGCATTCCGTCTTTATCTGTATCCAGCGGTGCCGGGCCTCCAAAAACATCGCCTAAACCTCCATTAGAGAGTGGTAAATCAGTTTCCCGATATACATAATGTCCTTTTGTCCCCCTCGATTCTACTTCATCCACTAAAAAGGCATCCACCTGATCCCGCCGGGGGTAATTTGCGCCGACGTGGTTAATTACGTATTGATAGGCCTGAGCAGCTGACATACCCGGATTTGCAGCTGGATATGCAAAAGGTTGATTTTTGAAGGCGCTGCCTGAAATGCCCGGATATCCTATAGAGTCAAAAGGAACCTCCGCACCGTCCAGTACTCCATTTTTATTATTATCATAGAAATTACCCGAGCCGTGGATGTTGAAAGTTCCCGTTCCACGTGAGAAAGGTGTGGTTTTATTTGGAGGCGTAAGTGGTCCGCCAACAAAATAGTTGTTTATGACATTTACCTCTGAAACCCCTGAAGAGCCTCCCATAATATAGGCGTCGCCCTGCCATCCATAATTGAGGTTATCGCCTAATCGGTTACCGTTACCCCAGTTGTAAACGACGTTGTTCACAAACTCGTTAACTCCTTTCACCTTAGGGTTACGAGTTTTGTTACTGATATATAAGTTTTGCAATAAACTTACTTTACCACCATCAGGAGTTTGAATCAGACCACCCGCAGAGTGGTTCTCCCGATGGAGCCCCTGCCCGATGATAGAATTCTGGATAGTGATATTATCAGGAGAGGTGCCTTTGCTATCCCAGTTAATAGAGAATACTTCATCCATCGCCCAGGTAAAAGACATATGGTCAAAAATCATATTTGCACCATTAGCGAGGCCAGAGGCGTCCTTCCCGGAGTTATTTGTGGCGCCCAGCCGAATGCGGAGATAACGACAAATGACATCATTAGCACCAGTGAACGTAACTCTTTTATTGAAAAAGACGATTCCGTCGCCGGGTGCTGTTTGCCCTGCAATAGTCACGTTTGGAGAAACAACAACATCTGAAGAAAGATTTACAATTCCGCCAACAGCGAAAACTACAAATCTTCCCGGCTTGCTTACCGCATCGCGGAAAGATCCTGTACCGCTATCATTCAAATTCGTCACAATATAGACTTCCCTCGTTGTTGCCCCCCGGGCGCCTTTTGCATAGCGACCGAAGCCTTGTGCTCCTGGAAATGCCAAGGTTTGACTGCTGGTTTTTTCTAGAGACAAACCTAGTAAGGCGACAAGGCAGAGCCACAGTTTTGGTTTAAAGATGGACGTAGAAACTTTCATATGTCTAGATTTGGTTAATCAAGGATTTCAGGTGCCTTGCGGGCAATAGGTATAATTGGTAATTACGAACCTAGCTTTTCGCTTTTAAATCAGCAACCTGCACCGTCCTACTAACAGCAACAAATATTGCCTTGTCACTAGATTATTACAGAATCAAAGCGAGGAGGCTTATAAAGCTTTGCGCTTTGGTTTGGTATGTTTAGGGCGATCACATAGCAGATACAAAAAAAGCCCCCATACGGAGGCTTCTGGTTTTAAAAAAACTTGAAGTATTTAAAAGATAAATTTAGTACTCAGGAAGTTGGAATCTTGGTTAGCAACAATCTCGTTAAGCAAGTTCTTGTTATTCTCATTAAGCTTTGTAGCCACAAGCGACCTGATGGAAAAGGAACGTAAAGCATCCACTACAGAAAGCGTTCCTTCTGCGCTGTCTTTTCTTCCCGTAAAAGGAAAAGTATCGGGACCACGCTGACATTGGCAGTTTATGTTTACCCGACTCACCTGGTTAACCAGGGGATCGATCAACGACGCGAGTTCATCCGGGTCATTGCTGAAAATGCTTACCTGTTGTCCATGGGTCGACTCAATCAAATACTCAATAGGCTCTTCCAAGTCTGAGAAAGGAACTACCGGAATTACAGGCCCAAACTGCTCCTCCCTATAGATCTTCATCTTTTCATTTACCGGATAAAGCACGGCAGGATAAACAAATGACTCGAAAGATTGCCCCCCGTTTTCGTTTACAACTTTTGCTCCGTGAGCAATAGCATCATCGATCACCTCTTTTAGGTAGGCTGGCTTGTGAGGCTCAGGCAGGGGGGTTAATGCAACTCCTTTCTCCCAGGGCATCCCGTATTTTAACTTCGCTACTTCCTCAGAAAGGAGCTGCAGGAATTGATCAACGACGTTCCTGTGAACGAAGATAATTTTCAAGGCGGTACAACGCTGACCGTTAAAGGAAAGCGAGCCAAGTACAGTCTCGCTTACCGCTAATTTTAAATCAGCCTTGTCTGATATAATAGCAGCATTTTTAGCGTCAAGACCTAAAATTGCCCTAAGCCGGTTTACTTTCGGATGTAGCTTTTTAAGCTGATCGGCTACCTTACTTGAGCCAATCAGAGTGAGTACATTGATCTTACCAGACTGCATCAATGCCGGAACTATATTATGTCCCCGGCCATAAATCGTATTCACTACACCGGCAGGAAAGCATTCTCTAAATGCGCTCAATAAAGGATAGTGCAATAAAGTGCCATGCTTAGGCGGTTTAAATAACAGAGTATTGCCCATTATTAGCGCAGGAATCAGGGTAGTGAAGGTTTCATTCAAGGGGTAATTGAAAGGTCCCATACAAAGCACTACTCCCAGGGGCGAACGGCGGATTTGAGCTACGATACCTTGCTCTATCTCGAAGCGCGACGACTGCCGGTCTACATCTTTTAACGCGTCAATTGTTGCGTAAATATATTCTACAGTCCTGTCAAACTCTTTTACTGAATCGGCATACGACTTACCAATTTCCCACATGATCAGCTTCACCACGATGTCTTTTTGCTCAAGCATCTTTTTAGTGAAGGCCTCCACACAGCTAATCCTATCTTGCACACTCATCGTAGGCCATTTACCCCGACCGTTGTCATAGGCAGTAACCGCAGCATCTAAAGCTTCCATAGCCTCCGCTTGGGTACAGATAGGATAGGTTCCTATTAGCTTCCGTTTATATCCATCAGCAGTTTTTACACATACCGGCGAGTAAACAGGATGGGTCTCACCATCCCACTTTTTCATTTCACCATTGCTTAGATACTCTTTCTGGTGAACTTCCTCAAGGAGAAATTCTGTGGGAATCTGACTTTCTTCTACGAAAATCGATTGCAGGTCTAGCATTGTTTCCAATTCAAAAAATTTAGTGTTAGGTAATGCGTCAACAAAGTGCTCCATAACATCTTTGTGACATTAATACTTCACAAACTTACACTTTTGAGCCAAAGGCAAAAGTTGTTTCGATCATGTGAGCGTCAATTATTAAGCCCGGTTCTAATGAAAAAAGGGACGGTTACCCGTCCCTTTTTTCAAATCTTAATCTTGCAATTAGAGCTCGATCGGTTCATATTTCGGAACCAGTGATTTCATCACAAACCATGCAATCAAATAGGCGACAGCACAGATGGAGAAAACGATAAAGTAACCTGCTTCTTTACCCTGGAAACCCATAAACTGCATTTGTGTAACATCAGCATGGGTGAACAGCACGCCAGAACCTTTATTGATAAGGAACGATCCTACACCACCTGCCATACCGCCAATACCGGTTACGGTTGCGATGGCTTGCTTAGGAAACATATCACCTACCGTGGAGAAAATATTAGCTGACCATGATTGGTGAGCTGCACCAGCAATACCGATGATAAGTACTGGCAGCCAGAAGGTTGTTTGCCCCAAAGGCTGAGCCAATAGCGCAAGCAAAGGAAAAAATGCGAAAATCAACATCGCCCGCATCCGGCCGGCATACGGATTCATGTTCTTCTTATCTACGAAATATGTTGGCAGCCAACCTCCAATAATCGACAGCAGGGTGATCATGTACAACACAAATAGAGGCAAAGCACTTTCTGTAGAGTCCATGTCGTAAATATCTGCAAGGTAGGCAGGCGTCCAGAACAGGAAGAACCACCACACGCCATCGGTCATAAACTTACCAAAAGCGAAAGCCCAGGTTTGTTTGTACTTCAAGCAATCGGCAAAGGATAATTTTCTACCAGGTGTTGCAGCAGTTACAGGCTCAGAGATTTGTCCGTGTACAGCGACGTCCTGCTGAATGTAAGCCAGCTCTGCCTTGTTAACTTTCGGATGTACTTCTGGCTTGTTATAAACAAAGATCCAGAATCCCATCCACACAAAACCAAGGGCCCCGATGATAATAAAAGCCATCTCCCAACCATACGCAGCTGCAATGAATGGAATGGTAACGGGTGCTGCAAGCGCTCCTACTGTTGCACCAGCATTAAAGATACTGGTTGCCAAAGCACGGTCTTTCTTTGGAAAGTACTCTGCAGTTGCTTTAATAGCAGCCGGGAAGTTTCCAGCCTCCCCAAGTGCAAGAACAAAACGGGCAATTATAAAGAGTGTAACACTTGTGGAAAGAACCATACCCACGTTATCGACTGTTTCCAGTGATTCTTTTGCGCCTTCAAAGCCTACAAGCCAGTTTCCCGTAAGAATTCCGGATGTAGCAATACCGCAATAAGCATGCATACAGGCACCCAGAGACCAGACACCTATCGCCCACAAGAACCCTTTCTTCGTGTCCAGCCAGTCTACGAACCTACCGGCAATCAGCATCGATCCTGCATAGAAAATCGAAAACAGCGCGGTAATCGTTCCATAGTCACTGTCTGTCCAGTGGAACTCGGGAACGAGGTAGTCCTTCCACGTCAGTGAAAGCACCTGTCTGTCCAGGTAATTAATAGTAGTAGCAAAAAACAATAGACCGCAGATGGTCCACCTGTAATTGCTTGGTTTGTTTGTTTCCATTTCGATTAATTATAGGTTTATAATCCTGTTATTTACAGGATTTGATTACTTCCATAACTTTTACAGTATTCTCTGTTAGTAAATCATACTGCTTGTTTTCCATTATGTCTTTAGTAACCAGGTTGCTTCCCATTCCAACGGCGCAAACACCAGCCTTGAACCAGCCTGAAATATTTTCTTTAGTTGTATCTACACCGCCAGTAGGCATGAAAAGAAGGTTCGGGAACAGCGCCTTGATTCCTGACAGGAAGCTTGGACCTAAAATGTTTCCAGGGAAAAGTTTAACGAATTTTGCTCCCAGCTTCTCAGCTTTAATAATCTCTGAAGGAGTCATACAGCCAGGAACCCAAAGGATTTCTCTTGCTTCAGCCCATTCTGCAACATCCTCTACCAGTCCGGGACTGATAATATAATCTGCACCAGCGTTAACAAAAGCTTCAGCAGAAGCAGCGTCTTTGATTGTACCAACACCAAGATACATACCTGGCATTTCTGCATCGATCACTTCACGCATTTTAGCAAAGTTTGCCAGAGCAGCCTCCCCACGATTCGTATATTCTACACTTCTGATACCAGCTTTGTACAGAGCCTTTAACAAATCCACACTTGTTTGGGCATCTTTATTGAAGTACAATGGAAGTATTCCCTGTTCAGTAATAACTTTTAAAACTTCTGCTTTTTTGCTCATACTATTTTTAATGAAAATTTTAGATGATTTACAATTTGGGACTAATGTAGAAATTTTATGATAAAATCACCGCGCTTTCCCCTTAAACGTAATCACAATCACCTTAGAAGTATTAAAAAATTTACGCAAACGTTCCCGGTATTTTTTTTATTTGAGATACACTATCTCTCTAACTTTAATGTACTTTTGCCCAGTTCTTATAATAGAATTTTTAATTAAACCTCTTTTAAAATTAAATAAGTCTATAAACAATGTCTAAAAAAGTAGTAACCCTTGGAGAAATCATGTTGAGATTATCAACTCCAGGATTCGAGCGTTTTGTACAGGCCGATAGTTTTGATGTAACTTACGGTGGTGGAGAAGCAAACGTAGCTGCCGCTGTAACCAATTATGGTTTACAGGGTGTATTCGTTTCTAAAGTTCCTGATAATGCAATTGGACAATCAGCTATCAACCACCTTCGTCGCTATGGAGTAGATACTCAGTATGTGGCAAGAGGCGGAAAAAGATTAGGTATATACTTCCTTGAAACTGGTGCGTCTGCAAGAGCTTCTCAGGTTATTTATGACCGTGCTGATGCTGCTATCGCTGAAGTTGATGCTTCTGAATTTAACTGGGATGCTATTTTCGAGGGTGCTGATTGGTTCCATACAACTGGTATCACTCCTGCTCTTAGCGACAAGGCTGCTGCTCTTACATTAGAAGCGTTAAAAGCTGCTAAAGCAAAAGGCATTACTACTAGTATCGACTTGAACTACCGCAAAAAGCTTTGGAGCAAAGAAAAAGCGCGTCAGGTAATGACAGAACTTTGCCAGTATGTTGACGTGTGTATCGGTAACGAAGAAGACGCTGAAACTACTTTAGGTTTCAAGAGTGAAGGTACTGATATCACTAAAGGCGAATTGAACCTTGATGGATACAAATCAGTATTCAAACAAATGAAAGAGAAATTTGGATTCAAATACATCGCTTCTACATTGCGCGAGAGCCACAGTGCATCTGATAACGGATGGTCTGCATTGGTATACGATGGAAATGAGTTCTACCACACTAAGCAGTACGAAGTTCGTATCGTTGATCGTGTAGGTTCTGGTGACTCATTCGCTTCTGGTTTCATCTATGGATTAGCAACCAACATGTCAATGGGTGATGCTGCTGAATTTGGTGTTGCTGCTTCTGCATTGAAACACACCATCCCAGGTGACTTAAATCATGCAACTAAAGCCGAAGTTGAAACTTTGATGAAAGGTGATGCTTCAGGTCGTGTACAACGCTAATTAACCGAACCTCGGATGTCCGAATTCGGAAAAATATAAACAGGAATCCGTTCCGGGAATAATCCCGGAACGGATTTTTTCATTATAAACCTCTTAAACTTAAAATAATGATTATTGATTCCTTAGAGAATGCTGAGAAATACTACGGCGTTCACCCGCTGTTCAAGCAAGCCTTTGAGTGGTTAAAAAGCCAGGACTTGTCGACGATAGAAGTTGGGAAATACGAAATAGCAGAAGGTCTCAAAGCTGCTGTTTCAGAGAAAGAAGGATACACCGCTGAAGCTGCGAAGTTCGAGTGCCATAACGAATGGATGGATATTCAAGTAGCTTTGTCCCCAAGAGAAACAATGGGCTGGTCATCCCGCAAAAATGTAACAAGCCCTGTTGCAGAATATAACGCTGAAAAAGATGTTATTTTCTGGAATGACAAACCAGGTATGTACTTCGACCTTCAATTCGGCGAATTTGCAGTCTACTTCCCTGAAGACGTTCACGCGCCACAAATAGGTGAGGGAATGATCAAGAAATTGGTAGTAAAAATTAAGAAATAGTGTTAACAGACCTATAGAGCACTATTTCTATAGGTCTTGCATTTGCATTATCGAACAGGGTAGGGTCTGACTATTGTAGTTCTCCTTTTAGCGTCCCCCTCTCTTGTCTTCTTCTTACCCGCTTATAGTCTTCTTTAAACTGAAGGTCGTCTACCAGGCCCTTTACTAAATCATCCAATATTTCAACACTCTCTCTACACAGCCCGAAAACACTTTGAAGATAAACTGGCGCAAGTGGCGTTTGAGTACTGCTCTGTTCATGCTGCGCATTTCGCTCTAAAATCTGTAAAGCTGTTTTAAATTCAGTGTAAGATTCTTGTACAGGTTCCAGATGTCTCCAACTTGACTCCGAACTATTGAATACACTAGCGATAGCCCGGAACATCTTTAGGTGGTTTTGCTGCCGTTTGTTCATATTGCTTAAAGGTTTCAGTAAGGTTATTAGAGTAAAAATAACAATCGTTTGAAGTTAAACGAAAAATATTTTCACGATTCCTACAGTTTGAACTTCAATCCTAAGGGCAATCCTGTAAAAACGTTCACGGACTTCTTCTCCTCATTATTAACCAACCCAAAATACGCCCTGTTGGTGACTAAAAGTGGCGAAAATCGCAAGTACAGCCTATCACCCATTCGTACATCCAGAGAAATACTAACATTTAAGGCAGCCCCAAAGTAGTTGTTGTGATTATCCCAATAGGCATGTACGGCACCAGCACCTATTCCAGTCTCCAACTGTAGTTGCTGCTTTACCAGAGGTTTAACGAAATAGTAATTGAAGCTGAGCATGCTGAGATTGGTAGGAATATCAACTTCGCGGTGTAAGCCCCAAGCGCCTAAATGACGTGAGTGATCATAGGAGATGCCGAACCGCCGCTTAGCGGAGCTATTTTTTTGATACTCAAAAAAGGTACGTACACCAATCGAATTGTAACTGTCGGCCAAGAAGCCGGTCTCAAACTGAATGTACCGGTCCTTTTCTGCGTTAACTTCCGTGGACTGACAAAAAGCCGCAAAAGACATACTAACACAAATAAGAACAGTCGTTGAAATAGAAAGAAAGGTAAGACTTTTCATATATAGTGATAAGGATTTGAAATAAAAGCACGAATTGCAGACAATCTACGAACCTAGGCTCGTTGTATTTTCCCTGTCCGTCCAATCACAAAATACAGCAGCGCTCCCAGCACGGGCATTAGCAATACAATCAAGGCCCAAACAACCTTCGTTGCCGAGTCCTTAAAGCTCGAACGCACAATATCTACGAAGGCTATCACCATGAGCGTTAAAGGTAGAACTCCCAGGAAAAGGATCAACACGAGCTCTGGAGTTCCAAGGTTCAGGAAAAGGAGTGATTTCATTCTGGATAATTTCTTAAAAATACACTTTCTGGGAGAAAAACCAGCAAGCCAAAAAACAAAAAAGGAGCATCATTGCTGATACTCCTCCATTATTATGAACTTAAAAAAATTACAGGGTTACGCCAGTTTTGAAGATAGCAATCTCGCGGAAGCCGTTCTTCTCGTGATGTGCTTTCTCACCATTGGCAATGCTGATAATCTTATTGGCAAACTCTTTCAACGCTTCGTCAAAAGTCTTATCCTCAGCAAGAGGTCCAGCATTATAGTCGATCCAGTGAGGCTTCTTAGTAGCCAACTCATTGTTCGTTGATATTTTCAGGGTTGGGATAAAGCTTCCGAATGGAGTACCACGCCCTGTAGTAAACAATACCAAATGACAGCCAGAAGCGCCTAGAGCTGTAGTAGCAACTAAGTCGTTACCGGGTGCTGAAAGTAAGTTTAAACCTTTCGTTTTCACCCGCTCGCCATACTTAAGAACGTCCACTACGTTTGCAATACCACCTTTTTGGGTACAGCCCAGCGACTTATCCTCAAGGGTAGTAATACCACCCGCTTTATTACCCGGGGAAGGGTTTTCGTAAATAGGCTGTTTCTGATCAATGAAGTACTGTTTAAAGTCGTTGATCAGGTGAACCGTCTTGTCAAAAACTTCTTCGTTCACACAGCGGCTCATTAAGATAGTCTCTGCTCCAAACATCTCCGGAACCTCAGTCAGGATGGTAGTTCCTCCCTGGCTAATCAACCAGTCGGAGAAATAACCTAACAGCGGATTCGCGGTAATACCAGACAAACCATCAGAACCACCACACTTTAAACCAACTTTAAGTTCGGCAACAGGAATCGGTTCACGTTTGTCCTGACGAACTACTTCGTAAATCTCTTTTAGCAATGCTTTCGCATCTTCTACCTCATCTGAGGTACTCTGACTTGATAAGAACTTGATACGGCTTCTATCGTAGTTACCTAAAGAGGCTTCAAACTCGTCAATTTTGTTATTCTCGCAACCTAGGCCAAGGATTAAAACACCTCCGGCATTTGGATGCAGTGCAATATCTCCCAGAATCTGACGAGTGTTCTCGTGGTCATCTCCCAACTGAGAGCAACCATAGCTGTGCTTAAACACCTCGATTCCTTCGATATCAGTTGGGTTTTCTTCAGCTTTAAACTCACGGATGATTTGTTCAGCGATACCATTCACACAACCTACTGTAGGAACAATCCAAATCTCGTTGCGGATACCTACTTCTCCGTTCGCACGGCGGTAGCCATTGAACGTGCGGTTTTCGAATGCGTGAGGAAGTTCGCTAAGTAATTGAGGTTCGTAAGAGTAATCAAAAACATCTTTCAAATTAGTCTTAACGTTCTGAACGTGTACGTGCTCTCCCATCTTGATGTCTGCAATAGCATGACCGATAGGGTAACCATACTTAATAATATCCGATCCGCTGGCAATATCCTCAGTAGCAATCTTGTGTCCGCGTTCAACGTCGCTAATAACGATAATGCGTTTCCCTTCAACTTCAATCACATCGCCTACACTGAAGCTTTTCAGTGCAATAATTACATTATCCTTCGAATGTATTTTAATAAACTCTTTCATGTATATCTCAATTCCTTCAACAGAAAACCTGTACCTCTAACGTACAAATTTACCTAAAAGATACAGGTCTTCTGTCTGTATAGTGTTAATAATTAAACAGTTTCGATTGCTTTCTGCATTCCATTGTTTACAATGCTTGCAAGATGCTTTGTTACTGCAGCAGACAAACCTTCTACTTTAGTAAGGTCCATCTTCCAATTTTTCTCAAACGACAGAACGGTAGATACAACTGATTCCAGCGACTCATCTGTACCGTCGTATTGTGCCCAGGCTGTTTTCAAAAGCTCTAACAATGGAGCATCGTCATTTAAAGCAATAGCTTCCTCGCCACGTTTACCTCTGTAGAAAGCAATAGTCGCAGCTAATGAGAAGCTTAATTTTTGTGGAACGCTGCCTTTTCTCTTGATGTACTCAGTAATCGAAGGCAATACGCGGGTTTCGAACTTAGACCATGAGTTCAGAGAAATGCTCATCAGCAAGTGCTTAATATAAGGGTTACGGAACCGCTCGATCACATCGTTCGCAAACTGCTCCAGCTCCTCTTTTGGTAAGTCTAAAGTCGGGATGATCTCTTCGAAGATGGCGTCTTTGATGAACTTACCAACCACCGGATGCTCTACCGATTCTCTCACTGTATCCAATCCATACAAATAAGCGACCGGAACCAGTGTAGTGTGAGCACCGTTCAGAATTCTAACCTTCCGCGTACGGTAAGGGCTCATATCCGGAACGTATTTCACGTCCAAGCCCAGAGAAGGGAAAGGTAGCTCCTGTTGTAACGACTCAGAGGCCTCAATTACCCACAGGTGGAAAGGCTCTGCCTCAACTACTTGTTTATCCTCATAGCCCAGCTCTTCAGTAATTTCAGCGATACGCTCACGTGGATAACCAGGAACGATACGGTCAACCAGCGTATTACTGAAGGTACAAGCCGTATTCAACCAGTTTACAAAGCCTTCCTCCAACTGCCATTTCTCTGCCAGTTGAAGCAAAATCCTTTTCAGGTTATCTGCATTTTTATCAATCAGCTCACAAGGGATAATATGAACTCCCTTTGCCGCATCTCCACTGAAAGTTTTGTACCGGTGATTCAACCAAACTGCAAGTTTCGCAGGATATGAGTTCGGAGGAGTCATAGTCGGTTCATCGTTCTCATCATACGCAATACCAGCTTCGGTAGTATTCGAAATTACGTAACGCATCTCCGGATTTTCAGCTGTCTCCAAATAGGCAGCAAAATCAGTGTATGGGTTGATACCACGGCTGATTACGTCCATCGTTTCATGCGTACTTTCCGCCTTTCCATCCTTCAATCCGCGCAGGTAAAGGGTATAAAGACCATCCTGATCGTTCAGCATGTTCACCATACCGTTTGCAATTGGCTGTACAGCCACTACCGATCCGTCAAACTTTCCGCTTTTATTCAGCTCCTGGAAAAACCAGTCTACAAATGCACGGAGGAAGTTTCCTTCGCCAAACTGAAGGATTTTTTCAGGACGGTTTTTGTATCCTGTGTAGGTTGTTTTATTTAATAGCATCGTATTTTATGTAAAAAGTTAATACTCAATATTTTTATTTGGGCGTGCCCCTCCTTAGGTCGGGTCGGGCTTTTCGCTGCAAGTCCTCGCCGGATCGTTCCTCCCGGCTGTGGGCTTTCCGCTTCAATCCCTCACGCAAGCACTAATCACCGGTACTGCATCCCCCTACACATTATCCGACCGCAACTTTGTAACGGTAAACACATCCTGATCGGTGGCGTCGCCCTGCTCCTGTAGCTTCCCAAAAGCAGCCGCTGTAGCATAATCAACTACATCCTGTGGATTATGCTTGTTATAAAATCCGTAGATCAAGCCTGCCATAAAGCAATCACCACTACCCGAGCGATCAATCACTCCGGTAGTTCTGAACTCTTTCGAATTGTACTGTTCTCCGCCGGTGAATAAGCTGGTATAATACAACAAATTCTGACTATCACTATCAAACCTGAAGGTATTGGCCACCGACTTGCACCTAGGGAACTTGTCCACGATCTCCAGCGATGTCGCTCTAGCATGCTCCAGATAAGCCTCCCTGGTTCCCGTCTCGTGAATCTTTTCATCAACAGAAGTACCTAAAAGACTGTTCGCCGACCAGATATTTCCCATTACCAAATCGCAATGCTGCACCAAAGACGGCATCACTTCTATCGGTTCTTTTCCGTACTTCCACAAACGGGAGCGGTAGTTCAAATCGATGGAAGTAGTAATATTTTTCCTGCTTGCTGCTTCCAGAGCTTCCAGGCAAACGTCGGCTACATTGGCATTTAACGCAGGACTTATCGCCGTAAGGTTAAACCAGGAAACATCGCGAAAGACCTTATCCCAATCGATCATCCCTCTTTTTAATTCTGAAAAAGAAGAACGGTCGCGGTCGTAGATCACACTGCTTTTCAAGTCTGCGCCACGATCGAGGTAATACACGCCGACACGGTCTCCTGAAAGAAGTATAGAAGACGTGTAAATTCCTCTATACTCCAGGTAATCAATGATATATTCAGACATGAAGTTATCAGGTAGAACGCTGCAATACTTTACAGGAACGTTCCATCCTGCCAAAGCGGTAGCCGTATTAGCCTCCGCCCCTCCCATGTATAGCAGGAACGGATTTTTCTCGGATACCTCAATGGGTGCAGGAGAAACACGCAGAAGCAGCTCTCCGAAGCACAAAACTTTACTTATCACTGTCCGATATAATTTTTAGCGTTATAGTAACAAATATCCTTCACCACTTTTCCTACCCACTCGATATCGTTAGGAATTTCTCCGTTCTCGATATCGTCTCCAAACAGATTACAAAGGATCCGTCTGAAGTACTCGTGACGAGGATAAGACAAGAAGCTTCTTGAATCGGTAAGCATACCAATAAAGCGACTTAAAAGTCCCATGTTCGAAAGGGCATTCATTTGTTTGATCATGCCGTCTTTTTGATCAAGGAACCACCATCCTGAACCAAACTGAACTTTGCCAGCAACTGAACCATCATTGAAGTTACCGACCATGGTAGCCATCAACTCATTATCTGCCGGGTTCAGGTTGTAAAGGATTGTCTTCGCCAATTTATCTTCTGTATCCAGCTTATTCAGGAACTTAGAGATCTGACGAGCCTGGCTAAAGTCACCTATAGAATCCCAACCTGTATCAGGACCCAGGATAGTAAGCATCCGAGTATTGTTGTTGCGCAAAGCCCCAAGGTGAAACTGCTGCACCCATCCTTTTTCATGATCCCAAACAGCAAAGTAAATTAACATTGCTGATTTGAATTTCAATACTTCTTCTTGAGTTAAAGCCTGATTAGCACGGATCTTTCCGAAGATCGCTTTGATTTCTGCATCCGTATAATCTTCTGCATATATCTGCTCCAATCCATGGTCAGAGATTCTCGCTCCGTTTTCATGGAAGAAATCATGGCGTTGCTTTAATGCCGACAGGTACGTATCAAAATCAGAAATGCTAAGATTAGTTACAGATTCTAATTTATCAATGTACGCATTTAAACCTGCTACATCCTCCGCTGCCATCGCTTTATCAGGACGGAAAGTTGGACGAGCTGTAATACCAAAGTTATCGTTATTAATAACCTTATGCCATTCTAATGAATCAGTCGGATCATCTGTGGTTCCTACCAATTCAACTTTCTGCATCTTCAGTAAGTTCCTAACCGAATACTCCTTTGTTTGAAGCTTTGAAGTACATTCATCATAGATCTTTCTTGCCGACTTACCGTCAAGGATATCGGTAACCCCAAAATAGCGCTGAAGCTCCAGATGCGTCCAGTGGTAAAGCGGGTTGCGAAGGGTGTAAGGCACCGTCTCAGCCCACTTTTCAAATTTTTCAAAATCACTTTTGTTGCCGGTGATGTAACTCTCATCCACACCGTTGGTGCGCATTGCACGCCATTTATAGTGGTCGCCGTAAAGCCACACTTGCGTTAAGTTTTCAAACGTTATGTCTTTTGCAATTTGCTCCGGAATCAAATGGTTATGGTAGTCAATAATCGGCATGTCCTTCGCAAACTCGTGATAAAGCTGCTGGGCCGTTTTGGTATTTAATAAGAAATTCTCGTCTAAAAACTTTTTCATTTCCCTCGTTAAATATTTGTCTGTTTATAAATCTTCCTATAATGAAACCCCACGTTTCCAGGGGATAAAATCATCCTGCTCTAACCGAACTGCGTTCACTTCCACTTCGCCGCTTGCCACCCTGATCACGTAATCAAGAATACGCTCTCCAGCCTGTTCAATCGTTTCCTCACCCTCGATAATCGTTCCTGTGTTCAGATCGATGATATCATGCATCCGCTGATACAGGGTAGTGTTACTTGCGACCTTGACTACCGGAGCAATTGGGTTACCGGTTGGCGTTCCCAGACCTGTGGTAAACAGCACCACTGTCGCTCCCGCCGCTACTTCCGCTGTAGTAGATTCAACGTCGTTTCCGGGAGTGCACAACAGATTTAAACCGGGTTTAGTCACCTTATCGGGATAACCAAGCACATCCATAACCGGAGAAGTGCCGCCTTTTTTAGCCGCGCCAGCTGATTTTATTGCGTCTGTAATCAACCCATCTTTAATGTTTCCGGGAGAAGGATTCATATCAAATCCAGAACCTACTGCCTCCGCTTGCTCACTATACACTTTCATAAGATAAGAAAAGCGTTCGGCTGTGGCAGTATCAATACATCGATCGCTGATATTTTGTTCTACTCCGCACAACTCAGGAAATTCGGCAAGGATTACCGATCCGCCCAGCGCTACTAACAAATCAGAAGTATAACCAATTGCCGGGTTAGCAGAGATTCCAGAGAAGCCGTCAGATCCTCCACACTCCAGTCCGATGCAAAGCTTACTTAATGGAGCCGGTTCACGCTTGCATTGATCAGCCTGAATAAGGCCAGCAAAGGTTTGTTTTATTGCGAGCGAGATCAGTTCAGGCTCGGTCCCAATCTTCTGTTGCTCCAGCACATAAAGCGGCTTATCAAAATGAGGACTGCGTTTTCGGATCTCCTCTTCCAGAATACGCACTTGCGCATGCTGACAGCCGAGGCTTAAAACGGTAGCGCCGGCAACATTCGGATGCGTGATGTAACCTGCAAGAAGAGCGCATAAAGCGATGGCATCCTGCTGAGTTCCACCGCAGCCCCCACTGTGCGTTAGAAATTTAACACCGTCGACGTTCTTGAATAAACGCTTACTCTCCTGCTGGATTTCAGCAATGGAAAGGTCTGCACTTAGAATCGTATTAACATCTGCTCCAGACCTGTACAGATCAATAAGTTGCTTTGCCTGCTTGGCGTAGCCTTTTTCTTTCCGATAACCCAGTTGGTCAACCAGGGCATCTTCCAGAACTTCCAGGTTGCGGTTTTCGCAAAAAACCATCGGGATCACTAACCAATAATTGGCAGTACCAACGCTTCCATCAGACCGGTGGTAACCATAAAAAACTTTAGACTCGAATTTGCTGACATCAGGCGGAGTCCAGGAGGTTTTTCTCTCACCAATAGTGAAACTGCTTGCAGCGTGCTTCAAATTAGCCGTAGAGAGCCATGCACCTTTTGCAACATCGCTTTGTGTTTTTCCAACTAATACCCCATACATAATCACCTCAGAGCCCTGCGGCAGATCAACCTGTGCGAACTTATGCTTGGCCGGGATGTTTTCCTTCAGCTCGTATTGCTCCCCGTTAAATGCCACAAGTTCCCCCTGTTGCAGATCTGTTAAAGCAACTAAGACGTTATCATCCGGGTGAACCTTTAATACTTTTTGCTTCATTTAATGGAGTAGAATTGACTGTTTAGGATAAATAACTGCTATCTAACCTTGCAAACTTATATAATCTCTTAATAAAAACACTGCGCTAACTATCATGCAGTGTTATGTTTAATATTACCTGGCAGGAACCTGATTTACCAGCCAGTAAACCAAGTCTGTCGCTGCCTTGAAATTCTCGTACTGCGCCGGCAACTTCCGTCCGTCTACATACTCATTGTAAAACCATGGATCTCCCACTGCGAAAACAGTCCCTTTGCCCACTTGTGCACTGGCCATGATTACGTTTTTACCTGAAGTAAAAGCTGGTTTAGCTGGTGAAGAAAGGTTTAAAGTGCTTATTTCTTTGATATACACTTTCTTTGCTGTCTGGAAAATCGGGTGCTTTTTGGGGATTGCGAATGCGCCGGTTTCATACTGATCGTTCTTCACGGCGTTAACCATATCCTCATTAAACCGAATACCAAAACGCTCTGACAAAGTATTAAACTTCTTCAGCTCGGCGTTGGTATGATCATTGGTCATCAGGACTAAAACACCTCCATTGTGCACCCATTTATACAGCTCATCAGCAGACTGAGCAGTCATGAAATTTGGAGCTGCTGTTTCTTTTTCTGTATCCGGATCAACAATGATATAGATATCCGAATTCTGAAGATTCGCAGCGGTTGGAGCTGCAGTCAAGCTGTTCAAGCTGGCACCAGCATTCTTAAAGATATTACCTAGTAAGGAAAACCCGCTGTTTGCATTGTCTTCCCATGTATAGTGATAGCGCGAGATAATTCCCGTTGGGTCCTTTTTGTATTCGTTGTTGAAGTAATAATCCAATGTGATGGTTTTCCCCAGACCTGGTTTTGGCATCGCTCTAAGGTCCATTTCATTAGCTGCCAGGATAAACGCACCTACGCCTTTTGGATCGTTGGTGATCACTTTCTCGCTTAAATAGTACTCATAGCTGCCGTCGCGATACGGACTTCCTCCAAGACCAGAAACGCTTACGGTTTTAGTCAGGTTCACCCTATCCGCATTCACCACCTCGATGAACTCTTTCTGCAAACCCTGATAGCCTTTTTCAACAACCGGAAGATAACTTTGAGGAAGATAACCTAAACGGATTCCTTTGGCGAGAGCATACACAAACATGCTGGAAGCAGAGGACTCCAGGTAATTTCCTTTACCAGTAGGCCTGTCAAGAATATCGTACCAAACTCCAGACTTAGCATCCTGCACTTTTTGTACTGCTGTTGCAAAACGGTTCAAAATAGCAATTACAGAATCCCTTTTAGGATGATTAGCAGGGAAATACTCAAGGGCATCTACCAATCCCATTCCGTACCAGCCCATCGCCCGTCCCCAGAAATGAGGAGAACGACCTGTTTCCTTATCTGCCCATTTTTGCTGTCTAGACTCATCGTAACCATGATACAATAATCCTGTTGCCGGATGAACGGAATGCTTTTCCATAAGGATAAACTGACGTGCAATGTCGTTGAAGGCTTCATGGTCATTCGTCATAGCAGCGTACTCTGCATAAAAGGGCTGACCCATGTATAGTCCGTCCAACCACATTTGGTAAGGATATACTTTCTTGTGCCAGAAGCCGCCTTCATTGGTACGTGGATGCGTGCTCAACTGCTGACGTAGCAACTGTGCTGCTTTTAGATACTTTTCCTGCCCCGTTACTTTGTACAGAACAAGAAGTGCACGACCGTTTTTAACGTTATCAATATTGTAGTCTGCAAGCTTATAAGTGCGGATACTTCCATCTGGCTGAATGAAAAGATCCATTCCTCTTTTAATGAAATCGAAGTACTTTCCATCTCCGGTTCTCTTCCATACAGCAGCAATTCCTTCCATCACCGTCCCCTGATCGTACGTCCATTTTGCCGGGCGTCCTGTCCACATGGAATCTCTCCAACGCTCCATGGCAGTAGCAGCCAGCCTTTCAGATACAGGCTTGGTAGTTTTTCCCTGGGCAGAAACGAATAAACCCTGGCAACTAAATGCCAGGATTAGAACAGCTATAACAGAAATTTTTTTCATGAATGGTAAATAGGTTATTTACTGATTTTTAGTGCTTTCTTTTTATTGACATCAGTGCCAAATTCAGCGGGCGTCTTTGCATCGGCAGTTTTGGTGTTAACAACGTTTATATTCGAAGAAGTTTCGCCTGTGATATTAAAGAGCACCTCTGCGCCTTGATTATACTTTAACCCGTCGAAGGTCAACGCTGAACTTCTTGCGATATTCACAACCGGTCTCGTGTCCTCGGCGATCACATGAATATTTTTAAAGTATAAATTTTTAGCCTCTTCGATCTCTACACCTTTTTTTGCTCTCAAGGTCATATTCTCAAGGAAAAGGCTGTGGATGTTCATTTCAGGAAGACCCCTCACAAAGATTGCTTTCTCTGCGCCATCTGCAACAACATTACTGATATAGATATTTTTGAATTGGGGTGTTTCTTCTGTTACCGGAAGTAAAACCACCTTCGGTGCATCACGTTTTTCTCCGGCTAAGGCAACCGGATCAATCGCTGCATAGTACATGTCGAAAAGAATTGCTTCACCTGGAATATCCTTCATATTGATGTTTTTGATGAAGATGTTTTCAACTACTCCACCGCGGCCGCGGGTTGTTTTGAAACGCAGGCCGATATCAGTTCCAATGAAGGTACAATCGGAAACATAAATATTTCTTGCTCCGCCAGACATTTCGCTACCAATAACGAAACCACCATGGGCTGAATACACGACGCAATTTCTGACGATCACGTTCTCGGTAGGCATCGCCCGTTTTCTTCCCTGCTCATCGCGACCTGACTTGATACAAATACCATCATCACCAACATCAAAAGAGCTGTTCTCCACCAGTACATTTTTACACGACTCCAGGTCGAGCCCATCTCCGTTTTGCCCATACCAGGGGTTGCGAACAGTTAAGTTTCTGATGGTGATATTTTGCGACATCAATGGGTGAAGATTCCAGGCCGGAGAGTTTTGGAACGTTACCCCTTCCAACAAAATCTTGTCACATTTTGTCAAGACTAACAGATTGGGACGCAAGAAATCCTTAATCTCTTCATAATCTTTCAGCGTTTTTCCTGGAGCGATTACACCTGCATTTTTAATCTTAGAAGCTTTTAACGCCGCTTCGCTTGGGTACCAGGATTTTTTATCCTCACTCACCACGCCGCCTGAAGCAAGTAGCTTCTTCCACTGGCTATCTGTTTGCTTGTCCCTTTTCACCATTCTCCAAGCTTGTCCGTTACCATCAATTATACCCTTTCCGGTGATAGCAACGTTAACCAAATTGGTTCCCGAAATGGGAGATTGATTTCTGACAGCGGCTAAACCTTCCCAGTTAGTTTCCACCAGCTTGTACTGACTTTTGTCGGCAGTAAAAGTTAAAAGGGCATCAGATTTCAGGTGCAAGTTCACATTGCTCTTTAGCTCGATTGGACCTGTCAACCAGGTACCACGAGGAATCACCACAACGCCGCCACCCTTGTTACTGCATTCTTCAATTGCTTTATTAATACTGTTGGTGTTCAGAGTAATTCCATCGCTTATGGCTCCAAACTGAACGATGCTTATGGTATCTTTCTCAAATACCGGAACTTCAACTGTTGGTAAGGTAGTAGGCCAGGGTTGCGGCTTAAGCTGCTGGGCAAACGCATCCCCCATCATTACCTGTGCCACTGTTGCCAGGAATGCAGTTACTTTAAGTGTGTGTGTCATTTCGTTTATTAGATTTCGTTTAAAAACGGTTTTTCCCCGCAATATTAATATGCTCGCTGTCGTAGTAACAGGGCATCACTCATTTGTTACAATCTCATTTCCTGCAAATTAATATCGGGAAAATTGACAAAGAGATTAGTTCGAAGCAATTGTAATGAGTTTTGTGAAGAATACGAACACTTTACACGAGAATATTTGTGCAATCGTTTCCGGGAACGATCTCATGAAAGGTCTTCGCTGTGTCAGATTTGAGCACCAGATCACAACACATCAATTCTATCGGCCATTTTCCTATATTTGCACTTCATTTAGGGGTGCCTAAGTTGTCCTCGACAACATCATTTCAGGCTGAGAATATACCCATGGAGAGATCTTACAAAAAGATCTTTTCCGGAACCTGATCCGGGTAATGCCGGCGTAGGGAGGTAAGTTAAATGCATAAGCCCCTGTTATGCATCAGTTTTAACTAAAAAAACAAGAAAGTTGAAAAAGATTTACGTGCTGGCCTTCATGGCTCTGCTAATGCCTTTCATTGCTTTAGCTCAAATTTCCATCAGCGGTACTGTTACCGACAAAACAAACAACCAACCCTTGCCTGGTGCAACTGTTCGTGTAGGCGACAGGTCTGCACAGACGAACGAACAAGGAAGTTTTACCCTAACTAACCTCAACAGAGGAGCCCACACCCTAGTGGTGACATATCTGGGTTATGGCGCCTATTCCAGACCGGTTCAGCTTGATGGGCCACAGAACATTCGAATAGGACTGACGCCTACCAGCCTCCTGGCAGACCAGGTTATTGTAACTGCAACGAGAGCTGGCGAAAAGACTCCTACGACGTTTAGGAATGTAAGCAGAGAAGAACTTGAGAGGAACAATTTAGGTCAGGACTTGCCCTACTTACTAAATCAAACCCCATCTGTAGTAGTTAGCTCGGACGCCGGAGCGGGAATTGGTTATACCGGCATTCGAATCCGCGGAAGCGACCCAACCCGGGTAAATGTTACGATCAACGGTATCCCTTACAATGACCCGGAAAGCCAGGGAACCTTTTGGGTGAACCTGCCCGACTTTGCCTCGTCTGTAGAAAATATCCAGATTCAGCGCGGCGTGGGAACTTCAACGAATGGAGCGGGTGCTTTCGGTGGAAGCTTGAACATCCAGACAACTACCAGAAAGGATTCTGCTTACGCCGAGTTGAATAATTCAATAGGGTCATTTGAAACGATTAAAAATACTGTTTTAGTGGGAACAGGCCTTATCGATAATAAATTCACTTTTGACGGAAGGTTATCCAGGATTAAATCGGACGGCTACATTCAACCCGGCTTTTCGAATCTGAAGTCCTATTTCTTGAGTGGTGCATATTACGGAAAGAAAGACGTTTTGCGTGCTAACGTTTTCTCAGGAAATGAAAGAACTTACCAAGCCTGGAACGGCGTACCAGAAGCGATGCTTCCCTCAAACAGGCGATACAACGGCTTCAACTATGAAGACCAGACCGACAACTATACACAGGACCACTACCAACTTCTGTATACGCATACCTTTTCACCGCGGTTAAATTCGAATGTCGGGCTACATTACACCTACGGTCGCGGTTACTATGAGGAATTTAAAGAAGATCAAGAACTGGCAGACTATGGCTTGGATCCGGTAACAGTAGGCAGCGAGCTGATTGAAAATACAAATCTAGTTCGGCGCAGATGGTTGGATAATGATTTCTACGGAGTCACCTATTCATTGAATTACAAACCTTCCGACTTGTTTGACTTAACCCTCGGCGGGGGATACAACGAATACGATGGCGGTCATTTTGGAGAAGTTATCTGGGCACAATTTGCGTCGAACAGCAGAAACCAAGACCGGTACTATCAGGGCTACGGCTTCAAAACGGATTTTAACATCTATGGAAGAGCCAACTACCAGATCAATAACTTCAACCTCTTCGGTGATCTGCAATACCGCGGTGTCAACTACGACATTAGCGGCCTGGATAAAAACCGGGCAGCAATAGATCAAAACGACCGCCTGCATTTTTTCAATCCTAAAATTGGATTAAGCTATTTGTTAGGTAAGAGTACGTTCTACGGTTCGTTTGCAATAGCTAACAAGGAGCCCAACCGCGACGACTATGTCAATTCAACTCCAGCTACCCGTCCTTCTCATGAAAATCTTAAAAATGTGGAGTTAGGATTTCGCACGTCTCGGGCAGGATTTGCAGCTGGTATCAATGGATATGGAATGTTTTATAAGAATCAATTGGTGTTGACCGGAAGGGTAAACGAAAGTGGGGAGTATATCCGTGAAAACGTCCGCGATAGCTATCGGATAGGTTTAGAAGGAGATATGCGTCTGCGGGTGAACAACAGTCTAAATTGGAATGCCACTGCAAGCATTTCACAAAACAAGGTAGACAGATATGTGGAGTTTGTAGACGACTACGATAATGAGACTCAACAGCAGTATACGCATTACGACACGGATATCGCCTTTTCTCCACGCTTTATCGCTTCTAATGAATTTGCCTATCGTCCGTTCCGAAAAACGGAGATTGCTCTTCTTTCTAAATACGTGAGCAAGCAGTACCTGGACAATACATCCAATGAGGATAGAAAGATATCCGGTTTTTTTGTCAACGATTTGCGCTTGAGTTACAACACGCCCCTCAAGCAGATTAAAAACTTAGGCGTAACGCTTCTTATCAATAACTTGTTTAATGAGTTATACGAATCTAACGGTTATACCTTCAGTTACTTTTCTGGCGGTTTCACCACAGAAAACTATTACTATCCCCAGGCTGAACGCAACTTCCTTCTGCAATTAAGCTTGAAATTTTAATAAAAAAGGCCGGAGCAAAACGCCCCGGCCTCTACTTTACTCCCCTCAAAATAAGCCTTACTTCAAACACCCCTGCAGCGTAACATTTACGCCGTTAGCAATCACAAAAAATTCTGTTCTTCGATTAAGTCGTTGTATATCTTCGGCACTTTCATCTCCCTCTACTGCCAACCGGCTTTTGCCGTAATACTCCGCTTTAATCCGCTTTGCCTCAATTCCGTGCGCTATGAGATAATCTCTCACCGCATTCGACCTTCTTAAAGATAACTTGATATTGTACTCCTCATTAGCACGGCTGTCACAATGACTTGCTGCAACCACTGAGATACCGGGATTCTCTTTTAAAAGCCTTACTACGTGATCCAGGGCTGGAACCGCATCCGGGCGGATTAAAGACTTGTCTACGTCGTAATAAATATTGTGTACTTCGAAAGCCTTGCGAATGGAGTCACAATTAACAATCACCTGCTTCCGCACGGGAGGAACAAGATCAAGGTTGTAGCTTACGCGGATTACCGAATCTTTGCGTATCCCCTTAGTTGTTAATTTTGATTGTGCACTCAAGTAACCTTCCTTTTTCACGTCTGCCTGGTAATCAACTTCTTTATCAAGAGTGATACTGAATTGGCCGTTCCCATCCGTTGACACACTATCCTTTAAATTGAACCCGCTCAAAATGACCCTGCTGTTGGCGATTGCCTTACCGGTCTTTGAATCGCTTACCTTACCCTTTAAAGTTATTGAAAAAGGATTCGATGAGAAACTGTAAATGTCGTCATTCCCTCTGCGGTTGGAGCTAAAATATCCGGTACGACCGTCTTCATTGATGATTGCTGCAAAATCATCTACGGACGAATTCACTGGTGAGCCGAAGTTAACCGGCACTCCTTTGGGCTTAATCCCATCAAGGTTGATATAAAAAAGATCCAAGCCACCAAGTCCAAAGTGGCCGGTGGAGGAAAAGATTAACCCTCCTTTGTTGTCGATAAATGGAAATAGTTCGTTACCCTCGGTGTTAATGATCCCGCCCATGTTAATAGGCTTACTCCAGCTGTTGTCCACTGATTGACGTGTGCAGTAGTAGAGGTCTGATCCTCCGTAGCCCGCTGGCATGTCCGAAGCAAAAATCAGAATCTTTCCATCTTTACTGATGGCAGGGTGTCCTACAGAATATTCGTCGCTATTGAATTCAAAAGGCAGCACCTCGTCAAAATTTTCGCCCGAAGCCGTGAATATCTTAAGCTTGTTGATCCCCTCCTTACTCGAGCCTGCCTTCCGTTTATAGTAGTTGTTCCTTGTAAAAAACAGACTTCCGTTACTGTAGACCGCTGCCGCCTCATGGTACTCTGAATTTACTTTAGATGGCAGCATTTCTACTTTTACCTGTTCGGCTAATACTTTACCAAGCGTATCCTTCACCACCATTGCCGCAAAATGCCCCAGCGTTCTACTGTCGTTACTTGTGGCTTCTGTATCGTCGTCATTAAATTTGTACAACTGCTTCTTATAAGCTTCAGGCCTCTTCTTAACGTCCTGCAGCACGCTATCGGGATTAATCCCTTTTAGCGATTTTATATCGCTCACGGTAAAAAGGTTACTGTAAGGCGTCCCATCCCAGGCGAATACTTTCCGTTTAATTCCCTTGGTTTCACGGTTACTGCTGAAGATCAACCCGCCTTTATAGAATGTTGGAGCGTATTCTGCGGCCGCTGTATTGATGTTAAGATAGGATACGGTATAGCCGTTTGTATTTTTTTTAAGCTGGCCAAGGCTGGGGAAGGCTTTTACAAAGTTGTTAGCCGCAGATTTGTTGTACGTGGACTGCTGATATTTTCTATACCACTGTTCTGCCTTTTCGTATTGCTCCTTCGTCAAAAGCGCTTCAGCATAATTCAAAAGTAGCTGAGGCTTCAACCCCGACTCCTGGCTCAATCGCTCGTACCAATACAAGGCTTGGTCATAATTTTTCAGGTTGCGATAACTGTTCGCCAGCATCTCCTTGGCCTCTTTGTTTTGAGGCTCTGCTTTAACCACTTTCCTCAGCAACGGAACTGCCGCCACATATCTCATTGCATTATACTCTTTCGCAGCTTTTTTAAATACTGCCGATTTACTGCTCTGTGCCTGAGGAAACAGCTCCGCAGAAGCAGTCAACAACACAAATAGTATTAAAAATATCTTTCTCAAAATCGTAAACCTAAACATTAGAAATACCTTGGTGATAGCACTTTTCCTTTTTCAAACCCAAACTCGTAGCGAAGCATAATTTCGTGACTTCCTCCGCTATAACTCTTCAGACTGGTAGTAGTATAATCGTACGCGTACCCCAGTCGCACTTGCGGCGTCACTTGCAGCTCCAGCAGGCCTGCAAACGCTGCGTTCGTTCTATATTGAGCACCGAAAGCGATTGTATTCCTGATCCACAACGTACCATTAAAATCGGCGGCCAATGGCGCACCGCGGACCCCCTTCAAAAGGAAAGAGGGCTTAAAGCTAAAATCCTCTCCTAGCGGCATCACGTATCCCGAAGCAAGGAAAAAGTGAGCCTGTTTCCCTGCGAAAGAATTATCGCCCTCCACCTTCAAGCCCGAAAATTTATTATTCAGCAATTGAGGGGCAGAAAGGCCTATATAAAACCTGTCAGAATTGTAATAGACACCGGTACCAAAATTGGGCATTAGCTTGTTCGTATTTTCCTGAAAAGCCGCGTCATTAGAGCCCCCTTCGTAGTTAAGAGAAACAGATGAGAAATCAGCCCTATACTGGCTCACTCCCGCTTGCAAGCCGAAAGACAAGGACGCCTTGTCCATTCTGATCCGGTAGGCATAACTTGCAAAAGCGCCCGTAGTGCTGGTAATCCCGATTTTATCACTAAATATCTGCACTCCAACCCCCATCCGTTTGTCTTCAATGGGAGCATCGATTGTGAAAGTAGTTGTCCTGGGCGCTCCATCGATACCCGTCCACTGACTACGCAATAAGCCAGTTGCTGAAATCAAATTGCGGCTTCCCGCGTAGGCGGGATTAACAGCCAGGGTATTAAACATGTACTGCGAGTACATCGCTTCTTGCTGCGCCTGGGTAGTGTTCCCTAATCCCGTTAAGAAGACTATGGTTAAAATAAATAGCTTTCTCATCTTATCTTTTTATAGTGATGTATCCCACTTGTTTTCCTACAGTTTCTATGTTCACAATGTAATAGTAGGTGCCGTCAGGAACATATTCTCCCAGTCGAACCCCTTCCGTACACCTTCCGTCCCAGTCGTTTTTATAATCGCTGCTTCTGTATACCCGGTTACCCCAACGGTTAAATATCTCAAGTGAAATCCGATTATTGCCGGTGTTTTCAATCACGAAATTGTCATTAGTTCCGTCACCGTTTGGAGAGAAGCCAGCTGGAATAAACTGTTTCGGTTTCTCAACTACAATCTCTGTTGATATAGCTGAAGTTACGTCTCCTGGCGAAGTGACATCCGGTTTAGTTCCATCTGTTGATTGGTCTTTGGTAATGATACCATTTCTAGACGACTGACCAGTGGCGAAAGCACTATTTTGGAAAGTTGCCTTCTCCTCGTTCTCCATCTTAATATTCACTACCAACTCTACAGTTGCGGTACTATTTCCCGCCAAGGTACTGGTCGGGTTGAGCATTTCGATCGTAGTTTTTCCATCGTAGTTCGTGTTTGCTACCAGTCCGCCCGAAGTAGTCACACTCTTTACAGCAAAGGTTGAACCTGCCAGTGCGCTTGCCAGATCATCGGTTAAACTTACCTTTTCAAGTTGATCAGAACCGAAATTCACAAGTGTAAACAAGAATTTCGCATCGTAGCTGCCATTAACCGCTTTGTTTAAAGACGCTAACTTTTTCGCTAATCCCAATTTTGTAGGAGGGTGAACGGTGATATCAGCACGTGCCTCGTTGGAAGCAGCTACATCCAGGTCCTTCACCGTATATCGGAAAAAGTCGGGGCCATGATATCCGGCATTAGGGGTGTAGTACACACTTCCATCAGGATCGACTCTTAAAGTTCCATGCAGCGGCTGGGTAATAACTATCACACTTGTTAATTCAAGAGGTCCCTCCTTGTCAGTATCATTATCAAGAATACGGATAGTTACCGGCCGGTTAAACTCAGTACTAATAAGATCATTATTAGCAATAGGAAGCGCATTTACCCTTAGCGTAACAGTCGATATATTTGATTCTGCCCCGTCAGCATCCTTTATAGTATACGAAAATGTTTCTGAACCTGAAAAGCCCGGATCAGGAGTGAACCTTACTTTGCCATTATTTACGACTACAGTTCCGTTAGCCGGCTTTACAGGAAATATGGAAGCTCCTGTTAAGGTAGCAGCATCAGAATCAAAGTCGTTCTGTAAAACATCTATGTCGATTGCAGAACCGGCATTCAGCCTAATTAGGCCGTCATCTTTAGTAACCGGAGGGCCGTTAACACGAATGCTAACAGTAGCCACATTCGACTCTGCCCCGTCATTATCTTTCACGCTGTACTTTAGCGTGGCATTGCCATACCATCCTGGTTGAGGCCTATATGTTACCGCCCCTGTGGTTGGATTCACCCCAACAAAAGAAGCATTGGTAGCATCCTTTACAGCTACTGATCCACGGTTAATTCCACTGTTGTCTAAATCCCTTGTAAAAGGAATTACATCGATCACCACCTCAGAACCTGAGTTTACCTTTATAGAGGTAATGTCATCGGCAATAGGAGGAGCATTGATGGTAATATGTACAGTAGCTGGAATGGACTCATAGCCATACGTATCTTTAATTGTGTAGGTAAATCTGTCCGGTCCGGAATAACCGGGGGTTGGAGTGAAGCGAACTTTGCCACTGGTATTGTCAATTAAGACAGCATTACCGTGTGCTGGTGGCGTTTTTATAGTGATGGTTGCAAGGTCGATTGTTCCGTCTACAGCAAAGTCGTTTGCCTTAACAAAAATCTCTGTCGACGCTCCTGGATTTACTTTATTGTTGAAGTCGTCAACTGCAATAGGTGCAGGAACAACCTTAACTTTTACCGTAGCGACGTTTGAACGTGCCCCTTCCTGATCTTTCACAGTATAGGTAAAAGTATCATTTCCGAATTGACCAGGATAAGGCTGATACTTAACAGTTCCATCGGGATTAACGCTCGTGGTTCCGATAGTACCGTTAGTCGCCTGGATTGTTGTACGATCCAGGGCATGGTTATCAGTATCGTTATCCAAAACTGGAATGGTAATCTCTGTATCTCTCTTCAAGAAATACCCTTCATCATTTCTGGCGACAGGGGCAGGATTGAAAGTAAGATTTACAGTTGCAACGTTCGATACTGCACCTTCGTTATCCTTAACAGTATAGGTAAAACTATCAGGGCCCTGATAGCCTGACTTAGGAGTGTATCGTACGCTGCCATCAGTATTTAGAGTTAAAGTACCATTTGCAGGTGTACTAAATGTGACACTGGCTACGTCAAGGCGGCCGGTTAAAGTTGGATCATTATCATTATTTAAAATAAAAAGCTCATTAGGACCTGCTGCCGTATATTTAAATGCGTCGTCTCTTGCTACTGGTAAAGCATTTATCAGGATAGTTACTATTCCAGAATTTGATTCAAAACCCTCCGCATCCTTAATGGTATAAGTAAACGTTTCTTCCCCGTGATAGCCATGTTTAGGTTTGTATTCTACGGTTCCGTCTGCTTTTACACCAACTTCTCCCAGGTTTGAAATGTTACTTACCACAATACTTGCAAGGTTCAATGCATTTTCCGGATCGCTGTCATTGGCGGCCAGGTTGATGATCACCGGAGCGGAATTTTCATTAACATTCTTGTAATCTCTGGCAGCAAACGGCCTGCCGTTCACCGTGATACTGACACGGGCTGAATTAGAAAGAATGCCGTCATTATCTTTGATAGAATAATTAAATCCATCAAGTCCGAAGTATCCGGTGTTGGGCTGATACTTGAAAGTGCCATCACCATTGGAGGTAAGGGTGCCATGCGTCAAACCTGTGGTAACTATACTACTTAAATCGGGGGTACCATCAATGTCGGCAAAGGTGGAAATTAAATTAATTGTAAGCGCTGTATTCTCATTCGTCTTCAAATTCTGATTAGCTACCGTTGGAGCATCATTTGCCGGAGTAACCGTCACTGTGATATTTTCAATGTTACTCACCGCACCCTCGTTATCCTTGACGGTGTATTTAACCGGTCCGACTGTCCCTGTGAAATTCAACACAGGAGTAAACGTGATTTTACCGTCAGGTTTCGCTTCAAAGGTACCTTTCCCTGCTACCGTGAAAGTTTTTTCTTCCGCTACTGTTGAGGGATCGAGATCGATAGTACTTAGATTAACGGTTCCATCCGCATCAAGTGCTAAAGGTAAGCCAAAGGTTACGGGGGTGTCTTCAGCAGTAGTCTCGTTAATGAAGGTAATTACCGGCGCATCATTTACCGAATTTACCGTTACATTAATTGCTGTTGGCTTACTAACCACACCAGTATTGTCTTTTACCGTATAATTGGTCGTATTTACAATCCCCTTGAAGTTAGTTAAAGGAGTGAAGGTGACATTCCCCAGGTTATCAACTGTATAAGTTCCTTCATTAACCACATAAAAAGTCTTCTCTTCTTCAGGTGTAGCTGGATTCAAATCCACCGTGGACGGCACTATAGTTCCGTCTCCATTGGTATCATTTGCAAGAATGTTAAAAGTAACTGGAGTGTCCTCATCCGTACTTTTACTGTCGGGGGCTGTTACCGGGGGCTGGTATAGTGCTGTAACTTTCGTAGTGATAGTTGCTGCATTACTCACCGCACCGAAAGCATCTTTAATGGTATAAGTTATCGGAGTAGCATTTCCGTAAAAACCAGCGAGCGGAGTAAATGTAACCGTCCCGTCATTGTTAGCCTGATAAGTTCCTTCGTTCGCTACTACTTTTGTTTTATCCTCTGCAAGAGTTGACGGATCAAGATCAATACTGGCAGGGTTTATTGCATCTGATTCCGGATCCGTGTCGTTTGCCGTTACACTGAATGTACTAGACGTCCCCTGCAGGAAAGCTGCTACATTATCGTCAACAGCCGTTGGACTTCGATTTATTAAAACAGTAATCGAAGCTTGCGTTGGTGACGTTTGGCTGTACAGGTCGTTGATAGAATATTTAACAGAAACAGACCCTGTGACAGTAGCATCGACCGGTATAAAGGTTACGTTCCCTTCTGAATCGGCTTTAAATGTTCCCCTTCCTGGCACCAAGAGACTTGATTGAATACCTGGCGTGGTAGCATCAAAGTCTATACTCGCTTTATCAATTGCTCCACTTGGATCACCAGGTTCGTCATTAGCTGTAGCAGCAAGCTTGACCGTTCCGGATAGATCTCCCTGACCTACAGTGAAACTATCGTCCTTCGGCGTAGGCGGAGGCACGTTAGCGTCACCGGGAAGGTTAATGGAGAGATTTCGTATCTCGTGGTAATTATTGGTACCTCCGGTAGAGGAGCCAAAACCAAATTTCAGGAATGGAGGAGCCGGAGTAGTGTACTCAAAATTGTCGATAACGGTAGCAGTGTTGATTACTCCTCCGCTGTTGTAACGAATTTTAACGGTTACAAAATAACCGCCGCCCGGTCTGGGTTGGAGTTCGAAAATTGCTTTACGGTATCCGTTGATGTTTTCATTAACAGCCTCCCGGTTAGCTCCATTAAGATGGAAAGGCGTAGGGAGGTCGACTGTTTTCCGGGAAGTCAGATAAGGATAATTGTTAACCGTGTCCTTTCCGTCTCCTGCTCCGCGAATCACTACCTGGTGTTCCGTCTTATACGATAAGCCTCCAACTTTTCCCTCAAAAGCTTTTGCATAGTTACCCCATTCGTCCAAACCTACACCTATGTACCCTTTACTTACACCGGGAAGATGTACAACCGGCTTGCCAGGTTCTGCCAGATAACGCTGAGCGTACCCTAAAGCGCCTCCAAATGCACCAATATTAAAGGGATTCGCCGTAGCATCAAACATAAAAAAGCAGATACCGTCTGCACCCGGGTAATAAATATCGTTGTTTCCGTGCGTGAAATACTCAAATTCTACACTAAAACCTTTGGTAGACGGAAAGACGGCGTTACACACCACATAACCCGTTTGATTATTGTCTTTGTTAGTGAGCCGTAAATAGCCCTGTCCGTCGGGATCATTGATTCCGGAAGTCAGGTAAGCTGTCGGCTCGCCACCAAAAACCAAATTCTTGGCCGTTGGCCCCATGAAGGATTCATAAAACGGAAACTGCGCGAGCAAATCGCCGGCGTATATAAAAAAAGCGAAAAATAGTACTGCGCGTAAATATTTTGCCATAAGCCTGAAGTAATAAATCTAATCAAGACAGCCTAGAGAGCGTAGCTGCCAACTCATCTTCTACAAAAGTACCCCCCGCTTTACGTTTTTTTTGTAGTAATAGTTCGACAAGCGAAAAGATTTTTCGCGGCAAAAAATATGATAGCGTGGAATCAACTGAAAGTCTTCAGTCAGGAAAAAAGATAGGATTATAGGGATTTATACAGTTTGAACTTCTCGATCAAGTCCGCTAGGTTACTGATTCGTAATTTTTCGAAAACCCTGTTTTTGTAGGTACTCACGGTAGATGTTTGGAGGTTGAGCGATTTTGATATCTCTATAACTCCCAAACCTTGTACAAGCAGCATGGCCACTTCAAGCTCTCTATTGGATAAAAGACTGAGGAGGTTGCCATTCTCGCCACCTACAGAACTACTTTTCACCTCTTCACTGATGTATGTCCGGCCGCTAAGTACCGTGCGGATCGCGTTTTTGATATCAGAAGGGGAAGCATTTTTACTAAGATAACCACTTGCCCCTAGTGCGATGCAGCGCTCACTGTACAGCAGTTCATCATATCCTGAAAACATGAGCACTTTGGTGGACGGAAATACCGTCTTGACATGCTCAATCATTTCTACGTTATTGCCGCCCGGTATATTAATATCAAGGATCAATAGATCAACAGCGTTTGCCGTTAACGCCCTAACCGCGGCGGTAAAGCTGTCCGCTTCGTACACCATCGCTTGCGGAAGAATGTCCTTTACAACTAATGTAATCCCATGCCTGACAATGGCATGATCGTCTGCAATCAAAATCGTCATCGATTGAAAAGCCGTACTGATTAAAACAATAACTGTATAAATTACGTCAATTTAGCTAACAAATGGAACACGAGCATCAAATTTAACACAAGTTTTAAATTACAATCCTGAACTTTGCGCCATTGCTTTAGATTCCTAATGAGACTTTTTAACACATCAATCATCATTTCTTTGTTTTTTACTTCTGCTGTCATTGCGCAGCAAAAGCCTCAGTCTACCCTTCCCAGACCCAAGCTTGTGGTAGGTATTGTGGTAGATCAGATGCGCTGGGATTTTTTATACCGCTACAATGATCGCTATGGCGATGGCGGTTTCAAACGCCTGTTAAAACAGGGCTTTACCTGCGAAAACGCGAACATACCCTATATCCCAACTTTCACCGCCTGCGGCCATGCAAGCATTTATACGGGAAGCGTTCCGGCGATAAACGGCATTGCTGGTAACGACTGGTACAATCAGGAAACGGGAAAGCGGGTGTATTGCACGGAAGATTATCTGTCACGAACAGTTGGAAGCACTTCAACTGCGGGTGAAATGTCGCCAAGAAACCTGCTTTCAAGTACGGTTGGTGATGAATTGAAACTTGCAACTAACTTCAAATCGAAGGTATTGGGAATTGCGCTAAAAGACCGGGGAGGAATTCTTCCTGCAGGACATTCGGCGGATGCAGCCTACTGGTTTGACGACGCTACGGGAGGCTGGATCAGCAGTACCTACTATATGAATCAACTGCCACAATGGGTACAGCAGTTCAACAACCAGAAGCAGGTAGAAAAGTATATCCGCCAAGGCTGGAACACACTCTATCCGGTCACAACGTATGTGCAAAGCACCGCAGACAATAATCACTACGAGGGGAAATTTCAAGGAGAAACAAGCACTTCGTTTCCACATACGCTGACGGGCGGGAAAGGCCTCGGAGTAATCCGCTATACCCCTTTCGCCAATACGTTGACCGTGGATTTTGCAAAAGCCGCCATCCGCAGCGAGGCTTTAGGAAAAGATGAGGCGACCGATTTGCTTGCAGTCAGCTTCTCTTCTACCGACTACATCGGACACCAGTTCGGGCCAAATTCCATCGAAGTGGAAGATACCTATTTACGTTTGGACAAGGACCTGGAGGGCTTCTTCAATTACCTGGATACTGAAGTGGGTAAAGGGCAGTATGTGGTTTTCCTTTCGGCAGATCATGGGGCAGCTCATAACCCCACCTATTTGAAGGATCGCAAAATGCCAGCAGGCTACTGGGACGGCGATCAGGTAAAAAAGGACCTCAATTCGAAGCTGAAAGACAAGTTTGGTGCGGCTGATCTGGTGCTTGCCAATTTCAACTACCAGATACATTTCAACAACCGTCTGATTGAACACAATAAGTTAAATAAGGATGAGATCATTAAGGAGAGCACCAATTTCCTCTCCAAACTAGATGCCGTAGCTTTCGCTATACCAATGAAAGAACTTTCAGCAAGCACTTTACCTGAAATTCTGAAAGAACGGATCGGAAGCGGCTACAATCCTAAAAGAAGCGGTGATATTCAAATAATGCTAAACCCCGCCTGGTTCCAGGGCTACGGCACTACGGGTACCACACATGGAACCTGGAATCCCTACGATGCTCACATTCCACTTGTTTTTATGGGCTGGGGAATTAAACCCGGCAGTACTAACAGACCGGTTAAAATGTCCGACATCGCTTCTACTCTTTCTGCCCTGCTTCACATTCAGGAGCCAAACGGCAACATTGGACAACCTATAACAGAAGTTCTTGAGTAACGTGAAAAAATATATATCCCGCTTTCATTACCTCACGCAGGATCTACCCCAGAGAACCCATATCGAACAGGTTCAGATAGCCTGCGAGGCTGGGGCTAACTGGGTTCAGTACAGATGCCTTACAAAATCTGATGAGGAACTTCTAGCCGACCTGCATGCTATAGCAGCAATCTGTGACGATTGGGGAGCGACACTTATCGTAACTGATCATGTTCATCTGTTGGACAAGGCGGATATCCAGGGGGTACACATTGAAGATATGCAGGCTGACTTTAAGGCGGTGAGGGCCACAATTGGCCCCGACAAAACCCTTGGAGCTTCTGCTAACACCTTCGAAGACATACAACGAATTGCAGAAAGCCAGGCGGTAGATTATATTGGTTGTGGTCCCTTGGCCACTACTCAGACCAAGCCCAACAACTATCCTTTATTAGGAATAGAGGGTTATCGTAATATCGCCTTGAGGATGGCTGAGGAGAAAATTGAGATTCCGTTGCTTGCCGTAGGCGGCGTTACTGCTGATGTAATGGACGAATTGATAGCAGCCGGAGTCTACGGTGTAGCCGTTTCGGCTGCAGTAAACGGAGCGGACCATCCGACCAGGGCTTTAAAGGAGCTATACCACAAGACTGTCGAGCTTCGCTAATAACGAGTTTCTCAACTGTCCGCAAGAAGTGTTAAACTTGTTCGTTAAAGTTACGTTGTTTTAACACTTAAATTTGTCGTATGTCGTCTCATCATATAGTTCGCGAAAAACAGGAACCGGCACTTCTGATCATGGATCTTGAGGGATTCAACTATGAAAATCTGGGACAGTTGCTCGAGTGGAGCCCCACCGTGGTCGTCGACGAAAAAGTGTACGAAAACGTAGACTCCTTGGGCATAAAAGTAGATGCTATCATTAGCAAAGAACTAAGCCCGGATCTACAGGACAATACCCTGGTAATCCATACCGTAGACGCTCCCTTACAGGATGCGCTGAAATTTTTAGTAGGTGAGCAGTATCCAGCTGTAAACATCATTACTTCTGAATTCACACCGAAAGATTATCTATTGTTTGTAGGTCGGATTAATCTCGTTGTCCTAACGCCAGAGAAAAAAGTTTTCCCGGTGGCCTCTGGTTTTAGCAAATGGCAAGCGGCAGCAGAACGGCTGGAAGTCCTTCGGGAGGCGCAAAACTTGCAAACAACAGGGTTAAGAAAAATTAGCGATGGCGTCTTTGAGACTGAAAAAGACGGCTTTTATACGCTTACTTTCGATAATGAATTCACATTTATCTCAGAGAGTTTATAAATGCTAATTCGTCTCGCTTCCATAGGTGATATTCCCTCAATCCATCATCTTGCACACCAGATATGGTGGGCGACATATGCGGAAATTTTGTCGGCCGAGCAGATTGAATTCATGCTCCACGACATGTATTCATCTGAAGCACTGCAAAATCAAATGACAGGTGGGATTCAGTTTATTGTTGCAGAAAAAACTGAGCCGCTTGGCTTTGCTGGATACAGCCCTGCAACTGAAGGATCGGCCACTAAAATTCATAAACTTTATATTTCTCCTGCCCAGCAGGGAAAAGGCGTGGGGTCAGCGCTCATCAGATATATTCTGGAAGAAACTAAGAAAATTGAAGGATCTTCTCTTGAGCTGAATGTTAACCGCAACAATCCGGCTCTTCAATTTTACCTAAAAAAGGGATTTCAAATAAAAGAAGAAGTAGACATCCCCTACTACCAATTTACCCTCAACGACTATGTCCTGGAATACACAATTCCTCCAAGCGGATCTAGTTTTTAACAGGAGGTATTCGGGTGGGTGTATCGCTGCCATTCACTATCGTTCTTGCACTTAGTGCGATGGCTTTGATGGTTGCCTGAATATTGCTAATGTCGAGAGTTGAAAGCTCATCATCAACCGTGTGGTAATATTCATCCTTATCGATCTGAACGGTGGAGATAGTGTGTGCCGGCACTCCTAAAGACGCCAGGGTTGCATTATCGCTTCGATAAAACAACTGTTGCTGCGGGTAAGGATCCGGGTGGAATTTAAAGTCTGTAGCTTCCAGGTTCTTTTGCAGGATTTTGCCAAAGTCCGAACGTTCAAACCCGGTAATAAAAGCAGTATTTTTACCAAACATAGATTGCTTCCCGATCATTTCAATATTGAACATAGCCGCCACGTCTTCCGGCGTAAGTTTCTCCGAAAAATATTTTGAACCCACTAATCCAACTTCCTCAGCCGTAAAAGCGACAAAAACAAGCGTCCGCTCCTGATCGTCCTGTTGTTTAAAATGCTTTGCCAGGGAAATTACTGCGGTCACTCCAGAGGCGTCATCATCTGCACCATTGGCAATTGAATCACCAGCTACTGGATCAATCACACCGATGTGATCATAATGCCCGGAAAAAATTACCATTTCCTTTTCTCTTGATTTCCCCGGAAGGACTCCGACGATATTGGACATCGAAGAGGACTCGATCTGATTTCGAAAACTAACGCTAAAGGTTGCCGGAGAATCGTTATCTGTTAAAATATAAACAGTAGACGGCCGTTGATCAGAAGGATCAAATACACGGTCTCGCATGTGGTGATCTCGCAGCCGTTTGAATGCGTCAAAAAAGGACTCATCAACAAAAACTACCGCCGGTTTATTCAATGCAGTGATAGCCCGATAGCGGCTCGCGAACGACTCCCCTGCTTTAACGTAATGAACGGGAATATTGTCTTTCTCAGACCAGTTCACTGAACTTTCGTCACTTATCACGAGGGCATGCTGGGCTGAAATAACTTCACCAGCAACAGTTACATCGGTTGCCAAGGGCCTCGCTGTTCGCACTATGATTTCCTGACGGTAGCTCTTCAATCCGGGCAGCGGCTGCAATCCGATCGATTTAAACTCCGACTCTATAAATTGAGCTGCTTTTTCAATGCCTGGACTGAAAACTTCCCGTCCCTGCATTTCATCTGATGATAATGTTCGAATGAGCCGTTCAACATCATCTTGCCGGACGAACACCTGTTCTGATTTTTTGATTGCACATGAACCGAGCAGCGTTGCCACCACAAGGGTAAAAAAAGCGTTTCTCATTAATTGCCAGTGATTATTCCCATGAATAATTTTCAAGCTCACGTGCCGACCGCCCCTTTATTATTCGTTTTTGTTTATCAATTTCTGTTTCAATTCTCGTATCCTGAACCCCGTCAGTAACTGCTATGTCGTAGTCTTTATGCTTGTATGACCCGTAAACGGCCGATTCTTCTACATTTTGAAGTGCATAATCGTACGGTCCCTTCGGGCTCATAAGTTTGACAAACACGGGCAAACACTCAAACAGGATAAAAAGCAGGCCTATAAAAGTTATTGCCAAATAAGTTCCCAGGTCGCGGCTGCCATCAGCATTGAAACTTAGCTGGCCTAATGCCCAGTTGCGGTCTGCGAATCCCGCCACGTTCGCCAAACTGTCCAACTGCTGGCTGTTAAACATCCGCTCGCTCGCTAAACCGTCCAGATCTTTACGCCGGTTCAGGAAATCTTCCATCTTTGCCATCTCACCGCGAACCGCCTCCAGACGCTCAACCTTTTGATTCAAAACAGCCTCCTTCTGCTTAGCGTAAGTCCCATATCCCACCTGGCCAGAAGTCTGATTCGTCTTATCGCCAAAAATCTCCTGATTCAGCAAATACCTTGATCGGTTAATATCCTGTTGCAGCGAATCCCGTTCTGCTTTTAGGTCCTCTATCTTAGCTAATTCAGCGCCGTATTTACTGGCAAAAGTGCGGTTCAGGGTATCAATTTTTGAGCGCTGGCCGTTCAGATAGCTTGTCTTGAGCTTTTGCCGTATCTCTTTATCGAAAATCTTTAACTCTAGTGGTCTTGAAATTACAATTCCTATCATTATCGCTAGCAAAATCCGCGGAGTTGCCTGTAATATCTGCCGGTTGGAAGAACCGCTTTTGCTAATGCTGGCTACAATATAACGATCCATATTGAAAATCGCGAGGCCCCAAAGCAGACCGAAAATAAAAGCCCAAATAATTGCAGCCGGACTTCCGGAGAACACGAAATACATTGCATAACCGCCGGAAAGTGCTGCAAACAAGGCGGTAAAAAATATGGTGGCTCCTATACCAACGTATTTATTATGCTCTGTGGGAAAACGTTTTAATGTGTCAACATGGGCTCCTGAACAAAACCAGAAGAAATTTGTAATTTTTTTCATTAATTCCCTAGCGAATAATAATTTATAAAACGGCCAGGAGGCCTTGTTGTTACAGCTTAAAGTAAAATATTTTTTTGCTGAGACAACGCTGCTTTGGCATATTGTATTAACACTATCTTTGAGATATCAAATTCATCAGAAATGAAAGAAATAACAGTTGAAGAATTGAAGCAAAAAATAGATAACGGTGAAGAATTTCAATTAATTGACGTTCGTGAGCCGTTTGAGTATGAAGTATCCAATCTTGGTGGTGAAAATATCCCTTTGGCAGGAGTGTTAATTGAGTCGGATAAGATCGCTACTGACAAGCCTGTAATTGTACAATGCCGTAGTGGGAAGCGAAGCGCAGCTGCCATTATGCAACTGGAGCAGCAGCTAGGTTACGACAACCTGTATAATCTGGAAGGTGGCATTTTAGCCTGGAAAGAGAAGTTCGATCCATCTATGCCGGTTTATTAGACATGATAAAGAATGTTCTGCTAAATGTATTATACAACATTGGCATCCTGATCCTCGGACTGGCTGTATTTTACGGGTTTAAGGGAGAACAGTATCCGCTGGCGATAGCGAGCCTGTTCGGCCTGGCCCTGGTAGTGTATTTAAAATACCGGCTTATAAAAGAAGTTAGAACAACAGCAAAAAAGCGTCCCTAGAGGCGCTTTTTCATTTCAAGGGCATCTTCAATTTAAAAGTAGAGCCTTTACCAATTTCGCTTTCGACCCAAATCTTTCCGTTATGCCTTTGTACAATCTCAGAAGATATGTACAAACCAATCCCCAGCCCTGAATAGGTAGGTGCAAGCCCTTCTACCCGATAGAAACGGGAGAAAATCTGAGCAGTCTGATCTGCGGGAATTCCGATTCCAAAATCCTGAATACTTACACACATCTCGTGTTCGTCCATTTCGGTACTTACGATCACCTGTTTTCCGTGTGGGGAATATTTAATAGCATTAGTAAGCAAATTGACAATCACCTGCTCAATGCGCTGACGGTCGGCTAATACCGCACCTGTAATTTTGCTTTCGTACTGAATTGTATGCGTTGTTGTCGGCTGTATGCTCTCCACACATTCCTCTACCAACTCAGCGAGGTCGAAATAGGTCTTATTCAACTGCAGCTTACCCTCTTGTATTCTTGTTACGTCCAATAACTCAGAAACAAGAGCCGTCAGCTTATTTACATGCCTAAGAGTTTTAGTTACAAAGCCTTTGAATGCACTTTCCTGTAGTTTTCGCTGAAGCAGTTGAAGATTTGCATTAATACTGGTTAATGGGGTTTTAAGCTCGTGACTTGCCATCCCAATAAATTCATCTTTATAGTGATTCAGTTTCTCGAGTCTTTTAGTATACAGTTCCCTATCTTCTCTCACCTTAACCTGCTCAGATATATCCCGGGCAATTTTAGAAGCACCAATAATCTCACCCGATCTGTTTTTGACAGGAGAAACCGTTATAGAAAGGGAAAGTTCTCTACCGTCTTTTGCCACCCGTACAGTTTCGAAGTGATCAACTTTTTCGCCCTTTTTTATTTTATTAATAATTCCTTGTTCTTCATGGTGGCGATTTCTAGGGATAATGGTGTAAATCGATTTCCCTATGATTTCTGATTCGTGGTAACCAAAAAGTCTTTCAGCTCCAAAGTTCCAACTGGTGATGATTCCTTCGAGCGTCTTACTTACAATAGCATCATCAGAGGAGCTAACGATGGCGGCCAGAATTCCCTGTTTTTCTTCTGCCAGGCGGTGCTGACTAACATCGCGTGCTATTTTCGATGCACCAATAATTTCACCGGCCCGGTTTTTTATCGGCGAAACGGTAACGGAGAGTTGCAGCAGTTTTCCACTTTTGGCCACTCGAAGGGTTTTAAAATGTTCTACTTTCTCACCTCTCTTTATTCTCGAGATGATCATTGCTTCTTCTTCCCAAAGTTTTTCGGGAATAAGCGTATGAACATGCCGGCCAATAATCTCGTGAGCAGAATATTCAAACAGTCTCTCGGCGCTTCTATTCCAGCTGGTAATTATCCCGAAGAGGTTTTTGCTTACAATAGCGTCATCAGATGAATCGATAATGGCAGCTAACATCCCCTGCTTTTCTTCTGCGATCCGTTGTATGTCCCGACCAATTGCCGATAATCCTACGATCTCACCCAGCTGATTGGTTACAGGTGAAAAACCAATTGCCACGTGTATCAACTTTCCTGCCTTAGTGGCACGAAAAGTCTCAAACTGGCCAATTTTTTCACCCTGCTTCACCCGTTCCAAAAGTTCGTTTTCTTCCCCACGCAAATGTTCCGGAACTATCAGACTGGCGCTCTTTCCCAACACATCATCTTCACTATAACCAAAAGCTAAACTCGCGGCCCGATTCCAAGATATTATACACCCATCAAGATCTTGAACGATGATAATATCTTCTGATGCGTTAATAATACCCGCGAGTATGCCTTGCTGAATATTCAATTTACTTTCCAATAATCGTCTGTCAAATAAAGTTATTCCGAAATTCCCCTTTTCCTATACAGATTGTAACAGAAGTTACTATTAAACGAAAATATAAAGATAATGTTTCCGGGTCAGATGCTACCCATTGCCATCATCTGCTCGAGGGTGGGGGCTATACTTCCCCCGCGAGGCTCTAAAGTCACGGCAAAAGCCTGAGCTTCGTTAACAGCCTTCATCCTAATCATTCCGGTAGTATCTGTTTTCGTGTCAAATACTCCAAGATCCACTGGTTTTCCATCTACCAGAGCCCATAACTGATACTGGTGCTGTTGGTCTGTAGCAGGCATTTTAAGTGAGGCCAGATCAATCATCACCTCCTTTTCAGCAGGATTAAACGCAACCACCATGCTGGCCTCCGGCGCTTTAGGAGTGCCTACCAACCGTACTTTCTTAAAAGCCGGGTTCTGATAAATTTCCAGAGCTTCCGTCACTGAGCTTAACGAGTTCTCGATGTGATTAACTCTGCTTGAAAACTTCTGGTTAGAAAGCTCGAGAGAGGCAATACGCTGATTGGACTCCTGGAGCTGGCTCCTCAGGTTGATTATCACTATAATGCTGAGCAGCAATAGCGCCACTGATGCTGCAAAACCGTACTTATAGAAGTTGGATTGCTTGATAACCGGCTCCCTTGTTTCCTCCTCGAAAACACGCGGTTCATCAGCCAATACAAGCGAATCTATAACGCGGTCCCTCAATTTTTCAGCAGGGGCTATGGCATGTTTTTCCGCGTACAGGTCTAAGGCTTTCTCAATCTCAGTTAATTCAGCTTTCAACTCAGGATGTCTGGCAAGCATCAATTCCACCTCCTGCCTTTCGCTTTGCGTGAGATCACCCAAAACATAGAGCTCTAACACTCCACTTTCGATATATGCCTTTAAATCTTTCAATTAAATAACTTTCTAAGCGTACTGATAGCGATTCTGATACGAGTTTTCACTGTTCCCAAAGGCAACCCCAGCTCTTCAGCGGCCTCTACATGCGTATACCCTTTAAAATATACAAGATCTAGCACAGCTTTAGATTCGGGCTTCAGATTTTCAACCATGTCCTTTACTCCAAGTGTCTCGGGGTTCAAAGTGGTATTTCTTTCCGCATCAACTAAATTTACGGAATTTTCTATGTCCTGGTTCCGGGCTGTGTTACGATAATCTTTCGAACGAGTTTTATCAATAGCAACATTACGTGCGATATTTATCATCCATGTGAACAGCCTCCCCTTTGTCTCATCAAACTGACTGAACGAATTCCAAATCTTAACGAAAGTTTCCTGCAATAAGTCTTCAGCTAACTCTTCGTCCTGGATGGTACGATAAATAACTCCGTAAAGAGAAGAAGAGTACATATCGTACAACGCCTCGGCCCCCAATTTTTCACGGTCTCGGATTGCCTTGATGAGTTCCGGCTCGGCTAGTGATATTTTATTTCTTCTGCTCAAAAGTTAAAACCTGCCCAACGAATGTCGGATTAATTTTTCAGGAAATTAAACGAGATTTTTATGTCTTGCCGAAATCCGCCCTTTCTGTTTGCCCGTAAGTTGAAGAAACGAAACCCTTTAATTCAACTTGTATGGAAAATTTCAAACATCAAGAAGGCCTGATTTCATTGGAAGGATCAGATCGACTACTAACCAAAAAGGTAGAGCGCCGTTCGTTCTTAAAGTATGCAGGCGCCAGTGCTGCTGGTATTGCGCTATTAGCCGCGGGCTGTAAAAAAGATAATAACGGCAACGACGACTTTATCTCTCTCGGCGAGGGAGACGTCAAAGTTTTAAACTTCGCTTATGCATTGGAGCAGCTCGAAGCAGCCTTTTACACCAAAGTAATTGAGACACCGAATAATGGACTGTCTGCTGCTGAAGCAAGTTTACTAACCGACATCAGAGATCATGAAATAGCTCATCGCGAGTTCTTCAAAACGGTGTTGAGCGGGATGGGAATGGCTATCAAAGATCTTGAAGTAGACTTCAGCTCGATCAACTTTACCAGTCGCGATAGCATACTGGGGACAGCAAAAGCATTTGAAGACCTTGGCGTTTCAGCGTATAACGGAGCAGGGCAATTGCTCGAAAATCCTACCTACTTGCTACTTGCGGGTAAAATCGTATCCGTCGAAGCTAGACATGCTGCGCTTATCCGTGACTTGATTTCAAATGGCTCCTTCGCCGACAGCTCGGTTGTTGATGCACAAGGTCTTGATATTTCGCGCACTCCGCAAGAGGTGCTTGCCATTGCCCAACCTTACCTGAAAACTCAAATTGTTCTATAACCACTCTTAAATCTAATAATATGAACTTCTATAATATTCTTAACGAGATTGAAAAAATAGATGGCGATGTTTACGAACGTTTAAGCCCCCGACGAAGAGCAATCAAAGCACTTACTGGCTTTGGAGGAAAAGTTGCACTTTCTGCTCTTCCCTTCGCCTTAGGAACGATGTTTAAAAAGGCCTACGGACAGACGAACGCTAATGCTCAGATCATCGATGTGTTGAACTTCGCTTTAACCCTGGAATATCTCGAAGCCGAATTCTATACGACAGGACTAAGCAGAGCCACACTAGTGATTCCTTCTACAGAAGCGCGAAACGCACTGACTACCATCAGGGACCATGAAACTGCACACGTTAATTTTCTAAAAACTGCTATCCAATCGATGAACGGAACCCCTGTGAACAAACCAAATTTCGACTTCACTGCCAAAGGAAACTTTCCGACCGTCTTCACTAACTACGATACGTTCCTCGCTGTTTCGCAAGCGTTTGAAGATACCGGGGTACGTGCGTACAAAGGGCAGGCTGGCAACTTGATGCCGTCCGATGCGGTGCTTACTGCTGCTCTAAAAATCCATTCTGTGGAAGCAAGACACGCGGCGCATGTGAGAAGAATGCGGGCTGCAAGGGGTGCGCAGGTGAAACCATGGATCACATTGAACCAAAGCGGTATTGCTTCAAATGCTGTTCAGCCAATTTACAACGGAGAAGAGGTTGTAACGCAGGCAAATGTGGCAATCACCGGTATCAATGGCACCAGCGTATCTGCAAATGCTGCTTCTGAGGCATTTGACGAGCCACTAACTAAAGAGCAAGTATTAGCCATCGTGACACCTTTTTTAGCATAAAATTATCTTATAGCCGCTCACACTCAAGGCAATCAGAAATTCTGGTTGCCTTTTTGTTTAATCTTACCGACTTAAATATTCTGTTTGAATAAATCCTATCTTTGCGCATGATCAAATCCATGACAGGTTTCGGCTTGGCAACAACAGATTACGCCAACGCCAAATACACCGTAGAGATCAAATCCCTCAACAGCAAGTTCCTCGAGCTTTCGCTGAAACTGCCTAAAGCCTTTTCCGATAAGGAATTAATTATCCGCAACGAGTGCAGCAAGCAAATAGAGCGCGGAAAAGTAAACATTTCGTTCACTATAGAATATCCCGAGCAGGAGCGAAAAGGAGCATCTGTAAATACTGCCCTTTTAAAGTCTTATTACAAGCAGTTACAGGCTGCTGCCGAGGAACTGAATGACACCAGTTCTAATCTACTTCAAATGGCACTTACCTTTCCAGAGGTGGTTCAGTACGAAGAAGATGTGGTGTCAGACGAAGAGTGGAAACAACTGCAGGTTACATTCAATGAAGCACTGCTGAACTTTCAGGGCTTCCGAAATGATGAGGGTTCGATTCTACAGCAGGACCTGTCGATGAGGATCAACAAAATCTTGGAGCTTCAGAAACAAGTAGAAGAGCTCGAACCCCGGAGAATTCCTGGTATCCGCGAAAGAATTTCCCAACTGCTTAACGAGTACGTAGGAAAGGAAAATGTAGATGAGAACAGGTTTGAGCAGGAGCTGATATTTTACATCGATAAACTGGATATCACTGAGGAAAAGATCAGGTTGAAGAGTCACTGTGATTACTTTCTGGAAACCCTTAAATCCCCGGACGCAAACGGAAAAAAGCTAGGCTTCATCTCCCAGGAAATCGGTCGCGAAATCAATACTATGGGCTCGAAAGCGAATGATGCAGGGATTCAGCAGCTGGTAGTCGGCATGAAAGAAGAGCTGGAGAAAATCAAAGAACAATTATTAAACGTATTATAAAAAGTCGCAGTAGAGCAGCTGTGCTTGTCCCGACTTCATCATTACAAAATGACGCAAGGTAAACTCGTAATATTTTCAGCTCCATCGGGAGCAGGTAAAACCACCATCGTTCACTACTTACTGTCCAGGATTCCCGAACTGGAGTTTTCGATCTCCGCGACGACCCGGGAGTGCCGTGGAAATGAAGTGAACAATAAAGATTACTACTTCATCACCAAAGAGGAGTTTTTACATAAGGTGGCTAAGCACGAGTTTGTGGAATTTGAAGAAGTGTATTCGGGCACGTTTTACGGCACGCTGAAAAGTGAGATTCAGCGGATTTGGAATGAAGGGAAGCACGTTGTTTTTGATATTGATGTAGAAGGAGGTCTTCGGCTTAAAAAGAAATACGGGGAAAACGCGCTGGCTATTTTTGTGCAACCCCCATCACTGGAAGTTCTTATTGAGCGTCTTTCGGGCAGGGGTACCGACAGTCCTGAGAAATTGAAGGAGCGCATTCAGAAAGCGGGGAAAGAACTTTCCTATGCTGATAAGTTCGACATCATCCTTCCCAATAACGACCTTAAAACAGCTTGCGAGGAAGCAGAGCAACTGGTAAGACATTTTTTATTCGGAGAGGCATAGTAAGTACACTTCAAAAGAAGCGATGAAAATAGGTCTTTTTTTCGGCTCCTTTAATCCGATCCATATCGGCCATTTGATCATTGCCAATTACATGGCTGAGTTCACGGACTTAGATCGTGTTTGGTTTGTGGTATCCCCGCATAACCCACTGAAAAATAAAAGTAGCCTTGTGAATATGTACGACAGGCTGGAGATGACCCGACTGGCTATTGAAAATTCAGAGAAGCTTGAAGCAAGCGACATTGAGTTCCGCCTTCCACAGCCATCCTATACCATCGACTCGCTTACCTTTTTGCGCGAGCGCTATCCTCAGCATCAGTTCACACTCATCATGGGGGCCGACAATCTTGCATCGTTGAAAAAATGGAAAAACTACGAGCTGATTCTCAGAGACTATAAGATTGCTGTTTATCCCCGGCCAGGTTTTGAGAATATCCAATTGGCGTCTCATCCTTCCGTCACCTTAACCGACACCCCGTTAATGGAAATCTCTTCTACCTTTATCCGAAAGAGTTTAAAAGAAGGAAAAAACGTTCAGTTCTTTGTACCCGATCCCGTCTTGAAATTCATAGATGCTAAAAACCTGTACAGCTAAGCAGAAAGCCTTACCTTTGTACCGTGAGCACAGAAAAAACCATTCTTAAACTGAAACTTCCTACAGACCCACGCTGGGTAAAGAATGTAGTGGAAAGCAATATCGAGGAAATTCTAACAGATCACGCCTTTTGTGAGCAGAAAGCTGCAAGTAACGCCATCACGCTGATCGTTCAAAATCCTAATCTTTCTGATCTGGTGCAGGAAATGGCCTTACTTGTACAGGAAGAAATGGACCATTTTAAACGGGTCCACGACATCATCCTGGAAAGAGGCTTTATACTGGGTCGGGAGCGCAAGGATGATTACGTGAACGAATTGGCTAAATTCATGATCAAAGGGGGAACAAGACAACAACAACTTATTGATCGCCTACTGTTTTCCGCAATGATTGAGGCCCGTAGCTGTGAGCGCTTTAAGGTACTGAACGAGAATATAAATGACGAACAGCTCGCGGCGTTTTACTATGAGCTGATGGTGAGTGAAGCTACCCATTACACGACATTCATTAAGCTGGCGAAAAAATATGGCGAAGGAATTGATGTGGATAAACGCTGGGAAGAGTTTCTCGAGTACGAAGCTAAGGTAATCCAGAACTACGGCAAAAAAGAGACCATTCACGGATAGATCGATAAACGGGAATTCCGTTGAACGATCCTCGCTAACTTTTCCAGCCTACGGTATCTTTCAGGTAAGTCTCGATTAGCTCTATTACTACCGCATCGTTTATGTATCCGATATACAGGTCAGGGCGAACAATCACCGCTTTTTTCTGCCTTTCTCCTACTTCGAACAAGTCAAATACATGTTGGTTTTTTTCTGAATGTGGCAGGTAGTAGAAGTTTAAATTGAAAGGGAAAGTCTGCGTGATCCACTTTGCTAGTAACATCAAATCCCTGGAATTTAACCATCCTATAACCAGGAGTGTGAAGCCTGGCTTTGCGCACCATTGGTGCAGGTCAGTCTCTCGCTTTAGCTTTTCGTCAAAAAGTTTAATATAAGGAAGTCGGTCTCCCGCCTGAACCCTCCTGCTCTGGCTATGATGGACGGAGATAGGGCCGGTACGATATTGGACACCGGTTTGAGAGATAAGAGGGAAAAAACTTTTTGCAAAGTTGTCCCGTCGGTCAGAAAAGCGCAATAAACGGGGAAGGACAAATTTTCGCAGCTTCCGCACCAGCCAGTTTTGAGAGACTCCAATACTGAAAATCCGATCGGTAGTAGCAAGTAGTTTTTTAGCCACTTCCATTCGTTCCTCTGCGTACGTTTCCAGAATTTGCTCATCAAAACTTCCTTTTATTACGCCCGAGAGCTTCCAAGCCAGGTTGTAAGCGTCTTGCAAGCCGGTATTCATCCCCTGTCCCCCGGCGGGGGAATGTACATGAGCAGCATCTCCAATTAGAAAACACCGTTGAACTTTGAACTTCTCTGCCACCCGCTGATGCAGTTTATAGACCGAGAACCAACGACACCGGCTGTCCGGAATTGCTGAACCGAGTGTATAGGTAAGATAGGGCTTCAAATCGCTAAAGGCAATATCGGGCCTTCCTTTTAGCGTTTGCGGCAAGTTCCCGATAAACCGTACAGTTTCACCCTGCATAGGGAAATACCCCGCAAACCCTTCATCCTTCACAAATATCCCTATTGCCTCTTCCGCTCTGCTTTCCCGCATATCGACGTCGGCGAGGTAGAACTGGTCCTCATAGGTTTTCCCCCGGAAGGGAATATTTAGCAGTTGCCTTACCTTACTTGACGCCCCGTCTGCAGCTACCACCCAGTCGCAGTAGATCTCATGCACTTGCCCCTCTCTATCTACCGTTGCTTTTACACCTTCATCGCTACTGCTAATGGCTGTCAGGCTGCTATTCCAATAAAGGGAACAAGCATTGTTAGTGAGATAATCCAGCAAGAGCCTTTCTGTCTTACTCTGTTCCAGGATAAGAACAAAAGGGAATTCCGTCTCGTCTTTCCCCAGGGATGTCAAGTCGAATTTACTGACCTCGCCCCGGTGCCCCTGGATTTCAAAATTCCTAACAATATTCCCATGCTGCAAAAATAGATCGTGTAGGCCCATCTGACGAATAATTTCGAGCGAGCGCGATTGGATAGCGAGTGCTTTAGAATGCGGAGTCAGGGAAGTTTTGCTGTCGATAATAACCGGATGAATACCATTTCTCAGTAATTGTGCAGCCATCATCAAACCTGAGGGTCCTGCTCCAACAATCAACACGGAGGTATGGGAAGGGAAGGTGGTCATTTAAATAATAGAAAAATTGCGGGCTTTTTGTGAAAATCAACCTTCAATTTCCTCCATTGTTCAACAGGCTGTGAGATGATTTGTTCGTCTTCACCAGTTAAATTAACAGCTACACAAAGCTTTGTCCTGCTACTGCAAGTGCGCAGTAATTCCTCCAGCATTTGGTTGTTCCGAAACGGTGTTTCAATAAATATCTGCGTTTGCTTCTGCCGTTCGGATTGCGCCTCTAACTCTTTAATTCGCTTACTGCGCTGCCCCTTGTCGATCGGCAGGTAGCCATGAAAGGTAAAGCTTTGCCCATTGAACCCAGAGCCCATAAGTGCAAGCAAGATGGAGCTGGGACCTACATTTGGCACCACTTTTATCCCCCGGCGATGGGCTTCGGCAACGACATCAGAACCGGGATCAGCAACGGCGGGACAACCAGCTTCGCTCATTAAACCTACGTCCTGACCAGCCTCAAGTTCCTTAAAATAGGAAGCTATGTCGACTTTTTCAGAATGCTTACCGTACACGTGAATATTCAGCTCGCTCTGCGGAACCTGCAACTTCATGTTTTTAAGCCAGTAACGCGCAGTTTTTTCGTTCTCAACGATGTAGGTACGGATGTTGTTTATCAATTCTTGCTGGTAGATGGTCAGCACCTTTTCAGCTGAATTTTCAGCTAACGGCACTGGAATTAGAAAAAGTGTCCCTTTAGGCATTGTGCAAATTTATCATTAAATTAGGATTACCAGGGCTGGCGCCGTCTTGGCCTGCAGTAATTAATATTAGAATTGGAGGAACAATTATGAAGTCATTAAGTGTAAACTGGTTTATTGAAGGATCTGTAGATTTTGAACATAAAAAGTATCAGCTTTTGGCCTACCTCCAGCAGATAAATCAGCACTTTCATAAAACAAAGCTTTATCCCGACCTGAACGATCTTATTTTTCATTATAACAATCTGATGCGCTTCAAGGAGAACAAGTCCGCCTTGCAAAGAGCTTTCCCTGAGCGCCTCACCAGGGCAGATATAGAAGCGGTGGAACTGACTTATGAAAAGATGGTAAAAGATGATTCGCTGATGCTTGAGATTGAAAACATCATCAGCTACTCGCTAAGAAAGATCGATCCAGCTATTAAGGAAGGCAAAGAAATCTATGAGTTTGTAGAAAGCCGCCTTCGCATAGAGCCGGTGGGAGTAATTCCTTTGTACCCCTATCACGGCTATCTCCTACTTAGGAATGGAGACGAGAAAGCAACGAATGTTTATGAATATCAGGTAACGATCTTTGAAAGCCACGAGGAAAAATATCGCGGGATAAACACCTCGTACGTGGCAAGTTTTGAGCGTAATTTTATCTACACTCCTGAAGGTATCCGTAAGGAATTAATTCATCAACGCCGGGAAGTTCCCAATCCGGCCGTTTATCATGTAGAGACGGATATCACCTTCCCTCTGGAACAGACACTTCTGCCACTGGCTAAGAGGAGTTTGGTTAAACATATCTCAACCGCAGCATAAAAAAGGGGCGATTCGCATCGCCCCTTGGTATTTTATTTCGATAAGTACATCGATTTCTCTTTGTATAACTTCACGAAGTATGGATCGTGCAGATCTTTGATGAATCTGATGGCTTCGCCTGTTGATTTCATCTCCGGACCTAATTGCTTATCAACTTCGGGGAATTTATCGAACGAGAACACCGGTTCTTTAATTGCATACCCCTGTAGCTTTCTTTCAATTGTGAAGTCTTTCAGCTTGTTCACCTCCAGCATCACTTTTGCAGCGATATTGATATAAGGAACATCATAGGCTTTCGCGATGAATGGTACAGTCCGGGAAGCACGTGGGTTCGCCTCGATCACGTATACCTTTTCATCTTTGATAGCAAACTGGATGTTCAGAAGTCCCCGTACATTCAATGCTTTAGCCAGCTTCACAGTGTACTCTTCCATCTGACGAATTACATTCTCAGAAAGATTGAACGGAGGAAGGACAGCACTTGAATCACCAGAGTGAATACCGGCAGGCTCAATGTGCTCCATCAAACCAACGATGTGAACGTCTTCTCCGTCGCAGATTGAATCTGATTCAGCTTCTTCTGCGCGGTCAAGGAAATGATCGATCAACACTCTGTTGCCTGGAAGATCACCAAGAAGCTTAACTACAGCTTTTTCCAGATCTTCATCGTTGATGACAATGCTCATTCCTTGTCCACCTAATACGTAGCTAGGACGAACAAGAACCGGGTAACCTACATGATGAGCTACCTCGAGAGCCTCCTCAGCACTTTCAGCCACTCCGTATTTCGGATACGGGATTCCTAAATCTTTAAGAAGATCCGAGAAGCGACCGCGGTCTTCAGCAATGTCCATATTATCGAAAGAGGTTCCGATAATTTTGATACCGTGCTGATGCAGCTTTTCTGCCATTTTAAGAGCAGTTTGACCACCCAGCTGAACGATTACGCCCTCTGGTTTTTCCAGATCAATAATTTCACGCACATGCTCCCAGAACACCGGCTCGAAGTACAGCTTATCCGCCATGTTGAAGTCGGTAGAAACAGTCTCAGGGTTGCAGTTAATCATAATCGACTCGAAGCCCGCCTCTTTGGCTGCTAGTAAACCGTGAACGCAAGAGTAATCAAACTCGATACCCTGACCAATTCGGTTTGGACCAGAACCTAATACGATGATTTTCCTCCTATCCGTTACTACAGATTCGTTCTCATCCTCGAAGGTAGAGTAGTAGTAAGGCGTTTGTGCAGGGAATTCAGCCGCACAAGTATCTACCATCTTGTAAACCCGCCTAATACCCAGCTCTTTCCGGCGATTGTAGACGTCATCCTCTGTAACGTTTCCTAACAACCATGCGATCTGAACATCAGAGAAGCCTTTTTGCTTCAAGGTGTAGAAAAAGTCTTTCGGAATGTTATTTAGTGAGTAACGTTTTAGTTCCTGCTCAAGCGATACAAGCTCCTGAATTTGCACAAGGAACCATTTGTCAATTTTCGTTGCTTTGCGGATCGACTCAATTGGCACACCCATATTCATCGCATCTTTTATTAAGAAAATGCGATTCCAGCTTGGATGCTCCAGTCCGTGCATGATCTCTTCAAGAACACGGTTTTGGCGACCATCAGCACCTAAACCAGCACGGCCGATTTCAAGCGATTGACAGGCCTTTTGAAGTGCCTCAATAAAGGTACGGCCGATGCCCATTACTTCACCTACCGCTTTCATCTGAAGTCCCAATTCCGGGTTAGCTCCCTTGAACTTGTCGAAGTTCCAGCGAGGGATCTTAACGATTACGTAGTCAAGGGTAGGCTCAAAATATGCTGATGTTGTTTTGGTAATTTGATTTTCAATCTCATCAAGATTGTACCCGATAGCTAACTTAGCAGCAATCTTCGCAATTGGATAACCTGTTGCTTTAGATGCCAGTGCTGATGAACGGGACACACGAGGGTTAATCTCGATGGCGATAATATTTTCAGTGGCCGGGTCTACAGAGAACTGAACGTTACACCCTCCGGCGAAATTACCGATGGCACGCATCATCTTAATAGCCTGATTCCGCATCTCCTGGTAACAACGATCACTTAGCGTCATTGCTGGAGCAACGGTGATCGAGTCGCCGGTGTGAATACCCATCGGGTCGAAGTTCTCGATAGAACAGATGATGATAACGTTATCCTTACTATCGCGAAGAAGCTCCAACTCGTATTCTTTCCAGCCTAAAACCGCTTTTTCTACAAGTACTTCGTGCGTAGGCGAGGCCTGCAATCCACGACTTAAAGCTGCGTCGAATTCTTCTTTTTTGTGAACAAAACCACCTCCCGTTCCACCGAGCGTATAAGAAGGTCGGATTACCAGCGGAAAGCCAATTTGCTGAGCTGCCTCTTTTCCTTCAAGGAACGAATTAGCGATTTTAGAAGGAGCAACACCTACCCCGATATCTACCATCAGTTGGCGGAACTCTTCACGGTTTTCCGTTTTCTCAATGGCTGCAACATCTACTCCAATAATACGGACACCGTATTTTCCCCAGATGCCGCGTTCTTCGGCTTCTTTACACAGGTTAAGCGCCGTTTGACCTCCCATGGTAGGCAATACAGCGTCAATCTTACGCTCCTGTAAAATTTGCTCGATACTCTCGCAGGTAAGCGGCCACAGATAAACATGGTCGCCAATCACCTTATCCGTCATGATGGTTGCCGGATTAGAATTGATGATGGATACTTCGATCCCTTCATCTTTCAGCGATAAAGCAGCTTGTGAACCTGAATAATCGAACTCAACGGCCTGACCGATGATGATGGGTCCTGAACCGATAATCAGGACTGATTTAATAGAGGTGTCTCTTGGCATTAGGGCTAAATAATTTTAAAATTTTTAGTCGTATGACTTGATAATCAAGAGGGAACTCTCTCTTTTTTTGGAAGGAATCCCGACTTGATTGTCGGGATGCAAAGGTAATAAAATCTTGAGCTTTTTATAGTTAGAAATGTAAAAACTTAACGGCTTAAATTCAGCCTGATGGGGAGTGTATATTGAACCCGGACCGGAACCCCATGCTGTTTTCCCGGAATCCAGGAGGGCGAGTTTTTTACTACCCGAAGAGCTTCCTCCCCTGTTCCCATACCCAGGTCTCGCAAAGTTTTAAGATCGGTTAGACTCCCATCTTTTTCGACCACGAAAGAAACAATGACCGTACCTGAAACTCCTTTTTTGCGAGCTTCTGCCGGGTACTTGTAGTTTCTTCCGATATATTGATAGAATTGCATGATCCCCCCAGGGTACTCCGGCTGGATCTCCTGCTGGTTGTAAACAAATTTCTGTCCATCCGAAACTGACTCACCCGAAACAAACTTACCCTTATCAAATTTTTCAATGTAAGAAAAATCGGATTTTGAACTCACTCCTGTCCATATGCTATCCTTAACTCCATCTGAATACCTGCCTTTTTCTGTGAAAGCATCGGTTTTCACTATTGCAAACCCATTGCCGTCTTTAACTTGCTGATTCCCGAGAGAGTCGAAATAAGCCACCATTTTCACATGTACCTCAGATGATCCATGAGGATTCATAGGATTAGGCGCGTGATAGTGCTCAACCACCTCCCGCAACTGTCCATTCTTGTAGTAGAACTTCGCCTCTCCCTCGTACTTGTTATCCTTGTAATTTATCTCGCTAGCAAGGCCTCCTTTTTTATCAAATCTTCGAACAAGGTCTTCGAAGTGCAACCTGGGTTTATACTCGCTCACTGTGCCTTCCAGCTGAAGTAGTCCCTGGTGATTATATTCCCTTACCTGGTAGAGTTCGGTTGATCCCGGAACTGGAGTTATTTTTTGAATTATATCTGCACTACCTACCTCCTCAACCTGTCTCCCATTTTTATCCCAGTAAAAGACAAGGGTATCTTGGGCGGCGGAGATCCCGGGCAAAAAGGATAGAATAACGATAAGGCTGAAAAAGGTCTTCATATCTTCATTGACTAGAATGGGTACGAACTAATCTGTCCCAAATAAAACAAAAACTGTTTAAATATTCTCCCTGTTATGAGCGAAACTTCAGGTACTTATTAAAAGTTCTTGTACTACCCCCTTTCCAGATTCAAGGCAATGGGAAGCGTGTACTTCACCCTGACAGGGATCCCTCTAATTCTACCCGCTGTCCACTTCGGCGACTTTCTCAACAATGCGAAGCCGGCCTGTCCTGTCCCCATACCCGGGTCGCTCAGTAGCGTTATATTACTAAGGCTGCCATCCGGCTCTATCCAAAACTCGTATAGTAATCTACCAGACACACCTTGCTGCAGTGCTTCACGGGGATACCTGAAATTACGACCCACCCATTGATAGAAATTCTCCATGCCTCCGTTGAAACTGGGTTGCTGTTGCAACTTTATATATTCATGCACCTGCCCCATACTATCTTTTGAAGTTCCTGAAATCAGCACACCCTTATCATACTTCTCTTCAAACTCGAAACGCGGCTTCTCGCTCTTTCCCTTCCAGGTCCCGTTTTTCATCCCGTCAAGGTATTCGCCCTCTTCCCAAACTTCAACGTCCTCATCAAAGTCGGTTATGCGGCCACTTCCGTTCACTACTAACATGTGCCCTGTGGAATCTGCATAGCTCAGCAATCTTTTAATAGTGCTTTTCTTCTTTTTTAAACTATCCTCGACCAGTACGTTCATCACGAGTTTTTGTAAAGCACCACTTCGATAATAAAATTTTGACACGCCGGAAGGAAAGCCTTTCAGAAAAACTTCCGTACTTCTTAATTCCCCTGTTTGAAAATATGTCTTGACCTCTCCTGTGTAGGTCAGCGGCTCATAGCGGGAAGCTTCCCCAACTCTTCGCACTTGCCCGGTTTTGTAAAATTCCCGAATGGAATACACTTTTTTGGACTTAGCAGAATCGGTGATCTCGCGGATGTATTCGGCCTCCTCTTTTGTTTTAACCCGCATCCCACTTTTATCTACAAAATGAGTGAAGGTTCGTTGGGCAAAAGAAAGGTTTACTGATAGTAAAATAAGAAGTAAGGTACAGGTGAATTGTAACATCGGCTTAGCTTGTTTCGGACTAAGTTAAGGAAAAACCTTTCCCTTCAAAAAATGTTACAGAAGGAAATTTGCACACATGAAAAAGCTACTTATCGGATTTATTGCAGTTGCAACCCTGGCAGCATGCAGCACTATCCAGTCTATAATTCGATCTACACTGCCGTATACAGCTACTTTAATTATTCCAGCCTCTACTAATACCGGCAGGACGCATTCTGCTGTTAGTCAGGCCAGCTCAGTAGATCAACTATTCGGAAACCGGACAAACGCAAACATAAAAGAAGTACGGATATCTTCGGCCAGGCTAGAAGCAAGTAATCCCAACAACCAGAACCTCGGGGTCTTCAGCAGCATCCGCCTCTACCTGGCCAAAAGTGATGGCTCTGGTGAATTACTTGTTGCTTCAAGAGGTGATATTGGCACTTCTGTAGGAAGCAGCGTCGTGCTGGATATCGATAATTCAAAATTTTTGGATGAAATCGTGAGAAGTAATTCTGCAAGGGTACGAATGGAATATGTGCTTCGAGAGCAGTTACCAGTAGACGTAAGCGTCAGGGCAACGCTTAACTTTACCTCGACACCTGCCACTGCCCAATAATCATTTTCATCATAATTAGTGGTCAATAATGAAGGCTACCTCAAAAGGGTGGCCTCTTTTTATTTTGAAAAACAGTAGTTTTTTGTCAAGGCATAGAAACAAAGGGCTCAACAGCGGTAGTTTTTAAGCCTAGGATCCAGATCAGATGTTCCTTCTTCCTCTGAATATGGACGAGCTAAATTGCCGAGAACCATACGGTAGGGATTGTGAGCAAAGTGATTAATAAGATCGACATCAAGCCGATCAACCGTAAGTATGAAAGAGGTGTGCTCAAGCAATTATCGGCCTTTCCTAAAAGACCAAACGAGAAGCTGAACTACGCAAAAAAGAACCTGTCGGCTAACCTGGATCCTACCGTCAAAAACAGCCATGCGAAAAGGTTGATTTAGGAGCTTAAGTCAAGAAGAAGAGCAGCAAGGAAGCCCCAACCACCTATATTGATCTGAGTGTAAGAATAGCGACAAGGCAGCGAATAGAAAATAAGTGCAGGTTTTTCCAGCAAAACCTGCATTTAAGGTGCATTCAACCTGCACTCACCGTGCACTCAAAAGCAATGAAAAGAGCACAAAAGCAGTGCTAATACATTAGATCAGCACTGCTGCTTCTTCTAATTTTTGTACCATTCTTCACCGTACTAACAGACCGGAGAACCCTTCAGCAACCATAATTAGGAACCTTCCTTCTTTAGAAAAAACAGGCCATTACTAACAAGCAAGCTGGGGCAAGCCAAAAACTTGTTAATGTTGAACCCGTCTTCGGAAATATCAAAAGCAATCACAGCCTAATGTGCTCTGCTGCACAGGACAACTAAGCCCAAGGTCGAGATTGGCTGACTTTCGATCGTCCACAACATAAGAAAATGGAAGGCTAAGCCTTTCCGTCGTAGTGGCTGTTAAAGGTAATATCCTATTCAAAAAGCCTTCTCCTGAAAACAAAAGTCCCTTTGCCTTCAAATGATCTCAAGCTCCGCAACGAGCAGAAAAAAGAGAAATCAGCTCACAATTCGCTTTTTAGACGACCTCTTTTTGTTTTGCTACCTTCAAAACCGCGATTCCTTTTCATTCTCATGTTACCATTTACACAATTACCCCTATTTTTGAACGTGATATTGTGTCAAACATCTTTCTGGGCTCTTTTCCTTGAGCAGCTTAAAAACACATCCGCGCTTGAGTGGACAGGAACAGTAACAGGTTTTCTTTGTGTTTATCTCGCAGCCAGGCAACATATTCTAAACTGGCCGGTATCCATTATTAGCGTTATTTCCTATCTAGTCCTCTTTTACAACTATAAACTTTATGGCGATGCCGCGCTTCAACTTTACTTTCTGGGCACGGCCGGGTATGGCTGGTATTATTGGTTAAAACGGAAAGAAGAGCATAAAAAGCCGATCGTTTCGCTAAGTAGCAGGGAGTATGTTCTTGTAATTGCAGCTATCGCCGCCTTCTCTATTGGCCTCGGCGCCTTTTTAGACAACTTTACGGATACCGATGTCCCCTATATTGACGGAACTTGCACCGCCATCAGCTTTGTTGCTCAGTTCCTCATGACGAGAAAAATACTGCAAAACTGGATTCTTTGGATCGTAGTAGACATCTGCTATGTTCCTCTCTATATTTACAAGGATTTGGCGCTAACTGCAGTGTTGTATACCTTGTTTCTTGTGCTTGCCGCGATGGGATATCTCGATTGGAAAAAAACATGGAAAGCAGAGGCGGCATAAAAAAAATAGCAATTGTGGGACCGGAATCTACCGGAAAGTCAACAGTATCTGAAGCACTGGCGAGGCATTACAAGACTGTATGGGTACCGGAGTATGCCCGCGAGTATTGTGAAAAGCTTAAGGAGCCCTGTACATGGCAAGACGAGATTAACATGTTCAGGGGGCAGCTGGAACTTGAGAAACATTTGCTTCCAAAGGCAAATAAGATTCTAATCTGTGATACAACGTTTATAACGGTAAAAATCTGGAGTGATCACATGTTCGGCAAAGCCCCGCAGGAGGTGCTGGACGAACTCCCCAAACACCCGTATGACCTTTACCTTCTCATGGATATCGACCTCCCCTGGCAGGAAGATCCGCTAAGAGACTTCCCTCATCTTCGAGAGCACTTTATGGCAGTATGGCATGCCGAGCTGCAGGCGCTTAATGCTAATTATCAAACCATCTCGGGCAGTGGAGCGCAACGCATTGAAAACGCCATTATTACTATTAATCAATACCTTAACACTATTTAACACTTCCCGATCAGCTTTTAACCTAGATTTATATAAAAATTGAAAAAGATGCAACGTCGGGAAAAACGGGGCGTCTTTTACTTGAAGCTAAATAAGTTGGAAGCTGTTTATGTAGACCAGCATTACAGCCTGGTGGTTGAGTGCAAAAAAGGAAATCGGAAGGCACATTTTGAGTTGTACAAGCTTTATTCAAAAGCAATGTACAATGTTGCCGTGCGCATTCTCAATGATGAAGATGAAGCAGCAGATGTCCTTCAGGAGTCTTTCCTCGATGCCTTCACCCGCATCGGTGAATTTCGCCAGGAGTCTACCTTCGGCCTTTGGATAAAGCAAATAGTAATCAACAAGTCGATTTCGCAACTACGAAAAAGGCGCTTTGAGTTTATCAACGTTGATGAGGCAAATCTCGAAGAACTGGCAGAAGAAGATTGCGTTGATGAAGCGGAATTACAACTGCAGGTGGAGCAGATACGAAAGGCGATACAACTGCTGCCGGATGGTTACCGAATCGTTTTATCGCTGTATCTACTCGAAGGGTATGATCATGAGGAGATTTCGCACATCCTTAAAATCAGCGAAAACACTTCCAGAACTCAGCTTCTGCGAGCAAAAAGAAAACTAATAGAATCGTTAAAAAAAGAAAGATCTTATATTAATTAAAGAGGATTGGAATGGGAGAAAGACTGGAAAAATTTATAAAGAACAATCGAAAGGAATTTGACGCATTAGAAGTCCCGGAACTTCTCTGGGAGAATCTTGAGAAAGAACTGAATCGCGCTGAGAAAGCAAGACCGATCCAGGATAGAGTCATAAAGCTAAAAGTACTTTTCAGGATAGCCGCCGGGATCGCTATTGTTCTGGCCGCCGGTATTTGCTTTTTAAGCTATCAAAAGAAAAAGGGCCTCGAAATCAGCAACATAAATCCCGAGCTTGCCCGGCAACAGGTTCATTACGCTTCCATCATCAAGGAAAGACGGAATGAATTAAAGGAAATAAAAAAAGAAGAACCGCAGCTTTATCAGGAGTTTTCCTCGGAAATCAAAAAGCTGGATGCAAATTATCAGAAATTAAAGAAGGACCTCGAGACCAGTCCTAATCAGGAAGAAACGTTGAAGGCAATGATCAGGAATTTAAAGGTTCAGGCGCAAGTGCTCCATCAACAGCTTGAAATATTCGAGCAGGTAGAGCAATTAAAAAAGGACGAGTACAATGAAAATAAAGATATCTAGCTGTCTTCTTTTTATATACTTCCTAATCTCGTTGCAAAGCCTGGGCCAGGAAAAATACGCTCCGAACGTGGAGGAAGAGGTAAAAAGAGCGCTGAAAACGTTGCGGAAGGAAAAGCCGGAATTAGATGAACACAAGATTGTGCTACTCCAGCGGGAGGCATTAATTGCTTCCTTGCCTCCGAGCGCTCCAAGACCAGCGGAAGCTCCTCATCCTCCCCAGCCGAATCTAAAAGGCGAACCTTCGTCGGCAGCAGAAAAAACAAAGGTGATCATCAAGACTTACTCTGTCAGTTCTGATGACAAGCTGAAACTGCATAATCAATACGGTAACATTTCCGTAAGCACATGGTCTAAACCAGAAATCAGGGTGCAAGTGGAAATCAAAGCTTTTGAAAGCTCGGAGGGCAGAGCCGAAGAACTACTGGGAAGTGTGTCCATAAACGACTCTCGGGTCGGCAACCAGATCAGCTTCGTTACCAGCATTAACCGAGACAACTCCGGCGGAAGCTGGTGGGGGATAAGGCGAAGAAACGGGCAGGAAGAACGGCGTGGTGTACAAATCAACTATACTGTTTTTATGCCTGCTAAGCTGGGTTTAGACGTAACTAACAAATATGGGGCGATCACTCTCCCCAACTATTCGGGGCCCCTTTCCATCAATTCTTCCTATGGAAGTTTAAATGCAGAGGCTTTGGCCAATCCTTCAAATACGGTCAAGGTTGCCTACGGCTCGGCAAAAATTGAAAGCCTCAACGCTGGCAGCCTTGATATTTCTTACGGAAGTCTGGAGCTGGGAAGAGCTGAAAAGATTGACGCGAGCGTAAGATATTCCTCCGCAGAGATAAAACGAATTTCAGGCGACTGCGACTTGAACCTGAAATATTGCAGCGGATTTAAAATTGCTGAAGTAGATCAGAGAGTGAAGAACTTAAACGTAAACGCCGCCTACTCCTCGGTTAAATTAGGCTTTGATCCAGCGGCAAACTTTGCCTTTGATGTTACGGTGAGTTACAGCGGCTTTAAATATGATGACAGAATAAGCGCAGTGTTAACCACTCCTACTAATTCCATGGGCTTTCAGCCCACAAAAAACTACAAAGGCCAGGTTGGGAAAAGATCAGATGCGAAGGTGGTAGTGAATTCCCGTTACGGCTCAGTCCAATTTCTTTAGGCTTATCCAACTAAGCATACGTTCTTTTTAAATTAATGATTAAAACCTTCCGGCCATCGGAAGGTTTTTTTGTTTTATAACTGTTTTTATTATTCGACGCTTAAACAACTATGGAACTTCTTTCAAATCCGGAAATTTGGATTTCCCTTATCACCCTTACGGTACTTGAAATTGTATTAGGTATCGACAACATTATCTTTATCTCTATTCTCTCTAGCAAGCTGCCTGAAAATCAACAGAAAAAAGCGAGGCAGGTAGGACTGGCTCTGGCCATGATCACCCGTGTCCTTCTATTGCTATCCTTAAGCTGGATCATGAGGCTAACTACTCCGCTCTTTAATATAGGCGATTGGTTCGGCGTGCAAAATGAAGGACTGCTTGAGAAGATGGCTATCTCAGGTCGTGACTTAATACTCCTGATAGGCGGTCTGTTCCTGATCTATAAAAGCACTAGTGAGATTCACGAAAAGCTGGAGGGAGAAGATCATCAACAGGAGGCAAAAAAAGTATACTCCTTTTCGGGCGTGATTACGCAGATACTAATTCTAGACATTGTGTTTTCCCTTGATTCCGTCATTACCGCTGTGGGTATGGCCGACGAAGTACTGGTAATGATTGCTGCCGTTGTGATTGCGGTAGGGGTGATGATGGTATCTGCAGGAGGAATCAGCTCTTTTGTAAACAAGCATCCCACAGTGAAAATGCTGGCACTTTCCTTTTTGTTGCTAATCGGAGTTTCGCTTCTTGCGGAAGCCTTCGAACAACATATTCCGAAAGGCTACATCTACTTCGCTATGGCTTTTTCAGTTCTAGTCGAGATGCTAAACCTGAAGATGAGATCTACCGCAGAAAAGCCGGTCAACTTGCGGAACTTTCCGCAGGAACCGGAAGATCTGAAATAAGTGTCTTAGCGATCAGGCGCTTGTTTGCCTGATCGCACTATTTCTTGCTAAACTACCCGGCAAAGCAGCCCTTTCAGGTATTCGCCTTCAGGAAATGAAGCCCTGACGGGGTGATCTTGCGGCTGACTGAACTGATAAATGAACTGAACTTCTTTACCTGCATCCAGCGCTGCCCAGGCGATAATTTGCTTAAAATGGGCAATATCAACCGCTCCGGAGCAGGAGAAGGTGGCCAGCAGCCCTCCACTAGTTAATAGTCCCATCCCAATTCTGTTTAGGTCTTTGTAAGCTCTCGAAGCCTTATCCAGCGTAGATCGCGAGGGAGCATACTTAGGAGGATCCAGAACAATGATATCAAACTTTTCACCGCTTTCGCGGAAAGCTCGCAACTGCTTATTTACATCAGATTGGATGGACTGATGAGGGATACGGCCAAAGCCATTCAATTTTATATTCTGATTAAGTGTCTCTATTGCCAGAGCAGAGCTATCAACACTTATAACTTCCGCAGCCCCAAGATTTAAAGCATTCAGGGTAAATCCACCGGAATAGCAAAAGCAATCTAATACTCGTCTGCCAGCAGCATGCTCGGCTACAATCCGACGGTTGTCACGCTGATCGCAAAAGAAACCAGACTTCTGACCCTCTGCGATGTTGATCAGGTACTTAATATCATTCTCTTTCACCTCTACAAACTCAGGAGGAGCTTCGCCACTTAAAGTCCCGTGAGACGCCTCTAGACCCTCATGCGCCCTGGCAGAAGCATCGCTACGATCAAAGACACCTTTGGGCTGCAGGAGTGAGTTTAGTTCGTCTAGCAGCACTGATTTAATGTTTTCTATCCCCGAGGTAAGAATTTGAACGGAGAGATAATCCGCATATTTATCAACAATCAATCCCGGCAGAAAGTCGGCTTCGCTGAAAACCAACCTGCAAGTATTGGTGTGAAGAGATGATAAGATCGGCTCGCGCGCCTTAATTGCTTTCCTAAGCCTCAACCTCCACCATTCTTCGTTAACCTCCGTATTCGGATCCCACTCGAGCACTCTCACAGCAACACGTGAATTGCTGTTGTAAAAACCATACCCCAGAAAATCACCTCCGTTATCCAGAAGCGTAACGAGGTCGCCATTTCTAGGTTTTCCTTTAATCGATTCGATGGCCCCCGAGAAAACCCAGGGATGGAGCTGACGAACTGCTTTATCTTTTCCTTTTTTGAGACGTATTTCAGGCATGTGGCAAAGATAGGGGATTGCAGCGACTATTACCGAGAACCCGACGTAATCCATTGTTAGGCTTAGAGGGATAGGACGATTTCAAATATTTCGCGATATTTCTGCATTCCCCTTACTTTTACCCCATGCAAGAAATTACATGGAGCGACTTTGAAAAAGTCGAGTTAAGAGTAGGAACCGTACTCGAAGTTCTTGACTTTCCTGAAGCAAGGAAACCAGCGTACAAACTCAAAGTTGACTTTGGAGAATTTGGAATACGATGGAGTAGTGCGCAGATCACCAAACACTACACAAAAGAGGAGCTACCTGGAAGGCAGATTATTGGAGTAGTGAACTTTCCGAAAAAACAAATCGCAAACTTTATGTCAGAATTTCTGGTTACAGGTTTTGCAGACGAAAACGGGGACATTGTACTGGCAGCGATAGAACGAAAAGTACCTAACGGAGCCAAACTAATTTAACGGTTAATGAGATACGTAAGCTTTACAGACGAACCGGCAATAGCTCCCGACGAATTTTTCATGAACGAGGCGCTTAAGGAAGCTCGTTTAGCACTAGAAAAAGATGAAGTTCCAATAGGCGCAGTAGTAGTGTGTGGGGGTAAAATTATCGGCCGCGGCCATAATCTTACTGAGCAACTTAACGACGTAACAGCTCATGCTGAAATGCAGGCCTTTACCGCCGCAGCTAACACCCTTGGTGGAAAATATCTGAGAGACTGTACCCTGTACGTAACTATCGAACCTTGTGTCATGTGTGCCGGAGCCTCCTACTGGACACAGATCAGCAGGATAGTTTACGGCGCCAACGATCTCAAATTGGGATTTAGGAGGATTAACCAACGACTAACCCATCCTAAAACGGAAATCGTGGGAGGAATTAAAGAAAATGAGTGTGCTGTGCTAGTGAAGGATTTCTTCCTGCGAAAAAGAAATAAAACTTGACATCTTGCTGAACAATTTTTTTAAGCATAAGTTATCTTTGTGCTGCTTTAATTGTTAACCCAACTTAAAAAATAAAACTATGGCTTTTGAACTACCTGCGTTACCATACGCGTCTGATGCCCTTGAACCACATATTGACAAGGCTACTATGGAAATCCACCATGGCAAACACCACAATGCTTATGTTACTAACCTTAACAACGCCATTGCTGGTACCGAGAATGAAAATAAGAGCCTTGAGGAGCTGATGGCTTCTATTTCGAGCCTTCCCCCTGCAGTAAGAAATAATGGCGGTGGCCACTACAATCACTCTTTGTTTTGGGAAGTAATTGGCCCTAACGCTAGTGGCGCTCCAACAGGAGAACTTGCAGAAGCAATCAACGCAACCTTTGGTTCGTTCGAAGATTTCAAAAAGAAATTCAGCGAGGCGGGTGCTACTCGTTTCGGTTCTGGATGGGCTTGGCTTTCTGTTGCTGCTGACGGTAGTCTTCAGGTTTCCTCTACTCCTAACCAGGATAATCCATTAATGGATGTAGCTGATGTAAAAGGTACCCCAATCCTTGGATTAGATGTTTGGGAGCACGCCTATTACCTGAATTACCAAAACCGTCGTCCTGATTACATTGCTGCATTTTGGAATGTAGTAAACTGGGATGCGGTTGCTCAGCGTTATGCAGCTGCTAAAAAGTAATTTGGAATAAAAACTTTTTCTTAAAAAGTAGTGTATTTAATGGTACACTACTTTCTTTATTTTATACCTATGGCAAATAAATCAATATTACTCACCGCGCTATTTGCAGTAACGCTACTCTCCGGCTGTGAACTTATAGGAGACATATTCCAGGCTGGAATTTATGTAGGAATATTTTTAATAATAGTTGTTGTCGTCCTGGTGTACTGGGTATTCAGCTTTTTCAGAAGGCGCTTTTAAAACGTCTCCATTACCGACTTTTTCTGTGAAGTTTGCATTTCTGAAGGAACAACGGCGAGAATCTCATTCTTCAATGAATTGATGATGCCTCTTTTAAGAAAGTTCCTGTGAGTCACCAAACTGATCTCCCTGGCAGGAACAGGATCCTCAAAGTACCTTACTTTATTCATCTGCTCAGCAGAAAAATCTGCCAGGCTTAATTCGGGCAAAATGGTGATCCCGGCATTGAGGTCCACCATTCTTTTCAAAGTTTCGACACTCCCTGTGTTATACTCAAAAAGTCTACTATTACCGGCAGCGGTTTTTTGCCTGCAAATGTTTAGCACCTGATTGCGCATGCAGTGCCCTTCATTCAGGATCCAGGTCTCATCAATACTGATATCCTCTGCACCGACTTTCTTCTTCTTACTTAAGTTACTTGAAGAGGACGTGTAGACCACAAAATTTTCATAAAACAAAGGAATCTCATGCAAGCCTTTCTCCTCCAAAGGCGTTGAAAGAATTCCGCAATCGAGCAACCCGATTTTGAGATTGTGGATGATCTGCTCTGTGGTGTACTCCCATATTAATAATTGAACTTTGGGATACTTCGTGGTAAAATTCATAATTATCTTGGGAAGCAGATAAGGTGCGATGGTTGGTATAACACCGATTTTCAACTCGCCCGCCAGTTCGTTTTTGTGCGCCGAGATTAGCTCATTCAGCTTCGCCGCTTCTCCTAGAACCACTCTCGCCTGTTCGATGACTTGCTGCCCTATATCTGTGGGAATAACTGGCTGTTTGCTCCGATCAAATAATTTAACACCTAGCGTGTCTTCCAATTTCTGGATCTGCATACTTAATGTGGGCTGCGTCACAAAGCATTTTTCGGCAGCCGTAACAAAATTCCTGTAGGTGTCTACAGCCACAATGTATTCAAGTTGAACTAAAGTCATATAGTAGTTAACTATACAAATATAAAGATTATTGATTTTTATGATACATTTTTTATTCAGATGTTTACAACATCTGAATAAAGGGAATGCAGAATACAACCAGCTTGAGGTATTTTATGCCGAGCACGAGACTCTAAGTAGTCTAAGTAAAATATGAAGGTTCGGCGCTAAATTCCATTAATTAACATAGGTAAATTAAAACACAATGAAAATTCAGACGATCATTTTGCCCACGTTCAGCAAGCTGCATTTGCTCTTGCTCATCTGGTAGAGAGCAAAGGTTATTCTTCAGACAAAATGCTGCAGAGAAGGATTCTTTTGAAAAAATACGATCGCGAATATAGCGGGGGCGATGATTGAAATCAGTGGCATAAGAAGGGAGGAAACTATCATCATTTAGCTATACCTCTGCTTCACAACCGATTTAAACTTAGGAATTGGAATCGAAGGATTAAATGTTGATCTGGAAGATGCAATGCAACACGTGCCGAGAGGCTAATTGTAAAAGATAGATCCGGGGGGACTATTTAGCTACAGAGCTTAGGTAATTAAAAGCAACAATTACGACTGTTTAAAAATGAGAAGAGGTAGATCCGGGGGGACTACCTCTTTCTTATTTTCAATGTCTCTTTTTCCTTACTCTACTGTTACCGATTTTGCCAAGTTACGCGGCTGATCTACGTTGCATCCTCGCATTACTGCAATATGGTAAGACAGCAATTGTAACGGAATTGATGCTAAAAGCGGCAGATATGCCTCATTGGCATCAGGTATTTCGATTACATAATCAGCCATTTTTTTCACTTCCTTATCCCCTTCAGTTACGATAGCGACAACAATACCTTTTCTGGCTTTCACCTCCTGAATATTGCTGATCACTTTTTCGTAAGAAGAATTCCTGGTTGCGATGAAAACAACAGGCATATCTTCATCGATAAGAGCAATCGGACCGTGCTTCATTTCCGCAGCAGGATACCCCTCGGCGTGGATGTACGAAATTTCCTTTAGCTTCAATGCTCCTTCCAGAGCAACTGGAAAACCACTGCCTCTTCCAAGGAATAAGCAATTCGTGGAATCCTTCAACTTTTCAGAAATTTCCAATACCTTATCATTGACCTGCAAACATCTTTCAACCAACTCCGGAATATCTTCCAACTCGGTAAGCATCTGCACTAACTGACTTTGATTTACTGTCCCGCGCAACTGGGCCATATATAAGGCCATTAGTGTTAACACGGTAACCTGTGCAGTGAAGGCCTTAGTTGATGCAACACCAATTTCAGGACCAGCGTGGGTATAAACGCCGGCATGGGTTATACGCGGAATAGAGGAACCAACTACGTTACAAATACCGAAAATAGTAGCGCCCTTTTCTTTAGCCAACTCAATGGCAGCCATCGTATCGGCGGTTTCACCTGACTGAGAGATAGCGATAACAATATCTTTCTCTGAGATGATAGGGTTTCTATATCTAAATTCGGAAGCGTATTCCACTTCTACAGGGATACGGGCATATTCTTCGATCAGATACTCACCTACCAGGCCTGCATGCCATGAAGTACCGCAAGCAACAATGACAATGCGATCTACATTCTTCAGCTTCTCCGCATACTCTTTAATACCTCCCAGTTGAATTTTGCCCTGATTCGGGTAGATCCGGCCCCTCATACAATCCTTTATTGAGCGAGGTTGCTCGTAAATCTCCTTCAACATAAAGTGATCGAAGCCACCTTTTTCAAGCATTTCGAGCTTAAGCTCCAACTCCTGGATGTACGGGGTTTGGATTCTGTTGTCGATGGTTTTAATCACCAGTTCATCTCTCTTGACATACGCCACCTGGCTATCTTTCAAGTAGATTACATTCTTTGTATACTCCACAATAGGAGAAGCATCGGAAGCAATAAAGTACTCGTCCTGTCCTACTCCGATGACCATCGGACTTCCTTTTCTAGCAGCAATAAGCAGATCTGGTTCATCTTTACTCATTACCACAATCGCGTAAGCACCCACAACTTCGTTCAATGCTACACGAACTGCCTCGAATAGGTCCAGATTGTCGGCTTTTTGAATTTCTTCAATAAGATGAATAAGAACCTCCGTGTCTGTATCACTTACAAACGCGTGTCCTTTCGCCTCCAAAGCTTCCTTTAAAATCGCGTAATTCTCTATAATTCCATTGTGAATGATAGATAACCTGCCATTGCCGGAAGCATGAGGGTGAGAATTTCGATCACAAGGCGCGCCGTGAGTAGCCCATCTGGTATGGCCCATACCCACAGATCCGGCTTTGTCCAGATCTTTGGCAAAAGCCTCCAGGTCACTTACTTTCCCAGCTTTTTTGTACGTCTTTAAATCTCCGTCCATTAAAGCAACTCCCGCGCTGTCATAGCCACGGTACTCTAAACGATGGAGTCCCTTTATAATAATATCCCAGGCATTACGATTCCCGATATATCCTACTATTCCACACATAAGTAAAATTTAAGGCGACTAATCTACGATTTTATAGCAATGAAATAAAAAAAGCCGGAAGGTTATTCCGGCTTCGTATAATAGATGTTTAGTTTTATTTTATAGTTGGGATGAGCAGTACCTCCCAATACTGACCGCTGTGCTGTAGCGGCATCACCAAAACGGAAATTAGCTATATTCTCTGCAGCGCTAGGATCAATTGCTGCAATAAATAAATCGTATTGTTTCAGGCTTCCGTTTAGCACCTGCTGCACATAATTACTCACATTAAATATGTACCTTTTTGTGTTGGCGTTATGGCCAACACCAACAACACTCGCCCCATAGTCCGGTAGCATCTGCCGTTGTCCAGCAATATCAGTTCTATACATTACCAATCGGCGGGCAGGTCTGAATTGAGTTGTCCCATCAACTACAGAAACCACTAGCTCTGCCTTGTTAATCGCAAAGTTGCCCTTCTCCCGAATTTTCTCTAAATAAGGAAACTTCACTTTAGTTCTTAATCCACCCATCGGCTGGACGTAAACTTCCTGCGAAACCACTCCCAATTTGTTTTGAATCGCAGCAGGATAGTCATGGGAAATACTCGCCGCAGCCGTACTTATACCGAAGCTTGCCATCAAAGTATCACGGGTATTATTTGAATTGGTATTCTTATAATAAACTTCCAGGCGGCTTACTGTCGTATTATATGGATTCAAAAAGATAATGCCTCCAGTGCCGTTAACCTGAGCTGTCAAATACAACCCTTTTAGATAACTTTTAAGCGCCGCAGTATTCACGAAGTTAGCCGAGTTGGCATTTAGAAGCGTGTTAGTAGCGAAGTTATTATCTATCGGAATACGCAGGTGAGGTTCTATTTTCCTAAGTGTATCTGGAGCTCCCTTTATTATTTGCCTGATCCGCAGTGAATCATTCCATGCGAAACGATTAACCGTCTTGCCTCCAATAACCGCCCCACTGTTATAACCCCAAATTTTGTTATTATAATAGGTTGTTCCGCTAACAAAGCCCTCCGTTAATTGGTGCACTTTAATATTATAGGTAGTGTTTAGCGAATCTCCGTAAAATTCATCACCGTATCTCAACACTAAAACAGCTGAATCTAGGGTAGGATTGGTTCCGAAGCTGAAGTTATCTGACGGAACAGAAAGATCAAGCGCCAAATCTGAACGCGTTATGCCTAAAACCGGGTCATTAAAATAGCCCAGAGGAGATTGAGCTAAACTAGAGGTTGCGACAGTATCTTCTCTCACAGTAGATGTCCAAACTGTTGCTGTATCGGTAAGATCACTGATAATAGCATTGTCAGGATCCAGATCCAGACCTACTGTGTCTGACTTCTGACAGCTGCTAAAAATAAAAAGACTTATCAACAGGGTTAATAAGTCTTGCCTTAAATATTTCATATATTATCTACTTCTTTATTAAGCAAGAGAAACGAGTTCCTCGTTCGCAATTTCTTCGTAAAGGTTATAATAATTTTCGAAATCAGAAGTATTTTCGTATCCCAGGACTGGTTTATTGCTGTTTTTAACAAACTTTAACACTCCCTCGCTCACCTCTGCACAGCCGTAAACAACAGCATCAGAGTAGGAAATAGCACCGATATTTAAAGCATCACAATCAGCATTTTTGAATGCCTCGGTATGATCAGCTACCATCCCGTTCATAATCGCTTTTCTCGCGAACTCAGGATTTAATTTCTCGGTAAAGCCATCTTCATATACAGAGTAAACTACTTTTGCACTTTTAAAGGTAGGATCGTCTTTATAGGTGGTTTTTAAATATACAGGCACCAAAGAAGTCATCCAGCCATGGCAATGCACCACATCCGGTGACCATCCTAGTTTTTTAACTGTTTCGAGTGCTCCTTTACAAAAAAATATGGTACGCTCGTCATTATCCTCAAAGAACTTATTACTATTATCCCTGAAAACGTGCTTACGCTGAAAATATTCTTCATTGTCAAGGAAATAGACCTGCATTCTGGCTGCAGGAATAGACGCGACTTTAATGATCAGCGGGTTATCGTTCTCATCGATGATGATGTTCATTCCTGATAGACGTATCACTTCGTGAAGGCGGTTCCGACGCTCGTTGATATTTCCGAATCGAGGCATCAAAATCCGGATTTCAAATCCTTTGTCTTGCATTGCCTGTGGAAGCTGCCGGGTTATTTCAGAAATTTTTGTTAACTCGAGGAAAGGCGACATCTCGTGGGTAATAAACAATAGCTTCGTTTTTGCCATCTCCAAATGTTAAAGATTAAAAATTAGAATAGAATTTGGGACTGCAAATATAATCATTATTTTAGGACATATCAACGATTTACGCAAACCCCTTTGATATTTTTTTAGTTATGAGCACCTTTGCGCTTATCTAAGAGGGTACTTTGAGAATATTCACATCTAAAACGGAACTATCTTTCTTTCTTTCCGAGTTAAAGAATCAAAATAAGACAATAGGGTTTGTGCCTACAATGGGAGCTTTACATCAAGGCCATTTATCCCTGATTGAAATTGCGCAGGCACAGGTGGATATTGTTGTTTGCAGTATTTTTGTAAATCCAACCCAGTTTAACGATCCCAAAGACCTTGAAAAGTACCCCCGGCCGATTGAAACAGATATTAAAAAGCTGGAAGAAACTCGATGCGACGTGCTTTTTATACCCTCAGTGGAAGAAATGTACAGCGCCGGAGAAAGCTGGGATCTCGACCTGGGGTATCTTGAGAAGGTTTTGGAAGGTAAGTTCAGGCCCGGCCACTACAAGGGAGTGACCCAAATTGTTAAGAAGCTATTTGACGTGGTTAAACCAGATGTTAGTTTCTTCGGACAGAAAGATTTTCAGCAGGTGAAGGTGATCGAGGCAATGGTGCAAACCTTTCAGCTCCCTGTCACTGTCGTAACTTGTCCCATTTTAAGAGAGCCCGACGGCTTAGCCATGAGCTCCAGGAATGTGCATTTGTCGGTAGTAGAAAGAGCACAGGCTTTGGCCCTATCGAAAACGTTGCATCAAACGGTTGCCGCCTTTCCTGAAAGCTCTATAGCCGACCTAAAGCAGCAGGCAGAAAACTTCTTAAACAACAGCGATGGAGTTAAACTGGAATATTTTGAGATCTGTAACGCAGAAACGCTGCGGCCCGCGGAGTCGAAAGAGGAAAAAAGCCTCATCGCACTTTTAGCTGCTACAGTGGGCAACACCCGTTTGATTGACAATATCATTCTAAAGTAATCTCGATTGCCTTAACATGGCTATTACACTTGCTAATTAAACTTTTGCTACTTTTGTGACCATGATTATCCAGGTTTTGAAGTCGAAGATACACCGGGTGAAGGTAACGCAGGCGGAGTTGAATTATGTAGGAAGTATCACTATCGACGAAGATCTAATCGAAGCCGCCAACATCATCCCGAATGAAAAGGTTCAAGTTGTAAATAACAACAATGGTGCCCGGTTCGAAACTTACGTCATTAAGGGAGAAAGAGGATCGGGAGTTATTTGTTTGAATGGCTCTTGTGCCCGATTAGCGCAAGTTGGAGATATTATTATCATTATGTCCTACGGGCAGTTACCTATGGAGGAGGCAAGGAAATACGAGCCAATCCTGGTATTTCCAGATGAAAACAACCGGTTAATAAAATAAAATGAACAAGCTGCAGATCGCCGAAAACAAAATAATGTCTTTGGATCAGATATTACGAATGGTAAATATCTGGCGATTGAAGGATCAGAAAATTGTTTTCACGAACGGCTGCTTTGATTTGCTGCATCTTGGCCATGTTGACTACTTGGCGAAGGCCGCCGATCTGGGAACCAAATTAATTGTGGGCCTAAATACGGATGAATCGACTTCAAGATTAAAAGGGCCTCATCGCCCTATCACAGATCAAAACTCAAGAAGTAAAATTCTTTCATCCTTCTTTTTTATAGATGCAGTCGTCCTTTTTAATGAGCCTACCCCCCTTGAGCTTATAACTGCAATTAAGCCCGATATTCTTGTAAAGGGAGCGGACTATACCATTGATAGGATTGTGGGTGCCGACTTTGTACTTGCTAACGGAGGCGAAGTGCAAACCATCAGCTATATTGACGGATATTCAACCTCCGCTATCGAAAGCAAAATCAAAAACAGTTAGAAAGCTTCCCGGTTACCATTTTAAGGCTGACATGTATGAGGAAAACTGTCTTACTACTTGCAATATTTTTTGCCGCTATTATTTTTTCACCAGGATGCAGTAAATCTGAAGGCGGCCTCAAATCAGGAACATGGAGAGCAACGCTACAAACCCAATCTAAAGCAGAAATACCCTTCAACTTTATTCTTTCCGACTCTTCCGGCCAACATCTAATTCATATTATCAACGCAGATGAAAGACTTCGGGTAGAAGATATTACAGTCAAAGATGATTCGATATTCATCAAACTCCCTTTATTCGACTCCGAGATCCGGGCACAGATTCGAAAAAACACTTTGGTGGGTCGATGGATAAAACACCTACCGGAGAAAACTACCACTATGCCTTTTCGGGCAGAAGCAGCCACAGAATGGCGCTTCTTCAATGCTAGTGGTAAACCAGGCACTCGGGTAAGCGGTCGGTGGTCGGTAATTTTCTATGATGAGACCCAAAAAGATACTACCCTTGCCATCGGCGAATTCAGACAGCAGCAAAGAAAGGTGACAGGTTCATTTTTAACATCTACCGGAGACTACCGCTTTCTGGAAGGAATTTTGTCTGGAAACAAGCTTTACCTTTCCACGTTTGACGGCTCTCATGCGTACCTGCTTACAGGAACTTTAAATAAAGACAATACTATTTCAGACGGACTATTTTATGCTGGATACTCAACTATTAGAAACTGGACAGCAAGAAAAGACGCGAACGCTATGTTGCCAGACGCCTATGCCTTAACTTCATTGAAGAGCGGCGAGGATCGCCTGAACTTTCAGTTCCCGGACCTGCAAGGAAATCAGGTATCACTAAGCGACAAGAAATTTACAGGAAAAGTTGTAATCGTTCAGTTTCTCGGTTCCTGGTGTCCAAATTGTATGGATGAAACTGCATACTTGTCCTCGTTTTATAATCAATATAGAGGCAAAGGAGTTGAAGTAATTGGTCTGGCTTACGAACGAACCAACGACATAGAGAAATCAAAAAAGAGCGTTGAGCAGTTACAAAAGAGATTCAGTGTAGCTTACCCATTACTTATTACCGGTTACACCAACAAAGAGGTCCTGAAGAGTATGCCTTCCTTAAACGACTTCAAAGCATTTCCAACCACCGCCCTAATCGACAAAAAAGGCAAGGTGAGAAAAATCCATACAGGATTCAGTGGTCCGGGAACAGGGGAGCACTATGAGCAATTCAAACAGGAGTTTGAACAACAGGTTAAAAACTTATTGGCAGAAAATTAACGATGATTCTACTTTTTAAAAGATACTCTCCTCTTATCCTTCTTGTTTTTTCTTTTTCTTGCTCCACCCAAAAGGTAACGCTTGATCCCATCACGATAAATGCAAATGCGCTTGGCGCTAACATCTATCGAGGCAGCTACCCAAGAACCGTCGACATCCTTCATACGAAGTTGGACCTAAGACTGAACTGGGACAGCTCTGCAATACAGGGCAAAGCACTCATTGATGCGAAGCCTTATTTCTATGCAGTTAATCAACTTGTTCTTGATGCAAAAGGGTTCAAAATAAACGCGGTTGAGCTTGCGAGGGGGTACGACCGTCAGCCCCTGAAATACAGCTATGACGGAAAAAAAATTCAGATCGCTTTGGACAAATCCTACACCAGGGATCAGAAATTCAGCATTTCTATAGATTATTTTGCAGAGCCTGCGAAGTTGAAAGTTGGTGAGGATATAGCGAGTCCTGGCGACCGTGGATTCTACTTCATCAACCCGGATGGAAAGGATAAAGAAAAACCGCAGCAGTTCTGGACGCAAGGTGAAACAGAGAGCAATTCTACCTGGTTCCCTACTGTAGAAGATCCGCAGGAGAAGATGACTCAGGAAATCAGCATCACCCTCCCAAAAAAGTTCACTACTCTTTCTAACGGGTATCTCGACTTTTCGAGTGATAACGGAGACGGCACAAGAACTGACAGTTGGCGGCAAGATCAGCCGCACTCGGTATACCTTGCAATGGTTGCTGGCGGCGATTTTGTGATTGTTAAAGATAAGTGGGAAGACAAAGAGGTGAACTACTACATGGAACCGGCATATGCTAAAAATGCAAAACTGATCTTTGGTAAAACTCCGGAAATGATCGATTTCTTTTCAACAAAGCTGGGAGTAGAATATCCATGGGAGAAATATTCACAGATAGTAGTAAGAGATTTTCATGGAGGCGCCATGGAAAACACCACAGCCACTACCTTTTTTGAAGGCATGAACCTCACTGAGGGCGAATATCAGGACGAGAACTACGAAGACATCATCTCACACGAACTTTTTCATCATTGGTTTGGCGACCTCGTCACAGCCGAGTCATGGGCCAATCTGCCCTTAAATGAAGCTTTCGCAACATACGGCGAGTACCTTTGGAATGAATTCAAGTACGGCAGGGACCATGCGGACTATCACTTGAACAACGACCTAAGGACGTATTTGTCTAATGGGAAATCTTCAGAAAAAGATGTGATTCGTTTTGATTATGCCCACCGGGACGACATGTTTGATGACGTAAGCTATCAAAAAGGAGGCAGGATTTTGCACATGCTCCGCAAAACGGTTGGAGACGAGGCTTTCTTCAAAGCACTAAACCTTTACCTAAAGAAGCATGCCTACAAATCAGCAGAGATTCATGATCTAAGGTTAACCTTTGAAGAGGTGACAGGGCTGGATCTAAACTGGTTTTTTAATCAATGGTTCTTATCGTCCGGGCATCCAATACTGGATATCGACACGCGCTATGAGGCCGCCTCAAAAACAGTGGAGGTTAATATCAAACAACAACTCGTCAAGACCCAAAATGCCGCCTACCGACTTCCTATTGCAATCGACATTTACAGTAATGGGACGAGGCAAAGAAAAGAAGTTACCCTAGCTAAAGCCGAAGAAACCTTTTCATTTCAGGTGGATACAGAGCCGGAATTGGTAAATGTGGATGCAGAAAAATATCTGCTGGCTGAGAAAAGAGAAAGGAAATCTGTCGCCCAATACGTTTTTCAATATGAAAACGCGCCCCTTTTTATGGATAGACTAGAAGCACTGCAAGGTTTACAAAAATCAGTTAGCGACAAAAGTGCGAGGGAAACTTTTATCAGGGCTTTAAAAGACAAAAGCTGGTCGCTGAGATTGATGGCTGTAAAATTTGTTCCACAACTTCTACCGGATGAACAAAACCAAGTATTCGAGCAAATCGCAAGCATGGCAACTGCTGATCCCCGGTCTTATGTGCGAGCTGCTGCTATCTCAGCGCTTGGCACTACCTACAAAAACAGGTCGATTGATCCCATCATTACGAAAGCACTGTCAGATACAGCGCCTAGCGTGATGAAAGCACTTGAAGGACTTCGGTAGCTAGCTAAACTTTTTGGCGATGCCGAAGATAATTTTGATAACGGCAAGTAAAGCAGCCAATAAAACCGGAGCTGTAAAGCCCGAAGTATTGAAGCTTGTCATAAAGTAGTCGACTAATAATACCATCAGTACGGAGATTACAAAAGACATTAGGCCGAGGGTCATCAAGTTTAAGGGAAAAGTAAAAAGTCTGAGGATAGCGCCGATCGTGGCATTCGCGAATGAAATAAGTACGCCCGCAATAACAGCGCTAACAAACCCGTCTACCTCAATTCCGGGAATATACTTAGGCGACAGCAATACAGCTAGCCCGATTAACAAGAATTCAATTATAAAACGCATCATTAATTTTAGGCTTTAACCCTTTTAAAAACACTCAAAGCTCCTACAAATATCCGAGAAATAAAAATACTACAGGAAGTGTAGTTAATACCCGTTGCAGACTTTAAATGGGAGGTTAAACTTAAAACCTTTTGTAAATCAATTTCTTGCTTGTGTCAAAATATTTTTATATTTGCAACATTCGAAAAGAGGGGACAATGCGTCCCCTCTTTTCTTTTACAGGAAAATTATGAACATAGAGCAGAAGGTAACAGAATTGGTAGAGCAGAAAATTGCTGATCGCCCTGACCTATTTCTGGTAGATGTGAAGATGCATTCCAATGGAAAACTTATCATTTTGATGGATGGCGATGAGGGAATAGGTGTTGCAGACTGTGCAGCAATAAGCCGCCATGTTGGTCATCACCTGGAGGAAGAGAATGTTATTGATCACGCCTACCATCTTGAGGTTTCTTCGCCGGGTATTGACACTCCCCTGAAACTGCAAAGACAGTACGAAAAAAACATCGGGAGACGAATATCAGTCAAGCTGGAAGACGCTCAAAAACGGGAAGGCAAATTGCTTCAGGTGTCCGAAGAAGGGATAACAATAGAAGAACAAAAGAAAGAAAAAGGAAAGAAAGCAGAATTGATAGAAAGCTTTATTCCATATAATCAGATAGCAGAAACAAAGGTGTTAATTTCATTTAAATAGAATGAGCAATATTAATTTGATTGACTCCTTCCAGGAGTTCAAAGATTTTAAAAACATCGACCGTCCTACGGTAATTAGTGTATTGGAGGAAGTGTTCCGTAGTATGATCCGTAAAAAATACGGCACCGATGAAAATTGCGACGTAATTGTGAATCCTGACAACGGAGATTTGGAGATTTGGCGTACAAGGACGGTAATGGAAGATGGATTTTCTGAAGATGACGATTTGGAAATTGAATTAGCCGACGCCCGCAAAGTGGATCCGGACCTGGAAGTAGGAGATGATTTTATTGAACAGATCACATTGGAGAGCTTTGGCCGTCGTGCCATCCTTGCGGCTCGTCAAACGCTTGTTTCAAAAATCCTCGAGCTGGAAAAAGATGAGATCTTTAAGAAATATAAAGATAGAGTAGGTGAGATTGTAACTGGAGAGGTGTATCAGGTTTGGAAAAAAGAGACTTTGGTACTGGATGATGAAGGAAACGAGCTTATTCTACCAAAAACAGAACAGATCCCAGCGGATTATTACAAGAAGGGAGACTCTGTAAGAGCGGTAATCTTGAAGGTAGATATGATGAATAGCAATCCTAAGATCATCATCTCCCGAACTGCGCCAGAATTCCTGCAACGACTGTTTGAGCTCGAGGTTCCTGAAATTTTTGATGGCTTAATTACCATTAAGAAAATTGTGCGCGAGCCCGGAGAGCGTGCTAAGGTTGCGGTTGAATCATACGACGATCGTATTGATCCGGTAGGAGCATGCGTAGGTATGAAAGGATCTCGTATTCATGGTATTGTTCGTGAATTAAAAAATGAGAATATCGATGTAATTAACTTCACAAATAATAGTTCTTTATACATCCAACGTGCTTTAAGTCCTGCCAAAATCACTACCATCAAATTAGACGAGGAAGACAAGCGAGCAGCAGTTTATTTAAAACCCGATCAGGTGTCATTAGCGATCGGACGAGGCGGTCACAATATCAAATTAGCCGGAAAACTTACAGGTTATGAGATTGACGTATACCGTGAGTCTGATGAAGATGATGAGGATGTGGATTTAGAAGAATTTGCAGACGAAATAGATGGCTGGATTATTGATGAGTTCAAACGAATTGGTTTAGATACTGCAAAATCAGTACTTGAACTATCTGTTGACGAACTTGTTAAACGTACAGATTTAGAGGAAAGCACAATCAGAGAAGTGATGGCGATATTAAGAGCAGAATTTGAATAAGTAAAATACTGATTTAGGTTCCGCTATTAATAAACGAGATAAAAAACGTATTTTTGTTTAAATTTTTAGCGAAGAGGTAATTTTTTTAGATGTCAGAAGGTAAAAGCATAAATTTACTAAAAGCTGCAAAAGAGCTGAATATTGGCTTAGCAACCGCGGTAGAGTCGTTAAGTAAAAAAGGCTATCAGGTTGAACCGAAGCCTACCACCAAACTCACCGAGGAAATGTACAATGCTCTTTTAAAGGAGTATCAAGGTGATAAGATTGTGCGGGAAGAAGCCCGCCAGATTGTTATTGGCAAAATCCGCCGTGACGATACGCCTCCTCCTGCGTCTGAAAGACAGGAAGTTCCTCGCCGCTCAAAAGATTTTGAACAAGAAGAAATTCTTATTAAAAATGCAGGTTCTTTCAGCCCTCCGCCTGTTGAAAAGCCAAAGCCACAAGCAGAAGACGATCAGGCCAAAGAGCAGGATGATTCTTCTTTGCCAGGTGTAAAAGTAGTAGGTAAAATAGATTTGGATGCGCTCAACAAGAAGCCGAAACCGGAAAATAAGCCGGAAGAAAGCCAGCCGAAAGTAGAAGCACCTAGCGTTCAGCCTGTGGTTGAAGCGAAGCCAGAACCAGTGCAAGAGGAAGCTCCCGCTCCGGTAAAAGCCGAGCCGGAGCCCGAGCCAGAACCAGCTCCTGTTACACCTGAGGTTCCACCGGCACCGCCGGTTGAAGCACCGAAGGAAGAGCCCGCACCTATCCCCGTTCCTGAGGAAAAACCTGTTGCACCTGTAGCAGAAGCTCCAAAGCCGGCTCAAGAAGAGCCTAAAGCTGAAGAACCAGCAGAAGATGAAGTTATCAGAGCTAAAGCTCAGCGTTTGAGTGGTCCAAATGTTATCGGCAAAATTGATCTTTCTGCTCAACAACCCCGCAGGAAGGATCAGCCTGTAGCTTCTTCCTCAAATGTGAATAATGATCATAAACGGAAGCGTAAGCGCAAAGACCTGCCGCCAGGACAAGGACAGGGCCAAAATCAACAACAAGCTACTGGTGGTGGTCAAAACCAGCAACGCCCTCCTCACGCCGGTGGACAAGGCAACCGTCCGGGCTTTACAGGGCCTGGCGCCAATCGTCCAAGCCAGACTCCGGGACGTCCCGACTTCAGAAATCGGGTAGCACCAGGAGCCAGAGGTGATGGAGGTTCTAAAGAAGAACCATCAGAAAAAGAAATACAAGATCAGATTAAGGCAACACTTGCTCGTTTGAGCGGTGCCGGAAAATCTGGAAAATTTGCTCAGAGAGCGAAACTTCGCAGACAAAAACGTGATGACGTTGCAATGTCGGCAGAAGAAGCAGCAATGGAGCAGGAACTGCAGTCTAAAGTTCTGAAGGTAACGGAATTCGTTACCGCAAACGAGCTGGCAAGTATGATGGATGTTCCGGTAACGCAGGTAATCTCTACCTGTATGAGCCTTGGGATGTTCGTATCTATTAACCAGCGACTGGATGCGGAAACTCTTACCATCGTCGCTGACGAATTCGGTTATGCAGTAGAATTTGTTAAACCGGAGGACGAAGAAGCAAGTCTGGAAGAAGAAGACAGACCAGAAGATCTGATTCCGCGAGCTCCGATAGTTACGGTAATGGGTCACGTTGACCACGGTAAAACATCATTACTTGACTTTGTTCGTAAAACCAACGTGATTGCGGGCGAAGCGGGTGGTATTACCCAACATATTGGTGCTTATGAAGTGCAATTAGAGGACGGTCGAAAAATCACCTTCCTGGATACACCAGGTCACGAGGCGTTTACCGCGATGCGTGCTCGTGGTGCTAAAGTAACTGATATTGCAATTATTGTAATAGCGGCAGATGATAGTGTAATGCCTCAAACTAAAGAGGCGATAAATCACGCCCAGGCTGCAGGAATTCCTATCGTGTTTGCTTTCAGTAAAATAGACAAGCCGGGCGCTAACACTGACAGAATTCGGGAGCAGCTTTCGCAGATGAACATTTTAGTGGAAGACTGGGGTGGTAAATATCAATCGCAGGAAATCTCTGCTAAAACAGGTTTGAATGTAGACCTGCTTCTAGAGAAGGTATTGCTTGAGGCGGAGTTACTTGACCTGAAGGCTAACCCAAATAAGCGTGCAACAGGAACCGTAATTGAGGCTGCCTTAGACAAAGGACGTGGTATTGTAACGACGGTGCTTATTCAGGCTGGTACACTCAGGGTTGGAGATCCTATCCTTGCTGGTAGCCATAGCGGTAAGGTAAAAGCGCTTACTAACGAGCGTGGACAAAAAGTTGACAAAGCTGGACCATCAACGCCGGTTCAGGTGTTGGGTATGTCTGGTGCTCCGACCGCCGGCGATAAGTTTAATGCTATGGAAAGCGAAGTGGAAGCACGTGAGATTGCAAACAAACGTCTTCAACTACAGCGCGAGCAAGGACTTCGTACGCAAAAACATATTACACTTGATGAGATCGGCCGCCGCTTAGCAATCGGAAACTTTAAAGAACTTAATATCATCGTTAAAGGTGATGTGGACGGTTCTATCGAAGCATTATCCGACTCGTTGCTGAAACTTTCAACGGAAGAAATTCAGGTTAATATTATCCATAAATCAGTAGGTCAAATTTCCGAATCGGACGTATTGTTAGCTTCGGCTTCAGACGCGATCATTATTGGATTCCAGGTACGTCCATCTCAAGGTGCTCGTAAACTTGCCGAGCAGGAGGAAATCGACATCCGTCTGTACTCCATCATTTACGATGCCATCAATGAAGTTAAGGCTGCGATGGAAGGAATGCTTGCTCCTGAGTTTGAAGAGCAGATTACGGCGAACGTGGAAATCCGCGAGACCTTCAAGATCAGCAAAGTGGGTACTATCGCCGGATGCATGGTTCTTGACGGAAAGATCAACAGAAACAGCAAAATCAGAATTATCCGCGATGGTGTAGTAGTTTACACTGGAGAACTGGCTTCATTGAAACGTTTCAAAGACGACGTTAAAGAGGTGTCAAAGGGTTACGAGTGTGGTCTAAATATTCAGAACTTCAATGATATCAAGGTAGGTGACATTGTGGAAGCTTACGAGAACGTAGAAGTGAAACGCAAGTTGTAGTAACTGTTTTTAAGTGAAAATATAAGAGAGGCAGATCCTAATGATCATGCCTCTTTTTTTTTACGCTTGACAGAAGAGACATTTAAGCTAAGCTGTTGTTAAACAGCTCTTCGAGCTGAGCAACCGACCTGTCCCAACTGAAATTATTTACAATATTTGCATGCCCTTTCTGCGCGATTCGTATTCTTAGGTCATTGTCCCCGATCAAACTTATTATCGCTGCAGCAAGCTTCTGAACATTTTTTGTAGGAACTAAAATAGCAGTCTCCTGATCGATCGCATAATCCTGATGTCCGCCGATGTCTGTGCAAATAACAGCGCAACCACATGCCATCGCCTCGGCAGGAGGTAGTGCCCACCCTTCACTGAGGCTTGGAGAGATGAATATTTGAGCGCTATTATATAACGCAGGAAGATTTTGGGGGCTTTGTACATATCTCATCCAGGCTGGCAGGTCTGCAGGGGCGGGAGAGGTGCCAAATAGTGTTACGGAAAGCTGCGGGAACTGCTCTTTCACCATATTCAAAGCGCCCAATCCGTATTTAGAACCCTTGACTTGTTCTCTTGAATACAACATAAGTATACTGCCCTCCCTTCTCTCTTTCTGCGGTACGCTAAGCTTAAATCGATCCAGGTCTATCGCATTAGGCAAAAGAACCGGCGACCGCCCCGAAATATCTGTAATCAACTGCTGAAGATACCTAGCTATTACGAGGTGATTTATCGCAAGCGTATATGACTCGCGAACCTTACTTTCGAATCCACGCCAAACTTCATAGCCTTGAATCAAATTAAATTTTATGCCTTTACTGGCTGGCAATTCCTCAAGTCTGAAAGCTAGCTCCCACCACGTGGAGATGACAACATCAGCATCAGGCAGATACTTAGCTGTGACATCCGGAATAATATAAACGCCCACGTTTTCGCTGAAATTAAACCATTTAGGAATATAGCTACCTCTAACTTTATGGGAAAAGTATTTGAACCAAACGGGCGTTTTCATGGGCCGGAAAGGTCGGCGCACGGTGTGATAGATCTGAACCTGATGCCCCCGAAGTGCGAGCCTGTTAGCGTATTCGTACATAATCTTTGTACCACCGCCCGGTTTGCTGGCAACATCGGGAAGAATAAAATTAATCCGAAGGGACCTCACACTTTTTCTACTCTAGGACTAAAAGTAATAGACTCAACCGAAGCAAGAAAATTAGCCTTAATGAACGTCCACTTATCTCCTTCCCGTTGCCTGTATATCCTAAAGGGTATTACAAACAGCCGTTTTAACAGCTTCGACAGGAACTTTTTATTACCATAAAAGTGTTTGAACAAGAAAAGCTCATTCCTTATTCCATACCTATACTTCCACAGATTCTTAATGGAATCTGTATAGATATCCGCCATGTAATTTACCGGGGTTTTATGATTCACCACACTGGTCGATGAATAAAAACCGTAGAAACCAGCCCTCGTTATCCTATAAGTATACTCAGCATCATCCGCCCAGATAAAAAACTCTTTAAAAGGTAAGCCTACCGCCTTTATTGCAGCTCTGTTAATTAATAAAGACACAAAAGAAGTTGATTGAATACTAATTAGACCTTCAGCGTCAAAAGTGTTAAAAGCGAATCCTTTAGGATAAAATGTGTGTACAGATGGCAGGTTCATGTAGTGCGGGCGGCTATCTTTCCAAATTGCCTTCGAACCAATAAACCCCGTATCGATTCCCGGCTGATTAGACAAGAACGCTGATTGTGCTTTAAGTTTTTCGAAGGCATCCGGATCAGGTATTGTATCATCATCCATCACCCATATCCAGTCGTATCCCTTTAAATAGCCTGCTTTTAGCCCTGTATAAAATCCCCAGGAGCCGCCTTGGTTCTCCTGGGTGATTAGAGTAATATCAGTCTGAGTGTTAAGCCATTCCGTTGTTCCGTCAGTTGAATTATTATTTACTACCAGAATCTCGTCTACCTTACTTGTTTGATCTCTTATTGCCTGTATGCATTCCTTTAATAATTCAAATCTGTTATATGTTACGATAACGGCTATAAACTTCATCTACCAAGCTCTCTTCTTACTTTTACAAGTGCAGAACCTATGACCTGATGCATGTCATAATACTTATATTCTGCTAATCTTCCACCGAAGATAACGTTTGTTTCAGCTTTCGCAAGCTCAAGATATCTTTTTACAAGCTCCGAATTCTTTTCATCATTTACAGGGTAATACGGTTCTGATCCTTTCGCTGCCGTTAACGGATACTCCCGGGTAATCACTGTCTTAGGCTGCGTTCCAAATTCAAAGTGTTTATGCTCAATGATTCTGGTATAGGCAGGCTCTGAGTCGGTATAATTGACAACAGCATTTCCCTGATAGTTTTCTCGGTCTAATACCTCTGTTTCAAACCGCAAACCGCGGTATTCGAGCTCTCCGAATTGAAAGTTATAGAACTCGTCAATCTTACCCGTGAAAACAATTTTGTCTGCTAATGCGGAGAGTTCATCCCGCTGTTCAAAGAAGTCGCATTCCAATCGTACTTCTATCCCCTCAAGTAAGCCATCAATAATTTTGTTATAGCCGCCAATAGGGATACCCTGATATTTATCGTTAAAATAATTATTATCGTAGGTAAACCGAACCGGAAGACGCTTAATAATGAATGCTGGTAGCTCGGTAGCTTTTCTACCCCACTGTTTTTCGGTGTAATGCTTAATAAGCTTTTCGTAAATATCTTTACCGACTAGCTTCAATGCCTGTTCTTCCAAATTTTTTGGTTCAGTAATATTTAAACCTGCAATTTGTTCTTCGATCTTCTTCTTAGCTTCGTCCGGCGTCTTAGTTTTCCATAAAGCATAGAAGGTGTTCATGTTGAACGGCAGGTTATACAACTCTCCTCTAAAGTTTGCTATCGGAGAATTAGTGTACCGGTTGAACTCTGCAAACTGGTTTACGTAATCCCAGATCTCTTTATCGTTCGTATGGAAGATATGAGCTCCGTACTCGTGCACATTAATTCCTTCAACCTCCCTACAATAAACATTACCTCCTGCATGCTTACGTTTGTCAATAACCAAGCATGTCTTTCCAGCTTTTTTAGCTTCGTGTGCGAAAACAGCTCCAAAAAGTCCGGAGCCAACTATTAGGTAGTCGTATTTTTGAATAGCCATTAATTATTAATTCTGATTTCTTGCTTTTAAACTAAACTTTGGGAATTTAGTTTGGAGTACCCGTTATTTAATCATTAAAGGTCTGCATCTCCACAAGTTTCTTATACAGGCCATTACGACGCATCAATTCCAAATGTGTCCCTTCCTCAACAATTTTTCCCGCATCCAATACGATAATGCGGTCGGCATTTTGAATAGTGCTTAAACGGTGAGCGATAATAAGAGATGTACGGTTCTGCATCAACTTAGTAAGCGCATCCTGCACGAGTTTTTCCGACTCGGTATCTAAAGCAGAAGTAGCTTCATCTAAAAGCATAATGGGAGGGTTAGCTAAGACCGCTCTTGCGATGCTAATACGTTGTTTTTGACCTCCCGAAAGCTTCATACCCCTATCGCCGATATTTGTCTGGTATCCTTCTGCAGTTTTCAGTATAAAATCGTGTGCATTCGCGATCCTGGCCGCAGCTTCTACTTCCTCGATACTGGCACTTGGCTTTCCGAATGCTATATTATTATAAATAGTGTCGTTAAATAAAATAGACTCCTGGTTCACGATGCCCATTTTTGACCTCAAAGAAGACATTTTAATCTTTCTGATATCCTTGTCATCAATTAGTATTCGACCCGACTGGCATTCATTAAATCGTGGGATCAAATCCATTAAGGTAGATTTACCACCCCCTGATGGGCCTACCAGTGCAACCGTTTGCCCCTTTCGTATGACCATCGAGATACTGTCGAGTACCGGTTTTGTATCATATGCAAACGTAACGTTGTCAAATTGAATTGAATGCTGAAAGTCGCCTAATACGACTGCGTCTTTTGCATCGTTGATCTCTGACTTCGTATCTATTAGTTCAAGGACACGCTCACCTGCCGCTATTCCCGAGTGGATATTGCTAAACGCGTCCGTCATTGCTTTCGCGGGTCGCAGAACCTGAGAGAATAGCGCCAGATAAGCAATAAATGCCGGGGCCTCCAGCTCGGATGTTCCGCTAAGAATCAAAGAACCACCATACAGCAAAATAACCGCAACCATAGATACACCGAGGAACTCAGACACAGGCGACCCTAATTGTTGCCGGCGTGCCATCGATTTTATAATCCGCGTATACCTTTGATTCTCTTGATTGAACCGATTTTTCACAAATTCAGTTGCGTTGAATGCTTTTATAATTTTCATCCCTGTTAACGCTTCATCCAACAAGCTGAGCATAATTCCAAGCGACTGGTGGGAGCTGGTAGCCTGAGCCTTCAGCCTTTTTACAATAAGTGCAATAATCCATCCAGAAACAGGAATAACTAAGAGTGAGTACAATGTAAGCTTTACTGATATTAAGAAAAGAAATACCACGTAGGCTATTAATTGAACTGGCTCCTTAAAAACAACCTGGAGGGTACTGGTAACTGAGAACTGCACCACTTGCACATCTGACGATACCTTCGAGATAATATCTCCTTTCCTCTCGTTGGTGAAGAAGCCGATGTGTAGGTCCATCACATTATCAAATACTGACTTTCGAAGATTAAGGAGCGTGTGTGCTCGCAGGTCTTCCATTATTTTTTGAGAAAAATACTTGAAGACGTTAGCTAACAGATTCGCCACAACAAGCGTTCCGCACACTAATTTCAATGCTGTCCATGAACCGTACTCAGAAGTAAAGTAATGAACATAGTATTTGAAAGTCGCCATTACATCCCACATATCCGGCTTCTCTGTAACTAGGTCGGCTTGTTTAGCCGGCAAGAAGAGCGCTTCTAGAAGAGGTGCAAGCAGGGCAAAATTCAGCGTATTAAAGAAGATAAACAGAAGGGTCGTTAAGATATAAGGGATTGCAAATTTCTCTATTGGCTTTGCGAAGGATAATAAACGGAAGTATGTTTTCATCTAAATTGATGCAAAGGTAGTGATTTAGCCCGCTTAGCCTCACTTAATTATCGTCGAAAAAAACTAGCTCCTTCGGTTGCTATCTTACCTTTTATCGCATTCACCACTTCAACCAATGAAATTGCCTTCGGGACGGATAATTCAAAACGAGCTTTCGATTGTCTTACTTTCCGGAGATTTGAAAGAAACGAAAGATATCCCTTCAAAAAATCAGTTCTCATCATTATAGCCCGGAACAGCACTTCAAATGTGGTTTGAACCAACCAGCCCAATAGCGACAAACCCTCCAAGTGGAGGTAATGAAAATAAAACTTGTTTCGATTATAAATTTCGGAGATATAGCGCTTTCTAGCCTTACTCTTAATCGACGTAGATGTCTTGTGTCTGCATACTGCGTTGTGCTCGTAGTAACAATTCCAACCACTCCTCCATGCTCGCACAGATAACTCTACGTCTTCTATATAAAAGGGTGCAAAAAGTTCATCAAATCCGCCGAGAAACTGCAGCCTATCTCTTCGGGCAAGAGTATTAGCTCCTGACAGGTAAAAGGAAGGCAAACTTCCTCCCTTTTCGGGAAGGCAATTGAGAGAAGTTTTATACTTGAACCCCTGCTGCTCCGGATACTTTGCCCCGTCCTGAATATCTTCATCGTCCCAGCCTATTATTCTTCCCATCACACCAAAGGTCGCCTCGTCTTCAAAATATTTAAAAAGCGGTAAGAAATAATCCTCTGTAACCTTGACATCGCTATTTAAAAGGAAAACCAATTCTTTCGTTGCAGCAAAGATACCCCGATTAATCGTTGGCGAAAACCCTCTATTTTCTGCATTTTTAATTACCCTTACTTGAGGATAATTATCTGAGAGGAAGGATACTGAGTTATCCGATGAGCAATCATCCACAACCAGCACTTCATAATCGCAGCTTGCCCTTTCAAGCGCTTTAAACAAAGCAGGAAGTGTGTCCACAAAAAGACTAGCACCATTATAATTGGGGATAATTACTGAGATACCGGGATTTTCCAAAGCAGGAACAAAGATAGGCGATCTTTTAACTATTCATCAGGTCTTCAATTTCCTCTAACTCGACAGGGATGTCTTCCATGAGATCGATATTGCCACCTTCAGTGATTAATATGTCGTTCTCTAACCGAATACCTAATCCTTCCTCTCTGATATAGATTCCTGGCTCGCAAGTGAGTACGTTTCCAACCTCAAAAGGTTGATATCTGCTGGCGAAATCGTGTACATCAAGGCCCAGGTGATGCGAAGTGCCATGCATAAAGTACTTCTTGTATAGCGGCATAGCAGGGTTTTGCTTTGCCACATCATGTTTATCTAATAAACCTAACCCAATAAGCTCGGACTCCATTATCTTTCCTACCTCCTCATGATACTCGTTCCAAACAGTTCCCGCTACTAACATTGCTTTCGCCTGCTTCATTACCCGCAATACTGCATTGTAAACGTCTCGTTGTCGCCCGGTAAACTTTCCGTTCACAGGAATGGAGCGACTTAAGTCAGCGTTATAGTTGGCGTATTCTGCAGCAAAATCGAAAAGAATGACGTCCCCGTCTCTACAAACTTGATTATTGTCGTTATAGTGAAGGATGTTTGCGTTTTTACCGGACGCAATTATTGGGTTGTAAGCATGACCTGTCGCTCCCTGACGAATAAATTCGTGAATAATCTCCGCTTCAATTTCGTATTCCTTCACTCCTGGCTTCACAAATTTCAAAACCCGTACAAATGCATCTTTAGTTATGTCGCACGCTTTTTTTATTAGCTGAACTTCAATATCTGACTTCCGAGACCGAAGGTCGCGAAGGATAGGAGCTGAGCGTTCATATCGGTGAAGAGGATATCGACCTTGGATGTCCCTTATAAACCGCAGGTCGCGATAAGGTACCTCGAGCGCTGCCCGATCGTTCTCATTGGTATTTAGGTAGATGTTATCTGCATAATGCACAACCGCGGAAAAGATGCTCCAAAAATCCTCCAACCACAAAACCGTTGAGATTCCCGAAGTCGCGACAGCCTGCTCCTTGCTATATTTATATCCTTCCCATACGGCAATATGGTCATTTGTTTGTCGAATAAACAGGACTTCACGATAATTGGGATTTGGACATTGAGGAAAAAGAAGCAAAATTGTTTGTTCCTGGTCTATTCCTGTAAGATAAAACAGGTCACTATTCTGCTTAAATGAAAAATTTTGATCACCACTTCTCGGAAATTCATCATTGGCATTGAAGACGGCTATCGAGTTGTCTTTCAGTTTGTTTATATAGTTGAGGCGATTGTTTTCAAAGAGCTGGCTATTGATAGAATCGTATTTCATAAGGTACAAATTTAAATTATTCTCAAACCTTTGCAGAGGTACCGTGTTTAATGCTGAAGAAAATAGACCGGTATTTGGTTGATTTTGCTAAATCAAACTTATATTTATTTTTGTAAAAAATTACACAATTAAAAATTGTTTAACCTTAAAAAAAACAAAGCATGAATTATTCTACGTTAAAGAAAGTTTTTGCGGCGTCAGCTTTAGCAGTAGCAGGTATCTCTGCCGCTTCTGCTCAAGACACAACCGCAACTACTTCTAGCTCTACTGCCACGGTGTTTGGCGGGAGAGGTCAGTACAGAACCTGGTCAATCGGTGTTAACGCTGGCGTTTTAACTCCAATTATCCCTTTCGGAACTAATGATTACAACGAGTGGGATGCTCAATTTGGTGCAGGCCTGTTTATCAAAAAACAATTAGCTCCTTCATTTGCCTTAAAGCTAGACGGACACCTTGGAACAGTTGCTGGTGAATACGCCACAAACGATGGAAGAACTCCTCTTCCTGCAGGTGTAGCTCCTTCTTTTAAAACGGAAATCAACTATGCGGTATCATTGAAAGGTGTTATCAATGTTGGAACTGTGTCTTTCTTGAACAGAACTAAAAACGTTGGTTTCTTTGTACAAGGTGGTGCTGGATTAGTTAATTACGAACCAGATGCAAACAACAGAAATGAGCTGTTTATTCCTGTGGGTGTAGGTGCTAACTTCAAACTAGGTGAAGTTGTTGCCTTAAACCTTGGTTATGATGCGAACTTCCTTGATGCTGACAACTTAGATGGATCTTGGAGAAATGGTGCTTCTAACAAAGACAAATGGTCTTATGCTTATGCAGGACTTGAGTTCGCGTTAGGAAACAGAGCAAAGCCAAGCTTACAGTGGTCCAATCCAGTAGCGTTAATGTATGATGAATTAAAAGATCCTACATTACGTCAGGAAGTTGAAGCTTTAAGAAACCGTGTTAACACTTTGGAAGGTACAGTTAACCAGCTTTCAGCTGATGCTGACGGTGACGGAGTATCTGACAGATTTGACAAATGCCCTGGTACTCCAGCTGGAACAGTAGTAGATGGAGCAGGTTGCCCAATCAAACTACAAGATACAACAGGAGCTACTTTTAACGGTCAAAGCGCAGTTATTCAGTTTGAATTTGACAGCTCAGTGTTAAGAACTTCTTCTTACCCTGTTCTTGATGCAGTTGCAACTGACTTAAAAGCAAACTCTGCTGCACGTATCAACTTAGCTGGTCACGCTTCTGCTGAAGGTACTGAGCAGTACAACATGAACCTGTCTCGCGACAGAGCTAACTCAGTAAAAACTTACTTAGTTAACTCTGGTGTTGACGCTAACCGCGTTACTGTGAGAGCATATGGTGAGAGCCGTCCAGTTGCTTCAAATGCAACTGAAGAAGGACGCGTACTTAACCGTCGTGTTGAAATCACAAAATAAGATAATATAGTATCTAAGCATATTATCAGAGAGGGCTTCAATTGAAGCCCTCTTTTTTTTGAAGCAATTTTCCTTCATCCCATACCAATACTCCTTACCTTTGTACATGTACTTTTTCCGAAGAAAAGACCCCAATCGCCCTAACAACTTCAATTTAAGAATAATGCACGTCATTAATACGACTGCTATTATTCTGTTTCTGGCGGGATTGATTTACAAGTTGGTAGATTGGTTTATACTTAAATAAACATGAAAAAAGTAATAAAAACGTCAAAAGCACCCGCACCGATCGGCCCTTACAACCAAGCCATTTCTATGGGAAACTTGCTGTTTGTCTCGGGACAAGTAGCGTTAAATCCTGATACAAATGAACTTGTTATTTCTTCAACCGAGGAGGAAACGCATCAGGTAATGAAAAACTTAGAAGCAGTATTAAAGGAAGCGGGATTCCTTTTTGAAGACATTGTAAAAACAACGATTTTTCTTTCGGATATGTCGTTGTTTCCACAGGTTAACGAGGTCTACGGTTCCTACTTCAAATCAGACTATCCTGCCAGGGAAACCGTTGCCGTGGCGGGCCTGCCAAGAAATGTAAACGTAGAGATTTCAGTCATTGCAATGAAGGGTTAATTGCGAAGAAAGTTGGTGGGAATCAAATCTATTCTACGGCATCTTTCAAAGTTTTGAGCTGCTAAAGATTTTCCATATTAGTAACAAGCTGGATAATTCTGCTTTCATCACAGCTTTTTTCTACTTTCGTGAAAGCGACGTAGTTAGCGCTTCAGCTCCTTAGTTTCTATTTATCGTACCATTGCTACAACATAGTTTACAAACTCCTATAGAGTACTTAAAAGGAGTAGGACCTCAAAGGGGAGATCTCTTAAAAAAAGAGCTGTCTATATTCACTTATCAGGATCTCATTCAGCACTTTCCTTTTAGGTATGTTGATCGTACTAAGTTTTACAAGGTAAAAGACATACATCCAGACCTTGCTGCAGTCCAAATTATTGGTAGAGTTGTCTCGAAAGAAATAGTAGGAGAGAAACGCTCAAAAAGACTGGTAGTTACTCTGAAAGATGACACCGGCCTACTCGAGCTGGTCTGGTTTCAAGGTGTCCAGTGGCTGGATAAAGCCATTCAACCAGGCTCCGTTTATATTGCTTTTGGGAAAGCAAATGAGTTTAACGGTCGTTTCTCCATTCCCCACCCGGAGATAGAACTTTATAATCCCTCCGCAAAAAAATTAGGTAACCTAACCCTTCAACCTGTATATAGTTCAACGGAAAAACTAAAGCAATATTCGTTGGACACCAAAGGCCTCCAGAGGTTGCAGGCTGCCGCTCTCGAGCAGATATTGAAGGATATTGACGAAACGATTCCTGCTTATATTCTCGACAAGTACAAGTTGATGGGCAAGCAGGAGGCTTTTTTAAAAGTCCATTTCCCGCCCGATACGTCTTCATTGGAAGCCGCCAGAAGAAGGCTCAAATTTGAAGAGCTTTTTTTCATTCAGCTAAAGCTTCTGAAAAATAAACTGTTGCGAAATCACAAGTTCAGGGGAATCCGATTTGAAACAGTGGGCGAGAAGTTTAATTTATTTTATAAGGAAAGGCTGCCTTTCGACCTCACAAATGCACAGAAAAGAGTAATCAAGGAAATACGTCAAGATACCCAAAGAGGTATTCAAATGAATCGCTTGGTACAGGGAGATGTAGGAAGTGGGAAGACTGCGGTAGCATTAATGACCATGTTGCTCGCTATCGATAACGACTGCCAGGCATGCATGATGGCTCCTACCGAGATTCTTGCCCAACAGCATTACGATTCCCTGAAAAAACTCACGGGGGATGACCTTGTTAACATCGGCATACTTACCGGCTCTACCCCAAAAAAGGAAAGGAAGAAATTGCATGAAGCGCTTCAGGATGGCAGTTTAGATATCCTTATCGGCACCCATGCCCTTCTTGAAGACGAGGTGCAATTTAAGAACCTTGGACTGGCCGTCATCGATGAACAACATCGTTTTGGAGTAGAGCAACGAGCGCGGCTCTGGAAGAAAAACAGCGTGCCTCCGCATATCCTTGTAATGACAGCCACCCCTATCCCCCGAACCCTCGCCATGACTCTTTATGGAGATCTGGACGTGTCTGTTATAGATGAGCTGCCTGCAGGTAGGAAGCCAATAAAGACTATCCACCTGTATGAAAACCAAAGACTCCGGATGTTTGGATTCATCAGACAGGAGATTGCCAAAGGCAGGCAGGTATATGTAGTGTATCCCTTGATAAAGGAAAGTGAGAAATTGGACTTGCTGCATTTGGAAGCTGGCATAGAAGCAATTAGTCGAGAGTTCCCACTACCCGACTACCGCATGAGCATCGTGCACGGCAAGCTAAAGCCCGCAGATAAAGACTTTGAGATGCAGCGTTTTGTAAAAGGTGAAACTCAGATTATGGTGGCTACAACGGTTATCGAGGTCGGAGTAAATGTACCAAACGCGAGTGTAATGATTATAGAAAATGCAGAGCGCTTTGGCCTTTCTCAACTGCACCAGCTTCGGGGAAGAGTGGGCCGAGGAGCAGAACAATCGTATTGCATATTAATGAGCGGAAATAAACTAAGTCGGGAAGGGAAAATAAGGTTAGAAACCATGGTGAGAACGAACGATGGGTTTGAAATTTCGGAAATCGACCTGCAGCTCAGAGGCCCGGGTGACATTCAGGGTACGCAGCAAAGTGGCGTGCTGGATTTGAAGATTGCAGACCTGGCTAATGATCAACAATTGTTACATCAGGCCCGTGAGGAAGTGATCCAAATCTTTGATGAAGACCCGGAGCTTAGTCAGGAAAAAAACGAACTCTTGAAAAACTATTTCCTGAAAAAAGACAGACACATTACATGGAATAATATTTCCTGATGATACTTTCCTATAGTTTTGTACACTGAAAAGTTGCAGAAGTGGAATCAGAAAGTAATAATCAACAGAAACAAGATCCTTATATTGCCTTACGCTTTCCGGAATTCCGATCGTTTCTAGGAATGCGTTTCTTTTTAACGTTTGCTTACCAAATCCAGGCAGTAGTAATCGGCTGGTACGTTTATCAACTCACCCAAGATCCATTATCTCTAGGCCTGATAGGCCTTGCCGAAGCGATTCCAGCTATTGGAATTGCGCTGTACGGAGGATATGTAGCCGACAAATCGGAGAAAACAATTCTCCTGAAATGGATTCTTACAGCCATGTTTTCTTGCTCTGCTGTCTTGTATCTAATTACAATACCATCCGTCTCGACAGGGCTAGCAGCGACGCAGATAGTCTGGATTATTTATGGGATGATTTTTTTGATCGGAATTGCCCGAGGATTCATTGGACCAGCAACTTTTTCACTAATGGCGATGATTATACCGCGCGATCACTACCCGAACTCTTCCACCTGGAACAGTGCGGGGTGGCAAGTTGCTTCTATTGCCGGCCCGGCCACAGGAGGTTTGCTCTACGCCTATGCGGGCATTCAGGCCACCTTCCTGATCATTCTTATATTCTTGGCCATCTCCTTCTGCTGCATCTTTTTTATCAAAAGGAAACCACCGCAATTTATCCCAAAAGAAAATATTATTAAGAGCTTAACCGAGGGAATAAAGTTTGTATTTAACAGCCGGATGATGCTCGGTGCTATGAGTTTGGATCTCTTCTCCGTGTTCTTCGGAGGAGCAGTAGCACTTATACCAGTTGTAGCCAGCGAAGTATTAAAAGTTGACGCTGAAGAGTTTGGTATGATGCGGGCAGCCCCAGCCTTAGGGGCTGTGCTTACTATGCTTTTCATGGCTCGTCACTCCCCTATGAGCAAACCCTGGAGAAATCTGCTCCTTGCCGTTACAGGCTTCGGCGTTTCTATCATTTGTTACGGCTTATCTACGAGCTTCTATTTAACCCTGTTTTTTCTCTTCCTCGAGGGCGTGTTTGATAGTGTCAGCGTAGTAATCCGTTCTACTATTATGCAGCTGTTAACACCAGACCAGATGCGAGGCCGTGTCTCTGCAGTAAATTCTATGTTTATAGGTTCTTCGAACGAGATCGGAGCCTTCGAATCTGGCCTAACAGCCAAACTGATGGGAACTGTGCCAGCCATTGTATTTGGGGGAAGTATGACGCTGGTGGTAGTAAGCCTCACTTATTTAAAAACCAAAAAACTGCTGCCTTTAAGCGTGAAAGAAATTCACGCACCTGAAATATCTACGTCTAATAGCTCACACTAGTTCGCGCTTCCCAAGTCGCAAATGCGCCCGCGAAAAACAAAACTTGCAGGCTTTATGTAAGAAATCCTGAGCACCTACGAGAAAAAACTGCAGGAACCTTAACCGGATTAAAAAGAAAACAGAACAGATTATATCCTTCTTGTTAGTCGGAATATTACTCAACATCCTGATTCATCCCTTCCTCCATTTTTTATTGGGAGAGGAGGGCCCGGTTTTTCGACTAACCTATTCTGGGCTGCTTACCCTGCTTAGTTTCCTTATTCTATGCTGGCTGGTGCTGTTCTTCTACTGGTTAAAATACACGTCATTCCAAACGAATGTCGGCACTAAAGATCTAAAGATAACCCTCACCGAAAACATCTCTAAACTCAAAAGATCTCTTGCTCAGGAGATTATTTTTATCGTCGGGATATTCGCTGTCCTATTCGTATCCGGCCGTGCCTTCTCTCAATATCTTGGGAACGGTGATTTTTGGGATATCTTCCATCCCGATATTTTGATTTCTATGGGGCTGATGATGTTCATGATAGCCTTCTATATCTATAGGAGAACAAACGTCTACAGGAAAAACATCAGTGAGCTCCAGCAGTACCTGAACGAGTTAGACGAAGGTCTGAATCGATAAGAGTGCTTCTTGAGCATCAAAATGGAAGAAACTTCCTGGGGCCTACTTATGGCTTAGCCTCCAAAGGTTTAGCCAAACAAAAAGCCAAAGGCCTCTTCAATCTTGGTCAAGCTCTTGATTTCAATGTCGAATCGTCGAAGATCGATACCCTTCTGGTTGTATTTCGAAATATAGATCTGTTCAAAGCCAAGTTTTTGAGCTTCAGCTATTCGTTGCTCAATTCTATTCACAGCTCTGATTTCTCCGGAAAGCCCCACCTCCGCAGCAAAACAGATTTTCGAAGAAACAGGAATATCCTCATGTGAGGAAATGATTGCAGCGATAATTCCAAGATCGACCGCTGGGTCTTCTACCCGGAGGCCTCCTGCGATATTCAAAAATACATCTTTGACGCTGAGCCGAAAACCACACCGTTTTTCAAGTACAGCCAGCAACATATTCATCCGCTTCGTATCAAACCCCGTAGCGGAGCGCTGCGGTGTTCCGTAAGCTGAAGTACTTACCAGCGCCTGCGTCTCAATGAGCATTGGTCGCACGCCCTCTAGCATAGCAGAGATCGTAATCCCGCTTAATTCCTCTTCCCTTTGGGATAGCAGGATTTCAGAAGGGTTAGAAACCTCTCTCAGCCCATTTCCCTGCATCTCATAAATGCCCAGCTCAGAGGCAGAACCAAAACGATTTTTAACCGCCCTTAATATCCGGTACACATGATGTCTGTCCCCTTCGAACTGCAGGACGGTATCGACCATATGTTCCAAAATCTTTGGACCTGCAATAGTGCCATCTTTAGTAATGTGACCAATTAAAAAAACGGGAGTAGACGTTTCCTTCGCAAACTTTAAGAGTTCTGCTGTACATTCTCTAACCTGTGACACACTTCCGGGTGTGGACTCAATATGAGCAGAATGGAGCGTCTGTATAGAATCTATAATAACTGCCTGAGGTTCGAGCAGCTCAATTTGCTTGAAGATATTCTGAGTAGATGTTTCTGTCAGGATGTAGGTATCCCGCTCCCCTGTTATAGTAGAAAGCCGCTCCGCCCGCATCTTAATCTGGTGTTCGCTCTCTTCCCCCGAAACGTACAGAATCTTCAGATTCGGAAGATTCAAGGCGAGCTGCAACATTAGGGTGGATTTACCTATTCCCGGTTCGCCTCCAATAAGCACTAGACTTCCCGGAACTACTCCTCCTCCCAACACCCGATTGAGCTCACCGTCTGAAGTTTGTATCCGGTGCTCCTCAGAGTAAGCAATGTCCTGGATAGCCGAGGGTTTAGCAATTCTTGAACTTGCCCCGCTCGCCTTCCAGTCGGGAACGTTAGCCGGTGCTTTTTGAATTACCTCTTCAACGAACGTATTCCATTGACTGCATGCAGGACATTTACCCAACCATTTTGGCGATTCATAGCCACAGCTCTGGCAGAAGTAAGCCGATTTCGATTTTGCCAATTTACTTGATGATTTACTGATGAACGAATTACGATTTTATCAGGATGGATTCCAAAATAAGGAAAAAAAAGACGATTTCAGATCTTGGACAAATGTCTTTGATCTAAAACCGTCAATCGTAATTATAATTTGATTTCTTCTTCTTTGGAGTTGAGAAAATGGAACTCGGTAAGGTAGTAAGACGCAATGCCTTTTACTTTAATCCATTTACCGTAGTTGAAAAACCAGCGCCACTGGAGTGAGAACATGCCCTTCCGGATGAAGGCCTCAATGTAGGGATGCACGCAAAGTGTGATATTTTTTTCGTTCTGCTCTTTGATGATGAAATCAAGGTTGTTCTCGATATCGTCCATAAGAACGATACTTGCTTTAATTTCTCCCGTTCCATCACAAGCAGGACACTTTTCGTTAGTAACGATGTTCATTTCAGGCCGCACGCGCTGCCTTGTTATCTGCACTAAACCAAACTTACTTGGAGGCAAAATGGTGTGTTTTGCTCGGTCGAGCGACATTTGCCCTTTCAGGTAGTCGAACAATTCCTTCCGGTTAACCGGTTTGTGCATGTCAATGAAATCGATTACTACGATGCCACCCATATCGCGTAAGCGCAGCTGTCTCGCAATTTCTTTAGCTGCTTCTTTGTTAACCTGCAGCGCGTTCTCTTCCTGGTTTTCAGGATTGGCGGTCCTGTTACCACTGTTTACGTCGATAACGTGCAGCGCTTCTGTGTGCTCAATAACAAGATAAGCTCCCCCTGGTAGGTTCACAGTCTTGCCAAAAGCACCTTTTATTTGTTTCTCAATTCCAAAGTGTTCAAATATTGGTTCGCGGTGTTTGTATAATTTAACAATCCGCTCAAGTTCCGGAGAAATGTCTTTTACATATGTCCGGATTTCCTCATAAATACTTGTGTCGTTAACATGAATGTTAGCGAAGTCGGCGTTCAGGATATCCCTCAAAATTGTTGAGGTTCTTCCCATTTCGCCCAGAATCTTTTTCGATGGTTCTGTTTTATCAAGCCTGGTTGAAAAAGTTTCCCATCTTGCTATCAGATCCAGTAAATCTTTCTGGAGTTCTGCAACTCCCTTGCCCTCAGACACGGTTCGGATAATTACACCGAAATTCTTAGGCTTAATGCTTTCTACAATCTTTTTTAGCCTATTCCTTTCTGTATTACTCTTAATCTTTTTAGAAATGGAAATCGACTCTGAAAAAGGTACTAGTACTACAAACCTTCCGGCGATGGAAAGGTCTGAGCTTAATCGTGGGCCTTTTGTTGAAATAGGTTCTTTAGCAATCTGAACCGGTAACAACATGTTTCGATTCAGTACCTCCGAAATTTTGCCGGATTTGTTTATGTCCTCTTCCAGCCTAAAACTATTCAGCAGTTTTTCTTTATAACTGCCATTCTTTACAATCTTAGTCAGCTTAATCAGCGACTGTACCTGAGGCCCTAGGTCAAGATAATGCAGGAAAGCGTCCTTCTCGTAGCCTACATCTACAAAAGCAGCGTTTAGCCCGGGCATGATCTTCTTGATCCGCCCGAGATAAATATCTCCAACAGCATAATTGTTGTTAACGTGCTCTGTGTGAAGTTCTACGAGTTGCTTGTCTTGCAGTAAAGCGATAGTCACCCCATTGGGGCTTGAATTGATAATTAATTCCTTTACCAACAGCTACTCAATTAACGGCAGGAGGGTACCCGCCAGGTACAACACAGAAAATGATAACACAAGAACCCCCATTCGCACAGAGCGTGGAGGTCTTCTAAGTTCTTAATCGTTGTTAATTGATTAGTAACATGACATTACCATGTTACCAACAACAACTGAACTGTATATCTATTTCTTCTTGTGTCTGTTTTTTCTCAAACGTTTTTTACGTTTGTGAGTAGCCATTTTATGTCTTTTTCTTTTTTTTCCGCTTGGCATAGCTTTAAATTTTTAAATGTTTTTTATAATTAATTATTTACTTAGTTCTTCAACTTTGTGATCAACAAACTGCGTAATCTGAGGATCGGCAGCCAGCTCCTTGCTCTTCAGATAGGCCGCAATTGCCTCCTGCTTTTGCCCTAAATTCTCATAAGCAGTTGCAAGATAAAACCAGCTTTCAGGCTTCTGCTCCTGCTCTAACACAGTCTTCAGTCTGTCAACCGCCTTCTGAAACTGACCCGAGCGCATGGAGAATAAGCCCAGGTTCATATTCGCTTTAATATTCTTAGGATCCTCTTTCACCACAGCAAGCAGTAATTGAATTCCTTGCATTGGATTAGGTGTCCCACTAACATAAGCTACCCCTAATCCTGTTTTGGCATCCAGGCTCTTTGGATCAAGTTCTGTTGCTTTTTGATAAGCAACTATCGCTTTCTGAACAAGTGCTGGCTGTGCAACACTGTCCTGAATGTTTTGGTAAGCCTCGGTGAAAAAATCACCTGTTTTTAACCAATCGGCCAATGTGTTGGTCTGCTGTGCGATCAGTTCCTGGTAAAAACCACCCGCAGCCGGCTGATTTACGTCGTCCCATTTTTGAACCAGCTGTCTTTGCAGCTCCAACGCTTCAGCACCTTTAGCATCCTTCAACTGTATCTCTAAATCATTAATCTGCCTTGATAAATTTGCACTAAGTGTTTGTTTAGCAGCTTCTGATACAGTTTGGAGTGTTACTAAAGATGTTTGAGTAGCGTTTTCTGCCGCTTCGCCTGAATGTTGTCCTTCTTCCTTAACTAATCCCTTAATATCTAATGAAAACAATAGCCCCATTAACACTACTACTAATCCTATTACTGCTAGTTGCTTTCCTTTTAACATTTTTTTTAAGATTAAGCCTCTGTACTTGCCTCTGCTTCAGCAGCAGCAGCAGCCAATTTAGTTACATTACCGTTTTTTACTTTCTCTACAAATACTTTTGCTGGCTTGAAACTAGGAACGTAATGCTCCGGGATGATGATGGCCGTATTTTTTGAAATGTTACGTGCTGTTTTTGTTGCCCTTTTCTTTACTACAAAGCTCCCAAAACCTCTCACATATACATTCTCACCTTGCACCATTGAATTCTTCACCACTTTAAAAAACGCTTCTACCGCTTCTTGCACATCTAACTTCTCTATACCTGTCTTGCTAGAGATTTCTGCGATAATTTCTGCCTTAGTCATTGTCTTATCTGGGTTAAACTATTTCGTAAACACTTAATTGTTTTGGGGTTGCAAAAGTATTGCTTTATATCGAAAACGTAAAATAAACTCAAATAATTTTTTGGAACCGCCTTTTCCCCTTACGTTTCTACCTTTGCAAAAGTTTCTAAGTGCCTCTTTTTTAGAATGAGTTTTATTACCGATGTTATAGGATGGTATGGGCAACATAAGCGAGATCTTCCCTGGAGAAAAACCAGAGATCCTTATGTGATTTGGCTGTCGGAGATCATCCTCCAACAGACGCGGGTAGAACAAGGGCTTCCTTATTTTGAGCGTTTTGTAGAACGATTTCCCACAGTACGCCATTTTGCGGAAGCAGAAGAAGACGAGATATTGAAACTGTGGCAAGGTTTAGGCTACTATTCCAGGGGGCGAAACATGCACACTACCGCAAAAGTAGTTATGCAAGAACACGGTGGCGTCTTCCCCACAAGCTACGATAAACTGATAAAGCTCAAAGGTATCGGTGAATACACCGCGGCAGCTATTTCCTCCTTCTGCGCAGACGAAGCAAAAGCAGTGGTAGACGGGAACGTGTATCGCGTTCTTTCCCGTTTTTTCAAAATCGAAGAACCCATAGACTCCTCGAAAGCTAAAAGAACTTTCACATCGCTCGCCAATAATTTGATAGATCCTGCCCAGCCAGGAACTAGCAATCAAGCGCTGATGGAATTTGGCGCCCTGCATTGCAAACCCGTCAATCCCTACTGCCCGACCTGCCCCCTTCGATTGGGATGTGGAGCATATCAATCAGGTATGGTGGACGTGCTACCATTGAAATCGAAGAAGACCAAGGTGCGGGACCGATATTTCAACTACTTTGTTCTGTTAAAAAATGAGAGCGTCGTTTTGAGCAAACGGGGACCGAAAGACATCTGGGAAAACTTGTATGAACTCCCTCTTTTTGAGACCGAGAAGGCTGCGGGAATAGAAATTTTGTCAAATCCTGAGGTCCGCCGATTATTTGGATCACAGATAATACTTTCATCAATACAGGGACCGGTAAAGCACGTGCTGAGCCACCAGAAACTATATGCTAACTTTATCGTGCTCACGGACTTCGAAGACGACTTCCTCCATGAGAAAGAATGGATCTATGTCCCCCTCAATCAGCTAACCCGATATGCAATGCCGAAATTAATTTTTGGTTTTCTTGAAAACTTTATTACCTTGAAAACTAGTTATTAACCTAAATTCTATGTCAAGCGTAAACAAAGTAATTTTGGTGGGAAACTTGGGCAAGGACCCCGAAGTTCGCCACCTCGAAAATGGAGTTTCTGTAGCTACGTTTCCGATAGCTACCTCCGAATCCTACACAACTAAAGATGGTCGTCGGGTTGAACAAACTGAATGGCATAATGTAGTTGCCTGGCGAGGGCTTGCTGATATTGCTGCCAAGTATTTGCATAAGGGCAGACAGGTCTATGTTGAAGGCAAGCTACGGACCAGATCCTATGATGATAAAGAGGGCAATAAGCGGTATCTGACAGAGATTGTGGCAGAAAATCTTACTCTTTTGGGGAGAAAAGATAATGAGTTCGGCTACACAAACAGTGATGTAGCGAATACTCCTAAGATTCAAGACGAGATCGCGAGTATCCATAATGATGCTGCAGACGATCTGCCATTCTAAAAGCCTTCATTCAGCAGGAAGACTTTTTCCTGCTGAAACTCGCTCCCTTTCCAGCTGAAATTTCTGTTTAATTTCTTGACATGCAGCTGAATAAAAAAAATTAATTCAGGTTGTAATAGTTATTTTTTATTCAATACTTTTGCACTGTTTTAAACTAATTCACGCACTGTTAGTCGAAGAAAGAAAATGAACGTATCCATCTTAAATATCGTTACCGCAGCAGAAGCAAAAATTGCTTATGTATGCGCTATGGTACGTCCAAAATACAGTGAAAAATTAATCTTCCGTCCCCGACGACCGTTCATGCCCAGATTTTGATTCTGTTTGGCAGCCCTTTTGATATACCCTTTCGCGGTAATTTAGTTAACAATATTTTCTGATTAGGTCCAAAGACAACAATTAAAGTCTTATTCCGTATAAACGGATTTTTTGAAATGAACGAAAACGATTTCTCTGTAGTAGTAGCATCTGAAGCGCATGCCGGGTATGCAGAACAGATTTGTGATGAAATGGCAGAATCGGCGAAAGCTCGGGGCACTGGTATAGCTCGTCGCAGTCCGCAATACGTGGCTGATAAGATGATCGAGGGCAAGGCGGTGATTGCTTTGCATAAAGATGGAACCTGGGCGGGCTTCTGCTATATTGAGACCTGGAGTCACGGAGAATTCGTTGCCAACTCGGGGCTGATTGTTAATCCGGTGTTTAGAAAGTGCGGGTTAGCAAAGGCTATTAAGAAGCGGATTTTTGAATTATCAAGAGAAAAATATCCTGACGCAAAGATCTTCGGTTTAACAACAGGCCTGGCTGTGATGAAAATCAATTCGGAGCTGGGTTACGAGCCCGTGACTTACTCCGAACTGACACAGGATGAGAATTTCTGGAAAGGCTGCCAGAGCTGTGTTAACTTTGATATCCTAACAGCAAAAGGCCGCAAAAACTGTCTCTGCACGGCGATGCTTTTTGATCCTGTTGAAAAACAGAAGGAAGCTGAGGAAAGAGCAGCAGCCGAAAAGGCAGCTAAAGAAGCGAGAGAAAAGGAGATGACGCACAAATCTTCTCTGCTTGAGCGCATAGAAGATTCTATCAAACGCTCAGCAAAAGTTTTGGTAGGCTTTGTCACGCTGGTTCCAAAATACTTACACTTATAATGAAAGAACTATGTGCAGTAAAACTAAGGCCAGGCCTGTTTTGCTGCATGTAGTTTCCACATCTCAACTTAATAACATATCACTCAAATGAAAAAAGTAGTTTTAGCCTTTAGCGGAGGATTAGATACATCATATTGTGCCATCTACCTTTCTAAAGACTTAGGTCTTGAAGTACACTCAGTTATTGTTGACACCGGTGGTTTTAGCAAAGAAGAGCTGGAGCACATCGAGAAACGTGCATACGCTCTAGGTGTTGCTTCTCACCACGCTGTTGATGCGGTGAAGGGATATTATGACGATTACATCCGTTACCTTATTTATGGTAATGTGTTGAAGAATAATACTTATCCGCTTTCTGTAAGTGCTGAACGTGTAACTCAGGCAACTGCTATCGCTGAATATGCGAAAGAAATTGGAGCTGATTATGTGGCCCATGGTTCAACTGGTGCTGGCAACGACCAAGTTCGGTTCGACATGATCTTCAATATCCTTTGTCCTAATATTGGCATCATTACTCCTATCCGAGATCTGAAATTATCCCGTGAAGCAGAAATAGAGTACCTGAAATCCCACGGAGTGGAGTTCAACTTTGAAAAGGCTGCTTACTCAATCAATAAAGGTATTTGGGGAACTTCGGTAGGTGGAAAAGAAACTCTGAAATCAAAAGGAGTTCTTCCGGAAGAGGCATGGCCAACTCAGGTTACTAAAACTGAATCTGAAGAATTAATTGTTGAGTTTGATAAAGGCGAGCTGGTTGCAGTGAACGGAACAAGCTACGAGCATCCTACAGACGCAATTAAAGCTATTCAGGCTATCGCTGCTCCTTACGGAATTGGTCGTGATATTCACGTAGGTGATACGATCATTGGGATTAAAGGACGGGTTGGCTTTGAAGCTGCCGCTCCGATGGTAATTATCAAAGCCCACCATGCGTTAGAAAAACACACTTTAACTAAATGGCAGTTGAGCTGGAAAGACCAACTTTCTATGTTCTACGGTAATTGGATGCACGAGGGGCAATTCCACGATCCGGTGATGCGTAACATTGAAGCATTTTTGGCTGATACGCAAAAAACGGTTACAGGAAAGGTCTTTGTGCAATTATACCCTTATCGTTTTCAGGTGATCGGTATTGAATCGAAACATGATTTAATGGCTAGCAAGTTTGGAAGCTATGGCGAAATGAACGAAGGTTATACCGGTGATGATGTAAAAGGCTTCTCTAAGATATTTGGAAACCAGGTAAAAATTTACCATAACGTAAATACGGATGAGAATTAAGGCAGGTATTGTAGGCGGAGCGGGATACACAGGAGGAGAGCTGCTTCGAATCCTGGTAAATCATCCTAACGTTGATATCTCTTTCGTTCACAGTAACAGTAACGCTGTTAATTATATCTATGATGTTCATACGGATTTGATCGGCGATACCGACCTTAAATTCACTAGCGATTTATCTCAGGATATCGACGTGCTCTTCTTATGCGTAGGACATGGCGACGCAAAAAAGTTTTTGGAAGCAAATCCTGTGGATGATCGAATTAAAATTATCGATTTAAGTCAGGACTTCCGACTGGGAAAAACTGCAGCTATAGCTAGTAAAAACTTCGTTTATGGTTTGCCCGAACTAAACCGGGACAAGATCAGATCCGCTCAGAATATTGCTAACCCGGGTTGTTTCGCTACCTGTTTGCAACTGGCAATGCTTCCTTTAGCCAAGGCTGGTTTGTTAAACAAGGAAGTACACATCTCCGCTACCACCGGTTCGACAGGAGCGGGACAAAGTCTTTCTGCTACTTCCCACTTCAGTTGGAGGAATAACAATTTATCCGTTTACAAAGCCTTTGGTCATCAGCATTTGAAAGAGATCGGGGAGAGCATCAAGCAATTACAGCCTGCATTTGAGTCGGATATTAACTTTATTCCGTACCGGGGTGACTTTACCCGAGGCATCATGGCCTCGGTATACACGGAATGTGACTTAAGCCAGGAGGACCTGGAGAGTCTATATGAAGAATATTATGCAGGGCATGAATTTACTCATGTAAGCAAGAAAAACATCGACTTAAAACAAGTCGTGAATACCAATAAATGCTTGGTTCATGTAGAGAAACATGGAAACAAGGTAATGATACTAAGCATTATAGATAATTTATTAAAAGGGGCATCCGGACAAGCGGTTCAAAACATGAACCTGATGTTTGGCTTAGACGAGAGGGCAGGACTTCGCCTTAAAGCACAGGCCTTTTAGGCGAAAGGTTAAAGGGATTGACCAGGCGCTTTAGCAAACCAGGAAAGGCGAAAAGTAAAAGCCCTACCTTTCCGTTTTAACCATACAATGAGAGATTATAAAAAGCTTGAAGTTTGGCAAAAGGCTCACCGGCTAACTCTTAAAATTTATAAAGAAGTTATTCCGCTGATGCCAGCCGAAGAAAAATCTGCGTTAGCGAGCCAACTTCGAAGATCGGTTTATTCAGTTCCTATGAATGTTGTTGAAGGATGTGGTAAAAATACAGATAAAGATTTTTGTCATTACCTGGATAACTCCTTAGGGTCAGCATTGGAAGTGGAATATACCTTGCTGCCAATCAAGGATCTCGAGTATATCTCTTTTAGTAAATTTGAAGAAGTAAATAGTGAAATCAATGAAGTAAAGGCAATGCTTATTGGTTTCATTAAATTTTTAAGGGCTGAAAAGTAGCTAAAAGATGTGGTGGCGAAGATAGTTGGGGTCTTTTACCTTTCAGCTTTCACCTTTAACCTCTTTAGAATATGAATTTATTTGACGTTTACCCCATCAATCCTATTGAGATTGTTAAAGGCCAGGGTAGCTTAGTTTGGGATAACAAAGGTCAAGAGTACCTTGATTTATACGGCGGCCACGCTGTTATTTCTATCGGACATACTCATCCTCATTATGTTGCTCGCGTAACAGAGCAGCTGAATCAACTCGGATTTTATTCGAACTCGGTTGAAATACCGCTTCAAAAGGAACTGGCTGAAACGCTAGGACAGGTCTCTGGTAAAGAAGACTACACCCTGTTTTTAATTAACTCGGGGGCGGAAGCCAATGAAAATGCATTGAAACTTGCTTCCTTCTATAACGGACGTAAAAAAGTAATTGCATTCAAGGGCGCATTTCACGGGCGGACATCCTTAGCGGTAACGGTTACCGACAATCCGAAGATCGTAGCACCGGTTAATGAAAACGAAAACGTAATATTCCTTCCTCATAACGATGAAGCTGCCATAGAACAGGCATTTGCCGAACAAGGCAATGAAATCTGTGCAGTGATTATTGAAGGAATTCAGGGCGTTGGTGGAATTAAGGTAGCTTCACAATCCTTCCTTCAGAAAATCCGTTCGCTTTGTGATCAATACAATGCTGTCTTTATTGCTGATTCGGTTCAGGATGGATACGGCCGTACCGGTCAGTTCTATGCCCACGACTTTGCAGGAATAGATGCTGACGTATACACCATGGCGAAAGGAATGGGCAATGGTTTTCCAATTGGTGCGATCTCTATTGCTCCTAAATTCAAGCCTTGGCATGGAATGCTGGGAACTACATTCGGTGGAAATCATCTGGCTTGTGCTGCGGCTTTGTCAGTACTAGAAGTTATTGAACAGGATAATTTGTTGCTAAATGCTTCTGAGGTGGGTACTTACCTCATAACTGAGCTTCAAAAGTTCCCTCAAATAAAAGAAGTAAGGGGTCGTGGATTAATGATTGGAATTGATTTACCCGAGGAGCTGGGTCATGTAAAAAAAGAGCTGTTGTTCAAACACCACATCTTTACCGGAGAGGCAAAACCAAACGTAATCAGACTACTTCCTGCTTTAAATTTATCGAAAGCTCATGCGGATCGATTCTTAGACGCTTTCAATCGGATATTAAAAGCAGCAGAAGTAAGCATCTAAGACATAAACTATTTAACTAATAAAGATAAGGCTATGCTTCTGGCTGATTAAAGCTTGAAGCATAGCCTTTTTTTATAATTTTGCCTTTAAGGCTTTTGCAGGGAATCTTTAACCTTCCTGCTTTTACCTTTCACCTCAAAGAAATGAAACTATTCACTTCAGTACACGATGTTGCAAATGTTCCTGCAATTGTTCGGGAAGCATTAGCTCTTAAAAAAAATCCTTTCGCTTATCAGGATCTCGGAAAAAATAAAACCATCGGCTTAATATTTCTAAACCCTAGTCTTCGCACCCGCTTAAGTACTCAAAAGGCAGCGCTTAATCTGGGCATGACTCCGATTGTAATGAACATCGACAAAGAGGGATGGGCATTAGAAACGAGAGATGGGGTTGTGATGAACGGGACGACAGTAGAACATATCCGGGAAGCTGCAGGCGTAATGGGCGAGTATTGCGATATTTTGGGTATTCGTTCTTTCCCATCTTTAAAAGATAAAGAAGAAGATTACAGCGAAGATATCTTTAACAAGTTTATTAGATTCAGCGGTAAGCCAGTAGTTAGTTTGGAGAGTGCAACCCGCCATCCACTACAGAGTTTGGCCGACTTGATCACGATTGAAGAATATAAGAACACAGCGAAACCAAAGGTGGTATTAACCTGGGCTCCGCATGTAAAGCCTCTTCCGCAGGCCGTACCTAATTCATTCGCCGAATGGATGTGCAAAGCGCAACAGGAGGGAATGATTGAGTTTGTAATTACCCATCCTGAAGGATATGAACTGGCGGAACAATTTACTCCCGGAGCAAAAATCACCTACAATCAGGACGAAGCTTTAGCCGGAGCAGATTTTGTCTACGTAAAGAACTGGTCCAGCTATGAGGATTATGGTAAGATTTTAACTGCCGGCGATGGCTGGATGATGAATCAGGAGAAGCTGAAAGTAACCAATGGCGGCAAGGTGATGCACTGCTTACCGGTTCGTCGGGATTTAGAACTTGGTTCAGACATTCTGGACAGCGAAGATTCACTAGTAATTAAGGAAGCAGCGAACCGCGTGTGGGCTGCCCAGGTGGTGTTGAAGGGAATTCTGGAGGGCTTGCAATAATGAAACCTTTATACATTATCAAGGTTGGAGGAAATGTCATCGACAACTCCGAAAACCTCCATAACTTCTTAAATGATTTCAGTTCCTTAGACGGGTATAAAATCCTTATTCATGGGGGAGGAAAAATCGCCACGGATTTATCGCACACACTTGGTATCGAACCTAAAATGGTGGATGGCCGAAGAATTACGGATATAGAGACGCTCCGGGTGGTAACAATGGTTTACGCCGGCTTGATCAATAAAAATATTGTGGCGCAATTGCAACGCTTTCAATGCAACGCTATCGGCTTAACCGGTGCGGATGCTAATCTCATCCGTGCAAAACGTCGTCCCGTGAAGGAAATCGACTATGGCTTCGTTGGAGATCTTCAGGAGGATTCGGTTGACAGCGAGAAATTAAGCGCCCTGCTTAAAACGGGAGTAGTTCCGGTATTCTCGGCAATTACTCATGACGGCGAAGGCCAGCTCCTTAATACAAATGCAGACACCATCGCGTCGGCTATCGCGGTAGCAATGGCGCGTTCACATAAAACCAGCCTGGTCTATTGCTTCGAGAAGAAGGGAGTTTTAAGGGATGTGACGAGCGATGATTCGGTGATCAGAGAAATCAGTTCCTCTGAATTTGAGAGCCTCAAAGCGGATAATATTATTGCAGGAGGCATGCTTCCCAAATTGGAGAATGCTTTCAAGGCAATCAATAGTGGGGTAACAGAAGTGTATATCGGTAAATCAGATGAGCTACCGGCATTAAAAGAACAATTATTCGGAACCAGATTATTTGCATAAAATGGACTTAAACGGAAACATGGCGATACTCGGAAGCGGCAATATGGGCTTAGCCTTCGCGGATGGATTGGTAAAATCGCAAACCTATCAGGCTTCTCAAATTACGTTAACTCGCAGAAGTCTGCACGGCCTGTCAAAGCAAGCGGAACAGGGCTACAATGTCACCATCAATAACTTTGAAGCGGTGTCGAACGCCTCAATCGTAGTGCTGGCTGTTCTTCCACAACAGCTGAATAATCTGCTGGCTGAAATTAAAGAAGCAATTGATGTTAGCAGGCACCTAATCATTTCCGTAGTAACGGGAGTTGCCTGTCGGGATATCAAGACACAACTGGCAGAAGAAAATATTCAGGTAGTGCGTGCAATGCCGAATACAGCGATATCAATTGGGCAGTCAATGACTTGTATTACTACTGACAACGCCAATCAGGTAAATGTTGCCTTAACAAAACGCCTGTTTGAAACGGTAGGTTCAGTGGTTCAAATTAATGAAGAACTGATGTCGTCTGCAACAGCCTTATGCGCTAGCGGAATCGCTTTCTTCTTAAGATCAATTCGGGCAGCATCTCAGGGTGGTGTCGAGATTGGTTTTCATGCAGAAGATGCTTTAAAGATGGCGGTTCAGACTGCCAAAGGAGCAGCAGATCTATTGCTCGCTCATGGCACACATCCCGAGCACGAGATCGACAAAGTGACTTCTCCTAAGGGCTGTACCATCGCCGGCTTGAACGAAATGGAGCACAACGGCTTCAGCGCCGCTTTGATCAAGGGAATCAAACACGCTGCGGTTAAAGCTTCAGGACTCTATAAAGACACGAACTAATGTCAAAGCAGCTCGCCGACGATAGTATTGATTTATTAAAGGGCCTGATTGCTATTCCGTCTTTTTCACGGGAGGAAGATAAAACAGCGGATGCTATCGAGTTCTTTTTTCGGGAACACGGTCTTGATCCGAAGCGGCAGCAGAACAACATTTGGTCGTTTAATCAATATTACGATCCTGCAAAGCCTACCATCCTATTAAACTCTCATCACGACACAGTAAAGCCTAATACCGGCTATACCCGCGATCCTTTTTCCGCAGAAGTTGAAGATGGAAAACTATACGGACTGGGCAGTAATGATGCAGGCGGTTGTCTGGTTTCCCTGATTGCTACTTTCAGGCATTTTTATGGTCAGAAGGATTTAAGGTATAACCTCTGCATGGCTGCTACAGCCGAAGAAGAAGTATCGGGCAAGAATGGCATTGAATCATTAGTACCCTCGCTTGGTCCTTTGGACTTCGCTATCGTAGGTGAACCAACCTTGATGGACCTGGCAATTGCCGAAAAAGGACTAATCGTGTTAGACTGCGTAGCTCACGGTAAAGCCGGACATGCAGCAAGAGAAGAAGGAGAAAATGCGATTTACAAGGCCTTAAAAGACATTGAATGGTTTCGAACGTTTAGGTTTCCGAAAGAATCAACGCTTTTTGGACCTATTAAAATGTCGGTAACTGTGATCAATGCGGGATCTCAACATAATGTTGTTCCTGCAGAGTGCAAGTTTACAGTAGATGTCCGTGTTACTGATGCGTACCGGAATGAGGAGGTTGTCGCAATTATAAAAGAGCATGTCGAGGCAGAGGTTACGCCGCGATCTACTCGGTTAAAGCCATCCTCAATAAGCATAGATCATCCCTTCGTTCAGGCTGGTCTTGCTTTAGGTCGTAAAGCCTACGGCTCTCCAACCACCAGCGATCAAGCTCTTTTAGATATCACTTCGGTTAAAATAGGCCCCGGAGACAGCGCTCGATCTCATTCTGCCGACGAGTTTATCCATATCGACGAGATTTACCAGGGCGTAGAGCTATATATTAGTATTTTGGAGAAATTGTTGAGGTAATTCGCCATAAATGGAATTTGTATCTTTGATAAATTTCCCTTCACAACCATGGACTATAGAGAATATATTGAAATAAGACCAGAAGTACGTTTTGGGAAACCGTGTGTAAAATCGACTAGAATCTCAGTTTCGGACGTTCTGGGATGGCTTGCAAACGGAATGTCAATGGAAGAGATCATTTCAGATTTTCCGGAATTAACAGAGGAAGCAGTTCAAGCTTGTTTGGCGTATGCTGCCGATCGGGAACATAGAATACGCGTAATATAGTGAAACTGCTATTCGACCAAAATATCTCTTTCCGAGTTGTCAAAATTCTTGGTAATCATTTTTCTGGCTCCGAACAAGTCCGACAGCTTAATTTGGAAGGTGCCAGGGACAAAGAAATCTGGGAATTCGCAAAGGTGAACAATTTCGTTGTTGTAACTTTTGATGCTGATTTCTACGATTTTTCAAATTTGTATGGTCATCCTCCAAAAATAATCTGGCTGAGAACAGGAAACACTACAACTCTTTTTATAGCAAACCTTCTTATTCAAAAGGAGGAACAAATCATAAAATTCTTAGAAGACAAGGAAGTTTCGTGCCTTGAAATCTATTAATCTAAAATCGTAACTAGAAATGAAGCTTTGGCAGAAAGATAAGCAGGTAGAAAAATCAGTAGAAACATTCACCGTTGGTCGAGATCGGGAGCTGGATGCTGAAATGGCAGCCTTTGATGTACTTGGTTCTCTGGCTCATACCAGAATGCTCGAGAGTATCAACCTGCTAAGTAAAGAAGACCTCGACCTTGTCCAGAAAGAGCTTAAGAATATCTACAGGGAAATAGAGGACGGTCAATTTGTGATCGAGGACGGTGTAGAAGATGTCCATTCTCAGGTGGAGCTTCTCCTTACACAGCGGGTTGGCGAGGCTGGGAAGAAGATTCATAGCGGCCGCTCCAGGAATGATCAGGTTTTGGTCGATTTGAAGCTCTACTTTAGAAGCCAGATCCAACGTACGGTAGAAAACACAGAAACGCTCTTCAATCAACTTATCACCTTGAGCGAAGAACATAAAGAAAAATTGCTTCCGGGCTACACGCACCTGCAAATCGCCATGCCGTCTTCCTTTGGCCTGTGGTTTGGAGCCTATGCGGAAAGCCTTGTTGATGATCTTGAAATGATGCTGGCAGCCTGGAAGGTTTGCAATAAAAATCCGCTAGGGTCAGCCGCAGGTTATGGTTCCTCATTCCCTTTAAATCGTACCATGACGACAGAATTGTTAGGATTTGATTCTTTGAATTACAATGTCGTCTACGCCCAGATGGGAAGAGGAAAAACAGAAAGGATTCTTGCTCAGGCGATGTCCTCCATTGCAGCCACTCTGGCAAAGTTTTCTATGGATGTGACGCTGTTTATCAACCAGAACTTTGGATTTATCAGCTTCCCTGATGAACTCACCACCGGTTCGAGCATCATGCCTCACAAGAAGAACCCGGACGTGTTTGAATTAATGCGGTCTCGTTGTAATAAGATACAGGCGTTACCCAATGAAATAGCAATGATGACGACCAACCTTCCTTCTGGCTACCATCGTGACTTGCAGTTGCTAAAAGAGAACTTATTTCCTGCATTTCAATCACTAAACGAATGTCTGGAGATGGCCACCTTCATGCTTCAGAATATTTCAGTTAAAGATGAGATTCTAAAGGATGAAAAGTACCTTTATCTTTTCAGCGTAGAAGCAGTTAATGAAGAAGTACTGAAAGGAGTACCTTTCCGCGAAGCGTATAAGAAAGTTGGCTACGAGATTGAAAGAGGCGAATTCAAAGCCCCGGAAAAAGTACAACACACGCACGAAGGAAGCATCGGTAACCTATGTAATGATCAAATTGCTGCGGCTTTCAAAAGTACCAAATCAGGTTTCAACTTTGACAAGGTAGAAGCTGCAATTCAAGAATTAGTTTCAGAATAACGAACTCAATATACCATGTCAGTATCGCGTTTAGCACAACATTTAAAAGGCTCTGAGATCATCAAGATAGCGGGCGAGATAAACGAATTAAAGAAACAGGGTCAACAAATCGCGAATTTAACAATCGGTGATTTTGATGCTTCGCTGTTTCCTATTCCTGAGGAATTAACTGCAGGAATCAAAGTCGCATACGATCAGCATCAAACCAATTATCCCCCTGCAGACGGTCTGCTTACACTGCGCGAAAGCGTGAGTCGTTTTATGGATAAACAGTTTGGATTGAAGCTCAACACGAACGAGATTTTGATTTCAAGCGGTTCGCGTCCCATCATTTACGCTACTTATCTGGCGCTTGTTGATCCCGGTGATACCGTTATTTTCCCCGCACCATCCTGGAATAACAATCACTATTGTGACTTGACCTCCGCTAAGGGAATAGCGGTTCCAACCAAGGCAGAAAACAACTTCATGCCTACGGCAGACGATCTTCGTCCACACATAAAAGGCGCTACCTTACTCGCTTTATGTTCTCCTTTGAATCCGACAGGAACGATGTTTGGTAAACAAAACCTCGAGGAGATCTGCGACCTGGTGTTGGAAGAAAACAAGAACCGCCCTGAAGGAGAAAAGCCCCTTTATATTTTGTATGATCAGATCTACGCGATGTTGACCTTCGGCAGCCACGGGCACGTAGATCCGGTTAGCCTTCGTCCTGAACTTAAAGATTACGTAGTCTATATTGACGGGGCATCCAAATGCTTTGCTGCAACAGGAGTGCGAGTAGGCTGGGGCTTTGGACCGGCTTATGTTATTGATAAGATGCGCTCGATCGTTGGCCATATGGGAGCCTGGGCACCAAAGCCGGAACAGGTAGCCATGTCTCATTACCTGAATGATAGTGAAGCAGTCTCATCGTATTTAAACGGATTTAAAGATCGTATCCAGGCAAGTCTTGATACGCTATACAAGGGCTTTCAGGAATTGAAGTCAGAAGGCTTTGCTGTAGATGCAATAGAACCCATGGGGGCTATTTATCTTACACTCAAGTTGGATTACGCGGGCAAAACAACTCCCGACGGAAACACGCTGAAGGACAGCTCAGACATCAACTTTTACTTGATAAAAGAAGCAAAAGTAGCCTTGGTTCCCTTTTCTGCTTTCGGCACAGGTCATGAAGTGAATTGGTTTAGAGCTTCCGTAGGAGCATGTTCGACCGAGGAAATTGCAGCAATGATTCCGAGGGTTAAAGAGGCCTTGAGCAAACTTAAATAACATCTGCTCCCTCTTCGTAAAATGGGGAGGGAGTTGTATTACTTGTATTTGAATAGGACAAACCAGAGGTTTTCTCTGTTTTTAAACCGATAGAATACCTCGATCTTATTGGGTTCAGCCAAGCCTTCCCTACTAATATAAAACCCATCCAATTCTTTTTTAGAAGTATATTGAACTACCCTACCGGTAAACTTCGAGAGATAAAACGAGGTTTGAAAGGACAGGAAAGTCGGTTCTTCTCTTTTAAATGTAGCGAACTCTATTCCTCCAAACCGAACTTGATCTGTCGCCAGTTCGGGCTTTCCAACAAGATATATTGGGTTATTGTCCACAATCGAAGCCATCTTTCTTGCATCTGCCTTGTAAGGGTCGTCGCGCTTTTTAGTGGGCAACACAACAAGATCAAAACCAATTCTACCTACAAGTAACATAATCACAAGTAGTAAAAGTGGCTGGGTATTCCCCTTTTGTGAAATGACTAAATAAGCTAGCGTAATGCCTAGAATTATGCAGAAACAGGCCGAGAAGACGGCAGAAGTCTTGAAGCCAAAATAAGCAAGGACAAACAGGCCGAGGACAAGAAGTGTACCTATACCTTTCGAGGACCGCCTCAGCCAAAGGTCCTTTTTTACCCAGCGACTCTCATGCAAGCCATAGGCAAGAATGGACAAAATGAATGGGAAAAACATGTACAAATAACGGTCTCTCGTCCCGGGCGACAGCCAGTATATAGAGATATTAGCAATCACAAACCAGAGGCAATATTTTAGAAATGCATTGTCCCGAATTAACCTTTTGTAAGGTGCTGGAATCAAAAATAAAAGGCACCACGGCGCAGAAATTTTGATTAACATGGCAGGAAACTTCAGCAAGTGACTGAGGTTGGTTCCCGTAGAATTCTCTATGGCCGAACGGGAGAATGTCTCGGTGAAAAGGCGGGCTAGATAAGGTTCAACAGGATAGTATTTTGAGTAACTATAGAAGTATCCGCCGCAAATAAGGACAAATGCCGCAAAACCACCCACATGAGCAAAAGAAAACACCCTTTTTAAATCCCTGTTAAGGATGAAAACCATAAGAAGACTGATGCCTTGAAAAACAATAGATGGGATTCCTTTTGTCAATACTCCTACAGAAGTAAAGAAATAAGAGACGAGAAATAATAACCAAAAAGACCGCCGCTGATAAAAGTAGAATATAGAGACTCCTTGAAGGTATACAACAAAAGCATAAAAAAGATCAATCTCCCCTAAGTAGGAAAAATAAAAGAGGATATCCGCACAAGTGATAAAAAACAACGACGATAACAAAGCAGCATTTGTTCCGATATATCTCTTACTGAAAAAATAATGGACTGCAGAAATCCCAATAACAGAAAGCACCGTAGGGAGCCTCACTACCCATTCGCTGGTACCAAATAGCTGAAAAAGCACAATTAATACCCAGTTATACAAGGGCGGCTTATTGTAATAGAGAACACCGTTTGTGGTAGGAACCAGGGAATTATCCCGAATCAGCATTTCAATTGCAACAAGACCCCTTCGGGGTTCCTCAAAACTTAGCTGATAGGAATCAAGATTTAAGAAAAGCGCAAAGGGTGTTAACACGATGATACATAGCACCAGAAAGCTGTGACCATGTAAAAGGTAATACTTCATTAGATATTCAAGGCTTCGCAAGCCTTCTCCGCAGCTAGCTTCTCCGCATTTTTCTTATTATAATCACGACCAGTACCCTTGGTCTCACCGTCAATAGTCACTTGCACTGTAAAAAGTTTTGTGCTATCGCCTTCATTGTTAGCGATTAGCTCAAACGTAACATCCTTACTATGCCGCTGACACCACTCTATCAACTTACTCTTAAAATTTGTTTCTGTGTTTTCAAGAGTATGGATATCGATGTGCGGTTTTATGATCCGATTCAGAATGAAAGAGTGAGTAAAGTTATAACCCTTGTCGAGGTAAATAGCTCCAATGAGTGCCTCGAAAGCGTCTCCAAGCAAGGAGCCCTGTTTGGCGGGATAGTTAACAATGCGGTTATCGTATTCAATTAGCTCGTTCAAACCCATCTTCCTGGCTAACTGATTGAGGTTGGCTCGACTTACAATTTTAGACCGCATTTCTGTCAGAAAACCTTCAGTCTTATACGGATAGCGTTTGAATAGCTCTTCAGCAATTACAGATCCGAGTACAGCATCGCCTAAAAACTCAAGTCGCTCATTGCTATTCTTCGTACCATTTTTCATAAGCTTTGCCACAGAGCGGTGCCTGAAAGCCATACGATAAAGATTGAGATTCCCTGGGACAAAGCCGAGAAGGTTTTTTAATGATCTTACGTATTGCCTGTTTTTGGAAAAGTACAGCTTATAGATACTAGAGAAAGGCATTTAGTCTATTTTATATCAAAATAGCAATATCTATAAAAAAACAGGTTTTAGTTATCTAACCAAAACCTGCTCTTTTTATTCTTCGTATTTCTTGAAGATTACGGAGGCGTTGTGCCCTCCAAACCCAAAAGTATTACTCTGAGCAGCACGAACGGTGCGCTCTTGAGCTTTGTTGAAGGTTAAATTTAAACGAGGGTCGATCTCTGGATCGTCAGTGAAGTGATTAATTGTCGGAGGAATTATATTATTCTTCACTGCCAGAATAGAAGCAATACTTTCGATTGCCCCGGCTGCACCAAGTAAATGTCCTGTCATCGACTTGGTAGAACTTATATTCAACTCATAGGCATTTTCTCCAAACAAGTCGATTATAGCTTTAGATTCACTAATATCTCCCAGAGGAGTGGAGGTCCCATGAACGTTGATATAGTCGATATCAGAGGTAGTTAGACCTGCATCTTTTAATGCATTGGTCATTACAAGACGGGCACCCAAGCCCTCGGGGTGAGGAGCTGTAATATGGTTCGCGTCGGCACTCATACCACCACCAACAATTTCAGCATAGATTTTGGCGCCCCTGGCTTTGGCGTGCTCAAGCTCTTCAAGTATAATTGTTCCAGCACCTTCACCGGCAACGAATCCATCCCGATCTTTATCGAAGGGACGTGAAGCGGTAGTAGGATCATCATTTCTTGTCGACAAGGCATGCATAGCATTGAAACCGCCCATCCCTGCTTCGTTAATTATTGCCTCAGATCCTCCCGAAATAATCACATCTGCCATTCCCAGGCGAATGTAATTGAAAGAATCGATCAGCGCATTGGTAGAGGATGCACAAGCAGAAACAGTAGAGAAGTTAGGTCCTCTTAAACCATACTTAATAGAAATATGTCCAGGAGCTATATCCAGGATCATCTTAGGAATAAAGAAGGGATTAAATCGCGGGGTTCCATCTCCCTTGGCGAAATTTACCACTTCGTCCAGAAAAGTTTTTAATCCACCTATACCTGAGCCCCAAATTACGCCGATTCTATTGGTATCAAACTTACTAAAATCATCAAACCCCGCATCTTTAACAGCTTCATCTGTGGATGCAATCGCATAGTGCACGAAAGGGTCAACCTTACGTGCTTCTTTTCTGTCAAGAAAATCTTCAGGATTGAAGTTTTTTACTTCACAGGCAAATTTGGTTTTGAAGTTAGTAGCGTCAAACCGTGTAATCGGAGCGGCGCCGCTTACCCCGTTGATCAAGCTGTTCCAGTACTCTGAAACAGTATTTCCGATAGGGGTAAGCGCACCAAGCCCTGTTACTACAACTCTTTTAAGCTCCATTTATATTTTGGCAGCGTGGATTATTTTACGTTCTTCTCTAAATAAGCGATTGCCTGGCCAACAGTACCGATAGTTTCAGCCTGGTCATCAGGAATAGCAACGTTGAACTCTTTTTCGAACTCCATGATTAGCTCTACAGTGTCCAAAGAGTCTGCACCTAGGTCGTTAGTGAAAGATGCTTCAGGTGTCACTTCACTCTCATCTACACCTAGTTTTTCAACGATAATTGCTTTTACTCTTGAAGCGATATCAGACATAGTTTTAATTTTTAGTGGTTTTTAATAATTCTGTGCAAAGAAAAATAAATTCTGATAAATATCAAACCTTTTTGTTTTCACTCAAAAATGAGCAACATCACACTTATAATTGGTATTCTTTTGTAATTTCGTTGCGTTTAATTGAGGTTTTGAATAAGCTTACATTAAAATACGAACTAGATCTGGATTTTGTTTTAATAGCAATCACGTGTTCATTAAAAGACTACTTGCTTTGCTTCAAAATCAACAGGCAGTTAAATGTAGACTTCTCCAAAATCGATGAGCTCTCCTTTCAAATTAAAAAGGAAGAACCGGTTTACTTTTCCAGATACCTGCACCAGGCTCCAGGCTCTGAAACAGAATTCTTTTTACTAGGCAATAAGGGAAGCGACGGATTCTTAATCCCGGAAATGAAGCAAGTTGATTACTTCATCCTTATCCGAAATTACATTGACGATGAGGACTTGACACATTTTATAGATGGTCTAAACAAGTTGCCTGAAGTTGTTGTTGCCGTGGAAGTTAATCCGGAAAAGTTGAAATCTAAAGAAAATCTAATATTTTAGCAGAGTTATTCATAGTGTAGAAAATACACCAATTTTGAAATTATACAAATAGGTTACGATGAGACAAGTTCATAAAAGGACAAAAATAGTTGCAACATTAGGCCCGGCATCGTCGGGTAAAGAAACACTACTCAGCATGATTAAGGCTGGGGTAGATGTTTGCCGGTTAAATTTTTCGCACGGCAGCCAGGCCGACCATCAGAAAACTATCGACACCATCCGGGAAATCAACAAACAATATAAAACCCACGTAGGTATTCTTGCCGACCTTCAGGGACCAAAAATCCGAATCGGTAAAGTTCAAGATGGTGGCATACATTTAATTAATGGTAATCGCATTGAAATTACCACTAATGAGATGTTGGGCAACGACAAACAGATCTACATCACCTATCAAAACTTCCCAAAAGATGTAAGAGCAGGCGAGACCATTTTGTTAGATGATGGCAAGCTGCAGATGCGGGTAATCGACACAAACAATAAAGATACCGTGGTTTGTGAAGTTATTCATGGTGGTATTCTCACATCCCGTAAAGGAGTAAACCTTCCAAATACTAAAATTTCTATCCCCAGCTTAACTGAAGAAGACTTAAGCAATCTTGAGCTAGCTTTGGAAAACGATGTTGAATGGATCGGACTTTCTTTTGTTCGTACAGCTGAAGATATCGTTGATCTGAAAAGAATCATCAGCCGAAGCGGAAAGACTGCGCGGGTAATTGCTAAAATCGAGAAACCAGAGGCTATTGACAACATAGATGCTATTATTGCTGCTACTGACGGGGTAATGGTGGCCCGTGGAGACCTGGGTGTGGAGATGCCAATGGAGCAGGTGCCTGTGTTGCAAAAAATGATTGCACGTAAATGTCGTGAGGCATCTAAGCCTGTTATTGTGGCTACACAGATGCTCGAAAGCATGATCACTACACCACGTCCAACCCGTGCAGAAGTGAATGACGTTGCAAACTCTGTGCTGGATGGAGCGGATGCTGTAATGCTTAGCGGGGAAACCTCAGTAGGCGAGTTCCCGCTGATCGTTATTGAGACAATGGCGAAAATCATCAAGAACATTGAGGAAACAGCGTACCCTTATCAAACGCCTAAAAAACTAAATGACAATTCTCCAAGATATATGTCTGACGCAGTTTGCGGATCTGCAGTTTATCTTTCAGAAAAAACAAATGCGATTGGTATTGTAGCGATGACTTCATCAGGATATACAGCTTTTGAAATTTCAAGCCATCGTCCGAAAGCAAGTACCTTCATCTTCACCAGCAATAAATCACTGTTGAATACCCTTAGTTTACTTTGGGGAGTTAGAGGCTTTTATTATGATAAATCTGAAAGTACTGATCAATCCATCAGCGATGTGAACCGTATATTAAAAGATGAAAGATTAATAATGCCGGGAGAAATCGTGATCAATACAGCAGCAATGCCGATCGAAAAGAAAGGCAAAACTAATATGATCAGAGTAACGGTGGTTGATTAAGAACAACATTAAAATTTAAAAAGTGGCCGAATTTGTTCGGCCACTTTTTTTATCTTGCGATATGAAAAAACAAGCACTTATTCTGTACCTTTTTGAGTTTGTATTTTTCTTTATGATTTACTTTTTAATACAAACTTCTTTACCCGAGCAAAGCATCAAGGTTCAACTGGCAACAGGGCTTCTATATGCCGCCGTTTCTACTCTTTTTGCTTATGTAATTGCGAAAGTTTTGACCGTTCTCACTTCAAAACTCGTCTAAGTTTCGCTTCTACTGCTTATTCTTCCGGCCAGGAAGATCAAAACGCTCTCATTTTTTTCCTCCTTTTTTCGGCATCTCCCCCTTCTGATTCAATTCTTTTTACATTAAGTTTCAGGAATTTCCCCTTGCTTAATTTTTTGCGCTTTACACCAAGTGTTTTTCGAAGTTTTCCACATTATAATACCTTGCTATTAAATGATTTAGAACATTTTTTAGCCCGTAGGCTAAGAATTGAAAAATCGCTGTGGAAAACCGAAATTGCTTCCGATCGCCGGGACTGATAAATTTGATAAAAACTCCTTATAGTTTTTCAACAGGAGATAATACAGATTAAAAAGTCAAAAAATAATACTAGGATATGGGTAAGAATACTGCAACTAAAAAAGCAAAAGGAGCCGGCTTAGGCTTTCAGCGCTACTTCTCGAAAGAAGGAGTGAATGTATATGATTTGTTCACTTATGAAAAGCGTTCATCAGTTATCAGAAATCCTGCAGGAGATGCAGTGTTTGAAATGAATGATGTAGAAGTTCCGGCTTCCTGGAGCCAGGTTGCAACTGATATTCTAGCGCAAAAATATTTCCGAAAAGCCGGTGTACCTCAAGCTGACGGCACTACTGGTTCTGAGAAAAGCATCAAGCAGGTAGCGCACCGAATGGCGGATTGCTGGAGACGATGGGGTATTCGTTACGGATACTTTGCAACTCCACAGGATGCAGACATTTTTTACGATGAATTAGTATACACCATTGTGGGTCAGTTGGCAGCGCCTAACTCTCCGCAGTGGTTCAACACCGGCTTGCACAGTGCTTACGGCATTTCAGGTAAACCGCAGGGACACTATTATGTAGATCCGGAAACTGAAGAGTTGAAGAAATCGACTTCAGCTTATGAGCGTCCGCAGCCCCACGCCTGCTTTATTCTTTCAGTAGAAGATGATCTGGTAAATGAAGGTGGGATCATGGACCTTTGGGTGCGGGAAGCCCGAATCTTCAAATACGGCTCAGGAGTTGGAACAAACTTTTCTGCTATTCGCGGCGAGAACGAACGTTTATCCGGCGGCGGCTACTCCTCTGGTTTGATGTCCTTCCTTAAAATTGGTGACCGGGCTGCTGGAGCGATTAAGTCGGGAGGAACCACTCGTCGTGCAGCTAAAATGGTTTGTCTGGATCTAGACCACCCGGAAATAGAAGGTTTTGTGAACTGGAAGGTAGAAGAGGAACGCAAAGTAGCGGCCCTAATTGCTGCCGGCTACTCATCTGACTACGAAGGCGAGGCTTACAGGACCGTAGCAGGTCAAAACTCGAACAACTCAGTTCGTATTCCAAATGCGTTCTTCAGAGCTCTTGAGTCTGGCTCTACCTGGGATTTAAAAGCCCGTACTGATGGCCGTATCATGAAATCAATTTCTGCCGAGAAGCTATGGCAGGATATTGCTTTCGCCGCATGGGCTTGTGCAGATCCCGGAGTTCAGTATGATACTACAATTAACGAATGGCATACTTGTCCTGAAGGAGGTCGAATCAATGCTTCCAATCCTTGTTCAGAGTACATGTTCCTTGATAATACTGCATGTAATCTTGCCTCAATCAATCTCGCACATTTCTTCAACCCTGATACCTTGACTTTCGATGTAAAAGGGTTTGAGCATGCTTGCCGTGTTTGGACTGTTGTGTTGGAGATTTCAGTTTTGATGGCTCAATTCCCATCAAAAGAGGTTGCTCAGCTATCATACGATTACAGAACTTTGGGATTAGGATACGCGAACCTTGGTTCTATGCTGATGGTTGCAGGAATTCCTTACGACAGCGATAAAGCACGTGCTATCGGCGGTGCGATTACTGCTATCATGACTGGTACCGCTTATGCAACTTCTGCAGAGATGGCAAGAGAGTTGGGATCGTTCAGAAGATACGAAGACAATAAACAACATATGTTGCGTGTGATGCGCAATCACCGCTATGCGGCTTACAACGCGACAGAGAACTACGAGGGTCTGGAAATCGCGCCTCCGGGAATCGATCAAAAATATTGTCCGGACTATCTCTTATCGGCAGCTTGCAATGCCTGGGACAAAGCAGTTGAACTAGGCGAGAAGTACGGTTACCGCAACGCACAAACTACAGTTATTGCTCCTACAGGAACCATCGGCTTGGTAATGGATTGCGATACTACCGGTATCGAACCAGATTTTGCGCTGGTTAAGTTCAAAAAACTTTCGGGCGGCGGCTACTTCAAGATCATCAATCAAGGTGTTCCAGCAGCCCTGAGAAACCAAGGATACAAAGAGCATGAGATCGAAGCCATTGTTAACTATGCCAAAGGACATGCTACTTTAAAAGGTGCTCCTCATATCAACTTTGATACACTTTCTGCTAAAGGATTCACTCAGGATGAACTCGAGAAAATTGACAAATCACTGCTAGCAGCTTTTGAAATTGGATTTGTATTTAACCAATGGACCCTGGGTGAAGATTGCTTGAAACGACTAGGCTTTAAGACCGAGCAGTACAATGCTCCGGATTTCAATCTTCTTCGTGCTATCGGCTTCAGCAGACAACAAATCGCGGAAGCAAACGAGTACATCTGTGGTACGATGACTATTGAAGGCGCTCCGTATCTAAAAGAAGAGCACTATCCTATCTTTGACTGTGCAAACAAATGTGGAGCGAAAGGTCAGCGTTACATCCACGCACACGGTCACATCAAAATGATGGCAGCTGCTCAGCCGTTCTTATCCGGAGCGATTTCTAAAACTATCAACCTTCCAAACGAAGCCACTGTTGAAGAGATTAAAGATTGCTACGAACTTTCATGGAAACTTGCGCTTAAGGCTAATGCTCTTTATCGTGATGGCTGTAAACTATCTCAACCACTTTCTACAAAATCTGACAAGAAAGACGACGAGTCTATTGATTCTGTAGAAGAAGTATTAGGCGAAGCAGCAAACGTTAAACTTAGCGATCTAACTCCGGAGCAAGTGTTAGAGGCAGCTCGTGCTATCATAGAAAAGTCGACCGATACAACCTTCAAACGTCAGCTATCATCAGTTGTTGAACGCAAGGTGATGCCTGCTAAGCGTCGTGGCTTTACACAAAAAGCATCCGTTGGCGGACAAACAGTTTACGTTCGGACAGGTGAGTACGAAGATGGTACTTTAGGAGAAATCTTCGTGGATATGCACAAAGAAGGGGCAACGTTCCGGTCGTTGATGAACTGTTTCGCTATTGCCGTTTCGGTTGGTTTACAATACGGAGTACCACTTGAAGAGTTTGTTGACAAGTTTACATTTACTCGTTTCGAACCATCAGGTATGGTTAGCGGACACGATAACATCAAGAGTTCGACTTCCATCATCGACTATATTTTCCGCTTGCTTGGCTATGAGTATTTGAACCGTACCGATCTGGTACACGTGTTAACCGAGCAGAACGCTGTTCTGGGTAACCCGCAGATGGCTGATGAAGATGTAAATCCTTCACTAGAGCCTGTAACAGAAGCATCAAAAGTATCGTCTGATAAGGTATTAAAACCGGTGCTAGACATTTCAGGAGGAGGACAGTCTGACGCTCCAGCCTGTACAAACTGTGGTCATATAATGGTGCGCTCAGGAACTTGTTACAAGTGTTTGAATTGCGGCACCCAGGGAGGATGCTCTTAATTAAGGTTTAATAAATACAAAAAAGGTTAGCCCTGCAGCATTACTGCAGGGCTTTTTATTTTTCTGCCAAATCTAATGCAGCTTTAATTTGTTAGTCAAAAGAATAATTAAGACAAAACCAGCTATGAAAATAAAAGCATATTTATACATTCTTGGAGGATTAGCCTTTGCCGCTTGTACTCCCAGCAACCGCTCGCAGCAAAGTAATGAGAACTATTCAGACACAAGCTCAGTCCTTGATAGCAACAGATCACAGTCGGCACTTGATTCTACCCAGGTACAAACAGTCGAAGGCAAAGGGGCGCAAAGGACAGAGCCTGCTCAAGACCAACCTTCAGAAACTAACTCTGGTGGTACCAGAACACATGTAGGACAAGATACAGCCGGCGAGTTTAAGCAAACCACCGAATAGCATTAGCTGTGTTACGAACCCAACTTATAAGAGAATTTAACATAAATCGGTCAGGTATAACATTTTAGTAATTATTCTTAAACCGAAGGTAAAAGGTTTTGTTAGTAGTAAGATTTGATGATCTATCTATGAAAACAAAACTTTTTTCACTACTGCTAGCCTCAGGGTTGGGTCTGGCAGCTTGCTCTTCAAGCAGAACGGGAACGACGGGGACAGATAGCACAGCCGTCGGAACAGGAACCACAGATCCTGCAGGCACAGGAACCACCACTGACACTACAGGCACGGGTACTGGTACAGGAACAGGTACTGGCACAGGTACTGGCACAACGACCGATACCACGGGTACAGGTACCGGCACCACTACTACTCCAGCTCCTTAAAAAAAAGACCCGTTCAAAATTGAACGGGTCTTTTTTCTTATTATTAACTGATCGATTGCAACTTAAAGCCTGAAGCCTAATCCTACCTGAAATACCTGGTTTCTAAACTCGGGAGTTGTAGAATTGCCGCTTCCGTCATTCCTCTTCAGATCTAGTGCATAACGACCATGAAGATTAACTTTCGGGCTGATGTCGAAGCCAACTCCTACTACTCCTCCAATCAAGTTCTTACGTAGGTTATCATTGTCCTCTTCCACATTCTCGCGGTACTGATTGTCTCCCGACTTAAAAGTGGTTGTCGTTGAAGTGAGGAAAGACACCTGCGGTCCCAGGTGAATATTGAAGCCTGGTGCTGCAGTAATTTTAGCAAGGATAGGAATCTCAACAAAATTGTAAGTGATGGTACGCTCACCAGTACCAAATACCCCTGACGTTTCTACTTCGTATCCCTTTTGAGAGTACATAATTTCAGGTGCAAGAGAAAGGCGGTCGACCAGAGGAATATCTACCCCTACGCCGGCATGAAAGCCGGTTTTGAAATCTGTTTTAAAGTTATCGTCCCCGGTGCGGGTAATATTTGAGTAATTTAAACCCGCCTTTACGGTCACACTCTGGGCGTTTACAACAGTTGCTGCCAGAGCAATTAATGAAGTAATTAATATCCGTTTCATAATTCTAAGTGTTGATGTGTGTTTCAAAACTAATAGAAATAATAATGCCATCTGTTTTATAGTTAGATAAAAACAAGTATTTGCTAATATTTGTAATAATTTGACTTTAAAATCAACTACAACTGTCTATTTTTAAACACACTCCTAAAACTTCTATTATAAATGAATAACCGCGCACTCTTCATCTTCCTGCAGCTACTTGCCAGTTCTTTAATCGCAGTGGGGCAAGGAAAGATTCCGTTCAATGCTACGAACTCAATCCAGGAAAAGTGGGTAGACTCGGTTTTTCGAAAATTAAACAGGAAAGAGCGAATTGCGCAACTCTTTTTTGTTCGGGCTCATACGGATAAGGGAAAAGCATACGAAGATTCAGTCGCAGCAATGATCAAACGAGAAAAGGTAGGTGGACTGGTTTTTTTTCAGGGTGGTCCAGGTAGGCAGGCAATTTTAACAGAGCGCTACCAGCAATTATCCGAGACTCCTTTATTGATAGCCATGGATGCCGAATGGGGTTTAGGAATGCGCTTAGACAGCACGATGTCTTATCCCTATCAGATGACCCTCGGTGCGATTCAAGATAACCGTCTGATTTACGACATGGGAAGAGCAATTGCACAAGATTTTAAAACTCTTGGAATGCATCTCAATTTCGCGCCTGTTGTGGATATCAATAACAATCCAAGAAACCCGGTAATCAACTACAGATCTTTTGGAGACAATAAGTTTAAAGTAGCGACAAGAGCTTCGGCTTACATGAACGGGTTGCAGGATGGAGGTGTTTTAGTCAGTATTAAACACTTCCCCGGACACGGAGATACTGACGTAGATTCGCATTACGATCTTCCCAAACTGCCTTTTCCTAAAACTCGCCTGGATACCCTTGAACTATATCCCTTTAAAGAATTGATTCGGCAGGGCGCATCGGGCGTTATGGTGGCCCATATGAACATTCCAGCTTTGGATAGTACTCCTAATCTGCCCTCCACTTTGTCGAAACCTATTGTTACCGGCCTGTTGAAAGAACAGCTAGGGTTCACAGGGCTAGTTATTTCTGACGCCATGGAAATGAAGGGCGTAGTAAAGTTTTTTCCTGGAGGAGAAGCAGATGTGAGAGCAATAATTGCAGGTAACGATATTATCGAGCTATCTGAAGATACCCGGCGGGCTATTAAATTAACCAAACAGGCGCTCCGGGAGAAAAGACTCAGCTGGACACAAGTAAACAACAGCGTAAAAAAGATTTTGGCTGCCAAGTATTGGGCAGGCTTAAACAAACCTGTTGATCTTGATACTACCCGTTTGCACGAGGTTTTGAACCGTCCGGAAGCAATGGCTTTAAATCAACGGCTAGCTGACGCCGCCGTTACGGTTTTAAACAGCGACAGCTTACTGAAAGCACTTAATCCCGTAGAAAAAACAGCAATTATCAGCGTTGGAGTAACTGAACTGACCGCGTTTCAACAGGAAATAAGCAAGCGGTTTCCCAATTCCACTAACTTCCTGTTATCAAAAATTGCTTCCGCGAGTGATATCTCCCGGATGCAGAAAGAACTGAGCAATTACAATCAGATTATCGTTGGAATCCACGATTATCGAAAAAGGCCGCAGCGCACGATTGACTACAATAACGAACTTAAATCGTTCATTGCACGCTTAGCAAAGATGAACACTGTTTCAGCTCTTTTTGCCAATCCCTACACTATTTCAGGGCTTCCCGGAGTAGAACAAAGCAAGACGCTACTGGTGAATTATCAGAATAGCGACGAGCTGCAGCGAGCTTCCGCAAAGATTATCGGCGGAGAGATGCAAGGTTCTGGAAAACTACCGGTGGATATCAGTCCTAAATATAAAAATGGCGATGGGATTGAGTACTTCCCGGTACCGAAAGTAGTAACGGGGCAGATAAATTAACGAAGAAGGCCTGCAAAATTGCAGGCCTTTTCCATTCGTGCTTAGTATAAAAGTTAATCGCGCGGTTCTCCAGGGGTTCCTCTCATCATATCCCTGTTTCTTTGGAAATTCGGTTGTATTCCCCCGGGATACTTCTGGAACCGATAGCTGAACGTTAGCATATAATACCGGGTTAAGCGGTTATTCTGACTATCTGTGAAAGAATTTTCTCCCTGTGATCTGTTTACCGCCACTGCTTCCTTCATTACGTCGAAGGCCTGCATCCTCAAAGTACCTCTCTTGTTGAAGAATTGCTTCTCGAGATAGGTATTCAAAATGAAAGGACTAGTGTTGATCGAACTATAGCCGCGATTAATATTGTAACTAGCATCTAAGCCCAAAATAAATGTCTTGAAGAAAAACACCCTTCCGTTCAGATCGAAGTCCCAGGTTTCCGCTTTGGTATCGTTGCTTACAGGTAAAGTATAATTTAACCAAGTCCGTCTGTAACTAATGGCCGGGTAAATCTCCAGATTCTGATTCGGGTTAATCTGTCCACGAATACCTTGTCTGATCGACCAGTTCCTTCCTATATTCCTTTGATTATTATTGTAAGTGACGTCATTGCTAAAATTCAATGAACCGTTTAACGAAATCCGATATTTACGTTCCGCAAAAGACTTCCCAAAAGAATAATTAGCATTGGTAGAATAGTAGCCGTCGGCATTCAGGTAGTTCGTTTCCTGAACGTTGAAAATCGTGTCACCTTCCGCAATTATCTGGTCGTGGAATACCACATTCCTGGTAATACGATCATCAATCACATTTCCGTTTAGCCCTGCGTTGAAAAATAAGCCGGTTCTAGGGTCGGTAGTATTGTAAGATATGTTTAGTGATTGGGTGAATGCTGCATTTAGCTTAGGATTTCCTACCACTGGACGTTGTATATCCGAGATATCACGAACCGGCTGAATCTGACTAAAACTCGGCTCAGTGCTCCGACCCGCGTAGTTAATATTTAGAGAGCGAGTACGGGCAAAATTATAAGAGAAACGGGCTGTAGGGAACAAATTGAAGCCTTTTCTATTCACACTTACCTGGTTTGTTTCCGAAAAGCCATCCAGCAAGGTAGGTTGAGCCGTCAATCCGAGGTTAAAATTGTACAGCCGTTGTTTGTCAAAACGATAATTCAAGCTAAAGCGATTGGTAGTAAATGAGTAATTGAATACATTACTCAATGCCGGATCGGTAACAAAAACCCCCTGATTGTTGAAAACATCTGTTAAACGACTATTATCATAATTAGCCTTCGAGAAATTATACCCAAAATCAAGTCTGGAGAATTTACCCAGGGGCTCGCTGTATGTCACATTAGCATTGGTGTTAATGCTGCGATTGTTGACGTCTATCCGGCGGAGGTAAACCGAGTCTCGGGTCTCATCTTCAATAAAAAACTCAAAATCATCCCTCGCCTCCTGGTAAGACGTGTTATTGGATCTACCAATAGTGCCGGCGATAGATAGATTTTTACCAGGTTTTCTAAAGCGATGATTAAAGATGATATTTCCACCTAAAAAGGGGCTGCTAGATTCGGACATGTTAAATAGCTCCCTGTTCTGTATATTGACACCCTCACGCTGTTGCAATTGGTTGGAAATATTATCAGTGTTATTACCTGAAATGCTAACAAAAGGGGACACCCTCAAATAATTCAGTGAATCTATCTGATACTCCAGGTTGAAGTTTAAATTATGATTGTTTGTTCTGGTATCCCTGTCTTCAAAAATATCCGTGAGGAGACTCACATTTGTGTTGGTCCGCGTTGTATCCCTGATAAAATCTGTTCTTACGCTGTTTGAAATTAAATCGGTGTTACGAGACATAAATCGGTAGCTACCAAAAACCTTTACCTTTTTACCCCAGTCATCCCGGAAGTTAAGGCCTCCGCCTGTTGTATTTGTAATACCGCCGCTGTTATTTCCGAAACCACCACCGCCACCAAAGCCACCGCCGCTGAAGCTACCGCCGAAGTTGCCGCTTCGGCCGCCGCCGCCACCAAAGCCTCTTCCGCCACCTCCTCCAAAACTAAATGGTGAAGCATTATTATTATTCAAATTTAAAATGATTGCCAACTGTTGATCATCATTCATAAACTGTCCGTTTCCGGTCAGCTGATACCTTTCCTGACTCCCTAGCCCGCCAGTACCATTGATTACCATCCCCTTATTAGTTCTCAACTGGATGTTAATGATCTTGTCCGCCTCACCTTCGCGGATACCAGTAATAGCAGCCTGGTCGCCATAATCGTCTATGATTTGAATCTTATCTATAATCTCCGCAGGAAGATTTTGAGTAGCTGTCTTCAAATCTCCTTCAAAATAGTCACGACCGTTAACCCTTACACGAGTAACGCTTTTACCCTGTGTGGTAACGTTTCCTTCCCGGTCAACCTCAACTCCAGGTAGCTTTTTAATGATATCTTCTGCTACTGAGTTTTCTCTTACCGGAAAATCAGCTGCGCGATATTCTACTGTGTCTTCTTTTATGGTGATTCCTCTGGTTGCGGATACCTGAACTTCATTCAGCACATTGCTTGCTGTCTTTAGTACAATTGGCTCCAGTTGAAGAGGAGTAGTTCCTTCTTTGAACAAGAATCGCTTGTTCAGATTCTGATATCCCAAAGAGGAAATACTAAGAAGAAACTGAGAGGATTTAACATTCCGGAAGGTAAAAGCTCCGTTTACGTTGCTACTTACAGAGAGGGTATCACTGGGGGAAGTGAGGCGTATGGTAGCGCCAATTACACTCTGCCCGGTTGAGTCGCGTAGCACACCCGTTACTTCTCTACCAATTTGGGCCGATGCTGTTAATGTACAAATGACAGTTATTAACAGAAGCAAAATTTTTTTCATTGTCGTTGTTTTGTTTCTTCAGCGTGTGAATTATGTTTAGATGTTATTTCAAGAGCAAGTTTACATCCAAGTTAAAGGCGAAAAAATTGAATGATACTTCTCCGGCGATTAAAGAGACAAACGCTCGGATTCTATCGATTTCAGTTATGCTGTCCCATGTAGGCTAAAAGCGACTCTTTATAGTTATCACTAACAGGAATTTCAGTAGAACTGATCATTACCCTGTTTTTCTTAAAGGCCACCAGTCGATTGAGTGAAATAATGTAAGATTTGTGCACCCGCATAAAACGATCTGCTGGTAGCTTTTCTTCCATAAAACGCATACTAAGCCGCGTAATCACGGGCTTTTCTGCATCTGCAAGGTAGATTTTGATGTAATCCTTTAATCCCTCTACATATAAAATATCGGGGATGTTAATCTTGACTAACGAGTAATCCGCATTCACAAACAAGCAGTCATTTCCGGCAAGCTGACCGGTGCTTTGTTGATTTTTCAGATTATACAACTCCAGCGCTTTATTAACAGCCTTCAGAAAGCGTTCAAAGGGAAAAGGTTTTACCAGGTAATCCAGCACGTCCAGGTTAAAACCATCCAGGGCATACTTCTCGTAAGCAGTCACGAGGATCACCATAGGCGGACTGGTCAACGTTTTCAGGAACTGCAAACCCGTAAGGCCGGGCATCTGAACATCCAAAAAAATGAGATCAACAGGCTGCTGACTAAGTACCTTCATTGCGTCCATTGCATTGCGGCAGCTGGCAACCAGTTCCAGAAAAGGCACCTGGCTGACGTTATCTTCCATAAGTTCAATGGCAAACCGCTCATCATCAATTATCAGGCACTTGATCATTTTAAATAAATATTTAATTGTGCGACAAAGGTCCCTTGATTCTCCGATGTTTCCAGCGTGTAGCGGTCTTTATAAAGCAACTCCAGGCGTCGTCGCATATTCGTCAAACCAATCCCGGAACTCTTATCCTTCGCACTTTCGACTGGAGACACAGAATTCTCCACCCTGAACTGCAGAAGATGCTTGCTTCGGTCGACAGCCAGAGCTATCCTGATGAATGGTTGCTCCACCATACCAACCCCATGCTTAAAAGCGTTTTCAACAAATGCAATCAATAGCATCGGCTCAATCTGATAATCGTCCAGATCCTGCTGGATGTTCTGCCGGATATCGAGATCATCTCCAAATCGTAACAACTGCAAGTCGATATAGCTTCTCAAATATTGAACTTCCTGCTCGACAGTAATACGCTCATCATTACTCTCATAAAGCATATATCGCATCATGTTCGACAACTTGATAAGTGAGGGCTCCATCAGGTCTGATTTCTTTCGTGCCATAGACACCAAAGTATTCAGAACATTAAACATAAAATGCGGGCTCACCTGCGAACGAAGGAATGTCAACTCTGACTTCAGCGTTTCGTTTTCTTTTTCTTTGCGGATTTTTTCCTGCCTCGATGAATCCCTGACAATCCTGTAACTAATACTGATACCAATGATGAAAATGTATGGGAACAGAGAGAAATAGAAAAAAGGCCCCTTTTTACCATCCCAGTTACGCTTTTTCGCCTCCTGAACCTTCGGCTTTGCCTCTACTACCTTTTCCGTTTGCTTATCAGGAACAGAGCTTCTCTTTAAAGGCAAAAATTCACGCTCTACAAAACTGGTCGTTTTCATCAGCAAAAATACTGAGGCAATCAGGGTAATCGCGTAGATCACGAGACGCTTGTTTGCATAGACTTTTGGGTATAGGAAATAAGCGTTGATGTAGAAAAAACCAATCAAAACTAGATTATTTAACAGCAGTCGAAACTGCATGTTATCCGACATCCGAACGCCTGTGCTGGTAAGCCGGAGAATATAAGGAAGGAAAAACAACAGCATCCAAAAGAGAATATGGATAACCGGTGTTATATATTTAAGTTGCTGTGGTTTAATGGCCATTCTACAAAAATATCGTTGAAATCCACTCCTAAATTTATTTGAGCTAAAAAGGATAGAATTTTCGACGAACAGCGGCAGAACAGCGACTTTAAAGCAATAGCACTTTGAATACACTATCTCCCTGCCTAAACTTAATTATTCCGGCAGGATATTTTTCGGTATATACCTATAGTAAAGTAAGATTACATCTAGTGTAATTGCTGTTATCCGCTTTACCCGGCTTTCTCCTCCCAAATAGTAGCCAGATGGACTATGGTCTGAACAGCTTTCTCCATATCCTGAACCGAAACCCATTCCTGTTTGCCATGGAACGCGTGCTCGCCGGCAAAAATATTAGGGCATGGTAATCCCATAAAGGAAAGTCTCGAACCGTCTGTTCCCCCTCTGATGCTTTGCAGCTTCGGTTCCAGTCCCGCTCTGCGAATAGCCTCTTCCGCATACTGAATAGTTTGGGGATGGTTGGACAGCACCTGCTTCATGTTGCGATATTGCTCCTTAATCTCCAACTGATAGGAAGAGTTAGGATAGCCCTCCATGATTTCATCAGCTATCGCTTTCAATATCCGCTCATGATTTTGAAGTTCAGCCTCCTCAAAATCGCGGAGAATAAACTCTATGCTAGCTTCTTCCACCGACCCTTTTATCGATACGGGATGAATAAAGCCGTCTTTTCCTGAGGTGCTCTCGGGAGCTAGTCGGTCTTTAGGCATCGCAGCGACGATCTCAGAGGCGATCTTGATGGCGCTTTCCATTTTACCCTTTGCAAAACCGGGATGTGCGCTTACGCCCTTGACAGTAATTAAGGCATAATCAGCCGAGAAAGTCTCATTTTCAATGGAACCTGCAGTTTCTCCGTCAACCGTGTACCCAAAATCGGCTCCCAGCTTTTCCATATTTACCTTATCCACACCGCGACCAATTTCCTCGTCGGGGGTAAAAAGAATGCGAATTTTGCCACGTTTAATTTCGGGATGTGAGATAAAAAAGTGTGCAGCATCCATAATCTCTGCAAGCCCGGCTTTATTGTCGGCGCCCAATAGCGTCGTGCCACTAGCGGTGATAATATCATTGCCATGCTGGTGTTGTAGATCCGGATGTTCAGATTGTCTTAGCACCTGGTTCGAATCGTCCGGAAGGACAATATCCTCCCCATTAAAATTTCTATGGATTGTGGGCTTAACGTTCTCCCCGCTACTGTCAGGGGATGTGTCCATGTGAGAGCAAAAGCAGATTACAGGAACATTTTTGTTGGAAGTAGCCGGAATGGTAGCATATACATACCCGAATTCATCCAGTTCTGCATCCTGAACACCCATTTGCTGCAGTTCCTCAACCAGCAACCTGCCCAAATTTTTCTGCTTTTCGGTAGAAGGACTGCTTGGTGAATAGGGATCAGACTGAGTGTCAATAGTTACATACCTTAAAAACCGTTCGACGCAGGTATATTTGTAATTCTTTAAACTTTCCATTTGATAGTACTTTTGTTAATCGGAGGCAACTTTACTTTTTCCAAGCCGCCTCCGCAGGCATTAAATCTTTCGCATTTATAACAGCGGGCAGTACATTGAGTTTCTGCTGCTGCTTTGGCCTGCGGCAAAATTTAACACAAGGATATCAATAGTTTTCGTCCAGTAGTAAAAATCTTGCTTTCTTTGGTGTAATAATTGTACTTTACGAAAGTGGAGAGGAAATTTTAATGGAACAATTTATCAGCAACACTCCCGTAGCCAGCATCATTTTTATATTAACTATTATAACGAGTCTGTACGCCTTTTCAAATCCACAGGTGTATGGCAAGTTTATGTTACATCCTTACAGTGTTAGTCGCGGAGAGCGCGTTTACTCCATTTTCACCAGTGGCTTAATCCATAAAGATTGGGGCCACCTGTTTTTCAACATGCTCTCCTACTACTTCTTTGCATTTGCTTTAGAGACCTATCTGGGTTCCTTACAATTTGCTGTTTTATATATTGTAAGTCTGGCTTTAAGCGATCTTAGCACCATTCTTAAACACAAAGATCACTTTTGGTATAACAGTTTAGGGGCCTCAGGGGCAGTGTCGGCAGTAGTATTCAGTTATATTTTGTTCAATCCAGATGCATCTTTTTACCTGATGTTCATTCCTATTCCGATTAACGCTGTGGTGTTTGGAGTTTTATATCTCTTATACAGCGCCTATGCGTCTAAGCAATCCAGCAACATCAACCACGATGCCCACTTCTATGGTGCCATTGCAGGAGTAGTCATTACTATCATTTTCTACCCTGGTATTATAAATCATTTTATTAGTCAACTCTCCACTGTTTTCTAACCTGTTAATTCAATCTTAACACCCAGGGGAAGCTCTTCACTTAAATTTAAAACGTCGCTAATTCCCCAGTTACATTAGTCCGATAGCTTTGCCAGCAAACTAAAAGGACAATGAAACTATTTGTACAAAGTAAATTATCTACCGCCATTGCTTTTTCTGCAATTAGTGCCGCCACCTTGGTGGGATGTAATAAAGACGGAAAAGAAACCAACCAACAAGCTCTTAACCTGCAATCACACTCTGTAACTCCATCTCTTGTAAAATCCCTTTCTGGCTTTGAGGGCCTAGAAATTTATCCGCTGATCAGTAGTGATGATCAACTAGAAGGTTCCCCCAATTTTAGATTTGGTGCTCAGCCTGACGGTGCTGGATTCATGAAAGATCCTAATGGAGATGGCTATATTATGATTAATAATCACGAGATTCTTTTCTCTGTTTCAAGGGTACATCTGGACAAAAACCTAAAGCCAGTAAAGGGTGAATACATTCTGGATGCAGCAGGAGGCGGTATGCGCTTGTGTTCTGCTACTATGGCGACGCCGGAGGAACATGGGTTTGGCCCCCTATTCCTGACAGCGGGTGAATCAGGTTCCGAATCAATGATCCATCAGCTTAATCCATTTGGATCTGTGGACGACAAGAAAAAAGATCATACATTAACTGCCTTGGGTAAATGTAGCGCAGAAAATGCTGTTCCACTGCCTAAAACTGCATTCCCTGGCAAAACAGCCATCCTTATTGGTGAGGATGATTCGAACGGTCAGGTGAATCTGTATTTATCAAATACTGTTGGAGATCTTTCTAATGGTAAACTTTTCATGCTAAGACGCCCTAACCGGAACTCAGTAGAAATGGATATGAACGTTGGAACTACTTACGATGTCGAATTTGCAGAGTACAGTGATGTTACAGCCAGCACCGGAACCCAGCTTGCTGCCCAAACTGTTGCAAAAGGTGCTATTCAATTTGCTCGTGTAGAAGATCTGGACTATGGCAAAGGCAGCGCTGAAGCTGGTCGCGTTATTTATTTCACTGCTACCGGTATTTCTCAGGCAGATAAAATCACTCCAGTAGATGGCAAAACCATGTGGGGCCGTATTTACAAACTGGAGCTGAATGCAAATGACCCTCTTAAAGGTAAACTTACTCCTTTAATGGATGGCGGCGTAAATCCCGGTAATCATATCGTTAACCCTGACAACATTTGCGTAACTCAGAACTACGTTTATATTCAGGAGGATGGCGACTCTTTCTACGCTGAAAACAAACATGACGGAAGAATCTGGCAGTACAATATCGCCACTAAAGATTTGAAGCCAATGTTGGAAATGAACCACAGAAGGAATGACGTCCAGTTTAACTCGAAGTATAATCCTTCAAACAGTAGTCGCTTAAGTTCTTGGGAATACGGAGCAATGTTAGATATTTCAGATATCGTTGGAAAACCCAACACCTTTATGGTGAATATTCACCCGCATACATGGCAAGAATCCAAATTTGCTAACGCCGACGGTAGTGGAATTACCACCAATACAGAAGGTGGTCAAACAGTAATCATTACAGGAATTCAACGTTAATTCTTCATCTCCATAAAGATCAGCCTTTCGCATGTTGCGAAGGGCTTTTCCATTTTTAGCATGAAAAAGAAAACGCTACTTCTTCTATCTGTCTTTTTAACCACTTTGTTCTATTGCTCTGAGAAACAACCGGCAACGCAAAAAATCAAGTCGCAGGTCCTTGAGCAGATAGACAGCTTCCATGCAAATACAGAGGAAAATTTGTTAGAGCTTGCAAAAAAAGGCTCAGAACCTGAACTACAAAAAGCATTTAAAAAGGTTCGGCTGGATTATAAAAAGGTCGAGTGGGCATTAGAATACTACGCCCCAACTACCAGTAAGGCCATAAATGGACCTCCCTTGCCAGAGATAGAGGTGGAAGAGACAAAGACTTTCGAGCCTTCGGGACTGCAGGTGATTGAAGAGCACTTGTTTCCGTTTGAGGAAGAAAATAGAGCGGAGCTCATCAGGGAAGTGAAGGTTTTAAATTCCAGAATAAAGCACGCCAAAAAGTTCATGGAAGCCATTGAATTTAGTGAAGCTAATGCCGCTGACGCCTGCAAACTCGAACTTTTCAGGATAATTAGCTTAGGTATTTCAGGCTTTGATACTCCTCTTTCGAGCACAAGCATCACAGAAGCAGCGGTTTCTATAAAGTCGGTTCAGAATGTGCTTTCCATTTTAGGATCAGGCCGAGAAATGGAAGAGCTTTCGGAGGCAGCGATAGCCTATATTAACAAGCACGAGGACTTCGAGGAGTTCAACCGCGCAGAATTTATCCGTCGATACATCAATCCTTTAACCAAAGCTATTTCTCAATGGCAGCAAGAGAACAAGCTCTTCCCCGAAACAGAGCTCGCCATTTACGCAAAGGCCGAAACCCTTTTTGATAAAGACCTTCTCAACCCCAATTTTTTCGCAGACAATGCAGAAGCAGAATTTACAACGCAAAAGGTCGCATTAGGTAAAAAACTTTTTTCCGACCCTGTTTTATCAGGAGCCACACGCAGCTGCCAAAGTTGCCACAATCCTAAACTTGCTTTTACAGATGGACTTCCAAGAAGTGCCGCTCTTGACGCGGGAAAGTTTGTAAAACGCAATGCACCTTCTCTATACTATGCCGGACTTCAGCAAGCGCAGTTCTACGATATGAGGTCGCCCTCTTTAGAAAATCAGGCGCTGGATGTGCTGGCTAACAAAGATGAGATGCACGGCTCGGTAGAAGACGCGGCGAAAAGACTAAATAATCAACCAGCGTACCTAAAGCAGTTCAAAGCTGCTTTTCCAACTATCAACCACGAAATCAAACCCAGACATGTGATGATCGCAGTGTCCACCTATGTCCGCTCGCTTAGCCCTTTCAACAGCCGCTTCGATCAGTACATGAGGGGTGGTGAATCGAAGATGAATCAGGTGGAAATTAAAGGTTTTAACCTCTTCATGGGAAAGGCAAAATGCGGAACCTGCCACTTTTCACCCGTATTCAATGGCACAGCTCCTCCGGCTTTTACCAACACAGAAGCTGAAGTTTTAGGCGTGCCGGTTAAACCAAAAACAGGTGTTATTGACCCTGACCTTGGAAGATACGCACATAACAAAATCGAGGAGCTGAAATTTTCCTTCAAAACTCCAACACTTCGCAATATTGCCCTCACTGCTCCTTACATGCACAATGGGGCGTTTGCAACCTTAGAGGAAGTGATGGAATTTTATGAACAAGGCGGCGGTGCCGGACTAGGTATCCATCTCGAAAACCAGACCCTACCAACAGACAAATTGAACTTGTCCAAGGAAGAGCAAAAAGCCATCATCAGCTTCCTTAAAACACTAACAGATGAAGTAGAAGAAAAAGAAGACAATAAGCTAACTCTTACTAAATCGGCAACTCAATCGTCTGTCCGTCAATAAACTCCCCTTCCTCATTCAATAAAAAACTCATGGGCTGTTCCGGATTTTTGATGATCTCAAATAAGGAATAGCCCCAGGGTTTCCAGAAGTTCTCCAGCACCTGTCCGTAGGTTTTTGCCTGCCAGATGTCGTACACGGGTCTGCTGCTGATTCGAAGCGGCATTGCATCTATGTATACAGCTTCGTCTGTAGAGATCACTGTATACTCGGGCAAGCGGTTGAACAGGTATGCCGAATAAAAAAAGCGCCCACAAAGCTCTTCAAACTGTATGGGATGAAGCGGATTTTCAGAAACTTTATTCAGCACATCCCTGTGATAGATCAAACTCTCACCATTGTCCTGCAAGCAAGCAATGATTCCGAAATCTTTCATCCTGAGTGAAAAAACCAGCGTGTTGATTTCATCGCGATAACTAAAGGTTTCCGGAGGATTGGAGACCGGAAATATTTTGATGCTCCAGGGCAAAATTCCTTCAAACTCAACAGGGACTACCAGCGATTGCAGCATCAGATGGAGATTACTGAATTTATGCGCGATAGATTGCGAAAAGTTAAAATCTTCTCCAATGGCTCGTTGCTGGCGGATTCCAGCACGCACTTCCCAGTGAATGATACCGTAGACTTGCTTGGCGATCCACAGGAAAAGACGGGTCTGATCGAACTCCTTGACCGTCTCGTAGCCGCCGTTAAACACCGATTCTATTTCCTGGTCTAGCAGGTTAATAGCATCAAGCGCCCTCTGTGAAACCGGAATTTTTATATCCCGATAGGTGGCAATCCTTTCATCGAGCATCTTAAAAGGTTTATCCTCCAACTGAAACTGCTTCAAGACCCACTCGGGAAAAACCGTTGTCTGGATCTCTGCCGGTTCACCTGTCAGGTAACAAACCTGCTCACTGAAATTATATCTCTCAAAAGGACGAAAAAGTGCTTTGCTCATCGCGGGCAAATTTACAAAGCGCGTTTTTCTTATTTATCATAATAAGATCGTATTTCACGGTTCAGCCGGTCGAGCATTTCACGGTTTGACAAGGCCAGAAGGATGTCCTGCACCTGAGGTTCAAAAGCCGGGGCGGTGAGCGAATAGAGGCCGGGATCTACGGCTCTCGAATCTCCCTGAATATTCGTTACATATACATTATCCAGGTTCAAATTACTGTTGAAAGTTCTCTGAAAGTTCTTCCCCGGGCTACCCTTGATACGCAGGTTGGTCCTGAAAAGTGCAGAAGTGCGAATACGTGACGACACAATATCCGCGGAAGCGGTTACAGTTTGATAAACGGGTCGGCCGTTAGCATCCGTTCCAACCTGCACATTTCGTCTGAATACTCTTCTTGAGATGCGCTGGTCAGGAGGAAACATATTAAAATTCTCGATGTCGATGTTAAGAAGGACACGTGCAGTATCAAGCTCGTCTGTAAGATCAAGATTAATGGCGCTAAACTCTTCAAGGCGATCGATTACCCTGAATGCATAGATATCAAAATTAACAGTAGTGAGATCCGGATCATCGGCAGAAATGGTGATCGCAATCGGAACAACTGGCTCAGGGGTTCTGTTCCGCAGCCCGCATGCTGATAATATGAAAACGGCAGAAAGTAAAAAGCTGATCTTCATCAACATAAACGATTTCATAGGCACTGGTTTTATATCTTATACATCCGATACTTTAAATTGTGCTCTATATTTGATTTTTATGAAGATTTCTGCCCGGCCCTTTAAGCTTAACTTAAAATTTCCTTTCCGGATATCCGGCTTCTCAAGAACATTCACTCCAATTATTCTTCTGGAAATCGAACATGAGGGTAAAGTGGGATTGGGAGAAGCTTCAATGGTGCCATACCTGGGAGAAAGCGTTGAAACAGCCGAGGCCTTTTTGCGAAAAGTAGACCTCAGCTGGCTGCGTATCCCTTTTAATTTTCAAGAGCTTGGCGTCCATCTCGATACGATTGCTCCCGGTAACCCAGCAATAAAAGCGGCTATAGATATAGCGCTGCATGATTTGCAGGGGAAGTTGTTGCAGCAGCCATGTTATTCAATGTTTGGTTCAAACCCAAACCAAATGCCTGTCACTTCTATCACCATAGGTATTGATACTCCCGAGGTGATTATAAAAAAAGTAAGGGAAGCTGAGCTGGCTAACGTACTGAAAGTGAAATTGGGCTCGGATGACGACAGGCTACTGGTAGAAACGATCAGACTGGTAACAAACAAGCCGCTTTACGCGGATGCAAACCAGGGTTGGACCGACCGTGAAAAAGCAATAGATACCCTTCATTGGCTGAAAGAAAATGGGGTCGAAATTTTGGAACAACCCATGCCGAAGACAGACCTGGATAGAAATGCCTGGATAACAGAAAGAAGTCCGATTCCTATCCTGGCGGACGAAGCTTGCCAGCGACTGGAAGATCTTGATCGAATAAAAGGAGCGTATCACGGAATTAACATCAAGCTCATGAAAAGCGCGGGCATGCACGAAGCGTACCAAATGATCCAACGGGCACGGGAATTAGACATGAAGGTCTTGGTCGGATGTATGAGCGAAACAAGTGTGGCCACTCTTGCCGGTGCTGCGCTTGCTCCCTTATGTGATTGGGCAGACTTGGACGGGCCGTTTTTGACGGCCAATAATCCTTTTAAAATGCCTGACTTTGAGAATGGAAAGTGGCAGTTGAAGGAATTGCCGGGGCTGGGGATAGAATAGGCATGGCTTGAAACGAGTGTTTTATTAGTAAATTTGTTTTAAGAGCTACGTTATGTATACTAAAACAATTATTCCAAAGACGAAGTCGATTACTATCGATCTTCCTGATGAGTTCGTAGGGGAGCAGGTGCGGCTCATTATGGTAATCGAGAAGGAGACGGGGTATCACGAGGTGGAAGATAAAAAGGTGGATAAGCTTCGAGAAGCTTATTCCAAATACAAAAGACAAGACCTTTCTGGTTTTACTTTTAACAGAGATGAAGCGAATGACTTCGAATAGCTTTTTTCTCGACTCTAACGTAATACTCTATCTGTTTGACTCTAATAACGAGAAGCGGGAAAGAGCTATAGAATTGATGGCACTTGTTCCTGTGATCAATTCGCAGGTGCTCGCTGAAGTAGGAAACATTTGTCGGAAGAAACTAGGATTTAGCAAAGACGAGACGCTTAACCTCTGGGCGGACTTACTTGAGGACTGCAACGTTTTTCCCGTTGATGCTCAAACTTTTCATGAAGCTATCCTTCTGGTTGCCAAGTTTCAATTCCAGATATTCGATTCATTAATCGTTGCTTCTGCCTTACAATCGGGATGCGCTATCTTGTACTCAGAAGATATGCAGCACAATCTGAATATCGAAGGAAGGCTTACTATAATAAACCCGTTCAAGTAACCGTTGAGTTTTTTCTTCCCCTCATGCAACACAAGCCTCTTAAAATACTTCAAGCCTCCGCAGGTTCGGGTAAGACGTTTAGCCTTACCGCACATTATCTTACCTTACTTTTTTCTTCTGAAACAAAATACCGTGAAATCCTTGCTGTTACCTTCACCAATAAGGCAACGGAGGAGATGAAAAGTCGGATTTTGGAGGTGTTAAAAGGTCTGGCGCTCGGGGAGCAGTCCGTAAAAACCTTCCGGGATATCATCCTTCAATCTCATCCGGATTTAAATGAGGGATCGATACAAGAAAAAGCGCATGCCATTTACAGGAGGATTTTACATGATTATAGTCGCTTTGCCGTAAATACAATCGACGGCTTTGTGCAGAAGGTAATCCGCAGCTTTTCTTTCGAGCTCGGCCTCGATGCGGGCTACAAGCTCGAAATGAATACCGACAAAGTAAAGCGGGAACTGGCGGCAAAACTGAATGACCAACTCGAGAAAAAGCCGGAGCTGCTACAGTGGATCATTAACCTCGCTTTAGAGCGGGTGCGGGACAACAAAAGCTGGAACTACCGGGAAACACTGATAAACCTGGCCGACGAGATTTTCAAAGAACGTTACCATCCCTTTGAAGAAGCATTAAAGTCGCACGATCCGGATACGCTTTTTAAAGACCTTCAGCAGCTTACTAAAGAACTGATCAGCTATTTTGAAAGCGCGATAATGGAACTGGCGAGAGAAGCTGTTCACATTTTCAGAGAGTCGGGGGTACTGATCGAAATGCTTAAAGGAAAATCTAGATCTCCCTTAAACAATCTTACCAAGATCGCCGATGGTGACTATGCAAAAATCACGGGACTGCAGAAGATGATCGATGAGCCGGAAGAGTGGCAAAAAGGTGGTATGGACGGCAACATCTCAGCCTTATACGCACAGCTTAATCCTGTTCTTCGCGACCTGGTCGATTTTTACGGGAAAGAGCTGCCCCAGTACCAAATGGCAAAAGCGTTGAATGCCAACCTCTATTATTTGAGGTTGATGCAGGAGATGGCCGGTTTAATGAAGGAATACCGCCAAGAGAACGGGGCCCTCATGATAAGCGACGCACAAAATCTCCTTCGTGGGATTACAGCGGAGCAGATTGACAACCCTTCTTTTATTTGGGAGAAAATGGGCAATCGCTACCGGCACTTCCTGTTTGATGAATTCCAGGACACCTCCTCGTTTCAATGGCTTAATTTCCTTCCACTGCTAAGGAACGCTGTCGCGGAAGCAGATGGAAAACTGATTGATCACCTTATTGTAGGAGATGTAAAGCAATCCATCTACCGCTGGCGTAACGGCGATTGGCGCATTCTTCACAGTCATGCAAAGAAAAACATCGGCGACCAGCGCGTGCTGGACGACAGCCTGAAGGAGAACTACCGCAGCGCTGCCAACATCATCGAGTTTAATAATTTCCTTTTCAAGCATGCTCCAACCTTCCTCCAAAATCACATCAATGCAAAGGTTATTGAAGACGGGGGAGCAGAACTGTTTGAAAATTGGTGGAGAACCGAGGGTTTGGATAACATTATTTGCAGCGCCTACGAGCAAAGCTACCAGCAAAAAGCACCTTCTACCCCTGCTGGCGGCAGTGTGCAGGTAAGCTTCATCCCGGTTACCGATAATCGCACCCGAGGTTCTGAGAGTAAAGATGCTGCTCTTCAAAAACTTGCTGAACAACTGAACGAATGGATAAGCTCAGGCAGGTATAAAGCCGGCCAAATTTGTATCCTGGTAAGAAGCAATGGCGAAGCACGTTCGGTGATTGAAACCTTGATGAAAGATCAGCAACAGCGGGAACAGCAACATCTGGCAATGGGAGTAAACACTCCCTGGAAGCCCTACGAAGTGCTTTCGGGCGAGGCACTGCTTATTGCAAACAACTCGGCGGTTCGTTTAATAATTAATACGCTTTACGCGATGGTGGCCAAGCGGGACCAAAACTCGCTGTACAAATCCACCTGCATTCACCTTTACAACAAGGAGCTTAAAACTAAACTGAACGGTGATACCTGGTTGAAGCTAAACAGTACCGAGCCAGAAAAGCTTGCGGGCTATCTACCCGAAGCGCTTTGTAAAAATTGGCAGAGCTGGCAGCAACTGCCGCTTTTCGAATTGATCGAGCAATTAATCGGTGCTTACCAACTAGATACGATAAAACTTCACCTGCCCTACCTCATCGCTTTCCGCGATATGGTGAGCAGCTTCACCAAACAGGGCGAAAGAGGCATCAGCTCCTTTTTAAACTGGTGGGAAGAGGAAGGCACCAGAAAAGCATTGCCTTCATCAGAGCAAAGTGACGCTGTCCAGGTCATGACCATCCATAAATCTAAAGGCCTTGCCTTTGATGTGGTGATGATCCCGTTCTGTTGCTGGAACCTGGACGGGATGTCCAACAGTATCTTCTGGGTAGATGCGCTCCATACACCCTACTCGATGCTCAACAGCGTTCCGGTGCATTATAAAAAAAGCCTGGGACAATCGGCTTTCGCGAAAGCATATTTTGAAGAGCTGCTGTTCAACTACATGGATGCGCTGAACATGCTGTACGTTGCTACCACACGTACAAGGAACCACTTGTTTATTTCTGCACCTGCACAGGTTTCCGGAAAGGACGACCAGTTTTCCTTAGCCGGAGATTTGATTTTTCGCCCCTTACAAACCTATGCCTCCGAGTTGAACGTGGAGTTTGATGAAGTGGAGCTGCTGATCGACGAGCCAGTTGTGAAAGAAATCAGATCTGCCGGCACTAAAGCGGAGAACGATGATCGCTTTATCGAAAAAAAGTGGTCGTTCAGTTCCTACCCTTTGTCAAACAGGCTGGAAGATGCTTTGACAGACAAAAAGGTGTTCGAACAATTGGACCTGCTTAGCGGAAACACGTCGCAAAGACGAGGGATCATTCTCCATGATCTTCTGTCCCGGGTGAGGATTACTGAAGAGCTTCCGGATGTGCTGAAAAAAATGCAGGCCGAAGGTTTATTCCGTCAATCAGAAGAAAAAGAGATTCTGGACCTTGCTGAAAGTGTTCTCCTCCAGCCTGATTTGAAAGCCCTGCTGGAAAAACCATACGAGAGTTTAAGTGAGCAAACCATCATCAACGGCAGGGGCGAAAGCTACCGGCCGGACAAGGTGCTAATTGGAAAAGACGAAGTAGTAATCATCGACTTCAAATTCACAGGTGAGCCCAAGCCTCAGCACTACGATCAGGTGGATGCGTACAAAGGCTTGCTAGCCGAAATGGGCTATAAAAATATTAAAGCATATCTGTACTACGGATATTTAAAAGAGTTGAAAGCAGTTTAAGAAATGGTATCATTCCTACAGGAAGTCGCAGCTGATCTACTTGCCCGCTTCGGCGACGAGCTGAAAGATGTGGCAATCGTATTTAATAATAAACGCCCGGTGCTTTTCCTCAAAAAACATCTCGGTGAACTAGCCGGTAAATCTTCCTGGAGTCCCGCTTTTTTTACTGTAGGAGAGTTTTTTGCAAAATCATCGTCGCTAACGGTCGCCGATCCCATCACTCAGTTCTTTGTTCTCCATCAGGAATTTAATCGCCTGCTGCGGTTAGAAGGACGGGAAGTCATAACGCCGGATAAGTTCTACCCGATGGCGGAAATTATCCTGAACGACTTCTCGCAAATCGACTACGATCTGGTAAGCGCTGAGGACTTATTCTGCGAGCTGGAAGACATTGCCGTAATTCAGCAGCAGTTTCCTCACTTTAACGAAGAACAATACCAGTTTTTGGAGCAGTTCTGGGCGTCATTCTCGAAACAAAAACAGGAAGGTTATCAGCAAAAGTTTATCGACTTGTGGAAGCGCATGCCACGCTTGTACAACGCCTTTCACGAAGAATTAAACCGACAAGGGAAATGTACAACGGCCCAGCTCTATCGGCAATTGGCTGACGTCCCGGAAAACGGAGCATTCGCAAATCAATATAAAAAACTGGTTTTTGTAGGATTTAATGCGCTAAACAGGGCAGAAGCGAAACTATTCAAACAGTGGCAGGACGAAGACAGGGCTCTGTTTTATTTCGATACTGATGCCTATTACATAGACGACAAGCTGCAGGAAGCTGGCCTGTTTATTCGTCGAAATTTAAACGTAACGGGACTGATAAACGCTTTAGGAGATCCTCCCGCTATATTAAGCCAGCGACAAAAGCGCATAAAAGTAGTACAGACCCAGGGGCATGCCGCTCAGGCAAAAGCTACGCGTGAGTTTCTGAATCCGGAAGCTCTTCGTTTAGCAAGTGATAATCCTGAAAAAACAGCTATCATCATAGCAGATGAAACACTCCTTCTTCCCTTACTGCAAAGTGTCCCGGAAGAAGCCGGAAAGCTGAACGTGACCATGGGATTTCCTTTTGCCCAGTCGACTGTTTTTGGCTTGATCGATCTGTGGTTAAGCATTCAGGAACAGGTGCACAAAGAGAAAAAGGACAGCATTTACTATCGGGATGTGCAGGCTTTTATTTCTCATCCGCTTACCGGAGTTCAGGAGAGGGAGCGTGACCTGCTGCTGAAGCGGATGCTGGATAACCAATGGGTGGAGATTCCGCTCACCGAACTGCATTTTTCTTCCACCCTTGCGCCCAATTTTTTTACTGTCAAGCACGAGGGTCTACAAACCATCGACGCCTTGTACATTTTGCTTACTGCTGTTCTGGAGCAGCGCCAAAAACAGGGGCAGCTACAGCAACTGGAGGCAAACCTCATCATGGCAGTTTGCAAAAACCTCAATTTACTCTACGACGGCCTGGCTAGTTACCAGCAGTCGCTGCCGCTGACATTTGTCCTCTCACTCATCAGAAAAACTTTGCAGGGCCTTTCTGTACCCCTGGAGGGAGAGCCACTACGAGGTATTCAGGTAATGGGACTCTTGGAAAGTCGGTGTCTGGACTTTGAAAACGTGATCATGCTAGGAGTAAACGAGGGGGTGCTGCCCAAACTTAGCTTATCTCCCACCTTCATCCCGGACAGTATCAGAAGAACTTACGGCCTACCGGTACTAGAAAACCAGGATGCAATCGCTGCTTACCTTTTCTACCGGCTGCTACAACGATCGGAAGAAGTAAGTATGGTCTACAATAGTTTGATCGATGAGAGTAATAACGGCGAGCCCAGCAGATTTTTGAGACAGTTAGAATTCGAAAGTAACTTCCGATTTGAATACAACTACCAGCATCAGCCGGTACAGATTGAATCAATCAGGGAAATTGTCATAGAGAAAAAAGGCAAGGTCTGGTCGGCACTGCAAAAGTTCCTTCAATCGAAAGGGACCTGGGATGACGAAAAGATATCGGCGACAGCGCTGACCACCTATTTAAATTGCTCTTTACAGTTCTTCTTCAGATATGTGGCAAAAATCAAGGAACCGGAAGAAGTTACGGAGAACCTGGAAGCAAACCAGGTAGGATCGGTTCTGCACCAGGTGATGGAATGGTTCTACGAGGAACTTCACACCCAAAACCCAGTTATTACTGCCGAAAGAATAAAAGAAAAGAGGACCGCCGTTCCGCAACTATGCAAACAGGCATTGTCGATGGTCTTGTTCAAAAACAAAGGCGTGCTACGGCAACCAAACAGCATGCAGCAGATTATCCTACGGATTGTAGAGGAGTATGTGGATGTGATCCTAACGCACGATGAAACTGTTGCTCCTTTTCGAATTGTGGAGCTGGAGAATAAAAAGGACTACAGATACCGTTTCCCCATTGATATCAATGGCAATAAACAGGAGGTTCTCCTTTACGGGATCATTGACCGGGTCGATGAAAAAGATGGCGTAATCAGAATCGTTGACTACAAAACCGGAAGCGACGAGGTGAAGTTCAGCTATCTGGATGATTTGTTCGAGCGTGATGGAAACCGCCAGAATAAAGCAATGGTGCAGACCTTGTTCTACACATACATTTATGAACAGGTGAAGAAGACCCAGCGGGTAGAGCCTAACCTATACATCATTCGGAAGATGAAGGATCAGGGCACCTTATTTTTTAATGGTGGAAGAGCAGGAAAAACGATGCTGCAAGCTGAGCATTTGGAAGAGATGAAAGGCGGCTTTCAGGAACACCTCAAAACCCTGTTGGAGGAGTTATTCAATCCTGATATTCCATTTAGCCATACAGGAAAGGTGGAGAACTGCGGATACTGCCCCTATAGGGAGATGTGTGCGAGGTAAGTTGGCGCGGATGGGAGGCGTACGTTTCTAATAATTTTGATACAATCAGGTTAAACTCGCTATTTAGGTACCTTCCATCGATGAGAAGCAGCGCATTTTCAAATTTTCCGCATACTAGACCTTAAATTAGTTGCAATACGGGCTTTTTACTGGTTGGATTTCAAACATTACTGCCTTATATTTGCGTTCCAAAATATTGATTTAACATAAAATGAGAGAAATACAGTTCAGAGAAGCGCTTCGTGAAGCAATGACCGAAGAAATGCGTAAAGACGATAAGATCTTCATAATGGGTGAAGAGGTTGCCGAATACAACGGTGCGTACAAAGTAACCCAGGGAATGCTTGACGAATTTGGAGCTAAACGTGTTATTGATACTCCGATTGCTGAACTAGGTTTCGCTGGCATTGCTACCGGCGCTGCAATGAACGGTTTAAGACCAATTGTTGAATTCATGACTTTCAACTTTTCATTGGTAGCGATTGATCAGGTAATTAATGGTGCTGCGAAAATCCGCTCGATGAGTGGCGGCCATTTCTCTGTTCCGATTGTTTTCCGCGGCCCGACTGGAAATGCTGGTCAGCTAGGTGCACAACACTCTCAAAACTTCGAGAACTGGTACGCTAACTGTCCTGGTTTGAAAGTTGTTGTACCGTCAACTCCTTACGAGGCAAAAGGATTACTAAAATCGTCTATCCTGGACCCTGATCCTGTGATTTTCATGGAATCAGAAGTGATGTACGGCGATAAAGGACTAGTACCTGACGAGGAATACTACATCGAGATTGGCAAAGCGAACGTGGTGAAAGAAGGAACTGATGTTACCATCGTAACGTTTGGTAAAATGCTTTCACGAGTAGTTAACCCAGCTGTTGAAGAGCTAACAAAAGAGGGAATCAATGCTGAAGTGATCGACCTTCGTACGGTTCGCCCGATCGATTATGCAACAATCATTAATTCAGTTAAAAAGACAAATCGTTTGGTAATTGTTGAAGAGGCTTGGCCACTTGGTTCCATCGCAACTGAAATTACCTACAAAGTTCAGCAGGATGCTTTCGATTATCTGGACGCCCCGGTAACCAGAGTTGTTTCTGCGGATACGCCACTTCCTTATGCACCTACTTTAATTAAAGAGGCCTTACCAAATGCAGAACGTGTGGTAAAAGCGGTAAAAAATGTACTGTACGTAGCAAAGTAAAAACTGCTACTCAAAATAAAACCCGGTTTGAAATTTCAAGCCGGGTTTTTTTATGAGTGAACAATTGCTGTATTAGCTGTTCAGGCTGATCTGCCGTTTGATACTTTCCTCCAGAGAGATAAACGTTTCCGTGCGCTGAATTCCTTCTACCGATTGAATGCTATCATTCAACACTTCCCTCAAATGATTGGTATCCCTGCAAATGATCTTTGCAAACATACTATAGGCGCCGGTACAGTAGTGCAACTCCACGATCTCCTTCACTTTCCTCAGCTTTTCTACCGCATCTTTATAAATGGAACCTTTCTCTAAAAAGATACCAAGAAAGGCACAGACATCATAGCCAATCTTTTGAGCATCAACCAGTAAGTTAGAACCTTTGATAATTCCAAGGTCCTGCATTTTTTTCATCCTTACGTGAATAGTTCCGCCAGACACGATCAGCCTTTTAGCGATCTCTGTGTATGGAATGGTAGCATCTTCCATGAGTAAGGAAAGTATCTGGATATCCAGATTATCAATTTCTGAATTTACGCCTTTTTTTTCCATGGGATATTTGAAGGATTCTAATTTATATACGAAGTAAATAAAAACTTTATAAAAATTAAAATAAAATGTTAAAATATTTGCAAGGAATATTCAATTTGCTTTAAATTTGTATCAAGCAAGTAACAAAAAGCTTTGCTTAACACTGTAGGGTGGTGAAACAGGCAGACACACCTCCTTGTCTCGGTGGCGGAGAATCTGGGAAAGCCAGCAACGGTTCAACCACTCCTTGAAGGTTCGATTCCTTCCCCTACAGCTCCTTTCGTTTAATTTAGGTTTATAATTGGTTAGTTTGAGCTCTCGCCCATCGAGAGCTTTATTTTTTTCTAAATATCCCATCAATTTTTCTAAGTTGTTACTAGGTTCAGAGCTATATTTAGCCTTTCAGCTGACCTCGCTTCTGGTTTTACCAGAGCGAATTCCCCTTTCCTCCAATATTTTGACAACAGCCTCAAGCAAAATTTGGGAAGCTTCTATTTCTTCCTTTCGAATGGATACGCTTTCAATATTCAACCCAAAGGGTATCTTCTTCGAATCGCAGAAATCAATAATTTCCTCAGCTATTTTTATGCACATATCTACTGAAGTCCCTAATATATCATGGCAGTGAGACAATTCATTAGCTAACCAGGAAGGCACATGAATTCCAAGCCAGTCGAGGAACTTCAGCGTTTTTAACGAACCGCAAGGAGTCAGAGTGAATATAAGCGTAGGAAATTCTAAGTTTCGCTCCTTGCTGTGATAATAAACATCAGAGATTAGATTCTTTACATACTCGATATTGTAGACACACTGAGTGATGAAAAATGAACAGCCGTGCTGCATTTTATTCAGCATCTTAAGATGTTCGTCTTTTTTCGAAAAATGCCTTTCGGGAATGGCTACAGCTCCCAGCGGCACGTTACCAGCTGTTTGTTTCCAAATTTGATAAGCCCGGCTCAATGTAATGTTTACCGGATGTTCTTTGGAAGGAACCCCAACAAATACTGTTGCATTGCCGTCAAACTTCTGCTCCAGGCGCGCCTGCAACTCGGCTTCCTGCAACTTACCTACCGAACAGTAAACTACTTTAGGTGCTTGTAATTGCTGGAGATACTCGGTAGCGTAAACATAAGCATCTAAGGTTGAAGAAAAAGGAAATGGCCGCTCGCTAGGGTTCCTGGACGTTTCATCCTGCAGATCGTAAATCACCAAGCCGTCCACGTTTAGGTTATTTACCCTATTGATTGTTTTATCTGCGATTTCTGCAATCTTCTCACTGGTATTGCTCGCCTTGGGTGGAGTAATGCCGTAAAGTAGAATTCCGGATTCTTTCCTTTTTATCTTTTCGTTAAACATTAATGCAATTCATTTTGACTGACAAGGTTCAGGCATTCAAAACTCAAATTTAGGATTTTAAATAGACACTGAATCATCTGCACGTAAATTCAACTCCATTGTTTAAAATTCACCCCCCTAAGTTTTTTTCAAAAAATAAAAACCATAGCCCAAACCCGTTGTTTTGACCTACTGACGAGGATTAAACCGCTTTTCAGGTTTCCGAACGGTACAAGTGTGAGTGATGAACAGGGTAACAATTCTTTTTTACCTCTCATTTATTTTAAGTACATCAAAGAAACTGCTCTCAAGAAAAGTATGATGACGTTCAACTTTGGATATATAGTTGCAGAAATGCGATGCTTTAATACATTTTATAACCTAGGGTAGCAATACTTTCATGAGTTCCCGGCTTTGCCAGGAATATGGCCAACTAGTCGATTCATTATATAAATATATGGAACAGGAAATTTTGTTAGAGAAGGAAAACACTAACCACCTTGCCACAGAACTAGAAGAGTCTTTGGATTTGAAAGAACTTCTTAATGTACTTTCCCAGGTTAAGAATGGGAAACTAAACGTTCGGATGCCAGTAACTCAGGCAGGGATTAGTGGTAGAATTTGTGAAGTACTGAACGAGATCATCGATATGAATGAGCGTTTGGTGACAGAAATCTGTACCGCCGAAAAAGTAATTGGAAAGAAAGGAAATCTTTCGAAACGGATTGAACTACCTGATGCCCGCGGAGAGTGGGCCGTTGGAGTAAAATCCTTAAACAATCTTATCACCGACCTTACATATCCTACCCTTGAAATTGCCGGAATGATCAATTCCGTTGCAAATGGAAATCTATCTAGACAAATTCCATTGGAGATAAACGGCCAGCCGCTTAAAGGAGAATTCCTTCGTATTGCGAAAGAATCGAACCAGATGATCGAGCAGCTCCGTTTATTTACAATGGAGGTAACACGGGTTGCTCGTCAGGTAGGTGCTGAAGGAAAACTAGGAGAGCAGGCAAAAATTAAAGGAGTAGACGGTGTATGGGCCGAGCTTACCGATTCAGTAAACCTGATGGCAGGTAACTTGACAGCCCAGGTACGTAATGTTGCTGCGGTAACAACAGCGGTGGCAAAAGGCGACCTTTCAAGAAAAATCACGGTAGAAGCTAAAGGAGAGATCCTGGAGCTGAAAAATACAATTAATACGATGGTGGATCAGCTAAACTCCTTCTCATCCGAGGTAACGCGTGTGGCGCTCGAGGTGGGTACGGAAGGAAAGCTGGGTGGACAGGCAAAGGTACCGGGGGTTGCCGGAACATGGAAGGATTTAACAGACTCCGTAAACCGGATGGCCGGTAACCTGACTTCACAGGTGCGTAATATTGCTGGTGTAACGACGGCGGTAGCCAACGGTGACTTGTCTAAGAAAATTACCGTAGACGTAAAAGGGGAGATGTTGGAGCTGAAGAAAACCATCAATACGATGGTGGATCAGCTGAACTCCTTCGCATCCGAGGTAACGCGTGTGGCGCTCGAAGTAGGTACTGAAGGTAAGCTGGGAGGCCAGGCGAAGGTAAAAGGTGTCGGCGGGGTTTGGAAAGATTTGACAGACTCTGTAAACCAGATGGGATCTAACCTTACCGACCAGGTGCGTAACATTGCGGACGTAACAACGGCGGTAGCGAAGGGAGACCTTTCCCGTAAAATTACGGTAGATGCGAAAGGTGAGCTTCTCGAGCTTAAGAATACGATCAACACGATGGTGGACCAGCTGAACTCCTTCTCGTCTGAGGTAACTCGTGTGGCGAGAGAGGTAGGTACAGAAGGGAAACTGGGTGGACAGGCAAATGTACCGGGTGTTGGAGGTACCTGGAAAGATTTGACCGACTCGGTAAACCAAATGGCTGGTAACCTTACGGGCCAGGTGCGGAACATCGCCGAGGTAACGACGGCGGTAGCCAAGGGTGACCTTTCCAAGAAAATTACGGTGGACGTAAAAGGGGAAATGCTGGAGCTGAAAGTAACTATCAATACGATGGTGGATCAGCTGAACTCCTTCGGTTCGGAGGTAACGCGGGTAGCACGTGAGGTAGGTTCTGAAGGGCAGCTTGGAGGTCAGGCAAACGTACCCGGAGTAGGTGGTACCTGGAAAGACTTAACCGACTCGGTAAATAAGATGGCCGACAACTTAACGTCTCAGGTACGTAACATCGCTGAGGTAACAACGGCGGTAGCAAAGGGTGACCTTTCCCGAAAGATCACGGTAAATGCAAAAGGCGAGCTCCTGGAGCTAAAAAATACAATTAACACGATGGTGGACCAACTTCGTGGCTTTGCATCCGAGGTAACTCGTGTAGCACGGGAGGTGGGTTCTGAAGGTCAGTTGGGAGGTCAGGCAAACGTACCGGGAGTAGACGGAACCTGGAAAGACTTAACTGACTCGGTAAATAAAATGGCCGGTAACTTAACTGCACAGTTACGTAACATAGCGGATGTATCCATCGCGGTAGCAAACGGTGACTTGTCTAAAAAGATTACGGTCGACGTACGAGGCGAGATCCTGCAGCTGAAAGAAACGATCAATACGATGGTGGATCAGCTTCGCGGTTTTGCATCCGAGGTAACTCGTGTGGCACGGGAGGTAGGAACCGACGGTAACCTGGGAGGTCAGGCATTCGTGCCTGGGGTAGCGGGTACCTGGAAAGACTTAACAGACTCGGTGAACCAGATGTCGTCGAACTTGACATCTCAGGTACGTAACATCGCCGAGGTGACGAAAGCGGTAGCATCCGGAGACTTAAGTAAAACGGTAATCATCGATGCGAAGGGAGAGGTATTGGAGTTGAAAAACACGATCAACACGATGGTGGATCAGCTGAACTCCTTCGCATCCGAGGTAACGCGTGTGGCACGTGAGGTGGGTACAGAAGGTAAACTGGGTGGTCAGGCACACGTAAAAGGTGTGGCGGGTACCTGGAAAGACTTAACAGACTCGGTAAACCAGATGGCTTCGAACCTGACGGTACAGATCCGGGGTATTGCGAAAGTAGCGACGTCCGTGGCGAAAGGTAACCTGAAACAACGGCTGTCGATCAATGCGATGGGTGAGGTTGCTCAGCTGACCGATGCAATTAACGAGATGATCGACACACTAGCCGTATTCGCTGACCAGGTAACAACGGTAGCACGTGAGGTGGGTGTGGAAGGTCGATTGGGTGGTCAGGCGAGTGTACCCGGAGCATCAGGAACCTGGAAAGACTTAACAGAGAACGTAAACCAGCTGGCACAAAACCTCACGGTTCAGGTGCGTTCCATCTCGGAAGTAGCATCGGCGGTAACGAAGGGAGACTTAACCCGGACCATCCGTGTGGAAGCAAAAGGAGAGCTGGAAGCATTGAAAGATACGATCAACCAAATGATTGCCAACCTTAAAGGAACAACCTTAAGGAACCACGAGCAAGACTGGCTGAAATCGAACTTAGCAAAGTTCACGCAGATGCTTCAAGGTCAGCGCGATAGAAATGCGGTGGCTAACAAAGTACTTTCTGAGCTGGCAGAACTTGTAAATGCACGTTACGGAGCATTCTACATTTTGGAACAGCCGGAAGCGGCCGAAGCAAAGCTGAAACTATTTGCGGGATATGCATACAACAACAAGAGAAAGATCAACGAGGAGTTCTCTTTAAGCGAAGGACTTGTTGGACAATGTGCTATCGACAAAGAAAGAATATTACTAACCAACGTCCCCGGAGATTATCTCCAAATAAACTCTGGTATCGGAAATGCCACCCCTTCAGCATTGGTAATCCTTCCGGTACTATTCGAGAATAATATTAAAGCCGTAATCGAACTGGCCTCGTTTGAAAACTTTAGTCCAACTCACTTGGACTTCCTGGATCAGCTAACTGAATCTATCGGTATCGTACTAAATAACATCGAGACGAATACCCGTACAGAGGAACTTCTTGCGCAGTCGCAATCTCTTGCCAACGAGTTGAAGGCGCAGCAGGAAGAGTTAAGAAGAGCCAATGACGAGCTTCACGATAAAGCACAGCTTCTTGAGAAACAAAAAGAAGAGGTGGAGCAGATCAACAAGGAAGTAGAAGAAGCCAGAAGATCATTAGAAGAAAAAGCAGAGCAGCTCACGCTAACATCCAAATATAAATCTGAATTCCTTGCAAACATGTCGCACGAGTTGAGGACACCGCTCAACAGCTTACTGATCCTTGCTCAGCAATTGTTTGAAAACCATGACGGGAACTTAACCGAAAAACAAATCCGCTTTGCGAAAACTATTCACTCTTGCGGATATGACCTGATCCAATTGATTAATGACATCCTCGATCTCTCTAAGATCGAGTCGGGAGTTATATCGGCAGACATTATGCCGGTTAGCTTCCGGGAGATCGCTTCGTTCGTGGAAACCACATTCAAGCCGATTTCAGAAACCAAGAACCTTAACTTCGAGATCGACATCCAGGAGGATCTGCCAGAGATCATGGAGACCGATATTCAGCGTCTGAATCAAATCCTGAAAAACTTACTTTCAAATGCCTTCAAGTTTACTGAGAAAGGTAGTGTGAAGCTTCGTATTCAGCGTCCTGACGCCGCAGTTCGAAATCCGCTGACAGGTGTTGACCATGTGATTGCATTCTCGATTGAAGATACCGGTATTGGTATCTCGAAGAAAACCCAGGGAATTATCTTCGAAGCCTTCCAGCAGGCGGAGGGATCTACCAGCCGTAAATACGGAGGTACAGGACTGGGACTTTCTATCAGTAAAGGCTTTGCCGAACTTTTGGGGGGTACAATTACTGTAGAATCAGAACTTGGCCGGGGAAGTGTATTCACCCTATTCCTGCCATTGAAGTATAAAGAAGGAACAAAGGCAATAGGCGAAACTGCAAAAGCTACCTATCCGGCAGCGGCTGCAAAAGCCACTCCTGAAGTTACGGAGTCTTTAGTGGATGACGACAAGCACAACATCGCTCCTGGCGACAAGGTAATCCTGGTAGTTGAAGATGACCTGCGCTTCACCAAAATCATGGTTGACAAAGCTCGCGACTTTGGTCTGAAAGCGATAGTGGCGGTTAACTATCTCGAGATATTTGACGCCCTTCAAAACTACAGTCCTATCGCTATTACCCTGGATGTTAACCTTCCGGAATCGAACGGCTGGAAAATCTTGAAATTACTTAAGAACGATCTTCACTTAAGGCATATTCCTGTTCACCTGATTTCTGGCGAGGATAACCGGGCATTGGCCTTGAAATACGGTGCAAAAAGTTTCCACCTAAAACCATTATCGAACAAGTCGCTCGATGAGTTGATCACGGAAATCTTATCCTTCCATGAGAAGAAGAGTAAGAAGGTGTTGATAATTGAAGAGGAAAAAGACGAACTACAACGCTTAACACGAACACTAGATAATACCAGCCTGGAGCTGTCTACGGCACCTAATGCGAATCACGCCGCCTCTCTGCTTAAAGAGGAAAGTTATGATTGTATCATAGTTGATTACAGCATACCCGAATCAGAAAAAATAGCAAACCACCTTAATCTGAACAAGCAGTTCCAGACATCGATTATCATCCATTCGAAGAAGGAGTTTAGCCAGGATGATCTGATTCACCTAAAACGCCTTCCTCACAAGACGGTGATGAAGTCGAACAATTCTGACGCTCTCATCCTGGATGAGGTTTCTAAAATGCTTCACGTAGATACGAAACTGCTTGCAGAAGAAAAAGCGCAGCTACTTGCTCGCCTTAGGAGCGGAAGCGATATCCTCGATGATAAAAAAGTATTAATCGTGGATGACGATGTGCGTAACCTTTTTGCGCTGACTGCAGCTTTCGAACGTTCCAGGCTGCAAGTTGTTACGGCAGAAAGCGGCCGGGAGGCACTGGAAATATTGAATGAAAACAAAGACATCGATATTGTGCTGATGGATATCATGATGCCGGAGATGGATGGCTATGAAACGATTCAGTGGATCAGAAAAGAGCCTAAAAACAAACAGCTGCCAATCATTGCTGTAACTGCAAAGGCTATGATCGGCGATAGGCAGAAGTGTATTGCATCGGGTGCATCAGATTATATTACGAAGCCCGTGAAAACCGATCAGTTGCTTTCATTGATGCGGGTTTGGTTATATAAATAGTACCTTTTGGGGAATTTACGCGATAAAAGAGTGGTTTCTGATACGATAAAAATACTTTTAGTTGACGACCGGGAAGACAACCTGATGTCGATGGAAATCGTGCTTGAAAAACAGGGTTATTCATTTGCCAAAGCCACGTCTGGCATTGAGGCTTTGAAAATCCTCCTGAAAGAGGACGATTTCTCTCTCATCCTACTGGACGTTAAAATGCCTATTATGGATGGGTATGAAACAGCGGAACTTATTTACCAAAGAGAGAAGCTAAAAAACATCCCCATCATTTTTATCACCGGTCAGGACTACGAAGAAACAGCGGTTTTTAAAGGCTATCAGGCGGGGGCAGTAGACTACATTCGAAAACCCTTTAACCCTCAGATACTTCGCTCGAAAGTTGCTGTATTTGCAGAACTTTACAAAAAAAATCAGCTCCTGAAAAAACAGGAAGACAAGCTGAAAGCGATTAACGAAGACCTGGTGAAGCTTAATCAGGATTTGGAAAATCGGGTTAGAGAACGCACGCTTGAATTGGAGAACCTGAATCACGAGTTAAGAGGATTGAATATTGCAAAGGACAAAATCTTGTCAGTTATTTCGCATGACCTCCGCAATCCCTTTACTGCACTTCTTGCTTCTTCAGAAAAGTTAAATAGAGACTTTGAACGCCTTGAGCCGAGGGAAATTAAGAATTTCTCGAACATCATCTATAGAACTTCCAACCGCATTTTGGGCCAACTTAATGACCTGGTAGAATGGGCAAAGCAGCAAAACGAAAAAAGCCGCTTCAGCCCAACAAAAATTCATTTGGTCGAAGGACTGAAAGAATCGCTGGAATTGCTCAAGAGCAATGCTATTCAAAAGGGTATCCGCCTCGAAAACAACGTTCCTAGCAACATTTTTGTAAAAGCAGACGCGCTCATGCTACGTTCCATCCTTCAGAATATCGTAACTAATGCCATTAAATTCACTCCTGAGGGAGGTTCAGTTAGGCTAAAGGCGGATGAAGTTGAAGCAATGGCCGAAATTTGTGTAGAGGATACCGGAGTTGGCATGAGTGAGGAGATGAAATCAAAACTTTTGCTCGAGCCGGGCTCGCATTCTGTGTCGGGCACTAACAATGAGCAGGGATCTGGCCTGGGACTAATCCTGGTGCGCGACTTTGTGGCCCAGCATGGCGGTGTAATAAAAGTTGAAAGTGAAATCGGAAAAGGGACTTGCTTCAAATTCACTATCCCATTGTATAACTAGTTTTAGCGGCCTTACTGCTAAAAACACTTTTTAGCTGATGAAAATATCAACTCTGATTTTTTTGGGGTTTTCCGTTGTTCTTACACTCTCTCTGGTAGACTCGTATGTAAATAATCTTTTATCCCGGCAGGTAAACAAGAACACAGTGTTTCTTGCCAACTCAGAGTCGGTGATAAGAAATTCAAGCAAGCTCCATAAAAGCATTATCGACATGCAAAGTGCTTTTAGGGGATATCTTCTTACTGATGACGAGAACTTCCTAACACCTTACGACTCTGGATTGAAGGAAATCCCGAGGCTCTACATAGAACAACGCAGGCTGGTTAAAGACTCTGCGCCTCAGCTATCCAGACTGGATTCTATTTTCGCTTTACATAAAAATTGGGTTAACTACGCTAACGATCTTATCTCTTCAAGAAGGGAATCGCTGGCAGCAAATGGCAGTAGCAACCGCTACCGGGAGCTTTTCGACACTAAGTTCAGGAAACAAGTTGGGCAAAAGCTGAACTCCAAGATCAGTGATATTTTCAGGGACTTCGATCGCTTTGAGTACAAGATCAGAGAAACCCGGCGAGACACCTTAACTATGTCTATTGAACGCACGGAGACGTTCTCTTTCACCTTCGTAATACTTACCATCGTGGTTGCAGTCACCACCAGCGTGTATGTGGTAAAACTTATTTCAAAACGAATTGCAATGATGGTAAACCTGGCCGAAAGTATTTCCAAAGGTAAATTTGCTATTGTTAAGGACAATAAAAACGATGAGCTTACCAGTCTTTCTACCTCATTAAACATCATGTCGGAAAGATTAAGTAAGAACATTAAAGAACTCGAAAAAAGAAACTCGGAGCTTAACCAATTTGCCTATGTAGTCTCCCACGACTTAAAAGCTCCTATTCGCGGTATTTATAACGTAGTTCAATGGATCGAGGAGGATTTGGCCAACGAAATCTCTCCACAAATGCGGAAATACCTCAGCTTTATTCCTCAACGGATCAACCGGATGGAAGGACTGATCGATGGCTTGTTGGATTATGCAAGGATTAGTCGAGACAAGGCGTTAAAGGAAGTAGTCGACGTCAACCTCCTTCTTAAGGACATTGTTGACTTATTGGTACCAAAGCAGTTTACTGTCCAGATTGGAGAAATGCCGGTTCTTTTCACGGAGCGAATTCGCCTGGAGCAAGTCTTCAGCAACCTTATAAGCAATTCGGTAAAGTATACCAATCACGCTGACAGTCAGATCCGCATTTCTTATAAAGAACTAAACCACTTTTATGAATTTACTGTTGAGGACAACGGTATAGGTATTGATCCCGAGTACAACGATAAAATTTTCGAGATTTTTCAAACCCTGCGGGAAAAAAATGATCAGGAAAGCACCGGAATTGGCTTGGCAATAGTGAAAAAGATTATCGACGATCAGCATTGTACAATCAGAGTTAAATCAGAACTGGGTCAGGGAGCTAAATTCATTTTTACCTGGCCCCAAAATTAATAAGCACATGAAAAAGGTTATACTACTTGTAGAAGATGATGAACTGGACGTGATCAGCGTGGAAAGATCTTTGAAAAAAAATGATCTCGATTACGAACTATATACTGCCTATAATGGGATAGAAGCAATGGAGATGTTGAAGAGCAACAACGGCGAAATAAAACTTCACCCCGATGTAATCCTGTTGGATCTTAACATGCCAAAGATGAACGGTATCGAATTTTTGAAGGCGCTCAGGAAGGATGAAAAGCTAAAGGACATTAAAGTGTTCGTAATGACAACATCCGGGGACGAAGCCGACCGTAAAACAACAGAGCAACTTGGAGTTTCAGGTTATCTTATCAAACCCTTGAATTTTAACAATAACAGCAAGCGTACCGACTCGATGGATGGCTTCTTTCAATTTCACATCCGTAAAATATTTGCTTCGTAATTCAATTGAAATAGGGAAAGCAATAACTTTTTCGTTATTTTGATCCAACAAATTAAAACTCAATGTATCCAGCACTACTCGAAATTCACTCTATCACACGCTTTGTAATACTCATTGCCATAGTGGTGGCTATCTTATTAGCCTTTGCGGGATGGTTTGGAAATAAAGAATATTCGAAGGGTAACAAAATATTCAATCTGCTGACACTGATATCCACCCATATTCAGATCGTTATCGGAATCATTCTATACTTTGTTAGCCCACTGGTAATGACCAACGATATGGGCGCAGCAATGAAAGATGAGTTGGCAAGATATTGGACAGTGGAGCACGGGGTAATGATGATTATCGCTGCGGTACTCATTACTGTGGGGTATTCTAAGCACAAAAAGGCTACTTCTTCTTTAATAAAACATCGTACTATCGCTATATTTTTCACGCTTGGCTTACTGACTGTTCTAGCTGGAATACTCCTTAGCGGCCGTCCCTTACTTGCAACTACAGTCTAAAAAATAAACTTGCGTTTTTAAAAATCTTTACTTTTTTTTGTGCAAATGTTAGACTCTCTGCATACTAAGATCTGGTGGTGGCAAGCAACAGCATGCGCCGGGTAAGGTATGTTTATTAGGATAGGATCATTCAACCGAAAAATAAATATAGCCCGACGCGAAAACGTCGGGTTTTTTATTTTAAATCATCAAAAACATGAGAAAATTTTCGTTAAAAACTTCATATAAAAAACTGCTTGCAGACACCACTACTCCGGTAAGTATTTACCTGCGGTTAAGGGATGTGTTTCCGAACAGCTTGCTTCTTGAAAGTTCGGACTACCACAGCCGGGAGAATAGTATGAGCTACGTCTGCTGTGACCCGATGGCAGGAATTGTCCTTGACAAGAATACCCTCAGCACCTACTTTCCCGACGGCACCACAGAAGAGGTAGCGATCGGCGGTCTGAAACTTGCTGACGAGGTTACCAAATTCCGCAGCAGCTTTGAATCAAGCCTCGATACTCCGTTTAAATTTAGCTCAAATGGCCTCTTCGGCTACTTCGCCTATGAGACCATCGAGTTTTTTGAAGATATCAAACTTACAACAGAACGCAGGGGAGAGCGAGACATCCCGCTAATGCAGTATCATCTTTATCGCTATGTTATTGCAATAGATCATTTCAAAAACGAATTATACCTTTTTGAACACCTGGCAGACGAAGAACAGGAGTCGGGTCTGGAGCGCCTTCAGTACCTGATACAGAACAAGAACTTCCCTGAATATCCCTTTGAGTCGACAGCAGAAGAAAATTCAAACTTCACCGACGAGCAGTTTATTCAGGTAGTTGAAAGCCTGAAGCAACATATCTTCCGCGGAGACGTTTTTCAGATAGTTCCTTCCCGTGGTTTCTCGAAAGCTTTTACTGGGGATGAATTCAACGTCTACAGAGCCCTGCGATCCATCAACCCATCACCGTACCTCTTCTACTACGACTATGGTAACTTCAAGCTGTTCGGATCTTCTCCTGAAGCTCAGTTAACTATTAAGAACAGGGAGGCTACCATTTACCCGATTGCCGGAACATTCAGAAGAACCGGGAATGATGTTTTGGATGCCGAGCTGGCAACCAAGCTGGAGAATGATCCAAAGGAAAGCGCCGAACACGTGATGCTGGTGGATCTCGCACGAAATGATCTGAGCAGGCACTGCGATAATGTGCAGGTAAAAGCGTTTAAGGAAGTGCAGTACTATTCGCATCTTATTCACCTGGTATCAAAAGTTACTGGCCAGCTTCAGGAAAACGCGAACCCGTTCTACGTAGTAGGAGACACCTTCCCTGCAGGAACATTGAGCGGTGCACCGAAATACATGGCGATGACTTTAATAGATCGTTTCGAAAACGGACCAAGAGGCTTCTACAGCGGTGCTATCGGTTTTATGGGCTTTAATGGCGACTTTAATCATGCCATTATGATTCGCTCATTCATGAGCCGGAACAACGTATTGCATTACCAGGCAGGAGCAGGTATCGTGGCAGACTCAGATCCACAAAGCGAATTAAACGAGGTAAATAATAAAATAATGGCTTTACGAAAAGCGATAGAGATGGCGGGCAGTATAGTTCCACAAGTTGAAAAGATATAACGATGAAGATTTTAGTTGTTGATAATTACGATTCATTTACCTTTAATCTGGTGCACCTGTTGCACGAGTGCGGATATGAACCTACAGTTTGGAGGAATGACAAATTTGACCTGAGCGATGTGGAGCAATTCGATAAAATATTGCTTTCTCCCGGGCCTGGAATACCGTCAGAAGCGGGCTTATTGTTAGACGTTATCAAAACCTACGCACCAACCAAAAGCATTTTAGGAGTGTGTTTGGGAATGCAGGCCATGGCGGAAGTGTTTGGCGGAAGCTTATACAATCTATCATACCCCGTTCATGGCCGCGCCACTGCAATGCAAGTGCTGGACGAAGAGGAAACACTTTTTTCGGAACTCCCTTCATCCTTCAACATTGGCCGGTATCACTCCTGGGCAGTTAGCAGAGAAGGTCTGCCTGAAGAAGTAAAAGTGACAGCAAAAGATGCCGAGGGGGTAATAATGGCCTTACGCCATTTGAAATACGATGTTCGGGGCGTTCAGTTTCACCCTGAATCGGTACTAACAGAACACGGCAAACAAATGATTAAAAACTGGTTAACAAAAAGTCCGGAAAAGGCCTAAAAAGAATGAGTACAGGATATACGCCAATCACAGGTTCAGGAAATACAATACTGGACAAAATAGTGGTGCAAAAGCATAAAGAGGTGTTGGAAGCACGTCAGAACACCCCTATTATCAGACTGGAAGAGAGTGAGTACTTTCACCGGGAATGCTACTCTATCCGCCAGTTTATTTTGGATCCAGAACGCACAGGTATTATCGCGGAGTTTAAAAGGGCCTCTCCCTCAAAAGGAGTAATAAACAGTGAAGTCTTTGTGTCGGACGTAACGCAGGACTATGCAAATGCGGGAGCATCCGCTTTATCCATTTTGACGGACCAGAAATTTTTTGGCGGACATATGGAAGACGTGTTGCAGGCTCGTCCGCTTAATCAAATCCCCATCCTGCGCAAGGAATTTATTCTTGATGAGTATCAAATCCTGGAAGCAAAATCGATCGGTGCCGATATTATTTTACTTATTGCCGCAATTCTTAGTCCGGAACAAGTTGCCCAATTTGCCAAGCTAGCCAAGAGCATCGGCTTGAACGTCCTTCTGGAAGTGCACAATGCTGCTGAATTGGAGCACACTATCTGCGATGACTTGGATGCAATTGGTGTAAATAATCGAAATCTGGCAGACTTCTCCGTCTCCCTGCAACACTCTTACGATCTGGTGAATTTGATTCCGGATCAATTTTTAAAGATTTCAGAGAGTGGAATTAGTAACCCGGCAACTATTAAAGACCTCAAAAAAGCCGGATTCAATGGATTTTTGATCGGGGAAAATTTTATGAGAGAAAAGGATCCGGGGGCAGCTATTCAACAGTTTGTAGCACAGTTGAAATAATCCGATCTCATTTTAACCTTTAACAAATCAGATACTCATATTAGTTGTTAAAAAAGAATGGCAAGACAGAAATTTTACGATACTGCTATTAAGCCCGAGCGGGCCGTTTTAGTGGGAATCATCACTCCCGATGAGTCTGAAGAAAAGGAGCGTGAGTATCTGGAAGAGTTAGAATTTCTGGTAGACACCGCAGGCGGAGTAACAGAAAAAACATTTACACAGAAGCTTCAGAGAGCTGACCGGGCCACTTTCGTGGGAACAGGTAAACTCGAAGAGATAAAAGCATACGTTGAATCTGAAGAGATTGACATCGTTGTTTTCGACGACGAACTTAGTCCCTCGCAGCTTCGGAATATCGAACGCGAGTTGAAGATTAAGATACTGGACCGAAGTAATTTAATCCTGGATATTTTTGCGAGAAGGGCACAAACGGCGCAGGCCAAAACGCAGGTAGAATTAGCCCAACTCCAGTACTTACTACCGCGACTAACACGTCTTTGGACTCACTTGGAGCGACAAAAAGGGGGTATCGGGATGCGTGGACCTGGAGAAAGTCAGATCGAGACCGACCGCCGGATTATTACCGACAAGATTTCCCTCCTAAAAGAACGGCTAAAGCTGATCGATAAACAGAATGCGACTCAACGGAAAAATCGCGGCCAGCTGGTTAGGACGGCGTTAGTGGGATACACCAACGTCGGAAAATCAACGATCATGAATATGATCTCGAAATCGGAGGTTTTTGCAGAAAATAAACTATTTGCGACGCTGGATACTACCGTACGCAAAGTAGTCATAGAAAACCTGCCCTTCCTTCTTTCAGACACCGTCGGTTTTATCCGGAAATTGCCGCATCACCTGGTAGAGTGTTTTAAATCTACCCTGGATGAAGTAAGAGAAGCAGATATTTTGATTCATGTTGTAGATATTTCTCACCCTAATTTCGAAGATCATATTCGAACGGTGAATGATACGTTGAAGGATCTGGGTGCGGTTGACAAAGAGATCATTACCGTCTTCAACAAAATTGACGCTTTCAAACCAGAAGACCATGAAAGCGGAAGAGTTATTACCCTTGAGGATTTTAAAAACACCTGGATGAGTAAACATAACAGTCCGGCTGTATTTATTTCCGCCTTGAATAAGGACAATGTGGAAGAGTTTAGAGAGCTACTCTACGGAAAAGTAAAAGCGATACATCAGCAACGCTACCCATACGATAAGCTACTTTATCCGGATATCGACATGGAGAACGAAGACTAGGAGTCATCGCAGCAAAAAAACAAACTATCAGAACCAGTCTGATCATACTAAAACAACCTTCGTTATGGAATCCAAACGTCAGCAGAAATTTGCAGGAGTAATACAAAAAGACCTTGCAGCAATCTTCCAAAGGGAAGGGATGAATTATTTACCGAATACCCTGGTAACAATCACGAAAGTAAGAGTAACACCAGATTTAGCAATAGCACGGGTTTTCCTTAGCTTTTTCAACAATCAGAATACAGCTCAATCCCTCAATACTATAAAAGCACATGCGAGCGAGATTCGTTACAAGCTAGGAAGCAGAATAAAAGATCAGGCTCGCATTGTTCCTCAGCTGGAGTTCTTCGTAGACGATACGAACGAATACGTAGAGCGGATGGACAAAATTTTTGATAAGATAAGTAAAGAACCGAGACAACCGGATTCCGAAGAATAAAATTAGGATTTGAAAAGTAACTCTAAAATTGCTCTGCTACTTACTGATACCAAGATCAGCAAAGTGGTAGAGTTTGATAAAACGAAGGACAAAGTACTTCCCCTTGATTTTACTGGCGCCAATAAGAATTTGAATTCGGAGTTGCTGGCAGATACACCGCTCTTTACAGACTGGGTAAAGAGCGAATTACAAAAAGCCGCCTGCAGGTACGGAGTTGGTGGCTACAATGAGCATCGAACTATTTACAGACGAAGCGAATTGTTCGACACTGCGAATGAGCCAAGAAGGTTGCATTTAGGGGCAGATATCTGGGGCCCCGTGGCAACTACCATTTACACTCCTATTGATGGCTTTGTACACAGCTTCAACTTCAACGATAATTTTGGCGATTACGGAGCTACTATCATTTTGGAACACCGGTATCCGGAAACCTGTTTTTACACTCTTTATGGCCACCTCAGCCTGGCGTCTATTGCAGGACTTCAGGAAGGACTACTTTTCGAAGCCGGATCAAAGCTGGCTGAATTGGGAGATGCTTCTGAAAATGGCGGTTGGCCACCTCATCTTCATTTTCAACTTATTCAAGATATGCAAGGGTTGAAAGGAGACTATCCCGGAGTTTGCAAATTTTCTGAACGAGAGCAATACCTCAAAAACAGCCCCGACCCGAATATTATTCTTTGTCACACATTTGAATAAATCCACTGTTATTCAGTATCTTGCTATATGATGTTGAACTGGCTAACAAGTTTTTGGCTACTTCTCGCTACGGTTTTTATAAGTAGCGATACTCCTAGCTTCAAGGGAGGCCAGAAGAATTTGGACGCCTTTATCTCGCGCAGTATTATTTATCCTGAGTACTCGCGGCAAAACTGCCTGCAAGGGACTGTCCAAGTAAGTTTTCAGTTAAACAAGGCAGGAAGAATTGTAGATTCGAAAATAGAAAAAGGTTTTGGTACTGATTTGGATGATGAGGCGCTGCGCATCATCCGCCTCACTTCTGGTAGATGGCTAGTGCCTTCGTCATTTGACACTACTCAATATCTTACCCTTCCTATAAACTTTTCATTACGTGAATATAATTGTGATGAACGAACTTCTGATGATATCCGGGAAGCGATAGCCACGTATAAAGCCCGGGAAGACTTAACAAACGCAATTACAAATTACTATGCGAAGCGGTCGGCAGGAAAGCCCGCAGGTAGCGAAGAACAGCATATACTCAACTTAAAGGAGCAGCTGGGCTACAATGAACGATTTATTGACAGGATGATTCGACAAGCGCAGCAGAAGTTGAAGCAGGGAGATAGAGAAAGTGCTTGTGAAGACTTAAATTTTGTCAAAAACTTAGGCAGCAATAAGGCCGATAAATTGCTTGAGGAACGCTGCAACTAAAAAACCGGGATGACAGGACGCCACCCCGGTAAACTAAAACTAAATAAAATGCAAGCCTGAAAATTTCTTATTGAGGATTCCGTTATCCTCTACATCTAACCATTTATCAAGTACGGTCGCGTACACTTCCCTAAAGTCAATTTTATATCTTAAATCTCCATTTTCAAGATTAGTAAGATCGGGTGCTTCGTTGTAAATCCCCGGCTTTTTTAGTTTTCCTCCAAAGATGAAAAGGTTGTTCGCTGTTCCGTGGTCGGTTCCGTTGCTTGCGTTCTGCTCCACTCTGCGTCCAAATTCCGAGAAAGTCAAAACGAGGGTGTCGTCTAGCTTGCCAGTGCCCTTCAGTTCCTTGATAAAGCAAGCCATCGCTTCGCTGTACTGCTTTAACAACCTCCCCTGCTGACCCAGTTGCCCTGTATGAGTATCAAAGCCACTTAATGAAACGTAATACACGCGTGTATTTAAACCACTGTTAATAAACTGGGAAACAGTTTTCAGCTGATTAGCGAAAGCAGTTTGTGGATACTCTATAGTACTGCGATACGTTTTTGACCGCTCCTGAATGTAACTCGCTGAAGACTGCGTTTCGATCATCGTTTTGTACAGGTACCCCAGGTTATCTTCGTTAAGGTGATCATCTTGAGCTTTAATCAGTTCTTTAAAAAATGGCTCCCTCGTGTTTCGAAATAGCTGCTGGGGGTCTTTCACCGCGATTCCCTTCCGCAGCTGTCCTTTTAATGCAAGAGATAGTGTATCATCTACTTCTACCGCAGTATGCGGATCTTTACAGGTTTGACAATTTGAATCGAGATATCTTCCAATCCATCCTGTGGTCAGGTATTCGCTCGAGTCACTCGCCGAATGCCAGATGTCCATAGAACGGAAATGAGACCTATCGGGATTAGGGTAACCCACACTATTAAGAACTGACATCCAACCCTGATCGTAAACTTCTCGCAAAGCAGTCATATTAGGATTAAGTCCCTGAATTTCGTTCAACTTTATCAATTGGTTTTGAGGTAGGGCAATGGTCTTCCGTTTTTGATAGTAGGCATCCATTCCGAAGGGAACTACCGTATTCAATCCATCATTCCCCCCCGAAAGTTGCACAACCACCAAATTCTTATATCCCGAAAGTTGACTGGTAGCCAGGGCTTCCAGTGGTTTTAAAAAAGAGGGAATAAGATAGGCTCCAGATGCCAGGGCCGTATTTTTCAGAAAATCTCTTCGTTTCATTTTCTATTATATTAATTGGAATTCAGGGGTACTTGCAAGTTGAATTACAGCTTCTTTCAGATCTGTTGATGAAGTGATGATCTTCATAGCTTTGCTACTAGGTGGGACTTGTAGCAAATAGGCGGCAAGCAAGTCGGGTGGAGTATTTGTGCTAAATTGCTGGCTAAATTTCTCCCATCCCACCTTGGCGGCTACACGACGTCTCACCACAGTTCGCTGCAACCGATTCATCGCTATCTCTGCCTCATCCTCAGGATCCGGCTTGCCAGAAAAGTCAATTTCACCCTCGTTGAGAATCAATGAAGGAATTTTTAGTCGCAGCATCAGCGAAGAGCTATCGATCCAATTTCTGCCTCCGGGCCAACCGGCAACATTTGGTGGATAGAACAGCGTCTGCCCCAGAGCGTTCTGCAGCTGAAGCAAAATCCTGTCATTCTCGTATTTAATGTTAAACGTGCGGGTCAGACCGGTTAGTAGTTCAGCGGGCGATTTAATCTTCCCGCCCTGGTTTTTTACCTCGTAAAACCAAGGGCTAGTCAATATGTGGGACACTAGTTTACCTATCTCGTAATTCTCTTTATAGAAGTACCTTCCTAATTCTCTTATAAGCTCCCGATCGGGCTCATCATTCACAAGATAGATGTAAACTTTTCCAGCAATCGATTCCGCTGTTTTAGGTTGCTGCAGCAGGATATCTATAATTTCCTCTCCACCAAAGTTTCCTTGCTTGCCCAAAAACACCTTCTCACCCGCGTCGTGAACAGAGGGCCTAAACTGAAATTTCCCTTCTCTGTTGAACGACCATCCCGTGAAAGCCCTGGCGGATTCTTTCACGTCGTCCTCCGTATAATTTCCTCTCCCAATAGTAAACAACTCCATAAGTTCTCTGGCAAAGTTCTCATTGGGATGCCCTTTACGGTTTTGCTGATTATTCAAAAATTGAAGCATCGCCGGAGCTTTAGCAACTTCTAACACCATTTCCCTAAAGTTTCCCAGCGCATGCTTTCGGTGAATGTTGTTAAGCTGCTCCAAAAAAATGGGATTTTGGGATCGGCAAGCAAAGTGTCCATGCCAAAAAAGCGTCATCTTTTCCCTCAGTTGTTCAGGGGCACTAGCCATCTTTTTCAACCAGGTTGTATTCAAAAGTCGCACTCCCTCTCGTGCTTGTCGTAAGGCCATCCGTCTTTCTTCTTCAGACAACGTCCTTAAATCCTTCGTATAAACCTCCTCTGAACCTAGTTGTATGGGGCTAAAGGCAGCAGAGGCCTTGAAGATTTCCTTGACTTCCTGATGGATGTTCCCATTTCTATTTTTGGTAAGATTCTCGAAACTAATGCCGAAGCCGGCCCGTGAATGAAGATGTTTGAGCTTGGTTTGATAAGGGGTAAGCATTGTATTTATTTTGTTGTGAGACGGGGTGCAAGGAAAAAGGTTTAATTGTCATGTAGAAATCATCAAATATTTTTACTTTTAGCTTTCACCTTATCATTATCATAAAATGAACAGATTTCTTCTGGCCACGATAATTCTTTTCGTCGGCCCCCTCCTGGCGTATTCACAAAATGAAGTTCAATCTTTTGGCAAGGTCGACGTGGCCGACCTGGAATTGAAAGAGTGCCCTTTCGAGAAAGACGCGAATGCGATGGTTCTCTTTGATCAGGGCGACTTGTATTTTGACCACCAGTTTGATGTGGTACTTGCACACCACAAGCGTATCAAAATATTCAATCAGAAGGCCAAGGATGAAGGCAACATTCGCATCGAGTTCTACAGCTTTGAGAAAATCATCGATGTTAGTGCCCAAACCATAAACTATGAGGGCGGCAAACCGGTGATCACTAAGGTTGATAAGAAACAGATCTTTACCGAAGTGGTGGATAAGAGCCGATCAGCTCTCGTATTTTCTTTTCCTAATGTTCAGGATGGATCAATTCTGGAGTTTAAATATAAAAGAAGCAACGGCGGGTACATTCCTACCTGGTTCTTCCAGTCTGACATTCCAAGCAGGTATAGCGAGTTAAAAACAGCTATCCCCGAGATGCTGGTCTTCCGTCCTCATTTTCGTGTGAAATATCCTTTTGCAAAAAACAAAAAGTCGTCTGAAACCCGTACAGGATACTCATTAGATACGCATCTGTATGCAATGAAAGATGTCCCCTCACTTCCCACGGAACCCTTCATGACCTCTCGCTTCGACAACCTGGAATCAGTGATTCATCAGCTTGTTATGATCAAACCTATTGGGGGATTTGTAAAAAGTTTCAACGATACATGGAAAAAGGTTGCCGAGGAGTTGCTTGAAGACGAAGATTTCGGTTTACAGCTGAAGAAAAAAATATCAGATGAAGAAGTTTTAATCAGCAAGGCAAAGCTTCTGAAAACTGACGATGAGAAGATTAAATATCTGTTTAACGAAGTAAAAAACAACATGAAACAAAACGGCCTGGACAGGTACTATACTATAAATGGGACGAACAAAGCATGGGAAAAGAAGGTAGGAACTGCCACCGAAATCAACCTTATCCTTTACCGCCTGCTAAAACAATCGGGAGTTCCCAATACCTATCCGATGCTGGTAAGCACCCGGGACAATGGCAAAGTGAACATAGCTTTTCCGTCCCTGTATCAGTTTGACCGAACTGTTGTTTACATCCCGGTGGATAGCCTAAAATCTTACGTGTTAGATGCGAGCGAGAAATACAACAGTTATAATATCTACCCGGAGAATTTCCTCAATTCCTACGGCTTTTATGTTGATCGGGAGACAAAGTCTGGAGAAACGGTATCCCTGACGAGCAGTGTTGCTTCAAGAAAAAGCGTTTTTTTAACAGCAGAAATCAAGCCTGAAGGTAAACTCGCAGGAAAAGCACAAGTAGCGTGTTTCGGCTACAATAAGCTGCATGAACTCGAAACATTCAAAAAAGATGGCGAGGAGAAATTGAAGGAGAGGTTCACCACCAGCAACAACGGTCTAAAAATTAAGGCCTTACAACTAGAAGGTGCAGATGTTGATTCAGTACAACTAAGCGAAACGCTAGACTTCGATCTGGAATTAACAGGGTCGGACGGCACTTATATTTACTTCAATCCTAATCTCTTTACCAACGTTACAAAAAATCCTTTTTTAAGTGAAAACAGAGTAACCACTATTGATTTCGGTTATAATAACAGAGTCTCGCTGGTTGGCAGTTTCAAAATCCCTGCTGGCTTTAAGGCTGAAGGGCTTCCTCCAAATATAAATTTTGTAATGCCCGACAAAAGCATCGTTTTCCAGCGCGTTGTGGCAGAAGCAGAGGGGCAGATCTCTGTTAGATACTCAATTGACTTCAAAAAGTCCGTTTACACCACAGACGAGTATCCCATGCTGCGTCAGTTTTATAAACAGATGCTGGAAATGTTAAATGAGCAGGTGGTCTTGAAAAAATCTTAAGATGAAGACGCTTTTACAACTTTCAATCACGACAGTACTTTTGTTAGCGTCGTTCGGCTCTTATGGTCAAAAGACTACTATCCCGCCCGAATATTATCTGGCGTCCGCAATTCCTGAAGAACTGAAGAAGGACGCGAACTATGTGACCCGCTACTTCAACCATGAAACCGTAGTAGAGGCTCCCGGAAAAGCCTCGGTTAAATACCATTACATCACTACGCTGCTAAATGAAAAAGCGGAGCGGGAAGCGGCTTTGGTACTGGGATACGATAAAATGACCAGTGTAAACCGACCCACGATGACGGTCTATGACGCAACCGGTAGTCCCATCAAAAAATATAAAAAGAGCGATATGGTTGACCATTCTGCCTCGGACGGTGGAATGACGCTGGTATCAGACGACAGGGTATTATATTTAAACCACACAGTCGCTTCGTATCCCGTTACTGTCGAAGTTCAATTCGAATACGTTTATAACAACGGCTATCTTGACCTATCAGACTGGAATATTCAAGACCCGGAAAATTCGGTACAAGAAGCTCATTGCAAAGTAAGCGTAAACCCAGCTGTAGGATTCAGATACAAAGCGAAAAATATCGCCCTAAATCCACAGAAAACAGTAGAAGAGGGACTGGAGGTGTATAAGTGGGAAGTGAAAAATTTGAAGGCTGTTAAACTTGAAAAACATGCGTTAAAGTGGCAGGTGTTACCGAAAATCACATTTGCCACCAACAGCGTAATCTTTGGTGATATTAAGGCGGACTTTAGCAGTTGGAAAGGCTTTGGCGCCTGGCAGCAGGAACTGAATAAAGGACTAACAGAACTCCCTCCTGCCCGGGTAGCAGAGCTGAAACAGATGGTTGGGCATTTGAACACGGACAAAGAGAAAGCTAAATTTCTTTACGAGTACATGCAGAAAAACGTTCGCTATGTGGGCATTCAGTTAGGTATAGGAGGATGGAGACCTTTCCCGGCAAGCTTCGTTGATCAGAAAAAATACGGGGATTGTAAAGCGCTCTCCAACTACATGCATGCGCTGTTAAAGGCGGTAGACATCCCTTCTTACTATGCGATCATTCGAGCAGGAGAAAACGAAGAAGGAGCAGATGAAACCTTTGTAAATAGTCCATTTAATCATGTTGTACTTTGTATACCCTTCAAAAATGACACTACCTGGGTAGAGTGCACCAGCAATACAGCTGCTTTCGGGAAATTAGGCACGTTCACTGAAAACAGAAATGCACTCATTGTCACTGAGAATGGGGGAAGGCTGATCAACACGCCTAAGAGTAAAGCAGAAGATAACAAATTTACGAGTGAGGTAAACATCAACATAGAACCTGATGGATTAGCCAAAGCGAAGGTAAGGCTTGCCACTTCGGGTGCTTTTCGGGACAGGTTTATTGGCATTTCTTACGAGAAGCTCGACGATCAAAAAAAAGCAGTGATTAACACACTGAATCTGAAGCAACCCGATATTTTTGACTATAAGCAAAACAGTGACAAAGAAGGTTTAAAAGAGCTGGAGCTGAACATGGAGTATGAAAAACTGAGTGAGTTTAGCGCGGGTAACAAATTGTTCTTCAAGCCGACTATTTTCGATCTTTGGAACGATACTTTTCCAGCAGCTGAAGTTCGTAAATCGGACTTTTACTTTGATCACCCAATGCTGAAGACAAACAAAACGACCTATCAGCTTCCACCCGTTCTTGAACTTGAATCTCTGCCGCCAGATGTAAACTTAAGATTTTCATTTGGGTCCTATCAGGTAAAATACACTTATGATAAGGATAAAAACGAAGTGGTTAATAACAGTACATTTGAGCTTAAGACCCATGTTATCCCAGCTAACAAATACGGAGAGATGCAACAATTCATGGACGAGATTGCAAAATCCATGACGAAAAAGCTGGTAATCCGCAAGAAGGGCTAACTTTGCAAATGTGATATTCCGGCTTGACGAAAAAGACATAACATTTCCGCCTGCTGAACTAGCTGAAGAGGATGGCCTGCTAGCAGTAGGCGGAGATTTAAGTCCGCAGCGTTTACTTTCAGCCTATCGCCAGGGCATTTTTCCCTGGTACTCGGAAGAGACACCTATCTTATGGTACTCTCCGCATCAACGTTTTGTCTTGTTTCCCCAAAAATTAAAAATTAGCAAGAGCACCAGGCAGGTATTAAGATCCGGTAAATTTCAGATTAGCGAAAATCAGGCGTTCGAGCAGGTGATTGCTGCCTGCGCCCAAACCGAGAGAAAAGATCAGCCAGGAACCTGGATTGTGCCCGAAATGCAGGAAGCGTACAACAAGCTCCATCAACTTAAGCACGCGCATTCCGTAGAGGTTTGGCAAGATGAAAGATTGGTAGGTGGGTTGTACGGCGTCGTAATTGGGAACGTCTTTTGCGGCGAAAGCATGTTTAGCACTGCTTCTAACGCTTCCAAAATCGCCTTAATTGCCTTATGTCAGCAAAAAAAATATACGCTTATTGATTGCCAGCTTCACACGGAGCATCTCGAAAGTATGGGGGCTGAGTTTATTTCCCGAGAAGAATACATGTCCTATCTGGACATTAGTTCAGAATCTCCCTGATATCATCCGCCGTAAGCGACTTAACAAAACTTTCTTCCGTAGTAATTAATGATTCAGCTACAAAGCGCTTCCGGTTCTGCAGCGCAAGAATTTTCTCCTCTACCGAGTCTTTCGTGATAAACTTGTAGATGAAGACGTTTTTCGTTTGGCCAATCCGATGCGTCCGATCCACTGCCTGCTGTTCAACAGCCGGATTCCACCAAGGGTCTAACATGAACACATAATCTGCCTCAGTTAAATTCAGGCCTACGCCGCCCGCTTTAAGTGATATCAGAAATATTTTAATATCCTCATCAGACTGAAACTCCTTTACCACCTCTCCCCGGTTTTGAGTAGCGCCGTCCAGATAAGAGTATCGTACACCTTCTCTGTCTAAATATCGCCGGTAGATATCCAGCTGCTTCACAAATTGAGAGAAGACCAGGACTTTATGACCTTCCGCCAAAACACTTTGCAGGGCATGAATCACGTTTTCAAACTTCCCTGACTCTCCTTCATATGCGTCGTCAATCATCTCCGGGTGGTTCGCGATCTGTCGCAGCTTTGTCAATCCTTGTAATACCTGAATTTGAGACTTTATGAAAGTACCGTCTTCCAGCGACCGTAATAAATCATTTCGATACTCTGATTTCACCTTTTCGTAGTACTCCGCCTGCTCCTCACTCATCTTACAGTAGAATAACTGCTCCGTTTTTTGCGGCAGCTCCTTCGCTACCTGCGATTTTGTTCTACGTAGAACAAAAGGCTTGATCAGGGCCTGCAGGCGTTTTGATTTTTCTTCGTCCTTCTTTTTTTCTATTGGTGTTACGAAATCATTCTGAAAGAAGTGCTGATTACCCAGTAGTCCCGGGTTTATGAACGACATTTGCGTCCACAAATCATTGACAGTATTTTCTACAGGGGTACCACTAAGAATCAGCTTATGCTGCGACTTCAATTCTTTGACAGCCTTATAAGCCTTCGAGGCTGGGTTTTTTATGTTTTGACTTTCGTCGAGAATGATATAATGGAAGAAAAGACTTTTTAAGATGTCTACATCTACACGGGTAACTCCGTAAGTTGTAAAAACGACATCGAAATTCATAAATCGCTCTGCATCCTTATTCCTGAAACTTCCTGTATGCACCAAAATTTTCAGATCAGGTGCAAACTTTTCTGCTTCATTCAGCCAGTTATAAATGAGGGAAGTAGGCATAATAATGAGCGAGGTACAGCTCGCACCTTTTTCCTTGCTTTCCTCTTTGATCTTTTGAAGTAATGCGAGGGTCTGCACCGTTTTTCCCAAACCCATATCATCGGCCAAGCAGCCTCCAAAGTTGTATTTCCTTAGGAAATGAAACCAGTTATAACCGGCCCTTTGATATGACCGGAGCCGGCCATGAAAATTCACCGGAAGCGTCGCCTCTTCAATCTGCTGAAAATCGGTGAGCTTCTGCAGCTTCCGATCCAGTGTTACACCAGCGAGGTCGCTTTCTGCAAAATCTGAAATTAGTCCAATGTGGTGTTTCTTCAAGCGAAGTTGCGATCCGTCATTTTCAGTAAAATTCAACAAATTACCGTATTGCGAGAACCAGCTCTCGGGGATAACTGCAATTTCGCCGGAAGGGAGTGTAAATTCTTTTATCCGGTTTAAAATATGATGTTTAAGATCAATGAAAGGAATTCTGTAAGGCCCGAAATACACGACAGCACGAAGATCAAACCAATCGTTATCCTCCCTAAACTCCAAATCCACTTTGCTGGTACCAAATAAGAATCGTTTTCCTCCTTCGGGCTGCTCTATTTCATAACCCTTTTCGAGTAGCACCTGATGATGCTCGTTTAGCCAATCAATAATGGAGAAAGAACTATCGGCCTCTTCTGCTGGCTTTTCCCGCACCTCCAGGTTCACGAATAGAGAGTTTACAGAGGTTAGACCCATTGATTTAAGCTCCTCTAACTTACCAGTCTCCCAACTCAGGGAACGTTTTATCCGATGGAAAAGATAAGTGTCCCCATTTTTCTCCATTCTCACGGAAACCTTTTTATCACTCCCCGCAGCAAACACATACTCCCCATAACGGAAATAAAGCTGGAGCTGAGAAACACCCCCCGGCACATACACGACCTTCAAAATCGGTTTAGCCTCAAACCTCTCGGTGTTTATTTCAAAGCCTTCCGCATACACATGATGCTTCTCGATAAGAGGAGCTACAAATTTCTCGAAATACGTTTTTTCTGACGACTTAGGGATCGAGATGTATCGCTTATTGAGGAAAGGCTGTAGTTTCTTTCCTTCAATATCTCCCTCGAAATGGTAGAGAACATCGTCTAACAGCAGCCGTGCAGGACTATTGCAAACGATCTGCGCATCTCTAAACATAAACTCGATCCTTATGCCCTGATACTTGATAGTAGGGAAATACCTTGTCTCCTCCTCGTTACGTCTGAAATGAAACAACACTGATGCTGGCTCTGTAGCGAGGGTAAGTCGCTTTTCGACCGGCCAGCCCTCCTTACTCATCATAAAGAAATCTTTTCCGGATAGAAGAGCGAGAGCTTCAACCATCTTTTTCTCAATCTTCGGCCTGATCACTTCAAATAGCTTTTGATCAAAAACCTTAGTAAAATATTCAATGGGGCGAACAGGCTTCTTGTAGTACCGCTTTATAATGTTGCCCTGCTCAGTCTCCTCCAGCAACTTGATCAACTTCAGGTCGTCCTCTTTCAAAATTCCGCTAAACTCTTTAGCTGTGGTGGAAAAAAGACGCTGATAGGTAAGCGAAAAATCGCCATCAGGATTCAATTGAACTACATGAGGCTCAATCAGATACCCTAAGTATTCATGATAACATAATGAATAGACAATTTTACAAGGCTTTGAACTATCAACTCTCAACATTGGTAAATGCTTGGAAAATAAAAAAAGCTAGCATTAAAGAAATGTTAAACTTAAGGAGAAAATGAGAGAAATGACAAACAAAAAGTAAATTCTCCTACCTGTAGGCAAGGCAGGGACATCGCTGATTGAATAAGTATCTGAGAAAAACTGTTCCGGGAACCAAAACGCAGAATTCACATGAGGCCTGGTTGCACGAGATCAAGGGAAGTTTACCAGGCAATTCTGGCTGCCCATGTACTAAAAAGCCCCCTTGGCGAAGGGGGCTTTTTACTTTATCTTAATTCATTGATTGGAAAAGTATCCATGTCGGTGTAAACCAGGTTTTCCCCGGCCATTGCCCAGATGAATCCGTAATTTGAGGTTCCGCCGCCAGAATGAATAGACCACGGTGGCGAAATGATTGCCTGGTGGTTTTGAACGACCAGGTGACGGGTTTCCTGCGGCTGCCCCATCATGTGAAATACCACTTGTCCGTCCGGTACATCAAAATAAAAGTACGACTCCATCCTGCGATCATGCACGTGTGAAGGCATAGTATTCCACACGCTACCTGGTTTTAAGATGGTTAGTCCCATCACCATCTGGCAGCTTTGAATTCCCTCCAAATGAATATACTTGTAAACCGTACGCTCATTCGCAGTTTCTTTGCTTCCAATTTCTAGAGGAGAAGCGTCTTCCTTTTTCATCAAACGGTGCGGATAGGAGTGATGAGCAGGCACAGAATAAAGGAAAAATTTCGCCGGATTCTCAGCAGAAACACTCTTAAAGCTTACTGATTTGCATCCTTTTCCTGCATATACGGCGTCAAGTTTTGATACCTGGTAAGTGGTCCCATCTACGATCACTTCGCCATCTCCTCCGACGTTAATAATTCCCAGCTCCCGTCTTTCCAGAAAATAGTCAGAACGAAGGTTCTCATAAGTAGGAAGCTCGAGCACTTCTGCTACAGGAGCTACGCTCCCAATAATTGCTCTGTCGTAATGAGAATATGTAAAGTTAAATTGATCTGCCTGCATCAAATCTTCAATAAGAAAATTCTCACGAAGCTCTGCTGTTTTCAGGGCGGCTACTTCATTTGGGCCCTGGGCATAGCGTTGATTCATTATCATCTTAATATCTTTTGTTTATTGTAAAATTTAATTAGCGTCCCATCCAACCACCATCTACTGTCAAAATCGTTCCGTTGACATAGTCACTCGCTTTCGATGCAAGGAAGACGATAGGGCCCTTAAAGTCCTCAGGCTCACCCCATCTGCCGGAAGGTATACGGTCAAGGATAGATTTGCTTCTAACCGGATCGTTTCTTAATGCCTCGGTATTATCTGTAGAGATATAGCCTGGAGCAATTGCGTTCACATTTACGCCTTTTGAAGCCCACTCATTTGAAAAAGCTTTCACCAAACTTCCGATGGCGCCTTTACTGGCTGCATAACCGGGAACATTTACTCCTCCCTGGAAGGTCAGCAGCGATGCGGTAAAGATGATTTTCCCGGAACCCTGTGCAAGCATTTTTGCGCCGATATCTCTAGTAATAAGAAACTGACTATTGAGGTTAATCTCAATAACCTTGTACCAATAGTCGTCTGGGTGCTCAGCAGCAGGTTGTCGCAAAATAGTCCCAGCATTGTTAACCAAAATATCTATTCTTTCGTTTTCAGCCAGTACCGTTCCCAAGAAGTTTTTTACAGACTCCCGGTCGTTAAAATCACATTGATAGGCTTTAAACTCTCTTCCTAATGCCCGAACTGCCAGCTCTACTTCACTTCCGCTTAACGCGATTGAAGATGAGACACCAATAATATCAGCACCCGCCTCCGCTAAAGCCTCAGCCATAGCCTTTCCTATTCCACGGTTGCAACCGGTGACAAGAGCTACCTTGCCTTCTAAGCTAAATAAAGATGAAGTACTCATAAATGTTTAATTGGCGATATAATCGACCGCAAATTAGTGTTTCTACACAAAAATTTCAGAAGCAAAGAAAGTTTTATTTGCGAGGAGTACCAACCTTTTTACAAAAAGGCACACGATCAACATTTTAGTTAAACGATACCAATTATTTAACGAGCCTCTCCATCATCTCAAAGCAAGTAGCGAGATGCCTATTAAAACGGAAAGCTGGCGAAACAATAATATCAGCTCCATGATAAGTGAGCTGAATAGGGAAAGATGAGTGCGTATGCTGCTGCAAAAGTGGACTAAGAATGCTTGCCGGAATGTGGCTACTGAATGGGTAAAGCTCAATTCAATATAAAGAGTGAATGTCTCGGTGCAGTACTTTTCTAAGTTCATTATCAGTCCCAGTCCTACAGCAAAAGCGTCTGAGTTTGTCAGTGGCCTATATCCTACAAAGATGGAGGGATCTTAGCGACTCTTGGAAAAAGCAGCAAATGAATAAGAAAGTTTTGGCTTAAGTTGAAACCAGCAGTAGCTGGCTTTTCTCATTTCTATTGCCGTCATAATAAAGCCATTAACCCTTGTTTTCGCTTCCCAACATGTTAATCATCACAATATTAATTTGACCACCCGTTATAGAAAGCTATAGAGACTAAGTGTAATTTTTATTACTTTCGGATGTTTACAACCTGCAATGAAGTTTGAAACAATTACTATAAAAGACATAGCAAAAGCGCTAGGACTTTCTACTTCAACTGTATCAAGAGCACTGAGAGGCGGGTATGAAATAAGTGAGGAGACTAAAAAGATCGTTCTTGATTATGCAAAGAAAATCAATTACAAACCGAACCCAATAGCTTTAAGCTTAAAGGAAAGGAGAAGCCACTCTATTGGAGTGGTGGTTTGTGAAATTGCTAACAGTTTCTTTTCTCAGGCTATCAACGGAATTGAGTCGATTGCATACGGAGCAGGATATCACGTCATCATCACTCAAAGTAATGAGTCGTACGAGCGAGAAATTATAAACGTCCAGCATTTGGCTTCGCGGTCTGTAGATGGATTGCTTATTTCGCTTTCTGCTGGTAGTTCAGATATCTCTTACCTCAAAGAACTTCATGCGAAAGGATTACCGATAGTATTTTTCGATCGGGTGTCGTCAGAGATTCAAACACATAAGGTTATTGCCAATAATATTAAAGGCGCCCACGAAGCGACTGAATATTTAATCAACCTTGGCCATAAACGAATAGCCCATTTTACTAATGCGGCGCACCTTTCCATTACCAAAGAGCGATTGGAGGGGTATAAGGGGGCATTGCAGAAACACGGTCTCCCGTTCGAAGAAAAGCATGTAAAATACAGCGAGTATGGCGGAATGCGAAAAGAAGAAGTAGACCAGTTGGTAAAAGAGCTGCTCGATTTGCCTGAAAGGCCTGATGCTATTTTTATTGCCCAGGATAGATTAAGTACCGGCTTCTTAAAATCGGTTAAAAGAGCAGATCCAGATTATGCCCGCAATATCACGATCGCTGGATTCACTAATTCTAACGTTGTCGATTTGTTCAGTCCTTCTATTACAGCCGTCAGGCAACCAGCGTTCGAAATTGGACAGGCAGCAACACAGCTGTTAATCCAGCTAATTGAAAGTAAATATCCTGTGACTGAATTCGAGACAAAAGTACTTGATACAGAGCTAATTGTAAAATAACAGTAAAGCTGGACAACCCCCTGCTTCGACGAACGGGCTCTTTTTATCGACCAACTGGTAAGGGATTAAAAAAAGGTTTGATCGCTTTGCAAGGCCGTTTATCTAGAAACTTGTTATTTTAGTCTAATCCATTTTTTCTCTGTCCTCACATGTCGTTGATTTGAGTAATTAAAACTTAAACGACATGAAAAAGCAATTTAACTTAGCGTCACCATTTTTAATACTACTAATCCCGGCTTTATTGGTAGTTGGCTTTACAGACTTAGAACAGGTGAGGAGTGACGAAGGCGAGGAACGGGCAAAAGTTACCAACTGCCTTGAAATGCCAAAATTGAAAGGAATAATAAAAGTAATTCTGTGAAAAGCAGAAAGGTAATACTTACCTTCCTGCAATAAGATCTATACTGTGGTTTTGATGTTCAATTCCTTCAATTGTTCATCAGAAATACTTGATGGAGAATCAATCATCACATCTCTACCAGAATTATTCTTAGGAAAGGCAATAACGTCTCTGATAGAATCCAGGCCTGCAAAAATAGACACCAGACGATCAAAGCCAAATGCAATACCGCCATGTGGAGGAGCACCATATTCAAAAGCGTCCATCAAAAATCCAAACTGCTTTTGAGCTTCCTCCTCGCTAAAGCCGAGGTGCTTGAACATTAAGGCTTGCAACGACCGATCGTGAATACGAATCGAACCTCCACCGATCTCAGTTCCATTAATAACCAAATCGTAGGCATTTGCCCTAACCTCCCCTGGTTTTGAATCCAGGAGTGCAATATCCTCCGGTTTAGGCGAAGTAAACGGATGGTGCATTGCGTGATATCTTTGAGAATCCTCATCCCACTCCAACAAAGGGAAATCAACTACCCAGAGGGGAGCGAATTTGTTTTTATCTTTTAATCCTAAACGGCTTCCCATTTCAAGACGGAGCTCATTTAACTGTTTTCTTACCTTTTCCGTAGGACCGGCCATAATAAGCATCAGGTCTCCTGGCTCCGCTTTGAAAGCTTCTGCCCATTTTTTCAGATCGTCTTCTGAGTAGAATTTGTCAACAGACGATTTTAGCGATCCATCCGGGTTATAACGGGCATATACCAGGCCAGTAGCTCCGATTTGAGGACGCTTAATGAAGTCGGTCAATTCGTCCACTTGCTTCCTGGTATAAGCAGCACAACCTGGTGCATTGATTCCCACGACCAACTCGGCTCCGTCAAACACCGGGAAACCTTTGCCTTTCACCAGATCGTTCAGCTCAGTAAACTGCATCCCGAAGCGGGTATCAGGCTTATCCGAACCGTACAAACGCATAGCGTCGTTATAAGCCATTCTTGGAAACTCTTCAAGTTGTATCCCTTTCACCGTGCTGAATAGGTGACGCGTCATCCCCTCAAACAAATTCAGAATATCTTCCTGCTCAATGAAGGACATCTCACAGTCTATCTGTGTGAATTCCGGCTGGCGGTCAGCTCTCAGATCCTCATCCCTGAAACACTTCACAATTTGAAAATAACGGTCAAAGCCGGATACCATCAGCAATTGCTTGAAGGTTTGGGGCGATTGAGGAAGAGCGTAAAACTCGCCTGGATTCATTCTGCTAGGAACCACAAAGTCTCTGGCTCCTTCCGGAGTAGATTTTATAAGAACAGGAGTCTCTACTTCTATGAAGTTTTGGGCATCAAGATACTTCCGGATTTCCTGCGCCATCTTGTGACGCAAGACTAAATTATTTCTAACCGGATTTCTGCGTAGATCGAGGTAGCGGTATTTCATACGCAGATCTTCACCGCCATCTGTCTCATCCTCGATCAGAAAAGGCGGTAGCTTCGCTGCATTTAAGATTTCAAGAGCGGCAACCTTTATTTCAACATCCCCTGTCGGTATCTTAGGGTTCTTGTTTGTTCTCTCTACAACTTTGCCTGTAACTTTTATTACAAACTCACGGGATACCTGGCGAGCCTGCTCACATAAATCAGCGTTCTCATCCATATTAAACAACAACTGAGTGATGCCATAACGGTCGCGGATGTCAATAAAAGTCATTCCACCCAGATCCCTGGCTTTCTGTACCCATCCGGCAAGAGTTACCTCTTTTCCTAAATCATTGATATTTAATTCACCGCAGGTATGTGTTCTATGCATAAATTAGTGGTTAGAGCTGCAAAAGTAGGTTTTTTACAGCAAGGAAAAAGTATGTGTTTTTAAAAATTGGGGTGGATGACAATTATAAAGAGCTCATGGCTTTCACAAGCTCTTTTAACAAAATCAGAAAATAGTTTTTTTAGACTAGATAGTAAATGAGCGGTTAATTGCCCAAAGCTGCTTATCCCTTTTTCTAATCGAAACCGTCAGCGAGAGTTGGAGCTATTAAATATCAATATCCCCCTCGAATACATACGTTGCTGGTCCTTCCAGAAAAATATCTGAGAATTTCTGACCATCGTAGTTGAAGCGAATGTTAATGTCTCCTCCCAAAACCTTCACCGGCGTGCTCACAGCTCCTTTTTGTCCTTTCATTTTTGCCATAGCTAATGCAACCGCTGTCACCCCTGTCCCACAGGCGTAAGTTTCATCTTCTACCCCCCGCTCATAGGTCCTTACAAAATAATGATCTCCAAAATCCTCAACAAAGTTGATATTGATCCCCTCTTTCGCATACCGTTCGTTGTATCTTATCACCCGGCCATCAGCAAAAACATTTTTATCCCTGAGGTTGCTGGTACAGCTTACATAGTGCGGAGAACCTGTGTTTAATACAAATGCTTCTCCGTCGCGCTCAATTTTTTCCACGTTGATCATTTGAAGACTGACCCAGTTGCCCTCTTCGGAAATTGTGGCATAATGAGGCCCATCAACTGCCAAAAAGTTAGTTTCCTTTTCAAAAATCTCCAGATGCTTTGCAAATGCTACTATGCATCTTCCGCCGTTACCACACATACTGCTAGGCTGGCCGTCCGAATTGTAGTAGACCATTTCGAAGTCAAAACCTTCTTTGTTCTGCAGAAGCATTAAACCATCCCCTCCAATACCAAAGCGGCGATCGCAAAGACCCGCTATCAATGAAGGATTTTGGTGGTTTAAACCCAGGTGCCTATTATCAATCAAAATAAAATCGTTACCTGCACCCTGATATTTATAAAAATGTACTTTCATCCGTAATGCAAGATTACAAATTGTGGAAGGAATTTTGCAGTACCTGCGGTACATAAAATTGTAATATCTGCTGGTGCTCGGCTATCTTTTTAACTGTGGTTTAACAATTTTTAACAAAACTTACCATACCTGTAAATTGCAGAATCCGTTTTACTGGTATTAAATTTGAAGCACAAAACACACGAGAGGAAAATTAATAGTATGAAAAAAATAGGCGTAACTCTTCTTGCTGCATTTATTGGAGGTGCAGTTGCTGTTGGTGGGTACAAGCTTATTGAAGATAGGCAGACTGCTAACATGAGTCTTGAAGAAAGACAAAAAGTTTATTTCGCAAATAACCCACAGGCAATTTCGTCTGCTGGCGATGTCGATTTTGTTCAGGCAGCGGCAGCGGTGACTCCCGGGGTTGTACATATCAAAACTACGTATGAAGGAAATGCTAGTTCGCGTCGCGGAGGTGGAGATCCTTTTGAAGATATGTTCCGCGATTTCTTTGGAACACCCAGGGGTGGCGGTGGCCAGCGTGCTCCACAAATGGCATCTGGTTCAGGAGTGATTGTTACTGATGACGGATACATTGTGACTAACAATCACGTAGTAGAGAACGCAACAAAAATTGACGTGATTTTACCTGATAAAAGAGCGTTTGAAGCGAAAATAGTTGGCCGCGACCCGAACACGGATTTAGCTGTGATCAAAGTTGAAGGTTCTGGCCTTCCAGTTGTAAAACTTGGTAACTCTGACCAGGTACAGGTGGGAGAATGGGTACTGGCGATCGGCTATCCTTTTACACTTAACACCACGGTCACCGCTGGTATTGTAAGTGCTAAAGGCAGAAGCATCGGAATTTTGGGAGAACAGCAACAGCGAGGCTATGCCGACCCTAACGAACCTCGCGTAAACTCAGCGATTGAAGCTTTTATTCAAACAGATGCGGCTATCAATCGTGGTAACAGCGGTGGAGCTTTGGTGAATACCCGGGGAGAGCTGATTGGTATCAACGCGGCGATAGCGTCACAAAGTGGGAACTATGAGGGCTACGGATTTGCCATTCCGATCAATCTCGCTAAAAAAATTATGGACGACTTTATCAAGTTCGGCAGCGTAAAACGTGGACTTGTAGGTATCACTTTCAGAGAGTTGGACGCAACAGTAGCTAAAGAACTAGGCGTTAACCAAATTAATGGTTTGTATGTGAACACTGTAGTTCCGAATGGCGGCGCGGCTGCAGCCGGAATTAAAGAAGGTGATATCATTACTAAAGTAGAAGGAAATCGTATCACCTCGTCTGCAGATCTTCAGGAACGCGTAGCCCGTCTTCGTCCGGGAGACAAAGTGCAGTTAACCTACGAGAGAGGTGGAAACGAGCGCAACGTTACTGTAACTCTTAAAGGAGAAGGAGACCTGAAAATTGCTAAAAACACAGCTGGCACGGAAGACGTAATGAGAAAACTTGGCGGAACCTTTGCTCCACTTACCGCTGCTCAAAAGCAGAAGTACAAAGTGAATTCAGGGGTGATTGTTGCCGGAACTCGTGAAAACGGCCTTTTGGAAGAAAACGGGATTACTAAAGGAACAGTTATCACCAGCATCAACGGCAGGGCAGTGTCCAAACCTGAAGATGTAAGCAATGCGCTAAAAGCTACGCAGAACAATGTGGTTCGGATTAACGGCATATTGCCTGATGGTTCCAGAATCATCGGCGGAATTCCTGTGGTTCAATAAGTATTAAGAAATATATTAAACAGAAAAGCCTTTCGTTTATAGCGAAAGGCTTTTTTACTTTTGAGGGATGTTACTGAAAGGATTGCAGTGGGAGTTTAAGGGGCAACAATTTATGCTTTTACCAGAAAAGGCGCTGTACTGGAAAGAGGAGCAGACGCTGATTGTTGCAGATCTGCACATTGGTAAGGTTGGGCATTTTCGCAAAGCCGGAATTCCTATCCCGAAAGTAATGGAGCAGGAAGAGCTGGCGGTCCTTTCAGATTTAATCCGGGTATTGAGCCCCAAAAAGCTCCTGCTGCTCGGAGATCTTTTTCACAGTGAATTGAATAATGACTGGAACTGGTTGCAATTATGGGCGGCCCAGTTCCCCTCACTGAAGATAATCCTGATCAAAGGGAACCATGACATTTTACACAAGGACATCTATGAAGAGGCTGGAGTAATCGTACTCGATGAGCTGGTACTTGGCCCTTTTACATTTGTGCATGAGCCTCCCTCAAAAGCTCTCCCTATACCCGCCAACACGTATTTCATTTGCGGGCATATCCACCCTGGTGTTAAAATACGGGGACAAGCCAGACAGTCGCTGTTACTCTCCTGTTTTCATTTTGCTGAGCACCAGGCGGTGCTACCAGCGTTTGGCAAATTTACGGGAAAATACTGCCTTCCGGTGACAGCGGGAACAAAGGTTTTTGGAGTCGTCAAAGAACAGGTAATCGCTCTTTAAAATCCCCTTTTCGGCGTTTTTAAAGCTGTCTGCCTACCAAATTAGAACGTTTCTAAATAGCTCTTAATTTTTGCCAGCTCCATTTTACTGTCTATATATTCGAGTATTATTAAATACTTTTGCACTCCTAACAAATCAAAATCAAACAAAAGGAAATGAGCAGTTTTACTAAAGCTTTCTCGTCAACATTGGGGAAGAAATTGATCATGGGCTTAACGGGGCTCTTTTTATCCCTGTTTCTGATAGTCCATTTAATTGGAAACCTACAATTGTTCAAAGATGATGCAGGCAAGGCATTTAATGAGTACTCTTACTTCATGACTCACTTTTTGCCCATCAAAATTATTTCGTATTTACTGTATGCATCTATCGTTTTGCATGCTGTATATGCGTTGGTGATAACCATCCACAACAAGAAGGCACGTCCAGTTAGTTACGCTTCGTATAACGGAGCAGCCAACAGTACCTGGAGTTCCAGAAACATGGGTATCCTCGGTACTATCCTCTTAATTTTCATCGTTATCCACATGGGTAACTTCTGGTTTAAGTACCACTGGGGCGGGCTGCCTTACACGCAGTACGAAATGAGTTTATCGAACCCTTCTGATGTAAAGGTAACTAATCTGCCAATTAGCGGCGAGCCTTTAATTCATGCAGAGTACGTAAACACGCAGACAGGTCGCGAAGTACTGGTGGCTAAAGATTTGTATCAGGTGGTGGTATTCTCTTTTAGCAGCTTGTGGTACGTGGTGTTGTACGTGATCTCCATGATAGCGATGGGCTTTCACTTATACCACGGCTTTCAAAGCGGGTTTCAAAGCTTAGGTTTTGACCACACTAAGTACAAGCCGGCAATTAACTGGTTAGGAACGTGGTTGTTTGGAATCATCATTCCAGCAGCATTTGCAGCGATCCCGATTTACATTTACATCACTACTTTAAATCAATAACCACTCCCATTGTAAGGGATAAAAATATTTTCTGAGATGATTTTAGATTCTAAAATACCAGATGGCCCTTTGGCAGAAAAGTGGTCAAAGCATAAATTTAATCTGAAGCTGGTTAACCCGGCTAACAAACGTAAATATACTGTTATTGTAGTTGGTACCGGTCTTGCTGGTGCGGCAGCCGCAGCGTCTCTTGCTGAGCTGGGGTACAACGTAAAAGCTTTCTGTTTTCAGGATAGCCCTCGTCGTGCACACTCTATTGCCGCTCAGGGAGGTATCAATGCTGCAAAGAACTATCGCAATGACGGAGACAGTGTTTACCGTTTATTCTATGATACAATCAAAGGAGGTGACTACAGAGCTCGCGAAGCAAACGTTCATCGTTTAGCTGAAGTTTCCGTAAACATCATCGATCAGTGTGTTGCACAAGGCGTTCCTTTTGCGCGTGAATACGGTGGCTTGTTAGACAACCGTTCATTTGGTGGTGCACAGGTATCGCGTACCTTTTACGCCCGCGGTCAAACCGGACAACAGTTGCTTTTAGGAGCTTACTCAGCTCTTAACCGCCAAATTTACGAGGGCAAAGTGAAGATGTACAATCGTCACGAAATGCTCGATTTGGTGAAGATAGACGGCGAAGCTCGTGGTATCGTTACACGTAACCTGATTACCGGTGAAATCGAAACACATGCCGGCCACGCCGTTCTTCTTTGTACAGGTGGTTACGGAAACGTATTCTATCTTTCAACCAATGCAATGGGTAGCAACACGACGGCTATCTGGAGAGCGCACAAGAAAGGTGCATTATTTGGCAATCCTTGCTTTACGCAGATCCACCCAACTTGTATCCCTGTTACCGGAGACCACCAGTCAAAGCTAACGCTGATGTCTGAATCTCTTCGTAATGATGGCCGTGTATGGGTACCAAAATCAAGAGAAGTAGCTGCCAGAATCCGTAAAGGAGAGTTAAAGGCTAGCGATGTTAAAGAAGAGGATAGAGATTACTTCCTGGAGCGTAAATATCCTTCGTTCGGTAACCTTGTTCCCCGCGACGTTGCGTCACGTAACGCTAAGGAGGCTGTGGATGACGAGCGTGGAGTTGGAGGTTCTGGTAAAGCGGTATACCTTGATTTTGCTGATGCGATCAAGCGTCTAGGGAAAGCTGCTGTGGAAGCTAAATACGGTAACCTTTTCGACATGTATTATCAAATTACTGACGAAGATCCGTACACTCAGCCAATGCGTATTTACCCTGCGGTTCACTATACAATGGGCGGACTTTGGGTGGATTATAACCTGATGACCACCATCCCTGGATGTTATGCGCTTGGGGAGGCCAACTTCTCCGATCACGGTGCGAACCGTTTAGGTGCTTCTGCCTTGATGCAGGGACTAGCCGACGGATATTTTGTAATTCCGTACACGCTTGGAGATTACCTGGCGACAATCGGTCCGAAGCCAATTGATGATAAACATCCCGCTTTCGCGGAAGCTAAAAAGGCAGTAGAAGATAACGTTAAGAAATTGCTTTCCTTAAAGGGAACTAAAACGGTTGATGAGTACCACCGTGAATTAGGGAACATCATGTGGGAATACTGTGGAATGGCTCGTAGTGCTGAGGGATTGACCAAAGCAAAGGGCCTGATCGCAGAATTGAAAGAAGACTTCTGGAAAAACGCGCGGGTGATGGGTATCAATGAAGAGCTTAATATGTCGCTTGAAAAAGCTGGTCGTGTAGCCGACTTCATCGAGCTTGGAGCCCTGATGGTGGAAGATGCGCTTCAGCGTGCTGAATCTTGTGGTGGTCACTTCCGGGTGGAGAGCCAGACCGAAGAAGGTGAGGCGTTGCGTAATGACGACGAGTTCGCATACGTAGCAGCATGGGAATACACTGGCGATAACCAGCCTGAGAATCTTCACAAAGAAAACCTGGTGTACGAGAACGTTAAATTAACACAGCGTAGTTATAAATAAGAAAACTGAAGTATGAAGTATTGCTCTTCGAGTTGATACTTCATACTTCCTAACTCAATAAAAAGATGAGCGGACACATGAATTTAACCCTGAAAGTTTGGAGGCAGAGAAACGCTTCTGACAAGGGAGGATTTGTAACATATAAAGCAGATGGCATTTCACCAGATATGTCGTTTCTTGAGATGTTGGATGTAGTGAATGAGGGATTAGTAAAAAAAGGAGAGGACCCAATACATTTTGATCACGACTGTCGTGAAGGTATTTGCGGTATGTGTTCCTTGTACATCAACGGTCGTCCTCACGGACCAAAACGAGCAATTACTACTTGCCAGCTGCATATGCGCAGCTTCAGCGATGGAGAGACCATTACCATAGAGCCATGGAGAGCTACAGCCTTCCCGGTAATTAAAGATTTAGCAGTAGATCGTTCTGCGTTCGACAGAATTCAGCAGGCGGGTGGTTATATTTCAGTAAATACAGGAGGTGTTCCTGATGCGAATGAGATCCCTGTTCCGAAACCAATTGCAGATGAAGCATTCAACTCTGCTACTTGTATCCAGTGCGGTGCTTGTGTAGCTGCTTGTAAAAATGCTTCTGCGATGCTATTTGTGTCAGCGAAAATTTCTCAATTAGCACTATTGCCTCAAGGTCAACCCGAGCGTTACCGTCGTGTGCAATCAATGGTTGCTCAGATGGATGCAGAAGGCTTTGGAGGTTGTACAAATACCGGAGCTTGTGAAATTGAGTGTCCTAAAGAAATTTCTATGACGAATATCAATAGAATGAGGCGTGATTATTTCACTGCCAAGTTTTTCAAAGAAGAAGAAATTCGTTAATTTTGTGCCACGAGGCAAGGAGGAAATTAAAGAGCCCTTACGCGAAAGCGAAGGGCTCTTGTGTTTTTATTGTTTTTTGCTTGTAATAAGGATAAGACCTTCTTTTCCTTCCGGAACGTTGTACTGACTGAATTCAGCTACATCTTCTTTTATTACCCTGATAGATTCAATTTTCGCAGAGTCAATTTTTAGCATTTCCTCGCGGCTGATTGGCTTTCCATCCAGCAAGATGTAAGCCTTATCTAATCCATCTCCCCTGATCATGAAGTCTCCATTACCCAGCGTTTGAGAGTTCAACATAACAGGAAGGGTATATTGAATTCTTACGGGCTTGCCATTTGCCACGCCAGGGATCCATTTTCCTCCTGATTGAAGTACCCGAACAAGTTCTTCTCCAGTTCCATGCCCAAGGTCCCGTAAAGACCGGATCCCGCTCAAGGTCCCGTCCTTTTCTACAACAAACGTTGCAATCAACCTGCCCTTAACGCCCTTTTCTTTAAGTATTGCAGGAATCTGATAGTTGTTTCCTACGAACTTGTAAAATTTTTCTATTCCCCCCGGAAACTCTGGTAGTTTATCCACCTTCGAAAAATCGTAAATACTGCTGTCCTGCAACGGCTTTATTTCGTCCTTATGAAGACCGTTAGATACAGTAGGGAACGAACGTTCAACAGACTCCAAGGTTGTTTTTGAATCATCCAGTCTAAGACGTATTTCTCTTGTTTCTTCCTTCACCGGCCCCGGCTTCGGCTCATTCTGCGTAGTAAACACTTCCTTGGATGGAAGCTCCAACGACGCTTGAATTTGTTCAATTTTCTCTTCTGCTGCTGCAGTTGATATAACTGCTGCTAGCATAAATAGCGGAACTGAAAGTCCGTACTTCAAAATGGCGACCTTCGCCGATCTTGCTTTTTGTAACATAAGTATCCTCCTTTTTAATAGTGACTCGTTGAAAAAGCTGTTGGCTAATGCTTTTGGCTTTATTCCCATGGCATTACTAAGCAGCAATAGCGCATACTTGGATTTCCCCGTTTTGCTGGCTGTCGCTTCATCTGCAATGTATTCGTGAATGTGTGTGATCGATCTTTTATATAAGTAGACTACCGGGTTGAACCAGTTAACAATGGCAACTAGTTCAAACCAGATTACATCAGCAGAATGGAAATGACGTGCGTGTACTTCTTCATGCTTCATAATCGAATCACGACCTTCTACGTCCGCTGAGACGACTATCCGGTAGAAAAACGAATAGGCATTTTTGGCTGACGGAGGCACTGAAGTCAGAGAGTAGAGCGCAAAAAGAAATCGTGCAGCACAAACCACGACTCCTGTTAGGTAAACTGCTGTGAGAATATCAATAAGAGCCGGGCCAGTATCCTGTTCGGCGAAAACAACTATTTCTGCGTTCGACATGACCACTTGTGTCAACTCCCCGACCTTAGGCGCTAAAAACAGCGACTTTACCCAATCGCTCCGTAACACTGGAATAAGGAACGAGCAAATACTTGCACCAACGAGATAGGCCCTGTTTAAGTTGAAGAAGGTCTCATTCCTGAGTAGCATGATATAGAAACCGTAAAATACTAGTAGGAATAGGTTTACCTGGATAATAAAATTGAACCAGCTCATAATTTCTTATTTTTTAGGTTTTCGATTAGTTTCATTATCCCGTCAGCTTCTTTTAAGTCTATCTTCTCCTTTTTGACAAAGAAAGAAAACATGCTTTCGACAGAGTTACCGAAGTATCCTTGCAGAAGCTTTTCGGTGGCAAAACTTTTGTATTGCTCCTTACTTATTTTGGGAAAATACTGGTGGCTTTTCCCGAAGGCTTCGTGGTCCACAAATCCTTTTGTTTCTAAAATGCGAATGATAGTAGACACCGTATTGTAAGCCGGCTTAGGGTTAGGAAGCTGATCAATAACATCCTTCACAAAACCTTTTTTTAAATCCCACAATACCTGCATCACTTGCTCTTCTGCTTTGGTTAGTTCTTTTATTTCCATAAAGGTTGAATTAGTTAAATCAAATCTACAACTAAGCATTTAGTTTATCAACTATAATCTTAGTTAATTGTTTGCAAACTTTAAATCTTATTTTGCTGTTGAGCTTATCACAACTAAAAACGAATGACGATTACTTTTCACGGCGCTGCAAGAAATGTAACAGGCAGCAAGCATTTAATAAAATTGGATAACGGCACTCAAATCCTCTTGGATTGTGGGATGTTTCAGGGACTGGATGAAGCTGACGAACTAAATGAGCACTTTGGCTTCCGGCCGGACCTGGTAAGTTACGTAATACTCTCTCACGCGCATATTGACCATTGCGGCCTTCTGCCCCGGATGGTAGCAGAAGGGTTCAAAGGAACAATATTCGCCACGGCACCCACCATGGACCTGGCAGGAATTCTACTAGCAGATTCAGCAAAAATTCAGGTACAAGATGCCGAGTTTAGTAACAAAAACCGGCGAAGATCAGGGCAAGCGGAAATTCAACCGCTCTATACGGAAGAAGACGTGATCGCTACCATGGGGCTTTTTAAGATTGTAGATTTTAATGAAGACTTTGAGATAGAGCCAAGAATTACACTACGGTTTACAGACACTGGTCATATCATTGGCAGCGCCGCAGTCCACCTCACCATCTTGGAGGACGGAAAGTTCCATCAGCTTACTTTCAGTGGCGACGTGGGCCGGTACGGTGATCTGCTGCTAAAGAGCCCGCAAACCTTCCCTCAGGCCGATTATATTCTGCTGGAATCGACCTACGGTGATTCTCTCCATAAAGATCTGGAACCTATTGAGGGCCGGCTGAAAGAAGTCATTCAGCATACCTGCATCGTTAAAGGAGGTAAGCTCATCATTCCCGCCTTTAGCGTCGGAAGGACGCAAGAACTTTTGTACGCCTTGAACGCCTTGGAACTGAAGGGAATTCTACCGGATGTTCCTTTTTATGTGGACAGCCCTTTATCGCTGAAGGCAACGGAAGTATTGAAAGACCACCCGGATGAATACAATCGCGGAGTGCAGGAAGTAATGAAGCGCGATGACGACATCTTTATGTTTAAAGGTCTGAAATTTATCGAATCGGTGGAAGAATCAAAAAGCCTGAATGACGATCCGCGCCCCTGCGTAATTATTTCTTCGTCGGGAATGGCGGAAGCGGGTAGGGTAAAACACCACATCCGTAACAATATCAACAATCAGAAGAACACCATATTGATGGTCGGGTACGCTGAGCCGTCCTCCCTGGCAGGCCGTCTACTGCGGAATGAGAAAGTAGTGCGGATTTTCGGAGAAGAGTACGACGTGCGGGCGGACATCGAGGAGATTAAATCGATGAGCGCTCATGGCGACTATGAAGATCTCCTAAAATTTATCTCTTGTCAGGATCCCGAGCAAGTCAAAGCAGTTTACCTCGTACACGGGGAATACGATGTACAAACAAGATTCAAACAGAAAATAGAGGAAGCTGGCTTTAGAAATGTGAGGATACCGGCCCAGCATCAAATGGAAGAGTTGTAAAACAAAGGAAGCGCTTCACAGCGCTTCCTTTTAGCATTATGCTGTTTTTCTTATTTTAATAATTCTAGTCCAGTGCAGCACTTTCATCACCGGATAAACCGGGTCGACTTCAAACCAGCGCTTTGCAAAGTTTGGACTGTTAGGAAACTTGTGATGATTGTTCTGAAACAGCTCGCCTAACATCAGGAAATCAATCGGCGTGGTGTTTTTGGAATGATCACCGTTGTCGAAGTTAGAGTAGCCGTATTTATGACCACACCAATTAACCGTTGCGCCGTGTATAGGGCCCATCAAATAATGAATAGGAAGCAGAAGGAACATCCAGGGGCTGGTTGCGAAATACACATAAAACAAGGTATAGCCCACACCAAATCCTATTCGTGAAACCCATGACGAAGCCATGATGTCGACAGTTCGCCACTCGGGATAGTTCCCCTTGAAACGAGTTTCCGGCTCCTTGTTCATTTTAACATAATCCTGAAAAATCTTTTTAGTTGCCCACATCATTTGAAAAACATCCCTGAAAAAATGTGGTGAATGCGGATCTTCCTTTGTATCACTGTACGCGTGGTGCATTCGGTGAAGGATAGCATAAGCCCTAGGATTTAAGAAGGAAGCCCCTTGAGAAAACCACGTGAGCAAATAGAAAGCCCGTTCCCAAAACTTGTTAGTGGTAAACATTTTATGGGAAGCATATCGGTGAAGGAAAAAGGTTTGAACGAAAAGCGATAGAAACCAGTGGGAGAGAAAAAATATAAGAATATACACGTATTAAAAAATTTTACAATGATACAGAAATCGGAGGGATTTGGTTTTTTGTTTTTAAATTAGATGTCCACCTACAACGGTTTTTACCCTCGGATATTGCCCTCGCCTTAAACACCGCTACTTGCAGGATTTACAGCAGCTCTACTATATATGCGGAACAGGAAATAATGCTCGCCGGGGATCTGCATTTTTGCAACTGCGAGAGATGACACCTCGGGTGAAGTGGATAGCCCGCAGCGAGTGCAGGTAGCGTAAGGCCAAAGCGAGGACTATGAACGAAACACGGGACCACAGCTGGGCAGGGAACGTAAGCTGGTTTTCAAAAAAAAATTGTAGTAACGGATTAACAATCCTCACATCCGGATAACAATCAATAATTTTCTTCTCAACCGCTTGACAATTAAACTATTTAGCCTATCTTTGCAGTCCCAATTTAAGGGGTATAGTATATTGTTTAATTAATTTAATATCAAGCAAGTGAATACGTTAAGTTACAAAACTGTCTCTGCCAACAAAAAGACCGTTAACAAGGAATGGGTAGTTGTTGACGCACAGGGCGAGATTTTGGGGCGCTTGTCTTCTAAGATCGCTATGATGATCAGAGGAAAACACAAGCCTACATTCACCCCAAACGTAGACTGCGGAGATAACGTGATTGTTATCAATGCAGACAAGGTAAAACTGACCGGTAACAAACTAGGCGACAAAGTTTATGTTCGTTACACAGGCTACCCAGGCGGTCAGCGTTTCGTTTCTCCTAAAGAGTTAATGGCGAAGCATCCGGAGCGGATCATTGAGAAAGCCGTTCGTGGTATGTTACCTAAAAATCGTTTGGGCCGTGCATTATTCGGCAATCTGTATGTATATGCTGGTTCTGAGCATCCACATGCTGCACAAAGTCCAAAAGAAATCAAACTTTAATTAGAGGAGAAAAGAAATGTCAACTACAAACACTTCAGGAAGAAGAAAAACTGCAGTTGCCCGCATTTATTTAAGCGAAGGTAGCGGCAACATTACCGTGAACGGTAAAGACTATAAAGAGTACTTCCCTACTTTACCATTACAATTCATCGTTAACCAATCATTAGACGTATCTGGTTCTACAGGTAAATTTGATGTGAATGTTAATGTTGCTGGTGGTGGTGTTAAAGGACAAGCGGAAGCTGTTCGTTTAGCAATTGCTAAAGCTATTGTTGAATTAGATCCGGAAACGAAATCAGGATTGAGAGCGAAAGGTTTAATGACCCGTGATGCCAGAATGGTTGAGCGTAAAAAACCAGGACGCAGAAAAGCTCGTCGTAGATTTCAATTCAGTAAACGTTAATTTAAGGAGGATCAAACAATGGCTAGAACAACATATCAGGACTTACTTGATGCAGGTGTACACTTTGGTCACCTTACCCGTAAATGGGATCCGAAAATGGCTCAGTACATTTTCATGGAGCGTAATGGCATCCACATCATCGATTTAAACAAAACTTTAACAAAAGTAGAAGAGGCAGCTGCTGCGATCAAACAGATCGTGAAGTCAGGACGTAAAGTATTATTCGTAGCTACTAAAAAACAAGCTAAGGATATCGTTGCTGAGCAAGCTAAAGCTGTAAACATGCCTTTCGTAACTGAACGTTGGTTGGGTGGTATGTTAACTAACTTCGCTACTGTACGTAAGTCGATCAAAAAAATGTCTAACATCGACAAGATGTCAAAAGACGGAACGTACGACGTACTTTCAAAGAAAGAGAAGTTAATGATTCAGCGTGAGCGTATTAAGTTAGAAACCCTTTTAGGTGGTATTTCTGACCTAAACCGTCTTCCTGCTGCATTGTTCCTGATCGACGTAAAGAAAGAGCATATTGCTGTTACTGAAGCGTTGAAGCTGAACATCCCTACGTTTGCGATGGTAGATACCAACTCTGACCCTACCAACATCGACTTCCCGATCCCTGCAAATGATGACGCTACTAAATCAATCTCTTTGATTACCAGCATTATCGTTCAGGCTATCCAGGAAGGTTTAGATGAGCGTAAACGTGAGAAAGAAGACGAAGCTGAAAAAGAAGCAGCTGCTGCGAAAGCTAAAATCGACAGTGGCGCTGCTGATGCAGAAGCATCTCGTCCTGCTCCTAAGGTAGCTGCAGAAGCTGGCGAAGGTTCAGCAGAGTAAGCAGCACTGGTCCTTAAACCGGACATTGGAAAGCTTATTAAATCCTTAACAGGAAGATTATATTAAATAACAAAATTAATCAAGCCTTCGCCTTAAGGCGGAGGCTTTGAAATTTAAACCCAAAAACGGACATGTCTACAGTACAAATCTCTGCCTCAGACGTAAATAAACTGCGCCAGCAAACAGGTGCAGGTATGATGGATTGCAAAAAAGCTTTAACAGAAGCTAACGGCGATTTCGAAGCTGCTATCGATTACCTTCGTAAGAAAGGTGCTAAAGTTGCTGCAAGTCGTCAGGACCGCGAATCTAACGAAGGTGTTGTTATTGCTAAAACTACTGCTGATGGAAAACGCGGTATTGTAGTGGAAGTAAATTGCGAAACTGACTTCGTTGCTAAAAATGCTGATTTCATCGCCTTCGCGAACAGCATTGCTGATCTAGCAATCGAGCAAAATCCTACTTCTGTTGATGAACTTACTGCTCTTGAATTAAACGGAAGCAAACTTTCTGACCTGATCTTAGACCAAACCGGTAAAATCGGTGAGAAAATTGGCGTTTCTAAGTTTGAAGCTGTTTCTGGCGAGAAAGTGATTGCTTACATCCATGGTAACTATCGTTTAGGTGTATTGGTAGCTCTAAGTGCTGATGCTGCTGGTGCTGAAGAAGCTGGTAAAGACGTTGCAATGCAAATTGCTGCAATGAACCCTGTGGCTATCGACAAAGGCGACGTAGATGCACGTACTATCGAGCGTGAGCTGGAGATCGCTAAAGAGCAAATCCGTGCTGAAGGTAAACCAGAAGAGATGGTTGAAAAAATCGCGCAAGGTAAATTGAACAAATTCTACAAAGAGTCTACTTTATTGAACCAGGAGTTCGTGAAAGATTCATCTAAGTCAATCGCTCAATTCCTTGACAGCGTTTCTAAAGGCTTAACTGTAACTGCTTTCAAACGCGTTCAGTTAGGAGCGTAAACAGACTTTTGTCTAAGAAATTATAATCCTCGCCTATCCAGCGGGGATTTTTTTGTCCTCCCAACAATGCTGAAAGCCCTGTTTTAACCTAAATATTAATTTTTTACATTTGCTCCTGTAATTCTGTGGGTATTACACACGTACTCACTACAAACTAGTAAAACTAAACCCTGGCTTTCACAATGGAGCTCCGTCTTTATCGCTACAAGTGCCGAGTAAAAAAACTGATTTGCTTTTTTTCTGTCCTCCCTATTTTTGCTTTCTCAAACCCCATCAATACTGATAGCACTTCTAATCAGCTAGATGCGACAAGAAAAAGAAGATTAATTACGACAACGGCAATAGTGCAAACGGGAGCGCTAACAGGGGTATTTGTTGGACTTAATGAGGCCTGGTACAAGCAATATCCACGTACATCCTTCCATGTCAAGAAAGATTTTATGTGCTGGCAGCAGATCGATAAAGCCGGCCACGCCTGGACAACTTATCAGTACAGCAGATTATTTACGGGAGTCTGGCGGGAAGTCAAGCTAAAGAGAATACCGAGCATGATTATCGGGACGAGTACAGCAATTTTAGCTCAGTCTACCATGGAGAGCCTGGACGGATTCTCAGAGGCCTGGGGCTTCAGCTGGGGCGATATGACAGCAAACACCATTGGTGCTACCACTTTTGCTGCACAGGAAGCAATATGGGGAGAGCAGCGGGTTACGTTTAAGATGGGATACATGCCCGAACCTTATCGGGAATCGAGCTTAAAGGAGAGAGCGTCCGAGCTCTATGGGAAATCTTTTAACCAGAAAATACTTAAGGATTATAACGCACAAACGTACTGGGCGAGTTTCAATCTGAAAAGCTTTGCCAGAAATTCAGGCATTCCTTCCTGGTTAAATGTGGCTGTTGGCTACGGAGCTTCTGGTATGTACGGAGCAATGGGGAACGGATGGGCTGATGCCACGGGCACCTACCACAATCGGGAGGACATCGCCCGTCTCCGCCACTTCTATCTGGCGCCTGATATTTCACTCTCCCGAATCAACACCCGACACAAATGGCTGAAAAAAGTCCTTTTTGTTGCCGATATGATCAAGATCCCTGCACCTACGCTGGAATATACTTCTGAAGGCAAGCTGTTGTTCAAACCGTTTTGGTTATAGCTCTTGCAAGAGCAGGCCTGATGAGTAAAACGCAGTCTTCAAATTCGCAGAAATTACTATTTTTGCCAAACTTTTCTATTAAATGAAGTACAAGCGCATCCTTTTAAAACTTAGCGGCGAATCCCTAATGGGGGATAAACAATACGGTATCGATAGCGACCGTGTTTTGCAATATGCCAAAGATATTAAAGCAGTACACGACCAGGGAATGGAAATCGCGATTGTTATAGGTGGTGGAAATATTTTCAGAGGACTAAGCGCGGAAAAATCAGGAATGGACCGTGTGCAGGCTGATTACATGGGGATGCTGGCCACAGTTATCAACTCCATGGCCTTACAAGATGCTCTTGAAAAACTGAGTGTGAAAACAAGGTTGATGACTGCCATTAAAATGGAACAGATCTGTGAGCCCTTTATTCGCAGAAGAGCCGTTAGGCACCTTGAAAAAAGACGTATCGTAATTTTCGGTGCCGGTACCGGAAATCCATATTTTACCACCGACACCTGTGCTTCTTTACGGGCCATCGAGGTGCAAGCAGATGTGGTATTAAAGGGAACAAGAGTAGATGGAATTTACACCGCTGACCCAGAGAAAAATCCGGATGCTACGAGATATGACGAGATCACTTTTCAGGAGGTGTACGACAAAAGCCTTAATGTGATGGATATGACGGCCTTTACGCTTTGCCAGGAAAACAAGCTACCAATTATCGTGTTCGACATGAATAAACCGGGCAACTTCATGCGAATAGCTAACGGAGAACAAATTGGAACACTGGTTAAAGGATAATACAAACGCAAAACTGAATATCTTCTAATACTTGAAACCATGAACGACCTGATAAAGAAACAACTTAATGATGCGAAGAGCCTGATGGAAAAAGCAATTGCCCATACGGATTCAGAACTGACTAAAATTCGTGCAGGCAAAGCCACTCCTTCTATGCTGGATTCCGTTGTTGTTGAGTACTACGGTACCCCAACTCCTCTTAGCTCAGTAGGAAGCATTAATACGCCAGATCCACGGACTATTGTTGTGCAGCCATGGGAGAAATCATTATTAAGTGCTATTGAAAAGGCAATCGTGGATTCAAACGTAGGGTTGAATCCTCAAAACGACGGTTCTGTCATTCGTTTGAACGTTCCGCCTTTAACAGAAGAGCGCCGCAGAGACCTGGTTAAAAAAGTGAAGGAAGAAGCCGAAAGAGGCCGGGTAGCCATTAGAAATATCCGGAAAGATGCAAACGGTAAAATACAACGCCTGAAATCTGAAGGAGTATCTGAAGATGAGATAAAAGGCGGAGAAGGTGAAGTTCAAAAGCTCACCGACTCCTTTATCGTTAAGGTGGATAAGCTGGCAGAAGCGAAAGAAAAAGATATCATGACAGTTTAAGCTTCTAATCTTAAAGTAAAAAGAAAGGGAAGGAAACTTTGGGTTCATTCCCTTTTTTATTTTTGTTATAGATGAAACTACTGCTCAACTACTTAAAAAACTATAAAGGATTGCTGGTCCTGGCTTTACTGCTGGCGGCAATCAACCAGATATTTTCCTTCCTCGATCCCTGGATCTTCCGAAAGATCATCGATAAATACGTCACCCACTATCAGGATTACACGAATGAGGAGTTCTTCAAAGGCGCTGGCCTTTTGATTCTTGCAGCAATGGGAGTGGCGATGGTATCCAGAATTGCGAAGAACTTCCAGGACTATTACGTCAACGTGATCACACAGCGTCTGGGAGCAAAAATCTACTCCGATGGTCTGGCTCATTCCCTGGAACTTCCCTACCAGGTCTTCGAAGATCAGCGTAGTGGAGAAACACTGGGGATTCTGCAAAAGGTGCGCACAGACTCTGAAAAGCTCATCATCGCATTTATCAACATTGTCTTCACCAGCATCATCGGCATTACCTTCGTGTTTGTTTATGCCATGAGCATCCACTGGGCCATTGCAGTCTTCTACATTTCCGTTATTCCAGTACTGGGAACTATCAGCTCGGTATTGAGCAAAAGGATTAAAACGGTGCAGAAGAGCATTGTCACAGAAACTACCGCCCTTGCGGGATCAACCACCGAGTCCTTAAGAAACATTGAACTGGTAAAAAGTCTGGGCCTGTCTTCGCAGGAGATCAGCCGCCTGAACAATACGACAGAAAGAATTCTCGTCCTCGAACTTAAGAAGGTGAAGTATGTGAGAAGCCTCAGCTTTGTTCAGGGAACGCTGGTTAATTTACTTCGGAATGCGATTATCTTCCTAATGATGTACCTAATCTACGATGGACAAATCACTGTTGGAGAGTTCTTTTCGCTGTTCCTGTACTCATTTTTCATATTCGGCCCCCTGCAGGAGCTCGGAAATATCATCAACACGTACCGAGAGACCGAAGTCTCCTTGGCTAACTTCAAAACTATTCTGAATACTCCAAAAGAAGCAAAGCCTGCGAATCCTGTTAAAATAGGGACAATACAATCTCTGGAGTTTCGCAATGTAAGCTTCAAACATCTTACGGCAAGCAGAAATGCGTTGAACTCGATCAGTTTCTCCACGCAAACCGGCGAAACCATCGCTTTCGTTGGACCTTCGGGATCAGGAAAAACGACACTGGTGAAATTGCTTGTAGGATTATATCCACCGAAAGAAGGCGAAGTTTTGTACAATGGAACGTCCTCCCATCGGGTTAATCTGGACGAGTTAAGGGAGCGCATAGGATTTGTCACACAGGATACTCAACTTTTTTCCGGAACCATCCGGGAGAATCTCCTTTTTGTACGCCCCGGGGCTACAGATGAAGAATGTATGGAAGTACTCCAAAAAGCAGCCTGCCACAACCTGCTTGCCCGCGCCGACAAAGGACTTGACACGGTGATCGGTGAGGGCGGGGTGAAAGTGTCAGGCGGGGAAAAGCAACGGCTCTCCATTGCCAGAGCACTATTGCGCCAGCCAGACATTTTAGTGTTTGACGAGGCCACTTCAGCATTGGATTCCTTAACAGAAGAAGAAATCACCAAAACGATCCGGGCAGTGTCGAACATGCACGAGCACATCACCATTCTTATCGCACATCGCTTATCTACCATTATGCACGCAGACAAGATCTTTGTGCTGGAAAAAGGCAACATTATAGAATCAGGCAAGCACGCAGAACTGTTGGAAGAAAAAGGCTTGTACTACGCGATGTGGAGGCAGCAAATTGGTGAGAAAATACCGCTTGAAGCCTAGGCTGTTGCGGTCTAAGTCTCGTTATATCAAACGAAAAGCTTAACTTTGCGGCTTCAAAATAAAAGCATGCTTCACTTTTTTTTAAGTCAGCCTGATACAGTTTACGCTTTGCAAACTGAGAAGGATCTTAGTTCTACCGATATCCAGAAACTTGAATGGCTTTTTGCTGGTGCTACCCTACAACAGGCGAGCTCTTTGGAGGGCTTTTTTGTTGGTCCACGGGCAGCGATGGTCACCCCTTGGAGCACCAATGCGGTGGAGATCACCCAAAACATGGCTATTGAGGGGATCATCAGGATTGAGGAATTTAAAATTGTAAACGAAGATTTTACTGATTTCGACCCCATGCTTTCTCAAAAGTACAAGGGGCTTAACCAGGATATTTATACGATCAATATTCAGCCGGAAGAGGTTCTTCCTATCACTGATATTGCTGCTTACAACAAGCAGGAAGGTCTTTCGCTGAGCGATGAGGAGGTAGAATATCTCAACCAACTCTCGGCAAGGATCGGAAGACCACTGACTGACTCTGAAGTTTTTGGGTTTTCGCAGGTAAACTCGGAGCACTGCCGTCACAAGATCTTCAACGGTAAGTTTATCATTGATGGGGAAGAAAAGGAAACGTCCTTATTTAAACTCATCCGGAAAACTTCAGAAGCAAATCCAAACGACATCGTTTCTGCATACAAAGATAACGTCGCTTTTATAAAAGGTCCTGTTGTTCAACAATTCGCCCCTAAGCGTGCCGATGAGCCCGATTTTTATGCCATTTCTGAATTCGAATCGGTTATTTCCGTTAAAGCAGAAACGCATAACTTTCCTACCACGGTAGAACCCTTTAACGGTGCAGCTACCGGTTCAGGAGGGGAGATCCGCGACCGACTGGCCGGGGGACAAGGGGCATTACCACTTGCCGGAACTGCAGTATACATGACTGCACTTTCACGCCTGGAGCAGGACCGTCCCTGGGAAAAAGCTACTGAAGAACGGAAGTGGCTTTACCAAACACCAATGGATATCCTGATCAAGGCCTCCAATGGTGCTACCGACTTTGGAAATAAATTCGGACAGCCGCTGATCACCGGTTCTGTATTAACCTTCGAGCACGACGAGAGCTTGGATAATTTGGAATCTCCGCGAAAGCTCGGTTACGACAAAGTGATCATGCTTGCGGGTGGTGTCGGCTATGGAAAAGCTGATCAGGCGCAAAAACAACATCCTAAGCCAGGAGATAAAATTGTTATTCTGGGCGGAGAGAATTACCGCATCGGAATGGGCGGTGCTGCCGTTTCATCGGCTGATACTGGTGAACACGGTTCAGGTATTGAGCTGAACGCAATCCAGCGCTCCAACCCGGAGATGCAGAAAAGAGCGGCCAACGCGATCCGCGGGATGGTGGAAAGCGATCAAAATAAAATTATTTCTATTCACGACCATGGTGCTGGTGGACACCTCAACTGTTTGTCGGAACTCGTGGAAGAAACTGGAGGTAAGATTGACCTTGACAAACTTCCTGTAGGAGATCCTACCCTTTCTGCTAAGGAAATCATCGGAAACGAATCTCAGGAACGCATGGGCTTGGTGATCGGTGAAGAAGATATAGCGACCCTGCAAAAAATCGCTGATCGCGAACGTGCACCTATGTATACGGTAGGAGATGTAACAGGTGATCATCGCTTTACCTTCCAATCAGCCTCTACCGGCGAAAAGCCGATGGACTTGGAACTTTCGGATATGTTCGGTAGTTCACCGAAGATGGTGATGGAAGATAAATCAGTCAACCGTACTTACCAACCTGTTACCTACGAGCAAGGTAAACTTGAGGAATATCTCAACCAGGTGCTACAGTTAGAAGCCGTAGCTTGTAAAGACTGGCTGACTAATAAAGTAGACCGCTGCGTAGGTGGTCGTGTAGCGAAGCAGCAATGTGCCGGCCCACTTCAACTGCCATTAAACAACGTAGGCGTGATGGCGCTGGATTTCCAGGGAAAAGAAGGTATCGCAACCACTATCGGCCACGCACCTATTTCAGCATTGATTGATCCTGCCGCCGGCAGCCGTAATGCGGTAGCTGAGTCGCTTTCAAATATCGTTTGGGCGCCGCTAAAAGACGGATTGAAAAGCGTTTCACTCTCTGCCAACTGGATGTGGGCCTGTAAAAACGAAGGGGAAGACGCCCGCTTATACGAGGCTGTGAAAGCTTGTTCTGATTTTGCCATCGACTTAGGCATCAACATCCCAACGGGGAAAGATTCCCTGTCGATGAAGCAGAAGTACAAAAACGAGGATGTGATTGCTCCCGGTACAGTGATCATCTCGGCAGCCGGAAACTGTAACGATGTACGCAAAGTGGTTGAACCTGTATTGCAGGCTGAAGGCGGCAATATCTACTACATCAATCTTTCGAGCGATACATTTAAGCTGGGTGGATCATCCTTTGCCCAGGTAGTAAATAAAATCGGTAATGAAACTCCTGATATTAAAGATGCCGCAGCATTTAAGACTGCTTTCAATACCCTTCAACAGTTAATTCAGGAAGGCAAAATCGAAGCTGGGCACGATATCGGCAGCGGTGGTTTGATCACTACCCTGCTGGAGATGTGTTTTGCCGATAACAATCTTGGTGCTTCCATCGATCTTAGTTCTTTAGGCGAGCAAGACACCATTAAAGTTCTCTTTGCAGAAAATATTGGCGTGGTGTTCCAGGCTTCTTCTGATGTGGAAGCAGTACTGGAAGCAAACGGCGTTGCTTTTTTTAAAATCGGTACCAGCACAACAAGCGCTAGTCTCAAGTTGAAGAACGGCGCTGATACGTATAGCCTTGATATTCCTGCTTTACGCGATACCTGGTTTAAAACATCGTATTTGCTGGATATTAAACAAAGCGGGCCGGTAAGTGCAAAAGAGCGCTATGATAACTATAAAAACCATTTGCTTCACTACCAATTCCCTGAAGGATTTGAAGGCAAGAAACCAGTGATTGATCCAGCTAAGCCAAGGATCAAAGCGGCTATCATCCGCGAAAAAGGAAGCAATTCTGAACGTGAAATGGCCAATGCAATGTACATGGCTGGTTTTGATGTGAAGGATGTGCACATGACCGACCTAATCTCAGGCAGAGAAACACTGGAAGATATTCAGTTTATCGGTGCTGTGGGCGGCTTCTCCAACTCTGACGTATTAGGTTCAGCAAAGGGATGGGCAGGATCGTTCCTGTACAACGAGAAAGCACGTGTCGCCCTAGAGAAGTTCTTTGCCCGCGAGGATACGCTCTCCATCGGCATTTGTAATGGATGTCAGTTGTTCGTTGAACTGGGTCTGATCAACTCCGACCACGACGAAAAGCCAAAGATGCACCATAACATCAGTGGCAAGCACGAAAGTATATTTACTGCCTTAACCATTCAGGAGAATAAGTCGGTAATGATGGCCAGCTTGGCGGGCTGCACCCTGGGTGTTTGGGTATCACACGGAGAAGGTCGTTTCGAACTTCCTCTTACGGAAGATAAGTACCAGATCGTTTCTAAATATATTTATGAGACTTATCCGGCTTGTCCGAATGGTTCCAGCTACAATACGGCAATACTTTGTGATCCTACCGGTCGTCACCTGGTGACCATGCCTCACATTGAGCGTTCGCTATTGCAATGGCAGTGGGCCCACTATCCCAAAGGTCGTCACGATGAAGTGAGCCCCTGGATGGAGGCTTTCGTAAACGCCAGAAGGTGGTTGGAAGAAAGACAGGGATAAAAAGTATTTAATTATATACAAGCCGTCCTGCCTTTGTGGTTGGGACGGCTTTTTTGTTTGAGGAACTGAACGCAGACAGCGTTTGGAACGCTGTCTGCGTTTCGCTTCCGGTGCGCTAGCCTTTCTCTCCCGCTGGGAGAGGTGCCAAAGGGAGTGAGGGTACCCTGTCTTGTCCTGAAATAGGTTTACACAAAATGTGGACAAATGGACAAACAGACATTCAGTGAATCCTTCAAAAGGATGGTGGTGGAGCAGGTAGCTCAGGGAAGAGTAAATATTGAGGAAGCCCGACGCCTTTACAACATCAGAGGCCATAGTGCGATACAGCGCTGGCAGCAAAATTTGCTTAAGTATGGCAGATGTTCT
>NZ_JAFEWD010000006.1 GCF_017355855.1 Pedobacter sp. SYSU D00535 | reverse complement strand
CAACTTTTCTTGTGAATATCTAAACCAATGAATAGCTTTGGTAAAGCAGTAAGTTTTGTGTCCATGATTTCGCAGTTTATGGTTACTTAAATTTACTGCTTTTACATGGATGCTTTAAATTATGCCCAATTGACGTGGTTCTCGAAGTTTTCTGCTTTTTAGTTACATTAGTGCAGCTCGACACGGAAGTGCTGTTAAGCGGGCACAATATAAACACTCACCGTTAGCAGAAATTTCATGAACCCGACCTACATAATATACCTGACGATGTTCTTGGGGTTTCCACTTCTCGGACTCGTTTTATCCAATTATGTTGACCTTCAGGCTTACAAGAAATATTTCCTTTGGGCTTTTCTATTATTTACCACCCACAATCTCTTGTTCTATCTGGGTTTTTCACTTAAAGGCGACTACCCTGATTATTTAATATTTTCCTTAGAATACCTGTATTTAAGTTTAACGATTTATCGTCTTTATAAAGTCAGAAATTTAACTTCCAAGATATTACGGGGTATCGGAACAACTATCTTAATTCTTGGTTTTCTGCAAGGAGTTGTAGGAATACTTTTATTTATCGTGGTTTCTCAAGATTATGAAACTGACCAAATCTACACTTTTGTCTCCGACAACAAAGACTATCAAACGAGACGCTATAGCTTCGGTTTCGCAACGTTGGATGACACCAGACATACCTTTGAAACATACAGAAGATACAAGTATTTGCCTTTTGAAAAGTTAATTAACAAAACTGACCTATTTGCCTTAAAAAGCGGGCTAAATTTTGGAGACGGAAGTTTTCGGGTTGCCATGACGAACAGAAACAAAAAACAAATTCTTGAATTTAGTTCCTCAGAAGGTAAGACGCATACCGTTACTGTGGACTAAAGAGAAACTTCTGCTAACATCACTTTGTTGCAATTGCGGCTGACGTGGTTTATGTTACTCCACTGCTTTCTATTACATTAGTGCTGGCTTGCGGCTAACCTGCTAATAATTCCGCAACTGCTACAAGCCTTACCGTTATAAGCCATTTTAAAAAAACCGACATAGCTTGAATGACCAAACTTTTAAAGACTTTCTTTCCAACATTATTGGGAGTTTTAACAATTTGGGGACTGCTGAAAATTGAATCTATTTTTCATACACGACAATTCGGACCCGACGAAGATGTCCAAATAGATAGCGACCTAATATTAATTCTGCCTGTGACAATAATTGCACTGATTATTCAATATATTTTGACCATTCCCGTCTGGAATAAATTCAAAAGGAACAAGGTAGTTCTTGGCTTAGCAATACGACCATTTTTTATAGTGCTATGCATTGTCGGCGGACTAATTTTTGGCTTGCTATTTTGGCATCAGCAATTGGGAATTAAGGATTTAGTCATATCGAGCTTTTTAGGAATAATAGCACTTGCAATTTATTGGACAATTAACTTATTGACCCTAAAGAAAATCGACATATGGTTGACGAAATAAGAAAAACGGCTTATAACATCAGGTTTGCATTATGCCCTGGTGACGTAGTTCTTGTTCTGTTCTGCTATTTAATTACTTTAGTACTCGGGCGACAAAGAAGTGCTTTCTATTCGGGCACAACGCAAACTCTAACCGTTAGCTGTAATTCTCCCTATTAGAAATTCCAATTAATTTCCTGAGCTAACGTGGAAGCGTACTAAATTCAATCGGCCTTTAGGAAGACCGGTTTTTAAAATGGTATCTCTGTTAGTCTTGTGCTGACAAGTCCCAGTGTCATTCGGGTATGGGATGTAAAAAGCCTCAAGTTTCGGGCTTGAGGCAGTTGAAAATTTCAATGGTGGTCGTCTGGCGGACGAACCCCGATCAGAATAATATTCAAAGGTAAATATACATCCTCTTAAGGCCTTTTTTTATCATCAAATCTAAAATGAAAAAGAAGGAAGTATCTATGAAGATCATCAATGCCCATTGCGCAGGTATTGATGTCGGAAGCCGTTCTCACTATGTTGCAATTGGTCAGCAAGACAAAGATGTCCGGGAGTTTGGTGTATATGCTGAAGATTTAAAGGAGCTCTGCAAGTGGCTTAAGGACCACGGTATTACCTCTGCAGCTCTTGAATCAACCGGCACATACTGGCAAAACCTGTATGTTGAACTAATTAACTCAGACATTGAGGTGGTACTGACCAGCGGCAGGTTCACCAAGAGCATGAACCGGAAAAAGACCGATGTAAGAGACTGCCAGTGGATACAGAAACTACATTCACTAGGCTTATTGCCCTCAAGCTTTCTACCGGATGATACGACCGAAAAATTAAGGACGCTTTGCCGTCACCGGGCTAATATGATTGATCAGAAAGCAGATGCCTGCCACAAGATGCAAAAGTTCCTCAAGCTGCTGAATTTCAGGCTGGATATAGTAGTCCGGGACGTAACAGGACTTACCGGCCTTAAGATCATTGAAAAGATATGCAAGGGCGTAACTGATCCAAAAGAGCTGGCTCGTCACCGTCATTATAATTGCCGGAAGTCGGAGGAGGAAATAGCTAAAGCACTAGTGTCCAATCAGCGGGAGGATTACCTGTTCGGCTTGCAGCAGGAATATGAGCGGCATGTCTTTTATCTGAGCCAAATCCAGAAATGTGATGCCCGAAAAGCCCCAGTTCCTGCAGGAGTTAGTAAAGACATCACAGGTAGCAGAACCGGCAGCTAAACCTTTTAAACGAGTTAATAAAAATTCGATAGAAGGCGTTGATTTAAACCGTATCTCCTATCAGTATTTTCACGGTGTAGACATTTATGAGATCCCCGGAGTAAGCCATTCGAGGGTATTAATTCTGATGAGTGAAATGGACCCGAAGGGTTAAAAAGTTTCCTACAGCTAAGCATTTCTCCTCCTGGCTCAGGCTGGCTCCAAACAATAAGATAAGTGGCGGTAAAACGCTCTCCAATCATATCCACAAAGGAAGCAACAGGTTAAAAATAGTCTTACGAAATGCCGCCAATGCAGTTGGAAACCTTAAAGAATCAGACCTGGGAAGATTCTTCAAACGGATAGCTTTCAAAAAGGAAGGCAAGCAGCAATTACGGCTACCGCAAGAAAGATTGCAGTTATACTCTATCATATGATCACCAAAGGAGAAGCTTACAAACCAAAGAACGCCTATGTTTTTCTTGACGAAAGGCGGAAGCACCTGGCAGCAATCCGAAAGAAAATTGCTAAACTTGGAATAGATCCCAATGAACTTGGTATATTTTCCGAGAAAAGATACCGGCAAAAGTGGGAAGAAAAACAGCTTAATAGTCAAATGATTAAGTAAGGTTAGTCAGAATTGTAAAATGAACCGACTTCTAACAATCATCATTCTTGTCTTAACTTTTAACAACGTTCTATACGGTCAGACTCATTTTTGCGATGCCAAGAAAATCAATTACAAGAAAATTGCCTTGACTATTGGACAGGATGAAAAAGACTCAACGTTTACAGCAAAATTACACCTACCCGCTTTCAATGGAATTGAGGACCTTCAGGTTACATTCACTGAGAGAAAATCATCTGAGTCGTCTGTTATCAATGTTTATCGAAACGGCAAGTTAGCGAAGAGCCGCGAATTGTCAATTAGAATGTGGACTATGGACGACAGGGTTAAAATGGCTGATATCGATGGAAATGGACTGCATGACTTAAAATTTTTGGTCTATAATTTCGGTAGCGGTCTTGCTGGGAGCCAATCGACCAAGGTCTATCTTTTTACTTTTAAAGATGAAATGAAAATCGTTTCATTCTTTGACTTTGCTTATGAAGATGAATATGACATAGACTCGGATGGAGAGTTCGAAATTTTAAGTTTGAATCATAAATTTAGAAACAATCACAGCTATTGGGTTTATAATGCTTATAACCTTACTGGAACAGCGTTGAGAAACGTTTCAAAGAAATTCAAATATCCATTATGGACAAGACATCTATATCGAACAGACCGTGTAATTGCGAAGGATATCACTTACCTTGAAAGACTCAAAGAGTACCGAGAGCAACCTGATGAATGTGTTGTAGAATAAAAACAACCTTTATGATACTAAGAAGTCTAACCATTTTTATATTGACTTTTGTTTCCATTTCCGTTTTCGGCCAAGAGAACAAGTCAGAAGCAGGCGGGCCACCTACACTTTCTGAATTGATCGGCTTTTGGAAAAAAGTAGAATTACCTAATGAGGAAACGATAAACAAGACAAATCCTTGGCCCCAAAAACACCAATGGTTTGCGTTCTACGAAAATGGCAAAGTATATTCAATGATGTCTGATAAAGATTATGATTATCTGGCTAAGGAATTAAAAGAAATTTTCGGTGCTTTATCTGCCGACAGAACGCCCGATTACAAGTTAAGTGGACAATTTGTTTCTATTGTCAATAAAGACATTAAAGGTTATCAAGAAATATGGGGCGTAAATCTATTTGCAATTGATGTTAATGAACTTTTAAAAAAGGGGAATTTAATGATGACATTGGACGATGGAAAAGGAAATATTATTTATTACAGATTATTAAAACGAATAGATTAAAAAAACTGAAACGGCAATTGCAAACGACTAGGCGAACTAAAGAACATCCGCAACTAACACAGGCTATTGCAAAAATGGCGGGTGATGTTATTCTCGAAAACTTATACATTTAACTAGTTTTTTCCTGGGCGACAATGAAGTGCTTTCTATTCGCCATCTTCGCAAACACTTAACGTTACCTGCAATTTTAGATGCCAGAAACTACTGCCACAAACGAGCCCGACAATTATCCACGAACCCATGCTGCACTGCATATGACGAAACACTATACTTTTATTTTCTTGACACTGCTTCTTTCGGCATGCGGTATGAATAGGTATTACCTTGACGATACCAAGCAAGACCGAACATTCCTCTTTCAAAAAATCCAAGAACTTTCAAAAAAAGGATTGATTTCTGAACGACCAATTTTGGTGATTGATGGAATTGAATATGTGAATCCGAAAAAGATTAATTTGAAGAGCATGAAGCTCTCCAAGAGCGACATAAAAAATATCGAACTTCTAAAAAAGGAAAAAGGGGTGAAGATTTTTGGAAATGCTGGAGAACGGGGCGTCTTATTGATTACGACAAAGGCCAACAGCAAAAGTAATAGTAACTGAGATGAACCTCCGATAATTAATTCGATGGGAGAAAAATTGCAGGTAACATTGGGCATCAGTTATGCCCGGGTGATGTGAATCTCGTTCCTTTCTTCTTTTTAATTATTCTAGTACAGGGGTGACAGGTGGCCACCTTTCAATTGGGCACAACTCAAACCCTTAACCGTTATTAGCAACCTTAAAAAGACATAGCAATTGACGACCCGACTAGGACTTTATATAATTCTGCTACCCTTTTTACTATTGGCCTTTGCTTGCAAACCGAGCATGAGTAGTAAGTTATCTTGCTTCAAGTCTTCGCTAGAGTCGTTAAAAGGACAGGAAATTTATAGCGAGATCCAAACTGCTGCATTCAAGGTTATACCGAGTTTAAAAAATGCCGACAACCGCTCCGTTATCGCAGATACTTCCTTCATTAAAAAATGGAAAATTGATGATGCCGTTTTTCTAAACTCTAAGAGAGACAAATGCTTATTACTCTTGTTGGAACAAACAAGTTCGGATATGAAATTGGACCGAATTGAAATAATCCAAGGCACTTTGATAAACATAGCCTGGTGTTTCTCTTTTGGCCGACTTCCTGAGATTCCGGAAATCACCTATACAGTGACCAAAGAAATCAAGGATGGAAAGAATCTTAACAATTCATTCGACGCTTTGTCGGAGAAAGGAAGAGCATTCGTACTCTCAGCTGGAACCATCAAAACGACTGGATGTTTTTTAGACGATAATTACTGGTTCAATAATGAGAAAGGCAGCTTATAACATGAGCTTTGCAAAAATGGCGGGTGACGTTGTTCAGAAAATTTTCTACATTTAACTAAGTTTTGTGCCGCATAGCAATGAAGTACTTTCTATCCGCCATCTTCGCAAAGCCCAAACCGACATAAGCCATTTGACAAAACCCGACATGGAGCCAAGCTTAGACCAACTACGAAAAAACTACGAAAGATTTGACGACAATAAGTTAACCCGAATTGCGACTGAAGAGGCAGCGGGACTTAGACCTGAAGCAGTCGACCTTCTTAAGCAAGTTATTAAGGAACGCGGGCTTTCGGGATCGATTATCAAAGGAATCGATGCACAGCTTCAAGAAGTTGACGACCGGATATTATCAGAATATGCTGAACTTCTAAGAGGGCTTCCATGTCCACTCTGTAAATCGACTGACGAGAAGTTAAATGCCACTATGACTGGAAGCGTGATTAGTTTCATCATAATGACTAATTATCAAAAAGAATTAAAAGTTGCTTGCCCTAATTGTCTGGACAAAGCCAATGATAGGGCGATGATTAAGTCTGCATTGTTTGGTTGGTGGGGTTTTCCGTGGGGCATTATAAGAACTCCGCAAGCTTTGCTTTTGAATAATAAAATGAAAAAACAAAACCGGCTTTCAGAACCCAATGACCTATTTAACGCTTTTGTACTTGGAAAAATTGGTCGTTTAGAGGCGAATAGAAACAATCCGACTGAACTTCAAGAAATTATCGAACATATTCGCTAAAAAGAAAAACAGCTTATAACAAATGGTTTGCGCTATCGTCCTGCTTACATGGGCGTCACTCACAGCGTAAACTATAATCGTTACTTGCTATTTCAAAAGACAGTTCTAATCAAACTATCAGAAATGTATATATCCAACCTGAACTTAATGACAGACAAGACTGAGATTATTGATTTTATGAAAAGATTCAGTTTTGCGACCATCATAAGTGCCAAAGATAATTTTCCCATTGCGACTCATTTGCCTTTCATTGTTTCCGCAAGAAATGAGAACATAGTATTGACTTCTCATTTTGCCCAAGCAAATGAACAATGGAAAGACTTGGAAAACAACATTGTTTTAGTGATTTTTAGTGAACCTCATGCTTACATATCACCCAAACATTATGAAAAAGAGTTAAATGTTCCAACATGGAATTATATATCTATTCATGCTTACGGACAGGCGACCTTGATAACTCAAACAGAAGATGTCTTTGATGTCCTTGCGAATACAATTGACAATTATGAAAGCTCATATATGAGGCAATGGAATAGTTTACCTCAAGATTTTAAATCAAAAATGATAAAAGGCATTGTAAGCTTTGAGATTGTTGTTACTGATCTTCAGGCAAAAAAGAAGTTAAGTCAAAACCGGACGGAGAATGAGAGAAGAAAAATTATTAATGCACTTTCAAATAGCGCGGACACAAATGAAAAGCTTATCTCGGACTTTATGAAAAAAGAACTATAAAAACGGCAAGTAACATCGGCTCTGTTGCAATTGCGGGCGACTTGGCTTATGTTATTTCAGTGCTTGCTACTACACTAGTGCTTGCTTGAAAGTGACGTGCAATCAATGCCGCAACAGTGGCAATACAACGACAAATGAACAATGAGTACAAAATTCTATGTATCGACTGACAAAAGTAAGTTAGATCTTGACTTAATAACCGACTTTCTCAATAATAAATCATACTGGGCCAAAACTAGGAACAAATCAACTGTAGAAAAATCAATAGCAAATTCATTTTGCTTTGGCGTATTTAACAAAGAGAACCAGCAAATTGGCTTTGCACGGGTCATCACTGATTTTGCTGTCTTTGCCTGGTTACTCGATGTATTCATACTAGAAGAGTATCAAGGTAAAGGTATCGGGAAAATGCTAATGCAGGAAATAATGTCTAACGAAGAATTACAGGGAATACGTAGATGGGGATTAGGGACTAATGATGCACATGGCTTATATAAGAAGTTTGGCTTTTTACCTTTATCAAGTCCTAATGACATGATGGAGAAAATAAACAAATAAAAATGTACTGCCACTAACATCGGGTCTAAATTATGCTCGGCCGAGCGAGTATTTCACGTTCCTTTTCTACATTTATAATTACTTCAGTGCGAGGAAATAGGTGACTGCCATTTAATCGGACACAACTCAAACCCTTAACCGTTACACAAAAGCGCAAAAAAAACCGACCAAATGCTTTTAGTCAGCAACGCTCTATGCTTTTATTTACTCCAGTGCTGGTAACGGTGGTTGTGCAATTAATTCGGCGCTGTTCGACATGTTTTGGAAGGCATGTCGAATTATGAGATAAAGAGGGATTTGCAATCCCGATAATGATCCTGGACATACAGGTTAGCAAGCAAAAGGATGAGAAGTAGGAGATTTGAAATCTCCTTCATCTGAGAGTTCGACATGCCCTTTGGAACATATCGAACAGCAAAGGTCTCGAATGAATGAGATCGTTATTTTTTTTTACTTTCTTCGTTGAATATTAAGTCTGCTAAAGCCAACACTATATTCTTTGGATATGCATTATGAGTGTTAGTTAAAATGATAATAGCTGACTTACTATCTATAAACCGAAAGTAACTACTAGTAAAACCAGGGAGTGTACCGTCATGGTGGACGGTCCGCAAATTCTTATATTCATTGACATCCCAACCATATCCATAATATTCGTATGGACCTAGGTTAGAGTTGGAAGTCTTTACCTTGTCATTCCACATTGTATCCCAGTTTTTCTTGTGCAGTATCTGGTTGTTTTGAATTAACATTTCCCATTTAACTAAGTCGCTTACTGAAGACAAAAAAGCCCCGCTTGGACGCAAGGACAGGTAATCTTTCGCATTATAAATACTATCAGAACTCTTATAAATGTAGCCTGAAGCTCGATTTTTAACGATTTCTGCAAATGATGTTGTTCTTGTACTATAGAGATTATATTTCTTAAAAATCTCTTTGTGCATAAAATCCTCGAAAGATTGACGAGACAATTGACGAATTATATCCGCTAACATGAAATATCCGAGATTGCAATACCTCCAATTCGTCCCAGGCTCAAATAATAACTTGCTTTTATACGAACCTTCGATTAACACGGAATCTGGCTGTTGTTTTATATTATCCAAAAGCGGAGAATCGCGAGGTAAGCCAGAAGTATGGTTTAGCAGATGGCGTATAGTGATTTTATTCCAAGATTCAGGTGCGTTTTTAAAAAACTTTGGCAAAGAATCAGATAATTCTAGTTTACCCTCCTGCATTAATAGCATAATAGCGGCTGCAACCATCTGCTTACTTACCGAACCTATTTTATATACAGTCTCCTCAGAGGCGGAAATATTATTTTCGATATCTGCTAACCCATAACCTTTTGCCATTAACAACTTGCCGTTCTTTACAATCGCTAAGGATAGTCCAAATATATGCTGCTTATCCATCTCTTTTTTGACCAAGTTGTCGATATGAATGGTGCTTTTTAAAGCTTTACCATCGTCAATGCTAGCCTGAGAATAAGCTGTCGAGAAGCAGCAGAAAAGCGGAAGAATCAGCGGTAATAAGTATAGGTTTTTCATGACCGGGGTAGGATTATGATCTATAAACGATTTATTTCCTAAATATAAAAGTAAAAATCTACTGTCAAAGATATGGCGACCTTTCTTAGGCTTGTCGCTAATTTCGGCCCTGCTTCCTAGCATTAAATAGACTTGTCTATTGGTTGCCCCCTTTCTGGTCTAAGAGTTCAGCGCAGCGCTCTTAACTCATGGAGAACACTTAGGGCTCTGTCCGGCTTTAAGAGCAGAAAAATAAAAAGACAATATCCACAAAAAAAAGCGCTCCAAGGCGCCTTTTTTATTCGTATTCAGATTCTACCAGGACTATTTTTACCGTCACTTCTCCTCCCGGTCGATTAATTACAGTTGTACCGTCGGAACTCTGCAATTCTATCACTAGTTGGCCGGGTCTGGTTACGTAGCTATAGGACACCCCATTATACACCTGAGGTAATTGCTCATAGGTGCGGTCGCCAAATGAAACGTACGCGAGGACTCCTCCTCTTTCATTAAAATCATCAGTAATTTCAGGCATGTCGATCTCGGCTGTATAATTCCTTCCTCCATTCGAGGCTATCCAGCGGTTAGGTCCCAAGTCGACGATTATAGTTCTATTTGGTATGATGTATTGATTCTTCTGACAAGAAGCCAGCAACACCATTAATGGTAGCAGCAGTGCAAAAATTTTCTTCATGATTGTTCGGTTTCTAATAATGACGTTCTAAGCAAAGGATAGGTAACAGATTAATTAAAATCTTGGAAGCTTTCCCGGGTGTATACGCCAGGCATAGCATGATCGCCTTCCTCAAATTTAAATGCTACTGCCTTGACACCTCTCGCCTCCGTTAACGAAAAAGTTGCTTCTGCCAGGTAAGCTTCTGCCCCTGCTGAGCCCATCTCGCGAGATAAAGCCGTTGCATCTGTGATCGTAACAGCCAGCGTATCCCCGTGCATTCCCAGCATCTGCAAGGGAATTTGAGGGTACTTTTTATTTAAAGAGGACACAATGTCTTCTACAGGAATATCCTCCCTATCCGGATAATGCTGCCGTAGCTCAAGTTCCTGCTTTTGTTCATTGAACTCCGCCGTCCAGGGAGGCGAAGCCAAAGGCGCTGTTTGCTCCTCCGTTTTGCTGGGCTGAGCTTCTGTTTCCCTGCTTGCACCGGTGTTTTTGTTATCACCCTGGCAAGCCGCAAACAAGAGCGCAAGAACGAGTACGAAAATCGATTGTCTTTCCATAATTAAGGAGTTGTGACGGCCACGGGAAGCACTTTACCATTGAAAAACTTATGGCCGGTTAACGCAAAGTCGGCAATATATTTTCCCATTTCAAACGCCATAACGGGAGACTGATATCCCGGGAAGGCCTGTTCCAGCATCTCGGTCTGTGCCGAGCCCAGGGCCAGGCAGTTAAATTTTATATTTTCTGAAGCGTATTCCTGTGCCAGGCATTCCGTCAAGGTATGCAAAGCTGCTTTACTAGCGGAATACGCCGCCAGGCCTGCAAATTTTGCACTCCCATTGAAGCCACCCATACTTCCTATATTAACGACATGAGCTCCTTCATTCAGTAATGGCAACATATGCTGAATCATTTTTACATGTCCCAGCAAATTACTTTGCAGCATTTCTGCAAAGTCTAGTTGCGATGTCTCTGCAAAGGGTTTGTTGATGAGTGCTCCCGCATTGTTGATTAACACATCTACTCCCCCAATCCGATCCTTGACAAAAGATACAAGGGAAGAATAATCATCGTGAACGATATCAAATTTTGCGGGGTACAACTTACATTCAGGGTTTAGACCCGTTGCAATCTCATAGAGTTTTCTTAACTTATCTTCAGATCGAGCAAGAGCGATAACTTCATGTTTGTTGCTTAATATCAAATCAAGCACCGCTTCAAAACCAACACCGCTGCTTGCACCCGTTATTATAATCTTCATATTTGGAACTTTAGGGAGCGCAAATTAAAAAATTAATACCTGACGCGATTTACCTACTACATTTAAAAGATCAAAGTTTACGCCATATTTTACGGTTTGGTGAACTTGAGCCTGATGGATCAAAAATTAAAACTGTAATTTTACGCCCTTATTCAATTTTCAATGAAACACGTTCTGGTTACAGGAGGCGCGGGATTTATCGGCAGCAATTTAGTTAAGGCCCTTTTGGCAAAAGATTACAAAGTAACTGTCATCGATAATTTCGACACTTTTTACCCGAGGCAACAAAAGGAGTCAAACTTATCCGAATTTAGGGGGCGGGCAGAATTTGCACTGATAGAGGGAGACATCCGGCAAATGGCCGACCTTGAAAAAGCCGAGGGCGTAGACGTGATCATCCATCTGGCGGCAAAAGCGGGCGTCAGACCAAGTATCAAAAATCCCATTTTATACCAGGACGTAAACGTAAGCGGAACACAGAACTTGCTGGAGTTTGCCAGAACAAGAGGGATCAAGCAGTTTGTTTTCGCGTCTTCGAGCAGTGTGTACGGAGTAAACGAAAACGTGCCCTGGCATGAAGAGGAAAAACTGCTTCCCATTAGTCCCTATGCATCCACCAAGCTGTCGGGGGAAATGCTGGGACATGTGTACAGCCACCTTTACGGGATTCGTTTTTTAGCACTACGCTTTTTTACTGTTTACGGTCCCGGACAACGGCCCGACCTCGCGATCCATAAATTCTTCAAGTCCATACTCCGCAATGAAGCGATCCCTGTTTATGGCGATGGCTCTACTAGTCGTGACTATACCTTTGTGCAGGATACCGTAAAAGGAATTTTAGCAGCTGTAGAATACGAAGAAACGAATTTCGAAATCATTAATCTGGGAAATCACAAAACGGTGACGCTGGCGGAGCTGATTAGTGCAATAGAGCAGACCTGTAACAAGTCGGCTATCATTGACCGCCAACATGAGCAGCCGGGGGACGTTCCCCGCACTTATGCCAATATTTCGAAAGCGCAAAGACTTTTGGGATATAACCCATCCACAGAATTGATGGAAGGACTGGACGCTTTTTATCAGTGGTTTAAGGAGAAGGAGACTGTTCTTCTATAGCCTTATCCGCCTCTTCCTCAAATTGCTCTGCTTCTTCTTCGGTTGGCGCCGGTTCAAACTCTTTGGATTGGTACACAAAGTATACGCCTGAGAGAGAAATGAAGGTGGAGATAAAAGAAAAGGTGAGCGTGACATAAACAGCCAAAGCTTGCCGCATCTCAAAAACGCTGGAAGCGTGTGTCATCACATATTCTCTCGTTCCAAAACCGAAGGCCCCTATCGGGATAATTGCCGCTACTGAAGAGACCAAAAAACTAAACAGGTACGGAGAGAACTTGCCCGTGAAATCCTGCGAAAGCAGTATAAAAATAACGCTTAACAGCTGTAATGACTGAACTGCTACTGCTTTGGCATGTGCTTTTAAAAAGTTGTTATTATAGATGCTGAAGAACTTTTGCAGCACAAAATAGTAGGCCGCTGTACCTGCCAGAAGCACAAATAACACCAGCGGGATCGGAATATTCAGTCGTGGGATTAGAAGGATCAGAATAACGGATATAAAACCGAGGGCCCATAGGCCGCTTACCCTGTCGAGCAAAAGTGCGAAGAAAATGCGCTTGGTAGGTTGTTGGAAGCGCTTCCGAAGAAGGTAAATTTTGTACCCATCGCCTCCTATTCCTCCATAGATGTTATAGAACATACCCAGCATGTACAGTCTGAAGTTGTACCAAAAGCTGACGTTGATGCCGATCGACTTTAAGAAACTTAACAAGCGCCAGGACGAGATGAACTGGGAAGATAAGAAGGAAAGCAGCGCCAGGAAAATGAAAAACAGGTTACTGGTAAGGTAGAGTCTTTTCAGATCCCTTACATCGATTTTCTGGAACACGTAATAAATAAGAGCGCAGGTGACCCCGATTTTAAGAGGGGTTTTAATAGTGTTCCAGAGTTTTTTCTTCCTGTCCATTAAAAATTCTTCTAACCTGATACGTTTTACGGTTGGTTCCCTCGAAGTAGGTCCGAATGCTTATTTCTGCTAAAATCCCGATGGTGATTAGTTGTATTCCTCCAAGTAACAAAATAAGTCCCAAAATCAAAAGCGGTTTCCCCCAGATATCCTGTCCAAGTACTTTCAGAACCAGTAAGTAAAAGTTGATCAGTATGCCGATTGCCAATGAGATAAAACCTAGTGTTCCGAAAAGGTGCATTGGTTTTTGAATGTACTTCCGGAAGAACACCATCGTGATCAGGTCGGCCATTACTTTGAAGGTACGGTTTAATCCATATTTGGATTTACCGAACATCCGGGCATGATGTTTTACATCTACCTGAGTGATATTAGCGCCTTGTAACTTGGCAAGCACGGGAATAAAACGGTGAAGTTCTCCGTAAATACCCAAATCCTCCGCAATCTCTTTTTTGAAAACTTTCAGCGTACAGCCATAATCTTTGATGTATACACCGGTCATGCGCCGGATAATTGCATTGGCAATTTTAGAAGGAATTTTCCGCAGGAACATCCCGTCCTGGCGATTTTTACGATTGCCGGCCACCACATCCCAATCCTCATCTTTCAGTTTTTGAAGCATGAAGGGAATGTCAGAAGGATCGTTCTGCAGATCGCCGTCGAGCAGGGCCACATATTTACCACTTGCATGATCAATACCAGCGGTCATTGCCGTACTCTGACCGTAGTTTTTCCTTAACTCAACCAGTACTATCCTATCGGTTGCGTGTTTACGTATTTCCTTTTGCGTACCGTCAGAAGAACCGTCATCCACAAAAATCACTTCGTAATCAATATTTAGCAAAGCTTTCCCCAAAGCTTCAATCATCGGAGCAATGTTCTCCCGCTCGTTTAGGACTGTAATAACTACTGAAAGTTCCCTCATTCTACTTTAAATAATTTCAGATTGCTTTCATAGGTCTTCAGCAATACTGCTTTAGGATTTTTCAAATCGCGGTCAAAGGTAAGATAATAACCTGGCATAGCATCACTTTCAGTGAATTTTACCTTCGTCATGCGTGTCCGTTCGATATAAAAAATCAGCCGATCATGAAAAGGAATATTCAACACTGCCGGATGGTACTGATAAAAATAAAAGCTGGCGTTTTGACTCATTTTTCCCATTTCCATAGCCGCCGACTTATAGTAATTCCCCGTATCATGGGTAGCACGGTGAGGCAATACAAACCAACTAAAGCCGAGACGTACGATGAGTAAAAAAGCGATAAAGGGAATTAACTTATGCTGTTTGAAACGCCAGATGAACCAGGTGAACAGGGCACATCCGAAAAAGACGAGCGCAATCTTTAAAGGCAAATACGCTACGTAGCCCTGCAGGTCCGATAAGAAGGCCAGAGGTACAGAAAGCGTCACTAAAATTCCCAGTACGAGCAGCACCACATTGAAGATTTTATTCATGACGGGGAGCGATTCCCGATAAGTATAATAGGCATGCGCCCAGATGATAAACAACAAGGGGTATAACATCAAGAGATACCGCGGTCTGGTTTCAGGCGAAAGCCAGTACACCCAGATATTTGCGAGAAAGATCAAAGCGATGTACTTCAAAAAGGCATTCCGTTTCAGTCCCTGAATAAAGCCTTTATGCAGACAAAAGAGAACGAGCAGACTGGCAGGGAAAAGATGTCCCAGATGCTCGAACGGAAATGAAAGAACGTGCAGTAGGCTTTTACCCAGTCCTACCCTTCCGGCTGTCCGCTGGCTACTTTGATCCCAAATCGTACTTAAATAGCCATCCAGATTGGGATTGAACCTCGAATAGTTATAGAAATAAGCCCCTATAATAGTAAGACAGATCAAGCCCGACAAAATGTGCTGCCAGCTGAAAAACCTTTTGAAGTTACGCGTATAAATTAACAGGGTAAGAATGGTAAATCCCTGGAAGACAATGGAGGGCATTCCCTTGCTTAGAAAGGTGACCGCCGTAATGAGGTAGGACGTTAGAAAAAGCCAAAACCACTGTTGCCTTTCGTAGAAGTAGAAAGTGCACATGAACGAAATGAAGGTGAGCCAGGAGTAGAAGATGTCGATATGCCCGAGCATCGAGTCGTAGATCAACATCCGGCCATTGACCATAAAAAAAATCGCACTGACCAGCGCAATCCTTCTATCCTTTAGGAAATGATTGACAGCAATATAAATGGTGATGGCGAAGCCGAACATCGGGATGATGGCCGGTAAGCGGGTCACAAACTCGGAATAACTGCCAAGCGACAAATAAAAAAAGGCTAAAATCCAATTGTAGACCGGTGGCTTGTTGTAGTAGTACTCCCCCCCGATTGTTGGAACTGAATAATTGCCGCTAAGAATCATCTCGAGGGCGACATTCGCCCGGGTAGGCTCGTCCGCGAATAAAGGTAAGAGACCGAGATTCACAAAGAAACAGGGGATAGCCAGCAGTAACAGGAAGCAGAAAGCGTATCCCGGGTTTCTCTCAATAAAGTTTTCGATTTGCCGCATAGAGCCGCAAAGATAGGAAAGGAATTCTTAACGAGTCGGCTCTGTTAATAGCGATAGCTTAGCCCGCCATAAACGTTCAGTGGAGCCGCAGCATTAAAATATCTTCCGCCAAAAGCATTGAGATCATTACCCAAACTGTACCGCTGGTTCAGCAAATTATTTATCCCAAGGAAAAATTCAACCTTGCTTCTCCTGATATTTCTCCCATAGCTAGCTTTGAGATCGATGAGATGATAAGCCTCGGCGTAAACGGAATTCGCATCGTTAAGAGGCAGTTTCGAAGTATAATTATGTTGCGCAAAGAGGCTAATAGCCGACGGCAGCCCAAGCTCGACGGAAGTCACTATTACATGCCTGGGAACTCCTGTTAACCAGTTGCGGGAAAAATCATCGGTGCCCTGCTGGTAGTTGTCAAACTTAAAATGACTATACGTATAGCTGTTGCGAAGCTGGACATCCTGAATAAAGGACGTGGGGCGAAAGGGTAAGAGGCTCCAGACCAGTTCAGACTCAAGTCCCCGCTGCTTAGTACCGCCGGCATTCCGATAAAAGGTGTTATCATTAGCTTCCACTCCACGAACGATAGCATCCTGCAAGTTGTAGTAAAAGACAACCGCATCCCAGTAAAGCCGATTGTTGAAGAGCGACAAGCGATAGCCGAGCTCCCGGTTCCAGCCCTTCTCTGCCTGTAAGTCTGTGTTAACGGTTGTTGGAGATGGATTGATTTCTTCCAAAGTAGGAGCCGAATATCCCCGGCTTATGGATGCTCGTAGAGCGAAAGCACTGTTGACGAGGTAAGACAGGGCGAAACGTGGCATCCATTCCAGGTCGAAGCGCCTTTCCGTCGCAGCTAACACCGCTGGAAAAGAACTGGAAAACCGGTACTGATACTTGTTAACACTGAGTGCCGATTCCAGAAGTAAGTTTTTTACGGGCGATAGCGACAGGTGCGTAAAGAGGAAGCCCTGGCTAGCTTTCAGGTCATCCGCTTTTTGCATTGATCCCCGCTCGCCCCCATTATTATCAAACCTGTTGATGCCGGTATAAGAACTTTGCAGCTCCCCTCCCACCTGAATACTTAATTGAGATGCCCTGGTATTTTTATACTCCACATAGCTTCTTACTCCTGCACTTCCTTCGTCGCGTACCTCAAAGTTGGTAATAAAGGGATTTTTAAAATCGGTTCGGGAAGTGGTGAGCGCAATCACGTGACGGAAGTTTTCAGAGAAATTGTATTGATGTGATAGTCCGCCAAGGAGCGTTTGATTAAAGATCTGTGCTTGTTGTTCAATGGCTCCCGGAGAGTTTCCAGCCCTGGGGCGTGCCCGTTCGGGATTTTGTTCGTACTGCTGCAGTGTTAGACCACCTGGAGTTTGATAGTTAAGGTCGGAAAATAAGGCCAGCGCCCTTACTCTCCCTTTTGCTGAATAATGCCATTCTGGTGCAACTTGCACATATTTGCGATTTAAGGCACTATTTTCCCGATAGCCTTCGGCCCTTTGAAAAGCCTGATGCACGTTCCAACTCAGCTTTTCATTACCGGCGGTCAAACTAAGGCTTTCCCGAAACATTCCGTAGGAGCCGCCCATAAGGCTTGCCGAAAGGGAACCTGAATCAATTCGCCCGGCATTTGTATTGATCACAATCACTCCTCCTGAATTGGCGCCAAAAACACTGCCTTCGGGACCTTTCAGCACTTCAATGCGAGCGGCAGCGGCAGCATCCAACACATTCAAATACGTATTTCCGCCAGCATCCGTAAGGAGAAAATCATTAAGATAAGTCTTTACGTTCCTGATGCCGAAGGGTGAACGAAGCAAACTACCCCGAAGCGACAGTCGGTAGCTTCCGGGAGAGCGTTCTTCCATCCTCAGCCCCGGGACTGTATTAAGTGCCGGCACCAGTGAGCCAGGAGCGTGGTTGGCTAAAGTCGCGGAAGAAACTACACTAATACTGGAAGGAGCTCTTAAAAGGGGCTGATCTGTGAAATAGGCTTTTATAACAACTTCCTTTAGAGAGGAGCTGTCGTGCTTTACTTGCGCTTGGCCGGTGATCGAAAGGAGGAGAGACGATAGAAGGATTGTCCAATAAAATTTCACAGTAAACGATTTCTGCAAAGGTAAATTTTCAAGCACTAAAAGACTGATAGCAGAAAGAATCTTTTCTAAAAATCAAACCCCTTAGCTTCTTAGGCGTTTTGATTTTAAAAACCTGGAAAAACATGGCAATAATTTATCCTGATATGTACAAGAATACGGGTAAAGATCATACCCGTATGCCAAAAAAGAGCACTTATATCAATGTAAAAACTACCGAGAGGATTCTTTCCGTGGCAGGCGGCGCATTTCTGCTGTACAGCGGATTGCGTTCCGTAGGCCGAAATCCCGTCACAGCCATTTCGAAAGCAGTAGGAGGTTTTGCCTTAATTGCGAGAGGGGTGAGCGGACATTGTCCGGTGTACGAACAAATCGGCACAGATGGAGCAAAATCAGAAGCGGTAAATATTAAGCAGTACTTTACAGTCAACAAGCCAAGAGCAGAAGTCTACCAGTTCTGGCGTAAACTGGAGAATCTTCCCTTGTTTATGCGGCACCTGGAATCGGTGGAACAAAAAGACGAGAAATACTCTCATTGGAAAGCAAAGTTCTCGAAGAATACGCCGGCCCTTAGCTGGAACGCCGCAATTGTAAAAGAGCGCGAAAACGAGTTTATCGGTTGGTCATCTGTAGAGGGATCAACTATTAACAATGCCGGGAAGGTAGAGTTCAGAGATGCGCCGGGGGGCCGGGGGACAGAAGTACAGGTGGTATTCAGCTACAATATGGGTGGTGGCGGCCTGGGTTCGGGAGTGGCGAAGCTTTTTACACCCCTGGTAGAAAACATCATCCGCGAAGACGTCAGGAACTTCAAACAATACATCGAAGCAGGTGAAGTCCCTACCATTGCAGGCCAGCCTTCAGGCAGGGACTGACGGGCATCTTAAAGAACCGGAAATCGACATAATTACCCACGTAACCTAAAAACTACCGTATGAAAGCTTTATGCTGGAATGGAATAAAAGATCTGAGAGTAGAAACCGTACCAGACCCGACGATACTAAATCCCCGGGACGCAATCGTGAAGGTGACAATGAGTTCCGTATGCGGCTCAGACCTCCATCTGTATAATGGATTCGTCCCCACCATGCGCGAAGGAGACATCATCGGCCATGAGTTTATGGGCGAAATTGTGGAGACTGGAAAAGATGTCCAAAAGTTAAAAAAGGGCGACAGGGTAGTGATCGTATCTGTGATAGGATGTGGAGAATGCCATTATTGCAACAGCGGAACCTGGTCATTATGCGATAACAGTAACCCGCACGCGATCATGCAGGAGAAAGTATACAACTATTCTACTGCCGGCATCTTCGGTTACTCTCATCTGTTTGGAGGATACGCGGGAAGCCATGCTCAATATATAAGGGTACCTTTTGCGGATAACGGAGCTTTTGTTATTCCGGAAGACATCCCTGATGAAAAAGCAGTCTTTCTATCCGATGCCCTGCCAACGGGTTACATGGCGGCGGAAATGGGCAATATAAAGCCTGGAGACGTAGTGGCTGTCTGGGGAGCTGGCGGCGTTGGACAAATGGCAATGCAAACCGCCTATCTGATGGGTGCCGACAAGGTTATCGCAATCGATAGATTTGATTATCGCCTTCAGGCAGCAGCGAAATATAGCGGCGCTGAGGCACTCGACTATGAAAAAACTGATATCTTGGAAGCGTTGAAAGAGGCGACAGGAGGCCGCGGACCAGATGTTTGTATCGATGCCGTAGGAATGGAAGCTCGCAGCACTGGGATAGAGCAATATTACGACAAAACGAAGCAGGTCCTGCGGATGGAATCTGACCGGCCCGCGGTGCTTAGGCAGGCCATTATGGCTTGCAGAAAGGGAGGAACGATATCTGTAGTTGGGGTGTATGCAGGCCTGATCGACAAATTTCCTATGGGCGTGCTAATGAACAAAGGCCTGAGCATGCGGGGCGGACAAATGCATGGCCAGCGGTATGTCCCGATTTTGATGAACCTGGTACAGGAAGGCAGGCTAGATCCGTCCTTCCTCCTTACCCACCCCATGCCTCTTGAAGCAGGGCCTGATGCTTATGCGATGTTCAACGACAAAGCTGACAGTTGCATGCGAGCGGTCTTTATGCCAAATATGTAAAGCAAGAGAGCCATCGCGCAAAGGATGGCTCTCTTTTCTGTAAAAAGAACCTGACTAGGCGTGCTGGCCCGCATGTACGCCCTCTGCAAATTCCTCACACATCTTTTTATTGAAGGCAGGAAGATCCGCCGGCGTTCTGCTTGTTACCAGGCCCTGATCTGTTACTACTTCGGCATCTGTCCATTGAGCACCGGCATTGGTCAGATCAACGGCAATTGACGGATACGATGTCATTTTTCTGCCGCGAACGACATCCGCTGTGATCAGGGATTGCGGTCCGTGACAAATAGCAGCTACAGGTTTTCCAGCCTCAAAAAAAGCTTTGATGAAGCTGATCGCCTGCTCATCCATACGAAGCTGATCGGGGTTGAAAACGCCGCCAGGTAATACCAATCCATCAAACTGATCCACGCTAACCTCGGAAATGTGGCGGTCTACCGGTAGTTCTATCGACCAATCGTGTTGCTTCATTGCCCGCACGGTAGTTCTCTGAGGTGAAACAATCTGGACTGTTGCACCTGCCTCCTGCAGGGCCTGCATCGGGCTTGTTAGTTCTTCCTCTTCAAAGCCATTTTCAGTGAGAATGGCAATGTTTCGATTACTTAAATTAGGCATAACTCTACATTTTAGTTTCTCAATAGGTAGTTTCAAACCTTAGTACATCCTCAAATTCAATTTGTTTAGAGAGATTTTAAATGTAATATTGGCCTCTTTCAAGAAAATAATATCTTTGGTTGTAAGAAAAAAATATGCACTTAAAGAAACGTATAGCAATTTTCGCCTCTGGATCCGGTTCTAATGCCCAGAAGATTATGGAGCACTTCAAAAAGCATAATGAAGCAGAAGTTGCTCTTGTTTTGACAAACAATCCAGATGCATACGTGCTGCAACGTGCAGATAATTTTGAAATCCCCACCCATATTTTCGACAGGTACGAATTTTACAAAACGGAGTCTGTAGTGAATCTGTTGAAAAGCCTGGAGGTCGACTTAATTGTACTTGCGGGGTTTTTATGGTTAGTCCCAGAAAACCTTCTCAAAGCTTTTCCTAATAAAATCATTAATATCCACCCTGCTTTGCTACCCAAGTATGGGGGCAAAGGCATGTACGGCGACTTTGTTCATAACGCTGTCCTTGCAAATAAAGAAGAAGAATCGGGAATTACCATCCATTTCGTAAACGAGCACTTTGACGAGGGCGAGGTAATACACCAGGCCAAGTTCAGGATAGAAGATGGGGACGATCTGGAGATGATCAAATTTAAAGGCCAGCAGCTGGAGCACCAATACTATCCCAAAGTGATAGAACAACTCCTTAAAAAAATGAAGACGATATAAAAAAAGCTCCTTTCGGAGCTTTTTTTATGAAGAATAGCTATTATTAAAACCCAAAGCCGATAAGAATCCCGGTTCTTATGCCAAAACCATCAATTGACCCTTTCACTTCCGGCTCTTCGCTACCTGCCTCGGCTTTTATTTTCCCTGCATTATAGGCAGGACCAAAGAACAGGTCAAGAGTGAATCCGCTATTGTATACCCACTGTCTTCCTACCAAAAGCCCGCCTCCTATCGAAGAATACGATCCTTTTGCCTCTTCATCCTTCACCGAAAAATTCTGGTAGCGGGCGTAAGGAGCGACATATAGTCCACTTAATGCGTTTCCTTTAGGATAGATACGGTATTCTGGCGTAATAGAAAACCCTGAAAAGCGAGTATCGTCTATCTTTAAGCCGGTAAAAGCCGCGCCAAGCTGAACTGAAGCCTTTTCAGAAACCTTGTGTTCATAAAAAACAGACCCCGTGCGAAAAAGGGCACTCAACGGGTTAATTTTGATCGTGTTGCTAGCTCCCTGAGCAAAGGTTCTTGCTGTTGTAAGGCTGGCCAGGAGAATTGTTAAGAGAAACAATTTTTTCATCATTTTAATTTGTTAATTGTGATTAATACCAGGCTTGACGCTGAATCATTCGGATAAGTGACAATTTCCAACAAAAAAAATATTTTCATTCGAAATTTCTATCTTTGCGCCTTCAAAAAATCACTCAATGAGCCATCCTGTTAAAATAAAAAACGCTTTAATTTCAGTCTATTACAAAGACAATCTGGAACCATTAATCAAACAACTGAATGAGTTTGGAGTAACTTTTTACTCTACAGGGGGAACAGAAAAGTTCATCCGGGATTTAGGTTGTGAGGTTGTTCCGGTAGAAGATTTAACAGGATATCCCTCAATTTTGGGTGGTCGGGTGAAAACGTTACACCCAAAAGTGTTTGGCGGAATTTTGTCCAGAAGAGATCTGGCAGAAGACAAAGCACAGGCGGAGCAATACGAGATCCCGGAAATTGACCTGGTGATTGTAGACTTGTATCCATTTGAAGAGACTGTTAAGGCCGGCCTTGGCGAACAGGAGATCATTGAGAAGATTGACATTGGCGGTATTTCACTAATCAGAGCTGCTGCAAAAAACTTTAAAGACGTTGTAATCATCGCATCTAAGAATGATTACACTGCCCTTTACGAGATTCTGGCGGAAAACCAGGGATCTACCAGTCTTGAACAGCGGAAGGAGTTTGCGAAAAAAGCTTTCAACGTTTCTTCACATTACGACACGGCCATCTTCAACTACTTCAATCAGGAAAGTCCGTTGCATATATTCAAGCAGAGTGAGCAACAATCGCGTGCTTTACGTTACGGAGAAAACCCGCATCAAAAGGGCTATTTCTACGGTGATTTGGAAGCCATGTTTACTCAATTGAACGGAAAAGAGCTATCTTACAACAATTTAGTGGACATTGATGCAGCGGTTGCTTTAATCGACGAATTTGAGGAACCAACCTTCGCGATCCTGAAGCATACCAATGCTTGTGGTGTTGCATCCCGGCCAGATCTTACTCAAGCCTGGAAAGATGCCTTAGCCTGCGATCCGGTATCTGCGTTTGGTGGTGTAATTATCTGCAATGGTGAAGTGAACGGTGCGACAGCTAAAGAAATAAACAATCTGTTTTTTGAGGTCCTAATAGCACCTTCATTCAGCGAAGAAGCTTTACAGACACTTACTGAAAAGAAAAACCGCATCTTGTTGCAGAGAAAGCCGGTTGAGCTTCCGAAAAAATTATTCAAGACCTTACTTAATGGAGTGATTGAGCAAGATAAGGACGCTCAAATTGAGGGTCCTGAGCAAATGAATCCGGTAACAGAGAAAAAACCAACGGAGCAAGAACTAAAAGATCTGTTCTTTGCCAACAAACTGGTTAAACACACTAAATCCAACACCATTATTTTAGCCAAAGACGGACAGTTGCTGGCTAGTGGCGTTGGACAAACATCACGGGTTGACGCACTGAGACAAGCGCTTGAAAAAGCTAAGACATTTGGCTTTGACGTTACCGGAGCTGTTATGACTTCGGACGCTTTCTTCCCCTTCCCTGACTGTGTCGAAATTGCGGCAGAGGCTGGCATTACAGCGGTTCTACAACCTGGAGGCTCTATCAAAGATCAGCTTTCCATTGACAAGGCAAACGAAAAAGGCATTGCCATGGTAATGACCGGAGTACGTCACTTCAAACATTAGAAATAAAAGACAAAAACAAAACATCTTGCGGCAGAAACCGTAAGATGTTTTTGTATTACACCCCTATTGCCAGAGCGCTTTTGGGAAAATAAGCAACATGTAATAGTATTAGAAAAAAGACGTTAACTTTGCGTACTTTTTCAGAACTTATAACATCTCTTAAATGGGTTTATTCAACTGGTTTACACAGGAAATTGCTATTGACCTCGGTACTGCAAATACCTTAATTATACATAACGATAAAGTAGTAGTAGACGAACCTTCAATTGTAGCCTTTGATCGTACCACCAACAAAGTGATTGCGATTGGCAGGCAGGCAATGCAAATGGAAGGAAAAACCCACGAAAATATAAGAACCGTTCGTCCCTTAAAAGATGGTGTTATCGCTGATTTCAATGCTGCCGAGCACATGATCCGTGGGATGATCAAAATGATCAACAACGGAAAAGGATGGTTCTTCCCTTCGCTTCGAATGGTGATCTGTATTCCTTCAGGGATCACTGAAGTGGAAAAACGCGCCGTACGCGACTCTGCGGAGATTGCCGGAGCTAAAGAAGTTTATTTGATACATGAGCCAATGGCAGCCGCGGTTGGTATCGGCATTGACGTGGAAGAGCCGATGGGAAATATGATCATCGACATCGGTGGTGGTACGACGGAGATTGCGGTAATTGCGCTGTCAGGTATTGTATGCGATCAGTCTATCCGTGTTGCCGGAGACAATTTCGACAGCGACATTGTACAATACATCCGTCGTCAGCATAACATTATGATCGGTGAGCGTACTGCTGAAAAAATCAAAATTGAAGTAGGGGCTGCACTTCCTGAACTACAAGATCCGCCCGCAGATTTTGCGGTACAGGGAAGAGATTTGATGACGGGCGTGCCCAAGCAGATCACCGTATCATACACAGAAATTGCACACTGCCTGGATAAGTCAATTTCCAAAATTGAGGAAGCGATATTGAAAGCGCTGGAAATTACTCCTCCGGAGCTTTCAGCCGATATATACCAAACCGGTATTTATTTAACAGGCGGAGGGGCACTTCTCAGAGGCCTTGACAAACGGGTAGCTGCTAAAACGAAACTTCCGGTCCATGTAGCAGAAGACCCTCTTCGTGCTGTTGTTCGCGGAACTGGAACAGCACTAAAAAATATCGGGAACTTCAAATTTTTAATGCAATAACATCGATGCACAGCAGGAGAAGATCTATTAAAGCTCTCCTCCTGCTCACATCCAACCCTAAAAAACATGCGTAACCTATGGCTTTTTATAAGTAAGTACAACGCATTTTTTCTCTTTGTAATCTTCTTTGTTACTTCGTTAGGTCTTTTCGTCACTTACAACTCTTTTCAACGCGCGAGTGTATTAAACTCCTCCAATCAACTAATTGGACAAGCGTACGAAACGATGCATTACCTGCGTAGTTATCTGCACCTGGCGGTGGTGAATGACAGCTTAGCGGCCGAGAACGCCCGCCTGAAAAGTCAGCTACCTAATGCTTTCTACAGCGATAGTGTAGATGTGCGAACAAAGCAGGATACCGTCCTGAAGCAACAATACATCTACATTGTAGCCCAAGTGGTTAATAATTCTATTCACCTCGGGGACAACTTCATTACCATCAACCGAGGCAAAAGACATGGGATAGAAAAAGGGATGGGAGTAATTTCAGCATCAGGAGTTGTGGGGATCGTAAAGGATGTTTCGGCGAACTATGCTACGATACAGTCGCTGCTGCACAGCAATACCAGGATAAGTGCTTCGATTGCTGAGAACAATGCTTTTGGCTCTCTGGTGTGGGGAGAAGAGAATCATGATCCCCGAATGGCTATTCTGAAGGACATCCCGAACCATGTGAAGGTGAAAAGAGGACAACATGTTGTAACTTCCGGTTTTTCTACACTTTTCCCTCGCGGACTTCCCATTGGCAGGATCATGCGTACGGGCGTAAAAGGCGGTGAGAGCTTTCTGGACATCGAAGTACTGTTAAGTACAGACTTTTCTACCTTACAGTACGTATATGTTGTGAAGAATTTTTCGGCTCTGGAGAAACTTCAGTTAGAGGCCCCAAAACCAAGTAAATGATCAGGATACTTTTTACCAATTTAATACGCTTTGTTTTGCTGGTATTTATCCAGGTTTTCCTGTTAAAGAACATCGGGTATTACAACCTGGCAAATCCATTTCTTTACATTCTTTTCATTCTTTTATTGCCTTTTGAAACACCCAACTGGCTGCTGTTTCCGCTTGCGTTTTTAACCGGATTAACTGTTGATGCCTTCTACAACACGTTGGGCGTTAACGCCGCTGCCTGCACTATGCTGGCTTTCGTAAGGACCATCTTTATAGCGCTAACGGTGCAAAAGCAGGGACTGGAAACTGAACCCGAACCAAAATTGGGGATAATGGGTTTCAGGTGGTTTTTCTTTTATGCATCCATTCTTACCCTGTTTCACCATACGACGTTATTCCTGCTCGAGTCTTTTAGTTTTTCCGACATCCGTTATACACTAATTCGGATTATTTTAAGTTCTCTGTTTACAGTACTTTTAATAATCATATCGGAGTTTATCTTCTTCCGTAAGAGAGAACGCTAATGAATAGTTTTTTTCAACGCCGGTTTGTCATCCAGGGAATATTTATAGTAGTTGCTCTGGTACTTCTGCTGCGTCTTTTCTATATCCAGGTAATTGATAAAAGCTATTTTTTATCTGCCAATAACAACGTACTCCGTAAGGTAATTATCTATCCTGCCAGAGGTATCATCCTGGACAGGGAAGGTAAAATACTGGTTCAGAACGAGCCGGTTTACGACCTTCTTGTCACCCCTAATGAAGTAAAGCCTTTTGATACTTTAGAGTTTTGTCGCTTGATAGGAATAGACAAAGCCGGGTTTCACAAGCGATTTGATAAAGCCCGCAACTACTCACCATACAGGTCCTCGGTTTTTGAAAAGCAGATTTCAGCAAGAACCTTTGCAACCTTTCAGGAGCGGCTGTTCGAGTTCCCCGGGTTCTATGTGCAGAACCGTTCTGTACGCAGGTATCCGGATAGCATTGCAGCACAGTTTCTCGGCTATATCGGCGAGGTGAATGATAAGGATATAGAGAAATCCAAGGGTTTTTATCGCCCGGGCGATTATATTGGAAAAACCGGTGTAGAAAAATCATACGAGGAGTTATTGAGGGGACAGCGTGGCGTGCTAAACCTGATGGTTGACGCCTTCAACAGGCCAAAAGGCCACTATGCGGATGGCAAGTACGACACGCTTGCCGTTGCAGGAGATAAACTGATTTCCTCCCTTGACCGAGATCTCCAGAAATTCGGTGAGAAGCTGATGAATAACAAAATCGGCAGCATTGTGGCGATCGAACCAGCTACGGGAGAAATTCTTGCGTTCGTCAGCAGCCCGACTTACGATCCGAATATGATGGTAGGGCGACAACGTTCTAAAAACTCTGTTCAGCTCTACAAAGATCCTCTCAAGCCGATGTTCATCCGGCCTATCCAGGCGGAATACCCTCCCGGGTCTATCTTCAAAGTAATAAATGCATTAATTGCGCAACAATTTGGGCAGGCAAAACCCGAGACGCGCTATTTCTGTGGAGGCGGTTATCGTTTCGGAAGAAGAGGTTTAATGCGCTGTACCCACGTGCACGGTTCGGTGGATTTGGCGCAATCGCTCCAGTACTCCTGTAATACCTATTATGGCTATGTCTATAGCAATATGATCGATCGTTCGGGAATGCGTCCCGTTAATGGATATAAGCGATGGAGAGAAGCGGTAGCTAAATTTAATGTGGGATCAAGGCTCGACATTGACTTACCGAATGAGCGTAAGGGCTTGTTGCCAACCGATGAATTGTACACCAAACGCTGGAAAAGTGACAAATGGGGCTCCGGCTTCAATATCTCCCTTTCGATAGGTCAGGGCGAGCTGGGTATTACCCCGCTTCAGATGGCAAATGTAGCGGCAACCGTAGCTAACCGGGGATTTTTTTACAAGCCGCATCTTATCAAGGCCATCGGTGAGAAAAAGGTTATCAAAAAAGAGTATACCCAGAAGAATCATACGGGGATTGATGCGAAATACTACGACATAGTTGTGGAAGGTATGAGCCGGGCTGTGAATCAACCTGGCGGAACCGCGAATTTTGCAGTCAACATGATACCAGGTATCGAGCTTTGCGGTAAAACGGGAACGGTGCAGAACCCACATGGAAAAGACCATTCTGTATTTTTCGGCTTCGCCCCACGTAATAATCCAAAAATTGCGATCGCGGTGGTGGTGGAAAATGCTGGTTTCGGGTCATCATGGGCGGCACCGATTGCAAGTTTCATGGCCGAGAAATACATCCGGGATACGGTAACAAGACCGCGGGCCGTGGTGGATTACTTCTTAACAAAAAATCTTCTTCCCGGCCAGGATAAGCCCAAGATCAAGATCTCTGCAAAAGCCGATAGTGCAGGAAGTAAAAAGAAGGATACGGTAAGCTCTGCTAATACAAAAGCTAATTAAACTGATGAACAATCAAAGAAGTTTATTCTTCAACGTTGACTGGATAACAATCCTCTTATACCTTCTGCTTTGTATTATTGGTTGGTTTAATATCCATGCAGCTGTTTACGATCCGGCTAATCCAAGTATCCTCGACATGGATACCAACTACGGTAAGCAATTTTTCTTCATACTCAGCGCACTCGTTCTTGGCATTGTTATCCTGCTTATGGATAGCAAGTTTTTCAGTGCTGTATCTCCCGTATTTTACGGCGTTACCCTACTACTACTCATTCTCGTACTGATTGTTGGGCGAAATGTAGGTGGAAATCAGGCCTGGATACCGATAGGGAGTTTCCGGCTGCAGCCCTCTGAATTCGCCAAGTTCTCCACTTGTTTGCTGCTGGCGAAATATCTCAGCTCTATCAACATGAAGCTAAATGATCTGCAAACGCTGGTAGTTTGTGCAATCATTCTGTTAATACCAATGGGACTGATCATGCTGCAACCAGATACCGGTTCGGCGCTTACCTTCACCTCTCTGGTTTTTGTATTATACCGTGAGGGACTTTCAGGCTACTTCCTGGTAATTGGGGCACTGATGATAATCCTGTTTATCTTGTCGCTGTTAATAAACCAGGCTTTGCTGATTGGGCTCGTTCTACTTGTAGCGGGTCTGATATTGTATTTTTCGCGCCGCACAAAAGCACTGATTACCACTCTTGCCATCGGCGTGCTTGTTTCCATTGCATTTATTTTCAGCGTGGATTTTGCCTACAACAGTGTGCTGCAATCGCATCAGCGAAACCGGATCGATGTGATTTTGGGCAAAATTGATGATCCGCGGGGACAGGGGTACAATCTCAACCAGTCAAAAATCGCGATTGGCTCCGGGGGACTTTGGGGTAAAGGATACCTGCAGGGAACGCAGACGAAGTATGATTTCGTTCCCGAACAAAGCACTGACTTTATTTTTTGCACTGTGGGCGAAGAGTGGGGATTTATAGGAAGTTTAGTAGTGATAGGTCTATACTTAACGCTCCTGATCCGGATTGTCAACATCGCCGAAAGGCAACGTTCGCCCTTTTCGAGGATCTATGGGTACGGCGTCGCCTCCATCATCTTCTTTCACTTCTTCATTAATATTGGGATGACGATAGGACTTGTTCCGGTAATTGGTATTCCGCTGCCCTTTTTAAGTTATGGGGGATCTTCATTGTGGAGCTTTACGATTTTGTTGTTCATCCTGCTAAAGTTAGACTCCAACAGGATGGGGATTATTTAGCAAACCTCCGCTGTAACAATTCATAAAACTTGTCGACTGTTTCCTGCTTTGCCGACCAATTATTTTTTACCGCATAATTAGTTTTCAGAAAACTATCGGCCGCAGCAAACGAATCAAAGCGATTTAATAGCTCAAGAGCCTCGCTATAGGCTAGGCTGTAGCCGTTGAACAGGTCCTTTATGAACAACAGCTTGTCGTTTAAACTGATAATAGACTTCAGATCTTTAACCGGTTGCGTATTGAAATTTAAAGCAGAAGAAGACTGTTGGGACCTTTGAGCAGAGATGATGTCATTGAGCGTCGGTGCTGCCGCCTGCGGTGAGGCTGCCACTGGCTTCGGTTCCTCCACCACAATATTGGTTACCTTTTCAGGGATCACCACCTCGTTCACTATAGGTGCTGGAGCAACTGGTTCTGGCTTTTGTTCTGCAACAACCGGCTCGGGTGCCACTTCGATTGGCGCCGACGAACCAGGTTCCGGCTTCTCTTCGTGCTGCACGGGCGAAGACTGCTCCTGTATCTCGGGCAACACTTCCTCCACATACTCTTCAACCCTCTCCGGCTCGGCCAGCGGCCTTGAAATTACCGGCTCTTCTTTAGCTTCCGGGGCAGCTTTATCTACTTGTACCTCCGCTGGTTTCGGGCGTGCTTCCGTCTCCGGTTGAGATGAACTACCTGCCGATGGTGTATCAGCGACAGTACCACGAACCGGCTCCGGAGCCCTTGAAGCCGTTTCAACCGACTGGTTTGAATTCAGCTTTTTCAACACCTTCACATGTTCTGCAAGAAAATCAGAATTAGCAGAGAACAGCTCTAGCTCCAGATCGTTTATCTGATCCAAATTCTCAGACAAGTATTGATACTGCTCTGTAAGCTCTGCTATAATTCCGCCGATTTTTTTAAAAATTTCTTTCTTGTTCATCATGAAATATATAACGGTTAAACCGGGTGTGTGTTGGTAAAAGTGTTATCAAAAGTAGTATTAAATTCTGATATTCGTCCCGAGAAATTGGGGGAGCATGCTATTCAGCGAATTACATTTTCGGTCGTATAATGGCCCGCGGGGCAGTATTGAGGTGGTATGTGGTTCTATGTTTTCGGGGAAAACAGAAGAATTGATCAGACGGTTAAGAAGGGCTCAAATAGCGAAGCTGAACGTAGAAATATTTAAACCTAAAACAGACACCCGTTACGATGAAGTAGCAGTAGTTTCTCACGATGCTAACTCTATCCCCTCTACCCCCATTGAAAATTCGTCAGCTATCTTGTTACTAAGTGGAAATGCCCAGGTAGTTGGAATTGACGAAGCGCAGTTCTTCGATGATGAATTGCCGGAAGTCTGCATTAAATTGGCCAACAAAGGGATCCGGGTAATTGTCGCGGGGCTGGACATGGATTTTAAAGGTCAGCCTTTCGGCCCGATGCCAGCGCTTATGGCAATTGCAGAAGACATCACGAAAGTACATGCCGTATGTGTTCAATGTGGAGCCCCTGCCAGTTTTTCCTATCGCACGGTAGCTACCGATACCAGAGTCTTATTGGGAGAAAAAGAAAGTTACGAGCCTCGCTGCCGTCCCTGTTTCAACAATAAAACTCCTATCTGAAAACACTCACCTTGTGGGTTTTAATTGTATTATTATAGCGCAGGCGAAGAAAGTACATCCCACTGGCAACATCTTTAAGCACAAATGAAGAAGCATATACCCCTTTTGGGAACCGTTCGTCCTTGATCAGATTCTGCACCTTCATCCCTAAAACATTATACAGATCCAGCGAAACTGTCCCCTCTTCCGGAAGCGATAGTACTACCCGCGTGTAGTTGTCGCTTATTGGATTGGGATAACTGCTTATTGCAAGTTCCTTCACATCGGGCATAGGCTGGCCGGGATTTAAGGCATTGTAGACCTGCTGCGCAGTTGTCGCACTTGCCTGCAAATCTTCCAGGTTGTCACCCCCGATAAGGGCAAAAGCGACTTTAACTGAGCCTTTCGCAGGGATGAAGTACGGGCCGTTACCTGACACAAATGAAACGTCAAGGCCGTTCGTAGTGGTATGTCCCAGTCCCGTGGACTCCACACCGCTGGATAGCGTAAGGTATTTTTCTGTTATTGTAAAGTCTTCTTTCAGCGGATCATTAGCCAGCATGTAAGATAGTGGGTAATAAACGGGCGGCCGCTCTTCTGTTAGGATCTTCACGCCAGCGTATGGAAGGCCGCTATCCTTCTTGTCATAGACATAAGCCAGACGCGATGCCGGAATGTATTGAGTGGCATTCGTGGCACCGCCTTCAATATCCCAGTCGGTATACAGGCCCGCAAAGACATTGTTCAGATTGGTATTGTTAGTATTAATAATCTCGTATTCTGTAATCAGGAACTTTTGCTTATCGATGTCGGAAAAAACGTAGGAGCGCTGGCGCACATCTATGTTAAGGGGATTGGGACTTCCGCTATCATTAAAAAGGGACACCGTTTCAAGTCTTCCGTCGACCGAAGTAGCCTGCACCTTTATTTCTTTCACAAAATGATCATCATAACTTTCATCCTCAGAACGGGCATTATTGGAAACACGGGATGCTGAAGTGCCGATCATCAAAGCCCCCTCGTACAATAGTTGGCTGTCCTGATATCTGAAACCCAAAGTTCCATCATCAATTCCTGGGATTAAAAATCCAATCCTGCCGATGCTGGTTATTGTAGACGCGATTTGAGGTGTCCTCAAATTGATAAAATCACGAGCGACGACGAGCAGGAAACTCTCGAAGTCTGTATAGGTGCCGTTATTGGCCAAATACTCCAAGCGAAATTCCACAGTGGTATTGTCCGGCGTCTCAGGTTTGATATAGACTCTAAAGGGGCCTACGTCATCCACAGTCTGCAACTGCCCCAGAGAAGGCACAATGAATTGACTATGGGTAATTTCTACGTAAGGACTTGTGCTGACGAGGCGAACCTGCAGATTAGTAACAGGGTGCAAAAAGTTTTTCAAATCCGCAAGGATGCGTACTGTATCGCCCGCGGGATAAGTCCCATTCCCCTTATCAACGAAGGTCAGGTCCTGACGCCGGATAGAGGGCGGGCTCTCCGTTAAGGCCCGATATACGTTTAGCCGGCCTTTGCCCAAACGACCTGCGTAAAGCTCATTCCGATCATCGATATTGTCAGCCGTACTTCTGAGTTGCTCCCCCACCTGCTGCATTGACAGATGAGGCATGTACGCTTTCACCAGGGCAGCAGCACCGGCAACCAGAGGCGAAGCCATAGAGGTTCCAGTTTTCTGCGTATAGCTATTGTTCACGGTGGTGCTGTAGATATTTGCTCCCGGAGCCGAAATGGAGACGTAATGTCCATAGTTGGAACTGGCCGAACGCTGATCGTTAAGCTCCACGTTAGCAACAGCCAATACTCCTTCGTATCCCGCGGGATATTGTGGTGTTTCTCCTCCGCTGTTTCCGGCCGCAGCTACTATCAAACAGCCCTTGTTAATGGTATAATTCACCACATCCTGCTCATACTGACTCCTGTTTTCGCCCCCCCATGAACAATTGATGATACTCGCACCATGATCGGCAGCGTACTTAATCCCCTCATACCCCCGGTAAATATCAGTTCCCGCATCGTCTGGCGCTACTTTAACAATAAGCAGCCGTGCCGTGTTGAAAGAAACACTTGCCATTCCCCTTGCATTATCAGTGACAGCACCGGCGATACCGCTCACATGCACTCCGTGATCGTTAGCAGCATTGGTCACGTTCGGGTTGTTATCCTCCCTCAAATTTGTGGCGGTAGCTCCCACAAAATCCCATCCCCAGTAGTTATCTGTATAACCATCTGCATCATCGTCTACTCCATTGACAGGGTCGTTAACGTTGTAATAGATATTAGCGGAGAGATCAGGGTGATTTAAATCGGATCCCGAATCAACGATGGCGAGGATCACCGGGGCGGCATTTCTGATCAAATCCCAGGCACGCGGCGCATTAATCCTGGTTAGGGAGTTTTGAAGATTATTAAGAAAGGCGGGGTCATTCGGCGTGTAATAGGTGCGGCGAATGAAGCTGGGTTCAGCGTACTCCACGTTAGGATCCGATAAGAGCTCCTCTATTACCTGCTCTACCGTTGCTCCGGTGAATTTCAACTCATATATCCGACTGAGGCCACTCTTGTCTTCGCGCTGCAGGGTTCGCTTGTCGGATTTTTGACCCTCCGGAAATTTCTGCTCCACTTTTTCTACGCTAGCAGATTTAAGCTGAATATCAGGACCAAGGGATAAGGTTTTAGAGCGCTGGGCTGGACTAGTCTTAAATTTTACGATAACAGTGTTTGGAAGATAATTATCACGACCTAGTGAAGAACTTGCTGTAGAGGACTTTGGCGTAACCGTTTGCGAGAAAACGCTAAAAGCCTGCAATAGAAACAAGGCCGCTAGTAAAATTTCCTTCATTCGTTAATTTAGATAATTTTACTAAAGGTAATCGACTTACTTTAAACTATCTAACACTTTAAAAATCTTTTGCTTGATGGCAGATGTGCTTCCCTCGTAATTGTTGGTAATTATGCTGAAGGTGAGTGGTATTCCCGCCGAACTTTTTTCATAACCGGCGTAGCAGAGGGCATTTCTGATACTGCCGCTCTTCATCTTCATGTTATTATTGGATGGAAGGCTCTCATAAAAGCTGTTGTACCAGGGTTCGTTTCTCGCTGATCGCAAAATCCTCGCAAGCGTCATGGTGGTGATACGATTTTCAGGAGAAAGACCACTGCCGTCGAGGATAGACATACTGGCCTCATCCACGCCTGTTTTTTTGCTGAGATATAACTTCACGGCCTCTACCCCTTCCTGAAAAGAGGCTTTGCGCCCTTGTTTTAAAGCGATAGTTTTTAAAATGTTCTCCGCATACAAGTTTAAACTCTTCTGATTTAGCCAGTAGATCACCTGCGAAAGTGTCGGAGAGGAATACGTGTTCAGGATCTTCGAGGGGGCGGGAATCGCTTTCCCCTCAGCGCTCAGCTTTCTCGTGGTAGTGGCAACACCCGCAACTGTTACCCCCGCCGCCGTCAATTTTCCCTTCAGCTCTTCTGCTAACAGGCTGGCCGGATCAGGAATAGAAAGCATGATGGTTTTGTTCAGGTCGATACCATAGGTACCGCGAACATATATAATATCAGAATAAGGAGAAGAATAAGCGTACACATTGTCGCCGCTACCCGGCCTCCCGGTGCTCACTTCGTTTAAGATCTTCACATTCGAAATGTTTGGCTGAGTGCTGGTCAATTGTGTCGGCTCGCCCACTTTCGCTCCGGCCTTAAAACGTACACCGAATTCATTTTCCCGCCAGCTTGCAGAGGTTGCGCCGGCGCCGTAATAATTACCGATATCCTGCCATATCCAGCCCTGAGGGATCGTTTGTGTCCCAAATAAGAGGTCTTCAACCACCACACGTCCCTCAACTCTTTTGATACCTGCCTGTGTTATTGCCGTCACCCAACGCGTCAACAGCACCTCCGCCTTCGATTGGGCATAACGATCGCTTCCGAGGGTGGGGTCGCCGCCGCCTGTAAGAATGAGGTCACCTTTTAAGGTACCGTTTTCAACAGCTCCGTTGTAGCCGAGAGTAGTTTCCCAAACGTAATCCTTACCCAAAATATTAAAAGCCGCAATGGACGTGACTGTCTTTAATGTAGATGCAGGAGCCAATCCTACCGATCCACTTTTGGAAAAAATAACCTCACCCGTTTCGGCATTAAGTACGGTGAGTGAACTTAGACCGTATTTCAATTGTGGATCGTTTTCAAGAACGGAGTAGGCAACCGCTATTTTTTTCTGAAGCGTTTGCGCCACCAACAGCTGTGAAAATGCGACAAATAGAAGTAGAAGGGTGTGTTTCATTATACCAAGTATAACAGTTTAATAAGGATTTTAGTCTGTGAAGTGACCGTCGGGCAGCGATAAGGCGGAACTTTCCTTCTTGCATTTAAGGGGACATCCTGCTGCTTACACCGGGCTAAACAGGCGTTTCAAAACAAAAAAAGCGACAGATCCTGGAACCTGTCGCTTTTGGTTATTTTTTTAGGACTAACCTAATAGTCCTTGTTTTTGCAAATACTCTGCGATCTGTACTGCGTTGGTAGCAGCTCCTTTGCGCAGATTATCTGCTACGATCCACAAGTTTAATGTGTTTGGCTGAGACTCGTCGCGACGAATACGTCCTACAAATACTTCGTCTTTCTCGTGCGCATCTTTAGGCATTGGATACTTTGCATTTGCAGGGTCGTCTACTACGATCACCCCCTCCTGCTGCTCCAGCAGACTGCGTACCTCAGCAAGGTCAAAGTCGTTTTCAAATTCAATGTTCACTGCTTCCGAGTGACCTCCCATTACCGGGATACGTACAGTGGTAGCTGTAACACGGATAGAATCGTCGCCCATGATCTTGTTAGTTTCCTTGATCATCTTCATCTCCTCTTTGGTGTAGCCATTATCCTGAAATACATCAATTTGAGGGATAACGTTCAGGTCGATAGGGTACGCATAAGCCATTGGCCCTTCGATTCCCTGACGCTCGTTCATCAACTGATCTACCGCTTTTACACCGGTACCAGTTACAGATTGATACGTCGACACGACAACCCTTTTGATTTTGTATTTCTTATGAAGAGGTTTCAAAACCACTACCATTTGAATGGTCGAGCAATTTGGGTTTGCAATAATTTTATCTTCCGCCGTTAGTACATTGGCGTTTACTTCCGGAACTACCAGTTTCTTGGTAGGATCCATACGCCATGCCGAAGAGTTATCAATTACTGTTACACCTGCCTCTGCGAAACGGGGTGCCTGTTCAAGAGATGTACCGCCACCTGCAGAAAACAATGCTACGTCTGGTTTCATTGCAATTGCATCGTCCACGGTAACCACCTTGTACTTCTTTCCCTTGAATTCAACTTCCTTGCCAGCACTTTTTGCTGATGCTACTGGAATCAATTCACTTACCGGGAAATTGCGCTCTGCTAAAACTTTTAACATCACCGAACCTACAAGGCCCGTAGCGCCTACAACTGCGACTTTCATGTTTTCTTTTTGTTCTTAAATATTTGTAATTTAAATTTTTAAATTCCGCAAAGATGAAAAAATGTTTAATTTTTTCCCTCATCTTTTTTGCGAAAGTTGCCTTATCACAAGTAAATGACAATTTTTCAGATGGAGATTTTAAAAGCAACCCGCAATGGTCAGGGAGCAACTCAGAAAACGATTTTACCGTTGTTAACAATCAGCTGCGATCCAATTCCACAAATGCCAACAGCAGCTTTTACCTAAGTACCCCTAACACTCTGGCGAGTGCCTGCGTCTGGGAGTTTTATTGTAATCTTCAATTTGCTACCTCTGGCTCCAACTATGTAGACGTCTACCTGATTGCTGACCAGGGAAATCTGCAATCCGCCAGCATCAATGGTTATTTTGTGAGAATTGGGAATACCAGCGATGAGATAAGCTTGTACAAACGCAGCGGCGCCGCAAGTACAAATGTCAAACTAATTGACGGAACTGACGGAATAGTTGCCAGTACCAGCAACAACCGGATCCGGGTGAGGGTTAGCAGAACCGCATCCAACATGTTTACACTCGAACGCGATGTCACAGGCACAAGCAGTACTTTTGTTTCGGAAGGAACCGCTACAGATGCAAGCTTCACCAGCTCTAAATACTTCGGTCTTTTAGTTCAGCAATCCACCTCAGGCTTCTTTCAGAAGCATTTTTTTGATGATTTTAAAGTCGAGCCACTCCTTACTGATACCGCTCCTCCCAAACTCCTTTCTGCTCTGGTAACCGGAGAAAATACGATCGAAATGCTGTTTGATGAGCCGCTATTGGAAGCCACGGCAAACCTTGCGTCTAGCTACCACCTCGATAAGGGTTACGGCCACCCTGCTTCCGTAACGATAATCGGAGCAGAACGGTACTTGCTTACCTACGCCACCCCGTTTAAGACGGACAATTACACAATTACTGCAACTAACCTATCCGATAAAAACGGCAATGTAATTGCGGGAAATAACCGCATCCAGTTCACCTACGTTCAACCCTACCAGGCTCAAAAAGGAGACCTGGTGATCAATGAACTATTGGCAGATCCTTCCCCTCAGGTGGATTTGCCGGCCCTGGAGTTTGTCGAGCTTTGGAACCACTCCGTACAGGTAATTTCCTTGAAGAACTGGAAGTTTAGTGATGCAACGACCGCTGCCACGCTGCCCGACTACCGGGTGCAGCCGGATGAGTATTTGATTCTCTGTGCAAAGGCTGACACCGCTGAATTCAAAAAATTTGGCAAAGTACTGGGAATAAGTCCCTGGCCCTCGCTGAATAACGCTAGCGATGTGCTCAAGATAGTCAGTTCAGCCGGTAGGACTATCGACTCTCTAGCGTATCGGGATAGCTGGTATCAACACCCGGAAAAGAAGGCAGGTGGTTGGAGCCTGGAGCAAATTGATCCGGAAGGAATTTGCAAAGGAATCCAAAATTGGAGCGCCAGCACTGATGCTACAGGAGGTACGCCGGGCAAGCGAAATTCGATCTATAAAAAAGCGAGCAGTACGGATCCACTGACTTTAGTAGAAGTGGCGATGAAAGATAGTACTACTTTGACAGTCCTCTTTAACCGGACTGTAGACAGCTTACTGAGCACCAGAATAGAAAACTTTCAGGTTAACAACGGACTTGGCTCGCCGGTCGCCCTGCGGATGATTGCTCCCGAGTTCGTAAAAGCCGAGTTAAGCTTTAGCCAAATAGCCAGAGGAAAAACTTATTTGCTTACTACCAGAAACATCAGTGATTGCGCCGGAATACAAATCCAGCCTGGCGAAAACGCCCTGGAGTTCTTCATCCCAAACAAAATTCAGAAAAACGATCTGCAGATCAGCGAGATCCTGTTTAACCCCAGGGCTGAAGGAGTAGATTTTCTGGAGATTTACAACAACTCGGAGGGAGCGTTGGACTTAAAGGAATTATCAATTGCGACCATCAGAAAGGACACCCTGAACAGTATCAGGCCGGTGAGCTCGTCTACCCTCCTGCTAGAACCAGGGAGCTACATTGTGTTAACGACTGATCCCGAAAAGATCCGTACCGAATACCCGGGTGCTAAAGCCGATGCTCTGCTAAAGATGTCCTCGATGCCAGCATTCAATGATGATGCAGGGACAGCGATACTGCTGTCAGGAAAAACGGTGGTTGACCAGCTGAGCTATCACGACAAGATGCATTTCCCCTTAATCAAGGAGCCGGAAGGGGTTTCACTGGAACGGGTAAGCTTCCGAATAGCAGCAAATGAACCAGGAAACTTCCGGTCCGCAGCGGCAAGTGTGGGCTTCGCTACCCCTGGTTATAAAAACTCCCAGGCTGTTCCGGCTACCGCAGCGGATGCTGAGGTATCGCTCCAATCCGAAACCTTCTCCCCAGACAATGATGGGTTTGAAGATGCGCTCCTGATCAACTATAAATTCCCGGAGTCGGGCAAGGTAGCCAATGCGAGCATCTTTAATGACCGGGGAGTATTGGTAAAAAGGCTTGCGAAAAACTCAACCTTGGCACTTGAAGGTTCTCTAATCTGGGATGGAATCAATGAGTCGAATTCAAGAGCAGAGCTAGGAATTTACACCCTTTATCTCGAGGTCTTTGACCTGAACGGCTTTTCGAAAAAGTACCGGAAGAGCTTCGTTCTGGCGGGCAAAATGCAGTAAGAAGCCCGGAGCCTGAAGAAATAAAAAAAGCCCGGCGTTTATGAGAAACATCCGGGCAACCTAAACCTTATCACAATTTCCATCATAAACGGAGACTCACAAGCTCTAGTATGCCCATTTTTTAAAAATTTAAAATTCTTGATTTCCCATCCCGGGATGAACGACGGTTGTGATCAGAACAAAAAAGCCCGGCGTTTATGGGAAACATCCGGGCAACCTAAACCTTATCACAATTTCCATCCTAAACGGTGACTCACAAGCTCTAGTATGCCCGTTTTTAGAAAATATTAAATTCTTGATTTCCCTTCCGGGGGATGAACGACGGTCGCGATCAAAACAAAAAAGCCCGGCGTTTATGAGAAACATCCGGGCAACCTAAACCTTATCACAATTTCCATCCTAAACGGTGACTCACAAGCTCTAGTATGCCCGTTTTTAAAAAATATTAAATCCTTGATTTCCCTTCCGGGGATGAACGACGGTCGCGATCAAAACAAAAAAGCCCGGCGTTTATGAGAAACATCCGGGCAACCTAAACCTTATCACAATTTCTATCATAAACGGCGTGCAGTAAGCTCTAGTATGCCCGTTTTTAAAAAATATTAAATCCTTGATTTCCCTTCTAGGGGATAAACGACAGCGACACGATCAGAACAAAAAAGCCCGGCGTTTATGAGAAACATCCGGGCAACCTAAACCTTATCACAATTTCCATTATTAACGAGGTCGACCAGGCTTTATTATCTCCCAATGGTCGCTCCCGATGCAATGTTTTTGATTCGCCGCTCTTTTAAACACAATCCCAAATTTCCCGTTAGATGTGTATACGATCATTATGCAGGAGAAAATATTGGTTTTTGGAGCCAACGGCCAAATAGGCACTGAACTCGTTGAACAACTTCGGACTATTCATGGAGGAAGTGCCATCATAGCCTGCGATATAAAGGACCCGGATTTCGCCCATCGGCACGATGGCCCTTTCGAACATGGTGACGTACTCCAGGAGGCATCCCTACAAGCACTGTTTAAAAAGCACAAGCCCACACAGGTATTTCATCTCGCTGCCCTGCTATCTGCAGTTGGTGAACAACGGCCGCAAGTAGCCTGGGAACTCAACATGAATGGGCTGCTTCATGTACTGGAGTTAGCTGTCGAATTTAAGACAGCGAAGGTCTTTTGGCCGAGCTCCATTGCGGTATTTGGCCCTGGATCACCCAAGCACAACACCCCTCAGTTTTGTGTTATGGATCCATCTACCGTCTATGGCATCAGCAAGCTGGCGGGAGAACGCTGGTGCGAGTACTACTATTTAAAACACGGTTTGGACGTTCGAAGCATCAGGTATCCCGGATTGATGGGTTGGAAGGCAGAACCGGGGGGCGGAACCACCGACTATGCTGTTCATATTTTTCGCGAAGCAATTAAACGGCGGGAATACGAATGCTTTCTGCGGGCCGACACGCAGATCCCAATGATGTATATGCCGGATGCCATCCGTGCGAGTTTGGAACTGATGGAAGCACCTGCTGAAAAACTGACTACAAGATCAGCGTACAACATTGCCGGCCTCAGCTTTAGTCCCGCCATGCTTGCCCGTGAAATCAGAAAACACATCCCGCAGCTAACAGTCACCTATTTAAAAAACGACCATCGCCAGGCTATTGCGAATAGCTGGCCCAATTCGATAGACGACTCTGTAGCCCGGGAAGACTGGAACTGGCAGGCTCGGTTCAATCTGGAAGACATCTGTGAAGACATGCTTGATAACCTGAGGAAAATAGCGCTTAGATAGAATTATCTCCTTTACTCTTCCTTTTAATTTTTAATTTTGACAAATCATTTTTTTTGATCTTGTTTAACCTTTGTCTTTTGACTGTACTATAAAATATGGGAAGAGCATTCGAATTCCGTAAAGAAAGAAAATTTAAACGCTGGGCTAAAATGGCGGTCCAGTTTACCCGCCTGGGAAAAGAGATCGTGATTGCGGTAAAAGCGGGAGGTCCAAATCCTGAAACAAATTCGCAGCTGCGAACTGCTATACAAAATGCGAAAGCTGTAAACATGCCGAAGGATCGGGTGGATGCAGCGATCAAAAGAGCTTCAAGCAAAGACCAATCAAACTACGAAGAGATTGTCTATGAGGGCTATGCCCCTCATGGTGTTGCCGTCCTTGTCGAGACTGCTACTGACAACACCAACCGTACCGTAGCAAACGTCCGCAGCTATTTCAATAAGGTGGGCGGAACGCTTGGAAAAACCGGTTCCCTGGACTTTATCTTCCAAAGAAAAGCGGTATTCCGCTTTGCTCCCGGAGAGACTGACCTGGAAGAGCTGGAACTGGAACTTATTGATGCCGGCCTGGAAGATCTATTTGTGGAGGAAGATGAGGAAGGAAACGATGTAGCCGTTATTCACACCGCATTTGAGGACTTTGGTAAGATGCAAAAAACACTGGAAGACAAAGGAATCGAATTAAAGAGTGCAAAACTGGAACGCGTCACGTTGTCGACCACTGAAGTTTCTGAAGAGCAAGCTGCAGACGTATTAAAGTTGATCGATAAGCTGGAGGAAGACGACGACGTGCAGGCGGTATATCACAACATGGCTTAAAAATTTAACGTCGGCTAAGACGCCCCATTAAAAAAATAGTTAAAATGACTTTTGAAGAATTTTTCGCAAAAAAAAAGATAGACCTGGTTCAGCTTGAAAAAGCGGAGCCCTCTCTTTTCAGTGAATTCAAGAGTCATTTTAACCTGATGGGAGAAAAAAGCTTTGATCACACAAAGAAGTTTTGGTTCAATAAACTACGGCGCCTGTATCACTTGAGTACTCCGGAAAAGGCGATAACCCAGATGGAAACCAAGATTGCTTCGCAGGCTAAGACCTTGAGCTCTCCCACTATTGATCAAATCACGCAGATTACTTCCGCGGAGACGACGACCGGCTCAGAAGCTCCTCCTGCAACTAATAAGCCTCGATTTACTCCCAGAAATATCCCTGCGAAGAAAGCGGCAGAAACAGAAGCCAAACTTCCGGAGGTGGCCGAAAGTCAAAACAAAGAGGTTAAGAAACCAGGATTTAAACCCCGTAATATCCCAAGTCCTGCATCTGAACATGCAAGTGACGCAGACAACCCAGAAAGCAGGCCTGGTCAATATTCCGCATCTGACACTCCTATCACCAATCCCGGTGCAGTAGAGGAAGCAGAAAAGCAAGGAAACAAGCCAAGGTTTAAAATGAGGAATGTCCCGCGTAATCCGGGAGGAGCCGAAGAACAAACGGGGCACACTACGGAGGAGAAGATAGTTGGAGAGCCGGGGGCAGTCAAACCTGATACTGAAAAGTCTTCCGTTGAAGCCGCGCCCCCTGTGGATGAAACTCCGGCAAAGCCTGCGTACAAACCGAGGTTCAACATGAAAAACGTTCCCAAGCCGGCTCCTGACCAAGGGGAAGAGGAAAAAGGCGCAGGAAAGGAAAGCCAGGACTCTGAGACACCGAAGCCTGCTTACAAACCAAGGTTTAACATGAAGAATCTTCCGGGAAAGAAGGAAGAAAAATCCGCAGAAGAACAAAAATCGCAAGAGCTTTCTGCTGAGAACCCAGCCGAGGAAGAGCCGAATGCCGCGACAAAACCTGCTTATAAGCCGCGCTTCAACATGAAGAATCTACCAAAGCAGGCAGAACAAGAAAGACCGGTTGAGCAGGAAAAAGAAGCTGCGAAAGATCCTGAGCAAACCGATCAAGCAGCCCAGAACCCCGAAAGCCAGCCAAAGCCAGCTTACAAGCCCCGGTTCAACATGAAGAATATTAAACCAAAATCAGAAGAATAAAAAAAGGGATAAACTATTGTCCATCCCTTTCAAATTCATCATTGCGCCGTTACCGGTCGCAGTTCCTCTATAAAATCTGCCCGTCCTTTTTTGTTCACGTTTATCTGCTGCGGCACTTTCACATAGTACCCGGTTCCATCATATTGACGCTTCCGCGGATGCTCCTTACAAACCTCCGAACAGCAACCGTCCATTGCCCAGCCGCAGTCGTCGCACTGGGTAAAATGCTCGTTGCATTCGGGGTTAGCACAGTTAATCATCTTAGCGGTAGTTTTACCGCAGTTGAAGCATTTGGAAATCACGACAGGATTCACCGTATTTACCTCGACAGCCACGCGGTTGTCAAATACGTAGCATTTCCCTTCAAAGTCTTTTCCGCCCGCTTCTTTTCCGTATTTGATAATCCCGCCGTGTAGCTGGTATACTTCTTTAAACCCTTCGTGCAATAAGAGGGCAGAAGCCTTTTCGCACTTAATACCGCCGGTGCAGTAGGTTAGAATTTTCTTATCCTTATACTGCTCCAATTCACTGATTTTTTCCGGGAAATCCCGAAAGTTCTCAATATCCAGCGTCACGGCGTTTTTGAACTTCCCTAATGAATGCTCGTAATTCGACCGAACATCCAGAATCACCACGTCTTCCCGGTCCTTCATCTCCAGGAACTCTTTCGGCTCGAGGTGAATACCGGTACGCTTGGTTGGATCAATGATGTGCGGATCTCTGAGACCGGAATGCACAATTTCGGCTTTGTAGCGACAGTGCATTTTGATAAAAGACGGCTCCTCTACATCATCGATTTTAAACTCTGTCTTGGCAAACCGAGGATCGGCATGAATCGTATCCATATAGGTTTTACATGCTTCTACCGTACCAGAAACAGTTCCGTTTAGACCTTCATCCGCAACAATGATCCGTCCTACCAGCCCTAATGATTTACAGAATTCGAGGTGTGTTGTGGCAAATAGCTCCGCATTCTCTATTGTGGAGTAACAATAGTAAAGTAGTGTTTGATATTTAGTCATAATTCATCGATACTGCTTCAAACAGCGTTAAATGGACCGCAAAGATAATCATAAATTATTTCCTCTGGTATTCAAATATTTAGATGAACACCACTTCTTTAGGAGCTAAGTAGCTCAAACTAAGTAGATCAATTTGACAGGTAATTTTTTTTTTCTATGTTTATAAAAATTATAAATCTCCAATTTTCCATTCATGAATCAGGTCCAACAGAACAAATTGCTAGTTTTAAAAGCAGTAACCAGCTTGTTCCATTCCTTCGATGATGTCTGGAAAACCATCACACCGGTTGTACTTACCTTCGAGGAGTTAAGCAGTTTAATTGCGACGATTGAGAATACGCAGTTTTATGAGGAGCAGCGATTCGATAAAGGACTTGAACTCAAAGAGAGTGTAGAGCGTTACAATGTAATTAACAACGCTTACACGCTGGCCCTGAAACTGGTTGCTTTTGGAAAAGCAGGTGGCCATAAGCAATTGCTAAAGGAGGTAGATTACAGCTTCTCCGAGTTGAAAGCAAGTTCTGAGGCGGTATTGATTCAACGAAGTTCTACCATTCTTGATCGCGCAAAAAAATACAGACCTTTAGGATTTTCTGTCTCTGAAGACACGTTGATAGACCTGGATCTTCTTATTGAGATTTATAAACTGGTTTGCATTAAGCACAATCCGGAGGTCGAGGAACTGAACAGCCTCGACAATAAACTGGATGCACTTTTTAAAGAGGCCGAGCGGTTGTTAGAAGCACTTGACAAAAATGTGTCAGAACTTATTTCAAATAAAGCCTTCCTTAACAAGTACAAGCAGCTGAAAAAAACAAAACAAAGGAAGAACGAACTGGACCAGGTTTAACGCGCACCACGTTCATCGGGAAAACAAAAATAAGAAAGCCCGCTCTCTTTTGAGGCGGGCTTTCTCTTTACAATCAGTCGCTTTAAAAATTCAGCTGCGCCTGCAATCTCAGTAAATTTCCACGCTGAAAATTAACTGGCTTTAACCCATCTTCAAACCTCCGCTGTGACATGGTATACATCGCCACAAATTCGAAGTTTCGAAAGGGCTGCCATTCTGTGCCTATCTCCCACTCCCTTACCAGGTAACTCCTGGCGTCGCGTTCGAACTTCTTACCGCCATCATAATAATGATACCTGCTAAAAGGGAAGAAAAGGTGATTGCCAAATTTCAACTGGTACGTTGCTGTCACGTATCCGCCTGTTAATCCCTGTACCTGAATTGTGTTTGTGGAAGGATTAAACTTTGGCCCTCTTCCAACGTTATACTCCGCCTGGATACCAAAAGGTTGAGGGTATAGAACAAAAGTTGCTGCCACTCGCTCATCAATAAACTCGTTATTAGGCCTATCCGACTTTACCCCGGCGCTTACCGTTTGAATCACGTGTTTTCCTGTATATGCTTGTATAGACGGTTCTATAATTTGCTTTGCTCCCACTTTAACGGGATAGGTTAAACGTGCAACGAAATGCGGCTGCTCATTCGCCTCGTTACGGTTGGCCGTTTGACCGTTAAATACACCCAGTCCGAGAACTCCATAATCTCCCGAGCCCTTTAAGCCTGAACTAACCAGATAGGAGAAAAGCTTCCTTGTTTCTTTGGGCGCCCAGTAAAAGAACACGCCCAGGTCACGTTCATTGCTTAGCGAACTGTTCAAAGCATCATTTCTATCTAAAGGCAAGCGGTTCTGGCTCGACTGCATGTTCTCAAACCCGTATGGAACTTTACTCTGCCCGATGCGGAAGCGGAACTCGTTATTTTTATCCAAACCCAGATCAAAATAAGCATCACGGATCTGGGCAAACTGAAGGTTAGTGCCGTCAGGAGAAGAAGCAAAATCGGGCTGAACGTAGAAATACATTCTTTCACTCAATTGGCCGGAGAAGATGACCCGAATCCGCCGGAGGAAAAAACCACCGTTACCACCCATGGATCGATCACACTGGTCACAGGTTAAATTAGGGTTGGTTTCTAATAATTGATTGTACCGCACCTGTACGTAGCCACGAATGCTAATTTTCTCGTACCATTCAGACTTTTTTTCGGCACTCTTAACGGCATCCGGCTTTTGTAGGGTGTCTCTCTTTGTGGAATCCGGCTGAACTTCCTCCGCGTAAGAGAAAGTAGCTATTGAACTGAGGATCAGTATAGCTACGAATCTAATTTTTGCTCTCATCAACATAATTTGAAGCCGCGAAATTACTATTCGTATTAACTTAAAATAAATTTGAGATGAACAAAAACATAGTTTTAACGAAAGGATCACCTTGGCTTAACAAATTCTTAACATCAAGACAATTTCAGGATAACTTTCAGTACTTTCAGGGTAATTCAGAAAAGGAATCAGACAAAATAGCTATAGAAAATGTCAAAAACCGTAGAACAGGCGATAGGTATGGGTCACCCTGTTTCCCGGTTGCCAGGAAAATCCATAGTCGAACCTGAAAACCAAACGTTGGAAGCCGATATAAGCCTCCTTGTAATCTATTTGTGGCTGGGTAAGATAAGCTCCACCGATAATCTCTTCCAGTTTCAGTTTTCGGATCAAAGGAATCCGCTTCAAAAACATGCCTGAAAAATTATGCTCGTAATGAGCTTCGTAATACCGCTGATCCGTAGCATAAGAGTAATAATCAAGGAAGTGGAAGTTGGGAAAGATGGGGTTATAAACGGCTGTTTGATTTCCGGAGAAGTGTCTGATATCGGGATAGAACAAAGACCTTGTATTTAAAAATTTGCCGGTGGATAAATAAAAGGAGCTATAACCCAACAAACCGGTCTTAATCTTATCCTGATATAAATCCGCAGAAACGAAATCGTAATTCACTACTGACCTGAACGGTCCGGGAATTCCTTTTCGATAGGTTACTTTAAGGGTTGGGAAACGGGGCGCTTCGTAGATCTTGCCATCCGGCCGGCGGGTGTATCGTTGACCGTAGGTATAGGAAAGCTTTGTCTCTACACTGAAAGCGTTGTTCACCGGAAACAACTCGTTGGCAAGGTCTGAGGCAAGGTCCTCATTATACAAATTCCGAATAGCGTTAGCGAATATGGGATTATTGGCACTGTTTCGAAGTGGAAACCGCCGGGCAGCTTCTACTCCGCCCGTAATTAGAAAGCCATCCCACAATTCGGTTTGAGCGCTGAAGGAAGCAAAGTTGGATTTATAGAGCATCAAATAGTTTTTACCCTCAAACAGGGACGTTAGGGTATTGTAAAACAAGTTGATGGTGCCCCGATTATTCAAGTTCAGGAAGTCACTTCCTCCACGTAAAGTAAAACTTTGATGGCGTAACGTGTCGGTACGATAAGTCAGTTCGGCATTCATATTAAGCGATTTCTTCCCGGAACTGTAACGGATATTGGGCTCAAATTCCAACGATCTCTTGTAGCCGTACTGCTTATTGTAATAGGTGCGAAAGTCGAAGCCCCACTTATCATTCGGGTTATAGAAGAGCGTATTGTTAAGGGGATAAAAATACCAGTAACTCTTCTTAGCAAAATTATTAAGCGTATAACCGGTGGTGGCAAATCTGACGGGTTTAAACTTATTCCGCTCTTTCTGCACCGAGTCGAGATAAACTTTCGACTGCGTTTTTTGCTCCAGACTGTCCTTCACCCGGTAGTTCCACTCCTCCTCATCGGTAAGGGGGATTGGACGATTAAGCGACCACCATTCGCTGTCTTTTTGATTTACATCCCGGGGAATTTCCATGATCGCCTGATTAAACAAGCCCTCGGGAAATTTTGGATTTGTATTATAATTACTGTAAAGACCCGTATAGTAACCCGCAAACTCGAATCCTAACACTTTCCCCTTAAACCGAAAGGTGATATCCGAAGGCAGCCAGTGTGTGCTGTCCACTAAACTGAATTGCTGACTTATCTGTAAGGTATCTACAAAATTAATCCGGGCATCTTTCGTCAGGGTGAGATCGACACTGTAAATGCGCCAGTCGTCCCCCACTAAATAAATATAGCCTGTAAAAGCCGGATCAAATCTGGACTTAGGGGTGATTTTGATCTTGTGGATAAGATGGCCGCTAATCGTACTCGAGCCGATGAGTTGGTAAGTATAAAAGCTGAAAGCATTGTCGGCTACCGGCGAAACGAAACTTTGATTGCCCCAGGCCTTCCACTGGATGAGGTTGTGATACAAATTAACCTGCAGATCAAGGGCGCGGTTGAAACTAAACCCCTCCCTGTCGCCCGCCACTTTTGAGGCGAGCATAATCTCCTTCAGCTCGGGGTATTGGAAGTAGAACTGCGATTTTGTTTCTGACTGATAGATAATGCCCCGCCGGTTAGAGTCCAGTTTCAAGGTGCTGGCAACATCTTGTCCTAACATCTTTTTAGGTGCCTTGATCAGCTTTTGCACCCCCTTTGTGTATACATCGCAGGTGTAAGATGGAAACTCTCTCAAATATTTGCGGTTCGTAATAACGTTTCTTATCATCTTGTAAGAAGGGTCTCCCTTCTTCCCGATGTTCACCTCCTTAAGTTCATAGACATCCGGAGCCATTCTGACATCCAGTACGGCACTGGTATCTAGTTGAACCAGTCGCTCCTCCTGCTTATACCCAACGTAACGAAAAGCCAGCGTATGTGTACCTTTGGGCAGCCGGAGGTAATAATACCCGTGTTCATTTGCCATGGTACTTAGGGAACTGTACTTAACATATACAGACGCAAAGGGCACAGCATCCCCCTTCATATCAGAAATTCTCCCTGATACTTCGAAACTCTCCTGCGAAAAAGCGTAAGAAATGGTTAGTAAAAAAACAATTAGGTGTTTGACCATCAAATGCAGTTACCCTAAAAAAGTATTTCTCTATAAAATGTTTTAACGTCAAACAACTATAATGTGTTATAAAGAGTTTTCTATCGAAGCGAGGAAAGTCTGTGGATTCGATAAAAAAGCTTACAGACATCGAAGAAGCTGGATCAATTGAGTGATAACCAACTAATCAGCTTTGGGGGATGATTGTGGTGGGTGGGGAAGAATAGTTCAAAATATTGCAGCGTTCTTGAAGCAGCTTAAAGCATTAGAATAGCCGTAAGTACGGGCAGCATTCCGATCAGGCCCTTAGAACCTCTTGAATGATTGGGTGGAAAGTGGGAGTAATTTAAAGAAGAGGCCAATAATTTTATTAATTGTTCCTAATTTCGCGGAATATTGTCGCGACCTTGACAAGGGATCTAGAAACACAAATATCCATGCAAGAAAAATTATCTCAGTATACTTCAGAAATAAATGCTTTTGAACCTAAAAGTGCTGATGAGCTAGAGGCATTCAGGATTAAGTTCCTGGGCACGAAGGGCATTATTAAAGATCTTTTTGACGAATTCAAAACAGTATCTCCTGAAGAAAAACGGGTATTGGGGAAAGTGCTGAACGAGTTTAAAAAGCTTGCAGAGGAGAAGCATCAATCCTACAAAGAACAATTTGAATCAGGGGCGCAGAACAGCGGTCCGCAGCTGGATCTTACCCTTCCCGGGGAAGGCTTTGAGATCGGTTCAAGACATCCGCTGTCGTTAGTGAGGAAAGAGATTATCGAGATCTTTAAAAAACTGGGCTTTACCGTAGCCGAAGGACCCGAGATCGAAGACGACTGGCATAACTTCTCTGCCCTTAACTTTCCGGAAGAGCATCCGGCAAGAGACATGCAGGATACCTTCTTCATCAAGAAGGATGCAGAAAACGGCGATATCGCTTTACGTACGCACACTTCCTCTGTTCAGGTGCGGATGATGGAAAATGGTAAGCCACCGTTCCGTGCAATTATGCCAGGACGGGTTTACCGGAACGAGGCGATCTCTGCAAGGGCGCATTGCTTCTTCCACCAGGTGGAAGGCTTGTATGTAGATGAAAACGTTTCTTTCGCGGATCTGAAGCAGACCTTATTTTATTTCGTGCAGGAACTCTACGGCGAGGGGACAAAAGTAAGATTCCGTCCTTCCTACTTCCCATTTACAGAACCTTCTGCTGAAATGGATATTTCCTGTTCTATTTGCAAAGGCGCAGGTTGCCAGATGTGTAAAGGTAGCGGTTGGGTGGAGATCTTAGGCTGTGGCATGGTGGATCCGAATGTGTTGGAAAACTGCGGCATCGATAGTAAGAAATACACCGGTTTCGCTTTCGGAATGGGAATAGAACGAATCACCAACTTAAAATATCAGATCAAGGATTTACGTTTATTTTCAGAGAACGACATTCGCTTCTTGAAGCAATTCCAATCTGAATTAATCTGATAATGAAATATATCACACTGCTCTTATTCTCGGTACTCGTATTTTCCGCCTGTAGCAAAGATGACGAGGGAAGAATCCCCGATGTTCCGGTTAATTTCAGCGCTTTTTTGCAGAATCCGAGCCTTAGTGCCCTCAACAGCGCGGGTGGAGCAGTAGTAATTAACGGATATGGGGTAGCAGGTCTCATCCTTTACAAGAGGGCAGACGGAGCCATCGTGGCCTACGACCGTTGCAGCTCTGTAAATCCCGAACAGCGTTGTGCAGTCACCCTGGACAATCCTAACCTGACAGTCACCGATCCATGCAGTGGTGCAAAATTTTCCCTGTTTGACGGAGCACCGGTTAAGGCACCAGCAAAACGACCTTTGAAGCAGTACAGTGTCAGCATCAGTAATAACTCTCAATTGCACGTAACAAACTAGCCTATGGAAGTGGATAAAATAAGAGAGAGTATTATCCGGGCAGCACAGGAGCTTTTCAGAAAGTACGGCTACCATAAAACAAGTGTGAATGAAATCGCCAAAAAAGCGAAAATTGCCAAGGCGACCATTTACAAGTATTTTGATAGCAAGGAGGTACTGCTTCATACAATCCTGATGGATTATATTCGCATCAGTGTTAATGAAATTATCGAAAACACCAACGAGGAAACCAATAAAGAGATTTATCTGAGTAACCTCATCCTGAAAACGAGCCGTCTCTCTTACGCCGTTTGTAATGAGTTCATCGGCTGGGACTTCATCCGCGAAAACACCAATTCGCAGGAGTTCCTTAAGATTCTATCCGACGATCTTGAGGCCTTGCTGATTCAATCCTTTCTGGAGACGCACTTGTACAAGGTCGAGGCTATAAGTATCGACAAGCTAAGCTTCCTCATTAAAGCCAGCAAAAGCATCGTCTTTTCTTTTGCCTTTACTTCCGTGAGCGAATCCGACGTGCGGAAGAACTTCGTGAGCTTCCATAAAGATATCCTACCCTACCTGGTAAAGGCAGCCATCTAGCGTTTTTCTCCTTAAACCCTTATACCAAATAAGTTTTTGGTATAAAATCTGTTATTAAGAGATAAGGAGGAAACCATCATGAACAGAGAACTAGCAGACTTTTCAGACAAAATCGAAGAAACATTCGATTGTATGAACTTCCATATCACTGGTTTTCTTTCTGCCATCCTGCGTTTCTTTTGCTAGCGGAGTGCTCAAGAAAAAGCGGTGGAGAGCAGATTAATCAGACAAAAAACAAAGAATTCTCATTAAAATTTACCTTAATTTTGCCGGCAAATGAAGAGAATTCCGGCAGATAAAAAGCATTTACAGAATATTAGCGTTATCGATATAGCAGAAGAGGGAAAAGGAGTAGGAAAATCAGAAGAGCTGGTGCTTTTCATCGAGAAAGCCGTTCCCGGTGATGTGGTAAATGTTGAACTGCTGCGTAAGAAAAAGAATTTTGCGGAGGCGAAGGTTACGGAGCTGCTGAAGCCTTCGGAGCACCGGACAGAGCCCTTTTGTCCTCATTTTGGTGTTTGTGGTGGCTGTAAGTGGCAGCACATGACTTATGATGCGCAAATGCTTTATAAACAAAAGAGTGTTACTAATGCGCTGGAACGACTGGGGAAAGTAGATACCTCCGGTATAGAGCCGATCTTACCTTCATTTGAAACCAGATATTACCGCAACAAACTTGAATATACATTCTCGAATAAGCGCTGGTTAACCGATCAGGACATGCAGTCTACTGAAGATCATCAGATGAATGCGCTGGGCTTCCACGTGCCACTTCGTTTCGATAAAATCCTGAATATTGAAACCTGCTACCTCCAAAGCAATCCTTCCAACGAGATAAGGAATAGTGTGAGGGATTTTGCCCTCGAGCAAAACATTTCTTTTTACGACCTGCGCGCTCACGAAGGTGCTTTACGAAATCTCATTATTCGGACCAGCACTACCGGCGAACTGATGGTGATCGTCGTGTTTGCTTATCCTGAAGAAGGACAGGTGGAGAAAGTGATGAGATTTATCCAGGAACGCTTCCCGGCGGTTACTTCCCTCCTGTACATTATTAACCAAAAAAAGAACGACACCATTTTTGATCAGGAGATTGAAGTATTTGCGGGCAGGGATTACATCTTTGAAGAGATGGAAGGCCTTACTTTCAAAATTGGTCCCAAATCTTTTTACCAAACGAACTCGCTACAAGCACATGAGTTATACATGATCACCCGGCAGTTTGCAGACTTCAAAGGTGACGAATTGGTCTACGACTTATATACGGGCGCTGGCACCATCGCCAACTTTGTTGCAAAACACGTAAAAGAAGTTGTAGGGGTTGAATACGTGCCGACAGCAATTGAAGATGCTAAAATCAACTCGGGCATAAATAATATTGACAATACGAAGTTTTATGCGGGAGATATGAAAGATATTCTGACTGCCGATTTCGTAAAAGAGCATGGCAAGCCAGATGTGGTGATAACCGATCCGCCGAGGGCAGGTATGCATGCCGATGTGGTAGCCCGTCTGCTGGAGATAGAAGCTCCAAAAATTGTGTACGTAAGTTGTAATGCGGCTACGCAGGCGCGGGATATTGCTCTGCTAAACGAAAAGTACGAGGTAAAAAGAATAAGGCCTGTTGATATGTTCCCGCATACTCAGCACGTTGAGAATGTAGTGTTGCTGGAACTGAAGGATCAAACAGGAACATTAGACGGCGAATAGGGATTTATGGAATTACAAGATCTAATTAATCAATCGGAAGACGGGCAGGATCCTAAAAAAGAGAGCCCGCTTAAGAGTCTTGAAAGAGACCTTAAACTGTACTCGGAGTCTATAAAAGAGGTAGCTACTGAAATTATGGTGGAAGGTTTGTCTGCTTACCCCATTTTCATTGCCCATCAACATCAGGTGGCAATTGGGGAAGTAATCCTGGATCATAAAGACCTCAATACTTCCTGGACAATTCAAGCATCCACTTTCGAGGAATTTGTAGAACGGGGGATTATCCACCAGGAAAAGAAAGAGCGCTTTATCAAGCACTTCAAAAGTCCTGACGACTTTATGTGCCTTTTTGTGGTTGTTCCCCAGGGAGCCAATTTTGTTTTCTTCCCGTATCAATAGATTTTGTATTTCAACTGAAATATCTATTTTCAACCAAAATTAGTTTTAAGGATGCCTGACAGAAAGATACTGATTCTTGATAGAGTGCAAATTCAACAGAAAATAACCCGGATCGCTTATCAGATCTGGGAAGATAATCTCGATGAAGAAAGTATTGTGCTGGCAGGTATCGCCGATTACGGTTTTATATTAGCTGAAAGGTTGAAGCGGGAGATAGAGCAAATCTCAGGAATAAATGTGCTTTTGATGAAGATTGAAATCAACAAGCACGTGTCAAGCTTTCAGGCAAAAACCGACATCAACGTAGATGAATGTACCGGCAAAGTAGTGGTACTGGTAGATGATGTCCTAAACAGCGGGAGAACTTTAGCCTATGGCCTTGGGGTATTTCTTGATATTCCGCTTAAAAAGCTCAGAACGGCGGTGTTGGTAAACCGCAGCCATCGCATCTTCCCCCTCACGCCCGACTTTACCGGCTTGGAGCTGGCCACGGTGATCAAGGAGCATGTAGACGTGTTGCTTGACGGCAACGAAACGGAAGACGCAGTTTATTTGAGATAAGGTTCGACAATCTGCGCCACCTTCTCAGGCGTTTGATTTAGTCCGGCAATCACCAGTTCTGCTTTGTTATAGTAGGCCTCTCGTTCAGCCAGTTTTCCTGCTATGAAATCTTCCAGTTGTTGTCCTTTAAGGCCTTTGATCAGCGGACGCTCTTCTGCTGCTCCTTCCAATCGGCTTGCCAATGCTTTCGGGCTCAGCGAAAGATAGAGGGTTAACCCGTTTTTATTCATCCAATCCATATTGTCAAAGAAACAGGGAGCTCCTCCCCCAGTGGCAATTATAGACTTTTCCGGATAGTCTGTTTGTTGCAGCACTTCACTTTCTTTCCTTCTGAATCCGTCTTCGCCATGAGCGGCAAAATACGCTGCTATTGTTGTCCCCGTCTGGTTCTCAAACTCTTTGTCCACGTCAATAAACGCGTAGTCCATTTTAGATGCTAACTTCTTTCCCAGGGTTGTCTTACCGCAACCCATAAAGCCAATTAAAAATATCTTCAAAGCAGGCCTGTTCTTTTAAAAAATATATAGTCTGTAGTTGGCGGCACTAACCCATTCAAGCGAAATTGAGTGGCTATTTGTCCCCTGTGATAGGTACTATGATTCAAGGCCTGGATCAGCATGTCTTCGACGGTATTAAAAAATGCCTCTCCTTTCGTGTTCCGATATTCGACCTCTCGTGACAGATCCTGATTCATCATTTGGATCAGTCCCTCGGAATTTTCGAGGTGCAGACTTTCAAAGTCGCTTTTTTGCTGCGGCGAGAATGGCTCGTACCTTGGCTGCTGTCCATTTATCCTTGCCAGCCATACATGCTGAGCATTCAAAATGTGCCCGAATAAACATTCAGCCTCGGGAAGAGAGAGTTCAGTTTGCAAAAACGTATCAAGTATTGCTCTGTCGGCAATCCGAGTATAGTTAATCAGCTCTTTTACCATTATTTATCTTTACTAAAATAAGTCTCTTCCAAGTCCTTATAAGTAGGCAATGCCCTTGCCGGCCATTTTCCAACCACCACTCCATCCTTCAACAGCAATAGTCCCGGATTAGATCTCACCATACTTTTCAGGGGAACTGCATCTGCATAAAAAATCTCCATTACCAGACGATTCGCCTTCTGGAACTGACTGGCATTGGCAGGAGAATCTGAAGTGAGCAGCGCAGTACGAATGTTATAGTTTTCGGCAGCATTAATTGCCAGCGCGTTTAAATCGCCTAAAGCGTTTATATTTGTATCCTCCAGACGATAAGCGACAATTAAAAGATTGTAATAGGGATTTTCCATCAGCTCTGCTGTGTAATCTGTACCCTGACTGTCCGCTATTCTAAGGTCTTTTATCTTCGGCTGATAACCTTCCTTAATCAACTTCTTCTCGGGTTCTCCTGTCACCTCCCAGTTTTCATCTTTCCAGATACCGCTGTCGATATATTCCTTATCTGTCATGGTTTTACTTTCACCCGACTTCTTATGTTTTAACACATATACTATCTCATACTCGTCCAGCGGGGCCCCTTCCGGAATTTTCATAGAGACTGGAATATTGGCGCCAACGTGGTAGGGAAGAAAATCAACGACCGGCTGATAGCTGTAGGTATACCAGCCAAATCCAAACGCGAGCACACTGATTACAGTTAGTGCAGCCTTTTGAGCCCCCGGAGATTTGAACAGGGGATGAATACTCTGTCGATTGAAAAAGATAACGAGGATAAGAATTAAGAGTACAATATCTTTCGCAAAGGACTGCCACGGGGTAAGTGGAATGGCATCGCCAAAACAACCGCAAGATTTGACCACATCAAAGGCAGCAGAGTAGAACGTTAAAAACGTAAAGAAGACGATCGTTAGCAGTAATCCCCAGCTTACCTGCACCGCCCGTATTCCAAGTAGTAATGCAGCTCCGAAAATAATTTCTAAAGCACAGATGACAATCGACATCCCCGTAGCAAAGTCATTTAAAAAGCTGATGTGAAAGACCTCAAAATATTCCTGAAGCTTGTAACCAAAACCGAGTGGGTCGTTGGCTTTAATTAGCCCCGAAAAGATAAAGAGTACGCCTACAACCAGGCGGCAAATAAGAATTAGTGCTTTCTTCATGTTATTTAAGACCTAACTTAATTAAGGCAAAAACAGAATAGTTTAGCATATCCTGGTAGTTTGCTTTCACTCCCTCAGAAGCAAGCGTCTTCCCCTGGTTGTCTTCTATCTGCTTTACGCGAAGTATTTTCATCAGGATCAAGTCTGTCAGGGAACTCACCCGCATATCCCTCCAGGCTTCACCGTAGTCGTGGTTTTTTGCAAACATCAGCTCTTTTGTCTCCTTAGCCTTCTCATCGTACCATGCAGCTATTTGTTCTACTGGAATTTCAGCAGGGGCATCCTCTTCGAGTTCCAATTGAATCATTGCGATGATGCAGTAATTAATAATCCCGATGTATTCTGAACTAATGTCCTCTCCCACTAGTGAGACCCCTTTCTCCTCAAGGGTACGAATGCGTTGCGCCTTTATAAAAATCTGATCAGTAATGGAGCTCGGTCTCAATATTCTCCAGGCAGTACCGTAGTCTTTGGTTTTCTTTATGAACAGGTCTCTGCAGACCTTAATTACCGCATCATATTCTTCAGAAGTGTTCGCAGCCAAAACGTATTATTTATTTGATTAAACGATGAATAAACCGGTATTTTGAGGTTTATGACGGATAAAAATACACTTTTTAACGTAAAGAGAACGATTAACTTCAGAGGACGACTTTTGGACTTAGGCACGCCAAGGGTGATGGGCATTCTCAATATAACTCCCGACTCTTTCTATGCAGGCAGCAGAGTCAGCTCGGTAGAACAGGGCTTGAAAACAGCGGAACAAATGCTTCAGGATGGAGCCACGTTCATCGATATTGGCGCCTACTCCTCCCGCCCCGGTGCAGCGGATATCACCGAAGAGGAAGAGCTGGAGCGATTGCTACCGGTAGTTAAGGCTATTGTTAAAGAGTTTCCGGAAAGTATTTTATCAATTGACACATTTCGGTCAGCAGTTGCCAGGGCGGCCATCCTTGAAGGCGCTCATATGGTGAACGATATTTCGGGAGGAGAGCTTGACGCGAAGATGTTTGAGACAGTAGCAGAGCTGCACGTACCTTACATCCTTATGCACATGAAAGGCACACCTCGAACCATGAAGAATCTTTGCCAATATGACGATCTAATCAAAGAGATTCTTATTTATTTTGGCGAAAAGTTGAACCGCTTAAAAGAGCTGGGTGTAACTGATGTGATTGCCGACCCCGGCTTTGGTTTCGCTAAAACGATCGACCAAAACTTTGAACTACTGAATCAGTTCCACTCTCTGAAAATCTTGGGCATTCCCATTCTGGCTGGCCTCTCCAGGAAGTCGATGATCTGGAAAACCTTGAATATACAAAGCGACGAAGCCCTGAATGGCACCACCGTTTTGAACACCGTCGCTCTGCAAAAAGGGGCGAGTATTCTGAGAGTGCACGACGTAAGGGAAGCAGTACAAACGATACGTCTATTTCAAGCTTTGAACGACAGAGGCTAGTTTACCCTGGCAACGCTACTTCCGCAAAAAATTGTTATTTTCAGCGCAATGGAAGGACTCGATCTAAGCTTTCTTGATATACGCTTTCTCGACTTTATAGATATAGTGCTGGTTGCTATCATCATCTACTACGTCTACAATCTGATCCGGGGAACTATTGCTCTGAACATTTTACTGGGTCTGGTCATCATCTACCTGGTATACGTAGTTACCAAGGAACTGCAGATGCGATTGCTTAGCCAGATTTTAGGCGGCTTCGTAAGCGTGGGCGTGCTTGCCCTCATTATCGTTTTCCAGCAGGAAATCAGAAGATTCCTCCTTCTTATCGGCAAAAATGCATCCCTACACAGAAATAGATTGTGGAAGACAGTGTTTGCAAGTAAGAAAGAGGTAGAAAAAAGTGCGGTCATCTCCTTAAAGCCCATCATCGATGCCTGTAAGTATATGCAGGTAACCAGAACCGGCGCCCTGATTGTCTTTGCCAAATACTTTGACGAACAATATTATCAAAACAGCGGGGAACAGATGGACGCTATCATCTCTAAAAGATTATTAGAGAGTATCTTTCAGAAAAACAGTCCGCTGCATGATGGAGCGGTGGTGATTTCAGAGGGGAAAATAAGATGTGCAAGCTGTATTCTGCCCTTGACGGACAATGAAAAACTTCCGCCTCATTTTGGGTTGAGACATCGGGCAGGAATTGGGATTTCAGAAATGAGCGACGCGGTGGCTGTTATCGTTTCGGAAGAAACCGGGAAAATCTCCTATGCAAAACAAGGACGGGTAAAAATGAATGTAAATCCGGACGATTTAGAGCGCCTTCTTGCCTCGCATATCTAGACAGAACTTTTATGAGAGTAGTTTGGGAGTCCTCTGTGAGGTTTGAAAAATTAGACATAAAAAAGTCCGGCCTCTCTGGCCAGACTTAAACATTATTATTTAATCCTGCTTTATTCCAACTAACAGTACTGATCAAAGGCGCCTACCAGATTATCAGCGATCATTTGAGCCGGGCGACCCTCGATTTGGTGACGTTCAATCATATGAACAAGCTTACCATCTTTAAAGAGTGCCATTGACGGTGATGATGGAGGAAAAGGAAGCATATAACTCCTTGCCTTATCAACCGCATCTTTTTCCATTCCTGCGAAAACAGTAACAAGTTTGTCGGGGCGCTTTCCTCCCTGAACTGCAGCACGTGCAGCGGGACGAGCATTTGCAGCCGCACAACCACAAACTGAATTTACAACAACGAACACCGTGCCTTCAGTATTAATAGCTGAATCTACTTCCTCCGGAGTTTTCAACTCCACGAATCCCTCTTTGGTAAGCTCTTCCCGCATTGGGGCAACTAAATATTCTGGATACATATCTTATTTTAATTTAAAGTTCAATTTCAAACCTTCTGCAAAATTAGGCGTATAACGCGAAAGCTGAAAGTAAAGGGCATCAATGATTTGTCACATTTCTCATTGCTAACAGATAATGGAGCTATTGAGTTGATATTCATTTACCAATCAGGTAATTTTGCAGACAAATTTTAAAACAATAACTATGTCATCAGTAGAGACAACTTATGTTCCTTATAAAGTTAAGGACATCTCACTAGCAGAGTGGGGTCGTAAAGAAATTGAACTTGCAGAGGCAGAGATGCCGGGCCTTATGGCTCTTCGTGCTGAATTTGGCGCTTCAAAGCCGCTGAAAGGTGCACGTATTGCAGGCTGTTTACACATGACCATCCAAACTGCGGTATTAATCGAAACCTTAGTAGAACTTGGTGCGGAAGTTACCTGGTCTTCTTGTAACATCTTTTCCACTCAAGATCATGCCGCTGCTGCAATTGCGGCTGCCGGTATTTCTGTTTATGCCTGGAAAGGTATGAATGCAGAAGAGTTCGACTGGTGTATTGAACAAACTTTATACTTCGGTGAGGATCGCAAACCATTAAACATGATTTTGGACGATGGTGGCGACTTAACCAACATGGTATTTGATAAATATCCTGAACTGATCGCGGGTATCAAAGGTTTATCGGAAGAAACAACTACAGGTGTTCACCGCTTGTACGAGCGTATGAAAAATGGCACGCTTCACTTGCCGGCTATCAACGTAAACGATTCTGTAACCAAGTCTAAGTTTGACAACAAATACGGCTGCCGCGAGTCATTAGTAGATGCAATTCGTCGTGCTACTGACGTAATGATGGCGGGTAAAGTAGCTGTGGTTGCAGGTTATGGCGATGTTGGTAAAGGCTCTGCCGATTCACTTCGTAATGCAGGCGTTCGTGTTATCGTGACTGAAATTGACCCGATCTGTGCGTTACAAGCAGCCATGGAAGGTTATGAAGTAAAGAAATTCTCGAATGCAGTTAAGGAAGCGGATATTATTGTGACTGCTACCGGAAATTGTGACATCGTTCGTGGTGAGCACTTCCAATCGATGAAAGACAAAGCTATCGTTTGTAACATTGGTCACTTCGATAACGAGATCGACATGGCCTGGTTAAACGAAAACTACGGTAACACGAAAATTGAGATCAAACCTCAGGTGGATAAATATACTATCAATGGTAAAGATGTGATCGTGTTAGCGGAAGGCCGTCTGGTGAATCTTGGTTGTGCAACTGGTCACCCATCTTTCGTAATGTCAAACTCATTCACTAACCAGACCCTTGCTCAATTGGAGCTTTGGATGAACCCTGGCAAGTATGAGAACAAAGTGTATACGCTTCCAAAACATCTGGATGAGAAAGTAGCTCGTCTGCACCTTGCAAAAATTGGTGTCGAGTTGGATGCACTTGATCCTCACCAGGCCGAATATATCGGTGTAAATGTGGAAGGTCCATTTAAGCCAGAAGCTTACAGATATTAAGAATACCAATCTTATATTGAAAACCTCGACCATCCGTCGGGGTTTTCTTATTTTTGGGCTATGACTAAGCTTTCAGTAAACATCAACAAAATTGCCACTCTTCGTAACTCCCGGGGAGGCAACAATCCAGACTTGGTGAAAGCCGCGCTTGCGTGCGAACACTTTGGAGCCGAAGGGATCACTGTTCACCCCCGTCCCGATGAACGGCATATCCGCTATCAGGATGTATACGACTTAAAAGCCGTTATCAAAACCGAGCTGAACATCGAAGGTAACTGTCAGGAGCAGAAGTTTATTGAGCTGGTATTGGCAAACAAACCGGCTCAGGTTACACTCGTTCCAGACGTGCTGGGACAAATAACTTCAAACCATGGATGGGATACCATCGCTAATCAAGAGTACTTGAAGGATGTGATTCCCCAGTTTAAGGAAGCCGGAATCCGGGTATCGATTTTTGTAGATCCTAACCCGAAAATGGTAGAAGCAGCGGCAACAACAGGCACCGACCGAATTGAGCTCTACACCGAAGCCTATGCGCGGGGGTACCATACAAATAAGGAACAAGCTATCGCCCCGTACATAGAAGCCGCAAAAGTAGCGCAGGAAGTTGGCTTAGGCTTAAATGCAGGTCATGACCTGGATCTTCATAACCTGAAATACTTTGCTGATCATATCCCCGGCCTGCTTGAAATGAGCATTGGACACGCTTTAATTTCGGATGCACTTTACAGTGGTTTGCAGAACACTATTCAGATGTACCTGCGACGCCTGGGCAAATTATAATACTGCCTTAATTTTTTCTGGGATTGTTAAAATAATGACCGCTGTCAATTGAAAATGGGCCGCAAAATAAGTACTTTTGCGGCTTCTTTTTATACCTCATTTTCATGACATTAAACATTGATTTCCAGGAGAAATTTGAAGCAAGACACATTGCTCCAAGTGCAAAAGAGACGGTAGAGATGTTAAAGACAGTTGGAGCAGACTCGCTGGATCAACTGATTGACCAAACCGTACCTCAACAAATACGACTTAAAGCTCCTTTAAATCTTCCGACGCCGAAAAGCGAGTACGATTACCTGAAGTATCTTAAACAGGTTTCCTTAAAAAACAAAGTCTACAAATCCTTCATCGGACAAGGATATTACGATACCATAACACCACCCGTTATTCTGCGGAACATCTTCGAGAATCCGGGATGGTATACCCAGTACACCCCTTATCAGGCAGAGATCTCGCAGGGAAGACTTCAGGCCTTGCTGAACTTCCAGACGATGGTGATTGATCTGACAGGGATGGAGATCGCCAATGCTTCTTTGCTGGATGAAGGAACTGCAGCAGCAGAGGCGATGTTCATGCAGTATTCTCTGCGGAAGAACAAGGAGTCAAATGTGTTCTTCGTTTCCCAGGAGCTATTCCCGCAAACCATCGACATCCTTAAAACCCGTTCAGCCCCTTACGGGATTGAAGTGCAGGTGGGGGATCATCAAACAGTAGCGCTTACAGAGAGGATGTTTGGTGCTATCGTACAGTACCCGGCAGGAAATGGAGTAGTTTACAACTACAAAGATTTTGCCTTAGCAGCACATGAAAAAGGCATCAAGCTAACCGTGGTAGCGGACATCCTCAGCCTTGCTCTGCTTACTCCTCCGGGAGAATGGGGTGCAGACATTGTGGTGGGAAACACGCAGCGGTTTGGTGTGCCGATGGGATTTGGTGGTCCTCATGCCGCTTACTTTGCTACCAAGGAAGAGTACAAGCGCTCCATCCCCGGAAGGATTATCGGGGTAACTATTGATTCTGCCGGCAACTATGCCCTTCGCATGGCACTTCAAACCCGCGAGCAGCATATCCGCAGGGATAAGGCGACTTCCAATATCTGTACAGCCCAGGCACTGCTGGCCATCATGGCTGGTATGTATGCTGCTTACCATGGGCAGGACGGCTTGAAGAAAATTGCAGAGCGGGTGCACGGACTGGCAGTAGTGCTTTCCGATGCGCTGGAAGCTTTAGGCTACAAACAGGAAAACGAACAGTATTTTGATACACTGCGGTTGGATGTGGGCCATCTTGCCGGTCCTATCCATGCCGAAGCGCTAAACAACGACATCAACCTTCATTATCAGGGTTCGGTAGTCACGATCTCACTTGATGAGACAACCAGCCTGGAAGATATCACTACCATCGTTCGCTTTTTTGCAAAAGTAAAGGCTAAAAGCATCAATGATGTAGATTTTGATAGAATCAAAACAGGATTGGCAGCAAGAATTCCTGCAGAGCTGATCAGAACCAGCGACTTTCTCACTCACCCGGTTTTCAACACGCACCACTCTGAGCATGAGATGCTCCGTTATATCAAATCACTGGAGGCGAAAGACCTTTCGCTTTGTCACTCCATGATTCCTTTGGGTTCCTGTACAATGAAGTTGAACGCCACTTCCGAGATGATACCGGTTACCTGGAACCATTTTTCTAAGATCCACCCTTTTGCTCCAACCGACCAGGTGGGAGGCTATATGCAGGTGATCGACGAGCTGAATAACTGGCTGAGCGAAATCACCGGCTTTGCATCCATGAGCTTCCAGCCTAATTCTGGTGCTCAGGGAGAGTACGCGGGGCTGATGGTGATCCGTGCTTACCACATCGACAGGGGTGAAGGACATCGCAACGTAGCGCTGATCCCCTCTTCTGCTCACGGAACCAATCCCGCTTCAGCGGCCATGGCAGGAATGAAGATCGTCGTAGTAAAATGCGACATCAACGGAAACATTGATGTAGCAGATCTGCGGGCAAGAGCTGAAGAACACAAAGAGGATCTTTCCTGTCTGATGGTGACTTATCCTTCCACACACGGAGTTTTTGAAGAGTCAATCATTGAGATCTGCAACATTATCCATGAAAATGGCGGACAGGTTTATATGGACGGCGCGAATATGAACGCACAGGTGGGACTTACCAGTCCTGCAAATATCGGTGCAGACGTTTGTCACCTGAACCTGCACAAAACCTTCTGTATCCCTCACGGAGGAGGCGGTCCAGGTATGGGTCCGATCGGAGTGGCTAAACACCTGGTTCCCTACCTTCCCGGTCACCCGGTGGTAGATATTGAAAGAGGAAAATCCATTCATGCTGTATCAGCAGCGCCTTGGGGATCGGCTTCGATCCTGCTTATCTCCCATGCTTACATCGCTATGATGGGAGCCGAAGGCCTAACAAATGCTACCAAGTACGCTATCCTGAACGCGAACTACATTAAAGCGCGACTGGAGCAACACTATCCAGTGCTTTATGCAGGAGCAAACGGCCGCTGCGCACACGAAATGATCCTGGACTGCCGGGCTTTCAAAAACGCTGATATTGAAGTAACAGATATTGCCAAACGACTGATGGACTATGGCTTCCATGCACCTACCGTCTCTTTCCCGGTAGCCGGAACGTTGATGGTAGAGCCTACAGAGTCAGAGCCCAAACATGAGCTAGACCGCTTCTGTGACGCCATGATTGCTATCCGCCAGGAAATAAGCGAAGTGGAAAGCGGAGGGATGGACAAGGCTAACAATCCTCTTAAAAATGCACCACATACCGTTACTGTTGCTACAGACAGCAACTGGGACAGACCTTACTCAAGAGAGCAGGCGGTATTCCCGCTTCCTTACGTGAGAGAGCACAAATTCTGGCCTTCTATCGGCCGCGTGAATGATACCTACGGGGATCGAACACTTATCTGCTCTTGTCCGCCGCTGGAAGCGTATGAGGAAGAAACAGTATAAAACAAAAAGGGGCGAATAATTCGCCCCCTTTTGTTTTATACCATTATTTTCTCCCGGTTAGTCTAATGTAAATACCTTTCCAAGATTTGCTGTACCACTGCAAGACACTTTCAAATCCTTTACATAACCGGTACCGATATCAACCACCCATCCGTGGATTTCTAAATCCGGCCGTTCTTTCCAGGCATTTTGAACGATAGTGGTTTTACATAAGTTGTAAACCTGTTCGATTACATTCAATTCTACCAAACGGTTTGCCCGGGCTTTCTCGTCTGTTATCAAGTCAAGCTCATGCGCATGAAGACGATACACGTCTTTAATATGACGAAGCCAGTTATCAATAATACCGTATTGTTTACTTCCCATCGCAGCCATAACTCCACCACAGCCATAATGTCCGGCCACAATTACGTGTTTAACTTTCAATACGTTTACGGCGTAGTCGAGCACGCTTAGCATGTTCATATCAGTATGGACACAAACATTCGCGATATTTCTATGCACGAACACCTCACCCGGTTTAGTGCCCGTCAGTTCGTTAGCAGGAACACGGCTATCTGCGCAGCCGATCCATAGTACTTCCGGGCTCTGGCCAGCAGCAAGCTTCTTGAAAAAATCGGGATCATTCTCCAGCTCCGACTCTACAAACCTGCGATTGCCCTCAAGCAACAGCTCATAGGTTGTTTTGGCGATTTCTTCGATTTCCGCGTTCATTGTTGTGATATAGTTTAATTGTTCGCTGGCGCAGCCTCTGTCTCGCGGATTTTCTCGGGCTTAAAAATCAAGTCCTTCAATTGAGGGACGTCATACTTGTGTTTTATGTTAACCAACTGAACTATAATCCCCCGGCTGTAAGCGTTGTGTTTGAAATTGTGAATAATCTCAAGAACATCAGAATCTATATACCGGGAATTTGTACCATCAATAACCACATCTGACTCATCAGGTAAGTGGTTCAGAGTATACTGAATCGCAGCTTTATTAAGAAATGAAACTTCTTCTGCCAGCTTGATATGAATTACTTTTTTATCTCCGTTTCTACCAATTGTATAGAAATATGGGTTGCGCAGATTGTTACGTAATATATAGAATATACCTACAGCCATACCAATACCAACTCCTTTTAACAAGTCAGTAAATACGACAGCTAGCACAGTCACTACGAACGGAATAAACTGGTCTTTCCCTTCTCTCCACATTTTCTGGAACAAAGCAATTCTCGCAAGCTTGTATCCTGTCATTAAGAGTATCGCTGCAAGACAAGCCAGAGGAATACTGTTAATCACTCCCGGGATAAGAAGCAATGAAAGTGTTAGCCAAATGCCGTGAAATATAGCACTTAGCTTCGTTCTTGCTCCTGAGTTCACGTTAGCAGAAGAACGAACGATAACCGCAGTCATCGGAAGTCCCCCTAGTAAACCGCTCGTCATATTTCCAATTCCCTGTGCAAAAAGCTCACGATTTGTAGGGGAAACCCGTTTCAAGGGATCAATCTTATCAACAGCCTCTACACTCAGAAGGGTTTCAAGACTTGCAACAATAGCTAGTGTACCAGCTACTATCCATACATCCGAACGCATTATTTGAGAGAAGTCGGGCGTGATGAAGAGATTGAAAAACTCTTCCGTGCTACCTACTACAGGAACCGTTACAAGGTGGTCCGCCTGGATTTCTAACTCAGAACCTTTAAATACATAGTTAAGAACAACACCAATCACCACAACTACCAGAGCCGCTGGCACACCGGCCAACTTCTTTACTTTCGGCCAGTAGATCAACACAAGAATCGACAATGCGCTGATGATGACCGCGCCATAGCTAAGTCTGCTGAAGGCTGTCGCAATAGCAGTAAAAGTATTTTCATTGTTTCCTGATTTAAAGCTTTCATCCCCTTCGTAGTCAGCGTCATAGCCAACGGCGTGTGGAATCTGCTTTAGAATAAGAATAATACCGATCGCTGCAAGCATCCCCTCAATTACTGCTGAAGGGAAGTAATTAGCGATGGTTCCAGCTTTTATCATCCCCAACACAATCTGCATAATACCTGCAAGAAACACAGCCAGGATAAATGTTTCATAACTTCCCAACTGGCTGATTGCTCCTAAAACAATTACCGTCAATCCGGCGGCAGGACCGCTCACACTTAATTGAGACCCACTAAAAGAAGCGGTGACAATACCGCCAATAATACCTGTTAAAATCCCTGCAAAAAGCGGGGCGCCTGAGGCTAAAGCAATACCTAAACATAACGGTAAAGCCACCAGAAATACCACAATACTTGCTGGTAGGTCTTTCTTTAAATTCTGAGCAGAAAATAGGTTTCTTGGATTTGTTGATGCAGACATACGATTCGCTGCCATAATAAAATAGGTTTTAATTAAAATTTCAATAAAATACTACTGCCCCAATAAAATAGGCAGCTGAGAACACATGAAAAAGTTAATTAAACGTTAGGAGGGGGCGTGGGAACCGACGGATAAAAGGATTGAATGTGCTTTTTGTGATCGGAAGAGATATCCTCGGCTTTTAAAATAAAGGTGAGACTGGGAGAAAACAGCACATGGGCCGCATTAGTAAAATACTCTTTGACTGAAACTTCCTTACTATCGCTCGCCTTTGGGCTATGCTCAATTTCTAGCTGCATAATTACCGCATTTGCAGATTCCCTATCAAAATGCGCGATAACTATTGGTGCGACCGAAATGACCATCTTCACAAAGAAGACAGAAAGAAATACTATGCTGAGTATATGGCTAGCAGCTTCTTTTTTCATAACAGTCGGAGACCTAACACAAAGTTAATTAATTTGAAAGAGCATTCACTCTATATCATTCTTTTTACAGTTTGCAGTCAATTCCTATCTTTTCCAAACCAAGGCTTTAAAATTATATTATAATTTTGATCCTTTCAAACTAAAATGGCGAAAGTAGCAGGAAAAGCTTACGATATTAATCTGTTAAAAAGAATCTTTCATTATGTTAAGCCCTACAAGGCAACGTTTAAATGGTCAATCTTTTTAACAATTGCCCTTGCAGTACTTGCTCCGCTAAGGCCGATTTTAATAGAATATACGTTAGATAAACATATTCTAGGAGGCGACCGCAATGGACTTACTTTGATGGTGGCAGTGATGGTTATTTTATTGCTTGTACAAACCGGGGTACAATACTACCACACCTATCTTACCAACTTTTTAGGGCAGTCCACCATTCGCGATCTTCGGATTGATGTATTTAACCACCTTACCAGGCTGCGGCTTAAATACTTCGACCGAACTCCTATAGGACAATTAATCACCCGAACAGTTTCCGATCTCGAAACGATTGCGAATATATTTTCCGAAGGGCTCATCGTCATCATCGGTGATATCCTGCAGTTGGCGGTGCTGCTCGGCGTGATGTTATACATAGACTGGGAATTAACGCTGGTCGTGTTACTTCCTATGCCGCTTCTGATGCTTGCCACATACGTATTTAAGGAGGCAATAAAATCAGCCTTTCAGGAAGTGCGAACCCAGGTGGGACATCTCAATACTTTTCTCCAGGAGCACATAAGTGGCATGAGCATCATTAAATACTTTGCCCGAGAGAACCAGGAGATGCAAAAATTCGAAGAAATTAATCGTAAGCATCGGGACGCAAATATTAGATCAAACTGGCATTATTCAATTTTTTTTCCTGTTGTCGAAATTATTTCCGCCTTATCCCTGGGATTACTGGTATGGTATGGGTCAAAGCTAATTATTCAACATCAGGTAACGCCAGGTGTTGTTGTCGCCTTTATCATGTACATCAATATGATGTTCCGACCCATCCGCGAGCTGGCGGATAAATTCAATACGCTGCAGATGGGCATGGTTGGAGCTGAGCGTATTTTTGCAGTTTTAGACACGAAGGAAGAAGAAGAAAATACCGGATTTCTAAAGCCTGAGCGGTTAAAAGGCCACATACGGTTTGAGAATGTGTGGTTTGCGTATAACGAAGATAACTGGGTACTGAAAGGTATTAACTTTGAAATAAAAGCTGGAGAAACCCTCGCCCTTGTTGGAGCGACTGGTGCAGGAAAGTCCTCAGTTATCAATATCCTCAACAGATTTTATGCCATTGGCAAGGGAAGCGTAACAATCGACGGCAAGGATATCCAGGAGTACGACCTTGCCTTCCTCCGCTCCAGAATAGCTACGGTGATTCAGGATGTATTTTTATTTTCTGATTCTATCGGCAACAATATATCACTCAACAATCCAGAAATAAAGCGCGAACAACTGGTAGCGGCCGCCAAAGAAGTAGGTGCGCACGAATTTATAGAGCGGTTACCAGGCGGGTATGAATATGACGTGATGGAGCGCGGCTCTACCCTTTCCTCGGGCCAGGCGCAGCTGATTTCCTTCATTCGGGCACTCGTATACAATCCGACCATTCTCGTGCTTGACGAGGCTACCTCTTCGGTTGATACTGAAACGGAGATTTTGATCCAAAAAGCAATTACGAAATTGATGCAGGGTCGAACCTCCATTGTCATTGCCCACCGGCTTTCCACCATCCAAAACGCCGACAAGATTATTGTGCTGGACAAAGGCGAAATTAAAGAGGCCGGATCGCATCAGGAATTACTTAAATTGAACGGCTACTACAAAAGGCTGTACGATTTGCAGTTTAATTCAGCCGGCATTGAAAAAACTTCGGCTACATAGACAAAACAGTTTGGCTTTTTCCCCTATTCTCTTAGTTTTGCAGAACTTAAAATCCGACCAATGAGTGTATTAGTAAACAAAGATTCAAAAGTTATAGTTCAAGGCTTTACCGGCAATGAAGGTACTTATCATGCCTCTCAGATGATTGAGTATGGAACTCAGGTAGTTGGTGGAGTAACTCCAGGAAAAGGCGGGCAAACTCACCTTGATAGACCTGTATTCAACACTGTGAAGGACGCCGTTGAGCAAACTGGTGCTGACGTATCTATCATATTCGTACCTCCTGCATTTGCTGCCGATGCAATCATGGAAGCTGCAGAAGCTGGTATCAAAGTTATTGTTTGTATCACTGAAGGTATCCCAACTAAGGATATGATTCAGGTTAAAGAATATATTCAGGATAAAGACTGCCGCCTGATTGGCCCTAACTGTCCTGGTATTATCACTGCTGACGAAGCAAAGATTGGCATCATGCCTGGCTTCATTTTCAGGAAAGGTAACGTTGGCGTAGTTTCTAAATCAGGAACCCTAACTTACGAAGCTGTTGATCAGGTGGTAAAAGCAGGCTTAGGTATCACTACCGCTATCGGTATCGGTGGAGACCCTATCATTGGAACACCAACTGTTGAAGCTGTAAAATTGTTAATGAACGATCCTGAAACTGCAGGTATCATCATGATCGGCGAGATTGGTGGTGGCATGGAAGCAGAAGCTGCTCGTTGGATTAAAGAAAACGGAACAAAGCCGGTAGTTGGATTCATCGCAGGACAAACAGCGCCTCCGGGACGTCGTATGGGTCATGCTGGTGCGATCGTTGGTGGAGCCGACGACACAGCAGCTGCTAAAATGCGGATCATGCGCGAATGTGGCATTCGTGTAGTAGAGTCTCCTGCTGAAATCGGAGCGGCAATGGCTGAAGAGCTGGCTAAAGTAACTGCCTAGTCTTCCCCATTCAAATAAAAAATCCCGATCTTTAAGAAGGTCGGGATTTTTTATTACCTTCTATTTCCGTCTCTGTCTCTGAAAGCCCGCTTTCTTTTTGCTTACAAGCTGGCGGAGGCATTAGCATCAGGGCCGAAACCGAATCGCCCTTTCCAAGGACGTTTATCTCAGCTTCAAGTCGTGACACTCATTCCTCTTTTAACTCAACTATGACCATCAGACTCGAACAGTCATTAAATAAATAGCCCCGCCTGGTTCTCAGGCGGGGCTATATCTACTAAAGCTGATTAGGCTTGTTGCTTCATCCTGATAATATTTAAAGCAGCCCCTGCTTTAAACCACTCGATCTGTTGCTCATTGTACGTATGATTCACCTGGAAGGAATCCTGAGAACCGTCCGCATGGTGAAGGACCACTGTCAATTGTTTGCCGGGAGCAAAGTCTGTTAGTCCTTTTACGTCAATTGTATCATCCTCCTGAACCTTGTTGTAGTCTGCAGGATCAGCAAAAGTGATCGCCAGCATCCCTTGCTTTTTGAGGTTTGTTTCATGGATACGAGCAAAAGACTTGACGAGTATCACTCTAACACCTAAATGACGAGGTTCCATTGCTGCATGCTCACGGGACGAACCTTCACCGTAATTCTCATCACCAACTACAACCGTTCCGATACCAGCAGCTTTATAAGCTCTTTGGGTAGCTGGAACAGGACCATATTCGCCGGTTAATTGATTCTTAACATTATCCGTCTTATCATTGAAGAAGTTAACAGCTCCGATAAGCATGTTATTAGAGATGTTATCCAAGTGACCGCGGAACTTTAACCATGGACCAGCCATAGAGATGTGGTCTGTAGTACACTTACCTTTCGCTTTAATTAAAAGACGTAATCCGTGAAGATCAGTTCCTTCCCAGGCCGGAAAAGCATCTAATAACTGAAGGCGGCTTGATTGTGGATCTACAAGTACTTGTACCTTGCTTCCATCTTCTGCCGGCGCCTGATATCCTGCATCTTCAACAGCGTAACCTCTGGTTGGTCCTTCTAAACCTTGTGGTTCATCCAATTTTACAGCTTCGCCATTTTCGTTGATTAGCGTATCTGTTAATGGGTTGAAAGTAAGATCTCCCGCAATCGCAAAAGCAGTAACAATCTCCGGCGACGCTACGAACGCGTGCGTATTAGGGTTACCGTCGTTACGCTTAGCAAAGTTCCTGTTGAAAGAAGTAATGATAGAGTTTGGACGAGTAGGATCATCTGTGTGACGAGCCCACTGCCCAATACATGGGCCGCAAGCATTCGCTAATACCACACCCCCTATTTGATCGAAAGTATTCAGAAAGCCGTCACGCTCTACCGTGTAACGAACCAGCTCAGATCCTGGAGTAACAGTATATTCGGATTTAACTTTTAGTTTCTTATCCACGGCCTGCTGAGCAAGGGAAGCCGCACGTGATATATCTTCATATGAAGAGTTAGTACAAGAACCAATCAGCCCCACATCCAGTTTTGCAGGCCAGTTATGCTCCTTCACTGCAGTGGCGAATTTTGACAAAGGCCATGCAAGATCCGGAGTGAAAGGACCGTTGATGTGTGGCTCCAGTTCGGAAAGGTTGATTTCAATCACCTGATCAAAATACTGCTCAGGGTTAGCGTAAACTTCCTCATCACCTGTTAAATGTTCTTTTACCTGATTAGCTAAATCTGCGATATCTTCTCTGGCAGTACCGCGAAGATATGCTTCTGCTTTCTCATCGTACCCAAAAATTGATGTAGTTGCACCAATCTCGGCACCCATATTACAGATAGTAGCTTTACCAGTTGCAGAAAGCGAACGAGCACCTTCACCAAAATATTCAACGATTGCTCCGGTTCCTCCTTTAACGGTTAAGATGCCGGCAACTTTAAGGATAACGTCTTTCGCAGCGGTCCATCCTGAAAGTTTACCTGTTAGTTTCACGCCGATCAGCTTAGGAAACTTTAACTCCCATGCAAAACCAGCCATTACATCACAGGCATCAGCACCACCAACACCAATAGCGATCATACCCAAACCACCTGCGTTTGGAGTGTGTGAATCAGTTCCGATCATCATCCCACCTGGAAATGCATAATTTTCCAAAACAACCTGGTGAATGATACCAGCCCCCGGTTTCCAAAAGCCAATACCGTATTTGTTAGATACAGACGAAAGGAAATCGTACACTTCCTTATTAGTAGTGTTAGCGTGATCCAAATCCTCTTTCGCCCCAACTTTCGCCTGAATCAAGTGGTCACAATGCACTGTCGAAGGAACTGCTACCTGCGGGCGTCCGGCTTGCATAAACTGCAAAAGCGCCATCTGCGCCGTCGCGTCCTGCATCGCTACACGATCTGGTGCGAAGTCGACATACGAAGCTCCCCGCTTATAAGCCTGAGTAGCGTCCCCTTCCCATAAATGAGAATAAAGAATCTTTTCAGTTAGTGTTAGAGGTTTTCCTACAGCTTTTCTAGCAGCTTCGATGCGACCTGCTAAATTACTGTAGACCTTTTGGATCATTTCTATATCAAAAGCCATAAGATACTTGAATATTTAACAAAAGTATTAACTAGTGAGCAAACTTTAAAGCTGCCTTGCCAGAATAGAACGGTATGAGAACAGCATTACTACCGCCCTATTTCCGAAGAAAGGAACAAACAAAAAACCATCCTGTTTTGCAGGATGGTTTCTCAAATCTAAATATCTCTATTTATTTACGCGTCTACCGGCTAACTAATTCATTAGCAGCTTATGAGGAGGAGCAAATTTAGTCAGACTAATGCCGTCCACTGCGGTTTTATATTCAGCTATGGTAGGAGTTCTACCAAGAATTGTAGACAGAACCACAACCGGAGTAGATGAAAGCAAGGATTCTCCCTTCTTACCCTCGGCATCTTCTACAACACGTCCCTGGAAAAGACGAGTAGAAGTCGCCATCACCGTATCTCCTTTTGCTGCTTTTTCCTGGTTACCCATGCACAGGTTACAGCCTGGGCGCTCCAAATACAACATATTCTCGTACTCAGTACGCGGCGCCGACTTTGGTGCATTATCGTCAAACTCGAAGCCAGCGTATTTCTGCAACACATCCCAGTCGCCTTCTGCCTTCAATTCATCTACGATATTATAAGTTGGAGGTGCAACTACAAGCGGAGCCTTAAATTCAACCTTTCCTTGCTGCGCTTCTATGTTCTTAAGCATTTGAGCAAGGATTTTCATATCTCCCTTGTGGACCATACATGAGCCAACAAATCCAAGATCTACCTTTTTCTCTCCACCATAAAAAGAAAGCGGTCTGATGGTGTCGTGGGTATAGCGCTTAGAAACGTCAGCGTTATTTACATCTGGGTCGGCAATCATCGGCTCCGCGATAAGGTCAAGATCAACAACTACTTCAGCGTAATATTTTGCATTTGCATCCGGAGCAAGAGCCGGTTTTTCTCCTGATTTAATCTCGGCAATTCTCTTATCCGCTTTATTAATCAATCCCTGCAGCACCTGTTTCTCGTTGTCCATGCCCTTGTCGATCATGATCTGGATTCTTCCTTTGGCAATCTCTAATGATTCAATCAAGGTATCATCTTCAGAAATACAGATGGAAGCTTTAGCCTTCATCTCTGCAGTCCAGTCAGTAAAGGTGAATGCCTGGTCAGCCGTAAGCGTTCCGATATGCACCTCGATAACTCTGCCCTGGAACACGTTCTCACCACCGAACTTCTGAAGCATCTGCGCCTGCGTAGCGTGAACAACATCGCGGAAATCCATGTAATCCTTCATCTCACCCTTAAAGGTCACTTTCACTGATTCAGGGATTGGCATGGAAGCTTCACCCGTAGCTAGTGCAAGTGCAACTGTTCCTGAGTCGGCACCAAAAGCAACACCTTTAGACATTCTTGTATGAGAGTCACCTCCAATGATGATGGCCCACTCGTCTACAGTGATATCGTTAAGAACCTTGTGGATAACGTCCGTCATTGAATGATATTGGCCTTTCGGGTCACGAGCAGTGATCAGACCAAAGTCGTTCATGAACTTCATCAGCTTTGGAATATTTGCCTGAGCCTTTTTATCCCATACTGATGCAGTGTGACAGCCCGACTGATAGGCACCGTCAACGATAGGAGAAATAACTGTAGCAGCCATCGACTCCAATTCCTGAGCAGTCATAAGCCCTGTCGTGTCCTGCGAACCGACAATGTTAACCTGCACACGAACATCCGAACCAGCGTGTAACACTTTTCCTGAAGTGGTACCCACTGCATTTTTGTTGAATATTTTTTCTACCGCAGTAAGTCCTTGTCCTTCGTGAGAAATCTCTTTCGATGGTGCATATACAAGAGGAATTTCGATTTCAAGAAGTTTCGCTGCAAACGTTTGAAGCTTTTTACCAAATACTACTGCGTATGATCCGCCAGCTTTTATAAATTCCAGCTTTTGCGGAGTGAACGACCTGGAAATATCAATTAACTCCTGGTCGCCTTTATAAAGTTTCTTCGTCTTGGTGTTTATGGTAAGAACAGTGCCAGAAGCAACAGAATATACTTGTTCCAGGACAGGCTCACCATTTTCATCCCGAACAATATTACCGTTGGCATCTAATTTCTTCACCCAATTTTTAAGGTCGATTCCAATACCACCAGTAACATCAACAGTTGTAAGGAAAATTGGAGAAATACCATTTGTACCACCCACAATTGGAGCAATATTTACAAATGGAATGTATGGACTTGCGGGCTTACCAGTCCACAGCGCTACGTTATTTACTCCTGACATTCTTGATGAACCTACGCCCATCGTCCCTTTCTCGGCAATTAACATTACCTGCTTATCAGGATGCAATGCTTGCAAGGCCTTGATTTCCGCCTGAGCCTGCAGAGAGATCATACATTTACCATGAAGTTCACGGTCTGATCTTGAATGTGCCTGGTTACCAGGAGAAAGCAAATCGGTTGAAATATCTCCCTCGCCAGCAATATAGGTCACTACCTTAATTTCTTCAGGAACCTCTGGTAGCTTAGTAAAGAATTCAGCCTGGGCGTAGCTCTCAATAATTTCTTTCGCTATTGAATTGCCATTCTTGAAAGCTTCCTTCAATCGGTCTGTATCCGCATCATAGAGAAAAACTTGTGTTTTAAGGACGTTCGCCGCCTCTTTGGCGATTTCTATATTATCCCCCAGGGCCAAGTCAAGTAGCACTTGAATAGAAGGTCCACCCTTCATGTGTGATAAAAGTTCAAATGCGAAGGCAGGAGTAATCTCTTGGACAACAGATTGGCCAAGAATGATTTCCTTTAAAAACTTAGCCTTTACAGCAGCAGCCGGCGTGGTGCCTGGTAAAGTATTGTAAATAAAAAAATTAAGAGAATCTTCCCGATGTGAATTATTCTCGTCTTTGATTTGAGCAATAATTTCAGTCAGTAATTCCGCACCATCAATTGGCTTAGGATGAAGTCCCTGACTTTTCCGTTCTTCGATCTCGTTAATGTATTCGTAATACGTGTTCATAACAGAAGTGTTTTAACTATTGAAAGCATTATTGTAAAACGAGTCTTGAGTAAGACCACCCTTCTTTACATGCCTGCACACACTCCAAAGGCCCTATGTAAGCTAAACATCCTGACTTGCGACACGGTCAGGGGCACGTCGACATAAGAAGCACACTCAGGTGGGTTGTTTGGCATTTCTTCACCACAGATGATATAAAGAATTATCAGTAAAGCAGTGGCTTACCTCCAGTTTTGCCTGCCGCTACTTGACGACGAACAAGATTACTGTTGGCTTTCTAGACCTTTTCTACATCAAATGCCAATAGTATTGATTTTTATTTGTTAAAACTCCAAAAATCAACCTAATACGGCTGAGTTCAGGCGAAATTACAAAAAAAGCTTAAATGCGCAGACATAGAGTAATGTCATTTTTTATTTTGGACAATTTTAACCCGAAACACCGAGCGCTCAGCTCTATTTTTTATCTAAAGTGTCTCAAACCGATACCCGAGCTTGTGCCAGACAGCCAATGCCCTTGGAAGTACATATTCGAGGCGCTCAAAAGCTTTGATACTATCGTGAAAAACAATAATTGATCCCGGGCAGGCATGTTTAAGAACATTTTTAAGGCATTTTTCCGGAGAGAGATTGACGTCAAAATCCCCGCTTAAAACATCCCACATGATGATCTTTATCCCTGGCTGCTCCTCCTGCAGTTTAGAAACCTGACTTTTTTTTATTCTACCATAGGGTGGGCGAAAGTAATTAGTTTGTACAAGCTCCTGGCAACGTTGAAAATTCTCCAGGTACACATCATCATCTGTATCCCAGCCCCGGAGATGATTGAAGGTGTGATTTCCAATCAAATGACCTCCATCTATAACCGCCTGAAACACTTCAGGATGTTTGCGAATATTGTCGCCGATACAAAAAAAGGTGGCCTTTGCCTGATACTTTTCCAAGGCCTCGAGCACAAACGGCGTCACTTCAGGAATTGGCCCGTCGTCAAAAGTGAGGTAGATAACTTTTGATTCGGTTTTCTTTCTCCAAACCAACGAAGGGTAAATCCATCTTAAAACAAAAGGGGTTTTGACGAGGTACATATATTGAGAGCACAAAAATAAAGGACCAATACTAGGGCTAAACATATCAATATTATTCCTGTTTCCAGCCAGTATAGTAATTCTTTATAAGGCAAATCCGCTCCTGATAAATTTTTGTAAACTTGTGGATATTTTAATATCCGATCGATTTAATGGAGCAAACAGCTAAAATAGGAGTTATTGGTGGAGGCAGTTGGGCTACTGCAATCGTGAAAATGCTTTCCGATAACTTCCAGTCCAAAGACATTTATTGGTGGATGAGAAATAGCGAGACGGTTGAGCACCTGCAGCGATACAAGCACAACCCAAACTACCTCAGCTCGGTTGAAATTAAGGTTGCTCCTGAAAACATCACCAACGACCTTACCTCTGTTCTGGAAAAAGCTGACATGCTCCTTCTGAGCGTTCCGGCCGCATTCTTGAAAGGGGTTTTACAAGAGGTTGACCCGGCCTTATTCAAGGGCAAGAAAATAATTTCGGCGATAAAGGGGATCGTTCCCGATGAGAATATGATCATTGGAGAATTTATGAACGTGAGGTATGGCATTCCGTTGGACGACATTATTGTAATCAGTGGACCTTGTCATGCAGAAGAAGTGGCGCTCGAGAAACTTTCTTACCTGACCATCGCGTCACCCGACCTCGGATTAGCGGACATCTTCGCTAACCTTATCAGCACCCGATATATCAAAACCAACGTGTCGGATGACATCTATGGCACAGAATACGGAGCGGTACTGAAAAACATTTACGCGGTAGCCAGCGGAATCTGTCACGGCGTAGGCTACGGCGACAATTTTCAGGCTGTTCTTATCTCAAATGCAATTCGGGAAATCGAAGCCTTTGTCGCTGCCGTCCATCCTATCGACCGAGACATTAAAGAATCTGCTTATCTCGGGGATTTACTGGTGACAGCTTACTCGCAGTTTAGTAGAAACCGGACCTTTGGAAACATGATTGGAAAGGGTTACACTGTGAAGTCTGCGCAGTTGGAAATGAACATGATTGCAGAAGGCTACTATGCCGTGAACAGCCTGCATCAAATCAACAAGAATTACAAGGTGCACATGCCAATTTGCAGAGCCGTATACGCCATTCTGTATGAGAAGCATTCTCCGCATATCGAAATGCGCCTCCTCTCTGAACAGCTATCTTAATTTGCGAAAACTTCCTTCCAGTGATCTTGTTATTAATTGAAGGATGTAAATACTCTGTTCCTAAGAGCTTTACACCAGAAGCAAAAAGATCAGCTTATGAAGAAAGTAACGATATTAGGTTTAGTTGCCGGAGCAGCTGCGGCAACAGCCATTTTAGCTTATAGAAGAAAGGACGGAACAAGAGTTTCAGACGGACTAATGAGTTCAGCCAGAAATCTTGGAGGCCGATTATCCCAGTACGGGAACCAGTTGAAAGACCGTTTGCTGGGTAATGTGCATGGACCTCACGGGGAGGCGGTATATCTTGACATGTATGATCGTCAGTTCTACGAGGACGAAACCGGAAAGAGAGTGTACCTCGATAATGATTAGTTATACTGAACACCATAAACAAAAATGCCCCGGAAGTTCCGGGGCATTTTTTGTATAGTTCGTAAGATCGGTTACCAGCGCTTCCGGCGTTCGCCGCTTCCATTTCCACTTCTGGAGCTTCCGCTACGCTCTTCACGACGTTTTCCCGAAAAGTCCCGAAATCCTCCGCCACGGTTGCCGTCGCGTCTTCCTCCGCTTCTTTCACGGCTTCCTCCGCTGCGGCCACCACCATCGCGGTCACCTGCTAGCTCAACCCGAACACTTCTACCGTTGAAATCAACATCTTTAAAGTTCTGTTGTATCTGATCGGCTGAAGAATTCTCCACTTCGAAGAACGTATAAACACCCTTCAAATCAATCTTTCCGATAGCCTTGCCGCTGATCTTTCCATTGTTACAGATAAATCCTAACATGTCTCCACGAGTGAAATCGTCTACAGAACCAAGGTTGATGAAGAAACGGGTATAATCGCTTCTCATTCCACCTCTGGCAAACTTGTCAGATCTGTCGCCTCTTTCCTCATGAGCAGGAGCGTTCAAATCTGGTGCATCCTTATAGTATTCGAGGAACCTGTTGAACTCAAGCGAAGCAAAGCGTTTGATCACTTCCTCTTTACTTAAGTCCTTAAACTCATCCATAATACGAGGAATGTACTGCTCGATCTGCTCTTCGTTTACATCCACGTTATGAACTTTGTGAATCAATGCAAAAAGCTGCTTTTCACACACATCAAAGCCGTTAGGAATTTCAGCTTTAACAAACTTCTTACCGATCACCCGCTCAATCTGACGGATCTTTCCAAGCTCTTTTGAGTTTATGATAGAGATAGATACCCCGGTTTTACCAGCCCGTGCAGTACGACCGCTACGGTGGGTATAGTTCTCAATCTCATCAGGAAGGGAATAGTTAATTACGTGCGTAACGTCGTTTACGTCAATACCTCTTGCCGCTACGTCTGTTGCAATAAGAAGCTGTAAACTGCGCTCACGATAACGCTTCATTACCTTATCACGCTGTTGCTGAGACAAGTCGCCGTGCAACGAATCCGCATTGTATCCGTCTTTAATTAAGGCTTCTGCAATTTCCTGTGTTTCGATTTTTGTACGACAAAAAACGATACCGAAAATTTCAGGGTTGAAGTCTACAATACGTTTGAATGCAGCATATTTCTCGCGTGCACGCACCACATAGTACTCGTGGTCGATATTAGCGTTACCAGTATTCTTGGTTCCCACCGTTAATTCAAACGGGTTCTCCATGTATTTTTTGGCTATCCTGCGGACTTCAGCCGGCATCGTAGCAGAAAACAACCAGGTTTTCTTTTCTTCTGGAGTGGTAGAAAGAATCTGATCGATGTCTTCCTGAAAACCCATATTCAGCATCTCATCAGCTTCATCCAATACTACATACTGAACCTTACTAAAGTCGATTGCTTTACGGCCGATGATATCAATCATACGACCAGGAGTAGCCACTACAATTTGCACCCCTCTTTTTATCTGACGCAATTGGTCAGAAATACTTGCGCCGCCATACACGGCTACAATGTTTACATTTTTGATGTTCTTAGAGAAGTTCTTCAGATCGTTGGTAATCTGTAAACACAATTCTCTTGTTGGGCACAATACAAGTGCCTGTGGATAATTTTCTTCAAAGTCTAGTAATTCCAACAAAGGCAGGCCGAATGCTGCCGTTTTACCAGTTCCTGTTTGAGCTAATCCGACAAAATCGTTGCTGCCTGAAAGTAAAACCGGGATTGCTTGTTCCTGGATTGGTGTGGGATTTTCAAATCCCAGATCAGAGATGGCATTAACAATATCATGACGGATACCCAAGTTACTAAATGGGTTCATGATAATAATAAATCGCTTGGCTGTATTGCCGAGCCGGCGCAAAGGTACGCTTTATTTTTTGAATAAAAGTTTCAGCTAAACTATCTGTGCTTTAAAAACACTGATCTGACAATTAGCGTAGCCGATCAGCAGACTTTATCAACCGTTCGTCGTGGCGAATTCCTCTAAGAGCCAGAATTACAAAGAGAATTGCCAGAGAGGGTAAGATAACTCCTATACCATAATTCTGAAACTCTAGTTGCATATCTCCAATCACCGACTTCGCTGTTTGAACCATCCAAAAGCTAAAACCAATAATAGCTACGATCGCAATATAACAAATAGCAATCTGGCGTTTACGCTCTCGGTACATTGCAATAGCTGCCAGGGGAATCAAACCAAGGATCACAGTTGTAATCGTAAGCGCGGTAAAGCCTTGGGTCTGGACTACCTGTCCACCTATATTTTCATACACGCCGGTAACCTTAATGGCTTTTGGCGTTCCTGACGCATTTAATATTTGCAGAAAAGGGAACAGGAATAAACCGAAAATTATTAAGGATGCCAGGAATAGCCAAACAGTTTGTATACGTTGTATCATAATAGCTTGTTAAACATCGCAAATATAGAAAAGTGTTTTACAGCTGCTAAAATTTGCTGTCGATACCTAACTTTGAGCGTGCAACAACAACAAAGGCTTTTTCTGGAACTATCTTACAACGGAACCAACTATCACGGCTGGCAGATCCAACCGAACGCTGTAACAGTTCAGGAAGTGCTAGACAAAGCGCTGTCCACACTTTTCAGGGCAAAAGTAGAAACGGTAGGATGCGGAAGAACGGATACCGGTGTTCATGCTTCTCAATTTTTTGCTCATTTTGACCTTGAAGCAGAAGACTTGCTTGACCAACGCTTTCCGCAATATCTAAATAGTTTAAATGCCTTACTTCCTTTTGACATTGCAGTAAAACGCCTTTTCCGGGTCGCCTCTAATGCTCACGCCCGTTTTGATGCAACTCAGCGGAGCTATGAATATCATATTCATCATCAGAAAAACCCCTTCAAGCACAACTTTTCGTGGTTGATGAAAGACGACCTGGATACTGACGCTATGAACCTTGCCGCTTCCTTACTCTTCCAGTATACGGATTTCAGCTGCTTCAGTAAATCCCATACACAAGTATTCACCAACAATTGTAAGATCACAAGGGCTGAGTGGGTTGTAACTAATGACGGTCTTATTTTTCATGTTTCCGCCGATCGTTTCCTTCGTAATATGGTGCGGGCCATTGTTGGGACTTTAGTGGAGATTGGCAGGGGAAAAGCGGCGGTAGAATCTATCCACCAAATTATCGAAAGCAAAGACCGATCAAATGCAGGTACTTCAGTTCCTGCCTGCGGTTTATATCTTACCAAAATTGAATACCCCTACTTATGATTACGATAAGAATTGTAGAAGCTAGGGAGGTGTGGCCCCTGCGCCATATAGTGATGTATCCAGACATGGAGTTCGAGAGCATTAAGCTTCCTGAGGATGAGAAAGGTTATCACCTTGGTCTGTTTGAACATGAAACGCTGACCTCCGTTGTCTCTCTATTTAGTGATGGAACTGACTTGCAATTCCGGAAATTCGCTACCTATCAGGATTACCAGGGAAAAGGTTATGGCAGCAGCCTTCTTAACTATGTCATCGAGTATGCACAAAAGCAAAACTATTCAAAGATCTGGTGTAATGCTAGGGTAAACGCATCAGCTTTTTATCTGAAGTTCGGGTTTAAAATGACTGACAAAACCTTTTTTAAAGATGGGTTTGATTTCGTCATCATGGAAAAACTGCTTTAATTTATTGCGGGAACTAGGAGTTGAGCAGCCGGAACAGGAATACCACTTAGAGGAAACATTTTTGATTTTTTCGATTTATTGATAGAGGAATTATTACATTTCCCAATTATTAGACTTTATACAAACATTTTTTATGGCTGAAGATAAAGAAGTAAAGCACGTACCGGTAGTGACTCCGGATTCGCTTAAGTTTCTGGAAACTTATATTAACAATCCGTCTCCCACCGGCTACGAATGGGAAGGTCAAAAACTGTGGCTCGACTATATCAAGCCCTATATAGACGAGCACTATGTAGACAACTATGGAACTGCGGTGGGGGTAATAAATCCTGAAGCAGATTACAAGGTAGTGATTGAAGCGCACTCTGATGAGATCTCGTGGTTTGTAAATTACATCACGAAAGACGGTCTGATTTATGTAGTCAGAAATGGGGGATCAGACCATCAGATTGCTCCATCAAAACGAGTAAATATCCACACCGATAAAGGGATTGTAAAAGCAGTGTTTGGCTGGCCGGCGATTCATACCAGAAACGGGGAAAAGGAAGAAGCGCCGACGCTTAAAAACATTTTTCTCGACTGCGGATGTACATCAAAAGAAGAAGTTGAAGCTTTGGGCATTCACGTGGGATGCGTCATCACGTACGAGGACGAATTTATGGTACTAAACGACCGCTATTACGTAGGAAGAGCATTAGATAACCGTGTAGGTGGCTTTATGATTGCGGAAGTCGCACGTTTATTGAAAGAAAACAACAAAACACTTCCCTTCGGTTTGTACATCGTGAATGCGGTGCAGGAAGAGGTGGGTCTTCGGGGAGCAGAAATGATCGCTAATCGTATCAAGCCAAATGTAGCTATCATTACCGACGTGACTCACGATACGCAAACCCCCATGATCAACAAAGTGGTTCAAGGGGATTTGGCTAGTGGAAAAGGACCTGTTGTTTCTTATGCACCTTCCGTCCATACCGCTCTTAACAAACTCCTGATACAAGCAGCAGAGCAGGCAGAGATCCCGTTCCAGCGCCAGGCCTCTTCGCGCTGGACTGGCACCGATACCGATGCCTTTGCCTACTCGAATGATGGCGTAGTATCTGCACTTATTTCACTTCCGCTGCGTTATATGCATACCACTGTCGAAATGGTTCATAAAGAGGATGTGGATAACGTAATTCGTCTTATCTACGAATCACTGCTGAAGATTGAGGCGGGGCAGGACTTCCGATATATCAAATAAAAATTCCATTACAAGGAAATAAAGAGGAGAGCCTCTCGTTTTAATACCATAGGACTCTTAAAAATAAAAAGGCAGCGACATTCCCCTTCCGCTGCCTTTTTGCTTTTTTCAACCTGTTTCCTCCTTGCGCGGACTTCCATTTCTCTACTATCGTTGCCTCGTACTGAAAAGGCAATTTTTGGAACAAAAAATACCTATTCCTTCAAACAATCCCCTGCGTTAATTATTTATAACTAAGTTTATCTTTCATAATTAATAATTAACAATCAGTTTTTTAATTTTACTGCATGAAACCCACCTTACTTATTTTAGCAGCAGGCATGGCTAGCCGTTATGGCAGCATGAAGCAAGTTGATGGCTTCGGTCCCAACGGAGAAACCATTATTGATTACTCAATTTACGACGCAATTCGTGCAGGATTCGGTAAAGTAACATTTATAATCCGCGAGGAATTCCTGGAAAGCTTCAAAGGCATCTTCGCTCCCAAGTTAGAGGGTAAAGTAGAAATCGACTTCGTTTTTCAAAGCTACGACCTGTCGAAATATGGTATCGATAAACAAATCGAGCGCCAAAAACCATGGGGAACCGGGCACGCAGTGCTCGAGGCAGGCAAGCAAGTGAATGAGCCGTTCTGCGTAATTAATGCTGACGACTTCTATGGATATGAGGCATTCCAGAAGATGCACGACTTCCTTACCTCCGAAGTGAGAGACGATTACTACTCGTTGATGGGATATCAAGTAGACAAAACTCTATCAGAGCACGGTTCTGTTTCACGCGGTATCTGTAAGGTGTCCCCTGAAGGGAACTTAGAACAAATCAACGAACGCACAAAAGTATATGAGAAAGACGGCGTAATTGTATATGAGGATGAGGATGGCACCACTACTCCTTTGCATGACGACGCGCGCGCTTCTATGAACTTTTGGGGATTCACTCCAGCTATTTTCAAGCAGGCTGAACCAATGTTTAAGCGCTTTGTGGAAGCAAACGAGAACAACCCAAAAGCCGAGTTCTTCATCCCACTAATGGCAGAAGAGCTGGTACGTACAGGAGAGGCGAATTTCAAAGTGATTCCAACATCATCTAAATGGTTTGGGGTGACTTACAAAGAGGATAAGCCGATCGTACAGCAAAGTCTTTCTGAACTAATCGAAAACGGTACCTACCCAAATAAGCTTTGGTAAAAAAAAACCTGTAGCAGCTTTAACAGCGCTACAGGCTTTTTTATGTAAACCAACTTTCATCTCCAAACCCCTCCTGTCCCGTCATCCGCTCATACTCCACTGGCATTATCCACAGGCCGATATCCGCTTCTACCGGGTTTGTTACAGTACCTTTCTTCCGCTGATTAACCGCTTTAAAAGCGCGTCTCAACGTAAAGTAATTATGCTTCTTATCACACAATCTAGAATCGACCTGTTAGAAACTACAGTCGGAGTACTAAAGCGTCCCGAGAACGAATACAACAGAATCATCAGAAACAAAAAAAGCCCTGCGATTGCAAGGCTCTTTTTTATATACGTTGTAATAATAACTATTACTCTGCTTTATCTTCTGCAGCATCTGCAGCTGGAGCTTCCGGAGCAGCTTCTTCTGCAGCCGCTGGAGCAGCTTCAGCTTTCTTTGCTTTTCCAGAACCACGGCGACGAGTTGCTTTTTTCTCTGGTTGAGCAGTTGCGTCAGCTTTATAAGTAGCATTGTAATCAACAAGTTCAATTAGCGCCATCTCAGCGTTATCGCCTAAACGATTAGGTAACTTGATGATACGAGTATAACCACCTGGGCGATTAGCTACTTTCTCAGCAATGTCGCGGAATAATTCAGCTACAACTTCTTTATTTTGAAGATAGCTGAATACTATACGACGAGAGTGAGTAGTATCGCTTTTTGACTTAGTAATTAAAGGCTCAACGTAAGTACGTAGTGCTTTTGCCTTAGCCAATGTAGTGGTGATACGCTTGTGTTGGATAAGCGAAGAGGCCATGTTAGCCATCATAGCTTTACGGTGGCTATCCGTACGGCCTAAGTGATTAATTTTCTTTCCGTGTCTCATTTTTCTGTTGTTTTACATGCTCATACCGTCTCTTAACGAGGGAATTATGAACATGTCGCTTATTTAAATTCGAATAAGCAACGCCTATTCTTCGTCTAATTTGTATTTTGAAAGGTTCATACCAAAAGACAATCCTTTTGATTTAACCAAATCCTGAATCTCTGTTAATGACTTCTTACCGAAGTTTCTGAACTTCAACATGTCAGCAACGTCATAAGAAACAAGATCAGCAAGCGTGCGGATATCGGCTGCTTTCAAGCAGTTTAGTGCACGTACTGACAGATCCAAATCAACCAGCTCGGTTTTCAAGATCTTACGCATATGTAAGATTTCCTCATCAACCTCTTTAGTCTCTTCTTTCGCCTGTGCTTCTAACATGATGTTTTCGTCAGAGAACAACAAGAAGTGGTGAATAAGGATCTTTGCTGCCTCTTTCAGCGCGTCTTCAGGATGAATTGAGCCATCAGTAGAAATATCTAAAACCAACTTCTCATAGTCAGTCTTTTGCTCTACACGATAGTTCTCAATTGTGTATTTTACGTTTTTAATAGGTGTGTAAATCGAATCGATCGCGATTACACCTACAGGAGCATCGGCATTTTTATTCTCCTCTGCAGGAATATACCCACGACCCTTGCTCACAGTCAGCTCTACTTCAAGAGTAACTGAAGTTTCCATGTTACAAAGAACAAGGTCAGGGTTTAAAACAGTAAAGTTATTAGAAAACTTACTGATGTCACCCGCTTTAAACTGCTCTTGTCCGTTGATGATCACAAATATTTTTTCTGAATCACCTGACTCGCCAGTCTTTTTGAAGCGAACCTGTTTTAGGTTTAGGATGATCTCAGTAACATCTTCTGCTACCCCTTTGATAGTAGAAAACTCATGAGAAACACCTGAAATACGCACCGACGTAATTGCATAACCCTCCAATGAAGACAACAAAATACGACGTAAAGCATTACCTATGGTAACACCGAAACCTGGCTCCAACGGACGAAATTCAAATGTACCGTCGAAATCCGTAGATTTCTGCATGATAACTTTATCAGGTTTCTGGAATGCTAATATTGCCATTTATATTCAGTTAATGTTTTTAAACTGTAATAGCTGCCCCGATAGGAGCAGCTTTATAATCTTACTTAGAGTATAACTCGACGATAAGGTTTTCCTTAATGTTTTCAGGAATCTCGTCGCGGTTAGGATAGTTCAGGAATTTTCCTGTTAAACTGTTAGCATCCCACTCTAACCATGTATGTTTGTTTATTCTTCTGCCGGCAACTGAAGTAGATACAGCTTCAAGAGTCTTAGAACGCTCTCTCACTGCTATCACATCTCCAGCGCGCAGAGAATAAGAAGGAATATTTACAACCTGGCCATTTACAGTAATGTGCTTGTGACCTACCAGCTGACGAGCAGCAGAACGGGTAGGAGCAATACCTAAACGATATACTGTGTTATCCAAACGAGCCTCTAATAATTTCAAAAGGTTCTCACCAGTGATACCTTCTTTAGAAGAAGCAGTATGGAATAAGTTCTCGAACTGACGCTCTAAAACTCCATAAGTATATTTAACTTTTTGTTTCTCCATCAACTGAACAGCATATTCTGACTGCTTTCCACGACGCTTCGAAGCACCGTGCATTCCTGGAGGATAATTTTTTCTTTCTAATGCCTTATCAGGACCAAAAATTGGTTCTCTGAACTTACGGGCAATTTTGCTTTTTGGGCCGGTATATCTTGCCATTTTTGTTCGTTTAAAGTATCTGGTAACCTATAGCTACCGAATCTTATCTTTAATTACTTAATTTCTTTTTTGAAAACTATCAGAAAGCTTCTGGCCTTCTTGAATCTTTTCCAGAGTTATACTCTTCTTCTTTTAGGAGGACGACAACCGTTGTGAGGAAGTGGAGTAATATCTCTGATAGTAGTTACTTCAATTCCTGCTGTCTGTAACGTACGGATTGCTGACTCACGACCAGCACCTGGACCTTTTACAAACACCTCAACTTTACGAAGACCTAAATCAAACGCTACCTTACCGCAGTCTGCAGCGGCTTGAGAAGCAGCATATGGTGTATTCTTTTTAGACCCCTTGAAACCCATCTTTCCAGCAGAAGACCAGGAAATTGCCTGACCTTGGCTGTTTGTTAGAGTTACAATGATATTATTGAAAGTAGCGTTAATATGTGCTTGCCCAACTGGCTCAACAACAACTATGCGCTTTTTGGTTACTTTTTTAGTCTTAGCCATTACTTATCGGGTATTATTTAGTAGCCTTTTTCTTGTTAGCAACTGTTTTACGTTTTCCTTTACGTGTACGTGAATTGTTTTTAGTTCTTTGTCCACGCACTGGCAAGCCTTTACGATGACGTAATCCACGATAACATCCGATATCCATCAAACGCTTAATGTTCAATTGAATTTCTGAACGTAAAGCACCCTCAACCTTAATACGATCATTAATGATTGTACGGATGGCTGCTAACTGATCATCGGTCCAGTCTTGTACTTTCACATCATAACCAATGCCGGCTTCGTCTAATATGCCCTGAGCAGTAGCTCTGCCAACACCGAAGATGTAAGTAAGTCCGATCTCTCCTCTTTTGTTTCTTGGTAAATCAATACCTGCTATCCTTGCCATTTATTATTTCTTGATAGTTTTTACAATAAATATTAACCCTGGCGCTGTTTGTACTTAGGGTTTTTCTTGTTAATTACGTAAAGCTTACCCTTACGGCGGATAATTTTACAATCAGCGCTACGCTTTTTTATGGATGCTCTAACTTTCATCTTATTTATATCTATAAGTAATCCTGCCTTTTGTTAAATCGTAAGGAGACATTTCCAGCTTCACTTTATCACCGGGTAAGATCTTGATGTAGTGCATCCGCATCTTCCCTGAAATGTGAGCGATAATCTCGTGTCCGTTCTCTAACTCAACACGAAACATAGCATTGGACAATGCTTCCTTAATGATACCGTCTTGTTCAATAGAGGCTTGTTTAGCCATATTTTATTGATTTCTATTTATTTAGCTTCCTTATTACGGGGACGCAAAATTAAATAAAAAATTTTAATTTTTATTTTTTTTGTTGTAAAACTTCTTCGATATACTCGAAGGTCGATAAAACGTCTGCTTTTCCTTTTTTAATCGCCACTGTATGTTCAAAGTGAGCCGAGGGTTTCCCATCTACCGAACTTACCGTCCAGCCATCTTTCCAAAACTTTACGCCTGCTCGTCCAAGGTTAATCATCGGTTCAATAGCCAACACAACACCTTCTTCAAGCTTTATTCCGGAACCTCGTTTCCCGTAATTAGGCACTTCGGGCTTTTCGTGAAGCTTGAAGCCAACGCCGTGTCCTACCAGCTCTTTAACCACCCCGTAACCATGGGCTTCGGCGTGTTCCTGCACTGCAAAACTAATATCACCCACCCTGTGTCCAACTACTGCTTTTTCTATAGCCCTTTGCAGGCATTCTTTAGTCACGTCAAGTAGCTCAAGCGTTTCCGACGCCACGTTCCCCACCGCAAAGGTATAGGCGGAATCGCCATAAAACTTATTTAGTACTACACCGCAGTCCACGGAAATAATATCCCCATCTTTCAATTCATACTCCCCGGGGAAGCCATGAACGACTTGATCATTTGGGGAAATACATAAAGAATAGGGGAATCCGTTATAGTTTAGGAAAGCTGGCACTCCCCCATTATCTCTAATAAAGGATTCTGCCAGCTTATCAAGCTCTATAGTCTTAACGCCAGGCTTTATTACTTTGGCAACCTCAGCAAGAGTTTTGGATACCAACAAGGAGCTTTGCCTTATCAGCTCAATCTCTTCAGAAGTCTTATAATAAACTTTGGACATTATTAAAATTAAATTGCAGGACCAGCTGCACCCGCGCCAGTTGTCACAGGCGTACGACCTCTTAACCTACCAGTCTTCATCAATCCATCATAGTGACGCATCAATAAATGACTTTCAATCTGCTGCAGCGTATCTAATACAACACCCACAAGGATCAATAACGAAGTTCCCCCATAGAAGTGTGCAAAGTTACTGTTAACGCCTAGAAGACTTGCGATAGCTGGCAAAATAGCGATGATAGCTAGAAAAACTGCACCCGGTAAAGTAATTTTTGATATTACGTCATCAATATAATTACCAGTAGTTTCTCCTGGCTTAACACCTGGAATAAAGCCGCCATTCTTCTTCATATCGTCAGACATTTGAACAGGGTTAACTGTGATAGCTGTATAGAAGAAGGTAAACGCAATGATCAAAAACGCAAATAGAAGGTTGTACTGCCAGGAAGTGTAATTACTTAACGCTGTAAGGAATGAACCCTGAGCATTAGGGAAGAACTGAACGATTGACAGTGGGATGAACATAATCGCCTGGGCGAAAATGATTGGCATTACACCAGCTGCATTCACCTTCAGAGGTATGTACTGCCTCACCCCGCCATACTGCTTATTTCCCACTATCTTCTTTGCATACTGAACCGGGATTCTACGAACGCCTTGTACAATGAGAATAGTAAATACAACGACAAAGAACAAGGCAATTAACTCTGCTACAATTGCGATAATACCACCGTTTCCACCCATTCTTGCCTGAAACTCTGCAACCAAGCCACCCGGCAACTGTGCGATAATCCCAACCATGATGATCAGGGAAATCCCGTTTCCGATACCTTTATCGGTAATTTTCTCACCTAACCACATTACAAATAAGGTTCCGGCGGTTAGAATTACCATAGAAGAAATTGAGAACAACGGCTCGGCCATGATTCTTGCTTCTGCCGGGATCTGAGTCCGAGCATACGCAGTAGCCTGCAAAAAGGTGATAGCAACAGTAAGGTACCTTGTAATTTGGTTTAATTTCTTCCTTCCACTTTCACCTTCCTTTTGCATCTTCTGAAAATATGGAACTGCAATACCTAATAACTGCACCACAATAGAAGCAGAGATATAAGGCATCACGCCTAATGCAAAAATGGAAGCGCGAGAGAAAGATCCCCCAGCAAACATATTCAATAAACCAAGAAGGCCTTCTCTTTCCTGATTCTCAAGGGCTACAGGATTGACGCCCGGAAGAACAACAAAAGAGCCTATACGGTAAATTAAAAGAAATAAGAGTGTGTTTAAAATACGCACTCTTAAATCTTCTATCTTCCAAATATTTGAAAGGGTAGTGAAAAGCTTCTTCATTAATTATAATTTTACAATTGCACCACCGGCTGCTTCAATTGCTTTTTGTGCAGTAGCTGTGAAAGCATGAGCTGTAACTTCTAATTTAGCTTTTAATTCGCCCCTGCCTAGAATTTTAACAAGGTCGTTTTTTGATACTAATCCATGCTCTTTAAGCGTGGAAAAATCAACAGCTGTCAAATTGAACTTTTCAACAAGCCCTTGCAGAACGTCAAGGTTGATACCTACATACTCTACACGGTTGATGTTCTTGAATCCTACTTTTGGAATACGACGTTGCAAAGGCATCTGACCACCTTCGAAACCTACCTTAGTAGAAGTACCTGAACGAGAACCAGCTCCCTTATGACCACGGGTTGAAGTACCACCACGGCCAGAACCTGTACCACGTCCGATACGTTTTCTATTTTTAGTTGAACCTGCTGCAGGTTTTAAATTACTTAAGTTCATGATTAAATACTTTCTACTGCTACTAAATGATTAACTTTTCTTACCATCCCGATAATCGCCGGGGTAGCTTCAACTTCTACAGACTGGTTGATCTTTTTTAAACCTAAAGCCTGCATGGTTCTTTTCTGGCGCTCGCTTCTGTCGATAACGCTTTTAATTTGAGTTACTTTGATCTTCGCCATGACTCTTATCCGTTAAAAACTTTATTAAGATCAACACCACGTTGTTGAGCTACAGTATAAGCGTCGCGCATCTGAGATAGTGCAGAAACTGTTGCTTTAACCACGTTGTGAGGGTTAGATGAACCTTTTGATTTTGCCAATACGTTGTGAACGCCGGCACTTTCTAATACTGCACGCATCGCACCACCTGCGATTACACCAGTACCGTTTGCTGCTGGTTTAATAAACACAAAACCACCAGAGAATTTACCGTATTGTTCATGAGGTACTGTTCCATTGATTACCGGAACTTTTACCAGGTTCTTTTTGGCATCATCGATACCTTTTGCGATCGCTTCAGTTACCTCTTTAGCCTTACCTAACCCGTAACCTACAACCCCGTTCTCATCGCCTACCACTACGATAGCTGAGAAAGAGAAAGTACGTCCTCCTTTGGTAACTTTTGCAACACGCTGGATGCTAACTAAGCGGTCTTTTAGTTCGATCTCGCTTGATTTTACTCTTTTTATATTGATTGTTGACATCTCCGATTTTATTAAAAGTTAAGACCAGCTTCGCGTGCACCTTCAGCCAGAGACTTAACACGTCCATGGTACAAATAACCATTTCTGTCAAATACTACTGAACTGATACCTGCTGCTAATGCTTTTTCTGCTACAGCTTTACCGACAGCCTTTGATTGTTCCGATTTATTTCCGTTTGCTACAAACTCCTTAGATAAAGAAGATGAAGAAACTAGAGTTTTACCGGTTGTATCATCAATGATTTGAGCGTAAATACCTTTGTTACTTCTGTAAACAGATAAACGTGGACGCTCAGCAGAACCGGTTAATCTTTTTCTGATTCCTTTTTTAATTCGCTCTCTGCGAGATAATTTAATTCCTGCCATGATGATTATTTTTTAGATGCCGATTTACCTGCTTTTCTTCTTAACTCTTCACCAACAAACTTGATACCTTTACCTTTGTAAGGCTCTGGAGCACGTAATGAACGAATCTTCGCTGCTACTTGTCCTAATAATTGTTTGTCGATACTCTCTAAAATGATGGTTGGGTTCTTACCTTTTTCTGCTGTAGTAGCAACCTTAATTTCTTTAGGAAGCTCGAATACATAGTGGTGAGAATAACCAAGCACCAAGTCTAAAGTATTACCAGTATTAGTAGCACGGTAACCTACCCCTACTAATTCCTGCTCTACTTTATAACCCTCAGTAACACCTTTAACCATGTTATTGATTAAAGCACGGTATAATCCATGTAATGCTTTATGGCGTTTTTGTTCTGATGGACGCTGTACTAGAACTTGTCCGTCTTCTTGTGCGATTGTTATATCAGAATCAACTAACTGAGTTAATTCTCCTTTTGGTCCCTTAACAGTTACTAAGTTTTCAGCTGACACTGTAACTGTAACACCTGCAGGGATTGCGATTGGGGCTTTTCCTACTCTTGACATCGTTAATCTCCTTGATTAATAAACGTAACATAAAACTTCGCCACCGATGTTCAAGTTCCGGGCTTCCTTATCAGTCATTACACCTTTAGAAGTGGACAGGATAGCGATCCCTAAACCATTTAATACACGTGGCATACTGTCTACACCTGCATACTTTCTCAAACCAGGCTTACTCACACGTGAAATGGTGCGAATAGCAGGAACTTTAGTTATCGGATGATATTTCAAAGCAATTTTGATAGTGCCTTGAACATTGTTATCGTCAAACTTGTAGTTCGCGATGTAACCTTTGTCAAAAAGAACTTTTGTGATTTCTTTTTTGAGGTTTGATGCAGGAATTTCTACAACCCTATGGTTGGCCTTGATGGCATTCCTTACTCTTGTAAGATAATCTGCTATTGGATCTGTATTCATTATTGTTTGTTATGATGGTGGTTTCCTTCCCTGTCACAGGGACGACCTTCCATCGGTTAAATTTTTTAAAAACGGGATTGCAAAAGTAAAAAAAATTCAAAAACTATCTATTAGACAATTTTTGAATTTTATATTATGACTTTTGACTTAGGGAATGTTACCAGCTCGCTTTCTTTACTCCCGGGATCTTACCAGCAAGAGCCATCTCACGGAAAGTTACACGTGAAATACCAAACTGACGCATATATCCGCGAGGACGACCAGTCAACTTACAACGATTGTGTAAACGAACCGGAGAAGCATTTTTAGGTAATTTATCTAATGCCTCATAATCACCAGCAGCTTTCAAAGCTTCTCTTTTGGCAGCATATTTGGCAACTAATCTTGCACGTTTAACTTCACGCGCTTTTACACCTTCTTTAGCCATTGTTTACTGTTTGATTTTTAAATGGTAAACCAAATTGTTTTAGTAATTCAAGCGCCTCAACATCGTTAGTCGCTGAAGTTACAAAGGTAATATCCATACCCATGATCTTATTGATTTTGTCAATGTTGATCTCAGGGAAAATGATTTGCTCGGAGATACCTAATGTATAGTTTCCATTTCCGTCAAAACCTTTATCGTTGATACCTTTGAAGTCACGAATACGTGGTAAAGCCACAGCGATTAAACGATCTAGAAACTCATACATTGTGTTATCGCGTAAAGTTACACGAACACCAATTGGCATTCCTTTACGTAATTTAAAGTTTGAGATATCTTTCTTTGATTTGGAAGCAACCGCTTGCTGACCTGTAATAGTAGTCAACTCATTAATTGCAGTCTCGATCAATTTTTTATCTGTAGTTGCAGAACCAACACCCTGGTTGATCGCAATTTTCTCCAGTTTAGGAACCTGCATCACACTCTTATATTGGAATTTCTCCTTAAGAGCAGTGCGGATCTCTTCTCTGTATTTAGTTTTTAACCTTGGTACGTAAGTCATTACTTAATTTCCTCCCCAGATTTTTTTGCTACACGAACTGATTTTCCTTCAGCATTCTTTGTTTTACCAACGCGGGTTGGTTTGCCTGTTTTAGCATCAACAACCATAAGGTTAGAAACATGGATAGGAGCTTCCTTTTTAATGATACCACCATTAGGGTTAGCAGCATTAGGTTTAGTATGACGAGATACCTGGTTTGCGCCTTCAACAACAGCTCTGTTTTCCTTTAAAAGTACTTCCAAAACTTTGCCTTGTTTGCCTTTAGAGTCGCCGGCAATTACCTGAACTAAATCTCCTTTACGGATCTTCAATTTAGGTTGAGATTTCTTATTCTTTTCCATGTTACAATACCTCCGGTGCTAATGATACAATTTTCATGAATTGTTTCTCACGCAGTTCTCTTGCAACCGGGCCAAAGATACGAGTACCGCGTGGTTCGTCCTGGTTATTTAATAATACTGCTGCGTTGTCGTCGAAACGAATGTAAGAACCGTCTTTACGTCTTACTTCCTTTTTAGTTCTAACAACTACTGCTTTTGAAACAGTACCTTTTTTTACGTTACCTGATGGAAGTGCACTCTTCACGGTAACAACGATTTTGTCACCCAATGAAGCGTATCTTTTTGCAGTACCGCCAAGGACACGGATCACTAAAACTTCTTTAGCTCCGCTGTTGTCAGCAACATTCAGTCTTGATTCCTGTTGTACCATGTTACTTAGCCCTTTCTAAAATTTCAACTAATCTCCAGTTTTTAGTTTTACTCAGAGGACGAGTTTCCATGATTAACACTGTGTCGCCGATACCGCAAGTGTTAGCCTCGTCGTGAGCCATGAATTTGGTAGTCTTCTTCACGAATTTTCCGTAGATAGGGTGCTTAACCTTCCTCTCTACTGCAACTACGACAGACTTGTCCATCTTGTTGCTTACTACCAACCCGATACGGGTCTTTCTTAATTTTCTTTCCATTTCGACTCTAAAGTTATTCAGTTTCAGAAGCGGACTTTATCTCTGCAGCACTCGCCGCTTTGCGCTTAGTCAATTCTGTGTTTAAACGAGCAATATCTTTTCTAATTTTACTGATGCGTGAAGGGTTTTCTATAGCAGAAACCGCGTGAGCAAACTTTAATTTAGTAAGGCTTGCTTTCTCTTCGCTTATCCTCGCAACGATCTCCTCAGTTGATAGCTCTAATATTTCTGAATTTTTCATTTTTCTTGTATTTGTAAGTCTACGTTCTAAGTTGCGAGTTTCACAACCCACAACTTAAAACTGATAACTCAATTATGCTTCTACGTAATCTCTACGTACTACAAATTTTGTTTGTACTGGTAATTTTTGAGCGGCTAGACGTAGTGCTTCTTTAGCAATTTCTAAAGGCACACCTTCAGCTTCAAAAATCATTCTTCCCGGACGTACAACAGCTACCCAATATTCAGGAGCACCTTTACCTTTACCCATACGTACTTCCGCAGGCTTTTTGGTAACGGGTTTGTCTGGGAATATACGAATCCACACCTGACCTTCACGTTTCATATAACGTGTAACGGCAATACGTGCAGCTTCGATCTGACGACTGGTAATCCAGGCTGGTTCAAGAGATTTGATACCGAAAGATCCGAATGAAAGCTCAGCACCGCGGGATGCTAACCCTTTCATTTTGCCTTTCTGCATCTTTCTGAACTTCGTTCTTTTTGGCTGTAACATGTTCGTATTTTTTTATCGTTAAACGATGTTCTAAAAAATCAATTATTTCTTTCCTCTGAAGCCGCCACCAGCGTTTCCGCCACGGTTCTGGCCACCTTGTCCACCACGGTTCTGACCGCCTTGTCCGCCACGGTTATTTCCACCACGGTTTCCACCACGATCTCCGCCTCTTCTATCTCCGCCTCTTCTGTCGTTTCCACCTCTTTCGTTACCACCGAATGAAGCAGCACCTTCGTTTCTTCCTCTGGTGTTAGACGTTTGTCCGATGTTTGGAGACAAATCACGTTTACCGTAAACTTCGCCTTTACAGATCCATACTTTGATACCTATCTTACCGTAAGTAGTCAAGGCCTCACCCAAAGCATAATCAATATCAGCACGGAAAGTGTGCAAAGGAATTCTTCCTTCTTTGTACTGTTCAGTACGTGCCATTTCAGCACCTCCTAAACGACCAGAGCACATAATTTTGATCCCTTCAGCACCCATGCGCATTGTTGAAGCAATTGAAGTCTTCATTGCACGACGGAAAGAAATACGAGCTTCTAATTGTTTAGCGATACCTTCAGCTACCAACTGTGCGTCAAGCTCAGGACGTTTGATCTCGAAGATGTTAATTTGAACATCCTTTTTAGTAAGTTTTTTTAACTCTTCTTTGATCTTATCAACTTCCTGACCTCCTTTACCGATAACGATACCTGGACGAGCAGTGTGAATAGTTACTGTGATACGCTTCAAGGTACGTTCAATCACTAATTTAGCGATACCGCCTTTAGAGATACGTACTGATAAATATTTCCGAATCTTTTCGTCTTCAACTAATTTATCGGAGTAGTTGTTGCCACCGAACCAGTTAGAATCCCAACCTTTGATGATTCCTAACCTGTTACCTATTGGATGTGCTTTTTGTCCCATTTCCTAAAATTAGTTTTGTTCAAGATTCTTACTATCAACTACCAATGTTACGTGGTTAGAACGTTTACGAATTCTGTATCCACGTCCCTGAGGAGCTGGTCTTAAACGTTTTAACTGACGGCCTCCGTCAACGAAAGCTGTTTTCACAAACAGTTCGCTTTCTTCAGGGCGTTGACCTTCGTTCTTAGCTTCCCAGTTTTTAATTGCTGACAATAACAGTTTCTCAACTCTTTGTGCAGCCTCTTTATTTGTATACTTTAAGATGTATAACGCCTTTTCTACACGCTCACCACGGATCAGGTCAACAACCAGTCTCATTTTACGAGGTGAGGTAGGGCAATTATTTAATTTTGCTACTGCTTCCATGGCTTATTTTTTCTTTTCAGCGTGACCTCTAAATGTTCTGGTTGGGGCAAACTCTCCCAGCTTGTGTCCAACCATATTCTCAGTTACATAAACTGGAATAAATTTATTTCCGTTGTGAACAGCGAATGTATGTCCTACGAAATCCGGAGAAATCATTGATCTGCGAGACCAAGTCTTAATCACAGTTTTCTTGTTGCTTTCATTCATAACAACCACTTTCTTCTCAAGATTGTGGTCAATATAAGGGCCTTTTTTAATTGAACGAGCCATTATTTCTTCCTCCCTTCGATAATGTAACGACTAGAAGCTTTTTTCTTGTTACGGGTTTTATATCCTTTAGCAAGTAATCCTTTTCTTGAACGTGGGTGACCTCCTGAAGCTCTACCTTCACCACCACCCATTGGGTGATCTACCGGGTTCATAGCTACACCACGAACGCGAGGACGGATACCTAACCAACGTTTACGACCAGCCTTACCTAAAACTTCATTTGATTTCTCTGCATTTGACACAGAACCAATTGTAGCCATGCAAGTAGCTAGGATCATACGAGTTTCACCTGAAGGCAATTTGATAATGGCATACTTACCGTCACGAGCTGAAAGCTGTGCGTAAGTACCGGCACTACGAGCGATAGAAGCTCCCTGTCCAGGGTTTAATTCGATGTTGTGGATGATAGATCCAAGAGGAATGCTTTTTAATTGAAGCGCATTTCCTACTTCTGGCGCTGCACCTTCTCCAGAGATTACAGTCTGTCCAACTGTTAGTCCTTCAGGAGCAATGATGTAGCGCTTCTCACCATCAGCATAGTGTAGCAGGGCTATACGGGCTGTACGGTTTGGATCGTACTCAATTGTGGCAACTGTTGCGGGGATGTTGTTTTTATCGCGTTTAAAATCAATCAATCGGTATGACTTTTTATGTCCCCCACCGAGATAACGCATAGTCATTTTACCGGTATTATTTCTACCGCCTGACTTCTTGATAGAAACTACTAACGATTTTTCTGGAACGTTTGTAGTAACATCTGAATAGTCGCCTCCTACGCGGAAACGAGTACCAGGGGTAACCGGTTTAAATCTTCTAACTGCCATGTTTAATTATATAGTGCCGTAAAAGTCTATAGTTTCACCATCTTTCAACGTTACAATAGCTTTCTTGTATTTAGCTGTTTTACCAGATACAAATCCTGCTTTAGTGTAACGATTTTTTGCTTTTCCAGATACCACGATAGTGTTTACAGCTTCGATGTTAACACCATACATTTGCTCAATTGCGGTTTTGATCTGCAATTTATTGGCTCTGTGATCTACTTTAAATGCATAACGATTCAGCTTCTCAGTTAGAATCGATGCTTTTTCTGTTAAAATAGGTTTCTTTAAAATTTCCATATTACTTGGCCAGTGCCTCCTCCAATGTTTTAACAGAACCAGTAGTTAACAACAGTTTTCCTGCATTCAACACGTCATAAGTGTTTAATTGGTCAGCAGTGATCACTTTTGCTTTTTTAATGTTTCTGCTTGATAAATACACATTATTATTAGCAGCTGGTAAAACCAATAAAGTTTTCTCGTCAGCAACGTTTAAGTCAGATACTAGCTTAGCGTAGCTCTTAGTCTTGATTGCATCAAAAGTGAAATCTTCAAGAATTACGATGTTGTTATCCTTCGCTTTGTAAGATAAAGCCGACTTACGAGCCAGTTGCTTTAATTTTTTATTTAACTTAAAGCTATAGTCACGTGGCTGAGGACCGAAAACACGACCTCCACCGTTAAATAAAGGTGATTTGATGTTACCAGCACGAGCTCCACCAGTTCCTTTTTGCTTGTATAGTTTACGGGTTGATCCAGCAATTTCGTTACGTTGCTTAGACTTGTGAGTACCCTGGCGTTGGTTTGCAAGGTATTGTTTAACGTCTAAGTAGATTGCGTGATCGTTTGGTTCTACACCGAAAATCGCTTCAGGAAGTTGCACCTTGGCACCTGTTTCTTTACCTGAAATGTTTAATACACTAACTTCCATCTTATTTATCAACGATTACGTAAGAACCTTTAGCTCCCGGGATTGAACCGCTAACTACTAATAAATTTTGCTCAGGATACACTTTCAAAATCTGAAGATTCTGAACTTTTACACGAGCGCCACCTGTACGACCAGCCATGCGCATTCCTTTGAATACACGTGAAGGCCATGAAGAAGCACCTAATGAACCCGGAGCACGCATCCTGTTGTGCTGTCCGTGAGTTTGACCACCAACACCACCGAAGCCGTGACGCTTAACAACACCCTGGAAACCTTTACCTTTTGAAGTTCCAACAACATCAACGAAGTCGCCTTCAGCAAAAATTTCTACAGTAATAGTGTCGCCCAAACTTTTCTCGTCTTCGAAGGTTTTAAACTCTACAAGCTTGCGCTTTGGAGTTGTTCCTGCCTTAGCGAAATGGCCTTTTAATTGTTCAGTGGTGTTTTTCTCTTTCTTTTCTCCGAAAGCCAACTGAACCGCTTCGTAGCCGTCTTTCTCAGCGGTACGAACTTGCGTAACTACGCATGGGCCAGCCTCGATCACCGTACATGGGATGTTCTTCCCGTCGGCATCGAAAATGCTGGTCATTCCTACTTTTTTTCCAATAATTCCTGACATTTTCTTTTTTTATCTTTTTCGCCCATCGAAGCAGTAGGGCTTCGTTCAAGGCATAACAATCCCTCGAAAGGGACGGCAAAGATAGACACAATACTTTAAATATCAAATAGTGAGGAAGTTATTTTTTTAGAAATAAAAAAGAAACTAATATGTCTTTGGCAAAAGCAAAGAATCAGAAACCGAGCGAATTGGAATTTCTCAATTCTTTGGCGACAGAACTGGAAGTTCCACAGAGCTTAGAGACTGTTGCCGCCTTCATCTAGAAAACCTTTCACAACTGGGAGGTGTTATCAAAAAACAACTAAACTTAGATTTTATGAAAGGTTCCTATTTTAAAATAATTGCGGCAATTATCCTTCCTGCATTCATCGCATGCAGTAGCAGTAATAATAACAATCAGGCAAGCACCGATTCTACCATGATTGAAACAGAAGAAACGGCACAAGCTCAAGGCTCTTATGTAAATTTGAACACTGGTGAACCGGTTGCCATAGTAATGAATTCAGAAAACCAGGGCGGAGTATCCAGTGCTGGTTCTGCTTCCGGATCTGGATCGACCTCAGGATCGGGCTCGGCTACTGCAGGTGGTTCTGTTTCAGGCTCGGGGTCTGCGGGCAGCCTGTATGTCTATGCTGATACTCGTCAGCCAATTGAGGCCGACATGCTTTTTGTAGACGTTAGCACCGGGGATACCTTGTATGGTCCAAGCGGAATAAAGGTAAATAATGCAATTCGCAGAAATGGTGAAAGATGGGAATTGGATAACGCCAAGATCGAGCGTCGCGGAGACGAAATAAAAATCAAAAGCGGTAACGAGAAAATAAAAATTGATGGGGACGACATGAAATATAAATCCGGCGACAGCAAACTGAAGGTTGACGACGGTGAAGAGTTTAAATCGAAAACGCCGACCACGAAGGAAAAAGTAGAGGAAGACGGCGAAACAACTGTAAAACCTCGCTAATAAAAAAAGCGGTTCTGCCAGAACCGCTTTTTTTATTGACTTAATTTCTCGATCAGCCGGGCACTTTGCCGCGCTCCTTCCTGCAAACGGTCGGCAAAAAAATCTTTCACCTGATTAAAATGCGAAAGATAGCCTTCCATATCTCCATATTCTATTATAGATGCCCACTCCCGCACAGCGGAGTGAAACTCCAGGTCATCCGCCCGAATACTTTTATCGTACAATGCTGTCCGAATAGTTTCCTCCAGCAACTCTTCGTTCTTAAACAAATACTCAGCAATACCCAGTCTTAGCCTAAACGGTGGCGTTTGACAAATAAGGTTATCATAGGGATTCACCTTAAGTTGATGCCATGCATCTACCATCGCCAGCAAACTGAGATGAGAGTTAGGCCGGTAGCTGCCCGATTCTTCAGCCATTTTAAAGTCCTTCATCGCTTCATCTTCAAGGGTGATAAACTCACGTTCGCCATGAAACACAAATGCTTTAGCCGCCAAAATCCTCTTTCGGAAGTTAGATTCCTGCTCGCAGATCATCATCTTAAACAATTCCGATTCTGACTTTGCATACTGTCGCACCTGCTTACGGGCAAATGGATTAAGTATAGCCAAACCGGCGTAGACGTGCGCCTTGTAGCTAAAAATCCGAAGGGTTGTCAAAATTTTAACGTTATCAATACCGGTAGAATACGCTCCATGGTCCCAGGGGTAAACACCGGCATTTTTCCACGCGGTGCCCATACTTTCAAACCCCATATGAGTGACGGCTTGAGTATCCGCCATGATTTGATCATGTTGATGGTAGCTGTCTACTTCAATAATTTCTGACTCTAACGCCTCGTAGATCTCAAGCCCTTTTTTATAATTTTCCCTGTCGATGCGATGGGGGACGATGACCAGCTTTTGTCCCGTTGTAGAAAAGGCAGGACCATGCAGTGAATGGCATGTAAAAATATGAACGTCATCCGGAAGATACTCTTCAAAAGCCTCAATTTCCGGATACTTCACCGAGGTTTGGCCTGAGATGATCGCACCATATTTCACAGAAGCTGCTGTAGCTGCAACTACTTCCCTAATCCGAGCAGCTTCTACGGCATACATCAAAAAGTCCGCCTTCCGCGCTACAGATTTAGCATCGGGTAGAATCGTAACTGAAGTACCTTGAAAAGCGTTCTTAAGAATTTCGAATCGTTCCGGAAGGTCGCAACCGTAGATCGAGTATCCCTTCTCCGCCCACTTTCGGGCATAGAGACTACCCATGTCACCCAATCCTATGATACCAATATTCATTGGGTAAATATAAGAAGAAAGTATTCGAACCGTGCGGCTGGCCGTTTATTTGACGGGGCCGGTGGCGATGATGTTTTCTGAGGAACCGGAATTGGGGTAATTTAAGTCGAGATAGGAGGCGATGGTATGCGCTAATTGTTTTGTATAATAATGTCCTTTTGCCTTGACTTCTCCCAAGGGTTTTGTGTCCGGTCCCATCACAGCAAACCAAGTGTGATTGGAACCGATCTTATCAATGCCATGACCTCTCCAGGATCTTCTTCCGGCACCTCTTCCATGGTCGGTAGTAATTAGCAGAGTGGTTTTATCTTTATAATGTTCGTTTGATTGAATAAACTCCCAAAGGTCTTTGATATATGCATCCGTTTTAGTTGCCGACTCCAAATAATCGTCGTATCGTCCTTCATGGGCATACTCGTCTGTTTCACCATAAGCAATTAGTACCAGTTTTGGAAAATTCTTCTTCATGTACTCTTTGGCGTACTGGTGAGTGAACTCGTCAAGGCGGGTAGAACGCCAGGGACTGGGCGTGTGCTGCTGCAAATGATTGAGGTATTTTTCCCTGAAAGTGAGCTTGACTTTCGCCGTATCATGCCCGGCATTAATGTAAATTCCTGACCGACGCTTAGCTAAGATGTAATGAAATACATCCCAGGAAGCGAAGGCAGCGACCTTGTCCTGAAAGCCTCGTTGTTGATTAGCGAATTCGAGGATGGTTTGATTAGGATTATCGACCCGGGCGTTACTCCTGATCCGCCTATCGGTATTTCCGGTTAACAGCTCATTATATCCGGGATAGGAAAACCAATATCGGTTCGCAACATTAACCTTATTACCCAATTCCCGATTACCGTATATCTGGCCATTTTGCACCAGGGTTGACCACATAAAAGGAAACAAGGCCTTCCTTCGTTTAACGGGACTATCATTCCAATACTTATCCTTCAGGCCAGGAACATCCTTTACATATTTTTTATTACTGACGATCTTGGGGTCCGCTCCCGAAAAGAGCTCTTTCCAACGCAATCCGTCAAGCGTAACTAGAACTACATTTTCAGTTTTAGTTTGCGCGGGCAGTTGAACATACAGCAGCGCAAATAGGAAAGTAAACACAATTGTTTTTGACCGCATAGGATAAATTTCTTTCTAGCTCCTGTTGTAACAATTGCTATTGAAGTCAGGTTTAGTTTTTTGTAATTTGGCATTATTTCCTATTTTCACGATGCTCAAACATCTTACATTTTACTTTATGAAAAAGACAACTTTGTCATTCCTTTTGGCCATCTCGCTTTTTTTAATTAGCCTTACCTCAACCGCGCAGGATTCTCTACGCACGGCTGATCGTTCCCTAAACGGCCAGTATCAGGAGATGTTGAGACGCTCTTGGACACAGCAAGGGTACAAGGTAGTGCATCCCTCCCGGCTCAGCGCCTTGTGGAAGAGTGTGCAGGACAGTCTCCGTGCCGAACGAAAAAAATCGCCACAGCTGAGACAACAGGTAGATGAACAAAGACAAACTATCGAAGAATTAAAAAAGCAAGTAGCCACCCATCAGGCTAACCTTGAAAAGTCGGAAGCTGCTGTTAACGAAGTACAGCTGTTGGGAATGTCGGTAGATAAAGTGACGTACAATTCCATCATGTGGGGAATTGTAGCGGTGTTAGCACTGGCGCTGGCAATTGTGGTATTTACTGCAGGTAAAAGCGTAAGAGAAGCACGGTACAGAAGACAGCTTTATGATGAACTATCTACCGAGTATCAAGCGTATAAGGTAAAAGCTAACGATAAAGAGAAAAAACTCGCTCGTGAGCTCCAAACCGAAAGAAACAAAATAGAAGAATTATTAAATAAAGGATAAATCAGTCAAGTTATCCCGAAAACAAAAGCCCGTCCAGAAATCTCTGAACGGGCTTTATCTTTTTAAAATCTCAGCTAGTTACACTTTGATCTCAACTTCAACACCGCTAGGTAATTCAAGTTTCATAAGCGCGTCTACAGTTTTAGAGTTAGAGCTGTAGATGTCCAACAGTCTTTTGTAAGAGCAAAGTTGGAACTGCTCACGAGCTTTCTTGTTTACGTGCGGTGAACGCAATACTGTAAAGATTTTTTTCTCAGTTGGAAGAGGAATAGGACCACTAACAACAGCACCTGTAGGTTTTACAGTTTTAACGATTTTCTCAGCTGATTTGTCAACCAGGTTGTAATCGTAAGATTTTAATTTGATTCTGATTCTTTGGCTCATTTTGTTTTTTTAATTAAATCAGCTGTAAGAGCTATTTATTACACCTGATGTTATCTTTTGAAAGGTAAAAAGCATTCACCTTTTACCTTTCTGATTTTACCTTAATTAGGCGTTTACAGACTTACCTTTTGCTTTCGCAACAACTTCGTCCTGAACGTTCTTAGGAGCTGGTTCGTAGTGATCAAACTCCATGGTAGAAGTAGCACGGCCTGAAGTGATAGTACGCAACTGAGTTACATAACCAAACATTTCAGAAAGTGGCACCAACGCTTTGATAACCTGCGCACCGTTACGAGTGTCCATACCTTGCAGTTGGCCACGACGACGGTTCAAGTCTCCCATTACATCACCCATGTTTTCTTCTGGTGTAAGAACCTCAATTTTCATAATTGGCTCCATTAACACAGGTTTACATTTTGGTAATGCCTCACGGAAAGCAGAACGAGCTGCAATTTCGAAAGATAATGAGTCTGAATCGACTGCGTGGAATGATCCGTCGATCAAGCGAACTTTCATGTCTGTAACAGGGTATCCTGCAAGCACACCGTTCGACATGGAAGCAGCAAATCCTTTCTCAACAGAAGGAATGTATTCACGAGGGATAGCACCACCCACGATTTCATTTACAAACTGAAGACCAGTTTTACCTTCATCAACAGGAGAAATGATTACCTGGATATCAGCGAACTTACCACGACCACCAGTTTGTTTCTTGTAAGTTTCACGGTGTTGAACAGTACCAGTGATAGCCTCTTTATAGGCAACCTGAGGAGCTCCCTGGTTAACTTCTACTTTGAACTCACGTTTCAAACGGTCCATGATAATATCTAAGTGAAGCTCACCCATTCCGGAAATAACTGTCTGACCAGTATCTTCGTCTGTTTTTACAACGAACGTTGGATCCTCTTCAGCCAATTTACCAAGAGCCAAACCTAACTTATCCATGTCGGCCTGAGTTTTAGGCTCGATCGCTAAACCGATAACCGGCTCAGGGAACTGCATAGACTCAAGAACGATAGGTGCTTTCTCATCACAAAGAGTATCTCCTGTTTTGATATCCTTAAATCCAACTACCGCAGCAATATCACCAGCACCTACGTTAGGGATAGGATTTTGCTTGTTGGCGTGCATTTGGAAAATACGAGAGATCCGCTCCTTGTTATCAGAACGAGTATTGTATACGTAAGAACCTGCTTCCAGATTTCCGGAATAAACACGGATGAAACATAGACGACCAACGAATGGGTCAGTTGCAATCTTAAATGCAAGAGCAGCAAAGGGCTCATTTACATCTGGTTTACGAGAAACTTCTTCTCCTGTGTTAGGGTTTGTTCCTGTGATTGCTTCCTGATCCATTGGTGAAGGAAGTAATTCCATCACATAGTCAAGCATAGTTTGAACACCTTTATTTTTGAAAGATGAACCGCAAGTCATCGGAACGATTTTACCAGCAAGTGTAGCCTGACGTAATGCATCAAGAACTTCACGCTCAGTAATGGTAGAAGGATCATCGAAGAATTTCTCCATTAATGACTCATCATACTCAGCAACTGCTTCAAGAAGTTTTTCTCTCCACTCGTTTGCTTCATCGATCAAATCGTCAGGAATTGGCACCTCGGTAAAGGTCATCCCTTTATCATGCTCATTCCAAACAATACCACGGAAGTTAATCAGGTCAACCACACCTTTAAACTGGTCTTCAGCACCGATAGGTATTTGAAGAGGCACAGCGTGACTTCCTAACATTTCACGTACTTGTTTAACAACCTTCAAAAAGTCAGCACCAGAACGGTCCATTTTGTTAACGAAACCGATACGAGGTACGTTGTAGTTGTTAGCAAGGCGCCAGTTAGTCTCAGACTGAGGCTCAACACCATCAACTGCCGAAAATAAGAATACAAGTCCGTCCAATACACGAAGAGAGCGGTTCACCTCAACGGTAAAGTCCACGTGCCCCGGAGTATCGATTACGTTCACTTGATATTTATTTCCTCTGTAGTTCCAGAATACAGTGGTAGCAGCAGAAGTAATGGTTATTCCCCGCTCTGCTTCCTGAACCATCCAGTCCATTGTTGATGCACCTTCATGCACCTCTCCAATTTTGTGGTTCACACCTGCGTAATAAAGGATACGCTCAGTTGTGGTAGTCTTACCAGCATCGATGTGAGCAGCGATACCAATATTTCTAGTAAATTTTAGATCTCTTGCCATTTTATATGATTTCTTTGATTTTTAAACGATTACACCGATTCTCGTTAAACGCGTAATCGGTGTAGTCATTATCAATCGATGTAATCCTTTTTTATTAGAAGCGGAAGTGTGAAAACGCCTTGTTCGCCTCAGCCATTTTGTGAGTATCTTCTTTCTTCTTCACTGCAGCACCTTCGCCTTTAGAAGCAGAGATAATTTCACCGGCTAATTTTTCCATCATAGTTTTTTCACCACGACGACGAGCGTAAAGGATCAACCATTTCATACCTAGAGCAATTTTACGCTCAGGACGAACTTCAGTTGGAACCTGAAAGTTAGCACCACCTACACGACGAGATTTAACCTCAACAGCAGGCATTACGTTGTTTAATGCTTTTTTCCATGCCTCTAAACCGCTTTCACTAGTTCTTTTTTCTACCAGCTCAACTGCGTCATAGAAAATAGAGTAAGCAACAGATTTTTTTCCGTCGTACATCATGTTGTTCACAAAACGTGTAACCATCACGTCATTGAACTTAGGATCAGGAAGGATAATGCGTTTTTTTGGTTTTGACTTTCTCATTTCTTAATCCTCCTTATTTCTTTTTACCTTTTGCAGGAGCCGCCGCTGGCTGTCCTGGTTTAGGGCGTTTAGTACCATATTTTGAACGACGTTGATTTCTTCCGTTAACACCAGAAGTATCTAGTGCACCGCGGATGATGTGATAACGTACACCTGGTAAGTCTTTCACACGACCGCCACGAATCAACACGATAGAGTGCTCTTGTAAGTTGTGTCCTTCACCAGGGATGTAAGCGTTCACCTCTTTTCCGTTGGTTAAACGAACACGGGCCACTTTACGCATTGCTGAGTTTGGTTTCTTAGGGGTAGTGGTGTATACACGGGTACACACGCCTCTTCGCTGTGGACAGCTGTCCAACGCTGGGGATTTACTCTTATCCTCCAGAGCTACTCTACCTTTCCTAACTAATTGTTGAATAGTAGGCATTTACTGTTTTTTAGTTTTTAAAATTGCTTTAAATATTCTTTTCCCAAAATGGGACTGCAAAAGTAGGGAAGTTAATTTTGATTATCAATAGGTTAATGAAAAAATAATCTTTCCCGGAAAGGAGTCTTTTTAGCTGCTTATCGGAAACACCTGGTAGTAAAGTACCCTCAAAATTTGTTAGCAATCAGCGATTAATCCCTCAAACAAATTCCTCAACGAGCAGAGCGTAGCACCGAACCGTTCTCTAAAGAGGCGTATAAAGGGAACCAGGACACTTGAACACTATGCGGTAAGCAAGCTTTTTTCCTCCCCCACCTCCTACGCAACAAAGCTCAACATGAATTATAAACACTGAAAGCCGCTCCCCTGCAAATGCAATTCAGCAGCTTCTTTTTTCTTCGAAGCCTTACTAATCTAACAACGTTCTTTCGCTCTTCTTGCAACCTAGAAGCACTTTCCCTAGGAGTATCGAAAATTAAAAATTACTAAAATTCATAGCATTCCTGAAGAAGATTACTAACTTTGGTTTCGGTAGCGACATGACAATTTCTATTTTTTACAACCTAACCTAGCACTATGCCGAAGAACATCGAATTAGAACTGGCTTACAATTTCGTTCAATACACTGATAGGAATGTGTTTTTAACAGGGAAGGCCGGAACAGGAAAAACTACCTTTTTACATCATCTCAAAAAAACAACTGCTAAAAGAATGGCAGTAGTAGCTCCAACCGGTGTTGCCGCCATCAATGCAGGTGGTGTTACCATCCACTCTTTTTTCCAAATGCCCTTTGGGCCTTTTATTGCTAAAAGCCTGAATGCGAATAATGGCATCAACAACGAGCATCAGAAAAGATTTACCAAGGATAAGATCAATTTAATCCAAAGCCTGGATCTTTTGGTGATTGATGAGATCAGTATGGTGCGGGCAGATATGCTGGATGGAATTGACGAAATATTGAGAAGATTCAAGAACAGACATAAGCCTTTTGGAGGAGTACAATTATTAATGATCGGAGACCTCCATCAGCTATCGCCTGTAGTAAAGGAGGATGACTGGAAAGTACTCCGTCCTTATTATCCTAACTTATACTTCTTCAATAGCAAAGCCTTGCAGGCTGCACAGCCCATTTCTATTGAGTTAAAGCATATCTACCGCCAGTCAGATCAACACTTTATTGATCTCTTGAATAATGTAAGGGAAAACAGAATTGATCAGACCGTTTTAAATGAGCTGAATCAGCGATTCATCCCCGGGTTTACGCATACAGACGAAGAAGGATATATCACGCTAACTACCCACAATGCTACCGCGAATGATATTAATCAAGGAAAACTACGCGAGCTGAAAGAAGCGGCACGAGTTTTCACCGCAACAGTGAACAACGAATTCCCGGAATATAGTTTCCCAACGGTGGTCGACTTAGAGATTAAGGTGGGAGCCCAAGTCATGTTTGTTAAGAATGATTCCTCTCGGGAGAAATTATTCTACAATGGCAAGATTGGAAAAGTTAGCAGCATCACAGAAGAGAGCATTTATGTAAAATGCCCGGGAGACCATCATGAAATTGAAGTGACGCGGGCCGAATGGCAAAACATCAAGTATGAGCTCAACCCGGAAACAAAAGTAATTGAAGAAAAAGTAATCGGGAGTTTTATACAGTACCCTTTGAAACTGGCTTGGGCTATCACCATCCACAAGAGTCAGGGACTCACTTTTGAACGGGCGATCATTGATGCAAGTTCTTCCTTCGCTCACGGTCAGGTGTATGTTGCATTGAGTCGCTGCAAGAGTTTTGAGGGCATGGTACTCAGTTCACCCATCACTTTACATAGTGTAAAAACAGATACGACTGTAGCCGAATATAACCGGAAAGCTGACGAAAACCGCCCGGGGGAAGAAACGCTCCTGACATCCAAAATCAGCTTCCAACAGTCTTTACTATACGAGCTGTTCAGCTTTAAGCCCGTCCAAAGCCGCTTCTTCTATCTCAAAAAGCAGGTTGAAGAGAACGATCATCTGCTCACCGGCTCGCTGAATGAGGACTTAAATCAAATAAAAACGCAGGCAGATAAAGAGATTTACCAGGTCGCCGAGACATTTGAGCGGGAACTTAAGCGGATTCTGACAGAACAGGAGCTCCCCGAAGATAATTTATCACTTCAGGATCGCGTGAAGAAGGCTTCAGGCTATTTCTCCGCCAAGGTGGAACAATTACTTTTGGAGCCCATAAAACAACTATCAGTTGAAACCGATAATAAAGCTGTAAAAAAGGCTATCGCGGAAGCGACTGAACATTTAGCAAAAGAAGTTATAGTTAAACTGGAATGCCATAAGCTCTGCATTAACGGTTTTGACACCCTCTCCTACCTCAAGACCAAAGCTAATGCAGAAATCGACTTTTCAGCAAAGCCCATAAAAGCAGCAAATACGGCTGTTGCTCCACCCTCAACTATCGCACATCCTGATCTGTACACAGCCCTTAAAAGTTGGAGAGACAATTTAGCACGGGAAAGGAAGGTACCGGTCTACCTCGTACTGCCTTCAAAAGTACTGGCCGATCTAACCGCTATCCTGCCGATAAGCCTTTCAGAACTAGAGCAGGTAAAAGGTTTTGGAAAACAAAAAATCAAACAGCTAGGAGCAGAAATTCTTGAACTTATCAGCTCCTATTGCAGGGAGAACGGAGTTGAGAGAAAGTCTTCAACCCTGGGCATCCCGAGAGAAGAAAAGCCAAAGACTGACACAAAAAAAATGAGCCTGGAACTGTTTAAGGCTGGCAAAACAGTTGAGCAGATAGCGCAAGAACGAGGGTTGACCACTTCTACGATCGAGGGGCATCTCAGCCATTTTATTGCCAGTGGAGATGTTCAACTCTATGATCTTATACCTGAAGAGAAAGCGAAGCGGATTATACAGTTTTTTCAGGAGAATCAAACAATCTCTCTGAATGAAGCTAAAGCTGCTTTAGGAGAAGAAGTAACATATAGCGAATTAAGGGCGGCGGGGAAGTATATTCAACTGATGGAAACCCAATAGCCAAGAGTGCTGTTAAACAGGCTAAACCGTAACCATGAAAAATGCGTCTCTTAGCCTCCTTGCACTGTTAGCCGGCGTCCCCACCTATGCCTGCACTACGTGTAGCCGGCGATTACAACAAGCCATCTTTAACAGCTCCTTTCTTCCAAATCTCTTTTTCATGATCTCACCTTTTTTGGTGTTAGGATTGATCGTTGCAATGCTTGCATTCGTTGCAGGCAAAAGAGAGTTGTCTAACAAGAGGGACGAGAACATGACAATAAGGACCGCTCCACTCATTGCCGCGACCTGTACCATAGGTATTGGCTTAGGCGGGTTTGTAGACGGGATCGTGTTCCATCAGATTCTTCAGTGGCATCAAATGTTGTCTAACTCACTTCCGCCAGTAACGTTGGAAGCAAAGAATGTAAATATGTTTTGGGATGGGATCTTTCATGCATTCTGTTTTCTGGCTACCGTGATTGGAATTGTGTTGCTATGGAAAATCGCAAAAAGGCAGGATACCTTAATTTCAGACCGCCTATTTGCTGGCGGCTTACTGTTGGGATGGGCTATATTTAATATAGTGGAAGGAGTGGCGGATCACTATCTGCTGAAACTACATAACGTTCGTGAAATCACAGAGTACGTCGATGGCTGGAATTTTGGATTTCTAGCTTTTTCAATCCTGATGCTGGTGGTGGCACTATTGATAATTAAAAAAGGCAGGCTCCGAAACTCATTTAAATGAGAAAGCCGGCTGATACACCGGCTTTACTGTCAATCTTTTCCTTTCCAAACATTATTTGATGTGTCGCTATCAGGCAACACGTGATCAGGGTCGAGCGTTACGGAAACTATATCTTCAGTAGTGGGAGCCTGGAACGTCCAAACTTGATTTCGAGCCCAAACCTCTACAGGCAACCTTACCCTGCTAGTCTTTCCACTTTTAGTTTTGATCTCTACAACAGTTGGCATAGGCATCTTCTGTAGATTAGCCACTGTGATGAGAACGCCATTCTTTGAATTATTCTTGGCGTAATTTACTGCTACAATCGCCTGATCGAAGCTCCAGTTGTTAAGGAACCAGCCCCGCCAAAACCAATCGAGCTTCTCGCCAGCCACATTTTCTATTGTGCGGAAGAAATCATCCGGTGTGGGATGTTTGTACGCCCAACGTTCTATATACTCCTTCAGCGCTCGGTCAAACCTTTCCGGCCCTAGGATTTCGTTCCTCAAGATGGTCAACCCCATAGCGGGTTTATAATAAGCCAATAAACCTATGTTCGCCTCTTTCATATTATCCGGACTAGTAGCAATGGGTTCTAGATGAGGTGCTGTTATCACCTTAGCCCACTGGTGCATATCCATTTTCGGTTCTTTGTACTCGCCTTTGTTGAAGGCTTCGCTGGTGAGTGTATTGATAAAGGTGTTAAAGCCCTCGTCCATCCAAGCGTGCATTCGTTCGTTTGAGCCAACAATCATTGGAAACCAGATGTGGCCAAACTCATGATCTGTAACCCGCCAAAGAGAAGCATTTTTATCTTTCCAATTACAAAAAACGATAGCTGGGTATTCCATGCCTCCAACGTTAGATGCTACGTTTACAGCCACTGAATATGGGTATTCCATCCATTTTTGCGAGTTAAGTTCGATAGAAGCTTTTACATACTCAGTAGATCTTCCCCATCCCGCGTTTCCACTACTTTCTACTGGGTAAGCAGATATCGCTAAAGATTTTTTACCACTTGGAAGGTTAATACGGGCCGCATCAATGATGAAAGCAGACGATGCCCCCCAGGCAAAATCCCTCGAATTCTCGATCCGAAAACGCCATGTAAGTTCATTTTTCCCTTTTGGTCGCGACTCTGCACTCCCTACTTCTTTAGCTGTGCGAATAAACACAGTGCTTTCGCTTGTCGCAGCTTGCTGCCAGCGTTGTATCTGCTCTGGCGTGTATACCTCCCGCTGATTTAGCAGTTCCCCCGAAGCTACCACCAGGTGATTGGCCGGCACTGTAATATCTACGTCGAAGTTCCCATATTCAAGGTAAAACTCGCCTGGACCTGTATAGGGATGAACGTTCCAGCCCCGCACATCGTCATACACGAACATTCTGGGATACCACTGTGCTACGCTAAAAATCTTCCCATTCTTGGTCTCCAACACCCCCATCCTGTCTGAGCCGTAGGTTGGAGCAATAAAGGAAAAGTCGACCCTAAATCTTAGTTGTCCCCCTTGTGCCTTTAAACTCTGGGGAAGGATAATTTGCATCCGCGTGTCGTTTATGGAGTACTCCATATCTTTTTCCGCGCCGCTAGTCACAAGCTTTACTGCTTTAATTTTGAACCCGGCGTCAAACTGCTGGCCCCGAGCACCATTTCGGCTGCCGGATAAAGGTACTATAGCAGATCCAATGGATTCTTGCTTAAATAGGTTTTGATCCAATTGCAGCCACAGAAAATCGAGTTCGTCCGGACTGTTGTTCGTATAGGTGATAATTTCTGACCCGGAAATCTCGTTGGTGGTTTCATTCAAGCGCACCGAAATTTTGTAGTCAGCACGGTTTTGCCAGTAGGCAGGCCCTGGCTTACCACTTGCCGATCGGTATTGATTACCACTGGTCGTATAAAAACCAGCGCCGAATGCTGCATTATAATCGTAGTTAGAAGAAATCTGTAATTTTTGCGGATCAACCTGTTGGGCATGAGAAAGGCTGGCATAACAAAGAACCAGCACCATGCCGAAGAAATATCTAAATGTATTCATACTGTGCTTTTGAGTACTATAAAAGTCTTCCCGCGGAGAATTGTTTATAAACGGCGGGAACACGTTGTAATTAAACTATTGGAAGGAAGTTTTAGTACTATCGAACCAGGTTTTCCAAGGCATCAGGATTAAAACCCAGAACGAGCGCCTCTCCTTTTTCTACTACCGGACGTTTAATAACGCTCGTTTTATCCATCATTAGCTGATATGCTGACCTTGCGTCTACCACACTGTTTTGGGCCTCTGGGTCTAACTTTTTCCAGGTAGTTCCTTTTTTATTCAAAAGGCTTTCCCAACCCAGTTTAGCATTCCACTCTTCCAACTTTTCCTCCGAAATGCCTAACTTTTTAAAATCGTGAAACTCGTATTCCACCTTATTTTCATTGAGCCAGTTTAAAACTTTTTTTACAGTGTCGCAGTTTTTGATTCCGTAAACTTTCATCCATCAAATTTAACAGAAATTATTGGCACAGGCAGCTACCACGGTTTTGTAACAGAAAAACTAGAGATCCAACTCTTGAAAATTAGATTAAATTTGCTCGACAAAAGCTTAAGAATTAACAACAAAAAATGAATTCAGCGAAAAAAGTAATGGTAACGGGCTGCTTCGACTTATTACACAGTGGGCACGTTGCATTTTTAAAAGAGGCTTCCAAGCTGGGAGAAGTTTACGTTTGCATCGGCAACGACGAAAATGTTTATCAACTTAAAGGAAGATATCCCGTTAATCCGGAAGCTGAACGAAGATACATGATCGAAGCACTGGCTGGTATTAAGGCATGTAGAGTGAACAAGGGTTTTGGCATTATCGATTTCATCGAGGAACTAGAGGAAATTAAACCGGACATCTTTTTGGTAAATGAAGATGGCGCAACGCCCGCAAAAGAAGAAATATGTAGGGAGAAGAAGATCGAATACCGCATTATGCAGCGAATTCCACACGAAAACCTGCCACCTCGGTCTACGACAAGTTTACGTACAGAATGTCTGATTCCCTTCCGTATAGACCTTGCCGGAGGTTGGTTAGATCAGCCTTTCGTGTCCAAATATTACCCGGGCCCTGTTCTAACGATCTCCATAGAACCTACAATCGAATTTAATAACCGGAGTGGAATGTCTTCCAGTACAAGAAATAAAGCTATTGAGCTTTGGAGAACAGAAATCCCTACCGGTGACCGGGAAAAGCTGGCAAAAATACTTTTCACGTATGAAAACCCGCCAGGAACGAAGGAAGTTGCAGGCTCTCAAGATGCTTTAGGAATTGTTTTGCCGGGACTGAATCGCTTATACTACACCGGTTCCTACTGGCCAGACCAGATTGAGTCAATCTGCGATGAAGAAACACTTACGTGGATTGAGTCTCATCTGAACCTGGTAACGCTCGGACCTCGCACCTCTGAATATTCGGTACTTGACAACACCAATATCACCGAAGAAGGAGCAAAAGCACTATCGGAAGCAGCAGAGAATTGCTGGAAAGCTATTCAGGCCAGAGACGTCATCGCTTTTGGAAAATACTTTACCGACTCGTTCGAAGCTCAGATCGCTATGTTTCCTAATATGGTGAATGACGATATCTTAAGACAAATTGAAGCTTACAAGGATAAAGTAGCGGGTTGGAAACTGAGTGGAGCCGGAGGTGGAGGATACTTAATCTTCGTATCAGAAAAACCTTTGGAAAACTCTATAAAAATCAAAATCCGAAGAAAAGATAATACTTAAAAAGTCAAGGGCCCTCAGTGAGGGCCCTTGACTTTTTTAAAGTTTTAATTCCCCCCGCCTTTACCGCCGGAGACGTCGTCGTTATTTATTCCTCTTTTTCCTTTCTTAATCTGATCCTTCAATTGCCCGAACTTATAATTAACGCTAAATTTAAAGCTCCTGTAGTAATTCTGAAACAATTCCGACTGGGTAAACAACGTCCCATAAGTTTCATTTCTCCAGGTCCTGAACTTTTGGAAAGGATTGCTGACCGAGCCTGACAGCGTCAACTTTTTATTCAGGAGCTCCTTGGAAAGACTTGCAGAAGTATAGTAGTAAGGGTTCGACTGCCCCTGCAGAGTTATCCAGGCGCTATAGAAACCACCGTTCAGCCCAGCTCTCCAGTCATTTTTAAACTTGTAACCGGCATATCCGTAGATATTTCCCTGCATCCCGTCGTTCTTAAGTAACGCTCCATCAATAACTCCTTCCATAAACACATAAGACAGTCGACCGTTCACATTAAAATTGAAGCTTTTTATCTGCTGATTCGTACTTAGGTTAAAGCCGAAATCCTTGTTTTCACCGATATTTTCAAAGGTGGCCCTGCTCACCTTTCCATCTAATCGGTTCACATACTGAATGGTGTTATTGGCGAAGGAATAACTTAAACCGGAATTGATGGATGCTTTTTTGAAGATGCTGTAGCTAAGTTCAAAGCTATGATTTAAAACCGGCTTCAACTGTGTATTTCCCCTTTGGGTAAAATTCTCGTTAAACTGCGCTTCAAACGGATTCAATTGCCAAATGCTGGGCCGTTGTATTCTTTGGGTGTACCCTAAATTTATACTGCTGTTGTTTTTAAACTTGCGCTGCAGGGAAACGGAAGGGATGAGGTTATTATAATCTGTTTTGAAGAAGGATTTAGAAGAGACAAAGTCTGCATCTACTAGGGTTCGCTCCAGACGAAGCCCCGCCTTTACTCCCCAATCTTTCAGCTTTAGCTGATAAGAGTTGTAGAAGCTGTAAACGTTTTGACGATAATCGAAGTTGTTCGACATCGCTTCATTAACCACAAAATCATTTTCATCATTATAAATGCCGTATTCGTAATCGCTGAAATTATTACGTAAGATGAGCTTCAAACCTGCTTCGGCATTTACTTTCTTCACAGGGTGCAGGTAATCCAGCTGAATAGTCTGCTCCTTCGCTCCCGAAGTATTATTACGACCATTATTCGGTGTCTTTTCTGATGGCTGGTAGCCGTAGTAATTAGTCGAAAAGAAGTCACTGATACTTTCCTCTTTTTCACTGTTAAACTTATACGAGCCTGTCAGCAGCTGTTCCTTATTTCGCTTAAAGCCCAATTGATAGTTCAGTCCCAGCTCATAGCCTCTCCAGTCATAGCCACTGGTGTTATCAATACGATATCCCCTGGCACCTGTCCCGGCACTCTCTTCAATGCGCTGCAGGCTATTATTATTACCGTTCCCTCCGTTATAACCAAGCTCCGCCGTGATCAGATTGAGCGTATCAATTTCATAGCTTAGCTCCGCGTTAGAATAACGGTAGCTATTTCTGTTCTCCCGCTCGCCGGAAGTAATAAGGCTGCCGGTTGGGGTGGCGTTCGCGGAAAGTGAGGTTCTCAGAAGTGAAAAGTTGGTATTGGGTGTGTTCCTCCAATTTCCTCCTGAGTAGGAAGATACTCCAAACTTTTCTCCTTTTGCGGTTATCTGTCCGTTTAATCCAGGACCGTAGGGGGCGTTATACGAAGTCGATACAGACGCATTATAGCCCTTATCAACCTTTTTATTGGTGATGATATTAATAATTCCTGCTATTCCCTCTCCATCATATTTAGCCGGAGGAGTAGTAATTACCTCTATTTTCTGGATATTACTGGCCGGCATACTTTTAAAAACATCTTTTGGACTTCGGGCAACCATCGAAGACGGTCTGCCATTGATCAACACCTTGAAGCTGCCACTTCCTTTCACCTGGATATTATCGTCTGCATCAATTGACACCAATGGCATTTTTCGAAGCATATCAAGGACGTTATTTACCTTATTCTCCGGATCCGCCTGCACATCGTAGGCTATTCTATCAATTTCCTGTTTCACGAGAGGCCGGTCTGCGGTGATGCTTACCTCGTTAAGTTGATTTTGCTGGGCGGCCAGGCGTAAACTACCAGCATCGTAACTAGTGCTGCTACCATCGAGGCTAACTTCTTTCGATATCCCCCTATAGCCTACTGAAATAATATTTAACTTGTAAGTACCCTTCTGGAGATTAGCGAAGCTAAAAGTACCCTTCGTTGAGGTGAGGGCGGTCTTCACAGGCTTATTATCTGCGGACTTTAAGGCAACAGTAACGTATTCAAGTGCTTTCCCCGAGGCGGAATCAACTACCGCTCCCTTAATTTGATAGGTGGGATTTGAGCTTTGGGAGTAGGCTGGGACGATAAACAAGAAGCTGAAAAAAACGGTCAAGCTTCTAACTACATTTAGGTTCATATAGGTACAGTTCTATTGTTACAATACTGTTGGCTAAATTCCTAGCTTGCTTACTGAACCGACCCGACCCAACTAAAAACTTAGTTCATAAATCTAAGGTTTCTTTTTCCTCTTAAATGTTAAATAATGTTATTTCTGATTATAAGACGCACGATTTTTTCAAGAGTTACAGGCAATCAAAAAAGTAGATGAGTTTAGGTTTAGAAATCCATAAATTATTTATTAAATCGAGTCATCGTTAGCTCCACGCCTACGCTAACAAAGCTTTCGATCATTTCTATAGATCGATCAATTAATTGTGGGAGTTCCGGAACTTCATCTGTATCGAAACTACTCAGTACGTAGTCAACCTGTCTTCCTTTAGGATAATTATCACCAATACCGAACCGCAGCCTCGGGTAATTCTGCCCACCTACCAATGCTTCGATGCTTTTTAATCCGTTATGGCCGGCATTGCCTCCTTTTGGTTTTAAGCGAATGGTTCCAAACGGTAAGGCTAGGTCGTCCACCAACACAAGAATATTTTCAACCGGAACCTTTAGTTCATGCATCCAATAATTAACAGCCTTGCCACTAAGGTTCATATAGGTAGTAGGCTTGATAAGATGCAGCGACCTACCTTTAAAACTGTAGTCAGTATAATACGCTAATCGGAGGTTTGCAAAACTTGTTCCCGCCTTTTTTGCTAAAGCATCGAGAATCATAAAACCTATATTATGCCGGGTATCTGCATATTCAGAACCAATATTGCCCAAACCGACGATCAGATATTTCATGAGACAAAAGTAAAACGATCCTGCAAATTGAAAAAGCTATTCCAAATATACAGGCAACGAAGGGGTAAAAAAAAAGCAGCACCGAAGTACTGCTTTAAACTCTTGTGAACTTTAAGTTTATTTATTTCTTGCTGCTTCCTGCTCAGCCTGACGAAGAGCACGAGATGTAGTAACAGATACGATTGTATCCTCAGGGGTGTTAGTAATATCGAAGTTTTCGAATTTCAAATCACGTACACGTACTGATTTACCTACTTCTAATGGCTCGATGCTTACTTCTACAAATTGAGGCATATCTTTAGGAAGTGCTTTAACACGTAGTTTACGTAATTTCTGAACAAGCTTACCCCCCATTTTAACGCCAGGTGAAGTTCCGGTTAATTTAACAGGGATCTGCATTACTACTGGCTTATTCTCATCTAACTGATAAAAATCAACGTGTAATACTTGTTCTGTTAATGGATGAAACTGAGCATCCTGAACAATGGCTTTAGTTGCTACACCATCTACATTGATTTCCACAAAGTGAACATCAGCACTGTAGATTAATGGTTTCAAATCACTTGCAAGAACTGCAAAATGAGTTTGTTCTTTTCCACCATATAAAACTGCTGGTACTTTTCCTTCGTAACGCAGTTCCTTAGCGTCGCGTTTCCCTACGTTCTCTCTGCGAGAACCGCTAATAGCGATAGTATTCATGTTATTAAAAATTATAATTTAAAAATTAAATTCACTGGTTGTATTAATGACCTTCTAATCTACCTTAAACAATTCGCTGATAGACCCATGCTCGTTCACATTCGCTATTGCTTTTGAAAATAACTCAGCTGTAGAAAGCACTCTGATCTTTGGCGATTGCTGCTTCAACGGGATTGTGTCGGTAACGATTAGCTCAGTTAATACCGAGTTCTCCACGGTTTCATACGCCTTTCCAGACAATACCGGATGCGTACATACCGCTCTTACACTGCTTGCTCCGTTCTGCATAATTAAATCGGCAGCCTTCGCAAGTGTACCCGCCGTGTCGCAAATGTCATCGATTAAGACGATATCTTTTCCGGTTACATCCCCGATAATCGACATCGACTCAATTTCGTTTGCTCTTTTTCTCCTCTTATCACAAATCACTACCTCTGCGTTGAAAAACTTAGCAAAAGTACGTGCCCGATATGATCCCCCCATATCCGGAGATGCTACGGTGAGATTTGGAAGATTTAAACTCTTGATATATGGAACGAAGATCACGGCAGCATCAAGGTGATCCACAGGAATATCGAAAAACCCCTGAATCTGCGCTGCATGCAAATCCATCGTCATAATCCTGTTTGCACCAGCAGCTGTTATCAGATTAGCAAAAAGTTTTGCACCGATAGCAACCCGGGGTTTATCCTTCCGATCCTGCCTTGCCATTCCGAAATAAGGTACCACTACTGTAATATAATGTGCTGAAGCCCTTTTTGCAGCATCAGTTAACAATAGTAGCTCTATTAAATTATCATATGGCTGATTGGTAGACTGGATTAGAAAAACATCGCACCCTCGAACTGTCTCATTGAAAGATGGCTGAAACTCTCCGTCACTAAATCGGGAGATTACTACATCTCCTAATTCTTTACCATAACACTCAGCTATTTTAGCGGCTAAAGCAGTTGAGCCAGAACCGGCAAACAATTTTACAGGATTAAACTGCTGTGGCATTTGATATAGAGTTTAAAAAAAATTCGGATTGTGGCTATCACAATCCGAGCTTTCTTTTAGTTGCCCGACCAGGATTCGAACCTAGACAAACTGAACCAAAATCAGTTGTACTACCTTTATACTATCGGGCAATTCACCGTGGTTAACTATGTCTCCCAAACGGAATGCAAATATAGAGGCATAAATTAAAAAGTGCAAATGAAATTTATTTTTTTTCTGATGCCCATTTTCTGGCCGGTATTAAAATATGTTAAAGCCTTACCTTCGCGGTTGCTAATTGATTTAGATTCACTATTTTCGGCTTCCATATCGTTTGAGGTATACTTTTATGAATTACACAAGACTAAATAATTTACTTGGATGGGTTTGCTTTCTGATAGCTACTATAACCTATACATTAACGCTGGAAACAACTACCAGCTTTTGGGATACAGGGGAATTTATAGCATCAGCATATAAGCTTCAAATTGTTCACCAACCAGGTGCTCCACTGTTTATCATGATTGCAAAAGTTTTCTCTCTGCTGGCCGGAGGAGATAATACTAAGGTTGCTTTCTGGATGAATATGAGTTCTGCATTAGCCAGTGCAGCTACCATTCTATTTCTTTTTTGGACCATTACCGCTCTGGCAAGAAAAGTATTATGGAAAAAAGGAGAAGATTTAACGACAGCTAAACTGATTGCAATTATGGGCTCTGGTTTAGTAGGAGCCCTGGCTTACACCTTCTCCGACACATTCTGGTTTTCTGCAGTAGAAGCAGAGGTATACGCCTTGTCTTCACTCTGTACTGCTATTGTTTTCTGGGCAATTTTAAAGTGGGACCACCATGCGGATGAACCGGGGGCAGACAAATGGCTGATCTTCATCGCTTATATTATGGGCTTGTCCATTGGTGTGCACCTTCTTAACCTGCTTGTTATTCCAGCAATTGCTTTAATATATTACTTCAGAAGAAGCAAAAAGATCAGCACCAATGGGACGGTGATAGCCTTACTTGTAGGTGTGCTAATTCTGGGAGTTATCCAGTACGGTATCATCCAGTACATCGTTAAGTCCGCTGCTTATTTTGATCTCTTTTTCGTCAATTCTCTTGGCTTAGGATTTGGAAGCGGGGTGATTGTGTTCGCGCTTCTTGTTATTGGAGGATTAACCTATGGAATCTTGTATTCAATCAAAAGATCAAAGCCGATTCTTAATCTTGCACTGGTATGTGTTACGTTTATTCTTATCGGATATAGCTCTTTTGCACTTATCGTTATCCGCGCCCAAGCTGATCCTACCTTAAATAATAGCGACCCGGATAACGTATTTGCGTTGCTAAGCTATCTTAACCGTGAGCAGTACGGCGACCGCCCTTTGATGTATGGAGAATATTTTGATTCAGAACCGATTGATTATAAAGAGGGAGCAAATATCTACCGCCAGGGAGAAGAAAAATATGAGGTTGCCGGAAAAAAATTCGAGACCGTATACGACCGAAATACCCTACTCCCGAGAATTTACAGTCAGGACCCACAGCACGTCAGTTTCTATCGCGACTGGTTAAGAATCCCTGAAGGAACACAGTCTACCTTCGGCAAAAATCTTGAGTTCTTTTTCACCTACCAGGTAGGACACATGTACGCCCGGTACTTCTTCTGGAACTTTGTAGGCAGACAAAACGACGATCAGGGTCACGGTAATTTCACTTCAGGAAACTGGCTGAGCGGTATTAAACCTCTGGACGCCTTACGCTTAGGATCGCAGGATAATTTACCTCCAAGTATCGCTGAAAATGATGCGTATAACCGTTTCTATTTTCTCCCCCTTATTATTGGAATATTTGGAGCGATTTGGCATTTCCGCAGAAATCAAAAAGATGCTGGGGTTGTTGCCTTGCTATTCTTCTTCACAGGACTCGCTATTGTATTATACCTTAATCAGAATCCATTGCAGCCGCGGGAAAGGGACTATGCCTATGCAGGGTCATTTTATGCGTTTGCAATATGGATAGGCCTCGGCGTAGCGGCGCTTTCAGAATGGGCTTCAAAGAAAACCAGCGGCGTAACCGCTGCATCCCTTGCTACTGTCCTCTGTCTTGTAGCAGCACCGGTGTTACTTGCGAAAGGCGGCTGGGATGACCATGACCGGTCAGACAAACGAACTGCACGTGATTTTGCCATCGATTATTTGGAGTCATGTGCGCCTAATGCTATTCTGTTTACTTATGGAGATAATGACACTTATCCCCTATGGTATGCGCAGGAAGTAGAAAACATTCGGCCAGATGTTCGGATTGTAAATCTGAGTCTGTTAGGAACCGACTGGTATATCCGTCAGATGAAAGAAAAAGTTAACCAGGCCGCAGCGCTTCCGATAACAATGCCTAATGAAAAGTTTGTTCAGGGTGTGCGGGATGTGATCAGGTACTACGACTATAAAATTGAGGGAGCGGTTGAGTTAAAGACGCTATTTGAGGTGATCACCTCAGATAACGACAACGATAAGGTGCCGATGCAGGATGGCAGCAAAGAGAACATTCTTCCAACAAAGAATTTCAAACTTACGGTAAATCCACAGCGCGTGCTTGCAACTAATACAGTACGACCAGAATTAAGAGATAGCATCGCCGCTAGTCTCGAGTGGACCTACAACAAAAACTATATCACCAAATCTGAGCTGGCTATGCTCGATATCTTAGCTCATAACAACTGGGAAAGGCCTATTTACTTTGCGGTAACTGTCCCATCTGATAATTATATCGGTCTTCAAAAGTATCTGTACAATGAAGGGTTCGCATATCGCCTGTTACCATTAAAGCCAGCTAATCAAGTAGCTGATTCAACAAATGCAAGACAAGAACAGCAGGAGCTGATCAATACCCCCGCCATGTACAACAACGTGATGAACAAGTTTGTATGGGGTAACATGAAGAATGCAAGCTATCTGGATCCCGAGAGTACCCGGATGATTGCTACTATCATTAAAAGCTTTAACATTCTTGCCGAGAAGCTCTTAGCCGAAGGTAAGACTGAAGAAGCTAAAAAGGTGTTGCAAAAAGCACAGGAGGTGATACCAGAACAAAACTACCTGTTCTATTACATATTACACAAATATTACACGGCGGATCTATTGTATAAGGTCAACGAGCCAGCGAAGGCCAATAAGCTGATGGAAAGCTTGGCTTCTTATATCGAAAGAGAACTAAACTATGTCCACCAGATCTCAACGGGGATAAGACCAAACTTGTCTACCAACGACGTTCAACTGGGAATATCGGTATTGAACGAGATGATCAAGACAGCCGAAGCTAATAAACAGCCTGCAGTAGCTAGTTCATTGCGAAACAAGTTCCAGGCACTCGAGAGCAAGTTTTTGACAGGGTACTAAACAAAAAACCGGGAGCTTTCCCGGTTTTTTTTTGCTTTATTAGACTGCCTGTTTATTGTTCTACCACAACTCCCATCGAGCAGAATTTTTCAATTCGGTCATTTACCACCTTGCTAATGTCCTCACTTTTTAAGGCCTGGATATCTTCAAGTATTTTAGCTTTAAGTGTTTCAGCCATTTGCTGTGGGTCCTGATGAGCACCGCCCAGAGGTTCCGGGATAATGCCGTCAATCAGTTTATTCTTATACATGTCTTCAGCGGTCAGCTTCAATACCTCTGCGGCCCTTTCTTTGTAATCCCAGCTTCTCCATAGGATAGAAGAGCAGGATTCAGGAGAAATTACGGAATACCAGGTGTGTTCCAGCATGTAGACTTTATCACCGATCCCTATACCCAAGGCACCTCCAGAAGCACCCTCACCAACAATGAAGCATACGATAGGCACGTTCAATACTGACATTTCTAACAGGTTACGTGCTATCGCCTCCCCTTGTCCGCGTTCCTCGGCCTCGAGCCCTGGGAAAGCGCCCGGAGTATCAATGAAAGTAATCACAGGCTTATTGAATTTCTCTGCCAACTTCATAAGGCGGAGTGCTTTCCGATATCCTTCTGGATTGGCCATACCAAAATTACGATATTGTCGAAGTTTGGTGTTAGTACCCTTCTGATGACCTATCACCATTACGGTTTGCCCGTTTATCGTAGCAAAGCCACCAACAATCGCTTTGTCATCTTTCACTGTTCTGTCTCCATGAAGTTCTATGAAATCGTCACATATCATTTCAATATACTGGAGCGTGTATGGCCTTTCGGGATGGCGGGAAATCTGGACTTGCTGCCAGCCTGTAAGGTTGCTATATATTTCTTTTTTAGCTGCCTCAAGTTTTGCTTCCAGTTCAGCAAGGGTAGCAGACATGTCCACTTTTGTCTTTTCCGCCACTTGCTTTACCTTGTCAATCTGGTGCTGAAGGTCAGCTATCGGTTTTTCAAAATCAAAGGATGTTTTCATTCGCAATCTCTAACAAATTGGGCTAAGTTAGGAAATTTAACGCCGTAATGGAAAACGGTTTTTAAGAAGAGCTCCCCAGGCAAGATCAAGCATGCCCGTAAATCTTAATATAATGGCTAGTTCGTCCCCTCCCAAGGGCAACCTTTACTCTAGTTAATCACAGGTAGAGTCAAGACCTGAGGATGTCAGCCCTCCGAGGAAGTCGTACTGGTGTTCATAGAGGCAATCTTTTTAAGAGTTTCCGGAGAAATAGGCTTCGAGAAAAATCCCTTTACTACAGCATACTCCTGGGAACGAAACGAATCATTCGGATCAATTGAAGAGGTTACAATATAAACAGGCACTTCCTTCTGTGCAGCTTCTTCTACCTTAACAAATCGCTCGAGAAATTGCCAGCCGTTGAAACCAGGCATATTCAGATCTAGTAGAATTGCGTCCGGAAGCCCTTCTGATCTTTTGGATGCTTCAATCAAATCTACCATCGCCCTCTCCGGGTTGGTATAGCTGATGAAGTTCTCAAAAATACCATACTTCTTAATTAGGACCTCGGTTAAGCGATGATGACTGAGGTCATCGTCTATGATAAAGATTTTCGACATTGTTGAGATAATTGGTTAGGTAAAAAAATACCTGTTTGAACATTTATTAAACGGCCGGGAAGCTGGTGGAGTTACAAAATCCTCCTCCTTTTTTAATTTATTTTCCTTCTAGCTTAAAATTCTACTTCTGAAGGCGTCCCCCCCCGACAAGTAAAATGCTCCCTTCAGTAAAAGTGTCAGGCCCACACCTATTGGTTAATGTATCAAATGTAACAAAAAATAGATACGTTCAAATAAATTAACGGAAAAGAGAAAAACGACGACGGGTATAAGAAAAGCCGCTGACGCGGCTTGTGATTTTGCTCCTGAGGCTGGGCTCGAACCAGCGACCCTCTGATTAACAGTCAGATGCTCTAACCGGCTGAGCTACTCAGGAGTATCCGGTTGTAATATGTCTTCTTTTGCTCCTGAGGCTGGGCTCGAACCAGCGACCCTCTGATTAACAGTCAGATGCTCTAACCGGCTGAGCTACTCAGGAATCTTTTCCGGTTTTGGGACTGCAATATTCGGGATTTAAAATTATTAATCCAATATTTGTGAGCACTTTTTTTAAAAAATATGAGTCTAGTAATTATCGGTACAGTAGCATTTGACGCTATTGAAACTCCTTTCGGCAAAACAGATAAAATTGTAGGTGGAGCTGCTACTTACGCAAGTCTTTCAGCTTCATACTTTTATGATAAGGTAAAGATTGTTGGAGTGGTTGGCGATGACTTCCACCAGGAAGAAATTCAAGATTTTAAAAATCACGGAATAGATGTGGAAGGCCTGCAAATTAAGCAGGGTGAGAAGTCGTTTTTCTGGGCTGGAAAGTATCACAACGACATGAACAGTCGCGATACCCTTGCCACAGAACTCAATGTTCTGGCGGATTTTGATCCGATTATTCCAGAGTCGTACCAGGATTGTGAATACCTTCTATTAGGAAATCTTACTCCTCAAATTCAAAAAACCACTATCGAGCGATTGAAAAAGCGTCCGAAACTAATTGTGCTAGACACCATGAATTTTTGGATGGACGTAGCCCTGAATGATTTGCTCGAGACTCTAAAACTGGTAGACGTTTTAACCATCAATGACGCAGAGGCGAGACAACTTTCGGGCGAGTATTCCCTGGTAAAAGCAGCTAAAAAAATCCTGGAAATGGGACCAAAATACCTGATCATCAAAAAAGGTGAACATGGTGCCTTACTGTTTAATGAAGAGAAAATCTTCTCAGCTCCGGCCCTGCCTTTAGCTGAAGTTTTTGACCCAACTGGAGCTGGTGATACCTTTGCGGGTGGATTTATCGGATACCTTGCAAAAGTGGGAACTATCAATTTCAATAACATGAAGAACGCGATTATCTACGGATCTGCGTTAGCTTCATTTTGCGTGGAAAAGTTCGGAACGGATAGAATTAAGAATCTGACACAGGAAGAAGTTTCAGAGCGGATTCAGGATTTCGTTCAGTTAAGTAGTTTTGAAATAGAACAACTTTAGTTTGATTAAGCGGAGACTGCGGCCGGAAAACAGCTGCAGTCTCTTCCTCCCCCCGCTAGACCAAACGCCCTACCGCCTTAAATCGTTGAAAAACGGCTTCACTGTGGGGTGCATCCATCAACTCCTCAGTCAAATCTTGTCCCGCCCAATGCTCATAGTGCTTGCCATTACTCCATAACCGACTCTCCGTGACATCATAAATTACTCCTAGATAAGCAATCCAAATAGCAGGCTTATCTTGTCCGTTCCGCAAAGCGAGTTGCGACCGGGTATAAACAGGTAATTGATCTACCAAGCTGCATCCTTTCTTCTGAAGTATTCAAAAAACAAAACATTCATTAAAAGCATTGCCAGCGAATAAAAATGATCTTCAAGAGGAATAGTACCTACTCTGACACCGAGGTTCTCCATATCGTTATAAAGCACCACTGGCAAAGCAGTAAGCACTCCGTTCACGATGTAAAATGGCAAAAGTGAAACCAGGTAAGCCAGATAAAATCTTCCCAAATAGGGCGGCTTTTTTACCAGCAGAAAAATGGCGAGTGCTGACAGTAAGCCAAATGTTATAAGAGTATAGACTTTTTCATAGTTGAAGACTAGAAGCCCTACAGAAAGGAGCAATAAGCCTATTGTTATCAGTTGCTGATAGGGATTCAACAAATCTCGCTTAATGTAATAGTTAAGACACTCGTATATAAACAGGCAAGCAAAAGGAACGGTGATAAAAAAAAGGATTTCCTCTAACGGGAGATTCAAAAAATAGAGCCCCAGCACATAAGAATCATTGAACGACCAGACATCATATATGGTAAAAAGGTAATCCCAAAAAAGAAATAGGAGCCCACTGATGAAGAGGCCTGGGAAAATAAACTTCCACTTACTAAAGAAACGAACTCTGCTATCAAAGGACAGGAGTATTGGAAAGATAATAGTCAGGAAGTTTATAAGCAGATATGTGTATTGATTATCCATTTGAGATAGCTCTGTTTAAAACAGCCAATTCCTCTGCTGTGCATCGTTTTGTTTCTTTCATGAAGGATATGATATTCTTTAAAAGAGTCGCATCAATAGCACCGAACTCTCGTCTTTTGATCAAATCAACCATTTTCTTTCTATCGGCAGTCAGGTTTTTACTCATACCAAGAAAGGAAGGCAAATAATGTTCGAGACTAAATCTCAGGAAGCGGATTTCCAGGTTCTCGGGACTACGTGATACAGCCGTTTGCAAGGTCCTTAAACCGCTTTTTAAGAATGAAACCTTATTATAGGGATTGATGGCATGTTTTGCTCTTACAGATTGAGTCGCTCCAAAATAAGCAAGCAGTACCGGATCCGTCAGCTTTTGCTGTTTAAGCTCGCTATGTAGCCTATCCGCCACCTCTTCGCTAGTTACGGCTTGATAGTACTGCTGCCGTACTTGTTTCAAACTGGGTGTCTGCCCTAAAAAAGCAGAAATAGCGATTATGACGAGTGCCAGTATTTGCATTTAATTTTCTACCTAAAACGCCGCAAGTATAAGTTTTTGTTTTCCCGCTACTAAAAACTATTTTCAGTCCCGCAACTTTAAGGTTGAACATCACCCTCATGAGTAAATCGAAAATTGCAGTTATAGGTGCGGGATTTGCCGGTCTGACGACCGCAGCATTGTTAGCAAAAGAAGGACATTCAGTTACCATATTTGAGAAAAACGACCAGCCAGGCGGTCGGGCAAGGATTTGGGAACAAGATGGGTTCAGGTTTGATATGGGGCCGAGCTGGTACTGGATGCCAGAGGTTTTCGAGAACTATTTTAAGCTTTTTAACAAAACTACTGCTGACTTCTATCAGCTTATAAGGCTTTCACCATCTTACCGAGTATATTGGGGGCGGGATTATTATACGGACGTACCCGCCGAACTGGAAGCCTTGAAAGCTTTGTTCGAAGAAATAGAGCCGGGGGCATCTGCAAAACTCGAACAGTTCCTTGAACAGGCAAAGTACAAGTATGATAAGGGGATGAACGACTATGTTTACCGTCCTTCCCACTCAATCACAGAATACCTCGATCCAAAACTTCTTGTTGAAAGTTTCAAGATTCAGATGTTTACTACCATCCGATCGCATATCAGAAAGTATTTTAAGAATGAAAAGCTTATCAAGATCCTTGAGTTTCCGGTGTTATTTCTTGGTGGGACTGCTCAAAACACACCTGCTCTTTATAGTTTGATGAACTACGCTGATCTGGTTCTCGGCACCTGGTACCCCGTAAACGGGATGAATGAAATTGTAAAAGCGATGGTCGCTGTTGCGCAGTCTCAGGGGGTGACAATCCTGTTGAATCAGGAGGTAAAGGAAATTTTGATTGAGGGCGACAAAGCAAGGTCCATAGTGACCCAGCATGGAGCCTTTCCTACAGATTTCATCATTTCTAATGCCGACTATCAGCATACAGATCAAAAGCTGCTGCCCAAAGACGCACGAAACTACTCTCCTGAATATTGGGAAAAACGAACCATGTCTCCATCTTCCCTTCTATTCTATATCGGCACTAACAAGAAGATCCCCAGCATCAAGCATCACAACCTGTTTTTTCATGAATCCTTAGATAACCATGCTGATACTATTTATGGAAATCCAAGATGGCCAGAAAAACCCCTATTCTACGTTTCCTGCACCTCAAAGACAGATAACACCGTTGCTCCTGAGGGCGGGGAAAACCTGTTTTTTCTGATTCCCCTGGCACCGGGACTACAAGATGACGCCAATTTACGGGAGAAATACTTTGAACTGCTGATGGAGAAGTTTAGTGAGATAACCGGTGAAGATATCAGAGATGCCATTGTAGTGAAAAGAAGCTATGCCCTCGACGACTTTATAAAAGATTATCATTCGTTTAAGGGGAATGCTTATGGCTTAGCAAATACCCTTCTTCAAACAGCTTTCTTGAAACCCAAGATGCGATCTTCCAAAATAAAAAATCTTCTGTTTACCGGTCAACTTACTATTCCGGGCCCAGGGGTGCCACCCGCTATTATTTCCGGACAGGTAGCGGCCAGGGAAGCGCTGAAAACTCTTAGCAATTTTTAAATTAGGTGTTGCAACAGCTTTGTTGCAAACATATCTTCCGTCGTGGAGAAAAAATGTGAATATTTATAATTTCGGATGCGTTTAGATGCAAGAGAGTTTACTTGAACAGTTTAATCAGGAAGATCTACCACAGGAGATTGTTGAAAAAATAAAGGGAATAGATGCGGTGGCCAATGACTTTCCCGGCGTGATTATTATTCACAATATAATTACGCTGCAGGTAGTCTACATGTCCGAGCGAGGACAGAAAATGTTAGGCTTCTCTTTAAAACAGCTTCAGGAATTGGGTCCAGAATACCACAATAAATTCTTCAACCCTGAAGATGCAAAAGATTATATTCCCCAAATTATGGGACTTCTCCAACGCAACAATACGGACGAAGTAATCTCATTCTTCCAGCAAGTACGCGCCTCGGAAGCCGATGAGTGGAGTTGGTATATGAGCACGATCAGAATCTTAGCGAGAAACAAAAATGGCGAACCGCTGCTCACGATCAATTTTGCAGCTCCTATTGACCCCGAAAATCACAACACCCCGAAAGTGCAGCGTTTGCTGGATGAAAATGACTTCCTAAAAAAACATTACCACGAATTTTCACAGCTGAGTGAGCGCGAACAAGCCGTTCTTAAACTGCTCGCGGTAGGGAAAAGCTCACACGAAATAGCGCGTGAACTGTTTATCTCTACCGCCACTGCTGACACCCACCGCAGAAATATCCGGCAAAAATTAAAAGCAAACACATCTTACGAGCTGGCTCAATACGCAAGAGCATTCAATTTAATCTGAGTTTTTCAAAAAGTTTTGCTTCTTCATCCAATTTTCATCTTGCCAAAATAGTTTCGTTCCATCAAACATTAATTCACACAAATAAAGCAAGATGAAAACACTTAGATTTTTTACCAAATTATTTATGGGTGCTGCGGTACTCAGCGTTACCGCCACCTCTTGCCAGAAAGATGCAACTGATCCGGCAAATGATGTAGAAGATAGCCAGGCGATACTCGTTTCCGAATCCTCCGCATCTGCCGATGCCGTTTATATTGTCAATACCGGTTCTGTAGCAACTACACGTGACTCAATCACTGCAGATCAGCTGCCGTCTGCTATCGGCACTTACCTTTCTACCTATTACAGCGGCTATACCCTCAAAAAAGCATTCCGGCTCAACGCGAGCTCGCAAAACAACTTTATCGTAGTAATCAACTATCAGGATAAACCTGTTGGTTTACTGTTTGATGCTGACGGTAATTTTATTAAAGTATTTGAGCAACGCGAGCGGGGTAGTCTGAGAGGAAAAGGCTGGAAACACGGCGGCCGCTTTGACGGGCGTGATGGCAAGCACCGCGATACCATCGCCTTGACTTCCCTTTCTACCGCTATTAAAGCATACTTCCAATTAAGCTACCCTACAGACACCCTTCTGCATGCGCACGGAAACAAAGATGGAAGCGTAGTAGTAATCAGCACGAACAATGGTCTATATGCGACCGCCTTTAGCTCGACAAGTTTATTCATAAAGAGGGCACAGATTATTGCGCACAAGGGTAAAAAGACTGCTATCGCACAAGCACAACTTCCGGCCACCATTGCAGCTTACCTTACTACTACATTTCCTGGCTATGTCTTCAACAGGGCATTCGCTATACGATCTAATACTACAGTACAATCATACGTAGTATTTATAGATGCAAGCGGAACAAAGTATGGACTTCAATTCGATGCCAGCGGCCAGCTCGCGAAAAGCGTCGTGATCAGATAACAGCAAACTTTTTACACTTTTAACAGAAAGAACGGCCTTGGCCGTTCTTTTTCGCATTTAAAAGAGTTAGCTCGCTCCTTTTTAACTGGCTTTCCTGTAGGTTAAAAAATAGAACTAGGCGTAACCATGAAAACTATCAGCCGTATACAGGCGGATATAAATGAAACGCTTCATTATGGGAAATTTTTACTCGAGAGCACAGTTTACTACATTTTTTGTCCTCTTTTTGATATCGAAAATTGGCTTTTCTCAAAACGTAGGAATAAATTCTACGGGAACTAGCCCAAAAGCATCGGCGGGTTTAGATATCGATTTTTCTAACAAAGGACTGCTCATTCCCCGGGTAGAACTGACCGGAACTACAGATGTTACTACCATCCCATCCCCCGAAAAATCGCTGCTGGTGTTTAACTCCATTGTAAGAAGTGACGTAACGGAAGGGTACTACTACTGGGACGGAGCGAAATGGGTGAAGTTAACCACGGGTTCGAACAGTCAGTGGACTACCAATGGGAACGATGTGAGCTACTCCACTGGAAACGTCAACTTAGGTACTTCCACTTCTGTACCTTCTGCTCTATTCAATGCAAGCTCTACCAGTAAAGGTATTTTGATTCCACAAGTAGCTCTAACAAGGACAACCTTGGCTTCCCCCATTACCAGCCCGGCAACTTCTCTCCTTGTTTTCAATACGGCGTCAGCTAACGACGTCACCCCTGGATATTACTACTGGTATAATAACGCGTGGAACAGGTTCACATCTTCGGGCACCTCCTCCAGTAGCCAGTGGACAACTTCCGGATCTAATATTTATAGCAACAATACAGGTAGTGTCGGCGTCGGTTCTTCCAATTTCACGACTACCCCAGTCGATGGGGTAGTACCTACTGAAAAGCTACTTGTTGATGCGGGTACGACAACGTCCTTCAATGTTATTAGTGGAAAAGGGTCTATAAACAATTACCTGCAATTGAATGTACAGAACCGAAGCAGTGAAGCGAAAGCGAGCTCGGACTTAGTTGCTTCTTCTAACAATGCGACTGAAACCGCGAACTTTGTTAATCTCGGTATCAACTCCTCTGGCTACTCAACAATAAGTCCTACTACCAATCCTACTACTGACTTTGGTATTACTTCTGCTCCCAACACCGGCTATCTGTACTCCACCGGTAGCGACTTTGTAATTGGCAACGCCACTGCATCCCGAAATCTGAAACTCTTTACAGGTGGCACTACTCACAATAATGAGAGGATGCGTATAACAGGGACAGGACAGGTAGGTATCGGTGTTACCGATCCAGCTAACAACTTGGTGGTGAAAGACATTATAGAAGTAAGACGTACAGGAACTACTCCTGCTCAACTACTTTTCTCAAATACCGCGGGTAGTGGAGACTTCAGGATTGGTGGAGATGGAGGAGATATATTCTGGCAGGGCGGTGGAGGAAGATCACTCCAAATGGGATCTTATCACACTACAATTTTAGCCGGTGACCGCCAAAGCGACGTCCTTCCAGCGTATGCGGCACCAGTAGCAAACGTTGGAGTGTTGATCAAATCACAAAGAGACGCAAGCAACGCCCTGGTAGTTCAAGGTAATTCCGCCTCGCAGACAGCCAATTTAACAGAATGGAGAAATTCGGCAAACACTACCCTTGCGTCGATTAACAGGCTTGGTAATTTGGGTCTGGGCGTGTCCAATGCTGCTACGAAGCTTCACGTAGTAGGAAATGACGCGGTGAGACTCGATGGAGTGCAGACTGGAGCCAGCACGGATAGTATCCTTACTATCAAAAATGGCATTATAAAGCGTCTGGCTGCTTCTGCCTTAACCCCCTCGACTAATAGCTGGGCTTGGGGAGGTAATGCGGTAACCGCGGAGCAAAAGATTGGAACCACCTCAAATTTCGCATTACCCTTCATTACTAACAATACTGAGAAAATGCGTATTGACGTTGCCGGGAATGTTGGTATAGGAAATACTACCCCTGGAAACAAGCTTCACGTGACCGGAATAAACCCCCTAAAACTTGATGGAGTACAAACGGGCTCAACAACCGACAGCGTCCTTACAATGAGTAATGGTGTAATCAAGCGGGTAGCCCCGTCGTCTGTAACTGTAGGCTCCAGCAATGCCTGGGGGTTAGGCGGAACTAACATGGGAATTAACAATTACTTCCTCGGCACACTAGATGCAAAACCTCTAGTGTTTAAAACGGGTAATGTGGAAAGAATGAGAGTGCCTGAAACGGGAGGCCTAAATATAGATGCAGGCACCGAGACGATAGACGCTATAAAGATTGTAGGAAACAACCCGGACTACCTCCAGATAAATATTCAAAATCAAAACGGCGGCGCTGAGGCCAGTTCTGATATTGTTGCTACGGCTAATAACGGAAATGAAGATGTAAACTACATTAACATGGGGATTAATAGCGGCACTAACGCGGAGGCGGGTACGCTTGGAGGTCCCAATAAGGCCTACTTGTTTAGTACAGGCGACGATTTTGTGATTGGTAATGGAACCCCAGATAAAAACCTCACACTCTACTCCACTAACGGTGCAGGCGAAACGACTGAAAAATTTCGACTTAATTCAACAGGTGTTACCTTCTCTCAATCTCTAAAAAAAGTTACTACCAACTATACTATTACAATCGACGATTACACGGTACTTGCTGACCCTCCAAACACCACAATAAGTATCTATCTACCTGACGCAGCTACATTTCCAGGTCGAGTCTTTTTTATAAAGAAAATTGATAGTTCGACCGCGAATGTAACGGTTAGAACTAGTGTGAGTACTCAGCGAATAGACGGAGCAACTTCTCATAACCTAGAAAGGCAATATGGAAGCATTATGGTCCAGTCCGACGGGACTACTTGGTATAAAATTATGGAGAGTACGGCTCTTTAATGAGGCGGAAGATGTATTTACAAGAGAGATAGAAAAAACATGAGCAAGTCTAATTCAAAAAGCGTAAATGTCTATTTGACATTAGATCAGCCCTCTATTGACGGGTACTTCAACAAGCACGACCCTTCGCCTATTTACAAACGTCAGCTGAGTCATCAGTTTGAGCAATATATTTTGGCGTCGGTGTCAAGTGCTAAAAGGTACGACCCTATCTTCTACAAAATAAAATGCACTAACGAGATCGATAAACAGTATGCGGAGCCGGTGATGTATGCTATCCGCACTCACTTCAACGAGAAGAAAGCAGAAAGTCTGCGGCAGTTTACGAAGTTCAAGCGTCGTAATTGGGGAGTACTACTGGTGAGTCTGATCATTGTAATCATTCTTAACGTAGTATTACCAAATATGGTGGATGAGAAATACTTGTACAGCTCTGGGGTTCGTCACTTGCTGGACGTATTCTCGTGGGTGATCTTCTTTCATCCTATTGATGAGCTGATTTTCAACTGGAATTCCCATCTCAAAGAAATATTATTATTGAACAAGTTAGCTACTGCCGAACTAATCCTAATCCAAAATGAGAAAAAGTCAGTTATTTCTGATAATCTTAGGGTTGTGGCAGCTTAGCCTTCAGGCACAGAGCACAGCTACCTTTCAGCAATATTATACTGGAACGGGCAGCGCTTTTGTAGTAGCACCCATCTGGAGTTATGAGTTGAAAAATGGTAGATATGTGGAGGCCCGATACAACTATGAGGATCTGAACAGTTTGTCGGTTTACACGGGGCAAAGCTTCGAGAGAGAGGGAAAACTAAGCTGGAACTTTACTCCCATTGCCGGGGTTGTCCTCGGCAGATACACGGGCGGCTCTGTCGGTGCAAATCTGTCTGTTGACTATGGCAGACTATCCCTCTATTCTCAACCGCAGTATACTTTGTCCATGCACCGAGTGAAAGACAACTTCTTTTATCACTGGAGCGACCTTTCTTTTAGACTCACCAACTGGCTATCCGCCGGGATTTCTGCGCAACAGACGCAGAATTATAAGACGAAATCGGTTATTGAAAAAGGAGCCGTGGTTGAACTGAGCTATAAAAAGTTTTCCTTTCCATTTTATGTCTACAACCCTTCCGGAAAAAATAAATACTTTGTATTCGGCCTGAATTTCGAATTAAACACCCGTGGTAAAAAGACGAAAGCGGCCCCGGAAGTGAAACCGCTGCTTCCCCTACCAGAGGCTCCTAAAATTGTGGCGGCGGTAAAACCTCCGCAAACTGCTGAGGTAAAACACATAAAGGTAGCGACGTATTCAGCCTATGCAGAAAAAACGCCCCCGAGCAGAAGAAGCAATAGCAATGAGCAGCAGTACGCGGTAGCTCTCGGTCCGTTTAAAAACCATGAGGGGACCCTCGAGATGCAGGCAAAGCTAGCCACTGCCTTTGGGGCGAAAAACATGACTGTCGGTAAACATCAACTTTGGCTTACCGGCTTTGACACTAAAAAAGACGCCGAATCTTTTACAGAAAATAATACGTTTAAAGACTTTAGCACACCGTATTCCATCGTCTCCTACCGCGTCCGAAATGTACCGGTAGTAACATCGAAGGAGTAAGGTCGGTCATCCTGAAGAGGCTGGCAAAATTTATAGCTTATGTATACAAGTAGCATTCTGGTAATTGAAAAGGGAAATATCTTCCTTTCATGGTTTGGATTTACATGGTGGATTGAACTGCTTATTGTAGTAGTACTGATTATTGGCGCGTATTTCTTCCATCGCTCCAAAATCAAAAATCTTCAGCATGACATATCCGACTTGAAAAGACAGCTGCTCGAGCGGACGGAGATGCTTACCTATTCCAGGCAGAACGAGCAAAATGCCCGTGACGAGGCCGACCTGGCGAACAAAAATAAAAGCGCGCTCATTTCAAAGATCAGCCATGACATTCGCACTCCGATGAACACCGTGATGGGTATGGCATCGCTGCTAAAAGAGACTCCGCTCACCGCAGAGCAGATGGAATACAGTTCTACCATCCTCGAGTCGGGCGAATCCCTGCTAAAGCTTACCAATGATATTTTGATGAATGACATCCTGGAGTACTCCAAGGTAGAGTCTGGCAAAGAGTTGGAGGTAAAGGAATTTAACCTAAGAATCGCTGTTGAGGAAGTACTGGACATCTTTGCAGCCCGGGCCGCTCAAGCAGACCTGGATTTGGTCTACAGTATTGACAGCGACGTACCCTCACTGATTGTGGGAGACACTATGCGTCTGCATCAGATTCTAATGAACCTGATTGAAAACTCTATCAAGTTTACGCACCAGGGGGAGATTTTCGTAGGAGTTCATCTTGCAGAGGCCGATGACGAAAATCAGATAAAATTGCAATTTGAAGTTAGGGATACTGGTTCTGGGATGAACCTCATAAAGGAAAGCCAGATTGCGAAACAACTAGCCGATAGTCATTATCACGATGAGTCGCAAGGCTATGGCTTGATCATCTGCAAAAACCTGGTACACCTGATGGGCGGAAGTATTTCTGTTGAGAGCCAGGAAGGGCGCGGTTCTATGTTCCGGTTTACAATTGTAACCAGGACGAGTCCTCAGGTGGTCCGTTCGGTACAAGCTGATATGGCAGGACTGGACGACAAAAAGATTCTTATTGTAGATGACAATGCAAGCGTACGGCACCTGCTCTCAAGACAGTTGGCGAAATGGAGTTTAAACACCTCGACAACGGAATCCGGAAAGAAGGCGCTCGAGCATCTTGCTTCCGATAAAGCCTTTGATCTTCTGTTAATCGACTTAGTAATGCCGGAAATGGACGGAATTCAGTTGGCCAAACTGGTGAATGAACAGCATCCTAACCTTCCGATTATCCTATTGAATAAAACGGGAGATACCCAACATAAAAAGCATCCGGGCCTATTCAGCTCAATTTTGAACAAGCCGATCAGGCAGCATAGATTGAAAGAACAGGTGATTGCTGCGCTTCGGAATAAAAACAAAACTACCTTATCTGCGGATCAATCTAAGCTATCGGTGGACTTCGCCAAACAGTATCCACTCAATATTCTGGTGGCCGAAGACGATGTGATGAACCAAAAGGTAGTTATCCGGGTACTTGGCAAACTTGGATATGAGCCGATGATCGTGAACAATGGAAAGGAAGTATTGGAGGAGGTAAGCCAAAAGACTTACGATGTAATTCTGATGGACGTACAGATGCCTGAGATGGATGGACTAGAAGCTTCCCGAATGATCCGATTATGTCTAAATGTGCAACCAGTAATTATAGCAATGACAGCTAATACATTACAAGGGGATAGAGATGAGTGTTTAAGGTCCGGAATGGACGATTATATAAGCAAGCCGGTAAAACTGGAAGAGCTGGTAAACCTGCTCGAAAAATGGGCTATGCATAGCAAACTAAAACATTAACGTCATGAATTTCTTTACGATTAACCGGGGAGCTATAAGAAGAATTGGATTGCTAGCGTTGGTTGCAATGCCTTATGTTTCTTTTACCCAGGGGCTGTTTAATAATGGCGCAAATGTGGTAGTTAAAGATAACGCCACTATAAATATTAATGGTACTTCCGGCAATTACAGAAGTGAAGCTAGTGGAGTTATCAAAAACGAAAGTAGTAACGGCACAATTAGTCTTGGCGGCAACTGGATAAACAATGCAACTAACTCGGGATTTACCAATAGTGGAGCCACCGTTGTGTTAAACGGTTCAGGGGCTCAAAGTCTACAGGGTTCTACCCCCTCCTACTTCTACAACCTTACTGCCAACGGAACAGGAACGAAAACTGTGAATACCTCGGCTTCGGTTCAAAACATTGTTACTGTAGGTAGCAGTACCACTTTAAACGCTAACGGACTGCTAACTCTTTTGGCCACTGAAACTTCCAACGCTAATATCGGGCCGCTTCTTGATGGTGCGTCTGTATCAGGAATTGTAAATGTGCAAGCTCATTTTAGTGGAGGCACTGCACGGCATCGCATTTCAAGACCTATTTCTACCCCAATAGACGATGCTGCGGCCGCCGTTAATACCTATAAGCAACTGCAATCTCACATGATAATTACAGGCCCGGGCGGTACGAATAAAGGATTCGATCTTGGTGGAAGCGCGGCACCTCAAAGTGCCAGCTTAAACAAATACAACGAGACAGTCAAACGGGGAGTAAATCAATTTACTGCTATAGAAAACATCACCGACCGGCTTAACCCGGGCACCGGAGTATTTGTCTTCTATCGGGGCAATCGCACCAATTATAGCGCTAAAGTAAATGCGCCATTTGCTATCCCGGAAGCACAGGTAGTAACCTACCGGGGCCCGGTAAATCAAGGTAATAAAACTGTAAATCTTTCTTATACTTTCCACAGTGATGATATTGACTATAATGGGTTTAATCTGGTAGGAAATCCCTACCCATGCGTAATCGACTGGACCCTGGTGACTAAAGATTTGGATCTTGTGCACGACGAGCTCGTAATTCCAACTCAAACGGGAAGTTATGTTACTTACAAAGAGGGCATAGTAATAAATGGAACCCCCAACGCCAGTTACATCATGCCGGGTAAGGGTTTTTACGTACGTGCTAAAGGTACCGGCGCATCACTCACTTTCACCGAAAATTGTAAGGTTCCTACTATGACTCCGGAAAGATTAATGTCTGCTTCCTTTCAGGAGTCGCTTGCTCTAAACGCTGAGTCGTACTCCAACAGAACCTCGTTCAGTTCTCCCAGGATCATCAAGCAGTTAAGAATGAGCCTGCAAGATGATTTAAATACAGAAGAAACTGTATCGGTGTTTAAACCGGGCAATAGCGCGAAGTCAGGTATGGAAGATGCTATTTTTTGGGCGGGTAGCACTGTATCCATCTCTACACTATCTGCTGACGATAAGAAGCTTTCTATTAACGGAATGCCACAATTGGAGGAGGTACAGGAGTTGAAATTGTCAGTGACCGGTCCTGCAGGACAGACCTTACGCCTAAAATTTACTGATCTATCTGCAATTGAAGGTGCTCAAATATTCCTTAAGGATAACTATCTGAACAAGGTGACAGCTGTGAACTTGGGCGATGAATATACTTTCACAATAGACAAGTCAGTTGCTGCCAGCTCCGGCAACGATCGTTTTGTGCTCCTGTTCAACAAGCCGACGGTTTTGTCTGAAAGTCTTCTTTCTGTATCAGCCAAAAAAGAAGTTCGTGGCGCAGAAGTAAAATGGACAGTAGCCACGTCAAATAGGGCGGATCGTTTTGAGGTAGAGAAAGCAGTGAATGGTGATAGTTTCACGCCTGTGTCTACCGTGAGAGCAATTGCAAACAACGAGGGCTACACTTTTGTGGATGAAAACCCAGTAAATGGGACGAACTCCTACCGGATCAAACAGTTTGATGAGATTGGACGGTACAACTATTCACAGACAGTGAGCCTAAAATATTCGTTTGAGAACACCGCTTCCTATACGGTTTATCCAAATCCAGCAACGGACAAGATAGTTGTACAAACCGCAGACCGGAAATCTCCAACTATTTTAAGATTTCTAAACCTCCAGGGACAAGAAGTAAAAACGACAAAAATAGCTGCGATGCAAGCGCTCGAAGCCGATGTTTCGGCATTGCCAACAGGGGTATATATTTTACAGATAATCGATGCTAGTACCAACTCGCTTTTGGCCAGTACAAAATTGGTAAAACATTAATACTAAATTATCCAAAAGAAAAGGCCTTCTTACTTGCAAGAAGGCCTTTTCTTTTGGATTTGCTATTGAAGTAGAAAGCTAATCTTATACAAAAAATGCCACCCGCTGGGTAGCATTTGATTTTGCGGAGAGAGAGGGATTCGAACCCTCGATACCCTTTTGAGGTATACACACTTTCCAGGCGTGCTCCTTCAACCACTCGGACACCTCTCCGTGAGGAGGTGCAAAAATAAGAAAATAACCTTATCGTGAACAATAATCTTCACAAAAGATCTAACTCCTTGAAAATAGTATTCATTATTAAAAAACAGACTTTGCAGGCACTGCAAGCGGCGTCTTACTGAGCTCGCCCCTCAAGTTTGTTTCCAACAGACGCGCAAGCCGGTCCAGTGTGTAGCCTCTGCCCAGCAAGAACATTAGTTTGGTAACCGCGGCTTCATAGGTCATATCGAAGCCGCTCACAACTCCCATATTCTTCAGGTCGCGGCTCGTTTCGTAGCGCCCAAGCTCTACTGTTCCTACCTTACATTGTGAAATATCGAGGATAACTTTTCCTCCTTTAATGGCACTCTCAAGACAGTCAAGAAACCACTTCTCTGTCATTGTATTTCCGGCACCAAAAGTTTCAAGGATGATTGCCTCCGTCTTGGAATTCACAATGGCCGAGACTGTTTCCTTACTGATGCCCGGATAAAGCTTTAAAACAGTAATAGAATTAACAAGCCGCTTATGCACTTTAAATATACAGTCGTCACATTTGCGGATGCTGGCATCATTGTATCTAAGGTGCACACCTGCCTCTGCCAAAACAGGATAATTCGGAGAACGAAAAGCTTCGAACTTCGCGGAATTATACTTGAAAGCTCTATTCCCTCTGAAAAGTTGAAAATCAAAGTAAATACAAACCTCAGGTACACGGGCTTTTCCATTCAGTTTGGCTGATGCAATTTCAAGGGCCGTAATCAGGTTTTCCTTTGCATCAGTTCTGATTTCACCTATGGGAAGCTGAGAGCCCGTAAAAATTACCGGCTTGTTCAGTCCCTCGAGCATAAAGCTTAAAGCAGAAGCAGTGAAAGCCATTGTATCTGAGCCGTGGAGAATTACAAACCCGTCATACAAGTCATAGTTTTCCTCAACCAGGGTGGCAAGTTCTACCCAGATAGCCGGTGACATATTCGACGAGTCAATAATCTCGTTGAATGAGTGTACGGTAATTTGGTAAGGCAGACGCTTCAGCTCGGGAACATTCTCGTGAATATGAGCAAAGTCTAAAGGACGCAGAACCCCGGTTGCCTTATCGTTAACCATCCCAATGGTTCCACCTGTATAAATGATCAGCACCTTTGTCATTAAGCTCTATTCGTAAATTTTCCCCCTAAATATAGGAAAGGAATTGCTTTGTTAAACCTTAAATATGTTTTTTGAATTTTGCGTGGTAATGTCAGCAACCTCTTGTAAACTCATGCCCTTTAGCTCTGCTACTTTATTAGCAATATAGGTTATATAACTACTTTCGTTCGGCTTACCTCTAAAAGGGACGGGAGTTAAATAAGGAGCATCCGTCTCTAATACGATATTTTCCAGAGATAGTTGCGCAACTACTTTATCTAATCCTGCATTCTTATACGTTACTACTCCGCCAATTCCCAGATAAAAACCAAGCGCAATTATCTTTTGGGCCTGCTCAAGAGTACCGGTAAAGCAGTGGAATATTCCACGCAAATCCTCTCCCTTCTCTGAGACCAACACCTCATACACTTCGTCAAAAGCGTCTCTGCAGTGAATCACTATTGGTAGGTTAAGCTCCTTTGCCCAGGCAATCTGCTCTTTAAAAGCCTCCACCTGGTAGGGTAAGGTGCTTTTATCCCAATAGAGGTCAATTCCTATCTCACCCACTGCCACGATCTGCAAATCTTTAGAAGCGGACTTTATGACAGCTAACTCCTCTCTAAACCCCTCTTTCACGTCGCAGGGATGCAAGCCTAACATCGGAAAACAATTATCAGGATAAGCATGAACCAAATCTGCGATTTTTCCAATGGACTCAACATCTACATTCGGCAGAAAAAGACGAGTGATATCGCCGCTTAGGCATCTGTCCATCAACAGCTTTCGCTTCTCAGGATCTGATTCGTAGTAAAGGTGTGTGTGGGTATCTGTTAAAACCATTCAGGCAAAAATATTAATCTCTAAACCCTATTTTACCGCTTTTATTATAGGCATTTCTACAAAAAAAGCCGCTTCTTCCGAAGCGGCTTGATCTATAGTTAATTATTTTTATTTAACTTCTTCGAAATCAACGTCAGTTACGGTATCGCCTGCGTTGTTAGAACCGCCGTTGGCTGCTGCGCCAGGATTAGCTCCTGCCTGAGCATTCGGATCTCCGTTAGTTGCTTTGTACATCTCTTCAGAAGCCGCATTCCATGCATTTTGTAGCTCAGCTTGTGCTGCATCGATATCGGCAAAGTTTTTGGCTGCATGTGCAGTTTTCAGTTTGCCTAAAGCGCTTTCAATAGGATCCTTTTTCTCTGCAGAAATCTTGTCTCCGTATTCTTTCAACTGCTTTTCAGTGGAGAAGATCAGCGCATCAGCTGCATTTAACTTGTCGATCTCTTCCTTCGCTTTCTTGTCAGCTTCAGCGTTTGCTTCCGCTTCACGCTTCATTTTTTGGATTTCCTCATCGGATAAACCGGAAGAAGCTTCGATACGGATTTTTTGCTCTTTACCTGTTGCTTTATCTTTTGCAGATACATGCAGGATTCCGTTTGCATCAATATCAAAAGTTACTTCAATTTGAGGCACACCACGAGGTGCTGGTGGAATTCCATCTAAGTGGAAACGACCAATTGTACGGTTTTGGTTTGCCATTGGACGCTCACCTTGCAGGATGTGGATTTCTACAGAAGGCTGATTGTCTGAAGCAGTAGAGAACGTTTCTGATTTCTTGGTTGGGATAGTAGTATTAGCTTCAATCAACCGTGTCATTACACCACCCATAGTTTCAATACCTAATGAAAGCGGAGTAACGTCAAGAAGCAGTACATCTTTCACTTCACCGGTTAATACACCACCCTGGATAGCAGCACCAATTGCAACTACCTCGTCTGGGTTAACACCTTTTGATGGCTCTTTTCCGAAGAATGATTTAACAGCATCCTGGATAGCAGGGATACGTGTAGAACCACCCACTAAGATAATTTCATCAATATCGGAAGTAGACAAACCTGCATTTTTTAACGCTGAACGACATGGCTCGATAGTACGTTTGATTAAGCTGTCTGCCAATTGCTCGAACTTAGCACGACTAAGTGTACGAACCAAGTGCTTCGGACCAGTCTGATCAGCAGTGATGTATGGCAGGTTGATCTCCGTTTGAGTAGAGCTTGAAAGCTCAATTTTAGCTTTTTCAGCGGCCTCTTTCAAGCGCTGAAGCGCCATTGCATCTTTCTTAAGGTCCATTCCATTTTCAACCTGGAACTCAGATGCCAACCAATCGATAATTACCTGATCAAAGTCATCACCACCTAAGTGGGTGTCACCGTCTGTAGATTTTACTTCGAATACGCCATCTCCTAATTCAAGAACTGACACGTCGTGTGTACCACCACCGCAGTCGAACACCACGATTTTCATATCCTTGTGAGCCTTGTCCAAACCGTAAGCAAGTGCCGCTGCTGTTGGCTCATTGATGATTCGTTTCACATTTAAACCGGCGATTTCGCCTGCCTCTTTAGTAGCCTGACGTTGTGCGTCATTAAAATAAGCAGGAACTGTAATTACGGCCTCGGTAACTTCTTGTCCTAAGAAATCTTCTGCGGTCTTCTTCATTTTCTGAAGGATCATGGCAGATATTTCTTGTGGTGTATATTTCCTATCATCGATTTCAACACGTGGGGTGTTGTTATCGCCTTTTACTACTGTATATGGTACGCGCTCAATTTCACGGCTAACCTCATTGTAGCTGTTACCCATAAAACGCTTGATAGAGTAAATTGTCTTTGTAGGGTTAGTAATAGCTTGGCGTTTGGCAGGATCACCAACTTTCCGTTCGCCATTTTCCACAAACGCTACAATAGACGGCGTTGTGCGCTTTCCCTCACTGTTAGCTATAACTACAGGCTCATTACCCTCCATCACGGCTACGCAGGAGTTAGTTGTTCCTAAGTCGATACCAATAATTTTTGACATGATATATTTCCTTTTTAAGATTGTTCAACAATAATGTTACCCAACCTTAACAAGGGTTATGCCAAGAGCAGCGTGACATCAATTTGACAGGAATTGCAAAATAAAACCGACAAGATGAGAAGAAAGTAAAATGACAGCGTGACAGAATTTCAGTAACCAGCGAAGGAGAAGGTCAGAAAAAGCTATAGGTTGAAAGTGATTAACAGGGGAACGAGGCATAAAAAAAACCTCCCGAAGGAGGTTTCTCTCTATTTTTTCACCGGAGCTTTAGTTGTACTCGTCGGTTTCTTAACTGTTGTGGATGCGGGCTTCTTTACTGGTGTTTTAGAAACCGGCTTCTTAACAGTAGTGGCAGGTTTTGCTGGAGTAGCGGCCCTCTTCACACGTTTAACCTTTACAATTTCTACGTCGAATAACAAGGGGGAGAAAGGCGCAATATCCTCTCCTGCTCCGCGGGCTCCATAAGCGAGATCAGAGGGAATCAGCAAACTTCCTTTAGCTCCCTCATTAAAGAGCAGTAGTCCTTCATCCCAACCTGGAATGACCTGACCCTGACCAACTACTACGCTGATCGGCTCATAGTTTCTTCCCGGCTGCTCCAGACCTGCTTTTTTAGCTTCTGCCTCAATACTGGTATCGAACAGCTTTCCATTCAAGGTTCTGCCAATATAATTCACCAGCACAGTATCTCCCTTCATCGGCTTTGCTTTTACTGAAGGCCTTGCAATAGCATAGCGAAGGCCAGAATTTGTTGCGGTAAATTTGGTTGACGAACCGGCTGCGTATTTTGCTAAAGCAGCGGCTTCCTGAGATTTCATCTCATTCATGACTTTCTGCTGCTCAGCCATTGCCTCCTCAAGCGATTGTACTTTCTCGATTTTTAATACAAAGGAGAGATAACTGCCTTTTGGAAAAAACGGAGGGCGTTGATCTTCGGCACCCTTGAATAAAGAATCTGTTGGAACCTTGATTAGAGCGCTGTCAGTGGCAGCTAAAAGAGGAAATACCGTCATCAGGTCAGCTATATTTTTAGATTCCTGAACCTGGATCTGAGCTGGCCTTCCTGCTTCGAAGCTGCTGAAAAGCACGGAATCCTTATCGGTCTTCTGAACGAAATTGAAGGTGATAACATCGTTCAACTTGATCTTTGGATTATCATTCTTGGTGTAAATCCTATAAAGAACGCCATTTGTCATCCGTTGCATCCCTGCATTGCTTTGACCGAACGCCTGCACCGATGCAACCAGCAACAATACGGCAATAATATTTTTTAACTTCATAAATGTTACTAAAACTCTTCCCCTTATCTTTTAGTATTTCGGGGCATTATTAAAAAAGCCTTCTTGCGAAGGCTTTCAGATTTTATCTTGTTGCTGGCATCTGTGGAACTGCCGGCGGTGTAGCCGGTGTACTGCCAGGTTTTGCCTTGATGATATCCAAAATTTCAATATCAAAAACTAACGGCGTGTACGGCGGGATTGCTTGATTTCCCTGCTCTCCATAAGCTAGTTTTGAAGGAATAATCACTGTTGCTTTCGTGCCTTTAGGGAAAAGTAACAAGGCTTCATCAAAACCTGGAATAGTGCTATTAACACCAGCAGGAACCTTTAACGGCTCGTACGGACGCATTGGATCAAATGTATTGTTCTTCTTTGCCACTGCAGGATCACTTGTGTCGAAAACCTTTCCGGTTAAGAACATTCCTGTATAGTTCAATCTTACGGTATCACCTACAGATGCTTTCGGTCCGTTTCCTTGTTTATTGATCACATAGTTAAGTCCAGATACCGTCACTGTTGGCTTTAAATCTTTAGATGAGATATAACCGGTAATTTTTCCAGCTTCTTTGTTTTTAGCCTGAGCAACTTCAGCTTTCATAAACTGCTCTACTTTTCCCTGGAACTGCTGATCGTTCATTTTTCCCTTAGGAATCACTTTATCGATCTTCACATTAAATACCATGTACTTGCCTTTGGTATTTTGAGGCTTAGGCATTCCCATTTTGGCCTGCATAGAATCAAGATTAATCTTGAAAGTAGCGCTGTCTCCCTCACTAAGCATTGCCAAGCCAGCATATAAGTCTCCCTTGAAAGCAGATTTCTGCTGAACAAGAAATGCCGGACGGTCAAAATCGAAAGAACTGTATAAAACAGAATCTTCTTCTGTTTTTTGAATTGCCTTAAGGGCAATAAAATCGCCTTCTTTTATAGTAGCACCATCTTTATCCTCATGGATAATGTACTGCAAATCCCCTTCCCCTTTTTTAAATTGCTTACAACTTGCAAACGCAAGCACTGCAAATCCTAAAACAATTAAGTTTTTTTTCATTTCAATAATTTGTTGTTAAATAAATAGTCCCTTCTACAAGGGTTCATTCTTTTGGTTAATTTTTATACTAGTAATAGACTCTTATACTCTGGCAAAATAGCTTTAAAATCCGAAACTACCTCTAAAAGCTTTCTATCGGATTGTCCACCGGCCGCGTTTCTGTGCCCGCCGCCATTAAAGTATTTCTTACAAATCTCATTAGCCGGAAAATCTCCTGTTGACCGTAACGATAATTTCACCTTGTCGGTCCGTTCAATAATTAGCGCCGCCAGCCGGATACCGTTGATAGTAAGCGCGTAATTGACAAGACCTTCGGTATCGCCGGTTGAAATTCCATACTCCTGCAGCTCCCGCTGAGATACAACGATAATTGCAGTATTAAATTCCGCATGCACCTCTAATTTATTTAAAAGGCAGTGACCAAGAAACCTAAGACGATTCTCCGAGAAATTATCGTATACCAACTGATGAATCTTCCAGTTTTCGGCACCTCTGGAAATAAGATCTGCAACGATATGATGCACTTCCGGTGTCGTAGTTGGAAAGCGGAACGAACCAGAATCTGTCATGATCCCTGTATAAAGACAGGTGGCCACATCCTTATTAATTAGTTGGGGCTCCTGTAAAACATTGGCAATAAAGTCATATACCAGCTGAGCAGTAGCACAGGCATTTATCGTCCAATGCCTGAAATCATCAAAATCTTCCGGCTCCAGGTGATGATCGATCATTACTTTTTTCGCCTTTGCCTCCCTGACAATCTCTCCCAGTTCATTGATCCTGCTAAGCGTATTGAAGTCGAGACAAAAAATAAGGTCAGCCTCCTGAACCAACTTTTTACTTTCTTCTCCTTTTTCAGTGAAGATGATCACTTCAGGATTATTAGGAAGCCAATGTAGAAAAATCGGGTAATCAGTAGGAGTAATAACCTTCACATGGTGTCCCTTCTGAATCAGAAAATTATACAAGCCAAGCGAAGAACCCATCGCATCTCCATCTGGTTTATGATGGGTGGTAATTACTATATGCCGCGGATGCGCTAATAGTTCCTTTAACGTAGTTAACTCCTGCATCTTTTTTCGAAGAATGCAAAGCTATTAAAAACCTTTGGCTTACAAAATCAGATAACGGAATAGTAATATTAGGGATACGTTCAGCTGGTTTCGGTCTATCGTACGCTAACCTACGGCATGAACACATTAATTAATTAACATCAGGCTTTAAAAAAAATCTCTACTTTTGCACCGATTTTAAGAAAAACGATGGCAACTAACAGAACTTTTACAATGATTAAACCAGATGCTGTTCAAAACGGACACACTGGCGCTATTTTAAATGATATTATCAAAGGTGGTTTCAAAATCATCGCAATGAAATATATCCACCTTACAGCAGAAACAGCAGGAGCTTTCTACGCGGTTCACAAAGAGCGTCCTTTCTACGCTGATCTGGTTTCTTTCATGACTTCCGGCCCAATCGTGGCTGCAATTCTTGAGAAAGAAAACGCTGTGGAAGACTTCCGTAAGCTAATTGGTGCGACAGACCCTAAAAAAGCTGAAGAAGGTACTATCCGTAACAAATATGCGGAGTCTATCGAAGCAAATGCTGTTCACGGATCTGACTCTGATGAGAATGCTGAGATCGAAGGCAACTTCTTCTTCTCTGCTTTCGAAAGATTTTAATTTTCCACCGCTGTCAGTGTTTCGATGCTGACAGCGGTTCTTCCGAAGGTAATTAGGGCGTTGCCCTGCTTCCCTTTCCGAACCTTCGCACGCAGCGCCGGGCTTTTCGTTGCAAGTCCTCATACCGCCCACATGCTTACCCTTCATTCCGGGCTTTCCACTTCAATCCCTAACGCAACCCCAGATCAACATGCTAATGTCTCGACTGCTGGCAGCCCAGCACTACATAAATACGATTTCGTCAAGTATTTTTGAACCAGCCCGTTCATTCAACTTATCAAGGATCTGAGAACGGATCATCACCAACTCATTTTTCAACACAGCAGAGTCAAGCCGAATATATAATCTACGGTCGCGTATATAAAGCTGAGAAGTTCGATTAGCTACCGCTTTTCCCATCAACTCGGGCCAGGCCGAAACCAGGGAAGTCTCATCAAAGCGGCGCTTTAATTTATATACCTGCAGCATCTGTTCGATTGCTTCCTTCAAGGTCTTGTCATTGGTTCTGCTGCGACTCATTTTATCGTTCCTTTTTGAACTTCAAAGATACTCACCTCTACTCCTATTCCTTCAAAAATTCGCTGAATTCTGCTCCTGCTGGTATCAGTAATAAAAATTTGGCCAAAATCATCTGCGGAAACCATCTGCATTAGCTTCTGGATCCGCTTATCATCCAGCTTGTCGAAAATATCGTCCAGCAATAGTAGTGGCTTGAAACCCTTTTTCAATTGCAGAAACGAATACTGAGCTAACTTCAAGGCAATCAGAAAAGATTTTTGCTGCCCCTGCGAACCAAACTTCTTCATCGGCATCCCGTGTATGCTGAAAGTAAGGTCATCCTTATGAATACCGGCAGTAGTACGTTCCAGCACTCGGTCCCGCTCCACTGAACGCTTGAGCAGGCTTCCAAAATTTTCCGTTAGCAGCAGGGAATCGTATACCAATTCTACCTGTTCTGCCTCCTCGCTTAGGTATTGATAATGCTTATTGAAAACCGGAAGGAATGCATCCATAAACAATTTGCGCTTCTCAAAGATCCTCGTGCCGGAAGCAATCAGTTGCTCATCGTATATATCCAGCAGATCCGGATCGTACTTCCCCGTCTCGGAAATCTTCTTGAGCAAGGCATTCCGGTTTTGTAAAGACTTATTATAGGCGATCAGCTCATCGAGGTAATGATTATCCGTTTGCGAAATCACATTATCGATGAACCGTCTTCTCTCCTCGCTTCCCTCGATAATAATACTGATATCGTAAGGGGAGATCATCACCAGCGGAAATAAACCGATGTGGTCTGCAAGCCGTTGATACTCCTTTTTATTCCTCCTGAACTGTTTCTTTTGATTCTTTTTAAGGGAGCAGGAGATCACCTCCTCCACCGTATCCTTATCGAACACTCCCTGCAGCATAAAAAACTCTTCCCCTTGTCTTATCTGCTGAGAATCAATGGGATTAAAATAGCTTTTACAAAGAGAAAGGTAGTGGATAGCGTCTAGTAAATTAGTTTTACCCGCACCATTATCGCCGGTAAAAGCGTTTACAGTTGGAGAGAAAACGAGTTCAGCTTCGGGATAATTTTTGAAATTAAGTACGGATAACTTCTGCAGCCACATATAGCTTTGCAAAGGTAAAGCTCATTTTCCGTTTTTCAGGATTTTTATTTAAAGCTAGGGGGTTGACAGAAACTCTGAAAACTGTATTTTTGCAGACTTTAATAAACGCAAATGGCGACAAATCAAAACGATACCATTACTAACCCAGAGCCTGCACCAGGCAAATCAGGAAATTTTGTACAGGAAAACAGTAAAAGTCTAACAATAATCGGAGGCGCTATCATTGCCCTGATACTGTTGTACTTCGGGTATCAGAAATTCTATTTAGCACCGCGGGCTGAGAAAGCGCAAAATGCAATGTACAAAGCAGAAGAGTACGTTGGCGTTGACTCTTTGGCTGACAGAGCTATTAAAGGGGACGGTTCTTTCCCGGGTTTTGAAACCATTGCTGAAGAATATTCGAGCACAAAATCTGCAAATCTTGCTAACGCATATCTTGGAGGACTTTATCTTCAAAAAGGCGAATTCAAAAAAGCACTGGAAGCTCTGGGTAACTACAGCAGCACCGGCAGCCCGGTAATCGACCCGCTGGTATTAGGCATGCAGGGTGATGCTTACGTGGAATTAAAGCAATACGGCGACGCAATCAACTTTTATAAAAAAGCAGCAGACAAAGCATCTAATTCATTTACAACTCCTTTGTACCTAAAGAAATTAGGACTTGTGTACGAGGAGCAAAAGGATTTCAAAGCCGCTGCTGATACTTATGAGAAAATCAAGAAAGAGTATCCTCAAAGCCAGGAAGCTGCTTTGGTAGATGCTTACATTGCTCGTGCAAAAGCACGCCAATAATTTTTACTTTGCAATTACCCTTCCTCGATAATGGTTACCAATATTTTAGGTAACCATTTTTATTTTTGACCCATGGCAACTCACTTAAAGAACCTTTCTGACTTTTCTCATACTACTATCCCTTCTGCTGCTTCCTATCGTTTCGGCATTGTAATGGCCCAATGGAATTACGAGGTAACGGGAGCCCTCTACCAGGGAGCTTACGATTTACTTTTAAAGCAAGGGGCTAATCCAGATAACATTATTTCTGTTACCGTTCCAGGCAGCTTCGAGCTTACTGCCGGTGCTGACATTTTATTAAGCAAGCAAAATCTGGATGCTGTTATTTGCCTGGGATGTGTTATTAAGGGAGAAACTCCTCACTTTGACTATATCTGCGCGGCAGTAGCAAACGGCATCACCAATGTGGGTATAAAGCACAATAAACCAGTAGTTTTCGGTGTGCTTACTACCAATGACTTGTTGCAAGCACAGGAGCGCGCTGGAGGCAAACATGGAAACAAAGGCGAAGAAGCTGCGGCAACCGCCATCCTGATGTCAGAACTTCAACATAACCTGTAACTTATTACACAGGCTTAACGTATTCAATTAGAATTTTTTAATAATTTTATTCTCGTTATGAAAAGAGTTGCAATAGCGTTACTTCTTCTAATTTCTGTAGCGACCGTTTTTGAGTCTTGTTCATCAAAAATGTGTCCCGCCTACAATTCTTACCCAAAGCCAAGAAGAGCGTAATTTTTTAATACCTGCTATGAAAAACCGGGCTGGCAGCAAAATGTGCAGGTGATTTTGGAATAGTATTGGCTGTCGGTCTCATCAATAAAATTATGAATTGGATATCATTAGAAAGTATCGAGCAACTTAACGAGATTAAATCGGCTGCTGGCTTCAGCATCATTTTTAAGCATAGTACTCGTTGCTCTATTAGCTTTATGGCAAAGAAAAAGTTTGAGTTTGAGTGGGATAGTTTGCCTGAAGAAACTCCAGTATACTTCCTGGATCTGCTTAACCACAGGAACATTTCCAACTCAATTGCCGACATTTTTCAAGTACCTCATGAGTCGCCGCAACTGCTGCTGATCAAAGACGGGGAGTGCATTTTTGAATCCTCCCACGGAGAGATCTCTGCAGAAGAAGCTGCAGAACAAATGACGGTAAACTCCTAAAAATTCAACTATCCGGTTGTTAGGCGACCGGATAGTTAAATTTGATTTCCTTTTTGATCTCGGGATGCAGACTATAAAAAACGGGACAGGTTCTGGCAGCATGCTCGAGGATGCTTCGCTCCTTTTCCGAATAGTTGGCTGAAAAGTCGATCTCTGCGTGAATTTCGCTTACCCGACGCGGGTCAGCTGCCATAATCTTGGTAATAGAACAGGTTGTACCGTCAATATTAATTCCACGTTCCCTTGCTGCAATACCCATGATTGTCAGCATGCAATTACCCAATGACGTTGCAAGTAAGTCAGTTGGTGAAAAAGCTTCGCCCCGGCCCTTGTTGTCGACAGGAGCGTCCGTGATAATCCTTTCGCCCGACTGCAGATGCGTTGCTTCCGTCCGCAGGTCTCCTAAATAAGTTACTTGTGAAGTTGCCATTCAAAATCAGATTTTCTTTCAAAAGTAGAAAAGTAAGCAATTATCGCGATCAAAATGGATGAAAAGACTATAAGTGGGAATCCGGAGCGCCTCTTCGCTGGCTCCTTCAGGTTCCAAAACACCTAGATGTCAAATTATCCCCGCAATACTCCCACATCTCACAACTAAACTATATTTTTGTACTATGATTGAATTGCCGGTTATCCCTGCTAACCAGACACAACGCCGACCCAACTGGTTACGGGTTAAACTACCTGTCGGGAAAGAATATGCACATGTTAGAGGCTTGGTAGACGAGCATAAGCTGCACACCATCTGCGAAAGCGGAAACTGCCCGAACATGGGGGAATGCTGGGGCGCAGGTACTGCTACCTTCATGATTCTTGGAAACATTTGTACCCGTTCATGTTCTTTCTGTGCGGTTGCCACCGGCCGACCACTGGCGGTGGATTTGGACGAGCCGAATCGTGTAGCCAATTCAATCAAATTGATGAATGTAAAACATGCGGTAATCACCTCGGTAGACAGAGACGATCTGAAAGACGGGGGCTCCACCATTTGGGCCGAAACAATTAAAGCAGTAAGACGGGAGAGCCCAGGCACTACGATGGAAACCCTAATCCCCGACTTTAAAGGAATTTGGGAAAACTTGTACCGCGTTTGCGAGGAACGGCCTGAAGTAGTTTCGCACAATATCGAGACCGTAAAAAGGCTTACCCGCGAGGTAAGAATTCAGGCGAAGTACGACAGGAGCTTGGAAGCGTTGAAACGAATTTCGGAATTTGGTTTACGTACTAAGTCAGGAATAATGCTAGGTCTTGGTGAAACCGAAGCAGATGTCGTAGAAACAATGCAGGACCTGGCAAATGCCGGCGTCCATATCCTGACCTTGGGCCAGTATCTCCAACCAACAAAGAACCATCATCCGGTAATTGACTGGATTCACCCGGATCAGTTTGCTAAATATCAGGAGATAGGCTTGAAAATGGGCTTTAAGTATGTAGAAAGCGGACCGCTGGTTCGTTCTTCTTACCATGCAGAAAAGCATCTTTTCGACATGCAATAACTTGTTTTTTAAGATCGTCTGAGCGCCCGCAAGTCAGCCTCTTCGAATCATGCTCAGCTTCTGCTATATTTTTTAATGGTCTTACCGATGCTAGTCGCTACTAATGCGGCTGGCGTCACCCCCATAGTTGTTGCCAAGTCCTCCCCGGTCTTTCCGTGCAAAAATACGCCAAGTAAAGCAGCGTCTTCCGGCGAATATCCTTGCGCCAGGAAGGCCGTTATTATGCCCGTCAACACATCCCCCATTCCCCCTGTCGCCATTGCCGGGCTTCCTGAAAGGTTGAAAATACATCTACCTTCAGGTGTGAAGACTATTGTGTACCGGTTCTTTAGTACGATGGTGCATCTAAGGGTAGTAGCACGATCTATACCGGTTTGCAATCGCTCCCACCAGGTTTCGTGCTTTCCGAACAGCCGGTCGAATTCCTTTACATGGGGGGTTAGCACTGCGCCTTCAGGTAAAAGCGCCATCAGTTCATAGTTGTAGGATAAGAGGTTTAAGGCGTCAGCATCAAGTACCACCGGCCCCTGATACTCTTTCAAGAGACGCTCGAAAAGAGATTTACTTTGACTGTTGGTGCCCAGACCCGGCCCTACTCCCAAAGCATCGTATTTTTGTAAATCAAGATCTTCAGGCAGCATCCCATTCATCCTGATTGCGGCCATAACTTCCGGCACTCTAACATTCAATGCAGTCAATCCCTCAGCAGGGATACAGGCAGTGGTTAAGCCAGAGCCGGCATGAAGGCAGGCCTCGGCGGAAAGCAAAGCAGCACCCATTGTTTCAGCCGAACCGGCAACAACAAGGGAATGTCCAAACGTCCCTTTGTGACTAAAAGAAGAGCGTGTTTTGAGTCGGCTCTTGCAATCGTCGTCGGTAAAAATCGCATAAGGAGTATCGAGCGATTGGATGAATGCCTCATCAAGGCCAATATCGACTACTTCGAACTGTTTGACAAATCGTTCAGATTCAGGAAGGAGAAAATTTATCTTGGGTCGCTGAAAGGTAATCACGAGGTCTGCAGAGATGGCTACATCCTTTTCTCCGATGGTTCCATCGCTACGCAGTCCGGTAGGAACATCTACTGCAACAACCGTTCTGTTGAGACTTCTTAGCCAAATTACCAACTCCTTCCAGGCACCTCCTAATTCTTTATTCAGTCCTGAGCCAAGTAAAGCATCAATGATTATAGGGCTGTTTTCCACAGGGAGAGTGTCATCCTCAGTAAGTTCCAAAATGGGGATACCCGCAGCTTGTAATCTGTGATAATTCTCGTCAAAGTCTGCGGTTGTCCTGGACGAAAATCTTGCGATCTTCACATTCAGGTTTGAAAATCTCTGGCGCTGTAGCAGCCTCGCGATAGCCAATCCATCACCTCCATTATTACCCGTTCCGCAATAGATGGAAATGGCCGCATCCGTGTCGGGGTAGCGAGAGCAGAAAACCTTTACAAACGCAGCAGAAGCGCGTTCCATTAAATCAATAGAACCGATTGGCTCGTTGTGGATCGTCTGTTCGTCAACTTGACGAATCTGTGCTGCTGTAAGGAGGTTTTTCATAGGCCATGGTTTACCGTTCCATCTCTATTTTAAGGAATTTGCCTGTATGGCTTTCCGATACGTTTACCAGATCATCAGGGGTTCCTGAAAACAGGATTTGACCGCCCCCTGCTCCTCCTTCCGGGCCGAGATCAATCACCCAATCAGCCACCTTTACTACATCCAGGTTGTGTTCAATAACAAGAATCGTATTTCCATGATCTACCAGCCGGTTAAGCACACCCAGCAAGACATTGATATCCTCAAAGTGAAGCCCGGTAGTAGGCTCATCCAGAATATAGAAAGTTTTCCCCGTATCCTTCTTAGACAGCTCCGTTGCCAGCTTTACCCGTTGCGCTTCTCCACCCGACAAGGTAGTAGACGACTGCCCCAGCTTAATGTAGCCCAACCCAACGTCAAACAAGGTTTTGATCTTCCTGTAGATTGCAGGAATGGGTTCAAAAAACTCAACCGCTTCCTCGATACTCATGTCAAGCACGTCACTGATCGATTTTCCACGGTAGCGTACTTCTAGAGTTTCCCGATTGTAGCGCTTACCCTGACATTCCTCACAAGGCACCTGAACATCCGGCAGAAAGTTCATTTCAATCACTTTCATCCCGGCTCCCTGACAGGTTTCGCAGCGGCCTCCCTTTACGTTGAAAGAGAACCTTCCCGGCTTATAGCCCCTGATCTTTGCCTCAGGAAGCTGAACAAACAGGGCACGTATATCCGAAAAAACGCCTGTATACGTAGATGGATTCGACCGCGGAGTTCTTCCAATCGGTGTTTGGTCTATTTCAATTACTTTATCAATATGCTCCAGTCCAACAATCTCTTTGTATGGAAGGGGCTGTTTCTTGGCACGGAAAAAATGATGGTTAAGAATGGGATATAAGGTCTCGGCAATTAAGCTCGATTTTCCACTTCCGGAAACTCCGGTAATGCAAATAAACTTGCCCAGCGGGAATTCTACCGAAACGTTTTTTAAGTTATTGCCCGTCGCATTTTTCAATACCAAGGACTTGCCATTCCCTTTTCTTCGCTCTGCCGGAACCGCTATATCTTTTTCTCCACTCAGATAGGCCGTTGTCAACGTGGAGGCCTTAGAAATATTTTCCGGCGATCCTTCAGCTACCACTTCTCCGCCATGAACACCGGCTGCAGGCCCCATGTCGATTACATGGTCTGCCTCGAGGATCATGTCTTTATCGTGCTCCACAACCAACACCGAATTGCCTATATCCCGCAGATTCTTCAAAGCACTGATCAGCTTGGCGTTGTCCCGTTGATGCAGTCCGATGCTTGGCTCATCCAATATGTACAACACGTTTACCAGCTGCGAACCAATTTGTGTTGCGAGGCGTATCCGCTGTGCTTCACCTCCCGAAAGTGTTTTCGCGGTGCGATCTAGTGTAAGGTAATTCAAGCCTACATCAAGTAGAAATCCTATCCTGGCTCTGATTTCCTTCAGAATCTCCCTTGCAATTACATTTTGCCGCTCAGAGAGCCTATCCTCAATTCCTTCAAACCACTCGGCGAGTCTGGATATGTCCATACTTGCCAGCTCGAATATATTTTTACCGTCAAACTTAAAATGTAGCGACTCACGTTTTAGTCTTGCCCCTTCACAAACAGGACAACGCTTTACAACACGAAACCCCTCCATATCTTCAACCGCTCCATCGCCCTTGCGATCAGCCTGCTCCTCCAGCATCTTGATGATGCCATCAAAGTTGATCTGGTAATTTTGAACATTCCACTTGTTGTACTCCACCGGGACGGTGATAATATCCTCTGTACCGTTCAAAATAATGTTCAAAGTTTCTTTTGGAAGCTTTTCGAGCGGAGCCGACAGTGAGAAATCATACTTCTTACCCAGCGCCTTCAACACCTGGAACATCCATGTTTCCCGGTACTCACCAAGTGGCGCTAATCCTCCCTGAATGATACTAAGCTTTGGGTTGGGAATGACGGAACTTTCATCAACTTCAAAGATATAACCGAGCCCATCACACTTTTCGCAGGCTCCATAGGGTGAATTGAACGAGAAGGTATTCGGCTGTGGTTCGTCATACGAAATCCCGGAAACGGGATCCATGAGGTATTTACTGAAGAAAAACTCTTTATTATCCTGATCGACGATTTTGATAATCCCCTTTGCGGTTTTCAATGCGGTCTGAATAGAGCTATGAAGACGTTTTCTATCTTTTTCACTCACCACCAATCGATCAACCACCATTTCGATGTCGTGGATTTTGTATCGGTCTACCTGCATTTTAGGTACCAGATCGAGGATTTCGCCATCTACCCGTACCTTCAGATAACCCTGTTTCCTGATTTGCTCAAATAACTCCCGGTAGTGGCCCTTTCTTCCTTTTACTACTGGCGCCAACACATTTATGGCTTTCCCATCAAACTGCTCTAAAATAGTGCGCTGCATCTGATCTTCAGACATGCGTTGCATTTTCTCACCAGTGACGTAAGAATAGGCCTCTCCCACCCTGGCGTATAAAAGGCGCATGAAGTCGTAAATTTCGGTAATGGTACCGACCGTAGACCTCGGATTTTTGGACGTCGTTTTTTGTTCGATAGCGATCACGGGACTAAGCCCCGATATCTTGTCTACGTCAGGCCGTTCCATCCCCCCCAAAAATTGACGGGAATAGGCACTGAACGTTTCCATGTAGCGACGCTGCCCCTCGGCATAGATGGTATCGAAAGCCAGGGAAGACTTTCCACTTCCACTCAGACCAGTTATTACCACCAGTTTATTCCGTGGAAACGATACGTCAATATTTTTTAGATTATGTACCCGCGCACCATAAACCTCCACCTCACTTTGCTCACCTAAATCGGGAGTATTTGTATTCATATCAGACACGTAGAAAAATAAGGGATAAAGATTACAATTTGTTTGGAAAACTGCATCTTCACAAAGTAAAAAGGCTGATCAAAATCAGCCTTTTTAGTGTTTTAGTTGCTTAGGACAGATAGCGCTTCGATTGCCGCTTTTTCCACCTGCGGATTAATGTATTTTTCCTGCGTCAGGTTAGGATCTTCCCGACGGGCAAGCAGACTCTTGCTCCTGCTTACATAGCCATATTTCGTTGGATTCTCAATAATCTCTTTCATCGAAATGAGCTTGTAAACGTAGGTAGCTGTTTCCCTATTCAGCCTCATCTTGTAATAACTGGACTTTTTCTGGCGATACATCTCCCTCTTGATCGTATTCTCGCCAACATTGTACGCAGCAGCCACCAGCGTCCAGTTGTTAAATTCCTTGTACAAAGCTCTCAAATACTTGCACGCTGCTATCGTCGACTTACGAATATTAAGACGTTCGTCAATACTCCCGTTCACTGTCAGTCCGTACGTACGCGCCGTACCTGGCATGAACTGCCAATATCCTGCAGCTCCTTTATGTGAAGTACCGCTGGCAAAGCCACTCTCAACAAGCGGCACATACTTGAAGTCGGACGGAATACCATAAACCTTGAGGATAGGCTCAATTACCGGAAACCACCTCGATGCTTTTTTATGCAACTCGTTAGTATGGGTTTTGTGATAACTGTGCGCCTTCAGAAAGTATTGCATCTTCCACGCTACTTTGGCGTCCTTATGCGGCAGACTTTCATTAGCAAATTCAAGGGATGAGAGGCGGGACTTTGAGGGAGAGGGCTCTTCTGTTTCTTCTTCTTTTGAAGGGATATCCACCGTTTGTGGAAACGAATTTACGCGGGATTCGGGAGACTTATAGATCAACAGCTTAGCTGAAATCATTATTAAAAGCATCCCCGAACACGCGATTAAATGTTTCTTAATCATGCGTTCTCTTCTTTAAGTTAAACAAAAAAAGATTTCAAAGATAATGAATATATACTTAACAACCAAACACTTACACATTACACACTCATTATTAGCGCTTTAGATCTTTCCTTTATTCTTCAATAGGCCGAAATAAACTCAAAACACATTCAGTATTTATGATGTTAAATCGCTAACTTTGCACCCCATTTTAGAGAGGTTACCAAACGAATCATGTCAGATAAAAACAACAGGAACAGTCGCGAAGACAAATCCTTTAAACACAATCGTTTTCAGGGCCGTTCAAATAACGAACAACCGGAAAGATCAAACAGCGAAAAGAAGAAAATGTTTGGGGAACGCCCAGGCAACTCCTTCAAAAGCCGCTCAAACAAACCGGGAAGCGGGAATAAATCTGAAAGAAATTTCGGAGGCCAACCTGGAAACGATCGTCCGTTTGGAAAGAAAAAATTTGAGAACAGAGAGAGAGGATCAGAATTCGGATCAGCGGAAAGAAAACCGTACAGCTCGGACAGAGACAGAAGCAATGATCGATCCGGAAGCGACCGGCCTTATGGCAAAAAGCCGTTTGAGGGGAAAGAAAGAGGGTTTGAAAAACGTTCAGACCGTCCTTTCGAGAAGAAAGGGTTCAGACCTGACAGAGATAAGGATGCCGGAGACAGACCAGCGAGAAGACGTACATCCGAAGATAGAAACGAAAGAGCGCCCGGTGAGAAAAGGTATGGAAACAGACCAGAAAACCGGAAACGGATTCAGGGAGACAGACCAAGAACGGACAACAGGGAGAAAGCAGCGAGTCCGGCAGCTAAAGATGATGGCCTGATTCGTTTAAACAGATATATTGCTAACGCCGGCATCTGCTCCAGAAGGAAGGCAGACGAACTTATCGAAGCAGGTGTAGTATCGGTAAATGGGGAAGTAGTTTCAGAGTTAGGCTATAAGGTTGATCCAGCGAAAGATGTAATCCGATACAACGGAGAAACGCTGAAGCGGGAGAAAATGGTTTACGTTCTGCTAAACAAGCCGAAGGATTATATCACAACTACCGATGATCCCCAGGAACGTAGGACAGTTATGCATTTAGTGGAAAAAGCTTCCCGCGAACGTATTTATCCTGTGGGAAGACTGGACCGGAATACAACCGGGCTCCTGCTAATGACCAATGATGGCGATTTGGCAGAAAAGCTGTCACACCCCAGAAACAATGTGACCAAAATTTACAACGTAGAGTTGAATAAAAACCTGACTCAGGGCGATTTCAATAAAATTGAGTATGGATTAGAATTAGAAGATGGTTTAATTAAACCAGACGCTCTAAGCTATGTCCAGGGAGGCAGTAAGCGGGAAGTAGGCATCCAGATCCATAGCGGAAAGAACCGGATTGTACGCCGGATTTTTGAACACCTGGGTTATGACGTAGTAAAACTGGATCGTGTGGTATACGGCAATCTTACCAAAAAAGACCTGGGAAGAGGCCGTTGGAGATATCTCGAGGAAAAAGAAATCATTCAGTTAAAGCACTTGATCAAGTAAAATATAAAGCTCCTTTCGGAGCTTTTTTCATTCCTGCCCTTTACATAATTCAACATAAGCGATTTTAATGCTTATCTTGCTACTCCTATTTAGACCAACCGCATGAAACCTATAAATAGACTTTTCTGTTTATCCGCTATACTATTTACAATGGCAGAAGCACAGGCACAAAAACTCAATTTACTTATTGGCACCTATACGAAGAGCGGCAAAAGTGAAGGAATCTATGTGTACGAATTTGATGAGAGGACAGGAAAGGCAAGCTATAAAAACAAAGCCACCGGCATTGATAATCCCTCTTATCTCTGTGTAACGGACAATAACAAACATGTTTACGCAGTGAATGAAGCCGGACCAGGACAAGGCGGCGTTACGGCTTTTTCTTTCGATCCTAAGTCAGGCGCACTACTACTGCTCAATAAAAAGCCCTCCAACGGCGACTCGCCCTGCTATGTCTCGGTAAACAAAAACAATAATCACGTTTTTGTTGGAAATTATATGGGAGGCAATTTTTCTGCGCTTCCAATTCTTGGGGATGGATCTTTAGGAGATGCCGTTCAGGTAATTCAGCACCAGGGAAACAGCGTAAATAAGGAGAGGCAAGAAAAACCGCATGTGCATTCAACTGTCCTCTCCCCAAAAGAAGATTTTTTACTTGTGAGTGATTTAGGTACGGATAAAATTAATATCTACAGCTACAATCCGAAAAGGAAGGAGCCTTTGTCAGAGGCTGATCCCGGTTTTTTTGCAGTGGAAGCGGGTAACGGACCGCGGCACTTCGACTTTCACCCCAATGGGAAGTTTGCCTACTCGGTACAAGAACTAACCTGCAATGTGACGGCCTTCAGTTACGACAAGGGTCGTCTGACTCAAATCCAGAATATTTCCGGCTTGTCTGAAGGTTACAATGGCAGACGCTGGGCGGCTGATATTCATGTTTCTCCTGACGGAAACTTCCTTTACAGCTCGAACAGAGATGACGCAAACGATATCGCTATATTCAAGATAAACCAGAAAGATGGAAAACTTACAGCAGTTGGGAGGCAGCCGACGCTGGGACGCGCTCCACGAAATTTTGCAATCAGCCCCGATGGAAATTACTTACTTGCCGCCAATCAAAATAGCGATACGATCGTAATCTTTAAGCGAGACAAAGCAACAGGACTATTGTCAGATACAGGAGAAAGAATTGAAGTAGGTTCGCCTGTTTGTTTGAAATTTACAAAGATCTAAACCAGAGTTGCGTCAAGTACTTCCTTATAGTACTGCTCGTACAATGGAAGTATCAAACTCAGGTCGAACTCCTTGGCCCTTGCAAGTGCATTTTCCTTAAATTTCTCCAACCGCTCTGCATCCTCCAGGATATAAATGGCGTTCTTGGCCATATCCTCTACGTCCCCTACCGTACTCAAGAATCCGGTTACACCCTGAACATTCAGTTCTGGTAGACCGCCGGCATTCGTGGAAATTACAGGTACTTTACAAGCCATGGCTTCCAGCGCCGCCAGACCGAAACTCTCCGTATTTGAAGGCATCAAGAACAGGTCGGCAACAGAAAGAATTTCTTCAACAGCTTCCTGCTTTCCCAAAAACCTGACATGGTCGCAGATCTGAAATTCACGGCACAGCTGTTCACAATTTCCCCGATCCTCGCCGTCTCCAACCATCAATAACTTGGATGGAACTTTCTCCTGCACTTTCTTAAATATCCGGATAACATCGGTAGATCGCTTTACCCTTCTAAAGTTAGAAGTATGAACCATGATAAGTTCATCATTTGGAGCTATTGCTTTCTTAAAGTGATCTTTTTTCTTTAGGCTGAAACGGGTCAGGTCGATGAAGTTGGGAATCACTTTGATGTCTTTATACACATCGAAATGTTCGTAAGTGGCTCTCTTTAAATCCTCAGAAACACAGGTTATCCCGTCCGATTGATTAATCGAAAAAGTAACAACAGGATTGAACGTGGCATCGCGGCCAACCAAAGTGATATCTGTGCCATGAAGCGTAGTAACCACCGGAATGTGGATGCCATAGGTAGCAAGAATCTGTTTGGCCATAAAGGCTGCAGAAGCATGCGGAATAGCGTAATGTACGTGAAGGATATCGAGTTTCTCATATCGAACCACATCTACCAGCTTACTAGCTAACACCACCTCGTACGGACTGTAGTCGAACAGGGGGTAGTTAGATACAGAAACTTCGTGATAAAACAGATTTTCAGAAAAGAAATCGAGGCGGGCGGGTTGGCTGTAAGTGATAAAATGTACCTGATGACCATTACTAGCGAGCGCTTTGCCCAGCTCTGTGGCAACCACGCCGCTTCCACCGAAAGTGGGATAGCAAACTATTCCTATCTTCATAGCACAAAGAAACACGATTTTTGTGAAGAGATTGTTTTCTTCCCGTCAATTCTTTTATAAGCAGAGGAACTCTCGACTGTTCATTTAAGCCAGTTAAAGCTTCTTCCCGCCCGCTTGTATCGCTTCATAGATAGCATCCTGGATACGAGGCCTTATCCTCATAGACGATAATTTATTTGTTACCGATGGATGAACTCTGTTACTTAAAAATATATAGATGAGCTGGTGTTTAGGATCCACCCAGACACAAGTGCCGGTATACCCCGTATGCCCGTAAGTCTCGGAAGACGCCAAATTAGATGGATAGTTGCCCGACTCAGGATTCCAGCGGTCAAAGCCCAGCCCCCGGTGGCTCGTTAACGATTGCCGTGAAGTAAAAAGCTGAATCGTCTGTGGAGAAAAGTACTTCTCCCCGCCATAGGTTCCCCCGTTCAAAAGCATCTGATAAAGAATAGCGAGGTCGTTAGCACTTGCAAAAAGACCGGCATGTCCAGCTACTCCCCCGGCCATGGCCGCCCCCTGATCATGAACGTACCCCTCCAACAATGTCTTTCGGAAAACAAGATCGTTCTCGGTAGGAACAATGCGTGCCTTGTCGAAACGATTTCGTGGGTTAAACCCCGCTGTTTGCATTCCCAGAGGGCGATAAAAATAATTCAGCACATATTGATCCAGCCTCTCTACCGCCTGACGCTCAATGGCTTCTTTTAAAAAGTACATGCTCAGGTCGCTGTAAACATATTTACCAGCAGGCTGGAGCTTAGTATTCAGCATCCGCGGAAGCATCACCTCTTCGTAATAGTTACGTTTCAAATAGTAACTGTCCGCCACTTTCACAGAATAAAGCTCAGATGAATCCCTCCTGAAATCTGCCGGCTTCAAGCTTTGATAAAAAGGGATAAATGGAGTGAGCCCTCCTTCATGTAACATCAACTGTCGGATGCTGAGACTATTTTTTGTAGTGGACCTCGCCAGGGGGAGATATGCACCCAGGTTGGTATCCAGCTTCAGCTTCTGCTCCTCATACAATTTCATTGCCGCAATAGTTGTAGCCGAAATTTTTGTTACGGAGGCCAAATCAAATATATCATCTGCTTTAGTGGCTACGGCTTTGTTATAGGTATGATGCCCGTAACCTTTGTTGAAAATTACCTTTCCATCCTTCACCACCATCACCGCAGCACCCGGAGTTGCTTTCCCAGTTATAGCCTCAGCCATTATTTTATCCACCGACGTTTCAAGCACTCTTCCATTGATCCCAACTTCCTCGGGTAGGGTGTACTTCAACCGGTTCGCAGCAGTAGTGAAGCCTGACCCGGTGGTATACCTCGGCGAGACAGAAGTTGCAAGGCGGGCAGTTGCGGAAACTCCTCCAAAAAGCACTTGCGCTGTAAACACAGCTGACACTGGCGAATTAATGGAGGTCCAGACTACCGGCGATCTTATGCCATCGAGGTGCTTTAAACTGCTAACGTTACCAAAAAGTACCAACAGCAACTGCCGGTTCTCGCTTTTATCCAAATCCCTGATAAAGTCTTGGGTGCGGTGATCGTTTACGGTAGCATCGGTGACCTGTACAATGATCGTATTATAGAGCTTCAAATCGGAGTTCAATCTATCCAACGATGGGGCATCCCCAAAGTCAGGTGCCTTCATTGACGCCACCGCAGTGTACTTATTCAATAAGCTGTCAAACTCGTTAGCATAGGCCGACCCAATATTGACGCTAGCTATTCTGTTATTCACGATATTTTGGACGGGGATGATGCCGGACTTGTTATTTAAGACAACAGTAGAAGCCTCCACCTGCTTCATTTGCTTTAACCAATCATCACCCGACGGAAAAACCGGATTGCTGGCAGAAGTAAGAAACAGTAAAGCAAAGAAAATGGCGCCGATTGTGAAAGAAAAAAAAATGCTCTTCAAAGTTTTTATCATAGACGTAGGCCAGAAATAGATCTAACGAAAATTTTAAGCGAGCAGGTATTTCAAGGCAGGTAAGGTTCAAATTTCCTAAGCTTAAAACGACCTACTTCACAAACATAAGAATCGAACAGAGCTTCCAAAACAGGTAAGAAGCTCTATCGTATCCTATACAATAAAAAAGCCCGGAGATTCTCCGGGCATGGTTAGTTTGAGCTCTTTGATATACCATCTTTTTGCTTAGTACTTGTAATAAATCGGGAGGGGGGAAGGCCGATCGGCTTAAACTTGTACTGTGTACAGAAGTAGGTTAATTCAGTATTAGTTTATAGTTAAGTGTTTGTGAATTTGAAATTGCTGAAAAAAAATCAATTATGCAAATTGTGTGTAAAATTTTCGGCAACAATTTTGTCCTTACCCGCCCAATTCCTAAGCAAAAACTGGCTTCCTGCTGCAACACCTGCGATTTGCTTATCAAAAAGGCAAGCCATTTTCTTTTTAAAGCGGACCTTTCCTTTTAGTAACAATCTTACTGTTCAGTATAAAATCCTCTTATCTTTGATACTTTATACCCCAGCCAGGGCTTAAATCTCTTTGTTTTATTTAAGATTTTTGATTTGTCAGATATAATTCAGCTTTTACCCGATTCAGTTGCCAACCAGATAGCAGCAGGAGAAGTAGTGCAAAGGCCAGCATCAGCGGTAAAAGAACTTGTGGAAAATGCAATAGATGCGGGTGCCGGGAAAATACAACTGATCGTCAAGGATGCTGGGAAGTCGTTGATACAAGTAATTGACGATGGTTGCGGGATGAGCATCACGGATGCCCGTATGTGCTTCGAGCGCCATGCCACTTCCAAGATCAGAAAAGCGGACGATCTTTTTGCTATTCGGACCATGGGTTTCCGTGGAGAAGCGATGGCTTCTATTGCTGCCATTGCCCAGGTAGAACTGCGTACCCGAAGACATGAAGATGAACTAGGCACACTCATCTGTATTGAAGGATCAGAAGTAATAAAACAGGAACCGGTTTCTTCGTCGGGAGGTACAAGCATATCTGTTAAAAACCTGTTCTACAATACACCAGCCAGAAGGAACTTTCTGAAAGGCAATTCAGTAGAATTAAGGCATATTATCGACGAGTTCCAACGCGTCGCGCTGGCTCATCCCGAGATATTTTTCACGTTTCATCACGACAACAATGAGGTGTTTCACCTGCCCAAGGCTACCCTGAAGCAACGCATTGTACACCTTTTCGGGAACGCTTACAACCAAAAGCTGGTCCCAGTTGAAGAAAACACAACCATTATCACCCTAAAAGGATATGTTGGCAAGCCGGAATTCGCAAAGAAAACCCGGGGCGAACAGTTCTTTTTCGTCAATAAACGCTTTATAAAAGACCCTTATCTTAACCATGCAGTATTAACAGCCTTCGAAGAGCTTCTTCCCGAAGACAGTTACCCGCTCTATGTGCTTTTTATAGATATCGATCCTGCAAAAATTGACATCAACGTTCATCCTACCAAAACGGAAATCAAGTATCAGGACGAAAAAGCCATCTATGCGATTATCCGCTCGGCGGTAAAGCGCTCCCTTGGACAGTACAACATCACTCCTACCCTGGATTTCGATCAGGAAAGTAGCTTCAGCCATATGCTTTCCCAAAAGGCCCCGGAGGAGATTGTTCCACCGCAAATAAACTTCAATCCCGATTTCAACCCCTTCCAAAGTGAAAAAAGAACCGGAGGCACCATGCCCTATTCCAAACACTTCGGCGACGATAAGACGGAGGTAAGTAAAAATTGGGGTTCTCTATACGAAATTGCAAAAACTCCGATTTTTGAACAGCAGCAGATGGAGATGCCTCATCTCTCGGCACTAGAGTCTACCTTGCCTCGCAAGTCAGGCGAACGGCAGATCTTTCAGCTACATAACCGATTCATCATATCGCAGATCAAATCAGGCTTCATGCTGATAGACCAGCAGGCAGCGCACGAACGGGTTTTGTATGAGCGCTTCCTTCAACAACTTGAAAACCACCAGGGCGCCAGTCAGCAAAGCCTGTTTCCGCAAACCGTTACGCTCTCGCCGGTCGACTTTGAACTGGTGAAAGAACTCTTGCCGGATATTCAGGCCCTGGGCTTTCAAATAAGGGAATTCGGTAAAAATACGCTTGTGGTAGAAGGAATTCCTGCTGATATTAGCGCTAATATCAGCGAAGTGGAAATGCTGGAGCATCTAATTGAGGGCTTTAAAAACAATTTCACTTTATTAAAATTAGATAAGAGGGACAATCTTGCCCGCACGCTGGCAAGAAACGCAGCCATAAAAGCAGGAACGCACTTATCGCAGGAAGAAATGAACAACCTCATTGATCAGTTGTTTGCCTGTGAGATGCCCAACTCATCTATAAATGGTAAACCGGTAATTATTACATTTACCATGGACGAACTATTGCAGAAATTCGATAAATAACGCCTCAACGGGGAACAAATAGTTAAATGAACGGATACGGATCACCCTTTGCAAACATACCGCCGGTCGTAAAAAACCTGCTTATCATAAATGTTATCTTCTACATCGCTACTTTATCCTTCAACAAGGGGGATGACAGTAACTGGATGATTGAAACTTTTGGAGTCTATTATTTTCATTCTCCTAATTTCCGAGTTTGGCAGGTAGTAAGCTACATGTTCATGCATAGCAGCTCCAATTTTATGCACATCCTATTTAACATGTTTGCCCTCTTCAGCTTTGGTCCGGCTCTGGAATACACCTTGGGTTCCAAAAGGTTTTTCAACTTTTATTTACTAACGGGACTAGGTGCGCTGGTCCTCCAAATGCTGGTGCAGGCGATAGAAGTTCATTCAATCACAGGACAATTTATGCCCGACGCCTATGCCCTTACTGGCATAACAGATCCTGAAGAGTATTATACACTCCAGGGAATTTATAGGATGCCCATGGTTGGAGCATCGGGAGCAATCTTTGGGATACTTACCGGATTCGGTCTACTTTTCCCCAACGCAGAGCTGATGTTACTATTCCTACCAGTGCCAATAAAGGCGAAGTACCTGATCCCAATTTATATTGTACTGGAACTCTTCCTGGGAGTGAAGCAAATTGCGGGAGATTCAGTAGCGCATTTCGCTCATCTAGGGGGGGCTCTATTTGGTTTCCTATTAATAAAACTTTGGCGAATAAGACGTCCGGGAGGATTTTTATGAGTAGATCAATGGTTGACGAGTTGAAGGCAAAAATGCTTCATTCGGGAAGCAGGCTAAACCTTTTTATTGGTATAAATATCATTGTATTTCTGGTTATTGGCATCCTAAAGCTTGTTTCTTTTCTTGGAATTTCTCCTGCACTTGCTGCCATCGCTGTAGAGAACCTGCGACTCCCGGCTTACCTGCCCGCATTGCTAGTTAAGCCTTGGACACTGCTAACGTACATGTTTACCCACCTAGAGTTCTTCCATTTCCTGTTCAATATGCTCTGGCTATATTGGATGGGAAGAATTTTTGAAGAGTTCTTAAATAACCGTCAATTTACGTTTACCTACCTCGCAGGAGGATTTGCAGGTGCCTTCCTTTATATCCTGTTTTATAACGTTTTTCCTGTCTACCAGGACGATCTCCCTCTGGCCAGGATGCACGGCGCTTCCGCAGGTGTAATGGCTATCATCGTCGCTACAGCTACGCTGCTGCCCGATTACGAAATACGCTTGTTGCTTATAGGTGGGGTAAGATTAAAATACCTGGCCCTTGTCTATATAGTCTTAGACGTTATCGGTATCGCTGGTGCAAATTCAGGGGGTTCATTAGCGCATCTGGGAGGCGCCCTACTTGGCTTTGTGTTTATCAAGCGCTTACAGGCAGGTAGCGACTGGAGTAAGCTATTTAACAGGGAAAAACGATTTAAAGTGATCAGAAACGAGCCGGCAAAATCTTCTACTAGTTACAGTGCACTACCGGATCAGGAAGTAATCGACCGGATTCTTGACAAGATTTCTAAATCAGGATACGATAGTTTAAGTAAGCAGGAAAAAGAGCAGCTGTTCAGAGCCAGCAATAAAAAATGAGGCCCAGGAAGAAAAAAAGATCCATTGGTTTTTTTAGCAGAAGTATACTGGCATTCAATGTCGCCGCCATTGTGTGCTTGTTACTTGCTTATTCTGCATCATTTATCGACCCTTCCACTTTTTGGCCAATCGCATTCTTTGGGCTGGCCTACCCTATCTTTTTCCTCATAAATATCGTCTTTCTGATCTATTGGCTGGTAAGAAAGCCGGTGCTAGCGCTGCTCTCGCTGGCAGCTATCCTACTGGGCTGGAAGTTTTTAGCCAGCACTATCGGTTTTCGGGGAGAAACTGCCATAAGAGTACCAAAATCGTCTAATACCTTTTTAAGGGTCATGACCTGGAATGTGCATTATTTCCGGAAGTTCAATGAGCAGCCGGGAAACCCTGTAGACCGGGATCAGATGCTGGAAGTGATTCGGAACGAACAGCCGGATATTATCTGTATTCAGGAATATTACACTCGGCGCAAAGGGGAGTTCGTGATGCGTAAGCATCTGACCGAGGCGCTGAATAGCAATCATTACTACATTCAGGAAACTGACGGTAACGATTATGAAACCAATGGAATGGCCATCTTCTCGAAGCTAAAAATTAAAAACAGGGGAAGGGTTTTGTTCTCCGACTCGAAAGCCGCAAATCAAGCAATTTACACCGATTTCGAATTCAAAAAACAGCGCTTTCGGGTATACAATGTACACCTTCAATCCATCAGTTTTCAGCCGGAAGATTACAAGTACCTCGAAAATGTAAAAGAGATCAATACGGATATTCAATCGTCAAAAAGAATCGGTAGCCGTTTAAAGAACGCGTTCATAAAAAGAGCCGAACAGGCTGAATTACTCAAACACCATGCAGACAGCACCGGCTTGCCCTACATCATTGCAGGTGATTTCAATGATACACCTGTTTCTTATGCAGTAAATACTATTGCAAAAGGATTGTCAAATAGCTTCAGAAAGAAAGGAAGCGGCTTCGGTATCACCTACAATGGCGACTTCCCCAATTTCCAGATCGACTATATTTTCCTGACTCCCCATTTTGACGTAAAAAATTATATCATTATCGCTGAAAAGCTTTCAGATCATTATCCCGTTAGGACAGATGTTGAATTAAAGTAACGATTTCCTGAACGGAGGGTAAATCAGCGTATTTTAGTAAGTTTGCAGCATGAGTAACAAGCTGGTTATTTATAACACTCTCACAAGAAAGAAAGAATTATTCGAGCCCCTAAATCCTCCCTTTGTGGGGATGTATGTTTGCGGACCGACCGTATATAGTGATGTGCATCTCGGCAATTGCAGGACCTTCGTTTCCTTCGACCTCATTTACCGATACCTCTTGCACCTAAAATACAAAGTGCGGTACGTAAGAAATATTACCGATGCAGGCCATTTGGAAGGAGACCGGGACGAGGGAGACGACAAATTTTCTAAAAAAGCAAGGCTGGAACAGGTGGAGCCGATGGAAATTGTTCAGCGGTACACCATCGGATTTCATGATGTAATGAACCTGTTTAATACGCTGCCGCCAAGTATTGAACCTACCGCCACCGGACATATTGCTGAGCAAATTGAAATGATCAAAGAGATCATCGAGAACGGCTTTGCTTATGAGAAAAACGGCACGGTGTATTTTGATGTAGAGAAATACAGTAAAGACCACAACTACACTATTCTTACCAACCGGAACCTCGAAGAACTGCTGGCGAACACGCGCGATCTGGGTGGACAGGATGAGAAACACGGGCGCCTTGACTTTGCGCTGTGGATAAAAGCAAAATCAGAGCATATTATGCGCTGGCCGTCACCATGGGGCTGGGGTTTTCCAGGTTGGCACATTGAATGCTCCGCCATGAGCAGTAAATACCTTGGTGAAACCTTCGACATTCATGGAGGAGGTATGGACCTCGCAGCTACCCATCATACTAATGAAATAGCGCAATCGCAGGCATGCAATCATTCACAGCCAGCCAAGTACTGGATGCATACCAATATGCTTACTGTAAATGGTGCCCGAATGTCAAAATCAGCAGGAAACGGATTTCTTCCGCACGAGCTCTTCACTGGAAGCCATCCATTGCTTAGCCGCGGGTTCTCGCCAATGACCGTTCGGTTTTTTATGCTGCAGGCACATTACCGCAGCACACTCGACTTCTCAAATGAAGCACTGGAGGCGTCGGACAAAGGATTTAAGCGACTAATGGCGGCTTACGGGCTACTGGGCAAGTTGAAGACATCAGAGCGGTCGGAGGTAGACGTTGCTGCAATCAGAGAACGTTGCTATGACGCCATGAATGATGACTTTAACAGTCCGATAGCGATAGCAGAATTGTTCGAAGCAGTACGAATCATCAATAGTATTTATGATGGGAAAACAGCAGCTACGGCGCAGGATGTAGCAGCTCTGAAATCCCTGATGGATGATTTTGTCTTTGACATTCTGGGGCTGAAAGAAGAGCACGCCCAAACAGAAGACATCAGTCACATCATGGACTTCATCATCCAGCTAAGACACGAAGCTAAACTGAGCAAGGACTATGTGACTTCAGACAAAATAAGAAACGGCCTACAGGCCCTGGGAATCCAGCTGAAAGACGGCAAGGAAGGAACTACCTGGACTAAGGCTTGATAAATATTCGCAGGAGGGCCTACCCTTCTGCATGCTGAAAGCAGCGTAAACAATTCGTCTTTATTGCTCTTTATACTTATCGCCTGATTCAGTAGTTTTAATAGATGAACAGATAATCGTACAGGCATTAAAAAGAAGAATGCTCCCCATATCCTCCATGAAAGTTTCCATTCAAGTATTCTTGCTACTTATCCTGGCCAATGCAGGATACGGGCAAGCACCGGATAAAGTCAGTCAGATAGTGGCTGCTGAAAATTATTTCGCTGCTCTGGCAAAAGAAAAGGGGCTTAAAAAAGCGTTCCTGAAAGTGGCAGATAACAGCACGATCGTCTTTAGACCCAATCCTGTTTCGGCCGTGGAATACTATAAGAAGCAGTCGGACAGCCTTGGGATTCTAAATTGGGAACCGGTATGGGCAAAGATTTCTAAGAGCGGTGACTGGGGTTTTACCACAGGACCTTTCAACTACCGAAAAGATCTTGATAGCGAAATATCCAGTTATGGTCAGTATGTATCCGTTTGGAAAAAAAATAGCAAAGGAGTATGGAAGCTGGCGGTAGACCTGGGCATCCCACATAAAAAACCCACTTCGAAACCTGTTCTAAACTTCCCAAATCCTCCGAATGAGATCTATCTTAAACAGCGCTCGCAAGAACGATTGCAACAGCGTGAGGATATTGTTCTAAGCTCCGACAAACTATTTGCAACGGTTCAGAAGGCGGATAATAAGATTGCACATACCGAATTTCTGGCAGAAGATGCGCGGCTTTTATTTCCAGGCTCAGAGCCTATCATCGGAAAAAAGGCGATTGCAGCGTTCTGGCAAAAACAGGGGTTGAGAGCCTCTTCCAAACCTCTTAGAGCAGACAGATCCTATAGCGGAGAGCTTGCTTATACTACCGGAGAAGCGTCCATTGTAAAAGGAAGAGAAATAACGCCTTACAATTACCTTCGCGTTTGGGAGGTTCAGCCAGGATATAAATGGAGTGTTATCCTTGAAATCTACGTTGCTGCTGTAGACGAGAACCCATAAAAAAATCCTGCAGAACTTTTCAATCAACGGCATGCTTAACAACTTTGCCATAACGAACCAAGATTAGCCGCCCCTACCAAAAGTAAGCCGCTACATTAACAGAAATGATCTTAACTCCTTCGCAGAAATCTCTAAAGAAAACAAGCGACAGCGGTTGAATCTGATCTGCGCGAAACACAAGTAAGAAAGGCTGTTAAAGGAGACGTCGGATAAGGTCTTCGGTAGAGATTCCTTCAGCTTCCGCTTTGTAGTTGCGAACAATCCGGTGACGCAAAATGGGCTCTGCTACTGCCTGCACGTCTTCGATATCTGGTGAGTATTTACCAGAAATAGCTGCATGACACTTAGCACCAAGCACCAAAAACTGGGAGGCTCTGGGGCCCGCACCCCAACTCAAAAACCGGTTGACCTCATCGGTTGCTGTGGGAGTACCGGGACGGGTTTTGGCTGCAATAGAAACTGCATATTCTAAAACATTATCCGTGATAGGAACATTCCTCACCAGCTTTTGAAAGAACTTGATCTCCTCTGCATTCAATACTTTCTGAAGCTCAATCTTCCTGTTGGCAGTGGTATTTTTCACTACCTGCAACTCGTCTTTAAAACTCGGATATGACAGGAAAACGTTGAACATAAAGCGATCGAGCTGCGCTTCTGGTAGCGGATAAGTACCCTCCTGCTCGATAGGATTCTGAGTGGCCAACACAAAGAACGGTTGCGGAAGCGGGTATTCCTGACCACCTACCGTAACTATTTTCTCCTGCATTGCTTCAAGAAGAGCTGCCTGTGTTTTTGGGGGAGTACGGTTGATCTCGTCGGCAAGAATAATATTGGAGAAAACAGGACCTTTGATGAACTTAAAAGCCCTGTCTTCTCCCAGGATTTCAGATCCTAATATATCAGAAGGCATCAAATCCGGAGTAAACTGGACTCTATTATAACTCAGGTCGAGCACCTGGGACACTGTTTGTACCAGCAGCGTTTTCGCTAAGCCCGGCACTCCTACAAGTAAGCAATGGCCATTGCTGAAAATTGAAATAAGAACTGATTTAACAACTTCGTCCTGCCCAATAATGACATTTCCAATTTCCTGACGGATCTTTTGATAAGACGCACTTAGTGCATCTATTGCTTCTTTGTCTGAGTTATATGCCATTCTACTTTGATTACCTAGATACCCACATTTTTAACCCTGAACAATTTTGAAACTCAGGATCAATCTTGATGTAAGTGGATTTCCGTTTGTCTTCAAACCATTCGCTCACCCGGCGATTCAATTTATCTGCATAAGCCATCTCCTTGATCTTTGGAAAGTCCTTCTCCAGACTGGCCTGATGAGGCTCGGTTTTAGACTTTAAATACAGAAAGCGGTAACCTTGTTTGCCTTCTCTGCTGGTGAAAATTTCAGGACGGGAATATGAACCTACTTTCATGGTGTCAATAGAAAGGAAAACAACCGGATCCAGCTTATCGGTAGGGATATAAGTTGTACGGTTTTGCACCCCTTCGGTATGCAGCAGCATTCCTCCTGTGAACTTCGTGTCGTTATTATCCGAGAACAAAGAAGCTGCAGTAGAGAATGGAATTTTATTAGCAACTACGTCGTTGTAAACACTGTCAATTTTAGCTTTGGTACGCTCAAGACTAGCGCTGGTTGGCTCTATTTTAATCAGGATATGCCTTACCCGTACTTGCTCACCTCTGCGCTCCATCACCTGTAATACGTGAAAACCATGCTCAGTCTCGAATACAGGTGAAAGCTCACCAGGCTTAAGTTTAAATGCCATTGCACTGAATTCTTTCACCATCACTGTGCGGTCGAAAAATCCTAAATCTCCTCCTTCTGAAGCAGAACCAGGATCCTGGGAATACAGACGCGCTAATGTAGCAAAGTCTTCTCCAGCCTTAATGCGGGCACGTAAAGCCTCAGCTTTGTCCCGATAGCTTTCCTTTTCCTTTTTAGTGAGCTTTGGATAAATAACAACTTCTCCAACTTCCACCTCCGTATTATAATAAGGCAAGCTATCTTTTGGAATAGCTTCAAAATAACGTTTTACCTCAAGCGGTGTTACGTTTATATTCTCGGTGATCTTTCCGCGCATCCTGTCTGAGATAAGTTGCTCGCGCACGTCAGGGCGAATCTCATCTTTATATTGCAATACGGATCGATTCAGGAATTGCTCTAAACGCTCTTGTCCTCCTGCACGTTGAATGAAAGAACGCATCCTTCTGTCAATTTCATTTGAAACTTCGTCATCAGAAACAGTGACAGAGTCAATCACTGCTTGTTGTGATAATAACTTTTGTGTGAGCATTTGCTGCACCAGGTAGCACTTCACCTCCTGATTTTCAGGATTACCCTGCAACAAGTAGTTAGCGTAGTCACGCTCTATATCCGACTGTAAAATGATATTATCTCCTACCACAGCTACAATTTTATTTATGGTATTGGGCTGCTGCGCCAGGAGTGTTTGAAAGCTTACCAGTAATAGTACAACTCCGAAAATTCTTTTCATGTATTCTTATTTAGCGCCTTACAGGCTTAATTTAAATGTTTCAGATCTTTGAAATCTCGCAAAATTATCAGATATAATCTATTATTTGTTGATTTTCTGAAATTAGGGACTTTTGAGCTTTCTAAGATAACGTGATTTACAACTCTACCTGTTAACGGAATTTTGATTTAACTATTTTTAACAGAAAGCAGATTCTTATTTTTGGGAGGAATGAGCGAGTTAAAGGCAGATCATCCCTTGGCACTACAGCTGCTAATGTCAGATGATCTTTATTATGTAGATGAGATTGAAATATCTAGGCCCCCTGAGTCCTTAGCTCAGCCGGAAGAAAAGCCGGTAGAACAGGAATTTACAGGCTTCGAGTATTTGGGAGAGAATAACAAGTACTTTGTGCTGGTGGTGGACGAGCCGGGACATAAATTTATGGCTCCTAAAGAAATGGAGGCACTACAAAGCATTTTAGGTGCGAAAAAACTCGAGCTAAAAGACATTGCACTCGTCAATCTGCATAAATATCCCGGAAGCAGCTTCAGCCAGTTGAAAAGCTTCTTCGCCCTTAGTAAACTAGTCATTTTCGGTATTAACCCGCAGCACCTGCAACTGCCGCCGCTTACACTTAATAAGGTTACTGATATGGACGGAGCTAAGGTACTGGTATCCTACAGTTTTACCGAGATGATGAACGACGTTGAGAAGAAAAAAGCGTTTTGGGCGGAGATGAAGGGAATGTAAACCTACCGTTTCATTACCTAAAAATATTAACACATATGAAGACTTTAGTATTCGCAACAAATAACAAGCATAAACTGGAAGAAGTTCAGGCACTGATTGGAGACGGATTTCAATTGAAGACGCTGGAAGAAATAGGATGTTTCGACGACATCCCGGAAACGGGAGCGACGTTTGAAGCAAATGCTTCTCAGAAAAGTCGGTATATCTATGAGCGATTCCAGCTGGACTGTTTCTCAGACGATTCAGGATTAGAAGTAGATGCGTTGAGCGGTGAACCGGGTGTTTACTCTGCAAGATATTCGGGCAGCAGGGATTCTGACGAGAACCTGCAACTGGTCCTTGATAAAATGGCGGGCAAAACGGATCGGAAAGCCCGCTTTCGTTGTGTGATCTCGCTAATTCTTAACGGTGAGGAACAATTCTTCGAGGGAAGTGTAGAAGGATCCATTACCGAAGTACGGGCGGGAGCAGCAGGATTTGGTTATGATCCTATTTTTATCCCCGAAGGGCACGCTATTACCTTCGCAGAAATGGCCGCTGAAGAAAAAAATGCAATCAGTCACCGCGGACGAGCAGTGGCCAAGCTGGTAGCCTTTTTGCAAGAGCAACAATAAGCGGATAGGAGCCCTAATTACTACCTCCTGACCGAGGGATAGTACTGGCCGTCCCTATTTGACCAGTAGTACTATTTAGCCTTTCCGTTTTCGCTAATTTCCCGGAACAGCTCTTCCATTCGCGGATTCTTCTTGAAAGGACCTTGCTTAGCTGCTGCTTCCCTCGCCTTTTGCATCCGCTCTTTTGTCAGCGGGTGCGTGCTTAAAAACTTCAAATAATCGGTATCCTCTCCTGCTTCCTTATTGAGGATTTCAAACAAGCCAACTAAGCCTTTTTGATCGAGATTGTTCCTGTCTAATGTCTCTACTGCCCGGGCGTCAGCATCTGCTTCCAAACTTCGCGAGTAGCTGAGATTATTGAGCGTGTTGGCGTTGTCTACCAAAACAGCGCTTAAACCATTGATATCGTTTAGAATTAAGGAGACAAAAATATAGCCGGATAAACTTCTGCTAATGGATTTCAAGGAATGCCGGTGTTCTATGTGGCCTACTTCGTGGGACAAAAGTGCGGCCAGCTCCTCCGCACTGCGCATCTTTTTCAATAATCCGTCATAAATCACAACCTTCCCTCCCGGCAATGCAAAGGCATTTACCTGCGGGCTTTTCACTACCGTAACGTCAATCGGATAAGAGGTATTGAAATCTATTTCTCGGGAGAAGCTATTCGTCAACTTCGTTAGTTTCTCATTCTTCTCATATTCCGAAACAAAACCCTCGTACAAAGAATTTCCCAACTGAACCTCCATCGTCTGCGGGATCTGACCAGCAAGCAACTCGGCAACCGGAGGTAAGACCAGGAAGTAAACGGAGGCCATGATGGCAATAAAACCGAGAGTGATAGCTACAACATTCCAGCCCTTTACCCGATCTGCAAAGCTTATCTTCAAAAAAGCAGCTCCGGGATATCGGTCGGCAAGTGCTTTATAAAAGTGGTGGTCTTTGCAATCAATCTGCTGTAAAGGAAAATCTCCATATCTGAGGATATGAAGATTTCCTGAAATTTCTATCGGCTGGATCTGATCGAGCTCCCACACCACCCTTTTCTCTTCGTCATCCTGCAAGTACACGATGGTAAGATGTCGAAGCTCCAGGGAGACCACGGCCTCCTTCGGCAGGGAAGTTTGCCCGTCAAAATACAGAACGTTAAACCTATCCATCTTACATGATACCAATGTCGAGCATATCCGCCACGTCTTCACCTGTTGCATCTGTGTATGGACGCTCGGTTTGTTCCAGATCGTTTAAATCCAGCTCTCCTTCAATAAACACATTCGACAATAGGATGCGCATCGCTCTTACTGTTGCCCAGGGAGCAGCCAAACCCAGCGAGAAAATAATGATAAACATATTCACAATGGCAAGCCGAAAATAGGTTCCACCAGTGAGGTAAGATTGTAAACGGATCTCCCGGCCATTTTGCTTCAATTGGATATTATCGATAAAGTAGTTGATCAAGTCTTTTGCGAACCAAAATGAATAGATACCCAAGGTAATGATGGTGAGGAAGTAACCGGAAATGTATAGCACAAGCAGGTCGGACCCTTCACCTGTATATTCAAATTCAACATTTCCAAAACGGGTGTTACCGATGAGGTATTTCCGAAGACTGACAGTAAACCAGGGACCATAGATTCCGAACGTAAAGATGGTAAATACGAAGCCTTTGATAAAAAGCATCATCAGGTCCGACAATTTGCCGCGGTACCCGAAGTGAATCCCTCTCCAGGATGTACGGGACATCCGGTATTTCATCGAGCCATGAACTGCGAGGGGGATAAGGATAAGTAACCCGGCCAGATAAACCAGGGCGCCGGCTAATATCAGACTTGAATCGCCCGACAATTGAGCAGCGACCAGAATTCCATAAAGTACGCCAAACACTGCCACCGCCTTGATAAAGCCTTTGAACATTTCTTTACCCGTTCCATGGAACATGAAGCGGCTTCCCTCCAGTTCGGTTTCCTGATACAAGTATTTCAAAACTGAAGCCTTTGCCCACGGATAATAAAAACCGAGGGTGACAGCGGTGAGTAGTAGGTTAACAATGTAGATGCTGAATAACTTGCTTCCATTGCCTAAAAAAGCAAGTTGCTTTACTGGAGTTTCTTGGGTTTCCATTCTAAAATTGTGATAAGTGAATCTGAACTAAATATAGTAATTTTTAGATGCCGATGTCAAGAGGTATAAGATGCCTGCAAAAGAAGGAAACAAAGTGTGAAAAAGGCCGCAGCTCTCTTCTTTGAGTTAGTCCCGGTTAGAAAAGAAAAGAGCCGCAGGATCAACCTGCAGCTCTATTGTTGAACTTATCTTGTATATCAGGTTTTCTTTTGCGCTGTGGCTTTGGCTGCAGCGATAGGCTTTTTAGGGGTCGCTGGTGGTCTTTTTGCCGGCACCCTCCTTCTTGCTGAAGGAATAATTTCTTCTTTTGATTTCGGTCGTTCGTTCGGCTTCCACACAAAGCCTTCGAGAATCTCCGTGTCTTTTGGAATTTTGTTTATAGGATAGTACTTTCCTTCCGGCTTTCGCACCAGCATTACGTCCTTCAGCTTATTTTCGCTAAACTCCAGTCGCATCCTGCTACTCAGCGCCCGGTTCATCCCCGAATAGGCACTATCCTCTACCGTATAATAGATGCTTTCCGCGTTCCCATCCACGAACATCTGGCTTAGCTGGTTGTTCCGGAATAGACCTGTCAACAGCTTTCCTTTCACCTGGTTAAACTTAGAAGAATCCAGCTCAGTGCTCACAATAAGCCCGTTATTCTTCAGCAACATATTGTCCAGCTTCTTATTTTTTAATTGCAGGAATACGGTGTCCCCTGAAAGCTGTGAACCTTGGGTCCACATCATCGGCTTGTAATAGCAGCGTATCGTTGAATCTGCGTAAGCATAAAAAGCAGAATCAGACTTCGCCTGCAAGTCGGACTTAAAGATTTTGACCTTTCTATAGGCAAGAACGATACGCGTTCTTGTGGTATCGAGCGGCAGACTCTTCAGCGAGTCCCTTCGGGCCAGGTCAACAGAGTCCTTCTTCAGGCTGTCCGCCGCCGCTGTCTCAGTGCCAGCCTTCCGATTCCTATCCCTCGACTCTGCACTAGCCGGTTTTACCTGTGCGTTTGCGTCCCTCGTCTCCTTCGACTTCTTCTTAAACAAGCCGAACAAGCCTTTTTTCTTTTTTTGCGGTTCTTCCTGCGCCAGCGCTTCCTTCTGCAAAGTATCTGCGACGGCCACGGATGCTATTGAATCCGGAAGAGCTGCCGCCACTGAATCAGTTCGTACAATGGCTGTATTTGTGGGAACAGCCGCTGTGTCTGCCGGAGCTAGGCGCCGGTTTACAATAATCGGATTCTCCTCGCTCTCAATGTCCCGGGCCTCGTCAACAATATCATCTACTTCCTGATCTGATTTCAAGTCTTCTTTATTTACGGGCGGCAGGTTACGCAGAAAGATCATTTTAGTAAGCAACGTATCTGCAGCCATATATACTGAGTCCACCTTCGCGGAGTCCTGTTCCGTCTGCAAGATAACGTAGGCATTCCGTGTTACCAGTGCACTTTCGTCCTTTTTACGATAAATCCCCTGATCGCCCTTGAGCGTAATTTTTTGCTCAGTATCGATAAAAGTGATGTTATTGATAGCTTTACCAAAGCCGACCTTCCCATCGTAATACAAACTATCGCCCCGCAATGATTTGGTGCCTTCCGTGTATAGGTTCTTCTTACCGAACCAGGCCTGATCAGTCAGTGTGTTGTATCGTCCGTTTTCAGTATAGAGATTTGTTTGATCCCTCTTTCCCTTAATATTTGTCGGACCGTAGAAGTTGGCTACCCGCGTTCCGGAGTTGTACTTCAGGGTATCGGTGGTGATCAGCGCATCAGGAGTATTGACCTTTACATCATAGCGGAAGTATGCATCACGGCTGTTGGCGAAATAATAGCCATTTCTGCTGGTCAGCACATCCGGACCGTTCACTATCTGGCCCCCACCGACATAAGTTCCGATTTTTGTCCCCATGTTGTAGGTGAGATAATTAGTGGTAAGCACTGCTTCCTTGTCAACCAGCCGAACATTTCCTGTTAGCAGTGCTAACCGGGTATTTCCAAAGTAATTCAACAAGTCGGCATACACGGTAGTACCTCCGGGCTGCGTAATCACTACATTCCCAAAAGCATCAAATGTATTGGCGTTTTGATTATAGTAGGCACTATCAGCAGCAAGAGTTGAACCCTCCTGAGTAAAAATAGGCCGCATTACTTTGATCAGCCCACCCTTAGTAAAACTTAGTGACTGAGAATTAGTTAGCTCGACTTTCTTCCCTTGTTGAGCGAAGGTAGCTGCTGCATTTATTATCAGAACTAAAAGAAAAAATAATTTCTTCACGCTACAAAAATAACCTTTTTAATTGTGTAAATTTAGTCGGTCTGATCGGGTCGCCCTGTGTTCAGGAATAATTCGATATTTTTGACCGATGTTGCCTCTCAACCAATTTTTAAACTTTATTCAACAACACCGTCTCTTCTCGGGTTCTGATGCTGTTTTGCTGGCTGTTAGCGGAGGTCGCGACTCCGTTCTTTTGGCACATTTGTTTAACGCCGCCAATTTCACTTTTGGTATTGCACACTGCAACTTCGGTCTACGGGGCCAGGAATCTGACGATGACGAAACATTCGTTCGGGATTTAGCCGAAGACATCCAAAAACCCTTCTACAGCACCCGCTTCAATACGAGGGAGTACGCGGCAGTCCACAAAGTCTCTATCCAGATGGCAGCGAGAGAGCTACGTTATTCCTGGTTGGAGGAGCTGAGACAAAAAGAAAACTTCCGATACATTGCTTTAGCCCATCATGCCAGTGATACCACAGAAACCGTTTTACTCAACCTGGTAAGGGGGACAGGGATCTCGGGCCTGCATGGCATTTTACCGAAGCGGGACAAGCTAATCCGGCCCTTACTTTTCCTCACTCGCGAGGAAATTGATGAGGTGGTGGAACAGGAAAAACTTTCGTACCGGGAAGACAGCTCCAACAGCTCAACTAAATACGCAAGGAACAAAATCAGACTCGAAGTGATCCCGACGCTCAAAGAATTAAATCCTTTGCTGGATGAGACGTTCAAAGAAAACGCCCGCCGCTTTCTGGAACTCGAAGCCTTTTTAGATAGGCAGGTAGAGCAACTTAGACAGGAGCTGTTTATCCCTCAAAGAGATGGCAAGACCCTCATCCCTTTGCCTGCCTTGCGCCAATTAGAACCAAAGAACCTTTTACTTTATCATCTTTTTAAACCTTATGGATTTAGTGAATCAGTACTCCGTGATTTCTCAGAAGGCTGGAAGGGCCAGCCGGGCAAAAAGTTTTTGTCAGCCACCCACCAACTTTTAATTGACCGTGAAAAAGCTTATTTGATGAAATCACAAGATACAGCTCAGGAAGTTACTTTAGTCCATAAGGACGAAGCAGCTTTACGCCATCCGCAGTTTTCACTGATTTATCACTGTAAAAGTGCTGATAAGATCAGTCTTAGTAAAAACCCGCACATCGCCATGCTCGATGCAGACCTGTTACAATTTCCATTAAAATTACGTTATTGGAATAGGGGAGATTATTTTTACCCTTTCGGGATGAAAGGAAAGAAAAAGCTCAGCGACTTTTTCATTGGCCAGAAGGTGGCTCTCAGTGATAAAAATACGATCCCGATTTTAGAAAATGGGAATGGAGATATTGTTTGGATTGTAGGCTGGAGGATTGATGACCGATATAAGATCACTCCGAAAACCAGGAAAGTTTATATCTTCGAAAAGCATAAACCATATGGCAACTAAAGCAGCATATCATGAAACCCAGTATCTGGGGCGAGACTACTACCGAATAAGCATCCGGGCAGTGATGATACTGTTTTGTATTGCAGCCTATTATATTACGGAAGGTCGTGAGCGAAACGGCGACTTATTTCTCCTGGTGGGCGCTTTGATTTTTGTTGCATCTATCCTCATGTTGTTTATGGTCCACTACAGAACCATCGTACAAAATAAAAGCGTCGTCCTGAACGGATTGTGGACAACCAAATTGGTAAAGATTGATCTGAACAGCATTGTCAAAGTAACACAGAAGCCATACAGTCCCTTCCTGATCAATAATCCCGTTTACAATCTCCATCAAAAAGGGAAAATACGCTTTTATGCCAGCGGGAAAGATGCAGTATCCTTGATTGATCGTGATGGACTGGAGTACATCATTGGCACGCAGCACCCCAGGGAACTGGAAGCCGCTATCAAAAAAGAGATGGCTTCTTAGCAGGACTCGTTCTGCTCTGCTACTCTCACCTCAAACATTTACAAGTTTTAGCTGTTCTTTATTGCTAACACTGTACACTTTTTTTACAGCCCTCCGCCCTTTTTTATATCCAGTAGCACCTCCTGCCTTTCCTGTTAAGACTCAGCGATTTACAGTTTTTGTCAAAACGGACTACTTCTTGAATTTTTTTGAGGCCTTTTGTAAAATTTGATAGTGACTGGCCTATGTTTTGCAGCTTAGCCGGTAATTAAAACATCTACCTATGCTTTTAAAATACTATCCCACTACTAACTTTCGCTCAAAATTAAGCCGCAACCAAAATAGAAGGTTCGACAAGATCACTTACGCTGTTTTAATTGCGGTTACACTGCTCATCTCCATATTAACCTCTCTCTATTAATACTCATGGGAACTCTTGAAGTGAAGACACAGGTATCAGGCTACCTCGAAGAGAATAAAAATAAAAGAGGGAACAGGTTTATCCAGTACATTAAGCGTGCTTATTTTGAAGGCAAGCTGGATCACAACCATATCAGAAAGGCGGTAATTGATTGCTTTAAAAGGCATGACAAGCACGCGATTTTGATGGGATCGATGCTATTGCAGCTGGATAACGACGAAATAAACGAGCTTCTAAACGACAAAATGAGCTAGACTACCAGCTCAAGCACCGTTCATCAGTTCAGCGTTTTCATTGGACTCCAGGCAGGCCCTTATCTTTTTATCGAGCTCCATCAGGTCGAATGGCTTTTTTATAAACTCGTTGCAGCCCGACTTCTGCGAAAGTTCATTTACGTCATTGTATCCTGACATCATGATCACCGGAAGGTTATGAAAGGTGGGAGCAGTTTTTATCTGGTGACAAATTGCGCCTCCATTGCTGTTGGAAAGCATAAAGTCAAGTAACAGCAGGTGTGGTTTGTAGGCCTCCAGCAAAGGGAACAAGCTTTTCACTTCTTTTACCGTTTTCACCTCGTAGTTCAGACAAGTTAGTGCATCTTCCAAGGCTTCCAGAATTGTCTCGTCGTCGTCGAGCACCAAAATCTTTTTCATACCATTTCTCCTTTCATTTACACTGGCAATTAGCTAGTTAATTAAGCTTTTTTACCGACAAATAGTTTTCAAAAAGCCTGAAAAGTTGAAGGAAATAGTCTGACAAATTTTTAGGAGAGCAGTCCAAACATTTGAATCTTAAAATCATTTTAATGCAGTATGAACATAACTATCTACCCAGGAAACCCCTACCCCCTCGGCGCCACTTGGGACGGCCAGGGCGTAAATTTCGCTTTATATGCTGAAAATGCTACCGCTGTAGAACTTTGCCTTTTTGACAAGAACAGCGACGCCACAGAGAATATTAGAATTAAACTAATTGAGAGAACCCACCATGTATGGCATGCCTATATTCCGGACCTGAAACCTGGTCAACTTTATGGCTATCGCGTACATGGGCCTTATGAGCCTGAGAACGGACATCGGTTCAACCCAAACAAATTGCTTTTCGACCCCTACGCAAAGGCAATTGCTGGTTCGATAAAATGGCATGAGTCACTCTTTGGATACAAAATCGGTGACCCGGACGAGGATCTAAGCTTCAATGATGCTGATAGCGCCCCTTACCTGCCTAAATGCGTGGTGATTGATGATAACTTCGACTGGAGCGGCGACCGTCCTCCTAAGATTCCCTATCATAAATCGATTATCTACGAAACTCATGTAAAGGGATTTACAAAATTACACCCGGACATTCCGGAGGAAATTCGTGGTTCGTATGCAGCCATAGCTCATCCGGTTACCATCGAATATCTAAAGAAACTGGGCATTACTGCTGTTGAGCTGATGCCGGTACACCACTTTGTAAATGACAGCTATCTGCAGGATAAAGGGCTCTCAAATTATTGGGGCTATAGCACCATTGGTTTCTTTGCTCCGGATATTCGCTATTCCAGCAGTGGTACACATGGTGGTCAGGTGGTTGAGTTTAAGAATATGGTAAAGGAGCTTCACAAGGCCGGAATTGAGGTGATCCTCGACGTGGTGTACAACCACACAGCAGAGGGAAACCATAATGGGCCTACCCTTTGTTTCAGAGGAATCGATAACGCTTCCTATTACCGCCTCACCGATGAGAACAAACGGTACTACATGGATTATACCGGGTGTGGAAATACGCTAAATGCGAATCTTCCAAGCGTTCTCCGGCTAATTATGGACAGCTTACGATACTGGATCCAGGAAATGCACGTAGACGGCTTCCGTTTTGACCTTGCTGCTACTCTCGCCCGCGAGCTCCACGAAGTAGACCGTTTGAGTTCATTCTTTGACATCATTCATCAAGATCCGATTATCTCTCAGGTTAAGCTGATTGCGGAGCCATGGGATATTGGAGAGGGCGGCTATCAGGTAGGAAACTTTCCTCCCGGATGGGCCGAATGGAATGGTAAATACCGGGATTGTATCCGCGACTATTGGAGAGGTGCCGACAGCATACTGGGAGAATTTGCTGAGCGCTTTACCGGAAGTGCTGACCTTTATCGGGATGACTATCGCCGTCCAACCGCCAGTATCAATTTCATCACCGCGCACGACGGCTTCACCCTGAACGACCTCGTATCCTACAATGAAAAACACAATGAGGCTAACGGCGAAGACAATAATGATGGCGACAGTCACAACCGCTCCTGGAATTGCGGCGTGGAAGGCCTGACAGATGATCCCGAAATAATAGAGCTGCGAAATAAGCAGAAACGGAATTTCCTTGCTACGCTTTTCCTTTCGCAGGGAGTTCCAATGTTGCTTGCAGGCGACGAGGGAGCCAGGTCTCAGGGCGGAAATAACAACGCCTACTGTCAGGACAACGAGATCTCCTGGTTCGATTGGGAGAAAGCAGATAACGAGTTGACAGAATTTACGCAGAAACTGATTCACCTCCGGAAATGGCACCCCATCTTTAGAAGAAGAAGGTGGTTTAAGGGACAACCCATAAAAGGTATCGGACTCGAAGACATCGCCTGGTTTTTACCTGAGGGCATAGAGATGCCGGAGGAGAACTGGAACCACGATTTTGCCAAATCCCTGGCCGTATTCCTGAATGGAAAAGGTATCCGTACCGTAGGACCAAAGGGAGAGCAAATTGTAGACGACAGTTTTTATGTGATCTTCAACGCCCACTACGAGCCTCTTAAATACGTTTTACCGGAAGCAAAATACGGTATGCAATGGATCAAAATCCTTGATACACATACTGGATTTATTGCTGACAGCAATGATGGTCCGGTATTCAAAGCAGGAGATTCACTAATGGTGGAGAGCCGCTCTGTGATCGTATTAAAAAATCCACTTCACGTAGATAATGTTAATGAACCAGCTTAATATAACTAAACGGTCGCTCGGAGTAAACTTTACATCGGGCGGCCAGGCTGAGATACTAGTTTGGGCACCTAAAGCAAAGCAGGTAGAGCTGCTGCTGACAGATAGCCAGCAGAAAATCAGCCTCGAAGAACAGGAATTCGGATACTGGACAGCAAAAACTGCCACAATAAAGCCGGGCGATAAATATTCCTTTCTCCTTGACGGCGAAAAAGAGCGCCCCGATCCTGCATCTCTGCAGCAGGAGGAAACGGTACACGGACCCTCCATTGCCTTTGACCTTAAGGCCTTCAAATGGGATGACCAGGACTGGAACAATCAGGACCTCGAGGACTATATTTTGTACGAGTTACATACCGGGACATTCACCGAAGAAGGAACCTTTGCGGGTATCGAGCAAAAGCTAGACTATTTGAAAGAGCTCGGTGTTAATGCCATCGAGATCATGCCGGTGGCTCAATTCCCAGGAGGACGAAACTGGGGCTACGATGGCGTACTCCCCTATGCTACTCAAAACACCTATGGCGGTCCCGAAGCACTACAACGGCTTGTGCAGGCCTGCCACAAGGCAGGAATTGCAGTAGTACTGGACGTGGTGTACAATCACATGGGCCCGGAAGGTAACTACCTTGGCGACTTCGGGCACTACTTCACTGAAAAGTACAACACCCCTTGGGGAAATGCTTTGAACTTTGACGATGCTTGGTGTGATGGAGTGAGACAATACTTCATTGAGAATGTGCTCATGTGGTTTCGGGACTTTCATATAGATGCCTTGCGTATGGACGCCGTACACGCCATTAAGGATTTTAGTCCGGTTCATATTTTACGTGAGATAAAACTGCGTGTCGACGAATTGATGAAGGAAACAGGTCGCCGCCATTACCTGATCGTGGAGCTCGACCTGAATGATACCCGCTTCATTAACCCGCTCAGCGAACAGGGCTTCGGCATGGATGCACAATGGATCGACGAGTTTCACCACGCACTCCGTGTGACAGCTGGCGAGGAGCGCAATGGCTATTACTCCGACTTCACGGGCATCACCCATCTGGCAAAATCATATCAGGATGCCTACGTTTACGACGGTCAGTTCTCACCACATCGGCAAAAAACGTTTGGTATTAAGGCGGAGAGCAATCCTGGAAAGCAATTCATCGTGTTCTCTCAGAACCATGACCAGGTGGGAAACCGGATGCTCGGAGAGCGAACCAGTCAGCTGGTAAGTTTTGACATGCAGAAGCTGATGGCAGGAGCCGTTTTAGTAAGTCCCTACTTGCCCATGCTCTTCATGGGTGAAGAATATGCTGAAACACATCCCTTCCTCTACTTTGTGAGTCATACCGATACTGAACTGGCCGAAGCGGTACGCAAAGGACGAAAAGCAGAATTCGCGGCTTTCCATGCAGAAGGTGAAGCACCCGACCCTGTCTCTGAAGAGACGTTCAATGAGTCCAAGCTTCAATGGCAGCTGCTGACGAAAGACCCGCACGCAACTATGTTCAGTTTCTATAAAAAACTAATTCAGTTGAGGAAAGAGCTACCCGCTCTCCACCGCCTTAACAGGAAACTGCTGCAGGTTGAGGCAGATGAAGCGAGTCAAACCCTCTCTCTTCTGCGTTCGTATGAAAATCAGCACGTTTTTGTCGCCATGAACTTTTCCCAACAGGAGCAGGATCTGAAGACACCGAACGGGTATAAATGGAAGAATGTGCTTAACTCTGCAGCTCCTGAATGGGGTGGAACAGCAACTGCTCCGGCGGAAATAGAGGGCGGAGCAACATTGAGCGTTCCTCCGGAAAGCATTTTAATATATACCTATTAAGAAGACAATAAAGACATCTATAACTTGAAATACACCACTTCACATGCACAACCCTGTTGCCACATACCGATTACAGTTTCATAAAGAATTCACTTTCGATGAGTTCGAGTCTATCGTCCCTTATTTAAAGAAATTAGGAGTAAGCACCATTTATGCCTCGCCAATATTTCAATCAACTCCTGGCAGTACGCATGGCTACGATGCGCTGAACCCGCATCTTATCAATCCTGAAATCGGTTCAGAAGAGCAACTGAAACGCCTACGCACCGAGCTGGACGAGGACAATATAGGCTGGCTGCAGGATATTGTACCCAATCATATGGCTTTCCATTCGCAAAATCCCTGGCTAATGGATGTGCTGGAGAAAGGCCGCCAGTCAACTTTTGCCGAATTCTTTGACATTGGATGGGAAAGTCCGTTGCACGGTGGCCGGGTAATGGTCCCTTTCCTGGGTTCGTCGCTTGAGGAGGTGGTGAATAACGGGGAGCTAAAGATCGAATACCAGGGGCAGCGCTTTGTACTGAAGTACTACGATAGCGCTTATCCCTTAAATCCCAAAACGTACCAAAAAATTTTTGCTGGCGGACAAGCACCCGTTCAGGCACTTGAGCAGCTCCTCCAGCAAATGCACCGGGCGCACCAGGTGGAAGATCCGAAGATCTATAAGGAACGCTGGGATGAAGTGCTACTGCAACTGACTTCCCTGATGAAAAACGACGCTGTAAGAAGCGCTATCGATAGAAACGTAGAGCAGTTGAATAGCAGCAAGGAAGACCTGCTGGAAATAGCCCGGGAGCAAAACTACCAGCTTTGTCACTGGCAGGAGACCGATAAGCAAATTAACTTCCGCCGCTTCTTCACCGTGAACAGCCTGATCTGCCTCAACATTCAAAACGAGGATGTCTTCAAATACTTCCATACTTACATTAAGGAGCTGGTGGACCAGGGGATCTTCCAGGGCTTGCGGATAGACCATGTGGATGGGCTTTATGATCCCACCCGATACCTGCAGGATTTACGGAAACTGGTAGGTGAAGATACCTACGTGGTGGTTGAGAAGATATTAGAACCCGGAGAAGACATCCCTAAACGCTGGCCGATTCAGGGCAACACCGGGTACGACTTCCTGTCGGTTGTAAATAACCTGCTCACCAATAACGAGAATGAGAAGTTGTTTACGAAGTTCTATCAGAAGCTTGTTGACGAAAAGAATTCGGTACACCAGCAGATCCACGACAAAAAAGCACACATCCTGAACGAGCACATGCAGGGTGAACTCGACAATCTGTATCAGCTCTTTGTAAAGCAACAACTGGTAGAGGAGCTCGATGTGGATACCGCAACCTTTAAACAAGCTATCGGCGAGGTGTTGATACAATGCCCTGTGTACCGCTATTATGGTAACAGTTTACCGCTAGACAAGGAAGAGGAAGAAGCATTGCTTGATATTTTCAAGCGCATTAGAAAAAGCAAGACCGGGTTATCGGCAGCTATTGACACGCTTGAAGATGTAATAGTTCGTAAGACTAAAGAAGGCAACGAGGAATACAACCAAAAAGCGCTGCACTTTTATCAGCGATTGATGCAGTTCAGCGGACCCCTGATGGCCAAGGGAGTTGAGGATACCTTGATGTACACGTACAACCGCTTCGTGGGCCATAATGAGGTCGGAGATTCTCCGGAGGCATTCGGGCACACCATCGAAGAGTTTCACCAGCGGATGATCGACAGGCAGGAAAACTGGCCGCTATCCATCAACGCCACATCCACACATGATACAAAACGCGGAGAAGATGTGCGGGCAAGACTGAATGTTCTTACCGACATTGCTGACGAATGGTTAGAAGCTGTGAAGCTCTGGCAATACCTGAACGCATCGCAGAAGCAGGAGAACGCCCCCGACGCAAACGACGAATACCTTATTTATCAGAACCTGATCGGGGCATGGCCGATGCCCGGCCAGGATGAGGATAACTTTAAAAACCGTATTCAGGACTATATTGAAAAGGCCCTGCGGGAAGCAAAACAACACTCCAACTGGACAAGCCCGGATCAGCAATACGAAGAAGCAGCCAAAAATTTCGCGGCAGGTTTGCTTGATCCCGACAAGCAGTTTTGGAAGCACTTCCGGCCGCTGCATAAAAAGGTAGCCGACTTTGGCATCGTCAACTCGCTCATCCAGGTCCTACTTAAATTTACCAGCCCCGGCGTGCCGGATGTTTATCAGGGCTGTGAACTATACGACCTGAGCCTCGTAGATCCGGACAACCGCAGACCTGTAGACTATCAGAAACGGGAGCAGTGGCTGACTGAACTGGAGGCCTTCCGTCAAGACCGGCGAGCATTGCTGGAGAACCTTTGGGAGAACAGGTATGATGGAAAAATAAAGCTCTGGCTTACCAATTTATTGTTTAACGAGCGGAAAGCAGAAAAAGATGTATTCGAAAAAGCGGCCTACATCCCGCTGAAGGTAAAAGGAAAGTACAAGGACCAGATCCTGGCCTTCGCCCGCCACCACCAGCAAACCTGGTATGTGGTTATTGTGCCCTTGCACCTGGCCTCCATCTCCAAAGAACAGAAAAAGGATATTCTGGATTTGAAATGGAAGGAAACTCGGGTGGTGCTACCAGAGAACGTACCTGTTGTCTTCGAGAACGTTCTAACCAAAGAGCGTGGCAAGGTTGAGGGGGAAATTCTGGTAAAAGACCTGTTCGATAAGGCCCCTCTGGCACTATTGAAACTGAAACAGCCGGTAAACGAGCGTGGAGCGGGAATCCTGCTGCACATTACTTCGCTTCCATCGGCCTTTGGCATCGGCGACATGGGGCCTGAGGCGAAACGCTTTGCCGACTTCCTCGTCTCTATGAAACAGAAATACTGGCAGATCCTACCCTTAAGCCCCACCGAAGCGGGGCAGGGATACTCTCCCTACAGCGCTATTTCCAGTATGGCCGGCAATACTTTGCTAATCAGTCCGGAGCTATTGGTAGATGAAGGCTTGCTCGAGAAGAAGGATCTGAAAGACTTTCGCCTTCCGGTAAAAGATAAGGCTAATTTTAAAGCAGCAGAAAAACAAAAGGACATTCTCTTCGAGGTTGCTTTTAACACTTTTAAGAAAGGTGCCTTCTCCTCCCTCGCTACAGAATTTGAAGCTTTCTGCGCTAAAGAAGCTTCCTGGCTGAATAACTACGCGCTTTACATCGGCCTGAAATTGCAGCACGGGGGACGACCCTGGTATGAATGGCCCGAACATTTTCGATTGCGGGATAAGACGGAACTTGAGCGCTTTAGTTCGCAGCATGCGGCAACGCTGGAAAAGACTATGTTTTTACAGTTTCTTTTCATGAAGCAGTGGAAAGCTCTAAGATCTTATTGCAATAAGCTTGGTATCAAGATCTTTGGGGACCTCCCCTTCTATGTCAGCTATGATTCTGCAGACGTGTGGTCGCGCCCCGAGCTGTTTAAACTGGATGAAAATGGCAAACAGATCGGCACTTCAGGAGTTCCACCTGATTATTTCAACGAGAACGGCCAACTGTGGGGTATGCCCGTATTCAGGTGGGATGTATTGAAAGAGCAGGGGTATGAATGGTGGATCAACCGCATTCAAAAGAACATGGAGCTTTTCGATGTGCTGCGATTGGATCACTTCCGCGCCTTCTCTACTTATTGGGAAGTTCCGGCCGGCGAAGAAACGGCTAAAAACGGACAATGGATCCAGGGACCGGCTTCTGAATTTTTCCAGGCCCTGGAAGCGAAACTAGGTAAACTGCCTTTTGTCGCAGAGGACCTGGGGGATATAGATCAGCCCGTATACGATCTCCGGGACGAGTTTGAGTTTCCGGGCATGAAAGTCCTGCAGTTTGCATTCGGCGATAACATGCCGGAATCTATTGATATCCCACACAACTACAATCCCAACTTTTTCTGCTATACCGGCACACACGATAATAATACGACCGTAGGCTGGTTTCATACCGAAGCCGGAAAAACCGAGCGGAAAAACCTGGAGGAATACACCGGCGAAAGCGTAGACGATAAGAACGTCCACAAGTTGCTCGCGAAACTGGGCTATGCGTCCGTCGCTAAAACCGTTATCCTGCCTATGCAAGATCTGTTGGGACTGGATGAAAGCGCCCGCATGAACACCCCTTCATCAGCAGAAAACAACTGGGCATGGCGCCTTGATCCTCAGTTGTTAAAGGATGCCAACCTCAAATGGATCCCAAAATGGGTTAAACTATATAACAGGGAGTAACCTTACTTCCTCAACAAGAACGCGGAGTATTTCTTTCCGTCGTTCTTGTTTTATCACAATCGGCCCTCCTACTGTCCAAATTTCTTAATTTCTTTCCCGTCAAAACCTTTCTCCATTTCGGTTGTTTAAGAGTGGTTTATAAAGGATGATATACCGGCTTCTTCGCCGGATCCTGCGGTAAAGGAACCCGATGATGAGTTTTTCCCTTTTTTATTTTCGTTTCTTTGTTCACACAAACGACTCAATTAACTTAATTGATGATAAATAACTTAACGTTTTTGCAGGGTGGTGGCAAAATGGGTGAACTTATTCGTTCTACCAATTGGGAAGAAACAGCACTTGGCAGGCCCGACACCTGGCCGGAAAGTTTGAAATCAGCAGTCAGTATCAGCTTAAATTCCGGCTTCCCGATAGCAATTTATTGGGGCGAAGATTTTACTCTGCTTTATAACGATGCCTGGAGCAGTATCCCCGGCGGTAAGCACCCTTGGGCACTGGGGAAACCCGGAAAAATAGTGTGGCCCGAAATCTGGGAAGGACTGGATGCGGAATTCAGGAGCGTATTGGAGCGGGGAGAATCTATACGGCGCCCCGACGCCCTTTTGCTGATGAAGCGCTTCGGATATACGGAAGAGTGCTACTTCGACTATACCTTGTCGCCTATTGTAGCGACCGATGGAAGCGTTGGAGGAGTTTTCAATGCGGTTATAGAAACGTCTTATAAGGTAATCAGTGAGCGACGAAACGATATTCTGGTGACTTTTCTTAGACAGCTGAATAACGCCAGATCTGTGCCTTTCTCCCTTACAATCATTCAGAAAATTTTAGACAATGCCAGGTCTGATATTTCTTTTTTCCTGCTTCATGTCGTCGGCAACGAAAACAAGGAAAAAAATTATACGAATCTCAAAACACCTGCGGCTATATATGCATCCTGGCCAATTGGAAAAGCGATAAGCGAAGGACGTTCGCAGCATATACAAGACCTGAGCAGTATTCTCTCAGAACCTATTTTGAATGAGGCAGGAGAACCTTGTGTAGAAGCATTGCTTGTCCCGATGCAGGAGCCGGGGAGCTACATAGTTTTGGGTGCATCGCCGAGAAAAAGAATTGATGCCGACTATAAGCATTTCTTCGAGTCTGTAAGCTTCCATATCGACTCATTCCTCAAAAGTGCTCAGTCATCAGAGCAAGAGATTGTCTTGCAACGCGAGCAGGCCTTAAATGAAGAGCTAGCCGCAGCAAATGAGGAGCTAAATGCCGTGAATGACGAGCTGCACTGTGCACAGGAGAATCTCCAAAAATTGAATGATGAACTGGAGGAACGCGTTGAGCAGCGAACAATTGCGCTTGCAGAAAGCCAGTCGCGATTCCGCAATATGCTGCAGCAATCACCGGTTGCCATGCTGGTATTTCAGGGCGAAGAATTGGTCGTTTCGCTGGCCAATCCCGAAATGTTATCGCTGATAGGAAAAAATGAAAACGTAATCGGACACCCACTCGCCGAGGTACTCCCTGAACTAAAGGAACAATCCATCTTCGAAATCCTGTGTCAGGTTTATCAGTCTGGCGAATCTTATACCGGATATGAACACCCGGTGGCTTTTCAAAAAAGCAATGGAGAAACGGAAGTACGCTATTTCAACTTTACTTTCTCCCCACTGCGGGAAGACGGGAAGATTACCGGGGTTCTGGATGTGGCAGTAGAGGTGACGCCCCAGGTGGCAGCCCGTAGAATAGTAGAAGAAAAAGAGTTGAGTCTTCGCACCCTGGTGATGACCTCCCACAACGCCTTAATGATCCTAAAAGGCCCCGAGTGGACGATTGAGATAGCAAACAACGGAATAGCCGAACTCTGGGGTAAACATCTTCAAGATATCATTGGAAAGACGCTTTTGGAAGTACTTCCCGAACTGGAAGGACAACCCTTCCCTGATCTCTTACGTGAAGTGTACAAGACCGGTACTCCATATGGGCAGGAAGAGGAGGTTTTCTACTTAAACACACCAAAAGGGCCGGTGAAAAAATACGTTAGTTTTTATTACGACCCCTTGCGTGATCCGGATGGAAACATCTGTGGAATCATTGTATCTGCCAATGATATCACCAATTTAGTAGAAGGCAGACTAATGCTGGAAGAAAGTTACGAACGGCAACAGGCTTTGAACGAGGAAGTAGCTGCTACCAACGAAGAACTGGCAGCAGCAAACGAAGAGCTGCTTTCTACTAACGAGGAGCTTGCCATAATTCAGGATAACCTCCACGATGCCATTTCAAAACTAACAGCCAGTGAGGCCAGGCTACGGTACATGCTGGCCGACGCACCTGTGGCCATCGCCGTGCTGGTGGGGCCTGAACTAAAAATCGAATCCGCTAACAAAAAGACGCTCGAACTATGGGGTAAAAATGATTCCGTCATTGGAAAAAGGCTTGACGTAGCGCTTCCAGAACTGGAGGGCCAACCTTTCATCGGCATTTTGCAGGATGTATTGAAAACAGGCGAATCATTTTACGGCACGGAGGTACCAGCCTTTATTGAGCGTAATGGTAAACTTGTACAAGCTTATTTCAACTTTGTGTACCAGGCTATAAGGGAGGACGATGGTACTATCAGCAGCATTATGGCGGTGGGGATTGAAGTGACAGACCAGGTAAAGGCCCGAAAAAATATAGAGGAAAATGAAAAACGAGTAAGACTGTTATTTAACGCCATCCCTCAGCAGGTTTGGACAGCAACACCTGATGGTTCACTTTCGTACGTTAATAATGTAGTCTCCGGGGATCTGGGCTATGAATCTGAAGTTGTTGTAGGACATAGCTGGCAAACATTTATCCATCCAGACGACCTGCCGGGCAGTTTGGAAAAGTGGCAGAACGCCCTGATAAGTGGACAGGAATACCTGGCAGAGTTTCGTCTTTTGATGAAAAGCGGCGACTATCAGTGGCACCTTAGTCGCGCAGTGCCACTGGTTGAAGAAGGCGAAATTAAATTTTGGATAGGCATTAACACCAATATCCAGTTCCAGAAAGATAATGAGCAGAAGAAGGATGAGTTTTTATCCATCGCCAGCCATGAGCTGAAAACGCCATTAACCAGCATCAAGGCATTCAACCAATTGATGCAAAGAACAACCGAGCCTGAAAAACTCGTTAACTTCATCCGTAAGTCCGCGGAACACATCTTCAGACTGGAGAAGCTGATTAACGATTTGCTGGATGTAACGAAGATCAATGCCGGCAAGATGAGCTACAACATGGAGGCTTTCAACTTCGGCAAAACCCTCATGCATTCAGTTGAAAGTGTACAGCATGTCTCGCCACGACACAAGATAATTGTAGAGAATTGTGCCGACGTCACCCTGGTGGGAGACCATTTGCGACTGGAGCAGGTTATGCATAATTTCCTGACTAATGCTGTGAAGTATTCCCCGGAATCGAACAAAGTGATCGTGAACAGCGTGATCGAAAATGAGAGCCTGGTAGTTTCGGTTCAGGATTTTGGGATCGGGATTGCAAAAGACCACCTGGACCGATTATTCGACCGCTACTACCGTGTAGACAACACTGCCATGCGCTTCGAAGGCCTTGGTTTAGGACTCTTCATTTCTTCCGAGATATTAAAAAGACACGGTGGAAGTTTCTGGATCGAAAGCGAGCAAGGGCAAGGGTCCACCTTTTTCTTCCGCCTCCCCCTGAAAGACGATTCCGCTATTCACCCCACAGTGAAGTCAGATACCTTTTACGAGGATGAATCCATTACCATCTCTTACAGAGAGGAATATGGCCGGATCGATACCGATTGGAAGGGCTTTCAGACGCTGGAGTCGGTTAAGCGGGGCTGCCTGCTAATGCTGGATATGCTTAAGAAGAACAAATGCACCAAAGTACTGAATGACAACACGAATGTACTAGGGACATGGTCCGAAGCCGCTGATTGGGTAGGCGGAGAATGGTTCGCGATGATGGAAGAAGCAGGCTTAAAGTATTTTGCCTGGGTGTTTTCGCACAGTTCCTTCAGTCAGTTGTCGGCACGAAAAAGCGTAGATATTATGACTGGCAATGTGGTAACTCAGTTCTTTACAGACATTGAAGCAGCAGCAAATTGGATCAACGAAAAGGATATAAGCGCCACTAGTACCGATAACGGCGCAGGGATTAAAAACGCTGACTAAGAAGATCCTTAAGCAGACAGCCTCAACCAGGGGCTGTCTGCCCTATTCCCAGCTCGCCCGAATTCTGCTTCCGCTGAAGGGATCGTTACTTACCCGAAGAAACACATCTATTTCCTGCTGCAGGTCTTCCACATGCGAGATGATTCCCACTTTCCGGTTTTCCTTTCTCAGCGACTTCAGGGTTTCAAAAGCGACCTGTAAAGATTCCTTATCCAGCGAACCAAAGCCTTCGTCCAGGAAAAAGAAATTCTGTTTCGACTTATTCTGCTGCTGCACACTTTCCGCCAAGGCTAGCGCCAGGGACAGCGAGGCCTGGAAGGTTTGTCCGCCGGAAAGGGTTTTCACATTTCGCACTTTCCCATTATTCAAGAAATCCCGCACCTGGAACTCGTTTTTTTCAGTCACCTCCAGCCGGAGCGACTGCCGCGTCAATTTATAAAAACGTTCATTAGCGGCCTCGCAAAGATGATGCAGGTAGACGGAAGAAACATAGTTGACAAATCCGCTGCCTTTAAACAACTGCTTCATCGTGCCGAGGTTAGCAGCCCGCTTTTCCAGCTTCCCGAGTTGATGCTGAAGAGCCTGCTTTTGTTCCAGATCTTTCTTCTGCTTTTCCAGAGCGGCCTTTTCCTGTACGTAGCGATCATTTAAATCCTGTACGTTATCACGCAGCATTGCGACCTGCTCCACTAATTCCCGGAAATGAACCTCGTTAAATGCTTTTCCCGCCGTTTGGCGCTCCAGCTGGGCCAGCATTTCTTTGGCCGTATGAAGCCGCTGTTTAAAGTCTGATACCCGTACTTTCAGCGCATCGATATCCAGCTCATCATTCAACAGCAGTTCAATCTCCTCCCAGCTGCTAAACTCCGACTTCTCGAAACATTCCTGAAGGTTGCTCTTGATCTGCTGGATGAGCGTTTCATCCTGCAAAAGCACATCCTGATTCGTCCTGATTCGCTCCAGCAGCGAGATCTGCTTCGATTTATGCTCATCGATCTGCTGGCTCAGCAGCTCAAACTCCCGGGCAACTGTATCAAGCTTCTGTCGCAGTTCGTCCATTTTAGATTCCAGATCAGCTACGGAAAGAGTACCGAATTCATCGGCCCGGAGCACCTTCAACTGCCTGATGATCGTAGCCTCCTCTGCCCTTTTTCCCGTCAGCTGGGTTTGAATATCCTCAATCGCCTTGCGAAATTTCTCATAAGCCTCTGAACCCTTGCGGCAGCGGGTGTCTGTATCGTCCAGCTCACGTTCCAGCTCCTGCAGTTTCCTGTTTTCCATCTCAAACTTTCTGAAGGCGTCTTCTACCTTCAGCGCATCGTCCGGATCGAAACTATCCCACACAAACTTTTGCAGATGTTGGTCAAGATGCGATTTTTCTGTTTTCAGCTTGTTTTCCAGCACTTCCAACTGCTGCAAAAGGTTTTGTTCCCTTTGTTGTAATCCATGCAGCAGCACCAGGGCCTGCTCGCAGCTTTGATCGTACTTGCTGTACTCCTCTGCCTGCTTGCTGGCGTGCAGCAGGTGTTCGTTCACATCCTCCACCATCAGCAATTCAGGATGATGCTCTGATCCGCACAACAAACACGGCCCTCCGTTCTTCATCTGCTCCGCAAACTCCCCCAATTTCAACTGCAGTTGATAGTGTGCCAGCTGTTCGGTCAGCTCGTTCTGCTTCTTCCGGTTTAAAGCTCTGTAGTGTTGCACTTCCTGCGTATACTGAAGAAAGGTTTTTCCATCGTGGTGCTGCTCGAAGAAGAGAGGCTCCAAATGCGGCCTCACTTGCTGCGGAAGGGCTGCAAGAGCCTCTCCTACCGCTATCGACTCGCCCTTCAAATTCTCAATATGCTTCTCCAGATTCTTTCGCTCCAAGTGCCAGTTCCGCAGGGCGGAAAGAGTAGCGATATCCGGAAGATTAGCTTTTTGATCCCTGATCTGCTCTTTTAGCACTGCTATTTTCTGCTCGGCTGTCGTCTTTTCAACCAAAGCGTTTTCTAAATGGGGCTTTCCCGCCGTTAGTCGTTGATCCAGCTTCCCGATATCAGACTGCAAATTTTTCAACACCACCAGGCATTGATAGTCGTCCAATACTGCCCGCCTTTCGTCCTGCTTCTGTTGCTCCTGCTTTATGGTTTCGTAACGACTGCTCAGTTCCTCCAGCTCAACAGACGAGCGGCTCAGCTGACTGTTGCTCTCGGCTATAAGGCGACTGCGTTTATCTATGTCTTCCTGCAACTGTTTCTTACGGTTCAGGCCTTCCTTGAAATTACGCAGACAGTATTCGTAGTCGTTTATTTTTTTTGCGTGGCGCCGGTACTCTTCATCGTGAGCCAGCAGCTCATTCACCTGTTCTTTCTGAGCGGCCAGGGCTTCGAAAAGTTTCTTCAAGCCTTCCTGCTCTTTCAGCTCCTGCTCCTGCTTCTCCAGCCTCTGCCGTTCGTTTTCAAGACTTTGCAACAAAGCGGAAACATAGATTTCCTTTTCGGCGATCGCCTCGCTATGAACCTGGTCGAAGTGAAGCAATTGCCCCTTCAACTCCTGCATGGCCTCATTATTTTTCTTCTCCAGGGAAGTGGTCTGATAGAAAAATTCGTATTTATCCAGCTGAAAGATTTCCTTCAGCATGTTGGTTCGCTCTTTGTCGCCGAGCTGCAAAAATTCCTGAAACTTCCCTTGCGGGATAATGATGGTCCTTCGGAAGTTATCATAACTTAAGCCTAGAACTCCGTCAGCCAGACTGCTTTCCAAGGGCAGCCAGTCATTGCCAGTCTTTTTATAGGCTGTCCGCTCAAAGGTATTCACCTTATCAAAGTCCTTCCCATTCCGTTTACCCTTTACGGTGAACCGATATTCCTGCTCATCAAAATTCCGGAACATGAAATCGATCAGTAACTCATCCGATTTCAGGTTCATCATGTTGTAGTTCCGGTTATCGTTCCGGTCAAGGCGTTCGGATTGTCCGTACAGAGCAAAGGTCATGGCCTCTAGAATCGACGATTTTCCGGATCCTACAGATCCAAAGATTCCGAACAACTGTCCGTCCAGCAAGCGGTCAAACTCGATAGTTTGGGCTTCCTGATAGGAGTAAAGCCCTTTTATAGTAAGTGAAAGAGGTATCATTCTTCGCCCTGCTCCGCTCTTATTTCTTTAAATAAATCTGTCAACTCGTCGTTGGGTTCCTGGCCGTACTTATGCCGAAAAAACTGCTGGAACAGTTTATCCATATCCTGATTCAAATCAATAGCTGCTGTGCTCTGGTGCAGTAACTCCTTATTTTTCACCTCGGGGATAATCGTTACAATGCCTTCGTGTGCCTGCAACAGGCGTTTTCTGTCTTCGGCGGTCAGATAGCTATCGGTCACCAAGGTGAGCTCAACCAACACATTCGGGTTTTCCTCCAACCACTGCAAGGCTTCCTCCACGTCGTTAAAGCGTTTTCGCTGCAGCGATTTCCCTTTACTGAGCGTAATACCAGAAAAATTGACCTTTCTACCCGGCTCCGCCTCCACTATTACCACATGCTTTTGTTGTCCTGCTTCGCCGAAGCTATAGCTTAGAGGACTGCTGCTATAAACCACGGGACAAGGAAGCTTGTCGATAAGCCGGAAGCGGTGCAAGTGCCCCAAGGCAACGTACTGCATTTGTACCGGTATATTTTCAGAGAATACGGCCTGAGCGCCGCCAACATGGAGGATGGGCTTCTCGTCCTCCGGCTCTTCCGGCGGCTCCTCCCCTTTTTTCATGAGATACAGGTGCGCCACGAGCATATTCACTCCCAGCTCATTGCAGTAGCGGTCGGCCAGCTCCTTCCAGCGGCGACCGAGGACCTGGCGTAGTTCCTCCTCATTATCCTCCAGTCCCAGGAAGGTCTTGAGGCGGTACTCGTTAGCGTAGGGGGTGAGTAGCAAACGTAGCGGGTAATCGAAACGGGGTAGTTTTATTTCAATAAAGCCCGGTTCAGCCTTTAGTACACATACGCCCGAGTCCAGCTGACAGGTGGAAATATGAGAATCGGGATACCCGGCGAAGATAATCCCGCATTCACGGGCAAGCGGATCTGGTGCTTCTATCCGGTCAGGTGAATCATGATTGCCGGCAATAGCGACGACGGCCCGCCTTCCGTTGTTAGTTAGCTGCTTTAATGTCTTATATAATAATTCAACAGCCTCTGTCGAGGGATTGAAGTTATCGAACAGATCACCGGCTACGAGTACAGCATCCACATCTTGTTCGTCTGCAATTGCTACTATTTCAGCTAACACCTCCCGCTGCTCTTCCAGACGGGAGAACTTTTCAAGGCGCTTGCCCAAATGCCAGTCGGCTGTGTGAAGAATTTTCATGTTTGATTGATACTGATCTTAGCCCCTTACTAACCCTTTACGTCCTTATCCCTCAAGGCAATTTACAATTATTTCAGCGCCTGCGCAGGAAGCAGGGCATTGATCCAGCAAAAATCAGCGCCTGGATCAGGAGACCCAAATATAAGGCTTTATGAATTCTCGGGGAGTGATAGCTGGAATTTTAACAGATAGACAGGCTACTTTTGTAGCATTTGCCAAAACAGGTTGGATAGGAAAATTGCTCCGATACAGGTGCTTGTGCAGGTAAAGGTACTGCCCTGCCCTTTCAGGCAATGCCAATACCTTTACTAACCTTTGGCGCCAGGTGTAGTTCTATGCGTTTGTTGCAGCGCGAACATTTTTTTCTGCTCAGGTCATTTCTTACAAGCCACTTGTGAAATCCCATTTTGCAGAGAACGGAGTAGAGAAATTTGTTCATAATGTTAATTTTATATAAATACACTCCAAGTAGGCCTAGGTTTGAACATTCTGCAATTCGTCAAAAAATTATTACAGAACGACTCGGCAAGGTAGTGATCGGACGGCTTCCAGCCATCCGACCACTAAGTCCAATCCAAAAACAAAAAAGCCCCTTACATTGCTGTAAGAGGCTCCATCTATCTAACCTTTAAATCTGGTTCTTTTTGACTTTGATTGGACGACTCCCGGTCATCCGACCACTCTCTTCTTAAAATGCTTTCCTATGAGTGATCCGATGACGAATGCGAAACGGCCTTACTCATCGGATCACAGCTTCGACAAGTTCAGCTTCAGATTCAGCTCAAAGTTACCGTTGGTATTACCAGCTAGATCTGCGGTGCCTGAAGTGTACATCCCGTGAATGCGGATAGCTGGTGTAGCTTTCACACCCATTCCTACTGACATGCTTTGAGTTGTGTGGTATAGCATCAGCACGTTCACCTGCTCTTTGGCAAGCGTGATGTTGGTACCGATATCCATGATGTTATCCAATCCTCTGATATCCCGGTAGCGGAAGGTCGGTTCCAGTCCCAAGCCGTCTACTGCATTCGGGAAGCTGAACTTATAGCTTAACGAAGCAAAATAGCCGGAACGGTCTACCAGCTGACTACCCTGTGCTTCTTCCTGCTGGAAGAACGACTTCAGGTTAGGAAGGGCAAACTGAGCGGTTAGTCTGCTACCAACGTACGCTGCTCCAAAATCTCCGTCAAGGAAAGTTTCCCGTTGCTGAAAGCGGCTTACTGATAGGTCATTCTGATCTCCGTCCATCTGGTCGTTCATAATGCGTTCGTACATCAGTCCTAAAGAGACGCCGAAGCTCAGGTGCTGGCCTTCGCTATTCAGCGGCAAGTGGTAAGCATAGCTGGCTGACACGCGGGTGTTTTTGATCAGACCGGCCTCGTCATTATAAAGGTTCAGTCCTAATCCTGTTTTCTTACCGGATCCGTACACTGCCGTGATCGACTGTGTTTTGGGTGCTCCCGGTAATACGCTCCACTGTTGTCTTGCTGCCAGATCCAGTTGTACGCCTTGCTCTGTTCCTGCCATTGCAGGGTTAAGGATGTAAGGGTTCTGGTAGTAAGTAGCGCCCAAAGGGTTGAGCTGAGCGTTCGCTTCGTTTGCTGTTAAGGCAGTGATCAGAAGCAGGGAGAGGCTCCCTGCTTTGCTGATGATATTTTTTAATGTTTTCATTCTTGTATGATATCTGTTCATTAGGGAGATTACTGTCGTTCTATCAGCAGGCTGCTTTATTAGGGTCAAGCGTGCTCTTAACTGACCTACTCCAACTTTTTCTTGATAAAAAGTTGAGCAAAACTTAGCGAAGCGATCTCACGAAGTCCTTTTAATTATTACTATCTGAGTAAATTAAGAAAAGAACGAAGCTTCAGCCCGCAAGGCTCACTCGGCCTCCCGAAATAAATTCGGGACAGGCTGCCGTTCTTTTCGGCCCAACCCGCAGTTCACTGATCAACATCCTGCTGGATAAAAACTGCATCTCCTTTAGCTCCTTTTTATTGGTCGGAAGGGAAATTCGTTTTATGGGATAGCGGGAGGAGGAGTTCACCTCCCCCCTTTTCCCTTTAACCTTTTACCTTTCTAGTCCCTCACTATTGTGATAAATCCTTTGATCTTCTCAGCACCCGGACCGAAGTCTACAATGTAGTAGTAAGTGTCTTCGGCTAGTGGTGAGCCCTCGAAGGTTCCATTGAACTCAGAAGTATAGTTCGTTTTGCTGTAAAGCAGACGACCAGCTCTGTCGAAGATTTTTACCACGTTGTTCGGATACATGTCGATGTTGCGGATCACGAAGTTGTCGTTCACCCCATCACCGTTTGGTGTAACAATGTTCGTTCCGTCTACTACCTTAAAGTCGGCCAGTACTTCAATAGTAATGCTTTGGGTGCTTACGCAGCCGTTGGCATTGGTAACCGTTACCGTATAAGTAGTAGTTTCTGATGGACGAACATTCAGAGTTGCCAGGTTTTTCGCTACGCTTACGATACCATTGGCATCTGCCCAGCTGTAAGTCAGACCTGTATTTCCTCCTGTTACTTCCGCTTTCAGCATTGCTACTTCTCCTTTGGAAAGCGTAGTGCCTTTGTCGGAACTGATCGCAATTACCGGAAGCTGATTCACTGTCAGCGTAAAGCTTTGAATTTTGAAATCTATTCCTCCGTTGGCAGTGCCTCCGTTATCCTGTACCAGTACCGTTACTGTTGCTGTTCCGCTGGCGTTTGGAGCCAGCTTGTAGCGTACTTGTGCGGCTCTATTATGGTCTGCCTGTGTTACTGTTAAGCTTTCGAACAAACTGTTGTTGCTGGAGCTTACCGATACGGCTGTAGTTTCATTTGCATCCGGTCCCGCCGTAATATTGCTCAAAGCAACGGTTTGTTGTGCTTCTGTATAGCAGATCGTCGAGTTGGCAATAGCATCAATAGTTGGCTGCTCGTTCACATTTTGGATTGAGATGGTAAATTCTCTCTCTAATGGAAGATCGTACTGGGTGATGGACCTTAGTCGTACCTTATAGCTTACCTGCTCTTCAAAGTTCAAAGTCTTTGAAGTCTTGATCTGGTTGCGCTCAATCACAAACTTGCCGTTATCAGTGTCTCCTGCTCCTGCTACCAATTCATACCGGAAGGTTGCATTCGGGTCATCAGATGTTGAACTTAGCGTTCCTGCCAGTGTTCCTGCTGCCGCATTCTCAAACAGAGTAGCTGCTGCTAAACTGATGCTGGTTGGGTAACCTGGTTTTACGGTTAACACGCCGTCAACATGAGTGATCTCGTAGTTGGCTGCTGTGGCACCGGAAATGATTATCGGATACGGACCTTGAGGCGAAGTTACAGTTGCCCCGGTATTCATGGCCGGAAGGCTGATTAAAGCTGCACTTGTCTCTCCGTTTACAAAACCACCATAGCTTGCTGTAAACTGAGGCATTGGTAAGCCCTGGATCTTCTCCTTGTTATCTGCAGTGATGGTAAGGACAGCTTTTGTGATATTTCCAAAAGTACCTGTACTAAGCGTAGTTAGATTGTAATTGGCCTTATCTTCTCCAGCCAGCACAAGATTATCTACTGTCACCGCTTTGCTTATACCTGCATTTTTATCTGCATAGCTTGCTGTTCCGCTTACGGTCACATTATCGTTTATTTCTACTCCGTGAAGACTTAAATTCGCGGGGGCCAATACGGCAGATATCTTGCCATCATACACTTTGGTAATTGCTGGCATTGCACCTGCAGTAGCAGTTATTGCTTTAACGTTAATGACACCAACAGCAGCCTGAGCAGAAGAACTTGTAAGGATATAATTACCTGCATCAGCACCAGTCAAAGCGATTCCATTTACCGTTACTGTTTTACTAGTGCCCTTATTTTTACTATCGTAAGTACCTGCTGATGGATTGTTTAAACCAACCTGATCACTAGATATCGTACCATCAAGAGTGTAATTACCCGCCTTCAGGGTGGCAGTCAAAGTTCCGTCGTAAGTTTTAGCAACAACACCAGCTAAGCCGGCACTTACTTCTTTGCCTTTTACCTCACCTATCAAACCTTTAGCTTCTGTTGAAGAAAGCGTATAGTTTGAGGCATCTTTACCATCGATAGACAACTGACCTACAGTTACTTCTTTCTCCCTTCCAACATTTTTGCTGTCGTATTTTCCGCTGGTTGGATTGTTCAGCACTACAGTTTCTCCCTTTAATACTCCGGATAACTGATAGTTCTCTTCAGTTAAAGTAGCAGAAGAAGTACCGTCATACACTTTGCTAGTGGTACCTACTAAGGCAGCTGTAAGCTCTTTGGCCTTAATTTCTCCTACCGGCCCGTGCACAGAACCAGATACAAGTGTATAGTTAAATTTATCTGTACCTGAGATGGAAAGACCATCGGTATAAACTAATTTTTCTGCACCAGTGTCCTTGCTATCATAGGTTCCGCTTGTTACTGGTACCAGCACAACGCTTTCATTTTCCAATACACCTGAGAGGTGGAAGTTTTCAGGCGCCAAGGTAGCATCTATTAAACCATCATAAGTTTTGCTTACTGTACCAATCAAACTCGCTGTAACTTCTTTCGCTTTAATTTCACCTACTTCGCCATGAATACTAGTTGATTCAAGTACATAATTTTTAGCTCCATCTCCGGAAAGTGCAAGATCGCCTACCGTTACCTTTTTACTTGTGCCTGAATCTTTATTTTCAAAGGTTCCCACTTCCGGATAATCTAAGGTTACTGCGTCTGTAGAAAGTATCCCGTCCAGCTTGTAATTATCAGAAGTCAGATTTGCAGATACACCGCCATCGTACGTTTTGCTAACCGACCCTTTTAAGCTTACAAAAGCTGTCTTCGGTTTAATTTCTCCAATCAGTGCTTTGGTAGAGGTAGCAGCAAGCGTATAGTTAGCGGCATCATCTCCTAAAAGCTCCAGACCATCCACATACACTAATATTTCTACTCCTTTATTTGCACTTTCATACATTGCGGTAGTTGGATTATTAAGCACAACGTTTTCTCCCTCCAGCACATCTGATAAGTGGTAATTATTACTTATTAGAGGTGCAGACTTGCTTCCGTCGTAAATTTTTTCAACTACACCCACTAAGGTCGCTGTCAATTCTTTCGGTTGGATTTCTCCTACCTCTGCCTCGGTATAGTCTGAAGACAATACATAATTTTTAGCAGATGCTCCTGAAAGAGTAAGACCAGTTATCGTCACCAATTTACTTTTTCCGACATTTTTATCTTTGAAGCTTACTGCTGTTCCATTTGCACTAACAAGATCCTGAGGAAGCAAACCTTCCAGCACATAGCCAGCAAAGTCGTCTTTTAATTCTGCTGACAATTTGCCATCATATACTTTGCTTACAAGAACATCAGTTTTAAACTGGTAAGTGAGCACTTTGGGATCAACAACCAATAAACGGGTAACAGACTCTGCATCTTCATACACATCGTCTCCTTGCTGAGAAGCTTTTATGTTAACCGACCCTGCCTTTTTAATATAAACTTGGTCATCAATTATTTCTGCAACGGCCGGATCTTCCGACTCATAAGAGACTTTTAAGCCAGAGTTTGAGGTAGCGCCTAAATTAAAGGGGCCGTCGCCATAAACTCTGTTTGCTAATTGCTCGAAAGTAATTGCCTGCGCCTTCAACCTCGTAACATTCAGCTTATACTGCTTTGTTGTTTCCTCATCCTGGGCTGTAACCAGAACCACTATTTCATTAGAGCCATCTTTTAAGATGACAGTAGTTTCACTGCCGTTTACAACAGCATCGCCATTCAAAGAAATTTTTGCTAGGGGATCTGCTGCCGTCAGGCCAACTTTAATGGAAGACAGGCTATGACCAACGGTCGCGCTGTAATCGGTAATGTCAGATGTAAAACCAGGGCTTAATTGTCCTTCACTTAATGTCAGGCTCAACAAATTTGCGTTGTTGGGAGATACCTGCTGGAAGCCCTGCGATAAGCTTAAACCTTCTGTTTCAAGAAATATACTGAAAGGCTGGCCAAATGTAAAGCTGATGTCAACCTCTCCTGACCTGCTATGCCCGCCCTGCGGTACAATCGCCTCCGGGCTGAGACTCTGTGCTTTCAGTGCTCCCGTAATAAATAACAGCAGCATGCACAGTATTATGGAATAAATTTTTCTCATCTAATTGTGATTTAACGCCAATACTTTGAATGCTAATTATCTTCCTGACAATTCGTACCATACATTTCTTCCAAAATCGAAATAAAGCATAGAAGTAGGCGATACAGTGACGCGAGAAGCCGAATTTCCTTTCATTGGGTAAATAGGCGCCCAGTTAGTACCTTCTGTAGTACATTCAACAATAAGATTTACATGGTCGTGCAAGCCGAGATATCCTATCTTCAAGGTATTACGCTGCATTTCCTTGCTCTCAAAGTCACTGGTACTGAATGAGTTAATTGCAACATTTGGATTACCAAGACCAGGAAGTTTAATTCTTATTTTGGTAGTCATCATGTTTGGATCAGTGAAATTTGACTCGGTAGAATTAGAACTTGACGTGCTTCCCAGCTCGGCTATATTAAACAATAGCGTCCTTCCTAGTTGCTCTGGGTGAACTGTATACTCATAGGCATCGCCCACATGCTGCAAGTTATAAGGCTCCACTGCTTCTACATAATAAGCAACTTGCTCTTGTCTGATAGCTCCTCTTATCTGTTGGGCATCTATGAAATTAATGTTTTCTGGAGTTATGGTATGAAATCCAATTTTTTCAGATGTAACTGCCCTGTCTGATATTTTTTCGGGGGTAACTGCCCTGTCTGATATTTTATCGGAAGTAACAGCGCTATAATCAAGGTGATTGCTGGTGATGGTATTAGAATTCAAATGATAACCATGAATAGAAGAAGGAGAAATTTTTTGTGCAGTAACAGCGTTCCCGGATATGTGGAATTCGCTGATTGCGCTATAAGCAACTTTACTTCCGTCTACTGATCCATAGGCAATTTTGGGAGCTGTAATTGACCCGTCTGCAACCTCTGCGTTTCCGCTTCTTTCTGCATATAAGGCGTAAGGAACGCTCATCATTTGATTCGTTCCCATATCAACATAGTTGTTTCCACCATTTGGATCGATCTCTACCTGGACAAACTTTGGCCCGTCTCCCCAGTTTATTCCTGGAAAAAACCCGTAAGCTGCGTTACCTGATCCAACGTTTACCGTGAATAAGCCTAACTTATTTGTCATTGCACTTTGAACTTCCTGATATAGGGGTGCATCAAATGAATTAGGCCCGGTTTTAATAGTAAACCTAACCGAAACCATTTGATTCGCCAGGAGGCCTCCATTACCATTCCGGGCTACCGCTTGATAGGTGATCCCTTGCGGAGCTTTAACTGTGTTAGTAGGTGGATAGTCGGTGCTGGGCGCCTGCGCGTAAGCGGCACCTGTTAATAAACATGCAATTGATAAAGTTTGTAAAAAGTGTTTCATGCTTTGTTTTTAATGTGTTTACTTAGTTAATGTGTTTGTTTATCTGATATCGCATCTTTCATTTGCTAGCCTTTCAGAAACGACATTGCAGTTGAATTAAGAGACGAAGCCGGTCCTTCCGGTCGTCTTTAAAATGCTCGTATTACGATGGAAAAACGGCTTTGTTAAGGTCGGGATGTCCGAAAATCAGAAGTTCGGACAGAAAAATGGTCTACTTTCTCATCGAAACACACCTATGCGGCTTCGCTATTTCCACAACCTTCCCACGTTCATTCCCAACGGAAGGAACAAGCACTTTTTAATGGAATGAAATATGAAGGAGAGTTCTAATTGTACCGGTTCTATGCAGAAACAAAGGACTTTCTTTTTTCCAAATATTCGGAGGGACTAGCATTTGTTGACTTCTTGAAAGCCGCGAAAAAAGTGCTTCTTGAAGAAAAACCGGCTTCAGAGGCAAGGCCCTCTAAAGTCAAACCCTTCCAGCTATCATCGGAAAAGCGTTTCAGAATATAATTCACGCGATGATGGTTAACAAAATCAGTGAAACGCTGCTGGTAGTGCTGGTTAAGTATGTAAGAAAGGATGCGGGGAGGAATTTCCACTTTGGCAGCAAAAGTTCCTATGTTGATTCTTTTTTCCCGGAATAGCTCCTCATTCTGAATTTTCTGTTCAAGTACCGCTATATAATACCTTACGGTTTCTTCGTCAAATGAAGCTGCTCCGTCTTCGCTTAGTTCTGTCAGCTTCTCCTCCGTCACCTTGCCACCTCCACTCATAAGCTGAGAGGAACCAGCAGATATCCGGGCAGCAAATTCTTGTTCTGTATAGCTTCTTAGTCCATAAAGGATTTCTGGTTTGTAGAACAGACTTAATACAATCCCCAGAAAGGAAAAAGAAACCAGAGTGATAGGTAAGGAGTCGAGCTCTTTTAATGGCCTTCCCGCTACAATGTGCGCATCTACCTGTACAGTCAAAACAAGAAGATTAAAATAAATTAGAGAAAGCAAAACAGTGAAGGACACAAGCCATTGAAAAGCAGGCTTCCCAAGCTTTGGGTAAGCTCCTCCTCCCTCCGCATACTTCCAAAGAAACCCCGCCTGCAACCCCAAGTAAATGAACGCTTGCAACAACCGAAGATGAAAATGACTATAGGACGGCAAAAAACCCATTTTTACCAGATGCGCCATCCGTACATCTTCAAGCATGGCCTTAATATTTCCCTCCCACAGGGTGGCACCCGCAAGATAAAACGGCATAAGATCGACAACAGCGAACGCTGCCAATACAAAATGTAACAGATCGCTCTTTTTAAACTTGCTGTCGTTTCTGATCTTTCCTTTTACGTATAGAAAAGAAATAGGTGGTATCAGATAATAAAATGGAATGCAGATACCGTGAAGTGGGGGCACCTGAAGGATTAGACGAGTAACAAATAGCTCATATACCAGAAAATAGGTCGATAGTAGAAGTAAGGCCGCGCCTAAGAGCTTGCTGAGATATGGATTGCTAACTTTCTTAAAAAAGAGGATGCTGCTGATTATCAGACTTCCTCCTAATCCCCCTAACAGTAAAATATCGTAAAATTTAATCATTCTCCTCAGCTTCCCCGCAGTAAGTACAATGTGAAAGATACTACGCAAAGAGAAACGAAGGGTTACATTTGGTTTACATTCGATTTCGTAAATAATCAAAAAAGCCCCTTACATTGCTATAAGAGGCTCCATCTATCTAACCTTTAAATCTGGTTCAGTTTTTATTTCTTCAGCTTCGACAGGTTCAGCTTCAGATTCAACTCAAAGTTACCGTTGGTGTTACCGGCAAGGTCTGCAGTACCTGAAGTGTACATCCCGTGGATACGGATAGCTGGTGTTGCTTTAACGCCCATCCCTACCGACATGCTTTGAGTAGTGTGGTATAGCATCAGCACGTTCACCTGCTCTTTGGCTAGCGTAATGTTGGTACCGATATCCATGATGTTATCCAGTCCTTTGATATCCCGGTAGCGGAAGGTTGGTTCCAGTCCCAAGCCGTCTACTGCATTCGGGAAGCTGAACTTATAGCTTAGCGAAGCAAAGTAGCCGGAACGGTCTACCAGTTGACTACCTTGTGCTTCTTCCTGCTGAAAGAACGACTTCAGGTTGGGAAGGGCAAACTGAGCTGTTAACCTGCTGCCTACGTACGCTGCTCCGAAATCTCCGTCAAGGAAAGTTTCCCGTTGCTGAAAGCGGCTTACTGATAGGTCATTCTGATCTCCGTCCATCTGGTCGTTCATAATGCGTTCGTACATCAGTCCTAAAGAGACGCCGAAGCTCAGGTGCTGACCTTCGCTGTTTAGTGGAAGGTGGTAAGCATAGCTGGCTGACACCCGGGTATTCTTGATCAGTCCTGCCTCGTCGTTGTAGAGGTTCAGTCCTAAACCTGTCTTTTTACCGGATCCGTACACTGCCGTGATCGACTGTGTTTTGGGTGCTCCTGGTAATACGCTCCACTGTTGTCTTGCTGCCAGATCTAGTTGTACGCCCTGCTCTGTTCCTGCCATTGCAGGGTTAAGGATGTAAGGGTTCTGGTAGTAAGTGGCGCCAAGCGGGTTAAGTTGAGCGTTCGCTTCGTTTGCCGTGAGCCCGGCTAGCAGCAGCAGGGAGAGACTCCCTGCTTTGCTGATTAGTTTTTGTATAGTATTTAATGTTTTCATTCTTGTATGATATCTGCTTTTGCTTTGCCAGAGGTCATTCTCTGATACTTTTTCTTGATAAAAAGTATCCAAAAATCAAGGACTTCCCAAGGTGCCTTTTCGCTCAAGGCTTTCCCGCATTTTGACATCAGCGCTCAGGGCTGCGTCTGCTTTTCCCCTTCGCTATGCCCGGACTTCGGAAAACTAGCCAATGCCCTTTTCCTCGCTCCGGGCCTGCTGATCTCAAAATCTTTCCGGCACTGAGGGAAGTCCTCCCCTCCGATCAACTTTTGTTTGTAAACGACCTTTTCTCCTCTTAGTCCCTCACTATCGTGATAAATCCTTTGATCTTCTCCGCACCCGGACCGAAGTCTACAATGTAGTAGTAGGTATCTTCAGCCAACGGGGATCCCTGGAAGGTTCCGTTGAACTCGTTGCTGTAGTTCGTTTTGCTGTAAAGCAGACGACCAGCTCTGTCGAAGATTTTTACCACATTGTTCGGGTACATATCGATGTTGCGAATCACGAAGTTATCGTTCACCCCGTCACCGTTTGGTGTTACGATGTTGGTTCCGTCTACTACCTTAAAGTCGGCCAGTACTTCGATAGTAATGCTTTGGGTGCTTACGCAGCCGTTGGCATTGGTAACCGTTACCGTATAAGTAGTAGTTTCACTTGGACGAACATTCAGAGTACTTAGGTTCTTCGCTACGCTCACAATGCCGTTTGCATCTGCCCAGCTGTAAGTCAGACCTGTATTGCCTCCTGTTACTTCTGCTTTCAGCATTGCTGTCTCTCCTTTTGACAAGCTTAAGCCTTTGTCGGAACCGATGGCAATTACCGGAAGTGGGTTAACGTTTAGCGTAAAGCTTTTTAAAATTGTATTGACACCGCCGTTCTCAGTCCCGCCGTTATCTTCAACCATTACATTAACTACCGCTAAACCAATAGAACCTTCATTCAAACTATACCGAACAGAAGCCTTTCCATCTACCGCTTGAATAACAGCAAGGGATCTAAACATCGCATTGTTAGAAGTACTTACTGAAACTACGGTTCCCTGACTTGCATCTTGCCCTGGAGTAATTCCGCTTAATGCTACTGTTTGCTCTGTAGTGGTGTAACAGATAGTCGAATTAGCGATGTTATCTAAAGTAGGCTGTTCGTTGACATCGCCCAGAGAAATCACAAACTCTCTCTCCAGATAGAACCCGAACTGAGTTGTGGAACGTACCCTTACAGAATAGCTTGCTTTTTCTTCAAAGTTCAGAACTTCCTTCGTTTTCAACCGGTCTCCTTCTATAATGAATCTGGAGTTATCAGTGTCTCCTGCTCCATCCACCAATGAAAAACCGAAAGTCACATTAGGATCTTCGGCTGTAGATACCAAATCCCCTGCTAGCTGACCTGCTGCTTGATTTTCCCAGATTGAACGAGGATTAAAGCTGACGGCGTTCGGCGTAGCAGTTGCCTCCGGTAATCGAAGAACTTTCAAATCGAATGTTCTTATTGTGGACGCATTGTTTTTTGAAACTGTTGCTGTTAAAGTTACTGCTGCATCCCCTAGCGAATAATATGGCCGGGTTACATTTCCAGCTGCATCTATTACTCCTGCCTTGTTCGAAATCCAGCTAATCTCTGTTCCATAAAGACCTGCACTTTTGAGCACAATATTCTTTGTGATCGTTGTAGAATTGTCTCCAGTTTGGAACAATAGAGCCAGATCCTCCTTCGCTAATAGCACTGCTTCTGCATCAGTTATCGCATTTTTAAGCACAGTAATCTCGAAGTCCTTCGTCTCTGTTGCTGCGCCACGGGTGATCGTTGCTGTAAGTTCTACCTCCGTATCACCTGTGATAAACGATGGACGTGTTACCGTTCCGTCAGCTGCAATTACTGCAGGGTTGTTGGATGACCAGCTGATTGTTGATCCATGAAGACCCGCTGTTTCCAATGTTACGTTCTGAGTTACCGAACCAGCAAGATCGCCCGGCTGGTACTTTACTTTCAGGTCCTCTTTAGTAAGCATTACTGCTTCTGCATCTGTTGCTGCATTTTTAAGCACAGTAATCTCAAAGTCCTTCGTCTCTGTTGCTGCGCCACGGGTGATCGTCGCTGTAAGCTTCAACTCAGTATCACCTGTGATAAACGATGGACGTGTTACCGTTCCGTCAGCTGCAATTACTGCAGAGTTGTTGGATGACCAGCTGATTGTTGATCCATGAAGACCTGCTGTTTCCAGTGTTACGTTTTGCGTTACCGAACCAGCAAGATCACCTGGCTGGTACTTTACTTTCAGGTCCTCTTTAGTCAGCGTTACTGCCTCTGCATCGGTGGCTGCATTTTTAAGCACAGTAATCTTGAAGTCTTTTGTCTCTGTTGCTGCACCACGGGTGATCGTTGCTGTAAGTTCTACCTCCGTATCACCTGTGATAAACGACGGACGTGTTACCGTTCCATCCGCTGCAATTACTGCTGGGTTGGTGGATGACCAGCTGATCGTTGATCCATAAAGACCTGCTGTTTCCAGTGTTACGTTTTGCGTTACCGAACCAGCAAGATCACCTGGCTGGTACTTTACTTTCAGGTCCTCTTTTGCAAGCATTACTACTTCTGCATCAGTAGCTGAATTTTTAAGCACAGTTAGATCAAAATCTTTCGTCTCTGTTGCTGCGCCACGAGTAATTGTTGCTGTAAGTTTTACCTCCGTATCACCGGTGATAAATGATGGACGTGTTACCGTTCCATCCGCTGCAATTACTGCTGGGTTATTGGATGACCAGCTAATAGATGATCCGTAAAGACCTGCTGTTTCCAGGTTTACATTCTGTGTTACAGAAGTAGCATTATCGCCAAGTTGGTAGGTTACTTTCAGATCCTCTTTTGCAAGTGTTACAGCTTCTGCATCAGTAGCTGAATTTTTAAGCACAGTTAGATCAAAATCTTTCGTCTCTGTTGCTGCGCCACGAGTAATTGTTGCTGTAAGTTTCACCTCGGTATCACCGGTAGTAAACGATGGACGTGTTACGGTTCCATCCGCTGCAATTACCGCTGAGTTATTAGATGACCAAATGATAGTTGATTCGTGAAGACCTGCTGTTGCCAGGTTTACATTCTGTGTTACAGAAGTAGCATTATCGCCAAGTTGGTAGGTTACTTTCAGATCCTCTTTTGCAAGTGTTACAGCTTCTGCATCTGTTGGTTCCGAGTACTTTTTAATTGCCAAGTCTAGGGCATTTTGAATAGAAGAATAGTCAGCATAACCATCATTCGGACGCTGCGAAATAAGGTCTGCGCAAGCAGCATCTTTTGATGCTTCATTTAAGGACTGATATTCTGAAAGGTCAAGACCATAGGTAGCATCCTCGATTGCGGATCGCATATCTGCATTAGAGAGCGCAGCGTTTATCTTAGCCACAGGAACCCGTTGTTCCATAGCAACCACGAAACTTCCCTCTATATCCGATTTCTTTGCATAGCCATCTACAGGGCGGTTTTCTAAAACCAGAGCAGCAACCGAATTTCTGTCAGCTATCTGCCAGGAAAAATATTTATCGAGGAAAAGAGCGAGCGCCGGACTTTCTAAAGCCACCTGTGCCTCTGCAACAGTTGCAGAACTATTTACAGCTGCAATTGCACTACGGGTTTTAACTTGTTGATTGAACAGGTATTGCAGCGCACTGAAATCTTCAAATCCTTCAACAGGCCGGTTATTCAGTACCCCTGTTGCCACTGCAGAACGATCTGCCACTGCCCAGCTGGCGTATGAGCCTAGAGTAAGACCGAGACTGCCATCCTCCAAAGCTAGCTCCATGCTTGTACCGGTTGCGGCCGTATTAACTGCAGCCAAAGCTGCCCGGGCATCAAGCGCAGCATTGAAAGCATTTTGAACTTCGGATTGATTGGAAAAGCCTCCGGCAGGGCGGGATGCGAATACTTCAGACACCACCGCTAACCTATCTGCAACTGCCCAGTTTGGATACGCTCCTAAATTTAGTTCTAAAGCACTATCTTCCAGAGCTGACTTAAGCTCCTCGAGGGAAGCAGCGGCATTAACATTAGCGACGGGTGAATGTGCCACCATGGCGACATCAAAAGCCATTTGCAGGGCTGCAACGTCGGCGTATCCTGACGCCGGCCGACTTGATAGCACCAGCAATGCGACGGCAGCCCGATCAGCTGTTGTCCATGTTGGATACGATCCTAAAGTCAATCCCAACATGGAATCTTCTAGTGCTTGCTCCATTGTTGGGGCGTCATTTGCTATATTAACTACCACCATCGGCATGCGCATAGCTAGTACTCCGTCGAACACGGTTTGTAATGATGCTAAATCTTCATATCCATCGTTGGGACGTTGTTCTAGCATACCGGATGCAACCGCTGTCTGCTCTGCGGCTGGCCAATTAACGTAAGCACCAAGCGACAAGTTAAGCTTTGGATCCTTTAAAGCTGCCTCCATGCTACTTGCATCCCCGGCATTGTTAACAGCGTCAAGGAGGGAACCTTTTGCTATTGCCTCGTCCAGAGCAGATTGAATATCATCAAAGGTGGCAAAACCACTTTCAGGACGGTTATTTAATAGATTAGAACATGCTAATTCCTGATCGCCAGTCGGCAAAGAATTATAAGTTGTTAAATCTAAACCTAATCCCGGGTTTTCAATGGCCACCTTTATCTCCGCTGTAGAAGTTGCACTATTGATCGCAGCCACAGATTTACGCGCCTCCATGTAATCAGAAAAAGAGTTATAAACAGATGCAAGATCAGAATAACCCGCTCCTCTTCCGAAAAACATTTGTTCGGCAATGAATAACCTATCAGCTAGTCGCCATTTAAAGTACTGAGACAGGTCAAGACCAAGCTCAGGACTTTCTATTGCTTCCTGCATCGCCTTCGTCGAGAATGCTTCATTTACCATAAACAAGGGATCTTCAACTTGGGCTGCACGGGTTAAATGATATTGCTTATACCATACCCTGCCGTTTTCCGCTGTTGCATGAAGTTCTCCTTTTTCATTCAACTTCATCAACTTCGATGATTCCCAGTTTTTAGATAAAACCGGGTGGGAACTACTGACCAATAAAAGGGAAAATACGGTAGTTTTTACTACCGAAGTAAGTACACGTTCTGCCATTCAGAATAATTAGTGTGTTTAGAAATGTGTTAAATAGGACCTAATACTTTTGAAAAAAAGCAACAAACAAGAGAGGTTAATTGCACGCAGGCGTTCTACGAGGCTCTTTTACTTAGGTTGCATTTTTTCTTTAGAGAAGATAAAAGGCATTGATTGCGAGGATAAAAACTTTTAAACAGAGTTGTTTCTCCTCAATTTGCTGGCGCAAAAAAAGCAAAAAAGCCCCTTACATTGCTGTAAGAGGCCCCATCTATTAACCTTTAAATCTGGTTCTTTCTCTGTGATCGGACGGCTTTCAGCCATCCGACCACTCTTCTCTCAGAACAGAATAGCTTTCCTAAGAATGGTCCGATGATGAGCGCGCCTGTGATCGGACGGCTTCCAGCCATCCGACCACTCTCTTCACATTGCCTCCCCGCCATCCGACTCTCTTCTATTTCTTTAGCTTCGACAAATTCAATTTAAGATTCAGCTCAAAGTTCCCGTTGGTATTGCCGGCAAGATCTGCAGTACCTGAAGTGTACATCCCGTGAATACGAATAGCTGGTGTAGCTTTAACACCCATCCCTACTGACATGCTTTGAGTTGTGTGGTACATCATCAGTACATTCACCTGCTCTTTGGCCAGGGTAATGTTGGTACCGATATCCATGATGTTATCCAGTCCTTTGATATCCCGGTAGCGGAAGGTTGGTTCCAGTCCCAAGCCGTCTACTGCATTCGGGAAGCTGAACTTATAGCTTAGCGAAGCAAAGTAGCCGGAACGGTCTACCAGTTGACTACCTTGTGCTTCTTCCTGCTGAAAGAACGACTTCAGGTTGGGAAGGGCAAACTGAGCGGTTAGTCTCCTGCCTACGTACGCTGCTCCAAAATCTCCGTCAAGGAAAGTTTCCCGTTGCTGGAAGCGGCTTACGGATAGGTCATTCTGATCTCCGTCCATCTGGTCGTTCATAATGCGTTCGTACATCAGTCCTAAAGAGACGCCAAAGCTCAGGTGCTGACCTTCGCTGTTTAGCGGAAGGTGGTAAGCATAGCTGGCTGACACCCGGGTGTTTTTGATCAGACCGGCCTCGTCATTATAAAGGTTCAGTCCTAATCCTGTTTTCTTACCTGATCCGTACACTGCCGTAATTGATTGTGTTTTGGGTGCTCCTGGTAATACGCTCCACTGTTGTCTTGCTGCCAGATCTAGTTGTACGCCCTGCTCTGTTCCTGCCATTGCAGGGTTGAGGATGTAAGGGTTCTGGTAGTAAGTGGCGCCCAGCGGGTTAAGCTGAGCGTTTGCTTCGTTTGCTGTTAAGGCAGTGATCAGAAGCAGGGAGAGACTCCCTGCTTTACTGATGATATTTTTTAATGTTTTCATTCTTGTGTGATACCTATTTGTTGCTTCTGTTCCTTTTGTCTTGAAACAAAAGGAACCAAAAATTCAAGGACTTCCCAAGGTGCCTTTTCGCTCAGGGCGCTCGCGCATTTTGACATCAGCGCTCAGGGCTGCGTCTGCTTTTCCCCTTCGCTATGCCCGGACTTCGGAAAACCAGCCAATGCCCTTTTCCTCGCTCCGGGCCTGCTGATCTCAAAATCTTTCCGGCACTGAGGGAAGTCCTCCCCTCCGATCAACTTTTGTTTGTAAACGACCTTTTCTCCTCTTAATCCCTCACTATTGTGATAAATCCTTTGATCTTCTCAGCACCCGGACCGAAGTCTACAATGTAGTAGTAGGTATCTTCAGCCAACGGGGATCCCTGGAAGGTTCCGTTGAACTCGTTGCTGTAGTTCGTTTTGCTGTAAAGCAGACGACCAGCTCTGTCGAAGATTTTTACCACGTTGTTCGGGTACATGTCGATGTTGCGGATCACGAAGTTGTCGTTCACCCCGTCACCGTTTGGTGTAACGATGTTGGTCCCGTCTACTACCTTAAAGTCGGCCAGTACTTCGATAGTAATGCTTTGGGTGCTTACGCAGCCGTTGGCATTGGTAACCGTTACTGTGTAAGTAGTAGTTTCTGATGGACGAACATTCAGAGTAGCCAGGTTTTTCGCTACGCTTACGATACCGTTAGCATCTGACCAGCTGTAGGTTAGACCTGTGTTTCCGCCTGTTACTTCCGCTGTCAGCATCGCTACTTCTCCTTTTGACAAGCTTAAGCCTTTGTCGGAACTGATCGCAATCACCGGAAGCGGGTTAACGTTAAGAACGAAGCTTTTCAGGATCGTATTGACTCCCCCGTTTTCAGTACCTCCGTTGTCAGTTACCTGGATGTTAATCACTGCTGACCCGGTTGCACCCTGGTTTAAAGTGTAGTTCAATACAGCAGTACTATTTACTGCTTGTGTTACAGCAATCGTCTTAAACATCCGGTTGTTGCTAGTACTTACTGATACTACTGTTCCCTGCCAGGTCTCTGGTCCTGCTGTAATTCCACTTAAAGCTACGGTCTGCTGTGCTTCAGTGTAGCAAATAGCAGAGTTGGCAATGTTGCTCAGAGTCGGCTGCTCGTTTACATCAGTGATACTTATTACAAACTCCTTTTCCAATCCGAACCCGTACTGAGTAGTCGATTTAACACGAACGCTATAGCTCGCCTTTTCTTCGAAGTTCAGTATTTCGTTTGTTTTGATTTGGTTGCCAACGATGGTAAACTTACCATTGTCTGTACTTCCTGTTCCTGGCACTAACTGGTAAGAGAAAGTAGCACCCGGATCGTCTGAAGTTGAACTTAATGTACCGGCAAGGGTAGCAATTGCTGAATTTTCGTACACAGTACTTGTCGCAAGACTTACACTTGTCGGCGCCTCAGGAAGATCCTTTACATTGACCTTCACTGTTTCCTGCGTCGAGGTATTTAAGCCATCGCTCACTGTAACTATCACGTTAAACGTGGCCTTGTTCTCGTAATTGAAATCATCGCGGTCGTTCACGCTCAATACCCCTGTTTGGGCATTAATGCTTACTGCCTGTACTCCGTCATTGTCGAAGTCGTTCTGATTAACAATTGTATAAGCTTGTAAGGTGCTTACATTTCCTGCGTCAGATGCAGAAACTACACCGATACGTGTTCCCGTAGCACTATTCTCATCCACTTGGAGGACTTGCAGAGGTGTAACTACCGGTTTCACAGCATCCACCCTTACTAATGAAGGTGATGCGATGTTATTTAAGCTAATATTTGCATTATTACCAAGCGCATCTGTGATTTTTGAACTTTCGCGAACAAGACCTTGTACTTGTACGCCATCTACATCCAATTCTTCAGCCTGTACTGTATAGGCATAGCTGATGCTGGTCGCCGTTTTTGACTTATACGCGGCGCTTCTCGAATTCAAGCCAATTTGGATGTTCAATTTTGAATCAGAACCGATTACAGTTAACTCCTCGTCAAAGTTCACAGTAAAGCTTAATTCTTCACCTGCTTTGTACGTTTTGTTCGCAGGCACAGAAACTGAAACTACAGCGGGGCCGGTTTGGTCAATGATATAAGCTTCTCCTCCATTGAAATTTTTAGTTGAAGCATTTTGTAAATAATCGACAACCTGTGAATTAGCCACATAGCTCAGCTTCAGCTCGCCGTCACCAGTGATCTGCTCAACCGTTACTTCGTATTCTGAAGCTGCAGGTATTGAAGGTACCGGTGTTGGATCCGTTGGTGTTGGTGTTGGATCTGTTGGTGTTGGTATTATTGTTGGAACATAGGTAGAGAAAACTGCTATCGAAGAGTTTGTACCTGCATTTATAGCATGAACTGAAGTAATAACTCCGTCAACTGTTCCTGTCTTGCCAAGCTGGAATGCTTGAGTATTCAGTCCGGTCACTTTCTCTGAAAATTTCACGCGATATATAACAGCTCCTACTTTTGTCTTCTCAACAGTTGGCATTGAACGCGTAATACTCTCTACCTCAGGACCTGTTTGGTCAATGGTATAAACTTCGCCGTTAACAAAACCACCATCTGCAATCAAATTACCTGCTTCGTCAGAAACAGCAGTATTGGCAGCATTCAGATCAAGACGAAGGTCTCCGTCGCCTTTCACGTCAATTACCTCTACGTCGTAAACGTTCGGCTCTTTTAGTTTTCCTAAGGTTGCAAAACCATATTGCATTCCAGGAGAGACTGAAGAAATTGTTCCGTCGGCGTTTCCTGTTTTAGTAAGCGTGAAATCGTTAACATCAACACCGCTTACACTTTCAGAAAAAGTTACACGATAAGTTACCGACTTAGCATTCGTCAACTGTTCCCGGTTTTCGGCACGCGTTATGCTTTCTACCTGTGGCAACGTTTGATCGATCAGGTAGTAATCTCCGTTATTATAGCCCGAAATGTTTTCATTACCCACGTAATCTACAATACCGTTTCCTGTCTTTTTAAGACTAACGGACAGACTACCATTTCCTTTAATATTGCCCACTACTACCTCAAATGCAGTTGTAAATGGTGTAGTAACGGCAGAAGGAAGACTTACCGGAGTAACTGAAAGAATTTCAGCAGTTAGCTCTGCAGAAAGGTTTAACTCGAAATCTTCTTTATCTACACCTGTTACGGCTTCATCAAACTCTACGCGGAAACTTACTTCCTTGGCGTTAGTAGTAGATCTTTCAGGCTTTGCTCCTGAAATCATTTGAACTTCAGGGGCCTTTTTATCGTAATCTACTGTTGAGTTGTCAGACGTAAAACTAACTGGGTCGCTGGTATTTCCAACCTTATCAGATGCTACAATTTCGAATTGAATGAATCCTCCTTCGTCATCACTTTTCAACTGATAGGAAGCTGTATATTCATCCGAATCAGGAATACGGTCAGCACTAACGGTGTTACCTGCAATTTTAACTTTAGCCTCAGCAGTCTCGTTTATATTAAATGTTAGCGTAACCTTATTACCGGCTTTTGCAACAGATGGGTATTCGTTATCGGAAGCAATTTTCACGTTGCTTATTACCGGTGCTGACTTATCGAAGTGTACAAAGCTTAGATCAGTAGTTGAAGTAACAGCGACTCCAGGGTTACCTGCCTTGTCTTTGAATTCAATTGTGAATGGAACGGAACCTTCTGTAGTAGTAGACACTAAAGTCACGCGAGCGGTCCAGGCACCTAAGAGGTTCATTATCGTCGCGTTTTCTCCAGCGATGTTTACGGCCGTAGGCTGAATCTCCTCATTTCCTGTAAAGCTTAAAGTTACCTTATCACCTACTTTTGCTAACTTATTATCTTCATTGTTGGATACAATCCCAACCGTAACCAAGATAGGAGCTGTATTATCTATTGTATACTCCTCCCCACTTTTGTAAGTGCTTATTGCTTCCGGACTAACACCAGAGACACCTGTAAAGTCAAGCCTTACAGAACCCTCTCCTGTCCCTGTATTTACAGTAACAGTATAGTTTTTTCCGGATCCGGTTAGATTCGTAATTTCGGCGTCACTAACAGCGCCTGTTGTAAAAACTAAGAAGTCAGATGCATCTACCCCGCTTACTTCATTTTCAAATGTCACTTTGAAATCCACTAAGCCTGATTTAACCCTGGGGGCGAATGAACGCTTTATAGATACCACTTTAGAATTAACCGGTTGGGTGATGGTAAACTTTTCTTCTTTTATACAGCCATTGTCGTCAGTAATAAGAACAGACCATTCACCGGCAGTTAGTCCGGAAACACTGGAAGTACCGTCGCCTGTAGGGGTACCAGGGGTCCACTCATATGAATAGCCACCAGTGCCTCCACTAACAGAAACGGAAGCAGTTCCATCAGAACCACCGAAGGTGCTAACTTCTGTTTGATTAGGAGTTACAACTATAGCACTTGGTTCTGATATTGTAACGAATTCCTCGTCAGTGCATCCGTTTTCGTCAGTAATTGTAACTGTATACATTCCCGCACTTAGACCGGTAGCAGTTGCCGATGTTCCACCCCTAGGCGCCCAGGAATAGGAAAGCTGGCCTGTTCCCCCACTTGCCGTTACAGTAGCGGCCCCATTTGTTGCTCCATGACAAGATACATTAGTAACGGATGTGATCGAAGCTGTAATTTTAGAAGGCTCAGCAATGGTTGCCTCCACTACTTTTGAGCATCCGGTTGCATCCTTAATTGTAACCTTATAAGTACCCGGGCCCAAATCTTTCCTATCTTCTGTAGTTATTCCGTCTTCCCACAGAAAGGAGTATGGCTCTGTTCCGCCTGAGGGGCTTAGATCTATAGATCCGTCGGACTTACCATTGCACGATATATTTTTCACAATCGCGTTACCACTAATCGCGGGGGCGTTTACAGTTATTGAAGGAAAAGTAGTTGGGTAAATATTTAATGCCTGAAGCGAGAAATAATACACACCTGCCTCTGCTTTATCCGTAACTTTTATTGCCCATTCATGCTCCGTTACCGTCGATACACCAGACTTAGTTGAGAACACAATATTGGATGCATGACTCATATCGATAAACTGGCCTGAAGCATATTCCCCTGTTGCCGAATGAACGAGCTGCTTAGTTGTCAAAGTTTCATCGGATACATGAGCACTTCCCGCCTGAACAAAAGCGTTAGCGGAGTTCGTGTTAATAAGTGTCCATGGCCCGCTTGGACTCCTCGAATATGAAATTTGGTAACCAACTGTTTTTGAAGATGGGTTGGTGGTGGAGGGATCAGGATTTACCTGAAAAGCCATTCTTAATCGAATAACTTCGTCAGCGTGACAAACTGACTGACTCACAGCCTCGTCCTGTCCTGCACGCCAGGCAGCTGTAGCTTCCGAACCATTATCCTTCCGCCATCGCCATTCCTTCTGCGCCACATTGGCGTTAGAATAGGCCAGATAACTGGTAAAGGTTAAAATACATAAGAGTAGAATTCTCTTCATACTTGCTTTTTTTGTTTGTTTAACTATTTGGATTTATTTAATAAGCGCTTGAATAAATTAAAAACCGGAAATAATAGAATCCCAGCAAGGAATAGTTTGAAAATGCTACTACTTACAGGAGCAAGGTTATTGGGATAAATATTAGCTGTGAGAGTCCCGGCGTTTTTTCCATCTGTCTCACTTACAATTTCACCATTCGCCCGAATCACCCCGCAGAAACCCATATTGTTATTCACTATTAGATCCTTCCTGTTTTCTACCGCCCTCAGCCGGTTGTTGTAGAAGTGCTGGCGGGTGATGAAGCAATCGGAAAACCAACCATCATTTCCAACATTTATCAGGTACTTCGCACCTTCGCTAACTAAACCAAAGGCGAGAAATGGATTTGTGGACTCGTTGCAAAGCATTATTCCCGCTTTACCCCATGGCATTTGTATTGGTCCTTTGTTTGCTCCAGCGGCCATCTTTAAGTCGTAACTACTTAGGAAGGGAAGGATAATTCCACCTTCTTCCGTCAAAAGCGGCTTTTCAACTACGCCAAGCAAGTCTTGTTTATCATATCGCGCTTCACTACTTCCCGAAGGATTTAGGAAATACACAGAGTTTGCTATCGTACCCTGAGACGGATGTTGTGCGGTATTCATTCCTATAAGAGTGAAGCATTTTTCTTTCGCAGTTGTCTGCGCCAGCTCGTTTATGAAATCATCCTGGGGAGCATAGGTCCAGGGTACAACTGTTTCTGTCCATACGATCAAATCCGGCTTAGTAGCTGCCGCCTTTTGGTTTAAGGCAAACAAATGCGAGACGAGGTTATTTGCCGAACCCTCATCCCACACGGTAGAAGGATTAAGCCCCGGCATTGCAAGGGTTACCGAAAAGCTGTCTTTGTAGAAACCGGCTGTTTGTGCAGATACACTATTATATAGCAAATAGCCTAGGCAGAGTTGAAAAGCGATTAAGCCTGCTGACACCGTGGCGAACACCCATCGTTTCAAAAGAAAAGCGGATGCTAAATAATAGGCAATCACTACAGTCATAAAAGACAGTATAAATACCTGGCCGAATGCAGCTAGCTGGATTAAATAGAGACTCCTTCCATATGTTACACCTACTGTAAAACCTAGCCAGGGTAATGCACTAAACAAAGAAGACCTTAGAATCTCAAATCCAACCCATACGGCTGCGGTTGTGAGTGCATTTATTAGCTGAGAAAGTCTTCCGGCTTCTGCCGACGTCAGCATGACACTTAAATAAAATTGCAGCCCGAAAAACAGACCCAATATTAGGGACGATCCAAAGTAACACAGCAGGGCTAGCAGAACGCTCCCCTTAGCGTAGTTCGTTACAACCGCAATCATCCAATAATTAAGAATCAGTGATGATACTGTGCCATAAAGCAGGCCCGTGCGGAAGCTTTCCTTCCCCGAGGACAATTTTATTTCCAGAAAAAGGAGGAGTGCAATAGCTGGCACTATAGGTACGAAACTCACATAAATCAAAGAAACCGATGTTAAAACAGCGGCTGCAAGTATTATCAGAGTTTTGGAATACTTCTTAAAACCAGATGAGGAAATGGACAAAGAGGACTTAGGGCCTGTCAGGCTTGCTACTCCCCCTTGGTGAGTTGAATTCGGCCGACCAGACAGCGCTTCCCCGGAATTCCCCGACCTTATAAATGTTATTAAATTCTCCACGTTAAGAGTCAAAATTCAACAAATCAAAACCGCACCGTGCGAACAGGACACAGATCTGTCAGACTGGAAAGAAATTAATCCTCCTCAGTCAAAATGCTTTACGTTAAAAAGAATGGGAAAAAGTAGAGCCACTTCCACACATTCATCATACCTTCACAACAAACAGGACGTCTGTTAACAATGCTGTCTTTTACGGAGACCCTTATTGTATGTTACAACAAATAATACTTTTTTATGACCTACTTCTCGCTAGAATAATCGTCATATCGAGTCCCCCCGATAATTGTTTATCGTATTAAAAAGCTTCAATCTCTAAGAGCCTCAAGTTTCTTTTTCATAGGTGGTTCAAAGATGAGAGCATTAGTGATCGGACGGCTCCAAGCCATCCTGCCACTATCTCCTGCTTAAAATCAAAAAAGCCCCTTACATTGCTGTAAAAGGCTCATTTTTTTAACCACTAAACCTTATCGGTCTTACTTTTTTAACTTCGACAGGTTCAGCTTCAGATTCAGCTCAAAGTTACCGTTGGTGTTACCGGCAAGGTCTGCAGTTCCTGAAGTGTACATCCCGTGGATACGGATAGCTGGTGTAGCTTTAACGCCCATCCCTACTGAAAAGCTTTCGGTAGTGTGATACATCATCAGTACATTCACCTGCTCTTTAGCCAGGGTGATGTTGGTACCGATATCCATGATATTATCCAGTCCTTTAATATCCCGGTAGCGGAAGGTAGGTTCCAGTCCCAAGCCGTCTACTGCATTCGGGAAGCTGAACTTATAGCTTAACGAAGCAAAATAGCCGGAACGGTCTACCAGCTGACTGCCCTGTGCTTCTTCCTGCTGAAAGAACGACTTGAGGTTAGGAAGGGCAAACTGAGCGGTTAACCTGTTGCCAACATAAGCTGCTCCGAAATCTCCGTCGATAAAGGTTTCCCGTTGCTGAAAGCGGCTTATCGATAGGTCGTTCTGATCTCCGTCCATCTGGTCGTTCATAATGCGTTCGTACATCAGTCCTAAAGATACGCCGAAGCTCAGGTGCTGGCCTTCGCTGTTTAGCGGCAAATGGTAAGCATAGCTGGCCGAAACCCGGGTGTTTTTAATTAGTCCGGCCTCGTCATTATAAAGGTTCAGTCCTAATCCAGTTTTCTTACCTGATCCGTACACTGCCGTGATCGACTGTGTTTTGGGTGCTCCCGGCAATACGCTCCATTGTTGTCTTGCTGCCAGATCCAGTTGTACGCCCTGCTCTGTTCCTGCCATTGCAGGGTTGAGGATGTAAGGGTTCTGGTAGTAAGTAGCGCCAAGCGGGTTAAGTTGAGCGTTCGCTTCGTTTGCTGTTAAGGTAGTGATCAGGAGCAGGGAGAGGCTCCCTGCTTTGCTGATGATATTTTTTAATGTTTTCATTCTTGTGTGATACCTATTTGTTGCTTCTGTTCCTTTTGTCTTGAAACAAAAGGAACCAAAAATTCAAGGACTTCCCAAGGTGCCTTTTCGCTCAGGGCGCTCCCGCATTTTGACATCAGCGCTCAGGGCTGCGCCTGCTTTTCCCCTTCGCTATGCCGGGGCTTCGGAAACCGACCGAAGGGAGTTCATTGAGGCAATTTGAAATAATACGATCGCTCAATAAACCAGCCAAGGCCCTTTTCCTTGCTCCCGGGCCTGCTGATCTCAAAATCTTTCCGGCACTGAGGGAAGTCCTCCCCTCCGATCAGCTTTTGTGTGTAACTCGATCTTTTCTCCTTTTAATCCCTTTTTATTGTTAGGTCAAGGAAGTTTATTGGCCCGGATATTGGGAGGGCCGTCTGGCGCCCCTCCCTTTTACCTTTTCCCTTTAACCTTCCTCTTAATCTCTCACTATCGTGATAAATCCTTTGATCTTCTCAGCACCCGGACCGAAGTCTACAATGTAGTAGTAGGTGTCTTCGGCTAATGGGGAGCCGTTAAAGGTTCCGCCCCAGTCGTTGCCGTAGCTGGACTTACTGTACATTAGTCTACCTGCTCTGTCGAAGATCTTCACCACGTTGTTCGGGTACATATCGATGTTGCGGATCACGAAGTTGTCGTTCACCCCGTCACCGTTTGGTGTCAGGATGTTGGTTCCGTTTACAACTTTGTAGTCGGCCAGTACTTCGATGGTAATGCTTTGGGTGCTTACGCAGCCGTTGGCATTGGTTACCGTTACTGTGTACGTAGTTGTCTCGCTTGGACGAACTGTCAAGTTCTGCGTATTCTGTCCGCTCAGGATGCCGTTTGCATTGCTCCAGCTATACGTTAAGCCATTGTTTGCTACCGACACATCTGCTTTCAGTACCGCTACTTCTCCCTTTGAAAGACTGGTGCCTTTGTTAGAAGTAATAGCTATTACCGGAAGCGGATTCACGCTTAGGGTAAAGCTTACTGCCTTGAAGTCTACTCCTCCGTTAGCTATACCGCCGTTATCCTGCACCAGCACTGTTATTACTGCTGTTCCGCTGGCATTTGCTGCCAGTTTATAGCGCAACTGTGCTGTTCCGTTTGCAGTAGCTTGAGTCACCGAAAGTACTTCAAACAAGCTGTTGTTGCTCGAACTTACCGAGACTGCTGTAGTTTCATTCGCATCCGGTCCCGGCGTAATGTTGCTCAGAGGCACAATTTGCTGTGCTGAAGTGTAACAGATCGTCGAGTTAGCCAGGGCATCGATAGTAGGTGCTTCGTTCACGTTATTGATAGCAATCGTGAACTCCCTGTCTAAATGCAACATACTGTTCTGAGCAATTGAGCGTACTCGCACTTTATAGTTTGCTTTGTTCTCGAAGTTCAACGGTGCTTTCGTTCTGATCTGGTTGCTTCCGCTCGCGATCTCAAACAAACCATTATCTGTATCTCCAGCTCCCGCTACCAGTTCGTATTTGAAGCTAGTGCTCGGATCATCAGAAGTCGAGCTTAGTGTTCCGGCCAATGTTCCTGCTGCAGCATTTTCAAATACTGTAGCTGCTGCCAGTGTAATGCTGGTTGGGAAACCTGGTGTAACCGTTAGCACTCCGTTTACATGAGTGATAGTGTAGTTGGCAGCTGTTGCTCCGCTTACTACAATCGGGTATGTTCCCTGAGGAGACATTGGATCTGCCGTAGTTGAGAAAGATGGCTGAGTTGTCAGTACCGCACTGGTTTCCCCATTTACAAAGCCGCTGTAGCTGGCTGAGAAAGCCGGCAGTGGCAAGCCCTGGAACTTCGTCTTGTTATCTGCAGTGATGGTTAACAGTTTCCGATCTACCGTCAAGGTCGCATTTGCATTGCTAACGTTATAGTTGGCAATTCTGCTTCCCGGATCGTTAATAGTAGCAACAATCGGATAAGTGTTTCCTGCAGCAGCTGTTGGCGCAGCACCTATACTGTTTCTAGTAATCGTGATGTTGTCGCCACTAACAATACCTGTAACTGTTCCTGCAAAATCACCGTTAGTTAATTCTTCTCCATAGGTTTTGCTGCGATCCGTATTCGTAACTGTCAGGTTTTTCCTGTTAACGGTCAACGTTCCATCCAGGTTGGTAACCGTGTAGTTTGCAACACGATTATCCGGGTCATTAATGGATGCGACAATTGGGTAAGTAGCGTTCGCATTCGCCTGCACGTCCGCACCCGTACTGCTTCGTGTAATGGTAATATCATCACCTGCAACCACCCCCGATAGACTACCTGCAAAATCGGCATCTGTTAAAACGTCGCCGTACACCTTTGAACGGTCCGTATTTACAATCACCAGGGAAGCCTTGTTAATTGTAAGTACTCCGTTTGTATTGGTCACAGTATAATTTGCCAGTTTGTTTCCGGGATCACTGATGGTAGCCACGATCGGATAAGTAGTACCCACAACTGCAGTTGCTGTTGCTCCTGTACTATTTCGGGCGACGGTGATATTATCTCCGCTTACTACCCCGGTAATACTACCTGCAAAGTCGCCATCCGTCAAAGTCTCTCCATACGTTTTTGAACGGTCGGTATTCACAATGACCAGCCCTTTTTGATTTACTGTCAAGGTCTGCACTACGTCCGGCGCAGCATTATAACTGCCGCTTCCTGGCTGACTTGCGGTGATCTGCGTACTTCCCGCCTTCAGGATTGTTGCTGTATTTCCACTGATAGCTACTACCGACGGATCAGCTGCCGTATACGTTACGGTTAAGCCTGCGGAGCTATTTGCATTACCGAGTGTAAACGCTAAGTCACCGTAAGTTTTGGTAGCTATCGTGTTGAATGTAATAGTTTGGTTCGCCTTCGGCACGGAACTGACGTCTGTGCTCACACTGCTTTCATTTCCCGCATGATCAACGGCGCGGATATTATAATAATACACGGTGCCATTAGTTAAGCTTGTATGAGTATACGAAGTAGTTCCTGCAGCAATTTCTGTCAACAGACTGGCTGGAGCCGGACTCGTTCCTGCATAGATCCTGTATCTGCTGAGATCAGATTCTGTATTTGCATTCCAGCTTAAATCAATCTCTGTATCCTTAGAGGCAGCAGCTAGCCCGGTTGGAGTAAGTGGCGCCGTCTTGTCGAAAGTTACCGATCCTGTTGCACTGGTCACCGCTGTTCCTGCATTACCTGCCAGATCAGAGTAGCTGATGTTGAATAACACAGTTCCTTCTGCATCTGTGGATGCCATGGTGTAGGTAGCCTTCCAGTCGTTGCCTCCAACATTTGTTACCGTTGCCGCTTGTCCTGCGATACTAACTGAAGGGGTGGCAACTGTTTCACTCGATGTGAAGCTTACTGTTACCGCATCTCCTACTTTAGCAAGTGCATTGTTCGCATTATTTGATGCGATCGTCACCCCACTTAGTGTTGGCGTAGTTTTATCAAACGTTACTGATCCTGTTCCGCTGCTTACCGTAGTTCCTGCATTACCTGAAAGATCCGAGAAGCTGATGCTGAACGGAACGCTTCCTTCTGCATCCGTAGATGTCATCGTATACGTAGCTTTCCAGTCGTTACCGGAAACATTCGTTACGCTTGCTGTTTGTGTTGCGATCGTCACTGAAGGAGTAGCGATGGTTTCACTCGATGTGAAGCTCACTGTTACCACATCTCCCACTTTTGCAAGTGAAGTATTGGTATTATTTGATGCTATTGTTACTCCGCTTAGCGTTGGTACAGCTCTGTCGAAAGTTACTGAGCCTGTTCCACTGTTTACTGCAGTTCCTGCATTACCTGCAAGATCTGAGAAACTGATATTGAATGCCACTGTACCTTCTGCATCCGTGGAAGTCATTGTATAGGTCGCCTTCCAGTCGTTACCCGAAATATTCGTCACGCTTGCGGTTTGACCTGCGATACTAACGGATGGGGTAGCGACAGTTTCACTGGAGCTGAAAGTTACTGTTACTACATCTCCTACTTTAGCTAGTGAAGTATTGGTATTGCTTGATGCTATGGTTACCCCGCTTAGCGTCGGTAAGGTTCTGTCAAAAGTTACCGATCCTGTTCCGCTGTTAACTGTTGTTCCTGGGTTACCTGCAAGATCTGAGTAACTGATGCTGAACGGAACGTTTCCTTCTGCATCTGTGAGTGCCATTGTATAGCTAGCCTTCCAGTCGTTACCTGAAACATTTGTTACCGTTGCTGTCTGTCCTGCGATACTAACTGAAGGGGTGGCAACTGTTTCACTCGATGTGAAGCTTACTGTTACGACATCTCCTACTTTAGCCAGTTCATTGTTCGCATTATTTGATGCGATCGTCACCCCACTTAGTGTTGGCGTAGTTTTATCAAACGTTACGGATCCTGTTCCACTGCTTACCGTAGTTCCTGCATTACCTGAAAGATCCGAGAAGCTGATGCTGAATGGAACATTACCTTCTGCATCCGTAGATGTCATCGTATACGTAGCTTTCCAGTCGTTACCGGAAACATTCGTTACGCTTGCTGTTTGTGTTGCGATCGTCACTGAAGGAGTAGCGATGGTTTCACTGGAAGTGAAGCTTACCGTTACCACATCTCCCACTTTCGCTAATGAAGTATTGGTATTATTTGATGCTATTGTTACTCCGCTTAGCGTTGGTACAGCTCTGTCGAAAGTTACTGATCCTGTTCCACTGTTTACTGCAGTTCCTGCATTACCTGCAAGATCTGAGAAGCTGATATTGAATGGCACATTCCCTTCTGCATCCGCGGAAGTCATTGTATAGGTAGCCTTCCAGTCGTTACCAGAAATATTCGTCACGCTTGCGGTTTGACCTGCGATACTAACTGAAGGAGTAGCAAGAGTTTCACTCGATGTGAAGCTAACTGTTACTACATCTCCTACTTTAGCTAATGAAGTATTGGTATTGCTTGATGCTATGGTTACCCCGCTTAGGGTTGGTAAGGTTCTGTCAAAAGTTACCGATCCTGTTCCGCTGTTAACTGTTGTTCCAGCATTGCCTGCCAGATCCGAGTAACTGATGCTGAATGGAACGTTTCCTTCTGCATCTGTGAGTGCCATTGTATAGCTAGCCTTCCAGTCGTTACCTGAAACATTTGTTACCGTTGCTGTCTGTCCTGCGATACTAACTGAAGGGGTGGCAACTGTTTCACTCGATGTGAAGCTTACTGTTACCACATCTCCTACTTTAGCAAGCTCATTGTTCGCATTATTTGATGCGATCGTCACCCCACTTAGCGTCGGTGTAGTTTTATCAAACGTTACTGATCCTGTTCCGCTGCTTACCGTAGTTCCTGCATTACCTGAAAGATCCGAGAAGCTGATGCTGAACGGAACGCTTCCTTCTGCATCCGTAGATGTCATCGTATACGTAGCCTTCCAGTCGTTACCCGAAACGTTTGTTACGGTTGCTGCATTTGTGGCAATACTAACTGAAGGGCTTGCGATCGTTTCACTGGAAGTGAAGCTTACTGTTACCACATCTCCCTCTTTTGCCAGTGAAGTATTGGTGTTATTTGATGCGATTGTTACTCCGCTTAGCGTTGGTACAGCTCTGTCGAAAGTTACTGATCCTGTTCCACTGTTTACTGCAGTTCCTGCATTACCTGCAAGATCTGAGAAGCTGATATTGAATGGCACTGTACCTTCTGCATCCGTGGAAGTCATTGTATAGGTAGCCTTCCAGTCGTTACCCGAAATATTCGTCACGCTTGCGGTTTGACCTGCGATACTAACGGATGGGGTAGCGACAGTTTCACTGGAGCTGAAAGTTACTGTTACTACATCTCCTACTTTAGCTAGTGAAGTATTGGTATTGCTTGATGCTATCGTTACCCCGCTTAGCGTCGGTAAAGTTCTGTCAAAAGTTACCGATCCTGTTCCGCTGTTAACTGTTGTTCCAACGTTACCTGCAAGATCTGAGTAACTGATGCTGAACGGAACGTTTCCTTCTGCATCGGTTGATGTCATTGTATAGCTAGCCTTCCAGTCGTTACCTGAAACATTAGTTACCGTTGCTGTCTGTCCTGCGATACTAACTGAAGGAGTAGCAAGAGTTTCACTCGATGTGAAGCTTACTGTTACCACATCTCCCACTTTAGCCAATGAGGTATTGGTATTGTTAGATGAAATAGCTACTGCTGTTAGAACAGGCGCCGTGTTGTCAATTGTATAAACCTCACCGCTTGTGTATGCGGAACTCATATTAGGAGTTACGCCTGTAAGGCCGGTAAAATCAAGACGCAATGTTCCGTTTCCACTAATTGAAGTTACCGGAACGGCCCAGGTTGTTCCTGAACCAGTAGGTGTACCAATAGTTCCTGTCACATCACCTGTTACACTTAAAGTAAAGTCTGTTGCGTCGACTCCCGTTACACTGGTCCCAAAGGTTACTGTAAAATCAGCTACCGTATTGGTAGAATTTCCAGAAGTCCGCACAATTGATGATACGGAAGGAGAAGGTTGAGTTACAGATGCTGTTACTGTTCCTGTGCAACCATTGTTGTCAGTTATTATAACAGTATAAGATCCCGCCGCAAGTCCGGTACGATCTTCAGTGGTAACGCTACTTCCCCAATTATATGTGTATGGAGGTGTTCCTCCATTAGGCGTGAGGTTAATAGCCCCATTTGCACCACCATAGGTAGAAACACTCGTCACTACGGTACTGCCTGAGACTGGTGCAGTCGGCTGCGTTACCGCTACCGTTACTGTACCTGTACAACTATTGGCATCCGTAATCACTACTGTGTAAGTTCCCGCTGC
>NZ_JAFEWD010000005.1 GCF_017355855.1 Pedobacter sp. SYSU D00535 | reverse complement strand
TGTCTCGTCCTGAAATAGCTATACAGGTTTATTGCTTATTACTAATTCAATTATACACTGCAATTTGTTATTCCTTTATGAACTATACAAGTGGTGTTGCGGTTATTTGATTTCTACTTTTCCATCGTTTTCTTAATATTCCACTTTGCAGATGAGCCTTCTCGGGGGTGAGGCGGTCACAACTGTCGTGCGGCCGAATCTGGTTGTAGGCAGCAACGGACCGAGCGATATGCTGCTTTGTTTCTGCCAGCCCTTGCTGTGATACGTATAAGTCAAACTCGGATTTAAGAATACCGTTCATGCGTTCTGCGATTGCGTTCTCGTAAGGATCGCCATTCTCTGTCATGCTGATTGCTACTTTGTTCTGAATTAAAAGTGCTACATATTCTTTGGAGCAATACTGTGAGCCGCGGTCGGAATGATGGATCAGGGTCTCATTGTAATCCCTGTTCTCCAATGCCATTTCCAGCGCCTCTATACAGCCCTGGGCAGAAAGGTCCTTTCTCAAGCAATATCCCATCACTTTATGCGAATAAGCATCGGTGATCAGGCTCAGATAGGCCCAGCCCGAACTTATTCGAATGTAAGTGATATCACTTACCCAGAGCTGCTCAGGGCGCGTAACCTTCAACTCCTTTACCAAGTTGGGATATTTATGCATCCAGTGTCTGGAATCGGTGGTAATCACCCGTCGCTTACGTTTTCGGATATACAGACCATGTTCGCGCATTAGGTCAAACAGATAATCTCTACCACATGAAATGCCGTGAGCAGCCAATTGCGGAGTAATTATATGTTGCAGTTTCAGTGTCCCAACCCGCGGCAGATCCTTTCTTATGTTCAATACATGTTGCAGAATAATATCCTCTTTAACACCGGTATCCTTCAGACGCCACTGGTGATCATACCAGGCATGGCGGGTTTTGCCAAACAGTCGGCACAGTATCTTTATACCTGTGCCAGGATAGTCCTCTTTCATTTTGGTGACTGCCTGGCACCAGGCTTTTTTCGGATATCAATCTTCAGGTGTTCTTCAGCTACATCGATCAATGTCTCCAGGGCTTTAATCTTTAGCTGGGCCTCGGCCAACTGCTGTCTGAGTGTTTCCAGATCTTGCTCTTTAGACTCTTGTGGTTGCGCTTTTTTCATGGCAATAGCACTAAGGTCGGCATTTTCCGCGGTTGTTTGCTTTATCCATTCCCGAATAGAGCCACTATTCCGTATTCCAAAAGCTATGGCTGCATCACTCACGCTCATACCTTTCTCAATAGCGCGTAGTACTGAACGCTTTTCTGAGAATTTATAAACTCGGTGAGCTACCGGTTTATGAGTTTGGCTATACCGATTTCTCCAATTTGCCAGCGTTTTGTCACTGATCCGGTAACGGGCAATTACTGATTTAACTAATTCTCCTCTTTCTACAGCCCGGACGGCTTCCTTCTTTTCCTCGATTGAAAAGCGATATGCTAGCCGCTCTCCCTTAATCTGTTGTTCTTCTTTTTGTGATTCCATACACTCTTAATGTGTATAGCTGTTTTAGGAAGTGACACCGACCTTAATGGCATGCAGTCCTAGATCTTATTTTAGAGTTAACATTCGCTGGCTAAATACTTAGCGACAATCAGCCTCATTTCAGACATTGCTCTACACCCACCCTACTTTTTAAAATGTTAATTTGACAATTAAAAAAAAGTATTAAATTGCATTTACTAATCAGAACAACCAATAACACCAATTAAGCGATGTCCCTAACCAGGACATCGAAGAAAGCACTTAGCACACCCTAAACGGATATGAGAAAAAGATTTTTTATTGCTCTATTGACACTCAGTAGCTGGGGAGCTTTTAGTCAAAGCTCAAAACTCAGCCCCTTCCCGCTATCCTCAGTCCGATTGCTTCCCAGTCCTTTTTTAGAGGCCCAGCAAACGGATGCAAAATACATTCTCTCTCTCGACGCGGATCGCTTGCTTGCTCCATTTCTGCGGGAGGCTGGTCTTGAACCAAAAGCAAAAAGTTACGGCAATTGGGAGAATACCGGCCTGGATGGGCATATTGGTGGGCATTACCTAACAGCAGTCGCGCAGATGTATGCGAGCACAGGCGATAAAGTTTTTTTAGACCGACTAAACTATATGCTCGACTGGCTGGAAAAATGCCAGCAGCAAAATGGCAACGGTTACGTAGGAGGCGTTCCGGGAAGCAAGGCGATGTGGAACGATATAGCCCAGGGAAAGATCAAGGCGGGAGGCTTTTCGTTGAATGATAAGTGGGTGCCCTGGTATAATATCCATAAAACTTACGCCGGACTGGTGGACGCTTACCGACTTACGGGGAGTGAAAAAGCTAAAAAAATACTTATAGGATTGTCAGAGTGGGCGCTTAACCTGACCGCTAAGCTGACGGAGGGCCAGATGCAGGACATGCTGCGCAGCGAGCATGGCGGCATGAATGAGGTATTTGCTGATGTAGCCCTTATAACCGGAGATAAGCGCTACCTGGAACTGGCAAAGAAATTCTCGCACCAAACTATTCTGAATCCACTGGCCGAAAATAAAGATTCCCTGAACGGACTCCATGCGAATACGCAGATACCGAAAGTGATCGGCTTTGCGCGTATTGCTGCACAAACAGGAGATAAAAGCTATGGACAAGCGGCTAGTTTCTTCTGGAATACGGTTGTCAACAACCGGACAGTTGCTTTCGGTGGAAACAGTGTCCGCGAGCATTTCAATCCGCCCAACAACTTCTCATCCATGCTGGAGTCTCGGGAAGGACCTGAGACATGCAACAGCTATAACATGCTGAAGCTAAGTAAACAACTTTTCCTCGAGAATCCTGACTCGAAGTATTTCGACTACTACGAGCGCACCGTTTACAACCATATCCTTTCTTCCCAACACCCCGAAGGTGGCTTCGTCTACTTCACTCCTATCCGTCCCAATCATTACCGGGTGTATTCATCACCGCAGCAATCATTCTGGTGTTGTGTGGGATCGGGCATTGAAAATCATGGAAAGTATGGCGAGATGATCTATGCAAACGACGAAAAGAATCTCTATGTAAACTTGTTTATCCCCTCTACCCTTACCTGGAAAGAACGGGGAATAGCTGTTAATCAGCAGACAACCTTTCCGCAGGAAGAGCGCTCTACGTTCACGATGTCATTGAAGAAGTCGCAGCGCTTCAGCTTGAAATTACGTCAGCCCTCCTGGTTGGCCGGACCAATGCTGGTGAAGGTAAATAATCAGGAAGTGAGTGGCAAGGTTGACCCGGCCGGCTATCTTAGCCTCGATAGAACCTGGAAAAATGGCGATAAAATCGCGGTAACGCTACCCATGAAAACTATGGTTGAACAGCTCCCTGACAAGTCGAATTGGCTTTCTTTTGTTCACGGCCCCCTGGTGCTGGCCGCTACAACTGGCACAAATGATTTAACAAAACTGCGAGCTGATGACAGTCGTATGGGACATATCGCCAGTGGAAAAATAATTCCGCTGGAAGAAGCGCCACTGCTTGTCGGTAACAAAGAAGCATTTGTCGCGGCGATTAAACCGGCCGGAAATGGCTTAAGTTTTTCTGCAAGTGAGTTGATTCATCAGGACCGCTATAAAGACCTGAAGCTGGTTCCTTTCTATCAGGTCCATGATGCCCGCTACGTGATCTACTGGCCCTTCACCAGTCGTGAAGAGCTTCCGAAAGTACTGCAGTCGATGAAACAGAAGGAAGAGGCGAAGCTGGCGTTGGAAGCAAATACCGTCGACCTGGTGATTGCAGGCGAACAGCAGCCGGAGTCGGATCATAATTTCAAGGGAGAGCATACCGAAACGGGGATGTTCAGGGAGCAGCATTATAGAAATGGTAAAGGTTGGTTCAGTTATGATATGAGAAATCCTGATAGTCAGGCTTCCAAACTAAGCATTACCTATTTCGGGGCAGATCGCAATAAAGACTTTGATATCTACGTAAACGACGCGCTGCTCTCTTCAATCTCCCTGAAGGGCGACGAAGGCAACGATTTCGTCACCAAAACTTTCGATCTTCCTGCAGCAATCGTCAGGGGAAACAAGAACCCTATAAAAGTGCAATTCAAAGCGAAAGCCGGTTCGGCAATAGCAGGAATCTACGAGGTAAGACTGCTCAGGAAGTAAGCTTATAAAAAACTGATAAAATTAAGAGGAGAAGTGTTTATGACCTTCTCCTCTTTACTATAAACCTTCCGGACACTTTTCAGACTTTTAATAATCCCCTGAAACCTCTGACACCATAATAGGATTCTGCTCCGTTATGGTAGATAAATACCTGCCCATAACGGCGGTCGCCGAAAAGAGCACCTCCCAGCTTCCTGATCTCTTCGGGGGTTTGCACCCAACTGGAGGTTTTCGTATCGAAATTACCGAGCTTCTGAAGTTCACGGTACTGTTCCTCCGTTAACATTTCAATACCCATTTCTGCTGCCATTTCCATGGCGCTATGATGAGGCTTATGTTCCTTTCGCGACCTCAGGGCTTCACCATCATAACAAATACTACGGCGTCCCTTCGGACTTTCAGGGGAGCAATCGCAGAAGATATATTGGTCGGTCTTCTCATCATAACCAATAACATCGGGCTCACCTCCACTGACTTCCATATCGTCCAGCGACCAAAGCTTTTCAGGGCTCGCCTGCAGTTTCGCTTGTATTTTTGTCCAATCCAGCCCTTCGTGACGTTTCATGTTTTTCTCGAAACGGGCTTTCAACAGGTTGATCAGGTCCTGGCGCTGCTCTACGCTCAGCCCTTTGGTATCACGACTGATATTGCTCATAATCTTTTAGGTTACTATGGGTTTTAGGCTACTGCAGGATCTTCGACCTGCGATGGACCTACTTTATTAAGAACTAAAATAGGTAAAAGTAAATAAATGAAGGCAGTTCCTATTTCTTAATATGCTCCTCCAATACCCTGACTTCTTCCAGGGTAACAAGCTTGTATTCCAAGCCGAAAGACGCAGCATGCTCTTCAATAGTTTTGGGGAAACCGGCTTTTCGTCTCAACCTGTTCACATTCTTCGGCTTTTTTATCGGCCATACAAACGTTTTCCACTCCTCCTTTCCTGTCTGCCTATTCACAGTCCTTAAACCATAGACTTGAGTCCCGTAAAGCTGTTCCTTACCTTCCTGCATGAGGAGCCGATCTGCCATTTGTGCATATAAACGATAAGGCAGTTCCTTTTCCTTAGCAGCCTGTTTTATATGGGGGATAAATTCCTTTATGAATGAAGAGTGCTGGATCACATACCAAGCCGTTTCGTTAGCTGGCACCCCAACGAGGGTCTTACCAGGATAACCGTACGACTTGATAATTCCTCTTACCCGTACCAAATTTGCCGAATCGGCCTTACCCATCTCCTGCATCAGAAACCAATCTAATCCTTCCCGTGGTCTACCGAAAACAGCGGCAATAGAATCTGCATTTGCTCCCTGGTTTAGGCTCGATAACGCTCCTCTGTACTTTTGATCTACCGTATAAATACTGTCCAGCTCTCTCTTCAGGTTCAGGTTAAGTCGATGTTGAGCATTCAGGAAGGTACCTGCCGACATCAGAAGCGATACTGCTGATGCACAGCACATTCTAAGAGTAATTCGCATGGTATAATTTACAGATCTTCCGAAGAGAATCAAAAAAGAGTAGCACCTCTCAGACGAGGGCGCTGCAGTGAAAAACGCTTGGATGGCCCGTTCAGCTTTAAAATAAGCTATAACTGCTCCTGATGCGCTTCTACCCAGTTGCCGTCTTCGCGGATGATCTCGATCAGCTCATCGAGGGCTTTCTCGGTATTGACGTTTTTCTTCACTACTTCCTTGCCACGATACAGGGTGATTTTACCAGGACCAGTTCCCACATAGCCATAGTCGGCATCGGCCATTTCTCCGGGGCCATTTACGATGCAGCCCATGATGCCGATCTTCAGCCCCTTAAGGTGACTGGTACGACTCCGAATCATCTGAGTGGTTTCCTGCAAATCAAACAGCGTGCGGCCACAACTAGGACAAGAGATATATTCGGTTTTCGAAATGCGGGAACGCGTGGCCTGAAGAATTCCGAAAGATGTACTTACGATAGTCTTGGTGTCAATCTGACGAGCATCCAGCCAGATCCCATCGCCAAAACCATCCACCAGCAGAGCACCCGCGTCGGTGGCTGCATATAGCTGAAAAGTCGAGATCACATCAGAGGCCGCCTGTTCTGCTTCAAAACCATAAGTTCTTTTGATGATGACAGGCGTTCGAATACCCCGCTCAGCAAGTTTGAAGAAGAATTGCCGCTGGTCTGCCATTCCGTGCACTTCCGTTGTTTCCAACACGAAGACCAGGCTGTTGTCTGGCTCCAGACTGTCTAGTGCTCCTGCGGCTAAGTCAGCATGACTTATGCAAACCAGGTTCAATGCTGTATCCCTCACCTCCGCCTGCAGGTATTCCTGCAAACCATACAGGGGATGACTGTTATATTTCTTCGATAAGCTCTTCCAGGTCTCGTAGTTATACAACTGTTTCAGGTTTCCCGGCATCGAAAACGAGGGCAACTGATCAGCGAAGTAAACAAAATCAATGGACTGCTCGCCCATATTGTATTTGTCCAGAACTGCCGAATAGTTATATCCAACATCGGACAGAATGAACGGATCCTTCAGATTGGCCTTTGAAAGATCCACAATTACCCTCGGCACCTGATGTCCACCGATAAAGGTGTTTAATTCTGCGGATTCCCGTTTCTGGTATTCGTAGGGACTAAAACCGGCGGGAAGTGTTGCTTCGCCAGCTGCTGTGAAATGAGCGGAAGCGGTACCGCGGCTGGAATAACGATTGGCAAGAGCAATTGCAACAGGCGCTTCAAACTCCGGCTCCTCTGTAAGTGACACGCGGATTGTATCGCCCAGTCCATCTTCCAGCAACGTTCCAATGCCTACGGCAGATTTAATACGGCCGTCTTCTCCATCCCCGGCTTCGGTAACCCCTAAATGCAGCGGGTAGTTCATCCCTTCATTTTGCATCGTTTCCACCAGAAGCCGGTAGGCTTGTACCATGACCTGGGGATTGCTGGACTTCATGGAGATAACCAAATTGTAGAAGCTCAGATCTTCGCACATGCGGATAAACTCCATTGCTGATTCCACCATTCCCCTCGGCGTATCACCATAGTAGCTCATGATGCGATCAGAGAGCGACCCATGATTGGTACCAATGCGCATGGCAGTGCCATATTCCTTACAGACTTTTACCAGGGGTGCAAACTTGCTATAGATCCGCTCCAACTCCGCACTATACTCCTGAGGTGTGTATTCCAACTGGTCGAAGCGTTTCTTGTCCGCATAGTTGCCGGGATTGATCCGCACCTTTTCTACGATCCGGGCAGCCACTTCGGCAGCATTGGGAGTAAAGTGAATATCCGCCACCAGTGGCACATTATAACCGCGAAAGCGTAATTCTTTTTTTATCTCTGCCAGGTTCTGCGCCTCCTTCATACTGGGGGCCGTAATACGAACGTATTCGCAGCCCGCCTCTACCATACGGATCGTCTGCTCCACCGTACCAAGGGTGTCCATGGTATCCGTGGTGGTCATACTCTGGATACGGATAGGATTATTTCCTCCCAGCGGAATATCTCCAACAGCCACTTCCCGGGTAACAAACCGGGAATATTGAGTAAGAGAATTGCAGTATTTTCCTTTCAGCGCAGAATTCGTATCAGAGACCATAGTATTTTTTGGAATAATACAAAAGTAAGGAAATGGTTTGTAAAAGGCGTAGCCTTAAGCCCAATAGAGCAAAACAGGTATAGCGACTGGATGTTGCTTATGGGGCGAAAATCAGGTCCAAAAGCGTAAAAAGCAAGCCGGGGCAGACCGCAGCTAATAGCGCTTCACTTCGAACTTCGACAGTCCCCCTTCCAAGTCAATAATTATCTTTTTGGTGGCTGTCTTGAAGTTTGGCGTTTCATAGCTCCCATCTTCCAGCTTGGTAAATCCTTCAAAGTCGGAAGACGATAAGCCGGAGTCGAGGCGAATCTGGCAGGCAGCTGCCTCGGGAACAGCAATTTCAATTCCCGAAACCCCTGTCTCTGCACTAACAGTCGTTATTGCTTCTGGCTGGCCCAACTTCAAATTAACGGATGCAGCCCCTCCCTCAAACTTCAGGTTGCGCACATTGAACTTACTTAGATCGAAATCCAACTTGCCTGCCCCCATTTCCAGATTTATATCCCAAATCAAGGAGGGGTTCAACTTTATGAATGCCTCGTTGGTACGGACGTTATCCATATTCCAGTTTTGCTTTCCCTTCATCTTGAAGTTCAGAACATCCACACTGTCTTTGGAAATTTTGAAGAGGGAATAGTTCCCGAAATTCTTTTTCACCTCTGCCTCGAAAAGCTGAATGGTCGAATCCTGGAGGACGTATTTGGTAGCTCCGCCACTGATATTTAGTTCCGCATATCTTACTCCGGCCGTAAGCTGTTCAGAGAAATTGCTGGAACTGCGGCCAGGGCGGGTACTGATATTTTCCTCCTCTTCATCCCGGTCAAACCAGCGTTCGTCCTGATAGGGGACGGCACGGCTGCCCTCGTAGGCAATAAATGCAAGAGCTGCGATGGTGATCACCACCGCGACGGCGCCGGATCTGTCGGAACTATCCCGACTGAAAAGCATATTAGCACCGATTACAATCAGGACAAGCGGCCAGAAGCGCCAGATAATTTCCCAGTGGAAGTCGATTACTTCGAAGTTATCGAGCAACAGCACTCCTCCGATAAAAACGAAAATAAGTCCCCAGATAATTCTTTCAGTTCTCATATTGCTAGGCTAAAGGCTGATCGCCCGGTTTATCATTTGAATTAACAGGATTGTCGCCGGCAGGAATATCATTTTTCGGCTCATAAATTACTTTGTTTTTCTTTCCGGAGGTGGCGAGCATGATCAAGCCGATGATGATGAAGATCAGGGGCCACAATTTAGCTACTGAGAACCAGTGAGGAATGATATTAAACTCCCGAAGGAGAAAAAAACCACCAACTACAATAAGCGCTATCCCGGCAACTAACCTCCCGCTATCTCCGCGCTTTTCTTTCACGTAGGTTGGCTCATACCCCGGCTTTACGACAGGGTCCTGATACGTCCGTGATTGATCCGAAAACACCTTGTAATCCGTATCGAAGGCAGAGTATCCCGAATATAAAGACTTTGCGGGCACAGCTATCCACAGGATCAGGTAAACCCACACGCCTGCGAAACCGAAAATTGCAGCCAGCAGAAAGAGCACCCGCACCCAGGTTACCTCTACGTGCATATAATCTGCCAATCCGGCTGCCACGCCGGCAATCATTTTATTGGCTTCATCTCGTTCCAGTTTCTTCTCCATAATTGAATGTTATAAATTTCCTTCCAACGGCCTGATCACAATTTCATCGGGATTTGCTCCGGGGCTCATGCGCAAACAGGCAAGCACCGTTTCAGCTACATCCTCCGCCGCTATAAACCGATCAGGCGGAATGCTTGTTCCCTCCCATGAATTTGTGAGAGTCGACCCGGGATGAATGGCTGTCACCTTTACCTTGTGTTCCATCAATTCCTCCCGAAGTACTTTGGTTAGACTCAGCAAGGCTGCCTTTGTTACAGAATAAGATCCTGCCGCTACAACAGGGTTTAAAGCTGCAACGGAACAAATATTGATGATGTGACCCGCTTTGTGTTCCCGCATCTTGCGCCCGAAGGCCCTGCAAAGAACGTAGGCCGTATTGAAGTTCACCTGCATCTGGGTCGCCAATACATCCTCCTCTTCGTCTAAAATGGAGGCCGGATGAAAAACCCCGACATTATTAATCAAAACATGAACTGTTTCAAACTGTTGTTGTACAAAGTTTGCAAACCGTTTCACCTCCGCAGGGTTAGAACAGTCGGTTTTTAGGCCAGAGGCTATAATTTGAGGATTTGCCGCAATAAGTTCCTGACAAAAATCATCGATTTCGTGTTGGCTTCTGGAGCAAAGTATCAGATTAAAGCCTGCTTGTGCAAGTTTGACAGCGATGGTCCGACCCATGCCCTTAGTCGCTCCGGTGATAACTGCATTCATTCGATAAAAGTAAAATTGAACAGTAACGTTAAATAATTTATTTTTAGCCAAAAATCAAATATGATCTTTTATCCGCTAGGAAAATATATTTTATTACTTAAAGCCGTTTTTCGAAAGCCGGAGAAGTGGAACATCTACAGAAAAGAAATTTTTCATGAAATGAATTCGATTGGAGTAGGATCAGTTTGGATCATCTCCATTATTTCTGTTTTCCTGGGGATGGTAACCACTGTACAAACAGCTTTCCAGCTGGTAAGTGACCTGATCCCCAAATCCACTATTGGGATGATCGTGAGAGACTCGACTATCCTCGAGCTGAGTCCTACCATTTCAGCCCTCGTTCTTGCCGGGAAAGTAGGGTCGAGCGTTGCATCGCAGATCGGGACCATGCGGGTAACCGAGCAGATCGATGCCCTGGAGATAATGGGAATTAATTCGCCCGGCTACCTGATTCTGCCCAAGATAATTGCAGCGGTAGTAACAATTCCAATGTTGGTCATCATTTCCATTGGTTTAAGTATTTGGGGCGGATACCTGGCAGGAACCATTTCAGGAGCAGTAACAGCGAACGATTTCATCGCGGGAACAATTGACGGCTTCAGAGGATTTACGCTTACCGTATCTATGGTGAAAGCGGTAGTTTTTGCCTTCATCATTACCTCCGTTTCTGCCTACCAGGGCTTTTATACGTCTGGCGGCGCACTTGATGTGGGCATCTCCAGCACCCGGGCAGTAGTAGTAAGTTGCATTATGATCTTATTTGCCGATTACTTAGTGGCACAACTCTTATTATGATAGAAATTCACGACATTCATAAAACTTTCGGTGACAACTACGTCCTGAAAGGCATCTCAGGAGTGTTTAGGGAGGGAATGTGTAACCTGATCATTGGTGGCTCGGGTTCCGGAAAAACTACACTGCTGAAATGCATGGTCGGGTTACATGAGCCCGAACAGGGATCTGTCATGTACGACGGCCGGGATTTCACGAGAATGACTTTCGAGGAACGGATAGATATCCGCAAAGAAATCGGCATGCTGTTTCAAAGTTCAGCCCTTTTTGACTCGATGACTGTGGAGGAGAACATCATGTTCCCGCTCAACATGTTTACCGAAATGAAGACGAAAGAGAAAAAAGAGCGCGTAAACTTCTGCCTTGAGCGAGTGAACCTGGCAGGAAAAAATAAGCTCTACCCTGCCGAACTATCGGGAGGTATGAAAAAGCGTGTGGGTATTGCGCGGGCAATCTCCATGCAGCCGAAGTATCTTTTTGTTGATGAGCCCAACTCGGGACTGGACCCGAAAACAGCTATTGTGATTGACGAATTGATTAACGAACTAACCGAGGAATACAAGATCACAACAGTGGTGGTAACCCATGACATGAACTCAGTAATGGGCATCGGCGACAATATCATCTTCCTTTACAATGGAAAAAAAGAGTGGGAAGGCTCCAATAAGGAAATCGCGAAAACAGACAATCAACAGTTAAACGACTTCGTGTTCGCCAGTAAATTTACGCAGGCGGCGAAGGATAAACTATAGTTTGAAAATCACCTGATCGGTCTGTTTCCGTCGGATTCATTTTCCAGCCCGAGTTTGCCCTGGCCGCTCCATTAAGGGCAAATATCCTGCACAGATTAGCCGGGGCAATTCAAACAACAACACAGAAATTCAATAAACTACATGATCCAACTTTTAACACCGCAGCACTGGAAAGACTATGAGCTGATTGATTGCGGCAATTTCGAGAAGCTTGAGCGTTTCGGAAATTTGATTCTAATCCGGCCAGAGCCTCAAGCCGTGTGGGCCAAACAACTTTCAGAGGCGGAATGGCAAAAACAGCATCATATTCGCTTCAAAGGCCGTTCGGCTACTTCCGGCGAATGGATTAAGAAAAATCCAAAGACACCAGACCGCTGGCATATCACCTATCAGAACAACGAGGTTTCCATAAAATTGCGTTTAGGCTTAACCTCTTTCAAACACGTGGGCCTTTTCCCTGAGCAGGCAGTAAATTGGGATTACATATCTGAAAGCATCAGCAAGTTCAAAAACCCGGAACCTAAAGTACTCAACCTCTTTGCTTACACAGGTGGTGCAACGGTCATAGCCAGAGCCGCCGGAGCAGATACGACCCACGTTGATTCCATCAAGCAGGTAGTGACCTGGGCAAACGAAAACCAGGAGCTTTCTGGTCTGAAAGACATTCGCTGGGTGGTAGAAGATGCGCTAAAGTTCGTAAAGCGGGAGCTCAAAAGAGGAAAAAAGTATAACGGCATCATTCTCGATCCTCCTGCCTATGGCCACGGGCCTAACGGTGAAAAATGGAAACTGGAGGATCATATCCTGGAAATGATGCAGGATGTTAGCCAACTGCTGGACGAAGAGGAGCATTTCCTCATCCTGAACACCTACTCACTCGGTTTCTCCTCCGTGATTGTAGAGAACCTCCTGAAGGGCTCTGTTAAAAATCCGCAGAACCTGGAAACCGGCGAATTGTACCTGCAGGCGAGCGCCGGAAGTAAACTTCCTCTTGGCGTTTTTGGAAAAGTAAGAAAGTTTAAATAAACTCCGAATTTCAAATCTTTCCTTGGTATTGTAACGTATCAAGGCTATTTTGCAAGGATTGAAGGAACATCTATAATGTGTATGAATAAATACTTTTTGATTTTAGGATTAGCCGTTGCCAGTTTCTCTGTTGGCTGTACGGAAAATCCCAGTAAAGCCGGTAGTGGTAAGACAGCAGCGGTAAACGACAGTAGCAAACAAGCAAGCGACAGCAGCGCCACTTCGGGAGAAGCTGCCGCAAACAGCAGTACTATTGATACGGCACTCTACAACAAAAAAATGCTGGCTCTGGCAAATGGTGACACCACTGGTCGCTGGCCCGTAAAGAACACGCCATACCCGAAACCTGGCGCTATCCTTCCATTCAAACGCATCGTGGCTTATTATGGCAACTTATACTCTAAACGGATGGGAATTTTAGGGGAACTTCCTCCCAAGGAAATGCTGTCAAAGCTAGATCAGGAAGTTCGCCGTTGGGAAAAAGCAGATCCTAATACCCCTGTTCAACCAGCCCTTCATTATATTGCAGTAGTGGCACAAGGAGATCCTGGCAAAGATGGGAAGTACCGCTACAGAATGCCCTTCAAGCAGATCGACTCGGTTTTAGCGATTTCTAAAATGCGCAAGGACATGATCGTGTTTCTGGATATTCAGGTGGCTTTAAGTACCATCAAAGATGAGCTTCCTCTGTTGGAGCAGTACTTAAAATTACCGAACGTACACCTGGGTATCGACCCGGAATTCTCCATGAAAGGCGGAAACCGTCCGGGCAGCAAAATCGGAACTTACGATGCAGCAGACCTTAACTACTGTTCTGATTACCTTGCTAAGTTAGTGCGCGATAACAACCTTCCTCCGAAAGTATTTGTGATCCACCGTTTTACTGAGAAAATGCTAACCAACTACAAGAACATCAAGTTGCGCCCGGAAGTACAGGTGGTGATCCACATGGACGGATGGGGTGAACCCGACTTGAAACTGGGTACCTACAGATACTTTGTACGCAACCAACCGGTTCAATTTACCGGCTTCAAAATCTTTTACAAAAATGATTTGAAGAAGTCGCCGCATCGTTTGATGACACCTGAGGAGTTGATGAAGCTTAAGCCACAACCGATCTACATTCAATACCAGTAAACGTATAAGTCTGATAAGAAGCCGCGAGACACGTCACCTCGCGGCTTCTTATTTTTACAACCAATCCTAAAACTTAAAACTTGCGAGTCCGGAAGGATTGTCGAGTTTAGTACTCTTACGCTGCCCGCCGACACTCACATGAAGCAGGTTCACCTGGGATTCGTGCTCCTTAAAAAGGATGTCGTTTGTGATATGGATCGAGTGAATCTTAGGAAGCTTCACCACTTCCATATAGCACCATATTGCTTCCTGCTCTATTTCATAACCCAGATACTTCAATTTTACGGGCTTTCCATTCACCTGAAGCACTAAATGTTTCCCCAGGTAGTCGGCAATTAAGGATCAAGCCTTCTTTTTTCAGAAGGATTTAGAATGTCGAGCTTCTGCTTGTAGTTGGCCCCCAGCGCGTGCTCAAAATCGTCAAAAAACAACTTACTGCTTATTTCCAGTGACTTGGTCTTCTCATTATGCCGGATCTCTGTTACACTGACAAAAAAAGGGTGTATAAGCGCAAAAATAGAGGTAATTAGTTGCAACATCCGACAAATAAAGGCTATTTTAGTGAAAGTATCTTAAGCAGAACGGCGGCAAGCTAAAAAAATTACAGAAAACAATTGAATGATTTTAGTATCTACTTAGAACTGGGCTGGAAACATATCTTAGATCTGAACGGTTCCGATCACATCTTATTTATTCTTTCTCTTATCGGAGTCTACTTGTTTCGCGACTGGAGAAAAGTGCTGGTCCTTGTGACTGCGTTTACAATAGGACACTCAGCAACGCTTGCGCTAAGTGTTTTTGAAGCAGTGCAATTTCGTTCCGCGTTAATAGAATTACTTATTCCAATCACTATTGTCATTACTGCTCTTTTTAATCTGCTTCGTAAAAACCGAACTGAACATGCACAGCAGCTAAAATATGGAGCGGCACTGCTATTCGGACTGATCCATGGACTCGGTTTTTCAGGTTATTTGAAAAGCCTGTTGGGAGCAGATGAAAACATTGTAATGGAACTGCTGGCCTTCAACTTGGGACTGGAACTCGGCCAACTGGTCGTTGTAACCGTAGTGCTCTCGCTGGCTCACTTGTTCGTTAAGGTAAAGGTAAAACAGGCTGATTGGAGCTTATTCCTTAGCGCTGCAACTTTTGGTGCGGGTATGATGATGGTTATGGACCGACTGCCCGCTTTGTAATTATAAAACATAACACATTAATTAATATCAGTAAATGAGGTCTGCTTTCCTTTTTTCCCTTTTATTGTACAGCTCAATTGCTGCTGCTCAGAACCTAAATAACCCCGGATCGAATCACGGGAATAAATTTGAGCAGCTCGGCACCATTATTCAGGATCCCAACAGTTATAGAACCGCTTCTGGCGCACCTGGGCATGAATACTGGCAGCAAAGAGCTGACTACCAGATCAACGTAGAGCTGGACGACGAGAATCAGCGGATTACCGGAGACGAGCGCATTACTTACTACAACAACTCGCCAGATCCACTCACCTATCTATGGCTGCAACTGGATGAAAACGAGCACGACCGTAACAATCCCCTGCGTAAAGCGAATGAAAGCGCTGTAGCCGAAAAGATGAACATCACCGATATTCAGCGCATGATTGGTTTTAGTGATGATCTTGGGGTCAAAATCCTGAAGGTGAATGACGCTTCAGGGCAGGCGCTGAAATATACTATCAACCAGACGATGATGCGAATCGAACTACCAAAGGCGCTGAAACCTGGCGAGAAGTTCGATTTTAGTGTTGCCTGGTTTTACAACATTCCCAATAGAATGAGCATAGGCGGTCGTGGGGGATATGAGTATTTTCCTGAAGACAAAAACTACCTGTACACCATTGCGCAGTGGTATCCCAGGATGGCGGTATACTCCGACTTTCAAGGCTGGCAAAACAAGCAGTTCATCGGCTCGGGAGAGTTCGCCCTCACCTTCGGAAACTTCAAGGTGAACATCACCGCTCCGGCCGACCATGTGATAGGAGCTACGGGAGAATGCCAGAATTACGAACAAGTATTGACCGGGGCTCAACTGAGTCGCTGGAAACAGGCACAGACAGCGAAAGAACCCGTAGAAATTGTCACGCTGCCAGAAGTCAAAAACATGATGAGTAAAAGGTCTAAGGCAAAGAAAACCTGGACCTATGTAGCTGAAAACGTGCGCGACTTTGCTTTTGTCTCCTCCCGTCGATTAGTTTGGGATGCAATGGCTACTTATATAGATGGAAAAAAAACGATGGCCATGTCGTACTACGGCCCTGAGGCATACCCTCTGTACAACCGTTACTCTACCAAGGCTGTAGCACATACGCTGAAGGTCTATTCCAAACATACCATTCCCTACCCCTACCCGGTGGCCATTTCTGTTGAGGCGGCTAATGGAATGGAGTATCCTATGATCTGCTTCAACTACGGCAGGGCAAACAAAGACGGAACGTACTCAGAAGCGACTAAATACGGTATGTTAGGAGTGATCATCCATGAGGTGGGACACAACTTCTTTCCTATGATTGTCAACTCTGACGAGCGCCAGTGGACCTGGATGGATGAAGGACTTAACACCTTCTGCCAGTTTCTTGCCGAACAGGAATGGGATAATAACTATCCCTCTCAGCGCGGCCCTGCACACAAGATCGTGGATTATATGAAGCTCCCGAAAAATCAGCTGGAGCCAATTATGACCAACTCCGAGAACATTATCCGCTTTGGCCCTAATGCTTATGCAAAGCCGGCAACTGCCCTGAACATCCTTCGGGAAACGGTGATGGGCCGCGAGCTTTTTGACTATGCCTTTAAGGAGTATGCAAAACGCTGGGCATTTAAACACCCTACTCCTGCTGACTTCTTCAGAACAATGGAAGATGCTTCTGCTGTAGATCTCGACTGGTTCTGGCGAGGATGGTTTTATACTACCGATCCTGTCGACATTTCTCTGGACAACGTTACTGCCTTCCGTCTTAACACCATGAATCCGGAAATTGAAAACGCTGAAAACAGAAAAGCGGCTGAACGGGAACGGTATAGTATCGGACGGGAACGCAACAGAAAGGAAGGGATCCAATTTGCGATTGAGGAAGACAGCAAGCTGAAAGATTTTTATAATAACTACGATCAGTTTGCTACTACTCCCCGGGCAAGAGCCGAATTTGAGAAATACTACAAGTCCCTGACCCCAGAAGAGAAAAAGCTATACGACAGCAAAAAGAACTTCTATCAGCTGGAACTCAGTAACAAGGGAGGTCTCGTAATGCCTGTCATTATTGAGTGGACATTTAGTGATGGTACCAAAGAAGTTGAACGCATACCTGCCTATATCTGGCGAAAAAACGAAGAGAAGGTTACAAAGGTCTTTGCAAAAGATAAGGCTGTACAATCAGTAAGATTAGACCCTTACCGCGAAACGGCAGACATTGATGAAGCCAACAATAGCTGGCCGCGGACTGCCAGCCCTTCCCGCTTTGAGCTGTTCAAGGAACAGCAAGCGCCGAGAGGCTCTTCTACGGGAGTAAACCCAATGCAAGAAGCAAAAAAACAAAGACAGTAGAAAACAGTCGGCAGTACCAGCGGTGCTGCCGATACTTCTTCCACGAAAACCTTATTAAACCCTTCCTGTTTAGAAATTATGGCATTACAACAAGCAACTTTTGGTGCAGGGTGTTTTTGGTGCACCGAAGCAGTTTTTCAAACACTGCAGGGAGTATCGAATGTACAGTCAGGATATATGGGAGGATCGGTTGAAAATCCTTCCTATGAAGCAGTGTGCTCTGGTACCACCGGACATGCCGAGGTGATTCAACTGGACTTCGACCCTGAACAGATATCTTTTGAAGAACTACTCTTAGTATTTTTTAAGACCCACGACCCCACTACCCTTAACAGACAGGGTAACGATGTAGGAACCCAATACCGATCTGTCATTTTTTATCATAGTCCCGAACAGAAGGAGAAAGCCAATCTAATGATTGACGAACTGACGAAAGGACTGGTGTACGAACGACCTATTGTTACGGAGGTGGTTCCGGTATCGGAGTTTTATAAAGCGGAAGACTACCATCAGAACTACTTTAACGAGAATTACCAAAAAAACTCGTACTGTCTGTTCGTCATTCAACCGAAGCTTCAAAAATTCGCGGAGAACTTCCGGGAAAAGATCAAACCCGAGTTATTATAAAAAGAAAGGCTGGTTTGATTTAACCAGCCTTTGTTATTAGAACAATCCCAATTGCCCTTTGTCGTCTATCTCCACGTCATCGAGGTTCGTAATCTCGAAATCTACCTTTTTGGCAGGCTTCTCCTCCGGTTCCTCTTTCCCTTCCGCCTCTTTTATTTCTTTTTGAATAGCCTCTTCTACCGGATCCTTTTCTTTCTGGACTATTTCCTTCTCGGCCTCCTGCTCCAGCTTCTCTTCCAGCACAATCTCTTCCAGCGGCGTCTCTGGTACCGGATCTGGTAAATCTTCCGGATCATCGTGCTCTGCTATCAGCTCGATAGTTTTTACTTCGTGCTGCGATAACTTATTACCCTGAGCCTTCATCCCTTTCACATCGATCACATCCGCGAGGTTAATTTCCACTATTTCCGGCGTCAATGATTTACCTTTTAGCTGGTCGACCTTCACAATTGGTTGTGATGCCCCCGAGATGAGTATAAGTTTAGATCCCGCTTCTTCGTTGATGATACTTAGCTGCTTTCCGATCATTATGTCTTCGAACAAGAACCTCTTGACATAGTAGTTCTTCGACTTGCCGTCGAGGTGCACCACGGTGAACACTTTTTCAGGATCATACTTCTCAATCAGGATCATCTTGTCGTCGAAGTGATTGGTGAGATCAAAGGAGGTCAATTCATATACCCCATTGCTCATCACTGTTAACACCTTATCCGGACCATCAAACTCTCCCAGGTACTTCCCGCGTCCATCAACGTTCAACCTTTTCAGGATGTCGTCGAACCAGATTTTGCGGCCAGCGAGGGTGGACACTCCTTTCGCTTTCAGTGTGATTTTTTTAACAGGGTATTTGGTCACCGTATTTCCGATGGAGCTCCTTCCCTTGATAGCAATCTCCGCGAAATCCACGTCCATCTGCAGCTTCCGAAGCTTTGAATGCGGCTTCAGCTGGATACTCACTACCTCTGCCTCACCGTTCGGATTAGCGGTAAAGTACAAGACTCTTGATCCTTTAGATCCTTTCGTCAGATCATATTCCTTGTCCCGGGTTACCCCCAGCACAGCAAAACGTTTAATATAGGCCGTGCCCGTAGCTCCGTCCTTGTAGATCATGTTGTAGATGGTGCGCTCGTCACCTTTTTTAAACACGCCCACATGTAGAATATCTTTTCCTACAAAAACCTTGTCCTGTACTTTCGTCACCACGCAGCGGCCGTCTTCTCTGAATACAATGATCTCGTCCAGATCTGAACAATCGCAGACAAACTCGTCTTTCCGCAGGCCAGTGCCAATAAAACCGTCAGTACGGTTTACATACAGCTTCACATTGGCGAGCGCCACCTGAGCAGCCTCCACCTTGTCGAAAGTCCGCAGCTCTGTCTTCCGTCCTCGGTCTTTTCCGTATTTCTCTTTGATCTTCTCAAACCAGGCAATTGCATAATCGGTAAGATGTTTCAGATGATGCTTTACCTCTTTTATCTCCGCCTCAAGTGTCTTCATCTGCTCATCCGCCTTTTTCACGTCAAATCGGGTGATGCTGCTCATCGGTTTCTCGATCAGCTTTTTATAATCTTCCGGAAGGATCTCGCGGTAAAACTGAGGAAAGAAGGGCTCAAACAGGCGGTTTAACACTTCAACTACTCCGTCGAAGTTGCCGGAATTTTCATACTCCGGATGTTTATACATTCCCTCCTGGATGAAGATCTTTAGCAGCGAGCTAAAGAAAATCCGCTCTTTCAGCTCATTCAGCCGGATCTCCAGTTCCTGCTTCAGTAAGTTCTTCGTATTCTCCGTATTCTCTATCAGGATATCGTTCACACTCATGAAGTGCGGTTTGTCATCCCGGATTACGCAGGTATTGGGCGAAATAGAAACTTCGCAATCTGTAAAGGCATACAGCGCATCGATCGTTACGTCGGGAGAGATTCCGGGTGCCAGGTGCACAATGATCTCCACGTTTGCCGCCGTATTATCTTCGATCTTCCTGATCTTGATCTTACCCTTATCATTGGCAGAAATGATGCTATCGATAAGGCTGCCCGTGGTAGTGGTAAAAGGAACTTCTGTGATGGCAAGTGTTTTCTTATCTTTCTCGATAATCCGCGCCCTTACCCGGACTTTTCCACCTCTTTGTCCCTCATTATAGTTGGAGCAGTCGGCCATTCCTCCTGTCGGGAAATCGGGAAGCAGGTCGGGCCTGTTTCCTTTTAAAACCTCAATGGAGGCGTCAATCAGCTCGATAAAATTATGCGGTAGTATTTTTGTCGCCAAGCCTACGGCAATACCTTCGGCACCCTGCGCCAGAAGAAGCGGAAATTTAACCGGCAAGGTGATCGGTTCGCGATTCCGGCCGTCGTAGCTCAACTGCCATTCGGTAGTATCCGGATTGAAAACCACTTCATTGGCAAATTTGGACAGGCGGGCCTCAATGTAACGCGGTGCCGCAGCCGAGTCGCCCGTCATCGGATCTCCCCAGTTACCCTGGGTGTCAATCAACAGGTTTTTCTGCCCGATCTGCACCATGGCGTCCCCAATAGAGGCATCTCCGTGCGGGTGATACTTCATCGTATTCCCGATCACGTTAGCGGCCTTATTGAAGCGGCCGTCGTCCATTTCCTTCAAGGAATGGAGGATCCGGCGCTGCACCGGCTTGAGTCCATCGTTAATATGAGGTACCGCACGATCTAGAATTACATAAGACGCATAATCAAGGAACCAGTTCTCATACAGGCCATTGATGGAGGTGACGTTATGTAATTTCTCTTCGTTTTCGTGATTGTTTAGAGATTCTTCACTCATCCTTTTCTAAAAAAACTCTTAGATCGTAAAGATAGTAGTTTTGGCTAGATTTTCCCCGTGGGAATAGCAGCTTGCGAAAAATCTTAGCAATTCACTAGCTGACTCGTAGCGAAAGCTGATCGGAAAATTCCGCTATCCCTTGTAAATAACCCACACATTAATCGTTAATTTAATTGCTTTCCGACTTGATGAAATTTTCAATATCAACGCTGCTTCCGCTTAACGCGGCAACGCACTTCTATTTCCCCACATCGCATACAAACGAAACACATATAAAACAAAAAACCCGGCCTTGGCCGGGTTTTATATTGCTAAGCGTAGCGCCTATTTCTCTTTCTTCTCTTCGCTTTTCTTGCCCTGATGTTTAACCTTGATTTTTATCTCTTCGGTTGTCTTGTCGTAATCGACTTCCATCACATCCCCTTCAGCCAGTTCGCCTTTTAGTATTTCTTCGGCGATTGGATCTTCGAGATATTTCTGAATAGCGCGTTTTAACGGACGAGCACCAAAGTTTGAATCGTAGCCTTTATCAGCGATGAAGTCTTTCGCGTCATCAGTAAGTACGATATCATAACCTAGCGTATGAACTCTTGAGAACAGTGCTTTCAGCTCGATATCGATGATGCGGAAGATGTCTTCTCTTGACAGCGAGTTGAACACGATTACATCGTCAATCCGGTTCAGGAACTCGGGAGCAAAAGCACGCTTTAGCGCATTTTCAATCACACCACGTGAATGAGTGTCTGCCTGCATCGCTTTCGCGGATGTGGTAAATCCTACTCCTTGTCCGAAATCTTTCAACTGACGGGCACCAATGTTTGAGGTCATGATCACGATTGTGTTCCGGAAATCTACTTTCCTTCCCAAACTATCGGTTAGCTGACCTTCGTCCAGCACCTGCAACAGGATATTGAAAACATCCGGGTGAGCTTTCTCGATCTCATCTAAAAGAACGACCGAGTAAGGCTTGCGACGAACTTTTTCAGTCAGCTGACCACCTTCTTCATAACCCACATATCCCGGAGGCGCACCAACAAGACGTGATACAGCAAATTTCTCCATGTATTCACTCATGTCGATCTGAATGAGGGCGTCCTCACTATCGAACATGAACCGTGCTAATTCCTTAGCAAGCTCTGTTTTACCTACCCCGGTAGGACCAAGGAAGATAAATGAACCGATAGGTTTCTTAGGATCTTTCAATCCTGCACGGGTACGTTGGATCGCTTTAGTCAATTTCTTGATCGCCTCATCCTGTCCGATGATCTTACCAGCCATCAATTCAGGCATAGCCAACAATTTCTGACTGTCAGTCTGGCCCACACGTTGAACCGGGATTCCTGTCATCATCGCCACTACTTCAGCTACGTTGTCTTCTGAAACCGTATAACGTTTCGTTTTCGTCTCAGCTTCCCAGGCAGCCTTAGCCTTATCAAGTTCTTCCAGTAAGTTCTTTTCGGTATCCCGAAGCTTTGCTGCTTCTTCGTATTTCTGGCTGCGAACTACCTTATTTTTCTCAACTTTAATCTCTTCGATTTTTTGCTCGATGTCAATGATCTCCTGAGGAACATGAATGTTAGTCAGGTGAACTCTCGATCCAGCTTCATCTAACGCGTCAATTGCTTTATCCGGTAAAAACCTATCGGTGATATAACGAGAAGTCAAACTTACGCAGGCATTGATCGCTTCCGGAGTATACGTCACCGCGTGGTGCTCTTCATACTTCTCTTTGATCCGGTTAAGGATCTCGATGGTCTCATCCGGAGTAGCCGGTTCCACCATTACTTTTTGGAAACGACGGTCCAAAGCGCCATCTTTCTCAATGTACTGACGATACTCATCCAGCGTAGTAGCTCCGATGCATTGGATTTCTCCGCGGGCAAGAGCCGGCTTAAACATGTTTGATGCATCCAGGGAACCTGAAGCACCACCTGCTCCAACGATGGTATGAATCTCATCAATGAAAAGGATGACATCCGGGGATTTCTCCAATTCATTCATCACCGCCTTCATCCGCTCTTCAAACTGACCGCGGTACTTAGTACCTGCTACCAGTGATGCCAGATCAAGTGTAACTACGCGTTTGTTAAACAGGACGCGTGATACTTTGCGCTGAACGATACGAAGTGCCAATCCTTCCGCAATTGCAGATTTACCAACTCCGGGTTCTCCAATCAGGATCGGGTTGTTCTTCTTACGACGGGAGAGGATCTGAGACACACGCTCAATCTCCTTTTCACGTCCCACAATTGGATCAAGCTTGCCCTCTTCGGCTGCTTTTGTCAAATCACGCCCAAAATTGTCTAAGACAGGAGTTTTTGACTTGATATCAGAGACCTTTTTAGGCTGGCTGAATGAAGACTCTTCCTCGCGGAAATCATCGTCTCCTGCAGCTGAACCCGGCATTTCATCTCTGAAACCTTCTTTATTTTGTTCTACTTCTGCTTTAAACACGTCGTAATTTACGTTGTATTGTAATAAAATCTGCGAAGCGATATTATCGTCATCGCGTAGAATTGAAAGCAGTAAGTGCTCGGTGCCAATCACATCGCTTTTGAAGATCTTTGCCTCCAAATATGTAATTTTCAGAACTTTCTCTGCCTGTTTTGTCAGGGGAATATTCCCCAGATTTACTGTTGTACCAGTTGTGCCTTTAACTGCATCCTCTATAGAGCGACGTAAACGTACGGTATCGACACCCAAGGCCTTTAACACTTTTATGGCCATTCCATCGCCTTCGCGGATCAAGCCTAGTAGTAAATGCTCGGTGCCTATGTAATCATGTCCCAGCCGCAACGCTTCTTCCCTGCTATATGAAATTACGTCTTTGACACGAGGTGAAAATTTAGCTTCCATTATAAAACCTTTCTTCGTGTTGAACGCCCTAAACTATTAATTTGTTTCATTAATGAAAGGGCGTGTTTGCTTTTTATTTATCAACAACTACGCCAAATCTGAAGGAATAGTGTAATAAGCCTAATATAATAAATTTTAGATTCGAATCAGCGAAATCGCGATATTTGGCAACCCTTTCAAGAAAAAATGGCAGACGAAAAAATAATCTTTTCGATGGCCGGCGTAAATAAGATTTACCCGCCACAGAAACAAGTACTTAAGAACATATATTTATCCTTCTTTTATGGTGCAAAGATTGGCGTAATCGGGTTAAATGGCTCGGGAAAATCTTCGCTGTTGAAGATCATTGCCGGGCTCGACAAATCCTACCAGGGAGAAGTAGTTTTTTCACCGGGATATAGTGTGGGTTATTTGGCACAGGAGCCTGAACTAGACCCGGAAAAGACTGTAAGAGAAATTGTTGAAGAAGGAGTAGCTGAAATTACGGCTATACTAAAAGAGTATGAAGAGATAAATGAGAAGTTCGGCCTGCCCGAGGTGTATGAAGACCCGGACGCCATGGATAAACTAATGGCGAGACAAGGCGAACTGCAGGACAAGATCGACGCCTCCGGAGCCTGGGAGTTAGATTCCAAACTGGAGCGGGCCATGGACGCACTTCGCACACCAGAACCCGACGCAAAAATTGCCAACCTGTCAGGAGGAGAACGAAGAAGAGTAGCATTATGTCGCTTATTACTTCAGGAGCCCGACGTCCTTTTGCTGGATGAGCCAACAAACCACCTGGATGCCGAGTCGATCGATTGGCTCGAGCAGCATTTGCAACACTACAAGGGGACCGTTATTGCGGTGACCCACGACAGGTATTTCCTGGATAACGTGGCTGGTTGGATCCTTGAATTGGACCGTGGGGAAGGAATTCCTTGGAAGGGAAATTATTCATCATGGTTGGATCAGAAAGCCAAGCGTCTTGCACAGGAAGAGAAAACTGAAAGCAAGCGCCAGAAAACGCTGGAGCGCGAGCTGGAATGGGTACGTATGGCACCGAAAGCACGGCATGCTAAATCGAAAGCGCGTCTTGCGAATTATGATAAAATGGCTTCTGAGGAAACGAAAGAACGCGAAGAAAAATTGGAGCTTTTCATCCCTCCGGGTCCACGCCTGGGGAATGTGGTCATCGAGGCGCAGAATGTGAGCAAAGCCTATGGTGAGAAAGTTCTTTTTGAAAACCTGAGCTTCTCTTTGCCACCGGCAGGAATAGTAGGAATTATTGGCCCGAACGGGGCTGGTAAAACCACTCTTTTCCGCTTGATTACAGGGCAGGAAACACCGGACTCAGGCACGTTCAGAGTTGGAGAGACGGTGGCTTTGGGTTATGTGGACCAATTGCATAACGACCTGGATCCTGAAAAATCAGTGTGGGAGAATATAACCGATGGACAGGAAACGGTTATGTTAGGAAACAGGCCGGTGAACTCCCGCGCCTATGTCTCTAAATTCAACTTTAACGGAGCTGATCAGCAGAAGAAAGTAGGAGTACTTTCGGGAGGAGAACGAAATCGGGCGCATTTAGCGATCACCCTTAAAAAAGGCTCAAACGTCCTGTTGCTGGATGAGCCTACCAACGACATTGACGTAAACACCTTGAGAGCACTTGAGGAGGCTTTGGAAAACTTCGCAGGGTGTGCGGTTATCATTTCCCACGACCGCTGGTTCCTGGACAGGATTTGTACGCATATCCTTGCTTTTGAAGGGGAATCGCAAGTCTATTTCTTCGAAGGAAACTATACGGACTATGAGGAGAACAAGAAGAAGAGGTTAGGAGATACCGGGCCCAAGCGGATCAAGTACAAAAAGCTGATTGCCTGATACAATCGGGAGATAGAACAAAATGGCGCTGCAGGTTCAGCGCCATTTTTATTTTTTCTCGTCTGCCCTCGCTCCTGCCTTCAGTTTCGCTCCACAGTTACTGCAATAGTTGGCGGTATTTAAGTCTACAGCTTTCTGGCAATTGGGGCAGGTGGAGCCGGATGCACTCGCCCGGGCCATTTCTACCGACACGATCCCGGTAGGTACAGCGATGATCCCATATCCGATGATCATCAATACACTGGCAATAAATTGCCCGAGGGGAGTTATGGGCGAAATATCGCCATATCCCACAGTCGTAATAGTAACAATAGCCCAATAAACACTTTTAGGGATACTGGAAAAGCCGCTATTCTCCCCTTCCACCACATACATTATCGTTCCGACAATAGTAACCAGGGCAATTACCGCAGAAAGGAAGACCGTTATTTTATAAGCGCTGTTTCGCAAGGCCGTTACCAGCACATGTCCTTCCACCAGGTATCGTGAAAGTTTCAATATGCGGAAAACCCGCAGCAGTCGCACCGCTCTTAAAACAACAAAATACTGCCCACCCTGAAGGAAAAGACTTAGATAACCAGGAACAAGGGCCAGCAGATCAACTAGTCCATAAAAGCTAAAAACGTACGCCCGTCTGCTTTTAGCACTATAAACCCGAAGCAGGTACTCGAGGGTAAAAACAGCCGTAAAAACCCATTCAGCGAAACGGATTTCCCGATAGTAGGTCTCCCGGAAACCTTGGACGCTTTCTATAAAGACAAGAAAGATACTGCATAGAATGAGCCAGAGAAGAATAATATCAAAGGCCTTTCCTGCCCTGGTGTCAGAACGGAAAATAATAATGTAAATTTTTCTTCTTAGTCTTGCTGTTTGACCGCCTTCCTGAGACATTGCCTCTAAAACACTTTAGTGAAGGTAATGTTCATTGGGCTAAAATGACCGGCATAAAGAGCCGGACTCAGGATCAACGATCTTATGCGTTTACACCCCAGGTAGAAAAACAAAAAGGCCGCCATAGGGGCGACCTTCAATTATTCAACCTGTAATTAGAACGAATATCCAACCGTTAAAGACCAAACGCGGTTCTTCACTTTCCCCTCATCCTCATTGCTAAGATTTGATAAGCCAAGGCCGTAGTTTAAACCAAGGTTTATCCCACTAGTCAATCTGACACCTCCGCCAAAATTCAAACCGAAGTCGAGGGCTTTCATCTCATCTTCACCGCTTCCAAATTTAATATCCTCTTCTCCACTCAAATCCTCACCTAACATTTCGCCCTCAGTCTTCTGCTTACCGGCAAGACCCAAAGCAGCGTAGGGACCAGCTCCTACAAAGATTTTACCGAAGCTTACTGGTACATTGTAATAGGCGTTAACAGGAACCTCCAGGTACATTAGACTTGTTTTAGTCTCTACATCACCAAACCCAATCTTTCCACCTTTTCCGTTAAGGATAAGGCCCGGCTGAATTGAAAAATTGTTAACCGGGATATCAGCAAAACCGCCGATCTGAAAATTAACCAATGACTCTGTATTCATGCTCATACCCTCCGACTTGAATTGCATGTCGGCGAGGTTCAGCCCTGCTTTCACTCCAAATGTTACGTTTTGGGCGAACCCTGATTTCGATGCGAATAATACTGCTACTGCAATTAGTAATTTTTTCATTGTCTGTGTTGTAATAAGTTTTAATTTTATTCAATTTTTCAAGCTAGCTGAGGGGTAGACGCTATTTGGTTTTGATTTGTGACAGATCAACTAAAAATAGTTACTAAAACAATGAAGACCAGGAAGAAGGGAACTTTGTAATATTTTGTTTACGCAAACGATATCGGCCGAGGTCATACTTGGAAACATTATTCAGTGAGAACAAAAGCGCCTATCTTAACGATTCAAATAATCAATTATATGCACCGCAGAAAATTTTTGCAGCAAACCGGAACCGTAATGGCCGGTGCGTTGCTTTCAGACTCTCTTTTTGCATCTACCCTAAGCTTAAAGAAAAAAAGAGTTGCGATGGTTGGAACAGGTCATCGCGGAACGGGAATGTGGGGAACTGATGTAATCAAGGAATTTAACCACATGGTCGAGTTCGTCGGCTTATGCGATAAAAATCAGGGCAGAGTAGCCACGGCCAAAAAAATGATGGGTGTAACTTGTCCCACTTACACTGATCTGGATAAGATGCTTAAAGAGCAGAAACCGGAGATTTTGATCGTCACGACCATGGATAGTACGCACCACGAGCAGATAGTAAAGGGGCTGGAAGCCGGAGCGGACATCATCACCGAAAAACCGATGACCACTGACGAGGATAAGTGTCAACTGATCCTGGACGCGGAAAAGAGGACGGGAAAGAAAGTGCATGTTACCTTCAACTACCGCTATTCGCCACACCGCCAGAAAATGTACGAGCTGATTAATAGCGGCGCCATTGGTAAAGTAACTTCGGTCGACTTCCATTGGTACCTGGACACATCGCATGGTGCCGACTACTTCCGCAGATGGCACCGGAAGAGAGAATTCGGGGGCTCCTTACTGGTTCATAAATCCACGCACCACTTCGATTTGCTAAACTGGTGGCTCGATTCTGAACCCTCGGAGGTATTTGCCTACGGCTCATTGGAACACTACGGCAAAAACGGGCCCTTCCGCCATACCAACTGCCGCCCATGCCCGCACAAAGACAAATGCAAGTACTATTGGGACATTACCAAGAACGAACGACTAATGAAGCTCTATGTCGAGAACGAGAAGTACGACGGCTACCTCCGCGACGGCTGCGTATTCAAGGAAGACATTGACATCTTTGATAAGATGGCGGTGCAAATCAAATACGCCAATAACGTGCAGGTGAGTTATTCGTTAACCACCTATTCACCCTACGAGGGTTACCGGATTTCCTTCAACGGAACGGAAGGTAAAATGGATGCCTGGATCTACGAAAGACAGCCCTGGGAAGTGCCGAAATATGACGAGATTCAGCTGACTAAGAATTTCGGAAAAACAGAATATATCCGCATCGATAACACAGAGGAAGGCCACGGCGGTGGTGACGTGCGTCTACGGAAGCAACTTTTTGATCCGGGATCTGACCCATGGAAACAAGCAGCAGGAGCCCGGGATGGAGCCATGTCGATCCTGGTTGGTATTGCTGCGCGGCAGAGTATCGATTCTGGAAAACCAGTAAAAATTGAAGGACTTACCTCCTTAAAGCCGATGGCGAAAAAAGCCTGATAGGTATGATTAAAACAGAAAAGAGGGTGGCCACCCTCTTTTTTTATTTCCGCATTTCCGCTGTTTTTGCCCTGAACCCAAGTCCCCTGCCTAAACTTCCTTATTCAAACATTCAACCCAGTGCGCCTCTTCCAAAATTAACCGTCGCTGCTGCTTTGGATTAAATTGAGTTTCCGATCATCCCCCTCTTCAGCCCCATACTCCCTGACTGTTAATATGTTAACAAAAAACAAATATTTATTTAACCGCTTATATTATATCTTTATAAGACCTCATAGAAAACTGTATTGGGATACAGCGTAAAGGTCCGTACGAACATTAAATACAACTCTTATGACCTGGAAAAAATTTAGCGGAGAAACCATCCAAAAACCTATTATTGATGAAGTAGAGCAGGCAATTGAAAGAGAGTATCAGTTAGGAAACAAACTAAAAGTATGTATCGGAACAGACTCGCAAGTGAAAGGAACTGTCACCGACTTTGCGACTGTGATCGTATTCCTGAGAGAAAAGAAAGGGGCCTTTATGTTTATCCATCAGGATAAAAGCTCGAAAAAGATGAGTATTAAAGAGCGAATGTTGGCAGAAGTTCAACGATCTATCGAGACGGCTTATGGCCTCTGTGATTTGTTAGACTTATACGAGGTAGATCTGGAAGTGCATGCCGACATCAATACTAACCCGATGTTTAAATCAAACCAAGCTTTGCATGAAGCAATGGGGTATATCCTTAGCATGGGATTTGTATTCAAGGCCAAACCAGAAGCCTTCGCGAGCTCGGCCTGTGCCAATAAGATTGTACAATAAAGTCTGAAGGCTGCAGATTGCAGTGCGGAATCAGCAGGAACGGCAATGACTTGTTTATATTGTCTTAAAGACGTGAAATAATTATTTTTTTATAATTATTTGGAATTTGTGAGGAATAAATCCCTATATTTAAGCTCCAAACTAACCAAATATAACCTATATCCCCCCGCTCATAACGGGGGGATTTTTTTTGATCTAATAGCTGCTTCTTTTCGCCATTGGACCATTCGCTTTGACTATTGCTTCTGGCTAGGTCTCGTAGATCGTACTATTGAGCTATTTCGCAGGCTTCACACCTTCAGTAGTCATGATCACTTTCTTTATAGATCCGTCTTTATTGTAATACAGATAATCAATGCAAACTGACCTTCTGTAGCTACCGCCCTGCGTAGGAATCGATCCGTTGTGGTAAATAAAGTAGGACTTGCCCTTGAAATCAATAATTGCCTGATGATTGGTATTGGAATTCCCGGCAACTTCATTGATGATGCCTTTAAATGTCCAGGGACCATTGATGTTCCGACTCATCGCGTAAGCGATTTTTTCAGGGAATTTATAGGCGTAAGAAAGATAATACCAGCCATTTCTTTTATGTACCCAGGGAGCTTCGGTAAAGTTCGGCAGCCCTTGCACCTTCATAATCGGACTGTCAAGCTCTATCATGTTATCCTTCAGTTTTGCGTAATAACACTGTGTATTTCCCCAAAACAGATAGGCCTGTCCATCATCATCAATAATTACAGAAGGGTCGATATCATCCCAGCTTATTTTGGTATCGGTAGTCATATCGTTGGTAATAATGGCAGAGCCACGGGCATCTTTGAACGGGCCAAGGGGACTGTCTGACACCGCCACACCGATAGCCTTCCCCTTGATGGAACCGTGCTCTACCGAAACATACCAGTAGAACTTGCCATTTTTTTCAATTACCTGCGAAGCCCAGGCATCATCCTTCGCCCAACTGAACGCTTTAACGGTAAGCGGTACCGGATGTTCTTCCCAGTTCACCATATCTGATGAGGAAAACACCAACCAGTCGTGCATTTCATAACCATGCCGATTAGGAGGAGGAACATCGTGCCCCGTGTACAGGTAAACTTTGTCCTTATACACCAGTGCAGCGGGATCGGCTGTGTACTTGTGCTTAATTATCGGATTTCTGGTCAAGGTATCCTCCACGGAAACACCGCTGATGACTTTCGTACTTTTTACGGATGAACAACTGTTTAAGCAAGAACAAAGGGCTACTGAAGCACCTACGATCAGCGAAGCGAGTTTAGCGTTAAGACCTAAAGTTTCCATCATTTATAATTGGTTTAATTGTTAAGTTTACACTTATAAATATAAACCGATCCTTAGAGACTGAAAACTTTTTTATTTTTTATACAAGATTGGACCTTCTAAGTAATACAAAGTGGCTGTAAACAGCAGCAACATGTCTCCTACCTCATGTAGAATATTGTAAAAGAGCATTCTGCTCGAACATGACTTCAGCGCAAACAAAAGGATATAAGAAAGCAGCAGCATTGCGGCGATAAAATGAACGCAAGCTTTTACATGATCGGGATACTCGGGCTCTGTGTTTAAACAGCATTAAACCAAAACACAATGGGTTTATTGCTATTCATTCCTGATCAGCAACCCTTAAAAATTTTGCAAGCCAGCAGGTCAGAAAATGAAAAAGAATGACGGTGTCATTTGTATAGAGCACCAATTTTTGACGTCGGCGCTACAAAACGTCAAAGTGTTAAAAATATGTTAAAAGGAGATTTTTTTTTATCCTCGTCGTAACGCGGGGACTGTTGCGGCGTCTATTGGGTATAAACCAGCACTCAAAAAAACAACAGATATGAAAACTCTAAAAACTTTCGCAGCAGCCTTACTAATGGCCCTTTCTTTCTCTGTATTTGCTTCCGACGAGCCCAATAATCAGAAGCTCAGTATGGACTACGCCGTAAAAGCTTACATTGACGCTGTGAGCCACGGTAAGATAAAAGGGCTATCAGAAGTTCTTGACAATGATGTAAAATTTACTGTGACCCGCGGAGAGAACATCATCAATTATTCGAAATCGGAAATGCTTAATTCGATGAAAGGCTCGCAGAACCTCGAGCAGAATTGCCAGACTGACTACAGTGTGATGGAGCTAAACGGCACACAGGCTGTAGTTAAAGTAACGATGAAATACGAAGCTTTTTCTAAAGTGAACATTGTCACCTTGGCCAATACCACCAAGGGCTGGAAAATCACCAATGTATCTAGTTCTTTCGTTTAACACGTTTCTGTATATAAAAAAAGAAGAGGCCTCCGGGCCTCTTCTTTTTTGTCTTAAGCTGCAGCTTCTTCTTTTATCGTTTCGGCACTCGCAGCAAGCTGCGCATCATCCTTTTCAACCCGGAGGTTCCCGACAATATGCTGCTGCCGGTTCGGCGTATTTTTCCCCATGAAGTACTCCAACAACGAGTGGATGTTTGCATCCTTCAGGATCACCGGTTCCAGGCGGATGTCTTTGCCAATAAAGAGACCAAACTCATCCGGCGAAATTTCCCCGAGCCCTTTAAAGCGCGTGATCTCCGGTTTATTGCCCAGCTTCCGTATGGCCCGCTGCCGTTCTTCGTCGCTGTAGCAATAAATTGTTTCTTTTTTATTTCTAACGCGGAACAGGGGTGTTTGCAGAATAGAAACGTGCCCTGCCTTCACCAAATCAGGGAAGAACTGCAAGAAGAACGTCATCATTAACAAGCGAATGTGCATTCCGTCGACATCCGCATCAGTAGCAATAACGATGTTATTATAACGAAGACCATCTAATCCATCTTCAATGTTCAAGGCATGCTGCAGGAGATTGAACTCTTCATTTTCATAAACCACCTTTTTGGTCAAGCCAAAGCAGTTCAGCGGTTTTCCTTTGAGACTAAAAACTGCCTGAGTCATCACGTCCCTGGATTTGGTGATCGAACCGCTGGCAGAATCCCCCTCGGTAATAAAGAGTGTGGTCTCCTGCTTACGCTCGTGATTATCATCAAAATGCAGTTTGCAGTCGCGTAACTTCCGGTTGTGAAGCGAAGCTTTTTTTGCTCGCTCATTCGCCAGTTTTTTTATGCCTGCGATATCTTTCCGTTCCCGTTCCGACTGGAGGATCCGCTTGAGCAGGGCGTCAGCAGTTTGCTGATTTTTGTGAAGATAATCGTCCAGGTATTTTTTCACAAAGTCGTTCACAAATCCACGTACCGTTGGGCCTTCCGGACCGACATTCAGGGATCCCAGCTTTGTTTTCGTCTGCGATTCAAAAACCGGCTCCTGAACTTTTACCGCAATAGCGGCTACTATTGATGCGCGGATATCCGAGGCATCGAACTCTTTTTTATAAAACTCCCGGATGGTTTTTACGACAGCCTCGCGGAAAGCAGCCTGGTGCGTGCCCCCCTGGGTGGTATGCTGGCCGTTCACGAAAGAGTAGTACTCTTCTCCGTACTGCTGTCCGTGCGTCATCGCGATCTCGATATCTTCACCTTTCAGGTGAATGATTGGATAACGAATAGAATCTGCATCGGTATTCTTCACCAGGAGGTCATGCAAACCTCGCTCTGAAAAATACTTTTGTCCGTTAAAACTGATCGTTAAGCCCGAGTTGAGAAAAACATAGTTCCAGATCATGTTTTCCACAAACTCGGGAATGAAGCGGTAATGCCTGAAAATGGTGTCATCCGGATAAAAGGTGATGGCTGTACCATTGCGTTGAGTGGTATCTTTTTCCGGCTCGTCTCTTACCAGCTCCCCTTTTGCAAACTCAGCAATCTTCGTACGGCCGTCCCGGTAAGACTGCACAGTGAAACTGGTGGATAATGCGTTGACCGCTTTAGTACCGACCCCGTTCAATCCAACTGACTTCTGAAAGGCTTTTGAATCGTACTTACCGCCTGTATTTATTTTGGAAACACAGTCGATGACCTTACCCAGGGGAATCCCCCTTCCATAATCGCGCACTGACACCTTATGATCGCTGATGCTGATTTCAATCGACCTTCCTGCCCCCATCACAAACTCGTCGATGGAGTTGTCCACTATCTCCTTCAGCAATACATAGATTCCGTCGTCATAAGCAGAGCCGTCTCCCAACTTCCCGATATACATACCCGGACGTAAGCGAATATGCTCCTTCCAGTCAAGAGAACGTATACTATCTTCACTATAATTTATGTCTTCTGCCATTCTGTTTGATTGTTTTCCTCTTACTCATCCTATCGATACAAAAATAAGACTTTAAAGGCTCCTGAACTTTAAATATAAAAAAGACTCTTCAGAAAACCTATTTGTACAGAGAAATAGACACCTAATCGGGCCCTTCGGCTGTTCTTGCAGACGCTGTACAGCTGCTTTTTTCTATCTCGTGTTTTAAGCGAACCTAGAATTCCCTTAAACAGAATTAGCTACACTGTTAATTATCAATAAATTAAGATACGACTACTTCTTTTAGAAAGAATTTGGTACAGAATTGGAGTAGAGTATTTCAGATTCACGAATTATGGTAGTCGTTAACAAAATAAAAGTTCCTAAAGAATTTAAGGATGGAGCCCCGGAAGATAAAGACTGGGATAACCCTACCGATCCGGAACATGCCGAAGACGAGCGCGACGCAGAGCAGTTGATCCGTCAGAAGCGGGAAGCTGAAAGAAGAAAAAATAATTTGAGCGAAGATCCGGAGAATACCAAAGAAGATTAAATTAAAGAACTCAACCTAACTCAAGATATTATGAAAAAAGCGAACAAAACAACTGTAATTAAACTTAGCGAAAGATTTGACAAGGAATTACTAAACATACTTTCTGAAGAATTGAAAAGTCTTAAGTCGACTAAAGATTCTATTATAAAAACGCTCAGACCGAATTCAAACGACGGCTGGCTAGTTGCTTAAAAATATACTTAACAATCAACCCTTACAACGTTGACCTTACAATAACACAATCGTTCTTTTTTCCCTCAGTTAAACAACAAGAAAATAAGTCCGGGTTCTTAGCCAGGACTTATTTTTTTACCACTTCCCTGCTATAAAAATCTACGCATACACACGCTTTCTTCCATTCCTTTGTAAGGACCGAAATTATCAATGACCGTGAAGCCGTGCTTGGCGTACAACTTGATCGACTCCGGTTGCTTTATACCCGTTTCCAGAACTGCCTGTTTGTAATACAAACGTTTGGCCCAATCCAATAGTTCCTCAATAACTGAAGACGCAACTCCAAAACCTCTGAAATAAGGATTCACGAACATCCTCTTGATTTCCACTGTATCCACGTCGAGCTCTTTGAAGCACCCACAGCCTACAGCAATATCTTGAATATAGGCCACTACAACAGTTTGAAGATTTCCGAGATTTGTATAGGCGTTGTACTGATAGTTCTCACTTGAGTACCTGCTTTGCAGGTCACTATCCAATTCCATAATCAAATTCTGAAAATCCCGATTCTTCGCGGTTGTCCTTTTAATCCTTACCATCTATTACCATTCACTTAACCAAATATACCTTCTGTTTAAGATTAATTCATATTAAACCACGAGAAATGCGAAAGTGAAAATTAGAGCGGCAAAAAACTGTAATTATCATTTCTCCATATCCAAAAAACAGCTGAAAAATTGAAATAAAAGCAAGAAACAAAAAACTATTTCTCTAAACGATGGTTGTACTACAAATTGTGATAAGGTTTAGGTTGCCCCACTGTAGAGATATAGCGGGGCTTTTTTATTGCCCTCGCCGACGATTTTCAAAAAAGTAAGCACTATCCTCCCTCACCGTCAACACATTGGCACAACTTCTGCATAGGTAAAGGTATACAGCATACAGCGCAATCACCAATTTAGCTGAGATATTAACTATCAGCTATGGTTCACCATATATCTTTACACACTTATCAAAAGCATAAAGCACCCGGAGGGTGCTTTTCTTTTATTGGTAATCCCCCTGCTGACAGTTGAGGTATGGTCATCCTACGTATTTCTTACGTATCAGGGATTACAGATCCTTTATCTGCAAAGATGGCAGACCGTAATTAGCCTACGGGTATTCAACGGTGCGAAGACAAGGTTGCTATAGGGACATGACAGTAGCATCCCTTCAGGCAGAGGCAGATAAAAACCCAGAAAAAACATCAATCAGGGACGAACTGATAAGTAGAATCTTCCCGGCGGACCTGAATTTGAGGTGAAAGCAGCCCGGGATTGACCACTTTTCTTTCTGCTAAGACCTGATTCAGCTCTACTTTGGTTCTCGTGCAGCAAAAAGGGCCATTGAGCGTAGGATAACTGAATCAGAACTGAACCAGGAGGCTCTTGTTCCAGAGCTGTTTTTCCTTTCATGTAGTCGGCAATGGCTGCATTGAAAACTTTCCTGCCCTTCGGGAGTCGTGCCTGGTAGGCCGCCTTTTTCTCAGGATTACTGATAATGGCCCTGGCATAAGCTACCGCATCGGCAAAACGTTTTTGTTCCGCCTTTTGCTTTTCAGTGTAAACCACCTTGCTCATATCCGGAAAGGCGGTAATCAGCGTTTTCCCCAGCCGGTGTTTAATTACCACCAGGCCTTGCACACTGCCGCGAATGTTTTCAGGAAGAGGGGTACGCAGGATAGCCATAGCGCAAAAAGGTTTGGTTAAATTTAACAAGTAGAAGAGATAAAAGCAAGAATATCCGGGAACGGTGGAAGTGGTCGCATGCCAGGTAAAAAAGCCATTGGCTTTTTAATTATTTCATAAAAATTCTATTGCTGCCTTACCCGTGCTGCCCTTTTTATCTCCTAAGAATACTTCGGCCGCCGCCAGCGGGGCCGCCAGCCTAAAGAAAAGGAGCGGCAAAAGATAACTTATTGATCGCTTAACACGGAGATAATAAGCAGAGGAGATATTTGTAGTGTTATAATATCCTTTCTTAAATTAATGATTGTTAAAGGTAGTAGAAGCGACTACCTTTTTCTATTTCCGGGCGGATACCGTAGCCAACCTTTCCTCCACCTGTATTGATTATTTAAGCTCCCACCAGGATGTATGATATACTACATCCGTCCTGAACGGAGAAGCCGGCAAGGAAGCGCCGTTGTATAAGTTTCCATCCGGCACATTCGCCCACCCATACCTTACCGCCACCGGATTGCTAACTGCATCACTAAATACCACTACCTTGTCTCCGCGTAGCATAGCTTTTGCGGAAACAAACGCTCCACCCGGCCCTGCAATGGTAAAACCGCGGAGCTCGATGCCCTGATAGTGCAAGCCCCCCTGAACATGCCGGAAAGAAATTTCGACGGAATCAGCTTTTAGGGTATAAGCATCATAGATGGGACCTGAATAAGCGAGGGATTCGTTGTAAGCAAGAGCCCGGGCGGCGAGCGACAGACGATGTCCGATGGGTTGTTTGAAGGGCGGATGGATATCATCCGGATCGCCGCAGTCGGTAGTGACTACCATGGCTGTATTCCTGCGTTTTTTTAAAGTCAGCAATTGAGATTCCCGGAGTTCCGGATTATTCTCCTTAAAAGGAGCAATTTGTACATAGAGAAACGGGATATCTCCGAGCTTCCAGCTTTTTCGCCAATCCGTTATTAAGGTGGGAAACAAGAGCTGGTACTGCAGCGCAAAGTCTCTGTCGGATTCTCCCTGATACCATAGCACTCCTTTCACAGGAAATTTAGTAAGGGGAGCGATCATGCCGTTGTAGTAACAGCTGATGCGCCGCCGTTCTGCAGGGTTCTGCGGAGGAACTGGCGGGCGTGGTTTCGGTTTATTTTCCTTTTTCGCGAGTTCAAGTTCCTTTTGGTAGGCCGCCAGCAGGGAATCCTTTTGGAGCTCGTATTCAGCTAATTTCTCAGGGTAGACCTTCATGGCCGCGTCGTAGGCCTGCACGAGGGGCAACAGCTCCGGGTTGCCGGCCAATCCAAGGCGACTGGTCCAGAACTGCGCCTGTGTTCCGCCTACGGAGGCCAATAGCAGTCCGACCGGCACTTTTCGCGCCTTATGTAAATCCCGTGCAAAAAAATAAGCGACTGCCGAAAAAGACTCAATGGTGGAAGGAGAACAGACGGTCCAGCTACCCTTTGCATCTGCCACCAGCGTATCAGATTGCTTGTAAGGGACTGTATACTGCCGGATTAAGGGGTAACGGGCGGCTTCCTTTTCCTGTTGATAATTGGTAATGGTTTGATACCTGGCATGGGGAGACATTTTCCGCTCCATATTCGACTGGCCACTGCAAACCCATACTTCGCCGACGTAGATATCCTTAATCGACAGGACTGCATCTCCCGCAATCGTCATTGTATAGGGACCACCTGCCGGCATTGGGGGTAAAACGACGCTCCACTGCCGCTCGACTACTTCAGTGACCGCTACTTTTCCGTTAAATTCCACCCGTACTTTTTCGCCGTTCCGCCCCGTTCCCCAGACGGGTATTTTCAACTGCTGTTGTAAGACCATATGATCGGAGAACAAGCTGTTCGGCCGGGCTGCATGGAGCTTCCCGGCACAACTTATAAGAAACAGCACAACTAGCCAGGCAATCCATGGCTTTGAAAAAAACGGACGGGTATTGATGTTCAAGCTAGCGTTCACTCCTATGTCTGTTTAAACAACTCCTCCAGTTTATTGCCTACCAGGCGGAGCAAGTCCAGATTAGGACTTAGGTTCAGTTCTATCGATTTAGGGTCGAGCACCGCGCGGTAATTCCTCTCTTCATCGGGTTCGAAGAAAACCCCGACTCCATCTATGTCTACATGAAATTTGTGCGTATAACCCGAGGCCGTAAGGGTCGCTTCCAACTCTTTTTCCTGCCCCTTATACGTTATGGGTAACTTGAATCCTTCTTCCATCTAATTGCTTCTTGTCTTATAAATAACGGATGAATGCTCCTCCCCATGTATTTGCCACTTCTGCAAGGAGAAAAGTTCATGAAAACATAATCTTTCGTCGCAAAGGTAGGCGAGTAAATTGATTATCTTAGCGCCAATGAAAAAGCTTTTACTTATCGCCTTCCTTGCCTTGTCGCTACCCTCCTTTTCTCAGAAAAAAATCAGCTCTGCAGAAGCGGCCAATCATGTGGGCGACTCGGTTCTTATCTGCGAAAAAGTATATGGCGGCCGCTTTCTGGAAGCCGCGGAGATCACCTTCCTGAACATGGGAGCGCAGTATCCCTACCAGCTCTTTGCGGTGGTAATCAAAGGGGAAGACCGGGCTAAGTTTGCTTTTAAGCCCGAAGCAGAGTTTCAGGATAAAACGATATGTGTAAGCGGTAAAGTCCAGCTGCACCGGGGAAAACCGCAGCTGATTGTAGTAGATCCTAAACAGATTACGGTGAGTAACCAGGTAGTCCCGTGAGCGCCGCCGAATCACTCCGGTTCCTCATCCTTTAGATAATCTTTCAACTCCTCTTTTAGCCGGTAATAATGGCTAATCTGTTCGCAGCGATAGCGTTCGTCGTCGAAGGGCGGTCGGACGGAAACTTCTGTAAATTCTGCCCTGTCCCTTGTCCTGACCGTGATCACATCGCCGATTTCCGGGGTTTCCGTTATACATGTCGAGCAGTATCAATTAAAAAGAGTTGCAACTGGAAGACGGCTCAAAACATCTTGCTGTTTTTTAAATTTAGATGAAAGCATCAAAGTAATCCTGAACCAGTTCCCATCTGTTAGCGTTATAAACTGCTTCCGAGGTAGGACGCTTGTATAATTGCAGGTCAAAGGTGTATTGCAAGAAAACAGTGATGTAATCTTCATTGAATTGAATCTTGTAGGTATCGTCCTTTGCAAGCAGTACAAATTCAGAGTATTTATCAAGCTTAAACTCCACGCAAGTCGGTTCAACCCATAGTGTTTTTACTTCGTTTGTTGTGTTTTCAAATTCAATAGAAATCAGATCCTTATCATTGATGAGAATTCCGTTTCTGTCAACTGAAATACTATTCTTATTGCTGCTGGCTCTGAAAAAAAGTTTGTCTAGTAGTCCCATATTTGTTGCTTCGTTTGAACAAATATTGACAGAAACGGGTGCGGGATCAAATCACTAAATTTGATTCTGGATTACCTGATGTTATAACGCAGTTGATTCGAGGAGAGTCAACTCTATTTGCCAGAAGGAGTGCATCCTTCAGCACCTTCCCTGAGGATTACTACCTATACTATGCCACTTGCAGCAATGCACTGTTGGCGGTAGTTTCTTTCTGATTTAAACGATATCAAAAAGTACGGAATAACAACTGCTGATCGACGGAATATATAAACTCTTCAACTAGCTATTAGTTGTAGTACGAGCTTTAAGCTATCTGTTGCAACTTGTGATTTTCACTTGTTTTCAATGACAAAGGCTTTCAATTCAGCCATCTTACCATCGCGAAATCGCCATACATCGCAATAAGAATAGTCGACCATTATGCCTTGCCCGTTTTTCATTGTGATTGTGCCGATAGCTGTAAGGAAATCACCTTCAGCAATTAAGTTTTCAACTATAAACCTTGGAGGTTCCTTGTAAGCCGTTGCCATGTAGTGTCGAACGGCGTCCTTGCCCTGCAAAGTCTTATCGCCGATAAATACCCATCTGGTGTCTTCAGTGCAATAGCAAAGAAAACCTTCATTGTCACCCTTTATAATCGCTGCATTGGCCTTTTCTAAAATTGCTTTATTGATCTCGCTCATTTGAATACTATTGCTAAAATGATGTTAACGGTAGTTTTTATTTTTTTTAGTTCTTTTGCCATCTTAATTGAATGGTTCAAGGAGTTTATATTATTCCAATTATGATGTGACACAATTATATATTTTGGGTCAGGATATTTTTTCTGAACATTTTTAAGAGTTGTTTCATATTCAAAAACATTTCCGTCTCCCAAATACCCTAAATGTTCGGCTTCCGCACCTTTTATCAAACAGCCTCCATAAAGAACTTTCTCTTTGTTAAACCACAAAACGATATTGTCTTCCGTATGCCCCTGTCCTGGATAATAAGTTTCAAATGAATATTGTCCAATATTGAAAATGGTATCTTTTTCAATTAAATATTCAGCTCTTTTTTTGTTATTCTTTCTACTTAAATCATCTGTTAATTTGGTGGTGTATGTCTTAATTCCCTTCTGCTTGTAGTATTCAAGCCCATCAGTTCTGTCACTATGCCAATGAGTCGCTATGCAAATTGTTACCTCTTTATTGTGTTTCAATTTGATACTGTCAAGCAAAGGTTGAAATTGTGTCGAATCCCAGGGTGTGTCAAACAGGGCAACGCCATTCTCGGTAACAAGATACATCCCATTAGCAGGTATATGGCTTCCTTCGGAGGTATTGTATGTTGTATAGATATAAAAGTCGCCTCTTAAGTGTGTGATTTTGAGTTTAGGTTCATTCGCCTGTCCAAAAATATTTGTTAGCGAAAAAAAGAAAGCTACTATTAATACTATCTTCTTCATTCGTTTTTGTAGATTAATTTCTGTTGGTGTCGGTATTCTAAAAATACCGCTCAAAGTTAGGGATTGCCGATGTACTGGCACCAGCATCCCTCAATTTAACCTACTACAAGTGTTTAACAGGGTCTAGTCGTTCAGCACTTGTTATCCGATCGGTATATTGGCAATCCCCTGTTAGCGGTTCGTTGTATTTCTTCCAGTACGGTTTTATGATTTTTCCTTCTTTATGGCTTAATATAAGTAGTACAATGGTTGGGATTAAACAAAATAAGGTTGCCTGAATTGAACCTTCCGGACCAAATTGTCCACCAGTAAACCATGCTGCACCCTCAATCTTGGAAGTTATTAATGTTTTTGAAGTGCTACTGCCTGATACATTGGCACCGAATATGGCAGATTGCGTAAAGTTCCAGGCAAAATGAAGTGCAATAGGGAACCATAAATTCCTTGAATAGATGTAGGCGGCTCCCAGTAAAAGCCCGGCTTGAATGGCCAATCCGACGGCCGCCAATATGGAACTGTTCGGATTAATGAGGTGCATGGCTCCAAACAACAAAGCAGAAATAACTAATGACAGGTAACTTCCTAATATTTCTTCTGGGATTCTGAAAATGATGCCTCTTAGCAGAATTTCTTCAATAATGGCTGAGGTAAACGCCATCGTTAATGCTGGAACAATAAACAGGATAGGATTGATTGAAATGACTGAATAGCCTCCTTTGAAGTAAATGACCAATATGGTCAGCGACTGTAGCACCACTCCCAAAACAATTCCAATCGTTAATGTTTTAAGGATGTTGACTTTTGAGAACTCCGTAATTTTTCTTTTTTCATAATGTTTGAATAAATAAGAGTAGGCAAATATCACAAGCGTGGCAGCAAAAGCTCCTGCAATTAGTTTTTTAAAGTCACTGTCAATACTAGTTATTTCAAGTGTTTTTTGAGCTAAGGCTTGTCCTGCTCTAACAGTTCCCAGACAAACAATTAATGCAACTATTATTTTTATTAAGGGAAAATGAAGGACTTTTTGTCCAATGTTTGTTTTCATTTCTTAAGTTTCTAATTCTTTGAGACCACGTTTACAAAGACGCTAACGTTGAACAGCTTTGTGCAGTAGCGGCACTAGCGTATTTTCAGCCGAAACGATTACTAAAGTTAAATTTTGATTCTACTGCTTGGGATTAAGAACGTCAAGCTGCTATTGCACAAACTGAAGTTAGCCGTTCGCCTTTTTTTTCAGCATCGTTATTGGTTGCACCAGCCTGAATGGTTAATATGCCTTTTTGTCTTTCAAAACTTCACGACAACTTTTCCAACTGTTTTTCCGCTTTCCAATAAACGGTGAGCTTCTTTCATGTTTTCGGCAGTCAATCCTTCCAGTGTGGTATGAAGTGTTGGTTGTAATATGCCATCATCCAGCAATTGAGCAATGTTGTTTAGAATATTGTGCTGCTCTATCATGTCTTCTGTTTGATACATAGAACGGGTGAACATCAGCTCCCAATAAAAACTGACACTCTTTCTTTTTAGCTGATTTAATTTTACAGGTTCAGTCGGGTCGCTGATACAACCTACCTTTCCCTGCGGTTTAATGAGATCTACTATGGGCTCCCAATATTGATTCAGGTCTACAAAGTCTACAATATAGTCTACCTGCTCAAAGCCAATATTTTTTATTTCACCAATAAGGTTGTTGTGGTTGACTACATGATCTGCGCCCATTTTTTTGCACCATTCCATGGTAACGGCTCTCGATGCTGTGGCAATAACATTTAAGCCCAACAGCTTTTTAGCCAGTTGGATGGCAACTGAGCCTACACCTCCTGCGCCGCCTATAATAAGTATGCTTTTGCCTGCATCTTTCTCTTTACTTAATTGTAGATGGTCAAAAAACATTTCCCAGGCAGTAAGTGAAGTAAGCGGCATGGCAGCAGCTTGTTCCATGCTTATGTTCTTTGGTGCAAGCCCTACAATGCGTTCATCCACCAGCTGGTATTCTTGGTTAGAGCCATCTCTCGTAAGGTCTCCTGCATAAAAGACCCGATCACCTTTCTTGAAGAGTGTGACTTCATTGCCAGTAGCCTCTACTGTGCCGACAGCATCCCAACCAATAACTTTGGGAGTATCCTGTTGCTTGTCTTTAAGGCTGCTTTTTCTTATTTTATAATCTACAGGGTTGACCGATATGGCTTCAACTTTTACCAAAATGTCTTTTCCTTTCGCAGTTGGTATTTCCTTTTCAAACTCAATAAAACTATCCGCTTCATCAATGGGTAATGACGTCTTAAATCCAATTGCTTTCATAATATCTGTCGTTTTTGCTTTCTTTTAGTTTTAACAATAGTTCTAAGAACTGTATTCGATACTTTGCTGTATGTGTTGCCAAAAATTCTTCTTTTCCTACATCCTTCAGGTCTTGTTGGAAGGTTGACGGCTAACGAACAGGGCTTTGTGCTGGTGGGGAAATAGCATTCCGTCTGCCGATAACCGCCGCTCAATTTATAAATTAAAGTTCATTGTTTATTCTATTGCTGAATGTTGTTCGTCATGCTGGCACTGTAGATGATGCGTGCACATACTGATGTTTATTCCATCAGCCCCACTTGCAAAACCAATGTTGGTGGCCGCCTATTCTGTTCGTTAGTAATTATATTTTGAAATCGGGTTTTAGCTACCAGGTTAATTTTTAATATATTTCTGCGATTCAGCGAATATTTCTTTATATAAATTTACTCTGTCACCTTCATTCAAAGGACCGGGGATGGAATGTAACATACCTTTCATCTCTTTATGAAAGGTAGGGACTTTTGCTTTTTTAAGTTTTTCAGCAAAGTCTTTTCCTGTATCTTTTAAAGGGTCAAACTCACAAGTTATTACATAGGCAGGGGGTAAGTTTGATAGACTATCTGAATAATACGGGAATACCAATGGATTAGTATGGTCAGCCATATTGGGTAAATAGCTAGCCATAGCATATTGCATTTCGGGTTCTTCTAAATAGTAACCTCGTTTTAGCTTTTGATAAGCATTGGTTTGGAATGGAAGATAGCCTGCAGGACATTCCAAAACTTGATATTTAATGTTAGTCAAATGCTGTTGTTTTGCTTTGATAGCCACGGTCGTTGCCAGGGTAGCACCCGCACTTTCACCTGCCACAATTATTTTGTTAGAATTTCCGTCCCATCTTTCGATATTTGAAAGTGTCCATAGAAAAGTGGCAAAACAATCATTGTTAGGAATTGGATAAGGATGTTCAGGGGCAACCCTGTAATCAACTGCAACTACAATAGCCTTATACAATTTGGACAACCTTGCAGCATATGATACAGAAAGGTTTGTCCACGGTAACAAGAATGCTCCCCCATGAAAATACAGAATAACGGGGCTGTTTTTATCGAAAGTTTGGGACTTAAAAATGTAAGTTGTCAGGCTGTCATTTGTTATTTTAAGGGTATCTACACTTAATCCTTCCAAATCAATCGGAATTGCATCTATCATGTGGCTTCGTTCTATTACGGTCATTTTCTTAAGTTGTCCAACCACGTCGTCTGTTGTATTCAGTTTCAAAAATAGCGCCTGGCCCCAATTCAAACGACCTTGTGGATTAAATGTAAGAGAGTAAACATATACCACTATACCAATGATGCTACACAATAAGATGAGTGAAATGTATTTCATTATTTTCATGTGGTACTTAATTAGAAGTCAATTGATGTAAAAGTCATTTATTAGTTGTAGTGGCTAACAAGTTTGTTGTCTGCAGTTGCGACCAACGTTCTCGCCTAAACTCACGTTGCGTCTTGGCGACCTAAGATCAATTATTCGTAATTTTCTTAAGGTGCTAACTCATAATCCTGTACTCCTTCGGAGATTCACCCACCTTTTGCTTGAACAGACGTATAAAATGCTGTGGATACTTAAATCCCAACTCATGGGCTATCTGACTCACGGTTTTGCTGTGGTCAAATATTTTTTCTTTTGCGACGTCAATCACTTTGGCTTTAATGTACTCCTGTGCGGTTATTCCTGTTTCTTTCTTGATTAAATCTCCAAAATAGTTCGCCGATAAATTCATTTCGCTGGCACACCAGGCCACCGATGGCAAGCCGATTGTCTGGGGCTTATCTGTCTGGAAATAGTTGTTTAACAAAACCTCAAAGCGCTCTAAGATTCCCTTGTGGACTATATCACGGGTAATAAACTGACGGTCGTAGAAACGGATACAGTAATTCAGGAAGAGCTCGATATTGGAGACGATCAATCGTTTGCTGTGTTTGTCAATGGCATGCTCCAGCTCATATTCAATCTTGGAAAAGCAGTCCAGTATAATTTTAGTTAAGCCACCAATACCAGAGTTGCCAATTTCCTCTAAGGCTTTCTCTTTAATTAGAAACGAGGCTTTAATTGTATCAGCGTTGAAAATCGCAAGCGTATCATCCTTAATCTTATAAATCCCTTTTATCCCATCTCATCTTTGATCATTCGTTAATGTATAGCTGGTATCTGCGTACAATTTTAGCAAAATTCCTCCAATTGGCGCTTCTCTGCTTGCTGACAATAGAAGCTTTTGGCTCTTTGGTCTATTTGAATAAAGACGTTGCTCGATAACACTAATGATAGTTGTGAGGAGAAATAGTAGGATCAGTGAGAAGCCTGCTTTCTTATATCCCGTTTTGTTCCCTCTCAATCCTGAGATTAAAAACCAAACTGTGCCGAGCAAGCCGATTAAACCTATCAGCAATTTAAGAATTGAAGTTATCATTCTTTTGAAATTTAACTAAGGTGATCATTTAGGCTTTCATTGGACCCATTTTCATGATATTTGATTAGCTTCAGGTTACACTTATACATTTTTAAATAGTCAGGGTGACAGAAACTAGGGTCTATTTCAGCCTAATTGAATCTACTATATCATAACCTAAGAATCCTTCAGATAAATAAAGATCGACACTATCGGCTTTTTCCACATCTTCTGTCCTATCAGGTCGAAAGTCAAATCTTTTCAATATACCATCAACTTTCACATAAAAGGTAGGCTTCCTATTACTCCTATTATTCCTACTTCCGGGAATTGATGATTTTCGTACTATCGTCAACTGTTCACTGGAACCGCTAGATTCTTTTAAGAGATAATTCAGACCCAAAAAAGTAGCAGTAATCAAACTGCCGCCTGTTATAATACAAAATAGGATACAACTAAAGTTTCCGTAACTCGTACCAGATTTTAGAAAATGATGCAGCGGAAAGTAAAGTATTCCAGAGAGTAAATAGATTGCAGCAACCACTTTCCAATGCATTATTGTTCCATCAAAAAGCCATAGGTTCAACAAATTAACCGCTGCTGCAATAAAGAATATGGAGTTTAGAATAATGGCTTTCTTATTGACCGTCTTAACTGCTATAGGTCTGGCTCTTTTCATACTGAGGAGTAAAAATAGTATGCTTTAACTTAAAATAGGCAAAATTGCCACTTCTGCATCAGAACAGGCAAAAATTTCGATTACATGAAACAAGCAGAAAGAGCGGCTATTCACCGCTCTCTTGTTATCATTTATCTTTTACAAATCGGATTGAGTATTCACCAACTTGTTGATTATCCATTTCACCTATGACATGGAAGCTAAATACAAGTTGCGCAGTCAGTGACTGGATGTCCAAAACATAGCGATGCTACTGAGACCATAATTTTGGAATTTATAGCAGGCATCATTATTTCATGGATGTAAACAGGGAGTAAACAACTCCCAAAATACTCGTTTCAAAAGCCTCTTGTTTAAAAACAAGAAAGCACCCGAACGGGTGCTTTGTCTGTTTAAGAAGGTTTGTATATAGTTTGAGCTCGACGAGTGGAGAATATCGGAGTCGAACCGATGACCTCTTGCATGCCATGCAAGCGCTCTAGCCAGCTGAGCTAATCCCCCGTTTTGAGGAAGGCAAATATAGAACTTTTTTGAAACTGCCAATCACTAATTAAGATTTTTTGAGGATAGTTTTTATCGCTGGGAAGAGGTAATAAAAGGACGGCGGAACCGCCCTTTCCAAATCATGTAGTAAAAGAACGAGTGCAGGACGAAACTAGCTTTCCTGTATTAACCGATCATTAAGAGAACATTAGTTCTGACCGACTCTTTTTCGGCTAGCCCGAACGTCGGCGGGGGAATGCGTAGGGCTTCAAAAAAGGCGATTGAAAGTAGTACGCTGATTTTTAAACCCGGGCGAAGTGGATACCGGCCTGCAGGCTAAGGCCTGAAGGCGTATGAACGGAGCACGGGACTGCCCGTCGACTGAAACGCCGGCGGTCTTTTCCAAAAGAAGTATAAAAATTAACCTTGTAGCAGGAAACTTATCCACCTAAGAAAAAGGTCAACTAATTGTAATGCTGCAAATTAGGGGTAACCCTGAGGGCGGCGTGGCGTAGAAGAATGCAACAACGAAATTGTTAACGTTCTTAAGTTGGATGAGGTTAATTGAAAGGGAGATTTGAGGGGATCTCCCTTTTTTTATGCGCTTCCCCCGCCACTCTCTTCCGGCCGGGCTACTGAACCGGTTTAAAGTGGATGAGCTCGGTGTCGAAGTCGGAATAGTTATAGCTGGTTACTTTCACCACCATCTCGAAATAAGCCGGGAATTCCCCGTACCTTTCCTCCACCTGCTGCCGCAATTTCGCCGCTGTTGCTGGCTTACTGATATAACTCGTCAATCCCCGGAGGCCGGAAGCATGAAAATCGCCCATGAGGGTAATCAAATTATTATTGGGGCCGGGAATCTTCACCAGCAAGGCATAGTCGACATAAGAACCTTTGATATATTCGGGCACCGTCAGTTTCTTTTCCTGCCCGTCCTGCCGGATGCTGATCGTTCGGGGATTGGTGGCGATCCGCAGTGATGTTTTCTCCAGGAACTTATTCATCCAGCCAAAGGAATTGATATTCGCGATAAAAATAACGTTGCTGTTCTTGATGTCGTCGATATTCGATTCGGATAAGGTTTGCAGACGTGTTTCGACGGAGGATTTAGCGAAAAAGGAAATGAGATCGGGCAGCGGCCAGAGGTTGTTGCGCGAGAAATAGGGGTAGTTAAGCTCTGACACCTCACTTTTGATCTCCTGCAGTCCGACCGGCTTAGCAAGCTCCAGGTCTTCTTTCGAGTTAACGGTAATATCCCGCACGATCAGGTTGCCGGCGGCCGAGTGTTGATCCTGTACCCGAAAAAAGAAAGGATCGCCAAGCGTAATGGAAACAGGCTGCGCACTTTCCACATAGGCATTCCAGACCGGGTTTTCTACCGTTTTCGACCTCTGGGCGGTAAACAGATAGAGGTTGGCCAGCAGGGAAAGTAAGAACAAGCTACCGAGTACCAGGGGCAGGCGCTGAATCGCTTTTTTCTTCTCCCCACCCCTATTTCTTTGGTGAATCAGGACTGTATAACTGCCCTTCGGGATCTCGACCAGCTCTGCATCCTCTTTTCCTTCCTCTGCGTAATACTTCTCCAGCAGTGTTCGTAGCTTGTAAATGTTCACCCGGACAATGGTATCGTCGCTGGCGATGAATTCTGCTCTCCGATTGAAGTAAGCTACCGCGATATCCATTTCTTTCAGGCTCTGTCCCCTAACCGACTCTGCATACAAAAATCTAAGCAAGCCTTTGAGCACTTCTTTATTGGCAAAGGTCTTACTGGAGAGCACTTTTTCGATTGTCGGGCTTTGGTTCATAGAGGTAAAAACTGGCTTAGCTTTCTATATCAAATATATCATTAAAAGCGGTTTCCCGCTAGTTCCGGTGCTGTTAACATTGTTAATTCACGGTTATTCACTTTTTTCCCTGCCCTCCGAAGTGAAAATTCGAGCAAGGGTCTCTTAGCGGATAAGAGCCAATATCACTAACCTCCAAAATCTAATTCAATGGAAAAACCGAAAGGAAAGTATCGCTGGAAGATACTTGGTTTGCTTTTTATTGCAACCGCAATTAACTACTTCGACAGGAGCATCATCGGCTTTTTAGGTCCGACGCTGCGCAATCACGTATTTTACTGGACCGACCAGGATTACGCCAACATTCAGATCACTTTTAAGATAGCCTATGCGCTGGGGCTGATTGCCATGGGCGCTCTTATCGACAAGGTGGGAACAAAGATCGGGTATACGATATCGATCGTGGTGTGGACCATTTTCGGGATGTCCCATGCGCTGGTTACTACGGCCATGGGTTGGGTAGGATTTGCCATTGCGCGGTTTGGTCTGGGATTCGGGGAAGCAGGAAATTTCCCAGCGGCTATCAAGACGGTTGCGGAATGGTTCCCTAAAAAAGAGCGGGCCTACGCCACAGGCCTTTTCAACGCCGGTTCCAATGTAGGGGCGATTCTTGCTCCTTTGCTGATCCCTCTTTTTGTGGATAACGAGGGACTAGGCTGGCAAAATGCATTTTTTATCACTTCCTTCTTCAGCTTTGCCTGGATCATTATGTGGTGGAGAACCTACAATAAGCCGGAGCGGCATCCCCACCTGAGCAAGGAAGAACTGGACTATATCAACAGCGATCAGGAAAGCTCGTCTGCAGATGAACGCCCCGTATCCTGGAAATTACTTTTGGGCCGTAAGGAAACCTGGGCCTTCGCTTTTGCAAAGACAACCGATGCGGTGTGGCTTTTTTACCTCTTTTGGGGAGGCTTCTTTTTGAACAGAGCCTTCGGTTTGGAACTGCGTGGGTTAGCCATACCGATCGTTATCATCTACCTTTTAGCTGATGCAGGAAGTATTGCCGGGGGGTGGTTCTCCTCCTTTTTAATTAAAAAAGGTATGGAAGTTTATAAGGCGAGAAAGGCGGCGATGCTCGCCTCTACTACACTTATTGTGCCTGTCATTTTTGCTCCGCAGGCGCAGGAGGCCTGGGTAGCTGTACTTCTTATTGCTTTAGCTGCTGCCGGCCATCAGGCCTGGTCTTCGAACCTCTTGACCCTGGTTCCGGATATCTTTCCGAAAAAAGCGACGGCGTCAGTGGTAGGTATCGGAGGAATGGTAGGATATGCTACCGGCGCATTGTCGGATTACTGGCTGGGGAAAGTACTCACGGAAAGTGGTGGCATTGGTTATGTTTATGCCTTCGCCATTGCCGGTTCCTTATACTTTGTGGCGCTGCTGGTAATTCACTATGTGCTGGGGCAAATGAAACCCATTGATCAGCAGGCATTGAGAAATGCTTACTCCTAAAATCACAAAAGCACCGTCTCCGGTGCTTTTGTTATAAAGATCAATATAATTATTTCTCTTTGTTTTTGATTTCAGTTACTTCTTTTCTGATGTCAGAAGCCAAGTTCTTGATTTCTTGTAATGCTTTTCTTACACGAGTTCCAGCAGCATTGTTACCGCCAGTGTAGAATTTCTCTGCATCTTTCTCTACCGACTCTAAGATTGATTTAAGTTGATTAAATTTTTCCATGATTAATTATTTGTTGATCTAATATGCTAAAGATAATTTGAAATCCAAATGATACAAAAAAAAATGCCAAGAAATTTAACAAAAGCGAAATTTAGAACATAAATGCGGCCCTGTTGTTCATATAATAAAGAAAATCTATTCTATGAAGAAGCAGAACAACAACAATAAAGTGCTTAGACTTTTCAGTTTGGTACTTGCAATTCTCCTCTTTTCAGTCACCGTCACCCTTGCTGCAGGCCCTAATGTGTTCGATAGCGACCTGAGTAATGACGCCGGCACGAACAAAAACTGGCATAATGCACTATGGTTTTTCGTATGTGTGACCTTTCTGGTTGCCGCTGCATATGTCGGTTTCAGCAGGCCGAAAGACCGCAAAGTACGCAGAAACAGAAACGAACTAAGGTAATTTATCACCTTAGTTCGCCCTCTTTATTCTAATATTTCACCAGCTTTTCTTCGCCATTTTTGAAGGATATGCTTACCGAAGAGCCGTCCTTAGCAACTTTCAGGGCTTTCAGCGGATTCAATTCTGCGTCCTTCCATTGCTCTCCCGATTTCTTCCATAACATCAACGTAGCATACAACGGCTCTTGTTCCGGCCTGAAACTATCGCTTACATTAATCACTGCACTTCGCTTTGTTTCCGGGTGCAATCCCTCCGTCAAGACTGTTTCGGTCTTGTCCCAGCCCGCTACCGGAACAAGCGCCAATTGATACTCTCCGTTGTCGATAATCTGCACTTCCCTGCCCTGTACCTTTTTTGTCAATCTTTTGATTGTTCCCTTTGTTTCCGGCAAAGAATAGTGCCCTAAACGCAGGTTAACAGGTATTTTACTGGTATTTTTATCTACCCTCAATATCCCGTTGGGCAGCGGAATATCTGCCAGGCTCAGGGAAACGTTTTTGTCTGTCTCCAAGACGACGTCGCGGTAATACACCCCGTCTTCGTATTTTTTGAAGGTAAACAGGCGGGCAGCTTCCCACTTGTTGTCCTTATTTTTAAAAACGTAGTTCATGGCCACCTGTCCATCTTCGCCATCTGCCTGCCAGGGGAACGCGCTGTTGTAGGCCAGGCGGTTATAATTTTCACTCCCGCGGAAAGACTCCCAGTTGTTAATCACAGGCACCTTACACCAAGCCCGGATCTCTGCAGCTCCTATCGATGGATAATCAGTGATCAAAATATCAGAGCCCTTTTGAAACTTATTGTATACCTGATCTTTCCTGAATTCTTTTTCCCAGGGCCCTTCGTTTTCTCTCGCTGTCCAAAATGGATTATCGGCGGGAATTAAAAGCGCTAAAAAAGCCTTTCCCATCCAATAGGAGCTCGCCCGACAGCTATAAGCCTGGACTGCCGGCTCAAACGCGCCATAAAAGCCCAGGGTAGGAACGTTCTCATGCAGGAAGTCGGGATGTTTCAGGAACTGAAGGAGCACCCCCGAGGAGATCCTGCGCATCCAGCCGAAATTGGTATCCTGACCTTGCTCAAAACCCATCAGCGGAAGCGGAATAACCGAGCCAAAGCGATAAGCAATACTTCTGCCCCACATGATCATTTCCCCGTTCCTGCTGAACATAAAAGGATAGTTGTCTTTAACATCCCGAAAGTTCGATTTGAACTTCGCGGCGTACTCCGGATAATATTTTTTCCCGTACATCTCCGACCACAAAACGCCGTACATCTGGAAGGCCCACATGCTGTAGTAATCGTAGGCCGGATTATCATTATACCAGCCCTCTCCCCTGTAATGCGCCAGCGACTTGTCTAAGTACTCCTTAAGTAAGGGCTCGTTCACGCTGTAGCCCTTATCCTTAAAAAAGCTCAGGACGAAAATATTGAAGAACTTCCAGTTGGAAGGCACGGTGGGGCCGTCTCCATAGCTGATCATCGTGCTGGAAAGTGCCTGTTTTTGCGTGGGAGTCAGTGGCTCCCAGAGCAGATCAGGAACAATCGACAATGAAATAGCCAATGCTCCAAACTCCACCAGATTTTGACTTGGGCCTCCTTTTGGGGCCCGCGACTTAATATAAGTAGGGCTGGAGGGATCGATAAGTTTAGCAATATGATGGCGGTAATAGTCTGCAACACGAATGTTGTTAATGGTTAACGTCGGGTCTTCCCTCAGCAGCGGTGCGGCAATAAACAAAGTGCGACACAGTCCTTCAAGCAATTCAGTAGGAACTTGTGCCGGATCCCGGGGGTAGCTCTTCCCCGGCTGCTTCGGGAATTTCATGGGATCGTCCAGCTGTTTGACATAACTGAAAGCCCCTTCCAAAAGGTAACGGGCGGCATCCTTCCAATGCTGGCGGGCCATGCCCGTCTGCGGGCTCAGCTGAAAGTCGGGCTGCTTCAGGTCAAACACCTTTTGCTGCTTTTGGTCGATTTGAGCAAATACCGGGGTAACAAAAAGGAGTATTCCGCCTAGTACTAGCTGTTTCAAGTGGTTAGTCATCTCGGTTAAAATTATATCAAAAAAGGATGAGCACCAGTGTACTCATCCTTCGTAAATCTATTCATTCCGCTATCAATCGACAAGCTTTATCACGTAACTGTAGGAGTATTTATCGTCCTCCAGGCGGTATTGCTTATGAGGTAATGCTCCCCAGCTATTATCACCACCAACGCCGCGTTGATTTAAATCGATATGCAAAAACACTTCGTTGCGCGGTTTTATGTCGGTCGGGTGCTGTTGTTTCTTGGTCAAGCCAGGGTCCAGGTCTTCTGTTTTGACATTCAGGGCACTGAAACAGATTGGTTGCAGTCCCTCAACTTCCAGACCCTTCCCATCTGCATTTGTCAGGCGAAGCCAGCGAACGTCTGTTTTATATCCTGCTTCCTGCGGACGGATATAATTCCAGGTGTACTGATTCTTCACCTCGTCTTTGTACAAACCAACAAAGGCCGCGGTCTTTCTGTCGCTGTAGTTCTCCCAAGGGCCCCTTCCATAGTAAGAAAGACTATTGTAGGCAGCCGGAAGTTCCATTCGCATCCCAAATCTGGGAAGCTCGGGTAAATTCCTACCGGTCATATCCATGCTAGCTGTTACCCGAACAGCGCCGTCGTTTTGGATGAGGTAGTCTACGGTGTAGGGCACGTTTACTCCGGATAACTCATATACCACCTTTACAGGCAGTCCCTCTTCATTTTGCTCCCCAACCGTTACACTTTTAACCTCGCGGTCGATGTGAGCTGTACGCCAGATGCCCAGGTTCACCTGCATCTGACTTCCGAAATCGTTGTCTGTTGGAGCTCTCCAGAAATAGGGTTCAGGGAAACTACGGATTGATTGGCCGTCCTTCCCTGCATAACGAATCAACCTACCGGTGCGCACATCGAACTCGCCGTTCACCGATCCCGAACTAAAGCTAAGCCTATTACCCTCTTTATTAACTTGGAGCTTCCGATTCTGTGCCGGCTTTGCAGCAAAGAAGTCGCCCGCCTGTTTGAACTGTTCACGTGCTACCTCATGGCCTGCAGGAATCATGTCGGTTCCTGTTTTTGTGTAAGCGTAGACATTGAGATAGTATTCACTTCCGGGCTGCGACTTAAACGAAGGTATATTTAGCCGTACCTCCTTTTGTTGCTGAGGTGCCAGACTCAGTGTGAACGGCGCTTCCTTCACCTTTTCACCATTTCTATAAAGTTCCCACTTAAAATTATACTGATCGAGGTTGGTAAAATCATAGTCGTTGATCACGGTGATCAAACCTTTGGAAACATCTTTATCTTTGAAGTTGATGTACTGATATACCTTTTTGACCTCGTACAATCCGGGATGAGGAGTTTGATTCGCGGATATCAAGCCATTTGCGCAGAAGTTTTCGTCATTTTGGAGATGATAGCCCCCCAGGTCTCCTCCGTATGCCCAGTACGTTCTTCCATCAGGAGTTGAACTCTTTAAACCCTGATCCACCCAATCCCAGATGAAACCACCCTGCATATGCTTACTGCTATGAATGATATCCCAGTATTCCTGAAAATTACCGTTGCTATTACCCATGGCATGTGAATACTCGCACATGATGTAAGGCCGGGTCTTGTCGCTTGCCGCAGCATAGCTTTTCATGGAATTTATACCGGGATACATCGGACCGACGACATCCGTATTTGCATTTTCACCCGCCTGTTCGAACATGATGAACCTCGTATTATCCCGATTTTTAATCCATTTGTAGGCCTCATAAAAGACCGGTCCGTTTCCACACTCATTTCCCATTGACCACATGATGACCGAAGGATGGTTTTTATCCCGCTCCACCAGGCGCACAATCCGGTCGAGATGAGCCGCGGCCCACTCGGGCAAATAGGCGGGATGTCTTGACTTGTCAAAATTCCCCTGCCATTCGGCCCCCATGCCGTGTGTCTCGATGTTTGCTTCATCTACCAGGTAAAATCCATACTTGTCCGCCAGCTTGTAGAGGTAAGGGTCATTGGGATAATGGCTGGTGCGGATTGCATTGACATTGAATTGCTTCATCAGCTGCAGATCCCGGATCATAGTCTCCTTCACGGGAACGTGACCTTCTTCATCGTCATGCTCGTGACGGTTGGTCCCTTTAAATAAAACGGGCATTCCGTTCACCAGGAGCTGCGCATTTTTCAACTCAATTTTCCGGAAGCCTATTTTCGCACCCGTTACTCCCAGTGACCTTCCGCTCTCATCCTTCACGCTGATGATAAAATCATACAGGTGCGGCGTCTCGGCGCTCCATTTAGCAACCTTCGGAATAGATCCGGCAAATTCCACCGTGTTGAGATCCTGCGTGGTACCAACCACTTTTTCCTGCGTCCAAACAGTTTTTCCTGCAGCATCCATAACGCGGGCAGTAACAGTTGCAGATTTAGTGGTGGCACTTGCAAATTTTCTCACATCTACCGCTGCCGACAAGAGACCGTTGGTGTAAGCGTTATCCAGATCGGCTTTCGCGAAAAAGTCCCAAACTGTAACTTTTGGCAGCGAATACAAGAAAACATCTCTCTCAATACCCGACAGTCGCCAAAAGTCCTGATCTTCCAGATAGCTGCCGTCGTGCCAGCGAAACACCTGTACTGCCAGGAGATTCTCACCCTTCTTTAGATTTTTAGTAATATTAAATTCGGCAGGTGACTTTGAAGCTTTTGTCATGCCCACCTTCTCACCATTTATATACACCTGTGCATAACCTGTTATCGACCCGAAGTGGAGAAGTACCTCCCGTCCGTCCCATTTGTCAGGGACGGTAAAGGTTTTTCGATAGGTTCCTACAGGATTATTTTCACCGATGAAAGGCGGATTTCTGGGATGTGGATATACAATATTCGTATAGATCGGTATGCCGAACCCTTTTCTTTCCCAGTTAGATGGGACAGGAATCTCGGCCCAGTTTTTATCAGGAAAGTCGGTACGGTAAAAATCGACAATGCGGTTGGCGTACTTATCCGTGTACACGAACTTCCATTTCCCATTCAATAGTTTATAGTAAGGCGATCTGCTGTAATCGTCTGCCTTCACATCGGCAGCATTGTCAAACAGCATAAAGGTCGCATGCGGTCTTTCCTTGTTGTAATCCAGCAACTGCGGATTCTCCCACTCATTCCGTTGTGTTTGAGCAAAGGCTGACGTGCTAGTGAGCAGTGCAGCTACGAGGATGGCAGGCAACCATCTCTTTTTAAAAGTTCCTTTCATCTAATTACTAGGTTGGTGTGCATTTCAATAATAGTTGTACAAAAAAACCTCGTAATAGCAAGGACTGCGAGGGGTAAAACAACATTTGATAGGGGGTAAATCCACTGTTTGCCTATACTGTAGCCAAACTCGAAGGAAGCAACAGCTTTCCCACAGCTCCTTCCCAGAAGTTAAGCCTAACTTCCTTCCTATCGCTTCGCCTTCACCGCTGGCACCGGCTCAAATACATCCACCGGAAGTATATTCCCCTTGTTATCGAACCGCATCGGGGAGATACAGGTCTCACGGTTATATCCGTTTCCATCCGGGATTTTGAAGCGATGATAGGCAATAAACCAGTTATCGGTACCGGGCACCTGCACCACTGAATGATGTCCCGCACCTTTTATCGCTCCACTGCCCTTTAGTACGGGATTGGTTTCTGCTTTTACAAAAGGCCCGGTCGGAGAATCAGCAGTAGCATACGCCACGGAGTAGCGCGGATCCCGGGTATCGTACTCTGACCACATCAAATAATACTTCCCCTGCCTTTTGAATACAAAGGCGCCCTCATTGTATCCCTGCGGTTTAAATGAAATAATTTTGGAGAGATCACAGGAGATCATGTCGTCGTTCAGCTTTACGATATTGCAGTTTCCCTGCCCAAAGTAAAGGTAGGCGGAGCCGTCATCATCAATAAAGACCATGGGGTCGATCATCTGGCCCTTTACCGTGCCTTTCGGAATTAGCGGTTTTCCGATCGGGTCCTTAAATGGCCCTTCGGGACGGTCGGCCACTGCCACTCCGATGTTGACATCCGCGGAGTAGTAGAAATAATACTTTCCGTTTTTTTTCGCTATTGCCGGCGCCCAGGCACGTTCCTTTGCCCATGTTAAATCTCTGGGCAGGTCCAGAATGACGCCCTCATTTTTCCACTTGCGCAGATCGTTGGAGGACCAGCAACTAAAGGTCGTTCCCTTCCAGCCTACAGTACCGTCGGTTGTAGGGTAGATATAGAACTTTTTGCCAAAGGCCGCGATATGAGGATCGGCAAAAACACCAGGAAGAACCGCTGCCGGAGCTACGACCGAGTCAACTGTCGTTTGTCCTTTGCTCCCAAAACCAACAAGAACCAGAACTATGGCTAGAAAACGTTGCTTCATATTCATATCATTCGCTTCATGTTTATCAATCCAGGAATTTGTACATTTCTGATGCTGCCAGCAGAAATGCGCCTACGCCAAAATTAGAAGTAGAATTTTGATTAACTACTTGCCCCGGTATTGCCCGCTCGCCTATTGGCTGCACATATCCCACTTTTCCATCAGGCTGTAAAGCCACTTTAGTGAGGTAATTCCAACTCTTCTCCACTACCGGCAGATACTCCTTCTTACTCAAATAGCCATTATTAATACCCCAAAGCAAGCCATAAGTGAAAAAGGCAGTCCCGCTGGTTTCGGGCCCCGGCGCATGTACCGGATCAAGAATACTACGTGTCCAATAGCCTTCCGGTTGTTGGGCATTTTTAATCGCTCGTGCGATTCCCTCATATCTTTCTATGTACAGCTGGCGGTGAGGATCATTTTTGGGAAGATCTTTCAAGACCTTGGCAAGACCTGCGAATACCCAGCCGTCGCCCCTGGCCCAGAAATCCTTCTTCCCAGTGGCACTCTTATGTTTTGGATATATATATTTTGCATCGCGGTAGTACAGCTTTTCTTCGGGGTCGTACATTACGCTGTCCGCGTAGGTGAAATACTCGTGTAACTTGTCGAGATACTGTCCGTTGCCGGTCACTTTGTACAATTTGGTCATGACGGGCATTACCATATACAAGCCATCCGCCCACCACCAGTAATCTTTTTTATTGGTGCTCATCTGGTATTCCATCACCTCCTTTGCCCGGGCTATTTTCTTCTCATCCTTATCCAGGTTATACAGGTCGATATAAGTCTGAAAAGCAATCTGCCAGTCCCCGAACAGCACATAGTCGTCTTTTTCGCCGTAACTATACTTCCATTCGGCCTTATTGTCAGACTTAGCACCCTTCCACTGATTGTGTTCCGCCCAGGCCTCCGAGTACTTCCGGTAGTTCTCGTTTTTGGTGATTGCGTAGGCCTCCATGTTACCGGTATGGTAAGCAGCGACATCCCAGAAAGCACGTTCCTGCGGCTTATTGTTCTGCTGCCAATAGTTGTTCACCTTGTCTATGATCTGGAGCACCTCCGCCTGGGACGTGCCCATTGTCTGTTTTTTCACCGCGCATCCGGTCAGCAACGCTGCTGATCCCGCAAGGAGTAATAAGAGTATAGCTTTTATTTTCATAATCGTAACTTAAAAATCAGGTTTCCATTCCAGTACCTTCACCATTTGCGGCGGCAGATTCGCCTTTCCTTCCCCATCCACCTGTTGCACTTCCTGCACGAAGAGGTTCAGCACGCCACTTATTTTCCAGAGCTCCGTATCGAAGCTCGGCTCCCAGGATCCTACGGAACTCTCGGTAAGATCGCGTACCCGCCACTTGTTTTTCTTTAAATTATCAATATTCGCCGCCGATACTTTTGCTCCTCTTTCCTCATCCCGAAAAATTAGAAGCGCTCTTGGCTTTGACTTCGCAATATCCACCATGATTTGCGGCCTGGAGATGGGGATGCGTTTCGTTCCCCCTCCACTCAGCGAGAAGGGTGTTTTTCTAAAGTTTAGATTCAAAGCCCTCCAGCTCTTGCCCGTATGGTACACAACGTGATACTGGGGGACGGCCGTGCCTTTTTCCCTCCAATAGGTGGCGATGAAAGGGTTTCCCCGTTTGTCGGCAGACATCGAGGTTTGATTGATTAATTCAGAATTTTGTGGGATACGAAAAGCGTATTCGGCAGTTGCGAGCGTAATGGGCAATTGGTATTTCTCACCGGTCGACTTCTCCCAGGTCAGGCCGCCATCGCTGGAGCGTGCATAGCCCAGATCATGGTTACTCGCCACATCCGGCGACTCTCTCCAAACCCAGGATACATGGATCGTTCCCTTGTGGTCAAGAAAGGCCTGCCAATAAGCGTTCCTTTGTCCTTCTCCACTGATGAGATTGCTATGTAATCGCTGCCAGGTTTTGGTAGCCGTATTGTATTTGTTTATTACCAGGTTACCCTGACCCGAAGCTCCATTACGGTAGAAAAACAGCAGGTTTCCGTCAGGCGTTCTGTAAAACTCAGGATAGGATACCGACTTCTCGTCGCTGCCTGTCATTGGCATTTTTTCAGTTAACTGCAGGGAGCCGGGACGTACGCTTCTTACGTACCTTAAGCTATGATTATGATGATCCCAGGAAATATGAAGATAACCGTCCCCATCCACCATGATGCTTATGGCGTTGTGTGCATCAGCCGCATTGCCTTGTAAGTTTGTTTCCACCAAATCCCAGTCGGCTGCCCCTAGCTTCCTTTTCCCCAACATCACTTTTCTGTTCTGGTTGTAGAAGGCAATGAATTGCGTGTCCTGATGGGTTACGAGTGAGTTCTTGCGAAAGATGATGGTATTAACCGAATTATTGGCCCACCCCTCTCCTACATCCATCATTTTTACAGCTTTTTGCTGAGCCATTGCCGTAGAAAAACAAGCAACAAGTAGGCAAAAGATAATTTTTTTCATAAAGTTTCAGGTGCCCGGTGAAGGGTCTCTATTAACAAGCGCAAATAATTGGTCAACTAATTCTCAAAGCTAAATTAATAAAGACTAAAATCAACTTTTTTCTCGGGCATCAGTTTAAATTTGCCTTGCAGAAATCAGCGGCATTCGCCAGCAGCAATTTTCGAGATACGCTACGATTTAGAACAAGGATGATTCAGCAAAAAAAGGGGGACAAATTGTGCTTTCCGGAAATTAGTAGCCAGAATTAAATTATTGCGGGACCCAAGCTCTGATGATACAAAACCAGGATATGGAGAAAACTGAAGTCAACAAAAAAGTGCTGCAGGCTCCTCACCGTACAGCACTTTATTTTAAAAGCTTTATCTGTTACTGTTGCTTGGTAGCAAACTTATAAAGTGTTGTAGAACTGTAAGTCTCTCCTGGTTTTAGCACCGTGCTAGGGAAAGATGTTTGGTTTGGCGAATCAGGAAAATGCTGTGTCTCTAAACAAAAACCGCTACGGTGTTCATATTTTTTGCCTCCCTTCCCGTCTGTCAGTTTTCCATCAAGGAAGTTACCTCCGTAGAACTGGATACCCGGCTCAGTAGTAAGTACTTCCAGGGTAATTCCGGTTTGAGGACTGCTCACTAAAGCTGCCTGCTTTAGTTCAGTTGATGAATTGGTTAAAGCGAAGTTATGATCATAGCCTTTACCGAATTTCAATTGTTCATCGTCCGCATCCACGCGCTGACCGATTGCTGTGGGTGTAGTAAAGTCAAATGGAGTCCCTTTCACACTTTTCAACTCGCCTGTAGGGATCAAGCTTGCATTTACCGGAGTAAATTTATCCGCATTGATCAGAAGAACATGGTTATTGATAGAGCCATTTCCTTCACCATTCAGGTTAAAATAGGCATGATTGGTTAAATTAACTACTGTAGCCTTATCAGTAGTTGCTGTATAGTCCATTTTAATGGCATTGTCATTGGTCAATGAGTAAACCACTTTCACATTCAGATTACCCGGATATCCTTCCTCGCCATCTTTTGATAAATAAGTAAGCTCCAGGGTATAGTCGTTTATTTTTTTAGCATCCCAAACCTGTGCGTGAAAACCTTTAGGACCTCCATGAAGGGACTGTCCATTATCATTTGCCGGAAGTTTATACGCTTTCCCGTCCAGAGTGAATTGGGCATTTCCAATTCGGTTTCCATATCTCCCGATCAGGGCACCAAAGTAAGGCTCGTTTGCCTGCTGATAACCTGAGACCTTCTCGTAACCCAAATTTACGTCTACCATCTTACCGTCCTTGTCAGGGACGATGATGCTCACGATTCTACCGCCATAGTTGGTAATTGCGACCTTCATGTCGTTTTGATTTGTCAAAACATACAGGTCGGTTTGCTTTCCGTCGATTGTTGTTTGAAAATTACTTTTTTCTGGGATCATAACCTGATTTGATACTGAATCTGAACTTGCGTTCTGGGCGCTTTGTTTTTCGGGATTATTAGTGCATGCAGAAAGGGAGAATACTCCTGCTGCCAGCACTATCAATAAATTTGTCTTCATTAGTTTAACTAGGTTTTATTAGGATTAAGTTCCGAATGTAATCATATTTTTAAAAAACTCGACAAACAGGCATTAAACAAGCGCTATCTACAGCTTTGCACCTGCTCGCAATGCAATCAATTTAATTTCATACAAACCTACCGCTTATCCGGAGCAACATAAGGCCAGCCTTTCTTATCCCAGCCTAGCTTCTCAATTCTCAATTTTGGTTGACCATTTTCGGCAGCTGCGTATCCATGAAAAATGAGATAATCGGTACCGTCAAAGTTATACACGGAGTTGTGTCCCACGCCATACCAATCCTTGTTGCCCTCCAGCAGAAGCGTGCCGCCCGCCTGACTCATTAATACACCGTTCCTGTCCAGATAGGGTCCTTTGACATTCTTGGAACGGCCAACGATCATTTTATAGGTACTGTTCACGCCTTTACAACAGTAATCGATGGAGGCAAACTGATAGTAATACTTACCTTTTTTGAAAATGAAGGGCGCCTCAATGGCATTCCCCCCGGCATCCTTAGGGTTATCATCTACAGCCGGAGGATTATCTGCGCTGGCCGTCTTTTTCCTGCTTGCAATAGTCGCTAAAGTAATGGTATCTCCCACTACAGAAAGCCGGTCTGGACTAAGCTCAATAATTTTTAGCCCGTCCCAGAAGGATCCAAAGGCCATGTACGCTTTTCCCTTTTTATCAGTAATTATATTGGGGTCGATGGCGTTCCAATTGGTGCGTCCCGGGTAAGATTGAATCACTTTTCCGTGGTCCACCCACTTAAATTTAGGGCTCGCTGGATTTAATGTCTCGTTTGTAGCCACGCCAATTGCCGAAGTGTTTTTGCCGAAAGCAGAGATCGAATAATACAGGTAGTACTTTCCATTGTGGAAACTAATATCAGGAGCCCAGATATGGCCCTTGAAAGTGGGAACAGCCTCTACTGCCCATTTAGGAGCAGAAGCAAATACTGCAGGCTCTTTTTTCCACTCCTTCAAATCTTTGGAGGACCAAGCAGAAATACCCCAACCCGTAGCAAAAAGGTAATAAGTATCGCCTTCCTTAGCCATTACGGGATCGTGTACAGAAATATTGGATTTGGAATCCTGGGCGAACAGGGAAACACTTAACAAGAGAGCAAGGAGGAGGCTGAATCTTTTCATATATGTTTTAATTGGTCTGTACAACCCCGATTAAAACATCGGGGTTAAGGAGGTTTCAACTGCTGAAGCCGGCCTAAATCATTTTAATTTTAATCACGTTGAAGGAGTTTGGAGCCAACTTCGATTTAACGGATTGCTTCTTGACGGAAATGTCTTTCTGCTTTGGACTGATGCTTAAAGGATTGTCTAAAGAATTGACTTCTTCCAAGTTGTTACCTGCGAGAACAATCATTGTGCCCTTAGCAGCAAGCCTGTTGACACCCTGAATGGAAAACTCCCCTTCCGTCTCCTTATCCGTAGTATTCACCACCTTGAGGATTAATTCTTTTGTGTTTTTGTCAATCACAGCGGAAGCATACAAACCATTCTGTCCTGTTACATTTTTACCATCCAACTGGATCGGCACCACATTAGTTCCCTTATTTAGCGAATATAGTTTTTGCACATAATAGTTAGGCGTGCCGTAGGTGCGCAGGTTATCCACCCAAATCATATCAGGGGTCCACTGCCAGCCTTCCACATGGGCAAACAAGGGTGCGTAAGAAGCCATGACCACTACGTCCGCATTTCGCTCAAGTCCGGTCAGGAAAGCTGCTTCCGAGATAGCTGTACGGAGGTTGTTTTTGTTGTTTACACTAACTGTTTTGTCACTTTGTGCAGCATATTCCCCGGCAAAAACTTTTGAACCATTGCGTGGATAGTTGTCGTATCGAGCTGCATTCTCCAGAAACCACTCCGGACGACGGTAGTAGTGTTCATCAATAATATCAGCCTTCATTTTACGCAACTCTGTATTTAAATACTCGAAGCGCTCGCCGTTTGGATCCGTGCCTGAGCTGCTTACCAGTTGGATATTCGGGTATTTCTCTTTGATGGCTTTGGTGAAGAGCTTAAGGCGCTCCACATATTGCGGTCCCCAGTTCTCGTTTCCAACCCCCATCATCTTTAAGTTGAACGGTTTTGGGTGTCCCATTTCTGCACGTACCTTTCCCCACCTGGTATTTACATCCCCATTAGCAAACTCAATGAGATCGAGTGCATCCTGAATATAGGGTTCCAACTGATCCAGGGGAACAACTTCGGCAGTGTTAAACTGACAAGCCATTCCGCAATTTAAAATGGGAAGAGCTTCAGCTCCAATGTCTTCAGCCAGCTGGAAATACTCAAAAAAGCCCAAACCAAATGTTTGATAATAGTCTGGAGTGGGACGATGTGCAAACTCGGTATTCCACCGGTTGACGATCAACTCTCGTTCTTCTACCGGACCAATCGTCTTTTTCCACTGGTACCGAACCGACAGGTCGTGACCTTCCACAATACAACCGCCCGGGAAGCGGATGAAGCCTGGTTTCATGTCGGCCAGCATCTGAACCATATCCGCCCTCATGCCACCGGGACGGTTTTTCCAGGTATCTGACGGAAACAGTGAAATCATGTCTAAATCTATTGAGCCGTTCCCTTCAAACCAGATATTGAACTTAGCTTTGGGTTCTGTAGCGGTGGCACTAAAGCTGACAGATTGTTTTTTCCAATCTGTGCCTGAACCACTGGGCGAGATCTCTCCCTTTCCTATTATCTCCCCTTTGGGATTAACCAGCTCCAGATGCATCTTTACGCCTGGTGCTGCCTGCCGGTACATCACTGAAAAATCATAACGCAGGCCGTTTTTGATCCCCATCCCTCTGAAGCCTTCATTGGTCATCCCAAGGTCGCCTTTTGCTCTATTGGCAACTTTCACCCGAAGGAACCTGGGATTATTACTTTTAGCCTCCTGACGGTTAAGAACCAGAATATCTCCTTCATTTCTGTTCCCCTGTAAGGTCCAACCCATTAGCGGTTTGTAGAACTCGAAGGATCTGTTTTTTACTAATTCCGCATAAATACCGCCGTCTGCGCCCATGTTGATATCCTCAAAAAAGACGCCCCACATGGTGGGTTGAACGGTGGCAGTAGGCTGGTTTACCTTTACGGTAAATGTGCTGGTTTGGGCTAAACTTTCTGCTGCAATGCCACAGGTCAACCCTATAAAACATAGTAGATCTGCTTTTCTCATATTAAAAGAGTCCCTTAAATGGTGAAAATAAGTGTGATTTGTAGTGAGTTTATAATCGGTAGTTAAAGATAACAAAGAATAATAAATGTCAAAAAAACATTTATTATTCCTAAAATGCTCGGTAAACAATAAAAGGCCGGCTGAAATACTGTCAACCGGCCCTTTTCAGGTTTTAAACTATTGTACTTTTTTAAGCCAGATCGACAAGCCACCACCGTTAAGTCCTGTCATCACAAGCGTCGATTCCTTTTTCTTCTCCCAGTCTCGTTCGCGGGAAACATGTAGTTTATCTACAAAAAGCCCGCCTGCCCATCTCAATTCTATCCACGGCGCGTTATAAGCCCAGGTATTGTTGGGATCGCCGTTGATTTTCCCATCGGGATTTAAATTGGTCTCGAAGAATACGTTGTACTGAGGGTCTGTTTGCTCTGCATCAAAGCCGGGTACTGTAGCATAACCCTGAACGATTTGCTCATACTTGCCTGCAATTTCATTTGCGGTTATCGGGGTATTTGGAACATTCGCGTAGCGCTCAGGTGAAACAATAGGCCATCCTTCAGGTGTCCAGAACATCTTTCGAACATGCATCACCATAAATGCCCGGTCTATTCCAGGTCTTCCCTGGTGAGCCATATAATACTGCCCGTTATCGTCTTTGAACACCGAACAGTGAGAAACACCGGCCCAGCCGCTATGACCATCGAAACGGTAAGGGGCTAAGATCATCGGACCATTATCGGCAAGATTATCTACGTTTACGCCATTCCAATCCAAAAATGGACCGTTCGGACTGGTGGAGCGGAACACACGTACATTGTATTTGGTGGACAACCAGTCGTAGGCCACAAAGAGGTAGTACATGTTGGTGGTCGGGTTATAAATAATCTCCGGACCTTCCAGGTTTCCGTTTACCATTCCATTCGTCCTTCCTCTGCGGACAATTCGCGTACCTCTGTCTCCAGATGTCATTGCCAGTCCCGTTTGTGGGTTTAGCTGCAATTCATATAATCCATCCCAGGAAGAACCGTATACCATCCAATGCTGACCCGAAGGCGTTACGACCACTGAAGGGTCTATTGCGTTGGTACCCGGACCGGTATTGACAGAGGTTACTGCAAGTCCTTTTTCTACCCATGGGCCTTCAGGCGAATTGGAAGTTAACAGACCGATAGCACTCGTCCTACCTGCTGTGGGCGCAAGTGAATAGTAAAGCCGGTACTCATTTCCTACTTTCATGATATAAGGCGCCCACAGTCCTTGTACTGGGGTCCCTCCATTATCTCTGATGTATTTCGCTCCCATCTCCGGAAGTCCATCAAGCACCCAGCCTACATATTTCCAGTCGACGAGGTCCTTAGATTTCCGAACCATGATACCCACTCGAGGAGTCATTCCGTAAGCCACATCGGTACTGTAGCAGTAATACCATTCCCCATCTTTAATAATGGATGGGTCATGCAGGTTGTAAGGTCCCCATTTCCACGAAAAAGAGATATCAGCTACATTGGCATAGGTATCGTTAAGATCATTAATATTGAAGGGTTTGGTAAATATGCCGGGGTCCACTTCTGTCAGCGGCTCTTCCGATTTTTTACAGCCTGCCACCACCGCCAAGGTCAACAACAGGATAAAAGGCATTTTAAATATCTTGTTCATAATTGATTGCTATTTACTCCGGGGAACAAGTCCCCGGACAGATCTCGTTTAGTTGGCTGAATTGGGTGAAAGATTCTTGTTTGTATTTAACTCCTGGAATGGGATTGGTAAATACTCCTTTCCGGGCTGCCAGCTGTTAAAATCAGAATCATGCTGACGCAACTCTGCAAGTTTTGCAGGATCATAAAGCCATCCCCACCGAATAATGTCATTAATCCGCTGACCTTCTATCGCAAATTCAAGAGCTCTTTCATGCGCAATCTGTTCCCTCATCTGCACTTTATTCATGCTAGGCTTGGTAGTTGCCAGATTTGGAAGATTCGCTCTGTTTCGCACTGCCTGTATGAACGGATAAGCCTCTGCTGTTCTATCAAGTTCATTCAGCACCTCCGCATACATCAGGAGAATATCTGCAAACCTTAAGATCCGATAATTAATACCTCCTGTCTCGAAGGCTTCCTTTTGATGCAGTCCTAGACCATCATAAGTATACTTTCTGGTGTACAACTCGTTGGTACTTGCATAGGGCCAAGGCCTTCCATAAACCGTTGTCGAGTTATCAGCAGGTTCGTAGGAAGTAATGGTGGCAAGTAATCGCGGGTCGCTCTGACCGGTAATAGTTTTCTCCTGCTTGAATTCATTATAGATCCATCGCGTTGGCTGGTAATCTTTGAATCCACCCCAGGTCTCTCCCGGAGGAGCGTAGGTTACTGAAAATGCTTCAAATTGTCTCCAATTGGCGTTCGGCTCACCTGTCCAGTTTCCGTCAGTTCCGCCCTCAGCCGTAAATTGAATTTCAAACAAAGACTCCGCATTGTTTTCATTTACAGATTTGAAGTTATCGCGGTAATTCGGCATCAGGGAGTATTTGTTGTATAATACTCCACCAGGTAGTAAAAACTTCTCAAATTGCTGGGCTGCTAACGGATAAAGTTTTCTATAGAGATAAGCTCTCCCTAACAACCCGGCTGCAGCCCCTTTTGTAGCACGTCCTTTTTGGCCCCTATCCGGACCTGTCACATTCGCGTAGTCCAATGGAAGCAGTTCTTCCGCATCCTTCAAATCTTCAAAAATTTGGGTCCACAAAGCTTCCTCCGAGGCAGTTGGAGGGTAATAGTTATTTTGATCTGCTGGTGGCTCTGTGATAAGAGGGACCGCTTTGAAAGTGGTAACCAAGTTGTAGTAAGCTAAAGCTCTTAAGAAGTAAGCTTGTCCAACTATCCTGTTTTTCGCTTCCGCGGATAATACACCCTCATCCATTTTTCCCACGTTTGCAATCACCTGGTTCGCCCGGTAAACTACCAGGAAGTGATCTCTCCAAATCCATTCAACAGGAGCCGAATTGCTGGGGATAGTAAAACGGCCTACGAGAACTAAATCAGCCCAGGGGCTGGCGCCATAGAAGTCGTCGCCCCTGCTATCTGTAAGACCAGGAAATGAGCGGGTGTAGGTTCCCTCGAGAGCCAATGCATTGTACACGCCATTGATACCGGCAAACGCATGGTCTGCTGTTTTCCAATAAGTGGCGGTTGTAGGGTAGTTAGGATTGGCAAGATCCAATTTTTTGTCGCAGCCTGCCAGAATTACTACCAGCGCCACTAGAAAATATTGTAGTTTTTTCATCTCTTTTTTGATTATTCGTTTTACCTAAAAACCCACCTGAACACCAAACATGATGGAGCGAGGTCTTGGATAGGAACCGTTATCTAAACCGGGAGTAAATACTCCGTATGCAAAATCAGGGTTATAACCTTTGTATTTTTGGAAGGTGTAGAAGTTTTGGGCGGTACCATACACTCTCAACCTGTTGATTCCTTTTACCCATTTCTGAGGGATGTTATAGCCGAGGGAGACAGTATTAATTCGCAGAAACGTTCCGTCCTGCAACCATCCCTCCCGGTCAGAACTCTCCCAGTTACGGTTCGGATCTTCCCAGGTCATCCGGGGGATATTTGTATTTGTGTTAAGAGATGTAAAGCGGTTCAACATATCCTCGTGATAATTCGCATCCCCTCCGGAGTGCATCAAATCCCGGTATAAGCGACTGTTGATTAAGTAACCACCCGCTCCTGAGGCAAACAGGGTAAAGTCGAAATTCTTGTAAGATGCTCCGAAGTTGAATCCGTAAGTGAATTTAGGAACACCGCTACCTAGATAAGTCCTATCCCAGTCATTGATCTCGCCGTCAGGTGTTCCGTTTGGTCCACTAATGTCTCTGAACCGTACATCTCCGACGCTTGCACCATCAAATTGTTGGGGATGATTATCGACTTCCTCCTGAGTTCTGAAAAGCCCATCGGTCAGGAAACCATAATGTCTTCCAACTTCACCACCGACCTCTGTGATGAAGGCCCCGTCAATTCGGCGTTGAACGTTATTCCCAAGCGCTAAAACCTTATTTTTAACTGTTGCGATGTTACCGGAGATGTCAAATTTGAAAGCTCCCGAAGATTTATGATAAGTTGTTGTTAATTCAATTCCCGAATTTTGCAGGGTACCGGCGTTTACTACAGGACGGCTGTTAATAGATCCCACAGACATCGGAATTGGGATAGGAACCAGGATATCCTGACTCTTGCTGTAATAATACTCCGCAGAAAGGTCTACGCGGCCGTTTAACAATTGTGCATCAAAGCCAACGTTACTCGTAATCCTATCCTCCCACTTCAATGTCTCAGAGACTACGTTCGTTTGAAGGCCCCCAAGTACCCTAGTTCCGTCAAAGGTGTACACCATGCCCGGGTTGATAACGGCCTGAAAAAGATAGTCGCCTATATTTTCATTTCCGAGTTTACCCCAACTTCCCCTTAACTTCAAGTCTGAAACTATGGATTTAGGAACTTTGAAGAAACCCTCATTGCTAAGACGCCATCCCAGAGCTACAGAAGGGAAATAACCTACCCGGTAATCTGAGCCAAAGCGGGAAGAAGCGTCACGGCGAACTGTACCCGTTACTAAGTATTTGTCTCCAAAATTGTAGTTTAAACGAGAAAGCAGGGAAAATATCGCATTGCTACGCTGTACACTGTTCGAGGTTCTCTCAGCGCCGTTGCCAATTGTCCGGAAATCTTCATTTGCGAAGTTCTGGGCAGTGGCTGTCCTCTCCAGTGTACCGTTCTCCTGGAACATCTGACCGACCAGCAAATCGAAAGAATGCTTCCCTAGGCTCTTCTGGTAGTTAAGAGTATTTTCTATCAATTTACTATCATAGCGTCTGCTGGCATCGGTCAGCCGGGCAGTAGGATTAATAAAGAAATAACCGAGATTGAACGTAGGAACGAAGCTAAAGTCGCGGGCTGAAACCGCATCATAACCGAGATTCAACCGGTATTTGAGGTTGTGGCCGCTACGTTTTACCAGGTTTGCCTCTCCAAAAATACTTGCGAAGGTGCGATCCACGTCGGTACGGTTTTCAATGAGGCTGTTGTAACCCACCCCATTTAATGAGATTGCATTGTGAAGTTCACTGGCCGTACCTCCAAATCCACCTTTTCTGTTAGCATCATAAAGTGGCATGGTAGGAATAGCAAAAACCAGGTCGTTAATAAGCGGAGGTCTTCCCCCTGGCAGCACACCGTCTCCGGTTACCAGTGCATTTTCATTGGAACGAGCATAGAACAAAGACTGACCAAACCTGAAGATGCCTTTTTCCTGAGAGGTATTGATTCTCCCCGTATAACGGGTGTAAGATGGCCCATTCCCAACAAAGGTCCCCTCGTTATCAAAGAAATCAAGAGATACGTTGTATGTACTGTTCGTACTACCTCCTGAAAAGTTCAGGTTGTGGTTTTGACGGTTACCGTTCTTCAAGCCCTCGGCCTGCCAATCTGTATCTACGTTACTTATAAAGTTTGGCGAATTCGGGTCATTCCCCGGAGCCAACGGTTTGTTATTGGAATTTAACCGAGCCTCGTTGTTTAGCACCTGGTAGTTATGACTGTTAGTAACCGGCATGATTTGCCATACGTTATCAAAACCATAATAGGCATTATACTCCACCTGGAGCGGAGTTTCTTTTTTCCCCTGACGGGTAGTCACGATAATTACCCCGTTAGCTGCACGAGAACCGTAGATAGCTCCTGCCGAAGCGTCCTTTAAAACCTGGATACTTTCTACATCGTTCGGGTTAAAATCCCGGGGAACCCCGTTAATTGGCACACCGTCAATTACATATAAAGGATCAGAGTTTCCAAAAGTACTGATACCCCGAAGCCTTACCTGCGGAAAGGCCCCCGGCTGTCCGTCACTATTCACCGTAACCCCTGCGGCCCGGCCTTGAAGCATTTGACCTACATCGTTTGTAGATACTTTCTTCATATCTTGAACATCAACAATAGCAACTGAACCAGTGATGTCTGCCCGACGCTGTGTTCCATATCCCACAACAACTACTTCGTTAAGAGTATTTTGGCTCTCTACCAGCGTTACGTTAATGGATGTTCGGTTATTTACAGCTACCTCTCTCGTTTGAAACCCTACATAGGTAAAAACAAGCACCCCGTTACCATCCGGAATATTGATAACGTAATTTCCGTTGATATCGGTAGTAGTTCCGATGGAACTCCCCTTCAGTCGTACACTAACTCCGGGTAAAGAAACGCCAGCCGAATCTTTAACTGCACCCCTAACGGTGATGTCAGCAAATCTGGCTCTTGTATTCGTAATGACGTAACTATTCTCTTTTACTTTCTCATAGGCTAAATGAAGAGGATCTAAAATTTTTGTTAGCAGCTCATCAAGTGCAGCATCTTCTGACAGGATAGCGGTATTAACGACTTTGTCCCTTACTACCCTGGAGTTGTAATTAAAATTCACTTTAAACTGCTCTTCCAACTTCCGGAGAGCCGACGAAAGGGGCTGCATCCTTTCCTTCTTTGGAAGTGTAGAATCAAGCTTCTCCGCGGCCAAATAGGCGTAGGATTGCGAAAATGCAGACGAATGCAAACAACTTGCGGTCATTAGCATAAGTGCAGAAACTTTCAATGTAAAACTTCTCATATTACTTCTGTACTAGTTATAATTGGTTACGACTGGATTTCTTAAAAATTGGTTATGATTACGGTGCAGAATCTATAATGATGGCGTCCTCCTTTTTAACTATTGATATATTAAATGTCTTTTTCAAAATGGTAAGCAGCAGATCAACATTGGCAGCGTCTATAGATCCTGTAAAGGTCAATGTTGCCACTTCATGATCTAAGAAGCTTACCTGATAACCATAATTGTCTTCAAGTAAATCGGCTATTTCTTTTAGAGGCGTCTCATCAAACACCAGCTTCTGCTCTGTCCATGAGCTGAAATCGGGTGCGCTTACCTGCAACTTTTCCACCTGCTTTGTTTTTTGGCTGAAGTTTACCATCTGATTAGGCTTCATATCCACCACTTGATGGACGTCCTGGAGAAGAAATAACTTCACCTTCCCGGAATTAAGAATCACCTTGGTTTTCCCACGGCGAGTATTCACGTTGAATTTTGTACCCAGAACCTGTACGTCCAGATCAGGAGTATGCACCACAAATTTTTGGGAATTCTTCTTATGAGTAACAGAGAAAAAAGCCTCTCCCTTCAGCCACACTTCTCTCGGTTTATCCTCGCCCCAGTTATTAGTGAATGAGATGGAGGAGTTAGCATTGAGGATCACCACTGATTGATCGGGCAATACGATCCTTTTATTTTCAGCGAAGTCAGTTCGTTGCTCCTCTTTTCCGGTTAGATAAAAGAAAACTGCCGCAGACAGGACCAGGAAGCCAACTGTGACCGCCGCGACTTTTTGCCAGGCCGCTACGAAACTGGAAAAACGGATAGATTTTGTTGGAGTGGTTTGAGAATCAAATTCTTCGTTGGTTGCGACGATCCTGTTCCAGACGTCATTCAGCTCCTGTTGCATTGGCTCGTCAATATCGGATGCGAATCCCAGGACGATTTCCCTGGCTTCGTCGACCACATTACTATTTTCATAGCTCTGAGCGGCCCAAGCCTCCCATACAGCACCATTGTGCTGATGTGGAGCTTTCACCCACTTAATAAAACCGGGATCGACAATGAGGTCCTCCAGGCTATACTTCTTCGAGTACATACGTTGGTTTATAATTGATATAGGTAATTAGACAGGAGGTCTGCTTTTTTACCAAGAAAATTTCAACTTTTTTTTATCGAGTGAAAAAAGCCCTGTTGGAGCTTTGGGGGAACAGTAAAATGTGGCTGAAAAAAATAAAAAATCAGAGAAAAATAACCGCTAATAGAACGGGAACAACCATCTCGCTTTTCAAGGCTTGAATGGCATTAAAAGTAGTGTTGTAGATGGTGCGAACGGACACAGACATAATAGCGGCTGCTTCTACGGGGCTCAGATTGTTATAATAGATGAGAAAAATGATCTCTTTCTGTTTGCTGGTAAGCTTTTTTAAAGCTTGGATAAGACGAACTTCCTGAACTGTTTTACTTTGCTGATTGATGAGTGAGAGTTCGTGAGATATTACTTCTCCTAAACTTCCCTCCTGTATAACTTCCTCCGTACTTACGAATTTTGTTTGCCTGCCCAGCTCCCTTACAAGCTTATTACGCATAGACTTAACCAAGTAGTTTTTAATCGACTCAGGCTCACCAAGACCCGCTTTATTGCGCCATAGATCGGTAAACAAATCATGCAGACAATCTTTCACCAACTCGCGATCGCACATCAACTTGCAGCCATAGCGGAATAACAAAGATGCGTAGGTGGAATAAAAATATGAATAAGCAGTCTTGTCTCCATCTTTGAATTTCCGCCATAACAGCCTCTCCTCTGTCTGGCTTTCAGAAATCCGAATATTGCGAACTGCTTCCATCTAGAAATACTTATAATTTACCTGGCCCTGGAGAATGTTTAGTAAATACGTATGAATGAAAAAGAGGTTACTATTGGCATACAGCTGCCAGCTTATAATTAGTTACCCAAGTATAACCAATAAATCACAATTGTCAAAATAACAATTAAACATTTCTTCAAAAAAAATACCCCTTTTTCGAGGGGTATAATTTTTAATCTTTACTTCAATTCCAGTACCACTACAGAAACAGGAGGTAATTTAACATTTAACTTTCCTCCCTTGATGCTGGCGCCCTTAAATGCTACGGGCTTAATTAAAGTGGGATTTTCGAACGAGTTGTAATCCTGAACTTTTTTCGATGTCAAAATCCTTCCGCTAACAGCGTTTGCTTTTAAATCCTTCACATCGATAGAGATTTCGCGGGAATTCTTATGATCGATATTAGTCAGGGAAATATGCACCAAGCCATTTTTAGCTTTAGATGCAGATGCAGAAACTGCGGGTAGGCTTTCATTGCCCATTTTATACTCATTAGCCGCCTCTATTTTTAGCGGAATCAGGGTAGCATCCTGATGAACGTTATACATCTCCATCACATGATAGGTGGGCGTAAGGATCATTTTTTCTTCCTTAGTAAGAATGACTGCCTGCAACACGTTGATAGCTTGAGCGAGGTTCGCCATTTTAATACGATTGGCATGATTATTAAAAATGTTAAGTGTCGCACCCGCAATCATAGCGTCTCGAATGGTGTTCTGCTGATACAGAAAACCTGGATTGGTTCCGGGCTCCACGTCATACCAGCCACCCCATTCGTCCACAACAAGAGCTACTTTATGCTGTGGGTCATATTTATCCATAATAGCAAGGTGCTTTGTCACCAGCTCTTCCATAAAAAGCGCCCTTTGCATAGTGGTAAAGTATTGTTGCTCGGTAAAATCGGTTGCCGGCCCCTTTTTATTCCAATCGATTACCGAATAATGATGAAGCGCCATGCCTTCGATTAAGTTCTTAGGCACATTTTTCATCACCACTTCAGTCCAGTTATAGTCGGAAGAGTTGGCACCGGAAGCAATTCTGAACAATTTATCATTACTCCAGCCCGTCATGAACGTCGCGTATTTACGATACAAGTCTGAATAGTACTCAGGAGTCATATTACCACCACATCCCCAGGCTTCATTTCCAACACCCCAATAAGTTACGTTCCATGGTTTCTCTCTTCCGTTTTCACGACGGAGTTTCGACATGGGGCTCTCTCCGGCAAAATTCACGTATTGTACCCAGTCGACCAGTTCCTGAGGAGTGCCCGTGGCCAAGTTGCCCGCTAAATAAGGTTCAGTACCCAGTAACTCACACATATTTAAGAAGTCATGGGTCCCGAAACTATTATTCTCAGTCACCCCGCCCCACCAGGTGTTCACAATTGTTGGCCGCTTCTCCTTGGGTCCGATTCCATCCTTCCAGTGATACGTATCGGCAAAACATCCACCGGGCCAGCGAAGGTTTGGAATCTTCAATGTTCGCAATGCAGCTACTACGTCATTTCGAATACCATTCGTATTTGGAATCTTCGAATCTTCCCCAACATAAAACCCGCCATAAATGCTCCTCCCGAGGTGCTCTGCAAAATGGCCGTAGATATGCCTGCTGATGGTGTGCTTAGCCTCGTTCGGATTAAGCTTAATTTCTACCTTGTCCTGAGCAAGGGAAGTCAAAGTACCAGCCACTAACAGGCCAGCAACAAACCCCAGTTTCTTTGTTTTCGTAAATAAGTTCATTTGTTAAGGATTACAATTGTGTTAGCAAAAGTACCGTTGTCCTTCTTTTGCCCTTTATTTTATAATGGTTCGAGAAACTAAGTTAAGAGGTTTTCGTTAAATGTCAATATTACAATTAAAAATTTTATACTGTTCGGGTTATTTAATTGGCCGTCAATCGGGCTGGTACTACCGCTTTCCTAAGAAGAAAATTTATTGAACAATTGTCTCTTACACATATATCCTTTATCATTGTATATAAAACCAAATGACGAGGTACTCTAAACAGACGCGCGTTCTTGTTGCCGTTGACTGTATAATTTTCGGATTTGATGGCGAGCATTTGAAGCTCCTGCTTATTCAGCGCGGATTTGAACCTGAGAAGAATAAGTGGAGCCTGATGGGCGGATTCATAGAACCGCATGAGGGACCTGAAGCAGCTGCCTCCCGCATCCTGAAACAACTTACCGGGCTAGAAGGAGTGTACATGGAACAAATGCATGTCTTTGGGGAACCTAAGCGAGATCCGATCGAGCGCACCTTGAGTATCACTTACTTTGCCTTTATTGATGTTCATAAATACGAAAAGCAGCTGAGTGAAGAATATCACGCAGAATGGTTTCATTTAAAGGATGTACCGAAGCTTATTTTTGACCATAATGAGATGGTGGAAATGGCCAGAGAAAAATTACGGTACAAAGCCGCTCTCCACCCCATCCTTTTTGAATTGCTACCTGAGAAATTCACCATACCGCAAATTCAAACCCTTTATGAGAATGTGTACGATACGGTTTTGGACAAACGCAATTTTAGCAGGAAATTACTATCTACCGGCCTGCTGATCCGTCAGGATGAAAAGGACAAAGAGAACTCAAAAAAAGGCGCTTATTTCTATAAACTTGATCCGGGTATTTACAAAGACAAGTTTCAATCCTTCCTTAACTTTATCCCAAATCCCCAAGCACTCAGTGCCTAACTTTTAATAATTTAGAGAATCTTAAGTCAGGATTTTTATTTTTGAATAAATAAGTGTTATTTAGACACGAATACCAAATTATGGCCAACCAAAGTTTTGTTATAGGAGTAGATTATGGAACAGATTCCGTACGCTCAGTGATAGTTAATGCTCATACAGGGCAAGAAGTTGCAGCATCTGTATTTTATTATCCCCGTTGGAAAAGAGCAGAGTTCTGTGATCCGGCTGCTAATCAATTCAGACAACACCCCCTGGATTACGTAGAAGGACTTGAAACAACAGTTAAGGAGTGTCTGGCGAAGGCGGGTACCGACGTCGCAAAAAACATTAAAGCTCTTTCTGTTGACACAACAGGTTCAACTCCTGTTGCTGTTGATGAGAGTGGTACGCCTCTGGCCCTAAAGCCCGGCTTTGAAAATAACCCTAATGCAATGTTCGTACTGTGGAAAGACCACACTGCGGTAGATGAAGCGCAGGAAATAAACGAGCATGCAGAAAAGTTTGATACCAATTACCTTCAGTTTGTTGGGGGGATCTATTCATCGGAATGGTTTTGGGCGAAGTTATTGCATGTGATCCGGCAAGACGAGCAGGTACGTAAGGCAATGTATACTTGGGTAGAACATTGCGACTGGATTCCTTTCTTATTGACTGGCGGACAAAAAGCCGAAGACATAAAAAGAGGCGTATGCTCAGCGGGACATAAATCATTATGGGCAGAAGAATTTGGTGGCTTCCCTCCTGACGAGTTTTTCGCAACACTGGATCCGCTTCTGGCAGGATTTACTTCGAAACTAGGTAACAGGACTTATACATCCGCTGAGAAAGCTGGAACGTTAAGTCAGGAGTGGGCAGAAAAACTCGGCCTTTCAACCGATGTAGTGATCGGCATCGGAGCGTTCGATGCGCACATGGGAGCAGTGGGAGGACAAATTGAGCCTTATTATTTAAGTAAAGTAATGGGTACCTCTACCTGCGACATGCTGGTTGCACCGAAGGATGAAGTAAAAGGAACCTTAGTTAATGGTATCTGCGGACAGGTGGATGGTTCGATTATCCCTAACATGATCGGAATGGAAGCAGGTCAATCAGCATTTGGTGACGCTTACGCCTGGTTCAAAAACGTTCTGGCATGGCCTCTAAAGAATTTGCTGGCGCAATCTGATGTTATCGATGCTGCCACTGCAGAAAAACTCTTACACGAAGTAGAAGGAAAAATAATTCCTGAATTAAGCAAAAGAGCGAATGAACTTCCGCTGGAGGAAGACGCTGAAATTGCTATAGATTGGCTAAACGGTCGGCGCACGCCAGATGCAAGTCAGCTGCTTAAAGGAGCCTTTATCGGCTTGGATTTGGGTAGTGACGCGGTAAAAATCTTCCGCTCTTTAGTAGAAGCGACCTGCTTTGGTGCAAAAAGAATTGTAGATAGATTTATCGAGCAAGGTGTGCCTGTAAAGGGACTGATCGGAATGGGCGGAGTTGCTAAAAAATCTCCTTTCATTATGCAGATGATGGCGGATGTGATGAACATGCCGATCAAAATTCACAAATCAGAACAAACTTGCGCTATTGGTGCAGCCATGTTTGCTGCTACTGCTGCCGGCATTTATCCAAAGGTTGAAGATGCGATGAGTGCAATGGGCCAGGGATTTGATGCCGAGTATCAACCTAATGCGGATAGAGTAGCATTGTACGCGAAGCGCTATCAGAAATATCTGGAGGCAGGTTCCTTCATTGAAGATTTCATATCGGAAGAAACTGAACATACTATCCACAGTTAACCCTAATATTTAGTAGTCCAAAGGAAACTAGACTTTTATTAATGAGCCAATATCAACATATTAAACAAGCTGCATATGATGCGAATATGCAGCTTCCTAAACTTGGTCTGGTGCTTTTCACTTTCGGAAATGTAAGTGCAGCCGATCGGGACCTTGGTGTTTTTGCGATTAAACCAAGCGGAGTTCCGTATGAAGAACTGTCGCCAGAAAAAATGGTGATTGTGGATTTCGACGGAAAAATCATCGAAGGTACTCTTCGCCCCTCCTCAGATACGCTTACCCATGCGGTACTGTACAAGCATTGGGAAGGGATAGGCGGAATTGTTCATACCCATTCCACCTATGCGACAGCCTGGGCACAAAGCCAGCGCGACATTCCTATCTTCGGGACTACCCATGCTGACCATAATACGGTCGATATCCCCTGCGCTCCTCCAATGAGCGATGAAATGATTCAGGGTGATTATGAATATCAGACCGGATTTCAGATCATGAATTGTTTTGAAGAAAAAGGTTTGGACTATAAGGAAGTGGAAATGGTGCTGGTAGGTAACCACGCGCCCTTTACCTGGGGAAAAACAGCCGATAAAGCCGTGTACAACAGTGCCGTACTCGAAACAGTGGCACAAATGGCGCTGCTTACCGAGCAGATCAATCCGCAGTCTCCCCGTCTCAAAGATTCTTTGATCACGAAACACTACGAAAGAAAACACGGGCCTAATTCCTATTATGGCCAGTAATTATTGTAAGATATTTATAAATCATAACCCTAAATAAAATAATGCTTGATCTCAAAAAGTTTGAAGTCTGGTTTGTAACAGGAAGCCAGGATCTATACGGAGAAGAAACTTTAAAACAAGTTGCTGCTCACTCTCAGGAAATTGCGAACTCATTGAATAACGCAGCCGGAATGCCGGTACGCGTTGTTTTCAAACCCACTGTAAAAAGCACCGAAGAGATCTTCGCTATTTGCCAACAAGCTAACGTAGCCCCCGAGTGTATTGGTGTTATCACCTGGATGCACACATTCTCTCCAGCCAAAATGTGGATTACAGGTTTGAAAAGCCTGCAAAAACCAGTGGCGCATTTACACACTCAGTTCAACCGGGATATTCCGTGGGATTCTATCGATATGGATTTCATGAACTTAAACCAGAGTGCACACGGCGATCGTGAGTTTGGGTTCATCATGTCAAGAATGCGTATCAACCGCAAAGTAGTAGTTGGTCACTGGCAAGACCCTGAAGTAATCGAGCAACTAGGTGCATGGTCTCGTGCAGCAGCAGGATGGAACGATTGGCAAGGTGCCCGCTTTGTTCGTTTCGGCGACAATATGCGCTATGTAGCTGTAACTGATGGAGACAAAGTGGAAGCAGAACTTCGGTTTGGTTTCTCTGTAAATACCCATGGTATCGGAGATCTGGTGGCAGTAATCAACCAAATCAGCGATAGCGAAGTAGACAAGTTAACCGCTGAATACGAGGAAAGGTACGCCGTAATGGATTCTCTTCGTAAAGGAGGAGCACAATACTCTTCGCTAAGAGATGCTGCCCGCATTGAGTTGGGAATGAAAGCTTTTCTGGAAGCTGGTAATTACAAAGGTTTCTCTGACACGTTTGAGGACCTGCATGGAATGGCTCAGCTACCGGGCATCGCTTCTCAGCGCTTGATGAATGCAGGATACGGATTTGCCGGCGAAGGCGACTGGAAAACAGCAGCTTTGGTACGCGCTATGAAAGTAATGGGGACTGGCCTTCCTGGCGGCAACGCATTCATGGAAGATTACACTTACCATTTTGATCCTGCTAACCCAATGGTTCTTGGTTCGCACATGCTTGAAATCTGTGAGTCGATTGCTGATGGAAAACCTAAGTGTGAAATTTATCCTCTGGGTATCGGTGGCAAAGCTGATCCGGTGCGTCTGGTTTTCAATGTAGCAGCAGGACCAGCAATCAATGCATCAATCGTTGATATGGGTAACCGTTTCAGGATGCTGGTGAACGAAGTAGAAGCAGTTGCTCCTGAGCACGATCTTCCTAAACTTCCGGTAGCCCGCGTGCTATGGAAGCCATATCCTGATATGAAAACAGGATGTGCTGCCTGGATCTTAGCCGGCGGTGCTCACCACACGGGTTACAGTCAAAACCTAACCGCTGAGCACATGCAAGACTTTGCGGAGATGGCAGGTATTGAATTCGTAAAAATCGGCAAAAACACCGACCTGTATCAGTTCAAAAATGAACTGCGCTGGAGCGAAGTATACTACCAGTTGAACAAGTCGTAAATCCATTTTTTCAAAAGTAAAAAGGCTGGGAGCAAAATTCTCCCGGCCTTTTTTGTTATGTCATCCTATATCATGTAACAGGTTCTGATCTTCTAGCTCCGACTCCCCTATATCAAACCGAGCCTTCAAGACTCTCAAAAAAAGCTGAGAGATAATTATTTTCCAGAGGAATTGTTGATAACGATCCGATTGTGGAAAAATTTTACCAGGAGACAAATTTCTTGTAACCCTTTCCCCCTTTTTAAGTACAAGGACAGAAATAAAACCTTTTTTAAAACAATTAAACCGTTACACATGAAGAAAATTTTTCTTTTCTTGGCCATGCTTGGCTTCTCGGCGACGTCCTTCGCACAACTATCAGATGAAGAGTACGCTTACGTGACAATGGACCTTCAGGGAATTTTAAACCTGACGATGACTACTGACCCGACCGTAAACTTTTCATTCAAATCTATTCCAGACTACCAGCAAGGTATTACTAAATTCAACGCTACCAAACTGGACGTTGATGCAACTGTTGCATGGGATCTATTTGCTTATGCTAGTACGGATAGATGGGTTCAAGTAGATGCCTACTCCACCAATGGAACGCCTCTTTTACCAGCTGAAATCCTGGAAATTCAAGCAATCAGACCAAATGCGAGTGGTGCTACAAACAACTTTAATTCGTTTGTGAGTTTGAAAGGTTTGGGAAATTCACAAGTAGGAAACGGCATCCCTACGGTTGCAACGCAATTCCTTGCCGGCCAGGTGGGTACAGCCGTGAATCAATCTTACGCTCCGGGGGCCGCCGCTGCTAACCCCGCGACCAATCAATTTAGACTTCATTACAAAATTAAGCCTGGTATCCCTGCAACATTTCCTAATTCAGTAGTGCCACTAGGTGCACCTGGATATGCTCAGGCAGGTTATTACTACCTTGAAGTAGTTTACGCACTAGTTGAAGATTTATAATATCAACCGAAAGATGGGCACAAGGATTCTTGTGCCCCTTTTCAAACTAATCTAATTTAACTCTCTTTTTTACACCCCCGGGGGATAGCGCAAGTGAAGAATTTACTGCCTCTATTTACATTCTTTCTTTTAAGCGCAGCGAGTTTTTCGCATATCAATGCGCAGACTGTAAGCTTCGCCTTGAAGACAACACCTAACGTAAATTTCGATTTTAACACTATTGAGAAATATCAAAAGGGCATTATAATCCCTTCCTTTCTCACTTTGCGAGTTGAGTCGCCTGGGGCTGAGTGGGACTTGTATGTTGGTACCACTACTACTACCAACGGCTTCTTTGATGTTAACAATGCTTACGGAAGCTCAGGGAATTCTTCCATTCCCGTAAACATCTTACAAGCTAGGGTATATAATACTGCAAACACAACACAGACAGGAACTTCATTTTTCAATCTTTCGGACATATCCAGTCCAAATTATATCATCGGCAGCTCGGGAAACGATCCTGCTGCACCATGTGGGGTTACAGGAGCAAATGCTGCCGGATCATATAACACGCAACCACAGTGCTACACTTTCAAGGTTGACTTAAAAGCGACACCGGGGCTTAACTATAGAGCTGGCTCCTACTCGCTACGGGTAGACTTTATTTTGATGCAAGATTTATAGGAAATGAGAGCTCCTACCCCCAACCATTTACACAGCTTTTGCTACGCGCTTTTTTTTCAGCTCGTAATAATCTTGTTGCCGGCTAAGCAAGTAAAAGGCCAAGACGTAAATAATGCACGGGGATTTGAAGTCGCTTTCGTAAATAAAAAAACGGAACAGAAAAGTAATGAGCTTTCATCCAACATCCTAAGGGTTAAAAATAACTCAAATCGAGAATACACATTTAGTTTGGCTATTTCCGCTCCTGATTCTTGGAAGTTTGTTTCGCGGATGAACACAAACTATACTATATCCCCTTATGATTCTTTGTTCATCCCTGTAAACCTTATTCCCAAGAAAACAAGTAACGGAAACGTCAATCACGTTATTAATGCGTCACTAATCAATGATGATAATATTCAATTCGGCTCCGCTATTTGGTATCTCAGCATAAAAAAAGAAACTGATTGGAACGCTGCCGCTGCTGAAAACAAGGTGTTTTTTCTCGAAGGTAGTAACACGGCGAAGTTCGCAATTAAACTACAGAACAACGGCAATGCGGAGGAGAAAATAAAAATCAACTTTGCCAGCGACCGGAGGTTGAGGGTACTGGACAATAGCAACACACCTATTGAAATCAAGCATTTCAACGTTACTCTCCCTATTAAAACGGATACCACGTTATATTTTACAGCTGAAAAGCTGAGCCTTCCTCAGAGATCGTTTAGGGAAGACTTTGACGTGATTTATGATGTTACCAAAGCAGATGTATATCCATTAAAAATTACTGTTCAGAACGAGGCTGATGAGTATTCGGCACCGAAGACCTGGAGAACCACCATTGATTTCATACGAACTGGAACACAAGCTCGAATGCGGGAATACCGTTATGAATCCGCGCCCTTAACGATAGAAGCAAATGTTGATAATATCCTTGATAATTCAACCATACTCAATCTAAGTTTATATGGCAACACTACCCTTCCGGGCAATAGGAGCCTGATTTATCGGTTCCAGACTTTTTTCGCGGACAACTTCTACAGTTACCTCCCCTATTTAGGAAATTCACATTATGTTGGCTATACTAGCCCGAAGACCACAGTCGAAATTGGTGACGTTAGCGGTAGCCCAAATTTTGGCTTAACACCAACAGGGCGAGGTATAAGGGTTACGCAAGAAGTCCTTCGCAACCACACGTTCGGAGCTTTCTACTTACAGAATCCTCGTCTATTCAACAGTGTAAACAGAACAGACTACGGCTTTAGTTACGGACTCCGAATTGGGAGAACCCGCTTCGATAACTATTTTCAACGGACAGAGAATTCGTTATTAAAATTTGACGGACTGCAGTACAGTAACAGCCTCCGACTGCCTTTTGCTCGAAACCACAGTATTACGCTTAACTCGGCACTTTCTCAAGAAAATTATTATGATTTTACTACGCCGGTCGTTAAAACTGGCTATGCGTACGCTGTTAATTACTTCGGTGCCATCCGGAAATTCACTTTTGGCTTTCACCACACCTATGGTAGCAAATTCAACACCAGCTACCGCGGCATTACCAGCTTTGGCGCCAATGTCTTATACAGATTCAATTACACGAATAGCGCCGAGGCGAACTACTACAGCTATGACCAAAATCCACAGTATTTAAGCACCTCAGGCTTTCTTCTAACCAGTCGGCCCAGTGCTAGTGCATTATACGAGTTGAAATATACTTACAGTCCCTATAATTACACAACAGCTCTAAAGCTACAACACCAGGAAAATAATATTTTTAATCTAAGAACAAGATCAAATGGCCTTGGAGTAGATTTTAGACCGAGGCAGACGGGCAACACGAGGTTTTACCTTTCCGTTTTCGGCGCATACAACGAACTTCCTGATTATAATTTGAATCCTTACTTCTCAGCTCAGCTCAGGACGATGGTCAGACACAGGGGCTTAACTTCGAGTATCCGGTATTTTTACGGACCTTACCAGACTTTCGAGCAACTTCTTTTCGCAAATACAAAGGTGAATAACCAGTCTATATATACTAATACTAACCTGAAACTGTGGGTGCTTAGAAACAAGTTAAGTTTTGAGCCCAGCTTCGTTTACAGCTACGAAACCCTATTCAAGAGACATAGAATTAGCGCCAGACCCGAATTCTACTACATGCCCAAAAGTGGTCTTGAGTTCAGATTCTATGGGCAGTACATTAACAATAATCAAAAAAACAACCCTTTTATTAATCTAGATAATGTGGAGGCGTTCGACCAATCGATGAGCACCTCAAATATTTTTTTCGGATTTGGTTTCAAAAAAAGAATAGGAGTGCCAGTATCTGGAAAGAAATATAAGGCTTTGAAAGTCGCAGTGTTTAAAGATTTGAATGGCAATGGGCAACAGGACAAGAATGAGCAGGGGATAAAAAATGTACTAATTAACGTGAAGTCTCTTAATGTTGATAGCACGGACAACAGTCAGTCGCGTTTAAAAGAGATCGGGGAAAACTTTGTTACTGATCAACAGGGAAAAATTGCTTATAATAATCTACCGAAAGGTGAGTATAAAATCACTCTTGTCCCATTGTCTGAGAATTCTGGCTTTTTCGCTGCCAATGAAAGAATTCTGTCCTTAAAAGATGACGAAACAGTATTAATGCCGCTTAATCAGGGAGTTCAACTAACAGGGATTTTAATGGCTCAAAAAGATGTTGTCTCTGCGGACTATGAACGAAGCGTGGATGTAAGTAAGATTCGCGTAACCGCTATCGATTCCCTTGGGAAAATATACTCGACCCTCACAGATGGCAATGGACGCTTTGTTTTGAAACTTCCAGTTGGAACATACAGTGTGAGCGTCAATGAGAATGTGCTTCCAGAAAACTTCGAACTCCAACAAAAACGAATTGTGGTAGATATGCTCACCGTTGCTGACAACTACAACATCACCTTTAATATGCTGGAGAAAAAGAGAAAACTCAACATCAAACGATTTGATCAGCAAGGAAAAGTAATAGAAACGAAAGACAATAACAGTAAATCGAATAAACAAGATGAATAAAGCAATTAACGCCTTACTATTCTTAGTAATCTTAATTTCAACAGTTAGAGCACAAAGTGTATCAGTAGCTCCAAGTCGGATTTATTACAAAGTAAACCCAGGTGAAAGTAAAACTCAGTCGCTGAAAATCACCAACAACTCTAGTAAGAAACAGGCCTTTCAAATTACATTTGGCGACTTTGCTGCCCCAGGCAGTACAGGAAAGTCGACTCTTCTTAAGCCTGGCGAGAGCCCTAATTCACTCGCAAAAAACATCTCTGCTAATCCATCCTTTTTCGAATTAGAAGCAGGCGAAAGTAAAGATGTACAAGTAATCCTTGAGCTTCCTAATCTTCCGGAATCAAATAAAGTAAAATGGGGAACAATGCTTATCAAACTTGCAAAAGAAAGGTCAGAAGCTGCGAATCTTGGAAGCAATAGCGTGGGGATGGGTATTATAGAAACGTTTCAGTTTGTTGTCCACCTGTTTCAAACTCCTCCAAGTGTCACCTTGAAACAGGCCGAAATTGTCAGTTTCAAACAAGTTGATGGTGTAACGCCAACAGAAAGGGCAGTAGCGATTGTTACGAAAAATACAGGGGAAGCGATTTTAGATTGCGCTTCTTATGTTGAATATGTAAATCTTAAGACAGGTAAAAAAGAACGGCTTAAGCCGGCAGGGTTTACTGTTTTGCCCGGCGGATCCAGAGAAATGAAGTTTGTTCTACCTACCGACATGGCCCAAGGCAAGTACACCGTAACCGGGGTAGTAGACTATGGTAGCAAAGAAGATGTCCAGGCGGCAGAAATGGACCTGGAAATAAAATAATATTTAAGACGTACACCCTTATCACCGAAACCGCATAGAAGGAATTCTGGCGGTTTCACTTTTTAAGACCTCCTGTTTCCTAAAACTTTTCCTGAAGCGGGCTGTACTATGAGAAATCACGCGCTATGGAAAACTTCGAAATACAGATTGGACAGGAGAGACGAAGACTGGTTATTGAGCCTGTAATTGTACAAGAAACATCGGGCTACACAAACGTATTCCGCATCACTGATCCGGATATCAACAGCTCACTTGCTGAAAAAGACCCGGTTGATATTGATGACATCCCGACCGACAGTACGCTGGGCCAAATCACCATCAGGACAGAAAAAGATTTTGATTTTGAAGGTGGTGGTACCCTATCCGGGGATGAGTTACTAGGCATTGCAGCCCAAATCGTACGTCATCCCACTTTCAATGGAGCAGATAGCTTACCAGGAGGATAACCGGTAAGCTATCTATATTTGTTCCAATAACTCCTGCAGATAGGGATCGTGGTAATCTTTTATAAAACAAAGGATATTATCCAGCCCCTCAAACTCGTGCTCCTGGTGCATCGTAGTAATTACCACTGATTTCATACCCGCCCTTCTGGCTGCTTCAACCCCTTTTGGATTATCTTCGAAAACCAGGCAGTCTTCCGCTTGCACACCCAGTCCCTGGGCAGCACTAATGAAAGTTTCCGGATCTGGTTTACTCTTCGTCACATGATCGGCACTGATGGCAACCGGAAAATATTTTCTGACATCAAGGCCATCTAGAACGAAATCGATATTGAACGTGATAGCAGCCGAGCCTATTGCCATTTTTATCCCTTTCTGATAAGCGCGTTCTAAAAAGGAGTCAAGCCCACTAATAAGCCTCAAATGCGGTTTATAAGTTTGCTGGTACTTCTTCTCCTTTTCAAATGATATCTGATCCATCTCCTCCGCTTTGAAACGTCCCTCACCGAACACTCTCACAAGCACCTCCTGATTTTTGCCATACATCTCCATCTTAACTGCCTCCCGCGACATATTTCCTCCGAGTTGGTTATTTATGATATTGTGCCAGGCATCAGTATGATAGTCCATGTCGTCTATCATGGTACCATTCAAATCGAACAAAAAAGCTTTCATCTATATGAATTTGTCGCGAAGAAAATCAAAAAAATCAAATTAGAAGATCCTAAATTAAAAAAAGGGAAACCTCTGGCCCTCGTTTTCGTACCATAGCTTACACTCTTGGATACAATGCATCTTCTTCGAAGATTGATAATTAAACTTTTTAAAAAAAGACAGTCAAACTCTTCAGTTGCTGTTAACCAACAGATCCATTCCTTGTGGATAGATCTTAATGAACAGCAAAGGAAGTTTGAAAAGAAATCGGACGCACCGACGTTGGATCAAAACCACCACTTGAAATAAATCAGAAATCAGGGTGAGTTTTACAATAAATTTGAGAAAAGAGCGTAAATTAGAGTATTGATAGAAAAGGGATTTTTATGTTTGAGAGATTGAAAGAACTAGTTTCAGAGTTTATCGAAAGCTTAAAGAAAAAAGAACCAGCTTTAGTTCCGGTTAGAAACCAGCAAAGAAGCGGTAAAGTTAACAGATAATATTTACTACAAACCCTCACTAATGCTTATTCGTGAGGGTTTGTAGTATTAACTGGGCCGTTTTCTCTGAGGCTCCAGGACTTCCCATTTTAAGAGACAGGTCTATGTAGTTCTTCTGCATCTCATGCCTGTAATTTCCATCCAACAACTTCTCCAATTCTTCAGCAATCATCTGCGGATTACAGTCTTCCTGAATCAACTCTTTCACCACGGGCTTATCCATGATTAAATTTACCAGCGAGATATACTTAATTTTTATCAGCGTGCGGGCGATTGCCACAGAAACTGCACTCGTTTTGTAGACAACGACCTGGGGAACATGAAACAGGGCCGTTTCCAGGGTAGCAGTCCCCGAAGCCACAATAGCTGCATGGGCGCAGTTCAGAAGATTATAAGTGTCGCTAAAAACTACTGGAAGGGCCTGTGTTCCAAAAGCAGCCTGCGTATAAAAGTCAGCTGTGAAACTCGGAGCTCCCGCAATAATGAACTGGTAATTGGGGAAGCGATTTGCAGTGTGCAGCATCTCTGGCAGAATTTTGAGAATCTCCTGCTTCCTGCTTCCAGGCAATAAAGCAACAATGGGCTTGTCTGAAAAGCCGTGTTTCTCCCTAAAGTTCTTATCTGCTTCGAAAGCTGCTATTGCATCAAGCAGGGGATTACCTACGTAGTCTACCTCCATTCCCCAGGTTTTGTAAAAATCTACCTCAAAAGGAAGGATACAAAACAATTTATCAACCACCTTCTTGATCTTAAGAACCCGTCGCTGATTCCAGGCCCATACTTTCGGCGAGATATAATAAAAAACCTTGATTCCGTTCTGCTTGGCAAATTCAGCGACCTTCAGATTGAAGCCGGGAAAGTCAATAAGAACCAGTGCATCTGGTTTATATTTCAATAAGTCTGATTTGGCTTGCTTCAAATTCCGCATGATCGCTGGTAGGTTCATCAACACCTCCAAGAAACCCATGTAGGCCATTTCCTTGTAATGTTTTACCAGATCACCGCCTTGGGAAACCATCAAATCTCCTCCAAGGAAACGAAATTCCGCCTCTGCATCTACCAGCCGCAACGCCTTCATCAGATTAGCGCCATGCAAGTCGCCTGAAGCCTCGCCTGCAATCAGATAATATCTCATTGGTTAACTTTGTAGTAAAAGAAGATAAAGGCACAAATAAAGGTAGACCCAATTATACCTCTGGCCGTTTCGTCCATATATTTTTTGGAGTAGTACTTTACGAGTAGCAGGTTTAACGCGACACAACCGATATAAAGAAGGTCTGCCTTCTGCAAAAACACAAGGTTTTTCTTTAATACCTCCACAACAAAAAAGGCTATTCCCGGAAGCACGAGTCCGAGAACAGTACCCAGCCAAACATTATTCCGCTTCAACATTGAATTGCCAGTTATTTAAATGAGGAATAGCGTGGTGTGCAGTCAGATCAAACTGAACGGGAACGAGCGAAGCGTAGCCATTTGTAAGCGCCCAAACGTCGGTGTCTTCTCCCCGGTCATTCAGTTGAAATTTCCCGGTTAACCAAAAATAATCCCGGTTATTCGGATCTTTTCTTTCATCAAACTCCTCGGCCCACTTGGCATTAGCCTGCCGGCACACCTTTATCCCTTTAATCTTGTCGGTCTTGGGAAAGTTTACATTAAGTAGTGTTCCGGGTGCGAGGCCATGTTCAAGTACTTTGGCAGCAACCATTTTCACAAATGGTACGCAGGCTGAAAAGTCCGCATCATAGCCAAAGTCATCGTATGAAAAACCTACAGAAGGGATGCTTTCAATTGCACCTTCGACAGCAGCCGACATGGTTCCCGAATAAATTACATTGATCGAATGATTGAGACCATGATTAATACCAGATACACACAGATCAGGCTTTTTACCTTTAAATATTTTGTTTACTGCCAGTTTCACACAGTCCACCGGTGTCCCAGAGCTCTTATACATTTCCACTTCGGGATAGATGTGCACGCGATCCAGGCGAAGGGGTTTGCTGATAGTAATGGCGTGCCCCATACCTGATTGAGGACTATCAGGAGCTACCACTACTACATTCCCCAACTCTTTCATCGCGTCGATAAGCACTTTGATGCCAGGTGCATCAATGCCGTCATCATTTACAACGAGTATGGTAGGTGTTCTTTTCATCGCGCAAAGCTACAAAAAAGATACATGAACCTCTGAATCTGCCAATCTTCCCCCTATTGCCGGGAGACATGAAAAAATCTAATAAATACTTATCTTTAAGCCTATTTTAACACAACATCATGAGGCAAAAGTTACTTATTGCAATGTTATTGCTTGCCTTTACTTCAGCAAGCAATAGCCAGGTAAAGAAGAAGTATGAATGGAAAAGTGCCAGTTCAGGAGGTTATACCTACAGATATGTAAGCAATGACCCCACTAACGCGCGGTTCTACCAGTTGAAGAACGGGCTCACCGTTATTCTTAGTCCCACCCCTAAGCAACCGCGAATTCAGGCTTATTTTGCTGTAAAAGCGGGGAGCAAAACCGATCCGGAAAACCACACAGGTTTAGCTCACTATCTGGAGCACATGCTGTTTAAGGGGACAGATAAATTTGGAACACTGGACTGGAACAAGGAAAAGCCGCTACTGGACCAAATCGACAACCTTTACGAACAGTATAACTCTACCAAAGACGAGCAGAAACGCAGGGAGATTTACAAGCAGATAGACAAAGTTTCGGGCGAGGCGGCAAAATACGCTATCGCCAATGAATACGATAAAGTGATGGCATCCATGGGTGCCCAAGGTACGAACGCTTTCACCTCATTTGAACAGACGGTGTATACCGAAGACATCCCTTCCAATGCGGTGGATAAATTTCTGGCTGTGCAGGCCGAGCGTTTCAGAAATCCCATTCTACGGATTTTTCATACCGAGCTGGAAGCTGTATACGAAGAAAAAAACAGAACACTGGATAACGATGGTCGGAAGGTCTTTGAAAAAATGTTTGAGAACCTCTTCCCTAACAGTTACGGGAAGCAAACAACGATCGGAACAGTTGAACATCTTAAAAACCCATCCCTGAAGGCCATTCGCGAATACTACAAGACATATTACGTTCCCAATAACATTGGCATCATTCTATCGGGCGATTTCAACCCGGATGAAATGGTAAAAAAGATCGATCGCAGCTTTGCCTATATGAAAGCTAAGCCGGTCCCTGCGTATACGTTCAGCCCTGAAAAGCCCCTCAGCACTGCAGTTGCGAAAGAAGTGTGGGGACCTAACCCTGAAAGCATTATGATTGGCTTCCGCTTCCCTGGCGCTAATACAAGCGATGCCCAAATGCTTAACTTACTCGGAAGTATCCTAACAAACGGGAAAGCAGGACTTTTTGATCTTAACCTGGTTAAAAAGCAAAAATTGCTGGCAGCATCGGCCTTTAACTATAACCTAAAAGACTATAGCACGCTATTGCTACAGGGAAATCCTATCAAAGGACAATCCCTCGATGATGTGAAAGCGCTGATGATTGCGGAGATTGAAAAGCTGAAAAAGGGGGATTTTGATGAGGACCTGATTCCTTCCATTGTCAACAACCTGAAGAAAAGCATTCTGGAAGAAAATGAAAGTTATGGATCCAGAGCTGGAGCCCTTATGGACGCATTCACTTCGGAAGTGGACTGGAAAACTACGGTAGCTACCGCAGATCAGTTATCGGCAGTGACTAAACAGCAAGTGATGGCTTTTGCGAAGAAATACCTGGGTAACAACTATGTGGTTGTATACAAGCGCCAGGGCGAAGACAAAAACAAGCTAAAGGTTGAGAAGCCGACCATTACAGCCGTGGAAGTAAACAGAGAGGCTCAATCACCCTTTCTTCAACAGATCAACAGTATGCCTGTCAGCCAGGTAAAACCGGTCTGGCTCGACTTTTCCAAAGATATAGCAAGAGCGAAATCAGGCAACCTGGATGTTCTGTCAGTACAAAACAAAGAGAACAGCATTTTCAAATTGTATTATCGGTACAACACCGGGAGCTGGCATAATAAGTTGCTTCCAATTGCAGCAGAGTACATCCAGTTCCTGGCTACAGATAAAATGAGCGCGGAAGAGATTAGCAAGGAGTTTTATAAACTTGCCGGCTCTTTCCGGATATCTGTTTCCGGTGAAATAACAACGGTTAACATCACCGGACTGCAGGAAAACTATGAAAAGACGGTCGCGCTGTATGAAAACCTGTTGGCAAATTGCAAGCCCGATGAAGCTGCGCTGGCAGGATTGAAAGCAAGGCTAAAGAAAAGCAGGGAAAATGCGAAGCTGAACAAAGCCTCTATCATGCAGGGCTTGGTGACATATGCTCAGTACGGGCCTTCCAATCCCTTTAATAACGTGCTGAGTAACGCGGAGCTTGACGCGCTAACGGCGGATCAACTGATTGGAGCCTTACGAGAACTGAGTTTGTACGAGCACACGATTGCATACTACGGACCTGCATCAGCCAATACCATTGCAACGTCTCTAAAATCGCTACATCCCAGCCCGGCATCATTCAAACCACTTCCAGAAGGACCCACATTTGCCAAGGTAGTGCAGAGCAAAAACCAGGTACTCTTTGCTAACTACGATATGGTTCAGGCCGAAATTCAGTGGATTAGAAACGGTTCAGGTTTTAGCGTGCAGGAGGTTCCTGCTATCGAGCTCTTTAACAATTACTTTGGAAACGGGATGAGCACAATAGTGTTCCAAACCATCAGGGAGTCCAAAGCATTGGCCTACTCCACGTACGCCGTTTATAATGGTCCTGCTAAAAAGGACGATCGCTACACGATGCTGGCTTATGTGGGCACTCAGGCAGATAAGCTCAATGAAGCTATCGCAAGTATGAATGAGCTGTTAACTGAGCTTCCTGAGTCAGAAAAAGTGATTGAAGTAGCGAAAGCGAACATGCGAAAATCACTGGAGACCGAACGAATCATCAACGAGGACATTATCTTTAACTATCTTAATGCACAACGCAAAGGTCTGGATAGTGACATCCGAAAAAACACGTTTGAGTCGATCGACAAGCTACAGTTTACTGATATCAAAAAGTTCCACGAAACTGAGCTGAGAAACAAGCCTTATACCTATTGTGTAGTGGCTTCAGAAGCGAAAGTAAATGAAGCAGATCTTAACAAATACGGAGAGCTGACGAAGCTGAGTTTGGAAACCATCTTCGGTTATTAATTGAAAGCCATGTTAATAGAAAAGCCCGACAGGATACTGCCGGGCTTTCTTGTTTTATAAACTCCGCAACCAGTCAATTATTTGCTCGCGGGTTTTTCCGGTTTTGGACTGGAGACGGCCGTAAAGCTCATCTTCCTTTCCCTCCTCGTATGTTAAGTCGTCATCGGTCATGTCACCATGGGCCTGTTTTACTTTGCCCTTTAATTCGTTCCATTTACCTTTTAGTTCTAATTTGTCCATGTCTCTTAGGTTATGTAAGAAGACAACAGACTGAGACTGAATTTGTTCTTACAGGGCACCGGCCTTAATCTCATCCACCACTCCCGGATCAAGCAATGTGCTTGTATCACCCAGGTTAGACGTTTCACCTTCAGCGATCTTTCTTAAAATACGTCTCATAATCTTACCCGACCGTGTTTTCGGCAATCCCGACACAAACTGAATCTTGTCCGGCTTCGCGATAGCTCCAATGATACGAGTCACCGTTTGGAGGATATTCTTCCTGGTAAGTTCTTTATCATGAACTGATTCTCCAAGAATAACGTAGGCATAAACTCCTTGTCCCTTAATCTCGTGAGGATAACCAACTACTGCGCTTTCAACCACGTCCGTATGCATGTTGATCGCGTTTTCTACTTCTGCAGTTCCAATCCGGTGTCCGGAAACATTCAATACGTCGTCTACCCGACCGGTGATCTTGTAATAGCCATCTTCATCGCGCAAGCAGCCATCGCCGGTGAAATACATATTTTCGTAAGTCGAGAAATACGTTTGCCGGCACCTTTCATGGTCTCCATAAGTAGTGCGCAGCATGCCCGGCCATGGAAACTTAATGCATAAGTTGCCAGAAACGCCATTGCCTTCAATTTCTTTCCCGTTTTCGTCCACCAGCACCGGCTGCACTCCCGGTAAGGGCAAGGTAGCGTAACCTGGCTTAGTTGTAGTTACCCCTGCAATTGGCGAAATCATGATACCCCCTGTCTCCGTCTGCCACCACGTATCTGCAATTGGAGCCTGTTTGTTTCCTATCTTTTCATCAAACCAATGCCATGCTTCTTCATTGATCGGTTCTCCCACGGAGCCTAGTTTCGTTATCGAGCTTAAATCTTTCCCTTCCAGCGGCCCGGTACCAAAACTCATTAAAGAGCGAATAGCGGTAGGCGCTGTATAAAGAATGTTAACCTTGTACTTTTCTACAATATCCCAGTATCTGGATGGCGACGGATAGGTAGGAACACCTTCAAACATGACCGTCGTGGCCCCCTGAGAAAGCGGACCATAGACAATGTAAGAATGCCCCGTAATCCAGCCAATATCCGCTGTGCAGAAATAAACCTCCCCTGGATGGTATTGAAAGACATTTGCAAAAGTATATCCAGCATAAACCATGTACCCACCGCAGGTGTGCACTACCCCTTTAGGCTTACCGGTTGAACCTGACGTATACAGGATAAACAGCAGATCTTCGGCATCCATAATTTCTACAGGACAAGGAGGATTACCCTGCGTTTCTACCTTTTTGATCTCATCTTCCCACCATACATCCCGGCCTTTGATCATGGAAACAGGAGAACGACTGCGTGTAAGTACAATTACCTTCTGAACACTGCGGCATTGAACAAGGGCATCGTCAATGATATCCTTTAGCGGAATATCTTTAGCCCCACGGAAACCACCGTCGGCAGTAATTACCAGGGAACATTCTGCGTCGTTTATTCTGTCTGCAATAGATTGAGCGGAAAATCCCCCGAAAACCACCGAATGAATCGCCCCAATACGCGCACAGGCTAACACAGCAATGGCCAGCTCTGGCACCATCGGCAGGTAAATACAGACTCTGTCGCCTTTTTTAACGCCATTATTTCTAAGGACATTACCAAACTGGCATACCTTGTCATGCAGCTGCTTGTATGATAAAACGCGGTGGGCTTCATCCGGATCATTGGGTTCCCAGATAATAGCGGGTCTGTCGCCATGCTTCTCGAGATGCCTGTCCAAACAGTTTTCAGTAATATTTAGCTTGGCACCCTGAAACCATTTAATGGAAGGCTCCTTGAAATTCCATTCTAAGACCTTATCCCATTTCTTTCTCCAGCGGAAGGAGTCAGCGATTTCTGCCCAAAAGTTTTCAGGCTCCCGTACGCTGTAATCGTAAACTTCTTTATACTCGCTAAAAGATGTGATCTTTAAATTCATTTCTTCGATAAAATTATTTAAGCTGTGGTTTGTTCTAATGATTTAACATATTCAGACCTTTCCCTGTTGTCTTTTTGAGTAGCCTTGGAAACCACGTAAGCAGCAATCACCGCTAAGGGAAAAGAGATAATAGCAGGATTATCCAACTTATGGATCGCCGTAGCAGGATCAAGTCCGTACCTCTCCCACATGGTTGGAGAAGTGAGGATGATACCCAAAGACGCTACGATTCCGGTTACAATAGATGCTGCAATACCTTTGGCTGTCGACTTCTTCCAAAATAGAAGAAAGAGGATGGCCGGAAGGTTAGCTGAGGCTGCAATGGAGAAGGCCCATCCCACCAGGAAAGAAACATTCATTCCTTTAAATGCAATGCCAAGACCAATGGCAATAATCCCAACACCGAAGGCGGCAATTTTACCGGCTCTCACCTTTTTACCGTCCGTGAGGTCTAAATTGAAATAATTATCCAGCAGATCGTGGGCGATGGCCCCCGAAGAGGCGATGATCAAACCGGCGACTGTTCCAAGGATGGTGGCAAAGGCAACTGCAGATATTATAGAAAATAATACTACGCCAAATGCTCTTGCCAGCAGTGGGGCTGCCATGTTACTTGACTCCACATCCAATACACCATTGACCGCCGCACCTAATCCCATAAATAAAGTAAGCACATAAAACATCCCAATTGCTCCTATGGCGAGAATGGTAGATTTACGTGCATCACGGGGAGATTTAACTGTATAGTAGCGAATCAGAATGTGAGGAAGCGCCGCTGTACCAAGGAATAAGGCAAGCATCAGCGAGATAAAATCCATCTGGCTCCAGATACTTGCACCCTTACCAATCTTATACTTCAGTCCTGGTAACATGAACGACTGCCCTGAGGTGGGGTTCTGATAAAACACCGTAACTTTCTTCCCATTACTCTCGAACTTAGCCTCTGAGAAGCGCACAACTTCACTATTGCCAACTGTGGAAAGAAATTTAAACGGTCCAACAGGGCCTGTCTTGCTTACTTCTTTTCCATCCACTACAATTTTGCTCAAATGTCCCACTTGGAAAAATTCAGCCTTCGACTTTGGCTGCCCGTTATATAGTAATTCTCCGCCCTCTCCTTCTTCGATCGATAATGCTTCCTGCAACACGGGGGCGCCGTCCTTTTCACTGAGCCGGTACCATCGTGCTTGTCCGCCCAGCTGCAATTTTACAAACTGCTTGCCTTTAGATTCCTGCTGCAATACCACATTCCAATCTCCGGCACTTACAATTTTACCATTTTCGACTTCCGGATAGATCTCCTGAAATTTGTGATAGCTCTGATTACCAAAGCCAGGATTCAATGACAGGCCGTTCCTTAATATGTATATCGTCAGAACGGTCGAAAGAACTAACAGAAGCGCTCCTTTAAGAAACTGAACGTAAGTGGTGGAAGTCATTCCAGCACTTGCCACAATAAAGATTACCACGAGGCCTACCAGCACCACTCCCACCCAATGAGGAAATCCGAGAAGCGGAGTAACCAAATCACCGGCTCCTACCATTTGAGGGATCAGATAAAAAATAGAAACGATCAAGGTACTAATGGCAGCAGTTAAGGTAATTGCTCTGGATTTGAAAGTAGAATTCAGAGCATCCGTAAAAGTATATTTTCCCAGACGCTTCAGGGGTTCGGCAATTAAAAATAGCGCCACTATCCAGCCGGCCAGAAAACCTATAGAGTAGAGAAATCCGTCAAATCCTACCGTTGCTATCATCCCGCAAATCCCTAAAAAGGAGGCTGCCGAAAGATAGTCGCCGGCAAAGGCAATGCCATTGACTGCCCAATGTATCTGACCGCCAGCGGCATAGTAAGAAGATGCCGACCTTGTTTTGCGAGCGTAGTAAAAAGAAAGACCTAGAACCAGCCCAACAAAGATCACAAAGAAAAAGAGGGCGATGTACGATACCTGATAAATCATGCTTTACCCTCCTCGCCGTTCATTTCATCCTCGTACCTGGAGCAGAAGTTGTTGTACAAAATGCCGAGTAGTACGGCAAAGACAATTAAGCCCATTCCATACACCAGGGCCAGGTTCAAACCTGCTCCAACTTCGCTCGCCAGTAGTTCGTAATTAAACACTCCGATTACTACGAATCCTGCATAGAACAACAGGTACAGGAAAAAAAACCGGACTCCTAGTTTAGCTTTTTTTTTCGAGGCATTATCAATACCTGACTCCGCAGCGGGTTCATGAATCATACTTTCTATAATTTAATTTACTGGTTAATTAATTAGCAGTGGTTTGATGGCACGTAAATTAGAAATATTTCTAAAAAATCAGAGCCAATTTTGTAATCGCTGTCTTACTGTTCCTCACTTATAAATAAAGTAAATTTTGTTGCGATTGTGATTTATTCTTCTGATATTTGCAAACTCTTTAAGAGGCTGAGTTTTACAACAACAAGATACACTACATAGTCATGTCGAGAATTTGTGATTTAACAGGAAAAATGCCAATGAACGGTCATAACGTTTCTAACTCAAACGTTAAAACCAAGCGCAAGTTTTATCCTAACCTGAAGGTGAAGAAATTTTACATCCCTGAGGAAGACCGTTGGATTACGCTGAAAGTTTCTACTTCAGCAATCAAGACCATCAACAAAAATGGTATTACTGCGGTAATTAATAAATTCCTTAAAAAAGGATACGTTTAATCGTTAAAGAAGAATAGAAAATGGCAAAGAAAGGTAACAGAGTTCAGGTGATTTTGGAATGCACCGAGCAAAAAGAAAGTGGCGTACCTGGGATGTCTCGTTATATCTCCACAAAAAATAAAAAGAATACTACTGAGCGTTTGGAGTTGAAAAAATACAACCCATTCATGAGGAAGGTTACTGTTCACAAAGAAATTAAGTAATTAATAATTGAAGGATTGAGCAAAGAAGAACTGCGAAAGTTATTCAATATTCAATCGATCATCAATTCAATCATTAAAATAAGATGGCAAAGAAAGTAGTTGCAACCCTGAAGACCGGTAAAGGTAAAGAATATTCAAAGGTTATTACCATGGTGAAGTCTCCAAAAACCGGCGCTTACACTTTTAAAGAGATCATTGCACATAACGATCACGTTAAAGACGCTATTGCTGAAGCTAAAAACGCTCAGTAAGCTTTTTCTTTAAAATATTGAAGAGCCGTCCCGATTTATCAGGAGGGCTTTTTTCATGAAAGTTGGTTTGTTTTTCAAAGAAAGGATCCTCTCCACACTTTCATTTTTTTGCGGGCATTTGCTCATAAAAGTTGCTCGAATGGAAGAGCGAAAACAGGAAGGCCCTGTTTCCGTTTACCTTATCTGACACAAGAATGGGATTATTCGATTTTTTCAAAAAGAAACAGGCTCCTGAACCGGAGGAAGTACAAGCCTTAGACAAAGGCCTGGAAAAAACCAAAGAAGGTTTGTTCTCGAAACTCACTAAAGCCGTTGTCGGCAAGTCGAGTGTAGATGATGATGTTTTGGACGAGTTGGAAGAGATTTTAGTAACTTCTGACGTTGGCGTTAGTACCACCCTAAAAATCATTGAACGCATTCAGGCTCGCGTTGCAAGAGACAAATACGTGAGCACGTCTGAGTTAAATGGAATTTTGAGGGCAGAAATCCAGGAACTTCTTGCTGAAAACAACAGCAACGACTTTGAAAATTTCGAATATGGCAACCACAAACCCTACGTTATCATGGTGGTGGGCGTCAACGGCGTGGGAAAAACGACTACGATCGGCAAATTGGCTCACAAGCTTAAACAGGCGGGTAATAAGGTAGTACTCGGAGCGGCCGATACATTTCGCGCCGCAGCAGTGGATCAGTTGAAACTTTGGGGTGAACGCGTGGATGTGCGTGTTGTTGCACAAGCTATGGGCTCTGATCCCGCTTCTGTTGCCTTCGACACCTTACAGTCAGCTGTTGCCAACAGGGAAGATGTAGCAATAATCGACACAGCAGGACGTCTTCATAATAAGGTGGCTTTAATGAATGAGCTAACCAAAATAAAAAACGTGATGCAGAAAGTTGTTCCGGGAGCCCCGCATGAGATCCTCCTCGTTCTTGACGCTTCCACCGGACAAAACGCCATTGAACAGTGTAAGCAATTTACGCAGGCAACAGATGTAAATGCACTCGCATTAACAAAACTCGACGGAACAGCAAAAGGCGGAGTTGTAATTGGCATCTCTGATCAGTTTAAGATTCCCGTTAAATACATCGGAGTTGGAGAAGCAATGAATGACCTTCAACTATTCAATAAAAAAGACTTCGTAGAATCATTATTTAAATAAGAAGACAAAGAGGGGCCGGGAATGCGGACGAAAAAAGCCATACAAAATACTATTACAACTAAGCCGCGTGTCAATGTAGTCACGTTGGGTTGTTCTAAAAACTTATACGATTCGGAAGTCCTGATGGGACAGCTGAAAGGTAACCAGTTTGATGTTGTTCATGAAGCGGATAACGTAGGAAAAGACGATATCATCGTCATTAACACCTGCGGTTTCATCGACAACGCCAAGCAAGAATCTATTGATACCATTCTTCAGTACAGCGAACTGAAAGAGAAAGGAAAAGTAGGGAAAGTGATCGTTACCGGATGTCTTTCAGAGCGGTATAAGCCGGAGCTGGAAAGCGAAATCCCAAATGTAGACGCTTATTTTGGCACTAACGACCTTCAGGATATCCTTTCGAGCATTGGTGCTGACTATAAATATGAGCTGATCGGAGAGAGATTACTCACTACCCCATCTCATTTTGCTTACTTTAAAATTGCTGAGGGCTGCAATCGACCCTGTTCCTTTTGCGCCATTCCGCTAATGCGTGGAAAACACCTATCCAAGTCGATGGAAGAGCTGGTAAAAGAGGCGCAGGGACTGGTAAGAAACGGCACGAAGGAGCTGATCCTAATTGCACAGGACCTGACATATTATGGTCTTGACCTGTACGGAAAACGTAACCTGGACGAGCTTCTGAGAAGGCTCTCTGATGTTAACGGAGTAGAATGGATACGACTGCAATACGCTTATCCTTCTGGCTTCCCTATGGAAATCTTAGATGTGATGAACGAGCGGGAGAACGTCTGCAAGTACCTGGACATGCCACTTCAACACATTTCTGATAATATGTTGAAATCAATGCGCCGAGGCATCAGCAAGCAAAAAACTATTGACCTGGTTAACGATATTCGTACTAAAGTTCCCGATATTGCGCTGCGCACCACTCTGATTTGTGGTTATCCCGGTGAAACAGAACAGGATTTCCAGGAGATGAAAGACTGGGTGGAAGAAACCAAGTTCGACCGTCTTGGCTGCTTCACTTATTCCCACGAAGAAAAAACTCATGCCCACACCCTGGAGGATAACGTTCCGCAGGAGGTTAAAGAGCAACGAGTAGAAGAAATCATGGAGGTCCAGCAGGGCATTTCCTTCGATAAAAACCAGGAAAAAGTTGGAAAAACCTTCAAGGTATTAGTTGATAAAAAAGAGGGCGACTACTTCGTGGGACGCACTGAATTTGACTCTCCTGAGGTTGACAACGAAGTTCTGCTGCATGCAAGCACGAACTACGCAACTATCGGAAGCTTCGTTCATGCCACTATTGAACGAGCGGAAGATTTCGATCTGTATGGACAGATTGTCAAATAAATGATATAGGAATGGGGAATTAATCAAATTCCCCTATTTTCGTCAACTCTGATGAAAGCCACTTATATCGACTATAAAGACACCAACAGTTTTTCATCAACTGTTCTCGCTTATCTCGAGCAAGACCCCAAACTGGAGCCCTTCATTTCATACTTTCCGAGTGTGGAAAATTTTGGGCAGATCATGAAGGCCAAAAAAGTAGCTGCCGATCGATCCGCTTTAGCAGAGGTGCTTGAGGACCAATACGCGAATTTGGGAACCGAGATCCACGCGAAGGTTCTGCAAAACATCGAGCTTTTAAGGCAAGAGAACACCTTTACCATTACTACTGGCCACCAACTCAATATTTTCACGGGTCCCCTCTATTTCATTTACAAAATTGTTTCGGCAATCAATCTGGCAAAAGAGTTAGGAGAAGCCTATCCCGACAAAAAATTTGTCCCCGTCTATTGGATGGCAACAGAAGACCACGATTTTGAAGAGATAAATCATACTAAAATTCAGGGGAAGAAAATAAGCTGGGATACAGTAGCAAAAGGGGCTACGGGCAGGTTAAGCACGGAATCTATTCAAGATGCGGTGCGGGAGTACCAGAAGATTTTGGGACTCTCGGAAAATTCTTCCAGGCTTTGTGAGATTATCGAAGAAGCCTATCTGAAGCAGCGCTGCCTTGCTGATGCTACCCGATGTTTGGTCAATGCATTGTTTGATGAGTATGGACTGTTGATAGTTGATGCTGATGAACGCCGCCTAAAACGTCAGTTCACAACGATCATTCAACAAGACATTATAGAACAACGAAGTTTCACCAATATCTCAGAAACCAGCAAGGCACTCGAGCAAGCTGGTTATAGCACCCAGGTGAATGCCCGTGAGATTAACTTTTTCTATTTAGAAGAGAATCTCCGGGAAAGAATTGTGTTTGAGGGAAACCGCTACCGCGTCCTCAATACTGAAATTTCTTTTTCTGATGAGGAGCTTAAGGCGGAGATAGAGATGTATCCGGAGCGCTTCAGTCCCAACGTAATTATGCGTCCGATGTATCAGGAAGTTATTCTTCCTAACCTCGCTTACATTGGGGGCGGGGCAGAGGTCGTTTACTGGTTGCAGCTGAAGAAAAATTTCGATGAGCTAGGGGTAGAATTTCCGATCTTGATACTTAGAAACTCTGCGCTGGTAACCACAGAAGCATTGACCAAGAGGGCAGAACGAATAGGCATTTCGCTGCCTGACCTCTTTAAAAACACTTCTCAACTCAAAAAAGAGTGGGTACTAGCCCATTCCAGCCATACACTATCGCTTGCGGAAGAAGAGGCTAAAGTAGACGCAATATTTGAGGAGCTAAAGACACGGGTCACGAAGATAGACCCAACGCTTGGACCTAGTACTGAAGCAGTGCGCAGCAGACTTCACAGGGCTATAGCCAATTTAGAAGCCAAACTTCTAAAGGCAGAAAAGCGAAATCATAACGATGCCTTAAACAAGATCGAATCGCTACGCGCAAAATATTTCCCAAACGAAGGCCTTCAGGAGCGATCGGAGAACTTTGCCTTGTTCTATGTAAAGTACGGCGAAACTTTAATCGCGGAACTCGTTAAATCCTTTCATCCGCTAGCACCCCAGTTTACTATTCTTGAACCAGAAATATGAGTTCTTTCATTTTTGATGAAAATACGCTCAGATCGTTTACTGAGTCTGTTTTCTTAAGCATTGGCTGTTCGCAATCACATGCAGAACTAGCCGCCGACGTCTTATTAGCCTCTGATTTGAGAGGTATTGATTCTCATGGGGTAGCCCGGCTAAGTGGTTACGTCCGGTTGTGGGAAAAGGAGCGTATAAACGCTAGCCCAAATATCCGCGTTGTTCATGAAACAGCCAGTACCGCAACGGTCGATGGTGACCGCGGCCTTGGGCTTGTAGTTGCTCCATTTGCTATGCAAATTGCGATGGAAAAGGCAGAGAAATACGGCTCGGGCTGGGTGTCTGTACGTAACTCCAACCACTTTGGAATAGCTGGCTATCATGCGCTGCAGGCAGTAGCCAAAGATATGATTGGCTTTGCGATGACTAACGCCAGCCCACTGGTAGCCCCAACCTTTACTACTGAACGTTTGCTCGGGACCAACCCGATGTGCTACGCATTTCCGGCAGGTAATTTCCCTCCGGTGGTGGTCGATATGGCCACTTCGGCAGCTGCGAATGGCAAGCTGGAAATTGCACAACGATCTGGAAAGCCGATCCCTGAAGGCTGGGTGCAATCCAACAAAGGCGATGCAACTACAGACGCTCATGCATTAAAAGCGGGTGGATCTCTTCTCACCCTTGGAAGCGATAGAGAGCATGGCAGCCATAAAGGCTTCGGCCTGAGTGCTACTGTTGACATCCTTTCTGCCGTGCTCTCGGGCGCAAATTACGGCCCCTGGGCGCCTCCTTTTGTAGCCTTTTTGGATCCGCTTCCAAATTTGCCAGGAGAGGGAATTGGTCATTTCGTTGGCGCGATGCGTGTGGATGGCTTCCGACCTGTAGAAGAGTTCAAGCAACATATGGATAATTGGATAAAGCGCTTTAAAGCTGCTAAACCAATTACAGAAGAACAGCCGGTTGTTATACCGGGTGAACCGGAACTTGAAGCGGAGAAGGAAAGGAAAATCAAGGGAATCCCTCTGGTAGAGCCCGTTGTCGAGGATTTGAATGAGCTGGCTGACCGGTTGGGAATCGCGGGACTACCGGTATAAAAGTGTTAAGCTCAAAAAAAGGCCCGAAATAAATCCTTATTCCGGGCCTTTTTCATTTAGCGTTTGGCAGACATCAATGTATCCCCTTGAACAGTCTGTTCCAACGAATTTTCCCTAAGAATTCTCCGTTGGTATCCCAGCTCATCCAGATAAACAGTGCCTTCCCCACGATATGATCTTCGGGTACAAATCCCCAGAAACGAGAGTCAAGGGAATTATCACGATTATCTCCCATCATCCAGTAATAGTTCTGTTTGAAGGTGTAAGAGTTCGCTACCTTTCCGTTAATCATCAATTGTGCCCCACTCTGCTCCACTTTATTTCCTTCGTACACTTCAATTGCTCTGCGGTACAATGGGATTGTGGTACTATCCAGCTTAACAGTCCAGCCTTTGGCCGGAACAATAACAGGACCGAAGCTGTCGGCGTTCCACTTGAAGTTGGGGTTATGAGGGAAAATTTCCGGATCGTAAAATAATTCTTCCTGGTTGCGTTGACGAACTTCTTTCACGATGGGCCAGGACTTTACCTCTTCTGCCTCCTGGCTCGTCATGTTGAAATAGTACTCGTCAGCAGTAGAATGGTGAACGTCGATATTCATTTCTCGGAGCTTGTCCAGATTAAAATCTGTTCCGTCCGACTTCACATAGTATAATTTTTGGGCAAACTCCGGTTTTTCTGCCGGCTGGCCATTAACATATACCTGCGCATTAATAATACGAAGCGTATCGCCGCCAATTGCTAAACATCTTTTAATATAGTTCTCCCGCTTGTCCACCGGCCTGTTAAAGGGTTCATCCGCGTCCATAGGATAGTTGAACACAACCACATCATTGCGCTCAATCGGCTCCAAACCTGGCAAACGGTAGTAGTCCAGTTTGATGCCTTCCCAATAGGCCTTAGTACCGATGATTGGCATCGTATGGTGCGCAAAGGGAAACGCCACAGGCGTCATCGGCACGCGGGGACCATAATTCACTTTGCTTACAAAAAGGAAGTCACCGATCAGCAGGGATTTCTCCATAGAGCCGGTCGGAATGGTATAGGCTTCCAACAAAAAACTTCTGATTAGTGTTGCAGCGACTACCGCAAAAACAATGGCGTCGGCCCACTCCCTGGTAGTTGATTTTTTGTAGGGATACTTCTCTTTGAATTCTTCTGTGGCCGACTGTCCCAGGTACCGTGTTTCCTTATCGAATCCCCAAATTGGGAAGGCAATAAAAGGTAACACAACAGCACCCACATGCTGCCAAAATGTATACTTACCATAGCTTTTAGCAAAATCAACCATAATGCCGATTGCCACAATAAATCCGATCACAGGGATCAGCATCAAAAAAAACCACCACAGGGGACGTCCGGTAAGCTTTACGATAACGTACGTATTATAAATAGGAATAAGTGCTTCCCAGCCTGGCCGACCTGCTTTTTCAAACAGTTTCCAAAGCCCCGCTAAATAAGCAACTATAAAAAGTATGGCAATTAATATCGAGCCAAGTTCCATAAATATTAAATATTAAAATCAAACATGTCGGTTACCGAATAGAAGCCCTTTTTACCCTGCAGCCATTCTGCCGCAAGCACAGCTCCTAAGGCAAAACCAGCCCGGCTATGTGCAGTGTGCTTAAACTCAATGTCATCGACTTCTGAACTATAAATAACGGTGTGTGTGCCCGGTACTGCTTCTATACGGTGAGATTCGATAAGCAGCTGATCTGGTTTCGCGACTACTTCTTCAGGGCCACCCACCAATTCGTTCACCCACTCTTTTTTGCTCTTCACGCCTTCCAGAATTCCTTCTGCAATGGTGATTGCAGTCCCGCTTGGAGAATCGAGCTTCTGAGTATGATGAATTTCTTCCACCTGTACATCGTATTGGGGGTAACGATTCATAATCTTAGCCAACACCTTGTTGACAAAGAAAAAAACGTTTACTCCAACGCTGAAATTAGATGCGTACAAAAATGAATTGTTACCGGCCTCGCACTTACCTTTTATCTCGTCTATGCTGTCGTACCAGCCGGTAGTTCCCATTACCAGCGGGACCTCTGCGGCGAAGCAACTTTCAATATTTCCAAGGGCCGAATGTGGGGTGCTGAAATCAATGGCGACATCCGCCTTCTGCAGATTTTCAGAAGTTTTCTCTGCTAAATTACTTTCGTCAATTTTCAGAACTATCTCATGACCGCGATCTACAGCAAACTGCTCGATGATACGGCCCATTTTGCCATAACCAAGAAGGGCTATTTTCATAATGATATTTTGATTTTTATGGCCGGAACCGGCGCGCTATAAGCGTGTGATAATTGAGGCTGTAACGAGGGTTGTATTTTTATAGCAAGGTCGTCACTCACATCGAACCGAAAGAACTTGGCGTCTACGTAGGCATCAATAATATTGATCGCATAAACGGCGGCTATTCCCAAAATACTGAGATCCCGGTTACGACGGTAATAGTCTTTAAAAGGAATTAAGTTTTGGTCAGAGATATCAGTCCGTCCTGCAAAAAGACCTTCGGGATCAAATTTACCACCGTTTTCCTGGTAATATTGAATCTCGTGCAGGATCTCTTTGTAGTGCCTTTGCTCCCATTCAGCCGTCAACACCAGCCCCACAATACCTCCATAGATAAATGGAACTTTCCACCAACGTCCATTGCGGATCTGTCCCCAGCCGGGGATGATGGCAGAACTTAGGGCCGCTTGCCGCGGAAGGCGCTCCAGCACTAACCTGGCTGAATCTTTTACTACAGGTGGATTTCTTTCCGCCGTTTCTGCTCGCCGCAGGTTAGATACGGTATCGGTAGCAGCCGAACGTGTACGGGGTTGTGTAGGACGAACCGCTGCCGAATCTCTTTTTACAGCGCTCGTATCCGTCTGTGGAAAGGCAGATACAGCCAGCAATAAAAAACTCAGCAACAGAAAAGTCGTCCTAAAATTCATTTACCAATCTAATAATTCAAGGATACGGCTCAGGTCATCCTCAGAAACAAATGGTATTTCAATTGCTCCTTTACCCTTACCTTGTACTTTCAATTTTACACGGGTGGCAAACTTTGAAGCAAGGTCATCCTGAATCTTCTGATATTGAAAAGAGATAGCCTCCTCTTTTGCTGTAGGAGCTTTCTTCGTCCCTGCCTGATTGATTTCCCTGACAAGCTCCTCGGCTTTCCTAACGGATAACCCTTCCCGGATAATCTGATCATGAACATATAATTGCTTATCAACATCCTCTACTCCCAGGATCGCCTTAGCATGTCCCATGGAAATTTGATTATCCCTGATAGAAGCTTGTATAGCCGGAGGAAGTTTTAATAAACGTAAATAATTTGTAACCGTAGAGCGGTTCTTGCTCACCCGGTCTCCCAGCTCTTCCTGCTTCAGGTTGCACTCGTCAATCATCCGCTGGAAGCTTAACGCTACCTCGATCGAGTTCAGATTTTCACGCTGAATATTCTCGATGAGTGCCATCTCCAGCATCTGCTGGTCGTTGGCCGTCCGGATATAAGCGGGTATTTCAGTAATTCCAGCAAGTTTGGAAGCCCGAAGACGTCGCTCTCCGGAAATTAGCTGATAAGCATTTGCTCCGGCCTTTCTTACCGTGATAGGCTGAATCAGGCCCTGCAGCTTAATGGATTCTGAAAGCTCTCTTAAAGCTTCCGGATCGAATTCTGTACGTGGCTGAAAGGGGTTTACCTCTACTTCTGCTACCTTGATGAAACTTATATTCCCGGGAGAAACACTCTCACTTCCGTTGCGACTCGGTTGTGGCTTCGACGCAGTTTGAACTGATTCAGAATCATTTAACAGCGCACTTAATCCTTTTCCTAATCCTGTCTTTCTTTGATTCGTCATGAATTAACTGTTTCGTGTTTTCTTGATTCTTCTTTTACCAAACCGTTCTTACGGATAATTTCTCTTGCCAGGTTTAAATAGTTGATGGAGCCTTTACAGTTCGCGTCGTGCATAATTACCGACACACCAAAGCTGGGTGCCTCACTCAATCGGGTGTTTCTTTGTATAATTGTTTCAAAAACCAGATCCTGGAAATGAGTTTTCACTTCTTCTACTACCTGGTTCGACAAACGCAGACGTACGTCGTACATCGTCAGCAAAATACCTTCTATCTCCAGATCCGTATTTAAACGGCTTTGTACAATCTTAATTGTATTTAACAGTTTACCTAGGCCCTCCAATGCAAAATATTCGCATTGCACCGGGATGATTACCGAATTCGCCGCCGTTAAAGCGTTGATCGTAATCAACCCTAATGAAGGGGAGCAATCAATGATAATGAAATCGTAGTCATCCTTCACTTTATCCAGCACCGCCCGCATTTTATACTCCCGGTCAGTCAGATTGATCATCTCTATCTCCGCACCTACCAGATCAATATGAGCAGGTAGCAGGTCCAGGTTAGGTGTTTCTGTTGGTTGTATTGCATCCCGTGGATCCACATCATTGATGATACACTCATAAATACTCGCCTTTATTGCGCGCGGATCAAAGCCGATTCCTGATGTTGAATTGGCCTGTGGATCTGCATCTACCAGTAGCGTACGAAACTCTAGTACTGCTAAGCTGGCTGCCAGGTTAATTGATGACGTGGTCTTCCCTACTCCGCCCTTTTGATTAGCTAACGCGATAATCTTACTCATTCCTTATCCTAAATTTACGGATTGTATACTCTCTAAGCCTCAGGCTGCATTTAGCACGATTAAAATACTAATTTTGCCGACCTTAGCGCTTTACAAAACAATCGCCTAAGATACGAACTTTAAACAATTTAAACTGAGCGCTGCTAGCTGGTTTTACACATATTATCCACAGTAATGACTACAATAATTGCAAGTACCAACCGCCCTGATAGTTATACGTTGAAGGTGGCAGAATATTACCAGAGGAAATTAAAAGAGCTGGGAATGGAGGCGGGAATACTTTCGCTTGCCAATTTGCCGGAGGGCATTATTCATCCGGAGATGTACGAAAAACATAAGCTGGCGAGCTGGGAGCCGGTACAGGAGCTGGTGAGTGCTACCTCCAAATTCTTATTCGTCATCCCCGAGTACAATGGGAGCTTTCCGGGGATCCTGAAACTCTTCATCGATACCTGCAAATTCCCCGAGAGCTTTTCCGGAAAAAAGGCTGCCCTGGTGGGTGTTTCCACGGGCAAATACGGAAACATCAGGGGCCTCGACCACTTCACGGGGGTTTGTCACTACATCAACATGCACGTGCTTCCACTGCGGATACACATCCCCTACATCAATAAAGAGCTGGATGAAACCGGAAACTTTTTTAAGGAGGACACCCTCAAATTTACTAGTCAGCAGATCCGTCAATTCGTGGACTTCTAGATTTGCAGCAACTGTTTCAGCTTGCCGTAGCCCGTTTTACTTACCGGCAGGCTTTCGCCCGATTTGAGTACGACCTTGTAAGAATCTTTCTCGTAAGGAACCAGTCCGGTGATTTGCGGAACCTGCACGATGAACGAGCGGTGCACCCGCACAAATTGCTTCTCATCCAGCGAGCTTTCGAAGAAAGTCATGGTTTTGTTCTTCAGATAGGTTCCCTCTGCGGTGTGAATTTTCACGTAGTCGTCATAGGCCTCCAGATAGCGCACTTCGGAGGCAGGAATGATTTTAATTGAGCTGCCCGACTTCACCACGATCCGCTCGTTGCTTCCCTGCGGTGCTGCCGTTGTTTCCAGCATGGCCTGTACCTGTTGTTTGGCTTCCGCCAGATTTTTATGCTCCAGAAACTTTTCTACAGCCTTTTTGAACCGGTCTTTGGCGAAAGGCTTCAGCAGGTAATCAACAGCATGCGCTTCAAACGCTTTGATGGCAAACTCATCGAAGGCGGAGGTGAAGATCACTGCGGGACGGTTATCCAGCAGTTCGAGCATCTCAAAGCCGGTAATTTTGGGCATCTGGATATCCAGGAAGATCAGATCGGGCTGATGCTGGCCGACCGCTTTCACTCCTTCAAATCCATCATTGCACTCTCCTACCACTTCAATTTCTGGAAATTCCTCCAAATATTCCTTTACTACTTCTCTGGCCAGCGGTTCGTCATCAATTAATATTGCCCTTATCATTCTGGGGTATTTTTACTGTAGTTGTAAAAGTATTATTTTCTCCTGTGGTTTCAATGAGATCCGTACGAGCAAATAATAAGTAAAGTCGTCTTTTTATCCCACTTAAGCCAAAACCGGTTCCACTTTTAGGGCGGGCGGTATGAGGGTCGTAAGGATTTTTGATGGTGAGCACCAGGTAATTTTGAACACAGGCCGCAGTCACGGTGATAATTACTTCTCCGGTGGTATCATACAATCCAAACTTAATGGCGTTCTCTACAATAGGTTGCAAAAGCATGGCGGGCAGGATCAAGGCATCACAGGATTCCTCTTTGCTTATCTCCGTTTTTAAGCGGTGCCCGAAACGCACCCGCTCGATATCCAGGTACAGCTGAAGGTGCCTAAGCTCCTCTTCCAGACTCACAAACTCGTTCTCCTCCTTACGCAGGGTACCACGCAGAAAGTCAGAAAGCTGATAGATCATTGTTCTGGCCTCCTCCGGCCGGCGGCCTATTAAAGCACTAATGGAATTTAAACTATTGAAAAGGAAGTGCGGCTGCAACTGCTGACGTAAGTTGTACAGCTCGGCCTCCCGGGCTAAACGCTCTGCATCCGCCTTGCGCCGCTGATTTTCCTTGTAATCCTGCTGCGTGTACCATAGCACACTGAGCAAACCCATTCCGCTGATCAGGAGAAATCCGATACAAAAACGAACCACCAGGGTCTTCTCTACGATATTCAGGTAGACAGCATTCGCTGAAAAGTAGTTGATTACTAACAAACGGTAGAGAAACACCGATAAGGCAGCCAGTAAGATACACCACACCACGATGTAGAAATATTTGCCCCTTCCGGGTTGGTAGTATCTTAATGTGTTGCTTACTATCAGCGAGGACAGCACAAAGAGCACGTTACTTGCTGCCGCATCAAGTGCAGACTCTTCCAGGCTAAAGCCGAGCCAGTAAAGGGTGGCTGCATGCAAACCGATCCATATTAGCCAGGAGGTTAATAGAAAGGTTAAAACCCGGGTTGATGATAAAAGCGGTAAGCCCATGTCTAGCAGATCAGAAGCTACGAATGTCTATTCCTCCAAAAATCGAAGTTCCTTTGATGATCAGGTGCTTTTCATCGGAAGGGGTGATGCCGGTCATCAGCTGGCGTTTATCTTCAATTCCGCCGAACACGGCCACCAGGTCCGAGGACACTTTCCAATGCGGCGGAATGATAATTTTTGTACCCCCAAACACCTGGGTCACATCTAAAGTTACCGTCGGCGTGATGATATCCGCCTGACTTAAATTGATCTCCGCACCACCCATCACCGTCACAATCTCTCCTCCCCGGAAATTTTTGGATACGATGGTCTTTTTTACCCCGCCAAAAATAGATACGGTATCAAGATAGTCTTCATAGGTAGGATTAACAGGCTCTACAGGTGGCGTATGGGCGCCGGTTGCATCCTCCGGATTTACGCGTCTGTCCCAATCCACTGGCTCAGCAATGTGCTGTCGGCGATGAAGGTCTGCAGCACGACGGTTCCTTCCCGTGAGCAGGTAAAGTCCCAGACCCATGATGATTAGCGGAAATACGAAATCGCCCAAATCGATATAAGGAATCATCCTGTCGAGCAGAAAGATAGATCCGATAATAATTAAAATATAGGAGGCGGGGTTACGAAACTGATGACGGCTACCCGTGAAAAAACCGATCGCGATAAGTGCCGTTGGCCAACTGATTAGCCAGTCGGGAATAAAAAGCCCCAGCGAGCGGGATAACATGATGGTTCCCAGCAACAGAAATATAATTCCTATCCACTTTTTTCCTTTCCCCCGCCGCTTCTCAAAATGTGTGTTATCCATGCAGTTTAATTTTAATCAAATGTAGGATAAGAAAGAAGCCGTTACAACACCATTTAGGCAGAGAAAAGGGAAAAGTCGGTGAACGGTGATTTTTTGTCGGTGAAAAAGTGAACCTAGATCAAAAGCGGCTCGAGCTCAGCCTTTAGAATTGCGTTTACTGCTCCTGCATGAGTGAACACACAAAAGTGACCAGCCGCTGGTATCACGTAATCCGCCGCTACCAGACGGCAGGGGAAGGCCCTGTCTATTTCTCCGTGGATGTGAATGGTATTGTCTAACAAGCTCGTGTTCTTCCATCTGCTTATCTGTCCTAGTGCCCATTTTAAATAGGTATAATCTGTATTCCTTAGGAAAGAGGCAACGAGCAATTTTCCTTCCGCATTCAAGGGACCAAAGAACCAATAGAGATAAGGTAAACTAAAAGGAAGGAGCTGTCGGGGCAATAATCGGTGAAGCTGCAGGTAGCCTGCTAAACGATAGGAGTAAGGTAGCTGATCACGGGTTCTAACTGTCGAAAAGAGAAGAAGCTTTACCGGAGCTAAGAACTTACAGATCTCCACCGCCATGATCCCGCCGAAAGACAGTCCCGCAAGTATAAAGGGTTCTTTTGGATCTATCTGACTTGCAAGCATCGCAGCATACTCCTCTATACCTTCCCCTCCCCTTACCGGCTGCCACTCGACATGCACAGCATCAAAACCTGCCGGCAATTGAATTCGCTGGAACGCTCGCCGATCAGCACCTAGTCCGCTGATGAAATAGATCTTCATGTGGAGATGTAAAGGTAAGTCTTGCGGAGGGAATTTGCGATTGAGCAGGTTTTTTTTAAGGGCGGATCGGGGATTCTATTGTGAAGCGACCTGAAGCTGGCATTGCGGATTATTTTAGACCTTTGTTGATGCCAACTGTGAAAATCAACAGAAAAGTTCATCACATTTGTGTATGAAAGTCCTGACCTTGTTCTTTAGCTACCTCTCTTTTCTTCCCTTTTATAGCCAGGCGCAGGAGGATGTACCTCTAGAAGTGATCAAAAGGGATACGATTCATTTAAAAGGAGTCGTGGTCGATATGAACGGGGCACCGGTTCCGTTTATTAGTCTGCGATCAGAATCAGCCGACCTGAGGTACGGGCAGTGTTATCTTGGCGCTCTTACCGACAGCTTGGGTCGGTTTGAGATCCGTGGTGCACATCATCATGATACAATAAGCCTGGCGCCCTATGGAAACTATACGATCCAGTACCAGAACAAGGGTAGCCGCTTCATCACCATCCAAATTCCTACCGCTGCATCGCAAGACGTCGCAGCTGGAATTGAAGCGAAACGGATACAGACGAAGCTTGTTCCCGCATTTACCATTTATCGTCCGGCTGAATTCGTCAACTGTGGCTGCCCTCCAGTCACCGTCAATGCAGGTTATCCCGGCGGCGAAGAGGCTTTCAAAAAGTTTATTGAGGCAAACCTTCGGTATCCAAACAAAGCGATAGAAAAAAACATTGAGGGAACGGTAAAGATCGGATTCAGGATCGCAAAGAATGGCTCTCTAAGTAATTTCGTTGTCCTTGACGGCATTGGATATGGATGCGATGAAGAAGCCTTGCGTGTGATGAAACTTTCAAAGAACTGGTATCCATTCGTGCGTAGCAGCAGGCCAGTTGTAGCCGAACAGACTGTAGCTATCCGGTTTGAACTTGAGGACTGAGCAACCGTAGGCTTGAACCTTTTCCATAAGAGCCCGACACGTTGAATCACGAACAATTACGCCTCTTCTTGCCTTTAGCTCAAAAGCTGCAGCCTCTTTCAATATGCCTGTCAATATAAAAAGTACCAAAGGGAATGCTGCAGGTAAGCAGCACTTTCGGGGTAGCCTCGTAGAATATGCAGGCTGTTCAAAGCCATAACTTCATTTAAGCTTTAACAAGTTTCAGGCTCCTTAATTTCAAATTAACGGAAACAAATTCCTTATTTACTCCTTTTATCCTGAACCGTCATCCTTCGAAAACGAGTTTTGTGCGATGTGTGAGCTACGGAGTTTTTAATGCAATAATTCAACTTTCTATGAAAACGTATATTACCATTCTCCTGGTGGTTATAACTGTTTTTGTTTACGGGCAGGAGCGGACTAGTATCGTGCATGTAAGTCATTATGTCAATCCCGTATTGTACCTGCAGGGAGGTGTCATCGCTTTTGTGTGTGATGCTTCGGGGAAAGCCTCTCCTAAGGGGAAGTACATTTCTATAAAAGCTTCCGACCAGCATCCCTTCAGTTACAAGCAGGGCGACGCATCGTGGAAGTTACTGAAGGCAGGGCAGCGAACGATCGTCCCCTTGTCCACTCCGACGGCGGGAAGGACGAAGCTGAACGTCAAGTATCGGCCTCAGGCCAATATTAATCTGAGCAGCAAAATCAATACGCTTACGCAGATGAACAAACTGACCGATGCAGTTACCGAGGGAAAAATCACGGCCAGGCCGGTAGCAAAAACGCAAACCTCCAAATCGAACAGCTCCCGGGTAGTAGCCAAAGTTTCTCCGGGAAAGACTGCGGCCAGTTCAAGAAAGCCGGTAGCGGCCAAAAAACCAGTCAATAAAATATCGGAAACGAAATCTCCATCTTGCTTCTTCGTCTCCGAACCTGCCTATTACACCTTTTACTACCTCCGCAGCGGCAACGAAGTTTATTACACAGACTCCTTCCCGGTACCGGCTTACGCCGATGAATATGCCGCAGAAGACCTGCAGCATGAATTCTTCAATTGCCTTATAGGTAACCTGCGGGAGCAGGTGAACGAAGACCAGCTGATCGCTATCTTAAATAATCCGGACTTCCAGATAGAAGATGGCCTGATGCATTTACGGAACCCGTCTATACCCTCCGATGAAATCGCTCGCACTTATCCCTACACCGCTAGCTATGAGACTAGTCAGCGGGAGCGCGACAACTGGATAAGGTTTGATCGGGAGCAATCAAAGGACCTAAAGTTTGTGAAGGTGGACTTGTAAGCTAGCTTAGTTGTAGATGAAATTGGGATAGAAATACTGTTTGAGGAGAATGGTATCTACAGGAACTTCTGTATCGACCGTCCCGAGTACCACATGTATATCCAAAAGCCATTTGGTCTGATCAGCCGGTTTCTGTGGGTCTGTATTCAATCCCTTCACACTTCCTGATAAAGGTTTCAGGTCAAAGGTATTGCAGACCGTGCAGATGGTTTTAAAATTCACATTCGTTTTAACTTCTTTATCTGCGAACGAAAAAGAGGTTCCCTGCATTGGCCTTTAATAAGTAGTTGCGATGCGATCTCGCCTGCACTAATAGATTTTACAAGGGAGGCCTTGAAAACTCTGTACTGCCCCGGCACGGGTTGGAAAGATGCATTCCAATCAGCAAGTTCAGAAAACATGTAATGACACTGAGTACCTGTGGGACATTCCGTGAGGTTGTCTGAATTGATAAAGGTGTCGGCTTTGTCCTTGCAGCAGCGCATAATGCAAAGAGTTCAAAGGATAATAGGTAGTTTCATAGGTGACGATTTTTTATAGGTACGGCATAAACAGGTTTCGTGATACAGCAGAATAGCAGAAAATTGATATAACAAAAAATCCCGCCTGAAGCAGGGCGGGATTTTTATTTTGTCTGTTTAGACTAATAAGTAGTATTACCTGGATTGAAGTTGGTCCAGTTATCCAACCAAGTATCATTTGCGCTAACAGCGCCCCTGTAATTTACCTGAGTAAAGAAACCAGAGTTATCCGGAGCAACCCAGGTACCTTGTAGAGCTGGAGAACCAGTTTGCGGGCGGAAATTCGGTGCTGTTAAATTAAACGGAGCAACAAGATTTAATGCTGCGGCGTTTGCCAGTGTGGCATTTCCGTCAGCTTCAGCCTTTGTCTGAAGAGCCGCTGATGAAAGAATTCCAGTTGCAGCAGCGTCACCAGCGAAGTAAGTTTGCTTAAGTGCTGTAATAACGTTATTTCTGAAGACTGAAGTTCCGTTATTATAAGCAGTAGCAGTGTGAGATGACTCTAATACCATTCCACCCTCTTTAAATCCTGCAATAACTGAATTTGTAATCGAGAATTGTACTGCTCTTCTTAAACGCATTGCATACCATTGTCTCTCGTGTTCGCCTGCCGCACCATTTGATCCTAATATAGTGAAGTTCGACATTACAAAACGAGTATTTGGTTGTGATGGTCCTGTTGCAGGAACAGTTGACTCGTTGTCTGCTTCGATACCATTACCTTGATCGTTAGGATCTGCCAACTCTGGTCTTCTCAATACTATACCAAATTGAAGCTTTCCGGTGTAGCCGTTATCGAAATCAAAGTCATCGTCAGAAGTTCCGTATGAGATAAGATGTTTACCGTTCACTGTACCTCCGAAAAACTCAAACGCGTCATCTTTAGCATAAGATACTTGCACGTGATCTAGCGTAGTACCTGAACCTACAGCGTAAAAACTGATTGCGTTTACCTCTGAACCCTGTGCCACAGAAACTCCAGCATACTCAACACGAACATATTTCAAGGTTCCTGAATTATCATTAGGAATATTATCTAAACCGTATTCGCCAGCAACACCACCTTCTACAGGACCAACAGAAGTTCTGTTAGTTGGTGCTCTTCCGATGATTACTAGTCCACCCCAATCACCAGGCAATCTATTTCCTGCAGGTCTTCCTGAAGTAAATACGATCGGTTGAGTCGCCGTTCCTACAGCTTCAATTCTAGCTCCCTTGTCAATTACAAGTGACCCTTTTTGAGTAATGTCGCTCTTTATAACTGTTCCAGGTTGAATTGTCAGTACAGCTCCGGATTTAACGTGCGTTTCTCCATACAAAACCCATGTCCTATCGGAGGTCAATGTCATATTAGTAGTAATATTATTGGGGATTGTTTCAGGAGCATGAACAATAGGTTCTGGATCATCTTTATCTCTACAAGAAGAGAAAACGAAGAGAGTGGAAAGTGCAAATAATAGATAATTTAACTTTTTCATACTTGTTTAATTTGATACAAAGGACGGATTGGGAAATTACTGTAAGATTAAATTCAGATTAACAAATTGAACGAATAACATTAAGTGAATGTTAATTGGCAAAACTGAAATCATAAGTCAAACCAAGGGTAAAGGTGGTTCCTGACTTGTATTTGAAGAACTCAATATCGTCGTTGGCATTATACTTCTTGTTCCCGGAACCGAAATTCTGGTAAAACACCTGACTTTGATTAAATACATCTCCTACATTCAGCCTCAACTCTGCTCTGTTTCTCAAAATTCGTTTTGCAAATTGCAAATCCAACACGTCTCTTCCGTTCTCATAGAAGTCTGGAATACCTGCAGTTGAATTACCTACGCGCCAGATTCTGGAGCCGATTCGGTTATACAAAGCATTTACTATAATTTGAGATTTAGGAGCAGCATATTGCAGTCCGGCGTTTAAAAGATAAGGTGACTGTCCCTGAAGCGACCGCTTAGCCTGACCAGCTTGTCCTATATCCACTTGTGATTTAATAAATGTCACGTTTGCCGAAGCTGTGAAATTTTCTAGTGCGGCAGCCAGGAAACTCATTCTTTTCCTTACTTCAAACTCTACCCCGTACGAATAGGCGCTCTTCGCATTTGCATATCCAAACGGAAGATTCCCGTAGTTACCTCCGCCTCCCACTACCTGCTCAATTGGATTCTGAAAGTTTTTATAGAAAGCACTGGCTGTCAGCGCTTCTCCTGCATTTGGATAGAGCTCATATCGCAAATCCAGATTGGTGTTATCGCTTAGCTTCAGATTGGGATTACCAGTTATCTGGGTATTCTCTTCCTGATTATAAAAAGCAAAAGGTGCAAGTTCTCTCAATTCTGGCCTGGATACCGTTTTCGATCCTGATAGTCTTAGATTAGCTTTGTCATTCAAAGCATAACTCATATTGAAAGACGGAAGCAAATTAAAGAAGGTTTGTTCCCCGTCTACATAAGAGCCAGCATTAAGTAACGCGTCAACATTCTGGTAGTAACTTTCAGCCCTTACTCCCCAAACTAGTCTCAACTTCTCGGATAGCTGATTGTCTAACATTACATAAGCCGCATTAAGATCTGTTAATGCATCGTAACTATCCGAATTGTTTGTAATCTCGTCTAGGATGAACCCATCAACACTAATATTCTCCGGATTGAAAATAGTCTCCATAGGCAACGACCTTTTCTCTGGATCTGTCTGACCGGAAGCTGGGGTATAAAGGAAGGTTCTCGAAGAGAACTCACGCGTTCTCATTTGCTTCATGAAGCCTGCCTTGAAACTGCTCTTATTTCCCAGAAACTGAAAAGGCATCGTAAACGCGGTACTTCCTCCTAAGATATTTTCATCCAGATCAGAAAACAGACGACGAGTATAGCTATCTACCAGCGAGCGTTGTCCCTCAGAATTGATGCCATACATGATGTTACGTAAATCTGGCTGCTCTCTTTTTAACAAAGAGTAGTTTAGATTCCATTCCAGTCGAAGATTTTTCGAGCCCAAACGGTGTTCTCCCTCCAACTGCGAATTCAGTAGACTTTTTTGTGTCAAATCTGACCCACTATAAATGATATTATTATTATTCTGATTGAAGCCAGACCTATCAATATAATTATCGTCAAAAGTCTGGTTGTATAGGTTCTTCAAGGAAATCTTTGTCCTGTCGTTTTTATAACTAAAGTTACCCAGGACTCCCCACGTTGTACTATATCTGTAGAGGTCATCATTGTATGAGTAGTAAGTATCTAGACCATCAAAAGTTTCACGAGATGCATTTTGGATATTTTGGGAATTTCGGTAAGACAGTGATACTATAGAGCCGAAAGTCCCATCGTTTTTAAGCCGCTTAACATTCCCCAGATTCAACTGGTAACTTTGAACGGGCTTAGCTACCGACGTTTGCACTCCGTAAGGGTTTTGGAATAACCTAGAATACTGAGCTCGTTGCCCCTCGCTTAAACCGTTATACTCGCGCCTCGAAGTTGGAAACCCTTCTGGAATGCTACGGGTACCGTCATCAAAGCCTAAAAAATCTCTTGAATTGCGACCATTTGAACGGAAGTCATTAAAAGTTGACTGGGTATTATAACCACTTGTAATAGCAATACCCAAGTAGTTTCGATCAGGAACATCTTTTGTAAAGACCTGAGTTAGGCCGCCGGAAAAGTCCCCGGGAAGATCAGGGCTAGCTGTTTTATTAATTACGATCCGATCTATCAGGTTCGATGGAATAATATCAAAAGAAAATGCTTTTCTGTCCGGCTCACTACTTGGTAAGATAGCGTTGTTGATAAGTGCCGTATTGTACCGGTCCGACAACCCTCTTACGATCACAAACTTGCCATCCTGAATACTCGCTCCACTTACCCGCCGCAACACTTCTGATGTATTTCGATCCGGAGACCTTCTAATTTGTTCCGCAACAATCCCACTTGACACACTAACAGCATTCTTTTGCTGCGCGTACAATCCTGAGATGGACTCTTGGCGCGCTGAAACGTTAATTACTACTTGCTGTAGCTGAGTGCCTTCAGACTCCTCCATCACAACATCTAGATTCGTCACCGTTCCCGATTTTACTGCAACGTCCGAAACGTTCTTCGTAGGAAAACCAATGTATGAAAACTGCAATGTATAAGTTCCGGTGGCTAGTCCGGAAAGAAGGTAGCGACCTTCAACATCGGTTGCAATGCCCTTGGCCAACTCTTTCACCTTTACAGTTACACCGATTAAGGCTTCTCCCGTTTTCTGGTCCGTTACTTTCCCCGCAATCTTGCCTGTTGCCTGACCGAAAATCTCAAGGGTTATTAACCCAAAGAAGATCATGAGACCTAAGATTCTGAAAATTAGATTATTTTTCACTTTTGCTTTATTTGTTCATCGCAAAAGTATTACCCCAGTGTTAGGTGTATGTTAGAAGTTAATTAAGGATAGGTGAGGGTTTTGTTAAGATAATATTAAGAACACAAAAAAGGGAGGAGGTTATACCCCAACCCTTTTACTTTTTGTATTGACAATGTCCATGTCAGATGTGTAAGCATCGTACACGTTCCAAGCCCATATCAGGAAGGGAACAATGATTGTGAAGGCTAACATAAACCCTATTGTGCTACCGACAACGATGATCAGCAGACCTTTTACGTATTGAGCTTTTATAATTTGTCCAAGTCCCGGTATGATAGCAGACAAGATCGCTGCCATTATATTTTTCTTATTTTCCATAGCGTAATCTATTAGATATTACACCTGTACAAATACGCTGCCAAGAAATGAATTAGTAGCGAATGCCTGCCTTCTTAAACAAGAAATGGAGTAGCCAGATTGGTCCGATCAATAAAAATTTCAGGTCGTCCAGAAAAGAAGGTTTCTTCCCTTCTACCTTATGCCCGATGAATTGCCCTATCCATGCCAGAATAAATATAACCAGGCATACTTGCCACATCTCCGGCCAGCCTTCGAGCCGGTGTTTCTTCTCCAGGGTAACTATCGCTGCAGAAAACACAAACACCATTAAGAGCATGCCGTAAGACAAGACCGGAGAAAGCTTATAGTAATAATAAATCGAAAATGCGAGAAGGAACGAAGCCCAGTTCACGTATCCGTTATACCTTCCTAAGAACTCAAGCTGAGGAAAGGGTATTGCCCATACCAGACCAAGGAGACTAAACACGATAAGCGGAACGCAAAACCAATGAATAGCCTTGTTGGTAGGATTCTGATGCGATTCTGAATATTTCGCGAAAAGCTGATCGACTTTTCGTAGTTCTGTGGGCTTCTTCATAAAATAAAAATACCCTCCCGGATAGATCCGGAAGGGATTATATTGAGTTTTGGCAAAAGACTATTTTGCGTAAGAAACCGAACGGGTTTCTCTTATTACCGTCACCTTGATTTGTCCTGGATAGGTCATCTCTGTTTGTATGCGGTTTGAAATATCGGTAGCGAGAATTTCAGCTTGCGCATCGGTTACACGTTCACTCTCTACCACCACACGCAGCTCGCGACCTGCCTGGATAGCAAAAGTTTTCTCTACGCCTGGATACGATAACGCAAGTTCCTCCAGTTCCTTCAACCGCTTGATGTAGCTTTCCACTACCTCACGGCGAGCACCCGGACGAGCGCCTGAAATGGCGTCACAAGCCTGCACTATTGGAGAGATCAAAGAGGTCATCTCGATTTCGTCGTGGTGGGCGCCGATTGCGTTGCACACCTCAGGATGTTCTTTATACTTCTCCGCTAACTGCATTCCCAAAATGGCGTGTGGCAGCTCTGGATTGTCATCTGGTACTTTACCAATATCATGAAGCAATCCTGCACGTTTCGCTAGTTTCACGTTTAAGCCTAGTTCTGAAGCCATAGTAGCACAGAAATTAGCTACCTCCCGCGAGTGTTGCAGCAAGTTTTGTCCATAGGAAGAACGGTAACGCATTCTTCCCACCATTCTAATCAACTCAGGATGCAGTCCGTGAATACCTAAATCAATGACCGTGCGTTCACCAATCTCGACGATCTCGTCTTCAATTTGCTTTTTGGTTTTGGCTACCACTTCTTCGATACGGGCCGGGTGGATCCGACCGTCGGTAACAAGGCGGTGAAGCGCCAGACGTGCAATTTCGCGTCTTACCGGATCAAAGCCGGAGAGAATGATCGCCTCAGGTGTATCGTCTACTATAATTTCGACCCCTGTAGCTGCCTCCAGTGCACGGATATTTCTTCCTTCCCTTCCAATCACGCGGCCCTTAATCTCATCATTCTCAATATTGAAGATCGAGACTGTATTCTCGATAGCCGCTTCTGTAGCAGTACGCTGGATCGTTTGAATTACGACTTTTTTAGCCTCTTTGTTAGCGGTTAGTTTAGCTTCGTCTACAATGTCCTTAATCTGGATCATGGCTTTACTTCTAGCCTCTTCCGTTAGGGAATGTACCAGCTGATTTTTAGCTTCTTCAGCAGACAGCCCAGCTATAGTTTCGAGTTGTGTGATGTGCTGGTTCTTCAGCGACTCTACTTCTTCCTGCTTTTTCTGCGTAAGCTCCAGCTGCTTTTCCAGGTTTTTGCGTTGATTGTCAAGCTCCTGTTCTTTCCGGTTCACATTCTCCATCCGCTGATTCAAGGACTGTTCTTTCTGTTTCAGAGAGTTCTCGCGCTGATTGAGACTATTATTCCGGTTATTAACCTCCTGCTCATGCTCGGCTTTCATCTGAAGGAATTTCTCCTTCGCTTCCAGCAGTTTGTTTTTCTTTAAGATCTCCGCGTTATTTTCCGCGTCTTTCAAAATCTTTTTTACCTTATTTTGAGCAGCGATCTCCTGATTTTTCAGCACCCGTTGCAGCAGGTACCTCCCAATCGCTACCCCTATCACTAATCCTAAAAAAATGTAAAGTACTATATCCATATATTTCTCTTAAATAAAAAAACCGCAGTTAAAATTCAGGTCCCATGTATTTTAAAACTTCAGCAAACATGATTTGAGTTTTAATCATAATCAGGTGGACGTTGCCAGATGATTTGCATTTATTTAACTCTGCTGATATTGAAGCGTTAAGTTTTATAAAATAGTGAAACCTAAAAGTTAACTGCGGTTAAACCTTTAGCGCTCTAAGCTTATATAAAGAACGATATATTATTTCGAAAAAAATCCCTCTAGTAACTGATCTAACTGATAAACTTTATCCGCCACCTGTGTATCCTCGTCAACCATTCGTTTTTCTGCCTTCAGCGTAGCTGTGGCGTAATGCAACACACACATCGAAAGCAGGTCTTGTTTATCTCTAACCGCATAATTGTCCTGATATTCTTTTATGCGATCATTTATCAGCTTAGCTGCCTTGCGAATCACCTCTTCCTCGTCCATGTTCACCTTCAGGGGATAAACGCGGTCAGCTATATTTATTTTTATTGAGATTTCTCCCATTTGAGCTTTTGTTTCACAACGTGTTACTTTTTCAGTAACACTATGCACTTATCTATTTCCCGCACAAATTCGCTAATTTTTTGCTTCATGTCAAGTGCTTTTTCACTCGAACCATCTTTCGGAACGGCTATTTGCTCTAAAGAGCGCGCTAGTTTCAAAGCCCTTAATTTTTCTTCAAGGTCTGCAATTTTTGATTTGCTGGTATCAAAAGCTACTTGTAGCGACTGATTCTCAAGCTTCAACAAGTCGTTCTCTTCCTGCAAAGCGTTGCACAACTCGATCAATTGACGAGTTTTATTCAGTACGTTATCTAATTGGCCAGCTACCGACATATCTTAAAATGAAGCAAAAATTAATTAGATGAATTAAGGCTAGTTCTTTCAGCCTTTGTAATCAATTGTTGCGATATTATTTCCTAACCTCTGCTCCTAGTTCCTTTTCGAAAATAGCAATTAATTTAGTCATTACCGCATCTATCTGCTTGTCTGTTAGCGTTTTCTCTTCATCCTGCAACAGGAAGCTAAGGGCGTAAGATTTTTTCTCAGCGGCCAGCTTTTCTCCTTCGTACACGTCGAACACATTAACATCTTTCAGGAGATTCTTCTCGCTTTTCAATGCTAGTTGCTTCAACTGGTTGAAGGTAACCTGTCTGTCAATGAGCATCGACAAATCCCGACGGACTGCAGGGATTTTAGCAACCTCCTGATAGGTGATTTTGTTCTTCTTAATTGCCTTCAATATTCCATCCCAGTCGAAATCAGCGTAATAAACTTCCTTTTCGATATCAAACTTCTTCAAGACAGTTTTAGCAACAATACCGAAGTAAACCAGGACTTTCTCCCCTTTTTTATATTGCTGCGCCTGCTGAAAATCCTTGCTATCAAAGCTATCCTGGCTAAGACCATGGATATTTAAACGGCGAACGATTGCATCTACGGCAGCTTTTAAATCATAAAAGGACGAAGTTGCATTTGTATGGTTCCATTGCTGTCCCGCTTTACGGCCTGTTAGAAAAACCGCGAGGCGTTGACTTTCTTTATACCCGCTCTCCAGTTGCTCATACACCTTCCCAAACTCATACAATTTCAAGTCCGGATTGCGTCGGTTCTGGTTATAGGCAATCGCCTCCAAACCGGAAAACAGCATGCTTTGACGCATCGTGTCCAAGTCCCCGCTCAAAGGGTTAAGGATTTTAACAGCGGTTTCTGTATTCTCAGTGTACGAAGATTTCGTTAGCGAATTGGACAAAATTTCGGAAAAGCCATTAGCTGAAAGCATATCGGCCACCTGATTCATCACCACTTCTTTGTCCGGTTTAACGGCGAAATTGAGGGAGGCGCGAATTTGAGAAGGGATAGCGATATTATTGTATCCATAGATCCTTAAAATCTCTTCAATCACATCTACTTCCCGAGTGACGTCCACCTTATAGGTTGGCACTTCCAGCTCCAGCCCCTCCGCAGTTTCCTGCAGAATTGTTATCCCTAAAGAAGTTACGATCTCTTTCACCGTATCTGCCGGAATAGCTTCTCCGATTAATCTGTTTACGCTGGCGTAAGCTACCGATACTCGGAAAGCAGGAATTGGAGATGGATAAAAATCCGCTATATCTGAAGATATATTGCCACCAGCTACCTCTTTTATCAGCAAAGCCGCTCTTTTTAAAGCCAACACCGTAATCTCCGGATCTGTTCCTCTCTCAAAACGAAAAGAAGCATCCGTTTTTAAACCGTGCCGTTTGGAGGTTTTACGAACTGAGACAGGGTTAAAATAGGCGCTCTCCAAAAACACGCTTGTTGTTGAAGCTTTTACTCCTGATGAAACACCACCAAAAACACCTGCGATGCACATCGGTGCTTCCGTGCTGCAAATCATCAAATCTTCCGCCGAAAGTTTGCGCTCTACTTCATCTAGTGTAGTGAACAAAGACCCTTCGGCAACGTTTTTAACAAGCACCTTTCCTCCGGCAATTTCGTTCGCGTCAAAAGCATGTAGCGGTTGTCCCAGCTCGTGGAGCACGTAATTGGTAACATCCACCACATTATTAATGGTGCGCACGCCAATCACATTCAGCTTATCTTTCAACCAGTCCGGCGACTCTTTCACCTCTACGCCTGAAATGGTAACAGAAGTATATCGCGGACAAGCCTGTTCGTTCTCGACTATAACAGGAATTTCCAGGTCCCGATTTTCCACCTCGAAGCTGAAAACATCAGGCAGCGTAATAGAAGTTCGCAGGTAGGCTGCAAGGTCTCTGGCGACACCCAAATGAGAAGCTGCATCTGCTCTGTTCGGGGTTAACCCGATTTCAAAGAGATAATCGTCTTTTATCTGAAAGTATGCTTTTGCAGGAGTTCCTACCGGAGCGTCGTCAGCCAACACCATGATACCTGCATGAGATTCGCCCAAACCAATTTCATCCTCTGCACAAATCATCCCTTCGGATACTTCGCCTCTGATTTTGGACTTATTGATTTTGAAAGGCTCACCTGAGTTAGTATGTACCGTAGTGCCTACCGTAGCCACAATCACTTTCTGGCCGGTGGCCACATTCGGTGCTCCGCAAACCACCTGCAAGTCCTCACCTGCGCCTACATCTACTTTTGTAACTCTTAATCTGTCTGCATTGGGATGCTGAACGCAGTCCTTCACGTACCCGATAACTAAGCCCTCTAGTCCGCCGGGAATAGTCTGCACCTGCTCCAGGCTCTCCACTTCCAGACCAATGTCCGTTAATATTTGCGAGATTTCCTCAGGTGTTTTATCTGTATTTATGAACTGAGTTAGCCAGTTATATGATATTTTCATTCGTGTTCAAACTAATGAGCGGCAAAGATAGGAAAAAGGCCAATAGTTTACAGTTGACAGTTTATACTTTGCCGCCTAATGGGAAAGCGACACTGATAAGACAGGCGTTCCGGACAGCAATTACAAAAGCCCTTCATCCGCGAAGCTGAAATAGGAGCTATTGGTGAAGATCAAATGATCGAGCACCGCGATGTCGAGAAAACTCCCGGCCTCTCTTAACTTTCTGGTAAGTGATATATCCGCCTGACTCGGCTTCAAATTCCCGGAAGGGTGATTATGAGCAAGAATGATGGATGCCGCATTATTCTCGAGCGCTGACTTGAAGATAATTTTGGGATCGGCAATAGTCCCCGACTGCCCTCCTTTGCTAATGAGGTGACGAGATAGGACACCGTTGGCCCGGTTCAGGAGCAGAATCCAAAACTCTTCGTGATTGAGATCTGAAAAGTAGCGGTTCAGAAGCTGATAGATATCCCGGCTGCCTGTAATTTTTGATAATTGAGGCTTTTCGCTTTCCCGCCTCCTTCTGCCCAGCTCAAGAGCTGCCATAATTGTAATCGCCTTTGCCTCTCCTATCCCTTTAAATTTGGAAAGCTCGTTAACAGACAAGCGTCCAAGTTTATCCAGATCGTTATCAAAAGAATATAAAATTCGCCGGCTTAACTCCACTGCTGTTTCTTCACGATTGCCTGAACCAATTAATATGGCAATAAGCTCCGCGTCTGATAAACTTCTTCTGCCCTGGGAAAGCAGCTTTTCCCGCGGCCGATCCTCCTCGGCCCAGGATTTAATTGTGATTTTTTGGTGGTTGTAGGTTTCCATACTTAAAGCTATGAAAACCTTTATAAAAACAAAAAAGGGACTCCAAAAGAATCCCTCTCCTACTAATAGTAAAATATCTTATTGTAAACCGTTAACGAATCTAGTCAATTTAGATTTATTGTTAGACGCTTTATTTTTGTGGATTACATTCTTCTTAGCCAAGCGATCAAGCATAGATACAACTTTAGTTAAAAGTGGAGTTGCTTCCGCCTTTGAAGTAGTGCTACGTAATTTCTTTATTGCGTTACGTGTAGTTTTTGCCTGGTAGCGGTTACGTAAACGTTTAGCTGCATTCGCTCTGATTCTCTTAATCGCTGATTTATGATTTGCCATTTGTAAGCTTTTTTTCCGTACTTATTTTAGGACTGCAAATATATGCCGATATCTTTAAATATCAAATACTAATTGTAAAATATTTTAAAGTAATATTGACGATAATGACTTAACTTACAGCTTCTTCTTTTAAACCTTATATGTCGAAAAAGTTCTTGCTCCTAAGCCTGCTAATCCTATCGGCGCTGCTTTTTGGCTCCTGGGGATTTTTTGCTCATCAGAAGATCAACCGCCTGGCGGTTTTTACGCTGCCATCCGGAATGATCAAATTCTATAAAGCGCATATTGATTTTATTACGGAGCACGCCGTGGATCCCGACAAAAGAAGATATGCGGACCCGGAGGAGGCCGCACGACACTTTCTTGACGCGGACCATTACGGTAAGGCCCCTTTTGATAGTATTCCCCAAAAATGGAATGATGCTGTCGCCAAGTTTTCGGAAGATTCGGTAAAAGCACACGGGACCGTCCCCTGGCAGATTCAAAAGACTTACTATTCGCTGGTGAAAGCTTTCCAGGAGAAAGACTCTCTAAGGATACTTCGTTACTCGGCTGACCTCGGCCACTATATTTCCGATGCGCACGTTCCTCTTCATACCACACAAAACTACAATGGTCAGCTTAGTAACCAGCACGGCATCCATGCGTTCTGGGAGAGTGAATTACCGGAGCAGTTTTTCAACGACTACGACTTTTTTGTCGGTAGAGCAAGATATATTGAGAACCCATTGAAGGAAGCTTGGAGAATTGTCAAGACTAGTTTCAGTTATAAAGATTCTGTTCTGCTCATTGAAGCCCGACTAAACCGTAGTTTTCCATCAGACAAGAAATATGCGTTTCGAGATCGAAACGGGAAAATAGTTAAGCAACATTCTCTTGCATATTCACAGGCTTACCACAAAGCACTTAAGGGACTGGTTGAACAGCAGATGCGTGCTTCAGTCCTTTCAGTAGGCAGCTACTGGTACTCTGCCTGGGTAGATGCAGGTCAGCCTGAATTGAAGAACCTGCGTAACCTTCCTACTTCTGCAGCGGATAAAGAGCATCTTGAGAAAGAGGAAAAGTTGTTTCTTGAGGGAAAACCGCTGGGACGACCCGAACACTAAACTATTCCGCTTTTTTAAGTTTACTTTTTACAATCTCGATAATTGGTGGCAATAATGACAAGAAGATAATAGCAAAAATCACATAGGTGAAATTCTGTTTAATGATGGGCAAGCCGCCAAAGAAATAACCAATGAACAAGAAGCTGACCACCCACACAACACCTCCAATTACATTGAAGGACGCAAACTTGGAGTAACTCATGGTACCCACACCTGCTACAAATGGCGCGAAAGTTCGGATAATGGGAATAAAGCGGGCATAAATAATTGTTTTACCGCCGTGCTTATCGTAAAAGGCCTGCGTTTTTTCCAGGTATTCTTTTTTCAAAAACTTATACTTGCCGCTAAAAGCCCGGGGACCGATATAGTCACCAATCATGTAGTTGACCATATCTCCGAGGATGGCAGCTACTATCAGAAGCAGACACATCAGCCAGATATTGAGGTCACTTTCCGGCTTGGCAACAATTGCACCGGCAGCAAAAAGCAAGGAATCACCAGGAAGAAATGGCGTTACCACAAACCCTGTTTCAGCAAAAATGATGAGAAAAAGAATGAGGTAGGTCCAGGTTTTATATTCACTAACTATCTCAACCAGATGTTGATCGATATGAAGAATAAAATCTATCAGGGCTTTGATTATTTCCAAGGCAATTATTTTTAATTGCCAAAAATAGAAATATCAGTGATAGTTCTGATACTTCTATTTTTATTAATACTTTAATTTTCCATTACCTGGACGCCCTGCGCATAATTATCGGTTCCATTCACGTTGCCTTCAGCCCATACCGTATATATTTTCCCCGCCTGAATATTAACCGGCTGAGCGGAAGAAGCTCTCACGTTGTTTGTTCCCGCATCCTTAATTTGAAATGTTACGGTTCCTGGATTTACCTCCACGAACTGCGTATGAGATCTGAAACTTCTATTTGTAAAAAGAGCATTTCCTCCCTGGGTAGCCAAATCAAGTGCCGGAGCATTCTGAATTAAATGCACGAAGCGAACTTTGGCCTTTCCTGTTGAAGGAGCCGTAAGATCATCGCGGATGATGATGGCAGAAGTACTGTCATTTGTAGCAGAGACGGTAGTGATAAAGAATGAATAGGTACTATCCTGTTTCAAGCCAATGCCACCTGTAGCAAGCACATTTTGTGTCCCGCCGGTAGTAATATGTACTTCATTATTGCCTGAGTACACTGCAAAATAGGGCGTACTTTGCGAATACAAAAGGCCTGCTACCTGCTGCCTGTTCAAGTAGAAACTTACAGAGCTGGTACCGGGCATGGCATGCACAACTCGTAACGTAGAGGTGCCCGGTTCTTCAAAGTCGTCATCATTTTTATTACAGGAGGACAACAAAGCGATGCTAAATAACGCCAGACAGAAGGCTGAAAGGAAACCTCTGGCTCGCTCTTTAAGGGGTTTAATAAGAGTCATAACTGATTGTTTTATAATTTATACTAGATCAATACGCCCGTGTATCAAAAATCGATACACTTGCTGATTAATACGCAAAAGTCTAGCCAAATAAATAGCTGAGATTCGCCTTACTTCGCGCTTATTGTATTGAAAGCCAAGCACTACCAAAAACTGGTGATACTACATTCGAAAGTTCCAAAATACAAATTAAAATCAAGTATAAACTCCGGCTACCCGGCTCGAAGTTCTAAAACAGGAAAATGCTTCCAAAAATGTTTGCCGGATGCTTAGTCTATCTTAGCAATTGGAGAGAGACGCTTATGCTGAAATAAAAATCATCAAGGCTAAAAATGCCGCAAAAGCTACGAGAAGACGATTAAGGTGTGCTTGTGAATGCATACTGTAAAGATTAAGTGTGTGCTTTCTTTTAGTCGCCTTCCACAGCGAGTATTATAAAAACAAAGCACCTGACGAGTACAAAAACTCAGCCAGGTGCAGCTATCTTCTGTTTTCGTGAAATCTTTACCAGCAGTGTACTAAATGACAAACACCTAGGCGTAGCTGTTAAGCATAACAGGCATTACCAGCATCAACACGTCTTCGCGCTCATCATTCGTCTGAGGGACAAGCAAGCCAGCCCTGTTCGGTGTACTCATCTCCAGTGTTACCTCTTCCCCACTTAAATTGTTAAGCATTTCGATCAAAAAACGGGCATTGAAACCGATCTCCATATCTTCCCCTTCGTACTGGCAGCTTAAGCGCTCGTGCGCTTCGTTTGCAAAATCAATATCCTCAGAAGAGATATTCAATTCACTTCCCGTAATCTTGAGACGCACCTGGTGGGTAGTTTTGTTCGCGAAGATCACCACACGGCGTAGCGAGTTAAGGAACAAGGCACGATCCAGGGTGAGGCGATTCGTGTTGTTCTGCGGAATCACGGCTTCGTAATCGGGATACCGCTCATCAATTAGACGGCAAATTAGGTTGATATTACCGAAACGGAAAAAGGCACTTGTACTGTTATATTCTACTGAAACATTTACATCATCTGATGGCAATGACGACTTGAGCAGGGTAAGAGCCTTTTTAGGGAGAATAAAGGATGAAGGATTATCAGACCTGGCATCCATTCTGCGGTAACGCACTAATTTGTGAGCATCCGTCGATACGAAAGTGACATGCTGTGGACTTAGCTGACAAAACACGCCGGTCATCGCCGGGCGAAGGTCATCATTACTCACCGCAAAAATCGTCTTGTTAATCGCTTCAGCCAGCACAGAAGCAGGAAGATTTACAGCAGAAGCATTTTCAACTGTAGGAATCTTTGGAAAATCGTCTCCATTTTCTCCGCTTAGCTTATACTTTCCGTCTCCGGCATTGATCTCCACCGCAAAAGTGGCATCATCCACGTTGAAGGCGATGGGCTGATCAGGAAGGGTCTTGAGCGTTTCAAGAAGGATTTTCGAGGGAATAGCGATTTTTCCCTCTTCTTTTGATTCGACAGGCAAAGAAGTTGTCATGCTTGTTTGCAGGTCGGTTGCAGAAATTGTAAGAATACCTTCTTTAATTTCAAAAAGGAAGTTTTCGAGTATCGGCAAAACCGTACTGCTACTTGACGCTCCATTTACCGCTTGCAACTGCTTTAATAACGTTGACGTCGAAACAATAAATCTCATATATTTTATATCTAAAAATCGTAAATGTCTATAACTTGACGGTTCTTCAGAAGTGGAACCAATGCTTTTCAAAAATAGAAAAAGCAACAGCATTGAGAAAAAGAAAATCCTAACATTCCAGCACTATTGTGGAAAATACACTAGTTCAAAAAAGCTGTTTGCACTACTTAGCATACTTATTTTTCCGGTAAAAATGGTGAGCTATCGCAAAAGCTCCCAACAAGAATAAGGGCAATACGATGTTGACGAATTGCCATGTTAATTTCTCCGACCGCACACGGGCCCGATCCAGTAGCCTCATCTTCACCTCTTTATTCCGCAGTGCAATAATACCGGAGTCATCCGTCAGAAAATCAGCGATATTCAATAAGAAGTTTTTATTGCCATACTGCTGCTGCGTATATCTGTCATACCCGAGTGGGAATGGAGAACCGTCCTGGGTACTAATTTGATTTTTCAGGATGTCCCCATCGCCTACTACCACAATTTTCGCAGGAGCACTTTTTCCGGGCAATTCTCCTTGCCCGCTTATCCCTTCCGGCACAGGTCTATTCGAAAAATTGGACGGGAAAGTCCCTTCCAGCAATGCTCCCACTGGCTTCGGCTGGCTCTGGAACTCTCGTGGATCAGGCTCTTGCTCCACCATCTGTAGGGATATCAGATTAGGAACTTTAAGTAGCCGGTTGAAGGGCGATGATGACAGAATGATTTGTTTCCTAACTCCCGGAATGGCTATGGTATCGATCGTACTGGCGAATTCACTCTTAATCCCGTCGAGGTTTTTTACCAGCGGGTGTTTGGAGACAGGGATAAAAATAGGATAGAAAAGCCAGGGCACCATTTGAATTTGCGCCTGCCCACTCACATTCCCAACGTTAATCGGTATCTGGGCACAGTTCATGTCCGCCACCAGGTCGTAGTTAACCCTTATGCCGTAACGAAACAACATATCATCCAGATTCAGCTTCTTGGCGAAGGCCAGCTGACTTCCCATTCCCCTGAGGCTGTCGAGCTCGGCATTTACATTATCCAGGGCAAAGAATATGCTTCCCCCCTTCATCAGGAAATAATCAATTTTGTACTTTTCTGCTTCTGTAAAGGGTTGATCAGGTTTCGGAACGACAAGAAGTTTTAGCTTATCGAGGCCGGCAAAAGGAATATCTTTCAGATTCACACGACCTGCCTCATAGCCGCCCTGCAAGCTGGAAAGGGCATCAGCAAGTTGCAAATCTGACAACTCCCCGTGCCCTTCTGTAAACCCAACCCGGGGCTTCCCTCCCCGCGTCACCTTACGGATAGCACTGGTAAAAGCGTATTCCAGATTCTGAATGGAGTTATTAAGCACTTCTTCTGGTGTTGCTCCGATTCTGTTTTGAAACAGGCTAACAGGAATTTGCTGGCCTCGATAGGTAACCAGGGCCGCAGGAAAGACGATCTTCTGCGACAACCCCTCTTCGGTTTTAACACTTAGATTCGTTGGTTCCAGGCCTTTCGATACTAATTCCTGGTACACCTGCTGCTGTTCTTCCTCCGTTCCCTGATTAGGGTTCACAAAATCAAAACGAAGATTCCCGTTGGAGTAGGATCTATAATCGGACAAAAGATCCCGGGTAGCGTTCCTTAACCGTTTGAATCCAGCAGGAAATTCGCCTTCGAGATAAACAGTAATTTGCAGGCTTTCGTCAAGCTCTCCAAGCTCCTTTTTAGTGATATCCGAAAGGGTGTACCTCTTCTCGCTGGTGAAGTCGATCCGGGTAAAGAAGAAGGACGATAAAATATTCAGAACGATGATGCCGGCAACAAATACGGCTAGATATGTTAGATTTTTTCTCTTGTTACTTACCATTTCCGACCTCCCACTGCAGTTTTAGTAAACACCAGAAACAAGGCGATAAAGCCCAGGAAATAAACAAGATCGCGGGTATCCAGAACACCACGACTTATAGACTCATAATGTTCGTTGATCCCTAAGGCGGTAATCGATGTTTCTACAGTTTGCAGAGACAGTAATTTACTGATGGAATCAAATCCGCTAAAAGCGAAAAAAGAAAGAAAAACGGCAACAGTAAAGGCGATAATCTGATTTTTGGTGATAGCGGAAGCGAACAGGCCTATAGCCGCAAAGGCACCACCAAGTAAAAAGAGGCCAATGTAGGAACCGATGACCGCCCCCGTATCTACATTCCCTTTTGTTGCTCCTAACTGATACACTGAGAAATAATAAATGAGCGTAGGAAGCAGCGCAAAAAGTACAATTAACAGCGCTGCCAAATATTTTCCAAGTACGATCTGCCAATCAGTGAGCGGCCGGGTTGCCAGCAATTCAAAGGTACCTTCCTTCCTCTCTTCCGCCAGAGAACGCATGGTGACGGCAGGAACAAGAAACATAAAAATAAAGGGAGCCGTGCTGAAAAGGCTATCGAGGCCGGCGTAGCCATATTCCAAAATACTTGACTCGGGAAATACCCATAAGAAGAGCCCCAAAACCAATAAAAAAACACCAATAGTAATATAAGCCACCAGTGAACTCAGATATCCACTTATTTCTTTCGATAAAATTGAATACATAGATGTTTAGCTATCGCCGAAGTTAGTGCAAATATCGCCCCAAACAAAAAATCCCCGCCAGATTTACTGAGCGGGGATTTTTAAATTTAATCTCCTTACTTATTAAAAGTAAAACACGAGGCCGATCTGAGGACTAAAAAAGTCAGCCCCGATACTAAAAGTAGAGGCACCTGCGCCTTCTATTTTGTCTCCATCACTGTTCTTAACTGTGGTATCTAAAAAAGAGATTCCGCTGAAGCTTAGCTCAATTCCTACCTTTTTTGATGGGAAGTAAGCAAAGCCAGGAGACAGCGACACACCTAAAGTTTGAGTTGAACCCAGATCATCACCGTCGCTATCTTCAGCAGAACCAAAGATCATCGGCACTGCCAGTTGCCCGAAGAACTTGAACTGCTCGTTAAGGTTTTTGTAATATCTTCCGAAAGGAGACACCACAAAAGCATTGGTTTTAGCACCAGAAGCGGCTTTTTGAGAAGAAAATCCAATTCCCGTTCCTATCGCCAGATTGTTTCCAACGAAATAACCAGCTACAGGAAGAATCGTAAGATCGTTAGCCGCCTCTGCTCCGTCAGCATGTGACTTTGTCGAGGTATAATCAATAGTACCTCCTAATAGAACATTTCCTTTTTCCGTTTGAGCAGAAGCCACCAGGCCTGAAGCTGCAATTGCTAGCGTTAATAATACTTTTTTCATCATACTAAATTTTGGTAAGGCGGCAAAAGTATTCTTCTAAACCAGCATAAATGCAAGCTGATTGTCAAATAAATTTCGTTTAATGAAAAGGATTTGACCGGGTGAGGGTTAAGAAAATATTTTCCAGGCTTTGATTTTGATGAGATAACTTCAAGCCGGCTAAAGAATCGTGTGCTACGATCTGCCCGCGGTTAATAATGATCACGTCGTCACACACTGCTTCTACTTCCTGCATAATGTGCGTGGAGAAGATCACTGTTTTTGAACAGCCTAGGCTTTGGACAAGACTACGGATTTCAATCAGCTGATTCGGATCCAGCCCAGAGGTAGGCTCGTCGAGGATAAGCACTTGGGGATCATGAATAATCGCCTGGGCAATTCCGAGCCTTTGGCGATAGCCTTTGGATAGCGCTCCCACTTTCTTGTGCTGCTCCAATCCCAATCCTGTCAGCTCAATCACCTCCCCGATCCTTGAGGAAGCATTGGGTATTCCGTGAATTCTGCCAACAAACTCCAACGATTCCTTTACATACATGTCCAGGTACAAAGGATTATGCTCCGGTAGATAGCCCAGATTCTTTCGTACTTCCAACGGTGATTCTATAACATCAAAGCCGCATAGACTTGCCCTGCCCGAGCTGGGGGGTATAAAGCAGGAAAGGATCTTCATGGTAGTAGATTTGCCCGCTCCGTTAGGTCCCAGGAAGCCCAGGATTCTGCCCGATTCGGCCGAGAAAGAAATCTCATTAACGGCCTTCTGTTCTCCATAAAGCTTTGTCAGTTGTTCAACCTTTACACTCATTATTACGAATCAAGATTTTAAGCAGATTACAAGAATGATGCTAAAGTAGCAAATCAGCCCTGAACTTCTTGTGGTGGGCATAAAATAGCGTAAAAATCACACCGGCTGGTAAGAAAAAAGGCAAAGAGGGTTGCAAAACTATTTCGCTGAGCACAATCATCAATAATACTATATTTGCACCATCATGAGTAAGAATAACGACGAACTATTCAAAAACGTTATATCCCATGCTAAGGAGTATGGATTCGTGTTCCAATCGAGCGAAATCTATGACGGACTAAGTGCGGTGTATGATTACGGTCAGAATGGAGCTGAGCTGAAAAACAATATCAAAACATACTGGTGGAAATCAATGGTGCAAATGCACGAAAACATTGTGGGTATTGATGCCGCAATTTTCATGCACCCCACCACCTGGAAAGCGTCTGGTCACGTAGACGGATTTAACGATCCGATGATTGACAATAAGGACTCGAAAAAACGTTACCGCGCAGATCAGCTGATCGAAGATAAAATTGCACGGTACGAGAAAGACGGAAAAACGCAAAAAGCTGAAGAACTTCAAACCGCTATGGATGAAGCTTTAAAAGCTGATAACTTAACCGCTTTACGCGATCTGATTGTTGAGCATGAGATTGCTTGCCCGATTTCAGGAACCAGGAACTGGACGGATGTAAGACAGTTCAACCTGATGTTCAGTACAAAAATTGGTGCTGTAGCGGATGAAGCTGATGTGATCTACCTTCGACCCGAAACAGCCCAGGGTATTTTTGTAAACTACCTGAATGTTCAGAAAACGGGAAGAATGAAAATCCCTTTTGGAATTGCTCAGATAGGTAAAGCTTTCAGAAACGAGGTAATTGCGCGACAGTTCATTATGCGTATGCGCGAGTTTGAGCAAATGGAGATGCAGTTCTTCGTTCGCCCTGGCACCGAGATGGAGTGGTACGAGTACTGGAAACAGACGCGCTTGAAATGGCATAAGGCTGTAGGTACTGATCCTGCAAAGTATCGTTTCCACGATCACACGAAGTTAGCCCATTACGCTAACGCTGCTGTAGATATAGAGTTCCAATTTCCGTTTGGCTTTAAGGAGGTAGAAGGTATTCACAGTCGTACTGACTTCGACCTGAGCCAGCATCAGCAATACTCAGGCAAGAAACTTCAGTATTTCGATCCTGAAATCAACCAGAACTACGTGCCTTACGTGATAGAGACATCTATTGGATTAGACCGGATGTTCCTGTTGACATTGATCAATGCGTATGAAGAGCAAGATTTGAGCGAAGGCGATAAAAAGGACAGTCGGGTAGTGTTAAAACTGCACCCATGTCTTGCTCCGGTAAAGGCAGCCATCCTCCCTTTAACTAAAAAAGACGGTTTACCGGAAAAGGCGCGGGAGATTATGGACCGGTTGAAACTGGATCACAATCTCGTTTACGAAGAAAAGGATTCGATAGGCAAACGTTACCGCCGCCAGGACGCTATTGGAACGCCGTTCTGTATCACTGTAGACCATCAGTCGCTGGAAGACAATACAGTTACTATTCGCCACCGCGATACGATGGAGCAAGAAAGAGTGGCCATCGACCAGCTCGAGAGAATTATTGGAGACTTGGTAAGCTTAAAGAATTTGCTTGTATAAAACGGCGACGCCAACATGAAAATAAAAAAAGCCACCTCCGAGGTGGCTTTTTTTTATATCACCTCCGCCATTGCCTGACGAATCCGCAACGAGGAAACGTCTCCTTTTCTGACACTCCAATGAAATATAAACCTGCAAAAACCTTTGATTTCCAGTTGGAAGCGCCTACCTTTGTAGTACAAAAACCTAAAGTTCTACTATCGAAAAAACTCTACGCTTATTTTAACTGAGGATATGAAGAAAAGGATTTTCCGCGGGGCAAGTTACATTATTTTGGCTTTAAGCTTACCTGCAATTGGATGGGGATTAAAAGAAGATGTTGAGTTTACTACAGAACCTGTAACAATTCAAGAACAAGTAATTAAACCTACCAACACAGCTGAAGAAATACCAACAGCGGCTGAGGTATTCGAAAAACATCTGACAGACCTTTATGACGAAGTTGACCTGGATGACTCGTCTTTGAGCTATGATGTTTTCAAGAAGGCAGTTACTGGTTTCTATAACTTCCAAAACACCGGCTTGACCGCATCGGACAAGCAAATACTTTCTATTGTTGATTTTTCAAAACCAAGCACTGAAAAGCGTTTGTGGGTGATTGATTTGGATAAGAAAAAAGTGCTATTTCATTCGCTGGTTGCTCATGGCAGGGGCAGTGGCGACAACTGGGCTACTAATTTTTCTAATACACCGAACTCACATCAGAGCAGCTTAGGTTTTTACATCACTAGTCATACCTATATCGGGAAGCATGGTTTGTCATTGAAATTGGATGGTATGGATGCGGGATACAACACAAATGCTCTTAACAGAGCGATTGTAGTACACGGTGCTGATTATGTTAGCGATAGTTTCGTAAGAACTCATGGCAGACTAGGTAGAAGCCACGGATGCCCTGCTCTTCCCAACGAGTTAAATGAAGCGATTATTAATACCATCAAAGGAAAGACCGCTTTATTCATAAATGGCCCTAAAAATAAAACATTCTCCTCCAACTACCTGGATGAGAAAATTGCAGCAGAACTACTGTTCTCTAAAGCAGTCATGAAACAAGCTAGTTTATAAGCAGATGTTGATCTAATAAATAAAAAAGCCCTCCGGACAGAGGGCTTTTTTATTTATGTTTCCCGGGAAGCTTCTCATCACCTTTTTGCCCGCTGATATTGAACAGGCCAATCTACTTCTGCTCCCAATTTTTTTGCTGCATGAAGAGGAAAATAGGGATCCCTCAGCAATTCCCTGGCAAGCAATACCACATCCGCTTTCCCCGTTGCAATTATTTCTTCAGCCAGATCAGCACTGTTGATCATACCAACCGCACCAGTGAGGATATTAGTTTGCTTTACAGCTTCTGCAAATTCAACCTGATAACCCGGCCCAACAGGAATCTTTGCATTCGGAACGTTGCCGCCTGTAGAGCAATCTATCAAATCCACTCCTTTATCTTTAAGGACCGCAGCCAGCTTCACAGTATCTTGCTTGCTCCATCCACCTTCCACCCAGTCCGTTCCCGATACCCGTACAAACAGCGGAAACTCCTCGGGCCAAACCCTTCTAACGGCTTCTGTTACCTCTAGTAAAAGCCTGATCCTATTATCAAAGGCCCCTCCATAACTATCGGTCCGAAGGTTGGACAAAGGAGAAAGAAACTGATGTAACAAGTACCCGTGAGCCGCATGTATCTCGACCACCTCGAAACCTGCTTCAAGCGCCCTTTTCGCTGCAGACTGAAAATCAATTATCACGGCTTCAATTTCTTCAGTACTTAAGGCATGAGGAAGCGAATTGCCTTCAGCAAAAGGAATCGCACTCGGAGCGAGGGTTTGCCATCCGCCTTCCTCTGGCAATAAAAACCTTCCCCCTGTCCACGGCTCACTGGTGCTTGCTTTCCGACCAGCATGTGCAAGCTGTACGCCTGCTACACTGCCCTGTGAGTGAATAAATCCTGTTATTCTTTTTAGCGTGGCAATATGTTCGTCCTTCCACAAACCTAAATCCTTGGGTGTAATTCTCCCTTCCGGGGAAATGGCAGTAGCTTCGGCGATCACCAAACCGGCTCCCCCTACTGCCCTGCTTCCAAGATGAACCAGGTGCCAGTCGTTTGCAAAACCATCTTCGCTTGAATACTGGCACATGGGAGACACTACAATGCGATTCTTTAATTCAACATCTCGAATTTTTAAAGGAGTAAATAGACTGCTCATAAAAGGTAAAGGATAAAACCGCTTGTTAGTTTTATTGGATTGATGTTTTTGATTGAAGCTCCGGACCAAGTCTGGGACCAAAAAATACCAACCGCTCATAACAAACAAGGGGCGAATATTCTATCCGTCCCTTGCTATTAATACTTAAAAGTGATACCTATTTCAATGCTGTCGCTCTCACCGTGTAACCTGCCTTTCTCAACAAACTTATTAGTCCCTCATTCCCTGGCAAATGACCAGCCCCTACAGCTATAAATGCGGGACCTTTAGTGATAATAGCGGGAATCTGTTTTGCCCAGTTTCTGTTTCGATTGTATAAAAGCGTTTCGATCTCCTCGGGCGTATAATCCTTTGAATCAGCAAATGCAGCTTCGAGAGCCCGCAGATCTCCCCTTTTATAATCCTCAAACAGCTTTTTCATCTCGCTAACTACTCTGTCATTTTCTCTGATTGTCTTAAGCAGGGATTCTTTTTGACGATCGATAGGTCCATCAAAAAGTACAGCAGCCTGACTCTCTAATGTTTCCAGGCCAACAACCTCTTTTCCCCTTTTTTTAGCCTCAGATTGTAAATACATGTCTAAGGCTGGGTTTGTAGGCGATATATTTTTAGGTGCAAGAAAACTAATAAGAGTTAGCTGGACAGCAGCAGGTTTTAAACCGTTCAGCGCCATCATCGGTATTCCGGTTTTCTTGGATACGAAAGAATCTACCAAGGCGAACTCCGCCGACGTAAACAGTTTATCAAGAGTAGTCCCCTTCAGCAACATTAGCGGCATTAATTTCTGCGCCATTTCCATCTCGCCATCCATTATAACCTCCCCTACTACAGTTTTAGAGCGATCGAAAGCCTGCATCAGCGCAGGTAAGGAATCCGTAAAGTCTTTTCCAACTAAATGGTAGGTCCCAAACAAATAAGAAGGCGCTTTTAATCCCTTTCCGCTTACTTCCCAAAGCAGGGCATTTCCGGAAGCGGCTGGCTTACTCGTTGTCTGGGCCTGTATGCCTAACGTTGTTAGGAATGCAACGACAATGGCAATGGCTTTTTTCATGATCTTCTATTTTAACTTAGAGTGAGAACTTCAGCCAACTGTTACCTTCGTACCCAAAAATAAATTGTTTGGGCTGTATAATTTCCGCCAGCATTTCAACTGTATCTACGATCCTTGGTCCGGAGCGGTTGAAGTAGTGGTTACCATCTGCAATATAAAAGCGATTATTTTTAACTGCTTCCAGATCCTGCCATCCGGGAATTTCAAATAAAAGGTTTACTTCCTGCAAGGTCCGTTCAACAGAAAAACCACAGGCAGCGACAATAATAACCTCCGGGTTTGCAGCAAGGAGCTCCTCCGGTTTAATGTAGGGCGAATGCTTTCCATTCTGGGCCAATACTGGAATTCCCCCTGCTATCTCCACTAATTCAGGTGTCCAATTTCCAGCAATCATCAGTGGATTAAGCCACTCAATACACGCCACTTTCGGCCTGGCCTCCACAAACTTCAATTTATGTTGTATCAGCGTGATCCGTTCCTGCAAATCCTCCAACAGCGCTTCCCCCTTCTCCGGAACACCTAAGGCTTTGGAAATCAACGCAATTTCATTGAAAATATCCTGAAGCGTATTTGGATTTAGAGAGATGACGTTTGCCTCCTTATCGAGCAGGTTTCGCAAAGCACTTTCTACATCAGACAGACTTACAGCACAAACTTCGCACTGAGCTTGAGTGATCACAACATCTGGCTTTAGTTCAGCAATCCGGTTTTTGTTTACGGTGTAGATAGACAGCGCCTCTGTAAGGGATGCTTTGACCATATTGTCAATTTCCAGACTAGAACTGCCGGGCTCAAAACGAGCAGAAGAACAAACAGGAAGATGCTGAACGCTTTCAGGATAATCACATTCATGAGAACGGCCCACCAACTGATGCTCCAAACCCAGGGCACAAACTATTTCTGTAGCGGCAGGAAGTAGTGAAATTATTTTTTTATCAGACATTAATACACGATAAGTTGGCTGCAAATGTACAACTCTTCGATAGGGCAGCACAAATCCGGGCAATAAAAAAGCCGCTCCCTATGGGAACGGCTTATATCACTAAATCCTGTAATCTTACATTCCCTGTCCCTGACCGCCCTGACCGCCATCTTGCTTCAGGTCGTCATTATTTACTCCGCGCTTACGGCGTTGTTGCTGAGGGTTGAAATTCATTTTTCCAAATTGCCAGCTAAAGTTTACGCCCACAGAACGGAAGGGGATAGAGAAGTTGGAACTCTGAACCAGCCCATCTCCTCCAGTAAAGTTGCTATTAAAGTTTTTGCGCTCGTTGAACGGATCCACGATGTTCAATCCAATTTTTCCCTTCTTATTTAAAATTTCCTTATTTAAAGACAGCTGCCACATGTTAAAGGAAGCATTTCGCCCCTGAGAAGTACGACGCGGTGCGTTAACAATCGCAAATGTCTCCGCAAGCAAGCCTTTCGCTATGGTTACCGATCCACCCAGGAACGCATTGTACATCAGATAAGTTTCGTTGCTATTGGAAGCTGCGTTTGAATACAAACTGCTAACCGTAGGTTTATAAGTGAACAAGTTGATATTTCCCCGCATAGTTACCCCTTTTGCAGGTGTTACTTGTCCGAAAAAAGAACCGCCCAGGGAGCTGTTTTTACCAATATTTTCAAAAGTCGACAGCGACACCCTTCTTTCTTCACCATTAGGAAAAGCATAAACCTCCGAAGTAATGAAGTTTTCGATGATATCATCGGTATGTCTGAAATAAATCGACGCGTTTATTACGCTTGTTTTGATGAAGGTAGAGAAATTCAGTTCTACACTTTGTGATACTTCCGGTGCGAGATCAGGATTACCAACAGAGTGGAAGATATCGTTACTGATATTTCTGAACGGGTTTAAGTACTGCAGGCTCGGCCGCTGGATACGTTTGCTATAGCTTAACCTGAAGGTATTCGTTTTTATGCTCTTGGATACAGAAAAACTTGGGATGAAGTTGATGTATGGGTCAGGACGAAGGGGCTTCAGGCCTTGAGCCGTATTATTTACATCGCCCCGGATCAGTGTTCGTTCAATGCGTCCACCTGTCTGCATCCCCCAGTTATTTTTAAGCTGGAAGGTGAGCACGCTGTAGCCTGATAAGACGTCCTGGTCATAATCGTAAATATTAGAAAGGTCGTTATTGAAGACAAAATCATTCATGTTATTTCGCCTGAAGAAATTGGATGTACTTTCAATCCTGCGCGAGATCGATTTACCACCCAGTTCTAGCTTCACTTTAGCCGAGATAGGAAGCGAGTAATCAGCTTGAACGGTATACTCGTTGTTTACGCCGTCGTTATCTCCCAACTGATCTCTATCGGCTTGCAGACTATAAAAATTCTCAAAGTCGGCTTGAGAACGCATCCGGTTCCACTGCCCTGCAATACTTATTTCATGGCCTTGCTTTTTAAACTTGCGGACATAGTCTGCACTCCAATCAAACCCCGTGAATTGGTTTTCACTGTCATTGACAATGTCATAAGGGGCGAGATCACTACTTGTTGTCAGTGAGCCTCCGTTGGTATTGAAGCCACCCTGATTGTAACGAATCCCCGTAGAGAGACTGTTCGAAGCATTGATATCGTAGCTGATATTGCCAGAGGTCGAAAATCCGTATCTCCTGGTGTCACTGGTTCCCCGTTGTGTACTCCAAGAACTTTCATCCCTGCGATCGATATTAATTTTGCTTTCCTGAGGCCAGGTAAGATTTCCTCCAAAGTTTCCGGTTACGCTCAGTCTGTTTTTGTTTACATTCAGGTTGGCATTTCCGTTGTTCTGACGTGTTCCCAAGCCCCCGCTAAGTGAGCCGCTTACACCTGACATTTCCTTCCTCTTGGTAATGATGTTGATAATTCCGGCAGAACCTTCCGCATCGTACTTGGCAGAGGGACTTGTGATCACTTCCACATTTTTGATCTGATCTGCGGGAAGCATCTTCATCGCGTCGGCAACATTTCCAGCTACCGCTCCTGTTGGCTTTCCATTGATAAGCACCCTTACGTTCTGGCTTCCACGAAGGGAGACATTTCCGTCCTGATCTACCGAAACCATCGGTACTTTGCGGAGCACATCCCCTGCGTTTCCTCCTGTTACCGTAGCGTCTTTTTCGGCATTATAGACCACCTTATCTACTCTGTTTTCCAGAATGGGAACTTCCCCCGTTACCGAAACCTCTTTTAAAGCTGTAGCAGATGGCGATAGGACAATCCGACCCAAATTATTGTCCGGTTTTCCAGGTGTAGTCTCTACCGGATTAATCACCTTCGTTTGATAGCCCATAAAGCTCACAGTCACCTTATATTTTCCCGGAGCTACATTATCAATCCTAAATGCCCCTCGGCTGTCGGTCAGGGTTCCATTTGTATTCCGATTAGAGCTGGCTCTGGCTAAAGAGATGGTAACATAATCCAACGGTTTTTGAGTTAGCGAGTCAATCACCACACCTGAAATTCGTCCGGTAATTGATGGCGCTCCCCCTCCACCGGGGAGTTGAGCCATAGAACTTATAGCGGTAAAAAAAGACAGTGCTAGTAAAAATAAATATCGCATTATGAATAATTTCCTTATTAGTCGTGCAGACACCCCGTTTGTTACACGAGCTCCCAGACTATATTTTGTTAATATTAGGTTATAATAAAAAAGGCGCCGGTTTTAGATCAGCGCCTCTTGTTTGTTTATTTCGGGATTTAAACTACAATGTTTACAATTCGGCCTTTCACTACCACTACCTTTTTCGGGGTCTTCCCATCCAGATACCGTTGAACGTCGCTATTCTCGAGCACGAATCTTTCAATATCTGCGGGCTCCAGGGAAAGTGAGATGCTCAGATTCATCTTCATTTTACCGTTAATAGAAATTGGATAAGCGAACTCATCCTCTACCAGGTAGTCGGGATTGAATTTCGGATAGCTGGCATAAGAAAGTGTTCCTGGCTGGTTGCCTAACAAAGTCCACAGCTCCTCTGTAATGTGTGGTGCGTAAGGACCAAGAACAATCACCAGGTCCTCCAATACCTTGCGCTTATTACACTTTAGCTCGGTCAGTTCATTAACACAGATCATGAAGCTGGAAACCGAAGTATTGAAAGAGAACCGCTCGATATCATCTTCCACTTTCCTTATTATTTTATGAAGAGACTTCAATTCCGCCTTCGTCGGCTCCTCCTCTGATAGGTTCAGTTCAAACTTATCGTTGTGGAATAGCTTCCAAAACTTACGCAAAAACTTAAATACGCCTTCAATCCCATTCGTGTTCCAGGGTTTACTTTGCTCCAAAGGTCCAAGGAACATTTCGTACAAACGCAGTGTATCGGCACCGTAACGCTCAATAATGTCGTCGGGGTTTACTACGTTGAACTTAGACTTCGACATTTTTTCTACTTCCACCCCGCACACGTATTTTCCCGACTCCAGGATGAATTCTGCATTTGCAAATTCCGGCCGGAATTTCTTGAATTTCTCCAGGTCAAGTACGTCATTCTCCACAATGTTTACGTCAACGTGGATCGCGGATGTCTTGTATTCATCCTTCAGACCAAAGGAAACAAAGGTATTAGTCCCTTTTCCCTCTTCGTCGATAATCCGGTAAACGAAATTAGAACGGCCCTGAATCATACCCTGGTTGATCAGCTTCTTAAAAGGCTCTTCCTCCACCACATAACCCAGGTCCTTCAGGAACTTATTCCAGAAGCGGCTGTACAGTAGGTGCCCCGTAGCGTGTTCCGATCCTCCGATATACAGATCAACATCTTTCCAATACTCAATAGCCGACTGTGGCGCAAAGACGTCTTCCGCTCTCTCACTTTGCGATGCCATATACCGATACCAATACCAGCTGGAACCCGCCCAACCCGGCATAGTGCTTAGTTCATACTCGTATTCGTCCTGGTATTTCCAGTTCTCCGCCCGGCCAAGTGGCGGTTCACCAGACTCAGTTGGCAAGTACTTATCAATTTCCGGAAGGAGCAAAGGCAGCTCACTTTCTTCAATCAAATATGGCAGGCCATCCTTGAAATAAACCGGAACAGGCTCGCCCCAATATCGTTGTCTTCCGAAGATTGCATCACGGATTCTATATTGAATTTTTGCTTTACCTGCTCCCAATTCCTCCAACTTTTGAATGAGGACTGGTATAGCTTCCTGATAGGTCAGGCCGTCGATAAAATCAGAATTTACATATCTCCCTTCTTTGGTTGCATCTGCTTCTGCTTCTATATCTTTTTGAGCATCCAAAATCTGAATTACCGGCAAGTTGAAATGGCGTGCAAATAACCAGTCGCGCTGGTCGCCGGAAGGAACGGCCATCACCGCACCGGTACCATAACCTGCCAATACGTAGTCCGCAATCCAGACAGGTATTTTTTGCCCGTTTAAGGGATTTAAGGCATAACTTCCCGTAAAGGCACCAGAAACAGTTTTTGCATCAGCCATACGATCCAGCTCCGACTTCTTTTTTGTCTGAGCGATGTATGATTCTATTTCCTGCTTTTGCCCGGCAGTAGTCAGCGAAGCCACCAGTTCGTGTTCAGGAGCGATAACCAGGAAAGTAACACCAAAAATAGTATCGACGCGGGTAGTAAACACTTCAATCTCACCCTCGCCTTTTTCGAGAGGAAACTTAACACTGGCACCGGTACTCTTTCCGATCCAGTTTCGCTGCATTTCTTTCAAAGGCTCCGGCCAGTCGATCGTATCTAGCCCCTGAAGTAAGCGATCTGCGTAAGCAGTAATGCGCATACTCCACTGCATCATCTTTTTCTGCTCGACAGGATAACCACCCCGCTCGGATACACCGTCTTTTACCTCATCGTTTGCCAGAACAGTTCCCAGCGCAGCACACCAGTTCACCGTGCTTTCCTTTAAATAGGTCAGGCGATATTTCAACAGCTCTTCCTGTTGCTTTTGCTCGCTCATCTGCTTCCACTCTTCGGAGGTGAAATTCAACGTATCTTCATCGCATACAGCTTTAATACCGGCGCTTCCTGTTTTTTCGAATCTTTCGACCAGCGTCTCTATCCGTTCAGCCTTATCTGCTTCCAGGTTATACCACGAGCTGAACAGTTGCATAAAGATCCACTGCGTCCACTTATAATAAGATGGATCGCTGGTGCGCACCTCCCGGCTCCAATCAAAGGAAAATCCTATCTGATCAAGCTGACGACGGTAGGTATTGATATTCTGTTCGGTGGTAATTGCCGGATGCTGGCCGGTTTGAATGGCGTATTGTTCTGCGGGAAGACCAAATGAATCGTATCCCATCGGATGCAGGACATTAAATCCTTTCAGTCGTTTATATCTGGCAAATATATCTGAAGCAATATAGCCTAGTGGATGTCCGACATGCAAACCTGCCCCGGAAGGATAAGGAAACATATCTAGTACATAATACTTAGGCTTTTCGGATGAATTTTCAACTTTGTATGTTCGGTTCTCGGCCCAAAACTGCTGCCACTTTTTCTCTAAATCTCTGAACTGGTAATCCATGAATTTGAATGCTTGGGTTGCGAAAATACAAATTCTACCGGATTAGTACCCTTCCTAAAGCGTTCCATATAAAATCGAAAAATCATAAAACAATTCCTTCAAAATTAAATTATGCCTTTTACCGTATCGGCACTCGATCGATCAGGTCTCGTGGGGATGAAGATTAGTGTTGTGGGGCGATAGGAAATTGCAAATTTCTACTACCATGATAAAACCTCTGAAATTTTTCATTGCCATTGCTGCAATTGGCTCACTTGCCCTTAGCGGCTGCGAAAAAGACGAATCTGAAACAACAGGAACAGAAAGTATGTCTTTTAAAATTGCTGTCGACAACTCTGTCCCCGGCCTGCCGATGGTTTCGGTCCCTAACATCACCTGGACTACTGCCATGCTTGATATGGCACGCTTTGAATGTGAAATGAAAAGAGAAGGTGTTGTTCAGTACACACGGGAAGGCGGTCCGGTGAACAATCTGAACCTGCTGGACAGCGGAAGTCCTTTCATTGAAATTACCTTTCCTCGGCTAACAAAGTTCGACGAAGTAACAGCAGAGATTGAGATTGCCCCTTCTGCCACGAAAGATCCGCTGGTCTTAAAAGCAGAAGTTACCTCTCCTAATTCCGGAAATAAAATTCCCGTAGAGCTCTACTTTAACGATGCGGCGACATTAAAAGCGCACGTTTCCAATATTAATGTTGGAAGAAACACTTACATCGGAGTGATTATGTTCCAGGTCAATAAACTGCTGGGAGCGGCCGACCTGTCGAAATTAGCGACTGCTACCCGTACAAATGGCAAGATTATTATCAGTAAAACATCTAACGTAAGTTTATATAACGATGCGAAAGCAGCCCTAAATGGCTCGTACGATATCAAGATTGAATAAGAGCGGTTAAAATCAGTCACTTTAATAAAGGAGAGAGCTAAACAGCCTCTCCTTTATTTTTATACTATGCTGTAATTTGCTTACCGGCCCGAGTGGTGGACGTCCAAAGGGGGAACCCCAGGCAGTCCTGAATTTAATTATGGGAAAATGGCTTCATATTTCCAGGATTTAATGGGGTGCTCGAATTTCTCCTGCAAACCGCCCCCTTTTATTGGTGGGCCTTATTTAACTTTAATTAACACACATAAATCGAGTCTTTTTTACGTTTATAGGCTTAAATATTTATTTTCGCATATTAAATAGGCACTATGGAAGAATTTGAAGGAAGCACTTCTTCGAAAAAAACTAAACCCGTTTACATCTCTACGGTCATCAGCATTGCATTGGTTTTGTTAATGATAGGCTTGCTTGGATTGATTTTGGTTCACGCCAGAAACCTTTCGAAGTATGTAAAAGAGAACATCGTATTAAACATTATCATGAGCGATGGCACCAAAGAGGTAGACGTGTTAGCACTGCAGAAACAGCTAAACAACCATGGATATGTGTTAAAAACACAGTATGTGAGTAAAGAAATTGCGGCAAAAAATCTGCAGAAAGATTTGGGTGAAGATTTTCTGGAATTCCTGGGATATAATCCATTGCTGTCCTCTATCGATGTCTACCTGAAGGAAGAATATGCAAATAACGCAAGTATTCAGTCTTTCAGCAATCAGCTAACGAAAAACCCGATGGTGAAAGAGGTGATTTATCAACGCTCACTTATCGATATGGTGAATCAAAACATCAAGGTAATTGGACTAATAATTCTGGCCTTTGCTGCTACTTTACTTATCATCGCCGTAGCGCTCATAAATAATACTATCCGGCTGGCAATTTACTCGCAGCGATTTTTAATTAAGAGTATGCAATTGGTGGGAGCAACCAAAAACTTCATTAGAGCGCCCTTCATCGGTTATGGTGTGCTTCATGGTTTATTGGGCGGTCTCATCGCAATTATTCTGCTCCTTGGAACCTTGTACCTGGCTCAGCAACAGATTCCTGAACTGGTGATCCTGACCAGCTGGTTCGAATTCATCATCGTATTCCTGGGAGTTATTGGAATGGGAATTTTAATTTCAGGACTCAGCACTTACTTCGCGGTAAGCAAATATTTACGTTTAAAAATTTACGACCTATACAGATAATGGCAATAAGAAAAACTTCAACTGATACAGAACGTACACCTGTTCAGTTTGTATTTGGAAAATCAAACTACCGCTTGTTGCTCATCTGCATTGCAGTGGTAGTACTAGGCTTTATCCTGATGATGGGCGATACCGATATTTACAGCTTCCGAAAAATAGTACTGGCTCCAATTGTTGTTCTTTTAGGATTTACTATTGGTTTTTTTGCCATCTTAAAGAAAAAGGACTAATTAAGGATGAGTATTATTGAAGCCATCATCCTGGCGATTATAGAAGGGCTTACCGAATTTCTACCGGTTTCATCAACTGGTCACATGATCATCGCCTCCTCCCTGATGGGGATCCAGTCGAATGAGTTTGTGAAGTTCTTTACGGTCGCCATTCAACTGGGCGCAATTCTTTCAGTCATCGTCCTTTACTGGAAAAGATTCTTTCAAACGCTCGACTTTTATTTTAAGCTTTTTGTCGCGTTTATTCCCTCTATCATTGCCGGAGTTCTTTTCTCTGATAAAGTGGACGAGCTACTGGAAAGTCCGCAGACAGTTGCCATAGCTTTGCTCGTAGGCGGAATTGTTCTGGTTTACATTGACAAGTTTTTGGGGGATAAGGCGAAAATTGATAACGCTGAAGGTGTCTCCTACAAAAAGGCTTTCTCTATCGGTCTCTTTCAATGTTTAGCAATGATTCCCGGAACTTCCCGGTCTGCCTCTACCATCATTGGTGGAATGAGTGAAAAGCTTACGCGGACCACTGCCGCGGAATTTTCTTTCTTCCTCGCCATCCCGACCATGTTTGGGGCAACTGCTAAAAAGCTGTACGACTTCTATAGCGACGGTTATAGCATTTCAGGAGACGACATACAGGTCCTGATAATTGGAAATGTAGTAGCTTTTATTGTAGCGCTTCTTGCGATTCGCTCTTTTATAACTTTCCTGCAGAAAAAGGGATTCCAGATCTTTGGCTGGTACAGGATTATTGTAGGACTTATTCTTCTTGCCTTTATTTTTTCCGGACATAGCCTGGAAGTGATGTAAGGCTGTCTATTTATTTTATACTGATAGAAGTGGGTGATTTGAAATTTAAAGAGTTTGATTTTACTGGAGGGGAGCTACTGCTCGTTAACAAGCCCTACCATTGGACAAGCTTTGATGTGGTGAGTAAGCTTAGGAATTCATTCAAACCCCTGAAGCTGAAAGTAGGGCATGCAGGAACGCTGGACCCTTTGGCTACGGGGCTCCTGATCATCTGTACGGGCAAGCTCACGAAGAAGATAGACGAATATCAGGCCCAGGAGAAAGAATATACCGGCACGATGATTCTCGGTGCAACTACCCCTTCTTACGACCTGGAAACCGAAGTAGATGAGACCTATCCCACAGAACACCTGACGGAAGAAGTTATAAGAGCAAATTGCTGCAGGTTCCTGGGCGAGATTGAGCAATTTCCTCCTGCACATTCGGCGGTGAAAGTTGGAGGGGAACGCTTGTACCTCAAAGCCCGCCGCGGCGAAGCTGTAGAGATTAAAAGCCGGCAGGTAACCATCTCCGCGTTTGAAATAACCAGAATTGAATTGCCGGAAGTTGACTTCAGGGTTGTCTGCAGCAAGGGAACTTATATCCGTTCGCTCATCTTCGACTTCGGAAAAACGTTAAACTCGGGTGCTTACCTCTCTAAGCTGTGTCGAACCAGAAGCGGCGACTTTATGATAGAGCATGCATTTGAAGTTATGGAGCTGGTGAATCACATCAGAAGCCTCAAAGAAAAAGACAAAGAAGTTTCTGAAGGATAATCCACAAATAAGTTTGCCCTGGCAACATGAAAGTTTATCATCACATAGACGAGTTTCAAAAACTTGAGAATGCCGTAGTCACCATTGGAACTTTTGATGGAGTTCACTTCGGCCATAAAAAAATTATCAATCGTCTTACTGAGGTAGCGGCAGAAACGGGTGGAGAAAGCGTGATACTTACCTTCTTCCCGCATCCGCGGATGATCATCAACCCGCAGGACGCCAGCTTAAAACTCCTTACCACCATTACTGAAAAAGCTGAACTGCTGGAACAACTCCGCGTGGACCACCTTATCATCACACCCTTCACCCGCGACTTTTCCAACTTGTCAGCAGAAACGTACATCCAGCAGGTGCTGGTAGAAAAAATAGGCACTAAAAGGATCATTATAGGTTACGATCACCGGTTCGGGAAGGACCGCCAGGGCGATCTGAGCCATTTACAAAAGTACGCTGCAGAGTACGGTTTTGAGGTGGAGGAAATTCCCGAGCAAGACATCCATGAAGTAGCCGTAAGTTCAACTCAGATCCGGAATGCCCTGTCGAAGGGCGATGTGCAAACGGCGGCCGACTTCCTTGGCTACCCATTCTACCTGACAGGAAAAGTGATCAAAGGTGATCGTCTGGGTCGTCAGATGGGCTTTCCTACCGCGAACTTATTGATTGAAGAGACCTACAAGCTCATTCCTGCCGATGGCATCTACGCGGTAAAAGTAGAAGTGATAGACCCGAAAACACCGGGATCTAAATCTGATCTTTTGGACGCTATGGCTTATATCGGAACACGACCTACCATCAGCGGCATGACGCGAAACATTGAGGTTAATATCTTCAATTTCGATCAGGAAATCTACCGACAATACCTGAAAGTGTATTTCTATCACTTCATTCGAGAGGACAAACGTTTCGACTCCATCGACGAACTTAAGCACCAAATACAGCTGGATAAAGAAGCCGTACTGGACTTACTTAGATAAAAAGTGTAACTTGGGCGTTGACATTTAAGCCGTGGGTAAACTTAATCTGGATAAGCAGGAAGCCGAGTTCCTGAATCAAATTATTTCGCACTGGAAAAAGGAGGGACTGGTCGACGAACCCAAAGCACAGCAACTTCTTGATTCGTATGATATCAAACAGTTCGACTGGCGACGCTTAGCTCAGTATTCTTTTTGGATTGCCCTTGCTTGTGGCTTAATTGCCTTTGCTTCCCTGGTTATAGACGATGAAGTGCTTCGACTGCTCGAGAAGCTTTCCGACACGCCGGATATTTTAATCAGCATAATTTGTGCGGGCCTTGCCGGCTGGTTCTACTACCTGGGACAAAAAAGAAAGCAGACGAATCCGGAAAGGCTGTTTAGCAATGAAGCGACGATTTTTATCGGTGTCCTTTTCACGGCTAGCAGCATCGCATTTCTTGGCAAGGCGCTTGATAATGGGTCGGGCCATTTTTCAATTTTGTTCTTACTGTCGGTTTTTGTCTACGGAAGCTTGGCCTACAAGTTCAACTCGCAGCTAATCTGGGCCTTTGCGCTGATATCACTGGGTAGTTGGTTCGGTACCGAGACCGGGTATCAAACGAAATGGGGCGATTACTTTCTGCGGATGAACTATCCATTACGTTTCGTCTTTTTTGGAGCCTTCATTGCTTTAATTGGCCGTTTTCTCGGAACAAAACCGCGACTCGCTCAGTTCTCTACCCTCACCTACGTTATCGGCCTGTTCTACCTGTTTGTATCGCTTTGGCTGCTTTCGATATTCGGAAATTTCGGAAACCTGGAAGATTGGCTGCAGATTAAGCAAACGCAGATTTTCTACTATGGGATCATTTCAGCCCTGGTGTCTCTGGGCTTTATGCTTTACGGACTGAAGAAAAAGGACTCTGTTGCAAGAGAATTTGGGATTACGTTCCTCCTGATCAACATTTACACCCGCTACTTTGAATACTTCTGGGACATCACCGACAAAGCAATTTTCTTCGGCATATTAGCTATTTCATTTTGGCTGATTGGAAGAAAAGCAGAAAGGATCTGGAACCTGGAATTCCTCAAAAAGAAATCGGAGGAGAAAGAAGCGGAACGGGAGGTGGCAGGAAAGCCTTAAAAGCGCAGGTAGTACTACCACCTGCACTCTGAATAGTTAACTCTTTATGTTGACCTCGTAAGTTACTTCAACCCCTGCTGCTGCCAGCATATCATGAACTGAACAGTATTTCTTAACCGCCAGCTCCGCAGCTTTCTCAGCTTTAGTCTGATCGACATTACCACTGATATCAAAAGTCATATGGACCTTGGTAAACACTGCTGGCACCACGTCTGCCCGCTGCCCATCCACTGTTACATCGAAACCTGTAATTTCCTGGCGTTGCTTTTTCAAGATAGAGATTAAATCCAGGGAACTGCAAGAACCAAGTGCCATCAGCACCAGCTCCATCGGGCGAACTCCCAACCCTTGTCCTCCGATTTCCGGAGATCCGTCAATTTGCACCTTTACATCGCCCATGCCTGATGCTTCAAAGTGCACCGCATCATTAACTCTTTTTAATTCTATTTTCATTATTTCGAGTTTTCTAAAGCCTGTCTAACATCTTCAATAATATCTTCTGCATCCTCCAGTCCGACTGAAATCCGAATTGAACCGGGCTGAATTCCGATCAAACCTCTTTCCTCTTCACTTAGCTTCGAATGGGTGGTGGAAGCCGGGTGCGTAGCAATTGAACGAGAATCGCCCAGGTTGGACGTGAAAAGAATCATCTGCAAGGCATCTATAAATCGCTTAGCGCGATCAAAACCTCCCTTGATAATGAAGGTAACAATCCCACCTCCCTGCTTCATCTGCTTCTTAGCTAACTCGTACTGCGGGTGTGAAGGCAGATGCGGGTATCTTACCACTTCCACCTCCGGATGTTCCTCCAGCATCTGCGCAAGCTTCAGGGCATTATTGCAATGCCTGTCCATGCGAAGCGTGAGCGTTTCTAGGCTTTTGGATAGCAGCCAGGCATTAAAAGCCGACATTGCAGGACCTGTATGGCGGATAAAGAACATCAGCTCCTTTATGATTTCAGCCTTTCCGGCAACTACGCCTCCCAGAACACGTCCCTGCCCGTCCATGTATTTTGTTGCTGAATGTACCACCAGGTCGATACCGTATTGCAGCGGCTTTTGCAAATAAGGCGTTGCGAAGCAATTATCGATATTGATAAGGATATGGGGATACTTTTTCTTGAGACTACCCAACCACTCGAGGTCTACCAGCTCAAGGCCAGGGTTAGAGGGCGTCTCAAGAAAGATCATTTTTGTCTCAGGTCGAATCGCTGCTTCCCAACCATCGGGATCTGCTGCATCAACGTAAGTATGGGTAATTCCCCAACGAGGGAACAACTGATTGAGCAATTGGTGGGTAGAGCCAAAAACAGAACGGCACGCAATGATATGATCTCCACTCTTAAGCAGGCCGGCTAATGATGCAAATATGGCGGCCATACCTGATGAGAAAGCTAGTCCGGCTTCTGCGCCTTCCAGATCGCAAACCTTATTAATAAACTCGGTAGTATTTGGGTTGGAATAGCGGGAGTAGATGTTCCCTTCCTGTTCATCCGCAAAAATAGCGCGTCCCTGCTCCGCATCGTCAAAAATGAAGCTGGAAGTAAGGTATAATGGAACTGAATGCTCACGGTTGTGGGTGCGTTCAGTCTGATTTCGTATAAGTCTTGATTGCTCTTTCATTATCTGCCAAACTTACGGAACATTAGCGTAAGTTCTATGTCAAAAAGGGTTCGCCACAACGAGGCAAACATTATAAGAAACTCATTAAAAACTTGATGATATTTCGGGAACTGGCCAGAATTACGATGATTCCTACTGCTACCATAATTGATTTTGCTGAAATACGATTCGCCACTTTTGCGGCTATTGGTGACGCTACTGCGCTTCCGATAACCAGGCCTGCAACTGCGTCCCAGCGAAGGTAATCCAGCATCGTAATAAAAGTCAGTGAACTCATAAAAGCCACAAAAAAACGGGAAGCTTTCACTGCTCCGAGCGAAAACCGTGCATGCCGTCCCCCGGCAATAAGTGTCGATAAAACGATGGAACCCCAGCCGCCACCGCCTACGGCGTCTACAAAGCCCCCAAACAATCCCAATCCCCTTATATTTTTGATTTTTTCTGCAACTACCTTTTTCCTCCGCACAATCTGAAAAGCCTTCCGGAGAATAACAATGCCTAGGATCAGCGTATATAGGGAGACTACCGGTTTTGTATAATTACTATAATGCTCCAGAGAAGATAAAAGATAGGCGCCCGTCACCGAACCTATGATGCCGGGAATCACCAGCAGCCAGAATAGTTTTCGGTTTACATTTCCCATTTTGTAATGCATCACTCCGGCGATACCGTTACTCAGGATCTCGGAGAGGTGGACAGCAGTGCTGGCAGAAGCAGGAGGTACTCCCATGGATAAACTAAAGGCTGTCGAGGTAACTCCATAAGACATGCCAATAGCACCGTCAATCATCGCAAAAACGAATCCGGCAGCGAGGAAATAATAAAAAGAAAGGGGTATCTCGTCAAAATATTCTTTGAACTCCGGAACGTTATTCCACAGTAAGTCGATGGCTAACACCAGTATAAGCAGGGAAACTAAAGACAGCACCCATTTTACTTTGACCGTTGTTTTCGGTTTTTCAGCAATCACAGCCACCACCCGTACAGGCTCTTGTTCTTCCTTTATATTCATGCAAGCTCTATCCAGACTTCAAAGCTACAAAAATATAAAGTATATAGTATTGATAGGCTACTTTTTTGACTACTTCAGATGATCTTTAAGGAATTTACCCGTGTAGGATTTCTTCTGCTTCACTAAATCTTCCGGTACACCTTCGAACACCAGCTCCCCTCCTCTGTCACCTCCTTCAGGACCAATATCAATGACCCAGTCGGCACACTTTATTACATCCATATTGTGTTCAATGACGATGATTGTATTTCCCTGATCGAGTAAAGCATTGAAAGATTTAAGCAATTTCTTGATGTCGTGAAAATGCAGCCCTGTAGTTGGTTCGTCAAAAACGAACAGCGTTTTGCTGCTGTTATTTCCTTTTATCAGGAACGACGCCAGCTTTATTCGTTGAGCCTCACCACCTGAAAGGGTATTGGAAGATTGTCCAAGGTGCACATATCCCAGCCCTACATCTGCTAGCGGTTGAATTTTGCCTAAAATCTTAGGCTCCTCTTTGAAGAAATCCAGCGCTTCATCAATGGTAAGATCAAGAACTTCCGATACGCTCTTTTCTTTGTAGGTCACATCCAGCACATGCTGTTTAAAACGCCTACCAGCACAGGCTTCGCAAGGCAGGAAGATGTCGGCCATAAATTGCATCTCGATCTTCACCTCGCCTTCGCCCTGGCATACGTCGCATCGCCCTCCTTCCACGTTGAAAGAGAAAGCTGCAGGTTTTAATCCGGCTGCTTTCGCAGATGCCTGAGCGGCATACAGGTTGCGAATCTCGTCCCAGGCTTTCACATAGGTGACGGGATTAGACCGTGAAGAGCGCCCGATCGGATTTTGATCTACCAGCTCTACCTGCTGGATCTTATCATAATCGCCAACTAACTCATCATAAGCACCTGTTTGCTCTCCCGAATAGTTGCCGATTGCTTTCTGAATGGCGGGCTGCAATATTCTTTTCACCAGCGATGTCTTCCCTGAACCCGAAACGCCGGTTACACAAGTGAACACGTTCAGCGGGAACTTCACATCAATATTCTTCAGATTATTTTCTCTGGCTCCCTTTACTTCCACAAAGTCGTTCCACTTTCTTCTGCTTGCCGGGATCTCGATCCGCTCTTTCCCACTCAGATACTTTCCGGTAAGGCTGGCCTCATCCTTTATTATCTGTTGGTAATCACCTTCAAACATCAAGTTACCACCATGTGTCCCCGCGGCCGGGCCAATATCAATCAAATGGTCGGCTGACTTCATCACCTCTTCCTCGTGCTCCACCACCAACACGGTATTACCTACATCCCGTAAGGATTTTAAAACACCTATTAATCGGTGAGTATCACGAGGGTGCAAACCGATGCTGGGCTCGTCGAGCACGTAAACAGATCCCACCAAAGAGCTCCCGAGTGAAGTAGCCAGATTAATACGTTGAGATTCACCTCCTGACAAAGTGTTCGACAAGCGGTTCAGTGTAAGGTAGCTGAGGCCTACGTCGTTCAAAAACTTAATCCTGTTCGTTATTTCGGTTAATAAACGTTTAGCAATTTTTGACTCGTTAGCAGAAAGTTCGAGCGACTGAAAAAACTCCAGCCCATGGTCTAGCGGCATCAATACTATATCAGTAATTGATTTTCCTGCGATTTTAACATAAGAGGCGTCCTTTCTTAAACGGCTGCCTTTACAGTCGGGACAGGTAGTCTTGCCCCGGTAACGTGACAACATAACCCTGTACTGAATCTTATAGGTTTGTTCCTCCAGGTGCTTAAAAAAGGCGTCGAGTCCCCTGAAATACTTGTTACCTGTCCAGAGCAATTCCCGTTGCTTCTCTGTTAACTGATTGTACGAACGGTGAACCGGAAAGTCGAATTTGAGGGCACTCTTCAACAGCTCGTCGAGCCACTCCCGCATTTTTTCACCCCGCCAGGGAGCAATAGCTCCGTCGTACACCGACTTGCTTTTATCCGGAACCACCAGGTCCTCATCTATCCCAATTACCTTTCCATAGCCTTCACACCGACGGCACGCGCCGTAGGGATTGTTGAAGCTAAAAAAATTCGGACTGGGTTCCTCGAACCGGATATCGTCCAACTCGAAGCGATCGCAGAAGAAGTGCGTGTTGCCGTTTTCTTCCACAAAACAATCACCCTTGCCTTCGAAAAAGGCTGTCTGGGCTGAATCTGCAATACGGCTCAATGTCTCTTCTTCCTGGTTCACGCTGATCCTGTCGATCACAATTCGAACTGTGTCCGGATCGGCCAGCTTCTCATTTTTGAGCTCGCTATCCTCCAGCAGATCTTCGATCCGCGAAAGGGAACCTTTATAATAAACCCGCTGGAGACCTTTTTGCAAAAGAACTGCGAGTTCTTCCTTGATCGCCCGGTTGTTATGCGGGTGTAAGGGACAAAAAATCGTGACACTCGTATCCTCTGGCAACGACACTACAAAATTGACTACGTCGGTGACGTTATCCTTCTTCACCTCCCTACCCGATACAGGCGAAAACGTTCTCCCTATTCTGGAAAAAAGCAACTTCAGGTAATCGTAAATCTCGGTAGAGGTCCCCACCGTTGAACGCGGATTGCTCGTAATAACTTTTTGCTCAATAGCTATAGCCGGCGCGATTCCCTTGATGTAGTCTACATCCGGCTTGTTCATGCGGCCCATGAATTGCCGTGCATAAGAAGAAAGACTCTCCACGTATCTCCGCTGCCCCTCTGCATATAGCGTATCGAAGGCCAACGACGACTTACCCGAGCCTGACATACCAGTGATGACCACCAGCTTATTTTTCGGGATAGCAACATCAATGTTTTTTAGATTGTGGACACGTGCGCCTTTGATTAGTATATTTCGTTTGGGATCTTTGTCTTCTATACTCATGAAATCCGTAGTAAACTATTTTCTTTCTTCGTTAAACATTAATAGCAAAAAGCAGTCAAATGTTTATATGTTAATGAACGGCAAAAATACCATCAATAACGTAAAGATTTTCAAATAAATGTTTGCACATTTAATATTATATAATTAAATTTGATATACAGTAACACACACAACATACACATTATTAAACGAGGGGATAGCTTATAGGAAGAAACTCTACTTAACAAATTTTACTATTTTTTTTAAGGGGAAATTTAAAAAGAGGGAGTCCTATGTTATATAAAGAGAAAAACGATCAGGAGTTGGTGCACCTGTACATTGCAGGTAACGAGTCCGCGATAGAGGAACTGATCCGCAGACACAAATCTAAAATTTACACTTCAATCTATATGCTGGTTAAAGACGAGCACTTAGCTGAAGATATTTTCCAAGATACTTTTATAAAGGTAATCAACACATTAAAGGCAGGTAAGTACAACGAAGAAGGTAAGTTTTTACCATGGGTACTTCGTATCGGGCACAACCTGGTTATTGACCACTTCCGGAAGGATAAACGTACTCCGGTTATCACCAACGGCGACGGTTTCGACATCTTTGATGTACTTGGTTTCTACGACGAAAGTATTGAAGAAAAAATGGTGCGCGATCAAACACACAAAGATCTCAAGGCAATGATCCAATTACTGCCTTCAGAACAGAAAGAAGTACTGATTATGCGACACTACGGCGATATGAGCTTTAAAGAGATTGCAGATATCACCAACGTAAGTATTAACACCGCCCTTGGCCGCATGCGTTACGCATTAAACAACTTGCGTAAGATGATGGATTCAAAAGAGCACAGTCTGAAACTGCAAAGAACTTTCTAAAAAAAGTTCGGGGGAATAAAATAATTTCAAAAGCAACGCCGTTTATTTCATATATTTATTAACGATTTAAACGGCGTTGCTTATGTTTCAACTTTCTACTCACGACCTTAGCCAGATTTTTCTGGAAAATTCTATAGATGAACCATCCTGCAAACTTTCTGAAGATGACGAAGCTTTTTATTCATCCATTCAGGAAGAGCTGAACAAAGAAATCCGACAGCCGCATCCCTTAACCATCGAGCGCATCCTCACCTATTCCAAAAGACTTTCAGAGTAATTTTTTAGAAAACGAGCTGGCTGCAATAAAAAACTGTCGTCCCGTGTTCCGTTCATACGCCTGCAGGCCTTAACCGCCGGCCGGTATCCACTGCACCCGGGTTTAGCCTACACAGGTGGTACAAAAAAGAAACTCTTAAAATTCACATCTAACAGACTCATTTCTTCTGTTTTTAAAATTTTTTATTTTCGCTTTAAACTTAAACGAAAATAAAAGTCTTGAAAAAACTTAAAATCCTTATTCCCCTTTTTGCCGTCATTTTCGCCTCTTGCTCAAAAGACCGCGATACGCAGACTGATTTTTCCCGGGTAAAAATTGCATCTATCTCCGGAATTGGAGATTTTAATTACGAGGGGGACAAACTGGTGTCCATTGGAAATGAGATTTTTTTCTATACGGGCGCGGGCAGAATTGCCGGATCCAGGAGCCATCAAAAAGACAGCCTGGCTATTCGATTCGATCCTGCTAATCAATCCTCCACTTATATTTTTAATGAGAAACTCGAGAAAAGTTCTTATATCTGGGCAAATGATAAAGTGACTGGACGAATAATAGACACCCTATTTATCAAATCCTATCGGAAAGAATCATCTCAGTCTGGTGAACCAGTCCCTGGTACTATAACGACCTCGCTTCTGACAGGCATCCCTGCTGATCACTACTCCTACACCGACAAGCGATTAGATTCTATAGCTTCTTTCAGCTATGCTCCCAACCAACGCTCGGTAAAAAAACACTTCCTATACAACACGAGTGGTGACTTGACGAAAATAATCGAATATTCGTCTGCAGGCACCAGCCTTCCGTTTCCTCCTCTAATCACAAATAAAACCGAAATCGAAATATCGTACGACAATAAACCCAACCCCTTCTATTATCTTTATAAGAACACTGGAGTTATCCCGAATAAGCTCAGTAGCTTCATTGTTTCGCGGCATAACCCCGTTCGCCTCAAAATGACTACTTTCATTAACGGACAAACAAACATTGAGGTAATCAGGGACATTAGCTACGAGTACAACAGCGATGGACTACCCGTTAAAATAATCTATAGGACTCCGTTAATTGGAGAACAAAATCGGGTGATCACATATAAATAGCGCTCGATTTTCGTTTATTTTGGGAAGCTTAATGACTGCCGGTAACAGAAGGCGTCATCTTCTTGATAATTTTTAATTTCCCATGCTAAAAAAAGAGCGCTTCCACGCTTTCGTAGACTATTTTTCAAAAAATAGCCCCGATGCAAAAACGGAGCTTAACTATACAAACCCATACGAACTCCTGGTGGCGGTGATCTTATCCGCGCAATGCACGGATAAGCGGATCAACCAGATTACTCCGAAACTTTTCGAACGTTTTCCAGATGCTTTCGCCCTTGCAGCAGGGAGCGTGGAAGAAATTTTTCAATATATCCGCTCGGTAAGTTATCCCAACAATAAAGCAAAACACCTGGCAGGTATGGCCAAAATACTGGTTGAGGAATTTAATGGAGAGGTCCCCTCTTCTATGGAGGACCTGCAAAAGCTCCCCGGTGTTGGAAGAAAAACAGCAAATGTCATCACCTCTATTGTATTTGAAGCACCGGCCCTCGCCGTTGATACTCATGTATTCCGCGTGGCCAACCGGCTGGGGCTAACAAACAACGCAACAACGCCGCTGGCGGTAGAAAAACAATTAGTGAAATACCTGCCGGAAGAAACGATACGTCACTCCCATCACTGGCTTATCCTACATGGCCGATACATTTGTGTAGCCCGAAGTCCAAAGTGTGATAGTTGCCCAATCACGCATTTTTGCAAGTTCTTCTCCCAACAACAAACCGCTACCGCGCTGCGAAAAGCAGAGTCCCTAGAGCGAAAAAAGGCAAAGGAATTAAAGCAGCGTCAACAAGCTAAAAAACTTTCAACAGTCCTAAAAAAGTTCGAAGTAAAAGAATAATTTTATTGTTGAAATTCCGCTAAAATATTTTGATAAAATTTTTAGCATTTTTCTATTTATTGTATATCTTCGCAATAGTTTAACTAAAATAATGAGCAACGCAGACAAACTAAAAGCTTTACAGCTTACTCTTGATAAACTGGAGAAATCCTACGGTAAAGGCACGGTGATGAAGCTGGGAGACGCAGCCGTTGAGCCTATTGATGCTATTTCTACCGGCTCTATCGGTTTAGACATCGCATTGGGAATAGGTGGATTACCAAAAGGACGGGTTATTGAGATTTACGGACCTGAATCTTCCGGTAAAACGACTCTTGCCATTCATGCAATTGCTGAAGCGCAGAAAAAAGGCGGTATTGCAGCATTCATTGATGCAGAACACGCATTTGATAAATTTTATGCTAAAAAACTGGGCGTTGATATTGAAAACCTTTTAATATCCCAACCAGATAACGGAGAACAGGCACTGGAAATCGCAGACAACCTTATTCGTTCAGGAGCTATCGATATTATTGTAATTGACTCTGTTGCCGCTTTGGTACCTAAGGGTGAGATTGAAGGTGAAATGGGCGACTCCAAAATGGGCTTGCAGGCGCGTTTGATGTCGCAGGCCTTACGTAAGCTTACAGGTACGATCTCGAAAACAGGATGCTGCTGTATCTTTATCAACCAGTTGCGTGATAAGATCGGTGTTATGTTCGGTAATCCGGAGACAACAACTGGTGGTAATGCCTTGAAATTCTATGCATCTGTACGTTTAGACGTTCGTCGGATCTCTCAGATTAAAGATTCTGATGAAGTATCAGGAAACAGGGTAAAAGTGAAGATTGTTAAAAACAAGGTGGCCCCTCCTTTCCGTGTTGCTGAGTTTGATATCATGTTCGGTGAAGGAATTTCTAAGGCAGGTGAAATCATTGACCTGGGAGTTGATTTTGAAATCATCCGCAAATCCGGCTCCTGGTTTAGCTATGGCGATACCAAATTAGGACAGGGACGCGATGCCGTTAAGCAACTGATTCTCGACAACCCAGATCTTATGGACGAGCTTGAAGCTCGAATCAAAGAAACCGTTACAGGCGAAAAACTAGAAGAAGTTTAAATTCTATGAAATAAAAAAAGCTCCAGAGGAGCTTTTTTTATTTGGAATCAGTACCCAAAGGATTTAATTTTTACCCTTCTTCCCCTTCCCATTATTACCCTTTTCAACTTTCCCATTCAATTTTTTGTAATCATTCTGGTAATGATCACTTAGGTAACGATCCTGCTCGTACCTACCGCCTCGCGTATCAGTCCATGAAGAATTTCCGTTATTCAGCTTCTTCCGTTGTCCGGGCGGCATTCCATGAGGATGCTTTCCCTCCGAGCCTTGTTGCCTGAATCGATAATCCTGATCGTGCCGATTACGGTCGTCATGGTAAACCTTTACCTGTTCATTCCGCATTTCATAGTGTCCCGGAATAGTCCGACTTCCTACCCCCAGAATTCCTCCAACTCGTTGTTCCGGTATCCAAACCCGACGCTCGCGCGTTTCGTAGTGGTATTCGCCTCTTTCATCCCGATAGGTGCGGGATGATTGAGCATTAGTTGCCAGGATCCCAGATGCCACAACCAATAATGTCAACAAGAGCTTTTTCATGTGTGTGTGTGTGTGTGTGTGTAAGTTGGAATGGATACCGGCATGAAGGTTTAGTAAGAACAATAATAAAAAACCACTCCTGGGAGGGGAGTGGTTCAAATCCTTGGGATTGTTTAACCGGCTCTCTTTACACTATTCTTGTGGGACACCGCTTCCAAAACTTTCAGAAGCTCCTCCATCTTAATCGGTTTGGAAATATATTCGTCCATTCCAGCCGCAAAACAAGCTTCCTTGTCTTCCACCATGGCATTAGCTGTCATAGCAACAATAGTGGGCTGCAGCTCCAAATCCTTCCTGATCACCCTTGTAGCCTCAAGGCCATCCATTTCCGGCATTTGAACATCCATCAAAACTAAATCAAATGTCTTCTGCTTGAGAGCATCCACTGCTTCTCGTCCATTTACGGCTAGCTCCGGCTCATACCCCAATTTATTTAGCACACGGATAATCAATTTCTGATTGATCAGATTGTCTTCCGCAATAAGAATATTCAAGGGGTTGGAAGAGGCGAAGTTCTCTTGAAGGACATTCACGCGTGTCGGCTCTACTACCGCAGCCCTTTCGACGGCATGCAGGCATTGTTTAATTACCCGGGCCAATTGATGCTGTTTTACAGGTTTGGTAAGAATTGCGGCAAATAGATCCGGGTATTTCCGCCGACTTTCATCACCGACAGAACTCAAAAGCACTATTGGCAAGTTGCCGTGTTCTGCCTTAAGCTTACGACTAAACTCGACTCCGTCCATTTCAGGCATCTGCATGTCCGAAATTATTAAGTCAAATTCTGCGCCGGAAGATAATCTTTCCAGTGCTTCTTTACCGCTTGCTGCCGTTTCTACCTTGAATAACCATTGCTCCAATTGTATTTTTAAGATACGCAGGTTTGTTCCATTATCGTCTACTACCAAAATACGCTTGGTAGAGCTATTGATAAACAGATAATCATCTGTAGCGGGCTCTACCAGGCCACTTTTCCCAACCAGGATATCAAAAGAAAAGGTGGTGCCTTTGCCTTGTGCACTTGCCACGGATATTCTCCCGCCCATCAGTTGCACTAAACGTTCGCTTATGACCAGTCCTAGTCCGGTTCCACCAAAACGGCGGGTAGTCGACGAATCAACTTGTGAAAAGGCTTTGAATAATCTCGATATCTTTTCCTCTGGAATTCCGATACCGGTATCTCTTACTTCAAACTCAATAACTGCCTGGTCGCTACCAAAATCATTTTTAAATGTAACGCCCAGGAACACCTCCCCTTTCGCAGTAAACTTGATGGCATTCCCCACAAGGTTAATAAGCACCTGTCGAAGCCTGGTGCCGTCTCCTACAATGTGCGTCGGAATTCGGGGATCAATATAACTCACCAGATCTATGCCTGTCTCGGCTACTTTTCCTGCAAACAGATCGAGTACTTCCTCTATTGTATGGCGCAGATCAAAGTCATGAGGATCAAGCTCTAAGCTACCTGATTCAATTTTAGAGAAATCGAGAATATCATTGATCACACTTAAAAGCGCATCGCCGCTGTTCTTAATGGTCTCCGCGTACTCCCTTTGCTCAGCATCGAGCTTCGTTTCGCACAGCAAAGACGCCATTCCCAGGACGCCATTCATCGGCGTTCTGATCTCGTGACTCATTGTAGCCAAAAAAGTACTTTTAGCCTGATTCGCCTTTTCAGCCTCCTCACGGGCTTTAGTCGCTTCTTCAGTCTGCACCAGCAATTCCTCGGACTGAACCTGCAACTCCTCGTTCATATTCTGGAGGTGTTCTGCCTGATTAGCAATCTCCAGCGTGCGTTCGTGAACCTCCCTTTCAAGATAAGCTTGTTGACGCTTTAATGCTCTTACTCTAAATAGATAATAAGAACAGGCTCCACCCACCACAGCTGTAACCGCCAGAAGTGCAAACCACCAGGTCATCCAGAATGGAGGAGTGATAATTACTTTCACTGATGCACTGTTTCCGGTCCAGACGCCGTCATTATTAGCAGCCTTTACCTGGAAAACATATTCGCCGGGAGGAATATTTGTATAAGTAGCAAAACGCTTGGTGCCTACGTCGTTCCAATCTTTATCGAAACCGTCTAGCTTGTAGGCATATTGGTTTTTCTCCGGACTGGAATAGTTTAAGGCGGCGAACTCAAAACTGAACATGGACTGATCATAGGATAGTCTTACCTCCTTTGCTTCAGCAATATGGGCCTCCAGAGGAGAGCTATCCTCGCCAACGGCAACTGATTTATTGAAAAGTTGAAAGTCTGTTAAAACAACCGCTGGCGGAACAGTATTCGATTTTAATTTTTCCGGGTGAAAAATATTGATTCCGTTAATCCCACCGAAATACATGGTCCCGTCCGCACTTCTGTGAGCTGCCCCTGCATTAAACTCTTCGGCTTGAAGACCATCGGCGGTGGTGTATACTTTGAAAGTATTTTGTTTGACTTTAAAGCATACCAGCCCCTTGTTGGTACTTAGCCAGAGATTCCCCTGCCTATCTTCCAGGATAGCTTTGATTGTATTATCAGGTAGGCCCTGCTGTTCCGTCCAAATCCTGAATGTTTTGCTCTTCCGGTCCATAAGGTTTAAACCTCCCGAAGTGCCTACCCACAAATTACCCCGGCTATCCTCATAGATACTGTTGATGACATTATTACTGATGCTTCGCGGATTACTAGCGCTATGCTTGAATTGTATGAAGCCATCCAGCTTAGGGCTGTAAAGGTCAAGACCGTCTTCGGTTCCTACCCACACATTTTGCTCCCGGTCTTCACAGAGAGCGAATATTACATTATTACTAATTGGATTTTGCCTTTTGGTTCCGCTCTTAAACTTGGTGAACTTCCCGGACCGGGGATCGAATCTATTTAGGCCGCTGCCTCTGCTCCCGATCCAAACATACCCCTGTCTATCTTTCATAATACAAGAAATAACCTTTCCTGTCACTTTGGAAGAATCATTGCCCCCATTAGAATCCGTCGAATAATGTTTCGAAACCTTTCCACGAGCGTTCAAAAAATCCAGACCACTGTCCTTAATGTAGCCCGCCACCATCAAGCCATTTCCTGCATTGGCCACGGCAGCTACAAAGTCAGAAGCAATGGCACCTGCCGCAGTACTATCAGACTTTAGATAAGAAAAAAGGCCTGTCTTTGGATCGTAAATATTAATCCCTCCTCCATCCGTCCCTATCCAGATTCTCTTGTTGTCATCCTCCGCTATTGAAACCACAAACTTGCTGCTGAGGTAATTTTTGAAAGGAACCTGAGTAATGTGTGCAAACTTGCTTTCATTTGGACTATAAAAGCTTACACCGCCCGCTTGGGTTCCCAGCCACATATTTCCAATCTTATCTTTGTAGACAACCCTTACAGTGTGGTGATTAAGCGCAGCAGGGTTGAAAGGGTCAGGTTCGTAGGCTTTGGAAGTTAAGGTTACCGGATCGAATATGCACAGGCCCTTGTTTTCTGTTCCCAACCACAGTTTCCCTCGATCATCTTCGTTAATAGAAAGAATAAAGTTATCCGTTAGACCGTTGCTTCCCTCCTTATCGTACACGTAATTCGTAAAAATTTTCTCTTTGGCAGAATACTTGGCCAGGCCCACACGTGTGGTACTGAGCCAGACATTTCCTTTCGAATCCCTGAAAATATCACGAACCTTCTCTCCCGCGATGGATTGCGGATCATTAGGATTGTGCAGGATTGGCGAAAACGTTGCCGTCTTTATATTTAAACTATTAAGCGCCTGTCGAACTGTTACCCAAATGGTATGATCGTCGAGTTCGAAGACCTTATTGATCTGCCAGGAATTTTTGTCGCTTTTGTCGGGGAAATAACCCGTAAAATTCCTCTTTGCAGGATTATAACGGAGAAGTCCGGAATTGATGGTAGCAAGCCACAGTTGCTTCCGGCTATCCAGCATCAGATCACTTATAATTAGCGATTCCCCCGCGGCATCGTATCGTTTGAAACAGTTCTTTACCCGGTCATACTTATTTAAACCACCACTGGTTGCGACCCACATGTCCCCGTTTGCATCTTCAACAATATCATTTACGGTGTTATGACTCAAGCTGCTCCCATCGCCTGCGATATTCTTATACACCACCATCTTATACCCGTCGTATCTGTTTAGTCCATTACGGGTCCCAATCCACATAAAGCCCTTGCTATCCCTGAGAACACACTGCACCAAACTTTGAGACAGACCTTCTTTGAAGGAAAGGCTTTTGAACCGTATCTGATCTATTTGCGCAGTGGCTGTCTGAGTCAGCATCACTAATAGCACCAGGAACGGGAACGTTAAAAGTTTACTAAAATGAGAGAGCGTATGAGCGTATTGGATTGCACTAACAGAGGGTAACTTCCACTTCATACTTCGATAAGCTTAACCGGTTAATATTGGACACAAAAAAGGAGGGCATCCAATTAGGATTTAGTACGGCAGGAAGCAGGGAATAGTTATACGGACGGTGAACTTGTTACAATTAAAATGGATGCAGATTTGAACCTGATAACTAAGAAAGAAACTAAGAGCCTCTTTATCAACTAAAAAGACTCTTAATATTTTTGACTGACCTTTCAGCCTCAATGTAACAACAATTGTAGCGGAGCGGCCAACTTTAATTATTTGTCGGTTCTGAAAGGTGAAGCAGGCAACTTTTCTGCATTGTATAGATTTGGACCTACGGGATTATCTGCCCATGCATAACGGACATATTTAGGTTCAGGTATCTCTTCCGACCAGACCTCTACCTCACCCCCAACTATCCGTGCCTGTGCGGTTACAAATTTCTTATCAGCGCCAGCGATCTCAAATGGGGTCAATTCCTCTCCATCTATACTGATCAATCCACCTGCCAGGTTGCTGAAGCTTAGCAGGATTTTATTTGCTACTATCCTGGAGGATTGATAGAGTGGCCCGCTGTAAACGAGGGTCTTCTCTCCGTAATTAAACCGCCTTGCGATGAGGGCGAGGCGTTCTCCTACATCCTTCTTATTATCGGGATGGATGTCGTTCCATTCACCCAGGTCAATTGCTACTGCCATTCCTGTATTAGGGACGCTTAAGGTTTTAAGAGCGGCTTCGCGCATTACTGCCCAGCCACTTTCCGTAGGAAGGTAAGTAGCATCGCCGAAATTGGGCAACTGAACATAGTAGAAAGGCAAATCTGGTCTCGAGAACTTTGTTCTCCAATCGCTGATCAAAGCAGGTAATAATTTTTCATACTCCTGGGCTCTTCCTGCATTGCTTTCGCCTTGGTACCAGAGCACCCCCTTTAGCGCATAATCACGGAAAGGAGCAACCATAGCGTTGTAAAGTGCTGTTGGCTGGTTCTGCTCCGAGATCCCCCCTGAGCCGCCCCTTCCTTCCACCGGTCTGAACACCTGGGCCACCTTGTATTGCCAATCACCTTTCAGGTCTACTACTTCGTCTCCCACTTGCAAATAATAGGGCTTATCCGGAACGAAGCCTCCTTTTCCGGAATTATTCTGTACGCGTACCACCAGCAAGTTCTTCCCCGCTTTCAGAATCCCTGCCGGAACGCTGTACCTCCGTTGAGGATACATGTACGTGGTTAGGCCTACTTGCTTTCCATTTATGTATGCGATGTCAGCATCCACAATCCGTCCCATAAATAACTTAGCTGCTTTCCCTGCGAGGGACTCAGGTAGATAGATCTCCTTCCGAAACCACACAACCCCGTTCATATCCCTTATACCCTGATCTTCCCAATAGCCGGGAAGAGTGAAGCTTCGCCAGTTTTTAGGAGTATAAGCTGGATCAAACCATTTTACAGCTCCCGTCAGGCCTTTATCCACGTCGCCGGGACGAGCAGGGGCTGGGGGGGGCCGCCTGTTCATACTGTTGACGTAAGCGGTGTCTTTGTTCTTTTTGATCAGCGTCAACACTGCCGGAAACTCTTTCAAACCCTCTTCACTTGTCCAGGCTTCAATCGGGGTACCTCCTACGCTGGCATTGATGATACCAATTGGAACTCGATGGCGGGTATGAATGTCACGTGCAAAGAAATAAGCAACTGCAGAAAAATCATTTACATCTTTGGGATTAGCCCATTTCCATGCCCCCCCTTTCAAATCACTTTTCGGACCTGTTAGGCTCGTAGCTGTCGGCACCCAAAACTGCCGGATTTGAGGATAATTCGCTTTCGCGATATCTTCCGCATAGGTAACATTATGTATTCCCATTTGATGAACCATGTTCGATTGGCCGGAGCATAACCACACATCCCCAATCAGGATATCTCTTAGCAGGATCTCGTTTTTCCCCTGAAGACGCATCTGGTAGGGACCGCCGGCTTTCATTGCTGGCAACTTGGCTAACCATTTTCCATCGGGCCCTGCCGTAATATTTACGCTTTTCCCATTGAACCTAATTTTGATTTTTTCGTTTGGAGAAGCCCATCCCCAGATTTTTAACGGAGAATTGCGCTGCAGTACCATACTGTCACGAATCAAAGCAGGAAGACGGATTTGTGCAACAGAATCATGCAGAAGAAAAAAGAGAAAGAAAAAAGTAACTAATGCCGGTTTAAACTGATTCATACTTATCTAATATCGTAAAACTTGTCGTTTTCTTCGAATGTACCAAAAGCGGCCGCTGATCTTACTTCGAAAATTTAATTGAAATAATTGATTTTGCCGGTACACTAAGCACTCCGGACTTCTTGTCGGCAGCCAACGTTACAGCGCTCGCAACCATATTTTTAGTTTCAGAAGTTTCTACAGCAGATGCAGTAGATACAGCTTCCGGCAGCTTTATCTTTAAGGCTGGAACAGGAGTGCTACCGGTGTTCACAATCACAACGGTAAAATCATTATTCCCTTTATAAGCCGTTAAATGCACGTTGTTATTTTCCGCTACTTTGCCTATTGCAATGCGGGTTCTGCCTGTGGCATACTTGGCATAGTGAGATAGCACGTACCCACGCTTCAAGGTCTCTCCCATCACGGTGCCTTTATCCCCATCGCCTAACATGCTGTACGAACGCTTCAGATACCACCAGAAATAGGCATTGAAATTAGCGTCCATACAGTCGTTCAGTTCCTTGGCAAATACCAATGCCTGATCCCAGCCCATACCATCGTTCACTTCGTTCAGCAAATGTTCGGTCATCCAAACTTCTTTTCCTTTAGCCCTAGCCAGGGGATAATCTGCAAGTCCGCCGCCGTACAAATGCCCTCCCACAATATCTAAGTTTCCTACGGCCATAGGATCATTTAGTACCGGGTCGGTATACATTTTCTTGAAATTTACGGCTTCAGCAGCCAGGACTTTTGCTTTGATGTTTCCTGCATGATTTTTTACAAAGTCCAGTATCTGTTCAGGAGTCCACTCACAGCCATCGTATTCAGGGCTCCAGTCCGGTTCGTTCTGAATAGACACTGCTTCAATTGTAATCCCGCGATCCTTCATATAGTCGATGAAGTCATTGAGGTGTTTTACGTAATCGGCATATTTCTCGGGTAACAAGTATCCGTGCAAATTACTGTTCGTACTTTTTAAGGCAGGCGGCGGGGTCCAGGGACTTGCGAGTACCCTGGCTCCCAATGATTGCGCTTTGAGGGTAGTAGCCACATCCCGGCTCCAGTCATTTTTATTAGGCCAGATCATGATGCGCATCATGTTGTAACCCAAGCCGTCTGCCGAGTACATCTTCTCAACTTCATTTATGTTCAAAACAGGAGCGGCCCAAACGTTATTCATTCCGCCGAAACCGGTAATTTGCTGATAAGTTACTTCCTGACTTACGGCGATTTCCACGGGGGGCTTAGGGCTTTGCCTGATAATTAGCTTGCTTTTCTCTCCGGTTTCCTTGTTTGTAAGGAACACTTCCTGTACTCGTTCTTCTGCAGTAAGGTTAACTGAATAATCGAACGAAACCTTAGTAGTCCCTGTGTGCTCCAGGCTTCCTCCTTTAAGGAAGGAGAAGTTAGAAATGAAGCCGGACGGTGCCGCCAATTCCCATTCTGTATAAGACCAGGTGATATCAAAGGTGCCTTTCCCTGCTTCATTAGATAACGCAATCTCCGATTCTTTGAACCCCACAGAAGCAGGGTTATCAATATCGGCTTTCTTCTTACAGCTGAATAAGACCAGCATAAGAACTATTACAGAATAAATTTTTTTCATTTTTAGAGTTTATAGTGGTTCATCGATCCAGATCACCCAAGCCTCGTTTATCCGCCGGTAAATTCAGCAGCGTAACACGGGATTATTATAGGTAGTAGATTAGCAGAAGCCTTCTGTACAACTCAAATTGCAAGTTAAGTCGGTACTGGCTATAAAGGAAAAAGCACAAGATGTCCGCATAAAACATCTTGTGCTCGTAATACTAGTCTCCCAAAAGCATTTGTGAATACTTATTTTCCCGCCAATCCCTCTGTGACACCTACATAAGCAGGTTTCCTCAAATAATTATCACGAAAGAGACCAAGCGGTTCTACTTCTGCACCTGACGCGTCCACCAAATCACGGATAACAATTCCGTAGCGTTGAGCTGCAGGAATCAACTCAAGGTACTTTTGAATCACGTATTTGTACATCTCTGCTTGCTGGTTATAGGTCTCCGCCGTCGCATCTTTCTTTTTCACGCCAGCAGTGCCAATCGTCAATCCGGACACCCGGATTAGTTTACCTGTAGCCGCCAATGAAGTGAATAATTGATCGATCTCTGCTTTGTTCGAGTTGAGCGTGAGGTTTAAATCCACTCCAATGCCATCTACTGTTGCGCCCTTGTTCCCGAGATCGTTGATATAAGCCAATAAGCCGTTTAACTTTGCCGAATTGCCTAGTAACTTATCCTCATTTACGAAGAGTTTATCACCTGAATTGGCTCGCTGTCTGGCCAGTTGAAAGGCCCTTACCCCAAAGTCGTTGCCAAGATAATCTCTCCAGTAGAAGTCGCCGGCAGACAGGGTCTTTCCCACACCGGTTCTTAGCTGAGATGGATTTACGTCATCCATCGGTCTGTCGATGACCGTCCAGGCTTTAATGTAATGTTTAGAGGTGTCGACTACGCTGGAGATATATTTGCTCAGGGCTGCATCAATAAGCTGTGTCTTTTCCGCATTCGTTTTTGGAATATTGATGTCCTGCATTGAAATATTGTCAATAAAATAATCCGCTGCACCTGTTGCCGAACCAACCATCAAGGTAAAGGTGGTTAATTGCTTCTGCTGCTCAGTTAGGTTCATTGTAGCCAGGGGCAGCGTCATTTTCCCCCACACACCATTACTTATACCCGAATTTGCTGGGGTAGGGTAGTTCACAACCGTCCCACCGTTTATACTCACCCTCATTCCCTGACCAAATCGCCCCGTTGCATCAGTGATATACATATCCAGGGTGATAGAAACATAGTCGCCCAGCTTTCTTCCCTGCGGCAACGTAATGGGAAGCCTTGGAAAGGTCTGTGCTCCTTTCACATTCAGTACTTTGGAATTCTTCAATGTATTGTTTACAACAGTAGCGCTTCCTCCGTTAGACATGGGATAAGTAGTTCCCAGATTATCGGCATCAAAATTCACGACCACAGCTCTTGCAGCATCTCCCGAAATTACCAGGGGAGCAATTATACTGTTGAGATAGGTCGAGTTTTGATTCGTATGGCTTACCAAAGCGGGACCAAAAACTGAAACTTCAGACGCTTTAGCCGTACTGATCAAACCGCTGAGTGCAGTTAGGTCAGGGCTACCGTCCGCCCGAACTATTGAGCCATGGGTTAATCCTGTTGGGTTAATTTCATCGAAGTTGCGATTAACGATTCTATATAGAATGCCTCGAGTTATGTAGTCGGTTGCAGCAACAGACGCTCCCAGTTTGAATTGAGCGTGTGTTCCTCTATTTATATATGATTTTAAGGCATCAAAGGAATCAAGCTCTTCCTGTACAATCAAACTCTGCGGTTTGTCTACAAAAAAGTCTGATTCTTCACGAGGGTCACAGGCAACAAGTGCAGAAAAGGCAAACGCATATATGCCTAGTAGTTTATGTGATTTTTTCATGACTAGTCTTTTTTTATTTGGCTACAGGGGCAAAGGTCTCCATTACAACACCACGGTTTCTGAGAACCAGTGTATCGGTGGCGGTTATACGCATATCTGGATGGTCGATGGTGTATTGTAAATAAACCGCATCCCGGTCCTTTTGACCCCAGCTATTTTTCTCACCTTTCTTTACAAATTTTCCGCTACCGGTAGCGGTGAAAGTTCCGCCTGCAGCACTTATTGAGCAATTGTCACTATTATCGAAGGTTAATAAAAGATTAGTAGAAACGTTCGTTCCTGTACTATTCTGGAAGGTAAGGGGAAGCTCAACCACCTTCCTACCTTTCGTATTTAAGGCTTTTACTTCGTCTCGCTCGACGTACTGATTTCTTCTGGTCAATGTTTTGTTTAGACTGGTATTGCCATTCTTACCTTCAATAACATCTTTGCCCCTCCGCAGGTAAAATCCATGAAACTCATTTACGTACTTGACAGCATATAAAGTGAAGTGCTTGCCCTGAAGAATTGAATCGGCATTGGCTACGCTGACAGCTTTCAATGGAATTACGTAGTTTCTTCCATAGGCCAGGGGATCTGCAAAGAATGCGTCGGTAAGTTGCACTTCAACTCCGCCGATTAACTTCCCTTTCGGGATGATAATTCTATTGGAGGCCAGCTGGTAATAATTGGAAGGCATTGGAATAATTTCATTCTCCCCCGCTCTGAAACGCAAGTTCTGCGCTAACGAGTTATCAACCTGCACATCTATGGTTACATCTTTTTCTACTTCATAAACACCGCCCGTAGTAGCCACAATTTGAAATCTCCCCTGGTTATCCATAAACGTATCAAATTGATCTTCACCAAAAGTGATCGTCCTTACTGGATACTGATGGCCAAAGTACACCGCCTGATAGTCGTAGTCGGGGAAGGCCCATTCTTCATTTTTGCAGGAAGTAAAAACGAGGACAAGAAATAGTACTATGTAGTTAACTTTTTTCATTTTCTTAATTTTATTTACCGTTTCGGGAACTACCAATTATCATTCTGCTGCAACTCTGAAAACTTCAGCACTTCAAGATAAGGGACGGGACCATAAACCATGTGATTTTGGTATACCCTGTTATCTACGTTAACCACGTTATAGGTACCTCCCTGTATTAACATGCCTTTTGCTGGCTCTGTCAGGTTCTCTTTCCAGCGACGAAGGTCCCAAAACCGAAATCCCTCAAATGACAGTTCAAGACGGCGCTCGTTCCTTATTAGCTGACGCATGGCGTTCTTATCTCCCTTAATCGATTCAAGGTAAGGGTCGCCACCACCGATGCCGGCACGTTGCCTGATTGCCTTGATCACATCATAAGCAGAGTATGGGCGAGACCCGGTTCCTAAAGGTCCAAAAGCTTCATTAGCAGCCTCAGCGTAAGCGAGGTAGAATTCAGTATAGCGAAACCTTGGTTTGATATGACGTTGTCCGTTCCTACTATTCTGACTTAGGTTTACATCCTGACGCAACAGCTTTCTCATATAATAGCCGGTACGGGTAGAGGTTTCCACTCTGTTGATTGCATCGTCAGTATTTCCGTCGGCTGCAGTAATAATAGTTGAGGAATTCACTCCGGCAGTACTTCCGTTGTAGACAATAAAGTGTGCAAGGCGCGGATCTCTGTTCGCGTATGGCTGAGATGGATTATAATTTGCCTGCGGATGCCCTATGGGATAGCCATTGGACATAGGAAAAGCATCTACCAGATTTTGAGTAGGATTTAAAAGACCTCTTCCAAAAAGCGTTGGCGGAAAATGGTTTTCTTCCAGGTCCAGCGAATTCCCGGGCACTGAGTTTCGCCACAAAATTTCAGGAGGATTATTTCCATTTCCGATATTATCGAGCTGCCCATTGGTATTCAGATACCAGGTCACCCCTTGGGCAGTATTAGACAACCCGGCGACGCCGCCGTTGAGGTCAATAATTTCGGCCGCATATTCTGCCGCCTGCGCCCAGGTAGTACCACTGCCTTCGTAAGCCGGACTTGCAGCCAAAAGCGCCGCCTGAGCACGAATTGCTTTAGCTACCCGGCCACTTAACAAAAGCTTTGATCCATCTCCAAAAACCCGGTTATAATCTCCACTGTTTACCCCCAAGCCCTGGTATTTAGCAGGAACACTTGCAACGTCCCTGTAATCATCAGGCAGCAATCCTGTTGCTTTAGCTATATCGTCATTCAGTTGCTTCATGCACTCTTCGAAAGTCGCTCTAGGCCTGTTAAAAATGGAACCTTTGCTCGCAAGCTGATACTCCGTGAACAAGGGAACGCCGAGAAGACGACCACCAGACATGCCAGAATGCGCTCGTAATAAGTGGAACAAAAACAGGGCTCGCAAGCCATGGGCCTCTCCCTTGGCTCTGTCCTGAAACATCTTATTAATGCCTTCCGTCCTGCTATACGTTACGGTATCTGCAATCTCAAGTGCAAGATTGGTGTAGTTTATAGCAGCAAAGCAATTAGCCCAGGTTTCAAGCGGATTGAAGTTGGCTGCCCATTCGCCCGTAGACATCCTGTAGAAGTTATTCGTTTCGTTACTGGCAACGGCGTTGTCCGTTGCCATGTCACTGAAGTCCCATGAATCTGTAGGGATCCTGGCGTAAGCGCTAATTAAAATCCCCTGCGCAAATCTTGGTTCTTTATAGCTTTCCTCGATCTGCCTGATGTTCTCCACCTCAGGCTCGAACATGTCCTTACAACCAAAGCAAATAATGGTTAATGAAATAAGGAGCAATTTTATCTTATTCATATCTTCTTATTTAAAAATTTCCTTTTACACCGAAGTTGAAGAACCGGGTTTGAGGAGCTGTGCCAACATTAAGTTCAAGGATTTCACGGTTTTTGGCTACGCTAAGGAGATTCATTCCATTTGCATATATCTGGAGGCCGTTTAAGATTGATCTGTCATTGGGCGAAGTGACAGTATACGAGAGCTGCACTCTTGCCAGGTCAAATCTATTGGTGCTGTAAAGCCAGAAATCTGAAGTTCTGAAATTGTTACTGCCAGCCTGGGTAGTGAGTCTGGGATACGTAGCAGTTTCACGCGTTTCCGGAGTCCATCGGCCTCTTACTATCTCTGAATATTTATCTTCTCCATTTACCCAAAAGTAATTTGGATTGATACTGCTGAAATTACTACCCTTCAATGCGAGGCCTCCGTTTCTTAAGAGCCCAACAGCGAACAAACTAAAGCCTTTGTACTTTGCTGTAATATTAAACCCGAGTGTAAGCGGAGGGGTTGAACGACCCAGATAAACCTCATCATCAACATTGATCACTCCATCCTGATTCTGATCCTTATACTTAATGTCTCCAGGTTTTACTTCCCCAAAACCAGATCTAGGTGAATTGTTGATGTCATCCTGATCTTTGTAAAAGCCAAGGTTCTGCAATCCGAAGATGTTATTCAATGGACGACCTGTCCGGTACTGATAGATGTTATTATAAATCGGCTCGGCTAGCTGCAGAATTTCGGTATCAAAATAAGTTCCGCTCATGCCTAAACGCCAGTCTACCTGACCTAACTTCCTGCTGTAACTTAATCCCAGGTCAAATCCTGTTCTCAGTTCATCGTTATAGTTTTCCCAGGGCATGAAATTCGTGGCAGGGAATGGAGGTGCGAAATAACTGGGGTAAGCCGAAGCATTTTGGACAATCAGACCAGTCATTTTGCTGGAGAAATAGGTACCATTAAAGGCCAACGCCCTGTTGAACAAAGTCCCGTCAATGCCGAAAGTTATTTCTTCTCGCTTCGGAAACTTCAGGTTTGGATTAGCATCACGATCCTGCACAGCAGTATAGTTGGTATTTCCGTCTCTCCAGGTATAGTAAACCAGGTTATTACCGGTTTGGCGGAAAGATGACTCGTACAGGTAGAAGCCCTGGCTGTTACCTCCTGAAATATCGATATCTGTATGCATAACACCCGCAGAGGCTGTCAGCCTTAAATCGTTTACAAACCTGGCCGATTTCATAAACCCTTCATTGCTCAGTCGCCAGGCCAAAGAAAGCGTTGGAGAAAAAGCTCTTCGGTTACCCTCGGGGAGTTTTGCCGAATGAATAACAGAACCTGTAAAATCGGCATAATAGGTCTGCCTAAAGTTATATCCCAGATTCATCCCGAGGTTCGCGCTGCTCAGCCTGTGATAATCACCTGTTATTGATTGCTGGAAGCCGTTAGCCACAATCATGGCAGAAACGTTATGCTTACTCAAAAACTGGTTTTCATAAGCAAGCCTTGCATTTATCGCTGATGTTTGCCGGAACCAGGGTTCACTCACATCCTGATTTCCTGTACTGGCGTCATTGCCAAACTTTTGGGAAAAACTTACGAGTTCGGCGCCGGAATAGTTATTCCATACGGGATTATAAGTGGCATACTGACGACTGAAAGCCAGTCGGTACGACGTGGAATAATCCAGACCGAATGTAGTATGGAAGGACAAGCCTTTAAGCACCCCACTCAAATCTGCATTTACGCCAGTAGTGAATTGAAACTGCCTGCTAATGTTATTACCAGATCCTCCTGCATAAACCGCAGCAATGGGATTAGTCTGATCTAGAGAACTTCCTCCTAAGAGATATTTTCCGTCGATCAACTGCCCCGAGTTGACGTAGGTTTGCGAAGTCCAGTCGTTCTCTTCGATCATACTGATTGGAATAAGAGGTGAGAATCTGTTTGGTCTTAATGTAGCTGCTCCACCAAAATAATCGGCGTTTACATTGCTTTGGTTATTAAATGAGACAGAGGCGTCGATAAATGAGGAGATTTGCTTGATAATATCTACATCAACATTTCCTCTTACATTGAACCGTTGAGTGTTATTGTTTTGGCCTTCACCAAAATTCAATAAACTACCCTGACGGTAAAAACCCAGATTTGTATAATATCTGGCTCGCTCATTACCCCCGCTTACCTCCATCGTCGCGTCGTATCTGCTATACCCGCTTTTCAGATATTCCTCAGAATACATATCGACATTCGGGTATCTGTAGGGATTTGTACCGGCAGCATGGTTGTAGATCTGCTCGTTTGTATACAGTGCAGAGATGCCGTCGTTCTGTCGTGCTTCATTGTAGAGCGTCATATATTCAGCAGAACCGAGGTAATTGGGAAAACGCTTTACGGAGTGCAATCCTGCGTTTGCTCGTATTTGCACCTGCTGATTACCAGCCTGCCCTCTTTTTGTAGTGATTAACAATACCCCCTTGGCCGCCCGGCTCCCATAAAGTATCGACGCAGCGGCACTCTTAAGAACAGTGATTTCCTGTATTTCGGTCGGCAGCACATTACCAGCATCACGGGGAATTCCGTCAACAAGAACAAGGTATGCACCGTTTCCCCATATATTCCCATGAAAACCAGGAGCAAATGCTTCGAGATGATCGAGGCTATAAGTGGAGTAGCTCTTGTTCATCAGGTCTGCAATATTTACAGAAGACACCCCACCCAGCACATCTTTTTTATCGAGCTTTCGGAACGCTACCTGCACCTTTGTAGCGCTATCAGGGGCTACAGAGGGATTATATTGTACATCTGTTTGCGCCTGCGCCAAACAAGGTACCAAAGCAACCAGAGATAGTATCGTTTTACTTATTTTAGTGTATTTCATTTCTTCACATCTTATAATTGTTCGCTACCATCCCGGATTCTGATAAAACTCGGGATACATTGATACGTCAGCAACCTTCAGTGGCAACCAGTAGTGCTTTTCATCAAATTGTCTCTCCAAAATGACTTGCTCTCTGATGTTTTGAACCCGATTAGCTGTAGCGTCTGTTGTATTAGCAGGCTCGTCTAGCGGCTTAGGAGTACCTGCTCGAGTGAATTCTAAAGAAGTTTTGAGGGTATAAGGCTTCTCGATCAACAGCATCCAGCGGCGAAGATCATTGAACCGATGTCCCTCGAAGGACATTTCCACTGCCCTTTCACGGCGAATCTCGCCCAGGAAGTCTGTAACAGAACTAAGGAACTTCGTGTGTACGCCAACCATTCCTGCTCTTTGACGGATGGTGTTAACAGCGTCGACAGCGTTCTTACTGAAATTTGAAGATTGTCCTGTCACTGAATTGTGCCCCATTACAGCAGCTTCAGCATACATCAGGTAGACGTCAGCCAGCCTTAAGTAAGGAACATTGAAGTGCGGAGCACTACCGTAATTCCAAAGCGCATCATACTTGTTGTACCCCGGATAAAAAAACTTCTTCAGCGTATACCCGGTTCTGCTTCCGCTAACCGGATCCCGGTAGCTTCCGCCAGTGTAAAGGCTGGCATATCGCAGGTGTCCAAAGCCTGCAGGTATGGCTCCGTCAACGACTTTGACACCGTCGAAAACAATATCATTGTAAAATCTTGGATCACGGTCCTTCCAGGGATATTCCGGATTGTAGCCCGACTCCGGATCGGCCTGAGCAACGTTATCAGGAACCGGCAGGCCGTTTTTCATTCCATAATTCTTTACATAGTTAGCCGTGGGTACAAAAACGATATCCGGATCGCCTACAACCTTGGGAAGAAAGGCCTTCAGCACATGCCAGTTGGAAGCGTTTGCAGCCCAATAAGTAGAGCGGAAGATGGCCTCGGTACCACCGGGAAGGCGGAAGTTTTGACCTCTGGTGGTGAAGTTTTCAAGGTATCTGTTCCAAGGCATTAGAGCATACTGGGTTTGACCTTTTTCCACCAAATCAAGCAGTTCACCAAAGGCTTCGGCTGCCCTTTTGCAGTATTCAGGATGATAGGTTTTTGACTTTGTAGAAGCGTAATTCATTAAAGGGCTTCCCGCATACAACAAATTTTTTCCCAGATAGCCCAGCGCCATTATTTTGTTGATCCGTAATTCGTTTTTTCCAGAAGTTTTACTGCCGGCAACGGTTCTATCCCAATTGATGGGAAGCAAATCAGCTGCTCGTCTAAAATCAGCTGCAGCCTTCTCTGCACACTCCTGATAGCTTAAACGAGGCTGACGTAAGGGCTGATCACCAGGTAGTACGGCGTCAATATAAGGTAAACCACCAAAGTATTGCATCAACGAAAAATGGAACCAGGCTCTGAAAAACAATAACTGTCCCTCTATGAGCTTCTTCTCTTCTTCGGTGGCATCGGTAAGCAAACTCAAGTTAGCTAATCCAACATTCGCTTTACGGATTCCATACCAGGCCAGCGGCCATAAGCCTTTGGTAGCTGCGTCATTATTTGTATTAAGTGGACGATCAAGTACGGTACCTCCACTGAAATTTTGTTGCCAGAACCAAAAGTTTCCGCGGTCAAACTGGGTGACGATGTGGAACGTTTGAAAAGTAGATACGATCTCATCATCTCCCCAGTTAAGAGATACTGTATTTCCCGAATGTGCCATATTAGGCACGCATTGATAGAGTTCCTCTGTGTATCCCTGGAAATTGGTAAAATTTTTAAAGGCTATCTCTTCAGAGATAATAGATTCCGGAGTTCTCTCCAAGTAATCCTCGCATGAAGCAACGGTTAAGCACAAGGCAAACAAAGCAGCCCAGGCGTAAACCTTTTTAAATTCAAACCTCATCATAGTTTTTTGTTTAAAACGTAACATTTAAACCCAAATTGAACCTTCTCAAGGTGGGATAAGCTCCACCGGCGCCGTTATTATTTGTTGAGAAGTTTGACTCCCTGTCATCTGGCATCTTTGTCCACAGTAACAAGTTGTTACCGTTTGCAAATACCCGTAAACCGCTAAGGCCAAGACGCCTTATTTGTGAGGGCTGGAAGCGATAGGCGATTTCTGCATTTTTAAGTCGGAAGTAGGACCCATCATACTGATAGCGTGATCCCATGATGTATCCTGCACCTCGGGTGAATCGTGGTAATGGAGAATCAGCGTTCATGTTTTGCGGAGACCAGTAGGAACCTTCGTCATACACAAGATTCTGCCTTCCGTTCAAACTGGTGAATGGCACATTTCTATTCACATTATTTACTCCGTAGAATTGCAGGAATAAACTCAATCCTTTCCACTCCCCTCCAATGTTGAAATTGAAAGTGTTCTCTGGCGTATTAGAGTACCCGTAAGGTACCGAGTCGAAATTGTCAATCACTCCGTCAGCATTGTAGTCGAGGATGAAATACCCTCCGGGAAATCTGTTCAAATTCTCCGTGTCATGAGGAGTGCTGCCATACAGTTCATCCCAATTGTTGTAGTATCCTTGACTAACGTGGGATCGTGTTTGGCCTAAAGGAAATCCTGCCTGTTTGCGGTAATTCTCCATAAACTCCGGATCATCTCTGAACAGCACTTTCGATTTCGCATGAGTCATAGCAAAATCAGCCCACAAACGGATGTTATTCCAAGATCGGCTTACGCTCAGTTCGAACTCATAGCCCTGAGTGGTAACCCTTCCAATGTTAGCGGCTGGAGCGTTTGCCCCGAAATAACTTGGAACAGCCCTGCCGTTATACATCAAAACGTCTACCCGTTTATCTCTGAATACGTCCACATTACCACTCAAAAGCCCTCCCCAAAAAGTAAAATCTGCTCCTGCATTGTATTTGTAAACCGTTTCCCATCTAATATTAGGATTCCCTATTCCAGATTGGCTGTACCATGTGTAAGGACTAGCTGCGTTGAGATCGCCAACGCCATCCAGGAGGGATTGTCCTCCGTACGACCATTGGTCCATGAATAAAAACCGTTGATCTCCCGAATCATCACCTACCTCACCGTAGGATGCACGTAACTTAAATTGATCTACGAACTTCAGCGATTTCATAAAGTTCTCCTCCGACAGCACATAGCCAAGGCCTCCGGAAGAGAAAAATGCGAATCTATACCCGGGTCCAAATTTCTCAGATCCGTTATACGCCCCATTGTACTCCAACAAATACTTGTTTTTGAAATTATAAGTGGTACGGAACACCCAGTCTTCGCGATAGATAGGGATAATGCTTCCCCTCGCATCTTCCTGCCTGCTAAAAACCCCCATCAGGGTTAGATTATGATCCCTGGCAAAAGTCCGGGCGTAGTTAAGTTGCCCCTGGTAATAGAGCCTTCGTTGAGTTCCGTTTTGCCGCGAATTGTCTATTGAACCAACGCCAGATGTCCAGGCCAATGGTTCGAAGTAGTCAAAACGGCTATTAGTATCAAAATCGCGGGAGTAGGAAACTTGACCTGTTCGCGGGTCAATATAAAATTGTTGCGCATCATTGTTAAGATCATTGATACCTCTGTCAATCTCCCTAAAACGGTTATCAAGGGAAACAGTACCCCTAAAGTTTAAGCCATTCAGCAATTTATCCAGTTTTTGCTCCAGCACAAAATTGCTCATGATGGTGGCCGTTGTAATGTACTGCAATCCGCTGACAGCTAGGGCACGTATAGAGTTAGTACCCGCCCCACCAGGGCCTGCAAAACCATATAAGCCGTTAGAATATAGGGGCATAAAGGCATCCGGGGCATTCGTGTAAGCTGCCTGCCAGAAAGTATTATCGTTACCTCCCTGCCAGGGGGTTTTACGAATGCCATAAGTCCCGCCTAAATCCACTTTGAAGACAGTAGAGGGCGTTAGTTGAAAATCCAGGTTACTCCTTACGTTAATTCTGTTAAAGTCATAGCCTGGCTCATATCCACGGTTATTATCATAATCCCGCATCAGGTCACCTTCTTTCTGATAGTCCAGGCTGGCAAAGTATTTTGTAAACTTAGTACCGCCGCGTATACCCAAATTGGCATTGTAAGCCATCGCGTAATCTTTGAAGAGCGCGCTTTGCCAGTCGATATTGGGATAGCGCTCTGCCTCTTCCACGTTTGCAGGATTGCGGTATTTTAGACGTATCCCTTCGGGTATATAGCTGTTCCATTCACCTGGACTGGCACCGAGCTCTCTTTCAATGGCCATGTTCCGAATGCCTATTGCATCGTAGGCATCAAGCTTTCCTGGTAGTTGTGACGCTGTTTTGAACGTAGAACTGACCCTACCGGTAACTTCAGCACGTCCATCAACACCTCGTTTGGTGGTTACAATGATTACTCCATTTGCTCCACGGCTTCCGTATACTGCCGTCGCAGAAGCATCTTTTAATACCGAAATCGATTCTACTGATCCAACATCCATCTGGGCAAAGAATTCAGGACGCTCGACGCCGTCAACCAGGATTAAAGGCGCACTATTATTCCAGGAACTTTGGCCGCGAATAAGGATTTGTGGGTTTTCTTCTCCAGGCATACCAGAGCTCTGCGTGGTAATTAATCCGGGAAGATTACCCGTAAGTGCCGCAGCGACATTGGACACACCGCCGGTTCGTTCCAGTTCCCTTGCAGAAGTCTGAGTAACGGCGCCAATAACGGTTGCCTTTTTCTGAGTACCGTATCCAACTACCACTACTTCTTTGAGCTCGGAGACGTCGTCCTTCATGACGATCCGAACACTGCTCTTGCCTCGGATATCAACTTCCTGGGTAACCATCCCAATGTAAGCAACGACCAGGGTCTGGGCGGTCTCGGGAACATTTATCGAAAATTCGCCGTTTTCATTTGTTCCGGCACGTACTGTAGTACCTTTAACAGTTACCGTAGCCCCGATTACCGTGTTTTGTTGCGCGTCCAGAACCACGCCTTTCACGGCGCGGGTCTGAGCTCGCACTGTATGAAATAGTAGGAGAAATACGAAGCAAGCGGCACCTATTTTTTTTAGCCGACGCACCGGCTCGCGGTAGTTCTTCGATACGTCGCGATATACTATGACAGTATTTTCCATTATTTAATGCTTTTTAGAAAATAGAAAGTGAGTTTAGTTCTTTTTACTGCTTTATTTCGAAGCCACGTCCCGAAAATAAAAAGCCGGTTAAGGGAGATTCCCTCAAGAGAGTAGTTAGTCTGTTCATTACATTAGGTTTAATTTAGTTTGATTAGAAATTTGTCGCAGTGATACGTCCCCTGTGGGCATCACTTAGGTTTTGCATCCGAGTGAAATAATTAAGAACTCGCTAGCTTCTATCCGCTTCCATCTTTGGTCGCGAAAGTTGCAATACTGGTGGGGATTACTTCGAGATAATTACCTCTGGCTTGTAAAAGTCCTAGCATATAGTTTGAATTAGTTGTTTCGTAACTTGTAATCATTTCTTTTTAGACACCCTAATTGAGGTGCCCGGCTTCGTCCTGGTCAGCAATCAAAACCTTCGGAAATTGTTCCTCGTTGGGCGTTTTGATTATCTAAAGATCGCTTCGGCGCGTTTTTAGGGATGGCACATTTGTTCATAATGATATTCCATTTGTTCACTTAAAGACTCGGGAGCAGCACTTATCAAAGAAACGCCCTCTTTTATGCCAACGTTGACATTGCTGGTCCAAAAAAATTATCATATCATAATCCTGAGGTATTTTTGCAGTCCAAATTCTTTGAAAATTCTGAAGATAAGGGGGCTAACCTTTATAAATCCCTTCTTATCCTTCTGAAAATTCTCGAGAACGTTGGCACAGCCCGACTTTCTTTTGCTCTGAATGGAGTGTGAGCATGTTATGTCCATCGCCGAACCTGACTATTTGGAAAACATCCAGTAATCAAAATACATGATCCTTCCCGGTCTTTCTCCCTTGAAAATGAAGTACAGGTCGTGGACACCTGTCACTCTCTGAATATTAGTCGTTTCCAAAGCCCACCGATCATCTCCTCCTGTTAAAGGCACTTTAAAGGTTGTCAGAAGAGGTCCCTCTCTACTATCTATGCGTACTTCCATGCTTACACCAGAGTGATGGGTAGTTCCAATCCTAACGGTAAGTTTGGCGGCTCCTTGTTCACGAAAATCGACATCTCTTACCTTCAGGTAACTGCCGTTTTTCAGTGCGTTAACAAATACTCCCACTTCACTGCCCTGCGAAGCTTTTACGCCCTCTGAATAGGCGATGGTCTCCGCTTCGGTTTTTTTATAGGGATTGAGCGGTTCAAGTCCTTTCTCGATTCCCCCGGTCATTTTCATGGGCTTTATAGTACCGACTTTATTAAACTCAGCTTTCTCTACTGCAACCGAGCGGGTAAAGCCACCCCCTCCCGGTAAGGCCCCGTTGTGATAAAAGAAATAGGTCTTTCCGCGGTAGTCTACCAAGCCAGGATGATTGGTGAAGGCTCCCGGTTCTGTAGCCATGAGTGTGCCTCTGTTTTCCCAGGGACCGGTAGGGCTCTTACTTGTAGAGTAGCCGATGTGCTCCGGAAGAGGACCGCCGGCCCAGAGCAGGTAGTACATATTTTTACGTTTATACAGCCATGGACCCTCTTCATAAGCCGTAGGACGTTCGGGCACATCACCTGCTCGCTTACCAAAAGAAGCTTCGCTCATCGGTACCTTTACAATTTCTCCCGAGTATGAGATCATGTCCTCATTGAGCTTTACATAGTAGCAATAGGGATTCCCCCAGTACAGGTAAGCCTGGCCATCGTCGTCAATAAACACGGTAGGGTCGATGTCGCCCTTGCCCGATCGAACCAAAGGTTTTCCCAAGGGATCAATGAAAGGACCATAGGGGCTATCTGATACAGCCACTCCGATGGCAGGACCATTGGTTGCCTTAGCTGTTATTGGTGCATAGAGGTAAAACTTTCCGTCCCGCTCTACCACTTGTATCGCCCAGGCATCCCCTTTTGCCCAGTCGAATATTTTATAAGACGCGACCGCACCATGATCTGTCCAGTTCACCATATCGCTGGTGGTATACAGCTTCCAGTCATTCATCACAAACCAGGTCGACTGATCTTCATCGTGACTGGTGTATAGGTATAATTTATCCTTGTAAACCATTGGAGCAGGGTCTGCGGTATACGCAGTTTGCACAATGGGATTCTGGGCGTAGGCCGCTTGTAAAAAAAAGCAAATTATAAGGGCTTGCACCCAAAAAATTCGTTTAAGTTCTTTTGTCTTCATTTCTGGATGTCTGTCGGATAAAGTTAGTCCTGCATCTTATGCAGCTATCGCTTTTTGATACAATAAGAAATATAATCAAGTACATCAGAATTGCTGTCGTGACTGTTGAAGCTAATAATGGAAGCAACACTGACCTCTGGAATATTAAAACTACCTCGTGGATCGGCGTGAATAAGCATGGCAGGATATCAAGCCTTTCTCTCATATTTAAAAAAATCTACATCTATATAGCCACCCAAATGCTTTGTAGCATAATTAGAGATGGCAAACCTGGTACCCATAAAAAGCTTCATATAGTCGAAGCGCATTTTAAACTCACCACCTATAGATTTCCAGTTAATGTTGTCTGAGCTGTAGTGAAACGTGGCGAGATCCTTATTCAAGTTAAAATCGGCGTCGATACGCAGGTAAATAAAGTCTGAAGTCAACTCGATACGGTCTTTCTCCTCCGCTGCAACGGCCTTAATTGCCTTTGTCCGGTTGTCGAGGTCTACGACGTTAGTAGACATTACCAGGTATTTTTTGTCCCCATCCCTGATAATTGAAAGGAGACCTGCGTGCCCGTTAAACGCGCTAAAACCAGCGACATCGCCATCTTTCATCTTTGAAATGTCAATAGCTACCGTACCACTGCACTGCGGGCCTTCCATTCGTTGTGTAATGGTGTTGGGAGCAGCGTACAAATTGTCGACTACCCTGCTAGTTCTAAGGCGTAAGAAGCCGGGACGCTCGGTGAGACTCCAGGCATCAGTGACCGGATTATGGTTCCACTGCCAGGTAATGTTCAGTTTGTTACTCGAAAACTCGTCGCCCTCGACAATTCGTCTTCCGGGGTCAAAAGTTTTCAGTGGAATTCGACCGTTCAACGGCACCTTCCCATTTTTATCCCCCAGCATTGGCCAGGCATCTACCCAGCGGCAGGGCATTAGAAGAGGTACCCGGCCAACACCGCCACGATCCTGGAACACTAACCCATACCAGTTTCCTTTCTCATCATCGATAATGGTGCCCTGGCCCACATACGGAAAGCCAGCAAAATCATCTTCCAGAATTACCTTTTTTTCATAAGGGCCTGTGATCTTATCTGCGCGATAACAAACTTGTCGTCTTTTGCCGTTCTTTGGCCAGGAGATCATCAGCAAATAGTACCTTCCGTTATATTTAGTGACCTGACTCCCTTCCAACAAACCCGTTTCTTCGTTATCTCTTTCAAAGATCTTGATATCAACACCGCCTGGCTTTACATCGGAAAGATCGCTTTTCAACTCTCGCAGCGAACCCGTTCCCGAAAACACAAACACCCTCCCGTCCTCCTCGAAAAAGAGGGATGCATCATGAAAGTGCGGCGTTCTCGACACAAGCTCCCATTTCCCGGAAGGATCAGAAGTGGAATAAATGTATGCCCGGTAGGGTGCATCGTTCGGAGAAAACAATACGTAATATTTGCCCTTGTAATAACGAATAGAGGACGCCCACTGCCCCCGGCCGTAAACTGTGCCGTCGATCAAATCATATTTAGGAGTATCTTCCAGCCGATCAAATACATAGCTCGCAACTTCCCAGTGTACCAAATCCCTTGACTTCATAACGGGAGCACCGGGCATCAGGTGCATGGTAGTGCTGATCAGATAGTAGTCGCTACCCACCCGGGTAACAGAAAGATCAGGAACGTCGGCCCACATGATGGGGTTCGTATAAGCAGTCGTGGCCTTAACATTTGCCTCCCTGGTTGTATCGTGCGTCCGGTGGGTATTAATTTTTTTTGAGGTATTACACGCGGAGAACATTACAATTGCTGCAAGTACAACTATTCTCTTCATTGGATTAATTTTTAATGCTAACGCCCTCTTCGTGATCAGAGCTACAGCTTATGAGCACCCCCCTTCAATATTTACTTAAATCCCGGCGTTATGATCTGATACTTCCCACTCAAATGCATCAGACTGAACAAATACAATAAGCCATCATAATAGGGGTCGAAGTAGCCGTCTTCGTAGGGCTCAAGCTTCGCCTTCCAGAGCGCATGTACAAAGTCGAGGGTTTTACGGTCCCTGTTCATGAAAGAAGCGGTAGCAGCTGTGGATACCAGACCGATCGAATGCCTTAACTTCTTTACCGGACCAGCCTGAAGGATAAAGTCGGGCCGGGTGCCGTCCAGGTTAAACTGGTCTTCGAACGTATCAATTCCCTTAGAACGAAGGAAGCCCTGAAAACGGCGGGCGTAATCTTCCTGCCAGCTCTTGTCCTTCCCAAACCATACGTAGTCCATGGAGATGTTAAAGGGCACACGCCAGGAATCGTAACGAAAAGCGACGGGTGCCCAACGGGTATCACGGGGAGCGCCGCTGAATTCAGAATAGTCGGGATTAAGCCCCGTTACCGGATGACAAGCCCGGTGCAAGAAAGCCCTGGCAGTGTCAGCACAGTCACGGTAAAACTGTTCGTGTCCGTCCTTCGCATACAATGCCCAGATTTCAAAAAAAGCAGGCAAATGGTAGGATGGATCCGTCCACTTATAGTTGTCGCCTTCGGGCACGAAGGTAATCTGCTTATGCTCGGTATTAATAAGGTGGTAGATATTTCCGGTCCCATCTTTCTTCCACATCTCGTCCAATATTCCCCTGGCTTCTTTATAGTAGTCGATGCCTGTATCATTACCCCAGCGATTCGCGGCGAACAATAAACTGGTAACATAATATAACTCTCCATCTGAGGCCGAACCTTCAGAATTTTTCTTCATGGTTTTCGGATTGATGCTCCAGGCAAAATAGCCCTTCCTCGGCCCCTCCTGGTGCTGGAGATATTTTTTGGACCAACGCCAGATGCGATCGAAGACCTCCTTCTTGTTCAGTTGAACCGCTGCCATCATCCCATAAGACAACCCTTCGGTTCTCGCGTCCTTATTTTTAAGGTCGGATACGTAGGCCATCGAATCTCCCACTTCGAAATACACACGGTTTGGCCCTTCAAACACATCGTAATATGCACGGGCTACTTTCGCGTCTATAGCTGCCTGGCTGTATCCCGCTTGAAGAAATAAATTGGGGTAAACGCCTGTTTCAAAGGCGGCTTTGGCTGCCCGGCTGTTTGTAGTTTTATTTTGGCTGAATACTACCGGACGCATTCCTGTAAGAGCAAGCATGACCACCGCTGCTGAAAAAGTATAGATCATTTTAGGCTTCATCTGATTGATTTTTCTGTGTAAACATATTTAGTAAGCGCGCCCTGTTTTCCACTTACTTAAAAGCGATCCAGTCTACCTCAGCAACCCCTGCCCCCTTTTGTGTAATGTACAAATGCTGAATTCCTGTCGGAGCTCCGGAAAGCTTCGCTGTAATTGGTGTCCATGTCCGGGATGCCGGGACTGTTAGCTCCGCCAGGACCGGCCCGGCGGGAGAGTTTGACCGGATCTGCAATGTTCCTCCTTCGTCAGAAGTTACCATTAGCGCCACTGATTTAGCTTTTATCTTTCCGAAATCGACATTATTGTATTGCAGCCAGGCATCAGGAGAACTGAACTTCGCTTTCCATCCTTGAAAGCGGTCGGCAGTATCGACAAAACTTAGGGATACACCCTCATTACTTATCCCGCTATAGCGGTCTATTTGTATTTTTCCGAAGGCAGAGGTAAGCCCTACGCCTCTCAGTGTTGGAATTACCTTTCTGATAGTCCCGTCTTCATTAAACGATAAGCTGTCTGCCCGTATGGACCGGTTCTTATCGAAATCAGGAGAGAGATCATTGTGGTGGTAAAACAGATACCACTGGTTTTTAAAATTGATCACCGAGTGGTGGTTCGTCCAGCAACCGGTAGGCGACTCGTCCATAATCACCCCAGCATATTTGAAGGGCCCCAGCGGGTTATCGCCGATAGCGTATTCCAGTCGCTCGATTTTATTCTCCACATGTGGGTAGGTCATGTAATAGATGCCCTTACGTTCAAATACGTAGGGGCCTTCCTTTAGTCCTTTGGTAGGAAGTTCGCCGAGGATAAAAGGTTCCGAGGCCAGTTCAAGCATATTTTCTTTCAGCCGGGCTCCGTAAATATGTTCCTGCGACCAGTATAAATAAGCCTGCCCGTCCTTGTCGATAAACACATTCGGATCTATTCCTTTTACGTTCGCGATAGGTTCAGACTGAGGAACAAAAGGCCCTGTGGGCTTATCCGCTACAGCGACCCCAATGGTGAAGCCCTTTACTTTAGTTGTGTCTTTCGAAGTGCTTGGAAAGTAGAAGTAATACTTGCCGTTACGGTAAACACAGTCCGGAGCCCACATGCTATAGCTGTCTGGTTTTACCCAGGGAACCTTATTCTGGGTAATAATCACTCCGTGATCGGTCCAGTCTGTTAAGTTGGTAGAAGAGAACACACGATAATCTTCCATCACGAACCAGTTCGCCCTACCCTTTCCGGGAGCGGGCGGGATATCATGGGAAGGATATACATATACCCGGTCACCAAAAACCCGGGCGGAAGGATCTGCAGTAAACTGATCTGTAATAAATGGATTCTGGGCGAAGAGCTTACCGGCATACATTGCCAAAAGAAAACAGCACAACGTTGCCTTTCTCATATCGGATTTAAACAAAAGTTAATCAATTTTAAAAGTGTCACCACAAAGCCTTAGAGTATTCCTTGGTGTTTATTTTGGTTTATATCTTTTGGCGTTGGTTAAAATCAGTCTTCCCATACTGAATCCTAATCGTTAGCCTGAATAGAACAGCCCTGGTGGAAAGACTAGCCGTAAAAGTATAGGAGCAGCCAGGTTTAGGCTGCTCCTATTGTTAAAAAATCTGATATAAATGTTCAAATGCAGCAAATCATCTACTCAACATTCCCAGTGCGTTTCCTGGGATTGACAGCTAATGTTGTTTACTGTAAGTTGCAGGTGGGAAAGGGGTCGGGTCAAAACGATCGCCGTTGAAAAGGAGGCGTTTTGCTGTAAACGTCGGCACGACTTCTAAGATAACATGCGGGAAAAAGATAGCCGGGAATGCCCTGTCTATCTTAACCAGTACTTCCCGCCTATCCTTAAGTTTCAAAAAAAGCTGCTACGATTTGGCTTCCTTCAGCCGGCTTTCAGTTACCTTTCTTTTCAGGGCGATGTATTCGGAAGGCTGCATGTTGAATTTAGCCTTGAAGGATTTAGCGAAATAATTTGGAGTCGCAAAGCCCGCCATGTAAGCAATTTGGGCTACGTTCAGGTCGCTCTTCTCGAGCAACACCGCAGCCTTATCCAGCTTAACAGAACGGATGTATTCAACGGGCGACTGGCCAGTCAGTTCCAGTATCTTGTGATACAAAGATCCTCTGCTCATCCCAACGTGACGGCTTAAATCCTCGACCGATAGCTTTGGGTTGTTTATATTCTCTTCAATATACAATACCACTTTGTTCAGCAATTTGTCGCCATGCGATTCTATCACCATCTCCGGCGATTGGACTTTTATTTGTTTTGTATATGTATTTTTCAAGGTCGAATTCAGCACCAGCAAGTTCCTAATCTTGGCATTTAGAATTTCGAAGTTGAAAGGCTTGCTCATGTAATCATTTGCCCCGGTTTCGAGGCCTTTGATCTGCTCCTCCTCGCCCGTTAAGGCTGTCAGCAAGATGATCGGAATATGACTGGTACGCTTATCTGATTTTACCTTCCGGCAGAACTCAATTCCATCCATTACCGGCATGTTCACATCACTCACTATAATTTGGGGATGATTTGACAAGGCCTTCTGCCAGCCTTCCTTCCCGTTAGTCGCTTCATAAACCCTGTAAAAATTCTTCAGATTATCTTTCAGATAAAACCTGAAATCATCATTGTCCTCTACGAGTAAAATGGAAGGAACCTCCGCTCCGCCAATGGATTCTTGTGCATCTCGTCCTGCTATTCGTTCAGGTTCTTCATCATCCCCTGAAAAATGGTCAGCTGCGGCTCTCATGGAGATCTCCGCACTGACTGCTTCGGCAAATTCAATAGGAGATAAAGGAAGTTGAATAATAAAACTACTGCCCTTCTCGAGCTCACTTTCTACCCGGATTGTCCCCCCATGCATCTTTACAAACTCGCGGGTAATCGACAGACCGATGCCACTGCCCTGGTTTAAGATTGACGCTGTCGTGTCGTTCTGGAAGAACCGTTCAAAGATCTGTTTCTGCTTATCAAAGGGAATTCCAATTCCTGTATCTGTTACCTTAATGATCAGTGATGGACCTGCGTCCTCACCTGCTTCCGGCGCTTTCCCGAGCTCTACCTTTATGGTACCTCCTCCGGGAGTGAACTTGAACGCATTTGATAGTAAGTTGAACAAAATGCGTTCTATTTTGTCATGGTCGAAAGAAGTGAAATACTTTTCGATGTCACTCTCGAAGATCAGATGGATGTTTTTACGTTCGCTCAAGTCTCTGAAAGAATCGGATACCTCCCTTACGAAAGACACAAATTCACCCTCCGTTCGGTTTAACCTCAATTCGTGCTCTTCCATCTTCCTGAAGTCGAGCAACTGGTTCACCAGGTTCAACAGTCTTCGGGCATTTCTCTTTATCATAAAGAGCTGCCCCTTCCCCGTCTCGATCTTTCTATCGGACAGAAGCGTATCTACCGGTCCCATGATCAATGAGATGGGCGTGCGGAATTCGTGGCTAAGATTCGTAAGGAACTTAATTTTCAGCATATCCAATTCGTGCAGTCGCTCGGCTTCCTTACGTTCCTGCTCCAGCAACTGCTTCGCCTGAATTCTTTCCTGCTCCTGCTTAAACTTCCTCTTCAGTTTTTGAATACCTCTGTATCGTATATAGAACAATATCCCTGCGAACGCCAGAACATAAAAGATATAGGCATAGATTGTTAGCCAGAAAGGCGGCTTAACATGGATCCTTATCGCAGTGATCTTTCCGTAGGCCGTTCCATCTGCATTGCGTACCCTCACTTTAAATACATATTCTCCCGGATCGATATTGGTATACGAAGCTGTCCTGGTGGTTCCCACTTCGTTCCATGATTTGTCAAAACCTACCAGTTTGTACGAATACCGGTACTGCTGCGGGATGGTATAGCTCAGGGCAACAAATTCGAGGGAAAAATTCTGCTTATAGTCCAGGTAAAGATCTTTAGCTATGGAAATATGTTCTCGCAAGGCCGAGTCTTCTCCCGGAGCAATGCTCTTGTTATCTACTTTCAGTTCCCTGACAAGAACAGGCGGAATCTCTTTATTAATTTTAATGTTTTCCGGAAAGAAATAATTGAAGCCTTCCAGGCCACCAAAATAGAGTTCACCGCTGGACAGACGGATCCCGGAGCCATGACTAAAGTTACTGTTTAAAACGCCGTTGTATTTATCATAATTCCGGAACTTCTTTGTACGGCGATCAAAGCTGCTTATTCCTGCATTGGTACTGAGCCACAAAAGCCCCTGGTCATCTTCCAGAATTTTATATACTACGGCATTGGCCAGTCCCTCTTCTTCTGAAAATGAGATGAAACGTTTCGTTTTTTTGTCGAATAGATTTAGTCCTCCGCCAAGGGTACCCACCCATATATCATTATTTCTGTCGTTAAATATTGATAGCACTACGTTACCGGCCAGTTGACTGTTGCCACTGAAATAATGATTTACAGCATAAGTGACCGGATTGAACACCGTTAAGCCCGAGCCATGTGTTCCTATCCATATATTACCGTTTTTATCTTCTTGGATGGTCCGGATATAGGGGTTTATCCGAAAGTTAACAGGCTCTGCAAAAGGAGATCCCTCGTGATAATTACGAAAGCGTTGTGATTTTGGATCATAGACATTCACGCCGCCTCCGTTGGTTCCGATCCAGATATTTCCCTTTGAATCTTCTTCTAAACAAAAAATATTATTATTGGTAAGCGAACCACGTTGGGCTCCCTCAAGAAATTGCTGATGCTTACCTGTGGACGGGTTCAACAAAAACAAGCCCTCGTTGTACGTACCAATCCACAGACGCTCATCTCTGCTCATTTTTAGGGACAAAATGCTCAGATCTTTAGCAGGATTTCGTTGGGTTTGCAGGGTATAGTGACTAAAGAGCCCACTTCGTCTGTTAAACAGGTTTAACCCGCCCCCGTCAGTCCCGACGAAAACGTTTCCATTTGCAGCTTCTGCAAATGACGTAACCACCGGGGCTGAAAGGCCTTTTTCATCAAAGGGATTGCTGCGTTTAAGACTGAATAAGCTGAGCTTTTCATTGTACTTACTAATCCCCCCTTTGAATGTGCCCAGCCAGTAAACGCCCTGCTTGTCGATATAGACACTGCGAATTGCTTTGGCGCTTAAGCTGTGAATATCCCTGGGATTTGGCTTGTAAACAGAGATCTTGCCGGCCTTGGTATCGAAAACATTCAGTCCCTCTTCTGTCCCCAGCCATAGTTTGCCAGTTCTATCCGAAGCCACTACGTACACCTGGTTACTGCTTAAGCTATTCGCATCACCCGGAATGTCGCGAAAGTTCCGGAAACTTTTTCCATCGGGAAGTAACATACTCAGGCCTTGTTCAGTGGCAACCCAGAGCGTTCCTCCGGGATCCTCGGCTATACTATTCACCCGGTTACCCACCAGACTAGCGGGCTGTACGGGGGAATGCCGGTACTGAAAAAAAGAGTTCGTTTTTCTGTTATACAAAAATAAGCCGTCGTCCGAGCCTATCCACATCCTGCGTTTGCTATCCTCAAAGATTGAACTCACGTTCCTGGATGTTAGCCTGCCCCGACCCGGACGATCTAACGCAAATTTTGACACTGTCTTCGTTTTTAAATCGATCACACTCACTCCCGCATAGTTTGCTATCCAGACGCGTCCCAGGTAATCGCTGTGAATGGCTCTGATTACGTTGTTATTGGTGTCGAATCCCTTATAAGACTTTATATTTGAGAACTCATCTTTTTTCCTGTCGTAAACAACCAATGACCCGCCATTGGTACCAATCCAAAGATTGCCGAACCGGTCTTCGTGCAGCGAAATTACATTGTTTGCTGGTAAGCTCTTCGGATCTGTGTCACTGTGTTTGTAAACAGTGAAGCTGGTACCGTCGTACTTGTTTAATCCGTCTTCGGTGGCAAACCACATCAAACCGTATCGATCTTTTAAAATCGTATTTACAATATTCGACGACAGCCCATCTTTTGTTGTCAGGGAAGTGAAATCTATTTTTTGCTGTTGCTGCCCAAATGCATAATGGATTGCCCATAATATATATAAGCAACAGCAGAAAGATCGTTTAAATATCAAGACATTTAGCATAATGATTCGTCCGGTTCTTATAAGGTGTAGCCTGTTTTGAGAAAGCAGAGTATACTACTAAAAACTCACATACTAATCAAGACAAATATCCCAGGTTATTGCGTGACAATACCGAAGTTTAAGCCTTGAGATACTTGATTGAAATTGGTTATTAAGGGCGAAAATACATATAAAAGAACCGGACAACAGCAACAAATGTCTAATTTAATGCTTCATAAGTTCAAACGAAACTTGTAAAACAAAGGCACTCGGAAAAACGCCGCAGGATTTCCTGCAATATCATCTCGTTCTACACCTACAAATTAAGAAGCCAGTTTTTTAATATCCTCAATTTCTTATCTATCTGCGCTTTGAACATTTCTGTCCTATTTCTAAGGAAAAAGGCAAGTCTTCCTGCTTGTGCTTCTATACCCTTGGTATATAATACAAGGAGACAATCTATGTGTCTCTTTGAACATCCCTCCCTTAAATTGGTTATACGCCGCCCCCTCGAGGGGCGGTTTCTTTTTATATCAGGAGTGAAGAGATTATATAAAGCCGGGTAATTTGTGGGAACGACCGATGTTGGATGATACCTAATAAAAAAAGTCACTTCCATTTCTTGAAGCGACTTTCTCATTATGAAAAGAAGAGGCGATGACTAGACGCATCTTCCGAAACAAAAGAACAGAAAGAGGATGGAAATCTATTCTACGATTGGTTTAAAGGTGTGTTCAAATGTTCCGAATTCAAAGAAATCAGCGCAATCTATCATCTCGTCTAGCGCAAGCGTCCGCTTGTGCTATTGTATTTTCCCTATGGTTGGTATTATCACCATACCATTTTTTCTATTCATATTCATGCCCTATACCAGACATCACAAATGTTCCATATAACGCGTAAGCAAAGAATCAGAAACGTCTAAAAGGTAATAAGGGGCGGAGGAGTAAAGATACTCCTCAGGCAAGGAACAAAGTCCGGTTAGGGACAGATGCAGGTTAGAGGTATGGTGATAACACCAACCTCAGGTATAACAAGCCCTTCGAAGGAAGACGCAGAGTCCCTTCCTTTGCTATGGCTTCCGCATAGGAGACTCTGCGAGGAAGCAAGTAATATGAGTGCCTGATTAAAAGCGTATTATTCTTTGTTGTAACTACTTTTTCCCGCAGAGTCTCCTTTAGGGACTCTGCGGTTCTACTGCCTTCGTTCAGACTATCGAGCAAGGTGATTTTTTCCCTATGGTTGGTGTTATCACCATACCATTTTTTCTATTCATATTCATGCCCTATACCAGACATCACACATGTTCCATATAACGCGTAAGCAAAGAATCAGAAACGTCTAAAGGTAATAAGGGCGGCGGAGTAAAGACTCCTCAGGCAAGGAACAAAGTCCGATTAGGGACAGATCCAGGTTAGAGGTATGGTGATAACACCAACCTCAGGTATAACAAGCCCTTCGAAGGAAGACGCAGAGTCCCTTCCTTTGCTATGGCTTCCGCATAGGAGACTCTGCGAGGAAGCAAGTAATATGAGTGCCTGATTAAAAGCGTATTATTCTTTGTTGTAACTACTTTTTCCCGCAGAGTCTCCTTTAGGGACTCTGCGGTTCTACTGCCTTCGTTCAGATTATCGAGCAAGGTGATTTTTTCCCTATGGTTGGTGTTATCATCATACCATTTTTTCTATTCATATTCGTGCCCTATACCAGACATCACACATTTTCTGACGATGAACAGACTTCAACTAAGTTTATTACTCAGCTCAGGTATTCGGGGATGAAATAAAAACGCCTGCAAACGGGGAGAATGCAGGCGTTAACTAACCAATTATAACCTGTCTATCAGACGGATTTCTTATTCAAACGTTACACGTCATGTTCAAATATCCTGAATACACTAATTCCCCCTCGTCTAGCGCAAGCGTCCGCTTGTGCTATTTGCCTATGGTTTTACTATTGTATTTTCCCTATGGTTGGTGTTATCACCATACCATTTTTCCTATTCATACTCATGCCCGATACCAGACATCACATGTTCCATATAATGCGTAAGCAAAGAATCAGAAACAATAAGGGGCGGAGGAGTAAAGATACTCCTCAGGCAACGAACAAAGTCAGGCTCTTACTGGGTTATTATGTATGTAAGAAAATAAATTTCACAGGTATGGTGATAACACCAACTTCAGGTATAATAATGATGAAGAAATGTTTGAGCTAGCAATATCCGCAGGATTAACAGATTTCGACCTTGGGGCGAACACATAATCTTAAAAAACGATGTCGCTAAAATATAGCAAACAGGTACTTTTACTTGTAAATATCTGAAATGCCAAAAGCATGCAACATATAAGAAGACGTATCATAATTTCGACCTTTTTGACTTTAAGCAATGCTGTTTTCGGTCAGACAGTTGAAGAAGCATACACAATGCTGAACAGAAAACAAATAGACTCTTCCCTTGCAGCAGCTAAGAATATTATCAAACGCGATAGCTCAATCGCACAAGCTTATGAAATAGCGGGCAGAAGCTTATTTCGTAAATACCGCTTCGTTGAGGCGATTGGATATTTGGAAAAAGTTAACGCTTTCGAGAATGCGCCTTTGTCCTCCAAAGCCTGGACGATGCATGACTTAGGTGTCTCTTACTATTCTTTAGGTAATTATGTAAAAGCAAAAGAAAACTTATTGAAAAGTTTGGAAATCAAATAGTCGAAGGAGGTAGCCTCACACACATTGCTTGGAGTAGGTTTTGACGAGTTATATGATACTTGGACAATAAAAGAATCCTCGCACTTTATTTTTCACTTCCAAGATATTGCATCGGTAGGTGACGTCGCCTCTTATATCATGCAAAAAGAAAAAGCTTTTGATTTAATCAACAACTTTTTCAAAGTGAAGCTTCCGAAGAAAATTGATTATTTCGTCTGGAATGATCTTAAAAAGGGAGAAGTATTACTTAAAACCCCTCTTGCTTTCACTGAGCCTCCTCTTTGTCTTACGCATACAAGCATCGCCAACACTTTAGGGCACGAGATGACGCATTCGATCAGCTACTTCGCGGCTAAGCCAATCAAAAAAAAATATTTAATTTCAGAAGGAGTTTGCGTTTACTTTGATTTAACGAAAAGGGATAAAGTAGCCCAGTTGAAAAACATTAATCATTCTAAATACTCGATAATCGACGTTTGGAAAGGTAAGTTAAGGGTTGGTAATGATATCATCTATCCATTAGGGGGTGAACTAGTTAAAAGACTTATTGAGTCGTTTGGTCGAGAAAAATTCCTTCAGCTTCTTGCAGACCAGTCCTATGAGAACGCAAGAAACCTTTATGGCGAGAAACTCGATGATCTCATCTCCGGACTACAAAAAGACATTAGACGATAAGAAGCACTTGCGATGGCACTAACTATCTCAAAAATGAGCATAACATTATCGTTGAAATTCTTTACGTTAAGCAAGTCTTGTGTTTTATGGCTTTCAAGTCGACATCATCTCAACGTCTTAATAGTTAGGCTCAAAAAACGATCTCCACATCTAGCGCAAGTCTTCAATGTGTTTGCATGAGCATTGGCTGACTTGTGCTGAGTATAGTTACTTTTCTATCTTCGGATCGTAGCGTCACAAGTCTTCAGCGCTCAGGTGCCGACATACAAGACTTGCGCCAGTACGTTTAGGCTAGGGCTACCATTGACTGTGCAAAAAAACGATCATTTTAACGAGAGAAAGCCCTTCTAACCGGAGGCCGCTGTTTCTCTATGGTGGGTGTAATCACACCAACCTTAGGTACAAGATTCTTAGAGGTATGGTGATAACACCAACCTCAGGTGAAAAGAAATAAAAACGCCTGCAAACGGGGAGGATGCAGGCGTTAACTAACCAATTATAACCAGTCTATCAGACGGATTTCTTATTCAAACGTTACATCTTATGTTCAAAAATTCTGATTACCCTAATTCACCTCCCTTTTAGTGGGAGACTCATTCATAAAGAGGTACGATTTTTTATATCCCCCAAAATCGACAACGATCTTCTCGAAGACAATTCCCGGATCCAGCGGACTGAGGGTAAGTAGCTGCGTCCCGTCTGCTGTCACCGGAACATCCAGCTTAACTACTTTCTCCACCACCCGTCTTGCTACCGTAGGGTAAAAAATGGAGTAGCGATTTTCCTTATCTTCATTTAAGTCTGCATTGAAATTGATGATCTGCTCTTTGCCTCCCTTAAAGCCCACTTTATACTTATGGCCGCTTTTATCGAGAAAAGCCAGGGTCGACTTTACCACAATATGAACATTTGCTGAACGCACATCTTTGGGCAGGGTCATCTTATAGGTAAGAGAAGCGTCTTTTACAGGCTTAGCATATGGCATCAATGCAATACCACTTAAGGTACGTCCCATATATGGAATAGTGGTCCACTCGGTATCCGGCGCATTCTTCCGTTCATAAAAGTGCTCCGCCTCTATCGACACATACCCCTTTTCAGGCGAGAATACATACTTACCGCTTACTCCCTCCGGATTGTTGATACGATAAATCGTTGGTAAGATATTTCCCGGGAAGTTGTCATTCCATGAAGTATAACCTATATGTTTCTGATCCATCATATGTTTCCACTTTCCGCCAGACATGACGTTGTTGTAATCATAGGTTAGCAGGGAATCACGTTTAAATGTCTGTTCTACTTTGTCTGCCCAAAAATTGGCTGAAGGATTTTTATCTGCATAGAGTTTGTGGTTCATTGCCTGGGCATAATACATTTCGTAAAGATTGGCCATTGCCTGAACTGGAAATAAGATTACCTGCTTGTATGCATCTCTATACTGCGGTTCAAGCGCCATGTACTGACGTAAGGCTTCGGCTTCAAGCTTAAGATACTCGTCGGATACTTGCTTCCATTCTCCTGTTTCCACGTTATAGGTATTCCTGTCAAGCATTTCGGGGGTTACCCTTCCGGCATACTTGCTGTAAAGATTCAGGATGCGCATGGCTTCGTCAGCCTGAGCCTCGCCAAACTGCTGTGCACAAAACTGACGGGTATGCGTTAGTAAATTTTTCGCAGTGAATTTTGCAGGATCCCAACCCATATCCAGGAACAGCGTGATGGGGTATTCCATTGGCTTCAAATCTCCCACATTCACTATCCATAGCTTATCCACTCCATAGTCGTACGTTAGCTGCATTTGTTCCCACATATTTTGTATCGGGGTTACGTTTAGCCATTTGTAATTACGCGGAGCACCTACATAGTCTACATGGTAATACATTCCCCATCCTCCCTTATGCTTCCGTTCTTTTTCATTCGGCAATTTCCTTACATTTCCCCAGTTGTCGTCGCAAAGCAGCATGATCACATCGTCGGGCACACGCATGCCCGCTTCATAGTAATCCAGCACTTCTTTGTACAGCGCCCATACCTGAGGGGTTTCTTTGGCCGGTTTTTTGGTGACATCCTCGATAATTTTGCGTTGATTTTTAACAATGGTCTCTAAAAGCTCGACGTTACTGTCTTCCGACATGGGTTCGTCTCCATCTCCCCGCATTCCAATCGTAATCAAGTCTTCTGTCCCTTTAACGCGTTCTATGCCTTCGCGGAAAAAATTGTCGAGCACTTTCTGGTTGGTGGCATAGTTCCAGGCTCCGTATTCTTTCCGCTTACGACTCCATTCCTGATGATTCCTGGCCATGGGCTCGTGGTGAGAAGTGCCAATAACTACCCCCATTTCATCCGCCAGCTTGCTGTTCTGAGGATCATCCTGATAAAAGGCCCAAGACCACATGGCCGGCCACAGGTAATTCGCCCTCAGGCGAAGAATCAATTCGAATACATGGCCGTAGAATTTATGGCCGCCGTAGTTGGTTCCGAATGAATTCTTTACCCAGCCAGTTAAGGCCGGAGCTTCGTCGTTGAGGAAAATACCGCGATATTTTACTTTCGGAGATTCCTGTATATACTTTCCTGGCTTAACAACCAATGTTTTATTTGACTGAACCGGCACATCCGCCCACCAGTACCAGGGGGAAACTCCTATTTTTTCAGAGAGGTCATAAATTCCGAAGATGGAACCGCGTTTGTCGCTGCCCGCTATAATCAGATGGTCACCTACTGTTTGTATCAGATACGACTCCCATTGTCCCCGAACCCTGGAAACATCGATCTTTTTATCTCTTATTAACTGATCTATCAGCTTACTTTTACCGATGGTGCCTACAATGATACTTCCTTTGGCAGGGCTTTGGCCGGTTAGCACTGGGGATGCTGTACCAGACACTTTACGGATATCATCACTAAGATCGTTTGCCGCCCGTACGACTCCGGCCCATTCGTTGCCATCTACATAAATTGGAGCGGAATTGCCGTTTTTAGCAATTTCGAATCCTTTGGCCGAAGGCGAGACCTCTACGTACTGTGGCAAGCCAATCAGCTTGGTTGCCACAGGTTGAGCACTGGAATAATTCCATAAGAACAGAACACTTAAAATCAGGGTTAATTTGATTCTCATACTTAATATTACTTAATCTCTTACACTGTCATTTACGGACTTTGCTATCTGAATTAAATCGGACGAACAGCCAGATGTATACACTTTCAGCCCGTCGGGAGCTATAGCCGGACAATCATTGCTTGGTTTAATTGGAAGTCTGGATACGTCGTAAACGAAGACAGGGTATCTACCATTTCTATTAGGTGCAAAACTATGCCGGTGGGAGAAGTAGGAAGCGACAAATGTTCAATTTAATAGCTCACATGTCAATTGAGCAACGACAACCACTTCAATTCCTGCACAAAGCGCGATCGTAATGGCCTTGTTACAAACCCGCTGCAGGTATTTTTAACGTGCTGAAAGGCTTCTGACAGAAGAGCGCGACTCATCTCAAGAGGCTCAGTAAAGCTGCTATGAGCCCTGCAGCCTGGAAGAGGTTGTGCACCACGTTTATTAAGGTCTACAAAGAAACTGGTTTTGAGAAATAATTTTTTGCCTGCAAACAGGCGAACCATAGACTGACTATCTTTATTCGGCCGCTGCCACATGAACAGGGTTGATACTTAATTATTTAGGTTCGTTAAGTGTTCGAAACCTTTGAAGGGTCTGATTCTTATTTTCGTATATCATCGATCACCTTCTTACATCATAATTCAAAACCCTGTTAGCCCATGGTATGAAATGCTTCATGTTGGGGGCATCGGTATGTCCACCATCGTGCTGCCGCCAGGCCAGTTCTCCATCAAGCATACTCGTGTTGTATGGCGGCATTTTCTCCTTCATATAGTCGTTAGAGACGCCGAGATCTTTAGCGCCCAACAATTTGTAAACCGAACCTGCTGCTACGGTTGCCATATAGCTACCCTGCTGATCGAGCCAATGCGCATCGCCTTTTTCAGGGATGCCGTAGCTGATAAAAGTGGGACGGGGAGCGCACAGGGCGATAAGGCCGTGGGAATCGGTGGGCAGATCGCCGGCATTCTTACTGCCAAACTTTGCCTCAGAAGCGCCGTACTTCAGGTAATTGCCTGCCATCCAATAGTGGGAGAAACCTATCAGGCTCTCTACCGCTTCCCCGAAAACCCTCCGGTGCAAAGTAGTACCCCCTTTACCCGAGGAGCCGATTAAACCGGTAGCGAAGCGTTGATCGAATGCCATCGTCACCAACGCCGCTTTACCATAGCGTGATACTCCCTCTATTCCTACCTTTTTTGCATCAACCATCGACTCTGTCACGAGATAATCGAGTGCACGGGAGGCGCCCCAGGCCCAGGCCCGAAGTGCTCCCCAGTCCTCCGGCTTGCGCGGTTGTCCCCGGTTTACCAGACCAATAATTCCGGTTGTAAGGCCGGCCCCATTGTCAGCCTGCACACTATTGGGATCAATGGTAGCATAGCCCCAACCCGCTGCCAGCAATTGCTCGGTGGGCGAAAGCTCTCCTGCCGGAGGCGGCGCAAAGGGCGACGGGCCCGAGCGTATGATGGGATTGTAAGCCGGGTATTGATCAAAGATCGCCTTCAGTTCAGGACTACTTTGTATCAGCAGTTCTTTCAATGCGGTGTTAATCTTTTCCAGGTTTTCCGGTGAGGGCTGCGCGGGCGCGGGAAAGGAAGGCCGGCCGAACATCATCAACACAGGGACAGGGCCTTTTACATTCGTTGGCAGCACCAGCATCATATTAATGTCGACACTAATCAAAGGATAACTGCTATTATCCACGCGCCCGATCACTTGCTTCGCAATTACAGGAGTTCGTCCTACAAATTCGCGATCGGTAATTTTAACGGTCCATTTTACAGCAGGCACGTTTTCAGGAATGCGACCGTAGACCTCCCGCTCCAGGTCCTCCGCAATCTCTACACGTCGTAGGTTTGTCCATGCTTTCGCTGTACTTATCTTCTTTCCGTTCTTCGTCACCAGCAGATCAGGAAGTTTCGGATAAGGATTAGCGAGGGCCTCGTTATAATTGGCGGCATTGGGTGCCGAGGCGTCCGCACTCGGGCCGGGTCTCAGTGCTTTGATTCCCAGTTGATCCATCATATGCTTGCGAGCCTCGTCGGAACTCATGTTCACTACAGGAGGTAAATTTGCTGCGGCAGTTTGGGCATCGGTTGTTTGGGCCCCGACAGAATAAGTCGTTGCGACAATCATCAATACAGTAAACAGGCTTTTTATCATTATTAACGATTAACTGGTTTTATTACGTCGTTCCATTCTGCTGCAAGCCATCGAAGGTAGGCGGGGACGGTTAGTTTCCGGCTGAACAACAGTTTGCAGGAAGGATCTAATGTAGCAATCACAATAGCGAATAAGAAACACTCCTGTGCAAAAAAACCGTCCGGATGTTCAAAAGCAATAACTCAAATCGATGATGACATTGCAAGGCTGCCTCTCACCTTCAATGGAGGCTAAAGTAATCCTTCAATCTCCTGCTAGTCAACAGGTGTCGAAGTGTACACCAATTACAATGATTCCCTTCTCTAAACATCTGTACCCTTAATATGCTCAAACAAGACATTGCGTTTTATCTAATCCAGGTAGTTTTGAGTAGATTGATAAATTACAAGTTAGGATGAACAGATACAGAAAGAAGATCGCTATTGGTCTGGCCATTATTGGAATAGGGCTTACTGCTGCCAGTCCCCTCCCTGGCGACGAGGCTTCGCAGGGACTGAAGGATTATTATCAGAACTATTTCCCTATAGGGGTTGCAGTGCGGCCCTCTGACCTCGAGGGCGGTGCGGAAAGTAATCTCATTCTGAAACAATTCAACAGCATCACCGCTGAGAATGCAATGAAAATGGGACCGATTCACCCTGCCGAAAACCGGTACTTCTGGCGAGACGCTGACTCCATCGTCAACTTTGCCGTACGGAACAATTTGAAGATGCGAGGCCATACGCTGTGCTGGCATACCCAGGCTCCTTCCTGGATGTTCAAGGACTCCCTGGGAAACGACGTTAGCAAGGCGGTCTTACTGGATAGGTTGAGGACACATATTCACACAGTCGTGTCGCGCTACAAGGGTAAGGTTTATGCATGGGATGTGGTGAACGAAGTAATTGCTGACGATAGTTCCTTTTTCAGAAACTCCAAATGGTACCAGATCACGGGCGAGGAATTCATTGAGCAAGCATTCCGGTTTGCACATGAGGCAGATCCCAAAGCTGTGCTTTTTTACAATGACTACAACACCGAAATACCCGCGAAGAGGGAAAAGATCTATAAACTGTTGAAAAATTTGCTGGCTAAAGGAGTACCCATACATGGAGTTGGTCTGCAAGCTCACTGGTCTATCAATACGCCCAGCCGTGAGGAGCTTGTAAAGTCGATCGAACTATTCTCTTCACTGGGACTGCAAATCCAATTTACCGAGCTGGATATTTCGGTATATTCAGGAAATCAGGGCGGACAGCTTATTCGTGGAGAGCAACAAAAGCAAGTTGCTCCTTTTACTCCCGAGATGGAGCAGAAGCAACTCGAAAAATACAAGATGGTATTCGATGTGTTTCGCCAATACCAGAAAAACATCACTGGCGTCACTTTCTGGAACCTTTCTGATAAATACACCTGGTTAGACGCCCGGGGGCGAAAAAATTATCCTTTGCTATTTGACACCAACCTCCAGCCAAAAAAAGCCTACTGGGAGGTTGTAAAGTTTTAAACAAAGATACTTGGAACCGGTCTTTAAAAGGATCGGTTCCAAGTAAAAGTTGGACTGCCCGCTGACCTCCCGTCGAATCTATCTTAAAAAAACTTGTTAATTCTTAGCCAGTTCAAACTACTTTCGAACCATTGTCCGCCAGCCTTATTGTTCAAGCCAAAGCCGTGCCCTCCTGCCTGAAACAGGTGCATCTCTGCCTTACCTCCGTGCTTCAGTACTTCCTGGTAAAACAGTAGACTGTTATTTACGTGAACTACTTTGTCATCCTGTGCGTGTAAGATGAAGACAGGCGGTGTGTCCTGTCTCAACTGTTTTTCATTGGAAAACAGATCAATCTGCTGTTGAAAGGCGTCCTTCCCGATCAGATTTTCCTTCGAGCCGCCATGTGTAAACTCACCCATTGAAATAACAGGATAAATAAGCATCATAAAGCTGGGTCTTAAACTTACATTCGATTTGCCTATGTGCGATTTCGTGTAGTGCGTCCCAAGGGTAGACGCCAGATGGCCGCCCGCCGAGAATCCGATCACCCCTACTTTTGAAGTGTCTAACTTCCATTCTGAAGCCCTTGACCTGACCAGTTCCAGGGCTCGCTGCGCATCCTGAAGAGGACCGATGGAGCGATCGCGCATAATTAAGTCGCTGGGGAGTCGATACTTTAGTAGAAAAGCGGTTATACCAACCTCAGCAAATCGCTTTGCAACCTCGGCTCCCTCATGGTTAACTGCTAGTCCAGCATACCCTCCACCGGGAATTACGATAATGGCCGCTCCGCTTGCTTTCCCATCAGGGGGAAAAAACGGTGTAAGAGTAGGCTGACTTACCTTTGTTGTCCAGCCGTTACCGGTATGCTCCACATAATCGGAAGGAGTTGGCTTACTACCTGGTGCAGCATTTGGATAAAGCGGAATAACTGCAGTTTGAGCAAATAAGGAAACCTTGCCTCCAAGTAAAAAAATAGTAATCTTCAAAAATCTTCTCATGATCGTTTCAGGTGATGAGCATTCCAGCTCGACGTCCAGGTTTAAATTTATCGAATATTAATGGATCTTCGACTTGATTTTATTGTTTGCAGCGAGAAAAACAAGCCGACGTAGTCACTGGGATGTCTAAAGCATAGTTGAATTAGCCAACCCGCTGTACCCCTAAGAGAAGAGTGGTATCCCTAAAACAACATTACTCACATTTAAAGAAGGAATCACCTTCCAATAGAAAAGCCCACCTTTCTATTGAAAGATGGGCTTTTATTCTGTGGTATCAGCTGGAATCGAACCAGCGACACAAGGATTTTCAGTCCTTTGCTCTACCAACTGAGCTATGATACCGTCCCTTTTGGGATTGCAATTATAAGGTTTTTTTTTGAATTGGCTGACTAAGCACTTCAAAATAATATTGATGGATGTCAAAACCCATTCATGTCTAGCACATTAAAATGGAAACCTCGAAATTGCAGGGGTATCTATAGCACCACTACAGATGTTCCCCCCCTGCTCCTGTTCTCTTTTGGCTCTGCTTGCGTGCACGGTGAGTGCACGTTGTGAGCACCATGAGTGCAGGTTTTGGAGAGCAAACGTGGACTGACTCCGCAATTGCGATTGTGCTTTAGTATACGGAAGCTGTATAATAACTGAGAGATGTGTTATAGCTGCCGCTTTTGTTCCGGAGGAGACTTTAAACAACAAAACCCCAGATCGCTCTGAGGTTTCTTTCTGTGGTATCAGCTGGAATCGAACCAGCGACACAAGGATTTTCAGTCCTTTGCTCTACCAACTGAGCTATGATACCATCCCTTTTGGGATTGCAAATGTAAGCCTTTTTTTGAAAAGAGAAATAAAAAATCTAAAAAGTTATCCGCAAGCCTAGGGCTTATGGATAGTAATATCCGGAACCCGCCAGGTCAGATCCCCAATCCAAAACGCATTTCCCCCGCCCTAAAAGATCGTAAATTTTTTAGCGGCAATAAAAAGACGGCTCTAATACAACAAAACCCCAGATCGCTCTGAGGTTTCTTTCTGTGGTATCAGCTGGAATCGAACCAGCGACACAAGGATTTTCAGTCCTTTGCTCTACCAACTGAGCTATGATACCGTCCCTTTTGGGATTGCAAATGTACTGGGTTTTTTTAATTATTAAATTTTTTTTGAAAATATCCTGTTGCTCGTAAAATCGATAGATAACGGCTCCTACCATTAGCAATAAAAGTTTCTTTTGATGAGGAAATTCCGGGAGTTGTCTTTAAAAAAGAGTGGCCCATTCTAGTGGATAGAATGAGCCATCTTATTTTAACACATTAATCATTAATTTGAAGCAAGCTATGAGAGCAATAACTTCAAAACCAAAGTTATGACATTTATATTACCAATGCAATACTTTCTACGGCTTTTTTAACCAAAACTTAAAAGTCTATTACCGAACGCAATTATTTAAGTGCCTCTAAGGCTGTTTCCAGGCTATCTAGCTGCTCCGGCTCTACATGTACAACCGGTAGTTTTAACACAGAAGTCATCGAGTCAATATTACCTCTGGGGTCATTATACGTTTGTACGATTATATCGTCGGATACCGTTTTAATAACCAACTCCCCTACGCTGCTCGTTCCAAGAAAACTTAGTTCATCAAATCGCTTCAGATGAAAAGAAAAGTATTCTTGCTTCCCGTTTGGAAAGTACTTTCGTAGTCGAAAAAAACCTTTTTCGGTAACAACTAAATCCCACTTCTTCAACTTCTGCTTCCCAACAGCGGCGTCGAAGCAAGTGCTCAGACATTGCTGGATCCAACGCAGCTGATCACTAAAATTAGTTCTCTCCCCAAACGCCGACAACAGCAACAGAGCCAGACTACAGAACAGGAGCAAACGAAAGAAAGGCTTTTTACATTTCGCCAACATGATTGAAGGACTAAAAAACGCCTACAATTTAAGAATTTAGTAAATTTGATTAATGAAAATTTCTGAGAATTCCAGAGTTTGGATCTACCAGGCCAACCGGCCCTTCACTGCTGCTGAGCAGCAGGAAATAGAATCGCTGCTTCACACCTTTACGGGTGAGTGGTTAGCGCACGGTCATCAACTTGCAGCACAGGCAGAAGTACGCTATAATCGGTTTATTATACTTATGGTTGACGAAGCACAGGCTGGAGCAACAGGCTGCTCTATTGACAAATCTGTCCAGCTGATGAAACAGATAGAACAACAATATCACGTGGACCTGTTTGATCGCCTCAACATTGCCTTCCGTCAGAATGGCGAGGTGCTATCCTGCAGCAGAGACGAGTTTGAACAACGCATAGCCGCGGGTGAGGTAAACGAGAATACCGTTGTGTTTAACAACCTCGTACAAACAAGGAAAGAATTGGACACCAACTGGGAGGTTCCCTTCAAAAACAGCTGGCATGCCCGGGTATTTACAGGAGTGGTTTAACTAACGGAAGCAAGCAACTACAGACAGCTTAAAAGTTAAGCTTCCTGATGTTACGCATATTCCTTAAAATTAAGTACTGTTTATAATAGATGTATTTGGTTGGCTTTGCAGGCGACCATCGAAGTGGGTTCGGCAGGACAGCGATTAACAGGGCGGCCTGCCTCTTGCTCATCTTTTCAGACGACTTGTTGAAGTAATGCTGCATTGCGGCTTCAGCACCATAGATCCCATCCCCCATCTCTGCCACGTTCAAATAAACCTCCAAAATTCGCTCTTTACTCCAAAGCAGTTCTATTAACAGGGTAAAATAGGCTTCAAAACCCTTCCTGATCCAGGATCTTCCCGGCCACAAAAAAACATTTTTGGCGGTTTGCTGACTGATTGTGCTGCCACCACGGATCGGCTTCCCGGCTTTATTTTTTGCATAAGCTTTCTGAATCGACTTCATATCGAAGCCCCAATGTTCCAAAAAATGAGCGTCCTCCCCGGCTACAGCAGCAAGTTTTAGATTATCGGAAAGCTCATCAAAGCTCTTCCATTCTTTCTCTATCTTCCAGCTCTTTCCATCCCATTTCCGTTCTATGGCGCGTTGCATCATCAGCCAAGTTACGGGCGGGTTCAGAAAGCGGTAAAGGAGCACCCAGGCTATCGTGACGATAAAGAACCAGAGAACTACCTTCTTCAAGGCTCTAAAAAAACCACTCACCCTATTCCCTCCTTTTCTTCCCGACCTGCTGCTGCTCTTCCTTTTTGCCATGCCCAAAAATAAAAATGCCCTCGATTTCTCAAGGGCATTTCCAAATATTTATCTTTCGTAGTTCTGCTTATTCAGCAACAACTTCAAAAGGAACCTGAACCTTAACTTCTTTATGTAAGTTTAAGTTAGCGATGTACTCACCAACAAATTTAGGCTCAGTTTCGAAAGTGATTCTGCGACGATCCACTTCAAAACCTTCTTTCTTAAGTGCATCAGCAACTTGAATAGTGTTCACAGCTCCGAAGATCTTACCACTTTCACCAGCTTTAGCACCGATAGTCAATTTTACGCTTTCTAAACGAGCAGCAATTGCAAGCGCATCATTTTTGATTTTGTCTTGTTTGAATTGCGCTTGTTTCAAGTTTTCAGCAAGCACTTTCTTTGCAGAAGAAGTTGCTAAAACTGCAAATCCTTGTGGGATAAGGTAATTGCGACCGTAACCTGGCTTTACATTTACGATATCGTCTTTCTCGCCAAGGTTTTTAATATCCTGTTTTAAAATAATTTCCATTTCGCTTTACCTCCAATTATTTTAATGAATCAGTAACATAAGGTAAAATACCGATATGACGAGCACGTTTAACAGCCTGAGCTACTTTACGCTGAAACTTCAAAGAAGTACCAGTTAAACGGCGAGGTAATACTTTACCCTGATCGTTCACAAACTTCAAAAGGAAGTTAGCGTCTTTGTAATCGATATACTTGATACCGTTTTTCTTGAAACGGCAATACTTTTTACGGTTGTCCTCTACTTTAGGGGCAGTTACGTATTGAATTTGATCTTTTGCCATTATCCAGCTACCTCCTCAGTTTGTTGTTTTTTCTGGTTGAAAGCACCGCTACGTTTTTTCTCACTGTAAGCACGTGCATGCTTGTCAAGCGCAACGGTCAGAAAACGCATTACACGCTCATCACGTTTGTATTCAAGTTCCAGTTTGCTGATTAATTCACCCGGAGCCTTAAATTCAGTTAGGTGATAGTATCCTGTAGATTTTTTCTCGATCGGATACGCTAGTTTCTTCAAACCCCAATTATCTTCATTGATAATTTCGGCTCCGTTATCTGTAAGGATACCGCGGAATTTGGCAATTACCTCTTTCGCAGCTTCGTCAGACAACAACGGGGTCAGAATGATTACTGTTTCGTACTGTTGCATTTTATTAATTAATTTTCAATTATTTACCCTGCAATTAGGGATCGCAAATGTAGCTATAATATAAGACATGGTAAAACTTTTTTTGAAAACGGGCGACGGCACTTTGATCTGCTGCAGTCCGGCTTTCCGCTATAGTCCTCGCCTCCTTTCCCAATCCTCCTCCTCCGGCTGCGGGCTACCGCTGCAATCCGGTTTAGCTTAGACCGGAGCTACCGCTTCTCACCTACCTGGCTTCGCTACCTCCACCATCCCTTATACCCAATAATAAGTATTGGCCAGCCTCTGCTACTTTCGTATTTTTGACAAATTCAAATCCGGACTTTGTACACATTTCAGTTCCTGTCACTTATAAGAAAATCACCTTTTCTCTATCTCCTTTCCTTGAAATTTGCATTTCTCTTGCTGCTTACCCTGTTTTTGAGCGAAACCAACGCGCAGAACAGCTATCAGATAGAGGGACACCTATACAATGCGTCAACCAAAGCACCAGTGGCTAACGCTACGATAAAAACAAGGCAGAAAACCACCTCCAGCGACGAGCGGGGCTATTACAATCTCGTGCTGAATGAAGGGGAACACGTTCTAACCCTTACCCACATTGCTTACGATACCCTGCAGATATCTCTAATCCTACAGAAAGACGAAAACAAGGACTTATATCTCCATCCTAAAATGGCCTTGATGAACGAGGTCGTGGTGTCGGGCAGTCCGCGTAAAAGCAACATCAGGAGCGTCAGTGGAAACGTGCAGACACTTACCAGGGAAGACCTTCGTAAACAACCCGCCTTCCTCGGCCAGGCAGATCCATTAAAAACGCTGCAGACGCTTCCTGGCAGCGGCAAGGGCGGAGAGGGAAATTCGGGCTTCTATGTCAGGGGTGGAACCGCCGGCCAAAACCTCACGCTCTTTAACGAAGCTCCCATTTACAACCCCTCTCACCTGCTTGGTTTCTTCTCTGTTTTTAACGCAGAAGCGATCGACCAGGTAAAACTTTATAAATCGGCCATCCCTTCGGAGTATGGTGGGCGCCTCTCGTCAATCATCGAAGTGAATAGCAGTCGGAAGGTAGAAGACTCCCTTAGTATCCGGGGAGATGTAAGTATTCTCGCCGCCAACACAACGCTTGCTCTTCCCATTACCAGCAACTGGTCCCTTAGTGTTTCGGCAAGGAAAACCTTTATGAATCAAACCGTTTGGCCTTTGGTAAACAGTCTCGCCGGGAACGGAAGCTCGTTCAACGACATGCGCTACGACTTTCACGATTTGAATTTGAACTCGAATGCCCGGATCGGGAGCAGAAACTCCCTCAACCTTTCTGCTTATCATGGCGGCGACCGCTTTGGATTCGGCATCAGAAGGTTCAATATCAGCAATGGCATGAACTGGAAAAATTCAGCCTACTCGTTTAGTTGGAAGAGTATTTTGGAAGATAGAGCAGTATTACAAAACACAGCAAGCTACAGCGGTTACAACTTCAACTTCGGAATGACGCAAGACAAATATGACGCGAACATTACTTCTCAGATCAGAGATATTAACTGGAAAAGCGTGCTTGCCTTGTACTTCCAAAAGCATCAGTTGAAAACGGGATTACAGTACACGCGTCACCGGTTCAAACCTAACACCCCCTCCGTTTCCGCTTCGGATACGGAATATGATTTCGGCCTCCCTAACATCTATCACTCAGACGAAAGCTCGTTTTTTTTAAGCGACGAATTCTCAGTTACCGAAAAAACAGGGATTAACGCCGGGGCACGTTTTACCTACTATCGGCAGTTAGGGCCCTATCAACTAACAAACGAGGAGCAGGAAACAGTTAGCTTCGGAAAAAACGAGGCAGTGTCGGCCTTTGGTTATATCGAACCGTCACTTACATTACGTCAGCTGCTTAACCAAAACTCCTCCCTAAAACTTTCGCTTTCGCGAAATATCCAACCCTTACATCTTATTTCGGTTACTGCAGTCAACTTTCCTGCTGACTTCTGGATGCCCTCACTGCGGAGTATTCCCGCCGAGAAAGGGCTACAGGCCTCTGTGGGTTACTTCCGGGATTCCGGAAAGGATAATCGCTATGAATCCTATATTGATCTGTACTATAAAAAAATGTCGGGACTGGTTGAATTCTCAGGAGGAATCATGAACTTAATTGATAACCTGAAGATTGAAGAAAATTTACTGTTTGGTTCCGGCCGCGCTTATGGAGCCGAATTTTTCCTCAAAAAAAACACGGGTAAATTAACGGGGTGGATTGGCTACACCCTGGCGAAAAGCGAAAGAAGATTCGAAGGGATCAATGGAGGCAACTACTTCCCTGCTAAATATGATCGGACCCATGATCTCTCGATCGTTTCGAGCTACCCCCTCACCAGCCGATGGAACGTAAATGCATCCTTCACTTATGCAACGGGCAATGCCTACACGAAACCCGCAAGTCGTTATCTCATCGGTGGGAACATCGTTAACGAATATGGCCCGTTTAACGGCAACAGAATGCCGGCCTATCACCGGATGGACTTAGCAGCGACGTATAAAATCAGAAACAACAGGAAGTTCAGCACAGAGCTTTCTCTCTCCGTTTACAATGTATACAACCGCCAAAATCCTGTTTACATTTACTTCTTAGCTGAAGGAGATCTGGAAAAACAAAAAGTGTCTATTCGTCCCAAATCCGTTACGCTGCTGCCGGTACTGCCCGCTGTCAACTATAAATTCTCATTTAAGTAGCCATGATCATCTTAAGAAACACCATCTTAGCCATAGCTTTTCTTGCCGCCCTTTTCGGCTGCAAAAAAGAAGAGCAGTCGGTTTACGGTCACTACAAGCCGCGTTTCGTCGTGGAAGGCTGGATCGAACAGGGCGATTATCCCCATGTGATCCTCACCCATAATATTCCTTTTTTCACCTCGCTCGATTCTGCGCAGCTTAGTGAGGTGGTCATCAGATGGGCGAAGGTAAGTGTCAGTGATGGACAGACGACCGAGGTGTTGACGGCAAAAAAAGACAACGATTACTTCCCTGCCTATATCTATAAAGGAAATGAATTAAGAGGCATGCCAGGCAAGACCTATACGCTCACTATAGAATACGCCGGCAACACGCTTACTTCAACAACCAGTATCCCTCCAAAGGTTCCTTTAGACTCTGTCTGGTTTATACCGAAAGGAGACGGGCTGGATAAGGTTCAGCTCCAGCTCCGATTTAAGGATAATCCGAGCGAAAAAAACTACTATAAGATCTACACTAAGACAAGCTCCAACAAGAGGTACATACCAACCCTGTTATCAAACCATGACGACAAATATTTTAATGGCAAGCTGCTCACCCTGCAGGTAAACCGCGGACCTGAGAATAATCTTACGGTGGAAAACCAGCCCTACTTCAACAAAGGCGAGGCGGTGATGATAAAATTCGCGACGATACCGAAAGAGGGCTTCGACTTTTGGAGTACGTTCCAGGATGAGGTAATAAATTCATCTAATCCGCTGGTGGGATCAACGGGAAAAATCAAGTCAAATATACAAGGGCCAGGACTGGGAATATGGTGTGGTTATGGCTCCTATATTTTACAGGCGACGGCAACCCCCTAAACAAAACCTTCATGAGCAGAGCTCACAAACGGAGGATGAAAATAGTTTGAAGGTTCTTTGTGACCACTGGAAAACAAATCAAACTTTCACAAAAAAAAGGAGGCCCCCACAGCCTCCTCTGTTCAACAGGTAGTATTAATATTATTCAAACTTCTCTCCGAACTCTTCCAGATCGTCGATTAGTTGCGCAAACCCATTTTCGAAGAATGCTTCAAAACTGGTTTTTGAACCGTCTTTGAAAACCAGCTTTGGCTCCAGGTAATAATCAGTATAGCTATAGCAATGGTTAGATTGACCATTCCAGTAGCAGCTTTCGTAATCATCCCTGCCTGGTTCGAATTCTACTTTAGCAATCAGAGTGTTATCAGTCTTGTTTACTGCCACAAACTTAGCGTGCTTATTCCAGGCTTCAGCCTCTTTAACATTCTGAAGATCATTTGAAAGATTATCTGCAGCTCTTTCTGCATCAGCTATTCCTTTAATGTCCACCTGACCCAGCAACTTGAAGTTCATGATCTCAAAACTTGCGTTTGCACTTTTTAAAAACTCATCAAGATCATCTGCCGAATTAGCGTTGTCAACTGTCATGTTTCCAGCTGCAGAAGTAGTCAGGCTAAGAAGCACTTCAGTTCCTTTAGCCAAAGAAAACTCAGAACTCATTGCGCTTGAGCTGTTGTCAACTTTAGTTTTTAGAGTAAATGCTCCTAATACCAAATTGATGTCAGCTTTAGTTGGAGTTCCGTCGTTTTTGTATTCAAAAGAGGATGTATATTTCAACTCTTCCTTATTATCTACTTTAAGTACGGCAGTCATGGAAGCAGGAAGTTCTGCGCTTTCTCCTTCGTAAGTTGCCGTTGTGTTAGACTTAACATAGCTAAACGTTAAAGTAGCATTGTTAGATGTTTTAGAAGCGTCAGACGGAAACCGGAATTCCAGTTTATCAGTCGAGCTGGACTCCACCCATTCCTGCTCCGTACGATCCCATGTATAAATCTTATAAAGATCACTCAATTTGCCTGCATCATTAGTAGCTGAAGTTGAAGCATTAAATAAGGCATTGAAGTTTTTTGTCTTTGCCGCTTTCCCTACAGCGAAAATAGAGGCGACAGATTCTGATTCCGTTTCCAGATCAAGCTCCAGGCTAGCGAAGTAATCCAAAACATCTACAAACTTCTCGTCTGGCAGTGTGTTGATTTTTTGAACAAACTCAATTCCAGCTTGCTCCATCTTTTGTTTGTGCTGCTCGGTACTTAGGTTGGAGTACTCTAGCTTGAATGGATCCTCTTCCTCCTTGCCTCCGTCTTTTTTACACGAAGCAAAAACGGCAGAACAAGCAACTGCGATAAGTAATATTTTTTTCATTAGTTAAAAAATTAGTCGGTCAAAGATAATTTAATAACAAACGGGAAGAAATACTCACTTTTAGGTATTTCATTTAAGGATTGGCTGCAATTCTTAAAAATATCATAATTAGCAAAACCCGTTCAAGTTTCGCAACTTCTTATTAATTTAGTGGCGATGGATAATTTTATTGTGTCGGCGAGGAAATACAGGCCAGCAACATTCGAAAGTGTTGTGGGTCAGCAGCATATTACAAACACCTTAAAGAACGCGATAAAAAACCATCAGCTGGCTCAGGCTTTTCTTTTCTGCGGTCCGCGGGGAGTTGGAAAAACTACCTGTGCCCGTATTCTTGCAAAGACCATTAACTGCTTCAACTTAAGTCCGCAAGTAGAGGCCTGCGGCGAGTGTGAGTCTTGTCGCTCCTTCCAAAATGGCAACTCTTTCAGTATCCACGAGCTCGATGCTGCATCCAACAACTCTGTTGATGATATCAGGAGCCTGATTGAACAGGTACGGATCCCGCCACAAACCGGCAAATACAAGATTTATATTATAGATGAGGTCCACATGCTTTCACAGGCAGCCTTTAATGCGTTCCTGAAAACGCTGGAAGAACCTCCGTCCTATGCCATCTTTATCCTTGCGACGACCGAGAAGCACAAAATCCTTCCCACCATCTTATCCCGTTGTCAGATTTTTGATTTCAACAGGATCCGGGTGGAAGACATGGCTAATCATCTTGCTTCCATAGCAAGCAAAGAAAACGTCAGCTATGATGGAGATGGCCTACACCTGATTGCTCAAAAAGCAGATGGTGGTTTGCGGGATGCCCTGTCTATGTTTGATCAGATCGTCAGTTTCTCGAACCGGAACGTCACCTACAAAGCGGTGATTGACAATCTGAACATTCTCGATTACGATTATTATTTCAAGATTACCGATTCGCTGTTGAAGGAAGACGTCTCTAATACACTTTTGGTATTTGATGACATCCTGGCTAATGGCTTTGATGGGAACAACTTCATTACAGGTCTGGCCTCCCATTTTAGAAATCTCCTGGTAGGTAAGGATCCGGCCACGCTGAAACTCCTGGAAGTAAGCGACGGGATCCGGCAGAAATACCTTGAGCAGGCCAAAGCAGCTTCTGCCTCCTTCCTTTTATCCGGACTGAACATCGCTAATCAATGCGATCTCAATTATAAAAACAGTAAAAATCAGCGGCTGCAGGTGGAGATGGCGCTGATAAAAATATGCCACATCCCATCCGCTTTAAATTTATCCGCTTCGGTTTCCGCTGAAGCGGTAAAAAAAAAACATGATACCCCAGTAAAAGCTGAGCAAGGTTCGGCTTCTGTTACCGCTGCTCCACCGAGCCCTGCCGTTCTCAAAGAGCCGCCTCCCGTAGCTTTTAAAGCTCCATCACCGCAGCCAGCACCGGTGCCGGCAAGTACAAAGCCTGCAGCAACAGCCACCACGGAAAAGCCAAGGATTTCCATCAAACCCTTAACAGCGATTCCTTCTATTATTCCCAGTCTAAACGATCTTTCGGGCAGCACTGCAAAAGAAGAGAATGACGAACCGCAGGTCATTTCGGGCGATAGCCGCGAGCCCTTTACCGCGAACGACCTGTTAAGAGAATGGAATAGCTATGCAGAAGAAATAAAACGTCAGGGAAAAATAAACCTGTTTACCTTGATGACAGCCAACTCGCCTACACTGCTTCCCAACTTCCAAATTGAGGTGGTGATTGAGAACAAGATCCAGGAAGGACAACTGGCCGTTGAAAAAATCGATCTGCTGAATCACCTGAGAATAAAGATGCAGAACTTTGGAATTGACATAGTAACGCGTCAGGCAGAGAAAAACGATAAAAAGCGCTTATATACATCTTCTGAGAAGTACCAGTATATGGCAGAGAAGAACCCGGTACTGGAGGAGTTCAGAAGGAAGTTTAACCTTAATGTTGAATAAGCATCAGTACAATAAGAAGGCTGAAAGCCGACTTGTGTCGTCACCCTCAGCCTTCAAAACAATTATGACTTCAGATACTCATTGCCTTCCAATGGATCTTCGTCGTTTTTCGGATAACCTTCTTCGTCTAAATCATCCCGGTCATCCTCAGGAGTTTTTGCTAATTCTGCATCAAGCGGATCCAATTGGGCGATCTGTCCATCGTCGATATGCATACCGTACTCGTTCACTTCCGGCTCCGCGCCATCGTTGATCCGCTGGTAGTCGTCTACCAAAGCAATGTTTTCTTCATCATAGTCTGAGTCGAAATCAGAGCCGCCGCGTGCCGAGGTGTCATACGGGTTCGGGTGATCATATAGCTCGTCTTCGCCTGTACTTTTCACATCGACCTCAAAACTATCCTGGTCTTCGTTATATGTTAGGTTCTCACTATTCACTTCAGCTCCTAAATCATCCTTCATTTTTTTATCTCTATCCATGTTTTCATCGTTGAAACCAGGATAAAATGATTTGTCGTTGTTCATAGGAATTTAATTTTACAAGATGTAAAGCAAACTGCGTACCCAAATGTTTGAAAACAGCATTTGCAGACGAAATTGAATCTAAATAGCTCTGTTTTTGCAATTTTTATATCTTTGGGCGTCGCAAATTTTAACTAAACAAAGAAGACATGTCGATACAAAAAATCAAAGTAGCAAATCCGGTAGTTGAGCTGGATGGCGATGAGATGACCCGCATCATCTGGAAATTCATCAAGGACAAGCTGATTCTTCCTTACCTTGACGTAGATATCAAATACTTCGATCTTGGTATTGAGTACCGTGATGAAACCAATGACCAGGTTACTATTGATGCTGCAAATGCAATCAAAGAATATGGTGTTGGTATCAAGTGTGCTACTATCACTCCGGATGAAGCTCGTGTGGAAGAGTTTGGTTTGAAGCAAATGTGGAAGTCTCCTAATGGAACTATCCGTAACATTTTGGATGGGACAGTTTTTCGTGAGCCGATCGTAATGAGCAATGTGCCTCGTTTGGTTCCAAACTGGACTGCTCCTATCTGTATTGGCCGTCACGCTTTTGGCGATCAGTATCGTGCAACTGACTTCGTTACTAAAGGGAAAGGTAAATTAACTATCACCTTCACTCCTGAAGATGGGGGCGAAGAGCAATCTTTCGAAGTGTACAATTTCAAAGGTGACGGTGTGGCACTGGCGATGTATAACACTGACGAATCTATCAAAGGTTTCGCACGTGCCTGCTTCAACCAGGCGCTGATGAAAAAATGGCCTTTGTACCTTTCTACCAAGAATACCATTCTTAAAAAATACGACGGTCGTTTCAAAGATATTTTTGAAGAGATCTATCAAAACGAGTTCAAAGCTGAGTTCGATAAATTAGGACTGGTTTATGAGCACCGTTTAATTGACGACATGGTTGCTTCTGCATTAAAATGGAATGGAAACTTCGTTTGGGCTTGTAAAAACTACGACGGAGACGTTCAATCCGATACCGTAGCACAAGGTTTCGGTTCATTAGGTTTGATGACTTCTACTTTGGTTACTCCTGACGGAAAAACGATGGAAGCTGAAGCAGCACACGGAACAGTAACGCGTCACTACCGTGAGCATCAGAAAGGAAATCCTACGTCGACAAACCCAATTGCTTCTATCTTCGCCTGGACAAGAGGATTAGAGTTCCGCGGTAAGTTGGATAACAACCAGGAATTGATCAACTTCTGCCACACGTTGGAGCAGGTTTGTATCGAAACGGTTGAAAGTGGTAAAATGACTAAAGACCTTGCTATTACTATCAAGCCGAAAGTAGAGCACGGTACAGACTACTTGTACACAGAAGAATTCCTTGAGGCGATCGATCAGAATTTGAAAGCCAAATTAGGTTAATCATCATACGGCCATTTGGTCGCTGAGCCCCGGTAAAACACCGGGGCTTTTTTCGTAAAAAACATCCTGAATCTTTAGCAGTGGCCAGCGATCATTACCCTCCAGACACCACACATAGGGAAAAAATCAAAAGAGATGCAACTTTTTAGGCAAAATTGCATCTAAGTAAGGGTTCGCTATTCAAACATGAAATCATTTTTTATCCTTCTCACAATCCTGACTACCTCGTATTCAGCATTTTCTCAGTCAACAATTACAGGAAAAGTAAGCGACGAAAAACAAAAGCCGGCTGAATTTGCCACCGTCTTGCTTCTCCGGAAAACAGACTCCGCTCTTGTTAAGTCCGCTTTAACCAATGGAACCGGTGCGTACAGCTTCAGCAATATCAGCAAGGGCAGCTACCTGATCACCGCCACCATGGTGGGATACAAAAAGAGCTCCGTCTCTGTAAACGTGGAGGGACCGGCAGTGAAGGCGCCGGGCATAACTATTACACCAGGTGCAGCAAATCTGCGGGAAGTCAGCATTACTGCCCGTCGACCTTTCCTTGAACAGAGGCCGGATAAGCTGGTAGTGAATGTGGAAGGAAGCGCAACGGCAGCAGGATCTACAGCACTGGAAGTACTGCAAAAAGTACCGGGACTGATCGTCTCTGATGATAAGATTACCATGGTTGGTAAAGGCAGTCCGAATATTCTGATCGACGGAAGACAGTCGCAATACACTGACATTTCACAGGTACTGAAGGACCTGAGCGCAGCAAATATTGAACGCATTGAGGTAATTGCGAATCCTGGGGCGAAGTACGATGCCGCCGGCGGTTCCGTGATTAACATTATTATGAAGCGAAATGCCAACCTCGGGACAAACGGAAGCTTCAGCCTCGCCTCGGGCCTGGGGATTTACAACCGGGGAGAATATGGGGTCGACAGAAACTTTTACAGGCTAAGTCCGTCCCTCAATATTAATCACCGACAGGGAAAGTTTAACAGTTTTGGAAGCTACAGCTTTTTCCACCGCAACTATTACGATTACAGCGAATTCAACAGAACGATTTCCGGCAGCAGGTATGAGCAGGTGAATTACAGCCCGAACAACGCCAATAGTCATAACTTTAGCGCGGGGGCAGATTTCTATGCCGACAAGAAAAATACCTTTGGAGTAATTATACGAGGGTTTATACGAGAAGGCTCAAGGAACGCGAGCAATCTTACCGAACAGGTAAACGATGCTTCCAATTCTTTAGAAAGCACTTTTGAGACCTTAAACTATACCACCAGCAACCGCAGCAACTTCTCGGGAAATTTAAACTGGAAGCATAGCTTTGATACCTTGGGTAGAGACTTGAACGTCGACCTTGATTATTCCAACTTCAATATCGAGACAGTAAGTAACATCACCAACATCGACAATAACAATACTGCCTTCAATAATCAGCAGTTTGTAGACAATCCGGTGAAGTTTGGAGTGTTGAAACTGGATTACAGTCATCCGGTTGGAAAAGATGCAAAATTTGAAGCTGGGGGAAAATCTACTATCGCTACCATAGACAACTTTCTAACCTTTATCCGGAATGGAAAGACGGATGCTGACAGAAGTACCAACTTCAGATACATGGAGAACATCAATGCTTTGTACTCTTCGTATCAGCATAAGTTCGGCAAATGGAACCTCCAGGGAGGCCTTCGACTAGAACAAACGGTAGCTAATGGAAAGGAAGAGCTAAATACAGTGCTCGAGAGAGACTATTGGCAGCTGTTCCCTTCAGCGTTCATCACGCGGGAGATCACTCCGAAAATCTCTACCATTCTGCAGTACACCAGGAGAGTGAACCGGCCCAGTTTCCAGCAACAAAATCCGTTTATCCAGTTCCTTGACTCTTTGACCTACACGCAGGGAAATCCGAAATTGAGACCGGAAACAGCAGATCAGTACAAGATCTCGCTTACCTATCAAAATCAACCATTTATCGCGTTTAGCTATAATAAGAAACAGGATGTTATTTTCAGCAATGCACCCCGTCAGAATGGAAATCTCACGTACACCACATCTGAGAATTTGGGTACCTATGACAACTTTGCTGCCGAACTGAACTTCCCGCTGAACCTGGGAAAAAAGATAAGCGGATTTGGGGGCAATCAATTCATCTACAACAGATACAAAGCTGATTACCTCAGTGGAACTTACGAACAAAGTAAGTGGAATTGGCTGGCTTACTGGCAGCTGGCATACAAGCCTACGAGTACGTTAAACTTTGAATTGTCGGGATATTATATGACGAAATTCCTCAATGAGTTTATCACCATCGATAACTTAGGGAGTTTAAATTTTGCGGTACAAAAAACGTTTTGGGACAGAAAAGGAAAGCTGAGTCTCAATTTCAACGACATCCTGTTCTCGGATAATACCAGGGCTTCCATCTTGTATCGAGAGATCAATGTCGACTTCCGGCAGTTTTATGAAAGCAGAAATGCGAGATTAACCTTCAGCTACTCTTTTGGGAACCAACAGTTAAAGGCGGCACGAAATAGAAAGACGGCCTCTGAAGACGAAGCGAACCGGGTAAAAACAAACTAAAGGACAATTAGCGATCGCAGCAGGGAAAGCAAATGAACTATCAATTTGTTTAAGGACTATGGAAAACAAGGAACGTATTTGGTTTATAACAGGAGTATCAGGTGGCCTGGGAAGAGCCCTGGCTCAGGAGGTTGCTGCAGCCGGCGATATAGTAATTGGCTCGTTACGTAAGGAAGAGCAACGCGAAGCTTTTGAAAAGCTGTTGCCGGGTAAAACATTTGGAGTGCTGCTGGATGTAAATGACCAGTCGCAAATATCGAGCGTAGTTGAAGATGCTGTTGCCCGTTTTGGCCGCATTGACGTGCTGGTGAACAATGCGGGATATGGACTTTTCGGAGCCATTGAAGAAGTAAGTATGGAAGAAGCACGGCAGCAGATGGAAACGAACTTCTTCGGACCCCTGGCTCTCACTCAAGCTGTATTGCCTCATATGCGCAACAAGAAAAATGGTTGCATTGTGCAGATATCCTCCCAGGCAGGGTTCCGGTCCAATCCCGGAATGGGTTTGTATAACGCAAGCAAGTTCGCACTGGAGGGATTTAGCGAAGCGTTGGCTCTTGAAACGGCAGAACTAGGAATCAAAGTCATTATCGTCGAGCCCGGACCTTTCCGTACCAGCTGGGCCGGAGATTCCTCCAAAACAGCTGAAACGAAAATAGATGCTTATACGAGTACCGCGGGAGCGTTGACGGAGACTATTAAAGGCTATGCAGGCAAGCAACCCAACGATCCTGCGAAAGGAGCAAGAGCAATCATAACGGCTGTCAACAGTGAAAATCCGCCGCTCCGGTTGCCTCTCGGAAAAGAGGCTATTGAAGCCATTCGACGCAAGCTTAAATCAGTTGAAGAGAATGTAAATAGCTGGGAGGATGTAGCTGCAGATACCGCTTTTTAATCGGGATTTCCAGCACTGTTTTCCAGTTGCCAGTTGCCCGCCACCAATCGCTGCTTGGGAAGCAGCAGGACGGATGGACGCAGCAGCCCGAAGAATAGCAGATTTGGCCTAGACTTGTTTTTATTCTGCGGGGAAATACTTCCGGAGAAAATCCGTTACTCATTGAAAATACGTGTAACCTGCTTCTTCACTTAACGTTATAGAAGTCAGAACACTAAATTGAGCAATGAAGAGAATTTTTGTTTCCCTAACGTTTTTGGTTGCATTCGCTTTGGCATGTTTTGCAGCCGACATTACAGGGAATTGGAAGGGCGTTGTGAAGACGCCAGACGGAGACGATTTGGAAATTACCTACCACTTAAAAGCGAATGGCGATAATCTGACTGGTAAACTTTCCACCTCTATTGGAGAACTTGAACTGATTGACGGACGCATTAAAGGCGACGAGTTTGACTTCAAATTGAAGCTGGGAAGCGTAGTGATGGAAAACCAGGGCCGGATGTTTTCTGACTCGCTAGTAATTGTAACCCTTGTTCAGGGTGACACCCTGCAGCACACATTCAAAAGAATCAGACAATAAATCCATTCAGGATTTTTAAACTGGCCGGACATCTAGCGGATGGTCCGGCTTTACTATTTTCACACTTACTACTTTCGGTTTTTATTTTCGAAAATTAAGGCTAACTTCAGAATCTAAACTTATAAACCATGAAAAAGACCTTAACTTCAATTGCTCTGGTTTTGGCAGGCTTCCTTGTATGTCTGGCGGCCGACTTGACCGGGAGCTGGAAGGGTACTGTAAAAACCCCGAATGGAGACAATCTTGAAATTACGTACAAGCTGAAAGCCGAAGGTGAGAAACTCAGCGGAGTAGTTGTATCCTCTTACGGTGAACTGCCCTTGATGGATGGACAAATCAAAGGCGATGATTTCAGCTTTAAGCTCAACTTTGGCGACGATAATACGATGGTGGGCCAGGGAAAGCTGTATGGAGATTCTATCGTAATAAAAACAGATTTCCGCGGAAACAGCAGTCAAAATACATTTAAGCGGGTTATGGAAAACAAATAGTTGACCCTACACTCCTAAAGCCGGCACCAAAGCCGGCTTTTTCTTTTCTTAGCTAGCGCCAATTAACACATTAGCAAGAAAAAGTTAAAAAGTATCATTAAATTGCTAATATTGTGGACCTAATTCTGCGATATGTCGTCTCTCTATCCATTAAAATTCAAAACGATCTACAAGGACAAAATCTGGGGTGGCCAAAAAGTCAGAACAATTTTGGGCAAAGACTTTGCACCACTTCCAAACTGCGGTGAAACCTGGGAGATTTCAGGAGTAAAAAGCGACGTTTCTGTTGTGGCGAACGGTCCGCTGCAGGGCAAACGCTTAGACGTTCTGTTAGACGACTTCAAGTATGAATTGGTGGGAAAAAAAGTGTATGAGCGATTTGGAAACGAATTTCCCCTCCTGGTAAAATTTATTGACGCCAATGAGGATCTCTCCATTCAGGTGCACCCCAATGATAACTTGGCGAAAGAGCGACATAATTCTTTTGGGAAGACGGAGATGTGGTATGTGATCCAGGCTGATGAGGGCGCAACGCTTATTTCTGGTTTTAATCAGCAAGTTGACGAGAAAACTTACCTTGAGAAGTTGAATTCGGGAAGAATCAACGATATCCTAAATAAGGAGCAGGTAAATGCGGGAGATGTATTCTTCCTCCCCGCAGGCAGGGTCCATACCATTGGAAAAGGGCTATTAATTGCAGAAATCCAACAAACGTCCGATATCACTTATCGAATTTATGATTTTGACCGGGTAGACGACAAGGGAAACAAACGGGAATTGCATACGGAGGAAGCGCTTGCGGCTATTGACTACAACGTTTACCCTGAATACAAGTCGTCTTACAAGAAGAAGACAAACGAGCCGGTTGAAGTAGTAAACTCTCCTTACTTCAGCACCAGGATTCTTGAATTTACTCAACCAGTAGAAAGGGATTATTCAACCAATGATTCATTCGTAATACAAGTTTGTGTGCAGGGTTCCTATACTATTAGGTACGAGGGTGGTGAATTAAATGTCAGGATGGGCGACAGTATTTTGATTCCGGCTGCAGTAAAAAGTATTAATCTTCAAACTGATACCGGCTTCAAAATCCTCGAAAGCTCTATTCCCTGACCATTAGCAGGTTTTTAACGACAGCAAACATTCTGCTGTCTATGCTGGCTTTCTGCTACGGCATCTAGGCTTCTTTTATGCTCTATTTCAAAAGCAGGTAACGTATCTTATTCTTTAAGTGTGCAGAGGTAGCACAATAATGATGAGAACTTTTGGAGATAGGTAGCGACACCGAACAGTGCCGCTTCTACATTTTTTTTAGTCGGCTATTGCCTGATATACTAAAGCCCTGAATTTGTCTTGAATGTCAGTTCTTAGCGGCGATTGCTGCGTATAAATTAAGGCTACCACTTTCTCTTTCGGATCCACCCAGTAGGTAGTTCCAAAATAGCCGCCCCAGGCAAAAGAGCCTTCTGACACTCCAAGTTTCGCCTCTCCCTGGGCAGTTGTAATTTCGAAGCCCAGCCCGAACTTATTTCCTCTAAGGCTGAGGTCGCCGATCTGATTCATGGTCATCAAATCCACGGTTCTCCTCGCCAGAATTCTTTTTCCATTGTAAGTTCCGCCATTCAGCAACATCTGCAGAAAGGCCGCATAATCAGCAATTGTTGAGCTTAAGCCAGCTCCTCCAGAAAAGTAAGTTCCGTTTGAAAGGGGGTAATCGGCCGTGATCACTCCGTTACGCTCGTACTTAACCAATCTGTTTTCCTTGTCGAACGTATGAATGGGAACCAGCCGCGCATGTTTGGATGGAGGAAGAAAAAAATAAGTATCGTTCATCCCAATAGGTTTAAAAATCCTTTCGGAGAAAAACTTATCGAGCGTGGTGCCAGATGCTACCTCAACAATCCTCCCTAGGACGTCCGTGTTCAACCCATAGGTAAACCTTTCACCCGGTTGATGGGCAAGCGGGAGTCGGCCTAACCTGTCCATCGCCTCCTGCAGGGAATAGCCTCCTCTTTCAAAACCAACGGGAATTCCTGCTTTGGCATAAATGGCTTTCCCGGTTGCCGATCCGATAACGGCGTAATCAATACCAGACGTATGGGTAAGGAGATCTCTTACAGTCACCTCACGTTTTGCCGGCACAGTAGTGTAGCTCGAATCGGCAGGATTAAATTTATCGAGCACTTGAGGCTTGCTGAACGAAGGGATAAACTTGGATACCGGATCATCGAGCAGTAGCTTGCCCTCTTCAAAAAGGATCATTGCGGCTACACTGGTTATTGCTTTAGTTTGTGAGGCTATACGGAAAATATTGTCCGTACGAAGAGGAGCCTTAGAAGCGACGTCAGTATATCCGAAAGCCTTATTGTACACTACCTTGCCGTCTCTCGCTATAAATGCTACGGCGCCGGCAATCTGACCCTTATCGATATTTTCCTGGATCACCCGGTCAATTCGCTGCAATCGCGAATCAGAGACTTTTACCGTCGCCGGAGCAGCAGTATTTAACACTTGAGCAGCTGAACCGAGGCTCAGAGAGCCCAGGAGCAGAATAGATAAGTACGTTTTATAACTCCACATTTTTTAGGTCTTGTTTGATTTTGATGAGTTAAAAGTAAAAAAAGTATTCAGGGAGAAAATAAAAAAATAGCCTTCTCTTTCTTGGAAAAGTTTTGTATGCAAAAGCGTTTAAAAGCAAACATTTCGAGGCATTTAACAATTTATTAAACAGTTAAAATTCGCTGCCTTGAGAAATTACGGTATACTCTCTTTAAAAATAATTCTTTGGATCATAGGAATTGTCTTATTCCTTGTGCTGTTGCTGTTTGTGCTGATAAGAGTGCCGGCCGTGCAAGATTATGCCCGCGGAAAAGCCGTGAGCTTCCTTCAAAATAAAATTGGGACACGGGTAGAAGTGAACAGATTGAGCCTCGACCTCCCGAAGTTGGTGGTACTGGAGGACGTGTACTTTGAAGATCAGCAGGGCGATACCCTACTTGCCGGAGATACTTTAAAAGTGGATATCAGCCTGATGAAGCTTTTACGAAATACGGTAGAGATCAATGAGATTGACTTGCGCGGAATTACCGCCAACATCCATCGAAACCGCGACAGTGTTTTCAATTTCGACTATATCCTCAATGCCTTTGCCACCCAGCAGCAACAGCCGCAACCTGTAGACACCGCTGCTGCCCCCATGAAGTTTTCCATTGACAAAGTAAACCTTGACAGGATACGGGTTCGTTATAACGACGTTCCTACTGCCAACGATGTGGACATCTGGCTGGGGCATTTCGACACCCGGATAAAGGAGTTCGACTTGGAGAAGATGCGCTATAACATCCCGAAATTCAAGCTCGCAAACGTCAATGCTGTCATCAAGCAGGGCAAGCCAGCGGTACAGCCCGAGAGCCAGGCTGCAGACATTGCCGAGAGTGCTACCCCTGTAAACTATGCTCTCCAACTAGGAACTGCCGACTTGGATCGCGTGAAGCTGACTTACCGGAATGCGGTCTCGGCCTTAAACGCCGATATCGATGTCGGCCGGCTGGTAGTGGAGTCGGACAAGCTCGACATGCAAAACCAGGTGATCAACCTCAGAGATATTAACTTAAATAACTCTGCCTTTCACATTACGCTGGGCAGAAAACCAGCGGCCCGGGTAGTTGCCGAAGAAGCTAAACAGGAGGCTACGGCCACTACAAAAACCTGGAAGTTCACTTCGAATAACATCAACTTCCAAAACAATAAGATTCGGTTTGATAATAACAACGAGCCTGCGCTTCGCAGGGGAATGGACTATGCGCATATGCGCGTAACTGATCTTGATCTGAATGTCGACGACTTTGTTTACACGATAGACACCATTTCAGGCGTAATTAACTCCGGAAAAATGAGAGAGGCTAGAAGTGGTTTGAATTTGCAGCGCCTCCAGGCTAATTTCTTCTATGGACCGACCCGGGCGCAGCTAAGCAACCTCCTTCTTCAAACAGACCAAACGCTTATCAGGAACAACATCAGTGCATCGTATGCCTCGATAGAAAGCATCAGCAGGAATCCAGGAGCGTTACGTATTGATGCAAATCTTAACAACACCCGCCTTGGTTTCCGGGACATCCTGGTGTTCGTTCCTGATCTTGCCAATACAGATCCCTTCCGGGGAAATGCCAACGAAGTACTTTTTATCAATGGTAAAGTGAACGGACAGCTTGGTAACTTGTCGATTCCCAGGCTGCAGCTCTCTGGCTTCCGAAATACAAAGATTGATGCCACGGCAAGGATTACCGGACTTCCGGATATGAACCGCGCCTATTTTAACGTCACGCTGCACGACTTCTATACGGAAGATGACGATATCCAGGCAATGGTGCCGAGCGGCACCATACCGGCAAACATCAATATACCGGATGCCATGCGACTAAAGGGAACGTTCACTGGTGGGATGACCAATTTCAGGACCAATCTTAATTTAAACTCCAGCTATGGAAGCGCCCGGGTGATTGGAAGTTTCAGCAATGGCGCTGTTCCCTCTTACACCGGTAATATCAATACCTATAATTTCCACCTGGGCAGGCTGCTACGACAGGAAGCTACGATGGGCCGACTGTCGATGGCCGTGCACGTAGATGGAAGAGGGCTGGATGCCAACACGTTCAGCGGCAAGGTGCGTGGACGTGTAGTTAGGGCGGAGTACAATAAGTACAACTACCGCAACCTCAATCTCAATGCGACGGCGAACAACGGCAATATCACCGCTATCGCCTCCATGAATGATCCGAATATCAACTTTGATTTGAATGCGACGGCCAACATGAGAGGCAAGTATCCGTCGATTAAGGGTACCATTAACGTAGATAGCTTGAACCTGCAGAAGCTTAATTTCATGCAGGATGAATTCCGCTTCCGCGGGAAAGTGGTAGCCAATCTGCCAACTGCAGACCCTGACTACCTGAACGGTAGCATTGAATTAACAGACGCCATTGTGGTAGCGACAGGAAACCGGATCCCGGTTGACTCAGTACTGCTTACCGCTGCTTCTACGGCCGATAGCAATAGTATTCGCCTCCGTTCTAATTTTGTAAATGCTACCGCAACCGGAAAATACCAACTGACCCAGGTCGGTCCGGCTATACAATCTGTCATCTATCAATATTTTAATCCGTCCGGACCGCCGATTGCCCGAAACACTGCCACTCCGCAGCGTCTTAACTTCAGCGCGACAGTAGCTAATAGTCCCATCATCACCCAGTTTGTACCCGGACTGCAGGAAATGGCCACTATCACCCTGAATGGAAACTTCAATAATGAAACTGGCGCCTTGAACGTGCGGGGTAACGCCCCTCGCATTTTATACAATGGCATTGACCTGAACAACCTGGCGTTTAACGTCAGTACTGCCCAGGCAGACAGTGGAATTACCTACAACCTCACCCTGAGCAGGATGAATAGCGGGCAGATCCAGTTTCAGAACACCAGCATCAACGGAAATATTGCTAATAATTTAATTACTACAGATTTGCGTGTCCGCGATGCGAACAACCGGGATCGCTATCGCATCGCAGGTAATTTGGAATCCCTTCGGTCCAACTTTGAGTTCAGCCTGCTTCCGAACGGGCTAGTATTGAACTACGACACCTGGAACGTTAGCCAGGACAACTTTATTCGATTTGGGAATGGTGGCTTCCTTGCTCAGAACTTTGTGCTGTCGAGCAATAACCAGCGATTAAGTGTTAACTCCACTCCTGCCAGTCTTAACAGTCCCGTCAATGTAGAATTCAGCAATTTCAAAATTGAGACGCTTACGGAGATAGCGAGGAAAGACTCCCTGCTCGCAGGCGGGACCATTAACGGGAATGCGCTCGTTCGTAATCTGCAGAGTTCGCCGGTATTTACTTCCGACTTGGTGATTAGCGACTTCAACTTCAGGGGAGACACCGTGGGAAACATTGCCATGCAGGTGAACAATCAGACAGCAAATACCCTGGCGGCAAATGTGGAGATCAGCGGAAAGGGCAACGATGTGGATTTAAGCGGCTATTATTACATGAATAACAGCAGCTTTGATCTGAGCCTGAACATCGTGAATCTTAATCTCAAAAGCATCGAAGGCTTTACGATGGGAAATCTGGAGGACGCCAGCGGAAGTCTTAATGGAAAGCTATCCATCACAGGAACTACCGCAGATCCGAATGTAAACGGCGACGTCTACTTCAACAACACCGCTTTCCGGATCGGCATGTTTAACTCCTTGTACCGCATCAACGACGAACGTATCACTTTCAACGAACAGGGAATCCGATTCAACACCTTCACTATCGTAGATTCTGCAGGTAATACCGCGGCCATTGATGGCTCCCTGCTCACCCAGAATTACATGGACTACCGCTTTAACCTGGATGTAAGCAGTGATAATTTTATGGCACTGAACTCTACGGCGAAAGACAATGAAATGTACTACGGGAAGGTACTTCTCGATAGTCGCTTCCGCATCCGGGGTGATATGGACCAACCTCATATTGACGGAAATCTAAAAGTGCTGCCGAATACCAACTTAACCGTAGTACTTCCGCAGTCAGACCCCGGCATTATTGACCGTGAAGGGATTGTCGAATTTGTAGATATGGACAATCCTGAAAATGCAACAGCACTGACTTCCGGGGTCGACTCTTTAAACACGAGCGAAATTATCGGGCTGGATGTAGCAGCCAATATAGAAGTAGATAAAGATGCCGTCTTCAACCTGATCGTGGATCAGGGGAACGGAGACTTTCTACGCATGCGGGGGCAGGCACAGCTGGCAGGTGGAATTGACCCCAGCGGCAAAATTACGCTCACTGGAAATTACATCCTGGAAGAAGGAGCATACGAGCTGTCTTTTAACTTTATCAGAAGAAGATTTGACATCAGACAGGGAAGCAGCATTACCTGGAACGGCGAACCTATGATGGCTGATGTGAATGTAACGGCAGTGTATGTCGCAGAAACTCCTCCTATCGACCTCGTAGTTGACCAACTGGGAGGCGCTTCGCAGGCAGAATTGAACACTTATAAGCAAGATCTTCCCTTTGAGCTGTTGCTAAGTCTGAAGGGTGAACTGATGAAGCCGCTCATCTCCTTTGACATCGTACTGCCGGAGGGCAGTTATCCGGTATCGGAAGGAGTCACCTCCACGGTAAGAACCCGGCTGGAGCAGATCCGGGCCGAGCCTTCAGAACTAAACAAACAAGCCTTTGCACTTGTATTGTTAAACCGTTTTGTATCTGAGAATCCTTTTGATAGCAATGCAGGCGGAACAAGTGCAGAGTCGCTTGCCCGTCAAAGTGTAAGCAAATTGCTTTCAGAGCAGTTGAACCAGCTGGCCGGAGATCTGATCGGCGGGGTTGACCTCAACTTTGACCTTGAGTCGACCGACGACTATACTACCGGGCAACTCAAGAACCGGACGGACTTGAACGTTAGTCTGTCTAAACGCCTGCTGAACGACCGCTTGCAGGTATCTGTAGGCAATAACTTTGAGCTGGAGGGGCCGGCGCAGCCTCAGCGTGAAACAAATAATGTGGCTGGAAATATTACACTCGACTATCAGCTAAGCAAGGATGGAAGATATCGTCTCCGGTTTTACCGCCGCGATCAATACCAGGTTGCGGTAGAGGGCCAGGTGATTGAGACAGGATTAAATTTTATTATTAACATGGATTACAACCAGTTCAGAGAGCTTTTCCAAAGCAGAAGACAGGAAAGAAAACGTAGCCAGGCAGAAAAGGACACGAAACTTGCAGGAAATGAATAACACTATCCGACTAAGTACTTTCATCATTATTTCTATTATCATAAGCTCCTGCAGCGCTACTAAAAATATTCCTGAAGGAGATTACCTGTTCATGGGGGCGAATGTAAAACTGCAGGAAAACAACATCCCGCCAAGGGAATCAAAAGCGCTGTCGGGAGAGCTGGCCGGCTTAGTGAGACCGCGGCCGAACTCACGCTTTTTAGGTATCCCATTCAAATTATGGATCTACAATTTCTGGGGAAACCCAAATAAAGAAGGAGGATTGGGAAATAAGATCAGAAATAAATTTGGGGAACCGCCTGTCCTCTTCAGCAGTGTAAAGGTGGACCATAACATCGATTTGATTGAAAACCGGCTGGAAAATCGGGGCTACTTTCACGCTTTCGTCGCTTCAGATACAAGTTTAAGAAGAAAAAGAGCGCGGCTTACGTTTCTTGCTACTCCAGGACCTCAGTATATGATCAGCAGTGTCCATTTCCCGGCAGACAGCTCAGACCTCGGCAAGGCAATAAATGCGACTAGTCCTACCAGCTTTTTGAAAGTGGGCGAGGCTTACGATCTGGATGTGATTCGATCGGAGCGGGACCGTATTGATGCACGCCTGAAGGAGCAGGGGTTCTATTACTTCAGTCCTGAGCATCTTATTGTACGTGTGGACAGCACAAATAATCAGCATAAGGTGGATCTCTATGTTGATACAAAAACTGATATGCCCTTGCAAGCCAGAAACATTTACACCATCGACGACATTTACATCCACGCCAACTACGACATTTCCAAAGACTCGGTGAGTACCGCCTATGCAAAACCGCACAAAGATTTCCTCGTAATTGATACCGCGAACATCTTCAAGCCACGAATTTTTGAACGTGCTATGTTCTTCAATAAAGGAGATGCTTACAACCGGACAGACCACAATCTGTCGCTGCATAGACTGGTAACGCTTGGCACCTTTAAGTTTGTAAAAAACCGTTTTGAAGAGTCTACTGAGAGTGGTGATAATCAACTGGACGTGTATTACTACCTTAGTCCCTTTCCTAAAAAATCGATACGAGCGGAGCTTGGCGCCAGAAGCACCTCGGCGAACTTCAACGGTACAGAGGTGAATTTAAGCTGGAGAAACCGGAATGCCTTTAGAGGTGCAGAGCTCCTAACCATCACGGCTTATGCCGGAACAGACATTCAGGTTTCGGGAATAAATAAGGGCAATAACCTTTTTAGAGTTGGCGCGGAGGCGAACCTAACCTTCCCAAGGCTTATCTCGCCCTTCAACTTCAGGTCGTCCAGTGCTTTTATTCCACGCACCCGCGTTCAGTTGGGGTATGATCTGCTTAACCGGGCGCAAAGCTACATACTTAACTCTTTCCGCACCTCCTTCGGCTACATTTGGAAGGAAGACGTCAAACGGGAGCATACGTTTAATCTGATTTCAGTAAATTATGTGCAATCAAATCCGACTAAAAGATATCAACACATCGCTGACAGCGCATTTAAGGCGGGAAATACAGCTTATCAGCGCGCAATAGAAAAGCAGTTTATCATCGGTCCTAATTACAACTTTTTGTACACTAACACCACTGAAACCAGGAAGACCAATACTTTTTACGAAAACTTCAACATCGACCTTTCCGGCAATCTTTTAGGCCTGTTAACAGGGGCTAATCATGAAGAAGGGAATAGGAAAAAAATTTTCGGGGCGCATTTTTCTCAGTATGTCCGACTGGAGAATGACTTCAGACACTACTTCAACCTGGGATACGGCAGCCAAATCGCCAGCCGCTTGATTACCGGCTACGGCCTGGCATACGGAAATTCCCCTAATCTGCCCTTTATCAGACAATTTTTTATTGGCGGAACAAACAGTCTAAGAGCATTCCGGGCAAGATCGTTAGGGCCCGGAACTACCACCCCTGGAGACACTGGCGGCGGCATGCTGGGCGCCGATAAGACAGGTGATGTAAAGCTGGAAATAAATACAGAATACCGGCCGAAATTCAACAACATTCTGCGGGGTGCTCTATTTGTAGATGCCGGAAATATTTGGTTGTTGAACGAAGACGAAGCTGAAGGACAGTCTAAGTTTAGCAAAGATTTCATGAAGCAACTGGCAGTAGGTGCAGGGATCGGTTTACGCTTCGACCTCTCTTTCTTTGTTTTAAGAACCGATTTAGCCACTCCCCTTCGCAAACCCTGGTTACCTGAGGGCGAACGCTGGGTACTTGGAGAGTTCAACCTGAGAGATAAAGAGTGGCGCCGGGAAAACCTCGTGTTTAACCTTGCGATCGGGTATCCATTCTAAGTTAAAGCAAAAGGACAACCGCTGGTATTTTTTGAGCTGGCAGCGTAACGAACGGCTCTGTTAGAAGAAGGCGGTTGAATCTTGCGTTGCAAAATATTTGTTCAAGAAGAGCCTTTTAAAGTGGCGGAAGCGCTTATATGATTGACCATACTGATTTTGAAAAAGATTACCTTCTGCGCATAGCCGTTCGAAACCTTTTCATAACTTTAACCTAAATAGACTATCAACCCGCGTCAAAATTGTTTGCCTTCAAAGCAGAGAAGAACGTGAAGTGCATGATGGACGGGTCAGACAGGGTGGACTGAATAGACTTATTTCAAAAACTAAACCCCATGTATCTCTCAACCTTCTCCTTGGAAAGTGCCTGTAGCAATACATTATTGCTTTTTCTCCTGCTTATTGGATCAGATGTTTTAGCGCAAGCAGTTCAGGGGCGAGTTACTGAAGATGGAACCGGAAAGCCTGTTGGCTATGCCAGCATTTATTTTGAAGGTTCTTTCAGAGGCACAATTTCTGATGAAGAAGGCTTTTTCCGTTTAAACACAGAAGGCATTGGAAAACAAATACCTTTGACAGTAAGTGCCATTGGTTATCAGTCTGAAATTATTGACAGTTATTCATCCAAGCCTCTAGAGATTAAACTGAAACCTAAAGTAACTCAGTTAAAGGAAGTGGTGATTGGAGGCAGCGACGGCATGCCTTTGAAGGAGAAGTTGGCGATCTTTAAAAGAGAGTTCTTAGGAACGACAGCCAATGCTCGTAGTTGCAAAATTATTAATGAAGCAGATCTGATTTTCAACTATTCGGCTAAAACTAAAACCTTAAAAGCCTACTGCGACCAACCCTTAATCATCGATAATAAAAGCCTCGGGTATACCATTACCTATTTTTTGGAAAGTTTCACCTACAAACCATCGAGCACCTCTTTTCAGGGCAATTACTACTTTTCACAGGATTCCTCAGCGGCAGGCGACAAGAATTTGGCTAAAAGAAGAGAGCGTACGTATTGGGGATCCCGAATGCATTTTATAAGATCTTTATGGGATAACCAGCTCAAAGAGAACAAATTTCAAATCTACTCCGCTTCGAACACACCTCTGAATTATAAAGACCTGGTAGCAACAGAGGGCCCGGATAAATATTTTAGGATTCCGGGAAACTTGAGGTTAAGCTTTGGAAATAATAGTTCGCGATTAATACGTAAAAAGACAGCTTCCTTCATTGATGCTAAGGGATATTTCGATCCTTCTGCCGTTACATGGGCGGGCGAGATGGCAGTACAACGAATAGCGGATCTTCTTCCCTTCGAATACCAGCCAAGCAAAACGCAGAACAAGTCTTCAGAGCCAGCAAGGCAACTATTCGACAATGAAGTTCAAGCCCTCACTGCTCGTTTGGACTCTTTTAGTAAAAAACTTCCCACCGAAAAGCTCTTCATTCACACCGACAAGCCTCATTACGCCATTGGTGACACCATTTGGTTCAAGGCCTATCTGCTAGATGGAAAGCAGAATGCCGGATCTACCCATAGCGGTCTTATCTACATGGAGCTTGTGACAGACAGCTTGAAAACGGTAAAGCGACTGGTTATCCCGGCTGCAAGCGGAGTTTCCTGGGGACAGATAGCCCTTACAGATACCGAGTTCAAAGAAGGTAACTATACCTTAATCGCATACACCAATTGGATGCGAAATTTCGGGGAAGACGGCTTCTTCAAAAAAGAGTTATTTATTACACAAAAAGCTGAAGATCACTGGCTTGTAGGTAAAAATCACCAATTCACCGATTCAGCTGGAAAAAGAAATCTGGACTTGGTTATTCAGTTGAAAAACCTGTCAAACAAGCCTATCAATTTTACGGAACTTGACTGGAAGCTGCAAAGCGGCAGACGAGTGTTAGCTAAAGAGTCGACTAAAACCCTCGATGGGAAAATCTCCTCCCAGCTGGAACTTCCGGCGAGGACAGAAGGCACACTCCTGCTTACAGTCGAAAACAGGACAAATCGAAAACAGAAAGTAGCGATCCCGCTGACGGATAACGATCCGGAAAAAATTGACATGCAGTTTATGCCTGAAGGAGGACACCTGGTGGCTACGCTTCCAGCGCGGGTTGCCTTTAAAGCAATTGGAACAGATGGGCTATCAGTGCCCGTGTCTGGAACAATCACAGATTCGAAGAATAATGTTTTTGCTGATTTCAATACCAGTTTTAAAGGTATGGGCAGTTTCGAACTAATCCCATCTCGTGATGAAGTGTATACGGCCAACGTTCGGCTACCCAACGGCCAGCTGAAAAAGTTTAAACTTCCTGCAGTAAAACCTTCAGGAACAGTAATCAGAGTAGTAAACAATCCAAAAAGCGATTCAATAAAAGTTTACATACTCCTGAGCGACGACCTCACAAACAACAGCACCTATCGGGTAGTAGCTTTTTCAAGAGGTTCCGCGTCCTATGGCGCAACCTTTACTGCAAGCAAACAAGGAGCGTCGGCAACTATTGCCAAGCAGGCATTTCCAACCGGCATCGTCCACTTCTCGTTGTTCAACTCCTCCGATCAGCCCCTCAATGAGCGCCTGGTATTTATTCAGCATGACGACGAACTGCAAATCGATCATGAAATACAACCTTATTATTCTGTGAGAGATAGCGTGCCCCTCCTGTTCCAGGTTGCTGATGCTGAAGGAAAACCTGTTAGCGCCACCTTTTCTGTCGCCGTTACAGACGACAGTCAGGTAAAAGCAGACAGCCTGCAGGCAAACCTTCTCACCGAAACACTCTTGAAATCAGAATTACAAGGCCATATTGAAGCACCCTGGCTGTATTTTCAAAAAAACCGGGAAGCAGCCTATTATATGGATCTTTTGATGTTAACTCAAGGCTGGCGCGGCTACAAGTGGGATCAGATTTTAAAAGGGCCTCAGAAGCCCGGCTTCCTGGCGGAGTCAGAATTTAGAGTCTCCGGCCGTGTGCTGAATATTCTAAATAAACCTGTGGCAAAAACGAATGTGTTGTTGATGGGGATGGGAAAAACAAAAATCTTCCGGGATACCATAACCAATGACGAGGGTCGCTTCGAATTCAAGGCCTTCCCTCCCCTGGATACGGCGGCATTTTTTATTCAGGCTCGGAATCCAAGAGGGAAAAGTTTTAACGTTGGGGTAGTGGTAGACGCATTTAAGCCGCTCGAACTTTCAAATGCAGGAAGGATAATGCCGCCGTGGTATGTAAATTCAGATAGTACTTTGCTAAAATTTGTCCAAACTAATGTCGGGGTGCAAAAGAAGAAACAAGATTTGCTACTAAAGGGCGGAAATCTTCTGAAGGAGGTAACCGTCAATGCGAAAAAGGTAATTAAGCGCTCTAAAAACCTGAACGGATCCGGAGAAGCCGACCAGGTAATAGATGAAGAAGCCGTGGCTGAAGCCGACAGGACGCTTTTGACTGACGTATTAATGGCAACGGTCAGAGGATTCCAAAGCCGAACCAGGAAAACAGAAATGGTGTACTTTGTGCACGATAAGGAAGCCAGGTTTATCCTCGACGGAATAGACTTAAAGTGGTTTTACCAGACGGAGGAGGGCGCTGAAGTGTTAGGCGACTCTTATTTTGAGTTTCTCAGAGGCAATCTCAATAGTATTGCACCAAGTGAAGTGCTTGGAATTGAAGTTATGTTTAATAGATCAAGGACCAGCAACTATGACATGAAGTTTCTAACGACTGAGGAGATCATGGCCAATAAAGAGTATGTCTATATCGAAATCACCACCCGATCCGGGCAAGGAACTTTCGCTAAAACTACGCCCGGAACAGCGGTTTACAAACCCTTACCCATCAGCTGGCCTAGAGAATTCTACCGCCCTCGCTACCATCCCAAGCGGACTCTCTCCCCAATTCCCGATTTACGTTCCACTATCCACTGGGAGCCTAACTTAGTGAGCGATGCCTCGGGCAAGGCTCTTGTTTCCTTCTTTTCTTCCCAAAACCCTGGAACTTATACTGTCACCATCCAGGGTACAGACTTGAAAGGTCTGCTAGGCTATAAGACATTCAAAATTAAAGTGGTGGAGGATAAGAAATAGCGCCGACTGAAATAATAGAAAAAGCTCCTCTCGCGGGAGCTCTAAAACTTTCTGGGCACTACTACTTTCTGCTGCTAAAGTTATAACCGCGTCAAAACTCTATCCGATAATAAACAGAAGGAATCATTCCGGCAAGCGTGATTGTTTCGATATTGTTTTTGTCGGCGTTATAAAACTTACCCTGCTCATTAAGACGGTTAGTTACATTCTGAATATCAAGAAAAATTGCATGAGTCAGTTTGGGCCTGTTGATCCGATAAGTCATTGATAAATCAAGTCGGTAATAGGGTGAGGTGCGGAGGGTATTAATTTTATCTTCGTAAACCGTGTGATAGTCCTCCTGAAGCGACTTCTCAAAATTGATGGGTGTATATCTTCTTCCTCCCGTGTACACCAACTTCGTATTTAATCCTAACAGATTTTTACCTGAGGTGCCGGTTTTCCACTCCTTACCACTTACCAGATTTCCGATAAAGTTGCTGTTGAAATCAGTACTAAACCGCCGCCCCTTTGAGTTTTCAAATTGGGAATCAAAGATGGATGATGTTACCAGAAAATAGTATCCATTGTTCAGCGGTTTTTCTAACGTCAGTTCCAGTCCCACATTCGTACCCGTTCCCTTATTGATTAGCCCCCGATAATTGCGGTTATAGATCATGTAGGCATTTGCGGTGTTCAGGGTGCTGAAATTAATGGAAGGGTCCTTCGACACAGGAACATTAAACAAATGCTGATAATAGGCTTCCGCTTTGAGCCGCACCATTTTCGGAAAACTTCTTTCGTAGCCACCCACGAGGTGCAAAGCTTGCGTCGGCGAGAGGTTAGAGTTTGAACTTGCCACACTACCATCCGGCAATTCATTTTTTGCATAGTAAAAAGCCATTGGCTCAAGTCTGCTATGTAAGCCGGCACCAAAAGAAAGCTGTTCATTGGCACTAACCCACCAATTTAGTCCCAGGCGGGGTTCTATATTGAAACTTTCGCTGAGGTTGAAGTAACTTAGATGTAAACCAGTATTGACTGATAGCCGGTCATTAAACCGGTGCTTCCACTGCCCATAGGCCTCACTATTCCAAGCCTCGCCTTTAGCATCCAAGATCCGGCTTAACCTTTTAATGTCGCTTTTATAACTTAGCGAGCTTAAATCGAACCGTTGAAGAGAAACAATAGCACCTGTCCTGATTGTATTCTTCGGATTGATTTTATGATTTAGCATCCCTGAGTATCTGATAGCGCTATTCCCATAAGAATCCCTGCCGAATACATTTGTCTCATAGCTATTGGTAAGAGAGTCGATATCATCTGTAACCAGATTTCCCGAGTAAGAAATAATATTTTTCACATTAGTATCCCCGCCAAGGTGAAGCAAATGTTTAAGGCCTACACTCCCCGAATTATAAGTCGCTTTACGGTCGAACTTATCTTCAAGAGTTTCCCATTTACTAAAGTCGCGTTCGGCTTCTGCCTCCTGCCAGCTGTTCCCCCCGATACCGAAAAGAGATAAAGTTCCTGCTTTTGCTGTTGGGAAGTTTAAATTGAAAGCCAAATCCTGGTAAACCGGGGTGAATCCGTCTGGCCAGGGGGAAACGCCCACCTTTTCTAAAAGGCTCAAGGTAGAATAGCGGTAGTTCACCAGGTAGGAAGATTTTCCCCCCTTTTTAAAGGGCCCTTCCATCGACGCTTCGGTTCCAAGCAGTCCCACCATAAATGAATATTCTTTCTGTTCCGTATTTCCCTTTCTGAATTGCAGATCAAATACCCCTGACAAAGCATTTCCGTATTCAGCAGGAAAGGCTCCGGTAAAAAAATCAGAGGTACTTAACATGCTGGAACTGATCATGCTCACCCCTCCAGCAGAACTTCCCTCTTCTCCAAAATGATTGGGATTGATAATTTCCACGCCCTCCAGTCTCCATTGCAAACCCTTAGAAGAGTTCCCGCGGATTACGATATCATTATTAATGTCATTACCAGCAGTAACACCTGCTAGACTCAACGCCATCCGGGCGGGATCGAAAAAACTGGCAGCATATCGTCCGGTCTCTTCAACAGTAAATGAACGAGCACTGACGCTGGCTAAATCGTTCAACGACTTTTGAGGATCTTTACTCCCGGTAATTACCACGGCCTGAAGGTCTGTCACCGATTCTGTCATTGCCACAGAAAGTACCAGCTCCTTGCCTGCGGTCAATAAAATTTGCGGCAGCACCACCTTTTTGTATCCCATTCCTGAAAATTCCATTTCGTGTCGTCCCACAGGCACGGACGAGAATCGAAAAACTCCATCTACATTTGTCGAGGTTCCCTTTAGGGGACTAACGGAACGCAACTGAACGGTAACTCCTGGAATAGGCGAACCACTTTCCTCATCTATCACCACTCCCCGGATGGTTTGCAATAACTTTTGCGGCTGCTCTTCGGTAGCTGATGTTTTCTTGAGTTTCGAACGCAAAACAATTTGAGCGCCTACCTGCTTCCACTGCAAGCCCGTCTTTTCTGAGAGCTCATCCAAAACCAACTTCAGCGGCTTCGCATTTTGCTGTAAACTAAGCTTTTTATCCAGGTTAAGGTCAGAGTTGACGTATGAAAAATTAAGACCAAACCTTTTGTTCATATCGGTTAAAACCTCGCTTAAGCGCACTTCTTTATAATTCACGGTGATACGGCGTGTAAGGTCCTGTGCTAAGAGCTGTAACGAAAGGCATAGGATTCCCAGAAAGACGCTTATCTTTTTAAAATTTTGATTCATGATGTTGTGAATGACTTACTGTTTCTTTTTGACGACGTAAACAGAATCAGATTTGGTGATTTCAAGTCCCAGCATAGCTTCAAGTACTTCGCTGGCCTGATGAAAGGAAACTTGATTGAACGAGGTGGTGATACGCTGTTTTAGAAGGTCGGGATCGTTAATTTCAATTTTAACTTCGTACACTTCTTCAAGTGATTTTACTACATAAGAAAGCAAGGCGTTGTTGAACTTCAACTCTCTGTTCTTCCAGTAAAGGAAATTCTCATCCCCCAACTTAAACTTGCTAGCATAACCTTCTTTTGAAATGAGTCCTGCATCTCCTGGCAAAAGCAACAGTTCCTGTTTCGTGTTGGCTATCGGGCTGAATGCTACCTTTCCTGTAACTACCGATACCTGTACTGACCCTTCCTTATCCTGCTTTACGTTGAAAGAGGTCCCCAATACTTGTGTTCGGGTTTTGCCAGTACGAACTACAAACTTTCTCTCCGAGTCTTTAACCACTTCAAAGAATGCCTCTCCCTCCAGCTGTACCTCGCGGGTGTCATCATTATTGAAGGACTCAGAGTAGCTGATAGAGCTCATTTCGTTCAACCAGACTTTGGATCCATCGGGTAAAACCACCTCTTTTTGCTGTCCGGCAAAGGCCTCCACCTCAAGCAGCTCACTTTTGAACAATGACCGATAAGTAATGATTCCAAGGAAAAACACTACTATCACACTCGCTGCCAGGCCAAGCCAATGTATAGTGCTGAACTTCCGCACCTTCGGACCTCGCTTTTGTACCTCGATGGCAGTTCTAACCTTTTGCCAGCCAGCCCTGGTGTCGACTTTGAAATTTTCCGGATAATTTCTGGTCTTATCCCAGGTGTCCTGAAGTTCTTTAAGTAGGTCTGCCCGGGATGGATCGTCATTCATCCACTCCAACAACTCCTCCGTCTCTTCCAGAGTCAAGTCGTTAGACAAATACCTACTCATCAAATTCCAGTACTTTTCGTCGCTCATGTTTAAGCAATAATTAGCTGCGCCAGGTTAAGCACGTCCAGCAGATCATCTACAGGAGTTGCACCCTCCTGACATTTCTCAATGGCCTCGTTCAAAATTTGCTCTTCCATTTTTACGTCGTTTAAATATGAGACATTCTCAACAACCCCTACCCCTATGCGGCAATAAAAATTTTTAAAAGAATTAGCAGAGAAATAAATAGCAGATGTTTACGCAGATACTTCAACGCTTTTGTCATGTGATTTTCCACTGTTTTTACGGAAATATTTAATTTCTCTGCGATTGCTTTGTAGCTCAACTGTTCATAGCGACTCAGGATAAACACCGTGCGACAGGCATCGGGCAGCGCTTCAACTACCTCATCAACCCGCCTACTTACCTCTTTCAAGGCCATAATCTGTTCGGTTGAATTGATATCAACGCCAGTTTCCCTTCCAAAAGCAGTCTCCCTGTTAAGGGAGTTTTTATACTTTTTTAAATAGTTGAGTGACTGATTGATAGTGCTTTGAAACAGGTAGGCTTTAAGAGAAGTGGTAATCTTAATCTCGTCTTTTTTTTCCCATAGCTTCACGAATACGTCCTGCACAATATCCTCGGCTATATCCCTATCCTGAACAATGCGATAGGAAGTAGCGCAAAGTGATGCGTAGTTCACTTGAAAAAGCGCTTCAAAGCTCGAGATATCAAACATTAAGGACATTTTAATTATTTAATGTATGCTTAGCTAAAGTAATGACGTAGGCCCAAATTCAAACGTTACAAATAGAAAAAAGAATTTCATTGCTCTGGCGATTTTTTTATTTTAGACAAAATTGTTTAACTCCCTAAAAACAAATCACTCATGAAAGTTACAGTAGTTGGTGCAGGAGCCGTCGGTGCAACCTGTGCCGATAATATCGCTAGAAAAGAATTAGCCGAAGAACTTGTATTGTTAGATATCAAAGAAGGATTTGCTGAGGGTAAGTCGATTGATATCATGCAAACGGCCTCCCTATTAGGGTTTGATACGAAGGTAAAAGGAGTTACAAACGATTACGCGAGTACTGCCGATTCTGATGTTGTAGTTATTACATCAGGATTGCCAAGAAAACCGGGGATGACGCGTGAAGAGCTGATTGGAACAAACGCCGATATTGTAAAAGCGGTGACTGAGAATGTGCTGAAATTTTCCCCCAACACTATAATTATCGTCGTTTCCAATCCAATGGATACGATGAATTATCTGACCCTTAAAACGTCAGGTCTTCCAAAAAACAAAATATTAGGGATGGGAGGAGTGCTCGATTCTGCTAGGTTCAAGTATTATCTGAGCCAGGAATTAGGATGCTCTCCAGCTGATTTAAGTGCTGTCGTAATCGGGGGCCACGGAGATACAACAATGATCCCTCTGATTAAACATGCCACCTGGAACGGTGTTCCTGTAACCCAGTTTTTAAGCCAGGAGCAGCAGGACAAAGTGGTGCAGGCTACGATGGTAGGAGGCGCTACGTTAACTAAGCTCATCGGGACCTCTGCATGGTATGCTCCGGGAGCAGGTACGGCTGCCATGGTTGAGAGCATCGTAAGAGATGAAAAAAGATTAATGTCTTGTGGCGTATCCCTGGAAGGAGAGTACGGACAGTCTGATATATCTATGGTTGTACCAGTAGTTTTGGGTAAAAATGGCTGGGAGAAAATAGTGAACTTCGAGCTTAGCCCTGAGGAACAAGCTGCATTCAACAAAAGTGCAGATGCTGTTCGCAGCATGAATGGCGTCCTTGCTGAAAGTAAGGTACTTGGATAACGGATGATAACGGTTCCTTTAGAGATTTTAAATCTTAATGACGACGGCTTCCATCTCCTGGTGGAAGTCGTTGTTTTTGGTAAGCACTTCAAAGCAGTGCTCGACACCGGAGCCTCCCGCACCGTACTTGACAAAAGCACGGTTGAAGAATATATTGACCGTGAAACCCTGCACCTGAGCGATAAACTTTCCACCGGCCTCGGAACAAATTCTATGGAAAGTCATATCCTCACTATCCCTGAATTTAAAATTGGAGAATTGACGGTTCCAGACTTCGTCACCGCAGTTCTCGATCTGTCTATGATAAATCAAGCTTATCAGCAAGCAGACCTGGGACCGGTTATCGGAGTTGTTGGTGGCGACATCCTGATGAAGTATGGGGCAGTTATAGACTACCTTCATCATAGGCTATCCTTTCAAGAGAAACTGGCCTGATTTTATTCAAACAAAAGAAAAAGAAGTAAGGTTATTAGTTGATTACTAGCAACTTACTTAACAATCAACCTTATGAACCCCTTACTCCTCGGCGTACTATTCTGCCTGTGGGGACTGACTGGTGTGGGACAAGATCTGAAAGGCAAATGGTACGGAAAGCTTACGCAAGATCCGGGTGGATACAGCGACCTCTATAACTTCGATCTTTATCTGAATCAGGGCAAAAAGCTCTGGGGAGAATCCGATGCTTATATCGACAGGATCGTAAAAGTAAAAATCAGACTGGAAGGCAAAGTATTGGGAGACTCCGTACTACTTGCTGAAAAACTTCTGGGAATAGAAGAAGAACGCATGCCGCCTGGCTATATAACGTGCATTAAAACCCTTCGACTCAAATACCTCCATGCAGGGAGTGCAGAATACCTCCTCGGCACTTGGGATGGATTTGACAAGTTAGACTATTCTCCCTGCCCACCAGGACAAATAGTACTCGCAAGATCGCGAAGCCATCTTCAGCAGTTTTTTGATGGTGGGGGATTTGGAGGGGCTCCTCTTATCGCGACTACGACTGTCCCACTCCCTGAATTTACCCCGATGTTTCAGGAGACCGAGATTAAAAAGCTTTCAGAGATCCAAGTTTCAAAGAGAGAATTAGAATTTCGATTGAATGATTATTTGAAGGAAGACAACGATACTGTATCAGTATACTTCAATCGAAATTTGATTGCAGGAAAGCAGAAAATAAGCAAAAAACCTTTTAAATTTAAACTAACTATTGCTGACGGTTCAGGACTTAACGAGGTATTACTATTTGCAGAGAACCTGGGACATATTCCTCCAAACACATCCCAGTTACTCATCATTGACGGGAACAAGACCCACAGACTTCTAATTGAGTCTGATAAACAAAAGACTGCCGCAGTATATTTAAGATATAAACCTTGACCATGAAAAGAACTGCCATTATCCTGCCCCTAATTATTTTCATGAACATCGTGGCCCTGAGAGCCCAGGAATATAAAGGTGTCTGGGAAGGCTTTATCCAGGCTGAAGGAGTTTACCATAGGGGAATCGTTTTCGATGTTAAAAGTCAAACTGGAAATATTGTCAGCGGTCGCTCTTATCTGTTTGATGTAGTGAAAACAGGAAGTTCTGTGCCGGGAACCCTCCGTGCAACAATGGACTTTGTTGGATTACTTACCCAAAATAATCGGCTAACTATCTCGGATCTAAAAATTCTCGACTCCTTGATTCTGGACCAGGAAACTTTTCTTTGGATCAAAAAGCTGAACTTGATATACAAAAAAGATGCTCCTTATGACGTGCTGGTGGGAAGTTGGAATAGCGCCTACTACAGCAGGTCTCCTTACAGATCAGGGAACTTGATTGTACGAAAAAGAATTCAACCCAAAAATGATTCCCTATCGTTAATACCGGCTGTAGTGATGGAAAAGGTTAAATCAGACACGCTGCCTGGCATTAAACTATATGGAACAAAACTGGATAATCCCATAGTTATCGACGTAAAGAACTACAAAGTTACCATCACCTTGCGGGATTATTTGAGGGAGGACCTTGATACCGTGTCGGTGTATTTTAACAGGGAAAAAGTGATCAGTAACAAAAGGATCACGAGAAAACCCTACACAAAGACCTTTCGATTAGACAAATTTTCTGCAATTACAGAGGTTGTGGTTTATGCGGAAAACCTCGGACTTGTGCCCCCAAACACCTGTACCATGATTGTGGATGACGGCTTTTCTAAGCAGCGGGTAAACATTACCTCCGACAAGCAAACGAGTGCTGCAGTTTATTTAAACTATAACCCAGCCCTACCACGAGCTACTTACGACAGTACGGAGAAAGAGTTCAACGAATTGTTGCAAAAATCTCGAAATCCGAACAGGAAAGACCGGGACGGATTCAGCTACTAATTAAGCCAACAAAAAAAGGTCTGAATCATTCCATTCAGACCTTTTACTTTTTGTATAGCGTTTACACGTCAATCCGTGCGTACTTAGCATTTCTTTCGATAAAATCACGTCTGGGTGCCACCTCATCTCCCATTAGCATGGAGAAGATATGGTCGCATTCTGCGGCATTTTCAATGGTCACCTGGCGCAATGTTCTGGTTGCAGGATTTAGAGTTGTCTCCCACAACTGTTCTGCGTTCATCTCTCCCAGACCTTTATAGCGTTGCACGTGCACGCTATCCTCTTTGCCTGAGCCTTTAAGCCGCTGAACAGCCGCATCGCGCTCTTCATCGTTCCAAGCGTACTCGAACTCTTTACCTTTCTTAACCTGATACAGTGGTGGCGCAGCGATGTACACGTAACCAAACTCAATAAGCTCCTTCATGTAGCGGAAGAAGAATGTTAGAATCAGTGTAGTAATGTGCGAGCCGTCCACGTCGGCATCCGTCATGATAATGATACGGTGATAACGCAGCTTCTCCAGGTTCAGAGCCTTGTCGTCCTCGGGTGTTCCGATACTTACACCCAAAGCGGTGAAGATATTTTTGATCTCGTCGTTTTCGTAGATTTTATGCTCCATCGCCTTCTCCACGTTCAGGATTTTACCTTTTAGTGGAAGAATCGCCTGGAAGTTCCTGTCGCGTCCCTGCTTTGCTGTACCACCCGCAGAGTCCCCCTCCACCAGGTATAACTCACATTTTGCAGGGTCTTTGTCGGCACAGTCAGCAAGCTTCCCAGGAAGTCCGGAACCGCCCATCACGCTCTTGCGTTGAACCATCTCGCGAGCCTTACGCGCTGCCGCACGAGCAGTAGCTGCAAGCACAACCTTATTTACAATCAAGCGCGCCTCTTTCGGATTCTCTTCCAAGTAGTTACCTAGAATCTCACCAACGGCCACATCTACAGCTCCAGTTACCTCGTTGTTACCCAACTTAGTTTTTGTCTGTCCCTCAAATTGCGGCTCGGCCACTTTTACTGATACCACTGCAGTAAGGCCTTCACGAAAGTCGTCACCAGTGATTTCTACCTTCATGTTTTTTAGAAGACCTGATTTCTCAGCGTATGCCTTAAGCGTCCTGGTTAAACCTCTTCTGAAACCCGCAACGTGTGTTCCTCCCTCTATCGTGTTGATATTATTTACGTAGGAGTGTACATTTTCAGAATAAGTTTCATTGTACTGCAGTGCCAGCTCTACAGGAATCCCCTGCTTAATCCCTTCCACATAAATAGGCTCAGGAATTAACGGAGTACGAGTGCCGTCCAAATACTTTACGAACTCGCGTAAACCACCTTCTGAGTAAAACTCTTCCTGCAAATAGCTTCCGTTTTCCAGTACTTCACGCTCGTCAATCAGAATCAACTTAATGCCTTTATTCAAATAAGCCAGCTCTCTTAAACGAGTTGCCAGCGTATCAAACTTATATTCTGTTGATAGAGTAAAGATTTCAGCGTCAGGGTGAAAAGTAACAATCGTTCCGGTTCGTTGTGATTCGCCAATTACCTTCACATCGTACATCGGCTTACCGCGTTCGTACTCTTGTCTGAAAATCTTGCCCTCCCTGTGAACTGTAGCGATCAAATGGGTCGAAAGTGCGTTCACACACGATACCCCTACCCCGTGGAGTCCCCCGGACACTTTGTAGGTATCCTTGTCGAACTTACCACCGGCGTGAAGGACAGTCATTACTACTTCAAGAGCTGATTTCTTCTCTTTGGTGTGCATTGCGGTTGGAATACCGCGACCGTTATCCTCAACAGAGATAGAATTATCCTTATGTATAGTTACCTTGATATCAGTACAATAACCAGCCAATGCTTCGTCGATTGAGTTATCGACAACCTCATACACCAAGTGATGCAATCCTTTAACACCAACATCTCCGATATACATCGCCGGGCGCTTACGCACCGCTTCCAGTCCTTCTAGTACCTGTATATTATCCGCCGAATAATTAGATTTATTTTCCTTTTCTTCGCTCATAGTTTACATTAAACAGTAGGTTCAAATTTAACGCTTTTTGGTGGCATTTAGGTAATTGTGGAGAAAAATGGCCGTTTATCAACCAGTTTTAATTGCATATTTCAGCTCCTATTTACACTTTGCTTTTAAAAGTTATATTTGCCCTTTAATTCTTTCGGAAACAAACGCGAAAAAGAAGCTGATTAGATCTCTTACAGTAGTCTTGAGGGCTACAACAAACATTAAAATAACTAATAAAATGAAAAATACATTGGTGACATTTTCTAAACTTACTGCAGGGATAGTGTTTGCAGCAGTAATGGTTTCATGTAATAAAGAACAACCTAAAACTAGTAAGCCGGCAGCAACAACAGCATCCGCAGAAAAAAAGACAGAAGAAATTGTTTACGTTAACTCTGACTCACTTCTTAACAACTACGATTACTTCAAAGACATCAGAGGCAAGCTGGAGAGTAAATCGAAGAAGGCCCAAACGGACTTGACCGCCAAAGGAAATGCTTTTCAGCGGGAGGTTGCTGAATACCAGCAACAAGCTCAAAACATGAGTGCCGACCAGCGTGCTGCTACCGAGCAACGTTTGGCTCGTAAACAACAAGAATTAGCAGCTTTCAACCAAAACGCAAGTTCTGCCCTGGCTAATGAATCTGCTTTAGAAAATGACAAACTTTATCAGAAAGTAGCTGAATACCTCAAAGTTTATGCGAAAGACAAAGGTTATAGAATGGTTTTAACCTATTCCAAAACCAACCCCAATATCTTGTTTGCCGATGAAAGCCTGGACGTAACAAAAGAAGTAGTAGCAGGACTAAACGAAGCGTATAAAAAAGAAAAGAAATAGAAAAACATCTTCGACTTTTATTTCTTATAAAAGAATTTGTCCCTGACTTTGATAGTCGGGGATTTCTTTTTGTACATATGGAGGATCAAAAAAAGCATGAGCAGTTCATGCGACTAGCAATAGCGCTTTCTGAAAAAAATGTAAGCACTGCTGAGGGAGGGCCATTTGGAGCGGTAATCGTCAAAGACGGTAAAGTCATTGCTCAAAGTGCTAATCAGGTAACCCTGACCAATGACCCCACCGCTCATGCTGAAGTTTCAGCCATTAGAATCGCCTGCAAAGAACTTAACACATACGATCTTAGCGGCTGCATTATCTACAGCAGTTGCGAGCCTTGTCCCATGTGCCTTGGAGCGATTTACTGGGCGCGTATCTCGAGAATATTTTATGCAAACACAAAAGCTGATGCAGCTTCTGTTGGCTTCGACGACCAATTCATTTACGAGGAACTGGATCGCCCACCGACTGAGCGAAACGTGGCAATGGTGCAGTTATTAAGAGAAGAAGCGCTGACAGCGTTTGCTAATTGGCAGAGATCCTCATCTAAAATCACATACTGATCGGCTTATTCGCCGTCCGTCTCCCAATCAGCCTCAGTGCCTTCATCCAATAGATCATCAATTTCTCTTCGATCCTTTTTGGTCGGACGGCCTGTGCCCCGATCTCGCTTAAGTAGCGGAGAGTGGAACATGGACTTGAATCTTTGCGTTTCCTCCACCGGTGTCAAATCCTCATAAAAAGTCACTGCTGTTTTAGCATCTACACGATTAGCCAGCAATCCCCTAACCTTTAGTTGCTTGCGCTCCACCCCTTTAGAAACATGGTAAATCTCCCCAACCTTTACCTCGTAGGAGGGCTTAATATTTTGCCCGTTCAATTTAACCCTACCAGCTTTGCAAGCTTCGGTAGCTAAAGTCCGCGTTTTAAAGATCCGGATCGCCCAGAGATATTTATCAATTCTTAGTTTCTCTTTTTCTGCCATAACTCAAGTCAAAGCTTCGACAAAAGTAATGCCTCCACCGCGTTTTTAGAAGTCCTATTTGTGCAAGATACACTGCTCCAACTATCCCCTGGCACTTCGACCACCTTCGCTAGTTTTTACTTAGTGTTTGGCAGACACTAACTATTTCCTATATTTAAAAAATTTTTTATTCATGATACTTATTGCGGACGGTGGATCGACCAAAACTCATTGGGCATTAATAACGAAAGATCTGAACATCAAAGATTTTTACTCTGAAGGCTACAACCCCTATTTTGTAGATACGCCCTACATTATAACTTCGCTGACCGAAGCGCTTCCTACGGATATAATTACAACTAAGGTAGAGAAGATATATTTTTACGGTGCAGGGGTTCATAATACAGAGAAAGCAGAAGTACTTTCGGCCGCCTTCAAAAGTATTTTCACTAATGCCAGCACGTACATTGATAATGACCTGCTAGCTTCTTGCAGAGCCTTGCTGGGCGACAATCCCGGTTTTGCCGCCATACTTGGCACCGGGACTAACACCTGCCTTTATGACGGGACTACAATCGCTCATAAAATCAACTCTGCAGCATATATTTTGGGCGATGAAGGCAGCGGATGTTATTTAGGAAAAAAACTATTAATTGATTTTGTAAGAGGACGCCTACCCAAACATCTTGAAGAAGCCTTTAACGAAAAATATAAAATCAGCGCATCCGACATACTTGACAGGATCTATACGAAACCCCTTGCTAATCGCTTCTGCGCAAGCTTCAGTCAATTCCTCTATGACCATTTAAGCGACTCATATGCAAGCGGACTGGTAGAACAGTCGTTCGAAGATTTCTTCCGGCAACTAGTATCTGGCTATCCGAATTATGAAACCTACGAGTTTAATTCCGTCGGCTCTGTTGGATTCTATTTCCAGGATATTCTAACAAGGGTAGCAGCAAAATATGGGATGGCGACAGGAAAAATTATTAAATCTCCAATGGAGGGCTTACTTCAGTACCACAAAAAGCTCATCCTTAAAGAAAACCTTTTATTAGCATAATTTCCATTTGTCTGAGAAGTATTAAAAATTGATTTAACCGGGGTGGATTTTAAATATGTCTTGTGAAAAGCGTTACTTTGCCAAAAAATTCGATAAATGATACCGGAACTACAGAAAAAAATTGAACAGGTTTGGGAAGACCGCACATTCCTTACCTTCCCTGACTATGCTGATGCCATTGAAACAGTAGTTGATATGCTTGATAAAGGTGAACTGCGTGTTGCTGAACCAGTTGCCGGAGGATGGCATGTGAACGATTGGGTAAAGAAAGCTGTAATTCTTTATTTTCCAATAAGACAAATGGAGGTAATTGAGACGGGGCCATTTGTTTTCCATGATAAAATGAAACTGAAAACTAACTACAAAGAACTTGGAGTTAGAGTAGTGCCACAGGCAACTGCACGATATGGCGCCTATTTGTCGAAAGGCGTAATTATGATGCCTTCCTACGTAAATATTGGCGCTTATGTGGATGAAGGCACTATGGTAGACACCTGGGCTACTGTCGGCTCCTGTGCTCAGATCGGCAAAAATGTTCATCTAAGTGGTGGTGTTGGGATCGGCGGCGTGCTGGAACCAGTACAAGCGGCACCAGTAATTATTGAAGATAACGCATTTATCGGCTCGAGAGCTATTGTAGTTGAGGGAGTTAGAGTTGGCGCAGAAGCTGTTCTTGGTGCCAATGTTTGCTTAACAGCCTCCACTAAAATTATTGACGTTACCGGTCCTGAACCCATAGAATACAAAGGCGAAGTGCCTCCCCGTTCAGTGGTAATCCCTGGTTCTTATACCAAAAAGTTTGCAGCTGGAGAATATCAGGTTCCATGTGCATTAATCATAGGCCAACGTAAAGAATCAACAGACAAAAAGACTTCTTTAAATGATGCATTGCGCGAGCACAACGTTGCCGTGTAATTTCAAGGAATAATAAATTCATTGTCAAAGTTGTAAGGTTAGAAACTCGTTTTCGAAGCTTTACAACTTTTGACTTTTTATAATAAACTTTTATCTTGGGTGAATGCGTATAGGATTTGATGGAAAACGTGCTATTCAAAATTTTACCGGACTTGGCAATTACAGTCGCTTCGTCCTTGATCTTTTGGCACGGCACTACTCCGACTATCGCTATTACCTCTATACTGCAAAACGGCCTAAAGAGAACTACGGAATCCCCGAGAATATCCAATTCGTACACCCGAAACGATATAAAAACAGCGCTATTTGGCGAACGTTTACGATCCTCAGGAATTTAAAGAAAGACAAGATAGATCTTTATCATGGATTAAGTAATGAATTGCCGATCGGTATCTCCAAATCGGGTATTGCTTCGGTAGTTACCATCCACGACCTTATTTTCCTTCGATTTCCTGACTTCTATTCACCAATTGATCGGGCTATCTACAAATTCAAATTCAAGTATGCTTGTCAACACGCGACAAGAATAATCGCGGTGAGTGAACAAACAAAGGCTGACATCGTTAGCTTTTTCAAAATCTCTCCTGAAAAGATAGATGTAGTTTACCAAGGATGCAATGTTGCCTTTCAGCAAAAGGCATCAGAACGAGAAAAAGTAAACATCCGGTCGGAATACCACTTGCCCGCCAAATATCTTCTTCATGTAGGTACTATCGAGGAGAGGAAAAACTTAATGCTGATTGTGAAAGCACTGCCGAAAGTTTCGGCAGATGTAAAGTTGGTGGTGATTGGACGGGAGACAGACTACGCGGCTGAAGTAAGAGAATTCATTCAAAGTAATAATTTAACAGAGCGGGTTATTTTCCTGAAAAACGTGCCGCTGAAAGATTTGCCAACCATCTATCAACTTGCAGAGATGTTCATCTATCCTTCAGAATTTGAAGGTTTCGGAATACCGATCATTGAAGCCCTGTACTCGGGAGTACCGGTAATTGCAGCAACGGGATCTTGTCTGGAAGAGGCAGGTGGCCCGGGAGCATGCTATGTACATCCGAAAGATGAAGTGCAGTTGGGGTATTGTATCAACAACATTTTGAACCGCCCTGATGTACGGGAAGAAATGGTAAAAATGGGATACCAGCACGTCGAGAATTTTTCGGAAAGCAGATTGGCCGCAAATCTCATAAACACTTACACTAAAGCACTTTACAATGCTTAAAGACGACATTAACAAAGCACTAGAAATACTCAATGAAGGAGGTATTATCCTCTATCCTACTGATACCATTTGGGGCTTAGGTTGTGATGCGACAAACGAAGCGGCGGTAGAGCGTATATTCAAGCTTAAAGGCCGGGACGCCGGTAAAAGCTTAATCGTTCTGCTGGACACTGAAAACAAACTGGAAAGTTATGTAACAGAGGTACCTGCAATCGCTTATGATTTGATTGAGTACGCCGAAAACCCATTGACCATTATCTACTCAGGGGCAAAAAACCTGGCAAAAAATGTAATTCACGAAGATGGGAGTCTGGGTATACGGGTAGCAAAACATCCGTTTTGCCAACAGTTGATTCAACGGTTCCGAAAACCTATCGTCTCTACTTCTGCCAACATAAGTGGAGAAGCTTCTCCAAAAAACTTTTCAGAAATTGCAGACGAGATAAAAAACGGGGTAGACTATGTAGTTAAGTATGAACAGGATGACCTGAGTGAGAAGCGACCCTCAACCATTATGAAGTTGGAAACAGACGGTCGTTTTTCCTTTATCCGTCGATAAAGCGCAGCTTTTTTTCCCCCTTACTAACGAATTAAACTATTTTTGCAGCAATCTCCGGCCGACACCCAAAATATTGGCTCGAAAGAACGCAAATATGAAGCAACACCTCCAACATCCGATTTTTGCAAGATTACGTGACCTGGCTTCTGCCACGAACACCGAAATTTATGTAATAGGAGGTTTTGTTAGAGACCTGTTTCTAAGCAGGCCATCGAAAGACATAGATATTCTTGTAATAGGCAGCGGGACCGATTTTGCTGAAAGAGTAGCGGCAGAACTAAAGGTGCAGGTGAATGTTTTCAAAAACTTTGGTACTGCAATGCTAAAGTATGAAGACCTGGAGGTTGAGTTTGTAGGCGCACGAAAGGAATCCTACAGGGCAGATTCGAGAAAGCCAATAGTGGAGAACGGAACTTTAGAGGATGATCAGAAACGACGTGACTTCAGCATAAATGCGATGGCGCTGTCGCTGAATAAAGAGAGCTTCGGAGAATTGCTGGATCCGTTCGGTGGCATTGGAGACCTTCAAGCGAAATTAGTTCGCACTCCTTTAAATCCGGAGGAAACCTTTTCTGACGACCCCCTTCGCATGATGCGTGCGATCCGCTTCGCTTCACAACTTAATTTCAGTATTGATACAATAGCTGTAGATGCAATAAGAACCAATAAAGAGCGGATCTCGATCGTATCGAAAGAAAGGATCACAGACGAGCTTAACAAAATTATTTCGTCTCCAAAGCCCTCCTTAGGATTTAAATACCTGTTCGATACCGGTCTCCTCCATCTTATCTTTCCGCAAATGGCGCAGCTATTTGGCGTTGAATACGTTAACGGGAAGGGCCATAAAGACAATTTCTACCATACACTGGAGGTATTGGATAACATTGCTGAAGTTAGCGATGATTTATGGCTACGTTGGGCAGCAATTCTGCATGATATTGCAAAGCCTGCGACGAAACGGTTTGACCCTAAATTAGGTTGGACGTTCCATGGCCATGAAGACCGGGGAGCACGAATGGTTCCGAAGATCTTCGCTCAGCTAAAATTGCCCTTGAACGAAAAAATGAAGTTCGTTCAAAAACTGGTACTCCTGCATTTGCGACCCATTGTTCTGGCCCAGGAGGTAGTTACCGATTCCGCTGTCCGTCGCCTGCTGTTTGACGCAGGTGAAGACATTGAAAGCCTGATGATGCTTTGCCATGCTGATGTAACTACAAAGAACGAGTACAAGAAGAAGAAGTATCGACAGAACTTTGAACTGGTAAAGCAAAAGCTAAAGGATGTTGAAGAAAGGGATCAAATCCGGAACTGGCAACCGCCGGTCACGGGACTTGATATCATGGAAACATTTGGGATACCAGCCGGAAGAGAGGTGGGAATCATCAAAAATCAAATAAGGGAAGCAATTCTTGAAGGGGAAATAAAAAATTCCCGGGAAGAAGCGTTCTCATTTATGATCGAAAAAGGCAGAGCGATTGGGCTAAAACCGGTCGTACCTAAATAGCAGATTTTAAAAACATTATATTTAAAAAAGAGTTATTGATACTCCAATTTCATTAATTCGTACAAACTAGAATTAACATGGCAATTTACAGGTTCAGGGTGTCTTTTGAAGATTACGACGACGTAGTCCGCGAAATAGATATTAAATCTACCCAGACTTTTGAGGATCTTCACTACGCAATTCATAAAGGCACCGGCTATAACCCGGAGCAGTCTTCCTCTTTTTATGTGAGTAATGACCATTGGATTAAGGGCGACGAGATCGCTTTTTTACCCACCCAACGAAAACAGGACAGAGGTGTAACGTTAATGGCTGGTACTAAACTTAACAGGTTTATAGACGACCCTCATCAAAAGTTCTATTATACTTACAATTTTGACCGGCCGTTTGACTTCCACGTTGAGCTACTGAAAATTTTACTTGACGAGGATCCCTCCAAAGTGTACCCTGCAATAGTAAAAAGCGTTGGTGAGCCACCGAAACCTGCAGGTTCGATATTGCCTCCTCCGGGAAGCGGCGAGGAACCCGACGATTTGGATTTCCTGGCCGACCTAGATGACGATGCAGAACCGGAAGAAGAAATGGCAGTAGTTGACGAGCTGGGCATTGGCATGCAGGAAGAAGAGCAGGAGGAGGAAGAAGAGGAAAAAGATGAATTTATGGACGAGTTTTCTGACAATGATAACTTCGAATCCGACGACTACAATAATAAAGAAGACTATTAGTTTGCTTAATGATAGGGTACTACGGTACCCTTTACTATTTCTTGGATGAGCGAAAAGACTCTTATAGTTATTGTAGGACCTACTGCCATCGGCAAGACCGAACTTGCCATTAAAGTCGCTCAGGAGTTTAATACTGAAATTATATCTGCCGACTCGAGACAGTTTTACAGGGAAATGTCGATCGGTACGGCAAAACCTACAGCTGAAGAACTTGCAGCAGCCCCTCATCATTTTATTGACTCCCTTTCGATTACTGATACCTACACCGTGGGTGATTATGAAGTGGAAGCGTTGCAACGTTTGGGAAAACTATTTGAAAGGCGTTCTCAAGCTGTTCTTGTTGGAGGTTCAGGATTATTTATCAAGGCTGTTACAGATGGCTTTGATGATCTTCCCAAAGCCCCTGTCCTACTGCGGGAAGAATTGAACCAAGCAGTTGAACTACATGGGCTTCAGTCGCTGCAAGAACGGCTAAAGAAGCTGGATCCCGAGTATTTCAACGAGGTTGATTTAAACAACCCCCAACGAGTTATACGTGCCCTGGAAGTGTGTTTGAGTACCGGCCAACCTTTCTCGTCTTTCAGACAAAAAAACCTAAAAAAAAGGGACTTCGAAATCATTAAAATAGGGCTGACAACGGATCGCGAAAAACTATATAACAGAATTAACTTGCGTGTCGACAAAATGATGGAGCTTGGGCTTTTGGAGGAAGTGAAAACACTGCGGCCCTACGAGAACCAGAACGCCCTAAATACCGTTGGCTACTCAGAGCTTTTTGCTCACCTAAAAGGGGAGCTTTCGCTCACTGATGCAGTAGCCAGCATAAAACAGAATACACGCCGATTTGCAAAAAGACAACTAACCTGGTTTAGACGAGATGCGGAAATTACTTGGTTCGATCCGGAGGACAGTCAAGCTATTCTCGAATTTATAAGAGAAAAGGCAGTTGGCTAAGTGCCACTGCCTTTTTGCTTTTTAACAACTATTAAGCCTGCGCTGTTGGTCCCCCAAAATTCATTGGAATTCCCTGCTCATCCTGAATAGCTATTCTTCCGTTTACGGCTTCATACTTCTCGATATTATCTTCCAGTGCTCTCAGCAATCTTTTTGCATGCTCAGGAGTAAGTATAATTCGCGACTTTACTTTCGCCTTTGGAACTCCTGGCATCACCCTGATAAAGTCTAATACAAATTCAGTGTTCGAATGAGTGATGATAGCTAGGTTCGAGTAAGTTCCTTCAGCAACTTCTTCTGAAAGTTCAATATTCAATTGGTTGTCGTTGTTTTGCTCTTCCATTTTGTAAAAATAAAAAATATAGTGGCAAGTTAATCATGCGCCAGATTTAGAAACGGCATTGAAATGCCACGGTTGTAAAATAAACCTGGTTGCAGCGGAGGCCGGCCAAGAGTAAGGCCTGCAGGCCTATAAGCGGAAAACAAGTCAGGGCGGTCTGCGAGGACCCCATCGTTCTTTTTCAAACAAAAAAACATCTTAAAAAAAAAGCCCCCCTGATAAACAGGAGGGCTTGTTTATTGGGCAGAACCTATAAACTAGGCCTCTACTTCTTCTTGCTTGGACGCCATCAATCTGTCGTACTCTTCCTGAGAACCCACTATGATACGCTCATAGCTGCGGAGACCAGTTCCTGAAGGAATCAAGTGACCTACAATTACGTTCTCTTTCAGACCTAGTAGATTATCCCGTTTACCGCTGATAGCTGCCTCGTTAAGAACCTTAGTAGTTTCCTGGAAGGAAGCGGCAGAGATGAACGATTTAGTACCAAGTGAAGCGCGTGTGATACCTTGTAGCAACGGACTTGAAGTTGCTGCGATCGCATCGCGAGCTTCTACCAGTTTCATATCCCTACGTTTTAATTGAGAGTTTTCATCTCTCAACTTACGTACAGAAATGATTTGTCCTGCTTTCAGTGTCGTTGAATCACCCGGATCTGTAACAACCTTCTTGTCAAAGATATCGTCATTCTCCTGCATGAAGTCCCAACGATCAACAGCATCATTTTCTAAGAAACGAGTATCACCCGGATCTTCGATTTTCACTTTCTGCATCATCTGGTGAACGATTACTTCAAAGTGTTTATCGTTGATCTTCACCCCTTGCAGACGGTAAACTTCCTGAATACCATTTACCAGGTATTCTTGAACTGCTGCAGGTCCTTTAATTGCAAGGATGTCAGCAGGAGAAATTGAACCGTCAGAAAGTGGCATACCAGCTTTCACAAAGTCATTGTCCTGTACCAGGATGTGTTTAGAAAGCGGCACCAGGTATTTCTTGATTTGCCCATCTCTGGACTCGATCGAAATTTCGCGGTTACCACGTTTAACACCTCCAAGAGTTACCACACCGTCGATTTCAGTTACTACCGCTGGATTAGATGGATTACGAGCCTCGAACAACTCTGTTACACGAGGAAGACCACCGGTGATGTCACGGGTTTTTCCTGTTGAACGAGGAATTTTCGCAATAACTTCACCCATTTTCACTTTCGTACCTTCATCAACCGCAATGTGCGCACCTACCGGGATGTTGTATCCTTTTACAGTGCTTCCAGTATTGTCGATAATGCGGATCACCGGGTTCTTCGTCTTATCACGGGTATCGATGATAACTTTCTCTCTGTGTCCGGTTTGCTCGTCGGATTCTTCACGGAAGGTTACACCTTCAATAACAGCCTCAAACTCGATTTTACCGCTGAACTCAGAGATGATAACCGCGTTATACGGATCCCAGCTACAAATTCTATCGCCTTTGGTTACTTTATCTCCTTCGTTTACATACAAGTAAGAACCGTAAGGGATGTTGTTAGTCATGATTACTCTTCCGCTGTTTGGTTCAACAATACGGAATTCACCTGAACGACCCAACACTACCTCCACCGGACCTTCCTCTGTTTCGTAAGGAACCGTTCTGATGTTCTCAAATTCGATCACACCATCAAATTTAGCGTTGATCTGAGATTCAGCAGCAATGTTCGATGCAGTACCACCGACGTGGAACGTACGAAGTGTCAGCTGTGTTCCCGGCTCACCGATTGACTGAGCAGCAATTACACCGACAGCCTCACCAGCTTGCACACGCTTACCTGTTGCCAAGTTACGTCCGTAGCAAAGAGCACAAACACCGCGCTTGCTTTCACATGTCAATACTGAACGGATTTCGATTCCCTCGAGAGCTGAGTTCTCGATATTATGTGCCACATCTTCGTTAATGTCTTCACCTGCAGAAACAAGTAGTTCACCAGTGATAGGATCATAAACATCATGCAGCGAGGTTCTTCCCAAGATTCTGTCGTATAACGGCTCTACGATATCCTCGTTGTCTTTAAGAGCTGTTGTGAAGATACCTCTTAGAGTACCACAATCAGTCTCACCAACAATCATATCCTGAGCAACGTCATGCAAACGACGGGTTAAGTAACCAGCATCCGCTGTTTTTAACGCCGTATCCGCAAGACCTTTACGAGCACCGTGGGTAGAGATGAAGTACTCGAGTACCGACAATCCTTCTTTAAAGTTCGAAAGGATCGGGTTCTCAATAATTTCACCACCTGAACCCGATTTCTGAGGCTTAGCCATCAGTCCCCGCATACCGCAAAGCTGACGGATCTGCTCTTTAGAACCACGGGCACCAGAATCAAGCATCATGTATACCGAGTTGAAACCTTGATTATCGTTGGACAGGATATCCATAACGTTTGCAGTCAAACGGTTATTGATACGAGTCCAGATATCGATGATCTGGTTGTAACGCTCGTTGTTGGTAATGAATCCCATGTTATAGTTATTCATTACTTCTTCCACTTCCTGAGATGCCTGCTCAATCAACTTCACTTTCGCTTCAGGAATGTTAAGATCCTGCAGGTTAAATGAAAGACCACCGCGGAAGGCCATCTGGAATCCTAGTTCTTTGATATCGTCAAGGAACTGGGCTGCACGGGCCATACCAGTAATCTTCACTACTTCACCAATGATATCACGAAGCGATTTCTTGGTAAGAAGCTCATTGATATAACCTACTTCTTCCGGAACGTGTTGATTAAATAACACACGTCCTACAGTAGTTTCGATCAATTTATTTACGATAGTCCCGTCTTTTTCTTTGGCATTTGCTTTCACCTTGATGAACGCATGCAGGTCTACTTTCTTCTCATTGTAAGCGATAATTACCTCTTCTGCAGAATAGAAAGTCTGGCCTTCCCCTTTCATCACGCGGTTAGCATCCGTCTTCCGGCCCTTAGTAATATAGTACAGACCAAGTACCATGTCCTGAGAAGGAACGGTAATCGGCGAACCGTTAGCAGGGTTAAGAATGTTGTGAGATGCAAGCATTAACACCTGGGCTTCCAAAATTGCAGCATTACCAAGGGGTACGTGAACTGCCATCTGGTCACCGTCAAAGTCGGCGTTGAACGCGGTACACACTAGCGGGTGCAGTTGGATTGCTTTACCCTCTACTAGTTTTGGCTGGAAAGCCTGGATACCTAAACGGTGTAGTGTAGGAGCACGGTTTAAAAGAACCGGGTGACCTTTCAACACATTTTCAAGGATATCCCAAACCAGTGGATCTTTGCGATCAACTATTTTTTTAGCTGATTTTACCGTTTTTACCACACCTCTTTCAATCATCTTACGGATGATGAATGGTTTGAACAGCTCAGCTGCCATGTCTTTAGGCAAACCACACTCGTGTAATTTCAAGTGAGGTCCTACAACAATTACAGAACGTGCAGAATAGTCAACACGCTTACCTAACAAGTTCTGACGGAAACGTCCTTGCTTACCTTTCAGGATATCTGAAAGCGATTTCAAAGCACGGTTACCTTCAGTCTTAACAGCATTAACTTTACGAGAGTTATCGAACAATGAATCTACAGCTTCCTGTAGCATACGTTTTTCGTTACGTAAGATTACTTCAGGAGCCTTGATTTCGATCAATCTCTTCAGACGATTGTTACGAATAATTACCCGACGATATAAATCGTTCAAGTCAGACGTAGCAAAACGACCACCTTCCAAAGGAACTAACGGACGTAGTTCTGGTGGAATCACAGGAACGATCTTAACGATCATCCACTCCGGCTGATTTTCGATATTTTCACGAGCACCACGGAAAGCTTCAACAACTTGAAGGCGTTTTAATGCTTCGTTTTTCCGTTGCTGAGAAGTCTCGTTAGCTGCCTGGTGACGAAGGTCGTATGAAAGCTGATCTAGATCGATACGCTTCAACAGTTCTTCCAGCGCTTCAGCACCCATTTTAGCGATAAATTTCTGAGGGTCTTTATCGTCTAAGTACTGATTCTCTTTTGGAAGTGTATCTAAAATATCCAGGTACTCTTCTTCAGTCAGGAAATCCATTTTGGCAATTCCGTCTGTTTCTTTGATACCTGGTTGAATTACAACATAACGCTCATAGTAAATAATAAGGTCAAGTTTTTTGGTAGGAAGACCTAACAAATAACCGATCTTATTAGGTAATGAACGGAAGTACCAGATGTGTGCTACCGGAACCACCAGGTTGATGTGTCCCATACGCTCACGACGTACTTTCTTTTCAGTTACTTCAACACCACAACGATCGCAGACAATACCTTTATAACGAATACGCTTGTACTTACCGCAATGACATTCGTAATCCTTTACCGGACCGAAAATGCGCTCGCAGAAAAGTCCATCACGCTCCGGCTTATAGGTACGGTAGTTGATAGTTTCTGGTTTTAAAACCTCACCGCTTGAACGCTCTAAGATAGACTCAGGAGACGCTAAGCTGATAGTAATCGAGGTGAAGTTACTTTTGATTTTATTATCCTTTTTATAAGACATATCTCTTCTTAAGGTTAAAGGTGAAAGGTCAAAGGTGAAAGGTAAGTGCTTTCTGCTGCTTCCCTTTTACCTTTTACCTTCTACCTCGTATTAGTCTAATGTGATATCCAAACCTAAACCTCTTAGCTCATGAACCAATACGTTGAATGATTCAGGAACCGAAGGCGTTGGAAGGTTTTCACCTTTAACAATCGCTTCGTATGTTTTAGCACGTCCTACAACGTCGTCAGATTTCACTGTTAGGATCTCCTGAAGAATGTTGGCTGCACCGAATGCTTCCAGTGCCCACACCTCCATCTCACCAAAACGCTGACCACCGAACTGAGCTTTACCACCCAGAGGCTGTTGTGTAATCAATGAGTATGGACCAATTGAACGGGCGTGCATCTTATCGTCAACCATGTGACCTAACTTCAGCATGTAAATGATACCCACTGTTGTCGGCTGATCGAAACGTTCACCTGTCAGACCGTTGTACAAATACGTTCTACCAGAAGCTGGTAAGTTCGCTTTTGCCACCCACTCTTCAACTTCTTCATGTGTAGCACCGTCGAAGATCGGAGTTGCGAATTTGACACCGAGTTCTTTACCTGCCCAACCAAGTACAGTTTCGTAGATCTGTCCAAGGTTCATACGAGAAGGTACCCCAAGCGGGTTAAGAACGATATCTACAGGCGTTCCATCTTCAAGGAATGGCATGTCCTCATCCCGAACAATCCTGGCAACAATACCTTTGTTACCATGACGACCCGCCATTTTATCCCCTACACGTAGTTTCCGTTTCTTCGCAATGTAAACCTTAGCCATCTGAACGATTCCTGATGGAAGCTCATCTCCTACGCTGATCGCAAATTTGTCACGTTTGTAAGCACCAAGCTCTTCGTTAAGCTTAATGTTATAATTGTGAAGCAATGCTTTGATCAGCTCGTTCTTGTCCTCATCAGTGGTCCATTTAGTTGGATTGATGTTCGCATATTCTAATTCAGCCAGCATTTTCTGAGTGAACTTAGCTCCCTTAGGAACCAAAAGCTCCCTGTAAACGTTGAAAACACCTTGCGAAGTCTTACCATTCACGATGGTAAATAACTTGTCGATCAGCTGATCTTTCAATTGCTTAACTGCTCTGTCATGTGCTGCATCCAGTTTATCCAAAGCTGCTTTCTCTTCCGCTTTAGAAGTTTTCTTTGCACGAGAGAACAACTTGGTATCAATAACGACACCGCTGATGGATGGAGGAGTCTTCAAGGAAGCATCTTTCACGTCTCCGGCTTTATCACCAAAGATCGCACGAAGAAGCTTCTCTTCTGGTGAAGGATCGGACTCTCCTTTCGGGGTGATCTTACCAATAAGAATATCTCCTTCTTTCACTTCAGCCCCGATTCTGATGATACCGTTTTCATCAAGGTCTTTAGTGGCCTCTTCAGAAACGTTCGGAATGTCTGGTGTCAGCTCTTCTTCACCACGTTTTGTATCACGCACCTCTAACTCAAACTCCTCAATATGAAGAGAAGTAAAGATGTCTTGAGATACCACGCGCTCAGAGATTACAATAGCATCCTCAAAGTTAAAACCTTGCCAAGGCATGAATGCCACTTTCAAGTTTCTTCCAAGAGCAAGCTCACCATCCTGCGTTGCATATCCTTCACAAAGCACCTGTCCTTTTTCAACCCGCTGACCGCGTTTAACGATCGGCTTCAGGTTGATACAAGTACTTTGGTTAGTCTTCTTGAATTTAGTTAATCTGTATGACTTAGTTTCGCCTTCAAACGAAACCAATTTATCATCTTCATTTCTGTCGTAGCTGATACGGATTTCGTTAGCGTCAACGTATTCAACCACACCGCTTCCTTCAGCATTGATCAGCGTACGTGAATCACGGGCTACACGACCTTCCAGACCTGTACCTACCACTGGCGCCTCAGGGCGAAGCAATGGAACAGCCTGACGTTGCATGTTCGATCCCATCAAGGCACGGTTAGCATCATCGTGCTCAAGGAACGGAATCAACGAAGCCGCGATCGAAGTAATCTGGTTTGGAGCAACGTCCATCAGATCTAACCTTTCAGGTTCAATTACCGGGAAGTCACCTTCGAAACGGGCTTTTACACGCGGTGATTCGAAGTTACCCTTCTCATCATATTGCGCGTTTGCCTGAGCGATTGTCTTGCCATCCTCGTCTTCAGCTGAAAGATAAATTACCGGCTCTTCAACTACTACTCGTCCCTCTTCTACCTTACGGTAAGGAGTTTCGATAAAACCAAGGTTATTGATTTTTGCGTGAACGCAAAGTGAAGAGATCAAACCGATGTTTGGACCTTCCGGAGTTTCAATAGTACACAAACGACCGTAGTGCGTATAGTGAACGTCACGAACCTCGAAACCAGCACGCTCGCGGGAAAGACCACCAGGACCTAAAGCTGAAAGACGACGCTTGTGCGTGATCTCTGCAAGGGGATTGGTTTGATCCATGAACTGAGATAACTGGTTGGTTCCAAAGAACGAGTTGATCACCGATGAAAGCGTACGTGCATTGATCAGATCTGTAGGCGTGAATACCTCGTTGTCACGGATGTTCATCCGCTCACGAATGGTACGAGCCATACGAGCTAAACCTACACCGAACTGAGCATATAACTGCTCACCTACTGTGCGCACACGACGATTTGACAAGTGATCGATATCATCCACTTCCGCTTTAGAATTGATCAATTTGATCAGGTACTTCACGATAGCAATGATGTCAGCTTTAGTTAAAACTTTAGTCTCGTCGGGAGTATCAAGTTTCAACTTCCGGTTGATGCGGTAACGACCCACATCTCCCAAATCATATCTTTTATCCGAGAAGAATAAACGGTCAATGATACCACGAGCTGTTTCTTCATCTGGTGGTTCAGCATTACGTAATTGACGATAGATATGCTCTACCGCTTCTTTCTCAGAGTTGGAGGTGTCTTTTTGTAATGTATTATAGATAATCGAGTAATCGGCGTTGCTTGATGCATCATCCTTAGAAAGGATAACAGTTTTCACACCAGCATCGATGATCATATCGATATGGTCATCTTCAAGTATAGTTTCGCGCTCAAGGATAATCTCATTACGGTCGATAGATACCACCTCACCTGTATCCTCATCCACAAAGTCTTCTACCCACTTCTTAAGAACCCTTGCAGCAAGCTTCCGACCTACATACTTTTTCAGTCCTGATTTGCTTACTTTAACTTCATCAGCCAATTCAAATAGTTCTAAGATATCTTTATCTGAATCATAACCGATTGCACGTAATAGCGTAGTTACGGGGAATTTTTTCTTACGGTCGATGTAGGCATACATCACGTTATTAACGTCTGTTGCAAACTCAATCCATGAACCTTTAAAAGGAATTACACGGGCTGAATACAACTTTGTTCCATTAGTGTGGCGGCTTTGACCGAAAAACACTCCTGGAGATCTGTGCAACTGAGATACAATTACACGTTCAGCACCATTGATTACAAACGTACCCTTTGGAGTCATGTAAGGAATAGTTCCTAAATAGACGTCCTGTACAATTGTCTCAAAATCTTCGTGTTCTTCATCATTACATGACAAACGGAGTTTTGCCTTTAATGGAACACTGTAAGTTAACCCACGTTCGATACACTCCTGGATATCGTAACGAGGCGGATCAATAAAATAATCGAGAAACTCTAAAACGAAGATGTTTCTTGAGTCAGAGATCGGGAAGTTCTCAGCAAACACCTTAAACAAACCTTCCTGATGGCGGTTGTCTGAAGTCGTCTCCAACTGGAAAAATTCCCTGAAAGATTGCAATTGCACATCCAGGAAATCGGGATAATCGATCACGTGTTTGCTGGTTGCAAAATTTACTCTTTCGCTTTGATTTTTGTTTGCCAATGGATTAAGATTTTAGTTTATAATAAACTGTGACTTATTCGGGATTATCCCCAATCTTGTAAGTCAAACAAAAATGGGTACAATACAAATGGCAATAGACCCCGGTGAAAACCGGAGTCTAGTCCACTATTTTATCGAGTTAAGAAGCTTACTTAATCTCAACAACAGCTCCTGCTTCTTCTAATTGTTTTTTCAAAGCTTCAGCTTCGTCTTTAGCAACACCAGTTTTTAATTCTTTAGGTGCACCGTCAACTAGATCTTTTGCTTCTTTAAGACCAAGACCTGTAAGATCTTTAACTAGTTTCACAACAGCTAATTTCTGACCACCAGCTTCTTTCAAGATTACGTCGAAAGCAGTTTTCTCTTCTGCAGCAGCAGGAGCATCACCAGCAGGAGCAGCAGCAACTGCAACAGCTGCAGCAGCAGGCTCGATACCGTACTCATCTTTCAGGATCTGAGCTAGTTCATTAACTTCTTTAACTGTTAGGTTTACTAATTGTTCAGCAAACGATTTTAAATCTGCCATTTTATTTAAATTTTAAAATTCAATACTTTGTTTAATTAACGGATCTTTCAGGTGTCCGTATTAACCTCTTTCTTGTAATGTTTTAACTAATCCCGCAATAGTAGTTCCGCCTGATTGAAGAGCAGAAAGTACATTCTTAGCAGGTGATTGCAGTAATCCGATGATTTCGCCAACAAGCTCTTCTTTCGATTTCAAGCTTGCAAGTGCGTCTAATTGGTTGTCTCCTACAAATACAGCTGTATCTATATAAGCACCTTTCAACAGCGGCTTATCATTACCTTTTCTAAGCTCTTTAATCAACTTCGCCGGAGCATTAGCTACAGTCGAAAATAAGATCGTTGAAGAACCTTTTAAAGCCTCGCCAAGTTCTGATGAATCCACGCCTGCTGCTTCCATTGCCTTACGAATAAGGGTATTTTTTGCAACTTGAATGGTGACACCATTCTCAAAGAACTTACGACGGATCGCGTTAATCTTAGCTACAGTAAGGTTAGAAGTATCAGTAATATAAAAATTACCGTACTCTTTGATCTGCTCAGTCAGAGCCTGAACAATTTCGTGTTTTTCTTCTCTGTTCATCGCTTAGATCCCCGCTACTGATTTAGTTTCAATTTCGATTCCTGGAGACATAGTAGAAGAGATATGAATACTCTTAAAATATGTTCCTTTTGCTGCTGATGGCTTCAACTTAGAAAGCGTTTGAATTACTTCAAGTGCATTCTCGTAGATTTTATCAGCAGGGAAAGATACTTTACCGATCGAAGTATGGATGATACCGGTTTTGTCAACTTTGAAGTCGATCTTACCACCTTTTACATCAGTTACAGCTTTACCTACCTCTGTAGTTACTGTACCTGATTTAGGGTTTGGCATTAGGTTACGAGGACCTAATATACGTCCAAGTCTACCTACTTTAGCCATAACACTAGGCATGGTGATTATAATATCTACATCTGTCCATCCACCCTCTATTTTAGCAATATACTCATCTAGTCCAACGTAATCCGCTCCTGCTGCTTTTGCTTCCTCTTCTTTATCAGGGGTTACTAAAGCCAAAACACGAACAGTTTTACCTGTACCATGAGGAAGTGTAGCTATACCACGAACCATTTGATTTGCCTTACGAGGATCTACGCCCAAACGAACGTCGATATCTACAGAAGCATCAAACTTTGTGGTAGTGATTTCTTTTACTAATGCCGAAGCATCTTGCAAAGAATAAGCCTTACCAGCCTCAATTTTGGATAGTGCCTTTTTTTGATTTTTTGTTAATCTAGCCACTTTCTTAACTGATTTAATTAATTAACTGTTCCAGGGAGCAGTACCAGTTACGGTAATTCCCATGCTGCGTGCAGTACCAGCTACCATTCTCATAGCTGACTCTACAGTAAATGCGTTTAAGTCAGGCATCTTATCTTTTGCAATAGTTTCAACTTGATCCCATGAAACCTGAGCAACCTTTTTACGGTTAGGCTCTGCTGACCCGCTTTTAATACCTGAAACTTCCATTAACTGGATTGCAACAGGAGGGGTCTTAATGATAAAATCAAATGACTTATCAGCGTAAACTGTAATTACAACCGGCAACACTTTACCTGGCTTATCCTGGGTACGTGCATTGAACTGCTTGCAAAACTCCATGATGTTCACCCCTTTCGCACCCAATGCAGGTCCTACAGGAGGAGATGGATTTGCAGCGCCACCCTTGATCTGTAATTTTACTAGCGCACTGACTTCTTTTGCCATTTTGTTATTTATTTAGTACTCAATGTTAGTAGTGGAAGCATGTAACATTTAAGCTCATAGTTCGATTTATTCGGCCCCGTACACCAGTTGGACTGGTCTTCCCTGTTACGAAACCTACTCTTTTTCTACCTGCATGTAATTCAACTCCAGCGGAGTCCGGCGTCCGAAGATTTTCACCATCACCTTAAGCTTCTTCTTCTCTTCGTTGACCTCTTCAATTACACCTGAAAAACCATTGAACGGACCATCCATTACCTTCACGTTTTCGCCAACGTAATAAGGAACATTCATCGTTTCTCCCTGAGCCGACATCTCATCAACTTTTCCAAGTATCCGATTTACCTCTGCAGGCCGTAGCGGAACAGCATTTCCTCCTTTATCACCAAGGAAGCCAATAACGCTATTTACATTCTTAATAATATGTTCTAATTCTCCGTCTAACGCAGCTTCTATCAGCACGTAACCCGGGTAATAGTTACGCTCTTTCGCGATTTTTTTACCCTCGCGCATTTGGTAATACTTCTCCATAGGTATGAGTACTTGCGGAACCAAATGCGAAATTCCAAGACGGTTGATCTCGGATTCAATATATTGTTTTACTTTTTTCTCCTTACCACTAACCGCCCTAACCACGTACCATTTCAGTTGATCACTCATTACATTCGTCATTAAGCAACTGATCTATAGAACAACTTCAAAATGTTACCTACCGACTCATCCATCGCCAAAATCAGTAATGCGATGATCAGAGAGGCAACAAGTACAATAACAGCTGAATTTTGCAATTCACCCCAAGTTGGCCAGGAAACTTTCCCGGTCATCTCATTGTACGATTCTTTTATAAACTCAACTACGTTAGCCATTTTAAAGCTTTAGCACGGGCACAAGGATTCGAACCCTGATCAAAGGTTTTGGAGACCTCTATTCTACCATTGAACTATGCCCGTGTATTTAAAACATAAGCCTACAATAACGTAGACTTATGTTTTATATTGTGGTAAATCTTAAGCTAAGATTTCAGTTACCTGACCAGCACCTACTGTTCTACCACCCTCACGGATAGCGAAACGTAGACCTTTTTCCATCGCGATCGCGTTAATCAACTTTACAGTGATTGTAACGTTATCACCAGGCATAACCATTTCTACACCTTCAGCTAGTGAAATCTCACCAGTTACGTCTGTAGTACGGAAATAGAACTGAGGACGGTATTTGTTGAAGAATGGAGTGTGACGACCACCTTCTGCTTTTGACAATACGTATACCTCAGCTTTGAAATCTGTGTGAGGAGTTACAGAAGCAGGCTTACAGATAACCATACCACGACGGATATCAGTTTTCTCAATACCACGCAACAATAGACCTACGTTGTCCCCAGCTTCACCTCTGTCAAGGATCTTACGGAACATCTCAACACCAGTAACAGTCGACTTCAAGTTCTCAGCACCCATACCCAGGATTTCAACTGGATCACCAGAGTTGATAACACCACGCTCGATACGGCCAGTTGCTACTGTACCACGACCAGTGATTGAGAACACGTCCTCTACTGGCATCAAGAATGGAAGGTCAGTCAAACGTGGAGGAATTGGAATGTAGCTATCTACTGCATCCATTAACTCCATGATTTTAGCTACCCACTGTGCATCTCCGTTAAGTCCACCTAAAGCAGAACCACGGATTACTGGAATATCGTCACCAGGGAATTCGTAGAATGATAATAGTTCACGAACTTCCATCTCTACTAAGTCTAACAACTCAGGATCATCAACCATATCCACTTTGTTCATGAAAACAACTAGAGCTGGTACACCTACCTGACGAGCCAAAAGAATGTGCTCACGAGTTTGTGGCATCGGACCATCAGTAGAAGCAACTACAAGGATTGCACCATCCATCTGAGCAGCCCCAGTAACCATGTTCTTCACATAGTCAGCGTGACCTGGACAGTCTACGTGCGCATAGTGACGATTAGCTGTAGCATACTCTACGTGTGCAGTATTGATTGTAATACCTCTTTCTTTCTCTTCAGGAGCAGAGTCGATTGAATCAAATGAACGAGCTTCTGACAAACCAGCGTCAGCCAATACTTTAGTGATTGCTGCAGTCAAAGTAGTTTTACCGTGGTCAACGTGACCGATAGTACCGATATTTAAGTGCGGTTTACTGCGGTCAAATTTTTCTTTTGCCATGTTTTTATACTAATTAGTAGGTTAATTTTACTTTACTATAAACGATTATTTCCTCGTTGAGCCAAAGATGGGACTTGAACCCACGACCTCTTCCTTACCAAGGAAGTGCTCTACCGCTGAGCTACTTCGGCTTTAATACTAAACAGTTAACCACTAAGGTTATTCATCCTAGTAGTTAACTGCTATTAGCTCATGAGCGGAAGACGAGGTTCGAACTCGCGACCTATAGCTTGGAAGGCTATCGCTCTACCAACTGAGCTACTTCCGCATGAACTGACAGACGTATTAAATCTGTCATGGTGGGGAGAGAAGGATTCGAACCTTCGAAGCCGAAGCAACGGATTTACAGTCCGTCCCATTTGACCGCTCTGGAATCTCCCCAGGGCTCCTTTTTTTTCGGTCTGCGAAGGTACAACTTAAATTGATTAACGCAAACTAAAATTTAAAAATCTTGAGCCTCCTATCGGGATCGAACCAATGACCTACTGATTACAAGTCAGTTGCTCTACCAGCTGAGCTAAGGAGGCTTTTCGTAGTTTTTAATCTATCGAAAACGATATGTTTAAAGAACGATTCTTTCAAAGAACAACCTCTCCGAAAGGGATTGCAAATCTACAAAAAATAGATACGCGTCAAAATTTTTTTAAAAAAAATCCGACTGCTAGTAAACAGTCGGACTTTTTATCTCCTTTATATTGATCAGCTACGCAACTGCGTAGGCCATTGAAAGTTCGTATTTATGCTGGCTTACTCTGTTCCGCAGCTTCGACTTATACCGATCTACCTGGCGTCTTAGCGACTCCATTGCCAGGTCCGTTGCTTCCTCAAAGGTTTTACACTGCTCCTTAACGAATAATTGACAGCCCGGCAGCGCCACTTTGATCTCCGCAATTTTATTTAATTCATCCTCTGCTTTTTCCAACCGTAAATAAACCTGCGCACTAATCACCTGATCGAAAAATTGATCAAGCTTGTCTGCTTTTCTCTGAATAAAGGCTAACAACTTCTTGTCAGCATCGAAATGGATGGATTGAATTCTTACTTTCATTTTTCCTCCTTGTTTTTAAGCTTTTGGATGTGCTTGTTTATAAATTGATTTTAATCTCTCAACTGAGTTATGAGTATAGACTTGAGTCGCTGCTAAACTTGCATGGCCGAGTAATTCTTTTATTGCATTCAGATCAGCTCCGTTGTTCAGCAGGCTTGTAGCAAAGGAATGCCGTAAGACGTGAGGACTCCTCTTTTGATTAGTTGTGATACGAGCCAGATGCTGTCGAACTATTCTGTAAACCAGCTTCGCGTAGGCGGCCTTTCCTTCATTTGTTACGACAAGCAAGGCGGAAAGGTTCTCGAAATTTTGCTGTTTTTTTTCTTTTAAGTAAAACTCAGTTAGCTCTGCCAGGGATTTATTAAGAGGCACGATACGCTCTTTACTCCTCTTTCCAAAGATTTTAATTTGCTGTTTGTAAAAGTCAACATCCGAATCCTTAATGGTTAAAAGCTCTGACAGCCGAATACCGGTTCCAAATAACAACTCGATCACCAGCCGGTCTCGCAACCCCGCAAAACCCTCCTCAAAAGAAGAGGATTGATCAAGAAGCGACCCTAGCTTGATACCATCAACTACCGAAGGCAAACGCTTTGGCACTTTCGGGGCTTTAATATGAAGGGTTGGATTAGTGCTTATCAGATTTTCCCGTTGTAAGAACTTGTAGAAAGTCCGCAGGGTCGATAACTTCCTGCTAATTGTCTTTGGATCGGTATCAGCTTCCATCAAAGAAACAATCCATGACCTGATCTCCTGATGAGTAGCGGTATCGTAGTTACAGTCGGTTGAAGATAGAAATTGGTGGAACTGAAGCAGATCAGTTTTATACCCGTTGAGGGTATGCATGGAGAAACGTTTTTCGTACTGAAGATAATTAAAAAAACGCTCTATAAACATGAAAACCTATTTATATATGACAAAAGCAATATACAAATAGGTTTGATATAATAAAATGATTTATTAAAAATCTATACTGTCTCCTGGTTGAGAGTTTGTTTATAAACCGCCTTCTTAACCACGTTACGACGAGCTACAGATTTCTTCTCGAAAGCCTGACGGCTACGTAGTTCTCTTAATACACCTGTTTTCTCGAATTTCTTCTTGAAACGTTTTAGGGCTTTATCTAATGATTCGCCGTCCTTTACGTTGATAATGATCATGTTCTATATACCTCCTCTCAATTTTTTAAGGACTGCAAATTTAAGTAAATTATTCATAATCAAAACACTTGTTTTTATTTTTTTGAGTATAAAGGAAGAAGTAAAGAAAACGAAACAAGACGTAGGAATTGATAGTAGCTTTAAAACATAGGATTAATAATTTGTTAAGGTCACTATATTAGGTGAAAACGTTCTCAATCGCTCGTCGCCATTTAGAAAATCCAGACCGACTACAAAACAATAGCCGGAGACAGCCCCCCCCAACTCTTCGACCAACTGGGCGGTGGCTGTTGCTGTGCCTCCCGTAGCAAGTAGATCATCATGGATCAGGACTTTTTTCCCCGGCTCAAAGGCATCCTGATGAATTTCGATAGTAGCAGCACCGTATTCCAGTTCGTAGGATTTACTGACTGTTTTAAACGGTAGCTTTCCTGGCTTACGAACTGGAATAAACGGGACGCCCAGTCTGTTAGCTAGCATTAAACCAAACAAGAATCCACGGCTTTCTATTCCGGCAACAACGTCAATTTCCCAGCCCCCTACCCTGGCAGCAAAAGAGTCCAAAATTTCGGTACATAAAACTGAATCCTTAAAAATTGGGGTAACATCTTTAAAAATTATTCCTGGTTTGGGAAAATCGTGGATATCCCGGATTACTCTCTTTATCTTCTCGCTAATCATTTGAAATCTAAATACGGTTCAATTTTACGCAAAATTACATCATCAAGTACCCCAATCTTACTCAAATCTTCGAGAGATCGGAAGGCTCCGTGTTGTTTCCGGTACTGCAGAATAGCGTTCATTTGCCGATAGCTCAAGTAGGGAAACTTTTTAAATTCCTCGAAGGTGATAGCGTTCAACCTTAATTTGACGATGTCACTCCTGTTTACCTCAATATTTGCTTCAAGGTTTCGATACTTTGCCGAGTCCAGACCATAAACTTCCAGCAACTGCTCCTTCTTGTGGAAGCCCCCCAGCCGGTTCCTATACTTGATAATACGAGCCGCAAAGGCGGGGCCAATACCGTTAAGACTTTCCAAAGCGGCGGAGTCAGCTGAGTTGAGTTCAACGATTCGCAAGGGTTTTTCCTTTTTGTTCGCCCGAGTCCCTGAAACAAACTGAGCATACGACTCTTTGTCAGCGATAGAAATATAGGGAGACAGCCGCTCATAATCGGCCGGGCTAATAGAATAGATCTTTCTAAGATCCTCCTTTTTATAGAACCGCCCTCCTTTAGATACGTAGTTTCTGACTACCCTAACTTGTCGCTGAGAAAGGCCCAATTTGTACCAGCCCTCTTCAGTGAGCGTATTAGGATCAAATGGAAAATAAACAACTGACGGGGCTCTTGTATCCGTTGCTGCAAAACCGACCTTCCTTGAATAGTTAAATTTTTGGTCCTGAACTTTTTTCGCAGAGGCTCTAAAATCTGAGATTTCCTTTGCAAAGTCGGCATAATAAAAAACCTGCGGCGGATTGAGCCAGGCGTCTATCTGCGGGAGAAATGCAACAAAAACAAGTAATAGACAAAAGACAAAAAGTCCCTTTAGCTCTTTCTTGGTGAATGAAACCCCTCTTTTAAAATTTTCAAACATAAGGTTTATAGTTTCACAAATAAGGTTTATGGTGATAATAAAACATGATGACGGGTTCGGAGCCTACTCACTGCGACACGTTCATCTTGTAGGATTTAAGTTATAATAAAGCTAGTACTTTTAGCTGATAACAAGAATAGAATTAAGAAAGCAGAAAAGATTGAACCCGAAGAGATTGAAGAACGCCATACTGCTAATGAGTAAGCAGTTGCACAGTCACTTGTTAGGAAGATATCCGGTAAAGCAAATAAAAAAAGAAGGGGGCAGCCTCGCGCTGTACCCCCCTTCACAACACTAAACCAAAATTAGTATCTTAAATATTTTTCAAGCTAAGGCTAACTTCAGTCTTGCCTTCCCTGGTTGAGACAGTAGCTGCCACTGACTTTTTCTCCACGAAGAGAAACATGAGATAACTGACTACCACTGAGCATACCATACTTATTAAAATTGCTATTTTGGCTGCATCCTTATACGCATCAGCAGCAAAGGCAAGGTTGGTAGTAAAAATGGACATCGTAAATCCAATACCAGCTAAAGTTCCCATGGCGAAAACCTGATTCCAGTGAATCTTTTTCGGCAATGCCGCTACTTTAAGCATCACGAGCACTTTACTAAACAGGTAAATTCCAAGAGGTTTTCCCAGCACCAGTCCCAGCATAATTCCAATACTCACAGAACTCCCTATAGTAGATGCAACGTTTTCGGGCAGTAGAATTGCTGTATTCGCAAGTGCGAAGAGTGGTAAAATCAGAAAGTTAACGGGCTTATGGATTACTCTCTCGATTGCAGGCAGAACGTTCGAAGGCATTGCAAAAGCAACGAGAACTCCGGCTATACTCGCCTCTATTCCCGCTTTAAAAATAGTAAACCAGAGAGCCAGTGATAAAATAATCTGCAATGGAACAAAAGCCGACTTTCTAGTACTTACAGCAAGCAGCATTAGGTAAACGATGACGCTCAAACCTAAAAACATCCAACTGACATTACCACCGTAAAATACCGCTACAATCACGATCGCCCCAAGGTCGTCGATAATGGCAAGTGCCATCAGAAATACTTTCAGGGCGTTCGGAACGCGTTTGCCAAGCAAGGAAGCAATACCGAGGGAAAAGGCTATATCGGTTGCCGTTGGAATTCCCCAACCTGCTGCAAAAGGCGAGTTGACATTGAAGGCTACATAAATTAAAGCTGGCACGACCATGCCGCCAAGAGCAGCTGCTACCGGCAGAATCGCCTTTTTAAACGATGAAAGTTCTCCAGTTAATAACTCCCGCTTAATTTCCATCCCCGCAAGGAGAAAAAAGAAAGACATTAAAAAGCCGTTAATCCATTCGCCAAAGTTCGCCGGAAGCGATAAACTGTGAAGCTGATGACTCTCAGCCAACCAAAATCCCCTGTACTGATCACCGCTTGCAGAGTTCGCAAGAAGAATAGATAGCAGGGTTGACAGAATTAAAAGGATTCCCACGGTACGGGAGTCTTCCATCAGGGCCTTTAGCGGATTAAACGTTCTTTTTATGATTCTCTTCATCTTTTCTATATCATCGACAAATAAGTGAAAGCTGACAGTTGTCAGCTTTCAGTAATGTTATTAGAAAGCGTATACTAATGCAAGTGAAAACTGGGAAGCAGATTTAGTAGCAGAGCCATTCTCTTTCATGAACTGGCTTACACTTGAATTGTCTACTCTGAATTCAGGGATAAAGGTTAAGCCTCCTGATTTTAAGTTACCAGACACGGTTAAAGAAGTAACTGACTCGCCGGCATCCGCGCCAATCATATCTGCACCTGTCTTAGCCTTAAAGTATTCGCCTCTTAAGCCCAGAGCAAAACCTTCTGTAACTGAAACCTGAGGATATAAAGCAATACCGCTGTAACCGCCACCGTCATTCACCAAGCTATAGTCTGCTGCATTCAGTCCTAGTTTGAATTTATCTGTAATCTGATAAGCAGTGGTCAAATCAACCACGGTACCTGAAGGATATCCGGTTAATAAATTCAGGTAGGCGTTCCATCCTTCTACCGGAGCCAGAGACAACTGTGCACCAAACGTAGATACGCCGAATGAAGGGTTAGCACTATAAACATTCCAGCTGTCATTGAACAGACCTACCATTAGGCCTACTTTATCGGTAAAAGCGAAATTTGCTTTCACTCCGGCATTTTGGAATGGACCATTAGTGAATAGATAGGATGTAGAGTAGTTAAAATTTCCCACGGGAGAGATCACTTCATATCCAACGAAAGTACCCATGTAACCAGCAGTCATTGAAAAACGATCAGTAAAAGCGTAAGTAGCATACAGGTTTTGGATGTGGAAGGAGTTGAAACCATTTCCTTCACCATAAGAATCATCAGAATTTGGAAGCGACTGATATTGTCCCCTTGGCCCGAAGGATACCTCTCCTACAAAAGAAGCTTTTCCCGTAGTTTTACGTAGTGCAACATCGATCATCCCAATGGATACTGAGTTTTGATCGCTTACGAAACTTGTTGGAATATTCGAAAATCCGGAGAAATCGTATTTGTAATAAGCGTCTACAGATCCGCTTATTTCCAGTGGTGAAGAAGTAGACGTAGTGTCTTGTGCTTGAGCGTAAGTTGTGCCGGCAATGGCTGCGATTGCTAATAGTTTTTTTAACATTGTTTCTAATTTTGATTGTTAAATAAGGCTTGTATTGTTGATTGAATGATCGTGATAAACTAGACGAAAGCTTCTTCTTCTACTTTTCCTGCTGATTTTGCTTCAGCTGTTTCAAGTGTTAATACTGCAGGAATAGAGTAGGCATCAATTCCGTGCTCGTATTTATCAAGACCTTCTACTTCTTCGTTCTCTGATACTCTGATTCCGACTGTGTATTTCAATGCGGCGAAGATGACAAAGGCAGCTATGAAAGACACTGCGCCGTAAATGGCCACACCTTGAAGTTGAACCATGAAATCTTTTCCTTCGCCCCAGATACCAACAGCCAGTGTTCCCCAAACCCCACAGAAAAGGTGCACGGGTACCGCCCCTACCACATCATCCAGCTTTAGTGCGTCAAGTAATTTTACCGCAAGTACTACGATGAAGCCAGCAACTAGCCCGATAATGATTGATTCTGCAGGAGTAATGACATCAGCACCGGCAGTGATACCTACTAAACCAGCCAGAATACCATTAAGCGCCATTCCGAAGTCATACGTTTTATTAACAAAGTAGGCTAGCAGAACCGCAGCAACAGCTCCTGCACATCCCCCAAGGGTGGTATTGACTAAAACAAGAGAGGTAAGGCCGGGATCAGCAGAGAGCACAGATCCTCCGTTGAAACCAAACCACCCCAGAAATAAAAGGAAGGTACCAGCAGTAGCTAATGGTAGATTCGAAGCAGCAAATGACCTTACTTGCCCGTTTACGTATTTGCCTTTCCTTGCTCCTAAAAGAATGATACCTGCTAAAGCAGCCCAACCACCTACAGAATGAACCAAAGTGGAACCTGCAAAATCATGGAAACCCATATCATTCAGAGCACCGTATCCCCATTTCCAGCTTCCGGCAATAGGATAAACTAATCCTACAAAGATTAAGGTGAAAGTCATATAGGCGCCGAACTTAATGCGCTCAGCAACTGCCCCGGATACTATTGTTGCGCAGGTAGCAGCAAACATCGCCTGAAACAGAAAGTCTGTCCAATAAGTATAACCTCCGTTCGCATAGTCGGCTGTATTTCCGTTTTCTGGCGCAGTAAGACCAAATCCAGAAAAACCAAACCAACTGTGACTACCCGCTTCAAAGCCCGGATACATTAGACCAAAGCCAACCAGCGCATAAATAAGAATTCCAATTACAGGAGTTATAGTGTTTTTGAAAAGGATATTTACCGTGTTTTTTGTCTGCGCAAATCCAGCCTCAACACTTGCAAAGCCAAGGTGCATAATAAATACCAAAGCGGTCGACAACATCATCCAGATGTTATTGCTTGTAAGCATTGCATTTGCGATTTCAGCTGCTGCTCCTCCCTCCTCAACTGCTGCGAGAATGGCAGCTGTCGGAAGATTTCCTGAGATCTCGAATACCGAAGTTAAAATTTCCATAATTTTTTCTGGTTTTTAGTTGTTAAACAATCATTATTTACGATTTATCGACCAAAAAGAGACCGATTTTTTATTTTTTATACTATTTCGTATGATTTGATGATAAAATTAGGAACAAAAAATTAAAATCAAAGCACTTTTAATAAAAAAAGTAAAAATAATACTAAAAATATCAGATAAAGCATGGAAACTAACCCAAACAAGCCTAAAAAATCATTACAAAATCACAACAAACCAAAAAATTTATAGGAAAATCAACGAATTTAATGCAAAAAACAATAAGAAACTCACAAACTAAAGACTAGACACACCAAAATAAAGCTTCAACGACTCGAATTGAGAGAAGTAATAAGAAAGGAATAGGAGGCGATGGCTATTTTCTCGGCACTCTTCAATCTGAAAAAAATCTCACCTCCTTCAGCGAGATTTCGATAACCAGTAAGAGATCAACCGATAGATCAAGGATTGATAGTGACTTAAGTGCTCCCTTTCAGGGGATTTTTGTTGAGCGGAGAAGGAAAACAATTGTAACGAAGAGGACCTGTTGTTGATGAACAGAAACGCGATACGACCTGATACACCGAACACCACCTGCGGGTAACTGAAAACCGAAGACTACTGGGCGTTATCCTCTATCATAGCCTACCTTTCGGCTCTATTGGAGAGGCGTCCAACAATTTTTTATCGAGAAAAAAAGGAATCTGGGATATTCAGCTATAGAAGCAGAATATTCAGCGAATATCCGCGGGAATGTTAGGAATGAACAAGACTTTGATAAGCAGCGCCCTGTACTACGCCTTGCCTTTCCAGCTCTTTGTCGATATAGGTTTGAATCTCTGCCTTTTTCAGTCCCCAGTTCGGAGCAATTAAAAGATCATAGTCAGAGATCCCGAACAAGCGCTGAATAACGATATCAGGACGAAGCAGAGGAATAAACTCTGCCAGGAAGTTAGTATACTCCTCTAAAGAAAATACATGAAAAGGATCACGCTTGTATTGCACGCCCATTATTGAACCCTCAACAATGTGTAAATGATGCAACTTCACAAACTTAATTTGCGGAAAACGATTGATCTCATGAACATACCGCAACATCATCTCCTTAGTTTCCCAGGGAAATCCAAAAATAGTATGAACACAGACATCCAAAGGTGAGGTTCTTACCAGGTTAAGTGCTACTTCAAGCTCTTCATGAGTACAGCCCCGATTTATTTTTGACAGGGTTTCGTTATAGATGGACTCCATCCCCATTTCCAAATCTACATCCAGTCCTCTCTCACGATAACTTTCTAAAAGAGCAACCTTTTCGGCATCAATACAATCTGGACGAGTACCAACAGACAAGCCTACTACGTTCTCAGGGGCAATACTTAAGGCCTCGTCATACATCATCTTTAAATAATGTACTGGAGCATAGGTATTAGTGTTGGGCTGAAAATAAATGATAAACTTCTCGGCTGCATAGCCCTTAATAGCCCGCTCCATACCTTTTTCTATTTGTTCCCGGATAGTTGGGCCCTTACGGGAAAGTTCAGGGGTAAAAGAATCGACATTGCAATAAGCGCATCCGCCATAACCTTTGCTTCCATCACGATTCGGACAAGTGAAACCACCGTCAACAATTATTTTAAATACGCGTTTTCCCTCATACTTCTTCTTCAGGTATGCACCATAATAATTATAAGTCTTGAATCCGAAATCAACAGGTGTACCCATTATTATTTATTTAGAAGGAAAAACACTACTCGTTACCAGCGTAGCTGCAAAGATAGGAAAAGCGCGAGGCTAACCGAAGGAAACAGAGAGAAGCGACTCTTTTTTACCGTTTTTAGATTTTCTTTTTACTTTTAACCGATATGCTGCGAATTTATTACAAAAAGGACAAGAGATTAGCAAAAGAAACTGAGCTGGAGGAACTGCGGGAAATCCCGATGGAAAGCCTGATTTGGGTAGATCTTCAGAATCCTACTGTAAAAGAAAAAGCAACCATAGAAACCTACTTCGACATCAAGTATTCCTCTGAAGAGAAATCTCAGGAAATTGAGAGTTCATCCCGCTTCAATGAAATGGAAGACGAGCTTATCATCAATTCTAACTTCTTGTCGATACGTGAAAAGGGATTTGAATACTGTCCTGTATCCATCATCATAGAAAAAGGGATATTATTTACCTATCGGGATGACGATTTGAAAACCTTCGGAGAATCTGTTAAAAGGATAAAGGCTAGTCCAGGGTCTTATTCCAACGGCTTCCAAATTTTACTAACAATCTTGGAAACCGCGATTGATCAGGATGCCGACCTTATTGAAGGCTTGGCCAAAAGGATTGCCGAACTTAACCAGCAACTTACCTTGAGAAAAAGTCGTTCGGATGAAGAGATACTTATAAAACTATCATCTTTTCAAAATGAGACGATGTCCCTAAGGGAAAATATCATTGACAAGCAACGCCTGATTTCGGCCCTGATGAAAAGCAGCACGTTTCCCGAAGAATATATGGGAGTGCTCCGAATCATGATTAAAGATATCAGCTCCCTTCTGGAGCACAATAAATTCGCGTTCGAGCGCCTCGAATACTTGCAGGACACTTTTATGGGATTTGTAAATATTGAACAAAACCATATTATAAAAATATTTACGGTTGCAACAGTAGCCTTTATGCCCCCTACACTTATCGCGAGCATTTACGGAATGAACTTTCGGCTTATGCCTGAGCTCGAGTGGCAGTATGGATACGCCTTTGCATTGCTTCTGATGATCCTGTCATCAGCAATCACCCTCATTTTCTTTAAGAAGAAGAACTGGCTATAACTGAGCGCAGTCTTTGAGGATAAACAGAGAGTCCTTTCATCTGTTATCCTTAAAACTATATGACAGATTGGTACGTAGGCTGCTCGGGCTTTCACTACAAGCACTGGCGGGGAACATTCTATCCTGAAAAATTGCCAAGTACTAAATGGTTCGACTACTACTGTCAGCACTTCAATACGCTTGAACTAAACGTCACCTTTTACCGCTTCCCGCGATTGCCGGCCATGAAAAACTGGCATGATATAAGTCCAGCCAACTTTCAATTTGCAGTAAAAGTCCCAAAGGCGATTACGCATTTTAAACAGTTCAATGGAGTAACGGGGATGTTATCCGACTTTTACCGAACTACCCGAGAGGGTTTGCAGGACAAACTTGGATGTGTTCTATTTCAGATGTCGCCAAGATTTATATACAAGGAAGAACGTCTCGAGAAAATATTGAGCAACCTTGACAACTCCTTTTTGAATGTGCTCGAATTTCGTCACCCAAGCTGGTGGAACGACACGGTATACCAAGCCCTTGCTTCAAACAATATCAGTTTTTGCGGGATGAGCCATCCGGAATTACCGAGAGAAGCAATCATAAACACGCCCTTGTTTTACTACCGGTTTCATGGAGAAAACGAGCTCTACGGCTCAAACTACCCCCAAGAACAACTGAAAGATTTCGCCCAGTCGATTACTGCAAGAACAGAGATTCAGAAAGCATTCATCTTTTTCAACAACGATATAAACACCTTCGCACCTATCAACGCGCTCCACCTGAAAAGCTTGATGCCGGGTTAAAAAAGACAAAAGCATACGCAAGTTTCTTTCACTATAGAACAATTTTAAAAATGTTAAACATACGCTTATAAGCCCTGTTAGGTGATTGATAATTAACAAATTGTCCACTTAAAATCATCTACACTATGTTTTATCATGACAAGAGACTCCAGTACAAAGTACGGGTCGAAAAACCAAATCCTCAATTTGCGAGACTGCTACAACAAGCCATTGGCGGAATTGAAGGTGAAATACGGGTCTGCCTTCAGTACCTCTTTCAAGCCTGGGGAAATCGCGGTCCTGTAAAATACAGAGACATGCTATTGGAAACAGGGACGGAGGAGATTTCCCATATCGAGATGCTATCGACCGCTGTAGCGTTAAACCTGGAAGGCGCTTCGGGCAATATGGTAGAAAAAATGGTTAAAGAAAACCCGGTAGTTGGAGAAATCATGGGAGGAATGGACCCTCGCCATTATCTTTCAGCAGGTTTAGCAGCCATGGCTACAGATGCAAACGGAGTTCCTTTCAACGGATCGTGGGTAGTAGCAAGTGGAAATCTGGCAGCAGACATGTATGCAAATGTTATGGCCGAATCAACAGGACGTGTACTGGCGACTCGTCTTTGGAAGTCTACAGATGATCCTGGCATGAAAGACATGCTGGCCTTCTTAATTGCTAGAGACACTATGCACCAAAATCAGTGGCTGGCTGTAATTGAAGAGCTAGGAGGAATGAATGGCGTGCACCCTATTCCGAACAGCTTCCCTCAGACTGAAGAAAATCAAGAATTCAACTATTCATTTGTTTCTACTGATATAAGTGGAGACCCCTTGACCTACGAGGGCTCGCGCTGGACAAATGGAACGTCTGTTGATGGCAAGGGCGAATTCACAGTAGTTAAAGCTCAGCCTGTAGGAGAGGAACCAAAATTAGGAGCACCCGCACCTGAAGGCTTCGCACAGACAGAACAGATGATGAATAACGATGGGATCCTAGGGACCCTAAGCGATATGGTCAGTAAATAAATTGAGAAAAGCGTTGTTTGTGTAAAAACAACGCTTTTTTTATCCTACAAAGTCCAACTCTCCAAAACAGGCCCCTCCTCTCCATATACAGGATCAGAAGTTGGAACAGGGACCTGAGGTATACTTCTCAATGCCAGATCTAACTCTTCTTCCTTCCCGTATTTCAGGTCATAATCGGCACCTTCAGGATAGGCACCAACACAAAGAAAATCCTCTGAACTTTTAGAATTTCTGTGACTGACACCTGCCGGAATTACCAACACATCGCCTCGGGTAAGTTCGATACAAACACCAGCAGGGCCACCAAGAATCACGTCAGCTGTACCTCTTGTAACTGCCAGCACCTCATGCGTAACACTATGATAGTGGTCATAGTCATAAACACCCCCCTTCCAGCCATTCGTCCAGTTGTTCTTACTAAAAAGATCGAGAATGAAATCCCCCCCTTCATCCGGATGTAGCCGGAGCGCTCCTTTATATATGATTACCGGGAGCTTAGGGTTATTGGGGATAGAGCCGTCCTGCTCTAGAATATGTTTGGTAATGTGTCCGTGTATTACTTCTGGAATGTTGTTCATGTCGTCTGTATAAAACAGATAAACAACTAAAGCATCAGAAATGATTTGCCCAAGCTTTAAATCATCCTATTCCTTTTTATAAGGTAAGAATGTAGAATTTGGTAGAAGCCAGCGTTTATGTCTGCATCAATAAGATCAATATTAAACTGGGCGCACTTTAACTTTAACTCCTTCCGAAACGCTAACACGGATTCCTGGTACTTCTCCTTCACTTGTAAGGGATTCACCTTCAGTTCTTCCCCGCTCTCGAGATCTATAAAATGGTAGGGGCGATTCTCGAACTCAAAGTTCAATTCCCGCTTAAAATCAAGCACATTAAAAACTATCACCTCGTGTTTATTATACTTCAGATGCTGCAGGGCAGAAAAGACGTCATTGAGTGCCCGATCATCTGATGCATATTCGAGCATATCGCTAAAAATGATCACTAAAGATCGCTTGTGAATAAGCTCCGCAATTTCATGCAGAGCGGACGCTACAGCAGTCTTATCGCCAACGCTCTCCTTATTTATCAAGTTTTCCAGCTCCGAAAAGAGGTATTTCTGATGAACCGTTGTTGATTTAGCAGAGGTGGAAAGGTCAAGTTTATCGGAGAAACAGCTCAACCCAAACGCATCCCGCTGTTTTTTAAAAAGATACATCAGAGCCGCAGCAGAGTAGATTGAAAACAGGAGCTTGTTGAAGCCTTTTTCAGGGTAATACATGGAAGAAGAGACATCCAAAACCAGCTGACATCGAAGATTGGTTTCTTCTTCGAATCGCTTCACAAACATTTTATCTGTACGACCATACAGCTTCCAGTCAATGTTTTTCACCGATTCGCCGCTGTTATAAAGGCGATGCTCAGCAAACTCTACTGAGAATCCGTGAAATGGACTTTTATGAAGACCTGTGATAAAACCTTCAACTACTTGCCGGGCCAGTAACTCCAGGTTACCGAAATCCTGCAGATCTTTATATGCGTTTAAATCAGGTAGCATAAGCGACAAGTTACGAACGATTTTACAAAAGCCTTTAAACTAAAAACTCCATCCGCTTTTGACGAATGGAGTTCATTGTATTTAAATATTATTTGTTATGCTAATTGCTTGCTTAATTTGTCAGCAAGTACTGATTTCGGCACCGCTCCGATTTGCTTATCTACAATTTCTCCATTTTTGAAGAATAGTAAAGCTGGAATATTACGGATACCAAATTTCATGGACACTCCAGGATTATGATCTACGTTTACCTTCCCAACAATCGCTTTGCCTTCATACTCCTTGGAAAGCTCTTCAACTACGGGACCAACCATGCGACAAGGACCGCACCACTCTGCCCAAAAGTCGATAAGAACTGGTTTATCTGATTTCAGCACTACTTCATCAAAGTTTGCGTCTGTGATTTCTAAAGCCATCGTTATAAAATTTAATTTTTCAGTATTTCAAATTTACATATACAATAACCTTACCACAAATCCAGCAAGACAATCTGACAGGGATATGATTAAAAGAGGAAGTAGATATTGAAGCCGAGGTTATCCAAGTATTTCGTAGTCGAAAAATTAAATGACGTGGTAGTTTGCCTTCCTCCTCCCACCTGCTTCTCCGACGAGAGACTGAGCTCTGTTCCAATCAACTGGGTCTCAATAGCAAATCTTTTAGAAAGAAATAGCCCTAAACCACCGTTTGCTGCGAGGGAGTAGCTATTGGTCTTGAATGTCGAAGACCCACTATTATTGTACTCCTCCTCCCGAGAAGCACGTAAAACGCCGCCTGATCCTTCAATAAACCCCAATAATTTACCCACTATAGGATAATACTTCCCGTAGCCTGTGGAGATAGAATAAGCATTGCTCTGAAGTTTACTGATCGCACTTTCGTAATCCTGCTTCGAGTAATGTGCTGAGGCTCTTAATTTAACGTTGTCCCTAATAAACTTCCCGTAGTTAAGTGAGACATTAAAGCCATCTGACTCTTGCCTAGAACCTGCTGGCGTTTGAGTGTGGAAGCCACCACCAAACCCAATCGCATTAGTACCTTTAGTTTGAGAGTTAGCACAAAAAGTGCATGCAGCAAATAGCGCTGTGAGGAATAGATTTTTCATAAAAGTTATCTAAGTGTGTGTTTTAATTACAGGAGTAAAGGTTGTAATTAAAACACACACCGTAAATAGCTTTAACATTTTTTAAGATTTAACTGCTAGTTAATCAGAAGACTCCAACTACTAGTTCAGTCTATAGGTGATGTTATTCAACTTATGGAGATTCTCCAGAAACTCATTGCTTGGAAAGATCTTCAAATTTTTTGACGGCATTTCAATAGCGATCGTTTCTTCCTTCTCCCTGTCAAAAATGGTAAACTTCAACTGACAATTCCGCTGCGGGTTCTGTTCTACGTTTACACGGATGATTTCATCCAGCTCTTCAATGAAAGTAGTGGTAAGCTCCTGCAGGGGCAACTGAATGGTAAGGCTCTTAGACATCTTATCGCGCAACTCAGAAAGGAGAGTTATCTGCGTGATTTTAAACTCCCAGTTATCTTTCTGTTTGAACCGTTCAGTGATTGACCCTCTAATCTGTACAAAGTAGCCATCGGTGAAGAACTGTTTTAATTTCACATAGTCTTCTCCAAACAACACCAATTCAAATGAGTCGGAGTAGTCTTCAAGAACCATTGCACCGAAGGGCTTACCCGTCTTAGTGGTGCGGTGTTGTGCATTGGATACGAGGCCGCCAATAACAAGCTCCCTATTTTTTATTTTCGCAAACTCTTCTGCGTCATCCGGGGCCAGCTCACCACTTTTCGCCTTATTCATCAGAATAAGATGCTTTACCTGATGAGAGCAGAAATTATCTAATTCAAATTTATAATTATCAAGAGGATGGCCGGTAAGATATATTCCGATCATATCCTTCTCGTATTTGAGCCTTTCAATTAATCCCCAATCCGGGCATTCGGGAAGTTGAGGTTCGGCGATATGTGCATCGGAAGTGCCGCCAAACAGAGATACCTGAGAGGTATTTAGGCTGTTCTGATAATCACTGTTATACTTAATCAGCTTTTCAATTCCATTGAGCATAGCTCCATCCTGTTTGAAAAAGAACTGTGCCCGGCTGAGGCCGAAACAATCAAACGCACCGCTGTACACCAGATTTTCATAAACTTTCTTGTTTACGGTCCGGGAGTTTACCCTTTTCGCGAAATCACAAATATCTACGTAGGGGCCGTTTGCGTTCCGCTCTTCAATAATACTTTCAACCGCCTTCTCTCCCACTCCTTTGATACCTGACATACCAAAGCGGATTTCACCCTTTTTATTGGTACCAAAACTCAACTGCGACTCATTAATATCCGGTCCCAAAACCGGAACTCCCATTCGACGACATTCTTCCATGAAGAAGGAAATCTTCTCGATATTGTTCTGGTTATTCAATACCGCAGCCATGTATTCGGAAGGGTAATGAGCTTTCAGATAGGCAGTTTGATAGGCTACAAAGGCATAGCAAGTGGAGTGCGACTTGTTAAAAGCATAAGAGGCGAAAGCTTCCCAGTCAGTCCAGATCTTCTCCAATTTCTTTTCATCGTGCCCCTTCAGTTTGGCATTTTCAATAAACTGCGGCTTCAGCTTATCCAGCGTCTTCCTGTCTTTCTTTCCCATCGCCTTCCGCAGCACGTCGGCATCGCCCTTGGTAAAGCTAGCCAGCTTCTGCGACAGAAGCATCACCTGCTCCTGGTAGACCGTAATACCGTAGGTATCGGCCAGATACTCTTCCATGTCGGGCAAGTCGTAACTTACTTCCTCCCGACCATGTTTACGGGCAATGAAGTTAGGGATGTACTCGATCGGCCCCGGACGATAGAGCGCGTTCATGGCAATCAAATCCTCGAACTTATCGGGTTTTAACTCGCGGAGATACATCTGCATCCCGTCACTTTCAAACTGGAACGTACCATTGGTATCGCCCCTCTGGTATAATTCGAACGTTTTCTCGTCGGTGAGAGGAATATAATCTATATCGATTTCAACGCCATGATTCTTTTTAATCATCCGCAGGGCATCCTTGATAATGGTCAAGGTTTTCAAGCCCAGGAAGTCCATTTTGATAACGCCGGCATCCTCAATAACCCGACCGTCAAACTGAGTTACCAGAAGGTCCGAATCCTTTACCGTGGCAACGGGAATGATATTGGTAAGGTCATCGGGCGCGATGATGATACCAGCCGCATGAATACCTGTATTCCGGATAGATCCTTCCAGCTTTTCCGCTTCCTGCAGAACTTTGGCGCGAGCATCGTTGCCTTTCAGGATTTCCTGGAGCTCTGGAACTTGTTGAAAGGCTTCCTTTAAGGTAATTCCCAGGGTATCCGGTACAAGTTTTTTCAGTTGAGCAACCTCAGACAAGGGAACATCCAAAACGCGGGCAACGTCCTGAATACTCGTACGCGCCGCCATCGAACCATAGGTAATGATCTGCGCCACCTGGTTTTTGCCGTACTTATCCACCACGTAATCAATAACCTTCTGCCGACCTTCGTCATCGAAGTCAGTATCAATATCGGGCATTGACTTACGATCAGGGTTAAGAAAACGCTCAAACAGGAGGTTGTATTTAATCGGGTCGATATTGGTGATGCCAATGCAATACGCTACCGCAGAACCAGCGGCTGAACCACGACCAGGACCAACAAACACACCTAAATCCCTCCCTGCTTTTATGAAGTCGGATACAATCAGAAAGTATCCCGCGAAACCCATTATTTTAATGGTATTCAATTCAAAGTCGAGACGTTCCTGAACATCAGGGGTGATTTCCTTATACCTTTCCCGGGCTCCCGTCATTGTCAAGTGACGCAAGTACTCCCACTGGTTCAACACATCATCTGGGTGAATTTTAAACTCGGGCGGGATAGGGAAGTTAGGCAGCAGTATATCTCTCTTTAACTTGAGATGCTCTACCTTGTCGACTATCTCATTCGTATTATCGAGTGCCTGTGGCAGGTCATGAAATAGCTGAGCCATTTCAGCCTGAGTCTTAAAGTAAAACTGATCATTCGGAAATCCGAACCGATAGCCCTTTCCTCCCTCCTCGTCGGTTGCAATAGGGGTACTTTGCATATCTCCTGTGTTTACACAAAGCAGGATATCGTGCGCATTGGCGTCCTGTTGATCCACATAATGGGAGTCGTTTGAACAAATGATCTTTACATTATACTTCTTTGCAAACTTCAGCAACACATGGTTCACTTTTTCCTGGTCAGGAATTTCATGTCGTTGCAATTCAATGTAATAGTCTTCTCCAAACAAGTCGAGCCACCATTTAAATTCAGCTTCTCCTTCCTCTTCTCCTTTTTTCAGTATGGCTTGCGGAACCGAAGCCCCGATACAGCAGGTAGTAGCTATCAGCCCTTCATGGTACTTTAGAATAAGTTCCTTATCGATGCGAGGCCACTTACTATAGAGACCTTCCATGTAGCCCAGGGAACATAATTTAATGAGGTTCTGATAACCCTTCGGGTTCTTTGCCAGGAATAGCTGATGACATCTGACATCCTTGTTTTCCTTGGTAAACTGCTTTTTATGCCGATCTTCCACCACATAAAACTCGCAACCTACAATCGGTTTCACATTATGCTTTGCAGCTTCGGCAACAAATTTAAACGCCCCAAACATATTACCGTGGTCGGTAATTGCTAAAGCTTTCATGCCATCAGCAGCAGCTTTTTTGTAAAGCTTCGATATATCTGCAGCTCCGTCGAGCAGTGAAAATTGCGTATGTACGTGTAAATGAGAAAATTCCGGCATCAGCTAATCAATCAATAAAGACAAACCGAATTTACCCAAAATTATTATCAGTACGGTAGGTGTTGAAAAGTTAGGAATGACAAAAGCGAGGGGAATGAACTCCACAATCCACCATCTGTTTCCCCACCCTGCTACTCAAATCTCCTCAACTTCAACAAGCAAGCAGCTTATTCTGAACACTTTCGAACTGGAACATCATTTGAATAGATAGATTGCTCTCCTCTCAGAACTTTCGTTCTGTGCGAAACAACGCGTCTTACAATTTCTTTTGACAGGCAACCTTTCAATAGAAATGCAGTATACAGAGAATTTATAGTCAAAACGTTCAAAATCCTAATATCAACATGAAACACTTTTCCCCAATAGTGATTCTACTGGCGGCCCTTAGCTTGGTTGCTTGTAGAAAGACGCCTGGAGATGGAACCGACCCGAACATACATAAGGTTGCTCCCGACGGCTTCGACTATGCAACTTCAAAAAAAATTGACGTCAATGTTCGCTTACTGTCCAGCAAGAACGAACCTTTAAAAGGTGTGGTGCTAAGCATCACCTCTCCAAAATCTGGCGAGACGCTTGTTAGCGGGGCTAGTGACGCTCAGGGCTATGTAAAAACATCTGTAAACATCCCTTCGTATCTGGACACCGTTTTAATTGAGCCCAATTATGTAGGTCTGATCAGTAAAGTTCAGGCACTGATAAAAAATGGCAGCGTAGAGTGTGTTATTGGCGGCTCGGAAGGTTTAAGTGGCAATGTCGTGATGGGCGCAGTAGCGAGCAGCGGCGAATACCGCGGCAAAAATCTGATCACCACTTTAGCTACCAGCTATTCTTATATGGGTACGCATGACAATAACGGGCGTCCTAACTATCTAAGTACGCCGGGAGAAGTAAGTTCTGCTTTCTTATCCTACCTAAACGCTTCGCTACCGGAGAGAAAAGACGTGAGAAATCACCACCCTGAATACATCGACCAGGATGCCGCTCAGCATTTAAATATTGTTGCCAACTCTGACGTGTACATCACCTTCGTTTCTGAAGGCGCTGATTACCAAAATGCAATTGGCTATTATACCTATACTACGGGCAATCCTCCTAGGAACAAAAACGATGTTGGCAATATCAAATACATCTTCCCGAACTCGTCGGCTCTAGGCTCGGGAGGTGGGCTAAGATCTGGTGACCGAGTTAAAATAGGAACTTTCCCTGCAGGTACCTCTGTTGGCTTTGTGCTTCTATCTGATGCATGGCAATCTTCCAGCAGAACGGTAGATAATGACGCTTTGAAGTTCTATTCCCATAAAAGTCTAAATCCTGAACCAGGCGGCAACCTGGAAGTACATACGGTTCTGTTGAACTACAAACCCGAAAACCTGTTTATCATTGGTTTTGAAGACATCAGAAGAGATCAAAGCTCTTGCGACCATGACTTTAATGATGTCGTATTATATGCTAGCTCAACTCCTGTAAATGGGATATCTGCAGACAAAGTTATAGAACTTGATATACCTAACGACAGAGACAATGATGGCGTAAACGATACGTTTGATCAGTTTCCAACCGATGCGAGCAAGGCTTATATTAACTACTTTCCTTCTAAAGACAAATGGGGCACCTTTGCATTCGAAGATAACTGGCCAACAAAAGGGGATTACGACGTCAATGACCTGGTAGTGAATTATCGGTACACCATGATCTCTAATGCAAACAACCTGGTTGTGGAGATGAACGCAGACTTTGCCCCGGTTGCTGCTGGCGCATCTTATATGAACGGCTTCGGTGTGCAATTCCCGTTTGCTGCTTCAGATGTAACTTCAGTAACAGGACATAAGTTTATTAATAACTATATCAGTCTTAATAGTAACGGGACTGAGGCGGGACAAAGCAAAGCAGTTATCATTCCATTTGATAACCACGAGGCTTTAATCAAAAACTTTGCTGGAGCTTACTTCATTAACACGAAGGAATCGATGCCAAAAGTGACTGGAGACACTGCAAAAATGGTTATTAAATTAAAATCTCCGATGACGACAGCTAAACTTGGCAATGCACCATTCAATCCGTTCCTTATCAGCAATATGAGAAGGGGATACGAAATTCACCTGCCAGGATACGCTCCAACGGATAAAGCCACTGCCTCACTATTTGGAACAATGGATGACAGCTCAAAACCTGCAACAGGCAGATATTATTTATCGAAAGAAAACGGTCCGTGGGCACTAAGCTTTACAGAAACATTTAAGTACCCTTCAGAACTTAATGCCATTGGCGATGCCTATTTCCATTTCGCAGAGTGGGCTAGCTCTGGCGGCACACTCTTTAGCAACTGGTACACAAACAGTGACACAGGCTATCGCGACCAGTCGAAAATTTATTCGAAATAGCGGTTTTAAATTTTAATAAAAAAGGGTCTGAGCTGAAGCTTAGACCCTTTTTTTGTGAAACTTTAATTTGTTTTTAGCGGCCACAAAGAACCTTCAAACTATTTTCATCCTCCGTTTGTGAGCTCTGCTCATGAAGGTTTTATTGCTGTAGCAATGCTTTGTACCAAAGGCCTGAATCCTTCACCACCCGTTGCTGTGTTTCGAAGTCAACGTATATCAGACCAAACCTGGGATGATAGCCTTCAGCCCACTCGAAATTATCAGTCAAGGTCCACACGAAATATCCGTCAACACTAAAACCCTCTTTCTGTGCTCGTAGCACCTGACGCAAATTCTCCTCTATGTATTTCTTCCTCTTCTCGTCAGCCACCCTACCGTCTTTCAAAATATCAGGAAAAGCAGCACCATTTTCTGTGATGATCAATTTTTTGATATTGCTATAGGAGTTGAACTTTTTTATCATCTGATAAATGGCTTCAGGATAAACTTCCCAACCCATTTCCGTAAGCGGCACCTTTCTCTTTTTTGCTGCAACCAGCCTCGCTCCGATATAGGGCGTAAAAAAAGAGGAAGTCACAATTTCGCGGGTGTAATTCTGTATTCCGATAAAATCGAAGTCAAAAGACATTCTTTCCTCGTCGCCTGATCGCATGTATTTCTCCAACTTCTTCAGAACAGGCAAGTCATCTACTGGATAGCCCAAGCCAAGTATAGGCTCAAGAAATAATCTATTTAGAAGAGCGTCAGCTCGCTTTGCCGCCGCCAGATCCCTTGCCCCACTGGTTGCAGGTTCCACATAAGAGCACGAGAAAGTTGTTCCGACATTCGCCTGGGGAGCTAGTTGTTTCACCACCTTGCCACCCGCGGCCATGCTCAAAGTTGCGTGGTGAATAGCAGGAAGGAAGTTTTTCATTCCCGTCCGGCCGGGGGCATGGATCCCAAAAAAGTAACCAGCGCCGGTAAAAACCGCCGGTTCATTCATAACCATCCAGTTGGTCACCCGATCGCCGAAACTCTTAACACATAGTGCAGCATATTCGGAGAACCAGTCAACTACCTCTCTGTTAGTCCAGCCGCCCTTTAGTTCGAGTTCCTGCGGTAAGTCCCAGTGATACAAAGTAACCCAGGGCTCTATCCCGGATTCCAAACAATAGTCAATGATCCTGTTGTAATAATCAATTCCTTTTTGATTAACAGTGTTGGTCCCTGTCGGTAAAACTCTTGACCAGCTGATGGAAAAGCGAAAATTGGGGATACCTAAATCCTGAACTAACTGAATGTCGCCTTTGAAACAGTTATAAAAATCACAGGCAACGTTGCCATGCTGTCCCTTTTTTACTTTTCCCTTTCGGGAAGTAAAAACATCCCATATGGACAAGCCTTTCCCGTCTACGTCGTGGGCTCCTTCAATTTGGTAAGCTGCAGTAGAAACTCCCCACTTAAAATCCCGGCCAAACTGTTCCCTTGCCAGCCTATCACTATTACTGTCGTTAATCATGAAGTATTATCTCTGCTACGCTGCAATGTCGGCAAAAGAAATAATATTAGTGAAGAAATGACGATTGGAGAGCTCTCAGCACCAACCAGTTTTTGAAATGCCGAAAAGCGTTGAATAAATTGAGTGTCATAGTGTAAGATTTTATTAAACAAAAATCTTACTAAAGCTTTAACTGACGATGTACCTACTGTTATTAAAGTATTAATTTTTGCCGTCTGCAACTAGTTGAGAAACAATGCGGGCCGAAAGAAGTGCTAATGGAATGCCTCCTCCGGGATGAACGCTTCCCCCAACAAAATACAAATTGGCAATTTTAGATGAGAAGTTTGGATGGCGGAAAAAAGCTGCAAAACGACTATTGGAACTTGTCCCGTATAATGATCCCTGATAAGAATAGGTTTTAGACTCGATACTTCGTGGATCCAGTAGAGCTTCACATGCAATAAGGGTCCGAATATCTTCCTTCAAAATCCTGCTTAACTTTCTTATGATGTTGTCTCTTGCTTCCGCAATCAACAAGTCCCAGTTTTGCCCGGAGTTCGAAGGGACGTTAATCATCACAAACCAGTTTTCCTCGTTTGGGGGAGCATCTGCAGCGTTATATTTCGAACTGATATTTAGATAGACAGTTGGATCGTCATAAATACTTTTTTCGTTCCAGATGTGCGAGAATTCCTTCTGATAATCCTCACTAAAGAAGATGTTATGCAGATCGAGCTGTGGAAACTGCCTCCGGATACCCCAGTAGAAGATCAGAGCGGAGCTGCTTCTTTCCTGCGCTAACACTTTCGCTGGAGCTACTTCGTGGTTGAGAAGTTTCTTATAGGTAAACCAGACATCCATATTGGACACTACCAGGTCCGCCTTTCTCTCTCGTCCATCAACCACAACTCCCCGAACACTTCGCTTATCAACCAATATCCGCTCGACGGGAGAATTATAATTAAACTGAACCCCTAATTCAGTAGCTAGCCTGACCAGGCTTTGGACAATGGCATACATGCCACCTTCCGGGAAATAGGCCCCGAAATGCTGCTCGAGATGAGGAATAACATTAAGAGTCGCTGGAGCCTGGTAGGGATTGGAGCCGTTATAGGTAGCGTATCTGTTGAAAAACCGCTGCGTCTTGCTATCGCGAAACCTGCTTGCATTCGCCGCGTTCATACTACGCAGAGAATCTATTTTCCCAACCTTTAGGAGAGAATGAAGGGTCTTGGTGTTGAGGTACGTGCTCAATTTGTGCAACGACCGCTCGAGGAACACATGGTGAGTTATGTTGTAAATTTCCTCCGACTTCTGCAAAAATGCCTCTACTGCTTCCTTTGAATCAATTGTTTTGGCTGCTATTTCGCTCGTAAATCTGTCTCTGTCTGCCCAAGCCGTAATAGCAGTCTCATCTTCGTAGAAGTAGTTACATATGCGTTCTAGCTTTTGATAATTGAAATATTCGCGAGGATTTTTTCCCGCAAGGGTAAACAGCTCATCTACATAAAAAGGCATGGTAAACAAGCTGGGACCAGCATCGAAGCGAAAATCCTTTAGTAGAAGTTCAGATAGCTTTCCACCAGGCTGAGCGTTGGCTTCAAACACCTCCACTTGCATCCCCTGCAGGGCTAAGCGGATAGCTGCTGCTATTCCTCCAATGCCTGCACCGATTACTATCGCCTTAGCCATAGAAGCTACTTACCCCGGTTCACAATAGAAGCAACTATTATCGCAAAGACAACCAGCACTGCGATAACCAGGGCGCCAATTTTTCGCTTGTCCTTATCCTTCCAGATGATGGAAAAGATAAATACTAACAGAGGTATTACAAAAACAAGGGCAAAAAGTATTGTTACAAAGCTCATACTAAAAACTCATCCTTGCCAGCGGCGCAATATCCTGTCCGACAAAGTCTTTCTTTAAAAATTTATGATACCCGGCGATGGCAATCATGCCGGCATTATCTGTACAGTATTGAAAAGCAGGAATGAAAACACGCCATCCGTATTTCACAGCCGCCTCTTCCAAACTTTTCCTCAATCCTGAATTGGCAGACACTCCGCCTGCAATCGAAACATCTTTAATTCCATATTCTCTTGCGGCCCGCTTTAACTTACCCAGCAGTATAGTTATGATGCGATGCTGAACGGAGGCACAGATATCGGCGATGTTATTCTGCAGAAAGTTCGGATCCTCTTTCTGTCTGTCCCGAATGAAATATAGAATAGACGTTTTCAAACCACTAAAGCTGAAGTCGAGTCCGGGAATTTGAGGCTCCGGAAACTGAAAGGCTTCGGGATTCCCCTCTTTCGCATACTTATCAATCAGCGGCCCACCAGGATAAGGCAGGTCCAATATTTTTGCTGTCTTGTCAAAGGCTTCCCCTGCAGCGTCGTCCGTGGTTTGCCCCACGATTTCCATATCAAAGTAATCCCTTACCAGCACAATCTGCGTATGTCCTCCGGAGACTGTCAGACAGAGAAAGGGAAAGTCGGGCTTGGGGTCGTCAATAAAATGGGCTAAAATATGCGCCTGCATGTGATTAACTTCCACCAGGGGAATATTGTTAGCGAGGGCAAAAGCCTTAGAAAAGGACGTTCCTACCAAAAGTGATCCTAATAGGCCAGGCCCCCTCGTAAATGCAACTGCATCAATGTCTTTTTTCCTTATTTTTGCGGATGAAATTGCATCCTCAACCACCGGAATAATGTTCTGCTGGTGCGCGCGGGAGGCAAGCTCCGGCACTACTCCACCGTATTTTTGATGGACAGCTTGAGTTGCTATAATATTTGACAAGATTTTTCCGTCTTTACATATAGCTGCGGAAGTTTCATCACAGGATGATTCGATTGCAAGGATGGTAGCCAAACCGGAAGTATTTTAATTTGTTTTTATTCTTTAAAACGCAAAATTATTAAAAAAGCTCTTAAAATAACTCTTTGGACTTTCGTAGCGATCCTGCTGCTGTTTGCTGCCTTTTTATTGGCGCTGCAGTTTCGGCCAGTACAAACATTTGTCGCAAAGAAGGTTGCAAAATATTTATCTGAAGAGCTCAATACAAGAATCGAGGTCAAGAGCCTTTACGTGAAGCCTTTCAAATCTCTGGTACTCGAGGGCCTCTATGTGGAGGATCTGAACAAAGATACTCTTTTATATTCACCACGGTTTACGGTCGATCTGAATCAACTATCTTTTAGCGAAAGGATTATCGACGTTAATACGGTGCAATTAGATAAGGGCAAGTTCTTCCTGAAAACCTACCAGAACGGAACAACGAACCTGCAATTCATTGTAAATTATTTTAAGACCGGAAGACCAAGCCCTAAACCCAGCAAGACGAGACGCCCCTACAACATTACCGTCGACAAAATAGTGCTAAACAGCATCCAGTTCAAGTACCGGAATTACAACCGAAACAATGCGATGAAGCGGATCAATTTCGACGATCTGGATTTGTACCGGCTCAACACTACTGTGCTAAATCTCGACACTAAAAATCATCTTTTTAAGGCACAGGTGAACAATCTCACCTTCCGGGAAAAAAGTGGCTTTTACCTTAGGAACCTGACAACAGAAGCGGTTATCGACACAAATAGGATGGAGTTCAGGCAACTATTGCTCGAAACCCCTAACAGCAGGCTCTCCAACTATTTGGTAATGACCTACTCAAAATTCGGAGACTTCAGGCAGTTTATCAGCCAGGTATATGTAAAAGCACGGCTGAAAGGTTCTTATATTGATTCGAAAGATATTTCGTTTTTCGCTGATGCTACCCGCCGTATGAATTTTAACATCAAAATGGACGGTAGCCTAAGCGGATATGTAAACAACATCAGGGCAAGAAACTTTGTTGCAAAGGCAGGACAGGCCACCTACGTGAAAGGTAACTTCGATGTAAAAGGGCTCCCAAAGATTAACAGCACTGTTTTCAATCTTCGCTTTGCGCAAGCCCATACCAATAAAAAAGACATTCAGGTTTTACTAAAAGCCTTTACTGGAAAAAGCCAGAAACTACCACCCATCCTTGACGAATTGGGGAATATTAATTTTGCGGGAACGTTTTTCGGAAAAATAAAAGACTTTTCGACCAAAGGAACTTTTAAAACCAGCCTTGGCAGAATAGCAACCGACCTTAACGCCAACATTAACGGCACCCCAAGATATGCTGGTATCGTACGTTTTTACGACTTCAATTTAGGAGACCTTCTCAACCGCAAAGATCTCGGCCGAACTACCCTTACTGCAAAGATCAACGGCAGAGGTTTTTCATTGAAAGAGCTTCAGGAGGATCTCGACGTCCAGGCTGCCTACTTTGATTACAAGGGCTACCGCTACAGCAATATCAACTTATCAGGCGATTATAGCAACAAGCTGTTTGATGGGAACATACGAATAGATGACCGGAACCTGAAGCTCAACTTTAGCGGAAGTGTCAACCTAAACGCCGAACTGCCTCAATTCAACTTTATAGCCACTGTTCGTAATGCCAATCTTCATAAACTGGGGTTCTCTAAAGACACAGTGAGTATTAACGCAAATCTGCGCACCAACTTTGCAGGCAACAATCTAAACAACATCCAAGGTCGGTTCGAACTGAGAGACATCAGTTTAAGACATTCTGGAAATACACTTGTTGTAGATACGCTGGATTTAGTTGCGAAGGGAACAGGCTCTGCCCGATCGTTAACTATAGACTCCGACATTCTGGACGCCAGCCTGCAGGGGCAGTATGATTTGAATACCTTGCCTTCCTACTTCACCTCGGTGGTTAAGCAGTACATTCCATCTCTTAAGGCAAAAACGGGGAAATTCGGTGTTCAGAATTTCGAATTTACGCTCCATCTAAAGTACTTCGAGCCGCTTAGCCTTATTATTGCACCAGATGTGAAGATCCCCGAAGGTGCTATTTTCAATGGTACCTTTATTTCCTCTGAGAACGTGGCTACGGTAAGTGGATCAAGTCCACTTATCCAATATAAAAACATCAAAGTAAACAACTTCATTATTGACGAATCCACTACCCCGTCAGCATTAAATATTTTTGCAACTGCGGATAGGATTGATCTAACTGACCGACTCTACATACAGAACATCAACATCGCGAATATTTTAAGAAATGATAGCCTGTCGCTGAACGTAAAATTGTCGGACAAAGACGCGGTGAACCAGTTGGACTTAAACGGACTGATAGAGTTTGGAACGGATACTCTTGCCAAGCTTTCCGTGCTTCCCTCCGACGTAGTGATCAACCGGGAGGTATGGCGGGTCCAGGAACAGGTTAAGCTTAAGTTTGAAAAAGGAAAGATCTTCATAGAAAATTTTGAACTTTTCAGGAACGACCAGTTGCTTACTTTAAATGGGATAGTCTCACAAGACCCGGCTGACATTCTGCAAGCGGAGTTTAAACAGTTCAAATTGGCTACCTTCAATCCGATCACGAGCAGCGCGGGAATCAATTTACAAGGGGAGCTGAACGGCACCATGGCTTTATCCTCGCTAACCAAAAATCCGAAAGCAGAGTCGGACATCACTATTGATTCTCTTGTTATGAACAATACAGAGGTAGGGGATGTAACTCTTACCGCGAGTGTTGATGACGAAACGAAGCTGGTGGATGTAGAGATGAATATCCTCAAGGGAGGAAAAGAAACACTTTTTGCTTCCGGAACCTATAATGCCTATGCTAAGGAAAACAAGCTAAACATAGACCTGATGATGGACAATAGCGAAATCATCATCTTCCAACCCTTTATCAAACACCTTGTCTCGAACATGAGTGGTAATATATCGGCAAGGTTAAAGGTAACGGGGAACATCTTTGATCCAAGTATTAATGGAACAGCCAGCTTGAGGAATGCTGGCTTTACTATCAACTACCTGAAAACACCCTACAGAATTACCGACAATGTTACAGTGCAAAACAGTGTCATCCATTTAGATGAACTAGAGCTGCGTGACATTAATGGAAATAGAGCGGTAGCGTATGGTACTGTTGATATGAAAACTCCTAACCGTCCCTTCATTGATGTAACGATCCGGGCAACTCGTTTTATGGCACTCAACACTACGGCCAAAGACAATCCCCTCTATTACGGAACGGCTTACGGAACGGGCACTTTCAAGTTTACGGGACCAACCAATAACATGCGGATCAATATCGATGCAAAAACGGAGGAAGGTACCGTCTTTAACGTCCCATTAAATGCCGCTGAGACCGTTGGGAGTAACGACTTCATCACCTTTATTAGCGGAAGAGATTCGAGCAATGTTTCTGTAAGGCAGCCCTCATTTGCAGGGCTTATCATGACCTTCGATCTCAGAATCGACGAGGCCTCGCAGGTGAACATCATCACCGATTTTGGTCGCCTGCAGGGACGGGGAGATGCCACGCTCCGACTTAACATTACCAGCGCCGGGGACTTCGAGATGTACGGCGATTATCTTATCTCGAGCGGGAAATATGAATTTACCGCGCAGGACTATATCAATAAAATTTTCGAGATAAGGCGTGGAGGCTCTATCCGTTGGACCGGTGATCCCACAGAGGCAACGATTAACCTTGTTGCAGCTTACGAATTGCGGGCCAACCTGGGTCCTCTTTACCAGGCGGCGAACAGACCCGCCATAAGCCAAACGGTGCAGACCGAAGCTATCATCAATTTAAGCGGGGATTTAACGAGACCCGATATCCGCTTTGATGTCAACTTTCCTGCTGATGCTTATATAAAGGACGAACTTCAGAACTATTTCAGTGACGTTAGCAACAAGGAAATTCAAGCTTTAAGTTTAATTGTACGACGTTCTTTCGCTCCAAATACGGGGTTACTCAACGACGATGCCGTGAGAGAAACAGCACTGAGTGCCGGAGCTGAGTTGGTATTCAACAAGTTAAATACTATTGTCGCCGAGCTGTTTAACATCAGATCCCTTGACCTAAACATTCGTTCCTTAAATGAAGCGAGTGCTTCAGTACGGCTTTTGAACGAGCGGTTGATCATTACCGGAGGAGTCATAGATAACCGGGATGCCCAGATAAGCGAATTTGATTTAATTGGCGGAAACAGGGTAACGACAGACGTGGAAGCGCTTTACTTCCTAAAAAAAGACAGAAGTTTGATCTTAAGAGCTTCTAATAAGTTAAACAACCGAAGTTTCCTAACTGCCCAAAACTTAAATCAGGAAAATTATGTGAGCGCCCTCGGCTTGGTATATAGGCAAGACTTCGACAACTTTGGGGAATTTCTTAGGGCTTTAATTGGAGAGAAAAGACGGGAAGAGCGTAGTCCAAACAACGCCCCTAACCCTGCTATACCACCTCCTACCCCAGCTGCAAGCACTCCTTCGGCTAGTGCTCCCGCCAGAAGGGCAGGAGATCGCTAATTATTTTCCTCATTCATAATTGTGTGTCCCATCTTATCCCTTTTGGTTTTAAGATAAAGCTCATTATGAATGTTTGACTTTATTTCAATGGGAACGTTTTCAACCACTTCCAGCTGGTAGCCGATAAGACCGGCTCTTTTGGTTGGATTATTAGACATCAAACGCATCTTGCTAACACCGAGACTCCTCAAAATCTGAGCCCCAACCCCATAATCCCTTTGGTCCATCTTAAATCCAAGCTGCAAGTTGGCTTCTACTGTATCAAAGCCATTTTCCTGAAGGTTGTAGGCGTGTAATTTATTGATCAGCCCGATGCCCCGGCCCTCTTGATTCATATAGATAATCACGCCTTTTCCCTCTTCCTCGATCATCTCCATTGCCCGGTGGAGCTGAGGCCCGCAGTCGCAGCGGCAAGAGCCGAATATATCTCCGGTAACGCAGGAACTGTGTACGCGGACAAGTATCGGTTCATCTGGTTCCCAGCTACCCTTTACCAATGCAATATGATGTTCCCCAGTATTGATCTGAGTATAAGCGACCATCTCAAAATCGCCCCACTCAGTCGGCAACCGCACAGCTACCTCCTTCTTAATGAGCGATTCCGTTCTCAACCGATATTCTATCAGATCTTTGATGGAGACAATTTTGATATTATGTTCAGCAGCAATTTCGAAGAGATCATCCAATCGAGCCATCTCACCGTCTTCCTTCATAATTTCTACGATGACACCGGCCGGCTCGAAGCCTGCAAGAGCAGCCAAATCGATTGCTGCCTCTGTATGTCCGGTTCTGCGCAATACGCCGCCTTCTTTTGCCCGTAAAGGAAAAATATGGCCGGGCCTGCCCAATTCTTCAGGTTTGGTAGCTGGATTTATGAGTGCCTGAACGGTTTTGGATCGATCAGAAGCAGAAATGCCGGTAGTACAGCCATGACCAATCAGGTCTACCGATATCGTGAAGTTGGTTTCGTGAGTGGCGGTGTTATTTCCCACCATCAAATCCAGCTTCAGCTCATCACACCGCTCTTCGGTAAGAGGAACACAAATTAGGCCACGGCCGTATTTTGCCATAAAGTTTATCACTTCCGGCGTAGCGTTCCTTGCTGCCGTTAGAAAGTCGCCTTCATTCTCGCGATCTTCATCATCAACAACAATAATAACTTTACCGGCCTTTATTTCTTCAATAGCCTCCTCTATGGTATTCAATTGTACACTCATCTGACTACAAAAATACGGGAATCCTGATAAGATTATTCTACCTTATATAATTACTGCGTAAAGAAATAAGCGCTACTTATCCTTCCGTTTTATCAGCTTTTGAAACAGCTGTTTGTAATAGTCAAGGTCAAAAAGCGCCGAGTCTGCTGTAGCCTTGTATGTGAGGAATGCGCCAAGCGGGGCCAATACGAAAATGGCTATCCACATACCCATCACCGGCGACAAAGAACCTTCTTTTGCTGACTTTTCCCCAATGGTTGAAATGATGTGGAAGATCAGGAAGAAAATGATGGACATCACGACTGGAAGACCAAGCCCTCCCTTACGAATGATGGCTCCAAGGGGCGCTCCAATCGAGAATAGAACGAGACAGGAAAATGAGAGGGTAAACTTACGTTGATACTCGACCATATACCGGCGAATCTTCTTCAAGAAGCTCTCATGCTCCTCGGCTTTCACATTTAGCATGTCAGAAACCGAGCGCACCTGTCCCTGAGCGTAAATTACGGCTTGCGTCCTGCTTTCTTGAGGAAGTGCGTCTAAGACGGTGTTTTTATACGTGGGCACCTTTTTCACCTTAGTTTTGGTAATGCTAAGGTTGGGCAGAGAGTATAACCGATACATCGGCAGAATACTAGAGAGGACGGTCTTTGCGCTGCTATCCGCCTCTTTCCTGGTCGAGTCCCTATAGTAGCTCAGTTGCCGCAAGTTCAACATCGCATAATTGCTTTTAAACAAGCTCTCGTCCGTCCGCTTCATCTCGAATCCCGTCAGGTCAAACTCCTGCTCCGTCTCTCTAAACCGAAACCGGGTGAAGCGCTGCCGGGGATTATAGACTTTATCACCGGATGTTTCCTCGTACCGGACTCCGTTTTTCAACAAAAGAACCAGCTTCCGATCATCATCCGTTTTATACATCTTTCCCGTGTCGGCCATTAAGACCGTCAAGTTTCCATTAGTCCCTGTATGGTCGTAGATCAATACCTTGTATAGGGTTTGCCCGTCCGGATCTTTCTTCTGTACCCTGATAGAATATCCCTGGATACTATTGTTGAAAACGCCCTCTTCAATTAAAAAAGCAGATTTCTGGTTTCGGACATCGTATAGTAAAGATCCCATCTTCAGGTTAGCAACCGGAAGCATATAGTCAGAAAATAGAAAGGCGGCTATACTAAGGCTGGTTACTAAAACCACGAGTGGCATCATCGCTTTTTGCAGGGAAATGCCTGCTGCTTTAATGGCTACCAGCTCATAATTCTCACCCAATGCTCCAAACGTCATGATTGACGACAACAGCATTGCCAATGGCAGGGCCATGGCTACGTTCGTAGCCGATGCGTACCAGAGTAGCTCAAGAATAACGTACCACTCAAAACCCTTACCTATAAGGTCGTCGATGTATTTAAATAAAAATAACATCAACAGTACAAACATTACTATGAAAAAGGTAACTATGAAAGGCCGGATAAATGCCTTAATTACCAAAAGATGAACTTTCTTCACGTTACAAACTTAGGCAAATTCCTCCAACCAGCTTTTGAGCTTTGATTTTTAACCTTTATAGCACTACTGCGGCAGGGAGGTTTTTAACAAGAATAAAACGTAGTCTATAGCTGAATATTACGGCCCTAAACTAGTCAAACTGTCGTGTCTAGGCTCCTAATACGCTTATCAGGTATTCAATCTGATTATCCCAAATGAGCTTCCGTTCTACCACTGCATCCTCCGGGGCAAAATCTGTTATAGATAGGGCTACATCATTAGTCAGTTCATCCTGGATAATTTCCATCTCAAAAAAACAGTGGGGCTCGTCATCAATCCATTTAAACTTGACCAGTTTATTCTCTTTAACAGACAAAAGTTTAGCTTTATGCTCTTCGCCATCCCAATTAAACGTAAAAACCTGGTCGCGGTAGGTCACCTCGTCTGCGAACCACTGAGCTAAGCCGTTAGGTTCACTCAAAAAACTGAATAAAATTTTAGGCGATGATTTGATTTCGTACTCCAGACTAAACTTCTTTTTTTCTGACATTCTGATCTTTGGCTAATTGCAAGCGTTTTTTTTAGAATTTCTTTTCTAAAGAAAAGTAAATTAAACTATATTTGCAACTCCATTTTCAGAAGGGCCAAAAGACAACGAAAGTTGATTTACTAGTGCTTAGGATGGAAACGGCGGGGTAGCTCAGATGGTTAGAGCGTAGGATTCATAACCCTAAGGTCGGCAGTTCGATCCTGCTCCCCGCTACCGGATAACAAGGCGTTTAGGTAAACTTAGACGCCTTTTTTTGTTGCTTTTTTTTCAGCAGTAAGGCGGCGTTCCTACTCCGGTTGTACGATAAGCAATCGTCAGTACTTACTATTGATAAGATCTAGTTAGAACTACATCTTCGGCACCTTCGCGTTTAGCAGCTGTCTTTCTATTCTGCTTAACAGAACGCTTCCTTCAAAAGGTTTCGACACAATATCATTTGCACCTACGTCCATAATTGCATTATATATTTCCGGAACGGCAGATAGGATAATCACCGGAACAGAAGCTGTCATCGAATTCGCTTTAATATCCCTGCAGATGTCCCTTCCGTCCACACCGTCCAGAAGAATATCCAGCAGAATAAGGTCTGGATTAAAGTCGCCTATTATTTCAAATATATTTTTCCCCGTCGCCGACGCCCGAACCTGGTAGCCTGCAGTGGTTAAAAGAAGGTCAATAGTTTCCCGCACATTATCCTCGTCCTCAATAAGAAGTATCTTGCTGCACATTTTCCGTTAAAATTTAAACCAAACTAGTGTTTTATACAAAGAAGAAGAAAGAGTTGTTTTATAAGATCGAGATTCATCTTTTGTAACTTAAGAAAGGTAATTGCACCAGAATTTCCAGTGCGCTTCTCCCGCAAATATTTATAGTTTATTAACAAACAAATCATAAGTTTAAACGCTTAACGTATATCCTTGATATATGGAAAAAAACGATGATGTAAAACCAACTTTTTTTTGCGTTCCTGACATAACCGGGTTTACAAAATTTATTGCGACTGCCGACATTAACTTCAGTAAAGACTTTATCCCAAGCCTCCTGCGCCGACTTATAAATGCCAACATACTGAAGATGAATGTGGGTGAAATTGAGGGAGATGCAATCTTTTTCTATAAAACAGGTCGCCTTCCCTCAGTGAATCAGGTCGCAAAACAATGTAAACTTCTATTCAAAACATTTTATGACTTTGTAAGAACGATCGAGAAAGACGATCCCGAAAATTATCATAAGCACCTGTCGGGTGGACAGATGGGATTAAAAATTGTCATCCATTTCGGTCATATCAGCACGGCAAATATTAAGGGACGAACCAAGCTTATTGGAGAAGACGTAATCATCACCCATAAATTATTAAAAAACAGTGTAGAGGCTACAGAATATGTCTTGCTTACGCAAGCGTATTTGGATAAGATTAAAAAGAGCGATGTGAGCTCATGGTTCCACTGGGATGAGTTGAAGAAAGGCTGCGACGAGTATGACCATATCGGAATTATCGATTACTGGTACATACCCATCGAAGAGGAAAAGGTTTAAAAGCTTTAGTTATCGTAAGAGAACAACATGATTACTACGAATCCAACAGCGCATAGTACTAATCCTCCCATAAAGATATTATAAGACCAGCTTAAGAGACGGTATTTCTTGACCAGTACGGAACCCAGATAGTAAATGTCAATGGACATACTGTCGTACAATTCCTCTTTCTCATACTTTAGTTCACGTATCCTTTCCACAAATTCCCTTAGCTGAAGCTGGGCGAAGTTCCCAAAGAATAGGATACTGCTATCTTTTTTGGAAAGTTCGTACCGTTCCTTTGTGGTTACATTGGGTCTGGAAGAAAGTACGGCAAATACAACAGCGAGCAAGCTGGTCACGAGTAAAACTGCCATGGGTATTACAAAACGCAGGCTTCCGAACTCATTTTGTCCAGAGAAGGTATAACCCGATCCAAAGAGAGTAATTACCAGAGATATTATGATCGTATTAATACTGATCATAATATTGGCCTTATTGTCGGCAATGGAACTCAGGTTGATGTGATATTCGTACAACGACCGGTACAACGTTTCAATCCCCCGTCCTTCTTTTTTGGCACCATTGGCCGGATTCGATTTTTCCAGTTTGGCTTGAAGCTTTTCATTTTCTAACCTTAACATCTCCACTTTTTCACGCTGTGCCCGGATATTCGCTTCCCGCTGATCGCCATACTTCAGAATCGCCTCCTGGGTAGCAAATGATGTAGATATTAAAAAGTTAAGCTGCACTTCAGCCCACTCCAAGTCGCTATATTTTTTGTCAAGAACTCTTTCCCATTCAATTCGTAGCAATTCCGCTCTTTCCAGGAACTTTTTCTTGCCGATGTTGATATAGTCGGCATCGTGTAAAATCTCCTGCAGCATCCCTTCAGGGGTTGAACTGGCTTTCGTCGACAGGATCAAAGCCTCAATTTTATTTAAGTCCTCCGCCGGATAGTCATCCTTGAGGAAATCCTTCAGGATTCTCACACTTACCTCCTCATGCCCCTTATAAGTCTCGGTATAGCCTGAGTCGTGGAAAAGTGCAGCGAGCATCAGAATCTCATAATCCCTGCTTGACAGGTTGTAACTTTCTGCCAGTTCCCGGCATGCCTTAACTGTCTGCTGCGTATGCTTGTAGTTGTGATAAACGTAGTCCGGCTGCAACTTGTCCCTCAATAGGTTAAAAATATACTCTTCGGCAGATTTTACTATCGGGTTATTATTCTTCATATGATTCGAACTACTGTGCTTGAAAGGGATTATAAAACTATAATCTATGATTTGAGTTATAATAAAACTTTAACTGTTACAACATTAAATCTCATAACACCCCTATGAACAGAATTAGTTCGCTTTTGTTAGTACTTTTTTTTATTTCATGCAGCGGCAAGAACGAAAAGATGTCAGGTACGGCCGAGAAATCCGATAAGAAAACACTCGAGCCAATAGGTGGAAAGCTGTATCAGGTGCCCGCCGAACTCAATGAAATTTCAGGGATTTCTTTTGTAAATGATAACCTTTTGGTAGCAATACAAGACGAAGAAGGCATTCTTTACTTCTATGATTTGAAGGAGGAGAAGGTCACGCGGAAGTATGAATTTTGGAAAGGCAAAGACTACGAAGATTTAGCCGTGGTTGGTAAAGATCTTTTTATAGTCAACAGCTCGGGTACCATCTATGAACTGAAGAACTTCGAGGCTGGACCGTCGCAACCGGTGGTGCATAAGACCGCACTCCAGGAAGTAAACAATATTGAGGGACTAGCTTACGACAAAGCGAACAACCGGCTTTTGCTAGGGGTGAAAGACATCGGCCTCGATATGCATAAAGATCACAAGCACATCTATGCCTTTGATTTGGCGACGAAGAAATTAATCGAAAAAGAGGCGTATACCATCAGTCTGACAGAAGTAGAAGGCTACTTTAAAGGTGATCAAATTGAAGAGTACTCGAAGAAAATCCTAAAGGCAATTGGCAATCAGAATTTAAATGAGATTTTTAGAACCTCGGCACTAAATTTTAACCCTAAAACTGGAAACCTTTACGTGCTTTCTTCACTTAACAATATCATCGCAGTGCTGGATAAATCTGGAAAAATCATCAAAGTGCTTGAACTGGATGGTAAAGAATTTATTCAGCCTGAAGGCCTCGCTTTTACCAGTGACGGCCGACTGTTTATATCTAATGAAGGCAAAAACAAACAAGCAAATATTATTGAAGTACAATATGAAGATTAACTTTCCTAAAAGTTCTTTCTATATAATTTTTTCACTGGTAATTATAACCGGCTGCATCAGCAGGAAACCGTTTTACGATAAAAGCCAGGTCAACTGGCAAGAAGCTACACCACCAGATAGCACTAAGTTAAAATATACGGTATTTGTTATTGGAGATGCTGGACGGCCCGATGATGACGTGCAGGAGCCAACACTAAAGCTTCTCCAAAAACAATTGTTCGACAGTACCAGGATTGTTAAAGGCGACACGTCCCGAAATATCTCAAGACCGGAAGACGTAGTACTTTTTGTGGGTGATAACATCTATGAAACTGGTTTGCCTGAGCCCGATGCCCCGGATCGAAAAGAAAAGGAGCGCCGCATTATTGCACAGATGGATGTAGTAAAGGAGTTCAGGGGCCGAAAGATATTCATTCCCGGCAATCATGACTGGAACGAAAGCCGGCCCGGGGGATTAGCTGCTGTTCAAAGGCAAGAGGCATTTGTGGAAGCGTATCTTGACTCGAACGATGTGTTTATGCCAAGTAATGGTTGTCCCGGCCCCGTCGAAGTGCAGATGAATAACGACCTCGTGTTGGTCATTTTAGACACGGAGTGGTGGCTGCATAAACATAGAAAACCGATAGCTCCCGATAATGGTTGCACCGCTGCGAACCGGGTTGAAATCCTGGAACAGGTAGAAGATATTCTGGTTAGAAACCGCGGTAAAAATATTGTGATTGCCCAGCATCACCCCTTGTTCAGTAACGGAAAGCATAACGGATATTTTACCCTTAAAGATTACTTTTTTCCCTTAACCCTGGTCCGCCCCAATTTATATATTCCTCTTCCGGTAATTGGATCGATCTATCCCTTCATGCGGCAGTACGGTATTTCGAGGCAAGATCTTTCCAATAAGGATTACCAGCAGCTAAAACGTGGCTTACTGGCGATACTGGCAGACGAACCGAACGTAGTGATAGCAGCTGGCCATGAACATGCACTACAATTTAATAAGTTTGATAACATCAATCACGTGCTTAGCGGAGCTGGCGCTAAAGAAAATCCGGTGGCCAAAGGCAATGAGGCGATGTTTGCGTATGGAGAGAAGGGCTTCGCCCGGATAAATTACTATGATAACGGCCAGGCCTGGGTGGAGTATTGGATTCCTGTAGAGGATGGCTCTACGGGAAAACTGGTATATCGTACTCCCATGTATGCTATCCCACCGAAAAAGAGGGTGGAATCGCTTGCAGAACAAAGGATCAACTATTCAGATAGCGTTAAAGTAATTGCCGCCGGCCCGCAGTACAAAGCAAGCGAATATAAGAAACGTTTATACGGTGAACACTATCGCGAAACCTGGGCTACCCCGGTTAAAGTGCCTTACCTGGATTTGACCACCTTTGCGGGAGGGCTTACGCCACTTAAAATGGGGGGAGGCAAACAAACGACCTCGCTTCAACTCGAAGGAAAAGATGGGAATGTTTACCAATTCCGCACGATTTCGAAAGACCCAAGTGCTCTCCTTCCTGAGGGTTTTCTTAGAACTTTTGCCGACGACCTTTTTCAGGATCAGATTTCCTCCGCTCATCCCTACGGTGGTCTCATCATCCCCCAGATGGCAAAAGCAATAGGCATCTTTTACGTAACCCCGAAACTGGTGTACATGCCTTATTCGCGTCTGTTAGGTCCGTACCTGCAGCAAGTGGGCGGACAGCTGGGAACCATTGAGGCCCGGCCGGATGAAGATGTATCAGACTTCAAATCCTTTGGAAATGCGAAGAACGCAGTGAGCACGCGTAAGCTTTACGAAGAACTGCTTGAAGACAATGATAATGAAGTGGATCAGCAAATGTTCCTGAAGGCCCGCCTTTTTGATATGATTATCGGCGACTGGGATCGTCATGAGGATCAATGGCGCTGGGCTGAATTTAAGAAAGAAAAAGGCTCCATTTACAGACCTATACCCCGCGATCGGGACCAGGCGTTTACAAAATATGATGGAATTGTACCCAGCCTCGTATCTAAGATAGTGCCCGATATTCAGCATTTCGGAACTGAAATTAAAGACCCTGCAAAGCTCTCTCTTGCTGCCCGGAATCTGGACCGTAACCTCCTCAATAAATTAACCAGAGACCAGTGGGTCCAGCTAGCTACCGAAGTACAGAACAAGTTAACCGACGCTGTAATTGAAGAAGCAGTTCGTCAGATGCCGGAAGAGGTATTTGCCAAGTCAGGACAAGAGATTATCGACAAACTAAAATCGAGAAGAAATCAAATTGTTGACGTCGCCACCGAGTACTATCAGGTATTAAGCAAGGAAGTGACCGTTGCCTCTTCAGAAAAAAAGGAGTTCATCAGCGTAAACACTACTGCTGACTCGGTAACAGTAACGATACGGAAGATTAGCAATGATAACGACATCAAAAAAGTACTTTATCAGCGTACGTTTTCGAACAAGGAGACAGATGAGGTGAACCTCTTCGCCCTGGAGGGGCAGGATAGCATCCTTATTGAGGGAGACGCTTCTCCTATTAAGGTAAGGGTGATTGGAGGAGAAGGACCCGATTTCATTGCTGATAGGTCTGAAGCAGCATCAGGCAAACCTATAAAATACTTTGACAGCGATACAGGTAACACTATTAATAAAGGACACAATACCAGGTTAAGGCTGTCTGCCCACGAAAGTGTTCACGAGTTCAATGTTAATCATTTTAATTACGATAAATCGAATGTTTTTCCTGCCCTCGATTACAATCCTGACGACGGTGTATTTTTTGGAGCAGGGTATAAATACAGACATTACGGTTTCAGAAAAAAACCCTATAGCTTCGATCAAACGATATCTGGCATTTATGCTCCTAAAACAGAAGCTTACTCTGTACGGTACCGCTCGAATTACTACTCGTTATTCAAACGGAATCACGATTTTAGATTCGACGTCGCCTACAACGGTCCCCTTTATACATTCAACTATTATGGTGAGGGGAATTCCACACCTAATATCGGCGACGATATCAACTACTACAGGGTAAAGAGTAAAAATTTGAGTATAAATGCTTTTTATCAGCGCCGGTTTACGGAGGCTTTTAGTATCGGTATTGGTCCGGGCTATGAACACTATTGGGTAGAGAAAAAGCCCAATAGATTCCTCACCAGTCCTGAATTTCCTGATAAACCGGACATTGATAACCCCTCGCGCTTCGCTGTACTCAAATCGTATGCAAATATTGACTATGTGAACAGTCCTCTTTTTCCAACAACGGGAGTACGCTGGTTTAACCAGGCAAATTACTACAGCGAGATGGGCGGTTTGGGAGACAACTTCTTACGCCTGCAGTCAGATGTATCTTTTTATATAACTCCAAATTTCAACTTCCCGGTTACGGCTGCATTACGCCTTGGAGGAGCTACGAACATAGGCGACTATAAATTCTTCCAGGCTAATTTCCTCGGATCCAATACCAACTTACGGGGTTACAGAAACAATAGGTTTGCGGGCAGGAGTTACGTGTATAATAACTCGGAGCTCCGGTTTAAAGTCTCGAACTTCCGAAACTATATCTTCACTGGAAACCTGGGCTTGTTCGGGTTCTTTGACGCAGGAAGGGTATATTCAAGTGCAGCCGAAAATAACATATGGCATACCGGATACGGGCCCGGGGTTTGGCTGAACCTTTATAATAAATTTCTATTTTCTGTAGGATACGGAATATCTAAAGAAGGTAACTATTTCTCTATCAATACAGGTTTTGCCTTCTAGCAATGCAGGAACAAAAAAGGGGCGTCTCAAACGCCCCTTTTTTATTTAGAATATTCTTTTACTTTCCCTTACTGACTTCTTCAGCTAACTTAAGGGCATTATAGGCATTCACAACGCCTCCGGAAATACTAATGTCCGATAGGTTTACTTTTTTAGACTCCCCTCTCTCAGCAATCTTCACCTTCTGATCTACCTTCGCCACAGACCTCATAATGATGTCTTTGACTTGAACGGCAGATAGTGAAGGGTAATAAGAACGAATAAGGGCAGCTAGTCCGCTTACAACCGGCGCAGCCATACTTGTGCCCTGTTGCTCTTCGTACTTGGAGCCGGGCATAGTAGAATTAATCCTTACTCCGGGTGCAAATACGTCCACAGTTCTTTTTCCGAAATTAGAGAAATTAGCGACAAGCGTTTCATCATCCTTCCAACTTGAAGCACCTACTTCAAGCCAATTAGGGGCCTGAGGTCTCGAAAATTTAGCGGAGTCAACACGAGGACCTGTCGGTACATTTGGTCTGCCAATTCCACCCATCACACCTGGCATAGGTCTCGTCTGCAACGCTTGTTCCACTTCAATTCTATTGCTTAGGTTCCAATAGTTCGCATTAGTGGTGTCTCCGTAAATCCTGTTAGGAAAATTATTTTCGTAATCGGTATTCTTACTATCGTTTCCCGCTGCATGTACAAGCAACACGTCTTTGCGCGCTGCATAAGCCACAGCACTGTCCACTGTAGCTTTGTTCCACGAATAGCTTTTACCAAAGCTCATGTTAATTACCTTCGCTCCATTGTCAACAGCATATCGGATGGCATTAGCAACGTCTTTATCACGTTCATCACCGTCGGGAACTACTCTCACAGACATGATTCTTGCCTGATCTGCTACTCCGTTTATGCCCAGTTTATTCGTCCTGTCTGCAGCAATAATCCCAGCTACGTGGGTTCCATGGTCAGCATCCGGCCCTGTTACGTCACTGTTTCCATAGATCCTTTCATTCACATCTGCATAATTGTCGCCGATAGAATCTCTTGGATCAAACTCCAGATTCAGGTGGTAATTCAACTGGTTATGATAATATTCCAGCGTCTCATTCAACTCCTTCGTGAACTCCGAATAATCCGGATTCTTCTTAAGCTCTGAACGCACCACTTTTATAACTTTCGATTCGATATCGTTCTTAGCGCGGTATTTATCGAGGTCGTTCAACGATAACTTTTCCTTGCCTATTCGTCTTTCTATTGAATCCAGGTTTTTTTTCAGTATTGAATAGTTCTCATAACCGAACCTCGCATTTTGCAGCTTCGACTGATGTTCCGTAACCAGCTTCTTGTACAAAGAGAACTCTCTTCTTTCGGCTGTGCTCAATGGTGTTGAATTAAGAACGGAGGCATACTTGTCCTGATATATTCTGATCAGACGTACAATTTCCAGGTTATCAAACCGCACACTTCCTTTGGCGGACCCAAGAAAGTTCCAGCCATAGACGTCGTCCACGTAGCCGTTCTTGTCGTCATCGATATTATTACCAGCGATCTCCCGCTGGTTTTTCCACATGACAGTCTTCAAATCCTCATGTTCCTCGTCAACACCTCCATCTAATACGGCTACTGTCACTGGAACGGCTTTCTTTCCTTTAACTAATTCGTAGGCTCTTTCGGTGCTTATTCCAAAAACACCGTCTTTCTGCAAATCGAGATTAAACCAATTAGGCTTCAGGTCTTCCTTTTTTTGCGCGCTCGCCGCCAAGGGGGCAAATGCAGCAATCATTAATATCTTTTTAAAAAAATTCATAGTCGATTATCTAAGTGCTTAGTTCTAACGAATAACATGCCAGCAAATTATTAAATTTTCAGTAGAACTAAATATACTAACGAAGCTGAGAGTAGCTTGACAATCAGCGATATCCTGTCATCCTGCGCTGGACAGCAAGAGAAGTAAATGCAATTATGGCAGGAATGTTTGAAATAATTAGAAAACGTCAACCATCTCCCTTTCCGCAGGCATTGCTTTCTGCTCCTTCAGCTTCCGCCAGTAGGGTTGCTAGGTGTGTTGGCTCTACTTAATTCAGGCGATAGGCACTCAATTGTAAAATAGGCCATAAAACAGCAAAGCCCGATAGTTATCACTACCGGGCTTTTGTTGCTGAATAAAGGTTGGCACCGACCTACTCTCCCACATGTTACTGCAGTACCATTGGCTCTGGCGGGCTTAACTTCTCTGTT
>NZ_JAFEWD010000004.1 GCF_017355855.1 Pedobacter sp. SYSU D00535 | reverse complement strand
ATTTACAAAATTACGGAACCCAATCTCCAATTGACTGCTTCAGAAATTGAGAGGATATCGACGAGATTTTGCAATGAGAAATGGGACTGGCTAAAGGATAAAGGAATTTCAGCGATAAATAGTTGGTTAGTTTGGATGTGCTGGCACGAGGGAATTCTAAAGAAAGATTAAAACAACTACTGGTAACACAGGCTCTTGCAAAAATGGCGGGCGACGTTGTTCTCGAAATTTTCTACATTTAACAAAGCTTTGTGCTGGGCGACAATGAAGTGCTTTCTATCCGCCATCTTCGCAAAGCCTAACCGTTACCTGCAATGCCATTACGACCGTGCAAACTAAAACGAAACTACTTTTACTTGGACTTTCATTGCTTGCATTTAGCTGTAATGAGACGACCAAATCAAATGAACAGACAATTAAAAACAACGACACGACCAAAATGTATCCTGAGAAATTTGATAGAACCAAACTAACTGCTGACGACAACAAAATATTAGCGGACTTTTCGACAAGACGAAATGCGTTTGACAATTTTATTAAAGACAACAACCTGAAACTTTTCACTTGTCCAGGTTGCGGTTTTCCGACACTTGTGGAGCGTGGTGTTCATGACATTTGTGATGTTTGTAATTGGCAGGACGACAACCAAGATGAAGAAAGTGCAGATGAGATTTGGGGCGGACCTAACTCTCGCCTTTCGTTGACAGACAATAGACTTAACATTGGTAAGATTCTCAACCAACTTGCAGATAGCTTGAATGGTGAAATTAACATTAGTCCAAATGAAGTAATTTCGATATTAGAAAATCACGACAAACGAATGAAAACAATGAACGATAAAATTTCACCGACAACGGATATTTCAGATCCACTTTGGACTGAATGGAGACATGAGACTAAGAAAGTGCTAATCGATTTAATTAAACAAAAATGACTTTCGACTTCGGACCATAGAGGTACATGCAGGTAACAGCACCTACCCAAAAGGCGGGGTTTCGTACTCCGCAGACAGTTTTGTGGTTAATCAAACATTAGTTTTTCAAATCATGTTTTGTGGTAATAGTCCCGCCCTTCGGGTAGCTGCAAAACGTTAGCGGTCAGCATACCAAATTAACGACACATTGCAAAACGCAAAGTTATTATTAGCGACTATAGTTTATTTTGCACTCATAAATACGACATATTTCTGGGAGGGAAAACTTGGCTTTTTTGCAATGCTAGCATACTTAATTTTAGTGATTGCGTTTATAGTTCTAGCTGTTGCACTTATAAAACAGATTTATAGAGCATTCAAAGAAAAGCTGAAAAATCGACAAAGATTATTTGTTATAACTCTGATGACTTTAGTACTGACTTCTTCTTTTTTAATGCCTTATGGAGTAATAGATTTTGACAAATTAACAGGAAAAAATGTCCTTGAAGCATACAGAGAAGGTTCTGCAAATTGTACAATCAACTATAAGCTTAAAGAAAATAAAAAGTTCAGAGCGACAAATGTTTGCTTCGGTGTATCTCAGGTAAGCGGCAATTACGAAATAAAAAACGACACAATCTATTTTACAGAGACCGACCTTTTTGGCAGAAATAATGGGACAAATAAAATCGGAATTATAAAGCCTTTAAATTCGAAAAAAGATAAAAAATTATCGGCTTTACTGCTTTATGACGACAAGAACGATAGGACAGCAATAGAGCTGGTTATTACTCGAAACGAACTGAACGAAATGCCGAACCGCTAACACCGGCTAAAAGTTATGCCGGTTGACGTGCGTACTCCAAATTTTCTGCTTTTTAATTACATTAGTGCTGACGCGGCGGAAGTGCTATTTAATCCGGCACAACTCTTAGCCTTAAGGTTACTGGTAAGCTTAAGAAAACCAGACAACCGAACAAAGACCTACAAGTATGAAAATACAAGAAGAGAAAGACAGACAGAAACAACTTCTCAAGGACTTCAAACTTAAAGAGAAGCAGAACTTTCTAAACAGTCTTCCTTTCCAAACAGGGAAGTTTCAGGACCTATTTGACTTTTTGAATGAGCGTTTGGAAGAGGACGAATGCGACGACACTTTGAGATTAACTACAGAATATTTGCGAGAGAATGGCTTGTACTCAGAAAAGGCGATAGACTTTTTGCAGCAGCACGGCGGTTATTGCGACTGTGAAGTACTCAATAATGTCGAAGAGAAATTTGAAGGACTATAAGAAAAGCCAACCAGTAACATCAGGTTTGAGTTATGCCCGGTTGACGTGGTTCTCGAAGTTTTCTGCTTTTTAACTACTTTAGTGCGGGGCGACAGTGAAGTGCTTTTAATCGGGCACAACTCAAACCCTTAACCGTTGGATGAAATTGCAGGAAAAGCCCGCCTCGGAATTTGTGCGTTGATTAGCAATGAAGCATCCCGCAGATGCTTTAGCAGGAAGACCAGGGCGAAATGCAGAAGCAGACTTCTAAGCGTGGAGCTATGGTCTTGCAGCCTGTTTGGGACAAACAGCATTGCTTAACAAAGCACAAATGAGGATTGTTTTGTTTTGGACGAGCTTTTCCTAAATATTTTTCTGCGGACAGTCACTTCGCTTATTACCTATAAACGAAATGCCTATCTTATCGCCAAAAATAAGCAACTTCATCCAACAATAGCTAAACGCAATACCGGGGACTGCCATTCGGCACGGAGCGGTACATGCGTTTAGCCGTAACATTACAAGCTATTTTAAAAAACCGGACATGCGCCACACGACAGCCTTACTAATTCTTGTGCTCGCGCTTGCTTCTTGTGACAATCAGATAAAATTCGACAAAAAAGCGTGGAGAACTAAAGACGACATTTTTCCTTGTAAATGTAGGGAGCGAATGATTGAGGATTTAACCAAAAATCACACGCTCCTCGGACTAAAGAACAGTGAGCTTACAGGACTTTTAGGGCCTCCGGACATCGAACAAGATTTGAACATTGGGTACTACCTGGAAGTCGACTACGGTTCAGATATTGACCCAGTTAGCACGAAGACTTTATCTTTCAGCTTAAACAGTGACTCGACAGTCAAGCACTATCGAATAGAGGAGTGGAATAAATAAAAACAGCTTGTAACATTAAGTTTAAATTATGCCCGGGCGACGTGGTTCTCGAAGTTTTCTGCTTTTTAATTACATTAGTGCAGCCCGACACGGAAGTGCTGTTAAGCGGGCACAATATAAACTATAACCGTTAACTGCAATTACAGATGAAACTCAAGCCAGCCTTACTCGTTATTTTCTTCTTTGGAGTTTGGGTCTTGCTTAAAAATTACAAATCCTTGTATAGCGACTTTCAGTATTCAACTAAGGCTCCGGAAGGAACGACAATTGACAATATGAAACAAGGTGAATGGAAGACTTACTATTTAAACGGCAATATAAAGTCTCTTGAGACTTTTAAAGACGACACGTTAAACGGTCCAAGCTTGTTTTACAATCCTAATGGAACAATACGAGCAAAATCAACATACCGTGACGGCATAAAGGTGGACTCGTTTGTAATGTATCACTCAAATGGAAAACCAAACAGTGAGGAGTGGCTTGATGAAAAGGGAAAAGCCCAAGGAGTTTTTAAGATATATTATAGCAACGGAAACTTGAGTCAGATTGGAAAGAATAAAGATGGCAATTTAGACGACACTAGCAGAACTTTTTACGAAAGTGGAGCTCTAAAAACAATTGAATTTTACAAGAATAAAATGAAAAATGGGACGTGGAAATACTATAATGAACGCGGTCGCTTGACCAAGACTGAAATATACGAAAACGACTCATTGCTTAAAAAGTAACTGCAGTTAACATCGGCTAAAAGTTATGCCGGTTGACCTACGAGCTCGAACTTTTCTGCTTTTTACTTACTTTAGTACAGGCAGCGGTGGAAGTGCTATTAATCCGGCACAACTCTTAGCCTAACCGTTGGCTGCAATGGTGACAAACCCTACAACATGAGACTACCTACAATACATGGTTATATTGACCGACGGATTTTAATCAATTTCACGGCTGATCCAGATGTTGTACGGAAAATTGTTCCTGAACCATTTAGGCCGAAAGTCTTTAAAGACAAAGCCATCGTCGGTATTTGCCTCATCCGACTAAAAAACATCAAACTCAAAGGACTTCCAGACTTCCTTGGAGTATCATCTGAAAACGGAGCACATCGCATTGCTGTAGAGTGGGACGAAGAAGGGGAAACCAAAGAAGGCGTTTACATCCCAAGGCGTGACACATCGCTGAAACTGAACACAATTTTAGGCGGACGATTATTTCCAGGTAAACACTATTTAGCCAAGTTCAATGTTAAAGAAGGTGACGGTAATTATCACGTTGACTTTACTAGTTCTGACAACACAAGCATTTCCATAGATGCTAAAGAGACAAATACTTTCCCGTTGAACTCCATATTCGACACATTAGAGAATGTATCCCAGTTTTTTGAGAAAGGCGCTGTTGGTTATTCGCCAAGCCGTGACAAATACGAAGGACTGAAATTACAGGCTTACTCTTGGCAAGTACGGCCGCTTGAAGTGCAGAATGTTAATTCCAGCTTTTATGCGAACGAAAAAGTATTCCCTAAAGGCTCTATTCAGTTTGACAATGCGCTTCTTATGACTAAAGTGGAACACGAGTGGAAAAGCATGGAAGACAAACCACATGCAGCCAACAGCGGTTTGGCAAAAGCAGGGCTGACGAACATAGGTTAAACTTTATATCTTTATTCAGCATTGGTGCAAGTGTAGGCAGACGTAATTCTATTTCCCTGCCTTCGCCAAGCCGTTTCACGTTAGCTGTCAGGCTAAAACGACACCCGTAAATGACACATTACCGACTTCAAATACCAAGTTTCAATCAATACAAATTCGCTTGGGCTGAATTGACACAAGAAGCAACTATTTCGAAGGAATTTCCTCAATGTCCAAAATGTAATCGTGCAATGGGACAACGTTACTGGCTGCCACCTCATGACATCATTTTAAAGCAACCAAAAAAGGTAGGAGACTTTGTTGGTGGTGTAATCGGAACGGACTTAATTGTTTCTCAACGTTTCAAGGACAAATATCAAGAAAGTGACATGTCTGGAATATCAAAGTTTATAGAGCTTAATGTGGTACAGATGGGAACTAGCAAAAATACGCCTTATCCCATTCCCAAACTATTTGGAGCAGCCGTTGAAACTGTAAATACAAAGGTGGACTACGACAAAATGGGCGTGTCTTGGTTTTCCAAACCAAAGAAAAATAATTGTGATTTATGTTGCCCGGGTGGAGGCGGAGATGGAGGAATTTATCAAACTTATGAAAAGGTAGTTTTAAAACAAGAAACTCTGACCCAGAATGACTTTTTTATCCCAATTAACTTCACCGGGAACATAATGGTTACAGAAAGAGCTAAAGAATTTATTGACCGAAACCAATTTACTAACGTTCAATTGACACCAGATTTTGACGCTAAACACGACATATTCAAAGTAGATTAACAAAGCCCGAACAGCTTACACAGCCTTTACAAAAATGGCGGGCGACGTTGATCTCGAACTTTTTCTACATTTAACTAAGTTTTGTACCGGGGCGACAGTGAAGTGCTTTCTATCCGCCATCTTTGCAAAGCCCTAACCGTTAACGGCAAGTGTAAAAGCCCCTGAAGCACCCTATGTACTCCGACATGTAGCGCACGAACTTCGAAGGAAGTTAACGTTTTTAAATCAGGACTAAAGTCTAATAATCGCAGAAATCATGAATGCAATTGAATTTACCTGTTGGGAGGAAGATAAACCCTTAGAGATACAACTAGAGCCGGAAGCTTTCTGTTATACAGTTAATCCCGGAAACACAATAAAGTTTATTCCAACGAACTCGACGGATAGGTTTAGTTGGACATTGAGAATAACCCATAACAACAAAGGAGTTCAATTAATTCCAGACCCGCCAGATGCATACAACGAAATTGAAATCTATATGAATGGAAAACAAATAGAGAATATAGCTTCCTCTTAAGCAGTTAAAAAACACCAGCCGCTAACACCACCTTGCCACAATGCGGGGTGAAGTGCGTGTATGATCTTCAGTGCTTTTCACTAACTTTATCCGTAGGCGAAACTTTGGTGCTTATAATCCCGCACTGCGGCAAGCCTAACCGTTGTGTGCAAGTGTAAAAATGACAACCATCGATGCTATATTACCAGACTGGATTAGACGTCAAGCTTCACTTGGCCCGAATGTAGAAATTGCAGGCGACCCGCAAGAAAACGATGCTTTTTGGTATCTTTTGACGATGTGCTGTCCTTTGATGTTCGAGAGCTATGCTATAATTCTTCACCCTTTTTGGATTGAATCAAATGAAAGTAGCGAGTTCAAACCTGTCTCTTGGCCTGATTTTTTTAACTTATATAACAAACAGTTCACATTAGGGACTGCTAACCAAGTTCAAGAAGAAATACGAAAGGAAATTTTGAAGGAAGGTTGGCCTTCGGATATTCGTTATCCTGCTGAAGGGGACTGCGAGAATAGTCAGTTAATTTTCGTAAGAGATACCATCATACAGAATTTAGGTGACCAAGTAGTTAACTACTATTATTGCGTTTTGAAAACTCAGACATGGGAGCACGAAGTGTTTTACAAAGGTCAATTATCTGAGTTAGAAAGGTTATGGGGTAAAAGTGAGGTGAGAGACAATCCTACTGCTATTTACCCCGACACCCAAGAATGGTGTTTAGTTACCGATTATGATTTATCTTTTACCTATGTAGGTGGCCCAAAGCATCTTATAGGCTCTTTAACAAATAATGTGGGTTTAGATATTTATGAGTTAATTCCGAGATTTATGGAGAGTGTATAAAAAACACCAGCACACAACAACGGCTTATTACAATTGCGGCTGACGTGGTATACTTATTTTACTGCTTTCTATTACATTAGTACTGGATTAAAAGTGACGTGCAATTAATACCGCAACTGCCTTTAGATTCAGCCAGGATAAGGAGCTATTTGTTGATTGAATCCTTTACCGCTTGTTTTAAACGGAGACATCAAATAGAAATTAGAGTTCTCAGGCTCATTAGTAAGGCTTTGATGGCGTTTAAAACGGTTAACTATTTAGTTATCTCTAAACAGGTTAGAGGTATGGAATTGGCTTTTTTTATCGGAATTGATGTTTCAAAAAATGAGTTAGATTTTGCTGTAATGCACGGAAAACAACAGCTTTTGCATAGGGAAACCGGAAATAATTCAAAGGCAATAAAGCTGTTTTTGAAAAACTCCTTCAGCTTCCGGGGTTCGATTTAGCAAAGGCTGTTTTCTGCATGGAGCATACCGGTATTTATAATAATCATTTGCTGGTTACTTTGCATAAGCACAAGGCCCTTATATGTCTGGAACCTGCTACTCAAATAAAAAATTCTTTAGGCAATATTCGGGGAAAGAGCGACAAGGTAGATGCCGTAAGAATAGCTCAGTACGCCTATAAAAATCGCGATGGTTTACGATTATGGACTCCTAAACGGGGAATAATTTATGCCTTGGCCCAACTTTCTTCAACGCGTTCCCGGTTGATTCAGGTAAAGAAGATGTCTATCAACAGCAATAGGTGAAAATAATGCATTTCTTAGTAAAGAAATAGCTAAGGAAAACAAAAAGCTTTGCAGTTCATCTTTAAAGGCAATCGATACAGATTTAGCAAAGGCAGAAAAGGCAATCGATCAACTGATTCAAAGTGATCCTCAGCTTAGGCGTCTATTTGACTTAGTTACTTCAGTACCCGGCGTTGGAAAGATCACTGCTACGCAGGTCATCATCTGTACAAATGAGTTTAAAAATATTGATACCGCTAAAAAGTTTGCTTGTTACTCAGGAGTAGCCCCATTTAAAAAAGAGTCGGGAATGTATAAGGGTAAAACAATGGTTTCTAACATGGCAAATAAAAAAGTTAAAATGCTGCTCCACTTATCAGCCTTGGTAGCAATCCGGTATAACCAAGAGATAAAAGACTATTACCGGCGAAAGGTAACCGAGGGAAAGAAAAATAAAATGAGTGTAATTAATGCGGATAGGAATAAGCTTATTCTCAGAATTTTTGCTGGTGTAAACCGAGACAGGGAATATGAAAAAAATTATGCGAAATTAGTTGCTTGAATCATAGAAATCAACAAGCCTTAACCGTTACGCGGCAGCTTAAAAGACCGACACAGCTCTAATGAAGATTTATCTCAATGACCAAGACAAGAACTTTGACCGTCACTTGATTGAGTTGAAGAACCGACGAGTAATGAGCTATGACAGAAATCGACTGACCAGGAAAATTACGACAATAAATATCAACTCAGTTCTATCGTTGGATCAATTAAACCTTGATTTTTTTTATTCCTACCGAATCTTTCCTTCAAACATAATGAGCTTTAAGACCGAATGGGGCTACTTTGGTCGAGAGATGAGAGTAGGTGATACAATTGTCCAGCAAGCTTATATTCCGCCATTTCGAACGTTTTCGCAAAAGATAATTTTTGGAGTACGAATAAAGCAGGTGATCAATGAAGTAGGAAAAAAGGGATTTAGCTATGAGACATTGGAAGGACATGTTGAAAAAGGGATTTCAATATTTACAATAGAAGAGATTGAAAAGCAATTGAGTTTTAAAATAGAGACCTTTTCAACTCCAGGAAACTTTTTAACGAAGCTACTTGGCCCTATTATTTCGGTTCCCTACCAGACGTTTTGCACTAGAGCAGCTTTAGAGAACGTGAAACGACAGATTGAATGCAAATAAAAATAAAAAAAGCCGTCCGCATAACATCAGCTTGCCACAATGCGGGTTGTAGTACGAATAGGAACTTCAGTACATTTTACTAATTTTATCCATAGGCGAACTTTTTGTGCTTTTAATCCCGCACAGCGGCAAGCCTAACCGTTAGCAGCAAGCTAAAAAACATGAAACGTCTCATACTGAGCCTTCTGACAGTCTTGCTTATCGAAGTCTCGAGTGCTCAAACTTTGACAAAAAATTATGTAGACGCTTGGATTTCAGCGACCTTTCCTGGAGCAGAGATCGACGACGAAGTTGTTTACGTTTTGAATGGTCATGTTATTCCAATAGACTCCTTGTCTTTTCTACTTTCAAAGTATCAAACTCAGGATTTAACTGGTATTAACTACATTGACAGAACCACAATCAGTAACGCGATTCTTTGTATACCACCGACAGGCGTTGTTATTCTTCAAACAAAAGGAACTCAATCAAAAAAGTTAATCAAAGAATATTTTGGAGAAGCGAAAAGGAAATATCAACAGCCACCTGTAATTGTAACGGCTGACATTGCGCCCAAAAGCGGCGAGCCCGTTTTAATTGTTAATGGAAAACAAATCTTTCGTAAAGAGGCATATAACATGATTCAAAACATCAAATTAAATAAAATTATAGGTATAAATATTATTAACCGACCTGTTGCCAAAAGTATATATGGTGAAAATGCGCCTAATGGACTTATAGTCATAACTACATACTAAAATAATTAGCTGCTAACATAGCCTCTGTTGCAATTGCGGAGTCCGTGGTTATGTCATTTCTCAGCTTTCTACTACATTAGTGCTGGCTTGAGAGCGAAGAATAAACAATTCCGCAACTGCGACAAGCCTTAACCGTTACTTGCAATTGAAATGACGCATCCTCTTAGACAGCATATCGAAGAAATAATCAGCCTTACTGATGAAGAATTTGATTTCATTTTGAGTCATTTTGAACTGGTAAGAAAACGGAAGCACCAGTATATAGTTCAGGAAGGAGAGATTGTTAATAAAGAATATTGGGTAATAAAAGGCTGTTTAAAAACCTTTTTTATTGATAATAATGGAAAAGAACATATTCTTCAATTTGGAATGGAGAATTGGTGGATTACTGATTATGAATCATACGTAAAACAAACCAAATCAAAAACTTTTATTGACTGTATCGAAGACAGTGAATTGTTATATATAACTTTTGAAAACAGAGAAAAATTAACTGCCGGAATGCATAAAATGGAGCGATTTTGGGCTAAAAAGAGTAAAATTGGTCGAATTGCCCTTCAAAATAGAATCATATCCTTATTACAGAATTCGGCTAAAGAACGGTATGAATTACTCCTTGAACAGTATCCAAAACTTTTTCAACGTGTTCCTAAAAAAATGATAGCAGCCTACCTGGGTGTTTCGAGAGAAACACTTAGTAGACTAAATTCCTAATTCATTTCCCCTATTGCTTCCTTCATGTGACATACCTCACATGAAGGAAGTGACATGCCTCCTTCTTAATTATTTTTCCTAACTGCAGCTTTGTATGGTAACTAATCTAGTAGAAAGACTATGCCATACATTAACATTAAAGTTACTGACGAACAAGTAACAAAAGATCAGAAACGTCTACTGATCGAAGGAGCCACACAGTTGGTTGTTGACATACTCAATAAGGACCCTAAAACAACCCATGTGGTTATTGAAGAAATACCATTGGGAAATTGGGGCGTCAACGGGAAGCAGTATTTAGGAATTAAAAAGTAAGAAAATGAAAAACAAAACAGTAATTATTACAGGAGCATCCACAGGAATTGGTAAAGGAATTTCTAAATACTTCATTGAGCGAGGAAGTAATGTAGTGATGAATTCTTCTAACAAAGAGAATTTGGAAAGGACTTTTAAAGAATTAGGCTCTCCTGAAAATGCTGTGTATTTAGTTGGAGATATCAGTAAACAAGAAACTGGTCAAAAACTGGTACATGTAGCATTAGATAAATTCAATACTATTGACGTCTTGGTCAATAATGCAGGAATATTTGCACCTAAACCCTTTTTAGATGTTGAAGAAAAAGATTTAGACTTTTATTGGAGTGTTAACTTAAAAGGAACGTATTTCACTTCGCAGGCAGTTATTCCTCAGATGGTAAAACAAGGAAATGGCTCTATAATAAATATCGGGACGGTCTTAGTAGAACACGCAATAGGCGGATTCCCGGCAACAGCCCCGATAACAACCAAAGGTGCAATCCACTCTTTGACAAGGCAATTGGCAGCAGAGTTCGGGAAAAACAACATCAAAGTGAACACTATTGCTCCTGGAATAATAAGAAGTCCGTTACAAGGGAAAATGGGTGTAGAAGATGCTGATAGTTTGGCAGGACTGCATTTATTAAACCGAATTGGAGAAGTTCATGAAATTGCAGAAGCAGCCTATTTCTTGGCTACTTCCGATTTTGTAACAGGAGAAACCATTAACGTAGCCGGAGGGCACACAGTTGGACATTCTATCTAAAGAAATAAATCATGTATAGCAAAAACATAGAAGAAATAGAAGGTTTAATAACTATTTACTTCGAAGGTATTTTTTATGGAGATATAGCTAAACTTACAACCTGTTTCCATGAAAATGTTTATATGTATGGAGATATCAAAGATGTTGACTATTTAAAAAGTGTAAAGGAATATCTCGAAGGAGTTGAAAATAGACAAAGCCCTAATGATTTGAACGAGACTTTCAAAATGAAAATTATTGGAATAGAAATTCTGGGGAAAATTGCCATAGCCAAATTACATGTTCCTATGCTTGGATATAATTATTATGACTATCTATCATTAGTTAAAATCAATAATGATTGGAAGATTGTAAACAAACTATTCTCTCATATCGAATAAATAAAGAAAAGTTGCTAACACTGTATAAAAGCAATAGCGGTTTGAAAGGATATTTCTTCCAAACTGCTACTGCTTTTATATTTGCCCATTATAACTAGGCCAATGTAACACCTAAATGATTAAGAGCGAAGAAATTTTAGACCAGTTAGACAAATGCAATTCTGAATTTACGTTTCCAATGTTGGATAATGGCTACGTATATCCAGCAGGTACGAAACTTACCGCTTATCGAGATGACAAACGCTGGGTAATTGTTATAGAAGCTATTGGTTTTAGTTATCGAGGTGGTGGACATAATGGAATTACAAATTGCTTGCATGTCTATGGAAATTGTTTGAGCTACGAACCAGGCACCCGAAATGAAAATTTCCTTTACCTGACAGACGATGCTGATGATTGTAGCACTTTTGACGACGAGGAAAGCTTTTACCTTAATCCAGACTGTGATAGTTTTAAGTTAAGAGGAAGCCTTATGCCTCTCATTCAAGATAGAAATCAATACAAATCTTCAGGAATTGACATTGAGGATGAAATAAGGATAAATGCGTTTGAGTTCCTTAGATTGCTTGACGCGTTACATCACGAGAAACTTGTTGCGACCGAAACTGAAATACGTGAAAGAGTTCCAAACGACCTTCCGAGAATAATAGAACTTCATGACTGGTTTCATCCAGACGTTGTTAATGGTGAGTTACCCAGCGAAAACGAGACTTTTAAGCAAATAGCTGAAGTTTTGAAAACTGGAAGCATTGCAGCTTATAGACCAACTCATACACCAAATACTCATTGGAAAAACTGGCCGGAAGGTGGAACTCTTTAGGAAAAATCAAAAGTGCCTACCTATACCATTGCTGCAAGCGTGGCAGGAATGGAACTATGTAGCTGACGAATAACAAGGCATCTGATTATCTTTACCGGTTTGCACTGCTGCCAATGCCACGCCTGACAGCAATGCTTTAATATTAGGTGTAATTTAAAGAAACCCAGTGGCTACATTCAATCTGATAATATTATTTCTGCTATTATCGACTTTTCAGCCGACAGATAATTCATTTGACTTCAAAGAAGATATTGAACGGGATAAGCGGATATTGAAGGTAGAGAATTATACTGGGAATGCACAGCTTCGACAATTTGAGAGGTTTAAGAGCATAGACTTATCGGAATTCAAATTTTCTTTTCAAAAAGAGCGAACGACATCATTGAAAAAATGGAAGAGAAACACTGGCAGTCTACGTGAGTTTTATCAAATAGATTGCAAAATATCCGTAGACACAGTTGTTAGTTTTACAGATGTTGACACAAAAGCAATCTTGAATAGAGTTTCAGTAAAGGCAACTTTCAGTTTTAGAACTTATATCTTTAAGTTAGTTAACAAGCCAAGAGACTGGTATTACATGACTAACTTACGAGACGGATTAGTTGAAACTAGTGTCGACGGCATTGAAAGCAATATTGCACCTGAAACTATTGCGGTTGGAAGCGACATTGCTTGCTGGAAAGCCAAGGCTGAAACAGATAAAATGTTAAAAAACAGATAAATTACATCTAATACCGATTCAAATCATGCCCAGTTGACGTGGTTCTCAAAGTTCTCTGCTTTTTAGTTACTTTAGTGGAGCTCGATACGGAAGTGCTACCAACCAGGCACCGTATCAACACTAACCGTTATAGCCAAGGCTTAAAGACGACAACGAATTTTGATACATTAAAGTAAGTGACAGCCAGAATTATTTATGGGCAGAACATTTGAAATACTTGGATCAGTAACACTAATTTCACTTGTTGCTTTTTCTGTTTCCACTAAAGGATTACTGGTTTTCTTTGATTGTTTTACTCAGACACCTGTTAGCGCGCTAACGTTTTCTAATTACATGTTTCCGGCTCTGGTGACACTGACTATTGCCACTACAACAATAATACAATTTTGCAGGCGATTATTTTTCCACAGACATCTACTTAAGATTCCAAAGTGGGTAGACAACAAAATACCTCGCGGAGTTTTGCTTTTATTAACTATTTACACCGTCATTTGGCAGACAAATTATTTTTTCTGGGTAGCAAAAAATCAAGAAGCTTTTGTAATCATGGCAGACATCATATGCATTTTATGTTCAATCTTTATAGCAATCATATTGTTAAAACCTAATAGAACAAAAACTGAATACGCATAACAAACTCGATAAAACGAATGGATACGTCCCGGAAAGCACCGTCCATAACAGCACATTTGCAATAGTCGGGGTTACGTTCCCTACAGACGGCTTCGCGTATGCGATAAGTTCAGTGCTTCGATAAACATTAATACTGAAGATCCCGCCCATCGCAAATCTCCAAAACGTTCATTTTGAAAGAAAAGCAGCTGGTAACATCACCTTTGCAAAAATGGCTGGGTATGTTCATCTCAATCTTCTACATTTAACTTAGTATTGTGGCAAGCGACAATGACGTGCTTTCTATCCGCCATCTTCGCAAAGCCTTAACATTAAGACAAGTTCAAGAAGACTAAATTCACCTTCAAGTAAGATGAAAAACTATCAGAGAATATTAATTGCAATTGCATCTTCATTCCTTTTAACAAACTGCGGAGATAGCAAATCAGCACCAGCAGAGGCAACAATCAGTACACAAACGACTCCACCCCCGACAGAGGAAAAAATCAGCGAAGAAAAGATAGCGGAAGAAAAACAGATTGGGGATGAGCCAAAGCCTTCTAGCTTTACGGCGGTTTGCGAAGAGAAAGAGGAAAAGAATCCTGAATCTGAAGACCCGATAATCATCAAAACCTGTTCATATAAGAATTACCGAACCATCTCGACTGGTACACCTGATTTCAAGGGCCGCTATAGCTATGAAAATGACCTCTATAAATTAGAGGCAGGTAGATATAAGAAGATCGCAAATTCAGCGCTCTTCAACCAAAAACAAAGCGACTTGCTCAAACAAATAAACCAAAAAATAAAGACTGAGTATCTGAAGCTCTTAGAAGACCCTGAAAATAAAGAATGCTTAGAGGGGGCAGAACCAATCCGTGATTATGAAATGGATGAATTAAGAATTGGCTTTGAAACGGACCAAATTTTTTTTAAGGTAGAGTTTGGGCTTCCAAGTGCTTGTCTTGCTGTTGGCGGGACTTCGGTTTCCTTCAAACTACAAGAGGTAGAACATTATCTAAATAAATAAAAAACAGCCCCTAAACATTGTAGAAACATTAAGCCTCGGCCGACGGCCTCGCTGGTTATATACTAACCGTCGACGGTAATTTCAACGGACGCAGACAAGGTAAATTGACAATGGACCTACTGAAGGACATAGTAATAGTTGCAGATGCGCGACAAACAGCGATCGATACACTTATAAGTTAACTTAATAAATGTCCCTACCTTATAAACCGTTAAATTAGACCTGGAAAATATGAAACCAAGAATTTCAGTACTCACATTAGGCGTGGCGGATCTGGAGAAGTCGGTTGAGTTTTATCAAAACGGACTAGGATTAACAACCGAAGGAATTATCGGGAAGGAATTTGAACACGGTGCGGTCGCATTTTTCGATTTACAAAGCGGCTTGAAGTTAGCGCTCTGGCCAAGAAAAAGTATAGCGAATGACACTGGTATTCCTCTACAAGCTCCTTCTTCGTTAGAGTTTACTATTGGCCACAATCTGACGAGCAAAGAAGAAGTAAATGCGGTAATGGATCTTGCCGAAAAGGCGGGAGCCAAAATCATTAAACCTGCTACGGATACTTTTTGGGGTGGTTATGCAGGTTATTTTCAAGATCCTGACGGTCATCTTTGGGAGATCGTTTACAATCCGGATCTCTTACCGGAAGAAGACTACTAAAAAACAGGCGTAGAGAACAACAGGGATCTGGTCTTAGCGGTGGAAGATCAGGGCTGACATCTCGTCCAGTGGTGATCTTGCCGCGAATCACCCGGTAAAACGTCGCGTTTACACTCTTTTTACCTGCACCTAAACAGGCAACTTTGAGACCTAAAGATTACGAAAAATGAGAAAAATAATCTCCTTCATGCACGTATCGCTGGACGGTTTTGTTGCCGGCCCAAATGGCGAAATGGACTGGATTAAAGTTGACGAAGAAATTTTTGATTTTGTTGGGAAGCGGATAAGTGAAGGCGACACCGCATTATACGGACGGGTAACCTATCAGATGATGGAAAGCTACTGGCCCACCGCAGCTGACCAGCCTACCGCAACGAAGCACGATATCGAACATTCGAAATGGTACAGCCAGGTTCATAAAATCGTCTTGTCGAAAACGATGAGCGAAGCTGGATTGACGAACATAGAAGTCATTAACGATAAGCTCTCCGACAGGATAAATGAGATAAAGCAGCGGCCAGGTCAGGACATCTTGCTTTTTGGCAGCCCGACAGCCACACATTCGCTGATGCAACAGAATTTAATTGACGGCTACTGGCTATTTATGAATCCAATTATTCTTGGGCGGGGAATTCCATTGTTTGCCGACATCAATGAGAAAGTGAATCTAAAACTTCTCAGTACCCGGCAGTTTACTTCCGGCGTAACGGAACTGAATTACATCGTAGACAGCCAATAAGAACCAAGGTTTGCAATTACATCAATTGAAACAGCAGAAAAAGCCTAAGCTTATGCTATAGAACCATTAAAACCTAATATATGAGAAAGCTAATTGCAGGAATCAACATGACGCTTGATGGGTTTAGCGATCATACAGCAGTAAGTCCGGATGACGAAATACATCAACATTATGCTGATCTCTTAGCTAATTCAGGCGTTGTCCTGTATGGGCGAATCACTTTCCAGCTCATGAAGTACTGGCAAACGGTGGTGGAGAATCCCACAGGAAACAAAGCAACAGACGAATTCGCAGTGAAAATGGACCAACTACCAAAAATTGTATTTTCCCGTACCTTAGCGGATGTAGAGTGGGAAACTGCGACGCTGGCCAGCCGATCGCTGGAACAGGAAGTTTCGGAACTCAAACAGCAAGCGGGTAAAGATATTCTAGTGGGTAGTCGGAGTTTAATCATTCAATTGATGAACCTTAATCTCATTGATGAATTTCAGCTCTGCATTCACCCGGTTATTGCCGGACGCGGATTGCCATTATTTGAGAACGTACATAACAGGACTAGTTTCAGCCTTATAAAGACGAAAACCTTTCGTAGTGGGGCAGTAACCCTATATTATGAGCCGACGACTAATCCTGCCTGACAGCAGAAGCCCTGCTTCCACTAAAAAGTGTAATCTATGGATTTAAAAAAATTAGTTATCCGTTTCATGAAGCTAGCTAAACAGCAATTCTACTTGCCTGTAGCGCTCAGCATGCTGCTGCTTCTGCTATCTGTCCAAACTCATGCGCAGGTACAGCTCCCGAAACTATTTGGGCAAGGAATGGTACTGCAAAGGGAAGCCGATATTCCGGTTTGGGGAAGCGCAGCGCCAGGGAGTCAGGTCGTGGTAGAGCTGGGAAAAAACCGGGTTAAGGCAGTGGCGGGACCAGACGGTAAATGGAAGCTTCAGCTGCCAGCAATGAAAGCCGGGGGGCCGTATGTGATGACCGTTTATGAAGGAAGCCAGCCCGTACCTGCTATCCGATTTGAAGAGGTATTAATTGGCGATGCGTGGCTCGCTTCTGGTCAGTCGAACATAGAATGGCAGGTGCAGCAATCAATGAATGCAGGCTCAGAAATTAAAGCCGCTAACTACCCGAACATACGTTTTTTCATCGTCCCGCACGACAAAAGCGTGCAAGTAAAGGAGGATGTGAAAGGAGGCTCCTGGAAGGCTATGGATTCTGTGCATGTAAAAACTGCCTCAGCCGTAGCGTACTATTTTGCCAAATCGATTCAGGCCGATTTGAAGATACCTATCGGGATTATTCAGTCGACCTGGGGTGGTACTCCCGTGGAGGCCTGGACGAGCAGAGAACAATTACTCAGATCAGAGTCAAGCAGAAAGATCGTCCTTCAAAACGACTCGGTGACGGAGAAGCATTTTATAAAAGACAGCCTGGATCTGATCCGCTTTTGGGACATTGTTTACCATCCTAAAAACCTCAGGGATAAAACGATCCCACAAGTAAGTTTTGACGATTCAGAATGGCCCGAACTCCCTATGCCCAATACGCTGAAAGACTGGCCTATCCCCTTCTACGAAGGCATGGTCTGGATGCGAAAAACGTTTGAACTGCCGGAAGGCATGGCCGGAAAAGAGCTGCATGTAGAACTGGGGCGTCCGGAAATGAATTATTCGCTCTACATAAACGGTCACGAGATCAGTAGAAACGTTTGGAACGCTAATCTTTCACACCGCTACAGGATTCCGCCGGGTCACCTGAAGCCTGGGAAAAATGTACTTGCTGTGCGTATGGCCTTTCTTTGGGGCGGCGGCGGCTTCCATCCGCCTGCCTCGCAGATGTATCTTACGGATGGCAAAACCAACATCAGCTTGGCAGGCAACTGGAAATACATGAAAGACCTGGAGCCCGCTATTCCTAAAATTAACAATTACCATCGTTATCCTAACTATCTCTACAACGCGATGATTCATCCCCTGATTCCCTACGGATTAAAGGGCTTTCTTTGGTATCAGGGCGAGGACAACGTTTCAGATCCCCTAGCCTATCGTAGTCTATTTCCGATGTTGATGGAAGACTGGAGAAACAGGTGGAAACAGGGTAATCTGGCCTTTCTGTATGTGCAACTCGCTAACTACCTGCCTAGCAAAGTTGAGCCTGCAGAAAGCAACTGGGCGGCACTTCGGGAAGCGCAAACGATGGCTCTATCCCAAGCGAATACGGGGATGGCTTGTATTATCGACATCGGAGAAGCCGGAGATATTCATCCCAAAAATAAACACGAAGTAGGCAGAAGGCTGGCTTTAGTGGCAAAGAACAAAGTCTACAAGCAGCCGGTGCAATCATCGGGGCCCCTCTTTCAACAACAAAAAATAGAGGGCGATAAGATAAGGCTGCGTTTTAGCGAAATCGGCTCCGGCCTTGCCCTTCGGGGAGCTGGTCCGTTAAAAGGTTTTGCCATTGCCGGCAGCGACCGGAAGTTCTACTGGGCGGAGGCAATGATCCTTGGAAATGAAGTGATCGTAAGTTCCGGGAAGGTCAGGACACCTGTTGCCGTTCGTTATGCCTGGGCCGATAATCCGGATGGCAACCTGATCAATAAGGAAGGCTTGCCAGCGGTTCCCTTCCGCACGGACGACTGGAGCCTTAGCCCGGAAAAGTAGAGGAATCTCCATAAAAAAAGCCGAAGGCATTGCTGCATTCGGCTTGTTGTGTTGATCCCGGAATAATTAATATTTCGGATGTTGCTGGTCCCGCAGGGCAGGATTTACATCGATCATGGTAGTGGCTAAAGGCAGTATTTCTACTTTTTCTTTTTCCAGACCACGATACAGGTTATTAATGAAAGCCGCATTCGGTGTCATAATTCCTACCGAGTTTAGCGGTGATGCTCCGTGCATTCTCAGCACCACAAAACCTTCTTTTACCTTTTGCGTGGAGTCGGCTTTCGACATTGTCTTATATCCGGTGTAAGGGATGGCGACAACCGGGTCTTCAAAGCTGGTGGCAATCTCTTTCTTGTACACCCGGTATCCGTCGATATCAGCATATTCACCTTCCCGTTTTGCCATCCTGATCAACTTCGCTTTGGTCTCCGTAAGGGTCTCATACAAAATACCCCAGCGTGCCAGATCGGTTCTTCTCCAGGACTCAAAGCCCAGCTCAAACTTCCGCTCGTCTACAATCGCCTGCCGAAATCCCCGATAGTCGGTTGGTGTAGTTCCAATTTTAGAAGCATCTCCTCCGAATCCTCTTGTCCGCACCTCCTCAAAAGCATCGATGGCTTCGGCCGTAGGACCATTATGGTATTCGTTTAAGGCTTCCGCGTACATCAACAGCACGTCAGCATACCGCAGCACAGGCCAGTTAATATCCCGGCGGTTGATAGCAGTGCCCAGGCTTTTGCCCCAATTAGCTCTGAACTTTCCAATGGTATTGCTCGAGTAGGAATTCATCAGGCGAGAGTTGTCGCTGTTGATGCCGTAGTTGGCAATGGTCACATCGCGGCGAAGGTCGTTTGCTGCAAAATCGTACCAATAGGTGGGCACCACCGCCATGGCAGGCTGACTCTTACCAAACATACTGCTGGTATGGATAAAAATTCCGTTGGTATATCCGGCCGCCGAGCCGTTATTATTATTGCCCCACTGTCCGTACTCCAGCATGGTTTCGTTATTGTATTTGCCAGTAATGAGATCCCGGAATACCGTTTCAAACTTGGGAAGCAAATTATTCTCTCCCCGATCGATCACTGCCTTGCAGGCATCAGCGGCGATCTTATACAACTCCTTAACGCGGGATGCGTCAGGTCTTTGGGCAATCTTCACCGAAGATTCGGAATAAGTGTTCAGGTCCCAACGCAGGGAATGACCGGCGGCGTACAGTGCTACCCTGGCGAGCATTCCGTAAGCCGCGTTTTTGGTAAACCGCTCAGGCGTGCTTACCATGCCAGCGCTTTTCCAGGGTAACAGCTCCACCGCTTTCTGCAAATCTTCGATACAGCCATCATAAATCACATCACGGCTTACCCGTGGAGAACTAAATATGCCAGACTCAGCAACCGGAGTGGTGGAATAAGGCACGTCACCAAAAAAACGAAGCACGTTCAGGTAATTCATGGCCCGGATCGCATAGGCTTCCCCGAGCAGCATGTCCACTTTTTTGCGATCCGCTTCCGCAACTACCTCCATGGTCTGGAGTCCTTTGATAGCCACATTCGCGTATTCAATTCCCGCGTACATGGCGGTATAGGTAGATGTAGGGATGTTCGAAGTAGTATAAACGTAGTTCGACATCTGGTTCTTACTATTGGTCTCCCCTTCGGTAGACATACATTCGTCGGTACCCATGCCCAGCTGGTAATAGAACTCGCGGTTAAATGTCTGAGGATAACAACCCACTACCGCCATTTCGGCCCTGTCGACTGTGGTAAAGAGGGTCTCGCTGTCAAACTTCGTTTGCGAGGGCATATCGAGAAACTTCTCGCAGGAGGTGGTGGTAGCGAGCAACGCTACTGCAACACATGATTGGATTAATGTCTTTTTCATTCTCACTAAGATTATAATGTTAGGTTGAGACCAAATACTACTGTTTTTGCCCTTGGATAGGCAGAGTTATCTACTCCCATAGTCAACAGGCTTGCATTGGCAGCCACTTCCGGATCGTAACCGCTGTAGGAAGTGAACGTGTGCAAGTTATTGAGCGTGAAATACACCCGGGCATTGTTGATTTTAGCCCGTTGCGACAAGGACTTAGGAAGCGTGTAACCTAGTGTTACCGTTCCAATGCGAAGGAAGGAACCATCCTCCACGTAGTAGTCCAGTGCATCCGTAATGGCGATCCGGTTATCGGCATGCAGGCTCCACATCGCTTTTTTGTCATACTGTTGCGGATTCAGTTCTGCTAGTCGCGCCAGACTGGTGGTTTCACGACCAGTAGCGGGATCTACCAGGATGAAGCGGTTGTTCATCACCTGAAGCGTATTCTGGTTGGGCAGGTAAGGACCAATAAAGCGCTGAGAACTCATATTGAAGATATCGTTGCCTACCGTGAAGTTCATGAATACGGACAGATCGAAGCCTTTGTAGCCGAACGTATTGGTAAAACCTCCCTGAAATTTAGGCTGTGCATTCCCGATAACCGTACGATCGTTAGTGGACCAAACCGGGTTGCCCTTGCTGTCTGTTTCGCCGGCAGTAGGAACGTATTTCACATCACCTGGTTTGACATTGGTTCCGTTGCTGTTGCTCTTCGCTCTGGGAACTCCGTCTTTCAGCTTATATGTCCCGTCGGTATTTTGAATGAAATCGTCTGTGGTATACACCCCATCGTACTTATACCCGTACATCTGGCCCAATGGCTTGCCTACCTGCACCAGGTAGTCTACCCGGCTCTCGTAATTCTGATAAAAGAAATCTTCATCGTCCTGGCCGTAAATAGATAGCACTTTCGATCTGTTGAAGCCAATGTTGAAACTGGTGTTCCACTTAACATCTTTCGAGCGGATATTATTGCTGTTCAGCACGAGTTCGACGCCACGGTTGCGGATCGCTCCGATGTTCTGGAACTGGTAATTGTAACCGGTAGAAGAGGCAATTCTGTTTCTAATCAGCAGGTCGTTAGACTCGTTGTTGTACAGATCGATTGCCATACTTAAACGACTGTTGAAGACATCCACATCCAACCCCAGGTTGCTGGAAATGATCTTTTCCCAGCTCACGCGGGGATTTCCGAGGATATCACTCGGAACAAGTGTCGGAAAATTAGCATCGCCGATGGCATAACTGTCGGCTCCGTAATCGGTAGCATACATATTATCCCCGATGTTGTTATTTCCGGAAGTTCCGTAGCCAAACCGTAGTTTCAGGTTGTTGATCACTTTTTGTCCGGACATGAACTTCTCGTCAGATATCCTCCAGGCCGCTGCTACAGAAGGGAAATATCCCCATCTATTGCCTTCCGAAAACTTGGAAGAACCGTCTGCCCGCAAAGTAAAGTTGGCGGTGTAACGCCCTTTATAGCTATAGGATCCGCGGCCAAAGAAGGAGACAATTCCACTCCTGCCTCTCCCCGACCCGTAGGTATTCTTATTGTTGGAAGCCATGCTCACATTGTCGAGCCCGAAATTGTTCCGTGGGAATTCGAAATAAGAATTGTTCAGATTAAGGTTCTCGCTGTAAACCGTCTCCTGCCCCAGAAGTGCATTCAACTGATGTCCTGAGAAATCCCGACCCCAGTCGAGCGTGTTGGTAATCTGCCAGTTAAATCCTTCGGAATTGTTGCGGGAGCCGTAGGGGCCCAGATTGTTCTGAGCAGTGCGGGTACGACCGTCATCCCAGTAATCCTCTCTTCTTTGGCGCCACTGGTAGCTTCCTGCACTGCGGAACTTTAGGTTTTTGGTAAAATCAAATTCAAGACCGGCATTCGCCACCAGCTGCCTCAACTTGTCGACGTCCGTTACCGCATCGTTGGTGATAATTGGATTATAAATATCATACTGAGAATCCACAGCCAGCATATCGTTGCTGACATCTGCTCCGGTGAGTTGTGCATCAGTATACCGTATACCTCCGGTTGCCGGTTGCAGGATCGTCATCTTCAAGGCTCCACCCAAAGAACCACCGCCTTCCAGCTTCGAATCTAAAAAATGCGTATTCACGTCTGCGCGGACACCTTTAAACAACTCGTGGTTCAGTTTCAGTCTTACACCGTTTTTGGCATAACCAAATTTGTCGATAATCCCGTTTTGCGAAGTATTGTTGTAACTCAGCATAAAGCGTGTCTTCTCGGTACCGCCGTTAATGTTGAGGTTATGGTTCTGGGTAGAAGCAGATCCGCCAAATACGGCGTCCTGCCAATCAATGGTTGAACGAGAGCCGTACTCGTTGTTGATTCGGTTATAAGCCTGGTTGTAAAAATCAGGAGCTGCTATGTCCCCTCCAAAATAAGATGCCCACCTGCCTTCATTTCCGCCCAGCACCTGGAACTCGTACTGATACTTTGCATAGTCTAGTGCATTCAGGGTGGGCAGCTTTTTACCCAGTCTTTCGACCCCCATGTAGGAGTTGAAAGAAACCTGTGTTTTCCCTGATTTTGCCGATTTCGTAGTGATGAGGATCACTCCATTAGAACCGCGGGCTCCATAGATTGCAGTTGCCGATGCATCCTTCATCACGTCGATGCTTTCGATATCGTTGATATCCACGTTACGCAGTGCATCAGGCATTTGAAAGCCATCCACAATGTAAAGCGGTTCAGAGCTTTGCGTGATGGAAGTCCCTCCACGGATGATAACATTTACTGGAGCCCCCGGAGCTCCGCTTTGTGTCACCACATTAACACCTGCAGCTCTTCCGGTAAGGGCCTGGGCAGCGGTAGTAACAGGTACTGTACTCAAATCCTTCCCGCTAACAGAAGCAGAGGCGCCGGTCAAATCCTTGCGTTTAATAGTTTGGTAACCAATAGCTACCACCTCATTCAACACTGATGCATCCGGCATCAATGTCACGTCGATTACGGCTCTGTCTGCACGGATCTCCTGGGTAGCAAAACCGAGATAGGTAAAAACAAGGGTTGAGTTTTGAGTCGGGACGTCGATAGTATAGCGGCCATCCATCCCGGTAACGGCACCAATGTTAGTACCTTTTACCCTCACCGTTACCCCGATGAGAGGTTCCTTTTTGTCGTCTACCACCAAGCCGCTTATTTTGACGCGCTGTTGGGACTGCTCAACTTTGTCCGCAAGCGGGGTAATGATGATGGTGTTCTGTTTAATGACAAAGTTCAAATTCTGTCCGGCAAGACATTTTTTCAATGCTTCCTCGAGCGGTACATTTTGAAGGTGTACACTCACGCGATGCGCGTCTTTTATCAAAGTTGCATCGTAAAAGATGTTATATCCACTTTGCACACGAATCTCGTCGAGCGTCTCTTTTAAAGTGGCTTTGTTTTTATACAAACTTATTTTCTGAGCCAGTGAAGATGCACTTACCTGCAAAAAGGCGAAAAGACACAGGAAGAAAGTTAGTTTCATAGCTAATTGGTAATTGGTTTTTACAGAACGGAGATGTCCTCTTCTGTAAGCATGTAAGTTTTCATTCATTTAACTAGGTTTCGATGATTAATTGGCGTTTGATGTTGAGAGAACTACCCGCTTGCCGAAGCGCGCACGAGTATTTCGTTACTAAGTAATAAATCAATCCATGATGACTACCCTCCTTCCTTCTATTTTGTAATGAATGCCCCCAGCCAGTTGCATCAGATCCAGAATTTCGGTGATGTCTTTAAACCGAGATACAGTTCCACCGAAGGCCTTGGTTTTCACATTTCCTTCAAATTCAACCTGCACATCATACCAGCGGGCTACTTTTTTCATTACTTCCACAATATTTTCGTCTCTAAAAATGAACAGTCCGTTTTTCCAGCCTACCGCCTCCTGAAGGTCCGCTTTTGCTACCCGCAGGGCAGGATTTCCTTCTGCCACCTCTCCCTTTTGCCCGGGCAGCAGCAATGCAGCCTGCGTTCCATGTTTGAGCTGTACCGAGCCTTCCAGCAGCGTTGTACGGGTAATGGGATCGTCCGCGTAAGCGGAAACATTGAAGTGAGTACCGAGTACCTTCACTTCCGTCCGCTTTGTTTTCACTGTAAATGGTTTATGCTTGTTCTCAACCACTTCGAAATAGGCTTCGCCGCTAAGTTCCACGTCGCGGGTATCACCAGAAAAAGTAACCGGAAAGGTGATGGAGGAGCTGGCATTCAGCCAAACCTTAGTTCCATCAGCCAAAATCAGCCTGTAGTGTGCTCCTTTGGGGGTAGTGAGCGTATTGTAAACCGGTTCGCTGTCGCGGATTTCCGGATTAGCGTGGCTCAGATCGTAGAGCAATAATCCGTCGGCTCCCTTCTTCAACTGAATGCCATGTTCTATCCCTAGCTTTGCTTCACCTTCACCTAAACTTACTTTAGAGCCATCGGACAAGGTTAGATAAGCCACGTTTCCTGCCGGTTTAATTTTCTCTCCTTTCGCAGGAGCTTTCGCTATTTCAGCAGATGCAGCTCCTTTCCTCATCCAAAAAACTATCCCCACAGCAAGAAATACCAGAAGAACAGCAGCTATCCGCCCGTAGCTCGTCCACAGCTTCCGTCTCTGCAAGCCTGCTTCAACGCCATCGAATACCGACTCTGTTAGTTGCTGGTAGATGAGCTCCTTCTCTCCCATCTCCGGTGTCCAGTCGTCTTCAGACAACTGAAAATTTTCATTGTGACGGCGCAACAACTCGTATTCTTCGGGACTTGCTTCTCCCGCCAGGTACTTTTTGGCTAGTTTGAGGTATTCTTGTTCGGTCATATTGGCTTCGTAATTATATAGTGTAAGATTTCGGGACCTACTCACACACTTTTTCAAAAAAAATTTGAACCCTCTTATTATTGCATTTCGGTCATAATTTTTGTTACTTGTGGGAACCAATTTATGACCTACTCTTCCTATAATGATAACGAGCTCTGGAATTTAGTGCAGGCGGACGATCCGAATGCGCTCCGTATGCTCTTTGACCGCTATTGGACAAAGCTGTATGCGACGGCTTTTAAGCTAAGCCGAGATCAGGAAGTCAGTCAGGAAATTGTGCACGACATCTTTCTAAATATCTGGCAACGGAGGCATCAGTTAGTGGTCGATTCCTTCCCCCATTTCTTGGTCACTGCGGTGCGATATCAGTATTTAAACCGCAGCCGGTCATCGAAAAAACCGCTGGTGCTGGTAGACGATTATGAGGTATTCGACACGCTGGCCACCCGCAATGAAGGAGAACTTCGGCACCTGGAGTTCGATTTTTTTAAAATATTGCGCGAGTACCTGACGCCACTCCCTAAAAGATGCAGGGAGATCTTTTTCTTGAGCCGGATGGATCATTTATCGAACGACGAGATTGCGAGCCGTCTGCAGATCTCTAAAAGAACGGTAGAAAACCAATTATCGACCGCATTGAGTCACCTCAAAACAGCACTCAGAAATCATCTCTCGATCTTCCTGAGCATTGTCTTGTCGCTTCTTTCCCGATGAAAAACTTTTTTATCAAAAACGTAAGCATTGCTCTTGTTCCTTATTTTTCAGAGGAAAAGAGGCCTAATCTTCTATATTTGCCATAGGCACACTAAAACCAAAACTTATACTATGTCAGAAAAAAATTTGAGATTCGAAACCCTGCAAGTGCACGCAGGACAAGAAGTTGATCCGACCACCGGTTCGCGGGCGGTTCCTATTTACCAAACCTCATCGTATGTGTTCAACAGTTCCGAACATGGCGCTAACTTATTCGCCTTGAAGGAGTTCGGAAACATTTATACCCGCATTATGAACCCTACTACCGATGTTTTCGAGAAACGGGTGGCGGCATTAGAAGGCGGAGTGGCAGCACTGGCGGTAGCATCTGGTCAGGCTGCGCAATTTATTGCCTTAAATAATATTATGCAGGCTGGTGATAACTTCGTTACCACCTCTTTCCTGTACGGCGGTACTTACAACCAATTCAAAGTGGCCTTTAAGCGCCTGGGAATTGACGCTCGTTTTGCCAAAGGCGATGATCCCCAAAGTTTCGAGGAATTGATTGACGAAAATACGAAAGCTTTATATCTGGAATCCATCGGAAATCCCGGCTTCAATATTCCCGACTTCGAGAAATTCGCCGAGCTTTCTAAAAAATACGATTTACCGCTGATTGTCGACAATACCTTTGCGGCGGCGGGATATCTGTTCCGCCCCTTGGAGCACGGCGCTCATGTGGTGGTTCAATCTGCAACGAAATGGATTGGCGGACATGGAACCAGCATTGGAGGGGTAATTGTGGATGGCGGAAACTATAACTGGGGCAACGGCAAATTCCCGCAGTTTACTGAGCCTTCAGAAGGTTATCACGGCTTAGTGTTTAACGATGTGTTTGGCATCGGCGGTCCTTTCGGAAATATTCAGTTTATCATCCGGGCACGGGTAGAAGGATTGCGCGACTTCGGACCAGCGGGCTCGCCATTCAATTCCTTCCTGTTCCTTCAGGGCTTGGAGACTTTGTCTTTACGCGTTCAAAGACACGTCGATAATGCGCTGGAGCTGGCAAAATGGTTAGAAAGCCATCCGCAGGTAGAGAAGGTAAACTACCCTGGATTGGAAAGCAATCCGTACTATGCCAACGCTAAAAAATATCTGAAAAACGGTTTTGGTGCCGTCTTATCGTTTGAGATAAAAGGAGGAAAAGATAAGGCGATTCAATTTGTAGACAGCCTGGAACTTGCGAGTCACCTGGCTAACCTGGGGGATGCAAAAACGCTGATCATCCAGCCTTCCGCTACTACGCACCAGCAATTATCAGATGCTGAACAACTAGCGGCGGGAGTTACTCCGGGACTGCTCCGGGTTTCTGTAGGTATCGAGCACATCGAGGATATCAAGTCCGATTTCGAACAGGCCTTTGCTAAAGTAGGTTGATCCCCTGCTAGCGAACGTATCAGAGCAGTATAGCACTGCTCTGATATCTTTTGCAGATACAAGACAAGCCGCCTACACTTTCCGCGATAAAACAAACCTGTTTATTCCGCCTCCAATACTTTTTACCAGATTTCTGTCGAAACTCCCCTCCCGGTGGATCCAGGAAGAGTCTTCATTATCAATTTCCAGTACAGCCAGTGTTTGTTGATTTTTAAGTATCCGATATTTGCCAGCGTTCGGTATCACTGCCAGGCGTTCCACTCTCTCATCGAAAGCGACATCAATTAGAAAAGGATGATCCATAAAATGTGTATTAAGTGTGTGTATCTAAAGTGTTATCCGGAGTCAAACAAAAAACATTCCAGCAGGGAGCATTAAGCCGCATTTATCGCCACACGGCAACCGTAAAAGACTGAGCTCCACCGGGCTGCAAACAGAATTCTAAGAAAACTGTTTCAACACCTACTATCCTTACAACTATGAAAAACATCCTATTTAACCCCCTCTGCTATGGTGCTATTGCCCTTTTTTTCGGATTTAGCTGTTCCTGCAGTACTAACAAAAATACCGCAGGGAGTCCAGGTACCAACGGGAATACGGGCGGTTCGGGCTCTGCTACTACTCAGGTAGAGAAACAAACGATAGCAAGTAATCTGGTCCATCCGTGGGGAATGGCATTTCTGCCGGATGGAAGACTATTAGTTACAGAACGTGAAGGACGTTTACGGATCCTTGATAAAAACAACAAGCTGTCGGAACCAGTGTCGGGAGTACCTGCAGTTTACGCACAGGGACAGGGAGGGCTCCAGGATGTAGCCGTAGATCCAGACTTTCAAAATAATAGCTATATCTATCTCAGCTATGCAGAGCCAGGTCCCAATAATACGGCCTCTACCGCTTTGGGCAGGGGAAAGCTGGTGAATAATCAATTGACCGAATTCCAGGTGATCTTTTCTATGAAGCCGAAAGTGGAAGGGCCGAATCACTTTGGATCCCGGGTGGTATTTGCGCAGGACGGAAAGCTATTTTTGGTTCTGGGGGAGCGCTTTAAGTTTGATCCGGCGCAGGATCTTGCCACCCATATGGGGAAGATAATCAGGATCAACAAGGATGGAAGTATCCCACAGGATAATCCATTTATGAATCAGGCGAATGCGCAAAAAGAGATCTACTCTTACGGACATCGGAATATTGAATCGGCTGCTATTGATCCTGCTACCGGACGCCTCTGGGTTGCAGAAATGGGCCCGAAAGGCGGAGATGAGCTGAACATGCCGGAGGCCGGCAAGAATTACGGCTGGCCCTTGGTGTCCTGGGGAACCCACTATGACGGAAAAGATATTCCTGATCCCACAACGCGTCCTGAATTTGCAGATGCGACAGTTAAATGGACACCTGTGATCTCCCCCTCCGGAATGACCTTTTACACTGGCAACATGTTCCCGGCTTTCAAAGGCAACATGCTGATTGGTGGATTAACGGCGCGAGGCGTGGTGCGAGTTCAGCTGAACGGAGATCAGGCAAAAGAAGTAGGCAGGATCGACCTGGGGACAAGGATCCGGGATGTAGAGCAAGCACCGGATGGTTCGATCTACGTATCAACGGATCAGCGGGATGGAGCTGTGTGGAGGTTGGTGCCGAAGCAGTAGGGGCATTCTGACTTTTAGCTAAACAAAAAGGCTGTCGGTAATCATCGGCAGCCTTTTTATTTAGCCCATTCCACCTGATCGTCCAGAACTAGCAGCGTAAAATTCCCGATAGAAAGTCAAATTGAGCCGACAAAAAGTAAATTTGCAGCAGCAAACCATTACTTCTCCAGACATCGGAGAAATGACTATGAAGCAAATGAATAAACAAGCATCGGCAATGACGTCGAAGAAGATACTCCTGGGCTTAGCCCTGGCAATAGCCCCATGGGCGCTCCATGCCCAGTCGAACACCTCAGGTTTAAAACTTCCCGAGGGATTTAACGCGATTGTGGCAGCAGACAATATCGGTAGGGCACGGCATATGGCGATCACTCCGGCTGGCGACCTTTACGTTAAACTTTCCCGCTTGAATGGAGGAAAAGGGATAGTAAAGCTTTCTGACAAAAATCGGGATGGCGTTTTTGAAGAAACGACTTCCTTTGGGAATTACGGTGGTACCGGAATTTATTACAAAAACAATTTCCTATATGCGTCCTCTGATGATGCTGTTTTCAGATATAAGTTAGATGCACAGGGAAATGTGCAAAATCCGGATCAACCTGAGAAAATAGTAACGGGCCTTATCAACCGGCGGCAGCACGAAACCAAATCCATCGTGCTTGACAATGAGGATAACATCTATGTAAATATTGGCGCCTACTCCAACTCCTGCCAGGAATCAGATCGCAGACAGAATTCTCCGGGAAGGGCCAACTGTCCAATTTTGGATTCCGCTGGGGGTATCTGGCAATTCAAGGCAAATAAGTTAAACCAAAGCTATGGAGAAGGGCTGCGATATGCGACTGGTTTAAGGAACGTAGTTGGATTGGATTGGAACAAGCAGGACAACTCGCTCTATGTGATGCAGCATGGCCGTGATCAGTTGGACATGTTCCCCCAGCACTTCAGCACAAAACAGGCGGTAGAACTACCGTCTGAATGTATGTATAAGATTGAAAAAGGGGATAATGCCGGCTGGCCATATATCTATTACGATCATATGCAGAAAAAGAAAATGCTCGCGCCTGAATACGGCGGCGACGGTAAAAAAGAGGGAAGCAATCAGTACATAGATCCCGTAGCTGCTTACCCGGCGCATTTGGCTCCAAACGGACTACTATTCTATACTGGCGATATGTTTCCAGAGAAGTATAAAAACGGCGCTTTCATTGCCTTTCACGGATCATGGAATCGTTCACCAGAACCACAAGCGGGATACTTTGTCGTGTTCCAACCATTCAAAAACGGAGTTCCTTCCGGTGATTGGGAAGTCTTCGCAGACAATTTTGCAGGCGTAGAAACCGTTACCTCTCCAAGACAAGCAGCGCATCGCCCCTGCGGGTTGGTACAAGGTCCTGACGGTTCCTTATACGTTTCGGATGATGTGAAGGGAAGAATTTATAAAATTAGTTACGAGAAGAAATAACAGATGAAAAGAAGTTTATTAACGCTTTTAATAGTTTCAGGGGTCCTTTTATCGGCTTCAGCACAGACTAAAAAGCCGCAAACGACACAAAAAGCAAGCACCACGTCTTCCTCAGCGGCTGTTAAGGCCTCGCTGAGCCGGGGCCAGGCTGTTTATACCACTTACTGCCTCCCCTGCCATCAGGCGGACGGCGGAGGTGTACCTGGGTTGAACGCTCCTTTAATTAAAACATCTCAGGTGTTGGGAAGCAAACCTGCGCTGATAAATATCATTTTGAAAGGCATGCAGGGTGTAGAAATTGATGGAGAAATGTATTCAAATGCGATGCCTCCCATGACACACCTGACCAACCAACAAATTGCGGACGTACTAACCTACGTGCGTAACAACTTTGGTAATAAGGCCAGTGCAGTCACAGTAGCCGAAGTGAACGCAGTAAGAAAGAAATAGAACTTCACAACTAACAAGAAAGCCTTCCTACCAAAAGTGAGAAGGCTTTTTCATTTATCTTTGTCAGGATAAAGCTTCCGGCGGCGGATTTCCCGCAGCTTTTAGTTTATCCTCGGGAAGGGGGATAAATTCCAGATTATCATTCGGGGGCAGTGCGATTCTGCCCTGCTGCCAGTCGGCTTTAGCCTGTTCAATACGCTCCTTTCGTGAAGACACGAAATTCCACCAGATAAAGCGTTCCCCCAAAGGTTCTCCTCCAAGGAGCATGAGGGTAGTGGGCTCTTTCGCGATAATCAACGGATCGACACCTTTTGTAAACACCAGCATCTGACCGGCAGGATAAGTAACACCCGAAATCTCCAGACTTCCCTTGGCAATATAAAAGCCACGTTCTGAATGCTCTTTCGGTAAACCGAAGTGTGCTCCCGGCTGTAAAACAACATGCAGGTAAAATAAGGGCGAGTGCGTTTTCACCTCATTCTTCAAGCCGAAAGCGTCTCCCGCAATCAGGCGCATCCATACGCCTTTTTCTTCATAAACAGGCAGTTGAGCGGGTTGATAATTTACAAAGCTCGGATCTGTCTCTTCGTCTTTCTCTGGCAGTGCCACCCAGGTTTGGATCAGCTCCAGCTCCCCTCCTGCCAATGCCGCCGGATCTTCAAACCGCTCTGAATGCGATATCCCTTTGCCCGCCGTCATCCAGTTTACTTCTCCCGGCCGGATAATCTGCTCCACTCCCAGGCTATCCCGATGGGTGACCTGTCCCCCAAAAAGATAACTGACCGTGGATAAACCGATATGTGGGTGAGGAAGTACGTCGATATTGGAAACGGCAGATGGTGCGGCCATCACAGGACCGGCATGATCCATGAAAATAAAGGGACCAATCATCCTTTTGAGGCGAAAGGGCAGAATTCGCTTCACATCCATCCCTGGAGCGAGAGCAGCTTTGCGGGCTTCGATTACGATATCTAACATAAAAACAAGATAGGTAAAAATAGCAGGAGCAATGCTGTTAAACCAGTTCCTGGTTAATTTTGTAAAGAAAGAATTACCATGCGCCTAAAGGATTTAAAAAAGGCCTACTTTCGTTCTTCACTCCTCTTATATGACCGATTTTGCTTTTAACCCGCGTACTTTGCTGGCTCTGCTTTTATCCTCATTTTGTCTTTATTCAAATGCTCAGCAGAAAAAAGCTGTTCCAAATAATGGACCAACTCCTACAGCAACTTTTTATCAGAACCTCATTTTAGGCGGCGACTATCCTGATCCTTCTTTGCTGAGGGAAAAAGACACCTATTACATGACCCATTCTTCCTTCGAGTACTATCCGGGACTCTTGATTTGGAAATCCAAAGACCTGGTAAACTGGGAGCGGGTGACCTACGCCCTCAAGCAAAATGTAGGTTCTGTATGGGCGCCGGATCTCATCAAACATAAAGACACTTATTACATTTACTTCCCTGCCAATAAAACCAACTGGGTAGTAACGGCAAAGTCGCCGGAAGGCCCCTGGTCGGCGCCGGTAGACCTGAAGCTTCCGGGCTTTATCGACCCGGGTCATGTGGTGGACAAAGATGGGAAGCGCTACCTGTACCTTTCAAAAGGCTATATCATCCAGCTTTCTGACGACGGATTATCTACCGTTGGCGAACCTTTGCCGGGATATCAGGGCTGGCAGTTCCCGAAAGAATGGAACACCGAGTGTTTCTGCCTGGAATCACCAAAATCAACGGTAAGAAATGGCTACTACTACCAAACGGTTGCTGAAGGAGGTACAGCCGGTCCGGCAACCTCGCACATGGTTGTTTCCGGCAGATCGAGATCACCGAAAGGCCCCTGGGAAAACTCACCCTACAACCCCATCGTGCATACAGAAAGCCGTGCAGAACGTTGGTGGAGCCAGGGCCATGGCACGTTGGTTGACGACGTAAGCGGCAAGTGGTGGATCATGTATCACGCTTATGAAAAGCATTTTCAAACGTTGGGACGCCAAACGCTGATGCTTCCGATCGAATGGACAAAAGATAACTGGTTCCGGGTACCGGAAGGTGTAAAAAGTACCGATTCCATTGTGAAGCCAGCGGGAACTCCCTCTGCAAAGAAGGATGATCTTTCTGACAGTTTCTCGGGCGACGAACTCGGCCTGCAGTGGCAGGGCTTTAAAAGCCATCCTTCCGAGCGGGCGAAGGTACGGAAGGGAAAGTTGGAACTGCAGGCGAAAGGAAGCTCTTTTGAGAACAGCTCTCCTTTGCTGGTGAATACAGCGGACAGGAAATACGAAATTCAGGTAGAATATACTATTGAAGCAGGAACTACTGCAGGCCTAACCCTGTTTTACAACGAGCAGGGAAATATGCGGATCAGCGTTGACACAGCGGGCTTTTCAGTTTATAATCAAAAAAATAAAAAGATCACTGATCGGAACAACCTGGGCACTCATGGTTATCTGCGGATTTTGAACGACGAAAACGAGATCAGCTTTTACTACAGCAGCGACGGCAAAAGCTGGAACCGTGTGGAAAGAAGTATTGATGCAACAGGCTTCAACCATAATATCTTCGGCGGCTTTATGAGTTTAAGGGCTGGTTTATTTGCGTTTGGAGAAGGAAAGGTCGTGTTTGACAACTTCATTTATCGCAAGCTTTAGCAAGGCCCTTAATCGCTATTACAGAAAATCCATGAATTTTAGATACCTCTTTAACGTGGCTGCCTTGTTGAGCAGCCAGCTCCTCCCCTTATACAGCTCGTCGCAGACAATTGCACCTGCGGCTATTGAAGTGAAACAGGATGGAAGCCTGCACTATCAGGCCGAAGCAAATGGCGACCGGATGCCCGACTTCTCCTACTGCGGATACATGCTATCAGAAAGCTCTATTCCGACGGTAGAAGTGAAAGTCGTGGTACCACTCCTTAAGGACGACGCCACTCACAGGATCCAGTCGGCAATCGACTACGTATCCTCCCTGGCACCAAATAAACAAGGGTTTCGTGGAGCGGTACTGCTTGAAAAGGGCACTTATACGATTGCCGGCTCTCTGACCATCCGCGGCTCCGGCGTTGTTTTACGAGGAAGCGGATCGGGTGAAGACGGAACTATTCTTTTAGGAACAGGCACTGACCGGTCAACCCTCATTCGGGTAGCAGGCAGTGACGATCGAAAAAACGGTAGCGCCATCCCTGTGGAAGAACGGTATTTTCCGGTAAACTCCAAGTCGCTCAGCTTCAAGACCAAGCACAGTTTTAAAGTCGGAGACAGGATAGTTGTGAACCGCCCCTCGACAAAAGAATGGATCGAGAAGATCGGTGCAGATAAGATTGGCGTTTACGTGGATTATCAACTGACGAAATGGGATCCGGGAGATTTTGATCAAAACTGGTACCGTACTGTAACTGCTGTAAGCCCTAACTCCATTGAGCTCGATGTACCGCTCACCGATGCGCTTGATCCTGCCTTCGGATCTGCATCTGTTTCTTCCTACCAGTGGCCCGGACAAATTAGTCAGGTGGGGATCGAAAACCTGCGCTGTATCTCCAGTTACGAAACGGGTAAAGAGAAAGACGAGAACCATCGCTGGATGGCGGTTACGCTTGAAAATGTGAGAGATTCCTGGGTACGGAGAGTGGAGGCTGCGCACTTTGTAAGTGCTGCAGTTGCTGTTTGGGAAACAGCGAGCCGAATTACGGTGGAGGATTGTAAATCGCTGGCACCAGTGGGCGAGATCGGAAATCACCGCCGCCTGGCATTCCATACCCTGGGTCAGCAAGTGCTTTTTCAGCGCTGTTACGCGGAATACGCCTATCATCCCTTTTCTGTTGGATTTACCGCACCTGGTCCTAATGCCTTTGTGCAATGCTACGCCTATATGCCTTATAATTTTTCGGGAACCCTGGGTGGATGGGCTACCGGAGTTTTGTTCGACCGGACAACTATTGATGGCGGTAATTTAAGTTTTGCTTTCCGCGATGTAGACGGACAGGGTGGCGGCTGGACGGCTGCAAACTCGCTCAGCTGGCTTACCCGGGCGGCGCAGGTACATGTTTCCTCCCCTCCTGGTTCGAGAAACTGGGCCTATGCAAGTGCTGCGCAAGGCTATGGAAACGGGCAACACGAGCAGCTCAAATCATCTCTTAGGCCAGAAAGTTTCTTCTATGCCCAACTTAAAGCAAGGACAGGAAAACCGTCGCCTGAAGAGAAAAAAATACTTACTTATTTTGGTACAGGTACTAATGCCCCATCGCCGGAGCTTGCTAAAGCGTACACGTTCCGGTCCAGGTTTGCCGAAACAACCATGAATGAGTGGATCGATTCAATGATTGCCGGATATCCGATTAACTTGAATGTTTCAGGCGCGAAAAGGTGGACGAAGACCGGAGCTGCTAAATCAGCCAGTACGCCAAACACATCAACTCCTATTTCCATTAAAAACGGTTGGTTGGTCAGGGAAAACGAGGTATTGACAGGCAAGAAGAGCCGCACCAGCATGTGGCGGGGATCAACACGCCCAAGCGAAGTTGCAAAGGCCTCTTCCAACCTTGTCCGTTTTGTTCCCGGCCGGATTGGCAGGGGACTTACTGACGACCTTGATACAGTGGTTGCAGATATGCTTCGCTCCAACACGGTATCGATGCAGCACTTCCCGGCCTTGTGGTACGAGCGACGACGGGACGACCACGCACGCAGCCGGCGAGCAGATGCCGACGTTTGGGCTCCCTTTTATGAACAACCTTTTAGTCGTAGCGGACAGGGTGAGGCTTTTGATCGCTTGAGCAAGTACGACCTCACAAAATGGAATCCCTGGTATTGGTCGCGATTGAAAGCGTTTGCAGATCGTGCCGACGCTAAGGGCCTGCTATTCATCCAGGAACACTATCTCCAACACAACATCATTGAGGAAGGCGCTCACTGGGCGGATTATCCTTGGAGGTCTGCCAACAATATCAACAACACAGGCTTTGCCGAAAACACTGCCTATGCCGGCGATAAGCGGGTGTACATGGCCGAGGAGTTTTATGACACCACGCATGCGGTGAGAAAGGTATTGCATCGAAACTACATACGGAAAAGCCTGGATAACTTCAGGGGAAATCAGAACGTGGTGCATCACCTCGGACTCGAATATACTGGTCCCCTCCACTTTGTACAATTCTGGCTGGACGTGATCGCTGAATGGGAAAAGGAAAATAAACAGAACGTGCTGGTAATGCTACCCGCGACTAAAGACGTACAGGACGCCATCCTATCAGATCCGAAAAGATCGCTGATGGTTGATATTGTCGAGGTGCTGCAATGGCATTACCGGGAAGACGGCTCTGTATACGCTCCGCCCGGAGGCCAAAGCCTTGCCCCTCGCCAGTTTGCGCGGATATTAAACCCGGGAAACAGCTCCTTTGAACAGATCTTTCGGGCCGTATCTGAATTAAAAGCGAAATTCCCGGAAAAAGCGGTCGTGTACTCAACAGGCGGAGGCAGGTTTGCGGAATGGGCTGAATTTATAGCAGGCGGATCTCTGACTTCCATTCCTCGAGTACAGGACAGCCGCTTTTTTGCTGACATCGGAGGCATGAAAAGCCATTCTTACCACTCAGCGGGCTCGGATGATTTCGTGTTGGGAGAGCGAGGAGCGGGATATGTTGTGTTTTCCGAGGATGAAAAACTGGAGTTGAATCTTAAAGACGATGAAACGACCTACCTATTGAAGTGGATTAATCCGGGAACGGGTGCAGTGACGGACAGCAAACAGCTGGTAAAGGGCGGCACAAACGTTTCTCTCCAGGCTCCTTCCAAAGGAGCAAATGTGCTTTGGCTTAGTAGAAAGAACTAGAAAAACAAGAAGGAACAAGCCACTGCTGCTTGTTCCTTTCAAACCCTAGTCACGGGCCAATTCGTTGCTTTTACTAAGCAGCCTTACTGTCTCTGCTAACCGCACAAATTCAGCCCGGTATCCTTCCTCGTCGGCTCCCCTGGCTGCTTTTGCACGGGCAATCAACTTTTCAAAGTCCGCTTCCTGCTTAAACTCTGAATCCCGCAGCAGCATGCCCAGCTCAGCGACAGCACTCGCAAACCGGAAATCATTGCTGGTTTTCGATAAGCCAAGCGGCCGATCTTCTACCACCACTTGCTGCAACTTACTCTTGTTTGATTGCGGATGTTTATAGCGGAACTTCACTGTGGCTACTTCTGAAGAATTTGCTCGAACTGCCTGCGACTCCTGTTGATATTTCAGCGGATTAACATCCGTAAAACTGCTTTTCACCCCAGCAGGAATTAGTTCATACAGAGCCGTTACCGTATGGCCCACTCCCATATCTCCCCCTATTTTTTTATCGTTATTAAAATCTTCTTTCGCCAGCAGGCGATTTTCATATCCAATCAGGCGATAAGCCTGCACCTTTGCGGGATTAAACTCGACCTGCACCTTTACATCTTTGGCAATAGTGAAAAATGTGCCCCCGAACTCTGAAACGATGGCTTTTCTTGCCTCTGTCAGGTTATCGATATAAGCATAATTACCACGGCCTTTATTGGCAATAGTTTCCATCTTGCTGTCTTTGAGATTGCCCATTCCGTAGCCAAGGACAGAAATATTTATGCCGCTTTCGCGCTCTTTCACAATCAGCTGCTCCATATCCTGATCGCTCGATACACCTACGTTGAAATCACCGTCGGTTGCCAGCACAATTCTGTTATTCCCTCCGGGAATGAAGTTCTCCCGGGCAATTTGATAAGCTAACTTCAAGCCAGCCCCCCCTGCTGTAGAGCCCCCCGCACCCAGTCCGTCGATTGCTGTTTTTATCTTATCCTTCTGACTTCCGGGCGTTGCTTCCAACTGCAACCCGGCATTCCCTGCATAGGTCACGATCGCTACTTTATCTTTTTCCCTGAGTTGATCCACCAGCATCTTCAGGGATGTCTTTACAAGCGGCAAGCGGTTTTCGGGCGCCATTGAGCCAGAGACATCGATCAAAAATACCAGGTTAGACGCTGGCAGCCGTTCGGTTTCTATTTCTTTAGCCTTCAATCCCACCCTTGCTAATTGATGTTTGGGATTCCAGGGTGCCGAAGCGAGCTCTGTGTGAATCGCTACTGGGTCATCTCCCTGTGGACCGGGCAAATCGTATTTGAAATAGTTGATCATCTCCTCAATCCGCACCGCATCTTTCGGCGGCAACTGCCCTGCATTGATAAAACGGCGAACATTGCTGTACGAGGCGTTATCAACATCAATAGCAAAGGTGGACAAGGGAGAAGCGGATGGTTTCAGAAAACGATTTTCTGTTATTTCTTTGTAGGACTCATTATGCCGGTATACCGGCTCCGGCATTCGTACCCGTTTACTGGAATGTCCTCGTATCTGTACCCCTGCCACTTTCCCCTGTAAAACTTCGTTAGCAGCGACAGTGCTCACAGCGCCACTCAGCTCCTTTCGCTCCTGGGTTCCGTATCCGATAACTACTACTTCTGATAAAACATTGTTGGAAGGAACGAGCTGCACATCCAACTTATCCAACTTAGCGATTTTCACCTTCTTCGTTTCATAACCTACCATTGCGAAGGAAAGCACTTTACCTCCCTCCTGAACTTTTATCGAATAGTAACCATTCGCATCGGTACTTACTCCTGCCTTCTCTCCTTCCACGGTTACTGAAACTCCAATTATCGGGTTCTTATCGTTTGCGTCATAAACATGACCTGTAATGGTACGGGTAGCGGTGTTTCTAAAGCTCACCAGAGCCAGAAACAGCATGACTAGTAAAATTTTTCCTTTCATGTTATTGAATTTTCGCCGAGGATGCATCCCCTGGAAAATTTCCATAAGCGATAAATAAAAATTATTTTGAGCTACTCAATGAATTGGTTCGGCAAGTCGAAAAGATCTGATCAGGCAGCGGATGAAGAACTTCTGCAGCGTTACCGTGAAGGCGGTGACCTGGAAGTGCTTGGCGAACTGTTCAGAAGGCACTCCTCCATGGTATACTACGTTTGCTTCCGCTACCTGCAAGATTCGGAGCAGAGCAAAGACGCAAGCATGCAGGTTTTCGAAGAGCTGGTAAAAAAGGTGAACAAACAAGAGATCCGACAATTTGCTACCTGGCTTTACGTGTTGACGAAAAATTATTGTTTGATGCAGCTACGCTCGGCGAAGAAAATGCAGCATGTTTCGTTTGACGAAGTTGTGGAATTTCCAATGACCTTGCATCCCTCGGATCATGAAAGCAAAGAAAAGGATTTAAGCACGCTGGAGAAGTGCATCGACAAACTGCCTGAAAAGCAAAAACAAAGTATCGACTTGTTTTTCCTCAATGAAAAGTGCTATAAGGAGATTGTGGAGCTGACAGGTTTCAGCCTTAACGAGGTAAAAAGCTATATCCAAAACGGGAAAAGGAATCTTAAAATTTGCATGGAGAAGAATCGTGAAGCGTAAAAGATATGACATATCCTTCATCCGGAAGTACCTCAACGGGGAGCTTGACAGCCGTGCTATGCACCAACTGGAGCGGCAGGCGCAGGATGATCCGCTATTGATGGATCTAATCCAGGGGATGGAAAGCGGGGAGGAAAGGGAACACGAGAAGGCGCTGCAGGAACTTGACCAGCTGCTGAGCGAGCGACTTAGCAAAAAGAACCGGAAGATTATTGCGTTACCACTCACCTGGGGAATCGCCGCTTCAATTTTACTTGCTGCAGGTATTCTTACTTTCCTGTTGATCAGCAAGGACCCTGCTCCTCCCATTGCACGTAATGATCAACAGCCGGAACAACAAATGCCGCCGAATCCTAGGGTTGAGGTACCACAGGTGGCAGAAAAAGCAGCCGATAGTCCGCAAAGGAGGTCAGCTCCTGTAGTTAATGATCGCCCGAAGGTAAAAACACGACCGCCGGAAAGTCCTGTTCAAATTGCTGCTCTCGAAAAGTCGGCACCTGAAATTTCTCCCTCTTCGCTGGATGAGGTTGTAGTTGTAGGATACGGAACCGTGAAAAAAAAGGAGTTTACCGGAGCGGTAAGTACTGTGACAGATACTCCTCAGCTACAATCTAAACTCGAAGGGAAATTGGCAGGAGTGCAAACCAGAGGGATGAGCAGTCGCCAAATGACGAAGTCCGGTGTCCGTGTTTCAGGTACTGTCATTGATAAAGAGGATGGTACACCTATTCCAGGAGTAGCTGTAAAAGTAAAGGGGTACCCTATCGGGACGAGCACAGATACAGAGGGCCGATTTGTAATCACAGTGCCGGAAAAAGGAGATGCAATCGAAGTAATTTCGCTTGGATATGAGAAGGAGCAGATAAAAATTTCAAAGGCAGACAGTCTTACGATTGCCCTCAAGCCAAACTTGGCCGCACTAAGTGAAGTGGTTGTCTCTTCTCCTCAAGAGGCAGTCGAGACAAGACCTGCTGAGCCAGTAATGGGCTGGAATGCTTATCGGAAGTACCTGAAATCAAAAGCGACGAGTCCCGACGGTAAGAAGGGAAGCGTTACGCTATCCTTCACGGTATCTCCGGCAGGCGAAGTGGGCAACGCGAAGGTCATTAAAGGCCTGAGTGAAGAAGTAAATAAAAAAGCCCTTCAGTTGATTCTCGAGGGTCCGGCATGGAAGGGACCAAGCGATGGACTAACAAAAGAAATCAGGTTGCGTGTTAAGTTTAGGTAGGGTAGCTGAGTATTTTCGATTGCGGACCCATTTCTTCTTCAATTTTATCGTTACCTCCGATATAAATTTTCCAAATATTTTTATTTTTGAGATTCCTTATCACAAAAATGGAATACAATCCCGGCTTACATATCATTGCTGAATTTTTCTCAGAGAAGAACGAGCTACTTTACTCTTCCGAGCATTGCAGGCAGTTGTTTGACTCCTTGATTCAAAACTTCAACCTGGCAAAGGTGGGCGAGGTTTACCACAACTTTGATGGCGGAGGGTTCACAGGCGTTGTTTGCTTAACTGAGTCTCACCTATCCATTCACACCTGGCCAGAATTCAAGCTAGCCACCTTTGATGTGTTTCTCTCGAACTATCAGAAAGACAATTCGGAGAAGGTACGGCAAATTTATGCTGAAGTACTTTCATTTTTTGCGGGCCGTGAAAAGCAGAAAACAGAATTAGTGCGGTAAGATGGCAACAGTAAACCTGCTTTCGTTTCCAACACCGGAGTTTGCCGATTGCCCGAAATGTGCAACTAGTATCAAATTGCACGATCCGGAGGGCAGCGAATACTGTGCTTGCCCCAATTGTAAATCGTTCCTTCGTTTCAACCGGAATACGGCCACGGTTCAGAAACAGCTTCAGCCGATTGCAGAAAAACCGATATTACCCCTGGGAGCCGAAGGCGTGTTAATGGGATTTCCCTTTAAAGTGATTGCTTACCTGGAGAAGAAGGAAAAAAACACCGTTTATCGCTGGAAAGAGTACCTGCTGTACAACTATGATAAGGGTCACGCCAGCCTTGCAGAGTTTAACGGACACTGGAACTTTATCGTGGGCAAGAATTGGGAGCCGGATCTGGAAAACGTGTCAAGCACGACTACGGAAGCGACCTTTCGTGGCACCGACTATAGAATCTTCAACAAATATACACCCACTACACTCGCTCTCATCGGCGAGCTAGATTGGGATGTACTGGCTGATCAACCGAAAACATACGAGTACATTGCCCCACCGCATATCATCAGCAAAGCAAACGGGGCATCGGGAAAAAGTAAGGCCGAATATTTTTTGGGGGAGTATATTAAACCTGAGGTGATAGCAGATGCTTTCAAAATCGATCCGGTATTTTTCCCGGAAAAGGACGGTGTCGGCGCGACGCAGCCTTCTCCTCATTATATCAAATTCGACACGTTAGCAAGACTGACTATGCTCGGAATTGTGCTGATGCTGATCATTCATTGGATTATTACCATCTTCAAACCGGAGAGAGAGCTGGTTAACTCTGATTATAACATTGTCTTCGACAAAGGGCCTGCCACTACAGATTCCTCCGGTTCCATAACCTGGAACATGGGAACCTACGAATTTAAGCCTTTCGTTACTTCCAGCTTTGAACAGCCGGACCATAGCTCCGCACTTGAAATTGAAGTGGGATCGAACGTGGATAATAATTGGCTGGAAACAACGGTAGTACTGGTAAACGAAACCACCAATGAGACCTGGGAAGTCACCAAGGGCGTAGAATACTATCATGGGTATGAAGGAGGTGAATCATGGAGCGAGGGGTCAAGACAGGAGTCGATCATCCTTTCAGAAATCCCCAGAGGAAAATACCACCTCAATGTATATTCTGCTTCAGGCGATCCATTTCAGACAAGTTTGCATATTACTGTAAGATCAAACATTACCCTGTGGCGCAATATCTTGCTAACCATTTTTGTCCTGGTACTTTATCCAATTTATAACTACTACCGGATGAATAGCTACGAAAAGAAAAGATGGATGAACAGCGACTATTCACCTTTTGACAACGATTAGTAATGCAAATAAGACCTTTAAGAATATATATTGCCTTCGCGATCCTGGTTATCGGGTATTTTTTCTATGCCACCCTCAACGGGGTCACTTACTGGGAAGACAAAGCGGAAAGAAACACAGAATATAATGGCAACCGCAGTCATTCTGGCTCGGGAGCGCGCTTTTATCATAAATAACATAAGCATGAGCCTTCAAGAATTAATTAATTACAAGTACATCGTTGCATCGATTGTTTACTCCGGACTAGGAATCCTGATCTTACTGATCGCTTTTTGGATAATAGAAAAAATTACTCCGGAGAATCTTTGGAAAGAGATCATTGACAAGCATAACATAGCGCTTGCCATTGTTTGTGCGGCTTTCATGATTGCTGTCGCGATCATCATCAGCTCAGCGATCCACGGATAGAAAACATGGATAAACGACTCCCTGCGCTGCTCCTGATTTCGGTTTTTGTGGTGGCTACCTGCGGTTTGATTTACGAACTCATTGCAGGTACCTTAGCGAGCTATCTGCTGGGCGATTCCGTCACCCAATTTTCCACGATTATCGGGGTTTACTTGTTCTCCATGGGGATAGGTTCCTGGCTGTCAAAATACTTCGATAAAAATATCCTCTCCTGGTTCATTCAGATTGAGATACTGGTCGGAATTATCGGAGGAACGAGTTCCACCCTGCTGTTTCTGCTATTTGAACACATTGCATCGTTTCGGATACTGCTTTATGGTTTAGTGTCCCTGACGGGGATTCTGGTAGGACTGGAAATTCCCCTGCTGATGCGAATCCTGCAAGACAGGTTTGAATTCAAAGACCTGGTTTCGAAGGTATTTACATTCGATTACATCGGAGCGCTTTTAGCTTCACTTATCTTTCCCCTGGTGCTGATTCCCTACCTGGGCCTCGTCAAGACATCTTACTTGTTCGGCATTTTGAATGTCGCGGTTGCACTATTCGTATGCGTCAACTTCAAAAGGGAGATTCCAGCCGCTGGGTATCTCCGCTCGGCTTCTATAATCAGCATATTCGGTTTATTGGTCGGCTTTGTCTACTCCGAAACAATCACGAGCTTCTCGGAGAGCATGAGCTACAACGATACCATCATCTATTCTAAAAGCACTTCCTATCAGCGGATCATCCTGACAAAAAGAGGTAAGGTGTTGCGGCTTTTCCTAAACGGCAATCTGCAATTCAGCTCTGACGATGAGTACCGCTACCACGAGGCTCTCGTCCATCCGGGATTAACGGCTTTACCAGAGGCAAAGAATGTGCTGGTAATGGGAGGAGGCGATGGTTTGGCGGTCAGAGAGATCCTAAAATATCCGCAGATTCAATCCATTACCCTGGTGGACCTGGATGCAGGCATGACCTCGCTCTTCCAAAAAAACAACATGCTGGTGGAGCTGAACAAAGGGTCGCTGCTATCTCCAAAAGTGAAAGTTGTAAATGCCGATGCTTTCACCTGGGTCCGGAATCAACAGAAAAAATTTGACTTCATCGTCATCGACTTCCCGGATCCATCGAACTACTCGGTTGGTAAACTGTATACCAATTCCTTCTATTCAGAGATTAAAGGACTGTTGGCTGAAAACGGCATCATGGTGGTGCAGTCTACTTCCCCCTATGTGGCGCCGCGCTCCTTCTGGACTGTGAACAAAACTCTGGAGTCTGTAGGCTTCCATACGGTTCCCTACCATAACTACGTGCCTTCCTTCGGCGAATGGGGGTATATTATGGCCATGCAAAGGCAACACTACAAAAAGCCGGTTCAGTTTCCGGCAGGCTTGAAGTTTGTAAGCAAAGAGAGCTTAGATCAGATGTTTTACTTTCCCGGCGATATGACCAAAGTGGAAACCGAAGTAAACAAGCTGAACAACCAAGTGCTAGTAAAGTATTTTGAAGATGAGTGGGGCGCAGTACTCTAAGAAACAAGACCTTTTAAAAAATATAAACCGCCGGGGCTTTTTGCTTCGGGCGTCGTTGCTTAGCAGTGGCATTTTTCTGCAGGGATGTCTGCGCAAACTCCATCCGAAAAGTGCTTATAAAGATATAAAAGGGGAAATCAAAGGCCCCAATGCTAAAGCGGGCCATCTTCTTCGCGATAAAAGTCCTATTGCCCCTCCTTCTCATTCCCATAGCGTTGAGACCTTGATTATAGGCGGGGGAATTGCCGGCCTGTCTGCCGCCAGATGGCTCAAGAAGAACGGATATAAGCAATTCGAGTTGCTTGAAGTTGAACAGGAAGTGGGTGGCAACTCGAGATCTGGCAAAAATGCGACAAGCAGTTTTCCTCTTGGCGCTCACTACATTACTACTGCTAACTTGCACGACAAGGAGCTGATCGAGTTCCTTCATGAGCATAAGGTCATCAGTCATTTCGAAAACAACTTACCCTTCTACAACCCCTACTTTCTAGTCTTCGATCCTGAAGAGCGCTTGCTGATCAACGGACAGTGGCAGGAAGGATTAGTACCCGATTTTGGGGTGCCGGAAAACGACAAAAAACAGATACGGTCTTTCCTGGCTCTGGTGGAAGAATTGAAAAAGGCCAAAGGGACAGACGGGAAGTATGCTTTCGACGTCCCTCTTGATAATAGCTCAGCTGATTCGGAATTCCGGCAGTTGGACAAAATCAGCTTCCAATCCTACCTAAAGGACAAAGGCTACACTTCTCCTTATCTGCTTTGGTACCTCGAATACTGTTGCAAAGACGACTTTGGACAGAAGCTGCAGGCCGTGTCGGCCTGGGCTGGCCTTCACTACTTTGCGGGGCGGAAAGGCATAGCCGCAAATGCGGAAGAAAACAGCGTGCTTACCTGGCCGGAAGGAAATGGCTGGCTGGTGGAACGCCTCGCTTCTTCTGTGAAAGAACACATTCGCGGCTCCTCTCTTGCCTATGAAATAAGCGAGACAGCAAACGGAAAGATGCAGGTTCTGGTACTTGATCCGGAAACGGATAAAGTAAGTGCAGTTATTGCCGACAAAGTAATCCTTACCACTCCGCAGTATGTAACGAAGCGACTTCTAAGGCAATTTGAGCGACCCAACTTCCATTACGACTCCCTCAGCTATGCCCCTTGGGTGACGGCTACTATTACTGTAAATGGGATGGGAAGCACCAAAGGAGCCGGGCTTTCCTGGGATAATGTAGCCTATAACACGCCTTCTGTCGGATACGTGAACGCCAATCAGCAGCACCTGCAGACGAATGAAAACAAGAAGGTTCTTACCTATTATCTGCCCCTTTGCGATTATCAACCGCAAGTATCCCGGCTAGCAGCCTACTCGCGGTCTTACGAGCAATGGCTGGACATGATCATCCCCGAACTGGAGTACATGCATCCGAACATTACGGAGATGATCGAGCAAATGGAGGTCTGGTTGTGGGGGCACGGGATGATCAGCCCCACCGTCGATTATATCTGGGGAGGAAACAGAGAAGCTGGAAGTGCGCCGATCGGTAACAAGATTTTCTTCGCCCACTCAGATCTGAGCGGCATTTCCATTTTTGAGGAAGCTTTCCACCAGGGGATCAAAGCGGCAAAACAACTATTGGAAAGCTAAATTTATGACCATGGAAGTGATAGATCAAAAAGTTCCTAGCCGGGAAATCGAAAAACCGGTTGAGATTAACGGAACAAAAGTGAGAAGTCCCTGGATCCAGTCTCCCCTTTTCGATTCCGCCTTTATCCTCTTACCGCCCTTCTTAGCGCTCATCCTGGTAGCCTTCTTTCCGCAGCAATTCAAAACATCGGATGAAATGCCTTTTATCTACTGGTTGCTGCTGATTGTGTTTGTGGATGTCGCCCATGTTTACAGCACCCTTTATCGCACCTATTTTAATCCTTCAGCATTCAATGAAAGACGATCGCTACTGGTCTCCGTCCCCGTTTTTTGCTATATCATTGGCGTTATCTTATACAGCATCAGCCCCTTGCTCTTCTGGAGATCACTTGCGTACCTGGCTGTTTTTCATTTTATCCGACAACAATATGGCATTATGCGCCTGTACGCGAGATTTGAAAAAAAGTCAAAGCTGAGTGCGACTATCGATACCATATCCATCTACACCTGCACCCTCTATCCTATCCTCTTCTGGCATCTAAATCCCGACAGAAACTTCAACTGGTTTGTGGAAGGAGACTTTTTATTCTTTGAATCCCGGATGTTAAGGGAGGTAGCGGCCGCACTGTATCTGGTTATTCTTGCGCTTTATGCGATCAAAGAGCTAGCAGGCAGAGGGAGTGAGAAGCCTTTCAATCTCCCAAAAAATCTTGTTATTGCCGGCACAACCCTCTCCTGGTACTTTGGCATCGTTCATTTCAACGGAGATATGGCCTTCACAACACTGAATGTCCTATCTCATGGTATTCCCTACATGGCCCTCATTTGGACTTTCGAAAAGGACAAATTTCGCAGGTCGGAGCATAAGAAAGGGAAGATCCAGGAACTAACATTTGGAAAATTTGGGCTGCCTGCTTTTGTTTCCATCCTATTTTTGCTTGCCTATCTGGAGGAGGCTTTATGGGACGGACTAGTGTGGAGAGAACATGCTGCCCTGTTCGGGCTATTCAATCGCCTGCCACAGGTGGCCAACCTGGAACTACTTTCCCTGCTGGTTCCACTGTTAGCCCTGCCTCAATTTACGCATTACGTTCTGGATGGGTTTATTTGGAGAATGAAGGAGAAGGTGAGTTAAAGGAGGCTTCTGCTGCAGAAAAACAAGGCTACTCTCGTACTAAACGACAATAGTCATATTACAGAAGGTTCAGATGCATCAGAGTGGGTAGCCGGAACCTGGTTTCCGATGATGGAAGCCGCAGGACTGCAATACTTCGCCTGGATCTTTTCATCCGTAATGTTTAACTATATTTCAGCACAAAAAGCATTGAATATGATGCAGGGAAATGTTGTAACTCAATTTTTCACGTCCGCCGAGGACGCCCAGTGGCTGCTTGCGGGGGTTGTTCAAGAAGTTACGCGTTCTGGTCGTCGTACAGCTGCTGGCACTGCTCGCAGAAATAGCAGGATCTTTTGGATCTACCTAACTTTTCAACTACAAGCAGAACTCCGTCGCGTGGACAGGTCGTCTTTTTATAAACTAGCCATTTTTCTTCGTCGAGCGCGTCTCTTTTCCACTGGAAGTACTGCTTGCTAACCGTCACACACTCCTTTACCAGTTCCCTTAGTTTAGCCTCCGGAACGTCTTTCACCTTACTTAAAGGGTGCACTTGCCTTCTGAATAAAACTTCGTTTTTGATCTTATTTCCGACTCCTGCAAGGATATTCTGATCGAGAAGGGCATCACAAATAAATTGCTGTGGTTTCCCTTGTAGCTTTATCACGGCTCTTCGCTCGTCGAAAGAGGCACTCATTACGTCCACACTCCAGTCATAAATCGTTTCCACCGGTGCCTCTATCAAACGGCAGCTGCTTGCATAAAAGTTGATACGACCATTTTCAAACTCAAGTTCCAAAGTGAGCTTCCGATTCATTTCTCCATCAATGGCATACCGGCCAAATAGCATTAAGTGAACCCGTATTGTTACCCTTGTAAAACAGAACAGAATTTCCTTCCCAAACGTCTTAATATCGATCAGGCTCTGGCCGGCTAAGTTCTTTTCATTACTAGCAATGACACTTCCCTCAATGGATATCAGTTCCTGACCGATGAACTGGTTGGTCTGCTCTTTTAAATAAACGATTTGTGGTCCTTCAGGCATTCCAAAGAAACCAAGGTTTTGAGAGGTGTGTTTTCACAAGCAGCTATGAAAATTTGTAATCAGCGAGAGACGACTACCCAAACGAGATGCCGTAATCGGTCCCTTCCCCGTACATGAGGGGAACAAAATTCTCATCCAGGCACTCACATTTTACCGAAACACTTTTCCAATTTACATCACCGAAAAGTGTAGCCACAGAAGCATCTGCAGCGTCTTTGCTGGTCGCAATCTTGACCAAACCGTTCAATGGTGCCAAGCCCGTCGGATCGAATACAATCCATTCGCCACCCAGGTAAGCCTCGAAGCAGGCATGAAAATCAGCCGGTTTCAGCTGATACGCATAGCCAGTAAAATACCTGGCCGGGATGGTAGATGCTCTGCACAAGGCGATGCCCAGGTGTGCAAAATCGCGGCAAACGCCGGCCTGCTCAGTAATGGTATCATATGCGGAAGTCTGAGCATTTGTAGACCCGCTGATATAATTGATATTATTGTTAATCCATTTACAAATGGCCAGCACTTTTTCAAATCCATGATTGATCATCCCGAAGTTATTCTGAGCAAAGCGCAATAGGCGATCTGACTGGCAATACCTGCTTGGGTTGATGTACATGAGAACGGAAGCCGGGAACTGCGACAAGGGAGTATCATCCAGGAGATGAGCCGGAATTTTTCTATAGGAAGTGTCGACCAGAGCGTTGTAAGAAACTTGTAACTCCGTCTTTCGGTGTACATCCAACCGCATAAAGCGATTCTCTCCTCCCGGTGACACTAATTCCTGTTTCGACACATCAGGTTCCACCCTGAAGCTCTCTTCGATAACCCGTTGCGATCCGGTTTTGAGTGCATGAATGTTTAATAGAAAGCACCCTTCAGTGTTGACGGTATATTCAAGGGTAGATGAGACGTTAAATAACATATTAAGAATTATTTCTCGGGCAATTTTTTAAAGACAGTTTCCATCCAGTCTTCAGGAATGCGTTGCAGGGCCGCTTTAAGTTCCTTTGCCCAGAGGCAGGAAACGTTTTCCAAATCATTCTTCTCGTACCTGTGTTCCACCATTGCAAAAGAATTCTTACGATAGAGCACCACATCAATCGGAAAGTCCACGTCATTAGCGCTTGCCCTGGTGGAGTCAAAGGATAGGAAACCGGTTTTCAGTGCCAGTTCCATGCTTGAGTCACTATCGAGTGTGCGATTCAATATTGGCTTTCCATGGCCGGAGTTTCCAATGATGATAAAAGGGGCTCCTTCATCCAGCTCTACCCAGTTACCTTCGGGATACAGGAGGAACAACTTGTGCTCTTCATCGTCTTTCAGCTGCCCTCCAATGATAGACGTCAGGTTAAACTTCAAACCTGCCTTCTCCAGTGATTGCTTGTCCTCATCCGCTACACGGCGTATCTGCTGACCAAACGCGTTTACTGCCTTATAAAGCTTGTTAAATTCCAAACCGTCATCCAGCAACTCTTTGAAATATATGACGGCTTTATCTCTTACGGAGCGCAATCCGCTGGTCATTACAAAAAGAGAATGGTGGTCTCTCTGTTCCAGGTAGATTTTCTTCTTTGACGTGGTATCGGTACCCGAAGTAATTCTGGTATCCGCAATAGCAACCAGTCCCTCTTTCACTTTTATGGCTAAACAGTACGTCATCTCAAATATTGGCTAAGATACTTCTTTAAAGAGACTGTTACGTTGTTTAGCCACTATTGTTGCTGCTGTTGTTGTTGTTGCTGCTCCATAAGCTCCTGATGCAGAGCGAAGCTATTTTTAACAATAAGGTTGACGGGCTCGGGCTTGAGAACGACAAAGTACTCGTTAGCCTCAGGCTCATCGCCCTGGTAGGATACAGTGACATTCACCTTCAGCTGATGCTCCGGGTTACCCCGGTACACTCCTTTTACAGGCGAGCAGTCTGTAAAATTTCTGCCGACGGCAAGACGGACATGGGTGTCGTTCACAATGCAGTTGTTGGTAGGATCAAGCCCCATCCAGCCATAACCGGGTATGAAGCTTTCCACCCAGGCATGAGTAGCCCCTTCACCCCTCATCCCATTTTTATTGGGGCAGATATAACCGCTAACATATCGGGACGGAATACGGATGTGTCGAAGCATCACCAACAACATATGGGCAAAATCCTGACATACCCCTGCCTTCAGCTTCCAAATTTCGTCTGGTTGCGTTTCTACGTTGGTAATACCCGGGATATATTCAAAATTCTCATACACATACCTGCAAAAATGAAGCGCGGTTTTGAAAGGAGTTTGCACCCGTTCTGTCTTGATAATGGCAGCAATTTCATCAGAGAAACTGAAATGCTCAATATTCAGAAAGTCGACGTAGGGCATCCTCTTCTGGAGCTTTTCCAGTTCCGTCCACTGCTCTCCGGCAAATATTGTGTCTTCGGGAATGGGACGCGCTCTTGTAACTACCTTCAATCTTGAAAGAATCTCAAGATAGGTGTGCGGCTCTCGTACGGTGAAGGTGCCGATCTTATTTCCGTAATAATCTGTATGATGAGCAATTTGAGGGTTTCCGGTAATTAGCAGCTCCTGACTTTGGACTTCCTGGTACTCATCACTTATCGGATAAAGAATTATCTGGTTTGCGCTATCGTACACCTCTCCCCTATACAGATAACTGGTAATATGTTTGATTGTAAATTCAGGCATCGCAAAGGTGTATATTAGGCATGAGAGAAATAATTTTTATGAAAGGCATTGCCGATTTGATATAGCTCGTTCTTCACCGACGACAAAAATCCCAGGCCCTCGGCGCTGATTGAACTAACAGAACTGTATTTAATACGGCTTTGCAACCGACCGATCATGAACGAAAGCTCCCTGTTATCATTAATGTAATGATCGCTTTTCAGCTTCTCGAAGTGCTTGCTGATGTTGTTGATGGAATAGATTACTGACCTCGGGAAATCAACATTTAATACCACCTGATCCAGGATATTTTCCACCTCGAACCCCTGCCTGAACGTTTTCAGGTAAAGCTCATAGCCTCCCAATGATTGCAATAAATGTTTCCAATAACTGGCGTTTGTAAGCAAATCAGGGTTATGGTCCAACGAACCAAACTTTACATGAAGCAAATCGGCCGATTGAATACTCCTTTCCAAGTACTTCCCGATACTCATAAAGCTCCTGCTTTCGCCTCTTGCCATCGTCACCTCTGCCGTACCATAGTAGAGCATGATCTGTTTAATCAGCAGGTCGAGCACAGAAATGGGATCGTCTTTCTTCAAAGATCGAATTAATGCAGGATCCCGCATCAGCAAATAATATTCATTGAGGCATTGCCAAAGGTCGTTGGTAATATGATCCTGGACACTCCTTGCATTCTCCCTGGCCATTGAGATCAGGCTGAGTATTGAACAAGGGTTATCTTTTTGAAACAGCATGTAGTCAAGAACCTGACGTCCCTTGTATTCTATTTGCTTTAAGCGATCTTCGCTGATATTTGAATAAATATTTATCACAGATGCCCATGAAAATTCAGTTAAAGCATCCTGCGAAGATGCGTAGTTGATCTTCAACATACGCAGTACTCCGTCGCTGCGCTCCATGTACCTGCTCAGCCAGTATAAATTTGCTGCTACTCTGCTTAACATTCGCTTGTTTTAATTTTTATTCTGCCAAAACCCAGGTGTCTTTACTCCCACCTCCCTGAGAACTATTCACCACGAGTGATCCTTCCTTTAAGGCTACACGTGTTAATCCTCCCGGAACTATGGTAATACCGTCCGGCCCGCATAAAGCGAAGGGACGAAGGTCTATTCTTCGCGGGTTTAACTTACCATTGAAGTAACAGGGTGCAGCAGATAGATTGATGGTAGGCTGGGCAATAAACTGGCGTGGATCCTTCAAGATCTCAAGTTTGTATTCCTCTATTTCCTGCTGGGTGGCCGACTGCCCCATCAACATTCCGTAGCCTCCACTCCCATTGGTTTTCTTAACCACCATGGTATCGATATTTTTGAAAACGTACTCTCGCTCGTCCGCGTTTTCAAGCTTGTAAGTAGGTACATTTTTCAGCAAAGGTTCTTCATTCAGATAATACCGGATCATCTCCGGTACGTAGCTGTAGATTGCCTTGTCGTCAGCCACCCCATTACCCACAGCATTTACGATCGCTACATTTCCCTGACGATAGGCGCTCATGATGCCCGCTACTCCCAGTACACTTCCTGGATTAAACACCAGAGGGTCCAGATATTCATCATCCACGCGCCGATAAATAACATCCACCTGCTGCAAGCCCTTGGTTGTTTTCATGTACACTTTATGATTATCCATCACGAGATCCCTGCCTTCTACCAACTCGACACCCATCAAACGAGCGAGGGTGGTATGTTCGAAATAAGCCGAATTATAAATACCCGGACTTAAAAGGATAACGGTGGGATTACTGATCTGCCGGGGAGAGAGAGCCACCAAATTTTTATATAAGATTTCCGGATATTCCGTAACACTTCTCACCCTACATTGAGGAAGCAAGTCTGGAAAAAGACGTTTAGTAATTTCCCTGTTCTCCAGCATGTAGCTCACCCCGGAAGGAGTACGAAGATTGTCCTCAAGCACGTAAAAAGTGCCATCATGGTCTCTAATGAGATCAATTCCTGCTATATGTACATAAATATCCTTCGGGACTGGCAGCTGGTACATTTCGCGGATGTAGTGGGGACAGGAATAGATCATTTCCCTCGGAATAACTCCATCATCCAATATAAACCGGTTATGATAAACATCCTTCAGAAACAGATTCAGCGCCTTCAAGCGCTGCTTGATTCCCCTTTCGATAAAGTCCCACTCGGTAGCTGTAATAATCCGGGGGATCATATCAAAAGGAAATATTTTTTCAATTCCTTCTCCGCTGTCGTATACCGTGAAGGTAATCCCCTGACTCATGAATAATCTTTTAGCCAGCTCTTCCTTTTTGTTTAGGTCTTCCGCTTCCTTCACCAGGTAATTTATCACGTTGGCATAAGAAGAGCGAATTTGTTTCTTCTCGCACAACATCTCGTCCCAAACCCCGAGATCAGGCACATACTTTTCTAAAAAATCGGAAACTTCAGCCATACCCATATTATATATACCGCAAACGCATTGAACTCAACAACAAATACAGTCGTAAATTACCAATTTTATTGCTGAATAAGCAGATTAATTGTAAATAATTAAGAAAATACCGGAAAAAAGGATCACTTTGAGAATAACACAAAAAAAAGACAAGAAACAACTAATAAAAAGGTCAAAAAAATATCAAACTAACACAAACTCCACTCACCCTCCAGAAATATCAAATAAGCAATTATTAAAAAAGACGGGCACATCCTAAACAACTTTCCATCTTTAATGTTTAAGAGAATGTGTGAGAATAGATCTGTCCCGACGAAATATTGGGGCTAGATCTGGTTCCCCTGCATCTAAACAACTCTCTCATGTTAACCTACCTATATCCGGAGCCTCAACCAGCTCTTACCGCCTTGCCACCTAGAAGGCAAAGCATCGCAACGTTAAAACCATTGATTATTTTGATCATCAGCCTGGGTATCCTGCTGCGACTTATTCACTACTTTTACAACCGTTCCCTTTGGATTGATGAGGTGTATTTGTCAACAAGCTTCCTTCACCTCGACTTCCTGGAGTTAGCCTCGGGTCCCTTGGATAGCGAACAAAAAGCGCCCCTGGGATTTCTTTGGGCCACCAAACTCTTTGTAGTACTTTTTGGTCCAGGAGAGATGGCCTTGCGTGCCTTTCCTCTATTATGCGGACTTATCAGCCTTGTAGCAGCCTTGCCCACCTTAAGACATTTCATCCCCTCTCCGGCAGGAGTCGCATTAGCTCTTGCGGCGATCTGTTTCTCTCCCGTACTGGTCTATCACACGGTAGAAGCCAAACAATACAGTACAGAGCTACTGGCTTCCCTACTTGCAGTAAACGGCTATATCTTTTTCCAGGCCAGGCTTGAAATCAAATGGTTAGTGCTTTGGGGAATTTTTGGAGCGCTGCTACTCTGGTTCTCCTTCTCCTCTATCTTTGTATTAGGGGGAATAGCGGCGACCGTAGTATTTATTCATCTGAAAAACAGGTCCTGGAAAACCTTTTCGCTTTTGCTAATTCCTTTCGGGATCTGGCTAGTTTCTCTGATTGTAAACTACGTCTTCTTTCTAAAAGACTATGATGACTCTGCATGGCTGGTGGAATGGTTTAGAGAACGTAATAGCTTTATGCCCTTTCCGCCACTTTCTCTTACAGACCTGATGTGGTATGTGAAAAGGCCTTTCACTTTAATGGACTATCCATTGGGCTTAAGCTGGTTCCCCGGCCAAGCACGTTCCACGGCAGGGCAGGTCATCCTTCGCATGGCGCTCATTCCGGTGGCCTTGATGTTTTACGGAGCGTATAAATTATACAAGAAGAACGCGACACAATTCTTCATTGTTGTGCTTCCCATCACCCTTCACTTACTAGCTTCTGCACTAGAGGTTTACCCATTCTTTGAACGGCTTACGGTCTACCTTTCCCCTCTGTTAATTATTCTGATTGTGACTGGCTGTCTTGCTGCTTCTCAAAAACTACTACAGGCAACGCAGCGACCCCTACTCTTTTACATCTTGCCGGCACTTGTTATTTCGGGCGCGATAGGCAATAGCGTTGTTCAAACAATCAGGAAGGACTTGCTGGGTGGCTACAAAAACTGGGAACAGCGGGAGATGTATACCTATATCCAAAAGCATGTCCGCAACGGCGATCTGGTTTACATTTACTGGAACAGCAAATGGCCTTACTATTACTACCGGCAAGCATATCATCTCGATTTTAAAGCTATGGTGGGAGGCGATTTCCGGCGCTCGTCAAAGTCGCTGAATGAATATCATGCAAAGCTAAAACAGGAGCTCAACAGCTTGAAGCAGTATAAGCGGATTTGGTTTGTGTATATGAACTACCCCAGCTTTAACTTGGGTGATGATATCCGGCAATTCAACTGGTATTACCAGCATCCCGAACACCTCGAGAGCCTTCCCTCAAAGCTTAGTTTTTTAGGAAAAAGAATTGACACCTTCCAGACTCGTGAAAATATAAATGCTTATTTGTATGAGACAAGGTAATCCCAATACTGATTTACTTATCCCGCACGCATCTAAAGCCCACATGTTCCATGCTACTGTCTTCAGTGCTTTTCATTCTTCTGGCAACCCGATAGCCGGAACAGTATGAATCATTGCATAAGAAAGAACCTCCCCGCATAACCCGCTTCAAAGCATCGGGTTCATCAGGGTCAAAACTCGTAGCGGGGCCGCTTGGGTTGTCAGCACCGCTTTTTACCTGCTCGTAATAGGCATTATGATAGAGGTCCGCACACCATTCCCATACGTTTCCGCCCATATCATACAGTCCGTATCTGTTAGCAGGAAAAGATTTTACAGGAGCCGAAGTATAAAACTTATCGAGAAGGGTGTTCTTATGGGGAAAGTCTCCTTGCCAGAAGTTTGCTTTGGGAGTTCCCGAACTTGCAGGTTCATTTCCCCAGGGATAAACATTGTTTTTTAGCCCGCCCCTGGCTGCGTATTCCCATTCGGCTTCAGTTGGTAAACGCTTGCCCGCCCATTTTGCATAGGCTTGGGCATCCAGCCAGGAAACATGCACTACCGGAAAATCCTCCTTCCCCACGATATCTGTCCCCGGCCCTCCCGGATGTCTCCAGTTTGCGCCCTCCTTCCACTCCCACCACTGCGAATAGTCGCTCAATCCCACCGCTCCATCCGGCGCTTCAAATACCAGAGAAGAAGGCACTAAGACGCTTTCATCCGGCTTTGGTGTCCCTGCAGGCAGCTGCTTCTTGAGCTCCTCCCAGTCGGGCTTCCGTTCGGCTGTGGTGACGTAGCCAGTAGCCCTAACAAAGGCTGCGAATTGAGCGTTAGTGACCTCCGTCGCATCCATCCAAAAACCTCGCACTTTTACCTTATGTTTTGGAAACTCATCTGCTGCAGCCTGCTCATTATCGCCCCCCTGCTCAAACTCTCCCCCGGCAATCCACACCATTCCCGGGTTCTCAGTAGAGCCTGATTGTTTTTCCTGTCCGTTTGTCACTGATGATCCAAAAGACAACATCAGTGATGCCGAAAAAAATACTAAAAGCCTGAGTAAACTGTTTTTTGTCCTCATGATACTATAAATTCCAGTCCTTCTCAGTTTCCCTAAATCCTTGTTTTTTTATACTTCGTTCAGCGAACTGAAGACTGGGTATGACATTCAGAAGGTTAAATTAGGGAATTGGAAGCTTAGCTCAACAAACTATCCGTTTTACAGCACTTTGTAAAGATGCGACTGAAGCGCTGCTCCCCTGTGAGGCGTTAAATTTTCCTTAAAAATTCCCTTACTCATTGGCGGCTTATTAGCGTATTAATAAAAATTCAGAGACTCAGTGCAAATAAGATAAAAAGCTGTGTTCTATCGCTTTTCAGGCATTATTTCTCAAATTCCAGTGGCACACTTTTGGCCGAGCACGTATAAATACTTAAGCACGTATAAAATACTAATACCTTCGCCATGAAAACATTAAAATCTACAGTTGTCGATTTGCTAAGAGAGGAAGAGTGCATTGATGTTGAATTTTCTTCGTTTATGAATCACATTGTTGTGAAGTTGAACGATGATGACTTTGAAAGGGGCTCGTTGGAGATTGAGCGCAAGATAAAGCAATGCATCAACAGGCGCCTTCCACACAGGACCGAGGATATCCTTTTTGACATCTTGTCGGAGGATAAGGAAACTACCTTTCTGTTACCTAAACAGCTGCCTTAGATAAAGACAGCAAATTCCGTAGGGTTAATGCTCTACGGAATCCCTAAAATCCCAGCAAGTCATTGGACACAATCCATGTTATCTAGCCACTTCCAGATCCTTCAACACTTTATAGCGAATCCACAAAAAGTCGTCATATATCCTATCGGCCGATTTAATTTTGAACTGTGTCGCCTTACGGTTTTCATATCCCTCTACTGCTTCAAAAACAGTAGGCGACCCAATTGTTCCATCAGCCACTGGTGCTAAAACAAGGCTAAACTCGTCAATCAAACCAGCATTTAAAAACGACCCGTTTACATGACCTCCTCCATCAATCCGAACTACTTTAATCCCAAACAGCTGATACAATTTCTGCAGAACCAGATCTAAATCGAGTTCCTTCTCGCCTCCGAAAATATAAGAAACGTTCTTACTGTGCAGATGCTCCAGGTAAGCTGAAGACACCTGCTCCGTAAGCACCTCAATTACATGCTCGGTAGACACCATATTGGTATCCCAAAAGCATTTGCCAGACGGATCTATGACTACTGCATAAACTTTTGCAGGCTGGTCTGCTACAAAATCCTCCTTCGCAATAACATTCGGAAAAAGGCTTAGATCGTGCTCCTCTTTGCTCGAAAATTCCTGCATTGTTACCCGGCCCACCAACCAGGCGTCCGCCTCTATTTTTGCGGCAGTTTCTTCAAAGTATTTATGGTGGTCCTTAAATCCCCAGATATCCTGCTTGATACGACCGTCAACCGATCCAAGCATATGGCAAATAACGAATGGCTTCATAAGTTAAAAAAGTTAAACATTGGCAATGGGCCCATAATAAAAGTTTGAATAGAACCTCGTTTAAATGCACTCATCCAGCAAGTACATGATTGATTCATAATTTTTACCTACCGCTTCTGACATCGCGATCTCGCAAGTTTTGGAGCTGGAGTAGTAGCCGTCATAGCTTTCCTGCTTTACTTCCGTAGCTTCAGGCCTCGTTGCCGAATCTGTTAGCTCCGGAAATAAGAATCCCCGGTCGCCGGCCATTCCACAGCAGCCAGCATGAAGTGGAATCTTCACTTCCTTTGCCAGTTGCAATGCGATCTGCTGAAACTTGCTCTCCAGCCCCATCTTTGTTAATGAGCATACCGGATGCAACACCACTTTTTCCTTTTTAGTTTTTATCACAGCACGAGGTAGAAGAAAATCAAGAATGTATTCGACACTATCGATGATCTTTAAATTATCGTACTTTTCCTTATTCGCCTCCGAAAGAACATTACGACAGTTCTGCAAAGTTTGCGTACAGGAGGTGATATCCAACACTACGGGCAGGCTTCCCTCATCTGTCCACTTCCACAATTTTTCAATTGTAGCATTTGCAGTGTAGGCGTAAGCCTTACTAAAACCCTTCGAAGAAAAGATCTGCCCGCAGCAGGTACTATCAATGTCTGAAGGAATACGAAACTCGGTACCGGTTTTTTCTGAGATACTAATAAAGGTCTCTACAACACTCTTTTTCCTGTCAGCCGAACCTCCCATTACACGGGAAATACAGGTAGGAAAATAGACTACTCCTGCATCAGTTAAAGTACGGCGCTCAGCTACCGGCGGACTCACCTTAATTTGATCAGACCATAGGGGCGTTGCCGGTACCAGGCGTTTCATGCCGCGGGTTAACCGAAGCAGGGATTGATCGCCTAAAATATTATTCAAGCTTAAGCCTGCGCCAATACCTGCCTTTACTGTAGCCGCCACGGCCCCAAAGTTTTTAGCTACCAGCAGGGCTAAGGAATTGGCAAATTCACTATGATTCTCCTTTCGCAGGCGCTTCACGAGGTTGCCGGTGTTGATGTCTACCGGACAAGCTGTTGCACAAAGGCCGTCCACTGCACAAGTGTCCAGACCATCATATTGATATTGATGCAGGAGTTCCTTGTATTTCTTCCGGTCGCCCTGACGTTTTAATTTCAAAATTGCCCTGCGAACGACGATGCGGCGGCGGGGAGTAAGTGTAATATCTTTACTTGGACAACGGTGTTCGCAGAAGCCACACTCCATACATTTGTCGACTTCCTCTTCCACCAGAGGCAAGTCTTTTAAATTTTTGATGTGCGCTTGTTTATCTGCATTAATAATAACGCCGGGATTTAGCAAGTTTGCCGGATCCACTACCTCTTTCAACGCTTTCATAATCCCGTAGATTTCCGGTCCCCATTCTGTCTCTACAAAAGGGGCCATATTTCGGCCTGTTCCATGTTCGGCCTTTAGCGTTCCGCCATGCTTTTCTACTACCAGTGTCACCACCTCCCGTAAAAAGCGATCGTACCTTTCTACTTCCTCTTGTGTATCAAATGCTTGTGTAACTACGAAATGAATGTTTCCGTCCTTAGCATGACCAAAGATGATTGCATTTGAATACTCGAACTTCCTGAACAATACCTGCAGATCAAGAATAGCATCGCCAAGCTGAGCAACAGGGAACGCCACATCTTCCAGGATGACGGTAGTCCCGCTCTTTCTTACGGCGCCAACAGCCGGAAACATTCCTTTTCTTACTTTCCAGAGTAGGGCTTGCCGAGCAGGGTCGGTTGTAAATTCTGCCGGATAAAGTAACGATATCTGGGATTCGAGCGCTTTAAAAGCCGCTACTTTCAATTGAAGATCATCAGTAGATTCAGCCTGGTACTCGACAAGCAGGGCTGAGGCTGTCTCCGGCAGCGATTTTATTACCTCCGGCACACCAGCCATATGCTCAATTGATCTTAAAGAAGCCCGATCCATTAACTCCACCGCTTCCGCTCCTGAGGCTGTCAACGGCACTATCGCCTGGCAGGCGGCATAAATGTCTTTAAAAAACAGCAGCGAAGTAGATTTATTGGGATAGTCGGGAACAGTACTCAACACCGCCTCTGCTATAAAGCCCAGGGTTCCTTCTGCTCCAATCAGCAAATGGGCAAGGATATCAAGAGGATGTTCGAAATCAATAAAAGCATTAACCGAGTAACCAACTGTATTCTTGGTCTTATACTTTTTCCTGATTAATTCATGAAGCTTTTCGTTTGCGAGTATTTCAGTGCGTAAGGATAAGAGCCGGTTGGCTATTTCCGGCACTTCGTCGCTGAATCTTGCGTAATCTTCAGGGCGCTCGGTCGAATAGGATTGCCCATCAGGGAGGATGAATCGAATATATTTTGTAGTGTGATAAGAGTTCTTGCTCACGCCACAGCACATGCCGCTGGCATTGTTCGATAAAATACCGCCCATCATTGCAGAATTGATGCTTGCCGGATCAGGTCCGATTTTGCGCTGATACTTACGCAACTGCGCATTCACCATCGCGCCTGTCACACCCGGCTGGACCCGCACCTGCTGCCCCTGCTCTTCAATTTTTACCCGGTTCCAGTACTGACTGAGGTCGACCAAGATTCCATCTGTTACCGATTGACCGGAAAGGCTAGTCCCAGCCGTTCGGAAGGTAAGCGGCAACTTGTGTGCTCTCGAAAATTCGAAGAGAGCTACTATTTCTTCCTCACTGACCGGCTGCACCACTGCCTGAGGCTGCAAATGATAGAAACCTGCATCAGCAGCGTAGGCAATAAGATCTATTAAGCGGGCTTTAATTCTTTCTTCCGGAAGAATTGATGTTAAAAGTTTACCAATTAGCATGGGATAACATTTGGGAATTAAGAGCAGTCTACTGTTTGTTAACTAAACTTTCCCGGCTTTATTACAAAGTGGATCATAATCGCCGGATAGCTACCACAAAGATTCAAATATATGTAGGAGTATTGGAATTGACTGAAGAGATTTACAATCAAGCCAAGGTTTGTACGGTGTCCAGAACACTTGCTAAACCTTCTAGCGTGAATGGCTTTTGAAGATAGGCATCACCACCTAGTTCTGCTACCCTGCTGCTAGTAAGGAAAGCATTGGAAGTAATGACTATGGCAGCTTTGACCAGCTTTTCAGAGGGATTGGACGATTCAACGAACAGATGCCGATGTTTCAGGAGCAACGGACGATTAATAATCACTATCTCCGGTTCAATATCAACCAGCTGGATCGCAAGCACATCTGAGGAATGATGGATAGTTGGCCTGTAATGAAGAATTTGCAGCGCTTCTGCAATCATCTCAGCTGTAAAAACGTCTTTTTCTACAATTAAAACCCTTTTCATCAACTTCAATACCTCCCGCTAAAATACAGCTATTTTTTAAAAAACTGAGCTTTTGATTTCGAGATGAACTTCGAATTGAACTCCTACCTGCTGCTAGCGCCATATTTATTTAAGGATAACGATCGAGAATTCTTGAAGGTAGCAGATTCGAGGCTAAACACTTCTGCTGCCTTTTACGTTACCTTGCTATGCTTGAAGCGCCTTCCATTATCCTCCTTTGTCAACAGGCAAAACATTTTATCGGGCAAAAAGTAACAGCAATTGAGGGAGATGAAACAGACTTTGAGACGAGCAGACTTTGGAATTGCCCGCTTCTGGCCCTAAGGACTTTTGGAAAAGAACTGCTGCTCTGTTTTCCCAACTTTACGATCAGCCTTACTTTCCCACCTTCAGCCGCTTTCGCTATCAATGCCGTAGAAAACTTGCCATTGCATCTGGCAATTAGGTTTGAAAAAGGTTCCATATTCTTTTACAGGACACAAAGTACACTCATTGAACAGCCGATAGAAGAGGTTTACGATTTCCGTGCTGAGGTAATGAATGAATTATGGGACGGCGACCTCGCGTATGAAAAACTGCTGCAAATACCCCAGCATTCTATTGGTAAAGCGTTACGGTGTCAAAATATTTTTTCAGGTGTAGGCAATAAGATAAGTGACGAAGTACTTTACCGGTTGAAAATCCATCCACACAGCCTGGTCGGTTCTATCCCGAAAGCAAAACTAAAGGAGTTGATCGATGAAACGGTTAAAATAAGTTTTGAAATGCTGGATTGGTTGTTAGATGGCTCGGCTGAAAACCATCTTCTCGTCCATAACAAGCAGCTTTGCCCAGGCGATCTGAGACCATTAAAATATGAGGAAGATGACGAGTTGGAAAACAGCTATTACTGTGAGCAATGTCAGATTCTCTTTCGGTAAACCTAAAGCTACTGGTTCAGAGATACATACATCTCACACTGCGTCAGCCATTCCCCTTTTATTTTTCGCCACATCGCCGAATAGCGGCCGTGATACTTTTCATTCTTGTACCTCCAGACCCCCTTCTCCCAGGCCATCGTTCCCGACTCAGCAACCAGTACTTCGTCAGGCAGTCGCTCAAAGACCGGGGAGCCGTGCTTGAACATGCTTCTCCAGTCGCCCATAATTTTCATCTTACCCTTTGAATAGCTTCCGTCTCCGGCAATTTGTACGAAATCATTCATCCAAAACCTTGCTACCTGGTCCACGTCTTTTCTGGCAATAGCGGCATTCGATGCCATCCGAGCATAAGTGATCGCTTGAACGGCAACTTCTTTTTCTACTGAAGATAGGTCTGCATTCATCAATTAATCCGGATCTACCCGCCGAAGATACGCTGCTTCTAAGTTTTCAAAAAATCTTCTTCAATTGCGGCACCAAGATTCTGCAAGTCCTCCGGAGAAAGAGAAACCTTACTTTCACCGATAATTTCCCATCTTCCACCTTCAGTTTGCTGTATTACACCATCTCTATCCTCGTCTGCAGGTATCATTTCTCCTCCCTCGTAAGGATCTGACAGATGCAGTACAAAACCGAATTTTCCCTCATCAAGAACCTGAACAGTAGCAACTGTTTTTACACCTGCCATCAAAAATTGCGTCATAAAAGTTTCCATACTAGATAAATCAGTAATTGCGGATTTGGTTTGAAATATAAACCAGCTTAGCCTACTTAGCCGCTTTTTGAAGAACTTTGCCAATTCCGGTAATAGTTTTGCTTTCTTTGCTAAAGTTAAATTTACAGCAACGTGTGGTCAGAAAAATTAAAGCTGAGTAAGCAAATAACAAAATCAGTTATGGAAGCGGGCTTTCTTGCTCCTAAGGAAGTACAAGCGAGAACTTTGTCGCGAATTGGCGGAGGTCAGGATGTGATAGCGATCGGTCCGGAAGGTTCAGGAAAGACAACAACGTACGTACTAGGGGTATTGAGCCGATTAAAATACGGGGTTGAAGAAGCTCCGCGATCACTAATTCTGGTTCCGGACCGCGAAAAAGTGGAGCACGTTATAGCTCAGTTTGATCTTTTAAACAAAAATAAAACTATCCGTGTCCGTGGCGCATTCGCCGGTCCGAGTCTGGAAAGCCAGATGGACGACATTTTACAGGGTACTGATATAGTAGTGGCCACGCCGGACAGAGCGAGAGCCATCTATTTAAAATTAGGACTCAATCTGAACAAGATAGTGATGTTTGTAGTGGATGATGCGGACCAGATTGTGAAGCAAGGCCTGCAGCTTCCTGTGGTTGAACTGGCTAACAGTATCAAAAATTGCCAGCACTTAATATTTTCTGAAGTGCTTCACGAGCGCTTAGAGAAGATGATTAACCCCTTCATGAAAGATCCTGCGGTAATAGAAGTTGAAGATATGGAAGAGTCAGAAATTCAAACGCTGCCTCAGCTACTGTACCAGGTTCCCAATTTCAGAACGAAAATTAATCTGCTACAGTTACTTTTGGAAGATGATGAAATCTTTACGAAGGTACTGGTTTTTGTAAATACTCGTCTAACAGCCGAAAGGATCTACACCAGCTTGAAACCGAATTTAAAAAAGACAGCAGCGATACTAAAACCGATAAGTTTTGAGTCGCATGGGACGGAAACCGTAGAGGAGTTCCTCCAGCAGGACGATCGGATTCTGTTGATAGCTGATGAGTTACAGCTGGAAACGGAAGACTGGCCAGTACCCTTTATCATGCACGTTGAGCTTCCCAAGGAAAAAGAGATGTACATCTCCCGGATAGTAGGGAGTGAGGCAGATGCAGATATCGAAAAGCTCGCTATCACACTTTGTACAGATCTGGAGCTTGGAGATGTACGAAAGATAGAACAAGCAATTGGCAAAAAAATGGAGGTGGCCGAACTTCCAGAAGGGCTGCAAATTGCAAAAGAAACAGAGGTGCTTAAAGAAAAGCAACCCTCTATAGCAGATGAATCGCGGGGCGCCGCATTCCATCCCAAAAAGGCAGCGAATGCAAAAGATTATAACTTGAGCGCTAGTAAGAAGGCCAGAATGAACAAAAAGAAAAAGCACTAGTAGGATCGAGTAACCGGAACAACATCCGGTTACTCGCTTTAAAATGCTGGCAGGTTTAACTCAGAGCTGCAACGGGTACAAGTGTAAGACATAGCAAGAAATCCGTTACCTTTTTCCTTATCCCCCTGAATTTTCGTCCCTACATATTTATACCTGTGCTTGCACTCCCTTTTTCTTAGCAGGATGTTTGTAATGGAGGCGAGTAATTTAGTGTACATATTCCAAATACGATTTGGAATATACAAATGTGGCGAATGAAATAGGAAATTAAATCTTTAGTTAACAAAACGTCAATAAAGAGAAAACAAGAATAACCTCTCGCCTCTATTATTCGCCGGTCTGCTCAACTAAACGAATTTCAAAATCAGAAATCGTAATAAGTCGTTGTTTATACAGCCCTCCTATAACCTGCTTAAAAGCCTTTTTACTCATTTTCAATTGCTGCTTAATCTCCTCTGGATCACTTTTATCCCCCAATTTCAGTACCCCACCATTTTTTTTAATGATTTCAAGTAAGACATCCTTGGATTCGAGTATAAAATCAAAACCGATTGGACGAAGGCTCAGATCTATTTTCTTATTCTCTCTGATTTTTTTGATAAATCCCTGTTTCTCTTCGCCGATCTCCAGTTCTTCATAAACCTCATTATGATACAGCAACCCGATATACCGGTTGTTTATGATCGCAGAATACCCAAGTTCACTGCGTTCACAAATCAGCAGACTCACTTCATCTCCCTCTTCAAGATCTCCAACTTCCACATCTACATATTCATCCAGGTAGGAGGAAGCTGTAATCTTGCCACTGCGCTCATCCAGATAAACATAAACTACATGCTTGTCGCCTTTAAACATCGGTCGTTTCTGCTCCCTTGCTGGCACAAAAACGTCTTTATCAATTCCGATATCTACAAACACGCCCTTCTCATTCTCTCCCACCACTGTCAGGTAAGCAAAATCTCCTACACAAGCGAAAGGACGCTCCAGGGTAGCAACAAGATTCTCGTCTTTGTTGAGATATACAAATACGAAAAACTCTTCCTGGTCCTCCTCATATGAAATAAGTTCCTTTGCCGGCAGCAATACTTCTCTTTCGCCGTCGGTGAGAATCACCCCATCGTATGTTTTACGCTTAAAATTTAGATTATTATAACTTCCGATCTCAATCATTTCGCCAAAGGTAATTAATTGCAGCTTGAATAGAATCCGTTTTTACTATCCCTTCTGCACCTGGGCAAAGAGAATGCCATCAGGCCCGGAAATTTCAAGGCTTAGTTATCGAATGTGGATCTTTTCGCAGTAATCCAATACCCAAACTGATTACGCCAAAAACCAGACAAACTACTCCGAGATATAGGATAATAATAAATTGGTTCGGCTTCGTTAGCTGGGCACCTGAGGCTGAGGCAAAAAAACCGCCACTGATAAGAATTGCCGAAGCAGGGAAAGAAAAACCGGTTAATTTCCTGAGCGTACTATTCATAATCGCCTGTTCCAGATAAAGTACAGCTACCAGAGAAAAAATTACCAAAACACCTGCGTGGGCATGCCCTGCCCTAAACATGGCTTTCTGAAAATCGGTTAAAGCGAATTCATCATGGTTGCCCGATAACACCGAAAGTAAAAAGTATCCGCCATAGGCGATGGTAGGCACCGTCAATAATATTATACCGGCTAGTCTTTTAGAGTCTCTGTTCATATGTCCTATTTGATAAACAAAAATTGAAACTCTCCCGCAAATTGTAAATTGACCTATGTTACAATCGTTAACGCTTTGCAAGCTTTTTTCTTAACCTGCTCAACGACTCTCTTTCAAGGCCCAGATAGGATGCAATATGATAAAGTGGAATCTGTTCGAAAACAGATTTTCGTTGCTGCAACAGCTGCAAATACCTCTCCTCTGCATTCATAAAGAGGAACGATTCGATCCGTTGGGAAGAATGAACAAAAATTTTTTCTGCTATCACTCTGCCGAAGCGTTCCCAGTTTTTCGAAAAAGCATAAGCCCGCAGCAGAACAGAGCGGTGAAACACTATGAGCTCGGTATCCTCAAGTGCCTGGATAGAATAACTGGAGGGAGACTCGCTAAGAAAACTCTGATAGGATACCGCGAATTCATTAGCCAAAAAGAATCCCGTATTTATTTCCTTTTCCTCCTTTTGATAAAACATCCGCATACAGCCTGATTCAACAAATGCTATCTCCTCACAAATCTTCCCTGCCTTAAGAAAGAACTCGCTTTTCGCGATCGTTTTCTTTGTCAGAAACTCCTTAAAAAAGTCACAGTCTTCATCCGACAGAAATGAAATCTGCCTTATATACTGCTTGTAGTTTTCGAAGCTCTTAGGATCCAAGTAAAAGTTGAGTTTAGGTTAAAACCGTTGCCTATTTTAACCTGATTCTATTTCGGTAAAATTAAAAGTAAATATTTATTACAAAAACTAACATCTCTCTAAATATAAATACAACCTAAACAGGCCAATACACGTATCAATTCCTTATACTTCAAAGAGTTATACGAGTATCAAGGGAAGAACGATGAACGCCAAGAATGAACAAAACAAAGTAAAAATCTCACTGGAAATCATTTTTTCGCTACTGCTTCTACTATGTGCAATCGTTGCGTTTACAACACTGCTATAGTAAAAATAGCGCAAAAAAGACTCGGCATTAACAATTGTAGCTATAGGCCAAACCTATAGCTACAATTGTTTCCGTACCTTTGCATCTCTTGCGTTGAACTTCACTTCAATTTCAGAAATGTCTTGTCAAGTTACGGCTATTAGTTCCTATGTCCCTCACCGCATTATTACCAATGCCTATTTTGAAAAGCTTGTGGAGACAAGCGACGAGTGGATTCAAACCCGGACAGGAATCATAGAACGACGTTTTACGGCGGAAAACGAGTATACTACTCATCTTTGTTATCGTGCGGCTAGAAACCTGGTCGAAGAGCGTCCTGATATTCGTCTAGAGGACGTTGACTTCATTATGGTAGCCACCTCAACCCCAGACCACTCAGTCCCGAGTGTGGCCAGCCAGGTACAAAATGAACTAGGTATAAAGAATTGCGGCACTTTAGACATTGCATCTGCATGTGCAGGTTTTGTTTATGGCTTAACACTCGCAAAAGGACTAATTGCAGCTGGAACTCACCGAAAGATCCTCGTCTTTGGCGCTGAAAATCTCTCCAGATACCTCGATCTGAACAACCGTAACTTGTGTATCTTATTTGGAGACGCCGCAGGCGTCGCCTTAATCGAGGCATCTGAACTTAACAAACTCTTCGCCCCTATAAGTGGCACCGAGGGTAGTATGGGGAAAGATTTATACCGATCCTCCCTTTCCACCAAGATTAATAATGTGCCCGCTTTTGCGGATGGAAAAACACATCAGAACGGCAGAGTTGTGTTTAAGTGGGTTGTCCAGAATATCAGCGAAAACCTCCTCCGGCTGGCGGAAAAGAACCAGATTTCATTAAACCAAATAGACTGGATTATCCTGCACAGTGCCAATCTTCGGATAATTGAAGCCGTCTCCCGTCAAATTGACTTCCCAATGGAAAAGATGCTTCAAAGTATTCAATATTTTGGCAACACCTCTTCAGCTTCCATCCCCCTTGCTTGGCACCAGGGATTAAAAAACGGAAAATTGAAACCAGGCGACAAAATGCTTCTGATGGGCTTTGGCGGGGGAATGACCTACGCAGGGATTATGTTGGAGTGCTAGTAAAAATCTAATCATGCTGAACCCTGTAACTTAACGCTTTCTCCTCGTAATTACTTCGATAACCTTCCCTATTCTTATTATCCTTGTCGAGTTTCAGGAGAATTAGAACCAAGGCGATGTCAAATATGAAAAAGAGCACTATGAAAAATACGGAAAGAAACATAAAAACCTCCTTAAAAATAGTTAGCAGAAACTCCCGGACATAAGCTATAAGAACCTATTGAAGAGCTAATGATTTATACGGCAGCCAATTCTAAAAAGTTAGACATAGTAGATAGTTTCTATGTATAAAAAGACAACTTATTTGCTTTTTGTTTCAATTATCCCTTCAATATTTTTCCTTCAAGATAATAAAAGTAGTTCAAACAAAAAACCCCTCTTGATAGAGGGGTTTTACTGTACTTACTTTAATTAAATAAACCGGTTGATGACATTCTCAAGATACTCTTGTTTGCCACTTTTAACTTCAGGTTCGCCGTTCTCAATCGCGAAAGCGCGTAAATCTTCCAAAGATAATTTACCCTCTTCAAACTCCTTTCCTTTTCCACTATCAAACGATGCATAACGTTCCTGGCGGAATTTCTTGTAGTCTGATTTTTGAAGAATGTTATCCGCTGTAATCAAGGCACGAGCAAAGGAGTCCATGCCACCTACGTGAGCAATGAACAGGTCGTCCATGTCAGTAGAATTCCTTCTTATCTTAGCGTCAAAATTAACGCCCCCACCCTGCAAGCCGCCAGCTTCTAAAAAGATAAGCATTGCCTCGGTCAGCTCGTTCAGATTATTCGGAAACTGATCAGTATCCCATCCATTTTGATAATCACCGCGATTTGCATCCACAGAGCCTAATACACCCGCATCTGCCGCGACCTGCAGCTCGTGCTGGAAAGTATGACCAGCCAGGGTAGCGTGATTAACTTCAATGTTAATTTTGAAGTCGTTCAACAAATCATGCTCGCGTAAGAAACCAATAACCGTTTCGCAGTCAAAATCATACTGATGTTTTGATGGCTCTGCAGGTTTCGGTTCAATAAAGAAAGTACCTGTAAATCCGTTCTTTCTTGCATAATCCTTGGCCGTATGCAGGAAACGGGCAAAGTGTTCTTTCTCACGCTTCATATTTGTATTCAGAAGACTCATATAACCTTCGCGACCGCCCCAAAATACGTAGTTCTCCCCGCCCAATTCAATTGTAGCGTCTAGTGCTGCTTTAACCTGTGCCGCACCATGTGTTAACACATGAAAATCAGGATTTGTCGAGGCTCCATTCATATATCTTCTGTGGGAGAAAAGATTAGCTGTTCCCCAAAGAAGCTTCACCCCACTGGCAGCCTGCTTTTCTTTTGCATATTCCACCAATGTCTGTAGCCTTCTTTCGTTTTCAACGATGTCATTCCCATAGTCAACTACGTCCACGTCGTGGAAGCAGTAGTACGGAAGGTTCATTTTGGTGATAAACTCGAAAGCTGCATCCATTTTGTCTTTTGCGCGCTCAATTGGATCCGATTTTTTATCCCATGGAAAAATGTGAGTAGGTCCACCGAAAGGATCGCTTCCATTTCCGCAGAAAGAATGCCAGTAGGCGCAGGCAAACTTAAAATGATCTTTCAACGTTTTGCCAGCTACCACGCGGTTCTCATCGTACCAACGGAATGCTAAGGGGTTATCTGACTCCAGGCCTTCAAACTTGATCTGGCCAATGCCTTTAAAGAACTCTGTGTCACCAGAGACAATATTTGCCATATTTTACTTAATTATACTTTTATGAATTGATTAATTGTTTCTCTAATAATTTCTTCCAATCCTGATAAATTGGTTCGTACACGTCCGACGTTCCTGGCTCTACTAATAAAAGAGGCTTAATATTACTGAAAGCCTCTTGTTCTGAAGAGAATATCCCAGCTCCTATCCCCGATCCTAACGCAGCACCTGCGCTTCCGTCGTTTTCATAAAATTCCACAGGTACATTAGTAGCATTCACAAACGCTTCGGTGAAAAGTTGGCTTTGAAAAAGATTTGCTTTACCTACCCTGATTACGCTGGGGTTCATGCCGTTTTCTCTCATAATATCCAGCCCGTATCTGAACGCAAAAGCTATTCCTTCCTGCACTGCCCGAAAAATATGGGCCTGCGTATGAAGATTAAGGTCGATATTATGAAAATGAACTCCGACAATCTTGTTATTCAACATCCGCTCGGCGCCATTACCAAAAGGGAGAATCCGCAGACCTTCGCTGCCAATGGCCACCTGCTGGCCCATGCTGTTCATATCTGAATACGAAACACCCGAGCCGCACAGATTTTTCGTCCAGCGATTAAGGATTCCCGTACCATTGATGCATAATAACACTCCCATCCGTCTTGTCTCATCTCTGTAATTCACGTGAGCGAAGGTGTTAACACGAGACTGCTTATCATAAGTGAGTTGGTCACTCACGCCGTAAATAACACCCGACGTCCCAGCTGTTGCCGCAACTTCGCCCGGTTTCAGTACATTAAGAGAAAGCGCATTATTCGGTTGGTCGCCGGCTTTGTAGGTTACAGGAACTCCTGCCTTCAATCCCAATTTTGCAGCAATAGCTTGTGTTAATGCCCCATGCTCAGAGAACACTGGTTTAACCTGGGGGAATAAAGATTTATCAAAACCGAAATAGGAGGTAACGTCTTCTGACAGCGCACCGGCTTGAAAATCCCATAGTATTCCTTCCGATAAGGCAGATACGCTTGTCGTGATCTCCCCGGTAAGCTTCATAGAAACGAAATCGCCGGGAAGCATAACCTTATAGATTTTTGCGTAAAGTTCCGGTTCATTATTCTTTACCCACGCTAGCTTTGCAGCTGTAAAATTTCCAGGAGAGTTTAATAACCGCGATAAGCTCTTCTCCTCCCCTATGCTCTCGAAAGCTTTGTTACCAATTTCCACTGCGCGGCTATCGCACCAGATAATTGAGTCGCGAAGCACTTCCTGATTTTGATCAACTACTACCAAACCGTGCATCTGGTAGGCAATTCCAATTGCTGCTATCTCTAAAGGATTATAGAGCCCTGATGAGTTTGCTTTCAATACGGCTTGCTGCACATGCTCCCACCACATCTCTGGCGACTGCTCTGCCCACCCCGGTTGAATTGATTTAATTTCTGATTCTGTTTCAGGATACTGGGCCGAAACTACTGCCCGCTGAGTTTCTGAATCAACGATAGAAACTTTGATGGATGATGTACCTACATCAATTCCTAAAAGAAGCATTTATAATAGGTTTAATATTTACAACAACGCCAACGTTGGCATAAAGGTAGGTCGTTCTTCCGATATAGACAAAAAAAATTCTAACTTTAATGAATTATAATTGCAGCTTCAATAACAAGGGAGGGAGAAATTGAAAAGAGTTACCATTCTTGACATCGCCAACGAATTAAATATAACTTTTTCGACAGTAGCAAGGGCCTTAAATGACCATCCTGCTATAAGTGAAGCTACCAAAAAAGCTGTTAGGGAAACTGCGGAGCGCCTCAACTACAGGCAAAACAAGATTGCCTCGTCACTCCGTTCGGGCCGTACCAACATTATCGGTGTTATTGTACCAAGCTTACATGTAAGCTTCTTCAGTTCGGTGGTTCACGGAATTGAACGGGTGATGAACGAGAATGGCTACACCACACTGCTCTATCAATCCAACGAGTCAAAAAAGCACGAAGACAAAGGGATTGAAACATTCCTTCAATCCAGAGTTGACGGAATTATCGCCTCAATCACCACGGAGACAGATGATGTTACAGCTTACAAAGAGATAACCAAACGAAATGTTCCATTGATCTTCTTTGATAGGAAGCCCGAGGAGTTGAGTGTTTCTTCCGTAACCATTGACGATTATAAGGGAGGCTTTATTGCCACTCAGCACCTAATACAGCAGGGATACAAAAAGATACTTCACATCACTGCAGAGCAAAATATTTCCATTTTTAAAGAGCGCCTTCGCGGATATATAGATGCACTCAGACACTACAACATCCCTGTTGATGAAGATCTGATTATTAAAGGGAAATTTTCACTGGATTTTGGAAAAACGGTAGTAAAAGATTTCCGGGAGCGAGGCATCGGCTATGATGGAGTTTTTGCGCTTGAAGACTATACGGCTATGGGAGTGATGCAGCAACTAATGGAGTACAAAATACGAGTACCAGAAGAAGTGGGAGTAATTGGATTTGCGAACGAAGCGTTCGGCAGCCTGGTTACTCCACAGCTTTCTACCATCGATCAGCAAACTATAACGATGGGAGAAGAGGCTGCGAAACTGTTTTTAGAATTACAGAAACAAGGAAAAACTAATACAGAGACGGCAAAAAAAATCGTCCTGGAACCGATCCTTCAGATCAGAGCTTCTTCGCATAGAAGCTTGTTGAGATAACCCTCAGCCTACCGTAGTTTGTGTATTTTATACACTATTTTAATAAAAGCAAAAAAAAACGTCTCTAGGCCATCTAAAGGCCCTTTTTCAAAAAGAAAAGCTTTTAAAAAAAAGAGCAATATATTTATTGAGATTTGTACATTTGGACTCATTTCAAACAATCATGTTAGACAACCTAAAACAGCGATTCAAAGAATTGTTCGATAAGGAGAGCCAAAACTCTTTTTTTGCCCCGGGAAGGGTAAACCTCATCGGAGAGCACATCGACTACAATGGTGGCCTTGTTATGCCTTGCGCAGTTACGTTTGGCACCTATTTGCTAACCGCTCCAAACACAGACGGCCTTTTTCGGTTCAGAAGCACCAACTTTGAAGACCAGCTAGATATTCCTGTACAGGGACAATACGAAAAAACAGGGAAAGAATGGTTCAACTATCCGCTAGGCGTAATTCATAACCTTGCCATACAGGGACACAACCTCCAAGGTTTGGACATGCTTTTTTTCGGCAACTTACCAATTGGTGCTGGTCTTTCTTCTTCAGCCTCAATTGAAGTGGTTACAGCCTTTGCCTTTAACCAGCTGTTCAACGCAGGCTTGTCTAAGCTGGATATTGTTAAATTGACGAAAGTAGTTGAAAATGTTTTCATAGGGGTGAATTCAGGAATAATGGACCAGTTTGCGGTAACATTCGGAGAGGCCGGAAAAGCACTAAAATTAAACTGCGAGACACTGGACTATGAAGCGGTAGACTGCAATCTGGGCGACCACTACCTAGCCATTATCAATACAAATAAACCTCGCAAGCTAGCTGAATCTAAGTATAATGAACGCGTTAGCGAGTGTGCTCAAGCGTTAACTGCTCTGCAGAAAAAGCTACAAATAGATAATTTATGTGACGTGGATTCTGAAACTTTCAGTACCCACAAAAGCTTGATTTCAGATACTACGGTTCTTAACAGGGCACAGCACGTTGTAGAAGAAAACGAACGGGTTAAGCTTGCAGCAACAGCGCTGGCAGAAAACCGATTAGATGATTTCGGCCAGCTGATGTATGCCTCTCATGACTCGCTAAAAAATCTGTACGAGGTTTCAGGAATCGAACTGGACACGATTGTCGAGTTTTGTCTAAGATATCCCGAAGTTACAGGAGCCCGTATGACGGGTGCCGGATTTGGTGGCTGTGCCATCGCTTTGGTAAAGAAAAACGCTCTGGATGACTTTTCCGCAAAGATCTCCGAGTACTACACCGAAAAGATTGGTTACGCACCTTCTGTCTACAGTTCAGATATCGGTGCAGGTGTAAGAGAATTAAAATAAAAAAACAGGAGGTTAGAAAGGTCTCTAACCTCCTTGTTCCCGCTCCTGAAACCGCCCTCCTAGGGTCAGAAAAACAAAAGCTTCTCAATCATTTTTATGCGTAAACTAAAGCTGGATGAATTAAATCGCGTAAGCGTAGAAGACTACAAAAATCAGGAAAAACTACCCGTAACCGTGATTTTAGACAGTGTAAGGAGCATGCATAACGTGGGTTCCATCTTCAGAACTTCGGATGGTTTTGCTGTTGAACGAATTATCCTTTGTGGGATCACTGGTCAACCTCCACACCGCGAAATTGAAAAAACTGCATTGGGAGCAACTCAGTCTGTAGATTGGTTCTACTATGAGGATGTTCAAGAAGCAATTGCCGACCTCCGTACGCAGGCTTATACCATTGTTGCTATTGAGCAGGCAGAAAACAGCTTAAGCCTTGACACCTATCGGCCTTCTTCCCAGCAACGATATGCCCTGATCTTCGGAAATGAAGTAAACGGAGTTTCAGACCAGGCAATGAAACTCGTTGACGCGTGCATTGAAATCCCTCAGTTTGGAACAAAACACTCCTTCAATATTGTAGTCTCAGCCGGTATCGTCTTGTGGGATTTCTTTGCGAAATTGAGAAGGGATTATTAACTTGTTTTCACTCTCTAAACAGTGACAATGGAAAATGCACTTGTAAGGAAACTGCAGATAAAGCCAGGTTTTAGCGTACTGCTGCTTAATCCACCAGAAGGCTACATTGAAAAACTACAGCCGCTTCCGCGGGAGACTACCATTCATTCTAAACCTCAGCATTCCTGCAACGTAGTTCAGCTATTCGTCAAGAACAGCGAGGAGCTAAAGAATGAGCTAGTGGAACTAAAAGACATACTTACAGACGATACAATTTTTTGGATTATGTATCCCAAGAAGTCTTCCGGCATCGAGACAGACTTGGGGATGATGTTGAGTTGGGATGAAACATCAAAGTACGGACTTGAACCAGTTGCTTCTGCGGCTATTGATGAAACATGGACGGCCCTCAGATTTAAGCCCACTCATCTTATAAAAAGATCAGAAGTAAAAAATGCCTCGATAGGAGTAAATGAATACGGCGACTTTATCGATGTGGAAAGAAAACTGGTTCGCTTACCTGAAGACTTGAAGACCGCATTGGAGGAAGTAACCTCAGCTCTAGATTTTTTCAATTCTCTTGCCTACTCTCACAAGAAAGAATACGTTCTTTGGGTGCTTACTGCTAAGCAGGAGAAGACTCGGAAAGAGAGAATAGAAAAAACAGTGAATAAACTTTCTCAGGGAAAGAAGAACCCCACTGCGAAGTAACAATCGACGTTACCAACTTGCCCATTAAATAAAAAAACCTGCTCCTTTCGGGCAGGTTTTTTATTACCATTTATTCTTCTCTTTTCAATTAAAAAGCATACATGCTCTCTGCATCTTTGCTCTCTAGTGCAGTACGCCCGGTCAAGAATTGATCTACACGTCTTGCAGCTTCGCGACCTTCGGAGATTGCCCAAACTACAAGAGATTGACCTCTCCTCATATCGCCCGCAGCAAATACTTTGTTTACGTTAGTTTGGAAAGAGCCTTCTTTTGCCTTCACGTTTCCGCGTTCGTCAAACTCAACCCCCAACTGCTCTAATAATCCCTGTTTTTGAGGATGTAAGAATCCCATTGCCAGGAAGACATACTGAGCCGGCATTTCTCTTTCTGAACCTTCAACTTCCGTGAATTTAACGGGACGACCAAACACATCAGTTTCCCAATTAACATCCACTACCTTTAAAGCCCTCAAGTTACCATTCTCATCACCCAAAAACTCTTTGGTGTTGATACCCCAGTAGCGTTCACAACCTTCTTCATGAGAAGTACTGGTTTTAAGTACCATTGGGTAAGTAGGCCAAGGCATGCTTTCAGTCCGACCAGCAGGAGGTTTTGGCATCAATTCAAACTGAGTGATTGAATTAGCACGTTGACGGTTCGACGTTCCGACACAGTCAGACCCTGTATCTCCACCACCAATTACAACTACATCCTTGCCAGTTACCACGATATCCTCTTCCTGATAAGCGATATTGCTTACGCGCATGTTGGACTGCTTAAGGAACTCCATTGCGAAATAAACTCCTTTCAGCTCTCTTCCAGGGATGTTTAGGTTACGCGGTACGGTAGAACCGCCGGCTAATACAATTGCATCAAAATTGCGGTTCAGCTCTTCAGCTGTAATATCAACACCTACGTTAGTGTTACATTTAAAGACAATCCCGTCTTCCTGCATCAATTTGACACGACGTTCAACAACCCACTTCTCCAACTTGAAATCAGGAATACCAAAACGTAAAAGGCCTCCTGGTTCAGGATCGCGTTCGAAAACAGTCACCAGGTGTCCTGCTTTGTTCAGTTGTGCAGCAGCCGCCAGTCCAGCAGGACCAGAACCGATTACCGCTACCGTTTTTCCGGAACGAATTAATGGAGCTTTTGATTTTACTAGTCCTTTAGAGAAGGCAATCTCTATGATGTGCTTCTCAATCTCTTCAATAGCTACTGCAGGCTTGTTGATGCCCAGCACACATGCCGACTCGCAGGGTGCAGGACAAATCCTTCCTGTAAATTCAGGAAAGTTATTTGTAGAGGAAAGAATTCGGTAAGCTTCTTCCCAGTTTTCTTTATATACAGCATCATTGAATTCAGGGATGATATTACCAAGAGGACAACCATTATGGCAAAACGGAATACCGCAGTTCATGCAGCGTGCTGCCTGTTGATTCAATTTGTCCTCTGTATAACACCCTACGAATTCTTTATAATCATTAATACGCTCTTCCGGAGCTCTTTTTGAAGGAAGTTCTCTTGCGTATTCTTTAAATCCGGTCACTTTTCCCATAACTAATTGGCGGGTTGAAATTTAGCGTGTTGTAAAACTTTTTTATACTCTTTAGGGAATACCTTGATGAACCTGCGGCTTTCTTCAGCCCAGTTGCTTTGCAGGTATAATGCAAGCTGACTTTGAGTCAATTGCATATGCTTACGGAGCAACGTCAGGATTGCTTCCTCGTCTTCTGAAGTCAGAGGATCAAGGTCAACCATTTCAGGATTGCAGTTATCAGCAAATGTACCGTCTACGTCGTACACCCAAGCGATACCACCGCTCATACCCGCTGCAAAGTTCCTTCCGGTTTTTCCAAGGATAAGGGCTCTACCACCAGTCATGTACTCACAACCATGATCTCCTACACCTTCTACAACTGCTGTAGCACCAGAGTTACGAACCGCGAAGCGCTCGCCTGCCTGTCCTCTCACATAAAGCTCACCAGAAGTAGCACCATAAAGAGCTACGTTACCAATGATTATATTCTCTTCAGGAGTTAAATTACTTACAGAAGCTGGATACACTGCCAGCCTTGCGCCTGACAATCCTTTTCCTACGTAATCATTTGCTTCACCTTCTAATTCAAAAGATAAACCTTTTGCTGCAAAGGCACCGAAGCTTTGTCCGGCAGAGCCGATGAATTTGAAATTGATAGTATTATCCGGCAAACCGGCCGATTGATATCTCTTCGAAACTTCGTTTGAAAGAACTGTACCTATTGTACGGTCGGTATTCTTTACAGTGAAAGTACCAAAGACTGGCGTTTTGCTATCTAACGCTGGTTGAGCGTGTTCAAGAAGCTTCCAGTCCAGGATTAATTGCATCCCGTGATCCTGAGCTTCACTATTGTAAAGAGTTTGTTTTGAAGGATTCGTAACGGGGTATAGAACTGAAGATAAATCAAGCGTTCTTGCTTTCCAATGCTTGTTTCCTTCTTTTACTTTCAGGAACTGCGCACGGCCAACCATCTCGTTAATAGTTCTGAAACCAAGATCTGCCATGATTTCACGTAGCTCTTCAGCCAGGAACTGGAACAGGTTCACGATATGTTCAGGCTTTCCGGAGAATAGTTTTCGTAACTCAGGATCTTGAGTAGCAACACCAACAGGACAGGTATTCAAATGACACTTACGCATCATAATACAACCACCTGCAACAAGAGCTGCTGTAGCAACCCCCCACTCTTCAGCACCTAAAAGAGTAGCAATTGCGATGTCGCGACCTGTTTTCAATTGTCCATCTGTTTGAAGAACAACACGGCTTCTCAATTTATTACGTACAAGTGTTTGATGTGCCTCTGCAAGACCAAGCTCCCATGGTAAACCAGCGTGTTTAATAGAACTGATTGGAGATGCTCCGGTACCACCATCGTACCCGGCGATGAGGATTACGTCAGCGTGGGCTTTCGCCACACCGGCAGCAATAGTTCCAACACCAGCCTTAGAAACCAGCTTAACGTTAATACGGGCTTCACGGTTAGCATTCTTCAAGTCAAAGATCAGCTGTGCTAGATCCTCGATTGAATAAATATCGTGGTGTGGAGGAGGCGAAATCAAACCAACACCAGGAGTAGAGTGACGAACTTTTGCAATCCATGGATCGACTTTATCACCTGGTAGCTGACCTCCTTCACCTGGTTTAGCACCCTGAGCCATTTTGATTTGAAGCTCATCCGCATTAGTCAGGTAGTAAGAAGTTACCCCGAAACGTCCGGAAGCAACCTGCTTGATAGAAGAACGCATGGAATCTCCATTTGGAAGAGGTTGATAACGAATTTCGTCCTCTCCACCTTCTCCCGTGTTGCTTCTTCCGCCGATTCTGTTCATGGCGATAGCCAGGGTACTGTGAGCTTCGTGAGAAATTGAACCGAAAGACATCGCACCTGTTGCAAAGCGTTTCATGATCGATTCAATTGGCTCTACTTCAGAAAGTGGAACCGGCTCACGGTGATGAGCAAAGTCGAACAATCCACGAAGCGTATACATTTTCTCCGACTGGTCGTTTACAAGTTTAGCGTAGCTCTTATAAACGCTATAGTCACCAGTTCTGGTTGCTTGTTGCAGCAAGTGGACTGTTTGAGGATTGAACAAATGCGCCTCTCCCCTGCGTTTCCACTGATAGATACCTCCTTCAGGAAGCAACTGCTCTTCCGGTTTAGAGTGGATAAATCCGTTATTGTGTTTAAACAACGTTTCTTTGGCGATTTCATCCAATCCTAATCCGCCAATACGCGTTACCGCGCCACAGAAATATTTATCAACTACAGTCTTGTTAATTCCTAGGATCTCAAAAATCTGCGCTCCGTGATAAGACTGAAGCGTCGAGATTCCCATCTTAGAGAAAATCTTCAACAGACCATCACACACAGACTTGATATAGTTTTTAGAAAGATATTTGAACTCGAGTGATGTCTCTAGTTTTCCTTCTTCTTTCAACGCATGAATTGTTTCAAGCGCAAGGTATGGGTTGATAGCAGTAGCGCCAAAACCAAGAAGACAAGCGAAATGATGTACTTCCCAAACGTCTCCAGCCTCTACAACTAAGCCTACTTGTCCCCGGTAACCCTTTTTAATCAGGTGATGATGAACCGCAGATACAGCTAACAGCGAAGGAATCGGAGCATGCTGAGAATCTACCGCTCTATCGGATAAAATCAATACTTCAAAGCCATCATTTACCGCATCTTCAGCATAGCGACAAAGTCTTTCCAGCCCGTTTTGAAGAGAACCCGGCTGACCGTCTGCTTTAAAGTATGTTTGAATGGTTTTCGCATTGAACATGCCCGTATCAATACTTCTAAGCTTTTCCAGCTCCAGATTAGTAAGGATAGGTTGCTGCAAGGCCACACAATGGCAATGCATTTTATCCTCATCAAACAAGTTACCATTGCTACCGATAAAAGTAGCCAAACTCATTACCATCCGCTCACGAATAGGATCGATCGGCGGATTAGTTACCTGAGCAAAGAACTGCTTAAAATAGCTCGATAAGTGTTGAGGACGATCAGAAAGAACCGCCAATGGAACATCAGTACCCATTGAACCGATAGGCTCTTTACCATCAACAGCCATTGCCTTAATAATGGTCTCAATATCCTCTCTAGTATACCCGAATACCTGCTGATATTTCAATACCGCATCTTTGGAAAGATTAGTAAAAGCTACCCGAGGTTCAGGAAGTTCTTCTATTCTAATTTTATAGTTTTCCAACCACTCACCGTAAGGTTGAGACGATGCGATTTTTGTCTTAATTTCTTCGTCTGTAATTATCTTACCTTCAGCAATGTCAATCAATAACATTTTACCTGGCTGAAGACGACCTTTCTTCGTAATAATCGCTTCGTCTACAGGAAGAGCTCCGGCCTCTGAAGCTACAATAACGCGATTATCGCTGGTTGTAGCGTAACGCAAAGGACGCAGACCGTTTCTGTCAAGCAGTGCACCAATTTGTTTACCGTCGGTAAAGGTCAAAGCAGCCGGACCGTCCCATGGCTCCATCATAGTAGCATGAAACTCATAGAAGGCCTTCTTCAACGGATCCATGTGCTCATTTCCGTCCCATGCTTCAGGAACCAGCATCATCATCACATGGGGCAAAGAACGGCCAGTATGCACCAACACTTCTACTACGTTATCCAAACATGCAGAGTCCGACTGATTGCTGTCAATTACCGGAAGGATGATATCCATCTCTTCTGAACTGAAGAAAGACGATGCGTATGATCTGATACCAGAATAAAACCAGTTTAAATTACCAGTAAGCGTGTTGATCTCACCATTATGGGCCATGAACCGAAATGGTTGGGCCAGCTTCCAGGAAGGAAACGTATTGGTAGAAAAACGGCTGTGTACCATACCGAAAGCAGAGGTTAAACGCTCATCCTGCAAATCTGTATAATAGGTACGTAACTGATAGGTGGTCAACTGACCTTTATAAACAAGGATACGACTGGAAAGAGAGGCGATATAAAAATCACTTCCATTCGCAACCGATTCATTTACATTTTTCGTAATTAAACGACGTAGAACATAAAGCTTTCTTTCAAAATCTTCAACCGTTAGAATAGTTGAAGGACGGCCAATAAACAAATGCTCTGCATCCGGTTCAACCGCAAGTGAAGTTTCACCAACTACACTTGGATTAACAGGAAGCTTCCTGAAACCCAACAGAGGTAAACCCAGCTTTTCTGCAGCGCTAACAATCACAGCGCGACAAGCTTCCTTAATTGCAATTTCCTTCGGAAAGAAAATCAATCCTGTTCCATAATGACCCGGCTCCGAAAGATGTATATCTAAAGCGATACACTCTTCCATAAGGAATTCATGCGGCAATTGCATCAAAATTCCGGCACCATCACCTGTTTCAGGATCACAGCCGCAAGCACCGCGGTGTTCCATATTCTCTAGTATAGTTAGAGCGTCCGAAACGATCTGGTGCGATTTCTGGCCATTAATGTTCGTAATAAAACCTACTCCACAAGAGTCGTGTTCAAATTCAGGGCGATATAATCCCTGCTGGTCATTTCCGGTTTGCTTCATCAGAATTATAATGGTAATTCACGAAAGTACTCATTTTTAGGCAAAATCATGAAGCAACCAAGGATTTTTGCATTTTCTTTAAAACTTCCCTCCTATTGCTTTGATTACTTGAAGAATTCATAAATTTAATAGAGATTTATTAAATGATTAACAATCTCTTTTCACTCGGATGACACAGAGATAACATTTTTTTAACGCTACACTAAAACAATTTCCCCTTTTTTGCTCTTAATACCTGTTTTCTTATGATTTATCTCATACTTTTCCTAAGTACCTTCTATTCTTTTTTTCAGATTTTTCTAGGTTCATATGAAATAATTTCTACTTTTGTCGCGGGTTAGTCTTCTACGACCAGCTCCTCTTGAACTCCCCCAGGGTGGGAACGCAGCAAGGGTAGAGGGTTGTAGCGGTGCGATAGAAGGTGCTAGCCCATTTTTTATTTTTTCATCTGCTTTGTCCTCGATCTTATATTATTCATTCTCATTCTCCAGAAGCAGTTTAATCCTAATACAACATGAAGTTTTTTATTGATACCGCAAATCTTGCTCAGATTAAAGAAGCACATGAAATGGGCGTTTTAGATGGTGTAACTACCAATCCCAGCTTAATGGCTAAAGAAGGAATTACAGGCCAGGATAACATTATCAACCATTATAAAGCGATTTGCGAAATTACCGACGGAGACGTAAGTGCAGAAGTAATTGCTACTAGTTACAATGAGATCATTAAAGAAGGCGAAGAGCTTGCCAAATTACATGAGCGCATTGTGGTAAAAGTGCCTATGATTAAAGACGGCGTAAAAGCCATCAAATACTTCACCTCTAAAGGTATCAAAACTAATTGTACGCTCGTTTTTTCTGCTGGTCAGGCTCTACTGGCTGCCAAAGCAGGAGCGACCTATGTTTCTCCATTTATTGGAAGATTAGATGATGTTTCTACAGATGGCCTTGCTTTAATTGAAGACATCCGTACCATATTTGACAACTACGGTTACACTACACAAATTCTTGCAGCCTCGGTACGTCATCCAATGCATATTATTGAATGTGCTAAAATTGGTTCGGATGTAATTACTGCTCCTCTATCAGCTATTGCTGCCTTGTTGAAGCACCCCCTTACTGATAACGGTTTAGCTCAGTTCCTAGCTGATCATGCGAAAGCGGCTGGAAAGTAAAAACACAACATACTAGAAAAAGGCTGCTTCGTTACCCGAAGCGGCCTTTTTTGTTATCACGACTCGTGCTTTTCGCAAACAATATTGTTCTTGTCGAATTAACTTAAAAAATGGAGATTAAAGAAGATCATTCGGTAGACGTACTGATCATTGGTGCCGGACCTATTGGCCTTGCTTGTGGCATTGAAGCTTTAAAAGCAGGACTAAGCTATGTAATTATTGAAAAAGGATGTTTAGTGAATTCGCTATATCACTACCCTGTTAACATGACTTTTTTCTCTACTTCCGAGCGGCTGGAAATCGGCAATATTCCCTTTGTCTCTATTAATCCAAAACCTACCCGCGCAGAAGCGTTAGAATATTACCGGAGAGTTGCTGTTCATTATAATCTCAACATCCGGCTTTTCGAGTCAGTAACTACAGTTAAGGAAACAGGAGAAAACTTCGCTGTGGAAACAACAAAATCAAGTTATAAGGCCACTAATATCATTGTAGCTACCGGCTTCTACGACATCCCTGCAACCATGGATATACCAGGGGAGCACCTTTCAAAGGTACGCCACTATTACCAGGATCCCCACTTTTATGCCTTTCAGAAGGTAGCGGTAGTAGGTGCAAATAACTCTTCAGTAGATGTGGCATTGGAGACTTTCAGAAAAGGGGCTGAGGTGACGATGATTATCAGAGGAAACTCGATAGGAAACCGAGTTAAGTACTGGGTAAAACCAGACATAGAAAATCGTATTAAAGAAGGAAGCATTCAAGCGTTCTTTTGCTCTGAGTTGACAGAAGTCCGGGAAGACGAAATAGATATTCAAACACCCGAAGGCAAAGTCACTCTTAAAAACGACTTTGTATTAGCGATGACAGGCTATCAACCCAACTTCAACTTTCTTCGGACACTTGGCATTACCCTTTCTGAGGATGAAATCCTCAGTCCTACTTATAATCCTCAAACAATGGAAACTAATATTAAGGGATTATACTTGGCAGGGGTAGTTTGCGGAGGGATGAACACCCATTCTTTATTTATTGAGAATTCAAGGGAACACGCAGAAAAAATTATCTGGCACCTGACAGAAAAAAACAAAAGATCTTAAATTATTACCACCAACTGACGGCGGAAATTAGAATTACTTAGCTACCCTTCTGCCAACTAACTATCTTTGTGACGATGAACATTCAGGACTTATTGCAGAGGGCGCGGGCCTACGATTTCCTTTCCATAGAAGAGGGGGTATATCTGTTTAAAAATGCAGCAACAGCTGAGTTGATGCAGGTGGCCAACGAACTTAGAAAAGAACAAGTGCCACATGGGAAAGTAACCTGGCAGATAGACAGGAATGTAAATACAACAAATGTTTGCATTGCTAACTGCAAGTTCTGCAACTTCTTCCGTCGACCGGGGCATGAAGAAAGTTATATCACAGACATTGAAACCTACAAACAAAAAATAGAGGAGACTTTTAAATACGGAGGCGACCAGCTGTTACTTCAGGGCGGACATCACCCCGATCTCGGTCTTCAATTTTATGTTGACCTGTTTAAACAATTGAAAGAGCTCTATCCTACTCTTAAACTCCATTCACTCGGACCACCCGAAATTGCTCATATCTCTAAGCTGGAGGGACTCTCCCACTTGGAGGTTCTGAAAGCATTGATGGAAGCGGGTCTGGACTCTCTCCCTGGAGCTGGTGCAGAAATTCTAAATGACAGGGTGCGAAGACTCATATCAAAGGGTAAATGCGGTGGCCAGGAATGGCTTGATGTTATGCGGGCAGCACATCAGCTGGGCCTTAGCACATCAGCGACTATGATGTTTGGTCACGTGGAAACTTTGGAAGAGCGCTTCGAGCATTTGGTTTGGATCAGACAAGTACAATCTGAAAAACCTGCTGAGGCAAAAGGTTTTATTGCCTTTATCCCCTGGCCTTTTCAGGACGACGGCACCCTTCTGAAACGTGTGAGGGGGATCAGCAATCATGTGACGGCCGACGAATACATCCGAATGATTGCATTAAGCCGCATCATGCTTCCAAACATCAAAAACATTCAGGCGTCCTGGTTAACAGTAGGAAAGCCGGTAGCACAAATATGCCTCCATGCAGGTGCTAACGACTTTGGGTCGATCATGATTGAGGAGAATGTGGTTAGTGCAGCAGGTGCGCCCCATCGTTTTACTGCTAAAGGCATCCAGGAATCCATCCGAGAAGCAGGGTTTGAGCCGCAACTGAGAAACCAACAGTACGGATTCAGAGAAATGCCCGCTCAGATTGAGGAGCAACAGATTAACTACTAAAAATACTTTAACTGCCTTGGGCTGTTCGGCTGATTTTCGGTAATTTCAGCCGAAACTATGACAACTTTGAAGGCTCTTATAGTAGACGACGAAGAGTACAGCAGGAAATCTCTTTATTTTCTGATACAAGAGAACTGTCCTGAAGTGCAAGTAGCAGGCATTGTTAAATCTGTCTCAGAAGCACGACAGCTTATTAGTGCGCAGGTTTTTAACCTTGTTTTTCTGGACATCGCTATGCCTAAAGAGAACGGCTTCGAGCTATTACCTGCACTGCAAGAGAGAAACATCCGAGTCATTTTCACTACCGCTTATGATCAGTATGCGCTGAAAGCGTTGAAAGCAAATGCGATTGACTACCTGTTGAAGCCTATAGATATTGAAGAACTTAAAACAGCTGTATCCAAAGCAGAAGCATGGGCAAATTTGACATCGCCCCGAACGCCTGAATCACTTAGCAGTCGGGAAAGCGATGAAAGTAGCCAACCCACCTCTTCCGCCTCCCGAACTCAGAAAAAAATCACCCTTCCAAACACTTACGGCTTTAATGTGATTGATACAGCCGATATCATTTATGTAGAAGCAGATAGCAATTATTCAGAATTCCATCTTCAGGATGGCGAGAAATTGGTTATCTCTAAACCATTGAAGGAGATCGAAGACTCTTTGGACCCCCAAGAGTTCCTAAGGATCCACAAATCGGTGATCGTGAACTTTCGGTACATAAAAAGCTATGTAAACAAGAACGGCTGGCAAATTATTCTAAGCAACGGCGTAACATTGCCGGTTTCTAGAAGAAGAGCTACAGAATTTCAGGAAAAGGCAAAGAATTATTTCAATAAATAAAGAGATTTTGAAGAAGCCCGTGGCCAGAATACTATTCTTTCTCATTTTATATGCCTTTTTGTTTGCCACGAAGAGCAGGGCCCAGTCATATGTGTTCAGAAATTATAGCGTCGCGCAGGGACTTGCCAGTTCCACCGTCTACTCCGTCTTCCAGGACTCACGGGGCTTTATGTGGTTTGCAACTGAAAATGGCGTTAATAGATTCAACGGACGGTCCTTCGAGCTCTTTACCATAGACAACGGGCTATCCGACAACGAAGTACTTGGGATTCATGAAGACTCAAAAGGAAGGATCTGGTTTCTGACATTAAATGGCAAGCTAAGTTATTTCTACAACAACAAGTTCTACAATCCTGGTAACGAACCCCTATTGAAGAAAATTATCTCGCAGGGGAGCTTCGTCTCCTTCTTCGAGGATTCTAGAGGAAACCTCTGGTTTACAACCAATCGAAATTTGCTTATTCAAATAACTGCCTCCCATAACTACCGGCTCCACAAGTCAGCGAAGTACTCCCTTGCCAACTGCTTCATTTTCGAAAATGAGAAGAGGCAGTTGCTATTCCTCAACAGCAACTATTGCCTATTAAAAGTAGGACAAACTTTTGTGTCGGTTCCATTCGCTTTAAAACCATTCAATAACAAAACAATCACCCGAACCCCTAACGCCGGACCAGCTTTTATTGCTAACGGTTCCTTACTCAACTACAACAACGGCAGTTTTTTCCAAGTTAAAAGCCTGCCGGAAAAGATTGTGAACCGCTCCCTTGGCAGCTTTATTGTCGACAGTGGAAATGTTTGGCTAAGTACTATGGGAAGCGGAGTTTTTTTAATCTCCCGCGAAAGTAAAACAAAAAACTTCCTAAAGGGGAACATCATTACCGATCTTAAAAAAGATGCCGATAATAACATTTGGATAAGCACTATTGGCAATGGGGTTTTTATGCTCCCCTCTTTTGCTCAAAGTACCAAGTATTACAGTACAGCTGACGGCCTAACTACAAATGCCGTCCATAGCCTAATTAAAACAAATGACAAGCTGGTTCTGGGCCTTAGAAACGGATCTGTGAATATCATAAGTGGTACAGGAATAGCAAAAAAAACAATTGGGTCGGCGGAATACAACCCCATAAAAAAGCTGAGTGCAGACAGGAAAAGGAATGTTATTTGGTTTGCATCAGATAAACAATTTGGACAGTTAAATTTTAAAGGTGAGGTAGTCAGGCTATTAAAAGAAGAGAATAACAGTTCGTTTGCCGTAAAAGGATATACAATTAGTAAATCGGGAAAAATAGCACTTGCTTTGGCCTCTGGCGTATACATTATAAATAATGCCGATTTCAGTCTCAGCTTTAGTGCTAAAAGTAGATTGGGGGATAATAATCAGCACCTTCACTATCGAGCATTTGCGGTGTTCTATGACTCGAAGGAAAATTTATGGTTTTCCAATACCGAAGGTCTTCATTGCCTGCAAAAAAACGGGAAGGTACTCCACCTGTATGAGAAAGCTGACCGTTTGTCGAAAAGGATCACCGACATTGCCGAATTACCCGACGGCTCGATTATTTGTGCAACCCACGGGTTTGGCGTATATGTCCTCCAAAATAATTTGCTTAAAGAAGTAATAAATACGACGCATGGCCTGGTATCGAATATCTGCAAAAAGATCGTTTTGGACAAGAGTACTGCCTGGGTTGTTACTGGGAAAGGGATCAGCAAGATCGATTTTCAAAACGGCCGGACTGTTACCAGCTTTAGCACAGAACATGGATTAGTTTCATCTGAAGTAAACGACCTTTTCGTGAAAGATGATACTATCTACGCGGCGACAAACAACGGGCTGTCCGTTTTCAATTATAGAAATCAACTAGAGAAGCAAGCGCCACCAGAACTATATTTGAACTCACTAAAAGCTAATAACGAGATTGTTCAGCCTAGTTCTGAAGCAATCATTCCTCATTCAGCAAACAACATCACCCTTAATTATATTGGGTTGGATTACGCTCATCCGAACGCTGTTACCTACAGCTACCGGCTGAACCCGGATCTGGAGTGGAAGGAAACTGCTAACACTACACTTGAACTGGCCGCACTTGAACCGGGCGCATACAAGCTACAACTCCGCGCCAGAAGCATGAACAGCGATTGGAGCAATCCAATTACGGTGAAATTCGCAATAAACCCACCTTTTTGGAAGAAGTGGTGGTTTCGCACGCTGATCCTGTTTGCACTTGCTTACTGCCTGTTCTACCTTATCAGCAGACATTATCGAAACAAGCGATTGAAGGAAAGAGAAGAACTTCAGGCCAGAACCCGGATAGTATCACTCGAACAACAAGCATTGCAGGCGATGATGAACCCTCACTTTGTGTTCAACGTGATGAACTCTATTCAGTACTTCATCAATACTAAAGACAACGCCATGGCCAATCAGGTACTTACTGGATTCGCCCGGCTTATTCGTAAAAATCTGGAGAACTGCAACAAAAGCTATATCACTATTGAGGAAGAAGTAAGCTACCTAACTTTGTACCTCTCCCTTGAAAAACTTCGTTTTGGTGACAGGATGCAATATTCAATTGAAGTTGATACCGCTCTGGATAGAAACGAAGTTTATATCCCTTCCATGCTTCTTCAGCCCTTTGTAGAAAACGCAATCTGGCATGGCCTAATGCCTAAAGATTCAGAGGGCAATATCTGGATTAAAATAAAAAAAGTGAGCGACGCAGTGCTCCATATAGAGATTATTGATGATGGCATCGGAATTGAGAATTCAGTGAGGCAGTACAGCACAGAACACGTTAGCCGCGGCATGGAATTAACTAATGAGCGAATTAAACTACTGAGTAAGTTTAGTGAACGTCCTATTACAATCACGGTACTTCCGGTACACCCGGAAGGCACTCATATTCATATAACAATTCCAATTCAGGACCGTTTACTCAGTTAAAGCTACCGGTCACTCAATTGCGGAGAAAACAAAATTTAAAAAGATCTATTATTGTATTAGAATTTCGAAAGACATTAACGGTTCACAGACCATTAATATATTTTTTATCTAAGTGTGTGTTTAGCGGCTGAAACTTCCCCAAAGTTTCACCGCTTTTTTGTTTTTAGACGTCTTTGTTCTTCTTAGATTTGCCGATTGTGGAATCATTACAACTAAACATAGAGGCATTAATATTTGCCTCAGAACAAAGTATCTCGGTTAACGAGATTTATCAGGTACTCTTGGCCACAGGAACCAGCAGCGTAACCGAGGAAGAGATATCACTTCATATCCAGGCTATAAAGGAAAAGTACGAAGGCAATTTTGCAATAGGACTAGTTGAGCTGGCCGGAGGCTATCAATTTTTGAGCAAAAAGGAATACTACCAGTTGGTAAATCAGCTCCAAATCCAGCGTTCAAAAAAGAAACTAAGCCAGGCAGCGTTGGAGACTCTTGCCATTATCGCGTACCGACAGCCGATAACCAAATTGGAGGTTGAACAGATAAGAGGAGTTAATTGCGACTACACCATTCAAAAACTTCTGGAGAAGGAATTAATTACAATTTCCGGGAAAGCCGAAACCATAGGAAAGCCTATTCTTTACAGCACCAGCCCACTTTTCATGGACTATTTCGGGATTAATAGTAGCGCTGAACTTCCTCAGCTGAAGGACTTTGCAAACGACGCGAATGAGATAGGAGAACAGCAGGAATAATTTTTTGGACAACTATTTGCGCCGATCGATTTTCTTTTATTTTTGCCCTCATACAAGAATCAATTTTAATTAAATTAGTACTATAAATTCTTAACATTAATCAGGAACGCTTACCCAATTGCTAAGAACATGAAAACGCCGAAGAAGAAGCCAAGCATGACTAAAAACGCTACCAGTGGCGCCAAGACGTTGAATTTAAAGCCTGCCGACTCGAAGGCGAATAAGAACTTCATCGATGATGACGATGACCTGGACGTTCCCTTAGATGACCTCGGAGGTCTTGACGATTTTAGCTCATTTGACGATGATGATGACGATTACTAGCAAGTAGAAATAATGAAAAAGCATTCAGAAGTTGAATGCTTTTTTTGATAACACCTGTAGACCTGCCCTAAACTTTTCATCCGCTTCTCTTGTCCATTTTTTCTAGTGTTCTGTAATTTTAAAGCCAAAATTTTCTCTAAGTTTGGGACGTAATATGATAATTACTGAAGTAAAGGATAAAAAAGAAGCGAAAGCTTTTTTGGACGTGGCAAGGATTATCTACAAAGATGATCCGGTGTGGGTATGCCCTTTGGATGTAGACATAGAGAAGGTATTTGACCCAAAACAAAACAACTTCCACCAGCACGGAGTAGTTTGCCGATGGATAGCCTATAACGAAAACCAGGAGCTTGTGGGCCGGATTGCCGCTTTCATTAACTATAAGAAAGCAAACTCTTTCCCGCAACCTACCGGAGGAATTGGCTTTTTCGAAAGTATTAACGATCAGGCGGTGGCAAACCAACTGTTTGACACGGCGAAGCACTGGCTACAAGAACAGGGCATGCAAGCGATGGACGGCCCCATTAACTTCGGCGAGAATGACACATTTTGGGGGCTTCTTGTGGAGGGTTTCACTCACCCTTCCTACGGCATGAACTATCATCGCCCCTATTACAAACAGCTGTTTGAAAACTATGGATTCAAAACGATTTACGAGCAGATTACCAATCACCTCAGCGTTCATAAGCCTTTTCCTGAACGATTTACTAAAATAGCAGAGTGGGTATCGAAGAAGGCAGGATATAGCTTCCGCCACTTACAGGTGAAGGAGATAGACAGGTTCGCAGCGGACTTCATGGAGATTTATAACGACGCCTGGAAAGACTTTGAAAATTTTGTCCCGATAACCAAGGAGACAATTATCCAGAGCTTCAGTAAAATGAAGGCGATAATGGACGAAAAGCTGATTTGGTTTGCTTATGTGAACGAAGAACCTGCTTCATTCATCATAATTCTACCGGACGCCAATCAAATCATTAAACCCCTCAATGGAAAGCTGGGGATTCTGGAAAAGTTGAGATTTCTCTACTACCGCTGGAAAGGAGTTTCGCGCATGCGTGCTGTAGTAATGGGGACGAAACAAGCGTATCAGAAGCATGGCCTGGAGTCGGCAATGTTTATCAAACTTAAGGAGTATGTTTTACCACTCAATCAATACGACGAACTGGAGCTATCTTGGGTGGGGGACTTTAATGATAAGATGTTAGCAATCCACGAAGCAACTGGTGCTACCTTCGGGAAAAGGCATGTAACGATGAGGAAGATATTCTAAAAAATGCCCTGACATCCAGGGCATTTTTTTTAAGCCAATACTTTCGACCTGCGAATTTCCTCAAAAAGTTCAATGATCTTCTTTTGAAGCTCAATTACTTCTGTTTCTCTTTCCTGAAGCCTTTTGGTAATAATTTCTAACTCTGAAATATACTTTTCCTGTTGCTCAGTATCATTAAAAGTAAGTAATTGTACCACTGTCATATCGAACAATTTTGCGATTTGTTCTAAACGAGAAAGATTAATATCAGTAATACCGGTTTCTATCTTTGAGAACGCAGGAATAGAAATGTCCAACCGCTTTGCTACATCCTCCTGACTCCAGCCTTTTTGATGTCTAAGGAGCCGTATCTTTTTTCCTAATGTTTTCATTTTCCTTTATGTTATACTTTTAATGTGTTAAAGCCTTTTCAGCTATCTGACTCAAATCCAACCCGCCAAAATCACCGGAACTCATAAGAAGCAAGTTTTTAGAGTTATAATTAATAGAACTCAAAAATTCTACCAATATTTCGGGTTCGTTGAAAAATTTTAACTCCTCGTTACCAAAGGCTTGCCTTACTATATCTTCCTCATAAGGTTCTAGTTGCTTTTGCTCAAAAGTGCGTCGGTTTATAAATACTGCAGCCACATCCGCTCTGTTCATACTGCCTTCATACTCCCTCAGAAAGTCTTTGTTAAGGCTACTAAAGGTATGAAGTTCGATCACCGCAACTAGCTCCCTTTCAGGATACTGTTCCTTTACAGCATCAACGGTCGCTTTTAGCTTTGACGGCGAATGAGCAAAGTCCTTATAAACAGCCGTTGAAACATTTTTTCCCAAAAGCTCTAATCTTTTAGCTGCACCTTTAAAAGAACTGATGGCGTCGTAAAATTGTTCATCAGAAATATCCAATTGTGTACAGACACCGTGGGCCGCTTCTATATTTTGTAAATTATGTTTACCAAATACTTCCAGAGGATACTCATTAGTATCAGTCCGCAGATAAGTGGTCCCCTTTAGTGTGTAAAACGAAGGCAAATCATAAGGTATCCGGAGAAGGCCTGGATCTGCTTTAGCTGCAACCTGATCTACAATAACGTCACTGCTATTGTAAACAATGGCCCCGCCAGGAACTATTGTCTGCAGAAAAATCTCGAACTGCTCCACATAATTCTCGAATGTCGGGAAAACGTTTATATGATCCCAGGCGATGCCACTGATGACACCGATGTTCGCCTGATAAAGATGGAACTTAGGCCTTCGGTCAATCGGCGATGCGAGATACTCATCTCCCTCAATCACGATAATGGGAGCATCCGATAGTTGGACCATTGTATCAAATCCTTCCAACTGAGCCCCAACAAGATAATCGAACTCTTTACCACACTTCTTCAAGACATGAAGAATCATGGAGGTAATTGTCGTTTTACCATGACTTCCTCCCACCACGATTCGGACTTTCTCTTTCGATTGTTCGTAAATGTACTCGGGATACGAATACACTTTCAAGCCAAGCTCCTGCGCGCGAAGCAACTCCGGATTATCCACCCGTGCATGCATTCCCAAAACAACGGCATCGATATCAGGGGTGATATTTTCAGGAAACCAGCCCATCTGAGCAGGAAGAATTCCCTGTTTGCTCAACCTCGAGCGGGATGGTTCATATATTGCATCATCAGATCCGGTAACTTCGTTTCCTTTTTTAGACAAAGCAATAGCCATATTATGCATAGCGCTTCCGCCCACGGCAATGAAATGTATTCGCATTAAACTAAAATATATTTAGATTTTAATCTAGGGTAAAACAAGAGAACTTATTTTAAGTTTTCTTTTATAAATTTTACAGAAGCCCAGTTATCCAACTGTTTTGATGAGATCTTTTTGAGAGAATGAAGTTGCGCCTCCTCTTCCAGGATAGCAATATCTTCCTGGTAAAACCCGCTTATAAAAAGTGAACCGCCATTCTTTAGTACTACCGCATAACTACTCAGTTGGTCCAATAATATATTGCGGTTAATGTTAGCAAGGATTATATCGAAAGACTGATTTGGGATTGCTTCTTTAGAACCACAGAGAACTGTGATTTCCGGGGTGTTATTCAGGTGAGTGTTTTCGATAGCGCTATCGTAACATATAGGATCGTAATCGATAGCCGTTGCCGCGACTGCACCTGTTTTTCGTGCCAGGATAGCCAGAATTCCCGTCCCGCAGCCCATATCTAATACCGTCTTCCCCTGGAAGTCCTCCTCCAGTATGTACTCCATCATCATGGTTGTTGTTTGATGATGCCCTGTTCCGAAAGACATTTTAGGGTCAATTACGATCTCGTAGCGAAACTCTGGCCGTGGAGCGTGGAAGGTAGCCCTTACATAGCACTCATCTTTGATCGTTAGCGGTTCAAAGTTACTCTCCCACTCCTCATTCCAATTCTTTTGCGGAATTAAATTTTTTTCGTAGGAAAAAGAGAACATCTCTTCATAGCCCAGCAGTGCCTCGTTTAGCTTCTCCTGATCAAGCTCAGAGCTAGAAATGTAGGCATTAAAACCGGCGCTCGTTTCCTCAAAGGTATCGAAACCTGCTTCTGCCAAAGCATTTATCAGCAGGTCCCGATGAAAATCCTCCTCAGACTGTAAAGTGAATATGAATTCGTAGTAGCCCAATTACTGAATATTAAAAGCTTTCACAATGTCTGTAAAATCTCTCGACTTTAAAGAAGCACCACCAATTAATCCCCCGTCAATATCTGCCTGCGAAAATAATTCCGCAGCATTTTTGGGGTTGCAGCTGCCTCCGTATAGGATTGTTGTGTTTTCAGCAACCTCAACTCCGTATTTAGCTTCTATTTCTTTACGGATAAAGGCGTGGATTTCCTGTGCCTGCTCAGGACTCGCAGTAACTCCCGTTCCTATTGCCCAAACCGGCTCATAAGCGAGTACAACTTTCGCAAAATCTGCTTCAGCAAGATGAAACACGCCCTGCTCCAACTGTTCTTTAATCAATTGGAAATGCACGTTCTGATTACGCTCTTCCAATGTTTCCCCGATACAGAATATTGGTCTTAAACCGTTTTTTAATACCGCATCTGTTTTCTGAGCTAATAATTCATTGTTTTCGCCAAAATACTGGCGACGCTCTGAATGGCCCAGGATCACATATTCTGCACCAACTGATTTAACTTGCGAAGCTGAAATTTCACCAGTGAAAGCACCTGAATCAGCCTGATGACAGTTTTGTGCACCAACGCTTACTTTTGAACTTCCTTTAGCAAGTTGTGCAAGGCTGTAAACAAACAGTGAAGGAGGACAAACGATCACTTCCTGATCTCCTCTTGCTTCATCATTTACCATATTAATAACCTCAGAGAATAACGTCATCCCTGAAGTGTAATCCATATTCATTTTCCAGTTACCTGCTACTATCTTCTTTCTCATGATATACTATTAGGTTAAAAATTTCTATAGCTTTTTGTTAATTCAAAGACTTCATTAAGGATTTTCTGATCATCCTCCCCAAAAGTTATTCCCCTCCGTTCAAAAACTTTTTCAGCGGTTTCAAAAACTTTATTCAGGTTGTACACTTCAAAACCCTGTGCTCCTCCCCAGGCAAAGTCCGGAACGAAATTGCGGGGATAACCGGCACCAAATACATTTGCACTTACTCCTACCACAGTTCCTGTATTAAACATTGTATTAATACCGCACTTTGCATGATCCGCCATAATCAGACCACAAAATTGCAGTCCGGTTTTACGGAACCTCTTTTTATTATAGTCCCACAACTTCACCTCGGCATAGTTATTTTTAAGGTTGGAATTGTTGGTATCTGCACCAATATTACACCATTCTCCTAACACTGAATTTCCGAGGAACCCCTCATGCCCTTTTGACGAATTGGAGTATAGAACCGAATTATTTACTTCTCCTCCCACCTTACAATGAGGTCCTACAGTCGTTTTACCGTAAATCTTTGCTCCCATCTTGACCAGCCCATTTTCGCAAAGGGCAAAAGACCCGCGAATTACTGAGCCTTCCAAGACATTAGAATTTGAGCCAAGATAGATGGGTCCCTCCTTAGTATTAAAAATAGTGCACTCCGCATTGGCTCCCGGTTCCACAAAAATTTGGTCGCCTAATAGGGTATTGGTAGTGCTCAGGCTTGCGGATGACCTTCCTTTCGTTACCAGCAAAAAGTCCTTTCGAAGCTCAGCATCATTGAATCTGAAAATATCTTCAGGATATACTATTCTGATAAAATCGGTTGAATAGTCTACGATTTTTAAAGCAGGGCGATTATGCAGTTCCTCGGGCGAGCTGTCTTTTGCCGCAAGCAGTACGTTCTGGCTATACAGAGCCTCTCCTGCCTTCAAATTATCTATGGCTTCCAGTAACTGATCGTCAGGACAAACTGAACCATTTATAAAGATATTTTGACGGTGGAAATGATAGGGAAACTTGTGCTGCAGGTATTCAGCAGTCAAGTACGACGCTTCCGCTTTCAAGTACCTCTCCCATTTTTCCGCGATGGTTAAAATACCGATGCGAAGGCTGGCCACCGGCCGGGTGAACGTAAGGGGCAGCAAGCTTTCCCTGGCCGAATCATCAAATAGAACGATCTTCATCGGGGCAAAAATAAAAAAAGTCCCAGCTGATTTAACCGGGACTTTATATATTTTAAATGATGTTAATTACTTCTTTGCGTAGCGGCTACGGAACTTATCAATACGTCCTGCTGTGTCTACTAACTTCATCTTACCTGTATAAAACGGGTGAGACATGTGAGAAATCTCTAACTTCACTAATGGGTATTCATTTCCGTCTTCCCACTGAATTGTTTCTTTTGTGTCTATGCAAGATTTGGTAACGAAAGAATAGTCGTTAGACATGTCTTTGAAAACTACCAATCTATAATTCTTTGGATGTAAATCAGCCTTCATGGTTCAAACTCCTTTTTGAGAGGCGCAAATATAATACTAATACTTTGACATAAAAAGCTTTTTTCTTTTTTTATCGAAAATCATTTTTCTTATCCCAAATATCGCACCACTCGTTTTACTTCTAAAAGACTAACAGAAGCAGAAAGTGGAAACAAATGGCTTTACTCCCGCTTTAGGTTAAAGCTCCGCTTTTAGCGGAATTTTATCTTTGAACTTTTCATAAATATCTATTTTCGCGGATATGGCCAAATTTATCAATTTAAAACCATTTAAGGACTTCTTTCGATCCGGGCAAATCGGGGGCGTGCTGCTGATGCTCGCGGTAATTATTTCCCTAACCTTAGCTAATATTGGTTTTTACGATAACTTCCATTCCGTACTTAATTATCCTATTGGGTATGAACCATGGCATTTAAGATATTCCGTGGAAATGTGGATCAACGACGGGCTGATGGCGATATTTTTCCTCCTTGTGGGCCTCGAAATCAAACGCGAGATACTTGAAGGAGAGCTTTCCTCTATCTCCAGAGCTGTACTTCCCATCTTTGCGGCGGCGGGAGGAATGCTTTTTCCCGCAGGAATTTATGCCCTGTTCAACTCTGGCACTACGTCGGCAAGCGGCTGGGGAATTCCGATGACTACAGACATTGCATTTGCCCTGGCGGTAATTTCCATGCTTGGGAAAAGAGTCCCTACTTCACTAAAAGTATTTCTAGCTGCCCTGGCTATTGTAGACGATTTGGGCGCTATTCTGGTAATCGCATTATTTTATACAGAGGAAGTACATGTTACCCAGTTGCTTTACGCAGGAGGAATTCTGGCGCTGCTTGCAGCAATGAATGCGATGGGCGTAAAAAAGATAGTTTTTTACCTCATTCCCGGTATCTTTCTCTGGTATTTCATTCATCATTCAGGGATTCACGCCACCATTGCTGGCGTCCTTCTGGCGTTTACAATTCCTACTAATCCTATAAAACTTGAATCTCCGCTCGAAAAGTTGGAACATAGCTTAACAGGCCCTGTCAACTATTTGATCATGCCTATTTTTGCACTAGCAAATACAAATATCAGATTCGAAGCTGCCATGCTGGACGGAGTCACTTCCCGAATGGGTATGGGAATTATTTTGGGATTAATCGTCGGAAAAACATTAGGCGTTAGCCTGTTTTCCTACCTGGCAGTAAAACTAGGACTGAGTACTTTACCTAGCAGATCGTCCTGGAAACATATTATTGGATTAGGCATGCTGGCCGGTATCGGCTTTACCATGTCTGTATTCATTGCCATGTTATCTTTTGACAACCTCGAGCACCAGTCGGAAGCAAAATTTTCCATTCTGATTGCCTCCATTTTGGCTGGCGGTCTGGGCTATGCTTTTCTCAGTTTTGTATACCGAAAACGTGTAAAAAGAATACTGCGCTCGAAAGAGGAAATCAAGAGCTTGGGCTATGAGTAATAAGGGAACTATCGTCTGGACTAGCTACAATTCGAGGTGGGAAGATGTAACTGCATGCCCCAGGAAGATCTCTGCCTTCTTATCGAAGCTGCCCGTAGATTCTGTAGTATAAAACTGTCTCGAGCCGTTACTGGAACATAGAACGGCGATTTCGGGATGCCTTAACAAGTAGTCATTTAAGCTTCTGGCAACGATCTCTCCCTGCGAAACCAAGTTTACATTGGCCGGTACCTGCTTCCTGATTTTCTCCTCCAGCAAGGGATAGTGCGTGCAAGCCAGCACGAGGGTATCCACATTAGCCGATTTCGCGAACAGGTTGTCGAGATTTTTTTTGATGAAGTAATCAGCGCCTTCAGAATTGAACTCGTTGTTTTCAACCAGAGGAACCCACATGGGGCAGGCCTCCTGCACAACCTTTATTTCCGGAAAAAACTTCGCTATCTCTATTACGTACGATCCGGAGGCTACAGTTCCCTGCGTCCCTAAAATGCCTACCTCGCCCGTCTGGGTAAGAGTACCTACAACTTCGGCCGTAGGCCTGATCACCCCAAGCACTCGCCTTAAATCGGACAACTCTGGCAAATTCTGCTGCTGAATGGTGCGAAGGGCCTTTGCGGAAGCGGTATTACAGGCTAGTATCACCAGGCGGCAGCCCATCTCAAACAAGCGCTGCACACATTCCCAGGTGTAACGATATACGGTCTCAAAAGACCGCGTACCGTAAGGAACACGGGCATTATCGCCTAAGTAGATATAGTCGTATTGAGGCAACTCTTTAACAATCTCCTTAAAAACGGTTAATCCGCCATATCCTGAATCAAAAACGCCGATCGGTCCGTTATGCAACATGCCGCTAAATTACTAAAAACACATACAGGGTCTACTTCAATTGTTAATCTTACAACCACTATTTCTGTACCTTCCCAGCGGCAGATTTAAAAAGAGATTTATTCCATTCATTCGGAGCCAGCGCCCTATTTTCGCCAGATGAAATTTGTGCTGACATCCACCCTGCTTCTATTTTTCACTGTCTTAGCCAGCTGTCAGGAATCAATAAATGGCAGAGTAGTTAAAATAGCTGATGGAGACACTTTTACGATCTTGACCGACCAAAAAAAACAAGTAAAAGTGCGACTACACGGTGTCGATACCCCGGAAAAAAGTCAGGACTTTGGAACTAAAGCCAGGCAGTTTACTTCGGATTTAATTTTCGGCAAGTCGATTAAAGTCGAAAAAAAGAACTACGACCGATATGGAAGATTGATTGGGATAGCAATGCTTCCGAATGGAAAAAGTCTTAACGAGGAGCTTTTGAAAGCAGGCCTGGCATGGCACTACAAACAGTACGATAAATCCCGAAGATACGCGGAACTTGAGCAGTGGGCCCGATCGCAGAAAAAGGGATTGTGGAGCGCTAAGCAACCGGTGGCGCCCTGGGAATTTCGCAAGAAGAAACTGGATAATGCTCGAAAGCGAAAGATATCTCAGAAAAATAATTTACCTTAGGGCAAAACCGAACCGATGAAGGTAAAAGTACTACTATTGTTTCTGATGATTGGCTTTGGCCTGACGGGATGCCAAAAGGATGACGAAGATCTTTCAGTCGCAGCTAAATTGAAAGGAAAGTGGAAAAATACGGCATCCTATACCCACTATTACAACACTCAGGGTGTTAAGATATACACCGAATCTGATGACGCACTTGCGGATATTGAATTTGACGGAAAATCGACAGCGAAAGTTTCAATGACCGATGGCTCCATCTTTGTTTCTATTCCCGTTCAATATGCTGTAAGTGAAACGAACAGCCAAGACTACCTCACCCTCAGTTCCGGGCTCGGCGTCGAGAAGTTTAGCATTACATCGCTTACCGACTCCAACATGACACTGGAAATTGAAGACGATAGCCCTGAATATACAGAAGGCGATCAAGAAAAAGTGGCTGCAAAAGCAGTTTATATTCAGGAGTACAGGAAGGAGTAAGTCGCGCAAGATGACCGCTGATTATCCAATCTGCACACTCCCTTTTTGCTGTTTCCGGATTTTCCTTGAACCACCTACCTTTACAATATGAAAATTGCCCTATTTCCTGGTTCTTTCGATCCTGTTACCATTGCTCATGTAGACATCTTGAAGCGGTCTGTATCCCTGTTTGATAAAGTTATTATAGGAATTGGCACCAACAGCAACAAGCAGCCATTGCTAGCAATCGAAACGAGAGAGCAGATATTGAAGTCGGTATTTGCAAAGGAGCCGAAGATCGAAGTAGCCTTTTATGAAGGTTTAACGATCGAATTCTGCAAAACTACCGGCGCTCAGTATTTACTCAGGGGAATTAGAACCGTGTCTGACTTCGAATATGAGAAAGCTATAGCACAAATGAATCACGCGCTTGAACCAAGTATCGAAAGTATTTTTATTCTTAGTAATCCGGGATATTCTTCTATCAGCTCTACGATTGTTCGTGACATCCTCAGACACAAGGGAGACATAAGCCAATTTGTTCCCAAAGAGGCCCTGCCCTACCTGACATAAAACTGAAGGCTAACTATTAAAAAGGGGCAAATACCAATAGATTTCGCCCCTTTTCTTTTAAACCTCAATCAGGCTGATTACGTCACAGATCAGCGGATAGGTATTTCTTTTAATATATTCAAAATCAGAAGGAGCAAACCAGCGAGCTTCAGTAATTCCTTCCTCTAACTGGGGGGTCAATGGCTGATTCTCGGCTTTCATGGTGTACCAGGTTGTCTTCTTAAACACCACCTCCCCTTTCTCCTCGTACACATGCCAGGTTCTGCACAGTTTATCTTCAGCTTCCAGCACTTTTATACCGCACTCTTCTTCCACTTCCCGAACGGCTGCCTTCTTCGTTTTTTCATCCTCATCAAGTTTCCCTTTGGGCAAATCCCACTTCCCTTTTCTGTAAATAAAAAGATACTGATTCTCTTCATTTTTTACCACGCCCCCGGCGGCTTTTATAACATTAAAAGGCTTTCTGATTTTCCTAAAAAGCTTTTTAGGGTCCTGAGAAAGAAGAACATAAACAGAAGGAATAGAGCCTTTCACCTGTTGATAAAAATCGCGAAAATCAAATTGCTGAGCATCAATTTGTTGGTAAGAACCGATGCCTCCTGGCATAAAATCTGAGACAATTAAAGCTGTATCGTTAATATAAATCCTATATATTTGTGTCATGATCAACAAAAGTGAGATTGAACAGAAAGTTGCAGAGTTTTTGTTACAAATTAAAGCAATTAAATTACAACCAAACAAGCCGTTTACCTGGGCGTCCGGAATTAAATCACCTATTTACTGCGACAATCGGGTAACTCTTTCTCATCCCGCAATAAGAACATATATAAGACAAAAATTATCTGCTCTTGTTCAAGAAGAATTTGGATCTGTAGGATTAATAGCTGGTGTAGCAACTGCAGGTATCCCTCAGGGGGTGCTTGTGGCGCAAGAACTAGGCCTTCCGTTCGCTTATGTGAGATCAAAACCGAAAGAACACGGAACCGGCAGTTTAATTGAAGGAGAAATTTTTGAAGGTCAGCGTGTCGTAGTGGTTGAAGACTTAATTTCTACGGGAAAAAGCAGCCTGCAGGCAGTACAAGCTTTACGCGATGCTGGTTGTGACGTTGCAGGCTTAGTAGCCATCTTTAGCTACGGACTGGACAGCGCAACGGAAAACTTCAAAGCTGCAAAATGCCGGTTTGAAACCCTATCCAATTATACTGCACTTATCAACTTTGCGTCTGAGCACCAGTTTATCAACAAAGGGGATATTGAGCTTTTGCGTAAATGGAGAGACAACCCGACTGAGTGGGGAAATTCGATCGAGAGCCTTACCTAGCAAATTGCAGTTTAAAAAAACCTAAAAGCTCGAAAAACCTTATAGGGTAAAACGTTCACCATGACAGTATTTGAAAGCAAAGTAGAAATCAATAAACCTGTTGCTGAAGTTTACAGCTTTCTCTCTGATTTTAACAACCACCAAAGATTAATGCCTGACACGGTGAGTAACTGGGCATCGACACAGGATACCGCGAGTTTCACTGTTCAGGGTATGGCCAACCTTGCCTTGCGCATTACTAACCGCGTTCCGAATTCAACGATCATCATTTCGCCTGACCAGGAAGTTCCTTTCAATGTTGATATCCGTTGGGTAGTGGCTGACCTGGGTAACAATACCACCGAAGCAATTCTTACCTTTTCTGCTGAGCTAAACATGATGATGAAGATGATGGCCAGCGGCCCTCTTCAAAAACTTGCGAATCAGCAAACAGCTAGCTTAAAGTCGATTTTACAGTAATCCTACAGCACTGTAGCGGTGAAAGGCAAATTTGCGTAACTAATAGAAATTAGTTTTATGAAATTGACTTTCCTGACCCTTGCATTAGCCACCATCCTAACTTCCTGCAATGACGTCATTACTCAGGAGCAATGCGAGAACATGATGTGTACTCAGCAGTTTGCTGCCGTAACAGTGCAGTTTAAAAACCAATCAGGAGACCTGGTGCAAGTAGAAGATTTCTCTGCGGTTATTCGAAGGACAGAAAAACCAACTTCTGCAGTAGCGCATAAAAGCAGTTTCCCCGATAATTTTTACCCGATAGCAACGGATGCAGATAAAAACATTTTGCGGACAGAAGGTGATATCATCGATGTGTCGGCTCGCCATCCGCTTACAAAGCAAACCAAAACCGCTGAGTTTGTGATTACAGGAGGCAAGTGCACTTGTCACATCGCAAAAAAATCAGGACCAGAAGTAATTATTTTTGATTAACGCCCCTTCGCGAACGCTGTAGGAAGCAGCTCCACTTCTTATCTAAACCCGATTGGACGGAAAGCCCGCAATGAAGCGTGGACTTCTGAGTTTGGGATGAGGACTTGGAGGGAAAGCGGGACCGTAGCTGAAGAAAGCAGGGGCGGCCGTTTTCAAATCCCTTTTCAAGCCATTTTTTCCGGAAGTATCTATTTAGCACCGACTTTTCGTCACCCCTTTTTAAATTCAAACGCCATTTTTTCTTATTGAACGCCCTGATGCTGAGTGGCAAAAGATTTGTTCAACAAACAGCGTTATGAACTTGAATAATTTTACAATCAAAGCACAGGAAGCCATCCAGAAGGCTTCGGATATAGCGGTTGGGAATCAGCAACAGGCTATAGAGAACGCGCATTTGTTGAAGGGGTTGCTCTTGGTTGATGAAAATGTAGTCAACTACCTATTGAAGAAATTGAACGTAAACGTCAACCGTTTGAATACGGTGTTAGACGCGGAAATACAAAGCTATCCGAAAGTTAGCGGTAGCAATATCTATCTATCCTCTTCTGCAAATGCTGCGCTGGTGAAAGCTCAGGGATATTTGAAGGAGTTTAAAGATGAGTTTGTTTCAGTAGAGCACATCCTGCTGGGGATCTTGAATGCCGGCGACAAAACCAGTGGTATGTTGAAGGATGCCGGAGTTACCGAGAAAGACCTTAAAAAAGCAATTACTGAATTACGAGGCGATAACAAGGTGACGGATCAGAACGCTGAAGCGACTTACAATGCCTTGAATAAGTATGCCCGCAATCTGAATGAGTTCGCCGAGTCCGGAAAACTTGACCCGGTCATTGGCCGCGACGAGGAGATCAGGAGAGTTATCCAAATCCTGTCGCGCCGTACCAAGAATAATCCGATCCTGATTGGTGAGCCGGGTGTGGGTAAAACTGCCATTGCAGAGGGCATTGCGTTCAGGATTATCAAAGGCGACGTTCCCGAAAATTTAAAGAGCAAAGTAGTATACTCGCTGGATATGGGAGCCCTGATTGCAGGTGCTAAATATAAGGGTGAGTTTGAGGAGCGGCTGAAAGCAGTTGTAAAAGAGGTTACGCAAAGCGACGGTGAAATCATCTTGTTTATTGATGAGATCCATACACTGGTTGGTGCTGGTGGCGGAGGTGAAGGCGCGATGGATGCCGCAAACATCCTGAAGCCCGCCTTGGCGCGTGGTGAGTTGCGTGCAATAGGCGCCACTACGCTGAACGAGTACCAAAAATACTTAGAAAAAGATAAAGCTTTAGAGCGCCGATTCCAGAAGGTGATGGTGGATGAGCCCGATACCCAGGATGCGATCTCTATTCTTCGGGGATTAAAGGAGCGGTACGAGACCCATCACAAAGTAAGGATTAAGGATGAGGCAATCATTGCTGCTGTTGAGCTATCGCAGCGCTATATTTCTGATAGGTTCTTGCCCGATAAGGCGATTGACCTGATGGATGAGGCGGCTTCGAAACTGCGTCTGGAGATGGACTCCGTTCCGGAAGCAGTAGATGAGCTGCAACGGAAGATAATGCAGCTTGAAATTGAACGCGAGGCGATCAAACGCGAGAATGATGAAAAGAAAGTGGCGGAGCTTTCTGCAGAAATAGCAAATCTTTCTGCGGATCGCGACTCCTTGAGAGCTGCATGGCAGGCTGAAAAAGACCTCGTCGATGCGATCAACACCGAAGTTGAGCAAATTGAAAACTACAAGCTTGAAGCTGAACAGGCAGAACGAGCCGGCGATTACGGTCGCGTTGCCGAGTTACGATACGGAAAGATCAAAGAGTCGCAGGATAAGGTAGAGCGTTTGAAAAAAGAGCTTCAGGAGAAGCAGTCGGACGGCAACCGCATGCTTAAAGAAGAGGTTACTTCTGAAGATATTGCCGGCGTTGTTTCCCGCTGGACTGGTATTCCCGTGACTAAGATGATCCAAAGTGAACGCGAGAAGCTGTTACACCTGGAAGAAGAACTTCATAAGCGAGTTGCGGGACAGGAAGAAGCGATCGAAGCTATTTCTGATGCGATCCGTCGTTCTCGGGCGGGTCTGCACGACAAGCGTAAACCTATCGGCTCTTTCATTTTTCTTGGAACTACTGGTGTGGGTAAAACGGAGTTGGCGAAGGCGCTGGCAGAGTTTCTGTTTAACGACGAACACTCAATGGTACGCATTGACATGAGTGAGTACCAGGAACGTCACGCCGTATCCAGACTGATTGGAGCGCCTCCGGGATATGTTGGTTATGATGAAGGCGGTCAATTAACGGAGGCTGTCCGGAGGAAACCGTATAGTGTGATTCTGTTGGATGAGATTGAGAAGGCGCATCCGGATGTGTTTAACATCTTGCTTCAAGTGTTAGACGATGGTCGTTTAACCGACAATAAAGGACGTGTGGTGAACTTCAAAAATACGATCATTATCATGACCTCTAACATCGGTTCGCACCTGATCCAAGAGAACTTTAGTGGCCTTGACGAGGACAATCGCGAGGAAGTGGTGGCCAGAACGAAGAATCAGCTGTTCGAACTCTTGAAACAAACAATTCGCCCCGAGTTTTTGAACAGAATTGACGAACTGATCATGTTTACACCGTTGAACCGCAACGAGCTCCGGGATATTGTAAGCCTTCAGTTTAAGCAGGTGCAGCAAACACTTGCTGACATGGGAATTGAAATTGAGGCTTCAGAAGATGCACTGGACTGGCTAGCTCAACTTGGCTACGATCCTCAATTCGGAGCTCGTCCGCTAAAAAGAGTGATTCAGAAACGGATCTTGAACGAATTGTCGAAAGAGATTCTTGCTGGTAAAGTTGACAAGGAAAGCCGCATTTTACTCGATGTTTTTGACCACAAGTTTGTGTTTTTAAACAAGGATAAGTTAGAAGAAGCCGGGGTGTAAGGTTCAGACCTGCGCTATGGCTTAAGAATAGAAAAACCGCTAACCTACAAGGCTAGCGGTTTTTTTATTCCCATGTTCTGAATAATTAGGCCCGAATCTCATAGTCATGAGGCTCCTTTTCTCAGTTTTTCTGGCAATCACCTCGGTTCTAAGTTCTTCTCAATCTAATCATAAAAGTGGTTTACTTAGCACTTATAGAGCAACACCATTAAAGGTTATATCAACTACAAAGAATGGTATCAGGCTCCCCGTCTAAGAAAAGTAAGAAGGCCAGGCAGAGCCTATTGACGTGGAGGGGGTAGCGGCCGTAGAAATAAAGGGGCTGGATTGAACCACAAGAAACATCAAACCTCCACAACTCTTATAACAAAAGCCTCGTGTCTTTCTTTAGAATCCCGTAACAATAAATTAATTTAGCACCTTCACCCTATCACAATGCAAAAGGTTTTACTTTTTCTCTCGCTTCTAATCCCAGCGCTTGGTATCGCTCAGGTTAATCTTACACCCGCTAGTATTGTTCTTAATAACGGAGAAACACTTCAGGGCTTTGTAGATTACAAAGAATGGAACCATAACCCGACGAAGATTTCATTTTCTAAAACTCCCGACAAATCGACATTGAAAATGTTTCAAATTGCGGATTTACAGTCTGTTGAAGTTTCGGGAATGGAAATTTATGAGAGACATGAAGTTAGCATAAGTCAGGGAGGCACTGAGTATCAGAATCTCCAGTCCACCGTTGATACCACTCGTATCAAGAGTTTAGTGTTACTAAAAAGGCTTTGGAAGGGAGACAACATCAGTTTATATTCCTACAAGGATAAAATCAAGGAGAGATTTTATATCTCCGATAGAATTGAGCAGACTCCCAGGGAATTAGTAATTCTTTATTATAGGGTAAATAACATAATTAAATCGAGGAAAGAGTATGTATACGAACTGCTGAATACCGCTGAAAGGGTAGGTTTGAAAAGCTATGATTTATTAAATAAAGTTAGTTCCGTCTCCTATAATGAAAAAGACCTCGTAAGCATTTTACGTGGGTTAGAACCAGAGAAGGTAGCTAGCGTCGAAAAAAAGACGAAGAGTCGCAAAGCAGTAAGCTTCTATGTGGGCGGCAAAGCTACTTACAATCATTTAATGTACACCGGCGACCATTACCTTGCAGAAAGAGGGACTAGCCATTCTGGCGCTATCACCCCCGGACTTAGTATCGGATTAAACTGGTACAAACACAGGAATATAAGAAAGACGTTTGTTAGGTTGGAAAGCTCAATTCTTCAGCTTGAATCTACTACTAAACGTGAACCTGCACAGCACTCTACAAAAATTTTAGCGCTGTCCTTTCTGCCTACCTTCCAATATAATTTCTACAATACCTCGACACTTAAATGGTTCGCAGGATTTGGAGCGGGAGTAAACATCTATCATTATCAAGAAAATAGCTTTAGCAGAAAAACAACGACCACCTGGTATCGAAATATTCACAACAGTGAAAACATCGGCTACAGGAACAGACTTATTTATTCCATTCCCTTCAATGCCGGGTTTACTTTTAAAGAAAAAGTAGAACTCTGCTTAAACTTCAACAGGGCCTTTTCGTACGCTTCCTACGACACCTTCGCGCTCCACAACAATACTGTCAGTATCAACCTCAACTATTATCTGAGCAAAAAAAGAAAACCTTAAGGAATTGGCTTAAAGTGAGACTATAGGATCTGCTATCCAATCAGATGCAACACTTCATCCAGTGGCTGGTCTGAATTGATTAAGATTCCCTTGATTCCCGCCGCTTCACCCGCCAGTACATCTCTTTCACGATCACCGATAAAATAAGCTTGTTTCTTGTCGATATTGAATCGTGCAATGGCTTTTTCAAGCATAATAGACCCAGGCTTCCGGCAGAGGCAATTCCCATTATATTGAGGGTGGTGGCGACAGTAATAGATGTCGGTGATATGAATGCCATGGTAGGCGTAGGTATCTTTCAAATGTTGATGCATCTGGCCAAGCGTTTCCTCTGAATACCAGCCCTTCGCTACCCCGCCTTGATTTGTGATTACAATCAACATGTAGCCTCTGTCCTGCAGTTCCTTGAGCGGTTTGAAGTTATGCTCCAGAATCTTGAAATCGTCAAAATTGCACACATAATCTCCCAGTTCCTTGTTCAAAACTCCGTCTCGGTCTAGAAATACTGCTTTGTTCTGTTCCATTGCCCAAAACTACAATATAAGAAGCAATTAAACACCCTATTCTTCGCTTCCGCTGAAGGGATTGAAAGACCTCGCAGAGATACCCATGGTGGAGGCCCGGGAGATTGTTTTGGAGCCGTAACGATTATTCAGCGCGTCGAGCGCCTGATACAGCTTGCTTGTCTTCTCGTAATCATCAAACAATCCCGGCTGTATATTACCCTCCGAAAGGTTACTTAGGCGGACGCCGATAAGCCTCACCGGCCTCCCCTTCTGATAAGCCTTTTTGAAAAGTGTTTTCAAAGCTGGAATCAAAAGATTGTCGGCCTGAGTTGGCGCCACTGTTACCTGTTGGGTGAACGTCTCAAAATTCGAGTAGCGAATTTTTACCGTAAGGCACGCTGCCGACTTTCCATCGTTCCGAAGCTTGTAAGTGAGCTGTTCGAGCATGGAAACCAACAGCGGTTCCATGTACTCCGGATGAGTGATGTCCTTTTCAAACGTATGTTCGCTCGATATAGACTTGCGCTCGTGATAAGGAACGACAGGAGAATTGTCGATCCCGTTTGCCTTATTCCACATGACCATTCCCATCCGACCGAAATGCCTTTCCAAATTGCTCTTGCTCTCGTTCTGGAGCTGGCCCACGGTCATTATCCCGATACTGCGAAGGATCTCGCAAGCCCGTTCGCCAATCATCGGAATCTTCCCCACAGGCAAGGGCGCAAGAAAGGCCTTTTCCTGTCCGTGCTCCACATACAACTGACCGTTTGGCTTCGCCTGGCCGGTAGCAACTTTTGAAACTGTTTTATTGGAAGAAAGTCCAAAAGAAATAGGCAATCCAGTTTCCCTCATCACCTTCTGCCTTAATTCAGATGCCAATCTGTAGCAGCCAAAAAACTGGTCTGTTCCGGTCAGGTCGATATAAAACTCGTCAATAGATGTCTTTTCAAATAAGGGAACGCTTTCGCGGATGATCTGCGTTACCGCAGCCGACGCTTTAGAGTAGGAAGAATAGTCGCCCTTAACGACAGTGGCCTGGGGACAAAGTTGTAAGGCTTTTTTTACAGGCATAGCAGAATGGACACCAAACTTGCGGGCTTCATAGCTGCAGGAAGAAACCACTCCTCTGTCCGAACTTCCTCCAATCAGCACCGGTCGTCCGTTCAGAGAAGGTTCTTTCAGTCGCTCCACCGATACAAAAAAGGAATCGAGGTCGATATGAACAATATGCCGCTTCTCATTCTTCACGTACAAATATACTGAAATACTAAAACAGTTAGTATTTAATGCTAGTTTTGCAACTATGCCCCTGTACCTTACAGCCATCCTGCCTCCCCCCCGTCTAGCCGAAGAGATTGACGAGATCAGAAAGGAAATTTCCGTCAAGTATCAAGTCTTTGCTGCTCTAAAACCACCTGTGCATATCACACTTTATCGTCCGCTGGATGTAGCAGCTAGCGAAGAGAGCCGACTGATAAAGCTTCTGAAACCAATTGGTGCGAGTCACGCTCCATTTCCCCTACAATTAGAGAACTTCGATTCGTTCAACAACAAAACGCTTTTTATTAATACCCCTAAATCCCCGGCTATCGCTAATCTGCAGAAGGACGTTTCGAAAGTATTTTATCAAAACCAGGTAGACGTGCCCGAAATGAAAGGGAACACATCCTTTCATCCGCATATAACTATTGCTTATCGTGATGTTAATCCTGGCACTTTTAAGACAATATGGGAAGAATTCAAAAACCGCAAGTTCAAACGAAGTTTTGATGTAGAGCAATTTAGCTTATTGAAGCATGATGGAAGAAGGTGGAACACCTTTGCACAATTTCCCTTGTGCAGGCCCACTGAGTTAACACTGTTCTGAACCACATCCTACCGCTCACCTGTCAGTATTCACTAAAATTCCTATTTTAGCGATCGACCATAAAATTTAAATAAACATAGTTCCTGTAATTACTGTCTATTTAAACAATCAGCTGTTTCATCACCGGTTTCACCGGATAAATTAGAAAAGATGCGTTTAGGATTTATCTACTACCTGCTTCTTCCATTGTTTCTTCTGCTCGCCTGCAACGATGGAAAGAGAGAAAAGGAGCTTGAAAAGAAAGAAGCAGAACTTGAAAAAAAAGAACAGGAACTGATTCTTCGAGAGAAAAACTTGCAATTGAAGGAACAGGAGCTGGCAAAAGCCGATAGCAGCAAAATCAAAGCCGATACTTCCGTTTACAGCGCCGACCTTCCGGGAAGATGGAAGGTTCATATGGTATGTATTAACACCACTTGTCCTAGTTCCGCCATTGGAGACACAAAAAATGAGGAATGGGTTATCGCTTACGAAAATCAGAAAGTTGTAGCCCGGGCGATGGTAAATAATAAACTGGTTCGCTTATATTCCGGAATCTATAATGGAACAACCCTCAATCTTACCGCCCAACCTGCCACGGAAGAGCCCCAACAAAGTACTGAGATGGTTGTGCAACTGCATCTAACTAATCCTACCCGCATGGAGGGCCGAAGAGAGATAACAAGGGAGGAAGGGTGTACAATAGTTTATTCGGTAGAATTGTCGAAATAGCAAGAGAAAGCCTGATATGATTTTACTTACAGAACTGGACTTCTCTCTGCCGCTTAAAAATCCTGTGGTTATTTTTTCGCTGGTGCTTTTTATCATCTTGTTTTCGCCAATTTTGTTTAACAAGATAAAGGTTCCGCACATCATAGGCCTAATTCTGGCCGGTGTAATTATTGGTCCGTATGGCTTCAATCTCCTGCTCCGTGACAGCAGTATCGTACTTTTCGGCACGGTGGGCTTAATCTACATCATGTTCACTGCCGGGCTGGAAATTGACATGGAAGAGTTCCGGAAAACAAGAGTTAAAAGCTTGGTTTTTGGTTTGTTTACCTTCCTGGTGCCAATCATCTTGGGAACAGCTGCAGCATATTACATTCTGAAGTTCAGCATTCCTTCAGCAGTGCTATTGGCGAGTATGCTATCGGCACATACGCTACTAGCTTACCCAATTGTAAGCAAGTACGGAATAACACGCATGAAGGCTGTTACCCTCACTATTGGAGGAACTATCATTACGGATATCCTGTCACTTTTAGTGCTTGCGGTGGTTACCGGAATGACCCAGGGAGAAATAGGTGCAGCTTTCTGGCTCCGATTGGTGGTGAGCTGCGCAATATTTGGAGTTATCATATTCCTTGGTTTTCCCCTTATCGCCAGGTGGTTCTTCAAACAGTTTGATGATAATATTTCGCAGTACATTTTCGTACTCGCCATGGTCTTCCTTGGTTCTTTCCTAGCTGAGGTTGCGGGATTGGAGGCTATTGTAGGAGCTTTTTTGTCGGGACTTGCCTTAAACCGCTTCATCCCTCACGTATCACCCCTCATGAACCGCATTGATTTTGTTGGGAATGCCTTTTTTATCCCATTCTTCCTGATTGGGGTGGGAATGCTAGTGGACATTAGTGTCCTGTTTAAAGGGCTCGGGGCGATAAAAGTGGCAGCGGTGATGATAACAGTGGCCGTGCTTTCCAAGTACATAGCAGCCTGGCTCACCCAAAAATCATTCAAACTCAGCAGCAGCGACCGGCAACTAATTTTTGGACTGAGCACGGCACGGGTCGGCGCTTCATTGGCAGTTGTACTGGTGGGTTACAACACAATTCTTGCAGAAACCGCTACTGGTGAACCGATCAGGCTTCTTTCAGAAGACGTATTGAACGGCACCATCCTAATGATTTTAATAACCTGTACAATCAGCTCTTTTACGGTTGAAAAAGCATCCCAAAAAATTGCCTTAAAAGAAGAAGACGCAGTGGTTGAGGATGGTAAATCAAATCAAAAGATTCTGATCTCGCTGGCCTACCCTGACACCGTAGCTGAGCTGGTGGACTTCGGCTTATTGCTGAAACCTAAAAAAAGCGATATACCAGTTTATGCCCTTCATGTGATCAGTGATGAAACGGACAGTGATAAAAGTTTGGCAGTAGGAAAGAAAATGATCGACAGGGCTTTGAAGCATGCTTCTGCCACAGAGAATACCTTGATCCCGCTGACCCGCTTTGACATGAACATCAGCAACGGAATCACCTATACGATCAAAGAGCAAAACATCAGCGATGTGCTGATCGGGTTGCATCAAAATTCGAATCAGGAAGATTTCTTAGGACCCGTTGCTGAGCGAATCCTTGAAAGAACAAGCGAGACGATTTTCATATATAAGTCCATTCAGCCCTTCAATACCTTAAAGCGGATGGTTGTAGCTGTACCGCCCCACGCTGAATCAGAACCGGGATTTGTTCACTGGCTGAATAAGCTGGGAACAATTGCCAAAGAAGCTGGACTACCTATAGTGTTTTACGCAGCAAATGAGGCCCTCGAGCATCTGAAGAATCATTTTAGCTCCAGCTCTGTTAAGGTCGACTGCAAGCCTTTCCACAATTGGGACGACTTCCTGATCTTCAGCAGAGAACTGAAGCAAAACGACCTGTTTTGGATTATCTCTTCCCGTAAAGGGCACATTTCCTATGTAGAGCAGCTCGAGAAGCTCCCCTACTATCTTTCTAACTACCTGACAAACAACAGCTTTATTATCCTATACCCGAAACAAATGGAAACAGACATGCTGGGAGGAGAAACATTCATCGAGACGATCTCCGATAAGATCAATGTGGTTAATAAAGCCGGGTCATTCCTGAAACGCTTATTCAGAAGAATTTAAGAAATACGGCGTATACCAATGGCTTCAGTTCTCAGAGATTGGAGCCATACTGGTACTGTATATCACGCCCTTCTCAGCCATTTCCTTAGTGTTACCCGACGCTTGTACATTGCTAAAAGTATTCGTTACAATGCCTAGCCAGCTCATTCCAGCTTTACAAAGGTTTTTCCTAAGAAAAATATCGGAGCTACCCGGTAAAGACTCCAGACGAATGCAAAATGCATTCGACCAGATTGTGTTTCCTTCGACAGTGATATTGTTTACTACCCGGCGCGCGCCGTAAGTACCAACAACTATTCCGGAAGAATTACCGGTGGCAGATCTGGTATCAATAGAATTGCCTACTACCCGGATATTATTCAGGTTATAGCCTCCGTTGCCCATTAGGATGCCAGAAGCATTTTGGCCCTTAGACTTCACACTATTTCCCTGGATAAGTACATTAGTACCATCTTCTGAAAAACCCGGAGAAATCGCGATGAGTCCGGCGGATATTGTATTGTTCAATAAGCGATTATTGCTCCCAAATATCTCAAGACCACTTCTCTGGTTTCCATTGCCGCCAGTCAGCACATTATTACTGATCTCAGTATTTTTAAAATAACCAGAAATACCGTTGCCCCCGCGGTTTTGCGGGTCGTTAAGTTTGTTATTTGTGATTTTAGAATCACTTACGTAGGCTGCAGCACATTCAATAGCAAACTGAATCCCTTTGGTATTATTAAACGTATTTTCAAAAATCTGAACATTGATATTTTCCTGACTCTGAAGTTGAATAGCTGGAGAATTAGGATTTTGAGTTCCCCAATTGGAGAACACGCACTTATTAATCGTCACGTTCTTGGTTCCCCGAAGCTCAATGGAGGTTCTTCCCGCTAAGGGAAAAGTGCAGCTTAAGAACTTTATATCGGTAACGGGAGTAGCATTCAATCCTTTTATCTGTACCACCCCACGGTCTCTTCCTCCTTCAAACGTAACATTTTCAAAATCGAGACCCGCTACTCGGTCATGCACAAACAGGGCGACCAGGTCTGCTCCGATGTTGCCTGGCTGATTCGCATTTAATTTCAGATCCTTTAACTTAATATTACTACTTCCGGAAGTAATCCTAAAAACATTTCTCTTAGCAGCGATGCCATCGGTAAGAATGATCTCAGTAGAAGCGCCCTTCCCTACGATGGTCGTATTGGAGGGTATAAGAAGTTCGTTGGAAATAATAAAACGGCCTGCTGGCAAATACAAAGCTTGTTTACTGGCAGCTGATTTATTAATAAGATCCTGCAGTTCTGCTCTTTTATCAGGAGTGGTACTTGAAATTACGACCGCAGCTGAAGTATGGTCATTTGCACTAGGCGTTTCTTCCGTTGAAGGTTCTGCCACCGCTACCATAACTTCTGAATCCTTTTTACAGGAAAAGAGAAAAACAAGAAAAATAAAGGCGAAAAAGTGGTTCACCCTTCCTAAACTCTCACACATGATCAGCTTTACGAGAGTTTAGACGTCTTTGTTACAACAAGTTATTTCATCGTACAGACAAAAAAAGGTTGCCACTGGATCTTGGGATCCAACTGGCAACCTTCGAAAGGTTTTATAATAAGAAAGAAATTCTAGCGGTGAATTACTTCTGCACGGCTATTTTCCCATTCCCGCTCCAGATACTGAGCATCTTCTGTGCTGCGCGGGTGTACACCTAAAACTATTCCACCTTCTTTGATTCCAGACTCGTATTCCCTTGCGTGTTCTTCAGGAATGCCTGAACCAATCAAGGCTCCAATTATTCCGCCGGTTAGTCCGCCAGCACCTGCTCCCGCCAAACCAGCGGCTAGCGGTCCTGCAACTACCAGCCCCAATCCCGGAATTGCCACAGCTGTACCAATAGCTGCAATTGCACCGATGATTGCACCTGCTGTTCCACCAATAGCAGAACCGGCTCCGGCTCCTTCCATTGCTTTGTTGCCCAGGCTGGAGTCTTTATCGGATTTTTCAAATTCCCTCGTACGGGTTTCATCAGACATCATCACGGAGATTTCGTCCTGACTGTAACCCTTGTTGATTAAAGAATTGTAAGCACGTTCCGCACTTTCTCTGTCTCTGAACATCGCGGTCAGCATGTGACCAGAATTTGTTCTGTTTTCCATAGTGTTAGATATTTAATTATAACGGCCCTAAAGCCGCACCTTCTTAAGCAAAAAGCTAGCCACAATAAAGAAGAGACCTGAGTCGCCAGGCTCATTCCGCAAGTGTTCCCGACCAAAAGTTTGATAGTCAAAATGTTGAGAAGATTAACGGCGAAATAATCTTTAAGGCGATACAACAAGCAACGCTGCGCCGGAAAAAAGACTTATAGCGTTTTTGCCGAGCAGGTACTTCTGCCTCAGCTCCCTATCCAGTCACTCCTAGCTCCCATCCAAACCTCCTATCACCCTGCCTTCACTCGGCTAAGGATCCAGGATGAGTCCACCCTTTTCCGCAAAAAAGTGGACTCAATGTGGACTCGATGCGGAATCAACGGAGAGACATAGGGAACTTGGCCGAGACTTGGACCAGCTCGGGCTAGGAGACGGGGCAGATAAAACAAGGTCGGGACAGCAGAAGTGCAACGATCAGGCAGTTAATTCGGACTGGAGAGACGAAATGAAAATATTCCTACCCCCTTAAGTGTTCAAACACCTTTTTTTTGGGGGGCAAGTCACATTCGAGCCTCTAATATAACACGTAAACAATCAATTATAATTCTGTCTGTCGAAAATACAAATTGAAAGAAACTGAATACACCTCGTTTGAATATCCTGCGGCTCAAGGCAGTACCGAAGGCTGACGCTTAAAAAACTAAGAAGAAGTTCTTTGGACGAAGTAGAAATATTTGTTTTTGAACCTTATAGTAGTGGCGTCTTATCCGTCACGACTCTCCTATACGGTTTCCGTTCGTCAGACCAGCGATGTATCTTCAACTTCCTTCGGATTTCGAACCGCCCGCCCCCTGCTGTTCAGCAAATAATCCCCCTGCCCAGCCGATAGAGGACTTAGATCTCCTGGAAAAAATTACGCCTCGCCGGGCGCACAATAAAAAAGCTCTCGATGGGCGAGAGCTCAAACTAACCAATTATAAACCTAAATATATGAAAGGAGCTGTAGGAGAAGGAGTCGAACCTTCAAGGAGTGGTTTGCCCATTGCTGGATTTCCCAAAATCTCCGCCACCGAGACAAGGAGGTGTGTCTGCCAGTTCCACCACCCTACAGTATTTATTTCTGTTTTAAAGAACTGATACAAACATAACGACTTCTATAATAACTTGCAAATATTTTAACAAAAAAAACTTTTTCATATCAGTTTCGCAAGAACAACATGATACCGTTGCCAATAATATCAGTGATTCAGAAATTATAAACCGATTGATAAATAACAGGGAAGCTAACCAGGGATTTAAAAAAAATAAAGCTCTCGATGGGCGAGAGCTCAAACTAACCAATTATAAACCTAAATTATATGAAAGGAGCTGTAGGAGAAGGAGTCGAACCTTCAAGGAGTGGTTTGCCCATTGCTGGATTTTCCAAAATCTCCGCCACCGAGACAAGGAGGTGTGTCTGCCAGTTCCACCACCCTACAGTATTTATTTCTGTTTTAAAGAACTGATACAAACATAACGACTTCTATAGTAACTTGCAAATATTTTAACAAAAAAAACTTTTTCATATCAATTTCGCAAGAACAAAACAATACTATTGCCAATAATATCAGTGATTCAGAAATCATAGACCGATTGATAAATAACAGGGAAGCTAACCAGGGATTTAAAAAAAAATAAAGCTCTCGATGGGCGAGAGCTCAAACTAACCAATTATAAACCTAAATTATATGAAAGGAGCTGTAGGAGAAGGAGTCGAACCTTCAAGGAGTGGTTTGCCCATTGCTGGATTTCCCAAAATCTCCGCCACCGAGACAAGGAGGTGTGTCTGCCAATTCCACCACCCTACAGTATTTATTTCTGTTTTAAAGAACTGATACAAACATAACGACTTCTATAGTAACTTGCAAATATTTTAACAAAAAAAACTTTTTCATATCAGTTTCGCAAGAACAACACGATACTGTTGCCAATAATATCAGTGATTCAGAAATCATAAACCGATTGATAAATAACAGGGAGCTAACCAGGGATTTAAAAAAAATAAAGCTCTCGATGGGCGAGAGCTCAAACTAACCAATTATAAACCTAAATTATATGAAAGGAGCTGTAGGAGAAGGAATCGAACCTTCAAGGAGTAGTTAGTCCATTGCTGGATTTCCTGATTTCTCCGCCACCGAGACAAGGAGGTGTGTCTGCCTGTTTCACCATCCTACAGTATCTGTTGCTTTGTTAAAGAACTGGTACAAATATAAGGTGACCTGGATCGTTTTTGCAAATTTTTCAACAAAAATTAACAACTTTTAACATTTCGAAAACACAGAGCAAAGTTCAGTACCAATATTGGAACAAACGACAAAAAATCGCTGCTTTAATTGTCAACTTTACAATTTCTTAAACTTTTTGAATTCGAATTTATTGTGGAGAGTCAAAATCTTTTTAAAAAAATAAAGCCCTCGATGGGCGAGAGCTCAAACTAACCAATTATAAACCTAAATTATATGAAAGGAGCTGTAGGGGAAGGAGTCGAACCTTCAAGGAGTGGTTAGCCCATTGCTGGATTTCCCATGATCTCCGCCACCGAGACAAGGAGGTGTGTCTGCCAGTTTCACCACCCTACAGTATCAAAACATCCTGTTAAAGAACCTTTGATACAAAGATAAAATGCCGGTCTATATTTTGCAAATATCATAAGAAAAAAAAGAAGTTTTTGCACTTCAGTCAAAAACAAAGTACCACATTATTAAATTGTTAATAGACCTTTAAATTAGGGTGACTTTTTTGCGATTCTTTCAAAACTCCACCCGCATTGTCCTATTCGAGTTTCAACTTCTCCGCGGGATGTTTATACTACTTCGGGCTGTATCTCCTCCCTCTTCTGAAGTTCCCTCGATGTTTTCGGCGTGGACTCCGGGAATTGCCTTATCCTCTTCCCTCTCCTCGCTTCCAGTACTTGCTGAAGATTCATCTGCTGACACGTCTGAATAGCGGTCCTGCAGATCCTGTGTATCCTCTAATGACGTACCCTCTACATTTTCCGCATGAACTGTTTGTACCCGACCATGCTGTTCATTTAAATTTTCCTGATTTTCCATCGGCGTCTGTTTTCACTACCGCTGCAATTGTCATACCGGAGTTATATCAGTCCCCTAATTTCCTAATCCCTATAATCTAAGTACCTTTGCGCCTGTTATGGCAAAAGTTTCAATAAATATCGCAACAGGCTCAATTCAAAAAGAGGAGATAATTGTAGGCATCGATCTTGGAACCACCAACAGTCTGGTAGCATTTATTAACCCGGAAGGAAACCCTCAGGTGATTAATGATGCAGGCAAGGGACTATTAGTACCATCGGTGGTGCATTTTAACCCGGATGGAAGCGTAGTTGTAGGAAACGAAGCCAAGCAATTTCTGATTTCTGATCCACAGAACACCATCTTTTCGGTTAAAAGATTGTTAGGGCGATCTTACCACGATATAGAGAATTACAAAGATTTCTTCTCTTACAAGGTCATCGATGATAACTCTGAAAGCCTGGTAAAAATAAAAGTAGGCGACAAATTTTTTACGCCGATAGAACTTTCATCATTGATTCTGAAAGAGCTGAAAGAACGGGCGGAACATGCACTGAAGACACCGGTTAACAGAGCCGTTATAACGGTGCCGGCATACTTCAACGACAGTCAGCGACAAGCAACCCGCGATGCCGGAAAACTTGCAGGACTTGATGTTCTCAGGATTGTAAACGAGCCGACTGCTGCTAGTTTAGCCTACGGCATCGGATTAAATCCGGAAGAAGAAAAAACAATAGCAGTCTACGATCTCGGTGGGGGAACGTTCGACGTCTCCATTCTAAAAATCCAAAACGGCATTTTCGAGGTGCTTGCTACCAACGGAAACACATTTTTAGGTGGCGACGATTTCGACCGTGCAATTGTTAATTACTGGGTCGAACAAAATAATTTGACAGATCATGCCTCCGATGCCTCACTGCAGCAAGCGCTACGCCTAAAGGCTGAGGAAGCTAAAAAAGCGCTAAGCACCCAAAACCTGTACAATGATCAAGTAGCAGATATACCGTGTGCCATTACGCGGCAAATGTTTGAATCGCTGATCGCGCCTAAGGTTGAAGAAACAATTTTGGCTTGCAAGAATGCCTTGACGGATGCTGGCCTGAGTCCGGCGGATATCGATGAAGTGGTGATGGTGGGAGGTTCAACACGCACTCCCCTGGTGAAGCACAAAGTGTCGGAGTTTTTTGGGAAAGCGGTACATGATAAAATAAACCCGGATGAAGTGGTGGCGCTTGGAGCAGCTATTCAGGCAGATATTCTGGCTGGCAACCGTAAAGACATTTTACTACTCGACGTAACTCCCCTTTCATTAGGAATAGAAACCATGGGAGGATTGATGGACGTGATCATCCCGCGAAATTCAAAAGTACCCACTAAAGCCGGCAGGCAGTACACCACCTCCGTAGATGGTCAGGTGAACATGAAAATATCGGTTTTCCAGGGGGAACGTGATCTGGTCAAGGAAAATCGAAAACTTGCAGAATTTGATTTGAAGGGAATTCCGGCGATGCCCGCAGGCCTGCCGAAGGTAGACATCAACTTCCTATTAAATGCGGATGGTATCCTAACCATACAGGCTATTGAATTGCGGTCTGGAGTAAAACAAGAAGTAGAAGTAAAACCAACTTACGGGCTTACAGACCAGGAAGTAGAAAAGATGCTATTCGATTCTATTACTCACGCCAAAGATGATGTGGCCCACCGGATGATCATCGAAGCCCGAACCGAGGGAGAGCAGATGGTGTATACGGCGGAGCGGTTCCTGGAAAAGAATGGAGCTTATCTCTCTGTACAGGAAATAGCGGATAGCCAGAAATTTATTCAGGACTTAAAGGAAGTTTTGAACTCTGGCGACAAGGATCTTATCCATAAAAAAATAGACGAACTGAACGAGTTTACCCGGCCTTTTGCTGAACGTGTCATGGATCAGGCCATTGCACAAGCAATGAAGGGGAAGACAATATAGATAGAGCGGTTTTAGCGTCTACCAGGTTAAATCTTAAAAAATGTTAAGGCAGGAACTGTTAACTAAATAATTAGTTGATATTTCCTACCTTAGCTTTTATGAAAACCTTACTAAGCCTTCTAACATTCTTGACCCTGTGTACAAGCACCCTCCAAGCTCAATCTTCCGGTGGAAATAACGAGTACCTACTTGAACTGCTGCAATCTCAAAACTATAAGGAAGCCGCTGAGTACCTGGAAAGAACATCCGACCCAAAAGATCAGAAAAGTATTTCCCGACTTGCCTACTGCTATATGATGGCTGGGAACCTGCCGGAGGCCGAAAAGCGCTACAAACATTTACAGGAACTAGATTCCACCAATACAAATGTCCTTTACAACCTCGCGGTGATCAACGAGAAACGTGGAAATTATCAATTAACGAAAACCTACTATCAGAAGATTACCGAGCAAGACTCTACCAACTTTTTCGTCTACAAGCGCCTCTCCTTCATTGCCGAGCAGTTGAAAGACAACGCGCTTCAGTTGTCAGCCCTCATGCGCGCGAACTATTTGTCGCCTAGCGATCCAGACGTGGCCTACGACCTTTCGAGAACCTTACGAGCGAACGAACAACTCGAAAAGGCTGACTCGGTGATTGACGTAGCACTGGCAGCGGACTCCCTTAATCTTTTGCTTACCCGGGAAAAGATGAAAATAGCTCACTGGATGAAAAAAAGAGAGTTAGCCCGGGACGTAGCAAAACGAGCAGTGGCACTGTTAGGAGATAAATCAGGCGAGACCATAAGCATCCTCGCGCAATCCTACTATCACCTTAATCAGTTTAAGGACTGTATCAACACCTATAACCTGCTGGAACAGGAAAAGCTGGGCAATGAAATTTCTTTTTATTATACTGCCCTCGCCTACAGCAAGCTGAAGGACTACAATAACAGTATTGAATATCTTCACAAGAGTATCGACGATGGCATTTCGGACAATATTAGTCTCTACTATCAACAGCGGCGGAGAACTTCGAAAAGCTGGAAAAATATTCAAAAGCAATTCAGATGTACAAAAAGGCAGCAGAGTACAAGGCGTATAACAGTTATAATTACAGTATTGCCCGCTTGTACGATGGCCAGATGAAAGATTACAAGAACGCCAAATCCTATTATAAGCTATACTTACGTAACTACAAGGAAGAAAAATCCGATAAAGAGATCTACCCTTTTGTTGTGAAGCGGGTTCGGGAACTTGAACAGTTTTAGTTCAGACTATCCTCTGCCCATCAACCTCGCTACGTATTTACCAATAATATCAAACTCCAGATTTACCGACGTACCTGGCTTTACATTTTGCAGGTTCGTATGCTCGTAAGTGTAGGGAATGATTGCCACAGAAAAACGTCCCTCCTGAGAGTTTACAACGGTAAGGCTAATCCCGTTGACACAGACTGAGCCCTTCTCGACGGTTACATTCCCTTTCGACGGATCGTACTGAAATGTATAAAGCCAGCTTCCGTCCATCTCTTCTAATTCAATGCACTCAGCCACCTGATCCACGTGCCCCTGAACAATGTGGCCATCCAGTCGCCCATTCATTTGCATACAACGCTCCAAATTAACCAGATCTCCTTCCTTCAGCTTTCCAATCGCCGACTTATCCAGCGTTTCCTGAATAGCGGTTACCGTATGCGTGTTTCCGCTTACGGAAACCACCGTGAGACAAACGCCGTTATGAGCTACAGACTGATCTACCTTTAATTCCTGAGAGATCTGCGAAGTTACCGTAATGTGGAGGTTTCCCTTATCGGATTGAAGAAACTGAACCTTTCCCAAGGTTTCTATGATGCCAGTGAACATGGGTCAAATTTACATAATTAAAACGACCAGTTCCCAAACTTCCCCTGCCGGTAATCGTCATAGGCTTGCCTTATTTCTTCATGCGTATTCATCACGAACGGGCCTTGAGCTACCAGTGGCTCATTTAAAGGCTCAGCGTGGCCAAAAAGTAATATACTGTCGTCTATCGCATCGATCTGTAAGTTTCCTGAACCCGCTCCAAACTCTACCAGCTGATGTATGCTCGCAAGCGCTTCATTCACCCTCAACTCGCCCCGGATGACATAGAAAAAGATGTTGTGATTTTCAGGAACAGTAAGATGAATGCTGCCTCCCCGGTTAAAGAATATGGTGCTTAAGTGGAGGTCCAGATGCGACTCAAAAGCTCCTTGTACGCCTTCCAGATTCCCCGAGACGAGATTTAGAGTCACCTTACCATCATCCAGCGTAAGTTTGGGAATGTCTCCACTTTGCAGCCCCTTATAAAAAGGTTCTGTCATTTTCAACCGGGCCGGCAGATTCAGCCAGAGCTGTAATATCTCCAATCCTCCCCCCTGCTTCTTGAACTCGTCTGATGATACCTCAGCATGGATAAGTCCCCTCCCTGCAGTCATCCATTGAACACCTCCTGCCGTTATAACACTTTGATGCCCTCCGGTGTCCTGATGCATGATATCTCCTTCAAGGATAAAAGTTACTGTTTCCATTCCCCGATGTGGATGGGGACCAAAAGGTAGTCCATTATTATTAGGAGGATAAACCTGATGACCGTGGTGATTCAGAAAAAGAAAAGGATCAACCTGATCGATGGATCTGTTAGGCAGGGCTGTATACGTGATAAGCTCTCCAATAGGGGAAAAACTGGCATTATGAATCGCTTTTACTGTTCTCATACAGCATAAATTAATCTAAAAATATTTTGTTTCTGCATAAAAAAAATTCACATCAGACTATCCAAAACCTTAAAAGCTTCTGTATAAAGGACCTATCTCCAGTTAAATATTTTATAAGCTATTGCTAAATCTTTTTTATTAATCTTGTGTTACATGTAAACCAAAAACAGCTGCCAGTCCAGCTGTTCCCCTTTTTATTTGTTTATATGTATTTTTGGGGCACAACTTTATGCTAAGACAGAATTTACAACAAAAGTTACTTCAGAAACTATCTCCACAGCAGATACAGTTTATCAAATTACTACAAGTACCAACTGTGGCCTTAGATGCACGGATTAAAGAAGAGTTAGAGGAAAATCCTGCGTTAGAAGATCTGAGCTTAGCGAATATGAACGAGCCGGTGGAGCAGTATCCTGATAAGGATCCTGATGACGACTCAAACTTTGAGGGAGAGGAAAGCGGAGACGATTTCGATGAATTTAATATAGACGACTACCTTCAGGAGGATAACGTTAACGAATACGGATCAAAATACGATCAAAATGGTGATGATGAGGACGATCGAAAGGAAATCCCTATCGCCATTCAAAACTCGTTTTATGAAAATCTTCAGCAACAGCTGGACCTGGTTCCTTTGTCAGATAAAGACTTCGTCATTGGCCAACAGATTATTGGAAGTCTCGATGACGATGGCTACCTGCGCCGGTCAATCACGTCCTTAATCGATGATCTCGCCTTCTCTCAAAACGTTTTTGCGGAAGAAGAAGAGGTAGAGGAAATGCTCAAAGTAATCCAAGGCTTCGAGCCAGCAGGAGTTGGTGCGAGGGATTTGCAGGAGTGTTTACTTATCCAGTTACGTAAGAAAGATCAGAACAACCCGGTCATTCACAAGGCCATCGAAATTGTGGAGAACCACCTGGATGAGTTTACCAGAAAACATTACGATAAGCTGGAGCGGATCCTGGGCATGGACTCCGAGGAACTCCGCGAGGTGGTGAACGAAATCCTGAAATTAAATCCTAAGCCAGGTGACTCGAGTGAGGTTAATACCAAACAGCTACAGGTCATCCCTGATTTTCATATTTCCAACAACGACGGAACATTAGTATTGACCCTAAATGCACAAAATGCTCCTGAACTTCGCATCAGCCGATCCTACCAGGAGATGTTTGAGCACTATGATAAGGCATCCCAGAAGGATAAAAAACTAAAAGAAGCGGTCCAGTTTGTGAAGCAAAAACTGGATTCTGCAAAATGGTTCATCGACGCCATCAAGCAGCGCCAGCAAACCTTGCTTAAGACGATGAATGCTATTATGCACTATCAGTATGATTATTTCCTTACTGGTGATGAGCGCAATCTGAAACCGATGATCCTGAAGGATATTGCAGACCGCATCGGCATGGACATTTCTACAGTTTCCAGGGTTGCTAACTCTAAGTACGTTCAGACTGAGTTCGGAACGTTCCTGCTGAAATCATTCTTTTCTGAGGCCATCCAAACCGAAAGCGGTGAAGAGGTTTCGAACAAAGAGGTGAAGAAGATCCTGGAGGAATGTATCGGTAAGGAAGACAAACGTCACCCACTTGCGGATGAGAAGTTGGCGGAAATTCTAAAAGAGAAAGGTTATAATATTGCCCGAAGAACGGTTGCGAAATACCGCGAGGCAATGAATATTCCGGTAGCGAGGTTAAGGAAAGAGCTATAAACCGAGCTCTTTCCTCTACCAGTTTCTTTGCGGGCAAGTCACCTTGTAGCGGTTGTTCAGCAATAAGCCCAAAATAATTTCATGAGATCCGTTGCTTACCGTCTGTAAATCGGAAGTTGTAAAATCATAAGCATAACTTAAATTGAGCAGGTGACTAACGTTGAATCCTGCAAGGACTGAAAAAGAGTCGTCCTGGCGATACCCTCCCCCTATCCAGAATTTATCCTGAAAAGCAAGCTTTAAATTGGCATCAAAAACCATTGGTGAAGAGGCTGTTTTAGCAAGCAATACCGAGGGAACGGCTGCAATATCCTCCGACATAAATAATTTAACACCTCCCGTAGCGATATATTGCGGCAAGGCATCGTCAAAAGCAGACTCCATATTAGAGGAAGAAGTTAGTCTGATCCCCAGAAGCTGTTGCCCGGAAACTCCAAAGAAAAACCTGGAACCATAAAACCAAATGCCAGCGCCCAAATCGGCTTTAATCCTTGACCCAGCAGCAGCTAACACTGCAGGATCGGGGCGGCTTGGATCTCCAAGTTCTACATTGGAGGAGTTAAATGCATGTCTTGTCAAACCAGCTGCAACCCCCAATGAGAGGTTCAATGATTCAGAAAGACCCAAATGGTACGCATAAGTCCCATTTACATTAAACTGGTTAATCGGCCCTGATTCATCAAACGTTCCATGGAAGCCAATGCCGTGGTGAGGTTCAGAAGCTCGATAATACTGGGTGTAACTCCTGCTCATCCGGTTGTTTCCATCGGAAGAAAATGAGGTGGCATTGCCATAAAGGAAATTCTTACCGAGGGGAGCGTGAAGAGATACAAAGCTAGTGACGGGGGCGCCTTCCAGGCCCTGCCACTGCGTGCGATGGCCTGCCTTTACATCGATATAATTTTCAATCCCTGTAATTGCAGGATTCCAGAGGTAGTTATTGAAGATAAATTGGGTGTACAGCGGCCGCTCTTGCCCCTGGACAGAGCCAGCGAGAAATAATGCGAACAATATGGGTAGAAGTAATCTCAAATTTTCACCAATTAGGATTATTAACGAACAATGCTTACATAACCTGAAACCGGTTTTCTACCACTTTTAGGCTCAATAATATAGTAATAAGTTCCTGCAGGTAAGTCGGCGCCGTTTGCCCTTCCATCCCAGGGATTTGGATAGCCTCTCGAGCTAAACACTTTCCGGCCCTGCCGGGTAAACACATCCACTGAACTTTCCGGATATTCATTTAGAAAATCAATTACCCAAAAATCATTCACCAAATCGCCGTTCGGAGTAAAAGTATTTGGAACTTTTAACTTTTTCAACACTTTAACTTTCACAGACTCCCAGGCTATACAACCTTTGTCTGATACAACCTCCAGCCGGTAAGTAATATCTGCCTCAGGCGTAACACGCGGATTAGGCACATCCGTACGGTCTAAATAAAGGGCCGGAGACCATAAATAACGAATAACGTTATTGCTGGCCTGCGCACTTAGCTGCAAAGTTTCCCCTTCCAACACGTACACTTCTGTTAGCGTATTGAGTGCAGGTGTGGGAAATAGTTCAAGTTGGAGGGTTTCGCTAACAGTACAACCTGCAGCCGTGAAGCTGCACGTAATGGTATGTTTTCCCGGACCTGCTGCTGCCGGATCGAATATACCCGAAGCTGAAACTCCACGACCGGAGAAGTGATAGGTACCCTGGAAATTATGTTTTTCAAAAACCTGGAGCCTGAACGGTTTGGAATCCATACAAACCGCTGGCGGCTGATCGATCTGAAGTTCCGGCAACCCTTTCACCATCACCTGCAGTTCTGTAGCATCCACACAGGAGCTACCAGAGTAAGCAAGTAACCGCACCGTATACTGCCTGGGCTGAAGTTCATGATGAACGGGGTACTTGTGACTGACCACTTCCGAAAATTCCGGATCATCATCCACCAATACTTCTTCAGGTTTTGTAGCATCAAAATACCATTCCAGCCGGGTTATTTTCCCAAAACCAACAGTAGACTTATTGATAAAGCTAAAGGCCTGGTTGCTGCACAGCTCCGTAGGACCTTGCGCTTGAAACACGGCCACGGGATTTTTTCCATTGACCGTAAATTCTTTGCTGGCAGTAAATGAGCAACCTGTGGCAGAGGTGACGGTTAAAGAAACCGTATAAACTTTCGCTTCGGTATACCTGTGGGATGGATTTTTCCGGGTATTATTAATCGTCACCGGCGAACCGTCTCCAAAATCCCAGAGATAGGTAAACTGAGCAGCTGTATTATTATCGATGGTGGAAAGGTCCGCGAAGATGACCTGGTCATCAACACAAGCTTTTGGGAGGGCAAAATCTACCTTTGGCTTAGGACTAATGATGACTTCTTTCGTCACACTGCTCCGGCAGCCGAACTCTGTTTCCAGCAGCAGCTTCACGTGATATACGCCGGGCCGACTAAATAAATGAGTAGGATGCCGGTCCTCGCTAGTATTCGGATTATCCGGTGTAGCATTTGGGTCGTTAAAATCCCAGCTCCACTTGACGATACTTCCATTGCCCGCCGAAACCGAAGACAAGTCGGTAAACACTACTGGTTGTCCTTCACAAGCCTGAGCTGAGATTGAAAAATTGCCACTTGCATTATCTTTAATTGTTATCACGTGTTCCACAAAGGCTGGGTCGCAAGTCGATTCATTTTGTATTTGCAACTTCACGGTGTAAGTGCCCGCTTTGGAAAACACATGGGTAGGATGCTGGATGCTTGAAGTATTCGGACTAGCGCTGGTGGCATAGGGATCCCCAAAATTCCAGCTCCAGGATTTGATAGCTGGCCCCAAACCGTCACTTGCATCGGTGAATACTACCTCGGTACCCAGGCATGCAATTTGAGGGAAGGAGAATTCAGCTTTAGGGGAGCTATAAATGGAAAAATCGGACACTAGTTCCTCCGTGCTTCCACAGCCATCAGCCAGGGGCTTATTGGCGGTAACTTCTATCGAATAATCGCCCACCGCATTAAAACTAATCGGCGAGTTTGGATACTGATAAACATAATACTCCTTTCCTTCCCGAATTACCGTCCCGGATGGAGACGGGTTGTTAACGACAAGGGGAGTGCTCCCATTTCCGAGGTCCCAAACCAATTTATTAGTGGCATACAACAGATACACCTTCATATCAAAGAGCTCACCGATACAACCGTTCGCTTCTACCCGGTTGGTTACCTTACTCTCCGCCTCAATAGCCAAACTCTTCACGTTAGCTCCCGCTGCATAACCATAGGACTCAGCCTGACCGAATCCGTATGCAATGGCATTGAATCCACGATCGGCGGACAAGGTGTGGACCCCTTCTCCCACCGAAATCTGGGCATAGGAATATGTTGGATTATTAGGAATGGGTGTGAAACCTCCTGTGTATGGACTCCCGTCCAGGCGCAGACTGCCCGCCGCTGCCGTTTCGATTACGACATTTACAAAATGTGCCTGAATATTGTAATATCCGGAAGAATACAAGGTGATTTTTTCGAGGGTTTGCTCGATAGGATTCAGATAGATCATTTCAGGATCCCCGTAGGGCTCGCGAAGGGCGGTACAATTGACATTTTGGTTTTGGGTCACAGAATACTGGACCACCTGAATAGATTTATCAGACTCTACGTAGTTAGCACTTGTAGAAGAAAACTCGAAGTAGAAATTGTTAGTAAAAGAACTTGCTGGAATTACTGTCCCATTTAATTTCACAGAGGCGGACGGGTCGCTCTTTATGATTCTATAAATATCATAATTCCTTTCTTTCAGTGGCGCAGTTACAAAACGCTTTCCCCAGGCGGCAGTAGGATAGAGCTGCTGAAAAAGATTATCTGAACTTCTGGTGTTGGAAGAGCATCCGATAGCGATTTTCCCACTTCCCGAAAACACGGCAATTCTTTTACACGGCTCTCCCGTGGTACTGATCGACCGGATCTTGGAGCCCGTTAAATCTACGCCGTGGTGGTCATATACCGGCGTTCCGTCCTGCCTCGTTCCTATTTCTGTCCGGCCTGTACTCACCCCCAGCACCTGATAAACCTGCCCCCGGTTCAACCTGATGCTGTAGGTCTGACCCGCCGTCCAGCCGCCTTTCGTATCTGCAGAAGGAGTGACTTCCACCTCGGTATTATCCTCCACTCCTACAATGAAGAAATAAGAATGAGCATTATTATCGTTGGACGTTTGCTGATAATTGATTGAATAATATTCACGACCAAGCGTATTTACCGGCAGGATCAGAGAAGCCCCGGAAACAGCCTGATTATAAATATGCGAATAGACCACAATCGGCCTGGCTGATGTTACATGAATTCCTAAATCGTACGCTCCCTCATCCTTCAAATAGGCTTCCTGAGGAATGTCAACCACTGTGATCGAATTAGCAGTAACACTGAAGGCGGAAGCATAGCCAATCCCGGGAATTTCCACCTGGCCCGTGGTGTTTACGTCGGAGGTTATGTACAAAGCCATGCGCTGCGACATATTGCTAAAGCCCTGCACATGATTGCCATAGCCCAACCAGAAATCCTTTCCCTTATTGGAGGTGTTTTGACCTAAGGCACTATCAGAAGAAATCAAAAAAAGAATGACCACCACACAGCCCCACCACACAAGTTTTTCGGAGGCATTTCTAGAATTCATGGCTAGCTATCAGACCGCATTAAAACGGCTTAAATCCAACCAATTATACCTAAATATGTTTTAACATCCAATAAAAAACCTGCACATTTTCAGCACGTTCTTCTTTAGCCTCGCCGCTAGTGCACACCCAGTCGGTACTCCTCCTGATACAACTGCGAGTCAGTATAAATAGCTGAAAGAACATCTTCTCCACAACCTGAGGCTATGATGCAGCGCTCTGTAGTCAACAGCTGCTTCTCCATTTCGATATCGATGGATTTGCTTACATCGGCGATACTGTTTTTGAACTCCTGTTTTAGTCGCTTCCTCTTAATGGCTTCAATAAACTTGATCACCTCCTTCTGATTCTCGAGTATCAAACCCGGTACTGTAGTGGGCTTATTATTATCTCCAATTGCTACCATCGTAAAATAGCTGATGTTAGTGTGTTTAACAGAGTGCGTTTTAACATTCTCTGCTACTACGCGGATCCCCACCACTACTGAGGTTTTGCCGACATAATTTACAGAAGCATGAAAGGAGACCAGTTCTCCTACCGCAATTGGGGCCAGAAAATCCACGGCGTCGATCGAGGCGGTGACACAATAGGAGTTTGAATGTTTTGCAGCACATACATAGGCCACCTTGTCCATCAAAGAAAGGATGATCCCCCCATGAATATTGCCTTCAAAATTAGCATAGGAAGGAACCATTAGTTCGGTGATAATGGTTTCAGAATAACGAACGGGCTTAAAGTCTTTTGTAAGCATACTTTTGTTTCTTTTTGTATAAATTTTACAATACCTGCACTCTATGGCGCAGAAATAAAACACTCAAAACAAAAGCGACTTTTAAAAGAGACTACACTTGCAAATAAGCCTCTGTATTATCACCTTTTTTTGTTTTAAGTTGTTAAAGCAATAAATTATTTCAAAATCCAACCAAAATGCGACCTCGGAAACTATTTGAAATTAATTTCAATATCAAATATAGAAAAATAATCGACTTTATTAACTGAAAAACCAAAAAACACCTCAATAAAAACCTTTCTCCTCGAAAGACCGAATTCCTCCTGAGAGGATGAATTTATTACATTTGCTCCTAAGTCAAAGTCCCTGCTCCCGTTGCTGGCATATAAATAGCAGTAAGCTTATCATCAGAAATTATGCAGAGTTTAACATCCAAAATATATAAGAATACCTTCACTGAAACTTTTGAAGGAGATGAGACAGGCAATCTAACGCCCAGGCAGACACCGGGGGTTTTATACAGTAAGGCCTTGCCGAGCCCCGTAGCGGCGCCTAGGTTACTAGCATGGTCAGATGAACTAGCCACAACACTGGGAGTGCAGAAACCGGAGACGCCTGAAGATGTAGCCGTACTGGCGGGAAATTACGTTACGCCGACCATGCACCCATATGCTGCCTGCTATGCAGGACACCAGTTCGGACACTGGGCGGGTCAGCTGGGCGATGGCCGTGCTATCACTCTGGGAGAGTGGGAAGCCCCGGATAAGCGCCTTTGGGAGTTCCAGCTGAAGGGAGCGGGACCAACACCCTATTCTAGACGGGCAGACGGACGTGCCGTTCTGCGTTCATCCTTACGGGAGTACCTCATGAGTGAAGCGATGCATTACCTTGGTGTCCCTACAACGAGGGCACTAAGCCTGGTAGCAACCGGTGACCAGGTAATGCGCGATATGTTTTATGATGGGCGTCCGGAGTACGAACCGGGAGCCATTGTGATGAGGGTAGCGCCCAGTTTCCTGAGATTTGGAAACTTTGAGATGCTAGCCGCGAGACAGGAAACCGAACATTTAAAGCAACTGGTTGACTGGACCATCAGTCGGTTTTACCCACACATTCAGGGTGAAAACAAAGTACTTCAGTGGTTTCAGGAGGTGGTTGACAGGACAGCCACGCTGATAGTAGAGTGGCAACGGGTAGGTTTCGTCCATGGAGTAATGAACACGGACAACATGTCCATCCTAGGACTTACTATTGACTATGGCCCCTTCTCTTTCGTGGATGAGTACGATCTCAACTTTACTCCAAATACTACTGACCTGCCGGGCAGACGCTACGCCTTCGGCAAGCAGGCCTCCATCGCTTACTGGAACCTGGGATGTTTAGCCAATGCACTGGTTCCCCTGTTTGATGGCACTGAGGAGCTGGTGAAAGCAATTGAAAGCTTTAGCGATACTTATTGGGAGAGGTACTATCTGATGCTTGCGTCAAAGCTGGGGCTGGATCATGTGCGGCCAGAGGATATTCCGATGTTTGACCAATTAGAGAAATTCCTTGATACCGTAAAACCGGATATGACCATTTTTTTCCAGGAACTCATTGATCTGGCGGAGGCTACGGAACCTATCGCTCCCCTTGCACATTTCAGCAGGTCATTCTATCGTGAACCAGATCCAGTGGAAAGAAACATACTGCAAGAGTTTATTGAAAGCTACCGTCAACGATTCGCCAGCAATACCTGTAGCAAGGAGGAGTCTCTTGCCAGGATGAGAGAAACGAGCCCGCGGTTTATCCCACGAAACTATCTGCTTCACCAAGCCATCGAGGATCTGCAGAAAGGCGATTCAAAGCTATTTGACAGACTGCAAGAGGCTATAAAAGAGCCCTATTCGAATAAGTTTGACGAATTCTTTTTGAAACGTCCGGACTGGGCCAGTAACAAAGCCGGCTGTTCGATGCTTTCCTGTAGTTCGTAGCGCTTCTTAAACATCTTCAACTTCCAGCGGCAGGCTGAAAGAGAACGTAGATCCTTCGCCGGGAGTGCTTTTGAGCCAAATGTGCCCCTGCTGCCGGTGAATGATCTCTGCGGAGATATAAAGCCCCAGACCAAGTCCGGAAATATTGTGCTGCGCCTCATCCCCCACCCGGTAAAACCGCTTGAACAGCTTTTCCTGCTTTTCGGGTGGCACGCCTAATCCAAAATCCTGCACAGAGCATATTACTTCCCCGTCCCGCTTCTCAACAGATACAATCACTTTGTCTTTTCCCGGGGAATACTTAACCGCGTTAGTTACCAGATTGATCAGAACCTGTTCTGTTCGCTGCCGGTCACCGAAGCATTCTACCAGCTCTTCCTCGTTAACGATGATTTGGTGAGAACAGGTTCTTCCTACCTGGGTAGCCACCTCTGCAACTAACTCATTAAACACGTACCTTTCAAGACGTAGCTTCAGCTGGCCGCCCTCAATCCGGGTTAGGTCGAGCAGATCGTGAATAAGATGAGACAGGCGTACAATTTGCACCACCATCTTTCGAAGCATTACTGCTGCTACGTCGTCGCCACTTTTACCGAATTTTCGTTCCAGCACTTGAGCAAAAGCCTTTAGAGAAGTTACAGGAGTCTTAAGCTCGTGGCTCACCACGCTCAATAATTCATCCTTCTTCTTTTCAGACTCTTTGCGTTCGGTGATGTCCAGGGTGGTCCCCAAGAGCCGGACGGCTTCACCCGACTCATTTCTGTACACTTCCGTCGTCAATCCAATCCAGCGCAGTACCTTATCCACTCTGATAATCCTGATTTCCACGCTCATAAACCTTTCCACTTTAGCCCGCTCCAACGCTTTCAATATCACTTCCCGGTCCTCCTCCAGAACGTGACTCATAAAGCGCTCCATATCCCAGGAAACCTCTGATGAGTCATAACCAAAAATGCGATTCCCAGTACCGGTGGTGATGAGGTCTCCTGAAAGAAGATCCAAATCCCAAACACCCATTTTAGATGCTGAAATAGCCAGACGCAGTCTCGATTCACTATCTTCCAGCTTCTGCTTCAGTCGCACCTGCTCCGTTACATCCTGAGCGATGGAAATGAGGCTATGTACACTCCCATCGAGGTCGTGGAGGGGCTCGATCACCAGGTTAATCCAGGCCTGCTCTGAGGAAGTTAAAATAATAGGAGTTTCAAAAGCAACAAAAGTATTCCCAGACGTATATACGTCTGAAAAAACCTTCCGATACTCCCCGGTTTCATCCGGGAGAAGGTCAAAGATGGATGTACCTATCGCTTCCTCCTCTGTCAATCCCCACATCTTACAGAAAACAGGATTAGCCATTTCGACCAGAAATTCCGGACCAAAATAAACGGCAATAGCTACCGGGGCCTGTTTCAGAAAAGACTCAAGACGACGCCGGTAGTTCTCGCCGGCCTGCCGGGCCGACTCTTCCCGCTCCGCAGCTTCCTGAGAGGCTGTGTCGTCTACAGGTGCGTGTAGTATGAATTGAATATCTCCGGTACTCCCAAAAATCGGAGTATTTACCGAACGCCAGCGCTTTCGCTCTGCTCCATTTATTACCCAGACGCTCGAAGTCTCGGCAGAAGCTTCTACAGTTTCTTTCCGTTGCAACACCTCCTGCAGGACGGTATCTAACTCGCCCGCAGTGGGTACATCAGGGCTGTTTAAGCTCAGGGGAAATACTTCATATATACTTCTCCCCAAAATGGTGTCGCGGGTGGCGCGAATTGAAGACAGGAATTTTTGATTAACCGCAGCCACAGAGAACTCAGGTGAATTAGCATTCAACAGCAGAAGCGGGCATTTTGCAGCCTCAAAAACAGCTTTATAAATTTCCAAACTAACCCCGGAGTCGGTAGATGAGGCAGACATAGGAGACTGAATAAGGGTTCCGTTAGAGAACACCTCAGTTTAAAATAAGTTCTCGTTAATTAAAAGTAAAGGTTAGTTTTAACCTAGTAGTTAATTGTCAGAAGGACAGTTTTCGGCTACACGAAAAAATTTCTCCCAAACTATTTTAAACCCCAGGATGCGAAACAAAAGACGCGTAAACGAACGTTCGAGCTAAACCCGGCCTTTTGAGGCAAGCAATCCAATGACGTAGTGCGAAAATTTTCTCGTTCGAATTAAGGCGTATAAACGAGTCCCGGTAAGAGGCTGCCCTGAAAATACTGCATTTTCAGCGACACCTTTTTTCGTTGGGGTGTAGGTTGCTCTCCGCCGTTGTCTCGTTTGATTTTAGCGTAACGATGGTAATTATTTACCACCTGTCTCCCGGTTAAATACCCAATCGTAGCACCTACCACAATGTCTGTCGTCCAGTGTTGATTCTCGGTGATCCTGCTAAGACTGATCAGCGTTGCACCGGTGTAAGATAAGATGGGGATAATAGGCTTGTCCCGGTATTCCATAGCGTAGACGGTGGCAGCAGCAAAAGCGAGTGTTGCATGTGCAGAAGGAAAGGATGCGGCTAGCTTTTTCCCCTCCTTGTCGCGGCCGGTATTAGAAAAGGGTCCGTAAAAAGTAGGTCGTGCTTCTACCCTATCGGGGTTAACCACCGAAGGCCGATGCCTGCCTGCCAGGTTTTTCAGCAGCGTATTGATGGTAATTCCTGTGATGTATGCCTGACTAGCCAGCAAGCTCGTCGTTTTAATCTTTTCATTTTTAAAAGCAAAGCCATAGGTGGCGAGGCCAGCCAAAGTAATCGCCTCATAAGTGCCGCCGGTATTAGTGATAAAAGAACTGACGTTCGTGAGCACAGGATTGTCTTTCCTCCAGATTACTGCCCGTCGTTGGATAGGCCTGTCTGCGAACATCAGCCCGCTTAAACCCAAACCATAGTGGGCAACTTTCACCCAATCTTTTGCCGGCATGGTAAAGGGTGTAAACAGCTGCTGCTTAATATCGCTTCCAAGCAAAACAAAATAGTTTTTGAAAGTAATCTGGGTACGCTGGGTATAAGCCTCCGGAGCAATGACGTTTGTTTGCCCGACTGTGTCCGCTTTTCTCCCCAAACTATCCAACTTTCTGATCAGGGAGTCTGTTTGAGCATACAACTGCTGAAAGCACGAGCTCAAAAATAAGATCAAAAAACACCTAAAAAACGTCTCTTTCCCCATAATACACATTAACAAATCATTAATTGCTGATTAAGTAATTACTAAGCAATCAAAAATTTGTTTTTATGAATCATGGCACGCTTTCTGTTTCTACTGTTATACATTCACACTCATACTCTCACACAAAAATAAAAGCATCGTCCCAAACGATGCTTTTGTATTTTAAAATGGTCTCAAGCGCTATTGGTGCGCCAAATTCTGCAGATGTTTATCGATCTTCCTTCCGATCTCCTCCCAGGGATGATGATGATCTATCCTGTCCGGGCCTTCCCAGGACCAGCCTTTAGGTTCCTTGTACATCTGCCCTATAAATTCAGAGTTTTGCACGATTGAGTACTTTCCTTCGGATTCGTCGGCAGTATAGACTTTGCCATCAATTGTAAATTCGATCGTTTCCATATGCATTTTGGTTTATATGAATGTAAGGAGCATCAGTTGAATTTGTTTTGGGATTTTGAGGACCTACCGTGCAGCAAACAGGACATCTCCGACAGCCAAGCATTACGCTGTCTGAATAAATCGACATGTACTATTTGTGTGCTCTAACAGTCCATTTTATTTTTCCTGCATACGGATCCTGCTGAAGCTTGATTCCATTCAAAGAAACTTTGTGCAACACATTATCATTGGGAAGACAGACAAGCCCTTCGGCGTTCGGAGCAGTGGAGTAAGAAACAAGCTCCAGTGCCGTCCAGTCCATCCTTGAAGTGGATTGAGCCAGTTTTATATGTGGGATAACTGCGCCGTTTCTCACCAGGATAACAGCCCGTACAGTTCCTGCTTTGATCTTGTTCCAGCCCTGCTGATACACCTGGCCCGTTTGGTAATCTATCCACTGGCCACCGGGAAGATAGACATCCCGCTCCGCAACGTGTTCCATCAAAGGAGCGACGAGCATATCGCCTCCAAAGAGGTATTGATCGTCGACCTGCCATGCACCGGGATCATTCGGATATTCTACAAACAGCGCCCTAAGCATGGGGAGGCCACGTTGAGTACAATCTTTAGCCTGTGCATAGATGTACGGCATCAGCTTATAACGCATCTCGGCCACCTGCCGGAAATAATTTAGAAATTGCGGACTGTATTCCCAGGGCTCTTTAGGTGGCATTCCATGGCTGCGTGTGTGAGACGACAAAAATCCAAAGGCCGCCCAGCGTTCATAAAGATCTTCCGGTGTTTTTTGTACGAAACCGCCAACGTCATGGCTCCAGAAGGAGAAGCCGGAAAGCCCCAACGAAAGGCCGCCTCTCAGCTCAGCAGCCATCGCGGTATTGGTATTAGCTGCATCGCCGCCCCAGTGCAGCGGGTATCGCTGGCTTCCCGCCCAGGCACTTCGGGCCCAAATAATGTTTTCCCCATTAGTTTGCCTGGTAATATCCGCAACAGCCTTGTTATAGCGTAAAGGGTACAAATTGTGCTCGTAAAAGCCGGTACGACCGGAATGGTAAAGACCATTATCAGGAGCTGCTTCCCCAAAATCCACTTTAATAGCACCCACGCCTAATTTCAAGAGACCAGCAATCTTATCCTGATACCACTTCACTGCAGTGGGATTGGAAAAATCTAGCACCGCATCCTCAAAAGGAAGATTCCCTTTTGCATCTTTTACCACCAGATTTTTCTGCACCAGGTCGTTAAAAAGGGTGTTCTGTGGTGTAAAGTAGGGCAACTGCCATAAAGAAACGCGGAATCCGTCCTTCTTAAGATCGGACATCAATTTAGCGGGATTGGCGAAACGATCAGGAGCAAACTTATAATCTGTACGCCAATCGGTAGTAAACCAACCTGTGTCGTAATGAATTACATCGGCAGGGATATTATGCTTGCGCAGATTGGCGGCAACCTCTCTCCCATCCTGCTCGGAGAAATACGTAATCCGGCTCATCCAGAACCCAAAAGACCACAGTGGAGGCATGGAAGCTTTTCCCGTAAGGTTGGTATACTCGTTCAGTACCTCTTTCGGCTCGCCAAGGAAAACAAAAAGATCGAGCTCGTCATCTCCTATCATTAAGGAGTTAACCCCGCTGAAGTACTTTCCGAAATCACAGGTAATGGGAGTTGAGGTATGCATAAACATTCCATAACCGCGGCTGCTCATAAAAAACGGAATAGGCTTATACATGGTCTCGTTCTGCACTCCGTTCGCATCATCCGCCCAGAGCACTACCTTCTGGCCGCGTTTGTCCAAGGAAGTGAAGGACTCGCCGCATCCAAATATCTTTTCTCCGGGAGACAGGGCAAAAGCTGCGTTCATGCTGCGTGAATAATCAGCAGCCCTTCTTACATAAGAAAATGGCAGAACAGGAGTATAGGTGGAATCTGCATTGTCAACATGGTGAATCGTTTTGGTGAGAAGCTTTCCCTGCGGGTCCCTTATCTCCACCCGCCAGGGGTATTCAAAAACAGTGACCGAGCCGCTTGCGCTGGTATACCGGTGAGCGCCTTTCAGCTTGCTGTACTTCCAGGAGCTTTTGTTGACGGGCGCTTTTCCATTCATCAACATCAACGATTCCTGCTCAGGTCTTGCCTGAAACCCCGATACTGTCCTGATCCGGACCGTTTTGTCTGACACAAATTGGATGGAAAAAGGAAGCGAGGGCGATGCCGCATATTCTGTAGTGGGAAACTCGTTGGCAGCTACTGCCCTGAGTGTTCCCAGCATATTGTTGAATGCCTGCCTGGTTACATAATTGTGCCTCTTGTAAACCAGCTCGCCAGTCCCTGTTGCAGGGTTGAAACTTTTAAGGCTATCCGCCAGATAGTAGGTATTGGAAAAGTCTTTGAAATCTTTGCTGATATCTACTGGTGCGTTCAGCAGCTTCATTTCCTGTATTTGCGCCCGCACGGACTGAAATAATAAAGGAACCAGGGTAAAAGCTAGGAGTACTGCTCTTTTTCTCATTTCGTAATTTTTAGGTATTAATAGGTTGCGATGAGGATCGCCTTTACCTCCAAAGTAAATGAAAAGGACCGGCCAGTAACAGAAGAGTATGTTAAAGAATATGGATTAAATGTTAACTATAGAGGAATTGGAAGGTCGAGAAGGAAGGGGTGGGATGAAATGAATAGGGATGGGTTGTTCGTGGAGACACGAACCAGGGCGTGGAGGAGAGGAACTAAAGTATTGGAAATTAAGAATCGTGGGAAAGATCTAGAATCGAAGGAAGACGCAGAGTCCCTTCCTTTGCTATGGCCTCCGCATAGGAGACTCTGCGAGGAAGGAAATGGAAAACGGCTAAAAGCGAGGGTAAATACCTCTTTCCGGTAAAAGCTATGAGCAAACTTTTCTGGGGGAAGTTTATGGCCTTGTTGAACAAGAAGGAGATTCCCCTGGACAGAGATGTGGTCAATACCTTGTACAAAAAAAATTGGGTGGTGTATGCCAAGCGGCCCTTTGCTTCTCCTCATTCAGTAGTAGAGTACCTGGGACGGTACACCCACAAGATTGCCATCTCTAACAATCGTATCCTCTCGATAGATGACCAGAAGGTAACTTTCGGCTACAATGATTACCGCCACGGCGGCCGGAAAAAGCAGATGAGCCTGAACGCTGAAGAGTTCATCCGCCGCTTCGCTCTGCATATTCTACCAAAAGGCTTTGTAAGGATCCGCCATTTCGGTTTTTTGAGTTCTACGGCAAAGAAAGAATCCATCGCTCTGATCCGCGGGCTATTACCGCAGAGGGTAAAGACCAGAGTGGAACCCCGGAAGCTGCAGAAGTTCAACCCATTACTTTGTCCCTGCTGTAAAACCGAAACGATGGTCACCATAGAGCTGCTGCCTAAACGCGGACCACCAAAAATTGCTGAACTATCGAAACTGCTGTCACAAAATAAAAGCCGTAGTATACTGGCCTGGCAGCGCTATGCCTTGTCAGAAGAAAAAAGGGAAAATACTTCTGAAAAACACCTCAGGAAGGTAAGAGGATTCATCCGGAGGCTATGAAAACCCAAAAAAAGTGCTGGCCCAACTAGAAAGCTAACCTAAACCCTCCTGCTAGAAACCAAGCCTGATCGTCGCAAAACCCATAAGCATGATGCCTAAAAAACTACCGAAGGTTCCGTACAACCGAGGGTTCATTGTTGGTGCTACGCCCCCAACGGAACCCTAAGTGTTAGTTGCTGTTGTTTTTTATTCTTCTTGTTACCTGTGATTTTTCGTTCGAGTTCGTTTTCCTTTCTAAATCTAACACGTGAGAGACGTAGGCAATATTCTTTAAATTTCCTTTGGCACTATCCCTCCAATGAATGAATTTTATATTCTCCATTGTATCAATCAGAATTAAATTTTCTTTTAATCTAACTGGCGAAAAATTGCCCCATTCCCTAATGATTTCAACGTGCTTATTCGGCTTGAAAATAAGGTAAGCACCCATACCTCCATCGAAACCACTAAATTTAGATTCTATATATGATTCCGGCAACTTGTCAACTTCTGGGTCGAACTTACCATAGTAAAATCTGTCTTTAGGAAAGTCATTAATTCTGGTTATCACAACTCCATTGTACTCGTAGTAGACAATTTTTTTCTGTTGGTTTTGGCAAGAGAGCAACATCATAGGAGGTAATATTAAAAGAAAAAAAGTCGTCCAGCTTCTCATTATTGGGAAAGTTCTCGGGTTTTTACAATAGCAACTAACATCTGGGTTTACGAATTTCGTATATATCCCATTTACCTGAACTCAAATTTCTTACGCCAAAGGCTGTTTTTTGTATAAGCTTCAGGTTCATCCCACATATTTAACAATTTTTTCAATCAGTTCAAATTAAACCACCGCGACTTCCCGTTTTGAGTCCAGTCCGCTCTAATTGAAGATCTTAGCTTTATTCTTTTTTTATCCCAGCTCGGGTTTTATTCGTAATTTTAGCAAAGCATCTCCTGCGATAACTCCTCGTTCAACCCTCGGAAGAATTCCAACAAGACCTTATAGCGACCTTACAGCGATGTTATAGCGACCTTATAGCGATATTTGACAGTTTGCGTTCAGTATTCATTCTTATTTCATTTAGAGTTCCTTCGTGGTTGCATTAGGGCTGATACAGGCCTCAGCTCCCCTTTCTTGCTGAATTTCCGGTAAAAGCTGAACCAGGTCCGAAGCAGGTCGCTCTCTGCCTGCAGGTTGATCTAAGGCTAATATGGACAGGGCTAGGGCCACTCTCAAATTTTGACTCTACCTTTTCAACTGACCTCCGGACCCTCCAGTAACAATGTTCATTTTAAGTAAGAATTGAGAAGATGTTGCAAAGCGTAGCAGTGCATCAGAGGTAGGTCAGGCAATATCCGAGAACTGCTCCCCCTAAAATAATGAAGGCGGTATTTAGGTGTTTGAAATAGAAGGCAGCGGCAAAGCCAGCCAGTGCTATCAAGGTAGTTCTCCAATCGGTGATGGATGCTTTGGCGAGGTCGACGGAAACGACCAGGATTAAGGCGACAGCTACCACATTTACCGCATCCAAAAAAGCGGACATCAGCGGGGATTTCCTCAGCTTCGGAATGATGGGATTAAGACAGCCCACAAAAATGAAGGAAGGTAAAAAAATCCCGATAGTGGCCAATACAGCCCCTGAAATTCCTGCTATCTGCCATCCGACAAAGGTGGCAGAGGAAAAGACCGGCCCGGGAGTAAACTGGCCGACCGCGATGGCGTCTACCAGCTGTTGTTTGCTTAGCAAACCCCTGCTTACCAGCTCGGCATCCAAAAAAGCGAAGAGCACATAGCCACTTCCGTACAAGATGGAGCCTACCTTTAAAAACAGCCAGAACAACTGAGTAGCCGAGGCTTTGGCGGGCAAGGTCTGGGCCTGCAAGAGCATAAGCGGGACAAGGCCAAAAAACTGCTTCTTCCCTGCCAGCTGAAAAAAGGCCGCCAGAAAGCCTATCCCAAAAAGAATATGTACCTCACTAAATCCTGCAAGGGCAAGTAGAACAGCCGCTATTCCGAAAAAGGCAAGCCGGGCTGATTTCACCGCTTTTTTGGCCAGCGAAATCATCAGGAAAACAACCACAGCCAGGATGGCCGGTTTGATGCCGTAAATGAAGGGTTGTACATGGGGAAGTTCCCCGTATTCCTTGTAAGCCCAGGCAAATAAGCCCGTGATGATCACTGCGGGAAAGATAAAACAGAAACCAGCGACAAACAGTCCCGGCCAGCCCGCCCGCTCTTTGCCGCAGTGCATCGTTAGCTCGGTGGAGTTCGGACCGGGAATCAGGTTTACAGCACCCACCAGATCAAGGAACTCTTCAGGGCGCAGCCACTTTCGTTTTCGCACCACTTCTTCTTCCATCATGGCAATGTGCACGGCCGGGCCACCGAAACCGAGACAGCCAAGCCGAAAGAATACCGCGGCTACTTCTATCAGCGCCTTTCTTCGCTCTTTCTTTTCCATAGCAATTTGTCGATCGACCACCTACCGCCACCCTTTATCAACAGAAAAACTGCCCCTAGTAGCATTGCCCAATCCGTACGGCTTTCATGGAGCATCGACCAAAAGCCTGCGTCCGTCAGGATCTTTAACTTGGTGAGACTAATTGCAGCGAGCATGATAACAATCAGGGGGATTGCCGCCAGTCGGGTGATTAGTCCAATAAGTATCAGTACACCACAAATTATTTCAAACGAACCTACCAGAGGACCAAAAAACTCCGCGGCCGGAAGACCTATTTTGGTAAACCTGCCTGTTCCCAGTTTATCTGCGAACAAAAACTTCTGCAAGCCTTCCGACAGAAACACGGCTCCTACCATTGAGCGCAGCAGGATGGTTGTTCCCGAGTTATCTGTTTGCAACAATTTCCATCTCTTCATGATAATAGATCAATATGCTTTTCTTAACCGATCGGCAAACTCGGTGGGTAAGGGACTATTTTCTACCGCCGAAGCAGCCTTTTCCACATCGTACTCAAACCGAAAGAATTCGACCTTGATACCATCGGCGCTTTTCAGCGAGCTGCTTTTATCCAAGGTCAGGATGACATAGCAACCCCTCGGATCCCCGTCCTTCGGTTTTCCAATAGATCCTACATTTATTAAATGACGATAGCTATTCGAAGTTGTAAGTGTCCGATGATAAGGTTTATGAGTATGGCCGCAAAACATTATATCCGCATCTTCCTCTTCCATCATGGCGGACACATAGCTTTCTTCGAGATCTTCCAGCAGGTATTCGTTCACACTCCTAGGACTTCCGTGAACGAGCATGATCGTTGCAGGTGCGCCGTCCAGCTCAAAATGCTTTCGAATGAAGCGGGGAAGCCTGCTTAGGTAGTCGCGGGCGTCATCCGACCCAATGTGGTAAGCATAATCTACCTCAAGTCCTTCATCCCGTTTCAACTTTTTCACTTTCAGGTCATGATTCCCGGCTATTGTCGGAATCTTTCTTTTTCTGATTTCTTCGATCACCTCATTGGGCCAGGTATTGTATCCTACCAGGTCACCCAGACAGTACCAGCTATCAATATCCCTTTTCTGTATGTCCTCGAAAAACGCCTCTAAGGCCGGCAGATTTGCGTGTATATCTGAAAATATTGCTATTCTCATTCAGTATCTAAAGTAGTTGATTTATAATATTTATTTCTCAGCCAGAAGGCTACATTAACGAGGGCTATCAGAGCCGGCACCTCAACCAGTGGTCCTATCACACCGGCGAAAGCTTGCCCTGAATTAATTCCAAACACTCCGATGGCCACGGCAATTGCCAGTTCGAAATTGTTACCTGTAGCAGTGAAGGCAATAGCAGTCGTCCTGGAATAATCTGCGCCGAACCTTTTTCCAACAAAGAAGCTAAACAGGAACATGACCGCAAAGTAGACAACGAGCGGAATCGCAATCCGAATCACATCTGCTGGAATCTGCACAATCAACTCCCCTTTCAGGCTGAACATCACTACAATAGTAAACAATAACGCAATTAAAGTAATGGGAGAAATGAAAGGAATATATTTTTGTCGAAACCAGTCCTCTCCCTTTATAGCAATCAAGCCGTAGCGTGTAATCAGACCGAGAGCAAACGGAATCCCAAGATAAATACCCACGCTTTTAGCGATTTGAGAAATCGTGATGTCAATTTCCAGCCCTGTTAGGCCGAAATATGGTGGCAATATCGTGATAAAAACGTAGGCATAGACGCTGTAGAGCAACACTTGAAAAACACTGTTCAAGGCGATCAGTCCGGCTCCGTATTCCCGGTTTCCTTCAGCCAGCTCATTCCATACAACTACCATCGCAATACATCTTGCCAGACCGATCAATATTAAACCTACCATATACTCCGGGTAGTCTGAGAGGAAAAATATCGCCAGCAGGAACATGACTACCGGCCCGATCACCCAGTTAAGAAACAGAGAAGCGCCCAGAACTTTGGTATCCCTGAATACGTCGCCCATGTGTTCGTAACGCACTTTAGCAAGCGGCGGATACATCATCAAAATAAGCCCGATGGCAAGGGGGATGTTAGTGGTACCGGCCGAGAATGAATTGATATATCCCGATGAGGAGGGAAAAAAATAACCAATGGCTACGCCGAGCAGCATCGCAGAAAAGATCCAGAGCGTTAAATACCTGTCTAAAAAACCTAACTTCTTACGGTTGGCGGCAGGCGCACAATTAGTTGCACTCATCGCTAGCCCTTCAGATGTTGCTTCACGAAATCCTCTGCATATGATTTTATCATTTCCCTTACCTTCCGGAACTGCTCCATTATTTCTTCTTCTGTACCCGTTGCTTTTGCTGGATCAGGAAAATTGAAATGAAGTTTCTCGGCCCTAGTGGGGAAATAGGGACAGCGTTCCTTCGCGTTATCACACACCGAGATCACAAAATCGAAGGGAATGTCTGCGTACTCATCCACGTGATTAGAGGTATGGGTGGAGATGTCTATTCCATCCTCCTCCATGATTTTTACGGCCCTTGGATTTAGTCCGTGAGTCTCCACTCCTGCGCTATAGACATTTGCTTTATCGCCTGAAAAGTGGCGGAGGTATCCTTCTGCTATCTGGCTCCGGCAACTATTACCGGTGCAGAGCACTAAAATGTTCTTCATCAATTTTTATTTAGTCGATTCCAACAACTTTGCTTCTTCGTGTCTGCAGCTAAACTCACGTCCCTGGTGGCAGTGATTCGCTCCTATAAATCTTTTGGATTGCTTCGGCATCAGAAGCAAGCATTGGTCGAATGGTGATCATAATATATTAACAGCAACCTGATCCTGGAGTACAGCAGCCTGCTGCTGCCAGGTTTTGTATTTCTGGTTTCGGGTGTTCTGCAGGAGTAGCACAACAAGCCTCTCCGTCAGCCTCGGTTCCGCAGCTTCCTCCTCTTCCTATCGCCTTGCATTGAACAGCGTCTGGTCTTAAATTTACAATTAAATCTTCGCCGACTGTTAATAATTCCCCGGGATACATTTGCCGGGTTTCAAATTTAGAATTGCCAAACTCAATTTTTACTTCCGCAGCCTCATCTAGTTTTAAAGCCTTTTCGACCAGATCAATAATAGATAAAGCTTTGCTAGCCTTCATTGCCGGCCCCTCTTTTTCCTGTTCGGGCTCCCAAAGTTGTATAACAATCTCCGTCCATGAATTGACCACTCCGCCACAATCCACCGAAGTAATGAGTGCTTGCTTAATCTCAGTAATATGGTAAGAGGGTTTAACCCATTTCCCCTCCGCGTATTGAAACTGAAGGGCCAAATGTGAGTGCTGGACCAGGTTTTCCTTGAAAAGCCTCCAGCTGATTGCATTAGGATTATTCATATTCATCTATTTATCGCAATCTAACGATTGATTTAAGTAAATTTTTTTAACAGCATCCCGCTGTTCCTCTGTAGGAACTAAAGAAATCTCCCAGCTCCTTTTCGAGCTGCTTCCAATTTTCCGGATGAATACAGTAGCAGATGCTCACCCCTTCTATCGTCCCCTGAATCAAGCCAGCATTTTTTAACTCTTTAAGGTGTTGAGAAATAGTAGCCTGCGCTAAGCCCAGTTCCTCAACCAGGTCGCCGCAGATGCAGGCCTTGCTTTTAATAATCTCCTGCAGAATAGCTATACGCGCCGGATGCGCAATGGCTTTCAACATTACAGCCAGTCGGTTTTGCTCCGCAGAAAAGATTTCCGTTTTAGTTATTCCCATACATCGCAATATTACGATTAATTTATAACCTGTAAAATTTTTTTTAAAATAAGGGGAATAGGTCCCCCAAGAACCTAAACCGTCTGTCTAATGCTTTATATTTTTCAGTAGCCAGAGGATGTAGTCACCCAGCTCCTGCGCTGCCCGGTCATAATTGGCAAGGACAACGATTGTGTAACCTGAGTCCGGAAGAATAAACTGCAGGCCATTTACGCCGGGGGCACCGCCTGAATGTCCTACCGCCTTGCCCAGCCTGGTGTTCCAAAGTTGAAATCCGTAACCGTACCCTCGTCGTTTGTAATCGTGAAAAAGTTTCTCGAGGCTTGCAGACGATAGGAGCTTTCCGCCCGTCAGCGCGAGGGCGAACTGGTGCATGTCTTCAATAGTCGAGTAGCCACCCCCGGCAGATGAACCGCGGGTAAAGCCCGAGTACAGGTTACTGGTATATCCATTTGCTTGCGGGATGTAACCAATCGCGATATTTTCCCGGTAGCTTGCCAGGTCAAAAACATCGGTATTTTTCATACCGGAGGGTTGATAAATATTTCTACGGACGTAATCAAAATAGCTCGACTTGGATACGGATTCGATAACGGCTCCAAGGAGCACCATCCCCGAATTGCTATAAGACCAGGCCGATCCGGGCTCGAACTGAAGGCTGTTATTGCTTACAAAGGGCTTAAAGCCTTCGAGCTTTGTGAATTGGGCCGCAGGGGCCTTGTCAAAGGAATCCCCTAAAAAATCCCCGAGCCCCGAAGTGTGCGAAAGCAGGTGATGAACGGTCACCTTCCGGCTGATGGAAAGTGGAAGCCAGGTACTGTCGAGATAATTGCTAATTGGGGCATCAAGCTGTAGATACCCTTTTTCTGCCAGTTGCATGATGCTTACGGCGGTGAACATCTTGTTCATTGATCCCAAACTGAACTTGGTATCCGTATTATTTTTGATATGCTTTTCTTTATCTGCTTCGCCACAGACATACTTTAGTAACACTTTCTCATTTTGAGCAAGCAGAACGGTCCCTGAGAATAGGTCCTTTTTGGCAAGCTCATCGAGTTTGGCTTTCAAGTGCAGGACGAGCTCTTTGGGAGTCGCCGGTCTCGGCTCAAGCTGAAAGTGGCTGGTTTCGCGAAATCCGAAATGCAGAATTTTTCCGGAAGAACTTAAGGCAAGATTAACTGCATAGTTGTTTCCAAAGTCCCTGGCTTTAAAGGTCATTTCGCCGCGCTCGGTAGAGAAACTCTTCGGAACGGGAGCATCGATGCCGCCTGTGTGCCGGTAAAGTCTCCTTACCTGCATAACTAACTCATTTGTGGGAACCATTTTAAGAATAGAGGTATCCACGTTGGATCGTACCAATGCTTCAATAGTTGCAGGAGAATCTGAATTTACTGCCTTCGAAAGGTTCTCGAACATAACTTCATACGATTCCTTTAACCGCTCAACTTCTGCCGGACTTGGTCGCTCCTCCTGCAATCTGGTTTTCTCCCATACGTCCCTTTTAAAAGCCGTAACTTTCACGATAACACCCTTCTCATCCTTTTCGAAGTCGAGGGGAAAGGTTGAGTCCTGAGAAGCAAGAAAACTTAAAGGTGATGATTGCCGAAAAGCGATTTCCTTATTATCCCACCCTTGTTTCAGGATTAGTTGATCTCCGTTTGCAATGATCTTTAAGAACATAGCTTTATTGTTAGTCAGCTGATAAGTGCCTTCAAATTGCTTTAGTTGCTGGTCCTGAGCAGAAGCAGCTTCTAACTTGAGAATTATCAGCATGGCAAAAAATGATCGGAATAGTTGAAGAGAGAAGGAATTTAATAAGCTAGTTTTCATTATTGAATGTTTAAATTTTCCAGTTTCGAAAACCTGCCCTTACTCTACTATCCCCGCAAGGAGTTGAAACCGACGGTGTTTCTGTAGATGATTTCCCGCCGAAAATTCCATAAGGATGGTTAGAGATAAAACTCAGAATCTAAAAACGATGGGTGGGATTAGTAGGCTTGCTTATTAGGTGAAAAGAAAAAACATGCTCTTCCGAAAAAGAGGCATGTTTTTTTCATAGGTAAGATAGAAGGGTCCTGATCTGCAACGCTTTTTTGCAGCGATGGTTTTATAAAATTTAAATTAGTTTGAGCTCAGGTATACATGGATGATTATGACGCTTTGGTAGCCTTTTCGAAAAAGTTTATCCGGGCAAAGCGGGCTTTTCGGCTGTAAGGTACATTGGGTGCAATTCTGCTTCGTAAATAGATCCGATTTACTACAGCTATTAATCTTTTTTCGAAAAATCGATAAAAATAGATGCTTGAGACGCAGACAAAGACAAGGGTCGCCAGGATATAAAAGTCTCCGTTATTCAGACCAAAAAGCAGATAAATCTTCCGGGCGATGGGTATTAACAACAGCGCATGGATGAGATAGCAGGAATAGGAAGCGTCGCCGAGTTCCGTAAAAAAACGAGGGATTTTTAAACCCTGTTGCGACTCCAATAGTACAACCCCTGCAAGAAACAGGGCAGAAGGAACACCCCAAACCATCACTCTTATTAAAGCTGCGGCTGCATCTGATGAAACATATTCTGCATCGCCCACTCCAAAGTACCCGGTAAAAATGGTACCAATCATCAGGCAAAAACCTGAAAGCATGGCTGCTTTAGCTAGAAACCTTATTTTGGCTTCGCTCATGATGTTTGATGCTGAACGATATAAAAGACCAACCAAAATACCCAGTGCAAATTCTATCAGCAGAGGTGAGAACAGAAAACTAAGCATTGGATGTTGCGGCTCGAAGAAGTAGCCGATACCCGAGCAGATAAAGAGCACCATGAGCAGATACGTATAAATGCGTTTCGCTGCGAATACCAGTAACAGGGCAATAAGAAAATAAAAATAGATCTCCAGCGAAAGGGACCAACCAACAGGGATAATGGGAAAGACAAAGGCACTGTCAAAAATGGGAAAGAAAAAAAGCGTTTTCATCACCTTTTCAAAGCTGTAATAATTCCCCTTTATTAATTGTAGAACGATAGAAAAAACGGATAGCACCCAGTAAAGCGGGATGATACGCAACACTCTTTTCATCGCAAAGTCTTTCCAGTCCCGACTTGTAACATACGAGGGGGTGACTATGGTCATGATAAAACCACTGATAATATAGAACAGATCCAGACCGATGGCGCCCCAGTTTTCCAGAAAAAAGAACTTAGACTGAGAGGGACTAAAGTCTGATGCGGAATCGATGATATGGACGTAAACGACGAGAAGTACCGCAACAGCGCGTAAAAATTGAATGGAATCAATTTTTTTGTTGTGAGAAGCATTCATAGGACCCTTGAAAATGTAAAAAATTAAAACATCGAGGAGCTTTTTTTGTACTACAATGGATTCAACAATAAATAGAAGCTTTTGTTGTTTTATTTAATTTTTTTTCATCCTAAACATCATTTTTAAGCCTATGACGTTTTTTACACTTATTCATGTTTCCGAAACAGAGGAGAGTATCCACAACACCTTCGTTACGGACACCAGAAAACAGATCTCCCTCTATCTTTCCTGCGCAATCCAACTCTCGAAAAGTGTAAAAAAACAGGGATTTAAGCTGGTGGTATTAACAAACAACAAAGCTTATCTGGAGAGTTTAATAGACGACGCTGACCTATCCATTACAGAGTTAAGGTTCCTGTCGGTAGTACCCTCTGGTATTATGTTTTTTTCTGCTCATTTCAAGCTTCAGGTATTTAACTATTTGAGTAAGCTGCAAGACGACTACGTAGCACTTGTTGATTCGGATATTGTTTGCATTAACCAACTTCCGGAAAGTTTGAAAAAAGCGATTTTGGAAAAAACTCCGTTGTACTACGACATTACGAAACAGGTAGTACCAGCCTACGGTCAGGCAACTATTATTGCAAATAAACAAAGATTGGATACTTCGAGCGATTCCGCCTTTTGGGCAGGTGGTGAGTTTATTGCAGGACCGCCAGCGTTTTTCAGCAGGCTTGATAAAGAAATAAACCAATTAACAGATTCCTATTTCGCCAACTATAAAAACTTCCATCACCAAGGCGACGAAATGCTGACGACAATAGCCATTGAGAAGCTAAAAAAATCTGAAGAGATTCTAGATGCGGGCAGCTTAAATATTATTGGCCGCTTTTGGAGTGTTAAGCCCAAACACGAGCAAGCAAGAATTAATAATTACAGTGGTCACTTTCTTTTGCATTTACCATCCGACAAGCCGTTTATTTTCCGGCACAGTAAAACGAAAAGCGAAAGTGATTTCTTAGAAAGCTATAAAAAGTATTTGATCAGGAAAAAGACCTTCCGGTTTTTATTCGGATCCTTCATTCCAGTGGCCAAAGTAATACTGAAAAAAGTGACCAGGCTACGGAAAGATTTGACTCAGGAGGAAAAACTTGTAATTTCGGGACAAGCTCCTGTTCAGCTGCAGGAAGCTGCATCGGCACCTTTGGTTTCTTCAGCGCAGGACAATTAAAATAACTTTAAGCCCAAAACAATTGGGATGAACGAAACAACTTTAACCGTTATTGGCAGCGGCGATGCTTTTGGAAGCGGCGGGAGATTTAACACCTGTTTTCACGTAGCCAGCTCCTCCTACAAGTTTCTAATCGATTGTGGTGCGACCAGCCTGCCAGGCTTGAAACGGCAAGATCTGAGTGTTGATGATGTTGATCTAATCATCATAACACATTTCCATGGAGATCACTACGGTGGTCTCCCTTTTTTCTTGCTGGAATGTGCCATTTATCAGCGTACTTCCCCATTGACCATTGTCAGTCCAACCGGCTGCCGGGATAGGATTAGTGCTTTACTGGAGCTGCTCTACCCGGGCACTGCAGTGCTGGAGAAACTGGACCTTCGCTTCATAGAATTTCGGCAGGAGGAGACAATCGAACTCGAAGGTTTGAAAATCACTGCATTTCCGGTTGTTCATAACGAGGCTGCACAATCTCACGGGGTAAAAATAGAGCTGGACGACAAAATAATCAGTTATTCCGGGGATACCGAATGGACAGACAACTTGGTGGCTCTTTCGCGAAACGCAGACATGTTCATTTGTGAGTGCAATTTTTTCAACTATCAGGTGAAGGGACATTTAAACTACCAGGTACTTTCTGAGAAACTATCCCTTCTTAACTACAAGAAAATCCTGCTTACCCACTTTGACACAGAAATGCTTAACAAACTGGATCAGGTACAGCTCGACTGCGCATCTGACGGTCAAAAAATTCTTATATAACGTTGGCTATTCAGCGGTGGTCTGCATAATAGTTTCGCCGGACGCCTTTCTGCAACAGCTCCAGCTCCTCTCCAGTTAACGGTGCTGCATTCATCGCGCCAACTACCTCTTCCAGCTGCTCCAAAGTCCTCATTCCTACCACTACTGATGTAACAGCAGGATTAGCCAGGGTATATAAAAGTGCTGTTTGAGTATTAGTTCGAGATTGGGAAAGGTGCTTTATCAGCTCTGCAGCTGCACGCACCTCCCCTTCTGACCGGTCGAGATATTGTTTCGCTGGTTTGTTAATCAACAGGCCCTGTGCCACAGCTCCCCGCACCATCACCCCTACCTCGTTCTGCTTCAGCAGGTCCAGTGTCGCTTCTTCCGGCCGTCGGTCCAGCAGGCTGTATTGCGTCATCACACTAACGATATTTGAGCGCTGTACATATTCTCTGATCACCGTGGGACGGATGGACGAGATCCCATAAAAACGAATTTTGCCCTGCTGTTTTAAAAGTTCAAAGGCTTCTACCGTTTCATCTATCGGATCTTCCATAGTCCCCCCGTGGAGCTGATACAGATCGATATAATCCGTTTTCAGGCGGCGCAAACTCTGTTCTACCGCCCTTAAAATATACTCCTTCCTCGGATTCCAATCCCAGCCCTTACCGTCGGCCCTGACTTGATTGCCCACCTTTGTGGCGATGATAAGTTTATCACGATAAGGTTCGAGGCATTTTCCCAACTTCGCTTCATTGGCTCCATTCTCATAAAGGTCTGCAGTATCAAAGTAATTTACCCCCAAGTCGACCGCCCGGAGAAGAACCCTTCTGGCTTCTTCGAGACTTCCTGTTAAAGACATACATCCAAAACTGATCTTACCTACTTTGATATCGGATTTGCCTAAATGTGTATATTCCATATTTTCTTAACCAAAAGCTGTTTGATAAGTTTAAGCCCTGCTCACAAAGCTCTCCTAATATGATGCAAGCATCAATAGTATTTTTATTTTTGCAAGAATGGAAAATCAGGACAAAAAAAGAGAGTTAATCATCGAAGCCGCGTTAAAAAGGTTTGCTCATTTTGGCTTGGCAAAAACAACAATGACAGAAATTGCTTCAGATCTCTCCCTGTCCAAAGCCTTACTCTACTACTATTTTCCGGACAAAATTAATTTATACGCCGCTGTACTGGAGCGGATCATAGACCAGGTGGAAGCCGATATGAAACAGGATCTGGAGACCACCAGCGATAGCAAAGCCGCCCTTAACCGCTATCTTGAAAAGCGCCACTTTTACATTAAAAAATACTACAACATCTTTGAATTTCTTCGTCTATCGGGCCCCGACTTGGCTGGTGAACTGATTCCTGTCCTCGAAAAGGCAAAAAAGGCCGAAATCCAGCAGATCACCTTTTCAATTAAAAAAGGAAATGAAAAGGGGGAATTTACAGTTGCCGATCCTGAGCAAATGGCTTCCCTACTTTTTGACGCTTTCATTGGAATGCGGGTAGCCAGCTTCCATCAGAAAAAACAGTTTATGTTAGAAGATGCTGTTTTTGAAGAAGCGCTAGACCGGCAAAAACAGTTAGGAGAAATTTTTCTTAACGGACTGAAAAAAGCTTAAGCTCCCCCCCTCTTCCTTCTTAAAATCCTGCCTAGCCCCAGAATTTGAGCCTGACCATTTGCATCAGTCAAGCTGCTGTCATCTTGCTTTCACGTCCTATTAATTTTTTCGCAACTCTTGCACGAGAATTAAACTGTTTGTACCTTTGACTTATTAATTCATAAAGTCAGAAAGTTTAAAAGTAGAAAGGTTAAGAGTGATAGAGGCAGATAAAAAACGTGAATTGATTTTAGAGAAGGCCGTACTTCGCTTTGCACATTTTGGGATACAAAAAACAACGATGAATGAAATAGCGGAGGATCTGGCAGTTTCTAAACCGTCTCTCTACTATTATTTCCCCGATAAAACAAGCTTGGTAGTGGCCGTAACGGAGAAGATTCTGAGCGAATACTTCCAGCAATTAGAAAAAGAATTTGAAAGTACTTCAGACGTAAAAACTGCGCTTTTTGCGATGATCGAGCTGAGAAACAGCTTCTTCAAAAAGTACTTTATGTTGCACATCGGTCACCATGCAATAGATATAAACCTCGGGAACGAGGGGGTTCGGGCTTTAATACAGAAAGCCAGGGAACAGGAGACAGGACTTATAAGAAATCTTTTTGAAAAAGGAATTGAGAGAGGGGAAATCAAAACAGACGACGTAGTTGCAACTGCCACGCTCTTCCTCGACACCATGGTTGGTCTGAACATATGTATCATGGCCCAGCAGCAAAAACAACTGGTGCCCGACAGTAAAGGAGTTGACGACGTGTCGGAAAAGCAAAAAAGCTTAACTCAAATATTTCTTAACGGATTAAAAAACTAGACAAAGAATATATAGCGATGAATCGAATAAATTTTAAATCAATAAGAATAGCAGCAATGCTCATAGCGATCCTGTTTTCAGGCTTTGCGAATGCGCAAACTGTCAATCTTACATTAAAGGACGCCCTGAACTTCGCATTAGAAAACAATGCAGCGGTTAAGAAGGCACGGTTAGACATTGAAGGGGGAAAATACCGGACTGACGAGATCCGGGCTCAGGCGCTTCCACAAATAAATGGTAGTGCAAGTTTAACTGACAACTTAATTATCCAGAGAAATGCTATCCCAAATATTTTCGCGGGCAGACCTGATGAAGTGATTTTGGTAGCATTCGGACAGAAGTGGAACGCAAATGCAGCAGTTCAATTCAGTCAGCAATTGTTTAACCAGTCGGTATTTACCGGACTCAGGGCAGCGAAAGCAGGACAGAACTTCTACGAGCTAAATGCTGAAATCAGTGAGGAGACCTTACTGCAGAATGTAACAGCAGCTTATTATCAAATATTAATTACCCGGGAAAATCTGAGTGTGATTGATAGCAATATCAACTCTCTTAGCAAAATTGAGAAGACGGTAAGTAATCAGTATAGGAATGGCCTCGCCAGAAAAATTGATTTGGATCGGGTTCGGGTGAACTTAAATAATCTTCAAACCCAAAGGCAACAGGTTCAGAATGCAGTAACACTTGCGGAGAATGCACTCAAATACAATATGGGAATGGATGTGAATACGCAAATCACTATTCCTGAAGCAGCATTGTCTCAAATCAAGACAGATGTGAACTTACTTGCTTCAACCTTGAACCTTGAACAACTAAAAGAATATCAACTGGCAAAGCAACAGGAAGAACTTTTGGGATATCAAAAGAAAGCTTACCAGGCTGAATATTTTCCTTCTCTTTCTTTAACAAGTAATTACTTGTACAACGGGATCAGTAATAAACTGGATTTATTTGGAGGTAGTAACTCCACTGCCAGATGGGTAGATGCTGCTAGTATAGGCTTGAGCTTGCGAATTCCGATTTTCGATGGTAATGCCAGAAAATCAAGGGTTAGACAAGCAGAAGTTGATATCGAGCAGGCTAAAGAAGATACAAAAGATGCTGCAAATGCGCTGAAGTTGCAATTTGAGAATGCGAAACTTCAAATTCAGAACAGCATTAATACCATCAACGCGCAGCAGGAAAACGTGAAGTTAGCAGAAGACGTTTATGCAAGCACTCAGAACAACTACAGAAACGGATTGGCAACCTTAACAGATTTGCTCGATGCCGAGAACTCGTTGACAGAAGCGAAGAACAGCTACAACCAGGCTTTATTAAACTACCGACTGGCTGAGGTACAACTAATTAAATCTAACGGAAATATAAAATCATTATTGAACTAATAAATAAGATGAAAAAGAGAGGCCTAATAACAATATTATCAGTAATTGTTGTCCTGTTTCTAGTAGGATGGGTACTGAGTAACAACAAAAAGAAAAACGCGGCGGCCACAGCCGTTGTAGCTTCAGGTAATTCAGGTGCGGTAGCTGTAAATACTGAGAAAGTTGGCCGAACAGACATCAATCTGGATTTCAGCTCTAACGGCACTTTTGCTCCTAATCAGGACTTGACTCTTGCATCAGAAAACGCTGGCCGGGTGACACGTCTCCTGGTAGATGAAGGTTCAAGGGTTTCAAAAGGCCAGGTAGTTGCACGTATCGAAGCGGATCTGCTAAATGTGGATGTGGAAACGGCAAGAGCCACTTACCAAAATGCAGTAAGAGATTTAGAAAGATTTGAAAGCTCGTTTAAAACCGGCGGTGTAACTCAGCAACAGCTTGACAACGCTCGGTTAAACGTTCGCACATCAAAAGCTCGTTTAGATGCAGCAAGCATCCGATCAGGCGATGCTAACGTGAAAGCACCAATCTCCGGAATTGTGAACAAGCGATTTGTTGAGCAAGGTTCATACGTAAACGTTGGAGCCCAGCTTTTCGAAATTGTTGACGTGTCAAAATTAAAGCTGAAAGTTACAGCAAATGAGACCCAAGTGGTTAACCTTAAAATCGGCGACCGGGTGATGATTAAATCAAACGTGTTTCCTAACAGCTCCTTCAGTGGAAGAGTAAGCTTCATCGCTCCTAAAGCAGATGCAAGCTTAAACTTCCCTGTTGAAGTTGAAGTTAGCAACGGCTCTGCAGGACAATTGAAAGCGGGTATGTATGGTACCGCAGTGTTTGATTTCCCTCAGCAAAGCGCAGCGCTTACAGTTCCAAGAACAGCTTTTGTGGGTAGTGTAAACAGCAACAAGGTATATGTTCTGGAAGGAAATAAAGCCAAAGAGCGCAAGGTTACTGCAGGAAGGATTTTTGGCGAGCGCGTGGAAATCCTTGACGGACTTACTGAGGGTGAAACCGTAATTACCAGCGGACAAATTAACCTGGTAGACGGAACTGAAGTGCAGCCTGTAAAATAAGGTAAGGGGTAAGGTCAAAGGGGACGCTTTTAAATACAGAAGTTTCCCCCTATAAAGAAAAACAGAAATGAAAATAGCTGAAATATCGATAAAACGACCAACTATAGTAGTGGTACTTTTTACAGTACTCTCTTTGCTTGGCTTCATAAGCTACAAGTCGCTGAATTACGAGATGCTTCCGAAATTCTCTCCTTCAGTAGTATCTGTAGTCACAATATATCCCGGTGCTTCACCAAGTGAAGTGGAAAACACCGTGACTAAAAAAGTAGAGGACGCGGTTTCCTCTATGGAAAATATCAAAAAGATCACAGCAACTTCATACGAGAGTTTGTCCCTGGTAACCATTCAGTTGAAAACAGGAACAAACGTCGACATCTCGATGAACGATGCGCAAAGGAAAGTAAATTCGATCCTGGCAGAACTGCCGGATGATGTTGAAGCTCCTTCGGTAAATAAGTTCTCCCTTGATGATCTTCCGATCATTACTATGTCGGCTACTGCAAAGATGGATGATGCACAGTTCTTCGATCTGATCGAGAACCGCATCGTACCAACTATTTCACGTGTTGAAGGGGTAGCGCAGGTAAACATCATCGGAGGTCGTGAGCGTGAGATCCAGGTGAATATCGATGAGAACAAATTGGAAGCGTACGGACTGTCTCTACTGGCTGTTCAGCAAGCAATTCAAACCTCAAATCTGGACTTCCCTACCGGTAGTATCCGTACAGAAAACCGCGACATTCTTGTCCGTCTTTCTGGTAAATATGCGAGCATCGACGAATTGAGAAACTTGGTTGTATCTGATAAAAGCGGCGTACAGGTTCGTTTAGGAGATATTGCAGAAGTGCAAGACACACAAAAAGACGTTGAAAAAATTGCACGGGTTGACCGTCAGTCGGCTATTGCTTTGCAAATCATCAAACAGAGTGATGCCAACGCTGTAAAAGTGAGTGAAGGAGTTAAAACAAGCATTGCTAATCTGACAGGTGAATACAAAAATATTGCACTAAACCTGACAATCGCTAACGATAGCTCTGTTTACACGCTGGAGTCAGCGGATGCAGTTATTCACGACTTGTTCATAGCGGTTATCCTGGTTGCGTTCGTGATGCTTTTCTTCTTACACAGCTTAAGAAATGCAGCAATCGTAATGGTGGCTATTCCGGCTTCGTTGATCGCAACCTTTATCGGTATCAACATGCTGGGTTACACACTGAACCTGATGTCGCTGCTGGGACTATCTCTGGTGGTTGGTATCTTGGTCGATGACGCCATCGTGGTATTGGAAAACATTTACCGCCACATGGAGATGGGTAAAAACCGGGTGAAGGCTGCTTACGAGGCAACGAAAGAGATCGGGTTTACCGTTACCTCTATTACCCTGGTAATTGTGGTGGTGTTCTTTCCGATCGCTATCAGTACAGGGTTGGTATCCGACATTCTTCGCCAGTTCTGTATGGTGGTAATTATAGCTACCCTGCTTAGTTTGCTGGCTTCGTTTACCATTGTGCCACTGCTTTCCTCTCGTTTTGGAAAACTGGAGCACATCCAGGGAAAGAACTTCTTTGAGCGTATCATCCTGGCGTTTGAGAAACAACTCGATAGGTTTACAGCTTGGGTTACTGGCCTTCTGGAATGGTCACTAGCTCATAAAAAGACAGTAATTGGCGGAACCGTAGCACTTCTGTTCGCATCCTTCGCCCTCATTGGCGCTGGATACATTGGAACTGAGTTCTTCCCTAAGAGTGACCGTGGTGAGTTTATCGTTCAGATCGAGCTTCCTAAAGATGCTTCTATCGAACAGACTAACCTGATCACCTCTAAAGCAGAGCAGATCCTGAGTAGCAAACCGGAGATCACCCGTCTGATTACGACGGTAGGACAGTCAAGTGATGGTTCCGGGGCACAACAGGCACCGGCTTACTCATCAGAAATTACAGTAAGACTGGTGCCCGCTACCGAGCGTACTGACCGTTCAGATGTGTATGCGGCTAAGATCAAAAAAGAACTTGCCCAACAACTTGTGGGAGCTAAGGTAAAAACCACTCCGGTAAGTATCCTGGGTATGGCCGAGCGCTCGCCGGTAGAAGTAATTGTACGCGGTAGCGAGCTCGATAGTGTGATGAAATTTGCGGAAGTAGTAAAAGGGAAACTGGCGAAAATTGAGGGAACCACCGAGATTAAACTTTCCGTAGAAGGTGGTAACCCGGAGGTTCAGGTTCAGGTCGACAGAGATAAAATGTCTTCACTTGGACTAAATCTTCAAACTGTTGGTGCTACCATGCAGACTGCGTTTAACGGTAATACCAATTCAAAATTCCGTCAGGGTGAGTACGAGTATGATATCAACATCCGTTTAGACAACTTCAACCGTAAAAGCATTGAGGACGTGAAAGAGTTGACTTTCATCAATGCTTCAGGACAGAAGATCAAATTGGATCAGTTTGCAACAGTAACCGAAGGTTCAGGCCCTTCACAGCTGGAACGTCAGGATAAAACGACAAAGATCTCTGTGCAATCACAGGTGGTAGGTCGTCCATCCGGAACAGTATTTACTGAGCTTGACGCGCAGATCAAAGATCTTCCTCGTCCTGCCGGTGTAAACTACATCTTCGGTGGTGATATGGAAAACCAGTCAGAAGGTTTCGGAACCCTGGGAGTGGCGCTGATCATGTCTATCGTGTTGGTTTACCTGATCATGGTGGCATTATACAACAACTATGTGCACCCGTTTGTGGTATTGTTCTCTATTCCGCTTTCCATCATCGGGGCATTACTGGCGCTAGCATTGACTAACAACTCGCTGAACATCTTCACCATCCTGGGTCTGATCATGCTGATCGGTCTGGTGGCGAAGAACGCGATCATCCTGGTCGACTTTACCAACCAGCAGATTGCAGAAGGCAAGTCGGTACGTCAGGCGCTTATCAATGCTAACCACGCCCGTCTGCGTCCAATCCTCATGACTACCATCGCCATGGTGATCGGTATGCTTCCGATTGCGATTGCAAAAGGAGCCGGTGCAGAATGGAAAAACGGTCTGGCCTGGGTAATCATCGGTGGACTGGTGAGTTCGCTCTTCCTGACACTGATCGTGGTACCGGTAGTTTACGAGGCATTCGATAAGATCATCAAGAAGTTCAGCAAGAACAAAAAGAAAGACGACATCGAAGCGATGTTGTACGAAGAAACACCAGTTACCGAACCTAAAAAGGAATTGGAACTGGACTATTAAAAACAAACCTGTTGGTTTAGTTTGAGTGAAAGGGGGATGCCGGGGGGCTCCCCCTTTTTTATTTGGAAGCGACCGTTCTACTTTCATTCCAGCTGCAGTCCGGCTTTCCGCTCATACTGCTCGGCCTGTCCCAATCCCTCGCGAGGCCTTAGCCACGCGGTATCCGCTGCAATCCGGCTTAGATAAGACCTGAAGTAGAGTAAATCACCTTTTTATCCGCAGCTATATCTTATTCTGATTAGAATTTGGCTTCAATTCATCCGGACTGTCCTTTGTGTAATTCTTAACTTCCTCTTTAGATGGACTGACAAAGACATCCTTTACCACATCAAAACTTACTTGCGTGGAAGGATTGAATTTGGCTGAAGACATATAGTTCAACAAACTGTTGTAAAGCTGTTTCGCAGCTGGTTTATCTTTTAGATCAGGCCCCAGATCTGCGCTGGAAACAATCAGCTTTCCTTTCCCTACCGCAGCTTCGTAAATCAGTCCTAACCGACGGTTCAGAAACCACGTATCAATAGGTTGCACCAATGGCTTAAATCCAACAGGAAAATCTTCAAGTACCATCACCTGCGAGCGGTTCGCGATCTCCCACCACTGAAGATCACTGTGAAAATCAGTAGGAAAATCTGCGAAAGCAGGACTATCTTCTTGAATGAGCATACCGGTGACATGCGGCGGGCGCATTTTGAACCAGGAAGTATTCCAGAAAACCGGAAGAAAGTGCATAGCTACTTCTTTCCCTTTGATCACTTTCCCTGCAGCATTTAAGAATACTTTACCGCCTTTATTCAATATCGCCTTTGCTTTGTCATCCAGCGCGGTAGTGTAGTAAATGCCGCTGCTCTTCGATTGTACCGTTTCCGGATACACCCAAAAATCCCAATCGTTAACGCAATTGGTACCGTTCACAGCAACTTCCAGATTAAGCTTAGCTGCCTTCTCAACTGAATTCAGTGAAAGGGTAATTTTACCGACAGGAATACCGTTCGCATTTTCAATTTTTTCAGGTCTAAACTCACCCTCGCCGAACACCTTCCCGCTTTCGTCTTTGATAGTCCAGGTTAAAACGGGACGATCCAGAGCTACTGGTCCGGAATGGAAAATATCGATACCCGCCTCAAACTGTTCCGTACTTGAAAACACAAACTTCGGCAAACGGGCAAGAGGAACGGTCGAATTACAAAAACGTGCAAATTCCTTAGTCGTGATGTATCCCTTTTCGTCCCAAAATGCATCCAATAACCCTACCAGAGCAGTTCCCTGTCCGGGAAAGTCTTGTAATCCCAGCAATTGAAAACCACCATATCCGGGAGTGCGCAATGCTTTTTCAATCTCATTTTTATAGCATAATGCCTGTAGTTTACCTGAGGCCAAATGAAACGCCTGCGCCTGATCCTCCATCCCCCGGTCCTTCAAATCTTGCATAAAAAGCTCGAAGTTCTTTGCCCGGTAGGCACCTGTATATTTTTTGATCTCAGCAAAGTTTGGAAAAGCACACCACTGCCCCATCTCATGAGCAATAAAAGGCACTGAAAACCTGGCAATACCTGCGCTGTAATCTGACAGGGATTCCGGGCGTCTTGCCCAGTCCAACCCACGCACTCCTCCCCTTACCTGGAACTCTGCATTCGGCACCACCGGCCAGCTTCCTCCTACTGACATGCCGGTGTACACCCGGCGACTGTCTTTTTTCTTCCAGTAATTTACAAACTCGTTCAGGTATTTAACCTGATTCCCGGCCGGTTCATTTCCTGCCGAGAGCATGGTGAAGGAAGCGTAATTCCCATAATGCTTCATCATGCGGTCGGTTTCCTCGTAAAGATATTTGTCTACCGGCTGTCCCAGGCCCAGCTTCGGACCGTGGTTTGTCCAACTAGGGCCCTCGGGCTGCAAGTAAAAACCGATTTTGTCGGCTGCTATAAATGCCGCTTCCGGTGGGCACCAGGAATGAAAACGCATATGGTTTAAGCCGTGGGCTTTTGCTATTGCAAAGATGCGCTCCCAGCCTGCAACATCCATATCTGGATATCCAGTAAGCGGAAACTCACAATTATTAACCGTACCTCTGAGAAACACCGGGCGACCGTTCACCAAAAACCGATTCCCTTCAATCTTAAAGTCCCGCATCCCAAACTGTATTTCCTTCTTTTCCACAAGAGCCTTTTTCCCAGTAAGAGATATGCTAAGCTGATACAAGGCCGGGTTGAATTCATCCCAGGTCTGCATGGTGGACTCAAACGGAAGCTCAATAACAAGACGCTGCGTTGAATCAGGTTTTACCAACACACTGGCAGACACTACTTTGGTTTGATCCGTCGTTGTTGAATTGAAGCTTCTAGCTGAAATCAAGACCTTTCCGAAGAACTTGGAAGATTGCTGATTTATCAGGAGAAGCTCGACCCGAGCCTTCCGGTTCTTTACATCAGGATAGATCTGGACATCTTCGACAAAAATCTTTTCACCTGCTCTTAGCTCCATCTTCCCGATGACGCCGTTCCAGTTGCCCTGCGTATGATCCGTAATGCTATGAGAGTCAGGACCAACATTAATGTCCTTTATTCGGTTGTCGATTCGTAATGTGATCAGGTGCCTACCGGGGGTAAGCGCTCCCAGATCGAACTCATGAGGTGCAACCAAGCTGTTCTGCAAACCAACTTCCTGCCCATCCAACCACAGCCGCGTCTCAATATGACTTCTTTCCAGATACAGCACCAACCTTTTCCCGTTCATGCTTGCTGGAACTTCTACCTCTTTTTGGTACCACGCCGGACCGACATAATGTTTCAAGGGGCTTAGCCAGAAGGGAATGTGAATGTTTCCGGGTTGGCGATATTTGGCAAGACGGGGATTAAAATAAAAAGAGCTGTCATAAATAGAGCCGGTCCACTTAGTTTCGAGAGTGATATCGTCGCCTTTCAAGTTCTCATTCATCGAACCCGGCAACTTAATTTGGTCGTTCAGAGACTTCTGAAACCACTTTTCCTGGACACCCCGATCAGCCCGATCGATAGCGAACTTCCAGTTCCCCTTAAGGTCGATAGTTTGTGCCGAAGTTAACGCAGCAGAAAGTAGAAAAATAACAAGGGCAGCGGCAGCAGAAAGTTTATAATACATGGTTACCTGATTATTCAGGCAACAAATGTAGCAGGATTGGGAGGCAGAAGTGTCCTGCAGTCTCCTGTTGCCCGCGGACTAGTTCCAAATCCCGTTTAGTTCCGTAAGTATAATGGGGCGACCGCCAGTAACGACGATAGTATGTTCATGCTGAGCCACAAAGCCACCCTTATTACCCACCAGGGTCCATCCGTCGCTTTCTGTGTTAGCAATTGTTGAATCGGTAGAGATGAAAGTCTCAATAGCGACAACAGAATTTTTTCTGAAGCGAGCCGTGTTGAAACGATTGCGGTAGTTCGCTATTTCACTTGGTTCTTCATGCAGGCCGCGTCCAATTCCATGGCCGGTTAAGTTCTTGATCACCTTATAGCCCGCTTTCTTGGCTTCGGTCTCTATCAAGCCACCGATGTCCGCTATTTTCACGCCTCCTTTAATGCTGAAAATGGCTTTTTTTAGTATCTGCTTTGAAACTTCTATCAACCGTTCAGTTTCCGGCCTACCTTGTCCAATCAAAAAAGATCCACCGTTATCTGACCAGAAGCCGTCGAGCTCGGCAGATACGTCGATATTGATGAGGTCGCCTTCTTTTAGTATCTTCTGTGCTGAAGGAATCCCGTGAGCTACTTCACTATTTACGCTGATACAAGTCCAGCCTGGAAACCCATAGGTTAACGCTGGTGCCGATTTGGCTCCCAGTTGCGCCAGCAGTTGTCCACCAAATTCATCCAGTTCTTTAGTCGACATTCCAGGCCGCGCATGATTCCTCATTTCCCTCAGCGTATAAGCAACAGCTTCGCTTACTCTCTTCATTCCTTCCAGTTCTGATTCCTTAGAGATCGACATAAAAACATTTTTAAAGTTGAGGACTTCCAGCAAGAAAGACCTTTACCAAGGTAAAAATAAAAATTACTTTAAGCTAAAGCCCTGTTTCAGCGGAATGCTAAACCAAAATGTGCTTCCTTCTCCTACCTTGCTCAGCACACCAATGTCCCCCTGGTGCCTCTTAACGATCTCCGCCGAGATGTAAAGGCCGATTCCAAGGCCAGACATGCCGGGGTTCAACCCTTCTACGCGATAAAACCTGGAGAATATTTTTTCCTCCTGCCCTTCCGCGATTCCAATCCCGAAGTCTTTAACCCTAACCTTCACCTGCCCTTCTACCACTTCCGTACTTACCCGCACCTCGGTTGCTTTTGGAGAATACTTTATGGCATTAGTAAGAAAATTAATAACAACCTGTTCGATCCGTTGCCGGTCAGCAACTACTATCACCTCCTGCTTCTGTTCATAGAGAATTTTATGAGAGCCTGATGAATGCGCTACAATTTCTATTGCTTCTTCCAACACGTCTTCCAGCGGAAATTGCTCATAATTCAACTCCAGTTTACCGGCTTGGATTTTAGATACATCCAGTAAATCAGAAACCAATGAAGAGAGCCGATTTACCTGCTTCATTGTTTTATTGATAAACTCGTTGCTTCCGCTTTCTGCCTCCTTTCGAGACAGGATTTGAAGATAGCCGCTTATACTTGTTAAGGGTGTTTTTAACTCGTGACTAGCCAGCCCAATAAACTCATCTTTTTTCGCATTCAGGACCCGGACTTCCTCATAAAGCTTAGCATTATCAAGAGCTACTGCTGCCTGAGATGCAACTCCCAGTACTATCTTCTCGTGCTCCTCGGTAAAAACACCGGCTTTTTTATGCCCAAAGAATAGTCCACCGATCACCGTTCCTGACTTTGAGGTAACAGGCACTGCTAAATAACTCACTACAGGAAGATGCCCTTTAGGCATACCGTGATGCGGAGGATTTTTTCCATAACGAGGGTCTTTCGTTATATCGTCCACTCTTACTACTCCTTCGCCGCTGAAGGTTGGGTGAAAAACAGCGGTATTGCGAGGAGCACCAAAAGATTCAAAAGCCTCTTTAGGGGCTCCCGATAAGGTATAGAGCAGAAAACTCTCGCCCTCAGGATTTGTACTGGTATAAAAGAACGCTCCAAAATTAGCTCCCGTTAACTTGGTAGTCGCATCAGTTACCTTTTGCAAAATACCGTTCAGGTCGAGGCTCTCTGAGATCGAAATACCGATTGAATTTAAAACTTCCAACCGTTCCGCATTTCTGCGCAGCATCTCTTCCGCGTGTTTTTGCGGCGTGATATCCATCACTTCAACTACCGTAGCAACAGGAACGCCGTTTTCGAAAATAGGACTTGCGGCGCAAGACACCGGGAAAGGAGTCCCGTCTTTCCTAAAAAAAAGATCTTCATGAGCCCGAATCTCAAAATTTTGCGGTAGCGCACGATCGAGTGGACAATCTTTCATTGGATATTCCCGCCCATCAGGGTAATGATGGTGAATCATATAATGCAACTGGCGGGAACTTATCTCTTCAAATGTGTATCCGAACATCTGTTCCGCAGCTTTGTTCATGAAAGTACAGTAACCTTCAGCGTTCATCATAAATAAGGCAGAGGTTGCATTATCTGTGATAGTTTTGATAAGCTTATTCTGCGTGCTGAGGGCAATGTCCGCTTCTTTGCCCTTGGTGATATCAATCACGAGTCCCTCATAATAGATACGGTCATCTACCTTTCTGGATCTCGCTCTCGCCAATACCCATCGGGTAGAGTTATCATGCGTCTTTACCCGATATTCAATTTCGTAGGGTAGGTTTTTGTCAATCTGCGCTTTCCGCTTCTCATTCGCTTTAGCCAAATCTTCTTCCTTGATGTTCTTCAAAAAATCATCCAGGGGAATACCGTTCTCATCGTAATCAAGACCATAAAGCGTACATAGAATTTTGTCTGCATATACAATCCGGCTACTATAATCAAGAAGGTATGTACCCACAAGACCTTGACCGAGGCCTTCTTCCAGGTCCTGCAGGCGTCTCAATTCATCACTGATATTAAATTTTTCCAAAAAAATACTCCTTAATTATATTGTGTTTAACGCCATTCACTTAAACTCAAACTCATCCCGCAGAGAATTGTAAGATACAAGTTAACACCTTCGATTGTTATGATTGTTTTCATTCTGCACATAACAGTATGACGTATATCAGAGCAAAGATACTGTATCATAACAAAAACATTTTAGAATATTGATAATAGCATTACTATCACACTAAATAGCAATGCTTATTTTTGCAAAAATTTAAGAGGCGTGGCAAACCAGTATTCAATAAGGGAAGCAACTAGAAAGCTCTTCCAATTAATAAATTTGGAACGAAAAGAAATAACAAGTGTTTACATCTATGCTGTAGTAAGCGGGATAATTCTACTGTCCCTACCTCTCGGCATCCAAGCCATCATTAACCTTGTATTTGGAGGAACTGTCAGCACTTCGCTCATTGTTTTGATTGTTCTGGTAGTGATTGGAGTTTTACTTAACGGGATCCTTCAAATAGCACAGATGCGTGCCAGTGAACGCATCCAACAGCGAATCTTCACCCGGCTAACTTTTGCCTACGCATATCGAATCCCGCGGCTCAACTTATTAAGCATCGACAAGTATTACTTGCCGGAGCTTGTAAACCGTTTTTTTGACACCGCCAGTCTCCAAAAAGGCTTATCAAAACTTTTACTTGATTTTCCTGCAGCCAGTATCCAGGTCTTGTTTGGGCTGATATTACTTAGTTTCTATCACTCCATTTTTATTGCATTCGGATTTCTACTGGCCGTACTTGTGATCATGATCTTTTACGTGACAAGTCCGAAGGGATTAAGGACAAGCATCAGAGAATCGGACTATAAATACGATGTGGCACATTGGCTGGAGGAAATCTCCAGAAGTATTAAGACTTTTAAGTTTTACCAGCATAACGACCTACACCTGAAAAAGACCGACAAACTGGTAAACGGCTATCTACACTCCAGAGATGAGCATTTTTCAGTTCTGGTTTTTCAATACCGCATCGTTATTGCCTTCAAAGTCCTCATTACCGCAGGAATGCTGATCATCGGATCGCTGCTATTTATAAATCAGCAAATTAACCTCGGCCAGTTTATAGCGGCAGAAATTATCATTATTACCATTATTAACTCCGTTGAGAAGTTAATTGTTAGTCTTGAGGTCTTGTATGATGTACTCACCTCGCTGGAAAAAATCAATAAGGTACTCGAAAAGCCACAGGACTCTGAAGAAGGCTTGATCAACGAAGACAATTGGTCGCATACTCCTGGTATCGCTGTAAAGCTCACCAATGTTACTTTTGGATACGATAAAGCAAATCCGATAATTAGAAATCTCGACCTTGACATCAAATCCGGGGAAAAAGTGTGCATCACCGGATCTGAAGGTTCAGGAAAATCGACACTGCTCACACTGCTAAGCGGCACCCTGCAAAACTTCACCGGTAACATCCTTTACAACGGAGTTCCGCTGAAGAGCCTAAAACCTCAGGTTCTTCATAAAAATGTGGCCATGTACCTGACGGAAGAAGAGCTCTTTGGAGCAACTTTGCTAGAAAATATCACGGTGGGCAAAAACAACCCCGACTTAGGCGAGCTGAATAAAGTTTGTGATTTGGTAGGGCTCACCGAGTTTATCAATATGCAACAGCAGGGACTAGGCATTGTGCTGGATCCGCAAGGGAAAAAGCTCTCATACAATACCACACAAAAGATTCTACTAGCACGATGCTTATTCATGAAACCATCGTTACTGCTTTTAGAAGACGGATGGATGGGACTTGAGGCAGAATCAAAAAATAAAATTATAGACTTCCTCACTTCCGAAAAAAATCCTTGTACAGTGGTGGCAATTAGCAACGATGCGGTTTTTGCTAGTAAATGCGACAGAGTAATTAGAATGAAAGATGGTTCTGTAACTAATAGCTAAAGATGTTTTTAGACAGCAAAACACAAACGGATAAGTTGAAAGAGTTCGACTCCTTCAATAAAGTTATAAGCAATGAGCCTTCTAGGAAATGGAGAAAATATTTACTCGTAGCTCTTTGCATCCTCGCGATTATCCTTCTATTACCTTGGACGCAAAACATCCAATCGCCGGGAATTGTGTCTACGCTACAACCCAACCAACGTCCGCAGCAGATTAACAGCGTTATTGCGGGGCGAATTGTAAAATGGCATATTCAGGATGGTCAAGTCGTAAAAAAGGGCGATACGCTGCTGCAGTTAGCAGAGGTGAAAGAAGAATATCTGGATTCCTCTCTACTTGACAGGGTAGACGAACAGATCAGGGCAAAAAGTGCGTCGATTGATTTTTACAGACAGAAAGCCAATACCACCGAACAGCAACAGCAGGCGCTGCTCCTCGCTATGAAACTGAAGATTCAGCAGTTGCAGAACAAGTATCGCCAATACAGGCTTCAGGTGCAATCGGATAGCATCAGCTTTATTGCTGCAAGAAATCAGTTAAGAATTGCCACTGAGCAGCTAGATCGCCAGAAGGAATTGTATGAGGCAGGATTAAAGTCGCTCACAGAACTCGAGCAACGTCAGCAGTACTTTCAGGATGCGCAAGCCAAGAAAATCAGTGCAGAAAACAAATTCTACAGTAGCAAAAACGAGTTGATAAATATCCGTTTAGATTTATCAGCCACGGAGCAGGAATACGCTGAAAAAATTTCCAAAACAACAGGAGAACGATTTTCCGCCTTGTCGCAGGTGTCGACAACCGAAAGTGAAGTGGCTAAACTTCGCAACCAGTACACCAATTACAAACAACGTCGGGGCTTTTATGTGATCACCGCTCCGCAGTCGGGGCAGGTACTCCGCACGGTTAAATCCGGGATCGGAGAAGTAGTGAAGGACGGGGAGCAGCTAATGCAGATTGTACCAACGCAGTTCGAGCCTGCAGTAGAAATGTTTATCTCCCCCGTTGACATGCCGCTTATTAAACCCGGCCAGCGGGTTCGATTGCAGTTTGATGGTTTTCCCGCAATTGTGTTTTCCGGGTGGCCCCAGGCTTCTTATGGAACTTTCGGAGGAAAAATTGCAACGGTGGATCCTTCCATCAACCCCAACGGTAAATTCCGAATTTGGGTGGTTCCCGATGGGGAAAAGCCATGGCCGCAACAGCTACGGTACGGCGGCGGAACTCAGGGAATCGCACTGTTAAAAGACGTTCCAATTATTTATGAGTTATGGCGACAACTGAACGGCTTCCCTCCTGAATATTATAAGGGTCCAAGTGAAACCGAAAAAAAAGAGAAGAATGAGAAATAGTGTTCTGCTAAGTCTCTTGTTTATTCTGCTGGCCGGCAGTTCAAATGCCCAGGTAACTTCTGATACACTTAGCTGGGAAGGTTTTATTGCCATCATACGCAAAAACCATCCGGTCAGTCAGCAAGCCCAACTACTGGAACGTCTTGCCAGGGCGAGAAAGTTGCAGGCCCTTGGCAACTTTGATCCAAAACTAAGTCTGGATTACGATAGAAAACTGTTCGACGGTACAGAGTACTACACCTTTACAACGCCTGAGGTGAAGCTACCTCTCTGGTTTGGGCTTGAATTGAAAGCGAATTATACTGAAGCTGAGGGTGCTTACATCAACCCGCAGAACAAAGTACCGAAAGAAGGACTCAGCTACGCCGGCGTGAGCATTCCGCTGGGTAAGGGACTCTTGATGGACCGACGACGAGCCTCTCTACGCCAGGCCCGGATATTTGCAGAAGCGAGCGAAAACGAACAACGTGCTATTTTGAACGACTTGTATATGCAAGCTGGGGAAAGCTACATCAACTGGCAGAACAATTACCGCATCTTTAAAATCTACGAGGGTACACTGGAGCTGGCAAAGGTGCGTTTTGAGGCGGTAAAAAGAGGTTTCAGAGGCGGTGATCGTCCGGCTATTGACACTATTGAAGCCCTTACGGTTTTGCAGCAGCGCGAATTGCAGCTACAGGAAGCGAGCCTCGAATTACAAAACGCCTTGTACGAGCTTAGCACCTTCTTATGGTTGGAAAACAACACAGCGGTCGACCCGGAAAAACTATCTATAAGGCCTCAAAACACGCTCGTTCTTCCTCTTACAGCGGATACAGACATCACTAATAATCCCAAGCTCCTGAGTTATGAATTTAAATTACGTGACCTGGCGATAGAAAGAAGACTTAAAGCTGAAAGCTTAAGACCTGAACTAAATTTACAGCTGGGCCTCTTGAACAAGGGAAGAACGCCGCTACGAAATCTGAATGCAGATTACTGGAACAATAATAATAAGATTGGATTGCAGTTTGCCTTTCCTCTGACGCTTTCAACCGCCAGAGGCGAGTTAGCTGAGGCCAAAATCAAAATTCAGAATACGCAATTGGAGCAGACACTGGCAAGGAATGAGCTTGAAAATAAGGCGCGACAAAATATTGCTGAGCTGACCAACCTTCAAAATCAACTACAAATCTTAAGGCAGTCCTATACGGCTAATGAGCAATTGCTGAAGGGAGAAGAAATGCGTTTTCGCCTGGGAGAAAGCTCACTGTTCCTGGTAAATTCGAGAGAAAGTAAACTACTTGAACTCAATGAGAAGATCCTGGCAACCGAGGCCAAAATCAAAAAGGCACAGTTGAAGGTGCTTTGGCTCTCGGGCGAGCTGCCTGAGAAATTGGAATCTTTACCGTAGACCAGGGGCGAGCTGCGGGAAAAGGGTAACTGGAATACTGGCGGGCTAATCTAAACCTGATAGAGCGGATACCGGCCAGGCGGGGAAGGCCTGCAGGCGTATGAGCGATAGCAGGACTGCAGGTCGATTGAAATACATCCGTTCGTTTTCAAAAAAATATGCCCCCACCTCCTATTTATTCATTTGCTGATAATAAAATTGAAATGACGCTGGGATTTGTATTTTTGCCCAGATAAACACTTGTAAAAAATGGGTAGAATTAAAATTAAAGATTTACTAAACGCCACAGAGTTTGGACAGGAGGTTACAGTTAAAGGATGGGTTAAAACCTTTCGTAACAATCAGTTTATTGCTATTAATGACGGTTCTACCATAAATAATATTCAGGCTGTAGTTGATTTTACCACTACTGACGAGGCTTTACTAAAACGCATTACTACTGGCGCCGCTGTTTCTGTTACAGGAGAGTTGGTGGAGTCGCTGGGTAAAGGTCAGCGGGTAGAAATAAAAGTACGGGAACTGGAAATTTTGGGCGACAGTGACCCGGAGAAATTCCCTCTTCAGCCAAAAAAACACAGTTTGGAGTTTTTGCGTGAGATTGCGCACCTGCGTTTCCGCACAAGCACCTTCAATGCCGTGTTTAAAGTAAGACATGCCCTCGCTTTCGCGGTTCACAAGTTTTTCAACGACCGCGGATTTGTTTACATGCACACACCTATCGTGACGGGATCAGATGCTGAAGGTGCTGGTGAAATGTTCCGTGTGACCACATTAGATCTGGACAACATCCCACGCAATGAAGACGGTTCGATCAATTTCAAAGAGGACTTTTTTGGAAAATCGACCAATTTGACGGTATCTGGCCAGTTAGAAGGCGAGCTGGCAGCGATGGCTTTTGGTGAGATTTATACCTTCGGTCCGACCTTCAGAGCTGAAAACTCCAATACCACCCGCCACCTTGCAGAGTTCTGGATGATAGAGCCGGAAATGGCATTCTACGACCTGAACGATAACATGAATTTGGCGGAGGACTTATTGAAATATCTGATCCGTTACGCCTTAGATAACTGTAGTGATGAGCTGGAATTCCTGAAAGCACGTTTGCTGGAGGAGGAGAAGCAGAAGCCACAGAATGAGCGTTCTGACCTGGATTTGATCGCTAAGCTAAACTTCTGCCTGGAGAATTCCTTTGAGCGGCTGACTTATACGGAAGCTATCAATATTCTGAAAAACTCAAAGCCGAACCAGAAAAAGCAGTTCAAGTATTTGATTGAGAACTGGGGTGCAGATCTTCAATCGGAGCACGAACGTTACCTGGTTGAGAAGCACTTTAAGAAGCCGGTAATTTTGACCGACTATCCAGCAGAGATCAAGGCATTTTATATGCGCCAGAACGAGGTGGATGCTGAAGGCAGAAAAACGGTAAGGGCAATGGACATTCTTTTCCCGGGTATTGGTGAGATTGTGGGCGGTTCACAGCGGGAAGAACGGCTGGAACTGCTGGAACAACGCATGCGCGAAATGCACATCCCGGTGGAAGAGATGAGCTGGTTCTTAGATACCCGCAGATTCGGCTCCGCTCCGCACGCAGGTTTTGGGTTAGGATTTGAACGTCTGGTACTTTTCGTAACCGGAATGACAAATATCCGCGACGTAATTCCTTTCCCTCGGACACCAAAGAATGCGGAATTTTAGTGTTAAAAAAAGATAAACAAAAAGCTCCTGAGGGAGCTTTTTCTGTTTAGATGCGAAGAGGAAAGTTGAATAGTAGCAACCGACTGGAAACTCCTGCTTCCGGCACAACCGTTTATATCGACTACTCGGAAAAGCTAAGGGTGTTGGAGGTAGAGTTCCGCGGCTCCAGAATCTACCATTACTTGAATGTGGAGCCGCAAATGTGGGAAAGGTACAAACTTGAGGTGCTGAACGGCGGGTCGTCCGGAACTTTTGTAAATACACAAATTAAGCCTCTGTATGAATACGTAGAACTTGCCTAATGGGTCGTTTATGACAGAAAACAACGTACTTCAACTTAAGATAGTCGCCGTTAAACAAGAAACGGCCCTGGCTAAAACGTATACTCTGGAGCCCCTAACCGGCTTGTCGCCGCGACACCGGCCAGGACAGTTCCTTACGTTCCTGCTTAATATCAGAGGTCAGGAGATCCGGCGTTCCTACTCGATTCTCAGCCTGCCTGGGGAGCCATTAAAAATTACGGTAAAAAAAGTAGTGAATGGACAAGTATCCCGCTATATTCTTGACACCTGGGAGATGAACTCGGTAGTGCAGGCACTTAGTCCTGCGGGACGGTTCACGCCGGAGCCTATCCCTAACGCTCAACGAGATATCTTCTGTTTTGCTGCCGGTAGCGGGATTATCCCGATACTTCCTCAGATCCGTTATCTTTTGGAGGAAGAGCCACAGTCAGTAATTCATCTTATTTACAGCAATCACAACGAAGCAGACACTCTCTTTTTAGATGAAATTGAAGATTTGGCGAAGCGGTACCAGCAGCTGGAACTGGTCTTTCTATTTTCAGATCCCGTACTGCGACTTGCAGAACAGGGCAGATTGAGCAACCTGAGTACGGAAGTTTTGCTAGATCGACTCTTGCGCTTCGACAGGAACAATTCCCTGTTTCTTTTGTGTGGACCATTCAGTTATATGCGAATGCTACGGTTCACCATTGGTTTGATGGGTTTCAAGAAAGAGAACATTTTGAAGGAGAACTACCTCCCCGAAATTATGCGGGCCGGCAATGTGCAGTTGAAAAGGTTTCCCGATGCATTGGCGCATTTTAGCATGAACGGAACGAAAACGGAGGTGCAAGTAAAATCGGGCCAAAGTCTTTTGGATGCCGGACTTGCTGCAGGTTTGAATCTTCCTTATAGTTGCAAAGGTGGAGTTTGTGGCAATTGTGCCGCTGTTTGTCGCGGAGGAGAGGTATACATGAGCATAAACGAAGTATTAACAGAAGCCGAACTAAAAAAAGGATGGGTACTTACCTGCACCGGCTTTCCAGCGCAGAGCCCGGTTACAATTAATTTTCAGGACGTTTGGTAAAAAGACAAAACTTTAGAAAGCAAATTTAATTTTTATATCATGCTGTTGAAGATTTACGAGAACAATCCAAGTGAAAAAGCCATTCAGCAAGTTGTTGAGGTGCTTAAAAAGGGAGGGGTTATAATTTACCCTACAGATACCATCTATGGTTTAGGTTGTGACATCACAAATCAGAAAGCTATCGAGAAGATTTGTCAAATCCGAGGCATCAAGCCCGAAAAAGCAAATTTCTCTTTCGTTTGCTACGACCTTAGTCACATTGCTGACTACGTAAAACCTATAGATACATCGGTCTTCCGCCTATTGAAAAAGGCCTTACCCGGCCCTTTCACGTTTATTTTTGAAGCGACGAACAAAGTACCGAAGCTGTTAAGCTCGAACAAGAAAACAGTAGGAATACGTGTTCCGGATAATGAAATCGCTAGAGAAATTGTCCGCCAGCTCGGCAATCCCATCCTGTCTACCTCTATTCACGATGAAGATGAAATCATGGAGTACTCTACCGATCCGGAACTTATTCATGAGAAATACAAGGGGCAGGTAGACATAGTAATCGATGGAGGTTACGGAGGGAATATGCCGTCTACCGTGGTAGACTGCACTACCGGTGACTTTAATATCATCCGACAAGGTAAAGGAAACCTCGAAGAATTAGTTTGATGGATGGAGGATGTTAATACGTCAGTTTTGACATCCTCTAGCCTTGTATAAAATCCCAATCTTCCCTGGCGACGAAAATAATTACTAAACTAAAATCTAAACTTATGACATCAAAAAGCTTCCCGACCAATCTTATCGCTGTTTTAGTATTCTTAGCCCTTCTGATTCATATCGCCAAAGAAGGTTTTCTATTCGGCCAGTGGCTTAGAGCTTTATAGTTTACTGCAAATCTGTTTAGGTTATAAGTTTTGAGCCTTTCGGTTATGCAAGTTCCGTTGATCCTTACACTTACGCTGGACGATCAAAGCTTTGTTCACCTAAACGCTCTTCGTAAAAAGTATTTTCCTCCGGAAAGGAACTATCTGGACGCACATTTAACGCTGTTTCATAACTTACCCTACTCTCAACTAGCCGAAATTGAAGGTAGACTTGAACAACTCAGTCAACAACAAGAGGTGTTCAGTTTAACTGCTAGCGAAGTACTATTTCTGGGGCGCGGGGTAGCTTTCAAACTGGAAAGTACGATTCTTCAGTTAATGCACAAGCAATTGCAAAACGCCTGGCATCCGTACCTGATACCTCAAGACAAGCAAAAGCTATGGCCCCATGTGACAATTCAGAATAAGGTATCCCCAGAGGCTGCCAGAAACCTTCAACAGACCTTAACGTCCTCTTTCAAGCCTTTCACCATTCAGGCAGAAGGTTTTTCCTTATGGAAATATTTATCCGGCCCTTGGGAACTTTACAGGCAGTTCCCCTTCCTGTCTTAACCCTTGTTTCAGAATTTCCTGATCGATGTTAAAACATATTTTAGTTGTCCTCGGACGCTGTTGAATTTATCCTTGACTATAAAGGCTATAATATTTGTGCTCTTCGCAAAAGACACTTGAAAATGTTCTTAGGGAAACTGTTGGAGAAGGCCGGGGTGCTATTTGAAAGAACTGAGGTTTAGAGAATTGTATTGCTGCAGAGGGAAGCACTAACAGACTGGCCTGCTACCCGCCTGTTAGTGCTCCAGTTGAATCTACTTGATTTCTTGGTATTCAATTTTTAGATCGCTACCAAAAGGAGTAGTCCCTCTCCACTTTCCTTTAACCTCTACTTCTTTGCCGGTATTTTGGTTTACCAAAGTAGCCTTGTAGGTAAGTGTATATTTTTTAATTTTCAAACTAGAGTTAACAGTAATTCTGGTGTAAGGGGTATAACTTAGGGTGTTGACCTGTGTTTTTCCCGATGGCAGCTCAACCACGCCCGGCTCATACAGCCATTTACTTGAGCCAACTGCAACCTGATTGTCGGACAGAAGTTGGACCGGTACCGAAACTTTTACGGAATCAAGATCAAATTCAGGAAATGCCATTGAATCGCTACTAGAGAAGTGCGATGTTTCTTTAATCTCTTCAAAAGAGTCGAAAAATGTCGTCCCGTGGGCATTACTCTTATTTTCAACAGTGACAGGCTTTTGAAGGATCGTTATAATCTCCTCGCCATCGCCCTCCTCCATCGAGTAGCTAATCGCTTTAAGAATAAAAACTTCTGGTTGCTTCTCTTTACTGTCGTTTGGTTCGTCAAAGCCGTCTGAGCTCTTCTTGCAGGAGGTAATCACAGAGACTAAAAGGAATAGGTAAAGTATTTTTTTCATGTTCAGGTGTATTTAAGTTATAGTTAAAGGTAGAAAAAATTTCGTTCCCGTAAATTTATTGATGTGGGTTTCTCCAACCTACTGACCTCCTCCATTTAAATCACCACAACCTTTCTTTCATCCCACCGTATTGCAGATTACATTATTTTTCAGAAGTTTGCACTGCCGTGTCCTGCGGTTTTGAGTTTAGAATGAATATGTTAACTAACCTGGTAAATCCTGTCAGGTACTTTGTATTTTGGCTGCTCTTCTTCCTTCTGGAGCGATTCACGTTCCTCTTGTTTTTTATAGGGAGATTAAAAAGCTTGTCGTTGCCCGAGATTGCCAAGAGCTTTGTGTACGGTTTATGGCTAGATGCTTCTATGGCTGCCTACATCTGCAGCATTCCATTATTAGTATTCCTTGTCCTTTTGCTCTTCCCACAACTACGAATAAGTAAGAAACTAGTTAAAGGTTACACGGTCTTTTGGGTGGTCTTCGTATCGCTAGTAGCGGTAATCAACGTAAATATTTACAAAGAATGGGGTTCACTTATTAGCTATCGGGCATTCGAATTCGCCTTCAGTTCTCCGGGAGAAGCGCTCGCGAGCAGTCTTTCTTCTCCACCGATTCCCTCCATCCTCGTACTGACCTTAATGCTTCTTGCTGGTTTCGGCCTGTCGCGCTCACTGGTTCGATACGAGATGTTCAGAGAAGGTTTCAAGTGGTACAAGCTTCCGCTGATTGTCGGCCTGGCAGCAGCAAATGTAGTAGCAATCAGGGGTGGACTTCAGCTTACCCCTATCAATGAAAGCATGGCGTATTATTCGGATAGTCAGGATTTGAATTATGCATCCGTGAATCCCCAATGGTCTTTTTTTCAGTCAGTACAAATGTCCTTATCGGCGAATAAGTACCCATACAACTATTTGAAGGAGGCAGAGGCTACTGCGTTGGTTAAGGAACTGTATACTAAACGCTCAGGAGGGTCGGAACAAATACTAAAGACGAACCGACCCAATGTAGTATTAATAGTAATGGAAGGCTTTACTGCTGACGTCGTGGAGAGCTTGGGTGGCGAAAAGGGCGTAGACCCCTCGTTGGAGAAACTGAAACAGGAAGGTGTGTTTTTCAGCAATATCTACGCTTCGGGAAGCAGAACTGACAAAGGTCTGGTAGCGATACTCAGCGCCTTCCCTTCACAAACGCGTCCAAGTATCATTAAGGAAAGCTCCAAGCATAAAAACCTGCCATCACTGTATAAAAGCTTCAATCAGCTGGGATATAAAACATCCTTTTATTATGGAGGTGAAAGCCAGTTTACCAATATGAAATCGTATTTGTATAATAATGGTTGCGAGACGCTGGTAGACAAGTCGAATTTCGAAGAGCACGAATTGAGCTCTAAGTGGGGTGCTTATGACGACCGGGTCTTTGCTAAATTATTGAATGGCCTGAACAAAGAAAAGCAGCCTTTCTTCTCTACCATTCTTACACTAACGAATCACGAGCCCTTCGACCTACCTGTTCGCCCTCACTTTGAAGGGGATGATTTGGTAAACAAATACAAAAGCACTGCCTACTATGCTGATTCATGCATCGGCGACTTTGTTGAGAAAGCTAAGAAACAGAGTTGGTATGACAATACTGTTTTCATTGCTGTTGCCGATCACGGTCACCGCTTGCCCCGAGATATTCAAATTCATGATGCTGCCCGGTACCGCATCCCCTTACTGTTTTTTGGTGGCGCAATAAAAGAGGAGTACAAAGGAATTACGGTAGATAAAATTGGGAGCCAGACGGATATAGCGGCAACGCTATTCACACAAATAGGACTCCGCTTTCCACAACTTTGGTCGAAGAACTTGCTGGATCCGAAAGCGCAAGACTTTGCCTTTTACAACTGGGATAATGGATTTGGAATGGTCGATCCTACACAGGCCATTACCTTCGAGGCAGTAAGCGGTAAGGTAGTCTTCCGTAAAAACAAAGTCTCCAAAGAGATCGACAACCGGTTGCTTAAAAACGCCAAGGCCTATATGCAGAAGGTGTTCCAGCAGTATATGGCATATTAGCGCTGGAAGTGGCACATTCGTCGGTGCTTCCCCTGCTGTAAAATAGACCTGACAGGCGCGGATACCGGCCCTGAGCTTAAGGCCTGCAGGCGTATGAGCAGATGGCAGGACTGGCCCTGATGCGAGAGTTGGCGTTCTTCTCCATATTCATTCAAGTACTCCTTGTCACCAACGAGGCCTCAAATCATTCCTTGATTGTTCTGCGCGAAATAGTACTTTTGCAGAAATTACTTAAAGTAATAATTTCAGGTTAAAATCAGCATATAAACATGAGCATTGGACTGTCGGAACAGGAAATTTTGCGCCGTGAGGCGTTGAAGCAGCTTCGGGAATTAGGTATTGAACCTTATCCTGCAGAGGCTTTCGAGGTAAATGTAACTGCCAAAGATATTAAGGAAAATTACGAGCGCGATAAAACCAACTACAAGAATATCAGCATCGCGGGTCGTATTATGAGCCGTCGGATCATGGGCAGTGCTTCTTTTGTGGAGCTGCAGGACGCGACTGGTCGTATCCAGATTTATTTCAAGCGCGACGATCTTTGCCCAGGTGAAGATAAGACCTTATATAACACCGTATTTAAGAAACTGCTGGATATTGGCGATTACCTAGGCATTAAAGGATACGTTTTCACCACGCAGACAGGCGAAATTTCTATTCACGCAGCCGAATTTACTGTGCTTGCAAAATCATTAAAGCCACTTCCGATTGTGAAGCGGGATGAGGAAGGTCACGTATACGACGGTTTCACAGATCCGGAATTGCGTTACCGCCAGCGCTATGTTGACTTAACCGTTAATCCTAACCTGAAGCAGATCTTTATCAATCGTTCAAGGGTAATCAATACGATGCGCAATTACTTCGACAGTCAAGGCTGGATGGAAGTAGAAACGCCGATCTTGCAACCAATACACGGAGGGGCCGCTGCCAGACCTTTCAAAACGCATCATAACACCCTCGATATGCCGCTTTACCTGCGTATTGCGAACGAGCTTTATCTGAAACGCTTGATTGTAGCGGGTTTTGATGGCGTGTACGAATTCGGTAAGATGTTCCGCAACGAGGGCATGGACCGCACGCACAACCCAGAGTTTACCTCGATGGAAATTTATGTTGCCTACAGAGACTATGTGTGGATGATGGGAATGGTAGAAGAGTGTTTGGAGAAAGTAGCTGTAGCTATCCACGGCACTCCTAAAGTTCCAGTAGGGCAACACGTGATCGATTTTGCCGGACCTTACGAGAAGCTGTCGATGTTCGAGTCGATCCAAAAATATACCGGCATTGATGTTTCTGCAATGGACGAAGCTGGCCTGAGAACAGTTTGTGCTGATCTGGGAATTCAAGTCGATGCTTCCATGGGCAAGGGCAAACTGATTGACGAGATCTTCGGAGAGAAAGTAGAAGCGAATCTGATTCAGCCCACTTACATCACGGATTACCCTGTAGAAATGACGCCGCTGGCTAAGAAACACCGGAGCAAAGAAGGGCTGGTAGAGCGTTTTGAGCTGTTTGTTAACGGGAAAGAGATTGCCAATGCTTATTCTGAACTGAATGATCCCCTGGATCAGCGTGCTCGTCTGGAAGATCAGCTTTTATTGGCTAATCGCGGTGATGAAGAGGCGATGGCGATGGATGAAGATTTCTTACGTGCATTAGAATACGGGATGCCTCCTACTGCCGGGCTTGGCATCGGTATTGACCGCCTTGTTATGCTAATGACTAACCAAAGCACTATTCAGGAAGTGCTATTCTTCCCTCAGATGCGTCCGGAAAAGAGACTGAAGGTAGCTTCGGTAGACGACTTTAAGGCGATCGGGGTTCCGGCCGAGTGGGTTCCGGTATTAATTAAGATGGGATTCAATACCATTGAAGAACTGAAGGCTGCAAATCCGAACAAGGTATTCAATGACCTTGGCGGGATGAGAAAGAAATTGAAGCTTGATATCACTGTTCCAGCCAAGGAAGATGTGATGTTATGGTTTGAATAAGGAGCATCCATAAAATTTTAAGGCTCGTCTTTCACAGGCGGGCCTTTTTGTATTTCAGGGTACTAACCTTATTAACAAAACCTTAATCAACTGCACATCTTCGCTTTACACTCCCCCATTACCTTTATATTGAAAATAGTATTGTGATTATGAAACTATCTAGCATTGAAATAACAGAAAACGAATACTTGATTAAATTGAATAAAGAGGACTTCGATTTATCATTCATCAACAACCTACTAAAACGAATTCAAGCAGAAGGTTTATTTGCTTCATTTCGTACAGCTGCAGACGATGAAGACATCATCACCCGCAGAAGAGAGGCTGAAAGAAGTGAATACTTCGATCATCTTGACGACAAATAAAATCCGGTCCGGTCAGACTGGCAAAGAATGACATCTTCTGAACTGATAATCATACAAATAAAAAAAGCTCCGTATTGGAGCTTTTTTTATGTTCATCTTGCTTTGAATTCTATCTGCCTCTGAAGCCGCCGCCGCCGCGCTGTTGAACAACGGTGCGATCCATCTGGCTCATCTGCCCTTGCATCATCTTGATCTGCTCTGCTAGAAGCTTGTTTTTATCCGCCTTCTTAGCTTCCTGCAAATACATAGTAGCTTCACGTTTGTTCCGTTTCGCCATGGCTATTCCAGCAAGGCTAAGTTTCGCAAGTGCAATGTTGTGATCCATTGTCATTCCCAAAGACAGAGCTTTCTTGAAGTACTTCTCAGACTGCATGGGCGCTCTGCGTGACTCGATCAATCCTAACAACAAATGGTAATAACCTTGTTGTGGCTTAATCAGTTCCTTTTCGTAATTCTTAATTTTTGACAACCACTGTTCAGCCATATCCATATTTTCTTTACGGAGATAAAACTGAGCTATAAGCATTTTTTCGTTAAAGAAAAACGTTACAAACACGAGAATGGAAAGCAGTATAACCAGGATCCCCCAGCCCCAATGACCGAAAACGATCAGCGCAATTGCTGATCCCAGAAGGGCGAATCCAAGAATTAACCTTACGATATTTGGCATCTTAAAAAATCTTTATTTTGTGAGCGCAAATATCTGCTTATTTAGCCGCTTAAACAAGAAAACCGCGAATTATGGCAATTCAACTAGAAGAATCATGGCAGAGTGTTTTAGGAGAGGAATTCGAAAAAGACTACATGAAAAGACTCGGGAATTTTCTGCAAGCGGAGAAAGATTCGGGAAAAACCGTTTACCCTCCAGGAAACTTGATTTTCAATGCATTCAATCATACTCCCTTTGATCAGGTGAAAGCTGTAATTATCGGACAGGACCCCTATCACGGCCCCAACCAAGCTTTCGGACTTGCTTTTGCGGTTCAAAAAGGTGTTACTGTACCTCCTTCGCTGCGGAATATCTATAAAGAACTTGCTGCAGATATTCCCGGGTTCAAAATTCCTACTCACGGCGATTTAACGAAGTGGGCAGATCAGGGAGTACTTTTACTCAACGCGACGCTGACGGTAAGAGCAACCGAGGCAGGTTCTCATCAAAAGAAAGGATGGGAGCAGTTCACGGATGCAGCAATTCAAAAACTAGCTAAGCAGCGGGAAGGAATTGTATTTCTTCTTTGGGGAAGGTTTGCCCAAACAAAAGCAGCTTTTATCAATGCCGATAGGCATCATATTTTAACTGCCCCTCACCCCTCACCGCTCGCCAGGGGCTTCGAAGGATGCCGGCATTTTTCGGCAACCAACAAATTCTTACTAGAGCAAGGGAAAAAAGAAATAGACTGGCAAATAGAAGGCTGAGCTTCCTGATACTTCTATTCGTATTCTAAGGGCATTACCGGATCCTTTTTGCTAGTGGAAAGGATCATCATGGTTTGAAAAGTTTTAACTACACTGATGTTGCTGATCTTCTCCATAATCAATTTCTCATAAGCCTTAATATCTTTCACATGAACCTTGAGGATAAAATCACACCCGCCGGTTACGTGGTGACACTCCACCACTTCCTTGATATCCTTTACTTCGTCGGCAAAAGTTTGTATGGTGTTGCTCTTGTGAAAGTCAAGCTGCACCTGAATGAAGGTTTTGATACCAAGGCCTAGCTCCTCTTCGTCAATTACTGCGTGGTAGTTTTTAATAATTCCTGCATTTTCCAACTTCCTGACACGCTCGAGAGTTGGGGCTGGAGAAAGTCCGATTTCTACCGACAGCTGCAAATTGGTAATCCGACCGTTTTGCTGGAGAATCTTTAATATTTGTAAATCTATCTTGTCAGGTTGAAAAGGCATAACTGAAAATATCAGCCAATTTAAAACAAATTAAATACTTCTGTTATTTTTAGACTAACCTAATTTAATTATTAGATTTGTAAAACAGGGTAAAATTCATGGCATCAACTAAATACAGCGAGTCATTAGAAGAAGTTCATTCTTCGGTCAGCACCTCCGGGAAAAAAGGTTGGCGGAAGCTTCTTGCTTTTATTGGCCCGGCTTATCTGATTAGCGTCGGCTACATGGACCCTGGCAACTGGGCAACTGACATTGCGGGAGGCAGTCAATTTGGTTATCGGTTGATTTGGGTGCTGCTCATGTCAAATTTGATTGCCTTGCTTCTGCAATCGTTAAGCACTCGACTGGGTATCGTGAAAGGTTTGGACCTGGCCCAAGCTTCACGAAACGCCTTTCCCCGCTGGGCCAACTTTCCGCTATACATCCTGGCTCAAATTGCCATTATCGCCTGCGATCTTGCTGAGATCATTGGAATGGCCATCGGTTTAAATTTGCTTTTTGATCTACCACTTATTTGGGGTATCTCCATTACTATTTTAGATACATTCCTGCTGTTATTCCTGCTCAATAAGGGAATGAGAATGATGGAAAGCTTCATTGTATCGATGGTCTTTATAGTCGGTTTATCTTTTCTGGCAGAAATGTTCATCATTAAACCGGAACTGTCCGAAGTGGTAAGAGGCTTCGAACCTTCATTTCTATCCGGAAATGCTCTTTATATTGCCATCGGTATAATTGGAGCCACTGTAATGCCGCATAATCTCTACCTGCACTCGTCACTCGTACAAACGCGTAAAATAGACAGGAGCAGCAAGGGGATTAAGGAAGCTCTTAAGTATAATTTTATCGACACTGCAGTGGCATTAAACCTCGCCTTCTTTGTGAACGCATCCATTTTGATATTAGCGGCTACAGCCTTCTATAAAAATGGCTATTTCGAGGTGGCGGAAATCCAGGATGCTCACAAATTGCTGGAAGGAATTTTTGGATCGCTTGCTCCTGCCCTTTTTGCTATTGCATTGATAGCATCCGGCCAAAGTTCTACCATAACGGGAACACTTGCCGGCCAGATAGTGATGGAAGGACATCTTAACCTGAGGATCGCTCCCTGGATGAGAAGACTGATCACGAGACTCCTGGCAATCACTCCGGCTTTTTTTACTATACTTTATTTCGGAGAGGACGCCCTGGGAGAGTTATTAGTTTTGAGCCAGGTGGTACTGAGTTTACAACTCGGTTTTGCCGTTATTCCACTCATTCACTTTACCAGTGATAAGAAACTGATGGGTGAATTTGCGATCAAACCCTGGGTCAAAATCGTGGCCTGGATCAGCGCTTTTATCATCGTGGGACTGAATGTAAAGCTTGTATTTGAAGAAGTTTATGGGTGGATGAGTACATCAAACAGCTGGTGGCTGTATGCCCTGGTTCTTCCCGTTATCGTAGCTGTGGGCCTACTGCTTGTCTATGTAATCGTTGTACCCTTAATTCAGCAGTCGCAGCGCTCTACCTCTCACATTCCTCATGGAAGTGCTATCGAAATTGCTGCGATAGCAAATATTGCTTATAAAAGGATCGGCATCCCTGTTGATTTCTCTAAGAAAGACAAAGAGACAATTCATCATGCGCTTGTTCAGGGCGGCAAAGACGCTGAATATTTCTTCATCCACATTGTCGAAACGGCTGGCGCCCGCTATCACAAAGAAGGTGTAATGGATTTTGAGACGCAGAGCGATGTTCAGAACGTTGAGAAATACAAAGAAAATATCGAAAAGCTCGGATACAAAGGCACTGTGCTCATTGGTTTCGGAAAAGCGGCTTCGGAGATTGCAGCACTAAGCAAAAAAAACCAGCTTGATCTCTTAGTCATGGGAGCTCACGGCCATTCCGGGTTAAAGGATTTGGTTTTTGGAGCAACGCTTGATGAGGTTCGCCACCGGGTTAAGATCCCGGTACTAATCGTTTAGAAGATGATATAGCTTTAAGCACTTTCAGTAAATACGCTGGCTCTATAAAGCCTTTCTCTTGAAAAAGAACTTCTGACCCGGCATCGAGCACACAAATAGAAGGAAAGCTTAGTCCCCCATCTATTTCTCCTATCAACTCAGCAAGGGAGTGGAAACCCGTATTTAATCCGTGCGGAATATATTTATAGGTCCTGCTTCCAAACTTCACCTCCCGTTTTTCCTCCGCATTAAAAAAGATCATTTGAAAGTTCTCATTCAGTGCCTTTACCAGGTCTGGATCTTTGAAGGTGGTTTTCTTCATGAGCTGGCAGTATTTGCACCAATCAGTATAGATGAAGACGACCAAAGGTTTTTCCCTATTCTTCAGGCAATTGTTAATACCAACGATATCCTTCAACTGCAGTTGAGCGGACGCTTGGTTACAAACACCAAGGCTCAACATTAGTAATCCTATTAGCCACCGGAGGTTCATTTCTTAATGGTCAAGCGCATCCCGAAAAATCCCCGTAGTCCCTGATTGGGCGCGTAGACATAAGTAGTGTCGAATTCCTCCCCGAAAGGATCGTCACTACCTGCAATTAAAAAAGGAGCACTCCGATTGGGAGTCCAGTTGAGCAAGTTCTTTAAACCACCATAAATCTCGAATCCTCGGTGGCTCGCAAACGTGAGCTGAATATTTTGCAAACTCCAGATAGGAGAAGTGGTTCTCCGAGGATCATTCTCCAAGACAGGCAAGCGCATAGGACCGTAAATGTTACCGGTGTAATCAACAGAAAAGCCGGTTTTTTTTATAGGAACAGTGACGGCCCAGGTTCCCATCCAGGGCTCTGTCAACATTTGTCGCTGCCGTATTCTATCTCCAAAAGTACTTTCAACTGTAAATACATCCATTAATGTAAATCCTGAAAGGATCTTTACTCCCCCACTCGACGAAAATTCAAGGTTCGCGCTCAGTCCGTTGGAAACTGCAAATCCATCCAGGTTGTCGTAAATAATCTTGTCCGGATGGCTTTCGTAGTCGGCGATAATGCGGTTATTGAAGTAGGTATACCAACCAGAAAAGTCGAAGGTGATCGCGTCATTATTTTTAGTGTAGATCTTTTTAATGTAGTTCAAGTTGACGTTATAGCTTTTCTCAGGCCGCAAGTCCTCCAGTATCTCCACTGTTCGGGCACCAGTAAGTGCCGCGTGGTCCTCAGTAAACAAATTCACTACTCTAAAGCCAGTACCGGCGTTGAGGCGAATCAGGTTCTCATCATTCAGCTTCCATTTCCAGGCAAAACGAGGAGTAAGAATATCGCCGTGGCGAGAGTTATGATCGTAACGCAGTCCAGCAAGCACACTATGCTCAGCGCTCAGTGAAATTTCATCCTGCACAAATACCCCGGGCAGCCACACCTTGTCGGGTTGATAAAGTTCGCCGCCGGTTGCAGGCGTGTTGTCGTCGTATAGGGTGTAACGCACCGCGGCGCCGACTAACAAGTCGTGGTTATGGATCTTCTTATCGAGCGTAAGCTGAGAAAATGCAACGTGCTGTTTGGCTTGATAACTAGTGAGCCCGTAAACCGAGTTCTGATCATGATGGTTATACGAGAAAGAGAACAGGAGTTTCTCCTTCACCGGGAGCTGGTAGTTTCCAAGCAGCTCCCACCTCTTGGTATAAATACTTTCACCATAGACTGTGCTCCCGCCTCGGAAGGCTGGTTTCCAATTCATCTCGCCGCCCCAGCGATCTTCGTAAAAGTAGCGTCCCGCGAGGGAGAAGAGCCGGTTATTATCCCGATTGAACGACCATTTCTGAAAGGCTGAGATCCGATGCTGCAGGGTAACATCAGTAAAATTATCTCTATTTCTATCTTCGGGGTTTTGGTAGTTGAAGTAATTCAATCCACTCAAGACGTTAGCCTTGCCTGCTTTAAACTTGAAGCCTAGATCGGTATTAATCTCGTTCCAAGTAGTCGAAAAGACATCTGCAGAAAAAACTGGTGCAGTAGAGGGCTTTTTAGTTATGATGTTAATCAGGCCGCCTACCGCTTCTGAACCATACAAGGAAGATGCCGGGCCCTTCACCACCTCCATCCGTTCGACAAGGGAATTGGGAATACCTGATAAGCCATAAACAGTCGACAAACTACTGACAATAGGCATTCCATCTATTAGGACCATAGTGTACGGCCCTTCTAATCCGTTGATATGAATATCGCCGGTATTACAAATATTACAATTGATTTGGGGGCGAACACCGTTCACATTTTGCAAGGCCTCAAAGATGGAGGGAGTGGGATTTTTACGAAAAAAAGCGGGACTGTAAACCTCCACTGGAACTGCGCTTTCAAGGCGGTTTACTTCCTTTAAGGTTCCGGAAACCACTACTTCATTTAAATTTTTTGCATCTGATTTTAGCTCAAACTCCAACTTGATACTATCTCCCTCACTTATCAAGAGGGTTTTCGAGGCAGGTAAAAACCCGAGGGCTGATACACGAAAGGTGTGCTTTCCTGTAGTGATCCCCCTAATTTGAAAGCGGCCGGCGGAATCTGTAGAACTCGCATATTGCTGATTCTCAATTTTAATTGTAGCAAAAGGCACAGGAGATTCCACCGATTTTACAGATCCGTGAACTGTTGCAGTCTGGGCAGTTCCGTGGAAAGCGTACAGAATTAGAAAAAGCAAAAATTGAAACGAACGCATATCGAATTATTCTACCAAAACTAACAAAACATCCTGAATTAGGTTTATCTAACATTTATAAATCTCTTTTTTTGCGTAATTTTATCGCCATGCTGTCTTTCACAGAGGAAAATTATCTTAAGGCATTACTTCACATCACCATTGAAGTGGAGCACAAGAACGCGGCGGGAACGAATGAACTGGCTGGTTATTTAGGAGTTAAACCCGCAACAGCGACGGACATGCTAAGGAAGTTGAAAGAAAAGCAATTGATTTCCTACGAAAAGTATGGCAAAATTTCCCTTTCAGACACGGGAAGAAAAAAAGCGATAGAAATTCTGAGGAAACACCGGCTATGGGAAACGTTCCTGTATGAAAAGCTGGAATTTACCTGGGACGAGGTTCACGAAGTGGCAGAGCAGTTGGAACATATCCAATCGCAGAAACTGGTAGACAAGCTTGATAAATTTCTGGGGTTTCCGGAATACGACCCTCACGGAGATGCCATACCGACGGCGAGCGGAGAACTAAAGCCTTCCTACAAAAAAACGCTGTCTGAAGCTGCTGAAGGCACTACTTGTCGGATGGTAGCTGTAAAAGATAATACGGTAGCATTCTTAAAGTACGTAAGTCAGCTGGAACTCGGTATTAATACCCACATTGATGTTCTTTCCAGGCAACCCTACGATGGTTCGATGGAAATTGCAATCAATGGGAAGAACATCACTATCTCACAAAAATTTGCCGAGAATATTCTGATTGTTTAAAACATTAGGAGACCGGTGGCATTTAGAAAACACAATGGCAAACGATTTAAACATAAGAAATAAGAAGGCCTACTTCGAATACCATATACTGGAGAAGTTTGTAGCAGGAATCCAGCTACTCGGAACGGAAATAAAATCTATCCGACAAGGAAAAGCGAACTTGAACGATGCTTTTTGTGCTTTTTTGGGCGAGCAGTTGTACGTCAGGAACATGCACATTGCGGAGTATTCGCACGGCTCCTTCTACAACCACGAACAAAAGCGAGACAGAGTGCTTCTGTTGCATAAAAAAGAATTAAAGAAACTTCGCGACAAGAGTGAAGAGAAAGGCTTTACTATTGTGCCGCTCGCGCTTTTTGTTAATGAACGCGGCTTTGCCAAGTTGGAGATTGCATTGGCACAGGGAAAGAAAACCTTCGACAAGCGCGAGACCATTAAAGAACGGGAAAGCAAGATTGAGCTGGACCGGGTAATGAAGCGATAGAAATCTACCAAGCCTGATCGCCAACGAGAGGCACAAAGCGAAAGGTATCGAGCTCTATGCGCTCATAATCCGTTTCACTGACTCTTAAAATGGTCATCATCTTTTGAGTTTTTTCATCTCCTACCGGGATAACGCACGTACCTCCTATTTTCAATTGTTTAAGTAAGGTTTCAGGAACGAAAGGGGCGCCTGCGGTTACAAGGATTTTATCGTAAGGTGCGTGTTCGGGAATCCCCCTTGATCCATCTCCAAGGAAAAAATTTGGCTGATAACCCATCTTACCCAGAAACAATTTGGCTCGTTCAAAGAGCTTATCCTGGCGTTCAATCGTGTACACGGTAGCCCCCAATTCCAGGAGAATACAGGTCTGGTAACCCGAACCTGTCCCTATTTCCAACACCTTATCACCCTTGTGAATATGTAGCAGTTGAGTTTGATAAGCCACGGTATAGGGTTGCGAAATTGTCTGCCCCTCTCCTATCGGGAAGGCAATGTCTTTATAGGCCTGCGTCCAAAAAGTTTCGTCAAAAAAGAAGTGTCGCGGCACCCGCTCGATTGCATCAAGAACCTGTTTATCCTCAATTTTCTTCACGTCCCGCAGCTCTGCCACCAGCTTTTTGCGAGCACCTTTTTCACGATAATTATCAACAAACTTGTAGGCCATTTCAAAACAAAAATACGCTTCCTTTAGTACTTTAAACACAATAAATCGTCCCCTGCCCGTATGGCATTAGGAATGAGCATAAAAAAATTGCAGGAGAAAAATAAGTTTACGTTCTTTATGGCGTAAACAACGATAGATGAAACGCGGTCTAAGTTTATTTCTATTTCTTCTACTTTCCATACTTGCGCAAGCTCAGATTGTCCGTATTGACACGGTGTACCGACCCTCAAAAGCTAAACGATTAACCATAAGTACACAACCGCTTTATTCGTATACCATCGGTCTTAAAGCTTTCAGTTTAGAGGAATTCCCAAAGATCCTGAACCAAACTAACCCCGAAGAATTTAGAAAAAGGTATTTCAACGGTTTGATTTTGAAGTACAACGACAACCAGGTAAGCTATCGAATCTCAGGAAACTATAGCTTTTTCGATACGAGCTTTGATAACGAGTGTGCAGGGTGCCAGGAAGCAACAGGAAAAGTTGAAGATAATAACTTACGGGTAGGATTTGAACGCAATTTCGTTTACGGTCTAGTCCAGCCATATTTTGGAACTGACATAGGGTATAGGAGAAATACGTTTAAAGGACAGGTAACATCTAAAGATCCCGCTAATTTCGAGTCATACGAGGTACGTAGCCTAAAAAACGGATTTGCTTTTGCTCCGCTCCTTGGGATAAAGTTCAACGTAATTAATCATTTTACTCTGGCTGCAGAAACAAGCTTCAGCTTTCTTTACAGTTACGAAAAGCAGAACAGAACCACCTCTGGTGCTGACCGCTCACCTTCTTTCAACGACTACAGGAAATGGGAGTTTCTGTTTCGTCCGGTAAATATGCTGTCCCTACAGTATAATTTCGGATTGAACTACTAGGACTAGGACTAGTAAGGATCGACGTCTATCTGAACAAAAGCTCCTTTATTAAGCTTTGATGCTTCAAACTTCTGCAAGAGCTCCCTTAGTCCTTCTTTCACTTTAGCCACGGAGATGCCGTTACGCTCCAACTTCAAATAAATAGTGCGGATATAATAATTTCTGATCCTGCCTACTAAAGGTTCCTCCGGACCCAGGATTCGAGATCCAAAGCTTTGTCTAAGATCACCAGCGAAGCGCAGCGCTATTTCGCTAAGCTGCAAGGGATCTTTATGTTTAATATCTAGCTTAATAAAGCGATAAACGGGCGGATATTGAAAATTTTTACGCTCCAGCAACTCGGTAGCATACAAACTTGAATAATCGTTTCTGATGACCTGATCCAATACTTTATGCTGGGTATTGTGGGCTTGAATAATAACTTTTCCAGGCCTGTCCCTTCTCCCGGCCCTTCCTGCTACTTGAGACAGAAGCTGGAAACTTCGCTCGAAGGCACGAAAATCGGGATAGTTTAGTAAGCTGTCGGCACTGATAATGCCGATCACAGTCACCTTGCCAAAATCGAGTCCCTTAGCTACCATTTGCGTCCCTACTAAAATATCAATCTTCTGATCTTCAAAATCAGCCAATAGTTGCTGAAAGCTATTTTTACTACGAGTCGTATCCAGGTCCATCCTTGCAACACGGGCATCGGGAAAGATATACTGCAGATCGTCTTCAATCTTCTCAGTACCAAAGCCTTTTTGCTCAATATGAACGGAACCACAGGCGGGACAAACGCTCAGCGTCTCCTGTTTGTAGCCGCAATAGTGGCAATGTAGCTTTCCGGTGCTCTTGTGAAAGGTTAAGCTTACATCGCAATTGATACATTTTGGCAGATAGCCACAAGTACGGCAAATCAAGACAGGTGTGTATCCCCGCCGGTTTTGGAATAGGATAATCTGCTCCTTCCGATCCAGGGCCATTTGCATTTCGGCTACCAGCACACTGGTAAAATGCCCTTGTATTGTCTTTTTGCTTGTTTCTTCCCCAATATTCACGACGTTGATTTCCGGTAACTGAGAGCTGCCGTACCGCTCTTTAAGTTCTGCAAAGCCGTACTTTCCCGTGTTAGCGTTCAGATAGCTTTCTAATGAGGGAGTTGCAGAACCAAGCAGAACTTTTGCCTGATGCAGGTGAGCAAGATAAACAGAAGTATCGCGGGCATGATAACGTGGAGCAGGGTCAAACTGCTTGTACGAGGTTTCATGTTCCTCATCAACCACAATCAAACCTAAACCTGAAAAGGGAAGAAAAACAGCCGACCGCGCACCCAACACGATATCGTATTCCTGCTTCAATACTTTGTTCCAGACTTCGGCCCTTTCGTTATCGCTGAATTTAGAATGGTAAATTCCTATTCTATTTCCAAAATACAATCGCAGTCTTTCGATAAGCTGAGTGGTTAATGCAATCTCGGGCAGCAAATAAAGGACTTGGCGCCCTTTCGCTAAGGCTTCTTCTATCAACCGAATATACAATTGGGTTTTCCCTGAAGAGGTAAATCCGTGCAACAGCGCTACATCTTTCTCCTCGAACTGCCTCCGAAGGCTATCCAGCGCCTCCTCCTGAGCAGCACTAAGGGTGAAATTTTGCAGTTCCAGAATCTCCGATTCGCCAAGCCGGCTTACTACCCGTTCCTCCTGCAGAAATATCTCCTTGTCCAGCAAAGCCTTTATTGCAGACGGGCCGCAGCCGCACTCCTCCTGAATCTCCGACCGGGTTAGCTCCCCGTTTTGCTTGCTTAACTTCAAGAATGCAAGGAAAGCGTCGAGCTGTTTTGGAGCACGCTCTAACGCCTCAAATAGTTCCTTTCGGGCTTCAGCTGCTTCATAAAGAGGATTAATACGGAGGAACGACTTCTTCCGTGGCTTATAACGCTCCACCACCTCCTCCGAAATATGAATTACCCCTTTTTCAAACAGGGATTTCAAAAGCGGAAACACTGTTTTTTGACCCAGCAGCTTCGCTATATCACTCACCTTCAGTTCTGGCTGAATTTCAAGTGCATCAACTATCAAAAACTCTTTGTCGCTTAGCTCAGCCTTATCAACAAGCACATCCTTTAGTAATAGCACCTTCGTTTCACTGGCCAACTTTAGAGCTGAAGGAAGAGCTGCCTGCATCACATCTCCTACATTGCACATGTAATAATCCGCGATCCAATGCCATAGCTGCAATTGCTTTTCGTTAACAATTGGCTCGTTATCGAGGACATCTAAAATATATTTAGCCTCGTAAAGCTCAGGAGGCGTTGTGCTGATCGCGTTGATTATGGCAGTGTAAATCCGGCTTTTGCCAAATTGAACGACCACTCGTTTCCCAATACCTACTCGCTCGGCCATTTCATTTGGCACCCGGTAGGTATAAGTTTTAGAGATCGCCAGTGGCAGAATTACCTCTACGAAATAAGTCACCCGCCCGCCTTTGCCATAGTTTAATTCAAGCATTATTTACTTCTGATAGCCTCTACAAATAAACTGATCCAGCCTATGATGAAGAACATCCCTCCCAGTGGCGTTATCGGACCAAGAAAAGAAGCCTGCAGACCGGTAATTTCGCGGGTTGAAAGAAGATATAAGGAACCTGAGAAAAATAGGATCCCGATGAGGAAACACCAGAAAGTAAGTCCAGGTGCCTTACTTGCGCGTCCGGGAAAAATTGACAAGAACAGTAAGCCAAGAACATGATAGAAATGATAGTCGACGGCAGTCTTCCAATTTTCTAAAGCAGAGGACGAAATCTGACCTTTCAGTCCATGAGCTCCAAACGCTCCCAGAATTACAGCCAGGGCTGCGAAAAAACAGGCAGTAGCAAGAATTTTCTTGTTCATAAATGTCCGCAAAGATGCTAAAATAACAATCGTGCTTAAGATTTCTTTGGCATTAAAAGGTTAATTTTGTAGTATCTGATGAGAAAAGCAATAATCTTAACTTTAGTATTATTTGGGGTGGTGGTTGCGATGGCAGTGATGTACTTTTCAGAAATATCAGCAAAAGCGAATAATCTGGAGAAAGTACTAAAACAAGTTCCCGCCGACGCCGCCCTGGTACTAAATTTTAGTAACGACGAGTCTTTCTACGATATTTTTAAAGATTACGAGCTTTTCGATGCTATTATAGGAGAAAGCAGAGCTGGGGAAATTCAGCAACTCCAGGAATTGATTCTCCGACAACCGGATCTCAGGGAACTTAGTGGCGACAATCAGATCTTTGTGTCTTTCCACCCTAACGAAGCCGACTCAGTCGATCTGCTTTTTTCAATGAACCTGAAAGGAGAGCAATCTCCGGCAGAGATCCAGGAGTTGCTAAAAGAACTTAAAGGAGTAAGGTTAGCGAAGGAGGATGCAGGCTTTTTTTCGCTGCAACTGGGCACAGTTGATAAAAAGTTCTACTTTTTTGTCAACAAGGGCGTTGCGTTAGGCAGCTACTCAAAGGAGCTGTTGCAGGAAAGTTTAAATCAGGAAGGAAAAAAACTGGAAGCCGACTTTATTGGGGAGATTAACAAGACAGTTAGCAGAAATCAAAACTCGCCAGTAAATCTGTTCGTCAACCACGCAACGCTTTCTGATTTCGCTTCGAGTTTCACCCGAGGAAAACCTGTAGGAAATTCTTCTCTGCTACTTAAACTTAAAGGAATATCTTCTTTAAACATGAATTTTAAGAGTGATGCCCTCATGTTTAGCGGGATAAGCACAGTAGACACCAGCTCCCTGAATTATATGAATCTCTATCTAAATCAGCAGCCGGTGAAAAATGACATCAAGAACCTTGTTCCTGACGACGCCTCCAACTTCATCGCCTTCGGTTTTTCAGACCAAAATCGGTTCCAGAATAGCTTAAGGTCGTATCTAAATAAAAAGAAAGACCTCAGCAAATTGCAGTCGCAATTGACGAGCATAAAGTCAAAGGATGGTGTCGATCTTGAGAAAGATTTGAAACCCCTCCTTGGAAACGAGTTTATCGTTGTTGAACGTGCCGATAGGGAGAAATTTGCAATCATTAAACTCAAAAACGGAAGATCCGTGAACTTTACACTGCAACTGATCAGCACTTCATTGGGTTCCTCCATGAGTCAGTTGAATCACTCCAATATATTTTATTACTATTTCGGCGACCCTCTTAAAGCGTTTTCTCGTCCTTTTTTTGCCGTAAGGGACAATTATCTCATTTTATCGGCCAGTCCCGGCGTAGTGCAGAGTTATCTTAGCGATTACGAAAAGCAACGTTTCCTGATCAAAACACCGGAGTTCGCCCAGTACAATCAGCTGGTAGCTAACAAGAGCAATATCCTCTACTTCATCAATACAAAAAATTCGAAAAAAGCTTTCGCGGCAAATTTAAAGCCCGCCTACTCAAAACTTTTTTCCGACAAGAATTACAAACTTCAGAACTTCTACGGTCTGTCCTACCAATGGAGCGCAGACGGTGATCACTTCTTCTCGAACCTCTATCTGAACTACAAGCCGAACGAAACAGCGAAAAAGGACGCCGACTGGTCGGTCAATCTGAACGGCCGGCTTGTTATTAGTCCGCAACTAGTACAGGGCGATTCGGGGAACTTAATTCTCGTACAAGACAACTCGAATACTTTGCAGGCAATATCGCCGGAAGGCAAAAAACAGTGGTCCATTTCACTCAAGGACAAGGTTTTAGGCAGTCTCCAACAACTCAATGATCGATCGATCATATTTAACACAAGTAATCGGCTTTATCGCCTTCTCCCTAATGGCCAACCCTTTGAAGGTTTCCCTGTAAATTTGCCTTTTAATGCCTCTTTTGGCGGCACACTTACCACCTCTGATCCGAGCAGCGCCTCTTTATTTATTCCTGCTGGAAACGTAGTTATGGCCTACAATACGCGGGGAGAACCGATAGAAGGATGGAATAAGTCGGTTGACTCGAGGATCTTGTTTGACTTGAAAACGGTGGAGATAGGAAACGTGAAGTATCTTATCGCCGGCACTACGACCGGAAGAATCTACTTCTACAATCAAAACGGGACCTTGATCTCAAAAACAACAGCTTCATCCTCTGGAGGACTAAAAAACCCAATCTTCATAAAAACCGGTACAACTTCCGCCGATACTAGAGTTATCACTACCGATGCGACCGGAGCGCTTCTGAGCATTTCCCCGAATGGGCAAATGGAAAAAGTGTCCCTTGGCACATATACCAGCAATCACTATTTCGAAAGCCGAAATGTAGCTGGGGATGAGCAGCCGGAGTTAATACTTGTAGACAAAAATCACTTGAATGTTATGACGGCGGAGGGGAATCCAATTTTCAATTACGAGTTCCCCGCGGAAGTCAAATCAAGACCCCAGTTTTTCAACACTAACCAATATTTCTACCAGATTGGAATTTCATTAAGCCAAGAGAATAAACTATTTTTATTCAATGATGATGGGAGTTTGGTAAAAGGCTTCCCTGCCGAAGGGACCGGCTTATTTTCTGTCGGTACAATTAAAGGCAACGGGATCAAATATCTCCTAAGCACAAAGAAAGACAACAAGCTATACGCCTTTAAATTGTGAGAATAAAAGTTAAGATTGGGATCTGTTGCCTGATGCTTTTTGCTGCCGGTACCCTTAAAGCCCAGCAATTGGGCTTGTACAATACAGGTACCTTGTATGATGCATTCGAGAACCCCTCCCACCGAACTTTTGTAACAGACAGCAGCCGCCGTATTGCCTTCAACTTTTTCATCCCTAATGGAGGGCTTTCCATCTCTGCAAAGGGACCGGCAAAGACAACCATCGAAAAAATGCTTCAGGAAAGAGAGATTGATGCGCGAAGTGTCGATATTAACAGTCCTGAAAAAAACAGGATTTTCACCAGCGAGAACACCTACCTACTGATGCTGAGAAAACATTTAGCCACGCAATACAACAAAGAACTCGGCCTCTCCTGGCAAGTAAAAGCAGAAGGTAGTACAAACATTAGCAATGGCACTTTCGCCATTTTTCACAACTACCGACTTTTCGATCCGACTAAAGAAAATGAAAACATCTTTAACAACAGCGGGCAGGCTATAGCGTACCACCAATTTAGCCTTAGCTATCGCGAGAATTACAACAGGAAATTAGCATTTGGAGCAAAGCTGAGCTACCTCAGCGGGATTGCGTACAGTAAATTATCTATAGACAAATCAGAAATTAGTGTTGACACGGTTGCGAAAAGCTTCAATGCCTCTGTCAGAGGCTTTTATAAATCCAATTTCATCTTCACTGATGCTCGCGCGATTCCCTACAAGCCTGGCTTCCGCAATCCAGGTCTGGCAATAACATTAAGTGCCAATTACCGAACAAGAAGTGGCTGGTATTTTATGGGAAATCTCAAGGATCTGGGCGCTATTCGCTGGACGAAAAACTCGTATTTCTATAATTTCAACACCAACGTTAGTATAACCAACGCTTCGTCAGCAGGCGCTACAAAGAGATTCCAGGAAGAAATCAAGAGGAAAGTTTTCGACGATCCGGACACCTCTGCAATCAACACATTTATTAATGGGAAAGCAGAAATCCTTGTCAACAGAAGCTTCAATAACTACCACCCCAACCTCATCATATCCAAAAACATCTTCTTCCCCGGCGGCAATGCGACGCTGATAAACACGTATAAGTTGAACAATTTTGGCTTCAGCCTGCTAACTGGCTACAACTTCCAACAGGTTTTTATGCTGGGAGGACAGTTCTTATTCAGAAGCCCCAATTTTGATTTCTTCATGGGAAGCGATCAGCTTTTTAACACCTACAGGGCAGCAAGGGGGCTTTCGAATCCTGATCAAAGCATGGGAGGCGGGTCTTTAGGTGCTTCAGCATATCTGGGAATGTCTATGAAATTTGGGCGGATTCTAGAAAGAGATCAGAATGCTAACACCATTTATGGCGTCAAGAACGTAGAATTTCAGGGGCTGTTCAACCGGATTTTCACAAAGAAAACCGAGGAAGAGAAAAAGGATAAAAAACAGGCTAAAGAAAAGAAAAAGAAGGGACAAGAAACGGAGTAGTCCCGCTTACTGAGCTTTAGGCTTTCCTGCGATAAAATCCTTCAGATAATAGGGCTCGAAATAAGCAACGTCCTCAAACTGCGCCAACTTGAATTTCTCGTAAGCCATGGCCGTTGCATGAGCAGCTGAATTATTAAAATCATTCACAAATATCGAGTTAGGATGATCTCCCAACATTTCGCGACATTTTTCTGCCCCGTCACCAAAGAAAACCACTTTTCTGGTTGCGAGGATGTCCGCAAAAGATTCTCCATCTATGATCTTAGCCTCGACAGCTGCTATTTCCTCCAATGCTTTGTCAAATAACGCGGTATACACCTCCATTCTCCTTGCATCGATCATCGGACAAAGAAGAACGTCTTTATCTTCAAATTGCTTCACCAGTCCTGCTGCCATTACCTTTAAAGTACTCAAAGCCACAAGGGGAATGTCTAGTGCATAACACAATCCTTTTGCTGTCGAAACCCCGATGCGCAATCCAGTATAAGACCCTGGTCCCATACATACTGCCACCGCATCAAGATCTTTAGCGGTATAGCCTGCTGATTTCAATACTTCCTCAATAAAAACCGTTATATGACTAGCATGTATATTGCGTTCTGTCTGTTCCTTAACCGCCAGCAGCAAGCCATCTTGGGCCAACGCTACAGAACATGAAGTAGTGGAAGTTTCTATTTGTAAGATCAGTGCCATTGTGGGGCAAAGATGCAAATAAGGAGGAATGAAAGGAAATTATTTATGGAACAGGGTCATGACCATGTCCTCCCCAGGGGTGACAGCGACCGATTCGTTTGATAGTCAACCAGCCGCCCTTAAAGGGGCCATGTTTCTTAATAGCTTCGATTCCGTATTGAGAACAGGTTGGCGTATATCGGCAGGATGCACCGAGAATTGGAGAAAGCAAATATTGGTAAAGCCGGATTAAAATCAGGAAGACAGCACTGATCGCCCACATAATACCGTCAACTATCGCTTTGAGCATTTGCCTTTACCAATTGCTTGAGAGCCGCCATAAGCTTCTTCTCAATAAATTTGAAACTACCTATCTCTTTACCAACGTAATTGATAGAAAAAACAAGTTGAAGCTGATTATCCCGAAGAAAGGCATAAAGAGCCTCTTCCTTATTAAGTCTATAGGCCTCGCGTATTCTGCGTTTGATTAAATTGCGATCGACCGCCCGCTTGAACTTCCGCTTGGAAACCCCAATAACCACTTGGCTGTTTAAAGATTCAGGGAGAACCTCTGGCAGATAAACTATGCGGAAAGGGTATAAAAGAAAAGAAGAACCATTATGAAAAAGCCTTTCTAAAAGCTTTTTACTACATAATCGTTCTTCTTTTTTAAATGTATACATTATTGATTGAACTAAGCTTTACTGCAATTTACCTGCAGCCCACTATAATGTGGAACGCCTGCAATCAAATTATGCTTTATGACGACGCTCGTCAGATACAGTTAATCTTTTTCTGCCTTTGGCTCTTCTTGACGCTAATACCCTTCTACCGTTTGCAGTGGCCATACGCTCTCTGAAACCATGCTTATTTCTTCTTTTTCTCTGAGAAGGCTGGAATGTTCTTTTCATGACTTTATATCAAAATTGTAGCTTTTAAAAACAAGAGTGCAAATATAGGGGCATTTTTATTAATATCCAAAGCACCTTTTAATATTACTCAAATTATTTCAGTAATTGTAAGAGACATGTCTTTTTCGTCCCGGAGAAACCGCCTACAATAATTTTCCATAAATTTGCAGGCATGGAGCAGGTTTCACAGCTTACAGAGTTTGGAAAGGTGTTTATCTATTTAATAATAGGCATCATATTGGTGTCGGTAACCCTGTTTATTTCAAAACTTCTTGCCGTTAACAAGCCCACACCTCTTAAATTAAGCTCCTACGAATGTGGGGAAGAACCAACCGGAAACTCGTGGGTACAGTTTAACACCCGTTTTTACGTAATTGCTCTTGTCTTCCTGCTATTTGATGTAGAGATGGTGTTCATTTTTCCGTGGACAACTGTATTTGGGCAGAAAAGTCTGCTGGCAGCAACACCGTCCTGGGGATGGCTAACCCTTACTGAAATGTTCATTTTTGTGGGAATACTTTTACTCGGACTCGTTTATGTTTGGGTTCGGGGAGACCTGGACTGGATAAAACCGGAGCAAAAATTACCTACTGTAGATACAGCTATACCAAGATCACTATATGAACGTATAAACAATGAGGTATACGCAGTGAGACCTTCTCAGGCTACCGCTGCCGATGAAACAATTTCAGCGGCATCAGCAACGTCAACCACAGCGCCAAAACCTGCGTTTAAACCCACCTTCAGAAAGCAGCAAAATGAGTCTTGATAAAATGCAACAAGATGGTGGCGTAATTGTCACCAAATTAGATGATCTTTTAAATTGGGCCAGACTGTCGTCACTTTGGCCTGTTAGCTTTGGTATAGCCTGTTGCGCCATCGAAATGATGGGTTCTTATGCATCGAATTTCGATTTCGATCGACTTGGTGTGTTCCCCCGACCTTCTCCCCGACAAGCAGATGTGATTATCATTGCGGGCACAGTTACTTTCAAGATGGCAGAGCGAATCAAGACGCTTTATGAGCAGATGCCAGAGCCGAAATATGTAATTTCAATGGGATCCTGCTCCAATTGTGGAGGTCCTTATTGGCAGCACGGCTACCACGTAGTAAAAGGCGTAGACAGAATTATTCCCGTAGATGTCTACGTGCAAGGCTGCCCGCCGAGGCCCGAATCTTTAATCGGATCGATCCTCGAACTTCAGAAAAAGATCCAGGAAGAGAGCTTATTGACAAGCAAATAGGACGAGAGGGGCAAATCAAGGCCCCTCTCGTCTTATAAATTCCTTAGTTTTACGTAAACTTGTACCGATGAAAGCATTTTATGGCGATTTACGTTTAGGCATTCTAGGAGGCGGACAATTAGGGCGCATGCTGATCCAGGAAGCTATCAATTATAACGTAAGTGTACGCGTTCTTGACCCTGACCCTGACGCCCCTTGCAAAAATCTCTGCGACAAATTCACCGAAGGATCCCTCACCGATTACGAGACCGTTTATAACTTCGGGAAGCAAGTTGACCTCCTTACAATTGAAATTGAAAAGGTAAATGTGGACGCACTTCAAAAACTAGAGGAAGAAGGCGTCGTTGTATATCCTCAGCCAAGGGTAATCCGACTGATCCAGGATAAGGGCTTACAGAAGGAGTTCTTCAAGCAAAACAATATTCCTACAGCACCTTATCAGCTGATATCTTCGAAAGAAGCACTTAAAGACGCAGCATTACAATATCCCTATATCCAAAAGTTGAGGAAAGATGGCTACGATGGCCGAGGTGTATACAAGATCCAATCCGCTGCTGACCTTGAAGGCGCCTTTGAGGCTCCCAGCATTATTGAGGAATGGATAGATTTCGAAAAAGAAATCTCAGTAATTGTGGCAAGAAATGAGCATGGCGAAACAAAAGCGTTCCCATGTGTAGAAATGGAATTTAATCCCGACGCTAATCTGGTAGAGTTTCTTATTTCACCATCCAGTCTGTCTGCTGATTTGGAAAGGCAGGCGGAATTGCTCGCTCTTCAGGTAGCAGAGACGTTCAAAATCACAGGATTGCTAGCGGTGGAGATGTTTTTAACGAAAGACGGAAAGCTGCTGGTAAACGAAATTGCTCCTCGTCCACATAATTCAGGACACCAGACCATCGAAGGCAATTACACTTCTCAATTTGATCAGCACCTCAGGGCAATCTTTAATCTGCCTCTTGGTGACACTCGGACCATCGGGCATGCAGTGATGGTTAATCTTTTGGGCGAAAAGGGCTATGAGGGTTTAGCTGACTATCAGGGAATCAAAGATATTTTAAAACTTGAGGGGGTGTATGTACATCTCTATGGTAAAAAATTCACCAAGCCATTTAGAAAAATGGGGCACGTTACCATTGTGGACGAGGATCGTGAAAGTGCGATTTCAAAAGCGAGATATGTGCAGAAAAAATTGAAGGTAATCGTTTAGCCGATTCATCTTTACAATCAAATCCAAAAAATTCAACTGTCAAATGATTAAAGTAGGCATAATAATGGGCAGCAAGTCAGATTTACCTGTCATGCAGGATGCTGCCGATATATTGAAAGAGATGGGGGTAGCATATGAAATAACCGTAGTATCTGCCCACCGTACTCCGGAAAGAATGTTTAATTACGCTAAGACCGCAGCAGAGCGAGGTCTAAAGGTAATTATTGCAGGTGCTGGCGGCGCCGCCCATCTTCCGGGAATGGTTGCTTCTATCACTCACTTGCCCGTTATCGGAGTACCGGTAAAATCATCCAACTCTATCGATGGCTGGGACTCCATTCTTTCCATCCTCCAAATGCCTAATGGCATTCCTGTAGCTACAGTGGCCTTAAATGCTGCAAAAAATGCGGGACTGCTGGCTGCTCAAATTTTGGGAACTGCAGATGAAGTGATTGCAAAGAATCTTTTAAACTATAAAGAGGATTTGAAAAAGAAAATAGAGGAAACTGCGAGGGAATTGGAAGGAAACCATTAGTAGATTCGTTGAAATGTGAATGGTCATGATTCACATTTCAACTTATTACATACTTAGTTCCATAAGGGATTCTCCGGAAAGTTCGCAATATGAGCGTACTTAGGCCCAAGGCCGATTACAATATCTCTCCACAAGTTTTCCTCCTCATCAGTAAATAAAAAAGTAGGATTATACTTATTCGTTACCAGCCACGAGTTTTGTTCCAGTTCCCGGTCCAGTTGCCCAACATCCCAGCCTGAGTATCCTACAAAAAAACGAATCTCACTTTCGTCTATCTGATTATTATTGATCAAAAGTTTCAACGTCTCAAAATTGCCTCCCCAGTAAATATCCTTCGCTATTTCAGTACCACTGTTCATTCTGTCAAAACAACGATGAACAAAATGGAGGGCATCAGTACCCACAGGGCCACCAACATAAATGGGATAATTAGCTTCAGGACATTCAGTAATAATATCCCTTAGCAAAAAATCGCTTTTCTGGTTTAGCACATAGCCCACCGTCCCTTCCTCGTTATGTTCAGCAAGCAAAACCACCGAACGTTTGAAATTGGGATCCAGCATGAAGGGCTCCGAAATTAATAAACTACCTGTTGTTGGTTTGATCTGATTTAGCATAAATTCTTTAACAATCCCTTTCTAATATATGTTTTTACAATGATCTGAGATGTGAATGCCGTTTAAAATATTTCTATTAGTAAGTTTGCAGTAAATGGCCTTAAGTAAAGAAACAATCCAAAATCTACGGCAGGAATACAAAGCTGCCCGACTGAGTGAAAACGAAGTCGCACCCGACCCAATCAGTCAATTTGCGAAGTGGTTTACTGAAGCAATGGATGGGGGCATTTTTGAACCTAATGCCATGACTGTAGCTACAGCAACCCCTGATGGAAAACCCTCAGCCAGGATAATGTTGATGAAGGGCTTTGATGAGAGCGGCTTTACATTCTACACGAATTACCTGAGCCGAAAAGGTAGAGAGCTCAATAAAAATCCGAATGCCGCTCTACTATTCTTCTGGGGGGAGCTGGAGAGACAAGTTCGAATTGAAGGGCATATTGAAAAGGTAAGTAAAGAAGACTCAGAAAGATACTTCCACTCGCGGCCTAAACAAAGCCAATTGGGTGCCCTTGCCTCTCAGCAAAGCCAGGAAGTTGGCAGCAGAGAAGTGCTGGAGAGCGCTCTGGAGCGCCTACAAACAGAGTATCAGGATAAGGAAGTGCCAAAACCATCGCACTGGGGAGGATATATTGTGAAACCGCAAATAGTTGAATTCTGGCAAGGCGGGCCCGGAAGGTTACACGACCGGATTGTTTATAAGAAAACGAATAAGAACACCTGGAAAATTGTACGCCTAGCTCCCTGATATGAGTTTTGAGGAAATAAAAGATATACTAATAGAAAAATTTGGGGCAGAAGTTATTGTCAGGGAGGAACTGCATGTCAATCAGCCTACGTTAGTTATTCTGCCCGAAAAGATCGCCGAGGTTTGCCTCGAGCTCCGGAATAATGAGAAGACATATTTCGACTACCTGGATTGTTTATCAGGTATTGATTATGGAGTCGAGGAAAATATGTTTGGCGTTGCTTACCATCTCACATCAATCCCGTATAAGCACAAGCTGGCACTTAAGGTAGTTAGGTACCACGATAGAAGTCGCGAAGAACTTCCCTCCATCCCTTCTGTAAGTTCAGTTTGGCGCACTGCCGAGTGGCACGAAAGAGAAGCATTTGACCTGGTAGGCATTCATTTTGAGAATCATCCTGATTTAAGAAGGGTTCTTTTGCCCGACGACTGGGAGGGTTACCCACTTAGAAAAGACTACAAGGCCCAGGAATATTACCACGGAATAAAAGTTTAATAGTTTTAATGGAGACTTTAACATCGGCAGTTACAGGCAAAACATATAAGACTCGGTATGAGAAATTGATCGCTGAGGCTCAGTCGACAGAAATGATTCTAAACATGGGCCCTCAGCACCCTTCCACGCATGGGGTGCTACGCCTGGAGCTGATAACAGATGGAGAGATCGTAAAGGAGGTAATTCCGCACATGGGCTATCTGCACCGGTGCTTCGAGAAGCATGCGGAGAACCTCACCTACCAGCAAACTATTCCCTTTGCCGACCGCATGGACTACCTGGCTTCGATGACCAACGCTCATACATGGGTGATGGGAGTTGAAAAAATGCTAGGTATCGAAAAGGAGATCCCAAGAAGGATAGAATATATTAGGGTATTAGTGTCGGAGCTAAACCGCATTGGTTCTCATCTGATTGCTTTGGGAACCTATGGTATAGACGTTGGGGCTTTCACTCCCTTTTTGTGGTGCTTCCGCGATAGAGAGCATATCATGAACATGCTGGAATGGGCCTCAGGTTCGAGGATGCTCTACAATTACATATGGGTAGGTGGTTTATTTTACGACCTTCCGGTTGGATTTGAAGAACGGTGCCGGGAATTTGTGAACTACTTCAAGCCGAAGATGGGCGAATTGAATGAGTTGCTGACAGACAATCAGATCTTTATCTCCAGGACTGCGAATGTAGGGATATTACCGTTGGATGTTGCAATTAGCTACGGATGTTCCGGACCAATGTTAAGAGCTTCGGGTTTAAAATGGGATCTGCGAAGAGTTGATGGCTATTCGGTATATCCGGAACTGGAGTTCGACGTACCGATAGGAAAAGGCGAAATGGGCACCACTGGCGATTGCTGGGACAGGTTCAAGGTGAGAGTGGACGAAATCGAGCAAAGCCTTGTCATTATTGAGCAGTGTTTGGATCGCCTACAGTCAGACCTCAAACGAACCCCCGATTTCGACCCAAGGGCGAAACTTCCTAAGAAGATCATTCCGAAAGCACAGGAGTTCTACTTCCGGGCAGAAAGTCCTCGGGGAGAGCTTGGATACTACTTTATAACAGACGGAAAGAGTGAAATCCCGAAAAGGGTAAAGGCGAGAGCTCCCAGTTTTCATAACCTTTCTGTTATCTCCGAAATCAGCAGAGGTATACTGATTGCAGATGTGGTCGCGATTATCGGCTCTATCGATATTGTATTAGGAGAACTGGACAGGTAAAATCGCGGTTGATCGACATCAAGGTAAAACAACCTTCAACAAAAAAAGAGCCTTTCTGCAATCAGAAAGGCTCTCTAAAAACTTGAAACATTTTTCTAGTATACCTTCACTACAAAAACGTAGTCCTGAATCTTCTCAATTTGATCTGCTCTGCTTAAACCCGCCAACGAGCTCTTTTTATTTGAGCTTATCCCTGATCTAACCTCCTCTGGCAGATCCTCCAACACTTCCAGGAGGTATTTAGATTTTACTGCGAAAGATGCTCCATCTGCGTTATCTTGCTTTCCGCTAATAATTCCTATTACATTACCCTTGTTATCTAGAAGTGGACTTCCGCTGTTTCCACCATTAACAGAAATATCAATTTGATACTGAACCGTATCGCCCTTGTAGCCGGTATTCGAACTCACATAGCCTGTCCCTAAAACCACATCTTCCCTCGGGTAACCCAAGGTAAATACATTTTCACCTAAGCGAGAAGACTGCTTTTTGAAGGTGTAAGGCAAGGATCTCAATGGCGAAAAGTTAAGATCTACCACCTGAAGAACGGCAATATCATATTGAGGATGGCCGTAAACCTTCTTCGCTTTATACGAATTTCCGTTTTTGTCCTGGATATATATTGAATCAGCGCCATCGATAACATGATTGTTTGTTACAATGTATCCACTTGCAGTTAAGGCAAAGCCGGTTCCTGTATAAGTGCTTGGAGCAGCAGGGCCTTTACGGGCAGATCCTGCATTAATATCCTTCATTAGCTCATTCTTTGAGCGCTGAATTTTCCTATCCACCTCTTTACTCATCTCCCTGCGAAGAGCATTATAGCCAGATGCAATAGAGTTTGTTTTCGCGAAATATCCTGTGGTTAGCAAGGTAGCAAAGACTGCTACAACAGCTACAGATGCAGCTACGGCCGCATTCATACGGTACTTAGTCCAAAGTGTGCGAATAATGGTAGACTTAGGGATAACTTCTTCCCGGATGGCCGCAACATCAAGTTGCTCATGAATGGCGTTCATCTCAGACAGCAGCCTTTTCTTTTCACCAAACTCATGCAGCGTTTCCAAAAAGGGTTTGTGAACTACTACTTCTTGGTCCAACACCGGATCAGAGGCCCTCAACTCTTCAAAAGCTGTTTTCTCTTCAGCTGTCATCTCTCCCCTCAAATAAGCCTCAATACGTTCTGTCATTTTCATTTCAATGCGTTAATTAAACCTGAAAGAACAATTTCTTCAAACGCTGCAGACATTTGTACTTCTGATTTTTTGCATTATCAGCGTTGGTATAACCAAACTTTGCACAGATCTCCTGCATCGATTTGCTATTGATATAAAAGTCCTCAATAATAGTTTTACAAGGTTCACCCAGCCGATGCAGAGACGCCTCCATTTGCTTGAACTGCAGATCTCGCTCTTCGTGTTTCTCCAAATCGTGCTCCACAGGGATAATATCTTCGTAATCTCGGATATTCCCACTATTTCTGCTCATCTGACTTAAACGTTTCAACCAGAGTCTCCGGCATACTGAATAAATGAATGTCTTCAGTTTACTGTTCAGCTCGAAGTTGCCACCCTTCACCTTGTCATAAAGAACTATTATAGACTCCTGAAAAACGTCTTTTGCATCATCCTCCGTTCCGCTGTTCATTACAACTAGTTGCAGAATCATCGGGAAATGTGCCTTGTAAATTTTTTCCAGGACATCTTTTGAGCCATTCAGAATACCCAATATAACTTCACTATCCGTTGGTACTGACCTTTTTATCTCGTTGCTCACTATTTAATACGCTATCGTGGTAATTGTAACCCAATGATAAGTAAAAAAAAAATTAAAAATTTTATCAAACCAGAGGTTACCTTTTTAAATGCTGGGTATTAATCAGTAAATATTATTTGTTTAATCATTAAACTTTAACCCAAAAAATGAAAAATCTATTCAAATTCGGTTTCGCTGCTTTAGCTATCTCTTTGTCAGTTGCAGCTTGTTCAGGTAACAAATCAGAAGGTGCTGGTGATTCTTCAGCTGTTGATTCTGCTGCTGTTGATACTGCAATGACTGTAGATACTGCTGCTGCTGCTACTACTGATACTGCTGCTGCAGGTGCTACTGATACTGCTGCTGCTCCAGCTGCTCACTAATTAGAAAGCAAAACTTGAAATAAAAAGCTGCCCTGTGGGCGGCTTTTTTTAGTTTCTCCCCTTCCATAACACTATCCTACTCTCGATAAATAAAAAAGTCTGCCCCCAGAAGGAAGCAGACCCGATTGTAAAATTGCGAATTTTATTTCGGCGAGCGCCTGAACCAACTTTTCACCCGTTTTGAATTTCTGTCGGACACTACATACATACACGGAACCAAGATCAGTGTAAGGAATGTTGCAAAGCTCAAACCGAAAATCATGGTCCATGAAAGTGGCCCCCAAAAGGCTACGTTATCTCCTCCAAAGTACAAGTGAGGGTTAAACTCGCTGAAGAGTTTTGCAAAATCGATATTCAAACCAACAGCGAGAGGAATCAATCCCAGCATTGTGGCGGTGGCAGTAAGCAATACCGGAGTCATCCTTGTTTTTCCGGCTTCGATGGCAGCCTCTTTTACACTCATCCCCTGCTGCACCATCAAATCAGTAAACTCTACAAGTAGAATTCCATTTCTAACAACTATTCCCGCAAGGGCAATAATCCCTACTCCTGACATTACAATAGACATTTCCATTTGGAAGATAATGATTCCCAACAATACCCCAATCACACTGAACAAAATCTCACTTAGGATAATCAGCGGCTTACTAACGGAGTTGAATTGCAACACCAGAATGATGAGAATTAAACCAAAGGCATACATTAAGGCAGAGCCCAGGAATGCGGCAGTTTCCATCTGCTCTTCCTGCTCCCCGGCCATCTTAATTTCTACTCCATCCGGTGCATTAAATTGATCGATTTCCGATTGAATTGCTGCAACTACTTCGTTGGGGTTGTAATCACCCAAAACATTGGAAGAAAGGATAATAATTCGCTTTTGCTGCTTCCTCTTGATACCGCCGTACGTGTTGACGTAGTCAATTTCGGAAAATGCTGAAAGTGGTACCTGACGAATTTGCCCTCCTAACGCCATATCCCGATAGGTAACCTTTAAATTTCTCAAGGCCTGTAGATTGTTGCGCTGATCTTCCTGAGCCCGGACGTTAATCTCATAATCCTCGTCATCATCTCTAAACTTAGACACTTCCTTTCCAAATACCGCTGTGCGAAGTTCTAAACCTACCTGTCCACTTGAAATTCCTTCCCGGTTTGCTCTTTCGCGATCTACATCAAAAATGATCTCAGGTTTGTTGTTCATGAAATCCGACTTCAGCTCCTCCACTCCTGCAATTTGTTTCGCATCAAGGTATTTTTTCAATCTGTCAGACGCCTTCACTATAGAATCCAGGTTATCACCTGTGATTTCAATAGAAATAGGTTTTGCCGTTGGTGGGCCGGACTGTTCCTTGGTAACGGTTATTTCAGCTCCTGGAATACCTTTCACTGCATTTCGGATTTTATCCAGATATAAGGAAGTACTTTCTCCGTCACGTTTTCCAAAAGAGACAAAAGCAACCGTCACCTTTCCCCTGTTAGGATATTCTCCCTGATCTTCATCTTGTGGATCTGTTACCCCCACTGTAACGTTCGATATGATGGAAGAGACGATCTTATTATCACGGCCGACTACCTTCGTCACACGATCTTCCACCTTTTTAACCACTTCATTTGTATAGGCCTGGTCAGTTCCAACAGGCAACTGAACATATACGTAGATGAAGTTGGGATCAGCTTCAGGGAAAAATACAACCTTTGGAGGTACTACTGAAGTCAGTATAATGGAGAAGAAGAACAGACCAACCGTACTGAGAATCATAGTTCTCGGGCGATCAAGGGCCCAGGTGAGAACTCGTACGTATCTGTTTTGAAATCGAGGCCAAATTTTCTCCTGGAAATTCTTCACCGCCCCTGATAAGTAGAAATGGTTTAGCAGATAAAGCAATGCCAGGAATACAACGAAATTCCCCATTCCAAAACTAAACAGGTAAGACACAGCCGCGATCCCAAGGAAGACCAGCAAAGTCCTTTTAACAGACCTGTTAAGTGTAGGCTTTGCATGCTCATGCTCGTCATGAGGGTGCATAAAATCGACTGCAAATACTGGGTTGATGATATATGCAACCAAAAGGGAAGCCAACAAGGTAATGATGAGCGTAACCGGAAGGAAGAACATGAATTCCCCGATGATCCCGGGCCAAAACAGCAGCGGAACAAAGGGAGCCAACGTTGTTAACGTACCGGAAAGCACTGGCAAAAACACCTCTCCGGCGGCCATCTTCGCGGCCTTCACGATAGGCACTTTTCCATTATCAAAAATACGGTGCGTATTTTCAATTACAACGATCGCGTCATCCACCACAATGCCCAATCCAAGCAAGAAGGAGAAGAGCACAATCATGTTCATAGTGAAGCTGAAGCCAAACAACGCACCTAGGGCAGGCATAGTTAGGAAAGCCACAAACATGGACAGCGGGACTGACAAAGCCACAAACAGCGCATTCGTAACGCCCATGAAGAACATCAGAATCACGGTTACCAGGATAAATCCAATGATGATCGTGTTGATCAGGTCATGCAGGGTAACGCGTGTCTGATCAGACTGATCGCCCGTAAGGGTAATATTTAAGTTCTTTGGCAATGTTGTGCCATGCATTTCTGCGATCAAAGCATTGATTTTATCGGAAGCCTCAATGAGGTTCTCGCCGCTTCGTTTCTTAACGTTGAGAGTGATTACGTTCTTTCCATACAAGCGAGCGTAACTGTTCTGCTCCTTAAAAGAATCCCTTACATCTGCGATATCCCGTAAATAAACAGATCCGCCCGTAGGGGTCTTGACTACTACCCCTCCTATCTCCTCTGCCGTTTTAAACTCCTTTTTAACGTTCAATGTCCGCCTTACTCCATCCATTTTCACCGTTCCACCGGAGATGGTCATGTTTTCATACCGCACCGCGTTTTCAATATCCATGAAAGATATCTGCGCAGCATTCATCTTCTGCAGATCCACATTGATTTGAATCTCTGGCTCAAGAGCGCCCACGATGTCTACACCAGATATTTCCTTCATGCTTTCAATCCTGTCGGAAAGGTCGTCAGCGTATTTTTTAAGCGTCTTCAGATCATAGTCGCCTGAAATATTGACGAACATGATGGGTATATCCGAAAGGTTAATATCGAGGATATTAGGATCGGTCGGAAGGTCATTGGGAAGGTCGGGGCGAGCTTTGTCTACCGCGTCCTTTACGCGCTGCTTCGCATCCGCGATCTCCACGTCGGTATTAAACTCTGCCGTAATCATAGAGAAATCCTGGTATGAGTTGGAGGTGATTTTCTTCAACCCCTTTATACCTCTAAGCTCCTTTTCAATCTGCTTAGTCACGAGGTTCTCCATGTTCTCGGGAGAAGTACCCGGGTAGACTGTCTGTATGAATATTTTGGGAATGATAATCTCCGGAAAGTTCTCCTTCGGCAGATTATTATAAGCGTTGATGCCTAATAGGGTAACAATAAGCGTCAGCACATAAATGGCCATCTTATTATCTATCGCCCAACTGGATGGTTTAAATTCTTTGAATACGTCTTTCATCGTTTCTTAGTTTGTGATGAGGGGAGATAATATTGTTACTGGAACCGAACAGGCTCGCCTGGATTTAGGTCTTGAAAACCTACAGTAATCACTTTATCTCCACGTTTTAATCCCGTCAGTACTTCGGCCTGTCCATCGGCAACTTTCCCGGTAGTGATATCAGTGCGCTTTGCCTTTCCATTTTCGGCGACCCACACAAATTCACCACTTTCAGATTTTTGAACCGCATTGATAGGCACTGAAATCGCCAGAGGCGCGATATAATCAGCAATCTTCAGGACAGCCAGCATGTTTGGTCTGTACGTACTCTTCGAAGGAAGTTTCACCTCTACATCAAAGCTGCGGGAAACAGGATCAATAACCTTTGAAGCGAAGGTCACTTTGGTGCTGATATTGTCCGGAACATCTGGCAAACTCACGTTCACTTCATCACCTGTATTCACTCTTCCGGCATACGACTCAGCAACTTCTGCCTTTACCCTTAGGTTAGCAGCATTTACCACTGTAATACCAGGCATACCCGGGGAAACAGCCTGGCCTAACTTTAGATCCATCTGATCTATTGTACCGGAAATAGGCGAATTAATTTTATACATTCCTAATTGCGAACGCACCATTCGGATTTGATCTTCTACTGCTTCTTTTTGGGTTTGAGCGTTTAGATACTGCACTTCGGTACCGATCTTTTGATCCCAGAGATTTTTTTGTCTCTGATAAAGCGTGTTAGCAAGTTTGTACTGTGTTTGCAGTTGAGCCAGGTTTTGGCGAAGCACCTTGTCATCCAACTGAGCGAGTACCTGTCCTTTGCTAACCCTTTGTCCTACCTTTACATAGATGGCAGTGATTACTCCGGGAGTTTCGGGACTTACCTGAACATTTTGCTGTGCATCTACCTTGCCCTGCACCTCTACATAACTCTTAAACACTGCCGGTACTACTTCGACCACCGAAACATCTTTTACCTCCTGCACCGATTTTACCCCCACCTCTTTTTCGAGCTGAGCTATTTTTGCATTCAGTTCATTCCGCTCTTTCTTCAAATTCTCCAGTTCCGCTTTTTTATCCTTTGGCTTTGCACAAGCTGCTAAAAGAACGATTGCAGTCAGATAAATTAAATTCTTCATAATATATGTTGTGATGAATGGTTATTGGATTCGCCCGTAGGCATTATCTAAATCTACTTTACTTACCAGTACGTCATACAATGCCTGGATATAATTATTTTCTGCCTGTTCCAGCTCGGTCTGAGCCTGCGTTACTTCAATGCTGGAACCAACGCCTTCCTGGTATTTGATCCTTGAAACCCGTAAAACTTCCCTGGCAAGTTCCATGTTGGCTTTCTGGTTGTTAAGAGCTCTCATACTATTCTGATAGGTGGTGCGCGCTTGCTGCTGCTGCAAGAGAAAGCCATTTTTCGCCATGTTGAGCATGTTGTCTGTTTTCTGAACAGAAATCTTTGCCTGTCGAACCTGGTTTAAGCGTTGAAAGCCTGAAAATATAGGCACGTTTAACTGCAGACCGATGTAGACTGAAGGCAGATTCATGTCAAACAAGTCGCCGAACCTGGCTGCCTGATAGGCGTTTCCGGCGCTGCCAATTGCCGCGAGGCTAGGAAGGGCCTGGGATTTGATCCTATCGAGATCAAGCTGATTCAACCTTCTCTGAGTTTCAAGTAAACTATACTCGATACGATTTCTATAGGCTGTAGTGTCAACCACAAGCCCATCATTCAACTCTAAAGAAATATTATCGATTTTATCTTTCACTGCCAGCGAATAAGTAACCGGCATTCCTATCTGGAATTTTAGTAATTGAATAGAAAGCTCGAGTAAGTTGCTTGTATTCTCCCGTGTTGTTACCAGATTATTATACACTACTCTCAACCGGTCTAAATCAATCTTCTCAACAAAACCTTGCTTATTAAGCTCGGTAGTTTCCTTAAGTTGTTGACTAAGTTGAGCCAAGTTTGCGTCTAATAGCCTGAGTTGTTCGTTACTCACCAAAACCTGATAGTAAGCCTTGGTCACCGCTATAGTCGTTGCTATTTTTGTACGGCTATAGTTCTTCTGACTCAGCTCCTTAAATGTTTTAGAAGCGCGCAAGCCGACCAGGTAGGTGCCGTTAAAAAGCAATTGGCTTACATTTACGTTGTAGTTGGCATTATACTTTTGCTGGAAGCCGATCAAACTCATCGGATCATCGTCAGGCTCAGGAATGGTCCCATTTTCCGTCCGTACCTTCTGATCATATAGGTATTTCTGAAACATGTAGGTTAAGTTCGGGAACGGTATTTGAGGAATCTTCAAATAATCCATAAACTGGGCACTTCCACTCACCTGCGGCAAGCCGATGCCTATTGTTTCCTTGACCCTATAGTTGGCGCTTTCTATATCCAGACGAGCGTTCTTAAGGGAGTCCTGATTCTCATAGGCATACTCAAGGCATTCCTGCAAATTGAATCTAAAGGTTTTATTCTGGGGATTCTCCTGCCCCTGCACTTGCAGCGCAGCGAGAATTATGAGCGTGATAAGTAAGGGGATTCTCATAAAATTTAGTAATTATTCTTCTGTTATTTGCTTGTATTTGTTTACCAGCTTATGCCCTTTCAGATTGCATAAGCCGTATAGATAATGTTCGGTCACTTCGGTCAAAACTTCCGAAAGGTTATACTTCCCGGGCATAAAAGCTACCTGATTGAAAACCAAGTCTACCTGCTCCATCCGCATGATGGCCATAATTTCCATGTTGATTTCTTTTCTGAAATATCCTTCTGCAATACCCCGCTCCATGTTCCGCATGACGCAACTTTTCATGTATTGAAAACGATAATCCTTGAACAGCTGCCAGGTAGCCGGATGATATTTGTTCATATCAAAAAAGATCATGGGATTGATCTTAGACAGCATTTCCCGCAGATGTGTTACAACTAAAAATATCTCGTGCACTGCATTTTCAGACTCTGTCTCATTCCTGTCCATCACACAAGTTTCTCTACTTAACATTTCGGCAATCACCATATGCACGATCTCGTTCTTATCCTTAAAATGCTGATAGATAGTTTTTTTAGATATACCGAGGTGTTTAGCGATATCGTCCATCGTAATCCGCTTTATTCCGTACTGGCAGAAAAGCGTCTCGGTCTCCTTCAAAATTCTATCCTTTAGTTCGGTCATTCTTTTTCTTGATCAATACGAAGCAAAACTATGGAAACTTTTTTCTTATCCAAAGTTTCCTGAAAAAAATTAACATCTACTTAATAGCTTTTCCTGCTATACGCGATCGACCCGAAAAATGTAACTTTGCGGCCAAAGTTAATTTGTATGAGCTTATCACCCTTATATGCTATTTCTCCGGTTGACGGACGCTACCGAAAAACTACTCACGAGCTTGCTGCTTACTTCTCGGAGGCCGCTTTAATTGAATTCCGAGTTTACGTAGAGATTGAATACTTTATTGCTTTATGTGAGCTGCCCCTACCGCAACTGCAAAACTTCCCGAAGGAGAAGTTTGCTGACCTGAGGAAAATCTACGAACGTTTCCATGAAGACGATGCACAACGCATTAAGGATATTGAGAGCATTACCAACCACGATGTAAAGGCTGTTGAGTATTTCATAAAGGAAAAATTTGACGAGCTTGGTCTTGCTGATCACAAGGAGTTCATTCACTTCGGACTAACCTCTCAGGATATAAACAATACCTCAATCCCCCATTCTTTCAAGCTGGCGGTTGAAAAATCGTACCTGCCTGCCTTGCATGATTTAATTGCCGACTTAAAGAAACTGGCTGAGGAGTGGAAACACATCCCAATGCTCGCACATACACATGGGCAACCTGCATCTCCGACTAAGCTGGGCAAAGAGATTCTGGTATTTGTTGAACGCTTGGAAGCGCAGGTACAACTCTTAAATCACATTCCTTATTCAGCTAAGTTCGGCGGGGCAACAGGAAACTTCAACGCGCATGCAATTGCCTACCCTCAAATAGATTGGGTGATCTTCGGAAACGAATTCGTGAACAATCGCTTGAAATTGTCCCGGTCTCAATACACCACCCAAATTGAGCATTACGATAATTTCGCCGCTCATTGTGATGCATTAAAGCGAATTAATAACATTCTAATCGATTTAGACCGCGACATGTGGACATACATCTCCATGAACTACTTTAAACAGAAGATTAAAGCAGGCGAAGTAGGTTCATCAGCTATGCCACACAAGGTTAACCCAATCGACTTTGAGAATTCGGAAGGAAATCTAGGTTTGGCGAACGCCCTGTTCGAGCACCTGGCGGCTAAACTCCCTATTTCACGTCTCCAGCGCGACCTGACCGATTCTACTGTCCTCAGAAATATTGGTGTTCCCTTAGCTCATACACTTATCGCGATAAAATCTACGAAGAAAGGACTTGGCAAGCTATTATTGAACGAGGACGCCATTCGACAAGATCTGGAGGATAACTGGCCGGTAGTTGCAGAAGCAATTCAGACCATTCTCAGAAGGGAAGCCTATCCGAACCCGTATGAAGCGCTGAAAGAATTGACCCGCACTAATCAGAAGGTGAATGCCGATACGATTGCTTCCTTTGTGGAAACGTTGGACGTTTCTGATGAGGTTAAACAGGAGATCAGAAGGATTAGTCCGTCCACTTACACGGGAATCGTCGGATAATTAATTGTCTAAAACCTGTCAAAACTTAATGACGGGGTTTACACCGATTTAATTCTTGGTACTTTTGTAATTCAAATACTTTACGTATGGCTATCAACATTAATGTATATACCGAGTCGACACCCAATCCAGCGACTATGAAGTTCTTGGTGAACAAGCTTCTGATCAATGGAAGTGTGGATTTTCCGACTAAAGAAAGTGCGGAGGCCTCTCCGTTCGCTAAAGAACTATTCAAATTTAACTTCGTTAATGGTGTCTTTTTCGCCAGCAACTTCGTGACTATTACTAAAAGTGAAGACGCGAACTGGGCAGACATCGAGCAAATTTTAAAAGAATTTGTAAAGGGAGCTGTCGAGTCTGAATTAAAAGTTCAGGAAAAAGCGCAGGAAGAAGCTCCTGCATTCGAAGGATCGGAACAAGAAATAAAAATTCAGCAAATTCTGCACGACTATGTTCGCCCTGCCGTTGAACAAGACGGTGGAGCAATCAGCTATAAATCGTTCGAAAACGGAATTGTAACGGTTGAACTAAGAGGTTCCTGCAGTGGCTGCCCTTCTTCAACCTACACGTTGAAGGCTGGTATTGAAAATCTGTTAAAGAGAATGGTTCCTGAAGTACAGGAAGTAGTTTCTGAGGCTTTGTAAGTTTTTCATTCTGATATAAAAAGGAAAAGCCGCCCAATCTGAGCGGCTTTTCTTATATCCTCGCTACCGAAGTTTTAGCTCTGGAAGTTTCTTTGGATTACTTCCTTCATTGCCTCTCCCACTTTTCCGTTGCTCGCTATCACCTCCCTCGATTGAAAGAATTCGTCTTCGCCAGAAAAATTAAAGGCTGAGCCTCCTGCCTCCCTTACAATGACTACACCGGCAGCAATATCATACAGATTAATATTATACTCGAAATAACCATCAAAGCGGCCGCATGCTACATAAGCCATATCTACAGCCGCTGATCCCATCCTTCTTATTCCATGGCACTTCTGCATCAGCTCGCGCACTACATTAAGGTATTGATTTTCTTTTTCGAAGTTAAAGTACGGGAAGCCCGTCGCTAGCAGCGTTTGTGAGAGTTCTGTATGAGCCGTCACCTTTATAGGCTTACCGTTCACATACGAACCTCCATCTTTCCAGGCATAAAAACACTCGTCCAAATTTATTTCATAAACCACTCCAAGTACAAGCTCTTTATTCTGCTCCAGGGCGATACTTACTGAAAAGATAGGTAGACCATGAATAAAGTTGGTGGTGCCGTCTAGGGGATCAACGATCCAGTTATATACTTCACCCGTTTTATTGATCGTTTCCTCTTCGGTGATGTAACCCGCCTCTGGTAACAGCTCGGAAAGTCGTGCTACAATCTTTTCCTCTGCCGTTTTATCGACATAAGAAACCAAGTTGTTATATCCTTTAAACTCAATGCTGTCTCCGCTGAAGTTAGCCGCCTCATTTCTGATAAAGCCGCCTACTTCTTTAGCTAGTTCAATTACTTCTTTGGTTAAATGCTCTAAGTTCATGTTAAGATAGTGATGCTTGTTTGTCTTTGCGTACAGCCCAAATAATCCAGGAAATACCCGCAAGTATCATGATCGTTGAAATCAGTTCTGCCTGGGTAAAGGCCATACCAAATGCATGATAAAGAGAATTAACACGAATTTGTTCGATTAGAAAACGCTCTATCCCGGCAAAAATAAGATACAGGGCAAAGATGACGCCCGGAACTTGAATGCGTTTTCTCAAAGACCATAAAATGGCGAATAAGACCAGTCCCATGAGTACCTCATAAAAAGGTGTAGGATACACGCCAACAGGAAGAATATGGCAAAATTTACCTTCACAGCCCGGCATTGGGATTCCCTCGTTGATAACATTATGAGGATAACGAAACGACCATACCCAATCTGGCGCCCAGGCTAACCAATCCGGTTTTGGTTGGGTATTGGGAATTCCCCAGTCACCATCACCCGACATATGACAGCCGATCCGTCCTACCGCATAGGCCAGCATCATCCCCGGGCCACCCACGTCCAGCATATGGACCGGTTTGATACCGTTTTTATAAGCAATATAAAGTACCGCAGCACCACCGCAGATCAAACCTCCGTAAAAGGTCAGACCGCTAAAAGACAATAAGCCTTCGATAGGATCTTTAGCAAAATCATCCCAATACTCCAGATTATGAAAAATCTTCGCTCCAAGAAAACCCCAGATCGCTGCCCAAACGATCATGGTGCTCATCAACTGATAGGGATGAACAGTCTCCTCAACTATTTTCGGCTTAGCAAGCTCCTGCTTTTTCTTGTCCGCATAAGTCATATACGCGAAAACGGCAGCTAAAATTAGTCCTCCAAAGAAGTTTCCCTTTGTAGACAAAATAGCTCCTTGCGGATCATTAACAAAGGCGCTGTAATTTAAAATAGCGTACAGGAATTTATAGCCTACCAGAAAACCGAAAAGCGCGTTCAACGCAAGTTCCCCAGCTGAAGCAGGTTCGCCAACCTTCACTTTTTGTTTGGTAGGATGAAGGATCCCCTGGGCCTCCTTGCGCTTCAATTCAGCAGAAAATGCCCAATAACCCGCTACAAAAGCCAGCGCCACAAAGAAACCAAAAGTTTGTATTGGTAAGGGGATATTAACTCCCGTAAGGTATTCTATGAGATAGGATAAAGTTGGAAACATGCGCTAAAGATACCTATTGAATTTGAAAATGGAATTAATGCGAAAGAACTTCTGCGGCTTCCGTCACCTCCACTTCCCCTTCTGCAGATATCGCCACAAGCTTTACATTCCGCAACTCGTTCACCAAAACCGGATCATACTTTGCCCTCACTTTTACATAGTTTGGTGTAAATCCGTGCATATATCCCTCTTTCTGATCCGCTTCAAACAACACCTCGCTGTCCTTCCCTAGTTGCGTTTCATAAAAAGCCCGGCGCTTTTTGTCCGATAGAATATGTAACATCTTACTTCTGTCCGCCCTTTGTGAACCAGGAACAGAACCGCTCATCTCGGCTGCGGGCGTATTATCACGCTCCGAGTAAGTGAATACATGCAAATAAGAAATATTAAGTTCGTTCAGGAAATTGTAGGTATCGATAAAATCCTCTCGTGTCTCCCCCGGAAAACCGACAATCACGTCAACACCTATACAGCAATCGGGCATCACCTCCTTAATTTTCGCTACCCGTTCGGCGTACAACTCCCTACGGTAGCGACGGCGCATCAAACCTAAAATCTTGTTAGAACCCGACTGTAAAGGAATATGAAAATGGGGCACAAACCGTTTTGACTGCGCCACAAACTCAATGATTTCATTGGTCAACAAATTCGGCTCGATAGAGGAAATACGGATCCGTTCAATCCCATCCACCCCATCAAGGGCTTTCACCAGGTCAATAAATTTATCTTCCCGGTTTCCATTCCGGATCCCAAAATCACCAATGTTTACTCCGGTAAGCACGATCTCTTTCACACCTGAAGCAGCAATTTCTTCAGCTTGCTTCACTACACTTTCAATCGTATCACTCCGGCTAGAACCACGAGCCAGTGGGATGGTGCAAAACGTACAAGAATAGTCGCAGCCGTCCTGAACCTTCAAAAAAGTCCTGGTTCTGTCTCCATACGAATAAGATGCAACAAATTGATTCGCCTCCGAAATTGGCTGGTTATAGACTAAAGCCTTGGGTTGCTTCGTAAAGTCTTTCACGTAGTCAATCAGCTGAAACTTCTCCGCAGCTCCCAGCACCACATCTACTCCTGGAATTTCAGAAATTTCTTTGGGCTTCAACTGTGCATAGCAGCCCACAATCATGATATAAGCATTCGGCGAGTACTTCAAAGCTTCCTTCACCACCTTTCGGCATTTCTTATCCGCGTTGTCTGTTACAGAGCAGGTATTTATCAGGTAAACGTCTGCTTTCTCAGTAAATTCAACAGTTTCGAAGCCCGCAGCGGCAAATTGCCTGCCGATAGTGGATGTTTCAGAATAATTAAGCTTACAGCCTAAAGTATAAAATGCTACCTTCCTGCTCATAATCAGCGCAAAGATAGCTTTTTGAGAGATTAGTTTGGTCAGAGAATAGTGATTTGAAGCAAGTGCAAAGAGGTGTTAGAGAAGGGCGTTTTAGATGATTGGAAAACAGCGACACCACAACTATCACCGGCAGTCCCGCTGTTCGCTGCAAGTCCTCGTTCCGCCTTGCTCACGCCCTTCGCTCACTGCGGGCTTTCCGCTGCCATCGGGTTTAGATAACAACGACAGTATTTCAAACACCCAATAAGCTGCTGCTAATCCTGGGCTATTCTTCCTCACCCCAGCGGTAGCTTTCGCTTTCCAAGCCGATCAGGTCGATTACCCTATTTACAACCGTAGCAGCCACCTCTTCTATCGTTTGCGGTTTACTGTAGAAAGAAGGCACTGCCGGACAAATAATGCCGCCTGCCTCTGTTACCACTTTCATGTTGTTAATATGGATCAAGTTAAAGGGTGTATCACGAACTACCAGGATCAGCTTCCTTCTTTCTTTTAGAATGACATCCGCAGCCCTGGTTGTAAGGTCGTTTGAAATCCCTGCTGCAATCCTGCCCAAAGTCCCCATTGAACAGGGAATAATTATCATCGTATCATATTTGGCTGATCCGGAGGCAAAGGGAGCCATAAAGTCCATCTTATCATAGAATTGAAAAGAGAAAGACCTATAATCCGCATTGTCCAATTCATACTCCCACACCTGTTTCGCGTTGTCCGACATGACCACACCTACCGCGCTGATCTGCGAAGACAACTGCTCCAATTTCTCCAGCAGCAACTTCGCGTAAACCGAGCCGCTGGCCCCTGTAATTGCAACTATTATTTTCCGTGGCATAGAAATAAATCAAGGACAGTGATCAGAAGCCTTCAGAACCAATTCCCCGCTGCCGTACTGCTTCGTACAAAATAATCCCCGCGGACACAGATACGTTCAAGGAGGATATCTCCCCATACATAGGAATTTTAGCAAGATGATCCGCTATGCGTATCAACTCATTCGATATCCCATCCTCCTCAGATCCCATAATCACAGCAGTTGGAAGTTTATAATCGGGCTTGTACAAGTAATCATTCGTCTTCTCCGTGCAAGCTACCAGCTGCAAACCCGACTCCTGCAAGAACCTTGCTGTTTTTTGCAAACTTTCGTGCCGGCACACAGGAATCTTAAAAAGAGCACCCGCCGATGTTTTAATGGCATCCGGATTGATCTGAGCAGAGCCTTTGGCAGGAATAACGATCGCATGCACTCCTGCACACTCGGCAGTGCGGGCGATAGCACCTAAATTCCGCACGTCTGTTACTCCATCCAACATCAACACAAATGGGGTTTCTCCTCTTTCATAAATCTGTGGGATAATGTTCTCAATTTTCTCGTAAGTCACCGGCGATATTACACCAATTACTCCCTGATGGTTCTTTGGAGTAATCCGGTTCAGCTTCTCTACCGGCACCAACTGATAACTCAACTCCTGCTCTTTCAACAGGCTTTTGAGTTCCAAAAACAAACCTCCGCCCAAGCCCCGCTGCACATAAATAGCTTCGATATCCTTTCCGCTTTTTATCGCTTCTATAACTGCCCGGATGCCAAAAACCATCTGATTAGATTCTCGCTTCGTCCGTTGAGGGTTAGTGTTCATTAGTAAAAAAATTAGCAGGGCAAAGTACCGATATTTTAGTCAATAAATAGGTTTACACATAACAAATTGTTTTGTTTTTAACAGCGACTAAAGTTATCAACACTCGCCAAATCGAAGTTGCATACAGCTTTTTCAGGTAGTTAACAAGTTATCCACAATCAATTGTTAAGATAAAATCTGTTTTTCAACAGCTAGGCGAAAGTGTAAATGACGTTCTGTTCACAAAGATTTTTCTCAGATGAGAGGCTTATCTTTACTTTTGCTGTATGAGCTTAGAAAAGGAAAACGATTACAATCCCGCAAGGAGAAGTTCGCAAGGAAATGAGAGACGGACCCGGTTGAACAATCTCGTAAGCGGACTGGGAAAGCTTCCTCCACAAGCCGTGGACCTGGAAGAGGCAGTGCTGGGAGCTTTGATGTTGGAGAAAGACGCCCTTTCAGCTGTAATTGACATTCTAAAACCTGAAGTTTTTTACAAAGAAAGCCATCAACGGATTTTTGAGGCGATTCACACACTTTTTCAAAAATCTTCACCCATTGATATCCTCACGGTAACCTCTCAGCTGAGAGCGCAGGGGCATTTGGAAATGGTTGGTGGCGCTTATTATATCACCGAGCTTACTAACCGGGTAGTTTCTGCAGCCAATATTGAATACCACGCCCGAATTATCTCTCAAAAATACATTCAGCGTGAACTAATCCGGATTTCTACTGAAATCATCAACAGTGCTTACGAAGACACCACCGATATTTTCGATCTGCTGGACCACGCCGAGAAAAACTTGTTTGACATCGCTCAGAACAACCTGCGTCGCGACTCTCGGAAAATGGACGATATCGTACGGGAGTCTTTGGAAGCGTTAGAGAAACTAAGGGATCGTGTGGACGGCTTAACAGGGGTTCCCTCCGGATTTACCGCACTCGATCGTATGACCTCCGGCTGGCAGGCATCCGACCTGGTGATCATCGCTGCTCGTCCAGCGATGGGTAAAACGGCCTTCGTACTTAGCTGCGCCAGAAACGCAGCCGTTCAGTTTGGAAAGCCGGTGGTAGTGTTCTCATTAGAGATGTCCTCGGTGCAGCTAGTAAATCGTCTGATTTCCGGGGAAGCCGAGATTGAACAGGAAAAGCTTAGAAAAGGAAATTTACAAGAGTGGGAATGGCAGCAGCTGCACTCAAAGATTGGTACGCTGACCGAAGCTCCCCTGTTTATTGACGACACCCCAGCTCTTAATATTTTTGAGTTCCGTGCTAAATGCCGGAGACTTAAGGCGCAATACGATATCCAAATGATCATCATCGACTACCTTCAGTTGATGCACGGTAAAGGCGAAGGAAAAGGCGGTGGAAACCGTGAGCAGGAGATTGGTAGTATTTCCAGAGCCTTGAAGTCGGTAGCGAAAGAACTAAACGTGCCAGTACTGGCGCTTTCACAGTTAAGTCGTGCGGTGGAAAGTCGTCCTGGAGCAAGTAAAAAGCCCATGCTCTCCGACTTGCGGGAGTCTGGTTCAATTGAGCAGGACGCGGATATGGTATTGTTCCTCTACCGTCCGGAATACTATGGACTAACCGAAGATGAGCAAGGAAGATCAACCGTTGGTGTGGGTGAAGTTATCATCGCAAAACACCGTAATGGTGAAACCGGAACTGTTCCACTGCGCTTTATTGGTAAATACGTGAAGTTTGCCGATTTGGAAGAAGACTTCAGCGGTGGAGCGGTACCAGGAGGCTTTGGTGGTGGCGGTGGAGACAATCCTTTTGCTGGACTTACTCCTTCTCAGGACTTTGAAAAACCAAGCAACTTCATCATTCGTCCTTCCCGGATGGACGACCTGGACGACGAGCCTCCGTTTTAATCGAGCATATATTTTGAATGAGCATTCCCTCCGGGTTTGCTCATTCCTCACCACCTACAGGTAAAGCCCAAGCAGAATACCGGCAATAATTAAAATGGGCGTCCTGATCGTTGTAAAATTCAGTATCAGGAAGGTACCGAGAACGATGGCGACAGACATCAGGTTTAAACCGATGGGCTGAAGCAGGAAAATAAAAGCTGCAATAATGAACCCTACCGCCACTGCATTTATCCCCGAAAGGGAATTTCGAATGTGAGCGATTTTTTTGAGATCATTCCAGAAGGGCACAAAGAACAAGACCAAGATTAAGCCGGGTAGATTTATCCCCAGAGTAGCTACAATACTTCCAATTATCTGACCTAAGATACCGTAGTTAGCATTTTTCATCGTCACCGTCCCTACAAAAGAGGTAAAAGAAAAAGTCGGTCCTGGTAAGGCCTGCTGCAAAGCGTAACCACTTAGAAACTCATTAGCTGAGAGATACTGCTTCATTTCCACGAATTCGGTAAACATTAGGGGCACCAGAACGTGTCCCCCACCGAAAATAATGATGCCGTTACGGTAGAAATTCTCAAAAAGACGGATTGGCAAGCTGAAGGGAGACGTTTGGTTGATCAAAGCTCCCAAAGCTGCGAACAATAGCAGGACTCCAAGAAAGTATAGTACTTTATTACGGTTGATGCTGGAAAAAAGCCTTACCCGGAGCTCGCTTTCCTCAGGGGTAGTGTCAAGGGCTGACGATATAATGCCTCCGAGCAGAATAAGGATTGGAAACACATAGGCATTCCGTAATATCAGCGTCACTACCACAGCCGACAAGGCGAGCCAGATAGTTATTTTGGTTTTCAGAACAGATTTTGCCAGTTTAAAGGCCGCGTACGCTACAATACCTACTGCAATAGGCTGTACGTAGCTCAGTACATGATCAAACCGGTCTTTCTCTCCCAGCATAGAGTAGATTATCCCAAAAAAACAAAGTGCAGCTGCAGACGGAGTAATCCAGATTACAAAAGTTAACAAGGCCAGCCAAAGACCGCCCACCTTATAGGCGATACCTACCAAAGTTTGAGTTGAAGAAGGGCCTGGCAGCACCTGGGTAAGGGCATGAAGTTCAAGTAGCTCCGTTTCTGAAATGTACCTTCTTCTTACCACAAAATCCTTCAACATAATGGCGATATGAGCCTGTGCTCCGCCAAAAGCTGTAAGGGTAAAGATGAATACATCTTTAATGAAAAGAAGTTTTCTTGGTGTCAAAGCTAGTCGTCTTCGTAATCTAAGCCCATAGCGGAGTTGTACACTGTTTGAAGCTCTGCATAAGCATGATTATCTCTTGCCGCCCGGGCTATCTGCATTCCTTTCTGATACGTCGAAATTGCGTCCTCCTTCCGATCAAGCTTCTCGTACAATTTCCCAAGATGGTAATAAGTGCCTACATACTCCTGATGGTTCTCTTTCAGATCCTCAAAATACTTAAGGGCACTGTCAGAATCGCCAGCCGATAAATATTCTGTGGCAAGTGCATATTTTAAAAACGGGTCGTTGGGTTCGTTGTTATAGAATTCCAATAGCTTCTGTAAACGCGTTCCGTTCATTTGATTTGTGTTAGCAAGTGTAATGAAACTGTTAGTCTGAGGGGCCGAAAATAGTTTTTTGTAAAAACCCCAAAGGTAAATTTTATGTAAGTTTGCAAAAAAGACGAAGCAATGAAAACATAAATAGACATTGCTGATGCCTTAAAAAACAAAAACAAAAGTAGCTTTTACCAATGACAATACAGAATTGGGCAAGCGTGACTGGTACTTTTGACATCTTTCCTGAGGGGCGCTGCAAGTGATTGGGCATGTCTTCTTAGTTTAGGCTGCAAGTACAATTTAGAAAACGATAATTAGATTGGAATTAAAACCAGGATCTGGTTCATTAGAGAAAAACGTGTTTGACAAGGATGGGAGTGGTTCCAAAATTGATAGAGCAATAAAAAGAATTTAAAGCAAAGGATAAAGTCGCTGAAGACTTGATGCTGTCATGAAGAAAATAAAATTAGACATAGTAGGATTATCATATAGTCAAACACAATCTGGTGCCTATGCACTGGTACTAGGAGAAGTGAACGGACGCAGGCGATTGCCAATTATCATAGGCGGTTTTGAAGCACAAGCTATTGCGATTGAAATTGAAAAGATGACTCCTAGTCGTCCCCTCACTCACGATTTGTTTAAGTCTTTCGCGCAAGCCTTTCAGATTAACATTGAAGAAGTAATCATCTACAATTTGGTTGACGGCATTTTTTACGCGAAGCTTATCTGTAATGACGGAAAAAAGTCTGTGGAGATCGACGCCCGCACTTCAGACGCCATTGCTTTAGCTGTACGCTTTGACTGCCCGATACATACCTATGAATTTATTTTGGCGACTGCAGGGATTATGATTGAAGGTAACGACTTTGTTTTTTTGGAGAACATTGAAGCTCCAACCGAAGAGAAAACACCGTCAGCTCAGGGCAGCTACTCATCTCTAAGTGATGAGGAGTTGAAAGAAAAGTTGCAGCAGGCCCTAGCAGAGGAAGCTTATGAAAAGGCCGCCAGCATAAGAGACGAACTATCGAAGAGAAAATCTTCTTAAATATTCCGAATGCGCCCTTGGGTAATAAGCAACTGAGTTCCTTAACTCTTCTGTTGTTTGTTGCTGCAAATATTTATACATTACTGCTTTAACACATAATCTGCGTACTATATGAGTATTAAATTCCGCTTAATAGCGATGAATTTTCTGCAATTTTTCATCTGGGGCTCCTGGTTAATTACTATCGGTGCATATTGGTTCCAAAACAAGCAGTGGTCGGGATCGGAGTTCGGCGCTATCTTTTCAACTATCGGCATTGCGTCAATCTTCATGCCCGCCATTACTGGTATCATTTCCGACCGTTTCGTCAATGCAGAAAAACTTTACGGTAGTTTACACTTATTAGCAGGCGCAGTATTATTCTGCATCCCTCTCGTAAATAATCCCTCCACTTTTTTTTGGGTGATCTTGTTGAATATGATCTGCTACATGCCCACCCTTTCCCTGTCCATAACCGTGGCCTACACGGCCCTTAGAAACAGTGGAAAAGATGTTATAAAAGATTATCCTCCTATCCGGATCTGGGGCACCATCGGCTTTATCGTTGCATTATGGGTAGTTAGTCTTACACACAACGAAACCTCTCCAAATCAATTTTATATTGCTAGTGCGGCCTCATTTCTACTCGGACTCTATTCGTTTACGCTACCCAAATGTCCTCCGTTGCTTAGTCGAACGGAAGGAAAATCGCTCGTAGACGTTCTTGGACTGAACGCTTTTTCATTATTTAAAGAAGCGCGGATCGCTGTATTTTTTATTTTTTCGATGCTACTCGGCGCCGCCCTTCAGTTGACAAATGCCTATGGGGATACGTTTCTTCATGACTTCAACAACGTCCCCGAATATCAAAACCTAATAGCCGTGCGCTATCCTGCCATTATCATGTCCATCTCTCAGATCTCAGAGACGCTGTTCATTCTTGCAATTCCTTTTTTCCTTAAGAAATTCGGCATAAAGAACGTGATGCTCTTCAGCATGCTGGCCTGGGTTTTACGCTTCGGACTTTTTGCTTTCGCTAACCCTGATGAACGGCTTTGGATGATTATTTTATCCTGCATTATCTACGGAATGGCTTTTGACTTTTTTAATATTTCCGGCTCACTTTTCGTAGAGACGCAAACCGACGCGAAGATCAGGGGGAGTGCTCAGGGCTTATTCATGATGATGGTGAACGGCTTTGGCGCCCTTTTTGGAAGTTTTACCAGCGGAGTATTGATTGAGCGCTTCTTTACACTTCCGGACGGGAGCAAAGAGTGGACTGCAATCTGGATCACTTTCGCCGCTTACGCGCTTGTTTTGGCTATAATTTTCCCATTTGTATTTAAATACAAGCATAACGCCGCTCTGAAATCAGCAATAGCGAATGCTTAGCGGCAACCGACAAAAGTGTTAATAACAAAAAAGCCCGTCGAGTGATCGACGGGCTTTTTATTTCTACGCTAGAGAGTCTAAATTATCTTTTCGCCATTTCTACAAAATCTCTGTCCACAGCACCTACATACACTTGTCTTGGACGTCCGATCGGTTCTTTATTTTCACGCATCTCTTTCCACTGTGCAATCCAACCAGGCAAGCGACCAAGAGCGAATAAAACAGTAAACATATCAGTTGGGAACCCTAGGGCCCTGTAAATGATACCAGAGTAAAAATCCACGTTAGGATAAAGTTTACGCTCAACGAAATAAGGATCGCTCAACGCTGCTTCTTCCAGCCTTTTTGCTATCTCTAACACCGGATCATTGATTCCGAGTTTTGCTAGAATGTCATCACAAGCTTTCTTGATAATCTTCGCCCGCGGGTCGAAGTTCTTATAAACCCGATGTCCAAATCCCATCAACCGGAAATTATCATTTTTATCTTTTGCTTTCGCGATCCACTTGTCAGTATCTCCCCCATCATCCTTGATCTTCTCCAGCATTTCAATAACGGCTTGATTGGCACCGCCATGAAGAGGCCCCCAAAGGGCAGAAATTCCGGCCGATATCGAGGCATAAAGATTACACTCCGAAGATCCGACGATACGAACGGTTGAAGTAGAACAGTTTTGCTCATGATCCGCATGCAGGATTAATAGCTTATTCATTGCATCTACAACTACCGGGTCAATATCTATTTCATGTGTCACCTGTCCAAAGGTCATATGCATGAAATTCGACACGTAATCCAACCTGTTTTGGGGATAAATGAAAGGCTCACCGAGCGACCCTTTGTGTATCCACGAAACGATTGTTGGCATTTTCGCCAGCAGCTTAAGAACAGTTAGATTTATATCATCCTGGGTAGGATTGGGATTCAAGCTCTCAGGAGAAAAAGCTGTTAAGGAACTTACCAATGAACAAAGCTGCCCCATTGGGTGTGCCTTCGACGGGAAACCGTCATAAAACTTTTTCATATCTTCATGCAGTAAAGCATGATAGCTTAACTCTCTCTGAAATTCGTCAAGTGCTGCCTGACTAGGTAAATCACCATAAATGAGCAGGTAAGCAACTTCTAGAAAAGAGCACTTTTCAGCTAATACCTCAATAGGGTAGCCTCTATATTTCAAAATTCCCTGCTCGCCGTCAAGATAGGTTATAGCACTTTTAGTACTACCCGTGTTTTTAAATCCGCTATCAATGGTAATGTATCCGGTTTGATCACGAAGCTTAGAAATATCGATCGCTTTCTCATTCTCAGTACCCGTTATTACCGGCAATTCGTAAGTTTTCTCGCCGAGGTTTATAGAAGCTGTTTCTGACATATATTTGGATGTTGCAACGCAAAAATAATCAAATCTGCCTTTTTTGAAATTTTATTTTCGATTAGCCGAGTAATTTTTGCTTTCGTTTATTTATTATGACCGAATTCTTATTTTTTCATCACAAACGAAGGGAATGTTTCGCATTTTTGTTACAAATGCCAATTTTTAAAACAAAAAAGTCCTGTTTCTTAGCAGGACTTTTAAAGTTTTTCAAAGGTCAACTAGCGACTAAGGTTAAAGCCGTAAGCAATTCGAAGAGCTACTTGACCCAGGTCATATTTAGAAAAGCGCTCATAACGCAGTCCAAGATCTAAACCATTATTGAAACCCAATCCAATCCCAGGAGACCATACGAAGCTGGTTGGTTGGTTATCATCAGTACCAAACCCTGCACCTATTTCCCCTGATAAATAGAAACGCTCTAGTGGAAAAACCTTGATACCGGCTTTTAAAGGAATAAATCCGATACTTCCGGCATCCTCACCTTCAGCTGAGAAATTGGTATAACCGATTGATGCAGTTCCTGAAACATTGCTGTAGAAATCTTTCTGAAGTTTTAAGTCGCCACCTACAGCAAAATTGAAAAACTCATGAGTTGGAATACCTAAACTCAAGCCGACGCCAAGACGAGTATCCTTAGAATCGCCATCGGATGTTTGAGCGCTTGAATTTGTAGAGAAAAAGAGAGCTACAACAGCTGCTGCTGTAGCTATAAATTTAATAGATCTTTTCATGTTGATTTCATTTAGTAACGTTTCCGTTAATAATTTTCATCCTCAACAAGCAAAACCTGAAAAAGTTGGGACTTGATTTTAGTCGCTTGTAATTTCAGGGTCAAGTTTACCTCGAGCATCTATGTCAAAATCTAAGCTCAAGTAGCTTGTTTACTTTTTTTCGCCTAACTATTTACCACACGCTATAGATCAAGCGGTAATATTCGGCGCTAGCAAGAGGCTCACTTTCAATTTTCGGCAAGCGCATGTAATATTCCTACCCCGACCGATGGTAGCCACTTGCAGAAAGACACTTTTAAGATAAGGCAAGACGCACCGCTTTTTACGGAAAGTTAAAAGGTTAAAACTGTGGGGTCATTTTTCCCCAACTCGTAGAAATTGCTTTACCGGGTTTGCAACTAGGATAAGAAAATTAGTCCGCAAACACATAAAAATAAGGATAGTTTCATTTTTTTTTCTTTTATACCCCTGAAAATGAGCCACCTTTCAATTATTGATATAAAATGGCATATGGCTTGCAACTTTAGGACCACCGGCTTAACAGCTTACACTAATATGAAACTCTTGTATTGCTTTTTCGTATCAGGGAGAGCCTCTGAAAGGACAAAGGTTTATAATTCTGGTCGATCTTGCGTATGAAGAAACAAATACTAATCGTAGATGATGAAGTTAGCATCTTAAAACTCTTGAATTTCGTACTGTCGAAGGACTATAATCTGGTTATAAAAAACAGCGGAGTAGAAGCCATCAGTTGGCTTGAACAAGGTAACGACCCAGCTCTCATCATCTCGGACTTAAACATGCCCTATTTTGATGGAAGTTCCTTCATTAGAAATTTAAAAATCAGCGGCTTTTATCGTGACACTCCTGTAATTCTTTTATCCGGAGCTGACGATTTGGATGAAAAAGTGAGGAGCTTGTCCATTAAAGTTGAAAGTTACATGCAAAAACCTTTCAACCCCACAGCCTTAAAATCAGTGATAAGTGATCTTTTAACACGTACAAATGACATTAGCGTCCCAAATTAATCTTTCACATCAAACCGGTGTACATGCAAAGATCGCATATACCGGCACTGAACTAAGAGATTTTGTCGTAACGGAGTTAGCTAGTCAATTTGATGTAGACCAGCACGAGCTTGACTTAAATAATCTGGAGCAGTACCTTAACGATCAATCTTTGCTAACCCTTCCTGACATCCTCATTATTGAGGCGGATAAAAAGGAGCAATGGGTATCCCTGATTTCCAAAATAAGGAAAAATCCGCTGCTTCAAGGGATGATCATTGTTGTGCTGTCCGTGTTTTCAAATAAGACATGGAAAGGAAAGGCAATGCAGTTGAAAATCCATGATTTTTATACATATCCCTTCCCTATTGAAGATCTTACTGAGCGATTAGGCTTCCTGGTAAAGTTCAAGCTAATAAAACCGAAGCTGGCGGAACTTTCGCAAACTGTTGACGTGCGATATCAAATGCCCTACTACAAGCGACTTTTTGACATTGCAGTTTCCGGCGGTGCCCTCCTTATGCTGTCACCTTTCTTTTTGATCATTGCTGCCCTGATTAGGCTTGAGTCAAAAGGACCGGTAATATACAAAAGTAAAAGAGTAGGCACGGGATACAAGGTCTTCAACTTTTACAAGTTCAGATCCATGCGGACTGGAGCAGATCAGGAGATAGCTAAACTTGCCGCCCTGAATCAATATACAGATACGGAAACGGGAAAATCTGCTTTCGTCAAGATCAAAGATGATCCGCGGATTACACGCATCGGAAAATTCATCAGAAATACGAGTATTGATGAGCTTCCTCAACTATTTAATGTTTTGAAGGGGGACATGTCACTGGTAGGCAATCGTCCCCTACCCCTGTATGAAGCAGAAATGTTGACATCCAATGAATGGACAACAAGGTTTTTAGGTCCCGCTGGACTAACAGGATTGTGGCAGATAAGTAAACGAGGGAAAGAGGAAATGTCTGAGCGGGAGCGTAAAAAGTTGGACAACTACTACGCCGCTAATTATTCTTTTTGGCTTGATCTAAAGATCATAATTGGAACTTTCCCTGCTCTTTTACAGAAAGAAAAGGTATAAAACGAAAATGAAATACAAATATAACGCTCTCATCATTGTTTTCTTTCTCGTCATATCAACCCGCTCCTTTTCTCAGGAAAGTATTATGGAGGACATCTCCTACCCTTTCCTAGAAAGATTGGTTGAGACGGCGAAGGAAAACTACCCAACTATTAAAGGGTTGGATTCAAGAATTAAAAGTGCAGAATACGGGGTAGTCCGAGCCAAACTGGGATGGCTTGCTCCACTTTCTGTTTCCTATGTTTACCAGCCAAACGCCGTTCTAAATATTGTGGAACCTAGCTTGTTTAGTGGTATTCAGATTGGATTTACCCTTAATATTGGATCCATAATCCAGAACCCCTGGAATGTAAAACAGGCAAAGGCTGAAACCAAGACGCTACAGTTTGAGAAAGAGGCTTATCTTCTGAACATTGAAGCGCAGGTAAAAACGCGCTATTATCAGTATGTTCAAAAGATGGCCACGTTGAAGCTTCGGTCGCGGGGCATGCTTGATGCCGAGAACATGTTGGGTGGAATGAAATTCAAATATGAAAAGAGCGAGATAACTTTTGGAGATTATAGTCAGGCTTTACTTGCCTTCTATGAACAAAATCAAACCAAACTTCAGGCAGAGAACGAGATGCTGGTAGCTAAAGCCAGCCTGGAAGAACTATTAGGTAAAAAATTAGAAGAAGTAAAGTAAGATGGAAATACAAAAATTTATCAACCTCCTACTGCGCCACAAGCTTACTCTCATCATTCTACCCGCTGTCGCAGTTATTATTACCTACTACATTGTCACGCATCTTCCGGATAGCTATCAGTCACAAGCACAAATATCCACAGGTATAGTTGACGAGACACAAAAATCATCTGTTGATTCAGACAACCAGAACCGGCAGGAAGCTCAAGTGCAACAGGAGTTCAGCAACCTGATCGAGATGATGAAAATGAAGAAGATCATAGATCAGGTTTCTTACAAGCTCATCATGCATGATCTGACTTCGAAGGAACCATTCCGGAAACATAGTAGTCTTCTGACAGAACTTGATCCAGCTGCAAAGAAACATGCTTATCAGGTCTACAAAAAGAAATATCAGAACAGAGAGGGCCTGAACTTGTGGAATGCGGATCAGAACGGCCTGCACAGGCTGCTTCGTTCTATGCGCTACGAGGAGGAAGCGATCAAGCAAAAGCTTTTGGTGTACCGTGCCGGTAATAGCGACTTTATCTATGTGGAGTTTTCTTCAGAAAACCCTGAACTGTCGGCCTTCGTCGCAAACGCTATTTGCGAAGAGTTTATCAAGTACTACACCGTCCTGGTAAAGGAAAACAAAAATAAAGCTAAAGATTTCTGGGCGAAGCTGTTGCAGGAAAAGTATCAGGCGATGAACGAAAAGATACTGGGCCTGAAGAATTACAAAATTCAAAATCGGGTGCTTAACCTTTACGAGCAATCGCGGATCCTTTACGGGCAGATTATTGAGTTTGAGGCTAAAAAGGTATTGGCAGAAAAAGATGTAATTGCAGCGAAGGGGGCACTTAAAAATATCGACGGCAAGTTTTCACCACAAGACAGGAGATATATCGAGGCTACTCAAACTCGTATCAATCAAGATATTCTGGATTCTAAGAGAAAGCTGATGCAATTAAGCGACCAGTATATTCAGAGCGGTTACGACCCTAGGTATAAGACGAGTATAGACTCGATGAAAAGAATCCTCACACTTGAGATTAACAATCTTTCTGATAAATACATTACCAATCCGCTCAATGCCAAACAAGATCTCGTCTCAAGAAAGATTATGCTTGAAATTCAGCACGATCTGGATCAGTACAGTTTACAACGATACGAGGAAGAGCTGGAAGAATTAAACAACCGGTTCGATCAATTAGTGCCCAACGAGGCAGTTGTTCAAACTTTCGAACGGGACATTGACATTACCAGCCGGGAATATTTGGAGATATTGAATAAGTATAACCTGACAAGCATGGAATCAGGTTATTCAATAAAATTAAAGCAGGTTCAGATGGCCATGCCAGGTTTAGCCCAGCCGTCCAAAAAGATGCTGCTTGTAATCCTGAGTGGGATGATCAGTTTTGTCTTCTGCTTTGTGATTATTTTCCTGTTGTTCTTCCTGGACAACTCTATTACCACACCAAAAGAATTGGCTCAGAGGACCAAATCTTCCGTACTCGGGTATCTTAATGCGCTTCCCGGAAATTTGCTGGATATCAATAATATTTGGAAAGGGCAGAACCAGGACAAGGAGATTGTGCTACTCAAAGAACAATTGCGATCGATCAGGTTTGAGCTGGAGAAGGAATTTAGCGGAAAGGAACGGATACTGGGAATCACCAGCTTGAGAGGGAATGAGGGAAAAACTTTTGTAACCCTCAATCTTGCTTATGCCTTCGCGATGATCGGCAAAAAAGTACTGTTGATTGATGGCAACTTCATCAGCCCGTCCATCAGCAAGACGGTAAACTCGAACTTATTCCTGGAAGATATCCTAAAAGAAAAAAATCAGGACAGTTTTTTGTCTGTCAAGGAAGCGCCGATTGTCGTTTTAAGCAATCGAGGAGGTGATAATTCTCTGCTTGAACTGAGTTCGGAGCAGAATATAAAAAATAAGCTAAAAGAACTTCAGGATCTGTTTGATATTATCATTATTGAAACATCTCCTCTTGATTCACTCAGCAAGGCCAAGGAGTGGTTTGTTTTCACGAATAAGGTATTAGGTGTGTTTGAAGCAGGACAAAGTATTAACGAATACAAACGCCAGAACATTAACTACCTGAAAGCTCTTTCGGATCAGTTTGCTGGTTGGGTTCTGAACAAAACCAAGAACGAGAAAGAAGCCAAAAAGAAAAAGAGCAAAACCTGGTTCTTCACTCGTAAAAAACAAACAATTGATTTACCTGAAAAAGAATTAGCAAATGTTTGATAGCTTAATTACCGGGTTATGGATCGCTATTCAGGTTATTATAGGATATAACCTAATTTTGCCTTTGGTTCTTTTCATATGGAACCTGCTTAAAGGAAAGGACCGTGACCAGGTAATTAAATCTGTCGGTGAGGAAAACGACTACGGGATAATCGTAACAGCCTATGAACAGACTGACTCCCTACCCGCTGTAGTAGAGTCACTGCTGAAGCTGAAATATGAAAACTTTCTGATCTACATCGTTGCTGATAAGTGCGATATTAGCAGGCTAAGTTTTGCAAGCGAAAAGGTGATCCTTCTACGACCTGAAGAAACCTTAGCAAGCAATACGCGTTCACACTTCTACGCGATTCGAAACTTTAGAAGGGCACATAACAGAATAACAATTATCGATAGCGATAACTTGGTACATCCTGACTATCTGAACGAACTGAATGTGTTCTTTGATCAGGGCTACAATGCAGTGCAGGGTGTCAGAGCTGCGAAAAACTTAAACACTACTCTCGCCTGCCTGGATGCCGCAAGAGATGTATATTACCACTTTTACGATGGCAAGATTCTTTATAACCTTGGATCATCAGCCACGCTAGCAGGTTCAGGAATGGCATTTTCGACATCTCTCTACCGTTCATGTCTGGAAGGCAGAGATGTATCAGGAGCCGGTTTCGACAAAGTGCTTCAATACGAAATCTTGAAGCAGGAAGCGAGGATTGCTTTCGCTGAACAGGCCATTGTTTACGATGAAAAAACGGCAAAATCAGATCAACTGGTCAACCAACGCTCCCGCTGGATTAATACGTGGTTTAAGTATTTCAAATTTGGATTTAATCTGATTGCTGAGGGCATCAAAAATTTCAGTACAAATCAAACTCTGTTTGGCCTGATTCTGCTTCGACCACCACTCTTCATATTTTTGATTCTTTCCGCATTTTTCGGCGCTATCAATCTCTTCATCGATCCCTTTATATCGCTCGTGTGGGTTGCTGCTTTTTTTGCCTTTGTACTTGGATTTGCGTTAGCGCTAATGTCTTCAAACACCGATAAGAGAATATATCGTTCGTTAATTAACATCCCCAGGTTTATGTTTTTCCAAGTACTTTCTCTATTAAGTGCCAGGAAAGCCAATCAGCGGTCTGTCGCTACACGACATTCAAGCCAGACCAAGATTGAAGAGATTATAGACTTGCAGGAGCAACCATTGAAGTAGCATGAGATTTGATCCCGAAGAAGAAGAAAAAGTTGACCAAGAAAAGATCAATAAGATAACCAGAAAGGTGGCTCTCGCGCTGGCAGTTGTAAGCACCTATTACTGGTTTATTAAAATAGTATTTCTATAGTGGAAAAGTTGCAACTACCTCTAGACAGCACGCCAACTCCTGAAAAAGGAAACAAAGTTCTATTGTTTCTGAAACGGATTACAATAACAGAGAAGTTACTGAATATGTATGGCGTAACGTTCCTCTTAGGAATCTGTTTAACCTTGGGATTCCTCACAGGAAAGTTTGGGCCAGCTCCTGGCATCCTGATACTAGCGCCATTTATTGGAATACCGATAGTGACAGCCGTTGTGGCCTATCCTCGATTTGGAATTGTGGTATTGCTGGTAATGGCCTTTTTTCTATTTGTACTCATGCGACTTGGGGTTCCTTTCCCTGCCGGCACATTGATGGATGCACTTCAGGCCTTACTGCTACTTGGCTTTTTTATAAACCAGAAAAGTAATCCAGACTGGAAGATGTTTAAGGACCCCTTATCCATCGTGATTCTCATCTGGATCGGTTATAACGTTCTACAGGTAGCTAACCCAGCGTCTGAATCACGAATGGCCTGGCTCTATACCATTCGTTCCATGGCGGTTGTAATGACGATGTACTTCGTTTTTATGTACCAGATAAAAACAATCAGCTTCCTGAAGTTTATTATCAAGCTTTGGCTTGGGCTCGCGCTCTTCTCGGCTCTGTACGCCTTCAAGCAAGAGCATATAGGCTTTTTTGGGTTTGAGTCAGCTAATTTCAACGATCCTGAGATCATTGGCCTTCTTTTTATCAACGGGCACTGGCGGGTTTTCTCGATATTCTCAGATCCGGTTGCCTTCGCTTACAACATGGCGATAAGTATTCTACTTTGCATCGGCTTAATGTTCGGTCCCATTTCAGCAACAAAGAAAAAGATACTAGGCGCTATGGTGATCTTCTTCTTTATGAATATGCTCTACTCCGGAACGCGGGGAGCATACGTATTGGTGCCTGTAGCGCTGGTACTGCTGGCGATACTCAATTTCAACAGACGAATTATGATCTTTAGTGCCGTCGCCGGATTTATGCTTGCTTTCATCATCTCGATTCCAACCAGCAACCAGACGCTCTACCGCTTTCAGTCAGCGTTTAAACCCTCAGACGACGCCTCCTTTAACGTGAGAAAAAATAATCAAAAGCGGATTCAGCCTTACATCCAGTCGCACCCCATGGGCGGTGGGTTGGGAGCTACAGGTGTTTGGGGACAACGTTTTGCTCCTCACTCCTTTCTTGCAAGTTTCCCGCCAGATAGCGGATATGTGCGCGTAGCGGTAGAATTAGGTTGGTTGGGATTGATCATCTTCTGCACCTTCATGTTTCTGGTACTAAAAACAGGGGTAGAAAACTTTTATAAAATAAAGGACCCATTCCTAAAATCAATAGCGCTATCCATGTTACTGATAGCTTTCGCTCTAAATATCGGAAACTATCCGCAGGAGGCCTTCGTGCAATTTCCAACGAGTATCTATTTCTACATGGTAGTCGCTATCATCAACGTTGCTCCAAAGCTCGACAAACAGCAATCGGCCGAGGAGATAACCAAGAACGAGCCGCAGTTTATCTGAGACTAGCAGCACTGATAAAACAAGTAATTCAAGAGGCGATAGCTGAATCGTTCGCTGCTAACACTGCCTGAAAGTTAAAAACAGAAGAGCTGATTTAACCAGAAATTAATTTTAACTAGTAACAATACATCTTCCATCACCGTATAACCTGCATTGCCAAGCTTACTGTGAATGTAAAAGCATGAGAAAGAATAGCTTAACAAGATGCATCAACAAAACAAGTGCTACCGCCGGTACCTGTAATTGGGATTAGACAAACGCTTTAGAAGTATGTTCTCTTAATTGTAACCATGAGTTTAGTAGAAAGTCTTAAATCACATCCGACACTTAAAAAGCTTGCACTACGTTTGTTAATGCCTAGGAACGAGCATCGTCCGAGATTGTGGGTAAAAGTTCTGCTCAACCCGTTCAAACATAGCCGCGGCCGCTCCTCAATCATTCGCAGAAATACCCGCCTGGATGTCTTCCCTTTCAACTCTTTTTCTCTTGGATCCTGTTCGGCAATAGAGGACTTTGCAACGATAAATAACGGCGTAGGAGACGTTTTAATAGGCGACAAAACCATTATTGGAATTGGAAATGTAATAATTGGTCCGGTGACCATCGGGAACAATGTTATGTTTGCACAAAACATTGTGGTCTCAGGCCTTAACCATGCCTATGAAGATATTAGCATACCCCCTAGCGAGCAGAAAGTAGTTACCTCTCCCATACACATCGCAGATAATGTTTGGATTGGCGCTAACAGTGTTATCACCGCTGGTACCTCCGTCGGCAAACATTCTGTAATTGGAGCAGGAAGCGTTGTAACCAAAGATGTGCCTGAATATTCGGTAGCCGTTGGAAACCCGGCCCGCATAATTAAAAAGTACAATTTCGAATCTAAACAGTGGGAGAAATTAGTATAATGGCAAGCTCTCCGAAAAATATTGTAATTCTCGGCTCCGGAAAGTTTGACGGCGAATACCCTTCTACGATATTTACCCTTGCCCGCTTGTTTGCTAAAGAACACAAAGTTCTCTACGTTGAATACCCCTTCACTATTAACGATTGCGTTAGCCTGAGAAACACGGAGCAATACAAAGTTCGCAAGCCTCATTTTACATGGAATGCTACTGGAATCATCAAAACGGATCTTCCCAATCTCGACATATTAATAACGCCGCCGGTTCTTTCTATAAACTTCCTCCCTGAAGGTGCTCTATACCGCAAGATTCTGAAGATTAACGAGTCGATTATCGCCAACAGAATAAGAAAAGTACTTAAAATGCGAGGGATAGAAGACTTCGTCTATATCAATTCATTTAACTTCCACTACCCTGGCATTGCCCAATTAATAAAGCCGAAACTAACGGTGTACCATTCTGTTGACCCCATAATTGTGCCTTACGACATGAAGCACGGTTATGTCTCGGAGAAGCAATTATTAGAAGAAAGCAACCTGGTTATCTGTACGAGCAAACATCTCTTTGAGGTAAACAAAAAGCATAACAAAAAGACATTTTTTATTCCCAATGCGGCCGATGTCAGCCATAGTCAAAAAGCACTTGCAGAAGATCTGATCATTCATCCGAGCATCAAAGAAATTAAAAAGCCAATCATTGGCTATGTGGGCAATATTGAACGACGAATTGATTTCGACCTACTAAAACCAGCTATTGAGAAAAACCCGGACAAATCCTTTGTTTTTGTAGGGCCTGTTGATGAAACCTTTCTCCCTCAATGGTTCGTCAATTCAGACAACGTGCATATGGTTGGAAAAGTGCCCTACCAGGACTTACCCTCGATATACAAAGGCATAGACGTAGCTCTTATCCCTTTTAAAACGGATGAAGTTAGTGCTACTATTTTCCCTCTGAAACTTTTTGAATATCTGGGAGCTGGGAAACCGGTTGTCGCGTCAAATTTTAACCCGGATCTGGAGAGCTGGACTGAAGGTACAGTAGCTTACTGCCCTGATACGGATTCATTTGAACAAGCTATTAAAGAGGCAATTAATACAGAAACTGTAGTAAAAGTAGAAAAGCGTCTGGCAGTAGCTGCAAAGAACACTTGGGACAAACGGGCGCAAGACTTTTTATCACTATTAGACATCAATTATAACTGATTTTATTATACCCATATGAAAGTAAGAAAACCGGCTTCGCGGAAAGACCTTTCGATCAGAAAAGAATTTAGAGTTCTGGATATTGGAGGAGGACACAACCCGCATCCGAGAGCGAATGTAGTTGTAGACAAGTACATTAATGATAACACGCATCGGGGACGGGACATTAGGGTTCTTCATAACCAGGAGTTTATCCACGCTGATGGCGAGCATCTCCCCTTTAAAGACAAGGAATTTGACTACGTTATTTGTTGTCACGTACTTGAACATGTAGAAAACCCAGAGCAGTTTGTGGCAGAACAATCGAGAGTTGCACCAAGAGGTTATATTGAGACGCCCTCGCTTTTAGGAGAGTTTTTAGCTCCAAAGGAATCTCATAAATGGGTACTACAGGAAATTGATAATAAAATCGTGTTGTATGAGAAAGAGAAGATAGACTTCCGACCCCAATATGATTTTGGAGATTTGTTTCTTTACTATCTTCCCAAAATATCCGTCGGATATAAGATTATCGAGCGCACGCAGCCCGACTTATTCACCCTTCGTCATGAATGGAAAGATAATATTGAGATTTTAGTGAACCCGGATAGCTCCTATTATCGGGAGTTTTTTACCAAGCCTTGGGATGAAAAGTTTTATGACAAAGTATTTCAACCACGTTCTTTAGGTCAGGAAGGTCTTGCTGCATTGTCAGCAATTGTAGAAATCACGGGTTCGGTGTTTAAAAGTAAGATTTTAAAACGTTCTTAGTTGATGAAATAGAAGACATAAAAAAAGAGAAAGGACTTCCTTTCTCTTTTTTTATGTCTTCTCCTCACCATTACCACTTTCTAAAGTGATAATCGAAATTGAACTTTATGTGACGATATAGATGCCGCATAGCAGTAACAAGCGGATTTCCCGCTTCTCTCCAATAATTCCTTTTCATCGTACTCGGCTCTGCCGCTGAATTGCTTTGATCGAATAATCCTTTAAAATCATTGTAATACAAAGCTTTAGGCTTTTTCTGAAGCACTGAAAACATCATGTGATATTCAGTTGCGTCACCTTTAATACCTTCTGGATATTTTCCGAATTTATCCAAAAAGTTGCTTCTTCGCAGGTGCGGATGATCGCTGTAGAAATAGTATTTTCGATACCCCCAGTACCAGGGCCAGGGACTAAACACCATTTCAGAAAAACCGTTTTTAAACGGTTTAAGGAACGGGTACTTGAAATAGGCGTAAAACCTAACCATATCAAGGTCACTCTGCTCCTCCAAAAAATACAAGGCATCCTTTAACTTTTCTTTAAATGGCGGCAAGGGGACAAAGTCTTCCTGCACGTATAAGGTAAGCGGCGTAATTACTGCTTGCTGCCCTTTGTTAAGATTATTTCCCAGGCCCCTGTTTTGCGGTGTCGTTATTAAACGAAACTGGTACTTCTCTTGGATCTCCTGCAACTTCTGCTGGTGTTCAACTTTACTTCCGTCATCAGAGACAACAATATCCTCAAATAAAAAACCTCCTTCTTTGAAGACTGACAGCAAACGTTCCAGAGAATTACTGCGATTATAATGAGTGATTAATAACGTAACCCCCTTAAAATAAACTTCTTCCATTTTACTTTAGTAAAAGAAATTGTACTGTATTTTTAACTAGTCTATACTTTTGATACAAGGCCCTTAAGACAAAAATTGGAAAGGTATTTTGCTGCTTCCAACGACTTCTTCTCATCGTACTTGGCTCTTCATCGTAATTCACCTGATCAAATAGATCACGGAACTTATCGTAAAACAGCCCTTTTGCCCCATGTTTTACGAAAGACAAGCACATTGAAAATTCCGTTAAATCCCCTTTTAATCCTTCCGGATACCTTCCAAACTTCTGGAAAAAGTTACTTCTCCGCAGATGCGGATGATCGCTATAAAAATAGAATTTTAAATGATCTATATACCAAAGATTTAGCTTAAAAATCATTTCAGAGAACCCTTTACCGTAAGGTCTGGTATACGGGTACCTAAAATAAGCATAAAACCTAATAATATCGAGGTCAGCATCCTTTTGCATAAATTGTAAGGCATTAGGAAACTCATCTCTAAAAGCCTCGAAAGGAATAAAATCTTCTTGCACGTAAAGGGTGAAAGGCTTGGTCACAGCGTCTTGTCCTTTATTTAGATTGTTTCCCAGGCCCAGGTTAACAGGAGTAGTAACTAGCTTAAACTGAAACCTCTCCTGCATCGCACAGATCCTGCTCAAGTGAGCTTTATTACTTCCATCATCAGACACAACTATCTCCCCAAACTCAAAACCTAGTCGCTGAAAAGCAGTAAGAAGGCGATGCAGTGAGGCACTCCTGTTATAATGGGTAATTAACAAACTAACATTAGGGTAGCTAAATTTGACCATTAGGAATGTAGCAGCTGTAGAGTAAAAAAGAACTGAGGTATACGCGTTTTACAACATTAAAGTTATGGCAAGCTTTGTTAGAAAGCAATTATGATTAGAAAGTTTGATTTATTTAATTGAAGATAACAAGGAGCTTAACTTCGACTAAAGTTCTTCAATTCATCAATTATAAACTTTAAAGTACATTTTTGTACTTTTTCTGGTACAAAAATTAGCTCCGTTTCTGCTGCCAAGCACTCAGGAACTACTTACTGACCTATTAACCAACTCGTTTTTAGCCTCTTGCCATTTCATACGGTTTATTGGCCTACAAATTGAATGTCTGGAGTACAAACACACTGAAAATTAACAAAAATGAAAATTACTATGAAAAAAATAGCTTTACTAGCAGTAGGGTTCCTGATGGCAGGATCATCTGCATTCGCACAAACAACAACTACAACAACTACAACTGGTCCATCTTGGGGTCTAAAAGTAGGCGTTAACTTGCCCAAATACAGCTTTCATGCGGAGGACGCAGAAAATCCCGAAACTAAAACAACTACAAACTTCCACGTTCGTGCTTTCGTCGACCTTCCTGTCGGCGCAATGTTTTCTATTCAGCCAGGAATTGGATTAGAAGGTAAAGGAGGGGAAGTAGGGCAAATCGGCGATGCTGAGATAAAAGACAACACTATGTGGATTGAAGTACCAGTAAACTTAGTTGGTAAAATTCCTTTGGGTGCCACCGGTAGCAACATTTTCTTAGGAGCAGGCCCGTATGCAGCGCTTGGTGTATCGGGTGAAAGAGTAACAGATACTAACAATGGCACCGATACCAGTCAGAAAATTAAATTTGGCGACGAACAAGGTGGTAGTTTAGCTACTGGTAATTTGAAATCGCTAGACCTAGGAGTTAACTTCATGGGAGGCGTGAGATTAGGTAGCGGATGGCTAGTTGGTGCACAATACGGACTTGGCTTAAATGACCTTCGTCCTAATGGGGAAGGTGGCGAAGGAAAATTGACTCAGCGAGTATGGTCATTCTCCCTTGGATACTCTTTTTAAAGGCTAAACATTAATCATTTCTCAACTCATCTACCTATAAAAAATCCGCCTCCGGGCGGATTTTTTTTATCATCAACTATCCTCTTTTTAAGCTATTTTTACTCTCTACAGCGTAACGGAATGCTTAAAATCTCGATCTTTCTTTTCTTTCTGGGATTGACTATCAGCGTGATGGCACAACCTGTTCTAATAAAGAACTTTATCGTTAAGGAAAGCTTGACCAAGAACGACAAGCTTGCCATAATAGCAGCCGACGAGAATGAAACGCCACTGGAAGAAATTGACGGTACTTTTACCTTTACAATTAATGGCTTTAAACAAGAACTACTCTTCCGTGACGGTGTTGCAGTTCCCCCTCAGCAAATAGATAAGTCAACTTTTGTCTACCTCAAACACCGAAATGATAGCACAAGCAGTGTGAAGTTGTATTACGTGATCAAAAAAAATGAGGGACTTAATCCAATAAAAGTCAGTTTGAAACTCCTTTTGCTTATCCCTCTTGCACTTGTCGTCATTGCAAGTATTTTCAAGAGGTTTCTACTTTTCGTAGCGGCTATCTTAATCGGTCTATTTTACTTTAGCACCAGCAAGGGACTTAGTATTTCTAGCTATCTCGACACTATTATTGAAGCGCTAAAGTCTTTTATGCCTTAGAATGGGAGACCAATTCCAAAGTTATATTGAACAAAGCGGTACTGATCTGGCCCATTCGTTCTTTCATATTGCTCCTTAAACTCTCTATCGTTGAAAAGATGTTTGATCACCCACTGATCAGAATTTTGAAACTGCGGATCTTTGACTTTGACTCCGGCGTCGAAGCGAAACACAAAATAGTCCAGGTCGAAACGAAGGCCCGCCCCTACGCCAATGGCAATTTGTTTAAATAACCTATCAAAACGCAGTTCACCGCCTGGCACTTCACTGATCGGCTTAAGCCTCCACACGTTGCCTGCGTCCGCGAAAGTTGCTCCCTTGAGTTTGGCACCGAAAAAACTATTAGCTATTTTAAACCTGTATTCTAGATTCGTTACTAATTTGATCTCCCCATACTGATCCAGAAAGGCAAGGTTTTTTCGAGCTTCAGCTGGCAAAAACGATCGATTGTAGTTTCCAGGCCCCAGTGTTCTTGCCTGCCAGGCCCTGATACCCGTGTTTCCTCCGGCAAAGAAGTTCCTCTCGAAAGGGAGCTCAGCCGCATTAGTATTACCAAAAGGAATCACAATACCCGGATTAAAGCGAGCAATAAATTGGCGTTCACCGCCAAGGTGACGATAAAGTCTGAAATCCAGGTCCGTCTTAGCGTATTGAAGATATGGAAGGCCTAAAAACGTCCTACTTCCCAAGCTATCTGTGCGGAAATTAAAAGCGTTGGCAATCAAAGAAACGGTATTGCCAGCCAGCTCGAACCCTCCTCGGAAATACGAGAAGCTTTCATAGCTGTTTAGGCGAGCTGCATTCAAGGTGTAGTTATATATACTTCCCAGGTTGAAAAACCGCCGGTCATTAGTTCTTACATATAGTACGTAGCCCGAATCCAACAAAGTTCGTTTCGTATCCGGGTCCAGGCGTCCATCTCTAAATTCAATGTTAAGAGGAGTTAAACTATGCAGCCGGTACCTTGTTTCCACCCAGTTGTAGGTGATGGAGTTAACAAAAAGTCGGTTGGAGAAAGCATTCGGCTGATCGAAAAGCTGCAAGCTGCTCGAAAACGTAGTATGCGGCACCCCGTTTTTACCGAGTGGGGGAATGTTAAAGGGCAACAAAAGCTTAGGAATAATGAAGTTGGCCCCAATTTGAAAATCCCGGTTAAACACCCTTGATCCAGTAGTCGCCCCCGTATTAAAAAGAATCCCGTATCTGAATCGGATATCTAACTGTTCCGCTCCGCCAAATAAATTGCGGTTCGTATAGGTGTTCCCCACGTTGAAACCGTTCCGCCCGGAATTAAAAGTATACTCGCCCTCTACTCTGTTACTCATCCTTTTGAGGGGAACAACGTCTATCGTCGCATTCAGTTTAAGACTGTCTGCACCTGTCTTCTCATAATCGATCCTGATAGTTTTAAAGACATTCAGATCATACAGTCGGTCGTACGTCAAGGCTGTACTCTCGATGTTGTATTTCTCCCCCTCCTCAATAAAAACGTAGCGAGTTACTGGGGCAGGATCGAATCGAAGTGAAAAATCTTTGAAAAAGTACTGAGAGTCTACTACAGCGGAGTCAGCCGAGCTAGTCAGCCTTCCATTGCTATCTCGTATGACAATACTTGTATTATTTATAGCGTAAATCGGGTGGGAGTTTCTGTTGGGAGGATTTTGAAGCAGCATCCTCAAATTAGCCTGATTCCCGCTTAAACCGGTATCTGTTTCAAAACGAACGTACTGCTGCAGATAATCATAATAGCCGTTTTTTTTCAGAAGGTAGAATATCTCCTGGCTTTCATTCTTTAGCGAGTCGTTATCAAACCGCATCCCTTTACTTATGCGAGTGAATTGGGACCGGTTTTGTTCATAAAGTTCTTTAACAACCGAATCGGCGATGTCATAAGTGTATTCGCGAATGGTGAACATAGGACCCATGTTCGCAACAAAGGTTATGAAGCCCTTCTTCTTTCGAACTTCAATGTTGCTGGTAACTTTGGCATTAAAAAAACCCTTATAAAACAAGAATTTCTGTATCTCTTTTGCAGAAAGCTCTACCAGGGGCGTGTCAAGTATGTGCGGAGCTTCTCCGATGTTTTTAATCCGATCTGTTCGGTACCTGCCATTTTTAGTATTAAAGAGATTATACAAGGCCAGATTCAGGCGTGAGTTAGGGCGTACCTGCTGCTGGATATACAAATAGGCCTGCTCTGTAAACTCCTTGTCAATGCCCTCCAAGCGTACTTTTTTCACCAAAGCCTGATCGTCCTCCAGGTACCTTGTAGCAGAGCAACCAGAGAAAATAACTAGTAAAAAGAGTATACTTGCAGCGGAGAAAAGACGAACAGAAAAATATGCTTTCAAAATCTCAAATCAGTTTTGTAAACGCATTACACCATAAAAAATACCGCAAGGAGCATAACTTATTCATTGCAGAAGGTACCAAGCTAATAACAGAATTTTTAGCATCTGATTATTCGATTGACACTGTTTTTTGCATTTCAGCTTCTCTGTCAAAGTTGGGCAAATTACCGCAAAAAGTAAAACTTTTCGAAGTTACGGAGGCCGAACTGAAGAAAATAAGTACCCTCACAAATCCACAAGATGCGCTGGCCCTTATTAAGATACCAGAAGAAACGAATGTAAGTGCTGAAAGTTTTAAGGGTAAATTTACTTTAATCCTCGACGGGGTACAGGATCCGGGGAACTTAGGCACCATTATACGTACTGCTGACTGGTTCGGTTTTAGTGAGCTCGTTTGCTCTGTTGACTCTGTTGAAGCTTATAATCCCAAAGTAGTCCAGGCAACCATGGGATCTCTTGCAAGAGTAAAAGTTTATTACCAGGATCTGAAGAAGCTATTGCAACCTACTAAACTACCTCTGTGGGGGGCACTGCTGGATGGAAGCAATATCTACGAAACAGATTTTGGCAATGAAGGAATTGTCATTTTAGGGAACGAAGGAAAAGGAATTTCAACGGAAGTTAAAGATTTGATTACAGCTGCAGTCACTATTCCCCGCTTCGGCGGAGCGGAATCTCTTAACGTTGGCGTGTCAGCTGCTATCTTTTGTTCCGAAATAAAAAGAAATTCAACAAAAATGTTTGGTAGAAAAGAATAATTGCTATTTTTGCACTCCTTAAAACAAATAAGGTCGGATGGCCGAGTGGCTAGGCAGAGGTCTGCAAAACCTCCTACAGCGGTTCGAATCCGCTTCCGACCTCAGGATTAAACTTATTAAAAAGAAAACCATGGGAGTTACACGTTTAAAAAGAAAAGACAGAAGAAATAAAACGGTTTCACGCCTGGAGGTTCAGTTCCTTAAACTTGGACGTAACCTGGAATCAGGAAGCCGTTCTAGAGAACCGAAGAACAGCCAGGTTGTAAAAAACAACGCAGTTCTGGATCAGATCGTAGCACAGTCGAAATAGTTATTTAAACTTACTGCATATAAATCCCTGTTACCCGTCGTAGCAGGGATTTTTATTTTCCAGAGGTTTCAACTTCTCAATCTGTGAATAAAAAAAGAGCGATAGAAATACTCCTATCGCTCTTTTTTACTGCCCTCTTTTTTTACCTCAGATCTACAACCTCTACCCCGGGATATTTTTTAGTATCAAACGCGAAGATTGAATCTGACACCTTCACATTTGGCGTAAAGCTCCTGATTGCATACGTATAACGATTACCGTTTTTATCAAAGATTACTGCCTTGTTAATTTGCTTAGTCACTTTATCTATATTCAACCTCACCTTAAAAAAAGATCGTTTGCTGTCTATAGGAGTTAAATCAATAACGTGCTGCGTCCTCCCTGCAACTTTAACATCTCCGGTATACAAGTACTTAAACCCCTTCTCATGAATGGTAAAGATTTTAGCAGGATTTAATGCATTTGGACTGTTATCAACCACATCCAGCTGTACTTCCTGGTCATCTTTCAAATACGTCCACTGATTCCGGCCGTCAGAAATGAGCTCTTGCTCTTTCATCACCACCTTATACTTATTAGCCTTCGACTTCGCGTAAAGCGTTCCAGTCTGCGTCTCAGTTAACTTTGCCTGAGGATTGTTCAGGGTAAAAGTAAAATCAGTTTTGATTACATCATATGCGCGGTACTTTTTACTAACTTCAGCTAAAATCGCCTTTGCCTTTGCATCTGTCTGTGCTAACACTCCCCCTACAGACCCGATCACCAACAAAGCACTCAAAACAAATTTTCTCATATCTACTCTCCGTTACTCTACTAATTGTTGTTCAAATTCTCTAAAAACTGCTCCAGCGAATACTCGTCTGGCAGCAATACCTCCCTGGCTTTACTTCCTTCAAATGGACCGACTACGCCGGCAGCCTCCAATTGATCTATCAGCCTCCCTGCCCGATTATATCCAAGCTTCAGCTTCCGCTGGATAAGCGAAGTAGAACCTTGCTGATGCATCACAATCAAGCGGGCTGCATCCTCAAACAGCGGATCACGATCGCTTGGGTCGAAGTCCTTAACACTTCCTCCTTCCCCATTTTCATCGATATACTCCGGCAACATCCAAGCGGACGAATATCCTCGCTGTTCGCCGATATAGTCCGAGATGCGTTCAACTTCAGGAGTATCGACAAAAGCGCATTGTAACCTGATCAGGTCGTTTCCTGTTGAGAAAAGCATGTCTCCCCTACCGATCAACTGGTCTGCGCCGCCTGAATCGAGAATGGTTCTGGAATCGATCTTTGAAAGAACTCTAAATGCCAGTCGCGCCGGGAAGTTTGCTTTGATTGTTCCGGTAATGATATTTACGGACGGACGCTGCGTTGCAATCACCAGGTGAATTCCGACCGCCCGAGCCAACTGAGCCAATCGCGCTATAGGAGTTTCTACCTCTTTACCCGCTGTCATCATTAAATCCGCAAACTCGTCGACTATCAGCACTATAAATGGTAAGAACCTGTGACCCTCCTCAGGGTTTAATTTGCGGTTGATAAATTTTGAATTATACTCCTTCAAGTTCCGAACCTGCGCATTTTTTAGCAAATCGTAACGTTGATCCATCTCGATACAAAGAGAATTGAGCGTATTGATAACCTTTTTGGTATCGGTGATAATCGCGTCCTCCTCTCCAGGAAGTTTCGCTAAAAAGTGTCTTTCAATTTTCCTGAAAAGAGTAAGCTCGACTTTCTTAGGATCTACTAGCACAAACTTGAGCTGTGAAGGATGAAGCTTATACAGCAGGGACACCAAAATGGAGTTGATACCAACCGATTTACCCTGCCCCGTGGCACCAGCAACCAAAAGGTGAGGCATTTTTGCTAAATCGGCAATATAGACCTCATTAGAAATGGTTTTACCAAGTGCAATAGGCAAATCCATGGTCGTATTTTGAAACTTATCTGTAGCAAGCACGGAGCGCATTGCCACCATCTCCGGATGTTGATTCGGAACCTCAATACCTATTGTACCCTTACCTGGCATGGGTGCGATAATACGAATACCCAGGGCAGCCAGGCTCAGCGCGATGTCGTCTTCCAGATTCTTAATTTTCGAAATCCGAATACCGGGGGCCGGTATTATTTCATACAGAGTTACGGTAGGCCCGATAGTAGCCTTAATTTTTTCAATCTCAATATTATAGTGATTGAGCGTCTCAACAATTTTATTTTTGTTTGCCTCCAGCTCTTCTGCATTAACCGAAATCTTATTTGTTCCGTAATTTTCAAGAAGATCAAGTGTTGGATACTTATAGGAAGAAAGATCAAGCTTCGGATCATACTGCCCAAACTGCTCTACTAAACTTTCTGCTGTTTTCTCCGCCTCTGATTTTGAGACACGCTGCACTGGCTCTTCTTTATCCTGAATCGGCGGCTCAATTGTCAGCTCCGGTTCGGGCCTTGTTTCCTGCTCCTTCGACACTCGATTTAGCTCAGGTTCAGCTTTGGAAACATCAAAAGTAACCGCAGTACCAGCCACTGCAGCGGCAATGGCAGGTGTATTTGGTAGCAAAACTTCCGGTTCTAGATCTGGTTCCAAAACAATGGGTAGTTTTACTCTTTCCTGCTTTATTGGCTCCGCGCTCTCTGGAGACAACTCCTCTACTTGCAGGTCCTGCTTGATAACGTTATTCCTTTTTAGCGGAAATTCAACAGGCTCTGACCTGAATTCCGATTCCAGCTCCAAATCCTCTTCTTCTACTGTTGCTCTAAACGGAGCCATTGGTTCTTCTACTTTTCTTTTCCTTTCCGGAAGTTTAAAGTCGATATTATAGGCAATGATAAGAGCCGTTAAACCAGCGAAGCCAATAAGGCCGGCAGTCCCGGCATTTCCTATTTGAGCTTGCAATAGCTGATTTGACCAGAACCCAAACTCCCCTTCAAGAAAATGAGGATAGTCAGATGCAAATCCATGGAAAAAACCAAGTGTAAGCGATAGAAACACCAACAGGAACAAAGAGTATCCCAGGGTTTTGGGTATTGAAAAGATCTTAACTTTAAATAGAAGTCGGTAGCCGATAATAAAGAATACACCTATGAAGATAAATGAGGTTATCCCGAACCACTCATAAATGAACTGATGGGACAACAGCGCGCCGAATTTCCCCAGCCAATTCTCGACCACAGGATTCGCAATGCCTGCTTTCTCTAACTCCTCGACTGTCTTAAAGAGATTACTCCATCCTCCGTTCGAATCGATAACATAGCTTTGATCCTCCTGCCAGGTAAATAAATAGGAGAAGAAAGCGACTAGAAAGTAAAGCGACAGGATCAAAAAGAAAAGGCCTGCGATTTTGATTACCCGTCCATCATTAAATGTAAACTTTGGTAAAACTTCGCCCCTTTCTTTTGTTACACGCTCACGTGCAGTTGGCCTAGCCCCCTGCTCTCCTCTAAAAGTATTGGTTTTAAACTGATTTGCTCTCAACGGCATCTACTGTGGACGGGTTTTAAACTCACAAATATAAGGTTATTAATATACGGAGAGTTAATTTGATTTGATTAAAGCTACAAATTTTACTTGCATAAGCGAGGCATTTTTCATTAATATTGTTCTACATGAGCACGGTAGAATTACTAGAGGAATATATTCAAACGGGCAATAATCTGGCCCTAACAAACCTTTTAAAAACTGATCCATCCCTTGCAAACTGCAGTACCAGTTTTAACATTTCTCCACTCATGCTCTCCTGTTACTACAAGAAACCGGAGATTGCCAGCACCCTGCTTTCCTACATTAAAGACCCAAATATCCATGAAGCAGCAGCAGTAGGTAAGTTTGATAGCGTAGCAAATATCATCTATCACTATCCCCAATCAATAAATGCATTTTCCTCCGACGGCTTTACGCCCCTTGGACTCGCAAGTTATTTTGGGAATGAGGAGGTGGCAAGATATCTGCTTCTTAAGGGTGCAGATCCCAACATTTCTTCACAAAACGGGTTCAGGGTATTCCCCTTGCACTCGTCGGTAGCAGCTAATTATACTGGGATTACAAAAATTTTGCTGGAGGCCGGAGCTGAAGTTAATGTAAGTCAGGCCTCTGGGCTAACACCGCTTCACTCTGCTGCCCATCTCGGCAATATCGAGGTTCTGATTTTGCTGCTGGAAGCGGGAGCAAATATTACTGCTAAAACGGATGACGGCAAAAGCCCGTCCGACATGGCACAAGCTGCAGGACACACCGACATCGCTTCTATCTTAGCTTATTAAAAGTCCCATATACGTGTGCGGATCCGTTTCATGTAGTTACGGATTCCCAGTACGAATGCTGCCAGGAAGTAAAAGATAAGAGGAAACCCTACTGCAAGGAAAGACGAGTAGATAAAAAACAATCGGATCTTGGAAATGGACATATTGTACCGCTCTCCGAGATAGGTGGAAACTCCGAAAGATCGCTTCTCAAAATATGCCAAAATTCGCTGTATCATATCAATCTGCATTTACAATCTTTGCTCCAATAGCACAAGTTAGGCATTTTTTCGTATCGCAATAAGACTTTTTTAACTGAATTAGTGCTTGCGACTTATCTGCATTACCCGCTCTGAGTCCTAATGCAATAAACTTCCTGGTTATTAAATTTGTTTCAAATGGCACGGATTCCAGTAATAAAACTGCCCGCTGTGCATACTCCTTGTTTTTCAAAAAACTTCCGTAACTATATAAAGTGACGGCTACAGAATTGATTAAAATATTATTTATTGACTCTTCGCCCAGTCGGGCTGATGCAGACCCGGTGGCTATACCAAAACGATAATGACTATTCCAATAATCATTCACCGGCAAGTCTCTAAATAGGTTTCGGATTTCTTTCACGTTTTCTACCTCAAGAATTTTGGAGAAAAGATGACTCGACTTTAGTACTAGTGCGGCGAACTGAGCCAGGCGTATAGTTGGAAAATTTTGGGGACGTAATCGAAGGAACTTCCAGAGATACTGCTCCAGTGGTTTCAAACCATACTTTTTGGCGAGAAATAAATACTCTGTTCGCAATTCGGCGGTATATTCATCTAAAGGAGCGTGGAGAAAACCCGATTGTCCAAATATTAAGGCTTCAATTTGATGGCTGTTGTCCTTATGCTTGGCTAGAATTTGCTGGGGAAGCGATTTAGCTAACAGCTCAAATGGAAGTGCATTGGTTTTAAACCCAAAGTTGCGGCTCAATAAGATGTAAAAAGTATCATCCCAGCTTCCTTTTACACTCTTCAGCACCTCAAAAGCAATTCGCGACTTCTCTTCAAGTCTTTCGATCAAAACTCTTGAGAGCCAGTTTTCAACATGAAGCTCTCCGACAACAGCCAGATTATTTTCGCAGGGAATCCATGACAAGTTCAGCATCAAATCCTTGTAACGATTCACAACGCCTGCAGCCAGATACTCTTTAAGAACCAAAACCGGGATCAAGGTTCCATCTGATCGGTAACAGTCCTGATCATGCTCGTACACCACATGGAGCACTGTATTATCATATGCCTTGTCGGAGCTATGGTTGTGGCGCTCCCAGTCGGACGAGTATTTATGAATTTCTACGGATCCCACCCATAAGGTTGAGCCAAGCCGCAGTTTGACGTTTTCAAAGTCCGGTCCTGCATTGCTGCTGTTATGAATTCCAACGGATATTACCTCCAGCGGTTCTCCTGATGAAAGAATAAGTGCTTTCTGATTGAACAAGCGAAATTTCCATACAAAATGGAGAAAGTCTTCGTTGAAATCCATTTTCTAATTTAAAAATAATTTCAAACACTTGTCTTACAGAAAGATGAAGACGGATGTACTAGAAAATCGCTTTCAGAGCCTCTGCCATTTCTGCTTGAACTTTCTTCGCTTCTTCGCGGGCCGCTTCTGCAAAATCACGTTCGGAAGAGGCATAAATAATGGCACGAGAAGAGTTAACAAGCAGCCCACAGTCCTTATTCATACCGAACTTACACACATCGGCTAGACTTCCCCCTTGGGCACCAACACCCGGTACTAATAAAAAATTATCCGGGGCGTGCTCCCGAATTTTTAGAAAAGCTTCTCCCCGCGTTGCACCGACTACAAACATTAATTGTTCAGGGCCCGCCCATTGATTCGCCCTTTTTAATACCGTTTCAAAAAGATGTTCTCCATCTGCCGAAGAGGTCAACTGAAAGTCCTGACTCCCACTGTTCGACGTAAGTGCCAGCAGGATCACCCATTTATCCTGAAACTTTAAAAAGGGAGTAACAGAGTCGGCACCCATATAAGGCGCTACAGTGATTGAATCAAAGCTCATTCCGGACGAATTACGATCGAAAAAAGCACTTGCATACATTTCAGAAGTGTTGCCTATGTCTCCACGCTTGGCATCAGCTATACTAAAAACGTCTTTGGGAAGGTGCTCCCAAGTTTTAATCAAACTTTCCCACCCCTTCACGCCTCTGCTTTCATAAAAAGCAGTGTTCAGCTTATAAGAAACGCAAAGATCCTTGGTTGCCTCAATAATCTGACGATTAAATTCAAAAATAGGGTCGTCAGCATCAAGCAAAAAACGTGGAATTTTGTTGATATCTGTATCTAGTCCTATACAAAGGAAAGACTGCTTCTGCCTGATTTGATCTATTAAAAATTTCCGGTTCATACTCTTAAGGAGTCAAAGTAACCAAAACCGGCAGGTGCATTAAAATTTTTTTTTAATTTTTGTTATTTTAAAATTATTGCAGTACAATTGTGGCGTTATCTCAAAATTTATCCTCGGGTTCAAAGGAAAAATCATTTACGTTTCTTGAACAACAACATTTTGATCTCTTTTCCTTATCGCGGGTAAACTCTTAGAACTTAAAAAATCCAAATAATATTTCAATTGAATGGTGGAAATTAATGAATTGAACGATAAGCTTGTGTCTGAGCTTCGTGCGATTGCAAAGTCTTTTGGCGTTCCAGACGCCGACAGCCTACGTAAACAAGAATTGATAAATAGAATTGTTGAACAACAAAATCTTATAAATGCTGCGCGTCAAGGTGCTGAAGTAACTGATAATGCAGAGGTTACTAACGATAGTGCAGACGCTGCTACCGAAGAAAAACCTAAAAAACGCACCCGCACTATAAAGACAAAGGCAGAAACGCCGAAACCAGCGGAGGTGCCTCTTGAGGATGCTACTCTTTTTGATCTGCCCGAGGCAGAGGAGGAAGAGCAGCCCGAGGCGGAGTTTGCAGAACAGACAGAAGGCAGTTCAGAGCAAACAGAAGAAGCACAGGAACGAGTTCAGGAGGGACGGCCTCGAATAGAGCGGAGAATTACCATTAACACGAACAGAGCGCAAGAAAAAGCTGCTGAAGCACAAGCTCCTGCTACTAACCTCGATTTTGATAATGTAATTGCCAACGAGGGAGTGCTTGAAATTATGCCTGATGGATACGGGTTTTTGAGGTCATCAGATTACAACTATCTGACCTCCCCTGATGATATTTATGTATCTCAGTCTCAAATTAAGCTTTTTGGTTTAAAAACAGGCGACACGGTACGTGGAAGCATACGTCCTCCAAAAGAGGGCGAAAAATACTTCCCGCTGGTTCGAGTGGAGGCTATTAACGGCAGAATTCCCGCGGAGGTGCGAGATCGGGTTCCTTTTGATTATCTGACACCTCTTTTCCCATCCGAGAGATTAAATCTTTTTGTTGATTCAGGAAATCAGTCGACGCGTATTATGGACCTGTTTACCCCCATCGGTAAAGGACAACGTGGACTGATTGTAGCTCAGCCGAAAACGGGTAAAACAATGTTACTAAAGGACGTTGCTAACGCGATCGCAAAAAACCATCCTGAAGTTTATCTTATTATCTTATTGATTGATGAGCGTCCGGAAGAGGTGACTGATATGGCGAGAAGCGTACGTGCCGAAGTGGTGTCGTCAACGTTTGATGAACCTGCCGAGCGACATGTCAAAATAGCGAATATTGTACTCGAGAAAGCAAAACGAATGGTAGAGTGTGGTCACGATGTAGTTATCCTTCTAGATTCCATTACTCGTTTAGCAAGAGCCTATAATACTGTTGCTCCGGCATCAGGAAAGATCTTATCAGGAGGTGTTGATGCCAACGCTTTGCACAAGCCTAAACGATTCTTCGGTGCTGCCCGTAATATCGAAGACGGCGGATCATTAACCATCCTTGCTACTGCCCTTATCGACACTGGCTCTAAAATGGATGAGGTGATCTTTGAAGAATTTAAAGGTACTGGAAATATGGAGCTGCAATTAGATAGAAAGATCGCTAACAAACGTATCTTCCCAGCTATCGACTTAACCGCCTCGAGTACACGGAGAGACGATCTGTTGCATGATAGAGAAACGCTTCAAAGAATTTGGATTCTTAGAAATCATCTTGCAGACATGAACTCTCAGGAGGCTATGGAGTTTTTACTTGGCCAGATGAGAGGTACAAAAAGCAACGAAGAGTTCTTAGTTTCGATGAATAGCTAAAGCAATGAGCATAGCGCGACATCAAGTTGCGCTATGCACTATGCACTTGCAACATGAAAAAACACATTCCAAATGCGATTACCTGCTTAAACCTATTAAGCGGCTGTATTGGTATCGTGCTAGCCTTTAACACGTCTTTAGCTACCACCACAAGAATGGATAATTTAGTATATGCGGGCTATGCTATTATCATAGCTGCAGTACTTGACTTCTTTGATGGTCTATTAGCGCGTTTGTTGCATGCCTACTCCGAAATTGGAAAGGAATTAGATTCTCTTGCGGATATGGTGAGCTTTGGTGTCCTGCCAGCCGTAATTGTTTATCACTTGTTTCTTGAGGCAGACCAAATTGCCGGATTAAGCACTTATTTAAACTATGCTGCATTTCTGATAGCTATCTTTTCCGCCCTGCGACTGGCAAAGTTTAATATCGACACTCGTCAGAGTGACAATTTTATCGGACTTCCCACGCCGGCAAATGCAATGCTGATTGCCTCACTTCCTCTAATAATTTCTGACGCTAGTTCTTTCTGGCGTGCTTATCTTCTTAACCCCTTCTTCTTATTTATATTTAGTTTGGGAATGAGCCTATTACTGGTAATGGAAGTTCCGCTAATCTCACTAAAATTCAGAAATTTAGATATCAAGGAAAATCTGTTACGTTACATTTTACTGCTTTCATCGGCTGTTCTGATTCTAATATTCAAATTTGCTGCCGTTCCCATAATTATATTTATCTATATCGTCCTCTCGATTGCCCAATTCAGACTTATAAGGTAGGGATCTGAGGAGGACTGCAACTTCTAAATACTAGTACAAGTTGTGACGCTTGGGTTAAAAGAAAAGCGCTAATGGAGAGGTCTCAAAGATCTGCAAAAGGAGGATTAGAAATAGGAAGCCTTAATATTCAGTAAAATCAAAAGGTATTGCTCGCGATCAGATTGATCGACCAGGAAAAAGAAAAGCAACTCGTTTAATAGAAAGTTTAGGAATTGAACTTAAGGCGTTTTTAAAGTTGCGCCTTAAGTTCTTCTCTTGCTTTATCAAGATCTTGATAAAGGTTGTTACACTTCTGTTTGATGTCGTAAAATTGACCTTCAATGGCTTCTACACCATCCTGGGTACGTGCCTTACGTTCTATCTCTGCCATTTGTTCTTTGGCCGATTCTAATCCCATAAAAGCCAGGGTAGGCTTAATTTTATGAGCCACATCGCCAACGCCTTTCCAGTCGGATGCCTTTACAGCTTCCTCCATCTGCTCCATGTACAAAGGGGTTTGCTCAATAAAGATATCTATCATCTCTATCATGAATTCAGCGCTCCCTCCGGCTATTTCACTTAAATAAGATAAGTCAATTCCTGAATTATTTGTTGCTTCTGCCATTTTTCAAATTTATATTTTTTCTACTGACAAGTTATCTGTAAGCTCTTCGCTTAAAACCCTAACCGTTTTTTTTAGCCGGGGATGAACAAGGTCAGGGGCCATTTCCAGCATTGGTTCTACCGCAAAACGGCGGTTGTGAAAATGCAAATGAGGAATTATTAATTCCGGTTCTTCGATAATTTGATCTCCGTAAAATAGAATATCAATATCAATTGTTCGTGACCCCCACTTTTCCTCTCTTTGTCGCCCCAGGTGCAGCTCGATTTCCTGGGTTATACGTAATATTTCCTTCGCGGTTTTAAGAGATTTAAAAAAAACAGCCTGATTTAAGTAAGCGGGCTCATCATTTTTACCCCATGGAGCAGTTTCGAAAACGGAAGAAACCTTTTCTACTTTTGCGATCTTCTCTGTCACTTCTGCTATGGCTCGTTGCAAAAAACGGCCGCGGTCGCCTAAGTTGCTTCCTAGTAACAAATAAACATCCTCCATAATTATCGCAAACAATTGTAACGTTTCAAAGATATCTATATCTAACGTATACTTGCACACAAAAAAGATTTAGAGTAGATGAAGCAATTTTTGAAAATGGTACTTGCATCTGTAGTAGGTATCGTTGTTTCTTTTTTAGTTTTGATAGTTATAACCGCAGTAATAATAGGGGCTGTGGTTTCAAAGGCCGGCAACGACCAGGTGGAGGTGAAACCAGGTTCAATCTTACATGTCAAGCTAGATTACCCTGTAGTAGAAAGAACCTCTAAATCGCCTTTTTCCAATTTAGAACTCGGGGATCTTGGCGGAGACAGAAGCCTCGGTCTGAACGACATTCTCCTAAGCTTAAAGCGAGCAAAAGCCGATGACAATATAAAAGGTATCTATCTGGATGTTTCAAGTATGCAGACAGGACTAGCGAGTATTGAGGAAATCCGGAATGGTTTGCTCGACTTCAAAAAATCCGGAAAGTTTATCATCGCCTATAGCGAAGTATACACAAAAACATCTTACTACCTCGCCACTGCGGCAGACAAGATCTATTTGAACCCGGAAGGACTTGTGGAGTTTACAGGATTCAGCTCAGAACTGATCTTTTTTAAGGGGATGTTAGATAAACTCAACATTGATCCTCAAATTATAAAAGTAGGAACCTACAAAAGCGCAGTGGAACCGTTCATCCTTGACAAGATGAGCGATGCAAATAGAGAACAGGTACATACTTTCCTTGGTTCCATGTACAATCATTACTTAGCCCGCATTTCAGCTAGCAGAAAGTTACCCCAAGATTCCCTTTATTCTATTGCCAACCAGCTTAAAGTACAGAATGCCACTGATGCTGTAAATTATAAACTTGTTGATGCCCTTCGTTACAAGGATCAAATTCTAGATGAACTACGAACAAAGACAGGAATTGAGAAAGATAAAGATGTAAAATCGGTAACGATTGAAGACTATAGCAAAAACAACAAGCCAGAAGAAGGAGACATGAACAGCCGAATTGCGGTAGTCTATGCGTCGGGGGAAATTACGGGTGGCGAAGGCGATGATGAGACAATTGGGTCGGAGCGAATTTCCAGAGCAATAAGAAAAGCTCGTACCGATGAGAAAGTCAAGGCGGTGGTACTCCGGGTGAATTCGCCGGGAGGTAGTGCACTTGCTTCGGATGTAATCTGGAGAGAAGTTGCACTTACAAAAAAAGTGAAACCTGTTATTGTATCTATGGGTGATGTAGCTGCTTCTGGAGGCTATTATATTGCATGTGCTGCCGATTCGATATTTGCCCAACCCAATACGATTACCGGCTCAATAGGAGTATTTGGAATTATACCAAACATGCAAGGCTTCTTCAACGAGAAGCTGGGGATAACCTTCGACAGGGTAAAGACAGGAGAACACGCAGATATCGCTACAGTTACGCGCCCACTTACCGATTACGAAAAGCTTATCATTCAAAAGGAAGTAAATAAGATCTACAATACTTTTACCCAAAAGGTTGCAACCGGCAGAAATAAGACGCAGACCTATGTGGACCAGATCGGCCAGGGCAGAGTTTGGAGCGGAGTAGATGCTGTCAGGATCGGTTTAGTGGACAGGATTGGCGGAATAGACCAGGCCATCGCTTCGGCGGCTAAGATGGCAAAAGTAAAGGACTATAAAATTGTATCTTACCCAATACAAAAAGACCCCTTCGAATCCCTTTTTGATAAGTCGAGCGACAAACTGAAAGAGCATTTTGCTAAGCAGGAACTAGGAGAACAATATCAATACTATCAGAAGCTTAAGTCGGCACTGAAGTTTACCGGACTGCAAGCACGAATTCCCTACGAAATAATTATAAAGTAAGATAAGCCGTAGCACCATAGCCTCTCTGGAGCTGCTACGGCTTATCTTTTTTAAACATCTTTTTCATTCTGGCAAAAAAGGTATTTTCCTTTTTCCCTTTCTCCTCCCCGATAAGAAAACCAAAAGGCTTCAGTGAATCGACATTATCACAAATAATTTTTGCAATTCCCAGTAGTGGGATAGCCATTACCAAGCCTGCAACGCCCCATACTGCATCACCCAATACCAAGGCGACGATGGTAAACAAGGGGTTGAGGTTAACTTCCGACCCTACTACCATTGGTTCAATGATATAGCTTTGGACAAACTGAACAAAGAGATAGGTACAAAAAACGCCTATCGCCATGCCACCCCCACCCCCTTGAGATAGAGCCATCAACACCGTTATCCCCGTTCCTAGCAGGTTGCCCACAAAAGGCACTATTTCCAGCATCCCGCAAAGGACTGCAAAGAAACCTGCGTTCCGGATACCAACGATTGAAAAACCAATGCCATACAAAATCCAAAGCATTACGATCATGATAGCCAGGCCAGAAAGATATTTATGGGCAACGCTGGTCGAATCGCGGATGATTGTCTCTGTCTTCTCCTGTTCATCGTCAGGTACAAGTTTTAAGATGAACTTTTTTAGGTGGGACCGGAAATACAAAAAAATGAAGATGTATACAATGCACAAAACGAAATCTACAGTAAAGCTCATCAAGCCGGCTAACACCTGAGACATACCGCTGGTAGAGCCGGTGGCCGGATTTAATAATTTTTGCTGCTGCTGCCCCGAAATCCCAAGTTTATAATTTAAAAAAGCTTTGATCTGATCTACAAACTGAGAAATTTGCTGCTTCATTTGATCCAGATCTTTCGCCAGACCCGAAATCTGCCAGCCTAATAAGAATATCAATCCGGCTACAACCGAAATTAACACCAGCAGAGAAATAAATGCAGCAGCAGGACGACTAACTCCGCGACTTTCTATCTTCTGACTCAACGGAAGCAAAAGCATAGAGATGATACCTGCAAGGGTAAAGGGAATAAGAAAAGCACGAGCAAAATATAACCCTCCGAAAAACAAGAAAAACAAGAATAGTATTTGAACCGATCGGTTCATAGTGGCTGCCTGCATTGAAATGAAATTATAGGAACTAACAGTAAAAGAATAGTAGTGTTTTTTGGCTAAGGAATGCCAGATACGTATTTTTGAAAGAATAACATGGATAATAAAGCCGTCTCCAAAAAGCTAAATTTGCTCAGTCAGCTTATTGAGTTGCACGAAATCAACCAGTTCAAGGCAAAGTCGCTAGCAGCAGCTGCCTATAAAATTGGAAAACTGCCCTATCCCATAGCCAAAAAACAGATCAAGGAAATTGAGCAGATCGATAGTATTGGAAAAAGCACTGCTGCGAAGATCGCTGAGCTTTTAGAAACTGGCACCATGCAAGAACTAGAAGAGCTGATGGCTGAAACACCAGAAGGAGTGGTTGAAATACTCGGAATAAAAGGTGTAGGGCCTAAAAAGGTGAACGTTATATGGAAGGATCTGGGCATCAACAGCGTCGGAGAACTTTTCTATGCATGCAATGAAAATCGTTTGATTGAGGCGAAGGGGTTTGGACTGAAAACCCAGGAGGAAATAAAAAAAGCTATTGAGTTTAAGATAGCAAGTAATGGAAGATTTCTGTATGCGCAGGTGCAGGAGGTAGCGCAATCAGTGTATGAGGAGCTGACTCAGGCCCTACCCGAAACTTCAGTTTCCTTTACAGGAGATTTTAGACGGAAGTGCGAAATAATTGACGGACTGGATCTTCTGGTGGTAGGACGTTTATCGGAAGCGATATCCAAACTAAAGGCTATTTCTTCCATCAATATAACATCTCAAGACGACGATTGCATACAAGCGGAACATACTACCGGTATAAAAATCATCATTAACTTCTGCGAAAAGGAGGAGTTAGGCTTTCACTTAGCCAGACTAACCGCATCTGAAAAGCATTGGACGCAATTACTGGAAAGACTACCCTCTCCTTACCTTCCTGTTGCAACTGAGGAAGAGATTTATAAGGCAGCCTCCCTCCCATACATAGAACCCGAACTTCGCGAAGGTTTAAACGAGTTTGAATTGGCGGCAAGTGGGAAGCTTCCTGAATTGATAGAGTGGAGAGATTTGAAAGGAACGCTGCATTGTCATAGTACCTGGAGTGATGGCATGCACTCCCTTGAAGAAATGGCGATCTATTGCCGGGATCAGCTTAAACTCGAATACATGGGAATTAGCGACCACTCACAGTCAGCTTTCTACGCGAAGGGTTTAAAAGCAGAACAGATACTTGCTCAACACGAAGAAATTGATCGACTCAACGCGAAGCTGGATAATTTTCGGATTTTTAAGGGAATTGAATCGGACATTCTATTCGACGGCTCACTTGACTATCCAGATGAAATCCTTGCTACTTTTGATTTTGTGATCGCCTCTATCCACTCTATGTTCAAAATGACTGAAGAAAAGGCAACAAACAGACTAATTTCAGCAATCGAAAATCCGCACACCACTATTCTAGGACATCCAACTGGCCGTATGCTTTTAACCCGAAACGGTTATCCAGTGGATTTCAGGAAAGTAATAGATGCCTGTGCAGCTAACCAGGTCGTTATTGAAATAAACTCCAATCCTCTTCGTTTGGATTTGGATTGGCGTTGGCATCAATACGCCCAGGAAAAAGGAGTTATGTTATCAATAAATCCTGATGCACATAGCCTTCCGGGATTTTTGGATACCCGCTATGGAGTGAATGTAGCTCGAAAAGGGGGCCTAACGGCCGCAAACTGTCTCAATGCATTAAACGTTACGGATATCGAAGCTCGTTTTAAACAAAAGAAAGGCGGCAACTAACTTGAAAATTCTAGTTATTCGTTTTAGCTCTATTGGTGATATCGTCCTCACGAGCCCTGTTGTTCGATGCCTAAAGCAGCAAATACCAGAGGCTGAAGTCCACTTTCTTACTAAAAGTACCTTTAAATCGGTTTTAAATGCCAATCCGTATATCGACAAGCTTCATGTCCTGGAAAAGACGCTATCAGCTACCATCGAAGAGCTAAGGAAAGAAGAATTTGACTACGTTATCGACCTCCACAATAACGTTCGAACCAAAGTACTTAAGTTCAGATTGGGGGTAAAGTCGTCTTCCTTCAATAAATTGAATATTGAGAAATGGTTGTTGGTTAATTTGAAGATCGACAGAATGCCGGAGAAGCACATCGTTGACCGTTACTTGGAGGCTGTAGCTTTTCTTGGAGTAAAAAACGATGGAAAAGGACTGGATTTCTTCTTTGAGAATGAACATCAGCTAGAAAAACTTCTACCAGCTACACACCACAACTATATCGCATTGGTCATTGGCGCACAGCACGCAACTAAGCGTCTTCCCTTGCCAAAGCTTGTGGAAATTTGCAAGGCGATGACCCGGCCGATAGTGCTTTTAGGAGGGAAAGACGACCATATAAATGGAGAAGAAATAGCAAAACTGGTCGGCAGCCATGTATTTAATGGCTGCGGAAAGTTTTCATTAGAAGAGTCCTCTTATATTGTAAAAATGGCCGATAGTGTAATCACTCATGATACCGGCCTCATGCACATTGCATCCGCTTTCAATAAGCCAATCGTGTCTGTTTGGGGAAACACGGTGCCTGAGCTGGGCATGTATCCGTACAAAGTAGATAGACATTCCCTTTTTGAAGTGAACGGCTTGAAATGCCGACCTTGCTCGAAAATTGGGTACAAGAAATGTCCCTTGGGGCACTTCAAGTGTATGAATGAACACCGTGCGGTTGACATAGCTGAAAAAGCGCAAAGTATTTAAGAAGGTCATTTCATATTTTATCAACAGAAACAAAAGACAATTCTATATTTGAAATACGGCCGATCAGGGTCGAAGAATTTACTGCTTATGAAACAAATTCTACTTGTCCGCCACGCAAAATCCGATTGGGAGAACCCTCAGCAGCCTGATTTTGAACGACCTCTGAATAAGCGGGGACAGGCGAATGCACCTGAGATGGCAAAACGACTGCTAAAAAAACACCTCATCCCACAGCACCTGGTGAGCAGTCCCGCAGTGAGGGCCATTACCACAGCTAAGTACTTTGCTGACATCCTTGGTTTCAGCGAAAAAGAAATTCAGAGAGAGCAAAAAATATATGAGGCTTCGGCTTCAGACCTGCTGGAGGTACTAAACAAACTGGATAACAAACACGACTTTGTCGCTTTGTTCGGCCACAACCCTGGGCTAACTACGCTTGCTGTCAGCCTAAGTGATAGTGACATTTATAACATTCCGACTTGCGGCATGTTGCTTATCGAATTTCCGTTTGACGATTGGAGCCTGATCAGCTACGGCACCGGAGTTAAAAAAATGTATGATTTCCCTAAAAACCCGGAAGAAAATCAGGCAAGCTTGTAAGTCTTTCCAGGCAAGCTTAGTATTATCCCTTGCATTTCCAGGGCAAGAATAGTCACCGCGAGTCTACTCTGCGGCCAGCCTGTTGCCAGCATAAGGTCGTCAATGGCTAAGACTCTCTGATCCGAGAGCACATCAACCACTACACGTTCGTCATCCGTAAGATTTAGACTTAAAGTAGCTTGCTTCGGCTGATCTGATCTGTTTAAATCCCAGCCAAGAAGATACCCCAGATCTTTGATCCCCGTGATTAAATTAGCCCTGTTTGTTTTGATTAGATGATTACAGCCTGCTGAATACTCATCATTAATTCTTCCCGGATAGGCAAAAACATCTCGATTGTAGGAGTTGGCCAGTTCCGCTGTTATCAAAGCTCCGCCCGTTATACTTGCCTCAACAATGATGGTGGCATCAGACATGCCGGCTACGATTCGATTCCTTTTTGGAAAATTCTCCCGATCCGGTACCGTTTCTGAAGGAAACTCCGTAAGTAAACCTCCGTTGGCAAGCATTTTTTCAGCCAGGCTCCGGTGTTGGGCCGGGTAAATTCGATCCAGTCCGTGTCCGACGACCCCGATGGTGCTCACCTCATTCTTCAAACAAGCTTTGTGGGCGATACCGTCGATGCCATGAGCCAGACCGCTAACAACGAGCACGTTCTGCGATTTTAAATCTTCCACCAGTTGCTGCGTAAGTTCTTTTCCGTAAGATGTCGCATTTCGTGTACCTACGATACTTACCACTTTTTGCTTGTTCAATTCTGTACTCCCCTTGTAATAGAGCAGTAGCGGCGCATCGCTGCAGTTCCGTAAACGTTTGGGATATTCCTCATCATCATAATAGAAAACGTTAATCTTATATCTATCTATAAAATCAAGTTCTTTTTCTGCACGAGCGAAAAAATCCTTTTGTTGAATACTCCTCGCTGTTTTTTCTCCTATACAAGGAATGGCGGTTAACTGAGCTATACTAGCAGAAAACACATCTTCAGGTGTGCCAAAATGCTTCAAAAGTAATCGGGAGTTTATCGAACCGACGCCAGGAATTAAGGTTAGGGCTATTTTATGTAGTAGCGACATAGAAATCTAAATATCGAAAAACGACAGTAGATTAAAAACTTTATGCACGCTTTTACAGTAGTTCTGTTAAGACGGCAGGAACGAAGTCCAAATTTAGAGGACAAGGAAATATTAAAAATGACCTCTTATTGGGCGGGAAAGTACACGACGTATTTTGTGTCAAAAAACTCTTCTTCGAAATAGGAAGAGAGATTGTACAGTTCGATATCCTTCAGCTTTGAGTCCTTTAACTCTTGTTCCAAATCTCCCCCTTTAAGATATAGAACACCGTTGGGCAGCTTGTTCAATGGCTTTTTCTCAAACTTGCCTCTTACCCATGGATAGAAATCTTTGAGTTGGGTAACTGCTCTTGAAATGATAAAGTTGAATTTTTCATCAATCTGCTCTGCGCGGGCGTGAGAAGCCCGAAGATTTTTGAGACCAATGGCAGAAGAAACCTCACTCACTACTTTTATCTTTTTCCCAATCGAGTCAACCAAATGAAAATCCGTTTCGGGAAATAAAATAGCTAAAGGGATACCCGGAAAGCCTCCTCCTGTACCCACATCCATTACTTTTTCCCCGGGAACGAATTCTAGCACTTTTGCTATACCCAGCGAGTGAAGAATGTGGCGCAGGTAAAGACTGTCTATATCCTTGCGGGAAATGACATTGATTTGCGCGTTCCAAAATTTGTATAGCTCCTCGAGCTGATTGAACTGCTCTTTCTGAGAATCTGTAAGATTGGGAAAATATTTAAAGATGATATCAGAAGTCACTTCCTGGGATTTTCTTCCTTCTATTTAGAATGTTTGACAGCAGATCTCTAGCCCGAAACAACTGTGCTTTCACTGTTCCCAAGGGCAGGTCAAGCTGCTGAGCAATCTCCTCATACGATTGCTCCTCAAAGTAACGCAGAATTATCAGAGTTTTATAGCGGAGAGGCAACTTATCTACAATAATTTTCAACTGTTCCTGCTGTTGCTTTTTAATAGACGTTTCCTCAGGATTTAAAGTATCCGATTTAATCTGCAGCGGGCGATCGTCTCCTTCCTCATCTACCATTGAATTGATAGATACCATACTCACCCTTTTCTTTCTGATGAAATCGATGCAATTGTTGGTTGCAATCCGAAACAGCCAGGTGCTAAAAGCAAAATCCGGCTTATATTTTTCTATGTTTTCAAAAGCTTTTCCGAAAGTCTCAACAGTAAGGTCCATGGCATCATCCTTATTGTTCACCATCTTCAAAGCCATAAAATAGATCGAGTCCTTGTATCGCTGCATCAACTCGGCGTATGCCTTCTGGTCTCCCTCTTTGGCTTTCCCTACAAGGTTGAAGTCATTTAATGCATTTGCTGAAAAATTGGGATTTACTTCCATTCAACTTTTTTCTTAAATAAAGAAATTATGCTTAGGACGAGTATATAAAAATTATAAATCAAATCCAATGCCGGAAGCAGCCAAATTAAATCTTTGTAACTAAGTTTCTTGAATACAGGATAATAAATAATTGCCTGCACAGAGAGTCTGATTAGATAAATAGATACCAGCAGCCACCACTGTGCATTTAACACTACAAGGAGCATCAACATGAGATAAAACAGCAGGGCGGAGGCTGTTTGAACGCTAAGGGAATACTTATCCGAAGTTTTATAGGCCTTGCCTGCTCCCATATGCCTCACTTTTTGGCGGAAGTACGATGAGAAACTTCGTTTAGGCTCAGTCCAGACGTGAGTTTCGGGATGAATTTCAATGGCGGTGTTTGTTGCTGTAGCGTTCTGATTGACAAAGAGGTCGTCATCCCCGGAAGGGATATGCATGTGAGAAGCAAAACCCTTCCCCTTAAAAAACAGCGACTTTTTGTAGGCCATATTTCGCCCTACACCCATGTAAGGTCTGCCAGCCAATGCGAAGGAGAGATAGTTTAACGCAGTATAGAAAGTTTCGAAACGAATCAACGCGTTTAAAAAGCCAGCTTCTTTTTGGTAAGGCGAATACCCCAGCACAATTTCAATACCTCCGCTGAAGTTTTGCTGCATCCTGTTAATCCAACTCTTGCTGGCAGGTTTACAGTCAGCATCAGTAAAAAGCAATTGCTCGTGTTTAGCTGCCTTGATGCCAATTGTTACGGCAAATTTCTTCCCATGCTTAAATCGGCTATGTTCGGTGAGCGTCACCACTTTTAAATGCGGATACTTTTGAGCAAACGCTCGCAGCACCTGGTCGGACTCGTCCAGAGAACAATCGTTAACCACCACGACTTCGAATTCAGGATAGTCCTGCTCAAGAATCATGGGTAAGTTCTCCTGAAGGTTCCGTTCCTCATTCCTTGCGCAGATAATCACAGAAACAGGATGACAGAGGGTGTTTTCAGTTTTGCCTTTATAGCTTCTCAAGCCTCTTTGAATGACAAGAATATAGTATAACTGCACTAAAAAGGCCACCTGGAACAGCACAAAGGCAGCTACAAAAAAATAGTCGGTCAAGTCTTTAGCTTTTAGGAGCTGCAAAGGTCTGATTTTTAAAGAACATTTTTTAACAGTACGGCAATATTTTAAGGGGAAAGGGCGTCTTATTTTTGCTACTTTTGCACACTTAGAATGAAATTTAAATTAGAAGCTTCAGACAAACTTTCTAAAGCCAGAGCAGGGGAGATTACTACCGACCATGGGGTTATAAAAACACCTATTTTTATGCCAGTTGGTACAGCTGCATCAGTAAAAGCAGTCCATCAGCGAGAGCTGAAAGAAGATATAAAAGCGCAAATAATATTAGGAAATACCTACCACTTATATCTCCGCCCAGGGTTAGACACGATTGAGCGAGCTGGCGGGCTTCATAAATTCAACAATTGGAATGGCCCAATTTTAACAGACAGCGGTGGTTATCAGGTATATTCCCTGTCTGAAGTACGAAAGATCAAAGAGGAAGGCGTTACCTTTCGCTCCCACATAGACGGTTCAAAGCATTTATTTACTCCTGAAAGTGTAATGGATGTTCAGCGAACCATTGGAGCCGATATTATCATGGCATTCGACGAGTGCACGCCTTATCCATGTGACTATATCTATGCCCGGAAGTCGATTGAGATGACTCACCGATGGCTAAAAAGATGTTGCGAGCGCTTTGACAGTACAGAGCCGAAATACGGCTACTCACAAACTCTGTTTCCAATTGTACAGGGATCGGTATATAAAGACCTGCGAATAAAGTCTGCCGAAGTCATTGCTTCCTTCGAGCGAGAGGGTAACGCGATTGGAGGATTATCGGTTGGAGAACCAGCGGAGGAAATGTATGCAATGACGGAAGTTGTGTGTGATATATTACCGGAAAGCAAACCGCGTTATTTAATGGGTGTAGGAACTCCTGCAAATATTCTGGAGAATATTGCTCTGGGAGTGGATATGTTTGATTGTGTGATGCCGACGCGTAATGCCCGGAATGGGATGTTATTTACAAAAAACGGCATCATCAACATCCGGAATGAAAAATGGAAAAACGATTTTTCTCCGATTGAAGCTGATAGTGACCTTTTTTCGGATATACAGTATTCAAAGGCATATTTACGCCACTTGATTACCTCTAAAGAAATCTTGGGAGCGCAAATTGCCACGCTACATAATCTGCATTTTTATCTTTGGTTAGTTGCTGAAGCAAGGGATAGAATTATTGCCGGAGACTTTTATGACTGGAAAAATAAAATGGTAAAACAGCTTTCGCAGCGTTTATAAAATATGTTTGGCGGCTTCATAAAACTCATTGACTGGTACATCATCCGAAAATACCTTGGTACTTTTTTGTTTACCATTGTAATATTCTCGGTGATCATCATCATTTTCGACGTTTCTGAGAAGCTGGACGACTTTTTGAAACACAACGCTCCTCTGTCGAAGATTGTGTTTCAATACTATGCCGGATTCCTGCCATTTTACCTCAACTTTCTTTCCCCATTAATCAACTTTATTGCGGTGATCTTTTTTACAGCTAAGATGGCGGATCAGACGGAAATAGTACCGATTTTGAGCGGCGGCGTGAGCTTCACTAGGTTCCTCCGACCCTACTTTGTGGCCTCCTTCATCATTTTTTTGATCACGCTCATATTTAATCTGTTTATCATTCCCGAGACAAACGAGCTTAAAATTAATTTCGAAAACACCTACATAAACCCTAAAGCGGACAACACCAAAATGTATACACACATGCAGTTGGACAAAGGCAGCTATGTGTACGTTGAGAATTTTGACAACAATCAGAAGGTAGGATATAAGTTCTCTCTGGAAAAGTTTAACGGAGATGAGCTGGTTGAGAAAACCATGGCTGAAAGACTTGCCTGGGACTCTGTTAAAAGAAAGTGGAACATCGAAAATTACTCTGTAAGGAGAGTAAACGGCTTGAAGGAGTCGATGGACTACGGAACCAAGAAAGTTCTTCCTCTGGACTTAAAACCGTCGGATTTCGAAATCTACGACAACAACCAGGAAGCGATGAACATGCGCGAACTGAATACCCGAATTGAGAAAGAAAAAATCCGCGGGACGGGCGAATTAGAACGCCTCTTACTAGAAAAATACAAGCGATATGTTTACCCGCTCTCAGCATTTGTACTCACGTTGATGGGCGTTTCTTTATCCTCTCGCAAGGTACGTGGAGGTATCGGACTTCCCTTAGGAATAGGAATATTCCTAAGCTTTGCCTACATTCTTCTCATTCAATTTTCCAATATGTTCTCCTTGAAAGGAGGACTTCCCCCTCTTGTTGCGGTGTTTATTCCAAACATCATTTTTGGCGCTTTAGGTGTTTACCTCGTGGTAAAAGCACCAAAGTAGCATAATGAAAAAAAGCTTAAAGCAAGTTAACAGAAACACACTTATCCTTCATGTAACAGTTTTCGTTTGGGGATTCACGGGCATCCTGGGTGCACTTATTTCGGTCTCCGCAATTCATCTGGTTTGGTACCGGGTTCTGATTGCGTTCATTACGCTGTATCTATACTTTCGCTATACGAAAACGAGAATAACGGTAAGCACCGAGGCATTCCTCAAGCTATTTTTCACCGGTGCAATCGTTGGAGCACACTGGATCCTATTTTTCTATTCTATTAAAGTTTCGACCGTTTCCGTCACGCTTATTTGCCTTTCCTCTCTTACGCTTTTTACCGCAATCCTAGAGCCGATCTTTTATCGGAAACGCATATCAGCTGTGGAGATTTTGGTAGGAGTTATGATCATCAGTGGCATCTACCTTATCTTCGAATTCGAGAGTCAATATACTGAAGGGATTGTTACTGGTCTGGTAAGCGCGCTTTGTGCAAGCATATTTTCGATTATCAATTCAAAGCAAATAAAGAACCGCCCCGCTCCACTTATCAGCTTCTATGAACTACTTGGAGCCTGGGTATGGATATCGCTTTATCTCATTTCTACCAACGGATTTAATAGCGACATGAATCTGAATACAAGCGACCTAACCTACCTTTTAATTCTTGGAACAATATGCACTTCCGTTGCCTATGTTGCAGGGGTATCGGTGATGAAAGAACTATCGGCTTTTAGAGTAGCTTTAATCACCAATCTCGAGCCCTTGTATGGCATTGTCCTGGCCTTCCTGTTCTTCAGAAAAAGTGAACATATGAGTGGAGGCTTCTACCTCGGTTCATTGATTATACTAGTCGCAATTTTCCTATATCCCTTTGCGAAAGCCAAAGTAGAAAGCCGAAAAAGGGAAAAACAAACTGCAGATAAATAAAGCGATATTGTTAAGATATGATGTAAAAACATATACTAAATAGAACAATTTAGCAATCAACAAACGGCCTTAATACGAACCTAAATACTAGTATACATACCATCACAACTCCTAATTCTAGCCAAACCTAAGCAGTCCAAAAAATAGCCGAAACAGCAATTAATAGACCTAGAAATTCAATCAGGTTAACCGCTTTAGATCGAAGTGTTTTAAGGAAAACACAAGCACCCATACCATATAGAAAATGCCATTATGACATCTAAAAATAACCGATGAAAACCAAATAATCTAGTAAAAATACCAGAGACATGTCCATCTCAAATTGGCCCAGATTGAAGCCGATAATCGAAAAAAACAAGCAAATGAAAATGGAACACCAAAGCGGTACAGAAATATAAATAATACACTATAATCTGTCAAACGACCGAAAATAACCACCCCGTTAATCACTTCATCTATTCTACTATTATCCGGAATAACACACCATTTTAAAACTAAAAAAAGAGAATATTGCGGGTGATGAATCTGGAAGATTTCATTAAAGATTAATAACACAAAAAGTTATAAGTTTTACGGAAATAATCGTAAATTGAATAAGACAAAAGAAAGAATCCCAAATAAAAACTAAATTCATAAAATTCGAAATATCAAGACTTTAAGTAAAATAACAAAAGTGCAAATTCACATAAATATACTTAACAAACCCGAATCTTACTAAAATAATTAGCATACACAGAAAATGTGCAAGATAAAAGTAAATAAACAACTAATTATAAGCGTTGTACTAGCGATAATATTAATTAAAACTTCCGGATCAGCACTTGGACAAGTATTCTCTGCTAATCAAAACCCATCAACAATAAAATTTCGGCAAATCAACACCGAAAATTTTCAAATCATCTATCCTACTCAGTTTGAAAATGAAGCAAATAGAATGGCCAATGTTCTTGATGACATAATTAAAAAAGTAGCTTCGTCGCTGAAAATACAACCGAAAAAAATATCAATCATATTGCAAAATCAAGGAATTACTTCTAACGGTTTTGTTCAGCTTGCTCCTCGACGGTCTGAGTTTTTTACCACACCATCTCAGAACTTTGATTACCAAAATTGGCTCAACAGTCTGGCCGTACATGAACTCCGACACGTAGTTCAATTCGACAAATTGTCAGGCAAGTTAAGCAGGCCTTTTTTCGAATCGTTAGCGTTATCAATCTTCGGAATTAACCTGCCACCCTGGTTTTTTGAAGGTGACGCAGTAGGCATTGAAACGGCTCTTACAAAAGGCGGAAGAGGACGTATTCCTGAATGGTTTATTACATTTAGAACAAATACTTTATTCGACCGAAATTTTAGCTACTCCAAGAATTTTTTAGGCTCTCTTAAAGACTTTACTCCGGGCTATTATCAGCTTGGATTCTTTATGACATCGAAACTAAAAAGAGATCACGGTGCGCACGTAATGGACAGTATCTTGTCCCGAGTAGCACGCCTCCCCTTTCGACCATACAACCTCAGCAACTCCATCAAATTAGTAAGTGGAGTTAATTCTGAACAGCTCCATGACTCCACGGTATCCGAATTAAAACAACTATGGACTGATCAGTTGGAAAGAGTTGATGAGACAAATTACACTCCGCTAAATAAAAGGGCAGACAACACTCCTGAAAGTCTAAACCATCCCCAAGCATTTTCAGCCGAAGGCGTCCTTTACCTACTAAGCAGCAAAGCCCAAACTCCTTCGATTAACCTGCTGTCTTCGTCAGGAAGAACGAGGAAAATTATAGACGTTGGCTTGCAGGAAAATCCGTGGTTTCACTATGCGGCAGGAAAAATTGTATGGGATGAGTTTCGCTACGACGCACGTTATCTACAGCGATCCTTTAACGTAATTAATGTCTATGATTTTGAGAGTGGCCGAGCCCGGCAGCTTACTCACAAAACGCGGCTCTTTGCTCCAGCTCTTTCGCCAGACGGCGAAAGAATTATAACGATAGAAGTATCGTACGCGAATGAGATTTCTATAGTAGAATTAAGCGCCGTCAACGGACGAGAAATTAACAGATATCGCAGTCCTAACAATTACATGGCTCAGATGCCGAGCTATAATCCCGAAGGCAACAAAATTGTCTTTGTAGCCATTGCCAACACCGGAAAGATGCTCTACGAATTAGATCAGAAAAACGGCGGGTTTAAACAACTAACTCCCCTTCAGCTCCAGGAGATCAATAAGCCGATATATGCCGGAGATCAGATAGTTTTTAAGGGACATTATAATGGGATCGACAACTTGTATCGCCTAGAGCCAGCTACCCGGAAAGTCTTTCAAATTACCTCTGCAAAAACAGCAGCTGTAAACCCTTCCTTCGATAGCGGCTCCAATCGGCTTCTGTTCAACTACTATGCCCCCGAGGGCTACGATATCTCTGCCATTAAGTGGAGCCCTGACGCTGGCGTGAGCGCCGACAGGATTGAGAATACGTTTGTGAATTACGCAGAGCCGTTAGTAGAACAGGAGGGGCACGGGAATATTTTTGAAAACGTTCCCAACAAAAAATATGCGTCGAAGCCTTTTCGCGACATCAACAATCTATTTTATTTTCACAGTGCAATTCCTTTAATTGAACAGGAGCGGGACGATTACAAATATGGGGTTCAACTCCAGTCAGACAATCTGCTAAACACGCTTAGCTTTTACGCCGGGTATCAGTTCAACAATAGTTTAAAAAAGAGTGAATATTTTGCCGGCTTCGACTTCAAGCGGTATCTCCCTATCTTCTCCTTGAGCTACGTCAACCGGCCCAATCTCATCTACAGAACTGGGATCCCGCAGCCTGTCACGTGGCGGGAAAACGAGTACACCGCCGAGGTTTCCGTTCCCCTTGTTTTCAACAAATTCAATAACACCTATACGGTTCGCTTCCGTACTGGCACCAGCTACAGTAACAAGTATAATATCGACAAACCATTTCCCAATCTTCCTGGCTCCGTTGAGTTCCCGGTCTTCTACCAAATCAATGCTAGCCGGAACAACAGACGCGCTGCTCAAGACCTGGCCCCTCGCTGGGGTCAAAGTATCTCACTAACCTACCGTCACCTTCCATTTGAAGATCGCATCCCCGGCGAAATGCTGGCGCTACAATCTAATTTTTTCTTCCCTGCCCCCTTCAGAAACCATTCACTTCAGGCTTCCTTCAACTGGCGCACGGGCAACAGGGCTTATCGCATCACCGACATTCCGCAGGTAACCGGGTACAGCTTCCTGACAACGCGAGAAAAAGCATTTAACACCTTCCTGCTCGATTATCGATTTCCCATACTCTATCCCGATTGGGAACTAGGCCCCCTCGCCTACATTAAACGCTTCAAGGGAGGATTCTTCGCCGACTTCGAGAATATCGAGTTCAATCAAAGCAATTACATCAGGTCCTTTGGAGCAGAGCTGCGAGCGGACATGAACCTGTTGCGCTTTTACCTTCCCAACTTCGACATCGGAGGAAGAATTATTTTCCTAAATGAAAAATCAATACAAAAACCTATATTCGAGTTTCTGGCAACCTATAATTTCTGATTTTTATGAGTGCTAAAAGTCTTTTCATTATCATCGCCTCAGTGCTTGCGACAGTGATACTAATGAACAACACTGAGGAAATCGATTTCTGGCTCTTTGGAAGCGCCCGAATACCTAAGCTTGCGGCTTTAGGCGCTATGCTCGCTCTGGGTTTTGTTTTGGGTTTCCTGGCCGGCCGGCCGTCTCGTCCGAAAGAGAATAAACGAGATGATGATTTCGAAGATCATGACGACCTCGAGTTTATTACCCAGCCGAGAACCGACAAACTGAGCGACGAAGACCGGGAATATATCAGTTAAGATTTTTGAAAAACAACGGTGTTCCCTGATCTCCTGCAGCCCTGTGTTCCGTTCATACGCCTGCAGGCCTTAGTCACGGGCCGGTATCCACTCCACCCAGGTTTAGCTTACCACGGTAGCATTCCAATTAACTACCTACTGAATACCGTAGAAAACCGCATTCCCGCGTTCCAGTTCCTTCAGATCTACTTTTTCTTTAAAGATTCCGTACACAGAGGCCCCACTTCCACTCATTGACGCATATGCTGCTCCGGCTTCATATAGAGCAGATTTGACACCTCGTATCGAAGGATGGTTCTTAAAAACAGACTCCTCAAAATCATTCTTAACTCGTCCTTTCCACTCCTCAACTGGAAGTGCTATAAGCTCTTTTAAACTTTCTGCAGGCACACTTTGCCTCACGCCCCGGTAGGCTTCTCCCGTTGACACATGCACAGGTGGCATCACCAGAACCAGGAAATAGTCCGAAAGGTCGAGGTTGATTTGTTCAAATTGATCTCCCTTCCCGAAAGCGAACACGGGTTCATCCCGTACAAAAAAAGCGCAATCAGCTCCTAATTCTCGACAGTACTCTTCCATTTGATATACCGATAATCCCAAGCCAAACTTTTCATTCATCAGCTTAATAAAAAAAGCCGCATCTGCAGATCCTCCCCCCAAACCAGCACCAATAGGTATGTGTTTCATTAAATGAATAGCAACCAGGGGGATGTTATGGTCTTTGCGAAGCATTTCAAACGCCTTTAAGCAAAGGTTCTCGTTAGCGTGTCCGGGAATATTGATACCAGATGATTCGAAACTAAGGCTTTCGCTTTCTACTACCTCAAGCGCGTCTTTTATGGCAATAGGATAAAAAACAGTTTCCAGATTATGATAGCCATCAGTCCTGCGGCTAACAATATTTAAACCTATGTTTATTTTTGCATTTGGAAATACGATCATCAGTTCTATCGCTTAAGGAGTTTTTTCACATTCGTAGGACGGTAAAAATACATTTATTTCCTATGTTTGGATGATAGCTTTTGCTCGGCGAATAAAATGAAACAATATCTCGATTTGATGCAGCATGTGCTCGACACGGGCACTCAGAAACACGACCGTACTGGGACAGGAACAATTAGTGTATTTGGATATCAGATGCGCTTTAACCTGGAAGACGGATTTCCACTTGTTACCACCAAGAAACTACATTTACGATCCATCATTCACGAACTGATCTGGTTTCTGAAGGGAGATACAAATATCAAGTACCTTAAAGATAACGGCGTGAGCATTTGGGATGAGTGGGCGGACGAAAATGGCGAACTGGGTCCGGTGTACGGATATCAGTGGCGCTCCTGGCCAACTCCCGACGGCCGACATATTGATCAAATCTCCCAAGTGATTAATCAGATTAAAAACACGCCAGACTCGAGGAGGTTAATTGTATCTGCTTGGAATGTTGCTGAGATCGAGAACATGGCTTTGCCACCTTGCCACAGCTTTTTCCAATTTTATGTAGCAGACGGGAAGCTAAGTTGTCAGCTATATCAGCGCAGCGCCGATATCTTCCTTGGCGTTCCATTCAACATTGCCTCTTATGCATTACTCACCCTGATGGTTGCACAAGTATGTGACCTGAAGCCAGGAGATTTTGTTCATACCTTAGGTGATGCACACCTGTACAATAACCATTTGGAACAAACCAGGCTTCAGCTAAGCAGGGAACCGCGACCACTGCCCAAGATGAAGCTGAATCCGGACATAAAAAATATTTTCGACTTCAAGTTTGAAGATTTTAGCCTGGAGAATTACGATCCGCATCCGCATATAAAAGCACCAGTTGCTGTTTAATTAGAAACACATTTCCTTCCCGCTCGTATAGACAGATTATTATCCAGCAGCATGACTTCCATTAAACAAAACGGTTCGCCGGTAATCTCCAACGTAGTTGTAGTTGACGAACAGTGGGGAATAGGCAAAAACAACCAGTTACTGGTGCACTTCCCGGCCGACTTAAAAAGATTTAAAAGTATTACCACCGGGCATACGATCATCATGGGTAGGAAAACCTTCGACAGCATGGGTAGAGCACTACCAAATAGAAGAAACGTTGTTGTTTCCAGACAAAAGGACCTCAAGCTGGAGGGCGCCGAAGTGTTTGACTCGCTGGATGAAGCACTGAAAGCATGTCAGGGAGAGGCTGAAGTCTTCATTATAGGGGGAGCAGAGATTTTTAGGCAAGCGATTGAAATAACAGATCGGGTCTATCTTACAAGGATCCATGAAACTTTTGATGCAGATACTTTTTTCCCAAAACTCGCCACTACTGAATGGGTTGAAACAGAGGTGGAAGAGCACGAACCAGATGAGAAGAACCCATTTCATTACTCTTATATAACCTATCAGCGTGCCTGATTCTGGCTACGTGATTTTCTGTACTAAAAGAATTTCATAAATTAAAAATTTACTTAGATTTGCCGTCTTATCAGAAAAGGGCTTAATTAAGATTAAAACTGATTTATATATATACTAAACAAAAATGCAAGGTAAAGGATTGATTAAATTCGCCGCTATAGCATTAACGATCGGATGTTTATATTCTCTGTCGTTTACGTGGGTGGCAAACAGGGTTGAAAAAGATGCAAAGGAATATGCAAAGGGTGATCCTGCTAAAGAAAGAGCATATCTCGATTCGATGGCCACTCAGCCGGTCTATAATTTGGGATTCACAAAATTCAACTACCAACAGGTAAAAGAAAACGAAATCCCTCTTGGACTTGACCTGGCGGGCGGGATGAACGTAACAATGGAGATCTCGCTTACCGAGCTAATCAAGAATCTTGCGAACGACAATCCTTCTCCGGCATTCAACACAGCGTTGCAGAATGCTCAAACCCGTTTAAATCGTGGGGAAGATAATTTCATCAACCTTTTTGTTGACGAGTATCAAAAGCTTGCCGGAAACGGAAACCTTGCGAAAATTTTCGCTACCAAAGAAAACGCCGCTTTTATTAAACCTAATACAAGCGACGCAGATGTAGCCACGTTCCTTAGCAATCAAGCTCAGGATGCTATCGATCGTTCTTTCAATATCCTTCGTACACGTATTGATAAGTTCGGCGTTGCTTCTCCAAATATTCAGCTTCAGCAAGGTACTAACCGCATCCTGGTAGAACTTCCTGGTGTTACAGATCAACAACGGGTACGCAAACTTCTGCAAGGTTCAGCACAGCTGGAGTTTTGGGAAACCTACGATAACCGCGAGGTGTTCCCTATCCTGGAAAGCATTAATAGCGTAGTAGCCGCAAGTCAAAAAGCCACTGCGGATACAACTACTAAAGGTGCAACTGCTAAGGCAGATACAACTGGAGGTAAACTAGCAAACCTGGGAGCAAAACAAGGTACAGCTGGTAAAGACACTTCTGCATTGGGGGCGCAGGCTGAACAAGCAAAACAAAATCCTTTGTTTGCGATTTTAGCGCCAAACCTTTCTCAGGGGCAAGGTGGTCAACAAGCCCTTGGTGCTGGACCTGTTGTTGGTTACGCAGCTTTAAAAGATACTGCAAAGGTCAACAAGTTGCTTCGTTCTCCTGAAGTGAGATCAGTAATTCCTCAAAATGTGAATTTCATGTGGGGAGTTAAACCAGCAACAGAAGAAAGCAAAATATTCGAATTATATGCACTGAAAGCTAGTGGGTTCAACAATTCGGCTGCGCTTGCAGGAGACGTAATTACAGATGCACGAAACGATGTAGATGAGCGGGGCAATAACGAGGTGTTGATGTACATGAATCCGGAAGGAGCTCGTCAGTGGAGACAACTGACAGCAGCTGCAGCGGGTGATCCCAACAACCGGGAGGATAACAAATCCATAGCAATTGTTCTTGACGGCAACGTTTACTCGGCACCAACGGTACAAAATGAAATTCCAAACGGAAGTTCTTCTATCAGTGGTAATTTCACTGCTGAAGATACTAAAGACCTAGCAAACGTCCTTAAAGCAGGTCGTTTACCTGCGCCAGCAAAAATAGTCAGTGAGTATGTTGTAGGCCCTTCTTTAGGTTTAGAATCAATCAATAGCGGGCTAATTTCCTCTGTCGCTGGCTTAGTGGTAATCCTGCTTTTCATGGCGCTTTACTATAATACAGCTGGTTGGGTGGCTAACATCGCACTCCTCGTGAACTTGTTCTTCCTTATGGGAGTTCTAGCTTCGTTAGGTGCCGTGTTAACATTACCCGGTATTGCAGGTATCGTCCTATCACTGGGTATGTCAGTGGACGCGAACGTACTTATCTATGAACGTGTAAGGGAAGAAATTGCAGAAGGGAAGAGCGTAAGGCTAGCTATTGCAGAAGGCTATAGCAAAGCGATGTCTTCCATCCTTGACTCAAACATCACCACCTTCCTGACAGGCGTAATCCTGTATATATTTGGTAGCGGGCCAATAGTAGGTTTCGCTACAACCCTGATGATTGGTATCGTCACCTCACTATTTGCCGCGATTTTCATTACTCGCCTTGTTTTTGAATGGCTTTTAGCAAAACAAAAAACCGTAAGCTTCTCAATTAAGGCTACTCAGAATCTATTTAAAGATTCTAAGTTCGACTTCATCTCCGGCAGAAGGAAGTTCTATTTGTTCTCCGGAATCATCATTGTTGCTGGCTTGATCTCTATGTTTACGAGAGGTTTTAGTCTTGGTGTCGATTTCCAGGGAGGCCGCTCCTATTTTGTAGAGTTTGATAAAAGTGTAAGCACCAATGATGTAAGAGAAGCTGTTTCAGCAGAATTTCAAGACGCATCTACAGAAGTAAAAACATATGGATCGGCGAACGAAGTGAAGATCACCACCTCTTACATGGTCGAGGAAACTTCCGAACAGGCAGAACAGCAAGTGTCTGACAAGTTGAACGCGGGATTAAAGAAAATTAGTCCTAACTACGAAATCAAAGATGCTCAAAAAGTTGGTCCTACTATGGCCAACGATATCAAGGTATCTGCAGTTTGGGCAGTTGTTTTCTCAATCCTGGTCATCTTCCTGTACATTTTAGTACGTTTCCGCAGATGGCAGTTTGGTATTTCAGCCATTGTTGCACTGGCCCACGACGTTTTAGTCCTGTTGTCCATCTTCTCTTTACTAAACGGTTTTGTTCCGTTTTCCCTGGATATCGATCAAGCATTTATCGCCGCAATTTTAACCGTAATGGGATATTCTATTAACGATACGGTGGTTGTATTTGACCGGGTTCGGGAATACATCAACCAGCATCATTCGAAAGACGAGGATATGCCTACTGTTATAAACAACGCGTTAAATAGTACGCTAAGCCGTACGGTTATCACCGGGGTCTGCGTAATAGCTGTTCTGATTATCATCTTCATTTTTGGAGGTGAGATTTTAAGAGGTTTCTCTTTCGCGATGTTAATCGGGGTGGTTTTTGGAACTTACTCTTCTCTTTTCGTTGCGACACCATTCGTGGTGGAGTTCATCAGAAAAAAAGGAGAGTCTCTGGTAACCAGAGAAGTAAAATAAGATCAGTAATTACTAATTGTAGAGCCCTTGTTCATTACAGGGGCTTTTTTTATTAGAGAACTTTAACCTACTTTGCTACTTTACGGATATCGTCAACATTTAATTAAGTTTCAGGTTATATAAAGTATACTAAATTTTGAACATGGAAGAAAAAAATAGAGCTGTAAATTTCCCGAAAGTAGTTATAGTTGGTGGCGGATTTGGAGGAATACAATTGGCAAAACACCTGAGAGAAAAAGAAGTACAGGTGCTTATGCTCGATCGGCACAACTATCACACTTTCCAGCCGCTCTTGTACCAAGTGGCAACAGGAGGACTTGAAGCAGACTCTATCGCTTTTCCACTTCGTAAAATATTTAAAGGACAAAAAAATTTCATATTTAGAAATGCAGAGGTTTCAGCTATTCATCCCGAGAGAAAAGCGATTGAAACAAATATAGGCGAGTTCTTTTACGACTATCTTGTACTTGCTACTGGTTCTGACTCTAATTTTTTTGGTTCAAAAGAATTAGAGCATTACACCATGCCTATGAAGACGATTCCCGAGTCATTAAATCTTCGGAGCATGATCCTCCAAAACCTCGAAGAAGCGTTGATAGAACATGATCCAATAAAGAAAGCCGGCCTGCTGAACTTCGTTGTAGTGGGAGGCGGGCCGACGGGGGTTGAGCTTTCGGGAGCCTTATCAGAACTGAAGCGACATGTACTGAAGACTGACTACCCGGAACTCGACCTGTCGGAAGTCAACATCTACCTCATTGAGGGTTCTACCGAACTTTTAGGGCCGATGTCAGCAAAGTCCAGAAGGAGCGCGAAAGACTTCCTGGAGGAGATGGGAGTACAGGTATTAACTGATGTACGGGTTTCTTCCTATGACGGAGAGGTGATTAAGCTATCAAGCGGCGAGGAAATTGTGACAAAAAACGTGCTTTGGTCTGCGGGGGTTAAAGGAGAAGTACCGGCAGGTATTCCACAAGATCGGATCGTCCGCGGAGGACGGATAAAAGTAGATGAATTTAATAGGATCGTGGGATTTCAGGACATCTTCGCCATTGGAGACGTTGCTGCAATGATGACAGAAGAATATCCGAACGGCCATCCAGGTGTTGCGCCAGCAGCTATCCAACAAGGCAAAAACCTGGCAAAAAACCTTATACGCCTGATCAATGGAGAAAAGATGGAGCCGTTTAAATATCGAGATAAAGGATCGATGGCCACCGTTGGAAGAAACAGGGCTGTTGTAGATATTGGCAAAATTCATTTTCACGGCATATTCGCATGGTTTGTGTGGATGTTTGTACACCTAATGAGCCTGGTAGGCTTTAGAAATAAGTTGGTAGTACTTGTGAATTGGATTTGGAGTTATTTTAGTTACGACAGGGGCACGAGATTAATTATCAGAAGATTTAACAGAAATTCAATGACTGAAGATACTTCGGGAAAATAAATGCCGGATCTTTAGAAATGCGGATCAGTTAAGGAGAGGATGAATGTTCTCTCCTGCTACCAAAAGCTTTGTCGATTCTTCATAATGAAGAACTAACTTTAAATACCATTTTATAATGTTGAATACCTGCCTCTTCAAACTGCTCTCCCTCCGCCACAAAACCTAGCTTAGCATACATTCCCATCGCTTGAACCTGTGCATTGAGATAAATATAATCCGCACTCCGAGGAAGGTCGCCTAGAACCGCTTTAACCAACGCCTGGCCTACACCCTTCCCCCTAAATGGTTTCAAAACAGCAAATCTTTCTAACTTAAAACCTTTGTCTGTTCTCCTCCACCTTGCTGCTCCTGCAGGAGAATCATCAACCGTGGCAAGAAAATGAGTGGACTCATCTTCAAACTCCCACTCCAATTCTGGAGGGCAATTCTGTTCAACTACAAAAACTTCCCGCCGGATGGCAAAAACGGTTTCCAAGATGAGCGGATCTTCTACTTTAGTTACTTTAATCATCAGAATAACCTGTTCCTAGGAACGCACGCGAACCATAGCTGGTTTAAGATATTTTGAAAACATTTCTACATAGAAGTCTTTGGCGTAGATGATAGTATTCAAAAACTCTACGTTCAACTCGCGTTTAAGGATAATTTGACCGATGATAAAGCCGATAATGTTAGCAAAAAGAGTCCCGTAGGCTGCTCCCATTACACCATATTGATGTATGAAGACATAGTTAGATGCAATATTTATCAGGGCTGACAGAACTACGATACTAAACGTCAGTTTCGTCTTGCCTATCGAATCCAATAACGTTCCGAACTGGCGTCCATAGGGTATGAATAAGCAATAAATAAGCGTAACACGCAGGAGAGGAATTGTATCCTCATACTTTTCACCCGCTACAAGGTCTACTATGAGTCCTGAAAATAGAAAGCAAAAAATTAGTCCGGGAATAAGTATTGCGAGGATTACCGCCACTGACTTTTCATAAAGATGCTTTACCGCCTCAAGTCCCTCGTTTTCTACTCTTCTTGCGCTTTGCGGAAATACAATGTTCGAAACTGAAGTTGTCGGGATTTCTACCAGATTAGTGATTCTTATTGCGATATTATAGGTTCCTGCCGCAGCGGTAGAAAGATAAGTTCCAAGCATAAACTGGTCAATACTATTGAATAGGATAGAACTTAAAGCCGTACCAAGCACGTACTTGCCGTAATGAAACAGCCGGGAAACCCATTCAAAATTTACCTTCCAGCCTAGCGCGAAGTATTGCCGGGTAAAGAAGTAAGCAATGATAGCTCCAACAAGTGACGAAACAATCTGCACAAATACCAGGGCTATAAGAGAAATAGAAAAACCAAAGATGGCAGAAGACAGTACGTAGCCAAAGAGTATTAACTGCCGGGCAATGGATGTATAGAAAAGTCCATCGAAGCGAAAGTTTGCCTGTTGAATACACTGAAACTGCGTGATCAATCCCGAAAAAACAAAAATGATATTATACCAATAGAACATTGGTAATAACTGAGGCGTTTTCCAGAGCAGACTCAGGTAATTAGCGAATCCGAAGTTTAAAAGAATGCAGATCAATGTAAGGACACCCGTAATTGCGAAAGAAGCTGTAATGATGTCCTTTTTCTCTTCCTGGTGAGAAGCAAGGAACTTTACCAATGCATTTTGAACCAGTCCATTTCTCGCTGCTTCCAAAAAAGCAGTAACGGCAATAAAAAGAGACCATGCTCCGAATTCATTTTTATCCAGTATCCTAACAAGGATATAAAAAGTCCCGAAACCGAGTAGAACTACAAGAAACTGTTGTAGAAACGAAAAAAAGCCTGATTTAAGCCAGTATTTGTTCTTCACCTTGAATGCTTTGTGATTTTATAAAATATTTGTTTAGGTACTCTTTCACCTCATCGTCTGTCTTCGCATGAAAGTTCCTCACGTTAGACAGCTTTGGGTATAGCTTCGTAAAACATTCGAACGTAGCCTCTGGCCCCTTTTTCGAGAGGATTATATTCACCCCTCCAAAGCAACTCGCTAGGGCTGACGACCCTCCATGAGTGGACAGAAAATGCTGACAATTAGCGTAAACCATCAATTGGAAATGATTGTAGTTTTTAGCATTGCCCTTATTCTCCAAATAAAGATCTTCCATCAGAATTACCTCAGGATGAGTCTCCTGAAGCCACTCATAATCGTTTAGGTTATAAATTGCGCTGTTATCAACAGTAATGTGCTGAGGCCGGGGGCGGTTATACAAGATGGTATAATCGTTTTTTAAGTTATTGATGATATAATCCAGCATAGGGATATCATAATAGCTTATTGGAGGGCCTCCCCACTCACTATTATATCGGTTACCAATGATAAGAGTTGGCTTTTCAAAAACGTAAACATCGTTTTGATAATACTCTTTATAGGGTACCTGAGCCCACTTACTTATGTTGTAATCATGACTATATAATACCCTGGGGATCTCATAATTATAGTTGCCCTCGTGGGTCCTCGTCTCAAACTTCTCCTCATGGTCGGGCGAGAAAAAATACAATTCACGAGTATATTTGGAAGAGGTGGTCTTCTTAAGCGTTCCGTTTTTATGGTGCCAGTAAGCAAAGGGAAGAACAAAAATCAACTCAGCAGCAAACTCGCCCTCATAAGTGATCTCCTTATACTTATTTCTTAAAACATAATCGCGAAATATATATTTGAGCTGGATAAGCCGACAGTAATAGGTATCCCGGCAGAAATACCGTAAACCGCGATCGAATTTCCTGTGCCGTACGTGTACAATAAGGCTGAGCAATTTAAAAATAAGAGACCTCAACATACTAAGAAACTCACCAAGAGAATATATTAACTTAAAAAGGAGTACGAATCAAAAACTAAATGTACAAAAAAAACCCAAAGACATATGTCAATGGGTTTACGAAATTTAAATCTATAAGTTTAAAGTTTTGAATTTACATCGAGGCAGTTTAGATCTTCAAATGCTTGTTTCAATCGTTGAACAAAACGCTCCTCCCCTTTCCGTAGCCATACGCGGGGATCATAGTATTTTTTATTTGGAGAATCTTCACCTTCAGGGTTACCAATCTGACTTTGAAGGTACCCCTCTTTGGATTGGTAATAATCCTTAATACCTTCCCAGAATGCCCACTGCATATCTGTGTCAATATTCATCTTAATTGCTCCGTAGGAAATGGCTTCTCTGATTTCTTCCTGAGATGATCCGGAACCACCGTGGAAGACAAAGTTGATCGGCTTTTCTGCCTCTAAACCAAGTTCTTTTTTAATGTAATCCTGAGAGTTTTTCAGAATTACTGGCTGTAATTTAACATTACCAGGTTTGTACACGCCATGCACGTTTCCGAATGCTGCTGCAACTGTAAATCTGTGACTAACAGAGCTTAATTCTTTGTAAGCATAAGCTACTTCCTCTGGCTGTGTATATAATTTTGAGCTGTCTACATCAGAATTATCTACGCCATCTTCTTCCCCTCCGGTTACTCCCAACTCAATTTCGATGGTCATCCCCAACGGCTTCATCCGCTCAAGGTATTTCTTACTAATCTCCAGGTTCTCTTCAATCGGCTCTTCAGAAAGATCAAGCATGTGTGAAGAAAACAGGGGTTTGCCGGTTTGCTGATGAAAGCGCTCTCCATGAGAAAGCATGCCGTCAATCCAGGGCAGAAGCTTCTTGGCCGCATGGTCGGTATGAAGTATTACTGCCACACCGTAATGTTCAGCAAGTAAGTGAACGTGGCGAGCAGCAGATACAGCTCCTAAAATACAAGCCTCAAGTTTCTCATTATTTAGAGACTTTCCTGCATAAAACTGTGCTCCTCCGTTAGATAATTGCACAATTACAGGTGAATTTACAGCCTTGGCAGTCTCCATAACAGCGTTTATCGAATTCGTACCGATAACGTTTACGGCAGGTAGCGCAAACTGATGTTTCTTCGCTTGTTCAAATAATTCCTGAACAGCGTCTCCGTATAAAACTCCTTTGTAATTTTTTAAGTTCATATATAATATTTTCCGTTAGAAAAACCCGAAATTATAAATTTTAGTTTTAGTATAAGTGACAATAGTCATAAAAATAAAAGAGATCAATAATAAAGGAAGGGGTTTCTTAAAAAATTCGTTTATTTGTACCGCTTATTTCCAAAGATATGGCGTGGTTCAAAAGACAGAAAAAAGGAATTATAACTTCTACTGAAGAAAAAAAAGAAGCACCAGACGGCATCTGGAATAAATGTCCGCAGTGTAAGAAGCCCTTACACTATGCAGAACAGGTCGAACACAAGTACGTTTGTCATTATTGCAGCTATCATCTCAGAGTTGGTTCCAAAGAATATTTCTCCATCCTTTTTGACCACAACGAGTTCAATGAACTTTTTGCCAATCTAAAATCCGGTGATCCCCTGTCATTTACGGATTCAAAAAAATACACAGAGAGACTTCAGGAAAGCTATGCAAAAACGGGACTGAACGACGCCATACGATCAGCGCATGGAAAAATAAACGATCAGGATTTAGTGGTTGCATGTATGGACTTCTCCTTTATCGGAGGATCGATGGGCTCGGTGGTGGGAGAAAAAATCGCTCGCTCGATAGATTACTGCCTTGAACACAAACTTCCGTTCCTACTCATTTCTAAATCTGGTGGCGCCAGAATGATGGAAGCGGCATTTTCTCTCATGCAAATGGCTAAAACGTCAGCCAAATTGGCCCTGCTTGCAAAAGCTAAAATTCCTTATATTTCTTTGATGACGGATCCGACCACTGGTGGAGTGACCGCATCTTACGCCATGTTAGGCGATATAAATATTGCAGAGCCTGGGGCGCTGATAGGGTTTGCCGGGCCGCGGGTTATTAAAGAGACCATTAAAAAAGACTTACCCAAAGGATTTCAAACTTCAGAATTTGTTTTGGAGCATGGGTTTCTTGACTTCATTGTAGACAGAAGAGAAATGAAAGAAAAGCTTTCTACTTTTCTGCGTATGATGAAAAACTAATAGCTCGAGCGTTTCTAGCTATTAGTTAGCTCTTGGTAGGCAGCATTGAGACTTCTCTCGATTCCCTGCCCTTTCCATTCGGGAGCGCCGGGAATGGAGGTGGCTTTCAAAATACTTTCCTTGGATTGTCCAGCCTTAATTGCTGCCCCAACAAACTCCAATAATTTCTCCAGGTAGTTCTGGAATGCCTTAAGATCCTCCGCCGTTCCGGTTACTTTTTCGGGATCCAGAGCATGCCCAAAGACAAAAAGGGTGTCCTTGTCAAACTTTTTGATTGTTTTGTCGAGGACTTTGATCCAGCTTCCTATATTAGCTCCTCCAGGTTTATCGATGAAGGGAAAGCGACGATTGAAGACAAGATCTCCCATGTGAACAATATTAGCGCGGCTGAAATGAATGATAGCGTCTCCATTCGTATGCCCTGCTCCGAAATAATAGAGCTTTATATTTTCATCCCCCACCCGAAAATCCATATCATCTTTAAAGGTCTTATTGGGTAGAAACTGCTGGGTTCCAGAACCGGCGCTGGCAGCCTTTTTTAAATGATCCAATGCATTTTGATGAGAAACGACCTGATCTACCATTCCTTTAAAAGCCGAATTACCGGAAGTATGATCGCCGTGATGATGGGTATTGATGAGATATCTGAAAGGCGAGCCTGAAGTTTGTTTCAATTCAGTAATAAGATGAGCAACCGGGTCAGGAAACTGCGAGTCGACCACGACGATTCCATCCTTATTTGCAAGCCATGCTATTGTTCCACCCTGTTCAGTAAATATACCGACGTTATTACGAAGGGGCTTAAATACATAGGCACGGCTAAAAAAATCAGCAAAAGCAGCGTAGTTTAAAGAGGCTAATAAGCCCAGCGAAATGCCTGAAGCTTTCAAAAATTCACGTCTTTCCATTAGTTTTAATTTACAAAAGTAAAAACCCCGATATTATCGGGGCTTCTTTATCTTCCTGTGTTATTTCTGCTACCCAAGTTCGGATCTTTAGCTGTTGAATTGAAATCACTTCGTCTGTCAACCTTTTTCTCGCGTTTCTTCTTCGGCGGATTTATCAACTCCTCGGAAGGAATGTCAGTAGGTGTCTGACCAGTATGATTATGTTTTGGCTTATCGTCGCTCATACTAAAAATCTCCATCAAAACCCTGAACACCCGGCTCGTGACCATACATCCGTCCCGTCTTCCTCTCTGGGTGCCGGGTAGAAAAATCGGTATTCAAATTCGCGGTGCTCGATCCTGTACCATCGCCAGTGGCTGAGTCATCATCTTCGTCATCATCAACACTTAACAGATCATCGTCATCATCGGCCCAGGTTCCCTGATCTTCATCATCATCTGTATCAGGAACAACAGGTATTACATCCGGGTTAGCTATTTCATCATCGTCTTCCATGAAGTCATCATCTTCATCCACGTAATCATCATCGTCTATTGGTGAACTATCCGCTGTGTAAATATCAACTACGTCGTCGTCATCTTCCAGAAACTGGTCGTCATCGTCGAGCAAAAGATCATCTTCATCATCGTCCAGCAAATCATCGTCTTCTTCACCTGGTGCGCGGTAGGAGTTCATGTCTTCTTCATCAACTTCATCCCCGAGAGGGGTAACTTCAGTGTTTTCCCCCAAATCGTCATTGCTGGAGTCAACATCTTCGTCATCCTCAGGGTCCACTGTAAATGTATCCACTCTTAAATCTTCATCTTGAGGAATTAAAAGCTCTTCTTTAAATAATTTCATAGGTATCTAGCTTAAGGTTGTTTTATCAAATAAACACCCGGGCTTACCCTGTTTGTTTCAGTAAAGAGAAAATAAATAAGGTGGGAGAGCTAAAGTAAAGAAGAGCAAATCTCTTTCAGCTTAGCTACTGTAAAGGCGATTTCCTCTTTCGTGTTATACTTACTAAAGGAAAAGCGCACGGCAGGTCGGTTCGGAGATGCACCGATTCCTTCCAAAACGTGAGAACCAATATTAGTACCTGAACTACAGGCACTTCCGCCAGAACAGGAAATTCCTGCAATGTCTAGATTGAACAAGAGCATGTCGGACATTTCCATTTCGGGAAAAGAGACATTCAATACAGTATATAGGCTTTTATCAGCATCAATTTCACCATTGAAACTAATTCCTTCCACCTCCCGCTGCAATTGTTCTATCATGTACGATTTCAGGCCTTGAATATGAGCCCTATGAATATCCATGTCACGATAGGACAGTTCAAGCGCTTTTGCCAAGCCGGCGATACCATATACATTTTCCGTTCCCCCTCGCATATTCCGTTCCTGAGACCCTCCCGAGATCATCGGATTTATCTTGATTGAAGGATTCACATACAGGAACCCTACTCCTTTCGGCCCGTGAAATTTGTGAGCAGCGCAGGTCAGAAAATGGACTTTTAATTTCCGCAAATCATGAGCGTAATGAGCCATAGTTTGCACTGTGTCTGAGTGGAAAATTGCGGAATGCTTTTCACACACCTCCCCTACCGCCTGTAAATCGGTTAAAGTGCCAATTTCGTTGTTCGCTTCCATGAGGGAAACGAAAGACCGTTCATTTTTGCTTAAAAGCTCGTCCAGATGACTAAGGTCAATGTTTCCTCTGCTGTCGGTGCTTACATAACTCAGTTTAATTAAGCCGTTTTTCTCCAACGCCTGTAGCGTATGCAAAACCGCATGATGCTCAATTACTGAAGTGATTGCATGAGTGATTTTATGATCGTTAATAGCAGACCTAATTGCCGTATTGTCGGCTTCAGTCCCGCCTGAAGTAAAAAATATTTCTGCAGGAGAGGCATGTAGAAGCCCCGCAACTGTCTTTCGCGCCTTTTCAACAATAGTACGCACCTCCCGCCCGTGAGCGTGAATTGATGAAGGGTTGCCAAAGCTAGTCTCCATTACCCTGTACATCTCTTTGAGGACATCAGGATCCAGGGGAGTAGTTGCGGCGTTATCGAGATAAATGCGCGACATGAAATCTTGTAATTACAATAATACCAACGAATCCGCACCACAAGTTTGTACAACTTACTGCAGCGCTTTTTCTGTCTCAGATATTATTCAGTTAACTGAAGAATCTCTTTAATATCTGAGATAATTTTATTTGCCAGGTTATTAGCAACCGTTTCAGAGTTACCTTCAGAATAAATCCTGATGATCGGTTCTGTGTTGGACTTACGCAGGTGCACCCACTCTTTATCGAACTCTATTTTTAGGCCGTCAATAGTAGAATGAGGCTGATTTTTATACTTCTCCTGCACTTTCAGCAACAGTCCGTCGATATCCATCTCAGGGGTAAGAGTAATCTTATTTTTAGAAATAAAATAGTTAGGATAGGATGCTCTCAAAGCGGATATAGATTTTCCAAATTTAGCAAGGTGAGTAAGGAAAAGTGCAATCCCAACCAAAGCATCTCTTCCATAATGCGATTCAGGATAAATTACTCCTCCATTTCCTTCTCCGCCAATTACAGCATTTGTTTCCTTCATTTTATTTACCACATTCACCTCTCCTACCGCCGCGGCATTGTAAGCGTTGCCAGTCTTTTCGGTTACATCGCGTAAAGCGCGGGTAGACGACAAGTTGGATACAGTATTGCCCGGAGTATTGCTTAAAACGTAGTCAGCTACGGCAACAAGGGTATATTCTTCGCCAAACATAGAGCCATCTTCACATACAAAGCACAACCGGTCGACATCCGGATCCACAGCTATTCCAAGATGGGCTTTTTTAGCAACTACCTCCTGCGAAAGCGCTATTAGATTTTCCGGCAACGGTTCCGGGTTGTGAGGGAAATGACCGTCTGGCTGGCAATAAAGCTCGTGGATCGTTTCTACACCAAGGGCCTTCAATAAAGCTGGCACAAATATTCCGCCGGTTGAATTTACACAGTCAATTGCAACTTTAAACTTCGCCTTTCTCACCGCGTCCACATCAACCAAAGGCAAAGCCAGAATCTTGTTTATATGTTTGTCGAGATACGTATCGTTGAAGTATATTTTACCAAGCTGGTTCACATCTGAAAACTCAAGATCCAGATTTTCCGCCAGCTCAAGCACTTCCTTCCCATCCTGATCACTAATAAATTCGCCTTTGTGATTCAACAGCTTCAGCGCATTCCACTGCTTAGGGTTATGGCTGGCTGTAATGATAATTCCGCCGCCTGCGTTTTCATCCGGCACTGCCACTTCCACTGTGGGGGTAGTAGATAAACCGAGATCAACCACATCAATTCCAAGGCTTTGGAGTGTACCAGCTACCAAATTCCTAACCATCTCACCCGAAATACGAGCGTCCCGACCTATCACAATTTTACTTTTGCCACTGTTTTGAACCGTCCACTTTCCGAAAGCGGCAGTGAATTTTAGAATATCTACAGGAGTTAGGCCGTTTCCTGGCTTTCCGCCAATAATTCCCCTGATACCTGAAATTGATTTAATAAGCGTCACTTTGAATTTTTTAGGAGTTCAAAAATAAGAATAAAAGCAGAACGGCAAACCGGAAACCAACCAGAAAAGCTTATTTGTATATATTTGCAGCCAATTTAAAATTCTATGTCGCGCAAATGGTATCAAAACTGGTTCAACTCTCCGTACTATCATATCCTCTATCATCAGAGGAATGATGAAGAGGCTGAATTTTTGATTGATAACTTGTGCTCCTTTCTTCAGCCCAACCCACAGTCAAGAATTCTGGATATTGCCTGCGGTCGGGGAAGGCATTCTGTTTATTTGAATAAGAAGGGATACGATGTTACCGGAATTGACCTTTCTCACTCTAACATCAAATTCTCCAAACAGTTTGAGAATGAGAAACTTCACTTCCATGAGCATGACATGCGACATTTGCTGTACATCAACTACTTCGATTTGGCTTTGAATCTCTTTACTAGTTTCGGTTACTTCGAAACAGAACGAGATCACGTCAAGGCGCTAAAGACTTTTCGAAAAGCATTAAAACCGGAGGGAAGATTAGTTCTGGATTACTTCAATACAGAGAAAATTGTAAGAAATCTCACCCGTCAAGAGCTTAAGCTGATTGATGGAATCGATTTCAGCATTGCTAAAAAGGTGGAGAATGGAAAGATCATTAAAAGCATATCTTTTGAGCATAGAAGCAGGGGTTACAATTTCAAGGAAGAGGTCAAAGCGTTTTCCTTCTCAGACTTCGAAAAGTTGTTTAAATTAAGTGGCTTTGAAGTAGAGAACCATTTTGGTGATTATTCACTCAACGCTTTTGATCCCGTTAAATCCGATCGTTTAATTTTTATTTGCAAGAAATCAGATGCTTGAGCAGATCGTTCAGTTAGACCATGAATACTTCCTAGCCATTAACCGTGGCTTGGCAAACCCATTTTTCGACTGGCTAATGCCACTGCTGCGAAATAGGTTCTTATGGTCACCGCTGTATCTTTTCATTGTCGTATTCCTTGTCAGGAATTACAAGAAAACTGGATGGATGTGCACCCTCTTCCTGCTTGTCACTTTTGCAATCAGCGACTTTATGAGCTCTTCGCTTATAAAACCTGCTGTACAGCGCCTGAGACCTTGCAATGAGCCCGGGTTTTATGATGATATCATCACCAGAGTTGCCTGCGGTACTGGTTTCAGTTTCCCCTCCACTCATGCAACCAACCATTTTGCAATCGCGGTTTTCCTGATTGTAATCTTTCAGGAAAAATTCAAATGGGTACTTCCTATTGGAATTCTTTGGGCTTTTAGCATTGCATTTGCACAAGTCTATGTCGGCGTTCACTTTCCGGCTGACGTTACCATCGGCGCACTTCTGGGCAGTATGATCGGTTATATCGTTGCTACTCTTTTTCTCAACTTTCAGCCTGCAACTAAATGGAATTCTGGAAACTGATTATACTATTTGGCAGTTGTCTTGTCGGAGGAGTTGCCGTCTTCTTTTTTCGAAAAGAGAACACCCAGCGGCTAAAACTCATCTTGTCATTCAGCGGCGCTTTTCTCTTTGCCATCACCATTCTGCACCTCATCCCAGAAGTGTATCATGACGGAGATCACGAGATAGGCTTGTATGTACTTGGCGGATTTCTATTCCAGATTCTGCTTGAACAATTTTCGGACGGGATCGAACACGGTCACATGCACAAGCATGCTCATCACCATCACGCATTCCCTTATGGAATCATGATCAGCTTATGCCTGCATGCGTTCCTCGAGGGGATGCCGCTGGCTAGAGGTCCGCAAAATGAACTGTTGTTCGGGATCGCTCTTCACCATATTCCCGCAGCTTTTGCATTAGGAACCGTTTTGGTCCAAAATCACATCAAGAAGACCAGTATTCTGGTGCTCCTGGTCGTTTTCTCATTAATGTCACCGCTGGGCTACCTTCTTAGTGATGCAATTGGCAAAGGTTCTATTGGAAGTATCGATGACTATTTCGACCGGATAATGGGCGTGGTGATCGGAATTTTCCTTCATATTTCAACAACCATTCTTTTCGAATCCAGTGTAGATCACCACTACAACCTCAAAAAATTGATTGCAGTACTGTCGGGTGTAGCTATAGCGCTATTAAATTTCTCGATGCACCTGCACTAGCCTCTGAACTTGTCGAGCAAGTAGTTCAATTGCTTTGCTTCCTCCTGGTCGAGGTTTTGCTTTAGGAAATCAGCGGGGGTAATTATCGGATCGAGCTTTTCGAGCACTTCCAGCCCTTTCCGGGAGATGAAAATGTCTACTGCTCTTCTATCCCTCTGATTTACATTTCGCTCCACAAAACCTTTTTGCACCAGCCGGTCAACAATTCGCGATGCATCAGACATCTTATCAAGCATACGTTCTTTAAGCAAATTTACTGTAGCCGGATTAGGATGCTGTCCTCTTAAAATGCGCAAAATGTTGAATTGCTGCACCGTCAAGTCATACTTCTCTAGATTCTGCTTTAAAAGGGCTGTTACCCAGGAGTGAGTATAAATCACATTGACTAATGCCTTATGATATTCATTCTCGAATTTCGACTGTATCTCCTTCTCTAATTCCATTAATAATCGTTTTGGATGAGGTTTTAATTGATAAGCTGCTTGTGGTTAGTCTATTTCTCTTCTTGTAGCTCCAGGGACAATGTTTACATTCATTTTTACAACAGGTTCCTCTTTTAAGATGATATTCTGATGTAAACACCATCAGTCCATCTCCATTAAAATAGTAATCAATACCCTCCTGAAGCATTAGTTTAAAATTTTCACAGGCAATGTTCCTAAAAAATATTCTTGCAGAAACGTTCCGTCACCATGTAAAGTCCAGATTTCTTTAGGTTTTATCGTTTCTACTGCTTTCAAAATGTCATTCCAATCGGCATGGTCCGAAATGTATAACTCCATGTCATTCCGACTTTGAAGTCTCTTCCATCCGGAGGCAAATGCCCGCAAAACTCCTTTAGCTCTGAAATAACTCTCAAATGTAAGCGGAGGAACGATATAAACAAAGCCTTGATCAGGAAACTTCATCAACTTCCTGTTATAAGGTTCATATTTTCCGGGAGGATACGAAAAGTCTTCATACAGCTTGGTAATAGCTAGCATTGAATGATGCAGCAGCACTTTTCGCTGAGGGCAGTAGCGATTGATGAGATTTACCAACCTCTGAGCTTTGCCTAGTGAATAGGCGCCCAGCAGCACGTTGTGATTAGATTGGTTTAACTTCTCTATTTCCTGCCTCGGATCGGGATGCACAACTGCGGGATTGGCGAAGGTAGTTTCAGTGATCAGAACATCTGCCGTAACCATTTCAGGAGGCTCGCACGTTTCATCTTCCTGCAGTTTAAAGTCGCCGGTGTACAAGTACTTCACATCCCTGTATTCCATCAGGACCATCGCAGACCCAAGAATATGGCCCGCTGAAAAAAAATGCAAACGCACTTCATCCATATTGAATCCCTCTCCAAATCCATGGACAATGAACTCTTTTGCGCATGTCTTCTTTAGGCGTAGCTGCATAATCGCAGCAGTTGCCGAGGTACACAATACAGTGCGATGGCCAGCAACGGCATGGTCGCCGTGAGAGTGAGAAACGACGGCATTGCTTACGGGTAGCTGAGGATCCAAATAGAAATCGCCATACTTGCAATAGAGTCCTTTATCACTCTTTATGATAAAATCAGGTAGAATCATGTTAAATAGTTCCGGAAAGAAAGCGCTGGTGAAGTGTTAGCAATTGTGGGATCAGCAGCTGTCGTTCATCGTTATTCAGAATGAAATCAGCTAGCCGGGCCTTTTCCTCATCAGTCCATTGTCTCGACATTCTCGCCCGCACTTCATCCTTGGTAATGTGATCGCGCGTAGCGACCCGGTGAATGCGAAGTGCTTCCGGAGATTTTACGAGAATAGTTGCATGACAATCTTTATATGATTGGCTTTCAAACAGCAGAGCGGCCTCTTTAATCACATAAACAGAGTCCTGTTTTTCTACCCAGGCATCAAAAGCTCTGAATACTGCGGGATGAACTAAGGCATTCAGCTTCTGCAACTGCTCTTCGTTCCCAAAAACAATCCCAGCAAGGTACCTTCTGTCCAGTACACCGTCTGTTGTGTAACTTTTACTTCCGAAAACTGCTTTGAGGTTCTCAATCAACATCGTATCGGTCTGCATTGCCTGCTTAGCGGCAGCGTCTGCATAAAATACAGGAACACCAAGCAACTCGAAAACCCTGCAGATAGTGGTCTTTCCTGTGCCTATTCCGCCCGTTATCCCAATTTTAATCATTCGGGTAAATTAGAAAATCTACAGTTTGCGGTTCTATTTTCACAAGTTTTGAATGAGCCGGAAATGTGGTAAGATGCACAGGAAGCTGCGAATATCGATGATTAAACCAGCCGTCTAAATTTACAACTGCAGTGATAGAATCGCGCTCAACTTTTGAAAAGTTCCGGAGTGCAGTAAGCAGCGTTAGCTTTACTCTTTCGGGAAGTAGCTTAACATCTGCCCCTCTGTTATTAATCACCTTTAAAGGTACATCTACTACCTTTTCAGTAAACCTGTCAACGGGGACTTCCACCTTCACCTTCTGCGGGAAAATATCGATATTGTTTTTGGGGGAAGAAAGAAACCCAAGCTTCATGTTAATACTAGAGGCTAGATTTTGCAGCCGCAGGGTATCTGTAATCCAAAAAGTGATGCCAGCCACATCTGTTGCTGCCCCGGTTACAATAACAGAATCTGGCGTTACGACAATTGGCCCCGAAACTCCGTAATTTTTTCTAAAAGCAAGCTGGTATAACAATCTCACCGGAACTTTTTTCGTAACTCTTGTTGAGAAATCAAAAAACAAGGTGTCAGGCATTACTGATACAACCTTTTGTTTTCCATGAAACTGCCGGTTGATATCCCGGATTTGCTCGGAAAAGGTGATGTAGTTTCTACTGTTTAAGCTTCTAAGGCTTACGTCAACCGCTGGCGGGTGTTGAAATCTTGAAAAAAGCAGTTGCCATCCAGATCCTTCCACCTTAAAGCTAACCGTATCCTCGTGTAGGGGCTGGTATGCGCGATGTAAAGGTGGGTTGATGAAGTTAATTTTAGTGTCGATTGTATACTCATACCTACCGGACAGTGCAAAGGCTAACCAAGCCATCACCGCTATCATAAGACTGGTAAAAAAGACCGTGAGCCTCCTTCGTTCTATCCTACTTAAAGTCAATACTGGCATACGATCAAAGGTACTTCAGATATTTATAACGAAAAAGAGGCGGAACCTGCGATTTTTGTCAACCAACTTCATAGCAACTGCTTGGAAGAAAATGGTTCATTTAAATCTGAGGTTCGGCCTCTCAGGTCCGGAGACTAGGCTTTGGTACCGTTCGCTGCTTTAGAAGCTTCTAGTGAAACGGCTGATTTGTCGAAACGGATTTTTGTTCCGCTTTCCACTTCCAGAACAAGCGTGGTTTCGTTCAGATCTACAATCCGACCATGGATACCCGCAGTAGTTACCACTTTATCACCTTTTTTAAGAGTTTCAATATACTTCTTATGTTCCTTCGCCTTATTCATCTGAGGCCGGATCATGAAAAAGTAAAACACTATGATAATTAATACCATAGGTAAGAAACTCATTAGTCCGCCACCCGCTGCCTGCAATAAAATTGTTGCTGTCATGTTTGTTCGTTATTATTTACTCTTTGCTTCAACTTCTCCTACAAGGTAAACTTCGGAAGTTGAAGGATTTGCATTACTTGTTATAGTGACTACCTTTCTTTGCATACCAGTTTTGTTAGCAGTATCAAAAACTACTTTAATTGCTGCAGATGCACCGGGTGGGATAGGTTCACGTGGGTAGTCAGGGACGGTACAACCGCAAGTCGCACTAGCATTAGAAATGATTAGCGGCGTTTTGCCTGTGTTGGTGAATTTAAAATCGTACGCCACCTTCTCACCATCAGTCGCCTTGCCGAAGTCATAGGTGTCGTTCTCATATTTAATTACCGGAGCGTTCTCAGCACTCTGCTCTCCGTCTGTAGTAGAAACGCTGCTACTATCTGACTGTTTAGCCTGCTCCTGATTGTTGTTAGAACAAGCATTAAGAAAAAAAGAAACTGCAGCGAATCCTGCTATAATTACTTTCCTCATATTATTTATTCAATTAAACCTCTTCCTGTCTTCCGAACTTTTCCTGCTGCCTTTAACTCAGACAGGATCTTATCTAAAATACCGTTGATAAAGAAATTACTTTTGGGGGTACTGAACTCCTTGGCAATTTCGATGTATTCATTCATGGTAACCTTTACAGGGATCGATGGAAAATGGACCAATTCAGTAATTGCCATTTTCATAAGAAGGATATCGATCAATGCAATCCGCTCAGCCTCCCAGTTCTTTGTTTTTTCTGAAATTAAGCCCTGGTACTCCTCATCAAATGCAATTGTTTTATGAAACAGATTAACAATGAAGTCGCGATCCTCCACCCAGGCTGGACTTATTTGTGCAAGTTTATTATCGTTGGGAACTTCGCTTTGGAAATTGCTGAACGTTTTGGCCAACATCGCTTCAAGCACCTCTTTGTCCACAGGCCAGTTGATAAACTTCTCTTCAAATAGCTGCTCTATGGAAGGCGTTACGCGAATAATCTTCTTGAAGATGTATTTAATGATATCCTTTTCTGCCCTCATGGACTCATCCTGATTAGATAGATATGCCTGATACTCGGGCGCCTCTTTCAACAGATTAAAAATCGTTTTTCCAACCTCAGGATCGAAGCTCCAGGACGTTTTGTACTTCTTAACTGCCGTCTGATACTCCGCATTATCGCGCAAAGCAACAATAAACTTATTAGTATTGAGCTTTAGATTAGTGTTGAGATCTTCCTCAGTAGGTAAGTACTTATTTGCCCGCTCATCTGCATCGATTAGCACATAATCAGCAGTTTCGACAAGCAAAGCCAGCAGCCAGACATACATTTCATATACGTCATCGACACTATCCAGCAGCTTCTTTTCAAAACCTCTCACTTCTCTGTTGTGAGATACATTATAAGCGTATAATGACTGCAATACTTTTACCCTCAGCTGCCTTCTGTTTAACATGTTATAAGAACGATTTATATATACTTTATCCCTTTAATAGGATCCTTTAATCTTTTTAATGTCCGATATGCGCTTCTCAGCAATCATATCAGCTGCTTTATTTGTCGGAATGTTCTCCTCCTTAGACTTCTTCAACACTACGCGGGTAGCCTGATAAATGTTTTCGGCGAGCTGCAATGTCCGTTTTTTACTGTAACCTGATAGCTCTGAGTAGCAATTGATCATCCCCCCTGCGTTAATCAGGTAATCCGGAGCGTACAGAATCCCTTTTTCCAGCAAAAGGCGACCATGTTCATCCTCATCAGCCAATTGATTGTTCGCAGATCCAGCGATGATCGCACATTTCATTTTTGGTATCGTCTCCGAATTTACGGTTGCTCCCAAAGCACATGGCGCATAAATATCAAACTCCAGATCGAAAATACTATTGTTTGCGATAGCTTGTGCTCCGTATTTTTTAGCGATCTGTGCTACCCTTTCTTCATTGATGTCGCTTACGTAAACTTTTGCATTTTCATCTCTGAGCAGATGCACCAGGTTTTCTCCCACATGGCCGATTCCCTGCACAGCTACCGACCGTCCGGCAAGTGTATCAGTTCCATAAAGTTCTTTTACACATGCTTTTATTCCCATCAATACGCCTTTGGCTGCTATCGGCGACGGATCACCGCTTCCTCCCAAAGAAACTGGCACGCCAGTTACATATTCCGTCTCCATACGGATGTACTCCATATCGCGGGTGCTCGTTCCTAGATCTTCTGCCGTAATGAATGAGCCGTTGAGGTTTTTGATGAATCGACCATAGCGGCGCATCAGCGCCTCTGTTTTATCAGTACGGCTGTCGCCTATAATGACTGCCTGTCCTCCGCCCAAATTTAAGCCGCTGATAGCAGCCTTGTAGGTCATCGTTCTTGAAAGTCTAAGCACGTCTTTTAAAGCCTCTGCCTCGCTTCTGTACTTCCACATCCTTGTTCCACCCAGGGCGGGGCCCAGTGTGGTGTCATGAACGGCAATAATTGCTTTTAATCCGGTATCTTCGTCACTGCAGAAAAGAACTTTCTGGTGGCTGCACTTACTAAGTTCATAAAAAACAGAACCTTCTTCAAAAACCTTTGACGACATATTTCGACAGGACTTGTGCGGGCAAAAGTACTAAAATTCTATAGAACAAAGACAGGCCGCCAAAGGTATCTAAACATAAATCTTTAGCTTTGCGACAATCAGGTTCAAAATGAAGCATCTGGCTTACCTCAATAAATTCTTCTACAAATATCGCTGGCGATTGCTACCGGGGATCCTTTTCGTTATCATTTCGAACGTGTTTGGTGTGCTTCCCGGCCGGGTTATCGCTCTAGCGTTCAACCTGGTAAGTGAAAATATTAGTGTCTATCTGTTATTTGCTGGTTTCGATCGTCAGGCTATCGTATACGACTTGCTTAGTCAAAGTCTCCTATTTTTCGGCCTGACCGTTTTGATACTTTCCCTCCTCCGGGGGATTTTTCTTTTTTTCATGCGGCAGACCATCATCCTGATGTCCCGGCATATCGAATACGACCTGAAGAATGAAATCTACCAGCACTACCAGGAACTTTCCATGAGTTTTTACCGGCGGAACAATACGGGCGATCTCATGAATCGTGCAACTGAAGATGTAAGTCGCGTTAGAATGTATGTTGGTCCGGCTATCATGTACGCTATCAACACGCTGGTACTTTTCTTATTGGTAATTATCGTGATGCTGAATGTCAATGTCAGACTTACGATCTACAGCGTATTGCCGCTGCCCATACTAGCCTTCACTATCTATTACGTACATAACCTTATCAGTGATCGAAGTGAGCGAATTCAGGAACGGCTGTCCGCTCTATCAAACTTTGTACAAGAAAATTTTTCAGGCATAAGGGTCATAAAATCATACGGACGAGAGGAAGATGTGCGGGAAAAGTTTGCTGCGGAAAGCGAGGAGTATAAGAAAAGTTCGCTGTCGCTTGTCCAGGTCCAGGCCTTGTTCTACCCACTAATGCTCTTGCTTATTGGTGTCAGTACTATATTAACCGTTTATGTAGGCGGGCTCGAAGTAATTCGCGGAACTATTACTGCGGGAAATATTGCTGAATTTATTGTGTATGTAACGCAACTTACCTTCCCGGTGATGTCTTTAGGTTGGGTAACTTCCCTGGTGCAAAGAGCTGCAGCCTCGCAAAAGCGCATAAACGAATTTCTACACACGCAGCCCGACATTATTTCTCCAGATACTGAGGAGCTTCAACTCAGAGGATCCATCGAATTTCGGAATGTAACCTTCATTTATCCTGATACCGGAATTAAAGCCCTCGATAATGTCTCTTTTAAAGTAAATCCCGGAGAATTTCTGGCAATAATTGGCCGCACGGGATCTGGAAAATCTACCATCGCGAACTTGCTATTACGGATGTATGATGTAACAGAAGGACAAATCCTGATAGATGGTAAGCCTATTAAGGACCTGAACCTGAACAGCTATAGAAGTCAGACTGGCTTTGTGCCTCAGGAAGTATTTCTGTTCTCCGATACGATCGCAAATAACATTGCTTTCAGCCAGGCGAAGATTGACCGTGCTGAAGTTGAACAGGCAGCTAAAGATGCAGCGGTATACAGCAACATCGTCGAATTTGATAAGGGGTTTGAAACGCTAATCGGCGAACGAGGAATTACGCTTTCCGGAGGACAGAAGCAACGGATTTCTATCGCCCGGGCATTAATAAAAAAACCACAGCTGCTTATCCTGGATGACTGCCTCTCTGCCATTGATACAAAAACAGAAGAAGAAATATTATCCAACTTGGGTAGAAACATGCATGATAAAACAAGTATTCTGATTGCGCACCGGGTTTCCACAATAAAAAATGCAGATAATATATTGGTTCTGGAGGAGGGTAAGATCATAGAAGAAGGGAATCACGAGGAGCTGATGTCAAAAAAAGCGGCTTATATGAAATTGTATGAAAAACAATTACTTGAGGAGCAACAATTGGAGAGTATATAGATGTTGCAACAAGAAAATTGTTTTTTGAAGTTTAAAAATTATTACTTTATATTTACCGCAAGCAAACTTTAACTATAACATGGGAGATTTTGAAAACAAAGAGAGAGAAGAGGTTTTTTCAAAAAAGGTAAGAGCCGGAAAGCGCACCTATTTTTTCGATGTAAAGTCAACACGTTCAAATGACTACTACATTACCGTAACAGAGAGCAAAAAGCGTTTAGAAGACGGCGTTTTTGTAAAACATAAGATTTTCTTATACAAAGAGGATTTCGAAAAATTCTCTGAAGGATTGAAAGACACTGTAGATTATATCAAAGCTCATCAGGATGTTGTAGAAAAGAGATATGAATTCAGCGAAAACGGCATTGAGACGGCAAAAGCTGAAGACGACTTTTCATTCGATATATAACTCTATATAACCTGAAATAAAGATTTTCAACCATTCCGGCTTCCCGGGATGGTTTTGTTTTTTATACGCCAGCCGCAGTCACTATTTTCATATCTTTGCCAAAAATTTTCAAACTATGGAAGCTTTATCTCAAGATGAAAATTTCCTTGGCTTGCCTGATGAATCAATTTATGCCTATGACAAAAGCAAAGTTGTAATTCAGCAAGTACCATACGAGCATACTTCTTCTTACTTGCAGGGATCAGCAAAAGGACCAGAAGCTATCGTAAAAGCATCTGCTTTCGTAGAGTGCTACGATGAGGAGTTGGACGCAGAGGTGGTAGAAAAAGTAGGAATATCCACCCTTCCTCCTATCAGCTTTGAAGGAAAGGTGGATGCAGAGGCAGTCGCGCTCATCGAAGAAAACACAGAACGGCTCTTGAACGACGATAAGTTTGTGATATCCCTAGGTGCTGAACACACCGTCACTCTTGGCTTCGTAAAAGCTTTTATAAAGAAATACCCCAAATTAACTGTACTGCAGATCGATGCCCACTCAGATCTTCGATACAGCTATCATGACAATATTTATTCGCATGCTTCAGTAATGGCAAGGGTCCACGAACTTGGTGTTACAATATGTCAGGCCGGTATTCGTGCCCAATGCAAAGAAGAAGCACAATTAATAAAAGAGTCGGAAAACATTCACACATTCTACGCTCATCAAATTCGGCGCAACCCACTCTGGATGGATGAAATTATCGCGCCCATGAGTAACGATGTTTATATTACCATTGATGCTGATGGCTTTGACCCTTCTATTATACCGGCAGTAGGAACTGCTGAGCCGAACGGCTTGTTCTGGACAGAAACACTGGAGCTTTTGAAAAGAGTCTGCAAAGAAAGGAATGTAGTAGGTTTTGATGTGGTTGAATGCGCACCGATAGAGGGTAGCATCCTGTCTGAATATACGCTGGCAAAACTAGTGTACAAGCTAATTGGCTACAAGTTTAGTGGGCAGTAATATGTCCTTCAAGAAAATTCAAATTCGAAAATCGTAAAAAATAGATGGCTTTACAATGTGGAATTGTTGGATTACCGAACGTAGGTAAATCAACACTTTTTAACTGTTTATCAAATGCAAAAGCACAGGCGGCGAACTTTCCGTTCTGTACTATTGAACCTAATGTTGGAGTAATCACAGTTCCGGATGAACGTTTAAACAAGCTCGCCGAGCTTGTTAAACCTCAAAAAATAGTTCCAAATACAATTGAAATTGTTGATATAGCCGGGCTGGTGAAGGGCGCTAGTAAAGGCGAAGGACTAGGTAACCAATTCTTAGGCAACATCCGTGCTACCAATGCAATTATCCATGTTCTGCGTTGCTTTGATGACGGAAATGTGGTACACGTTGATGGTTCTGTGGATCCTATCCGTGATAAAGAAATTATCGATACAGAGCTTCAGCTAAAGGACCTTGATACTGTCGACAAGCGTATCCAGAAGGTCGAAAAGATGGCAAAAACGGGTGGTGACAAAAACGCGAAAAAAACCTTCGAGATATTAAGCGTGGTTAAGAGTCATTTGGAATCTGGAAGGTCTGTCCGCACAGCCCCTATTAGCCAGGAAGATCAGGAATTTATTGCAGAACTAAGTTTGCTAACCTCCAAGCCGGTTCTTTATGTTTGCAACGTAGACGAAGCTTCGGTGAACACAGGCAATGCGTACGTAGATCAGGTAAGAGAAGCAGTGAAAGACGAAAGCGCGGAAGTGCTTGTGATCTCTGCAAAAATAGAATCAGAAATCGCCGAGCTCGAGAGTTACGAAGAACGTCAAATGTTCCTGGCTGACCTAGGCTTAGATGAGTCTGGAGTCGCAAAGCTTATCAGGGCGGCTTACAGGCTACTGGATCTTTACACTTATTTTACAGCCGGCGTGCAGGAAGTCCGTGCCTGGACAATCACTAAAGGCTTTACTGCCCCTCAGGCAGCCGGCGTTATTCACACGGATTTTGAGAAAGGATTTATCCGTGCCGAGGTGATTAAGTACGATGACTTTATTAACTACGGATCAGAAGCAGCATGCAAAGAAGCCGGAAAACTAAGCGTTGAGGGTAAAACCTACGTAGTGGAAGACGGTGATATTATGCACTTTAGATTCAACGTATAACAGTAAAAATTCCAACGAACAAAGCAGTTGCGATTAGCAGCTGCTTTGTTTGCCTCTTTTCATCCCACAGGCTGCCCTTCATTTTGGTCTTATATTCAGATTCGGATACAAGACTTCAAGCAACCGAGCTGGAGCGCGGCTTGAAAAGTAGCAAGTTTCTAACGCCCGTGGCGCTGAGAATAATGATTACATTTAAGTTTAGAATAACGGTTGAATATTATATCTTTGCCGCATGTTCCCGTAGTTCAATGGATAGAATAGTTGATTCCGGTTCAACTGATAGGGGTTCGAATCCCTTCGGGAACACTTTTTACCTGACACACTCCGTCTAGTCCTAAACATGCCACTGAGTCTTCTCGTTGCTTAGCAAGAACTGATAGAAGAAGTTAATGCGCAACCATTTTCATTACCAAGAAATCAGTATAAAAATCTTTTGGAAAAGCAATTGACCTAAGTGAAAATCCCAACACTTCGTTTTTGAGGATAAAAATCTAATCCTTTCTCTGCTACCCGTACTCTTAAAAACTCTTCGACACTGTGCTTTTATTTGGTTTAAGGTTTAAGGTAGATCAAACAGGTGATTAAAAGGTATGCAAGGGAAATCAGAAATGTAAAAACAAGTAAAAGGCGATCCCAAAAGCCAAACTTTTTATTCATGGTCACTATTAAAGGTTTAAATATGTTAAGGTTCAATTATTTCTTTTCTTCAGTAATTGTATTACAAATAAAAGAAATAATTGATAATCTGCTGACAAAAAGACTAAGTTTTTCGCCCCGGTACATTACTTTTTAATCTTAGTTTCACGACGAATACGGCATCTTTTCTTCCCTTCGTATTTCAATTTTTAATACATTAGCAATGTAAACCTCCCGGTAGAATAGGAGCTGAAAACGGAAAGATAAACCAATTAGAAATGCAGCACAATTTGAAATGTTATGCTATAGATGATGAAAGGCATGCAATTGAACTTCTCGTACGTCACATTGAAAAATGCCCCGGACTCGAACTGATTGGCACCGCTGAAAATCCACTGGAAGCTTTAAAAGAATTCCAGAACGGATTAAAGCCGGATATAACTTTTTTGGATATCGACATGCCCCAGCTGTCTGGACTGGAGGTAGCTGACATCATCAAGGATAAAACAGAAATTATCTTCACTACAGCCTTTGCCGATTATGCGGTAGAAGGATTTGATAAAAACATTACGGATTTCCTTTTAAAACCTATCTCATTCGAGCGCTTTGTTAAATGTGTCAACAAAGTTACAAATGCGTTAAAACTCCGTGCTCACCAGGAAAACCTAAACGAACAAGACGAGTTTTTCATTAATCCAGGTGTTAAAGGAAAAATGGTGCGACTCCAATTTTCAAAAATCTTCTATATCGAAGGTCTCAAAAATCATATTGTCCTCCATACAGAGGACAGTAAGCACATTACTTACCTTAGAATGAAAGATATTGAGGACTTCGTCCCCTCTACCTTTGTTAGGATTCATAAAACATACATTGTGAATACCAGCAAAATAAGCATGATAGATGGGTCTAAAATCGTCCTTCTTAACAATATTGTTTTACCGCTTGGAGGAGTTTATAAAGAGACCTTTCTTCAGGAAGCCACAAGTCGTCTTATCCGTAGCAACCGCTAAAATACATTTCATCAACCTACGTTGAAGCGCTACGATTTATCAAATCACTCTAAACCGACATTAATAAATTTGTAAAATAATTAATTGTTTGTATATATTTACGCGTCCTCCCAAAGGACATGTTTTTCATAGGTAGATGTAGGGCCGGTTTTACCGGCCCTTATTTAATTAAAGCCGATAGCGCCACTTCCTTCCCTTCCTGAAAATTAATGATTTTTACTTTTTGTTGGAGACTCAGATGGGACTGTGTACAGGCAGAACCTGTACAACACCACATCTGATTTAGTGCATAGATAGATGATAGATTGTGATAAGGTCCAGGTTGCAGATCTTGATCTGCTTGCTGTGCAAAGATACAAAAGACCTGGATCTTCCAAGGGCTACCACCAGCAGCACCACTATAACTGACTGATAATCATAAAGAAGTGACAAGACTGAAAACGCTCACTTATCTAACCCATAATGAATTTGGTCATGCCGAAACCTGAAGTGGTGTAATTTTTAAAACAAAATAAAAATTTATCTCTCAGCCCGCCTACATCTACTTTTAGCGGCGCCCATTACACCTTTGTAACATTTTAATGATTACACGACGGAGCAGGATGATGATTTTAAAAGGAATCGCTTTATTTAAAGGCTAACATTATAAACCATGAAGATTAAACATCTTTTTCTGATTTTCCTAACCCTGACTTCTTTACAATCTCAAGCGCAAAATAATGAAGAGGTCGTGCGAAAAATAGCTAACCAAATCTTGAAAGAAACGGTGCTGGGCTTTGAAGGCACCAACGATAAGCGGTTTTACAAAGCTTCGTCAGAAATTCCGGAAGGAACCAAGGTTAAATATGCAAGTCCATACACTGGCTGGCATTATACCCACGGCGTGCTTAACATTGCGATGATGAACCTCGGAACCTATCTAAATGATTCAGGTTATTGGAATTATGCTGGGCGGCATATCGATTTCGGTTTGAACAACTACAAAGTTTTTGAACAGCGGTTCAAGGGGGATGTAAAACACTACACTTATCCCTATGGTGAGCTTTTTACGATGGAAGAGCTGGACGACTTCGGAGCAATGAGTGCCAGTATGATCGAAGTCTATAAAAAGAATCCGAAACCCGAGTACAAAGCCTACCTGGAGAAGGCTGCCAAGCATCTGATGGAAGATCGAGTGCGATTGGAAGACGGCACTTATGTGCGTGCTTTCCCACACAAAATGACTCTATGGGCGGATGACCTTTACATGAGTGTTCCCTTTCTGGCAAGAATGGGTGCACTGACCGGCGAAAAGAAGTACACGGACGACGCCATAAAACAGGTAAAGAACTTCAACAAGTACCTTTGGGATGAAGATAAAAACATCTATTGGCATACCTATTATAGTGACGTTAAGAGAAATGGAGTAGCGCACTGGGGGCGCTGTAATGGATGGATTATGCTGGCTACTATTCACCTAATTGATAATCTTCCGGCTAAACATCCTGAAAAACAAAACCTGATCAAGCTACTGGAGCGGCAAATTTTGGGGCTGGCGCAGTATCAGAATGGCGATGGTCTGTGGCATCAGATTCTCGATAAAAATGACTCTTACGTCGAGTCATCCTGTTCTGCCATGTTTGTTTATGGTACTGCCCATGCGGTGAACGAGGGATGGCTGGATAAACGATACGCTTCCATCGCCAGAACGGGCTGGGAAGGCTTGAAAAAGCATAAGATTAATGAACTGGGACAGTTGAAAGATATCTGTGTAGGCACAGGGATTCAGGACAACCTGCCCTTTTACTACAATCGCCCGGTAGGCACAAACGAAAAACATGGTACAGGACCTCTGATTGATGCTGGAGTTGAAATCCTGAAACTGGAGAAAGGAGCAAAATAAGATGAAAAACCGTTTTCTACTCTTTTTTACCCTTATTCTTGGTTGGGGACTTCCCTTGCAGGCCCTGAAGGCTCAAAGCTACCACCCCTACCAGGCAGACCAAAAGGATGTAATAGCTCGTGCGTATCTCAAGCCAAAACGCATCATTTGGAGTACAGACACAGCTTCCATTACCAATCCAAAGGTCCTACTTGAACAGGGCAACAGCCAGGCGTTTTTTGAGAACCGGAATGTTTGCAGAATTGTGAACAAAGGAAATGAACGAAACGGACTAGTGCTGGATTTTGGAAAAGAGATACACGGTGGCATCCAGATAACGACGTCACAAAGCAACAGGGTAACAAGAAAGGTTAGGATTCGTTTTGGCGAGTCGGTTAGTGAAACGATGAGCGACGTGATAGGCGATGGTACTACCGGAAAAGAAGGAGGGGCTACCAATCATCATGCTATGAGAGATTTTGTGGTGGAACTGCCAGGATATGGAACACTGGAAGTTGGGAAATCCGGTTTTCGCTTTGCGAGGATCGACCTGATAGATACCGACACCTTTGTGGCCTTAAAGGAAGTGAGAGCGGTGGCGTATTACCGCGACATCCCCTACCTCGGTTCTTTCAAGTCTAACGACACCCGGCTAAACAAAATTTGGGAAACGGGAGCGTATACTGTTCATGTAAATATGCAGGATTATCTGTGGGATGGCATCAAAAGAGACCGTATGGTGTGGGCAGGCGACATGCACCCGGAATTGATGACGATCAGCAGCGTTTTTGGATATAACGAAGTGGTTCCGAAAAGCCTCGATTTTGTACGGGACAATACGCCTTTGCCTAAATGGATGAATGGGATCAGCGCCTATTCTATGTGGTGGGTGATTATGCATCACGACTGGTATATGCAGCACGGGAAGCTGGACTACCTGAAAGAACAGAAGTCCTACCTTATTCCCCTTCTGGATCTTTTTACTACGAAAGTGGACGAGGCTGGCAGAGAAAAGCTCGACGGGCCGGGTATGCGATTTTTGGACTGGCCATCCAGCGAGAACAAACAAGGAGTACATGCCGGACTGCAGGCCCTGATGGTCCTCACGTTTGAAAAAGGCGCCCGCCTAGCGAGGACCTTGGGTGAAGAGAAAAAAGCCCAAGCTTATACAAAACTTGCCGAACGCATGAGAAAGTATGTTCCCGACGCCAACGGATCAAAACAGGCCGCCTCGCTAATGTCGATGGCTGGAATACTCGAGGCCAGGAAAGCAAATAATGAGGTAATTGCAGTGGGCGGGGTAAAAAACTTTTCGACTTTTTACGGCTATTATATGCTACAGGCCCAGGCACAGGCTGAAGCATATCAGGCAGCTCTTGAAAATATCCGAAAATATTGGGGTGGAATGCTGGATTTGGGAGCTACGACCTTCTGGGAAGATTTCGACCTGCAAGAAGCGGCAAACGCTGCTCCTATTGATCAGCTTGTACCTGAAGGCAAACTGGATTACCACCGCAATACGGGAGCCTATTGCTATATCGGCCTAAGACGGAGCTTGTGCCATGGATGGGCAGCCGGCCCTACTCCCTGGCTTACTGAACATGTACTTGGTATAAAAATAATGGAGCCCGGATGCAAAACTGTAAAAATCCAACCCAACCTGGGTGATTTGGAATGGGTCGAAGGTACCTACCCTACCCCATCGGGACTGATCTCGGTACGGCACACGAGATTGAAGGATGGCTCTATTAAATCAGAAATTAAAGCACCTCAAGGGATTAAGGTTATTAAAAACTAGAGAGCATTTGTTCAAAATGACCGAAAGACTTTGTTTCATTTTTGGAAAATACTAGCTTTAAAAATCACATTTCTTAGATATGAACAGATTTAGAGCTAGAACCATTGTAATGATTATTGCTGTAGCAGCGGTATCATTCGCATCCTGCAAAAGCAAAAAGTTGGCGGCTAAAAAGGCGCCTGCACCTGTAGAAGTTGTCGAAAAAAAGGTAGAAGAGCCTAAGCCGGTTGCGCCAGCACCAGTAGCAGAAGCACCAAAACAAGAACCCTCAGAAGAAGAGAAAAACCGGGAATTAGCTGGTAAGAATTTTAAAAACATTCAATTTGAGTTTAATTCTGCGGTATTGAAAACCTCCTCTTATGAAAGCTTAGAACAAATTGCAGCGACGATGAAAAGTTACCCTAACGCGAAATTCATCATTGCTGGTCATTCCTCCGCTGAGGGAAGTACTGAGCATAACGAGTCATTGTCAGTTGACCGTGCAAATGCTGTTAAAACTTTCTTGGTAAACGCAGGAGTAAAAGACACTAACCTTGCAACTGTTGGCTTTGGTGAGAGACAGCCAATCAGTGCCAACACCAGCGAAGCGAGCAGAGCTGTAAACCGCCGGGTAGAAATAAAGGTAAACCCTTAAAATACCAGCAGGAGGCAGAGGCCTCCTGCTTCTCTTTTCAACCGCTTTTTAGACTGGTATTTGAAAAACCTGCGCTGTAAAATAAACCTGATGGAAACGGCAGCTTTTTGGTTACAGCGGCCTATGCGGTAAGGGGCAAAAAACTACAGTGGACAGCAGGACTGCAGACGACCAATGGCAGACGGCTCGTTTTCTAAAAACATCCTGAGATTCACACTTTTTCGGGAACGTTTGCACAAAAATTTATGAGGATTACACCGTTTAAAAGTGCAAATCTTCTTAATCTTGCAGAACACGCTCTTTTCACCCACAGCTTTTGGGGTGAACAAGTAACCAATTTTACTTCTAATGAAAACACACTTACGAGCAAAAACGATTTTTACTTTTCTCCTTCTTTTTGTTATGGGACAGGCGATTGCGCAAATGCCCACGATCGGACCTATAACGGTTGCCCAGGACGGAAGCGGGAACTTCAAAACAATTCAGGAAGCAATTAACTCGGTGAGGGATTTGGCCCAGCGGGAGGTAAAGATTTTTATCAAAAAGGGCGTTTACAACGAGAAATTGGTAATCCCATCGTGGAAAACCGGGATTACGTTAATTGGGGAAAGCAAGGAAAATACGATTATTACCGGAAACGACCATACGGGAAAAGCCTTTCCGGGAGGCAAAGATCCTTCAGGTAAGACGGAGTATATGACTTTTACCACTTATACTGTTCTGGTGCAGGGCGATGATTTTAGAGCAGAAAACTTAACCATCCAAAATACAGCTGGCAGAGTAGGGCAAGCCGTAGCATTACACGTGGAAGGCGACCGGGCAATTATTAAAAACTGCAACATCCTAGGCAACCAGGACACGCTTTATACAGCTACCGGAAGCAGTCGTCAGTATTATGTAGACTGCTTTATTGAAGGAACCACCGATTTTATTTTTGGAGAAGCGACTGCTGTATTTGAAAACTGCACGATTAAAAGCCTGAGCAACTCGTACATCACGGCTGCAGCAACGACCGCAAACCAGCAGTTCGGCTACGTTTTTATCAATTGCAAATTGATAACAGCTCCGGAGGCATCGGAGGTATATCTGGGCAGGCCGTGGCGCCCTTACGCCAAAACTGTTTTCATATCTACCGAGATGGGAGCTCATATTGTACCCAAGGGATGGCATCACTGGCCAGGTGACAAGATGTTTCCCGACAAGGAGAAAACAACCTTCTACGCCGAGTTCCAAAGTTCTGGCCCAGGAGCAAACTCAGGTTCCCGAGTGGCCTGGTCACATCAGCTAAAGAAAAAGGAAGCTAAAAAATACACACTCAAGAACATTTTTGCAGGCACCTCCCCCTGGGATCCTTCTGCAGAAGTAAAATAACAAATGGCTATGATGAAATATTTATGCGGTACCGCCGCCTGTACCTTATTAACCATCGCTGTGTTAGCACAGCAAAAACCTGCTGGTGCAGCATCTGGTTCTTCTCAAAAGTTTGTTTCAAAAGTTTGGGTTTCTGACCTGGGCAATGGTACGTACAAAAACCCGGTTCTGAATGCGGATTATTCTGATCCCGACGCTATTCGCGTTGGCGACGATTATTACATGATCTCCTCATCGTTTGAAGATATCCCTGGTTTGCCTGTGTTGCACTCGAAGGATTTAGTAAACTGGTCGCTGATTGGCCACGCGCTTCCAAAACTTTCCCCGCAGGAGCATTTTTCTAAGCCTCGTCACGGTGAAGGTGTCTGGGCTCCATCCATCAGATATAGAAACGGTGAGTACCTTATCTACTTCCCGGATCCTGATTTCGGAATTTACCTGACAAAAGCAAAAAATCCAGCAGGTCCCTGGTCTGAACCTATTTTGGTTGAAGGCGGAAAAGGCTTGATTGATCCTTGCCCTCTCTTTGACGATGATGGAAAGGTATACCTGGTTTACGCTTACGCGGGAAGTCGGGCGGGTATAAAAAGCATCCTCGCCGTAAAGCAAATGAACGCGGAAGGAACAAAGACGATTGATCATGGCGTACTGGTATATGACGGTCACGAAATTGATCAAACGGTAGAGGGACCGAAGTTCTACAAGCGCAATGGTTACTACTACATTTTTGCTCCTGCCGGCGGTGTAGCAACTGGCTGGCAGTTGGTGTTGCGATCAAAGAACGTGTATGGCCCTTATGAACGAAAGATAGTGATGGCACAAGGGGCAACTTCTGTAAACGGGCCGCATCAGGGCGGATGGGTTACAACCCCTTCCGGCGAAGACTGGTTCCTCCATTTTCAAGATAAGGAGCAATACGGCCGTGTGGTACACCTAAACCCGATGAAATGGGTAAATGACTGGCCGGTAATTGGTATTGATAAAGATGGAGACGGAACCGGAGACCCGGTGCTGGTGTACAAGAAACCTAATGTTGGCAAGACCTATGCCCTGGCCACCCCTCCTGATTCAGACGAGTTTAATACCACCCGTCTAGGGCTGCAGTGGCAATGGCAATCTAATCCCAAACCGACCTGGTATTTCATGAATCCATCGAAAGGCTCGCTGCGGCTGTTCACAGACAAGCCCGAAGATGCCAAAAATTTGTGGGAGGCTCCTAATGTGTTATTGCAAAAGTTTCCTGCCGACAGCTTTATGGTAACTACCAAAATGACCTTCACTCCCAACAGTCCGAAATTGGAGAATGAGAAGGCAGGCTTAACAGTAATGGGCTTTAGCTATGCCAACGTTGCGATAAAGAGTAAAAAGGACGGGAACTACCTTGTTTATACAGTAGGAAAAGATGCTGTAAAAGGCAACCCGGAAAAAGAAGAAGTAATTACTAAACTTGCCACCCCCACAGCTTTCTTAAGGGTAAAAGTTAGACCTGGAGCAAAATGCCAGTTTAGCTATAGCCTCGACGGTTTGACCTACAAAGATGTGGGAGAGGTTTTCCAGGCTGAAGTAGCCAGATGGAAGGGATCTAAAGTCGGGCTGTTCGCTACCCGGGAAACGACAACCAACGACTCGGGCTATGCAGACTTCGACTGGTTTAGAGTGGAGCCAGTGACGGCGAAATAAGATATCCGATTTTTGACTCATGAGAAATGCATAAGCTAACGCTCGCCTTTTTAACATTCCTGATCGCATGTGCGTGGCCTTCGAAGGCGCAGGACTTCATTCCCCTCTGGGAGCTAGGCAAGATGCCTAATTCCAAGGGAATGCCCGGAAAGGATAGCAGTGCAAACGAGCGAGTATTTAAAGTAGGCAATCCGGGAATGTTTGCCTACTTCCCTTCCGCTTCCGAAAACAAAGGCGCGGCAGTACTTATTTGTCCAGGCGGGGGGTATGAGCGTTTAGCCTATGTAATCAGTGGCACACAGCTCGCCAAATGGTTTAATACCATTGGCCTCACTGCGTTTGTGTTAAACTACCGATTGCCGAATGGTACCGATCTAAAGCAGCGAGAACTTGCGCCACTGCAAGATGCCCAGCGAGCAATGAGGATCATAAGGGCAAATGCGCAACGGTGGGGAATTGATCCGAAGAAAATTGGAGTTCAAGGCTCCTCAGCGGGTGGACACCTGGCGGCTCTCCTGGGTACTTTCAGCGAAGACGTTTCTAATGTAAAAGACAGTCTAAGCCAATTCTCCTACAATCCTGCTTTCAGTATTCTCGTCTCACCTGTTATAGACATGGGAGATTGGGCCCATACAGGCAGCAAGCGGAATCTGCTGGGAGAAAAGCCTTCCATCAACTTGCTAAAGAAATATTCACCTCACTTAAACGTTAGTCAAGCAACCCCACCGGCTTTTATTGTGCACGCTTTTAATGACAAGTCGGTAAGTGTTAGAAATAGCTTGCTGTTCTATCAGGCATTGGTGGATAATAATATTTCTTCCAGCTTGCATGCATTTCCGCAGGGCGGTCATGCCATCGCCTTAAGGAACAATCCAGGATCAGCTAATTTGTGGACGGCGCTGTGCGAAAGTTGGCTGAAAGAAACGGGATTTATAGCTGTTACTAAATAATTATATGAAACAAAATTCGATTATAACATCTACTCTTTTACTGTTTTTAAGCAGCTCGCTAATGGCGAAGGATATCCGGGTAGGCAATGCGCAGGAAGTAGTGGAAGCTGTTGGAAAAGCAAACGCTGGTGATAATATTCTGTTAAAGGAGGGAACCTATATATTTAATGCGCCCCTCACTATCCGCCGACCAGGAACGGAGCAAACACCCATAAAGTTAATGGATGATCCGGCAGACAAAGGAAGACCGAGATTTGATTTCTCCGCTCTTCCCGAGGCGTCGGCAAACAACGGCATTGTGCTGAGGACTAGCTATTGGCACCTGAAGGGAATTGATGTTTATAAGGCAGGGCACAACGGACTGAAAGTTCAGGGAGGTCTTCATAACCTGATCGAAAACTGCACTTTTTTCCAAAACTTCGACACCGGCTTGCAACTAAGTGATGGAGCTGCCTATAACACCGTTCTAAATTGCGACTCGTACGAAAATGCGGACTCTAAGAAGGAGAACGCGGATGGCTTTTCATGTAAAATGGATGTAGGGACAGGCAACAAATTTATCGGTTGCCGTGCCTGGAACAATATGGATGACGGATGGGATGGTTATCTCCGTGGTGTGGATAATGTTAATACCAGCTACGAAAACTGCTGGGCTTTCATGAATGGTGTATCAAAAGATGGAGTAGTAAGCGGAGGTGATGGAAATGGCTTCAAAACAGGTGGAAGCGACGATAAAACGCTGAAGCATAATGCTGTCTACAAAAACTGTATCGCCGCTGCTAATGTCGCCGATGGATTTGACCATAACAGCAACCGTGGCGAAGTTAGCCTTTACAATTGTGCCGCCCATAGCAATAAACGTAACCTGGCGTTTTTGAAAGCCAGTCCCCTATCTAAGTTAACTATCAAAAACACCCTGGTTATAGGTCCAACTGGGAGTCTCGTTGCTGATGTTACTGATATCACCGACAACAGCTGGCAATTACAACGCGCAGTTGCAGATGCCGACGTACAAAGTGTAGATGTTAAACAACTGCTGCAGCCCCGAAAAGCAGACGGTACTTTACCAGAAATAAGCTATCTGCGTCCTGCTGCAGGCAGCATACTTATTGATAAGGGTACAAAGCTAGCCCTTCCATTCAGTGGCACCGCGCCAGATATTGCGCCCTTTGAATCGAACCAGTAGGAAAGTATTAACAAGAGCAGAAGGCCTCCTATCTTCCTTTTGCTCTTGTCCCTTTTATGTTCCGGTTAGCCCTTTGACTCAAGCTTACTCCAAAATCTGGTCGCAATAAAACAAGGACAAGGCTTTTCTAATTATATTTAGCAAAATCTATATTGCCCTGATGTTAGATCTCAATTTGAAGCAAATTATTTCCGTATCGATGATTCTCTTCGCAATCATCGATATCATTGGCTCCATTCCTGTTGTAATTGCGCTTAGACAGAAGGCGGGACACATCGAATCGGGAAAGGCGACCTTGGTATCACTCCTGCTAATGATTCTTTTTCTTTACTTGGGAGATGAGTTGCTGAAACTGATCGGACTGGATGTACCCTCTTTTGCCATTGCTGGTTCTTTCGTGATCTTTTTCATTGCCATGGAGATGATCCTTGGAGTTAATTTTTTTAAGGAGGAAGTTCCTGAAAGTGTTTCCATCGTACCTCTCGCCTTCCCGCTGATTGCCGGGGCAGGTACCATGACAACGCTGCTTTCACTAAAAACCGAATATGCCACCCAAAATATCCTGGTAGGAATTATTCTGAACATGATCTTCGTCTTTATCGTCCTGAAAAACACTCTTCGGATAGAACGACTGTTAGGAAATGCCGGATTGAATGTTTTACGGAAAGCTTTTGGGATTATCTTACTTGCTATTGCTATAAAGCTCTTTAGGGCGAATACCGGTCTGTAAAGCTATTTAATCAGGCGGGCCACAAACATGGTATCTGCTTTTCTTTCGTATCCCTTAAGCACTTGCTGATGCTCCAGCGTTAATCCCAACTCGCTTACCAGATAGTTAACCACTTCCTCATTTTCTTCTTTGAAAGCAGAGCAGGTGATATAGATCAGCGGCTGACCTGTCTTCAAATACTTCACTACATTCTTAGCAATAGATTGCTGAAGGTGCTGAAACGATTTTATCCTCGCCTCCCGAAACTGGCTGATCATCTCCGGACTTCGTCCCCAGGTTCCTGATCCACTGCAAGGAGCGTCCAGGATAATTCCGTCGAACTCATAATTGGATATATAGGGCGCCGGATCTTTCGTCAGGTCCATGGCTTTTTTCTGGTATTTGACTAAACCTGCATTTCTAAAGCGCTCATCCAAATTCTCCAACACGCTTTCCCGAACATCCGAAACAACCAGTTTTACGCTCGGCTCTTGCTGGAATAAAAGCAAAGATTTTCCACCGGAGGCGGCACAACAATCCCACCAAGCCTCATGCTTCTGAGGCCGAAAGTAGTCTCCTGCCTGTTGTGAAGACAAATCCTGAACTTCAAAATCCCTTGCTTCAGGGAAAAGCTGATCCAGCTTGGTGCCGTTAGGCATCCGCAACGTCAAGGGGCGTTCCTCCTGGTATAACACACCCTCCCCTTCCAATTTTGCCTTTACCAGGTTTTCCTTGCCGGGATGTATCCGGATAAAGAGATCGGGTTGGATGAACAAAGAGTGCAGAAAAGCTTCCTTATCTATAGATCCAGAAAGATGGGCATGAAGCGGATAAACGTCCTTTAGCTGAAAATCGGGAATTTCTCCTTCAAGAATCGCGACTTTTTCGAAAAGTGGAAGTTCAATCTTCGAGTGAAGTTCTGGTTTAAAATGTGCAAGAAAGGGAGACGGCCCTGAGCTGCAGAGAAACTCGGCGAGGAACAACCGCTCCTCAGACGGATGATTTGCTACTGCCTTTCCAAGCCTGAAATAGTTATACAGCAATCGGCTCGCAGTGCGCCGGTCGTTGGACCCCATCTGCCTGTTTGCCCGAAAAAAGACGGGAAGAAATTTCGTTAAAGGCATATCCTGCGAATACTCATCGAGTATCCGCAGGAATGTTTTAAGTTGTTGTTCGAATCGCATTACCCTCTAAGAATAAGCAATACCGACTTTTGTTTATCCCAAATAAGAAAGAGCATTGCGATGAGATAAAGAGAAAAAAACTATTCCCATTCAATAGTTGCGGGAGGTTTCGAACTGATATCGTAAACAACGCGGTTGATACCTTTCACGTTGTTGATAATTTCGTTGGATATTTTAGCCAGTAGCTCGTAAGGTAGATGACTCCAATCGGCTGTCATTCCGTCTACAGAGCCTACTGCTCTTAAGCAAATTACATTTTCGTAGGTCCGCTCATCACCCATCACTCCGACCGATTGCACGGGAAGGAAGATAGCGCCTGCCTGCCATACTTTATCGTACCAACCAGAGCTTTTCAAATTGTTGATATAGATTGCGTCGGCTTCCTGAAGGATCGCCACTTTTTCAGGAGTGATTTCACCAAGGATTCTTATCGCTAGTCCCGGACCAGGGAACGGATGACGCTGAAGGATAATATCATCAATACCTAAACTTTTCCCCACTTTCCGAACCTCGTCTTTAAATAGAGTGTTCAGGGGCTCTACCACCTGTAACTTCATAAAGTCAGGCAACCCACCAACATTATGGTGAGATTTTATTGTAGCTGAGGGCCCTTTTACGGAGATTGATTCAATGACATCAGGATAAATGGTTCCCTGACCGAGCCATTTTACATCCTGCACTTCATGGGCTGCATCATCAAACACTTCAATAAAGACGCGACCGATGATTTTCCTTTTCTGCTCGGGATCTTTTACACCGGTTAATTGGCCGATAAAACGATCTTTAGCATCAATACCACGAACGTTCAAACCCATATGCTGATAAGAATCCAGCACCTGAGCGTACTCATCTTTCCTCAGCAATCCGTTATCCACAAAAATACAATGAAGATTTTCGCCGATTGCCCGGTGAAGCAACACCGCCGCAACAGAAGAATCTACACCGCCCGACAGTCCCAGTACTACCTTATCATTGCCTAATTTTTCTTTTAAAGCAGCAATGGTAGTCTCTACAAATGAATCAGGGGTCCAGTCCTGAGAGCAGCCGCAGATATCGACTAAGAAGTTTTCCAACAATTGCTTACCGTCGGTACTGTGCGTCACCTCGGGGTGAAACTGAATGCCATAAGTTTGGGTACCATTGATATGATATGCCGCCACACGAACTGAATCAGTGCTAGCTATCACTTCAAATTCGCCAGGGATTTCGGCAATGGTATCACCGTGTGACATCCACACCTGAGAATCGGTTGGAATATTTTTGAAAAGGGGATGATCAGTATTGATGTAGTGCAAGTTCGCTCTTCCATACTCACGGATAGTAGATGGTACCACTTCTCCACCAGATTGATGAGCTAAATACTGAGCTCCGTAACATACGCCCAGCAAAGGCAGTTTATTATGGAATAAATTGTAGTCAATTTGAGGCGCATCCTCTTGTCTAACAGAGTAAGGACTACCAGAGAAAATAACTCCCTTAACTGTTTCGTCAAATTCCGGGAGCTTGTTGTAAGGATGGATTTCGCAGTATACGTTTAGTTCTCTTACCCTTCGCGCAATCAGCTGAGTATATTGTGAGCCGAAGTCAAGAATGATGATTTTTTCTTGCATGGGCAAAGATAGGAATTTACCGACTTTTACGAAATGTAATTGACACAGATTTGCGCACTGCTGTACAGCAAAAAAGCCGGTGAAGATTCAACCGGCTTTCAATTTCATATCGCCATATCTTATTTCATCACCGTCCAGCTTCCAACAGCTTTTTTCAATCCAGCGAATGACTCTCCAGAATAGACAGCTCTGGCTTCTCGGCTTACAGTCCTGGCCATTCTGGATCGCATGTAAAATACCACGCGGTCTTTTTGTACTTCTCCCTCTTCTCTCACTCTGGATAATAACCGGAGGGAAAGCATAGCCAGCAGGCCGCCTATTATGAAGAAGAAACTCCAGCCTTTCAATGCTATCAGTGGCAGTACAGATGTACCCTCTGCTCCTTTCCACTCAAAGCTCCATATCAACTCGTGCGTAGCGAAGAAATCCGCCATGAGTCCTCCAATAACCGGGGCTATTGCGGCAAAGAATGCTACCATCATATTCTTAACAGAAAGATACACGATCGCTTCGTTCCGCGGAGCCAGCTTCATCCCCACGTTGCCAATGGCAAGATTGGCTCCCGCTGTAGATATTCCACTGAAAATATTGATGAGCACTAAAATTCCGAGCACTGCAACCTTCGAGTCTGCCATCCCTGTAAACGCCCAGGAAAGGATGCAGAGAATATAGACAGGGGCTGAAATTCGTATAATGGTTTTATTACTGAACCGGTCTGACAATCTGCCCCACATCTTTATCGAAAAGATACTGCTTAGCTGACACACGATCCCTAAAGCGATGATGAAAGAAAGTTCGATGTTCAATGTTTTCATCATGTAAACCGAGAAGAAGGGAGTTGCCAAATTAAGCGAGAATGCCCAAAAAGAATTGAAGGCTAGCAGCTTCCGAAAGTTTTTATCTCTCAGAGGCATCTGCAGAAGTTTAAACATGTTATCCTTCACCATTACCGACTGCGGTTCGGGAGTACGAGCAAGCATGTATATCCCGAGCATCCCAAATACACCCCCGACTAAAAACATTCCCGAATAAGTGAGCATTTGATGTTCCGGATAATGCGCTTTTAAGTAATCCAGGCAAAAAGCAATGGTAAGACTAAGTATAACATTCAAACTTTGGGTGAGTCGGCTTCTATGAGAAAAATAAGTACCCAGTTGCTGTGTTGGTATCAAATCTCTCATCCATGAATTCCAGGCTGCACCTGCAACAGATCCAAAGTAATAATGAAAGAATAGAAAGAATATGAGCACGTAAATGCTAGTGCCCGTGCTGAATAAAAAGGGCAACAGACCAATAACGAAAAGCGGAAAACGAGCCAGAAAACTAAAGATTACAGTTATAGCCTTTCGATTGTTGTATTGCCTGACGAGCCAAACGGAAACTAGTTGAAAAATACTGCTAAAGGTGGGCAGAGCCGCAAGAACTCCGAGTTGGAAGTTAGTGGCGCCGAGGTGAATGGCCATTGCTACCAGGAAAGCTCCTCCTGTAAATGAAACCATTGACTCTGCAAATAAGCCATCGGCTATCACTAATCTAAGACCTGATTGAACTTCCTTTTCACTCAGGCTTTCGGATGGTTTAAATTTCATGAAAACGTTAATCCCCTTCTTCTAAATCAGGCTCTTCTACGAGATGATCAGTACTTGGGTTTTAACTATTTAAAAGAAGGAAACTACCGGAAGCGGTAGAAAGTTCAGGAAGACTGCCTGATAAATTAAGCAATAACAACTGCGCGCTAATGCTATAAATTGGCAAGTCTCCGAAATAAACCGCTTTAGAGGTTAGTGAAAGACAATCTCCTCCGGACCAGCGAGCTTGGCGACGTGACAAGAACAATCGTCACGGGCAATAACTAATTTCGCCACCTGGCCAATGTTACTGTCCGGATGAATACCTGATACGATGATCGTATCTCCCTCTTCCGATACTTTCTTCACGTGCAAATCGCTGGCTATGGTGTAGTTTCCTTTCGAATACATCGTATCCGTAACACTTCCTACCACCATCGATTGCCTTGTCCGTAAGTTGACAGCCTTAAAATCTTTCACAGCGATCGGATTTCCAAGTGCATCTTTAAACCGTACCGACACTATTTTGAAATCGTCAGAACACATTAAGCTTGCGCAATGTCTTTTAATTTGTTTTCCGAATGCTAGTACAACTACAAAACTTATTAAGGTTATGATGAAACCTCTTTTCATAACAGGAGTGATAATTTAAGTTCTGGGGAATACGCACATTCTGAAAAAAAGTTACACCTAAGTTATTTTTAGTTTACTTTCGTTAAAAGTTTCACGTTGATCAGCATATTTTCTTACAATTTCGATTACTTCAGTTTATTTCTTTTACTCCTGGTTGCAATTCTTACAGGAATGTCAAAAACTGGAGTACACGGCGCAGGAATGTTATCGGTTCCTTTACTAGCGATCATCTTTGGCGGACAGAAATCAAGCGGGGTAATGCTTCCGATTCTGTTAATTGCCGACGGAATAGGTGTTTGGTACTATCACCGCCATGCATCCTGGAAACATCTTAAAATTCTTTTTCCCTGGGCGGCAATCGGAATTGTGGCAGGAACGGTAATCGGAGAGTTCATCAATGATGCTGCCTTTCGGCTGATCATGGCAATTACCATTGTGTTGAGCGTGGTGATTATGCTTTGGATTAAGAAAGGACATGCGGAAGAGGTGCCTAAAAACAACTTATTCTCGTCGGTTACCGGAATTGCCGGAGGCTTTACATCCATGGTCGGGAATCTCGCTGGCAGCGTTATGGCCGTATATTTTTTAGCTGCGCGGCTTCCCAAAAACATTTTCATTGGTACAACTGCCTGGTTTTTTCTGGTGATTAACTGGTTCAAGGTGCCATTTCACGTGTTCAGTTGGCACACCATCAACTTAAACACCGCCCTACTTGCCCTCAGCACCACTCCTGCCATTATTCTCGGGGCGCTTGTCGGGATATTCATTGTAAAAAGATTATCTGAAGAGCATTACCGCGGCTTTATCATTCTCATGACGATCGTTGCAGCCGCTTTTATGCTGTTTAGATATTAGAGCCCTCAGCTACTCTCCTGTAGCTTCCTTTTGCGTTCAGCCTTCAAAAAGCTGAGAAGCACTTTTTCGTCCGGATCCAGATCAATCTCCGTTATGTCAGTTCGCTTATTTTTTACTTTCTTCAGGTAGGGCATTAAGGAGCCGCTTTCAAACGCATCGATCAGGGCGGGAAAGACGTAATATTTTTTGCAAACTGAGCGGGTGTTCCCCAGCTTGGTAGCTACTTCGTCTAAAACAGCCGCACTTATCTTCTTCCTTTTGTTCTCGCTCTCTGGAAAATCGAACTGAGCATAACTTCGCAATGCTTCCAATGTACCGAACCATGTTCTGAAATCCTTGGCAGTAAAATCGCAGTCGGTTATCTCCTTGATGTATTTATTAATTAATCCTGAATCAATAGATCGCCTTTCTCCATCTGGGGTGTAGTATTGGAAAAGCTCCTGGCCTGGAATATCACGGCACTTCTTAACCAGCCTGGCCAGGCTTCGGTCCGTCAACTTTATATCGTGATTTACACCTTTTTTCCCGCGAAAGGATAGTTTCAAGTTGATTCCGTCAATCTTCACGTGCTTGTCGCGTAAGGTTGTCAGTCCGTAGGATCCATAGAGCTGCTTATAAGCCTCGTTTCCCACGCGAATCAAAGTCTTTTGCATCAGGCTGACGGAGATAGCAAGTACTTTACGGTCGTCATACTCCTTCCGCTTTAGATCTTTCTGCAGGTTTTTCCTGAATTCAGGAAGCTTTTTACCAAACTCAAGTAGGCGGTAAAACTTGTTCTCGTTTCGCGACTTTGCCCAGTCGTTATGGTAGCGGTATTGCTTTCGTCCTGCCTTGTCTATTCCTGTTGCCTGGAGATGGGCGTTAGCTTTAGGAGCAATCCATACACTTTCCCAGGCGGGAGGCAGCACTAATTTCTTGATACGATCGAGGGTTTTCTGGTCGACTACTTCCTGGCCTCTCGAGTTATAGTATACGAAACCATCCTCCGTAACTTTCCGACTAATACCGGGGGATGAATCCGTCATATAAACCAGACCGTTTTCTTCAAGCAATAATTCGGTTTCAGAATCTATCATTGCTTTTTAAAACAATCTGACTCAGAAATGTTTGCTAATGAATCGGTTCAAATAAAAGTTAAATATCTCTGGACTTTCAATATTTGGTAAATGGGCGGCCTCCGGTATCAGCTCCACTTCAGCATTTCTGACATGCTCGCCGAGTTGATTTAAATGTTCCTCCGTCATCAGCTTGTCCTCCTCACCCCGAATCACCAGCACAGGAACATCGATAGCGGGCAAAAACTCAAGCGTCGATGTTCGGGAAGCGAGCGCAAGAAGGGACGAGCAAATAGTCGATACCTCAGTACTTTCAATCATTTGTTTTACAGCGGCTATTTGTTCAGGCAGGTCACTGAAAGATCTGGGAGAAAAAACGTTTTTCACGAAATTATCGGCAAACGCTTGCCTTCCATCGCTCAGTACCTGGTCGATAGTTGCAAAACGCCTCAGCTTACCTTCTTCTGAGTCAGCGACAGCATTTGTGTCCGCAAGTACCAACCCTCCCAGTTTCTGAAGCGCAATTTCTGCTGCTCTCAGCGCAATATACCCGCCCATTGAAATGCCGCAGAGCAGAGGTCTCTCGATATGCAGAACTTCGAGAAGATTTAAGAGATCACGAGCAAAAAGGTCAATACTAAAAAACTGGTGACCGGCTTCGCTACTTCCAAAGCCTCTGATATCGTAAGCAACACCGCTTACGTCCTCCGGAAGACCTTCAAGTTGCGCCCGCCAAATAGCTTTATTGAAGGGAAAACCATGAATAAAAACAGCAGTAAGTTTAGGATTTACTGCTGTTTTTGCAAAATACGAAACATTTAAACTATCAACTAAAACTTGTTTTTCTTCGATCATGCTTACCAACCATTGTTTCTCGATAGAGGCAATGAGTAGATAAGTTTGACAGCAGGACTACTTGACCTAGCGCTTGTGAAGGGATTTACCTCCCCTAAGTTGAAGCCACAACCTACTCCCAGGTTTTCCTGTATCATTACATTTACCCCCATGCCGGTTTCTAAACGAGGCATATTTGAAGTAAACATGGAAAATTGATTTCCGTTTGAAAGATCCGCTTGTAGGTAAGCGCTCACCCTATCGGAAATATGCATCTGAGAATAAACTCTCGCCCCGATACGGTTACGATACGTTCCATTCATCATGAAACTCTTCATCACCGGACCAAAAGCAACCTGATGACCTTCCGCTGTTTGAAATCCGCCCACAACAGCACCGTTCATCGTGGCAGACTTGAAATTACTTGCTCCGGCATGAGCTGAAACAAACCAATTTACATTCTGCGCTTTAACTGAGAGGCTAATTAGAAACAGAATAACTGGAAGTAAATTTTTCATCTTGCCACTTATAATGCAAATGTGAAGCCAACAGACAATACCCCTCAAAAAAAGTAAAAAATAGCCCTTTCCGGAGCTTTATTCATCGAGATATGCGATGCCAATTAGCATCTGGGGAAAAGACTATGGAAAGTATTACCCAGTGACAAATTTCCATGGGGACGACGACTCCCCAATTTCCCCATTTTTCCACACAATTACCAGAACAGCTCGGGTTGCTAAAATGTGGATGAAAGAGTAACTATGTATTTCTTTATCCTTTATGCGTACACTCAAAAAACTCCTCATCCCACTACTAATCGCCACGCTTTTTCCCGGTATTATTACTGCCCAGCGTGTTTCTGAATATCTTAACCGCGGAATTGTAGCAGTGAAGAAAGACAGCAAAACAACTTTTGTAAGTTGGAGAATGCTCCTCGACGATCCCCAAAATATTTCCTTTAATGTATATCGCGCCCTGAACGGCAAGACCGAAAAACTTAATGCTGAACCTATTACCTCCGTAACGTTCTTCGTTGACTCTACGGCAAACCCGAATGAAACGTATAGCTACACAGTGAAATCCGTACTAAACGGTAAGGAAGCCGAAACCGATGGAATCGCGAGGGTTGCGGGAAAGACAGCGAATTATTTAGCAATACCGATAAGCCCTCCCCCTGGTGGAGATGTTTATGGAAGTAAATACACCTATTCGGCTAACGATGCTTCGGTAGCAGACCTGGACGGCGATGGAGAATATGAAATCATCCTGAAATGGGATCCGTCCAACGCTAAAAACCCTCCTCAAAAAGGCTTCACAGGGAACCAGATTATTGACGCTTACAAGTTGAACGGCAAAAGATTGTGGCGAATTGACTTAGGTATCAACATACGATCCGGTGCAGCTTATACCCAATTTTTGGTATTTGATTTCGATGGGGATGGCAAAGCTGAGATGGCTTGTAAAACGGCGGATGGCTCCGTGGATGGTACAGGCCAAATAATTGGCGACAAATCAAAAGACTGGCGAACGAAAGATGAAAAAGATCCGAAATATGGAAAAATAGCAGATGGACCTGAATACCTCACTGTTTTTGACGGACTCACAGGCGCTGCACTCGCTACTACGGATTACATTCCAACCCGATACCCTCTGGATGGCTGGGGCGGGATTGGTGGAAACGGCGGGAACGACAATACTGCCAGCCGCTCAGATCGGTTTACCGCCTGCGTTGCCTACCTGGACGGGAACTTACCGAGTATCGTAATGGTTCGAGGTTGGTACGGGCGTTCTGTGTTGGCTGCCTACGACTTTAGGAAAGGAAAACTTTCTAAACGCTGGGTTTTCGACTCTGCTATGCCTGAATGGAAAAACTACTCAGGAATGGGTAACCATAGCTTATCCGTAGCAGATGTTGACAATGACGGAAAGGACGAGGTTTGCATTGGGGCCATGACTGTAGATGATAACGGAAAGGGCTTGTACACAACAGGTTTACGACATGGGGACGCTCTTCATCTCGCCGACCTCGACCCTGACCGCCCGGGCCTGGAAGTGTTCGGTGTTCATGAAAGCGAAGAAAGAACCGTAGCCCTCCAAACTCCTGGTGTTGCCGCCTTTGATGCCAGAACAGGTGAAATACTTTTTGGTCAGAGTCCGGGAGTAGATGTTGGCCGCGGAGTAGCAGCCGATATCGATCCTCGGCATCGGGGCTTTGAGAATTGGGGAGGGCCAGGCGGACTGCGTGATGTGCATGGCAAAACCATCTCTCAAAAAACTCCGCCTTCAACAAACTTTGCTATCTGGTGGGATGGCGATCTTCTGCGGGAACTGCTCGACAAGAACTACATCGACAAATGGGATTGGGAAAAAGAGGAGGCCGTACGCCTGCTAACTGCCGAAGGCTGCGTTTCAAATAACGGTACCAAGGCAACGCCATGCTTAACTGCTGACATTCTGGGCGACTGGAGAGAAGAAGTGCTCTGGCGATCAGATGACAACAAAGAGTTGAGGATTTACACCAGCACTATCCCAACGAGCTACAGATTTGTTTCGCTGATGCAAGACTCACAATACCGCTTGAGTGTGGCATGGCAGAATGTTTCCTACAATCAGCCGCCACATACTAGCTTTTATCTGGGAGAAGGCATGAAGACGCCGGTCAGACCAGCGCTGAAGGTAAATAAGAAGGGCAAATAATAAAAAACTGCGAGTTAAGGACTTAATCTTTTCAAACATTTAAACTTCCTACCAGCACTTTCTAAAGCAAAACAATTACGTTGTTCTCATTGTAAAATAGGTTAATTGAATCAGACTAATCTACACCATGAGAAGAAATAAGTTCATGTTTGCAACCGGGATAGAAAATAGCTATCCAATGATTACTCTTCCTGACGGGACAAGGAAACGAGTAGATGAAATGGAGAAATGTGGCCATTACAAGTATTGGAAAGAAGATTTCAACCTGGTTAAAGAGATGGGAATCGAGTTTCTTCGCTACGGTGCTCCCCTGCATAAAACTCACATCGGCCCCGGGCAGTACGACTGGAGCTTCTGCGATGAAACCTTCAACTACATGAAGGAAAACGGCATTACACCTATTGTGGATCTCTGCCATTTCGGGGTTCCAGACTTTATTGGTGACTTCCAGAACACAGACTGGCCTCAGTACTTTGCAGAATATGCGCGAGAATTTGCGAAACGATTCCCACATATCGAATTCTACACACCTGTAAACGAAATTTTCGTTGCAGCTATGTTTTCAGGGCAATACGGCTGGTGGAACGAGTGCAAAACTGACGACCGCTCTTTTGTTAGGGCACTTACCAACCTGTGTAAAGCGAACGTGCTGGCCATGAACGCAATTATTGAAGTGCAGCCTAACGCCACCTTCGTGCAGAGCGAGTCCTCGGAGTATTTTCACCCTGAAAGTCCTGACTGTGACGCTCTTGCGGCTTTTCTTAACCAGAAACGGTTCTTGTCACTTGACCTTAGCTATGGCTACCCCATCAGCGTGGTGATGTACGAGTACTTGCTAGAGAACGGAATGACCAAGAAAGAGTATAATTGGTTCGAGAACAACATCATCAAGGGGAACTGTATCATGGGTAACGATTATTACATTACCAATGAGCATATGGTTCATGAGAATGGAAGTACTTCAGCTGCGGGTGAAATTTTCGGTTATTATGTGATTACGCATCAATATTATACCCGCTATAAGTTACCGGTGATGCATACCGAGACAAACATCTCGGAAGCTCATGCAATCAGATGGCTTCAAACACAATGGGCTAATGTTAGGCGTTTGAAACGCGATGGGATACCAATCGTAGGATTTACCTGGTATAGTTTAACCGACCAGGTGGACTGGGACTCTGCTTTACGAAATGACGCTGGTAACGTAAACTCCCTTGGATTGTACGACCTTGACAGAAAAATCCGCCCGGTTGGGGAAGCCTACAAACACCTGATCGAAACTTGGAAAGATACGCTGGAGCATGAAAGCTATGTGCTGACTTTCAAGTCGGGGTATTACAAATAATACATCGCCCAAATCGAGAAATTGTTATAATTGCGGTAAAAAACTGCCAATGTATAAGTTCTTATCTATTGTGCTTTTTACCGCAATTTCTATGACTGGTAATTCACAAACAGTTATCCCCCTGTACCCCGGTAAAATCCCGAATGCTATTGCCGGTGCAGATGAGGAAATAAAACACGTCAATAATACGGGTCAGATCCGGTACGAAAAAGTATCGAAACCGACTCTTGAAATTCACCTTCCTGCAAAAGAGAAAGCTACTGGTGCTGCCGTCGTAATTGTTCCGGGTGGAGGTTACCGAATCGTTTCTTACACCAATGAAGGCACAGACATAGCTGCCGAGTTTACGAAAATGGGGATAGCGGCCTTTATACTGAAATACAGGCTCCCCTCAGACAAAACAATGCCCGATAAAACGATTGGCCCCCTACAGGACGCCCAACAGGCAATAAAGACAGTAAGGTCACGGGCAAAAGAGTGGGGAGTAGATACTTCAAAGGTAGGGATCATCGGTTTCTCTGCTGGAGGCCATCTGGCGGCAACCGCTGGTACTCATTTTTCAAAATCCGTCATTGATAATAAAGATAACATCAGCCTTCGCCCTAATTTTATGGTACTTGTTTATCCTGTAATCAGCTTAACCGAAAACTTGATGCATAAAGGATCAAGGGACAACCTGATCGGTGCTGCTCCTTCATCAGAGCTAACCAGCCGGTTTTCCAACGAGATGCAGGTCTCACCTCAGACGCCTCCTACTATGCTAATACACGCTGCTGACGACAAAACCGTAAAGGTGGAAAACAGCCTTCGCTTTTACGAAGCGCTGTTGAAGAACAATGTCTCCGCTGAAATGCATTTATATCCAAAAGGCGGACATGGATTTGGTATCGGACCGACCCGGGCTCCTGACCATTGGACTGACAGGGTACAACATTGGCTGAAGGGTTTAGGATTCCTACAGAAATAGACTAAAAATGGAAAATATTAATTGGGGAATCATCGGTTGCGGAGATGTAACTGAAGTAAAAAGCGGCCCCGCCTTCAATAAAGTTCCGGGATCTTCCCTGGTGGCGGTGATGCGGAGAGACGCAGCTAAAGCCGAAGATTATGCAAGAAGGCACGGAGTTCCGAAATGGTATTCAAACGCGGAAGAGCTGATAAATGATCCCGAAGTGAATGCTATTTACGTAGCAACTCCACCACTTTATCACGAGGAATATACCTTGATGGCATTAAAAGCTGCTAAGCCGGTATATGTGGAAAAGCCAATGACAATGAACACCGCTTCGGCGGTAAGAATGGCAGAGGCAGAGAAAGAAAGCCAGACCAAATTAACAGTTGCTCATTACAGAAGAGGATTACCACTTTTTTTGAAGATCAAAGAGGCTGTTGAATCAGGATTGATTGGAGACGTGCGATTTGTCCACCTGCAAATGCTTCAGCCAGCCCAGTCTCAGATTATTACGCAGACGGAGGACAACTGGCGCGTCAATCCTGAAGTATCGGGCGGGGGCTTATTTCATGACCTTGCTCCTCACCAGCTGGACCTGATGCTCTACTTCTTTGGTAAGGTCAAAAGCTATTCAGGCTATTCAGGCAATCAAGCCGGCCTTTATCCTGCTGATGATATCGTTACTGGAAGTATGCTCTTTGAAAATGGCGTGATCTTCAATGGCACCTGGTGTTTCACAGTTCCGCCTGAGGAGACGAAAGACATAGTACAAATTGTAGGATCGGAAGGAAAAATCGAGTTTACTGTTTTCGGTGCAAATTATTTCATGTTGTACCGGGATGGCAAGGAAGAGAAGATTGAGTTCGAGATGCCGCAGCACATTCAACAGCCGATGATCCAATGGGTGGTGGAGTACTTTAAAGGTGAAAGAAGCAATCCATGTTCTGCTGAAGTTGGTGTTGAAGTGATGAAAATTATGGACAGCTTCTGTACCAGTAGATAAGTCTGAGTGATCGGATACCTCCCGATCCGATCACTTAATAATAGCTATCGGTTCTGCAGCCATTCAAAGAGGCGTAACACATCCTCCCGTTTAAAAAGCTCGGTCCCTGAATTCATCGTGGCTGCCGTCCCACATGCTACCCCCATCCAAACCATTTCCTGATAACTTCCTCCTTTGGCCAATATAGACACCATCCCCGCGACCATGCTGTCTCCAGCTCCCACAGTACTCAGTTTTTTAACCGTTGGGGCAGGTACGTGTTCTGTGAGATCCTTAGTTACCAGATAGGCCCCCTGAGCCCCGAGCGATACGACGATCACCTCGGTTTTTCCTTTTGTTATCAGCTCACGGGCAGCTTCATCGGCAGAATCATTATCCAGCGCTTCCTTTCCAATCAACTTCCCTAACTCGCCCAAGTTCGGTTTTAACAAATACACACCTTCTTCTACCATAGCCTGCAAAGCATCCCCGGAAGTATCCGCAACAACCTGAGCTCCCTTCGACTTCACCAACCGAACAATCTCTCGCAGAAACTGTGGTTCAATCCCTGGAGGCAAGCTTCCGCTTACTACCACAACGCCCGGAAAGGGTTGTAAACTTGCAATTGCATTTAGGATCCCCTCCTGCTCCAAAACTGATATCTCAGAACCAGGCATTCCAAATCGATACTGTTGGTTAGTTGCGGTCTCTACCACGATAAAATTTTCCCGTGTCTCGCCGCTCACCTCATAGGTCTCATTATCGATACTTTCCTTCGCCAGCAATTCGCGCAAAAGCGAGCCGGTCCGCCCCCCTGCCGGAAAGAAGGCAGTCGATGAGAGTCCCAATCTTTTCAATCCCCTCGACACGTTGATTCCTCCCCCACCTGGTTCAAACTTGGGTTGCTGACACCTTAGCTTCTTCTCGGGAGCCAGATGATCAATACTGGTACTTTTGTCTACTGTTGGGTTGAGGGTGATAGTGAGGATATTTTTCATGAATAACGCTTTTGTAAACTGAACAAGTAACGAATTGGCTCCTTGATTGTTGAAGCTTTAAAACAAAAAAGCCCCGCTCTCGCAGGGCATTATTTATATTTTATTTTTGAAAACCGCCGCAGCTTCAGTCGCCAGCTTCTGATCTCCCAGGTAACTCCACCTGATCGTTTTAACGTACTTTTTAAGCACTTCGTTCATCTCCTTGAGGGTCACTTTATTGATCCTTTCTGCTGCCTCGTCAGCAATTCTCCAATCACCTAACACCTCTGCATTTCCTAAAGCCGCCGCAATAGCCCCGCTGCTCTCTTCCTTCATGTAGTTATTGGTGATGAAGTTACTCTTCCCCGATTTAAGCTCTTCCTCAGTAAACCCATAGTCCCGCAAATCCTTCAACTCATTCAGCATTACTTCTACAGATGCTTTTGGATCTGTTGTACTTACATACATCACTGCATATGGCATCATACGTGTGGTAGTGTAAGCATAGGGAGCATAAGAAAGATTACGTTTAGTTCTGATTTCCCTAAACAATCTGGTGCTCAGATTAGATATCGCCAGACGGAAAGGGAGGTAATCACTGCTACTTACTGGCGGAGCATCAATGGTACCCGTGATATAATTAGTAGCTAGTTCTCTCGATTCTGATAATAGTTTTCCAGCTGTAGCAGGAGCCTTAAGACTTACCGGTTTAAAAGCCTTGCTAGGTAGGCTGGCGAACGAGGCCATGATTTTTTTTGTCAGATCTTCCTTAGAAATTTTCCCAACTACCACGATGAACATCCTGTTCTTGTTAAGCAGCGTGTTGTAATAGTAGTTTTTTGCAGCAGCGGCGTTAATGCCAGCCAGAGACGTTTCATTACCCTTTGGGTCTGTAGCGTAAGGAGTTCCGGTATATGCATTCTGCATCGCTAATTGTTCGATACGCTCATCCGGATCTGACTCGGACTGCTTGATTCCCGAAACCAGCTTTTCCTTCAGCATGCCTACTTCCCGCTCGTCGAACACCGGGTTTGCTACCGCCTCAGCAAACAGGTCCCAACCCTCATTAAAAAAACGAGATATACAAGTCATACTCACTGTACCAAAGTCATAACCAGAAGAGCCGCCGATGTCGATCCCATAAGCGTCGGCGCGATCTTTAAAAGCGCTGGCAGGATATTTTTTCGTTCCCGCTTCCGCTGTAGCAGCCAAAGCTAGGTTCTCAATACCAGCCTGTGTGGCAGGATAGTTAGCTACTCCGCCCCGGTAATACATATTTACATCAATCACCTCTTTTACAGTAGGCTTCAATATCACCTTTATCCCTGCAACATCGAAAGAAGTAGCCGGAGCCTGCGCAAAAACTCCTATTGAAATAAATAAGAAGAATATATTTAGGGTTATTCGTTTCATTCTATTGAGCTTTAAAATATAGTTCAGGTTTTAGTTGTTGTTTCGCTTCCGCACTAATCAGCATACCTGCAGCATATGGCTTGTTTTTAATATATTTCCTTACGTACTGTTTAAGATCGTCCCGATTCACCTTTCTCAGGTTTTCGATATAGGTCGTCAGATAATCAATTGAAGCGGAGGCCCACCAGAAAGAAATGGTGTGCGTAAATTCGGAGGTGATTTCTTCACTTTTCACCTGATAAATCTCTAATTGCCTTTTCGCCGTCTCGATCTGCTCGTCTGTAATGTAGGCATCCGTATCCCATAGGGCAACCTGACGGTTCACTTCTTCAATACATTCTTTTATCCTTGCGGGATTGGGAACTACAAAAAGGCTGATAGGCCCAGTATGCTTCTGGGTGAGATAACCGATGTTTACCTGCAAAGCTAAGCCAGCATCTACCAGTGATTTCGTAAGCTTGGAACCGTTTTGGTTAAGGATAAACGAAAACACATCAGCTGCATAAGTAGCGGGGATATCTGTCCTGGTGTCCGGACCGTGCCAGTTGTACATAATCAGGGGGACTTTCGACAAGTCTGATTCAACGATAAAATAGTCGTTTTTCTGCAACGGCTTAAACTCGGGAACGGGCCATCTTTTTGCAGGATCAAAGCCTGATGACTTCCAATCGCCAAAAATAGCTTCCACTTGCCGGAAGACGTCTTCGTGTTTCACGTCGCCCGCTATGGTCAACAACGAGTTATTAGGCCAGTAGTACTTATTTTTGATCGTGTCCATCTGGGCTGAAGTCGCATTGCGGATCACATCATGATTACCAATTGTATTCTTCCTGCTATACAAATCTCCCCAAAGGCGGCGATTCATCTCATCGTTTAAAGCAAAGTAGGGATTGGACTCATTCCGCTGAAACTCGCCATCCACTACAATATTCTCTTTAGCCATTTCTTCCTTGTCAAATTTAGGATAGCGAATGGCCGAATTCATAAATTTCAAACCTTCATTCAAGTTGAACTTCGGCAGAGTGAAATAGTAGTTAACCAGTTCGTAAGAAGTAGTGCCGTTAAACTGTATCCCCAACTCACTCACCCGATTCAAAAAATCCTCCTGACTAGGATAATCTCTGTTGGCTTTAAAAAACATGTGCTCGTACAAGTGGCTCAAGCCATTGTACTCGGGAGTTTCCGTATAGGCTCCATTTTTTACCGCCAATTCAATAGTCGCCAGAGGTACACTATTATCCTCAACCACGAAAATATCGAGTCCGTTGGGCAAGGTTTTATAGAACATATTGGAAGGGAGCCTGGAGGGGGAATTAGGCAGCTGAGCCTGCACAGAAAAGCCGATCAAACCGGCTATAAGCAGGCAATAAAACTTTTTTAACATAGAATAAAATTTGCTTTCAGTAAATATATCAGAAAAATCAAACATCCTTTAAAAAATCAAATTATACATACTACCGTATGAAATTAAGTGAAGACCTATTGAAGCTGTTAAGCAAAACTTACGAGCCCTCAACCATGATCAACTCGACTTTTAAAGGCTATGATCTAGCTTTCAAAACTAACGAGGAAGGGCTGCCGATATTACTCTTTATGGGTAAGATGACCGAGAAAGGAAGTGTGAAAGGAGAAAGGTATGCCCGCACCTTAAAAAAGGATCGTGATGGAAATACCATTAAAGATCATTGGGAACTAAAAGGAAAAGCCAGTTAAACCATAAAGCAAACATGCCATCAAGATCTGTAATCGCCTGTGCACACAATCTCTTAGCCAAAAACCTTACCATCGCCTTCGCAGAAAGCGCCTCTACTGGTAAGTTGGTGTATGATTTCACCTCAGTTCCAAATTGCGGGACAGTTGTAAAAGGCAGCATTGTCTGTTACGACCGCTCGGTTAAAGAACAGTTATTGGGAATTCCAGGGGAGATTATTGATAAATATACTGCAGAGTCGGCGGAGGTAACGAGCCTCCTTGCTCAGGCAACCAAGAAACTAATTCCAGCTGATGTGGTTGTAGCTGTTACAGGATTAGCATCTGAAGGAGGAAGTGAAAGTGAGGAAAAACCGGTAGGAACAATGTTTGTTCACGGCATCATTAAAGATGAAGAGTGGAAAGCTCAGTTCCTGTTTGATGGCACGCCCGACGAGATTGTAGCTCAGACAATAGACGCGATCGCTACTGTCCTTCTGGAAAAAATAAGCAATATACCCTAACCCCTTCTGGGAGTTAAGATATATTGCGAAAGAGCAATCGAATAAAAATTAGCTCTTTTTTGCCTTTTTATTTCTTGTAGAAATCTTCTTCTTGTTGGCGTCAAAAACGATGCTTTCAACTCCGAACCAGCCACCATGCGCCGCATACCTTGCTTCCGGCTGATCGCGAGTGATTTCAGCTGGTGTAAATTTCATCAATGTCTCTTCTAAAGCGGGAACGAAGTTTCTCATAGTATTAGTTTTTTAGTTATCAAAACATCTTCGTTATTCCAAAAGTTATACCAGAAACATATCAACCTTGAAAGCAATACAAGATTTAACTGTTCTGATAACAGGGGCAACTGATGGATTAGGTAAAGATCTGGCACTCAGGTTCGCTAAGGAGGGATCTATGGTACTTTTACATGGACGAAACCCTGAAAAAGGCCAGGCTGTCTTGGAAGAAATCATTCAAAAAACTGGAAACAAAAATTTAAGATATTTTAACGCCGATTTCGCTTCACTTCAAAGTGTACGGGATTTAGGAGGCGAACTTAAAAAACAGTATCAAAACTTAGACATACTGATCAATAATGCGGGCATTGGCAGCACAAAGATGAACGTAAGAGAATTAAGCACAGACGGTTATGAATTAACTTTATGTGTAAACTATCTTGCCCCTTTCCTCCTTACCCACCTTCTCCTGCCCATGCTACATCACCGGGACACTTCGAAAATTATAAATATAGCTTCAGGTTCCCAACAGGAGCTCAACTTCGATGATCTGATGCTGGACCACAATTACTCTGGTCGAAAAGCTTATGCCCAAAGCAAACTCGCCCTTATTTTATTCACGTTTACCCTTGCTGGCCAGTCGAAGGACAGCACCCTTCGGGTTAATGCAATCCACCCAGAAACCCGGATGAACACCAAAATGGTCCTGGATTATTATGGATCGGCTGAAAGTACTATTGAAGCGGGGACAGAGAACGTTTGGTATGTTGCTACTTCCACCGAAGTAGAAAACCTCACTGGCGTCTACTTCAATAAGGCAACTCCAGCCAAAGCCGACCCACAAGCGTATGACCCGATTGCAAGGGATAAGCTATACCGTTTAAGCAAGGATCTCGTTAAAATCTAGCTTTCGGCTTTTATAGCCAGAACGCCGAAGCGGTTCAGAAAGTCCACCCCCTCGTCTGACGCAAGCCCTTTATATTCCGCGTAGGAGTTTTTGAAGATCACCTTTTTTATTCCCGACGAGTAGATAAGACGGGCGCAGGGCAGGCAAGGTGATAAAGTTACGTATAAGGTAGAGCCTTCAAGCGCAGCACCGTTTTTCACGGCATAAAGAATGGCGTTTTCCTCCGCATGAAGCGCTAACGAACAGCTTCCCCGAGCGTCACGGGGACAACCGCTTTCCGGCCATTCCTCATCGCAGTTATGAGTGCCCGCAGGAGGACCATTATAGCCAATAGAAATTATCCGTGTATCTTTTGTGAGAACGGCGCCTACCTGAGCCTTCACGCAATGCGAGCGCCTGGCGAGGTCGGAAGCCAGGTTCATAAAAATATTCTCGAAGCTCGGTTTACTATTGTTCATTCTAAAAATCGATCGCAAAGGTAATTTAATTCCGGTTCACACCAGCTTTGTGACCACTGATCGAATAGTATAAAATATAGAGATAACAAGGAGCCATGATTAAAAAAAATACCCACTGAAAATCAAACTGCTCTTTTAGATAGCCAAATAGCAGAGGAACAATGGCGCCGCCGGCGATACCCATAATCAGGAAGGCTGATCCCATTTCGGTAAACCGCCCCAAACCCCGAATAGCCATTGGAAAGATGGCAGGCCACATTAAGGCATTGGCCAATCCCAGGGCAGCGACAAAACCAACCGAAACATAACCGGACGTTAAGAGCGCCCCGGCCGAAAACACTACTCCCAAGACGGCTGATATCAAAAGACTTTTCTCCTGGCTGATATACTTCGGAATTGCTATGATACCTGCTACATAGCCAACAAGCATCGCTCCAAGGGTAAAAGAGGTAAAATACTTAGTCTCATCTAAGGGAATGCCGAAGCTTTTACCGTACACTCCAATCGCATCGCCCGCCATCACCTCCACTCCCACGTACAAGAACAGACATAGCACTCCAAGCAAAAGATGGGGAAACTGAAGGGCACTAGTCCGCCCGGCAGCAAGAGATGCTCCTTCCGGCTGAGCATTAGCTGTTTGTGCATCAATCTCCGGAAGAGAAGATCTTCGCACCCAGATAGCCAGAAGAACCAAAACAACTGCCATTACTATATAGGGCAGAATCACTCTCCCAGCCAGCTCATCTAACAGTTGATCCTTCGTCACCGCACTTGTTGCGGCAGTTATGCGCTGCTCAAGTTCGGTAGCATCAGCCAGGACAATTGCGCCTAAGATGATCGGGCTAAGAATACCTGCTACTTTATTACAGATGCCCATAATACTTATTCTTTGGGCCGCACTTTCAATGGGCCCCACAATGCTGATGTACGGATTGGAGGCTGTCTGAAGGATAGATAAGCCGGCGCCCTGTACGAATAAGCCTGTAAGAAAAAGACCAAAGCTGCGGGAATTAGCGGCTGGGATAAAAATCAGAGCGCCTAAAGCCATCACAAGTAATCCCAGTCCCATACCATTTTTCAAGCCCGTAAGTTTAAGAATAGCTGATGAGGGAATCGCCAGAAAGAAATAGGCCATATAAAAAGCAAAGGTCACAAAGAATGCCTGTGCGTCGCTATTTAAATTGCATGCCAACTTTAGAAAGGGAATTAAGGTACCATTTAACCAGGTTACAAACCCGAAAATAAAAAATAGGATCCCGATGATAATGATAGGATTTGAACCTCCTTTATTGTCTGACATAATGTTTCTTTAGATAGCCAAGATAATTAATAAGCTTTAATTGTAGAACAAAAGCATCCGGTTCAAGTTGATTTTAAACCATACTTTAAAAGGCGGACGACCGTTTAAAGTCAGTTACAGACTTATAAGGGAATAAAGATACACTAAGATATTGCTTCAAAATTTGCATATTCGCGTTATTTGAACGAGCCACTTTATGCTTGAATCGATTATATCTGGAATTGGACTTGGGATAGTGCTATCGTTTGCAACAGGGCCAGTATTCTTTGCACTGCTTAAAACCAGTATCGAAAAAGGCTTCCATGCAGGGATGTGGTTGGCTGCAGGAGTTGTTCTTAGCGACGTAGTATATGTTGGACTGGCCATTTACGGTTCGTCCTTCATCAAATTTGAGAATCAATATCGCCTGCCGATAGGCATTGTTGGAAGTGCCGTATTGCTTGGAATTGGCTGTTTTTACTTATTCAAAGAGGTCAAGATCAACTACCAGAATTCCACCTCCAAGAAAAGAAACACCGGATATTTTCTGAAAGGTTTTCTGATGTGCGTATTCAACCCCTCGTTATTTCTTTATTGGGTAAGCGTTACCAGCAGTATTATTTCAGTAAGAGGGCAGCTCGCTCCTAAAGAAACGGCACTATTTTTCGGCTTCATCCTCGTGACGCAATTTAGTATGGACACATTAAAAGCCTACTACGCTAACAAGTTCAGGTATCGCATCAAGGAACAGACTATTATACTCCTCAACAGGGTAGCCGGAACGCTGATCGTCATTTTTGCGCTGAAGCTGATTTACAACCTGTTTTTCCCCAATAGCACCATATTATAAAAAAGCGGCTGAGAGATTGATCCTGTATCAATCCTTCAGCCGCTCGTTTTTCTTTAGCAACTAAAACTATACGTAAGCCCGTTGATTTTTACCTTCTACCCAGTTCATAAATGCCCGGTTAACTACCTTATTTCCTCCTGGTGTTGGATAATTTCCGGAGAAATACCAGTCGCCATGATGATCCGGACAAGCGATATGTAGATTGTCGAGCGTTTGATAAATCACTTCAACTTCTGCATTTATGCCTTTAGGCGATATGATTTCAGTGATCTTCGCTGAAATTTCGTCGTCAGTGAAAGGAGCGTAAATGGCTTTGATATAGTTCTCCACTTCCTCCTTTTCCATGGTCATGGAAGCCTTACACTTCTCGTAGGTCTCCCAGATGATATGCTCACGTCCCGATTCTTTTAAAAGCCTGATCGCAGCTTCAAAAGCGACAAACTCACCCATCCTGGACATATCAATACCATAACAATCCGGATACCTGATTTGTGGTGCTGATGAAACAATTACAATCTTTTTCGGTCCCAAACGATCGAGGATCTTTAGGATACTTTGCTTCAGGGTTGTTCCGCGAACGATAGAGTCGTCGATAAGTACCAGATTATCCTGCCCTGCCTTAACTAGTCCGTAAGTCGTATCATACACGTGAGAAACCATGTCCTGCCGGTCGGCATCCTGGGTGATGAAAGTACGAAGCTTAACGTCCTTGATCGCAATCTTCTCTACTCTTGGCGCCATGCTCAACATTTCGTCCAGCTCCTGATCAGAAATCTTATCTGCTCTATTTAGCAGGGTGTCTTTCTGCACTTGCTTGATATACTTATGGAGCCCTTCCACCATTCCAAAAAACGCTACTTCTGCAGTGTTCGGAATGAATGAGAATACGGTATTTTTTAGATCGTGGTTTACTGAATTAAGTATTTGCGGACAAAGCAAGCGACCAAGTTGCTTTCTCTCCCGGTAGATAGCAGCATCGCTTCCGCGTGAGAAATAAATCCGTTCGAAGGAACACGATTTCTGCTCATATGGCTCGCGGAATTGCTCTTCGGTAATCTGTCCGTTCTTCTTGATGATTAAAGCATGACCCGGCTTGATCTCCTTTACAGCACTGAATGGAACATTAAAAGCCGTTTGAATGGCAGGTCTTTCAGAAGTTACTACAGCAACTTCATCATCTACATAGTAGAATGCGGGTCTGATCCCTGAAGGATCTCTCATAACAAAGGCATCACCATGACCGAAGATACCCTCAATGGTATAACCTCCATCCCAGGTCTTCGCCGAGCGCCTAAGAATGTTTGCAACGTCGAGGTTGTCCGCAATTAGCCTGCTAATTTCTACGTTACTATGCCCTTGCTGCTTAAACTTATCGAACAGCACTTGATTTTCGTCATCCAGGAAATGACCAATTTTTTCAAGAACCGTTACTGTGTCTGCCTTTTCTTTCGGATGCTGCCCCAATTCATACAACTGCTCCAGCAGTTCATCCACATTCGTCATGTTGAAGTTCCCTGCAATAACAAGGTTCCGCGACATCCAGTTATTTTGACGAAGGAAGGGGTGGCAGTTTTCAATGCTGTTTTTCCCATGGGTACCATAACGGAGATGGCCCATCAAAACTTCGCCGGTGAAACTAATATTTTCTTTTAGCCAATCTGCGTCCTGAAGAAGATCAGAAGGAATATCTGCAAACTTTTTCTGAACATGTTCAAATACCTCCGCCACTGCACTTGAGCCCATCGCCCTATACCTGCTGATGTACCTGTTTCCCGGCGCTACGTCAAATTTGATTGTAGCTATACCTGCACCATCCTGTCCTCTATTATGCTGCTTCTCCATCAACAAATACAGTTTATTTAAACCGTAAAGTGATGTCCCGTATTTTTGCTGATAATAAGAGAGGGGTTTTAAGAGACGAATGAGGGCTATACCGCACTCATGTTTTATCGATTCACTCATGATCTGTTATGAGTATGCAAAATTAAGATTAAAACTAAAATTTGTTACAACATTGAACGGAAAAAATTTCAGGCAAGTACGTCTGGGAATACCCCAAGCAGTACAAGCAGGAAACTTAGCAATGCAATGACATAGGTGAGGAAAGCTGGCTTTACAGTTAGCTCCCTTTCTCCTTCGGCCTTCCGGAGGTAGGCATTGAGTGGGATCTTTAAATAATAGAACAGCGAAACAACCGTGGTAACTGCGCCAGTGACCAGCAATAGCAAAAAGAAAACAGACTTAGTTGCAGCATATTGTTCAAAAGCGGAAGAAAACACCAACAGCTTCGCTACGAATCCGACTGTCGGCGGTAGTCCTGTTAGAGAAATCAACACAATTACAAAGCACGCCATTTCCAGTTTAAAAAATCTCCCAAGTCCTTTGTAAGCGCTTGCTGTCTCCGCTCCCGATTCAGTCTCTATCCGGTCGGCAAGCATAAATGCCGCCATATTCATAATTACGTAGACAGCGAAATAGAAAATCAACGAACTGAAGCCGGCCTGTGAAAAAGCAACCAGGGCCATCATAGCAAAACCGGTATGTCCGATGGAGGAATAAGCAAGCATCCGCTTGATATTATTTTGCCAAATAGCAGCAAAGTTCCCGACGATCATCGTGATGATGGCAACTACACAAAGAATCGTATCAAAGTCGAATACCACACGGCCGGAAACGGAAGCAAATGAATAGAAAGGACCCAAAAAGCGGATGAGGATGGCAAAGCCAGCCACTTTAGGTGCAGTAGAAAGAAAGGCAGTAACAGGTGTCGGCGCTCCCTCATACACATCCGGACTCCAAAAATGCAAGGGAACGAAAGACAGTTTGAAGCCGATTCCCACCATTGTTAATATCACTGCCAGGGTCACTGATGAGTCAGGCAGTGCACTAAGACCGGGCAAAAAGCTTTCGTCTGTGATGTTTATCGTTCCGGTAAAGCCGTAAAGCAGGGACATGCCGTAAAGCATAACAGCCGAGCAGACAGAGCCAAACAAAGCATACTTCATGGCCGCTTCCGTTTGCTTGTTCGCTCCTGAAACATAGCCTACCATCAGGTAAGAAGCGATAGATACCATCTCAACGGAAACATAAATCATTAGCAAGCTGCTAGCCATCGCCATCAGGTTTAACCCTAACAGCACCGCTGGTAATAACAGATAAAGGTCGCCGACTCCCTTCTTGTGCTCCATCAATGTTCTGTTGCTTCGGATAAACAGAGAAAAAAGCAGGGTTGCAGCTACAAAGATCAGCTTAAAGCGTACGGCAAGCGGATCTAGTACGATATGCTCATGAAACAAGGGAACTCCCTGATCAAGGAAAGAAAGTTGACCGAAACTCAGGATACCGGACAAGATAATACCCGCAAGACAGAGCCAAAAGGTAAGGCTCGATTTCCTGCCCGGTAAGAATAAGTCGGCCAGAATTACGATAACAAAAGTAGCAACGAGGGCTATTTCAGGCACAAAAAGTGGCAGGCCGGATATGGCTCCGTACACTAATTCCGAGAGATATGGAATGTATTCGTTCAAACCTTAAATTGAATTTACAAGTCTTATCAATTCCAGAACCGATGCATTCATCTTGTCGAACGCCAGCGATGGAAGTATTCCCAACAGCAATGCCATAGCTGCTAAGATCGTTAAGGCCAAAGTTTCCCGACCGTTTATATCGGTAAGTTTAAGCTTCCAGTCCTCTCCTCCCATCAGCCGGGTTTGTCCAAAAAACATCCGCTGAAGTGTCCACAACAAATAGGAAGCGCCCAACAAGATACCCAAAGAACCAGCTACAGCCATCCAACGGGGGATCAATCCATTTATACTCTCTGAGTTAAATGCTCCAATAAGACTAAAAGCTTCCGCGATAAAAGCGGAGAAGCCGGGTAAGCCCAGGGAGGCAAAGAAAGCAATCATCACGAAAGTGGTATACTTCGGCATGATGAGTGCTAAGCCACGAAAGCTTGGGATCTCGCGGTTATGAACCCGGTTGTAGACAATACCGACGATAAAGAACAACATGGAGGATAAAAATCCGTGGCTGATCATCTGCATCATGGCGCCATTAATCCCTTCTGAAGTAACCGAGGCTATCCCTAAAAGAACAAAACCCATATGCGACACGGAAGAATAAGCGATTAAGCGTTTCAGATCCTTCTGTGCAAGTGCATTCAGAGCCCCGTACAGAATAGAAACGACTCCGATTAATCCAAGCCACCAGGTTGATGCAATCGCGGCATCAGGGAAAATGCTTACGCAGATGCGCAGGATTCCGTAGCCTCCAATCTTTAAGAGTATCCCCGCGAGAATGATAGACACTGGAGTGGGAGCTTCTACGTGGGCATCCGGCAGCCAGGTATGCAAGGGCACTATCGGCACTTTGATCGCGAAAGCAACAAACAGCACAATAAAAGCGAGCAGGCGCGCTCCAATTCCGAACAACTCCTGATTTGCTGCTAAGTTGAATATGGAACCATCTACATAATTTGCAGGGTTCATCATATGCACCATATTGAAGGTATGATTTCCTGTAACCGGATCAACCACCGAAAAGTAAAGACCGATAATTACCAGCAACATGAACACCGACCCAAACAGCGTATACAGAAAGAACTTGATAGCCGCATATTCCCGCCGCACTCCGCCCCACATCCCGATAAGGAAATAAAGCGGAAGGAGCATCAATTCGTAGAATATGTAAAACAGGAAGAAGTCGAGTGCTGAGAACACGCCCATTACAGCGGTATCTAACAGTAGCAACAGCGCAAAGTATCCCTTCAGGTTGCTCTTTATTTCCCAGGAGGAGAGTATCGCAACCAGCATTACCAGTGAAGTAAGCACCAGGAAGGGCATGGACAAGCCATCAATTCCTAGAAAATAATCGATTTGCAGCTGTCCGAGTGAACCCAGATCCAAACGTATCCACGACAGTTTTTCTACGAGCTGATACTTGCTTTCTTCATCAATACCGGAAAACGCATTACCATTATAGTTTATATAGATGTAAGCACTCAACAGCATTTGAACAATCACCGCTGCTAAAGCCACATACTTATAACGCTGTTGAAACGAAGCAGGAAGTACAAGGATCACAAGACCTGCAAGCAAGGGAAGAAATATCAACAGAGAAAGTATACTCATATAGCCAGGCTAAAATATTTAATCATAAAAAATGTCAAAACAACAAGAAGCATCCAAACTAAATAGTATTGTAAGCGCCCTGATTGAAAATTTCTGGAAAAGTTACCGATAGCTTTCGCCAGCAGACCTGCTCCATTTACCAGACCGTCTACTATATAGCGATCGACCCAATGTGAAATCACCGACAATACAAGTCCAACCTTCCCTAATAAATTTACCAGGCCATCGACTATTCTTTTATCAAACAGGAACGAAGATCTGGCCAAAGAGGTGGTGCCACCGACAAAGGTCCGGAAGTATAACTTATCGAAGAACCATTGGCCCTCGGAAAAGCGATAGAGTGGATTTCCTGAAAAGTCGGGTGCTTTTTCCCGTCGGACATACCAAAAATAGGCGAGCGAAATAACCAAAAGAGCAATAACGTTTACCACGATGGGAATAAGTGTATGAAAAATACTGGCGGTATGTTCTGCCCGAGGGCTACTTTTCATTCCTTCCATCAACCAGGCGCTATCGTAATTAAGCGGATCGAGAGAAAAAAATGGAAAAAGACAGAACAGGGCAAGTATCACCAGCACGTTTTTCATTGCTGCCGGTGCCTCATGAAGCGAAACAGCTGCTGTATTGTAACCTGGCACTCTTAATTCCCCGAAGAACACTTTAAATATCAAGCGGGAAATATAAAAAGCCGTCAGCCACGACGTTAGCAGTGCCGAATAAGGAATTAACCTGACCAGTCCTCCTTTCCCTTCTGCCCAATCAAAAGCCTGAATTAATATTGCATCTTTTGAAAGATACCCGGAGGTGAACGGGATGCCGATCAAAGCTAAAGAAGCCAACGTCATAGTGATGAAGGTGATGGGCATATACTTCTTCAGTCCGCCCATGTTCCTAATGTCCTGATGGTCGAAGTCTAAACCTTTATGATCCTTCAGATGGTGCATTTCGTGAATAACTGCACCCGCGGCGAGGAAAAGCAAACATTTAAAAAACGCATGAGTCACCAGGTGAAACAAGCCCGAGTTAAAGCCTCCAACTCCCATAGCCAGCATCATAAATCCCAGTTGAGAGATAGTTGAATAGGCTAAGATCCGCTTAATATCATTTTGCGTGAGCGCTATTGTGGCAGCCATGAAAGCGGTAAAAGCACCAATTGAAGCAATTACGAACAGTACCGTTTCATCAAATAGCGGATAGATTCTTCCGAGCAGGAACACGCCGGCTGCAACCATGGTGGCAGCATGGATCAGTGAAGACACAGAGGTAGGTCCTTCCATCGCATCTGGTAACCAGGTATGCAGCGGAAACTGCGCAGACTTGGCTGTTGCACCAAAGAAGAAAGCCAGTCCTGCCAGCGTCAGCCAGATTGCCGGCATTTGTTGAGTACCAAAAGTCCAGTAGTCGCCTGACAGAATGGTTTGTGCAACCAGGCCGTTCGGTGCAAAAAGCTCGGTTATATCAAGTGTTTGAAACTGCGTAAACAGGATCATGATCCCGGTAAGGAAGCCGAGGTCGCCCAGGCGATTCATAATGAATGCCTTTTTGTTTGCCCTTACGGCAGATTCGCGGGTAAACCAGAAGCCAATGAGCAGGTAAGAGGAAAAGCCGACCAGCTCCCAGAACATATAAATAAGTAAGAGGTTGTCTGCAATCACCAATCCAAACATGGAGAAACAAAACAAGCCCAGGTATGCCCAATATCTGAATAAGTAAGAATCGCCTTTCATGTACCTGGTAGAATAGATATGTACCAGTGTCGCAATCAATGAGACGAGCAGCATCATCATTACCGAAAGGTTGTTTAAAAGAATCCCCACCCGAAAAGTCGTGTTCCCTATGGTAAACCAATCAACCTGCTGGTGCAGGGGATCCTGATTCCAAATAGAAAAGAAAAGGATAAGAGAGGAAACGAAGCTAACTGCAATATTAAAAATAGAAAAAGCGCCGCCTCTGTCAGGTCTGCCGGTAAAAAGTAAGATTCCGCAAAACGAAAGTAGCGGCATCAGCGCAGCTACCAGGGCTAGTAAACTTAAATTTCCAGTTATAAAGGTCTCCAATTTAATCTCCCAGTTGATCTATCTCCGTTGGATCAATCGTCTTATAATACTTGTATACATTCAAAATAATGGCAAGAGCAACCGCTACCGCAGCTGCTGCCAATACTATTGCAAATAAAGCAAACACCTGTCCGCTGGCAGCAAACTTGTCGTGCCGGGAAAAAGCTACAAAATTGAGAATCGCAGCATTTAACATAAACTCTATCCCGATAAGAACCATGATGGCGTTCCGTTTTGAAAGGACAGCATAGAGCCCGATACAAAACAAAGCTGCGCTTACCAGCATGAAATGCGATAATGGTATCATATCTTTCGCTCCTTCCTGGCCAAATGGGCCGCTCCAATTAAAGCAAGCATGAGCAATACGGAAATCGTCTCGAACGGTAGCAAATAGCGGGTCATGATATTAATGCCCAGCAACTCGATGGTGTTATCGGAAGGCGATAATGTATTTCCCTCCGATGCAGCTATCCATTCCAGTTCATCCACCTGGAACTGTGAAAAAGCAAACATCAAAGCCGTAAAAAAGAGAAATGAGACAACCAGGCCCGGAAGATGATGAGCCGTCAGGAACTTTCCGTTAATCTTTACTGCGTCAGGGTTGTTTAGAATATCCCTGTTGGAAAGCAGAAACGCAAAAATCATCAGGACCAAGACTCCTCCTACATACACCACTACCTGTGTAATAGCAACGAAGTCGGCCAAGGCAAAAACAAAGAGTCCTGCCATTGAAAACAGTGTTAGAAAAAACAAGAATATAGAACGCACCAGGTTTTTCATTGCAACCACCAGAAGTGCTGAAACCAACACCACTGCAGATAAAAAATAAAACACGATTTGTTCTATGTTCATTACTCTTCCTTCTTTTTCGCAGCTTTCATTGCTGCCTCTTTAGCCGCCTGCTTTTCTGCTTGCTGCTTTGCGAGTTCCTGTCGTTTCTCCTCCGCATCCTGAGGCGTCATATCCGAAAACTTATAGGTTAATTCTGAGATATGAGTCACACTTCGGTCGTACTGGTTGGTCATGGTAATACATTCTGTTGGACAGACCACTGTGCACAAGCCACAGTAAAGGCACTTCGCCATATCGATATCAAACTTTGCCGGATACAACCTTTTAGTGGTTCCATCAGAAGTTTGGCCAATAGGCCCTGTCGCTTTAATACTTTCGATTTCGATGCAATCAACCGGGCAGATTTTAGCGCAAAGATCGCAAACAATACAATCGTCTATCTCTACATGAAGCTGATATCGGCCTACTTCGGGAATTGGAATTTTTTCCTTCGGATATTGGACGGTTACGACACCCTCTTGTTCTGCAAAGTAATTATCGTTTTTTATATCAATGCTTTTACGTTTCTTACCGGCCGCAAACATATGCTTCCATGTAAGAGCTAAACCCTTCCAGGCAGTTATAAAAGCAGATATCGTATTCCTAATTATCAAGTTCAATCAATTTGGGGAATGGAATCAAAGGGAGCTAATTACAACCTTTGATTGTCTTCCTGATAAATCAACACAAATCCTAAACACACTCCTTCTACATCACCAATAATTGCCACACTCCGGAAATCAGCATGCAAAGAAATGCCAGAGGCGTTAGCACCTTCCAGCACAGGTTCATCAGCTGATCTACGCGCAACCTGGGCAAAGTCCATCTTAGCCACATTTGCACAAATACAACTAGCAGTACTTTAGCCACTATCCAAAACACGCCCCAACCTGTACCCGTGGTCCAGTCGGCGAGGGTAAAGCTACCTATATTGGGCAACGGCGTGTTCCATCCTCCCAAGAAGAGCAAAACACCAAACATTCCCACCAGGAACATCATGGAATATTCACCCAAAAAAATCAATGCAAATCGTATTCCTGTATATTCAGTGTGAAAACCAGAAACAAGCTCTGATTCTGCCTCAGGGATGTCAAACGGAGCTCTATTGCATTCGGCGAGAGAGGCTATAAAATAAATCACATACGCTAACAGCAGATGCGGCGCCTGAAAAACATTCCAGGCAAGGAAACCTCCAACCCCACTCACATCCCACAGTCCTAAAAACTTTGCTCCTTCTGTAGACAATATGCCTTGCTTCGTGGCAATTACCTGCAGATCCAAACTTTGTGAGATCATTACTGCTGAAATAATTGCTATCCCAGCCGGAATTTCATAAGATACAACCTGGGCGACAGACCTCAGGGCACCGAGAAGAGAGTACTTGTTATTCGAGCCCCACCCTGCCATCAAAATACCAACCGACTCTACGGAGATAATTGCAAAAACGTAGAATACTCCCAAATTTAATGAAGCCGGTATAAGCCCCGGTCCCCAGGGCAAACTTGCAAAGCCCATGTAGACCGATACAAAAATGATGACTGGTGCCACTACGAATAGCACTTTGTCTGCTGCGGCAGGGACGATGAGCTCCTTTTGCAGCATTTTCAAAATATCAGCCAGCGTTTGTAGGCTCCCATACACTCCTGTTTCCATCGGTCCCAGCCTATCTTGTATAAATGCAGACACCTTGCGTTCAGCATATACTGCAAAGAGCGCAAAAATTGCTGTAAATGAGAATAGAGCTACAGCTATCAGGATATATGTGAAGTATGGATTCAAATTATAAAACTGCGTGCAAACTTAGCAAATAGGCGGGAAAATGCGGTCATTAATATTAATTATGACTAATAAACGGCAGTTATAAAACAAAAAAAGCGGAGCATCTCTGCTCCGCTTTCTTAACCTTTTAATTTCTTTTATTTCTTTGCTGTTGGTGCACCACCCGCAATACCCAACTTTGCTTTTACCGCTGTCAGGATGTCGTCACCGCCATCGAAGTAAACCACCCCAGGTTGAGAGACATCAAAAACGTAAGCGTATCCTTTTTCTTTGGAAACTGCTTTTACAGCCTCTTCTGCTTTCTTGTAAACCGGTTGATAAAGCTCCGCCTGTTTAGCCTGCAACTCTTGCTGAGCTTTTTGTTGAGTCTCACCGATACGTTTTTCCATATCCTGAATCTCTTTCGCAAGAGCTTCCATCTCCTTACCAATTTGCTCTTTATTTGCCTCGCTTAGGGTTCTGGCTTTTTCCTGGTAACTGGTAATCTTTTTTTGACGTTCAGCATCCATTTGCTTTAGCTGATTCTCTTTCTGATCCTGAAAAGTCTTAAAACTCGCATCTGCTGCTTTCATTTCAGGCATGGCTTGCAAAAGATCGCCAGAATTAATATGCGCAAACTTCTGCTGTGCCTGAACAGCATTACCTGCGAAGAATAATCCAACTGCAACTACTGCTACTTTAACTAATTTTCTCATTACTGGTATTAAATTTATTTTATTTCTAAACTCTTACTTTGCTAGTGTACCCGGCTTGTATCCAAGCCTTGTAATTACATCGTTGCTTTTATCTAAACGTAAACTCGCATACAACATTATTACATTGCTGTTTTTGTCGAGGATCATGTCCAAGCCACTACTCTCTGCAACCGCTTCAACGGCCTTTGCTACCCTTTCTTGTATAGGCTTAATCAGTTTTACACGTTGCTGATAAAGATCTCCTTCGAAACCGAATTTCTGGCGTTGGAAATCTTTAGCGGCTTTCTCTTTCTCCACTATTTCATTTTCCCGCCGTTTCCGCATTTCGTCTGTTAGCAGTACCTGATCAGCCTGGTAGGCCTTATACATCTTCTCAATCTCGGCAAACCTGCCGTCCACCTCTTTTTGCCACTGCTGCGAAAGCGCATCAAGCTGTTTTTGCGCGGATGTATATTCAGGAATATGCTTCAGAATATACTCGCTATCCACGTAAGCAAAACGCTGAGCGAAAGCCGATACACTTGCAAGTAATGTAAAAGAAATAAGAAACAAAAACTTTTTCATCATCTATTTTCAGCTTTGATCATTGGCCCTACTAAAAGTTTAAGGCCTCCTACAATTTTATTTTTTTAGAATCCTCCGTTCAACTGCTGCGCAATACTGAAGTGGAACTGTCCTCTACTGGCGTCGGGTAATCCGGGGATACGGTCAAATCCGTAACCGTAGTCAATTCCGAGCAAACCAAAAATGGGCAGGAAGATACGAGCACCAACACCCGCCGAACGACGAACGTTGAATGGATTAAAATCTCGGAATCTGTCCCAGGTATTACCACCTTCAGCAAAAGCTAGTAAGAAAACTGTTGCTTGCTGATTGAGGGTAAGGGGATGTCTCAACTCTAAAATATATTTATTAAAGATCGGGCTTCCTGAGTTCCTTGCGATGGTTGGATCAGATCCATTTGGTATTACTGCGCCGTTTTCGTAACCACGCATTGCGATCACTTCCGATCCCTGAAGGAAATCGAATCCTTGCATACCATCACCACCCAGTTTAAACCGTTCAAACGGAGACTGTCCTACCGCTCTGGTGTACTGTCCCAGGAACCCGAATTGAGCCTGGGCCTTTAACACCAGTTTTCCTGCGATGCGTTGATACCACTGCGATTCGAACTTCCATTTATGATACTCTGTAAACCGGTAGCGGTCTTCAGGGGTAGCAGTTGCGTAATTGACGTTATTTAACAACGAGTATGGAGGCGTTGCCTGTATCGTCAGTCGCAAGTGAGAACCAGTTGTCGGATAAATAGGAGCATCTACGGAGTTCCGGCTATATTGCTGGGTTAAGTTGAAGTTGTACGAATTTCCGTTTTGGATCAGGAAGCCGGTGTAGTTCTTCAGGTTGTACTGCTGAAGGTTCACCGCATAGTTTACCTGGAAGTAGTCATCCGGCCATTTCAATCGCTTTCCTAAACTCACGGTCACACCGTTCATTCTAATTCGGGACATGTCCTCGTCAGGAATATTGGTATTGTAGATACTATACCCCGAAGAATAAAGAGAAGTGAAAGCACTTACCCCAAAATAAACTGGCTTCTTACCACCTAACCATGGTTCTGAGAACGAAAAGTTAAACGACTGATAGAATTTTCCATTCGTTTGTCCCCGGATACTTAACTTCTGGCCGTCACCTTTTGGAAGTGGTTTCCACTCTTTAAAGTTGAACAAGTTACGGGCTGAGAAGTTATTGAAGGTTAATCCCAGGGTACCGATAATCCTTCCCCCGCCAAAACCACCTGAAAGTTCAATCTGATCAGAAGGCTTTTCAACTACGGTGTACTCAATATCAACTGTACCATCTGCAGGGTTTGGAATAGGACGAACGTCTGTTTTCTGTTCATCAAAGTTTCCTAACTGCGCAATTTCACGGGTAGTACGAACAACAAGTTCCTTAGAAAACTTTTGTCCTGGTTTGGTACGGATCTCACGTAAAACTACTTTATCATTAGTAATTTCATTCCCTTTTAAGGATACCTTGTTGATAGTGTACTGAGGCCCTTCGAATATCCGCAGCTCCAAGTCGATTGTATCTCCATGCACTCTTGTCTGTACCGGATCCACACCAAAAGTTAAGTAGCCGTTATTCAGATACAAAGATGATACGTCGGTTCCGTGAGGACTACCCCGAAGTTTTTTCTCAAGTTTTTCTTCGCTAAACACGTCGCCTTTCTCAATAGCGAGCAAAGTATTCAGGTAATCGGTACTGTATACCGCATTGCCAGCCCAGGTGATATTACCAAAATAATACTTAGGACCTTCATGCAGCTTAATAGTAATATCTACTGTTTGATTGGGGTTTCTGATGACAGAGTCACTGACAATCTCCGCGTCGCGGTAGCCCTTGTCATGCAGCTTGGCTATCAAATTTCTTTTATCCTCCTCATACTTATCCTGAAGGAACTTTGCAGAGCGGAAAATATTAAGGGTAGACTTCTCTTTCGTCTTCTTCATCAGCTTCTTCAACTGACTGTCTGAAAACTCTTCGTTCCCTTCGAAAGTAATATCTTCGATTTTGGTCTTGGCATTTTTGTCAACCAGTACCTGCAAAACAACGTTGTTAGCCTCCGAAGTATCTTTAACCTGCTTAAAATTCACATCCGCATAGAGATACCCTTTCTCATTGAAGTATTTTTTGATAATCGCAGTACTTGTACTTAAAAGCGCCTCATTAACAATCTTACCTTTCTTATCATTCAATTTTTCCTGAATATCTTCCGTCTCTCCTTTTCGAAGGCCTTTGATATCAATTCGCGTTAATCTTGGTCTTTCAACCACGCTGATGTTAAAGAAAACAGTATCACTTCTGATCTGAGCGATATTCAGTTGAACATCATCAAACAGTCCTTGAGACCACAAATTTCTTACTGCATTGGCAGTTGCCTCTCCTGGTACTTCAATTCTTTCACCAGGCGTTAGTTTAGCAATTTGTACCAGAATGTCTTTATCCAGGTATTGTGTGCCCGTTACAGAAGTTCCGCCGATAACGTATTCCTTCGGATTTAAATAGCTCAGTTCATCTTCAGCAGCCGCTGGTCTTCGAATACCAGGTTGAGGACGACCACCTATTTGAGCCATAGTTGCCGAAGCGATCAATAATAAATATAAGGTTATTAAAAACTTATTCATTTCTTTTCTTACGTCGCTAAATTAGCTTAAACACTTGTTAATTTTTGTTAAATGGGAAATTACTTGATTTGCTCACTGGTCATTCCAAAGCGACGCTCCCTTTTCTGAAAATCCAGGATGGCTTCAAAGAGGTCTTCTCTCCTGAAGTCAGGCCATAACTTCTGTGTGAAGTATAACTCTGCATAGGCCAGTTGCCATAATAAATAGTTACTTATCCGATGCTCCCCACTTGTACGAATCATTAATTCCGGATCGGGCATATCAGCAGTGCATAAGGCGCCTGAAAACACCTGGTCATTAATATCATCGGGATTTAAACGCCCCTCCTGTATTTGCCTGCCAAGTTTCTTTGCAGCTTCAACAATCTCCCATCTTGAACTATAGCTTAGAGCGAGCGTTAATGTGCAACGTTTATTATTAGCAGTTTTGTTTATGGCCTCCTGTAATTGCTTATAACAGCGATCAGGAAGTTGGGATAAATCACCAATAGCATTTAAACGAACGTCGTTATCCATTAGTGTTTTGGTCTCCTTATTTATGGTTGCTACCAGCAGTTCCATCAAGGCCATTACTTCCAGTTTAGGTCGGTTCCAATTTTCAGTTGAGAAGGCATATAAGGTAAGAAATTCGATTCCTGCTTCAACGGCCCCTTCCACCGTATCACGAACCGCCAACACACCATTTTGGTGGCCAAAAACCCTCAGTTTTCCTTTTTCTTTTGCCCAACGCCCGTTACCATCCATGATAACAGCAATGTGTCTAGGTAGCTTATTTTTATCTATTTGATCGAGTAAACCCATCTTTTAATTGAAGTCCGCAGAGTCGACATTTGGGGTTCAAAGGTAGCAAAGTTTTGATATTTCTCGTTCAGATTAAGAATTAATCCCATACCAGTGTAGGCCGGGAGGAACTGTATCTTACTCAACAACAGGACATTTTTGACTGAAAATCGAATAAGTGATGCTCAGTCCGACAAACATATAAGTGTCCTTAGTTCTGAAATCGCCACGTTGAGTACCTGGAACTCCCACCTTGCCAACAGAACGATCAGCAAGCTCCTGTCGAAGGCGAGTAGTTTGCGGGTCATTAGGCACAACAAGACTGGCGGGAGAAGCATACTTTCCACTCACATCGTCGAGATAATCGGTATAAGCAGTTCTATATCCGGCCTCTGCAATCAGGCTCCAGTTTCCGCTGATATTATATTTAACTCCTCCCCCGTATGGGATCACCAACGCATAGGTATTGTAAGGTTTGTAGAAGTCCTGACCTTCAGTCCCTAATAAATTTAGCTCGTAAGTATTTCCGTCGCTGTGAATCGTTTTTGGATTAAAGGTTACCATGCCTAGGCCAGCGTAAAGGAAAGGAGTATATCGCTTGCGGCTAAAGGAAGGAACGTATTTGAAGAAGTTAAACTCTGTTTGTAAGCTAATCTCGTTGACAGGGGAAAAAAAACTAAGGTTACGAATTCGCTGCTGCTCGCTGTCAGACTGACCATCATAGGCCTCAACCTTTCCCTTCACAAAGTTCAGTTTCAAAGACCAATGCGGGTTGAAATTCCGTTTTACCTGTGCACCAAAAGCGAGGTTATTCACTTTCAAAGGGTTTACAGGATTAAGGTCTCCCATATAAGCTGCTCCCCCAACAAATCCCCCTATATCCCAGCTTTGCGCAAAACTTCCCAGGGAAATGATAGACAGGAGAAGTAAGAGACTTAGTTTTACGGATGAATTCAACGTTCTATTTGTAAGATCTTTTATTGTTATCCCCTGCTTCCGCCATAAGGATTTACTAGTAGTTTCTGGTATCAATACCCCACAGAAGCTTGTTCCTTAACGTGGACAAGTAGGATTCATTGTTCAGCCTCACTAAATTAATTTTAAAGTCGGCCCGGCGAACGCTGAATTTCAGAGAACAGTCAATCACCTCCGTTCTGGAATCACAGGAAAGAAGATATTTTGAGCTTCGACCTTCTAACTCGAAAGACAGGACGTTTGAATCGGACACGACAACCGGCCGTACGTTCAAATTATGCGGAGCTACTGGTGTAATTACAAAATTATCAGAATTCGGAAAAATAATGGGACCGCCGCAACTTAAAGAATAAGCGGTTGATCCGGTGGGCGTAGCGATGATCAAACCATCGGCCCAGTAAGAATTCAAAAACTCCCCGTTCAGATAGGTGTGAATGATCATCATCGCTGAGTTATCTCTTCGATGGATGGTAACATCGTTGAGGGCGAAGTTCTCATTCCCAAATACAGGAGTTTCAGATTCAATGCTTAGCAATTCACGACTGTCTAGAGTGAACTGCTGGTCTACCAGATTCTGAATAGCTGATCTAATATTGTCTTTATTGATACTGGCCAGGAAGCCAAGTCGCCCAAAGTTGATCCCGATCACAGGAATACCTGAATCGCGGATGAGGGTAACTGTATCCAGTAAAGTTCCATCCCCGCCAAGACTAATCAGGACATCAACCTGTTGCTCCTTAATCTCAAGAGATGATTGGAACGTGTCCAATTGCTTTGGCAGGAAGACTTTTCCGGAGATAAACTCATAAAATTTATCATATACGAGCGGTTGGATACCCAACTCGACTAAACAATCAAAAACCTGCTGTACGTATGGTAGTGTATTATTACTGAATTCTCTGCCGTAGATCGCAATTTTCATCAGAATATTGTTTCGGGACGAAAAGATATCAAGAGGGACCAGAGAGCTCCCACTTTTCGTCTTTTTATATGTTTAAATAATTCATCAGCTGATCGTATCTGCCTGAATTGTTTTGATCTGCCTGTTGGTCGCTGTAAACGGCAATAACATTATAATCATACCTTCCGAAAGAAGCAACTATTGCTGAAACATCGGTACGGTTAACCTTTAAGGTTACTTCAAGCTTGGTAGAATCGGCAAATGAATTAATATAAGAGCTTAAAACTTGGGCATTATTAGATTCAACGATTTGAGCTATATGGGCCAGAGAGTTATTTCTGTTACTAATTTCGAGTACAATGATACCTCCCGGCTCTTTCACTGCTGTAATAGAAGCAAAATGTTCAAGCAGAGCGTTGGCAGAAATCACCCCCAGGTAGTTCTTATTGTCGTCAAGAACGGGAACGAGGCTTAATCTTTTATCGTAAAACAACCTGATGACATCATAGATGTGTTGATTCTGATTGACACAGGCATTATTTAAAGACAGATTTACATCCCCCAGCAAAGTGTTAAAATCCGGTGTTTCGATAAGGTCGTCGTCGCTAACTACACCCACTAACTGATTTTCCTCAACAATAGGAAGATGGGACACGCGGAACTCATTCATCCGGTCCATCACTTTCTGAATAGTATCAGAAGTGACTACAGGCGTAATTATATCGGCGATGAGTTCACGTGCTATCATGTTTATTTCAATAATACCCTATCCAAAAACGTTTTCAGGTGCGTTATAAATTGCTCGGGCTGTTCCATCATCGGAGCGTGCCCGCACTTATCAATCCAGTTCAGCTCTGAATTAGGAAGCAATTGATGAAACTCTTCCGCAACCTCGGGAGGCGTCACCCTGTCATCCTTACCCCAAATCAGACACGTTGGTATGGTAATCTTATGCAATTCTTTTGCCATATTATGACGGATGGCCGATTTTGCCATTGCCAGGATACGGATCACCCGGTTGCGATCATTCACCGTTGCAAACACTTCGTCTACAAGTTCTTTAGTTGCAAATTCAGGATCATAGAACGTAAAAGCCACTTTGTCCCTGATAAAGTCATAGCTTTCCCGACGAGGAAAAGTTCCTCCAAACGAATTCTCATACAGTCCTGAACTTCCCGTTAGTACCAGCGTTTTTACAAACTCCGGGTGATTCAGAGTGAATATCAGGCCAACATGCCCTCCAAGGGAATTACCCAGCACGTTGATATTTTGCAGTTTCTTGAACTTTACAAACTTGTGCACATGCTTAGCAAGCGTAGTGACGCCCGTAGTTAAAAGCGGTAGCTCATAAATGGGCAACAGGGGGATTACTACCCGATAGTGAGTTTTGAAAGTTTCAGTGACATCCTGCCAGTTACTTAATGCGCCAAATAAGCCATGAAGCAGCAACAGAACATCTCCTTCTCCTTCTTCTATATATTTAAATCCGTTTTCTTCTTTTACAGTAAAACTCATAAATTCTAAACCAGCGTGTTTAGCTATGTTATTATTTTCTAAAATTAGATAATTATAATTAAAAGTAAGCTTTTATACCACTTATTAATATTGCCGAACAATTTTTAACCCAACTGCTCCTTCACCACTTCGGAGATCGTTTTTCCGTCGGCTCTTCCTGCTAACTCCTTGTTTACCAACCCCATCACCTTTCCCATGTCTTTTACAGACGAAGCACCAGTTCTGGCTATTGCGTCTTTTACAAAAGCTACAATATCTTCACGACTTAATTGTTTTGGAAGAAACTCTTCTATTACCGCCAGCTCGGCAGTCTCTACCTGGTAAAGATCGTCTCTGTTTTGAGATTTGTAGATATCAGCAGACTCCTTCCGTTGCTTTGCCAGTTTTTGCAGCACCTTTATTTCTGCCTCTTCTGTTAGTTCCTCGGAAGCTCCTTTTTCTGTCTTAGCAAGCAGAACGGCAGCTTTGATTGCCCGTAGTCCCTGTAAACGTATATTGTCTTTTGCCAGCATTGCTGACTTTATTTCCTGGTTGATTTTCTGTTCTAACATGATGAATTATATTGGCATGAAAAGCTAAGCGCTGATCAATAGTTATGCGCTTGGTTCTTTCCTGATTAAGTGACTGGAATTAGCTTGAGCTACAGGCATGATAAGCAGATCATTAATATTGACATGAGCAGGTCGCGAAACTACGAACCAAATAGTGTCGGCAATGTCCTCCGCCGCCAAAGGTTCAAAACCTTCATACACTTTTCTGGCCCGATCTGTATCCCCCTTAAAGCGCACCTCCGAAAATTCCGTTTCAACGGCTCCCGGGTGAATGCCGGACACCTTTATCCCGTAAGGCAAAAGATCGATGCGCATGGCCTTGTTCAAAGAATCAACGGCATGTTTAGTAGCACAGTAGACGTTGCCATTTGCGTACGTTTCTTTTCCTGCTATCGAACCTAGATTGACAATATGCCCCGACTTACGGCCGACCATCCAATTGGACACCACCTTGGTAACATACAGGAGGCCTTTAATATTGGTGTCAATCATGGTATCCCAGTCGTCGGTGCTACCCTGGTGGATCGGCTCCAATCCCTGACTTAAACCTGCATTGTTGATTAGGACATCCACTGCCTTCCATTCTTCAGGAAGTTGATTCAGCTGTCGTTCAACCTCCAGCTTGTCTCGCACGTCGAGCGTTAGCTCAACCACTTTTACGGAAAATGTCCTAGTAATTTCTTCAGCCAGCTTTTGAAGTCTCTCTGTCCTGCGGCCGGTAACGATTAAGTTGTACCCCTCCTTAGCAAAGCGTTTAGTACAAGCTTCTCCTATTCCCGCTGTTGCTCCTGTTATCAACGCTATTTTTGACATAATCAAAAATTGAAAGGCCGAAATTACTATAAAGCTTGAAAAGCTGAGCTTAAAAAAAGTTTTTTTATAGGAGAAGCCTTCTATTTGCTGAGGATAGAGATGCAACGACATGTGATCTCCACACTTGCTGAGCTGATGCTCAGATTATTCGAAGTAAAGACTGAATTGAAAATTACGAAGAAAGACCTTGTCAAGAGGTTGCGAAAAAGCGTTCTCCTCCTTATCGCGGTGCAGTATGGAGCCAAAGGAATTAGATAACTTGATTTCCGGAGAGAGTTTGAAAAACTCGAAATAAAGGTCGAGGCCGATACCTGCCTCGTACGAAAAGAAGTTCCGCTTGTTCAAAACCAGCTTTTCGAGAGGATCATTGATCAGTTCGTTATTCGTCTTCTTCTTGGAGATAATATCGATCGAATACTTCCCTCCGGCGATGAAATATGCACGGTAATTATTTATTCTGTCAGATTTAATTTTAAATCCTAAAGGAATATCTACCATGGTAGCGGAGGTCTTCTTTAGCTGATTATCTTCTTCATTCCCATATCTGTAATCAAGCATCCGATCGGTAAATACCAGAAGTGGCGTGAGTCGCAAATTTAAATTTTCAGTTAGTTTCAAATCTGATACGAAGCCTAAAGCAAATCCCGGACTCTTAGGAGAACTAATACTGTAAGGGGAATCTTTGATCATTTGGCCGGAATTATCATAGAAGGGATCACGCCAGTTTGCCTTTTTGTACACCTTCAACTCCGAACTGATGTATTGGAAGGTAAAACCGAAGTGCAGACGATCATAATCCACCCCTCCGCCCCAATTCTGAGCACAAAGATTTAAGGATATCAAGCAGAAGAGAACAGACGCGGATAGCTTTTTGATCATTTAGTTCCGGTGTAAATAGAACAAATCCCAAACGCTAGGGGTCGGTTTTTAGTCTCCCTGTACCCAACTTTTTCCATCAGTGTAATAAAATCCTTTCCATCGGGAAATGCAGCCACCGATTCAGGCAAGTATTTATAGGCACTGTTATCTTTAGAAAACACCTTTCCGATAGCAGGCGTAATAAAGTGAAAGTAGAAGTTATATAGTTGCTTAACTGGAAATACTTTCGGCTTGGAGAACTCGAGAATCACAGCCTTCCCCCCCGGTTTAAGCACCCGTAACATGTCTGACAGTCCTTTTTCCAGGTTCTCGAAGTTCCGCACTCCATAAGCCACTGTAACAGCATCGAAGGTATTATCCTCAAACAAGAGTCTTTCTGAGTCTCCCAGTGTTACCTCAAACTTATTTTGTAAACCTCGTCTATTGATCTTTTCTTGCGCCACATCCAGCATACCCTGGGAAATATCCACGCCGGTTACCTTATCGGGATGAAGCATTTGGATAGCTTCAAAAGCGAAGTCGCCTGTACCGGTTGCTACGTCCAGGATATGTCCTGGTTTCAGCCTTTTCAACTCCGCGATCGCCTTTTTTCTCCAGATAATATCGATCCCCAGCGATAGGAAATGGTTTAGAAAATCGTAAGTTTTGGAGATATTATTAAACATGGTCGCTACCTGTTCCTTTTTGGTAGCATTCTCATTTTTGTAGGGAGTAACCGGTTGAGACATGCCGGCAAAGATAATTATTGCGCCGGGAGTTTGCAGCGGCAACCAATGAAACATGACATTGTCACAACTGGACAGACGGAACTCAAAACTTTAATTCCTACCTTTGCCCCGATGCAAATCCAGTCAGCAGAATTTAAGTGCAGTAACACCCGGACGGATAAGTTACCTCCTCCGGTACTTCCCGAGTACGCCTTTATCGGGCGTTCTAACGTTGGAAAATCCTCCTTAATTAATATGCTTACGCAGCGGAAGGGCTTGGCGAAAACCTCGCAGACGCCGGGAAAAACGCAGCTGATTAATCACTTCCTGATTAATCAAAACTGGTACCTGGTCGACCTGCCCGGTTATGGTTATGCTAAAACTTCCAGGACGAATCGAGGTGAGTGGGAGCGCTTTATCAGGTACTATCTGAAAAACAGAGAGAGTTTGCAGTGTGTCTTCGTGTTGATTGACAGCCGGCTGGAACCCCAAAGAGTGGATTTGGATTTTTGCTTTTGGCTGGGCGAACAAGGCATTCCTTTTGTTTTGGTCTTTACAAAAGCAGACAAGCAATCGAGGCTAAAAACGGCACAAAACGTTGAGAAGTTCAAAAAGGCTTTGCTGCAGTACTTTGAAGAAATTCCGCAAGAGTTTGTTACCTCTTCAGAAGAAAAATTAGGCAGGGAAGAACTACTGGAGTTTATCGGAGGGATTAATGAACGATTTGTGTCTCCTATCTGATACCATCTGAACATCGCACTAAATTCCTCTTTGTTGATTTAAATTTGTGGATATCAATTCATGAAAAAATATCTTTCACTTGTTCTTTTCGCACATACCATCTTTGCAATGCCCTTTGCTTTCATAGGTTTTTTCCTTGCCTTAAGCACCACGGACTATACCTTTAGTTGGGTAAAGCTGGGGCTGATGATATTGTGTATGGTTTTCGCACGCAATGCGGCTATGGCCTTTAATCGATACCTGGATCGTAATTTCGATGCTAAAAACCCGAGAACTGCAGTTCGGGATATCCCTGCGGGACGAATTCCCGCTAAAAACGCCTTGATTTTTACGCTGATCAATTGCGTGCTCTTCGTATTTGCAACCTACTTTATAAACACCCTTTGCTTTTTTCTTTCTCCTGTGGCACTTGCCGTAGTACTTGGCTATAGTTTCACTAAGCGCTTCACTCCCCTTTGTCACCTGATCCTGGGAGTAGGCCTTGGGCTAGCACCACTAGGCGCCTACCTGTCGGTGACAGGAGAATTTGCCGCTTTACCTATATTTTTCTCCCTTGCTGTAATTTGCTGGGTAGGCGGCTTTGATATAATTTATGCGCTTCAGGACGATGAGTTTGACAAAAGCGCCAACCTGTATTCCATCCCCTCTGTATTGGGCAGAAAAAAAGCGCTGCTGGTTTCAACCCTACTCCATGTGCTTTGCGTAGTTTTCGTCATTATCCCCCTATTTATTACGCAGCTTGGCGGATTTTACATTGCGGGAGTAGTCTTCTTTATTGGCCTTCTCATTTATCAGCACCGCCTGGTAAAACCTGATGATTTAAGCAGGGTAAACCTGGCCTTCGGTACTACCAACGGGATAGCGTCGGTCGTTTTTGCTATATGCTTTCTTTTAGATGTATATTCCCGTAATTTAGGTTAAACACCTCTTAAAATGATATCGGAAATTCAGGGCAACATTTACCGAAAATTCCTCGAAAAGTTTGTGTCGTTTACAGACGAAGAATGGGCTATTTTCCTCCCCGTTCTGGAGCTTAAAAAGCTAAAGAAAAAGTCTTTCTTCATGGAAGCGGGGAAAGTGTGTCAGGAAGTGGGCTTCATTCTTCAGGGGACGGTACGCTGCTATTATGTAAAAGACGGCACAGAAGTAACGACTTACTTTAGCTTTGAAAACGAGTTGATCAGTAGCTATAAGAGTTTTCTTACTGAGACACCTTCTATTACCTATGTGGAAGCAATGGAAAATACGGAGTTGATTGTTTTCTCAAAGAAGTCGCTGCAACTGCTCTTAGAAGACTCCCGGATTAAGTATAAAATGGAACGGTTTGGGCGAACAGTTGCGGAATACTACCTCTGCTGTTACGATGATCGCGTATTTTCATTTGTGACCCAAACTCCCGAACAGCGTTACCTCGAGCTGCTAAGCAGCCGGAGCGATATTTTAGCCCGCATTCCTCAGCACTACATCGCCAACTACCTCGGCATCACGCCGGTCTCCCTGTCCCGGATCAGGAGCCGGATTATGAAACCACACATTTCACTTTTAGAAACCCTTCAAAGCCCCTGATTAATTATCTTTTGTTAACGTTTCCGACAGAAACACCTGACTAGCTTTGTCTTGAACAAATAAGATAAATCATGCATACGATATTAGGAGCCGGAGGACCGGTAAGCAACGCTCTTTGCAGACAGTTAGAACAGCATCAGCACTCGGTTAGGCTGGTTAGCCGCCGGCCTGTATCTTCTCAAAATTCCCATACCAGTTGGATGAAAGCTGATCTGCTCAGCTACGCTGAAGTTCTAAACGCAGTAAAAGGTTCAGAAGTAGTGTACCTTTGTGCAGGATTGAAATACGACATTACGGTTTGGCAGCAACAGTGGCCCGTCGTGATGACGAATGTAATCAACGCCGTGAAAGAGACAAATACCCGCCTTATTTTCTTCGATAATGTCTACATGTACGGATTGGTGGAAGGCGAAATGACGGAGGAAACGCCCTACAATCCAATCAGTAAAAAAGGAGAAGTAAGAGCGCAGATCGCCAGGCAGTTGATGGACGAAGTTAAAGCGGGAAATCTTCGGGCAAGTATTGCCCGGGCTCCTGATTTTTATGGAGCCACTGATTCTATGAACAGCTTTTTTGACATGATGGTGTTGACTAAGTTCTCCAAAAAACAAAAGGCCATGTGGCTCGGCAATCCCGACACCCTACATTCTTTCATTTACGTTCCCGATGCCGCTAAAGCAGTTTATCTGCTTGGACAGAACCCGGATAGCGACAATCAGACATGGCATTTACCTACAGCGAAATCTTTGAAAGGACGAAACTTTATTACACTAGCTGCAGAGGCTTTTGAAGAGAAACCAAAATTCACGAGGGTGAACAAACTTATGCTACAAACCCTCGGCCTCTTTAACCCAACAATACAAGGCACAGTAGAAATGTACTATCAGTATCAATATGACTACCAATTCAACTCTGAGAAGTTTGAAAAAGCATTTAAAATAACAGCGGTTCCCTATAAAACCGGGATTGAAGAACTCTCAACCAATTTCTATCGCGAAAAAAGAGTTTGACAACAAGATGCTCGTATTTTGGTTTAACTTCGTACAGTTTTAACTATTCCGACAATTAAAAAATACGATCATGATTATCGAGAAAAAACCACGTGTTTTTGTCCCGCAAAACCTTGAAATAAAATGGGAAACATTGGAGCCTCTGTTTGATGAATTGAGAAACAGAGAAATCCAGTCGGTGGAGGATCTTGAAAAATGGCTTCAGAACAGAAGTGAACTCGAGGCTGTGCTGGAAGAGGATTTTGCCTGGAGATATATCAGAATGACCTGCGATACCGCGAATGAGCAGCTACTACAGGACTTTCAATATTTTGCCACAGAGATCGAACCTAAAATAGCGCCGATCGCTAATGAACTGAATAAGAAATTCATCGCCAGTCCCTTTACTGATAAACTAGATAAGGACAAATACTTCGTCTACATCAGAGGAATCAAAAGAGCTTTGGAGCTTTTCAGGGAGGAGAACGTCCCTATCTTAACTGAAATCCAGGTTAAGCAACAGAAATATCAGGCCATTACAGGAGCGATGAGTGTGGTGATCGACGACAAAGAATACACGCTGGAACAAGCTTCTGTATTTCTGAAAGATACCGACAGAAACAAACGGCAGAAGGCCTGGGAGGCGATCACTGCAAGAAGATTACAGGACAAAGATCAGCTGGACGAGCTTTTTAATGAACTGCTGAAACTACGTCACCAGGTTGCACTGAACGCAGGTTTTGAAAACTTCCGCGACTATATGTTCCATGCGCTGGGTCGTTTTGATTACACGCCGCACGACTGCTATAAATTCCACGCGGCGATAGAACGCGAAATTGTACCGATACTCAAAAAAGAAGCTGACAAGCGAAAAGCAGCGCTGGGATTGGATACCCTCCGCCCCTGGGATATGGACGTAGATCCTTCGGGCAAACCTGCTCTAAAACCTTTCAACAACGGACAGGAGCTGATCGAAAAATCTATCAGCTGTTTTGAAGGCCTTAACCCTTACCTGGGCGAGCGCCTGAGAATCATGCAGGCCAATAACCTGTTCGACGTGGAAAGCCGGAAGGGGAAAGCACCAGGAGGCTATAACTATCCGCTCTCGGAAACAGGAGCGCCTTTCATCTTCATGAATTCTGCCAACACCTTTCGCGATCTCACGACGATGGTGCACGAAGGAGGGCACGCCGTGCATACGTTCATCTCCTCGGATCTTGAATTGAACGACTTCAAACATCTCCCCTCCGAAGTAGCCGAATTAGCTTCTATGAGTATGGAGCTGATTTCGATGGATAAATGGGAGGTCTTCTTTGATAATGAGGAAGATCTGAAACGTGCTAAAAAAGACCAGCTAAGGGACGTGCTGAAAACCCTTCCCTGGGTTGCGGTAGTTGATCAGTTTCAACATTGGATCTACACGAATCCCAATCATACTACCGAGCAGCGCAGAGAAGCCTGGAAGGAAATTTTTGAACCGTTTGGGTATAACTTCGCCGACTGGAAGGGCTACGAAGAAGCCCTCGAAAACCTCTGGCAGAAACAGCTGCACATTTTCGAGGTGCCATTCTACTACATCGAGTATGCCATCGCGCAACTCGGCGCCATTGCAGTATGGAAAAACTACAAGGAAAATCCGGAAGAAGGCCTTCAAAAGTACCTCGCAGCCTTGAAACTGGGCTATACAAAAACAATCAAGGAGATCTATAAGACGGCAGGTATCAAGTTTGATTTCAGCCAGGATTATGTGCACCAGCTGGCCAAATTTATCCGTAAGGAACTAGAGCAGCTGGAGGGCTGAAACTAGAGAATAAAACCAACCGGACTGCCAGTTCCGCCAATAGCGCGGATGATGTTCTTCCAACGCAGACAGCGTTTATAACGCTGTCTGCGCTCTCCTCCCCGCCAAACATTTAGCCCCTCCTCTGGTTAAAACTGGCATGAAATACCTTCATCTCACCTATATATTTGTACTCTTTTCTATGGCTGCAATTGCGCAGGAATGGAAAATGTACCGCATAGATCCCGTAATTCAAGTGTCTCTTCCCGAGAAATTCGAAAGAAAAGATACACTGGGTCAAACTCTAATCAGCTCGGATGCTCCCTTTGGAACTATCCAGATCACCATATCTCCCGACAATCCCAAAACCACCCCGGATATTGAAAAAGAGCGCCACCTAAAAAGATATTACGACGACTTTCGGAATAGGCTACTCTCCACTTCTGCAGGCGGATCAATTTTAAACGAACGAGATACCACAGTAGGAAAACTGAAGGTAAAAGATCTTACCCTGGCGGTTGACAGCGGCAGCGGCAAGCAATACCGCAATATCCGCATCCTGCATGAGGAGGGCAACACTTACACTTTTCAGTATCTATTCAAAGATATCCATCGGGAGTACGCACTCCCGGAAAGTAGAACTTTTTTCCATTCAATTCGCTTTCCCGCGGACGCAGATGTCGCCACTCAATTTACCAATCCTGAAAATACAACAGGGGAAACTCCGCCGGGAGGAAAAAGAAAGATAATTATTTCTGCAGGTGTACTCCTGATCCTTATTGGTATAATCTACATTCTTTGGCGGCGCCGACGAAGGCACTAATTCTTACTTTTCTGGAGGATGACTGTGACAGGTTTTTCAAAAGTATCCTGCTGCTCAAACACGACTTTCACCTTGAATGCTGAATCAATTTCGGCCTGATATTTCTCACGGCTGATAATTAACGCATGTGGGTGCTCATCAACGTAGCTTTTCAACTCTTCCACCGTGTGGAATCCGGGAATCACTCGCTTCAAATTGAAAACGTAAGCAGGATTCATCATTTTGTAGTAGACTAGTTCTTCCTGCTTTTGCAGCGCCTCAAAAGAAGCACTCACGGGGTTTTTGGAGTAAACAGCCGGATAAGCAAACGCAAAGAACAAAATATTGGTAACAACAAACGAAAGGGACACTGCGTAGATAAAATTGTTGTATTGTGCCGACTTCAAAAAACGCCAGCCTAACAGGGCTCCGGCCGGCAACAGCAGGAAGTAAAGCGCCAGGTAGGCGAAGGCCTCCATTTTTGGATCCAGGCGGAAAGCGATAAAAACTCCTGCAGGAATTGCTAGTGCAAGGAAAGTATAAAATCCGAAGGCTGCCAAAAAAGCGCTGCTCTTAAACACGCGCTGATCCAGGTCTTTCAATAGAAAAGCAATGAGAATAGCAGCAAAGGGATAAGCCGGGGCGGTGTAGTTAGGTAGCTTGGTCTGAGAAAAAGAAAAAAAGATAACAATGGTCGCTACGATTATCAGACTAAATAAGAGAAAGTGGTTGTGCCGCTCTTTCCAGCTCTTCAAAACTGATTGTATTCCAAACACCCCAAAAGGCACCAGTCCTAACACAACCATGATAATTGGTAGAAGAAAAAAGCCACCATGCCCCTCCATTGTATCAGTGTACCGCTGCAGATTGTGTTTCAAAAAGAATCCCTCCGTCCACTCTCCATTGGTCCTGATATAGTTCAGCAGATACCAGGGTAGGGCTATCAAAAGCACAATCACGGTACCAGCCGGAATATGAAAAGACTTGATTCTGGAAACATTGAAGTTCCTGCTGATCAGTAAAAACAAAAACATGACCAGCCCGGGCAGGCCAATAGCTACTGGTCCCTTGGTTAATACTCCCAATCCGAAAGCGGCATACATCAGCCATAACCATTGCTTTTTCCCATCGGAATAGTACAAATAAAAGCACATAAAGCAGGCCGTCATGAAGAAAATAAGGTAGGGATCGGGCACGGCAAGCCGCATCTGAAAGTTAAAGTGCAAAGAGGCTATTAAGATCAGTGCTGTCAGCCATGATGCTGTTTCCCCCAGATATCGACGGGTAAAAAGGAAGCTGATCAACACCGTAAGTGCTCCGAATACTGCCGAGAAAAAACGCGCAGAAAAGGCTGAAACTCCAAAAATCTTGTACGAGAGCACCATGAAGAAGTAATGCAAGGGCGGCTTATCCGTTCTTAGCTGGCCATTGAAATTAGGAACAAAGAAGTCGCCGCTCACCAACATTTCCCGCGCACATTCCGCATTCTTTGCCTCATCCAGTATGTAAATCATGGGCTGGCCCAGATTCAGCAGGAGCAAAACCAGACTCACTAAAAACACTACAATTCCATTGATTTTCAGCTTACCCAAACAACCTCCCTTCCAGCTTTTCTGATTTGTACCAGCCTTGGTTTTCCAACCAAACAATTAATTGAAAAGTTAGCAGTGTGCCAATCACTGCCCCGGCGTAAATATCCTGAAAGAAGTGCTGGGCAAGGTATACGCGCGAAAAAGCGACCGGCAAAAAGAGTAAAAATATCAGCCAGCCCCATTTCTTTTGGGGGATCAGGTAAGCAATAACAACAGCAAATGCGAAAGCAGAAACCGTATGACCCGAGGGGAAGCTCTTCCAGGAGTAAACACTTAATCCTTCAATAAGCCTGATCTTTTCGCCGCCCTCGAAAAATTTAACCGGGCGTGGCGAGTTGAATAGATATTTTAGCAACTGCGCAACCAGCGAGGTATAGAGATAGGCAAGCATGATTAACACGGTGTAGCGATACTTCAGTAAACTTACCAGCAGAGCGGCAACTACGATTGTAATACCGTCTCCCAGCCAGGTATAAGCAAGAAAGAAACTGTCCCAGCCTTCGTTGTGGTTGCGGTTTACGATCAGGAAAAGCTCCGATTTTTTAAACACTAATTGCAATGCTGCTCCCAGAACAATAAACAGTAAAAATGGGATAAGGAAGGATCTGTGCCTTTTTAACAACAAAACCAGACTTCTATGCATTATTCATGGTTAAATGAGCTTCAAAGCTAAATATTTTTTATGTTTACGACAGGTTAAATTACTGAATGCAGAAGAACTACTTACGAAAAAAGCCCATTTCTAAAATTCTGGCGGATGTAGATCAGGGGTATGGTGACGGAGAGAATCCGGAAATGGGCAAAGCCCAACTCAACAAGGTGCTGACTGTAAGAGACCTCACGTTTATGGGGATCGCAGCAGTCATTGGCGCCGGCATTTTTTCAACGATTGGCGAAGCGGCTTTTAATGGTGGACCTGGAGTGACAATACTCTTCATACTTACAGCCATTACCTGCGGTTTTTCTGCCCTTTGTTATGCTGAATTTGCTTCGCGAATCCCGGTATCCGGCAGTGCATACACCTATGCTTATGCATCATTCGGGGAACTCATAGCTTGGATCATTGGCTGGGACTTGTTGATGGAATATGCAATTGGCAATATCGCAGTGGCTATTTCTTGGAGTGAGTACTTCACTAATCTTTTAGAAGGTTTCGGGATTCACGTCCCCTCCTATCTCACTATGGACTACCTCTCTGCCTTTAGGGCAAACGAGAGCCTTCAGCAACTTAACGCCTCTGGAAAGATTACGGAGATTACGGACGCAATGAAGTTCAATGCTGCCGCGTGGAATGCTGCTCCTGGTTTTGGCAATTTCAGGCTGATAGCAGACCTACCCGCGCTGCTGATTGTAGCCCTTATCACCTATTTGGTTTATATCGGTATACGCGAAACGAAAAGAGTCACTAACGCGATGGTGCTTTTAAAAATAGGGGTGGTCGTAGCGGTGATTGTTCTCGGTTTCTTCTACGTTACGCCGGAGAACTGGTCGCCTTTTATGCCCAACGGTTTTACGGGAGTAATGAAGGGGGTCTCCGGAGTATTTTTCGCTTATATCGGTTTTGATGCCATTTCTACCACTGCCGAAGAATGCGAAAACCCGCAGCGGGACCTTCCAAAAGGAATGATCTATTCGCTCATCATCTGTACGGTCCTCTACATTCTGATTGCCCTTGTCCTTACCGGGATGGTGAACTACAGCGAACTGCAGGTGGGAGATCCTTTGGCCTTTGTTTTCAAAAGGATCGGACTAGATAATATCAGCTACATTATTTCAGTCAGTGCGGTCATCGCAACCGCAAGTGTTCTCCTGATCTTTCAAATGGGACAACCCAGAATTTGGATGAGCATGAGCAGAGACGGCCTGCTGCCCAAGGCTTTTTCACGCATTCATCCCAAATACAGAACGCCCTCATTCTCCACTATCGTGACAGGAATCGTGGTAGCGGTACCTGCCCTTTTCATGAACCTGACGGAGGTAACAGACTTGACAAGCATCGGAACCCTTTTTGCTTTCGTACTTGTGTGCGGCGGTGTACTGGTTTTGGAGAAAGATCCGGAAAGACGGCCAGGAAAGTTTCGAATTCCCTACATCAACTCCAAATTCATTGTTCCGGGGCTCTTCCTTGCAGGATTGTTTGTTTTTCGAGGTTCGATAGCAGACTTGTTCAGCTACTCGGGCGATTGGCATACCTATAAAGATAGTCTTCCGTATTTTCTTTTCCTGATCCTGGCACTGGTAATGTCGGCCCTTTCATTTCTGAAAAATCTTTCATTGATACCTGTACTTGGCATGCTCAGTTGTCTATATTTGATGACAGAACTAGGGTACCAAAGCTGGGAAAGGTTTCTGATCTGGTTAGCTATCGGACTGGTAATTTACTTCAGCTACAGTTATAAGAACAGCAAACTACACAAGACTATCTAAAACAAATAAAGCGGGACATCCCGCTTTATTTGTTTATTCAATTCTTCTCAAATTGATATTATCCGGATTCGAGATAATCAGCGGCACTTTTTCTACCGTTACAAAACTTAAATCCAATCCAAAACCCCTCTCCTCCGAAAGACTCAGCCGCTTAAGGATAAAGTAATACGCCATAATAAGCCGCTCTCTCAGGTTCAGACGATTCGATCTCGATAGAACTTTCTCGAGGACTACGAAACGGAAATCCCCCACAATTTTGTATTTGTTAAGCGACTCGTATTTACTTGTAATGTCGACTTCTCCACGTCTAACGAGGTCTTCTACTACCAGGCGATACAGGACATTAATTCGTTGTTCAATACGGAATCCTAATTTGAAATCGATTCTGATCAGTTTTCCCGGAATCAGAAAATCAACTTTATATTCTGTTGTATACGGTTCGTCTGTCACATCTACATGCACAAGCCAGTAGACGTCTGCCCGCTTTGGCTGCTTTTGCAAAATGGAGTACATGATCTTTGACTCTATTTCTGAGTTGAAATTCGCACTCGTTAGATATACTAGTTGGGAAGCGTATTTCGGCACCGACGAGTCTTCAGTAAGTTCACTGATGATCTGATAGTAATCCTCAATCTCCACGAACTTTACGTAACGGTTTTTAATACGACGAGCATTAGTCCAGGCATACATCACCGAAAAGATCACCATCGATAGAAGCATGGTAAACCATCCTCCGTGGAGGAATTTGGCTAGGTTACCGGTTAGGAAAGTAAGCTCTAAAAGGCCATAGACTATGGCAAATAGTAGAATTAAATAAGTTGGGAACTTCTTTCTTTGCAGATAAACGCACATTAAGATGGTGGTCATCATGAATGTCAACGTAATAGCCAGCCCATAGGCGCCCTCCATGTTTTCAGATCGTCTGAAAATGAAAATTACCACCAAACATCCGAACCACAAAAGCCAGTTGATAGAAGGTACGTACAATTGCCCCTTTTGATTGGAAGGGTAATTAATTTTCACCTTCGGCCATAGGTTCAGGCGTACTGCTTCTGAAATCAAGGTAAAAGATCCTGATATCATCGCCTGACTGGCAATAACGGCGGCCAGGGTTGCAATACCAATCCCAAACCAAAGGAACTCGGGCGGAAAGATCAGATAAAAGGGATTCTCGCCATCTTGAAGACGTCCTCCCTGATGCTGCCACAACCAAACACCTTGTCCGAAGTAATTCAGCAGTAAACAACTTTTAACATAGATCCAGCTAATCCGGATATTCGATCTGCCACAGTGACCCAGGTCAGAATAAAGAGCCTCGGCACCTGTTGTACACAAGAATACAGCTCCTATTATAAATAATGCGGCGGGGTTGGTGCTGAGTATGTGGTAAGCGTAGTACGGATTCACCGCTTTTAGTATCTCAGGAAACTGTACCACATACAAACTTCCCACTACGGCCATCATGGTAAACCATACTAGCATCAAGGGACCAAAAGCCCTTCCCACCAAGGAGGTTCCGAATTGCTGTATAATAAAAAGCAGCGTAATGATTACAATAACGATCGGAATGGTCTGCAGGTCGGGGTAGAAGATTTGAAGTCCCTCGATTGCAGCTGACACTGTAATCGGTGGGGTAATCATTCCATCCGCCAACAGCGAAGATCCCCCGATCATCGCTGGAATAACCAACCATTTTGCCCTTCGCTTTACCAGCGAATACAATGAGAAAATACCACCCTCTCCCTTATTGTCTGCCCGAAGCGTTATGATGACGTACTTGATCGTAGTCTGAAGAGTCAACGTCCAGAAGATGCAGGATAGTCCTCCTAAAATTAAATCTGTCGTAATTAACCTGTCGCCAACTATTGCTTTGAAAACGTATAACGGTGAGGTACCAATATCGCCGTAAATTATCCCTAAACTTATGAGCAAGCCCGCGGCGGACAGTTTGTGAAGGTCTTTATGATTTGCCACCTATCTATTTGTTATAAACGGGCACAAAAGTACAGAACTAAAACAACTAAACAATGTTGATTTTCAATGTTTTTTAAAAACATTTCCGACATATCGGCTCAACTTTTGTTAAATATTGTTAAAAGAATCTAAGAAAAAGGTTAAGGTTAAGATTTTATTTTTTTTATTGATAGCTTTGTTAAAACACGCTGGATGAAAAAATTTTACTCACTTGCAACTACATTTTACTTACTACTGTTTACTGCACACGCATACAACAGTAGGATAAGTGGGCTTATGGTTCAACAGGGGGTGGATACGGCCAAAAAAGCGACAATAAAAGTAACTACCAAAATTACAGATACTCGGAAGGACAAGCCTGCGTATTTGAAAAACGGGGTAGCTGTAAACATTGTCCCATTCAAACCTGCTGCCATAAAGCCTGCCGGTACTAGTAGCACGACTTCCACTGCTAAACCAGCCAGTCCTGATTTGAAAGTAGTAAGCAACGTAAAAGTTTACCCAAATCCGGTTGCGGACCAGTTAAACTTGTCCTACTCGGTTAATAAGGATTCAAACGTTACCATTAAGATTATGGATGTTTTGGGAAACGAAATTGCTACCCTGCTTTCACAGCGTATACCTGCAGGAGAACAAGTGAACTCCTTTCCTATTGCCTCCAAGCTGAACAGCGGATACTATTTCATCCGGTTGGTGGTAGGCAACGAAACCGTAGTGAAGCGGATTTCTATCATGTAACACTCCTTTACTAAAGCTATGTTTAATATCTTCGCAGCATGAAGATTATAGCTGTAGGGCGTAATTATGCTGAGCACGCCAAAGAGTTGAATAACCCCGTTCCTGCTGTTCCGGTTATCTTTATGAAGCCCGACACAGCTGTTTTAAAAGATAATAAGCCTTTCTATCACCCCGACTTCTCCCAGGAAATTCATCACGAGATCGAAATTGTACTGAAGATTTCGAAAGAAGGAAAGCACATTTCGGAAAAGTTTGCCGGCAACTATTTCGAGGAAATCGGGTTGGGCGTTGACTTCACAGCCAGAGATTTGCAGCAACAACACAAAGAAAAAGGCCTCCCCTGGGAACTTGCCAAAGCCTTCGACAATTCTGCTCCTATCAGTAACTTCTTTTCAAAATCCCAATTCTCCGACCTTTACAACCTCAATTTCCATTTGGAAGTGAACGATCAAACAGTGCAAAAAGGCAACACAAAAGATCTGATTTTTTCGTTTGAGAGGTTGATTGCCTTTATCTCCCAATACATTACTTTGAAAAAAGGAGATCTCATTTTCACTGGTACACCTCATGGAGTCGGAAGAGTGAAAATTGGAGACAGGCTTACAGGTTATTTGGAAAATGAGAAGTTATTGGATTTTGAGATTAAATAAGATTAACACAAGCGCACTACTATTCATACTACTTACCTTAAGCGGTACCGTCACTATAGCTCAGGATATCTTGGTCAGCAAGGCCTATCCAAACGATTTTAGACCACCCCTCGATCTTGCTCCATCCCTTGCAGGTTCCTTTGGAGAGATACGAGGGAACCATTTCCACTCGGGGCTGGATTACCGAACGAACCAGCGGGAAGGATATCCCGTATACGCAGTTGCTGATGGTTTTGTATCCCGATTAAGGGTACAAGCCGGAGGCTTTGGATATGCGGTATATATTACCCATCCCAATGGCTATACTTCTGTTTATGCACATTTGCAGAGGTTTAATGATCGCATCTTCCAAACTGTTAATGACTATCAATATCGAAAACAGAGCTTTGAAGTCGATTTCCCCTTGCTTCCTATCGAAATTCCGGTAAAAAAAGGTGACATTATTGCCTGGTCGGGCAACTCGGGCAGCTCCGGTGGGCCGCATCTGCACTTTGAGCTCCGGGATACCCGAACCGAGGAAACAATCAATCCACAGCTTTTTGGTTTGGAAGTACCTGACAGGGTTAAACCCATTTTGACGGGAATGTACATGTATCGCTTGGGAGGAGCTCCATTTAGTGAGAAAACTCCTTCGCAGTATTTTCAGCTGGTAGGTGGCGATGGAAATTACCATTTGAACCAATCTCCTGTAATTCAGTTTGACGGAGAGGTAGGATTTGGCATTATGACCTATGATCAGCAGGTTCCCGGCGGAAATAAAAATGGAGTTTACTCGATAGAACTATACCTGGATAATGAAGTTATCTACGCTTCTGCTCAGGAAAAGTTTGCTTTTCATAACACCAGAGCTATTAATTCTCATATCGACTACCCGGCCTATATCCTTTACAAGCGAACTGTCCAAAAGAGTTTCATCGAGCCGGGGAATCCGCTTCAGATTTACAAAAAGGCTGTCAACCGCGGGATAGTTGCACTTCGGGACGACAGCATACACCAGATGCGGTACGTCATAAAAGATGCCCGCGGAAATACGAGTACCCTTTCTTTCAGAGTAAAAAGAAATCCAGCATCGTTTATTCAGGCAGAAGCTCCGACAGGACAGCAAAAATTTACCTTTGGAAGCGATAATAACTTTAGTACAGACTTGGTTAAAATATCAGTCCCCAAAGGCACTCTTTATTCGGATATCACCTTTCAGTATGCTAAAAAAAACCGTCGTGCCGGCTATTCTTCGGTGCACGATGTTCATAACCGACTAACTCCCCTGCATACCAACTACGATCTGTGGATCAAGCCAGAAACAGGCCTTCCCCAGCACTTGTTGGGCAAGGCGCTGATTGTAGATACGAGAGGAATATCCCAGGGAGGCAGCTTCGATGAAAAGGATGGTTTTGTTAAAGCGAGTCCGCGAAGTTTCGGTAGTTTCTACGTAACTGTTGATACCGTCCCTCCAAGTATCCGCCCTGTTAATATCAGTGATGCCAAGTCAATGAAGGGACTCGCCTCAATAGTATTTAAAATATCTGATAATTTATCCGGAATACGGTCCTACTCGGCAACGATCGATGGGCAATGGGTATTAATGGAGTTTGACGCAAAGACAGCCACACTGAAACATAGCTTCGACTACCGGACTTCTTCCGGAAAACATCTATTCCAGTTAATAGTTACTGATATGAAGATGAATTCAAGGACTTATACCGCATCATTTTATAAATAAAACTATGTCAGAATTAAAAGAAGGAGACAAGGCTCCGGTATTCACAGCGAAAGATCAGAATGGGAACACCGTTTCTCTTAGTGATTTTCTTGGTAAAGATGTAATTCTTTACTTCTACCCTAAAGACGATACTCCGGGCTGTACGGCTGAGGCTTGCGATTTTCGCGACAATTACCAATCGCTGCAACAAAAAGGCTTTACCGTCATCGGCGTAAGCACCGACGACGAGCAATCACACCAGAAGTTTATTAGCAAGTATCAACTCCCCTTCAGCTTGATTGCCGATACTGATCAAAAGATTGTGAACGACTACGGGGTTTGGGTAGAAAAGAATATGTACGGAAAAAAATATATGGGAACTGCCAGGAAGACCTTTATCATAGACAAAGAGGGCACCATTAAGAAAATAATTGATAAGGTAGATACTAAAGAATCGTCGAAGCAAGTTCTTGACCTGCTAAATGCCTGATACTGTGAGCCCCGCTTCTGACGAAGCGGGCTTTTCCTTTCTACTTTTTCCGTGAGCTTACCGCTACCGCAGTAGGCATCCCTGCATTTTCCGGCTTAATTTTTACAACTTTAAACTCTGTACGCCTGTTAAGCTGGTGCTCCCGCTCTGAGCATTTCACGCCATCACTGCAACGATTCACTAATTCAGTTTCTCCTAAACCTACAGCGCTTAATCTCGAGCTAGCAACACCTCGGTTTACCAGATATCGAATAGCAGATTCTGCCCGCTTCTGAGACAACCACTTGTTGTACGCTGCCTTTCCCCGAGCATCCGTGTGCGAACGCATCTCGATATTAACCCCCGTCACTTTATTCATGAAAGAGACTACCTTGTTGAGCTCATCGGTCGCATCGGGGCGGATATTCCATTTATTAAAATTGTAGTAGATATTATCCAGTCTTACCAAATATACATCGTCCTCTGCCTTTTCCAGCTCAAACTGAACATCAAAGACAGTCGACTCTTTGAGTCCTTTAGTGGATATTTGCCCCTCTTGCCGAGAATAAAGTTTATCCCTGTTCCCACTCACTACATAATCCATCTCAGGCTCCAGCTCGAAATAGAACTTTCCGGCCGCGTCTGACAGTGCTCTTGTTTGTTCTCCCGTCGTTTTATTTACTAATACAACTTCTGTATTGCTCAAGGCGCTTCCTGTTGCTTTATCTACAACTTCGCCCTTGATAGCAAACACTGGCTTGGAAACGTCCATAGAAAAACTATAAATATCATCAAGTCCCTTTCCACCGCCGCGATTAGAGGAAAAATAGCCATTGAATTCGCCAAGGAATAAAATTCCAAAATCGTCTTTGGTTGAATTTGTCGGCGTCTTCAGATTTTCTGGGAGCTTGAACGTATTATAACTACCCTGGGCAGTGAAAATATCCAGGCCACCCATTCCAACATGTCCTTTTGATGAAAAATAAAAACGCCCGTCGCTTCTTACTACGGGAAACACTTCATCCTCTGCTGTATTGATATTGGGACCACAATTTACAGGTTGTCCCCAAGCTCCATTTTCTGTCTTTTTGGATGCATAAAGGTCCATTCCCCCAAGCCCCCCAGGCATATCAGATGCAAAATAGAGGATTGAACCATCCGGGCTTAAAGCAGGATGCTGTATTGAATAATCGGGACTGTTTAATTCAAGGGGTCGGGGACTTTCCCAGGTATTACCACTTTGACGGGAGTAGTAAATCTTTTTTGTCACGATGGATGGACGATCTTTCTTTTTACCCTTAGGTGCTTCGGTCCTTGTAAAAAATACAAGGTCCCCGCTATTAGTGAACACAGCAGGTCCGTTGTGATAATCTTCATTCAAAACTGAAGAGAACGGCTGTAGGTTCCCCCCATTTAGGCTAGTAAGTTGATATATCTTCAGGTACGGATTTCCGGTCCAGCCAAATATTTCTTCCTTCTTTTTGCCTTTGGTTTTTTGAGAAAATAGTCGGTCTGAGGTGAAAACAATGCCTTCTTTGTAAATGACCGGTGAGAATTCAGAATACGGCGTATTCAGCGCAGATGCGTTCTCGATTTTTACATTTTGGTCGGGGTTTTCCGCCCACATTCTGGCAACATCCGTTGAATTAGCCAATCTCGTTGCTTCTCCGGCCTGAGCAGGTGCATTTTGGCCCCAAAGGGTGTAGTTGCGCTTAGCTTCTTCAAATTTTCCATTTTGCTTCAGCGCGTCGGCGTAATATTTGTAATTGATGGGATCAAATCCGCTGAAGGTCAGTACCTGCGCGTATGCCCGCTCTGCCCCTTCTGTATCGTTTATAAACCTATAGCAATTCGCTAGTTTTTGCGCAACCTCAAGGGAAGGTTTTTTGCGCATGATGTCTTCATAGATATCTAAAGCAAGCTTGTAGTCGTACTTTTCATAGTACTTGTTTGCCTTTTTAATGTTATCCGAAAAAATGTTCCCAGGAATTAATAAGGCAGCCGAACTAATTAAGAATACAAGCAATAGTTTTTTAACGGTCATGTTACAAGACTAAAAGTAGCGTGGTGTAAGCAGCGCTGTACTTTTCTTGTTTCCATTTAATACCACTCCTAATGATATTTCATGAGTTCCGTTGGAGTAATTTCCAAGATCGGATAAAGAGTAATCATAAGCATACCCTACACGGAACTTATTTGAAAAATATGTTTCTACCACACCTACCACCGAATTTTGGTGAAAAGTTCCGCTATTCAAACTGCTTTTTTTCCACAAATTAACACCCGTCCGGTAGGAAGCTCCAATCCAGAAAGATTCTTTCACCAGAAAGAAAGAGTTAACATCCAGATTAGTAGGGCCTTTAGTGTCTTCTTTTATAAGAAAGGAGGGTTTAAACTTAAAGTCCTCATTCAAATTAACCAGGTATCCGGCTGTTAAAAAGAAATGTCTGCCCTGCCGCACAACAGTGTTTCCTCTTCCTATCTCCGAGTCTCTTTCTATCTCCTGGTAGTTCATGGCCTTCGACATAAGATTAACTGCCGAGACCCCTGCGTAAAAGCGATTGTCACTGTAATAAATTCCAAAACGGCCATCAGGAACAAAATGCGTCTGATTAGCTGCCAGATTGGGATCGTTGGGATCAGCGAAGGTCGCATCAGAAGCATTTAAAACGTATTGACCAATACCTGCCGCCAGACCAAAGGATAGCCGCGCTCCTTCTTCACCTACTGGAAGGCGGTACGCATAATTTACATAAACCGAACTCTGCCGTTGCAGCCCGATCTTATCATTCACCACCGCCAGTCCTAATCCTACTTTGTTGTCCCTTCCAAAGGCACCGTCCAATACCAGCGATTGAGTTTTCGGTGCCCCCTGTAATCCCGTCCACTGATCCCGATGGAGGAGACTTGCGTTGATAGTTTCCCTATAGCCTGCATAAGCTGGATTAACTACCATCGTATTGAACATGTATTGACTGTATTGTGCATCTTGCTGTCCAACTACAAACGTCGAAAGGAACAGCAGAAAGACCGTTGGTAGATAGCGTTTCATTTTAATCTTTCTTTATCATGGTGATGAATCCCTTGTAAGTCTTCGTGTCACCGTTGATTTTCACGTTCAGAACATAGAAGTAGGTCCCTGCCTGCATGTTACCTCCGTCCCAGGCTCCGGCATTGCTATAACCACTCGTTCTGAACACTTCATCTCCCCACCTGTTGAAGATCGTCAGATCGTTTTGAGGGAAATAATCGATATTCCCGATTGTCCAGGTATCGTTTCTTCCATCTCCGTCAGGAGAAAATGCGTTGAAAAACGTAAATGGATTGCTGAGATCAGTGGTACTTGCAAAAGTGATGGGCATCTGATTGATCAGCTGCGCAGAGGTATACACCAAGCTCCTGTTTAGCCCCACATCAAAGTTTCCGTCTTCCACCGAAGATGGCAATTTCTCCCACATGGAATAGCTCCCCCAATTGATCACTTGAGGAGTATTGCTCTCCAGATCTTTATTCTGATAAAAGCGGACGTTGAATTTGGAGGATCCAAAATTGTGACTGATCAAGTAGAAGTAACGATCGGACACACTTTCAATATCGTAACGTTTCCTGTTTCGATCAAAACCTTCTAAGGAAGGGTCGATATTGTTAAGACTTGCTGAGAAACTATTTTCCTGCGTGTTCTCCGGCTCAAAGCTGATGGGCCGATATAAGGGATTATACGACAGGAAGTTAGGGTTATTCTTTAGTGAACCGAGCGGAAATAAATATGACGCCCCCTGATTCGTCTTTCTTATTAGATATCCTTTTTCATCTGTTGTTATAAAACCCGTAGTTCTCTTGATAGCATCAATTGCCGGATTTGAAATGGTAAGCGAAAATCGGGAAGCATGCAGCTGCTTGTCTTCAAGATAGAGTTCACCGCCAACTTCCGCATCCACTCCCAATGTTTTATCCCCATTACCGGCCAATCGCAAATTAACGAAGCTCGTCTTCGTCTTCCCGCCCAACTGCTGTTGGTTTCCGGACAACAGCACTTCACCGCTAGAGCCAGGAGCAAAAATCACAGAAGTCAGCGAATTGTTTTTCCAGTCTCCCTTCAGGTCAAAAAGTCCGGCATTTTTAATTTGACCTCCTTCATGGATATAATCGGTATCGACAAAAAACAGTCCCCCTGCATCCACCGAAATCGTCTGCCCGGTGTTGACCACCTGGGCCGATGCTTCCATGGAAAAGACAGCACCTAAAATCCATATGAGTGCGTTCTTCTTCATCTTATTGAATCACTGTTGCATTAAAAACAATTGGATTTGCGTCGATAGCAACACCACTAGCGTTGAAGAATTTGATTTCAACGGTATTATTGGCCGACACGCGGCTGTAGGAAATCAAAAGTCCGTCGGGAAGTTCTGTTTGTGGAGAAATATTCACTGAGCCACTTCCTCCAGCAGCCCCTCCCACAATGATTGTTTGTTTATACGCTGTACCGGGAGCGATAGCTGGCAGGTCTAAAGAAACGCTTCCTGCGATCACCTTATTCAGTTGCGATCCCCCATCACCTAGTTTGAACGTTCCTTTTACTTCAAATTTTGCCTGAGGATTAATTTCGCCTATGCCGACATTGCCGGAAGTTCCCTTGATGGTAAGACGGGTAACATTAAAGGTCCGAAGGTTAAGATCTACACCATTCGTTGTGCCCAGGAAATCACTGTTACTCGCCGTATTTCCTCCTTTTGCCCAGGAGTCGGAGGATACAGGCCCTTTTAAGTTACTCCCCGTGTATGACCACTGACCATTATCTTTTTTGTATACGTCGCCCGAAAGCAACTCCAGGTACAAGTCGCCATTTTTTCCTCTGATGTCGTCTGGTGCCAGTGCACCCGATCCCGTTAACCAAGTAGCGCCGTCTGCTCCTGGCGCTCCCTGTGGACCTTGAGATCCAGGGCTACCTTGTGGACCAGGTTGTCCCGGACTACCTTGAGGCCCAGTGGGCCCCGCTGGGCCAGTCTCTCCCTGATCACCTTTCGGACCCGCTGGCCCGGCAGGGCCTTGAATACCTTGCAACCCAGCTGGGCCGGCAGGACCAGTATCTCCCTGATCCCCTTTTGGACCTGCTGGGCCGGCAGGGCCTTGAATACCCTGGGGCCCCGCCGGGCCTGCAGGTCCAGTATCTCCCTGATCACCTTTTGGTCCTGGCAAGCCTTGTGGCCCTGGTAATCCTTGCGGTCCGGCAGGCCCAGCAGGTCCGGTATCTCCCTGATCACCTTTTGGTCCCGCTGGGCCAGGATCTCCCTGAATACCCTGCGGTCCTGCTGGACCAGCAGGACCTACTGCCCCCGGATCACCTTGCGGCCCTTGAATACCTGGTACCCCTTGCGGTCCTGCAGGACCTGCAGGACCAGTAAGCCCCATTGGACCAGCCGGACCGGTTGGCCCCACAAGTGATGCTAAAAACTGTTGTTCGGTTTTTCCCTGATTAATAACCTGAGAAGACCATAGCTGGTAGGCTGACTGCCCATTTATCGAGGTCAAAAACTCGGTTTCAGTCTTATTCGCATTCCCTGGAAATGTCTTCCAAAGCTCATAAGCCGACTGTCCGTCAGTTCCCCTTAGCGACGCTAAAAACTCTGCTTCGGTCTTGCCCGCGTTTCCTGGAAATGTTTTCCAGAGCTCATAGGTAGATTGACCATTAAGCCCATTACCTATATCCCACCATTTATCGCCCAACCAGTAGTTAAACCGATTGGAAGTAGTATTGTAAATAAGAAGACCGATGGCTCCCGCATTGCTAGTCCCTGATGGTAGCAATGTTTCTCGCTGGGCTTCGGAAAGCCTTGGGAGTAATATACCTTTGTTTGGAGATGTTAAGTCTAAGATTGCTTTAGGATTTGGAGCTGTGGTGCCAATTCCCACTGAACCGTTCTGTGCACTCGCAGCCTCGCTGCTGGCAACAATTACTCCAATGGCAAACACTGCCATTTTTGAAAACTTAGACAGGTTAGGTAAATTTTTTTTCATATTCGAACCCTCTGTTTGAGACGTTAATTTAGTTGATACGAATAGAAATCCGTGAAAAATTATTTCTCCAAAGATAACTATTTTTCACCTTTTTACGAATACAATTTGACAAGGTTACGTTTTCCACACTTTTCTTCAGATGTTAATAAATTTAACTAACCGAGCATTCGCCCTAAATAAGTAATTTAGCCGCTTTGTAAATCGTATGAACGCAGATATAAATAAACTAAACCAGGTAGCCACCCAGGTGCGAAGAGACATCGTACGGATGGTACATGCCTGCCAGTCGGGCCACCCGGGTGGTTCTTTAGGATGTACTGATTTCCTTGTTGCCCTTTACTTCGAGGTGATGAAGCACAAGCCTGAGTTCAATATGGACGGCCAGGGCGAAGACCTGTTCTTCCTCTCCAACGGACATATCTCTCCTGTTTTTTACAGCGTGCTTGCCCGTTCCGGATATTTTGATGTAGCTGAGCTTGCCTCTTTCCGTAAGCTGAACTCCAGGTTGCAGGGTCACCCTACCACGCACGAAGGCTTGCCGGGTGTACGTGTAGCTTCCGGATCTTTAGGTCAGGGACTCTCTGTTGCCATTGGTGCTGCTCTTACCAAGAAACTTAACGGCGACAACTCACTTGTCTTTACCCTTCACGGGG
>NZ_JAFEWD010000003.1 GCF_017355855.1 Pedobacter sp. SYSU D00535 | reverse complement strand
TGTCTCGTCCTGAAATAGCTATACAGGTTTATTGCTTATTACTAATTCAATTATACACTGCAATTTGTTATTCCTTTATGAACTATACAAGTGGTGTTGCGGTTATTTGATTTCTACTTTTCCATCGTTTTCTTAATATTCCACTTTGCAGATGAGCCTTCTCGGGGGTGAGGCGGTCACAACTGTCGTGCGGCCGAATCTGGTTGTAGGCAGCAACGGACCGAGCGATATGCTGCTTTGTTTCTGCCAGCCCTTGCTGTGATACGTATAAGTCAAACTCGGATTTAAGAATACCGTTCATGCGTTCTGCGATTGCGTTCTCGTAAGGATCGCCATTCTCTGTCATGCTGATTGCTACTTTGTTCTGAATTAAAAGTGCTACATATTCTTTGGAGCAATACTGTGAGCCGCGGTCGGAATGATGGATCAGGGTCTCATTGTAATCCCTGTTCTCCAATGCCATTTCCAGCGCCTCTATACAGCCCTGGGCAGAAAGGTCCTTTCTCAAGCAATATCCCATCACTTTATGCGAATAAGCATCGGTGATCAGGCTCAGATAGGCCCAGCCCGAACTTATTCGAATGTAAGTGATATCACTTACCCAGAGCTGCTCAGGGCGCGTAACCTTCAACTCCTTTACCAAGTTGGGATATTTATGCATCCAGTGTCTGGAATCGGTGGTAATCACCCGTCGCTTACGTTTTCGGATATACAGACCATGTTCGCGCATTAGGTCAAACAGATAATCTCTACCACATGAAATGCCGTGAGCAGCCAATTGCGGAGTAATTATATGTTGCAGTTTCAGTGTCCCAACCCGCGGCAGATCCTTTCTTATGTTCAATACATGTTGCAGAATAATATCCTCTTTAACACCGGTATCCTTCAGACGCCACTGGTGATCATACCAGGCATGGCGGGTTTTGCCAAACAGTCGGCACAGTATCTTTATACCTGTGCCAGGATAGTCCTCTTTCATTTTGGTGACTGCCTGGCACCAGGCTTTTTTCGGATATCAATCTTCAGGTGTTCTTCAGCTACATCGATCAATGTCTCCAGGGCTTTAATCTTTAGCTGGGCCTCGGCCAACTGCTGTCTGAGTGTTTCCAGATCTTGCTCTTTAGACTCTTGTGGTTGCGCTTTTTTCATGGCAATAGCACTAAGGTCGGCATTTTCCGCGGTTGTTTGCTTTATCCATTCCCGAATAGAGCCACTATTCCGTATTCCAAAAGCTATGGCTGCATCACTCACGCTCATACCTTTCTCAATAGCGCGTAGTACTGAACGCTTTTCTGAGAATTTATAAACTCGGTGAGCTACCGGTTTATGAGTTTGGCTATACCGATTTCTCCAATTTGCCAGCGTTTTGTCACTGATCCGGTAACGGGCAATTACTGATTTAACTAATTCTCCTCTTTCTACAGCCCGGACGGCTTCCTTCTTTTCCTCGATTGAAAAGCGATATGCTAGCCGCTCTCCCTTAATCTGTTGTTCTTCTTTTTGTGATTCCATACACTCTTAATGTGTATAGCTGTTTTAGGAAGTGACACTTCGGGAATTGTTTGGAAACGACTGAACGCTTCCCGGAGCTTCCCGGTACTTGTCACGAATCAGGCAATAACCTGTTCATAATCAAACCCAAGGTTAGGCGGAAAGCAGACGAAAATGGATGTTATGGATAGCCTGTCCCGAGTACCTCGGGAATGGAAAGGGCTGGTAAGCAGAACGGCAACAATTTAAGCTTCCAGCTATGGCGACAAGATAACCGTCGAATAGAAATGAGAGACGCTAAGCATCTCCACGATACCTTGGATTACATTCATAATAATCAGTCCATGCGGGCTTTGTCGAGAAACCTGAAGATTATCTGTATAGTAGTGTCAGGGAAATTATGGGTTGAAGGGTATCATTGAGATAACGAAAGTAGATCCTTTGTTGGTCTAAGGCACAAGTACGCCACCCACAAGTCAACGCTGCATACTTGCGCCAAAACAAACACTTCAGATATCCAGACGCATGGTTAACATGAGGCACAAGTACTCAGCCCACAGTCGGCCCCTGGCTACCGCAAGCTTAAAGCACCTAGTAAGGGGCGTTTCGCTGGTTCGAGCTTGCAGCTCGGACTTATTACCTCACACAAAGTCAATTTCAAACATGCCTTTGCCACCGCTGTAATCTATTGCGCTGCTGTATTTCCAATGATGAGCCTCTGTCACAAAGCCCGCTACAACAGGATTGTTATGAATATAATCGACTTTTTGATCGATCACTTCTGGGCTCCATAACTCAATAGGCTGATTGTGCTGCTGCCAGAACTATATATTCTTCACGTTGCTATTTTTCAATCCTGCGCGCTTCATTCCCGAAATACTCGCTTTTCAGTAATTCACCCGGTTAGATTCTTTTGCTCTGAACACCAGATGTACATGACTAGGCATTATACACCACGAACAGATTTACATGCCTTTTTCTTTCCTGCACCATGCCAAACTAGCCACTAAAATCATAAAATGTTCGTCACGTACAAATATGTCTATCCAGTTGACGGTAGCGAAGCTGTCAAAGTATAGACCTTCTTTGTTGTGGAATTTATAATTACGACTCATCTGGGATATGAGCTAAAATAAGAAACTGTCGTCTATGAAAGGTCCGAGCTGCAAGCTCGAACCAGCAAGCGCCTATGCAAAATGCTTATGCTCCCGGTAGCTGGGGGTAGTTTGACGGCTACTCCTGCAAGTTCGCCGCCGGAGGGCCTGCCTCCATCTTTTATGAAGTTATGAAAAGCTACTTCTAACCGGTGCTTTTCTCCCGGCACACCTTGCAAAGTGGGGCGTAACTCTCCGGACAGAGGGCTATAAGGATTTTACGACATCCAAACGTATTTCCCTGTTGAATAAGTGGATGTCGAAGGAAGATAGAAGTGCGGCCTATAACATTTAAATCAGATCTAACTCTCTAGCTAAGGTTCCGACCCTATGAAATCCAAATTCTCGAGAATCTTGAACCCTTAGAGTCTAAGGTCCCCATGTACCCGATAGGTCTTATTATAAATTTATTGCAAAGGACACTAAGAAAGCAAACAATAAATTGTGTCTCTATACCTTTTTTGTATATTTCACCGGTAAAAACTATGAATAGCCGATGAATATTGCTGTAGACATACTAGATAAAATGTCTGAGCTTTTTAAGTATAAAAATTGGGAAATTGAAAGTGATGCAGCCAAATGGTCTAGTCTTTTTAACCGATTCTCATCAAGGCTTTCTTTGTTCGACAAAGAAAAACAAGAATTCCTTATTGAATTATCATACCGGTTTAAAAATATTGGAATCAACGATTACGCCCAATATTTCACAGAGGCAGTAAATAATGTGCCGAATATAAAGGAATATAAAAGAATTATAGTCGCACCCTTAAAAAAGCCTTCTACTAAAGAAACGAAAAGTGCGGATAATATTTGGTATCACTTAAAAAACAACATTGATTTTAATTACGAATGGTTTAACAACAACTTACAATGGATTAGCAATTGGGATAAGATACGTCAGAAATTAAATGAAAACTGTATTTTACTGCTGGTTGACGATTTTACTGGAACCGGAGATACAGCCATAGAAGCTCTGGATGAACTATATGAAACAAAGCAATTAGATTCAACAGACAATGTATGTGTAATAACATTTATGGGTCAACGAATTGGCATTGAGAATTTTTCAGTTAAATACCCTAACATGATGAGTTGTAGTGAAATCTTAGATCGAGAGATTAGCGATCACTATGCTGGAGAAGAAAAGAAAAAATACTTGTTGTTAATGGAGGAAATGGAATCGAAAATTAAAGTTGATCCAAAGTTCAATTTTGGTTGGGGTAAATCAGAAAGCCTAGTAGCATTGAACAATAGGTCTGTTAACAATACTTTCCCTGTTTTTTGGCTTGAAAAAAAATCAAAGTATGCTCCTTTTAAACGATAGCCATGAGAGATGATGTTAAGTTGCTCCTTCTAAAGCTTGTAAAACACAACGGTAATATTCAACCTATTATCAAAATGGGATTTGAATACTCGCAGATTGTCGGCTTTATCAACGAATTGTTAGCAGAGGGTGCTTTGGCAAAAATTAACAATAAATATGAATTAACTGAAGCCGGTGAGCAAGAGATCAATACACTAAACAAGGAGCTGAAAAGGTTGAATTCTGCTCAGTGGATTGAGCCGGCAACTGAATTTAGGATAACTAAAATTGATAAAAATGATGTATTTTTACCTGACCAAGATGAATTATCATTTTAAGGTGAAAGAGTTTTCCGTTTAGGATAAAGAAACTGGGTGGTGAGTTCACCTCCCCGGATGGTGAATAGCTTTTCAAGCTTGGAAGCGAACAAGAGGAACCGAAAGCCTCCTCCGTGCCTCCCCCGGCATTTCGCTCCCTCTTGTTCGCTTTGTTCAAAGGGCCTGCAAGGAAACTTGCAGGCCTCAATGAAATAAATATGACTGCTGCCCAATATGAAAGCGCCTTTAGAAAAAAAGCTTTGGTTGCTGGTTATTCTGAAGAAAATATCCAGAAATGTCTAAGTTATGCAATTCCATTACTGTCTAAGGGCTTCCCTATTATCTACAATACGACAAACTTTGCTGGACTCGTAGGTTATAACAAGCTATATCTAAAAAAAGCTGCCTTATTCACCGCTTCTTACTATCGAACGTTCAAAGTCAAAAAAAAGAAAAAAAAGGACTATAGGGAAATTAAGGAGCCATTACCAAGCTTGAAAGAGATACAATTATGGATTCTTTATAACATTCTTTATCAAGAGAGGCCAAGCAAATATGCTAAAGCCTACATCCAAAAGAGAAATCTTAGGGAAAATGTAAAGTTCCATGTTGGCAAGAATAAAGTCTTGAACCTTGACTTCAAACACTTCTTCCCATCTATAAAACAGGACGCTATAGAAAAAATTTTTTTATCCTTTGGCTACTCGTCAAATATCTCTAATCTTTTAAGCAAGCTCTGTTGTCTTGATGGTTCATTACCACAGGGCGCACCCACGAGCCCCTACCTATCTAACCTATATCTCAAAACTTTCGACGAAGATGTATTTGGGTTTTGCAAGAACAAACATATTAGATATACTCGATACGCTGATGACATGACCTTCTCTGGTGATTTTAATGAACTAGAGGTGATAAACTTTATCAAGGAAAAAATTGAGGATTCGCCTTTAGAAATTAATGATGAGAAAACGAGGGTGATGCGTAGAAATCAAAGGCAAGTAGTGACTGGTATCCTTGTAAATGATAAAACGCAGGTATCTAAGAAGTATCGCAATAATATCAGACTTGAAATGTATTATATATCCAAGTACGGTATCGCTGAGCATCTCGCCAAATCAAAGAATTCTAGAGCTAACTACTTGTCGCATTTATTAGGAAAAATAGAGTACACTCTGCACTTTAATCCAGACGATGTTGAGTTTTTAGAATACCGAAGTAAACTCAAACAGCTTCTTCCTAAAAAGCAGGATGCAGAATAGCCATCGATGAACAGACACGACAAGGTTGTATTTTTTTCAAAACAAGACATGGCTTGGCCCTACATGTTAAAAAATGCCGAGAAACTTCTTAATACTGCTGAAAATCTAACGACTTTGACGATAAACTCGCTGCTGGAGTATCATCACATAAATAAATATTTTGAAAACGATCTTTCCCTCAGTCATTGGACAGTTGAGCAGAAAGACAGATATTTAGAAATAGTCCAGTCGGCCCTAAATGAAATCAGAATACGTTTTTTAGCTTTAAAAGATGCAGATCTTATTAATGAAATAAGCAAACTTGAGTTCGATAACCGAGAAAGCTTTTGGGAACTCTTTCAATATTTTAAGCTTTACAAAAAAGCCGACCGGAGTCCTTCTCAAAAATTCTATCATTGCACCCGGAACATATTAGGTATGTTTTAAAATTTAAACCGATAGTTGAGCACTATAATTCCGAAATCAGATTATTCCTGTTAAGTTATTCGGAAAGTGCCGAACTCCTTCTCTCGCAATTTGAAGAAAAACGCTTAAGTGATGCAGACCAATATATTTTTCCAAAAAGCCTTTCCGATGTTGATAAACACTTAATTATTACTAGTTACATAGATTCATTAGAACCGAATCTTAACTATATAGAACTAGTAAAAAACTCAAAACATTTAAAACTACCCCCAAAAATCCTACTCAAAGCTAAACAAAAGGCTAAAGCTTTGCAGGAAAAGTATTTTTCTGAGGAAAATTCGACCAAGATTTCTGTTGCTGCAGGACTGGATTTGAGTCAAGTCGAACCTGTGCGATTCGAAAGAAGAGGAACGGATACCAACGTTATATATGGGGGGATTTATTTAGATGCCCTCGCATCTGATATGGAGTTTATAAACGTCTTTCACCAATTATTCGCCTACACCGATACAGAGGGTTTCATTACTTTGATTAATAAGGACAGTGAAATGGACGGCCTTGAGAAGGTCTTTATGTGTTCCAAAAATGAATACAATAATGGGATTGCCTTTAGTCACAAAAACCTCCTATCGCTTGCTCAGTTAGGTATAATATCACATTATCTTTCGAGAAAGCAACGGAAAATAGAAGAAGTAATTCAACGCTTTATCGAGCAGTTTGCCGACAACGTCAAGATAACTGGTCTCGTTTTCCATATGCCTCAAAGTGAAGCTAGCCCTTCTGACAAGATCAGGCTATTGGCACCGGAAATGGAATACCTGCTAAAGCAATATAAAAACTACGTAACAGATGGTGAAATTGATCATGAATTACTTCAAATTGATTCTACCCCACTCTTCTACAGTGAAATTCCAAGTTTAGTAGACAAAAAATATGTTTATTCATCGCACCAGACTATACTTAAGCTTCAACAGTATTTTTTCGCTTCTCACGGAATACTTGAAAGTCGACGACGCCAAAAAAAACACAAAAATCTTTTCGAAGTTTTGATTAGCGAGCGTGTGCTACAGACCGACCTAGAAGACTATCAATTAAGTTATCTCAACCAGCTAGTGCAAGAGGGTTTTCTTACGGTTAATGAAACTGGTGAATATAAAATGGCAAACATGGTTTCTATATTTATTGCCGGTAAACTTAGGGAGTACGGAAGCATGAGTTATTGGCATTATCCGCTATCAATTCGAATGCAAATGGACAAACTAATCGCCGATGGAATATTAGAAACCACCAGCAAATTATTCACTCAACAGGAAGTTAGCTATTTTAATTACTACCTTAATAAAAAGGAGTTTAGTAATGGACTGGATTTAAGGAATAAATATCTACATGGTTCAAATAGCCGCACTTCAGAACAACAAGAAATGGACTACCTTTATTTTTTAAGAACTTTAGTCCTTGTACTACTAAAACTTAACGATGATGCTCAGTTGAAAGTTAAGGTCGGCTAAGCATAACATTCACACTCCTGCTTCCTTTTGCTAGATGTGCTAGTGCCTTCGTTCAAAAAGGCGTTTACCCTCATTATAAACCTGACAGACGCGAATACCGGCCATCGCGCCTAATGCCTGCAGGCGTATGAGCAAATGGCAGGACTACAGCATCCACGAAGGCCATCAGCACCTTTTTCAATCCTCCTACGCACCCCTACCCCTTCCTTTTCACCCCTCTTACCGCCTCTGCTTCGAGCGGATTTTCGGGCCATGAGTGTTTGGGGTATCGGCGTTTGAGTTCTTTGCGGACTTCGAAATAGGTGTTTTGCCAGAAGCTGCGAAGGTCGGTGGTGACTTGCACGGGCTTGTAGCCGGGTGAGAGCAAGTGGATGAGCACGCTTTGTTTTCCTTCGTTTACCCGGGGTGTATCGAGCATGCCGAATAGTTCCTGCAAACGGACGGCCAGGACGGGTGCTTCGCCGTAGGGGGAATAGCTGAGCGGGATGCTGGAGCCGCTGGGTACGGTGATGGTGGCCGGGGCGAGCTGGTTGAGCTGCTGCTGCTCCTCGTAAGTAAGGGAATGCTGTAGTATGTAGCTGAGCTTGATCTTTTTGAAGTCGTCTGCCTTGCGGAGCTGGTCAAAGTAAGGGCCGAGCCAGGTCTTGTTGCTGGCGAGCAGGGCCTCGGTGCTGACGTCGGGCCAGGATTGTTCGGGGTTCCAGTGGCGAAGGCTGAGGACACGGTTCTGCCAGGCTTGCACGGCCTCGTTAAAGTCGAGCAGGTACTGGCCCTCGGCTTTAATGGTATTGGAGAGGACTTCTTCAAGCTTTTGTTTGTCGGGCGCCGCGAGAGGACGGGATTGCAGCACGATACTTCCGATCCGGAAGTCTGCCGTGGCGAGGAGCTGTTGTTTGCGGCTGTCCCAGCGGATATTCTCGCTTTCTTTGGCGAGGTGTGTGAGGTCCTTCGGGTTGAGAGGGGCGGCGATGAAGATCCTCCCCTGCCCTTTCTGCGCGTCGAGCTGGGCAATGGAAAGCCAGGGCTCGTGTGCGAGGTCGTCCTCGCGGTTGATAGTAGCGGTTTGGCCGTTTGCCAGTTGGAAGAGGCCGCTGTTGGCGTCTCTGGCGGAGGCGATGCGCTCGGGATAGGCGTAGGCAAGCAGGAGGCCGGCGTCGTAGGCGTCCGCAGCAGAATTGTCGGCCTGGATATGAAAGAGCTTGCGGTAGGCGGCGGCGGTTTTCTCTATCTTCTCCCATTGGCGGTCGCGGCGGCTTTCTGCACGATAGCGGCGGAGCTGTTCGATACGGAGGTTAAGATCGGCACCAGCCAGGGTACGGTCGAGCGGGTCGCGTTCTTCGAGCAGGGCGGCGATATCGGTGGCGAGGGGTAGCTTATTGAGCTCCTGCGCCGTGATAAGCATGTTGGCGAGCCGCGGGTGCAGTGGCAGGCGGTGGATCCGTTTGCCGTGTTCGGTGATCTTGTCGCCTTCGATAGCGCCGAGTGCCGTAAGGAGTTCTCTGGCGCTATTGAGCGCTGCTGCCGGAGGACTGTTGAGCCAGCAGAGGCTGTTGGGATCGCTGATGCCCCATTCGAGGAGGTCGAGCATGAGTGGTGTGAGGTCGCTGTCGAGGATCTCGGGGGTGCGGTAGGGCGCCAGGCGCTGCTGGGTGGCGGCGGACCACATTCGGTAGCAGGTTCCGGTACTGAGGCGGCCGGCACGACCTGCCCGCTGGTCGGCCGAGTCGATGGAGACTTGCACGGTTTTGAGTCCCGAGAGGCCGGTACGGGGATCGAAGGCGGATTTGCGGGTGTAGCCGCTGTCGACCACAATGCGGATGCCTTCGATGGTTAAGCTGGTTTCGGCGATGGAGGTGGCGAGCACGATCTTGCGGCGGCCATGCGGGTCGGGCATGAGGGCGGCTTGTTGTTCGGCGTGACTGAGCTGTCCGTAGAGCGGGTGGATGGCGAAGCTGATGAGGCTGCGATTCAGTATTTCCGCGGTTTTGCGGATCTCGCCCTGACCGGGAAGAAAGACGAGGGTATCTCCCTCCTGCTCTTTGATGGCCCGGGCAATGGTTTTGCTGCAGAGGTCGGGCAGGTGCTCGATGTGCTGCTCGCCGGTGTAGATGATTTCCACGGGGTACATCTTTCCTTTGCTCTCCACCACGGGGGCGTTTAGCATTTCTGCCAATTGCGGCACGTCGAGGGTGGCGGACATGATGAGTAGCCGCAGGTCGGGACGCAGGATCTGTTGTACTTCGCGACTGAGCGCCAGGGCGATGTCGGCATGGATGCTGCGTTCGTGAAACTCGTCGAAGATGATGAGACCGACGTCTTCGAGGGCGTTGTCGCTGTGGAGCATGCGGGTAAGGATACCTTCGGTAACGACTTCGATTTTGGTATTGCGTGATATTTTGTTTTCGAAGCGGATCCGGTGGCCAACGGTTTGGCCAGGTTGCTCGTCGAGGAGGTCGGCCATGCGGTGAGCGATGGTGCTGGCAGCGAGGCGCCGGGGTTCGAGGAGGATAATCTTTTTGTTGCCTAGCCAGGGTTCATTTAGCAGAGCAAGGGGTAAAAGTGTACTTTTTCCGGCACCGGGAGGAGCGGTGAGGATGAGGGTGTTGTTATCGTTGAGATGTTGCTGGACATCGGGGATGATTTCGGTAACGGGGAGGAGGTAGTGGTATGGGTTGAAAGTGGTGCTCATGATGTTGCTCCTCGCAAAGATAGTGGGTTAATACAGATGTGTGGTTTTGATTTGGTTTTGTCCGCTCATGGCTTTTCGATTTAAGGGAAATTATAACCTTGATAAGTTTTGAAAGTGCTCTTAAGTACTCTTCCTCCAACTTTTTCTTGACAAAAAGTTGGGCAAAAGTCAAGAAAAGAACGAAGCTTCAGCCCGCAAGGCTCACTCGGGCCCGCCGTTCTTTTCGGCCCAGCCCGCAGCACTCTGCTCACCATAGTGCAAGACTTGAGCATTTATCCTGTTACAGCTTTTTCTACATCGTTACTTGTAACAGTTGCTCTAATCTCACTACCGTTGATCCGGAGGGCTGGACTTCCCTCAGTGCCGGATAAAGTTCTGGCAGCAGCAGGCCCGGTGGGATGGAAAAGGGCATTGGCTGGTTTGCGAAGCGAGGGAAATGAGCATTAGGGCAAAGCAGACGCAGCCCTGAGCGCTGCTGGCAGAACTGTGGGATGACCTGTGCGAAAAGGCACCTTGGGAAGTCCTTGGGGTTTTTGGTCCTTTTGGGCCTAAGCCAAAAGGACTAGGCCTGCCCGGCTATGAGGGCAAAGAAACTTAGATCCCTCCTACCGTCGCGATGACAAGAAACACCAGTCGTTTGTGGTTCCTGCGACCGTGCAAACAATAAAACAGCGAGTTTCGGATTGTAAATCCTACGATAGGAACTTCGGAATTACAAATTCCGAAGAGCAATGTACTACATTTATCCGCTCAACAGCTTTTTCACCTCCTTACTTGTATCAATTGTTCTAATCGCACTAACGTTGATCCGGAGGGCTGGACTTCCCTTAGTGCCGGATAAAGTTCTGGCAGCAGCAGGCCTTGTGTGATGGAAAAGGGCATTGGCTGGTTTGTGAAGCGAAGGAAATGAGCATCAGGGCAAAGCAGACGCAGCCCTGAGCGCTGCTGGCAGAACTGTGCGATTGATTTGAGCGAAAAGGCACCTTGGGAAGTCCTTGGGGTTTTTTCAGCGGTTAATTTGAATTTTAATGGCCTGAAAGAGATCGCTTCGCTAAGTTTTGGTCCTTTTGGGCCTAAGCCAAAAGGACTAGGCCTACCCGGCTATGAGGGCAAAGAAACTTAGATTCCTCCTATCGTCGGGATGACAAGAAACACCAGTCGTTTGTGGTTCCTGCGACCGTGCAAACAATAAAACAGCGAGTTTCGGATTGTAAATCCTACGATAGGAACTTCGGAATTACAAATTCCGAAGAGCAATGTACTACATTTATCCGCTCAACAGCTTTTTCACCTCCTTACTTGTATCAATTGTTCTAATCGCACTAACGTTGATCCGGAGGGCTGGACTTCCCTTAGTGCCGGATAAAGTTCTGGCAGCAGCAAGCCATGTGTGATGGAAAAGGGCATTGGCTGGTTTGCGAAGCGAAGGCTATGAGCTAGAGGGCAAAGCAGACGCAGCCCTGAGCGCTGCTGGCAGAACTGTGGGATGACTCGTGCGAAAAGGCACCTTGGGAAGTCCTTGGGGTTTTTGGTCCTTTTGGGCCTAAGCCAAAAGGACTAGGCCTACCCGGCCATGAGGGCAAAGAAACTTAGATCCCTCCTATCGTCGGGATGACAAGAAAAACTGGTCGCAAGTCGTTCTTGGTGATTATGCAAATTGATGCAACTGCACAAACCACGCAAGCTATCACATGGCAGCCTTCTCCCTACCAACCGGCACTCTGCCCCTCATCTCTCGCTCATCTGATGCTCATCTCCTGTAGGAAAAGCTAATGCATATACAACTGAGATATGACCATGATTAAGACATATCCGAACAAGATGGCCGGAAGGATGGGAGTTGACTGCCAGAAGTGTCGGAGACTTCGGATTACAAATCCTACGGTAGGAACTTCGGAATTACAAATTCCGAAGAGCAAAAAAGCAGGGCTGTGTCAAGGAAAGTTATTGCTGTTCACCTCACCCTGACCCTCTCCTCCAGGAGAGGGAAAAATCCTTCGGAGCAAGTGCTTGCCTTTTTAAGCAATGCTTTTAGCAGTACACCTGATCCGGAGGGCCGGACTTCCCTCAGTGCCGGATAAAGTTCCTGGATCAGCAGGGTTTGAGCCAGGGAAGAGGGCATTGGCTGGTTTGCGAAGCGAGGGAAATGAGCATTAGGGCAAAGCAGACGCAGCCCTGAGCGCTGCTGGCAGAACTGTGCGGTTGACTTGTGCGAAAAGGCACCTTGGGAAGTCCTTGAACTTTTGGTCCTTTTCTTTCAAGAGAAAAGGACTAGGCCTGCCCGGCTATCAGGGCAAAGAAATTTAGATTCCTCCTATCGTCGGGATGGCAAGGAACACTGGTCGTTAGTGGTTCCTTCGACCGTGCAAACAAATAAAACAGCAGGTTTCGGATTACAAATCCTTCGATAGGAACTTCGGAATTGCAAATTCCGAAGAGCGATAGCGAAATTCCGAAGAGCGATAGCGAATAAAACGATAAGAGACTTGCGTAGGTGCATGAGATTAGTGGTCGGATGACTTGAAGTCGTCCGATCACTAATCTCGGTCTTTCGAAAGCTTCGTTATCTTCAGGGGATTTGCTGTTAACTCCTTCATTTCCTTCCTGCGTTTTACCACATTAATCGCCATGAACAGCGCTTCGCGGAAGGAATTTTCGGATGCCTGGTTTTTGCCGGCAATGTCGTATCCGGTACCATGATCGGGGGAGGTACGCACTACCGGAAGTCCGGCGGTAAAGTTGACACCGTTATGGAACGCGATGTATTTAAATGGAATCAGACCCTGGTCGTGGTACATGGCGAGTACCGCATCAAATTTGAGGTGTGCACCACTTGCAAAAAAGCCGTCTGCTGAGTAAGGGCCGAATGCAAAGATGCCTTTCGCTACGGCCTCTTCGATTGCCGGAGCAATGACCGCCGATTCCTCATTACCGATCAAGCCATTATCACCCGCATGCGGATTCAATCCCAACACAGCAATCTTTGGCTTCTGGATCCAGAAATCTTGTTTTAAGCTGTTACGCATCAGCTCCAGCTTAGACAGAATCCCTTCCTTGGTGATCTTGCCTGCTACTTCCCCGACAGGGATATGGCCGGTCACCACCCCTACTTTCACGTCTTCACCCACTAAAAACATTAGGGAATCCGCAGCGTTGCTCCGGTGCTGAATATATTCCGTGTGACCGGGAAAGCTGAAATTTTCGTTCTGGATGTTGTGCTTATTGATAGGAGCTGTTACCAGTGCGTCAATTGATCCCGCCAGGAGATCTGAAACGGCATGGTCCAGCGATATGAAGGCGTACTTGCCGCCAGTTTCGTTCACCGTGCCGGGTTCGATTCTTACATCTTCATCCCAGCAATTGATGATGTTTGCCCTTTTAGGATTGGCCTGCCCAGCTTGCTGTATGACGTTGAAACTAAAGTCTGAAATATTTAAGGCTTTACGATAAAAGGAAGCGACCTTGGTATTTCCGTAGACAATTGGAGTGCAATAGTCCAGCACCTTATTATCAGACAAGGTTTTAATGATCACTTCAAGACCGATACCGTTAATATCACCAATAGAAATTCCGACTTTAATTTTTTCGCTCATAATTTAAGTTCCCAATCAGGGTAAGGAAAATTTGTACAAACTTAGATAAAATTCTTTTATCTGAATTTTCAGACCGGCAGTTTACATCATTGTATCACAAATCTCACATCTATTTTTACGTTATTTGCAACAAAATAAGTGCTGATGAGTTCTGTACGTGCCAAAAAACATCTGGGGCAACACTTTCTTACCGATAAGAATATCGCATCCAGGATTGTCAACAGTTTACAACCCGAGGGGAAGTATAAGCAGGTGCTGGAGGTTGGACCCGGCATGGGCATCTTGTCGGACTTTCTACTGCAGCAACCCGGATACGAAACCTTCCTCATCGACCTGGATACCGAGTCGGTGGCCTATCTGGATAAAAAATACCCGCAGCTGGGATCAAAGCTGATCAGTGGCGATTTCCTGGAGCTGGATTTCAGGCAGATCTTTCAGGATCAGTTTGGGGTGATCGGTAACTTCCCTTACAATATTTCCTCTCAGATCCTTTTCAAGATTGTAGATAACCGGGAGCTGATCCCGGAAATGGTCGGCATGTTTCAGAAGGAAGTAGCCGAGCGCTGTGCTTCTGCTCCCGGCTCGAAAGAGTACGGCATTCTGAGCGTGCTGGTACAAGCGTATTACGAGGTGGAATACCTGTTCACGGTGAAGGCAGGCGTATTCAATCCTCCGCCGAAGGTATTGTCGGCCGTCATCCGGCTGAAAAGAAGAAGCGAGAACCTGATCCACTGCGATGAAGAGTTGTTCCGGAAAGTGGTGAAGGCCGGCTTCAATCAGCGGCGGAAGACTTTGCGTAACGCCATCTCTTCGTTGATATCCAAAGATAAGATGACGGAAGAGCCGATGCTCGACCTGCGTGCCGAGCGACTGAGCGTAAGCGATTTTGTTTACCTGACTAATTACGTAGCTGAAAGACAAAAATGAAGAACATCCTGATCGCAGATAAACTCCATCCCTTTTTTAAGCAGGAAGCGGAAAAACTGGGCTACGTGGTCGATGACCGACCCGATATCAGCAGGGAAGAAACGCTGGCTGTCGTTGGCAACTACTTGGGCATCGCCATCAGAACGAAGTTTAAGATTGACCGCGAGCTGATGGACGCCGGTACGCGCTTACAATTTATTGCCCGGGCTGGAGCTGGGCTGGACAATATCGACGAGGCCTATGCCAATACCAGGGGAATACGTTTGCTGAACGCACCCGAAGGAAACCGCGATGCAGTAGGTGAACATGCGGTGGGCATGCTCCTCTCCCTGATGAACAACCTGCGTAAAGCAGATATCGAGGTGCGAAACGGCATCTGGGACCGTGAAGGGAACCGTGGTCTGGAACTGAAAGGGCGCACCGTTGCTATTATTGGCTACGGCCATATGGGGCGCTCGTTCGCCAGGAAGCTGAAGGGCTTTGAGGTGAATGTAATAGCGTACGACAAGTACAAAACCGGATTCTCTGACGAGTATGCCAGCGAAGTGAGTATGGAACAGGTCGTAAAACAAGCCGATATACTCAGCCTGCATATCCCCCTCACACGCGAAACGCGGCAGATGGTAGACGACGAATACTTCTTTCACTTCCGGAAACCCATTTTCTTCCTGAATACGGCCCGGGGAGAAGTTGTCAATACGGTAGCCGTGTTGAATGCCATCCGGGAAGGTAAAATTTTAGGTGCGGGGCTGGATGTGCTGGAAGTAGAGAAGTTCCCGCAGTTAGGCGAGCAAACCTGGTTCCAGGATTTAGTATCTAACGGACGTGTGCTCTTAAGTCCGCATGTAGGAGGATGGACGGTCGAGTCGTATCGTAAAATCTCGGAAGTATTAGCGGGAAAGCTGGTGAATTTGGGGCTATAGGCTGTTTCAGTAGCTGCCTTTGCAACTACTGAAACTAGGTGAGCGGGCTAATTAAGCACCACGTTAGGATTATAGTCTCTGAATTCTTCGTAGGCCCTCATCAAATCTTTCACCGAGGTAACCTCGAAACAATCCCCCCAGGGCGTCCAGGAGAGAAACTTCTGCTTTTTCTCACTTGCACTTTTTGCAGGGGTGATTTCTTCATACACGCCAAAATTCTCAAGCGTATAGTACTTGATTTTCTTCCTCCGGTGATCCAATAGATGAGATTTCGTTAGCTGAAAACCCATATTCTTGATCCAGTTCTTGATAGATGAAGCCCTGTTTCGTGTCATGACCGTTGTTTTTAAAGTTTCTCATTTGATTGATTAACAACCTATTAACAGGACCTTTAACATTGGGTTCTCATTAATTTCATTTTTTATACCCCTCTTGTGGAAAACTGCTGTGGATAGCAGATCTCTTCGCTGCTCGCTAGGAGATCTCAACCCGTGTGCGTATGATTTGGTCGACTTAATACTTAAATGGCTGAATTAATACCTGAATTGGAACGGTGCTCCTGTTTTGGTATACTTGTTGGCTACCCTTACCTGTGTCCCAATCAAGTCCTTGTAATTTTTATTTTGCTGAAAACAGGAATGTTTTTTAGCTCTTATATCTAAATACTGAGAAAATCTATGAGCAGAACGATCATTATTTCAAACCGACTACCTGTAAAAATCTCTGAAGTAAATGGAGTCTTTGAGTTAAAGCAAAGTGAAGGTGGACTAGCTACAGGATTAGGCTCAATTTACCGTCAGGGAGATAACATGTGGATCGGATGGCCGGGATTGGAGGTGCTTTCGGAGGAAAAGCAAGCAGAGGTAAGCGAGAAGTTATCCGAAATCAACTTAAACCCTGTTTTTCTTAGCCAGGATGAAATCAACCTCTACTACGAAGGGTTTTCTAACGAGGTGCTATGGCCCGTGTTCCATTACCATCCCACCTATGCCAAATATGAACAGTCGTATTGGGAGAGCTATGTTTCCGTAAATCATAAGTTCAAAGAAGCGGTGTTAAAGATTGCTGAGCCGGGAGATGTGATCTGGGTGCATGATTACCAATTGCTGCTGCTTCCGGGGCTGATCCGGGCGGAGCAGCCCGACATCACCATCGGCTTCTTCCAACATATCCCCTTCCCTTCTTATGAGCTCTTCCGGCTGATCCCCTGGCGTGCAGAGATCCTGGAAAATATGCTTGGAGCCGACCTGCTTGGCTTCCATACCTTCGATGATGCCCGGCATTTTCTGAGTGCAGCCACCCGTATCCTGCCTGTTCATTCTTCGGCCAACGTGGTCAACCATAACGACCGGCAGATCGTTATCGAGTCTTTCCCGATGGGAATTGATAACAAACGGTTTGAAGAGCTGACGCAGCGGGAAGAAGTGAAGGAAACCGCAACGATGCTGCGCACTACCTTCAAAGGCTGCCGCCTGGTACTTACCATCGACCGGCTCGACTACAGCAAAGGCGTGCTGCAACGGCTTCATGCGTTTGAGATGCTGTTGCAGAAAAACCCCGAATATATCGAACAGGTGGTGCTGTACATGATCATTGTTCCTTCGCGGGATACGGTACCGCAGTACAAGGAGCTGAGAGACGAGATCGACAAGATTGTAGGAAACATTAACTCCTGCTACCGTACGCTAAAATGGCTGCCTGTGCATTACTACTACCGGTCGTTCCCCGAAGACATGCTTTCTGCCCTTTATTATACGGCCGACGTTTGTCTGGTATCTCCTATGCGGGATGGGATGAACCTGGTGAGCAAGGAATACGTAGCCAGTCGCACCAATGAAAACGGGGTACTGATCTTAAGCGAGATGGCCGGTGCAGCCAAAGAACTGGTAGACGCGATTATCGTCAACCCTAATAATATCATAGAGGTTTACAAGGCCATCATTCAGGCCCTCAACATGCCCGCCGAGGAACAGCGCTGCCGGATGAAAGCGATGCGTGAGGTAGTTTCGAAATTTAATATTCGTCACTGGGTGAAGATCTATATGGACCGTTTGAACGAGGTAAAGCAGATGCAGCAGTCGATGCAAGCGAAGCGAATTGGTCCGCAGAGCCTAACCAACCTGGAACAGCAGTACACTGCTGCGTCTAAAAGGATGATTTTCCTTGACTACGACGGAACCCTGGTTGGATTCCAGATCAATCCCGAACAGGCCAGTCCTGATGAAGAGCTGTACAGCATCCTGGAGCAGCTGACCTCCGATCCCGCCAATGCGGTGGTGCTAATCAGCGGCCGCAAACATGACACACTTGAGAACTGGTTTGGGCATCTGCCTCTCGATATTATTGCAGAGCATGGGGTTTGGCAGAAAAGGCGAGAGCAGGAATGGCTGCAGATCCCGGGCCTGTCCAATTACTGGAAAAACGACGTACAGCCGGTACTGGAAACCTACGTCGACCGTACTCCAGGCTCATTCATCGAGGAAAAAACGTATTCGCTCGCCTGGCACTACCGTAAAGTTGGAGAAGGACTGGGAGAACTTCGTGCCAACGAACTGATGAGCGACCTGCGGTTCATCACTGCCGACCAGGGCCTACAGATCCTGCCCGGAAATAAGGTGATCGAGATCAAAAACGTGGAGGTAAACAAAGGGAAGGCTGCCCTGACGCTGCTGGATCAATGCGACTACGATTATATTCTCGCGTTGGGCGACGATCATACCGATGAGGATATGTTTAAAGCTTTTCCTTCAGATGCCGTCACCATCAAAATTGGCAGCCATATTTCCGCCGCCAGGTATTACCTGCGGGATCATAGGGAAGCAAGGCATTTTCTCAAAAACCTTGCTCTTAAAAAATCTTACGTTTCGGAGTAATCACAGGAAAACGGGAAGGTCCAGCTTCTTAGCAATACGACTTGCCGCATTCATTAAGCCTACGTGACTATAAGCCTGGGGGAAATTCCCCCACTGGCTTCCTGTAGATGCATCCACATCTTCGCTGAAAAGCAGTAGATGATTGCTGTACTTGATCAAACTGCCGAACTCCTCTATTGCCTCGTCTACCCTTCCCACGCAAGCCAGCGCTTCGACGTACCAAAATGCGCAAATTAAAAAAGTGGTGTGAGGCTTCCCAAAATCGTCCGGATGCAGGTAGCGATAGAACAGCCCGCCGGATGTTTTCAGCTCTGCCTCCAGCGCTTTCAAATGGTCTTTCGCCCTGTCGGAGGCAGGATCCAGGTAGTTCATCATAATCAACTGCAGCGTACTGGCATCGAGGTGCGAGCTTCCCCTGGCATTGGTATACACCTTACGCCCCGGATCGTAACAACTTTCTATATGCGCTGCTGCCTTTTTCTGCAAGTAGAGCGCCTTCCGCTCCAGGGCCTTGTGCTCCAGCGTGCGGGCCATCTTTGCTGCCGCCGCGCAGCCCGCCCATTGGAAGAGGTTGGTGTAGCAATGAATATTGGCGAAATTCCTGAACTCCCAAATCCCTGCATCCTTCTCATCGATAGTAGCACTGATCTTGTCGAGTACAAAATTGATCCATTTGGCTGAGTCTTTCCGTTCCTGGTCAATAAAGCGGTGATCGATATACAGAGGCAGGATAGAGATCATGACCTGCCCATAGATGTCGTTTTGAATGTGCTCGTAAGCCTGATTTCCGACCCGGACGGGCTGGTTACCCTTATATCCGCTAAGATGCGAGAGAATACGCTCCGGCAAAGCCTTACGCCCGTCGATCCCGTAAAGGGGTTGATAACGATCTGCTTCAGCGACGGAAATATCTGCCACGTAGTGAAAATACCGCTCCATCTCCTCAAAGTGCCCGATGTGGTTTAAGGCCGATATGACGTAATAGGTATCTCTCAGCCAGCAGTACCGGTAATCCCAGTTCCTCCCCGAACCATCCGCTTCGGGAAGACTGGTGGTGCTGGCGGCAATAATCGCACCGGTGTCCTCAAACTGATGGATCTTCAAGGCCAGGGCCGAGCGGATGACGTACTCCTGATAAAACCCGGCGATGGTGCTATGTTTGATCCAGGTGCGCCAATAGTTAATCGTTTCCCTCAGGAAATTTTCGCAAGTGCTCACGAGCGGTGCTTCCAGCGGATGGCCGCAGGTCATCACCAGGTACTTCGTGTCGTTAAGGACGAAAGTGGTTTCCTCAAAGAGATAGGTAATCGGAATATTGGTCGTTAGCCGGATAGTATCTTCACAGCCCGTGTACTCGATATGGTTACTTCCGCGGTGGGGCTGCAAACGACTACGACCATAATCGCACACCGGCTCACACTTCACCTTGATGCGGGGGCTCCCTTGAATCACCTCTATCTTCCTGACTAGCATGAGGGGCTTGAAGAAGCGTTCGTACTGATGAAATCGCGGAGCAAAATCGGTGATCCTGTAGCTACCGCCACTGCAGGTAATCTCGGTACAAATTACATTGGTATTCTGCAGGTAATACTGGTGGGAGCTATATTCGCCGTCAGGCAGAACAGAGAACTCTCCACCTTTGTCCTCGTCCAACAAGCCGCCGAATAAAAAAGCGCTGTCAAAGCGGGGCCAGCAAAGCCAGGCAATATTGGTGTTTTTGTGTACATGAGCAATATAGGCACAGTTCCCAATGATGCCCGTTTCGTATAAGTGTGTATTCATTGTTATAACTACAATAAATACGCAAACTTAGTTTGACTTGCTAAAGAGAGGCCCGCAGCGTGAGGTGAAAGGGCACTTCAACATGCATCCGGGAATTCTCCAGGATCATCTTTGCCGCTGTGGTCCCCATTTCCCGGAAATCAGTAGAAATAGTGGTGATCCCGTTGAGGATGATTTTCTTTAACGGCGTTTCATTGTAGGAGATCACGCCCACCTGTTTTCCCACTGCCAGCTTCTTGCTGATCAGTCGTTCAATTAAAGTGACCAGGTCGTCTTCCATCAGGTTGATATACACCTCCCCCGCTTCCAGCGACTCGGCAGCAATGTCGGCCACTACTTTGTGATTGAAAGCATACTGCTGGCAGAAGCGCAGGAAGCCTTTTTTAATCTCTTTCGGATAGTAGCTCTTATCGGGAAAAATCAGCTTGATCGTATGGTACTTACTCAGGTGCTCGCGGGCTTGGTCCAGTGCATCATAAATATCCTTTTCAAAGTTCTCGTATACGGCAGCATACTCGCCATCTACGCCCGGCACCTTTTTATCCAGCAATACCAGTTTTTCCTTCGGGATGGTGTTGATAATTTCGTAGGCATCATCCCCGCCTTCGATAAAATGCGGTACAACCACGTAATGCGAGTAACCCTCCATCTTATTGCTGAGAATTTTGCGGAATAGCTTGCAGTCGTTATTGTAGATGTAAAAGTCGACAGCTACATGGTCGCCCAGCGCGGCAACGAAGGCATCGTAAACCAGCTTTTTATGAGAGCTCAGCTTATTGAAGAACAGGCAGATGCGGAGGGTTTGCCGAAAGTCGGTCGCGGTTATGTAATACCCCTTGCCGGGGATAGAGCCGAGCACTCCGATCTTTTTAAGGTACTTGTATCCTTTCTCGGCCGTATCCCTGGAAATTTCCAACTCATAGCTCAGCTCATTGATCGAGGGCAGCATATCGTTCTTCTTGATCTTACCAGCCTCAATAGCCGTTAAAATAGAATTGGTAAGCTGAAGATATTTGGGTGTTGCTGAGAACTCGTCAATGTGAATGTGATCAAAAATTTTAGCTGGCTTCATTGGCTCAAAAGGAATTTCCTAATATAAAAAGTTTTTGCGGTTTCTTGCAACAGGACAACGCTGGGGCCTTTTTTAGTAATGGGTATGATTTACCACCTTCGATCTCAGGTAATTCAAATCAGCCTTCAGATCCTTGCCGGGATAAGACGCCGATCTTGATCCGAATACCTTCAGACTTCCTCTTGAAAGGGTGATGACCTCTTCTGCTCCCCGTCCGGTAAAATCGAACATGTGAAAGACCCCGTCGGGGAAATACAATTCACCTTCGCCCTTGTCGTTCAGCAGGAACTTATACCAGAACAGCGAGGGTTTTCCTTTGCCTCTCCAGTTGCCGGTGACGAAGTCGGGGTTACCATTTAAAGGGAAGCCTTTCGGCCACATCGAAATCAGGTTACCCTGGCGATCGAACCAGTACAACTGACTGGACAAATAGGGCTCATTGATCTGCCGGTTGCCGTACGTTCTTCCTCCGACCACTACATGCGGGCCGGGCACATCTTTCAGAAAGTCGCCCACCTGGATCTGCTGGCTATGTTCAGCTACATTTTGCCAGATAATCTCCTTCGTCATCCCTTTGATTGCGTATACACCCGTCTCACTATTGGCGATCACAATGTCCAGGTTTCCATCCCTGTCCACATCTCCAAACTTGTAGCTATCGGCGTGATCGTGATTATCGTTCAGGAGATCAAAGCGATTCCATATCTCCTTGCCCTTTGCGTCAAGCAACAGCGATCCCACCAGCACTTCATCGATCCCATCCTTATTCAGATCTACAGGGTAAATGTAGTGGCCCAGGTTATCCTTCTTGCGTTGCTCGGTATGCTGCCATAAAGGTTTCAGGGCTGCATCAAAGGCGTTGATGTTCATGGCTCCCCCAAAATCGGTAAAGACTACCAGTTCATTCGGTACTCCCTTGGTCAGCTTCGCTATCGCGAGGCGGAAATTATTATACACGTGCGGCAGTGCCTTCGTGGGCCACTCCGTTTTCCGCAGCACCTCTCCCGTTCTTCCGTCTGCCACTACCAGCCATTCCTTGTCGTCCAGAAAGCGCCAGTGCACCACCTCGGCATTGCCGTCGCGGTCGAAATCCCAAAGCACTCCCGGAGCTTCAAACTCAGAACGCTCCCTGGTATAAGCTGCAGGTGCTTTCCATGACCATAAGTCTTTGCCCGAATGGTCGAACATGGTAACCGTCCAATCCGGACTGATCACCAGGAAATCGGTTTTCTTATCATTATTGACATCGCCGAACTTTACTGCATTAGATACCGGGATGCTGTATTCCCTGAGCAGCACCACGTCCGAATTCAGCTGAAGCGGTTTAATGTCCTCCTCCTTCAGTTCGGCGTTTTTACTTAGCACGAGCACGTCAACAACAGGGGAAGGGTCGATACGGGTGATCTTCACATCCTGCAGTCCGGCCTTCAAATTAAAAACACCTGCCCGCTGCCAGCTGAGGCTATCGCGACCGAAAGTCTCCGCACTCACTTTATCTCCCACAGAGACCTTAAAGCCGGCTCCTTTCTTACCCAAGCTGCGCACGTACAGGTAGTAGCTGCCAGATTGGGGCACATTGACCTTCGTGATGAGGTTGGTTTCAGAGTTCAGGACAATAGCGGTATTGTTAAAAATCCAGGGAGCCCTTAGCTGGCCTGCTTCTGCGATGACGTTACCCTTAGGCATACGGTCTAAAAAAACAGAAGCCGGGACAATGATTGTACCCGGCAGCGTCGTTTCAAAAGTTTTTTGAGCGTAGCTGGCTACACTCAAAAAACTAATCAATGCGATAAAAAAGATCCTCATGTTACTTTTTGTATGGCGTAATGGTTACCGGACCAATCAAGCCCGAAGGCTGTGGCTTCCAGTTAGAAGCGTCAAAGTTTTTATAGTTGATGTTGACGAAGTTGATTTCGTGGTAGTTTCGCCACTGAATTCCCTTCCTGTCCATATCCCTGATCCGGTTAGCCATCAGGTTAGCCACCTCAATCCGGATGGTATTTTTCTTACCCGGCTTCAGATACTTACCAATACGTGTTTGGTACGGAATGCTCCATAAAATGCCTGCATCCTGTCCGTTTACCCACACGCGCGCACTTTCATGCACCTTCCCTAAGTCCAGCACAAATTCATCGGCCTGCACTTTAGGCATTTTGAAGGTGATGGTATAGTCGGCTTTGCCCGAATAGGCAATAGCGGCACTATCCTGCAAGTCGGTCCAGGATACCAGTTGTTTTAGTTTGCGGTCTTGAGGACTTGTCGGACCACCCTCAGTGAAGTCGAGGTTCCAGGTACCATTAACGGTAACAGGGGCCAGGGCTTCGTTCAGATAGGTCCATGCAGGAGTCGCAGTTCCCATATCCGCGGTAGCTTTCAAAATCAGCGCTTCACCTGGCTGGATCTGTACTTTTACATTGGTTTGAGATCCTGACACTGATGAAACCGCATTTCCACCATTCCCTGTTTGCGGATCGAGCATCAGCACCGAGGAGGCGGCCACGTTTAACGGCAGATCCGTGTTAATGGCTTTTGGCGTGTGGTTAACGAGGTAATAGAATTTATCATTTCCCGCCTGACGGCGCACAAACTTCAATCCCGTTTGCACAAGTTTCTCTCCCTGCAGCCCTTTGAAGGCGAGCGCTTTCTGAACATCCTCCGAGAGGATGATACTTCCGTTACCTGTTTTCAGCTGCTTCATACCGTTTCCAGCATCCACGAAAGCGAGCGAAGCAATCAGGGATTTCAAATCTTTACGGCGCTGTTCCAGGTTCTGCAAGCCCGGCACGTCGTTGGGTAGCTGCTGAATAATCACAGTAGCACCATTCCTGGCCAGCTCGATCATCTTCTGCAAGGTCTCCACCGGCATAATCTCTGCCTTCGGCACCACTAAGACCTTGTAAGGAGAGGCATTGGGAGCTGTGCTGATTGAACCGTTAGAAACAGAAGAATTTTTAAGGAGGTTATCAGAAATAAAGTCAAGCGAATAGCCTGCGCTTTGCAGAGAAGTTACATTTTTATAGAAAGGCGTAGGGTGCAGCCAGACGTCGACGTCGTGTACCTTCAATGGCATATCCATTCCCTTCGGATCGTTCCAGGCATCGTATACCGGCCAGTAGACCAGCACTTCATTATCCGGTTTACCTGCCTGCAATACAGATTGCACACGGGTAATATAGCTATTCAGACCGGGTACATGCGACCAGAGGCTGTTCGCTGGCACCATATTTACCGAAGCGTAGAACAGCCATCCCGGCCATTTCACATCTTCCGGCGAATAGGTGGTACCGTGATAGAATACGTGGTTCACTCCCGATAAAAAGACCTGCTCTACTTCTGGTTTCGCCTGCGAAAGGGAAGTTTTGAAGTGTTCGGTGAGCCAGGTAAAGGTTTCACAGGAAACCAGGTTATGGCCTACCACGTGCCCTCCGGAAGAAGCAAACTTCAACATTACCGGATCCGGGTCTACATTCCGGATATCGGCACTATCTCGGCGTAAGCCCGGGATAGGAAAATAGCTGGAGCCGAAGGTCTCGCACTCGGGGATATCTACTGCAGCGTACAAGTCGAGCAGGTTACCCGGCGAGCCGTGGGCCTGATTCTTGGTTTTTGCATTGTACTGATGGGCCCAGTTGGTCCAGGGGATAGTGAAGTTGTCCAGCAGCATTTCGGCCATGGTCTCCCGGTAATCCGACTTCAGACGGGCTACCTTCTCCGATTTTTCTTTGCTCATGAAGTCGCGCAGGTGCAGCCTTAAATCATAACCGCGGCGTTTTTGAAACTCCTCGAAGAACTGATCGGACCAGTCGGCATTGTACACCTCGTAACTATCGTTATAGAACGCCCTTACATTGGGTGGCGAAGCTTTGAACGCTTTGTCGAAGCGCGACAGGTATTCGTTCAGCGCAGGTCTGGAGAAGTGGTTAAGCGTAAACCCTTCGCCACCTGGTGCCGCCCGTTTTACCATTTGACGGGTACGAGCATTAAAAGCTGCATAGATCTCCCAGTTGCCGGCTTTTGGCGTCCATTTCAGATTGCCGTTCTGATCAACCTTGTCGAGCAACTGCAGCACCTCTCCCTTGTCGCTGTAGGCCGTTACTGCCTGCAACTTGGTAAGGCCCGCTTTGGGGTCGGTCACAACGAGGCGCTCTTTCAACGTTTCGCCTCCTCCAAGTTTGTAGGTATTGACGATAAGACGGGCAGCAGCATATTCCGCAGGAACCTGGGGACCGCCAAACGGCCAGCCCGTTCCATTAGTTAAATCGACGCCCATGTTAAGCATACCCGCTTTCTGGCTCGTGTAGTTCAGCAGTTGCATCCATTGTGGCGACAGGTATTGTACGTACCTGCTTTCATAGCCTTTTGCCCCATAAATCGGTGCTATTTCTACCCCTCCGATGCCTGCTTGGTTATAGGATTCAAGCAAGCTGCCGATGTTCTTTTCATCTACCGCATTCCCCATCCACCACCAGCGGGTCCAGGGTTTTGTTTCCTTTTTAACTTCCGGCCATAGTGCTGTTTGTGCGCGGGCTGTGATCTGAGCGGCAGCCAGTCCTGCCAGTAGTAGAATTGTTTGTTTAGTCAACCGCATAAAATCTCTTCTTTAGTCCCTAACTGCTGCAATGTCCAGTTGGTCCTTTTTTCTTAAATGTATATATGTCGTGCCTTGCTTAGTCCATATGAAATACCTCCACCAGGGAAGTGCTGACCGGAGAGTTATCCGGATTGGTCTCCATGATATCAGCCATGTAGGCCCACCATTTCTGCACAATCTCTGTGCTGCCAAGATCCTGAGAAGAGGCACCTGATTGCTGCTGAACAGCAAAAAGAATGTTCGTTTCTTCATCCAGAAAAATAGTGTAATCGCTAATGCCGTTCTGTTTTAACAGTTCCTTCAACTCGGGCCAGATTTCGTCGTGGCGTTTCTTGTACTCGTCTTTGAAGCCCGGTTTCAGCTTCATCTTAAAGGCTAGTTTCGACATATTAACTTCTGTAAAATTGGTTATTGATTAGTTCTGCTTAGCAGCGTTTCCCTGCTTGCTAACTGACTGCTACCAGCGCCTGTATCTACAAACGTTAGATCGGCTTATGATCAGCTTAGTTGATTGGAATGGAGGTATGGTGATAAGAAAACACGCTCCCTCCCGCCGAAGCCGAAGGAAGCGATTTCTAACGGATTTACTTTTTCATTTTGTATACTTCGCTGCCCGCAAGCAGGAAGCAGCCTAAGCCATAGTCTTCAAAATCAGGCATGCTGGTATAGCTAACCGGCTGGCCGTCTTTCGGCTCTTTTCCGGTACCCTGCACATAACCCAGGAAACCGTTTTTGTGCACCGCATCTTTCACCATTGCGTTCCAGGCACGGATCACCACCGGCTGATAGATCTCCTTGCTGATGAGGCCTTTGTTAATACCATAAGCCATTCCGTAAACAAACAGCGCAGTTCCGGTAGTTTCCTTTCCACCAAAATGGGTTGGATCGTGCAAGCTTACATTCCAGAAACCGTCTGAACGTTGGATAGGCAATAAAGCCTGCAGCATATCTTTGTAATCCTGCATGTATTCGTTATAATGAGGATCAGTTTTAGGCAGCATGTCTAGCGTTCTTACCAGTGCAGCAACTACCCAACCATTACCTCTTGACCAGTAGCAGTCTTCGCCATTCGGCTCTTTGTAAGGAGGTACGAAGTCTTTATCTCTCCACCACAGTTTGTCAGCAGGATTCCAGAGGCCGTTGCCGCCGTGCTTGTATTTCGAGAAGGCGTACAAGTCGTACATCTTGCGGAAGTACGAGGTGTCGTTATACACCACTCCCAGCCGCGTGTACACCGGCATTGCCATCTGCAGCGCATCGATCCAGTCCCAGTCGTCCGCTTTCGGACTGTTGACCATTAGGTCGATAGATGCCTTGATATCTTTGATTCTTTCTTCTTTCTTGTCGATCAGATAAAGATCGATGTAAGTTTGACCGCAAGCCTGGTCATCTGCATTGCGGGTTTTAATTCCGTTTCTCAGTCCCCAATTATGCTTATTTCCCCAATCAACTGCATAGTCGTAGTACACTTTCTTCTGTGACTCTTTGGGATCAATACGATAGAGTTCCATCAATCCCTCATAGTACACGCCCCTGGTCCAGATGTTACTCGGGCGCTCGCGGTTAGTAATGATTGACTTTCCCGGGTCAGGCCACTTGTTCATAAAATACTCGTTGGTTTGGCGCATCACCTTCAACACCTTTTTCTGCTTGGGTAGCTTTTGAGCGCTGATCTGCCCGGCAGATACTACAAAAATCAGTAAACACAGAGCGGCTTTAAGCCTGAAACTATTGTTCATTACGTATTAATTTAATCGATTAGTTAATTTCTTTCTTTGCCTGTTTGGTTAGATACTTCTTTAAAGGTAGTCCCTCAACTCTCTTAATTCCCCTAACTACCATTTTCGCATTTAAGCGCGATCCTGCCTCTATCGGGTGCGTCCGGTCTTTGGTATTGAAATAGGTGGCGCGCACTTTCGCTTCCCCCTGCTGATCGTACTCGTCGGCAATCAGCTGATTAAGGTCGATGAAAAAAGCGCCACTTTGCCTGGCAGCTTCCCTCGCCCATTCACCATAGTCGGCTGTATTTCTCACTACCTTTCCGTTCTCCCAGTCATTTCTCGGGATATGCGAACAAATGATGGGGATCGCTCCTTTCGCTTTAATGTCTGAAACAAATTTGCGCAAATACCAGCCATAGGAGTAAACTAGCTCCCGTTGTTTAGTAATCGGATTATAAATCTCCTGGCTTTCGTCCCCATTACTCTTTATGGTGCCGCGTGCTCTAGCTGAGTCGTCCAGCGGACTGCTATCGTTGTGTCCAAACTGCATGATGACATAGTCTCCCTTTTTAATCTGAGGAAGGACAGCCTGCCAACGTCCGCGATGCATAAAGGTACGGGTACTCGTCCCTCCTAACGCTTCATTTTTTACGGTAATTTTCTTTGCGTCGAAATATTCACCGATAAAACTTCCCCAACCCCACAAGCCACCAGCACCGTCGCCCTTGCCGTTCTTCACCGTCGAATCTCCGATTAGAAACAGCGTCGGCTTTTCCGCTGGCTTAAAAAGAACAAAGGATGAAAAAAGAATGATCGCTAGTAAAGAGCTTAATTTAAGAGAATTTGACATCTTGATGTGTGATGATGTTTTTGAGTATATCTATTTGATAAATTTATTAAGAGCTAATTGGGGATGCATTTTGATGCCGCTGATAACCGATGCTGCATTGATGCGGGCTCCAGCCTCGTTGGTATGCGTATGATCTCCCTGGAAAAGTGTTTTAACTTTCTCTGGTCCCATCTCATCGTATTTATCGGCAGTGATTTGATTCAGATCGATAAAAGCCACGTTCTCCTGTTCTGCCACTTCTTTTGCCCACTTGCCGAAATCATTCGTAGCGCGCTTCACCTTGTCGTTGTCCCACTGATTCCGTGGAATCATCGATAACACTACCGGAATGGCTCCTTTGGCTTTTGCTTCACGGATGAACTTGCGCAGGTAGTATCCGTAGGTGTGTACTACCTCCACCGTCCCGTCTTTCCAGGTCAGCTCTTTCACCTCTTCACCTGTCCCTCTCAATACCCCGCGATAGCCTGCCCTGCTGGTGTCGGGAACGCTTCCCTCGTTATGACCAAACTGCATAAAGACATAGTCGCCGGGTTTCAGCATAGAATCCACTTTTGTCCAGCGCTGCTCCTTAATAAAAGTGCGGGTGCTGCGACCTGCCATCGCCTGGTTATTAACGGCAATACGGTTGGTATCCAAAAAACTACCGAGGAAAGTTCCCCATCCGCGTTGTGAATTATTGAAGTTCCGAACCGTGGAATCACCAATAATATAAATCGTTGGTATTTTCTCTTCTTTAAATGCTTGCAGCACGATAACAAGAGCCAACAGGGTGACAAGAACTGCCTTCGTCTTAATTATAGATGTTATCCTTTTCATTTCTATCAGGTGGTGTTAGTTCCGGTAGCCTTTCAATACCGTGCAGGGAAAAGCCCGAAGGCAATCCATTTGCAATTTTAATCCTAATATCCATTTTTTCGTGTGTGCGAAAGCCGGGAACTTGCTTATGTAACAATTATAATATAGAGGATCTTCATCCTGCTTCCAAGCACACCTGCGTGTAAAACACTGCTCCTTACTCTTACAAACCCCTGCAGATGCCTCAAAAAGCCAGCTGATTTCCCGATTACAATTGGTTTCTACTAAAAGTCCACTAGTTTCGGCAATGCGAGGCGATTGCGCAACCTGTGGCATCCTGAGACATTGTAATAGACACTTCTGAAGGTGCTACTTCTTCCTTTTAACCAGATTGATACTCGGCTTTGGCGGTATTTTCATCCCTTCCCCGATAAAAAAGCTGGTATGAGGAGGCTGGTTATAGGCCACGTTTTGCCAGGCGATACTCAAGCGATACTGAGGGTCGTGCATGAATGTATAGAAACGGTTTTTAGCTGGAATAGTAGTAGTAAAAATACGGAGTTCCTTGCCATCCCGTGTCCTGAAGATTGCTTCCTCCCGCCAGTCCCCCAGGATATCCCCACTTAGCACAGGAGTCGATTTGGTGCCATTGTTGCTCAAACAATCGTAGTCGGCCGCATTGAGCAGGATGTTGGTCTTCTGATTCAGATAGTCCCATTTACCAACGGTAGTACCATTAAGCACCTCGCTGAGCATGTCGTCATCCCAAAAAATACCAAAGTTCACGGAAGGCGTACGATCAGCAATTTTGTTTCCTTTTACGTCGAACATTCCCTCAATATTAGCGCCTGCAACCCAGGATTCGAATCCGGGATAGCGCGGATCTACATCCAGTGACAGTCCTCTTCCGGGTCCTTCCCCATCGTCCCCTGCTTTCACTGAAGGTTTTTTCCAGATCACTTCCCCGGTACGTGCATCCCGGAAGTTTGCTCCAGCATCACCAAAGCGTTCCTGGATACCGAAAACTTCCAGACCCGGGCGATTAGGGTCAAGGTCAGAAACATGCAATGCATCCGCATGCCCGATACCGGTTGTGTAAAGACCCTTACCATTGTCATCGAGCGTCATCTGACCATACACAATTTCGTCCTTACCATCGCCATCCACATCAGTAACAGTTAGATTATGATTTCCCTGGCCACGATAGGGACGATTTTCAGGGGATGCATCGCTATCAAAAACCCACCTTGAAGTTAATTTTCCATCTTTTAGGTCCCATGCAGCAATCACTGTACGGGTATAATAACCGCGACACATAATTAAGCTGGGATTTTTACCATCCAGATACGCTACTGCTGCAAGAAACCGATCCATTCGATTTCCCCGGCCGTCACCCCACACTGCCGCCATTTCTTCGGTAGTAGGATTCTCCTTTTCAGGATGGCGCCCCGGAAGATATTTGGTAGTATGAATTTCGGCACCGCTTAGACCGTTGAAAACAGTAAGGTATTCAGGACCGGAAAGAATATAGCCGCGCTCATCGCGGTAATCTTTCGTTGGATCGCCGATCACTTTGCCCTTTCCGTCTACTGTTCCATCGGCAGTTTTGCAGGCAATTTCTGCTCGACCATCGCCATCTAAGTCATACACCATAAACTGCGTATAATGAGCGCCTTCACGGATATTTTTGCCCAGATTAATTCGCCAGAGCATGGTACCATCCAATTTGTAGGCCTCGAGGATAGGATCGGTTGTCGTTCCTGCATGCGAGTTATCACGTCCTCTTCCTACCTGGTGCAATACGATCTCGTATTCTCCGTCACCGTCAAGGTCTCCAACAGAGGCATCATTAGGCGTATATCCTTCGAGGGTTTGCAGCGGAACAGATAGATAGGGTTTTGCACCTGAATTTGCTTTGAGCGAATAGGAGGTACTTGTCTCCAGCTCCTTCCCGTTGATCACCGTACGAACGTAGTAGGCGTTTTCCCGGGTGGTGTCCACTCCGCTATCAGCGAAATTGGTGGTGGTAGTGATCGCTGTTTTATTCAATTTGACAGGAGCGGCGTTTCCCGTTTTGCGATAGATGTTGAAAGCTACATTATCGGGATCGGTGGCAAGAAGCCTCCAGCTGATAAATACCTTCCCTTGTCCCTGGTTAATAGCCACCACTCCCCGACCCAGGTTCTCCATGTTACGCTGTGCCATTACGTGGACCGACGCTATTACCAATGCTAGCATCAAATAGGCTTTGTGTATAAGTCTGTTCATAATCTCAAGTATTTTATAATTGGTAGGGTTAAAGTTAGCGGGATGAGCGGGGCTGTACATCCTGTGGTATCCTGTGGCCCGGACGCTATTTCGGCCTTTCATCCGGTTTAAAACGCTCTTTTTACGGCAATTGCCTGATCCCGCAAGGGGGCAGTAATACAGTTGTTACAAGAACCGCACTTGATGTGATAAAAAATTTACAAAAACAACCGGGGAAAGTAGAGCCGTGATGACTGCAACCGCAGGTGCTCAGATTCCTCAGTTTTCTCAGGACTGTGGATGCAATTGGGAATTTTTGGGGATGTAGTACCCCCAGCCGTCTTTAAAAACTTGAGGCAAATCCAAGCAAATGAGACGGCTGAAAGCTTAACAATTGCTTAACACAGCCTTAAATCCACATATTTCTTCCAAATAGTAAGGACAGGCCCTGAATTGCTGTCTTTTGAGAGGAGCTGGTACTCCATTTGCATAGTTCTGCGAAACGCCAATTGCAAAAAACCTTAACAACTGGGAAAAGAATGTTAATAGAGGACCAAAAATCAAATCTGACGATCTCTGAGAATTTGCTTAAAAATCTCCAGGGAATGTTCTACAGACTCACATCCCCTCCTGAGCTGACGATGATTTACGTGAGTCAGGGATGCCTGAGTCTTACAGGGTATTCGGTAGAAGAGTTGCTGGAGATCAACCTGTCGGATTTGGTGCATCCGGAAGATTTGCAACTATTCTCCTCCGCTTTTTATAATGCGACTGAAGACGGCGGTTCGGTCCAGACTGAGTATCGCATCATGTGCAAGGATGGTAGCGTCAAATGGGTCAGGGATGTGGCCAGCGTGAGTTTAAATGAAAGTGACGGCGTTGACATTGAAGGCTTCATCACCGACATCTCCAATCAGAAAAAAGGAGATTCTGCGATAAAAGCCCTGGAGAAGGAGCACAAAGGACTTCTGAATGAGCTTACGCAGAAGTACAACGAACTGATGCAGTTTAACTACATTGTTTCGCACAACCTCCGCTCCCCTATCGCAAACATTATTGGCTTAACCGAAATCTTAAAATTTCACTATGCCGAAGAAGCATCAGAAACGGGCGAGCTCGTCAACTTCATATCCGACTCGGCCAGTTCTATCGATTCTATTATTCAAGATCTAAATCTCATCTTATCCTCGCGCAAACCGATCAATGAAAAGCGTGAAGAACTAGACTTTCAGGATATTATCAATTCGGTAAAAAATAACCTAAAAAAGCAGATCGTTGATTCTAATGCCATCATCAAGAATGAAATTCCCGACGAGCTAAGGCATTTTAAATCAATCAAAAGTTACGTGCAAAGCATTTTCTACAACCTTATCAGCAACTCCATCAAATACACAGAAGACGGCGTGGCACCTGTTATCACTATTTCAGCGGAAAAAGTAGAAGAAGGTTTACAGATTGCAATAAGTGATCAGGGGATCGGAATGGATCTGTGTTCGATGGGAGACAAGCTTTTCGGCTTGTATAAAAAATTCAACTTCGACAAGGAAGGAAGAGGTTTGGGTCTCCACATGACCAGAACGCAGATTCAATCACTCGGTGGAAAGATCGACGTTGCCAGTGAACCGGGCAAAGGAACGACTTTCAGAATCACCCTTCCTGAGTAGGAAACAGCTCTTAAGTCAAAAATATCGCTCTTAATACTAAACCAAAGCCACCTCATGGGTGGCTTTGGTTTTTTAGTCTACTATGTAAAAGAGGCTTTCTTACCTCTGGTAGCCAAACCTTAGGGCATCTTTTTAAAGCCTTCTGATTTCACTTTCCACTTTCCGTTCTTCGGGAATCCCGGATTCGCACCAGTAGATCCGTCCCAGCCACCGGCCATCATAGCAACGGCTGTCAGTACCCCGCCATTACCCGGCAGGTAAATGCGTAAGCGACCATCCTGGTAGTTGTGGCCATTTTTAAGGTAGCGATTTGTCTGTACGTTCATGAACAGGGCGTCAATTGCTTTCTCTGTTTTACCCAAACGAGCAGCTGTCAGTGCTGTCATCGGGAAATCCCATCCCCAGGTGTCCGGCCACTGCCATACCTTCCAGACAGTATCGAAAGTGCGGGTCATTGTTGCTTTATCCAATTTAGGTGATGCAGGAACCATTCCTAATGCTCCGAGGACGGATGGGTGATCGCGCAACCAGGCTTCGTTCGTAAAGGAATCCTTGTTATTTTCGGTGGACAAGTAAACGCCGTTATGTACGGGCAAAGGTGCCAGCTTATTGATGATCACATCCCATTCAGGGTTTCGCGGCATTCCTAAGCGCTCCCGCCATTTTTGAGCAATGCGCAGTCCCCAATCCCAGTAAGCTACTTCGTAAGTGGGATTATAAGTTTCTTCTGCCTTAAAAACTTCCTGAGCCGGAATCACACCTTTTCCCAAGTTATAACGCTGCTTTAAACTGTCGTAAGCCGGAAAAGAAGCCATGAATTCAGCAGTTTGAAAAACGATGTCTTTATATTTTTCGAGGATGTCTTTGCTTTGCTCATCGCGATAAGCTAACTCCGCCATGTAGATGGGGTGTGGCTGTTGCCAGATGATGAACGCTCCTACAGAGGAAGGACTTTCCAATCCTTCATGGTCGGTCATTTTCTGCCACCTTGCTCCTTTAAATCCCTGACGTTGTGCAATCTCCTTCGCCTTATCCTGTACGGTGAAATACCAATCGAGGGTTTTCTCCATAAACTGAGGGCGGTCCCACAGCGCGAAGTGAACTGCATGCCACCAGTGCATCTCCAGGTGCGGCTTGCCAAACCAGCTGTTGAAGGTCAGGCCGGTTTCTTGTGGAGGGAAAGCGCCCGCGCACTGAATTTTAGTCAGATATTGAGAGGTTACTACTCTTCTTTCAAGCTCCTTTGCCCGCGGATCTGTACTTCCGGTAAAGTCGATGGCGGCACCGCTCATCCAAAAATCTTTCCATTTGGTGTTGCTGTTTGCTCTGGTGTTAGCAAAGGCTGGTAAAGTAGAAACATCTGGCTGTGAAGGACTGAATAGCACGCTCAGTTCAAGGGTTTCGCTGTTCTTATCCGGATTCACTTGAAAATAGTGCGGCGTTGCCGTAGCAGCGATAGAAGATCCGTTATTCCATCTGAAGGTGGTGAAATAGGTGGTGCCTTCCAACTTGTGTTGCACCACTGCGCCGGCGCCGGTTTTAGCCAGGATGGAAGATTGGTGCTTCTCCGGGTTCTTGTAGTTAACCCCCTCATCCAGAAAATCGGCGGTTGGGTAAGGATAAACAAGCCGTACTTTCAATCTGCCCATTGGAATCAGCTTTGATTTCACTTGTACCGAAATCAGATCCTGGTCCTGGTGGCCAACAGTTATAACATCGACAGGAATATTATCTACGGTAAAATGACTGGTCAACTCGCCGGTCCACATGTTCAATGACTGACGGATATTTTTGATGTCTGCTGGCTGGGCAAGTGAACCATCAGCTTTATACAGATCAAAACCTACGTTCCCCAGTTGCAGGCGATGAACGCTCTTTCTAAACCAGTCGGAAGCGTTTCTCTGGCGGGTGTTGGGCGCTGACCACTGCACGGAGTAACTTGACTTTTTCCCATTCAGCGTATACTCCCGCAAAGTTTCTTCAAACTTAAATCCAGCGGTATCAGGCCATCTGTTCCAACCCCACTCCGACTGTGTACCCAAGGAAACACCCTTGGCATAACGCAGCGGGAATGTTTGCAAACCGGTCACATCCGCCGTAAAGGCGAACTTTCCGTTACCGAGTGAAAGCGACTCGAGCGAATCAATACGGGTATTAACAATGGTATGCCGTTCGACCAGGGCTTTACGATTGATAGGGGTCGTTTGGGACGATGCAGGAAGCACCGTCACCAAAGTCGCGAAAAGAACTAAAGCAGTTTTAAATCGCTGTGGTTTCCTTCCAAAAGCTGTCATCATGTAATTGGTATTTAATTGTTCAGTTATACTTTTTTATTCAAAGCCTTCCTTTTATTACTTTCTCTGCAGGGTCAAGCTCATCAAGCCGATCACCACATCATTCGCAAGGGTCTTCAGCTGCAATTCTTTCAATTCTTTGTCAGGATTGAGGGGCAGATCCAAAATAGTAGCAGCGCCGCCGTCAATAGCAAAGTTAGAGTATCCCTTGATGCTCGTGAAATTTTTAAAAGTCCGGCTTATTTCTCCCGATTTCAGGTACACCCGATACGGCTTAGGTGCTCCGGTCGTGAAGGCATAGCCATCCGTAAAATAGTCCTGTTCAATCGGCCACCAGGTCTCGGGGTTCCGGAGTGCCAGACGTTCGGAGCTTCCGTCCTTATAATAAATGATGATCTCACCGTTGTCAAGACGAGACTGCATCGGATTGGTAGAGCCCGCCAGCATCATATAAGCATGTGAAGATTTCCCTTTCAGTGGTATCCTGACTGCATCGGGATAATTATCCCATTGCGAAGTAAAAATGATGTTTTTAGCGCCGGCGGCAGATGGAGTTGACAAAGCCACGCCGTTCGGTAAGCTGATGACATTCCTCCCGGACGCCAGCTTCCTCAATCCCGAATCGTCAATATTTGCATCGGTTAGAGGATAGCACCAGTTACCGATGCCCTGCCACGGCAGCTGCAGCGTAGGGCCCTCGGGCCGCGGCGACAAGTATTTATTTTTGAAGATGTTGGTTACGGCATCGTTAAATGCCGGTCGCAAGTCTACCTGCTCAAATTTCGTCTTTTCAGAAGGTTCCACTGTCCAGTTCGTGATCCTCTCCTCCACTGCCCCATCTGCATATTCGAACCTGATCACATTGGTTCCCGAAGACACGTACCTGACAGGGATTTCTAACTGCCGGCTTTCGTTCGGCGCCAGCTTCAGCTCCTGAGTGAAGGCTTTCTTCCCTGCATTAACAGTCAGCTTGCCGCGTATTTCATTATTCCGGTTTTTTAAAGAGACGGTCAGTACCGGCCCAGTTTGCTCCTGTTCGGCCAGGATCTCTACGGGCTTTAGCACCTGATAATTCACGGGCTCCCACCATTCAAAATCACCTTGCTGAAGTTTGTAAAATACCGTCTTATGTCCTTCTCCCACAAAGCTCAGCTGCTCATTCGCTCCTTTTTGATAAGGATTGAATAGCTCCTGTACCTTTGCCCTTGCAAATTGCGGTTTCAGTGCTGCCCGCTCGATAACTTCCTGTGGTGCGGCGGATTCTATGGCCTGACCATCCCACTCAATCTCGATCCGGTAGCTATCGGCTTTGCCTGCCGCTACTTCCAATAGTGGCATTTCCAATGCTCCTCCCTTGTTCTTCCAACTCACCTTCGATCCGTTGATAGTCACCGATTTTACCCGGTCGCTCTTTGCGGCCACCAGGAACTTTAAATTCATCGCCCGGGGTAAAGAGGGACGAATCGTATAGCTGTCTTTGCTACCCTGGCGCTTAAAATCGAAAGCGATATCCGGAACATTCAAAGACGCGGAGTTCCAGGCAGCAGGGAAGCCCGGCTGAATGGTGAGTGTGTCATTAAGCGCGTTAGGTTTGATTCCAAAAAGGCCTTCTACCAGTGTTCGGCCTGCTACGCCTATCGGATCGGCGAAATCGCGGTAAAGCTCTCCCCTAATAGCATCGTAGAAGGAAAGCTGCTCAAACCCACCCGGGCTGGAACTCAGGTACATGCTTTCCACCAAAATACTTTCCCACAGTTTATACGCCTCTTCGGGACGGCCGCCCTGCCAGTAAGCAAGCGCGGTATGCAGCACCTCTCCTAGTGCTACGTTATTGATCGACCAGTCGTACGGCTGCCAGTTGGTAGTAGAAAGCGTGTAATAATTTTTATTCGGGAGGCCAGTAGCCTGAATAGGAATATGCGGGATCTGCGTATCCACGTACCGCAGCGCCTGGTAAGCCTGGAACGGATCGGGCACCTCTGAGTCTATGGCGTGGTAAACTGTCCATAAACCTGCGGCAGGATGGAGCAGCTGGTGTCCCAGCAGATCTTTATACTCGGCATACCAGCCCAGCTGAGGCATCCAGAGAACAGAGTTGATGGCCTTCAAGATTTTCTCGGCTTCCTGCTCGTAAGGACGCGGATCTTCACCAACGATCTTAGCCAACTGAGCTGCAATCTTGTTCGAGCGGTAATTGTAGGAGGAAGTGTGCGTTACCCCCCCACCGCTGTACTGCAACGCATCACTGGCCCAGATAGCGGCATAAGCATCGTACAAACCGTCGTTATTCCGATCAAAGTTTCTTTTCTCCCAGGCCAGATGTCTTTTGATTACCGGCCACATTTCCCGGATGAAGCGCTCGTCGCCTGTCCACTGGAAATGAGTAAGCATCTGATCGAAGAACACGAGGTTCATGTCGTAGTGGTGAGGGCGCGTATTATCATTGGGGTTCCTCGATATGTAGCCGCTGCTGAAAACGGAAGTCCCCATCTTCTCAATATGACGGGCCAGATGCAAAGCTGTGTCCATCACGACAGGAGCTGTCTCGGGCGAAATCACCTGCGAGTTAGCATAACTTTTGAAGTGTCGCTGCGCCCGGTCGTGCCAGCCCAGCGGATCAGCGATATAGGCTCCCCTCCAGGCATTCAAGCGCATGCGCCAGGCAACAGCGCCATGCAAAAAGGTAGGATCTTCCCAAATACCATCAGCGGCGACGGCAAGTGCACCGCCCAGCGTATTGATGAAAGGATCGGGGGTCGTTACCTTCACTCTCGACGCCAGCTTTTGTCTGGCTTCTTCCGCTTTGGTAAAAACAGAAGCCAGCTGCGTATAGGACAACGGTTTAGCTGAAGCGGGATTCTGAATGGCAAAATACAAGTCTTTATTCTGCACCTGCTTCAGATGTCCGGTCAGCAAAGGCGCTGCTCCTGCTTTCGCGGAAGCAAGAACCAAAGGACTACTTTGAGCTTCTGCGTCTGATAGTCGCAACACCGACGCTACAGGGAATACGCCTGCTAATGATTTCTGCTTCTCGATAGCAATCCCGCTTTCCTTTGCTTTGGCTGGCGACTGCAAAATCAGCTGGCGCTCCTGTTCCGAGAGCGCCTTCCCAAAACCAAAGCTGAGTTGAAAAGCGTTTTTATTCAGCTGATAGACGTTATCCCGACAGTACTCGGGTTTGAGATAGAAGGACGACTCCGGGTCGGCTCCTATATCTCCTTCCCGGGAAAACTTCCTGCCAGTTGCGCCACCAAAGGCCCAAAAAAGTTCCGTTCCGGTTTTAACTCCTTCAAAATTTGCTTTAATAATCACCCCCTCTGCATCGGCTTGCGCAAGTACTGTGAGGTGGAGGGTTCCATTTCCCAGGATGGGATCCTTAATTTTATATAGCATGGATCCGGGGCGGTATCTCGTTTCGATCTGTTTTGCATCGATGATCCAGCGGCTCTGATCACCGGAAATAATCCCAAACTTCAAATTCCCGCCCATGCCCGGGAGGTACAGTGCAAATTCAGGAAGATCTCCCGTTTCTACACGAAAGCCGGTATTCGTCCCGTAAAGGGCTCTGTTAAATCGTTTCTTTCCATTGGCCAGGACAAAGTCTTCACCGTCCGGGCGGTAGTGTATCTGCCGTTCTTTTCCATGCCAGGGTCGCTGCTGCTGAGCCTGGCTGTCGCCCGGGTTAAGCACCAATGCAAGGGCCAGACCAAAAACGCCGGATAATTGAAGGGCTGTCTTACAAATCAAGGTCATAGCACTAGTTCTTCAAAGTATCGGGAACAACTGCAGGAGCACCGTTGATCCTTACATTCTCAAACTGGAGGTTTTTGATATAGTCCACCTTCATCGGAATCTCCACCCCTTTAATGTTCACGTTAATCAATCTTACATTCTGAACCGGGGAACTTTTATAGGCCGCGGACAGCAAACCGTATTTGCCTCCTTTTTCCACCTCCATATTCTCCACCCAGATGTTCCGGATCGTCGGAATAAAGTTGCCCGGCTTTTCATAAAACATGTTGAATTTGATAGCCGCCTCTTTGTAGGTCCCCACTTTGGTATCTTTCATAAATACGTTCTGGATGATCCCTCCTCTTGATGAACTGGTTTTGATGCGCAGGGCTCTGTCCAGGTTAGGACTGTCCATGGTGTTATTGATGGCGTAAATATTGACCGCTCCTCCTGAAATCTCGCTGCCGATCACTACACCGCCATGGCCATCGCGCATCTCGCAACCCTCAATGATGTGATTTGCTGCTGGCTTTCCTATGCGGCGCCCATCTTCATCACGACCGGATTTAATGGCAATACAATCGTCGCCTGTATCGAAGTAGCAGTCTTTGATCAGCACATTGGTACATGATTCCGGATCACAGCCGTCATTATTGGGTCCGTGCGAGATGATCTTCACTTTCTCCACGATCACGTTTTCACAAAGTACCGGATTGATGTTCCACATCGGTGAATTGATCATCTTCACACCCGAGATCAGAACGTTTTTGCAATTGTAAGGCTGGATGAAGTTGGGACGGAGGTAATGCCCATCGCCATAAACTCGCTTCCGTGGATCACTCTGCTCGTGGTTTTGCTCGTGCAGCTTATTGCGGGCCTCGGTTTGACGCGGCTTTCCTGGTTCCCAACCGAACTTTTTAGCTCCGCACCACCACCACCAATATTCGTTGTTGGCGTTTCCGTCCAGCACTCCGTTTCCGGTAATGGCGATATTTTTCTCACCGTAAGCATAGATAAATGAGGAATAGTTCATCAGCTCCATGCCCTCCCAGCGGGTAAAGACGATGGGGTAATCTGCCGGATCCCGACTGAACAGGATCTTTGCACTATCCACCATGTGCAGGTTCACGTTACTTTTGAGATAGATGGCACCTGTCAGGAAAGTCCCGGTTGGCACTACCACCCGGCCGCCACCATTTTTATTACAAGCCTCGATCGCCTTCCGGAAAGCTTCGGTATTCTTCGTTTTTCCATCGCCTACCGCTCCGAAATTAGTAATTAAAAAGTCTTGTTTTTTAAACTCAGGGGCTCTAATCTGTTGACGCAGCTTCGCCATTTCCTTCTCGGGTTCGGCCGTGGTGTTCCATACCCTGGCTTTGTTAGTCGCGCAGGAATAAATCCCCAAAAGGGAAACCAGCAGAAAGAATACTAAAATTTGATTTCGTCTAAGTAGCATTTTGTATTGTGTTGATTAATCAATTTTAAGAACAAAGGATGATGCCGTCATATAGCGTCCACCCTGAGCTGTAGTAAAAAGATAAGCGGGTTTCCCCTTGATAAAAAGGAGTTGCGGACGCTCCAGGCGGCCGTACCGTTTAAGGTGAGGCGGAGCGGGAGGCTCAGCAGCATACTCTTTCAGCGGGTGATAAGCAATTGTCGGCTCGGTCCATTTCATTCCGTCTTTTGATTCGAGGTAAAGTCCCACCTCGTGATTGTAGACCCCCATATCGCGGGCAAGCAGTTTGAACTTCCCCTTTTCATGCCAGACAAAGGCATCTTCGAACTGTCGGTTTCCGCCCTTCCCCGAAAAGTCAATCACCGGCTTCTCCGAAACACGGACATAGGGACCTTCCAGCTTGTCGGCCACTGCCAGCCCGTATTTTCTATTTCCCCTAATGGCGGGGTCCGGCGAATTATAATAGTCGTTATTGTTCCAGGATTTGTAGTATAGCCAGTACTTCCCCTTGTTTTTTACGAAGGCAGGGTTAGTGGTACAATGATCGTCCCAGGCGCCCTCAGAACCCGGTTGCAGGAGGGGCTCGTCTGGTCGTTTCCAGGGGCCGCTCAGGGAATCAGCAATGGCAAGGCCTATCCTTTTGGTATTGGTTTTTCCGTTGGAATTCCCCATGTAGAAAAGACAGTATTTCCCGTCCACGTACTGGATATGAGGATTATGGCAGGTAGTAGCATCCCAGAAACCGAGCCCTCGGGGAGCCAGTACTGTTTCCAGATAAGTATAGGGGCCTTCGGGTCGATCAGCTACAGCATGCGCAATTTCTGAACTGTTAATCCATCCCCCCATCCCTTTTTTTGAGGGCCAGCGGGAGTAAAAAACGTGGATCTTTCTGTCGGGAGCTTGGATAGGGCTGTTACACCAGACATAGTATCCTTCCGTTTCGAGAACGCGGCCCACCGGCTTCAATTTTTTGACGAAGTCGGACAAGGGATGCCCCTCCAGGTGCACAGTTGCCTTCACCCAATCGGGAAGCATCACAGCGGCCGACAAGACCAGCGCGCCTGATATAAACTCTCTTCGCTTCATACCCTTTTATTTTAATCTATCCCTGCAAGCTCGTTTAAATATTCCTCGATGTTCGTATAGCCATTATTATCCGCATCTCCGTTGGCGTCTACCTTTTTTGGATCCAAGCCCTTCTTTTTCTCCCAGTCGTCGGGCATTCCATCGCCGTCTGTATCCTTTTTGGCTTTGCCTGCTTTAAGTTCTCCCGGACCCTTCTCGGGATTTTCTTCTTCAGAGCTGATGATCTTTCCCTCTTTTCCTAACGAGGCTACCGTCGCTACCAGGCGTTTATCTATCTGATCGCGCTTTAACGATGCTCCCGCATGTTTCAACACATAGTCATAAGCAGCGGACGGACTCCTCAGCATTACTTTTGGATAGTCGAACTCCTTTGACTGCCAGTCTACTACGGTATATTTTTCCCGTGGGATTTCTGCTCCGTCCAACTTACCGTTTTTATTCGAGTCGTGATAGTTTGCCGCGGCAAAGATGTGGAAGTTCATATTTCCCCGGGTGAAAGGCGCAGCGCTGGTTTGAGGCCCGTCAATAAAATAGTTATTCACCACATTGGCATAGGATGCACTCTGTGAGTCGCCAAGAATATAGGCGCCAACCCGCCAGTTGTACACTACGTTGTTGATGAATTGATTCTTACCCTTTACCTTCGGATTGCGGGTGTGATTATTGACGTACAGGTTGCGCAGCAAACTAATGCCGCCAGTTGTTTGAATAAGTCCCCCGGCGGAATGAGAATGCAGCCCTTCGGCGATGATGGAATTTTGAATCGTCACGTCGGAAACCTTCCCACTCACGGAGAAGGTTTCATCCCTTCCCCAGGATACGGAGACATGATCAAAAATCATGTTCGATCCTTCGGAAATAGTAATGGCATCCTGGCCTTTTTCACCAGTAACGCCCATCCTTACCCGTAGATAGCGGGCGATGGTATGATCCGCTTTTGAAAAGGAAAGCCGGTTACCGTAAATTGTTACTCCGTCTCCCGGGGCAGTCTGACCTGCAATCGTAATATGCGGCGCCACCATGATGCGACTTTGCGCTTTAATGATTCCTCCGACATCAAAAACAACAATTCTGTTCGGCTGACTTACGGCATCCCGAAAGGAACCGGGTCCGGAATCGTTTAGGTTGGTGACATGGTAGACTGTTCCGCCTCTTCCTCCGCTGGCAAAGCGTCCAAATCCTTCTGCACCGGGGAAGGCCAGTTGCTGAGCCTGAAGCGACTGAGAGCTAGTAAAGGCTAAAGCCGCCACTGCGGCATATCTTATATACGTTCTGATTGTTTTCATACGCTGGTTTTAAGGGTTTACTCCTTCCGATGCTGTTACTGTGATTTTACTATTGTCTTTTGCAGTGATGTTAACATTTTTGAACGCCCAGTCTTTTGCGTTTTTAATAGATCCGGCATTGTTTGCGATGATACTGACGTTTGCCAGGTTGAAGTTTTTCAAGGGTTTCTCATCCAGACCGTCGGCAAAAATTGCTCTACGCGCGTTGTCAGCCTTGATGTTGGAGATAAAGACATCTTTGAAGGTGGGTATACCTTTTTCGGGAGCTACCGGCTGAAGCATTTTTTTCCAGTGTTCCGGTACTGTATTGATGTCGTAACCTGCAGGTAAAGCAGAATAGCTATAAGATGGATTCCAGTTTGGAGTAATTTCCAAAGCTGTCCCCACCTCGGTCATTTGAATATTATCGATGTAAATATCCTCTACAGTCCCGCCGCGGTTTTTGGCCGACTTAAAACGAATACCTACTCCCGTGCCGTTTGCTTTTAGGTTTTTGGCGAGAATATGCTTCATCCCACCCGAAGTTTCACTTCCGAAAGTAATGAGGCCTCCTCCTTTGCGGGAAACACAGTCGCGAATGACGATGTATTCGGCAGGACGGTTCACGCGGAGACCATCCCAGTCACGACCCGACTTGATGCAGAAGTTGTCGTCGTTACAGTCGATATCTGAATTTTGCACCAACACCCAGGAAGAGGAGTCGATGTCGATGCCATCCGTACTTGGTCCATGGCCCCCAATGTTATTCTGGATGGTGACTCCATCCACCGTGATGTATTTGGAGTATAGCACGTGAACGGTCCAGAATCCGGCTTGCTGCAGTGTCAGCCCTTTCACCAGCACGTTCTCACAATCTGCTACCAGTAAGGTTCTGGGGCGCTTGGCGTCGTAATCAACTATCCAGCGAAGTTTCTTTGGTTCGTAGGCTTTTCTTAGCGCCCAGTAGGCGTCCCAGAAAGGCTTTCCTTGTGCATTTACCACCCCATCTCCCAATACCCCTGCGTTTTTCTGCCCGATAATATTGATCAGAGCTGCCGGCCATTTCATTTCGATGCCTGCCACCCGCGTATCGATATCCGGATAGTCTTTTAAATCCTGGCTGCCCAGTAGTTCGACACCTTTATCGATCTGCAGGAACACATTTTTTTTCACGAATATTGAACCTGTCAAGTATTGGCCCGGGGAAAAGACTACTGTTCCTCCCCCCTTGGCTGCACAGGCGTCTATTGCTTTTTGGATGGCTGCCGTGTTAATCGTTTTTCCATCATTCACTGCACCAAATTCATTTACGCTAAACACGTGCTTTTTTACCTTGATTTTCTTTACTCCCACTTTTGAGGCCCAACTAGGGTCTGCGGCATGTATTGAAAAGACCGAGCACTGCAAGAGCAACAAAATCACAAAAAGTGGTTTACTTAATTGGATTATTCGTGTATTTCTTCGTGGGCGAAGAAATAAATCAGCCGGCTGCGCAGCTTGCACCTTTCCATGCATAGAGAGACAGTTTATTACCTTGGTTATAAGATTTCAAGATTAATAAAAAAAGAGGTTTAGACTATCCTGTACAAGTATGTTCTGTGGTAAATTTCTAGTTACGAATCATTGATTACGTTTATAGAACACTGAACGACAGAGCCACGAAAAGCTAAAACTGCAACTTCAAAGCGTCATGCTGAATTTATTTCAGCATCTCTTGAGGTTGCAAGAAAAAATAGTTCAAGAGATCCTGAAACTCGCCCTGAAACAAGTGCAGGGTAAATTCCAGGATGACGAGAAAGAAAAGGCAGGCGAAGACCAACAACTTTTATAAAACCGCAAAAGACAGAGCTGCGAAAACACAACCGCTACATCAAAGCGTCATGCTGAATTTATTTCAGCATCTCTTGAGCTTGCAAGAAAACAGTAACTCAAGAGATCCTGAAACCAGTTCAGGATGACGAAGAAAGAAAAGGCAAATGAAGACCAGCAACGTTTATAGAACACTGAACGACAGAGCCTCAAAACGACAACCGCAACTTCAAAGCGTCATGCTGAATTTATTTCAGCATCTCTTGAGATTGCAAGAAAAAAATAATTCAAGAGATCCTGAAACCAGCCATGAAACAAGTGCAGGAAATTCCAGGATGACGAAGGAAGGAAGGGCAAATGAAGACCAGCAGCGTTTATAAAGCCCAAAACGATACAGCCCAGAAAAAACCACGACTACTTCAAAGGAAGACCTCGGGAAATTATTAGTTTTATAGGTAAAACTAAACCTAATGCACAAAGGCGGATACGTTTACATCGTCTCAAATATCCAGCGTACTATTCTTTATGTCGGGGTGACCAGCGACTTACGCGAAGGAATCTATCAGCATAGAGAAGGCCAAGGTTCTGTCTTCAGCAAGAAATATAAATGTAAATACCTGGTGTACTACGAAGTTATCGGGGACATCACTCATGCTATTGAAAGAGAGAAACAGCTAAAAAATTGGCACCGAGAATGGAAGCTAAACCTCATCCGCTCATTTAATCCAGAGATGAGAGATTTGTTCGACGAGATTTGATCTGGTATGGCTAAGAGAAAGACGTTCAAGAGATCCTGAAACTCGCCCTGAAACAAGTTCAGGGTAAATTCCAGGATGACGAAGAAAGAAGCAGTAGGAAAAGATAAGCAATTGAGCTTCTATTTATAGGATGAAAGCGATTGAAGGACCACAACCGCTACTTCAAAACGTCATGCTGAATTTATTTCAGCATCTCTTGAGGTTGCAAGAAAAAATAGTTCAAGAGATCCTGAAACTCGCCCTAAAACAAGTGCAGGGTAAATTTCAGGATGACGAAGGAAGAAAAGGCAGGCGAAGATAAGCGTATATAGAACGCTGAACGAAAGAGCCACAAAAACCACAACCGCAACTTCAATCGTCATGTTGAATTTATTTCAGCATCTGTTGGCTTGCAAGAAAACAATAACTCAAGAGATCCTGAAACCAGTTCAGGATGACGAAGAAAGAAAAGGCAAATGAAGACCAGCAACGTTTATAGAATACCGAACGACAGAGCCTCAAAACGACAACCGCAACTTCAAAGCGTCATGCTGAATGAAGCAAGCCATTTTCATCTCAGAAACGCCGTTAACAAAAAAGGAGCCCATTTCTCGGGCTCCCTTCCTTTTTGCTTAAGTTCTTTTAATCCGTCAGGATATTCTCTTTAGGCATCGTGAACTGGCGATTCTCTGCTTCCGGCTTCGGAATACCGAAGTAGAAGTAAAGCGTGCGTTTTGTTGCACCGTTCACGTGGTTTAGCTCGCTTTGCGGTCCAAGCACGCGTGAATTCGGACTAATATTCAAGGCCAGCTTCGTTCCGATTGGTGGAATTCTGTCAAGGAACGAAATATTACCAACGGGAAGATCCGGATGAGGTTTGGCACCGCTCAATCCATAAAAATCAAACAGGCGAACAAACATATCTTCATCCGGCGTGGCCACCGTAAACTTTCCCTGAACCGTGTTCATCTCGATCCAAGTAATGTCTGCGAAGTAACCTTTAAACTCTGGGTAGATCCACGGAGCATTTCCCGTGTGTGTATTGTTATTCCTGTTTTGCCATACATTATAGCTCGTTCCCTGCAGGCGGTTCTTCCAAACACGGCTTGGTCCTTTGCCTAACCATTTTGCACCCAGAACAAAGTTTTCAGGGTAGTTAAAGCTAATCCCAGTAAATTGATAATCTCCGTTAAGAGTATACTCGTAAGTCATCTCCAGCCAGCCACTGGGGTTCATTTTCCAGCGAACAGCTTTCATATCTCCTGTGTAAGAGGCCTCCACTACGTGGCTGTTGCCCTCTTTGAAATGCTTCAGTCCGTTGAAAGTGGCGTTGCCGCTAACCAGAACCGGTCCATTTCCAAAGGAAAGTGCCATACTTGCATCGTTGGCAAGACTGCTGAGCATACCATTACGCTTGTTAAACGTCACTGCAATTCCGTTCGCTTTCATTGTCACTAAGGTGTCGGCCTCTGTAACCGTCACCGCCTCAGTCTCTTTAGAAGCCATTAACGGTGCTATCAACGCAGCATTGTCTTTCACCTTCCAGCTCCAGGTATACACCTCATTGCCATGGGGATCTACAGCGGTTAACGTTAAGGCATCGTAGTTTTTCCAGTCGTCAGGTAAATTAATTTTCAGGTTACCTTTGGCCACAGGAGCTACATTAGGAGCTTTAATATTTCCTTTGACCGCAGAAGTATAGCCACCCGCGTACGACTCCTTCTTGTTGAAGTTAATCAGTTCGTATTTATAAGTAAGCTGATTCAAATTGGTAAAGTGATAGCGGTTTTCTACCGGAATTTCTCCCTTGAAGTTAGCCGGAAGCTTTTTCATCGTAATTCTTACCGGCGAGTAGATTTCGCGGATCGCATAATAGCTGCCTTCTTTTTCGCGGTGTGGACCCACGATGCCGTCAGGAGCGTTTACTCCATTCACATCGATAATATTGTTCTGATCTGTTCTTACAAGGCCCTCGTCTGCTAAATCCCATATAAAACCACCGGCCCCTTTTTTCGAGTTCCAATGCAGCTCCCAGAAATCAGCAAGGCCAGAGGCAGCACCGCCGTCATCCTGCGCGTGCAGGAATTCCGTTGGCATATAGATGTTTGTATCTGCCAGAATCTTTTGTGTACTGTAGTAATCCTCGTAGTGATTACCATCGATCCCGTTGATGGCATTTCCCGGACGGTGATGAGCATGGATTACTGTACGGTTGGAGAGATCGTATTTAGCGTAATCGTCTACCAGCTCCTTGTTATGTCCACCTTCATTCCCGTTACTCCAAAGAATAATAGAAGGATGGTTGACATCACGAATAACCATTTCCCGCACCAGCGGTGTCCCTGCCTTGGTGCTATAGGCTTTCTGCCAGCCGGCCAATTCATCCAGTACATAAATACCCAGCGAGTCGCAAAGCTGAAGGAAGTACTTATCCGGAGGATAGTGCGAGCAACGAACAGCGTTCATATTCATCTCCTTGATAAGTTTGGCATCCATCAGATCGGCTTTGGGATTGGTTGCCCGACCTGTCTCCGGCCACCAAACGTGGCGGTTCACCCCTTTCATCTTTACTTTGGTACCGTTCACATAGATGCCATCCTGCTTCCTCACCTCGATGGTTCTGAACCCGAACTTATCTGAAGTTTGATACACCGTATTTCCGTTGTTGCGAATGGACACGCGAACAGTGTACAGATTTGGAGTTTCAGCCGTCCAAAGCGCTGGCTTTTTAATGTTCGTCTTTAGATTTACCAGCGAATCTGCGCCTGCTGTTTTAGCGGTAGCCGTTCCAACCACTGTTCCCCTGGCATCCACAATTTCTGCTACCACATCTCTTCCTGCCTGCGCATTTTTGAGATAGACGTTCATGTTAAAGGAGCCGTTTGCCTTTGCATCGATAGCCGTCCAATCAATATGTTCTTTTGGAAGCGCTTCCAGATATACAGGGCGGAAGATCCCGCCGAAGATCCAGTAATCAGCCAGACGCTCCGCATTATTCACGGAGGCGTCTGCCGACATCTTGCTGACGGTGGCTTCCAGTAAGTTGAACTGCCCAAATTTTATCTTGTCGCTGATGTTATACTTGAAACGATAAAAAGACCCTTGATGGATCGGTCCCGCCGACTTACCGTTGATCTTCACTTCGGTATCTGTCATCGAGCCCTCGAAAACAATGTAGATGTCCTTTCCTCTCCAAGCATCGGGTACGGTAAAGGCTTTCTTGTACAAACCCTTCTCATCTTCAAAGCGGAAGTTTTTACCGTAGGTTACATAATCGCGTCCGTAGTTATAGCCACCAAAGCCCTGCTGTTCCCAGTGTGAGGGAACCTCGATATTACTCCAGAATCCGCTATTTCTTCCTCCTGTTGCCCAAAAATCCCAGGTAACAGTATTGTTGGCATCTTTTCCGGAAAGGTATTGAACCTCCTTCGTCGTAGTGCTTTGAGCAAAGACACCGGTAAGTGTCGCTATCGACATTCCCAGCGTAAGAACTCCCTTTTTCAAATTCATAATTTATAGTTTATCTACCTTGTATTTATTTAATGCGATCGGACGAATCAGGCTGCGTTAGCAGTTTCATCCGACGACTTGTTGTGCTATCTTTTTAGCGGTCGGATGGCGATGGAGCGCTTTGTTATAGTCATCCGATCGCAGGGCCAGTTGCTTCACTTTCTTCTATTAATCGCCTTCTTCCCTAGCTTAATATATACCGGCTTATCTCTGTCCGCTATTACGTTTCCGTCTTGCAATTCTAACTCCACCACCTGGATCAAACTTCTGCGAGTCTCCTCAGAGTCTGCAAAGGGTTTCTTCACCCTTCCCGGATGCGTGAAGTAAAAGACAAACGCCCTATCGTCGCTTACCACTACATCGGCATGCCCACCTATCGCCTGATCCTCGGGACCTTTGCCTGGCTGCTCCAGAATCCGGTTAGGCTGCTTCGTCCAGTTGGTAAAATCTTCCGAATGATACAAGCCCATGCCCGCCCAGTTGTCCACCAGCATCCAGAACTTCCCTTTCCATCTGAAGACTTTCGGTCCCTCGCCGCCTCTGTCTCCTACGGCCTTCCCTTTCAGTTCCCAGTTTTCCAGGTCCTTACTGTCGGCGTAGTAAATGGATTTCCCGTCGCGTTCGTTGTTATACCACATTCGCCAGATACCGTCAGACAATTGAAACACAGTAGCATCGATCACTTTATCATTGATCAGCTTCAGCGTCGACTTATACTCCCAGTTTAACAAATCCTTACTGGTCAGATGGAGAATATTTCGTGGGTGGTTCCAAGTGGTAAAGACTCCGGGAACATAGGTAAGGTACATGTGGTACAAGCCATTATGCTCAAAAACGTCGGGTGCCCAATGTGTATAATCAGGTGTCGGGCGGTAATTGATATTGGCGGTGTCCCGATATTTCCAGGTGGCTCCCCCGTCTGTGGACTCAGCAATGCCGATCCGGGTTCCATGCACCCAGGTCACCCCGTCCAGCCCTTCAGCCTTTGCCCGCCGGTTAGTGTAAAACATGAACCACTTTTTTTCCTTCTTGCTCCAGATAACCACAGGATCAGCAGCTCCATCAAAAATGGGATCACGAAATAAGGGTTTATCTGCCAGCTTCCCCTTTTTTTGCTGAGCTGATGTGCCGCCGGCTGCCCCCAGCAGCAACGCTAAAACCAAAAGTACCTCTATCCGTCTTTTCATCTACTTTCTGTGTTTTGTTTCTGCTACCGCACTGTAGGGTTGATAGGGATTGCCTAGATTGATCTCCATCCTGTCTAAAATCACTCCCGGATCTACCATGTAAATTTTCAAGGTGTGTTTACCTTTTGCCAGCTGTCCGAGTTTAATTGTGCGGATAGCGGCATTCCGCAACACGTTTTGCTTCCACTCCTGACTGCGTCCTAGGGTTTTAAAGTTTAGAAGAGTCGCCGGGCGATCATCCACAGAAACAAGATAACTCATCTGGTATCTGTCGTTAAGAGGATGCGTAGGAAGACTGAAGACTTTAAGTTCAGCGACAGTGTCGGTGAAGGTATAAAAATCGTATTCTACGACCGGTAAACTCGCTTTCACCTGCTCGTAGTCCCCGGTTTCTGGAACCGAAATCTCTTCGAGCGGACTTGCCATTAAAGCAGTGCCCATGTGCCCCAATCCATCCACCAGTTTCCACTCCTTGTTTTCGACGCCTTTTTTCCGGCTAAAACTAGCCGCAGCGATCGAAACCCGGCCGTTATCCTCCAGGTGACCATTAAAAGTAGCTAAGTCCGGAGCTGAAGGGGCGAGCGCCTTTACTTCCAGGTGCATCTTTTTTCCTGCAGCAGAAAACATCACATGTCCGCTCAGCTGCTGCCGGGCCGGGGCCTTCTCCCAATCAACACTTACCCATATCCGATTTTCTTTATTAGCTCCGTTCAAAGTACCCTCGCTCTCAGAAAGTTTGATCCACTTTTGGGACGGCTGTGCTTTCCATTTCAAGGGCTTGTCATCACTCAGGAAAATATCCACAAAGTATTTCTTTTGCGTGTAGCGATTGAACATCGGCAAAGACATTTTACCTGAAGTAGGTGCCAATTCTAGTCCCTCTGGCAACAGTCCCCACAGCTGCGAACGGTCGATGGTAATTTCGGGCAACACCGGTTCTTTATACACCGGAAGCGCCCGGGGTTCCATCGACATCATATGCTTCCATTTCCCGTCTGCCAGCTGATTGTTGTAGAAGTATGTTTCTTTTTTGATGCTCTCATACGCTTCTTTACTCATCCTTGCGTAATCTTCGGCACTCAACCTGTTTTGTCTCGCGTAGAGATTGCTTTTGTCCCGGTAAAGAAACTTTCTATTCATCAGAGAAGCGCCCACTACCGGGTAGTAAACCAATTGATAGAACGCATCCGCATCTTCGGGCGCAACTGCAATTTGCAACTGCTTCACCTCTTTCTCTAGTTTCGTATAGGCATCTATCCGACGCTGCCCTTCATCCCCAAAATAGAAATGATTATACTCTGAATAGCTGGTTTGTGTCGTAGGTTCGGTCTGGCTCCAGCCCATAAATTCCGGACGTCTTTCAAAAGCCAGGTCGTAATACTTCCACATAATGTCCGTAATCCTGGTAGCAAACCGGGCTCCAAACACTTCTTTGTTCCAGTCTGCAAGATGCGTTTTAGCATACGCCGGATCCATAAAGGGTTCGGCGTTCCAGGCCATGTCCATAAACATATGAATATTGTACTCCAGGGGTTTGATATCCCCTACATTCAACACCCACAATTTATCCGACTTGTTAACGTAGGCCTTCATCATCTCCTCTCTGATCAGTGCCGGATGCGTAGAACTCAGCCAGAGATAGTCATGCGGCCGGCCCCAGTAAGAAGCGTGGTAATACACGCCCGAGCCGCCAGATCGTTGCATCTCTGCTTTATTGTTGAGACGGTGGATATAGCCATAATTATCATCAGGCCAGACAAGGGTCACGTCTTCAGGAAGCTTCAAACCGAGATCGTAAATCTCGAGCACTTCTTTGTAAGCTGTAAATGCCTGAGGAATTTCTGTTACCGGCTTCTTTAGATTTTTGCTCAGCATGCTGCGCTGTTCGCCGATAATCTGCTCAAGCAAGGGCAGCGCCTCTTTAGCGCTTTTAACACCTTCCATGCCGCTATCGTGTACACCTCTCATGCCCAGCGTGTACATGGCGTTGACGTTAGCACTTTGCTTTATCCGGTCCTCCCAATATTTTGTGATTGTGGATTTGTTGGTGAGATAATTAAACGCGCCCATCTTCTGTTTATCCCACTCGTCCACGTTGTTGCGCAGCATTGGCTCTGCATGCGAAGTACCGATAATGATGGCATAATCTTCGGCTACCTTTTGGTTGCCGGGATAATGAAAAAAGGCCTTCGTGCTGGGGTGCATGGCGGGCCAGATCAAATTGGCCTTTAAGCGTAATAAGAGTTCGAATATCTTGCCATAGGTCTTGGGACCGATATCTCCCGTTTCCGGTTCAAAGGTTTTTGCTGCCCAAGGTTGTAGTCCCCAATCTTCATCGTTCAGGAAGATGCCACGGTATTTTACAGAGGGCGCTTTCGCCACATGAGAGCCGGAAATATAAAGCGATTTACGAGGGTTCGGGTGAATGTCAGCCCACCAGCTAAAGGGGTGAACACCAATAAGTTTAGATAACTCAAAAACACCAAAAGCTGTTCCACGTGGATCACGACCGGCAATGACCAATGCGCTTGAATTTCCTGGCTCAGGAAAGTCCACTTTCTGGATGAGAAAAGTTTCGGCCGCGAGAATTTTAGCAGCTTCAATCTTTCCTTTTGCCGCCAAATCATCAACAACTTTTGACCGACCCAGTGTCCCTACCAAAATCGTCAGCCCTCCCGGTGTCTGCGTCCCTACAAGCGGCTTTACCCCAGTCACTTGTTGAATATCTGCTGCCAGTGCCTCTGCAGCAATGCGAACAACGGTGGCATCAGCGGGGTCGTAGGTAATTGCTGTTCCCTTACTATTTTCAACAAGCGGAAAAGCGTTTGCTGATCGTACCTCGGAGACCTGGATCGATTGTGCGAGCACCGGCTGAACTGCAGCAATACCCAGAACAAACGCACAACCGATAGTCAACAACAGATTCACACGCAATCTCATCAATTTCTATTCTGGATTTATTGTTTTTAAAGGAGTAAGGGTAACAGGCCCTATTAAGCCCGATTTTCTCGGTTCCCATTTAGCTGCAGTAAATAGCCCGTCAGCTCCGCGGTTTACCGCCAGTCTTGCAGGCATGTTTGTATTGTAGAACTTCTTCCAGTTAACGCCCTTCTTATCCAGGTAACTGATATGATTTGCCATGGAATTAGAAACTTTCACTTCCAAAGTGTTCTTCTTTTTCAGGAGTGTTGTAGGAACTTCCAATCGATAAACAGGCCCGATGACAGTGCCGATATTAGTTCCGTTCAGGGTCACCGTGGCACTCTCCTGTACTTCACCCAGATCCAGCAGCCAACTTTCCGCTTTCCCTTTTGGCTTCTTAAATGAGATAGAATAAGCCGCGGTGCCTGAGAAATCCTTCAGGCCTTCCACCGAAAAGTCAGTCCATGAGGTAAGGCTAGCAGTCTTCACAGCTTTTGGTAAAGTCGGGCCTCCCTTGACAAAAGCGATATTCCAATCGCCTTTAACTGGCTGTGCGGCTCCGGCTGCTTCCATGTATGGATATTTAGCTCCCTGGATTACATCCATAGAAGTTTCCAGGATCAGCCCTTCAGCCGATGCAAGTTCCAGGTAGACTTCCGTGCCATTTTGATCCCCCTTACGAAGAGCAGCATAACCGGCTTTGCCGGTCATGGGATTGAAAATTGCAACAGAGGCAGCGGGCGATTGTACCGGCACCCAGCCCTTAATGGCTTTATCACTGGAGTTTACAAGAAAGTAGTACGATCCCTTGTCATGCTTCCTGCGGATCACCTGCAATCCCTGGTCTACCATTTTTTCACGCTCCACTTTGCCAAATGCGAGTCCCTTATCCAAATCATCCACCACCAGTACAGTTCCTTTTCCCAAAGCAGCCATTTGGATCCCCGCGGCTTCTGTAGCTGAAAAACGCATCTGCCCCAGTACGTGCTTAAAGTCGGACACGCGCTGCTCATAGAAATTGCCAAGTCCGGGAACCGTTGTTGGCGTATTTTTATAAAAGATGACAGTTGCGCCGCTCCTTGCCAGGTCAGCCAGCTTTTGAAGCGTTGACAGCGGCATGAACTGTGTTTGAGGAACGACAATCGTCTTATACAACACTCCGCCTGTTTTGATCTGGTTGTTTTCCAGAGCAGTGTTATAGATCTGCCTGTCAGAGATAAAGTCGAAGCTATAGCCTTTTTTCTGTAAAGCATGTGCGCTTTCCTCCAGGCTCGATCCCTTAAATCCGTGATCGATCCCGTCGTAATGTTGCAGGAGTGATCGTCCGGCCTTCGAGTACGAATCGTAGATTGGAAGATAAAGCAATACGTCGTTGTTCGGCTTACCTCTTTGCATAAACGACTGGACTCGTGCAACGTAGGAGTTCAGTTTCTTGAAATCATCCCAGAAAGGGTTGTGAGGAGTAAAATGTACGGCCGCATAAAACAGCCATCCGGGGAAAGGCTCATTTTGAGGGGTATAGTTGGTTCCGTGATAGAAGGTGTGGTTTACACCGCCTAACAGGAACAGATCCATCGCTTTCTTAACATCACTTAGTTTGGAAAGGAAATGCTCATTTTCCCAGGTTGCTGATTCTGATGCGGTAAGCGGTTTGCCTGTTACATTCGCCGCAGAGGAGGCAAATTTGATGCGCATGATGTCTGTCCCCTCTATTTCCGGAATATCGGTGGCAGCATATAGATCCAGGATGTTGGCTGGAGAACCGTGCGCCTGATTCCTGATCAAAGCACCACGAGCCTTTGCCCAGTCGTGCCAGGTTTGCGTATAATTTTCCAGCAGCAAATCCGAAACGGTTTCGCGGTAATCCGTCAAGACCCTTTTATTTTTCTCCTCCGCATCCTTTCCGAATAACGCTGGTAATTGCGTCCTTAAGTCATAACCCCGCCTTGCCTGAAACTCCTCAAAGAAACGTGGCGTCCAGTTGGCTTCCCCCTGGGCATCATCTACTTCGTAGGAATCATTAAAAAAAGCCCGGAGCCCCGAAATATCATGTCCCTTAAAGGCCTGATCGAAATATTTAAGGAAATTCGTGCTCGCCGCCTTTGAGAAGTGATCAATGGCGTAACCTTCGCCGCCCGGACCCGCACGTTCTACCATTTTCCCATGCCAGCCCTGAAAAACTGCGTACAGGTTCCAGTTCCCTGCCGGGGCGGTCCAGTTAAGCGTCCCATTCTTGGCAACCTTTCCTGTCAGCTCTATCACCTGCCCTTTATCGGAATAAGCCATTAGGGCCTGCAAAGGCAACATCTTTGGGAAGCGGACCTGATCGAAGGCATGCAATTGCAGGTTGGGAGTAGTGGCAAAAGGCTCTTTTATCTTTGTAATGTCCAGGCGCTCTCCAACAGCCCGGTTTATAACTGCCTGCTGAAACTGAACAGACTCTTTTAACTTCTCTCCGCCTTTAAGCGTGTACGTTTTGTAGGTAACGTATTTGCTGGCATCCTCATCACTTACCCAGGGCCCTCCAAAAGGCCAGCCCGATGCCTGCGCCATATCGATACCCAGCCCAAGACGGTTTCCTTCTTTCAGTGTATGTTTAAGCATCTCCATCCATTTTGGAGAGACAAAATCTATAAATTGATTTTCGGCGCCTTTCACGCCGTAAATAGTGGTAATCTCCAATCCCCCTAAGCCCGCCTTCTTGTATTCGTCCAGCATCCAGCTTAGGTCCTTCTCATTCACCGCACTTCCCTGCCACCACCAGCGCGACCAGGGTTTGTTTTCTTTGGTGATCTCCGGCCATTGCGGCTTTGTTTGTGCAGACACAAAGGTGTGTGCTGCCAGTATTGCTCCCAGTAAACTTGCTTTGATAAAGCTTTTTTTCATTTTATTCTAGAGAAAAATAATTCCACACTTAGGCTCGGTATTGCCAGCTATTTAAATCATTCTTAACCTGCGAAAGGATCTTGTGGTACAACACCCCCTTAATTCCGCCCCGTACTTTTTGCTATCTCCACCGCATATACCTGGCTCTTTCCTTCAAAATTAGCTCGAAAGATCACCCACTTATCATCGGGCGAAAAATGAACGTTAGGCTCCAACTTAAAACCATGCGCTTTCATGTTCACCAGTTTCTCCGACTCCAACTTCTCTCCTTTTGGCCGGAACAAATAAATCCACCTGCCATCCTCCGCTTTGGCTACCTGTCCCGGATCCCCTCCATCCCCGGCAAATAACTGCTGATCATGAGAAATATTGAAATGTATTGACCACTCGTTCCTGGTGAGCGAATACTTTTTCACCTCACCCGTATTGACATCTACACCGGTTAAATAGAAATTCACGCTTTTGGGCATTTGGTGGTCGAACCAGATCACCTTTCCATCGGGCGAAAAAAATTCATGGCCAGCAATCTCCTGGTCCATCGTACGGGTGTGTCTTTTCTTCACCTCTCCGCTAGCCAGATTGATCGTCCAGATTCTATCGACTTTGTGCCAGGGGCCTTCCTGACAGAACATCAGCAGGTTCGGATCTGCAGGTGAAAACTGAACGTGCCCCAGCCAGGTGTTCTCCTGGTGGATCCTTTTCAGTTCCCCCGTTTGGGTATTGACGGTGAACAAGGTGTTCGGGATTTTCGCCTCATATATGCGATTGAAAAACTGACTTTTTTCGGGGTACTGCTGCAGTATTTCCCGCTCACGGGTACCATCACTGTACCGCCCTGCCAGGATAGTACCATCTGAGTTTAAAGTGGATACTGTAGCCTTGAAATCCGGAGGAAAGACAAATACCAGCCGCGTTTTTTTGCTCTTGCTATTGGTGGCAAACACGCTATCGCCTGCCTGGTAATACACCTCTCCCCTCTTTGCATCAACGATTTCCGCTCCTATCCGCGATGAATGATTGGTGAGCCGCTCTGTTTTCAGCGTCTTCAGATCGACGGTGTACAGCTGGCGCCTGATACTATCCATCGTATTGTAAAAGATCATCCTATTCCCGATAAAGGGATTATTGTGAAAATAAAAGCTGGCGTTGCTTCCCTCGATGTTTGAAAGCCGAACAATTTTATGCCCCGTATCTTTATCAATCCACTCACGCGGCATGGGCTTCTGTGAGCCTGTTTCTATAACAGGCTGGCCCCGAAGGATGACTGGTAGTATTGCTATGAGTGCCGATAAAAAAATCCCTTTTAATTCCATAACTGGCTTTATGATTATTAGCTACTACACCCGAGGATGACCGTAACAGCCTATTTAAAAACTCTTTTCTTTGACAGTTTTCAATGCTCTATCCTTCGTCGACTTGCTATCCGAAATGCTAAAGTTCTCCACGTTTTTTAGCTGAAACAGTGGAGCTCCCGGTGCTTTCTGCGCCTCTACATTACGCATCTCAATATTTTTTACGTCGTCAAGAATGAAAGCGGGACGCGTTTCCTTGCCCAGAAAGCTTACCTCCACGTTATTCATTTCAAAATTTCTCGCATGGCGGATAAAAAACCCGTATGCAGGCAGAACTCCAAATTTCTCCGGCTCCGGATAAGCTTTTTCATGTTCAGGAACTATCTTTTGGATCTTGGATTCTGCCGAGTCTATCGGACGGTAATAGATGCGAATATTATTAAGTTTTACATCCTCGATATCATGACCGGGTATGCCGCTGATGAGTGAGGAAAAATGAGAGTCGGCATTGTAGACCATCAGGTTGCTGATTATTACGCGGCGAAGTTTCCCAACAGGAACCCCTTCCGGCCCTCTCATTCTGCCGCCAAGGCGCAAAAAGATGGGGGAATTGACAATGTCCCGCATGGTGATGTTTGTGATGGTGATATCTTCCAGCAAACCTCCGTCTACTGTCTCTAAAGCCAGTCCCCGGCAAAACTCAAAGACACAGTTGGAGATCGTGATATTTTTAAAGCCTCCGTTCGATTCGGTTCCGAATTTAATACGTCCGGTAGGCCCTTCCTTATCGGGAACTAATTTAGCCTCATTTCTTTGATAAGTGCCGTTAATAAAGGTTCCTCTGTCATAGCCGGTCACCTGGCAATTGGTGATTGTTACATTTTCAGTTGCGCGTGCGTAGCCAAGGGCATAAGAGCTTTTCAAACAAATAGCATCGTCCCAGGGCGAATTAATCGTGCAATTGGATATCCGCACATTGCGGCAACAGTCGATATCCATCCCATCGCGATTGGTGTCCATCTTCAGATTATCGATCGTGAAATTATCGACGCCGGTAGCCAGAATCCCGAAATGCCCTCCGTAGAGAATGGTAAAATCTTTCAGGATGACGTTTTTGCAAAGTTTTAAAGCTATTGCCTTATTGCCGATGGGAGCACGGTGCGGCCCTTCTCTTGTAAGGCCCTTCCCAAAAATGGTACCCGGACCCAGAATTGATATGTTCTCGAGATTCTCCCCCCAGATCAAGCTGTTATGCCAATGACTGTGGCCAAAGTCCTGAAACTTGTTTCCCGCACCGGTCTCGGGAGCATCATAGCCCACATCTCCCGTTGGAGTCGCTGCTAAAATTGTCGCCCCCTGGTCGATATACAAAGAGATATTGCTCTTTAACCTGATGGAGTAGCTGAGATACGTACCCGCCGGAAAGTATACCGTTCCGCCTCCCTGCTTTGCAGCTGCCTCAATCGCTTTGTTTATCGCCTCGGTGTCCAGAGTTTCGCCGTTACCCTTCGCTCCAAAATCCTTCACATTGAAATTAACCGCAGCAAATAAAGCTTGAGAAGCTGTTACAAGTACAAAAAATAAGTATGCGATCTTCTTCATTTTTCGAGTTTAGAAACCGGCCCAGCTATTCAAATAAGGTGCTTTCAAGGCCAAGCGTCATTTGTGTTAATTACCATCTGGCTTAATCGTCGATTTTGACGGACTTAAAGGCCAGTAAAAAGCAGAAATTCTCTCCGGCTTCGCCGGATCAAAACCATCAAAATTTACAATGTATCTGGCGATGTCCAGCTTGCTTTCCTGGATACCCTTGATCACGCATTTGGCCATCTGGTACGCACCGAACGGGTTAGGGTGCGTATTGTCTATCTGAGGATTGTGAGCAAAAGCGGTTTCCGACTCTTTTGGCCCCCAAGCCTCGTATAGCACTTTAGTCATCTTATTCAAATCGATCAGCGGCACATTTTCTTCCCTGGCTGTTTGTCTGCAAGCCTCCGGATAGTCACCTAGCGTTTCATTGATAGTCCCGTTTTCGTTAAAGTTCCTTCGCTGGATGGAGGTTACGATAACCGGAATCCCCCCTTTTTTACGCGCTTCCGCGATATAGTATTTCAGGTCTCTTTTATAGCTGGTAAAGGCGCCAATCCCCTCTCCTTTTTGCTTTTGATCGTTATGCCCAAATTCAATAAACAGGTAATCTCCTTTCCGCATTTGGCTCAAAATCTTCTCCAGACGTCTTGCCCCCTTGAAATTGCTCAGGGTCTCACCCGACTCAGCATAGTTGGCTACGGAAATCTTACCCGGCTCAAAAAAAGCAGGCATCATTTGTCCCCATGCTGCAAACGGCTCAGAGGCCTGATCCACTACAGTGGAGTTGCCGGCAAGAAAAAGTCTGATCGGCTTGTCAGCCCTTTTAATCTCAACAGCCGCCACCTTCGGATTCATACCGTTAAACTCGAGCGTAAGTTGGTTATCCCAATGGAAGTAGGCAAGCTCCCTTGGCTTTAGTTTAACCGACTGACCGGTGCCTGCTATCTGAGGCGTGCGGATGTGAACCGTGAAGTTCTTCTCGATTTGTTGACCGCTTTTTGTCACTTCCTTATACACCATCATCCTCCGGCACTCTGCCCTTACTGTTTGCTCGGAGGTTCCCTTTTTATCCCCAAGAATGACTTTTACATCATAATCTCCTTCAGGAAGATCAACTGTGAAATAAAATGGCTGGTCGCTGGTAATAAAGTCTCCTTTTAATACATCTCCGCCCCTGTCTACGGATTGAATGGAAGCCCCGGGAAGGAAACCGTATCCTTTATCCTTTGAATAAAAAGTTTCGGCGGTGATGGGGATGTAGCCTATTTTTGTATCAGCGGATCCGAAATCAAACCTGCAAGACGTCTTCGGTAGCTCCTGAGCAAGTGCCGGACTGAAAAGGATTGCAACGATAGCTGGTATGGCGAGGCCCTTGAATATCATTCTGTAAAGGAATCTTAATATCTGTTAGTAGCTAAATTTCTGCCCCTGCAATTATTTAATCATCTGCACCGAGCTGTCGTTAATTTCGAACGGATGCTGCTGTAACAGGCGATACACTTCCGCGCCAGCCAGTAACACCGGACCGTAACCATGAGCAGCATAATTGTTCACCGGCCGGTAGTAGTAGAAGGCTGGATCGAAGCCCATTCCGGTTCCAACACAAGTACCTTCCACCTGGCCTTTTGCATTCACCTTGGTAGCCACCGCATTCCAGGCTAGTAAAGCCATGGGACCATATGCCTTCGCATCTAACCAGCCTTTGTTTACAGCGCGGGCAATACAATACGCATAAATTGCAGTAGCAGAAGTTTCGAGGTAGGAATCATTCCGATCCAGCAATTGGTGCCAAAAGCCGGTTCCATGCTGACGGGCAGCTAGTCCTGCCGCGTGTTTTCTAAGATAATTCAGGATCTCCGCTCTACCCGGATGATTTTCCGGCAAAGCATCCAAAAGCTCAATCTTGGTCATGATTGCCCAGCCATTTGCACGAGCCCAATGAAACTGCGGGTGCGGATTCATGTCCTGTACCCAGCCGTGCATATACAAGCCCCTCTCCTCATTGAACATTCTCTTAGTAAACAGCTGATACTGCTTCACCGCCTCGTCGAAATACTTCTTATCGCCGGTAAGTACACCCATTTGAGCGAGTGCAGGCAAACTCATGTACAAATCATCTAACCACAGTGTGTTCGGCTGCGGCCGGTTGCGGGCGAGGGTTCCATCCTTCAGACGGAACTCTTTCGTCATAATGTAGTTAACGAAGTTGTCGATCACGGGGCGAATATCGCCTTTGACTTGTCCTGTCCTGGCTGTCTTGATAAACGAAGCACAGAGAGAACCTGCATCATCCAGGGCATGAGGATCTAAAACAGAACGGACCGGAGTTGTTGCACCAGGGTTGGATTTTAGATAGCTCTTGAATGCGGATACAGCATCTGCGATGAAGTTTACTCGTTTTACTGCATAGTCGGTATACTTTTTATCTCCTGTTGCGGCTCCGGCTTCCAGCATGCCCGTGTAGGTAACTCCCCATTCGTAGCTCAGCAGCCGGAAGTCACCAGGTTTTAAGATCGTGTTTGAATTTACCTTTTTAAGATTGCTTATCTCCGCTTTTGAATCTTTGTCTATCAGCTGCGCATAAGTGGTCGCATCGAGATAGTTGTATACCCGGTCAAGCACGACTTTAATATCGGCCGGCTTTGTCTCTCCATAGGGAGTAGGATAATCGGGTTTTAAAAGATGCAGCGGAGTAGTTGAATCATTTCCTTTCTGTGTGACATACTGAGCAGAGAGGGGTGCTGCTGCAGCAATCATTATTCCGCAAGAGAACAGTGCTCTCATTGCCTTTCTTGTAGGTTTTTGGATAGAGATGATCATTTGAAATGCTTTTTTCCCTTAGTTTCGTTAGTTCTAATACCATGTCACCTCAGGATAAGATCACCCCTACCTTTCGGCTACTGATATTTGTATATCTCCCTTTTTGTGTGTTTTTATTGGCCAGTTCGGGAGCTACTAAAGTATAAAGTATAGGGATTGTTTGTGTCCTGAGGTATCCTGTTTGGAAGGGAGGAAGGGTGCAACATTTGTGTTACGGGGGGCGTTCTAATTTCCTGCCTGTTGCCGAATAAAGTGGGGATTGAGGCCGTTAACACCTTCCACGGGGAAGGGTTTGGGGGCCACGACAATGCAATAGGGCCAATGATCAACTGTAGCATCGCTTAACGATTTCGCGGAGTAATAGCGGTTTTTGCCTTTCAATGTTCCGTCTTTATATCTTTCACCATTTGAATAGGGATCGTAGACCTCGAACCACAATATTCCGTCGACCACTTTATATCCCTTAACGATGACGTATCGTGAATCGGTCGTGTTATCGCGCCCTTTATAAATTTTCCCGGTTCTTTGCTCCGGATAAATATTAAAGGGAATTTTCTGCATATCGACTAGTAGGATCGAGATATATCCGGCGTCCACGAAGTCCTTTAGACGATCGATATTGTTTAAGATCGATACATACTCGTGAGCCACGCTAATATGTCTTAAATAATAGCCTAGATCGCTTGTAAAAAAAGGAAGGGACGCCGGCACCGAAGGTTTTAAGTTTTCCTTATAAGCATCAATCCAGGCTCTCATTTCTTCGAAATCAACAAGATGTAAGACATTGCTCCAATAGGCGGCCATTTTAACAACTACTGGACCACTATTAAACTTTGATAGCTCTCCGGTATATTCCTGCGGGATGTACCAATCATAGGCTCGTTCTAGTCTATTCTCTTCTGTCGTTTCGTTACCCAATCCAATTTCGAAGGAGTTGGATTTCAAGACAACTATCCACTCAGCTTGTTTCCCATCCTCGGCAGTGATAACATACTTCACGGGCTTTGTCAGATCAAGTTTGCTAACACTACTTCTCTGAACGACTCCGTCCACTGTTGCTATAGCTCCCGGAGAAAGCTGAAATATCGGAGCTAATGCTTTTCGGCTGACAAAGTCGTTAATTTTCACTTCTACAATTCTTTCGTCTTCCTTAATAGTGGTGATTGAGCCATGCTCCACATGGTATCGGATAATGTCCGTTCCTGACTGAATAGTCCGCTCCTGCTTCTTGCAAGCCAGCAGGTTGATAGCGAGAATTATAAAGGCTAGTTGAAGAACACGTTTCATATCATACTTTCTCGAGTGGTGACTCCGAAATGCGCTTAACTCTCGCGCGAAGCGTCCAGGTTTCTAGGAAATGAAAGGCTATAGGTCTGAGATAAGGTTATTGTAGGAGCAATCTAAACGATAGCTCCTACAATAATAATAATACCTTTACCATTTAAACGGCAAGTAAGGATTAGCAAGAATACGAGCCCTTACAGCCGCACCTTCTGAAACTCTGCCTGCCTTAATAAACTTTTCTTGCACTTTATTGGCTAGAAAAGACATGTCTCCTCTCCGGAGAGAAATCCTAAGCAAATCATCCCACCGATTACCTTCAAAAGCAAGTTCAAGTGCAGCTTCATCGATAATAGCGTCTTCCATTCCTAACATATTTGTTTCCAGAGCTGCATCTCTACGAGTTAAATTTACCCGGCCTCTAATTCCAGTGTTTCGGTACCATGTATTACGGAAAACAGGGAAGTTTCCATTACGGGCATCAAAATCATAAGGAGGAACGTCAAAAGTTTGCTGCGTGTTACTCACATTCCTATTATTTCCTCCGCTGGGATTATCATCAAAATGGTAGTTTATCCCGCTGTTTACAAGCGCATGAGCAAGCTTGGTTCTCCCGTTGCGATTGGCAGCTTCGGAGAACCTCAAATGTAATTTAGATGCTCTATACATGATGAATTTGCCGGTAGTTTCAAATGGGAGAGATGAATTGTAGTTACTTACAAATTTGTAAACAACAGTATCTCCGTTCGGATTAACCCTGTAAGATGCTCCCCTACCTTCGGATCCAACTGCTCTCCAATCTCCCGGCGTATTGTCTGCACGAACTTGATTATTCCAGTTGCTGATAGCAAGTGTCGAGGGTTTTAGCAAATATGTTGTTAGGCCGGATGCGAACAGATTAATGAATGGATTGCGAGGAGAAAAGTTTTTATCATAGGGTAACATCCAAATATTCTCGAGATTTTGATCTCTTTCCCCGTAAGGCTCAGAAAAAATCCTACCCCAACGTTCATTCCTAAGTTGGTTTGTCAATGACCCAATTCGGTATGTCTCGTACCACTGCTCGCTATCCTTCGTTGGATAAAGCACATCTGCATAAGTCATTACGTCCTTATAATACTTGGCAGCCTGAAGGTAATTTCCCTTCCAAAGATGAATATCGCCAAGAACACATTTTTTGTTTACAAACAATTTCGCCGTATTGTAGCCATCCACAAAACCACCCAATGTTGCTGTAGTAGGATAAGGATCTTTCCAGGGTAAAGCCTCGGTAAACTGAACCAGCGAATCCAGAAGCTGATCGAAAGGGATCGGCCCATATTGTGACTGGTCTTTTAGATCATCAATACTTTCAACAGGAACTGTTACATAAGGAATGTTACCGTAGTGAATGCCGAGTTGAAGGTACAGCCATGAACGCAGTGCTCCAACATCTGAATATCGTTGGACGAACTGGTTATCATCCAATTTATTCTCCGCCCTCATTTTCTTGAAATTCGCAAGCACATCGTTGCAATTATTGATGAGATCGTAGAAAGGACGAGGGTCGGCATAAGGATTCCCCAGTGAGACTTGATGGTTATTAATCTCCCGCAAGTGATTGTTTGCATTTATTGTAACGTTCATTAGATCTGCCCTTAGTTCATTCAAAACCAGGATACGATCCGTCACCCCCATCAATTTACTATATATGCCTATGATTGCTGCGTCGGCATCATACACGTTCTGATACATTTGTTCGGAGTCTAACACATGCTCCGGCTCTACATCAAATGCATTTTTGCAGGATGTTATGCTGAAGGATAACATCGTTATTAATGCTATTGTGAACTTATTAAAGTATTTTCTTTTCATCTGTGAAACTTTTCCTGGCTAATTATAATCCAATTTTAACTCCAAGTTGGGTAGTTCTAAACTGAGGCTCTAGTCCCACATCCACGCCCTGGCCGATAATACTGCTAGTTGCGCTAAATTCCGGATCATACCCTAGATATTTAGTTAAAGTAAATAGGTTGTTAGCCGTCAGGTACACCGTTGCGTACTTAAACACTTTCTGATTTGAGGGCAAATTATAGGAAACCGAGGCGGTCCTTAAGCGTAGGTAACTACCCTTTTCTATCCATCGATCAGAGAAACGAGAATTTGCGGAAGGATCACCCCAGGCTGCCCGGGGCATATCTGTCTCTTGCCCGTCTACCCTCCACCGATTAACCACGCTTGCTATCTGGTTCTGAGGCCCAGCCATTGATTCTAGTCGTGCCCTCATTCCGTTATAAATATCGTTTCCAAGACTAAACGAAAAAGCCGCATCAAAAGACCATCTCTTGTACGAAACGCGATTGCTGAACATTCCCGTTACGTCCGGGTTGGGATTTCCGATAACTTGCATATCGTTCTCATCTATCACCTGGATTCCAGCCAGCTTATCCGCCTCTGTGTCCACTGCATTCACAAATCGTACATCTCCACCTTTGAAAGGTACAAGTGTTCCATCAGGCAAACGATTTAGTAAACCGGAACTCGCCGCTTCGGACTCTGATCTAAAAATCCCATTGGATTGATAGCCATAGAACAGGTTGGCCGCCCTTCCTACTTCGGACAGGATGGTTGCTCCCCCAAAGGAAGATATCATTCTGCCATCAGGGATAGAGGTGATTTTGTTTTTATAGGTCAGCAAATTCAATCCCAAATCCCATTTCACCTTCTTGTTAAGAAGTCTGCTATTTATCTCAAATTCAAGCCCATTCGTTCGCATGCCTCCGTTATTGGTAAGGGCAAAGTTGAACCCACTTACTGTTGTTACTGGCTCGTAGATAAGCATGTCTCTGGTATTGTTGCTAAATACGTCTGCACTAATGCTTAGTCTTTCGTTAAAGAATGCTAAGTCTACGCCCCCATTTAGCTTCTCAACAGTCTCCCATTTAATTGATGAGTTTCCGATATTTCCACGAACAAGCCCCTGCAGTCCTAGTAAACTTTGAGTAACATAATATTGGCGGGAGGTATAATTGCCAATGTCGTCATTACCCACCAAGCCATAACTTGCACGGAGTTTGAATACGTCAACGGATTTAGCCCCGGCCATAAAATCTTCTGAAGAAACGAGCCAACTTGCTCCAAGAGAAGGAAGAACAGCAAAGGGATTTCCAGCGATCTTCAGAGCATCCGCTTCTTTTCCAAAACGAGAAGAGCCGTCGACCGCCAAATTGAAGGATAGGAAATACTTATTGCGCAACTTGTAGTCCGCATTCAAATACATATTCAACCACTTTGACCTACCCAGGTCTCCGACCAAGCGGCGTAGGCTTGCGGTTCCCTCGCCTACACTGACAAACTCATCAGTAGCAGAATTGAATCCAAATCCTGCATCCGACTCGGTATTAGTAGATATAAAACGGGCACCCACATTCGTATTTAACTCATTTACGCTGTTAAACACCTTATTGTAGGAGAGACGCGTATCATTATAAATCGAGAATAATCGCTGGACATTCGCACCAGAACTGTTACGAAGTACAGCAGTTTGACCGACTACCGGCGCAACGCCTCTCTCCGGGATAAAGAAATTTTCTCTTACTTTATCATATGTAATCCCGAATAGAGTAGAAACGTTGATACTTTTAGAAGCGAGGTAAGTAAATCCCGACGATCCGAAAAATCTATAATTCCGATTTACTGCCATCATCTCGTCGGTTATACTGGCCGGATTACTGATATTAAAAATATCGTAGTTCGCGAGGTTTGGAGATTCAGCTCCTAAGTCTGAAACATCCTGACGAGGTAAAATAGGGGCTTTTATAAGACCTAGATAAAGAGGATTTGTCCTGAAAGAAAGTCCCTGATCCCTCAAATTTTGCTCATTGGAAGTAAAGGAAAGGTTCGCTGTTCCTTTCAATTTACTTGATAAATTAAGATTTGCGTTGAAGCGCGTATGATATCTATCAAGGCTCGTATTCGTGATTAACCCTTTATTATTCAGATACCCTACCGACAATCCATAAGTAGCGATATTATCCCCGCCGGTGACTTTCAAATAGTAGTTTTGATTGTACCCATCATTCATCACCTGATCTTGCCAGTTCGTATTGTAATGATACCGGTAGTAGTTAGGATTTATCGCTGGATCTGCGTTATCGTTCATGAACGGAAGAGCACTTATTTGGTTATCTGTTAAACCAGTTGTCTTTAATACGTCGGATAGATAAATTCGGTATTGCCCTGAGTTCATTACAGGTAACTGGTTTACTCTCGAGTTAAGTCCGCCGTATGCTGCAAAATCGATATTTGTCGCCTCTACCTTGGCTCTGCCTGTTGTAATAAGAATTACCCCATTCGCGCCTTTTGTACCATACATCGAAGCACCATCCTTAACAACCGTTATATTATCGACATCTTTCAACTCCAAATGTGCAAGAGGATTGACATTATGGTTTCCAATGATGGAAGAACCATAGTCGCTGATGTCATAGATCATCCCATCAACGACAATAAGAGGCTGATTAGTGGCATTTATGGAATTAAATCCACGAAGAAATAAATTTGCTCCTATTCCTGGGGTCCCAGACCTCCTGATAGCGTTCAGACCGCCCACCCGTCCTTGCAGATACGAGTCTGTGCTTTCCGAAATCCGTCTCCAGTTGTCCTCGTTATTAATGGTTGCGATAGAAAAAGCAGTTTGATTCTTGGTTTTGTTAGCGTAGGGAAGCGATGCTGCGTCATATAAGGATACAAAAGTATCTTCGTGCAAGGCTGCGTTAATTTCCTTACGCCCCTTTATAGGCAGGTGCTTTGTCTGGTAACCCTGCGCCTTCACAACAATAACCGCATCTTTAGATGGAATAGAAATGGTGAAGCGTCCATCATCACTCGTAAAGCCTGCAGAGTACCCTTCAACGCTTACCGCAATTCCGGACAAAGGTTTACCTGTCGACGCATCTCGAATTGTACCGGAAACAGTCGGCCCTTTCCTTACGGGAGTTGTGACAGCTGAGATAGTATCGACTGAAGTTGAGGACGTATCAGTCTCCTGCGCTTGCAATGAAAGAGCCAAGGACGAACAGATGCCCAAAACTACTGTCGTTTTAATTGCTTTAGTAAATAATTGCATATGTGGAATATGTAAAGTCGAAATATTAGTTAAAAACCGGTACAAGCTTGATGTAATCTAAAGTCAGGGGATTCGTTCCGCTGCTGGTTAAAAACACATCTAAAGGAAACCCTCGCGTTCCAACAGCATGAGAACCGCTGAAGTAGTAATACCGGTCGGCTTGATATTCTCCCAGAACCACCTCGTTGTAATTATTCAGTTCAACCAACTTCGTAAAGGTAATCGGTGTTGGCGTTTTGAATGCAAGCTGCATATTGAAGGTGCCGGTTTGAAAATCGTTCACCGCAACCCACACTACCTTGTACTTGATATTCTTATTGATCGTAATCGGATACTTGATCCAGAAATTATTGACTCCATGCCCATTCACAAAGAGATGTCTATAGACTTTCTTCGTCAGTTGGTTGGTCCTTGTCCGAATCTCCAGGTTTTTCGGAGTCTGCATATTCATCTGAATGGTTGATGTGCTTCCGTTTAACTCTCCTTCTATTTTGATTGGCTTAAATTTATGATCCAGTCTGTAATCAATTTTGTTCATTACATATACGACTCCGTTACTCACTTTATGGGTAGAAACAATTGCTGATTTTTCCAGATGAATTTTGACACTGTCTGCTGAATAAATTGAGTCAGGGAAATTGCCGTTTAAGTACTTTCCTCTAAACACCAGATCTTTTGCGACATGCCAGCTGGTTATGCTGTCTGTGCTGTCGGCCGTGCTAACCTCGAAATACTTGCTCAGTTTAGCTTTTTCTGCATTAAAAGCATCATCGGTCAAAACGACGTAGGTAAACTCTTCATCCTCATTGCCAATATTAGCGACCCTCGAGAAAAACTGATTTACGCTAACAATACCGGTTCCTGGCTTATAGATAGGATCGCCGTTAGGAGCATAGCCTTCCACAACAGCCAGACTAGAATTGAAAATCTTAAAAGCTAAGCGCTTAAAAAATGCTTTTTGCACTGTTGATACCGATGCGTTGTTAATAAACTCCCAGGCGTTCTCTCTTACTTGCAGTGGTTGGCCAATTACATGGAGGACCCCATTCCCTACCAGCTGGTTTGCTTTTGCTATTCCTATATCATCAACAGTAGACGCGGTAAAAACAAAATTCTTGCCGTTAAGATTCTTAACATTAACAGAAGGGCTGGAGGCAGTAGTGAAATATGCTTGATTGGCTATATGGCTTCTCACAAAAGCTTTCAACTTTACATCATCGTTTACAATCCCCGCATCTAAATCTTTCAATGCATCATTGCTCGGCGCCCAAACTGTAAAACTTTTTGACGCTGCCAACGTATCGTCCAGCCCCGCCTTTACAACCAGCTCAGCGAAGGTTGTCAAATCTGGATTAGCATTAATCTGCTTCATCAAATCCTCCGCTAGCACGGGATTGCTCAAGGCTACGTGTTCTTCCCACTTGTCCTTACATGAAAACAGACTGAAGACGGTAAGGGCCAGGAATAGAAATGGTATTTTCTTTTGTAATAAAATCATTTTAAATCGAATAGTTCTTCATCAAAATTTATTGATGCTCCCCGCTCTGCTGGGGGAGCATATTATCTTTACTGCATCGGCTCCCCATTTGGCCCTAGTTTACGGCCATCCATATGGAACTTCGGATACAACTGATTTTCAGAAACAGGAATAAATTGAATCATATCTAAATGGTTCGTGTTCTGTGTTCCATTAATGGTGGTAAACTTAACCCAGTGTCTGTCAGTAGTTTTGATTTCGATAGTACCAACTAACCTACCCGAGTGATTGCTACTTGCTACCGCCGTATAGGCCTTCCAGCCTTGCCCTTCTAACTCAGCTTCTGTCCCAGAGGGCCGGCCCTGAACAAAGTTCATTAAACGAGGCAGTGGTACGCCATCAATGGAGACTTCGTTAAGATTTTGGGAGTTGTTAGCTGACTGAGCACGAGAACGGTAGTTGATCCAAACCTTATAGGTACCTTTAATGATCATTGGGCTTCGTAGCTCAATCCACGGGTTCCTGTTCGGTCCTCCGAGAGGGATTGTCAAAAAGTCTCCCCACCACGCGGCACCATATAATGAACCGCTCGTTCCATATTCATAGCCAATACCGGTCACTCCAGGACTACGCAAATCGTTTAGTTCAGTAAATCCGCGGGGCGCGAAGCTATCATTGTAAGCTGGAGCACCTGTACCTAAACTTCTCTGTCTCAATACTCCCGGTATTTTCGCCAGGTCACTACATTCTGCAGCAACGTCCCAGTCTACTCGCTGTGGTTTTCTGACTTTAATTACAAAATGCCCCTGTGAATCATGCAAAACCCCATTCCTCGCAGATAGATCGCTCGACTGACGGTTAATTTCCACTCCGGGTTCATGCACCCCGTTAAACACCGCATCATTTAATAAAACCCGCTGACCGAGTAAGCTAGATGTTACTATTTCCAAAGGTGCCAGGGTCGCATGAGAAGATACCGATACGATATCGGCAAGATATTTAGCCTCTTTAAGGATATGATATTTCACGAACAAGTTTAAACTATCAGCTGGATTTGCTGGATTTCCGGTGTGCGAATAGCGGGCTTTCAAAGCATCAAAGCTGTTGAATCCCTTGCTTGCCAACGTTTGATTCGATTCTGCTACTACTGTAAGCCATTGGGTCTCCACATCGGTGTTTGTTGCAGGAATTTTATTTAATGACTCGAAAAGCCCTGTTGCTTTTAGCGCCTGAGTGAAAATGCTGTAGTTAGGGTTACTTTCAAGCATTTGTGCCAACGTTTGTGAGGCAGGCTGAAGCACATTATCTATAACGTGAATTACCCCGTTCCCAACCAGCACATTAGGCTTAACAACATTAGCTTGTCTGTTTACTGTTATCCTCGTAACGTTATTCGAGTTCTGAGCACCGGTAGTAAGATATTGCCCGTACATTGTCAGGCGCGGCAATTTACCATCGGTGAACTTCGGTGTAGAAATAGTATCCTCCAGTAAGTGGAACTTCACGATGTTTTTGAGCTCCTCAACATCAAGCTCCTCCACGGAATTTTTGCCCTTCGCTTTCAGAAATGCCTCGACCCCTGCGTTATTAGGCGCAAAAATTGTATATGAGCCATAAGCCTGAAGGAAGCCGGAAGTCCCGGTAATGTCAAGGATTTTCTTGAACTCAGAAAACTCTTCAGGATACTTCTCAAAATATCCTGTGATATTTACGTCTTCAGTAGTGTTATAAACTATTGGTTCCTCTTTGCATCCTCCTAAAAGGACCAGCAGCAATACCACCAAAAAGAGTGACGAGTTTGTGAAATTAATTTTTTTCATACCTATCGATTTTATTTTATGTAGAAAGGATTCTGAACTAAATTCTTATCAGTGTTCAACTCATAGTCATTAATCGGCAGATAGTGACTATTGAAATCCCGGAACTTGTTGAGGATAGTTTGTTGCCTGTCAGCAGGGGCAGACTCAACAACCATATCAAGTAAAATGCTTAAGTTCTTATAGTTCTCCCGCTTAGCATGTCTAAGAATATCGAACCAGCGTTTACCTTCAAATGCAAATTCTCTTGCCCGTTCTGCAAGGATATAATTTGATACGTCGAGAGCAGATGTTGGATCAGGATCCTGAGAAGACGTTACCAGCGCATGTGCTCTGGTTCTGATCGTGTTAACGATATCCAGCGCCTCCTGGCCCCTATTTGTCCATGCAAGTGCTTCAGCCTTCATCAATAAAATATCTGCGTATCGGTACACAATCCAGTGGGCGTAGGACTGATTGAGCGTTCTTGCATCATCGCCAGTCCAGCCGACATACTTCCAAATAGCACCGTCTGATGCTCTTACAGAACCCATGTCTCCCCGAATGTCTTTGTTGTTTGCATCACCAAAATCAATCGTATACATATCATTCAACACTTTATCTGCTGCAATAAATCTTCTGTTGGCATCAATAAAGAGTGGGAAGAAGCTATTAAGCTTCTGATTATCAAATTGCAATTCAAAAATCCCTTCCTCGGAATTTCCCTCCAAATAAAGGTCTCCAAACCAACTAGCCTGAGTAGTACCAGGAACTAAACGGTATTTACCTGATGCAATAATTTTGTTGCACGCTGTCAAACAGTCCTCATACTTCTCATTCCAGAGGTAAACGTCGGCTTGAATCGCATTTACAGTATATTTTGTAATGCGCCCCTTGTCCTGCTTCGAGAAAGGATTGTTAGGCTCGTAAGTAGACACTGCATTCGCTTCCGCGAAAGTAAGATCGGCTATAATTTGATTATAGACTTCTTCTTTTGTGTTTTTGGGAAGTTGCTCGAGAGTGGCATCACTAGAAGTAGGTGTGAGCTTCAGAGGTACTTCCCCCCAAATCCGAAGCAGGTAAAAATACATCAGACCCCGAACTGCATGCGCTTCTGCCAGGTAGGCATTGCGCTGCTCAGTAGTTAATGTTGGGTCCTCTACCTGAGGTGCAAATTCAATTACTGTGTTACAGTAGTTAATCGTCTTATAAATAGGTCTCCAGCTTGTTAATGGGTTACTTGATAAAATCTCGTTAGTCATCAAGTTAGACTCGTTGAACTGTATGATGAAGCCGGGTGCAACCATATCAGCACGAAGCTCACCCCAAATAAATAGATTATTAACAAGAGGATCTGTTAGCATGGAAGAGTAGATTCCGACAACCGCAGATTGAATATCCTCTTTCGTTTTCCAGAACTCCTGTCTGATGATACCGTCCTGAGGTGCCAACTCCAACCACTTGTTACACGAGGTACCTAAAAGAAGAGTACTTGTCAGCAGAATTGTATGTATAAATTTCTTAAGCATATTTAAGTTCTATTAAAATCCAACAGTAACACCCATCAAAATAGTTCTCCCCGGAGGGGTTAAGGAATTGTCTTCCGGATATTTAAAAGGATCGTTGTTTCCTCTAATTGATACGTCAGGATCCTGCCCTGTATAATTTGTCCAGGTATAGAGGTTTTCTGCCGTCACGTAGAAGCTGGAGCTCTTCACTTTTAGCTTACTGAGAAGCTGCTTGGTGAAATTATACCTCAGAGTCACAGATCTAAGGCGGACGAAAGACGCATCTTCCACATATCTGTCAGATCCCAACCAGTTGAAACCAGACCGATATAATGCCCTTGGGATGATTGTTTCATCTCCTGGATTTCTCCACCTGCTTAGAACCTCCGTGCTTTGATTATTGAAGTCCCACATATTAGTAGTCTTCATCCTCGTTGCGTTCACGAGGTCATAATCATATCGGTAACTAAAGAACATGTTCAACTTCCAATTACCCTTGTAAGTAAAGGTCGGACCAAATCCGCCTGTAAACTTCGGAATACCGTTACCCAGGTATACCATATCCATGTAGTTGATATTTCCATCGTTGTTAATATCCTCATACATCGCATCTCCCGGCTGGAACGTATAATCCGTCAAGGGGTAGTTAAATCGCATATACACAATCTGATTGTTTGGACCGATGATTTGGTTTCCGTTTTTGTCACGGGCGATAGTAGCATCCTGGTCCTTGTACACGCCTTTAAATTTGAAGCCATAATAGGACCCAAACGGATTACCTATCTGTAGGTAAGTTTTGTATTTCCCATTTTCATTGATACGGGCGGCGTTTTCTTTGGGATAGAACTCGGAAACAGAACGAACTACGTTGATGTTTCTGGCAATATTCAGATCGAATCCGACTGTGAGGTTACGAGTCTTAACAGGGATGGTATTCAATGATACCTCCCACCCTTGGTTGTCAATCGTACCAACGTTCATTGTCACCTTGTCAAACCCGGTGAAAGAGGATATTTGCAGATCATCATACAGCAAGTCCCTGGTGCTATTTTTATAAACCTCCGCATCCAGTTTAACGCGGTTCTTAAACATCCACAAGTTCAAACCCAGGTTTTTTCCAACGAGTGTCTCCCAACGCAGATTTGTAAGTTCCATGTTAGAAGGGAAAACGCCGGACATACCCAGATAATTGAAGTCGTAGTTCTGATACAAATTATAGAACAAGTAATCTTTCCCGGGAGCCTTTCCTGCATGTCCATAACTTGCTCGCAAACTTAAATCATCGAGGAAGTTTTCGAACCGCCTCATGAAGGGCTCGCCTGAAATCCTCCAACGGGTAGATATTGAAGGGAAAAGTCCGTATCTGTTAGCAGGTCCGAATCTCGAGTTTCCGTCTAACCGCAGACCCGCATTTATGAGATAGCGATCCAAGTATCCGTATTGTCCGTTCACAAGCACCCCAATTTCCCGTCTCTGGAATACAGTTGAAGTAAGCCGTGACTCAGGATTAGTTAGACGAGAGGGGATTGAAGGGTCTTGTAAGAAGGACGAAGCGGTGTTAGAAGACCGTGCAAACTGACCGTAATTCTTGTTATCGTTTGTCTGAATAGAGAGCAACGAAGACAACGTGTGTTTTTCAGATAGTCTGGGAGTGAAAACAAAATTTAATTTGCTACTAACCGTAAAGGCGTCTCCATCGCTGTCGGTTGCCCTGTTAACAAACGGCTCGGTAGTTAATCTTCCGGTAGCTACCTGGGGTAGAAAAGTTTTCGACTTAGTATTGTTGATATCGAATTGAAGATCAAAAGTGGATGTAATCCAGCTAGGTAAAATATCATACTGTAAGAAGAAATGCGGTACAATCCGTTCACCAATTAGCCTACTGCTTCCTTCCCTGGCCATTGCCAACGGGTTAAATGTACCCGTTACTTTGTCTTTGTCATCAAAGCCGAATCTCCCTTGAATGTTCTGTAGGGGGGAGAAATAGTTTGGGGTCTGATTTCCATACTCATCATACTCGTATACTGCCATATTTGGCATCTTATTATACGCGACTTCCCGAATTTTGTCTGTGTAGTTCAGCGTGTTGTTAACGTGGGTATAAGAGATATCCGTTCTGAAGCGAATTCGACTTGATACGTTATAGTCAAGGTTAATTTTGGAGGAAATACGACTCAGATCGGTTCCAATCGTAGTTCCTAGTTGGTTTACATAACCGACAGAAGCATAATATCTGGCTTTTTCACCCCCCCCAGTCATTGACACGTTGTGATCCTGCATGTGTCCGATCCTGGTGATTTGATCAATCCAGTCAGTGTTATTGCTATAGTTATGATACCAGTACGGATCGTTTGGATCGTATTGAAACTCCTTATTCTGTTGGATGTTCAATGGAAGTCCGTCTCTATTAGCATACATCTCTGGAACTAGCATGGAAAACTGGTTGCCCGAAAGCATCGGGATGGCATTTGGTTGGCGAGACAAGGATCCTTTGAAATTATAGGTCACCTGAGGTTTGCCTATCGCCCCACGCTTTGTATTGATAATTAAAACACCATTTGCTGCTCTGGCTCCCCAAACTGCAGTTGATGCAGCGTCCTTCAACACGGTGATGTCTCTGATATCTGTTGGGGCGATGTTCAATAACTGGGCATACCCCTGCTCGTCAGCAGTTCCAAAGTTGAAGTCTTCCGGTATTTGAGTTTCGTAAGGCATTCCATCGAGGACGATCAAGGGATCTGACGAGCCGTTGATGGAAGCAGTACCACGAATACGGATAGACATACCTGCTCCAGGATCTCCGGAAGAAGTTCCAAAGTCTACACCGGGCAGACGGCCCTGTAGAGCCTGGTCAATTGACTGAGCGCCTAACTCCTCCAAATCCTTCGCCTGTACAGTTGCTGTGGCTACTGTAGAATTTCTTGCATCAATATTAAGCCCGGTTCCATTGTTAACCGGCCGCCTCGCAGTAATTGCTACCTCCGTAAGTTCATTTGCACTCGGAGCCAATTGAATGTTGAGGGTTGTTCTTCCCCCTATTGCCTGTCTAAAAGTTTTGTAACCTATAAAAGAAACAGCAATACTGTTATTAGGGTTAGAAACACGTAGAGCAAAGTTTCCGTCAATATCAGTTGATACCCCCGCTACTGTCCGTCCATCTTTATCCAATTCTACAACAGATGCGCCAATAATGGGCTGCTTATCACCGCGATCTGTTACCTTTCCTCTAACTGTAATTCGTTCTGCTGTCGTCTGCGCCCATCCTGTCGTAAACAGTATCATAAGGCCTACTAAGCATGATAGGATTTTTGAACCTATTATTTTCATATTTCGCTATTGTGAATGACTAAAATTTTAGAACCTTATCAATCGAATGAATAACAGTCTTATTTGATAACACATTACTCTTATTGATATCAGCATTTAGATTGGCCCGGTTAGTTGCTGGATCAACTGCTCCAACTAACTCCATGCTATTTATTCCATTATTGACGGTTATGAAAACGGGATCCCCGCTTCCATTTTTAAGCAGCGTTTCGAAGGCACCAAACTTCTTACCGTCCGGAACCACAGTATTTTTGTTGATAATGTGATACTGAATGAACCGCTCTATTTTTTCCGAGTCAGCAGAAGCGTTGGCTGGTGTAAAATTTGGTTGTCCCGTAGACGTATTGCCCGGAAGTATACCTGCCTTCACTGCGTTAACAATGGCAGCATTCGTAGGAACAAAGATTGTATGAAAAGCCCCAGTGTTAGCACCTAGGATGGATCCACCTGTGGCTGGCGCTACTGCTGGTATCCACATTGTACGGTGGTTTTTTAAGTAGCTAAAGAAGTGCCCATAAGTATTTGGATCTATCCTGGCAAGAGAATCCAGGTGGTGCCCTATTGTCTTCTCGCTGAAAGTCAATATACCGTCGGTGTAGTACACCTTTCCATTGTGTGCAGTTTCCTGAGAAGTAACATTTACGGCCTTATTAATTTCCTCATTTCCGCTAGCCCACAGCTTATTGTCTTTAAATTTCACATACTCACCATTCCAGGCCTCCACCATACCGAAGCCGCCAAGATTGTTCATTTCTCCGTTCGGCGTTAGGAACACGGAATTTTGCAACAATCGCATAAACCTATTCCTCGAGCTTTCGTCAATGGTTGCCGTTCCGCCCGGGCGGGTAAAAGACCATTGATTTCTGTCCGTGTTGAAGTCATACCCCTCTTTATTTAGATTTTGGTTTGACATCATAACTAGCGTGTAATTTGAGGTTGGGTTCAGAATAGAGAAACGAAGTTCAGCGTCCAAGCCCCGGGTCATGAGCGTATAGTTAGGATTAAGAAAAGCCTTTCCATAAACGGATCTGAAGACGTTAGCATCCTGAACCTTATCTATTCCATAAAAAATACCATTACTAACCACCTTTTTATCAACAATATTAGTCGCTGAGAAAGTGGGTGGCTCTTGTTGAACGTTTAATGCATTGTTAAGACGACCTTTCCAGATGGTGGATCCCCACATGTGTGCGTTCAAAAAACTGGAAATAACAGAAGGAGGAGCGGCTTCAAAAGTACCGTAGTGCTTTAGTATCTCCGCGACGTAAGCATCAACGACATTATTAGTAGGTATGGCTATGGTAAATCCTTCTATCTGAGAATCAGTGTTTCCAACTGCATAGTTTTCATTATTGATTGCAAAAGCAACACCCGAATACATTTTATAGAACACTGAGTCAGCAGAGCCTGTTAACACCTGATTTCTCCTCGTAATGTCAGCGCTGTATACGTACCGTACCATGTGCTTCTCAAACAACTCCCTAAACTTGCTGTATTCGGGCTTTGATGCCAGATAACTTTCTAAGCTGGGAAGAGGCAATAGCACTTTATCAACCGTGTGAATTATTCCGTTTTCCGCAACGATATCCTGCTCCAACACTTTGGCATCAATGACATTAAAGCCTGTGAAAGTAGTGTTAGGGAAAAAGTAGTTATACTCTGTTGCGCCATTTAGGTTTTTAGCAGTAAAATATTCGTCAGTAAAGTAAGGAATATGCTTGTTGTTGTTATCGTTGGCTACTGGCGTAATTCCGTTACGGTTAGCCGCTATATACTTTCTTTTCCCGTTCGACTTTACCCAATCATAGTAAGCGGTTTCGCGCTTATAGGCCATATTAGGCAAGACTCCTGCGGGCGACTGATAGTTCGGCAACTGGGCTCTGCGATTTGCATTATAAACTAAAGAATACTTCACAATCTTCGCGGCCGTAGAATCAGGGATATCGGCTACTCCGGATATGTTGCTCTCCTGAAAAAACTTCGTAAAAGCATCGTCCGTTGGGGCAAACATAGTCCAGTATCCACCAGTACTCAAAATTTCCTTGTACCCTGCCTTATCAACCAGTGCGAGAAAATTAGTAAAGTTACCCCGACTTTGAAGCTGTTGATATATCGGATCAGCTAATCCTGGCGGTCTATCAAAAATTTCGTCCTTTTTACTGCAAGCAGAAAGCAAAAGAACAGCGGATAAAAAGTACAATAAACTTTGTATCGATCTCTTCATATATAAATTATTGTTATTAAATACGAACCTGTTGGAAGGGCGGCTAGCTATCTACGTTTGGTTTGGAAAGATGGAACAGATGCTATTGCTAAATAGTGTGGACGTTCCAGAAGTAGTAAATGTAAAGCTTTCCTCATATAGTCTAGTTAATCGGTTAAAATGTCCTACCGCCTTCCTCAAGCGCTAGGTTAATTGGTTATCGAATACTAAACTACTTCGAAGTAAATTGCAATGCAACCTGTGGTATCCTGCCTTTTGCGGGATTAAAAGGGATAGTGTGCTAACAACACTAAAGAAAAAGAAAAGGAAAAGGAGCTTTTTATTAAAAGTTAGATGAGAAAAGAAAAAGTAAGTGCGATTTTTTTTAAGGACCGGTCCTTTTTGTTACCAGTATAGCAACCATGGAGATTTAGATTTTTATTGCACTTTTTTACAAAAAGTTAGGGCTGATTTTTTCAGCCCTAACCTAAAGCTTTTTAATAACCCGGATTCTGGTACGCGTCCCTGGCGGCCACGTCCAAGGGCTTTCCAGTCTCATCGGTTAATTGAACGAGATAAGCGTTCGGCCAAGGACGGAAGGTGTGGTATTTTTGATACTGTCCTTTCCCGTTTCCATTTTGTCCGTTCCCATTAACTGTGTTAAAGGCGACAGGCCAAAGACCAGTCTTATCCGAGGCCATTTGATTTAAATATACTACGCGCTCGTATAATATTCCTGCATTATGCAAATCTTCCCATTGCAAACCTTCGGACAAGAATTCTCTAGCCTTTTCGTTATAAATGAAGTGAATAAACATGTCTTGTTTGCTGGTGACGGTTGGAATATAGCCCTCGCCGTTCGCCTCAGGAGTTCCAGGAGTAAAATGATTTTCACTTACCTGAATCTTGCTGTAGGAGCTTGCTGTGGCGGCAAATGGAGCGGTTCGTTCTTGTGGTGCTAAAGTTGAAGCCTGCGGCTCCCACTGAACCAGCACATTCGGCCGATTTTCCCCAGGCTTATACGCGGCTCTTTGCCGAAGGACATTGATGTCTGCAATGGCTTGAGAATATTGTCCCTTCCGTCCGTATGCTTCCGCTCGAACCAGATAAGTTTCGGCCAGACGCATTAGAATTACGTCGCGAGTGCCACTCTCACTGTTGAAATTTGCCTCATCTGAACTACCGCCACGAAGTGGATCTATATATTTCTTTGATGACAAGTAAGGGGCTACCCGGCTAGTTGCTAGGCCCATTGGAGATTGGTCAATGAACAGGCGGTAGTAGTAGCGGCCAGTAGTGGCAGATCGAATCCAGCGAACCATGAACTGGAAAGGCATGCTCATTACCATAGCAGAATCCAGCGCCTCTTCCTTTTGATTTTCCAGATAAATGAGCGCTCTGGTACCATTGAGAATTCTCTTACTTCCAGCAGTAACAGCTGGCTCTCCTGCTGGTTTATTTGCATTCCACCATGCCGCAGCAGCAGCGCTCCAGGTATACGAAGTGCTCGTGCTGTTTGGCATATTACTTACATACTCATACTGGAAAGTTTTGTAGTATCTTGAATCATTAACCTTATCTCTGAAATTATCGTACCCCCAATCTGTAGGCTTATAAGTGCCAAATGGTCGGCCATAGGCCATTGCCCGGGTAACACCGGTCTGGTTGGTATAATCGCCGGTATGATAGTTAACTGATCTGTTCTGGAAGCGTCCATTAAGAGCTGTATTTACGTCAAACTGCGCCGACCACAAAACCTCTTTGTGAGGATTCGTTTCTGATACTTTTGGATCAAATAATGTCCAGTAATCAGGCGCCAAGCCAGAAGGGCCGCCCATTCCATTAATTACCTCAGTGCTAATAGTAATTACCGAGTCTAAGTCTGTTGATACATTTCCTTTAAAAAGCATCTTCAGATGAGTTTCAGCACTGTTTTGAAAAGTAGCAGCTTGGGCACGATTTAAATACACTTTAGCAAGAAAATGGCCAGCAGCATATTTATTCGCACGCCCACCTCGATCTGCGGCTGCGGGTACAGGAAGGTTCTCGTAAGCGTACCTCAAATCCGTAATTATTTGTCTATAAATAGCCGAAAGGGGCGCTTTTGGATAGTGATAAACTCCATTATCCTCTCTTGTTGGAGTTAATAATAAAGGAACGTCGCCAAGCTGATTAGAGATAAGGTAGTAGGCCCAGGATCTTAGAAACAAGACTTCCGCACGCCGACTCTTGCGATAGGTCTCATCTGTACCAAAACGACCAGGTCGAATATTATCAATGATATCTAAGGCGATATTACAGTTATTGATATGAGGATAGGCACCCATTGGAGCGTTTGATGCATTTGCTGCTCCTATATAATTGTTGACGTTTGCGGCTATTCCTGTCAACTCCGACCCATATTCCGCTGCTCCAATTCGTGCAAAATTGGTATTGGTGTGCATATAGGAATCCGTTTCTGGCTCAATCAGTTTTGACCCGTTGCCATCCCATTCATGCTTAACCCTAGCGTAAACATACAATCCGTTTATCAAAGAGTTCAACCCGTTTTCGTCATTATAGTATGCCTGTGTCAAATTAGATATCTGCTTTTCCTCCAAAAAGTCTTTACAAGAAGCAAAGCTGCCTACAATAATGAGAGCTATAATTTTTATATAATTCTTCATGTCATTCATTTTTTATCAGTTAACCTATAATCCAGCACGTAATCCAAACACAATACTTTGTGGGAGAATAGTGTTGTTGTTGGTTCCCCCTAACGGACTTCCGTTACTTGATATCCGATCCCAGTTAGTTTCGTCGTCTGGATTTATTCCATAACTAACTACTTCCCCTCCAAATAAGAAAGGATTCAGGACCTGAACATTTAGCTGAACATTTTTGAAAGAGTATCTACTCAGCAATTTACCAGGCAAGTCATAGGTCAGCGAAATATTTCTTACAGCAACAAAAGACCCGTCATTATACTGCATTGCACGAGCATCAGACGAATTAAGCGGACCAACCAGTGGCATAGGCCACCTTCCGTTTGGATTAGACCACGACCACATGTCATTTTCCACCCGGCCATTAGGAAACGTTCCGCCGTAAGAGTTTGGATATCCTCCAAAATAAGTCTGTCCAACCCGGGCGTAGATGAAAGAACTTAAACCGAAGTTTTTATACCTAAAGGAGTTTGTCAAACCGCCAGTCCACTTGGGAACCGTCGAGCCCAACACTACTTGATCAGCGCCATCAAACTTATAGTCACCATTTTGATCAACCAGCTTTATGGTGCCGGGATAGTAATTCAGATTACCTGTTGTTTTGAACTTTGCCATTTCAGCCAAATCTTCGGGGGTATTCTGCCAAAGCCTATCGTATTTATAGTAGTAAAAAGAGCCCTGAGGATGACCGATGAAGAGGTTTGAAGCGATCATATCTTCTTTTCCATTCAACAACTCTACGACCTCCTCTTTATTTCTGGTAAAATTAAAGTCAGTACTCCAGCTGAAGTCTTTCTTATCAATATTTACGGAAGAAAGAGTTACCTCGATCCCCCGGTTTCGGGTTCTACCCACGTTCTCGAACTTTGCAACATAACCAGAAACGGGGTTAAGAGGACGCTCCATCAATAAGTCGTACGTTCTAGCATCATAGAGCTCTACCGACCCAGACAAGCGAGACCTTAGTACCGAAAAGTCAAGTCCTAAATTCCAAGCAGCCGTCTTCTCCCAGCCCAGTAAAGGATTCGATACCATTTGCGGCAAGTAACCGATAGCAGGAGTGTTTCCGATGACATATGGGTTCCTACTTAAAGGCCCGGAAGTAGTATAAGGAGGAACAGAAGAGTTACCTGTTACCCCGTATCCAAGCCGCGGCTTAAGTTCGTTGATCCAGGTAATTCCTTGTAAAAACTCTTCCTCTTTCAGTTTCCATGCAAGGGCAAAGGAAGGGAAAAAGTCCCATTTGTGTCCCGGTGCAAGAACAGAGGATCCATCAAAACGACCTGAGGCTGTAAGCAGATACTTGTTCATCAAAGTATAATTCAAACGGCCCATATAAGAGAACAGGGTATTCTCTGTATAGCTGCTTCCGTAACCATCTGGTCGACCCACGGTGTTGGATGATAAATCATACCACAAGCTAAGAGGAATGGTTGTTCCTGAAACGTTTGTTCCTATCCCTTCTCTGCTTGATTTTTGTGCAGATTGCAGCAAGGTTACTCCAATTGTATGATCTTTACCAAATGTCTTATCGACATACAACAAGTTCTCCGCCACCCAGGAGAAATTTTCATCCCGGTTCTGACCGGCTGTATTAGGCCTGTTAGTTAGATGGTTTGTTGCATCTGGACCGGTCCATGCGCCGGTTCTAAAGCTTCGATACTGCGCTCCAAAATTTAATCGATATTTCAACCAAGGTGTGAATTTCACCTCAGAGAACATATTCGCCATAACGGAAGCTGATCGTCTGTCATTCCTGGACTGATCAATGTCAATCAAGGGGTTCCACAAGTTCAGATTCCCCCCAGCATTTCTGATCCATGCGCCATTTGCATCCCTCGGCAAAGCATAAGGGAATTGCTCTAGAGCTCTTGAATACAGGTCTTTCGATCCGGTGTTGCTCGTATTTGGCCCAAAAATACCATAAGCCTGATCTGAATACGAACCAATAATCGAAGTACCTAGTGTAAGCCACTTATTGGCAGTTATATCTCCATTGATACTTAGATTGTATCTTTTAAAATCTTGATCCCTTTGAACTCCTTTTTGATTATTATACCCGAAGGACAAATACATCCGGGAAATGTCAGTTCCGGAAGACAGTGATAGCTGGTGATTTTGAGTTAAGCCTTGCCTAACAGCATCATTAGCCCAATCGTAAGAGCGAATATTACTAGAATTATAGATTGGAACTTGTGCTGGCCAGCCCATAGCTTGCTCTTCTGCTGTTGTTGGTCTCATTTTCGGCGTGACTCCGTACTGTTCCCACTCATATCCACTCCAAACAGACTGTTGAGCAACCAGATCCTGCGCCAGCCCCATTCTTTGATTATCCAGGAACGGATCAGGATACCAGCTTGCAGCAGGCTTTGTCAAATCAGCATTATTGGGAATATTGGTATTATACTGCCGTCCATTTATAAGTCCTTCGCGCCATCTGTCAATATATTGCCCTCCGTCCATCCAGTCGGTTAAAGATTTGTAAGAGTCAAGCGAGACAGTGGTATTGTAATTAACCGAAACCCGGCCTTTCGAACCCTTTTTCGTTGAGATTAGTACCACACCGTTTGCTCCACGAGAACCATAAATAGCTGTGGCAGAGGCATCCTTTAAAATCTCAATAGACGCGATATCGTTAGGATTGATGTCGTTAATTGAAAAAGAAGTAACACCTAACGCAGAGACGATCGGAATGCCGTCTACAACATATAAAGGATCATTAGAGGCTCGTAGCGATCGACTTCCTCTAATCCGAATGGCTGGCGTTTCGCCAGGTTTCATGTTAGTACTAACATTGATACCAGCCGCCTTCCCCTGCATTGCCTGAAGTACGTTGGTTACCGGTCGTTCTTGAATCGTCTCAGCAGAAATACTTGTTAAAGAACCTGTTACATCACTTTTTTTCTGCGTTCCATACCCCACCACTACTACTTCCTGAAGAGAACGAACATCCTCAGCAAGACGAACATTGATCGAAGTCCGTCCGTTTATGGCCACTTCCTGAGATACGAATCCCAAGTAGGAAAATACGAGAGTCGCATTGCTTTGCGCATCCAGTAGCCGGATACTATAGTTACCTTCTACATCTGTACTTGTGCCTTGAGAACCTCCTTTAACTTTAACACTTACGCCAGGCAATGGCTCTCCTCTACTGTCCGTGACCCTCCCTGTAACAATCAGATCCGCTCTAGCTATATCCAACCCGCTATTGCTTAGAATAATTTTGTCATTTACCAACTCATAAGAGATACCTCTGCTAAGGAGGAGATTGTCTAGGACATCCGCCAGCTTCGTTTCTACAGCCTTCAATGAAACTGACTGCGTGACATCTACCACATTTTTACTGTAGACAAACTTTACGTCAGCAGCCTTCTCTAATTCCTTCAACACATTTTGCAAGCTTGAACTTGAGTAATCCACGCTTACTTTATTGTTAAGCACTCCCTGTGCTTTACCTGGTGCAGCATACGAAATCCCTGTTAATACAAGGAGAACTATCAGCTGACTTAAAGTAATTCTCATAATATAACGCCAGTCAATTGAGAGTTGTAAATAAAAATCCATACTTTTATTTGTTTTATTTGCTAAAAATGAGACAATAAAAACCTCCGCTAAGCAGTCAGGCTTTAGTTAGTGGTTTTGAGTTAAGGAGTGCCCCCACACTTCTTAGCTCTTTTTCTGAGATCGTTTTTGCTTCTTACTTTATATCATATTCCATTTTTAGGTTAAAAAATATATTGGTATCGTTTACTTTTCATTTCTTGATAAAAGTATTTTATCCCCTTTCACTTCATAGGTCAATCCTAGTGACTTTCCAAGGATATCTAAGATCGACGGGAGGTTCACGTCTGTAAAATCTGCCCTAAGGCTATAGCTTCGAATAGTTGGATCCACAACCTCCAGGCTGATATTAAAACGTTCGCTTATTGTATTCAATACCCTTGAAACAGGCACATTGTCGAAGGTCAAACTGCTTTTCTTCCACATATCCAAGCTCCTGTCCTCCAACTTCTCCTTTTTAATTACTTTCGCCTCTGCAGTATAAACAGCTTTTTCTGCTGGCACCAGAACCACACTTTCGCGTCTTTGAGATACCTCGTCAAACCTGGCTACTGCTACCTTTCCTGTTAGCACCGAAACTTCCGAAGACGCGCTGCCTTCTCGGGATTTAACGTTAAAACTCGTCCCTAGCACCTTCACCTCAATATCCTCTGTATGAACTACAAAAGGCCTTTCAGGATTCCTTGTGACGTCAAAGAAAGCATCTCCTTTCATGCTTATCTCCCTAAGTCTTCCTCTAAATTGCTTATTATAGGATATCGACGACGCCGGTTGAAGCCAGATCGTAGTTCCATCTGGTAGCACATGCTTTTTGATTTTTACGGAATGATTTGATACTATACGTAAAAGAGATTGACTTGCTTGCTTTGCAGGAAGTTTGACGGGCATGCCCGCGTATTTCACCATCGTCAATACCAAGAGTAAAATAGCAGCAATACTTGCGGCATACGCCATAAGTTTCTTAATTATAACCGACTCAAAATCAGAGCCGTTAACTACCCTTTCCTTTATAGCTATTAACATTCGTTCCTTCAGTAGGTTTTGCGCTTCTTCCGAAAGTTGTGCCATCGGATCCGGCTCATCTTCGAACGAATTATACCACGATTGCAATTTCTGCTCTTCTTCCGGAGAACATTTTCCCTGCAGATACTTTTCAATCAATTCTTTAGGTATAATTTGTTCCATTTTAGGCTGATACGGTAATCGGTATTAGTATAGTATGGCGAGAATGCTCTCACCCCTATTAGTATTAAAAAAATTTAAAGCGGTATAATGATCAGAAAAGATCGATTGAGGAAACCAGGAGAACTGACATTATATCCTTCACGCTCAGCCTCAAAGTCCTTAATGCCTTGGTCATGTGATTTTCAACAGTTTTTTCAGAGATACCGAGCAGGTGACTAATCTCTTTGTTGTTTTTATTTTGCTTTCTACTAAGTTCGTAGACGGCCCGGCATTTCTCCGGCAAAACCTCAACGCCCTGCCGCAAAAGTCGGTTTAATTCGTTGAACGCGACAGTTTCTTCCGTAGAATTGTCATGTTTAGTAGTTGCCACCTGTAGAGTATCTTGGTAGGATTTGCGAATTCCCTCTTTATGGAAATGGCTGAAGATGAGGTAGCGGACTGCTGTGTAGACATAGTTGCTAAAACCCGTATGAACCACTAACGTGCTCCTTTTTAGCCATAAGCTCGTAAAAAAATCCTGAACAATCTCTTCGCAAACTTCCTTCTCTTTCAAACGCTTATAAGCACTTGCATACAACTTAGACCAATACCTATTATAGAGCTCTTCGAAGGCAGAAACGTGCCCTTCCTTAAGCATTTCCAAAAGATTCTCGTCAGAAAGTTTCTTCAGGTCATTCATAATAATTGGTGTGTTACACTCGTCAAGATTTCAAACTCTCACGTCGAGAGCATCCGACTTCTGTAACAAATTGGTTAAGGTAAACTTAGCGGTTTAGATTGCCCGGCGCAACCCGTGCTGTCCTGCTTCTATACAATAAACACAGACAAGCTGCGCGGGCCATGGGCGCCCAACACAAGGGACTGCTCAATATCGGCCGTTTTGGAGGGACCGGCAATGAAAGCTGCATAGCCGTAATCGCGCTCGCCGATGTATTCGTATGCCTGGTGCATGGTGGGTAGGATTTTTTCCCGCTCAACAAGGATGGCCAGATGCTGACAAATAAAGGGAACTACGCGCTGCCCCAGGTGCTGTTCTGCTACCCAAAGGGCACTATTCTCTGCTACGCCCAATTCTGCTTTTAGTATCGCTAGCTCTACGTCTTCTAAAGCATGTGGATCCAGCTGTAAAATATCTGTTTCTGCGAAATCCGCAAAGTCGGCCAGTGTAGTAACCTTCCGTTTTGACATATCAAAATGATCAGCCAGAATTGATTTGATCTGACTAACGCTTTCCACCTCGTATACCTTTGCCCCGATTCCGGACGCAACTTCCGTATATTTTTGAATAAGATCGGCGTGTGACACCGGAATAACCACTTCTGGTAATGGTCTTAAATCCGGTTGATTTGCCTTAACAGCTGCTAGAATTTTATCGCGACTTGTCATCTACACTAAAAGGAGTTAAATACCCCCGTCTTTAGAATTATTAATCAAATGAATTACGTGCGTTTTCTCAGGAACGCTATTTCCGATTCTTACTATACCACTCTCTAAACGATTCTTGAGGGGGAGCAGGCATTTCTCTCTCCTTGAACCATGGATTGAGCTTGTTGTTCACTGCAAAAGGGAACAAACGCATAAGCGACCTACCCGCTTTACCGGCAAAGGCAAAGAACCTGGGCATACTGAACGTAAAAGCCATTGCTTTCATTCCCACCGCCTTAACGGGGCTAACATGCCCCTCTTTCACCAACACCTGACGCCACTTATACAACTGATCATGAATATCGATCTTGACAGGACAAACATTCGAACAGGAACCGCATAACGTTGAAGCAAACGGAAGATCCGCGTATTTCTTCATGTCGAGATTGGGAGCGAGGATAGAGCCGATAGGGCCTGCAATTGCATTATGATAGCTATGCCCTCCGCTTCTTCTGTAAACGGGACATGTGTTCATGCAGGCGCCGCAGCGAATACATTTCAATGAATTCCGAAAATCTTCGCGTCCCAACTGGGTAGTACGGCCGTTATCAACTAAGACAATGTGCATCTCCTGTCCCGGACGAGGCTTTTTGAAGTGGCTGGAGTAAGTCGTAATAGGCTGCCCCGTTGCACTTCTAGCCAGTAAGCGCAAAAAGAAACTCAGGTGTTTTCTTTCAGGAATGATCTTCTCTATTCCCATACAAGCGATATGAACATCTGCTAAATGTGATCCCATATCTGCATTGCCTTCGTTGGTGCACACTACAAATTCCCCGGTTTCTGCTACTGCGAAATTCACTCCTGTTAAAGATACTTTCCGGGTTAGGAAGGTATCACGCAGATGTTGCCGCGCTGCTTCCGTTAGTACCTGGGGATTTGATTCGCCTGCTTCAGTCCCAAGGTGAACATGAAACAGATCTCCAATCTCTTCCTTTTTCTTATGAATACACGGAAGCACGATATGACTTGGCGGCTCCTCTGCAAGCTGAACAATACGCTCCCCAAGGTCTGAATCAATTACCCCTACTCCGTTTTGCTGTAAATACTCATTCAAATGGCACTCCTCAGTCAGCATCGACTTACTCTTAACCATCTGCGTAATCTTATGCTTTTTTAGGATAGAGAGCACAATTTCATTGTGTTCTTTCGCGTCGGCAGCCCAATGAACCTGAACTCCGTTGGCGATGGCTTTCTCCTCAAATTGCTGCAGGTAATTGTGCAGATTAGAGAGTACATTGTGTTTAATCCCTGAGGCGGTCTCTCTAAGAAGCTCCCATTCAGGCAGCGAGTGAGCTGCCCTATCGCGCTTGGTTCTGACAAACCACAAGGTTTCATCGTGCCAGTTTACACGTGGCTCATCGCGGTTGAAAATATCTGATAAGTCCGCATGGTCTAATGTTCCAGCGGTCTTTGCATTTGATCCCATAGTCTTGTACTCCCTGTTTTATCCCTCGAAAGAGTTTAAAATTTCGGCTATATGAAGCACTTTAACCTTACTTTTTTGCCTGTTTAGGATTCCCTCCATGTGCATTAAGCACGAGAGATCTGCTCCCGTAATATATTCTGCACCATTCTGCACATGATCAGACACCCGATCCTTTCCCATCTTGGCCGATACCGCCTCCTCTGCAACACAAAAGGTTCCTCCAAAGCCGCAACATTCGTCTTTCCGTGTTAATTCCACCAATTCAATGCCTTCTACATAACTAAGCAACTGCTCCGGTTTTGAAAATTTAGGGGCTACCAACTCACTCATTTGCGATAGCTTCAGTCCGCGAAGACCGTGACAGCTCTGGTGAACTCCAACTTTATGAGGGAAGCGGGCTCTGAGGCTGCTAACCTTCAGTACATCTGTCAAAAACTCAACAAGTTCATAGGTCCTGGCCCGCAACCTCTCAGCTGCTGCCGGATTTTTGGTAGAATGAAGATGCTCTTTCAGATGCAGTGCACAGCTCCCGGACGGCACTACAACGTAGTCGTACTTTTCGAAGCTTTTCACGAAAAGCTCGTCGATATCATGTGTTAAATGAGAGAAACCTGAATTAGCCATTGGCTGACCACAGCAGGTTTGCTTTGGCGGAAATTCTACTTGAACACCCAATTTTTCAAGAAGCTCCAAAGTCGCGATTCCCGCTTTTGGATAAAATTGATCTACATAACAGGGTATAAACAACCCGACTTTCATACTGTTAACTCCTGTGACGCTGAATAAAATTTTAGTTCGATAATATTTGTGGGAAGCGCATTCCGGTTCCACGATTTATGAATAGACAATGCAGCCCCCAATGAAGTTGCCTGAGCAACTGAAGCTGCGAAAACTTCTTTTCCAGGAAACGCTGCAGCCAGCAATTGCATGTAGATAACGTTATTACTAAAACCACCATCCACGAAAATTCTTTTAACAGAATCATTCAAAACAAGTTTTGTTGATTCCGTCTGAAGAGCCACCAAATCGATCACCAATTGATGATAAGCTTCCTCAATGGTCGCAAACTGACTAAGATCACGGCCGGCAAACGCGGAAGTAGCGAGACTCTCAGAATCAAGCGAACGCTTTACTACCTCATTCCTTGCCTGCAGACCTGCTGTCATCACCGGGTTGTACTTTACTTTTTTGTAAAAGTCCAGCGGCTTTTTAAAATGCTCAGCAATGCGCTTCGACTGTTGTTCATGTTCATTGCCCGCGAAGAGTCTGGAGGCTTTTACAGGGCGCCCTTTATAACTGATATAACACAGGCAGTCGCTTTTCAGTTCCGACTCAGTTAGTGGCTCGGCGTTGAACGGATTTAAGGTAACACACCAGGTACCTGTAGAAAGCAACGTAAAAGGCTCCTGAAAACTGGTGAGGAAAGGGATTAAAGCTGCCGAACTATCGTGCAAACCAATCCCAACAAAACGCCTGGCTCCTTCTACCTCCGTTTCAATCGCCGCATCCGACGGATGAACGGGCGCCAGCTTTTCGGCGATACCCTCCTGCTTCACCCAGTCATGGTAGTCATTTTTGGTAAAATCCCAAAGGTTAGTGTGACAACCGATGCTGGTGATATCTGAATAAGCTTTCCCGGTAATCAGAAAGCTCAAATATTGAGGGAGATGAAGAGCGTACTTGATTTTCCTGAAAACCTCCGGCTTCTCGTATTTCAAACGATACAGCTGCATCCCCGAATTCAAGTTCCCGAGAACAGGAGAAGCGGTCTGTGTAGAAACTTCCAGCTCTCCTCCGTAATCACTGTAAAACTTCTCTTTCAGCGATTCTGAAAAAGGCTTCAAGTAGTTGTACAAAGGCGTAAGCGGCTTGCCCTCCTCATCCAGGTGCACGAAACTGGCTCCATAGGCTGAGAAGTTGATCCCCTTTATATCGAACTTCTCCAGCTTTGTGATCTCCTGCAAGCTATCCTGCACCCAGGCAGAAAGAAGCTCCAGATTTTCACAAGGATCTCCGTCTTCATCTGTTGTCTCTTCAAACCTTGCTGTTCTTTCAACAACTATCTTGTAATTCTCGTCGAAAAAGAATAGCTTTTTATTGGTTTTCCCAATATCAAATACTGCAATTACCGGTATCTTCCCCATTTTAGTATTGTTGATGTCCGAGTAGAATTCAGAGGGACGGCCATAGAAACCTTTCCTCTGAATTGCACTGCGAACGTCGATTCTTATAATCCAGTTGCTACTGTCTTTAATCCTCTTTCACCAATCAGCTGCTCGCGAACTTTCAGGTCGCGGAACAATTGTACAGGATTGATGGCCGCGCCAGAGCGTCGTCTTGCTTCTGCCACCAATGCTCTTACATCTGTGCGGAAGGCGTTTTGTATAATTTCCTGCGCCTTTACTACATCATTGTTGTCGCGAGCTTCTTCTAATGCCACGCGATCCACAGATAATGCCTGAGCGTAAGCAATCATAATCGCTTCTACCGACTGCAATAGGTCTTCGAGAGGATCTTTGACGTTGTGAGAAGCATCGATCATCCAACCCAAACCAGTAGCGTGGTCAATTCCTTTTGCATCCAAACCATCAACCAACTCGTTAAAGATCAGGAACAACTGATAAGGCTTCACGCTACCTACGGTTAAATCGTCGTCTGAGTATTTAGAATCATTGAAGTGGAAACCGCCTAATTTTCCTTCGTTGATTAACAAGGCAACAATTTGCTCAATATTAGCATTTGGAAGGTGGTGACCTAAGTCAACCAGGGTAGTAGCTTTAGGGCCTAATTTGTTCGCCAAAAGAAGTGATTGTCCCCAGTCGCCAATGGTAGTAGAGTAGAAGTTTGGCTCAAACGGCTTATATTCTACAAGCACTTTCCAGTTTTCAGGTAATGCTGCGTAAATCTCCTGTAAGCTTTCTAAAGTATTATTAAACGCTTTGCGGAAATTTAGCTGACCCGGAAAGCTGGAACCATCCGCTAACCAAACTGTCAGCGCATCTGATCCTAATTCCACACCATGTCTGATCACCTCAATATTGTGCTCGATTGCTTGCTTTCTTACAGCTTTATCTACATGATGTAAGGACCCGAACTTATAGCTAAGCTGCTGATTAGGCTGATCCTGGAATGTATTTGAATTAACTGCATCAAAACGAATTCCGTTTTGCGCTGCTAAGGCTTTAATCGCCGAAGGGTTGGAGGGGATATCCCAGGGAATATGCAGCGATATGGCTCCGCTCGATTGGTTCAACTGATGTAGTAAAGCGATATCCTCAATCTTCTCCTCTAATCCACGCGGCTCACCTCCACCTGAAAATCTTCCAAAACGCGTTCCGCCTGTACCCAGGGCCCAGCTCGGGATAGCGATTTGAAACTTTATCAGTTTCTCTATGATTTGCTCTGTTTCTGAAATCTCCTGAGCAGTGTATTCTAATTTTCTTTCATGTTTCTGAACCAAACTGCTGTTGTGTTCATCAATCTGATACCTCTCGATCTTCATGTGTTTACTGGTTATATTTTTTGAGGAGAAGTCTGAAGTGCAAGGGCAGATTTCTTCCACTCTTACACCTCAGACATCAAATTATTATCTTACAAAAGCCATCGCAACTCCACCATCAACGTTTAATACGTTTCCGGTTGATTTATGCAGAAGACCTCCTACAAAGGCGAAACAAGCGTTAGCAATATCATCAGGTAAGATGATTTCACCTAACAAAGTACGCTTAGCGTAGTACGCTGGTAATTCTGCAACCGTAATTCCATAAGCTTTGGCACGACCTTCGGCCCAACCACCAGCCCAGATATTACTGTCGCTGATTACTGCATCTGGGTTTACCACGTTTACACGAATTCTGTCCGCACCCAGCTCAGCAGCATTCAATCTGCTTAAGTGTAGTTGAGCGGCCTTCGCACTTCCGTAACCAGCGTTGTTTGGTCCTGAAACCAATGCGTTTTTGCTTACGATATTGATAACGTCGCCACCAATTGCCTGCTTACGCATGATTTCAACTGCAGCCTGCGTTACGAAGAACTGACCTTTTACTAATACATCATATAGAAGATCCCAGTCTTTCTCCGTGTGATCCTGAATAGTTTTAGAAATAGAAAGACCAGCGTTGTTGATGACGATGTCTACACCACCAAATGCCAATGCCGCCACTTCTAATGCTTCCTGAATTTGATCCGCTTTCGTTACATCTAAAACGGCAGTAGCATATGAATCTTTTCCGAATTTACCTTTAAACTCTTCGCCGGCACCTTGTAAACGCTCTACGTTCATGTCGTTAAGGATCACTACTGCTCCTTCTTCCACAAATTTCTTCGCGATTGCTTTACCTATACCGCCTGCACTTCCGGTGATCAAAGCGATCTTACCAGATAGTGCTTTCGGCTTCGGCATACGTTGAAGCTTCGCCTCTTCCAACAACCAGTACTCAATATTGAAAGCTTCCTGACGAGGTAATGAAGTATATTCAGAAATAGCTTCAGCACCTTTCATTACGTTGATAGCGTTCGTATAGAATTCTGCTGCTACCCGTGCAGTCTGTTTGTCTTTCGAGAAAGAGAACATACCTACACCAGGATACAAAATGATCACAGGGTTGGCATCGCGGATAGCAGGGCTGTTAGGATGCTTACAAGTCTCGTAGTACTCGGTGTACATGGCACGGTAAGCTTCGAAAGCAGGAGCCAGCTTTTCTTTTAATCCGGCAACATCTGAAAGATCTGCATCTGGCGCAAGATCTAAAACAAGCGGGCTGATTTTAGTGCGCAGGAAGTGATCCGGACAGCTTGTTCCAAGAGGAGCTAACCTGTCAAGGTCATTAGAGTTGATAAACTCAAGCACACGAGGATCATCAGTAAAGTGACCAATCATGTGTCTTTCGCTTGAGCAGAAACCACGAAGGATGGGAGCGATTGCAGCCGCTTGTTTCCTGCGGCCTTCCGGTGCTAAACTCTGAATTTTCTGACCTCCGAACACAGGTCCTTTTTTACCATAGTTTTGCTCCAGGTATTCGGCACACTTCTCAATCACCTCCAAGGTATTTACATAGCTTTCGTAGGCTGTATTTCCCCAGGTGAACAAGCCGTGAGAACCCAGCATGATACCACGGATACCAGGATTTTGATCCAAGCACTCGCGAAGTTGCAAGCCCAGGTCAAAACCAGGTTTTTGCCACTCAACCCAACCGATAGTACCACCAAAGAGTTCCTGAGTGATTTTTTTACCGTCTTTTGCAGCAGCAATAGCGATAGCTGCATCAGGGTGTAAATGGTCGATATGCTTGAATGGTAAGAAACCATGCAATGGAGTATCGATAGATGGTGCTTTAGAATTTAAATCGTAGATACAGTGATTGAATAATTCAACCATCTCATCTTCGTGCTCGATACCGCGGTAGATATTCTTTAAACTACGTAAGCGATCGACGTAAAGAGCGGCTAATCCGCTACGCTTCAAGGTACCGATATCACCACCAGAACCCTTAATCCACATTACTTCCGTTTCTTCGCCAGTTAATGGATCTTTAGCAATAGCTTTGCAAGAAGTATTACCTCCGCCATAGTTCGTTAGCCTTAAATCCGCGCCTAATAGGTTAGAACGATAGATTAATAAAGCTACTTCATCACCTGCAAGTTCCGCTGCTTTAGCCTCATCCCAGAGATAGCTAACGTGTTTAAAAGTTTGGACAGACATATTAATTTTTATTATTTACAATTTATTTGTTCTTCAAAAAACGCCCTAAAAGGCGAAGGCAAAATCCAACTTTAACTCTTCAAGGAGTTTCCGTATCCCACGATTAAAACCGAAAGAATAATGACCAGAATACCTGCAACTACAGTTGCATAAGTTTTCTTACTTACAGCTTTCCATTCTTTCAGTACAAGTCCCCAAACATTTGCAATCAAAATAATGAAGGCCATATGCAGGATCCAGGAGCTAGGCCCGTTCCCTAAGCGACTTTCACCCATACCGTAGAAGAAAAACTGCAGGAACCAGGTAGTTCCAGCCAGAGCCGAGAAAATGTAGTTCGCCACAAGGGGCGTTTTAGCATTCGTATAATCGCCGAAGGTTTTGTTACGCGCATTCAGAAACATACACCATATAAAATTGGTGGTTAATCCTCCCCAAAGTATCACAATATACACTACATTGTTTTGGAACAGGAAGCTCTCGGTAGCATCTGGATTAACTGCTTTCCAAGCTTCGTTGGCCATGTCAGCCATCGGCTTTCCAGCTTCAATACCAAAGTTAAAACAAGCACTAAGAACGCCAGAAACAATGGAAACAAACAAGCCGAGACCTAGTTTGAACTCTTTATTATTTTCTGCTTTTTCTGTTGGCGTTAGCTCGCTTTCTTTCATTGCGCCCGCCTTGCCACAAATGATAATGCCGATAACGCAAACCAAAATCCCCAGAAGCACTACTTGTCCCCAAGTATTGGAGATCAGGTCGGTAAAAGAGTCTTTCCCGGGAGTCGGGTTAATATCGTAATAAACAGAAGGAATCAACGCGCCGAAAATAGAGCAAAGTCCAAGGATAATCGAACTTCCTAAAGAAACGCCAAGATAGCGAACACCTAAACCGTAGGTCAACCCACCGATACCCCAGAGAAGTCCGAAAAGATAGGTGTAACCCAGGATATCAGAACTGGTACTTCCTATAATGCTCCAGAAGTCGGGAATAGTAAGGTAAGCTGCTAAAGGAGGGACAATAAGCCATGAAAAAAGACCGCCCACGATCCAGTAGCTCTCCCACGCCCATCCCTTAACCTTTTTGTAGGGGATGTAAAAACTCCCGGAAGCAAAACCTCCGATCAAGTGATAAATTACGCCAAATAGTGCTTGCATTCTTTAATGAGGTTATAATAGTTTGTTTAATTGCCGCTAAAATTATAAAAGTGCAATTGTTATTCTGTCATGCACTGTCATGATGATAGAAAAGTGGCCGACCTGAAGAAAAAGTCTCCGGCATCGGCCTCCTGCCTGATTACCTAATATTGGAGTAAATTAGGCTTTCTGCATGCCCTTCGCCCCTCCACCTTTTATACCTTGTGAAGTCCCCCATTATTCCCAAACCTGGGTTTGGTCCGCAACAGCTCCGTAATTGCTCCCCGAAAAGCAGGTTTTAGCGGATACTCTGCGGTAGCGGTACCTTAGAGCTGCGTCGCTGCCCATAACTCTATCAGGATTTGAATCAGGTTGGCTAAACCCGGCTCTCTGAAGTAGTATTTTTTGAAAAATCACGATTGGAACTTTGGTTTTTTTCTAACTTCGGCCATTCAATTTTTAATATGAAACCCTTAGTCACAATTTTGGCACTCAGCTTTGCTGCACTGGCAAGCTATGCCCAGTCATCCGAGAGCGATGAATCTTCGTTAAAACCTTTTAAGAAAAACCTGGCAACAGAACTTAACATTAATCCCTTCAAGGGAGAGTTGAGCCTGAACAACTCTTTGAACCAGATCAAACTAAGAATCTTTAGTTCTCCCCGGTTTGCCTGGAGAATCGGTTTTTCGGCCCGCAAGCTGGATTCATTAGTCGAGAACAGCAATCCCTACGGCTCCAATCCAAGCATTTACAAGAACGAAAGGAATAGCACCTCACTGGCTTTAAACCTTGGATTCGAGCAGCATCTGAAAGGTACAAGAAGATTATCGCCATATTATGGCCTTGATTTAACCCTTGCGAATAAATCAGCAAAACAAGAAATCACATCAGGCCAATCTGTTACAACTATTAAGGGGGCCTGGCAAACGTCAACACCGCAAGTGATTTGGGTACCAAACTACAATGGCGGCGGTCAGTACCAAACAGTTTATACTGTTGGTAGCGGAGAAAGAGGGTACACCAGATATGGCCTGAACCTGGTAACAGGCTTTGATTTTTACATGGCTAAGAACTTCTTCTTTGGCTACGAATTCAACTTTGGTTTTTATCAAACCAATTATCAGGCGATAGAGGTAACTCAGACTGGATCCAGCAGTGCTACAACTCCAGCGGACGTAAAAGACTCTAACTTCTCGTTCGGCCCAACTTTATATAACGGTATCAGATTAGGTTATGTGTTATAGTATGAAAGCCGCACATTATTATCGCCTCCTGTCTGCATCGTTAATCGCAACGTTATTATTGCTGTTCGGGTGTAAGAAAGAAGAGACTGAGCACCCTGTGGTTCAAACACAAACTCCCACTGCTATATCGGCCTCAAAAGCACTGTTGAAGGGTACCATCATTAACAAGGGCAGCTACGAAGTTGCAGATTATGGCTTTGTATATGGCACTAGCAGCAATCTTACGGAATTTGAAGGCATTAAAGTGTCTCTTGGCGCTGATGCTGCAGCCGGCGAATTTTCTAAGGAAGTACAGCTCGTGAATTTGGCCAGCTACAACAGGAGCTTGTACGCAAGAGCTTATCTAAAAAACAGCAAAGGAGTAGTTTTTGGAGATGTACGCATGGTGCAGCTTCCGAGCCTGAATGTTTCTTCGCTAAGTCCGACTGCAGGTAAAGCCGGAGACAGGATTACTATCAACGGCCAGTTTTTTACAAGTGAAAAGACCGAGGTGGAAGTAAGTTTTGGAGGAGTAAAAGCTACTGTTGTAGAAGTTAGCCCCACCAAAATTATAGCAGAAGTGCCAATAGGAATCAGCACCAGTTATAGCAGCAGTAATCAGGTGTCGGTAAATGTTATAGTAGCTGGACAGACGATGAACATCGGCTATAGCTTCAGAGTACTTCCTACTTTTCAGGACTTTTTTCCAAAATCCGGCTATGTCGGTTCTACGGTCACTATATCAGGGCAAAACCTTCAATCCTATTATTATAATAGCAGCATTAAAGTGTTTTTTGGCACTATAGAAGCTTCTGTAAACTCGTACAGCACCAGCAATAACACACTCTCTGTGGTCATTCCTGCAACGGTAAACACTGAAAAGTTAAGCATCTCGGTGATGGCCGACGGAGTTTCGACTACACTGCCAGGAGAATATACAGTTAATGCTCATTCGGTGTCTTCCATATCTCCAGCGAGCGCTCTGGCAGGAGGAAGCTTTTCGATCTTCGGAAATAACTTCCCGACCAACGGATATAGCTATACCAACATGGCGGGCTTCAAGGTTATGATAGGAAATATTCCTGTGTCCTACACGGTTTCCTCTGCGGGACAAATTACTGCAACCGTACCGGGTGATTTTCCTGTAGGAGAATACACCGTTACGGTAGTGGCGGGCCCGCACAGCATTAATGCTCCTCAGAAGCTCAAGGTGCTGCCGCTCGCGATCACTGGCTTTTCGCCAAGTTCAGGCGCCGTTGGTAAAGAGATAACGCTAACGGGAAACTTTAATCCGAACTTCAACTATCAGGTCTATTTTGGCTCAGGGTCTACCAATTCATCAAACGCTACGAATACTACACTTAGAGTTCTGGTCCCCGCCAATGTGGACCCGGGCAATGTAAAGATCTCTGTAAGACAAGGAAACAACAGTGCAACAGCGAGCGACGACTTTACTGTTCTTGCTCCTGCAATCAGTTCCTTCTCACCAAGCTCAGGCGTTGCAGGAACTGTGGTAACAATATCGGGTAGCGGTTTTTCGCCCTACACCTATAACAACACAGTAAAGTTTGGGACGGTGAACACAACAATATTAAGTGCGACAGAATCAACATTACGGGTAGCGGTGCCTTCTAATGTTCAAGCTGGCGCAATGAAAATAACCGTAACCAACGGATTGGGCAGTACGATGGTTAGTTCAACTAATTTTACGGTAACTAACTAAAAAGAAAGAGGTGCTGACAGAAATCAGCGCCTCTTCTTCTTTTTCAACCCCACAGATTATTTAATTTCTTCCTTCACTTCCCCGCATTCCAACATCTCATCGCCGTAGTAAGGATTCCTGATCTCCGTCTCGCTAGCCAACCAATAAGCGCCCTCGCCCTCCTTCGCCATGGGACAATATTGTTTAAATATCTTTCCGCCGCTTAGTCCTGCTGATTTAACCAAATTTTCCACTACATCGGTCAGCTCATCAAACTGATCTCTTTGCTGCTTGATGTCTGAGGCGCTGGCAATTTTACCCGCGATATCGGCACCTTCCGTATTGCCCGCATTCGTCATCGCTGTCTGTAAAGCGGCTGCGCCTGCCTGAGCTTCTTTCGCGTCCGTATTTACCAGCGCTGTTTTCAAGTGCACATAGTGCTGATACACTTCTTTTGTCTTCTCATCTTTAAACTGAGGATTACCGGCTTCGTTGGCCGCCTCCTCGTGCGCATGCCCTTCGTGACCCGAGCCTGCCTGTTTGTTTTCCCCTGATGAGCATGCTGTAAACGCTGTAAGAAGGCCTGCCACTAATCCCAGACCTATTTTTCTGTTGATTTCCATATTCTTAAAATTTATGTACTGTTAATGATGTACTGCTGATAAGGGATTTGCTCCCTTCTTTAAAATAAATTCACTTGATAGCAGATAGGCCCCGCTCGTTACTACTTCTTCGCCATCTGCAATCCCTGAAGTGATCACTATCTGTCGATCATCTTCTGCGCCCGTTACCACTTTCCTCGGTACAAAGATATTGCCTTCTTTTTTAATCCAGACCAGGGCGCCATCTTCATCCCGGATTACTGCATCCAGGGGGAGACTCACGGCATCGGTAACTCTTCCGGTTGTTAAAAATACGTTCGCCTGCATACCCGGCTGGAGAAGCCCGGACTCATTGCTGATCGTCGCCCTCACTGTTAAAAGCTGAGTTTGTGGATCTAGTTGAGGACTCACAAAGTCGACCTTAACATTCATCTCCCTATCCGGGAATCCGTTGACCACTACACGTATCGGGCTTCCTACCTTCACCTGGCCAAGCTCAGAAGGATAGACTTCCGCTTCCAGCCAGAGGCGGTTGTATGCCTGCAGCCGTACCACCGCAGTCCCCTCCGCAACATATTGTCCCTCAGAAACGCTGACTTCATTAACCACTCCCGAGGCATCGGCAAAGACCGTTACGTAAGGAGATATCTTATTGCTTCTCCTCAGCTGAGCAATTTGAGCAGCGGAATACCCAAACAATTCCAGTTTGTTTTTGGCTGCATCCCGAAGCGTTTTATAAATTTTCTCTTCAGGGAAAGCTGCCACCTGTTTCAACTGCAGTAAGTACTCCTGCTGCAATACCTGCAACTGCTCGCTATAGACCTGCATCAGCGGTTGTCCTGGCTTTACCGCGACACCCGTTTCTTTCACATACAGCCGTTCCACCCGCCCTTCAAATCGACTGGAGATCACTTCTGTTTGCTTTGCATTAGCCACCAGCCGCCCATTCAGTATCTTGGAGGAACTGAAGTTACCCGTGCCCACCCTGATGGTTCGAATATTGGCCAGCTGCACTTGGCTGGCGTTCAAAGCTAATTCGCCTTTCGCACCTCCGCCGTTTACCGCCACCAGGTCCATCTTGCAAATGGGGCAAGTACCCGGTGCGTCCTGAACTACCTGGGGATGCATAGGACATGTATATTTTCCCTCTGCAGCGCTGTGCTCATGCTGCCCCGAATTGCAGGACTCGATCCCAAGGATGGAGAGCCCTGTAATAATCACTATCAAAATTCTAAAAAGGATACTTTTCATTGTGATAAACTATCTACGTCCACCAAACTTTCGCTGTCCACCAGGAACCAGGCATTGACCGCCAGCTCTGTATCTTTTGAGAGTCCTGATCCGACATCAACCCAGTTGCCCCGCCGTTCAACAAGCTCTACGTATCTCGGCACAAAGGCTGCTCCCTGCTTTACAAACACTACGTTCCTGGTCCCTAAACTTAACACGGATGTTCTGGGGATCCAGGTGCCAAACTTCCTGTCCAGTTCGGTTTTCACCGAAATTAATTGCCCCACTTTCCATTGCCGGGCAGTATTACCCACTTTAGCCCGCAGCAGTGAGAAGGAATTACCTTCAGAATAATAAGGCTGCAGGAGTGTTACGCGGGCAGCCGTCTTCAGCCGGGGATCGTCGACTGAAGTAAGCTGAACCAGGCTCCCTTTTTTCAAAAAGCGAAGTTGCTCCGGTCCGGCAAAAAATTCAGCCCATACATCTGCGGCGTTAATCAGCTGAAAAAGCGTTTCCCCCGCCGAGACATATTGTCCTTCCCGCAGCTGCAAAGGTGCATTGCTAGTTACCTTGGGAACGGAAGGCGTCGACGACGACGCTCCCCCACCCATTGAACTCATTCCTCCTCCCATTTCAGCACCCTCTGCGGCGATTGCTGTGCTGCCGGGAGCATAGACGGTAGGGCTGGCTGCTCCTGCCGAAGGTTCTGTCAGGTAGCCTGAATAAGGACTGTAAATGGTCACACTGTAATCGACCTTGCCCGTTTTGAGCACCTGATTGATCTGCTGAGCAGTAGCTCCCAGCAGGAGTAATTTCCGTTTTGCTGCGTCCAGCAATTTGCGATCCCCCGCTCTGCTGACATACAGGAGCTCCTGTTGCGCGTTCGCGAGGTCGGGACTGTAGATTTCCATTAACTTTTGACCTTTAGTCACGGGCTGGTAGCTGTACTCCACGTAAAGCTTTTCAATCCTTCCGCCTACCCTGCTCGAAACTGCCCTCCAGTTATTCGTATTGTAATTGATGACTCCCTGCAAGCTCAGCTCTGCAAACCTTACCCCCTCCTGCGGCTTTACCGTCCTGACATCGGCCAACACGAGCTGGTTAGTTGGCTTGATGAGCCGGTTCAGATCTGCCTGAACCCTGTCCTCTCCTTCGTGGCGGTGGGTAGGCACGAGGTCCATGTGACAAATCGGACAAGTACCTGGCTCCTTTGTAACAACCTGCGGATGCATTGGGCAGGTGTATGATGTTGCGTGTGCTGTTTCCTTATCTGAATTTCCACCTCTGTTGCATGCTGCAAAGAGCAGCATCAGCAAGCTAAAAAATCCAATCAGGATCTTACCTTTCAATTGTCTGCTCATACTCTGTAATCATTTTATAGTATCGTTGTAACTGATCCAGGTAATTCATCTGCGCCATGTTCAAGGCTTCCCAGTTGTCGATGACGCTGTTCAACTCCAGCTTATTTTCCTGGTAAGACAACATCGAGACATCCAGTGCCTTCTTTAAGGCGGGAAGGATCCCCTTCTCATAATTATTCAACTGCTGCTGCATGGACGCCAGCTCTGTCTCCATCGATCGCGCCATCGCCAGCATTTCTACCAACATGGCCTCTTTTTGCTGCTGCATCGCGGCAATCTCAAAGTTCATCGACTTGATCTCGGACTTGTACATCTTTGATGACCAGGGAGCAATGGGAATGGAGAGCATTCCCATCACCGTAAACTGCTTTGGCATCATTGCTGAGTAAGAAGACATATGATCAAAACGGATCCGGAAGTCCGGTTTCGCCTCCTGCCGCATCTGGTTGATATTGGCCTCCATGGAATGGATATTATGCTGCATGTGGCGGATATCACTCCGAATCTCTGCGAGATAAGTCGTGTCCAAGTCGGCTACAGGCTTGAAGCTGACTACATAGCTCGTATCTATTTGCAAGGCTGATGAGGCAGGCCGGTTCATCAATGCGTTCAAAGCGATCTTGTTTGACCGTATCTGCCCTTCCGTCATCAGGATCATGTTTTCCGATTCCGCAGCTCGTCCTTTCGCTGCGTAGATCTGGTTCAATCCCGATTGATTGTAGGGATACCTGATCTCCGCCAGCTTCTGCATAGTCTGCATGATCTTCTGGTTGTCGCGCTGATAATTCAGCTTCCGGTTAGCGATCAACAGGTCAAAGTAAAGCTGTCGTGCTCTGGTCCGCAGCTGATTCAAGCGCTCGGTGCGACCGAGTGTATAGGTTTCTGCCAGGGTCGCCAAATATTCCCTCCTTGCCTTCACTTTCGCGGGATTGGGAATATCCTGCTCTGCGGAAATCATAAATGCACCACGATCGCCGTCAGACATCACCTCCTGACCGGGATAAGGGCTCATAAACGTTCCCGCTCCAACCATCGGTGCCATCCAGGCTCCTGCGCCTTCTACCCGGGCTTCCTGGCTCTTCGCCTGATTTTCAAAAGCTTTTAATTCGGGATTATTCTGCTCGATCTGCCGGATGATCTCATTTAAGCCGAGCTTCTCCTGAGCAACTGCGGACTCTGGGCCAGCAAGCAACAGCAGGACCCAGACGAAGCTGCTGGCAATTAAATTTTTTCGGGCTTTAATGACTAACATCATGCACCTCCATTTTTCCAAATTTTTTCAACTCATACTCCTTTGTCATCAGGAATATCAAAGGGGTAACCAATAAGATATGGGTGGAAGAGGTAAGTACGCCACCGATCATGGGGAGCACGATCGGCTGCATCACATCACTACCCACTCCTGTCGACCACAACACCGGGATCAAGCCGAACAAGGCTACACAGACGGTCATGATCTTCGGCCGCAGACGTTTTGCCGCTCCGGCTATCACAAACTCCCGCAACTCTTCTCTTGAAATCGTCTCACTGGAATTTCCGCGCAAAGCGACCAGCTGTTTCATGGCGTCGTTCAGGTAGATCACCATCACCACTCCCGTTTCTACGGCTATCCCAAACAAGGCTATAAAACCTACTGCCACTGCTACCGAGAGGTTGACACCCCAGAAATACACCAGGTAAGCCCCGCCGATGAGGGCGAATGGAATAGTGATCAGGCTTAAAAAGGCCTCCCGAACTGATTTAAAGGCCAGGTACAGCGAGAGAAAGATGATCACCAAAACAATTGGCAGGATGTATAACAAGGTCTTTTGCCCCCGGATCAGGTTTTCATACTGCCCGCTCCATTCGATGAAATAGCCATTAGGTAGCTTCAAATCCTGGTTTAGCTTCTCAATCGCTTCCTGCACCGTATTACCCAGATCGCGATCGCGGACGTTGAACATCACTGCTCCCCGCAGGATTGCATTGTCGGAAGTGATCATTGGAGGACCGTCTTCGAAGCGGATTTCTGCCACAGCGGATAGTGGTACTGTACCTGCTTCGGGACTGTTCAGCGGGATGCGCTTTAGACGTTCCAAACTATTGCGAAACTCCTGGCCCAGCCGCAAGTGCACGTTAAAGCGGCGTCTCCCTTCGATGGTAGTGGCAAAAGGAGTTCCGCCAAGGGCAGTTTCAATGGTGCTGTTCACATCGTCCACCGTTAGGCCATACCGCTCCAGTTGATCCCGCCGGATATCTACCTCCAGGTACTTCCCGCCTGTAACCGGCTCTACATACAGATCTTTTACTCCCTCTACATTTTGAAGGAGCGACTGCACCCGTTTAGATACATCATCAATGACCTTCAGATCCTGGCCGTATACCTTTACGCCCACATCTGTACGAATACCGGTGGAGAGCATATTTATCCGGTTGATGATCGGTTGTGTCCAACCGTTCACCACACCCGGGATCTGCAATTTCATGTCCAGCTCATTGATAATGTCCTTTTTAGTGATACCCGGGCGCCACTGGCTCTTCGGTTTCAGCGCAATGATTGTTTCGATCATGCTGATAGGAGAGTTATCTGTTGCTGTGTTGGCCCTTCCGGCCTTTCCCAGCACTTTATCCACCTCCGGAACCGAACGGATAATCTTATCCTGCACCTGCAGAATCCTTTTAGCCTCGGCATTAGAGACGTCAGGAAGTGTAACCGGCATAAACAAGATCGACTGTTCATCCAGCGGCGGCATAAATTCCCTGCCCATACTCATCAGCAAAGGAATGCTCACCAGCAAAGCCAGTATGTTAATCCCAATAGTTGTTTTGCGATGTTTCATGCAAGCCCGGATCACCGGTTCGTATATTTTCTCCAGCCTCCGGTTAATCGGATTCTCGTGTTCGCTCCGGAATCGCCCTTTCATGAAGAAGGAAATAATGACGGGCGCCAGGGTTACTACCAGGATCGCATCAATGATCAGAATAAAGGTTTTTGTATAGGCCAGGGGATGGAAAAGCTTCCCCTCCTGTCCCGTTAATAAAAAGACAGGAAGAAATGAGGTTATGATGATCACAGTGGAATAAAAAACGCCTCGCGACACCTGCTTGCAGGCCTTTTCAATAATACTCAGGCGCTCCTCATTGGAAAGCCGCACATAGTCCTCCTCCTTCTTTTTCCGGCCTAAATAGCGATTGAATTTATTCCACATGATCTTCTCCTCCTTTCCGTAGTTCCGTTAGTTCAGCCTGGCGGACGGCAAGATTTTTATAAGCATTTTCTGCCATGATAATTCCGTTATCTACGATCACACCAATGGCAAGTGCAATTCCTGTTAATGACATAATATTAGACGATATATCGAAGGCATTCAGAATGATAAAGCTGGCAGCGATGGTGATAGGGATTTGGATAATGATGCTTACCGCGCTCCTCCAGTGAAACAGGAAGATGATTACGATCAGTGAGACTACGATCATCTCTTCAATCAGCGTTGTTTTGATGGAAGAAATAGACTCCTCGATCAGTTCTCCGCGGTCGTACACAATGTTGAACTTCATTCCCTCGGGCAGGCCCTTACTTACTTCCGCCATCTTCATCTTTACCCGTTTAATAACCTCGTCGGCATTCTCGCCGTAGCGAAGCACCACGATACCGCCAACTACCTCGCCTTCACCGTTGTAATCAAAAATACCAAGGCGGCTTTCTCCAGCCATCTGGACGGTAGCCACATCTCTTACCCTTACGGGGATGGAGTTCTGGGTGCGAATAGCGAGGTTTTCGATTTGTTCGATGGATTGCAGATAGCCGGTAGTCTTGATGATGTAGCCGATGCCGCTCATCTCAAACTTACGACCACCCGCTTCATTATTATTAGATTGTACAGCTCGCATTACGTCCTGAATGCCGAGGTTATAGTAAGTTAACTTGTTGGGATCAATAGAGATTTGGTATTGCTTTTGGAAGCCTCCAAAGGAAGCGATCTCACTGACACCCGGAACATTCTGCAGCGCAAACTTCACATACCAGTCCTGCACCGCCCGCTGTTCGCCCAGGTCCATGCCAGGAGCTTCAAGTGTATACCAGAGCACATGGCCCACGCCAGTTCCATCAGGACCCATCGTAGGGGTAACACCTTCGGGCAAAGCATTGCCGATAGAATTTAACCGTTCGAGCACTCTGGAGCGGGCCCAGTATACGTCGACATCGTCTTCAAAAATGACATAGACGAAACTCATCCCGAACATGGAAGTTGCCCGTACGTAGTTCACCTTCGGAATACCCTGGAGATTGGTAACGAGGGGGTAGGTCACCTGATCTTCTATTATTTGTGGACTGCGGCCCATCCACTCGGTAAATACAATCACCTGATTCTCGGAAAGGTCCGGAATTGCATCGATCTTGCTGGTTCTGACTGCATAAATCCCCCAGACGAAAATGCCTGTGGCAAATAGCAGGACCAGAAACCTATTGCGTAATGAAAAAGCAATTAGTTTCTCAACCATGAGAAAAAAGATTAGATAAAAAAGCCTGAATAATTGAAAAAGGAATACCCTGGAAATGTTTTAAAGGCAACAATCCCTAAAGAGGATCAAAGGCGGAATTGGCGAAAGAGAATGGTAAGTGATTCAGGAAAATACAAGACTGGAGAACGGTCGTCCTCATCTTCTGCCTCCTGCTGGTTGTATCCAAACCAACCTCTTACAAAGTTGAGAATAAGAAGAACGTCAAAAGCAGGTTTAGTCTGGGCATCGCTCTTACTGTAAGCAGCATGAGAAGTTTTCTTCACTGTTACCTCTTGATCCTGACAGCAGTTTTTGCCTTTATGTTTTGCCACCCCATATTTGTCGGGCTCGCAAGAAGGCTTCGCTGACTCCATGTTACACTCATCTGCCTCTCCAAACAAGGTAAAGTCCTTGATACTGCCGCAACATTTATGAAGGGATATACTTATTCCGGATGCCGATATGGTGATCAGCATGGCTAGGGTTAGCACGATATATCTCCGGAACAGTTTCATTGGGTGCAAATGTAAGAACTTTCAACTGGTTCTTTAATTATAAAATTTTGAAAAATGTTTATAAAATTTTGGACATCCGCTTGCTCCGCTTCAGCTTCAACATAAAAGCAGGAAAATGACTCGTATTTTTGAAAAACACGCTACTTTCCTATCTTGCGTCTCGAACATGCCTAAATCGATGAAAATTGTTCTGTTTGTCATCCTAACCTTGTTTACCAAGCTCAGCTTTTCCCAGGTGGAGGTCTACACCTTCAATTCAGACTCCTTATTATCAGTCACAGCCGTACGGGGCTATTTTGATTCTTTTGCAGCACACCTGCCGGCCGGATTTATTTCAAAGCCGCTTATCTACCACCGGGTAGAAAAGCAAGATACTCTGATTAATTTTATGAGTTTTGAAATTGTCCGAAAGACCAGCGACAACGAAGCCTCTGTTTTTCATCCGGTCTTTAAGCAGGATTCCACCTTTCTACTGCTGGGTAAGAAACTGCCTGAATTTGAATTGAAGGATTTGAACGGCAACACGGTTTCCTCCGCTCAGCTCTCAGGAAAACCAAGCATCATCAATTTCTGGGGAATCTATTGCCGGCCTTGCGTCGCCGAAATTCCACAGTTGAATGAACTGAAGCAACGATACGGAAGCAAAATTAATACCGTCGCCATTACTAAAGAAGACGGAGAGCGTACTGTCCTTCTGGCATTTTTGAAAAAACGTCCCTTTCAGTTCTACATTCTTGGCAAAGGCGAGGGCTACATGGAGCAGCTCCATATCAAAGCACTGCCAAAAACAATATTCCTTGACAGGGACGGCGTTGTAAGGGCTATAAAAGGAAATTATCCAGCAGAACAAGACCTAAAAACAGGGAAGGAATACTATCTTGAGAACAATTCCTTTACCAGAACACTCGACAAACTACTGCTAACCAGCCCCTAAAGGAACCTTTGAAAAACTCTCGGCATAAAAAGTCGCTGCAATCACTTCTGCCCAGCCAAAATCGATTCTTCCGGGTTCTTATTGTAGGCATAATCCTGAAGGGCCAACTTCCCCTCACCAGCCGTGTGACTGATCCGCATCCAGCCGTAGTGGTATTTGTCGTTGATCTTGAACTTTAGGCCGAGGTACTTATCTTTCTTACCAATCCACTCACCGCCCCATAAAACACGCTGGCCATTGTCCCTCGTGCTGAGCAGGCAGGTCTTGGTTAAGTTTTCACTCCATTCTGTCCCATCAGGTGCTAAATCCTTAATCTCAAAATCCCTTTCAAAAGGCACTCCCCAAAGGCCATTAAGTACCAACTCCGGACCTTTACGGACAAGTACTTTGTTCATATTGGGCGACTTCCTGTTAATCAGAAGATACATATACGGCTCATCGTTCTCTTCCAACAGGACAGAAGTCATATAGTAATCTACCACACCATCTTTATTCAAGTCGAGCAACAAGGGATTATTGTACTGTAGCGAGTCTACGGACTTGTTCAAGATTCTATAGGAGAATTTAGCAGATGACTCCTCCTGTTCTTCTTCGATGACCGCCTTCTCTGCGCCATTTTCGCAAGCGCTAAGGATGGTGAGTGCCAGCAGAAAGGCTAAACTTCTTTTAATCATTTTAATATCGCTTTTCAGTAAGACGTATAGTTGCCTGAAAATGCTACACAGGATTCCGAATAGCTGGCATTGCTCTTGCTTTTCCCTGGTCATGAAAAAAATGCTGCTTGCTTTCTTCCTGTTCTGTGTGCAGAGTTCTCCAGCGCAATCGCTACTTCAACCGGGCTTCAACAAAGGGGAGTACCAGGAGTTACTACAGATCTTTTCTCAGCAGTATAATTACCCTGATACTCCTGCTAAGAACAAGGCAAATCCGCGGCGATCGGGCATTGTTCCGAAACCACAACGCTACTCCCTTGTCTACAGATCGCCGGAGGTAGGCCTAAGAAACCGATGGGACTTGTGGCGACGTCAGGACGCCAAAGTTGCGGTAATAAGCATCCACGGCACCATCCGGGTAACGGAAAGCTGGCTGGAAAACTTTTATTCCGCAATGGTACCGGCACAGGGGAAACTACAACTAAACGATTCGACCACTTTCAGTTACACGCTTGCCGCGGATAAAAAGGCTACCATTCACGTGGGATGGTTGCTTGGCCTGGGACATCTTGCTCCTTCCATCATGCAGCAAATAAAAGCAAGCCATGCAAATGGAATAAAACACTTCATCATTTTCGGTCATAGTCAGGGAGCCGCAATAACCTACCTGCTAAGGAACTACCTGCACTACGAGTCACAGCGGGGAACGATACCAGCCGATATTACTTTCAAGACCGTATGCAGCGCGGCACCGAAACCCGGGAACACCTACTTCGTTTATGATTTTGACTACGTTACCCGAAATGGCTGGGGGATCACTGTCATTAATCCTCTGGATTGGGTTCCGGAAACTCCCTTTTCAGTACAGCGCCTCAGCGATTTCGTCGGGGTGAACCCTTTTCAGGATGTAAGCTCTACCTTGAAGGACCAGCCCTTTTACGTGCGATGGTTTGTACAGGGAAAGTTCAGAAAGATGAGGAAGCGTACAGAAAATGCACAGGAGGTTTTCGAAAAAAACCTGGGCGAACTGATGTATAAACAAGTGCGTAAATATCTGCCGCAATTGAAGGAGCCAGCGTACGCCCCCACTAACAATTACCAACGTGCTGGTCTTCCGATTATCCTAATGCCGGACGAGAAATACAGGAAACAGTTCCCCGACACGACAAACAATGTATTTCAGCACCACATGCAGGATCGCTACTATATTTTATCTCAATCCTACACCCCCTAGAATTGCTATTTAAATATCAAAGGGGGAAGCTTCTGCTTTTCCGGGGGAAGCTGGGTGAATTTGCGATACGCGTCGTTGAGATACAAGACTAAGCTGAACCCAGGCGTTTTGAACACTTGTCTGGAGGGTCGGTAGAGCGCAACGAAGTTACGAAGTGCTTCATCCCTTAAAGGCACATATTTGCCTACCTCTGCCATATTAAAAACCCGGTCTATTTCCGCCTCTATCTTTGCTTCAGTCAGCTTCCTGTTATTCTTACGCTCTCTCTTACTGTCCTTATTATGGTAAACGCTTATAGCAATGCCGCCTTTGTAAAATCCATTTTCGTCTCGCTGATACTTTACGCGTTGTCCACGAAAATCCGGATGATGCCAGTTAATGCTGGTATCTATTCTCGCCTGAATGACCACTACTTCGTTTAGCTGTCTTGAGGCTGGTTTTAAAAAGACTTCCCTGAAATTAAGGTCGTGAACATATAAGGTATCAGCGATATAGCCCAGGCTTTGCACGGCAAGTAAATCTCCAATTCGGGAGGCAATTTGAAACCTGCCGGCAGAATCTGTTACTACTTTAATTTTTGTACGAATATTTTCGATGCGTGCGCCACTAACGGCCAACCTGGTATTAGATTCGAAAACCTGTCCGTAGAACAGGTTTTGAGATTGTGCAGAATTAGCCACAAGGATGAGGAGTAAGATCAGGCTGCCCGCGAAACGCATAAATAAAAGTAGAAGAATGCTCCTAAAGCTGTTAAATGATTAACAGTATTTAACATTTCTCCTTGGGAGCGCGTCCTACTCTTTATCTTTAATACATCTCAAAGAAAAACCGTAGTTCATGAAAGCTTCAATCCTATCTACATCTGCAAAGCCCTGAAATATCCGTTTGCTCCAGGAAAACATCTCAAAGCTAAGTATATTTGTCCACCAGTAGCCATTGCTACCCAGGGTGTGAAAACTACCAGTCTTGAAACGGTACCCGCCAGGACGAGCACTGAAGCCGATCTCGTTACTGGCTCCGATATTTGATATCCAATGCTTTTGACCCGTCTCTTTCAACTTCCCTGCTGCAACCGTATCTCCCTTTAAGTAGTTGATTAGCGTATTTAGCTCTTCCGGCGTTGGTACATGCCATCCCTCAGGAGCGATATTTCTGCTATCGTTAATTGCATACCAATTGTATAGCAGGCCGTATGGCCTCGCGTTTATACTATCATTTCCATAGTAACAAAATGCGCCGGTAGTGGTAGTACTCCACTCGTTGTTCGACATGATATTTAAGATGGGATCTCCGTTTCGATATCTTGTTACCCTAAGGTTCTCTGCCATCCAAATCTGATCGCCAATTACGACCGTCTTATACCTATTCCCATCGACGTCTGTGACACTGTTGTCGTCATGCTTACAAGCTACAACGAATAAGACTGCTATCGAAAGCAGTACAAATTTCCTTCTCACCTTTTCGGATTGTAATCTCATATCTAAGCACTCTATGAACTTATTCATTGACCCAAAAGCACTTTAAACCGTCCATCTTCCCAGTAATAAAGCTTAGTTCGCATTTCAAATTCTTTTAAGGCAATTCCATTTGATTTCAAAACCACCGACTTCATCTCCGGCCGCAGCACATCCACTTGGCCGGGAGGGACGACACTGATACCGTGTTCGATTCCGCTTTTTTTCAGATCGATTTTAAAATCAGGAGCTAGCCAGTGACGAAAGGTATTTCCGGTGCCGGTTAAAATTACCAAGCCCACAGAATCTGCTTTTTTTATAACATAAGCGTAGTCTGCTAGCTTGTCGTCATTGAAATCTGCAGAAACGGCAAAAGGAATTTCATCTCTATCGTAGAAAGACCACCAAAGATGAGCATAGTCGGCATCAGTAGCTATCTCCCAACCTGTAACATGTTTTTGAACATATGAATTAGCGGCTTCAGGAAGGATGACCTGTCGCTTATTGGCTGGTTCTTCTGTTACTCCGGTTTGCACCGTCAATCCTGAGCTAGCATTACTCTGACAAGCTGCAATCCCAGAAAGCAAGGAAATAAATAATAAACAAGTCGACTTCATAATTTGGAGACAACGAACTAAAAAACGTACCGCCCGTCTTTAGGGCAGTACGTCACTAATTTTTAGCAATATCGAACCAATTATTTTTCTGAATTTTTGTTGATTACCAGGTTCCGTTAGCGGCTGTATAACTCTGGCCATTCACGTTAGTCACACAGGATGTTGTTCTAACGTGTTGCACATTTGGTCGGCAGCCTGAAACCGTTCCGCCATTAACACGCGTGTTAGAAGCATCTTCAAGGAAGATCCCGTGGCTGGTATTGTTAGCGATGTCTACGGTAGTTACAGTAGTACCATTACTTCCGGACACGCTGAAGAAACCACGGCCGCTGCTGCGGGAATAAACCTTCGCGCAAGTTACGCTGGGTCCATTGTTATTAGCCACCCTAAAGGTTGCATAACCGCCTCCATTACAATTCCGGTTGCCGGTTACAGTGCCCACGCTACCATTCCTTGACTGGTTCAGAAGTACACCGCAACCATAGTTGTTGCTTGTGGTAACATTACCGATGTTGAATCCAGAAACACCATAGGTTTCTATGTGCATATCACCACCAGTAAAAGACTGAGTACCGTTGATTGTCAGGTTACTTGTCGCAGCGGTGCTGTTATCCACCCGGATACCCAAACCATATTGACCGGATCCGTTGGTAAGGTTCATGGTGATATTGCTGATGATCATGTTCGTACACCCTTTAAACCAGATTCCGTACCGCGGATTCCCTGAAACTCTTAGGTTTTTAACCTCGATCTGTGTCTTTCTGTCGGCCTGGACAGGGACAATCAACAAGTCGTTACTGTTGCAGGTGAAAGTGGTGTTGGAAAAGTCAAGACCGGTGTAACTCTGCATATTAACTGCTTTAACAGATCCGCCAGAATTTCCCGAGCTCCCAGAGTTTTTAATGGTTACCCACTCTTTTGTCGTGCGTCCGGCAGTTAAGCCTCCGATAGCGGCATTAATGGCGGCAATGTAATCAGATCCGAGGTAGCGCTGCACTCCATTTACAGTAGCGCGCCACTGACCGTTTACATTGACAACCTCACCACTGGCAAGGGCCTTAGCGCTACTCTTTCCGGCTGAGGTTACGTCTTCTGAAGGAGTACTTTCGCTTTCTCCTTTTTGACAGCTTAATGTGGCTGTAATTGCAAGCAACGCCAAGCTTTTGCATAGGAAATTCCTAGAAAAAAAATTTTTTTTCATTGAGCATAGAATAATTTGGTTAGTGCCTACTCTTGAGATTTTCGGCTTCGTCTATTAATAATTGGTTATCCCAAAACTAAGGGTGAATGAAAACGGCAGCAACCTGTTCCATCCTGATTTTAAAGATTTTAGGATATAGCGCTAGCTTGATAACCGTCAATATGACACTAAAAAGGCGGTTTTACTCGATGATTTTTTTTTTGAAAAAACTTCCTTTAGAACTGACTTAGAAAATATTTAAACTTTTAGGAAACACGTTTCAGTAAAGAAGGGCTGCGAAAAATAAGAAGTGCCACCGAAGATGACACTTCCGTTTCACACTCAATTAATCTAACCAATTATTAATAGTCGTGTAAATATTCTATTTCGGTCCTATGCATTAGCTATTGAGAACCAATTTAGACTTGTAAAAATACGAGATGTATAGCAAGGTGCTACGACTTTCGTTCTTTTTATCAAAATCGTAACGCAGCAGTCAATTTTTCAGCACATCAAACACAAGCTTATAGGAGAAGGTTAAATAGGTCTAATAAAAATATGCTAATGAAAAGTACGTTTAGACATGCACCACTCTCACTAGATGCCGGACTTTTAATTTTACGGGTATTTGCAGGAGGATTAATGCTGACTCATGGACTGCCCAAACTGATGAAGGTGATGGAAGGTAACACGCAATTTGGAGATCCGCTAGGACTGGGAACCGAACTATCGCTCTATCTCGCCATTCTGGCAGAGGTGCTTTGTGCACTCTTAGTCATCCTTGGCTTATTCACCAGGATAGCTACCATTCCCTTAATCATCACTATGTTCGTCGCTTTTTTTGTTGTTCATGCGAGCGACCCCTTAACTGTTAAAGAACTGGCATTAATTTATCTGTCCATCTTCCTAACCATCTTTTTTACTGGTCCGGGAAATTATTCGATAGATAGAAAAATCAGGTAACCCTAATCCAGCTGGGAAGCCGCCCTGGTCGCTTTGATCTTTTTAGAGAACAGGACGAAGGCGGCACTTGCCAGTACCAGCAGGCTTGCACCATCATCCAGCGGAGCGTTGTCCAAATCATCACATTCCCAAGGGTTCGGAGCGTCCTGATTCACCATCTGTTCATAGCTGTCGCAGGTCTGTCCCGTCGCAGTATAGTTCAGGAAGCAGGCCAACAGTAGATTAAAAATTAAGAATTTCCCCTTTTTCAAAATACAAGCATTAATCTTTAACGAATTTTAATTTACTCACTGTTTTCCCGCTCATGGTGTCGTTCAACTGAAGCACATACACATTCGGGTTTAGGCTCTTAACATCCACTTGTATTTGCTCATCCGGCTGAAATGACTGTTCTTTCACAAGCGATCCGAAAAGGTTATACACTCTCACGGTGACCGGTTTCGCCCGATCAACAAATTTGATATTTAGGATTTCGGACGCAGGATTGGGGTAAGCTTGAATTTCAGGAATAGCATCAGTGTAGTTCACTTCTTTAACGGTAGAATAGTACGACTTTCCGTCTACATTAACCTGTTTAATACGGTAGTAGTTTAATCCCTGTAAAGGCTCCACGTCAGTGAAAAAATAGTTAAGTGATTCTGCATTTGCCTTCACCTCTCCTGCCGGCTCAAACTCACTTTTATCTGAGGATCGCTCTACGACGTATTTGAAGGCTCGACCGGTGTGCTTTAGCTCCCAATCGAGCACCACGGCAGTATACGCTTTTCGCGCCTGCAGCTTCAAGACTTCTCCCGGCAGTACAGATCGTGGGGTAAATAACAAGTTAAACCTGCTTGCACCAAAAGTTTTAGTGTTTTTTCTATCGATGGAAAACTCGTAAGAACGATTCTCTTTTATGTCGATTATCTTATTGAGGAAGTTATCCTTTAAAAAGATCTCATTGTCACTAAGGCTAGCAATATCAGTGAAGTTTAATCTGACGCTGCCCGAACCGCCGTCCACATGCAAGCGCACTTTTTCCACCTCAGCTATATCCGGCATAAAGTTAATTGCCAGTCGTACACTATCGTCTGATAAGGTACTGGCAGCGGCTGTACTTCCAGTAAAAAACACAGCGTCGTCAAGATCGGCTTGCGCAGACTTACCTGAAGAAAATACGATCAAGGCTTCCTCCGTATTTTTTGCGTCCTGCAAATTGAATCGTAATACTTTAGCCGAAACAGGTGGCAAAGCAGCCGTTTTAGCACTTGATATACCTGTTTTTACTGATGAGCCCTCTTGTAAAGCAAGCAAGCGGCCCGGGGCAGTAGAAAAATCTTTCGCACTCTCTGTAAAGGTTATAGACGCTCCTGGTCCGGTGGCTTTAACAAAGAATCCCTGCCCCGGCTGGATGTATCGAAAGTTCTGGTCGCCGGCATTTAAACTGAACCCGCCACTATAGGTAATGCAACCGCCAGTTGGTTTAATAATCCTGATTTCGTTGCTGGTGTTCGTTCTAATCACCGCTTCCCAGTCGATGATGGCAGGATAAGGATTTCCGACTAAGTTGAAGCCATTGAAGGGTTCGTTCGGGTAATAGTTGTAGGTAAGATTTCTGGTGATGTTACCCTGATTAACTGCACCCTTGTAGGTGACTGTCACACTTTCAGGATTAGCATAAGGGGCATTTACTTTATTGGCATAATTGGATCTGCTACCACGGTAAAATAAGTAAAAGCCTTCTCCGGGTTCTACCGTTTCGGATATATGACTCACATTTTTATACTGGCTTTTAGATTGGTCTACTGTCTCATCGTACCGGAGCAGCGAGGCGCCATTGGGATTAACGGTTCCTCCCTTATCAAAGCCATTGTTTTCTCCACCCGGCCCAGTTATGATTATCGACTGCTGCAAATTCTTGAACGTAGTATTAGCGCCGCTCTGAGCATCATTGATGGGACTGGAAACGATGCGTGTTCCCCGATAGGAAAGGTCGCCCCCTGTGAAGAAAGATTGCACATTCACATCACCCTGGACAGCAGCTCCGTTTTGCAAGGCGCCGATATTTGCGTTGGAAGTTGCTGTTGCAAGTAGCGTCAGGTTTCCGTTTGAGTTTAAAACGGTAGCGTCCTTTACAGTCACTAAGTCAGAAACATTAACCGCAGCAGTTAAAAGCTTGGTTCCTCCTCCTTCAAAAGCGATTTTACTGAAGCTATTCGAACTTTGTCCGCCTATTTCCTGTGCTCCGCTTCCATTAAAGGAGACCAGATTGTTGCCGGTATTTAAAACACCATCATTTACCAGATTTCCCGCAATGGAGATACCCGCCTCATTTAAGGTGAGGGTGGCGCCAGCCTGAATCGTAAGGTTCCGACACTGGCCATTTGCAGCAATCGCCGGCATGTATGGTGTGCCCGAACTAATGACGACGTCGACATTGGAAGATGGAATTCCGCCGCACCAGTTGTTGGCATTATTCCAATCGCTACTCACTGTACCCAGCCATTTCCCGGAACTAATTGTAGGGGCGATGGTATTTGAAGTGACCGTTCCGCTTATTAAAGGATAGCTCGAAGTCAATGTACAGGTAACCACATTGGAGCTGACAAGTGAATTGCTTGAAAAAGTAGTGCTATTAGTCCCTACATTATTGCCGTCTACTTTCCATTGGTAGGTGGGCGCCGGTCCTCCGTTTTCGGAAGTTGCAGTGAAGGTAATGTCTGTTCCATAACAAATCTCGCCACTCAGGTTAGCGGTAATGCTTACAGCTGCAATAAGGGGCTCTGCTATTTGATACGCTCCGGTAGTGGAAAGAGAATTCATCTGTACCATAGAGGCGCTTCGGCTATTCACGGTTTTTGCCGTCCAGGTAGCGCCTGCATATAGTCCTGTTTTTAATTTAGTGTAATCGACACCAGGATCAGCACTAGCTGAATTAAAGTGAAGGGTCAAATTATAAAGCAACGGCGATACTCCCCAGTTAGATAAAGCCCAGTAGGAGTTGACCGACTTTGATATATCAAGCCCTGACGACGAGAGTTGAGGATGATCGCCGTCTATAGCGCTAACGATAATTGTGCCCGGACTCGAAACCGTAGGAAAGGTCAATACAGCCGGGGTATATTCTGAAAGATTACCTACTTCAAAAGTTTGAGTAATATTAGTTCCCGCAGCAATATATTTTTCCAGATTCCCATAAACGAAAGAATTTGCAGCTAGCTTCTCCACCGTTGCTCCGGATGAGATTGAAAGTTTATTGCTACCGGTTTGAATAATTCCCCCATTGAATGTCAGTTTGTTGGTGACGGTCACATTATCCGCAAAGGTTTTATAGTTAGAGCCGCTTAGCGACAGATTAGTAAAGGTTTCGCCGCCAGAACAAGAAATAACTTGAGCTCCTGCTCCGTTTAGAGTTACTATGCCCGTTGATTCTACAAACCTGTCTTTGCTACTGCTCTGCCAGTTGCCCTTTAAAGAGATATTCTTCCCATCAGAGTAAAGAGTACCATTTGAGAAACTCAAATTACCCATCAGGCTGATATTAGTTTTAAGATAAACGGGACCGGCATAACAAACGAGATTGTTAAAATTCATCCCGGCAGTACTGAGTTCCTTGCTATTCGCGCTGTTCGCGAACACAACCGTAGAATTGGAGGGATCGACTAATCCGGCGACATGCTTCCAATTATGACGAACAGAAATAGTATTGCTTAGGGTGAGTGTCCCGGAGGCTTTGTTAATAACAATCGAGGACAAATTGCCCGTGGCCGCAACAGCATTCCCGGTAAAATTCTGGTTCCCGCTTCCGCTGATCTCGATAATTGCTGTACCACTTCCATCAAAAGAAGTATTAGATACCGTAATATCGCCCTTGGCGAAAATGCTTGCGGTACTGCTACCGGAGTATAAATTGAGCCCGGTTGTTCCTTCAAACTTTAAATGGCCATTCACCCCCACCTGACTGGTTCCAAAATTCACCTCCTCGTTAGTTTCCGATAAAAAGGTCACGTTATTTAGCTCGTGGTACTTTCCCAGAAAACTTTGTCGACCGTTAAAAATGACGGTGGAGCTATTAGTAGTAACGTCGAGCAGTCCTGATTGATAATCCCAGTTGCCATAAACGGTCATCAAGGACGGAAAAACGAGTTTGCCAGACGGCTTTTCAATTTTCACAGAGGGAAGCCTCGATTGTTTGCTTGATACGTTACCAGTAATGTACTGATCCCCACTTCCGACAAAAGTCAACAGCGTAGTTCCCCCTCCACTTAATGCCGTATTATTTACATTTAAATTCCCCCCAATTCTAATTTCACCGCCATTTATTCCCAGATTCCCAACTCCTTCAAGAGATAGTGACCCCGCCAGGGAGAGAACAGTTCCGGATGAGAGTGAATAGGAATAATTGCTGGAATAACGCCCCGAGAAAATTACATGATTAAGGGTATGCGTTCCGGTGATTGTGTTATTTCCGCAAAAAGCAACAGTAGAATTATTACTGGAAACATCCAGTTGTCCCTGCATATGGGTCCAGTTTCCAGTAACATTTAGAAGGCCCGGGAGCGTAAGAATGCCCGAAGGTTTGTTGATTGTGACACCCGGCAGTTTCCCTTTGTTTAAAGGGCTATTCGCAACAATGGTCTGGTTGCCTGTACCGGCTAGCACAAAAGTGGCCGAGCCCCAGTCATTATCTCCGTTATTATTGATATAGATATTGCCCTTTGCTGTGAGAGTCCCTGTGTGAAAAGTAGCATTGTACTGTCCGCCGATTACAAGATCATTAAGAATTGTAATATTTGTGGAAGATGACATACTAAAATTCCCGTTCCAGACAGGTTTGTAAGCGAAGTTGTAAAAGCTGAAGGACCCTTCAAAGGTAATGTCACCCTCAGGAACAGACGAGACCTGCGAAGTACCTGGATCGACATTGCCTGAAAGATGTCTAAAATCTCCCCCTAGCGTCACAGTTCCAATGAGGAAAAGAGTACCGGAAGGCTTGTTTATTTTTAGAGAAGGTAGTCCCGATCGCCCTTCTAATACATTCCCGTAAATGGTCTGATTGGAATTGCCCGTTAGTTCAATCGTTGTAGAACCTCCTCCTCCATTTCCGGTATTTTGTAGCAGGATATCCTTTTTCACCTGAATAATACCAGATCGCAGCCAAACTCTGTAAGTGCCCGCGAACTCTAGATTCCCATTGACCACAAATGGAGTTGCCGAAGAAAGATCGGTATTAATCCAGCTCCCGCCTGTATTATTGAATATTACATTGTAAAAAGAAATCGTACCACCTGTCCCCTGAATAGTACTGTGATTTTTAAGATTGAACCTTACCGTGCCACTGTTCGCGACGAAATCTGAATTAAAAGTAGCATTGCCAGAGAGATCGAGCGTCCCGGAAGTAGAGTTGAACGCCCCTCCGCTTAATAAAAAGTCTCCCTTAATGGTAATACTGTTATCACTGCCTATAAAGACTCCACTTTCCATTTTGAAAGTGCCGGCCACTTCAATATTAGCACTTATCGACACCACAGCAGTATAGCCCGCTCTGATATTGATACTTGCAACGTTAATAGCAGAACCGATCCAGCAATTGTATGAGTTTTGCGGGTTGAAGTAGACATCGTCTGCAGCCCCCGGCAGACTTGCCCCTCCTGGTCCACCAGCCGTCGTAGACCAGTTATTCGTGTTATCCCAATTACTGTCGGAGGCCGTTCCCACCCAATGTCGTTCTGCCGCTGTTAAACCCGAAAAACTGACAAGCAAACAGATTAATAGAAGGAAGGGAGGGAAAAAAGTATTTCGAAAAAAGGAACTGTTTTTTTTAATATCAATTACATTACAGTGCATTGAGCAGTAATTATTGTGATGTTAGATTATTTCTTCAAGAAAAAGCCCCGCCAGCCGGCACACATCTCTCTTTGCAGAGATGTGCTTATCAATAATGTTTAGGTGGTCAAACAAAGGAGATTTCGCTATGAGCGTAATCTTCCGGAAGCAATTGAGAGGCGTTTAGCTTATAAAGGCTGTACCAATTGGTCCGGCAATTTGGTGACTATAACTACTAATAATTATTAAATAGGCTTAATCGTTGGCAGCTTATACGACATGGTTAAATAAAGGTTTTATTATTTTACCATGAATTAATACTATTACAAACAGTGGAAATAAAAGAAGATGGAGGTTAATTCTATTGCCCTAAATAAAAAAAGCTTCTTAAATAAGAAGCTTTTTTACTGGGTCCTGATAAAAAGATCTTAATAATTATACATTTTCTGATAGTATTCCTCGGCCATCCGTCCGGCTTCGAAGGCAGGGCTCACGTCGCGAGCTGCGCGCTTTAACATAGACAACCAGCCGCTTTGATTGACATAATACATCGGCAGCACTTCTTTTTCTAAAATATCCACCAAATTCATTGCTTCTTCCTTGTCTTTTTCCTCCTGATAAAGTTCCTGATTAGCCGTCGGAATTAAGAACAAATTCTCTTTGTCTTTCGCAAATTCGGGGATCCATCCATCAGGGATAGACAGATTAATACTACCGTTCATTGCCGCGGTCATACCACTTGTACCAGAAGCCTCCCTGTAAAGCCGCGGGTTGTTTAACCAAACGTCAGACCCTTTTTTGAGGAGACCTGAAAGCCCGAGTTCGTATCCGGTCAGGACAGCACAGTTTCGAATAGGCTTCACGCGGTTGATAATATGGTTGTAAAGACCAATAGCTCCGTAGTCTTCCGGATAAGGTTTACCGGCCCAGATAACCTGTATTGGATATTTGGCATTGTTGATCAGGGAAAGAAACCGTCCCCAGTTGTACATTAATAAGTCAGCTCTTTTGTAGGCTGCAAATCTCCGCGCCCAAACTACAGTCAGGACGTTTTCATCAAAAAGCTTCCCGGTCTGATTGGCCACTTCTTTAAAAAGCATCCGCTTTAGCTCTCTTTTCCTTTCTAGGATAACAGTATCATCATCCGCTGCAATTGCCCGATCCAAAACAGGATCAGCCCAATACGTTTTATTTTGAGCGTTAGTTATCGAGATGATCTCACAAATTCCGCTATTGCCGTTCCACATATCTCTTGATACGTCTCCATGCATCGCGGATACTGCATTAGCGCGACGGGCAAACTTCAAAGCAGCCAAGGTATAATTGAGGTTCCAGCTATCAATTCCAAGCAAGTGTCTTACTTCATGCTCTTGCAGGTGATAAAAGAAACCCATATCCTTCAAAATTCCGAAAGAATGCTCTTCGTTTCCTGCCGCTTCCGGTGTATGCGTCGTAAATACGACGCGTTTTTTTACTTCTTCCAGACTTCGGAACTTAGAGTAGAGATAAAAATTCAAGGATAACGAATGTCCCTCATTCATATGATACACCTCGGTATCATAGTTCAGGATGTCCAGTAGCATTGCCCCTCCTGTGCCCAGAATAATCGACTGCGCAATGCGTGTTTGTTCATTCGAATCGTAAAGCCGGTGAGTGATGGTGCGGGCCAGACTGTCGTTTTCCGGCAGATCGGTACTTAGCAGGAATAACGGAGCAGAGCCAAAAACTTCTGGTCTGAGTAAAAAGGCTTTAACATGCACAGGTGAATTATGAACAGGAACAGTGAAGACAATTCCGGTATCCTCCAAAAAAGAATAATTTTTTTCGACATAGGAGGATTTCATATTTGCATTGGTGTCGCGCTCCTGATCATAGTAGCCATATTTCCATAGCATTCCAATTCCTATCAGGTTTTGCTTTAACTCGTAGGCGCTGCGCAGATGACTCCCGGCCAAAAAACCCAGGCCGCCACTGTAAATTTTCAGCGCTTGGTCTACAGCAAATTCCATAGAAAAGTAAGCTACTCTCTTAGTATACCGTTCGTCTATTGGGTAGCTGAATACATTTTTAATATCGATCATAAAAACAAATAAATGTTATGGCAGGATATAAGCTTCTATCGCAAAAAAAGAATAATCTTTTCTCGCAGGGCAAAAAGATCTTTCGAAACAAAAAATCCGCTGCCAAGTGACAAACGGATTTTATAGTTTCAATGTTTAAACAAATACTTTTTTAATTCTACTTCTTCAAACCGATCTCCCGCAAACGTTCGTCCAAATACTCTCCTGCAGTCATATCCGAATAAGCCTTCGGATGTTGTTCATCAATACAAATATCAAGACAAGTAAGGTCCATATCTCCCTTAGGGTGCAGGAAGAAAGGTACCGAGTAGCGCGATGTCTTCATCAGTTCCCTTGGAGGATTAACAACCCGGTGTGTTGTTGATTTCAGCTTGTTGTTTGTCAGACGTTGCAGCATGTCGCCCACGTTCACTACGATATCCTCCACCTTTGCCTTAACGGGATACCAGTCGCCGTTTCGTGTAAGCACTTCCAACCCGTCAGCACTGGCGCCTATCAACAAAGTGATTAAGTTGATGTCCTCGTGAGCTCCTGCTCGAACCGCATCAGGAGGCAAGGCATCCGGATTTTCTAGAGGGAAATAATGGATCGCTCTTAAAATGGAATTTCCATTGTGAACTTTTTCCTCAAAATAATCTTCGTTTAAGCCCAGGTAAACTGCTATGGCCTTTAGCAGGTGTCTCCCGGCGTACTCAAGTCGCTCATAAACTTCCCGCGTAACCTCGTTGAATCGAGGCAGCTCTTCGACCTGCACATTATCGGGATAAACTTGTTGAATAGGATCGCCATCCGTAACCGTTTGCCCGCGTTGCCAGAACTCCTTCAAATCGGGTGTTTTGGAATCTTTCGCCTTCTCTTTTCCCTTGCTTGTATAACCACGTTGTCCAGCCAATTCAGGTTTCTCATACTTTGCTTTTGTCTCATCAGGAAGCTCGAAAAACTTTTTCACCTCACCATATAACTCGTCAATAAGCGACTGCGTCAAACCGTGATTCGCGATAGTGACGAAACCCGTGTCGTTAAACGCCTTCCCTATTTCGTCCGAAAACTTCTTCTTTTGATCCGGAGATCCAATAAGATAATTATTAAGATCTAGTCGTGGGATATTTACCTCTGCCATAGTCTGTGTTAAAGCCTAAAGATACACCAATTGTGGATAAAGCAACAAAAGGAACAAGAAGAATAAAACTTAAAACTGATCTTGAACAGCTTAGGTTATCCACATTTGAAAAGGCTGGTTTCCTCCGCCGGGGATAGAAGTTAGAAATGCCACGTAAGTTCTCTGTCATAAGTGCCGGGCTTTTTAAATTTGATTTCAACAAAAAAGTTTTAATTCGTAATATTGCAAGATAAACTATTAATTCTATAGGAAATGCAAGGTTTTAGAACTGAACTGGAAAACCCGATCGTACAAAAGGATATTATAGAGCTTGAGAAAAAGATCAGGTTATTCAGAGAAGGCAAGATTCATGAGGAAAAGTTCCGGAGCTTGCGTCTGGCCCGTGGTGTGTATGGGCAGCGTCAGCAGGGGGTTCAGATGGTGCGTATAAAACTACCTTACGGTAAAGTAACCACTCGCCAGCTATTAAAAATATCTGATGTTTCGGACGAGTACGCAACAGGAAATCTACATATAACAACACGTCAGGATATACAGATTCACTTTGTCAGCTTAGACCGCACGCCTGAGCTTTGGACAGAGCTTGAAAAGGACTCAATCACCTTAAGGGAAGCTTGTGGTAACACGGTAAGGAACGTAACCGGCTCTGCAATGGCTGGCGTTGATCCGGAAGAACCTTTCGATGTAACTCCTTATGCCCATGCATTTTTCGAATATCTGCTTAGAAACCCGATCTCGCAGGACATGGGCCGTAAGTTTAAAATAGCCTTTTCTTCTTCTGAAAAAGACTCTGCTTTTGCGTTCATGCACGACCTTGGTTTTGTTCCTAAGATCAAAGTGGTAGATGGCGAAGAAGTTCGCGGATTTAAAGTAGTATTAGGCGGAGGGCTTGGTTCCCAACCTCATATTGCAGTCCCTGTTACAGAGTTTCTGCATGAAGATCTAATCATTCCTTTCGCTGAGTCCGTTATCAGAATCTTTGATCGTTACGGTGAGCGCACAAAACGACATAAAGCAAGACTTAAATATCTGATCCAGGACATGGGCGCTGAAGCTTTTCTGGAGCTTGCAGAAAAAGAACGCCTTGCGTTAAAATCCAAAGTATTTAAAATAAACAGAGAGGTTGCTCAGCCTGTATTACCTACTGTTTCTGTACCGGTGGTAGAAATTACTGCTCCTGCGCAGTACGAACAGTGGTTAAAAACTAACATTTATCCACAGAAACAACAGGGATACGTTTCAGTAGGCATCAGAGTACAAAACGGAGATATCAAAACACCAATTGCCCGCAAACTGGCTGCTCTTGTGTCAGAGGTGGCGGCGGATGATATCAGACTTACCAATACCCAGGGCATTATGCTTCGCTTTGTAAAAGAAGAAAGTTTGCCATACGTATTTGAGAAACTAAACGAACTGAACCTTGCTGCTCCAGGCTTCGAAAGTGTAATTGACGTAACTTCCTGCCCCGGAACTGACACTTGTAACCTGGGTATCTCCAACAGTACCGGTATCACCAGAGAGCTGGAAAGAGTTATCTTAAATGAATACCCGGATTTAATTTTCAACAAAGATATCACTATTAAGATCAGCGGTTGTATCAACTCCTGCGGCCAGCATGCCATGGCGGCAATTGGTTTCCACGGGTCAAGTATGAAAATTGGGAAGCTGGTAGCTCCTGCATTACAGGTTTTACTAGGTGGTGGTCCGACTGGAAATGGAGGAGGCGTTGCTTCCGAGAAAATCATTAAAGTACCCAGTAAGCGAGGCCCGCAGGTATTGCGGACCCTTCTGGACGACTATTTTGCCAATGCGCAAGAAGGCGAACTCTTCAACGAGTACTACAACAGACAAGGAAAAATCTATTTCTACGATTTGTTGAACCCTATTGGCAAACAAGAGAATATCACTGAAGATGACTTCATCGATTGGGAACAAAACGAGCCTTATAAACCAGAAATTGGGGTAGGTGAATGTGCCAGCGTACTAATTGACCTGGTGGCTACGCTTCTATATGAAGCTGAAGAGCGGCTTCAATGGAGCGAGGATTCGTTTCAGGCGGAAGATTATGCGGATTCAATTTACCATGCATATACAGGCTTTATCAATTCAGCCAAGGCTCTTTTGGTATCAGAAGGAGTCAAAACAAACACGCAGGCAGGTATTGTGAAAGACTTCGATGCTACGTTCGTTGCGTCCGGTAAGATTACGCTTCCGTCAACATTCAATGAGTTGGTGTACCAGATCAATCAGAATGAGCCAACCAGAGAGTTTGCAGCGTATTATCTTGAGCAGTCAAAAATCTTTAACCGGCAGCTTGCTGAATACCGGAATTCACAACTGGTCAACCCCGAGAACTAAGAAAAAATGTCAACAACTGCTGGCGAAGAAAGGGACGAGCTAGTTCAGCCGAAAGAGCACAATACGCTCTTCCCTATTTTTCTGAAACTGGAAAATCTGAACCTCTTGCTAGTTGGAGGAGGAAATGTTGCCCTTGAAAAACTAAGGGCAATATTTCAGAATACCCCGAAAGCAAAAGTTAAACTAGTAGGCAGAGAAGTTATTCCTGCGGTTGAGAAATTTTTGACAGAGCATCAAGTTCCTTTTGAACAAAGGGCGTTTCGGGTGGAAGATCTTTCAGGAGTTGACCTGGTTATCATTGCCATCAACGAGAAAGCAGTAAGTGCTGAAATACAAAGGGAGTGTAAAGAAAAGGGAATTCTGGCCAATGTAGCGGATACTCCTGACTTTTGCGACTTTTACCTGGGATCAGTGGTTCAAAAAGGAAACCTTAAAATTGCGATCTCCACCAATGGCAAATCTCCAACTATCGCCAAAAGAGTAAAAGACGTGTTGAACGACACCTTCCCTAATGAAATTGATGAGGTGTTGGAAAACATGGAAAAAATCCGGAATACGCTGGAAGGCGATTTCTCTGACAAAGTGCGGCAGCTGAACGACATTACGACGGTTTTAGCTGTTAAGACAGAGCCGGAAACACCTAGACATAAAAAAACAGTTCAGACGATCCTATATGTTGCGGCGTCGATCTGCCTGATGGTGCTTGGGCATTTGCTGTTTTCGTATATTACCTACGATCACGTGAATACAGCGACTACCTGGGTGACCAATCAGTTTGATGAGAACCTGCTTATTTACATGCTTGGAGGATTTATCGCTCAAATGATAGATGGTGCTCTGGGGATGGCTTACGGAGTAAGTGCCACCACCTTCCTGCTTTCGTTTGGAATAAGTCCGGCAGCAGCAAGCGCCAGTGTTCATACATCAGAAATTTTTACCTCTGGAGTATCAGGGCTGATGCATTTGCGGTTTGGGAACGTCAATAATAAGCTATTCAGAAACCTGTTGCTTCCCGGAGTTGTTGGGGCGATTACAGGCGCCTATATCCTTTCATCACTGGAGGACTACAGTCACTTCCTAAAGCCCATCGTGAGCGCCTATACGCTCGTACTCGGACTTATTATTATCAGAAAGGCGCTTCTTCCAAAGATAAAAAAGAAGAAGACTAAAAACATCGGGATTCTAGCTATTATAGGCGGTTTTCTTGACTCAATAGGAGGTGGAGGATGGGGACCGATTGTAACCTCAACCTTACTTGCCGGGGGAAGAAATGCGCGCTATACCATCGGCTCCGTTAACCTTGCAGAGTTTTTCGTAGCCTTTTCGAGTTCAGTAACGTTCATCCTTTTCCTTGGAATGAACCATTTTCAGATTATCCTTGGTTTAATTTTAGGAGGTAGTATTGCTGCTCCAATTGCAGCAAGATTGGCGAGCAAATTACCGGTGAAAACTATCATGATCATTGTGGGACTTGTGGTGATTCTTGTTTCCCTATATAATATATACAGGATTGCACCTAAATTGCTGTAAGCCGCATTTTTATCTGAAATAGTCTATATTTGCTATTAACCCTATAGATAATAGCTGTGTTAACTAAAAAGACGAAATATGCGGTGAAAGCCTTAATGGCTTTGGCAAGAAATAAGGAGAATAAACCCATGCTTATTTCTGAAATTGCACAGAAAGAGCAGCTACCCAAAAAATTTCTTGAGGCAATTTTGCTGGAGCTTAAAAGAAGTGGCTTTTTGGGCAGCAAGAAGGGTGCAGGCGGAGGTTACTATTTGATGAAAAAGGCAGAAGATATCAAGTTAGCTGCCATCATCCGGGTTATAGATGGGCCAATTGCGCTACTTCCCTGCGTAAGTCTCAACTTTTACGAACGATGTGAAGAGTGTACTAGCGAGCTCTACTGTGGGATACGGGATGTAATGAAAGATGTACGTGACGCGACCTTAAAAATTCTCACTGAAACCAGTGTCGCTGACATGATACAACGAGAAGATTCGATTCAGCAAAGAATTCAGGAAGAACAAACGGGCAGTTTAGATCAGGAAGACCTGAAAGGTAACCTGGTGCAACCCGACGGTAATCAATAAAATCCAGAACAATATTGACCTCAAGCCGTTATTATATCAACCCTAACAAAACCTAGGTATTTTCTTAAGAAAAACAAAGGTTGGGTGATTAAGGGTTAAGCAAGCGGTCAGGTGTCCTTTGTTACCTGACCGTTCTTTTTTTAATAAAGCAGGTCTATTTTCTTTTCCGGGCCGCCAGTCTCTTAAATACCAATATCATCAGAAAACCTAAGGAAGCTACTGAGGCAATTAATGCAATATAATCCCCAGTCCGCACATAAAAGGTTAATTCCTCATTTAGATTAATGTCTGCTTCAAGCGCAGTGGGTTCCCACCATTCGCTTTGCTTTACAACATCCCCCCGCTGATTTATAAAGGCCGATATTCCCGTGTTCGCCGATCGGGCTACCCATCTCCTCGTCTCGATCGCCCGAAGCTTTGCATAAGCCAGATGCTGATCTTTTCCGGCGGTATTTCCCCACCAGCCGTCGTTGGTGATCACCGCGATAAACTGAGCTCCCTTTGCAACATAATCACTTACATATTCTCCCCAAATTGATTCATAGCAGATTACCGGCGCTACCCCCATGCCGCTTTGAGCATAGAATACTGTAGGCTCATCCTGAAGCCCATATCCTCCTGTTGATCCTCCAAAAGCGGCAAAAACAGGTTTAAGGAATGCTAAAGACGACGAAAAAGGAGTTTGCTCCACCCCGGGTACTAATTTCGATTTATGGTAAAACTGCACGTTAGAGGAATTCTCAATTTGAATGGCGGCATTGAAGGCATCAAAATAAGCCGCCCGCTGTTCGTCATATCGTGCTGTCGGCGTTTTAGCAGTATCGTACATCAAGTAACTCTCGATACCAGAAAGAACCGCACCGTTCTTGTATTTATTCAGGAACTGCTGAATCCGGAGAAAATTAGAATTGGTTCTGATACTCGACTCGTCGGCATATTCAGAAATGGCAGTCTCGGGCCAGATAAAGTATTCTGTATTCGGCTGAGCAAGGGAATCAGAAAGCTGAATAAGTTTTTCAATCTGAGCAGCCCCGGGTAGACTTCCAAACTTCTCGTAAGGATCGATGTTAGGTTGAACCACCACCACATTAGCGGGATTCTGCCGCTCCGTGTATTTGGTATACATGGTAAATGATAGCAGAATTGGAACCATGACCCAAGCCGACAAAACAGCGGCAAGTTTCTTATTAGGCTTATCTTCCCGATTGGAAAGAAAAAGCTCGAACACGAGGACGTTAGCAATGAGGATCCAAAGCGAGCCGCCATATACTCCAGTAAACTCGTACCACTGTACCAATCGGTGTGATTCGGCAAAGCCGTTACCCAAAGTCATCCAGGGAAAGGCCAAATCCCAGGTCTGGTGCAAAAACTCATACCCGATCCAGAAAGAAATGAAACCGGCATAGCTCCAGCTTTTAGTAGTTACTTTACGCAACTGAAAGTAAAGCCAGAAGGCTAAGGTCATCAAAAAGGCCGCGAGACCGAACGGGATCAGCGAAATGACTCCTGCCAGCCATACAGGCATCACTGCATTTAGGGAATTGAATACCCAGTAGATACAGGACGTGTTCCAGATAAAAAAGGTAAGGAAAGCCAGGGTAAATACTTTTTTCCCTTTGTTCTTAACTTCTGAGGCGATGAGGTTCTCGGCAGCTAGCAATAAGGGCACAAATGCCATCAGCAGTAAAGGTGCCGTAAACGACATGGGCGGCCAGGCAAGCCAAAGTAAAAAAGCGCTCACAAGCGCCAGTGTATAGTTTCTTTGCACGTTTATAGTTGCGATAAAATATCTGCTTTTTTAGTTTCGTATTCTTCCTGGGATATGAGCTGCTTCTCGAATAAGCCTTTCAGTTTCTTAAGCTTCTGTGTCAATTCATCTTCCTCTTCTACCAACGGAGCGGGGGCCGGCGCTATTGTCTCGCCTTGAATATCTACTTGAACAGGAGCAGTAATAGCTGAGATGGCTTCGCTCTGCTGGCTCAGTTTTCCTTGTTCTTCGATCTGTTGACTGGAAAACTGGTAGAGCTTTCTCGCTTGCACTTTCGGAATATAATCAACCGTTACATTTTCTCCTTTCAGCGGAACCATCGTAAATCGGGCACCGAAAAACTCTTCCTTGAACGATACCTCTTTGACATCCTTCCAAAGAAAAATCTGAAAGTTGGTGGTAAGACCAAGATTACCAGGACTACAGAAGACAATCCGTTTGTCTGTGGCGATAATCGCATCGGGCATTAAGGTTACAGCCGGCTTTTTTTGTACTGCAAGGAACAAAATACGCTCCCCCGGGGCTAACATATCCTGCAGTTTGCCTAATACCTTTTCCGCAGGCTTAGGATCTTGTTCGTCTGTAAGGAATTGTTCAAATGACATGGTTTATAGTTTTTAAGATGGAAGTTAAGAGTTAAAACTAAAAAAACAAGGTAGCTGCTTCACCTGCTCACTCTCTGCCTGCAACACAAATCACAAACTCTCCCTTCAGGGTATTATTTTCGAAATGATTTTTTATTTCTGAAAGCGTACCTCGAACTGTTTCCTCAAATACTTTAGTAAGCTCGCGGGAGACAGAAGCCTGACGGTCTTCCCCGTAATACTGAATAAACTCTTCAAGCGTTTTGAGCAGGCGATGCGGCGATTCATAAAAAATCATGGTACGCTCCTCCTCCACCAGTGCCTTCAGTCTTGTTTGACGCCCCTTTTTTACCGGCAGAAAACCTTCAAACGTGAAACGATCAGAAGGAAGACCCGAATTGACCAAAGCGGGAACGAATGCGGTGGCTCCAGGCAGGCATTCTACAGGCAACTCGTTCTTGAGAACCTCTCTAACCAGAAAAAAACCAGGATCTGAAATAGCAGGGGTACCTGCATCAGAAATCAGCGCAACGTTTTGCCCCTCTTTAAGAAAGCGCACAATTTCGCTGCTAGCCTTGTGTTCATTATGCTGATGATGAGCAAACACTCTTTTTTCGATACCAAAGTGCTTCAACAAGGGAGCGCTGGTTCGGGTATCTTCCGCTAGAATTACATCCGCTTCCTTTAAGATCCTAATTGCTCTGAATGTAATGTCCTCTAAGTTTCCGATTGGAGTTGGAACGAGGTACAATTTTCCGCTCATATTCATGTTCTGGTCCGGGCTTATCGGATTTGAATTTCTCCGAATTCAAAAACTCTAAACTCCAAACTGTTTATATCTTTGTCGAAATTTATAAAAGATGTTGCAAGTTAGTTATATCCGGGAAAACAGGGACAAAGTTTTAGAACGTTTATCTGTTAAAAATTTCAAGCAACCAGAGTTGGTAGATGAAATAATTTCACTAGACGAACAAAGACGTCAAACCCAGTCGACACTTGATGCAACTTCAGCGGAAGCTAATGCCATAGCAAAGCAAATTGGCGATTTGATGCGCCAGGGACAAAAAGAGCAGGCGGAAGCACTAAAAGCACAAACTCCGGCATTAAAAGAAAAGGCAAAAACCCTTGGAGAACAGCTGGTAGCGTTCGAAGAGGATATGCAGAATAAAATCGTACTCCTACCCAATCTTCCTCACAGCTCTGTTCCAACAGGATCTACAGCCGAAGATAACGAGGTAGCTTACGAGCACGGAGAAAAACCGTCATTGCCCGAGACAGCACTTCCTCACTGGGAGCTAGCCGCAAAGTATGATATTATTGATTTCGAATTAGGAAATAAGATAACTGGAGCGGGATTTCCTGTCTACAAAGGCAAGGGGGCTAAACTCCAACGCGCTCTTATCAACTTCTTTCTTGATCAGGCCGAAGAGGCCGGATATAGAGAGATGCTGCCTCCGATCGTTGTAAACGAGGCTTCTGGTTTTGGTACCGGACAGCTTCCAGACAAAGAAGGCCAGATGTACCACGTGGGCGTCGACAATTTGTATTTGATCCCAACGGCAGAGGTACCCGTTACTAACCTTTACAGGGATGTGATTCTTAAAGAGGAAGAGCTTCCCGTTAAAAACTGCGCTTATACCCCTTGTTTCCGGCGCGAGGCTGGATCTTACGGAGCTCATGTTCGTGGCCTAAATCGCCTGCATCAGTTTGATAAAGTTGAAATTGTACAGGTAGCACATCCCGAGAAATCCTATGACATATTGGAAGAGATGAGCAGCCACGTACAGTCGCTACTGCAAAAACTGGAACTACCCTACCGCGTATTGCGCCTTTGCGGTGGTGATATGAGTTTCGCATCTGCTTTAACTTACGACATGGAAGTGTGGTGTGCTGCACAAGCCCGTTGGCTGGAAGTTTCTTCTGTGTCAAATTTCGAAACCTTTCAGAGTAACCGGCTTAAATTACGTTATAAGGGAAAGGAAGGAAAGGCTCAACTTGCGCACACGTTAAATGGTAGTGCGCTGGCGCTACCACGGATAGTGGCCTCTCTACTGGAAAACAATCAGACTGAACGGGGGATAAGAATACCAGCAGCGCTGGTACCTTACACCAAATTTGAATTTATAGACTAGGCAAAAGCAGCCGCAAAAGAAAAGCAGCGACATTTTCTTTTGCGCTTTGCAAAATTAATATATCTTTATCCCCGAAACAGGATACGATCTATAGCTTCTTACCTTTTTCCTCTGCAGGGAAGGGATCGTTGGCAAACCTAAAATTCTGTTTTCCCTCAGCAATTTTCATAAAGGGAAACAAAATTGCATAGCTTTTGTAAAGCTTGATATAGTATCGTAAAATTCTAGCAAAAACTGCAATACGGGGATTGGGAGCTAATTCTCCCCTGATAAAAAATTACAATGACATTTGATTATAATAGCACAAGGGATAAGTTAATCCTGGCTGAGTACGGAAGAAATGTTCAAAACATGGTTGCATACATCTGTACACTTCCTACTAAAGAGGAGCGCAACAGACATGCTCAGGTTGTTATTGACTTGATGGGATTTTTGAATCCACACCTACGCGATGTGACCGACTTCAAACATAAGCTATGGGACCACCTTCACATCATTTCTGACTTTAAAATAGACGTCGATTCTCCTTATCCGAAACCGTCTCAGGATGCAATTCATTTTAAACCTGAGCCACTTGGATATCCGCAGCAGCGCATAAAGTTCAAACATTATGGCAAGACGGTAGAGATAATGATTGAAAAGGCTAAAAAAGTGGAAGATGAACCTCGGAGACAGCAAATGATCCAGTCAATCGCCAATTTCATGAAAATGGCCTATGTGACCTGGAATAAGGATACCGTAGCGGACGAGACCATCATTAACGACCTCAGAGAGTTATCAAACGGCGAGTTAATATTGCAGGAAAACGTGAGCTTGAGTAAGGTGGAGGTACGATCGAACGCCCCTGGAGTACGCCAGAAAAGTGGCATGCCCACCAACAACAATAACAACAATAATAAGAACCGTCAGAACAGTAACGCCGGCCGCAACAACAACATGGGCAACCGTGGAAAAAGCAATGGCAAACGTTATTAATACTGCAGGTCAAATCTTTTACTGATTCCATGAATGCATTTGAGATTCACGGCGGAAAACCGCTGAAAGGAGAAATTATACCGCAGGGAGCAAAAAACGAGGCCCTGCAGGTAATTTCGGCCGTTTTATTGACAGAAGAAAAGGTAACTATCAGCAACATCCCGGACATTGTGGATGTGAATAAATTGATAGAGCTACTTGGCGACCTTGGTGTTGTTGTTGAACGACTAAGCAAAGACACCTATTCATTTGAAGCGAAAAATATTCATCTTGATTTCTTTAAGTCCGACGTATTTAAATCAAAAGGTGGAAGCTTAAGGGGCTCCATCATGATTGTCGGCCCCTTGCTCGCGCGTTTTGGTACAGCGGCAATTCCCAAGCCGGGGGGAGATAAGATTGGTCGTAGAAGGCTGGATACGCATTTCCTTGGCTTTGAGAAACTAGGTGCCAAATTCATCTACGACGCAGAAAACAACTTCTTCAATGTAGACGCCACTGATCTGAAAGGTACTTATATTCTCTTGGACGAAGCATCTGTAACAGGAACTGCTAACGTAGTGATGGCAGCGGTACTCGCAAAAGGGATAACTACTATCTACAATGCAGCCTGCGAACCCTACCTGCAACAGCTCTGTAAGATGCTGAACAGAATGGGTGCGAAGATCTCTGGCATTGGTTCGAACCTTCTTACCATTGAAGGTGTCGAAAGATTGGGAGGTACTGAGCACCGGCTACTTCCTGATATGATTGAAATCGGATCTTTTATCGGCCTGGCGGCTATGACGGGTTCAGAGATTACCATCAAAGACGTACAATATCAGGAGCTTGGCATTATACCTAATGTTTTTCGCCGGCTAGGAATTCAGATGGAATTGCGGGGAGATGATATTTACATTCCGGCTCAGTCCCACTATGAGATAGACACTTTTATTGACGGTTCTATTCTGACCATAGCTGATGCACCCTGGCCTGGCTTTACCCCTGATCTTCTAAGTATTGTTTTAGTGGTAGCTACTCAGGCGAAAGGCAACGTAATGATCCATCAGAAGATGTTTGAAAGCCGCTTGTTCTTTGTAGATAAGCTAATCGATATGGGAGCGCAAATTATTCTTTGCGACCCGCATAGGGCGACGGTCATGGGACTTGATAATAAGGTAAAATTAAGAGGCATCGAGATGACGTCTCCGGACATCAGAGCCGGGGTTTCTCTGTTAATCGCAGCACTGTCAGCCAATGGGCGTTCCATCATCCACGCTATCGAGCAAATAGAGCGGGGCTATCAGGACATCGATATCCGATTACGGGCTCTTGGCGCTGACATCAGAAGAATAGATGCTATGCCAAAAGCGCATTAAAATATAGAAGCAGAGCTACAAGCTCTGCTTTTTTTGTTTAGTTCCTTTTTTCGGCTTTCCTTAGCGTATTCCAGCAGACCTTCTCCGCGCTCTTATCTTTAACGCAAAGATATAATCGCTGCCCTTGGCTTTCCTGCTCTACCGCCAGCTTCTCTCCGCTTTCGTTGTATGCCTCGTATTTCCTCACTTTACCTCCTGCAACAACTGCTACCAGAGAAATTCCTTTTCTCGCGGCCAATATATGCCGGCCATCCGTTTCTGTCGCAAGCTCTACCTTTTCAGTTAAATCAGTATCAGGAGGCAGATCATCTATAAGGGCTTTGGTAGTCTTGAACCTCTCCTGCTCCTGCGCATGGATTGGAGCAGCGCAGAAGAGCATAAATAACAGTAGACACGCTTTCATATGAATAAGATTAGTCCTTTAAATTTACGAAACATCACCCATATGTAACCGGACTAAATTCGGGACAAGGCGTTAATAATATCTAATTGAGTGATGACTTCTAGCTTCCCTACCTCATCCTCCAACATTACTGCAAAATTCTCTTTGGAAATTAAACTCGAAATTCTGTCAACAGGAGTAGCCAGATCAACGAAAGGGAAAGGTTTGGTCATAATTTCTTCGACTCTACTTGACTTCAAAGCAGGGTTATCAAGCAGGTTCTCAAGAATATCGCTCTCCGTGACTTTTCCAACTACCATACCCTGCTGAATGACTGGCAATTGAGAAATATTATGGGCTTTTATGATATTGATAGCCTCTAAAACAGTTTGCCCGACATCGATAGTGACAATCTCTTGGCGTTCTCTTAGCTCGAGAATGTTTTTTGCGGTTAATCGCTCCTCTTTCAAAAAGCCTCGCTCCCTCAACCAATCGTCATTGTACATCTTAGCCATATATCGTGATCCATGATCGTGAATGACCACGACAATCAAGTCATCCTCTTTAAATCGCTCTTTCATTTGCAGTAGGCCAGCAATCACAGCTCCGGAGGAGTTTCCTGCAAATATCCCTTCCTTCCGGGCAATTTCCCTGGTCATCAGCGCTGCATCCTTATCCGTTACTTTCTCGAAATGATCGATAATATCAAAATCTACATTTTTAGGGAGAAAATCCTCTCCTATTCCTTCTGTGATGTAGGGATATATTTCGGCTTTGTCAAAAATTCTGGTTTCTTTATACTTCTTAAAGACTGACCCATAAGGGTCAATCCCTATCACCTTAATTGCAGGGTTTTTCTCCTTGAGGAAACGTCCTGCTCCCGAAAGGGTTCCTCCGGTTCCTACGCCTGCTACCAAATGGGTAACCCTGCCTGCGGTCTGCTTCCATATCTCGGGCCCCACTTGTTCGTAGTTAGCCTGTGTGTTGGAAAGATTGTCGTATTGATTGGCCTTCCAGGCGTTGGGAACTTCTCGCTCCAGCCTGGACGACACGGAGTAGTAAGACCTCGGGTCCTCAGGATCCACGTTAGTTGGACACACGATCACCTCCGCTCCAAATGCTCTGAGAGCATCTATCTTTTCCTTCGACTGTTTATCTGTGGTGGTGAAGATACACTTGTAGCCCTTTACTACCGCAGCGATCGCTAGTCCCATTCCGGTGTTGCCTGAAGTCCCTTCAATAATAGTTCCACCTGGCTTTAGAAAACCAGCCTTTTCTGCGTCTTCTATCATTTTGAGCGCCATCCGGTCCTTGATAGAATTCCCCGGATTCGTGGTCTCAATCTTGGCCAAGACCGTCCCCTTAATCTCCTTAGTTACCCTATTTAGCTTAACCAATGGCGTGTTGCCAATAGTCTCAAGGATGTTATTATACCACATAAAAAAGCATTATAGAATTAACAATCTCTAGGGCAATAGGAGATGTAACCTGGACGCTGGCTAAAGCTTTGAATTCTCCTGGCTAAAACTTAAGGTGCCGAACGGTAAGTCCGTTATTTATCAACTGTTTTAGTGAATCGATTCCTACCCGTAAATGCGTCTCTACAAACTGCTCGGTTACCTTAGAGTCACTTTCGGCCGTTTTAACTCCCTCCGGAATCATCGGCTGATCAGAAACAAGCAATAAAGCACCTGTAGGTATCTTATTCGCAAACCCTGCTGTGAAGATAGTAGCGGTTTCCATATCGATTGCCATTGCCCTGAGCGACTTTAAATACTTCTTAAAACTTTTGTCATGCTCCCAAACGCGCCTGTTGGTTGTGTAACAGGTTCCGGTCCAATAATCCCTCGAATGATCACGAATAGTTGTCGATATAGCTTTTTGCAGCGCAAATGAAGGCAGTGCGGGCACTTCAGGAGGATAATAATCGTTCGAGGTCCCTTCGCCTCTGATAGCTGCGATAGGCAGAATTAGATCCCCTATGTTATTCTTCTTTTTTAAGCCGCCACATTTACCCAGAAAAAGAGCTGCCTTTGGGTTAATGGCGCTCAGCAGATCCATGGTGGTAGCCGCAAGGGGGCTTCCCATCCCAAAGTTTATGATGGTGATGCCAGCGGCAGATACGCTTTGCATAGGTTTATCCAGTCCCATAATCGGCGCATTATCATGCCATTCCGAAAAGAGCTGGAGATACTTAGAAAAATTAGTAAGTAAAATAAAGTCATGAAACTGATCCAGTGGTCTGCCGGTATAACGCGGTAGCCAATTTTTAACTATCTGTTCCTTGGTCTTTAACCCTTTCTTAACGGGAGTTTCAACTTCCTGAACTTTTTGCGCTTGTTCGAGGATTTCCGGGTCTTTTTTTACTTCTTTCTCTTCGTTCATATAAAATTGCTTTTAAACTAAAAACCCCCGCTTGCGGCGGGGGTTTTTATTATGCTACTTTTAATTTCTTGAGATCGGACTTGGCAAATTTTTCCACCGCGTAATCGAGCGTAATAAAGAGCTCCTTACTATGCTGCTTCTCCGTCGGCATCTCAAACATCGCATCAATCATAATGGCCTCACAAATAGACCGAAGCCCCCGTGCTCCCAACTTAAATTCTAATGCCTTATCAACAATAAATTCAAGTACTTCCTGATCGAACTCCAGCTTGATCCCTTCATAATCAAACAACTTTTTATATTGTCTTACCAGAGAATTTTTAGGCTCGGTAAGAATATTTAATAAAGCTGGCCGATCTAAAGGATTTAAGTGAGTGATAACCGGTAACCGTCCAATTAACTCGGGAATCAGCCCAAACGACCGAAGATCTTGTGGCGTGATATACTTATAGAGATTCTTAAGATCTACGTTTAAATCGTCCTTTTTTACCTTATAACCTACTGTTTGTGTCCTTAACCGGTTAGCAATTTTCTTTTCAATGCCATCGAAAGCGCCTCCGCAGATAAATAGAATGTTATTTGTATTCACGGCAATCATCTTCTGATCGGGATGTTTACGACCTCCCTGAGGCGGTACATTGACCATAGTTCCTTCCAGAATCTTCAACAGGGCCTGCTGAACACCTTCTCCGGAAACATCACGGGTGATAGAAGGATTATCGCTCTTGCGAGCAATTTTATCCACTTCATCAATGTACACGATTCCCCGCTCGGCTGCTGCAACATCATAATCCGCCGCCTGAAGCAGACGGGTTAAGATACTCTCAACATCCTCGCCCACATAGCCTGCCTCGGTTAACACGGTTGCATCACAAATACAGAAAGGAACATGAAGAACTTTCGCAATGGTCTTTGCAAGTAAGGTCTTTCCTGTACCTGTTTCACCCACCATGATGATGTTCGATTTCTCGATCTCTACCTCATCCTTTTCTACCTTTTGGTTCAGACGTTTGTAGTGGTTATAAACCGCCACCGACAACACCTTCTTCGCCTCATCCTGCCCAATCACATATTGATCTAAATGTGTCTTGATCTCGGTAGGCTTCATCAAAGTCAAAGCCGACTGAGATGATTTGTTCTTCCGGGTAGACAACTCTTCAGATAAGATCTGATTCGCCTGCGCGACGCACTTATCGCAAATATGGGCATCTAATCCCGCGATAAGCATTAGTGTGTCCTGTTTTCCGGAACCGCAAAAAGAACATTTAATATCTTTTGTACTTTTACTCATTACTCATTTCCCTGTTAGCGCCAAGAACTTCGTCAATCATTCCGAATTCCTTAGCCTCACTTGCAATCATCCAATAATCCCTGTCTGAAGCATCGTGAACTTTCTGATAATCTGCCCCGCTATGGTGAGCTATAATTTCATACAATTCGCGTTTCAGCTTCAATATTTCCCGTGCCGTAATTTCTATATCAGAAGCTTGTCCCTGCACCCCTCCAAGTGGTTGGTGAATCATCACTCTCGAATGAGAAAGGGCCGCCCTTTTACCTGCCGCGCCAGCACACAGTAACACTGCACCCATTGATGCAGCCATCCCTGTACATATAGTAGCGACATCTGGTGTAATATATTGCATGGTGTCGTAAATTCCTAAACCCGCATAAACGGAGCCACCAGGTGAATTGATGTAAATCTGGATGTCTCGTTTCGCGTCTGTCGATTGAAGGAATAACAATTGAGCCTGAATGATGTTCGCTATATTATCATAAATAGCATCACCAAGAAAAATGATACGGTCCATCATCAATCTTGAAAAAACGTCCATTTGTGCAACGTTCAATTGACGCTCCTCAATGATATAAGGGGTCATTGACATCGGAATAGCGTTTTTTTCTACCCTGGCTATAAAGCTGTCGACATGCTGGCTACCTATCCGGTGATGTTTTACTGCGTATTTGCGAAATTCGTTTTTATCTATGCTCATTGAATTTAAGATGTTTGGTTACTAATATAAAACAAAAAGTGTGCTGACCAATATACTAATAGATATCGGCAGCACACTTATAACCAATATCTACTAATTCAGTTCAAGAAATTTATTATATTCTATTTCCTGAGTGTCTAATGTAATAACTGTTTTCAGGTATTCAAATACTTTCTGAGCCTTTACTTCTTCGAAAATGCGGTTTGCGTTTTCTTTATTTTGCAAGAACTGTACGGCGTACTGGCTCAACTGATCTTCCGGCAGCGCTTGAGGGCTGTACATTCTGAACTGCGCATCTAACCGTGCTTTAGCTGTTTCCAATACATCTTCGTATTTGATCTCCAGATTATTCTCCTTGATAATCTTGTTTTCGATCAGCGTCCACTTCAAGTTTGTTGCAAAGTCATCGTAGCCCTTTTCCAACTCCTCGTCGCTTAGCTTTTCGTTTGTAGCTTTTAACCACCTTTTCAAAAACTCGTCAGGAAGTTGTAATTCGATCTTACCTAAACCATATTTGATAAGATCGTTTTGAAGCTTCTGATCTGCGTTTTGCGCCATCATTGACTCCAACTCTGCTGTAACTTTTTCTCTGAATTGCTCTTCAGTTGTTACTTCTCCTCCCGGATATATTTTATCAAAGAACTCCTGATCTAGATCTGCTTCCTCTAAACGATTAACGTTTTTAACTGTCAGCCGGAATTTCGACTGAAGATCTTTCGCGTCGTCTTCTGAGATATTTAGAATTCTTGATACTTGAAAAGCGTCGTTTCCGAACGCTGCCTGAATATCAAAATCCACAACGTCATCTTTCTTCAGCCCAATCAGTGTTTTCTTGATCTCCTCATCTTTTACAAGATCCAGACGAATTGAAGCGGTGTTCGCGATACCATCTTCAAAAACAGAGCCATCAGGAGAAAGCTGAGTCAAGTCAGCATAAAGCACGTCATCTTCTGCCGAAACTTCCGGATTTGTCATTTTGCCATAACTCTTCCGAAGATTTTTGATGCGAGATTCAAGAGTCTCTGCATCTACTTTAATTTGATAGTATGACAATTTATCTTCCGCAGAAAAATTCAGATCAAACTCAGGAGCGAGTCCTAGCTCGTAATCAAACTCGAACTCATCGTTATAATCCCAATTGAACTCTTTCGATTCGTCTACTTTAGGCAAAGGTTGACCCAACACCTGCAAATTAGACTCATTGATATAGTTTGTAAGAGAATCGTTCAGCATGTTATTGATCTCATCTACCAGGATACTTTTTCCGTACATTCTTTTTATATGAGATGCTGGAACCATCCCCTTACGGAAACCCGGCAGATTAGCTTTTTTTGCCTGAGTCTTGATAGCCTTTTCAACGCGTTCACGGTAGTCTTCAGGTTTAATGCTAACTTTAACTATGGAGTTAAGGTTGTCGATTTTCTCTTGAGTAATATTCATGATTTGATAATTATCGTTCGTATCTATACAAAAATTCCCCCCGATATTGCTATCGGAGGGAATGCGGTGCGGAAGAAGGGACTCGAACCCCCACGCCTCGCGGCGCCAGATCCTAAGTCTGGTGCGGCTACCAATTACGCCACTTCCGCATTAGGATATTTCCCGTTGTTTGGGACTGCAAAAGTAAAGGTTTATTTGAGAAGTGCAAACAAAAATTAAAAATTATCGAGAATGATCTTTTGCAGGTATTGAGGTGTTGATTTCAATCTGCTACCATACCAGGAAAACATCTCTCCATCCACTAAAACCAGCTTCGAATGCGGGAACAGCTCACTAAATTCCTCAAGATGCTTATTACTAAAAGGATAGGGTTCAGAAGAAAGAAAGACAACGTCCGGATTTGCGCGTCTCAGCTCGTCCTCCTCTAGGACCGGATATCGATCTTGATTGAAAAAATTTTCAAAACCGGCAAGAGAAAGTATATGATCAATAAATGTATTCTTCGCTGCTACCATATGCGGGTTCTTCCAGATGAAGTAGGCTACACGGAGGGGTTGCCGCAGCGGTCGTAGAGTTTCAAAGCCTCTTTCTATCTCCATTGCTATCTGCCTCGCAGCAACTTCCCGACCAACAATCTCTCCTACCGAAGTAATCATGCTGGTCGCATCTTCAAGGGTGTAAATGTCACTTATCCAGACAGGATACTGCTGCATCAACTTTTCAATCTCTTCCCTGGTGTTCTCTTCCTTGTTAGCAATAATGAGGTCTGGCTTCAACTGCTTTATTTTATAAAGATCCAGTCTTTTTGTGCCACCAACCTTCTCCACTGCTAGTAGCTCTTTGGTAGGACGAATACAAAACTTCGTCACACCTACAATCCTATCACTAAGTCCTAAATCGTAAAGAGTTTCCGTATGTGAAGGCACAAGAGAAATGATCCGTTTAGGCAGGTAAGGTATTAGGATTTTTCTATGGAGCTGATCTGTACGTTCGATAAGGTTAGGCATCGACTTTTTTTCTCACCAGCATTTCTATTTTTTGGTGAAGAACAGAAAGATCGAACGGTTTAGTAACTATATCGTCAACCCCCGCATCGTACGCCTGTTGCTTTTCTTCTTCTAGCACTGCAGCAGACAATGATATAATCGGAATATTTTTGACGCCATCCAGCATTTCCGTTCGAATTCGGCGGGTCGCTTCAAAACCTCCCATCACTGGCATATGTGTATCCATCAGCACGATGTCGTAATGGCTCTGTTTTAAACACTCAAGTACCTTCTCTCCGTTATCAACCACATCTACCTCCAGGTTCCAATTCTGCAGCACCTTCCTAATCATAAACTGATTCACCAAATTGTCCTCTGCTACCAGCACCGCCACGTTCTCGAACTTAGCTAATTCAGATATCCCTGGTTTCGCTGATATCTCCTCTACATTGCTATCTACTACCTGATACCAGTTGGTATATGTGAAAGTACTTCCCTGCCCTTCCTCACTATCGACATGAAGGCGTCCACCCATTAATCCTGCTAGCTGCTGTACAATAGACAAGCCGAGGCCCGTCCCCCCATATTTGTGCATCGTATCTTCCTGCGCCTGCTCAAATGACTCAAAAATTTTATCAATGCGATCTTTAGGAATTCCGATACCGGAATCTTTGACCGCAAATTCTATCTGGATTTCGCCATCCTTCAACTCCAATACTGAAACCGACAAATCCACTGACCCTTTCGCCGTAAATTTGATGCCGTTGCTCAGCAAGTTCATCAATATTTGATTAAGCCTCAATGAGTCGGTCATCACGAGTTTTGGAATAGAGCCTTTGAATTCCAAATTCAAGTCAATTCCTTTTTCATCCGCACGGAATTTGAGCAGATCAACTACGGCTTTCGCTAAACTCTTAATATTGGTTTCAGTGGGGATTATCCGGAATTTACCCGCTTCAATTTTCGATATATCCAGCACGTCATTAATCACACCCAGCAAGGCCTCCGAGGAAACCTTCAGCAAGTCCACACATTTACGTTGATCTTCATTCAAGGGACTCTCTCCCAGAAGATGCGATATTCCCAATATCCCATTGATTGGGGTGCGAAGTTCATGACTCATGTTGGCGAGAAAACGCTCCTTCACCTGCTTCGCTTGCTCTGCCAGTTCTTTGGCCTTAATTAGTTCCGCCTGGTATAATTCCAGCTCAACATTTTTTCGTTTTACCTCACGCTGGCTACGAACCAGCTGAATAAAAGAATCAACTTTAGCAGTGGTGATAGTAGGTTCAAGGGGTTTGTATAAGTAGTCTACTGCGCCAACAGTTAGTCCACGGACTGCATACTTTGACTCTTTAGAGATAGCCGTCACAAAGATCACCAGAATCTCTCGGGTCCGTGGGTTACTTTTCAAAATTTCCACCAATTCAAACCCGTCCATTTCCGGCATTTGCACATCAATGAGTGCGAGCGGAATATCCTGCTCCCAGCACATCTTAAGAGCTGCATTGGGAGAAGTTGTGCTCAGTAGATTGATATCGTTACGTTGAATCAAAGCCTCCAGAGCTACTATGTTCTCCGGCTTATCATCAACTATAAGCAAATTAATCTTTTCCATCTTTCACACTGTTTAAGACAGTAGCAATACTGCCTATAAAAGAAAAAATTTCACTATTACTCAATATCATATCTACCTGGCATCTTCCAATTGCCGCATCCGGCATCGTCCGAACTTCAGCAGCCTCCGGATTTTGAACTCCAACCAGTCCCTTTTTTGCTTGAATATATGCTAACCCATCAGCACCGTCTGCATTCGCTCCCGAAAACAGTAGTGCAATTACGTTTTCCTGATACACATCAGCCACACTTTGAAAGGTTACATCAATAGAAGGCCGACAGTACATAACAGGTTCTGATGTATCTAAGGTGAAAAAACCTTCCGGCTCAAGAAGCAAGTGATAATCAGGTGGTGCAAAATACACAAATCCTTTTTTAATTTGCTCTTTGTCTTCTGCTAATTTTACTGAAATACGAGATTTGCTATCAAGCAGTTCTTCCATCGAAGATCTATATTTCTTACTTCTGTGAATTATCACAATAACAGGGAGCGGAAAATCTTCTGGAAGTCCCAAAACAAGATCATACACCAGGCCGAAGCCTCCGGCTGAGCAGCCCAGTAGCAAAACTTTTGCTTCGCGCACTCGCTTTTCGATATCCTTGTTCAGATTATTCAATTTTTTGATAAATATTTTCCGCTTTATCAATCACTTTAAACCGTCTTGATAATTCAGAATCCCGAAGTGACTCTTTTGAACCCAGACAAAGGAAACCGAAAGGACAAAGACTATTATAAAAAAGGGATATTACCTTTTGTTGCAGCTCGACATTGAAGTAAATCAACACGTTCCGGCAGGAAATTAGCTGAAACTCGTTAAACACGCCATCGGAAACCAAGTTATGCACGGAAAAAAGCGTGTTTTTCTTTAAACTATGATTGATGGAGGCTGCATCGTATTGAGCAGTGTAAAAATCAGAAAGAGAACCCGAAGCGCCACTTTCGAGATAGTTCTCAGAATAGTGCTTCATCAACTTCAAGTCGTAAATCCCTTTTTTAGCCAAATCTAACACTCTCGTATTAATATCTGTCCCATATAAAAAGGATCTTTTGTATAGGTTCTCTTTTGCTAAAAGGATAGCAAAAGAGTAGAGTTCCTGCCCCGTGGAGCAGCCTGCGTTCCATACTTTTATTCTTTGAAAAGAAGCAAGGTACGGAAGTACTTTCTCGCGCACCGCCCTGTAAAATCCGGGGTCTCTGAACATCTCGGTTACGTTTACAGTAATCTCGATGATAAACTCTTCGAAAAAAGCATAATCGTTCACCAGCAAGGACTTCAGATCAAACAGGGTGAGGTTATGAAGGTCCATAATGCGTGTAACGCGCCTTTTCAACGATGCCCTGGAGTAGCCGGAAAAATCAAATCCGTGAATTCTTTTTACCCATTCTACCAACTCATCAATCTGTTCGAAAGTTACTGTATCTGCCGTAGCAGAACTTAAAAAGTTTCGATTCCTTAACTCAGCCATACCCGCATCATTGAAACCAGTTTATCAACATCTACTGGCTTTGAAATATAATCGTTCGCACCTGCTTCTATAGTCCGTTCGCGATCATTCTTCATTGCCTTCGCTGTTAAAGCGATAATAGGCAGCTTGGTGAAGCGACTCTGCTTTCTAATTTCCCTCATGGTCTCGTATCCATCCATTTCCGGCATCATGATATCCATCAGAACAATATCCGTTCCAGGCATCTCCTCAAGCTTTTTCAAAGCCTCTATTCCATTATTCGCAATTTCAATCTTAAGATCGTACTCCTGCAGAGCGCTTGATAGGGCGAAAATGTTACGCATATCGTCATCCACCAGCAGAACGGTTTTATCTTTCAAGGTTTTTTCGAGCGTAGTGGTGGTCCCTGTAGGTGATTTCGCTCCACCCAGCGTTGCCGGACGAATTTCGGCAGTCTTAATCTTATTCATAAACAGGTTGATCTCGTCAAGCAACCTGTCGTTTGACTTATTGCTTTTCAACACCATTGCATGTGTATGTTTCATCACCTTCGACATACTATCCTGATCAAGTTCCATGGCAGTATTAATTACCACCGGAACTGGAACCAGCTCTTCGTTAGTCTTGATTTTCTCCAGCAAATCCAGTCCTGATATATCCGGCAGTTTAAGATCCAGGATAATGCAATCAAAGTCAGCGTCTTCCGCTAACACAGCCATTGTTTCTTCACCGTCAAATGCCTGCTTTACCTCTACTCCTTTTGATTTCAGCTGATTCGTTAAAACGTCGCTTTGGATGCGCTGATCTTCCACCAGTAGCACGCGCTTGATCTTCGTCTTTCCACTTCCCTCAATAAGAGTATCAAAGGCAGAGTCAAGCTCTTCTTTCTCTACCGGCTTTTTAAGGAAGCCAATCGCTCCTTCCAGACGGGCTTTAGAGTTTGTTTCCTCTTTTGCCGACATCAAATGCACCGGTATTCCATAAGTCTGAGGATCTTCCTTCAATTTCTTAAGAACTGTCCAGCCATCCATGCCTGGCAGCATAATATCCAGAACGATGGCGTCAGGCTTGCGCTCTTTCGCCATTTCAAGTCCCTGTACCCCGTCTGCTGCATGCAATGGCTTGAAGCCGCGTTCCTTAGCATAGTCTTTTAGAATCTCCGCAAAGTTTGGATCATCTTCAACAATCAACAGGCTGTATTCCTTGTTAGGATCAGGAAGCTTAGCTACCCCTACAGATCTATCTACCTGGACTACGATAGGCTTCTGAGCGGGTGAACTTACAGGTTCCGCTGGTTTGGTAACAGGTTCCTGATTCAAAGGCGTTATCTCTTCCGTTGCTAAAGTATCCTGATTAGCTAATTCCAGCGGAAGGTATAAGGTAAACGTACTCCCTGCATTTGGCTCGCTCTGAACCTTGATCTCGCCGCCCAATAAATTGGATAGCTCACGGCAGATAGAAAGACCCAGACCGGTCCCCCCATATTTCCTGCTTGTTGTACCATCTGCTTGCTGGAATGCTTCAAATATTGCTTTTTGCTTATCCAGCGGAATACCAATACCGCTGTCTTTTACTGCGAATGCAAGAATTCCGTTGTTGGCGTTTTTCAACCTCTCATTTGAAAAGTCCATTTGCTCTTTTACCAAGCTGACACTTACTGATACTTTTCCATTCTGCGGTGTGAACTTAAATGCATTCGACAGCAAGTTCTTAATGATCTGTTCTACCCGCTGACGATCTGAGATCATGTATGCCGGCACACCCGGAGCTACAGAGTAGTTAAATTCAATCTTTTTCGTATTCGCCACCTCGTGGAAAAGAAGTTCCATGTCAGATTTCATATCGGCATGACTTACTTCTTCAGCATTGATATCAATTTTTCCAGATTCTATCTTAGATAGGTCAAGGATATCATTAATCAAATTCAGAAGGTCACTTCCAGCGGTATGAATTACACCAGCGTATTTAATTTGTTCGGGGTTAAGATTGGCGTGTTTATTCTCCCGTAGAATTTTTGCCAGGATCAAAATACTATTCAGCGGAGTGCGCAACTCATGGCTCATATTAGCCAGGAACTCCGACTTATATTTACTGCTTTGCTCAAGCTCTTCGGCCTTCAGAACCATCGCCTCGCGAGCTTGCTCAATGGCCCTATTCCTTTCCTCCAACAATTCGGCCTTTTCCTCCAGTTCAGCATTTGTCTGACGAAGCTCTTCCTGTTGCACCATTAACTCCTCTTCAGAAGCTTGCAACAGCTGCGTTTTCCTGATAAGTTCTTCGTTGGTTGTCCTCAACTCTTCATGCTGACTTTCGAGCTCTTCAGCCTGAAGCTGAGTTTTCTCAAAGAGTTCCTGATTGTAAATTTTCGCCTGGGCGGTCGTGATTTCGACTGCCAAAATCTCCTTCATCCACTCCACGAATTCGATTACCTGAGTCGACACTTCGCTGGTAAATCCTAACTCGATTACACCCTTTAGTTTACCAAGAGCTAAAAGTGGCTGCACAATAACCGTCCGGGCGCTTACCTCTCCGAGGCCAGTGCTTACCTTTATATGATCATCCAGTACTTCGTTATATACAACCATTTTACCGTCACGAGCTGCTTGCCCAATAAGCCCTTCACCCAAGGCATACGATGGAGATTGGCCAGGCGCAGGCTGAAATGCGTATCCTCCGGCATAGTTGAGTTTCTGCCCCGAGTCGTCGGCAATGAATATTACACCTACCTGGGCATTTACGTAGGAGGCCAGGGACGATAAAACCCTTGACGCCAGCGAATTCACTGAAAACGCCGAAGAACCATGTTCTTCCCGGATGGCTTGGCCAATTGTATTGGAGCCAACAAGCACCCAGTTTTGCCGCTCGTTTTCCAATGAGATTTTTCTCATTTCCTCATTTGCCCGTCGAAGTTCCTCCTGCTGGCGCTTCATTTCCTCTTCAGAAGCCTGAAGTTGAGATGTTTTCCTTAGCAGTTCTTCGTTAGACGACTGTATTTTGGAGTGCTGTGCTTCCAGTTCCTCGGCCTGTTGCTTCGTTTTTTCAACAAGATCCAACATCTTAACCCTTGCTTCTGCAGCTCCGATTGCTACTCCTATACTGTAAACCACCTTGTTAAAGAACTCGGCAGTACTAGGATTAATTTGGTCGACAAATGCTAGTTCAATAACACCTTTCAACTGTTCTCCTAAAAATATAGGCTGAATGAAAATGCAGTTGGGTTTCGTCTGACCCAGTCCAGACCCGACTTTAATATAACCATCAGGCACTTTATCAAATGCCAAACCCTTCCTTTGAGCAATAGCTTGACCGATAAGTCCTTCCTGAGGTTTGATAAGCTGCGGGGCTTCATCAGGTGGAAAACCATAGCTAGCCTTAAAGTGCAGGTTCGTCGCCGATGGATCAGCGATATAAATAACTCCAATATTTGCCTTTACGTGTTTTGAGATTTCAACGATGATACATAGAGCGCGTTCATCCAATGTTTGAGCACCCCGCATAGCCGCATCTACTATCACGGCGCCTTCAAGCAACCAATTTTGTCTTTCGTTTTCGTGGGTAATCTTTTCCAACTCGGCGTTAGTCGATCTAACGCGATCCTCTATTAACTTCTGATGCCAGAAAGTCTTCTTGATATAAGCAAAGAGTACTACGATAAGACACAGGATCACGAAAGAACCCAGCAGGATAATAGTCCGTGTCCTCGCCACTGCTTTACTCCCTTCGCTTTTCCCCGCAACCAGTTGCTGACTTTCCAACCTTTCTATTTCACTGGAAAAACTCCTCACCTTGTTCATATAACTGCGGCCGCGATTGGTTTTTATGAGATCAAAAGAGGCTGCCTGACTAGTACCGTCGTACGCCGCCACAATACGCTTCATCTCCTCCAACTTCAGCGCTGCATAAAAGCTTAATGAATCCAACAACTTTACCTGCTGCGGGTCAGTACCGATTAAGTCTCTTAACTTCTGAATACCGGGATTTACAAGATTTATAGTAGAATGGTATCGATCTAGAAATTCAGGATTACCGGTAATAACAAAACCCCTTTCACTGGTTTCTGCATCTACCAGGCTTTGTTCTATCTCTTCTGTTAAGCGCACTATTTGTTCGGTGCGATTCAGAGCTTCTCCGTTTTCCTGAAGATTTTCAATACTTACATAGGAGACAACGGCTAACAGAAACACAAAGAAAAGTGTTGCAACGAAGCCTGTTAGCACCTGTTGCTGGAAAGAAAATTTTCGCATTTAATAATTTGTTTACTGGTTCAAGTATAGTCTTTTAATTGGACAATTCAGGGTTAATACGAGAGTTGGGGACCTAAGGTTTCCAATCAAAATGGTCATCGCATTTGAAATTTAAAAAAACTCTTTAACAGGCAGGCTGTTAAAATTACACAAATGGTTAGGATCAACCGAAAACTTAAAATCTAAATACTATGAAAAAACAAGAAGAAAAAAAAACATCTGGCAACGAAGAAACAGGCTTGAAGAATTTGTTCAAAGATGAGCTTAAAGATATTTATTGGGCAGAAAAACATTTAGCCAAAGCACTTCCAAAGATGGCTAAAAGTGCTACGTCTGACGAGCTGCGCAGTTGCCTTGAACAACACCTTACTGAAACAGAAGAGCAAATTGCCCGCCTGGAAAAAGTATTTGAACTTATCGGCGTAAAAGCAGCAGGTAAAAAATGCGAAGCTATGGAAGGTCTAGTAGAAGAAGGCAAAGGCATGATGGAAGAAACTGAAGATGGCAGCATGACTCGTGACGCCGCGATCATTTCTTCTGCACAGAAAATAGAGCACTACGAGATCGCATCTTACGGAACACTAAGGACGCTTGCAAACACCTTAGGCATGACCGAAGCTGCAAATTTACTTCAGCAGACGCTGGATGAAGAAAAGAGTACCGACGTGAAGTTGACGCAGGTAGCCGAGAGCTTTGTCAACGAGTCTGCAAATACCGAGGGCGAATAATAAGGAGGTAATTATGGAAAATAGTAATGAAAAAATACAGGACGGGTTAAAGCATCTTCTTCACATTGCTAATGATGGTAAAGAAGGTTATAAAAACGCCGCCGAAAATTGTGAGTCAGCAGAGCTTAAAGCTCTTTTTACCACTTACTCTATCCAGCGTTCTGAATTTGAAATGGAGCTAAAAAGCTGTCTTCACAAATTCGGCTCCAATTCAGACAATGAAAAAGGAGGACCTTTGGGAGCTATCCACCGCACTTGGATTGATATCAAGTCATCAATCATGCCGAATGAAAACAAGGCAGTACTAGATGCTTGTATTACAGGTGAGAAATCAGCAATTGAAACCTACGATAAAGTACTTGAGGATACAAGTCTTCCTTCTGATGTACGGGATATCGTGATGTCTCAGCGTCAAAGTATCGCTGAATGCTTGCACAACATTCAAAATCTAGAGAACCAGTACGCAACGTCCTAAAGGACGAACCCTAAAAAAGAAAAGCCCGGCAATTTACTTACCGGGCTTTTTTATATCTGGATAGTTAAATTACTGCTACTACTCTTCCAAATGTAACCAGGCTTTTTTAGCCAACAATTCTTCTTCGGTTTCACGAACGTCCTCGTCGTCTACGCAGCAATCAACCGGACAAACGGCAGCGCACTGAGGCTCGTCATGAAATCCTTTACACTCCGTACACTTGTCAGATACGATATAATAGTACTCATCAGAAATCGCTGGTTGCGCCTCTTCTGCATCTAACGTTGTACCATCTCCAAAATCAATTACTCCGCGTAAAGCAGTTCCATCAGAAAAACGCCATGCAACTCCTGCATCATAAATTGCATTATTCGGGCATTCTGGCTCACAAGCTCCGCAGTTTATGCATTCGTCTGTTATTTTAATAGCCATGTCTAAAAATTCTTTTTCTTAGCGTATTTTTGCTTCGCTTACCTATGCAAAAACAGTGCAAATATAACACAATCTATTGATTTTACTTTCATGACTTCCATTTTGACATTACAAAAACGAAAAGAAGCCTTCCTGAAATTGGGCGAATATCTGCTTTCTCCGGATGAGCTACTCTTGCAGCTGATTCAAACAGCTCAGCACCAAAATGGCTGGTTTACGAAAGAAGAAACTACACGAGCTGTAAAGGCATGGGGTAACAGCTTAAACGCGACAGATTTGAATACCTGGTTAGATTTTGAACCGAAAGAGGAAAAGAGCAAACGAGTGGGTCTCATTCTGGCTGGAAACATACCCTTGGTTGGCTTTCATGATATCCTCAGCGTTCTTGCATCAGGACATATTGCGTTGATCAAACTTTCGTCGCAAGATAACAAACTCACTCCCTACCTTCTAAAAAAGTTAATCGAGATTGAGCCTGGTTTCGAAGACAGGATTCTTTTCACCGAGCGGCTTGAGAAATTCGACGCAGTAATTGCAACCGGCAGTAACAACTCCTCCAGATACTTCGAATATTATTTCTCAAAAGTCCCTCACATCATTCGAAAAAACCGCAATAGTGTAGCGGTACTCACTGGAGATGAAACTCCGGAAGAATTATTCAGACTGGGACACGATATTTTTGACTACTATGGATTAGGATGCCGGAACGTCTCCAAACTTTTCGTGCCGGTAGCCTATAACTTTAATAAGTTTTTTGAAGCAATTGAGTCCTATAAGTTTGTGATCAATAATCACAAGTACGCCAACAATTACGATTACAATAAATCTGTCTACCTTGTAAATTCCGTCAAGCATCTTGACAATGGCTTTCTACTACTAAAAGGAGATCAGGGTTTATCGAGCCCTCTCTCAGTTCTTTTCTACGAGGAGTATGAAGATCTAAATGAGGTAGAAGTTGTACTTCAAACCTCAGCTGATCAGATTCAGTGCGTGGCTTGCAGCCCCCAAATAAATATCAACAGTCAAAAAGTCGGTTTTGGAGAAACACAGCAACCCAAGTTATGGGACTACGCTGATAATATTAACACAATAGCATTTCTACAGGGTTTATAAACCCAAAGCTTAGTTAGCTGGAAAATTTTAACTTTGGCAGAATGTATATAATCAAAGTAAAAGGCGTCGCTAAAATTCCGGATTACGTACAGTTGAGGGACGATAAATTTACTTTACTAGCTTATTTTAGGGTGGACCGACCCGAAAAACATTTGGAAAAGGCTGGATTGGCCGATAAGTCGGAATACATAATGAACCTTATTAAGGATCTTCCTTTTGGTCAAATAATGAAACTTGAGATTTAACATGATTGGCAATACCGTAATACAACTACAAAACGTTGATATCTTTCAGCAAAAGCACCTGGTTCTTTCAAATGTTCACTTACAGATTGAAAAAGGAGAGTTCGTTTACCTGATTGGCCAAACGGGGTCCGGGAAAAGCAGTTTGCTGAAAATTATCTATGGCGATCTTCATATTGCAGGCGGAGAAGGACACGCTGGTGGATACGACCTTAAGAAATTAACAGACAAAGACGTTCCGTTTTTGAGACGCAAGTTAGGAATAGTGTTTCAAGACTTTCAGCTTCTGACTGACCGTACTGTAGAAGATAACCTCCGATTCGTACTGAACGCTACTGGTTGGAAGGACAAAAAACAGATCGCCGAGCGGATAAGAGATGTATTAGAAAAAGTGGGACTGCGTTCAAAGATAAGAAAGATGCCACATGAGCTTTCGGGAGGTGAGCAACAGCGCGTAGTAATAGCCCGAGCCTTACTGAATGATCCGGAGATCATACTAGCGGATGAGCCAACCGGAAACCTGGATCCTGAAACCTCCGAAGAAGTGATGTTTCTGCTGAAAGAGATCAGCCGGTCAGGAACAGCGGTGCTGATGGCTACGCACGACTATCATATCATTAGAACATTCCCCTCCCGCATAATCAAATGTGAAAACGGAAAGGTGGTGGACCACGCAAGGATTGATTAAGGAGGCAACTTACACCCTTATTTGCTGACAGCTTGACTGTTTTTTACTACTGGCAAAAGAATTGCCCTGAGCTTTTATTATAAATTTTCAGACATGTTGAAAAACAAGAAGAAAAACAACGAACAAAAAGAAAAATCGCCTGAAAATCAGGCCCAAGAAATTATGGAGAAGGATACAGAACAGATACAAGCGCAGGAGAATCAGGAACAAGCAACTGCTACAGACACTCAAGAGTCTGCATCTGCAGAAGACAAATTGCGTGCAGAATTGGCAGAAGCTAATGACAAGTATGTGCGATTGTATGCAGAGTTTGACAATTTTAAGAGGAGGACTACTAAAGAACGCGTTGAACTATTACAAACTGCGGGAAAAGAAGTTATTTTAAGTCTGCTGCCTGTACTTGATGACTTTGAGAGAGCATTGAAGTCGATGGAAACTGCTACAGACGTTCCGGCGGTTAAAGAAGGCATTACTTTAGTACAAAATAAGTTCAAAAATATACTGACACAAAAAGGCCTTAAAGAGATGGAATCAAAAGGAACTACTTTTGACGCCGATCTTCATGAGGCTATTACGAATATCCCTGCCCCATCAGAAGACCTAAAAGGAAAGGTTATTGATGAAGTAGAAAAGGGATATTATTTAAATGACAAGGTAATTCGCTTTGCAAAAGTTATAGTTGGAAACTAAAAGAAAAGTGCAGGTGGCGAAGCGTGGCAGCAGTTGCTGGCGAACAGCTTTCTTCTCTTGCAATTTTTTGCATTTATAAAATGGCTAAAAGAGATTATTACGACGTTCTGGGTGTTACAAAAGGTTCGAGTGCTGAAGAAATCAAAAAAGCATATCGTAAACTGGCAATAAAATACCATCCGGACAAGAATCCAGGGGACAAGGAAGCTGAAGAGAAATTCAAGGAGGCCGCCGAGGCCTACGAGATACTCAGCAATCCGGAGAAAAAACAGCGTTATGACCAGTTCGGCCATGCTGGAACTTCTGGTGCGGGCGGTTATGGTGGTGGCCATATGAATATGGAAGACATCTTCAGCCAGTTTGGAGATATTTTCGGTGGCGGAAGTCCTTTCGAAAGCTTTTTCGGTGGTGGTGGACAAAGCCGGGGTGGCCGGCGGGTAGCTAAGGGATCAAACCTTCGAATCAAGGTAAAACTTACGCTTGAAGAAATCGCGAAGGGCGCGGAGAAAAAAATAAAAGTTAATAAACAGGTAGTTTGTAATGTTTGTGATGGCAGTGGCGCTAAAGACCGGTCGTCATTCCATACATGTAATACCTGTGGTGGTACCGGCGCTGTAAGAAGGGTGACCAACACCATTCTTGGACAGATGCAAACTACGAGCACTTGTCCTACCTGTAATGGAGAAGGAACTCAAATCACCTCCAAATGTAATAACTGCCACGGAGATGGTGTGGTAAGAGGAGAAGAAACCATCAATATCAATATTCCGGCGGGCGTGAGCGAGGGAATGCAACTTTCCATGAGTGGTAAAGGAAATGCGGCCCCTCGTGGGGGAGTTCCCGGTGATTTAATCATCTTGATTGAAGAAGTCCCTCACGAGACCTTACAAAGAGAAGGAAACAACGTAGTTTACGATTTACATATCAGTTTTGTCGATGCCGCTCTTGGTTCAACTGTCGAAGTTCCTACCATCGATGGGAAAGCTAAGATTAAGATTGAACCGGGTACTCAGGGAGGCAAGATACTACGACTGAAGGGTAAGGGTGTACCAGAAGTGAACTCTTATCATCGCGGTGACCAGTTGGTGTACGTGAACATCTGGACACCGAAGGCTTTGTCGCGAGAAGAGCGGGATCTGCTTGAAAAGCTCCAAAATTCGCCCAATTTCAAGCCACAGCCAGGGAAACAGGAGAAAAGCTTCTTCGAACGAATGAAAGAATACTTTGAGTAAAATCAGGAAATAAATAAGGAAGTCGCGAAAGCGGCTTTTTTTATGCCACTCTTTCTGGCAGTGACAACGGCACAGATCTTAATTTGCAACCATTAATCATGGGAACTTTGCTAGACAAAAAAAAGCCCCTGATGGGCAGGAGCTTAAACTAACCAATTATAAACCTAAACTATAGAAAGGATTCTATGATGCAAAGGTAGTGTACTGATGACACCGAAGCAAAAATCGGGGGTAAAAATTTCTTGTGTGAAGACTAAGCAAAAGCTAACTATTAGTATATTAGCAGGTTCAAGGGCATGAAAAAAACAAAAAAACAAAACAAACAGAAAAAATAAGGGTTACTGCGTTGTTGCTGACGTTTCTCCTATTTCTTCAAATAGATTTCTCCGAAAAAGAAATGAAACATTCGAAAGAGAAAAGGCGTTCTACTTAAAAGGCGCCAAGATCTTCTGCAACGAAATAATGCCTTAAAAGAATTTTCACAAACGAAAAGGAACGAATAATGTCGAAGAGGATTCTAATATTTGACGACGATACGGATATTTTATCAATTTGCACTTATATTCTGGAAGAGCAAGGTTGGGAGGTTCAAACGTCCCCACATTGTAATAATATTCTGGAAACAGTCCGTGGCTTCATGCCAGATGTAATTTTAATGGACAACTGGATTCCCGATACGGGAGGGGTGATTGCTACGCAAACGATTAAAAAAGAAAATGACTTGAAAAGTATTCCAGTCATCTACTTTTCTGCAAATAATGACATTCAATCACTTGCGCAGCAGGCTGGTGCTGACACTTACCTGGAAAAACCATTCGATCTGAACGAGTTGGAAAGTGTGATTGAAAAGGTAGCAAGCAAAAAACAGACGGCTTAGCTCAAAATTTCTTCCAAAATTAAATGAGATTTTATTTCGGGAAATCCCTCGATATGAAGTTGAAAATACATAAGAATTTTTTCAAGTAAATGCTTTCTCTCCCGAGGAGGCATTTTTAATTTATCCAGAACCTCAAATCGGGTGGCTAGTAAGTCTGCGAAGTGTTTAGCCTGAGATCCGCTAAGGATAAACGAATGTGGGGGGTGCAAATTGGAGAAAACACCGTCTTTAAGATCAAAAAATTCGGAAGTTTCCTCATAAGACCTATCAGGATAAAATCCCAAATATTTGGTTAGTTGTACAAGAAAGTAAAGATGGAAATTCGCTAGTCCACTCTCGGTCCTATCTAAAAACTCAATGGCGTTGAAAAGATACTCAAACAGCCGTTCATCATCATAATGATGCCGGATCGACCTATATAACACTTCATTCAAAAAGAGCACCAGCGAGCTCTTGATTATATTATATGGAATCTCTTGAAATACCGGTTCATTTCTCAATTCACTTACCCTTTGGATATTCCCATTGGGCTTGTGATACACCACCATATGCAGGAGATGTAGAGGCTGAAGCATATTTAATCGGATTTTGGCTTTAGCCTTTTTCACACCGTTAATAAGGTAGGATTGTAGTCCGAATTTCTCAGTAAACACCTGCACTACTACACTGCTTTCAGAGTAGTCGGTGACTTTCAACACAATCCCACGGGTTTTTTCGAGCATCTATAACAAGTGAGGTAGGAAAACAAATAGTCCAATCACAAAAGCAAGGACCGCGGTAAGCAACACTGCGGCAGAAGCAAGGTCTTTGATGATTCCCGCTTTAGGATGAAAACCAGGAGAAACTAAATCGACTAACACCTCAAGCGCGGTATTGAAAAGCTCAGCGACGAGCACTAAACCCATTGCTGCTGAAATCCACAACCATTCAAAACGACTTAACCCTACTCCCCATCCAAGCAAAATCACTGCTAATCCCGCAAATGAGTGGAATTTCAAATTGATTTGGGTAGCAAAGGCGTAACGTACCCCTTGAAAGGCATATTTAAACCCTAATAAAAACTTCCGCATCCTGCTTTCTATTTATAACATGGAAATCCAAATTACGCAAAATTGGAAGTTATTTCGAGGTCCAATGAAAACACTTGAGAAAAATCGGAGTAAATATCGTCTATATCTTGCTAGTGTTTTTTAAGTTAGTTTATCTCTGTTTCAACCCCATAGTTTAAGGTCTCAGAACTTTAATGCATCCATGCATGCTTGCGCTTTCTGGCTTCCTTATCAAATCTGGCCTTCCGCTCTTTCTCCTCTGCTCTTTCTTCTATAAGTCCCTGCGCCTCTACCTTCCTAAATAAGCTGTAGAACGCAAATAGGAAGCCGAGACCAAAAAGAACTGTGCCTGCAACCATTGGCCAACCGTAGTGATCCAGACCTCTATCCTTCATCACATATCCCACAATATTAAACGCTATCCCGGCGATCAATAAAATAATCCCACGTTTTAAAAATCTGTTCATAACTTATCTATTGCTAAAACCAAGCCAAGGTTTTTATTGCTTGTTTCAACGTATAAAGATAGTAACTGCAACCTAGACCGTCCCAAAAAAAAGACACTTTGGACCTGAAAGACGAATAGAAAAGCCCGTTTTTTTAAGCACAAATCCGTAACTTTGCAAGCTTAAATTTGGAGATAAAATACTGATGTATAAAGAATATAAACAGCTTAATTTATCCGAGATAGGCAAAGAGGTATTAGAATATTGGAAGAACAATAACGTTTTCGAAAAAAGTATTTCAAACCGCCCTGCCTCCAAACCCTACACCTTTTACGAGGGGCCTCCGTCCGCTAATGGTATGCCCGGAATTCATCACGTGATGGCCCGTGCTATTAAAGATATCTTCTGCCGCTATAAAACGCAAAAGGGATACCGTGTGGAGCGAAAGGGAGGCTGGGATACCCACGGCCTGCCCATTGAACTGGCTGTAGAGAAAACACTGGGCATCACGAAGGAAGATATTGGAAAGAAGATTTCCGTTGAAGACTATAACGCCGCTTGTCGTCGCGAGGTGATGAAGTACACGGACATTTGGAACGACTTGACGGAAAAAATGGGATACTGGGTAGACCTGGAAAATCCATACATCACCTACGAAAATAAATATATAGAAACTCTTTGGTGGATCCTGAAAGAGCTATACAACAAAGGACTTCTATATAAAGGCTATACTATCCAGCCATATTCCCCAGCTGCAGGGACAGGGCTAAGTTCGCACGAACTAAACCAGCCGGGAACTTACCGTAACGTTAAAGATACCACCATTGTGGCTCAGTTTCATGTTAAAAGAGGGCAAGTTCATCCCCTGATGTCCCAGCTATTTCAGAATGAGGTTGAGGATACGGTTATTTTAGCCTGGACTACTACCCCATGGACGCTTCCCTCTAACAGTGCTTTGGCGGTGGGGAATAACATTGCCTACGTTAAGATCCGCACCTTTAATCAATACACGTTCGCGCCGGTCAGTGTAGTATTAGCGAAGGAACTGGTAGGGAAGTACTTTAAAAAGGAAGCTGAGAATGCTTCGTTTCAAGACTATAAAGCTGGCGACAAGTTGATTCCCTGGGAAGTAGCTGCGGAGTTTACAGGAGCTGAGCTTGTTGGACTGCGCTACCATCAACTTCTTCCATACGTGACTAATGAGGAGCTTGAGCAAACTGCGTTTCGGGTTATTCCAGGGGACTTCGTTACAACGGAAGACGGTACCGGTATCGTTCACATAGCCCCTACCTTTGGTGCCGACGACTTTAGAGCCGCTAAAGATGCGGGCGTTCCAGCTATCGTTGTGACCGACGAGTATGGCAAGCAGCAGCCGCTAGTTAACCGCCAGGGTAAGTTTGTAAAAGAGATCACCGACTTCGCCGACAAGTTTGTAAAGGAAGAATATTACTCTCCGGAAGAACGAAGTGCAACGGATTTCAAACCTACTGATGTGCTTATCGCGATTAAGCTAAAAGAAGAGAACAAAGCTTTTGATGTAAAAAAATACGAGCACAGCTATCCGCACTGCTGGCGTACAGACAGACCAGTACTTTATTATCCTCTGGACAGCTGGTTCATCAAGACAACAGCAGTAAAAGATCGGCTGGTTGAACTAAATAAAACAATCAATTGGAAGCCTGAAGCAACAGGAACCGGCCGTTTTGGCAACTGGCTGGAAAACCTCGTAGACTGGAATCTTTCGCGCTCGCGTTATTGGGGCACCCCTCTTCCGATCTGGAGAACAGAAGATGGCTCTGAAGAGATTTGTATCGGATCTGTTGAAGAGCTTAAAGAACGGCTTTTAGCAGCAGCCGATAGTGGACTGCTTGATCAGGAAGAGTTTGACAAGACGCAAGCTTTGATTCATCAGCTAACGGAAGGCACTTTCGATCTTCACCGGCCTTATGTAGATGATGTGATTTTGATATCTTCAAACGGGCAGAAGATGTTACGAGAACCGGACCTGATTGACGTTTGGTTTGATTCAGGTGCTATGCCGTACGCGCAGTGGCATTTTCCTTTTGAAAATAAAGATAAATTTGAAGTCGCCTATCCTGCTGATTTCATTGCAGAAGGTGTTGACCAAACCCGTGGATGGTTCTTCACGCTGCACGCTATCGCCGTAATGCTAAACGACTCGGTAGCTTTTAAAAACGTTGTTTCGAACGGGCTTGTGCTCGACAAGAACGGCAACAAAATGTCAAAACGGCTTGGAAATGCTGTAGATCCTTTCGAAACTATTGAAAAATACAGCGCTGATGCTACCCGCTGGTATATGATCAGCAATGCATCTCCATGGGATAATCTCAAGTTTAATATCGAAGGCCTGGATGAGGTTCGCCGTAAGTTCTTCGGAACCTTGTATAACACCTATGCTTTCTTTGCTCTCTACGCCAATATTGACGGCTTTAAATATCAGGAGGAGGAAATCCCGATTGGCGAAAGGCCTGAGATAGATCGATGGATTATTTCCCTTTTAAATACGCTTACCCAGGATGTCGATGGATTCTATGCCGACTTTGAGCCGACACGCGCAGCAAGGGCAATTCAAGAGTTTGTAGACGAACATTTGAGCAATTGGTACGTGCGTTTGTGTCGCAGGCGTTTTTGGAAAGGCGATTACACATCTGATAAAATCTCTGCTTATCAGACGCTATATACTTGTTTAGAGACAATTGCAAAGCTAATGTCGCCAATCGCCCCGTTCTTTAGTGAAACGCTGTTCCTTGATCTGAACGCGGCCACAGGAAAAGCAGGTGTCGAGTCTGTTCACCTGGCCGACTTTCCACCCTATCGTGAGGAGCTGGTTGACAAGGAGCTGGAAGAACGCATGGCATTGGCTCAGGATATCTCCTCTATGATTCTCTCCCTTAGAAAAAAAGTAGGAATCAATGTAAGGCAGCCTTTGAACAAAGTTCTGCTACCGGTACTGGATAGCACCTTCCAGGAGAAGATAGAGAAAGTGAAGGAACTGATCCTCTCGGAAACTAATATCAAGGATATTGAGTATATTAACGACACTTCTGGAATTATCAAGAAAAAGGTTAAGCCGAACTTCAAGGCATTAGGACCAAAAGCCGGCAAGCACATGAAAGACGTTGCTGCTTTCATTAACGCGTTGTCTCAGGAGCAGCTTGCTGCTTTTGAAAGCGAAGGTTTTATACATTTTGAAGGCAATGACTTTAGCCTGGATATTCCGGTAGAAGATGTAGAGATTATTGCAGAAGACGTCCCAGGATGGCAGGTAACCAATATTGGCAAACTAACTGTTGCTTTAGATGTTACCGTAACTAATGAATTAAAACAGGAGGGGATTTCACGAGAGTTGGTAAACCGCATCCAAAACCTTCGGAAAGATTTAGGCTTTGAAGTAACAGACAAAATCGCTGTAAGGGTAAGTAACCATGCTCACATATCCGAAGCCGTAAGAAATAATTTATCATATATTTGCGCCGAAATTTTGGCGGAGACCTTAGTGCTTGAAGACAACTTGTCAACAGGGGAAGAGGTTGAAATTGACGAACAAAATTTATTAATATCTATCACAAAAGCTTAAAGATGGAAAATAACGAGAAAACAAGGTACTCAGACGCGGAATTACAAGAATTTAAAGATATCATACTTGAGAAACTTCGTGTAGCTAAGGAAGAATTGGCTTCTTTGACGCAGTCGCTCAGTAACCCAAACCTGAACGGAACCGACGACACAGCAGGCACTTACAAAACTTTGGAAGACGGCTCTGCAACGCTGGAAAAAGAGCAAATAAATCAGCTGGCTGCGCGTCAGAAGAAATTTATTGAAAACCTCGAAGCAGCACTGGTACGCATAGAAAATAAAACTTACGGCATTTGCCGCGAAACGGGTAAGTTGATACAAAAAGAGCGTTTACGCGCTGTTCCTCATACTACCCTTAGCATGGAAGCGAAATTGAAGCAAAGCTAATGAAAGCTTATACCAAGCCTGTACTGGCCATTATTTTTGTTCTTTTAGCTGATCAGCTCCTTAAAGTCTGGGTTAAACTCAATATGACCTTGGGCCAGGAATTTAAAATTCTAGGGAATTGGTTTATCATCCACTTCACTGAAAATAACGGCATGGCGTTCGGAATGGAATTCGGCGGAGAAGCAGGCAAACTGGCGCTCACCCTGTTCCGCATAGCGGCTGTTGCTGTAATTGGTTATGGAGTAATTTACCTGGTTCAGAAAAAATACCACCGGGGACTTATTTTGAATGTAGCACTGATATTTGCCGGAGCGCTTGGTAATATCATCGACTCTACTTTTTATGGAATGATCTTTAGCGAGAGTACTTACTTCGAAGCAGCGAAAGCGTTCCCGGCAGAGGGGGGCTACTCCAGTATTTTCCATGGAAGAGTGGTAGATATGTTTTACTTTCCGATCATCCAGGGCACCTTCCCAACTTGGTTTCCAATCTGGGCCGGAGAGGAATTCATTTTCTTCAGGCCTGTTTTTAACATTGCTGATGCAGCTATTTCGATTGGTGTAATCTCTATTCTGATTTGGCAAAAACGCTACTTCAAAGAGGAAAAAGTAGAAGAAAGCTATCCGCACAGTGAAATTATTGAAGAGTAAGTTCAAGTTATACTGATACTATTCAAACCCGGGTTCGACAGAATGCCGGGTTTTCTTTTTTCCCTTCTCTCCCTTCATACTCAGCCACCAAAAAAAGTAACGGAGAACATGAATAAGTGATAGGTTTTAAGAAACAAGCTTGATAGATTTACGTTAAAATAGTATTAACGCTGTGTAACTAAATCGTTAAAAGTTTTCCGGGTGGTTGATTTGCTAAAGATATGGTTCATCTGTTTACTGATGATATTCAGCAGGGCAAGCTACGCAAGCACAGACAGCAGGATCATCAGTTTTGAATTTTACGAAGGCACGTTCAACTTCGAAGCAGACCAATCAATTTTCGTTGACGCTCCTCAGTTAGCATCAGCAGAGGCGGCAAAGCTTTTCTATTCTCAAATAGCAGTTAGCAAGTATCAGAAGGTGCTTGTTGCATTGAGCGATTATCGCGACAAGCATCAGCTGAACGATTGGCTGTTTTATCAGCTCATTCGAAAGACATCGCAACAACTAAGCCCAAAACAGGACAATTATTTCCGGTATACCTTATACAAGTGGTTCTTTTTAACTAAGTCCGGCTATGACGCGCGATTGGCACTTGCTAACGATAAAATAATCTTTTACGTGAAAAATGATGAAGATATTTCAGACATCCCTTTCTTTATGATCGGGGGCAAAAAGTACATGTGCCTGAACTACCATGATTATGGTCAGATTGACTTTAAGAAAGAAGTACCCTACCCGATCGACCTCCCTTGTCCTGAGGCCCGGCAAGCTTTTTCCTACAAGGTTACAAGAATGCCTGACTTTAAGCCTGAGGACTACGCTGAGAAAGATCTCAAATTCAACTATAAGCAGAAATCGTACTACTTTAAGGTGAAACTGAACCCGCAGATCCAGTCTATTTTTGCCAATTATCCTGTAGTTGATTTTGAGACTTATTTCAACATCCCCCTGAGCAAGGAAACATACGGCTCGTTAATTCCTCTTTTAAGGAAAACCACAGAAAAGATGAGCCAGAAAAAAGGCATCGACTATTTGATGAACTTCACTCGATATGCCTTTTTATACAAGGATGATGAGATGATTTTTGGTAAGGAAAAACGGCTAACGCCTGAACAAACGCTTTTTTCAGATTTTAGCGATTGTGATGACAGAGCGGCTCTGTTCTTTTATCTTGTAAAGGAAATCTACGATCTGCCGATGATTGCCCTTTTGTACCCATCTCATATCACCATAGCCGTTCAATTGAAGAAAGCACAGGGAACACCGATTCTATATAAAGGTAAGGAGTATTCTGTTTGCGAACCTACTCCTCAATTTCAGCAACTCCGGATAGGTCAGATTGCACAGAAATTCAGGAACGAACCTTATCAGGTGGTGTATCACTACGATCCCTCCAGCAAGCAGACTGAATAACCTAGACAATCTTCTCCTTTTTCCCGGACTTGATGCTTCTATAAATCGCATCGATCACTTTCATATCTCTCAGACCTTCTTCCCCGGGAACGCGGGTGGCTTTTCCCTTCAAAATACACTGAGCAAAATCGTCCATCTGCAGAGCCTGTTGATTCACCTGGGGAAAGCGCATTTCGCCCTTGCTTGTTCTACCTTCGATCCCGCTATAGCGATAAGCAGAGGGCAATTCAAAAAATCCTTGCTCAGCCACGGCCCGTAAATGATTTAAATTAGCATTATAGCTCGATTGTCCTTTTGAAATAGTCCCTGATGGAAACTCTAGTTCCCAAAATATAGTTTCATCTACTTCTCTAAACAGTTCCGGTTTAGTTTTCTCTTCACGGGCTAGCACTGAAACCGGCTCCTCTCCTGTAACATATCTCGCTCCCTGAATGGCATAAATTCCCATGTCCATAAGTCCTCCGCCCCCAGACATCTCCCTCTTCAAACGCCAGGAATTAGGGTTTCCGCCGTACACAAACCCATTGGCTGCATCAATGTTTCGTACCCGTCCGAAAACCTGCTTTTGCCCCAGGCGCATCATTTCCTGATTATGAGGTTCGAAATGCAGCCGATAACCTATGGAGAGCATCTTATTAGCCTTCTTACAAGCCTCAATCATTTCCTTACACTCACCCGAGTTTAAAGCCATCGGCTTTTCGCATATCACGTGTTTACCCGCCTTCGCCGCTCTGATGGTAAACTCTTTATGCATCGACACAGGTAGCACTACGTACACGATATCAATTTCCGGATTATTGGCTATGGTATCAAAGTTCTCGTAGTTATAGATGTTTTTCCTGGGAATGTTGTATTTAGTTGCCCAGATGTTTTCCTTGGCGGGCGTGCCAGTAACAATGCCTGCCAAATAGCAGTGTTCTGTTTCCTGCAAGGCGGGCGCTAGTTGTCCTGAGCTATAGCTTCCCAATCCAACCAAGGCTACTCCAAGCTTTTTTGCCTTTTTGCTCTGGGGACTTGATGCGCACGATGAAAAAGACAGCGAAGGACTTAGCGTGATAAGCCCCAAACCAAGGGTAAGGTTTCGAAGAAAATCTCTTCTTCCATTGTTACGTTCTTTCATACTCCTGCGTACTGTTTTTAAGCAACTTTTTATTTCAGAAAATGTTTATGGAATTCAAAACAGTTGTGCATCTTAAATTCACACACACTAGAAAATATGAAAAGATTTTTTTTCCTTGCTCTGCTTAGCTTGTTTTGCCTTTATTCAACGGCACAAACAGTGGATACCCGTAGAAAAATAGAAGTTTCAGGTACAGCAGAAGCTGAAGTTACACCGGACATTATTTTTGTTGGGATATCATTAAAAGAATATTACCGGGACGGTGCCTCTAAAAAGAAAGTAGATATTGAGACGATTGAGAAACAGCTACAAAGCGTGGTTCTTAGTGCCGGTATTCCAAAAGAAAATTTCACCATAAATAACATTGCGAGTTATAACTACAACTGGGAGAAAAAAAAGAACCCTGAATTTTTAGCCAGGAAGCAGTACAGATTGAAAGTGACCGACTTAAACAAGTTCAATCAGATTCTGAACTCCTTAGATCCCAAAGCAATTGAATACACGAATGTGGAAAGCTACGACTATTCACAAATTGAGACCCTAAAACGAGATTTGAAAATCAAAGCACTGCAGGCAGCGAAGGACAAAGCAAGCTACCTGGCGGCGGCGGTCAATGACCGGGTTGGAGCAGCGCTGGAGGTACAAGAAATCAATAATGAATTTTATCCGCAGCCGATGTATCGGGCAAATGTAGCAATGGCAGAAAGTAAAGCAGCCGACGCAGCGATGCCAGACATTGACTTCAAGAAGATCAAGCTTAACTACCAAATGCGAGCCGTATTCGAACTGACTAAATAATCCTAATAAGAGTCCATATATATGTAACGAAAGCCACTTTTACAGTGGCTTTTGTCATTTATATCTACATGAACTTCAACGCTCTATTTGCTACTAAGAAAATTTAGAAAGAATGGTTTCCAGGTAGTCCAAATCAAAGGGTTTCGCCAGGTATGCATCAGCACCTGCTTCTTCAGCAAGCTGAGCAATATTATTATTTGCGGAAAAATAAATTACCGGGATAGAACTTAGTGCAGGGTCACTTTTTAAAGTTTGCGTAGCCTTCACCCCGCCCGCCTCTGGTATCCAGTTATCCATCAATACCACATTGGGCCTATGCGCTGCTACAACTTTAGTTACATGCTTGCATGTTGTTTGCGTATACACCTCCCAACCCTTCTCTTGCAGCAGATACGTCAATATTTCGAGGATATCGGTATCATCATCAAAAATCACTATACGCTTCATGCACATCAAAGCTAGGAGATCTTTCCTACTTGTGCAATAAATTAATTATTAATTCATTGCCCCTGGAACAATGATGGAACAATTGGAAGAGAAAACCAGAAGGTTGAGCCTTTTCCTTCCTCACTGATTACCCCTACTTCTCCGTTGTGTCTTTTGATAATTTCTGAAGAGATGAATAATCCCAGTCCAAGACCAGAAAACTTCTGTGACGACTCTTGAACCCGGAAGAAGCGATCAAAAACAAAGTTTATTTTATCTTTTGGAATACCAATACCAAAATCTGTTATCGATATTTTCACCTTATCATTTTCACACTCAACCTTTAGTACTACCGTGTCAGCGTCGGGAGAGTATTTAATTGCATTAGAAAGAAAGTTAACGAGTACTTGCTCCAGTCGATTTTTATCAGCCTGGATGGTTATCCCCTTGTCCCCTTCTACAATTATTCTGTGTTTTGACCCATTGTTGTGAAGTTCTTCTACGCAGTCGTTGATTGCTTCATCGATGTTAAAAGTTGTTTTCTGAAACTGCAGCTTTCCAGCTTGTATCTTGGTGACGTCTAGCAGATCTTCAACCAAAGCTGTTAGTTTATTTACCTGCTTATTAGCTTTCTCAATAAACGTCTGAATCTTCTCAACCTCTACTTTCCTGCTCGACAGGCGCTCCGCGATTTGCAGATTGGCCTTCATGCTCGTGATTGGCGTTTTCAACTCATGACTGGCAATACTCATGAACTCATCCTTCTTATGCATCAACAGCTTCATTGCCTGCTGGGCAAGCTCCTGTTCCGTAATGTCGGTCAAACTTCCGATGTATCCCTCAAAGGTCGGACTTGAAACCGGGTTTGCCTGAGCCAGTACCCAATGGTACTCGCCCCTGGTATTTCTCAACCTGAACTTTGATTGATAACTGGAGCGCTTGTTGAAGCACTTCATGAACTTACTATACTCGTTGTCGCTTTCGGAGGGGTGAAATGCAGCTGACCATCCCAGGCCCATACTGTCATCGTATGAGAGCCCGGTGAAAGTAATCCACTGTTTATTTACGTAGTTGCAAACCCCTTCACTATTTACCTTCCAAATCATGAAGGGCGATTGATCCGCCAGCTGCCGGAAATAATCCTCACTCTGACGAAGTGCGTCTTCTATATTTTTTTGGTCGTGGATGTCGGTACTCGACCCCACCCATAACATAACTTTACCGTTCTCATCCTTTTGAGGAATACAGCGACTTAAATGCCAGCGATATTCACCGTCCGCACGCCGGATTCGACGTTCTATCTCGAAATTGATTCCCTTCTCAATAGATTGCTTCCATAGAAACAAGTTTTGCTCCAGATCATCCGGATGAATTACACTCATCCAATTCCAACCGATTAGTTCATCCAGTTTTTTGCCTGTGTAGTCGAGCCAAACCTGATTAAAATAATCTCCACTACCATCAGCAGCGGCTGTCCATATTTTTTGAGGAAGTGCGTTGGTAAGGAATCGGAAGCGCTCGCTACTTTTCTCGATCTCCTTATTAGCCATGATCATATCAGTGACATCAAAAGCAAAAGAGGCCACGCCATCTACCTTGCCCTCGACATCAAAAACGGGCTGATAAATAAAGTCAAACCACGCATCTTCTAGCGTACCATCGCGTTTTTTGTCTAATTGCACACGATACGCTTTCGCCCTGAAGGGCTTCCCAGTTTTGTAGACTTCTGAGATGATTTGGTCTCCCTCCCCTTCATTGATTTTGAATTCCTCCCTCAGCTCCTTCCCGGATTTACCTTGATAATTGATTGTGCCAAAGTATTCGGTTACTGCCTTGTTAACAAAATCCATCCGCAACTCCGGCCCTCGTCGGATGGTAATCAAGGCGGGTGCCTCCAAGAAGATGCTCTTAAACTCCTCCTGTTGTTTATCGATTATCTTCTTCAGCTCCAGTTCTTTCTTTTCCGCTTCCTTTTTCTCGGTGATGTCAATGATATATGTTACAGCCATTGCATCAGACTCACTGATAGAAGCGGCTCCAAGCAATACATTGATGCGGCTGCCATCCTTCCTTAGGTACTCATTTTCAAAGGGAGGAACAATTCCCGTTTCTCTAAGTTGCTGAGAAGCCCAGGCATTCCTTTCTTTAGATTCAAGAGGAGTTAGGTTATCCCAAACGAGAGATCCTCCAAGTATATCCTCTCTCGAGTAGCCCGACATTTTCAGGAATGCATCGTTCGCATTAATAATAACGCTTTCACTGTTAGTGAACACCATGCCGATCATGTTCGACTCAAAGACCTTCCTGAACTTACTCTCACTATCAATCAGCTTTTGTTCAGCTTTTTTTAGTTGAGTAATATCCAACATCGAGCCTAACATCCGGTGAGGAGTGCGGTATTCATCCTGCAAAATGTATCCCCGATCAAGGATATTCGCGTAAGTGCCGTCAGCCTTCTCAAACCGGTACTCGGCATTCCATTGTGTGCCGCCTTCGTTTATTACCTGATATATGCTGTTTCTTACCCTTTCTCTGTCATCCGGGTGGATCTTGTCAAATTTGAAAGATGTCCGAGAAGTTTCCGCAAGGTTGTTAAAACCAAAAAGAGTTACGAAACTATCGCTCCACCAGATGTTATTGTCAATAAAATTCCAGTCCCAAATGGCGTCGTTTGTGGCGTTAGATACTAGCCTGAAGCGCTCTTCGCTGAGCGATAGTTCCTTGGTTCGTTCGGCTACTTTGTCCTCCAGCTGCAAATTCAACCTCTTAAGGTTTTCTCTCGCAGTGATAAGTTCATTATAATTAGTACGTAGCTTCTGCTCGGCTGCCCTCTTTTCTGAAATATCTGTATACGTAGCAACAAAACCATCCATCATTTTTACCGCGACAACCTCATACCATTTTCCTGAGCCATCCTCTAAGACAAATTCGGTATGCAGTGGTTTCTCCGTACTTACCACTTGTACGTACTTGTCGAACATCCCAACTGAGTTTAGTGTAGACATTTGGGAGAAGAGCTTTCCGACTAAATCATTCCCATAACTTCTAAGAAGGTCATTACTTGCGTAATTACAAGTAAGAAGGGAGAAATCTTCAATCTTATTATCTAAAGACCTCAGTGACTTAAACGCTACTATTGCACTTAAACTGGAGTTGAAAACAGCGTTGATGATATTGTTAAGATTGGTCGTAGCAGAAATATCGACAAAGGTAACAATGGCGCCATCGGATTTCTTGTCTTGCCGTAAATATGGCATGATGCGCATTAGGCAACGACTATCATTATAAAGCACCACCTCTCTTTCAACAGTGTTATCTGTCCTGATCACATGCTCAATATCCTTCAATAGAAAGTCATACCGAATATTGGTAGACAGATGTTCAATTGGACGTCCGATGTCGGAATCGATCAGATTGATCATTCTGACTGCAGCAGAGTTGAACTTGCGGATGCGCAGATCGGCATCCAGAAATATCTGGCCGATATCCGTACTCCTGAAAAAATTGTTCAGATCATCGTTCAACTCGATGAGCTCTTTAATTTTGAGCTGGTGCTCTGTATTTAAGGTATGCAGCTCCTCGTTTAGCGATTGAAGCTCTTCATTACTCGACTGCAGTTCCTCATTAGCAGATAAAAGCTCTTCATTGCTGGATTGCAACTCCTCATTGGTTGTCTCCAAACCTTCAATAGCCATTTGAAGATTTGAGCGCGTCTCATTCAGCTCAGCTTCAAGCTCCGCCAGATATTCATTCTGCTCTTCTGAAGATAGAATATCAGCGTCGTCTTTGATCTTCAACTGACTGTGGGTATTCTCACCCAGAACGATGAGCGTATACGGCTTGCCATCTAAGGGTTGAGCAGGGCGAACGGAAATACTTAAGAACAGCTCTATGTCACTTTGCTTCACCCGTACGCTCTTCAAAAATACTTTTGCATTCTCCTTCCAGCACTTTCTGACGGCAGTATTAAGGGCAATAGAAAGTTCCTGAGGAACCATCTTTAAGATATTCAGATTGAGCCGCTTTTCAGGAAGTGAAAGGAAACGATTGAAGTTTCCTACAGCCTCCTTTATCTCATAATTTCCGTCGATATAGAAACAGACGTAGCCGAAATCCTCAGCAAGGGAAGTAGCGAAATCGTCCACGAGCATATTGCTGTCCTTATTTTCAACCTTAGCAAGAGGACTTTGATACCGGGTTACCGGTCGTTTTGATTCTAATTGCCGATAAAAATCCTGAGGAGGGGTTCTGTTTTTTCCGATTCTCCGATAAATCTTCCACTTACTGTTAACCTCATCTACCCCATCGCGGATTGTGCCCGCTGTTTCGCTAGAACCGAGGAACAAATACCCTCCCACATGTAATGAAAAATGCAGCGTGTTCATCACTTTTTGCTGTAACACACTATTCATATAAATGAGCATGTTACGACAACTGATCAAATCATTTTTGATGAAAGGCGGATCCTTTATGACGTTGTGCTTCGCAAAAACAATCTGCTTGCGAATACGGGGAATTACCGAATAAAATTTCCCTTCTTTAATGAAGTACTTATTCAGAATCTGTTCATCGATATCTTTTGCTATAGATAAAGGATATTGATTTCTTGCAGCAAATGAGATATTGCTCTCATCTATGTCAGTCGCAAAAATCTTCACATCCATCAGCATTCGGTGCTTCTGCAAGTACTGATCAATCAGGATCGCGATAGAATAGGCTTCCTCTCCCGTGCTGCAAGCGCAAACCCAAACTTTAATAAAGTCCTCGCTCTGTTTGCTACTTACGATGGAGGGTAACACATCATTGTAAAGGCTATCAAAAGCTGGCTGATCCCGAAAAAAACGCGTCACACCAATTAGAAAGTCTTTACTTAGTCTTTTTAGTTCTTCAGGATTACTTTTCAAAAGGTCCACGTAATCGGGGAGCTTTTGCACGCCACGCTGCCCCATACGCTTTGCAATGCGGCGAATGATGGTAGGCGTTTTATAATAGTGAAAATCGTATCCGTAACTAGTATGAATAAGAGAAAAAATATCCTCAAGCAGACGATCATCAACCTTACCCTTATTTAAAATATGCACCGGGTTCTGCTTTGTATAGTGATAAATCTCCTCCGGCATCAACTCAGGAGGCAGGATAAAATCGGCGTTCCCTGAAATGATAGCACTATTTGGCATGCCATCGAATTTTGCTGTAACCGGGTCCTGAACAATCACCATCCCTCCCTCATTTTTTATCGCCTCAATACCCTTCGTGCCATCTGTTCCTGTTCCCGAGAGTATTACAGCAATGGCTTTGTTCTTCTTTTCCCGAGCCAGCGTACGGAGGAAGTGATCAATGGCTGTATTGGGAACTTTCTCCTGGACTTTCTCAACCAGATGAAGCTTACCGTGATGAACGGTCATCAGCTTTTTGTTTGGAATTACATAAACACACTCCTTCTGCAGGGTCATTTTGTCGCCAGCCTCATACACCTTCATGTGCGTATGTTTTGAAACGAGTTCGACCAGGAGACTTTTATAATCAGGGGATAAGTGTTGAATAACTACGAAAGAAATATTAGAGTTTGATGGCATGTTGTCAAAAAACTCGTGAATAGCTTCAAGGCCGCCAGCAGAGGCGCCTATAGCAACGATATAATGATCAAGCTTTCCAGCTAATGAAACATTAGCTGATCCCTCGTCCACAATTTCCTCCATAATGAATGCTACCTAGTTGTTAATGTGCCTGGCAGAATATTCAAATATAAAACTTCTTAAACTCTCTGCAATTTCAAGCTGCTCCTGCAACCAGGGTAATGAAGTTTGTTTTACTGTCTCCTGCCATAATTTAAATGAATTTCTCGGATGGTATTGCTTACCATCCTCTTCAAAATTGATTGCATCTTCAGGGTTTCCTCCCCAGTTAACCGTTGTTAGCGCTTCCTTCCGAAAGGCTATAATGTAATGGCCTTTTTCCGAATCTATTGGAATCGACAAGATCCCGCTCCCAAGCTCTACAAAATCAATAGCTGGATCGTATGCGGATACCAGGTTGTCATCGCCGTAAATCTTATTGTAACTTTTGTTCTGCAGCCAGTAAATCAAGGCTTCTAACTGATCTTTGGATGGAACTTCTCCGGCGGAAATTACTTCACCACGCCGAGTGATCACAACTCCATCGGCGTCAAGTAATTCTTTTACGGACAGGTCCTCCCCCATCAATCCCTTCACCAAGCTATTTGAGGAATAAACACGATCAATCAAACTGTTTCGCTGGCTTTGCAACCGTGCTTTAAATTCAAAAGCTTCCTTATTAAGTATGGAGGTAACTTTTGATGAGATAAAATTGGAAAGCAACTCGAAGACAGAGCACATTTCGTAATTGAGATACATTGGTTCGCGGTGATGACAGGAGATCAGTCCCCATAGCTGCTCGTTTCTGATTACGCGAATCGACATAGATGCTTTTATGCCCATATTGTGCATGTATTCCAGATGCACTCCCGGGACGCTTCTTAAGTTACAATCACTCAAGTCAATAAAAGTGTGAGTAAGTGGATTTATCACTGGAAAAATCCGTACAGGAGCGTACTCACGGTCAGGAATAAGTCGATAAGGGTTTCTAAGATAAAGCGCTCGTGCTTGTTTTGGGATATCAGAAGCAGGAAATTTCAGGCCAAGATAAGGCTCCATGTCCTCCTCCCGCACCTCGGATATCACTGTTCCATTCCAGTCCTCATCAAATTGATACATCAACACCCGATCAAAACCCGCTAGTCGCTTCAATGCATCCACTATCACATCACTTGCATCCTTTACAGATGAGACTTGATTGATGTCGGCAAGTGCAAATTTAAAATCTTGAAATGCGTCCAAAAAGAGTCGTCTTTCGCCACTTTTTTCTAATTCAATCACTATGTATTCTGTTTTGGAATGAACAATGGCGACATAGTCCCCTACCAACCCTGTTTGCAGGGAAACGGCAACCGGTACCTTCTCAACGTTCTCTGAAATCACCCGTTCCCGCAATTTGTCGACAGTAGCCGGTGCTAAATAAGTACCTATCTCCGTGCCTACTACAGCTTTTACTTGTTTACCAAAAACTTCCTCTATGTTTTCACTCGCTTGCACAATGGATAATGACTGTCTGTCTAGTACCAGAAGGTAGCCATAAGATTGTATCTGGTTAATTTGATGCAGAGGGAGACTTCCGCAAAATTCAGAATCAAATTTACTTCTATGCATTACTAATCAACCATTTTTTAAATTCCACAAAAGTGTTCTCTGCAACCTGCACTACCTCTGAGTGGTTGGAAACTTCAATGCTGCCGTCTAAGACAGACTTAAATTCATCCCACATCTTTGCTGTATGCTCACCATAGCCCTCAAAAAAAGTCATCCCCTTTGAAGTTAAGCCCAGTTTGGTTTTCAGCATGCCGGATATAATCTGACCACCAAGGGTAGAACCCTCGATCACGTATAATGCTCCAAGTGCCTGGTATTTATTACTTATTTCGGGAAGATGCGGTGATAAAGAGAGGTTATCAACACTACAATTTAAGGACTTGATGTCTTCTATAAGAGAGCTAGCCTTTCGACGGATATGAAAGTCTGGAAGTAACTGAACATCTACAAACTGCTCTATTTGAAATTCTAAGGGAGCGATAAAGCCGTAAAATTTTCGGAGGATGAGATAATAATCCGAAATTGAAGTAAGACTTTTAAGGTCTTGTATTAAAACTTTCTCAAGTTGCTGATGAGATTCTAGTGTATATTCTTTGAGCTTATAAGTTAAAGTCATTTGTACCAATTGCAGCAGCTAAGGTAAGAATACTAGCAAAAGACATTGCTAGATTTCTGGCGGCAGAGCCATAGCACCTCTGCCTTTTTTTCTATATCCGATACCGCAGGGAAATCGAATTGCCAATAGCCTGCACTAACTCCTTCACAATTGGAGCACTGTCTTCTTTCTGACTCCAGCCCCTATCGTCTTTGCATAAAGTTACAGTAGCGCCTCCCTGCAAGAGTACCTGCGACTCCACTGTACGATTAATCTGATTTAGTTTAATTAATTGGTAATGAAAATTTGAGCCTGCTAGATTTATTGTAAAAACCTGTCCCATATCTATTTAGCTTAATAAAAACACAACAATCGCTCATCCCCCCTTGTTTGCTCTGCCCTAATAAAACTTCCAGGAGAAAAAGAAACCCTCCGAACTGATCGAAGGGCCGCTTAACCTCAAAATACAAGCATTATTTCCGTGTTCGCTTTTACTAAAAGGATCTATCCGAGTCTATCTTGTTTCCAAAATAAAGGCTTCTCAGAGCTAAGACTATAACAAGAAATCTTCTGCTAAGTTTTACAAGTCTAAATGGAATAAAATGGGGTTAGAACTAATGGACATCACAAGAAAGGCATCATAAGAAGCAAAGCCAGTGGAAAAACTACTCGACGGCCTCAGCTCTAATACCTTTTCCTTTAGCTTTCTTTACCGAAACCTTAATTTTTTGATGAACATGCCCTTTTTTCCTGCAAGTAACAATTTCATTACACCTAAACTTGAAACCAGCAAAAGCTGCGGGAATTACTGTAGTGACTGCTCCAAGGACGATCGATACTTCTACACCGCAAGATTGTAAAAGCAAAAACGCGACCGGATGCACCTAAAACCAAGTAAAAACCCACTGTATAAGCTTCCACAAAGCAAATAGCAGCAACACAAATAAAACCAGCAGAAAAATTGAAACTCCGATAAGTATCCCCTTGCCACTACCCTGATGTTTACCTTCATAGTAATGCTCACGCAGCAATCGAATGTTTCTTGAATTAGCCTTATAGAAAAAGTCGAAGATTTGTCCAATAATTGGAATAGCACCGATGGTGGCATCGAGCACGATATTAACTGCCATCAAGGCGACAATTCTACTACTTGCACCATTTTTCGCCATGGTTAATACCAAAGCCGCTGAGATCACGAAGCCAGACACGTCACCCAGGAAAGGCACGAGGTTCATAATAGGATCGAGTCCGAACCTAAATCGGGTTCCTGGAATCCGAAACTGTTCATCAAGAAGGTAAGAGAGTTTTTCGACCCACTTTAAACGTGGACTTGAACCTGCTGGTAGTTCTCTGTGGTATGTCATGCTGGGGTATAAACAAATTTAATTCCGAAAGTTTTGTGTCACCATTAATCCGTATATACCCCCATCAAGAATTCCAATACCTACTCTTCCAAACGACTTGTGTAAGATGTTAGCCCGGTGGCCGGGAGAATTCATTAGACCGGTGTGCGCTAACTTTAGGGTTTGAGCAAGTGCTAAGTTTTCACCTGCTGTAATAAATCTTACTTTTGCGGCCCTGATCCGATCAAAAGGATCTTTTTCTTCTGGCGTATAATGAGAGAAATAACCCCGCTCAAACATATCTGCCGAATGCTTCACTGCTACATGTCTCAGCTCCGGATCTGCCTGCAATGGCCTCAACCCCTCCTTTTGCCGTTCCTCGTTGATCAACTCCAGCATCTCTTTTTCGAGCTCCGGTCTTTCCTTATAGTTTTTTACTGTAAATCCTAGCTTAATAAACTTCTCTGAACCTGGGGCTACAGTGAGCTTGTTCATTCGCATTCTCACCTCTTCGCCCAGAGAGGGCACTATTTTCTCTTCGACCTTTGAAAATTGCTCGGCGAATTTCTGGGCGAATAAACTTTCCTGGGCGGAGGTGGATAGTCCTTGGGAAAAGGGTAATAGTAAGAAAATAGCGGAGGCAAGGGCTGCATAAACGAGCCCGTTTACTGCCCCTGGAACAAACCCGAGGATTCTGTTGGCCGGCTTTTCATGATACTCTGTCGGTATTCGATGTAGAAATTGATCAATTAGCAAGGCGGCAATCAAGCGGACAATAACGATAGTTACTAGAAAAGCTATTAAAACAGACCACAGGCCTGAACTCACAAACCGCGACATGAAAACGGATACCTTAGGATAGAGCAGAAAACAGAGCACCAAGGTACCTACCCAGGTAATAAGCTCAATTAACCCTAAAATAAATCCTTTCCTGTAGCCCGAGTAAATCGCAATAAATAGAATAAGCAGAAGTATGATGTCTACGATGTTCATGGGCACGTGTTTATGTGATCAACAATAGCAAGATAGAGGTGTTTGCCTTTCCGGCGATAACAGGTTGAAGGCCGCGGCAACAGTGTTAAATAATGTTAATTCCCTTTTTGAACCGCTTGGTAAACCTATATTTGTTGCAGTTTATAATTGGTTAGTAAAAGGCTTTCATCCTCCCCGTTTGAAAGCCTTTTTGATTTCATATTACCTGCTCCATAATCTCGCTAAATATCTTTATAGAGATCGGCTTCGGAAACAAACCTTTCAAGCAGGAATATTTCTCCAGACTTATCCAATCACTTTCCTCTAAGGAAGAACTGATCATATAGATACTTGTCTTAATTTTTGCATTGCTGGAAAACGCTTCACAAAAAGCGTCTACAAACTGCCAGCCGGTCATTTCCGGCATGTCCCGATCAATTAAAATAAGATCAGGAAGGGATTGAGAGACAAAAAAGGCTTCTGTTATATCAAGAAGTGCATTGATGGGACTTTGATAAAATGAATATCCACTGGAAATACCGTGCGTGTTTAGCACTCTCTCCGTTAGCTTATGCTGGATAGGATCATCGTCAATTACTAAGATGTGAAACATAAGAGGCGTTTAGATTATCTAGTAGAAGTTATAGTTAACATTTTGAATGACAAATAGTTTAGGCAGACTTAAAAGTTATACTCGGATATGCTCTATAGACCCAGGCTTAGGTCGATCTCCAATCCATCGCCTTTCCCGTGAAGCCATGGTGCCGGGTATGATGTTTTTTTAGTCGGTCGCAGAGATTTGCTGTAGATCCAATGTAGTATTTATTGCGCACAGCAGAGTAGAGAACATATACAGTGTACATAAACGTGGCTCAGGTCGATCACAAAACAAAAAAGAGATCTGATGATCTCTTTCCGTGGAGGCTACTGGATTCGAACCAGTGACCCTCCCGACTGCAGGTCGGGATGCTCTGAACCAGCTGAGCTGCTAATAAGTTTCTAATAACTCGTCTGCTTTTCCAGCTCTTCATCTCCCTTTCTCTCTTTATAGCAGAAGACTAGTCCGGTAATAATTCCCAATATTTCAACTCCCAATTCATCGCCTTTCCCGTGAAGCCATGGTGCCGGGTATTATGTTTTTTTAATCGGTCGCAGAGATTTGCTATAGATCCTATGTAGTATTTATTGCGGACAGCAGAGTAGAGAATATATACAGTGTACATAAACGTGGCTTAGGTCGATCACAAAACAAAAAAGAGATCTGATGATCTCTTTCCGTGGAGGCTACTGGATTCGAACCAGTGACCCTCCCGACTGCAGGTCGGGATGCTCTGAACCAGCTGAGCTGCTAATAAGCTTCTCAATAACTCGTCTGCTTTTCCAGCTCTTCATCTCCCTTTCTCTCTTTAAAGCAGAAGAGTGGTCCGGTAATAATTCCCAATATTTCAACTCCCAATCCATCGCCTTTCCCGTGAAGCCATGGTGCGGGTATTATGTTTTTTTAGTCGGTCGCAGAGATTTGCTGTAGATCCAATGTAGTATTTATTGCGCCCAGCAGAGTAGAGAACATATACAGTGTACATAAACGTGGCTCAGGTCGATCACAAAACAAAAAAGAGATCTGATGATCTCTTTCCGTGGAGGCTACTGGATTCGAACCAGTGACCCTCCCGACTGCAGGTCGGGATGCTCTGAACCAGCTGAGCTTCTAATAAGCTTCTCAATAACTCGTCTGCTTTTCCAGCTCTTCATCTCCCTTTCCCTCTTCAAAGCAGAAGAGTGGTCCGGTAATAATTCCCAATATTTCAACTCCCAATCCATCGCCTTTCCCGTGAAGCCACGGTGCCGGGTGTTATGTTTTTTTAGTCGGTCGCAGAGATTTACTGTAGATCCAATGTAGTATTTATTGCGCACAGCAGAGTAGAGAATATATACAGTGTACATAAACGTGGCTTAGGTCGATCACAAAACAAAAAAGAGATCTGATGATCTCTTTCCGTGGAGGCTACTGGATTCGAACCAGTGACCCTCTGCTTGTAAGGCAGATGCTCTGAACCAGCTGAGCTAAGCCTCCTAATATTAAATGTCTTAAAAAATTGTTTCCGTTTCCGGGAACTTTGTGGAGGCTACTGGATTCGAACCAGTGACCCTCTGCTTGTAAGGCAGATGCTCTGAACCAGCTGAGCTAAGCCTCCTTTTCCTTCCTGGGTAATTGCTAAAGCTATCCTCCCGTTTGGGACTGCAAATATAGAAGTAGAAACTCTCTCTCCAAAATAAAATTTCAAAAAAGTTTCAAATATCTTTATTACAGATGTTTAGTTATTTCCGGAGACAGGGGCTTCACAGCGGAGCGGTACCTGCGAATCAAGTTTCCGTTCTCATCTATTAGAAACTTCTCAAAGTTCCATTTTATATCCCCCGTAAAATCGGGATTTGCAGCCGCTGTAAGAAACTTAAATAATTCGGCCGTATCCTCTCCTTTAACACTCACCTTCTCGGCGAGTGGAAAAGTGACTCCATAATTCTTTTTACAAAACTCCTTTATGGTTAAATTTGCTCCCGGCTCCTGACCCCCAAAATTATTCGCTGGAAAGCCAATTACCACCAGCTTTCCCTTGTATTGCTGCGAAAGCTTCTCAAGTTCTGCGTATTGCGGGGTATAACCGCATTTCGATGCTGTATTCACAATTAGCAACTTTTTACCTTTATACTTCTGCAGGCTGAGGTTTTTACCGTCTATGGTCTTTATTTTGAAGTCGTAAACTGTCTTTGGAGGAGCCACAAAGAGAGTTAGAAAAAGAAATACCAATATTTTCATAGCTTATTTTTCTGCAATTTACCAATTCATTTTAACAAAAAAGCCGCTGCAAACAATTCTGCAGCGGCGCTCACTCAAAAAAACAAAACAAAACTTATGACGGCATTTTGCCGATAATTTTAGAAATGACCTTGGGAAGATCATTCACGGCCTTGGATAGGTTGCTAACCTCTCCTTTGGCCACTCCCCTCCAAACCACCTTGGAGGTACGCCTGTCGATCAGGTCAATCACAATGTTACCCTCTTCAAACTCTACCTTTCGTTGTTCTGACCCAACATACACCGGAAACGAACGAACATACTGGTAATAGTAAACGGGAACACCTCTGTAGTAGCCCCTTACCGGAACGAAGCCCGAAGGTCGCTGATAATAAACAGGCTCGCTGATCACGCGGGACTTATTGTCAACCACGGCAGTATACCGAATTAATAAATCAGGTTGTTTGTTATTTAACTTTAGTCCTTTAGAATTTAGTGCAGCGTTTGCCGACTCAATGATATTCTCTTCAGCTATATCATTATTATAATAATCTTCCAGTTTTGATTCGTTCCCACGAACCCAGGCATAAGTTGAGTACTTGTTCAGATCCAACTTATTACTGCCTACTGAATAGAAATTATAAGAAGAACAGGAAGACAATATCCAGGTGACAAACAGCATACCCAGCATCATCTTTCTCATCATTTATCCCTTCTTTAATCTGTTTGTATCTTAATAACGCAGGTATTATTAAATCAACACGCTGTTATAACTTTGTTACATCTTTAATAAAAAAAGGCATTCCAGTTCAGGGAATGCCTTATCGCAAACATTTTAAAGGGAGGTAATCAGGACAAATATTTACCTACAATTGGCATTCTTCGTCCCATCCCGAATGCTTTGGGAGAAACGCGAAGTATTGGGGGAGCCTGAGCCCTCTTAAACTCCGCTTTGTTCACCATTTTCAGCACCTTTTTTACCAGTTCTTCATCAAACCCCTGAGCAATTATATCCCTCGAGCTTTGTTTGAGTTCAATATATTGAAAGAGGAGCGCATCCAACACGTCATAGTCAGGTAATGAATCGCTATCTTTTTGTCCCGGACGAAGTTCGGCCGAAGGTGGCTTCACAATACTATTAATGGGAATTATTTCCCGCTCTCTATTCAAATGATTCGCCAACTGATACACCTGCGTCTTATAAACATCTCCCAGCACAGAAATGGCGCCTGCCATATCCCCGTAGAGGGTACCGTAACCTACTGCACATTCACTCTTGTTCGAGGTATTGAGTAGGATGTAGCCAAACTTATTGGAAAAGGCCATCACGATTATTGCCCTGCATCTCGCTTGAATATTTTCTTCGGCGACGTTAAATGGAAGCCCCTTAAATACAGGTTCCAGTAATTTATCGAAAGCATCGGCAGCCTCTTTTATTGCCACGATCTCGTGCTTACACCCCAAATTCTTTACCAGATCAAGTGCGTCCTGAATAGAATGGTCTGTAGAAAATTTCGAAGGCATCAGCACTGCCATCACATTCTCCGGCCCCAGGGCCTCTGCTGCCAAAGCACACACAACCGCGGAGTCAATCCCTCCTGATAAACCTAAGACTGCCTTAGAGAAACCCGACTTTCGGAAATAGTCCCTGATGCCCAGCAGTAATGCCTGGTGAATTTGCTCGACGTCTGCGATGGCTTTAAAGGGCATTGGTGCCAGTTCCGCTATCGTCTTACTGTGGAGTTCATATATCCTCAGATCCTCCTCAAAAGACTTCAACTGGTCAAGCAGCTGTCCTTTCTCATTAAACACAAAGGAGCCACCGTCAAAAATAATCTCTGTTTGGGCACCAACCTGATTAACATACAAGAGAGGAAGACGATACTTTTTAGAATTATCACTTAAAACTTTGTACCTATTATCGTCGTGCTTATAGGAGAAGGGGGAAGCTGCAATGTTAATCATAACGTCAGGCTCTTCCTTAATCAGCTCGTCCATCGGACAAGAGACATAAAGGGGATCATCATTGATGTTCCATAAGTCTTCACAGATTGTAAGCGCTATCTTTTTGCCCTTGAAGCTGACACAGCTAAAACTTGTATTCTGTTCGAAGTAGCGGTTCTCATCAAACACATCATAAGTAGGTAGTAGTGTCTTATTCACTATTGCCTTAACTTCCCCATTCTCGATGAAATAGGCAGAATTATAAAGGTTTTTACCTTCGACCCTTGGATTTTTTGTTGGAGCCCCTATAATACAGGCAACATCTGTACAGGCAGCGGTGATTTGCTTTATTGATTCATCACATAGCTCTATAAACTCACTAAACTCGAGAAAATCCCTAGGTGGATATCCGGAGATCGCTAGCTCTGCAAAAACAACCAGCTCCGCTCCTTGCGACTTCGCTTGATTTATTGCTTTAATTACTTTTTCTGTGTTCGATTCAAAATTTCCGATATGATAATTAAGTTGAGCAAGAGCAATCTTCATTTTACTTCCTTTAATATTTCAAATACGCCGATGTAACAATTAGAAAAAGACTCCTAGATTCAACGCCACATAGGAGTTTTTCGAGTCGTCATTAGTGAAAGCGTTGGTAAAACCGTTGTTGAAAGTAACACCTGTCTGAATGTTTAGGTTTCTCCCAATATTCCATTCTGCCCCGGCACCGGCGATCAGGCTAAGTCGAAAAATATTCGTATCGTCGGAAATATTAACATTATTTCCGCTAGCCGTATTTCCATCTGTGTCCCTGTATTCGTAATCTTGGGTAGCGCGCACCTTTATTCCAGTTCCTAAACCAAATTGTCCGTAGAAGCGAGCCATTTGCCCCTCGTTGCTTTTCAGCTTCAGCGTAAGCGGCACTTCAATGTATTGCAAGCTGTTAATTCTCTTATTGGTGACATTTTCGGCAGAGATATCATCGCGACTGTTGATCCGGGTGAGCGTAAAGCCAGTACCGAAAAAGTAATTGCGGGCGAACCCAAGATCGGCAATAACGCCATAAGATATGCCAACGCGTGGACTTCTGTCGCCCTCATTTGAATTACTACCAGGAGTACTTAGCCAGCCCAAATTTGGACTAACGGTGAAGCCAAGCTGAGTAGTTTTCGCTTCCTCCTGGGCTTTCGCAAACAGCGGCAGAAGTGATATAATCAAAACACAAAATCTATTTTTCATATTTTCGTTAGATAATTAGTATGAAAAGGACTGCTCAAATCTACTCGTTTTTTTTAATTGCGTTAATTTTTGTCGCTTGTAAGGATAGAAAAGAAGTTGATGTAAGTAAAATTGAATTGGATATCTCCATCGAGCGATTTGATAAAGACTTGTCGACCTTAACAGCCGAAAACGCGGCAGCCAAGTCGCCCGAACTTCAGAAAAAGTACGGCCAGTTTTATGTTGATTTCATGTCGGAGATGCTAAGTGTAGGAGATCCGGCCGATCCCTACTTTTTAAGGAATCTTCAATCAGTACTCAACAATCCGGACTACGAGAATCTCAAAAAAGAAATCCGGGCCAAATTTCCGGATCTTGGAGAAACAGAAGAAGAATTGGAGAATGCATTCAAACACGTCAAATATTATTATCCTGAGCAGAAAATACCGAAAGTAGTGGCTTTTTTTTCAGGCTTTTCCGTTCAAACTCCCATAGGCAACGATTACATAGGCATTGGCCTCGACATGTTTTTAGGTGCTAATTCTAAGTTCTATCCTGCACTTCGGCAAAGTATCCCATTGTATATTTCCAGAAGATTTACTCCTGAAAATATTACGCCCAGGGTGATGGAGACTTTTGTGAGAGAAGAAATGTTTCCTGAACCCGACTCGTTGAATACTTACCTGGACCGGATGATCTACAACGGAAAGATTATGTATTTTATGGATGCAGTAATGCCGAAAGTAGTTGACTCACTGAAGATTGGTTATTCTGCTCAGCAGCAGGAGTGGGCAGACAACTTTGAGCCGCAAATCTGGGGTTATTTCTTGGAGCAGAACCTTGTTTATGAGACGGACTTCATGAAGATCCAAAAGTATTTATCAGAGGCGCCCTTTACACCTGGAATCGGAGAAAGAAACGAATCAGCTCCAAAGCTGGGAATTTTTATCGGATGGCAAATAGTGAAAGCGTATATGGACGAGAATCCTAAACTGACGCTTCAGGAATTAATGAAGACTACCGACTATCAGATGATTTTGAATAAGTCGAAATATAAACCAAAATAAAAGGGGCTGAAGGCCCCTCTATTTTATGTCTACTTCAAGATGTTTGAAACTGATTTAAGGCAAATCAAAACGCCAACGATCAGAATGATATTAGAAACGGCATCAATGAATGTCCAGGTACCTAAAAAGCGAAGCACAACGCCGATCATCGTCACCACAATTCCTAGAGTCATCAGAGTATAGTGACTTGGATTATTTGCGTTATTAGTTGTATTACTTTCTTTGTATGTTTCTTTAAAGTTTTCCATTTCCATTTTATAAGTGTGGCGAAATTACAAAACTAGCCTGACACTCAAAAGTGAAGAAACTAAAAAAGCAAACATTCCTTTTAGCTGACAAGTTATTGCTTTAGCAGTAAAACTCGTACTACTATGGCTAAATATTCGAAAAAGGCTTCCGAAAAAGTGGAAGAAGCGGTACATGAAATGAAGGAAGGCGACTTGAAAACCGGCACAGGAAAAAAGGTATCTTCACGGAAACAGGCGATTGCAATTGGCCTGTCGGAAGCACGCAAAGAGGGCGCAAAAGTTCCTGATAAGAAGAAATAAGTAAATAAAAGAGCTATTTCAATAGCTCTTTTATTATTAAGCTATTGATAGTTCCTCCAAAGCTGAATCGATGATCTCCATCTCTTCAACACTTAGCTTGAGTTCCATCGATTTGGCATTTTGGAGCGCTTGCTCTGCGTTCCTGGCTCCAGCCAAAGCCACTGTTATTCCTGGCTTTTCAACCGTCCATCTTAAAACAAGCTGAGCAAGGGAAGCCCCCTTCCCTTCTGCTATCGGTCTGATCTTGTTCAGTAAATCGTTTACCCGGTTGATGTTGTCAGGGGTATAAAATTTATGACCGGCACGGTGATCTCCTTCGTTAAACTGATGTCCTGGTTTAATTTTCCCGGTGAGAAGGCCGCGTTCCAAAGGACTGTATGCAAGAATGGATTTTTTATTGGCCACACAATAAGGAACTACTACTTCTTCAATTCCACGGTTTAACATACTGTAAGGAACCTGGTTAGAAACAATATTAACTACAGAATTAGCCGCCTTCATTTGCTCGTCGTTGTAATTACACACCCCGGCATAACGCACTTTCCCCTGTTCAATTAGCAAGCGTACAGCCTCATAACTTTCTTCGATCGGGGTAGTAGGATCGTCCCAGTGGATCTGGTACAAGTCAATATAATCAGTACCTAGAAGCTTCAAACTGGTCTCACACTCCTTAATCACACTTTCCCTGCCTGCATACTTGTGGATATCGATATCCCTACCTGCATTATCCTTACTTTTGAAGTAAAACTGCCCTACAGGAGCGTCCCATCTTAGTCCAAACTTAGTAAAGATTTGTACTTTGTCCCGCGGCAGCTCCTTTATTGCCTCCCCGACTATCTCTTCACTCAAACCTTGACCATATACAGGCGCCGTGTCAATGGACGTAACACCGGCATCAAAAGCGGCCTTGATAGCCTGAACCGCCTCTCTACGTTCCGTTCCGCCCCACATCCATCCGCCTGCTGCCCAGGCGCCGAAAGTAATCACAGAAGCCTCCAAATCAGATTCGCCAAGTTTTCTATATTCCATATACATCAAATTTTATTCTCAACATGAGTTGCAATATTAAGTTTGATTGAGAAAACTTATGTCAGGGCGATGTAGCTAAATAAAATAAGCAGTTCATAAAAAAAGCCCTTCCATCTCTCGATGAAGGGCTTTCTATAATTTTAAAACTCGTTTTTATCCGTTTGACAAAGCAGCAGCTCCGGATACAATCTCCGTAAGCTCCGTTGTGATTGCTGCCTGACGTGCCTGGTTATACGACAATTTCAATGACCTCAACAGTTCTCCTGCGTTTTCTGTCGCTTTGTCCATCGCCGTCATACGGGCACCGTGTTCAGAAGCGTGAGAATCAAGCACCGCTTTGTACAGTTGAATTTTAATTGTCTTTGGAATCAGGGTATTAACGATCTCCTCTTTAGAAGGCTCCAGAATATAATCTACTTTTGAAGCAGCATTCGAGTTGCTCTGATCATTTTTTGCTACCGGAAGAAGCTGCTCAGTGATCAGTTCTTGCATGGCCGCATTCCTGAAATGGTTGTAAACTACCTCCACTCTGTCAAAATCCCCCTTAAGGAACCCCTGCATAATAGCTTCAGCAATTTTAGAAACGTTTTCAAAGCTTAGATCACTAAAAAGATCATTGTTGTTTCCAATGACGTTATACTTACGTTTCTCGTAAAAGTCCTGACCTTTTTTACCGATCGCCACAATACTTACGTTGCCTTTCTGATATTGCTCAGCGTATCTGCTCGAGATAAGTTGATTAGTAGCCTTCATAACGTTAGCATTGAAAGCACCAGCCAGACCTCTGTTTGAAGAAACTACTACCACCAGGATTTTGTTCGGCTCACGCTCCTGAATAAAAGGAGAAGACGAAGCCTCAAGGCTTGCAGAGAGATTACCAAGAATATCCTTTAGCTTGTTAGCATAAGGGCGTAACTGAATAATAGCATTCGTAGCCCTTTTCAACTTGGCCGCCGAAACCATTTTCATGGCTTTAGTAATCTGCTGTGTTGAGCTTACTGATGATATCCGGTTTCTTACTTCTTTTAAATTAGCCATTTTAAATGTGCAAATTTTTATTGTGCAAATATGCAGGTCTTTTAACCTACAGTTCGCGATAGCATATGTTAGTGATAGTACCCGAGCAAACTATTGAGGTTTGATCAGGTACTTTTACTTCTTAGTAACGGGCAGCTAACTCCTTAGCAACAGTTTCCAGAACTGAAGTGATGCTATCATCAAACTTTCCAGCCTTTAGGGCTTTTAAAGTATCAGGATGACGCAGTTCCAACTGCTGCAGGTATTCCGCTTCGAACTCTTTCACTTTGTTCACTGGTACCGGACGTAATAATCCTTTCGTACCTGCGTAGATGATTGCTACTTGTTTCTCAACCGCAACCGGCGAGAATTGTCCCTGCTTAAGGATTTCCACGTTGCGTGCTCCTTTATCAAGAACTGCCTTGGTAGCGGCATCTAGGTCAGAACCGAACTTCGAGAACGCCTCCAACTCACGGTATTGAGCCTGGTCTAGTTTAAGCGTACCAGCAACCTTCTTCATCGATTTGATCTGAGCGTTACCACCCACACGAGATACGGAAATACCTACGTTGATCGCAGGACGAACCCCAGCGTTGAACAAGTTCGACTCAAGGAAGATCTGACCATCCGTAATAGAGATTACGTTAGTTGGGATATATGCAGAAACGTCTCCAGCTTGTGTCTCGATAATTGGAAGCGCTGTCAATGACCCACCACCTTTCACCAAATGCTTGATCGACTCTGGAAGGTCGTTCATGTTTCTGGCAATCTCGTCAGAAGCGTTGATCTTAGCAGCACGCTCTAACAAACGACTGTGAAGATAGAACACGTCTCCAGGATAAGCCTCACGGCCTGGAGGACGACGAAGCAGAAGAGATACCTCGCGGTAGGCTACTGCCTGTTTTGACAAATCATCATAGATGATCAAAGCAGGACGTCCTGTATCACGGAAGAACTCACCAATAGCAGCACCTGCAAATGGTGCAAAGAACTGCATTGGAGCTGGATCAGATGCAGAAGCAGCAACTACTACCGTGTACGGCATAGCTCCGTTCTCCTCTAACGTACGAACGATGTTGGCTACCGTAGAATTCTTTTGTCCAACAGCAACGTATATACAATAAACTGGCTGACCAGCTTCGTAAAACTCTTTTTGGTTGATGATGGTATCGATACAAACGGCAGTTTTACCTGTTTGACGGTCACCGATAACCAACTCACGCTGACCACGGCCGATCGGGATCATCGCATCGATCGCTTTGATACCTGTTTGCAGTGGCTCGTTTACCGGCTGACGATAGATTACTCCAGGCGCTTTACGCTCGATAGGCATCTCATAAACGTCACCAGCAATAGGACCTTTACCGTCGATTGGCTGACCAAGTGTGTTTACAACACGCCCAAGCATGCCGTCTCCCACTTTGATCGAACCGATACGGTTGGTTCTTTTAATGGTATCGCCTTCTTTAATTTCCGAATACTCTCCCAACAATACAACACCCACATTATCTTCTTCAAGGTTTAATACAATACCTTGTAATCCGTTCTCAAATTCAACCAGTTCTCCTGATTGTACTTTGGTAAGGCCGTACACACGAGCGATACCATCGCCCACTTGCAGCACCGTACCAACTTCTTCAAGTTCGGCCTCTGATTTAAAGCCCGACAACTGCTGACGCAAAATCGCCGAAACTTCATCTGGTCTTACCTCTACCATAGTTTTATTTATAAATATTTATTTGTAAATCTATTTTATTTCTTTGATTACCTGGGGTTTCGTTTTCCGCTCGTACTGGGCCGTGCCGTAGCAACGTGGCAATCATCGGCTTCAATCGAGTTTAGTTTAGAGCTTACTACCCCTGTGCAAACTCTTTTTTTAGTCTGTTCAAACTGCTGGCGATACTAGCATCGAACTGCTTGTCGCCCACCTTTAAAACAAACCCGCCGATCAACGATGGATCTACCTTCGCTTCTAAAAGAACTTCCTTCTTCGTTGCTTCGGTTACCACAGCTGCCAGCTGTTTTTTATTTTCTTCAGTAAGAGGAGCTGCTGAGGTAACAACAGCTTTAATAATACCCTTACGACGGTTGTATTCGTTTATAAATTCCTTCGCTGTTGCGTACAACACCACTGAACGTCCCTTCTTCGTAACGATTGAGAAAAAAGAAAGAATCATTGGGTTAAGAGTTCCAAACAACGAGTTCAGAATTCCAAGCTTCTTATCCGGGCTGATAATAGGATTTTTCAAAATCGCCTGAAGTTGCGGATTATCACGCACAACTTGAAGGAAAGAAGCAATATCATTCTTCACCTGCTCCAAAGAGTTTTGCTCTTGCGCAAGGTCAATAAGTGATTTTGCGTATCGGGATGCTACTTGTATTTCAGACATTGCTTTTTTTATTTCGGGCTTAGGAGTTTCAATTTAGAAATCGACCTTCGGCCTTTCGCAATTAGTTTAATTTAACTTCCTTCAACAGATCAGAAACCAAAGCTTCTTGCTTGGATTGATCCTCAAACTGACGACGAAGGATTTTTTCTGCAATCTCAATTGAAAGAGTAGAAACCTGGTTCTTCACGTCAGCCAAAGCAGCAGCTTTCTGAGATTCAATCTCTACCCGCGCTTTTTCGATCATTTTCGCACCTTCAACCTCAGCACTGTTTTTTGCTTCAGCAACGATCTTATCTTTAAGCTCTTTGGCTTCCTTCAAAATTAAATCGCGTTCTGCACGAGCCTGATTTAACAAGGCTTCATTCTGGCTGGTCAATCTCGCCATCTCCGCTTTTGCATTCTCTGCAGAAGCCAAAGCAGTTTCGATGGAAAGCTCGCGCTCGTGAATTGCGCCAAGGATTGGTTTCCAGGCAAGTTTCTTTAATAATAAAAGTAGAATTAAAAAAGCCAGACCTGACCAAACAACAAAACCAATGTGATGATTTAGTAAACCTTCAAATAGTTGTTCCATTATTTTATAAGAGTTTCGAATTCGTTTTTTTAATAAAGAACCGGAAAAAAACCAACCGTTAAATTCCGGTTCTCTCTTTAAGGATTAAGCTCCTACGTTGTTACCCAATAGTGCTACTACCACACCGAAAAGAGCAACACCTTCAATAAGCGCTGCAGCGATGATCATAGCTGTTTGGATTTTACCAGCTGCTTCTGGCTGACGAGCGATACCGTCCATAGCTTTACCACCTACTTGACCGATACCGATACCAGCACCAAGAACTGCTAATCCTGCACCTAATGCAGCAATTGAACCTACTACCATAATTGTATTTATTTATATAATTTAAAAATAGTTTCTAATTAATGATGATGCTCGTCTACCGCAGTTCCGATAAACAGCGCAGTAAGCATCGTGAAAATAAAGGCCTGAAGAAACGCTACCAATAACTCAAGCACATCCATGAACAGCACGAACGCTACCGATACCGGAGCAAGTGCAATCGACTTGAAGATAAAGATCAGGGCAATTAAGCTCAACACGATGATGTGACCCGCAGAAATGTTCGCATACAAACGAATCATCAATGCAAAAGGTCTTGAAATTACACCGATTAATTCTACAGGGATCATGATTGGATACAACCACCAAGGCACGTCAGGAGTGAATATGTGCTTCCAGTAGTATTTATTGGCATTCAGGTTTACTGCCAACAACACGATAAACGACAACACAAAGGTCATAAAGATATTTCCGGTAACGTTCGCCCCTCCCGGAAAAATAGGAATCAGACCAAGCAAGTTATTAATCCAGATGAAAAAGAATAAAGTGAGCAGCAAAGGCATGAATTTCGCGTAGTGATTACCAATGTTTGGACGAGCTATCTCATCCCGAACAAATAAGATAATCGGCTCAATAAACGACTGCAACCCCTTCGGCGCTTTCCCTACCCTCTTCTTGTATGCAGATGCTACTGATGTGAAGATGATAAGCAATAAGGCGATGGATAAAAAGATAGCTGCGATATTTTTTGTAATAGAGAAATCATAGATATTAGCCGAGGCTACTTTATCGATTTGACCGTTAGCATCCAGCACGTAGATTTTATCTTCAACCAAACCATACGTATAATACTTACCTTGGTAAGGCTGCTCTCCATGATGAAACTGGGAAGAAGAGAAAGTTTCTACACCTTTATCGGTATACAATATCACCGGAAGCCCGATAGAGGTATGCCCCCAAAGGTGCCAGGAATGTGAATCAGCAATGTGCTCCATGATGACAGTTGTTGCATCGAAAGGCTCATGCTCGCCTTCACCTTCGGGATGCTCGGTACCCGGAACATGAGCATCACTCTCCACCTGGTTGGTGAAAGTAGTATCTTCCAACTGATGCGGCGCATTTTCATGCGTAGCTTGAGCAGGAGCTTGTAGGTATGAGAAAATCAAAAAAAGAGCAAAAACAGCACTAAATCTAATTTTTTTTGAGTCTAAAATGTGGGCTAAGGACATTTACTGCGAGTTTTTTACGTTTTATTTTGGTGGCGCAAGTTACGTAACAGTGCATAAACTTCAAAGGCAGTAAATAAGAAATATACAGAAAAAAATTGAACGGCGAAGGAAACGCCGTTTACGCTGATTTTCAGGAGGTAAGCGAGAACAAATGCCATACAAAAAAGCATCTTCACTGCTAGGGCTCCCATTATCACTAAAGTTGAAATTTCCGGTCCTTTTCTAAGGCCGAACACAGAAGCAGAGTAGGCTATCACTGTGATAAAATACTGAAATCCAAAAATCAGCCAAAAATCAGGAACAAGAACAGAATCTTTTGAATCAGACTCCTCAATAGTTAGAAAAATAAAAGCCAGAATCAATGAAATTCCGGTAAAAAGAAGAAGGAACCTTAAAAAACTCAAGACTTTAAGCGCTTAATTGAACGAATTACTAAATACAGGGCTATAAACACGCCAGCGAGACTTAAAGAAGCAGTATACAAAGGCACTTCTGAACTTTTGCTAGCATCGATACGATAACCAATGTAAGTGAAGATCCCAATAATCAGAAACATTTGGAAGCCCAGAGCCGAATACTTAGCATACACGTTGAGATATTTCTTCTTCTCTTCAAGAAAGTCTTTGTTTTTTGAATCATCAGCTTCCATATTTCGTATACTGCAATCTACGGTCCAAAAGTAGTAATTAATATATTATCAATAATCTATCTGGTTCTACCGTGATTAGTATATTTAACCCTGATTTGGAGAGAGAATAAAATATTTTATTGAAGCAAGTGTTATTATAAAAGTCAATTTCTGTCAATTTTGAAATCCAATCATTTACCGCTCTTTTTTTTGCTGCTGGGTGTTGTTATCAGTGGAGGGTGTAGTTCGTCGAGGGATACCGTAACGAGCAGGGGCATGCAAAATCTAACTGCCCGATACAATATAATCTATAACGCCAGGATCTTGCTTGATCAAAGTCAGCGGGATTTGGACGCTGCTATCCCTGACGATTATAGTCAGATCCTCCCCGTTCAAAAAGAACCAACGGAGGCTGCAGCCCAAAATGTGAATGCCATCCTCGACTCGGTCATTTTTAAAGCAAACACCATCGTTAATGACAAGTTATACAGTCGATACGTCGACGATGCGTATTTCCTTATTGCAGAGGCGAACCATTATAAAGCCAATTTTTTCAATGCTGCTGAGTTTTTCAATTACGTTCACAGTACGTATCCCAAGTCCGTGGTTTTGCGACAAGCTTCGCTTATTGGCCAGGCAAGATCTTTAATCCAACTGGAAAAATACCAGGAGGCAGCTGAACTGCTGGATACCGCCAGAAAATACGTCGACTCCTCTAAAAAGCTGAAGGGCCTGGCGGACAACTTCTATGCAACGGACGCGCAGTTGCTCATCCGTACAGAAAAAGAAACAGAGGCCATAGAGATGCTGAAAAAAGCGATAAAAGGAAAGGCAACGAAACAGAATAGGATTAGATGGACTTTCATCCTGGCCCAACTTCAGGAAAGAAATAATCAGCTAGAGGAGGCGTATACGAACTACCGGAAAGTTGTAAAAAGCAACGCCCCCTTTGACATGGCTTTCAATGCGGCCTTAAATAGAATTGGGGTAGAAGACCGGCTGAGCGGGCAGAATGCGGATCAGATTAGCCGATTAAGGTCGATGATTCGAAACGAAAAGAACAAAGATTTTATCGATCAGATCTACGCTCGGATGGGGGATATTTATGCAGACCGGAATGAAAACGAAAGAGCCATAGAAAACTATAACCAGTCGATACGCCAAAGCACCAGAAATCAAAACCAAAAGGGTCTATCCTACTTAAAGATCGCAGATATCCATTTTCGTAATGGAGACTATGTAACGGCTAAATCCTACTATGATAGTACCACAGCTACGTTATCACCTTCTTTTGCAGGGTATGACCTGATAAGAAAAAAAGCTTCGAACCTTGATTTGCTTGCGAACAGGTACCGGGTTGTTGGCCGTGAAGACACGCTACAAATGCTTGCCCGCCTACCCGAAGCAGAACGCGAAGAACGGATAGCCGCCTTTATCCGCCTGCACAAAGAAAAATCAGCAGTACCAACTGTTGATGCCGGTAACCCGGGAACTCAAACTGCGGCACTTGACCAGCCTGCTCTTTCGAACATGGATGGAAAATTCTATTTCAACAACAGCTCGGCACTAGCCCAGGGCGCACTCGACTTTAGAAAGCGCTGGGGCAATAGAAAACTGGAAGATAACTGGCGCAGAAGCACCAAAAGTCTGGCAGATGCGAACGCCGCTATTCCTGACGATCCTGACGCTCCTGTTGGGCTTCCAGTGAGCACAAGCCCATCGTCGGTAAGTCCGGAAGTATTGAGGAACTCCTACATCAGCAATTTACCCTTCACAGAAACAGCGGTACAAGCCTCCAATCAGCGCATTGCGGAAGCCTATTATGATATCGCTACGTTTTATAAGGATGAACTCAAAGACAACCGTGAGGCGATCAAAACATTTGAAAGACTCCTAACCCAAGTGCCGGAAAGCACCTACAAACTACCGGTATACTATCATCTGTATCGCCTTTACAGCACTTTGGATGAGAAGAAATCAGAAGAATATAAGAACTACCTCCTGAGCAGGCATCCAGAATCGCCCTTCGCAAGGGTAATTAAAGACCCGCAGTTCAGTAGCCGAGACAGCGAAAAAGACGCGGAGCTATCGCGGGCCTATAATCAGATCTATGATCTGTATGTGGAACGTAAATACGACCAAGTACTTGAGCAGGTATCACGTCTGGAGCAGCAATTTGGGAACAATCGGCTGTCACCTCAACTGGCCTACCTTTCTTCACTGTCTTTAGGGCATCTTCAGAAACTGCCTGCTTTTGAAAGCTCGCTGCAGCAGCTAACTGCGAACTTCCAGGACGACAAGTTTATTACGCCACTTGTTAAACAACAGCTGGAGTACATCGCGGCAAACCGAGATGCTTTCACCAACAGACCTACCGCGTTAACAGACTTTAATCCTGATGACTCCTTCTATATAGAGCCGGTGAATGAGCAAAAGGGCGTTTGGGCTACTACTCAGCCTATTGCAAAGCCCGCCCCCTCTACGGCATCAGCTAATGAACAGGCGGCAGTTTCAAAACAACCCGAAATCGCTCCTGTACCGCAAAATGTCAACGCAGCAGAGAGCACAGAACCGACAGCTGAACTTGTCACTGGAAGGCCGGTAGACAAATCCACTCCTACCGTGAAACCGGCCTATACGCTTCCAGAGTCAGGAGAGTATTATTTCATAGTAAACGTGATGGACGCGGGAGCCAATTTGAACTCATCGAGATTTGGAATTGGACAGTTCAATAGATCCCGATTTTCGGGCATGCAATTGAAACATCAACTGAAAAACGTTAACAACGAGAATCAATTGATTTACATCGGGTCGTTTAGCAGTCTAAACGATGCTAGCAGCTACGAAAAGGCCATTCTGCCGCTCATCAGAGATATTATCAAGCAGGCTCCGGAAAAATACAATACCTTTGTGATCACTAAAGACGAGTTAGAAAAATTGAACAATAACGCGCAGATTACAGCGTATCAGGAATTTTATAAGAACAGCAGATAAATATGCCTCGTAAATCAACTGCATTAACTAAAGAAGAAATAAGTAGATATACCATCACCTTTTGGAAAATCGTAATTGGAGTTGTAGCGTTTGGTATCATCCTTCTTTTTAGCATCGGACTGGGGCTTTTTGGCCAGTTACCTTCTTTTCGCGATCTTGAAAACCCCAAAAGTAATCTTGCTTCTGAGGTTATATCCGAAGATGGAGAAGTTTTGGGAACATATTTTGTCCAAAACAGATCCAACGTTCGTTACGATCAAATTTCTCCAAATGTAATTAATGCGTTGATCGCTACCGAGGACACTCGTTTTTACGACCATTCGGGTATCGATTTTAAAAGAACTTTCACGATCATCTATTACAACCTGGTCGGAAAAAAACAAGGTGCAAGTACCATTACCCAACAGCTGGCTCTTAATCTTTTTCAGGAAGAGGGCAGATCAAGAAATCCTTTCAAGCGCTTCATTCAGAAACTTCAAGAGTGGATTATTGCGATCAAGCTGGAAAGAAACTACACGAAGGAAGAAATCATCACCATGTATTTAAACACGGTAGATTTCGGCTCCTACAATAGCTTTGGAATTAAATCAGCGGCGAAGACCTATTTCAACACTACACCTGACAAGCTAAAGCCTGAACAGGCTGCTGTACTAGTTGGAATGCTGAAAGGGCCGTCGATGTACTCTCCGGTGCGGAACCCTGAAAGAGCGCTAGCCAGAAGAAATACTGTACTGGAGAACATGCATAAGGCAAGTTTTATCAGCGATTCTGAGGCAGCAGAGCTCAAGCAAAAGCCGCTGGTTCTGGCACTAAATCCTATCGATCATAATGAGGGGGCTGCTCCGTATTTCCGGGCTGTTCTGAAAAAAGAGATTCAGAAAATTTTCGTTGATCAGAAAATTGAAAAAGCGGATGGCACTCCTTACGACTTGGATAGAGATGGACTTAGAATCTATACAACCATCAATTCGAAGATGCAGCGCTATGCAGAGCAGGCGCAGAAAGAATACATACGGGAGCTTCAAAATCAATTTAAGAAACAGTGGAGAGGAAGAAATCCTTTCGCCTTTGAAGAAGCGGAACAGATCCTCGAGCAGGGGATGAAGCGGTCTGACCGCTACCGTCAGATGAAGGAAGAGGGCTTTACCGAAGGTGAAATCCTGGAGAACTTCAAGACGCCGGTTAAGATGTCTGTCTTCACCTGGAAGGGAGAAAAAGATACGACGATGAGCCCGCTGGATTCAGTAAAATATTACAAGTTGATGCTTCGGAATGCAATGATGTCTATGGAACCCCATACTGGCTATGTGCGGGCTTGGGTAGGTGGCATCGACTACGAACATTTCAAGTATGATCAGGTGAAGATGGGCCGCCGGCAAGTGGGATCAACGGCTAAGCCGTTCACGTACGCTGCCGCTATTAACGAGGGATATTCGCCCTGCTATAAAATGCCGAATGAGCCGGTGACCATCAATGGCTGGACTCCCCGCGCTCACAAGCCGATTCCTGGATATATTACTCTTAAAACTGCCTTGGCACATTCCGAAAACTACATTACGGCAAGAGTGATGAAACAGGTGGGAGAAACTGCTGTCTCAACCTTAACCAAAAGAATGGGAATTACCAGTGACGTTCCGGCTTTGCCTTCCATCTGTCTTGGATCCTTTGAAGCTTCCTTGTATGACATGGTGGGTGCGTATTCTGTATTTGTAAATCATGGCGTGTGGACGGAGCCTCTATATCTTCTTAGGATAGAGGACAAGAACGGAAACGTCCTATACGAGAAAAAGCCAAGGGTCGTTGTTGCACTAAATCCTCAGACAGCCTACGCAATGGTGGACATGCTCAAAGCGGTGGTACAACAAGGAACGGGACTAAGACTAAGAGGCCCGCGCTACCGGCTGCTAAATCCAATTGGCGGGAAAACGGGAACCACTCAGAACCACTCTGACGGCTGGTTCATCGGCATCACACCTCAGCTCGTTACCGGAGTGTGGACTGGAGCTGAAGATCGGGCTATCAGGTTTATCAATATGAATCAGGGGGAAGGTGCTAACTCGGCACTTCCGGTATTTGCCTTGTACATGAAGAAAGTATATGCGGACAAGACGCTGAACTATTCTAAAGGAGATTTTGAGCCACCTCAGGGTGGAGGAAGTATTACCATTAACTGCGATGCTTATGCCCCTCGTCCGGCAGCAGCTGATTCAACAGCAGTAACTCCGACACCTGCAGCCAGCACGACAGCTCCAACAACCAAACCTGCGCCCGCACAAAAACCTGCAACAACCACCAAACCTGCGTCACAATCGGCGCGGTTTTAGTGTTTTGAAAGGATAGCGGTATGGAGAAGTTTGACTATAGGGCTGCATTAAAAAAAATTCCTCAAAAACCAGGTGTCTACCAGTACTGGGATGCCCATGGTGAATTGATTTATATAGGGAAAGCGAAGAACTTGAAAAACCGGGTTTCTTCCTACTTCAATAAAGACAATTACAGAATCAATGCGAAGACGAGGGTTCTGGTAAGTAAGATCGCGAATATCACTTTTACTATTGTTGATACCGAGATTGATGCCTGGCTTTTGGAAAACAGCTTGATCAAAAAGCATCAACCGCGGTACAACGTGATGCTTAAAGATGACAAGACCTATCCCTGGATTGTCATCAAAAATGAACCCTTCCCAAGAATCTACTGGACAAGACGTATCGTGAAGGACGGATCTAAATACCTGGGCCCTTATGCATCGGTCAGTATGATGCATACTATTTTGGACCTTGTTAAGGAAATCTATCCTTTGAGAACCTGCAATCTTCCCTTAACAACCGACAATATTGCGGCCGGCAAGTTCAAAGTCTGCCTCGAGTACCAGATCGGGAATTGCAAAGGACCTTGTCAGGCCCTGCAATCGCCAGAAGACTACGAGCAGAATATCGAAGACATCAAAGACATCCTGAATGGGAAAACTGGGGTGGTGATCCGGAAAGTAAAGACTGGTCTAGAGCAGGCTGTAGCAGACCTAAACTTTGAGCTGGCTCATCGCCTGAAAAGGCAATACGACTTGCTGGAAAAATATCAAAGCAAGTCCACCATTGTCAACTCTTCCATTACAGATGTGGATGTATTCAGTATCGCTTCAGATGAAAAGCACGCCTTTGTGAATTTCTTGAAGGTGATGAATGGAACCGTCATTCAAACACAAACGCTTGAAATAAAGAAACGTCTGGACGAAACCGACGCAGAGATTCTAAGCATTGCCATCTCGGAATTCCGTACCCGTTTTAACAGTCACTCGAAAGAGATCATAGTTCCATTTGAATTGGAGCTGGAAGATACAGGCATCCGCTTTACCGTTCCAAAGTTGGGCGAGAAAAAAAAGCTGCTGGACCTTTCTCAAAAGAACGTGAGCTTTTTCATGCGGGAAAAGCTGGACCAGTACGAGAAGCTGAACCCGGAAGTACGCACAGAACGCCTCCTCACGCAGATGATGAAAGACCTGCGGCTAAATACACTACCCCGGCATATCGAGTGTTTTGATAACTCAAACTTCCAGGGAAAGTACCCGGTCTCTGCGATAGTTGTTTTCAAGGATGGGAAGCCGTGCAAAAAGGAATACAGACACTTCAACGTAAAAACAGTAGAAGGCCCTAATGATTTCGCCACGATGGAGGAAGCCGTGTACCGCCGCTATCGGAGAATGCTGGAAGAAGGGAACCCGCTGCCACAATTAGTAGTAATTGACGGAGGTAAGGGTCAGCTTTCAGCAGCGCTGAAAAGCCTGAAGCTGCTCGGGATCGAAACTCAGCTTACGGTGATCGGTATTGCCAAGCGGCTCGAAGAAATCTTCTATCCGGGGGATCAGTATCCTTTATATCTCGACAAGAAATCCGAGACTTTAAAAATAATTCAGCACATGCGGGATGAAGCGCACCGCTTCGGGATTACCTTCCACAGAAGCAAACGCGACAAGGGAACTTTAGCGACCGAGCTGAATAGGATACCCGGAATTGGAAAAACTTCCGCAGAAAAGCTTTTAAAGCACTTTAAATCGGTAAAAAAAGTAAGAGAAGCCACACCAGAAGAGCTGAAAGCCGTTTTGAACACCAAACAAACAGAAGCCGTGCTCAGCTACTTCGACATCAATAAAAAAACTCCCGCCGAATATCCTGAATAGAAATACTTTATAAAGATATCCCGAAAACAAAAATGCCCGGCTAGCTTAACACTAACCGGGCATTTAAATTAGATTTTATCTGTTAATATGACCACAAATCGTGCTCATAATCAAGAAGCTCCTTTTTAACCCTTTCGGATTCGTACAGCTTGTCGATGCCTTGAGCATAATCCTTAATTCGCAGATCCTCAGGGTTCGATTCTTTTACGATATAGCTGGAGAACAAACGCTTCATAAACATGTCGTCGTAACTAAGTCCCGTAGCGTCATTGCTTCTGCTAACCACTTCTTTGGTTACGAATACGTGGCGAGCCTCAGGGAAATAGATCCAGAACGCTGGAACTTCACCCAAATCCTGGCCAGCTGCTTTGATTTTCACCATCGGAGCAATACCGATGATACGGGGCTCGTAAATAGAACGCTGCTTGTCAAAGATCCAGTCCTCTTTCAATTGAAAGCGAACAATACTGTCTGGGTTAAACTCGCCAGCAGACATTCTCGAACCGATCTGCTCTCCGTTTGCGTTGAACTCTGGGATCAATACGCTATCAGCCAGCTTACCCATCACCTGCTCAGGTTTCAAAATGTTGCTGAACTCGTCGCCTGCAGCTCCTTTACCAGGGGTAGCATCGTAGGCCGTGAGTTCACCTGCCATAACAGCTTCCATGATTACATCAATAAGCCTTGATTTAGGAGAAGTAAAAATACTGTTCATTTTCTCCCTCAAATCAATCTCACGCCAGATGCGCTTCTGGAACATCACATCAGCTTCCCGAAGATGTGCATAAGGAGTTACCTTAGCATTCAGGATATTATCCTTTTTAAAGTGGCCGTCCAACGGTTTTTCTGTAGCTACCGAGTTCGGCTTTGTAGAATTATTCAAGTTAGCTTGCTGAGCGAAGGCACCTGTACCAACCACACTTAAGAGCAAAACAAAGCTTATCCTTTTCATAATCATTTTAGTTAGCTGTTAATGGAATAGAGTTTAGCTGTCTGGAACTTCCATCAGGACCTACAGCAATGATGTTATCGAAAATCACACGTGAGCCAGGACCAATTCCAGCAAGCGCAGACCGCATTGCAGCGTTAAGATCGTTTCCGCTACCCTGGATCACAACAGGATCCTGACGAGGTTTCTGTACGATCATCGTAAAGCGAGTAACGTTAAATTTAGCGTCAAACTCGAAGCCTTCAAGTACTGCAAACAGGCTGCTTTGCGCTTTGATTGCAACAGACGGCATTGAACCACCTGTCTTACCAGCGAATTTCGCAATTGGGTCAGGAATACGTTTTACACGGAAATCTGTCGTACCGATTGCTTGAACCTTACCGCCTACATCAGCAGATACGGTTACTTTAGCTGTCCCTGGAGAAGTTACCCTTACTGTATATTCTCCGTTCGTTCCTGAAATGCTACCACCAGACATGCTTACGCGTAAGCTTTCTTTAGGGATACCAGGAGCTGAAATAGATACCGGGTTTGGAACTCCAATGTAGAATACGTTCATCTTAGTTGGCGAAATAGTCGCAGATGGACGTGCTACCTGGTATTTCTGCTCTGGAGTGAAGTATTCTTTCACTGATCCGTCAGTCTGTTTTACCAGGATTCTTCCTTTCCAGGAAAACACCCCTTCTCTTCCGGTATTCACCGAATACATCCCTCTTCCATCTTTAACTGATAGTGGAGATCCATTCACCGTGATAGAAGGATTCGCTTTTGAATCGTAAGCGGTCAAAAAGACTTCTGCCGTGTAGGGCTGACCTTGAATTAAGTAGGAAGTAGGAGCTACTGCTACCGCTGCAAACTTATCCAGGTTCACCACTGCCTGATCCATTTTACCGAACAGCTTCTTGATCACATCAGACTCTGCGTTCTTTACATCCGACTGAATCTTTGTCAAGATCGTCATTGCTGCAGTAAGGGGAGTACCTTCACCGAAGTTATTCTCTTCCCAACTTTTCCGTACGCCGTTTACCAGTTTCTCAGGATCTTTTGCTTCCAGAGAGAATGTTACACTGGCGCGATCTTTTGCATCCAGAAGGGCTAACAACTTCTCACGAGTGTCGTTAATCTGTTGCTTTAACTTCGCACCTTCTTTCTGGTTGATCATAATTCCAGGAGCGATATCTACGTTACCACGTTCAACCAGGTCGCCGCTCGCAGGATCAATACCCTGACCAGCTGTAACGAACTTTTGTTTTAAGGTCTCGATATAGGTGTTTAGATCACCTGCTATCTTTTGCGCTTGTTTCGCTTTCTCGTAGATAGGCTGAGCCCGCTGAGGCTCCTCCTTTAATTTCGTACTTTCAAATGCGGCTACAAGCTGACTAACACTTGCATCCACATTTTTTCTTGAGGTCTCCAAACTGTCATTGATGTTTTTAAAAGCATTCAATATCGTTTCGGAGACGTTTAAGGCGAGCATGGCGAGCAATACCAAATACATGATATTGATCATCTTCTGCCTTGCTGATTCTTTTCCTCCAGCCATGTTTTATTCTATATTTCTTAAAAAAGAATTAAGTTCAACAACAAATAATTAGTAATTTATTTAAACTCTGGGCTGGTTCATTGCTGAGAGCATGTTTCCATAGACCGCATTCAGTGAAGAAAGATTTTTTGCCAGACGGCCTACTTCTTCTTTGAACTGCTTAGAATCATCCATCGACTCGTTAAAGTTTTGCATGGTTAATGAAAGATTCTGATAGAATTTATTCATTGATTTCAAGTGCGCACTTGAGTCTTGCAGCTCCAGTTCGTAGACTGCGTTCAATGCAGATAGATTTTTCGCAAGGTTGTTCACCTGCTCATGGTAAGCTTTTGAATCCACGTTAGTGTTAGCCATTTCTACCAGGTTAGCTGAAGCTTGCTCAAAAGCGTTACTTAATTTATCGAAGCCAGTTGTAGCGGCTTTTACTTTAGATGTAAACTCATTTGTAGTAGTAGCCGCATCAGCTACATTAGAAATTGCAGCAACTTTATCGCCGAAAGTTCTCAAACCTGTACCAAGGCTCTCGATCAATTCAGGACCGATCTTGGCGTCAGCAAGCATTTTATCTAAAGCTGCTGTGTTAGAAGCTGCGGGAGCTGCTGTTGGTCTTGCGCTAACTTTTGGTAGCTCACCATCAAAATCATCAGCTAATTCCGGATATACTTTATGCCAGGCCGGATCTGGTTTTGGTGGGAAAAACCCTGTTAAGAAGAATAGGAAAGCTTCAACTCCAAGACCTACACCGATCATGTAGTTACCCCAAACACCTCCTAAGTGAAGAATTTTAAATAATGCACCAAGGATTACGATTGTTGCTCCCCAAGATATTGCTACGTGCAACCAGTCAAATTTTTTCTTACCTGCCATTTGTTTTTAAAGGTTAATTCTGTAAAAGTTAATTAGATGTTTTTTATTTATGATTTTTTGTTTTTTACCAAGATTACATTCTGTCTCTTATATCTCTTCCAGGGAACTTAGTTACACAACGGAAACCAATGTACGATTTTGCAGTGTCCTGATATTCAAAAGCGCGGGTTGAGTTTTGAAGGAAATAACCAATGTCTTTCCAGGAACCTCCTCTAATCACCTTTCTTTTCATTACTTCCGGATCACTGGCCTTCGCTTCATAATTGAAGGTTGGGTTCAAATCGTGTACGAATGTAGAGGCAGATTCATCGAACGCAGACGCTGTCCACTCAGATACGTTACCTGCCATGTTATATAAACCGAAGTCGTTAGGGAAATAAGATTTCACATTTACTGTAAATGCACCACCGTCGTCGATGTAGTTACCGCGTCCTGGCTTGAAGTTCGCCATCAAACATCCTTTTGCGTTACGGATATAAGGGCCTCCCCAAGGGTAATCGTTTCCGATCCTTCCTCCACGTGCAGCATATTCGAATTCAGCTTCTGTAGGTAGTTCGAACGGAAGGCGACTTAAACGAGGCATTCCACGGCTTTGAGCATATCCTTCATACAATCGTGTACGCCAAACGGTGAATGCACGTGCCTGACGCCAGGTCACTCCAACTACCGGATAATTTTCAAAAGAAGGGTGTGAAAAATAACCCTCTACCAGTGGCTCATTCTGAGCATAGGCAAAGTCCGCTAACCAAACGAGCGTATCAGGATAGATTGCGACAGTATCACGAAGAATGAAGTCTGAACGTTTTTTCGATTTGTCCCCCCGGAAGTTAGCGGCTTCCCGCTGTTTCATAACGGCAAAGTTGTATTTCAACAATCGAACATCCACCTCATTACGATCAAAAATGCGGTCGTCGCCCTGATAATACATATCCTGCAGTTTGGAGGCATTATTCGAACCTTTTTTCTTCCCGCCGCCCCAGATGGCAGAGCCATTACCAACCTTCTTCCAGTCGATAAATTTCTGTCCGTTGGCATTAGCAGAAGCATCTTTTCCTTTTGGCTTGATGTAAAACTGATCATCTTTCAGGTAATCAGTAATAGCGATTGAATCGCGCACCCAGTTTACAAACTGCTTATATTCGCTGTTCGTAATCTCGGTCTCATCCATGTAAAAGGCCTGAACAGTTACCTGCTTATTTTGCGCTATTTGCGCGGCAGTAATGTCCTGGTCGGTTTGCCCCATCACGAAAGTCCCGGCGGGTATGTACACCATCCCCAGAGGAATTTGAGTAGTCTTGATTTTCCTACTTCTCACCCCAATTAACTCACCCCCACCTCCTCTACCACATCCGGTAGAAATCACAGTAATTAAAGCAAGAACGCTAATGTAAATTTTTCTCATCTTACCAATAGATAGTACCCTTCAAAAATTTTTCTAATATAAAATATTGAAAAAATAAAATTATTATAAAATCCGGCATTTGGAAACCTTTCTAACAATCTTTCAGCTAGCCAAATACACAAATTCTCATAACACCCCACTGTTACGTGCAGGGAAAATAAAATGTTACCAGAAACTTTTAATGATAGGAGAAAATAAGCAGGTCATCTTACTTATTAACCTGCTTGATATACTGTTCGATCGCCATAGTCATACTTGGTGCACTAGGCGTAGGTGCGGGAATGTCAACGATAAGGCTTCTGTCCAGAATTGCTTTTTGAGTACTGGCCCCGAAGGCAGCAATGCGGGTATTATTCTGCTGAAAGTCAGGGAAGTTTTTGTACAAAGACTGGATACTCGAAGGACTAAAGAACGCTATCACATCATAAAACACGTCGGCTAGATCTGAAAGATCACTACAAACAGTTCTAAAAAGAACTGCCGGCGTGAAGTCGTATCCGTTCTCCTGCAAAAACTTTTGTGTTTCTTCTGTCGCCACATCTGAACAAGGATACAAAAATTTCTCAGACGCGTGTTTTTTCAATACCTCCGCCAAATCAGCAGCGGTTTGTTTGCCAAAAAATATCTTCCGTTTCCTGTATTGGATGTATTTCTGCAAGTACAAGGCAATAGTTTCAGAGAGACAGAAGTACTTCATTTCTGCGGGTACTTCATACCGCATCTCCTCGCAGATCCTGAAAAAGTGATCAGCTGCATTGCGACTGGTGAAGATAACGGCAGTATAATCAGGTAGGTTTATTTTTTCTTTCCGAAAGTCCTTTGCAGGCACCCCTTCGACGTGAATAAATGAACGAAAGTCGACCTTTACGTTATATTTCTTGGCCAAATCATAATAAGGTGATTTCTCTGTCTCTGGCTTGGGTAAAGTAACCAGTATACTTTTTACTTTTTTCTTTCTAGCATCAGTTGGCTGCATATTTCTCTAGAACCTTAAGGCCTTAACTAAAATCAAAATAGGACAAATTTCGAGGGCACAAAGATAGATAAATAAATAGATTATAGGAAACTTATGCCCTGACAAAATATTGGTAATCGCCCTGAGGAACTGGAAGAAGAAAGTGCAGCCAATCAGCAGAAAAGAGATATAAATATAAAAAGGAGCATAGCGGGCGGGACTAAGACTAAAGGCAATAACAATGGGCAGGAATAACAAGGCCGCGTTGAAATAACTTAAGTAAAGTATTGATACGTATTCCTTCACCATTTTGCGGGCGTCGAAAAGAAAGCCAAGTAACCTTACCACCAGAATTTTCAAAGTATACACCGCAATGACCACTACCGATAGACGCACAAACCAATCAAAGCCGGTGTAGCTGTAGGACAGCTGGAAGTACTTACCGCATTGATAGAGGAAAAGACCAATGGTAAAACCGAAAAGCAGATATAGAAAAACAAAAGGCCAGGAATTGAAAAACCGGTCTTCCTTATTTATCTGCCCTAAAACTCTATTACTGTAAAACGCGTGCATTATTGAATTCAGCTCCTTAGCAAACAAGTTCCGGAGAATGGCAAAGAAACTCAGTAGTAGGAAAATTATGGCGATAACCCAAACCTCGCCCTTTTTACGAAGAGAACCCTCCATATAACGCTTTTCCTTTTTAGGGAATTTCGCAGCCCAAGCGGCGAAATCGAGGTTCTTCACCTGGTACTCCTCCATCAAACTGTCGAGAAACCGGTTAGGCCTATTCGGATCCGGCCGCTTAATCCATACCAGTGCCAGAGAATCTCCGATGGCCTTTAAAGAATCCTGCGCCCGCTGAATAGAATCTTTTCGGGCCTGCCGAAGAGCCAGAGCAGTTGAATCGAGGTAGACAGGGCGTCTGTATATTTGACGCGGTTGTGAGGTCGCGTCCTGCGCAGAGTCGGTTTGCGCTATACTACTGAGTGCTGACAGTAGTAGAAGCAGGGACAAAACAAACCATTTATGCGACATCCGGATGAAAGTAAAGTGCTTTTCGATCTACAAATTTAGAAGAATATCACGTTGTTTTTGAACTACTGTTAAAACGGCTCAAAACACAGGTTTAGTTTGTACCAAAAGGGCTTAAGCGATCGTTTTCCTCGCTATTTCCCGGATAATTTCATCCAGTTCCTCACCGCTGCGCCCCAGCAGCGCCAGTAATTCGGGCAAGCTCTCCTGGTCTGAATGCTTCACGGCCTCAATAAGGCCCAGTATATTAGCAAGCGGTTTACGGATATGGTGAGAGTTTATCTGGGCAATCTCCCTTAACAGCTTGTTTTGTTTTAATATCTGCTGTTGATGTTCTTTTATCCTGGTAATATCCTGCAGAGCGCCTACCATCCGAACGGCCCGTCTTTCGGAATCCCTGATGATGTAACTACTCTCTACTATATGCGCATAAGTGCCGTCCGCTTTTCTCCAGCGGTACTCCGCCTGCCAGTAGCATTTATCTTTATCGCCAAGTACACATTGCAAAGACGAATTTATAGATTCTAAATCGTCAGGGTGAAGCCGCTCCACCCACCAGCTAATGCAAGTAGTATCTTCCTTATACCCAAGCACTTTTTCGAATCCCTCGCCCCAGAACAACTCGTCGTGGACGATATCCCAATCATAAATGGCGTCGTTGGCAGCCATCGTTGCATAGCGATGACGTTCACTACTAAGTTGCAAATTCGTCCGGGTTTGCTGACTTTGTAGTATGATCTTCAGGATTGTAACTGCCCGGCTAATAAGCACTTCGTCAGACTCATCAGGTCTTTTAACAACATCCTGATGAACAGCCAAAGTGGCAACAACCTCCTCACTTTCATTTATTATAGGATACGACCAACAGGAACGAATGTTGATGCTAGCCAAAAAATCTTTAAGAGTGCTGGTGGCAGGATGTTGGTTGACGTCCTCTACAATTACAGCTTGTTTATAAAAGGCTGCAGCTCCACAAGCACCCCGATCAGGCGTAATGCGAAACTCATTTCGCTGCCCATCCCTTAAAACCGCAGGCAACTCATTCTCTTCAAACAGCGGAATAAGATGTGTACGATGTCTGTTCACCAAATTCACATCAAATTTCATGTGCGTAAACAATTTGGATAAACCCTGCAAGTACCGCCCCACTATTGCGCTTGTGGAATAAGTGGAGCATGTATTCATTTCCAGCACCTCCAGCTCTAGCTCCAGGTTGAGGTTCTGAATCATCAGTTCAGTAACATCCCTTGCGTTTGCCACAATTCCCCGAATAGAGGGGTCGTGCAACCTGTTAGTAGCTACAGTACTTAAATAGCGCCAGGAACCATCCGCGTGTCGGAAACGAAACGTTGGAACCTTAACTCGATCAGAATCTAAGACCTTTTGAAAATTTGCCAGAAGCATCTGCAGATCATCAGGATGGGTTAAATCAAAAGGGGTCTTTTCAACTAAGTATTCTGCTGTATATCCTAGTCGGGAAACATTAGAGCTGGCATAGATATATTTCCCCTCAGCATTTAATATGAGGATAAAATCGGTCCCTTCTTCAACCAAACCTCTGAAACGCTGTTCACTTTGTATCAGTAGCTCCTCTTGCTTTTTCCGTTGTACCGCATTTCGCCCTATACAAAATACAGCCTGTCGCTCTTCCGACCAGTTAGCCGACCAAACAATAGAGATCACTGATCCGTCTTTTCTAAAGTACCTGTTTTCAAAGTTAGTGATTTCTGCTCCAGCCAAAATCTCGCGGGCTGTGGCTTTTGTCGCGGCCAGGTCTGGTGGGTATACGAATTCATTAGAAGCTTTGCCAATCACTTCTTCGGCGCTATATCCCAAAACACTCTCAACAGCCTTATTCATGGACAAAAACGTCCCTTCCGCACTAATAGAGCAAATGATATCAACAGTAGAATCAAGAATAGTCTGGAGTTCTTTATTGGACTGGCAGAGTCGCTTTGCCAGTTCCTTCTCGTGGGTAACGTCTCTTGCTGATGCGTAAAAATACCCGTCATCAGCCAAAATTACTTTACCCCAGGAAAGCCACTTTATAGCTCCACTAGCAGTTAAATATCGGTTCTGAAAAATTTCCGGGGGATTTCCAGGATCCTTATAAGCGCCGAGGGTAGTGTCAGCATCACCTGGATAAATAAAGCAAACGGCAGGTTTAGAAAGCAGCTGTTCTTCTGAATAGCCAAGTATATTGCAGAACGCAGGATTTACTTTTTTAAAGTATCCATCTGCACCCACAACACAGAAAATATCGCTGGCTAATTGAAAAAAATCTTCTACTTTCAATACCTATCTACTTAAATACACGATGATGCAGCGGTTCCACTAATCCGAGCTACAGAACTTAGGTGCCCAGGTTTTCACCTCTTATAACTTGCATCCGGTGGATACGTTTAAGCCTAAAAAAGAGTTTCAGAAATTATAAGTCTTTTAGGGTTAAGGAGATTAATCAACACTTTTGAGCCAGGCTTTTGCCTGATCGGCATTCTCAAAGAAACGAACCACAACCTTGCCAAGATCGGTACTGGCAGTTTTCATTGCTGACAGTTGACTGAAAGAGCTGGGCGATTGCACCCAGGCGAAGTAACGCAATCCGGCCTGCTCCAGGGTAGGAACCCAGACATGGCGTCCCTCATCAGCAGCCTGAGACCAGTTTCCCTGCACCTCCGTGTTGTCGTTCAGTACTTTGACACAATTACTTTCCTGAATAATCCTTGCAATCTCTTCCACGCCTTTGTTTATTGATTCGATCGTCTGAAACCCGGACCAGCAGGCTTCCACTATATTTTCTGCCGGCTTAAATTCTACAGTTATAGAGCCGTCTTTATAAATGAACTGCTGGCTAATCGGAGGTTGGTGATGCTTGTTATGTAAAGGGAGACAAAAGAAAAAGGTAGAGCCCTTGCCCGGTTCACTTTCAATCCAAAAAGAACCTTGATGCCCATGTAATATTTCAGAAGCAATGAAAAGACCTAGTCCCAGGCCACTGTACTTCATAGCCGAGTTCTCCACCCTATAGAATCTGTCAAACAATTTATTCAGATTCTCTTTTTCTATACCGATGCCAAAATCTTGAATGGAGACGATGATATTGTCGTTCTGGACGCGTGACCTAACAATCACTTTATCCGCTTTGGGGGAATATTTAATGGCATTAGTCAGGAAGTTAATAATCACTTGTTCTATTCGCAATTTATCTCCACGGAATACCACATCAGCCGTTTCCTCGATAAGGATTTGATGAGTGGGGGCTGTGTGCTGGACGCTTTCTACGCTTTCCCTCAGCGCTCGGTTAAAGTCGAAATTAGAGATGTTATAAGTGAGCTTACCAGCATTAATTTTCGACACATCGAGGAGGTCAGATATCAATCGCTCGAGCTGGCTAATGTGCGCAGCTGCCTTGTTCACAAATTTAAAGACTTCTTCGTTGTCCCTCACCTTCTTTTCGATGATTTGATTATAGGCCTTTATACTGGTTAAAGGCGTTTTCAGCTCGTGGCTGGCCATGCTAATGAACTCGTCTTTCTTCTGCTCTGCTTCCACTCGATGCGCGATCTCCCTCTGTGTCTCTTCATACAAACGGGCGTTTTCCAGCGCAAGTCCTATGCGGTTCGCGAAATCTTTTGCAAAACTAATATCCGAGACTTCATAGAAGCTACCCTCGCCGGTCAAGATAAAGCTGATCGCACCTGTTATGCGTTCTTTAACAATCATCGGGACCACGATAACCGACTTCGGATTCAGCACCTGCCGGAGGTCTTCTGCGATATCAGCGGGAAAACTGCTGGTTGAAAATTCATGAACCACTGGAGTAAAACTGGTTTCACCAGTTCGAAGTACCTTCCCCACACCGTAACTATCCTCAATGGTTACCGGGTGCCTCTGACGAAACTCGTAGGCTTTTTCAAGCATTGCAGGATCCTGATGGCCTACCTTCAACAGATCGATCCTACCCTCCCGGAAAACGTCGATAAAAAACCAGGAGGCAAACCGCGGAACAATAAGCTCTGCTACCTTATCGAGGGTGGTCTGGGTGTCATAAGTAAGCGCAAGTTCGGCTCCTAAAATATTTAGGTACGACAGCAGATCTGAATCGCGCTTGTAAGAAGTAATATCACGGGTAAAACAGCAGATGCCCTCGGGAATTCCTTTCTCATCTTTACTGATACTTGTGTTAATGCAAACATCGATAATCGAACGATCACGCCGAATCAGTTTAGTAAAAAATTCCTCCTCCTGATCTTTTTCCAAAGCATGAAGAACTCTGTTTGCTTCCTCTTCAGAAGCGAAAAATTTGAAAAAGCATTGTCCCAGGTACTCGGAAGAACTTAGCCCAAGAAGTCCCAACTCGGCCTCGTTAGCATAAATAATAATCCCCTGTGGATCAATTATCTTGATACCGATGCTAGCCTTATCGAAGAAGGATTTTAATAGTTGAGACTTCAGCACTGTTTCTACCATAACTATCGAGCTACCTTTTACACACAACGCCGTTTACACCTATATCCCAACGCTTGAATAAGTATATAAAATAAGCAATATCCGTACCTATATTTAAGGCTCTGGAGCGGGCAGATGTGTATGGAGTAGAATAAAAACTTGAAGATTTTAGGCCGAAAAAAGTAACCGATCTTCGCCTTATTAATCTTTTTGAAAACCCCGCTGAGGCAAAAATGTTCAGCAGTTATGGATAAGTTTGATATACAGGTAATGTTAGCCGACGGCTCTTTTACCGACTTTGAGATTCAAAACGAACGGGGGGAAAACAGCTATGAGGTATTTCAGAAAAACGAAAAAATAGGAACGTTCCAGGCGGGTGATGATGGTAGCTGGACACTCACCGAGAATCCGGGAAACATAAATGAAGATCTTCGGAATAGGATCATCAATCAATTGAACGGATTCCGAAGGTAAGACGGCTATTTCCTTACTGCTGTCACCCGGGTTAATTCCTGTGACATCGTTTCAAACACCAGCTCCTGGTCTGAAAGACTTTTAATTAAAAAAGGGAACTCGCGGGTAGTTCCCCCTGCCAGGTTTTCTTTATATCGGATCATCTGACCATCCATCCGGAATTTTCCGTGTGACAGTTTTTCCCCTCCCCAGATGATCACCAGGTCTTTATTTTTTGTAAAAATAATTGAGGGATTCTGTGCAGCCAGTTCCTCATCAGACATCACCGGTGGATCCTCCCGCGGACTTTCCACCCGGATGTATTTCCATTCGCCGTACAACTCTTCGGGTTCTATTGTCCTGTTGCAACCGCTGGAAATTGTAATAAACAGCAGCAACGTACAACAAAAAAACCTTGACTTCATAACTATCATTCCAATTGTTTCTGATAGAAGCTTTTTCATCCTGCTAAAGATCTGCATAAATTCAAAAGCCCGCAACTATACGTCTTTTCTCAAAACTTCCAACGGTGGCCGGTTCAATATGCCCCTACTGTTTAACAGGCCGATAACCACCGTCAGCAGAGCAATAGCAACAAACAACCCGAACACCGGAGCTAAGTCGGGTGAAAAAGCAGTTTTTAAGTTATAGGTAGCCAGGGCCCAGCTGCCGACGAACGAAAGTAAAATTCCGGTAAGTGCTGCAAGAGCACCGAGAAAAAGATATTCTAACGCTGTGATAAAAAGTATCTGCCGCTGGCTTCCGCCTAGCGTTCGAAGCAAGACGCTTTCCTGAATGCGTTGATACTTGCTGATCAACACTGAGGCAATCAATACAATCAAGCCTGTAATGATACTGAACGCGGCCATAAACTTAATCACAAACCCAATCTTATTCAGGATGTCATCCAGGACCCCTAAAATTAGTTGTAAATCGATGATGGAGACATTTGGGAAATTGCGGACTACCTCCTGCTGAAACGCTGCCGACACTTGCGGCGAAGGGACCCGGGTGATCAGCACCTGAAACTGCGGCGCCTCCTCCAGAACTCCTTCCGGAAACACTACTCTGAAATTTGTCTGAATCCGGTTCCAGTCTACCTCTCTGAAGCTACCTACAACGGCAGGAATTAAAGCTCCCTGCACATTAAATAACATCCTATCGCCGATCGCAACGTTTATCCGCTCAGCATATCTTTCTTCAAGTGAGACATAAACAGTTCCATCTTCCGTCACCTTACCCTGCCACTTACCTCGGGTAATCCGCTCAGAAGCTGTTAAAGAATCGCGAAAAGTAACCCTGAGCTCGGAGCTAAAAGCTCTTCTGGACACCTTGATGGTGCTATCGCGCTTTACATCAGCAGCCGTAAAACCATTTACTTCCTCCACCCGCATAGTAATAATGGGAACCTGCTGAATGAGAGGTAGTCGAAATTTTTGAGCCAGTGCATTCACTTCCTCCTTTTGGCCGGTTTGAATATCAAAAAGCACCATATTAGGCTGGTTGCCGCTGGCGGACAAGGTCACTCTCTTCATCAGCAGATCCTGAACCAGGAACAGCGTACTGATAAAAGCCGTACCCAAGCCAATCGACACCACAAGGATTAGGGTTTGATTATTAGGACGAAACAGGTTGGCCAGCCCTTGCCGCCAAAGGTAGCTCCATGAAGTCGGGAAGAACTTCCTCACCAGCCAGATAAGCAAGGACGCGGTGAGCGCAAGTATCAGGAACGAAACAATGACGGCCAAAGTAAAGAAGGCCGCTTGCCTCCAGCTTCCCAACTGCAGGTAGCTAAATCCAGCAATAAAAATCAGTATCAACAGGTACACCAGCCACTTCATCGGGTCTTTCACCGCACTTGTGTGCTCATCAGAAACACGAAGCGTATTCAAAGGAGATATATTTCTGATGGAAACTAATGGCAGCAGAGCGAATAGGATGGAGATGAAGAGCCCGAGCGCTATTCCCTGTAAAATAGCCACCCATGAAATTGCCACCGTAATATCTACCGGCAGTAGATCTTTTAGTACCACCGGTAAGAGAAACTGCACGACCGTGCCCAGCGCCGCCCCTATGACTGATCCGATAAGGCCTAAACCTGCAATTTGAAAAAGATAAATAAGGAAGGCCTGAGACGCCTTTACCCCCAGACAGCGCAGCACCGCTATCGTCGCAATCTTTTCCCGGATGTAAATATGGATCGCGCTGGCAACTCCGATACAACCCAGCAGCAGGGCGATAAACCCTACCAGTGAAAGAAACTGAGTCAAATCTTCAAATGACCTGCCCGTATCTTTCTTCTGCGACTCGATCGTGTCAACATCGAGATCCTGCTTCTCCAGTCTTGGTTCCAGTTGCTTCACGACGGCGTCTACCACATTCGGCTTATTGAACTTGTAGTAGTATTTGTAACTGACTCTGCTGCCTTTCTGGATCAGCTTTGTTTCTTCCAGGTATTTTAGTGGGATGTAAACAACAGGAGCTACAGATGCCGATATTCCGGTTTGCCCCGGCGCTTTTTCGAGGACTCCGGCAATGGCGAAAGTTACCTCCCCCACCCGTACAGAATCCCCGACCCGAGCATTGAACTGGAGCATCAGGGTTTTGTCTACCAGCGCGTTTTTTCCCTTCAGGAAATTACGGCCTGCGGTTTCAGGCTGGGTTTCCAGCTCTCCGTAGTACGGGAACTGTCCCTCGAGCGCCTTTGCTTGTACCAGCCGGGTTCCGTTTCCTTTTGGAAAAAGGATCATGGAAGCAAATGTTCTTTCTGAGGACCGCTCATCCCCAATAGAATCAAGGAAAGTTGCTTCCCCCGCTTTGAGTGCTTTGTTTCCTGAAATGACCAAATCAGCGCCAAGCAAACCCGCCGCCTGCGCATCTATATCTTTCCTCAAACTTTCTCCGAAAGAATAAATAGCTACGAGGGCCGCGATGCCAAGTATGATGGAAGAAATGAATAAAAACAATCGGGATCGGTTTCTCCGGCTATCACGCCAGGCCATTTTTAACAGCCAGCTCAGCTTCACAGTACTGTTTGTTTCCATCTACGCTTCAGCTGAGGTTAACTGCTCGTCACCTGCTATCACCCCTCCTTTAATCCGGATAATACGGCCGGTTTTGGATGCGAGCTCCAGATCGTGCGTAACCAGTACCAAGGTGGTACCCTGCTCCCTGTTCAGATCAAAGATCAGCTTCACAATCCTCTCGCTCGTTTCAGCATCCAGGTTTCCCGTAGGCTCGTCGGCAAATAAGATTTTTGGACTATTGGAAAAAGCTCTGGCTAGAGACACGCGCTGCTGCTCTCCTCCCGAAAGTTGCGAGGGATAGTGGTGACTCCGGTTAGCTAAACCGACCTTTTCCAGAAGCTCCATTGCTCTTGGTCTGATATTTAACTCGCCCCGCAGCTCCAGCGGGACCATTACATTTTCCAAAGCTGTTAGTGTAGGCAGCAGCTGAAAGTTCTGAAAAATAAAACCCACATACTGGTTGCGCACCTGAGCACGCTGATCCTCATTCAGCGGGCTGAGCGGGATATTATTTAAGAGTATTTCACCGGCAGTACTTCTGTCCAATCCCGCACATAGTCCCAGCAACGTAGTTTTTCCACTTCCCGAAGGTCCGACTATCGAGACTGTCGAACCCTTTTCAATAGAAAAATTAATATCGTCGAGAACAGTTAGTTGTTCTCCGGCACTTTCGTAGGTCTTACTTAAATTCCTAACTTCTAATATCGTTTCCAAGCTCTTCGAGTTAATTTTGTTTAGATGTTGAAACAATTAAATTATTACATTTCAACCTTGTTATAGTTTAAACTAAAGCACAGGCATCCTGTTTACAAATACTGTCAACGCTCACGCAATATGAACAGATTACTATATCTATTATTAATGATACTTATGGCCGGCTGTAATAATGAGAATAATTCTGGCAATAACAACGCTGCCTCTAACCAAAAAACTGCTGATCCAAAGGAAAAGAAGAATATCTTGTTTTTCGGCAACAGTCTGACAGCGGGCTATGGGCTAGAAGAAAGCTCAGAGGCATTTCCGGCTCGTATCCAGGAAAAAATCGACTCTGCAGGCTTGAATTACAGGGTAATTAATGCAGGATTAAGCGGCGAGACAACTGCCGGCGGGAAAAACCGGATCGACTGGTTGCTGGACAAACAGAAAGTGGATGTATTTGTGTTGGAGTTAGGAGCAAACGATGGGCTCCGTGGATTGCCGGTCACTGAAACGAAGAGAAATTTGCAGGTTATTTTTGATAAGGTAAAAGCAAAATATCCGGAGGCCAAGCTGGTTTTGCTGGGGATGGAGATTCCACCGAATATGGGTGGAAAATACGTGAATGACTTCCGGGCGATCTTCAGACAAGTGGCGGATGCGAACGACGCTGCTTTCGTACCATTCCTGCTCGAGGGTGTTGCCGGCAATGCCAGCCTTAATATAAAAGATGGGATCCACCCAACGGGCCAAGGTTACGCTATTGTAGCAAACAATGTCTGGAGAGTACTAAAAGATGTACTTTAGACTACGTCATTACTTTTAAATCAGCGGGCAGCATAAATACATGCTGCCGCGCTTTCCCTTGTATAGCCCCCTAAACTCTTCTCAGGTCAAGTCTCTGACCCTCTGACCCAGCCAAGTCCGAATAAGATGACCAAGAGGCAGATCAGTGATATTCTGGAATTCTTTTTGATGATGTTTTGATACTGCTGGCCACACAACAGCGGCCACTCATCAAACTGCTACTACCATGAAAACAATAACACTGATCACCCTGGCGACTGCGCTTGGACTGGCCTTTCAGGCCAACGCGCAGAGCAAAAAAGATAGTTTGAAAATGCGGGCAGAGTTAGACAGGATCCGTACTGGCCAAACCCCTCCGGCTTCAGCGGATACACCAACCCTGATGCGAAGAGACAACAACTACCCGTTAAAGGTAGACTCTAATGCTGTGAAACCGTCTCTACCCAGCCCGACTCCACCCAGTAGCAACAACCCCAACCCATATGAACCACAGCCCAGTGTCATCCACCCTAACCCGCCCGCTACGCCGCCTGAACCTGTCCCCCCGGTTCCTCCTGGCACCCCCCGCGGTCCCGGTAACGTTAATAGAACCGATGAGTAAGATCAGATTATAGCAGTTGGGTTGGCAGATGCCCTCTTAACTCTTTTTAACATTTGCTTAAGGTTACTAAAACTGATCTCCTGGTATCAAATTAAAAACTTAGCCATGAGATCAATCAACCTATTTAGCCTCCTTAGCATCTGCCTGTTTTTCATTGCCTGCAGCGGCAACAAAAACGAATTTGGTTCAGACTATAAAACTACTGATTCTCTTGCCTCGACGCAGTCGCCTGCCGATGGCGCCGGAGGGACTGAGAAACTTGTAAAAACAGCGACAATAAATTTTCAGGTAAAAGATGTCTATCGGGGAACCCGGGAAATCTCTGCTGCGGCCCGCCGACTAGGTGGAGTGGTCATGCATCAGGACATCCGGGCAAGCGAGAATGCTCAGAAACGATTAGCGACATCCTCAGATTCTGTCCAGCTAATCACTTCTTATTCGCTAGCGGCAGATATGACAGTGAAAATTCCTTCGGAAAACCTTGAAGATTTTTTATTTGAGGTAGGCTCCTCCTCGAGTTTCATCCACACCAGCAACTTCCATGTTGACGACCAAAGTCTGACCTACCTTGCCCAGCAGCTCAAAGCAAGCAGCCGGGAACGCATTATAGCACCACAACTGGAGAAACACAACCTCAAGCAGAAAGACGCTTTGCTCCTGGCAGATCAAAAAGACCAGCTGATAGACCGGGAGATCGAGAATAAAAGGATTGATCAAAATGTCCGGTACAGCACCGTTGAGCTCAGCTTCAACCAGCGTCCAATAATAAAAAAAGAATTGATCGCGAATGACGATCTGAGTGTTTATAACGTTCCCTCCGGCAAACTTTTCAGAGATGCAATAGCTAGTGGATGGTGGTATTTTGAAAGCCTTTGCCTTGCTATCCTACACCTATGGCCCTTTATAATCGTAGCTGGCAGCGGATGGGCAACTTATCGGTTGTTCAAAAACCGGAAAAAGACGATGTATGTCGAGGTGATTTAAGTTTTGGGGGATTATCTCCGCCTGCAGTGCTCATCCCCCTATTATCACGTTAATCATAAAACTCGGCCGACTCATTGTGCAAGTCAACGCTATCGATGCGGTTGTTGCAGATCGGACACTCAAAGAAGTCCTCTTTGATATGCAAGTCGTTAGTTAATACCTGCACATAATTCAATTGACTACCACACTGATGACAGGTAAATAGAGACTTTCTTACCTGCGCTTCTTCTTTTACGATACTCATAACTAATCAATTTTATATCGCAAAAAGTACTTTCATGAATTGTGCCACTGAGTGGTTCAAATCACCCTAAAAGATGAAATGGCGAGCATAATTACTTTTTAAAAACTTTATCCAGAAAGGTCACGGTGTAATTAACGGTGGGTGCGAACCAGGGATTAAACAAAGGAAACACATGAGGAGCATCTTTGAACACCTGTACTTCTGAGTAGATATTATACGCATTCAATTTCTTAATCATATCATCCCGTCCGGCATGCATCCTGTCAACCGAACTATTGATGAATAATACTGGTGGGGTATTACTGGTAACATGATTGAGCGGAGCTGCTTCATGCCACAGAGCCGGATTTTCCTTTTTCGATGCACCAAACCATAGTGTAGCTGCAGAGGGACCTTTTGTGTCGTTTCCTTCCCCTGATTCGGGATGAATGAAAGCTAATGTTCCGTCTATATCAACAATAGCCTGGACGCTACTCGAGTGATTCTCGTAACAGCCATTCATCCCCTCGAAGTGCGATTTCCCATTCGTCGTTCCAATTAAGGCCGCCAGTTGGCCTCCTGCAGAAAAACCAAGGCTGGCAATTTTAGCGGTATCCACGTTAAATTTTTTTGCGTTAGCCCTGATCCACCGAATGGCGGTTTTTAGGTCTGTAACGGCGGCTGGATACAAGGCTTCCGTCGACAAACGGTATTCGGCCGTTACAGCCACATATCCATGGGCGGCAAGCTGGGCAGCTAAGGCTGCGTGGTTCGTGCGGTCTCCAGACCTCCACCCGCCACCATGAATCACAAGCACAGCGGGATATCCTTTTTTACTTTTTCTCTTCGGATGGAATACGTCGAGCTCCAAGTCCCGACCGTTAATCTCGCAATACCTGATATTGGCTTTTAAGCGCGTATTCTTAGGCAGCTCAGCAGACACATAACTGATGTCCGGAAAATTTTTCTTCGTTTTCAAAAAACTGCCGTAGACCGTAAAAGAAGTGTCCCTTTCAACCGCCTTTTGTTGCCCCATTGCGCTAGTAATAAATAGCAAAAAGCCCGTTGCTAATGATAAAATTTCTTTGGTTTGCATTCCTTATATAAAGCTTTAATTGTCAATAGTCGCTGAATCCGCTACACCTTTTGAAGATCTCAATAAAAAGCTGATTTGATCCGCATAATATTTAAAATTCCTGTAAACAGTCTTAAAGCTAACTGGTTAACTTAAGTAACATCTATTCTAAAAAACATGAATAATTCAATAGTCAACAAAGTATCGGACACGTTAAATAGTTCCATACTTCAGCAAAATCCAAATGCAAACGTTGAAAAGTCAGAGCGCCTGATTTCTCTCGGCGCCGGGGCCTTTCTGGCATTAAAAGGCCTAACCAACGTATTTTCACACCCATGGTTGGCCATGGCCGAACTTGGCATTGGTAGCTCTCTGCTTTACCGCGGTGTTACTGGTTACTGTGCGGTGAAAGAAAAACTGGAAAGCGATCAAATGTCTGCCACACCCGTTCCTGCCAGTGCTATGCCAGTGGAGGCCTACTAGGTCTCCGGGTGCATATGGTTGCCTCAACGCCCGCTCCTACCTGATTTCTTATTCTGTAGCGAAAGTGTGTTGAGGTAACCTCTTTTAACTTTCTTTAGCCAATGCAAATATAATTGGTTCCTGGACTGTGCCTGATCAACACGCAAGATCCTGTTTTTGTTCGCACTCACTCAGCAAGTAACCTATCCTACACACACCTTTTAGCACAATTCCACCTCTTCTAAACCTAGGAGCACTTATCTACCGAAATATTTTTTTAGTCTCGCGAAACTTTAGCAGCAGCGGTCTCGTAAATATCCGTCGAAAACATGCTGCATCTTATGAAGAAAACTCTTTACGCTTTAGCTCTCCTATTTCTAAATCAAACGCACGCACAAACACCAGATTTGAATTATGGAACAAAAGATAAAGTAGCTTCCCATGTTTGTAGCACCCCTGTTTATTACTCCAAATCCAGTGGAGTTTTAACCGAGCTTTCTACATGGGGCAACAAGCCAGATGGTTCAGGGTCGGCACCGGGCAGTTTTACCGGAGATCAGATTTTCAAAGTGCGCAACCGGGAAGGAAAAGTTCAGTTGCAGTCAAACTGGGAAGTAAGTAATGTTGACATCGGTGATAATATTACCCTATGTCTCGAAGCAAATACGTTGACAATTAAGGAAGGCAGTATTTTTTATAATACATCTGGCAAATTGCAAGGCTCACCTCTCGCTTCCATCGTCACCAACAATAAAGAAAAGTCGGTAGTCATTTCCCTTGATGCTTCTGAGCCTGGAAAAACAAATGCATTAAAAGACTTAAAAATAAGAAACGTAGCTTCCGTCGATGCCCGTAGTATCAGCTTCGGAAGCGATATTCACATAGTTAGGAATTTAGAACTATCAGGAGGAGACCTCATCCTCTCAACCTATAACATCTATCTCAAATCAGCAAACTCGCTGCTTGCTCCGGGATTGGAGAAAAATGCGGCCAACATCTTTTATAACGGAAACGGAAGATTTGTAATTGAACAGTTGAACGCTGATGGTAAAAGAGTTTACGGGCTTATTGCACAACCATACACTGAGAGTTCACCTGCCAACGAGGAAATGAGTGATAGTCGAGAAGATCAACTTCCGGCCATTGGCTTTCTTCGGTCCAAAAGCAATGTTTTTAATGAACCGGCTTTCAAATTGGACAGCCAATTGCTGTTGACCGGAAAATGTATGATAGCAGACGACATCCGGCTTTTTTTAAACCGGAAGTTCCTTGACCTGTATACCAAAACAAACGGCGAAAAGCTCTACTGTTAAGCTTTTGCTGATAAAAGACAACGAAAAAGGACCGGCCAGACAACCGGTCCTTTTTCGTTTTAGAATTATTTTTCTCGTGGGATGCAACCTTTTTATGTTATCGCCATCTAAAAACTATAGAGTTTAGGAAAGGAACAGTATGAAAAGCTTTTTTACCCTGTTGCTGATAGCCTTAAATTTAATGGCAACAGCACAATACCGGGAAGATCATGCAGAGTTATTTATCGAAGTTCAGGAAAGAGGAAGAGTAACGGTTACGGTAGGAGACGAACAAATTACTTCAAGGTCCGGACGGTTCCGGTTTTACGATCTGAGAGAGGGAAGCAATTTAATCACGATTGCGATCGACGGGCGTCCCGCATTTAAGCGTAGCTTGAACATCGAGGCGGGTCTTCGCACTATTGCTGTGTATAATAGAAGATCCAGCCTAAAGATAGTAGACGAACTGGAAATCTACGAATACGACAAATACAATCTTGATAACTGGGCGGGAACTATTGACAGAGGCTCGGAACGTCCCGGCAATCGGCCGGAAAGAATCGAATACGGCATGTATCCGGAGGAATTTAACCGCTTAGTTGATGCAATGAAAAAGGAATCTTTTGACGACGGGCGAGTTCGGTTACTGGCCATTGCCTTAAGAAACTCCCAAATTTCGGTAAATCAGTTGGTGCAGCTACTGGAAAGGTTCAGCTTCGACAAGAATAAATTGAATGCCGCCCTCAACAGCTACGACGCAGTGCAGGACAAAAGAAATTTCTATCTGGTTAGAAATCTCTTCGCCTTCGCGTCTGATAAGGAAAAAATAGATAACTTTATCCTCCAACAATAAGCACACTTGGTTAACCCTAATAAGCCCTCGGGCACTAACCCTTCTGCGTAGTAGAAGGGTTTTTTTATGTCCCTGCTCTAAGTGAACCACATCTAATAATTTTCAAGCTCCTGCTGTTCATTTGTAGGATCCTGAGTATCTTTATTCCCTGAAGCTGTCCAACTACAGCTGATAGAGTCTAGACGAAATGCCTTCAACCGCCTTATTCAAACAGTTGATCTTAATACTACTTCTGGTATTTAAGCTGGAATCCATTTACGCACTCGAGATCTTGTTTTCGCGGTACTCTGTAAGTTCTGGTTTATCATCAAATTTCGTGAATTGTCTATGGCAAGATCCAAGAGGGTTGATGTGGGTGGGAACGGACAATGGCTTACAACGTTTCGACGGAAGCAAATTCACCGACTTTTACCGCATCTCCAACAGGCAAAAGCTACCTGCTCTACCGGTGCATCAAATCATGGGTGATGCAAAGGGTAACATGTGGATCCGGATGGGGAACAGGATCGGCACGTTCAACACCTTTAACTACACCTTCAACGAGGCTCGCGTAATCTCCAACAAGCCTATCCCACCCAAGTCTGACTATTATCTGCGAAGAGATTACAAGGGCAACTTTCTACTCACCATTTACAAGCTCGGTATCTTCATCTACAACGAAAAAAAGCATGCCTTCGAGGAGAACCGATCAGAGTTCTATGTTCCTTCTGAATTCGGCATTAATCACTCTTTTGAGGATAAGAAAACCGGGAATTACTGGCTCTCGACAGATAAGGGGCTGGCCCTATTCAACTATAAGGAGAAGAAGATTTATACCAGCAAAGACATTAGCTGGTGTCCCGAACTGTTGAAGGAAAAAGAACTTCACAAGAACGTAACTCACCTGCATATAGACAAACAACGGCGTTACTGGATAGTAAGCTGGGCAAATGGGTACCCCCGAAGTTTTTGCTACGACGAAAAGACCCAAAAATTCCTGAAAGATACGGCAGGTTTAAACTACGGCAAGGGCTATTATGAGATCGAGAACTTCAAAGAATCAAGGGGTGTACTGTGGGCCTACGGTCTTCATTTCCTGAAAATATATAGTCCTGAAGAACGGGGATTTATCGAGTTCTATACTGATGATCCAACTTATGGAATTAAATTCAACCACATTAATCACATCTTCGAGGACAAGGAAAAAAATGTCTGGCTGGCTACCGATAACGGCATCTATGTAGCAAATCTCATTTTTGATCAATCGCGGCACGGTGTGATTAAAAAAGTTCATTATGAGGACGTGATAAGCTCGGCTCTTGAAACGGCAGATGGGCGTATTCTGCTTAGTACGCTGGGGCGCGATATTGAGTCGATTATGGTAAGAGGCCCACTCTACCGTCCTGACCCCGCTTTCCGGAATCGCATTTACAAAGGACAACCTAAGGGTGACGCATCCTACCAGATGGTTTGGGATATACACGAACATCAAGCCAGTAAGAGTCTGCTTTTTGCTTGTGAAAAAGGGCGGCTAATTCAGTTTGACCTTCAAACGCAACGATCGGCCTTTCTTAATCCCCCAATATTTGCGAACAGCGCCATTCGGCAGATCTGCGAGGATAAGCAGAAGAACTTATGGTTTGGAACAGAGAGCGGACGGATCATCAAATGGATCAAAGATGGAGATAAATACAGCTATAAATTAGTTCAGGAGCTAGGTGTGGCAATCAACAAAATTGCTATCGATAAAAGCGGACAAGCCTGGGTGGCCACTGAAGGCAAAGGACTTTTTGTCTTAAAAGGCAATGGAAAAATCATCCGGAATTTCAGCTATACGCTTAAGGAAGGATATAGCCTTTCTAACAGCGCGGTTAAGGACATACTGCAAATGAACGACAGCCTCTTCTACGTGGCAGCTGGAAATCTCGACATTATCAATAGCAAGACGGGAAAAATCAAACAACTAACGGTATACGACGGCCTTCCCTTTACGGGCGTCTCCTCGTTGCAGTTGGATCGCTTCGGAGATCTGTGGTTCAGCACTATTGGCGGTATCTGCAGCTACAATGCAAAGCGTGGCGTTTTTAGAGAATATGATCAAAAGGATGGACTGGTAACCGTAACAAGCGCCGACAATCTCCCTACAGTCAGCACATCGCTCAAAAATACACGTTTACTGTTTGCAGGTGGCAACAGTTTTGTATCCTTTGATCCCAACCAAATAAAAGACCGGAAAAAACCTTACAACGTTACCATCACTGATTTCAAACTATTCAACAATCCCCTTCCCGTTGACTCGATTTTGGATCTGCAACAGCTGGAACTGGAGCACGACCAAAGTTCTATTACCATTGAAGCTGCTTCACTCAGTTATACTCACCACAATAAGCTGCATTATTATTATATGTTAGAGGGAGCAGACAACACCTGGATCAAAACAGATGGTCCGGTGGCGGCCAACTATCCCTACCTGCCGCCTGGAGAATATGTGTTCAAGGTGAAGGCAGTAAACAGCGAAGGACTGGAATCAGAAAGTGTCACCTCGCTACCTATCCATGTAAAGCCTGCGTTCTGGCAAACCTGGTGGTTTAAGTTGTTCATCGCCCTTGTAATCACCACAATGCTGACAATCACTTATAGGCTAAGACTAAAGCAGCTGCTACAGGTTCAGCTGATACGGGAACGGGTTGCCCGGGATCTGCACGACGATATGGGATCTACCTTGAGTACAATTAATATCTTGAGTGAGATGGCAAAGTTGAAGATCAGAGAAAATTCGAGGAGTGCGGAAGAATATATCGCAAAAATTTCTGACAACAGTGTGCGTATGATGGAGGCCATGGACGATATTGTCTGGAGTATCAAGCCCTCGAACGACAGCATTCAGAAAATCACTGCCCGCATGCGGGAGTTCGCATCGAACATCCTGGAAGCAAAGGACATTGATTACAGCTTTGAGATGGATGAGAGCATCATGAGTATCACGCTGAACATGGAGGCTCGCAGAGACTTATTCCTGATTTTTAAGGAAGCGATAAACAACCTGGCGAAATATTCGGAAGCAAGTAGGGCGATAATCTCTTTTCATCAAAAGGATCGAAAGCTAATATTAAAGATAGAAGACAATGGAAAAGGCTTTGACCTGAAAGCGGCCGACAGTGGAAACGGACTGAATAACATGAGGAAACGCAGTGAAAAGCTCAAGGGAAAGTACCGGATAGAATCGGCGCCAAATAAGGGAACCAAAATTTGTTTGGAGCTGAGTTTAACATAAAGATGTGATTGTACAGCCTTTCGAATTTGTATAATTTGCCCTTAAAAAGTGCGGAATGATTAAGATCCTAGTTTACGAAGACAATCCCCAGTTAAGAGAAGGGCTTACCCTGCTTTTAGGGGGATCGGAAAACCTCAAGGTGGTGGGTGCATTTGCGAACCCTGCCAACATTGTAAGTGACTGTGCCTCCCTTGCTCCGGACCTCATCCTGATGGACATTGACATGCCCGAGGTGAATGGAATTGAAGGATTGAAACGACTGAGAGAAGTTAATTGCAGCATCAAGGTACTCATGCTTACTGTTTTTGACGACAACCAGCGGGTATTTGAAGCCCTCCGCTCAGGTGCTAACGGCTACATCCTCAAAAAAACTCCTCCTGCAAAATTATTGGAATACATCAACGACGCGAATTCCGGGGGCGCTCCAATGAGCTCGACAATTGCTACCCAGGTATTGCAGATGTTTTCTTCATTCAGCACGCCTCCTGCCGAGAACGAAGAGGACTACAATCTTTCAGAACGAGAAACACAGGTATTGCAGTTGCTCGTCAATGGCTACAGCTACAAGATGATCGCCTCGGAAATGTTTATTTCAATTGACACCGTACGGTCGCATATCAAAAAGATTTACGAGAAGCTGCATGTAAATTCAAAGAGCGAGGCTGTGGCAAAGGCTTTTAAGGGGAATTTATTCAGGTAAATTTTTCGCGAAGCAAACTTCAAAAAAAAGGGCTGGAGATTCTTCCAGCCCCTAACAATTAACAAACCTCACATAATACTCTTTCCGAGTGCTTTTCTAAAGCAGCTAGTTTATTTTTCAAGATGGTTCTGGCTCTGCTTAACTGCGTTCTTGACAATACCTCAGATATCCCAAGCTCCTCGGCTATCTCTTTATGGGAATAACCTTCAATAGAATACATATTAAAAACGATACGATAGGTTCCAGGCAACCGCGAGATAAGCTGCATCAGCTCCTTTGCTCCCAGGCTATCCTGATGAACCACGGGACTGTAAGCATTTATATTTTCGTCGATATCAATGGTGCAGGACATAAACTTGTTCTTCCTGTAAATCTCAATCGCCGTGTTCACCATAATCCTCCTCACCCAGCCTTCCAGCGAACCTGAATAGTTAAAAATGCTGATCTTATTAAAGACCTTTACAAAGCCTGTTTGAAGCATGTCTTCTGCCTCTTCCCGGCTTTTAGCGTACCGGAGGCATACTGCAAACATCTTTGCCGACAATTGCTTGTAAAGCATTTCCTGAAACTTCCTTTCGTTTCTCTTGCAACCTTCTACCAGTTCGTATTCTGTTACTTTCATTTCTATGGGGGGATTAGATTGCTACAAAAGTATCCCTCCCCCCATCACACATCAATCACATATTCATGGGATTTAACCGAGGCAGTTGAGTAAACAACAACAAATCAAGATATTAGGAAATCGCTCCGTCGAATCCCCCTCAAAGGAAGCAAGGCCTTGAACCTGACACTTACTGCAAGCCGTCCTGCCGGGCTAAAGTAGCGGCTTATCAAACTAATTGCCCTCTTTTAAGTTATTGGAAAGGGAATTTTCTACTTCGAAGTAAAACTTTCCATAAAAGAGTAACTGATTCTTAACCCTAAAAACATTTCTACATCTATGAATTCACCAGCTATTTTAGGCATCAACCGAACGCAAGACGGCACTATATCTGTTTTCGATGGAGGCACCCATGTAATGTCTATTCACAAAGAGCGGCTTACTAAAAGGAAGCATCATTGGGGACGGCTGGGAGATATAAAGATGTACAAGGAGCAAATACCCGCGGTCGACCGCGAATACGATCTGATTGTAGAATGCTGGTCGGCTGACGACGAATATCTAAAGAAAGAACAATACCACGAAGAACTGCGGACAGTACTGAACCTGAAAGAGAATGCAGAGATCATTGAGATATCCCATCACCTGGCTCATCTGTACAGCGCTTACCCGCCTTCCGGCTTTGATAAATGTGCTGTAATGATCATTGATTCAGTAGGAAGCCCCGCCCATCACGTGAAGTATGACTACCCGGGAAAAGTGTCGGGCCAGCGAAACCTATTTGAAGTAGCTTCTTACTACTACTGTGAAAACGGCAGCATCAAATGCATCAAAAAACAGCTACATGACCGTAATCCTGAAGCGCCCCACGGCTTAGGAAACTTCTACTACAAGCTCACCAACTGCCTTTTTGAAGGCGAGGGAAGCGAGGGGAAAGTAATGGGGTTAGCAGCCTATGGCGATCCCCATAAGCTTGATCTACCGGAACTGACTGTGAAGGAAGGAGAAGTCTTCATACCTGAGGCTTGGGTAGAGGCGTTCAAATCGACTGAGTATCACTACAGCAATGAAATAAAAACGTTCCAGGAAAAAGCTGATTTTGCCGCACGCGGACAGGAAGTTTTCGAAAGAGCATTGATTGAAATCGCCAAGTGGCTCTCGGAAGTAACCGGAACAAAAAACATTGCGTATGCCGGAGGCTGTGCGCTAAACTGTGTTGCCAACAGCAAAGTATTGGAACAAGGGTACGACCTGTTCATCCCGCCTGCCCCTCACGATGGTGGTACTTCTGTTGGTTGCGCAATTTACGGTGCGATGGAATGTTTTAAAATTAAGAACGAATTCCAGTGGCGCTTTGATTATCTGGGACCGGACGTAGATATTGAACAGGTGACCGAGCTAATCAAGCAATATCCGGATCTAACGATCTCAAAACCAGAAAACCTCATTGAAGAGTGCGCAAATCACATCTACTGGGGTCGGATCCTTTGTGTTTTCCAGAGCAACAGTGAATTTGGTCCCCGGGCTTTAGGAAACAGGAGTATCGTCGCCGATACCCGTTTTGCCGTAAATAAGTTTTGGATCAACGCTTTTATCAAGGGACGGGAATGGTTCAGACCCATCGCTCCTTTTGTACTGGAGGAAGACGTAAATGAATACTTTGACTTTAGCAAGCGGACTCCTTTTATGCTGTTTACGGCCTTTGTACGCGACAAGTACAAGGACAAGTTCCCTACGATAGAACACGTCGACCACAGTGCGCGGATACAAACGGTGAGCCGGGAAGACAACGAATTCATCTACTCGCTCATCACCAAGTTTAAAGAGAAAACAGGAGTAGGCATCATTGCAAATACGAGCTTCAACGGAAAGAATGAAACGATGGTGGAGAGCCTGACAGACGCTATCAACTGCTTTGTCAACCACCCTATACATCACCTCGTGGTGCCGCCGTACATCATTTCTAAAAACAAGCCGGTAAGTAATCCTTTACATCTGTCAAGCTATCGTGTGTGAATTTAAAAGCAACGATTTTATCGCCGCACTTCGATGACGCGGCTTATGGGCTTACGCTTACTATTTCACGCTTAGTCAACAGGAATGTTCCGATAAAGCTTCTTAACTGTTTTACGGTGACGAAATGGACAGCTATTCCTGTTGAATCGAAAGAAATCGAAGCGGTCAGCCGGCTCAGAGCCCGGGAAGATGCAGACTTCAACCGCTTGTTCGGATCCGTCATCCAGCTGGTCAACCTTGACTTGCTGGATGCCCCATTGCGAAAGGGCTATATTTTCCAGGAGAAACCCCTGGAAGCGGACGAATGGGAAGTGGTGAACGAGTTGAAGCTAAAATTGGAGGAACACCTGGACGGAATTCTCTTTTGCCCACTCGGCATCGGCAGTCATATTGATCATGCGATCTGCCTAGAAGCAGTGCTGAAGTTGTATCCCGATATTAGGGTAGTTTTTTATGAAGATCTCCCCTATGCTGCAAGAATATCATTTGAGGATATTACGGAGCGCATCCGGGAGTTGGAGGAGCGGCTCGGCGTATCGCTGGTGAACAAGCTTAATTTGATGAGTAATTGCACCATCGACAAGGAACAAGCGGTAAGGGTGTACGAAAGCCAGATGAATGAGCAGATCTGCTCTGAGATTGTAGCACATATGATGGACCTGAAGGGAGAGCGGCTGTGGGGGGAATCCAATACTATTGCTATGTTGAGCGATATGTTGGAGTACTAACCAGCAATCAAACTCTATCAGGAAAAGCAGACCTGTTTAAAAATTGCACTTCGGCTGTTACGATCTGCTGGGACATCCCGTATTTCTTTCATTAATGTCTTTGAAATGAAAAGAATCACAATTGCTCTCAGCATACTTATCCTCATACAGTTCGCCTGCAAAAAAGATAAAGACCCGGTAGAGCCCGAACAACAACCAGGACAGACGGTCACCATTTCAGGTAAAGCTTATCCAACAGTAGAAATCGGAACGCTGATCTGGACAAGCAGTAATTATGATGGACCTGGCGGCATTCCCTACGATGCAAGCAACAGCAAGCCAGAATACGGGCGATACTATACCGCTCCGGAGATCAGCCAGGTGCAGCTACCTCAGGGCTGGAGGATTCCGACAGTAAATGACTATGTAAAGCTAATGGAGTCTCAGGGTATTGTGCTGGAAAACTACCACGCTACCAATCAGCCAAATATCAAAAAGCTTGTATCGGCTACCCGCTGGAAAAACACGCAGGGAACAAATGCCTCTGGCTTCAATGCCTTTCCGGCCGGATATAGCTTCAATAATTCAAGTCCTATGGATGGTGATATCAGCGAATTCTGGACTTCAGAGGCAATCACGGTAAGTATCCAGGAAGGTGCAAATCTGAATCATCGCGTCGCTTTTTACGGCAATCAGAATAACCCGTCCTACCGTCACAATCTACGTTTTGTTCGGGATAAGTAAGATACGGGAGCTTCGCTCCCGCGATATGCGATTACATTTTTATCCCCAGCCGGAATGATTGCGTATAGTTTTTTGTAAAGCGGTCTGTAAGCGGTCTGTTCAAGCCGTATCCAAGGGTGAGAGGGCCAATCTTTAAATGCAGTCCCGCCTCAGGGTTAAAAGCTGCATAGCTTTGATCGCTGTTGGACACCTTCTCAACAGTACCGTCCTCCGATACAAATTCCCTCAGCTGCCCGTTGATAGCAAGTCCTCCACCAGCATATATCCAAAGTGGGTGAATTAGTTTTTTGGTGATACCAACGGTGGCATGAAGCCGTCTTTCGATCGTTTTACCTGTGAACGTCTTTTCTTTATCCTCCGAACCTTCCACACTATTCATATTGTTAGTCTTCCAGTAAGTATCCGCCCCTTCAGACGGAAAATCTTTATTGAGCCTCACCGCCATGTACAATCCGATCTTCCTCGTATTTAAACTTCCCCCGGTGATCCCAATAGCATCGCGCTCATCGCCATGCCAACCCCAAAACCGCATATTTGGTCTGCTCCACCGTTGTTGCTTGTTGTTCAATTTGGTTAAATGCCCCTCTTTGAGCGCCCGGTGATTACAAGCCTCCGCCTGTTGATAGTAGCTGATGGCCTTCTCCAAATGTGCTGCCGTTTTCAACTGCTCATGCTTTCTGGCCTCTTTAAAATACAGATCACATAACTCCGCATCCACCCGCTCCCGATCTCCAGACCCAGGATACAAACTCTGATGTTTCTTATAATGCTTTTCCGCCTCCGCGAAATTTCCTTTGCCGGCATAAGTGCGGGCGCTATTAAGATAAAGGCCGGCAAGTGCAACATCAACTTCTTTTCTATGAATTCCTTCCGGAAACTTAATGAGGTACTGCTCATATACCTCCATGCTGTTCTTTTCAGTGGCGACTCTGAAGGCCAGCTCGTCGTTCAGTCGCTGGATCCGTTTGTTGGCGTCCAGGTGCCCGGGCTTCAGATGTACTGCTTTTTGATAAAGATCCACCGCCTCGGGTAACTGCCCCATTTTTTCCGACTGTGCTGCCAGTTGCATATAATCGTAAAACTGCCGGTCCAGGCGCAACTCGGGATCCTGGCTTAGTTCCTTGAGTAGGTTAACGGCCTGTTGCGAAACGCGATAGTTCGGCGATTTCTCCAGCTTTTCCAGAACCTGAATCGCTTTTGAAAATTCCTTTTCCTGCCGCCATAATTTATAGGCTTCAAATCCGTGCTCGGCGTTCTCTGCTTCGTTCTTCAGGAAGGCTTCGGTATACAGGGAAGCGGCTACCGGGCGGTTGCCCTGGTTCTGGGCATTCTTCGCCGTCTCCAGCAATAGGCTGGTCACCTCCCGCTCTTTCACTGCCTGCTTCACAAAGTCGACACTGAACATTCCCTCCGAAACCTTTAAACCTTCCGCTTTCGCTAGATAAGCTTTGGCCTGATCCAGATCCTGTTGCTTGAGTGAGATCAGGGAAGCCAGCAGAAAGCCATCGGCCCTCGTTTTATCCAACTTTTGCAGGCTACCGGCCTTCGTGAATGCCAGCTCGTAGGCGCCCTCGCTATAAAGATCCCTGGCGACAAGCAGCGAGTCGGCATAGCGAATCTGAGCTTTCAAGGAAAAACAAAGGATAAAAGAGACGGATAAGATGAGTAGAGGTTTCTTCATATACAGATGAAATAAAATTTGATTGCTGAGTTCACTATTTTCTCACAGGTGATAATTAAGATAGATGCTCGCCGCAGAGTGACAGACTTTGGCCACACAAAAACCAAAAGACAATAACAGGAATTGATGTCGTAAGTTTTAAAAAAGGACGATTATTGGCCGAACAAAAAAAATTTAGAAAAATATTTTTACTGATACAGAGCCGATTAATGACAGAACCCGATCTGGCAGCATTTCTAACCCATTTGAATTCAATAAACCTTGTACTTTTGTGGCGGAGAGATGGCAGAGTGGTCGATTGCGGCGGTCTTGAAAACCGTTGACTGTTAAAGGTCCGGGGGTTCGAATCCCTCTCTCTCCGCCACCAAAACGATAACCCCGCCCAAGCGGGGTTTTGTCGTTCTAAGCGGGGTGTTCAAGTCTGAAGGACTTGAGGCGATACGCGTAAAAAGGACAAAATGAACGGAGCGAAGCGAAGTGGAATCGTTTTGTTGAAGCCTCCCCCTTCCGGGATCATTGTAGATAATTCATCATCGTCCAATCAAGCACAGAAGAGAGAACATCTCATTCTTAAGTACTTCTTTTTTTTAGCTCAGGCCCGTTCACTGAACTCATTATCAAGAATATTCCTTCACATCCCAAAAGTTCGATATTTTTAAGCCTGCTACGGATCTTCGTTGGTAGTGAAAAACTTATAGGCTATGCGTAAAAACCGAATTTTTATACTCTTTTGTCTGATACTTTCAGTAAGAGTGGTTGCACAAAACTCCTCGTCCGGCGGGACAGCCCTTAAAGTAAACACCATTACCGAAAAGGGCGCCTGGTGCTGGTTCGCCGACCCAAGGGCAATCCATTATAAAAATGCGAAGGGGACCATCAACAGCACCTATATCGGATACATTGATACCGATGGGAATATCAAGGGCACCCAAATCAATCACTTAACGAATACAAGTAGTGAAGTTCTCATTCGCTCCTATTTCCAGCCTGATGACCATAATAATCCGACTTTGCTGGTGCTTCCGGATGAACGGGTAATGGTGTTTTACTCGCGGCACACCGATGAGCCCTGTTTTTATTACCGGATATCGAGTAAAAAGGGAGATATTACGACCTTGGGAAAGGAATTTAAGCTGGAGACAAGCCATAATACGACCTACCCATCGCCCTTCATTTTATCGGACGACCCGGACCACATCTACTTATGCTGGCGCGGAATCAACTGGCATCCTACCATCGCCAGGTTAAGTGTACCTGATGCCGAGGGAAATATAAAATTCAATTGGGGACCTTTTCAAATGGTACGTTCTAAAAAAGGTCAGGGCGCCGGCATAAGACCGTATGCCAAGTACGTATCCAATGGGAAGGATAAGATCTACATGGCCTATACGACTACCCATCCCGATAACCAAAGCCAGAACTATATTTACTTCAACTATATAGACATCAACACGAAGGAGCTGACGGATATTCAGGGAACGAAGCTGGCTGTTATTGGAGATGGGGCCCTTCACGATGTAGACGCTACTTCCGCGTACAAAAGCAGCTATCCCTACGCAGTGGTAGACGAGACACCCGCCCGCAACTGGCTCTGGGAAGTTGCTGCCGACAAGGGAGGAAAACCGGTCATAGCGACGGTCAGCATCAGTGAGGATAAAAAATCGCACGATTATTATTATGTGAGATGGACTGGTACAGGCTGGCAAAAAACGTTCCTGGCTAATGCGGGCGGTCACTTCCATCAAACCCCCAACATTGAAAACTGCTATAGTGCCGGCTTAGCTATCGATAAGAGAAACTCACAAGTAATTTACGGCTCTGTCCCGGTAGCGGGGAAACACGGCTTGGTTTATGAGCTAAAAAAGTATACTGTTGGGTTAGACGGAACGCTGGGGGCGGTAGAACAACTCACTTTTGATTCGCCGAAAAACAATGTCAGACCTTTTATGATCGACAACGAAAACAGCGACAAATCTTTGGTTTGGATGTATGGCGACTACTACGACTGGATTGTAAGTTCGACTCGCCCCCTTGGTTACCCTACGGGGCTTCGTACAAGCATGACGATCCCTGCAAACCGCATCGATCTAAAAAAGGGACTTTTTAGCCAGAAGACTAACTGGATGATGTCATCAGAGAAAAAACAGAAAGTGTCCGTACCCAAATCCGACTCCTTCACTATAGTGTTAACCCTCTCCCTTGATTCGGCTAACTATTATGGTCAGATTTTGAAGTTTGCAGGCCTTAGCTATCAGATTCCGGAAGATGAGCGGCCAAAACCGTATTTAAAAGCTGGAGAACGGGTCTATTCCAGCACAAACGTTCTCGGGAACTCAGACGGGTGGCGAAAAAAACCACGGGGAACCGGAGGACAGTGGTATCCGCCAGAAAAGTTTAATAAATTTAATTTGGTGATTTCCCACGAAGGGAAGAACCTAAAGACTTATATCAATGGTTTGGTTGATCAATTTGTGGAGATAGCCGGCTTAGTAATTTCCGAGGTGGAAATCGGAGGCTTTAAAGGGACTGCCGATCATTTAAAGATTTACAGGCGGGCGCTTTCACAGGATGAAATTAAGGCATTGGTAAATAGCAACGGAAACTGATAGAAAACGGGACAAGGCTTCAGTAGGTGACTTGAAGATCTATATCAGAAGGATGAATTTTCCTTCTGATATAGATCTGCTCCCTGTACGTCAAATCCGACGCTACACTTCAGCCGGAACAAAAGGAGCCTTCGCAGGCTTTGTATTTTTGTTACCCTTTTTCTTCAGCTTATTGATCCAGATCAGTGTACCGGTAACCGGCAGTGAGGTAGCAATAAGACAGGCGAAAAAGTACAGTATCTTCGAAAACAGGCCGTATACATCTCCGATATGCAATGCCTTAATGGAGCCTGACACTCGCTCGTTAAAGGGCTTTTCAGCAAAGATCTCTTTCGTTAGTACAGCTCCTGAGTACTGATCAAGCACAAGTTTATCGGCTGCAGCCGGAGCAAAAAAACCAATCTTATTTTTCATGATGTTCACCGTACCGCTCGAGTCACGCGGTAGTGAGATAGTATAGTCACCCTCGTATGGCAACTGTTTATTGGCAAGACTGACAAGCTCAGCTACGGAAAGGGTGCTTGCAGTGATAGAAGGCACCTCAGAACTCGGCTGCTCCTGTTGTTTGCCAGGTCCCTCAGCCTGGTGGGTCCCTAATGCTTTCCTTAGACCCTCCCGATACCATGGAAAAGACCACTGCGGCCCCGTGAGTCCCATCAGTAACAACAATAGACAGCTATAAAAGCCCAAGCTGTTATGCAAGTCGTGATTGGTACGTTTCCAGTTTCCGCTCGTTTTCACTTTCAGCCCCTGTTTCCAGTTTCTGATCCGCTGGGGAAACCAGATCACAATGCCGGTGATGACTCCCAGGGTGAAAAGAATAGTAGCTGTCCCCGATATATAGCTCCCCAGCTTACGGTTCTCCAATTCTCCGAACAGCGGTTCTTCTATTTTATCAAGGAGGAGCCATCTGTGTAAGCTGAACATGAATTGCATAACGGCATCGGCAGTTGTTTTAGAAGACTTGCTGTCGCCTAAAATTTCGCCTGTATAAGGGTTTATCATATACTGCGTTCCTCTGCCTCCAGGACCACGCCCTGCGGCGCCTGCTTCGCCACCTTTACCCGCTCCCTTTTCTGCTTTATCAGATCCACGGCCTTCTTCGTTGCCTTTCCTGGCAGCATGACCTTCCGCAGCGCCCAATTCGGACCGTTGCTCCCGCTTCCCTCTTTCCGATCGCATTCCTTCTGGAGCCGGGCCTCCTTTACGTTCGCCTTTATGGTCATGCCCCTCCTGACCTTCCTGACCTTCTTTCCTCACGGTCATCACATACGAGCGGTCATCTGCAGAAGGGATTTTTACACTGCTCACCTTACCGCCGCTTTTCTTCTCAACAAGAGCGATGAGCTTTTCCGTGCTCAGTTTGCTTTGCTCTGATCCCGGCTTAACTTTATAAAGGTGCGGTGCTGCCATTTCGCGTATTTCGGTATTGAAAACGTAAATGGTTCCACTAAGACAAACAAATAATACGATAATACCACTGGCAAGGCCTAGCCAGAGGTGCACGTCGTTGAAGAATTTCCTAATTCTTGGCCAGCTCTTATTCTCTTTAGTCATAATACGGAGGCTAAAATAAAAGCAGATGCCAGATTACACCGACACCTGTTTTGAAAATTTATATAAATCTAATTAGTAAGCGCCGATATATTGGCCACCTACTTCGTTCACTAACTTAGCACCTTTCGTCATTTCGCCGGTGACTCTGTTAAATACGTAAATATTACCGTCCTGACCGATAGGAGCTACTGCTATCAACAGCTCGTCACCCTCAATAGCGATATTTTGAATCTGACGAAAGTTTAACGTAGTCTCGTTGGGTAGTGTGTACTTCGTTGCAGTTTTGTCGTTCAAGTTTACCTTCGCAATATAACCTCCCTTTCCAGCGATATTGTAAACTACGAAGCCAACACCGTTGCCCGCATACTTCCAGCTTTCAATATAGCTATTAGTTATACCTAGTGCCTGGTCCAGGCTGAACACATAGTTCGGGTCGTAGTCGTTGGTAGTGGCATTTATCCTAAGAATCTTCGATCCGCCTCCGCCGGCGAGTTCACCAGAAGTTGCCTGGTAAACGTGACCGTCAGTACCTACGTACTGCATGGTGCTTCTGTATCCATTAGTATTTCCACGTGTTTTATCAGAGGTAATAATTTTTGGATTAGCCAGACTAGGATAATCGAGCACCAGCGTTTTAGCCCAGCTTTTTACAGAGTTATCTGCAGCAAAAACAGGTTGTCCGGTGGCATCAATGGTAAAGCTGCCCGTATTGTGTTTGCTTACTGCAACACCTATGTATACCTTGTTTCCTGCTTTGTTTACAACCGGTACGTCTATACGGCTTACATAATAGCCCGCAGCCACCTCCTGATCAGTAAGTGCAAGGTCGAAGGAAGTTGTTTTGAGAATTTGAGGGTTATTCAGATCTAAAGTAAGGACGTCGGTTTTGGCAGTCCTTTTTTGAAAGACGAAAAGAGGAGTTGTTCCGCCGTAAAGTACCGGGTTAGCCGTCGCTCTTACAGCTACGCCAACTCCCTCAGCCGCTTTTAGCCAGCGGGGAGACGTACTTACGTAAGTTGCTGTCTCTACTTCAGGACCATCAGGAACGAAGTTTTTTCCACCTAAAACTTTGTACTTATTGAAAATTCCCCCATCATCACCTGTATACTGGATATTGTAGAGGAATTTACCATCTGCGGAAGCCTGCAAACGTGCGGTGCGGTCAGACTTCACATGAATTCCGTTTTGAAAAGCGTTGATGGTTACATCCGGATTTTTAGCATCAGCAAGAGATACACTGTAAACCATTGTTCCGGCGTCGCCGTCTCCAACAGTGGTATTCTCGGGGTCGTCTATTGCAGCTGATAATGTGATCCAACGAGTACTATTTTCCTCCAAAGAAGAGTCTGAACCATCTTTCTTACAACTGCTAAACAAGGTAGCAGATACTGCTGCGAACAGCGCCATCCCTAACAAGCCTGAGTTTATAGTTTTCATATAGAATTAAAAATTATTGATGATGTAGTTGATTTTTAAATAAAAAGCCCGTCCCGGTTTCTGAACCGCAAAATTGTCGTAGATCTCCGCATTGAGAATATTTTTGACATCAAGGCTGGTGACGATTTTGCGACTGGGGAAGGTGTAACTTAGGCCAACGTTTTGTGAATATTGTGTCGGCGTAACAAAATCATCTGATTCCGGCCACACTGTTTTAAATGGCGCCACATAACCAAACGTGTAGAACAAGTTCAACTCTGACGATTTTTGGATGAGGTTATCCAAACGATAATGAGCATTTGCATTGATTGTGAAGAAAGGTTCATTTGGCAACTGCGTATTGTAGTATTTCGAGGCCCGGTTTTTCAAAAGTGAGTTGAATTTTGAAAAATTGACCATCATTACGAGTTTTCTATTGTAGGTATAAGAAACCTCCCCCTCAAAACCAATGGACTGTGCAGAGCTGATATTAACAAATTGCGTCTCTTCAATTTCCTGACTATTCAACAATTCATTCGCCTGCGGCATAATCCGATCACGGATTTTCCGACCAAACATATTCCCGTAAACCGAGAGCTTATGTTTTTTGACATCAAACGTCCCTAACCTGAAACCAACATTATAGTTATCGCTCATCTCGGGCCGAAGATTATGATTGGACAATACGTTCCGGTCGGGACTCCCAAAAATCTCATCGTCATCCGGCATTCTTATGGCCCGTTCAGCTGAAGTAATCAAGTGAATATTGGGAAATACCTGATAAGATACAGCGAGTCCATAACCTTGTTCTACCCGGTTATCTTTGAGGATTTCTTGCGTTATCCCCCCCTGATTCATCCGATAATTAGTAGAACCAACAGCTTGCTGATAAATTTTTGTGAAGAGATTAGTAGCCAACCGGTTTCCAAAAGTTTCTGCCTCGTAGTTAATCGAGATTACGTTTTTTGAAAAATCTGCTGATCGTTTCAATGCATCACTTCCAAGAGGAGCGAGTAGGTTTTGATCCTGTCGGTCAACTGCGTAAAAAACTTCGTTCAGGGAAAGCCGATGACCTTTGAAAAGAGCGTAGCTTAAATTAGACCGAACATTGGTGATCTGGCGATCAATATCATCCATCATAGGAGCGCCCTGCTGAGCTCCGGCCAGCGTGCGGATCGGATTTCCGTTTAATCCGACTCTTGGTTGTCCATCCCAGTTATAAGCCCAGGGTAACGTATCCTGGACATATGTATTTCTAAAACTATGAGCTGCATTTAAATTAAAGTCGAGCCCTTTAACAAATAGATTGCTTTTCTTATAATTTACTCCCAATACATGCGCCTGGGTTTCAGAGGTTCTGCCCATATAAGGTCTTCCCATCGTTTGTCCATGCTGTATTTCTTTATATGAATCTGAAGCGTTATAGCCGAGCAAAAAAACATCCGCCCATTTTACATTAGTAAAACCTGCTTCCAGACGTCCTCCTACAGTTCGGTATCCATCAAAAAATCGTTTAGTTCTGAAATTTCGCTCGACAATTCCATTGGGTCTGATATATTTAGAAAACCTACCCCATTGCTCATAATCATTGTCGGTGGACGTATAAAAACCCGAAAACCGTGTTGTAAAACCACTTTTTAGTTGACGATAATTAGCGCTTACGTCAGACTGAAAGGTATTGAAAGAGCCATAAGATGCAGAGGCTGTAAGGTTGTTAGCGGCACTTCCCTTTTTCAAGACAATGTTGATTGCTCCCCCCAAAAGATCGCCCGATAAATGACCTGGTAACACTCCTTTATATACTTCAATGCGCTCTATTAATGCAGGGGGAATATTGTTAAGATTGAAGGAAGATCCATAAGTCGATATCTCGAGTCCATCGATAAAAATGCCGACAGCCCGGCCTGTCATCCCATTCAGATTGTATTCCACCTGAGAACCAATACCCCCGCTCTGTCTAACCCTAACACCCACCGTCCGGTCTAGCAATTCGTTTGTCTGAATATTTCTGCTTGCAGCCTCTTTCGTATCTACCACGTTCACCGCAAAACCCGACGTTTCTATTTTTCTCTTTTCAGTTTTGCCAACGATAGTTACCTGTTTCAACTCCTTCTCATCGGCAAGCTGCACCCTGATATGAACAGTTGTTTTTGGCTGATTAATCTTAACCGAAACCGATTTGGGAGCTGTTACCATTGATATAACGGTGATCAGTTGCTCTCCATAAGCTACTCCGGTGAGCTGATACTTCCCCTGGTCGTCGGTTGCGGTAAGCTTATCGGCCTGCTTTATCATTACCGTGGCCCCAGGTACAGCTTTTCCATTCTCATCTGATACTATACCAGACACGGTTCCTGTTTGTGCTTTTACAAGGACGGAGAAAATGCTTACCAAAAAGGCGAGTAGAGAGTGCTTCATCAGCCGAAGTAATTATTTCTTTAGAATTAGTCTTAATAATGATAAATTCGCTGCAAATATATAAACCGGCTATGACGCAAAACGGAGAACAAGTGACGCAAGAGGGAGAATTTCTTCATTCTTCAAAACAACTGATGCCGGAGGAGAACAGGACGTCATTCTCCTACTTTCTAAATGTTGAGCATCTGCAACAGCCTTCCGATAGTATTAAAAAAAGAGAGTCTGTAATACAAATGATCTATCTGTTGAAAGGCAGTGTTGAACTTGTCAGCGCTGACGGAAGCGAAGTTTATGCAAGGATAGAAGCATTTCAGCATAACCTCTTGCGCTTCAGTCCACAGTTATGCCACTTGGTAGCAGACAAGGTTAAAAACCGAAGCTACTGTATTCAGCTGAGCGAGTCTTTCCTGCAAAGATACCTGCCCCAGCAGCACCCGCTCAGGCAGCAGTTATTGCAAAACGCTGCTGACGACGGCCCTTCCCTCCTCTTTGCTGATAACATGTACATCACTCCCCCTATCGCTGTCATCTTACATGATCTTGCGGACTTCAGTCAAAGCAATTTTTGCAGCCAGCTGATCTTACAGTCAAAAGTGATCCACCTGCTGGCCCTGCAGCTACAGCAATTCGAGCAATTGCAGGACATCGGGCAACCTTCACTACTAAGGAAAGACGATTTGGAAAAAATGCAGCAAGTCCGGGATATTCTCCTTGAACAGAGCGGGGCTAAGTTGAGTTTAAGAACCCTCGCTCATATGGTGGGCACCAATGAATTCAGCTTGAAACGCAATTTTAAACAAGCATTTGGTACCACGGTGTATGGCTATTTGAACCAATATAAAATGGAGCGGGCGAAGTCGCTATTGTTAGAGAATGTAATGAGCATTGCTGAAATTTCAGCACAGATGGGCTATAAATATCCCACCCACTTTAGTGCTGCTTTTAAAAAACATTTCGGATACCTGCCGAATGAGCTGAACTCTTCTAAGTTGTAGCAAGCCTTTTATCCCACAATAAATAGCAGAGCGCTTCACCTAAATCACCGAAGCTTTCTTTGGTCATAAAGCGTCCTGCCCAAGCTGCCCTCTTTTCTTTTTACTACAATTTATCTCAGCCGATTGGTTCAGAAGCCCTTCAAACTTCATTGTAAAAGAAAAGTTCATTTTGGAACAACTATTGCGAAGAAAATATCACCTATAGTTGAAAAACATGTCTAACAAATTAACAGAAAGGATTTTCCTATGCTAGCAACGAGTTACCGCGGACCCTTCAGGGTTCGGGTTGAGCAAAAGCCCTACCCGGAAATTCTGCACCCTCAGGATGCGATTGTCCGAGTGACAAGGTCCTGCATCTGCGGGTCCGACCTGCATTTATACACTGGCCTGGTTCCTGACACGAGGGTGGGCACGACCTTCGGCCATGAATTTATTGGGGTGGTTGAAGAGCTTGGCCCCGAAGTACACAATTTAAAAGTAGGCGACCAAGTAATTGTCCCCTTTAACATTGCCTGCGGAAAGTGTGCTTTCTGCAAACAGGAGCTATATGGAAACTGCCACGAGTCGAACCCTCAAGCAACGGCTGTAGGCGGAATCTACGGATACTCCCACACGGCGGGTGGCTATCATGGCGGCCAGGCCGAGTACGTACGGGTCCCTTACGCCGATGTCGGTCCAATGGTTATCCCGGAAGGCTTAGACCCCGATGATGCCGTTTTGCTTACGGACGTTGTCCCTACAGGGTATCAAGCAGCAGAGATGGCTGGCATCCAGCCAGGCGATACAGTGGTAATATTTGGCGCCGGACCTGTAGGAATCATGGCAGCGAAGTTCTCCTGGTTTTTTGGCGCGGGACGCGTGATCGTTATTGACCACCTGGAATACCGTCTGGACTTTGTGAGAAAGTACGCACCCTGCGAAGCCTACAACTTCAAATCCCTTGAGGACCCTGTGGTGTTCATCAAGAAAACTACCGACTGGATGGGCGCTGACGTCTGTATAGACGCAGTTGGCGCCGACGCTTCAGGAAGCACAATGCAATCCATTACCGGAAAAAAACTATTGCTACAGGCAGGAGCGGCTACAGCGCTGCATTGGGCAATTAACTCGGTAAAAAAAGGAGGAATTCTGTCGATCGTGGGGGTATATGGACCAACAGGAAACCTGGTACCTGTAGGTAATATTCTCAATAAAGGAATAACTGTACGAGCCAACCAGGCCTCGGTAAAACGGCTCCTGCCCAAACTGATTAAGCATATTCAGGAAGGACGTGTAAGTCCGAAAGACATCATTACTCACCGCCTACCATTAGAGGAAGCAGCAGAAGGATACCGGATGTTCGCGGCAAAGCTTGATAACTGTATCAAGCCTGTATTGATTCCTCCGGCAGCCAAAGTTTAATCGACACTACCATGGAAAACAAACCGATAGACTATAAGAATATCACCGGATGGGGAGTAGATGCCGACCCAAAAAACGACCCTACCTATCCGATGAAATACCGAACTGATGAAGAACAAAAAGGCTACACTTGGGATCGGCCGGCACAACAACCTGTAAATATTGAGGTGCTGCACTCGATCGAACGACCGAACGTGAGTGCTGTATTCGGCACCGCACCTCCACCGCAGGGCCTAAGCGGTCAGATTCGCCGTTTTGCCTTCCGATATTCTGAATCGAGCTTTGCGCACTGGCTCCCGCTCATTTTAGCTGACCGCGTAAATGTAGTAGAAGGCCTAGTTGATGATTTCAAGCGGGGACATGTTCCAAATCTGGCCGCAGAACTAGGCTGGAAAGCGGAATGGAAACACAACCGAAAGAACTTCCTGAAGAAGATGATCGGACGAGGCTTCATGATCTATGCACTGTATAAAGTATTGAGCCATAACTCAAAGAAAGCCTGATAAAGCGCTGCGATAATGCTAAGGCCGGCTCTAGAAGTACCTTTCTAAGGCCAGCCCGTAGCTAAGCAGCAAATTTTCCCGGTCAGTGCGAGTGATCCGGTTGTAACCGAGACTACTGTTAAGGTTTAACCAACGGTTTAGGCGGATAGAGATGCCAGTAGTTGACCGAATTATATAATCAGAGCGGGAGTTAAGTGAATTTTGCAGATACCCAGACCCTTCGAATATTACCACTTCGCCAATACGGAATCGAAAAGCGAGGCGGAAGGAGTTACGAAGGGTTTGGTATTGCTCATCTTCTCCAGAGCTAAGTCGCAGGTCGCTGGCTTCATAAAGGAGACCATTGCTCAGGTTTAGCCAGTTTCTTTCAGTCTCAATAAAATTATAGGCTAGCCCCAGCCCTGTCTGAATTTGCTTTTCAATTTTTAGCGAGAAGCTGCTAGTGTAGTTTCCCAGGCCCCAGTAGTAAAATTTAGGGCCCCATGGATGGACATTGAAATCAATGTAGGAACTGTAATCATTATTGGATAGCTTGTCATTCTGCTTTCCATATACCCAACCCTGGGTTGTATTCAATGAAATCTTCTTCTTTTTGATGCTAAATCGCAAGTTGTTATTCAGCAGGTGCGATTCGCTGGTATTGGTCCTGTTTAGGTTACCACTGGACGCCAGACGAAGAAAATGGTGAGTACTGTCGTTGAACTGAGCGAATGCCGTTAAGACGTTTAATAAAAGCGACAGCGATAAAACATGCTTCAACATAGCTAAGCTGCGAAGATATGGATTAGCCGAAAATGTTTATCGAAATACTGTCGTGGTAGTCCAACCTTAAATTGAACGAAGGGTGGTGCAGAAAAGGTAGAATTTTAGCAGAAAAGTCCCGGTATACGCTATACGTTCCCCGGGACTCTTGTATTTTATTAACTATTCAAAAAAATCTACAGCGCCTGTTTCCACATTGTACATGCCGCCTACAATTTTTATTGCGCCTTCTTTCTCCATCTCGGCCAGTATCGGGCTCTCTTTTCTGATACGATCAATAGTAAGATGAACATTGATCTCAGCTACATTATCAACGAAGGTGCTGTTTTTGCTCGTCCGGTCTTCTGTCGTACTAGTTTCACTCTTCACTGCCGGAGTAATTTTTTCTATCAGTTTAGTAAGATTGCCTAATTCTACTCCGTCGCAAGCACCTTTGATAGCACCACATTTAGTATGTCCCAAAACCACTACAGCTTTAGAACCCGCTACCTTACATGCAAACTCCATACTTCCCAAGATGTCCTCATTCAAGATATTCCCGGCAATTCTCGCGCTAAAAACATCTCCCAGCCCCTGGTCAAAAATCAACTCGGCCGAAGTACGAGAGTCAATACAGCTCAAAATTACTGCGAAAGGATGCTGACCGGCAGAAGTTTCGTTTACCTGCTGTAGCAGATTACGGTTAGCCTTCAGATTATTAATAAATCGTTCATTACCTTTCTTAAGGATGTCAATTGCCTGCGCAGGAGTCATTGCGTCCTGAAGCTCTTTTGTAAGGGTTCTCATATGTATTTTCCTAGTCTAATAATTAAAATTATAATGGAGGTTTGAAAATGCAATACTACAAAAATTAATAGCAATACTATTAGAACGCCCCCCTGAAACAGAACCTTGCCTGTAGAACATTTGTTACATTTGCAGAAATAATACATTATGGAATTCCAGTTATCCTTCAAGTTAAATGAGAAAATCTATTTAAAAGATCCGGAGAGTACTGACTTGGGGAAGAGATTGGTGAAGCAAGCTATCGATTTGATTCATGCACTCGGCTTTGAAGGCTTTACCTTCAAAAAGCTGGCTTTAGAAATGGGAACCACCGAAGCAACAATCTACCGCTACTTCGAAAATAAACATCGACTACTGTTATATATCCTCAATTGGTACTGGTCTTACATGGAATTTTTGCTCATGGTGCGCCTACAGAATATCAGTGATGCCAAGGAGCGACTGCACATTATCGTTGAGCTGCTAACCCACGAACTTCCGGAAAGTTCGGGCCAACTTGATTATAACAAAAAAGTCTTGCATCAGATCGTAATCTCTGAAAGCAGCAAATCTTACCTCGTTAAAGAGGTGACCGAAATTAACAAGAGCCAGGTGTTTAAGCCCTACAAGGACTTGTGCGGAAGAATAGCCGAAGTTATTGCAGAGTATAACCCGGGGTATCAGTACCCTCGTTCTTTAAGCAGCACGCTTATTGAAGCATCCCATCATCAGGAATACTTTAGCAATTACCTGCCGAAGCTGACGGATGCTGAGGGTGAAGATAAGAACGAGTTCGCCGCAAAATTCCTGAATGACCTGCTCTTTAAGGTATTGAGCTGAGGCGCTGATTCAAAGCATTTTATTGTAACCAAAGTAATACTTTGAATATACTGCATCTGCCTGTTTAAGTTTGTAATATTGGCTTTACCAATATAAACTCTTAGCGCACATGCAATTCGAACTAGCCCTTGCAACGCTGGCAGCCTCGCTCGTATTGAACTTCTCAGCAAATGCTCAAATAGGCCGACGGTTCCCTTCAGAACGTAAAGTGGTAAAGGATTCGGTAACAGGCAATAAACTGGTTTTTTTAACGAGCAAACCCCACGGTGATAATAAAATATATCCAACCCACCCGCAGTGGACTTCTGACGGACAATGGCTGATCTTTCGTTCGCAATTGGCGGAGGGAGAAGCGCTGGCCGTAAACGAAAAAACAGGAGACATTGTGCAAGTCTCGGAAGGTGGCTATACGGGCATGCTCAACATCGCACAGAAATCGATGAAATTGTATTTCATGCGGCCTACCGGACCTAGAACCACTCTTACCCCCGGGCAAAGACCGGCGCCACGCCCGCTACAGATTATAGAGGTAGACCTTGCCAAAGTATTTGCGGACAGCAAAGCCGGGAAAATGAAGGCAGCGGAAACCTACCAGAGAGTGTGTGGTACAACGCCTGTAGAAATTGAAGCAGGTGGTGACATGGCCCTGGATGCAGACGAGGAATGGGTGTATTTTCGAGTAGGCAAAAACGAAGCCGCAAAACATTTACCCGCAGGAACTAAGGTAGAGGAGAACTTTGGACCACGAAATATGGGTGCAGGACCTTCGGGGATAGCCGGAATGAATATAAAAACCGGTGCACTGAAACACATTATATCTGTGCCTTTTCAAGTTGGTCACATCCAGGCTAACTTATGGAATCCAGGGGAAATCGTTTTTTGCTGGGAGACGGGTGGAAAATCGCCGCAGCGCACGTGGACAGTGATGGCTGATGGTACCGGACTTCGTCCACTATACCCAGAAGCACCTTACGAGTGGGTGACACACGAAGCAGTCATCTCGAAGGATGAGGTAGCAATCGCCATTATGGGGCACCGCCCTATTGCAGGAGGAAAAAGTGCTGTAGATGCGCCGGCTACCGGCGTTGGAGGAGCTAATCCTGGCCAGGAAGCTGCCTGGGGAGCGGCAGGAACGCGGGAAAAGCCCACCGGACTAGCCATCGTGAACCTTCGCACCCGGGAAATGAGCATCGCTGGTCAAACTCCTTCCGGCAGCGGTCTTTGGCATGTTCACGGTTCGCCAGACGGCCGCTGGGCGGTGGGCGATGATTTCAGCAGAAGTGTGTACCTGATTGATAGAACTACGAGAGAGATGCAATTACTGACCACCGGCCACAAGCCCACAGCAGCAGATCATCCGCACCCGACCTTCAGTCCCGACGGAACTAAAATTCAGATACAGTCGGCCATGCTATCCAAAGACAACCGAAGTATGAATATCTGCGTAGTGCCGATACCAAAGAAGTGGATGAAGAAAAAGGCAGTCGGTGCCTGCCATTCTTTTCAGAGACTTTTAAAATAGAAATAGAACATCGCCTTTACAATCTGCGACATGTTCCGCTCGCCGGTTATCCAGCCCGAAATGTCTTTCCGGTCCAAGCCCGTATCAAACGCGATCTGCTTAATCCGAACTTCCTTCTCCTGCATCTTTTTATCTATCCAGTCGGGAGTGACTACCATCGCCGGCGACTCCACAAATTCCTTAGGGAGCACCTGAAGCTTAATAGAGTTCGGCAGTATCTTATCAAACACCTCTCCTGTTCGTTTTATCAATGTCTTGTAATTAGCATAATTGCCCGTCGTTTTTCCCTGCTCTGTTTCTACCGTTAAGGTATTATCCTCCAGGCTCACCAGTGTAAATTCAAGGTTAGACTGCCTCTTATGCAAAGAGGCGGCAGCATCTAGTTTCTGCAGCTCCTGCTCTTCTAAAACATCGGCTAGCATCTCCAAATTCTTGATTGTACTCATTCCTTCAAATTTTCTTTTCTTTCAGTAATAAGGCAATAACGGCCAATTTGTTGAGGATTAATGTAAGTGCCTACACCTAAATGAAATAAATAGACACCATTTGATCAGCATGTTGTTATAAGGGTATGTTTATTTTGTTCAAGCGCCACGGAAAAAGGAGAAACTTCAAGAAGTTCACATCTTTCAATGAATTATATGAAGAGATTGCAAGGGGGCATAATGAAAAGTTCCCGGGGAACAATCAGTTCTACTACGACTGCAACACTAGCGACATAGAGATCCTCAACCGGCGTCTCTCGGTAGTTGAATGTCAGGAATACCTGACTGCCTGCAACCTGGAACAGAAAATTGCCGAGAACGTAAACTCCTAAAGCGAAGTTAGGACACTCGGCCTTTGTAAATACCTTAACTATGAAATGCAGAACTCGAAAGACCTTCGGCTGGCTGTTTTAATAGATGCCGACAATGTTCCTTATTCCAACATCAAGGGAATAATGGAGGAGATTGCTAAATACGGCAATCCAACCACCAAAAGAATTTACGCAGACTGGACTAAGCCTACCGTTTCGGGCTGGAAGAATGTTCTTCTTGAAAACGCCATCACTCCTATTCAGCAGTACAGCTATTCAACAGGTAAAAACGCTACAGACTCTGCCATGATCATTGATGCGATGGATATCCTTTACTCTGGCAAGGTAGATGGATTTTGTATCGTTTCCAGTGATTCAGACTTCACCCGTCTGGCTACCCGCCTTCGCGAAGCGGGCATGCTGGTGATCGGTATTGGCGAAAAGAAAACACTTAATCCCTTTATCGTAGCCTGCGATCGCTTTATTTATCTGGAAATTTTGGGCGACAACGACAAAGAAAAGGAGCCCGAAGAAAGCGCAAAACCTGAAGTAAACCCGACTAAGAAAACGACTCGCAGAAAAGCCAAACCTAAGGAACCAAAAGTAGGAAGAGCCGTTGTTAAACTTATATCAACTTCAATTAACGACCTTGCCGACGAAACAGGATGGGCTTACCTGGCAGATGTCGGAAGCCTGATCATGAAAAAACAACCGGACTTTGATCCGCGCAACTTTGGCTTCCAAAAGCTTACGCCACTGATTCGTTCTATCAATTTAATCGAGATTGACGAAAGAGACACCGCGAATAAGGGCATCAAGCATATTTACATCAGAAATAAAACACAATAAGAGACCATGGATGATGTTGCGTTCCGCAAAGAATCGTCGTACTGACAAGACTTAAAGAAAGCAACGCAATGAACTTAACAAAAGCCCTACTGGCAGTGGTTGTACTAATGTTCAGCCTCTCGTGTAAAAAAGAAAACTTTACCCTTTCGGAGGAAGAAAAAGAACATGCAGCAGACCTCAGTGCTGCCAATTCCCTTCTAACCGTAGAAGTACTACTTAACGAGTTAGAATACATGGTGAGACATGTCCCGCAAAGCCAGCCGGGCACCAGCTTCTTATCCTGCGCCTCTATATCCCGACAAACGGTAGGCGGTGGAGAACAATATGAAGTAACGTTTTCACCCAACTCTACCTGTTCCGACAACTCAACAAGATCAGGAAAAGTGGTTCTATCCTATGATTCAGCTTCTGGCAGCGTAGTTTTAAGTCCGAATAATTACAAGATAGGTGAGTTAAGTGTGAAAGGCACCTATACTTTCACCCCTTCTACCTACCAGCAAAAAGCAGTCATGAAGTTGATGGTATTGAACGGAGAGTTCAGCGTGCCAGGAGGGGATTACATCCGCTTCACTGCAGAACGAGACAATCATTTCAAAACTGGCAGCAACACGACAGCATTAGAAGACGATGTTTTTGAAGTGCTGAATTCGAGCTATGGATTAGAGACGTTTTCCGGGGGTGTGACCGCTGAAATTGAAGGTAACAACGACGGCGCCCTGCTGGTGAAGTATGAGTGCTCCCAGCGTTTCAGACCAAGGGGTGGTAAAATTTCCTTTGAGCGCGATAGCCGTAACTCAAAGGCACTTGTTTTCGGTACGGGTAATTGTGCTGATCAGCCATCGATGCAATAAGATCATAAATATAAAGGCGGAAGAATGGATCTGTCCGCCTTTTTTTTTATTCGAGTGTCTGATATTTTAATCCCGAGGAACTGCGGAAACAATTTTTGGCCGCATCATCACAGCTCCAACAGCTATCCCTGCAACAACAAGCAAGATCGCTCCGTCATCGAGGGGTACATTTGTATCATCATCGTAACAACCGGGATCGTCGAGATCCTCACAGTCTGTTCCGCCCGGAGGTCCGTCAAATTGAGCGAAAGCAACTAAGTTTGTAAACACGAGTAATACAAACAGGATGAATCTTCTCATCTATTCCTTAATAAAAGTTGCGCCACCCACTTTTTTCCCCGACTTGAGATCGACAACTTCGGTTATATACATTCCTGATACCAGCCCTGTCACATCTACACGAGACGTCTTCTGACTTAGCATTTTTGCACCACTCATGGTAAAAATATTAATTACATAACTACCCTCATTCATGTTAATACCCCGAACTCTGATCTCATGTACCGCCGGGTTCGGATAAACGATTAACCTCGTTTCCGTCGCCGATAGTTCCACTAGCTCTACTTCTGAATAGTAGACTGAACCGTCCGCACTCGTATTTTTAAGGCGGTAGTAGTTGATACCCGGAGAGGGATAGCGATCGAAGTAAGCCATGGCAGTTGAAGCGGCATCCGCCTTATCTTCTACCCGTCCGATAGGATAAAACGTCGTCCCATCTACCGAGTGCTCGATATCGTAGCTCAATCCCTTCAATACCCGGTCCCAGCTCAGCTCCACTCCAAACAGTTTCTTATCTGCATTGAAGTTTCTTTTTGCCGTACTTAGTCCAGCCTTCGGTTTGATAAGCAGACTAAAACGCTCCCCGCCAAAACTCGCAGTATTGTTCCTGTCAATCTGAAAGCTATAAGCACTGTCCGCGTATAAGTTTACGATTTTGTTGAGATAGCGATCTTTCAAGAATACTTCAGCAGATGGGAAAGGACTTCTGGCAGAAAGTGAGAAACTGTAAGTACCGGACTCTGCTGCGGTTGCATAAAGGGCCACTTCCCGCTCAGCCGAAGCAGTGGGCATATAGTTTATCGCCAGGTACTTTTTATCCTCACTTAAACTCATAAGCGTAACGCTGGCCTCTCCCTGATAACCTACATCCTCCTGATCTGAAGCGGTGCTTGTTCCCTCTCTGAATACGATAAGAGTTTCGTCGCTGGTAAATTCGTCTTTGGTCAGAATCAGCCCTATCTTATTTGTTTTCTGGGGAGCCGCCGCAGCTATTGAGGGAGCTGCTGCCTCTCCGTTTAAAAGCTGTAAAGAGGATTCGTGAGCGCTCAACAATCGGCCTGGGAGAACGGAGGGCACCACTTTAGCCGCTTCGGTAAAAGTGATGGAAGGATTAGCTGCACGTGCTTTGACAAAGAAACCTTGTCCTGGATAGATGTACTGAGAGCCTCCGTTGGTACTTTCAGTACCTTTGTAGACAGCGAAAGTCCCGTTCTGTTTTTGCACCCAGATGGTACTTTCCAGATTATTCTTTTGAATACCTGCGCTATTCCAGTCAATAACCGATGGATACGGGTTGCCGATCAGGTTGAAACCATTGCCGGCATCTCCAGCATGGTTGGTAAAGGTGAGGACAGGAGAAATATTCCCGGAGTTAATGGTTCCATAGTACTCCATAGTTACATTCTCCGGCAAAGCATAGCTTCCGTTCTTCCGCACCGTCTTGCTGCCATTTGGGTCAAGCCTGTTCCCTCTGAAGTAAAAATAAATCCCTTTGCCTGCCGGAATGGCTTCTGAAATATTAGCTGGATACAAATACTGGTTCTCATTCGATTTCTTCGGCTCGTTGTAGTATTTTATAGTAGAACCATTGGTTGCCGATGGATCAAAACCGTTAGCCTCACCTCCCGGCCCAGTTACCAGCATTGTGCTTTTATAGCCTAAAATTTTATACCCCTTGGTTGGACTACTTATGTCGTGCACAGGAGAAGAAACGGTACGGAAGCTTCTGTAAGCAGAAGAGCTACCTGTAAAAAAGCTTTGCACCCTTACATTGCCTAGTACTGAACCTCCAGCGGTAAGAGGAGCGATGCTTGCTGTGGCACTAGCTGTAGACTCAAGCACCAGCTGCCCGTTTGAATACAATGCAGAAGAGCCGGTAATATCTAACCGTCCCTTAATAACCAGCTTATTCTCCAAAATCACATTTCGGCTATTCCCGTTGATGGTTAAAGTTCTCAAACTGTTACTGCTTCCCAAACTAGTCTGATCAAAACGAAGGTACTGATCGGCAGAGCCGTTTAGGATAAGGCCGCTATTCCCACCTCCCACAATAGCACCTGTTCCCGAGATAGAATTAGCTGTTAGAGTGAACCCATTTAGATAAACTTTGGAATTACCCTGCAGAATCAGATTGTTAACCGAAACATTTGCATTTAGGATAAGGCTCTTTGGAGTTTCCGGAATGGTAACATCTGCGCCAGCCGCCGGAGCGCCGGATGAACAAGAGCTCCAGTTTGAAGCATTATTCCAGGTAGAATTACTACCTCCGGACCAAGTGTACCCACCAAGAATTACCTCTATAGGCACACGCGAGGAACTGGAACTTCCACTATAAGCCTCAACGTAGTAGGTTCTACTGCCTGTGACATCGGAGACGGTGTAGGATGAACCGGTTGCTAGTGGTGAGCCACCACTTTTAGTACTAAACCAACGCAGGGAATAGCCATCAGATGCCGTGGCAGAAAGTGTTGCGCTACCACCGCGGCATGCGGTAGCAGAGGTAACGGAGGTAACACCATTTACATTGACCTGTATGGTAGCAGGTGGACTTACGCAACCGTTTGCTGTCTGGGTTACATAATAAGTAGCTGTACCTACAGTTTTAGTGGAAGGCACCGGCGCTGTGCTGGTTTCATCAGTAGTGACAGAAAACTCAATATGCTTCAAAAAATTTGTAATGAAAGTGTGATCTGTAAGAACTACCGCACCTGTAGGATCTGCTAGCGGATAAACTGGAGCAACGCGATTTACTGCAAATTGAGAGTTACCTTGAACAATTCCGATATAGTAAACCCCGCGTGTTTTTAGGCAATAATTAAATTTGCATGATACTAGTTGGGGATGGGAACCTGAAGATCGGGTAATAATATCGGTGGAGGCTGCCAGAAGAACGCCATTCGCGTCGTAGATACCCAGTTGGAGATTACTAGCGCTTTGATTGGCCGGTAAAATATACGTAACGCGAGCTAAAGTCACATTTGGAGCTTGGGTTTTAAAGCTGATTTTTCTAGAATCAATATATTCTCTTTGGAGGTAAAAGATAGTGTCCGTATTGTTAAATACCTCCAAAGAACTATTAATACTGCTTGTCCAACGTAGATTAGTTCCTGTTGCTGAAAGTGGCGTCGCAGTAGCTCCTTGAACAAGATTTACCATAGGCGTTACAGCTGGAGCGGGCGTGGAATGAACATTGACTACAATAGTTGCAGGACTGCTTTTTTTACCATTTATGGTTTGGGTAACCGAGTAATTTTTTGTTCCAGCCTCATTTGTTGGAGGAGTTGGTGCAACGGAAGACCGAGCTGTATAGGAATATTTTATATTTGAAAAAAGCCTGATTCCGTGAGATGTCCCGGTGATAATCAAGGGAGTTGTACCGATTGGAGCGCTATAGTTTTCATGGGAAAATTGTCCTGCTCCTGCTACTAAACCAATACTGTAGGTTCCCGCAGCTTGAAGCACGTAATTAAATGCATTGGAAATCACCGCTCCCGTATATCCGCCACTTTGCGACGTAACTGTAGAGGAGGAAGCTATTAGTTGACCTGCAGAGTTATAAATGCCGAGACGAATTCCACTCACACTGTTCCAGGCCGGAATAGTGAAATCCACAGAATGAATCGTGACATTCGGAACTGAGGTTGTAAATTGCGTTTTTTTATTACTCCAGGAATTATCGGCATGTTCGTTTGAGTCCGAAATTTTTCCTGTCCCGCCAACAGAAGCACTTTCCGTACTTATCCATTCTAGATTATTTCCCTGGGCAGTCAACGGACTTGCAGGATCGCCCAAACATAAATTCACCGGACTCACAACAGTAGGTGGCGGAGGTGTCTGCCCGTTCGCTTGCTGACAAAAACCAAGCGAGATAAAAAGTATAAGTGCCCTCGATTGTTTGTGTAAAAATACCCCCATAATATCATACATTTTAAAATAAAAAAATGCAAACGCCCTTTCCAACGGCTAGGAACCGTCGATGGATGTTTCCGCTGTACAATGGACAGCTTCACCAGGGAGGCGATTTTTTGAGCGTTAATTATGAGAGCGCTCCCCGACGACTCTTCTTTCGCAAAAACGAGACCGCTTTTCAAATTGGTTAATTAAATAGCCCATAAGGAGTAAAAATGCGCTAGCACAAGCAACGCAACACGCTTTAATTCCTAACAGGAGAAAAACTATCCCCAAAACGAGAAATATTATCTCATATCCTAGTTGGGATTGAAGGTTTGCAGCTGCGCGTAACATCCTGGTAACTATCAAACCTATTTGAAATTTGGCCGTTAGGTAAAGAAAAAGAACTTAGCAGGTATGTCATTCATTGCAACGTTAATAATTGGGGCAGAAAAAATAGCTTTTCAGGATATTACCCGAATGGAGGATACAGCTCCTGATCTTATTGTTTATGCCATCCCTTTTATGGCTTTCTTCACCTTCCTTGAAATTGGCTGGTCCTGGTATGAAGACAGGAAAATTTATAAAACCAAAGAATCTATTGGTTCTACCTTAGTGGGTTTAGGGAATGTAGCAATCAACCTGGGCCTGAAGGTGGGGCTTCTGTATGGATCAGTGTGGATTTACAACCTGGTGCCCTGGCGGTTGTCCCTCAACTGGTGGACACTCATTCCTTGCTATATTCTGTTTGATCTGCTAAGTTACTGGGCCCACCGCATCTCGCATACCAACCGGTTTTTCTGGGCGACCCATGTGGTGCATCATTCAGCCGAACACTACAACCTCACGGTAGCCTACCGCCTTAGCTGGATCCAAAATCTTAAAATAATGTTTTTCCTCCCGGTCGCCTTTGCAGGCTTCCATCCCGTTATATTTTTTGTAGTCAGCCAGATCAGCGTGCTTTTTCAGTTCTGGGTGCATACCGAATATATCCCAAAGTTGCATCCCCTCATCGAGTACCTTTTTGCCACCCCTTCAAACCACAGGGTACATCATGGCTCACAGGAGAAGTACCTCGACAAAAACTACGCAGCTACGTTCATCTTTTGGGATCGGATTTTCGGTACTTACCAGGTAGAGGAGGAAGAGCCGGAGTATGGATTAACTTCTAAAATAGGAAACCGCATGGACCCTCTATTTCTGAACTTTCATGAATTCCGGGACATGGTGCAGGACGTCAGGCAAGCCAAAGGATGGAAGGATAAGCTATTCTTTTTATTTGGCAGTCCTTCGGCGGTGTATCACCGAAAATTAAAAGACAAGGAAATAGCACCAGCGTTCGAAGCGCAGCGAGAACCGGCCTAAAAGACCGGCTGCTTCAATCCGGAAAGGCTTGTTCCTGGAAGACTATTCTTGTTCTGCCGCCTGCTCGCGCTTCTTCTTGAAATATCCCCTGAAAAGGAAATTACTTTGTAAAGCTTTTAAATCCTCATTAAGATTATGACTGCTTTTCTCCAGATTGATTAAAATCTGCTTCACCCGCTCAGCCGACTGCTGATCATTCAACAACACACCGGCAGGGTTGTCGGACTGGTTTAGTTTAGCAGAGGCAGCGTTTAAATTTGCCGCCATGGCTGAAGCAGACCTGGATGCCTGTTGCAGTTCATTTACCGAACTACGAAGCCGGGCAAAAACGGCTGTATCGGTTAACAGCTGATCTGCAAGACCACCCTTTGTGTTGAGTGTACGGGCAAAGCGGTTCAAATCCATCATCATCCGGTCTGCTGCCTGCGTTGTGGCATTTAGGTTGGCAATCGTTGATTTCAGATCGCGAGCCATTCCTTCGTCAGATAACAAAGCTCCTGCAGCTCCCTTTCCAGCTACCAGGTTCGAAGAGAGCTGCCTAAAGTCGCCCGTAATAGCCACTAAATTCTTGTTATTCTCCTGAAAAGTGGCCATAATTTCATCGGTGGAAAGGGTACGATTCGCCTGAATTCGGTCGCCGTCCTGGATGATAGGAGCTTTCGGACTGCCGCCACTAATCTCCACAATCCTGTTGCCAATGAGACCATCGGAACTCAAGGTCGCCGTAGCATCTTTATGGATGTACTGTTGTGCCTCCTCCTGGATATTCATTGACACGAGCACTTGCGAGCCGCCATGAAATTCAATCTTTTTGATTGTGCCTACCTTCACTCCCGAAAACCAAACATTGCCACCGGTCTTTAGTCCTTCAATATCATCAAAAACCACACTAACGGTCACTCGCTCACCAAAAGCCTTTTTCTGGCTTCCAAGCGTAAAGATCCCGATCACAAAAATCAACAGCCCTATAAATATGAAAATTCCTACCGTGATGTGGCGCTTATCTGCTACCTGCATTTCTATTGTATAAAATTATATTCGTAAAAAGTTTTTACTCGTTCATCGTCAGTATCAAACACCTCGCTAAAGGTGCCCTGGCGTTCAAACTTACCGTCCAACAACATAGCCACCCGATTCCCTACCTCCTTCGCACAGGCAAGGTCGTGCGTAATCACAATTGAACTGGTATGAAAGCGCTCCTGCACTTCATTGATCAGGCCATTAATATCGAGACAGGTAATCGGATCAAGCCCTGCGGTTGGCTCGTCATACAGCATAATTTCAGGCTGCAGAATCAGGGTGCGGGCAATACCTATCCGCTTCCTTTGTCCTCCCGAAAGCTCAGACGGCATCTGGTTGATCGCCTTCAACAAGCCCACCGCGTCGAGCATTTCCTCTACTGCGCGCTTTTTTTCTGCCCGGGTCAATTTCCGCTGATTGCGCACCAATGGAAATTCCAGGTTTTCCCGCACGGTCATACTATCGTACAAAGCACTGTTCTGGAAGGAAAATCCCACTTTTAACCGAAGGGCCAGTAGCTCCTTATAGCTAATATCCACTACGTTGTTCCCCAGTACCAACACCCTTCCGCTATCGGGTTTCAACAACCCTACCAATATCTTAATCAAAACAGACTTTCCTGTACCCGATTTCCCCAGCACGACCAGGTTCTCGCCTTTGTACAGATCAAGATCAACGTGCTTAAGCACTTCATTACTTCCGAAAGACTTGTTCAAGCCCCGGATTTCAACTACACGCTCCGCGTTTTTATTTGTAGGCGGCTTCTGCTCCATCTTTACTAAGTAGTTCTGAATAATGCAAAAAACTGTACCGAAATCACCTCCTCCAGGAAGATCAGGAACATGGCAATTACTACAGAGGAATTAGCTGCCTTTCCAACGCCTTCGGTACCTTTAGACGAGTTGTAACCCTGATAACATCCCACCATCCCAATGGTAAAGCCAAAAATCACGGCCTTTACGGTAGACGCAATGATGTCCAGAAAAGTAATAGATTCTAGTGAATCCTGGACAAAGGCCTCCATTGTAGTTCCCTCGTTCACCGTTACATTAAGAAAAGCGCCCAGCATCCCAACCAGGGCAGTATAAAAAGTAAGAATCGGGATAGTGATAGTAGCCGCTAACACCCGCGTAGATACCAGGAATTTAAAAGGATTAGTGGCCGAAACCTCCATGGCATCAATCTGCTCTGTAACCCGCATCGAGCCAAGCTCGGCACCAATACTCGAGCCTACTTTTCCTGCCGCAATCAATCCGGTCAGCAAGGGAGCAAGCGTGCGCAACAGAGCTATGGCCACCAGCGAAGGCAACCAGGAAGTAGCGCCAAATTCTGCCAGGGAAGGCCGCGACTGCTTGGTAAATACCATCCCGGTAATAAGTCCGGTAGTTGAGATCAACAGTAGCGAGCGGTAACCGATGTTATAGCACTGGTTGATTAGCTCCCGGCCCTCGTAGGGAGGTAGAAAGCCCTCTTTAAAAAATCGCGTCACAAATTGTCCCACATCGTACAGGGAGAGAAACATCCGGGCTAACTTCCCCGGGGCTTTCACTGTTTTGTGGTCAACCGGCGATTGTTCACTTTTATTATTCATCGACGTGCAAATATAAGGCCTCAAATCAAAAGGCACCCGAATTCCTTTGAGGAATCAACCATCCTGACAAAGAAATGTTAAAAAGAAATGAAGAGAATTACAATTTTAGCGTCTCTGTCCGCGCTGAATCGCTAAATATCCCATTAACTGGTAACACCATGAACAACAAGCAACTTCACTGGTAACCTTTTATTTTAATTGGAAAACAGTGCTGCTACAACACTCACCTGCAGTCCTGTCATCCGCTCATACTGCGCGGCCTGCCTCCAATCCTCTCACTCAGCATTAACCACGGGCCGGTATCCGCTTCTGCCAGGTTTAGCTTACAACTTCAGTATTTCAATCCCCTCTTCCCGGGCCGCCGCCATTTTTGATTTCAGCAAACCAAGAACAATCGACCTTGTTGCTTAGTCAAAGAAACTTAGTACACATCTACCAAAAATTACGGATATGGAAAACGAACAAGAAAAAAACCCAAACGGAGCCCAGGAAGCGGGTCATGACAATACTATAGGTGGAGCTCAAACTAATCAGCCGGATCCCGAAGCAACCAATGACACGGGCTATCAAGGTACCACGAATGCCGTTAGCGAATCATTCAACGAGGAAGACGGGTACAAGCTGGCAGTTGAGGATACGATGATCGGCTATGACGGCAACGAAGACCAGATGAACATGGATTTTATGGACGAGGAGGCTAAAAAGCGGTCGGGACATTCCGGTGCTGATGATAACTCTTAAATTCCAGAAAGCAGAGCTCCGTCAAATACGCTCTGCCTTTCTCAAGCGTACGGATTGACATTTCGTTAAACCGATTCAGGGGAAGCAGGTTAAGTGTTTACATAAAAGCATCTACTATGAACAGACCAATTTCAAGAAAAGCACACGGGGTAGCAGAACTAATCTATCCGGTGCTTACAGCTCTGGCACCAGAGCTCCTAAAATTCAAAGACGACAAGAAAGCAACCACACTAGCAAGGGCGATGGCCGGAGGTATGGCAGGTTCAGCACTACTAACCCGTTCAGAGTGGGGAGCTGTTAAAGTCGTTCCGTTTAAGGCTCACCTGGCAGCCGACGTTGGCTTCGGACTGTTTTCAATTGCAGCTCCCTGGCTGTTTAAGATCGCCCGAAATACTTCTGCAAGGAACGCCTTCCTGTTTGTTGGCATTTCCAGTTTGCTGATTGGAGGACTACTGACGGAGCGTAAAGAGATGTAAAGGCTTTCGGCCTGGCAACGAAGATGTTCTCATTGAGGCCAGCCGGAAGTTAAAGTTTAATACTGAAGCTGCCCTTATTGCTGCGCAGCTTCGGTATATTTCTTAAAATTATCCAAAATAGCCTGCCAGCCCTGACGCTGCATATCTTCCGGATGGGTCGTTTCCATATCAAAAGTTTCTACCAGGGTGGTAGCGCCGCCCTCTTCACCGAAGAGAACCTCTACTTTGCGACCGTCGCCCAGCACATATACCAACCTTTTATTTTCCTCCACAACCTCATAAGTACCTTCAAAATCGAAGCTAAAACTACCATCCTTTGCTGCCATGGTAGTTCGCAGCTTACCGCCTGGCCGAAGGTCGTTCTCTGAAAACGGAGCATGCCAGTCTTCTGTGGCAAAGCACCAGTTCGTGATGTGCTCAGGTTGGTTCCAATAGTTCCAAACTACGGACATAGGTGCTTCAACTCTTGTTTCTACGGTGATTGCTTTTGAATTTACTGTTTCCATGGCCTTTAATTTTGTTGACCTTACAAAGATACGAGGGGAATATACAAGGCTTCAAGTGCATTTCCGACAAATCAAATGGCTTTTTACGACAGCTACCTGGAAACGGCTATTGCGAACTTGTCGCAAACCCCACCTTTTTTGTCGCTTACAGCCTCCCTTTTTTTGTCGGGAAAATTTAAACTTTGCAGTGATAACAACAAGAAAATCAGGAAAAAAACAAATGAAAAAGCAAACCTTCAGCATTTTAGTCGATGCAAGTCGGGAAAGAGTCTGGGAGATTCTTCTTGGCGAAAGTACTTATCCGGTATGGACCTCCGTTTTCGCAGAGGGTTCGACGGTTGAAACGGACTGGCAGGAAGGCAGCAGGGCTGTTTTTCACGATGGGAAAGGTCAGGGAATGGTATCGCACATTGAACGCAACATCCCCAACGAGTTTCTTTCTATTAAACACCTTGGCTTTATCAAAGATGGCGTAGAGGACTTTGATAGTCCCGAAGTAAAAAAATGGGCCGGTGCTCTCGAAAACTACACGCTCAATGAAACGAACGGCAAAACGGAATTAGTTATCGATCTTCACGTGGATGAAGAGCACCTGAAATATTTCGATGAAACCTGGCCAAAGGCGCTGGAGAAAGTAAAAGAGCTTTCCGAAATGCAGCAAACACTCGCCTAAAAAGAAGGAGACAGCCTGTAAAAGCTGTCTCCCTGACAAATGCCCCCTTCTTGCATTGCCTATCTCCCCTTCTTCTGAATATACGTACGAGATAAATGTTAAAAGGGATGTCCTTCCTCCTAAACTTTTTACATTCATACTTCCAGAGCTATTGCCTGATTTAGTAACTTAGTCGATCACACCAATAAATATGAACCTACGTAAACCCGCGACCTTCGTACGCAAGCCTTTGATGTTTTTTAGCTTCCTCGCAGCACTAATGCTGCTACAGTCGCCTTCGCAAGCACAGTCTTCAAAAAAACCGTTGCGCATATTATTAGTTACCGGGGGCTGCTGTCACAACTACCCTTTCCAGACAGAGGCGATGAAAAATGCCCTCGCAAAAACTACTACAGCAGAATGGACGGTGGTAAACGAGGGCGGAACAGGAACAACTGCTACGATTGCGCTGTATGACGATCCTCGATGGGCCGCTAGTTACGACGTGGTAGTGCATAACGAGTGCTTTGCAGACACCAAGGAACCGGCCTATCTGAAAAAAATAACCAGCGCCCATTTTGCAGGAGTGCCGGCAGTAGTGATCCATTGTGCGATTCACAGTTACCGGTCGGCCGATGTTGACGACTGGCGGCAGTTTCTGGGTGTTACCAGCAGACGCCATGATCACCAGAGTCGCTATCCTGTCAAGAAAACTGTAAAACACTACATTACAAAAAAACTTCCCGCAGATTGGACGGGACCGAAAGATGAGCTATACATTATCGAGAAAGTTTGGCCTGCGACCAAGGTACTGGCTACCTCAGTCAGTGAACGCGACAAAAAAGAACACCCGGTTATCTGGACCAACAAGTACGGAAAAGCCCGCGTTTTTGGTACTACTTTTGGCCATTCAGACGGAATGTTCAGCGACCCTGATTTCCTGACGATGCTTTCCCGCGGAATCATCTGGGCAGCAGGGAGAGATTAAGGCCAGCCGCCCCATTTACTTAATTCTTTTTCCAAAGCTTATCACAATGCGTCATCCTTACTTTGAACAACTGCGAAATGAAGGCCTGCTGAGTCAGGAGAGTTTCGACAGGATAAAACAGCAGGAATCAGGTCCTTTCTCTGTACATTGGGAGCTAAAAACCTTGCTTTACGCAGGCGTACTGATGTTGAGTACAGGACTTGGCATCCTCGTCTACAAAAACATCGACAGTATTGGTCACCAGGTGATACTGCTTTTTATTGCGCTGCTTACTGCAGGATGCCTGGGCTGGTGCGACCGCCATAAAGCACCCTTTCAATACGAAAAGGTAGTGTCTCCTAACGCGTTCTTCGACTACATGCTGTTACTCGGCACATTGAGCTTCCTGACCTTTGTAGGCTATCTCCAATTCCAGTACGAGGTCTTCGGAAACAGATACGGGTTAGCCACCTTTATCCCGATGGTGGTACTTTTCTTCCTGGCTTATTATTTTGATCATCTTGGCATTCTTACCCTGGCTATTACGAATCTTGCGCTTTGGATGGGCGTCACTGTCACACCTAAAGAGCTGCTTAGCAATACTGATTTCGACAACGAAACTATTATTTACACCTATCTTTTGCTCGGACTTCTGTTGCTTGCCGCAGCTTATGCAAGTACTCGCCTCCACATAAAAAGCCACTTTTTCTTTAGCTACCATCACTATGGAGTACATCTCACGTTCATTGCGCTGTTAGCCGCCTACTTTCACTACGATTTCGGCGCCTCTTTCCTATGGCTGGCTTTGCTGCTGGTCGTCGCGTGGCTGCTTTACCGCCGCGCTTATAGAACCGGTTCTTTTTACTTCCTGCTGCTTTGCGTGCTTTACAGCTATATCGGCTTAAGTGGCCTGGCTGTCAGAACACTCATTCAAATGGAAGATCTAGCGGCTGCATACCTTATTTTTATTTATTTCATCGGATCTGGTATTGGCTTAATCCTCTTCCTTTCTGATCTAAACAAGAGTTTAAAACGCCATGATCATTTATAACCTAAAATGGTTGTCCAACCTCCTGCTGGTTAATGAGGTGGGAAACAAGCACCAGGAAGGGTTGCTATCCGAAGAAGAGCTGAAAAATATAAAGAAAGAATATCCGGTAGGATTTTATTCCCCCAACATCTTTGTACGTGCCGGAATGTTCCTGCTTACGCTTGTTATCTCCTTTTTTTCATCTGCACTTATCAGCTTATTGTTTGCGGAAGCAGGGATCGTCGATTCCCCTGGTTGGCTCGTATTTTTGGGCATCGGTAATTATGTTGTCTTGGAAGCGAAAGTTCAGGCCAACTACCATTACCGTTCGGGAGTAGACGATGCGCTGCTCTGGATCTCGGCTGGTTTGTTCAGTGGAGCCTTCGCCTGGGCGGTCAGCAACAGCAACCTTGCGAATATCCTGACCGCGGCCTTTGTGTTTGTGCTCTCCCTCACCCTGGGCCTGCGTTTCATTGATAGGCTTATGGCCCTGGTATCTTATCTATCATTGCTTGCACTCATCTTCTTCTGCTGGCAGGAAACCGGATCTTTCGGAACCAGCACCATGCCTTTTATACTGATGGGCTTCTCAGCCGCTGCTTACTGGTTATTCAAGAGAAGTACGGCTTTTGCCGGCAACAAGTACTACAACAACAGCCTGAGGCTGCTTCAGGTGGCTAGCTTGCTATCCCTGTACTGCAGCGGAAATTACTTCGTTGTAAAAGAGCTTGGAGACTTGCTGAATGGCAGCAAAAGCAGCAGTCTTCCAATGGGCTGGTTCTTCTGGATGTGGACAGTGGGACTGCCCGTTAGTTATATCGCTATCGGTGTCAGCACCAGGAACCGAATTATCCTGAGATCGGGCCTCTTGCTGATAACAGCCGCTGCGCTCACCTACCGCAATTATTATCAGCTAATGCCCGTGGAACTGGCGCTGAGTCTGGCAGGAGTGCTTGCTCTAGCATTTGCCTACTTCTTTAAAAAGTATCTGGCTATAGAAAAATATGGTTTCACTTCAAGGCCTGCAAGCTCCCGGAACGAAAAAGAAGAACCTCCGATGGAATCACTGCTTATTGCGGAAACCTTTTCTGAAACTGGAAAGCCGGTAGTGGATGATGGGGCGGTATTTGGAGGAGGCGAGTTTGGAGGAGCTGGAGCCACTGGAAAATATTAAGGAGGCGAAGATGAGCCGCGACATTTCTATACTTACCCGCCATGGCTCGGTTTTAGGAACAGCGATAGAGTAAGAATTCCTTTAGGAGAGGCCGGAGAGCGTGCCGAGGCTGAAATCAAAATTGGCCGGAAGCTTGTTAAGCTTACATGCATCTTTAGCCCCAGGCCATGAAAAGAATCAGTTTTTACATCCTCGCAAGTATCCTTTTTTCTGCTTGCGGAAGATCGGATCGCCCCGCTACGGGTAGCGACTCTAGCGCCGTTAAAAAGCTGGATACAAGCGAAGCTTATACACCAAGCGTCAATCCTGACACCACCCGAAGCAATATGCCTGTGTTGGAAGACACGATAAACGACGTGCCGAAGTATTGATGCTCCGTTCACTGGTGAGCAGGACATAAAAAAACCGCCTCGGCTAGGCCGGGCGGTTTTATATTTAGCTTTTCTAAAAAGCTTCCTACATGGAAGAAACTTTAGCGTCAAACTTGCCTTCTGAAATAACCATTGTCGGTCCTCCCCCTAACACTTCTCCTGTAAACTCGAAGGTTCCTTTCACGCGACTGGAAGACCATTCCGTAATCTTTACGTTTCCACTGACGCCCATGTAATTTCCGCTGGTACTCGTATTAGCCAAATAGCTGACCATAACTTCGTCTGAACCAACGTTAAAGGTCCCCACCTTAGGCTCCTGGACCATGATAGAGATCCCTGAGCCGCCGCTGAACTGCCCCATAATTTGAAGGGTCTTTTCAGAAGCATAATGCATCGCCACCGGCGCATTCATGCTTGTTTTGGTAGTCCCCGCAACTTTAGCTGAAAAAGATGGATCAGAACTCGCGTCATCTCCCTTGTCTTTCTTGCAAGACGAAATTGCTAATGCGAATACAAAAAGCATTAGCACTGCAGATTTAAGTTGTTTCATAAAATTTATAATTGTGATGTTAAAAAAATGCACTAATTGATTTGAAAGGTTTTATCACCAATATCCGAGCTGTTCTACCAGCTGATCTGATATAGGTCCACGTCGAATTTAATCTTACCAAAGGCTGTCTTCATGTCTAAAACTGGTAAAAAGTAGCCCTGATCTGTAAATAGCATGCTGCTGATATTTCCCACGCTGTCTCCCGCAACTTTTGGAGGTTCAATCAACTTGATCTCCTCGACCTTACCTGAATTGCTACTAACCTTCGCTTGGAGCATCCTACCTTTATCCTCATGGGATGCAAAAACATACCAGGTGCCATTTTTATGATGCGCCTGAATCTCGGGAGTTGATCTATTATTAACCTTTCGGGGAAGAGCAGTAACAGATTTTATATTCAGGTCTTTATCCATACTATATACCAAAAGACCGTTGGCCTTAAAGGTCGGGGGAGCAGCGCCTAACTGCTGCTTATGTACGTCGCTGAGTAGCAAGAGATACCCGTTATCAGACTCTAATATTTGTAGAAGCTCCACGTCCTTAGTACTCCCTAGTTCTAATGACTTAAAATCTTTGGAATTTACAGGCGTATAACCTTTTTCAAAAGCCTTGAATTCATCCCTCGTAAAAGACTTTTTAAACTTCTTATGATTACCTGAGTTAAATTCATACTTATTAAATACGCACACGAACTCATCTTTTTCTTGAAAAGAGCCCGATATGTAGACGACATTGTTATTGATTGTATCTGAGAAAAGACGTAACTGCTCGCCCAAGGTACCACCTCCCAGTAGTCCACGTCCAACGTAATCGTAAGAATCGGTTACTGTTTTTGAAGGTTTCTCCTTCCCTGCTTCGAACCTGGTAATACTCACCCCAGTCTTGCCGTCACAAACAGCAATATATAGATCGTTGTTAAGCGTTTTTACTGCTCCAATGAATTCGCCTGCGGGTACTACCGGAGAAAGAGCTTCTATCACTTCAAGGGAAGAATTGAATGACATAGTCGTAAAACGCCTGACCTCTTTGGCTTCGTTCGCCATCTTTTTTGCAACGACCATTGCGCCCAAGGCACCTGGAGCCACTTTTACATTCCGCTTTACTCCTGTTTCACGGATAATCAAACTGAAGGTTTTTGCATCCTTTCCGACAACTACATCGAGCTCAGTGTAATATTCGTCATTCCCGTTGAAAAGGAGTTTTTGGTTTTCAATTTTTCCGGTTTTGGAATCGAGCAAATAAGCCTTGTAGGTACTATTTTCACGTGTAAACAAAGTAAAGTCCGTACTTACTACTACCAGAACCTTACCTCCTAAACATCCCGCATGTTGCAGGTATCCCTCCATGCTCTGCTCCCATTTTTTTGCCCCAGAGCTGCTTAATGCTACTAGCTTAACCGCCTTGTCGTTGTCTTTTGACGCAAAATAAAGCTGGTCGCCGGACTTGAAGGTGGTAATTCCCGTACTCCCTTCGATTAGATCTGCTGTTTTGTTAATTGTTTGCGCATTTAGGGTAGCTGAGCCTAACAACAGCGACATAGCTACAATGCGATAGCATGAATTCTTTCTCATTTAAAAATTGTGATAATTACTTAAGTTTTTCCCCGAGAGGGTTAAGCTTATACGGAAGAAATATTTAAAAAGATTTAGGAAAAATAATATCGTTTTACGGACAGCCCTTATGAGAGGGCAAGTGAGTCGGAAAAGGTCTCTCGAGATCCGAATTTGAAGCACGAGCTATTACTGACAAGGCTACAAAACAGCAAACCGCCTCAAAATTTCTTTTGAGACGGTTTGCAATGAAAGTGCGCTGGTACTACTTCAAGGTTGTAGCGCCTTCCCCTTCTATTTCAGAAACAGCAGAAGTTTTAGTAAGAATGATACTTGTTTGCGTACGAGCTTTTACCCATCTTCCCAAAGCGGGGTTGTAAACTCCTCCCAACTTGTAAAAGTATCCCACATCAGCGGTTGTATAGGCGAAGTTCATCGTATTTGATCCTTGTCTGTAGTATGGCTGAGGCTCAAGCGTAATAGGATTGATCACGTCATACAAGTCCGTATTTGCTATTTTATATCCCTGAGCAGGGGGCCCCGGAGTAAACAAGCTTCCTCCTGTCCCAACAAAGATCACATCTATAGGCTTACTATCCCGGGTAACATTAGTCCCCTCGAACACGGCGAAGCCAGAGGCGTTTCCGCTGTTAGCGAACAAGCCCCCGTTTTTTAGACCAAAGCCATCTCCGTTTGTCGTGGTATAGTTAAACGCTCTTATCCAATTCAGAGAACTAATGTTTGTAGAGTTGGCCCCATTTATCATCTTGCCCGAACCACCCACATAGAAGAAAGTACCTTTCGCCGCAGTACCGGAGGTCAGGTTGAACTTGAACGTCCTTGCCGTAGTATTAGCGGCAGCACCTGCACCTGTTGCCCAGCCGTTAACAGGGAATCCGGCAGGACTGGAAGCGCCGGCGTTGCTTGTAACTACAACGGAAAAAGGTGTTTGAGCAAAGTCGATATCGCGGGTAGCCATGAACTGCATGTACTCGTAATTACCATCTCCACCTTTTACATCACTAATGAAGCCTGTAATAATGATTGGCGTAATTTCGATGGTTGAGCTTAACACCTGTACGTCTGTAGACTGTCTGATCTGCAAGCGAGGTGTCAGTTTACCATCAGCAGCTTCTGAGTTGAATATGATGCCGTAGAAATTAGCACTTACAGGTAGCGAGCTGTTCGCGAAAGCAGCTTTAGACTCTGTATGCATGGTTATATTATCGAAGCCATCGTTCAGGATTTTGTCACCTGTAAACACCTCACCAGGAGCCGGCAGTGGATCAAAACCTCCTTTAACGATTGCTACCAGCGTGCTCTCATATCTGGAAGGATCGGACAGGATGGCGCTGCTTGTAACCCGGTTAGGAGGAATTACATTTCCTGAAGAAACTTTTGTAACAGCATTTGCACCTACATTGGTTATTTGCAGGATTCCGTTCATCCGTTTCAAGGTTCCACCTTCCACGTCTACAATTACAGAATCTCCAGGTACAAAGCTCGCTGCGGCAGCGCCAATAGGAATTGAGATGCCGCGCAGCTGTTGCAGCCGTCGCTTGTCCTGCAGGATTAGAAGTCCTTCCGGAAGATTCCCCCCAGAGTGATCAGATACCACTACACCTGTAATTTTACTTGAGCCGAACATCGCCTCTTTTGTCAATGCGACTTCCGATCCCTTGTATAGATTTCTCAGATCATACAGGGATATATAAGGACTAACAGTACCTCCCGGGTAGTTGCCTCCTTCTTCACAGCCTATCCAAAGAAGTGCTGAGAATAAGATTAAAGAATAAAATAGTGTCTTTTTCATGTTTACCATCTTCGTTTTCAAAGCTTATTGTTTTTGCCACCAGACAGGAGTTGAGATTGCATCGCTTCCTTGTGCGGCAACAGCTAATTGGTAGTTGGTTGGATTAGCAGATTGAACGTATACCGGATATACCATCCGCGCCGGCATTACGCCACCATTCCTTAGTCCTGGCCCCTTCGGCAGAACAGGGTGACCGGTGCGACGGTACTCAAACCACTGCTGCAGGTCGGTGAGGAACATGGCGTAGTATTTTTGAAGATGAATCTTTTCCATTTTCTCCTCTTCGCTTAGTGATTCATCCCAATCCAAGTCTGCACTAGTCAGGTACTCACGAAACTCAGGGCTTGCGATGGTCGCCGGAGTTGCAGGAGGTGTACCCGCAGCCGTGGGGTTTGGCCACATCGGCAACCAAAAAGTGATTCCGTTTAACACGCCGGTTTCCCAGTATGTCTTCGCCGACCCTGTAATCCAACCCTTCAAAGCCGCTTCTGAAAGGATAAACTGCAGCTCTGAATACGTCATGATGATTCCGGTCATTGGATCGTTTTGCAGTGAGGTTTGCTGTTGATCGCGCGAATAGAAATAGGACTGTTTCGCCTCGCCTGTTCCGGGAACATATCCACTGGCTACTCCTGCAAAACCATTCGACCCCTGCGCAATTCCCAGCCTGTTTACTCCTCCTTTACCATAAACCGGTATGTTAATCCGCGGATCGTTCCAATCCCTTAGGTGCCTAATGAAGAAATCACCAATAGCCGGACCTCTAAAATCCTGATCCCTTACGTTATTTACGTACGGAGAGGTATAAGGACCAACTCCTGTCCAGCGTAACACTGCTGAGTCGTCGTTGCTGGTCATGATTGGATAAGAAGACGCTTTTTCATTCACCATCTCTTTAATCTTGGCGATAACTTCTGAAGAAACCTCCGACTTACCGGAAACCCTTAGCAATAACCGCAGGTAAAGTGAATTTCCGAACCGGCGCCATCTGCCTACATTCCCATTGAATACAGGATCGCTGCTGGCTGTAATAGCTGTATTAGAACTTAATAAGGTATTGGCTTCCTCCAGCTTTTTGAAAATATCCAGGTAGATATCCTTTTGTTTGTCAAACGCCGGCTCTATTATTCCATCTCGGGCCAGGTTGGATTGAAAGTAAGGAACATCACCATAGGTATCCGTTAGCATAGAATAGATCCACGACTGGCAGATCAGGGAGATGCCCTGATAAGATCTGTTTAGCGTGATGGGATTACTGGCTTGTGTATACAAGTCTTTAAAGTTGGTGAGCTGTAGGTACCAGGAATCCCACAAGTAGTTAGAAATCGTGTTACGGAACTCATATCTAAAGACGGAAGCGTCTCCGTCACTCAGACTGACTGTAACCTGCATCAATTCATTGTTAAAATTGCGGTTCCGCAACGCGTTAGCAGTCACTGTTCCAACCAGGGCCGGAGCCAGGAGTTGTTGAGGCAGTGCGTTCGGCGTATTGATGGGATCAGTGTTGATAGTTTCAAAATTATCCTTGCATGACTGAAGTACTACGCTAAGTACTATCAGGGCACTGAGGATTTTATAAAAGTTCTTTTTCATGATGTTAAATTCCAATGGTTAAGTTAAGACCGAAGGTCCGTGTAGACGGGAACTGCGCTGTTTCAAATCCGGTAACGATATCGGTTCCGCTAAGGGTTCCAAATTCAGGATCGAACATAGGCCAAGGAGACCAGATATAAAGGTTTCGTCCATAGGCGCCAATGGTGGCACGCTGCAATCCTAACATCTTTATGGTTTTTGCTGGAAGCGTGTAATCAAAGCGTGCCTCTCTGAACTTGATAAAGTCTGTGCTGAAGGTACTTCCCTCGGCATTGTCGATCCCCATATGAGAGCGATAGTATTCATCGATATCGTAAGTGATTTTATCATTAGGCCGGTACGTTCCGTCGGCGTTTTGAATCACACCGTTACCGATAATTCCGTTGTATCTTCCCGGTAGCGTACTTTTCAGCTTGCCTTGCTCTACCAACTTGTAGTTCATAAGTGAATGAGCTACGGCTCCTACCTGCGCATCGAACAGAACATTTAATCTGAACTGCTTGTAGGAGAAGTTACTGCTAAAGCTTGTTCTGAATTTGGGTATAGTGTTCCCTAGGTAAACCACGTCAGAAGAAATTTTTGCGAAACCGGTGTTCTCATCGTACACCACCTGACCATCAGGTGAGCGAACATAACCACGACCGTAAAGGTCGCCCATACTACCCCCTACCTGAGCAACAATTTGCCCTCCACCAACGGGACCGGTTCGTAATACTACTGAGCTGTCGCCTAGCTCGGTGATTGTATTCCGGTTGGCTGAAAAGATAAAATTCGTACTCCAATTAAAGTTCTTTGTTTTGATAGGCTTAGCATTCACACTCAGCTCCAGTCCCTCATTATTCACCTGCCCGAGGTTGATCAGCATATTGCTAAAGCCTGAGGAGCGGTCGATTACGCGGGTAAGGATCTGATTTTTTGTATTTCCCGTATACAAGGCAAGATCGAATCCCAACCGGTTGCTAAAAAAGTTGACATTCGCTCCTACCTCGTAGGCTGTAGTCATAAGTGGCTTCAAGTCAGGGCTAGGCAACAGCGTTGGATTCGACAGGGATCCACCAGGATATAAACCTCCACCTGCGATACTATAGTTGTAAGATGTTCTGTAAGGCGTTGTTCCGCCGCTACCTACTTGTGCAACGGATGCACGAAGCTTAGCAAAGCTGATCACTTTTGGCAGCTTAAAAAGATCAGAAACAATTAAACTCATGTTTGCAGAGGGATAGAAAAAGCCCACATTGTCAGTTCTCTCCGGCGTCGCCAGTACACTGCTCCAGTCTTGCCGGCCTGTAAGTTCCAGGTGCAAGAAGTTCCGGTAGTCGAAACCGGCTATTCCGTAAAAACTGTTGATGCTATATTTGCTCCTGTCAGGCATGCTTACCAAGGGGCCGGCTGCGTTAGCGATCGTGTAAACTCCCGGATAGGTTAATGAGTCGGCCCTGATCTCGTCTCTATTATAGTTGTTGCGAAGGATGCTACCACCTGCAGATAAAGAAAAATCAAAGTCCTTGCTAACGGCTTTTGCGTACTTCATCAGGAAATCACTACTAACCTCCTGTGAAAAAATATTCTGACTGCGGTAGGATCCTTTGGGCATCCTGGTTCCTGCGTCGTACGGTCGTTCCTGAGCCCTTTGTTCGTATCCCATATCCATTGAGGTACGCAGCTGAAGGCTAAGTTCCTTGCTAAAGTTATAAGTAGCAGAAATATTCCCGGTAACCGTATTACGGTTTGATCTATTGATAAACTCATAGGAAACTGCGTATGGATTTTCCGGAAACGAGCTGTACGGATAGAAGATCCTGCGATTTTCCTGCCCCTTTACCCAATAGTTTTTGAGCCAGTCAAGATCGGCGTTGGGTTGCCAGAAGATAAACCAATACATCAGGGACTGATTACCATAACCAGCTCCCGGAAGATTATCGCTAGACCTGTTATTATAGTTGATCTTTGAAGAGATCGTTAGTTTGTCGTTCACTTTGGAGTTGACCGACAGGGCAACTGAATTCCTTCCATAACCCGTATTGGGAGTGATCCATTTATTGCTCACATTCGTAGCCGAAAAGCGAGCTGTGGTTCTGTCTGTACCACCATCTACACTTACAGTGTTGGTGATTGTCTGACCTGTTTCAAAGAACTTACGAATCTTGTTAGGATAGGCTACCCAGGGAGTACGTTCTGTCCCACGGGCCTGAGTTACCGGATCAAACTGGTAAAACATTTGGCCGTCAAACCGGGGGCCATAGGCCGAACTTGTTCCGCTCGTACTCGCTCCGTCTGCACCCGCTCCAAAGGAGTAGTAGGCCGCGCCGTCTAAGCCCTGCCCATATTCGAACTGCATGTCTGGCCAGCGGTTCACACTCTCCATAGAAGCGTTCGAGTTGAAGGTAATACCCAGTCCTTTACGCTTGCTGCTACCCGCTTTGGTAGTAATAACTATGGCTCCGTTTGCCCCTCGCTGTCCATAAAGAGCAGCAGCGCTGGGTCCAGGAAGTACCGAAACAGATTCAATATCTTCCGGATTAATATCATTAAGTCCACTTCCATAATCCGCAGGCATATTGTCACTTGAAGTACCATAAACAGATTCTCCCGTGTTAGCTGTTCTCCGACCACTACTGTTATTGATCACCACACCGTCCACCACATAGAGCGCCTCATTGTCGCCTGTCAGGTTGTTCTCCCCACGCAAAATGATCTTATTAGAGCCAGCAGGTCCACTGTTTGACCTTACGAGATTCAAACCAGGCACTTTCCCGGCCAAAGCATCCGTCCAGTTACCCGCAACAGCGTCAGTGAGTTGTTCGCCGGTTATAACAGTAGCAGCATAACCAAGTGTCCTTTCCTCCTTTTTGATACCCAGCGCAGTTACTACTACCTCATTCAGATTACTAGTAGAGGGAACCAGACGAATCCGAAGACCAGTTTTGTTTTCTGACAGCGTTAACTGATAGGTCGTATAACCTAGGGCAGTAAAAGAAAGTTGAGTTCCACTTTCCGCAGTTACCCTAAATGAACCGTCCAGTCCGGTCACTGCAAGCGTTCTTTTGTTCTTATCTACGATGCTCACTCCGGGAACCGGTTCTGAATCTTTATCATCAAGCACCACCCCTGTGATGGTTACGGGTGCCAGTTTTTCAATTCCATTAATGCTAGTTGCCAGCAAGGGCAGTTTGACCGTGCAAACAAGCAGCATTGCAATCAAGGCAATTTTCAGCGGGGCCGAAGTCTGAGAAGTCAAGGCCACAGGGGCTCCCAAACTATTCCAATGACCAAATCTGTTACTCATGTCTATTTTATCTGTATGTTATCGTGTAAGCTTTTAAGATTGCGGATGCCGGGGTAGCATCAACTATAATTTCTAATCCCATCAAAGAATCGCTTTTTATCATTTTAATCAGGAAAACGGTCGCTGCCATCGCACTTGCCAATGCTCATGAACCAGCAGAACCACTTCATTATCAGACTGCGAAACTATCGGGGATTTGTTAGGAGAAGACTAAAGCAACATTAAGCTTAATTGCCATAAAGCGTCGGTTTTTTAAATTTTCATTAATTTTTGAGAAAAAAATGACCCCTTGAGGAAAGATCGACAACATTGAAACTACACAGTCCTAACATTGAGATAACTTAGAACAAGTATCTACCTGCAACAGAGTTGATTAAGAAATGAGGGTGGTGTTAAGAAACACATTCAGTAGAAAGAGTGAGAAAAAACCGCAAATAGACATTTTAAGAAGGAGTGTCATTTTCTGCCCCGCTATCGCTAAGCAGGAACTTGGGCTTCGTTCCCTGAGCGGGGAGGCGGAAAGCGTTTACCGCCGTACCTAAAAAACAAAATGTCCGACAACGCAAATTGTCGGACACTTAAGCTGACTTGCTGGTTGAATCACAACCGTCAAGTTCAGGGCACTGCAAAAAGAAGGTTTTATTTTAATCTGGATGGATTGTACGCGATCAGATAGTCGGTTCCAGCTCTTACTCCTGCCATTTCATTTTGGGGAGAGGTTAATTGAAGGCCTTCCTTCACACTCAGGAAAACGCCCGTCAACAACTCTGGCATAAGCCGTGCGGAGAATGTGGGGTAATACTTTTTTTCGAGCTTTTCTTTTTCGGATGCCGTTCCCATGCACAATTCCCAGCCATCCACCTTGAAGCCATACTCGTTGGCGCAATTTTTCAATTCAAAGATGTAGCTTCTTACCTGATTCTCAACTGTTAGTTTCGACATATTTATTTCTTTTTATGTTTAAATTGTAATTCGTCCTTCGACACCAGTGTCTTTCCTGCCTGATAGGCTGATTTCTCCTTTTTTCGCGAGACTAGCTAAAGGAGCTTTTTTCTTGTCTCTGCTCATGATTTATTCAACAGCATGGCCGTTTCGAGCTTGCGAATATTGGATTCCACCAATACGATGTTCAGGTTCTCATAATTATCCACTCTGTACTGCTTCAGCCGTTCTAAGCCTTTTGCTCCTTCTTTAAGAAGTAGATTGATATACGATAGCGCACCCGCTTTCGCCATTTCCATCGCCACAATCAAACCCGGATATTCATAGAACATCGAATCCCCGAAGGGAAGGTGGTAGGACGAGGGCTTGCCATCGCGGGCCGCAATCACGTTACTCTTAAAGTCGTTAGCGGACATCGGGGATACGGCAGTGCCGTTTTGATACACCCGGTAATACATAAAGATCTTCTTCATTCTATTTGTACGATTAAAGCGGCGCTTAAATACTACCGGAGAAAATGGCAATGCCTAAGTGGAGGGCTGTTTGGAATTTCTTAAATGTACACATTATTTATTGATAATCAGCGTGTTTTATTCACTGAACTAAAAATACCCCTTCTATTCGAGCAGATCCGCGTCTAAACGTGATTCGCAGGGAATGACGCAAATCCCCCGTTAACTTGTCGGAAACCGTCCCCTCCTACTGCGGGGACATCGGTATTTTTGCATGGCAGCTTGTACCATTTGCCAACTAATCCTTCAAACGAAAAACCAATGAAAGAAGCACAAATACCTCAAGACCTGGCCGTAGCTCCCCGCACCTCCATCTGGAAGGAGCTGAAGGATGTCATTATGGGCACAGAAGCCGACTATACGCAAATCCGCCTGAAAAAAGCCATCTTTCTACTGGCAGTACCTATGATACTGGAGCTGGTAATGGAATCTACCTTTGCCGTGGTAGATATCTATTTTGTGAGCCGGCTCGGCGCTTCTGCGGTGGCAACGGTAGGACTGACGGAAACCTATTTATTCCTGCTGTACTCTATTGCGATGGGATTATCGATGGCCATTACTGCCACCATTGCCCGAAGAGTGGGTGAAAAAAACAGGGAAGATGCTGCCGTGTCGGCCATCCAGTCGATCTTTCTCGGCCTGCTCGCTTCTATCCCTTTCGCCCTGGCTGGTATTTTCTACGCGAAAGAGCTTCTTAGCTTAATGGGCGCTGACCAGTGGTCTATAGACCATGGCTACCGCTACACCCGGTGGATGCTGGGTGGGAACGTGGTTATCGTTCTCCTGTTTGTCATCAACGCTATTTTTCGGGGGGCCGGAGACGCCGCTATTGCCATGCGGATCTTATGGATCTCCAACGGATTGAATATCATCCTTTGCCCCCTTCTTATTTTTGGCTGGGGACCTCTTCCTTCGCTGGGTATTGAAGGAGCGGCAATCGCCACCACTTTAGGCCGGGGAATAGGTGTGCTCACTCAGCTGTGGCTCCTTTTTAAGGGAGGAAAACATATCGGGATCAAGCTGTCTCAGGTACGCTGGCACTTCAAGATCATGGCCGGCATCTTCCGGACGTCCTTGGGAGGCATCGGGCAAATGGTAATTGCCATGACTTCCTGGATCTTTTTAATGCGCATCCTGGCAGAAGTAGGTAGCGAGGCTGTCGCCGGATCTACCATCGCTATGCGTATCATGATGTTTACGATGATGCCTGCCTGGGGAATGTCTAACGCGGCAGCAACACTGGTAGGCCAGAACCTGGGCGCCGGCAACCCGGACCGGGCCGAGTCTGCGGTTTGGAAGACCGGCTTTTACAACATGATCTTCCTGGTCTGCGTCTCTATCGTCTATTTCTTCTTCAACCGCGCACTCATGCAAATTTTTACACAGGATGAAAGGGTGATAGCTGTAGGTGCCGAGTGGCTGCGCATCCTTTCCTTCTCCTACTTTGTATACGGCTGGTGGATGGTCTCTACCTCGGCTTTTAACGGTTCAGGAGATACCAGGACTCCAACCCTGATCAACCTTGTTTTTTTCTGGCTGATACAGATTCCCTTGTCCTATTTCCTCGCAATTCAACTGGACCTCGAGCAGACAGGAGTTTTCTGGGGAGTTTTTGTATCGGAGACTTCCGTAGGCATCTTTACCGTATGGCTTTTTAGCCGCGGCAGCTGGAAAAGGGCCAAAGTCTGAGAAAGATAATAGAGAGCCTGGGAGGTATGGCGATGTTTGAAATAACGCAATCAAACAAAAGCCTTTTTCTTCCGTCCTTGGAGAAAAGCTTTGACGACATGTAACAATCTCGTCAAACTACGACTGAAAAGCTTTTGCACTTGCGTAAGTCAATTAAAGTTAGACATTTGTATTTGTGAAACAGCCATTGCACTCCTATCGCTTCTGTCAAAGCACCTCTATCGAGGCCCGGCGTTGTCGTGCAATTATTTCAATTTCTCATCTCTCCTACGCTTTCTTAAAAAGTAGTAAAGACTTTATTAATTAAGCCCCAGCGTGTCTTCATGACGCTGGGGAGCAGTGATTAAGTATCCATTTTTTACTGTCTTAATTATTTTTTATGAAGTTCCTTCAAGATGCTAAATTTTTACTCCGCCTCCTTGAGATTGCAGTTAAAACTGTGATGAGGGCGTTGTTGAGCGTTTATTACCATCTTGTATCGACTTACACCCATTTCGGTTATTCTTTTCGTACAGCGAGCAAAGACTTTATCAAGTAAGCCCCAATCCGACAATCGGCATTGGGGCCAGTAGAAAAACTTCCCGTTTTTAACTGTCTTAATAAAGTTTCATGAAAAAATTGCGATGTCAGTCCCGGCTGGGGCTTGGCCTTATTTCCCTTTTTCTGATCAATTGTCTACTGGTAGCATGCACGCTACTTTCCGCGCACTCCCTACCTGCTGTTGCGGCCATATTACTGGCCTCTTTTCAGCTCTTCATTCACCACCGGTTGCAAAAAAACGATGGATCAGATAAAGGGCGGCGTTTTATAAACCGCTTAATCGAGCGTGTCTGGTTCTATGTCCCAAATATCGTCAGCAACGGGAACAAGTTGCGAGCGCTTACCAGAGCTGAACGCATCCTCATCAAAAGAAGATCTGCCAAGCAGGCGGTAGAGAAACATCTGCTCAGCTTTGCAGCACAGCTGGATGGCCTGGACACCAAGGGCACTCATCTGATGTTTGACCAGAATCTGAAAGTGAGTATCGGCACGTCAGCATGTAAAAAGCCGTATCTGATGAGTGTTTTAAATGCTGGTGTTTCCAGTCTTAGCCGTTTTTCTGCGGACACTATTTTTTCTCTCAGCGAAGCATCCAATGTAGAGGGTTTTGGGCTGGCCACGGGGATAGACGGCATCCGGCCGGAACACATCCGGGGAGGCGGCGACTTGCTGTGGCAGTTCAGTCTCGATTATGTTACTATGAAGAACTTTTTAGGTTCTCCCGAAGAGCTGGCATTCCGGAGGAACTCGTCAAGGGCCTATGTAAAGATGATTGAGTTGCTTATCACCAGCCCGGATAAAGCTAAATCCCTGAACATTCCAGCGCTATTCAAGCAACGGATTGGGAAAGACGGGGAGGATGGGACAAGATCGCTCAGGGAAATAAAGGAAATCCTTCAATTTATTGCAAAGCTGAGAGAGGTCTCGGGAGGAAAGCCCGTGGGAATCAGAATACCTATTCGCGGAACAAGTACGCTGATCTCCTTAACGCTTGGTATGCGGCAAACGGGCTTGTATCCGGATTTTATCACCATCGACGAAGAACTTTGCAGCACCAGCTTTTCAAAAAATGGCGCGACGGTCCAAAAGACAGCGCTTGAACTTCTTTCGTTCAGCCAAAAGTTATTTGAAAAGTTCCGGGTGCCGAGTGCACTGCTTTTTTCAGGGATGGTAGTAACGGAATTGGATGTGTTAAAAGCCCTCTCACTTGGCGCTTCTGCCTGCATCTCTACGCTCCCGATGGCTTATGCCTCCCGAACGGCTCACTCCTGGTTTTCGGAAGACCCTTATGCCAGGAGCATGCACGTAGCTAATTATCATAGAAACATAGTGGCGGGATTGACGGCTCTTTCGAAGACGCTGCGGGCGAGTCAGTCGAAAAATGATAATGTGCCACCACCATATTTTCTAAAAACGGAGAGCCCTTTCACTGCGGCGCCGGTATTCATATCGGCCCGGATGAAAGACAGCTTTCCACCTATAATGAACAATTAATAACTACCGATATCATTCTAAAAAAAATTAAATGGAAACTACGCAAATAGTAATTCTAAAAAAGGATGAGGAAATCCTGAAGACCCACTTAGCAAAAAGTCAGCTATCGGATTTTAACAAGAATAAGTTAGCGTCTGAACTAGAGAACGCCCAAATTGTGAAAGATGGCGTACTTCCCCCCGACGTCGTTTGCATCGACTCGGAAGTGGAAATCATGGCGGTAGAAGGGAAACAGAAGTTCCGCTTTCAGCTGGTGATGCCCGCCGAGGCAAATATGAAAAAGAACAAAATCTCGGTATTCGCTCCCATCGGGATCGCCCTGTTAGGTAATAAGGTTGGAGCGAGAGTACAGTGGGAAATGCCCAACGGCCTCCAGACATTTGAAATCCTAAAAGTGGATCAGAAACTATTCGAGCGGAGCTTATAAATCTGCTCCGCTCAATCAACCTCTCGTTGCGGAGGGTAAGCTTTTGGTATGGAGAGGCCGGAAGGCAAGTTTTAAACACTTAATCTTTTGTAATGAAGAAGAACCACCTGATACTTTGTGAGAGCGACTTTGAAGCTTTAACAAACTATTGTTCAACCAGCAATAATGCCCTTGGTGCCCATAATCAGGAGAAACTGATGGTCGAGCTGAGTGAGGCGAAAGTGGTAGCAAGAGACAATTTACCACTGAACGTAGTGGCTACTAACTCTAAAGTACTTATCTGGAATATGACCAAAGGACAGACGTTTACTGTACACATTGTAAGTCAGCAGGAGATGCACAGAAAAGATCACCGGATTTCGGTTTACGACTCCCTGGCTATTGCTTTGTTAGGATACGCTACCGGGAGTATTGTGGAGTGGGAATTAGGCGATGGGCTGAACCGCTTACAGGTAATGTCGGTAACCCAGTTGAACACTGAAACGTCTAACCACTAAATCACGAGAGTTGAAAAAATTACTAAGCGATACTGTGGATGTACAGTAACCAGACCAGCTAAACACACACAATTGAAGTAAAAAAGCCGACACCATCTCCTGCTGTCGGCCTTTTCCTTGTACTTCCCTGTTCCGGAGGTGTTTTCCCTCCTTCTACCACATTGAACCGTAGACCGGGCCTGTATAGGAAGAATAAGCAACAATTTTTTGAGGAAAGTCGTCGGCAGTAACGACCTTTCCGGCAGTTGGCGAGCTGTCCGTCGATGAACTGCCTGTTTCCGACATAGTTACCTGCGCCTGTTCTGTTAATGCGGAAGTTTCCGAATCAACACCACGATTAGCTGTAGTTGCATCAGGGCTTTCTTTTGAAAAGCTGCGGAGGCCCAGGGCTCTGGCAGCACTATTAAGTAAACGAAACAAACCCATAATCGTAAAATTAAGTTGTCAGAGAAGTACAAAGAAGGTGCCAGAGGACACCCGTTCCAAGTCGAACTGGCTAGCCGGGAGTATTCATAGCCAGCAACGCTAATGCTTGCCCTGCCCTAGAGTTCTGAATGCAAAAGTGTCCTGTCTGCGAAAATAAAAAGGTCATTGCTGTCCTATTTAATTACGAGATCAAACTTCAAATTGGCATTGATATAAAATTCCGCACTTTTGTCAAGAGCTGGCGTGTAACGTATTCCCGGGCCAAGATTGAATTCAAAACTGAATACATCCCACACCGACTTCTGGATACCCCAGGTTCCGTAGCCAGCAAAAAAAGAATTATGTTTTAGTCCTTCCACGTTCGTCTTAGCATCAAACATATAGCTAGCTCCTAATCCCACGAAATCAAAGGAGTTATTGGAAACATTCTTCTTTCGGGCCGTTCTCTTTTTGATGTTGTAATAATGCCTCAGCTCAGAAGAGATAGCTGGAACCCAGGAGTAAGTATTCTTATTTTCGAAAGCCGTTTTAACATAGCCGCTTCCGTCGTAAAAATCATAAGATGACTTGGCGGGATCCACGTAGCTATAACGCATGTACAAGGCGCTTCCCGCCATATAATTGACCGAGCTTTCGATATAAACGGTCGCCGAAGCCGACAACTTTCGCTCATAGCTGGCGCCGGCTCCCAGGAGCTTCAGCCCCGCTTTAAATTGATGAGCTTTGAGAAGGGAGTCTTGAGTCTGGGCCGTGGAAGATAAAGCCGAAAATAAGATAAATAGAAAAGGTGCAATAAGTACGTGATAAAGTAAAGGTTTCTTCATCCCGCAAATTTATATCTTTCACAAAACCGCAACAAGAGGAAGAGTTTATCATTTACCGGATTGCGTGTGGGCCTTTTAGAGACGGACAATTCGTAAGCAGGCGATTTCGAAGGCACGTTAGAACTTAGAATGGAGCTGCCTCTCTGTTGATGCTTCAAGGATCCGGAAGGTGCAAGTCTCTACTTCAAAGGAAACGCTGTCCTTCATTTTTCCATAAACTTTAGCACTTTTATGGACTAGGATTGTTAATATGGTAGCGCCTTCAGGGGGTGGGACTAAAAAACGACATGGAAATATCTTATACACCCGTCGCCTGGGATTACAGGGAGCAGATCGAAGAAGCAATCAACAAGAAGAGCAGCGGCAAAATCTTTTACTTCGCGGCTGACCAGACAGTTGCTGAGCTTTCAGGGGGAATACGTGAGATGCAAGATCAGCGCGGAAAAGGAGTCTTTATCCACTTAGAACCGTCTGGTAGTATCAGAATCGACCGGATTATTACTTTGTTCGGCAAGCCTGCTGCGGCCTACGACGAGTACGATGCCTTCGCCAATGCCTGCCTGGATTGTATGGGCGGCTATGATAAGGACCAGCTGGACGCTATGTAAAAGCGCTACACTTTGGGCTACACCTGCTCTATCGGAATTGCTTCGGTTTCAGCTGCTGGCCTGCAAGTTCTGCTATCTCTGCAATGCGTTTCTGCCGGGTATCTGCCTGCTTTGCCAGCACCAGCCATGTTAAAATTTGCTTCTTCGCAGACTTGCTTAAACTCATAAAATAATCCCTCGAACCTGGAAAATTTTGGAACGCTGCATCCAAATCTGCCGGAATGTTAAGTTCTTCCACCTCATCCAGAATAGACCAAAAGCCATTTTGTTTAGCTATCTCAATACTGGCAAAACCAGCTTCGGTCATCAAGCCCTCTCTGATTAGGCGCTCCACTTTTTCCTTGTTGATCTTCGACCATACGCTTTGAGGCTTCCTTTTGCAAAAGAACTGCATCAGCCGCTCTTCGTCCAGCGCCCTCAGCGTGCTGTCGATCCAGCCGAAACACAGGGCTTCGTCTACCGCTTCTCCATAACTAAGCGTGCTTTTGCTGGCCTTCGGTTTATAATAAACCAACCAGACAGAGGGTTTGGAACGATGGTTTTCTTCCAACCACTCCCGCCACTCCTGGCGATTGGCGGGACAGAAGCTTTCTATTTCTTTTTTTTCCATGTCTGTTCTCTAAAAATCACCTGCTACTTCAGCTGATAGGATGCTGCCGGAGCCGGAATTGGAGGAAGAACTTTGGTCGGCTCCAGTGCCGCGGCCTCTTTAATACCTTTTCCGCTTACGTTATAAACGCTTAGCAAAGGACCAGAATAGCCGGTGACCGTTATGTCCCTGATTTCCGCCTTCCTGATGTTTGCCAGTGAAATCCCTTTGCGACAGGTGCCGCTTATGTTCTTTAACGAAAATCCCTCCAAGGGCTTGTCCGGATGAATGGAAGTACCATCTACCAGCACAGGAACATCCGTCACACGCACATTTGAAAAATGAAAATCTTTGATAGTAGGAATCCCCTCATGACCCGGCACCGGCACCTGATCCTGCAGACCACTTCCCAGGATATTGAAACGAAGGAAGCCGCCTTCCATGCCTGAAACTTCCAGATTCCGGCAAACGATGTTTTCTATAAAGGCGCCTCTCCCCGGTCGGCTCTTGATATAAATCGCGTGGGTCTTGGCTTTCGTGAACTTGCAATTCTCTATGAGCAAGTTTCGGATCCCACCTGAAGTCTCACTTCCGATGCCAATGCAGGCGAAGATAGTGTCGGCAAAAGTGCAGTTGCTGATATGGACATCTTCGGTGGTTCTTAGCAAGGAATAGCCTTCCATCCCCCGACCCGACTTCAGGGAGATACAATCGTCGCCCGTTTCAATATCACAGCCATCAATCCGCACGTGCTTGCAGGAGTCGATATCAATACCATCTCCATTACCACCCGTACTCCGGATGTAGAGATTTTTGATGGAAATGTGATTACATAAGGTGGGATGGATGGACCACATCAAATAATAGCTGGTAGAAAAATCTTCCATCCGGATGTGGTTACAGTTGATCGGCTCAATCAAGGCCGGGTGACGCAAGGGGTTCTGCGCATTCGGCCTCCCGCCCAGTGCCCGGTTGCCGGTAATTTTCCCCGGTCCGACGATCCCGATATGGTCAGCATCAAAAGCATAGATCAGACTTACGTGTCCTTTGATCCATTTACCCTCCCAGCGTACCTGACTTACGGGGTAATCAGCAAAATCGGGTGTTCCAAGTATCTCCGCATCTTTCTCCAAACGAAGGGTGGTATTGGAACGCAGCTGTATTGCCCCTGTCAGATAGGTTCCTTTCGGAAAAAGCACCTCCCCTCCTCCCAATACTCCGCAGCGATCGATCGCTTGCTGGATCGCCAGCGTGTCTTTCGTCTGCCCATCGCCGGCCGCACCGAAATCTCTCACGTTGAGGACTAGTTTCGGCTTTTGGGTATCTGGTGCCGGTGAAATAGTACTTTTTTCTGTGGGATAGGATTCCGCAAAGCCAAGTCTCGATGCAAGAACTCCAGCTCCGGCAAGAGCCGATGTTTTCAAAAATAAGCGACGTGTATTATTAGTATCTTTCATTCTTGAGGATGATGGTTTGTTAGTACATCGGTTTTAATGGATAGGCAATTGCCCCGTCTAAACTTAGACAATGTGATGGTGAATTGCAAGGATGGGGTGAAGGTGAAGTTGAACCACCTCCGCCTGCGGCACCTCCGTGACAGTCAAGACGGAAATCTGGAAATATTCCACCTCCGCCAGCGGAGGACAGTTGTTAACAGCACATGTAGGTTAATAACCAAAGTAGTCTTTATCAAGAACCTGCCTGTTGCTTCAATACATTGAAAAACGTATGCCCTCAATAGCACTGAAGCCGAGCACCGCTGTCCTCCGCTGGCGAGCCTGTCCCGAATCAAATTTCGGGAAGGTGGCGAAGCCGGAGGTGGTATTTAATTAAAAAACGATCCTACATTTACTAAAAACTCCCCTCTTCCAAACAATCGACAGACCGTAAAACCTATTTCCAAATAATTTGAAGCTTTACCACCTCTGTCCGAATCAGCATGTTTTACCACCTCCGCCTGGCGGCACCTCCGCCAGCGGAGGACAGTTGTTAACAGCTGTTGTAGTTTAATAAGTAGAGTCATTTCTATCTACAATTTCCCTTTGCTCCCATATTGTGAAAAAGGTCTGCCCTCATTAGTGCTGCAGCCGAGCACCGCTGTACTCCACTGGCGAGCCTGTCCCGAATAAAATTTCGCGAAGGTGGCCAAGCCGGAGGTGGTGATAGCATCCAAAATTCAATAACAAAAACTTATCTTAGAGTTTGTACCTAAACATGAAACCGCAGCAACCAGACCAATTCAATTACTACAATTCCAACCTCCAGCCTTTCGCCTATCGCCTTAGAAGAGAAATGACTAAAGCCGAGGCCTGCTTGTGGAAATATGCGTTGAAAGGCAGAAAGCTCAACGGAGTACAATTCAGAAGACAAAGACCAGTTTTGAACTATATCGCCGACTTTATGTGCCAGGAACTTGAATTGATCATCGAGGTAGATGGGTGGACACATACCTTGCAAGAAGTCGCCGACAAGGACGAGGAACGGCAGAAAAATCTCGAGGCTGCAGGATTCACGGTGCTTCGCTTTTCTGACGAAGAAGTACTTCAAGATATTAATAAAGTCATTTGGGCAATAGAAGATAAGGTAGCGGAGCTGAGGAATAAGGACCAGGACTTGTAGTCATTCCCTCCGTTTTGGCTTTAAAAATGGGAGTGAAGTTGCACCACCTCCGCCTGCGGCACCTTCCCGATGAAGCGGGACTGGCTCGCCAGCGGAGGACAGTTGCTAACAGCACATGTAGCTTAATAACACATGTAGTCTTTATCAAGAACCTGCCTGTTGCTTCAATACATTGAAAAACATAAACCTTCCATTGGCACTAAAGGCGAGTAGTACTGTCCTCCGCTGGCGGAGGTGGCGAAGCCGGAGGTGGTGGTTTACTCCGAAGTATACGCAGCTAGTTGCGTTTTTGCTTCATCATTGAAAAACAGACATCCTAAGCTAACACCAAAGGCGAGCACGGCTGTCCTCCGCTGGCGGAGGTGGCGAAGCCGGATGTGGAGATTTTAACCCGAAGTAGAGGTAGCACAGTAATCAAAGTTGAAATGTGCGTTTTTGCTTCATTCCCATTGAAAAAAACATTCTAAGCTAGCACTAAAGGAGAGCCCTGCTGTCCTCCGCTGGCGAGCCTGTCCCGAATCAAATTTCGGGAAGGTGGCGAAGCCGGAGGTGGTATTCCTCCCCAAGTCGCCGAAACTATCACCCAGCCTTCCTGATTATATCCCCTGCTAAAGCACCCAGCGTCTTTAATGCAAATTCAATTTCCTTATTTAGCGGTGTGCCGAAGCAAATGCGAATGCAATTGGTAAAGCGGGCATCGGTACTAAAAATATGGCCGGGAGAAATACTGATATTATATTTCAAGCCGAGTTTGAACAGTTCAAAAGCATCAATTTTAGGATCCAGCTCCAGCCAGAGTACGTACCCTCCCTTCGGCTGACTTACCTTCGTCGACTCGGGGAAATACTCTGAAATTGCTCGGGTATACAGCAAGCTTTGCGTATGCAGCGTCTTTCGCAGGTTACGCATGTGCAGGTCGTAGCGGCCTGTTTCAAAAAAGCGTCCCACCGCAGCCTGGTTAGGTGTAGCGGAAGAGACGGTATGCATCAGCTTAATATGCATCACCTTGTCCTTAAACTTACCCGGAATACACCAACCTACCCGGTACCCCGGAGCCAGCGACTTCGAGACGGAAGAGCAAAGAAGCACCAGACCTTTTTTATCGAAACTCTTGCAGGTCCGGGGTCTCACATTTCCGAAATACAATTCCCCGTAAATATCATCTTCGATCAGCGGAATCTCTTTTGCGGCCAGCAGTTCCACCAACTGCTTTTTCTTCTCATCCGGCAGGGTGCATCCCAATGGATTGGTAAAATTGGTTACGAACAGACAAGCCTTTATCGGCACCCGTTCCATCGCGCTCTCCAAATACTCCAGACTAATCCCGTCTTGCGGATGTGCAGGTATTTCGAGCACCTTCAAGCCCAGGCTTTTCATTACATTAAAAATGCCAAAGTAAGTGGGTGTATCGATCGCTATGGTATCTCCCGGCTCTGCCACTGCCTTCAGACAGAAAACCAGGGCTTCCATACATCCCTGGGTGGTCACAACGTCCTGCTCCGTGACATTCCCACCCCAGTTGAAGGCGTACTTTGCTACCTGTTTCCGAAGGCTTACATTTCCCTGTGTGCTTTCATAGCCAGTGCAAGCGTCGGCACTTTCCCTGATCGACTCACTCAGGGTTTTGCTCAACTTCTTAACCGGAAGAAGTTCTGCAGAAGGGACAGCGATGGACAGCCGGATCAGGCCTTCTGCATTTAAATTCCCGTACACCATCGCTACGATATCATCCACACTGGCTTCTTCGGGAACTCGCTTCTCCAGCGTCGTAGTAGAAGGAACGGAGCGTGCTGTTCGCCTAGAAACGTAATAGCCGGATTTAGGCCGGGCTTCCACCAGCCCCTTTATCTCCAGTTGGGTATAGGCCTTGAAAGCAGTAGAAAGACTAACCCCCTGCTCTTTACTCAAGGCACGCACCGAGAGCAGCTTCTCCCCCGTCTTTAAAACTCCGTCCAGAATGTTCTTTTCCAGCTTATCCGCCAGCTGGTTGTATAGAAAATCTTCATCTGCAAGGGCAACTTCTGCTTTCATACCAAAAATCTGTTATGCTCAAATTTATAAAATCTGAATCTGTTTTCCTCTTTCTTTTTGACTGACCTTTGAGCTATCATAATCTAACGGAGCATGGAAGTAAAACTAAAAGCATACCTGGCACTGGCGTTCATTTGTATAGTTTGGGGAACTACCTACCTCGCCGTACGTGTGGGAGTGCAAGACTTCCCTCCCTTTTTGTTCATGGGAATGAGGCAGTCCATGGCGGGAATCCTACTCTTCGCTTTCGTGATCATTTCGGGCAAAAGAGCGAGCCTGAACTGGAGCACTGTGCGACTACAAATCGTTCCCGGCATCTGCATGATCACGTTTGGGAACGGGATTGTAGCTTGGGCAGTGCAGTACATTCCCAGCGGTATTGCAGCCCTTATTTGCTCGATGATCCCACTGTATGTGATCCTGATCAACCTCATGATCAATCGGAAAGAACGCCCCAACTGGCAGATCATACTCGGAACTATACTCGGTCTTGCCGGCATCGTCCTGATTTTTCGGGATCACCTCCTGGAGCTAAAAAACAGGGAATACCTGGCAGGGATAATCATCACCATCGCTTCCTGCATATCCTGGGCGGCGGGCACCATCTATACACAGAAAAACAAGAGTGCGTCTGATCCTATTCTGAATGCCTCCATTCAGCTGTTTATCGGGGGTGCCGCTCTCCTGCTGATCAGTACAGTATTTGAGAAAGATACGGTTATCCCGATGCTATCCGGGAAGGCGCTTTTTGCCTGGATCTACCTGGTGCTGTTTGGTTCGGTAGCTGCCTTTGCTGCTTATTTATATGCTTTATCCAAGCTGCCTGTCGCACTTGTTACCGCCTACGCGTATATAAATCCGCTGGTGGCAGTGATCCTCGGCTTTCTGCTGCTGAACGAGCAAATCAATAGGTACACTGTTTTGGCTGCCTTAGTAATTGTATGCGGAGTATACCTCGTGAACAGCGGCTATCGCCTTCAACATAAATCATAACAAAAAATGCAATGAAAAAAATCGGACTAATTGCAGGGATGTCATGGGAAAGCTCTGCCATCTATTACAAACACATCAACCAGTTGGTAAACAAGCGACTTGGGAAAGCGCATGCTGCTGAAATTATCATGTACAGCGTAGACTATGAACCTTTTCTGCAATTAGGCGCAGAAGGCCGGTGGGATATCATATCGGAACGCACAAACAATATCGCTGAGAAGTTGAGCACCGCCGGGGCTGATTTCCTGATGATCTGCTGCAATACCGTTCACCTCGTGGCGGAGGAGTTGGAGGAGCAAGTACAGGTGCCTTTTATTCATATTGTGGATCCCTGTGGGGAGGCAATTCAAAGGCATGGCTTAAAAAAAGTGGGACTACTCGGAACCCGCCTTACCATGGAACGTGATTTCTTCAAGCAGCGTTTGGCAGAGAAATTCGGAGTCGAGACAATGGTCCCGGAAGCAGCAGACCGCCAATATCTGGACAATGCAATCAAGAACGAGTTTTGTAAGGGCGAGTTCCTTCCCGAGACTAAAAAAGAATTCCTGCGGATCATTGAAAAGCTGCAAGCTGCCGGCGCCGAAGGGGTAATTCTGGGTTGTACAGAAATTCCGATTCTTATCCAACCTGAAGATGTGGCCCTTCCAACATTCGATACAACGTTCCTTCACTCGCAAGCCGCAGTTGAGTTTGCATTGAATTGATCCTATGTAATTGTTAATTTCCTTAATCACTTCAATATGACTATGCCTAAAACATCTCTAATGATACTCGTGGCCGGACCGTATCGTTCGGGCACAAATGACGATCCTCATTTGATAGAAGCCAATGTGAAGGCCATGACCGACACCGCATTAGAACTTTATACAATGGGACACCTTCCCGTATTAGGAGAATGGTTTGCTTTGCCTTTAATTGAGGCAGCGGGTTCTAAAGAAACGGGAGATGAGATCTTCAACCGAATCTTCCACCCGGTTGCCATCCAGCTGATCGATCATTGCGACGCGGTGCTTCGGATAGGAGGCCCTTCCTCGGGTGCAGATGAAATGGTCAAGACCGGTAGGGAGAAAGGGAAACGTATCTTTATGAGCAAAGACGAAATACCTACCTTGAGTTGACATGATTCAGATAATCCCACATAAAGCAACATGGCGGCAGGAGTTTGAACAGCTGGGCCGGGAACTGACAGCTACCCTCGGCAACCTCATAGAGGGCGTCCACCACATCGGCTCGACGAGCGTGCCCGGCCTTGCTGCAAAAGATGTTATTGACATCCAGATCTCGGTAAACGATTTTGAGCTTGTCCTAGTGGAGCAGCTCAGCACCCTCGGATACCGGCAACTGGAGCATATCAAGAGCGACCATCGTCCGCCTGGAATGGAGCACCTTCCGGAAGCTGATCTTTACAAGTGGTTCTTTCAAAAGGATGATCGAGCTGTGAACCTTCACGTCCGAAAGGTCGGTACTTTTAATCACCGCTATGCCCTGCTCTGCCGCGACTATCTCCGAAGTAATACCGCAGCGGCTAAAGCCTACGAAGCGGTAAAAGTGAATTTAGGGAGGTACTTTCCGCAGGACATGACCGCCTACTACCATATCAAAGACCCTGTCTTCGACGTCCTGATGGCAGGGGCAGAAATCTGGGCTGCGGGAGAGAACTGGCAGCCGGAAAAATTAGATATCATCAGTTGAAATAAAACTAGCAAGCACATGAAAACCGCAGTAATCATCATATTTGACGACTTTACAGATATCGACGTTTTTTTACCATGGGATCTTCTCAATCGGGTGAAAGCCTTTGTTCCTGACTTTACCGTTAAGATCATCGGGACAGGCAGCGTACACACATCTTCTACAGGAATAGATCTTGCAACCCATGCTTCAATTGAGCTCTGCTCTACCGCCGACCTGGTAGTCGTTGCCAGTGGAAAAGGCACAAGGACCTTGATCAAGGACAATGAGTTCCTGAGTCGCATTCACCTTGACCCCGACCGCCAGGTGATTTGTTCTCTGTGTACGGGTTCACTTATTCTCGCGGCGCTCGGTCATTTAAAAGGTCTTTCTGCCACCACCTATCCTACTGCATTCGACCTGCTTCGCTCCTATGAGGTGGACGTAATTGAAAATGAGTCGCTCGTTATTCAGGGCAATATCGCAACTGCCGCCGAATGTCTTGCTGCCATCGAACTAATGAGTTGGGCAATAGGGAAACTGTTTGGGGAAGATATCAGTTCAAATGTTTTAGCTACAGTGACCCCAAACGGAAAAACGATAAGTGTATGACAAGCGGAATCTACCAGGCAAGTCCTCCACTTTATCCAAACCTGATTGATATCTGGGAGACCTCCGTAAGAGCCACCCATCATTTCCTTGCAGAAGAAGATATCGGATTTTACAAGGAGTTGCTTGCCACGTATCTTCCGCAAATAAAGGTTTACTGTGTGAATCATGGTAATCAGCTGGCAGGATTTATCGGTTTGAGCGAGGGGATGGTGGAAGCCCTTTTTGTACATCCTGCATTCACAGGGAAAGGCATCGGCAAAAGACTTTTGCAGTTTGCGGTACAGGAGCACGGAGTGAACCGGGTAGACGTCAACGAACAAAACCAGGAAGCCCTGGGCTTTTACGAGCACCATGGCTTTGAAATTATCGATCGTACTGAGCTGGATCCGGCTGGCAAAAACTATCCCATCCTCATGTTGCAGTTGCCAAAGGAGTATCGAGCGAAAAGACTACCAGTAAGTTAAGGGCCTTAAAGAAAAAGATTGGCTGATACTACAGCAATTACTGCGCAGGCGGCAAAGCCAGACGGGGTATTTGTACCATCTGTTCACTTATGCTCCTCTTGCAAAATTATTACAAGAAAAAATTCGAATGTAATGTATCTTCGGACCAGGAAACAGCTGACAGGCATTTACCTGCCGACAGCAAATTGACAACCACATTATAAGACGAAATATTGCATGAAAAAGCTCTTCACCTATCTGATAGGAATACTCATGTGTTCCTCTGCATTTGGACAGAAAAACCACCAGGGACCGCGGAAGTTCTTGCTCCGTGATGAGGGTCTTTCACAAGTGAGTTTGGTAAACCTTGATGATTCTACCAGGAATTGGATGGTGAAAGTGCCTGCGGGCCGGGATCTGCAGCTGGTAGGGAACGGACGAGTGTTGATCGGAACCGGCAATGGTTATGAAGAACTGGATATCACTTCCGGAAAGAAGCTGAAAGAAGTAACAACCTATCCGGGAGCGGTGATGGCCCGGCGTCTAAAGAACGGCAACACGCTGCTTGTAGGCTTTAACTGGGAAGGTAAAAAGGGGGCAGTGCTCTTGGAAGTAGCAGACGACGGCAGCAAAAAGAAAGTCTTGAACTTTCCGGAATACGACTACGTGCGGCTGGTGAGGGAAACGAAGAAAGGCTATCTAGTTCCTGCTAATAAAGTCGTGTTTGAATCAGATGCTAACGGAAAGATCATTTGGAAAGCACAACTAACCGGACCACAAAAAACGAACTCCTGGCAGGCTCTGCCTGCTGGCAAAGGAAAAATTGTAGTGAGCGCCGGGTACGCAGGTAACTTCCAGATATTCGACAAAGAAGGCAAGGCACTTACAACCTTCACCGGTCCTGAAAATGTAAATCCTAACTTCTTTTCAGGCTACCAGATCCTGAAAAACGGCAACTATTTAGTAACCAACTGGCAGGGACATGGCCCGAACTATGGAAAAAGCGGCCACCAGCTGCTCGAGTTTACGCCGCAAGGAGAACTGGTGTGGTCCTGGAAACAAGATCCCGCTAAGTATTCGTCCTTACAGGGCGTTCTGGCATTGGATGGATTGAATCCGGAATACCTGTACGTCGAGGGCAAAAAAGGAAAACTGAAAAAGGTAAAATAAGATAACCGATTCAGAAAATACAAAAGGCTGACAGCGTTTCAAACGCTGTCAGCCTTTTTTGTTAGATATCCTCTCGTTATTAATACGAATACTTCATTTCGCAGAACTCCTACGTTAAATATTCCACTGCCACAGCGCCTTCTGCTTTCCTTTGATATTTCTTGCTATCGCTTCGAAAAATTTTGCGGCTATATGCTTTTTCAACATTAGTGATGATATCATCACCACCAGCCGATCGTCTACTCACCCCACTGTTGCCTATTTCTTAAAAATTCGTGACGAATTTTTGCTTTGTTTATGCCGAAAATCATTTTGAGTGGAGAAAGATGCTGCAAAATTGCGACTGCAAGCAAGTAAAGCACAATGAACATAGTTTTCAGCTATCCCATATAGATTAAAGTGATTGTGAGCTCACCCTTTCTTGTCATAGTTTTACAGCCTGATGCTTGCGGAACAGCAGCACAATTCAACTAATTTAAGTTCAACAACTATGGATAAAAACTCAAACGACATCAGCAAATGTCCGTTCCATAACGGCAGCATGAAAAATAATGTTGCCGGGGGCGGTACCCGAAATCAGGATTGGTGGCCTAATCAGCTCAAGTTAAACATCTTGCGTCAGCATTCTCCGCTATCGAACCCGATGGACAAAGATTTCAACTATGCTGAAGCCTTTAAGACCCTTGACCTTGAAGCCGTTAAACAAGACCTGCATGCCTTGATGACCGATTCGCAGGATTGGTGGCCTGCAGATTTTGGACATTACGGTGGTCTGTTTGTCCGTATGGCCTGGCACAGTGCCGGTACCTATCGTGTGACTGATGGCCGCGGTGGAGGTGGTGCAGGCCTACAGCGCTTTGCTCCGCTTAACAGCTGGCCTGATAACGTGAACCTGGACAAGGCCCGCAGACTGCTTTGGCCAATCAAGCAGAAATATGGCCGCAACATATCATGGGCAGATCTAATGATCCTTGCAGGTAACGTAGCGCTTGAATCTATGGGCTTCAAAACTTTTGGATTTGCTGGTGGGCGCGAGGATGCCTGGGAAGCTGACGAATCAGTTTACTGGGGATCAGAAAGAACATGGTTAGGTGGCGATCTGCGGTATGCACACGGCTCAGAAGGAGTAGTCGAAGATCATGGCGTACTGGTTTCTGACGATAATGCAGACGGAAAAATCCACAGCCGTAATCTGGAAAAGCCGCTTGCTGCAGTTCAGATGGGTTTAATCTACGTAAACCCTGAGGGCCCCGATGGCAACCCCGACCCTGTTTTGGCCGCTAAAGACATTCGCGATACCTTCGGACGTATGGCGATGAATGATGAAGAGACAGTTGCCCTGATAGCTGGCGGACATAGTTTCGGCAAAACACATGGCGCCGCATCTGCGGAGCATGTAGGTAAAGAACCAGAAGCTGCTGATTTGGAAGCGCAGGGATTTGGCTGGAGTAATAGCTATGGTTCAGGAAAAGGTCCGGATACCATTACCAGTGGGTTAGAGGTTACCTGGACGAAGACCCCGACGCAGTGGAGCAATAACTTCTTTGAAAACCTGTTTGGCTTTGAGTGGGAACTCACTACCAGCCCTGCCGGTGCTCATCAATGGGTGGCTAAAGATGCTGAAGAAATTATACCGGACGCGTATGATAGCACCAAAAAGCATCGCCCAACCATGTTGACGACCGACCTGTCTTTAAGGTTCGATCCCGTTTACGAAAAAATATCCAGACGCTTTCTGGAAGATCACGACGCATTCTCCGATGCCTTTGCCCGTGCCTGGTTCAAATTGACCCACCGGGACATGGGGCCGAAAGCACGTTACCTGGGCCCGGAAGTTCCTCAGGAAGATTTGTTGTGGCAAGATATCATTCCGGCTGTGGATCATGTATTAGTTGATGATACTGATATCGCCCTACTCAAACAACAGATCCTCGCTTCAGGCTTAAGCATTTCTGAACTTGTTTCTACTGCCTGGGCTTCAGCTTCTACCTTCCGGGGATCGGATAAGCGCGGCGGGGCAAATGGTGCACGGATCCGCCTGGCTCCTCAAAGATACTGGCGGGTAAACAACCCGGTACAATTGCAAAAAGTATTAGGTGTGCTGGAGGGTATCCAGGCAGCATTTAACAGTGCTCAAACAAGCGGCAAAAAGATTTCATTAGCCGATTTAATTGTATTAGCGGGGAATGCTGCAGTAGAAAAAGCGGCTAGTGATGCGGGCCACGACGTAACCGTTCCGTTCAAGCCTGGCCGCATGGATGCTTCCCAGGAGCAGACTGACGTGGAATCCTTCGGCTACCTCGAACCTCTTGCTGACGGTTTCCGTAATTACCGCAAGCCTGGTCTTCGTGTATCTACAGAAGAACTCCTGGTAGACAAAGTTCATTTACTTACGCTTACGCCGCCAGAGTTAACCGTACTGATGGGAGGCCTGAAGGTAATCAATATCAACTTTGACGGTTCCAACCATGGGGTACTTACCTCCAGGCCGGGTCAGCTGACGAATGATTTCTTTATCAACTTACTTGATATGCGTACGGCATGGAAGGCTAAGTCACCAGACAAAGAACTATTTGAAGGAAGCGATCGTTCTACCGGAGCGCCAAGGTGGACAGCTACACGGGCAGACCTGGTGATCACTTCACATGCCGAGTTAAGAGCAGTGGCAGAGGTCTACGGAAGTGCGGATGGTGGAGAGAAGTTCGTGAAAGATTTTGTAGCGGCCTGGAACAAAGTGATGAACCTCGACCAGTTTTAAGGTATAAACTGATCCTAAAAATGGCTTTACCAGTGGTAAGGCCATTTTTGGTTAACCTCCGCCTGAAGCGCCTACTAGGGAGCTTCTCATCGCCACTGGTGCCAAATTTGGATTTATGGAAAAGCTCATAAATTTCATCCTAATGAAAAACCTTTTCCATGAAACAGCTGAACTTCTTAACCCTCTGCATCCTGGCCATACCACTCCTGTTCTTTGCCTTTACCCCAGAGAAATACAAGGACAACGATCCCAATGAGCTGTTATACTCCGAGCAGGCCATTAAGCGACTTCAAAAGGAGATCGAATTGAAGAATGCGAGCTTTAGAGCGGATGTCCCGGCCTCCTTCCTCTCTGTACCCCAGGGGACGGCCGCTTACCTTTCAATAAAAGGAGATGGGGTTGCTCAAATCAAAAAACTAATAGATGGCGGGTCTCGCTGGCAGCAGGTCTCTGCCCTTCTGAAAGCTGGAGAAAGAGCCGACTCGATCTACTTCATCAAAATAAAAACAGAGAAAGGCGTTTCCTTTTATCCTCTGGAGCTGAACAGGGAGAACTGGTCATCTGTCGATACAAAAGTACCGGATCACTACGACCAGGATTTAACCGGTAGCTGGGTCTATTCACACTATCCCCGAACGAGCTATAGTAATGAGCGTCTCGTCGCCCTCTTTATCCGAAAAGAGCTACGGCCCAAACTACTGCCCCAGGCGGCAGCCGCTTGCATTCGCTACGCCGATCACTTGATCGACACGAACAGCAGCATCTTTACCAAGGCTGGCAACAACACCTTCAGAGGTTTCACTTATGGTAATAACCCCATGGTGGATAGGGTATTGAAGCTGGCACACAGTCTGCCCGGCAAACCCGAATGGAAGGCGAACGTCAGCGAAACGAACCGGCAGAACTATGAACAGCAGTACAATGACTGGGAAGCAAATAGAAAAGCCGACCTGGAACAAAAGCTGTCGAAAACGGAGGAGTTCCAAACAGCTTTGACAGCTGCGTATAAGGAGGTCATAGCCAATGACACAGCCAGTCATTTGTACATGAACGAATTCGAAACCTATGTGGAGAAGTACCTGTCGCCCGCAGCCGCCCTGGATTTGAAGCGCAGGCGGGTGGTGGTAGGTGCATGCAGCATGGACCAGTCGCCCATCATGCACGCTGCGAATATCGCCAGGCTTGCGGGTGAAACTTGCTGTATGGAAATTCCTGCCAAGAAGTTGCACACCTGGCACGGGTGGGGGCCCTTCAAAGGGATCTGCACCTAGCTAATCATCGATCACTTGCTTTCACCTACAGCATGCAGTTGGTGATAAAATTCGCGCCCCCCCTTTCAGCTATCAACTTCAAATTATCGATTATTGGTCCCCACATCCCGTTCTTCGAATGCCATTCAGCACCAGTATTTCTCTTGTCGTTTTCGAGGCTTGTCTTTCTCGCACAAATGGCTTCTGAAATCTTCTTAATTAAAAAATCCGGTGTACTTTCAGCCCTTTTTCTAATTACTTCAGGGTCTTCGGAATAATAATATGAAATTAAATAGCCAATCAGCCCCTCTAAAAATAAGTTGACATCAATCTCATCGTCCAAGATATTACAGACTTTAACCCAAAACCTCATTTCAAACACTTGCTCATTTTGTGATAAATAATCCTCTATGTATTTTTTATAGCTACCAAAGGGCCAATGTCCCCCGTATTCTCGATCTGGAATATAATACTTGTCCTTTCCCAAAACAAAGTCGAGTAGTTGATCACTTTCGATAGCCTCTGAAAATAAATTCATTATTTAGTTTTGTTTAGTTTTTGAAAGGCTTAATTCATTTATTATGCTTCAGCATTTCCCGCCTTCCGAATGATCTCATTTAATAATTCCTCAAACCCTGGTTTCGAGGAAAATATATCTCTTGACTGTATCACCTCTTTCAACTTACTCCTATAATCTAATTTTATTAAATCATTATCTTCTATATATTTCAGATAGGTTCGTAAATAGTCTAAAATCAATAATACATTTTTGCTAGTGACGGGAATATTTTTAAAAACCTCCGATATTTTGTCTCTTGATATCTTTCTTTCTAACAGTAGAATATGTAAACCTATCAAAACCTGTGATGGAACGGTTGGCGAGTATTCAGTGGAATATGAAACTCCCAATCCATCTTCACCAATTAAAACCGCCTTAATATGGCCTTCTAGTACCCCGCTGCTAATCTTTTTGTATGTATCCGTACCTTTAAACATGGTTATATATTCTGGAGTTATCATGCTTTTTATAACAGAGTGATTAAACTTATAAACCTGCCCTTATTTCTTCAATCTCCAGCTCTAGCGTTGTTCTGTTAAACCTCTCTGGATAGTTGGAATAATAAAGCTCGGATTTCAAAAAAGGGATCAGACGTAAATCCTTCCCATAGGCTAATCGAACAATAGGAGTGGACACTTCGCAAAGCAGTATATCGATGTCCGTTGCCCCTTCATAGGCTTTTGAAGAACCCATAATTGACCTATGAGAAAAAATAGCTCGGGCAATCGTCATCGCCAATTGGGTATCGAATACTTCCTGGTCCAAAAAATCTTCGCATATTTTAATAGCTCTCGCCAATTATCAAGCCTCTGTCTAGTGCTAAGTTCCAAAAAGTTCTTGATCCTGATTTGTAAGTCCATTAATGGTGCGGAATAAAATATATGTTTAGGGCTACCGTATACTTTTAAAAATCTCTGATAATGTCAGGCAGCTTTTCCTTTTAAGTGCCGACGATTAAATGAATATGATTTCCCATTAACACCCAAGTATAGATTTTTAATCCTTTGCACGCTGACAATAGCGCAAGCTATCCAACAGTTTCCCTGTACACCTCTTGGGCGAACATATCCACCCATTGATGCATGGTGCAGGTGATAAAGTACGGCCGTACTGATCCTTTATGGTATAAATTAGGCCCATCTTTGCCGGATTAGATGATCTATTGATGTTGTTAATTTAACTAAGATTTTTCTTTTATTAGGAAGAAATTAGCTTCAAGCTTGGCAAAGGATAACGCGGTTGCAAATCCCTTTTTATCAGTTAATTCGACATGCCATAGAAAACATGCCGACCAGATTTATCATTCAAACATCTCCTATTGTAAAATGACATTTTGAAAAGTTATCAAGAAGTCCTTGTGTATTTGCAGTAAGTCTCCAATTATAGCTTTGAGGTCTCCTTTAGAGGTACTAATCGGCAGCGAATACTCCAACTCTTCGCCGAAGTATTTGTCTAGTGAAGAAGCTATTCCGTCGAAACGATCCATAAAATACGTTTCGTCTCGAGTATCCTTTATATTTTAACACAAATTTCACTGCAAATAGTCCAATAGCCTCCCGGTGAACAAAACTCCGTTCTACGCTAACAAATCTAGGAGAGATTCCCTTATCTAAAAATATTTTCTCAACCTCTTCCTCGGTCGGTGCTGCCATGAACTCATAGTTACTATGATTAGTACATAATGCTTTATACCGATCTAAAAATCCTATTAAGTTTAGTACTTCAACAATTTTCTCTTTCATATCTTATGAAATTAAGGCTTAGTAAGATAAGGACTGTAATGAGGGGGCAGTATGTTCATTGTAATTTAATTCTTTCAACCAATTACACAGTTCGACACGAATCACACAGCTTAAATAAGTGAAATAATCTCTCTACCATTTTTAAAAGATATCCGCCTAAATGATCAGCCATCTCAACCAATCTAGCTAATTCTTCCTGTTTAAGCCTTCTCATATTAGCTATCTCCCAGTTTTCCTATTTGCTCCATTCAGGCACATGTACGAATATTCCTTTGGTACCCGCTATCTTATTATCGAGTAGTATTTCTGTGATTCTATTTTTCAGGACATATTCCATAAAGCTTGAAGGCATAAAAAAACACTCTCCATGAATGCTTTTCAGTTTAAATATAGGGACGTCCTTTTGGGGATGCGATATTTCAAACTCTAGCCCTTTTTTCTCTTCTAGGATTTCTCTCATAAAAAAGTGACAGTCACTATCAAAAGGTGTTCCCCCTTCTTTTCGTTGATATAAAACCGCTTTTTGCGAACTTTTGAAGAACAAATAGGATGCCTCCTTTCTAACAAAAAAAACACCCGCATGGTATTCCACGTCGACCTCCGTGTAGCAACGAAAGACCTTGTTTTCAATTAATTCTATCATAATTATTTATTAAACTCTCCGTCTGATGTTCCCCGCTCATAATCATGGCCAATTGTGAAGACCTTAGCTTAATAAAATCTAACACCTTGCTAGCGGAAGCTTGTAGCTCGTGCTTTTTACTCCAATTATGACTGTAGCAAAGCTCACTAATCTAAGCCGGGAGTTTTATATTCATTGTGATAGGCTCGATTTGCGGTCACTACTCAAGAATATTAGAAACCTACGTATTCAATACCTTAATTTCATAACTCGTGTCAAAAAACTCTACGCCCATCAAACCCGCATCTTCGATCTCGTTTTTTAATCTTTCCGACGCTAATTTATCTCCAGAAACACGATCCATACAAAAGTCAAACGGCTCTTTGCAGCAAAGAAGCTTCACTTTCAGTTCTTTATCCAGCTCCCTTCCATAATACCGCCTAACTTTCAAATATTCGTCATAGCTATAGATTCTCTCCATAATGTAATCTTCATTTTGCAGATAAAATACGGAATCTGGAAAAATTATGTTATGAACTGTATCTGGGGTAAATTGAAAGAACCAGTAATCTAACTTCTCTCCTTTGTATAAAAGTTTCGATTGGTAAAAATGGTAAGATCCAATAATCTTACACTTTTCTAATAACCTTTTAAATGGTTGTGAAATATACCAACCAGTCATAATACTACCTACTCCGCGCAACTGATGCAAGTCTTGTATGCACCATTCCCACTCCTTTTTTGGGCCAAACGATTTCAAATGAAAAAAATCAAATATAGGGGCGTCTTCAATTATCTCACCTTCTCCTATCCGGGCAAAGTAGTACTTTCCATTGGGCACAGCTTCACCGCTCACTCCGGGAATATCGCTCGGCAATCCCCTCTCCTTTCGTTCAAAATCTATTATCTTTTCTTCAATCTTAAAATATCTCATCATTCTCATGTAATTAGAAATTCGTAATATCGTCTACATTCTTCGTCCCTAGTAGCACGTCTTTTCTCAACCTTTGCTTAGTTTTATTAATCAGTTTTTCGATCATTTCAGAAGTATGATATTAACGATGAATGAACAGCCAGCCAGCACACATTTCTCACAAAAACCTAATTTTAAGTAATAAAGCGAAATCAATGATCTTGAATTTTTATACAACAGAACCGGGCAAATATCCTGAAAAAAAAGAAGAAGCCGGCGAAGATGAATTTATAGGTAATGGTTGGAGCGTAAAAAAAATAGACGAGCGTTTTTTTCTAACTTACCTATCTGGATCTTTACAGGGTGAACTTAAAACCATCGAAATTTCTGGGGGCGACTTTAAGTCTGCGAGAGAAGGATTGTTACAGCTGGAGGACTTTTGCATAAAGTATGGAGTCTACTAGAAAGAGATATTTTTTGCTAGTCCTTGCAAGCGCCCTGTGACCGCGCGTGAGTAACTGTTATTACTAACTGGAAGCAGAATATTAGCGATCAGAAACTGGTTGATCATAGCAATTGATCGCTTAGAATTGCAAATGCTGGCAAACGGATGCGCCAGCCAAAGAGGTAGCATTAATGACTTTAGCAAAAAATGTATAATATAAAAATAGAGAACTCTGGTGGAACACAGATAAGGATCGATGGAAAATTGTTTCATTTGCAATACCGGTTTCACAGCGCTATAGAATTTGATGAAGTAATTGTATTTCATTGTTATCCAATGACGGCAGACGGGGAGGAAATTAAAACTGGCTTCACACTTGAAGGAAGGAATTCTCTCTTTGGGGTCGATAAGATCACGGGGGCCTGCATTTGGGAGATGCCTGACGTGGAAGAAGTGTATCCAGAGCCTGTTAGTTCAAAGAAGGTCACCGACTTTGTTTCAAAAAAACATTTTGAAGCATATCTCCAGGCTTTTCAAGGAAGAAGCCTTATTTCGGTCTATAGCAGCGAGACCCGAAAGCTAGTCGACGCTATTTCGGGCCAAATATTAGGTAGTATGGAAGTGAGATAAGTATTTTGCTGTTCGGCATCCCCCTTGCTAGCGCCCGCCTGCCGAGTGTGGGTAACTTTTATTTTTAATGAAATAATATTACTTCTGAATATGACATTAACAATCAGGAACTGGTTGATAGTAGAAAATTAAATTCTAAAGAAGTTGCACAGGCGGCATGGGTGCGCTAGCCGAGAGACTGGAAGTATCTCATCCACAGATAAAATTTCAAATAAACGCTTTAGAAGACTTTGTAAAATAAAGATGGAACTTTCAATTGCTAAGGAAAAATACCGGTCTTTAAGGGACATAAAGACTAAGCTGTCGTACGAGAAATGGGTGGATTACATTGATAGAAATAGCGATTACTATGAATGGCTAGAAAATACTGAACGAGGTAAAGAACGATTAAAGAACATAGAGAAAATTCCAGAATCTTTTAGACTCGGAATTCTCCAGCAATTGAATAAAAGACAAGCATTTGCGCAATTTAACCCGAAGAAGGGATGGCATGAAATTGTCATTGATTTCCACATTGAGCTAGGTTTAATAAAGATAACTAATATGAAAAGGCTTAAGCAGCAACAATTAGGTAGATTGGTTGAGATGGCTGATTATTTAGGCGGATATCTTTTAAATAATGGAACAGAGATTATTTCACCTATTTAAGCCGTGTGACGCTCTTATTCTCTCCTGTTCGACCTGTTCCGCAGGGTATAGTCGAATTGGTCGATAACACGCCCCCCTAAAAATTACTCCTTCGCCTCTGTCAGAAAACCTTTCCTTACGCCGTCGATCGGCGCATCGATATACAGATATTCCTCTTCCTTTTCTACCACACCTGCCCGCACCGAATTCTGGTGTATGTAATTCAACTTCGAGTGGAAATTCGTTTGTCAAAATTGCTTCTGCATGGTAGCCTTCTTGGCAGAAGAAAATTTCCCCTTCCTTCTTCAACAGCCACAACGTCAACGATTTCTGCTTTCCTGAGTATTTGTTTCTATTTGTGCCCTGTCCGTAGCTTGTATCCCGGGTTCAAGCACAAGGGACTACGGATTGGCAAATAAAAGAGCGTTTCTAAACTCCTTAAGAAACCTGCTTTTACTGGCGCACGTGACTGGCAGTCATCACGCTACCCCTACTGCCCTCAAATCCCTTTATTGATCTCCTCCATCACTTCCGCGAATAATCTTACCGATTTGAGGCGATCTTCCAAGGTGTAAGTGGGAGAAACGATAATGAGCTCGTCGACTTTCGTGGCGTCCAGGAAAGACTGAATTTGTGTCTTGACTGTTTGTTTATTTCCTACGAAAGTATATTTCAGCATCTGATGCAAGCCCGGATGTCGCAACGCATCTTTCAAATCAGCGTCCATCTCTGCAGGAGGCTGCAGCGGTTGAGGCACTCCGGTAAATACCCCGATAAACATTTTAATCAGCGTAGTGAACAGCCGTTCTGCTTCCTCATCCGTGTCTGCCACGAAGACGTTGACGCCGGCTATCGTGTAGGGCTTGTCGAGAAACTCCGAAGGCTGAAATTCTTCGTGATAAATTTTTAGCGCGTTGAACAGGTGCGTAGATGCAAAGTGGCTGGCGAAAGCATATGGCAGTCCTTTTTTTGCCGCCAGATGCGCACTGTCGGTACTGGAGCCGAGGATATAAATGGGCACATCGGTTCCTTCTGCGATGGATGCCCTTACTTTTGAAAACTGGTTTTCTATGGAAAAGTACTCCTGGATCTTTTCTACTTCGCTTGGAAAAGCATGTGCTGCCTCCATAAAGTCGTAGCGGATGGCCTGCGCTGTTTGCGGATCAGTTCCCGGCGCTCTGCCAAGTCCCAGGTCTATCCTATCCGGGTACAGGTGAGCCAGGGTTCCGAACTGCTCTGCTACGATCAATGGCGAGTGGTTAGGTAGCATTACTCCACCAGAACCCACCCGGATCGTCTCCGTATTTTCCGCGACATAACCGATGAGCAACGAAGGAGCGCTGCTGCCGATATAACCGCTGTTATGATGCTCGGCGAACCAAAAACGTTTATAGTTCAGGCGTTCTGCCTCTTTAGCGAGCGCAAGCGAATTATTCAGCGTTTGTTTGATGGTACTGCCCTGCGGAACAAGGGCCAGTTCCAATATAGAATATGCGATATTTTGTTTTGCCATGTCTAGACGTGTGCTGATCAAAAGATCCCGAAAAACCTCCCGGGAACAGCACGCAGCAAAGGTAGCAGATGACGTGCCGGGATACATCATCTGTGCGTCAGAAGCAATTGGACCCGGGAACTCGAGTAATCTTTGACGGGATGCTGACGAAACTGACGGACTGACAGCCCCCTTGCTCACCTTCCGGCTACCTCCTCACGACCAACCGGCTATCTCATTCGGATCTTGTTGGTTGGATATGCACCAGGCGGCCTTACAGATAATGAGTCTCAGATACGAAGCATATAATGGGCAAAGAGCCAGTTGTAGGGAGGTGATCGAGCGGGAATAGGAGATATCCTGGTTTCAGCGGTTCCGGCTTAAAGCGCCCACCCTGACTAAACCCCATTTGTGATCCAACTATAAAAATCCGCCAACACTCTTCACCCTCAACTGTTTTATAGCCAACGGCTTCAAGCTTTCCACAGCTGCCCTACCGGTAAAGGGAGACCGCGGTGGAGGCTGACAAGCGGCCGCTCTTTTCATTCCAGTCTACCTCAATTGCTTTCATCATGAAACTGCTTTTAAAACTCCTCCTACCCCTGTTTGTATCGCATTCCGCTTCTTGCCAGAACCATGAGGAGCTACGAGAGAAGATGGTCCGCAGGCAGCTGGAAGGCCGGGGGATCAAACACGAGCCTACCCTCAAAGCCATGGGCAAGGTAGAACGACATCGCTTTATCCCCGTGGATTACCGGGATCAGGCTTACGAGGATACTCCCCTCCCCATCGGCTATGGCCAGACCATCTCACAACCCTATGTCGTTGCTACCATGACAGAGCTCATCCAGCCGCGACCCGGGTTCCGGGTGCTGGAGATCGGCGCCGGTTCCGGCTATCAGGCAGCGGTCCTGGCCGAGATAGTAGATTCTGTTTACACGATTGAGATTGTAAAAGAGCTGGGCGAGCGAAGCAGGAAGCTACTGAAGGAACTCGGCTACAACAACGTTCGATTGATCATTGGTGATGGCTATAAAGGATTGCCCGAGAAAGCCCCCTTCGATGCGATCCTCGTCACTGCCGCCCCTGAGGAAATTCCCCCGGCACTGATCGAACAGTTGAAAGAGGGAGGTAAAATGGTGATACCGGTGGGTCCGGCCCGCGATATCCAGTCGCTGAAACTGGTCGAAAAAAGAAATGGAAAACTGAAAAGCCGCGAAGTCTTTCCTGTCCGTTTTGTGCCTTTCACCCGGAAAAAGGATTAAGCGGATGGCATTCGTCCTTGCAGGGCCACCTTCCCTCCTCACAGAGTCACCTACGCGGAAGCCATAGCAAAGGAAGGGACGCTGCGTCTTCCTTAGATATTCAAAATCGCCCAGATTCTTAAGTTAAAAATAGACCCTGGCTGGCAGAAGTAACCCCAATGCAACAAGACATATTTAACGAAGGCAGCAGAACCGCAGAGTCCCTAAAGGAGACGCTGCGGGAAAGAGAAAAACCTGTGCCTGCCGGAATTAATATCTTTGCAACAAGACACTTTTAACGAAGGCAGTAGAACCCGCAGAGTCCCTAAAGGAGACGCTGCGGAAAATAAAGGGTCGCTGTGTCTTCTTTGGATTGTATCGTTCCAAATCTTGCTTCCTCGCAGAGTCACCTACGCGGAAGCCATAGCAAAGGAAGGGACTCTGCGTCTTCCTTGGATTGTATCGTTCTAAATCTTGCTTCCTCGCAGAGTCACCCGCACTGGAGCCATAGCGAAGGAAGGGACGCTGCGTCTTCCTTGGATATTTAAAATCGCCCCGATTCTCAAGATAAAAATAAAACCTCCCTGGCAGAAGTAATCTGATGCAACAAGACATATTTAACGAAGGCAGTAGAACCGCAGAGTCCCTAAAGGAGACGCTGCGGGAAAGAGAAAAACCTGTGCCTGCCGGAATTAATATCTTTGCAACAAGACACATTTAACGAAGGCAGTAGAACCCGCAGAGTCCCTAAAGGAGACGCTGCGGAAAAGAGAAAAACCTGTGCCTGCCGGAATTGATATCTTTGCAACAAGACATATTTAACGAAGGCAGTAGAACCCGCAGAGTCCCTAAAGGAGACGTTGCGGAAAATAAGGGACGCTGCGTCTTCCTTGGATTGTATCGTTCTAAATCTTTGCTTCCTCGCAGAGTCTCCTATGTAGAAGCGCCTGGCTGAAGTAAATCTGATGCAACAAGACATATCTAACGAAGGCAGTAGAGCCGCAGAGTACCTAAAGGAGACGCTACGGAAAATAAAAGCGAAGGCTTTAGCTAGAAGAGAGCTCGCTTACACCGATAAACGCTCTTTAACCATAACCCCTTCCTGCAGGATGAAAGCGGCATTTGTATGAAACAGGTTAATTTATCAGTTTAGCGGAGGAGGACAACGATCCTGCTAGCCAGCAAGATGGCACCAACTCATAAGGTTCATTGGAATTCCTCCACAAAATTCATAGCTTGGCGTAAAAATAAACCTGTTCGCCCAAGGCTTTGAAGCGCAAGGCGTTTTTTAAACCGAAGGATAAATTACAAACCAAATGCCTGTTAGTCGTACCTGGATGAACTGCAAACTATTCCTTGCGCCCCTTCATGTAAGAAACTAACTACATTGCTAACAATAAACTCGTAACCAACACCAATAAATTAAGGGCATGACCATGAAAAAGATCTTCTACTTCATCCTGCTTATAGCCGGTGCTTTATGTACAACAGATACTATTGCTCAATCAGCGGCAGCACCTCAAAAGTTCAGACAGAATCCCGATCTAAAAAAGGTCGGAACTACCCCTGCAAAAGTCAGAAGCATAGATTCACTGCTGCAGTCGTTCGTGGATCAGAAAAAAGTGCCCTGTGTAGTAGGTTTTGTAGCAAAAGGGGGCAACGTGGTTTATAAGAAAGCTTTTGGCTGGAAGGATCTGGAAAACAAAGTGCCCGCTACGGTAGATGATTATTACATCATGTTTTCGCAGACGAAAGCAGTAACCAGCGTCGCCTTCATGACACTTGTAGAAAAGGGACTGGTAAAAGTAGATGACCCGGTTGCTAAATACTTCCCCGAAATCTCTGATAAGGTCGTGACAGCGGTTCATCCTGATGGAACGTACGACACCCGTCCTGTTTCACGGCCAATGACCTTTGCACACCTGCTATCGCACTCCTCAGGTTTAGGTGCGGGCTTAGTGGGGAAGATCCGTCAGATAGAACGGCAGAAGGCAGATTCTACCCGGAAAGCCTCGGGTGAAGCAACTGCTAGTACTCCTGACGGCCAACGCACGGGAGGCACCGGATCTGCCCGATATCTGAAAGATGAAATGCTGGCACTGGCCAAGTACCCGCTCGGGTTCGATCCTGGCTCCGAGTGGAATTATCATGTGAGTACCAATATGCTGGCCTATATGATTGAGCGAATTTCAGGCAAGCCCCTACGTGAATATGTCAAAGAGACTATTCTGGTTCCGCTGGGCATGAACGACACCGACTGGTACTTCGAGCCCGAAAAGCTGAGCCGCTTCGTAAAGGTGTATAGTGCGGTGAATGGAAACCTGGAGCCTGCCCCGAATAGGTTCAGCGAGGCAACTATCAGTAAAAATCAGACCTATGCCGAAGGAGCTATCGGACTTAATGGACCGATCGACGATTATGCAAAGTTCTGCCAGATGCTCTTGAATAAAGGGACTTTTAATGGCAAGAGAATTTTAAAGCCCGAAACCATTGACCAGATGACCAAGATCAACCAGCTGCCTGAGAAGAATTCGGGAGGCAAGGGATTCCAGTTCGGACTCGGATTTGAGCTTTATAATGCGGAGAAAAAGCCGACACCGGAGGTTTCAAATTCGGCCTTTGCCTGGGGCGGACTATACGGTACAGAATACATCATCGATCCCGAAAACGACCTGATAGCTCTATTCTATATCAACATGGCCAGAAAGGAAACATTAGTGCCGAAGTTTTTGAGCAAGGCGTATCAGTTGTTCAGGTAGCCGCGGGTCAATGAGACTCGCTACAGGGTAATCAGCGAAATGGGCGGGCGGCAAGAGCTAAGGAAGGCTACAAAACCGGAGCTTCCAACCAGAGATTCTACGCGAATTCAGCGGATTCTTCTAAAATCCACTATCTTTGCCGCTCATTTTAATTTCCTGATTTCGTGATTAATGTAAATAATATTTCGGTTTCTTTTGGCGGAACCACGCTGTTTAGTGATGTAACCTTTCCGATTAACGAGAACGATAAAATAGCGCTGATGGGTAAGAACGGTGCGGGCAAGTCGACCATCTTAAAGATAATTGCCGGTGCTGCGAAACCTACAACCGGTAGTGTTACCGGGCCAAAGGATGCCGTGATTGCCTACCTGCCCCAGCATCTGCTGACGCAGGACAATGTGACCGTATTTGAAGAAGCTTCCAAAGCTTTTCAGGAGGCACAACAACTGCATAAGGAAATGGAGGAGCTGAATGAACAACTCACCATCCGTACCGACTATGAAAGCGACGATTACATGAAGTTGATTGAGCGGGTATCGGAGCTGAGTGAGAAGATCTATTCGGTAGAAGAGATTAATTACGATGCGGAAGTAGAGAAAGTATTAAAGGGTCTAGGCTTCCAACGAAAAGACTTCACCCGCCCCACCTCTGAGTTTTCCGGTGGATGGCGCATGCGGATTGAACTGGCAAAGATCCTATTAAAGAAGCCGGATCTGATCCTGCTGGATGAGCCGACGAACCACATGGATATTGAGAGTATTCAATGGTTAGAGGATTTCCTGGTGAATTCGGCCAAGGCGGTGATGGTGATCTCCCACGACCGGGCCTTTGTGGATAACATTACGAATCGTACGATCGAGGTCACTATGGGCCGGATCTACGACTATAAAGCGAAATACAGTCACTACCTGCAGCTGCGTGCCGAGCGCCGCGTGCATCAGTTGAAGGCCTACGAAGAACAACAACGCTTCATTGCGGACAACCAGGAATTCATCGATCGCTTCAGAGGTACCTACTCCAAAACGCTGCAGGTGCAGTCGCGCGTAAAAATGCTCGAAAAGCTGGAGATCATTCAGATCGATGAAGTCGATACCTCGGCCTTGCGTTTGAAGTTTCCTCCCTCACCGCGTTCCGGCCAATATCCGGTGATCGTCGAAGAGCTAAGCAAATCCTACGGCGACCATGTGGTATTCGAAAAGGCCTCGATGGTGATTGAGCGGGGAGAAAAAGTGGCCTTCGTCGGAAAAAACGGAGAGGGTAAGTCGACCATGATCAAAGCCATTATGGGCGAGATTGAGTATGAAGGAAGTCTAAAAATCGGGCACAACGCCAAGATCGGCTATTTCGCGCAGAACCAGGCTGCCCTGCTGGACGAAAACTTGACGGTATTTGAGACCATCGACCAGATCCCTTTAAGCGATGGAACCGTAAAGATCAAAGACCTTTTAGGTGCTTTCATGTTTAGCGGCGACGATATTACCAAAAAAGTAAAAGTACTTTCCGGGGGTGAGAAAACCCGTCTGGCGATGATCAAACTATTATTAGAACCAGTCAACCTACTGATCCTCGATGAGCCGACGAACCATTTGGACATGAAGACCAAGGACATTATCAAGGAGGCGCTGCAGGATTTTGATGGTACGCTGATCCTGGTATCTCACGACCGTGATTTCTTAGACGGACTGGTTAAAAAGGTGTTCGAATTTGGCAATAAACGCGTTCGCGAGCATTTTGAAGATATCAAAGGTTTCCTTGCCTACAAGAAAATGACGAGCTTAAAGGAGATTGAGCAGGGGTAGGAAAAAAGGCTATAGGGAAAACGTGGGTGGAGTGAAAAGTCGGTCTTAGGGGGACCCTAGGACCAGAAGCAGCGGCCCCTAATGCAAGAAGGGTATCAACCCTGGCTTGAAACGTAGCCGGGGATGATACCCTGTAAAAAAGTCTTCGTGAGTTCTATTTAAGATTACTCGCGGTGCTTGTCTTTTCCAAAATGGTATATTTCTTAGTTTGAGTGAAGGTCTTACCATACATATCCGTTGCTTTAACTTCAATCGTATGTTCACCCGGTTTCAAATTGGTAGGAACTGCAGCTCTCCATAAATGCTTGCACTCCGCAGCATTACTTGGACGCCGTCCCGATAACAGTGTCTCGGTATGATCCCATTTGTGCAGTACGTCTAAGAAGGAAGGGTCGCTTTCAGGCATATACACCATCTTTTTCCAGGTACCATCGTCGATTCTGAATTCAACCTTATCGTTTTCTGAACCCATAAAGAAATTTGCATAGATGCCGGCTGATGTTCTCGCTTTGTGCTCCACAACTTTTGGTGCCGATAGCTCGATCTGGTAGGCCTTCGGCTTACCTGCCGCCTTATAGTCGACGTCATATTGATTTCCCTTAAAGTTGATGAAGGCATACCCTTTCGGAGTGCCATCGCTCATGGTCGATACTGGAATCCCCTGCTCATTCAGTTCGCCTGAATACCAGTTGCCCGAGGTAGTACCGACATTGTAATGATGGTGAGCCTTCTCCTGTTTCCAGCCGTCTTTTTTATGAAAGAAAATCTGCTTTTGGTTGTGGGTATGGGCCGACAAGGACAAAGTATTGGGGAAATCCGCCAGTAATTCAAACAGTTTAATTCTGTCGGCCTCCCTGAACGCCTCATTATTACCAGCCTGGTCGATTGGAATGTGGAATGCGATCACTATCAGCTTGTCCTTAGGAACAAACTTCAGATCGTTGGCAACAAACTCCAGTTGATCTTCCCGAAGGCCTCCCCAGTAGGATTTGCCATCCCTTGGATCCGGGTACAAGATGTCGTCCAATACGATAAAGTGAACGTTGCCATAGTTAAAGGCATAATTAGCAGGGCCGAAATGAGCTTCATAGGATTCATCTGAATATTTATCCTCTTTCACGTCAAAGTTGACATCGTGATTTCCCAGCAGGTTGTACCAGGGAATTCCGACTTTCTTCACCGCCTTGATATATGGCATGAACAGATCCGGGTCGTTTCCTACGAGATCCCCCATGCTTAGGCCAAAAGCTACATTTTTAATTCCCGCAACTTCAGCGACTATTCCTCTGTCGAAATAATCCACTTCCTGCAGGGTGTAGGGTTGCGGATCGCCAAAGATCAGGGCGGTAAAGTTAGGATCTTCTTTTGCAGGGCTAAGGGCGAAGTCGATGGAGGCTGGTAATTTGCCGGTCGGTGCTACCCCCTTATATTTCAGCGCAGGCGAACCTGCGGGTTTATGGTTATAGAAAAACTGGGGAAGCTGATTTTCATCCACCCGCACCTTGTATCCCGAGGGTTTGATCACCGAGATGATCTGATCCTCACTTACCGGAAGCTCATAATATCCTTTTTTATCTGATAGAACCACTTCCTTTCCGTTTGTAACTGCCACTCCAGAAATGCCTGCTTCCGACTTCTCACGTTTTCCGTTTCCGTTTTTGTCTGTATAAATATATCCTTTGGCAGTTTCTTGGGCATACGCGCCATAACTCAATAGCATGCCTGCTATAATCACATTAAGTGCTTTCATAAAATTCTTGTGTGTCTCCCCGGTTAGATCACGCTTCCGACAGTGGAAAGTTCTCTAACCATTTTTCAATTATGCTGCGAAGGTCACAAGCACACGTTAAGACGAGGTTAGCTCATTGTTATATTGTTGGTAAAACTTAACGTTTGGATGAGCACGAAAAACGCAGCTTTGGAAAGATCGGATTGTAAATCCTGCGATAGGAGCTTCGGAATTACAAATTCCGAAGAGCAAAGGTTCGCCAGCTGAGGACAGCGCTATTCAACCATCTACTAAATTCAATTGCTGTTTTCAATTACCCCCCTCTCCACATCCTTCCTCGCAGAGTCACCGATGCGGAAGCCATAGCAAAGGAAGGGACGCTGCGTCTTCCTTAGATATTCCAAATCGCCCCAGATTCTTCCTTAGATATTCCAAATTGCCCCAGGTTCTTACGTTAAAAATAAAACCTATACCTGTCAGAAGTAATATTGAGGCAACAAGACATATTTAACGAAGGCTGTAGAAAGACCTATTTAACGAAGGAAGTAGAACCGCAGAGTCCCTAAAGGAGACTCTGCGGAGAATAAAGGAAGACCAATCAGCCGAGCCAGTTTTTCCAAATTGCCTAAAAACTGGATCCCTTGCAAGCGAGCGCAGGGCCGCATCTTTGAAGCAACGAAAAAAGAAATACTATGGCAAAGACAATTTTTTACCACGCAGGATGTCCGGTTTGTGTTAGTGCAGAACACGACATCTTACAACTACTCGAGGCAGGCAATGTAGAAATAGTCCATCTTGGCGAAGACAACAGCCGTGTTGAAGAGGCGGAAGCAAAAGGAGTAAAGTCGGTTCCGGCATTAATAACTCCTAATGGAAATGTGCTGCACATCAATTTCGGTGCTAACCTAAGCGATCTGAAAAGTTAATGAAAGTAGCAGTATACGACACTTACGTGCAGCGAAAGGATCAAAAGCTGATGCATTTTGATATCCTTGTCCCCGACAGCCTGTCGGATCAGGAGCTGATCTACAGCTACGGCAAAGCCTTCCTGAACAGTAAAGGCATCGATCATGAAGCCTTCGAAACCTCCAGGTGCAAGTTCTGTCACGTGGAGGAGGTACCGGCCAACATCCGGGCTGAGATAGGATCAAAAGGGCATTACATCGTTGAGCTGGAGAATTGTAACTAGGAATTAAGGGTTGACTTGCTCAGCCCTTAAATTACCTCTGCAATTTTTTTGATTCCCTCTTCCAGCTCTGCGGCGTTTAGGGAGGCATACCCTAAGCGAAGCGCATTCAAGGACATGCGTTCAAACGAGAAGTTTTCGCTGGGAATGACCGAAACGCCTCGTCTTAGCAGCTCTTGTTGTAAATGCAAGGTACTTTTCTCCTCCTTAAAACGAAGCCAGTAGGCCAGGCCTCCCTGCGGAGCGTGAAAATCGCATTTGACTTTCAGGTGTTTATGAAGCAGTTGCTCCATCAGCAGGAAACGTTCGTGGTAAATCGCCAGTGCTTCCCGCGCATGCCTGCTCACTTCCCCGTCCTGCATCAGCTCTGCCAGGGCCTGCTCCAAGGTTACATCTCCCTGCCGGTCAACCATCAGCCTATATGCCGCTACAGCCTCTATAAAATCTTCCGGACCTACCACATAGCCTACCCGTAACGAGGGGGCTATTAATTTACTCACCGAACCAATATAGATTACATTATGACTGTTGCTATAACTTTTCAATGGCAAGTTGCGGTTAGCTGCATAATGATACTCGTGATCGTAGTCGTCTTCAATAATGGCAAATCCAAAGCGATTGGAAAGACTTACTAAAGCTTCTCTCCGCTCTTTGCTCATCGCCACGGTAGTGGGAAACTGATGATGAGGTGTGGTATATACCGCCTTGATCGGAAGTTGCTTACATAAGTCCTCCAGTTTATCCACCTGCATTCCCTGACCGTCCACCGCGACGGGCAGGATGCGTGCACCGCATGCTTTAAGGATATCCCAGAATGGAGAATAGCCCGGATCTTCCACCGCCACGCAGTCGCCCGCCTTTAACAAGACCTTTGCGGTAAGATACAAGGCCATCTGACTGCCACGCGTGACGCAGATTTGTAATTCATTAAGAGATAAGGCCCGGTCGTGCGTGAGCATATTGCAAAGGGCCAGCCTTAAGGATTCGTCGCCCCGCTCATGGCCGTAACCCAGCATTCGCCAGCGTCCTTTCCGCTGTATAATTCGCCGGTAGGCATTGCCTAATTCCTGTATGGGTGCTAAACGCACATCTGGTAATCCATCATTGAAAACGATCGTACTCGTTTCTGCATGTGGGAGAAGGCGCAAGGATGAGGGTGGGGTATTCAGCGTGTAGGTATACTTGTTCGCAGCAGGAACAGGGTCAGTCTCCGGAATGCTTTTCCCGGAGGATACGAATGTTCCCTTTTTGGCTACTGTTTCCAGCCAGCCCCGGATGGTCAGATCTTCGAAAGCCATCACAATCACTTTCCGGCTTACCCCCAGTTCCTGTGCAAGGATCCGGGTGCCCGGTAAGGCAGTCGCCGGCTTTAACCTGCCCTTCCGTATTTCTTCGATGATTCCGTTGGCTATCTGGGTATGTAGTGGAGTAACGCATTCAAAGTTTAAGTGAATGAAGGTTTTCCAGGGTCTGAGCATGTCGCGAATTTAAGGATTGTTGGCTTATTACGGGAGTCCATGCTGCGACGCAAAACAGAACTTACTGGTGAGGACAACAGCAAGGGAAGAGCATTACCCTGTTTCGCCTGACACTGCCTCGCCACACTAGAGGGGTATGTTTAAAAATACTAACTAGTGGGTATTGAGAAGGCCCAATCCTTATTAATATTTTTGTTCTTTTGCCGGCGTCCTAAATGCCTGGCTTTATTGATGAGCAAACTTTACATATGAAATATAATTTTACTTACCTTTTAGGATTTGTAATCCTTTTAATGTTCTTCCCCATCCTTAGTTGCAAAAAGGATAAAAAAAATGCAGAGATAGAGCTTGTTACTTTAAGCACTGGTGACGGATCATTCGCGCCGTTTGAGCTGGTGCAACTTGATCTGCCGGACATCACGACCGAAAACGCCGAAACCAACACCGAGATCAATGGAAAAAGTGTGAAGGTTTCGATTTTGAACAATCAAGCTATTTTTGTTGTTCCTGACCTTGCTCCCGGCTCGTATACCCTAAAATTCACAGCGGCTGAAAGGACCTTTACCGCCGCCTTAAAGGTGATAGCGGCTCCATCAATAGCGCAGCCGGCACAGTATGCAGAACGTGTGGAGGAGAGCATCGACAGTTCAATTTTAAGTCTGCAGCAGTATGCGAACCATGCAGAACTGAGTACAGAAGCTAAAAGTGCTGCTAGGGCCGACGCTCAGCTGTATTCACAACTGCTATCAACCTATAAACAGCAATACGAGCAATTGACCGCAGAACAAAAACAGGAGTTTGCAAGGGTGATTGCTGCTAACCTCGACTGGATCACGGAAATAAGATCTTCTCTTTCGGCCACTAACACCAAAGACTATTTACGCCTGTCCCGTCAGCCCTCTACCTTATCGACAGTAGCGGATTTTGAACAGGCGCAAAGAGATGCTATCTCTAATTGGTTACGCTCTACCCGTGTTTTGTTAAGGAACATCACCAAGCTTGCGGCCCTTCTTTATGCGATGCCGGTTACAGGAGCCATTCCTATTGTCGGAACCCTCGCAACTGGAATTGCAGTGGGATACATGTTCACGGAAGTAATGAGTTCTTTAAGTCAGAACATGACCTTAATGGGAGTGGTTGTAGAAACAGCATTCCTGCCCTATCAAAACCTCTCACTCGGCGATTTTACCAGCGACGTATATAATAATGCGCAGGAAAAAGTATATACCGCGAAAGCAAGCTTCCGTAAACTGATGACAGGCGACGAGTCGGGTGCAGAAGCTGGGGAAACACTGCAGCAGTTTCTAACTAACTATACGAACTTTAAAACGTCTATAGGAAGCCTTATACAAAAGCTTCCTAACAGGTTTAAACCCAGCGTTTGGATCGCCGACTTCAAAACTGGTGTTCAGGCAGTGACCCGTAACGTCAACAGCAAGTATATTTCAATCAGTAATATATCCAATTCCGCCGTTCAGCTTACTGCCACTAAACTGACAGACGGCTCTGTAAAACTTGTCGCTCGTACAAGTGCCACCACAGATCAGGACTTCAGCTATGATGTCACTTACAGCAACCCGGCAACTTCTTCCAAGGAGCTTAAGAAAACTGTTACGGCAAAAGTAAAAGCAGAAGTTGATTCTTCCTCTATTTATGCAGCAGCGGCAGCAGGCACATGGATAAATACCTGGCCAGAAGGGCAGGTGGATGAAATCCAGTTAAATGCAGGAGGAACGGGCCAGCGGACGCATTACACGATGCCTAACGGCGGTCGTCAATCCATCCCCATAGGTGACTCGAGAAATATTGTGACCTGGCGCGTATATAAGTCGGAAAACCGTTACTATTTGTCTGTGGGATACGTGAACTTGAACGTAAATATAGGTGGTCTTATCAGTAACTATCCTAATATGGTAGTGATTGGCCGTCCACGGATAGGTGATCCTACCTATACCACGACGCTAAGAAAATAGAGAGGACCGCGAGTAACTAAGGCATATCGAGCTGAAAACCTGGAACCGCTATTGTTTTTACAGCAGATTCTAAATCAGGCCGACTTCTGTCGGCCTGATTCGTATTTTTTCTACTGTCTCTTCTGCGCGACTTTGGCGCAAGTGTGAAGCGCTGCCAGCGCGGGCGGTACTTGTGCCTCCTTGTAGTAAGTCTTAGCGAGGCGAAGATCAGGCAGCGCGATCCTGCTTAAGGCGAAAGCAGGTGAACTGCCGCCTTTTCCAATATCCGATCAATCCCAGCTTCTGCATCCGCGGGGGTATTCTTCACTGGAATATCAGGATATAGTCCGGTGTTTTGAAAGTCACGCCCGGAAGGCAGCATGAGTTGTGAATTCGATACCCGAAGCAGCCATCCATTTGGCAACTCCCTTACTAATGGTATTGCACTACCGCCACCTGTAGTATCGCCCACCAGCGTTACATTAGGCAATACATCAGCTTGTAGCACAAACCATTCGGTAGCGCTATAAGTATGTCTGTTGGTGAGGATTGCAACAGGTTTATTCATATGAAACCCGTTCTCATCCGGAGACACGAAGACATCGATCCAGTCACTAAAATCGTTATGCGCTGGCCCGTTCCGGACTCTGTACTTACCGGCATAGCGCTTTGAGTCTGCAAGTCGGCTTGCAATGATTTTACTGTTCGAAATTTTACCACCGAAATTTGATCGCACGTCTATAATCAGCGCCCGGGTCTGATCTAAAAGATGAAGGACAGAATCGATTTCTTCGAACCGATGCTTATCTCCCTCAAAGGTTTTGATTCTAATGTAGCCGATATTGGAGTTCTTCAGTTTGCCGTAGTCAAATATCCGACCAGGATAATAGTATTCAAAATAGGGTTCACTCCCGGGAGCGATCTGATTTACCTGATATTTCTCAAAGTATTCGGTATTACCCCCTATTCCTTTGTGAGTGAATATATTGGTGTGCGCATCTTGCAGCAGGTTGGTAGTTTGGGCAAGTAATTTGAACAAGCTGTCTTTAGACAATCCCGGCTTGATCCTGCCCCTGTAGGCTGAATACACCGAATCCCAATTCAGCTTGTTTTGCCCGAAGAATGAATAGTGTCTGTCTACTTCTTTCCAGTAGGTATCGAAAATATATTCCGCATCATCGCCCCTGTTCTCAAACAGATCCTTTTTACAGCCGGCAATGAATACCACTAAAATAACCAAGTAAAAGTTGCTCTTCATCGCTAGAATGTTTTACCTACTCCTACCAGATACGAAAATCGCAGATATTTATACTCGCTATCAGCCGAGTATCGGCGATAGGTTGCGGCATACTCCGCCATCACTCCAAAGCCGCGTGAAATTTCATACTTGTAAACAGCTGCAAAAAAGGTGTTTTTGTATTCTTTAAGACCATACACCTTCCAATTCATTTTACTGTCCAAACCGGTTTGTTTCACATAGTTCTCGTCGGGGCGCGCTGCATAATGCAAGAGCGAGTGCCCGGCTTTGAAAGTCAGATCATTTTTTTGCAGGCTTAAATTGATCAATAAAGCAGGAGAAAAGCTAAGAGCAGAAATAGCATAGGATTTCCGAAACTCATCAGAGTCGCCATACAGCAAGCTTTTATAATCTTGCCTTTGCAGGGTAAGATGAGAACTGCTCTGAATGCCAATATAGGCCTGTAGATAATTCCCCGGCCTCGCTATTTCACGAAAGTATTCAAGTGCAAGTTCTGTGTCCCGATGTTGAATGTAGTTATAGGCATAGTAATTATCCGTCAGATCGACAGGTTCCAATCTCGCGGCCTGGTAGTGCAGGTTTAGTGTGATAAAATTTTTGCTTTTGACATACCAAGCATACAGATTGATAGGCACTGCATTTCCTGCATAGTTATGATAGTTTAAGAGCTGGTCGTGTGTTGTTTGCTGTATAAAGCCGGTTCGAACATAAAGGCTCATCGTATTTTGCGCCCCCTGTTGAGCATAGCTATGTATTCTACAGCTAAAAAGGACAAAAACGATCAGGGAAAGCACTTTCATTTCAATCGAAAATAGGCAAAAACCTCCCCGAAGGGAGGTTAATGACAATACCAGCATCAAAGTTTGTTAATTAATACGTTGGCCAGCCACCGGAAAAGTATAGGTCGCTTATCAGCATCTTCGGCGTGCCATTATCATTCGCGTCGTAGGCATGACGTATCATGATATTATTTCTGTAAACATCCTGTCCACCTGGTCCTCTCCACTGTGTATTCCCGGCGTCTAACACGGTAGCTGCGCCATTTAGCATAGAACCGCCATTTCTATCGGTATAAGGGCCGGTAATACTGGTTGATCGTCCGTACGCGATCTTGTAGGTACTGCTGGTACCCTGGCAGCAACGGTCAATGGACACAAACAAATAATAATAGCTTCCATTCTTTACGATACAGGGAGCCTCAATTCCTCCGCTTCTTCTGGCTATAGCCCGTACTGAGCCAGTAGGTTTCATGGTCGTACCATTCAATTCAACAATTTGGATTCCATCGAAAAATGATCCGAAGGTCATCCAAACTCTTCCGTCTGAATTCACAAATACGTCGGGATCGATTGCGTTGTAAGCTGTATTTGATCCTGATGAAATCACCAGGCCATCGTCGCGCCAGTCGCCGTTTTGAATACTTGTGCAAGAAGTAAGACCGATGGCAGAATTTTTAGAACCAAAGGAAGATACCGAATAATACAGCCAGTATCTGCCGTTGCGATAAATAATATCCGGTGCCCAGATATCATTGGTGGTCATATTAGGAGCATATGTCTTCCACCACGAGAGTGCGCTCGGGAATCGTTGAACTCCCTGAGTCCAGTTTCGGCCATCAGATGAATATTTCACCCCGATGCCTTGTCCTGTTGAAAAAGACCACCAGGTTGACCCTGCTTGTATAAGAGTAGGGTCATGAGTAACGGTATTGCCTGAGAGGCCCCAATGAGCAGCTGAGGCTTCATTTACCTGCGCAGCGTCTTTTGAAATGTTGTCGTTTTTAGAACATGAAACGGCCGACAGCAGTCCCAGAAATGCGAAGGTTTTGAATAGTTTTTTCATAATTTTAAGTTAATAACTGGTTAATTGGTATTGATTAGCTGGTATTGATTTAGTTCGGTATTGGTTAGTTGGTTTTTTTAAATAAACTTTCACAGGTTTAAATACATTAGACAGCTCGAGCCCTTTTTTACCAAAAGTTTTTATGGTTTTTTTTCAATAAATCGCCTCAGTAAGAAACACTTAAGCATTGTTCTGATAGGGTGAGTACTTGTATGGTAGGCTAACAAGGGTTCCGCTTTACTACCCGACAATACTGATGAGAGTAATACCGAAAGTATCCACCTCCGCCTATCGGCACCTCCGCCAGCGGAGGACAGCATTGCTCAACACTGTGCTAATTATTCGATACCTATCACTCCAACTGGTTGTAGCGTCTCGCTACAACCTTAGTACACACCTTGCTGCACAACGCTAATCCCCTCCGAGCTTCCGAGAGACAAAACTCACATAACTTCTTCGCTTTTTTAACAAAAACAGGGGTACTACCTTACATAAAGCGTCTATGGACGTCTTGCTCTTTACAAAAACCGATTCTTCGCTGAATATTTTGCCCGGATACAAGAAGAGGCTGGAATCTCAACGATCCAGCCTCTTAAAGAAAAATAGAGGTTTCTCAGCTAGTTTTTCCGCTATTTGAGAGCGTTACTGCAAGCTATTTGCCTAATTATTCCCACTTAAATCTACTTATTTCCTGCACCGCCAGTAACGATTGTTTTCACGTTGGAGCCGGCATCAAGGGTATAAGAATAAGGAATACTGAAGGTAGTGGAAGAGTTTGGCGCCCAGGTAGGAACTGGTGAGTTAACAAAGGTATTGCCGCTGTTCCATTTTATACGATAAGTTGATCCATTGCTGTAGTCAGCCCATGGGCGTCCCTGATTTTCGAAATAGTTGCTTTCCAAAAATATATCCGCTTCGTATCCTACTCCTACCGTGTAGTTGTCTGAGTTAGAACCATAGAAGTTGTTGTAGCAGTGCACCTTTCCGAAGCGCACACGAGGCTGACGCTCTACCACGCCCACATCGTACCAATTATGGTGCATCGTTACGCGCAGTTTGCCTCTGTCGCCTGTTGCTGAATCGCTGTTACCAATCAGGTTACAGAATTTGTGGCTTGTCTGACTAACATAGCGGAACCGGCACCAGGATACTGTGACGTTGTCTGACGCTCTTACCACATCCAGCATCCCGTCGGCACAGTCGGTGAAAGTACATTTCGTCACAAAAACTTTGGTACTTCCGGATATCTCAAGACCATCTCCGGTTCCCACTCCCGAAGGATTCGTAATGTTGAGGTTCTGGATGATGACATTAGTTTTGCCACTGACCCTCAGGTTGCCCTTAATTCCGGCAGTTGCAGTTGCACCGATAATGGTTTTGTTTGAATTGATCAGCACGCTGGTGCTTCCGAGATCAATGTTGCCCGATACGGTTATGATCTGTGCTGTGCTTGATTCAGCGGCGGATTTAAAAGCAGCAGCCGTGCTAACAGTAGTGGATGTGCCCCCCGCACCACCTGTAGTACCTGTAGCGAAACCGTCGGCGGTAGCTACTGTAAAGGCAGAAACAGATCCTGAGGCAAGTTTCGAACTGATAGAAGCCTCGTCCGCTTCAGCCACCTGCTCACTTTTGGAGCAGCTGAAAAAGACAATCGAAAGTAGAATTACTAAGGCATGTAGTGAGATGGATTTTCTTCGTTTCATTTTTTTTAGTTTAAATGTTTACAATTGGAATTGCTGAGAAACGTATGAAGAATAATTAGTTAGCAAGGGGTCATTGAGACATGTGGATGCCCGGCTCGGAAGGATCCGGTGGGTACAATGGAAGGAGTCGTACCGGCGACGCTTTTCCTTCAGAAACATTGGGCCTAAGTGCAGAATACTGATTCACAGAAGCACGCAAAATTGCCGCAGATTCCGATAGCGATTTCATATCTCTGGTTATAAAATTGGTTAGTTAGCCGAGCGCTTGTTGTGTCGCAATCTGTAAAAAGACTACGCATTAATAACTTCGATATGAGGAAGTTGTTGGGAAAATTCTACGCAATCGATCCCGCAAACGATGCCGTAATGGAAGTGGACTCGCTTTTCAGCTGCAGCGACTTATTTGCGGAGGCTTGCATGGAGTGCAAAAAAAAACGATCTCGGAAGATCCTTGATTTATCTATGTCTCAGCACAGTCTCTCCCAGAGGGCTCTACCTTGCAGCAGGCCAATCCTCTTCCCAATCTGAACCTCCCGCTAAGACTTACCAGAGCAAGTTGCAGTTTGTTATTCCTGTTCTTAGCGAGGCGCTAAGCCGAATTGAAGTTTTGCCGTAATTATATAGGTACGAATTAAGAAGGGGGCCTTCCGCCCCCTTCTTAGAAAAACGCCTAGACTTCCTTAACTGTGGTATTGCCGGGTATATCTTTAGCAATAACAGTAATGGTCCCGGTAGCGTAACCGGGGTTATCGGTTTTGGCGATATATACCCAATCGTTCATGCTTTCCGAAAGCGCAGCAGGTCCCTGCTCAATCAGCGCACCGGCTTCGTCTTTTAATTGCACAGTGACACTCTCCACCTGAAAATCATCCATTACCCGCATACTTATTTCATCTCCCGTTTTTCCGGAGTAAGCTTCTGTATAAATGCTCTTGATCTCAGGCGCTTTGCAGAAGTCGCTAACCGCAAGGTTGTAGGCGGACGTATAGCGAGAGGCTTTTGCCTGATATACTTCCTTTCTTGCAGGATCATTGCAAACTGCTTTGGCGTAAGCTACTGCCATACGGAATTTCTCTTTTACCAATTCCTGTCCTTCAGAGTCTGGCACTTCCTTTTTCCTGGGTCGTTTAGCGATGAAGGTTTTGCCGCCTCTCTGGCGAAATACGAGCATATTGCCGATGCGGCCTGTTGCTCCCTGTACTAAGTCGTTGTTTACTGATTCCATTGATTTAAAATTTAATGTTCATACTCTGTTTCGCATTCTCTATTTACCGGTAAGCAATGCTTGAAACAAACATAAAGTCGGTTTTTGTAAAGTTCTAATAATGAGTAGCATATCGACTGCAAACGACCGACATCGGGAGAATTTTACCGATTTTGACCGCTTATTACCGGGACTGATATGGAGAGGCGCTAATGCCCGAACTTATTCCTCCGTCGGAGGTCCGTCCAAAGCCCGTCCAAGCTCCGCCGGGGGAAGAGTGGGTGATGAAGGGAGCTTTGCAGGGTGTTTTGAAGATAGGCGAGTGATGGTAGGTAGCAGATTTTTTCAAAAAAAAAAGCCCCGGGATTTCCGAGGCTCGAACTGAAGTGTTTCCTAGGTTTTTCGACTGACTAAAAAGGGGTAAGACTTCAGGTAGGGAAAAAGCTTTTCAACAGGAATGCCAAGGAATTCGCTGGCATGGTAAACTGTAAGCTGCTGATGTGGCGCGAGCTTGAAAAATTCGCGCATTTGTTGCAGCACTTTTCTGCATGCTTTTTCTCCTTTACCGCTGATTGTCATTAGGTCCATTGTGTAGAAAAAGAGTCTTGTAACTGTTGTGCTCATAGTTTTAATTTTTTTCTTTAAAATTAAATATGAAACCAAGCCTTGTCACCTTGAATTTGCATTTTTAACAGTTTCAAAAATGCTGTTTTAGTCGCGTTGAGAATTTCGAAAGAGCTGAAGAACGAGCTTTATGAAAATGGCAAAGGGTGTTGAAGGGGTATTAACAATTTGATAATCAGGAAAATTGCAGAAAATGGGGAATTTGACGCACAATTCGTTAAAATTCTGCGTGAAAAGAAGGTGGGTAGGTTTCTGACTAGTCTTGCCCGTTACGAAAAACCCAATTCCAATTCAGCCTTGATTTATCTCCCCGGAAGAAGGAAAATCGCACAAACAAACCTTTTTTTTATTTTAGTGCCTGCTTGACCCTATATCATGAAAATTCTTCTTTCATTCGCCGTACTGGCTCTCCTGCTTTCGTCCTGTATTGGTACCAAACGATATCACCGATATCTTAGCGAAGGCTACAAAACCAGTTCCGGTATTCCAGCGGCCAATTCAGCCAATCTCAGTATTAAGCAGAATCCGCAAATTGTAGATACCGAGCTATCCACCAAGAATAAAAAGTCGCAGTTTATTCCAGCTATCATTCTTTGGCAATGGGAAAAGTCCATTTCCTGCAGCCTTGCAGAAAAGCACCAGGCCAATAAGGTGGAATCCTATTTACGCGCTTATGCCGATACTTTGCAGCTGGAGCAAAGCCTGAAGGGCCGGCAACTTGAAATTACAATTGAAAGCGCTCCGGCGAACTTCACCTATACCAGCAAAGGACATGTCCTGTTTCTTTTCCTGGCTTATGCAACCAGCGTTTCCGAAAGTATTAGTCCCGAGTATAGCGATCTGAGGCTTTCGTACAAACTTCTTACCGACAACCAGATCAGTAAACAAGGCGAAATTACGGTGCTCGACAAAAATGAAGCGGTGGCAAACAGATGGAAATCCACCAGGAAGTTTAGTCGGTACTATCTAGATCGATACGAAAACAACGTAAAGGCAATGAGCAAAGACGCGATTGTGAAGCTGGCGAAGGAGATTTGAGAAGAAGGTTGTCGGGTATCAGCCGACACGTCTTTCGCAGAACATTTTGAATCGAACAGTACAAGTGTCAAAAAACACATGAGACAGCAAGGGTGGCAGCTAAGCGTCCACTCTTCATAGTTCCCGCCCGAACGGGGATTTGGCAAATACCCAGTTACGACCCCTACGGATTAACCTAGCGGGGTGCCTAGAAGCGCCCCGCCCCAAATGAGCCTGCACTTGAGAACTGAACGTAATCCGAATTGGAAGATATGTTGAAAAGTTGCTGCTTTAGCAACAGTAAAAGAGCAAGGATTTTAAAGATATTAGCACTATCAAAGATCTGCTATGAATAAATACAAAAATCCCCTTTACTGCGACGGTTGTGGGGAGATTATACTCGATCCGAAAGAAGCAATCGTTGAATATTTTGATCGCGGCGAGGATCTTTTCGACTTCAAGATCGTTCACAACTTCTCCTCCTCTCCTCGGCAACTGATTAAGGGTGGCTGTTTAATTAATAGCAGCCATTCGAACACTCTGGACCTTCGAGACTTCGTGGGCCAACAGCGAGAAAAAACAATATCAGAGCTAGAGGGAGCGCAAGCGGACGAAATCGACAAATTGCTAGCACGAATAGATGAGGCAGGGATCAAATCTAAAAGTTGCTAGCCTTAGCCCCGATAAGAGTTACTATAACTGATAGCATCTTGTTAATTCCTCACCTTTGCGAGACCAAACGGCTTCAATCTGTCGCCAGTGTTATAACAATGAAAAGATCACTCGTCCTTTTGATCATTGATATATACAGAGAAGTAAACGTCGAAAAACTGATATATGCTTAACATAAAAATAACGATCACGAGTATAAAGCAAATAAACGCAATTCCATTGAGGACATCTTGAATAACACTGTGGGAAAACGCTACTATATTGAGAGTTGGAGCATACTTACATATAGAAGCAATGAGAAATAATATTGCGGCAATTACAAACTCAACACCCATCTGCGCTACCGTTTTACTCTTGTCTTGATCCCTACTTTCCAGACTTCTGGACCAAGAGAAGCAGACATTCCCCAGCGCTACAAACATTAGAAAACCAACATTTGATATCTTAATTGTCTCTTCGTTCTGGTCTATAAGCGCCACAAAAGCTACAATTAATATTACAATTGGCACAAAGATCACAAACAGACGAGCTACTAGTTTGATGATTAATATCGAAAGCCAATTGGCTACTGAGATTAGAGTTCTTTTCACAATAATTTTTATTTAAAAATATTACCTCTATGCCAATCCAAATTCTCCAACGACGGATAATACCTCGACCCAAACGGCAAACGCATCTTCCGGCCTTCCAACTGCTTCAAGCTATAGGGATGGTTATCATTCTCGGCAACATGGGAAGAAACAATAATCCGGTAAGAGTTATCAATGGAAACCAGCCCACGATCAAAAGCACGATGCAGGTTCGGACAGAGCGCAATGCCGTTATTCACCTTATCATCATGACTGATGCTAAAAGGCACAATATGGCAAGCGTCTATGAAGTTATGGCCGAAGGTAGATTCGAGTCGCATCCCTGTGAAGCTGCAGGTGGAGTCATATACTTTTGGTACCAGCTTTTTAAACAGGCCGCCTCTTACAAAGACATCTTCTTCTGTTTCTATTTTGATGGTTCGATACTCGGCTTCCGGCTCGTTTAACAGATAGCTTTCCATGTCATGAATGTAGCCTTCGCCCTTCTGCTTGCTCTGGATATAATGCTGCTTAGTATCTGGGAAATAGGTATCTAACAAAACAGATTTAATAACATTCCGGGATACCGGATCAGTTAGAAGAAGATAGAGTGTTTCTGAGAAGTATGCATATTCCAATACTTCCGACAGTCGCGTTACACTCTTAATATGTGCATTGATCTGACAACCCAGCTTCGCCTGAAGAAACCAGATTTGCTGGCCTTCTACCTTCTCGCTTTGCAGGTAGTAGAAGGGCTGGGTAAAATCAGACTGGTGCAGCGTGTTTACCAGTAAGCGCCAGTTCTCCTGAAATGCCGCTACCAGATCTGTGTTTACATACACCCTGTTTTCTGTTACCAGTCCTTTTTCAATTAGCTCAATGATAGAAATTAGGAGAACAGGTTTATGAGGAGCCCTTCCGTAGACAGTATTTGCACGGTTGAGACGGGTGAATTTGGTGAGGTGTTTATTTAGGGTGCTTAACGGACTCATCTACTAGAGCTAAAGTAGTGGATAAAGGTTCGAGTTGCAACTAGAAACCAGCACACGTAGGAAGTTAGACGAGCAAGAGTCATCTACCTGCTTTAAAATATCAATCCCATTCTTTGCGAGAACGCTAAAACCTAAGCAGTTAGTAGAATTGAATTAGTAACTTTGGAATGCAAGAATTAAACATGCAGGAGCCGTTGAAAGATACCAATCTAAGTATTGCCGAAGAAGTAAAAAATGTAACTGGTTTTATTTTGGAACACAAAGTTGCGACAAAATTGGAAGCGTTAAAATGGAACGTTATTCATAATCGTTACTACCTTGACGATTTTCAACCATTGCAGAGAGAGATGGATCTCGTTGCTTATAAAATGGAATACGTCGATAATATTCGTGTATTTACAACCCTCCTAATTTCATGCAAAAAAAGCACCTTCAAAGATTGGATATTTTTGACCAGAAATGCTAAAGGGATGAAGTCTAATGTAAAAAGCATGCCGTTCGTTTATTGGTCCAATGTTAGACCCCTCAACTTCCAATTTGACTCAAAAAAAGGTCAGGATATTATACTAGGAAAAAACGATGCTTTCAAAACTCTAAAGAAGCTATATGACTATAAAGATACAGTGTTCGCGTTTAGAGAATACGATCGCCAGAAAACGAAAAATCGGTTAGAGAATGACACTGCTATATTTGATAGCATTATTACGCTCCTAAAGTCGCAAGCCTACGAACTTGACACTCTTCCCGTCCGGAGAGAAGGGGTCTCATGTTATTACAATTTCAACCTCCTAACGATAGCGGATGTAGAAAAATTTCTCGAATTGAAGTGTAACGATGAGGAGATTACGGAGAAAGAAATTTCTCGAATTAATTACATCAATAGATTTATCATTGCCAAGAAGGAACATCACGCTCGCATAGAATTCATAAAGTATGCTAAGCTTGACAATGCTCTCCAGGACTACGAACATCTTCACTCCCTCAACAAAAAAATTGTCGCCGACCTTTACAACGACTTTTTTGCCGTCCAATTCAGGAAGTCCTATTCGGCGCGTTCAATAATAATTCAAGAATTTGGCTCAAAACTCCTAAACTCACTCAGGTGGGCATGTTATGATAAAGCGGAATATACGTCAGAAGATTTTAAGACGCTTTATTTATCGTATAACGAAGAAACAGCAATTTTAGAGATTGCATGTACCGAATCTCAGAATTTAACGAATTTTCTAAATTCAGATCCAAGGGTAAATAAAGAGACATCAGAATGGCTCTTACTTTATTGCAAGTACACGGAACAATTCGTCTTCCAAGTTGATCTACTCCCGTTCTAATGCTTAGTGCGTCGACTTCAAAGCTGAGATACCCGACGCAACCGATGAGGATGAAACCGAGTGGGTTTAATATAAAGAATGGTATTTCAACGTCCTACCCCACCGCCAGCTTCCCGCTCTCCTTCCACAGATAAGCCGGCATAGGTTCATTTAATTTCCATTCTATATTCATCGGCTTGGAGCCGCTTGATTTCATAAAGTTTGCATCTCCTAAAAACACATAGGACATCGTGTTTCCATACTCATCGTCGTTCTGTTCCCTTACAAAAAGCAGGATGGTTTTATTCAGCTGCTGATGTTTGAGATAGGACTGCCCTTTCGATGATTCAGGCGAAGTAGCGTTTTGAGATTGCCAATGAAAGAGGTATTCGTTGATGGCATAGTCATCGTAAAGGGTAGTCGGAGAATACTCTTTTTCTGATTTCTTTAGGGTAATGAATAAGGCTTCTACATTGAGCTCTTTGTTTAATGCTACTCCCTCGCGGTTGGAGGAGGCTTTTTCAAAAGTATGCAGTCCTAATGCTGTAAGGATCTGGTCACGGTTATAGCGGCTGTGTAGTTTCAGAGGGCTCGGAAAGGGAAGTTCGATATCGTTCTCCACGAAATCAATTTGATCGATCAGGTAATCCACCAGCTCTTCCACTTCAGAAATCATTACCGGGTTGCTTCTTAGCACGGAAAGGCTTTCAGTCACATTTCTATATCCTAGCTTGGTTCCTGCCTCCCGCCAAACGTCATAGTGAAGCATCAGGAGCAGTACTTCTTCCTCTGCTGTTGGCTTTGCTATTTGCCAATCTTCCTTTATTAGGCGCTTAATGAAATTCAGATAGCTGTAGGAATTGCAGGAGAGCAATCGCGTCATAAATCTCGTCAGTTCCTTTTCTTGTGGCTCAACAAAGTCTGCTAAAATACCTGCCGCAGCCAGCAATCTCTTCCAACTTCCCTTTTTATAGAGCAGAGGTAATTCCAGATGATTGAATTCCAGAAAGTTCTTTAGCGTTAAGGGAAGGGTGGAATTGAGCGGAAATCTTCTGATCTTAGCAATGAGCTGGTTCCTGTTAAAGCCTATGGCCTCTCTGATATTTCGCAGAATCACTTCCTTAGCTTTTTTCTCAAGTATTATTGAGCAGCCTAAAGGCAGATGCGGAAACTCGTCTTCTATTTCTTTCTCTATGGAAGTGTGAGTTTTGCCTACTAATGCTCGGAATTTATGTTCGAAGTCGTACTGGGCGTTTGCATTACCTACAAAATCGAGCACGGTCAAACACTCTTTAGCATCAGCTAAGCGGAGTCCTCGACCCAGCTGCTGCAGAAAAATAGTCAAACTCTCTGTCGGGCGAAGAAAGAGAACGGTATCAATTTCAGGGATGTCTACCCCCTCATTGAAAATATCCACCACGAAAAGGTAGTTGATTTCCTTGTTCCTTAGGCGTTGCCGCACGCCATCCCGGTCGCCAGGACTATTGCTGGTCAAATATTCAGCTTTCAAACCTGCCAGAACAAACTTCTCGGCCATGTACTGCGCATGCGCCTGACTAACGCAGAATCCCAGAGCCCGAACTTCATGCAGATCTGTTAAATACTTGTCGCAGTTCTCCAACACTTCGCCTACCCTTCTGTCTTCCGCAGTATAGAGTTTTGTCAATTCGTTGATATCGTAGCGACCGTTTCTCCAGGCTATTTGGCTCAGGTCAACCGAGTCAGAAACAGCGAAATATTGAAAAGGAGAAAGCAACTTCCGGTTAATTGCTTCCGGCAATCTGATCTCTGCAGCGATCGTGTTGCAGAAATCCTTCACGATGTCTTCGCCATCCATCCGTTCGGGAGTGGCAGTTAATCCTAAAAGAACTTTTGGAGTAAAGCGATCGAAAATAAAGCGGTAGCTGGTTGCAGGAGCGTGGTGAACTTCGTCAATGATAATGAAATCATAAAAATCAGGACTAAGCTTCAGATCTACCATACGGTTTCGCAGCGTCTGTACCGAGGCGAAAACGTACTCTAAATTACTTGGTTCAATGCCATCAACCCATAACTCTCCAAAGTTCGCGTTGCGTAGGACGTGTCTGAACGTTTCCTGTGCCTGTTGCAGAATCTCTTTCCGGTGAGTAATAAAAAGCAGTCTGGCCCGCTCCTTCTGGCTCTTGAACCTTTTATAGTCGAAAGCAGAAATAACAGTCTTTCCCGTTCCGGTTGCTGCGACTACCAAATTCTTATATCGTTTATGTACAATTCGCTCGGATTCGAGCTTAGCAATATTTCCTCCTGATAAGGAAATGGCTTCAGATCGAAAAAGGCCGTAAGGCCGGAACGTTCTTGGAATCTCTGCGTTTTTAATGCCCTGCTTAGCTTTTCGGCGTCCCTACCTGTTCGGTAATATTCGAATTCTTTGTCCTCCCAATATGTCTCAAAGGTCTTTTTGAACTTATCAATGATATGATTGATCTCCCTCGTGGTTACTTTTAAGTTCCACTCCAAACCGTTGGTTAAGGCAGAACGGGAAATGTTTGAGGAACCGATATAGCCAGTATGAAAGCCTGTGTTCCTTAGAAACAAGTAAGCTTTCGCGTGCAGTCGCTCATGATCTCCATTATAGGAAACCTTTATTTCTGTGTTCTTAAGACCCGAAAGAAATTCAACGGCTTTCAGATCGGTTGCTCCCATATAGGAAGTGGTGATGATCTTTAACCTCCGTCCGCTGTTTGTAAACTCTTCGAGCTCTTCTTTAAATATCCGGATGCCTGAGTATTTGATAAAAGAGACGAGCCAGTAGATTTCATCCGCAGATAGAATTTCCTTCCTGATTTCGCTTTCCAGGGAGATCCCCACGTTGTTGCCTGTAAAAAGCTCGCTTTGAGATAAACGGGTGTAAGGGGTTATCTGCTTCAGACGCTCCCCAAAGTTGGTGTAAGGGGAATCTAGCTTTGAAAACACAGCCTGCAAAACCTCCCCGCTTTTCAGGAGATTGTTTGAGATGTCCAGTTTAGGAAGTTCATCAATCAATACCTGGATGATCTTATTGGATAACTCTACCTGTTTCAGCAAGCTGTCGTCGCCCTTCAGTTCACTTAAAGCAAAACGAATTGTTTCGGACAGATACTGGCTTAGATAACGGGCAGCCTCTTCCTTGTCAAGAACGGTAGTTTTAACAAAGAATTCTTCATCTGAAATCGTCTGAAGCTTGTTGTAAAAAAGTTTATTAATCAATTGCTCGTATAAGCCGAGCTCGGTCTTCATCATACAGGACTGAGAGTACTAAGGTTTCCATACCCTCCCTATTCCAAATGTAATTGAATATTTCAATAGATGATAAGGGCGAATAAAAATTTGCGGGAAGTTAGATTGCTATCCCGATCTAGAACGGCTGCTCGATAGTGAGCGGGAGAAAGTAGAGATCCTGAGAGGTGAGGCTTTTCTCCTCAACTATCCCAGCATTTCCCTAATCCTTCGTTCCGCCTCTGTTTTAGTTATTCCCGCATAATAATCCTGCACAAAGGGATGTTCGCAGGACTCATGAGGATCACCTCAGGTCGCAAACATTTGTGCGTGTCCTCAGCTGTCGCGAGCATGTAAATAGTTTGCTAGTTAGAGTTTGTAACTCGAACACCTTATTTGTAATACAAAGCGAACTTGCTATTATTGTTAGATGATCAGAATTATTGCCGAAATTCTTCGACTGAACATTTATTTAAAACTGTCATTTATGCTTCGAGTATTCCACTTCGCCATGTTGCGAACCAATACCGGGGAAAAGTAGCAACCCTGAATATTAATAATCGACAGACAAAATGTGCAGGACATATAGAACAATTGGTTCACTTACTGCTTTGAAATCACATTTAGAAGAAAGCAATATTCGTGAGTTCAAGTCCTTGAAGGAAGTGATTAGTTTTCGAGGGGCGTATCCAACTTTGCGACAACAATTGATTGCTGAACATGAAGAACTTATCGAGCAGGAGAAAAGTATACTGAATGCACATTTGCCGCAGTTAGACCTCACAATAGAGACAAAGAAACACCAAGAGGAACAAAGATTGACGAATGAAATTGCTCAACTGAAACAGCAATTAACCCATCTAACATATGGCGACTCAACAAATTTATTTCAGAGACTGCAAAAGAATCTAAAGCAATGGATTTACAAAAGACAAGTCTTTGAGAAAGAACGAAATTTTGATAAAAAGGTAGCGAAATCAATTAGCGAACTTGTTGAGCTTAGTAAAGCAAAGAAGCATCGGTTGCAATTCATTACCTCGCAGTTTGATACAGCTGTTGAAGAAAGTGCTAGATCATCTTTGTGGGAAATCGACAGAAAAAAATCAGTTATTGAAGAAGCAAGCAATCTCATTTATGGAGCCTTGGGGGAGCAAATGGTCGTTAAAACATTGGAAGCTCTTCCAGACGAGTATTTTTTAATTAATGATTTTGCAGTTTCTTTCTCACCTGCCATTTACGATCGCCAGGAGAATGACTATATCAAATCAGTTCAAATTGACCATTTACTTGTAGCACGATCAGGTATATTTCTAATCGAAACCAAAAATTGGAGCGACAAATCGATAGCAAACTTAGGTTTACGTTCACCAGTAGAGCAAATCAAGAGAACTAGTTTTGTTTTATTTAAATTACTTAACAATGAAATAAGCAACCATCATTTAGGGTTGGATAAGCATCATTGGGGTGAAAAAAGGATATCGATTAAAAGCCTCATTGTTTTGACTAATACAAAACCGAAAGAAGAGTTTCAATACGTGAAAGTTTTAAGTGTCGGCGAACTCCTTGGCTATGTAAAGTATTTCAAACCAATTTTTACAGGAGTTGAAACACAACGAATTGCAGAGTTCTTGTTAAGAATTGCTGACGAAAAGACTATCGAAACAAAATGATAGTAATTCCCAGTCCGGTTTAAGTACACCTGCTGCTCTTCGGAATTTGTAATTCCGAAGCTCCTATCGTGGGTCCTGTGAACCGATTAGAACGGTTAGTCAAATTTTATTACAATGAATCTGGATTGAAAATCCAGCGATACGGCTTCGAGATTGCGAATCTCGAAGAGCGGGTATCATTAGGTTTTGTCCCCCACTCACCGCCCTAAACCCCTGACTTACCGAATAGTTCCCTCCGCTGGCCTATTCGCTTGCCGTTAAATCACACTCTCCAACCTACCTTTGAATCTGAACTAACACCTGCTCTCATGACTAAAATCATTACACTCCTCGGCTTCCTGCTCATCAGCTGCGGCTTCGCTCAGGCACAGATACAAACAGAACAAATCCAGGCTCTTATTGATAGAGAGGTGGCGAACAAAAGGGCAAAGAGCATCATCGTAGGCATTGTTGACAGTAGCGGGCGGCACATCATCAGCGCTGGAAGGCTTAGCGATACAGACGGGCGAAAACCAGATGGCAACACCATGTACGAGATCGGCTCTATTACCAAGGTTTTTGCAGGGTTACTGCTGGCGGATCTGAGTCTGGAAAACCAAGTTCAGCTGGACGATCCGGTTTCCAAGTTCGTTCCTTCTTATGTTAGGGTCCCCGCTATGAATGGGAAGCAGATTACGCTCCGGCATTTGGTTAGCCACCGGGCCGGCTTCCCCCGTAATCCTGTCAATGTAGATCCTGGGAATTTAGACAACCCCTTTGCCGACTATACCCCGGAACTCTTGTACGAGTATATCTCGAACTTTACCCCTACCCGGGAAGCCAATGCAAGGTTTCAGTACTCCAACAGCGGATTTTGCCTGCTGGGGGAGGTCGTGACCAAAGTTTCCGGAAAGGACTTCGAAACACTCACCAAAGAAAGAATTAATGCTGCATTGGGAATGGACCGCACGGTATATAAATTAACCCCTCAGCTCCGAGAGAATCTTGCGCCGCCTCATCTGCCCAATGGCGCTCGAAGCAGCGAATGGGATATTCAGCTGGTGGCAGGGGGAGGTTTGCGTTCCTGCGCGAATGATCTGCTAACTTTTGCTGCTGCCAATGCAGGACTGGTCCAAACCCGTCTTCAGCCCGCTATAGAACTCTCCCATCTGCCGCAGGCAAAAAAAGAAGGCAAAGAATTTATGGCGATGGGCTGGACGCTGTATAATCAAAACGGTGAAAACATCGTGTACAAAGACGGAAGCACGGGCGGTTATTACAGCTTTATTGGCGTGGATAAGGTTAGAAAAAGAGGGATCATCATTCTCTCTAACACCAGCAACAGCGTGACGGATCTGGGCAAACATCTGCTGGATTCGAGATCACCAGTGGAAACCTACACCTACACCTGGGCGGTTTACGATACCGTTTATTCCACTGTTAAAAAACGGGGCGCCAAGAAAGCGATCAGCCTGTACCAGGAACTAAAAGCGCAGCAGCACCCTCGCTTTAGCTTCGACGAGCAGCAGCTGTTGTATGTGGGCAATGAGTTGCGTCGACAAAACAAGATCAAAGAGGCCATCCAGATCTACCAGTACAACCTGCAAGAGTATCCCAAGTCGGTAAACACCTATGATCAGCTTGCGGAAACCTACAAACGACAGGGCAATAAGAAAATGGCGATCGAGACATTCGAAAAGCTGGCGGCGATGGATGACAACCTCCGATGGAAATGGATGCTGGCGAAGCTAAAAGCGGAGTGAGGTTGTTCTTTGGAATTTGAAGTTCCGAGGCCCTATCGTAGGTAATGCGCATCGATCAGAATGGTTAGTGTAATTTGATTACGCTGATTTGGATTGCAAATCCGCCGATACGGCTTCGAGATTACAAATCTCGAAGACCGGAGAAGCTGCAAGCGGAGTGATCCTGGAAATATCGTCTAAGCCACCGGCTCTCTTAGTATCGTCCGCAGCTTAGCCGCCGGAGTCTTTCTAAAATCGCTGAGGTAAATCTCCTGATGATGCCCGTTCCGCTGCAGGCCATTGTTCCTGATAAATTCTTCCATCTGCTTCAGGCTCTCCGGCTCGTTAGCAAAAGGGCCCAGGTGCAGCATTTGCACAAAAGCACCGGCGGGTATCTCAAAGAACTCTACGGACTGGGCCAAGGGATTCTGCTTTTTCTGCATTATGGCCAGCTTCGCCTGTTCCACGTCCTCTTCCCCCACGAAGTCAGGGATCCGAATCAGGGAACGGTACTCCCACTCACTCCGCGGAACCTGAAGCGGAGTCTCAGCTGCCGTGGGCAGACCGTATTTCTCCATGTCATACCACCACTGTCCTTCCAGTTTAGCCACCACAAAGTCTTTCCCCTGCGCTTTCATCGCAAACTTTAAGGCAAGGCTACCGGGTAAAGCGCCTCCAACCTGCGGCGATAGTCCTCCTCTTCCGGATCTCCCTTGCCCCTGATCGCCAGATATCGGGCCTTTTCCAGGTTCACCAGCTCGGGTTGCCGGGCAGCTGTGTAGTAGCGCTTGTACAATTTCGTTAGATCTATTTTATTCATGGTCTTTTCTTTTTGGCAAAGGAAAGTGAGTGAGGTGACAAGGGTATGTCAGCAGGCAGCAAGCTTTTTTTCTTTCAATAGCAGGGATGAGAGGAAGGCCGCTGTTCGATGTTCTGCAGGTATTCCAAAGAGCCGTTTGCGGGCTGGCCTTGCTGCTCTTTGGATTTTGTAATTCCGAAGCTGCTATCGTAGGTTCTGTTAACCGATCAGGATGGTCAGTCAGATTTTATTACGGTGAGTTGGATTAAAAATCCATCGATATGGCTTCGAGATTGCAAATCTCGAAGAGCGGCGGCCGTACTAAAGTGACATATCTGTAGCATGCTGCTCTTCGGAATTTGTAATTCCGAAGCTCCTATCGTAGATTCTGTGAACCGATTAGAATGTTTAGTGAGATTTTATTACGCTGAGTTGGATTGAAAATCCATCGATACGGCTTCGAGATTGCAAATCTCGAAGAGCGGAAGCAGTTGTTTTAGCTGCTCTTCGGAATTTGTAATTCCGAAGCTCCTATCGTAGGTTCTGTGAACCGATTAGAATATTTAATGAGATTTTATTACGTTGAGTTGGATTGAAAATCCATCGATATGGCTTCGAGATTGCAAATCTCGAAGAGCAGCGGCCGTACTAAAGTAACATATCTGTAGCATGCTGCTCTTCGGAATTTGTAATTCCGAAGCTCCTATCGTAGGTTCTGTGAACCGATCAGAATGGTTAGCGAGATTTAATTAAGTTGAGTAGGATTGGAAATCCATCGATACGGCTTCGTTGCAAATCTCGAAGAGAGAATTTTACCCGTGTTCTCGGCTTCACAAAATTTCCATTAAACTTATCTCCGAAATTCCTACATTCCATCAGGTTTTGTGCGGCAATGATAAAGCTTTATTTCACCGACTTTGCAAGACCTTATCCTAAGAAATAACAGAGCAAAAATCTAAATCATTGGAAAAGCAACATTCGGATATTGACAACTTAAAAGAGGCGCAGCGGGATATGCGGGAGGGCTACGGTTATGGTTCAGCAGGCATTCTCGTCTCCGGTTTGGTATGGCTAAATTCCGGTATTACTGCAACTATTTATTCGCAGCAATGGGCCATCTGGACGTTAATTATCGGCGGCGCTTTGATAATGCCGATCGCGACGCTACTTGAAAAACTAATGGGTATTAAAGGAGTCCACGACAAAAACAATCCGCTAGGAAAACTGGCTATGGAAGTTACCATTTGGATGCTGATGTGTATCCCGCTGGCTTACGGTTTGTCTTTTCATAAAAGCTCCTGGTTTTTCCAGGGCATGCTGCTGATCATCGGCGGCAGGTACCTCAGCTTCGCAAGTATTTATGGGCTGCGTTTTTACTGGCTCTTGGGAGCGGCACTGGGATTAGCAGCCTATATTCTTTTCTTCCTGAATGCAAGCTCCTTTTCATCTGCGCTGACTGGCGGTTTAATCGAAATCGTGTTTAGTATACTGATGTATGGGATGTACAGGCAGGACAAAAAATCTTTACTTTGAATAGAAGATTTTAAGCATTGAATGCAGACAAGCTCCTGAAGATGCCTTAATAGCATGTTTCAACGGCATAATTAAAGAATAATGAAAGCCCCGGATCAACATCATTGTATTGACGACGACAAGTTCGCAAGCGACATAGAAAAATATGGCTGGATTGTCTTAATGATCCCCGCATCTGATTATTTACCATCCTTTGCCTATACCGTTGGGTTGTTGAAGCACTTCAATCACCCCGAACTGATCTGTTTTGGCATGAAGGAGCAAGTCGCTAACCAAATCCTGAATGACGCGGGCGAGCTGATCCGCAAGGGGGAGGTGATTAAAACGGAAACGAACTATGATCTTTTCGAGAATTCCCGTGCCGAGTTCATCAAGGTAGACAAGCGTTCAATCGGCGACTACTTTGGTTATGCGATCAGCTACTACAAGACCGCCGAGCTTCCAGCGCTGCAATTGGTTTGGACTGACCGGAACAACAGATTTCCCTGGGAGGATGGTTTTGAGGAGGTATTTCGATATAAACAACCCCTTCTAGACAGAAACGCTAATTTCAAATTCCGTGAGCCTGCTAATCTCTGTGTTTTCACCAGCCGACAGCATTTGGAAGAGGATAAGCCCATTTTGTATGTAGTGCACGAGCATGATGGCGACTGGCAGTTTATAACAGGCGATCAGGTAACAACAGAAGATGGCAGAGTCGTGTCGCTCGAACGGATGGTATTAAGGGATAATACCTTGAACGAGGTTTTTGATCTGGAATACGGAGAAGAAGCAGAAAGAGACGTCGTTGGAGGGAAATGGCGCAGATCGAGGTTCGAGAGCGTGGACGATTAAGCAAATAATTTCAACATTAGATTTACTATGGACATTTTCAAGGAGCAGAAGCTTTATACGTATGAGGAACCCTTCAAAAAGCATTTCTCTGGGGCGTTCGATTGGGTGTTTATCAGCTGGTTTCCTTTTTTCAAAATAAAGACCCATACGGACAATGGGGGGAGCTTTAAAAAATCCGTGGAAATATCGCTGGAAGAAGCGAGAGCAAAAGATCCAATCTATGAAAAGATCCAGGCCACCAATGCCGTCATCTATGCTCACAATGAAAGCTATCCCGGCAAGTCTGAGATTCTTCAGCATGGACAGGAAGTTAGTTGGGCAGATATCAAAATTAAAGCCGGCATGAATAGCTACTCAGATGTGTATAAAGCGCTGAAAACCTCCATCGGAGCGTACAATAAAGCATTTGCTCGTCCTGATCTGGAAGAAAATCTGGAACTGTTTTTACAGAAGGAGGCGATCTGGCAGCCGGGGGAAGGGAGCTTTGATCCGCGTACCCTTAAAAAGATCTATTCGCTGTTCAAAACATTCACCAGCCCTCATATTGTAGTAGAGGATGAGTTTTTTGACTCCAAAAAAGAACTCGACTTAAGTCGTTTAACGGTAGAGGATTTTGTAGAAGAAATAGGAGGACGTGATTATTATATCTATGATGTAGAAAAAAGCCTCTTTTTTGCAACAGAATGGGATAGTTTCTTTCATCTGATCTGTTCCTCTTCTCCAATAATAAGGTCCGCTGTAACAGAGTTGGGGTTTGAAGGCTTTTTCGCCGATACCGCTACCAGGCATGGATGGGAGCATCAGGATGAGGAGTAATCCCGCTGTTCGACATGTTCCGCAGGTCGAGCGTAAGATAAAAGGGATTTGTAATCCCGCTTAGTCAAATGCCCCAATAAAATCTCATAGGGTTTAGAGGATTCCAAATCCTCATTATCTGTTCTTCGACATGCCTTACAGAACATGTCGAAGAGCCGTTGCGGCTAGAACTCGTAGTGCTACATCACTATTTCCGGTGTAGCATGATTTATGAACTCCCCTTTTTCAAGGCTTTCTCCCCGTCCCCGATGGCATTTTCTGTGGTTCCGTCGTCGGCCCGTGCACCGTGATCTTTCCTTTTTTCACTTCCATCCGATCTATAAATACTACCCGTTCTTTGCCTGTCGCGGTTGTTCTGCCGTGGTACACACAAAACATCTCCTTACCGTCGGGAGAGTAGGTGATGCTGTTGTGCCCTGTGCCGGTAACCGTGCCTCCTCTATGTGTATTTTTCTGCAGTACGGGATTGCTTTCTGCCTTCTTGAATGGTCCTAAAGGTGAAGATCCAGTGCCGTAACCCACGGCATAGTGTTCGCCTCCAAAATGGTTGGCGGAATACATGATGTAATAAATGCCGTCTTTTTTAAATGTTACCGAACCTTCCGTCCAGCGCCGGTTCACTTCGCCGGTGGTTACTGAAAGGCTTTCCCAGGCGGCTTGTTTGTCGTTTAACTTTACCGGGGGACGAAGCAACAATACCGGTTTCCCGATCACACCGGAGAAGTCGGGCTTCAACTCGATGCCGTATATCCAGCTTTCCTCAATCTCTTTGTACTTACCGTTTTTTCGCGCCTGCTCTGCTATTTCACTTTCTACCGAATGTTTATAGGCCGCCCGCGAATAATACAAGTACGACCTGCCGTTCGTATCAAAAAACACATTTGCATCAATAATGGGGTAGCCGGGATCGAAGAGCGGTTTCGGTGCCAGATCAACAAAAGGGCCGGTAGGCTTGTCGGCTACAGCTACACCGATCCTGAAGTTCTCCTCTTCTTTTGCTGGATTTACCTTCCACTGTGCACTGTAGAAGAGGTAGAACTTGCCTTTTACTTCATATACTTCCGGAGCCCAGTAGGCGCCTCCCCAGGCTGTGTTCGGATCGCTCCAGCCGTTTTTATTATTGTGGAAATAGACCTGTCCTTCCGGCTTCCAATTGACCAGGTTTTTAGAGGAATAGGCGGAGAAGCCTTTGTCTGCTCCACCTCCGGTGCCGTACATGTAATAGGTCCCTTTGTTGAATAATATAAAGGGATCGCCAAACTCTACCTTCAAGGGATTGGTATAAGAACTTTGCTGAGTGGCTGAACTCACCTGAGCCAGTACCGGCTCCGCGAATAGCTGGGCGAACAAAATAATAAGCAGGACAATCTTTTTCATAAGGCTTACCAGTTAAATGAGATGGTGAAAAAGCAGGGCCAACTTAACCACTTTCCTACCGGCAGAAGCAATTACTCCAGGCTGATAATGGCCTACTATTCCATGAGGTTGATTAGTATTAAAAATAGCAATTATTGAAGGATAATCAGTTGGTTGGCAAAAATATAATTGCGGAATCCAAAGTATTGTAGGAGTGCAGATGGTCGTAACAGATAACCGGCTGCCTTTAACATCATCCCGGAACTAAAACAATCCGTATCTTTGCCGGTCATACCTCAAAATAACTTCTTGGAACACCTATTAGATAATCCCATTTGGAACGCTTTAAATACCGGAAATGCTCGTCTGGCGCAAGGAAACGATCATGCCCGCTTTTTCCCGGAAGATTTCGCCGGTTTTGCAGGCCTAAAAAATAATAGTGAGCGTGATTTTGAGGCGCTTTGGCAACTGCTTCCTCCCAAACGGACCGTGGTGCTTTTTTTGCCGGAGGTCGTCCGCATCCCTGCCGGCTGGACGGTTACAACGGTGAAAGACCTGTTGCAGCTGGTATTCGAGCAGGAAGAGTTGATAGAAAGCGGCGAACCGCAGATACAGCCATTAACGGCAAGGCATGTTCCGCAAATGCTAAAGCTGGTGGAAGCAACCAACCCCGGGCCTTTTTTTCAGCGGACCATTGAGTTTGGAAACTACCAGGGGATCTTTGATGGGGATACATTGGTAGCGATGGCGGGCCAGCGACTTCAGCCTAGGCCTTATGTGGAGATCAGCGCGGTTTGTACAGCCCCCGACTACCTGAAGCGTGGGTATGCTGCTGCCCTCCTGCGTCAGCAAATAAGAGCAATAAAGCGTGCCTCCGCTATTCCCTTTCTCCATGTGCTGCCTGAAAACACCGCCGCACTCCACCTGTATGAAAAGCTGGGTTTCAGAACCCGGAAACTGATGCAGGTATATGTACTGGAAAAACAGTAGCCGGGACCGGAACCAGCGCAGGTCTTCAGCTGGCTAATATCCCCCGCACACCTTCCCCTCCTCTTCTCCGTTATAATTAAAAGTTATTCTATTTTTATTGCGTGAAATATTTCAATGAGGCTAGCCGGATGGGGCGCCTGATTAATGCATACCCCTGGGAAAAAAGTTGTTTAGGAAAGATTGAAGACTGGCCGGGTAACCTCAGGACTTCTGTTTCTAACATTCTTGAGGCGCAGATACCGATGTATATTGCATGGGGACCGGATTTCATCCAGTTCTATAACGACGCCTATATCCCGATTCTTGGCGAGAAAAGGGAAAATGAAATCGGCAAGTCTACCTGGGATACCTGGAAGGAGATCTGGGACGTGATAGGCCCCATGTTTGAGAGCGTCCTGCACGAGGGAAAAAGCCATGGCTTTCCGGGCTTCAACCTGTTCCTGCGAAGAAGAACGACCAGCTTGATCGAAGAAACCTTTTTTGATTTCTCCTATAGCCCTATCAGAAACGACGACGGTTCGGCGGGCGGCCTGTTTCTGAGCTGTCTGGAAACCACAGATAGGGTATTGCATGAACGCAGGATGGAGACGCTGGCGACGGCCATCCCCATCCACTACGAGAAGGAGCGTTCCGATCAGTTTCTGCTGGAGAGTCACAAGCAGCTCTCGCTCAGTCCTAAAGACCTACCCTTCTCTTTATTTATTGAACAGGACCTGGCTAGCGGACATTTGCGCTGTCTCTCCTCATTTGGGGTAAGAAACGGCCTGGGGACCCAATCCTTTCTAAGTCCCGAAGGAGTACAAATCGTCAAGTCGATAGAAACCGAGGAGCTGTTTGACACTAGCCTCGTTTTGAAAAGCGGACTGGATTTCTACCTGAATCCCTGGGAGGAGCAGCCCCGGCAATGCTACCTAATCGCTTATTCTTACAATCATTATAAAAAGCGAAATATCGTGCTGATGGGACTGGGCGCCCGGGCGGTGTTTAACGACAGCTATAAGCAATATTTAAGGCTGACGGGCAAGTACCTTCAGAACCAGTACGAGCACTTCCAGATGCGGAAGCAGGAGGAAGAACAGTTGGAAGCAATTAAAGAGCTATCGATTAAAAAGGATGAGTTTATCAGCGTTGCCAGCCACGAACTGAAGACACCACTGACGAGTGCGAAAGCTTATTTGCAGCTAGCCGCCAAAACAGCCAGTAAGGACGGGAATGAGAAGTTTATTAGCGGAGCGTTGAAGCAGCTCGACAGGCTGCAGAAGTTGACATCCGATCTGCTGGATGTATCGAAGATCAATGCGGGTCGGCTGGACTATAAGATGAGCGAATTCGACTTCAATGAGGTGTTGGAAGAGGCGATAGCGAGCTACCAGTCGACCATCAGCAGTCATACTATCGAGCTGATCGAAAAGGTACACGTAAAGATTGAGGGAGACTATCAGCGGCTGGAGCAGGTTATCAACAACATGATCAGTAATGCGGTGAAGTACTCGCCCAAGGCGGACAAGGTGCTGGTCCGTTCCTCTTTGATCAATGACCAGCTAGTAGTTTCTGTACAGGATTTCGGTATCGGCATCCCGCAGGACCGCATCAACAGGTTGTTCGAGCGGTTCTACCGGATCGAAGAAACTGCCATGCACTTTCAGGGAATGGGACTCGGCTTGTTCATCGTGGCCGAGATACTGGGCCGTCACAAGGGAAGGTTCTGGCTGGAAAGCGAGCAGGGCAAAGGCTCCACCTTCTATTTTATGCTGCCCCTTAAAGATGGCTCTGCTAAGGAAGCCACCGTAGTCGACGAAGTTGACTTCTACTCCAACCGTTTTATAAGCATCAAAGCCGACGGGGAGCAAAAGTGGCTGTATGTCGACTGGAAAGGTTTTCAGAATAGCGAGAGCGTACAACGCGGATGTATGAAAATGCTTGAACTGCTGAAGCAGCACTCCTTCAGCAAAGTATTGAATGATAATACAAATGTTCTGGGCACCTGGTCGGATGCGGCCGAGTGGGTGGGGAAAGACTGGTTTCCGATGATGGAAGCTGCAGGCCTAACACACTTTGCGTGGGTCTATTCGCCGAGCAGGTTCAGTCAGCTTTCCGCCGATAAAAGCGTGAACGTTCTGAAAGCTGGGGTAACTACCCGTCTGTTTAATAACCTGAATGCGGCGGCGGAGTGGCTGAAAAGTGTGTAGGAATTGAGGGTAAATAAAAGGGGCAACCAGATATAGATTGATCTAACAGATTAGGGAGAAAAATCATCATTAATTCTCACTCCTTAAATACCCTATATTTGGGCTAAGGAAAACCGCCTTATCATGTTTATCATTGTACTTCTCTTAATTGCCATTCCAGCCATCTTGCTTTTAGTCGAATTTCTCTACTTTACTATTTCCGGTGAGCAAGTCCTCTCGCGGCAGTTGTTCAATGCGGTAGAGCTGTGGAACGTGGTGCTGCTTCCCCTGCTATTTCTGACGGTTGGTGATGAGACTAAAAATGATTGCTGTAGCGACTCTGCCTTTTTTTCCCCTGAGCATCGGCTCAGCATGCTGAGCTTGATTGTTTTATGCTGGGCTGCCTTCCTTTACTCCCGCTGGAGAAGCTTGCTGGCGCCACCCCTTTTAGAAGTTGCGGTAAACTGTCTGCTGCTTATCGGGATCGGCCTCAATATCCTGATGATGATCCATCATTCGGATGAATTGCTACATCTGTTTCACCTACCGGTGATCGTACATTTCATTTATGCGCTTGTTCAAAATCAACGGCTTTTTATGGAAGAGGCTGGTCTTGATGAAAATTACAGGCAGGGCTTTTCCGCCTCCGTGCTGCGTTTACCCGCATTTGTAAAATATCCGATATTACTGCTGCTGTGCCTCCCGCTGATCGTTGTGCTATCGACGATTTTATTGTTATTCGGACAGCGTCCCGACTCCATGATTCGCGCTTTTACAGATACTTATAAACATGGTTTTTCTCAACTGGACTACGAATGTAAAGAAGTAGTTTGCCCACAAGGGCATTTTCTCTGTTCAGTGGCGGCAAAGGGACATCCCGAGCTCGTAAAACCGCTCAGACCGGGTATGAGAGGAGGAGTGGCCATTCTTTGCAACAGGCAGCTACTAGTTTCCAATGCCTTCGAGGAGCTCCTTGCGGAAAAAGTTCCATTCATCCATGGGCAGATCAGAAGACAGTACAACAAAATCGGGAGTTTAATTCACCAGTATTACGGGATTTTCAATCACAAATGGGTATCGAACATTATTTATATCCTGATGAAACCCCTCGAATGCTTCTTTTTGCTGACGCTTTACACTTTCGACCGAAAGCCCGAGAACAGGATTGGCCGGCAGTATTTAGGGAATCGCTGAATGGCCGGAAGGTGTTTATTTTTACGTTAACCCTGGTATTCTCTACTTTTCCACATCTTCAATGGCATCTGCCACTGCAGGCAATCCCTTTCGGATTCAGAGCGTGAGTAGGTCATATAAAGGGGGAACTACCTGCTTCGCGATAGTCAAGCTGTCTTCTTCCACCTGCTTCCGATGCTGGATCGATACATTTTCTGTGACGGCTGAAATTGCTTACGAATCTCATGTTTATCACTATTCGATTTTTAGCTCGCTGTTCCTATCTTTACTTAAACCCAATCACAATTGAAAAGAATATCTGAAATCGCTATCACCCGTAGGGTAGGTCGTCCATACCGTGGAGCAGACGGCCTGCTATACTATGAATACCTGGATTACACGGAAAGGTATAAACCGAACGTAGAGAATGATGTGCTACGGTTTTGGGCTAAGTTGATTGATCTTCTCCCCTTTCTTATACCTGTTTATGGCTACCTTGTACGAGTTGGCTTATCTATCGATATTTTCGGTCTGGAGGTAGTGGCTGTTGCCATCTCTGTTTCCATGGTAATAATTTATGGGTCGGTTATGGAATACTACTTCGGGACTACCCCGGGCAAATGGTTGTTAGGGCTTTGTGTCATTAATGACCTGGGGACTAAACCGAATTTTCGGCTATCGCTCAAGCGCAACATCCTCTGCCTGGGTAATTTGGCCAAAAATCCCATCTTGTCACTATTTTCCTATCCCTGGTGGAGCGCTACCGGCCGGGTAAAAAGAGGTACTATGAGCTTTAACAACGATGTTTGTACTACCTACGTGGTGGAAATAAAGAAGTTGAAGGAGATTCGGGAGCGGTTGAAATAGAATCGAGGGAGAGGTACACAGCAAAGAACAGAGCCGACACACCATCTGCGTCGGCTCTGAAAAGGCATCCACGAACGTGGAGGTTGGAATTATAAAACGTATCTTAAAGTCAGACCGAGGGTACGCGGATCCCCAAGTACTCCCGCATAATGGCCTGCATTACCGCCTGCCGGCAGCAATTGCTCAAAGTAGTTTTTATCGAGCAGGTTGCGGGCCCATAGATAGGCAGACAAGCCGGTAGTTGATCTAAAGCCAATTCTTGCATTGACAAGAGAATAAGCATCGATATTCAAGTAGGCTGAAGGTGATGGACTGGAAGAAAATTCAGAGCGGTAAGAAGCATCAAGAGCGGTAAAGAATTTAGACTCGCGTTCGAAAAGCTTCGCCGGAGTAGTGAACTCACCTCCTAATGATCCGGCCCATTTAGAAATACCCGGCAGGCGGCTTCCTGAAATGTCCTTAAATGCTACTTGCTTTCCATCCACGGTCAGTCCTGTTTCTTCCAGCGGAAGCGGCGCATTGGTAAAGCGTACGTACTTCCCATCGGTATAGGCACCAGCTCCGAAGAAAGAGAAATGACGGCCCGCCCTCAGGTTGGCATCAATCTCAATTCCTTTTACATTGACCTTCTCGGCATTAGCGAGGTAGCCACGGTTTACGCCGATCTCCGGCGACTGCACGTTAGTCTGGTAGTCGTCAATATCTGAATTATGAAGTGTTACGTTGAACGTCAGATAATCTGTAGGATTTGTTTTCACACCTACTTCATAATGCTTTGTATCCTCCGGTTTAATTACAGCCAGATCTGTGGCCACTGCTCCGTTAATGGTTGGCAAACCAGAAACATTCACCCCGATAGGTTTGAAGCTGGTCGAGTAGGTTGCAAAAGCATTCAGGCGCTGATTCGGTTTGTAAGCCAGCGTCAACTGATAGGTAAAGTTGTCCTCATCTGCATCGGCCTCATAGGCCTGGTTGGTATAAATAAGGTTTTTCAGCGCAAGCAAGGCGGGATCATTTGTTTGCAAACCTCCGTAGGTAGTTCTGTTGTAAACTACGTCCTTTCTATCGTAATTAAAACGGATACCTGGCTGAATGTGAAAACCTGGAGTAGCTTCCCAATCGACGTTAGCAAAGACTGCAGCGCTGAGAGATTTGATGGAAAAGCGGTTCCTGATTCCGTAACCTTCGAAAAGGCCGGGGGTTTTCCACAGATCACTAGTGGTACTTTGCGAGAAACGCCAGGTAGCAGATCCTGATTCTTCGATTGCTACCGGATCGGTTTGTACTTCCTGATCGATGTAGAACAGGCCTACCACCCCACTTAACTTCGAACTAAACTCTCCCGCATACCGAATTTCCTGCGACCAGTTATGGTGCCTGGAGTAGTTGTTCGATTTAGCCAGCGACTGCAGACCCGTAAAATCCCGGTCGTTAGAGGGATCCCATTTCCAATAACGCCATGCAGAGGTAGATGTCAGCGTGCCGGGACCAATTTTGATATCTGCATTCAGCGATACTCCTCCCAGGTCATTTCCGGAATTCCATGGCGTATCGTGGTCTACTTTACGATCGAAAGGATTGGTACTTGGAAGTGAATATCCAAGATCCGCAATGATCGAATTAAACTGGCGGTATTGAGGACGGAGTGTGGGTGCTACTCCTGCAACTACCTGTGCATAGCCGTCGGGACGCTGGCGGGAATTATCCCCCGCAAGGGTAATTGATAGATGGTCTGTAGGACGGAAAAGCAACTGAGCGCGGAAACCCAGGTTATTGATGTCGTTGATGTTTTTCAATGTGCGCACGTTCTCGATCAGACCGTCGCGCTGTGTTCCCGAGAAAGATAAACGACCGGCAAAATACCTGCCCAGCGGTCCTGTCACAGATGCTTTCGCCTGCACATAACCGTAATTACCAAAGCTGGTCTCAAAACTTGCAGCAGGGGAAAAACTTGCTTTGCGGGTCACAATGTTAAATGCGCCGGAGCTGGTGTTCTTTCCAAACAGCGTTCCCTGCGGACCACGAAGCACTTCGATACGCTCCACATCGATAAAGTCGAGCGTAGCCGCTGCAGGACGGGCGTAGTAGACGCCATCTACGTAAAATCCTACGCCCGGATCAATACCATCATTGGTTAGTCCGAAAGTGGACCCTAAGCCCCGGATGTTCAGCGTCGTGTTACGTGGATTGGAAGAATACAGCTGCACGGTAGGGATTATTTCTTTCACACGGTTGGCATTAAAGGCTCCCGCCTGATCGATCTGTGAGCCACCCACTACCGATATGGGAATAGGCACGTTTTGAAGTACTTCCGAACGGCGTCTGGATGTTACCACTACCTCCTCCAACAGGTCGTCCTGCAAAAGAGTTATCTGAAAGGGTTCGTCTTGAAACCTAAGCACCTGGAAGTCCTGTGGCTTGTAACTAACAAAACTTACCCGCAGGTAGAAGGGAGTTTCGGTATTGACGGTTAGTTTGAAATTACCGGCAGTGTCAGTAGTGGTAGAAATAGTGGTTCCTCTTACCTGAACGTTGGCGCCGGCGAGCGGTCCGCGGTTGTCTTTTACATTTCCAACAACCAGGTGCTGAGCAATTGCGGGACTAAAATAACCGAGAAAGGAAATAAGGAGTAACAGTTTTAATGCATATGAAAAACGTTTCATTACTTGAATTTTTGTTAAGTGATTGGGTGATCGAAAAAAATTTAAAAGGAATCATTGAGCACTAGTCCCGACAAGGACACAGCGAACAACAGACTGAACGATAAGTAAGACAGGTGATGTTAGTAATTGACTTCTCCATTATAAGCTACTTTTATTATATACTCTATAGATTTGGTAGACAAATATAGATTTGCTTTTCTGGTTTGCAAAATATTTTCTCAGGCAACTAACTTTCTTTTAGATGGGATTCAGGTGAGATGTCGTTAGCGGGGCCAGTGGCGGCGCTAACTTTACGTGCTGCCTTAGCAAACTATCGCGGACCTGTAAAGCCACAACAGCTAACAGTGCCAGGGTGCTTCGCTTCACCGAGCTGTGTATAGCACTACCACCTTATTATCGGATCACAATTTTGTTACAATCACCGGCTATATCCTAATTCTTCTAATTTAGATGATCGATTTCGCTCTCGGAACTAATCAACACCTGCTATGATATTAATTGTTGACGATACCCCCGAGAACCTATTTTCACTTAAAAGTGTACTTGAATATAACCAGTTCAAAGTTGATACCGCTTCTTCTGGGGAAGAAGCTTTACGAAAGATCTTAAAAACCAGTTATACGCTGATTTTGCTGGATGTTCAGATGCCAGGAATGGATGGCTTCGAAGTGGCAGAAATCCTGTCGGGCTACAGCAAGGCGAAAGATTCTGCAATTATCTTCCTATCAGCCAACTATACCACTCCTGAGAATATTCTTCAGGGCTACGGCGTAGGTGCAGTTGATTACATTACTAAGCCTATAGATCCCACCCTGCTTCTGACACGTGTAAAAGCGTTATACGAGATTGTTCAAAACCGCATCGAGATAAAAAGGCAACAGGAGGAAGTAAAGCGCCTGTTTGATCATCAGAAAAAACTGGTACTCTCGCTCTCCCGCGAACGGAAAAAGCTGTTGATCACGCAGAAGCTGGCCAAGATCGCCAGCTGGGAGTATTATTTTGAAAATGAGGAGCTGGTATGCGCCCCTGAAGTGTACAAGCTTCTGGGCCTGAATGGAAAACAGGAGCTCACCCTGAATGATTTTCTTAGTTCCCTTTCGCAGGAGGATCATGAAAAATACCTTTATGTGGTGAAGAGGTTTTCTGAGCACCGCGCGACCTTCAGTTTTTCTCATTACTACGACACTCCGATTGGAAGAAAGTACCTGCATCAGGCCGGGAAAGTAGAAATACGGAACAACAAGCCCTATAAAATAATTGGAGCGGTACAGGATAAAACGGAGGAAAAGAACAACGAACTCGAATTTTTGAAGCTTTATGAGCGATATAAGCTGGTTAATAAGGCTACTAACGATATCATTAGTGATTGGGACGTGATGTCGAATACCTTGGACTTCAACAGTAATCTCGGGAAAGTGCTTGGATATAGCAAGGAGAGCATCGGCCATCCGGAGGACTGGTGGGAATCGGTGGTACATCCCGACGACTGGCATCACATGAAACGAACCTTCGAATCGGCGATCTTCAAAAGGGAAAATAACTGGTCTGCCGAGTGCCGGGTGCGGTGCAGCGATGGTTCCTTCAAAGAACTGTTTGCGCAGTCCTTCTGCCTGTATGACCAGTCAGGTCGTTTGCTCCGGATGGTCACCGCATCAAAAGACCTGAGTGGATTCCGGAATATTGAAAACAAGCTTCACAACACGGAGCTGAAATTGCTGCAAACGGTTGAATCGATTAACGAAGCCTTCTTTACTTGCAATATAGCCTGGGAGATTACTTATTGGAATAAAAAGTGCGAAGATTTCCTCGGACTGAAAAAGCAGGAAACATTGGGAAAAGTATTGTGGGATCTTTTTCCGGGAAGCCGGGAAACCCGCTTCTACAGTGAGTATTCTGCTTGTCTCCGCACAGGTAGATCCTGCTCCTTTGAAGAGTACTATGTTCCTTTAGAGAAATGGTTCAGGGTAAACGTGCATCCGAGCGAAGAAGGACTGGCTATCTACCTGGATGACATGACCGAGGAACTGATGAGAGAACTCGAGTTAAGCCGGGCGCTGGAGAAGGCAGAACTGATCAAGGCAACCAGCCATGATGTAATATGGGAAGCAGATCTAACCACGAACCATGTCCATTTCAACAAAAACTTCTTTACCGAATACGGCTACCCTGCCGATATTTCTACTACTCTTGATTGGTTTGAAGCACGAATTCACCCCGAGGACCGTGAACGCGTGGTAACCACCGTGCACGAGTGCATGGAGAACAATAAGAATTTTTGGGAACAGGAATACCGGCTATTAGATGCCCAATCCAACTACCATCACGTGCACGGGAGGATACACATTGTACGGGATCTGAATAACAGACCGACCCATTTAACCGGCTCTATTATTAACCTTCAGAAGCTGAAAGAAAAAGAATCCCGACTTGCAAAAATTGCCTTTTCTAATTCGCACCTGCTCAGGAAACCACTTGCCAACATTCTCGGGCTACTCGACCTGCTTAACACCGAACAGCTGGAAACTCAGCAGGAGATCATCAGCTTGATCAAGGAATCGGGGCTTGAGCTGGACGATATCATTAAGCAAATCGCTAATACGGCATCGCAGGACAGTGCTACTTCATCCAGTCTTTGAAGAATACGATGCCCGTTGCGATCAATATAAAAAGGGATCGTCCCCGATGAACGATCCCTTTCTTTTTTACCTGATAGGCTTGTAGGGTTTAGTCCCTGCTCAAAACAGGATCGGGTCAGAGGGAGCTAACCACTCCGGACTTACCGTCACCGAAAAGTTGGCCATCGGACTGCCAGTCGGAGTAAAAAGCCGGCCGCGTAATAAGGTCATCTTATTCTTAACAGTAGTTACGCTAGTCACTACTTTTTCAGCAATAACTTGATTTGTAGCGTTGTAGGCTCTAATGGTAACCGATACAGGTTCGGCCGTATTTCCAACATACATAAAGAGCTTTTTACCCGTTTTATTCTCATCATCCCGACTTAGCAGGAAAGTCTTTGACTTGGTAGTGTTCGCGCTGATAACCGGTTCCTCCCGTTCCAAACTGTAGCTGTCCGCTTCATTCGACACCAGCAATTCAAGTTTCGAGGTATTCACCGGGATCGGATCAGTTAATGTTACTTCAATAGCCGATACAATTCTCGCCAACCTGACTTGTTGCTCTATATCCTGGCTTCCGACGGTGAGGCTCATTTTTTTAACAAATGTATCGTACCAATCGCCCCTTGGCATGAAGTACGGTAAGTGCAAACTCACATAACCATTTCCCCTGAAGGCTGCAAAATACAGTGTATATTGCCCCGCGGAGAGCTGATCTTCTATCTGGCCAAAATTACTTGCGGTACTATCCTGCACGATAGACTTGACGAACATTCCAACCGAGTCATAAACATGGTACTCCAGCCGACTGGCATAATTTAGTAATGTGTCCCCTGCGGCGGATGTCCTCGCAGTCTTCCCATAATTCACAATCTCCTCACTAAAATCTGACACGGCAAAGGTCACATTAACCTTTTTCTCACTTTTTTCCGCTAATCCCTGTTCTTCTTTGCATGAGAACAGGACACTGCTAGCAACAGCGATGGTCAATAGAAACTGTTTCATAATGTATTAATTATAGGTGTTTAAAATGAGCATGTGATAGACGCAGGATGTACTACGTCAATTAAGGCTTAGATGGGAAGTTTGTTTCAGGTAAAAAGAATTGGTCCAAAATGGACTGTTTCGGGTGTTTAAAGACCAGGAGGAATGAGAGGTGTGGTAAGGCTTGATCTGGAAGGGAACACTGGAGCAAAAAAAACGGGAAGCCTGTAGTTATTCCTTCAGTGCTTCCCGTTGATTGTATTAAGCGGCCGCCTTAGTAGCCGTTATTCTGGTAGTATGTTCCGCCCTCTTCAATGGTGTTGAGGAAGTTGGTTGGAATTGGCCGCACTTCGTTGACACCGTCTCTGAAGAACTGGCCAACATCCGGGTTGGTTTGAGTAAGATAGCTCTTGCTTAAGTTTTTGGTACGTTTCAAGTCGTAAAAACGCACATACTCGCCACACAATTCCCGGGCGCGCTCGTCAAGAACCGTTTGCATCGATGCAGCTCCGGTTAAAGGCTGTGCACCTGCGCGTTGACGCACCTTATTGATGTAGCCCATCGCGTTTGCACCACCATTTGCATAAATATCCGCCTCTGCTGCAATCAAGTAAACCTCGGGCATCCGCATCATGAAGGTAGCATTAAGATTCCCGTACCGGTTGCTATTTGCGTTATTCACGTAATAGTTGCTGCTATTGTGTTTAATAAGCGAAGGATAAAATCCGAAGAAAGGGTTGGGTGCCTGGGTTCCCGGATCTCTGTTAACCCGCGTATAGGTCATTTTTACAGTCTTGGTAACCGGGTCATACACGTCATTATAATCTACCACCAGATATTTCTGGTCTAACTTTGTTGCAGCCTTTGTCGTGTAATCAGGATCATTCGGATGAATAAAGTCGATCGCTGTATTCCCTGCCGCCAGGCTGCTGCTGGTGGTAACTGCCGCACTTCTGTCGAAAGTAGTAAGATTGGCACTGCTCCAGGTGAAAGAGGGGCGGTTCACTGTCCAGGTGGTTTGAAAAGACTTATGATAGCGGGGATCCAGTGTACCATCCGCCTGCACGTACAAGCTTAGCAAGTGGTGCGATGGCATAAAGCTTCCCCCGGAACGGCGGCCCCAGGTAGTGTAGTCGGCACCTGAAAACTGCATAGCAGGAAAATCAGTAACCACGGCATAGAACAACTCGTTATTCATATTCATGAACCAGGCCTGATTGCTTACCCCTCCTACTACAAAGCGGTGTGACCACAATGACTCCCTGTTTTGCAGATTGTTTGACTCCCGAAACACCTCGTCGAAGGTTGGATACATGAAGGTGTTGTAAGTAGAGCCTCCAGTCTCGCAATCTTGAATAAGGGTTTTTGCAACTTCCAACGCTTTCGGTGCAAATGCTTTTGTATCATCATACTCCACCGTTTGCAGATAAGCTCTTGCAAGGAAGCCCATCGCCGACTTTTTAGACGGAGAGGTAATTCCGTTATTCACCGGCAGCCATTGTGCAGCAAATTCTAGGTCAGGAATGATGATGGTTTTATAGATTTCGAGGGGAGCAACGCGCTCCGGACGAAGATTTACCGTAGCCAGGGGCTCAGTAGGAGCTGTGACTCCACCAAATTGCTCTACCAGATTGTAGTAGTACATGGCACGCAGGAAATAGGCCTGTGCTACCAAAGCGTTTTTCTCCTGTTCCGTTTTGAAGGGAGCTATGTCGGCGTATTTAATGGCCAGGTTACAATAACCTATCCCATCATAACATACATTCCACACAGTGTTCAATGTGTTGGCTGGAATATTCGAAGCTCCTCCGTACTTAAAAAAGTTAATATTAGACGTCGGGCTGTTTTTCTGATTGGTCCAGATATCAGTTCCCGCCTCGGTGAACATCATCCACTGGTTGAAGCCGTATAACTGCCGCTCCATGCCGAAGTAACAGTTGTTCAATATCTTCTTGTAGCCATCCACTGAAGATTTCGCCACCGCTTCCATCGTGAAACCGGAGGGATTATATTCTTCAAGAGAGGTGTCACAGGCCGACAGACCAGCGGTGATCAGTGCAAAGGATATATTTCGGATTATCTTTTTGAATTTCATTGCTATTGTTTTTGAGTTAAAAAGAAACATTAAGGCCTAATACAAAAGTTCGGTACAATGGGAAGGTATCAGATCCATTGTTTTCCGGGTCGGTACCTTTCAACTTTTCTTCTTTGGTAAATACGAGTGGATTATAAGCGGTAGCATAAATCCGGGCATTAGACATGAAAGCCGCACTTCTGATCTTCTCTGGCAGTGTATATCCTAATGTCAGCGTTTTTAGCTTCACGAAGGATCCGTCAACATACTTCAAAGACCCGATACCGGAAGTGCTGGCGATACCCGGACGTGGGAAGTAGGCTGACTGATTTTCTGGCGTCCAGTAATCTACCCCAGCCGGCTGACCGTCATCGTTCGCCCTGTACCAGCCCAGCAGCGAGCTGTTGATCATCTGTCCCCAGCGTATCATCGCGAAGGCGTTCAGGTCAAAGTTTTTGAAGGTGATTGTGTTGTTTATTCCCAGTAACCATTTAGGCACATTGGATCCAAGGATCATCCGATCGCTGTCCGTGTATGGATGAGCTCCGCCGTCTCCTACTCCGTTTGTAAACTTCTCATTAGTAGCCACCTTTACGTAGCCCGGTTGAGCTCCATATTTTGCTGCTTCTGTTGCCTCGTCCATTGACCAAATGCCCTGATAGCGGTAATCATAAAAGGTCTGAATGGGATGCCCCTCGAACAGTCTTTCAGATATTACATCACCGTTAGGCAGATCTACGATCTTCTCCTTGTTTCTGGTAAAAGAGAAGTTTGAACTCCAGTTAAAGGCCTTCTTATCGATGTTCACCGTTCTCAAAGTAAGCTCGTAGCCTCTGTTGTTGGTCTCGCCAATGTTTTGCCAGGTCTGCATTGGAGAAGCCCAGGCAGTAATGGCTGCCGTAACAGGCAGGGTACGTCTGAAGAGAAGTCCTTTAGTATCCGTGTTGTACACATCGGCCGAAAGGCTGATGCGGTCCTTCAGCACTGAGAGATCAAGTCCGACATTCAGGTTGTAACTCTTCTCCCAGGTGATTTCCGGGTTCGAGAAAGTACCCACGTTCTGCAGGTTAGGAACCAGGGCTCCGTTTAACGAAATTACCTGATAAGCATAGGCCTGGGTTTGTGACGAGTAGGCATCCATACCTCCGGAGTTACCTGTTACACCGTATCCTGCACGCAGTTTCAAGTCGCTAACTACTCCTCTTACCCCTGACATGAAGTTCTCATCAGAAATCCGCCACGCGGCTGATGCTGCAGGGAAGGAAGCCCACTTATGCCCCTCGGCCAGGTGCGATACGCCGTCCCAGCGGTTGGTGAATGAAAACAGGTACTTGCCCTTGTAAGAATAATTCATCCTTCCGGCAAAAGACAAGCGATTTTTTTGCTGATAAGCAGAAGCGATGCCGGTTTTCTGGGTGCCCGTACCAATGTTGTAGAAAAGGTAGTAATCTAAATCCTGGCCCTGTCCCAGCGAATTATTCCGATCGAAGCGGCTGTCTGCGTAAGAGGTAATTCCGGTCAGGGTAACATTATGATCAGTGGCAATCGTTCTGTTATAGGTCAGTGTATTTTCCCACACATAGCCATAACCGAAGTAATTATCGAGGGTGGCCACCGGAAGCGCGTATCCTGAGGGTGGGAGTGCCGTCGATTGCCTTCCGAAATAGCGGCCCTGACGACTGCTATTAAGGGTTAAGCCGATATTAGACCGTAAAGACAAGCCTGCCAAAGGCGCCAGTTCTACATAAGTGTTCAAAAATCCAAAGGTTGACCTGGTATTGTCAGCATACTGATCAGGGATCTCATCACCCAGCGGGGTAACTTCGCCGTCGATAAATTGAGCATTAATATTTCCATCGGCATCGCGAACCTCTCCCAACGGAAAGGCGCCCAGTGCCTTAGTGAAAATGTTATTGTTTCTGGCGTTCCTGTTGGTATAGTTCACATTGACATTAGTCCCCACCTTTGCCCACTTCAGCAGTTCGTGATCGAGGTTCAAGCGGAAACCCGCCATCTTTTGGCTTTCACGGGGAAGCAAGCCTCCCTCATTGGTATAGGTGAAGGAACTATATACTTTCGTCTTTTTCACTCCCGTGCTGAACGACAGATTGTACTTCTCCTGAACCCCACTTGTGCTGGTAATTTCATCAATCCAGTCGATCCACTTACCCTCGTTGTAGGCGTTTAGAATATCGCTGTTAGTGAAAACCAGCGACATATCTGCAGGATAGTTGCCGTTTGTGGTACGGTAAAGCTCTCTCCGATAATCGGTGTATTCCTGTCCGGTCATCCCTTTATAGAAATGCGGACGACCGTTGAAGCCGTAGAACATATCGAAGTCAATAGAAGACTTCCCTTCCCTACCCTTCTTAGTGGTAATGATGATTACTCCGTTCGCACCCGCTGATCCATAAATAGCGGTGGAAGAAGCGTCCTTCAACACGTCGATACTTGCAATATCTGAAGGGTTGATTTGGGAATAGGTGGAAGGAATCCCGTCCACTATGTATAAAGGTGAGTTGTCGCCATAGATACTGCGGGTACCGCGGAGCAACACGCTGGCGTTAGTACCTACCGCACCCGAACTACGCATGATGTCAGCTCCGGCAATTTTTCCTTGCAGGGCTTCCATGATATTATTCACCGGGGTAGCGGTAATATCTGCTTCTCTAATTGAAACCACCGATCCGGTGAGATCTCTCTTTTTGACCGTCCCGTAGCCGATTACCACCACCTCGTCCAGTGTAGAGGCGGACTCTTCGAGTGTCACATCTATCGTGCTCCTTCCTTCGGCCTTGACTTCTTTAGTTACAAAGCCCAGCATACTGAATTGAAGGGTTTCAGTGCCGTTTGGTAGTTCGATACGGAAAAGTCCGTCAACATTCGTGCTCGTTGCTTTTCCGGTCTCCTTCACTCTGACCGTTACGCCCGGCAATGGTGTGCCTTTACTATCTCTTACGGTCCCACTTACTGTGACCTGGTTTTTCTGAACGGCAACTTTTGCCATCAGTTTGAGACTGGAATTGCCTTCAACAGCGGAGGACGCTATTGGCAACAGCAGGGCAAAAAGTAATGGAGCGCTCTGGCCCATTAAAGTCTTACCCTTCATGGAGGACTTTCGCAAAGGTAACTTCATGATTTTGTGTTTATAATGTTAGTTAATAGTTCATAGCAAGCCTACTTCCTTGAGGAATATGAGGTATTCAAGAGCTCTTTAGATGTTTTGTTGGTTAATCTCGCCGCGGAATCCTTTTTCTTTCCAGGCTTGTTAGTTAGTTAGTTCAACAGGGGATAAAAATCTCCAATTGCAGAGATGGAAGACTGTATTTTTTTAGCAAACCTGTGTAGAATGTTAGCATGATAGCTCGAAGTAGCAGGCCCTGAATGAAAAACAGGGGATGAATAGAAAAAATATGAGGGTAAAATAAAACCTACTGCTCACCGGAAGTTCACTACTGCTACAGCGTGTTAGCAGTTCGGACTAACACGATTGTATCGGCATAATCAGCAGCAAAGTTCTCCGGTAGTTGGTCAGTTTTAATAAATCCCGCCTTTTGGTAGGACTTGATCGCATTTAAATTCCGGCTGGAAGGAGCCACGTAAATGGCTTCGCAGTCAAACGATCTTTCGAGATAGTTGCATAGTATTTTTACTGCTTCTGTACCTAAACCTTTGCCGCTAAATTTCCGGTCAGCGAGCCAGATATCTATTTCTGTCGATTTTCGCTGCGGGTTAATCACGTTATAGTTAATCTGGCCGATCTCCTGTCCTTCGTATTCCAAAACAAAACAGCGCCCTTTCATTGGCTGGGAGCCATCGAAATAATAATCCAGATAGTCGCCGTCAAATTCTTCCCAGTTGGGAACCGGATTATCGGGAAAGGTTGGAGGGCCAAGCATTTCAGCCGTGAGGTTGGAGTTCGTAAGCCAATTGAATATTTTGATTTTGTCGCCGAGCCTTGCGGGACGCAGCGTTAATAATTCGGATGACAGGAGTTTTTTCATTTGGTCATCGGCTTCCATCGTCTTGGCTATGTATAATCCTTTATTCTTGTCTTTCGGCCCTAAAGGAGTTATTTGAGCTCCGAACGGACATCATGCCTGATAGCTACTATTGTTGAGCCAACAGTTTTTTCAATTCTCCATCAAAGTTGTGCATCGCAAAATCATCGTTCAACACCTGACCTTCCCGGTTAATTACCACATATCGAGGAATACCGTTGAACTTAAACAATTGGCGCAGGTAGCGGAAGTCATCAGCAGATAAGCGATAGGTGTGCTGCAGCTCCTGCTCTTTCACAAATGCATTATAACGCTCTTCCGGCGACTCCTGTGCAGACGTCAGGAAGATAAATTCAATATCCTTACTTCCCTTATAATTCGAGCGAACAGATTTGTTTGCCTTGATGGACGCTACACAGGGTCCACAACTGGTTGCCCAAAAGTCGACAAACAGCATCTTTCCTTTGTACTGGTCGATTACTTTTCTAAAGATCTCCGTTCCTTTTCCGGCAGGCAGATCATAAACGGCCTTAACACCTGCCGGGTAGCTGCGATGATAGAAGGCTTCCACCATCTGAAGAACGGATTCATTCTTCATCCCCCTCTCCAGTGTGCTTAGGTAATTTCGAGCTTCCTCCTTCTGACCTTTCAAATGACTGTTGAAAACATACTTCAGAGAACGGGCTTTCAAGATATCGTAAATGAGGTTATGCTGCAGTCCGAAATAATTGACCAGCAGGCTATCCTTGACCACCCAGTCGCCTAGAAAGCGTTCAGGAATAGTAGGGCTTTTCTTTGCAGGATACTTCGTTTCATATTGATTCAGGTACTTGCTGTACTTCTTTTCAAAGTTTTGACGGGGCTCGTTTAGGGCAGACACCAGCCGAAATCGCTCGGCCGCACTTGCTGCTTTACTCAGCCTATTATTAAGAGCAGCAAGCGAGTCGAGATAGGGCCGATCATCAGCACCCGCTTTTAATTTCAGCTCGTCGAACAGGAAGACATGGAAAGGTTTCCGTGAATACCTGTCGGGCAGAGTGATGAGTGCGCTCGTGAATTCAAAGCGATTAGCAAACACCCAGAAGTCGGGAGCGACAAGCAAGGTCCGGTCGTTCAGGTTCATGTTTTTAAGAAAGTCATAATAGTCGGGAGCCGCTTTTATCCGCACGATTTTGTTAGCGGTGTCTTTCCGGGCAATCGACTCCCGGTTGCTTAAAAAATCCAGCATGCTGGCGGCGTACGCAAGGTCTACCTCACTACGAAGGATTGCTTGTGCCTGAGGGGAAATCGGGTTGGCGCTCATCTCTTGTTCCAGTCGGCCTTTACTTGTATTCCAATGCACTGTCAACATCTTTTTAAACTCATCGGGTTTCTGCTTGGTTATCGCCTGTTGAAGTTCTTTGTAGTCGAAGGTCTGGATTTCCACGCTATTCAAATCCTTATTTATAGTCGCAGAAGGTCCAGCGAATGCTATATCCTTAAAACGGTACCGGATGTTACGGAGCCTGTCGGCAGTCAGGAACTCTTCCCAGTTCAAAACCATTGACAGGGTCTGTCCAGGTTCCAGATAAAAGTTGATGATGGACCTTTGAAAAGCGACGTAGGTATGTTTCGGAAAGTACATGGGAATAGACGCTTCAAACCGGCCATCGTCGTGGATGTTTACCACCAAAGGATAATCTTCATTAGTGATCTCGTTCTTCCCATAGATCATTCCGGTATTGAAGCCTGCCCGGCGATCATACCCTTTTATGTACCCAATGAGGCGGGCAGTATCAGGACTGAAAAACTCAGCAGCACTGTAATCAACTAGCGTCTTCCTTTTAGCCCTTGCATGTTCTGAATCGAGCCAGGATTGTACACGGGCGGGAATGCCTGATTCTTTTGGAGATCCCGAAGCCCTGGGATTCAACGAGAGTCCGAAAATACTGGCCTTGTCATCCTGTCCGTAATGTATTTTTTTGACGTTTTTCGGTAGCGCGGGAAAGACGAGCACAAAGCTGGAATCGCCGGAAGCGCCCATAAAGATCTCCTTATCAAAATCACCTCCTTCCATTGCCTCCGGGAAATACTTCTCACCCGAAACCGCATCTTGTATAAAGGTTTTCTTTGAAAACCTGACCCACCATTTGGGAAGAAACTGGCAATGGATGAAGAGCTTTGTTTCTTTCCTAGTTAACTCAATCTTCTTGATATGGGTAACACCTGAATTGGAAAACTCAAAGGAGGGGTGATTAATGACGGTCTTTGCCTGAATCGAGCTAGTTAGCAACAACAGAAGAAAGGCAAGGTGAAGGGCTTTCATCGACTTTTAGGTTTGGTTACACACTTGGTTAATTATTTAAAGCTACTAATAATATGGAAATAAGAAAAAATCAGGAGAAGGCAAGCAACATGCATCGGTTTGGCAGCTGAGAATGAATTTCTATCACAAAACATCCCAGAGATCCTTTGAAGTAGTGCTATTTCAGAGGTACCCATATAGAGCAATCTGAAAATCGGCAGGAGTTTATTCATCTTATCAAACAATCCGATTTGGAGGGAGACGAAATTATTAAGCAGACTGCGTCATCTATTCATTAAGATAGCTATCTCGTCCGGGCAGATAAGACAGCTCCGATGCTTATTCTTCCTAATCAGATGAAGCCTTCCGCAAAAAAGAAACCGCCGACAGATTCCGATCTGTCAGCGGTTGACTATTGTCCGAAACAAAAGACTAAAAAGAGGCCGCAGCTTTGAGGTAGAGCTAATTTAAAGCTTAGGCAAGCCTTTTATTGCTCCAGGGCTCGCTTCTACAAAGCTTATGGCATACCCGCCACCAGGTGCTACAAATTGTTGCAGTGCTGATTTGTTCGTTACAGCCACCCGTTGAATGTTGTAGGCCTGTGGGTTCGTTTTATAATGGGCGGTCTTCGCATCTGAATATATGGTAGCGATGTAGTTTTTACCCGGCGTCAGAAAGTCGAATTTGATCTTAGACGTCCTGGCGTTGTCGCCGCCCACACTCCCTAGAAACCACTGGCCAGTTTTCTTTGCCTTCCTGGCCACAGTTATGTACTGGCCAGGCTCGGCTTCCAGGTATTTGCTATCGTCCCAGTCTACCGCTACGTCCTTAATAAACTGGAAAGCATCGGGAAACCGCATGTAATTCTCGGGCAGGTCGGCGGCCATTTGTAATGGACTGTACATCGTCACGTAAAGCGCCAGTTGATTGGCAATCGTACTGTTTACGTGAGAGGTGTTCTGAGGATTGATCTTACTGATATCCATTTCAAAAATGCCGGGAGTATAATCCATCGGTCCCCCAATCAGACGGGTAAATGGGAGGATGGTCACGTGATTCGGCTTATTTCCACCGAAAGCCTGGTATTCAGTACCCCGGGCGGATTCGTTCCCGATCAAGTTAGGATAAGTTCGTGCAATACCTGTAGGCCGGACTGCTTCATGGGCGTTCACCATGATCTTGTAGTCGGCTGCCTTTTCCAGCGCGTACTGATAGTGGTTCACGATCCATTGACTGTAGTGATTTTCACCCCGCGGCAGAATATTGCCCACATATCCGCTCTTCACAGCATCGTAACCATTGTCTTTCATGAATTGATAGGCCTTGTCCATGTGGCGTTCGTAATTGCGAACAGAGGAGGAAGTTTCGTGATGCATGATCATCTTTACCCCTTTCGACTTTGCATAGTCTCTCACCTCGCTAACATTAAAGTCAGGATAAGGCGTTACAAAATCGAACACGTAATCTTTTGAATTGCCAAACCAATCTTCCCAGCCAATATTCCAGCCTTCTACCAATACCGCATCAAAGCCGTGCTGAGCAGCGAAGTCGATATATTTTTTCACGTTGGCAGTAGTCGCACCATGAGTTCCGTTAGGCTTTGCCTTCGAGAAATCAGTGATTCCCAACTGTACCGTAGGATACTCGTTGGTATACGACCAGCTGCTCTTTCCGGTAATCATTTCCCACCAGACACCCACATATTTCACTGGTTTGATCCAGTCGGTGTCTTTGATCTTGCTGGGCTCGTTGAGGTTGTAAGTCATCTTGGACGCGAGGATATCCCGTGCGTCATCGCTTACAATTACCGTGCGCCAAGGTGTGGTACAGGGAGTTTGCATGTAGCCCTTATCACCCTTTGCATCAGGAGTTAACCAAGATTGGAACACCATGTTCTTATCGTCCAGATTCAGGTGCATCACGGGATAATTGATCAATGCAGCTTCGTGAATATTAATATACAAACCGTTCGCAGCTTTCATCATCAGCGAAGTTTGGACACCTGTAGGAGAGAAAGACATTTGGGATACGTTAGCCGTCACTGCCTTTGCCATCACGTTTCTGATTTCTGACAGCTTACTGGTGGTGTAGTCGTACTCCTGTGTATCATAATCGCCCGGTAACCAGAAAGCCGTGTGATCGCCTGCCATGGCAAACTGGGTCCGCTCCTCCTTGATCACGAAGTAGCTTAGGTTTTTTTGGGAGGGAAACTCATAGCGAAACCCGAGACCGTCATTGAACAATCTGAATCGGATGATCATCCTGCGATCTGTACTTTTCTGATTCAGCGTCACTTCCAGCTCGTTATAATGATTGCGAATGTTACTTACTTCGCCCCAAACGGGTTTCCAGGTTTCATCAAAGGTGGTTGTTTTGGTCCCGCTAATGCTGAAATTATCGTACAGGGAACTCTTCTGATTAACCGACTTCAATACCATATCGCCCTCAGAAGTAGTGCTCGGCCGCTCCGTTTTCAACTCCAGCCCTAACTTGCCCGGCTTCAAGACTTCTTTGCCTTTATAAGTCAAACTGTACACGGGTGTCCCGTTGGCCTGAAGTGAAAACTTCAGCACGAATTGTTTATCCGGTGATCTTAGCTCCTGCGCATTAAGGGTCTTAAGTACCAAGAGGCAAACGACTATTAATGATAGTATTCTCTTCATATTCATTTTGTTTTTTGAGGATCGTCCTCGAATTATCTCTTACTAATTTTCATCCTGTTATTTCCACCTAGCGACTCAGCACGAGGCTACTGTAAGCCGGCAATTGCACCAACCTATTTCTTACAGACGCCTTTTTGTTCTTAAATTCCACCTTGCTGTAAACGCTGTAAGTAGATGGCAACTGTACCGTCTTTTCCTGAGAGGATAAATTATGGAGCACAAGTACCGACTCTTGTTCTGTCATCCTTACAAAAGCGCATACTTCCGGATATCCTGTTTCCAGGGCCTCCACCTCTCCGTAGCTCAGTGCCTGGCTGTTGTTCCTTAGTTGAATTAAAGCCTTGTAATGATTATACAGGGAACTTTTATCCGCCATCTGCCTACTGGCCGGCACTACTGTTGAATCGGTACTATACCGGGGGCTTATCCATTTGCTTCTTACCTTATCTTTCATGGCGACATCCCAGAGAAAGGGTTCCCGGATATACTCATCTGGTTTCTTGCCGCGCATCCCCAGCTCCTCTCCGTAATAGAGATAGGGTGAGCCCGGCAGTGTGAGCAGCAGGGCGGCAGCCATCTTTGCCTTGTCGATGTTATTGTTCACCGAACTCATAATCCTGTTCTGATCGTGGTTGGTAAGGAATGTGGCATCTACATAGGCCGGATTAACAGACTGGTAAAAGCTGCGGATCTTTCGGTGCTTGAACACCAAAGAATCAGCCCTTGCTGAGTTTACGGCGTTAATAATTGCCCCGCCCATGTCGAAGTTGAATAGTGCGGGCAAGCCCTGCATGTACGGTCCTACCACTTCTGCAGGTGCCCATACCTCTCCTACCAGATACACCTCCTTGTTTACTTTCTGCATCTCGTTACGGAAATAAACCCACCATCGGTGATTGTCTTTAGCGCGATCATCTGGAAAGATGTGTCGAGCAGCGTCGAGGCGAAAGCCGTCCACTCCTACTTCCGACATCCAAAAGCGGCCAATCTTGAAAACCTCTTCCCGCAAGTCAGGGTTATCGTAATTCAAATCCGGCATTCCTCCCCCGAAATAGGAGTAATACAGGTAATCAGAATCATCCAGCTTGTTCCAGCGGTTCACATTATCCGAGTCGCCCGCAATGATCTTCCCTTTGGTTTGCACCTGCGGGTCGTCTTTATGTGCCCAAACGAAGTAGTTGCGATATGGACTATCCTTCTTAGCCTTAGCTTCCAGAAACCAGGGGTGCTGCGAACTCGAATGGTTCAGCACCAGATCCATCACCACTTTGATATTCCGCTTATGCGCTTCACGGATGAAGGTTTTGAAATCGTCTAAAGTGCCATAGTCCGGGTGGATATCGTAGTAGTTCGTCACGTCGTACTTGTGGTAGGAAGGCGAAGGGTTGATGGGCATGAGCCAGACTCCCTCCACCCCGAGGGCTTTCAGGTAGTCCAGCCTGGCTGTCATCCCCCTGATATCCCCAATACCGTCATTATCAGAATCGGCGAAAGCCTGCACAAAGATCTCGTAGGTGACGCCCCGCGGCCACTTGCTTACCCTGGCCTCCTGCGCGACTCCCGCAGTGGGCTCCGCTACAGTGAACAGACCAAGCAATAGGAACAGATAGAGCTTCAAAGACAGTGTCATAGATTAATTTCCTGTTTTTTGTAAGTTCTTAGTGATTTCAATTTAACTCCTTCGGTGCATAAACAGCGTAGCTTTTCCCCTTGCAGGTAATGGTAGCCATGCCCGATGCATCTGTGCTTACATCCGCATTTGCCCCCGTATAATCTTTCAGCAAGGTATTGGCCCAGTTGCTTTGTACCCTCCGGCTGACATCGGAATTGTTGATATTAAAATAAGCAATCACGCCCGGAGTGCCATTTCTCCGCAGAATGTATTCATACTGCGAGGACAACAGCGTTTTTGTAGAGCCTGCGGCCAGGTTTTTCTTCACCCAGATCAGCTGATTCAACTTCACTTTATCCAGCCCCGCCTCAAAATCTTTATAGAAAATGCAGGGCGTCCCCTCAGCAACCATAATATAGGCATAAGCCAGCGGTTTAGACGCAACGCTGATCTCGTCTACATCGTGATTTGCAACGAAAGTGTAAGCCTGAGCCGGGTTTGCGGCTATCAAGCCTTTCGACTGCAGTTCAGCTAGGTTTAAGCCATCGAAAGCAGCTTTCATGGCGTACATCAGGGGAAAGTCGAACGCGGCGCTGTTGGCCGCTTTACACCAGTTATTCACCAGGTTCACATCCCCATCCCAGTACTCTCCAATGGAAATCCCACCCACTGCTGCATTCCAGCTCTTAACTACCGAGGGACTGAAGCCTTTTACATAGTCGAAGCGCCAGCCATCGAACTGAAGACTATCACGATAGTACTTCCCAATCCCGTCGGGTCGGTTGTACAGCCAGTCCTTCACGTTCTCTGTATGATGGCAGAGGTCTGGAAACTCAGCAAATACGCCTTCATCATTCGCATGCAGGGCATTTGGATGAAAATCTTCAAAAGACCTGAAAAACTTCCCGGACCTGGGGCTGAACCTGGTCCAATAGCTCTTTTTGGAGTAGGGACTGTATTCCAGGTCGCCGCCCGAGTTGTGATTCAGAACGATATCAGCAATGAGTTTAAAGTTCCGCGCTTTCGCTCGTACGATGAGCGATTTCAACTCAGCGAATGAACCGAAACGTGTTTCTATGCTGCCATGCTGGTCGTACTGGCCGAAATCAAAATAATCGTAGGGGTCATATCCCATCGAGTGTATCCCACTTTGTCCCTTCGATACCACCGGCAGCCACAAGGCAGTAACACCGGAAGACTTCCAACTGTCGAGTTTTGAACTGATCGTATCCCACCAGGTCCCCTCAGGCTTCACGTCCCAGTAGAACGTTTGCATCAGGATTTGAGCATCCGGCCTTACTGCTTCCGCAGAAGACACAAATTGTTCGGTGTCGGAGCTCCCATCTTTGGAGCACCCTGAATGGAAGAGCCCAAGGACAGCAACTATCAGGCAATAAAAAGTGCTATTCGCTAGTTTGGTCACAGCTGACATGATTTTAAGATGAGGGAGGCTCAACCCGGAAGCAGGACGTTCCGGGTTGAGCCTGTTAACTACTAAAGTTTTGTCAATGTATAGGTGTTGGCTGTGGTGTTGAGCTCGATCTTGTAAGTACCGCCTATGGTCACCGCAATGTCTCCCCCGCCGGCTGTCAGCGTTCCGTTGCTTCCGCCCAGGTTTACCCCCCAGTCGTCATTAAGCCTGAACTTGAAGACGCCAGGAGTCAGCGTGGTGGTGATGCTCCAGGTTTGAGTGCCATTGTTGTACTTCATATCAGTATCGGTAGTCCATCCTCCCGCGGTTGAGGTTCCAATAATTCCCCAGGAATGCCGGCTGAAAGCAATGGTGTTAGCGTTTAAGTCCACTGTCACCTTAAGAGTTCCGGCATTTGGAGCAGAAAGGTCGCCACCTCCAACTGCAATACTTCCAGCTGTTGCCCCCCTTCCATATTCGGGAGGACCCCATGATTTCTTAGTAAGTACCTTGAATCCTAAATTTCCAGGAGTAAACTCGATAACGCCCTCATATATACCATTAGAGGTGAGCGACACCAAGCTGTCAGCATTTGCTGGATTCCAGCCTTGATATGCACCTGGCACGTACAGGTAAGACACCAGCGCAAATGGAGTGGCGGTGATCGTTACAGGAGCGGAATAAACAGGAGCGATGGAAACTGCCGGGCTCTGCACTGTCCCAAGCGTGCTCACTTCTGATTTAACCCGTAGCTCTACCTGAGAGGCAACGCCTGTAGGCAGATTGAGGGCCAACAAAACGTTGTTGAAATCCAAGCCATTAAAAGCCTTTTTAGGAGCAGCATCGGCGGCAAAGGTTCCAACCGGCACCGACTTAGGATTGGCGAAGTTATTTCCTTTCTTATCTACTTCTATGGTGTAGAGGACGCCGGCCTGGTAACCGAAATCGGCCTTTGTCCAGCTAAAGGTTGCCACCGTATCGCTGATCGACTGTTTGGACAGAACGACGTTCGTATTTTGAGCAGTAAGGCTGGCCGGGGTGACGCTTTCACTTACCATTGTCATATCCCCTTCTTTTTGGCAGGAAATTGCTGTGACTGCTACCAGCAGCGACAGTAAAGCTTTCCAAATATATTTTTTCATTTCTATATCAATTAATGATTAGACATCGGGCTTAGTAGCCCTTATTTTGAGTCAGATTAGGGTTGGAAGAAATATCAGAGGCTGGCAAGGGATATAGTTTCCTATCTGCACTGAATTCCCGCCCAGCTTTAACACCACCCTTGAAAGGCCACAAGTAGGTACCCTCAGAAAAGCGGTTGAACCGGATTAAATCTGTCCTTCTAAACCCTTCCCAGTAAAGCTCGCGTCCTCGTTCATCAATAATATCATTTAGTGTGTAAGCACTGATATTTCCGGAAGTGTTACCATATGCCCGCTGCCGCAGAAGATTCAGGTAATTGACTGCAGTACCTTCATTTCCTCCTGAGCCTCCTCTTTTCACTGCTTCAGCATAGATCAGATACATTTCTGCCAGACGGAATAATGGGAAATCGATGGAGCAGACACGCCCCTCATAACCTGGAACGATTTTGTCGTCGGAGGTCAGGTTGTTCCATTTTGCTACGGCCAGCCCTTCATCAAACACATTGTAGTCATCCATTTTGGGATCATTGCCTTTAAACATCGCTCTCTTATCATTTGCATTTGTAAAGAGAGCCGGCAGATTGTCACGCGAGTGATTGCCGGCCCATCCTGCTTCAGGTCCTGTCAGTCCGAACTCTGCTTTCCAGTCGCCTTTAATAGCAGCATTCACCAAAAAGGTAGTCCCTCCAAAATTCTGAGAATTAACTCCGTCATAATTGATGCTTAGGATCACCTCGTTATTATTCAGATGATTGTCGGCACGGAACAGGTTTCTATACTGCGGCATTAGTGAATATCCGGCATTGATCACTCTGGAAGCGTAAGTAATGGCCTCGGTATATTTCGGCTCGCCTGTATATACTTCTGCATTTAAGTACAACCGGGCAAGCAACGCCCATACGGCCGCCTTATCTGCTCTTCCGTATTCGTTTTGACGGGCATTTACCATCAGCGGTTCGATGGCCAACAGCTCTGACTCGATATAGTTGAACAAATCCTTGCGACTAGTTTGCGGGGGCAGGTTTTTCCCAATTGGGCTCTGCTCAGTAACAAAGGGCGGATTTCCGAAGATATCTAACAACACCCAGTATTGGAATGCCCGGATGAAACGTGCTTCGGCAGCAAAATAGTTGATTTGTTCGGCTTCGGCAGAAAGGCCACGGGAGCCGATTTTCTCATCTGTGGTTTCCCGGAGAAAAGCATTGGCGACGGTGATCTGGTATAAACTCCTCGTATACAAACCCTGAATCTGTACATTGTCAGAAGTCCAGGTATTTGTTTGTAAATCCACCAGGCCGCGGTCGCCCCAGGCATTCACTGCTTCATCGGTAGGCATTTCCTGCAAGTTCCAGTACAGCCTCAGGAAATCCGAGTTTCCAGCATCAATGCCACCCAGGTCGCTGCTGCGCACACCGTTACCCGTTAACGCATAAGCTCCGTACACTTTCGCCAATACCTGCTTATATCCCTGCAGGGAGTTATAAGCTCTGTCGGCAGTAATATCGTTTGTTGGTTCCAGGTCCAGGTCCTGCTTGCAGGATATGAGCACCAGGAGAAATAGTGCGATGATGCTCAGACCTTTATATTTCAATTTCATGTTAAGCTCCTTTACTAATTAAAAGTCAAGATTAAACCCTAGTACAAATGTGCGCGGACGCGGATAGAAGTTATTGTCGATCCCGCTGCTGATCTCAGGATCCAAACCGCTGTATTTAGTGATTACAAATACGTTTTGGCAGGTTGCATTGATCCGCAGTGTGCTATTCAGGTTTCTGAACACCCTACCTGCATTGTAACCAAGTGTTAGATTGTCCATTCGCACGAAAGAAGCATTCTCTAGGTAATAATCAGACAAAAGCTGACGGTTAGAGAAATTACTTCTGAAAATTTCGGTTGTAGCGTTACCAATTACGTTGGTAGTTGTACTGATCAGGTTATTCCTGGTGGCAGTATTCGACGAAACGTTGTTGTACACGTAGTTGCCAATGTTTGAGCGGACGATGGTGCTTAAGCTCCATTTCTTATAGCTAAACTGGGAGTTGAAGCCGATGATAGCATCAGGAGCCGCTTTTTCAGAAAAGCTAAGGTCCGATTCATTTACCAGGCCGTCTCCGTTCACGTCTTCATAAACCCCTTCAATGGGCCTGCCGTCGGCGCTATACACCTGCTTGTAGAGGTAGAAGGTACTGGGAGCATAACCTAAAGAATGGATCTGCACGTTCGTTCCCGTACCTCCTGAAATTCCACCGGTGGAAATGCCTGCAAAGGTTGGATCGTCTACCAAAAAAATCTTGGTCACCTTGCTTCTGTTATAGGTAAAGTTTACTCCCACATTCCAGTTAAGTTCCTTATTGGTAACAGGCACTGCGTTAAAACTGAACTCCACACCTCTGTTTTCCATATTACCTACGTTCGTTAAGAGGTAGTTGCTAAAGTTAGTACCAACTGATATGGGTACTGTCGCCAGGAGATCTTTCGTCTTTTTGTAATACACATCCACGCTACCGTTAATCCGGTTGTTCAGGAAGCCATAGTCCAGGCCGGCGTTATAGGTGTCTGTAGTTTCCCACTTAAGGTTCTCGTCGTAGGCGGTTGGTGCATACATCGGGTAGAACTGGCCGCCGATCTGATACAGTGCGTCAGGACCGCTAATGGCATAGTTGGCCAGGTAAGAATAGTTAGCAATCCCCTCCTGCTGACCAGTGACCCCGTAGCTCAGGCGCAGCTTCAAATCAGAAAGTGAGTTGAACTGTTTGAAGAAACGTTCCTCGTTCATCCTCCAGGTTAAAGCAAGACCAGGGAAGGTCCCCCATCTGCCGTCAGGATTAAAACGGGAAGAGCCATCCGTTCTGAGGGAAGCCGATGCGATATATTTATTATTCAACGTATAGATCAGACGACCGTAATACGAGATCATCCGGTTTGCCTGATCCGCGAAAGGAAAAGCAGGTTCGCTGGCCCCCGGAGCTAACTCTCCATTAGCGCTGTAATTCCCATAAAAGTAGTTGCGGGACTTGTTATCGTAATATCCGTACCCGGCAACGGCATTGATATTACTGTTCAGATTCATCAGGTCTTTGTTGTAGCTGAAATAAAACTCGGCCACTTTATTGTTATTTTCCTGTAGATACGGGTTGTTTCTGCCGAGACTGGAAATAGCCTGGAGCGCGTTCGGCTCGACATAGTCGCGGCCTTTCCCTTCTGAAATATCATATCCCAGATTCAAATTAGCATGTAATTCGGGCAGGAAGTGGAAGGAGTAGTCGAGTTGAACGTTCCCGAAGCTCCTTTGCACCTCCCCTTTATTCTCGCGCTGCTCGATTTGTCCAAGCGGGTTCCTGGGCGCAAAAGACTTTGGATTTCCATTGCTTTCAAGCCACTCGAAGTATCCTCCATATTCGTTCTCTGCATAAACGGGCTGGGTCGGATCAAAACTGATGGCAGAACCGATAGCGTCGGTGTTAGCAAAGCGCGAGTTGGTGATAGAACCCTTGAGGTTTAGCTGTACGGACAGGTGCTTGTCAAAAAACTTCGGACTCAGGTTAATGCTTCCGGTAGTTCGCTCCAGCCGGTCGCTTACCAGCAAGCCGGTCTGGTTGAGATAACCTACAGTAAAGCGGTAAGGCATCGTTTTGTAGGTACCAGAGAGGCCAAGACTGTTATCCGAGGAAAATCCACTCTGGTAGATCACATCCTGCCAATCCGTATTAGCAGTTCCTAAAAGTCCCTGGAAGGCCGGGCTGCCGTTGGCGCCTACAAAGGAGCGAATCTCGTCGGCAGAAAGCAGATCGAGGCGATTGCGCAGGGTTGAAAAAGAGTTCTGGGTATTGAAAGTAAGGGCGGGTTTTCCCGAGGATCCTTTTTTAGTGGTGATCAGGATAACGCCATTCGAAGCCCGGGAGCCATAAATAGCAGTAGACGCAGCATCTTTTAGTACCGTGATAGAAGCAATATCGTTAGGATTGATCGTGCTCAGAATGTTTGTCGCGCCTGAAATTCCCCGATCATTACCGCCTCCGGCTTTCATTGGGTCAGAAACCGGAACTCCATCGATCACAATGAGCGGATCATTACTTGCGTTCAATGAGGCGCCACCTCTGATGCGGATCTGGCTACCTGCTCCTGGCTGACCGCTATTTGAAGTTATTTGCACACCGGCTACCTTGCCCGTGATCAACTGTTCAGGTGTAGAAATTACTCCCTCCTGAAAATCTTTCTCGGAAACGGTGGCAACTGAACCCGTTACGTCGCGACGGGTAGTAGTTCCGTAACCAATTACAACTACTTCATTTAGGGCTTTCGGATTAGGCTTCAGATTGAAGTTAATAACGGTATTCCCGTCTACGGTCACTTTACGCTCCAGGGACTGGTAGCCGATGAAAGAGATTGCGAGGGTCAACTCCCCGGAGGATAAACCGCTCAGACGGTAACTTCCATCAGGGCCGGTAGAAGTTCCTTTCCCGATATCCTTGATGGTAACAGATGCTCCTGGCAAGGGAAGGTTATTTTCATCGAAAACCGTTCCCGAGATACTTCCCGCCTGCGCCAATACCAGGAAGGGGAATAGTAGTATCAGGCATAAAAAAGCACCTCTTATTGTAGAAATTCTTTTCATTTTACAGATAATTTAGTGGTTGTTTTGAAGCAATTTGAACTTGGTTAGTGCAAGATTTAGAGTGGGCATGAAAGAACCCAAATGATCCTCCCCGCCGCGGTAGTCTTAACCGTGCTCTCTTCTGCAGGCTTGCTGCCACCGATGCAGATTACACTCATTATTCGTTTTCATAATATCAGATTTGATTGGTTACTATTGGTTATCGCCAGGCGACTTAGCGACCCCGACATAATTGACTAATGCAAATCTGAGCAACTTGTTCTCATTTAGAATGCGTATAGAGATTTTATAACAAAAAGCGCTATTAAAAACAACTAACTTCTTGATTAGGAAGAGAATACAAACAAGTGACAGTCGAAAAATTTAAGAGATTTTTAGCCGATAATCTTAAAAAAACGGCTAAAAGACGCGGTACTCGTTCTTCCCCTGCTGATATCGGAAGTTAACAGACCAAAGTGCGAAGCTTCCTCTGCTGGGCGACCTGCCGAAGGTTGAGATTAATTAGGGGTGAGTGAAGATTTTCAGGAAGGAGAACAGAAGATCGGAACTACGCGGGAATAACTTCCGGGGATTCGAGGGACGCCCTTTTTTGTGTTTCTACTGCCTTTATTGCCATCAACCTTTTCTGAAATTCATCACCATGTACCAAGGCTTTGGCTTTGATCCGCATCTTATACACATAAATGGTCTTTTCAGAATATTCAAGGACGTTAGCGATAGTAGCGTCGTCTTCAATTCCCATCCTGATCAGGGCAAAAATTCGCAGGTCGGTTGTTAACACCTCGTGTTCTTTCGGCCACATCTGATCTTCGGGCTTAAACAGCTTGTTGAATTCCGAGATAAAGTTCGGGAAGATCTTCAGGAAGACATGGTCAAAGGTATTGTAAAGGGTATCCCGTTCTTTCTTGATGTTAATCTTATTGATAATGGCCTGAATATCCTCGAACCTCTTCACACTCAGCTTCATCTCCACAGAGTGTTTCAGTTTTTCCAGCTTCAGGATATATTCCGAAATAACATTGAAGAAGTATCCGATATAGTTCTCTTTAATGGCAGTACCCTCTACCAGCTGCTGGTTAATCAGTTCGAGTTCGGCGTTAGTTTCTTCGATGATGCGCTCTTTAGCCTTTAATTTTTGCAACTGCTTGTACAGCAACACAGAGAAAACCGCAATGACAGCAGCGAGGAGCAGCACGGATGCCAGGACAATCAGAAATTGATTCTTTTCACGTTCTGAGTTACTCACTTTTGCGCCTGCAATAATCGGCAAGACAGTCCCTATCTGAAACTTCCGTTGACGGGCGCCATAGAACTCTGCATCCTGCATAGCGTGAGTAATATAACCGTAAGCAACTTCCACATCGCCTTTTTTATATAAAGCTTCGGCGAGCCAGAACAGGGCCAGCGTTTCCTTAGTAGACGATCGGATATCCGCCATAGCAGCTTCAATAAGTAAGCTCTGCGATCGATTAGCATCCCCCTGCCTGGCATAAATCGTGCTTAAGGTAGACGCCACAATAGCATATTGGTGTTGTGTTAACCTATCGCTACTTAAAATTTTCTCAAACTTAGCCCGGGCCCGGCTATACCTCTGTTGCTTCAAATCCCGGTAGCCATCCCAATACTTTCGCTCAAAAGAGCCAGGCTCCCAGAGCTGAATGGCCGAATCGATATAGCGATTGGCCAGACGATTGTACTCAGGTGCATAATAATTATCACTGTCGTAAGCGGCCAAATCGAAATATGCCCTTGTCAGCATACTATAGTAATTCTTTTTCCCTCCGGCTGATAAGTTCGCAGGGTTAACGTCCTCTACGCTTTCAAAAGCCTCTTTAAACATCCCCGACGATAAGAGGATAAATCCTAGTTTTACTTTTGAGTCAGCCTCCTTCGACCTGTCATTCAGTTTGGTCGCCAGGATCTGCAACTGTTTTAAGTAGACATAAGCACTATCAAACTGATAAACTTTGTACTCTTCGTAGATATCCTCTGCAATAGTATATCTCCTGAGCGAGTTAGTGACCGGGGTATTGGCTAAGTTGTTTTTCAGCCGGCGTATACGAAGTTCCTTGGCTTTATCGTAGCGATCCTTTTCAGCCAGCGTCTCGTTCAGTTTGTCAAAAAGGCTGTCCTGATATGTGCTCGCTTTTGAAGCCAGCGATCGCGTAAACAGCAATAACAAAATCAGAAACAATCTCATGGCATTAGGGACTACTAATCGGTTGAATTAACAAAAAATATTGGAACGTGTTAGATGCAAATATTGGTTAAATGCAAAAGTCTAAAATTTCCCACTAGTACGCAATGAAGCCGGCTTTCTTTTCTTTCTTCCCAAATACTTTCCCCTACTGTAATTCATATTCTGAAACTCAAACCGATTTTGTAAGTTAGATCAAGCGAATCAGCATCAGCTGAGCAGTGCAATATGAAGTTTCAGGAAATAAGCCCTTACCCCTCGCTTCGCAGCTGTATCGACCGCATCTTCGTGCTCGAATGTGAGGGAAAGCTGCCTGCAGACGACCTGAAACGATCGTACCCAATGCGCGGGTAAAGCTGGTTTTCCCTTTCAAAAACTCTATTACTGCCAACTTTAATGGCAGTACATTTCAGTCGAAAGAGAATAAGATTACCCTCATTGGACTGAGCGACCTACCATCGGTAGTGGACATTGGCGAGGACCGTCCTTCAGGAAATATCACAGTCGAGTTTAGTCCCCTGGGCGCCTACCGCTTTCTGAACCTTCGCTTTTCGGAGATTAAAAATACAATCTACTTACTGGAGGATGTATTGGGCAATGAGAGTTTGCGACTGGAAGAACGGCTGCAAGGGGCGGCTAGCCTCGAGGAGAAGCTTCAGGTGATCCAGAACTTTCTGCTCGGCGTGTTTATGAAGCGGGAGGAAGACCGGGTGTTTGAGTTCTGCGTCAGACGGTTGATGCAGGATAATGGCCGCACACTAATCACAAACCTGGAGCGAGCAAGCGGTTATACCACCCGCTGGATTAACGCCAAGTTCAACGAGAAGATCGGAACGAGTGCAAAGAATCTGGGCTCTATCCTCCGTTTCCAGCATTACTATCAGGCGGTCAACTCGAACAAAGAAGCCTTCTTTTTTGAACGCGAATTTTATAATTATTACTACGACCAATCACATTTCATCAAAGACATTAAGCGCTTTACGGGTTTCGCACCTAAACAACTTCTGCATCAAAGCAACGATTACGACCGCTTTTTCTACAAAGGTTAGCACTTCCGATTTTTACAATTATACCTCTTCACCTCAGGCTACTTTTGAGCTGTAATCAAAACAGAAAAGCATATGAAACATCTGGTGAACTGGGTAGAGATCCCGGTAATTGACTTCGAGAGAGCTGTTAAATTTTATGCAGCCATTTTAAGTGCGGAAATCAACGTGTTCGAAATGGGCGGTATGCAGTATGGATTATTTCCGACGGAAGACCAGAAGAACACCGGGGCACTGGTTAAAGGAGAGTACTACCAGCCCTCGGAAAATGGAATTGTTATTTACCTGGACGGAGGAGAGGATTTAAACCTGATTCTGGAAAAAGTAAAAGCAGCAGGAGGAACCGTATTGATGGAAAAAACATTTTTATCAGAAGAGGCAGGATACGTGGGCATGTTTGCCGATACAGAAGGAAATAGACTAGGTTTACAGCATAATTAAGATAGACATGAACTACTTTATGTATAAACTAATTCCTCCCCGTCCTACCTTTCATCTGGACATGAACGAGGAAGAAAAAGCGGTGATGGAATCACATATCCTATACTGGAACGGCTTGTTCGCCGAAAGAAAGACGCTGGTTTACGGTCCGGTGCTGGATCCGAAAGGAGTATTCGGTCTGGCGATACTGGAAGTGGAGTCTGAAGAAGAAGCACAGCAGATGATCAGCGAAGATCCTGCTGTCACTTCCGGAATCAATCAGTATGAGCTGCTGCCAATGATGGTGGGCTTGGTACGGCAGTAATAAGTAGCCTAAGCAGTAAAAGCTGAATCTCAGGAGATTTAAGAATGAAAAAAGGTTAGAGCGGACAGGAAACAGCATACAGCGGGCGGGAAGAAGGTTCCCTTCCTCGAGGAACAACTTCCCGCCATAATGCACCATCATTTAACTTAAACTTAATGCTTTAGAAAAATCCATGCTCTAGTTTGGCAGGCGAAATCGGTATGCCTGCAACAAAAAACCCGGAAGATCTTATATTAAAGTATCTCAAAGAGGATGAGAGTAAAGCATTCGATCTGCTATTCAGGAGGTATTTCCACAAGCTATTTCTATTTACTTGCAAGCACCTGAGGGACGAGCACCAGGCGGAAGACCTCCTGATGGATGTGATGCTTAATTTTTGGGAAAAGCGAGACCGATTTTCTGCAGTTCAAAACATTGAAGCTTTTCTCTATCAAAGCGTCAGAAATAAGATTGTAGATCATTATCGAAAAAAAGCCATTTATACTGAGCCGATTGAAGAAACAACTGTTTCCCTTAGCTCCCCCGACCATACAGATGCCGCCATTTGTCTGCAGGAAACTCGAAAGGTTTATTTACAGGGCCTTAGCCAGCTAAGCGATCAGCGCCGCAAGGTATTCGAACTGCGCAGACATGAACTCCTTTCAGTAACTGAAGTCGCCGAAAAGCTCGACATCTCTACCAAAACCGTCGAAAACCATATGACAGCCGCCCTAACCTTCTTGAGGCAGCATCTTAAGAAATCTGGCATTGCCGGAATCCTTCTGTTCATGATCCGATAAAAAATTAACATAGCATTGGGGGCTGGCCCCGCTCTTTTCGTCATTGTGCATGTCAGGTACAGAAAAGCTGACCTTCTATATGACTGAGAACAATAACAGGCAACTGCTTCAGAAATATATTAACCAGCAGTGCAACGCTGAAGAGTTAAAACAGGTTCGACAGCTACTAGACCAGCCTGCGGGTCAAAAAGAGCTGGAAAATCTGCTCGACGAGGACTGGAATACAATTCAGGAAGCAGAATCAGACGAAGTAAGGCTAAGACGTTGGAAAATTCGTTTTTTCTATGAAAAACCTGATGGGGACAATGCAAAAAAGGGAAGCATCTACCGACTGGTTTCCTATACCGTAGCGGCTTCTGTTCTGCTTGCATTTATAGCCTGGCTGTGGACGGCCGGAGAGTCCTCCACTCCTGCCCCAATGGTAGAACTGATCGAACGGGAAAACCCGGCAGGCCAGCGTTCAAAAATTCTCTTGCCCGATAGTTCAGTAGTCTACCTCGGTCCTGCCAGCTGCCTTTCGTATCCCGAAACATTTGATAGTAACCGTCGAGAGCTAAGTCTGGAAGGAGAAGCCTTTTTTGAAGTTCGAAGAGACGCTAAACGACCCTTCATTGTCAGATCCGGTAAGGTCGAGACAAGAGTTTTGGGCACATCGTTCAAAATAGATTCCAGAGACAGGCGAGTGGCGGTTGCAGTGGCAACGGGTAAAGTTCGGGTAAGCAGTGTTGAGGGGGCTAAGACAAATACCCTTGCTGAATTGCTACCGGGTGCTAAGCTTAGCTATAATGAATTGGCTGGAATAATGGAAAAAAGTGAGACCGATACCTACGAGCTGACCGCCTGGAAAGAGGGCAAGCTCCTGTTTAACAACACCGCCCTTAAGGATATTACTGGAAGGCTACAGAATTGGTATGGAGCGAAGATCCTGCTGCAAGATGAAGAGCTGTCGAGTTACCGGCTCACACTGTCAGTCAACGGGAGCCAACCCTTAAGCCATATCATGGAAATAATTTCCAGCACCGCAAATATCAAGTACATAATTGAAGGGCAAACTGTAACACTCAAAAAAGGAGGAAGAAAATGAGGTAGAGAGAAAGGAAAATAAACCGTCCGCCGTGGAGCGGACGGAAAATGCCTTACTTAACCAACGATTGACAGTCATGGGGTTAAGCCGGGCCTTCAACTGAAGCATGCTTCAGATATAACAGCTTTAATTTTTTTAATACCGTTACAATTTCAAAAATATGCAAAAAGTACTACAACAGTACGCTAGTATCTGTTTTGTTAGGAAAAGCCTGTGGCTTATCCTGTTACTCGTCTCCGAGTCGGCAGCCCTCGTGTACGGCAAGCACAGGAACGAACAAAATATTGATAAGATAAAAATTGATTTTCAGGTAAAAGATGCGAGTTTATCAGAATCGCTGGTGACCCTCGAAAGGAAGAGCGGCGTTCAAATCTCCTTCCTAAACCAAACCGTGGCCAAAGAGAAGAAAAAGGTGACCATCAACCAAAAGGCTATCTCTGTTGCCAACACCCTCCGGCTTATCCTATCCCAAACTAATCTCACCTACAAGCTAGTGAAAGATTATGTGGTGATAGAAGAAAAGGCTCCTCCGGTACCTCCAAAATTTCTTCAGGGAAAGGTTACGGATGAAAAAGGGAACACCCTTCCCGGGGTATCTGTGAAAATCGAAGGCAAACTTCGATCAGCCGTTTCTGACGTAAACGGGGCTTTCTCTATTCAGGTTGAACAAGGCGACAAGCTTATTTTTCAGTTCCTGGGCTTCGAGACGAAAACCCTTACGTATTCGGGTGAAAACTATGTAGCTGTACAACTGAAGGAGAGTAACCAGGATTTGAAGGAAGTGGTGGTGCACGGCCGTCGCTCAAGTGCTTCAGACGTTGCTCTTTTATCAGCGCGGAAAAAATCAACGGCTGTGCAAGACGGAATCAGCGCTGAAGGAATTGCAAAAGCGGGAAGCATCAATACAACCGAAGCGCTGCAACGGGTAGTGGGTGTGTCGGTTGCTGACGGAAAGTACGTAGCAATCAGGGGTTTGAGCGACCGGAATATTGTAGCTCAGCTAAACGGTGCCCGCCTCTCGACGGCCAATGCAGACAGAAGTGCCGTACCACTCGACCTAATCCCGGCAATGCTTCTCGATAACATTTCTGTGATCAAAACCCTTACACCCGATAAGCCAGCGGATGCAACTGCCGGAGTGGTAGAGCTAAAAACAAAGTCAATCCCGGAGCAACTAACAATCAACTTCACGGCTTCTACCGGCTTTAACAACAGGATAGGAGCAAGTGGAAACTTCACCTCCTTTCAGGGCAGCGATCTGGGAACGTTCGGTCAGCTAGCAGGTAAACGAAATCTCTCTTCAGAGTTCAGGAACTTGCGTTACCAGTACCTTGATATAGAAGGAGGAATTGAGTCGGCTTTTAAAAATAGTGCGAGCAGCATGGCCAATTACCAGGAGGCTTTGCGAATTAACCGGCTGATGGAGGCCTTTGATCCCGTCTTGACTACCTCCTTGAAGAAAGCGGAGGCTAATCAGCTTTACTCCTTCACCATAGGAAACAATTACACGGTCCTTAAGCGCAAGTTGGGGGTAATTCTTGGTGCAAACTACTTTAGCCGGACTGATGCTAATCAGGGAGGCGAGTTTAACACCTATTCATTCTACGCCGGGGCAGCAACAGGTGGATACAATACGGGGACTGAAATACCTGACTTCATCACTCCAAACAACATTAAACTACTTCCCTATCAACGGTATAAAGAGCACAGTGGTACGCAACAGCTTACCTACGGAGGACTCGCTGCCCTTGCTTATAAAATCTCCAACGAGCACGAGGTAAGTGCTCACTATGTGGGAAGTAAGGGGGCCGAAGCTACCGGCATGAATTTGATCGGCGGGTACCCTTCTTCAAATCTTATCTCTGAGAAGAAATTTAATATTGGGAACCAGATCTATAACCTTCGTACGACGGAGAGGGATTTCCACACGCTGCAGTTGAAGGGGGAACACAAGCTCGGGAAAAGTCCGTCCGCCTGGAGGTTTAACTGGAATGCCAGCGGGTCGAACGCAATGCAAAATGATCCCGACTTCAGGAGCGTCAACCTGGTTATCGACACAAATCAGATCTATGAAGTGAACCGGGTGACTTACCCGGAATATAGCTTTCCGGAAGGCGACGAGCTGAGCGGCCGCTACTTCAGAAATATGAAGGAGCAAAACCGGAACTATCTGGGAGATCTAACCCGGGAATTCGTGGTAAATGAAGATCTAAAACTCAATCTTAAGTTCGGATATTTCTTTTTGAAGCGCTCCAGGAACTACAACGAACAAGTGCTTGGTCTGCCGGATGCCGGCCAGTTGATGTATCTGAACGGAGATCTAAACGCTTTGGTAGCGCCCGGAAATATCGGCATCCGGGAAGGGGGCCAGGGAGCTGAAGGAGGCGCTTTAGCCACTGCTCACTTGTACAATGTTCGTCCCACAAGGAATAATTATACAGGTTCACAGAAAGTGGACGCCCTCTATCAGATGGTGGATGTGAAATGGAAAGATAAAATCCAATTGGTGGGCGGTGTGCGATTTGAACAAACAAGAATGCGTGGCGATGTTGACACCATCGGTATTGGCATCGACCAAAGCAATTTTACCCGATTCCAAAAAGACTCGCTCTCTGGCAGCTCGTATAATACCGACTTCAAGCCATTCTGGTCGGGTACCTTCATTTACCACCACAACCCGAAGATGAATTTCCGCGCGGCCTATTCGAGGACACTTCAACGCCCGGAAATCCGGGAGTTTGTTCCTACTACGCAGTTCGATGCTTTTGAAAATGCCTTTGTAAGAGGGAATCGGGAATTGAGGAACTCTACCGCTCAAAACCTCGATTTCAGATGGGAGTGGTTTCCCACCCTGACGGATGTCCTATCCGTATCCGTATTTCACAAGAAGATAGAGAACCAATTGGAGAAGGTGTTTAGCGGACCAGCAGGAATTGCAGCTAATGGGCCTGCCTTTACTCCTTCTGTGTCTTACCAGAATAATTCGGAGACAGGTAGAGTACTGGGACTGGAATTTGAAATTCAAAAAAACCTGAGTTTATTGGGACGAGGCTTCAGACATTTTAGTCTGAACACCTCCTTAATGCTGGCGAACAGCTCTGTAAAACTGAATAAAGACCGACTTAGCTCTGCCAGGCTTATTGATCGTTATGCCCCGGACAAAAGCCCCGTGTTCGAGCAGCCGCCCTATGTTATCAACGCCAGTCTCTCGTACGACAATAAAAAGTCGGGCTCGATCTTTAACGTACAGTTTAATCAGATCGGGGAGCGCCTGGTTGAAGTACAGCTGAATGGTGGACCGGACGTGTACGAGCAACCCGCCGGCGTCCTGGACGCCGTTTTTAAGCAGAAGATCTACAAAGGACTTCAGTTAACTGGCTTTGCCAAAAACCTTCTTGACCCTGACTTCAAAAGGGTATACACCAAACCAGGAAGGGATGGCAAATACGGCACCTACAATGAAGAATATGTAAGAAGAAACTACCGTAGAGGTACGGAGTTCATGCTGGGCTTAAACTATAACTTTTAGAGATGAAAAGAATTCTGATATCACAACTACTATTTATAATTACGGCCCTCCTTTTCTCCTGCCGTGAGTCGGAGAATCTCTTTGAAGTGCCGGATCAGTCGAATTCTACAGTAACGCTGTACAATGTAGCAAAAGGAGAAAACGAGGGTATACATAGGGTAAATTATGAAGAGGACCGTTTAAGCGGGAAACCAACACTTTATGGGAAGTTTCAAATCGGGATATGGAATGAAAGCACTGGCTTTATCGGTACCAGCTCAGCATCCATCAAACCAGGCAATCCCATCAATATCCCATCTGCAGCCTTCACAAACGACACTCTACGTCTTCGTATTTTCCAAACGGGGGTACCTGTGGTTAATCAGGTAATTTCCAAGGGCGAAAAGGACATATACTACTATGCTGCCGGAGGTAGGGTGACCCACAATAATTCCAGATCCGCCTCTTACGCGCTGAAGGAGTTCCCTAAAAAAAATGAAGCACCGGCTCCGGGCAAGTTTAAGATCCGGCTATTGAATTTGGACTATGGATCTACCTTTCCGGTGACCGCTGCCGCTGCTCAGTTTTGCTCGCTGAACCTGACGGATGGACGAGAACTGATAAAGGACGTGCCGCTGGGAGAAAGATCGGCGTTTGTGGAGTTGCCTTACGGGACCTATCGCCTTGCTGTGAAGGACAACGATGACAATATAAGATCGCAGGTAATGGCCAACTTTCTACCCGAAATTGCGGGAGGAAGGGCTGCCAGCACCCCTGTTTACTTCAAACCTGGAGGCAACTATACGGTTGTCTGCATTTCTGCATCCAGCTACAGCCAGGGCTACCACCTGTTCGACATCATCGAAGACCATGTTTTCGAGCAAGAACAATTTGGTAAGATTTTATTGCTGAATGCCCTTCCAGGTGCCGCCGGCGCTGAGCTCAGTTCCGGTCCTCATAAAACAGGAATGCTTGATTTTGGAAACTATTCGGGATACCTGACGATGCCTGCAGGGGAACATTCGCTCTCAGTTAAAGCTAGCGGCGCTACTATCATCGACGAGAAAGTAACCTTGAAGCCGAACGACAACCTTACACTAGTACTGTACGAGAAAGATGGCAAGCCTGCATTGAAAGCAATCCAAAACGTTCTTAAAACAGGCTCTGAGTTAGCAGGTGTGAAAACGCAGTACTTCAATTTTTCGGATGCTCCGCTGGTTAGCTTTATGAAAAATAATGACGAGCCGATCACCAATACCCAGTGGGAGCCCATCGCTAATAAGAGTACATATTTGCAACAGGGAAAAACTTTGACAGAGCAAAAGAAGATTGATGACTGGATCATCGAATACTCTGTTTTTGACTTCGAGCCCTGGAGCGACTATTTCCCCATCAAGCTTTCTGTATTCACGAATACATCCCAAAGTGAACCCCTGCCGGGGACACGACTGGATGGAGTGGAAATTGACTATCCCTTCACCTACTCCCAACTAGGGCCAGAAAAGGCGGATCCCGACATTTATTCGGTGTTTTTAATTGGCCGCAGTGCCTCGGCAGGCAGACATGACAAGGCCAGAATTGTGGTAATTCCGCATTCGAACAGGTAAGTTAAGTCCATGGCAGCACCATTAATTCAAATACTATTATGAGAAGAAATTTTTATATACTATCATTTATCCTTGCCGTATTGCTTTTCGTATCGTGCGAGAAGGAGGACATGAAACCTCTGGACAATGCCGCCTACATCCGGGCATTCCAGGGACAAACAAACTTCGGCCTCGGAGAAGGCCCCATGGGCGCAGTCGGTATCCCTACGGGCAATCCCAAGCTCTATTTTATCATCGACGGAGATTTTACCAGGCAGGATCAGCACCCCTTCGGGGCAAGTTCAGCAGAAGCGCTTTGGCCCCGTAGCAATTTCCAGGCGGGCTTTTACCGGTATTCAGGAACTTCTACCACTGAATTCCCGGGGAATAAAACGTTTAATCCTGTAGGGCCCAGCATAAACAAAGCAGATTTGAGTGCATGGATGCAAATTGAACCGGGAAAGCATCGCTTTACCTTCCTTAGATATGATGAATCACAAAAGCCGTTTCGGTACAAAAAGGAGAGTATCGTTCTTGATACCATTTTGGAGTTGTCGGCTGGGCAGTACTATACCCTTCAATCGATCAGTAGTGACTTGGATGACCATACAAAGTACCAGTTACAGGTGTTGAGGGAAAATATGTCGCATGACTTCAACGACAGTACCAAAATCTATTTGAGTTTCTTCAGCTCCATGACCGATCCTTCTGCCCTTGAAGAAACAGAAGTAGACATCTACCATTCCTACTGGTATGTACAATATTTAAACCCGGGGGTGCTTAACAGCCGCTACCGCGAGGTAATATCGCCGGAGGAATTTGTGGCTACCCTTAACACCAACCTCTCTCAGGGATCTGACAACCAAACGGCTTGGGTAGACCTCGATTATCCGGCTATGTTCTACAACATTACCCCTGCCGGAGAAATCCGGAGAAAGCCTTTTAGTGTATTTACCATCTACAAAAAGGGTGAAAATAAAGCAAAGGGAAATACTCCGCTGTTGCAATGGAATAGCTTCTACAATGGATCTCCGTTTAACTTCGGGCTACCGGAACTACTCGGTGGTGATATACGAAGGATTCAGTTGTGCAATTTCAAATATTATTCCTGGGGTATGCCCGTTTCCGATGTTCGTTTCTATGCCCATGGGATAAAACGAATGAGCGGAAACTAGGGGACATGTAAGCCGGCATCTAAACTCGATATCCGGAAGGTTAGACAGGTAGCGGGGAGCGCAGCTCTCCGCTATTTTACTGAATCGACTGAGGTAATCTTTCAGCTCCTTTTTCGCTTGCGAGCTTAGTTCCCATCCAACAATTCCTGAAACCGCTCGACAAACAAACCTACATGATAACCATCCGCCAAGCCGTGGTGTACATGGATCGAAACAGGCATCTTTCGTGCTCCATCTTTTTCGGTTACTTTTCCAAAAGATATTTTCGGACTGCTATCCGGAAAGCTGAAGCTTCGGGCATGGGATATTGCCGTGAAGTTTAACCAGGGTAGCGCTGAAAAATGAATCACGTTTTCTCCGGAGACCGCAGGGATCAGTCCTTCTGTTTGCTGCACTTGCAGGATCACTTCTTTGGCCTTCTCCAGGAATAGATTTTCATCTTCCTCGTAATCCATATAGGCGAAACCAAAAGTTCCATTCGGTCGATTGATGGTGGGAGACGCATGAACCTTATCATATAAAAAAACTTCCTCCCCTACAATACGATAGCGGAAAGCTTCTATCTGATTCGCTGCCTTTAGTGCCCGGTATAAATAGTACAGAAAGAAAGACTGCTGTCGTTCTTTAGCTGCCCAATAAGCTTTTGAGCAGTCAATTTCTACAGTAACGCCGAAAAAGGGATCTTCAAACCGGGAGAAAAAACGATAATGGTCTTTTCTTGCCCATTCATTTATGTTTACTACTGTTTTCATCGCTAGTCGAGGTAATTAATAATTTCATCGATTCGGGTAAGTTCTATAAAATGAGGATGAGTGATCTCCTCGCTGTGCTGTTCATGCTCCCAGGTGGTATGATAGGGAATATGAGCAGCAAAACCACCCAGTTCGAGCACCGGCAGAATATCCGACTTGAGAGAATTACCCAGCATCAGGAAATTTTCCGGCCGGCAGTCGAGGTGTTGCAGCAGCTTTCTATAGTCTGCTGTTTTCTTATCGCTCATGATTTCAATATGATGAAAGTACGTTTGCAAAGCTGACCGTTGTATCTTCTGTTCCTGATCTAATAAATCGCCTTTAGTGGCCACTATCAGCCGGTACTTCCCTTTCAGCCTTTCCAGGGTCTCCTCTACCCCTTCCAGCAGTTCAATGGGTTTCTGAAGCAGCTCTTTTCCAAGCTCAATCGCTTTTGCCACCAACTCCAGGCGGGCAGCTCCTGCTGAAACGCTACAGATCGTCTCGATCATACAAAGGACAAAGCCTTTCACCCCATACCCGTACAGCGGTAAATTCTTCATTTCCGTTTGAAACAGCAGGCGGCCTACTTCAGCCGCTGGCAGATAGTCCTGCAACAACGTACAAAACTCCCTCTCCGTTTCGAGGAAATGCGGCAGGTTTACCCAAAGGGTATCATCGGCATCAAATGCAATCACCTTAATCTTATTTCTCATTGTTATTTTTGCTCAACAGAGCAAAAGTGAGTAGAGAAGTAATCACGTAAAAGGACATTTGTCCCGCACAATTATGTTAAGAACCAATCCATCCTTTCTTTCGCTGATACAAGACCTATATGATCGCCAGGAGCGAAAGGACAATATCCTGCTCAAGCGCTTTTCCCCTGGCAACTTGCTCTTTCGGCAGGGCGACCGGGTGCCGAGGGTACTGGTTTTAAAGAAAGGAATCTCCAAGTGCTTTTTTAACGAAGAAAACGGCAAACAGTATATTGTGGAGTTTCTGGGAGAAGGAGAAGTTTTAGGTGAGATAGAAGCCATCCGAGGCATCAACTGCCTCTGCAACGTCGAGACAATAACTGAGGTGGAGGCCTACTCCATTTCCCTCCCCTATTTCCATTCGCTGATGAATGAGAACCTGCAATTCAATAAAATGCTGATCAGTGAGCTGGCTGAAAGGATTGTCAATACCAGCAGCAGAGCGTCCTTTCAGCAGTTGTACACAGTTGAACACGCTTTGGGCAAGTTGCTGGAATTACAGGCAAAACACGGTCTCCTAATCTCCAAAGAGGACATGGCTGCCTACCTTGGTATCACTATCCGGTCGCTCAACCGGGTGTTAAAGGGGATGAAAACGTACAACTGATGTTCCAGCGTACTCAACTACTCTTCCACGTTTGCCAATACCCATTCGATGAAATCCTGCACGCTCTCAAATAATTTGTCCGGATGTAGCTGTCGCAGCACTTCCACCTCTGCCGTTTCCGCCCAGGCTGCTGCTGCGATGGGGATTCCCGCTGCCCGGCAGGCCGTGATGTCGCTCGGGGCATCCCCCACGTACCAAACCTCTTCCTTGCGGAGGTTGGGCCAGTCGTTTAAAATGTGTTGAATTCCTTCTGCTTTTCTCGGTCCTGTAGGAGAACCTGTTTCGATGCGGTCAAAGAAAGCAGAAAGGCTAAAATAGTCGAGGGAGATTTTTGCGCTGTGCGGCCCTTTGCCCGTTACCATCGCCATCGGCACCTTCCTCCTTTGAAGCTCTTCCAGTAGACTTCTCATTCCGTCAAATGGTTCGGAGCAAGAAGGATGCAGTCGTTCGTAGTGGAACAGGTAATCCGCAACACCCTTATCGTAATGATCGGGCGCCAATGCCATGATCGTACCTTCCTCTGAAGGACCGAAGGTTGCCACAATTTCATCGTCTGCAAGAGATCGATCAATCAGAGGTTCGATGGATTCGCGAAAAGCCTGGATACACAGAGGGAGCGTGTTGGCTAAAGTCCCGTCCAGATCAAATATCACTGCTTTTATTTTTTCCATGGTTTAGGTTAAGACAAGGGTCGCTCTTCTTTGTTTATTTCCCGGATGATACGGCAGGGATTTCCAACAGCCACGCAATTTTCCGGAATTGATTTAGTTACCACGCTGCCGGCTCCAATGACTGAGTTCCTCCCAATGGTAACGCCTGGCAGGATGACCACCCCACCTCCGATCCAGACGTTGTCTTCAATGCTTACTGGTAAAGCATAGGTCCTAAAATACGGCAATCCCGAACTTTCATCCCAATCATCAACTATCCGCTCTACAAGCGGAACAGGATGTGTAGCAGTATAAATCTGCACATTGGAAGCGATCAGCACATTATTGCCGATTGTGATCTTATTACAATCCACGAAAGTGCAATTGATGTTGATGATCACATTGCTGCCAAGGGAGATGTGTTTACCATAGTCGCAGTAGAAAGGCGTATCAATATTGACGTTGGAACCTAAAGTTCCCAATAGATCATTAAGAATCTCCCGTCTCTTCACGGTTTCGGTGCTGGCTGTTGCGTTATAAATTTTAGTAAGACGCCGTGCCTGGTGAATCAGCTTTTGAATCTCCCCATCAGAAGTGTTAAAAAGTTCGCCATCCAGGCATTTCTGTAGCTCGTCCTTCATACACCAAAAATAGAAAAGCCGGGATTTCTATATTTTCATATATCTTAAAATCGCACCTCTCCTCGCAAGGTGCTGAGGTGCTGCTGGGTCATCCCCAGATAGGAGGCGATGAAGCCCAGGTTCACCCGGTTGATCAGGTCCGGGTTTTCCGCCACAAACTTCTCATACCTTTCTTTTGCCGAAAGAGACAGCCGATCGATACGTAAAGTCTGCATCTTCAACAGCACTTCCTGATGGATCACCCGAGACCAGTTTGCAATTTCAATAGTTGTTTCGTACAAGTGATTAAGCCTTTCGATGGGAAGCAGATATAGTCGCGAATCTTCCAACAACTGAACGTACTCAAGTGCAGGAGTACCGTGGTACAGGGCAGTAGAAGAAAACGTGACGTCGCCTTCGCGACTAAACCAGTTGGTGTGTTCTTTTCCGTCGATCAGGAAAAAGGTCCGGGCGCAGCCCTCTTCGATAAAGTAGATATAATGATTACGGATTCCAGGCTCGGTGAGTAAATAATTTTTGGGAAAACGCTTCTCGACCAAATGGCCTGACAACCGATCGATGACCGAATCGGAAACGGGGTAATAACGCCTGATACCCTCGATCGTATTTTGAAGTTTAGCAGATTCCATGTCCGAAAGGATTGCTGCAAATATTTGAAGAAGGTTTTACTTTTACCAGCATTCGCTATGATTTGGATTGAATCTACCTATTCGCCAGCTCAGAAATTCGAATGGGTTTGGCAGTTATCTCTTAAGCCGATATTTTTGCAGGATCAATAATTAACATGACAACGCAAAAACCATATCATATTTATTACCAGGAAACAGAGAAGATGGTAGTAATGGATTGGGATGGCTATGCAACAAGTTCCGAGTTCCATGCGGGCACAGCGTTTATGTTTGAACTAGTTCAGAACTACAAGTGCTCGAAGGTGCTGGCGGATGTAAAGGACATGCTGATGATCAGTCAGGACGACCAAAAGTGGCTGGCGGAGGAGTTCATACCGAAGCTCGTGAGGACGGGCGTTGACATGGTTGCCATGGTTTGCCCTCAGCACTACTTCGGGAAGGTGGCTGCAGAATCGTTAACACAGAAAGCTAATGAGCTAAACCTAGACTGCCGCATTTTCCGTGATGCTGCTGCCGCCCGGGACTGGCTGATCGCTTAGGTTTTGACTATCAAGCTCTGTTGATTTCGGTTTTACCTCAGCTTTTCCATCCGATAATTCGTGATGTGTACCCCTTTTATCAAATTGTCATTCTCTTTCAAAACCTTGAAGCCTTTCCGCTCAAAAAACGGTCGAGCTGTCTTACTTACATCCGCATACAGCCGATCTTTATTTTGCCTTTCAGCTTCTTGCTCAAGCGCCGCGAAAATAGCATCAGCAATACCGCAGCGCTGAAAGAGATGATGGGTGTACATAAAGTCTACATATTCTCCCTCTTTCAGAGAGCCAAATCCTGCGATTTGTCCGGCCAACTCGGCAACAAGGAAATACTGACTCTCTACCGCCTGCCTCCAACGTTCTCCATTTTTAATGGAAGACTTCCATACCGCCAACTGCTCCTCGTCATAGTCATTACCACAGCTATTACTGATCGTATCGACATACAATTGTTGTAAGGATGGGATATCTTCGAGGGCAGCTTTTCTTAATGTGATCATTCTTTTTAGTTCTGTCATAACGTGAAGCATTGAAATGACGCAACAAGTATCTAAGAATTTAAGGACAGAAGCAAAGAAAGCCGGGGATACCGGCGTTCCAACTTCAGGTGATAAAGCGCCTGATGAGAGCTAAAGCAAAACAGGGTAGCCAGCATTTAGCTGCCTGCCCTGTTTTGGTGGCTATTTTTTGTTCAGAGGTTCGAGAATTCGAGATTCGATCAGTCGCCAATCGTAGTAATGAAAAACCTTTCCATTGCTCATTGCCACAAACAAGCCTTTTGGAAATGCTGGTCCCAGGTTTACATTGGTCACCTCAGAGCCATCGCTCTCCAGCGTAGAAAAAGGTATTTCGGTAATGCGATGGTGGGCATGAATGTTAGAACCGCTCCCTTCCCTTGGATAGACATTAAAGCTGTTCGCTTGTTGGTTGGAGATCAGAAGATAGCCGGTTTTATCCCCCGTTTTATAAATGGAAATGCCCTCGATGTCAGACTTGAAGTCCTTTCCACCAAAAAAAGCCAGTTCTTCATTTCCTTTCAGCGGGTCGGCATAGTACTTGTGCACCCCAGATCCTTCGTCGGAAAAGTAAACAAAGCCGAGCTCATTATCTACAGCGATACTCTCGATTTCCTTCTTACGGCTGAATTTACCGAATCGTCTTACCAGACTAGCCCCGACTACACCGTTTTCCTCCTGCAATTGATATTGAAAGAGGTAGTTGTCTTCCGGACCAAATTTCCGACCAACGATGGCGAAAACTGCCTGATCAGACGGCCGCGTGTACAACGCTATTCCCATCGGAGAACGATCGGTTTCTCCACCAAAAACCTCTATGCCACCATTATCGAGCGGACGAAGATCAGGAAGACTGAATACACGGATTTTATCAGTTTCCCTTTCGGTAGCTACAGCAATATCTACCGTTTTACCTCCTACCTTGAAATTATATGCTACATCGACGTTATTTGGTCGCTGAATGCCGGTTACTTTGTTCACAATCTTACCCTGAAGGTCGAAAGCATAAATCCCACCGTTAGTTTCTTTGTCTGTGCCGATTACAAGGCTTTTTGCAGGATCTGCCTTATTGATCCAGATAGCGGGGTCGTCGGTATCAAATTCTACTTGTTGAGAGATAACGGTTGGTTTTAGCGCATTTGGAGCGATACTCCTTTTGGTGCTGCAAGCGAAGAGACTTATTGAAGCGATTAAAAAAAGGCTGGTTCTGAACATAATAAAAGCATAAAAAGCCGGAAACTGATATTCCGGCTTCATAAATTGATAGAAAAATTAAAAATCAAACTTAAGGCCAACGTTATAACGAGGGCGGTAAAATTCTTCCTGCATGGTGCGGCTCTTCACACCTTGATAAAAACGCAGCGGCTGATTGGTGAGGTTGTTGGCCTCGGCAAAAAGACGCCATTTCGATGTAAAGCGGTAAGAGGCGTTGGCGTCGAGGAAAAACTGGCTATCGTAATAGCTGTCTTCGAACGCGTTTCCTCCTAACTCAAAAACATAAGAGTCGGCATAGTTAGCAGAGAGGCGTGAGCTGAAGCGCTTCGTTTCATAAGACAGAGAGAAGTTGTAAAGATTCGGAGCGGTGCCAGGGAACTTCGCGTCGGTTCTTTCTTCTCCGTCCTCGTTGAAAATACCATCCGTCTTAGAACGTGTAAACGTGTAATTCGCATACACTCCAAAACCTTTCAGAAATCCCGGAAGGAAATCTAACTGGCGCTGCAACGCAATTTCAAATCCGTAAACCTGAACGTCATCTCCGTTACGAGGTTGTATGAACGTCCACTCGTCGCCTGCAGCAATCGGATTAGCGACACCAGGAAAATCAGCGCCAAAGTTAGCTGTAGTGTAAGAGTTGCTGCGATAACGATAAATGAAATCGCTGATGTTCTTGTAAAATGCTCCTGCAGAGATAAGACCAACAGACTTAAAGTAGTTTTCGGCGATGAAATCAAAGTTCGTAGCGTAAGCTGCCTTCAAGGATTCGTTGCCTACAAACAGCTCCTCGTCGCTAATCCTATTATCGAAGTAAGGTACCAGATCGTAGTAGTTTGGCCTTGCCAAAGAAGTGGTTGCAGCCAAACGGAAAATCAGGTTGTCCGTAGCATTAAAACGCAAGGTAGCAGAGGGAAGAATATTGAGATAATTATTCTTGTTTGTTCTCGATCCTACCAGCTCTTCTTCATCTTCTACGATATTCCCCGTATATTTCAACCAGGTTTGTTCGAAGCGAACACCGAAGATACCTGAAAGCTTTCTGTTGAAATCCTGGTCAAAACGAACATATCCGGCTCCGATTGTCTCTTTTGCGTTGTAGTTGATCGACGCGTACTCTTCCGGCTTAGCTTCCTGCTCAAACCCATTTCCAAGGTTCAGTTTGCCCAAAAACTGCGCATCGACAAACGGTCCTCTCAGGTAATGAGCCCCAGGCTGATAATTCTTCGGATCGAATGAAAGGGTGGGGACTGTGCCTAAATTCTCGAAAGCATCCTCATTGGCGCCTTCGGGACTGAATTCAAAAAAGTTATTTTCGCGCTCTTTATCTTTCAGACGTAAGCGCGCTCCAAATCTCAGGCGACCTTTTTGTCCGTTCACCAAGCTTAAGGGAAGTCTGAAGTTGATCCGGCCGCCCAGTTCATCCTCCTTTGTGAAGTTTCTATTTTCCGTGATCTCGTTAAGTTCGAAATCAGCAAGACCCGTACTGCTGTTGGCAAAAGGACGCTCAGGATTGGCCAGATCAAGACTTATATCTTGTTCTTCCGCTTCAAAGTTGATATATCGCTCGTTGGGCCTCAACTCGCGGGCAGTTGAATAAGAAAATCCCCAGTCTAAATCCACAGCAGCACCTAAAAGGTGATCGCCGCGAAGGGAATAATTCTGCACACGCTGGTCTTCCAGACGAGTGTCTTTATTTCTGTTGTTCCCGATTCCGCCTTTTGTTTCGCGTTCGATATTACCTACAAAGCTGTTTCCATCCATCTCAATGTCAGTAAAACGAAGACGGTAGCGGTTCTCGCGATCATCCCGCCAGTTGTACATTCCGGTAAAGGATATCGTGTTCTTAGGATTAAATTTAAAGTCGGATGCCAGCGACACACTTCTTCTGATCCGCTGCACAAAATACTGGCGCACTTCCTGCTCTTCCACGAACACTTTTCCGTCCTCTTGTTTCCAGGTAGCCTCGATATCGTCAGAGCCGTAGTCGTTGTTATTGTAAGATCCGCTTAAGACCACTCCCAGTTTATTCTCCAGGAATCGGTTTCCAGCTACAAAAGAACCTGTGTACAAAGCTTTTGAGCGGATCGGATTGTAACCAGACGACAAGGTTCCGGATAGGCGTAAACCATTAGGTGCAGCCCGGGTAATCAGATTTACCGAGCCCCCAATTGCATCGGCATCCATGTCGGGCGTGAGTGTTTTGTTCACCTCTATCGTTTGGATCATATCCGATGGGATCAGGTCCATTTGAATGCGTCGGTTGTCTCCTTCCGCAGACGGGATCCTATCCCCGTTAAGGGAAACTGAATTAAGTTCAGGTGCGAGGCCGCGGATGATGATATCCCGTGCTTCTCCCTGATCGTTCTGCATGGTTACACCGGGAATTCTTTTGATAGCGTCGCCGATGTTCGCATCTGGAAAACGACCGATCTGATCCGTTGAAACGATGTTAGAAATATTTGCGTTTGTTTTCTGCTGGTTCAACGCCCGTGCTTGTCCGCGGAGACGGTCGCCCATCACTACTACTTCCTTCCCGATAATGGAGGCCTCCTCAAGAGCTACCGCAACATCAGTAGCGCGACCGGCATTTACGGCGATATCCTTTGACCAGGTTTTGTAGCCCAGGTAGCTGACTGTTAATGTATAGTTGCCTGCCGGAACATTAAGAAACTCGAAGGTTCCTTTCTCCGTGGAAACAGTATATCTATTATCGCCGCTAAGCCGCAATGTGGCGCCGGGCAAAGACAGCTTCTGACTATCCACCACCTTTCCTACTACCAGCCCGTTTTGAGCAAAAGCTGTAAACGTGCTGAGGGAAATAAAAACAAGAAATTGAAAGAAACGTAAACTTAAATTCATGCCTATAGTTTTGAATGCGCAATTCTAGCTACAGGCTATTAACTGAAGGTTAAACTGAATTAAGGATTAGATCAAGTTTTATCGCTACTTCCAGGGAAAGAATTTATCTTCCAAACACTTTTTTCAGAAGGTCGGACGTCCTGGCTAATGGATCTTTTCGGATCAGTATTTCCTCTGCTGCGATTTCATAGAATACACCCGAGATCGCCTTCCCGGTCACAAAAGCGGCAAGGTCGGGGTTTTGCTTTTTTACCAGGGGAATTTTGTTGTAAGCAGTGATCATCGTATTCCAATTTTTTGTCGCATTCACCTTGTCGAGCGACTGCTGAATAAGGGGTTTAAACGCTGCGACTAGTGAAGCACTTGTCTGCTTGCGCAGATATCCGGTAGCAGCGGTATCTGGTCCGCTAAGAATAGCTTTTGCATCAGCAATACTCATGTTTTTAATTGCGCTAAGAAAGATTGGGGAGGCGCCCTTTGCCGCATCTTCTGCTGCCCTGTTCATGGTGAGGATCGCGTCGTCTACTAGTTTACCCATGCCGGCACTTCTTAGCGTGCTTTCTATTTTCCGTGCTTCTTCAGGCATCAGAATTTTCACTGCTTCCCTTTTGAAGAAACCATCTGTCATGGATAAACGACCTGTCCCTTTTTCTACTCCTTTGTTAAGTGCCTCCTTCAAGCCAGAAGTGATCTCTGCAAGACTCAGCGATGAAGGCTGCAGTACTCCCGAAGCTTTTACTGTTTTAACCAGTGAACTGTCTTTACCCAAATTCTTTTTCACCAGGTTCTTCAGAGTCTGAGCCTGCACATTCGTATTAAAGATAATAGCCAGAACAATAAGAGCAAGCGGCCTTACTTGCAGCGTGTATTTTTCAACTCTGTTTACTCGGTGGTTTACTTGTGTCATATCTGATCATTGAACATAGAATTTATCTCCCTCAAAAAAACTTGGCAAGACAAATCCCTGTCCTTATAGGGATCCGGGGTAGTTAAGGTTACACGAAAGCAAGTTCCCCTTCACTATTGAACACCAGCTAAAGACAGGGCAGGAACGTTCTCGGGCTTGTAACCGAGGCCTGCCTGCATGCGATCGTAAACAGAAGGATGAACCGTTTCATGCGAATCCGGTCTCTCAGCAATCTTTCGAACATGCTGGCCCTGCCAGGAAAACGGCGCGGCGAATGAATCATGAATCGCTGCTAAGGCATTGGGATGTATATTCTGTTGTACGTAGCCCTTCTCAAAAGCTAGCCCTGTCTTTTCGGCCTTCTCCAGCATCCAGGCAAGGGGAATATCGCTTAAGCCTTCCTCCGGATAGCCGCCGCCGACATCCGAATGAACGCCGCAGAACCAGACCTGTTCCAACACCTGTGGCAGTCTGTGTTTAATTACATACTCGCTCTGCTGCCAAACCGCAGGTTTAAATGACTTCCGACGTTCGTCCAGCGCCAGGGCCTGGTAGGCATAATCGACGTAACTGCTTAGCTTGGTATCGTGAAACTCGTATTTCTTGTTGCTCCCAAGAATATTCACCGGTACTCCCAAAGAGCCCACGGTATCCCAAACACCAATAAATTTAATACGAACGTCAGGTTGGCTGTACTTTTCGCGAAAGCTGCGGGAAACCGGTCCATCCGGACTGGTTTCTTCCGAGCGATCGCGATAGATTTCATAGGCTTTATTGATGAGGGTCAGATTATTATTCTTCACAAGACCGGAGTTGCGGATGAGACCGGCCAGACTACGGGCGGTGTAAGCTCCGCGACTGAAGCCGAACAAATAAATTTCATCACCCTGGGAGTAGTTCCAGCAGATAAATTTATAGATGTCTAAGATGTTCTGATCAATACCACCGCCAATCGCACCATCGATCATACGTCGCAACTTACTTCCTTCTACCCCAATTCCTTCGTCGTAGTACTTTATTTGATGGATCCCTGAAGGATCTTCATTGCAAATGGCTTCGAAAATTTTTTGAACATTGGTGCGGACTACCTTGCCCCCCTCTGTATCACCCGGAAGGTTCCAGGTGCCGTCGCTGCAGGTGATGATACGTTTCATATGATCAGGTATTTTTTGGAGTGTTAGTGGTTTCAAACAAGGTAAAGAACCGGAGTACTACAGGTACTGCGGCCGTAAGGATGCCAAGATAAGTGAGTAGGGTAGAGTAGGTTTCCTGCTGGGATGCAAAAAGGAAAGCCAGAACGCCTACGATGAGGATCATAAACGGAACTTTTAGCCTGCCCCAGTTTCCGGTGTCTTTGATTTGCTGCCGGATCTTCATCACCTCCACAGCGCCAATGGCAGTGAGGATAAAATTCCGAAAGCCTTTGTTGAAAAGCGTCAACCGTCCCTCCTCCCTCACAATCAGCCCCTTGCTTAAAAGTAGCGAGAGGTTGTAGTCGTCGTAGGGATTCACCAGGCCGTCCTCCGCCAAATCGTACAGTAAAAACTTCTCCTCCTTTGTTAGTGACTGCCAGATGTACATGTAAAAGTAGTGGGAGGCGGTTTGTAGCTTAAAAGCCAGAGAATCTGGATCAATATCAAGTTCGTTCCTCGCCCCGAGCTCCTTTTCCAGCGGTTCTCGCATCCGTATAAGGAAGTGGGTGCGAGCCGTTTCCAGCTGAAGGTTCTTTTTCCAGAGCGGAGCTTCATCTTCAAAAACCACGTCCTTCTGGTCGAGCTTCTCTACCACGATGCAGAAATGCCCCAGCAGCACATGCCAGCGCTCCAGATCGTGCAGGGGCTGCCGGCAGCTTTCATCCTTTTTCAGCTCCGTTTGGTTCAGTGAATCAAGAAAGGTAATGGGATGGACCGTAGAGAGTATAAAGATTTTACTTCGTACCCGCTTCTGCAACAAGGCCTCCAGAAAATCCAGTTTTATTCGGTTAGTAGCGGCATTTTGGATATCGTATTCGAAGTGATTGACGATGATTAAGGAATAATCTCTCGAGAACACATCCTGTTGGACAGCGAGCCAGTCGGCGTCTGCTCCTGCTTCCTCTTCATTGGCGGGAATAAGGATCATATCAACTACCTTAACGTTGCTTCCCGCCGGATCTTCCTGATCAAATAACAGCTTCTCCCGGCCCTCCTCCGCTTTTCCTTTCAAAACTCCATCGGCTATCAGCTTTTTCAGTTTCTTCAACTTACCAGCCCCCGGTGCACCGATCATAAATACCAGGGAATTCGTCCGGCAGTCAGTAAGTAACACGCTGTCTACCGTTTCCCAGCCGTCCTCCCGCGGCAGGTTTTGTGCAAAAAGCTTACGAATAATGCGATGAAGGATCTGCCAGAAAAGGAGCAGCGCTACCAGGAAGATAAGCAGGTACAGAACGAGTTCAGGCACTCCTCCGGAAAGGCTATAGCCCATTTTGGCGGATTTTAGCCCGAGGTAGGTTCCGTTACCCAAAGCGTAGTAGGTTCGGGTGACAGCTGTGTCTAAAAGCTGGTTGTATCTGAAGAAACCGGAAGAACTCTCTTGTGCACCTCGTACGCGCCCTTCCATATCAAAGATATCCAGGCTGGTCAGGGTTTTGAACAAGGATAACGACGCCTTTTCTTCACGAGATCCCAGTGAATCCTCTTTCTTTACCAAGTCCTGTAGGCCATCAGCAGCAGCTGGATTTTGTAATGCCTCTACCCAAACACCATCCGTGTAATACGTAGCCGGTTTAAATTCGCCCTTGCCGCTAAAGCTTCCGGTCTCCACCAGATCCTGGAGAAACATAGCCTGTTTATACCTGGCTGCCAACCGGAGTTCATAATCGTATACCCCTTCGTAAAACAGAATTACCGGGATACCGCTGGTGATGATCAATCGCGTAAATACCATGAGGGAATAACCAGAGGTGTAAGTCCACCTCCACCGCATTTTTTCTTTCAGCCTGGATAGCCTTCCCTGGATAAACTGTTGATACTTGAGCAGCAGCACCGACAACAGTGCGAGCAGAACTTCGAAGGCATAAAAGGTCCCGAAGCCTGACAGACACCCAGCGGCAATGTTGATAACCAGAAGGATCACTACAAGGGCAATGACTGCTCTTTTCTTGAACACTACTTGCTCTGGCCGGTTAATCTCATAAAACCTCAGGTAGAGATAATTAAGTGCGAGGGTAATTGCCGCCCCGGAAAGAAGGAGTATAAAAAGGAACTGTAAAAAGCTAGAAAAGAAGTAGAAAATAATAAGGAGCAGGATGTTGACCACATTAAGTAGAATGGCCGTGTTATACAATTCGTAAAAGCATTTATGCGGTCCTATCCACGAGATATCCGAATATTGCTTTTTTAGAAAGGATTGCCTTCTGGATACTATAAAAACGACCAGCAGTTCCAGTACCAAAATAAAGAACACACCAAACAGCATCAGGAAACTGAAAATAAAATTCTTGGCATCGCGGGAGTGCTTGAAGGAAGTATCTTCAAAAACGACCAGATGATAGGGTAAGTGAGGCAGCGGCATTGCCAGGACCTTAAATTCCTTTCCCAGGTAACGTGTCTGGAAGAGCTTGCTTGTTCCCGAGTTTAAGGCAGTAGACAGTTCACCAGGCTCGGTAAATTCGGCCAACAGGTTTTCGTTCAGATTCTTGGTATTGTCTGAATGATACAACACCTTCCCATCCTTATCCACCATGCTAAATAGATAGCCTCGAGGTAGAACCGGCTTTTGAAGTGATTTAAAATTAAACGACATTACAGCTACCTCCTGCTTCTCGGCGGGAATTGATATAACAGAAGTGAACTTTCCGCTGGTAAGAGAAAGAATCTGGTCGAGATAGTAAGGTTGGCCGCTGTTGTCACTGAGGAAGTAAGTGTTAGCCTTAATAATGCGGCGAAAATACTCCCGCTTGCTTAAATTGTTTGGCGGCGCTATTTGCCGCTCTGCAGTCCAGCTATTGATTTCATTACCGTTGAAGTCGAGCCAGAACACCTGGTTAATATCTACCCCTTTCTTTTCAAGGGAATCCAGCTTTCTCCTCAAGGGTTTGGCCCGAGACTCTATTGCTAATGATCCGGCAGTATCGGCAGCTACCGACAACTTCTGTAACACACTATCTCGCTGTCTCTCTGAATCAAGCCCTTTTAATGCCCCCACAGCAGCCAGCAGTTCTTTTTGAAAAGATTGCTGAACCGATGCGGCCAGATTTCGTAAGGGTTGTCCGGAGTTTTCTGGTGCATGCCTGAAAACGGCATTGTATTTCAGGAAGGCAAAAAACAGTAGCGACATCAGCAGCATGGAGACGCTCAGGCAAGCCGCCCCGTCTGCTACCGTAAGCCGGTCTTTGCTTCCCATCTGGTAAAGCTTAATCCAGGGTAGAAACAGAACCAGCGCAATCGCCAACGTAAGCAACAGCAGGGTGATATTTTCAGGTAGTTTGTTCTTGAGGTACTGATAATTTTTCTCTCTCAGCAGACCGGTAAGCGTCAGTGAATCAACCGAGATGTGAAGCTGCTGCGAAAAAACTTTATAATCTGTTCCGCTAAGGCGGATTGTTTTTTCATCGAGCTCTAAAGATGCACTTTTTCTTAAACGCAGTGAATCAGTTGGAATGTTGGTAGCCCCACTAGGGAAGGTCTGGTAGACGATGTTATTCTTCTTCAGCAGCAGATATTCGTCGAATTTGTCGTCGGAAAGCAAAGGCCGTAGGAATGCCTCGATTTTGTAGCTCATACCGATTTCGAAACTGTCCTTTCTATGTGTGATCAGCAGCTCCCCGTTGCTGAACGCCACCGCAGAGCTACTATCGGAAGAGCTCCCTCTCCCGTTCCCTGCCACTCTTTTTATCGGTAAAATTTTAAAATTTTCTGTAGAATAGTTCCTGATGTAGCTTACTACCTTCGTAGCATCGTACTCTTCCCGACTTTCCCGGTACCTGTAAAGTAGATTACCCAAAAGGCCAACCGAATTGTCAATCTTTGCCTGAATGTTCTTTTCTGCGTTTTGTAGGCTGCGGTACTGCCGCGCTTCCAGGTGTCGGACGTTGCTGGGTACGTAAATGAATAAGTACACTGCAGCAAGTACCAGCACAAAGAACAGCGTGGAAAAGGCTATTCGCTTATTTCGGCTGAAAGAGAAAAAGTTTTTCATGCGCTACGAGTATTAGGGACAGGAGTACAGGTAGTTTTAAGGTCGATATCAAGCCAAAGGAGCTTTTTCTTCCCTCACTATCTCGATCCACATCTTCTCCTTTTTCTCGATGCTTCTCAGGAGACTTATCAGGCCATTTACTTTGCTGGCACAATTCCAGATCTTCGTTTTCATATCCCCTTCGGCACCAACTAAAATGCAACCTTCTGAATCTTCTGCGGTGTTTCCGCCGTGGATACGAATTCCTTCAAAGCACTTCACATTCAGCAGCAGCGGGAGGTATTTCTTGAAGCGGTTACTGTAGCTAAGCACCACCTCATACCGACCATCCCTGATAGCTGTCTGATTTTTAATTTTTCCACTGCAGTCGGCTTTTAAATCCCGGACTGTGTCTTCGCAGGTATAAGCGAAGAATTCGCCATTTACGAAGAGCTTTCCGAAGGTGGACTTTGGGTTGAAAACGGAGCGTACAAGTTTTAATTCCATGGGTTGCGGATTTATCTGATTTGCTGATTAGTTTTTGGAGGGAAAGAAGCTGCTAAAGCCAAAATTGAAACCACCAACAATGAACATTCTGGAGGGCTCGCTGTAGGTTGTTGAGTTTCCATTGAAGTTACTCCCAAAAGTGGTCTTAAATGTGACCAGATCATTCAACTTATAACTTAGGGTAAGGCCGGTTTTGGAAGTATAGCCCTTTCTTTGGCCCGCTGGTTTATCGGTGAGATAACGAAAAACGCCCTCGGCAGAAAGGCTTACCCGGTTATGGATCCACTGCAGCTTTCCGCCCAAATCCAGGTAGTCTGAAGAATCAATGCGGCTGGAATTGGCAGTAAAACGGGCTACTGCCATGATATCTACAAAGTCAATAATGGAAGGATCTTTATTTACATTAAAGCGATAAGAAGGGGTCAACCAGATGGCAGTTTTAGCGTTGCTCAAATTATCCCAGTTGCTATCTTCTGCCACACGCCCATTTGCAACAGACAGCTCGAGCATGAACCCTTCCCTCGTAAGGGGAAACTGATACTTGTTCACATCGCTGAGGCTACGCTGGCTTCGTCTTTCAATGTCCGACCTCATCCTGCGTAAAAAAGGAAGGTCCTCCGCAGTAAGCGACTGCTTATTAATTTTCGTCTTGAGTAGATTCTTAATGACTGACTTTTCAGCAATCGGAATTTTTTTATTGTCACCGATCCCGAGCAGGTCGTCAATCCAGCCATCCACATCGTCGATGTAATTGTTATTTCTTGCCTCCAGTTTCTGAATGGTGCTTTCCAGAAGTCCCTTCATCCGGGAACTGTAGTACCAGGCGAACAATTTGTCTTTCACCCGGCTACTTACGCTACCCTGCACCAGCTGAACATGCATACCAATTCCGAGTCCCGTCCCGGAGCTGAAGTTTGGGAAAGTTGTCGTATCGATCGTGGAGGTTGCAAAAGAAAAGGTAAGGCTGCGGGCAAGGTTCTGCCAGTAGTTATTACTGATAAGATAATCTACAATATTGAACTTGAGAGAGTCCGGCCCTGGCTTTCCCCAGAAATAGGGGGAGGTTTCAATAGCAAAGTTTGGCTGGAGGCGCTGATTGACTAGGGCAGACTGAACATTGGCGGCGAAATCAGTAGGAGAATTAGGGCGCTGGATATTTTCAGGCTCTACTCCGAGGATAACGTACCCGGGGGAAGAGTTAATTTGTAACGACTTAAACTGCTTTTCGATATCACTGCTCTGGCTATAGCCCTTTGCCGTATAAAGAATTAAAAGAACGGGTAAGATGTATCGCATCATGATTGTAGTTTAAAGGTGATTTTAGTATAAAGCGATACGGGATTGGTCTTATCCGTAGTGGTTGTGAATTCAGCGATTGTGGTTCCACCGGCCTCGAGTTTGAACTTATAGGATACTGGTGGCGGGTCAGAACTTGCAGCGCCGTTTCTAATTCTTGCAGCTGCCGAACAGAGCGCGAACTGCATTCCATCCAAATTAGCTCCTGTTCCCAGCATCAGTCTCTTGATATCAGGGTTTGCATCAAAATCAAGCGGATTACCGTCCAGACTAAGCACATGAGTAAGGTCTAATTGCCAGCCTGGTTCACTTATAATAGTTTCTGTACTGAGGTAGATATCAGAGCCACTATACTGCTCATCAATTGAAAAGTCAGCATAGCTTTGAGGATCTTTGGTTTGGGTGGGATTGGTATTGGCCATATGTTCTTATTTACTCGGTTCTGCGGCTACTATCGGATGGTAAAACCGTGTTGTCGCTGTTGGTATTTGTGCTCGATTGAGGTTGTTTTACTGAGGTCCGGAGTTTCATCAACTTGTTAAGCAAGTCAAACCAGAAGGGCGCTCCAAGTGAAATGGCAAGAGCGGTGAGAAGAAAACCGGGCCAATGTTTCCCCAGGAGAGAAAAAAAGTAGGAGCACTTGTTGCGGAAGCTAAAAAATGCAAAAAGCTGGTTGTTTACCATCTCCTCCTTGTACTTCGGCAGCAAAGTGGCATCTATCGAAGCGCCAAAAGTCCTTTGCCCTGTTTTCGGATTTGTCTTTATTTCAAGCGAGTCGGGCAGCCAGCTTCCAACACCAAGAATAGATTGGGTAGCGATAATATCTCGCTGAAGCTCCTGCTTAATCGCCATCAGCGAGTCCATCTGCTCCTTGTATTCCCGCGCCGCAGCGGAATCCAGGCTTGCACCTACTGTACGGGGACGCTCGGGATGGCTTTCCAAATAGGCACTGGCTAGCTGAACCATCTGCTCGCGTGCTCCCTTGTCTTTGGAAAGCTGTTTAGAGATCGCGATGGTATCCACATTAAAAAGGGAGGCCAGCAGAAAACCAAGAAAAAGGAGAATGACCTGGATTTTCCGTTTGTACCATTCGGTGGCTTGCTCCATCGTCCGATCGAACCAGGCCTCCAACTGCAGCTTAAACCGTACCAGATCGCGTTGCGAATCCTCCCATATGTTCAAGACATATCCTGCCGTTTCTTCTCCAAATACTGTTGCTGCTTTAGTACGAAGTAGCGTGTCTATCTTATCCGCGTCTAGTTCCCGGCTGCAGTTAAGGAGGAATATCACGGTTTTAGAAAAGCTGACCGCTTTGAAGGAGGAGGGATTTCTGAACAAGCCGGAACTACCCAGGTATTTTATTTCTGGATGGTTGTAAAAATTATTGATCAGCTTGTTGCTCGGATTCTTCCAGAGTTTAAGGAAGTTCAAAAACCTTTGGAAACGTGAAGAATCAATTTCATCATTCAACATTCTGTCTACGGCTTCTTTCAGATTTCTAGCTCGTAAAGCCAGAGCCGTGGCAATAATCTCGGCTACTACTGTTGCCAGCAAACTGTAAAGCAGGTAGATGAAAACGAGCGATATAATTACCTCGAGGGTAGCACTCCCGAACATACGAGTTGTGATAATTGAAGTTTAAAGGGACAATTTCCAAACTAATTTCCTTTTCTCTTATCCCCCAAAAGGGTGATTTTCACAATTTTAAATTCCGCTTTTTTCTTTAACTTTAATCTAAGCCTTCACAGGATATGCCTCAAGCAACATACTTAACCGACGACCTGCAGCTCCTGGCAGGATATTCACGTGAGCTTAATGAAGACAGCGCTTCGTACGAGCGTTTGCAATGGCGCGCACCTCATGAGCCGCTAAAATCTTTAAACGGCTATTCGTGCATCTTCAACTGGAGATTGATGAGCTATGAGTTTGTGAGCCCCTCTATTCAAACAGTCTTGGGTTATAGCGATGAGGAATTTCTTGACAAGGGCCTGAAGCTCTTTTTTCAGATCATTCACCCGTCAGATCTTGAGCAGTTCAGGGACATCCACCTCTGTATTTTCAATTACTACTATACCGTACCTGCAGAGGAGAGGCAAAAGTTGGTATTCTGTTATAACTTCAGGGCTAGGACTGCGGAGGGTAGCTATAGGCAAATCCTGCGGCAAAGCTCATTTACTGACATTAGCTCTGATGGTAAGCCCGGTCTGGAATTTATCAACGCAACAGATATTACTAACTTCAGCCCCTCTGAACACCTTACACTTACCATACACACCCTTTCTGATTCTGGACGCTATGTTTTATGCTTTGAGAAGGAGTTCTCTGAACCTACAAGTATACTATCGCAGCGGGAACGAGAAGTGATGGAACTGGTAAAACAGGGGATGACTACGCGAAAGATAGCGGAGCGTCTATTTGTAAGCGTGGAAACGATAAAAAGCCACCGCAAGAATATTATTGCCAAGATGGGCGTTGGTAATATGGCAGCAGCGGTAAATGTTGCAGGGAAATAATAGAGAGGGTGAAGACAGCTTACCGCCAGTATCGGTTTTTCAGAGATTGCACCGGTGGGAGTAGCATTGGGGAATGATAATTTTTTCCGCTCTACTACTCCTTTGTTTACATCTTTCTATTGCTTACGGGCAGCGTAAAGTAGAACGTACTTCCTCTATCAGGTTCACTCTCAAACCACAACTTTCCGCCTGATTTTTGAATTATTTCCTTGGAAATATATAGCCCTAAGCCCAGGCCAAGGTTTTGCCCTCCGCTTGCCACTTGATGGAAGCGCTCAAAAACATAAGGTTTTTGCTCTTCGGCTATCCCCATCCCGAAATCCCGCACGCTACACAAGGCAAGCCCTTGCTCTTCTCTGAGCCTGATCTCAATCTTTTCGGCTCCCGGAGAATATTTCACCGCATTGTTCACAATATTGGTAATCACTTGAATCACACGGTGCCGATCGGCAAGCACCCAGAGGGATTCACTTTCTTCAATTTTGAGCTCGTGGCTTGCGTTGAGGAGCTGTAGCTCTTCTACTACCTCTAGCAGCAGTATGTCCAAATGCACCTCCTCCTGCTTCAAAGCTAATTTTCCGTGGTCCAGACGGGCGATTTCCAGCAGATCCTTAATCAGCTGTTCAAGGCGATTTATTTGGACGTTGATCCGCTGAAGGAAATTTTTAGTGTTGTTTTGATCTCCTGTTAACAGGCGTTGCAACACCTGTGCATAAGCTTTGATGGAGGTGACGGGAGTCTTCAACTCGTGGCTTACAGTACTTATAAATTCATCTTTCAACTGCAGGGATTTCCTGCGGGCGGTGACATCCATAAAGGAGCCGATTCCCCCTGTAATATTCCCGTTTAAGTCCTTCAAGGGCGCCGCATTGATAGAGATATAAAAACGCTCGCCATTCGGAGGTTGTACCGCTATCTCATGGTCAAACACCTGCTTACCTGTGCTAAGGGAAATATACATGGGATGTTCGTGCTCCGGCAAGGGACTGCCATCGAGCCGAAGGTTCGTCCACTTAGCGTCGTGATAAGTCCTGTCCAAAATTTCGTCTCGTTTTAAACCCAGTATCTCCTGAGCCATCCGATTAGCGTAAATCAGGTTACCTTCCGTGTCTATAATTCCTACTCCTTCGGCCATGGCTTCAAGTACCTGATTAAACCGCACTTCCGTGTTCAGCAATTCATTCTCCGCCGCCAGTTTTTCATTCAATATCACTTCCAACTGCCTGCGAGATTGTACCAGCTCGGTCACTTCGAAGCCGAACATATATACCCCGTCGATGTCGCCGTTCTCACTATGTCGCGGCAGCCCCACGAAGTTCCAGTAACTTTCATCCGGTTCAACGTTGTTGCCTCGGTACAGCTGCGTCATCACTTCATTTCCTTCAAACGTCTCCCCCTGGTGATATGCTCGCTTAAAACCATCAACTAAGGGGTGCCCTGCTAACTCGGGAATTGCCTCTAACAACGGTTTACCCAGCAGTTCCCGGCCAGGAAAGAAAGACTGATAGGTGGGATTGATGAGCTCAAAGACTAGGTCAGGACCACTGAAAACGACAATACGAGCAGGAGCGTTATCGAAGAGATTATAAACTGACTTCAGCTGCTCATTCGAAGATCTTTTCCATACATTATCCTGACTCGGCCCCCGCTCTTCAACATTTATTTTTATTACACTTTGACTGATATAAACCAGTTCCCCTGCGTCGTTCAAGACCGGAGCGTGAATAAAAGCAACCTGCTCCTTCTCCTCCCCGTTGTTCCTCTGCACGCGATAAGTTGTCTGGGGAAAAAACTGTGTTGCCATCGATTCTACCACGATGGAAAGGGAATCCTCCAACGCCCTCCTGCTCTCGCCTTCATAAGGTGTTATTATTTCAAAAAGGCTTTTCCCCAGCAAGTCATTCTCGTTCTTCTGAATCCAATCTAAATAGAGGCTATTGGCCTGGGCAATAGAATACGGTGGATCAGGATGAAGGAGGAGAACAGGTATATTGCTTTTTGAGATCGAAGAGAGCGGGATAGACGTCATATTCAAACATAACAAATTATCGGAGAAGCCAAAAAGCGGCTTTTGGCCCCAAAAGTCCGTGCACGGCTTTTACCCGAGGTGCTTGGACTATTTCAAGCGCCCATAAAGATCGGGCAGCGGATTCAACCGGGTGTTCTGCCGCTGATGCCAGTAAGGATAAATAGTAGGCTGGTCACTCACCGCATCCAATCGCTGCATCTGCTCCAAACTGAGATTCCAGCCGGCAGCAGCGAGGTTTTGCTTCAATTGCTCCTCATTACGTGCTCCAAAGATGATACTGGAAACAGTTGGACGTTGCAGTAGCCAGTTGAGGGCGACTTGTGCCACCGTCTTACCCGTTTCTGCAGCTATCTCATCCAGTACATCAATAATATTATAAAACACTTCTTCATTAATTACAGCTTCCGGAACCGGGCTTCCTCCCTGTGCAACCCGACCTTCTGGCGGTAAGGGCTGGTTGCGTCGATAACGGCCTCCCAAGCGGCCAGCCGACAGAGGAGACCAAATAATTGCTCCTACGTTCTGGTCCAATCCAAGGGGCATTAGTTCCCATTCATATTCCCGGTTGAGCAACGAGTAATACACCTGGTGTCCTACGTAGCGGTTCCATCCGTAACGATCGGATATAGAAAGTGATTTCATCAAGTGCCAGCCCGAAAAATTAGAAGCAGCCAGGTATCGCACTTTTCCACTTGCCACCAGGTCATCCAGTGCCCGCAACGTCTCTTCTACGGGCGTGTTCCCATCGAAGCCATGCATATGATAAATGTCCACGTAATCCGTGTTCATCCGCTTCAGGCTGCCCTCCAGCTGACGGATCAGTCTGTAGCGGCTCGACCCCTGATTGTTCGGTCCCTTACCAACAGGAAAAGTTGCTTTGGTGGAAATAAGAATTTGATCTCTTTTTCCCGCAATAGCTTTCCCGAAAATCTCTTCGGCCATGCCGTCGGAGTAGGTATCAGCGGTATCAAAGAGATTGATGCCCGCGTCAAGGCAAATATCAACGAGACGTGTTGCTTCGTTAACTTCTGTGCTTCCCCAGGCTTTGAAAAATTCGTTACCTCCTCCGAAAGTAGCCGTCCCAAAGCTTAATACCGAAACTTCCAGTCCGGATGCTCCTAGTTGTCTGTATTCCATTTTTGTTGTTTTTTAGATAATTACAATCGACTTCGCAGAAAGATTAGAAAAAGATGGGCAAGGGCTGTAATGCAGCTTTCAGGGTTTATCTCTCCCTACAAACCTCCCATTCCCTTTAAGGAAATCAATGGCTCTCTTCACATTCCGATCCAGGCTTTCTTCTGTCTTCAATTGTGCCAGGTACCGCACAATTTCAAGGGCGCGGGAAGGCGGAAGCTGCTCGAAAACGGATTTAGCTTGGGAATCAGCAGCCAGAGCCTCCCTAAACTTAGTCGGCATTTCAATTTCTCTGCTTTCTCTATCTAGCTCGATGCTTATTTCAATCAGCTCCCCAACTCGGTTTGGAGAATCTTTTAGCATGCGGGTGTTGATGTAGAGACGCCAGGCACCGCCGTACTTCACTAAGGTCTGCCGGTAGGGTTGGCCATTGATTAGACCACGAATAGGAATAGGCCCTTTCCTTTTCCCCGCTTGCTGGAAGATTAGTTCCAAAATAGCATCGGGAACATAAACGAACGGGTTAATCCCTATGATTTCGATTACTGCGCTGAACTTCATTGAGCTGTCCATACAGGGTGACCTCGGTTTCTCCCGAAGATAAGAATTTCGCGGTATCGGACTTTTGTACTATCTCACCTTAAACAATAAACCCCTCTGAAAAACTCAGAAGGGTTCGGGGTATTTGAACTTAAATAAAGCCAGATTAAAGTTTGCTTATTTTCTTAAGCAAGAGTTCGGGTTCGTTGGTGGTGATGAAATCCACCTGCTGCTCCAGCAGCCAGTCCATAGCGTCAGGATCATTGACGGTCCAAACGTTAACGGTTAGCTTCTGCTCCTGTGCCTGTTTGATCCATTCTTTGTTTTTCTGAACCACTTTCAGGTTGTAGTCGAAGCCATAAAAATTCTCAGCAGCGAGTTCCGCAGGAGTTTTATCTCCGTTTAAGTAGGCCACCTTAACATAGGGGTCGAGCCGCTGCAATTCCTTGCAGACATCATAATCAAAGCTGATGTACTCCACCCAGGCTTGCGCCTTCAGCTCCCGCACAATATCCATTACCTTATGGCTAAGAGCCAGAGACGAAGCCTTTCCCAACTCTGACGGCTTGATCTCCAGGATAAGCTTTGTCTGGTTTTGATTCATCCCATTTTCGAGGTATGCCCGAAGGGTCGGCAGGCTCTCTCCGTTAGAAAGTTTCAACTCTGACAAGGTTTTCGAAGCTGATTTTGCAATGGAAACTCCCCCCAAATGAGGATCATGATTAATAAAAGGAACTGAATCTGCCGACATATGCACATCGAATTCGCTTCCCTGACATCCCATGGCAATGGCATGCTTTAGAGCGGCGATGGAATTTTCAGTGGCTCCCGTATGTTTCCAGGCTCCCCGATGGGCAATCACCTTGTTTGTCAGGAACTCGTCCTTTACAAGACGAAAGTCGGCTGAAACCGGTCCATTCTTAGTCTCTGCACTAATTCTCAGATCTAACCATTTTTTGTCTGCAGCCGGTTGTTGGTTCAGGATAAGTTTTCCCTGTTTGACTTTAAACAGCCGGGCATCTACACCTGATAACACTATTTTCTGCAAAGCTATGTTGGGATCAGTAAACGCAATTACTCCAACCGATGTCCTTTTCGGGGAAAAGGTGTAGTTGCTGAGTGTAATTTGGGCCACCTGGGCCAGTAAACTTCCTACTGCCATCATCAGAAGGAATACCATCACCGGAAGTATCTTGTTTACCATTCTCATCAGCTTATGCGTTAAGTGCCAGCGTTTCGCCGTACGTATTTCCAAAAGGATCAGTAGCCGTTACCCGAATATTTTTAACATCAGCCGCAGGCTTCATGAAAAAGATATGATCAGTAAGGTTTGGCTCAGCCCAGCCTCTTGTTGCCGGCAGTGATTTTCCCAACAGCGTTTCCAATGCCCATGGGTCATGAGCTGTGCGCTGTTCGGGTTGCCCCATCGATCTTCCGTCGGCAAACCACTCCAGCTTCCAGTTTTTATCGTAGTTCCAAACGTTCACTGCTACATCTTCTGGGAAACTTTTATGGCGACCACGGCCATAGATCCGCAGCTGGTGGGTTTTAGGTTTACCCGTTGCTTTGTAGTACCAGCTTAGTTTATCCCCATCTACTTCATACACGCCGTAGCCGTTTGGAGTACCGTCGCCGCAAATGGGCCCCGTCCACCAGGCGCCGCAAACAGTACCGTGATTATGTTCAGTAATATTTTCATTAATCCAAACCTCGTTAAAATGGGTATGTCCGGACATGATGTGAACTGTATAAGGCTTCAACAGGTCATACAAGCGCTGACGATTGATCACTACTCCACCCAATTCGGGTTCTGTTGATTGGTCGCGCTGGCGCTGCCCAGTGTTGGTAGGAATGTGAACGCTTAGTACCACTGTAGTACCCGGTTTTACCTGTTTCAAATCCTGCTCCAGCCACTTCAGCTGCGTTTCATTGATATAGCCCATATACCGCTTAGGCACCCCCATAAAGAATACATCGTCGAGTACCACGTAGTGAATTTTACCGCGGTTGAACGAGTAGTAGGTGGGACCAAACTGTTCTTTAAAAGTTTCAGTCGAGCCTTCATCCGTACGCGCTTCCAAATCCATGTCGTGATTACCGATGACATTGAAGAAAGGGATACCGCTCATCGCAATTGCTTTTTTATAATCAGCGAAAAGCTCAAAACGATCGAATATCAGGTCGCCGCAGCCGATGCCATGCATCAGCATATTCTTCCCGTAAGAATCAACCAGTTCTTTCAGGTCGGGAGCTGACTGCGTAAGGAGTAAGTCCGCATCTTTTCTATTCTGAATTTGCGGATCTGCCCACACCACGAAAGCATGCTTGTCGTCGCTCTGGGAAAGTTTAGTCAGCTGAAAGTCCGCTGCGAAAGTATTTTTAGAATGATCGATCTTTTTATAGAACTGGCTAATGCTATTTTGATGAGGAAACTCGTACCCTGCAGGAAGTGAGATGTACACAAAGCCTGTCGTTTTATTGCTTAGTAACTCATAGCTTCCACTTCCGTTGGTGCGGGTAACATTGATGCCGTCTGTTACGGCAACACCTTCTATACCCTTACCTCCGGCACTTACCCTACCCTTTAGCGTAGTGGTAGAAAGGTCAATTCCTTCGGTGCTTACAGGGGCTTCCGCTGCCTTTATCAATTCAACGGGCGCTGCAGCTGCTACTCCCAGAACACCTAAATTTTTAATGAAACTTCTTCTAATCATTGTAAATATTCTTTAAGTAAGATGAGTGAAGCAGGAGCTCCACTCATCTACCCTTTTCTGTTAATCAATTATTTTTCCCACCAAACTTTGGTATTGATATCATCTCCTCCCATGTTCTGCACCGCCTTCAGATAGTTGTCGCGGTTTAGAGATGCAACAGTGGTAGGATATTTGAACCGCACCGGCATCACGCCATTATTCATCAAACCAGCACCTTTAGGTAACACCGGCAAACCAGTACGGCGATACTCAAACCACTGCTGATAATCGTTGAAAAACAAGGCGTAGTACTTTTGCAGCATGATGCGCTCCAGCGTACCATTATAGGCTGTATGAGTAGCTGTAGTAGCCTTCGTAAAATAATCTGCCGGCATTACAGCCCCCCACTGCTCTATAGAAGCTTTCACTCCCTTTTCATAATGCGTCCTTGGATCGCTTGCAATAATGCCTTTAAATGCAAGCTCAGCCTTGATAAACTCCACTTCGGCATAGGTCATGAGCACCGAAATCATGGGAGCCTCCACCAAACTTCTAAGCATGTTTGACGGGGTGTAATCGAAAGTACTGCTACCAGCAAATGCACTTGGAATACCTTTGTATCCAATGCTCTCGTTCTTGTTAGTTGCAGGATTTAGTCGGGTAGCCGCAGTTATCCATTTTGCACGTCTCGGATCGTCAAAATTATTCAGGTTGCCGATAAAAAATTCGGCGGTTGCCCTTGCATTTGTAAAGTCGATAGACCGGCCCCATGGAGAAATATTGGGCGTAACACCGGTAATTTTTAGAATTGCAGAGTCGTCATTACTACCAAAAACAGGATGTTGAGTAGGATTATTTACTATCTCAGCCATTTTGGCCGCTGCATTCATTTCAGGTTTATTGGAAACGCGCAATAACAGACGCAGGCGAAGTGAGTTGCAAAACTTCCTCCATTTATCTACTGTAAGCTGATTCGCGTTAGTGCCGGAGGTATTTACAGCATAAAGGATGTCTGTACCATAACGTAAGGTTTTAGTAGGATCGAACAGGGTATTTGCAGTTTCGAGATCAGCCAGGATCTTTGTGTAAATCTCTTTTTGAGTATTGAAAGCTGGACGGTAGATCTTTTCGTCGCCCTTTCCTGCTTCCTCCATTGGCACATCTCCAAAGCTGTCTGTCAGGAGAGAGTAGACCCATGCATTGAGCGTAAGAGCAATTGCTTTATAATTTGGATCACCAACAGCCTCTGCTGCAGCTTCCATCTCATCAATGTTTTTCAACCACCTGTAATAGGTGTTCCAGGTCGAGTTTCCAGCGCTCTCGCTTACATCATAACGGTGAATTCCTCCTGACACACTTGGAAAGGGCAGAGACACCTGCATCAGATCGAAGGTGAACGCATCGCTCCGCTCAGTATTAAAACTGGCTACTTCATAGATAATGGGATTCAGAAGTGTGCCCGGACTTACCTGGTCCAAACGATTAGGATCGGTGTTCAACTCTGCAAACTCGTCCGTACAGGACGTGTGAAGCGAACTAAGACCTATAATTGCGGCTATAGTAAATTTTTTAAAAATGGTCATTGTATAGAGTTTTTTAGAAAGTGGAGCTACAGGAGATATCCACTTCCGTTATAAATCAACTTTAATTAAAATCTGAGTGTAAGATTCATCCCGAAAGTTCTGGTAGATGGCAACTGTCCCATCTCGATACCCGGCAATAAAGTAGAACCGTTTAATGCAGCTGTTTCAGGATCGAACATTGGGAAATTGGTGATCATGGCCAGATCCCTACCGTAGACTGCCAGGCTAGCTCCGTTCACGCGGATTTTGCTTGTCAGCGACTTTGGCAATGTGTATTCAAAACGAACCTCGCGTAATTTCAGGAACGATGCATCAAAGGAGTTTGATTCTACGTTAGCACGGCGATAGTAATCTCCGTAATAATCTCCTACCGCTACTTTTGTAGTATTGGGAGAGTAAGTACCGTCAGCGTTCAACACAACACCCTTTCCGATGATATAACCCTCTTCCCGGCCTGGTAGAGTATGTTTCAGCTTACCCTGTTCTGACATCTTATGGTGTGTTTGAGAGTAGATGATGCCGCCGTACTGCCCGTCGAGAAGGAAGTTGAAGCGGAACGCTTTGTAGGAAAACTCGTTGAAGAAACCGCCCTTCCAGTCCGCGTAAGCGTTACCGATACGTTGAATTTCCGCCGGACGAGCAGGTAGACCTGCCGCAGTGTAAACAATCTCTCCTTCTGGTGATCTTACGAATCCAAATCCATAAATATCTCCGGTACTGCCACCCACTCTGGCTTGTAAGGTTGCATTACCTCCATAGCCAATATCCTGTCTGTCGGTCATCCCTTCGGCAAGTTCCAGCACTTTGTTGTCATTTTTCGCCCAGTTGATACTGGTATTCCACTTGAAGTTCTTGGTATCAATTGGACGAGCACGCAGCATCAGTTCGATACCCCGATTCCGAACGGTTCCAGCATTTAATACGGCTCTTGTGTATCCTGTTGTAGGATCCAGAGGAACGTCAAGGATTTGGTTCTCGGTGGTATTTTCATACAAGGTAATATCTGCACCCAATCTGTTTCCGAACAGGTTTAATTCTAAACCTCCCTCGTAGCTGGTAGTAAGCTCGGGCTTGAAATCTGCGTTATGAAGGGTGGTTGGAGCTACAGCAGAGCTTGGAAAATCGCTTATACCATAGTATTTGCTAGTCTTATAGGCATCGGTATCGTTACCCGCCTGAGCGGCGGAAAGACGAAGTTTTGCATAAGAGACTTGCTCCGGCAGCCTAATTAACTCATTAAGAATAAAGCTGGCGCTGGCTGAGGGATAGAAGAAAGAATTATTATTTACCGGTAATGTACTCGACCAATCATTTCTTCCTGTAAGATCCAAGAAGATCTTGCTCTTGTAATCAAACGAAGCTATTCCGTACACACTGTTCACCTGCTTGTTCCAGTAGTTCGATTTTGATAAAGGTGTATTTATGCCGTTCGCAAGCTTGTATACGCCGGGAGTAACCAATCCATCTACAGAACGGTCTAAGCCGCGATAGCGCTGAGTACGAAGATTTCCACCGACAGTAGCACTGAAGTTGAATGCAGTATTTATGTTGGTTTTATAGGTTAGCAACGCGTCGTTATTTAGCTCATAGTTGTAGATATTCTGCTGCTTGTAGTAGCCTCGCTGAAAATTAGCGGTACTGTAAGGACGGCGGGTATCGCGATCTTCTGTACTGTAATCAAGAGCGGTCCTGATCATTAAATTCAACTTGGGGGTGAGATCCAGGTGAGCAGAGATATTTCCTACAGCTTTGTTGTTATCCACAGCGTTGGTCATCTCATATGCAATGAGATAAGGGTTATCGATGAAAGAGCTGAACGGGTGGATCTGATCAATCTGGTTCAATCCATTTTTCCAGCGCGGTTCATACCAGGACAAGTCAACGTTCGGATTCTGGAAGATCATGAAGTAGGACATCGACTGGTTGTTGTAACCCGTAGCCGGCAAATTGTCGCTTGACTTGTTTGAAAAGTTCACCTTCGAGTTAAGCTTTATCTTATCAGAAATATCGTAGCTCAAGCTCAATGCAGCGTTCAAGCGCTGATAACCAGTGTTAGGCATAATCCACTCATTCTTCGAATGGGTGATAGATGCTCTTGCTGAAGCTTTTTCAGATCCACCTTCAAGCGCAACACTGTTTGTAATTGTTGAACCGGTTCTGAAAAATCCTGTTACGTTGTCTTTGTAAGGTTGCCATAATCTCCTTTCGGGACTCTGACCTTGCACAGTAGGGTCGTACTGGTAATACATTTGCCCGTTGAACCTGGGGCCAAAAGCACTACTGGTTCCGCTGTTTCCGGCTCCATCGGCAGAGTTGCCATAAGAGTAATATTTTTGGCTGGCTGGAATTAATCCTTGTTGAGCAGTCATGGTACCCTGGCCGTATTCATACTGGAAATCTGGCCATTTCAATACGTCATTAAAGCTTACGTTTGAGTTCACAGTGACACCCAATCCTTTATCTCTTCTTTTCCCGGATTTGGTGGTGATGATGAGGGCGCCGTTGGCCGCTCTGTTTCCGTAAAGAGCTGTAGCGCTTGCTCCTTTTAAAACAGTAATACTTTCAATGTCATCCGGGTTGATATCCGAAATACCATTTCCGAAGTCAATAGGAACATCATTACCAGAGCCTGCGCCATAAGCATTATCAACACCTGAACTGGTCATTCCGCTATTAACCGGCACCCCATCCAACACAATAAGAGCGAAGTTTCCGTCGGTATTTAATGAAGTATTTCCACGTAGAGTAACACGTGTAGAATTCACTGGACCTGACCCAGGAGAGATCAGGGTTAAACCAGCCACTTTACCAGATAAAGCGCTGATCCAGTTATTGGAACGAGCGTCGTTTAACTGTTCTGAATCAATGTTCTGAATAGCGTACCCTAAGGCTTTCTCTTCTCTTTTGATACCAAGAGCGGTTACCACTACCTCATTCAGTTTTTGGCTATCCTCCTTCATCTTAACCGAGATGGTATTGCTTCCAGAATATGGAAGCGTTAAGGTCTGAAATCCGAGGTATTTAAAAATAATATTATCAGATGTTGTTAATGCTTTCTCCAGCCGAAGTGTAAATTTTCCTTCTGCGTTAGTTGAAGTAACTAAAGTTGTTCCTTGAATAGAAACACTAACCCCGGGAAGCGTGAGCCCTTCCTCGTCAGTTACTGTTCCGGAAAGACTTTGTGTTTGCGCCCCTGCCCTTAAGCAGGAGATGAACATTACTAAGACAAGTGCCGCCTGCCTTAGGTATTTCCCTTTTTTAACAATTGAATTCATACTCATTACTTTCATTGCGGCAAAAGTACCTCAGGAGTATTAAGGGAAGATCAAAGCGGAATTAGGATAAGGTTAAGACCTACCCGCCTTTGTTTCGAAATCTTTAAGGAAAGCTGTTTAGAAATTTTGAAAATTAATATTTAGATAACCTGGAACAGAAAGAGACCTGCCACTTCCCGGTTGAAAGAACTACAGCACCGGCCTTTTGATTGCTTTCAGGGCGAGGACACGAACAGTTCTGGTTGCCCACTGTTGCTTCACCTGTACCGCCGTTACCTTAACCAGGACATCTATCGGTTCAATAAGATTATCGTTTTCCAGCGCCAGGAAAATCTTCCCTGTTACCGGACTCTTCATCTGGACCGCATCGTTCACAACGTTACCTTGTTTGTAATGCGTAAATTTTTGTCCCCTCCTGTACTTCTGTACTTGCTCCCAGCCTGGCAAAAACCAGTATTTGACGTTATCATCACCCTGCGCTTTATCAAACGCATTTATTCCATAAAGGGCCAGTGCAGCCATGGTGCCATATCCTTCAAACTTAGAAAGTAGAGACGCGGAAGTATTCAAAAACTTAGAACGAGCCTCAGCCTCCGCTTTCATCCCCTCCGTGCCTACGCCGATGTAATAAGCCCAGGAAACGGTGCCAGCAGGCAAGGTAAAGTCGACGATAGTCTGATTGCTATTCTGATTTAAAGCCGATCTGGAAGACACTTTTGCAATTTGATTCACCAGCGACACGGCCACGGTATCACTTCTTTTTAAATACCTTTCGGTGATGGAAAAAAAGACGGAATCCCCGCGGACCTCCCTATAAACGCTGGTATTGTGGGTAGCATTGGCAGGACGGAAAGGTACTCTCTGAATCTTGAGCTTGCATACCCTTCCGGAGAGCGAACTATTCGAAATACTGAATTTATAGATGCTGTTCTTATTTGCTTTGAGGGTCTTACTGTTTATCCTGGTAGTTTTATAATCCGCAAAGACGGTATTCCCCGGCAACTCAACCACCTCGAACGACTTCAGCTCCTTCTCATTCAATTCCTGCAGGCTGATAATGATCTTATCGCCCTCCGCGAAGCTGTAGAAAAAGTCTTCTTCAGTTCTGGCTGCAATTTTTAGTGTCTGATCAGTAACGTCAATTAAAGTTTGTGCAAAGGCCAACTGGCTCAGCGCAAGCATTAACAATAAGAAGAAGGAAGTTCTCATCAATTCACTAGTTCGGGCAAGCATCAATAAATGTTTTACGAGGAACAAAAATAGCAGATTGAGATGAGCTTCGGGTGGGAGGATAGAATTTAAGGTTCGTTGAAAAGCCGGCCTGCAAAAAAGGGAAGCGCGACCGGCTTTAAGTTTATTTTTCTGATTCTTCGTCTTTTGAAGGCTTGACGTTTTTGTGCATCATGTCTGCTACTGTTTCATCTGGCAGGATAGTACTTGTTGCTACCATTGCCTTGTTTGCAAAGCCCGAAATTATTTTATCATCGCCTGCCATTAGCGCTTCAAAGCCATCCTTGGCCACCTTTGCCGGATCTGCACGATGGCCTTCTTTGACCATCCTTGCTTCTTCCATATCTGCTTTATTGAAGAAGTCGGTATCGGTAACACCAGGCAGCAGAAGAGTAATGGTAATATTCCGGTCTTTGGTCTCACTTCTGATTGCTTCCGTGAAAGACGTAACGAACGCCTTTGTAGCATGATAAACAGCCTGAAGCGGACCAGGCATCTCACCTCCGATGGAAGATACGTTCAATATTTTACCTTCTCCCCTCGCGATCATGTCTTGCAGAAAAAGCTTTGTAAGGGTAACATAGGCCCCAATGTTTAGTTGAATCAGATCTAATTCCCGATTGATATCGATATCTACAAACTCGCCATACTGCCCCTGACCGGCATTATTGATAAGCGCATTGATACTGATTCCTCTTTGTGTTACTTCGTCAAAGACTTCGAAGGGCGCTTCCCGCAAGAAAAGGTCTTTTGCAATAGGTACTACTTCAACACCAAATTCCTGCCTGAACTCTCCTGCTGTTCGTTCAAGCTCCTCACCACTCCTGGCAACGATGACAAGATTATACTTGTCTCTTGCAAAGAGCTTCGCCAGCTCGTATCCAATACCGCTTGTCGCACCCGTTATCAGTGCATATTTCTGATTAGTTTCCATAGGTAGATGAATTTATTTGAGTATTGAATTCAAATAACTATGCCATAACCAGCTCTTTCCAAGAATAAATTAACGTTTGTTTCGCTTTATCAGCTCATCTCTAATGATCGCACATTCTTCATACTCTTCGACCGCGACTTTCTCCTCCAAAAGCTGCTCAAGTTCATTTTTAGATTTTGAAACATAAAATAAACTATCAACAGTTAAGGAAGAGATCTCCTGGAAGTGGCCATCAGTACTAATTAAACCTAAAGCTGATTTTTTCTTGTTCATAGCGATGTTTTTCAATCTTCTACGGGAAGTCGTTTAGATAAGTTATACTCGTATTGGTAAAAGGATGTCGAATTGATAGAGTACTTAAACTAGCCGGGGAAACAGCGATATCAACTCCTGCACGATGGGAAGATCTGCCTCCGCCCAGTCTAGTTGCAGCAGCTCCCCCGGAGCAAGCCAGAGATAAGCCTTATGCTCCTTGAGTTTTATCTCGCCACGGGCAATTTGAGCTATGAATGGGATTAATAAAATTGTCTTGTCTCCGTAGGAGTGCATCACCGGACTCAAGCGATTTTTGATGTCAATCTCAACCTCCAGCTCTTCCGTGATCTCCCGTATCAGGCTCCCCTCCTCACTTTCGCCTTTTTCTACTTTCCCTCCGGGAAACTCCCATTTCAAGGGATGACTCATCGTCTCACTCCGTTGCGCGACCAAAACTTTTCCTCCTGCAAGCAGGACTGCACAGCTAACTTTTATCATCAGATCATTCCCCCGCCTAGATGAAACGCTTTGCTGCCAGCCATTGGTTTAACGCTTGGAAGCTTTTTTGCCCAGTATTTTGAATACGGCTTCCCGAGAATGTCTACTTTTATATACAAAAATTTTAAATGCGAATAGCTAATAAGCTGAAAAAGGTGGTATCCGTTCCGCTGGCACACAATTAGCATACGTTTAAACATCTAAATTGAAATTTTATGAATACAATAAATACAACTCTTGAAAAACAAACAGAATTAGAACTTCTTGCCATCTTGAAAGCTGATTTATTGAACTTTAAGATGAAGCAAAAAGATAAAACCAAAAATGAGCAAACTTTAAAAGCCGCTTAACCATACACTGAACATCTACCCTCTTGAAAAACCGAGGGAGTCTCAGAAGTTGAATCGATAAAACAACTAGCAGTACTACTTGCAGATTTGGCACCTCGGCCTGAGGTGCCAGAGCGAAAGAAACTTTTGAGGCACCCTCCTTCCTTTTTCTGCTAAAGCACTGGTCTAAAATGACTTTGTGATTATCAGATTTCTCCTATTTTTGCCATCCTAATTAAACTTATGGAAGCGATTCAGGGGATTATAGATATTTTATTACATATTGACAAACACCTAAACGTCATCATCCAGGATTATCAAGTCTGGACCTATCTTATTCTATTCATCGTCATCTTCGCGGAAACAGGCTTTGTGGTTACACCATTTTTACCAGGTGACCCGCTTCTCTTTGCAGCCGGAGCTTTAATTGCAGCTGGAGGTACAGGTCTTGATATTTACATGCTGACGCTTATCCTAAGTGTTGCCGCTATAGCCGGAAACTTCGTCAATTACACCATAGGAGGTTTCCTTGGTACCCGAATATTTAAGCCTACGAATAAAATCCTCAAGCCCGAATACTACGAGAGCACAAAAGAGTTTTTCAAAAAACATGGCGGGAAAGCTGTCATCTTTAGTCGCTTTTTCCCCATTTTTAGAACATTCGTTCCCTTTGTTGCCGGAGTTGGAAAAATGAGATTCAGGCTCTTCGCGTTGTATAACATCACCGGAGGTATCTTCTGGATTGTTACTTTCCTGTTTTTAGGTTATCTGTTTGGAAATATCACAATCGTAAAAGAGAATTTCAGCATCGTAATAATTGCTATCACGATTCTTAGCAGTACGCCTCCTATTATCGCAGCAGTGCGATCCAGGATTAAAAAAGCAAAACCTGTTGTGCCAGCTGATGAAGCACCATTCGCAGTAGTTCCTGTCACCACTTCCGAGCAGAAGATGGGCGAGGACGTGCAAAGTTAAACTGCAGCAACTACGAGTAGAGCTGGACATCAACCTTTTCAGAAAAGGTACAGCTACTCCGTTCTCATTTTATTTTGGAAGCAGTCGTTACCGTTTTAGAAGAGCATAAAAAATCTTTATCAAATTCTTGCTGCTGACATACCGCTGTCACCGGTGGCAATCATTTTTGTGCGAAATAAATTCCTGTGCAACAATTTGCAGGGAAGAGCATCTAATTAATCGCAAAAGCCATAAGATCAAAAATGAAAGTACTGGTATTTCGAACAAACGTAAAAAGGCAGGAACAAGTTGGGCAAATTAAACAGTTACTTAATCCCGTACGGTCCATCATCGACTGGAATTTTGACCTCGAAGACCGGGACAAGATTCTTAGAGTAGTGACAGAAGGGCTGCAACCTAAATTTATTGAGTCGCTGCTATTAGCCTTCGGTTTCTACTGCCGGGAACTGGAAGATTAGTTATCAACGTTGACTAACTTTTCTGCAGAAGTGCTGTTTCCTGTTCATTTACAAATAGCCCATGGATAAACTCTTGATACCAATAAATAGAGACGACGAAGTTTTTGAATTCGAAGTGGTAGACTATGTTCATGACGAGACACATCGTTGTAAGTTTGAGGTGACATTAGGAAATGAACTAGTAGCCAGCTTCGAGCCTGATCGGCACGGACACTTGCATCTTTGTAATAATTTCGGCAAGATCGACAAACAAATTCTGCACCTGCTCGCCGAAAAAATTGAAGCCTATAACCTTTAGATAAAGGTGTTATTTTATCAGGTAGTCAATTAACTCTACAGAGCCGATGACGCTTGGACCGTTGGACGCCACGACTTTAATAATTCCTACGTTTTTTGCAATGTAGTAGTCGGCAGTGACGACAGTAACAAAAGCACCATTGCTTTTAAGCTGGTAGGCAACGGACGTTTGAATCACGTCTTTGTATTGTTTTCCTGCCACCTGCATCGCAAAATTTTTAGCCTTTGACGTCACCTGCGTCCTTGCTTCCGGCAAACCTGCACCCAACTCATAATTGGTAGTCCAGCTGGTATTTATAGCCTTCTTCGTGTCCAGGTAATCGCATGGCGTCTCTTCGTCCTGATTGATATTTGATGAAATGATGCTATAAAGTCCTGCCGAAGAACAGTGGTAGTAAGCCTTCTCATCCGAAGGCTGACCATCATACATTACCGAGGCCTCATAAAATTCCTTCCCACCCTTCATCTCTTTTTTTCCGGTAAGGGTATGGGTAAACTCTGCGTACTGCCCAAGCATATCGGTGGCGGCGTAGGTCCAGTAACTACCTTCGGTTGTGGACTGAAATATGCCAGCTTCCACGGTCATTTCCTCTGGAAGTTCCGGAGTGTCTTCACGGCAGGAGGCCAGAGAAATTACAAGGGGCAAAAATAGGAGTAATAGTTTTTTCATAGTCTAAAGTATTAGTAGTGCTGCCGATACCATCTTTTCCCAAACAGACAAGCTTTGAAACCGAGCGTTAATTGCGAGATGGCATCCTTATACCTGCCGACAGTGAACCCGTCAACTTCGTCGCCCAGCACAAAGTTGTGCGTGTAGGCCAAATCTATTTTCATCCTAGTTTCGCGGTAGGCGTCCTGGATTTTGAATTCATAACCCAAACGGACAGGTACGAACACATTCATACTCCTGTTTACGCCGCCAGAGAAAAAGTCGGGATGAGCGGAAGATCTGCGATTCACGTCTGTAATATTATTCATGATCATGCCGATGCCAACGCCCGTATAGATGTTTTTAGCAAGATTGGTGATAGGATCTTTACTGTAAGGCAAAAACATCCCAAGTTGTAGCTGTCCCCGCAGATTGAGGGCATTAAAACGATTGAGAAACTGCCTGCCTGTAATGGTACGCAAAGAATCTCCGCCAGCAAGACTCCCGCTCTGCACTTCGGCTATCGCATTCAAGTAAGGGTCGATATTATAACTGAGATTCAAGTGAAACGACTGGGTACGCCTGAACGTTTCTGCGTCCCCCGTTGCGGTATTCATGCTTAAGCCGGCACCTAAATCAATCGCACTAAATGGACGAATGGCCTGAGCATTGGCAATAGCTGCTGACAGAAATAGCAATAGAAGGGTAAAGTTTTTTTTCATAGTGATAGAATTTTTAAGATGGATAGATAGATATCCTCACTTCAACTCGCCGCTTGGAGCTAGAAAAGAGGACTTAATGTTTAACAAATGAAAAAAGTTTAAGTTTTAAGACAATCAATCGACATGACAATAGGAGCTAGATTAAATAGTGCTACATGAGCCTTCGTCTACTGATCAGCAGTCACTTATCATCTGTCAAAAACCAAAAAACTACGGGATTAGCAGAAAGTTATGTATTAATTTCGATAGGCACAGGCAGATGCCTAATAAAGGTAAAACTTTTGGTTAACTAGCAAGAAATCATTTTATAAACATTTGTTCAGGTTTTTAGCCTACCCTCTTTCCTGCCCTTCCGATAACATTTTTTGCAGTCCGGCAAATTTTTGAGCGTAACTTTGCATAATGGCCGGCATCTATTTACACATTCCTTTCTGCAAACAGGCATGTCACTACTGCGACTTCCATTTTACCACCTCCTTTAAATATAAGGACGAGCTTCTACGGGCCATGCATAAAGAGATGGAACTGCAGAGCAACTATCTCCAGGGAGAGGAGATTCAAACGGTTTATTTCGGTGGAGGGACACCTTCTTTGATTGGAGCATCGGAGATTCAGAAATTTATAGATCAGATAGCGGCTACCTTCTCGCTTGCAGCCAACGCGGAAATTACTCTCGAAGCAAATCCCGATGATCTGGATGCGATAAGTGTAAAAGCGTTAAGGGAAACTGCGATCAACAGATTCAGTATCGGCATTCAATCGTTCTATGAGGAAGATCTGAAATGGATGAACCGTGCTCATAATGCTGTTGAAGCCGAAAGTGCTGTTAAACGAGTGCAGGATGCAGGGTTCGAAAACATCACTGTTGATCTGATTTACGGTTATCCACTTCTGAGCGACAAAAAATGGAAAAGCAACATCGCTAAGGTTATAGAATTTGAGGTACCCCACGTCTCCGCCTATTCCATGACGGTGGAACAAAAGACTGCCCTGGCCCACTCCATCCGCAAGGGAACTCAGCCGGGGATGAACGATACGCAGAGTGCTGAGCAGTTTATTATTTTGATGGAGATGCTGGAGGAAGCTGGGTTTGAGCACTACGAAATTTCAAATTTTGCAAAGCCAGGGTGTTACTCCAAACATAACTCCAACTATTGGAAAGGAGTTTCCTATCTGGGATTAGGGCCCTCCGCGCACTCCTTTAATGGCGAAAGCAGACAATGGAACGTAGCCAACAACAGCAAGTATATCGAAGCTCTTCAGTTGGGCCAACTAGCTGCCGAAACAGAAAAACTAAGGACGGAGGATAGGGTGAATGAATACATCATGACTGCGCTGAGAACAGCCTGGGGGCTCAACTTAAACCACCTTCGCTCTGTTTATGGATCGGATGTCGCGGCCGCCATCGCAGGAGACGCTCAGGAATTTATTGAAAAAGGATGGCTTCAAGTTAGTGACGAAATCATCACGCTAACACGGGAGGGGAAGCTTTTTGCAGATCACATCGCTGCCGAGCTTTTTGTAGATTCAGAAATCGGTTGAGGTCCAATCATTTCCGGTCTTTCCCCGAAGTTCTTATTTCGAAAAATACTTTCAAGATCTAAAACACTTTTTCCTGATTTAGCATTTATGAATTACCCTCTTTAAAATAGCGCCTTATGCATCAGGTAATATGTTTTGGTGAAGTTTTGTGGGACAAATTGCCCAGCGGAAAAAAAGTGGGCGGAGCGCCTTTGAACGTCGCGCTTCACCTATCCCGGCAGGGTGTAGATAGTCGGCTAATTAGCAGCATTGGCCGCGACGAAGAGGGCCAGGAATTAAAACATTTTCTGAAACAGTATAAGCTCGATTTTTCTCTGGTACAGGAGCATTTTGACTTGCCAACGGGAATAGTTGATGTAGAACTGGATGAGTACATGCAAGCCAGCTACATCATAGTCGAACCAGTTGCCTGGGATGAAATCTACTTTAATGAAGCACTATCCCGCATTACGCAAGCTGCAGACGCAATGGTCTATGGCAGTCTGGCAGCCAGAAACGAAATAAGCCGAAAAACCCTTATGCAGTTGCTGGCACTGGCTAAGTTCAAAGTGTTTGATATGAACCTTCGCCCGCCTCATTTTAGTTCTGTAATTCTTGAGGAGCTGATGCAACACTGCAACCTTTTGAAGATCAACGAACATGAACTGGATTATCTTAAAAATTTATACCACCTTCGGGGATCAGACACAAAAACCCTGCTTACCGAGTTAAGCATTGCAATAAACACTCCTACTATCTGTGTTACTCTTGGCGCCGAAGGAGCTGCAGCGTATCACGAAGGGGAGTACTTCAGCCATAAAGGATTCAAAGTTACCGTAGCAGACACTGTGGGTGCCGGCGATGCCTTCTTGGCCAGTTTCGTGAAAGGATGGCTGGATGAGCTCCCGGTAGGGACCATTCTAACCCAGGCTTGTGGAGCGGGTGCGCTCGTAGCTTCTAAAACCGGGGCTACACCTGACTATACCCTCAGCGACATCGCGGCGATCATCGGTTAAGCATCAATTTTACATCCCCTTAACATCCCCTCTGCCACAAACTATTAACTTCGTTTATCCGTTATCATTAACTGAAGAAAGGCGAAATATGCGGGGTTATTCATTTTCCAAATATGTTCCACGTGAAATACCAAAGGGTGGATTTGATGAACTGCTAAAGCTTTTCCTCGAACTACTTAACTATACCGCCGGCGACGCAAACGAAGCTTTAGCCTGGATGAACGAACTTGATAAGCAGTACAATCTGACCACCGATGAGTACGGCATGGGCGATTTTATTGACGACCTGAAGCAGCGCGGGTATATCGACAACGATGATAACAACCCAGGGGGCTTTAAGATAACAGGCAAAACCGAGCAAAGCATCCGGCAGTCGGCGCTCGAAGAGATTTTCGGGAAACTAAAAAAATCAGGAAAGGGGAGCCACAACACGAATCTATCGGGGCTTGGAGAGGAGAAAAACGCCGACCGGCGGGAATTTCAATTTGGCGACAGTCTTGATCAAATTGACATGACTGCCTCCATCCACAATGCACAGATCAATCATGGCATAGGCGATTTTACTATGACGGAGCGAGACCTGGAAGTCGAAGAAAAAGACTACAAGACCTTGACCTCTACCGTGCTGATGATTGACATTTCACACTCGATGATCCTGTATGGAGAGGACCGCATCACGCCGGCAAAAAAAGTGGCAATGGCGCTGGCCGAATTAATTCGGACGAAGTACCCCAAAGATACTCTCGATATTGTGGTTTTTGGGAACGATGCCTGGCCGATCACGTTAAAAGACCTCCCCTACCTTCAGGTGGGACCGTACCATACCAATACTTATGCTGGCCTCGAGTTGGCGGTAGATATTTTACGGCGCAGGAAAACGCACAATAAGCAGATCTTTATGATCACCGACGGTAAGCCGACCTGCTTAAAAGAAGGAGCGAAATACTACAAAAACAGTATAGGTCTGGATAGAAAGGTGGTGAACAAGACGTTGAACAAAGCGGCCGAATGTAAACGACTTAACATCCCCATCACTACATTCATGATTGCACGGGACCCCTATTTACAACAATTCGTCAGGAAGTTTACCGAAATAAATGGTGGTAAAGCTTTCTACAGCTCCTTGAAAGGCTTAGGTGAATATATCTTTGAAGACTATATCCGCAACCGGAGAAGAACCGTAAGATAGCCAGCATCCGAAGCTGCATCAATTTGCAGAAGAGCACAGAAACAGCTCACGCTGAGCATCAACAAAAAGAAAAACAATGAACAAACTACTTGATATTAAAACATTTGGTGAGTTAAAAAAATCTGGATATACGCCGCGCTCCATAAAACAGGAACTACGTGAAAATCTGATCAAACAACTTAAGAATAAAGAAGCTGGTTTCGAAGGAATCATTGGGTATGAGGACACGGTGATGCCTGATCTTCAAACTGCGATCTTGTCACAGCATAATATTCTGCTGCTAGGGCTGAGGGGACAAGCAAAAACGCGTTTAGCAAGGTTAATGGTGAACCTGCTGGATGAGTACATTCCCTATGTAGCGGGATCAGAACTGTATGATGATCCCTTCGCACCGATTTCCTGGTTTGCCCGAACCAGCATCGAAGAACAGGGAGACAACACTCCCATCGCCTGGCTACACCGATCAGAACGTTATACAGAAAAATTGGCTACTCCCGACGTAACTGTTGCGGATCTAATTGGTGACGTTGACCCGATCAAAGCTGCAACCCTGAAACTTACGTATTCGGATGAACGGGTAATTCACTTTGGACTGATTCCGCGCGCTCACCGGAGCATCTTCGTCATCAACGAGCTACCGGATTTGCAGGCGCGTATTCAAGTAGCTTTATTCAACATCCTACAAGAAAAAGACATTCAGATCAGGGGCTTCAAACTACGGCTTCCCCTCGATGTCCAGTTTGTATTTACGGCAAACCCTGAAGATTATACCAACCGCGGCTCGATTGTTACCCCGCTGAAAGACCGTATCGAAAGCCAAATCCTGACCCACTACCCGAGAAGCATCGATATCTCCAGGAAGATTACCCAGCAGGAGGCATCCTTAACCAAAGAACAACGGGAAACTGTGGAAGCCGACGGTTTAGTGAAAGACCTGGTGGAACAGATTGCGTTTGAAGCAAGAAATTCAGAGTATATCGATAAGAAATCAGGTGTGTCCGCAAGGCTTACTATTTCGGCCTACGAAAACCTAATCAGTACCGCCGAAAGAAGGATGCTGGTAAATGGAGAAAAGCAAACCTTCGTGCGCATCTCCGACTTCCTTGGTGTAATCCCTGCCATCACCGGCAAAATTGAGCTGGTTTATGAAGGCGAGCAGGAAGGTCCGGCGAAAGTGGCAAATATTCTGGTTGGAAAGGCCATTAAAACGCTCATGATCCAGTACTTTCCGGATCCGGAAAAGCTAAAAAGATCAAAAGGTAATAATCCTTACTCCGAAATTATCAACTGGTTCGGCAGTGGAAATAGCCTGACTTTACTGGACGACCAGTCGCAACAGGAATATAAGGACCTGTTACATTCAGTACCCGGATTAAAAGCTGTAATAAAACAATTCCATCCCCGTCTAAGTGAAAACCAGCAATTGTTATTGATGGAATTCTTGCTTCATGGCCTTTCTGAGTTTTCGCAAGTCAGCAAATCGTTCCTTGATAAGGGATATGCATTCAAAGACATGTTTGGCAGCTTGTTCAATGCCTCCTTTAACGATGATGATGACGAAGAAGGCTTCGATGACGACAAGTATTAAGCCAACAAGTATTACTTTTGCCCGATTAAGTTGCCGAAGAAATTATTTCAATCGGCCTTAACGACTTTTGAACTAAAACGGACTTTTCATAAAGATGTCAGATCGCATTATTCCGCTTCTTATTATCAGCTCACTACTGCTCATAATCGATTGGTATATTCTCAATGCTCTTAAAACCTTAAGCAAAAAGAAGACAGAAAAAACCAGAAACACCTTCACCTACATTTGGTGGGGCTATTCTTTTCTGTTGATTGCAGGGGTTTTCGCCAGCATTTTCTTCAATCTGATCCTTTCCATCCGGGCCATTATTCTGGTCGCTTTCTTTTTGACCTTTGTTACAAAGGTATTTTACCTTCCTTTTCTGTTTGCTGACGACATCAGGCGGGCAATTATCAAATGGACGGGCAAAAAGAAGCAAGAGCCAGCTTTGTCGAAAGCGAGCAACACCGCTTTGGAGGAAGATAAAATTCCACGGTCAGAGTTTCTGGTGAAAGCAGGACTCGTGATGGCCTCAATTCCGCTTGCCTCCTTAACCTGGGGAATAGCCTCAGGAGCACACGACTATCAGGTAAAACGACGGAAGCTCTACCTCAAGAATCTTCCCAAGGCTTTTGATGGCATACGGATGGCTCAAATTTCAGATGTGCATTCAGGCAGCTTTTATAATAAAAAAGCGGTGCTGGGCGGCGTAGAAATGCTAATGGCTGAAAAACCTGATTTTGTGTTCTTCACTGGTGATCTTGTCAACAACGTTGCTTCTGAGATGCGCGACTATCAAGACATCTTCTCGAAAATAAAAGCGCCTCTCGGCGTCTACTCGGTATTGGGAAATCACGATTACGGTGATTATTATTATGGGAAGGGCCCCTCGGCTGCAAAGGCTAAAAACCTTGCCGACGTGAAAGCAACGCACAAGAATATGGGTTGGGATTTACTATTGAACACCCATAGGCGACTTAAAGTAGATGGCGAGGAAATTGGAGTACTGGGCATAGAAAACTGGGGAGCGGGACGCTTCGTCCGCCATGGGCGGCTTGATCTGGCCGTGCAAAACACCGACGACTTACCTGTGAAGTTGCTACTATCGCACGACCCGTCACATTGGCGTGCCCAGGTCCTGGGACAAACAAACATTGATGCAATGTTCAGTGGCCACACCCACGGAATGCAATTTGGTGTACGATTAGAGGAACTGCAATGGAGCCCGGTTCAATACATCTATAAGGAATGGGCAGGCTTGTACCAGGAGCAAGAGCAGCAATTGTATGTAAACGTTGGATACGGTTTTCTGGGCTACCCGGGCCGGGTTGGAATATTACCCGAAATAACTATATTTGAGTTAAAGCGGGCTTAACCGTCTTTAAAACAATAGTTTAATGCCAGACCCCCGATCGTTTAGCATACAAAAAACCATCAGGCAAACGTTAGACTTCCTGCTTTTCAGCAACGTTTTTATAGCTCTTTGTGCTGTAGCTCAAGCTTGTGTAACCTATCATCTTTTAGATGCCCGGTGTGACGAGTACGTGCTGGCACTACTATTTTGCTCGACGTTAGCGCTCTATAACTTTAGCGCTATTATGTCGAAGCCGGCAAAGCCTGAACAATCACTGTTCAGGCGGGTAAAATGGGTATTTTCGCATTACCGGATGATCATTACACTTACCTTGATCGCCGTGCTTTCGATCATCCCCTTAGTGCTGTTTGTATCTACCGCCTCGAAGGTCCTGTTGTTTTTCCTGGCAGTAACTGCCGTCACCTACAATTTGCCGATTTTCAGCATCAATGATAAAAAGTTTGGTTTGCGAAATGTGCCGGGCTTGAAGCTGTTTCTCATCGCCCTGATCTGGTCCCTCAGCTGTGTCCTGCTGCCTATTCTGGAGATCGGGCAACAGGAGGACTTTAACGTTTCGGTCAACAACACCATTCTTTTAATAGCAAAGCGCTTTCTCTTCATTGCTGCCATCACCGTACCTTTCGATATCCGGGATCTGTACCAGGACAAACGGTACGAGCTGAAAACGATTCCCGTTATTTTGGGCGAGAAAAAGGCTTATTATTTCTGTCAACTTCTGCTGGGAGCCTATGTAACGCTGCTTTTTGCCTTCACACAAGAGTTCGACGCATATTTCTTCGCCTTAACACTGACCATCGTACTCACCGGGTGGCTGATCTTCAAATCGGAATTTAAGAAAAACGAATACTACTATTTTCTTCTCCTTGACGGGACGATGATCTTACAGTTTATTCTGGTTTATCTTGCCAGTCTGGTTAGCCCACTGTAAGACTGTACCTATCCGGAGTTTTAGGTAGAGACAACAAGACAAAAAAAAAAACCGGTCGCCCGGTTTTCATGCTTATGCTACAAATTTATACCCTATTCCCCGTACCGTTTGGAGATAATGAGGTGAGTCCGGATTGTCTTCAATCTTCTTACGCAGCCGTACGATGTGCATGTCTAGCGTGCGCGTGTTCACATCCGAATTATATCCCCATACTACCATCATCAGCTCATCCCGGTGAATCACCTTATTGGCATTTTTAAGAAAATAAAGCAGAATTCGGTTCTCAAGAATAGTAAGTTCGATCTTCTTTCCATCCTTCAATAGCGAATGAGTATTCGGATGATGTTCCATATTTCCGAACTTGCCTACCTCAGAGCGTTCGTTGTTAATTACAAATTTCACCTTGTTCTCAATCAGCGCTACCAATACGTCCATGTTAAACGGCTTAGTGACATAGTCGCTTACTCCGAAACTATAGGCATCAATCTTATCAACGTCCTGCGCTTTAGCAGTCATCATAATCACGATGTTTTCAAAACCTTTTTCCCTCACGGCCTTGCACACATCCGATCCTTGTTTTCCTGGCAGCATCCAGTCCAACAATACAATTTCTGGCTTTTCTTCCAGAATCAATTTCTCAGCTTCATCTCCATCCGATGCTTCAAGTACTGTATACCCTTCTGATTGCAGGCGGTGGGCAACCAGAAACCGAAGGTTTTCATCATCTTCAACAATGGCAACTTTGATATCTTTCTTCATGTTAGTCATTATAAGGAAGTATTATAGTAAACTCAGAGCCGACTCCGACTTTACTCTTTACAGAAATCTGTCCGTTCATAAAATTAACCAGTTCTTTGCAAAAAGCCAATCCCAGGCCCACGCTACCCTGCTGGTTGTACTGACTTTGAATGCGGTAGAACTTCTGGAAAATATTGTTCATCTCTTCTTTGGGGATGCCAATACCCTGATCAGCAAATCGGAAGATAATATTGCCCCTCTCTAAACTAATAGAAATATCCAGGATCTTTCGTTTGGGCATGGAATATTTATAGGCATTATCAATCAAATTCTGAAAAATGCTGGTAAGCAATACAGGGTCGCTGTTAAATCGCTCTACATTGCGGATATCATACTTGATCTCAAACTCCGGATACTTGATCTGGTAAGCATCAACAAGATTCTGAACAAAAACGTCGAGGTTAATCTCCTCCTTTTTGATTTGAATACTCTGGTTTTCGATCTGTGTGAACGACAGCAGCTTGTTCATCAGATCATTCAGCTTATCCGCCTCCTCATCAAGAATTTTTCCATAATGCAAACGCTCCCGCTCTGAAAGCTCTTTTGCGCTTCTGATATTATTCCCGGCAATCTTGATTACACTTACAGGTGTCTTAAACTCGTGAGTTAGGTTATTGAGGAAGTCGTATTGCAGCTTGAACAGGCGGTTATTGATATAGAGGTTCCTGTAAATCAAGTAACCGATAAAGCCGAGCACCAGATATACAACCAGGATAATTAGCGCCACCGGCAAGAATTTACTATTAACCCGGGACAACAGGTGTTCTTCAGTGGACCTGAAATAGAGCTTATAATCGGCAAAAGCGCCTGATAGTGGTATTTCCGTAGTAACGTACCTGTCGCCTTCGCCCACCGCCTCATAAACAATTGGTTTAATAGTCACGAATTGATAGAGTTGTGGGTGGCTATTTACCACTCTGAACTCGTAGGCGTTAAGTTTAAACGATAGCACATCCTGCTCAAAAACAACCGGTCGCTCTGAGGGGTCAAACATCAGCTGTTTAAATACCTTCAGATCTTCCTCCCGGGGGATATTCATATACGTTACGCGATTTTGCGTGATATTGTAAAATACGTTTGCAAACTCTTCGCCTGCCATTGCCTTTACCGAGTCTGTAACCTCAACATGCGCAGCTAATTTCCCGGCAACTTTATTAAACTCCTCCAGGTAACGCAGTGAAATAGGACCCTCATTTCGACGGTGATAAATAAGCGTAAAATTGGTGCTATCTCTTTTGAATTGATAAATGGAGACCGGGGATATATAGAGATTATGCGATCGAAAAGCAATCGGTGAAGGCCGGTTCGAGATCTGAGTATCGTAAAAGACGATGCTGGAAATAAACTTGTACTCCCGCAAAACAGTGTATGCAAACTTTGCAGCAGAAGTAGAATCAAGGTAGCCTTGATAAAAAGAGACCTCAGGCAACGTGTTCTGAAAAAAATCATTATAGGGCCTCACGGTTTCCTCCAGCACATCTATTTTTTTTGCCTCAAACTCACTTCGAACTTGGTCTTTCGTAAGATTATAAGCGATAGACAGTGCTGCCAGCAAAGACAATAGCACTAAAACGATGAAGGTTATATTAAGGAAGAAATTTTTCCGGTATGAAGAAGCTTGAAATCTCATTCCACAAATCTCTATTTCAGATTTTTTTCAAGAAAATCTTCCAACTGCCTGTAGAAATCAATTCTGTTCTCGGGGTTACGCAAGGTATAACGCTCCTTCTCTTTCACGATGTAGGTAACAGGAATTTGCCTTTTCTTGAGCTCCTTCACAAACTGGTTTGTTTCGTTCACCTTAACCCGTGGATCCTTCGCATCCTGCGCAATCAGAACCGGAGCTTTTATCTTATCCGCATGAAAAACAGGAGAAACGGCTCTCAGGTAATCCATGTCCTTTTCGGGATTCCCTACCATCTCATAATACATCTGGAGGATAGGTTTATAATAAGGCGGAACGGCTTTGAGATAGGTAAACAAATTTAAATATCCCGACTGAGAGGCACCGCAGACATACAAATCGGGTTGAAAACAGAGGCCATGCATGGCGCTGAACCCACCGAAACCGGAGCCGTAAATAGCAATTTTCTTTGGGTTGGCTACGCCTTCACTAATCAACCATTTTACTCCATCCGTAATATCATTCTGCATATCCGTTCCCCACTTTTTAAAGCCACTGATCCAAAACTGCTTCCCATAGCCATCGGAGCCCCGATAGTTGATCTGGAAAACGGCATATCCCCTGTTGGCCAGAAATTGCACTTCGGCACTAAATCCCCAGGAGTTTCTATTGGACGGACCTCCATGAGGCAGCACCACTACGGGTAAATTTTTAGCGGTTCCGTTCAGAGGCAGGGTCAGGTACCCATGGATTACCTTTCCGTCGCGGCTCTTGAAAGATAGCGGCTCCATTTTACACATCTCTTCCTCTTGAATAGAAGAGTTAACATCACTAAGCTTCAGAAGTTTATTATCAGCTGTTGTATAGAGGTAGAAGGCACCGGGAGAGCGATCAGTAAACGTTTTAACAATGTATTTCGTGCCTAGAGCGTCCTGATCAACTAGAACGATCTCTGTATTCGGCATTTGCTTCTGCAAAGCTGCGTAAACAACTCTTGAAGAATCGTCTATATAGTGCCGTTCCTTTTTCCAGGTTTCATAACCAGCGAAGATAAGTTTACGGCGTTTGTTCGAGTAGCCCCCTTCGGAAACATCCACCTCGTCATGACTAAAGATCGTCTCCATCTCTTTACCCGTATTGCAGTTGAATTTGACAAGATGCAGCTTGTCGCGATTGACATTCGACAATGCATAAATACAATTCTTGTTGCTTCCGCAAAAGCCTACAGGAATAATCCGGCTCTTGAAGTTATTTGAGATAACAGGCTTAAACCGATCATTCTCACTGATCCGAAATAGCAAGGTTTCATTCACACCGTCGCTAGCCATTGCCATCCTAAGCTTTCCATTCTCGTCGGCATACCATTGGAAAATGTTTCCTGGATTTTTCTCCTCCAGCTTCAGGTCGCCAGTGCGGAGATTGAGGCTATAGGCATCAAACACGGTAGAGTCGCGCCTGTTCAACCCCACCAGCACCCGGTTTCCATAAAAATTTTTGGTATTGATTAGCTTCAAATTAACCCGTTCATCCGAAATCAGCTCTTTAAAATTGCTCCCATCTTTAAACACTGAATACAGGAAAGCGCCACTGCTCCGATCCGTTCTGAACAACAGCTGATCATTGCTGGCCCAACTATAATAAGTAACGTTACTATTGTCTATTTCAGTGATACGTTTTACATTTTTGCCATCCAACGTTTGGACGAAAATATTAAGACGATTTTTGAAGGGTTTCAGGTAAGAGATGTACTGTCCGTCAGGGGAAATCTGGAAGCTAGTCATTTCAGGGCTTCTGAAAAAGTCCTCAACGGGGACAATTCTTACATTTTTACCCTCCCGACAGCTGGCACCGATCCCTAACAGAAAAATACATAAAACGATCTTAACTATAATTTGCATAAGCATCCGAACCCCTCTGTGAAAAACCAAGTTTGAATTACTAAAATAACCGTTTTAGGTTTTAAGAGAAGTAACATTTAGAATACAGCATTTTTACATAGATACATTAAAACAAAGCATTAGTCGTTATCTTTAACTAGCAAGGATAGCGCTGCATGAAAAAACTGGTTCTGCATTTACTACTCATTTTTACTATCTCCTCCGCTTTCTCTCAAAGAAGCAATGAGGATGCCCTGGCTGCGCAATATTATCAGAACGGCGAGTTTGATAAGGCTCTCACTATCTATGAGAAGCTTTTCAGGCAAAATAGCGCGGGCTACTACGACCAGTATCTGAATTCCCTTTTCAACTTAAAAAAACATGATGAAGCAGAAAAGGTGATCAAAAACATGATAAAAACATTCCCTGACAACTACACCTACCAGGTAGATTACGGGAAATTACTGCAGGAACGCGGTCAGCAAGAAAAGGCGGCCGACTGGTACAACGGCCTGGTTCGGAATCTTCAAAAAAATGAATACGCTATCCGCGAGTTGTCAATCAACTTCTACCGTGCTGATGCGTTTGACTATGCCATAAAGACGCTGCTGAACGGCAGAAAAGTTTTAAATGACGACATGGCATTTGCCTTTGACCTGCTGTCTTTGTATCGCTTTCAGAAGAACAAGCCCATGCTGGTAGAGGAATATATTAACCTGATGAGTGTTCCGCAGGAGAGCGATCAGATCGTGAATCAGGCGAAGAGTACCTTTTCGATGGTATTTGAAACACCGGAAGATTACAATGGGCTAAGACAAACGCTTATCAAAAGACTACAAAAAAATCCTCAGAACCTTGCCTATTCTGAGCTGCTTTCCTGGGTCTATCTGCAGCAGAAGCAATATGATTTAGCTTTGCGGCAGACGATCGCGCTTGACAAACGATTGAAGGAAGAAGGAGACCGTGTATATGATTTGTCGCTTTTACTTGTAGCTAATAAAGCTTACGCACCAGCCGTCGAAGGTTTTCAATACCTGCTTACCAAGGGAGATAAAAACCAATATTACATCCCTTCCAAAATCCAGATCCTCAGTGCTAAAAGCGAGCAGCTTACTGCCAGGAAGTTTAGTCCGGCAGAGCTCACTACCCTGGAAAAAGAATACCTGGAGATGCTAAAAGAATTTGGTAAAGGCAGGAACACTGTGTTTGCGATGCGACAATTGGCACGGCTGCAAGCTCAGCATCTGGGAAAAGCGAAAGAGGCCGAACTTCTATTAGAGGAGACTCTAAAAGTACCAGCCTTGCCCCCCTCTATAGTTTCCCAAATTAAGCTGGAACTAGCCGACGTCTACATACTAACAGGTGAAGTTTGGGAAGCTGCCTTAATTTACGGCCAGGTAGAGAAAGATTTCGCGAACGAGCCCGCGGGCCAGGAAGCAAAATTCCGGAATGCCAAGCTTTCTTATTTTCAGGGGGATTTTGCCTGGGCTAAAGCCCAGCTGGACGTATTGAAGAGCTCCACCTCTCAACTAATTGCAAATGACGCACTGAATCTGAGTTTGCTAATTCAGGAAAACACCGCCACAAGAGCGGATACAAATGCGTTAAAGATCTATGCTCGTGCTGACCATTACATCTTCAGCAACATGCTGGATAAAGCGTTAACGGCGCTCGATAGCATTAACGTGCTTTTTCCGGGAAATTCCCTGGCCGATGATATCCTGATGGCGAAATCAAGAATCTATTTAAAACAAAACGATTTGTCGAAGGCCACAGCACAATTGCAACTTATCGTAGACAATTTTAGCTTCGACCTATGGGCCGACGACGCTCTTTTTATTTTGGGGGATCTTTATGAAACCCGGCTGAATGACGCCGAAAAAGCAAAGGTGTTCTACCAAAAAATAATCACCGACTATCCCGGAAGCCTGCATGTTACTGAAGCACGGAAGCGCTTTCGTACTTTGCGTGGCGATTCACTGGGCTAAGCTGAATTTAAAGTTTTATCTTCGCGAATGATTTTATACAACATCACGATAATCATTGATGATGCCATAAATGAAGAGTGGTTGAATTGGATGAACGATAGATTTATTCCAGAAGTAATGGATAGCACGCTGGTGGTTTCCAAACGGCTTCTTAAAGTTCTTGATTCGCCCAATGAAGGCACCACCTATTGTCTTCAATTCGTCATCGATACCGTTGGGAATCTGAAAGATTTTCAGGAAAATCACATCCCAAAAATCATGGATCTGCATGCAGCAGAATTCAAAAATAGATTTGTTTCCTTTAGCTCCTTGATGGAATACGTAGATTAATAATGAACTTCATCCAAACCTCTATCCCCGACTTAATTATTATTGAACCAAAAATCTGGAAAGACGATCGCGGCTACTTCTACGAAAGCTATAACAAGAAACTTTTTAGCGAAGCAGGTATTGACGAAGATTTTGTACAGGATAATCAGTCCTTCTCCCAACGGGGTACACTACGGGGGCTTCACGGACAAGCAAACCCATTTGCTCAGGGAAAATTAGTACGGGTTATCCAGGGAAGGGTCATTGATGTCGCAGTAGATATCAGGAAGGGCTCAGCAACTTACGGACAACATGTAAGCATTGAAATGAGCGGCGATAACTTTAAAATGTTCTGGATCCCACCTGGATTTCTGCACGGTTTCGTCACCCTTGAAGACAACACCATCTTCAGCTATAAAGTGACTAATCTGTATGACAAGGCCTCTGAGATCGGTGTGATATGGAACGATCCTGAATTGAATATCAAGTGGGGGTTGAGCGAGGACGAGGTGATCTTGTCCGCAAAAGACAAAGTACTTCCTCGCTTTAACGAATTCAACAGTCCTTTCTAAAACTTAAAAAGCTGTAATGAGTCTCATTACAGCTTTTCCATATAATTTTTCGAACGTCTCTTACTTTATTAGATCGTACAGTTCATCAAGCTTTGGCGAAAGAACGATCTCAATTCTCCGGTTGCGGCTACGTTCCTCAGGTGTGTTACCACTTGCCAGGGGCTGATACTGCCCTTTCCCGGTTGCCGTAATCCTCGTATTTTCGATCTTCTGCACGTCAGTAAGGTAACGAACCACTGAAGTGGCTCTCAACACACTTAAGTCCCAGTTATCCTTAATCTGACCCAAATTAGCAACCCGCTGATTGTCGGTATGACCTTCCACCGAAATATTGATTTCCGGCTGCGTCTTCAAAACCTTCGCAAGTTCAGTGAGGGCTTGCTTCCCTTTTTCATCAATGATGATACTTCCCGTATCGAAAAGGAGTTTGTCAGTCAGCGAAACGTATACCTTACCATGCCGAATCTCTACCGTAAGTCCGCTTTGTTGAAAACCCAGCAATGCCTTCTGGAGCTTATCGCGAAGTGCGTTAGTCGCTTCGTCCCGCTTGCGCAAGATATCTTCCACCTCTTTCAAGCGGGCTTCCCTTTTCTGAAGATCAGCAGACAGCTTCTTAATTTCTGACGAACTATTAGCCCTTAAAGATGCGTAATTAGCATCCAGGCCGGTAAGCTTAGCTTCCAGAGCAGCTATTCTATTATTAAGAGAAGCCGTATCTGCACGCAGACGAGTCAACTCCTCCTCCAAGCTAGTAATTTTAACATTTGCGCCGTTCAGGCCATTAGCAAGAGAATCACGCTCTGCCACCAGTGTTTTGTATTTTTTTGTAGATAAAACTACACAAGAACTGAGGCACATAGTCGTAAAAAGTAGGAAAAACAATTTCTTCATAATTGCAATATTAAGCAATGGCATTACGTAAAAAAACGATTAAAGGATATAATTTTTCGAAAGCTGCCTGCGCTAAAGCGTTTACCTTAGGGCTAGATAGCTCAGCATCTGTCACCAACCGGCTAACGGTAAAGCTCTTAAGCTTCAGATATTCGATCTCAGGATGATCGGCAGAATAGCCTTTTGGTACAGTCTTTAACTTGCCCTCTGTATCGAGATCCCCAAACATCTCCTTAAAAGCGGCATCGTTAACTAAGTCATGAAAGTCGCTTGCATTATAGTCGATCTCTTGCCTTATGGCTTTCAATTCCTCCGCTCCGGGAAACCAGGAGCCTCCCGCAATGAACGACTTTCCCGGCTGGATATGGAAGTAATATCCGGGCCCCTTAAAGTTTTTCCCATTTCCAGAAATGGCAATGCCAAAATTAGTTTTGTAGGGCGTTTTGTCTTTGCTGAAACGAATATCCCTGTAGATCCTCATCACACAGTTTTTGGGGTCGAGATCAGCTGGCACCGTCGGATCAATTTCAGATAATATTTTTATAAGAGCCAAAGTAAACTCATAAACGTTCTCTCTGGCACTTTCATACTCACTCTTATGCTCCTGAAACCATTCCCGGTGGTTGTTTTCCTGGAGCTTGGAAAGAAAATCTAAGGTGGATCTAGTAATCATTTATCAAGATCAGGGTTATATTTTACTTTTGAGACAACCAATGCAGAAAAATTACCCGCGAATACCGGTAATTAAATGGAACGAGCATCAAGATCACGGCAAAAATCACCCCGAGATAGAGTAAAGGACCTTAAGCAGTAACATAGAAGGTCAGAAGGGCTGTTCCTGCATTTCGGCCACGTTAAAGGCCTAACTTATACATAGTGCTGCCTAAAAGTAGCCCGGCTCCACCTCAAACTTCAAACCTCAGTTCGGGCAATGCTCGTCCATTCGTTGCACTCCCAGACTATACGTGGCTCCGGGAAAAATTTTTCCTCTCCGGCACCTGGGGCACCTTGACTCAGCTACTGCTTTGAATATTGAAGTCATCAGCCTTCAATATCTCCACTTAATTGAGATGAATTCTTTCTTCCGGCAGTTCGATAGTAACGTTCTTCTTCCTATATCGCTTGTACCATAGATAACCTACTGCAGCCACTGCCAAATAAGGTGCAGCGAGCAAGTATAGAATCCCATCGTTCAACCCCTTCCCTTGTGTATTTCCGTTTTGCACGGAATTCTCTGCATTCATACTACACATAGCACACTGAGCAGAAGCCTGGTTATGAAAAGTCAGGACCATCCCCAAGCATAAAGCGACAACACAAAACCTAAAAACTTTCATAGTACAAAATTATACTAAAGATCCCTATAAACGACTATCCTGCTATCATTTTCCAGGCTAAAAGGTATAATAAGGGGCAATCATTACATAAACAATTACGCCGGTCACCGTTACATATAACCATATCGGGAAGCTCCAACGCACGAGCTTCCGATGCCGCGCAACATTCATCTGGAGTCCACTATAAAAGCTAAGTAACACCAGTGGTAGGACGACCGCGGCAAGGATTATGTGTGTGATCAGGATAAAATAATAGATATATCGCACCAGCCCTTCGCCTCCGTAACTAGTACGAATACCTGTTGCATGAAAGATGATATACGAAACCAGGAACAGAGAAGACAGAATAAACGTAATGACGTTAAGTATCTTGTGCGTACGTATGTTGCGATTCTTAATTTGAATTAGGGAAATCACCAAAAGAACGCTACAGGTTCCATTGATAAACGCATTTAGCCTCGGCAGGTTAAATACCCACTGAGGGACCTCAGTCCCTTCCGGGAAGATATTAATAACTTTCGCCTGCAGTACGGCGACAACTAAAAAAACAAAAATGGAAACAACTGTAACCAGTCGTAAAACTACCTTGTCGTTCATACCAAATTTAGTAATGGGCCACCTGACGCAGCTCTTCAGCAATCTGGACCTTTATTTCGTCCAATAATTTATCAACCTGTTCTCTACTAGAAGCATCGTAAAAACCACGTATGCGCTTTCTGGGATCTACCAGCACAATTATCGGACTAGTCACCGTATCTCCTGTTTTTCGCTCGAAGACATCAACTAAAAACTCCTTCCGCGCTAGATCGGATATCTCCCCCGAGTTGCCTCCTAAAAACCTCCAGTTGGCACCATGTGTGTTGAGTGAGTCGGATAGTTTGGCAAGCACTGCGGAATCGTTGCCGGTTTTATCAACCGCAATAGAATAAAAGAGAACCATTTGGTTATCGTTGTAAACTTCCGCCACTCTTTGCATAACGGGGATGCCCGGACAAGTTTTACACTTTGTGTCAAAGAAATGAACGACCGCTATCTTACCCGTATCAGCCGGAAAAGCTACCGAGTCGCCTGTTCTACCGACAAGCTTAAAATTACCTATTTGATGATAAATGGTGTCCGGAATTTTCTTACCACGTTTTGTGTGAAAGGTAGAAGCAACTTCCTTAGGCCCGTAAATACTGAGAGGACGGTATCGGTTTTTCCCTTTTTCCTGTAGTAAATAATATAAAAATCCTGGTACCGCAAGGATGGATACCAGGATTAAAACTTTTTTTAAAGAAGAAGATTTGTTGCTCATTAGCGAGGCATATGAGTATGGAGATATGCTCCTTCTGTCAGCATCAAGACAATAAAGTAAACTATAAAAACTAGTGAAACAACAATGCTGGAGATGAAGGCATATTTCTCAAACTTCAAGTGCATGAAGTAAGCAACGATATAGAAAGCCTTCCAGAGCGTCAGAACAATATAAATAAAGTTCGCTACCCCCTGGCTCATTCCAAACTTAGGAATAACAACTAAAGCGATAAAAAACTCAAGCGCTGTAATTCCCAGCAAATAGAAGAATACTTGCCAGATCTTCTTTTTAGACATTGAGGCATGTTCATCATGCCCATTATCGTGTGAATGTGTATGTTCAGCCATTTCTGTAAAATCTAAAGTTAAACCAGATAAAAGAAGGTAAATACGAAGACCCAAACAAGGTCTACAAAGTGCCAGTAAAGACCTACCTTCTCAACCATCAGATAGGTACCGCGTTTCTCAAAAACGTTACCCAGGGTCATAAACAGGATTATAATGTTGATAATTACCCCGCTAAATACGTGGAATCCATGGAAGCCTGTGATGGTAAAAAAGAGATTGGCGAACTGGAGAGCGCCGACCTGCTCGATACCTTTATAACTTTCAGGGATACTTCCCCACCAATAACCTTCATGATGCAAGTGTGACCACTCAAGAGCCTGACAGCCAAGGAATGTTATTCCACCGATGATAGTCCAGATCATCCAGTTAACTACTTCCTTTTTCGAACCTCTATGGCCTGCTTCTACCGCTAGTACCATCGTAACAGAACTCATGATCAGGATAAAAGTCATGATACCCACAAAGACAAGAGGATAACCATGATCCGCTACCCCGGGAATAGACTGGAATACAACATCAGGATCAGGCCAAAAAACTTTACTAAACCTTATTGCACCGTAATAAATCAAAAATGCGGAAAATGTAAAAGCATCTGACAACAGGAAGAACCACATCATGATCTTTCCGTACTCGACATTTACTGGCGAGGTGCCACCGTCCCAGGCGCCCGTTTTTACTTCGTCTAATTTCGAAACAGTAGTAGTACTCATATTAAGTTATTGGTTCAAAAGTAAGAAAACATATAAATAAATCCATAGTATATCCAGAAAATGCCAGAAAATGGCGGCCATCTCCATCCGAAAAACGTTCTTTACCTGAGCAACGCTTTTGAAAGTTCCGGCAAAACTAGTTAGCAGCACTATGAGCCCCGCAAAAATGTGGAGTAAATGTGCTCCCGTTAGTACATAAAGAAAGGATTGAGAAGCATTTGGGTTTACAAAATAGACGCCGTTCTCAATCAAACCTCGCCACGAAAGCAACTGCATGACAAAAAATAAGATACCCAACACGATGGTGATGGCCAGGAACAGGCGCTGTCTGCTAAATTGCAACTTCTTTGCTGCCCCATATGCAAGATGCATGGTTACGCTGCTGGCTACAATAGCGATAGAGCTATATAAAAACAGCTTTGGCAGGATCATTTTTATTCCTCTCGAGGGGTCGCCGGCCGTGTACACAATAAAGCCACTGGTTAAGGCAGCAAAAAGCATGAAGGACGTGATGATGAATAACCACATCAAAAATTTCTTGGGTCTCAGGTTTAATCTATCCTGATCAACAGAACTCGGTACCATATACGTCAACATATTTATCTAACAAAATCAAACAACAACACTAACTGAACTAAAGGCAAATAAAAAAATGAAGTGAACATTACCTTCCTTGCGGAGGAAACATCAAGGTTTCTATACAACAGATAACCATACCAAACAAATACCAGTCCTGCAATTAATGACACTCCACCTATTACATAGCCACCGAAGCCCATAAAAGTGGGAATCAAACTTACCGGCACAAGTACGATGGTGGAAAGGAAAGTCATAAAAGCGCTGATCTTATCCCTTTTTGTAGTAGGTAACAATCTGAATCCGGCCTTTTTGTAATCATCGTCGAGTACCCAGGCAATTGACCAGAAATGCGGAAACTGCCACACAAACTGGATCAAAAAGAGGATGATTGGTATCCAGGAGATTTGCGGATTGTCGAAAGCCGCGAAATAGCCAATCAGCGGTGGCAAGGCTCCGGGAAATGCTCCAACAAAGACAGCAATCGGGCTTTTCCGCTTTGATGGCGTGTATAAGAACGCATATAAAAAGATCGAAAAGACTGACAGGACACCTGTAAGAAAGTTCAGCCGAACAAGAATCAATGTCCCAGCTAAGCCCATGAACAGACTCAAAACCAGCGCCTGCCCGGTAGTCATCCTACCTGCAGGAATCGGGCGATCACTCGTTCTTGACATCAGTTTATCCAAGTCCTTTTCAATAATCTCATTGAATCCATTGGCCGCTCCGGTGACTAAAAAGCCGCCTATAGTCAAAATGATCCAGTTGATCCAGTTAATCGCCCCTTGTTCCTTACTTCCGATGAGGAAGGAAACAGAAGCTGAAAAAACCACTAAAAATGTAAGCCTAAGTTTAATAAGCTTCTTAAAGTCCGATATAAAACTTCCCTCGCCCAATTCTTCCTAATTATTTGTACAATTTACTTTGCTTAAGGATTAGCAACAGATAGTACTGTGCTCCGAAGGCCAAACTCGCTAGCAGGATATGCAGGGCTTGTGATACCGGTGGCAGCGCCATGTAAGAAAGTGTAATCCCGGTGATTAACTGCGCAAATATCAACAGCACCACATAGCTAACGAACTTGAATTGATGGCTATTCCCAAGATATTTCCTTCTCATAAGGACCAGAAGCGCAAGATTAACCAGCAACACTAAAATGGACAAGTTCCTGTGCAAGCTAAAGCTAAACCCAACCTGCGATACCCATGAATCACGATTTGCGAAGTCCAAAGCCGTTGCTATAGCATCTATACCTTCGCGGACCTCTGTCCCGATTGCGATTTGAACTACCGTAAGGCCAACAGAAACTACTGCCAGTGTTTTTATCACTCCAGGCGCTTTGTTTGCCAGTATTTGCCTGTCCCTTAAAATACGGGCATGGAAATAAGTATAAATAGTGATCCCAACAATTGCCAGAGCCAGTAACATATGAATTGTTACTACCCAGGATAATAAATTGGTGGAGACCACAATCGACCCCAGCCAAGCCTGAAATACTACTAAAAAGAGATTAAATACGCTCAGGAAAAAGATTCTCTTTTTCGACTTGATGTAGGTTAGGGAGAGTACGGCACAGGCTAGCAACACCAAGCCAGTAAGTGCGCCAATTAAGCGATTGACATACTCTGTCCAGGTCTTTGCCGCATTAAAGCTCTCCGGCTCCAAAATACTCTTGTCGTTTCTGATCTTTTCAGCTAGGGAGCCAAAACCCAGAAGATCTAAACTTCTGGCGAAACGCTCATTTTTTTTAACCCGCCCTTCAACGAACTTATGCTGATAACCCTCCGGTAGCTGTGAGACATGCGTTGGAGGTACATATTGATCGAAACACTTCGGCCAATCCGGGCATCCCATACCAGAACCCGTACTTCTAACTACCCCTCCGGCAAGGATAAGGACAAAAAGCGCAACTATCGCTATCAGATTAGCTGCAAGAAACCTCCTTTCGCTTGACGGATACATATCTCTCTTTATACAAATTTGGGGTATCTGTAAGTAATTAGCTTACGGCAGATACCCCAAAAATTTAATTTATTTTGCTATTAAACCCCTTGTTCAGCTTCTGCCTGCTGCTTTTTCTGCCATTCTAACTGAATACGCTCTGCCTCTGGATTTCCTTCGAAATCATGTGGAAGATTAGAGCTCATGGTTTGAGAGAAAGGTGTCGTCTGAGGGATAAAGTCCTCAGAGTGACCAGGTTTGCTGTAGTCGTAAGGCCAACGATACACCGTTGGTATTTCACCCGGCCAGTTACCGTGCAGGTGTTCTACCGGCGTTGTCCACTCCAATGTATTAGATTCCCATGGATTTTGAGTAGCCTTCTTTCCGTAGAAAATTGAGTAGAAGAAGTTCCAAAGAAAGGCAATCTGACCAATAGCAGCTACGATGGCAGCCCAAGAAACGAATGTATTTACAGTTAACCATTCTTTCATGAATTCGAACTCGGTGAAAGCGTAGTAACGGCGAGGCACGCCATCCAGTCCCATAAAGTGCATTGGGAAAAATACCAGGTATGCACCGATGAATGTTAACCAAAAGTGTAGGTAAGCTAGTTTATCGTCCATCATTCTTCCGAACATTTTCGGGAACCAATGGTAAACACCACACAGCATACCGAAGATAGCTGCAGATCCCATTACCAAATGGAAGTGGGCAACTACGAAATAGGTATCGTGAAGGTTAATATCCAATGCTGCATTACCCAAAAAGATACCAGTTAAACCTCCGGAAATAAAGAAGGATACCAACCCGATTGCAAATAACATTGCTGGAGTAAACCGGATGTTTCCTCTCCACAAGGTGGCTAAATAGTTAAACGTTTTTACAGCTGAGGGTACTGCAATGATCAGCGTAGTAATCATAAACACCCCTCCAAGGAACGGGTTCATACCAGTTACAAACATGTGGTGTCCCCAAACGATGAAGGAAAGAATGGTAATACCGATCAAGGAATAAACCATCGCGTGGTACCCGAAAATTGGTTTACGGGCGTTAGTCGCTATTACTTCAGATGTGATACCCAAAGCAGGCATAATTACAATGTATACCTCTGGGTGACCCAGGAACCAGAACAAGTGTTGGAACAGGATTGGGCTTCCCCCCTGCTGAGGCAAGATTTGACCTTGAACAACGATGTCTGAAAGATAAAAGCTGGTTCCAACGCTACGGTCAAAGATTAGTAACACCACACCTGCAACAAGAACCGGGAATGAAAGTACCCCTAGTACAGCTGTAAGGAATAACGCCCATATGGTCAAAGGCATTTTCCAGAGGTCCATACCTTTAGTACGCATGTTAAGAATAGTACTGATATAATTCAAAGCACCCATCAACGAAGAGGCAATGAACAATACCATACTCGCCAACCAGAGCGACATACCTGCTGCTGATCCGGAGATAGACTGTGGTAAGGCCGAAAGTGGTGGATAGATAGTCCAACCGGCACTTGCTGGTCCGCTTTCTACAAAGAAAGAAGTCATCATGATCACGCACGCCGCAAGGAAAAACCAGTACGATAGCATGTTCAGGAAGGGAGAAGCCATATCTCGTGCGCCTAACTGAAGCGGGATAAGTAAGTTACTGAATGTACCACTTAAACCAGCTGTCAACACAAAGAACACCATGATGGTACCATGGATGGTTACCAGGGCCAGATAGAAGTCCGGCTTAATACGTCCGCCTTCTGCCCATTTACCTAAAAATGTTTCCAGCAAAGGAAAACTTTGATCAGGCCAACCCAGCTGAATACGGAAAAGGATCGAAAGAAGCATCCCGATCACCCCCATAATAATTCCGGTGATAAGGAACTGCTTAGCGATCATTTTGTGATCCTGGCTGAAGATGTACTTGGTAATGAAGGTTTCGTGGTGGTGATGACCGTGGTCATCATGCCCATGTCCTGAGTGCTCTATTGTATTATGAATTGTAGTGCTTGACATAATAATATCGCTCTATCGTATTTTAATTATTAATAGCTAAGTTGTTATTGGCAGGAACTTCTGTTTGCTGAGCTGCCTGTAGTTCCTTTTTCATATCATCATTGAAGAATAAAGGCTGTTTCACAATCCATTCTTCATATTCTTTTTCACTTACAACTGTAACTCTGTACTGCATGTTATAGTGCCCGGAACCACAAATTTTAGCACATAATAAAGTGTAGTTGAAGGTCGGGTTGTTGATCTTTTCCCTCATCTCTTCCGTAGTGAACTTCGGCGTAAATTGGAAATACGTTGGCATCCCCGGAACCGCGTTCATTTGAACCCGGAAGTTAGGCAGGTAAAAGCTGTGCAACACGTCTTTAGAGTTGATAGTCACCCGAACCGGACGACCTACAGGAAGAACGATTTCAGGACCCAATTTATCGTCCCAGCTCTTCTTATCACGAAAATCAATACCCAGCGTGTTTGTAGGTGTAGTCAGCTTATAGTTCCGTAAACCTAACTGATTGTCTGCACCGGCATAACGTACGTTCCATTTAAACTGCTCACCAGTTACTTCAAGACTAAGTGCGTTGTTCCGCTCTTCTTCGCTTGGGTTGGTGATACTTCTCCAGGTAAAGAAACCGAACACCACTAATCCAGTAAGCACTAAGGCAGGAATAATTGTCCAAAGTCTTTCAAGGGCGTTGTTGTGCGGATAATAGTATGCTTTACGAGTATTAGACCCTGTGTATTTGAACGCGAAGCCAAACAACAGGATCTGAGTAATTACAAATACGATAGTAGTGATCGTGATGGTGATATACATCATTGCGTCTAACCTGTCTCCATGAACGGAAGCAGACTCCCCAGATGCCATATTGCCCCAGATGTCGTATGACCAATAAGTACCATACAGGCCTGCAACCAGGAAAAGGATAAAAAGAACGCTCTGTATAGCATTCCAGTTAATTCCGCCTTTCTTGCCCTGAACCTCCCTGGTAAGTTCATACACCTTCAGCACCTTCCCGATAATTCCCAGGAAAATACATAAAAGCACGAATAACAATAAGTAAAAGTATACCGACTTATATAATGCAGAATTATCTACAACTTCTTCAGCAGCGGCAAGGGTACTTTCATCGTCTGTTTCTGAATCATCTGAAGACATAACAGCCGAAGGAGTATCACCGATCGAACCGGTAGAAGAATTTAGCTCCTGAGCAGTATCTGTCAGAGCGGCGTTCGGCTCTTCCTGTGCAGAAACCGTTTGCCCTATCATTAGAAAGAAAAGAACAAGCCCTGTGAGCAAAAACCTGAACTTAGAAATTTTAATAAACCCCATTTTATTATCTATAAAATTAGTTCCGTTAACGTTTAAATATGGTGATGTAAACTTTCCTCCAGGAAAGGGTGGTTTCGTGCTACAAGTGGCTTTTTAGCAAGCTGAGTAAGCATCAGGAAGCTGAACAAACCTGCGAATCCAAGGGCAATACCAACTTCAGTGATACCAAACGTATGGTTTTCCTCCATAGTACCTGGCATGATCATCATGTAGTAATCCAGCCAGTGTCCGCATAACAACATGATACAAACAAATGTAAGTACGGCAGTCTTTCGCTTTGCATCCCTCGTCATCAGAATCAATACCGGTGCAAGGAAATTGATAGCGATATTTATCCAAAACCAAGGCTTATAACTAGGCTCCCATCTTTTATAAAAATAAACTGTTTCTTCAGGGATGTTAGCGTACCAGATCAAAAGGAACTGTGCAAACCAAACGTACGTCCAGAAGATAGAGAAAGCGAAGATAAATTTACCTAAGTCGTGTAAGTGATTTTCATTCACCCAGGTTAAGTATCCCGACTTCTTAAGCAGAATGATTGTTAAAGTAATAGCGCACAAGCCACTAACCCACATTGCCGCAAAGTTATACCATCCGAACATGGTAGAAAACCAGTGCGCCTCTAATGACATGATGGTATCAAAAGACCAGATGGGAGTAGTAAAACCGAAGATTACAAGAAAAATAGCAGAGTACTTGAAGCTCTTGTTGTAGCTATTCAAACCTCCTTCTAAATCTTCATTGTAAGAAAACCTGGCCAGGGCAATAGCGAAAATACTATAGATACCCAGAAAAATCACCTGGCGTGCAAGAAAGAACGGAATGTTCAGGTAACCTGCCTTACCAGCAATGAGATGATCATAATTAGGATGTCCCTCCTCAGCAATCCCCTCCAGTGTCCAGTGATGGTACAAGTTGTGGGAAAGCAATCCTGCAGCGATAATAATGATTAACACTACAGAGGCGATAGGTAATACTCTGGCAAAAGCCTGAGGCACGCGAAGTAAGCCTGCTGACCAGCCCGCCTGTGCAACAAACTGAAGCGCCAGGAAGAAGGCACCTGCAGCACAAACACAGGTAAAGTAATATCCCATCAGTAAAAGATTAGAAAAAGTACGTTCAGCTCTGTGTTCTACGTGTGGATCCAGAAAGAATCCGTAGACAATTGCAAGTACTCCTATAGCAATAGCAATTAAACTCCAGGTTTTAGCTTTTCCTGAAAATTCGAATTGCTCGTTGAAATTATGTGTATGACTGTGAGTTCCCATTTTGGCTAAAACAATTTACTATTGAACTTTTTGCAATTCATGAACGTACATTACAATTTTCCATCTCTCTGCCGGAGACAGTTGACTACGATGGGGGCCCATAAGGTTTAGTCCATGAGTAATAGTGTGGAAAATTCTACCGTCAGACATAGCACTCATAGAACCGCCTCTTGAAGACGTCCCTTTAGAATATGAAGGGGGAGCGGGGAATTTTTCCAACTTTATAATCTCACCATCACCGTTACCTTGAGCACCGTGGCAATGAGAACACATATGATTGTATAGAACTTTACCCTGGGCAAGGTTTTGCTGATTTACAGGAAACGGATTTTTCAAAGTCGCTTCTGCCGCAGCCAGGCCTTCGGGCGTGTTCGGGTACTCTTCCATTTTATCGTAACCTATCGGATTTGTACCGGCAGGTGGAATCTGAGCAGTTTGTCCGTTGGCGAAATTCTTATTGGGTTGATCATAATTGTATGCAATCGGGTCATACATATTACGAGCGAACTCCCAGCCACGGCCTTTACTATCGCCGCAGGAAGAAATAACAGAAGCAGCGGCTACTGTTAAAAAGGTGATACCTAATATCCTGAGCTTATTCATAACTAACATATTTCCTTTCGTTGTGCAGTATTTCTACGGCACCAGCTGAGTTTAACAAATCGTTAATTTTATCAGGGTAAGGATTAGTCTGAGCGTCTATAGCGATCACAAAGCGATCGTTAGTAGCACGCAGATCCATCACCCTTGGAGCTCTCCCTGGGAAAAAATGGTTCGCAAAGAAAAAGGTGAACATCATTCCGTAGGAAGCAAATAGGATAGTAAGCTCGAAACATACCGGCACAAAGTCGGGCATTGCAAAGGCAGGCTTACCACCGATATTCATTGGCCAGTCGTAAACCAGCATGTAATATATCATTGAGAAAGCAGTGAACGTCCCGGTTAAACCGAAGCAAAAAGCTGCGATAGGCAAGCGTGAACGTTTTAAACCAAGCTTATCTTCAATCCCGTGGATAGGCATTGGAGTGTATACATCATAGATCTTGATGTTATTCTCCTGTAATTTATCGATCCCGTGCATCAAATCATCAGGATCTGTAAAATGACCTAAAATATATTTTGTGTTGCTCATTGTCTTTAAACTTTTAGGTAATCTACGCTATCAAATTTCTCCAGAGACTCCTGGTAAGCTTCCGCTTGCTCAGGCTTGATTTTACCATCAGCAATAAGCTTTTGCTTCACCTGATCACTTGAGCTTTTCAGAATCAGTTTCACCTCTGCTATTGCAATACCCGGTAGAACGCGAAGGAATAAAAGGAATAAAGTAAAGAATACGCCTATTGATCCAACAAATAGAAGCACATCGATCAGACTAGGATAGAACATTACCCAGCTGGATGGAATATAATCGCGGTGCAGGGAGGTTACGATAATTACGAAACGCTCGAACCACATACCGATATTTACTACTATTGACAATAACCAGGAAGCCCAGATGCTGGTACGGATCTTTTTGAACCAGAAAAGCTGAGGAGAGATTACGTTACAAGTCATCATGCTCCAGTAGGCCCACCAGTAAGGACCGCTAATACGATTCAAGAATGCGTACTGCTCATACTCCACACCTGAATACCAGGCAATAAACAACTCTGTTAAATACGCCACCCCTACTATCGAACCGGTAACAGTGATGATTTTATTCATCGACTCGATATGGAACATAGTGATGTAATTTTCCCATTTCATCACCTTACGAGCAATCAGCAATAGTGTTTGCACCATGGCGAAACCGGAGAAGATCGCTCCCGCAACGAAGTATGGAGGGAAAATGGTAGTGTGCCACCCTGGTTCAAGGGAAGTAGCAAAGTCGAAGGATACGATGGTGTGTACTGAAAGTACCAGTGGTGTAGATACACCTGCAAGGATCAGAGATACTGCTTCAAATCGTTGCCAGTTCTTTACAGAGCCAGCCCATCCGAAAGAAAGAATAGAGTAAATCCGACGACGTAAACCTGTAGCTCTGTCACGGATAGTGGCGATATCAGGAAGAAGTCCAGTATACCAGAACACCAGAGACACTGAGAAGTAGGTAGAGATCGCAAATACGTCCCATACTAGTGGTGAGTTAAAGTTTACCCATAGTGAACCGAATTGATTCGGAAGCGGGAATACCCAGTACGCTAACCATGGACGACCCATGTGGGCGAAGATGTAGGTGGCGGCACAGATAACGGCGAAGATCGTCATCGCCTCTGCAGACCGGTTGATGGAGTTACGCCAGTTTTGACGGAATAGCAACAATACGGCCGAGATAAGTGTTCCGGCGTGACCGATACCTACCCACCATACGAAGCCGGTGATATCCCAAGCCCAACCTACCGTTTTATTTAGTCCCCAAACACCTAATCCTACCCAGAACGTATAGCTGATGGCTCCCACCCAAACCAGGGCAAAGAACACCGCTACACTGAATCCAATCCACCAGGCTTTATTTGGTTTATTTTCAACGGGAGCCAATATATCTTCCGTGATCTGAGAATAGGTTATATTCTCACCCGTGATTAATGGTTCCCTTAATATTGATTCGTTATGACCTGCCATAATCTTTTATAATCTTAATAGATAATAATTAAGCTTCTTCTACTGTATTTCTAACTAGTGTTTGATAACCAATACCTGGCTGAGTGTTCAACTCCTGCAATACGTAGTAAGTCCGCTCATTATCTAAAGCTTTACGTACTGCTGAATTCGGATCGTTGCGGTCTCCGAAAATGATCGCGTTACCAGGACAAGTTTGCTGACAAGCAGTTTGAATCTCTAAATCACGTAGTGGGCGTTTTTCGATTTTAGCCTGAAGTCTGCCGGCTTGTATACGTTGGATACACATCGTACATTTTTCCATTACCCCACGGAAACGTGTAGTAACATCAGGGTTAAGTACTAACTGTGTAAACTCGTTGTTCATATAGTTGTCAAAACGGGAATCGTTCCAGTAGTTGAACCAGTTGAATCGACGTACTTTGTATGGACAGTTGTTAGCGCAGTAACGAGTACCAACACAACGGTTGTAAGCCATGTGGTTCAAGCCGTCTGTTGAGTGCATTGTTGCAATTACCGGACAAACTGTTTCGCAAGGTGCATGGTCACAGTGCTGACATAGCATCGGCTGATTTACGACAGTAACGTCTTCAAAGTCATTGTTATCCAAGTGCTTCAGCTCGTTCTCTTCAGTAACCGAGTTTTTGCCATCCTGAATGCTGTAATAGCGGTCAATACGTAACCAGGTCATTTCACGGCGACGGCGAACTTCGTCACGACCAACAACCGGGATGTTATTCTCCACGTTACAAGCTACTACACAAGCACCACAACCCGTACAGGCATTCAAGTCGATTGCCATTACCCAGCTGTGACCTACCTGTTTGTGCTCTGGCCACAAGTCATAAGTCTTGTGTTCCATCTCATGCTTTCCGGTTCCCGAGTAAGGATCGTTTGCGTACTGATTGAAAGTGGTTTCACGCACTACGTTACGACCCTCGAAAGAGTGGTGAGTTTGTGTTTGCGCAAGCTCATAGCGACCGTTGCCCTTTTCAATAGTAACCGAAGCTACACGATGAAATGTACCGTTTGTATAAGTAATGAATGGATAAGCATTTTTACCTACCTCGTCTCCGGCTTTACCAACTTTACTACGGCCATAACCAAGAGCGATAGAAACTGTTCCCTGAGCCTGACCTGGTTGATAAAGAGCTGGAAGCTCGATAGACTTATCACCAGCTTTCACGATCACATTGTCAAATTCAACAATCCCCAGCTTCTCTGCGTATTTAGGGTTGATGGCAACGTAGTTGTCCCAGGTAACCTTAGATACCGGATCAGGTAATTCCTGTAACCAGGCATTGTTCGCATATCTACCGTCACGAAGAGCAACTGATTCGTACAAACTCAGCTCAGCGCCTTTTTCAGCACCTTGAGCAAGTGCCTGACTTGTTTTAAGAATGTTTTGAGCCGCTGCTCCAATATTTACCGCGCCAACACGTGCTCCCGAAGCTACTGGTGCTGATGTTGCAGCTATAGTTCCGGCCGCTCCAGCTCCTTCCTGCAGAGTAGAACCTGTATTGGCAATAATTGAAGCACCACCTGTAGTAGCTACCCCTTTCTGTAATAGCTCCTTCCAGCTCATTCCAACAGATGGAAGAATCGTTCTCTCCCAGTTGTTCTTAACATACTGGTAGTAGTTCTTTACTGGATTATCCGACCAGATCAGCAAGCTCTGCTCCGCCTGACGGGTATTATAAACAGGATTGATGGTTGGCTGAACAATCGTGTAATATCCGGCAACCGGATTAGCATCGTTCCAGGTCTCTAAATAATTAGGTACAGGAGCAAGTACATCACACAATGCAGCGGTTTCGTCCGGACGATCAGAGAAAGACACTTTCAGTCTTACTTTAGATAGTGCCTCTGAAAACTCTTTTTGGTTACCAAAAGTGTAAGCCGGGTTAGCGTTTACGAAGAAAACTCCGTCTACTTCCCCACGTTGCATTTCTCCAAGTAAGGTCATGAAGTCAGCATCGTTACCGGCGTACTGGTAAGAAGGATTGTTAATATCAATAGTAGTACCGTAGCTGCCGATCAACGAGTTGATGGCGTTAACCACGATCTGAACGTTCACATCATTCGAACCACTCACTACAAGCGCACGTCCTCTGGCTGCAGTTAATTCCTTTGCTACCAGCGTTAATGCCTTTTCAGCTTTTGGATTCGATAATTTTTGCGTTTGAGCAGCACCGCCTAAGGCACTGTAAAGATTAAGCAGTACCAGTGCTTCTTCTGAAGGTTTAACAGCGATACGTACGTCCGCATTGGTACCGGTTGTCGTCATACCAGACTCAATCTGGATATGTCTCGACATCTTCTTATTTTTTAAAGAAGCGATATTTCTCTTCCTGATGTACTGACGGTTGAATTCAAGAGGAGAGATCCATGAACCCAAAAAGTCAGCACCGAAGCTTACGATAACATCCGCTCTTTCAAAATGATAGTGAGGAATTACCGCTCTTCCAAAGCTGCTCTGATTAGCCTGAATAATACCGCTGTAAGAAACAGCGTCGTACTGGATATGTCTTGTATTAGGATACTGAGCAATAAAATCAGCAATTACTGCTTTTCCTGACGGGCTGTTGATGGTTGAAGAAACGATTCGGATCTTTTTACCGCCAGCCTGTATTTTGTTTAATTCACCACGAACAAAAGAATCTACTTCCTGCCAGCCAACATTCTCGCCTTTCAGTTTCGGTCCCTTCAGTTTCGATACATCATAAAGATCAAGAATTGATGCCTGACCTACTGCATCTAAACGCCCCTCACCTAGTAAACACGCTGGATTTCCTTCGATTTTGATAGGTCGACCTTCTCTAGTTTTAACAAGAACACCCACTCCATTAAAACTCGAAGCATAGTAATTTGCAACACCTGGAGTAACTTCTTCAGGTTTTATAAGATAAGGAATTGACTTATGTACTGGTGCCTTCTGACAAGCAGCAAGAGTCACTGCTCCCACTCCAAATCCCAGCGCTTTTAAAAAGTCACGACGAGGAGTAACAGTTTTTAATCCCGCATCGTTCAGCACTTCTTCGATTGGAAGTGACTCAGAGAATTCGCCTTTATTATTTTCAACAAACTCAGGAGTCTTTTGCAGCTCTTCTAAACCTTTCCAGTATTTTTTATTGCTTTCCATTTAAGCTATATATAACTGTATTCGTAAGTTCTAATTAATTATTAATAATGACATTTACCACACTCAAGACCACCTAACACAGCCGGAGTAACTTTCACACCCTTCTTGATGGTTTCGTGTACTGCAAGCACCTTGTCATAATAAGCGTTGCCTTTGTGATTCACAGATCGCTCACGGTGACAGTTGATACACCATTTCATGGTAAGAGGAGCATATTGGTACACCTCTGGCATAGTCTGGATAGGACCGTGACATTCCTGGCACCGGATACCCGCAACCGTTACGTGTTGTGAGTGATTGAAGTATGCAAGATCAGGGAGGTTGTGTACTCTCACCCATTGAATTGGCTTTGGATTGTCGCCATATTGTTTTGTTTGAGGATCGTAGTCCAGGGCTTTATAGATCTTAGCGATTTCCGGAGAAGTTTCACCGTTGTATTTCTCGCTGGCCGTAACGTAGTTATGACAGTTCATACACACGTTAAGCGAAGGGATTGCCGCATTTTTAGATTTGTAAGCACTGAAGTGACAGTATTGACAATCTATCTTAAGCGTACCTGCGTGTAACTGGTGCGAATATTTGATAGGCTGCTCTGGTTGATATCCCTGATGCACACCAACGTTCCATAAAGTCACCCAACCCCATGAACCAAAGAAGATAACGAGCAATAAGATCGTAAAGAAAACGAACTTCTTATTCTTAGCTAACCTTCTGAAACGAACCGCAGCACTTTCGCCCTCTACTACAAGATCTTCTTCAGTAAGTAACCCCTGTTTTTGCAAGATTACTTTTTCAAGCGTTTTGATGACCCTGTTAAGCACAAGGATTACCAACAAAGCAACGATCACCACCAGGATTAAACTTCCCAGCATGAAATCGCTGACCCCGTCTCCACCCGCGGCGGTTTCGCCCTCAGCACCTGTACCAGTTCCTGCAGCAGCTCCTTCTGGTTTGTTGCTTTCTGCCTCTACGTAAGCAAGGATGTTTCTGATATCATCATCGCTTAATTCAGGGAAGGCAGTCATTACAACTTTGTTGTATTCGTTGAATACTTTCACCGCAGCAGGATCGCCCGCCGCAACAAGTGCCTGCGAGTTCTTGATCCACTTAATCAACCATGCCTCATCATACTTTTGATTGATACCCTTAAGTGCAGGACCTACCACCACACGACTCATAGCGTGACAAGAGGTACACTTCTGCTTAAACAGCGCGCCACCTGCAGCAGCGTCGCCGGCAGGAGCGGCACCTGATTCAGCAGCAACGTCACCTGAAGCAGCCTGAGGAGCGGCAGTATTAGACGCTGGCTGATTTTGAGCATTAGCCTGGATACCTAAACTTAAAGATGAAATTAAAAGTAAAGATTTTGCAATTCTTCTAAAAACCAATGAGATGCTTCTCATATTTATATTTTTCGCTAAAAAATTGAATGTAAAATCGAAAATGCAGTCCAAGTCACATTTTCGGATGACAAAAGTATAATTAATTAACTGATCCATGACACTTGGATGACCTGTATTATCAATTTATAATCATTCTAAATAATTGAAAAAGCGCCTTAACGAATTCGTTAAGGCGCTTTTTTTACTAAAGTCAATATTAGTTCAGCGTCTGCTATTTGAACTTAAAAAAACTTTTTTTTATACTCTTCTTGCGCTATTGCTTTAGTACCCACGCAAAGATCAAAGGAGCAACAATCGTCGCGTCTGATTCAACGATAAACTTCGGTGTATGAATGTCTAGTTTACCCCAGGTAATCTTCTCGTTTGGAACTGCTCCGGAGTAAGATCCATAAGACGTGGTAGAATCAGAAATCTGACAGAAGTAGCTCCAAAAAGGCACTTCGTGCATTTCCAGATCCTGGTACAGCATTGGTACTACGCAGATCGGGAAGTCGCCCGCAATACCTCCGCCAATCTGGAAGAAGCCGATACCTTTACCATCACAATTAGCCCGGTACCAGTCTGCCAGCCAGGTCATGTACTCAATTCCGCTTTTCATAGTAGAAGCTTTCAACTCCCCCTTTATCACGTAGGAGGCGAAAATATTCCCCATGGTACTATCTTCCCATCCTGGTACGATGATCGGAAGATTTTTTTCTGCGGCAGCTATCATCCAGCTATTCTCAACCGGAATCTCATAGTTCTCCTTCATCACCCCGCTTAACAGGAGTTTATACATGTACTCATGCGGAAAATAGCGCTCGCCCTTATCGTCCGCGTCTTTCCAGATCTTATGGATATGCTGCTGAATACGGCGGAAGGCTTCTTCCTCCGGAATACAAGTATCAGTTACCCGGTTGAAACCGTTTTCCAATAAGTCCCACTCTTCCTGCGGACTAAGATCCCGGTAGTTAGGCACCCTCTTGTAATGTGAGTGCGCTACCAGATTCATAATATCTTCTTCTAAATTCGCTCCTGTACATGATATGATCGACACCTTATCCTGACGGATCATTTCGGCTAGTGAAATACCCAACTCAGCAGTACTCATGGCACCAGCCAGCGTGATCATCATTTTTCCACCTTCATCAAGATGAGTCTCATAGCCCTTCGCAGCATCAACAAGCGCTGCAGCATTGAAGTGCCGATAGTTATGTTCGATAAATTTAGATACTGGTCCTCTTTCCATTTTTTTATTAAAATTAAAGGCGCAAAAATACAATTTTTATATCTGGTGATGAATATCCTTTACAGCTACTATATGTAATTCTCATATAGATTGTTCAGAGAAACGTAACAACCACTATCTTCGTGCCTGATATGTTTCAAAAGCACCTGATATTTTTATTTATCCTTCTTTCGAGCATGCCACTGCTTGCGCAAAGGAAGCTAATCGATAAGCTGACCTCAGCAAACGGCGACTCGACCCGAAGCGGTTCTTTTCTGATACTCCCTTCGGTTGGATACGCCCAGGAGACAGGCTGGGAATTTGGAATTGTATCATTATCTTCCTTTTATACCGATAAAACAGATACGCTCACTCGCCCTTCTACCCTGGGAGGGTTGGCAGCTTTTACTACCAAAAAACAGTACAATTTTGTCTTAAAACCAGACATTTGGTCGCCGGGCAACCGCTACCACTACCATGTCGAACTCCGGTACAAAGACTTTCCATTTAATTTCTATGGCGTGGGAGATCAGACCCGCGAGGCTGATAAAGATGTGATTACGCAACGTCTCATCCGGGTAGCAGCAGAGGCCGAGAAATTACTGAAAAGAGGCGCTTACCTCGGTCTCAACCTATCCTATGAAAACTACCGTTACACCGACCAGCAGAGCGGAGGTATCTTCGAAACTTCACCCTCTTTGAGAGACAGAAATGGCGGGGAAGTAGTGTATATCGGCCTCTCTCAAATCGTTGATTCACGGGACATTAATACCTATACGACCCGGGGAACGTATCTGAAATTCAATTATTCTTTTATCCCCGACCTGTTTGGTGGAGAAAACTTTACCGGAAGTCTCTTTAAGTTCGACTTAAGAACCTTCAAAAGCTATAATCCGAAAACCGTTCTTGGCTTTAATTTAGTGTACAATACCCTTCAGGGAAGCAACACGCCGTTCTACCTGATGCCGCAGCTGGGAAATGATCAGATCATGAGGGGATACTACAGCGGCAGATACCGGAACGACAATCTACTTGCCGCACAAACGGAGTTACGCTACCGGTTGATCCCGAGATTTGGAGTAGCTGCTTTTGCCGGAGCCGGCACCGTCTATGGCAATCGTCTGCTGAGACTGAACAACGTAAAACCGAGTTATGGAGGAGGAATCAGGTACTTTGTAGATCCTAAGAAAGGCATGACGCTACGCTTTGATTATGCCTTTGGGGAAAAACGACCGGGTGAAGAAAGACAAAAGGGCTTTTATCTCTCGCTGAACGAAGCGTTTTAGAACGCATCCCATTCATGTTGCCTGGTGAAAACCTCCTATGTTCCTCCCTGGTTTTGCCTGTGTTATGCCCGGAGCTCGTATGAGTCCTCTATAAGTCTGCAATGAGTCCACATTGAGTCCACCTATTGCCAAAAAAAAGGTGGATTTATCACTGACTCAAGCTTCAATCAAGGGAGACTCAGTAGAAATTTAGGTGGAAAAAGGGCGCAATGTAAGCAGGAGCGAATAGCGCTAGTACCTGATCTTAAAATCCTGTTTTACCTGTCCCTTGCGGAAGTAAACCAATCCGATCCAGAATAAGTCAACGGTTACGGTGACCCGGGGATGAGCTTTAATGGTGTTCCAGGCTTCTTCCATACCTTTGCTCCAATAGATATCGTCAAAGATCAGTAAGCTATCCTCATGAACTTTTGGCAAACACCAATCGAAGTAGTTTAAGGTTGCCTCCTTACGGTGATTTCCGTCCACGAATACCACATCTAAGGAATCCGCGGAAGCGATCACCTCGGGAAGAATATGATCAAAATTTCCGGTTCTGATCTCCACCTTCGAGGCACCTAACTGCTGAAGGTTCTCCTGTGCGACTGCCGCAGTTTCAGGACACCCCTCAATGCTTAACACCTTTGCCGCGGGAGCTGCTTTTGCTAAATACGCTGTCGTTAATCCCAAACAAGTGCCCAGCTCAATAATATTCTTCGGCTTCCTTTCGTTAGCTAACCTGTATATCAGTTGAGCCAGCTTTGCCGGCTTTAAGGCATTTCTGGCAAGCTGCTTAACTTGCTTCTGCTTATTGTTGTTGATGTGAGATCCGGCTCCAAGGTCCGTGATGGTGACGGTTCTAGCGTCGGTCAAAAGTTGCTTCCGTAAGGCTTCGATCTCCTGATAATCCGTACGGGGGCTATAATCGTAAATTACTTCGTCAACAAGCTTGTATACAAAAGGCGAGTGAACGCCATGCCGGGTATTGGCCTGAAGCCGATGTTGGATGAAGGATTTAAGCAGCTGAAAATTTAACATCTGAGGCAAAAGTAGATAAAAAACTTTATCGCGGCTTCTACCTGTTTTTATAATATAACAGGGCTTACAACTACAATTTCCTGCGAAATCGGTTATCATAGAAAGTAAGCTCGGCGGTAATTGCGCGTTTTATTTTAAATTAGTAGAAATGATTAATCATAAAGAAGTAGAGTCATTAATAAAACTGCTGGACGATCCGGATCTGGAGATTGCACAGCACGTGGAAGAACGGCTTCTTTCTTATGGGAACGAAGTAGTTGAATATTTGGAGTCGGCCTGGGAGCAATCCTTCGACGCAGTACTACAAGAGCGGATCGAAAATCTCGTACATAAAATTCAGTATACCGACGTCAAGAAAGAGTTGGAGCTTTGGTATCATGGCGGGGCTTTCGACCTGTTGCAGGGTGTGATCATCATCAACAAATATCAATACCCGGATATGGACCCGCAGAAGATCACCAACCAAATTGAAGATATCAAACGGGAGATCTGGCTTCAGATGATGTATGACATGAGTGCCATCGAAAAAGTAAAGCTGATGAACCATGTGCTGTACAACATCTATGGTTTCTCGGGCAACACCACCAATCACCAGGATCCGCAGAACTCTTACATCAGCCAGGTGTTGGAGAGCAAAAAAGGCAACCAAATCTCGCTTGCGGTCATCTATTCGGTCATTGCCCAAAAACTCGACATTCCTGTCTACGGCGTCAACCTCCCGCAGCATTTTATTTTGGGATATGTAGACGAAACCCAGGAGTATAGCCAGGAAGACGGCGTACTGTTTTACATAAATGCTTTTAATAAAGGCTTCATTTTTGGTAAACGTGACGTGGATTCGTTTCTGAAACAGTTGCAGCTGAAGCCGGAAAAGTCGTTTTATGAACCTTGCCGGAATGAAGATATCATCCGAAGGATTTTAAGAAATCTTATTGCTGCCTATACCAAGCTGGGCTACGATAAGAAGGTGAAAGAAATTGAAGAGCTGCTTTCTGTGGTAGAAACCGAGAAGTAGGCAGATTATAAAACAGTTAGCAGTAATACACTGCTAACTGTTTTGAATTTAAAATTCCATAAGGTAAGCCTTCAGAAAATCGTTTAGATCCCCATCCAGCACTGCCTGTGCATTAGAGGTTTCGTAATTCGTCCGAAGATCTTTTACCAGTTTATAGGGATGAAGTACGTAGTTCCGTATTTGTGAGCCCCATTCGATCTTTTTCTTGGAGCCTTCAATAGCGGCTGTAGTTTCCATCTTTTTCCGCATTTCGATCTCGTACAACTGTGATTTCAATAAGCGGATCGCGTTCTCCTTATTCTGCAGCTGAGAACGGGATTCCTGGTTCTTAATAATGATGCCGGAAGGTTTGTGGTAAAGGCGAACAGCAGTTTCTACCTTGTTCACGTTCTGTCCGCCGGCACCGCCTGACCTGAAGGTTTCAAATTCAATGTCTGCTGGATTCACTTCTATTTCGATGGTATCATCCACCAAGGGGTAAACATAAACCGAGGCAAAGGAAGTGTGGCGCTTGGCATTTGCATCAAAAGGAGAAATACGAACAAGCCGGTGAACCCCGTTCTCGCCTTTCAAATAGCCGTAAGCAAAATCTCCTTCAAACTGAATGGTCACGGATTTAACTCCTGCAACCTCCCCTTCCTGGAAATCCTGCTCGGTAACCTTATAGCCATTCTTCTCACCCCACATGATGTACATCCGCATCAGCATCTGAGCCCAGTCACAGCTTTCTGTACCACCGGCGCCTGCCGTGATCTGCATTACTGCGTTTAGCTGATCCTCTTCGGAGCTCAGCATATTTTTAAACTCCAGTTCCTCCAGCTGTTTGAGCGCAATCTCGTACTGCTCCTTCAGGTCCTCCGGACTTGCTTCTCCGGCCTGGTAAAAATCAAACATGACGGCAACATCTTCAACTGCCGCTTTAACTGCAGTGTAGCCATCGGTCCAGGTTTTCTTATTTTTTATGGAGTGAAGGACTTTCTCAGCTTCCTTGGGCTTATCCCAGAAACCCTCGGTAGTGGTAAATTCTTGTTCAAGGCGTAATTCATCGAGCTTCCGTTCGATGTCAAAGATGCCTCCTCAGGGACTCTACTCTGTCCCTTAAATCCTGTAGTTGTTCTTTGGTCATGCTGCAAAAGTAAACTTTTGCAGATCTTAAATGTTCAGAAAAAATGAAAAGATGGTTTCTCTTTGTTCTTATTGTTGCAAATCTCTCGGCATGCATAAAAAGACAACCACCGGTAACCACAGGAGACACGCTGGCCACTGACGGGGTTCAGATCGACACGACGGTTATTACCGATACCTCCTCTGTCCACCCCGTCTCCATCCCTAAAAAAACCTACAGAGGAATGTATATCACAGGCAACGAGGTGAATATTTTCAAAGACTGTGCGGCTTCAGACCAGACCTATTGGGTGGAAGACGAGAGCGGAAAATTGCAGTCGCTCTATAAAAGCGCAAAAGCTAACCTTTCCTATGATTATGAAAGCGTATACGCGGAAGTCAAAGGTTACTTACGGGGCAAAAGCCGGATAGGCTACGCGGAAGAGTACGATCAGGTATTGGTAGTGACAGAGGTGGTGGCCTTGAAGCAAAAAACACCCAACACAGCTTGCTATGAGTATGAGTTCCTGGTCCGGGGTAACGAGCCCTTCTGGGCAGTAGAAATCATCCCCTCGGAAAAGATAATTGCGCTTAAGGACGTGGCTGCAGAAAAGACCTACGTTTTTCCTTATCGCGCCCCTGAAAAGCAAGGCACCAATTTCATTTACGCGCTCAAAAACGACCGGAACGAGAACTTAAGGATACAAATCAACAAAGAAGCCTGCAGCGACGGCATGTCTGATCTAAAATATAACTACTCGGCCACCGCTACCATCAATGGAAAAACCTTGAAAGGCTGCGCCATTAAAAAAGGCGAGCCCTTATAGCATCAATCAACTTTTACTATCATTAAATCTATTATATCTTCGTCGAAAAAAAATTAACAATGCTTCCTAAAATAAACTTCACCCAGACTCAGGCCTATCAGTACCTGTCAGACCATTTAGTAGAAATCAGCAATCAACATTTAAGAGACCTATTCGCCCAGGACCCCTCCCGCTTTGAAAAATTCTCTATTCAGTTAGGAGATATTCTACTTGACTATTCAAAAAACAGGATCAACGAAAAAACCTTCGCCCTTTTGATCCAACTGGCAAAAGAGTGCAAGCTGGATGAAGCTATTGAAGCGATGTTTTCCGGTGAAAAGATCAATGCTACCGAAGGAAGGTCTGTACTGCACGTAGCCTTAAGAAACCAGGGAAACAGTCCGGTAATGGTAGATGGTGCGGATGTGATGCCGGAAATAAATGAAGTGCTGCAGAAGATGGAGAAGTTCTGCAATTCGGTGATTTCCGGGGAGTGGAAAGGCTATACCGGCAAAGAGATCACTGATGTGGTAAATATCGGTATTGGCGGATCTGATCTGGGTCCTGTGATGGTAACGGAGGCTTTAAAGCCTTATAAAACCCGTTTGAATCTCCACTTCGTCTCCAACGTAGATGGTACCCATATCGCGGAAACGCTGAAAAAAGTAAACCCTGAAACGACTCTTTTCCTGATTGCTTCTAAAACGTTTACTACCCAGGAAACGATGGCTAACGCGCATACGGCGCGGGACTGGTTCCTGGAGTCGGAAGCTGCGCAGGCCGATGTAGCAAAACATTTCGCTGCCCTATCCACCAACGCCAGTGCGGTTTCGAGCTTCGGAATCGATACGCAGAACATGTTCGAGTTTTGGGACTGGGTAGGCGGCCGCTACTCCCTGTGGAGCGCTATTGGAACTTCAATAGCACTGGCTATCGGCTTCGATAATTTCAAGGCGCTGCTTGGTGGTGCACATGCGATGGACAAACATTTCCGCGAAAGCGAATTTGAACAGAACATGCCGGTAATTCTGGCGCTGCTGGGCATCTGGTACAACAATTTCTTCGAAGCAGAAAGCCATGCAATTCTTCCTTACGACCAATATTTACATCGCTTTGCGGCTTACTTCCAGCAGGGAGATATGGAAAGCAATGGAAAATACGTAGACAGAAACGGGGAAGTAGTGAACTATCAAACCGGGCCTATCATTTGGGGAGAGCCGGGCACTAACGGTCAGCATGCCTTCTACCAGCTGATCCACCAGGGAACCAAACTGATTCCTTGTGATTTTATCGCCCCGGCGCAATCTCACAATAAAATCGGCAATCACCATACCTTACTGCTTTCGAACTTCTTTGCGCAGACAGAAGCCCTCATGAACGGAAAAACGTATGAAGAAGTGGTAGCGGAGTTAGAAGCAGCAGGCAAATCAGAAGCAGCTATTGAAGAGCTGGCGGCCTTTAAAGTATTTGAAGGCAACAGACCGACCAACTCCATCCTGGTAAAACAACTGACGCCCGAGACCCTGGGTATGCTTATCGCGATGTATGAACACAAGATCTTTGTACAGGGCATTATCTGGAACATCTACAGCTTCGACCAATGGGGCGTAGAGCTGGGCAAGCAACTGGCAAGTAAGATCCTACCGGAGCTGCAAAACGACGAACAGGTGAGTTCGCACGATGCATCCACCAACGGACTGATCAATCAGTATAAAAACTGGAGATAACGTAACAAAAACGGGGCAAACTCTTGAAATTTGCCCCGTTTTTAAAACTAATTAGAAGCTATTGCCTGTTGCGCGAGCTTTATCTGAAAAAGCTTGCTCCACTTTTTACCGGTCACAAAAAGCCTTTTTCCCGCAGGATCAAAGGCAATTCCATTCAAGACGTCCGTGATGCCTTCCACTCTTTCGCTATCCGGAAGTATCCCTTTCAGATCCACCACACCTTCCACGGCTCCCGACTGCGGGTTGATAATCACAATTTTGTCTGTCTGGTAAACGTTTGCGTACAACTTTCCATCAATGAACTCGAGCTCGTTCAATTGTTCAACGGCGCCGTTTGTATCATAAACTTCAATAAACCCTTCTTCCTTGTAGGTTTCCTTATTTAACTTATAGAGGCGATTGGATCCATCTGACTTCCAGATCTGCGTGCCGTCAAAGGCGAGTCCCCAGCCTTCCTGACTTGCCTGGTACGAAAACTCCCCTAGTTTTTTGAAGGTGTTCTTGTCGTAAATGAAGCCAATCCCATTTTTCCAGGTTAGTTGAATTATCCGGTCACCAACGACCGTGAGCCCTTCGGCAAATATGATCGCCGGAAGATCTACCTTTTTCAGCACCTTGCCGGTTTGCACTTCGACCTTCCGCAGGCTGGAGCCGCCATTTTCGCCGTCGCTTTCGTAGAACACTCCGTCGTGATATTCCAGCCCCTGGGTATAGGACGTAGTATCATGGGGATAAGTATTCACTACACTATAACCATACTGAGCGGGAGCGTTTGCCGGCAGCAAAAGGATGTTCGAGGTTACCTCCTGAGCCGCGCCGCCTTTATACACTTGGGCCGTCAGCAACCGTGCACCCAACTGCATACCCCCTGTTGGCAGCTGCACAGGATCTACAGTTGTTTTAGTAGTAATATACGTTGTATCTACCAGGTAACGGATGGAGTCGAAACTACCTTGTTCGATGTCTAATTGAAGTGTCACTGCCTGTCCGACCGTGATATTTTGTCCTTCCTCCGGTGATAGGAATGCGGCCGTTCGCGATTTGTCTTGCTTACAGGCAAAAACAAGAGAAAGCAGTGCTGGGATAAGTAATTTTCTCATTATGCTTTGTGATTACCAAAAGGCATCTTCTATGTGATGCAATTTGTGCTCTCCAACTTTATTAAAAATTATAGAAATTATATCGAAGCGAATTTCGCCTTTAAAGTTCATAACGTAAATATATTCTTCTGCTGCTTTCTGAAGATTTTTTTGTTTGGCCTCCGTGACAAAATCTTCGGGCTCCCCGAAATTGGTGGAGCTCCGCGTTTTAACTTCCACAAAGACAATTCTGCGATCTCGGTAGGCTATCAAATCTACTTCGGCTTTCCCGTGGCACCAGTTTTCATCCAGGATTTCGTAGCCCGCTGCCTCGAGATATTCTTTAGCAAGCCTTTCGCCCTTAATACCAAGTTGATTGTGGGAAGCCATAGAGGTAGGATTAGCTATTCTCTTTAGGGTTTAATGGTAATCTTTAGCAGGATAACAATATCTATTTTACAACTACGGAACCCAGAAAAGAAGAGATGCCTTTCTCTACCTCTTTGATCCGCATATAGCGTTGCATTAATATGGCCTGATCGTCTTCGTTGGTTTCCCTTTGCAACTCCTCCCTGATCTCTTTCAATATCTTATCTACCTTCTTCTTCTTCAAGTGAAAAATGCCTCCGAGAACAGTAGCACGCATATTTTCCGACTCATGCTTCACGTAGATTTTCCTGGTGTTATACCAGTTTTCACTTAGAGAATATGGTGAAGAGACCAGTGAAATCGCTAGCTCCGAAATTTTTGAATTTTGATGCTGGATAAAATCATTAATGGTTGGAAGCTCCCCGCGCTCCATGTAATGGGTATACTCCTCGATGATGGCCTTACACTCAGGATGATCAAAAGAAACATCAGCAAGGTTCGAGATCACATATGGAGCGATATAGGTGTCGGTGATGCCGTCCCAGTTTACCAATTCATGCCCGTAGTTAATTAACAGTCGGATAATTTCCTTTTCCTGCAGTTCGTCTGATGCCGCGACCGTTTCCTGGATGAGGAATTCATCCGGGGGAGGAAGTTCGTCGGGCGGATAAGAGGGATATTGCTGCGGAGGCGGTGCCTGCTCCGGCTTATTATCCTTCTTAAACTTATTGAGCCGCAGCTTATTCAACTCCGAAATAAGCACCCTTTCCTCGATCTGCAACAAAGAGCTACACTCCCGAATGAATACAGCAGCCTTAATATCGTCCGGGATTTTGGCGATGCTTTCAACCACGTCGTGAATGACACCCGCCTTTTTTATAGGATCATTTGCTGCATCCTTTAGCAGAATGGAAGTTTTGTAGAGGATGAAGTCTTTTTGATTCTTCTCGATGTAGGTTTTAAACTCCGAGCTTCCCACCTTCTGAACGTAGGAATCGGGATCGTGTCCATCCGGGAACAGGACGACCTTTACGTTAAGACCCTCTTCCAGGATCATGTCCAAGCCCCGTAAAGAAGCCTTTATACCTGCTGCATCGCCATCATACAAGATGGTAACGTTCTTAGTGAAACGACCGATCAGGCGGATCTGTTCGGTGGTAAGGGACGTTCCGGACGAGGCGACTACGTTTTCAATACCGGCTTGCTGTACGGAAAGCACATCAGCATATCCTTCTACCAGGTAACAATTGTCCAGGTCTCTTATCGCTTTCTTAGCAAAAAAGAGCCCATAAAGGACATTGGACTTATGATAGATCTCGCTCTCCGGCGAGTTGACGTACTTTGGTACTTTTTTGTCGGTGATGAGCGTTCGCCCCCCGAAGCCGATGATCCTCCCGGTAAAGTTATGGATCGGAAACATCACCCGTCCGCGGAAGCGGTCATAAAGCTTCCCTTTATCGTTGCGGATGGAGAGTCCTGTCAGCTCCAGAAACTCTTCCTTAAATCCTTCCTGAACCGCTTTATCTGTTAAGGCGTCCCAGCTATCGGGAGAATATCCCAGCTGGAACTTTTTAATAATATCGTCGCGAAATCCCCGCTCTTTAAAATATCCAAGTCCAATGGTCTTACCTTCATTGGTCTCCCACATAGTATCTGCGAAAAACTTAGCAGCAAAGGAAGACACGATGTAGAGGCTCTCCCGGCGGTTATCTGCTTCCAGCTGCTGAGGCGACTGCTCCAGCTCCTCAATCTCGATGCTGTACTTATTGGCCAGGTATTTCAGCGCTTCGGGATAGGAGTATTTCTCATGATCCATGATAAAGCGGACCGAATCTCCACCCTTACCACAGCCAAAGCACTTGTAGATCCCCTTGCTTACTGAAACATTGAAGGAAGGCGTTTTTTCATTGTGGAAAGGACAATTGCCGATTAAGCTCGTTCCCCTTTTTTTGAGGTGCACGAAGTCACCGACCACCTCTTCAATACGGGCAGCTTCAAGAATTTTATCAACGGTTTCCTTAGCAATCATCTCGCAGCACGATTTACTTTTCTTTCTTATATCCCTTATGGAGGATTAAAAATGCAGCTCGCTCCTCCGCTTTAAGCGGTATGTCCCAATTTCCCTGATAACTGATTTTTGTAGGAAGCAGAGTCTCCCCATTATCGAAATACCCCAGCTCGATGTTCATCTGTACGTCAAACTCGAAGGCCAGGTTATCGTATTTCATATCCACGTACCTTCCCAGGATTTGCATATTCCGTTTATCAAAGATGGTAGTCAGCTCCTTGATCATGATACCGTCTTTCGTCCAGTTCGACAGATCTTTCTTCTGGGTAACCTTAAATTTGTAAACAGGAATAGAATCCAGATAAGTAGAACTGAAAAAAGCATAATCGTAGTACTGCTTCATATTTGCAGTAAAGATCTGTGTTTTGCTACCGATGAAGGGAACTCCTTTTATCGGTCGACCAGGACTAAAAATAAGAGTCTTCAGCTTGTCTTTGTAGGATTCATTACTTCCACCGCCTTTGCCGGCGGGCGAACTACTGGGGGCAAAATCAGAATTATAGGCGTTCATGAAGATGTAATCAAACATCTCCACCGTATACAACTGGTACTTGCCATTCTTCTTATACACCTTGCCGCTATCCTGCCTGGCCAGATACTGCATTTTATAGGACCCGTCGTTGTTATGAAAGATCTTCCGGTAAATTTTCCCCTCTACCTTGTTCTTTTTGTTGTAGGTAAAAATTCTGTTCTCGGCCGTAAAACTGTACTTTTTCATATTCCTAAAGGCCTCATAGAAACTGGTATCTTTCAGGATTTCGTTAATGAAGGTTTGTACATTAATGCGGGTCGACTTGATGCTGATAGCAGAATCGAGCGTAATGGTCAGTACAGTATCAGGATTAAAACGGGGAATTCTTTGGGCAAAGCCAGAAGTAGTAAGGCAGGCAAAAAAACAAAAAAACAGAATCTTTCTCATCACAGCTAGAAAAAAAAAGCCCTCCACAAAGATATGGAAGGCCTGGTATTTTGAAGCTTAATTACCGAGCCTCTTTATCGCGATGTATGCCATCAGGCCCGTGCCGGTAATCAGCGCAGTTTCATCAATATCAAAGGTAGGTGTATGCACCGAAGACGTTATTCCTTTTTCTTCATTCCGGATACCGAGACGATAGAAACACGAGTCGGCTACCTGAGAGTAATAGGCAAAATCTTCTGCAGCCATCCAGATATCCAGATCGAGTACATTTTCTCTTCCCAGGTAGGCTTCAGCAAAACCCCGAACCTGCGCAGTGAGATTTTCTTCATTTATCAGATAGGGATAACCATTCACAATGTTAAACTCACAACTTCCCCCCATGCTTTCTGCAATTCCTTCAGCGATCTTCTTCATCCGCCGATGCGCTTCAGCCCGCCAACTTTCGTCCAGTGTTCTGAAAGTCCCTTCTAAGTGAACCTCGTTTGGAATTACATTTGTCGCTCCGTTCGCAATTACTTTTCCAAAAGACAGCACGGTAGGCATTTTTGGATCTGCAATGCGGCTAACTACTTGCTGTAAAGCGACAATGATGTGAGAAGTAATAAGTACGGGATCGATATTTTGCTGAGGTTGAGCAGCATGTCCACCTTTCCCTTTAACAGTAACATAGATCTCATCGGTAGAAGCCATGTATTTGCCTGAGCGGATACCGATTTTACCAGCATCAATCAGCGGCATTACATGTTGTCCGATTACGGCCTGCGGAGTTGGATTCTCCAGCACTCCCTCTTTAATCATCAGGCTCGCTCCTCCCGGAAGCTTCTCTTCTGCCGGTTGAAAGATCAGCTTCACTGTTCCGCCAAATTCGGCTCTCATTTCCTGAAGGATCCGCGCAGTTCCGAGCAGTGATGAGGTGTGGACATCATGACCGCAGGCATGCATTACTCCTTCATTTACAGATTTATAGGGGACGTCGTTTGCTTCTACAATGGGTAGTGCATCCATATCGCCTCGTAAGGCTATCACAGTATCAGAAGGAAGTTCTCCTCTAATAATGCCCACTACTCCGGTGTTCGCCATGCTTTCCCACTCTATACCCAGCTCGGTTAATGCATTTTTAACGTAGGCCGAGGTTTCATATTCCTGAAAAGAAAGTTCGGGATGGGCATGAAGATGACGGCGATGTCTAACAACATCGCCGTGAAACCTTTGGGCAAGCTCCTGAATTCTATCTCTTAGCATTTGATATTATTCTAAGCCCGCTCCGTGACAGTTCTTGTATTTTTTGCCGCTTCCGCAGGGACAAGGATCATTACGACCGATCTTATTCTCGTTACGGATAGGCATTGTTTTTTGAATTTCGCGGGTGTCTTCCATCGGCATGCCTGCTCCTCCATCTGCTACTGCAGCCAGCTCCGGCTTCGAAACTTTCAGCTTCGACAAATCTTGCCTAGGCTCAGGACGGGCTTCTCTTACTTCCTCTTCCTGTACCGGAATACCACCTTTAAATAGGAAGCTGACAATATCCTTGTTAACGCTGGCCAACATCTGCTTGAACAGATTAAAGGCCTCCATCTTATAAATCACCAATGGGTCCTTCTGCTCGTACACGGCGTTCTGCACAGATTGCTTTAACTCGTCCATTTCACGGAGGTGCTCTTTCCAGGCATCGTCGATCAGTGCTAATACCACCGTCTTTTCAAATGCTCGTGACACTTCGCGTCCGCCTGTCTCTACTGCCTTTTTAAGATTGGCAGATACTTGCAAACCTCTCAGGCCATCAGTAAACGGTATGATGATATTTTCAATGAACTCTCCACGTTCCTGGTATACCTGTTGTAGCACCGGCAGTGCCTGGTGGGAGATGGCATCTATTTTTTGCTGGTAGTAAGCCGTCACTTTCGCAAACAGTTGCTCGGTAAGTTTAGCGATAGAAGTACCGTTAAACTCTTCGTGCGACAGCTGAGGATCTACGGTAAACACTTTGATCATTTCCATTTGGAAACCTTCAAAGTTAGCCGTCTCCTTATATTCCGTAACGATGTCCTCTACAGTATCGTAAATGGTATTGTTCAGGTCTACTTCCAGACGCTCTCCAAACAAAGCATTTTTACGCTTCGCATAAACCACCGTACGTTGCGAGTTCATCACGTCGTCATACTCTAACAAACGCTTACGAATACCAAAGTTATTCTCTTCTACTTTACGTTGCGCACGCTCGATGGACTTAGTGATCATCGAATGCTGAATTACCTCCCCCTCTTCGATTCCCATCCGGAGCATGATGTTCGCAATTCTCTCTGAACCAAACAGACGCATCAGGTTATCTTCCAGAGAAACGAAGAACTGTGAAGAACCCGGGTCGCCCTGACGTCCTGCACGACCACGCAGCTGGCGGTCAACACGACGAGATTCGTGACGTTCAGTACCTACGATTGCCAAACCTCCCGCTTCTTTAACGCCGGGACCCAACTTGATGTCGGTACCACGACCAGCCATGTTTGTAGCAATAGTTACTGTTCCTGCTTGTCCTGCTTCCGCCACGATATCCGCTTCCCGTTGGTGTAATTTCGCGTTAAGCACATTATGTTTGATACCACGCAGCTTTAACATCCGGCTCAATAGCTCAGATATCTCGACGGAAGTGGTACCCACCAGCACCGGACGACCAGCCTGTGTCAGTGCTGTAATTTCATCCGCGACTGCGTTATATTTTTCACGCATGGTACGATAAACCTTATCCTCCATGTCTTTACGCTTCGTTTGAACATTGGTCGGGATCTCTACCACATCCAACTTGTAGATCTGCCAGAGCTCTCCTGCTTCTGTTGTAGCTGTACCCGTCATACCCGCTAATTTGTGGTACATCCGGAAATAGTTTTGAAGCGTAATGGTAGCGTAAGTTTGTGTAGCATCTTCTACCTTTACATTTTCCTTCGCCTCTATCGCCTGGTGTAAGCCATCAGAATAACGACGGCCTTCCATGATACGACCAGTCTGCTCATCCACGATCTTTACCTTACCTTCGTCTATGATGTATTCTACATCGCGCTCAAATAAGGTATAGGCTTTCAGCAACTGATTTACCGAGTGAATACGCTCTGACTTCACAGAGAAATCCCGCATCAGCTCGTCCTTACGTGCGATCTTTTCGTCGTTAGAAAGTGCTGATTTTTCCAGTTCGGCGATCTCTGTGCCTACATCCGGCATTACAAAGAAACTTGGATCTTCTCCGGTTGCGGTAATAAATTCAATACCTTTTTCAGTAAGCTCCACCTGATTATGCTTCTCGTCGATAACGAAGAACAGTTCAGCATCGGCCTTAGGCATCTCTTTCGCCTGATCCTGCAAGTGATAGTTTTCACTCTTCATGAGGATTTGCTTGATACCCGGCTCGCTTAAGTATTTAATCAGTGCTTTGTTTTTAGGTAATCCACGGTGTGCACGTAATAAAGCCAGGCCGCCTTCTGTAGGGCCAGTCTTACCTTCGCCGATGAGCTTTTTGGCCTCATTCAATACGCTGGTAATATAGTTTCTTTGTGCATTCACCAATCGTTCGATCCTTGGCTTTAGGGCATAGAACTCATGTTCATCACCACGAGGAATCGGACCAGAAATAATTAAAGGCGTACGAGCGTCGTCAATTAATACAGAGTCAACCTCATCCACCATGGCGAAATGCAGTTTGCGCTGAACCATATTTTCCGGGCTCAACGTCATGTTGTCACGGAGGTAGTCGAAACCGAATTCATTATTGGTACCAAAGGTGATGTCTGCAAGGTATGCTTTACGACGAGCCTCAGAATTGGGCTGGTGTTTATCGATACAATCCACGCTTAGACCGTGGAACTCAAAAAGAGGTCCGTTCCATTCAGAGTCACGACGGGCAAGATAATCGTTCACTGTAACGATATGCACCCCCTGACCCGAAAGGGCGTTCAGGTAAGCGGGAAGCGTTCCTACCAGAGTTTTACCCTCACCTGTTGCCATCTCAGAAATCTTACCCTGATGCAGTACAATACCACCAATCAGCTGCACATCATAGTGGATCATGTTCCAGGTTACTTCCGTTCCGGCAGCTAACCATGTATTGTGGTGTAATGCTTTGTCGCCATTGATAACTACATTTGGCTTTCTTGCAGCCAGATCCCTATCAAACTGGGAAGCAGTTACTTCAATTACTTTGTTTTCAGTAAAACGACGTGCGGTTTCTTTAACAACGGCAAAGGCTTCAGGAAGGATGTCCATTAACACTTTCTCCAGTTCCTTATCCCGCTCCTTACCTAGTTTATCCACCTGATCATAGATTGCAGTTTTTTCCTCCACTGCAATTGCCGGGTCTTCCCCCTGAGCTTTCAGCTCCGCAACTTCTTTATCGATAGAGGCCAGCGCTTCCGCTATCCTGGCTTTAAAATCAAACGTTTTCTGCCTTAACTCATCATTGCTGATCGAAGCAAGTTTTGAATATTCAGCTTTGATTTGCTCCACCAAGGGCTGAATTTGTTTTATATCCCGTTCAGATTTGCTTCCGAAAAGTTTATTTAAAAATCCTAACATGATTTACTCTTAAAAATCCTTATTACTCAACAATTAGGCCATCAACTACAATAAGCCAATATGGCATAAGGATGCAAAATTAGATTAATTAATGAATTTAATTTGGGATGAAGCTATAAAATTAAACTTAAAAACGCCGGGCGTAGTATCTATTCCTCTTCATCAAATCCCCAGTCGAAATCACTGTTATCAAAATCGAAGTCCTTTCCCTCTGCCTGAACCATCTTCACCTCATAGTCGTCAGAAAGATCGATGGCAAACCTAATCCCCCAGTCGTCTTTAAAATCAGCTTCAATGTCGAAAGTCCGGATCCACTTAACGAACTCCTGCCTGAACTCTTCAATGGTGTTTCTGACCAGCTGTACGTAGTCGTTGTTGTTTATCTTGATGATGCGGGCGAATAGTACCGCATCAAAGAGCTCCTTCACTGCAAACTTTATACGAAGGGCGTTTTCCATTTTCATAGTGTACAGCTCTGCCGCCTCAGCTCCTGCAATTTTAATAACGATAAGCATCGCGTTGCTGAGGATTTGGGCTTTCAGCTCCTCCCTTTGCTCATCATCTTTGAAAAACTCAGAAATATGCTCGGCCAGAATCATCAGTTCCTTCGCCTTCTGATAGACCGGAAGATTTTCTATTTCATCCCTCATCTATGCAAGTTAAACATCTTTACCTTAAATAAAAGGCTCCGTCAATTCTTGTAACAATAACAAGCTAGAATTTTATCTTTGCCGCATGAACATTCTTTTACTAGGTTCGGGCGGAAGAGAAAGTGCTTTTGCCTGGAAAATCTCACAAAGCCCCTTATGCAGCCAGTTATTTATAGCACCTGGAAATGCAGGAACAGGAGCTTTCGGAAAAAATGTAAATATTCAGGCAACGAATTTCGCGGGTATTCGTGAGTTTGTTTTGCAAAATAATGTTCAGCTTGTGCTGGTTGGACCAGAGGAACCGCTGGTAAAAGGTATTCACGATTATTTCCTTGCGGATGAGGATTTGAAAAGCATTCCCGTTATCGGTCCCCGGGAAGAAGGTGCTAAGCTGGAAGGCAGTAAAAACTTCTCTAAAGCGTTCATGAGAAGACATTTTATCCCGACCGCAGCCTCGGCATCTTTCACTATCAACTCCCTAAATGAAGGTCTTTCCTATCTTGAAACCCACAAATATCCTGTTGTATTAAAAGCTGATGGCCTGGCAGCTGGTAAAGGCGTATTGATTTGCCAGACGGTGGAAGAAGCGCAAACAGAATTGGTAGCCATGCTTCAAGATGCCAAGTTTGGTGAGGCGAGCAGCACCGTAGTCATTGAGGAATTTCTGACTGGGATTGAGCTTTCAGTCTTCGTCCTTACAGATGGTCATACCTACAAGATCCTGCCGGAGGCAAAAGATTATAAGCGTATCGGCGAAGGCGATACCGGACTTAATACGGGCGGAATGGGTTCTATTTCCCCGGTTCCGTTTGCTGACGCAGCATTTATGAAAAAGGTAGAGGATCAGATTGTAAAACCGACCATTGCCGGCTTGAAAAGCGATCATATCCCTTACAAGGGCTTTATCTTCATTGGCCTGATGAACGATAATGGCGATCCCTATGTAATTGAATATAACGTACGCATGGGCGATCCGGAAACTGAAAGTGTAATGCCACGTATCGAGAGCGATTTTGTTGACCTTTTACTGGGTGTAGCGCATGAAAACCTCGCGGAAAAAGAATTGAAGGTGTCTGACAAGACAGCAGCCACGGTAATGCTGGTAGCCAGCGGTTATCCTGGAACCTACCTGAAAGGAAAAGTAATCTCGGGCCTCGATAATATCCGGGATTCTCATATATTCCATGCCGGCACTACGCTGGAGGACGGTTTGATCAAAACATCGGGCGGTCGCGTACTGGCGGTAACCTCACTGCAGGACACCATGTTTGACGCCGTACAGCAAGCAGTGGCGGATGCCGGAAGAGTATATTATGACGGCAGGTACTTCAGGACAGATATTGGTTTCGATCTGCTTTGATCAGAATATTTTTCACCTAAATTCGTTAGATTACTTCTCTAAAAGTAATAGCGTTGGAAGATAGTTTAAGGAAAGGTTTTTTGGCACAAGGTTTCAATATTTGTTTCAACAGCATGGGCCAGAAAACCTTTTTCTATTGGGCGGTGGCCTTCTTTATTTCTGTAGCTGGGCCAGCCTCTGCGCAGGACTCAGTAAAAAAAATAACCGTTAAGGTTATCGCTGCTCCCAAACCTGTTTCTATCTCGATTGACAGTGCACTAAACCAACCAGTAAGTGCGTCTTCAAAACCAGAAAAGAAAGAGAAAAAAAAGATCCAAAAGGCTGAACAAAAATCAGAAAGGGCGGTAAGGGCCTCAATAGCTCAGGAACCGGAAAACCAGGTGCTACCAATTCAGAAACCAGCGAAACAGGAGCCGGCAGAGGTCCAGATTCAGTCGCGTTCCCAACCTCCGGCAACAACTGATCTTACCAAGTCTGAATCGCTTGTAACAACTACAAACACATCTAAAGTGCAGCTTTACTGGATAGCGTCCGTGGTGTTGATAAGCCTGATTTCCTTTGCCCTGCTATTTGGCAGGAAACCAAGCCGCTAGTTTTTCTTTGTACGCTAATCCTCTGAAAATAAGTTGGCAAGAAAGCTTTGAAGTTCCGCTCCACGGAGATTTTTAGCGATGATCTTACCTTTCGGATCCAGCAGGAAGTTTTGCGGAATAGAGCGGATGTTATACATTCTGGCTACTTCATTCTGCCAGAATTTCAGATCTGATACATGCGTCCAGGCCAGTTCATCGTCTGCAATCGCCTTCAACCAGGCGTTTTTCGCACCTTCGCGATCAAGTGAAACCCCCAATACGGTAAATCCTTTTCCTTTATATTGATTAAAAGCGGCTACTACGTTTGGATTCTCATCCCGACAAGGCTTACACCAGGAAGCCCAGAAGTCAAGGAGGACATACTTCCCTCTGAAATCAGTTAAATTGATTGGTTTCCCAGCAGTATCCACCTGCGTAAAATTGGGAGCAACGGCCCCAACTGAAAACATCTTTTGTGCCTCAATCTCAGCGGCAATCGCCTGTCCGGAAGGCGTCTTCTTCACTTCCTTCGCCAGAAGCTGAAACAGGGAGTCGGCTTTATTATAATTCTGAGAACTTTCTGCAACCTCTTTTATTACCAAAAGGCTTACGAAAGAATTTTTGTTATCCTTAAGGAAGCCGATCTTGAGCTTCTGCTGTTCTTCCAAGAATTTAGCATAACGCTCCTGAAAGAGTGTCTGCAGGGAATCCTGATTTTTACCCGCACTTGACGCCTGCTGCACTTCCTGATAGAATTTATGAAAATTTTCTTGCTGTTCGCTGCCTGACTGCAGAAAGCGGGTAAACGTCGAATTTATCTTCGATCCGCTTACTACGGATGCACGAATATTGGAAGGAACCTGAATCTTAACAGATCCTGAATCAATTAAAAACCTAAAGGCAGTTTCCCTCTGGCGAAGATCTTCGGTAAGTGAAATGATCGCTTGCTGCGGTTCATCCAGTTCTCCTTTGATTACGAATTTACCGTCCTTTATATTGATGACCCGCGGTTGCGGCGCCTGACTTCCGAACAGCTTTACCTGCGAGAAGTAGATTTTGTCGGCCTTGAAGCTTGTATCAACGCTTCCATTAATAGTGAACTTTTTACTCTGCCCCAAGGTAATGGAGCTCAAAAAGGTAAAAAGTAGTAACAGGGTGAATCTCATTTAAATTAGCTTTTGGTAAGTGCGCCACCAGAGGTCCGGCATCTCTCCTGAAACGGCAATCTGATAATCTTCGTATCTGCAGGGCACTAAATGGTACCGCTCATTTCCGGAAGGCCCGGTTGGGTAAGGGACTTGCATCCACCAGCGGTCGGACTTTTTGCTCTTTACGAAGACGAGTTCGTGCGAGTTATCCTTCAGCGAAGCGCGGTATATAAGGTATTGTGATTTAGGCTGCAGCGGAAAGTCCTTTTTACGGTTGTAAAACCCGTCAATAAAGTACCAGATCATTTGTGCTAGCAGCATCGCTGTTTGTCCATTCCTGTCGTAAGCCGGATTAAACTCATAAAAGCCTATGGAGGTAAGCTTATCACTCATTCCTGCATAACGACACATTTGACAAGCGTCCTCCCCATAAAAACCATTGGGTGTAGCATTTCCGTTTGCACAGGCATCGGAGGCGCGAACAGCAGAAATATCAAAACTAATCAAGCTGGCATTCCTGACAATTGGCTCAACCAGAGGAATACTATTCGTAAACTCCCCCAGCCGGTGCACGTCGAACAATAACTTCTCCATAACGCGAAGGCTCTCCTGATTAACAAAATAGGTTTGGTAGCCTATATTGCTGAAGTTGAACAGGTAGTTTGGCTGATGCAGGAAAATCTTGTTAAGGTATGATTTGGATGAGGTCTCGATCGACTCGGCATCAAATGAGTCGTCTAAATCAAACTTGGGATCAATCACCACCAGGTCCGCCTTTTGTTCGAGATCCTCGTAGGCCATGTACTGTGCATACGTTAGATCTTGCCCTCCGCCAATAATTAACGGGACGATATCCTTTTTAATCAACTCAGTGACTACGGTTTTCAGGGCGATATAAGTATCAGCAACCCGGTGACCTGCGCGAATATTTCCCAGATCCACAATTTTGGTGGTATAGCTACCCTCGTAAAGGCTGTACAACTTCTCCCGCACGTAATCTGGCCCGAGGCCACAGCCCTGGTTGTCCACCGCATTCCTATCTTCCAAAACGCCGATAATGGCAATATCAAACTTTTGTTCCTCGAGATCCGGAAAATCACTAGAGAAGATTTCCACTTTAGAACCCAACTGGCTGACGTATAAGGCATCGCCCGGGTTGAACTTTTTTGCATCTAAAGGAGAAAGAAAATCGGCTAATGACATAGTTTGAGCTTTTTTGCTTCTGCCGCTTCTTCGCGCGAGCAATATCCTGTTTCGTTTCGCCCAAATATCAACTTTATTAAATACTTTTGAAAGCAATTTCAATTTTCGGGCGGATGGTATTAGTAACCGGGGCTACCGGATTTTTAGGTTCTGAACTTGTTAAACAACTTTCCCTGGCCGGGGAACAGGTACGTGTCCTCAGGCGCCCTGACTCCGTGATTCCAACTATTCTTCGGGATATTGATACAGTAGAATGGGTTAATGCCGACATTCTTGACTACTTTTCGTTGGAAAGCGCGCTCCAGGGAATAACCAAAATATACCATTGCGCTGCCTATATCTCCTTTCGGCGATCTGATAAAAAGAAACTTTTAAAACTTAACCGGGAGGGAACTGCTCACCTGGTTAATCTGGCACTTGACCTCGGAGTGGAGAAATTCGTTCACGTCAGCTCGGTGGCGGCACTTGGCGAAGCGAAAGAGGGGAAGCCGGTATCCGAACAAAATCACTGGGAGTTTAATGGTACCCAGCACGGCTATTCCATCTCCAAATATGAAAGTGAGATGGAAGTTTGGAGAGGCATTTCGGAGGGGCTGCAGGCGGTCGTTGTAAATCCTTCCTTAATTATTGGTGCAGGAGCCGGGACGAAGGGCAGCGGGCAAATTTTTGAAATGATCCGAAAAGGTGTGAAGTTTTATCCTTCGGGGTCCTGCGGCCTGGTAGATGTAGAAGACGTAGCAAGAGCAATGATCTTACTGATGAACAGCGACCTGAGCGCTGAGCGCTTCATCCTGAATGCAGAAAACTGGCAATACAAAGAGCTTTTCGTTGAAGCCGCAACCTGTTTCGGTACTAAAATTCCAAGTGTAGAGGCAAAATCATGGATGATGGAATTAGCCTGGAGGGGTGCTTCCATTGCTGCTGCATTTAGCGGAAAAGACTACGGTCTTACCCGAGATACGGCACGGAACTCGCTCAAGCGCTTAAAATATTCTAACGAAAAGTTCCTCCGGCATTTCCCCTCGTTCCATTATAAGCCTGTAAAAAAGTCGGTTGAAGAGATTTGCAGAGCTTTAAAAGATTAAACTATTACTACATTTGCAGCAATTTTTTAAACACGAGGCTGCATCCCATTTATAGCAATGAAGAATTTTTACATTATCGATTTTGATAGCACATTTACTCAGGTTGAAGCACTAGATGAGTTGGTACGTATATCCCTGAAAGATCATCCCGAAAGGGAAAGGATTTATAAGGAGATTGAAGACCTTACGAATGCTGCTATGGAAGGCCGTCTTTCTTTCCGTCAAAGCTTGTCAGAAAGAGTAAAACTTCTTCATGCTAATCAGGATCACCTGAAAACGCTGGTTAGCAGACTGAAGAAAAAGGTTTCCTCCTCCTTCTCCCGCAACAGGGCATTTTTCAAAAAGCATGCAGATGAAGTATTAATTGTATCGGGCGGATTTAAGGAATTTATTACTCCAGTAGTACTTCCCTATCATATAAAACAAGAAAACATCTATGCCAATACCTTCAAGTTTGACGAGGAGGGAAAGATTATAGGTTACGACGATACCAATCCTCTCTCAGAAGAAGGTGGCAAAGTAAAGTTGCTGCGGGAGCTGAACCTGCAGGGCAATATTTTTGGTATTGGCGACGGATACTCTGACTTCCAGTTAAAGGAATCCGGTTTGATCCAGAAGTTTTATGCATACACAGAAAATATCGCCCGTCAAAGCATTTTGGAAAAAGCGGACCATATCACGCCGAGCTTTGATGAGTTTCTGTATGTCAACAATCTTCCAAGAGCGATATCCTACCCTAAAAACCGGATACTGTGTTTAATTGTAGGAGACGTGCCAGAACAGGCGATCCAGGTTTTGAAGAAGGATGGATTCTCAATAAGACACAAAACAAGCTTTGAGGAAAAGTATGTGGCAGATGTAGGTATGTTACTATTGGCGGACGGACAGAAGCTGGAAGATCATCAACTGGAGCGGGCTGTAAAGTTAAAAACCATTGGATACCTCGGTCATAGTCGGGAAAATATTACCATGGATATAGCAACGGAGATGGGTATTGTCGTTTTTGATGATCCGAAACAAAACCCACGGAACAGCCAGTTTATCCCCAAACGGATGGCAGATTTCATCAATAAAGGAGACACCTATCTAAGCACGAATTTCCCTAATCTTCAATTGCCTAAGATTGCAAGTGCCCATCGTTTGATCCATATCCACAGCAACGTTCCTGGTATCATGGCCCAGATAAACCAGGTATTCGCTCGTCATAACATCAACATCCTGGGACAGTTCCTGATGACGAATCAGCAAATTGGTTACGCGATTACGGATGTGAGTGCGCAGTACGACAAACAAGTATTGAAGGAACTAAAACAAATAGATCACACGATTAAATTCCGGGTGCTCTATTAGGATTGCAAATAAAAGATGAAGCTGTTGCTGGTATTTTTAGGAGGGGGGCTGGGTAGCATAGCCCGCTTCCTTATTGGCAGACTCTATTCCACCTGGCAACCGGCCTTCCCCTTCGCTACCCTTACGTCCAATTTTCTAAGCTGCGTTGTTTTTGGTGTCGTCATTGCCTTGGGAACAGAAAAACTGCACATCAGCGAACCCCTAAAACTATTATTAATCACCGGTTTCTGCGGCGGATTCAGCACCTACTCCAGTTTCACCTTTGAAACAGTGGAGCTCTTCAGGGGAAGTCAGCACGGCCTCGCCTTTGCCAATATTGTTATCAACTTCCTGCTAAGTGTTGGCGGGCTTTCTCTGGGGACATTGGTAGCTAAACTTTTCTAAAGCACGGGTTTAATGATAAAAAAATCGCAGAAAAACTGTTAATTTGCGGCATTGTTATCTCTATAAAACCCTTTTGAGTTGTGGCCGATACACTTGATATAAAAATTTCAAAAACTACTACCTCTAAATTACCCGAAACAGACTTTAGCAATCTGCCTTTTGGTAAGATCTTTTCTGACCATATGTTCGTTGCGGATTACGATAATGGCGAATGGAAAAACTTTGAGATTGTTCCTTACGGCAATCTTTCTTTCAGTCCGGCAATGGCCTCATTACATTATGGCCAGACCTTTTTTGAGGGACTAAAGGCTTTCAAACAAAAAGACGGTAAAATAGTCGTTTTCCGCCCTTATAAAAACGCCCAGCGCTTCAACTTGTCGGCTGCCCGTATGTGTATGCCGGCACTGTCAGAAGAAATCTTCGTTAAAAGCATTGCGGCACTGGTAGATTTAGACAGGAATTGGGTTCCTGACGCTGCCAACCACTCGCTGTATATCCGCCCTTTCATGTTTGCTACCGACCCCTATCTTGGAGTACAGCCATCAAAGAGCTATAAGTATATGATTTTGACCTGTCCGGTAGGCGCCTACTTTGCCAAGCCGCTGAAGGTTAAAATCGAGAACAAGTATTCGCGTGCAAGCGAAGGAGGATTCGGATTTGCGAAGGCGGGAGGCAATTATGGAGGTTCTCTTTTCCCTGCGCAGGAAGCATTAAAAGAAGGGTTCGATCAAGTCATCTGGACAGATGGGAAGGACCATGCGTTCATAGAAGAGCTGGGAGCTGCAAACGTAATGTTCGTGATCGACGGCACCCTGGTAACGCCCTCAACCAGAGACACTATATTAAACGGAGTTACACGTGACTCGGTACTTACACTTGCACGGAATTGGGGAGTACCAGTAGAAGAGCGAAGGGTTTCGGTAGCCGAAGTTATTGAAGGCCTGAAAGCTGGTAAACTAACGGAAGCCTTTGGAGTTGGAACAGCTGCTACTGTTACTTCCATTGCGACGATCGGCTACGAAGGCGAGCTGTATCACCTGCCTGAAGCTACTGCTGATCAGTTCTCAAGCAAAGCTTTGAAAATACTTACAGATATGCGTTACGGTCTTGCTCCTGACGAGTTTGACTGGAACTACGTGATATAAAAAAATGATCCGGGTGGCCGAATAGCCGCCCGGACTATTCTTATCTGTTTCTCTTCTGCCTTCGTTTCAACCTTTTCTCCCGTCGCAGATCCCGTTTCTTTTCCCGCACTTCCTCATCCTGAGTAATCCCTTTCAGCTGATTCATCAGGTGCTGTTCTCGCTCCCTGGTTAAACCTATACTTTCCTGTAAACCAGTATAGATACTGTTCCACATGGAACTAAAAAAAGCAATGGAATCAGGACGATAATATTGGATCCTTCCAACCCGCAAAGGCTCTCCCGCTGTAGGGTTATCTTCTTTTAGGAGCAGATTGTTCGCCACAAGCGACTTCAAAGTATTTCTTTGCAACAGCTTATTCTCGTTAATCGAAAATATGCCCACTCCAAGGTTTTCATAAAACAGCTTTATGCTTCCTTCTGATCGCCTGTAATCTGCCTTTACATCGAACTCCGCCTTAATGACCCTTCCGGAATTAAACTGCATTAAAGCGAGTGGTCGCAATACAGAGTTGAAAACCCGTGTATTTATTTCTCCTACCCTCCCCCTATAATTATATGCTGCTTCCGCGGAACGTAAATCAAAGTCAATCTTCATTTCAAAAGCACCCTTCCCAAATAACAGCGCCCGAAAATCAGATTTGGCCCAGCTATTTTTTGCTATCCGCGATGAGTCATTGGTTACATTCAGAACTTTGCCGTTAATCGAATTAAAAAACACCCTACCTGTTTTCGCAGTCACCGGATTATATTCGGCATAGGTGATCGAGGAGTTTCGAAGTTTTAAGGTGTCAATACTCGTATTCAACCGGAAACGTTTTAGCGCAACATGGGGAAAATTTCTTCCGCGATCATACAGTGGTTTAGGAATAGTTTTGTTTGAAAACGCGTTCAACTCGAGTCTTCCTAATGAAAGACTTGAAGCTCGAAGTCGTCTCCTGTCAATCAATGTTTTAAAGTCTATATTTTCGAGCTTTATTTCTTCCACACCTACCACATAGCGAATTCTCTTCGTTCTTCTATCGGGCAAAAGGGACATCTCCGGAAAACGAGGAATAAGTTTAAATCCTTCCACAGTAGCTTCCTTTTTAGATGAAGAAGCTTTGAGTTCATCAAAGTATATTTTATAGGAACTGTCTCTCGAGAAATATTCGTGCCCCTGAATGCGCAGAGAAATATCTTTAGAGAAATAGAAGCGATTTTTGTCCAGATGACTTGTAGAATCAATCAGCAGGTCTGAGACCGTGACTGACAAATTCTTCACTCCGTCAATTTCTGCCTTCTGAATAGTCTCATCTATATACTGAAAATTGGCATTGTGAAGCTCAATGCGGTGAATATGTATAGCTTTAAGATATTTAGATAGCCGCTGCCAGGCAGTGCGTCTATCCTCCGACTCTTCTACATCATCGTTACGGTTTTGAAAGTATACTTTGATCTCCGGCTCGTTTATGATCAACGCATTCACTATCAACTTCCTGTCGAAATAAGCCTTAAGCGGATGCGCACCCTTCAGCACTAAACTTTTAACTTGAACAGTGTAAATGTGAGTTGGGTTCGAACCTTTGCGCAGTAATGCGGCATAGACTGCCGGATCAGGTTGGAATTTAATGTCCCGTAGTTTTACATTACCACTCAGAGGGTTGATTTGTATGCCTGAAAAACTAATTGTGTATAAACCGTCCGTCGAACTGGTGATAGTCTCTTTTATCCGATCAGCAACCGTCGGCTCTATTTTCCGGGCCATGTAGATCATCGCCGAAAAAAATAAAACCAATAGAACAGTCAGCAGAGCTAAAGCCAGCTTAAGTCTGAAAGACACTCTTTTAACCTGCTTTTGCGTTAGGGTCATTCACCTTTTACCTCTTCTAAATAACAAGGTTACTCATCATATCGTTTTTTGTAAAAAATAGCCGGCTGACATCCTGTCATTCATTTAAATCCGTACTTTTGACATTCCAAAATTTAAAAGATGTTTAGTCCACAGGTAAGTGAAAAAGAACATGACGAAGCCCGGCAAGGCGAAGCCTTAGTGCTGGAGAATACGACGGGAAAAAACAGCGGCCGGAAGCTCTATATTGAGAGTTATGGCTGTGCAATGAATTTTTCTGACAGTGAGATCGTAGCTTCTATCATGATGGAGATGGGTTTCGAAACTACAGGAGAATATAAAGAAGCTGACGTAGTTTTTATAAATACTTGCTCGATCAGGGAAAACGCGGAGCAAAGAGTACGTAACAGACTTCGCGAATTCAAAGCAGTGAAAGCTAAAAATCCTGGCTTGGTGGTCGGTGTGCTGGGATGTATGGCGGAGCGGCTAAAAGCAAAATTTCTGGAAGAAGAGAAGTTGGTAGATGTGGTGGTAGGCCCGGACGCCTACCGTGATCTGCCGAATCTTATAGATCGTGTTGACGATGGTAATAAGGCCGTAAATGTATTGCTTTCCCGTGAGGAAACATATGCTGATATCAACCCCGTTCGGCTTAATTCAAATGGAATTAGCGCCTTTATTTCCATTATGCGCGGTTGTGACAATATGTGTTCGTTCTGCGTAGTACCTTTTACGCGTGGAAGGGAGCGCAGTCGCGATGCTAAGTCGATTATACAGGAGGCGCAGGATCTGTTTAACGAAGGTTACCGGGAAGTGACTCTACTCGGCCAAAATGTCGACTCCTACAAATGGAGCAATGAGGAGGGTACCGAAAAAGTCAACTTTGCTCAGTTGCTTGAGATGGTAGCGATTGTCAGCCCCGAACTTCGGGTGCGTTTTTCAACATCCCATCCCAAAGATATTACTGATGAAGTGCTCGAGACGATGGCAAAATACGAGAACATCTGTAAATATATCCACTTGCCCGTGCAGTCTGGAAATTCTCGAGTGCTCGAATTAATGAACAGAACATATGACAGAGAGTGGTACATCAACAGGGTCGACGCTATTCGCCGTATCCTGCCCGGTTGTGCTATCTCGACCGATGTGATCGCAGGCTTCTGTTCGGAGAGCGAAGAAGAGCATCAGGAAACGTTGAGTATGATGGATTATGTAAAGTACGACTTCGCCTATATGTTCATGTACTCCGAACGACCAGGAACCCTCGCTGCGAAACGATATGCAGACGACGTTCCTGAGGAGGTAAAAAAACGACGGCTGACTGAAATAGTAAATAAACAACAACAACATTCGCACGAAAGATTGTTAGGACAAGTGGGTCAGGTGCACAAAGTATTGATCGACGGTTTTTCAAAGAAATCAAAGGATGACTACGCGGGCAGAAACGACCAGAACGCAACGGTCGTATTCCCGGTAGACTCCAGGGTTAAGCCAGGGCAGTATGTAAATGTCCTAGTGGAGAAATGCACCACGGCCACCCTGATAGGACGAATTGTTGGTTAATTACATGATTTAAACAGGACGACCGGGAGTCAATAGAAGTGCAGGTACACCTGCTTCCCGACTCTCCACTCTTAACAGAGCAAAATGGATATCCAAGACATTAAAAACCGGTTTGGTATTATCGGAAATTCTCCCCTGTTAAACCGTGCTATCGATATTGCCCGGCAGGTGGCTCCTACCGATATTTCGGTGCTAATTACGGGTGAAAGTGGAAGTGGAAAAGAAGTTTTTTCACATATCATTCATCATTTAAGCGCACGGAAGCACGGTCCTTTTATAGCGGTTAACTGTGGGGCCATTCCTGAGGGAACGATAGATTCCGAACTCTTCGGTCACGAAAAGGGTTCTTTCACCGGGGCACACGAGGCTCGGAAGGGATATTTCGAGGTGGTAAACGGTGGAACAATCTTCCTCGACGAGGTGGCTGAACTTCCCCTTGGAACACAGGCCCGGTTGCTGCGCGTGCTCGAAACCGGTGAATACTTGCGCGTGGGATCATCGAAGGTTCAAAAAACTGACGTGAGGATCGTTGCTGCTACCAATGTCGACGTTTTTGATGCTGTGAGAAACGGCAAATTCAGGGAAGACTTGTACTACCGCCTAAACACGGTTCCTTTGAAAATCCCGGCTCTGCGCGAACGCCAGGAGGACATTTACCTACTTTTCAGAAAGTTTATCGCCGATTTCACAAATAAGTACCGCAGTCCGTCAGTACAGCTGGATGCCGAAGCACAGCAAGTTCTAACGAAGTACAGCTGGCCTGGAAACGTGCGACAACTAAAAAATATTGCTGAGCAGATAGCAGTACTCGAGAAAGAAAGAAATCTTACCGGACAGTCGATCCTCAAATACATTCCCGCGGAGAGCAACACCAGTAATTTACCAATGCTGGTAAGTAAAGACAAGAAAGAAGATTTCTCAGAAAGAGATCTCCTGTATAAAGTGCTGTTCGACATGAAGCGGGATATGGTAGAACTTAAAAAGCTGGTAGCCGAGATCATCAAAAACGGGGGAAACCCTGCTGCTTTAACAGCAAATCCGCAGCTGATTAACCAGCTTTACCATGATGTGGAGCTATTAGGAGCTGAAGAACAGGCTCCCACTATCACTATTCATCATCCCGAGAAGGCAAAGGCTGATTTTAACTTTTCCCACCATGAGGAAGAGGTCGAAGAATCTCTTTCGTTGATTGAAAAAGAATCGGATCTGATCAAGAAAGCACTAAAAAAGCATAAGGGGAAACGAAAGCTGGCAGCGCAGGAATTGGGAATCTCCGAACGCACTTTGTACCGTAAAATAAAAGAATTAAACCTGAGTTAGTAAGAAATGAGATTCACTTTAAAAAAGGCTCTTTTGCTAATCCTGCCCCTTACGTTTTTCATGCAGTCATGCTGGATATACAGCTTTTCAGGAGCATCTATTCCGGCAAATATGAAAACGTTCTCGGTTTCCTTTTTCGAAAATACTGCACCCCTGGTAGTACCCTATTTGAGCCAACAATTTACGGAAGCTTTAAAAGAGCGAGTGCGTAACCAATCGGGCCTCTCTATGGTAAGGGAGAACGCCGACGGAACTTTTGAGGGTAGAATAACAGATTACAGCATAAAACCGGTTGCAGTAACTGCCGATGAACGTGCAGGACTTAGCCGGCTGACTATCACCGTAAACGTTAAATTCACCAATACTGTTGACAACGAATATAGTTTCGAACAATCATTTACCCGCTATACTGACTTTGATATACAGGCTCGCTCCCTGCAGCAGCAAGAACCTGAGATGATCAGGCTGGTGACACAGATGCTTACGGAAGATATCTTTAACCGCGCTTTCGCAAACTGGTAGTTTAATTTTAAATTTATTCTTTACTGAACATGGTGGAAGAACAACGTCTGACAAGTCAAACAGAAATTACTCGGATACTTTCAGATCCTGAAGCAATTACAGCCCGGGACTTATCAATACTGGAAGATCTGACCAAAGAATTTCCTTATTGCCAGTCCTTCCACTACGCCTATACCTCTGCGCTGCGCAGGTTCCAGCCTCAACAGTATGAGCACTATGTGCAAAAGGCAGCGTTTTACTCGCCTGAAAGGGAAGTCCTTTATAAATACATCCACCAGCCGGAACGCTTCAAGTATGTCCTGCAAGCGCCGGGTGTTGACCAGATATTAGTCGATGAGCCGGTTGCTGAAATAGACACTTCCTCTGATTCGCTCCCCCTTGCTTCCACAGAGCTGGAAGACGCAGTTGAAAATTTATCGGTGGATGAAAGCGACGAAGAAATAATCGAACCGATGCAGAGCGATACTGAGTCACCTGACTTACCAGAGCTCGAGCTTTCCTCAGAAGATCCTGAAAGCGAACCAGCAACAGAAAGGAGTTTGGAGAATGTGAGTGAAGAAGCTTCTGTTTCGGAAGATGATTTTTCGAGTTCCAATTTCACTGCTCTTGAGTTGGAAGACGATCAGGAGGAAGACGATGAAGCAATCGAACTGCATAATAGTTCGCCAGAAATTGAAAGTGTAGTTCCTGAAGAACTGCCTTTGCCAATTCCGGTTTCAATTGAAAATGCCTATTATTCAGTAGCAGACGAGATTGAAACGGTGATACCGGAAGTAGAATCCCCTTTCGGAGAAAAGGAAACAGAGGGCCATCCGGCGATCAATGCCGTCGAAGAAGAAGCTAGTCCGGAAATCGCATCCGAACAGGAGGAAATTGTAGCTGCTCCCGCCAACGACCCCGCAGAAGATCGGCGGATAGTGGGAAGCATTGCATCCTCAGACTACTTTGTTTTTGACCGCTCGGCTGTTGATCCTCTAAAATCGCCGGCGATTGAAGAAAACCAGGAGCCTGATCCGGCAGAGGTACAAGAAGTGAATGACCTGGCCAAATATCATGATGATACACTGCCTTATACATTCCTTTGGTGGCTGCATAAAACCCGAAAAGAGTACGCTGCTACTTATCAGCCCTATGTTATTAAAGCTCCGGCTTTCGGGGTGCAGAAAGCAGGCAATGCAGAATTGAACCAGCAGATAATTGAGAACATCTTTCATATACAACCAGAGTTAAACACTTTCCCGCCCAATGTGCTAGCCAGCCCTCCTGTCGAGACAAAGAAGAAAGAGGACGAGATCATTGAAAAATTCATCAAAGAAGAGCCGCAGATAAGACCTCCGCAACTTACTCAGCTGGATACAGAAAATAAGGCGCGTAAAAGCTCGGAAGATAACCTGGACCTGGTTACTGAGACGCTAGCGAGAATCTATACTGACCAGATGTTGTATCACAAGGCCATTGATATCTACAAAAAATTAAGTTTGAAATTCCCGGAGAAAAAGCTTTACTTTGCGGGTCAAATTGAAGAATTAGAAAAGAAAATCCATTAATTATATTTATCATGTTTTATACACTGGTTATTCTGGCAATTATTGTTTGCGTTTTGTTGGCTCTGATTATTTTGATCCAGGAACCAAAAGGGGGCGGCCTTACTTCAGGCTTCGCGGGATCAAATAACATTATGGGAGTTCAACGCACTGGCGATATTTTGGAAAAAGGAACCTGGATTCTTACAATATCATTAATGGTAATCGTATTACTTATAAATGTGGTAATTCCTAAAGGCGGCACTTCTGGCCAAAGTGGAGAAGATCTCCAAAACCAGATTAACAAGCCAGCAACCTCTGTTCCAGCAGCGCCTGCTTTACCTGGTGCTACTCCTAAAGCAGCTGGTGATACCTCTAAAAGATAGAAGATTCGCATCTACAGATACAAGGCTCCGCAAGGAGCCTTTTTTGTTGCTGACACTTCCCTGACAGGCTGACATTGCATTCGTAATCTCTACTCAAGAGCTGACCCGATAAAAATGAAATTTTGACAACTTTAAGTCGAAAAAACAGCAATTTCAGGCTTTGGCATAATAAGTGACCGGTAGGGAACAGAATTAAAATCATATTAAACTATGTCATTAAATATTAAACCAATCGCAGACAGAGTAGTAGTTGAAGCTGCTCCTGCAGAAGAAAAGACAGCATCAGGAATCTATATCCCTGACACAGCTAAAGAGAAACCTCAAAGAGGAACTGTAGTTGCCGTTGGAGATGGCAAAAAAGATGAGCCTTTAACTGTTAAAGTTGGTGACCAGGTTTTATATGGCAAGTATGCCGGTACTGAAATTACTTATGATGGTAAAGAGTACCTGATTATGCGTGAATCTGACATTTACGCGGTTCTTTAATTTAGATGACGAAGAACTAGAAACTCTCTCATTTACTAAAACAAAAAAAAACTAAAATGGCAAAACAAGTTAAATACAACGTTGAAGCACGCGACGCCCTAAAAAGAGGTGTTGATACCTTAGCTAACGCAGTTAAGGTTACTTTAGGACCAAAAGGTCGTAACGTAATTATCGATAAGAAATTCGGTTCTCCTGCTGTAACTAAAGATGGTGTTACTGTAGCTAAAGAAATCGAACTGAAAGACAGTTTAGAGAACATGGGCGCTCAGATGGTAAAAGAAGTAGCTTCTAAAACTGCTGATATTGCAGGTGATGGAACTACAACTGCAACCGTTCTCGCTCAGGCTATCGTGACTGCCGGTATCAAAAACGTAGCTGCTGGTGCCAACCCAATGGACCTGAAACGTGGTATTGATAAAGCTGTTGCTGCAGTAGTTGAGAACCTAAAAACTCAATCACAAACTGTAGGTGAAGACAACAACAAAATCAAACAAGTTGCTTCAATCTCAGCAAACAACGACGAAGTAATCGGTTCGTTAATTGCTGATGCAATGGCTAAAGTTGGTAAAGATGGTGTTATCACTGTTGAAGAAGCAAAAGGTACTGAAACTGAAGTAAAAACTGTAGAAGGTATGCAGTTTGACCGCGGTTACCTTTCTCCTTACTTCGTAACCAACGCTGATAAAATGGAAGCGGAATTGGACAATCCTTACATCCTGATCTATGACAAAAAGATCAGCAGCATGAAAGAATTGCTTCCTGTTCTTGAAAAACAAGTTCAAACTGGTAAACCTCTTTTGATTATTTCTGAAGACCTTGACGGTGAAGCTTTAGCTACTTTAGTAGTAAACAAGATCCGTGGTTCACTGAAAGTTGCTGCCGTTAAAGCTCCAGGCTTCGGTGATCGTCGTAAAGCGATGCTTGAAGATATTGCTATCTTAACTGGCGGTACCGTGATCTCTGAAGAAAGAGGATATAAATTAGAAAACGCCGATCTTTCTTACCTTGGTCAGGCTGAGAAAGTAGTTGTTGATAAAGACAATACTACCATCATCAATGGTGCTGGTAACCCTGAGGATATCAAAGCTCGCGTTAACCAGATCAAATCTCAAATCGAAACTACTACTTCCGACTACGATCGCGAGAAGCTACAAGAGCGCCTTGCTAAACTAGCTGGTGGTGTTGCAGTTCTTTACGTAGGTGCTGCTACTGAAGTAGAGATGAAAGAGAAAAAAGACCGCGTTGATGATGCGTTACATGCAACTCGTGCTGCAGTTGAAGAAGGTATCGTAGCTGGTGGAGGTGTTGCTTTCATCCGCGCAGTATCTGCTTTAGCTGACTTAAAAGGCGAAAACGAGGATGAGAATACTGGTATCCAGATCATCCGTCGTGCTATCGAAGAGCCTCTTCGTCAAATTTGCGAAAACGCAGGTATCGAAGGCTCTATCGTAGTGCAGAAAGTAAAAGAAGGCGAAGGCGACTTCGGTTACAACGCTCGTGCTGATCGTTACGAGAACCTAATCAGCGCTGGTGTTATCGATCCAACTAAAGTATCTCGTGTTGCTTTAGAGAACGCTGCTTCTATTGCTGCGATGTTGCTAACTACCGAGTGTGTACTAGCTGACGATCCAGAAGATGAAAAAGCTGGTGCAGGTATGCCTCCAATGGGCGGTGGCATGGGCGGCATGATGTAATCAGGCAATCCTTAAAGGAACCCAAATAAAACAAAGCGGCTGTACGGAAATGTACGGCCGCTTTTGTTTTTGATCGATAGACGAATCCTACGTCTTTTAAAATTGCAAAAAGAAAGCCGCTATCCTGGGATAGCAGCTCGAAAGTCATATGCAGTTGCGTTTATTTCTGCGCGTAAACAACTCCCTTTCTTACAATCTTCCGGCCTTGCGAATCAATCACCTCCTGCGGCGTTCTGTTCCAGTTAGCCTCGCCATTATGTGTAAACCTGGTAATCACCATGTGGCTGTTTACATCAGTTAAAGTCGCGTTAAGAAACATATTGTAAGTTTTGGGCGTAAGCCCTACCCCTGTAGCATTAGTATTATGGTTGTTATCTTTTTTACTGAGCAGATTATCAAGTACGTTTGCAGCCACGCCAATTCCAAGGGAAGCCGTCTCGGACATAATTCTATCCTCTTTCACCCGCACTTTAAGCACCATGTCCGCCCCCACCAACCTACCCAGACTGTCCGGATTCATCGCCCACGAATCTCTTATATCAATTCCACGTTCGCTCAAAATGCTATTTATCCGATCCACATTGATCAGTTCAACTGCCTTCTTTTTTTTACTCCCTGATTTAGCTTTGAAAAGATATTGGCTGTACAGCTGATTTTGAATCAACGTACTTTCCTCTTCTTCGCGAAGCATCTTTTTAGAAACAGTCATCCCTTTCGGGAGACGACCTGTAAACTCCACTTCCACCGGAAGTATTGCTACCCTTTTCCCTTCCAGGTCCACCTGTTTTAAATACGCTTTGTTATTATAAACTCTTCCTGAACACGCTTGCAACAATACTACCGCTGCTAACATCGTTTTAAATGCAATCCTTTTCATGTGACAAAAATCTAAGTATGTGATTAATCTAAGTGTGTATTGTATACCTATGACGTAGCTGGAAAGGCAGAAGTTACAAGCTGAAGCAGAAATTCTGAGATTGCATCAAACTTTCCTATTTATTGAAACATTACTAATATCTATCTTATAAAAATCAATAACTTCGCATAATGACAAAATTCGCCGAGGATTTTCTGGAAACATCTGACAATAAGGCATTTGACTTGAACCACCGCCGCATCATCAACTTCAACATGGGCAGATATCATACGGCGGTAGAAAGAGGATTGTCAAAGCTGGCCAATCTGGATGCTGCTAAAAAAAAGGCGCACACCATCAAATGGCGGGTGATGGAGAACCTCGACAAATACTTGCCTGAGTTCGAGGCCAACTTCCAGAAGAAGGGCGGGAAAGTGATCTGGGCAAATGACGCCGAGGAAGCTAACCGCGAGATCCTAAACATCCTGAAAAAGGCGAATGCCAGAAGCGTTATCAAGTCGAAATCGATGTCAACCGAGGAAATTCATTTGAACGAATTTCTAGAAGAACATCATATTGAGACACTTGAAAGTGACTTGGGTGAATATATTGTTCAACTGCTAGGTCAAAAGCCTTACCATATTGTAACCCCTGCGATGCATCTTAGCAAAGAAGATATTGCTAAGCTTTTTCATGAAAAACTCGGTACTCCGGCAGACGCCACCCCTGAGCAGCTGACGCTGAAAGCGCGGGAAGTATTAAGAGAAAAATACCTTACAGCTGATGTGGGGATAACGGGAGCCAACTTTTTACTGGCAGATACAGGTAGTATTGCGCTGACTGAAAATGAAGGAAATGCGCGGCTATCGACTACTTTCCCAAAAATCCATATTGTAATTGCTGGGATTGAGAAGGTAATTCCATCCATTACTGATCTGGATTTGTTCTGGCCACTATTAGCCACTCATGGCACTGGTCAAAATCTTACGGTGTACAATACCATCCTCGGTGGCCCGCGACAAGATTGGGAAACTGACGGCCCCGAAGAGATGTACGTGATTTTGCTCGATAACGGCAGAACAAACCTACTTGCTCAGAAAGAACAGCGCCAGGGTCTTTACTGCATACGGTGCGGAGCTTGCCTAAATGCCTGCCCTATCTACAAAAATGTAGGCGGCCATACCTACGAGACCACCTATAGCGGCCCTATTGGCTCTGTCATCACTCCTCACATGAAGGGCATGGAGGACTTCAAGCACCTGAGTTACGCTTCCAGTCTTTGCGGAAAGTGTACCGAAGTTTGTCCCGTTAAAATTGATATCCATAAAATGCTACTCTTAAATAGGAGAGATTCGGTACGGGACGGGATGACTACGAAAGTCGAAAAGATGGGCTGGAAAGGCTGGAAAAAAGGAATGCTGAAGAGGAAGTTCATGGATTTGGTGGGAGGCAAAATGAAAAACTTCCTGATGCGAAACTTCTTCAGGAAAGCTTGGGGAAAATACCGGGAACTTCCTGAACTAGCACCTAAGTCGTTCAGCAAACAGTGGCAGGAGAAAAGCGGGGAATAGCCCTTCAATCTGCCCTAGTGCTTTATATACACTACTGCCTCAAATACTGAACAGCCATGGGGCATGAAGTGCTGCGCTAGTGAGTAGAATGCCTTTAAGGTTCGTCTTCCTCTCTATAAAGAAAGCAATGTGTCAAAATATTTTCGCGTAGAAGTACCTATGGCACGGTATTTCTACGCTCTGCATAATGACAAATAGTTATGCGAAGGATTAAGGTTGGGATTGGGGTCGTGTTAATGAGCGTGCTGCTAATGTTTACTTGCGAAGAATTTTCTTGGGTTAGTGGGACTGCTGCTTCAGCAAGTGCCTTGGTGAAGTCGGACGAAAACCGCCTTGCTTGTTATGCGGATTCCGTTGATGCAATTCTACCGCATCTTTCCTTGCAAAAAAGCTTGATCTACCAGCAGGGAAACTATTCCTTCCAGGTCTTTAAATATATGACTAATGGTGAACCTGTACTATATATTGAGAGGGGAAGCAACGGAAGAGAGGGGCAGGTCGAGAAAAAATACTATGTGAAAGACAACAGGCTGGCTCTTTATGAAGAGAATGCTGTTACTAACAACTCTACCAAACCTTACGTTGCTACGAAGGCCTACTTCAAAAACAACAGATTATTTTACGCCGAGCAAAAGGTTGCTTTAAGTGATTCGGGACTGCAGCGGGTGCGTTTTCAAAAAGCTAACCTTCCAGCTACTTTTAACGTACCAAACCTCTCTACGTACGAAGACGCTCTAACACAGAGAGGAAATTTCGATCTGGTTTTTGAGGGCATCGCAGAATCCCCTAAAGCCAAGTATATTATTTTAGGCAAAAGTGGCTATAAGGGTTACCGCGCTCCTATCCGTGTCGCAAACGAGGACGCCTTTATTCATGAGCTATCTACGAACGCCTATGAGTACAGAGGTGAAAAACTGGAGATTGACTGGGAAATAGGTGACACGAACGAAGTTCTTTACGAAAGTGGGCGACTAAGCAGAAACTAGTCACCTATCGGGGATACTTCTGCTAGAGGATTAAAAAGGTAAATCTTGCCGGAGGACAGCTCTTCACATTTAAACCTCTTCCGGACCCGTTCACCTTTCCTGAAAATCCTTCCATCGCTAATTTTAAATACAGTCGCTACAGGCAAGTTTTCGACTAAAAACACTCCTTCCGGCTTGGAATCATACTTTTTAAGCGCTCGAAAGAGATTGCTGTCGCTGCAGCTAGAGGCAGCAGGATTTTCTAGGTAGAGACTGATGGCGGTCTTCAGGTCCGGCGGAAAAATATCCTGGTCGAAAAAAGGTTTCATCATCCTTTTAAAGTTAGCTTTCCACTCGGCCCCATGAGGTCTTACCTTACCCTTATATTCGTTCCAGGTTAAAAGATGGGCAAATTCATGCACTGTGGTGACAAGGAAAGCGAAAGGGTTTAGATCGAAATTAACGGAGATACGATGCCCTGCCCCCCGGAAAGGAGCGCGGTAATCACCAAATTTGGTATTTCGGTTTCTCGAAATTTTGAATTCGCACTGAAAGTAGTCTATCCACCGAGCTATGAGAGGAGCCGCTCCAGCAGGAAGATAATTAGCAAGTACCGCTGCCTTTTCCAAAAACGTTCCCTTCTATTTGAGTAAATGATATACTACAAGGCTGGAAACGTAGGCCAGGACGGTCATGTAAGCTAGCTGTATCATAGGCCATTTCCAACTTTTGGTTTCCCGATAGACAATCGCCAGAGTACTCATACACTGCATCGCGAAAGCATAAAAGACCATGAGAGAAAAAGCAACGGCAGTGGTAAATATAGGTTGTCCTGTTTCAGGATTTTTTGCTGAGGCCATTTTCTCTCGAACTGACTCCTCCTGCGCTTCGTCAGTCCCTACACTGTAAATTGTTGCCATCGTCCCTACAAATACCTCGCGTGCTGCAAAAGAGGTGATGAGAGCTATCCCAATCTTCCAGTCAAATCCGAGCGGCTTTATCACGGGCTCTATAGTCTTCCCAATAATTCCGGCGTACGAATTCTCGAGCTTCTCAGAAGCATAAAGATTTTGAACTTCTTCTGAGGGAGTGACGCCCGTTACCTTCGCTGTTTGATACTTCTGCTCCAGCACTTCCATCCTGGCAGGAGGACCATAAGACGACAGCACCCATAGTATGACCGAAATCGCGATGATCACTTTTCCTGCTTCTATAATAAACGTCTTCACTTTTTCGTACATCGTAAAAGCAACGTTGTTCCATCTAGGCAAGCGGTACACAGGCAATTCCATTATGAAATAACCCCGTTCGCCCGACTTAATCAATAACTTTATTACCCAGGCCACCAGCACCGCCATGACCATACTAAGGACATACATTGACATGAGTACAAGGCCCTGTAAATTAATCAGCCCCCCGAAAGACTCATCAGGAACGACGAGCGAAATCAACAAGGTATAAATCGGCAAACGTGCTGAACAGCTTACTAAAGGCGTTACCATAATGGTGATCATCCTGTCCTTCCAGTTCTCAATAGTTCTGGCACTCATGATAGAAGGGACTGCACAGGCCAGTCCTCCAATAAGAGGCACCACCGACTTTCCGTTGAGCCCAACCTTACGCATGATTTTATCCATCATGAACGTAACGCGAGCCATATAGCCTGTATCTTCAAGCACGGATATAAAGGCAAAAAGAATAGCGATCTGCGGAATAAAAACGAGCACCCCGCTTAGTCCCGCTAACACTCCGTCAACTAGAAGATCTGCCAAAGGGCCGGGAGGCAAGGCATTATGAGCGGCTTCAGAAACCCAGACGAAGGCCTCTTCAATCAAAGTCATGGGAAACTCGGACCAGGCGAAGATAGCCTGGAATATAATGAACAGCACCGCAAAGAAAATGAGGAAACCCCAGAAGCGATGCGTTAGCACACTGTCAATCTTATTACTGAATGTTTCCTTAGTCCCTTCAGGTTTGAACTTGACTGTATCAAGCAACACATCGTTGATGAAGTTGTAGCGAGCAATAGTTTCCGCTGCCTGCGCTTTTGTCGAATGGAAGGAATACTCTTTCTCTATCTCCTCAATTCTGTCGCTTTGTTCAGGGGTAAGAAATTTGAGCGTTTCATGCTGATGGGCAAACTGGAGTGCCGTGTAAGGCTCATCAACCAGAAACTCCGTTTGAATCTTTCCAATAAGTCCTGGGGCAAGCGCTGCAACCTCTATTGTTTCCAGCTGTAACGGCATTTTCGAAGCATAGCTTAAAGCTTCCCGAAGTTTCCCAATATTGGCATTTTTACGGGCGCAAACAGGAATAACCTGAACACCCAGACGCTTAGAAAGCTCATCGACGTTTATCTCGGTGCCCGCCTTTTCCGCCAGATCGACCATATTAAGTGCGATGATAACCGGAATTTTAAGATCCGCTACTTGCGTATAGAGGAGCAGGTTTCGCTTAAGATTAGAGGCATCTGCGACGAAAATGATCAAATCCGGGTGGGCGCTATTATTTGGATCTGCCAATACCTGAAAAACAATGGATTCGTCCTTGCTTTTTGGATACAAACTATACGTCCCAGGCAGATCAATAATTTCGGCATTTCGGCCGTCAGCTAATCTTGTATAACCTGTTTTTTTATCGACTGTCACCCCTGGGAAGTTGCCAACCCGCTGGTTTAAACCTGTTAAAACGTTGAATAATGTGGATTTTCCTGTATTCGGGTTCCCTACGAGTGCAATTTTGAGATCACCGTTCACTTATCTATATATCTTATTGCAAAATGATGGTAGAAGCTTCATGTTTACGAAGGCTCAACTGATATCCGGAAACTGTAATAGCCATTGGATCACCGAGGGGAGCAAAGCGCTCGACTACTACATGCTCACCAGGTAAACATCCCATTTCCATCAGCTTTACTGACATTTCCAAATCTGTAAACTCCTTAATAACTCCTGATTGTCCTGGTTGTAGTTGCGAAAGCTTCATAACAATTTAAACTTCTCAAAGTTAACCTTATTTGAAATAATTCCAAATAAGAGAGGAGCGCGATCCTGAGACCTGTGTCATTATTGCGTAATTCTATTTAGAATAGGATACCCGTTGCTTGAAATGCGGGCAATTACAGTCCTTTTTAAAGAGTTTGCAGGAACTGACAGATGCGAGGGTAATAAAAAGAATAGAAAGCTTAAAGAAATTTTTCATGGCCGTTTCTGTGTAAAAATATATAACTAAAAATCCCCATTCCTACTCCTACAATATCACAGAACAAGTCCCACCAGTCCGCGGAGCGGTAGGTAAAAACCTTCCACTGCAGCAACTCAATACCAGCGCCCAGGGCCGAAGCAATTACCAGGATTTTTAGAATAGTTTTTATACGGAAGACGTAGCTACGCTGTTGCCTTATTTTTCCATAAAACATCAGTACAGTAAGCACAAAGAAAAAACCGGTGTGAACAAGTTTGTCCATACCTTCGAAGGTTGGAATATGGCCGGTTTCGGCCGCCCCCATAGGAATATCACATAGAATGAGCACCAGAACCGACCAGATAATGGCCAAGTACTGGTGCTTTATGGTATTGATCATCAGGCTCCGATCAGTTCTTTATAGGCCTCGGCAGACAGAAGAGCTTCTACCTCTGCTGCGGAATTAACAGTAACTTTTACCATCCAGCCGTCTCCGTAAGGATCTTGATTAACGAGTTCAGGAGCCGCATCGAGTTTAGGATTGATTTCAGAAATGGTTCCGGTAACAGGCATAAACAAGTCAGAAACAGTTTTAACAGCTTCTACAGTACCAAACACGTCATTCTGCGAAACTTCCTGCCCAACAGTGTTGATATCCACGTAAACGATGTCTCCTAATTCCCGCTGAGCGAAATCAGTGATTCCGATATATGCTTCGTTACCTTCCAAACGAATCCATTCGTGATCTTTGGTGTACTTTAATTCTGATGGAAAATTCATCTCTATTTATTTTGTGGCCAAAAATACCTTTTACTCTATCAAATAGCAAAGTTTATGCGAAGCTATTGAAGCGTAAATCTTAAACTTAAACCGAAGTTGCTGAATGCCGTGTTGAACGTTTGAGAGGTATACGGCCGGGTAATATTTCCGTCGTAAAACATTCTCAAATTCACCCTTTGGTTCAGCACGTAGTCGATTGAAGGACGGAAAGAAATATTTTTCGCACCTGAAGAAACCTCCGCATCATCGACATCCGCTCTGAAGATAGTTGTCTTTCGGTCGTTTAGGGCAAAATCCACTTTCATGTTCAGGTCGTTGCTCAGCTTGCGGCCTCCCAACAATCCGAAAGGAAAACGAAAATTAGCCGTTCTGTATCCGAAACCAAAGATGATACCGTCGTCGCGTTGCTGCGCAAGCTGGCTGTTAGACAGACTTAAACTTAAAGCCCGAGATTTGCGATACTCGAAATTCATGCTCATATTATTCTTCAACCTAAAATCGACACCCAATAGCGGCACGAACTGTTCGAAAAGAGTAACCTGCGAATACTGATAAAAGGGCAGGAAGTTCCCGTTAGCATCTTTGATGTTGACAGCGCCATTTGCCTCCTGGTATCGAGCCAGTGTATTGAAGGAGTTTACGTTGTAGGTGGAACGGTATCCATGGCTCACATCAAAGGACGCAAACAGCTTGTTGAAAAAAGGATACTTCGTTAGGCCATTATAAGTGATACGCCAGTTTGGAATTGGAATCTTTGGAAAACGGCTTAGCGTCGCTCGCTCCGCATCCTTACCAGTATAGGCAGCAAGGAATGAGGCTACTACCACATCCTGCGAATTAGCTTTGTATCCTTCAGCAAAACCATTTCCATCGGTCCCCTGTGAGTTAGGATTTTGAGCACCCAGTCGCCTTGAAACAATCTGTCTGTTTCTTTCAAACTGCTCGAAAAGCCTGGAAGTACCGTTCGGCGACTCCTTAGCGAAAGCTGTACGAAGAGAGAAGAAAGAAATGCTGAAGTCGCCATTGGTAATAGGACTTTGATTCTGGAAACCACCGCTGATACTGTCGTACTTGAAAGTAGTGGAATAGTTGAAATTCTGGCTTTTTACAGCTGTCAATTCTATCCTAAGGTCTTTCAAAGGCTCTATAGTACCGCGAAAGTTCATATCCTCTTTCTTTGTGTTGATATACAGCTGATTCATAGAAGCATCCCGCGTTATCCAACCGTTTCGAATAGCTCTGCCCCGAATGTCCTGCTGGCTTCCAAATACGAAATCCCAACCTGGAGCACTGGCATCCAGATCATAACCAAACACGTTGGTTTGCGGAAGGTAACCAGGAAGGAAAGTTCCCTCGGTACGGGTATAAGCACCAGTCACATTCTTCACACTTGTCAGTGTATTCACCAAAAACCTCTTTACCGGACTCGCCTCCGGACTCGTAGCCGAACGTATTAACCGCGACTTGTTATATAACGAAACAAAGTTCAGAGATGGATTAAGCTGAATGGTTCTCGAATTTTGGATCGTATTACCAAAGTTGATATCAGGGTCGCGAAGGGTAATCAAGGGCTCTGTACGCCAGTTGAAGTTAGTTCCGTAACGAGCTACCAGATTAGTCCAGCCAAAGCCGGGGATCTTATTAATAGGAACCGTATAATTCACGTTCAGGGTGTGATTATAGTCGGTTGTCCTGCCCAGCTTCTTCAAATTATTCCAAATCGTATCTCTCGCCCGACCATCTATCCGGCCTTCCGGCTCGTCAATGATGGAGTAATTGGTGGCGTTGAAATCCAACTGTACTGATTTCGTCAGGTTCCAGCTAATACCATACACCCTCGACATCTGGAAGTTCTTGTTGAAGTTGGTGATAGTGGGAAGTACGTTATTCGGACTGTTATCACGTAGCGTGTTCTCTGTGTAAAGACGATCTACGTCAATCCGGAAATTCAATAGAGAAGGCATCAAGTTGAAATTAAAATCACGCAGTAATGCCAGCGTATTTGATTTAATCAACTTCTCGAAGGGCGTAAAGCCTTTGGACTGCCCGCTATAATTATAAGCTAGACCCGCCCTGTAATTCTTCTGCAGGGCCAGCTCCGTAATATAATCTCTGTGACTGAACTCGGTGAAAGCATAAGTAGCACTAAAGTTTTCAATATCCCAGACATGGCTTTTACTATTAGGATCAGTTTTGATCTTCCGGACATTCGTAAAATTGATACTCCGCCTTTGAGTTACATCATCTACCAATTGATGCACCCTATTTTTCTCGCTTCCCGATAAACCAGTCAGGGAAGTTTTGAGCTCCATATCCTGAAAGCGCGGATCAAACTGAGGGATGCTATGCTGCGAAGACCAGTTGAAGAAGAAAGGAACCTTAATTCCGGCCCTCTCAGGGAAAAACTTACCCAACTCCAGACTGGATGACATATCAAAAAAAGTATCGTCATTTCTACTTCGCTCGCTCACCCTTCTGTCGATAGAGCCAAACCCTACGGTACTCTTACTTCCGGAAAGGGTAAGATCTCCAAAATCGGCTAACTTGGCATTTATCCGGGCTGTAGCAGCCCAGCCGCCACGTTCATCAAAGTCGGTTAACCGCAGCTCATTGAACCAAACCTGGGCGCTCTTTTCCAAACCATCATCAGAACCCGGAGCTGCTGCGTTCCGTAGAGGATTCTTCACTCCCACCATGTATACCCGCACCTTGCTAAGGTCAGGTTGTCCCACCACGGTGATCTTATTGTTTCCGTCTGTTTTAACGAAAGGAAGGTTCTGAGGATAGCCAGAGTTATTACGTTCTGCCTTGGCCTCCTGAAGCTTTTGCAGCGCTATGTCCAGCTTATTTTCTTCCGGCCAGATCCGATAGGCGTCGCGGGTGTTGGGCTGAGTTACCTTAAGCGGAATCTCGTACTCGTAATAGTTATTCTGGTTATCCGTACCGATCCGGATAATTGCGCTCACGTCGTTGTCTCTCAGCTGCTCCCCTTCAGCATGAATAAACATTTCCAGACGCTTGTAGGATCTGAAATCGTTGAAGGTAGTTCTGAAAGCGGCACGGCCGTATCCGTCGCGCAAGTTTTGAACATTGACAGCGAGTGATTGCTCATTTTGAACTGTTTCTCCCCTGAAGTTACTAAAATCTCTTTCCCGCTCGATACCAGGAGGTACCACATAAGGGATTGGGGTACGCTTCCCATTTTCTTCGATGTTTACGGTAGTAACTTCAATAGTAGAGTTATCGGGATTAGTGGTATTCAAATCCTTATCTACAATCACCTCATTACCTGGCAGGTTCTTCGCATTAAAGCGTCTCCACTCGCCTCTTACCAACTGCATTCTGGCCATCCGCAAAATGGTAGTATCACGGAAGTTGGTAAGGTAAGTACGGATAAAGCGGATCGACTTGAAATCCTGAATATTTCCCACCTGATTGTGATACTGCGCTAGCGGCACTTTAAACTGGTACCAGTTCACCTGCTGAGTTGTTCCATTGGGAAGTTTTACGCTGGCAGTCACCTTATCGGTAATATTGTTAGAACCTACCACCATATCCTGGGGCCTCAGCGAAACCTTGTATTCAAAGTATTCATCGGCAATAGTTGTCGTATTGTCACGGTTCACATCCTCGCCATCAGGAAGAGGTGTGGAGGCCGTGTTTTCAATTCCCGTTTCGGCCCGCGACTGCTCGATAGTCTTCGAGTTTCCCTCCAAGCCGTTGTATCGCTGATAGCGTTGAAGAACTCCTGCATTCGCGTTGTCTAAATCACTGCCTCTGTAGTAGTGGTAATCATCAGACGCCGGGTCTGCTTCCAGCGCGGCGGCTGCTTGAGGTGCTAAACGGCCTTTAATCTGATTGATCTGTTCCAAAAAGAACCGTTGCTCTTCGTTGCTGGACAAACCGTCCAAACCCACGTCCTGGTACTTCCTGGCTTCAGGATTATTGTCGAAAGCTTGAATAACGGGTTGTAAACGCGCCACTCGTCCCCAGGCAGACTCGTCTGTCTTCCCAAGATCACCATCAGCAGGAAGACCGTTTTCAAGCGACTTCTTTCCGTCTTTTAAAATGTCTTCGGAAATGTTACCAAGGTTGAAATATAAATCGCCGCCCGAAGAGTTACGGTTGTAGATAAATGGATCCATCACCCAAAACTCAATGAACTCGATGTTCAACGCTTCAAAGTCATTCGACTCCAGTCTCCTGAAAATGCCTCCCCACCTGTCTTGTGGCCTGGTTAAAGTACCATCCGGATTGACGTCAGAGCTAAAATTGTATTGCCCGCGGACGTTAGGATAATAGGCAAGATCAAGGGTTGGCAAGGTTAAGGGCTGACCGGTGCTCGACTGCTTAAAAGGAAACACTTCTTGCTCCAACACCTCTCTCACATAATGATTCGATTGCTCATTCTTGTTGTTCTTGATGTTAGTGGGGGTAAGGGTGCTTCCGCGATTGAAGAAAATAGGGTCGATGTTATAGAAAGCTAAACGGGCCCTGTTTTTTCCATATTCGAGATTGTTCGCGAGATTGGCTTCCGGAAAGCGTTGAGGAGTACCCGATATCTGCCAGGCAGAGGCACTTTTTAAATCGATAATAGAACGGGAACCTTCGAAATCATCTAAATAACTTGCCCCGTTGCGGCTTCCTGCAAAGTTCAGTGCATTGGGATGGCCGGGAATCAGATTAGCAAATTCTCCCGTGAAGGTAATTGACGAGGTTTCCTTGGTGTTAATGAACGGAATTTTATCTACCAGACGCGTTAACCACCTGGAATCAGAACTATAGTTCGCGTCCATACCCCAAATAGTGTTCGAGATCGACTCCTCGCCGATATTAACTTTAGGAGTAAGAGGACGCTCTGTGAGATTCATAACCGTTCCGCCCAGGTTAAGCTTATGATTTACCCGATAATCGAACCTTGAACCAAAGAGAGAGCGCTGTTGCAACCCAAAAAGCTCGTTATTCTCCAGTTTAATCCGGATGGGCTGTCCCGAGTTAAGCAAGGCCTGATTCAAGATTCTTACCCTACCACTGTTATAGTCGACGGTAAAGTCGGCACCTTCCTGAAGCGGCAAAGTTCCTGCAACTACCTGTACAGATCCCGGAGGAACATTAATAGCATTTAATTGAAACTCGGAGGAAACTTCCGATTGGAAAGTACCCCTGATGATATAGCGGTTTTTATGAGTAAATAACTGCTGAGCATCGGCTTTCGTTAAGTCGTAGAGCTCGGGAAAAGCATATCTGCTCCGGTCTGACGGATTAGAAAATTTACGACCTAGGTCTTCTCCGAAAGGTTCTACCAATGGAAAGGTAACCCGTCCGTTGAGCGGATCGATTGTCACCCCTTCTACAAAGTCGAAAAATCCATCTGCAACGTCTGACCCTGCCTGGTTCAAGCGGTCCAGGTTGGTTAGCTGCAGCCACAGTTTTCCATTTGTATTCTGATCTCCTTCATTTACTACCGGAATCTCCACGCCTGTTTTCTCATCCAGTCGGTAAATGTTCAAATTGAAACCGGTGCGACTCACCTGGTAAGCCCCTAGAGAATAAATGTTTTTCATCATCAGATGCCAGGTTGGCAACGACGTTTTCAGCGCCTCGCCCTTCAGCAACTTCACGTAGAGCGCATTGGGACTTGCGGGATCTACCGGAACATCAGTAGAGAACTCCCCCACCTGATACTCTACGCCGTTGGCATTGTAGCGATAGGCCACGGCCAGCACTTCATCGGCATTTAGCGCCGTATTCAGAGAGATATAACCCAGACGAGGATTAAGCGTAAACTCTCGCTCTGTTAATCTTCTGGCATACGACAATTTGGAGTAGTTATCTGTGTTACCGCCGAAGAAGTTATAGATATTGTTAGAGTTCGTTAGCCGGTTGCCCGGGTCAGCCGCCAATTGTTGTAAGAGATTATTCGAGTGCTGAGGAAAGGCTGGATCTCCCAGGGGACCGGCGGCGGGGTATCTTGAATAGGACGGACCGCCTGCTACCCTCGAATCATTATAGATCGTATCCTGATTATTTTCTCCCAGGTCGATCAAACCAATGATATCTCTTGAATCCACCGTACTGTTATTCCGGTTTGTCACCCAAACCTCGATACGGGTAATATTGATGTCGGAGGTAATAATGGGAAGTTTGCTGAGATACTTGTTATAATTTTCACGAAAGTAGTGAGCAAGGAAATAATGCCTGTTCGCCTCGTAGTTATCCGCAGTAAGGCGAAACTCGTTTTGTTGCGAACCGTTAGTGATGGTGATTTCGCGCTGTTGCGACTTCTGTTGAGAGAAAACACTGGTTACGTTCAGTTTACCAAACTGAAGCTGCGTTTTCAATCCGAAAAGTGCCTGGCTTCCGGTTATCAAAGAAGAGCTAAGCGGCAGGTTTACATTTCCCGCTTCTATTTTCTGAACAATTTCATCGGGCCTACCGGTATAGTCGAGCTTCATCTGATTCTCGAAATCAAACTGCGCTTCTGTATTATAATTGGTAGTGATCCTGAGTTTATTTCCAATCTGGCCGAGCACGTTCATCTGGATCCGTTGATCGAAATCAAAGTTTCCCTGACGCCGCTGCCGCTCATTAAATAAAGGATTCTGATTCTTATTGATCCGGCCGGCAAGCGTAAGCTCGGCAGTTCCCTGTGGCCGGATATCAATGGTAGAGCCGCCGAATATCCTTTCAAACGACTCACTTTTAATTGTTACACGTGGAACAAATCCAGGCTCACGAGCTTCCTTTATGGGCGCCTCCGACAGTTGTTTCCAGTAGTCGCGTTTGATCTGCTCGGTTTCATACTTCTGATACTCCTCGATACTGAGATACTGCGGCTCCCGGTACAGCCTGTCTCCAATTTTCTCACGAATTACATATCTTTTTGAAATTGGATCAAACTCTACGGATCTTTGAATGTTAGAAGGATTAGGTAAATAAAATCCAGGCTTGGGATTAAGCTCCAAAAGCCTTGAGTCTAGGAAAGGGTACTTCAGCTTTAAGCTATCCGTACTAGAGCTATTGCTTTGGGCATAGGCTCCCCCTTGTAAAAAAAACATAACACCGCAACAAATCCCAACCAAGGAGAAGGTAGATATCTTTCTCAAAACCCTTATGTAATTTTTTTTATTATAAACTCTTATAAAACTTTCAGAGCACTTTTAATCATTTGCTCAATTGTCAAACTTTCTGACTCTCTTTTAATCACGTTGTCCAGCGCCTTTTCAGCCGCATTCTTAGCGAAGCCCAGCATCACCAAAGCGGCCAAAGCTTCCTCCCGCGAGTTACTGTATGCCGGCAGGTCAATCAAAGAAGCGGAGCCTTCTTTCTTCAGCTTGTCTTGCAGCTCCAAAATAATGCGCTGCGCAGACTTGGGACCGATACCCTTAATGCGCTGAATCAAGGGCACATCTCCTTTTATGATTGCCGTCTGTATTTCTTCAGGTGTGATAGAAGATAATATCATCCGCCCGGTTCCTGCTCCAATACCTGAAACCGAAATCAGGTGTAAAAAAAGACGACGTTCCCCTTCATCGATAAATCCGTATAGGGTGTGTGCGTCTTCCTTTACGTGAAGCCAGGTAAAAAGTTTGCACCGTTCGTCTGCCGGCAGTTTTCCGTAAGTATTCAGTGAAATATTAATCTGATAACCTATGCCCCCTGCCTCGATAACTACGTAGGTTGGACATTTAAATGTTAATCTGCCGTCTATATATGCGTACATTTCCTAATTAAGCTTTAGCCTTGCGACTAAAAAATCCCCTTTTACTATTCTTAGCCGCTTCCGCCTGTTTAGACTGAGCATCTACCACGGCTATTGTTACCATGTTTACTATTTCACGCACCGAGCTATCTAATTGTAAGACATGGACAGGCTTATTCAAACCAAGCAGAATCGGGCCTACAGCTTCCGCTTCTCCCAACTCCTGCAAAAGTTTATATGCTATATTCCCTGATTCCAGGTTCGGGAATACCAAGGTGTTAGCCGGTGCGCCGGCTAGATTGCTAAAAGCGAAATTATCGCGGAGCAGCGTAGGATTTATTGCGAAATTGGCTTGCAACTCACCATCTACTGTTATTTCCGGATATCGCTCGTGTAAAATCCGCACTGCGTCACGAGTTTTAACCGGCACCTCCCCTTCTACGCTACCAAAGTTAGAATAAGAAAGCAAGGCAATTCTTGGATCTACATTTAACTTCCGCACCGCCTTATCAAGCAAAACGGTAATATCAACCAGCTCATCCACACTCGGATTTTTGTTGATGGTGGTGTCACCAAAAAAGATCGGACCTTTTTTAGTCAACATCATATACATACCTGCAACTCTGGATACACCAGCTTCCGTCCCGATTACTTGTAGTGCAGGGCGAACAGTGCTGGCGTAATCCTTGGTCAAGCCCGAAATAAGCACATCTGCTTCGCCAAACTGAACCATGCTCGCGCCGAAATAATTTCTGTCGAGCAGGAGTTTTTTAGCCAGCGCCAGGGTCACGCCCCGTCGTTGACGCTTGGTATACAAAAACTCAGCAAATTCAGCAACAGCCGCTGGTTCTGCATAAGGATCGATAATCATCACTCCTTCCAGCTCCAGTGCGTTGTCTGCAATGATTTTTTTAATTCGTTCTTTATTACCCAACAAAATGGGGCTGGCTATACCTTCATCCCTTACGATTTGGGCAGCCTTTAAAATTTTATAATTATCTGCCTCCGCAAAAACGATGCGCTTAGGATCTGACTTAGCTTTGCTGCTGATTGTACGAAGTAAGGTGTCTTCTTTGCTTAGGCGCAGACGCAATCCTTCGGTATATGCATCCCAATCCTTAATCGTCTGCCGTGCCACTCCTGACTCAATTGCAGCTTTCGCCACGGCAGGAGATACCGCAGTGATAAGGCGAGGGTCCATTGGTTTCGGTATGATATAATCTTTTCCGAATTTAAGATTTTTAATATTGTAGGCAAGATTAACGGTTTCAGGGACAGGCTTCTTCGCCATCTCGGCGATCGCCTTGACTGCCGCAATCTTCATTTCTTCATTGATCGTCGTTGCCCTCACATCTAAGGCGCCCCGGAAGATATATGGAAAACCCAGCACGTTGTTCACCTGATTAGGGTAGTCAGAGCGTCCGGTTGCCATGATGACATCTTTTCTTGCTTTTACAGCGAGTTCATACGCGATTTCAGGGTTGGGATTAGCCATTGCAAAAACGATCGGGTTTTTAGCCATCGTTTTTAGCACCTCCGGAGAAAGCACGTCTGCCGTCGATAGCCCGATAAAGACATCCGCATCCTTCATCGCCTCTTCGAGCGTCTGCAAGTTTCGGTCGGTTGCAAATTCTGCCTTTACAGGATCCAGGTTAGGTCGGTCTTTTCTGATCACCCCCGAACGATCCAACATAACGATGTTTTCTTTCAGTGCGCCCACACTTACATAAAGGCGGGAACAAGAAATTGCCGCGGCACCTGCACCGTTTACGACGATTTTTACTTTGTCTAATTTTTTGCGCTGGAGTTCACATGCGTTTATAAGCGCAGCCGCAGAAATGATGGCGGTTCCATGCTGATCGTCGTGCATCACCGGAATGTTCATCTCTGCCTTCAAACGACGCTCAATCTCAAAACATTCAGGTGCTTTGATGTCCTCCAGATTAATTCCTCCAAAGGTTGGCTCCAACGCTTTTACTATACGGATGAATTCATCAACATCTTTAGTATTCAGCTCCAGGTCAAAAACATCTATATCTGCAAAGATTTTGAACAAAAGGCCTTTCCCTTCCATCACCGGCTTTCCCGCTTCAGGACCAATATCCCCAAGACCCAAAACCGCCGTACCGTTGCTTATAACGGCAACCAGATTCCCTTTCGCAGTGTATTTGTAAACATCCTCCGTATTCTCTGCAATTTTAAGACAAGGCTCTGCTACCCCTGGGGAATAAGCGAGGGTAAGATCTCTTTGAGTATGGGTAGGTTTGGTAGGAATTACAGCAATCTTTCCCGGACGACCATGTGCATGATAATCAAGTGCGTCCTGCTTCTTATTTAACTTTGACATGGTATTTTCGAATCAGTTTGGGCCCAAATTATCATCTTTGGATTGATATAAAAGTAATTCCCGTCATCTGAATGGAACTCCCGGGGGTTGGCCCACCCGAAACTCATCTGTTATCCCTGAATAATTCTCAGCACCATTCCCGGCTTAACTGCCTGATGCTTCAATTTATTGATTACTCGTATTTCTTCTTCCGTGGCTCCCTCAAACTTCTCAGCGATAGAGCTTAACGTGTCGCCCGCTTGTACTCTGTACATGACGTAGGTGTTTCGAGGGACGTAGCTATTAATTTTGGGCTGAGCGAATCCTCTTACCGGCTCCTTAGCTTCAACAGGAATCGTATAAACTAATTTAAGCTCCGTTTCGACTGTTGAAGGCTGCGTTAATACCGCCGCCAAAGCGTCAAAAATATAAGGTTTGATAGCGGGGACAATCAGCCGCTTAGGTGCTTCAGCACTTCCGTTGATAAACTGGTTTTTATAGGCTGCGTTCAATACACCCAGTTCATCATAGCTTACGTTAATAGCTCGCGCTATTGCGGACAAAGATATGGGGCGCTGCACCTGAATCTCCTTAGTATAAACACTAAAATCCGGGCTCTTTGGGTAAATCCCGTGTTTCCGGGCATTGTTCATCAGGTAAACGGTGGCAATGTAAGCAGGTACGTAATTCTGCGTTTCAACAGGGAGATATTCCCGCAGCGACCAGTAGTCGGTAGCACCACCCGCTTTTTCCATAGCCCAACGGATATTATTTCTACCGCAGTTATAGGAAGCAATAGCGAGCACCCAGTCTTTATACATCTCATAAGAGTCTAAAAGGTAACTCGCTGCAGCATTACATGCGAGGTAGGGATCGCGACGTTCGTCAATGGTGTCGTTAATATTTAGGCCATAGATCTTCCCAACGGGCTCCAGGAACTGCCATAATCCACCTGCTTGCGCTGATGATAAGGCATAAGGGTTTAAGGAAGATTCTACAATAGACAAGTATTTGATCTCTTCAGGAATACCACGCTCCCTAAAGATTTTTTCGTAGATGGGAAAATAATATTCAGCCAACCCAAGCACCCGTGAAAAGCGGGACTTTTGAGAGGTCGAATAGTAATTGATCATCCTTTTAACGGACTCGTTGTAGGCGAGAGGAACCGTTTTTTCCAACGCTTCGAGCGATTCCTGGTAATCACGGGAGCTACCTGAAATCGTTACAGGTGGATTTGCAGATGAAGTAACTGTTACATCAAAGGCGTTTCCAGCCGCAGAATAGCTAATTGAAGCTAGTCCTAAAACTGAAAAGAGAACGAATGCCCTAGTGTTTCTCATTATTTATTAGTATTCGGTAGAACAATTTAAAACTATCCTTTATACTAACCTATTCTTTTTTAGTTACATCCAAAAAATATTTGGAAAAAGCAAACAGTTCCACCTCACCAAAACGCTTGCCTATCAATTGAACTCCAAGCGGCAACTTTGTCTGTGTCTCGCCCACAGGTAAGGATATCGCAGGTATACCAGCCAATGAAGCTTGTACTGTAAAAATATCAGCAAGGTACATCGTTACCGGATCGTCAGTTTTTTCACCAATGCCGAACGCTGGACCGGGAGTTGTCGGAAGCAGGATAAAATCGTGGTCTTCGAGAATGGCGTGTGTTTTTTCAGCAATCAGCCTTCTCACTTTCTGAGCCTTCCCATAAAAAGCATCGTAGTGGCCGGCACTCAGCACGAACGTACCTAGCATGATCCGACGTTTTACCTCAGCCCCAAAACCTTCTGATCTCGACTTTTTGTAGGTCGACTCTAAATCTACTGCGTTTGGACTTCGGTAACCGTAATGAACCCCATCATAACGAGCCAGGTTCGAAGAGGCTTCTGCCATCGTTAGGATATAATAAGTTGGAACTACGTAGTCAAGATAGGGAAAGGAGATCGGCTCCACGGTGTGTCCCTCCGCCTTCAGCTGCCTGATAACCTTTTCAGTTAGCGCTTTTACCTCCGGATCGAGGCCTTCAGACTCCAGTGTTTCCGGCAAATAGGCGATGCGCTTTTTACCTTCAAAGCTCAATTGCTTCGAATATTCAGGAACCACTTCCTGAGAAGATGTGCTGTCAAAATCGTCATGACCAGCAATTACCTCCAATAGTAGCGCAGCATCTTCAACCGAATTGGCGATTGGTCCTACCTGATCGAAGGAAGAGGCGTAAGCGATAATTCCATGGCGGGAAACGCGACCGTAAGTAGGTTTCAACCCTACTACCCCGCAGAACGCTGCAGGCTGACGAACTGAGCCACCGGTATCCGTTCCCAGGGACGCCATACATAAACCCGCCTGCACTGCAACCGCTGAACCGCCCGAAGAACCGCCGGGGACTTTTGTATTGTCTGCCGCATTTTTCACTGCTCCGAAATAAGAGTTCTCATTCGAGCCTCCCATTGCAAACTCGTCGCAATTTTGTCTGCCTATAATGATGGCATCTTCAGCAAGTAACCGCTCTACTACGGTTGACGAGAAGATGGATTTGTAATTTTCAATGATCCGAGAACCGGCTGAAACGGTATGACCTTCGTAGCAGATCAGGTCTTTGATTCCAACTACCATACCTGCCAGCTTTCCACCAGTGCCGTTTAAAATTTTAGCATTGATGCTTTCAGCTTGTGCTTTTGCTTCTTCACCATAAACTTCAACAAAAGCATTGAGGTGCTTTGTCTCTTCTATCCTCTGTAAAAAGCCATCTACTAACTGGCCTAAATGAAGCTTTCCCGCTTTAATATCTTGTTGTACGCTGCTTAACGTAGTGTACTGTTCCATGCCGTGAAGGTAAGGATTTCTGTTAAATGAACCATGACAAGCTTAACAAAACCGCCTGCCTGTTACAAGAACGATTAAGGAAACTGCCAAATCTTTGAGAAATAATAAAACTAAAAAACCTCATATTTTGCCTGGGACAAAACATGAGGTAGTATCAAAAATATTTTGTGAAGGATTAATAATCCCGCCGGTCGCCTTCTTTAGCCGGGTCGCCGTCTTTAGCGTCTTTGAATTCCTTCACTCCGCGCCCCAGACCTCGCATTAACTCAGGAATTTTCTTTCCCCCAAACAACAACAAAAGAGCAACTACTATAAGTATAATCTCCGGAGCTCCTAAGCCAATTAATAAAATCGATTGTAACATGCTATGAATTTGTTTGTGCCTGATCGGCAGGTTTATCTGTATCTTTTTTGTCTAAATCCACTGTCAAATCATCTCTGACAGTATTCAAATTGCGATGGATTTCTCTCTTTACACCTTCTGAGGCGTCTTTGAATTCTCGCATCCCCTTCCCGAGTCCTCTGGCTAATTCGGGTAATTTTTTCCCACCGAACAACAACAATACCGCTACCAGGATCAGCATTATTTCCGGGGTTCCCATATTCAGCAATAACAAAACGGTGCTCAACATCTTCTAAATCAATATTTAAACAAATATACGTAATTAATACAGGAACGGATTTTTAATTCGCCAACCAACTTTCAGGATTCATTGGCGCTGCTCCTTTTCTTATCTGGAACTGCATTTCTGTCGTACCGTCCTCAGAATCTGTTGAAACCACTCCAATGGTTTGTTTAACAGATACTTTTTGCCCCCGGGAAACACTTACCGACCTTAGCTTGAAATACACAGAAAAATATTCTCCATGACTAATCAGAACGTAGTGATCAGAACCAATAGCTCCTACCTGGGCAACTGTCCCATCGAACACGGCGCGAATAGCGGCTCCCTGGTTGGTTCTTATGGTAATGCCATCATTATCAACAGTGACTGCACCTACCTTATGTGTACCAAATCGCTCGGTAACAGCAGCATTTGATACAGGCCAAGGGAGCTTTCCTCTATTGCTAAGAAAATCAGACGATAACCGGGCAGCCTCCGGGGTGGATGCAAGCACGCTGGTCCCTCTGCTGGCTGGTTTTGCAGCAGGCACCTCCCGGTTTTCAGCGCGTGCCTTAGCTTCCGCAGCAGCGCGGGCCGCAGCTTCCCGTCTCCGGGCTTCCGCAATCTCCCTGTTGATGGCGTTTTGGATAGCCCGACTCAAACTCGCTGCTTCTCTTTGCTTTTTACTAAGTTCCTGTCTTAATTGCTTTTCCTGTTTGGAGAGTTTGCTCAGTTGTTGCGAGTGATTGTTCTTCTCTTTGCCAAGCGTCACCTTCTCGTTTTCCTGATCATGTAGCAAGTTATTTTTCGACTTCTTACTACGATCCAGCTGCACTAGTTTAATACCCAGCTCCTTAGAGGTCTCTTCAATATATTTAGCCTGCTTTTTTCGGTAATCCCCAAATTGCTGCAAGTATTTTAACCTTTTATAAGCCTGGTTAAAATCCTGAGAAGCAAAGATGAACATGAGCTTACTGTAGGCACTCTGATTCCTGAATGCAAAGAGAACCATAGCCGCATACTCCTTCTTCAACTTGTTAAGCTGCGACTGAAGGGACCGTACAGTATTTGTATTTTCGGAAATCTCATTATCCAGGAGTCTGATTTCAGAGTTGATCGTATTGATTTTTTCTTCGCGAAGCCGAATCTGCGCATTCAGGGCATTAATCTGCTTCAGCGACAGCTTTTTATTATTTCTTACCTGACTCTGAGATCTCCTCAACATCTCTATCTCCCGGTTCAGGGCATCTTTCCGACGTTTCAGCTCGGCACTGCTTTGGGCGTAAGAGCTGCCTGCGAAGCCGAGAAGTACCAGGAAAAGAAATACACGAACTAAACTCATGCTACAAATCTATCTATTTAATTTTTTACACTAAATCTTTTTGGCACACTAAAAGGCATATCCACAGGTTCGTTCAGGGAGATACTGTTATACTGCAAATTAATCGCGACATTCTGGTTATTCGCCGCCGACTTGATCGTCACATTCTGCGGGAATATTTGACCTTTCACGTTCGCAAAGTTACCGTAGCTTACCGCCAGCCTTTGATTTGTTTCTTGGTTTTTTACTGTGTTCTGCACCAAATTGTTCCCATCATTAAAAATAAGCGCGTATATCAAGCCCGAAAGACTTCCTTCCACTATAGTTTGTCCTTCTCTGATATCGACATTTGCGTTCTCTGTTAGACTTCCGGGGATAGCACTGCCTGTAAACAAAGCCTGCACTGTCTTGAAGTCGACGGACCGGTTGGTAAACTGATGAATGTAGCTGAAAGGCTTTTTGGTGTATTCACCCTGAAAGCGATTCAAAATTTTTATGCTATCCGGCGTAACCAAGGCCCGGGCTACTTCTAAACCTGCTAGTGCAGTAACCGAAACCCACATCGCTTCATCTTTTTTCAGGCGAATACTCATGCTAACATCGTTGCTATTATTGTTGATATTTAGATCCGCCTTTGCCTTGATGGCGAGTGTATTAAAATCTACCTGCCGCTCCGTTATTTTTCTAAGAGCTTCTGCCTTTGCCGATGCCGATTCGGCTGTACCCGCAGGCGGCGCAACAGTAGTACCAGTTATGGTGGTTAGCTTACGGGTCTTACAGCCCGATGCCACTACCAATAGTGCTAATATCAAGATCTTACTCCAAAAACTTCTTTCCATTGATTTTCTTTTCCAATATTTCTGATCGAACTCCCTTTTCTTTTGCCTTTCGCCACTGTTCGAGGGCTTGTTCCTTCTCCCCAAGGTTAAACAAAATATCACCGTAGTGTTCCAGTTGGACACCGCTATTGCTATTATGTTTAATCGCTTTTTCGATCCATTTTTTCGCTTCCGCGAATTTCTTTTGCTTAAATAACACCCAGGCGTACGTATCCTCAAAAGAGGCATTATCCGGCATCAGCTTATTCGAACGTAAAGACATTTCTTCTGCTCTGGCTAAAGCTTCCCCCCTTAACGATAAATAGTAAGCATAATTGTTTAAGACATAGGTATTATCCGGACTTAGTTCTAATGCCTTCTCATAGCTGGCATCCGACTCCTTGAACCGCTGCAGGGCGTTGTACGAATCCCCCAGGGAAGAATAGATCTGCGACTGCAGTTCCTTGTTCTCCGCTTCGAGCGTCAAGGCGTTCTGAAAATAATCGACGGCCTTTTCGTGTTTTTTATTTTGGCTATAGCCCAGCCCTGTCAGGAAGTACAAGGTGGATTGGTTTGGGAATAAGGTAAGAGCTTCTTCTCCATCCTTAATCACGTCGGCATAATCACCCTTGCTCAGACTTAAACGCAGAAGTTGCTCCCATATCAGGTATACTTCGTTATTTAAACTCAAAGCCTGCCGATATGCTTTCTTTGCTTCGTCAAGCTTATTATCCTGAAAAAGGACATCTCCGTAAACTGAAAATGACTTTGGATCTGACGAATGAACGTCCGTAAGGATATGAGCCAGTTCGGTTGCCTGAGCCCTCACTTTAGCATCCCGGAATCGGGGGAAAAACGATAAAACCACGCGCACTTTTGTATCAAGGTTCAGGGCAGGGTCGGCAAAAGATGCTTTTACCTCCTCATGAGCTAGATCAGCATTATTTTGGGCGTTATAAATGTCGGCCAAGGCCAGTCGCACAAATGCATTTTTAGGATCAACCTTTTTTGCTTTTTGCAACACCTCCAAGGCCTTGTCCAGATCAGCCTCTTTCTGATAAATTTCGGCAAGAATATGATAGTTCCGGAGATCTGCGGGGTTGGCAGCGATCAGCTTTTCCAGTTCGGCGATACTCCTGCCTGCGTTCCCCTGTTGTTGAAACAGACGCTGCCTGGCGGCGACAAGCTCGTGAGAGCCGCCAAATTTTTCCTCGATGACAGCATATAGCGCCTCCGCCTCCTTAACTTTCTTCTGAATGGTGAGGGCATTGGCTTTGTCGTAGTAATAATCTTCGTTCTGCGGCTCGAGTTTGATAAGTTCGTCAAACACCAGAACAAGTGGTTCAATACTATTTGTCCGTTTGTATATATCTGCCAACAGGAGCCAATACCACTTATTACCGGACTTAACGGTCACCGCCTGACGGGCATAGGTTTCTGCAACCTTCTCGTCACCCTTCGCATGGAAATAATTCGCTAACTCATATAAGGCTGCTGCATTAGCCGGATCGCGCTCTAGTACTGCTTTGAAATAGGCTGCTGACTCATCGAATTTCTGTATCGCCTTTTCACGAAGGCCGCTATAAAAGAGCTCATTTACCCGAAGGCTGTCTTCTGCTGATAACTGCCTGCCCACCACGATAATCGCTCCGTTCTTTTTCTGAGCGAAACAGAAGGCAGCAACAAAAAAATTTATAAAAAGCAGTACAGTTTTAAGCATAGTTAAACTCCAGTATGACCGTATCCCCCGGTTCCCCGCAGCGTTTCTGACAGCGTTTCTACCTCCTGCCAGCTCACCTGCTCGTAACGAGCAATAATCATTTGGGCAATCCGATCTCCGCTAGCGACTACAAAGTCAGTATCAGACAAATTCACCAGCAATATTTTAATTTCTCCACGGTAGTCCGCATCGATAGTACCCGGGGAATTAAGCACGGTAATCCCATGCTTAAACGCCAAACCACTGCGCGGTCGTATCTGCGCTTCAAAACCTGCAGGCAATTCGATAAATAATCCTGTAGGAATTAAAAGTCGTTGCAAGGGTTTAAGTACTACTTCCCCATCTGGCAAGAAAGCTCTTAAATCCATTCCCGCTGATTGCAGGGTCTCGTAAGCTGGAAGACTGTTAGTTGATTTATTGATTACGCCGATCTTCATTTTGACGACAAGATTGATTTTAAGTTTTTTCGCTCAAAGTAGAAAGAACCCGCCGCAAAAAAAAGCAAAAGTAGATTTCCGATAATCAGATTCCGATCAAATACCACGAAAGAAAGGAACACAAAGCCAATTGCAGTTAGCAGGTAAGCGAGATTTTTCTTGATGTTGTAGGGGATCGGATATCTTTTCTGCCCCCACAGGTAAGATAAAACCATCATGCAGGTATAGGCAAGCAAGGTTATCCAGGCGGATGCGTAATAACTGTATTTTGGAATAAAGATTATATTGAGCACCACGGTAATTAGGGCGCCAACACCAGATATGTATAATCCGAACCGTGTCTGATCAGATAGCTTGTACCAAACAGACAGGTTCATGTAAATCCCCAAACTGACATAAGCAAATAAGAGGATCGGCACTACTTTTAAACCCGACCAGAACAGCCCTCTTTGTTCTGGTGTTCCTCCATCTACAAAATATTTGAGGATTTCTACGTTTGCCACCAAAGCCACGAAAATAATAGAGAGCGCTATCACGAAGTAGTCCATGATCACGGCGTAGGTAGCACCGGAATTTTTTTCTTTCGCATGGCTGAAAAAAAAAGGTTCGGCACCCAGTCGGAAGGCTTGTATAAAAATGCTCAGGAAAATGGCGAGCTTAGCAACAGCACCGTAAATACCCACCTCCTGCTCTCCAAAGTCGCCCCCAAGCAATTTCCTGATAAAGATCTTGTCGGATGTTTCGTTGATGATGAAGGAGAGGTTTGCGATAAGTACGGGAAAGCTGTACACCAGCATCTCCCGTAGTAATGCAAAGTCGTAGCGGAACTTTAGCTTGAGGAGCTCTGGTAACAGCATGAGTAAAGTAACAAAACTGGCGATGAGGTTTGACAGAAAGACGTACCCTACCCATCGGCCTTTGAACCAGCTGAACAGCTCGGGAGCTACTTGCTGCCTGATCAGCCAGGGGATTACAAAAAGGAAAATGAGATTGAATGCGACGGCGATGAGGATGTTTGTGAATTTTATCACGGAGTATCTGCCTGGTCTTCCGTCTGCCCGAACTTTCGCAAATGGGACTACAGCGATGGCGTCAAGAACGAGAATCGCTGCGAACATTTTAATAAAGGCCTTATAATTTTCAGGATCGATCTTACTGCCCCCGTGCAGCCAGGCCGCTAACGGGTCGATGAAAGCCAGAATAACTATTAAAAAGAAGAGGGCTATAAAAAGCGTGGTAAAGAAGGTATTACTGTAGACTTTCTGTTTGTCATCATGCTTGTTCAGGTACCGAAAAAAGGTCGTCTCCATTCCGAAAGCGAGGATCGGGTTCAGAATAGATACCCAGGCGTACATGGTGGTGAGGATCCCAAATACCTGAACCGGATAGACCCGGGTATAAATGGGAGTTAAAAGGTAATTCAGCAAACGGGCAACAATCGTACTTAAGCCGTAAATGGCCGTTTGCCCTGCAAATTTCTTAAGAGTAGACAATTAGCGTTAAGATTAGTCACATCTACCAAAGCAGATTCTTTTTTACAACCTCAAAATTACGATAGTTTTTTAATTCGCCTTCTACAACTTCTACCTTTTCCACGAGTGCTCTTTCCGGGCCGGTATGGCACCATTCCAGTATCGATTCAAGGGAAAAGTCGTCGCCTTCCGCCTCGATGTAAACACTTCCATCCGGTTGATTTCTCACAAAGCCTTTCACGCCCAGCTGGTCAGCAACTGCTTTGGTGGAGGCTCTGAAGAATACGCCTTGCACTTTCCCGGATACGGTTATATTCAAATGTTTCATAACTTCAATTTTTCAAGTTTAGCTTTTGTGGCGACAAAGTCGTCCCATATTGTTTTTAGGATTTCGGCCGCGGGTTTTATTTCCTGCAGCGTAGCCGCAACCTGGCCGATTTCCAGTTCTCCCTCCACCAAATCTCCTTCATACATCCCTTTTTTTGCCCGGCCTTTACCTAATAACTTTGCTAGCTCCTCTTTGCTTGCACCCATCCGCTCTGCCTGTTCCACCTGCTCATAGAACTCATTTTTAAGCAACCGGATAGGCACTAAACTTTTCATACTTAATTTGGTATCCCCTTCCCCTGCGTTGAGCACAGCCCTTTTGAAGTTCGGATGGGCAGAAGATTCTGCTGCTACAGCAAAAGCAGACCCTATCTGAACTCCCTCCGCTCCCAGAGCGAAGGCAGCAAGCATCGCCCTGCCAGAACCAATACCACCGGCCGCAATTACGGGAATTGAAACCGCGTCTGCTACCATGGGCACCAAACAAAGAGTCGTAGTTTCCTCCCTGCCATTATGCCCTCCAGCCTCAAAGCCTTCCGCCACTACCGCATCTACTCCACTTACTTCCGCTTTCTTCGCGAATTTGGTATTTGATACCACATGAACTACTTTGATTCCCGCTTCTTTAAGTTTGGAGGTCCAGGTAGCCGGATTTCCAGCCGAAGTAAACACGATCTTTACACCCTCTTCCAGGATGACAGCCATTAGTTCTTCTATCTGGGGGTACAACAACGGGACGTTCACCCCGAACGGATGGACTGTTGCTGCCTTGCATTTTCGAATGTGCTCCCTCAGCGTTCCGGGATGCATGGAGCCGGACCCTATCAAACCTAAACCACCGGCATTGCTGACTGCTGCTGCCAGTTTCCATCCGCTACACCAAACCATCCCCGCTTGAATGACAGGAAAGCGAATATTAAACAGAGAGCACAAACTGTTCATCACCCGTAATTTGAACTATTAAACTAGAACAGACAAATATCGCTTAAATCAGTTTTTGAACTTTTGAATCTGGAGAAAGTTTCATATCCCTCACCTCCGTGATAAGATTCAGTCCGGGCATCTTTCCTTTCTCGATGCTTCCGAGGCGTTCGTTTACACCTAAAAACTTGGCGCCGTTCAAAGTAGCCCAGGCCATTGTTTCTGATAATGAGAGGGAAGGAAAATGAGTGTGTAACGTTTGCAGCTCGGACAGCATACAAAGTTGTGTATTGGAGGCAAGACTGTCTGTACCCAGAACGATATTGAAATCATTAAAAAGAAACATATCTATTTTGGGCAATCTGTCTTCAATGTATAAGTTAGCATTTGGACAAAAACACCAGGTAACTTCCCGGCCGGAACGGCGGATAAAGTAAATGTCTTTCAGACTGGTATACGTATTATGAACCAGTAACACCTTTTGCTGCTCCGGAAGCAAAGGAATGACGCTTTGTATAGAATTTCGGGCCTGAGGTTTAAAAAAGTCGATGTTACGCCCTAGCTTTTCGTAGAAGTCCAGGAATTGACCGCTTTTATACCGGTAGAACTTGTTTTCCTCTTCAGTTTCCTGGTTATGGATGGAAAGGAGGTCGCCTGCTTCACCACAAAATTTTCCAATGAACCGAAAAAGCTCTTTACATACGGAATAGGGAGCATGGGGAACAATGGAGGTCTTTAAAGGTGCAAATTGTTCTTTAAGCTGAAGGCCATCACGGAAAACGTCTTTTGCACATTCGGGCTCAAAGCAAAGCAGCTCCAGAAAGGTGTGGTAGTGGATCTTACTTTTTTGCTTAACTTCTTTGGATATAACGGTATTTGAAATATCAGCTACAGCAACAATTCCATTCTCCTGCATCTGCTGGTCGGCTTCTGCCATAGCTTCTTCAATGCCCTTCTGCACCTGTTTTCGCTTACCGATCACCTCCAGAATGAAAGCCACCAGGCCCTTCTTTTGCGGCACTTGCCCTTTTAAATAAGAAAGCTCCAGATGACAATGAGCATTTATAAAACCAGGAACAATTATTCCTTCAAATTTTTGAATGTCTTTATCTTTTATTTCGGCGCTTGTATCCGTATAAATACCCGTTATTTCGCCTGAAAGATCAACAGCTACCACTCCTTTTTTGATAGGCGGACTGGAAACAGGCAGAATATAATCGGCTGTAAAGTACTTTATCATAAGAAATTTCCAAACTCATCCACCCCTGCATTTTTTATTGCTGTTATAACAACAATAATAGGAAAAAATTTGTTTCCGGCGTTTTTTAACATTCCAATTACTTAATTATTGAGTATTTTTGCATTGTGAATGAGGTTGTTGTAAAAAAAGAAATCAGAAACTTAACATCTGCCGATCTGCTAAAATTTCTATCGGAAGTAGGCGAACCGGCTTTCCGAGCTAAACAAATTTCAGAGTGGCTGTGGATGAAATCTGCTAGAAGCTTTGACGAGATGAGCAATCTCTCAAAAGGCTTAAGGGAAAAACTGAAAGCTCACTTTCAGATTAACGCGGTAGAAATCAACCAATCCCAGTTTAGTAGCGACCGCACCATCAAGAATACTTTCAAACTCTATGATAATAATATCATCGAGGGCGTATTGATTCCCACTCCCGAGCGTATGACTGCTTGCGTGAGCTCTCAGGTGGGCTGCAGTCTAACCTGCAAGTTCTGTGCTACGGGATATATGGAGCGAAAAAGAAATCTGGAACCGGGCGAAATATATGATCAGGTGGTGCTGATTGACCAACAGGCAAAAGAGAATTACGGCATTCCGCTCTCGAACATCGTGTACATGGGGATGGGCGAACCGTTGCTTAACTATGCGAACGTTCTGAAATCAATTGACAGGCTGACAGCCCCGGATGGCTTAAATATGGCGGCTAAACGGATCACCGTTTCCACGGCTGGGATCGCTAAAATGATCAAAAAACTAGGGGATGATCAGGTGAAGTTCAACTTGGCACTCTCGCTGCATGCTGCCAACGATAAAAAACGGAACGAGATTATGCCGATAAATGAGCAGAACTCGCTAAAGGCCCTGGCAGAAGCACTCAAATATTACTATCAGAAAACTAAAAATCCGGTTACCTACGAATACATCATCTTCAACGACTTTAACGATAGTATTCAGGATGCAATGGAGCTAGCTAAGTTTTGCAAACACCTTCCCTGCAAAGTAAATATTATTGAGTATAACCCCATTTCATTCGCTTCCTTCACCAATGCAGAAGAAGATAAAACAGAAGCATTCGCAAACTACTTGAAGAAACAGGGGATTATTACCGTCATCAGGAGAAGCAGAGGCAAGGATATCGATGCTGCCTGCGGGCAACTGGCGATTAAGGAAGAAAAATAAAAATCTTCCTTAATTTAGGTAAATTGTACGAATGAACGCGGTTTACAATTATCTGAACGACTTCCTGTCGCTGTTCTTTCCTGATCTGTGCTGCGGTTGCGGGATAAATCTGGTGAGCAACGAAAGTACTATCTGCACCAATTGTACCTTTCACCTGCCTTACACCAACTACTACAAAGAACCAGATAACCGCGTGGCGAGGCAATTTTGGGGAAGAGTGCCTTTCATCCACTGCAGTGCCTTTTTACATTTTAGGAAAGGTTCGAAAGTGCAGAATCTAATGCATCAGCTGAAATACAATAATAAGACAGACGTGGGCCTCAAGTTAGGTCAGATGTATGGAGACCAGCTGTTACGAGCATTTGAGTCGAGCAAACCCGATCTCATCATTCCCGTCCCGCTGCATAAAGCGAAGGAGAAAAAACGCGGCTACAACCAGAGCTCTTTTTTCGCGGAGGGATTAGCTATTGCCCTTGATATACCTGTAGACAGCTCCAGCCTTCAGCGCAACACGTTTACTGATTCACAAACGCGGAAGTCCAGATTCAACCGGTATGAGAATATGCAGGAGGTGTTTGCAGTAGCAATACCTGACACGCTGGAAGGGAAACACGTGCTTTTAGTGGATGATATCATTACTACCGGTGCCACCATCGAGAGCTGTGCAAAGGCATTGCTAGCCATCCCAAAGGTTCAATTAAGCATTGCAGCCATTGCCTTCACCGACTAATTTTCCATGAAGTTACTCCTTACCTTTTTATCGGCCATCCTGTTTTTAATCTCTTGTAGAAAAGGAGAAATCCTGAAAGACCGATCTGCAAAACTTCGCTTTTCAACAGACACGCTCTTTTTTGATACTATTTTCACTTCCGTGGGATCGACCACCCGGCGGATTAAAATATATAACCCGAACAAGCAAGCCGTAAAAATTTCTGAGATAAAGCTGGAAGGTGGAAGCTCATCACCTTACCAGCTGAATGTCAACGGTCGGGCGACGCACCACATTCTTGACTATGAACTTGGCGCTCAGGACTCTATGTACCTTTTCGTAAAGGTGACTATTGATCCTACTTCGCAGCAACTGCCCTTTGTTGTTTCCGATTCTCTAAGTTTCCTTACCAATGGGAATCTGCAGCGTATCCAACTTCGCGCTTACGGACAAAATGCCCGCTTCTTGAGAGACGCGAGCCTCAACAGTGACGAAATCTGGGATAATCAGCTACCCTTCGTAATCTATGGCACGCTCAGAATTAGGGAAAATACTACGCTCACTATCGAGAAAGGCACTAAGGTTTTCCTGCATAAGGGGGCAAAAATTTCAGTGGAAGGAAAGCTCGACGTCCGTGGTACCCTTTCAGATAGCGTTGTCTTTGCCAGCGACCGGCCTGAAAACATCTACCTGGAAGAAGCAGGTCAATGGGACGGGATTCACTTTTTACCTTCGAGCAAAGATAACCGCATCAACTACGCGGTCATTAAAAACGGTATCACGGCTTTAGAATTGGACTCACCCTCACTCAATGACCAGCCTAAACTACTCCTCACGAATACAAAAATCCGAAACATGGCAATGGCAGGAATCCTGGCGCATAACTCCAGTGTAACCGGCTTTAACAACCTGATCTCTAACTGCGGCCAGCATTTGATCTATGCCAGTTCAGGTGGAAACTATACGTTCATACAGAACACTTTTGCGAACTATAACTATTATTTCTCCCGAAGCACTCCGTCGGTGGAATTTACAGACAGGCAAGGAGCTGCTAAAACTGTCATGCTAAACTTAACCCTTAGCAACAACATCATTTGGGGAAGTTTAACAGACGAATTGAATATCGAGCAGAAGAGCGTGGGAAACTCTGTAGTAATCCAAAACAATTTAATCCGAAGTCGCGACAAAACCCTGGAGCCCGCAAATATTCTGAATGCGGATCCTCTCTTTTTACACCCCCGCAACCGCAACTTCAGGCTCTCCACGACAAGCCCGGCAGCAAATAAGGGTAAGAATTTACAACAGGAGTCCTGGCTACAACTGGATTTATCAGGCAAGCCGAGAATATTTCCCTCTGATTTAGGAAGTTACGAAATACAGTAAATTTTTAAAAATAAAGTAACCTTTTGCTTGTTATACAGTACAAGTAATTGAGAGCGTTAATTTAGATGAAAGAGCTGGAAGCCGTATGGCGACCGGCTTTTTCTTTTTAGGGGCGCTTCTTTTCTTTTTTGGAAACGTGCGCCAGCAGCCCGATCACCTGCAGTCCCGCTGTACACTGCAAGTCCTCGCACCCTCACACTTCCTTTGCTTCGCTGCGGGCTTTCCGTTGCCATCGGGTATATTTTACAAGGTTATCTCCATTAATTAAATTATTATGAATTTCCTGTAACCTTTCCTCCGCGAAACGGTAAAAGGATACCGAGAGCGTTAATTTAGATGAAAGAGCTGGGAGCCTTAGGCGACCGGCTTTTTCTTTTTTAGGTGGAATTTGATAAGCGCCTCGTGATAATTCTCCTCCCAAACAATATCCTTCAGACCCTTCCGCATTTATTGATCCCCTTACCGTACGTATTCTCGGAAAGAAAGAGCCTTGACAAGAGTAAATTGGAAGCTAGGATTTATCCGTCCGGAGACAATGACTGGTAATAATTCGTGGTCAGATGACAATAACTGGATGCAGAGAGTCATCCGGTCACAGCGGATGGATCATAAAAAAAGGAGCCTAAAGCTCCTTTCTCATTTTTATCTCCGAAGATCTTACTTATACAATGGATGCTCTTCCATCATCTCTTCTACCTTCTTACGAACCTTCTTCAGGCTGCTTTCGTTCTCAGGATCTGAGATCACGGTATCGATGTAATCTACAATCTTCGCCATGTGCTTTTCCTTCAATCCGCGAGTAGTGATTGCTGCAGTACCCACCCGAATTCCGGAAGTCACGAATGGTGATTTGTCGTCGAACGGAACCATGTTTTTATTTACGGTGATGTGCGCTTTCTGAAGAGCAGCTTCAGCAGCTTTACCGGTAATACCTTTATTCCGAAGATCGATCAGCATCAGGTGGTTGTCTGTTCCGCCAGAAATGATCTCGAAGCCTTTTTCAACCAATGCCTCTGCCATCGCAGCCGCGTTCTTTTTCACCTGAACCACGTACTTCATGTAGTCATCGCTCAAAGCTTCACCAAAAGCAACCGCTTTAGCAGCAATTACGTGCTCTAATGGTCCGCCCTGTGTTCCCGGGAACACGGCCATATCCAATAAAGAAGACATCATTCTGGTCTCGCCTTTAGGAGTTTTCAATCCGTAAGGATTTTCAAAATCTTTACCCAACATGATCATACCACCGCGAGGTCCGCGAAGAGTTTTGTGGGTAGTAGTCGTTACGATGTGGCAATGAGGAAGTGGATCGTCCAACAGTCCTCTGGCGATCAAACCAGCAGGGTGAGAAATATCAGCCAACACCAAAGCGCCAATTTGATCAGCCACCTGACGGATGAATTTGTAATCCCACTCACGTGAATAAGCAGAAGCACCGCAAATGATCAGTTTTGGTTTTTCAGTTAAAGCCGTTTCTTCAAGCTGCTTGTAGTTAATTCTTCCTGTCTCTTTCTCTACACCGTAGAAAAAAGGCTGGTATAATTTACCGGAAGCATTCACAGGAGAACCATGGGTAAGGTGACCACCATGAGCCAGATCAAAACCAAGGATCTTATCGCCGGGCTGCAACAATGCTAAAAATACCGCAGCGTTCGCCTGCGCACCAGAGTGAGGCTGAACGTTCACCCATTCAGCGCCGAACAGTTCCTTCGCCCGCTCAATCGCGATTGACTCAATCTGATCGACCACTTCGCAACCACCATAGTAACGTTTCCCTGGTAATCCTTCTGCATACTTATTGGTAAGCACAGAACCCGCAGCTTCCATTACCTGCTTACTTACAAAGTTTTCAGATGCGATCAGTTCCAGTCCGCTCTCCTGGCGTTCCTGCTCTTCATCGATCAGCTTAAAGATGACTTTATCTTTCTTCATTATTTGTTGTTGGTTAAATATTCAATCCTAAAAAGCAGCTTCCTTCTCAGCCACCGAAAAATTATTAAAGCCCAGTCCGATCTGAATGTCAATCAGCTGTTGCTGCAACATTTCCAGCATCGCCAGGAAATTATACACAAAATGCACTTTGTTCTCCGAGCTCTTCACCATTTCTGAAAAGTCCATTTGCCTGTTCAGCGCCAGCATGTCCGAAATGATCTTTTTCTGACGCTCGATAGTGTAGGGATACTGCACTACCGTATGTGTTACCTCCACTACCCGCTGTTTGTACCGCGACATCGCCTTTTCATAAACCATCATCAGCCGGTATAACCCTAAGGAAGACAGTTCCTCTCCCGGCTCTGAAGTCTCGGCAATGGTCTGTAAATCTGCTCGTATGTTTCCCCTTTTCTCCTGTTTAAAACGAAGTTCCTCGAGTAGCCTTAGCTCTTCCGAGGCTTGTTTAAACTTCTTGTACTCCAATAGTTTCTGAACGAGGTCTTTCTTGAGGTCAATCTCGTTCCCATTCTCATCAAAATCCGGCCTTGGCAACAGGAATTTTGCTTTGATCCTCATCAAGGTGGCAGCAATGAAAATAAATTCACTGGCCAGCTCAATGTTTAAAGCATTCATTTGCTGGATATAGGCAAGAAAATCGTCGGTGATTTTAGCAATCGGAATGTCGTGCACGTCCAGCTCGTCCCGCTCAATAAAGAATAAAAGCAAGTCAAACGGCCCTTCGAACTGCGGCAGCTTAATCTCAAACGTATCCTGCTGTATCACAAGGGCTCAAAAATAAGTATTTAATTGCTCTTTAAACAGCAAAGAAAGCTGCAGTTTACAATTATTTTATGGATAATATTGAGTTACTTTGTAGCTTTATTTTTTATTTGCTACCGAATGGAAGTAAAAGCGGGAGAACTGTTAGAAAAAATCAATTACCCTTCTGATCTAAGGAAACTTAACGAGGCAGAGCTTGAAAGAGTCTGTAAAGAGTTGAGGCAATACATCATTGATGTAGTTTCCGTAAATGGTGGGCATTTTGCAGCCAGTCTCGGTGTGGTGGAGCTTTCTGTTGCTCTTCACTATGTGCTGAATACCCCTTATGATCAGCTGGTATGGGACGTAGGCCACCAGGCTTACGGACATAAAATACTAACAGGCCGCCGCAATATATTCCACACCAACCGCATCTACGGCGGGATCAGTGGATTTCCAAAAAGATCGGAAAGTGAATATGACACCTTCGGTGTAGGTCATTCTTCTACTTCTATTTCTGCTGCCTTGGGAATGGCGGTTGCCTCGCACTACAAGGGAGAAACCGACCGGCAACACGTGGCAGTCATTGGAGACGGGTCGATGACGGCAGGGATGGCCTTCGAAGCACTTAACCACGCGGGCATTGAAAACTCCAATCTTCTGGTGATCCTGAACGACAATAACATGTCGATCGACCCAAATGTGGGCGCGCTGAAGGAATACCTGACCGACATCACCACTTCCAAACAATACAATAAGTTCCGCGACGATATATCCAATGTCCTGGGCAAGCTCTCAGAGCTGGGACCGAATGCGCATCAGATCGTAAAAAAGATTGAAAAGAGCATTAAAGGAACACTTCTTAAAAAAAGCAACTTCTTTGAGGCCTTGAAATTCCGCTACTTCGGCCCTATTGACGGACACGATGTCAAACACTTGGTAAAAGTACTGAAGGATCTGAGAGAGATTCCCGGACCGAAGCTTCTACATTGTGTTACGGTGAAAGGCAAAGGTTTCGCTCTGGCCGAAAAAGATCAAACGAAGTGGCATGCACCAGGTCTTTTCGATAAGATCACCGGTGAGATCAAGAAAACTGTTAGCGATAAGCCGCAGCCTCCCAAATACCAGGACGTTTTCGGCCATACCCTCGTCGAACTTGCGGAGCAGAATGTGCAAATTATGGGAATCACGCCGGCAATGCCGAGCGGCAGTTCTCTAAATATTATGATGAAAGCCATGCCTAACCGGGCTTTCGACGTAGGCATTGCAGAACAACATGCGGTGACGTTCTCGGCAGGACTTGCTACACAAGGGCTGGTTCCCTTTTGTAACATCTATTCCAGCTTTATGCAGCGGGCCTACGACCAGGTGATACACGATGTTGCGCTTCAGAAGCTAAACGTAGTCTTCTGCCTGGACAGGGCCGGGATCGCCGGGGCTGACGGTCCTACTCATCATGGTGCTTACGATATCGCTTACTTCCGTTGCATTCCGAACATGATCGTGTCAGCACCGATGAACGAAGAAGAACTTCGGAACCTGATGTACACTGCGCAGCAGGAAAACATGGGCCCCTTCTCCATCCGCTACCCAAGAGGGAATGGTGTGATGGCCGACTGGCGCCGCCCTTTCAATGCCATACCAGTAGGGAAAGGAAGAAAGATCTGCGACGGAGAAGATGTTGCCATCCTTTCCATTGGCCATATCGGGAATGAGGCAGTGAAAGCCTGCCTGGAGTTGAATACCGAAGGAATCAACCCTGCCCATTACGACCTGCGTTTTGTCAAGCCCCTGGACGAAGAATTGCTGCATCAGGTATTTTCTAAATTCCAGAAGGTCATTACCGTAGAAGACGGTTGCATCCAGGGGGGAATGGGAAGTGCAGTCCTGGAATTCTTGGCAGATAATGGCTATGCCGCTAAAGTAGTTCGACTTGGCATCCCCGACAAAGTAATCGAGCACGGCGAACAACCGGAGCTCTGGGCTGAATGTGGATTTGATGCTGCGGCGATTGCTTCAGCGGTAAGGGAGATGGCGGTAAGCCGGGCAACAAGTACGATTGCAAGTTAGGAGGGCGCGAATTCCGGTATTAATCTAGCTTCTTGCATCCATCTCCACCTACCTCAAGCTCGAATTTCTCCTATAATAAAGTATACGTTAAGCTGATGATTAGATTTTTTTATCCTTCGTGTACCACGTATAAATATAGAGGATAACCATGAGGTTCCGCCAGATAATTAATATATAAACCAGTAGTGTTGGAACATGTACTTAGAAAAAAGGTGCTAGAGAGAGTATAAAGAACCCGAAACTAAAAAGCCGCTAAGAGCTGCCCGGATCTAGTGGGCGAGCAGCGGAGGAAACTCTCGTTTTTCTTGTACACATGCCCCTACTATTAATAATGTTTGCAATAAAGAGTGTATTTGCCGTACTTGTATTATACGAAACCCGGCTCGAAGATTCTTCTACTTTAATGTCCTTAAATAGATCCCTAGAGGACGCGGAAAGCGAATTGGACATGCTGGTTTATAATAACAGCCCAAGACCGCAGGATTACCCTAATTACTTCAAATATAATAGATTAAACATCCTCTATTGCCACAATCCTCTCAATGGAGGCCTCGGTGTCGCCTATAACTTCGGAGCAGACCTTATCAAGGAACGATCCGATAAAAAGTGGCTATTATTATTAGATCAAGACACTACTTTTTCAACCGACTTTTTTCACAAAACGCAGATCGCAGTAGAAACTTATCCCTGCGTAACATTATTTGCACCGAAGCTTTTTGACGAGATAGGGATATTTTCCCCTGCTAAGTACAAATACAAGAGTGGCCATCGTCTCAGTGATGTAGCTCCTGGAATTTATCATTTAAAAAAAATCGTGCCGGTAAATAGCGGCCTACTTATCTCAAAAACCGCTTTCTTTGAAGCGGGAAAATACAATGAGAAAGTCAAACTTGATTTTAGCGACCTTCAGTTTATTGAACGACTTAAAAAAATACACCCTTCCTTTTGCCTTACAGGGGCAATTGGCCACCAAAATTTTTCTAACAATGAAACCGATGTTTTGAAATTGAATTTGAGATATAGTTTTTTTTGCCAGGGAGCACGAAACATTGAGAGAAATAGCCCCCTTGACAGCTTAATATACTTCCTACTTGCATTTAAGAGGGGCATTAGTTTAGCCAGACGAACTAAAAAAACCATATTTTTTAAGACGTTTTTTATTTACTATTGCCGAAATAGAAGAAATAGTGAGTGAAGAGTTAATTTTTGATATCGGTTTCCATTTAGGAGAAGATTCAGATTATTTTTTAAAAAAAGGTTTTAAGGTAGTCGCAATAGACGCTAACCCTCAGTGTGTTGCTGCAGTTGGGACAAAATTTGGACCCTATATTAATTCTGGCCAGCTCACTCTCATTAATTGTGCTATTTCTAATTTCGAAGGATACGCCAACTTCAACATTAGCCAGGAAAGTGTATGGTCCTCATTAAATTTTGATATAGCTAACAGACAGGAAGCCCTAAAGGACACCGTTACTGTTAAAGCTAGAACTTTACTTTCGTTGATCGAGGAATTTGGGATGCCTTCTTACTGCAAGATCGATATAGAAGGCTCTGATAAACATGCGCTTCAATCCTTGTTCAGCATTGCAGAAAGGCCTGAACTTATTTCAGTTGAAACAGAATGCATCGGACAAGAGAAACAGCTAGGAAATGGCGAAGCACTAGAGACGCTTCTACTTCTACGTAAGTTAGGCTATACAAAATTCAAACTTGTTGACCAGACAACTCTCCTTCCATTGTTGCCAGATGAACAGTTTTATACCCTTGATTTTCTAGGCCGAATAAGGATGAGGGCTAGGTATAACTATATTTTTTTGAGAAGCTACCGTCATAAACTGAGCAAGATATTTGGCCACCACTTTTTACCAGGCTGTTCAGGGCCTTTCGGTGACGATATTTCCGGCCCATGGCTCGATTTTAATACTGCCAGGGCTACTCTACTCTATCATAGAGAAGCTTATTACAGCAAAAAAAATGCTTTAAATTACGGGTTCTGGTGCGATTGGCATGCAAAGTGGAGCTAAAGCACATAGTGGATTAACATACAAGAGTGAAATTATCTTTTCAAATTCCTGTATTTAAGGTTACGGAAGGTGACAAGCGTAAAACTAATAAACAACTTCGGAGTAAATTTGAGAAGCACCAAAGCTGCTTCTTTCCGATAATTGCTCTTGAAAAGCGACGTGACCATTCGGATCGTATTATAGGAAATTCTTCTAATAGAAAACACATGGCGGTAGGCTAATAAAGGCTCTTGCAAGGAGGCGAAATGGCTACTGCTGAATGATCTTAACAATAAGTCAAAATCTTCTCCCCCGTATTTTAAAAAAAAATTCCGGTATCGCCATCTAAAAAACCACTCTTTCTTTCCGAACCAGGTCGGGTGATACAGGGGAATACCATTACTTATATTTTTAACAAGCTCGTAATGACTCTGAGGAGCAATATACCGATAAAGAAAATTTCCGGATTCACCGAATGCAATAATAGATGAGCCGAGTAAATCTATCTCCGGGTGAGCCTCCATAAAATTTACTTGCTTTTGGATTCTTGTTGGAAAAGATAAGTCATCAGCATCCATTCGGGCAATATATTTTCCATGAGCCAATGAAATACCTTGATTTAGCCTATTCGCAATGCCTTTTCGGCCTCTACCGGCATAAAACCTAATTCTGTTATCGGAAAACCGCTCTACTTTTTTCAAGGTATCATCTGTGGACCCGTCGTCACAAATCAAAAGTTCCCATGTTTCATAGGTTTGAAGTAATATAGAGTTAATTGCTGATTCAATAGTCGCTTCACTATTATACGTAGGCATTATTATGGAGACCAGAGGAAAAATACTCATAGAAATTGGTTCGTTCTGCTCAACACTACTAGTTCTGAATAAATTGCCTTTGCTTTCTCCTCTAGATCCGTCCTAAAATCGAATTTTTCTGATATGCTTTCGGCAAAAAGATTTGGCTTAAATATCGTGAGCGGATCTGTATAGCTAAGCTCAAAACCAAGATTATTAAAATAGGCGATGATCGCTTCACTTGATTGAAGCAATATGTCCAGGCTGACAACCAAATAATCCTTCCTGTCTTTCTTTTTCAAATACATCAGAATTTGCTGATTATACTTTATCCATTCTGATAAATAAAAATTATATATTCTTTTTTTTCGCCAATACAAAAAAATCAAGCGGTATGCCTTTACTAAAAAATGCTTCTTCTCTGTCTGTGATTTGTATCTCCTCATAATAGAATCGACGACAAAGGAGTAGTGTCTGAAGATGACAATGGCAGAGGTATCCGGGATAATCATATGCCACTTATCCAATAACAAACAGGTTCTGGGATCTTTCCACGCCCATTGTTTATGGCTGGAATTATTCACTTCTACAAGGTAACGAGCATGCTTTTCAAAGTCAAAATCCTCGCGCTGTACCTCAAACGGCTTTTCCTTTAGGGCCCTCCGATGTAGGTCTATGAAATTCCAGTCTTCGAAATGGCCATCCCTATTTCCTATATCTTCCCCGTATAATTCGGCTCCTACATACAACCCGCACCGTTGCAACCAATTCGTTAGAAATGATGTACCGGAGCGGTGCATCCCTAAAATCATAACTATTCTATTCATCAAATATTTCAGTTGGTTTTGCTACGGCCTTTAACTTGGGTCTCTTTTTTTTCCTATTATTATCTGATGAAAAGGTGGTACAAACTCTTGACAAACAACATCTAAATCAAAACAACTAAAACACTGCCGCATAACCTCTTGCGAAAAAACATGGTGGTGGAGCGCTCTGTTGACAGTATTCTTTTCACTTCTTTCTTTAAAAGAATTAAAATCCAGACCTGCGTCTGGATCAAGTCTCAAATCATGTAACTTTAAAATTTCTGATAGGTGACTTAAGTCGTGTTCCGAAGTGCCCAAATTATAATCTGTCAGAAGATGTTCAAAGGAAGTATAGGCTCTTCTATGATCGAAAGTGAAATTTTTATCAGGAAATACGAGCACAACAAATCCTCCCGGCTTCAAAATCCTCTTCCATTCTTCGAGAGCATTTAAGGGGTTAGCAATATGTTCAATACAATGAGACGACAAGACGAAATCGTATTTCTCATCCTCAACAGGCAAGGCCGTTCCCTCAGCAATATATCGAACACCATACTTTCTTGCTGAATGGCGATACTCCGCTCCTTTAAAGTCCTTTTCCCAGAGAGTTGTGTCGCGAAAATTACAATTATCTACACTATGTACCCAGTCATAAACGGGAAACACATCTGATAGAAAGAGTTTACTCGGCCCTCCGATTTCGAATCCCTTTTTCTGGTCGAATACTGAACGTAATGACGAAAGGCGCTTTTTGCATTTCTTCCTTTTCCATATAAACATCAAGCGTGACCTTGCTTGGAAATAAAAAAAAGAGTAACTGTAGAAAATTCTCACAGGTTCACCAACTAAAAGGAAAAAAACAAAAGCCCTGTAACGCGTAGCGAAAGATTAGTTGAACGCTCTACATGGCAAAGACAAGGTATTAACCAACCAACAATACAATATAATAACATCCTAATAGACCGTTACTCTAAAATCGCCAAAAAAAAGCTTTTGACGATAGAGTCAACTATGCGCTTCCCTTATCCTCTAGCCTTTCGGAAGAGGAGACGAATAATACTTTTTATTAATATGATTCTAAATTTTAGTTTAGTTACCACCGAAGTTTTTAACCGATATTTATTTAAAAAACTATGGTCATGCCTCCTCCAGATGGATAATTTGTTTCGGATGAAATAGACTTTCCCGTATAATGTCGCTACTAAGCCTATCCACATATCATGCATGGGGATGTCTTCTGGAAACGGCAAAGCATGCAACAAAACATTGCGACGGAAAGCCATACAGTTGCCAAGAAAAGTATTCTTTAATAGGTTTTTAATTAACCCGCTTCCAGAATTGCTATCACTAAAATAGCTACCAACTACCCTACCGTCCTTTTGAATTTTACAATCATGGACAACGAGGTCATATTTCTTAAGATATCCAAGCACCAGATTTACCTTATTGGGAAACCAAATGTCGTCCTGATCCGATAGAAAGATATACTCACCTTTTGCGTGAGAGAGTGCATGTTCAAAGTTTGAAACAGGGGACTTGGGCCTTGCACTGTGCAACACCCTTATTCGTGAATCGTGAAACGATTCAATAATAGTCAGAGTATGGTCTGTTGAACCGTCGTCAGAGACAATTACTTCGTCGTCATACCTCAATTGGTCGAGAATCGACTTTAGTTGTTCCTGGAGGTAGCTTTCGCCATTGTAGGTGGCGATGCAAACAGATAATCGTTTCAAAAATATATCTTAGATTGAGGAAGGAAAACTAACGTTACTGTTGTCGGAAATGCATGGATATACATAGCGACTTCGCAGCTTTAAATGTCACCCCCGATAGCATTGTTTATTAATAAAAAAGATAACATTCCCAACCTCGACATTGAACAAAGCTCCATTTACCGAGGTAGTGCGGGATCTAGCGTTACAATGAAGTCATAGATCTCCTTCACCGATTCTTCTACGCTCTTAAGTCCTGTGCTTATTTTTAAATCTGGCGTACCGGGAGGCTCGTACAAAGAGCCTATGCCCGTAAAGTCATTAATAAGACCCTTCCTTGCCTTCGCATACAGTCCTTTTGTATCCCTACCTTCACAAATACTTAAAGGGCAATCGAGATACACCTCGATCATACCACAATTTTTCAGAATTTGTTTTATCATCGAGCGATCTGCCTCCAAAGGAGTAATGAAAGCAGCAATAACAATAATTCCGGCATCAACCATTAGAGCGGCAACTTCTGCCACTCTTCGCAAATTCTCAGACCGGTCAGATGGTGAAAAGCTTAGATCACGGTTTAGCCCTTTCCTGATCAAGTCTCCGTCCAGTACATAGGTCCTTTTACCAGCCCTATATAATTTGTGTTCCAACAAATTTGCTAACGTACTCTTTCCAGCCCCTGACAAGCCTGTAAGCCAAACTACAAAGGCCTTTTGCTGGTTCATTTCTTCTCTAAGCTTTACATTAATTGTATAATCCGGCAACATCCCAAAACATATTTCTATCGTGATACTCTAAGAAGGCAGCCTACTTCAAAAGTGGTGGTGCTTACAATTATACATCAATTAAACTAACTGTACAATTGTACTCCAACTTGAACGAGGTACTTCATCGAACATGCAAAAAGCCGTTTTATCACCAAAAATTATTAAATACCTCATTTTTCAAACAACTGCGGGCCTACAAAAAGGTCGGTCTTTGATAGTCTATCCCCTTATTCTTTAATATCCTAAAAAGGAATGATTCATTTTCTTCTACATATTCCAAAGCCTTTTCAGTCCAAAGGCTGGTTCTGTCAACATACCTTTGACGGGTTTTATTAACCTTCCTATGATTCTTTATAAAATTAAACTCATCACTTGTAAACCCTTCCGTTGCTAATAGTGCAACTAAATCTTCAGCCAAGCTTTCTTGTCTTAAGAAGTGGATTTCCCCGAGGTCATTCACGTAGTCTTGAGAACTTAAATATCTTTCATCCAATTTGCCAAAAATTTCTTTTGGTCTTCTAAAAAACATTTGGATAAATTGAGCAGTTTGGTTTCCAATATTATACATGTTATCTGATCCTACCCTTGCCTTTGCAATCAACTTATTCATTTCTACAAACTCGTCGAGGCTGATCTTAGGGAAGCTGGGGAAGTGCCTACGTAGGACTTCTCTATTAATAGGAGGATGATCGTACCACCTTCTATATTCATAGATAGAGAGAAACTTGTCATATGGATTTCTTACTACTGAAATTACTTTTCGAGCTGAGTATTTTGAAGGAATTTGGCAGTAGGTACCATGTTGATCAGGAGGATTTCCTGGCAGCTTTATATTGGGATGAATTAACTCAAGGTAAGGAGGAGAAAGCAAACCGAATTGGCAAGCACATTTATATAGAGGACTCGAAAACGCTCTTTTAAGATAAATTCCTTTGATGACACTTCTTACAAAAGTGCTTCCGGTTTTTGGGTTGTTAAGAAAAACAAAATGATCACAGATTAACATAAACAACAACTACTCTGAAGCTGAGCAAACTTTCGAAGTCTTTTTAACAAAATCAACCACCTTTTTTAAATACAGATTGATATCCTCCGAAACTTTAAAACAGTAACAGAAAAAAACGTAATAACAGCAGATAAACGTTGTGCGAAGTAAAAAGTCTACCGTAGGGTTCATCCTTTCCGGAATAAGATGGCAAAAGAAAAGACCCGTCAAACCTATGGCGAGAGTTACGAGCGTCGAATTCGAAAAAGGATGCATATTCAACTTTATGTAGATAAAACTCAAACGGTATATGTTCAATAAGATAAACATGCAGCAAATAGAAACAGCAGCTCCATGAAGCTGATAGAGAGGAATTAGCACAAAACTCAACAAGACGCAGAAGCCCGCAATGAACAGCTGAAAATAAGAGTCAAGCTTCACATATTTGGATGTATTTAATATTGTCCCATTTATTCCGCACACTGCATTGATTAAGTTACCAAATGCTGCGATTAATATAACTTCTTCCCCATTCGAAAACTCCTTCCCTATCAATGCCAAGATGTTATCAATATTGGCATAAGTGATCACAAACAGCAATAGGGTAATTAAGAAGAGGTTTAGAGAACTTTTCCTATAGATACTTTCTATCGCATCTAAATTGTTTTCAGCCCATTTGCTTGCTACAACTGAATATGCAATGGAATAGAGAGATCTGCCCGGTAGTGCGATGATAGCAGCAAAGTTCAGCGCTACAGTTAGTACCCCTACATCAGCCAACCCAAAATATTGCTTAACAAGGAACACTGAGGCCGTTTGAATAAAAAGGGGGATTGCACCAGTTAACAATCCTAACAAACTTACTAACCACAGCTCTCTTTTTACTGCCCTCCCGAGAGATTTAAAGTCGGGCTTCCAGAAATGCGACCAATTAATATTTATCTTATATAATACTATTACTGCAGGTATAGCGTTCCCAACCAGCCATACAAGCATAAACCCTTCAAAAGGGATAACTTTAAAAAACAATAAAAGTATCGAAAATAATATCAGAATACGCCTTAAAAACTCTCTGAATAATCTCCCCGTTACAATGTCCTGAACCATTTGCCCATACAGCTCAATTATGTTATACAATAGGAAAACGAATGAAAGTGGAAAAAGAAAGTTAAAATAGTCGGAAAGTAGATTAGAATCCTCGCCTTGCCCAGTTAGTATTACATCCCTAAATAAAAATACAGCCGTTCCAATACAAGTATATCCAGTAAGAGCAATGAAAGACGACAGGAAAAGAAATGTATGTTGCATCCCCTCGGTCACGTTGAACTTCGGAAAAAACTTACCAGTATTAGCAAAGCCTAGTAAGCTAAAATGGGCAATTATTTGAGAAAGGATCAGCAAGGTGGATATGAAGCCCACCTCGTCTGCAGTCATAGCTCTTGTCTGAAAAAAGAACGTCGTGATGAATGTTGTAACAACCCCTAGAACCGTGAATATGACAGCTGATGTACTTTGTTCTCTGATTATCCCCATCTATCACTTATTTGTTCAAACGACAATCTGTCAACGGCTAAAGATCCTTTTACTGCGAAGTAATCTCAATGTTTCTTCTGCGTCTTCCAAAATCTCTTCCCCCACCTCTAAAACCTCCTCCCGGTTACTAAGTAACTCCGCATCATACAAATTTTCCGGATTTTCGTACCTTAAACAGAAGCCCATTTCCTGAGTAAGGTGGCAAAAAATCTGCTCGCTGAATTTTAACATGTCTCCTACTTCAAGCACAAGGAACTCTTCTCCTGTCCTCTTTTCTAAGTACGAAAGTATGGCCTTGTTGTATCGCAGCCATTCTTGCAATGCTATCTGTTCCGACAGTTCCTCTGTTCCCAGTGCCATCAAAGGCTTCCTAATGAACGCCGAAAGGTTTCTTCTTCTGTGCAGTTTTTCCTTCTGGCCTCTACGACGAAGAGAGTGAACTACCTGACGAAAGTCTCTGAATATTACTATTGCTTTTGCGTCGGGTAAAAGAGTATGCCATTCAGGAAGAAACAAGCAGGTCCTGGGATCCTTCCATCCCCATTGCTCATATTTCAAATTGTATTCTCTTATCAAAGCCGCACCCTCAATCTGAAAATCAGGTTTGATACGGTTTCGTTGGTACCACAATCTTTCGTTCAGCGCCCGCATGTGTAGCTTCAGGAATTTCAAATCTTCGAAATGACCTTTAACGTTCCCTATACCGCCTGGATTAAATTCCTCGCCTAAGGGCAGGCCAAGGTGCATTAACCAATTAGCCAATAAAGAGGTTCCTGAGCGGTGCATCCCCAAAATCATAAGTACCTTAACTGTCGACATCCCAATTTAGCTCTTGATTCAGTAACTGTGCCAGGTCTTCATTGTAACTTTTGAAATACTGCCTCAAAAAATCAAGCAGCTCCTGCGGAATTTCGCCCGCCGTTCCAGGATTTTGAGGACTGAGATCGGTTGGGTAGACCTGTTTTACTGCTAGAAATTCGTAAACGATTTTTAACGTATTCTGAGGGTTTATAAAAAAATCTTCACTTCTGAGAACAAGAAGTTGCTCCTTTGGAAGAACTTTATACCACCGTTGGAGCTGAAGAGCGTATTTACCCCTCTCTAGATAGGAATAATGCTGATGCTCCAGACTGTATGAAAAGGGATTTAGCTGCAGTGCCTTTTTTCCATGCTTCATTCTTTCAGACTCAAGCGTTATTGCTTCTTCGAAAGTCAACTTTTCGATTCCTTGCTTCACGCAATGGCGGTAGTGTGAAAACGCTCTATCCACCGGATTTCTCAAAAGGGCGATTATTTTTACGGTGGGCAAGTCTCTGGAAATCCGCCCGGGCACATATGGGTGAAAAAGATAATACGGACTCGCTTCTCCTGCTAAACATCCGTCTTTTCTAATGAAGTGTTTTTTATACCAGTTAGGACCTTTTAAATAATTAATGTCAAAATAATGCACTTCCTTTACTGTTGACATAGAAAGTTCGGGGTGCTGTGACAAGTAATAATATAGTGAGCTTGTCCCGCCTTTTTGCGCTCCTACGATGATAAAAGAGGGGAATGTACGCTCAATCTGCTTAGGGAGAAACTTACTAATTACTCTACTTAACATCCAAAAGTTGATTATAATACTCTTTGCTTTCTTTTACGACCTCCAGCCTTTGGTTCTGCCACCGCTCATCTTTTTGGAGATAAGCCCCCTCGCCCCATTCATTCCAGGCAAAGAGAAACACCACGTGTTCGATTTCTTCTGATATGGCTATTTCGCGAGCCAACTTTTTTAAATAAGATCCAAACTTGCCTGGAGCAAAACCATTTACTACAATTGCCTTATCCCTGTACCTTGGGCTGTTATCGAAATTGACAAAGGCTGCAGTATAAACCTTGTTTTTTGATTTAAGGGCGAACTTATATTGATCTAGCAAGGTCTGCCATAGCTTATCATAATCATAATGCTTTACCCCCCTGACTAGCTTACTCTTTACTTGAAGTAATAAGCGCTGAACCCAACGAGGAGAAATCCTTCCGATAGCAGAAAATAGCTGATTAAAGGTGGGCTTAGAAGGCCCTAAAATGACATCCGGAGCTGACATAGCTAAACCAGGTTGCCATAACATAACACCATCTAGTAGTTTTAAATAACTAAAATCAAATCGATAAAGGGTAATTACCCCGATGATATGAATTTTCAAGCCTGCTTCCGCCAAAACAAACTCTCTTAGATCCTTAATAAAGCCAGCAATATCGGGAATTTCTTCGGGTTTATATATCTGGAACATAGGGCTATCTCCAATTTTAATATACCTGGGGTCCAGAAACGCCTTAAGGAGCAATCGGAAGTGTTTAAGTTGCTCGCTCTTACTCCTTTCGTATCCTTGATGTAACAGCACTTTATTCCTATCCTTTTTATAGTTCCAGGTTCTGCTCCAGGTTTGATTAGCCCAACATAACGAAAATCTAAATTCGATTTGGGGATTATCAAGCAATCTGTCGAGTATAGCTCCTAGTGGCCTTTTGCCCTCAAACCAATAATGATAAAGTACAAAACCGTCAATACCATGTTCCTTCGCCTCCTTAAACTGGGATTCAAGGGCCTCATTATTGTTTAGATCGTAATAGCCGTCAAGAGGTACACTAGGTTGATTATGCCCGTCAAACTGAGGTCTTGATTCCTTTACTAAATTCCATTCGGTAAAGCCTTCACCCCACCATCTGTTGTTATAAGGACAACTATGAAATTGAGGAAGAAAAAAAGCGTAATACTTTAATCCCTTTGCTTTTGACATTTAACACATTTATATGACACGCTCATCGCTTTAGTTAAAGCAACTTTTAGCGTCGTGGTCGCGAATAGGGCGATAATTACAAAGAAAATAGAAATATAACATGTATTACCCGGGTAGTAGCTGAATAAGTAATACGTTTAATTAGTATTAACGTGTTAAGAATTCAACCCTATGTAATGACCGTTAAAAATCCTGATACAAATTCCTAAACGAGCTTCTTAAGCCAAACATTACCCAAGCAGTACTATTGCTCGTTATCGATTGCTTTTCGTTCCGAAGAATTCCTTTCAACTCAAGTCGCAGGTTGTACTTAGGATTGAGGAGATAGGAAGCAGTTCCCTCTAAATAAGCCAAAGCAGTAGTATTCCCCTGACCCAGAAAGTTTCCATTAGATCTTGAGAATTGCGTATTGTAAGGGCGATAAATGTTCTTTCCGTAGTTGGTTGCTTCATTCAGCCTATCTAGGCCATACTTAGCGAGATTAAACTGTCCCTGCAGATCCAATTGATGCTTCGACCAGGATAAAATACCTACGAGTTCCCGGAAGTTGGCACCATAAGGGTGAGCGAGCGGCTCGCTATAGTGGCCGTAGGTGAGCATGGAGAAATCCCGGTCGTTTAAGTCGGATTTTCTGGAAGAGTAGGTATAGGGTTTAGCCGTGTTAAACTCGAGGAGATAATTCAGGCTGTTTACCTTCAACAGGTCCGCCCCCCTTAGTCCCAACTGTATCCCGTACTTGTTGCGGTTGCTCCCCGCCTTACTAAAAAACTCCTTCGCCTGAAACTCATCCAGGAAGAACTGCCCGTATACTGCCATCTTATTAAATATCTCATATTTCCCTGTTAATCCCATTGCCGCATTATCGGGAGATCCACTGGTAGCCTCATTGGGACGCAAAAAGATGATAGGGCTGGCGTAGCCCCAGTCAAAACCTCTTTTGTTCCCTTCATCATCATATTGACTCCAGATCACCGCGTCGAAGAAGCCCAGCGATAGCCGGTTGTTTACATTCCAATCCAGGTAGTGAAATACCCCTCCCTTTCTTCGGTTTCCCGAATCGTAGGAAAACTTTGTTCCATTGGGCTCCTGCAGTGCTGCCCACATAGCCATATACTGCACACTCCCTAAATTCCCTGTTAGTTTCAGGAATGGATAATTGGAAGAATAATCAGACAGCAGCATCGAGCGATAGCCATCGCCAATGAAGTTCTTATCCTGGCCTAGCGTAATATTAATGTATTTGGATGGTGTGTACGAAATAAGTGCTGTAACATAGGACCAATCTTTGGTAGGACCCGGGATATGGGCGTTTCTGTCGTAGAACTGCCCGGGAACGACACGTGTAGTATTGATGTAGTTGGTATAATAATCGGCAAAACGACCCTGGTTCTCAAAACCGCTGGTGTAGAAGTAGAAGTTCTTGCCAATTGTCCCCCCTATCTGAAAACCGCGGGTGTTGAGCCAGGTTCCACTTCCATCTGCATTTCCAACCAAGAAGTCGGGAAGAAAATCAACGTAGGCCATGTAGTCCCCCCGTCTTACATCGATCAAATGCTCATTAAAAAGCTTTCTTTTGATCCAGTCTGAACGACTCGAATCCACGCCAACAGATAATAAGGAATCCACACTGTGAACGAGCAGCGAATCATTTGCAATAAAGGGCTTTAAGGAGCTATGAAAGCGAGTATTCTTATTGTAGACATCCCTGCTCAACTTTTGATAGAAATGAAAGGAGTAAGGTTGGGGATGGGACTGGGCTACCAGATTTTGAACTTGGGTCAGAACAAAAAAAGAAACAATTAGAAAAAACCTCATTTGCCTAATTTTCCCGCAAACATAAGGGATTCGACTTAGAAAGTAGAAGGAAAAATCAAGAGGAAAGAAGTATTCCTTTGTAGAGCCTCTAGTTTTCACTGATTTTCTCCAGCACCGATTGAACAAAGCTCTTATCCGTAATAGGTTGTTCAGGGTTGGCATCTTGTCCAAAGGTTTCCGTCTTTGAAGCTAATCTGATCTTTCTGCTATAGATATAAAAGGTAAAACCAATGTTAAGCAGGATGATCAGTAAGGCGATCGTTCCAATAAGTTGGTTATTACCAATGTCTTGAAAATACAGGGTTAGCGCAATACATGCCAGCGTTATTCCGGCGAGTACTGCAGAAGCTTTCGTATGGTTTAGGCCAACAGAAAGCAAACGATGGTGGAGATGATTGCTATCTGCTTTAAACGGCGATTCATTACTTACAATCCGGATAGTAAAGACCCGCAGCGTATCAAACATGGGAATGATCAGGATAGCAACAACCAATGCAGGAGCAGAGCTGATGATAACCCCCGCGTCGATTAAACGGTCAGTGCTAATATTGATCAGATGAATTCCGCAAACAGCCGAAATAAAGCCGATCATCAGAGAACCAGAGTCGCCCATGAAAATCCGCGCAGGTGATACATTATGAATTAAGAAGCCGATCAGCGCGCCCGCAAGGGACAAGGATAGCAAGGCCCAGCCAGTTTCGCCTGCCGAATAAAACAGCCAAAAAAACGCGATAGACATGATGAGCCCTAGAGATCCCGCCAAACCGTCTATTCCGTCGATAAGATTAAATGCATTGACGATACCAACGATAGTAAAAACCGAAAGGCCAATACTAAAAGGGTAGGCTAACGTATGCACTCCCAGTATACCCTGGAGGTCCATTATCCTTATATCGCCAAGGATAGTTATGATAAAGGCCGCTGCAAATTGAGCAACGAATTTTTTCAAAGGATCAACTCCAATGATATCATCTTTAAGACCTATGATAAAGAGAATGACTCCACTCGCAAGAAGTTGGTTACCAATAGGAAAATCTGATGTTTTGCAGCAGAGAGCCAAAGAGAATAAAAACCCCGAGAAGATTGCTAGGCCGCCAAGGTTCGGAATAATCTTCTTATGAATTTTTCTGGTTTCATTAGGGGCATCGAATAATCTTTTACGGAGGGAGATCGTTATGATAGTGGGGATGCTAAAAGCAACAACCACTAAACTTACACAAAAAGTTAAGATATAGGCTACCATATTCTCTCAGCTAGGTGAAATTGGAACAAAGGTATAAATATTTAAGTGAAAACAATTTCTAAAGTCAATACGCACCGGAAAGTGCATTCGCTACATCTGCCCTATTTTCACCTAAATCGAAAAAAAAGGCTGAATACTTTGAACAGATATCTTAAGCTTATCAATAATGAATTTGAGTAAATTCCATTGCTGCGTAGGGACGATAGAATTTCCCTATTCATAACAAGCTTATTTTTTAAACTCTTAGTACTCTTGCCTCCCAACCTCATCTTTACCCAGACATCGGGAATGTATTTAAATGGCAAGCTGTGGATATATAGGAACCGGAGTAGCAAATCGAAATCTCCCGCAATCTTCATCGTCGAATTGTATAAGCCGAATTTTAAATAATTCCGCCTGTAGGTATAAAAGGTGGGGTGTGCAGGCTGAAATCCGAAACGAAACAAAAAAGGCCTGAAGAACCGGGATGAGTAAAACCTGACTACTTTATTAATATTTGTGGAGCTTATGAAGTCAATATTCGATATAACTGCTTCAGTCCCCGATTCCGTAAGTGCCTGCACAACCCTGGTAACAACCTGGGGATCAGCGAAAAAGTCATCCGAATGAAGCAGACCGACGATCTCCCCGGTTGCTATCTCAATTCCCTTGTTCAACGCATCATAGATACCCCGATCTTCTTCAGATATATAGGTGTTAATAAATCCCTTATAGCGCTCAATGATATTGTTCGTCGAATCCCTCGATCCGCCATCAATTACTATATATTCGATATCAGGATAATCCTGACCTACCACTGAGGTGATACAATGCTCCAGGTTGGCTTCCGAATTGTAGGTACATGTTATTAAAGAGACGCGCATAATACCCTTAGTCCTTTTCAATTTTCCTTAGAAGAGCGGCAACGTTCGTCTTTTGATCAAACTTCTTGCAAGCTACTTCCCTGCCCTTTTTACCCAAGGATACCCGTAATTCAGGAAACTCCAATAACCGCCGTACGCTCGCCGCCATTGCCACACTGTCATAGGGATCAACGAGCAACCCTGTGACACCGTCCTCAACAACTTCGCTTATTCCCCCGGCTTTAAATGCCACCACTGGCAAGCTGTAGCACATTGCCTCTGCTAAGGCATAGCCAAATGATTCGCTTTCGGAAGGGTGCAATAAGACGTCCGCCTCCTGATAGAGAGTTCTAATATCTGTTTGGCTGTCAGCAAAAAAAATATATTCTTGAAGGCCAAAAGACTTTATTTTATTTTCAATTTGCTTTTTATAGCTAAAATCTGCAGATTTATTATTCCAACCTGCTACTGTACAAAAAAATTTTACTTTATGCTCTAGTAAATGATGAAGAGCTTGTATTAGATAGTGTGCGCCTTTATGTGGCACGGGATGCAGAACGCTTAAAATCCGCCTTGAAGTTTTGTTAGGCACGCTTACATCATAGCCAGAAATAAACTCGTTTGTATCTACCCCATTATAGTTCATGATAACTTCCCCTCTTACTCCAGCATCTCGCAAGCTTTCTCTTACGGCGTCCGACACCGCGATATACTTATGTTTTCGCAGCTCCTGAAGAAAAAAAGTTATTCTGGTACTAATTGCGGTTCCCTTGAATGATAGGGAATGGACCATTGTATACACCGGAATATCTGAAGGTATTGCCTGAGTTGCAAACGATAATAGTTCGGAATTGATTATCGCATAATCTACTTTTTCGCTATTAATTCTTTTTCGAAGCAAAAAAAACAGGAGCAAAAGCTCATTTGAAACACGGGTGGAAATTTTTTTAGCAAGGTTATTGATGTGCTTTAACTCAATATGTTTAAAGTACCAAACTTCGCATCCAAGGTCCTCGAATTTCTTCGAAAGGGAGTCTCTAAACGGATATATCAAAGTTATCTTCCTTCCAGACTCCATTAATTCCATTACTAGCCCATTTAAAAACGTATTAGGGCCAATTTTACCCGTCCAAGGATTAATAATAAGGTATTTTTTCAATTTTAGTTGCTGCAAATTAATGACAATTAAATCAGATTAACTGATTGAAAACCTTTACTTTTTCTGCCGTAATAAGCCTTTGTTGAACATAATTGAGGTCCTTGACATAGAGTGTATTTTGTCTACCTTCCTTGGTCGGGCGAAGGAGTCGGGTGATAGGATCGTAACTAAACGGCTCGTATCCTTTTTCCACTAGTTCCTTATGTACCTCAAATTGGTTGTGCCCATATCGATTAGAAAGACCGTTTAGTTCGATTATAATTGCTTTCAAAGAATCCTTCGATAAGATCCCCCCCCCGCCTCGAATCACTTCGTTTTCAAATCCTTCGACGTCGATTTTCAATAATGAAGGGTCGAGCTCGGCAAGTACGTTATCCAACTTGTCCACCGGTATAGATATTGTACCTTCCCCCTCATCAACTGTAACATGGTTTACGGTATCCATATTATTGGTAAATGTCAAAGTACCCGGCTCTCCCCCTATTCCAATATTTAAGGCAGTGGTTGAATCCTGAACATTATTTAATCTAATATTTTGCATCAACTGCTCAAAGGTTGCCGAAATCGGCTCAATTGCGACAACTCTTGCCCCCACATGAGCCCCTGCCAGAACCGTATAGCTTCCAATATTCGCTCCAACGTCAACAAATAGATCTCCCTGTCTGAGAAAATGTAATAGAAAGGCCATGTCATGATACTCATCTAACCCGCAGTACAGATTTCCCGTTGCTCCAGCCATCCCCTTTTTTAACACTAACTTGGCCTTATCCGTAAAAGGATAAATTACTGGGTAAGGATTGAGCATACAGCTAAGCTGCCATTTAAGAAAACGAAAAGTTGCAACTGCGGGCGCTTTTCTATTCATTGGATGTGAATTGATAGTCCGCAAAACTTTAATCAAATCTAATATTCTCATTAACAAAATTTTTAAAAAAGGATTCGTGCCACGCTAGTTAACCAACACGGATACTAGGTTTCCAACCGTAGTATCAACACTAATACGTCTGCTAATTTTTTCACTATTTTGACCCATCCTATTCAGTTCTAAGTCGCTTAACTCAACAAATTTTTTTAGCTTATCTGCAAGGTCCTCCATATCGCCATTTTTGAATTTTAACCCATTATATCCCGGTATTAAAAAAGTAAAGTTCGCCCCACAAATATCAGACGTCAATAGCGGAAGCCCTAGGGCTGCAAACTCATGTAAAACAAGCCCCCAAGATTCTGATATACTAGGCAGTATAAATACCGAGCAACCGTTAGCTATTTCTATAATTTGCTCAGCGGGAAGGAAGGGTTTAACAATTATTTTTTCACTTGCAACTACCTTAATTTTATCATGTTCTTGCTGCCCAACTAACACCAGTTTCCAATCATGCTTTAGTTCTCTCTCTAATTTAGAGAACGCCTCGAGCAAAATCTGAACGCCTTTTTCTTCAGAAAATCTTCCGACGTACAGAAACTTTTTACCGTCCAAATTCAATAATCCGTTTTTTTTTCGGTGCTCGTTCAAAAATAAATTTGTATTTGCGGTTAAACAATCAAAAATAATTTGGCTATTTCCAAAACCTAGTCGTTTAGCATATTCAAACTGCAATGGCCCCGCCACCCATATATGAGTAAAACAGCGACGGAGGTAAAACCGGGAGATAAGCCTGGCAATATTCTGTCTGAAACTTCCCCGCCACGGGGTGTCACATCCTGCGACTATTTTACAATTGGTATTGTTTTTTTTTAACCACCTACACACGGCAAGATAATCCCTGTCCATCCAGCCGGAAGTGTAAACAAGGCTCGGCTGGAAATCTGCTACAAAGGAAAAGAGGTCGCTTCTATTAAAAGCGCTTCGTTTGTAATATTTCACTCCCTCTACCGCGGCCGGACTATATCTTATAAGTTCGCTATCCCAGTGGACGACAGAAATTTGGGCTGAATACTCTTTAACTAGAGTCTGGAATATGGGTATTTGATAATGTCCCAGTTCCGAATATAGATAGAGTATTTTAACGGTTTCTTTCATTCGAATTGATTTTTTTTATGAAATAAAACGACCATATAAACAATGGGAATCCGTTGATGAAATAATGGCCCTGTCTTAGCAAGAAGCTTAACACTAAAACCAAGACTGCACTGCTCAATACCCAGTCATCTTCGTCAGGGCTTTTATCAAACTTTTTACTAACATAATGGGATTTAAGGAAATATACCAGTAAAAGCAAGCCTACTATCCCAAATTCGGTAAGTAGCCGGTTGAACAAGGAGTTACCATCTTCCTTGTTGAGGTTTTCCATCCAAGTTCCTTTCAACAGGGAAAACTTTTCAAATGCAGTAGAATAAGATCCTATGCCTGTACCGAACAGGGGGTGTGCCCGAGTGTTTTGTGATGCAACATAAAAGCCATTTAATAATATTAACGTGGAACCATCTACCTCTCCCGATGTTGTGTTTTCAAATACATTTTGCCCCTCTGTGTTGAACGTAATAAGGGAATTAACCCGGGTTTGGAACTTGTGTATCGTAAAGTATAGTACCAAAAAGAGGGGAATAGCCACCAAGATTAGCAAAAAACTCTTCTTCTTCTTGTAATTATTAACGAGATAAAAGATTAAAGAGAAAAGAATTGCGGCGTAGGCAGTGGAAGAAGAGGTTAATATAATAGCCAGAATAATAGCAAGACTTTTTAGTCGGGTTATAAAAAGATCCTTCGATTCAAAAATATTATAAATAGAAATAAAAAGGGCAGGACTTAATACTATGCCGAAATGAGCAGGCTCTGAAAAGATAGAATGTATCAAATAGCCGTTATCTGCATCAGAAATAACACGCAACCCCATCCAAGAGTAATCGTATCCGTAACGAAAACCTATTTTAAAGGAAATATATTGAATCAAACCTAGTAGGGCGACCCAAAAGCAGAATTGTGTGTAGATTTTAAAAAACTTTCGATAATTGAAGTTAATCAATCCCAAGAACTGATAGTAAAAAAAATATGCAACAGTTACACCTAGAAAGTTTTTCAGGAATCCGCCCAAAGTATTATTTTTTAAAAAAACGTGTAGAATCCCGTGTAAAATTAACAAGGTGACGACTATTAAAAAGCGCTTGTTGACAGAGGGGCGGTAGAAAGTAAAAAAAGGCAAAAAAACTAAAATAATTAGATAATAATAATAAAAGTCTATGACACCTAAAGGGAGACTCGCTAGCGTAAAAAAAACGCACGTAACAATTATGACACTCGTAAGCCAGAAGTTTAGCCTTTTTGTAGGCTGCACTTTATCTACCTGCATATATAATCTTTGCTAGTGCTCTACTGACGACAACATAAGGGTCCCTAAAAACTTTCCTACACCTAATTTCGAGGACCGTGAAGGGTCGGACTTTAATCTTTAACTTGATTTTTTCATTAATTCGGTCACAATCTTGCAAAAATAATGCACTTAATCGTCCTGAACCTGTAATAGAGTTGGAATGGATGCGGAAACCTGAAAGAGTCGATGGCATTCTCGTCATTCTTCCACCTGCGAGCGCAATATCCACCAATAATTCTCCATCCCAGCAGGATCTATTACGAGTGTTAAAGCCCCCCACCAAGTCAAAAAGAGATTTCCGGATAAAAGTAGAAGGCTGGACGATACTTATTCCATTTAAGGCATATAATTCTGTATTCCATTTATCACTGAAAATCTTTCCTATAAGCTTAGTGCCTTCATTGATAATCACTGCGTTTCCGTAATAGACATCATAGTTGGAATTTGCATTATAGAAATTAACAAATTTGCTAAATGCCTCGGGAAGAAGAATATCATCAGAATTAATATAAACTAAAAAGTCGCCGCTCGCGTGTTTAAATCCTTTATTCAACGCATGTGCCGCTCCATCGTCTGGTTCTGATGTCCAAAATTTCAACTTAGAGCTATACTTCTTTATAATATCTACCGAACCGTCTTTTGAAGCTCCATCAATAATGATGTACTCGAAATTTTCGTAATCCTGATTAATCACCGACAAAATCGTTTCTTCCAAAAAAGATGACTGATTGAAAGAGATAGTTACAACAGATATTTTTACTTTCTCAATCATTTCTTAAGCATGAAAATCAAAGTTTCATATTTTAGATTATTTACCAAATATCTGAATAATAGTATAAAACGTTGGGCACCTAGCAAAGCTTTTAGGACGACAAGAACTTTTTCTATTAATACTATCTTAGACCCTATTCTTTTCTCGTTGCCCCTATTGATAGCATCTAAAGCCCGATTCCTTACTATAAGCCCGCTTTTGCATAAAAGAGCGTAGAAGGACCTCTTCCCGCAGGCAAAAGGAGATTCGTGCAGCGTTAAGTGTGGGGTAGCGAGAGCTTCTTTATAAAGGCGTCGGTACAGTGCATTAATAGGGATACCGTTATCGAAACAGGAATACTGGTAGCCCAATTTGAAAAAATCAGAAAAATGATTGGCTTGCAGTCGCTCAGCGTATAAATTCACTAAAGGTTCGATATCAGGGTAACCATCGATTTCAATTCCTTTAAAAGAATTTTTAGCTAGGCCGAGATTAAGATAGTCAAAACCAGAAAAGTGGGTAAAAACTAAAGGATACTCGTCGCCATCGGTAATACGATTATTGACAAAAAATTTGCTATCACGAAAAACTACCTTTCGCTCGTGTAGGTTCCAAGGACCTAAATTTAATCCTAGATCATGAGAGACGCCTATCCCTTCTTTGAAAAAGCAGTGGATAAAGTTTAACCATATTTGGTCTGTAAAGAGGCCTGCAGCTGTCTGGTTAAAGGCGTACGTTTTTAATCTAGTCCCCCACCAAGCCAGAAAGGTGATAGATTCAGAAGTTTTCTTTAGAGCAATAAACCCGAGGTTATAGACGCCGAAGTTTAAAAACGCAGTATCCGGGATGATGCCCGTAAAATTTTCTTGGATAGTGCAAACATGCGGGGTAAGTACTATAAATTCTGACTCTAATCTATCCCAAACTGTATCTAGACTATGGGTGACAAGGACGTCGGGGTCGAAGTAAATTGCATGAGTAAAACCAGATTCAAATAAATAAGTAAACGCGAAAGACTTTACAGACGTACAAAATTCGGTAACGTTATATTTGAATGCCATTTCCAAAAAGGAAGACTCCTCCTTAATCAAATTGCCTTTTACTTGAATAATAGGGAAGCTAAGCTCGTCTTCATTTATGTTCCCAATTCCGTCCACGACAAATGCATAAAAGGCTACCTTTTCATTATGAGCACGAACCGAGTCAGCAAGAACCTTGGCTAGTCCCAAATAGTTCTTCGCTACTATTGTAAAAATAACCTTTTTCATTCTTCTGCTAAGGTATATAAAATCTTCGCTGGAGCCCCGGCCACTACACAATTGGAAGGAAGATCTCTTGTTACAACTGAATTAGCCCCAATTATTACGTTTTCGCCGATCTTAACTCCTGATAAAATAGCTACTCCCTCACCTATCCATACATTACATCCTATCTCAATGTCACCTTTTGAATACAGCTTTCTCAGCGCAGGAGGCACTAAACTAAACTCTTTGGGGTCTCCATGGTAATGATCAGAGATGAAGACTTTGCTGCCTACGAGAACATTGTCACCAATGACGATTCGACTGATGCAGGCGACATGACAATCTTGATTGAAAGAAACATTGTTACCTATGATAATACGAGGGTAATACGAACTCTCATTGTAGCTACTTACGGCATCTAACCGCAGGCGTTCTAATGCCGAGAAATTATCGCCTATTTCAATAAATCCTAAACCTTTAACTTGCGAAGGATATTTAAACTTTATATTATCTCCAGCTCGTGCTATCTTACCGATAACTGCCTGAGTATAGATTTCACTGAGTAAAAAGGACCAGGCATGAAAGGCTCTAACTCCAACTACTCGGGATACGAGGCTAGTTAGTAGCCTCATTAGCGACCTTTTCATAGGAATTGCGCTTTTTTATATAAATAGTTTACAACCACGCCAGCAACCGTACGTAAGCCATCTTCCAAGGATCCCAACAAAGCATCCTGGCCCAGCAACGATAGCTTTGAAGAGTAAAACTTTTTCATGTAGTCATTCTCTAGGGTAAGATAGTAAGATAAAAACTCGTCTTTATCCATAAATTCACCCATTATTTCGTGATGGTTGTTTTTCATATCTTCGTTCAGTATCAACTGAAATCTTAGATTAAAACTTTGCTCCGTATCGATCAAATTTTTATACGCCTCAATCCTATTGTTCATCCCCTTCTGCCTTGAAAGGTGGACCAGTTCTTCAATGCCAGCTTCGAATTCCTGTGAAGAGGCCTTTGATTGAACTATGTTTGTATTCAAAAAGCTACTTAGCGAGTTCCAGGTAAGTGTCGGCTTCATCAGACCTACTAACGGGACCCCTTTCGACACTGCATAATGAACCATCAGTCCTCCTAACATCGGATACGTGTCTACGTAAAAATGAACGTTATCAAAAATAGCGGATATATCTTTTCGTCTCCGCAAATAAAAAAATTGTTTCTGCAGACCATTCTCCTTAATAAATTTCAACAAATAACGCTCATCACCGCCGGCTACAAATAGGAAAACGAAATCTTTATTTCTTTCCAAAACATGCTTAATTGCGTTCAGATAAGTATTATCTGGGTCTCCATAAATTTTGTACAATGATCCTCCTCCAAACCCGATAATTTTATCGGCAGTCTCAAAAGGAAAACCTTGAAAGCTTGAGTTTGACTTTGTGAAAACTGGATAGAAAGGCAGAAGTATTAATTTCTCCTCGGGTATATCCCGGAGAACTTTCGAAATATAAAAACCATAGTTCCGGAACTCAAAAAAATAATCCGAACACTTCCTGCCCAGCCAAAAAGCATGATCCGTAAGATTAATGAAGTAGCGCGTTACTTCATCCAGGGTAGAAAACACACAAAACCCTTCAATCTCCCAAGGAGTAAAATGTAAAAATCCTTTTGAAGGACCGAATTCGCGTATCTTATAAAGCGCAAACCTGATTCTCTCTGTTGAGTCAATAGAGTCGGGCAAAACACAAATGGTCACATTACTGTTGCTGCTTAACTCCTCGTACAGATTCAGTCCTCTCATTATCATTTTTTCACTTGTTATAATGAATAAAACTTCAAAGCCGTTTTTCAACAAAGCCCTCACATACTGCAAAGTTAAACCACTATTGTCTAGAAAATGCGAATCCCAAAAGACAACCCGATTGGAACGTGGAGGATTAGTAGCCGTACTACCCTTGTCGATTTGCATAGCTACTTTCGTTAAAGCGGCTTCAATCTCCTCATCATAGAACTTAGGAAGGAAAGGATATTCATATGCGATCGTTAAGCAATATCTCAAAAGCTTGAAAGACTTATCAAAATCTGACTTTTCTGCTAGCGTAAGAGCTCTTTCCTTAAAGCTATTATATTCTCGTGTTAAAAAAGCGCTGGTTATCTTCAAAATAAGCTCCTCCGAAAAACATATACCATCAACAGAAAATAAAGGAAATAATTAGCACAGAAAGCAATGACGGCGCCGTTCAAACCGTACCAATTAATAAAGATGGCGCTTAAGCCTACTAGACTTAATGAAAAGATTAATTCGCTAACGACATATAGCCTCGTCTGCACACGGGCGACCATTTGAAATGCTAAAATCCAGGAGGCTACTTTGAGTAAATCTCCAAGTAACTGAAAGAAAAAGAGGTCGGTCATTGGCATAAAGTCCGTAGAAAACAGCAGATTAACAATGAGATCTCTCGCTAGGTAGATAATGCCCGAAATCAAAAATAAAACCGGAATTGTAATTTTATAGACCATGCGTATTTCAGATTTCAGCTCACTTTCGCTGCTTAGTTCTGACAGTCTGGGTAAGTAATACGTGCTCAGGGCCGTGGTAACCACTAATAGATAATTATTAGAAATTCTGTTTATCCCCTCCCAAATACCGGCGGCGGCAAAAGAAACCTCTTGGCTTAACAAATATCTGATGAAAATTTGAGCTACAGGAAGGCACCCTGCCGATACTAAGGCCATGAACGTGAAATTGTAAAGCGGCTTAATACTTGCCCAGTCAACCTTAAATATTTTTCGGATAGAAGTACTTTTCAATAGTGGCAAACGGTTAACCTGATAATGAGTTAAAAAGAATGTAAGTGAAGGGGCCAGTAGCAAAGCACACAATGCACCTTCTACAGAATAAATCAGAGACAAGACGACAGTAAGTACAAATCCTATCATAGTTGCGGCCATACTGATAGCATTATAAGTTTTAAACTCTTTTAATCCGTTTAAAACTGAGAGGTAGAAGTTATTGACCGCGTAGAGTAGGAATGTCGTTCCTCCAACCACGAAAATATAGAAATAATTACTATTACCAAGAAGCAGTCTACTTAGTCTAGTTGAAAAAAAAACTACCAGAATTCCAATTAATACGCTGGCAAGAACGGTCAACTTAAAAGCATTTGATAACAAGTTTTGCAGCGCGTAATTATTCTCATAACGCAGTTCCGCGACAAATTTGACTATGCCACTGTTAAAGCCTAGACAACAGACGGGAAGAATAACCGCGATAAAATTGCTTAGTTGCCCAAGCATTCCGAGTCCACTGGGCCCAAGATGGACGGCTATCACCTTGCTCGTTACGAGAGCTGTTAAAACTTTTATTAATGTGACTAACCCTGAATAAAAGGAGGTCTTCAAAAAAGCACTCTTCCCAAATCTTCTGAGCCTTGAAAATGAAACCATTTCAAAAGGCATTGATCACCTCTAGTAAGTAGTCAATCTCTGTCTCTTTTAGCGTAGGATATATCGGTAAACTGACCACCTCCTTATGCAACAACTCTGAAATAGGGAAGCTTTGATTGCTCAACTCCTTATATGCTTGTTGATGATGGGGGGGGATAGGGTAGTGGTTTACCGTTTGAATTCCCTTGTTCTCCAGATAGGCTTGAAAAGAGCCTCTATTCTTAACGCGCACTACGAAAAGGTGCCAGACATGTGCTTCACGAACCTTCACCTCGGGCAATGCAATATTTTTATTCCTAATTTCAGTGAGATACCTACTAGCAATAGCTCTTCGTGCCTCAATTTCCCGATCTAAATACGCTAGTTTTACGTTTAATATAGCAGCCTGCACCTCATCCAGTCTGCTATTAACGCCCTTGTACAAATTCTCGTACTTATGAAATGATCCATAGTTTCCTAGGCTCCTAATAATTTCTGCAAGCTCCTCTGAGCTCGTTGTAACTCCTCCTGCATCACCTAACGCGCCAAGGTTTTTTCCTGGATAAAAACTGAAGCCGGCTGCATCACCCCAATTTCCCGCCTTCCTACCATTCAACTCCGCCCCATGAGCCTGGGCTGCGTCTTCAATCACTTTAAGATTATATTTTCGTCCAATTGCTACCAGCTCGGGCATTGGGGCGAGTTGACCGTATAAATGCACGGCTAAGATTGCTTTGGTTTTCCTAGAAATCTTTTGTTCAATCTTGCTGGGATCGATGTTGAACGAATTGATTTCAGGTTCAACGAAGACAGGTTGGAGATTGTTGGCTGAAATTGCTAAAATAGTTGCGATGAATGTATTGGAAGGCACGATTATTTCATCCCCGTCTTTAAACACACCTAATTCTTTATATGCCCTAATAATTAAGATGAGCGCGTCTAATCCATTAGCAACACCAACGCAATGTCGGCTTCCACAATATCTCGCAAATTGTTTCTCAAACTCTCTAACCTCTTTTCCTAAAATAAACCAACCTGAATCTAAAACGCGCTCAAACGCTTCCTTTAGTTCTTTCCGGTACTGGTGATTTATTTGCAATAAATCCAAAAACTTAATTTCCATTGAATTTCTCCTCTAAAACTGAGTAACTCTTTGTTTCGATTTTATAAAACTCATGTAAGTACGTTCTTCCTCCAAAGCCTTCCTTCCATTCTAACAAGCCTGTATTAATCTTTTTACCCTCCTCCTCGTTACAAATTCCAAAATCAAATACTGTATGAGACGAGAATTTGTCAAATATTAATGACTGAAATAGTAAATCAATGGCTCCTGAATCTTTACCTCTACTATCAGCCGAGATGTACTGGGCATGTGCAACCCTTCCAGTATCATAAATTGTTGTACCCGCACAAATCCTTCCATCTAAATAGGCACTAAACTGCCTTATATTCGCTGGGAATCGGCTCGCTAAATACTCAATTTCTCGTAGAGAGTGAACAGGTGTCACTCCAAAACGGCTTCTCAGGTTAGGTATCAGAATGTCATTCCAAAAGCCTGCAAACGATTCCTCCTCGACTATCTCTACACCCAGCTTTCTTGCCTTTTTAATCGCCCTAATTCTTCTTTCCTGACAAGGGAGCTCCAAACTCGTATCCACAGCAATCGCTGTGTCTAATCTATACCTCATTCCTTGAAGAAGAAATATCAGATATAGAAGATCGTCGTTGGAATACGCTGAATAAAAGGATGGTAAAACCTTCAGGGTCAGCAATTCTATTTCATTTATGTGTAAGAATCTTAGCAATTCGCACAGAATTTTTGCTGCTTGTTTAAGAGTCGTCCCTACATTGAGTACTAGTCCCCCATATGTTAAACCTTGATGACTAATTACGAGGTTATCTACTGACCTATTAGCGGGTAACAATCCAACTAGGTTATCTTTGTCGTCGAAAATCATTAGTGAGTAATCTTCAAATCGATTCGAATGATACTCAATATAGTCTCTATGAAGCATAAAAGTGCTATTTCTGGCCTTTTTTACAAACTCATTCCAGCTAATAGCATCTTCTTTTTCGTATTTTTTAACTAACATATTTAAGTCAAGTACATTCCTATCTTAAACCGATCGAAGCTAACTCTTTGAAAATTATTGTCCACTATCTCTTTAAGTATCATATATCCATCACCAGTCTTTACCCATACCCCATCATTGTCTATATTTAAAATCCGTCCGACGTGAGTGTCACAAGTCTGGTCGTGAAAGGCTACTTTCAGCACTGAATACCTTTCCCTACTCCTAGTTGTAAAAAATGGTGCGGGATATGGACTAGATAAGGCTCTAAAAAAACTCCTTAAATAATAGTTTGTCCTTTGAAAATCAATCTTACAGTCATCGATACTACGTTTTCCGACCCAGGTAGCTTGTTTTTTATCTTGCGGAGTAGGAAGTATCTCCTGCCCCAAGTACTGTTGAAGAATGAGCCCGAGATTTTCTCCCACCCATTCATTAAACATCTGTATAAAATCCGTGGCAGTACTTATTCTATTGTTTTGAACAGCATGTTGATAGATGATTGGACCGTCATCCATATTTTCATTCATTTCATGAATAGTCACACCTAACCAGTCCTCGTCGTTTAGGATCGCCCAGACAGTAGAATGAAGTCCTCTATACCTAGGGAGCAACGAATAATGCACGTTCACAAATGTCTTGGCTGATAAAAGGGTTTTAGGGATCAAAGGCTTATAGCCGGCACATACAACCAGCCTAGCTTCTGAGTCTTCAAAACGACTGATGTGACGCGCCCCAGACACCATTTCTTTCAAGGAATCGTCATTTGACATCAGATCGATACTGAAATTACAATGCGTTAAACTTTTAAGTGCTGCTTTTGCTCCCCATCCTTCGCCTGCAAAACAAACCTTTTCTGCCTTAGCCTGCATTTCGCCTCCAATTTAAAAATTCGGCATAATCCCGGATGTAATCTTGCTCCGAATATTTATTGGATGCGAGAACTAACAGGACAGCCCCAGAAGAAAAATTAATCAAGTCCCGCCAAATACCGGGGGTGACGTAGAGTCCGTAGTTAGGCCGGTTGAGAGTCACAGTCTTCTTATTATTGCCATCATCCAGCACTACATCAAAGCTTCCACTAGCAGCTATTATCAATTGATGCAACTCATAATGCGCGTGGCCACCCCTTGTCTCTCCCCCCGGCACGTCGTATAGATAATATATTCGTCGAATTGAAAATGGAATATCTTTATTACTTGCAATCGGAGTAATATTTCCCGCCCTATTATGAATTTTAGGGAGCTCGATAACATTACAGTTATAAATTGAAGCCTTCACTTTTAACCTTTTGAAAGTATTGGTGATCTCGTATGTAATCCCCCTCGTTGTACGACGTGGACGCTGCTATAAAGGCGAGTGAGTTAGTGGAGAAGTTTTCCATATGTCTCCATATCTTTCCTGGAATATACAGTGCATAGTAGGACCTATTTAGGGAGAACACTTTTCTGTTCGTCCCATCGTCCAGTACAACATCAAAGCTCCCCGCTAAGGCAATAATTAATTCCTGATTCTCAAGATAAGCATGACCACCTCTAACCGCGCCGCCCGGCACATCATAGATCCAGTAAGTCCTTGCAACCTTAAAGGGAATGTGAACACCTTCCTCTAAAAATGTTAAATTTCCTCTATCATCTAAAATCTTCGGAAGGTCTAAAATTCGAGGTTCATTAGTAGTCATAGCTAAACTTTCACGAAAAAAACATATTAAAAGCTTCCCTAAAAACCAGCACTCCTATCGTTAGGATTAAAGATAGAACTGTACCGATTATTATTCCTTTTAGCTTCGTAAAAACGACATACGGCAGGGGTAAAACTGGCTCATCAATAACCTGAATCAAGGGCGTTTCTCTCCGCAAAGACATACTGGCTATTTCCAGGTTTTTTACAATTTCCGAATACATAGCTGAATTAGCCTGAACATCGATCTGCCGTCTTTGCGAAGGCACGTTCAATATTCGTAAGGCAGGATTAGCGTTCGGATTAACGTCAGCAGCCTCAGCAATGCCAGTTATAGACATATTTAATACTCGTCGTATGCTGTCTGCTTGCCTCCGTAACAAAGTTAGGTTATTCAAAGACTTCTTCGTTTTTGTTTCTATGTAGAAGTTATTGACATTACGAACGATATTTTCCGTGAAAGACTTGGCGAGGAGTTCATCGCGTGACTTTGTTACAACACTGATAATACTCAACTTCCTATCAGGCTTTTCTACAATCAAATGATTCCTTCTTATTTCGTTAACTACTTCACTGACGATGCTATTGTGCTTATCCGTGAAAGCTTCTGGAGCAATATCGAATCTAAGATTGTGCTCTTTTAAAACGGTTGACCCTACTTTCCCCCCCATCTCCGTCGAAATAAATCTTTCTATTAATTGAAATCGCTCCCCTCGACTGCTATCAATAGCGAGGAGAGTTTTTTCAATCATTCTCCTTGACTTATACAATTCAATTATATTTTCCCCGGCAAATATCCCGCTCCTTCCTCCTCCTAGATCAATTCCCACCATCGATGCTAAGCCTGAATATTGCCCTAGCCCACCCTTTCCTTCCTCTTCTAAGACGAAAGTGCACTGAGCAGAGTAAATCGGATTTACGTAACTAGAATAAATAAGTCCTGAGATCGATCCAACTATAGCAGCAAGGAGCAATATTGGCCATTTAGTAGATAAAAACCGTAAGCCTTTTTTTACCTTTTGACCTAGCTCTTTTACAGAAATTTCATCATCTGCTTCTAACGGGTTCTTCATTCAATTTTTTCTATCTTCTGTGAACTAGCGTAAGTTAAGTATACCCAGTATAATAGCACCTAACGAAGCCACCCCAGAAGTTAATCCCACAATCTCCCCCGCCGTCAACTTTCTTCCTTCCGCCTTCTTCGGTACAAATATCTCCGCCCCCGGCTTCACCATCGGATAATTGTTAAAAAACAAAAACTTCTTCGTACTCTTTACCGATCCATTCGCATAAATAATATATGCCCGCTTTTTCAAAGAGCGGTCAGAGAAACCTCCTGCATCCGAAATATAGTTCTTAAATGTCTTATTTCCGTTATAAACAGCTGTCGCCGGATACAGCACTTCTCCTGTTACTTTCACTGTCTGCAACTGCTTCGGTACCCTCAGCACATCTCCTTCCTCCAAGATCAAATCATGTTTCGACCCGCTCTTGTCCATAATGCGTTCGAGATTGATACCCACATTATCATTTTTTAATAGGGTCTGCTGTTTGGTGATATCAAGCGAATCCTTGGTTGTTTCCTGCAGACGCTGAAGTTTCACTAATTTTTGTGCATTTTCCTCTGCAGTGTTAATGGTATTTTTCCCGGAACCGCGTTCCGCTACTTCGCTTCTTTTTAGTGATGCTCCTTCCAGGTAAGCCAGATCAGTAAAGCCTCCGGCCCTTTTCACCAGGTCAGAGATGCGCTCGTCTTTGCGGGTAATTGTGTAGGTGCCTGGATAGAGCACTTCACCTTCTACACGGACTTGTCTTTGCGTTTCATAGCCCGTTGCGCTTCTTACTACTACTATATCAAATGGTTGCAATTCGAACCGTGGCCCCTGGATCTTCAGATTTTGGTCCACATCGACCTGGAACACCTGCGCTGTTCGGGAGTTTGCAGCACCTGCTTCGCTGTCTTTTACTCTTCTGGCGATTTCGATCCGGCGAGGCGTGGCTCCCTCCTTGAATCCACCGGCAAGAAGTACCAGGTCTTCCAGGGCCATGTTCTCACCATAATTATAGGTACCCGCCTCGCGAACCTCTCCTTCGATGGTGACCTTGTATTCATCTCTCAGATCAAAGATGGAAGCGATCATCACCGAGTCTTCGCGAAGAAGCGGAATATCTGTTGCCGTTCCTTTCAATATGGCTCCTAAATCAAAAGATAGTAGTTCCGCTGTATTATCGGGGCGTAGACGATTGATATAACCGCGGGAAAGAAAAGCGTCTTCCCGTACTCCTTCTGCTTTTTTGATCAACTGGCCCAAGGTCAAGCCCGGCTCCAATTGGTACTGACCCGGCCGGAACACCGCGCCCCCAATGGTAACGCGATTCTCGAAACGCTCCAGAATAGGCTCCGCAAAATAGCGGTCTCCATTCTTCGGACTGTAGCTCGCGAAGGCCTCGTCGAACACGTCGGTAATACGACGCTCGGTTGGAGTGTTCTGAATGACTTTTATCCGGGCGGTATAGGCTTCACTGGTGAAACCGCCTGCGAAATCAATCACATCTTGCAGGGTCTCATTATTAACTGCCTCGTAAATAGCCGGCCGTTTTACTTCTCCTGTAAATTGTACGCGTTTTTTGTAGGTGGGGATCCGAATTACGTCCTGATCCTGTAAACGGATATTGGTACGCTGGTATCCTCTTAAGAGGAAGTCATACACATCTATCGTTGCAACGACTCTCCCCGAACGAATTACTTCGATCGCTCGGAAGGAACCGTTCTCTGTAGGGCCGCCAGAAGAATACAAGGCGTTGAACGCTGTCGCCAGAGAAGGCAGGGTGTAGGTACCTGGTCTCGTAACCTCCCCTAAAAGGGTTACCTTAATACTGCGGATATTTCCCAGTGACACCGCAACTTTAGTATTGCCTGTACGAATATTTGAATAAATAGTGGAAAGCCGGGAACGGATACGGGCAGTGGCCTGCTCCATCGTTAGGCCGCCGAGAGACACCACACCTACATAAGGAATGTTAATCGTCCCTTCGGGAGAGATGCGTAAGCGGTAATTGGCTTCTGAATAGCCGTAAATGTCTATGAGGACTTCGTCATCGGGACCTAACTGATAGTTGGCTGGTGTTGCCAGACGTAAATTAGGTTCGAAGGTAATTTGTGAATTTCTAAAAAGATCAGAACCGAAGATCTTTGGTTTTAGGGACTGCAGGGCCGACTCTGCTTCTTCCGGCCGGTTTTGCATGGTATCTGGTTCGAAATTTAACTCACGTGATCCTCTTCCCTCTGTCTGAGTCTGGCTTCCATTGTTTTTCTGCGTGGATTGTCCTGAATTGGCAGTACCCTGTTGTCGGATCCGGTTAACGCGCTCCCGTAGCTTGGCTACTTCGCTCGCACTCATTCCACGGGCCATTGCGACCTGCTCCAACTGAGCTTCCGTTAAGCCCTGCGCTTCTACCTGCTGAATAAACTGTCGGATCTGCGCATCAGACAACTCATCCACGCGTATGTTGCTCAAGTTCTGACCACTTTGCGCAGAAACAGAAAAACTCACAGAAAATACTGCAAGAAGTACTAATGCGATTCTAAAAACTTGTTTGACCCTCTGACTCACCTTAAAAAATCTGCTATACTGCACTCTTCTTTCTCTAAACTATTTTAAGATCCCTCCTTCGTCTGGATAACAAGAAGGAAGTTCTATCTTCTTACTCGAAATAATTCAACACCTTAAACCCACCTTTTTTTAGGTACTCATCTCTCTTCATCAAATGTAAATCCGACTGAATCATATCTTTTACCAAGGCCGGAAGATCGTATTTCGGCGTCCAGCCCAGCTTTTGTTTTGCTTTAGTGGGGTCGCCCAGAAGCAAATCTACCTCGGTAGGACGAAAATAGCGCGGATCAACTTTTACTACGGTTTGTCCCGGCTTCAGGGCTTCTATATTAATTCCCAACTCAGCGGCTTTGGCTTCGTCCACGTTGATGATCACTCCTTTCTCATGCTCCTCTTTTCCGCTGAACTCTACTTCTATTCCCAGTTCGGCAAAGCTCATCCGAACAAAATCTCTTACAGTAGTGGTTATTCCAGTGGCTATAACGTAATCTTCCGGCTTTTCTTGCTGAAGGATTAGCCACATCGCCTCGATATAATCTTTTGCATGTCCCCAGTCGCGCTGCGCAGAAAGATTTCCCAGGTATAAGCACCCCTGCAGGCCCAAGGCAATTTTTGCAGCTGCTCTGGTAATTTTACGGGTTACGAATGTTTCCCCCCTGATCGGGCTCTCGTGGTTAAATAAAATACCATTGCAAGCATACATCCCGTAAGCTTCTCTATAGTTTACCGTAATCCAGTAAGCATACATTTTAGCTACTGCATAAGGGGAGCGAGGATAGAATGGAGTGGTCTCTGACTGAGGAACAGCCTGAACCAAACCATATAATTCAGAGGTAGAGGCCTGGTAAACTCTTGTTTTTTGGGTAAGCCCCAGCAGACGAACCGCTTCTAAAATGCGTAGCGTTCCAATGCCATCTGCATTGGCTGTATATTCTGGTGTATCAAAACTCACCTTCACATGGCTCATTGCGGCCAGGTTGAAGATTTCGTCAGGTTGGATCTCCTGTATGATACGAATAAGATTAGTTGAGTCGGTAAGGTCCCCGTAATGCAATTTCAATCTTACGTCCGTTTCATGGGGATCCTGGTATAGGTGATCGATACGATCGGTATTGAATAAAGAAGCTCTTCTCTTCAGTCCATGCACTTCATAGCCCTTTTTCAATAAAAACTCGGCTAGGTAAGCGCCGTCTTGTCCGGTTATTCCTGTTATTAAAGCTACTTTCATCTGATATTTCCGTAATAAGGCCGAGGCATTTAGTGAACAGTTCGAGTAAATGCGGAGGCAAAAATAACAAAATAATTAAAACAAAAATGATAATATTGTGATTGTTTAATGCTTGTTCGCATGTGCATTTACTACTGCTAAAACACAATGCTAGCCTTCGATATCTAGTAATAAATGCTAAAAGTCCGAACTCGATATTTCATCTTGTAATTTTCCTCCAACTTTTTCTTGACAAAAAGTTGGGCAAAAGTCAAGAAAAGAACGAAGCTTCAGCCCGCAGGCTCACTCGGGCCCGCCGTTCTTTTCAGCCCTACGCGCAGCACTCTAATCAACCACATGCGAAACCCTTGCTTTTAACCGCCTAGTTTCTCTGCTTGAATTACCCGCACAGTTTCAGATACGACACAAGTATTAACAACTACTACAACCGTCCGTCTACCAGCTCCCTTGGGATGACTGCTTTTGTATCGAACAATACGGAGGTTCCGTTCTTAATGCGACAATAGTCGAGCGATAAAAATTCGGTGTGGGCGACGCTGAGGATAATGGCCTGGTATTTCTGTCGGTAAGGGTCCTGGATCAGGTCGATATTAAAAATTTCTTTTACTTCGGATGGATCTGCCCAGGGGTCGTAGATGTCAACTTCCATCCCGTATTGCTGCAGTTCCTGAAAGATGTCTACCACCTTGGTGTTGCGGACATCGGGACAGTTTTCTTTAAAGGTTAATCCGAGGATAAGGGCTTTCGAATTTTTTACTGCTATTTCTTTAGCCAGCATCAGTTTCACCACCTTGCTGGCAATGAACTCCGCAATGAAGTCATTCACCCTTCTGCCCGACAGGATCACCTGAGGGTGGTAACCCAGGCGCTCGGCTTTATGGGCCAGGTAGTAGGGGTCCACGCCGATACAGTGCCCCCCAACAAGTCCAGGTTTAAATTTGAGGAAGTTCCATTTGGTGGAGGCAGCTTCGATCACATCATTAGTGTCAATCTCGATCCGGTCAAAAATCAGGGCAAGTTCATTGACAAAGGAAATATTGACATCGCGCTGCGCATTCTCAATTGCTTTGGACGCTTCAGCAACCTTGATAGACGCTGCTTTGAAAGTGCCTGCTTCGATGATAGAGGCGTACAATTGATCAATATATTCAGCAATCTCGGGAGTAGAGCCGGATGTCACTTTCACAATTTTGGTGAGGGTACGTGCGGAATCACCGGGACTGATCCGCTCTGGCGAATAGCCGCAATAAAAGTCCTCGTTGAATTTCAGTCCACTTGCCGCCTCCAGTACCGGGACACAGTCTTCCTCCGTACAACCCGGATAGACAGTAGATTCGTAGACCACGACATTGCCCTTCTTCAAAAGCCCCCCGATCGCCTCGGAAGCACTTAAAAGCGGCCTTAAGTCTGGTTTTTTATATTCGTCGACGGGAGTCGGAACGGTTACAATATAGACGATACAATCAGCGAGATCTTCAATCCGGGAGCTGTACCGAAGGCTACTGGAAGTCAGCTCTTCGCTTGTTATTTGAAGCGTTACATCATTTCCGGTCCTTAGCTCGTCTATCCGGGAAGCCTTGATATCAAACCCGATCACCTCAAACTTCTTCGCGAAAGCTAAAGCCAGAGGCAAGCCGACGTAGCCAAGGCCCACGACCGCTATTTTGGGTGATTTTGTATCTGGGATCATCAGGGAATCTAACAACAAGCTCTGCTTTTAGTCCTGCTACTTGAAATCAATCATCCGCAGCAAATACTGTCCATATCCACTCTTCACCAGAGGTGCTGCGATGGCTCTTAGTTCATCCGCTGTAATGAAGCCCATCCGGAAGGCAACCTCTTCAATACATCCGATCTTCAACCCCTGACGTTCTTCGATGACTTGCACGAACTGCCCGGCCTGCATCAACGAATTGAAGGTCCCGGTATCTAACCAGGCGGTTCCCCGGCTCAACACGCCCACCTTCAGTTTCCCCTGACGCAGGTATTCCTTGTTGACATCGGTGATCTCATATTCTCCCCTTGGAGAAGGCTTGATATTTTTTGCAATTTCAATGACCGAATTATCATAGAAGTACAAACCAGGTACTGCGTAGTTCGACTTGGGCTCTGCAGGTTTCTCCTCAATGGAAATTACCTGGTTGTTTTCGTCAAACTCCACCACGCCATATCGTTCGGGGTCAGACACTGGATACGCGAAAACCACTCCTCCCTGCGGTTCCTTTAATTCTTGTAGTAAATGCGATAAGCCATCTCCGTAAAAGATATTATCTCCCAGGATCAGCGCCACACTGTCATCTCCTACAAACTCTTCTCCGATAACGAAGGCCTGCGCCAAACCATTAGGCTCTTCCTGCACCTTGTAAGAAAACTTACAGCCAATGCGCGAACCGTCGCCCAGTAACTTCTCAAAATTGGGAAGATCATGGGGTGTAGAGATGATCAGGATTTCTTTAATCCCTGCCAGCATTAAAATAGACAGCGGATAATAGATCATCGGTTTATCGTACACCGGCATCATTTGTTTACTGGTAGCCAGGGTCAGGGGATGCAGTCGGGTGCCGGAACCGCCGGCAAGGATTATACCTTTCATACTATATCATCAAATTTTTAGTAGCGATTAAATTATAAAGATTACAGTTTGGACATACACTCCACCAGGCTTTCCCTCCAATAGGGGACCTCCAGATTAAATGTGCTTTTTATCTTAGCCTTGTCCATTACGGAAAAAGCAGGACGAACCGCTTTAGTCACATACTCGGAAGTGCGAACGGGCAAAGCCTTCACCTGTACATTTGCGATATCAAAAATCGCTTTCGCGAAGTCATACCAGGAAGTAACGCCTTCGTTGCTGTAATGGTAGAGCCCGTAGTTCTCCTTGCCGTTCTGTATCAGGTGGAAGATACATTTAGCCAGGTCCATGGCGTAGGTAGGAGTTCCTATCTGATCGGCGATGATCTTCAGTTCCTCTCTTTCGGTCCCTAAACGAAGCATAGTCTTCACAAAGTTATTTCCATATTCTGAATACAGCCAGCTGGTTCGGAGGATATAGTACTTGTTGGTTTGTTCGGCGATCGCCTGCTCTCCTTCTAATTTCGTCAATCCGTACACGTTGATCGGATTTGCCGGATCTGTTTCCACCAGCGGTGCTGCTACATTCCCTTCAAAAACGAAGTCGGTGGAGATATGGATCAGAGTGGTGGAGAAACCTGCACATTCCCGGGCAAGATTCTCGGCCCCGGTCTTATTGATCTTTCTTGCCAGATCCACCTCGTCTTCTGCTTTGTCTACTGCGGTGTAAGCAGCGCAGTTGATACAGAAGGAGGGAGTGTATTGCTGAAATACCTTTTGCAAGGTAGCGGTATCAAGGATATCTGCTTCTTCTTCCGGTAGAAAAACAATGTCCTCCAATTTTAATTCTTTAGCTACGGCCTGAAGACATTGTCCCAGTTGACCGGCAGCCCCAAATACGACGGTTTTACCCATTTTCAAACTCGTGATTGATGTTAATACGGCTTAGGACCTTAAAATCAGGGCTAAAATAGGGTATTTTTTCTTAAAGCCGGAACTCCGGAAGATCAAATGAAAAATCGCTCAACACATTTAGCGTCGAGGCGGCTCGTGAATGACTCTTCGCTACGATCGCTTCTTACGGGATGCCTTCTTCTTTTCCTCCATCTTCCGTGCCATCAGCTTTCCGGTGATCTTGCTTACCGAATGCTGATAGGCAGTAGCGGGTTCCCATTCCAGCTCCGGAGGTGTTTCTCCATCTGTCAGGGCCACTCCACTTAACCTTGAAGCGCCAATAATCGATACCGGGTTAAACTGCTTGTTATTTAAGATGGATTGGCCTCGCCGGGTCTCTTTAATCAACTCCACCGCCAAACAGGTAATTACGATGTGCTCCTTTAATCCGGCAAGCGGAACAAGACTTTGGAAAGCCGCGTTCTCCTCTTCTGTTCTGCGAAAGCTCAGCTCCTGTTCGGGCAAGTAGCAAAAGGCATAATTTTCAAGATCAAGGACTGCGGTAAGGATACGAAGGCTTCCGCAGGTCCAGTCGAGCTTCGTACGGATGTCATGTTCCGGTTTGAAAGACGGCACTTCTATGATCAACTCATCCTGCCCGGATATACTGGCAACCGGAAAAACATTAAAGACATTTTCCAAAGGCGAGTTCAGATTAAACTCAAAGCCCTCCAGCTTTTCCATCTTTGCCCCTTCCACGCCCCTCGCCCATACTTGCTGTGCCTGGTTCTCCCTGATGGCCATTCTGATGGCTACACTAAGGCGATTGACCATGCCTCCATCGTAATTACCCATCAGAAGAGGTTGAAAGATGATGCGAACTAATTTTCCGAAAGCACTTGCTCTACTAAGCTCGGTACCGTTATCCCGAGTACTTTCACTTTGTTCAAAACTGGATGGGCGACTTTGGGCGACGTTTTTATCACGCATTTGCCGAAGCACTATATTGCCGATCAGCCCGGAGAGGGATTTACCGTTATAAACAGCCATGTGACGAAGGTTTGATTTAGAAGCTTAAGTTAAAAACAAGATTAGATAATAGCAAGGATGCTCCCACCATCTGTATTGATCCTGAATGCAGGAATAGTAATAAGGTAGTGATTAAATGAGAAGTGCAGGTTTTTCAAGGGAAACCTGCACTTAAGGTGCATTCAACGTGCACTCACCCTGCACTCACTAGCAATGAAATGAGTACAAGAGCCGTGTTAAGCATTAGATCAGCGTTGCCGCTTCTTCTACTTCTTTGTACCATTCTTCCCCGTATTTACGGATCAAAGGGTCTTTCAGGAATTTATAAACCGGAACCTTCAACTCCTTTCCGAAGGAACAGGCAGGAGAACAAATATGCCAGCGATCATAGTTCAACACATCAAAATCAGGATAAGCGGTGATCCTTATGGGATAGAGGTGACAGGAGATCGGTTTCTTCCAGTTGATCTTCCCTTCCAGGTAAGCTTTTTCGATCGCGCATTTGCTGATACCATTCTCCCACATCACATAAGCACACTCTTTATTCCCACCTACGCAAGGGGTCGTAAAATCGCCTTCAAAGTCCTTCACCCAGGTACCCTGCTCCTCTACTGCTTTTATTCCTTCTTCCGTCATGTAGGGCTTTACTTCCGGGTAGATTTCTTCCAGAATCTTCAGCTCAGCTTTTTCCAGGGGAGCACCAGCATCTCCCTCGACGCAGCAAGCCCCTTTACACCGCTCCAGGTTGCACACAAAGTTCTCCTCGAACACATCCTCATGCACTAGTGTGTGCTGTATCTCGATCATATATCTTTTTCTTATTTTTTTGAAACTGCCAATGGTGCCTTTAATCCCTTGTACGACGTAAGTTCCATCGTTACCGTTCCCACCAAAATTTCTACTTGCGCCTTTACGGGAATACGGTTTCCATCGTCGGTGATCCAGAGATAAAGCTTACTATCTTTGCGGAAAATTCTGCCAGGCTGAATGGAGGGACTAAATTTCAGACAATTGAAATATCCTAACGATGTCTTTACTCGTTCTTTTCCGACATAGGTCACTTCTAAGGAAGACACTCCGTCATCGAGGAAGTACGGCATTTTAAACTTTGTGCCTGTTCTGACATTCGCCAGGTCCAAACTGCGGGCAAAATAATAAGCCGAAACGATATCAAAAGTCTGATCGCCGGTTTTGAAGGTACCTTTGTTCGAAACTACCTTGTTTTGATCCTGGTAAAATCTGGCCTTATCGGCTCTCCGGTAGTTCGACTCCCGGATACTTTCCGTATAAAGATGCGGAAGCAAGGTCTCTTTATCAATATAGGAATCATACCTGTTCCTTACCTTATAAAAGACGTCGAAGGAGCCCGAAGTTTTCCCATTTGCAAGTAAATGGTACACCGGCCGATTGTTCAACTTAATATCGGAGTCTAATACCTGCAAAGTAGCCTCTGCAGCTGTGACGATGCCGTAACGGATCTTATATTTCAGCACTTCTCCTGGTCCGAAAACCATTGCATCACGGCTTTCGAGATTTTGCCCGGAAACTATATTTGCAGCGAATACAAGAAAAATCAGTACAAAAAATCTAGCCATAATTTAAAATTCAACTCTTATACGTCAATTCCAATTACTTGTTAGACGTATTTTCCCAGCAAATCGCTGCAATCCAACCACACAAAATCTAATCTTTCCTCTTAAAGATGGGAACCGTTGAACAGGGCTCACCAAACATGATGCTCTTCGCCACTTTTGTCAGCCGTGCCGTTAGCTCAACATAAGCAGACACGGGAATATCAATCTCCCCGCAGCCTTTCACCACAATCCGCTCATCCCGGTATTTCTCTACATCCAAACTAGTAAGAACCCGGTCAAAGAGAACTGTCTCCAGGGCGGTAAGATCGCCAAAAACTACCGTAGCTGCAAAAGGAGACATTCGATTGGCTAAGAGCATATAGGCCCAGGTGGGAACAATGGCATCTGTTGAACAGGTGATGGCCACGTGCTTTCCCTGGTACTGAGACCAGTCATGTTCTTTGATGAACTCCCTAAAGTCCTTTTCCTTCAGAATCAGACCGTGGAAGAGGTTATCTTTAATATCGTATACAATTCGTTCTCCTGCCGGATAAAAATCTGCCAGGTCAAAACTAATAAGCCCGCTCTGGGCTACTTTATTTACTATATTTTCCTGAATATCCATGTTGTAAAATCAAAAAAGACAGAAAGCAGCTGGGACTGTAATCGCCAGCCTTAGTATAAAAACAAAAAATCCGGAAGAATATTTTCTTCCGGATGCAAAGTTATTAAATTCGAGGGCTTAGAAGAACCTGAAACGATTGTCTGTTATTTCTGCTTTTTCCTTCAACACCTCGAACACTGATCCCTGAGCACGTTGACGTAGCGACTCTGCTATCTGTTCTTTTAAAGTGATGGTGTTGGTTAACGGAGCAGGGTTAGAGAAGCTGTTGACAGCTACCACAAACACACCGCTTTCGCCTTCAATTGGATTAGACAGTTTGCGTGGTTGCAAACCAAAAACAGTTCCTACCACTTTATTTTCCTGACCTAAACCTGGGATGATTGGATTGGCAAATACAATATTTTGAGCTGGCTGCGCTTGCTTACCTACTTTCTGTGCTACCTGCTGAATGTTGGAAGCGCCAGAAGCTGCTTTAGAAAGTCTCTCACTTAGCATACGGCCTTTCACCAGGTTACGAACCATCGGCTCAATATCCTTTTTCACTTTTGCCAAAGGCAGTATTCCTTTTTCTCTAACATCGGTAAGCTTGGCAACTACGTATCTGTTTTCGAGCTCAAATACTCGGTCGGATACATCACCCTGGTCTGCCTGGAAAGCCCAGCGAATCAATTCTCTCGGATTATCCAGTCCTGCTACCATCGATTGAGATGCCGTTACATTCTCTGCCACCAGCTTGTTCAATTTCTGTTTTTTCACCTGCTCGTCGAAGGCCTTGTCGTCATCAGCAGTACTTAGAAAAGATGAAGCTTTTGAATAAGCAGCCTGCTGTGTTTCGTTGCTGCTGGCAACCGCTTTGTCTACTACCGCTACTCTTGCAACTCTTGAAGATCCTACTTGTCTCACAACGCGAACCACGTGAACACCAAATTGAGAAGTCACTACTTTCAAATCACCTGGTTTGCCGTTGAAAACCGCTTCCTCAAAAGCTGGAATCATCGCTCCGCGACCAAAGGTTCCCAGGTCACCGCCCTTGTCTTTGGAAGCGTCTGTACCAAACTTGGTAGCCAGTTCTGCAAAGCTTGCTCCGTTTCTGATCAAGTTTGCGATAGAGTCGGCCTTGGCCTTCGCCTTCGGCAAACCGCCCTCTGTAGCTGGGTTAATCAAAATATGGCTGGCTTGAACTGAGTCAGGAGACATTCTCACGTCAAGGACCTTTGCTACCCGGAAAGCATTGTTACTATAAACCGGGCCAACTACCGAACCTACCGGAGCGCTGAACACCAGCGAATCCAGGGCAGGATCAAGCTGTCCTTTTTTCATGTAGGAAATCGGTGCCTTTGTGTCCGCATTCACACTTACAAAAAGTGAGTCGTTGGTCGTATTTCTAAACTCAGCAGCTATTCTGCCGATGTTTGTTCTGATGGCGGCAGAGTCTGCCTTGGTTGGACTCGCGTCAAATACCACGTATTCAAAAGTACGTGTTTCTTCACGGTTCTTGAACAAGTTCTTGTGCTCATCGTAATACTCTTGATAGTCCTTATCTTCCAGTTTCACCTGGTTATCCGGAATCGAAGCGTATTCTAAGTTTACGTAGCTAAAATCAGCCAACTTGTTACGGTTCTGGTGTTCTTCCCTCGCCTCAAGCGAAGTCACATAAATGCTGTTCTTTACCAGGTTCGTATATTTTTGGAACAAGCGATCCTGCTTGATAGACACAAGGAACTGCTCCCACTGACTTCTTATCGGACTGTTTGCAGGTTGCGTAGATAAATTCGACAAAAACGAATTCAGCTGCGACCTGTCGATCTGACCTGTCTGCGGATTACCAAATGTTTGGACAACCTGCGGATGCGGATTCTTACCGCTCACCATGTCGTTCAGCTCTGTTCTTCCTACCTCAAGTCCTAAGCGCTTCACTTCTTTCCCTAACAGGATTTCAGATATCGTTTGATTCCAGGTATTTTCTACAATGTAAGAACTCATCTGAGGATTCAGGTTTCCACCCATCTGCTGCCTGAAATTCGCTTCGTTCTGTTCAACTTTCGCTCTGAACTCCTCGATCCCAATTGTCTCGCCGGCAACCTCCCCTACTTCTGTCTGGCTTTCGGCCCAAAACGGCGTACCAAAACTGATCGCATCATTGAGTAAAAAGGCAAAAATTGCCAAACCGATTGCGCCTATCAAGATGGCTCCTGCCCGGTTCCGCAAAAAACTCATTATTCCCATATGTATTCTAAACTTGTATAAAATTCAACTTTACGCTCTAAGGAAATCCTACCAGATTATTTAGGTCTATTGCATCTGGCTCCCCCAAAAGAGCGCGCAAGATACAATTTTTACGAAAAAATCCTAGTGAAAAAATTTGGTGGGTCTGACGGGGCAACTCTCTTATTTTAAGGCGTTGAACTATTAAAATTAAGTTTATCGCCTGTGGCCAGATTACCCGAAGCATTGGTGATTACCGGATTCGCAAAACTCTCGTCACTCTCAAACTGCGTTCCGAAGATGCTGGTGCCATCCGGCTTCGTGATATTTACTAACTGATTTGAATAAAAGATCTTCCTGTTCTCGTCCCAGATCAACTCCTCTGATTTAAAAGTGTCGCCCTTTTTGTTTGTCACCACCACATTCTTTCGCAATTCAACTACTTTCTCACTATCTCTCCTTATCGCATAATCTGAAACTACGCGACTGCTCTCCTCCTTGGTTTGAGGATCAAGAAAAATAATGGTAACGCCTTTCGGCATCTCATAATAGGGACTCGCGGTTTTAACGTGATGAAGTTCGGGAGTCATCATTTTAGCCTTTACAACAGCGGAATCACTGTAAATGATGGTTACACCGTACGATTTATCTATCGGAACGGCCGTATTCCGGGCAGAGATCTTCTCCACATCCCGCAAATCGTTCTCGCAAGCTGCAAAAAACAATCCCAAAACCACTACTATTCTGCCTGCCCAGCTCACGGTTCTTTGACTAATCGAATTTATAACGCTGGAACCAGCGGTCGTTTATCGTAAAGCCTAAATGAAAATTCACAAAGCGTTCCCTCACAAGGTTTTGTTCCAGAGTGCCACGGTTACCGAGTTCGGCCGCGAAATTGATCTTATAAAAGGTGGTCCTATTAGAAGGAAGAGGAAACCCGAAGCCAAGGGTCAGGGCGGCCTGATTTATGTCCTGATTTGCGATATTGATATACGTTTTATCGTACCTGAAACCCAGACGATAATCAACCAGAGCAAAGTAATTGGATACAGAATTTACATCAGGTGTGATCTGCCAGCCTACAGCAATTCCGGAAGAGTTCTGCAGCCCCTGGTTTACACCGCCAATCGCGTAATCCTTCCAGTTACCCATGTACGCATCTACACCAAAGAACCATTTGTTGGAACGCTCCAATGCAAAGCCAACGGTGTGCATGGACGGCAAACGCAGCTTCATCGTTGCACGTTCATCGAAAAAGGAGGTATCAAGCGCCACGCTCTCATTACCCTGCGCATCGGTTGTATAGCGGGTAGAAACCGTCCTTTCAGTAGACTTCAGATTCGTGCTCAGCGTAGTTGTATAACCCAGCGTCAGTTTTACATTTTTAGAGATATTTGTAAAATACTGCACGCCAAGATCAGAGTTTAAGCCGCCGATGCTGTTGCTCCGCTGCGTTCTGGAGTTAACAAAAGAAAAATCCTCCGGAAACTCTGTATCCTGGTCATTTTCCAGCTTTCCGAAAATATAGGAAGCGTTGGCTCCGATACTTAGGTGTTTGCCTATTTGAATTCCGTAGCCCAGATAAGCCTTCGACAAGCCACCCTCACCCCTGTAGATATAGTCCACCGTGTTGGTATCTAATTCCGTTCTCACGCGGGAGCGATAACCAAGGCTGCTGTAAGGCACTAATCCGAAGCTAAGAGCTGACTGTCTGCTAATGGGAACCGCGAACACCACATGGCTCAATGAGGCATTGAAGTTATTCTCTGATACGTTTCCCTTTGAAAGGTTCGCCAGACCTGAGTAAAGGCCGATGTCAAAAGTGGTAAGTTCTATAGCTGAATAGGAAGCCGGATTACCAAGATTGATATTGCTATACGTACCCGGTCTGCGCAAGCCAGCACTAACGCCACCTAAAGCGCGGTTCTGAGGAAGGCTCGGACCGTTGAGAATTCCCAGGCCAAACTGGGAATAAGGAGAGCTGGTTGTAGACTGGGCGAAAGTAGCCGTACTTGCTACCAGACAGCAAAATAAAAGTATATTCTTCTTAAACCTATTCATTATTTTGATAGATAACTTCGTTTAAACCAATTAACACCAAATCAGGTACGGCTCGAACAATGGGGGCAAAGATGCTATTTTTCAACTGGGTCTCAAAAAATTTAACGTTGCCTCCGCATAGTGCAACCACTAACTCGGGATATTTATTAAGATAAGATGCGATAAAGCCTTTTAGCTCATACACCACCCCGTTTTGGACTCCGGAGAGAATAGACGTGGCAGTATCGACGCCGTTAGACGCATTAAAATCCTCCTTCATGTTCAATAAAGGCAGCTTTCCCGTAAACGCGTTCATAGCTTTATAACGCATGGCGATGCCGGGTGATATACTTCCGCCAAAATAGTTCCTGTCTTTATCTACGAAATCGTAGGTAATACAGGTTCCCGCATCAACTACCAAAACATCCTGGGCATTAAAAAGATAAGTAGCGCCGATTACAGCGGCGTATCGATCAAGGCCTAGTGTTTCGGGAGTTTTATACTGATTGTTCAGCTTTTTAGCAGCAAAAGCACTAAACCGAATATAAGACGCAACGGAGCGCAGATAATTCTCTACCGCAGTGATATCATAGCTGACAGAAGAAATAATGGCATGATCTAAGCGTTTCCCCTCTATAATTCCTGCTATTGCTTCTTCATCTACCCGATCTAGAACGTATTGTTCAACTATACTCCGACCATTGAATAACGCTACTTTTGACAAAGTATTCCCAATATCAATAACCAGATTAAGCATTTAGACCGGGACAGATTTTTATGTAGAGAAACACTGTTACTCCGAATTTCACAGGGGCAAAACTATTCAAAATTTGGATGTTATGACTTTTTATTTTGTTAAAAAAGGTTAATGTGGCGGGTAGCGAACGCGCAGCCGCTGCCTTCCGAAGCAATCTGCCTAGTGGAATTGAAAATAAATAATAAAGCTTATTAGTAGTAGGTAGAGACTTTCGTAAAACCACTTTTTGCTGGCATTCATGAAATAATGCGACATGAAGACGGCTACCGGCGGAACCGCCAACAAGAAGTGATAGAGGTGATAATCAGGCTTAAGATAAAACGACAGGAAGGCAAAAACAAGCAGGAAGAAGAGCAACAGGTAAGATTTACGGATGTGCATATTGCTCCTGTATAGCTTTTGCTGAAGAGAGACGACGGAAAGCACCATAATCAATAGCAAGGGCGCCACAACTATGTAATCGTACAGATTGATGTTCAAATTTTTAGGAAATGCGTGGGCCAGGGGCATTTTAGAAGTATTTAGTTCCTGAAAGGAGTCGTTCAAATAATAGAATACGCCAAGAAAAAAGAAAATGGTCATAAATCCCACTATTCCCGCCACCCATTCCCGCCAGTTGAAGGGCCTAAAGATAGCAAGGGCTATCCAAAGCACTACCAGCATGGTAGCGAAAGGAAAATAAATAAGGGAACCCACCCCAATGATCATCCCGCAGTCAAACATTACCGATCGGGCCTCATTTTTCCGATAAACGCTCAGAAATCGGTGAATGAGCCAGATCATCAGAAAATTACAGAGCAATGCAGGACTTAACACCAAAAAGGGCGTCAACAAGCTGGAAGCGGTAATGTACATCAAGCCAGGCAGAAACGAAGGCTTACCTAACAGATTGTAGTTATTCACCACCCGACTGAAAATAATTGCCTGAATCAGCGTCACCACTAGAGCGAAGAACGCGTTGGCAGCCGGAGAGAACAGATTTTGAGAGTCGATACTAACTACATAGTTAGCATAGGGTTCGAGGATATCGAAACTGGAGATTTCAGGTGTTTGCAGAAATATCCCGATCCTGATAAACACCGCAATCGCAATTAAAAACAGCAGGTTTACCGGGTTTAATCTTTTAAATTGTTCAATCATCCCTGAAATCGTCTTTACAGGACAATATTAACTAAAAGCTGGCAGAATGGAAATCAGGACTTGGAAGAGTATTTTTTTACAAGACTATCAACGATAGAAGCAGTCTCGTCGGGGTAGTGAACCTGCGGCCCAGAGCTAACAGACAACCATTCCTTCAATTTTGGGATCGCACTATCATTGAAGCAGTTAAGCACAGGAATTCCCAGATGTCGCGCAGCCTCAGCATTGCACAATTGCTCGTACTGGTTCCTCATAGGGACCACCATTACTTTTTTACCCAGAAACAGAGCTTCTGCAGGGCTCTCAAAGCCCCCACCTGTAAGCAGACCGGCTGAGCTTGCTACACTCTTGTTATAAAGCTCATTATTGATGGGTCTGACCGAAATATTCTTATCCGTATAACAGGATTTAGCATGCTTTGAGAAAATCTCCCAGCGATACTCGGGGATACGCTTCAACAGATTCACCAAATACTTATCGTGGTAAGCGGGAAGATAGACAGTGATATGTCCGAAGTTCTTAACATCCTGATTTCTAATCTCACTTCTGATTACCGGAGTATGAATAAAGTTATCGTACTTATCAAAATGAAAACCAACCTTGTGTGTCGCAGGCGCATAATGCGAAAAGAGGCACTCCTGCCAGTGATAGGTACCAATCGGACGAGGCGTTTTTTTAGAAAGAAAAGCAGCCTGATGACTTAGGGCAACGCTTGGCCTGCCCTGAAAACGGCAAGCCCAGGCAGTCACCGGTTCAAAATCATTAATAATGAGGTCGTAGTTTTTCAAGGGCAAGGATTTGATATCCCTCCATAAACGTGGAAGGTTCATGCACTTATATGTCTTCCAGTGATCTACCCCGCCCTTCTTGCCAAACACAAAACTAAAGCCATGAAAGCGATATTGCAGCGGCTCTTCAGGCAAAACATCTGCCTGCGTTCCGCTAATCAGCATATCCACGGTTCCGTACTGCTTTAGCAAGGGAACAATTTCGCGGGCACGACTTATGTGTCCGTTCCCTGTTCCCTGTACTGCAAATAATATTCGCATCCCCAAAATTATCAGAATCTTATATACTTTCCGCCTTAAATTGTTCCAGCAACATTTTCACATTAAGCAAATCTGCCAGGTTCTCCAGGTCGGCTGGCTCGGTATCCACAAACTTTTCCTCTGCGAAATAGTCCGCAGCGTACCTGAAGATCTCCCACTTTCCCTCATTATATTCCAAACTGGTTAGATTTTCCACCCAGTCGCCCGAGTTTAAATAAACAGCCTTTCCGGCAGGAGTCACAATTTCCCGTACTTCAGGCTGATGTATGTGTCCGCACACCACAAAATCATATCCCTTATCAATAGCCAAATCAGCAGCTGTGTTTTCAAAATCGTTGATAAACTTCACTGCATCTTTAAACTTCGCCTTAATCCGTTTTGAGAAACTCATTTTCCCTTGTCCTGCAAGCGTTAGACACCAGTTTACAAAACGGTTTAACAAAATCAATGTATCATATCCTACTGCACCCAACCTGGCCAGCCATTTACTGTGCTGCATGGTAACATCAAAAACATCGCCGTGAAAAAACCAGGCTTTTCTACCATCTAAGTTTAGTACCAGTTTATTTACCAAATGAAAGCAGCCTATGTTCATCTCGGCAAACTTCCGAAGCATCTCATCGTGATTGCCGGTAAGATAGTAAACGGACGTGCCCTCAGAAATAAATTTCATAATCTTTCGAACGACTTTCATATGCGACTCTGGCCAATAAGACTTGCTGAATTGCCAGATGTCAATAATATCGCCGTTAAGGATTAAAGCTTTGGGCTTGATGCTTTTCAGATATCTCAAAAGTTCTTTGGCATGACAGCCGTAAGTTCCCAGATGCACATCCGAAATCACGACCAGTTCTACTTCTCGTTTATTCATTCGGTTTATTTGAAAGGATAGCTTTTGCTCTAGTCATCTTCCTCCTCAAAATAGAACTCATACGGGCCGAAGAGGAACACCAGGCCCAGCACCAGCAGGCAGACCAACATAAGTGCGACAACTACTTCCGATTCCATTCCATTTTTTTAACGAAAATGCAAATCAGAAATTAGGAGAGTATTAAGAAGTGATTAAGTAATTGGTTAGTACTCGTTTAAGCTACAGCGAATGCAAGGCTCTTTCGAACACGATAGACTTGTTTCAGGTGGTGTTTAGTATGGATCTCAATAAACCGAAGCCACTCTTCAGAGTTCAACATTCCCAGCCGGGGATGTTTTACGCGGCAGTAAGGAGACGCTTTAGCTATCTTGGGTGTTACATCCTTCAAGCGCCCGGTGAATTTGATCAGCTGATTCCTTGCCTCTTCCCTGCTTATCTTTTTCACCATGGATGCTATAGTATCGGGTGCTTTGTATTTTCCTCCGGGAAGTCGTCCAAGAAAAAGTATTATCCGGGTAATAAACGGCACAGAATATTTGCCGGCGCTCGCCCTCCCATGAATACATTTCTCAATAGCCAAAATGGAGCCAAGATTAGCCTGGGCGATATGGCAGAACACCTCAGAACAGGACCAGCCGCCCCTTGCAGGTTGCTGCAGAAATTCCTCGTCAGAAATCGAATTCAAAAGCTCGTGGTATTCCTGCAATGCTTTCAAAATGGCTTTGGCCGTATCATTTACACTCATAGAAATTTCATTAGATCCTCAAGGCAAACTATCTGATGTTTGATATCATCCGGCTTCTCTTTCCCGAAAGGATTAAAAAAAATGGCATCCATTCCGAAAGCCATGGCGCCACGAATGTCCGCTTCAATACTATCCCCGATCATGATGCTTTCTTCCTTTCTAGCCCCTGCTGCATCAAGCGCAAACTCGAAAATAGCAGGGTTTGGCTTATTAACCCCGATAACTTCTGATATCACGATGTTGTCGAAATACTTTCCAAGTCCGGTTACTTCAATTTTTAGCTCCGTGGATTCTTTGAAGCCGTTCGAAATCAGATGCAGGGAATATTTATTTTGAAGGTAAGACAGCACCTCGTGAGCTTTTGGGAAAAGATTTGTTTTTGTTGGACAGATACGAACGTAGTCTTCCTCAAAAGCCAGTGGAATCAGCTCAGGAGTAAGACCGAGGTCGATAAACGTTTTCCTGAACCTGGTTTCCCGAAGATGGTCTTTGGTAATTTTCCCCAGGTGGTAGGAGGCCCAGAGTTCGTGATTATTTCGGGTATATGTTTCAATAAAAGTAGTCGGGCAAGTCAGTCCGAGCTCTTCCAAACTATGGGTCAGGTAAAGTTCCCGGAGGGTCTCTTCGGCATTCTTATCAAAGTCCCAAATGGTATGATCAAGATCGAAGAATATATGGCGGTAAGTCATTATTATGCTATTTGATAGACATACAAATATGCAAATAATTGAGGTCAAAGAGATTGCTCTCTGCTAATTCGCTGTACTGAATTAGTCCCGCTCCCCGAAAGCCAGGTCGCCTGCATCTCCCAAACCAGGAACGATGTAAGCTTTAGTGGTCATTTCTTCATCAATAGCTCCCAGCCACAAATGTGCTTTGGGAAGATTCGCTCTTACATGAGCCACACCTTCAGAACTTGCAATCACAGAGACTATGTGCAGTTGTTTGATTTGGTATTGATCCAGCAGCTCCTTGCAACTTAGCACCATACTCTGCCCCGTTGCCAGCATAGGATCAGACACGACGACAATTTTCCCGTTGAGGTCTGGGGTGGTTACATATTCTTTCTGAACTACAAAACCGCCTCCCTTGGTTGTTTGACGATACGCCGCAATGAAAGCAGAATCTGCTTTATCGAAAAAGTTAAGCAAACCCTGATGGAGTGGCAAGCCAGCCCTGAGTATCGTAGCTAAAACCGGATGTTCCTGGATGATCGGCACAAGAGCCGTTCCCAGCGGCGTCTCGAACTCAGTTTCAACGTAGCTAAGCTTTTTACTTATCTCATAGGCGAATAGCTCTCCTAATCTTTCCAGGTTTTTTCGGAAACGCATGCTGTCCAGTTGAATCTGCGCATCACGTAGTTCGGCGATAAAATTATTACCGACAGAAGGGGTATCGCTTAATAGAAATATCACAAGCTAAAGTTAAATTATTTTCAAAAGAAAAACTGCTGCCTATGCTTTTTGCTCATCCACCTATTAATAACTATTGCTGCACCCTTTAGTTTCCCGTATTGTAAAAATTTCGGGTCGAATTTTAAAACCTTATGACACACTTAAACGCACTATGTTCGTTAATAACCTGCGATAATTTTTGTTATCACTATCTTTGAAATAATGGAGTTTAAATTAACATCTGACTATCAACCCACAGGTGACCAACCGGAGGCGATACGTCAGCTAGTAGAAGGAGTTCAGGCTCAGGAGCATTACCAAACCCTTTTAGGGGTGACGGGCTCGGGGAAAACCTTCACGGTAGCGAACGTTATTCAGCAGACGCAGAAGCCGACGTTGATCTTAAGTCATAATAAAACCCTGGCGGCTCAGCTCTATGGAGAGTTCAAACAGTTCTTTCCTGAAAACTCAGTCAACTACTTTGTTTCCTACTACGATTACTATCAGCCGGAGGCTTACCTGCCGACAACGAATACATACATTGAGAAGGATCTTCAGATCAATGATGAAATTGAAAAGTTAAGACTGCGTACAACATCTGCACTGATGTCGGGACGCCGTGATGTGATTGTGGTTTCTTCTATCTCCTGTATCTACGGTATGGGTAACCCCGAAGACTTCTACAACTCCGTGTTCAAGTTTGCCGTGGGAACCAGGATCAGCCGGAATGCTTTTCTTCACCGCCTGGTAGAGATCTTATATTCCAGAACCACGGCTGATTTTCGACGGGGTACTTTTCGGGTAAAGGGAGATACTGTGGACATCTACCCGGCCTATATGGACTATGCCTATCGTGTTTGTTTCTTTGGGGATGATATCGAAGAGCTCAGCGCTATAGATCCGGCAACGGGAAAAACAATTGAAAAGATGACCCATATGGTGGTTTACCCCGCCAACCTTTTTATTACACCAAAGGATCGCTTCAACCAGTCGGTTTGGGCTATTCAGGAAGAGCTTGAGGTAAGAAAGCAGCAATTTGTTACCGAACAGCGATTTTTGGAGGCTAAAAGGCTGGAAGAAAGGGTTAACTATGATCTGGAGATGATCAGGGAGTTAGGCTATTGCAGTGGTATCGAGAACTATTCAAGGTTTTTCGATGGCAGAACGCCTGGAATGCGTCCCTTCTGCTTGCTGGATTACTTCCCGGATGATTACCTAATGGTGATCGACGAAAGTCACGTAACAGTGCCCCAGATCAGGGCGATGTATGGAGGTGACCGGTCAAGAAAGATGTCGCTGGTAGACTATGGGTTCCGCCTACCCGCAGCTCTGGACAACCGTCCGCTCAACTTCGAGGAATTTGAGCGACTCGCTCCGCAGACCATTTACGTAAGTGCTACTCCGGGCGATTATGAGCTGGAGAAAACTGGCGGTGTGGTAGTGGAACAGGTAATCCGGCCGACGGGACTTTTGGATCCGCCTATCGATATCCGCCCCGCCATTAATCAGGTCGACGACTTGCTGGACGAGGTGGACAAGACCGTAAAACAGGGAGACCGCGTACTGGTAACCACCTTGACCAAGCGCATGGCGGAAGAGCTGACCAAATACATGGACCGCCTGGGGATTAAGGTAAGATACATTCACTCGGAAATTAAAACACTGGAACGGGTAGAGATTTTGCGTGGGTTACGACTTGGAGAGTTTGATGTTTTAGTGGGGATCAACTTATTGCGCGAGGGATTGGATTTACCGGAAGTTTCGCTGGTTGCCATCCTCGACGCCGACAAGGAAGGCTTCTTGCGTTCAGAAAGGTCTTTGATCCAGACGATAGGCAGAGCAGCCCGTAATGATCGTGGCCGCGTGATTATGTATGCGGATAATATCACCGAAAGTATGCGGGTGACGATCGAAGAAACGACCCGGCGCCGGGAGAAACAGATACGATACAACGAGGAACACGGAATTACCCCTAGAACCGTTGGAAAATCTAAAGAGGCCATTATCGAACAGACTTCGGTTGTCGATTTCAAGGGTGGCGTCCAAAAAGCTTACATAGAGGCCGAAACAGCAAACAGTATCGCTGCAGACCCAATTGTGCAGTACATGAGTAAGCCGGAGCTTCAAAAGTCTATCGACAAAACTAAAAAGGAAATGCTGGCTGCAGCCAAAGACATGGACTTCCTTTTAGCGGCCAAGTTAAGGGACGAGATGTTTGCTCTGGAAAAAATGATGGAGGAACGATTTGGCGTAAAGATGAAAGGCTAGTGGAATGGCTTTATTTTTGTATTTTGTAGAAAATCAAGGAGGGTTAATGGATACAATAGAAATAGAAATCAACAACCCAAAAGCAATGAAACTCCTGTTGGATATGGAGGAGTTAAACCTGATTAAAGTGATAAAGAAAAAAGTTTCGCTGTCCGGCCTGAGAAAACAGGTACAGAGCCCAATGAGTGAGGAGGATATAAATCGACAGCTCACTTCATTGAGGAATGAATGGCAACGAGATATTTAATAGACACGAGCGCGGTTATCAAGTATATCAATAATACTCTACCCTTTGCGGGGCTTCGCTTTATTGATGCAATTATTGATGAAGAGTGTAATATCTCATTCATATCAGAGATAAAGTTATTAGCCTGGAGTCCTCCCAGTGACGCCGACTTAGTTATCTATTCATCATTTGTTTCAGCATCCAATATTATTGGGATGTCCGCAACGGTAACCAGCGAAACGATTCGCGTACGGAAAGATTTTCGTTTAAAACTACCCGACGCAATTATTGCTGCTACTGCTCTCGTCAATGACCTTACTTTAATCGCTGACAACGACAATGATTTCAAGAGAGTCGAAGCTCTCAATTATGTCAACCCGAGAAAAATAGTTAGCTGAACGCAAGTGGCTTCCGTTGTACTCCTTCAATAAATACAATTCAATTCCCATCAAGAGTTATTAATAAACATGAACGGACAAAATAGAAAAGACATATATCCCGGATTAGAGGTAGAGATTATCCTTAAAAAAGACCAGCGCAGCGGAAAACGCACCAGGGGAATAGTAAAAGACTTGTTAACGAGCTCGAGTTTTCACTCACGAGGAATTAAAGTAAGACTGGAAGACGGACAAATTGGTAGGGTTATTGAAATAGTTGAAGAGTAAAAATCATCATACATTTGTAAGCTTCAAATTAGTTTTGAAACTTTTCAACGTTATTGTAGTCATATTTGCATTCTAATAATTATGATACTTAAAATTCTTTTTATAACTATCCTTGTTCTGTATCTGTTGAAACTCATTGCTCGCATTGTACTCCCCATGCTATTCCAAAAGATGGTGAACAAGGCGCAACAACAGGTAAATCAGCAATTCCGCCAACAGGGAGCGCCATATAATCAACAACAGTACAGACAGCAAAAGCCGACGGGCCAGTTGCATGTAGACTACGTTCCGCCAAAAGATAAAGAAGCACGTGCCGCTGACAAAGCCGGCGACTTTATCGACTTTGAAGAAATTAAATAGCGTCCTGCTACTTGATATTCTACTGGTAGTTCCGGGTATTTTTTCGGGGACTACCAGTAGCTCGTGCTCCCATCTCAACATTTCCCATTGCACATCTATCCTTTTTTCTATTTTTGATTTCCACAAATAATTAAGAAATGACTAATTGGTTTAAACGAAATGGAACCCATTTGGCCATTATTGGCCTTTTTATCGTTTTGTGTTTCATTTATTTCAGTCCAGCCCTGCAAGGAAAAGCCTTAAGCCAGCACGATGTGTTGCAGGCAAAAGGCATGCAGAAAGAAATCATGGACTATAAAGCGAGTGAGGGGAAAGCACCGCTATGGACTAACTCCATGTTTGGTGGGATGCCAGCCTTCCAGATCTGGGCTCAATACCCTAATAACATCGCGACCCATATCGTTTCCTTCTTCAAAATTGTATTTCCAAACCCGATCGATACTGTTCTTTTATATCTTTTAGGGGCCTACTTGTTATTCTGCGTCTTGAAAGTGCGTCCATGGCTTGCGGCCGCCGGGGCAATTGCTTTCGCCTTTACCTCCTACAACTTTCAGATCATCGAGGCGGGACACAGTAACAAAGCCTTTGCGATTGCTTTTTTCGCTCCTATTCTTGCAGGCATTATCCTTACATTAAGAGGAAAATATCTACTGGGGGCATCTCTTACCGCCTTGTTTCTGGCGATTGAAATCCGAGCGAACCACATCCAGATGACCTATTATCTTTTCCTGGCCATTTTGATTCTAGTTGGTGTGGAACTGTATAATGCCATCAAAAAGAAAGAAACGAAAGCATTCTTCAAATCAATAGCTTATTTGGCTGTAGCAGCTATGATCTCTGTCGGGGTGAATGCAAGCATGCTTTGGACAACGTATGAGTACGGCCAGGAGAGTACTCGCGGTAAATCAAATTTAAAAACAGAAGGGAATGCGCCTTCCAACGGCCTTGACAGAGAATATGCTTACGGATGGAGTCAGGGAGTAGGAGAAATCGTTACTTTCCTCGTTCCCAATGCTTACGGTGGTGCTTCAGCGGGCGGACTAGACGAGGATTCAAAAGTTGCTAAGACACTCATTGAACGTGGAGTACCTGCCGAGCAAGCCACTGGCTTTGCGAAACAACTTCCCACCTATTGGGGCGAGAAACAATTCACAGCGGGGCCTTACTATTTCGGAGCTATCGTCTGCCTTTTATTTGTCTTAGGATTGTTTATTGTCAGGGGGCCATTAAAATGGTGGATTGTCGGAGCCACGATACTGACGATCCTGCTCTCATTCGGTAAACATTTCCCGCTTGTTTCTGACTTGTTCTTTAACTACTTCCCGCTTTACAATAAGTTCAGAGCGGTAGAATCTATTCTGGCGGTTACCGGATTTTTATTCCCGATCCTGGCCATTCTAGCAGTAAAAGAGATTACAACAGAAGGCTTGGACAAAAAGGACCTGATTAAAAAACTTCAGTATTCCATTTACATTGTCGGCGGACTACTACTTATTCTGATCATTTTCCCTTCCTTGTTGCTTGCTTTCAGAAACTCGGGGCACGAGGATCTGATTCAGCAGTTAACCCAAATTACAGGTGGAGATGCCAGCTTCGCTACTTCAATTGCTAATGCCCTGATCGAGGACCGGGAAAGCCTGGCAAGAATGGACGCCTTACGCTCGCTTATTTTTGTGCTGATTGGAGCGGCGCTAACCTGGGCCCTTATTCAAAAGAAGCTACAGCCACAAGTGGCCTTCATCATACTAACTGTGGCGATATTGGTAGACATGTGGTCGGTAGACAAGCGCTACCTCAACAATGAAAACTTTGTTGAACCTACTAACATGGTTTTTGAACCAAGGCAGGTAGACGAGCTTATTTTAAGAGATCAGGGACACTACCGGGTAATCGATTTAACAGAAAGCACCTTCCAAAGCGCCAGAGCTTCCTACTTCCATAAATCTATAGGAGGATACCATGCCGCTAAACTAAAGCGCTTCCAGGAAGTAATCGACAAGCAGTTCAACAACTCCATCAACGAAGATGTGCTGGATATGCTGAACACCAAATATGCTATTACCATGTCGCAGGACGGGCAGTCGCAACGTATCCAGAACCGCGAGACGGCTGCGGGTAATGCCTGGTTTGTAACGGACGTTCTCTACGTAAAAAGTAATGAGCAGGAGATGGAGGCAATCAGCAGCTTCGATCCTAAGAAGGAAGCGATTGTGCACGAGAGCTTCAAGTCGCTAATTGACGAGAAAAAGCTGGGTACTATTACGAATTCCTCTATTGAGCTTGTCAGCTATAAACCCGACCACTTGGTTTACGAATATACTGCGCCTAACGACCTCATTGCCGTATTCTCGGAAATTTGGTATGATAAGGGCTGGAATGCCTATGTGGATGGCAACAAGATCCCTTACTTCAGGGCGAACTACCTGCTAAGAGCAGCTCAGCTACCAGGCGGGAATCACAAAGTGGAATTCAAGTTTGAGCCTGCCTCCTATTATAGCGGAGAAACAGTCTCTCTGATATCTTCCATATTGCTCGTTGGAGGTTTAGGATTTGCTGGCTTCAGCTCCTTCAGAAGGAGAAAAGAAGAAGAGGAAAAAGCATAAGCCTTAAAAAAGGAATTAAGGGAAGCAGAGCCAGTGGTTCTGCTTTTTTTATGCACTTACTTTGCAGTCGCCGGCAATGTTACCCGGATCAGGTAATTCTTATAGTCGACAGGAACCGATGAGAAAAGAGGCAACCGTTCAAAATTTACGAGGGCAGTAGAAATCCTAATCACTCTATCTTCAAGAAAAATATCCGCTACTTTCGCGTGCCGGAGGCGGAAGAGATATTGATGAATTACTATCTTTCGAATATCCGCATGATTGAAAACAAATCTGCGGCTCCCATCCTGGTATTCATACACCGAGTAGTCGACGTCAAAAATTAGTTTTTTGCCTTCCTCAAATGCCACAAGCTTCCAGTGGGTAATGGCGTTCATCAGGAAGTAAGCGGCCAGGAATACATGAAGATAACGAAGCTCCTGCCGGTAAAGCATCAGCAAAAGGAGGATGGTGGTGAAAAGGATGCCGTAAACGAGCAGAGCTTTTGCTCGTAACCTCTCGGTTTTGTTCAATTGAAACTTAAGCGTCCGGGGTGGCTCTATCCCAGAATCCGTACTTTTACTTCTCAAAAAAGGAAGAATTACCCCCATTAGGATGAGCGGCCCGATTGCCACCAGCAGAGCAAAGTACAGGAAGCCGGAGCCGCCCAGGCTGTCAATCATTCGTCCTTCTATGCTTTACGTAGTAGAAAAAAAGCTTAAAGGCAATGACCACGTGATTCACAACATTTGGTAAAACGCCGTAGTGCCGGCTAAAGATGTGAAATCGCTCTTCAAGGCTTTGGCGGTGTTTCTTCTTTGACATCCCCCCCACCAGATACTTAGCTACATACATACGCGTATTCACTATCTTTTTTGCACGCTTTATGGCCTTCAATACCCAGTCGATGTCCGAGCTTAGTTTATAGTGGAGATCGTAGGGAACAGCGATGGCACGACGAACATAAACAGCCTGGTGACTTACACTCATCCCGTACTTAAAACTAGCGAAACTTAAGTTCTCGGGTGCCTTATGTCTTCGCTGCCCCAGGCTCTGCCAGCGCTCGTCAAACATCTCCGTTTCACCATAATAAATGTCGGCTCCAGGTTCAGTAGCAAACACTTTTTGCACTGTATCCTCCGCATAGATCTCATCGCCCGAATTCATGAACAACACATAGTCGCCGGTAGCCAGTGAAAGGCCCTTATTCATGGCGTCATAAATCCCCCTGTCCGGTTCAGAAACCAGGCGGGTTATCCTTGAAGAATACTTTCGCAATATTTCGAGCGTTCCGTCTGTTGATCCACCATCCACCACAACGTATTCTATATTCTCGTAGGTTTGATTAAGCACAGAAAGCACGGTTCGTTCAATGTCCCTCACGTTGTTGTAAACGATAGTGATGACAGATAGCCTAGGATTCCAGCTGCTTTCCATAGTTGTTTAAAAGTTGCTGGTATAAGGAAAGATGCTGCTGAGCGATGACGTGTTCCGAAAAGCGCTCCAGCACCCCCGTCCTTGCTGCATTGTTAATTTTTTCCTTGTTGGGATGGTTGTAAACCCAGCGGATACCTTCCGCCAGATTTTCAGATGATTTATAAGTCACCAGGTATCCATTCTCCTGGTGCTGCACCATGTCGGGAATTCCCCCGGTAGTGAAAGCAACCACAGGTGTGCCGCAAGAAAGACTTTCCATTACCGTATTGGGAAGGTTATCCTCCAACGAGGGAGCCAAAAAAACATCGGCGGCGCTGTAGCAGAGCGCCAGTCGCACATCGTCTGAGATAGTCCCAAGAAAGGTGGCCTTTACCGGAAAGTCAGGAACGTTCTTTTCGTCGCGGTTTCCAAACACGAGCAGTTCTACCGCGTCCTTGTCCGCAAAATTTTTAGTAATCAGAATTTCGAGCGCCTCCAGCAGGTAGGGTGTCCCCTTGTGCAAATCCTTCCGGGAAGGCATAAAACCGCTCAGCATGATAAATTTGTCTGAGGGTAGTCCCAGCAGCTTTCTTGCCTGCAGCTTATCAGTAGCTTGGAAAACAGCAGTATCCAGGGTATTAGGAATCACCAGGGTAGGCTTAGTAGCGGCAAGCTTACTTCTTCCCACCGAACTCCTCATCCAGTTGCTAGGTGCCACAATGGAAAACGGAAGCTTTCTATAAGCCTTCTCCTTCGCCACCCAAATTTTGTGGGAGATATCGTCCGGATTACTTTGCTTTAGAAGCGGGCAGTTGCCACACTCATTTTCGAAATGGTCACAGCCATATCGGACATGACAGCCGCCCGTGAAGGCATTGCTATCGTGAAACGTCCATACAATAGGCTTATTCAGTGCCGCCAACTTAGCCAGCTCCCTGGGCCGAAGAAAGGCGTGATTGATCCAGTGGATGTGAATGATGTCAGCCGATTTTACTGCTGGATGGCCGGCAATATTTCTTCCCCAAACGGGAACAGAAAATGGAATTTTAAGCTTTTTAGCGACAAAAGAAGAAATGAAGCGCTCCAGTAAGATTCCGAAAGCAGCGACCCCGCGGCGGAGAAAACCTGGAGAAAAGCTATTTATGTCGGGATTCGTACCAAACTTGTAATAGGCCCAAACCTCCGACTCCACCCCCGCCGATCTTAATGCCTTATTTAACCGAAGGCAGGCCCGACCTGCGCCGCCATTGCCATCATACGTGTTGATTTGTACAACTTTCACTCCCTCAAAAATACAATTCATTTGCTTTCTTTTTTCTTTCTTTGCTTCAGGATGGAAAATCAACTAACAGATCGCGAATTCTGGAAAAGTTATTGGGAATCTAAGAAAAACCTCGCGGTGCCTATTCCCCGCAACTATTTGTTTCACCAGCAGCTAACGGGAATAATTGAAAAAGAAGGAGTGAAAACAGCTATTGAACTGGGAGGTTTCCCCGGCTATTATACCATCTTCCTCAAGAAATACTTCAACCTCGAAAGCACATTGTTCGACTATTTTGTGCACGCGGGAATACTCCGGGAAGTGGCAGAGGCGAATGATCTTGCAGCAAACGAAATTAAAGTCATTGAAGCAGATGTTTTCAACTATCAGCCTGAAGCGAGCTTCGATTTGGTTCTATCCTGTGGCTTGATTGAACATTTTGAAGACACCAAAGACATCATTCAACGGCATCTAAGCTTTTTAAAGCCTGGGGGTACCCTGTTTATTACACTTCCTAATTTCACAGGCGTTAATGGGTGGGTGCAGAAAAACTTCGACCAGGAGAACTATTTGAAGCATAACATGAAATCGATGGACGTGGCTATGTTGGGTCGGGTGTCTGAGGAGTTGGGGCTTAAAGATATCTCGGTAGATTACTTCGGCGGCTTTAGTGTTTGGCTGGAGAACAAAGACCAAAAATCAGCACTGACAAAGGCATTTATTAAAACCCTTTGGTATGCGGGTAAGATCCCTACGAAAATTTTAGGGTTCGAATCGAAACTACTTTCTCCTTATATCGTTCTTCAGGCGAAAAAATAGCTACCGAAGTTTTGCCATTGTCATCCTTTCTTGCATAAAGCGCATCGCCCGTTGCCACAAATTACCTTTCCTCTTTTGGAGAAACGACTTGATAGCCAGGTAAGCTTCGGGATGTTCCTTCAGCTCGTCCGGGAATTCGGTTATTGTTTTACTGTCGACTGTCACGCTATAGATGCTGTTTACTCCAGAATGAACGCCGGTTCCGTCGTGCCCAATGTTATTGATTAAAGAGGAAGCCGGGTTTAACGAAAGGCCTTCTTTCAGAAAGATCGAAGCGTACCACCTAATCGCCCAGGAGTTGTTCTTCCCCGATTTAAACTCCTGGATTTGCTTCCAGAAGTTCATTGTCCCATCGATGGAAAAGTCATTGATTTTCTGGCTATCAAATTGGGTGATAAGCGTGTCGATATTGGGCTCAAAATGAGTCCAGGCCCTTTTCCAGGTTGCCCAGCCCCAGCTGGTAGCGATTCGGGCAAAAAAAGTTTCGGGAAGCACAGCAGCATCTATAGGATACATATAGGCCCCAATGTGCATCACTTTCTCCTCCTGCTCATACCTGTTGAGGGCATCATTGAAATACTGAAGGGTAGCTGAAGAAGAGATTAAATCGTCCTCAAATACGATGACTTTCCCATACTCATCCACTAGCTTTGACACTCCATCGATAATCGAATTAGCAAGTCCTAAATTGATATCCCGCTCGATTACTTCTACCGATTTAAAGCCCTCTATATTCCTGATCAAAGTTCTTACCTCTGCCACCTTCGCCTCATCTTCCGCCCGCTTCGCCGCATCAGAAAAAATATGCAGCCGCGACTCATCCGCGAGCAGATTTTGCTGCAAAAACTTTAAGGTGCGACGCGTATGCTCTGGCCGATTGTAAACAAATAAAGCGATGGGGGCTAAGTTTTGCATCCGGAATACATTTTACTTGAAACAACTAAATAGCTTCTAGATATGTTTTATATGCGTCTGCAGGTTTCAGATTCAGCAGTCTGGTGCGCTCAGTTGCCAAATCATCATACGATAAAGCTTTAACTTCCTCTGAGCTATAGGCGAGCGTGTTTTCAGGACTTCCGGGGGTAACATATCCTATCCCATAGTCGCAGTCAAAAACTGCAATTTGCAAATCCTTTCGTCGGGATCTAAGTTCTACCAAAGCCTTCCAGGTATCTCCATTCCATTCTCCCGTCCAGCCTTCAGGAGGATTGGCCCAGAGTTCTTTTGGAGAATAAGCTCTTGCTGCCGCGGCTGCGGAGATTGGATTGCAGTCGTGCATTAGTACAACGCCTCCGGTATTTAAAAAACGTAGTGCATTTTCCACGTCGACAACTACCTGTTCATGCATGTGCAACCCGTCGATAAAAATAACATCGATGCCTCCGATTTCCGCAAGATACTGTGCTTTCTTTTCGAAGAACTCGTCGCTTGTGATCTCAAAAAACACGTTTCGGAAATTGGAAAAATTTCTGAGATAAGCTTTCAGCTTTTTTGTGGGTTTTATGATAAAGTTGGGATCAACAGCAACTTTTCGATCTGCTTTAATTTTAAAGAAGCAGAAACCGGTCTGCACCCCAATCTCTACATAATTCACAGCGGGCTTTCTTTCTTTAATTTTATCTATAAAAGCCTGAATTATATGATATCTCTTTATTTCACTCATTTTTATTTAAAAGTATCTGCGTCCTAAACTACCCTGTAGCCCATCGTCAACAGCTTTCTTTAGGCTTTGGTATTCCTTATCCTTAGAGTTTGCTCGGCTGAGCACTTTCAACCATGTCAAATATAAATGCTTATTTAGTTTGAACACCAATTTATTTTGGACTGCCTCGCGCCTATTGAAATAGATCATGTTGCGCACGTGGTAATACGTTCTAAAGCTCCAGCAGTCTAACAAAATTGAGCGGAAAGGCCCACCTTTGTAGCCGATACCCTGCGATTTGTCTATATCGTTGACTTTTACGTCAGTGACAAGCCAAATTGTCCCCCCCTGTTTTGTAATTCGATAAGTGTACTCCGAATCGTCTACATATAGGTAAAACCGTTCATCAGGATAGCCAATGGATTTAAGAAGAGATTTTTTAAAAAACAGTCCCCCATAGGGGGCGTAGGGAATTTCGGCGAGGCGTTTGAATGGTGTCTTCTTTACCAGTTTATCTCTCAACTTATAGAACTGATTGACCGGGATCCTAAACAGATCAAATCCAAGGAAATTGTTTGGAGTCAGGTAAAATCGGGAAGGTGGTTGGCCGCTGGCTATTTTGATATGAGCCACTCTATCTTCCCTCAGGCAATATAGAGCTCTTAGTTCCTCCTTGCCCGGAAGCTCGGCCCACAAAGAAACTAATTTAGCAGCAGCATCTTCATCGGGAAGGTTATCATCATCTAGTAAAAAAACAAAATCGCAATGTAACTGAGATGCCAGCTCCAGTCCTTTTTTGTACCCTCCGGCAGAGCCCAGGTTCTCCTCCTGTCGGCTCACCAGCACACGCTCGTCCTCCAAATCGCTAACAGCCGAAGTGACAGAGTACACAGAAGCGTTATCCACGACGATAACCTGACTCACCTGCTCCCAACCTAGCACCCTTTTCAGCACTTGGCGGAGAAATTCCCAGCGATCGCCGTAGGTTACAGTCACCACGCAAATTTTATATTCTATCTTTACCATGCGGTTTTCAAAAATATACTTTAATACGTAAAGGGAAGGGTATAAATAAAAGAATGGGGATTATTCAGCAACAAACTCTTAAGGGATCTTTCTATTCCTACCTGGGAATACTAATTGGTTTCGGAACGCAGGTTTTTTTACTCCCCCATGCATTAAATCCTGACCAGCTGGGCCTGATAAATATTCAGACTTATCTATCGATGCTCTTTGCACAATTTGCCATTCTGGGCTTCAACGGTACGGCCAGATACTTCCCATATTTCCGCGACCCGAAAAAGAACCACAACGGCTATCTTTTTCTTTTTTGCACAGTTGCGCTTATTGGTTTTATTCTATTTTCAATTGTAAGCTTTGCGTTCAAAGACGAAATTATTAATCAGGAGGCGCAGAAGTCTTCCATATTCAAAGACTATTATTGGTACCTGATCCCCCTGACCTTTTTTACCTTGTACTTTAATGTTCTTGAAATCTATAACCAGTGTCTCTACGATACTATAACGGGAAGAATATTAAGAGAATTTGTAAAAAGGTTGCTCATTTTGGTGCCAATCCTGCTCGTAACCTCAAAAATCCTGACGTTTCAAAAATTCATGCCGCTGTGGCTGGTCGCGAATATGATCCCTACCATCCTTTTAGCCTCTGTTCTCTATGGGCGACAGCAGTTAAACTTAAATCCTCAACTCAGCTTTGTAACGGGTGAAATCAGGAAAAAACTGGTGGGGATGAGTCTGTTTGCTATACTTACCGGCTCTGCCCCTATTTTAGTGCAAAGCATTGATGTTTTGATGGTAAACCGGGCATTCGGACTTAATGAGGTTGCCATCTATAGTATAGCCTTTCAGTTTGGCACCATTATCACCCTGCCTGCCAGATCGCTATACAGCATCTCCTATACCATCATCGCCGACTCCTGGAAAAGGAACGATTTAGCCAATATCTACACGATCTATCGTAAAAGCTGCCTCAACCAATTGATAGCAGCCCTTTTTATCTTTGAAGTGGTTTGGGTAAACGTAGACTCCATTTTTTTGCTTATCCCCCCTGAGTACGCTGCAGGAAAATATGTTATCTTTTTTATTGGCTTAGCAAATCTCATTGATTCAGCTACAGGAACGAACGGTGTAATTTTGAGTACATCCAAATATTTTAAATATGACTCTCTTTTTTATCTGGGAATGATCGGGATAACTATCTTGTTCAACCTACTATTTATTCCCATGTTTGGAATAACTGGGGCTGCTATTGCTGCAGCTGCCTCCTATCTTGTATTCAACAGCTTTAGATATCTCTTTATCCTGAAAGCTTTTCAGATGCAACCTTTTTCGATGAAGAACCTTTATGTCTTAATCATTGGAGGGATAGCCTATGGTGCTGTCTACCTGCTTCCGCGGATTGATAATCTATATATAGATGTCTTAGTCCGTTCAGGAATCTTAAGTGCGATCTACCTGTTGTGCATTATTGGATTTAAGCTTTCGGAGGACATCAACGGGATTTTGATGGGTTATTTAAATAAGCTTTGGAGGAAAACCAGTTAAAGCAGGCATAAAAAAAGAGGCTGTCTCAAAAGGGCAGCCTCTTTTCTTGTATAAAGGAGTAGATTTCGGTAAATTGAGGCATGGGAACAAAGCGCTCAACAGCGGTAGTTTTTAAGCCTTACGATCCGGCTCAGATGTCAC
>NZ_JAFEWD010000002.1 GCF_017355855.1 Pedobacter sp. SYSU D00535 | reverse complement strand
GCCGTCCCGTAAGTTCCGGGAAAAATTTGCGCATCAGCTGACTTTGTGCGGGAGGATGGGGCATTGGCTGGTTGTCTGAAGCGAAGGTTTGCGCGTTTCAGGGGACAAGCAGACGCAGCCCCGAGCTGATGAGCAAATTTGTGCGGTTGGCATGTGCGGCAAAGGAACATTCGGGAAGGCTTGACTTTTGGGTCCTTTTGTGTCAAGACAAAAGGACTAGGCCTGCCCGGCTATGAGGGCAACCGAAGGTGCCTTTCTCACACAGCCCTCCGGATCAAACGTAGTAATAACATTAGTAGGTATCAATCAGATGAATTTAGGAAGACAATAGTGACCTAAACTATTTCAAGCTCCTCACGTTGTAAACAAAAAAACAATCCTTATGGCTAAATGTAACTTTACAATCCCCTTTCAAGGCTCGGCGGAATCCCTTGTTGCCAAGGCTCAGACTGCTATTGCGCAGGCGGGCGGAACTTTTAATGGCAGCTCCTCAGCTGGCAGCTTTGCTATTTCTACTCCTCTCGGTAAGGTATCCGGAGCCTATATGGTGGAAGGGCAGGGTTTTAATATCAGCATTGAGGATAAGCCCTTCCTGGTGGGCTGTGGAAAAATTGAAAGTACGTTAAGAGAGTATTTGGGTAAGTCGTGAGCACCTGGTTAAGTGTAAAAAGGGGTTCTAGAGATACTGAAATAGGGTTGAAATAAGTTCAGCGTAAATTTCAGGATGACGAAGAAAAGTGCAGTTCTACTGCAGAGATAGAGAGCTCCAGACGGCGTCTTTCATAGCTCCCCGCGGTTCTGACTACGCTGCACCTCCATTACTCCTCCGTAACCAGCTCAATTGTCCTCTTGTCGATCTGCGTGATATTGTCACCTTTTGTAGTTCGCTCAAGAACACTGTAAAGAAGCCAGCCTGAGGAGGCATGAAAACTGGATCCGAGGTAGTCTTCAATTGTCATGTCAGGAAGATCTTCACGTTTAGGGGCAGGGCTACCCAAGCTAGAAGCCATCTTTTTTAGATATTCATACGTTGCTTCGGTCACCTGTTTAGAATCGATAGTTTGCCAGGATTTTATGATTCCGGTATCTTCCTTTTCATCCATCTCCTCCAAAATAACAGAGACTTCTGCATCGAAAGGCTCCCCGCCATACAGATTCGCCATTTTGGTTTTTCCGGTCGCCTCTTCGTGTAAGGTGTATTTTCCGCCGTAAAAATTGTGGAACTGAATAATATCTTTTATCGCTGATGCTTCGATGCCGGCCTTAGTGCTAAATCTTTGTTCTACCTGCCCGGTAATTTCCTTCAATTTGGGCGTGCCTTTAAACTCCTCCCGCAGTAGAGCTGTTGCTTTTTTTATGTAGTCACTGACTTCCTTCCAGTTTAGCACCTCCTGAAAGACACCCATTTCATCCGTTTTAAACACAATGGGAAGCTGCTCTGAGAGGCCGGCCACCTTCTGAATAAATTTATTATCTGTTTTCACCCTCACGTTTTTATAAAGCCACTGAACCGTAAAAGAATTAGCTGTGGAGTCGCTTACGGTGATCTCGACATCGTACTCCGTAGTTTCCCTCGAAGTAGTATCGCTATCTGTCACCTTGAATTTTTCATCTACGATATGATAAGTCTGCTTTTCCTGCTTATTCCAGTAAGCGATGACCTGCATCGTCGAATCTTTCATATTTATCTGTGAAGAAGCGTGCAGCGATATAATCAAGGCAATTGTAGTAGTGAAAATTCTTGGCATAAGGTATCGGCTTTTTTAAAAAATCGAATACAATGATAGGACAAAGAATTTTAATGAACAAAAGGAGAAAGAACGTACACAAACAACCAAGTTCAATAGGACTTCAGCCTCCCCCGCGGTAGCTTGGGAGCTGACCCAGATAAGTCCTCGTTTCTTGTTTTTAGGGCAGAAAAATCTCAAGGGCATGCTTTCGTTTGAAGGTACTTTTTTTCTCTCCGACGAAAGAAGCTTTATGCAAAAACAAAGCTTCTTTTCTATATTTGAGCAAAACTTGTCACAATTGAAACGTATGATGTTAGTTGCGGCCTTAGCACTGGGTGCGAAGGCTAGTGTGTGCGCACAATCTTTTAAAGCCTTTAAAGTAGAGCTTGCAGTGGGGCCGACCATGGCCACCGGTAAGGGAGGCGACGTAGGTGTCGTGTTAGCGATGGAACCTAAGTATGCTATCAACGATAAACTCACCTTCGGTCTTCGGCTGGAAAGCGGAGAACGGATTTATGCTGCCGGAAGCAGAATTGAATTTGACGACCTGGCGGGCTCCTACATGGCTACCGGCGACTACTATCTGAACACGAATGGACTACGTCCCCTGTTTGGCATTGGTGTAGGTGTGCTGGACGCGGCAGCCGTAGATGAATCAGGAGAACGCTTGACCCACAAAGACAGCCCTGCCATTCTTGCGCGGACCGGATTTGAAACGGGACACTTCCGACTGGGACTCGAATACAATAAGTTACTGAAGACTTACGGCTTCAACGGCGATTATGCTTCCCTTAAGCTGGGCTGGATGTTCGGCGGCGGAAGAAAGTAGGTTCCGGGCTTCCCTCCTGAGAATGGTAACAAAAGCAATAGCGTTCATTCATTTTAAAGAAAGCTGAGAAATCCCGCTCATTAAGTATTATCACAACTCCGGCTTCAAACGCTCTCCCGAAGCTGCGAGGTTGGAATCAGCTCCCAACGACCTGAGAACCCCGCATCCGGACTAACCGGTTACAAGCGCTCTATCAAATTTATATTCTTATGTTAAAGAATCTGTTTCTGTCATTGATGATAGCCTTTGTTGCTGTTATCAAATCTTTTGCTGTCGAGCCCGATTCAAGTGTTCTAATCACCAGTGCCGTGACCGAGATCAAGTTCGAGTGGAACGGAAAGACGTCGCAGGTGAAAGTGCGACAAAAGGAGGTACTGAACTATCTGGCCGAGGGTTATAATGCCAATATCCAGGTGGCGGAGTTCTATGATAACGACACCGAAATCGATCAGGTAAGCTGCACGGTGAATGGGTATAAGCCTCTGGGCTTCAGCCCGCAATATAGCCACCATTCGATTGACGGGATTTTCTATTCAGATGCCCGGGTTTGTCATTTCCCAATTGTTCTTAAAGAAAAGGGGAATAAGGCTACTTCCACGATTGTAAAAACAACAGAAGACCCCAGGTATTTCTGCAACCTGTATTTCACGGAGCCCTACCGGATACAATCGCGTGAGATCCGTGTATCTGTACCGAGGTGGATGAAGCTCGACATCAAAGAGTTGAATTTCGGCCCCAACATCTTCAAAACCGTCCGCTATGATAAGCGTGACGATGCCGACGTATTCACCTACCAGGTCAGTAATCTGGCTCCTCAAAAGGCAGAACCGGAAAGCCCTGGTCCCACCTACCTCTACCCTCACCTGCTTTTTTTACCAAAATCAGCCAGCTATAATGGCACTTCGATCACCTATTTCAATACCCTTGCCGACCAGTATGCCTGGTACAAGGCTGTTGCAGTAAACGGTGAAAACAGGGAGGCCGTGAAGGCCAAGGCACTTGAACTAACGCAGGGACTGAGCGATGACCTGCAGAAAATCAAGAAGATCTTCTATTGGGTGCAGGATAACGTCCGTTACATCGCTTTTGAAGATGGTATTGCCGGCTTCAGACCCGACAAAGCCGATGAAGTACTCAGGAAAAAGTACGGCGACTGCAAAGGCATGGCTAATCTTACTAAAAATCTTCTGGTCGCCCTGGGGTTTGATGCCCGCCTGTGCTGGATTGGAACCAATCACATTGCTTATGATTACAGTACTCCTTCGTTAGCCGTAGATAACCACATGATCTGTGCAGTCAACTATAAAGGGAAGCAGTATTTTCTGGACGCGACAGAAACTTACCTGCCTTTTAACGAGTATGCCGAACGCATCCAGGGCCGGCAGGTGCTGATAGAAGATGGTGAAAAATACATTTTGTCTAAAATCCCTGCTACCAGCGTTTCCCAGAACCTGGATTATGAAAAAAGGCTGCTAAATCTGCAGGCTGCTGCCTTGCAGGGGACTGCTCAGCACAGCTATAAAGGAGAAGAGAAAGAGTATATGCTTAGCCGCATTAATGCTTTGAAAAAAAGTGACTACGAAAATAGTTTAATGAAGTATTTGAGCAGCGGCGAAGAAAACACGGTGAAGAATGTGACCACCTCTGATCTGAACAATTATGATGAGGAGCTGAGCATCCGGTACAACGTGGTACAGAAGAGCGGGATCAGCTCTTTCGATAAAGAATATTATGTAGAGATGGATCTGCGGAAGGAGTTTGGCAACTTCCAGATCGATGAAGCTAGCCGGAGACACGACTACTGGCTTCCTTACAAGTTCAATATCGAACGAGAAACGGAGCTAAAAATACCTTCGGATTATACTGTGGGAAGCCTTCCCCAAGATCTTTCCATTCGTAATGCCAACTATGAATTCAAAATCTCCTACCGACAAGAAGGCGACAAAGTATTTTATAAAAAAACGTTGCGCTTTCAAAATCCCCGTATTCAACGTGCTCAGTTTGCGCAGTGGAACGCGGACATTAAGAAGTTAAATACAGCGTACAACGAAACAGTTATTCTAAAACCAAAATCATAATGAAAAAAACCTTACTTATTACCCCCCTGCTGCTGGTCCAATGCCTGGCCTTCGGGCAGAAACTGAGCTACCAGCAAAAGGCGGAAGAGATAAAGAAGCAGGTATGGGCGACTCCGGCACCTGGCTTTGAACTGAAGGAGGCGCCTGCAGGTATGAATTCTGAAAGTGCTGTGGTGCTGGCCCGTTACTTTGACCTGCAGCGGACCAAGGGCAGCAGGTTTAAATGGGGTGCATCCGGCGGAACCGGCAATGTGGCCCGTACCGATAAAACAACGATTTTCCGTGAACGAGTAAAACTGAACGACAAATCTTCCCTGGAGGAATTTTCGACCATCGAATATCAGAAAAGGCTGGACAATACCAGTCACTTCGGCGTGTCAAAGCTGAGAAATACGGCAGAGACATTTATTGGTATCAAAATTCTGAAATCCGATGGTAAAACCATTGAGGTAGATATTGATGAACAGGTGCTGCTGAAGGATAAAAAAGACGAGGCCGGAAAAATTGCGGTGTCCAACCTCAGCGTCGGTGATATCATCGATTACTACATTGCTACCTCGGAGATTACCGAAGGATATGCTGACAACTACGACGATAACAATTATGTATTTTTCCTGAAAGATGAGTACCCGGTGCTAAACTATAAGATCCACTTCCGCTACGGACCCAACATTGTGGTCAGGCAGATGAGTGGCAATGGGGCTCCTGAACTAAAGATCACCACGAACAGTGATAAAGACCATATTCTGACAGCTCAACTCAGTAACCTTCCCAAGCATAAGGGCCTGATCTGGTCGTCCCCCTACCGTCAGTTCCCCTACATCTCGGTGTCAGGGACGTTTGTAGGAAAAGGCTCAACCCGAGAGGAGTCGACTCTGCCTGTAGTTGACGCCCATATAGAGACGCTGAAAAACATGTATGATGCAAGGACAGGGGTGGCAGATCCGGAGATCAGCACTAAAGTAAAAGACTACTTCGGAGGTGCTAAACAATTGAAGGCAGTGCCTTTGGACAGCGTGATCTGCAAGCTATACGACACCTGGAAACATTCCCTCTTTTGCTTTTATGATGGAGAAGAGATGGATATGTCGAACGCACGCAATTCCAGGACAGCCAAGAGCTTGTACAATGCCGCGGTGTTCAGTCAGAACCTCATTGATTTGAAAATTGATCACGACGTTCTGCTTGCAGCTTCCAGATTCTCGCCGGCGTTAGATGCTAAAAAGCGAGATACTCCCCTGGAAACCTTTATCCGGGTGAAGGGAGCGAAACCCATCTATCTGTTTTTTAACAGCGTTACAGGATTGTATAATGAAATTCCTCACATGTTTCTGGGCGAAAAAGCTATTGTGCTGAAACCTGACAGAAAAAACAAGTTTGAAACGAACTTTACAAAAAGCGAAACAGTGCTCCCGGCAGGCAGCAGTGACGAGAATACTTTATCGGAAGTACTTCATGTAAGCCTGCTTAACGAAGCGCCGCAGAAGGTAAAAATTACCCGAACGAGCAAACAGCGCGGCTTCCTTCGGAGCGATGTTCAGGCTCACCTGTTGCTGATGGAGGATATCGACCGGGAACTGACGGCACTCGTAAAAGGCAAGCCGCTTCAAACACGTTTGTCAAAGAACTATATCACTAAGAAAATGGTAGATGACTATCAGGCGGCTTTTGAAAAGGCAAGGCTTGACGAGAAGAACAATTTTTCTTCAGAGATCAAAGAACACTTCGACCAGGAGCCACAACAACTCAGCAACTACAAGATCCTCAACTCGGGCTTGAAAGCGTCAGCTCCTGAGTTTGAGTATACGGCCACATTCGTGCTGGACAATTTTGTCAAGAAAGCAGGCAACAACTACATCGTTGAGGCTGGAAAATTGGCTGGCTCTTTTCTTAAATTGGATGATGAAAGCCGGACCCGCACAGTGGATGTGTATATGTCAGGACCAAGGACATTTCAGTATGCCATCAATCTGGCCGTACCTAAGGGTTACAGGGTTAAAGGATTGGAAGACTTAAATGCAGAGAAAAAGAATAAAACCGGAGCATTCAGTTCCAGGGCAGCTGTGGAAGGGGAAACGCTTCGTATCACCATCAGTCGTTCTTACACCAATTATTTCGAAAAGGCTGCAGATTGGCCTCTTCTTGCTGAACTAATTGAGGAAGGCAGTGCGCTGGGCTTGAAGAAGGTGTTACTGGAGAAGGTAAATTAGTTTTTGTTTAAGAAAAGCCAGGTGTTCTGATTGGGCGCCTGGCTTTTTTGTGAATTGTGGTGGCGATAATACGATAGCGCTGATGCTTTGTGCCTGAAATACTCGAAGAATTTCCAAGGTGCCTTTGGTTCTTATCACTTTTATTCGTCTGATTGTTGGTCTTCATTGCACTCATGAGCTCCCTTCGGTTGGTTTTCTTGAAAGAAAAGTACCAAAACTTAGCGAAGCGATCACTTTCCGGCTTTTCTTGTCACTTTTCTCTTGAAAGAAAAGTAACCAAAACTTAGCGAAGCAATCTCTTTCAGGCCTTTAAAAATCAAATTAGACACTAAAAAACTCAAGGACTTCCCAAGGTGCCTTTTCGCTCAAGGTCCCTCACAGTTCCTGCACTGAGGGAAGTCCGTGCCCTCCGGATAAACGTTCGTACTAAATATGATTGTTGCTTCAATTGCAGTACCTTTTTATCGAGGGTAGTACGGTCAGCTTTGTTGTTGATCGATGGGACGGCCGTCCCGTAAGTTCCGGGAAAAATTTGCGCATCAGCTGACTTTGTGCGGGAGGATGGGGCATTGGCTGGTTGTCTGAAGCGAAGGTTTGCGCGTTTCAGGGGACAAGCAGACGCAGCCCCGAGCTGATGAGCAAATTTGTGCGGTTGGTATGTGCGGCCAAGGAACATTCGGGAAGGCTTGAGTTTTTTGTTTCTTTTTGTGTCAAGACAAAAAGAAAAGAAGCAAGACTTAGCGAAGCATTCTCTCTCAGGCCTTTCTTGTCACTTTTATTCGTCTGATTATTGGTTTTCATCGGCACTCATGAACTCCCTTCGGTCGGTTCTCTTGAAAGAAAAGTAATCAAAACTTAGCTAAGCGATCTCTTTCATGCCTTTAAAAATCAAATTAACACCTGAAAAACTCAAGGACTTCCCAGGGTGCCTGTGTTTCTCGTCACTTTTCTCTTGAAAGAAAAGTAACCAAAACTTAGCGAAGCGATTTCTTTCAGGCCATTAAAAATCAATTAAAACACTGAAAAACTCAAGGACTTCCCAAGGTGCCTTTACCGCACAAGGCAACCGCACAGTTCTGCCAGCAGCGCTCAAGGGCTGGGCTGCTTTGCCCTCATACCCATATCCCTCGCTTCGCAACCAGCCAATGCCCTTTCCCATTACACAGGCCTACTGCTGCCAGAGCTTTTTCCGGCACTGAGGGAAGTCCGGCCCTCCGGATAAACGTTAGTACTAAATATGATTGTTGCTTCAACTGCAGTACCTTTTTATCGAGGGTAGTACGGTTAGCTTTGTCGAAAACTTGCAGCTACGTTGATCAATGGGCCCGCCTTCCCGTAAGTTTCGGGAAAAATTTGCGCATCAGCTGGCTTGTGCTTGGGGATGGGGCCTTGGCTGGTTGTCTGAAGCGAAGGTTTGCGCGTTTCAGGGGACAAGCAGCCAAGGCCCCGAGCTGATGAGCAAATTTGTGCGGTTGCTATGTGCGGCCAAGGAACATTCGGGAAGGCTTGACGTTATTCACAAATTATTTGTTATTTAATGGTGTTCATGGTCTCGCTTTGCTCGGCATTGTTTCCTTTTGTGTCAAGACAAAAGGACTAGGCCTTTCCGCGGCCATGAGCGGAGAAAAATTCCGGAGCTTTTGAATAAAATTAAAAAGCCCTATCACAGCATTTGCAATCCGAACAAGGGTTGATTTGATTGTTATTGGAGTTCATGGTCTCGCTTCGCTCGGCATGGTTTCTTTTTGTGCAAGACAAAAAGATAAAAGGATCTCAAGGTGCCTTTGTCGCACAAGTCAACCGCACAGTTCCTGCATTAGCGTTCGAGGGCTGCGCCTGTTTGGGACCAAGACGCACGGGCTTTCACTTCAGCCAACCAGCCAATGCCCTCTTCCCTGGCTCAAACCCTGCTGATTCAGGAACTTTTTCCAACCCTAAGGGAAGTCCGGCCCGGGATCAGCGGTAGTGAATTTGAGTTGCAATTAACAACCAGCACTCTTAGTCATCAGGGCGATACTAAATTAATTAATAGTTACTATTTAGATTTAATCTAATTTATTTGTGAAAAAGAAAAAAAGGTGCTTCTTTTGCCCTTACTTAGAATCAATCCAAATAAGATGAAACAAAAGATACCTTTTTTAACACTTCTACTTAGCGTTGTCCTTTTGAATTTTAGCAGCCTTTTTGCCCAATCTACCGGTACTATCCGGGGCAGCATAAGCACACCCGATGGAAAGCCAGCTGAGAAAATATCCGTAATGCTGAAAGGAAAAGGACGCGGCACGGCGACGAATACTGCAGGAGAGTATTCATTCAATGAGCTACGCCCCGGCGCCTATATGGTACGGGTGACTGCGGTAGGTTCGCTTGCCCAGGAAAAAACTGTAGAACTGGGTGCTGGTGAGACAATTGTCGCGGACTTTGTACTTAGCGCTGATGCTGCACGATTGCAAGAGGTCACTATCTCTTCCCAGAAAGTAAATACGCTTCATACCAGAAAAAGTGAATCGGTAGCGAGATTACCCCTGGAGAACCTGGAGAATCCGCAAGTATACACCACGATCAACAAAGAGTTGATGCAATTGCAGATGACGATTAATTTCAATGATGCTTTGAAAAATTCCTCTGGAATCGACAAGCTTTGGTCTTCTACCGGCCGTGCAGGCGATGGAGCAGCCTACTATAATCTCCGCGGGTTTGCCACCCAAGCTTCAATGGTAAACGGGATTGCAGGCCTGACTAACGGAGATCTGGATCCAGCGAACATTGAAAAGATCGAGGTAATCAAAGGTCCATCCGGTACACTTTTCGGCGGTGCCCTGACTAATTTCGGCGGTTTGATCAACATCGTGACCAAAAGACCACTTGATACGCTTGGTGGCGAGCTAAGCTATACAACAGGTAGCTTTGACCTAAACAGACTTAGTGGCGATATTTATGGGCCGGTGAGCAAGGACGGTAAACTGACGGGGCGCCTTAACACGGCCTACAATTACCGCAACAGCTTTCAGGATGCAGGCTTTTCGCGGTCCTTTTTTGTAGCACCGGCCCTTGAATACAAGGTAAGCGATCGCCTACGTTTGAACCTGGATGCGCAATTTTACAATTATGAGGGCACTAATCCCTTGATGGTATTTCTAAACAGAAGTCGCCAGCTGATCGCCAGGACACCCGCAGAATTGAACTTTAATTTCGAGCGCTCCTACACCAGTAATGACGTTACTTTTCAAACTCCTACCAGTAATATCTTCGGTCAGATCACCTACAAACTGTCTGACTCCTGGACCTCGCAAACCAGCTTCTCCAGAAGCAACCGCCAGTCAAACGGCCTTTACCAGTATGTCATGTTCATCGGTGCTACCGATGATCTGCTGAATCGGTATGTGGCCGACCAGAACTCTATCAGCACTTCCGGAAACTTCCAGCAGAACTTCACGGGCGACTTCCAGATTGCCGGACTAAGAAACAGGCTGGTGGCCGGATTCGACGCATTGAGACTGGAAACGCGCAATAACAATTCACCCTATATCTTATTTGATCAGGTAAATTCTGTTCAAGCAGACGACGCCAACTATGGAAAACTAAACGAAGCCGCAGTGGAAGCGAAATTAGCAGCAAGTACTGCGGCTTTCACAAAGAACACCTTGCTAAATAACGTCTACGGTGCGTACGTCTCTAACGTATTAAATATCACACCAGAACTGATGGCGATGTTAAGTGTTCGCGTGGACCGCTTCGATAACCGGGGCACTTTTAACCAAAGCAATGGTTCAACCACCGGAAAGTACCTGCAAACCGCCTGGTCTCCCAAATTGGGATTGGTTTATCAGGTAGTTAAAGACAAGGTTGCGCTATTCGGAAATTACATGAATGGCTTTAAAAACGTAGCGCCTGTCACTCAGCCGCTTCCTGACTATTCAGGAACCTTCAAACCGCAACATGCAAACCAGCTGGAAGGTGGGGTAAAACTTGATATCTTCCGAAATAAACTAAGTCTTACTGCGAGCTATTACGACATTACTGTATCGAATATGACACGTGCCGAAACTATCACAGTAAACGGAACTCCTTACAACGTAACGATTCAGGATGGAACACAGACGAGCAAAGGATTTGAAACTGACGTCGTGAGCAATCCCTTAAAGGGGCTGAACATCGTAGCAGGCTATAGCTATAACGACAGCAAAATGACGAAAGCCGCCGCTGGAGTACAAGGCCGTCGGCCGGTCACTGCGGGCCCGGCGCACCTGGTGAACGCTTGGATCAGCTATTCCATACAGCAACGAGCATTAAAAGGATTGGGCTTTGGTTTCGGTGGAAATTATGCAAGTGAAAATTTGATCACCAACTCAGCTGCTACGGGGGTATTTTCTATCCCGGCTTATACCGTTCTGAATGCCACGGCCTTTTATAATGCCCGCTTATATAGAATCAGCCTGAAAGTGGATAATATCAGCAATGAAACTTATTATAAAGGTTGGACAACGGTAGAGCCGCAGCTTCCAAGAAGTGTGCTGGCGGGTATTGCTTTCAAACTGTAAAATGGCAGCGACAAGCCCTTCGAACCCAAAAAAGAAGAAGATCTCCTCATTTTTACACCTATGGCTCGGACTAGCGTCCGGGCTGGTGGTGTTTATAGTCGCGGTAACTGGCTGCCTCTACGTATTTCATAAAGAGATTTCGCAGGTAGCAGACCGGGAGACGCTATATATTGAGCCGCCAGCCGCCGGCAGCTCCCTCCTGCCGATCGGTGAACTGAAGGAACGGGCGGAAAAAGCGCTCCAGCAGAAGGTCTATTCCATAACTACTTATAGAGATCAGCAGCATGCCTGGGAGTTTATGGTGTTTGAACCAGGCGACAAAGAAGCGCTTTGGTTCTTCGATACAGTGAAAGCCTACAAATCGGCCTTCCTTAATCCATACACCGGGGAGCTTACAGGGCTGAAGGACTACAAGCAGGATTTCTTCATCATCGTTAAATACCTGCACTGGAGTTTGCTGCTCAATACCAAGTACGGACAGCCCATTGTTGGTTATGCTACCCTGATCTTTGTGGTACTCCTCATCACCGGCCTGATCCTGTGGTGGCCCAGGAACTGGAACCGCCATAATTTGCGCAAAAGTTTTAGCATCAACTGGAGGGCTAGTTTTAAGCGTCTAAATTATGATTTGCACAATGTCCCAGGCTTCTACGCTATGTTGATCCTGTTGATTCTGGCCCTCACCGGCATGAACTGGGCAATGAAATGGTTCCAGACGGCGGTCTATGTAGTCGCCTCACAGTCGGTCACTCCACCTGTCAAGAAGGTCTACAGCTCTGATTCTACCGCTGTTCCTGTAAAAGATCCGCTTCAGGCAGCCTATCTGCAAGCGCTTTCCCGTTTTCCGGATGCCAAGAGGATCGCGCTTTCACCCGCAAAAGATGCATCGGGGGCGATTTCTGCCACTGGCTATTACGGGACGGAAACCTATTACGACGCAGATGTGCTGAAGCTCGACCAATACAGCGGCAAGCTGCTGGGCAGGGAGAATTTCTCCGACAAGAATAACGGGGAGAAAATCATAAAGATGAACTACGATATTCATGTGGGTGCTGTTTGGGGGCTGACCGGGAAGATCATCGCCTTTATCGCCAGCCTTATTGCGGCAAGTTTACCGGTTACCGGCTTTATCATCTGGTGGGGACGACGAAAGAAAGCCAGAAAAGCGGCCAGATTACCGAGAAAACGGCGTCAAGGAGGGAACGGAGTTGTCATAAGGGAATGAAGGTTATAAGTGATACCGCTTTCATCTCGATTGGAGAAAAGAGATATAAAGCCGTTGATGAATCAAGACCGCAACAACTCGGGCAATTTCTGAAACAGCCGGAAACAAGTTCTCTTTAAATTTAACAGTGCAGAAGGAAGAAATGATCCCTTTTCTTAATCGATTTCGTATTCAGAAATAATTGTCCGTCTAAATTCCATTACCTCTGGCGAGATTTTAAAGCCATTTCCACCATATCCCTTGGCGAAGGTTTGGATCTCGTCATTTGAGGAATAGCCTGAATGGTCGGTAGCGGCGCTGCCCGCGTTGCTGATGTAAACCAGTTTCCCGAGTTCTACATTTGCCCTGCTGCTAAGTTTCTTCGCCGACTGAAGGGCATCGTCGTATGCCAGCAGGTCGGCTTCTCTAAAGAGACTGTCGGCCTTTGAATGGTCAAACTGGATCTGCGAAATACTACTGATCTTTGTTGCCAGCAGATTTCCCGTCAGTTCAGTAAATTTCCGGATATCGTGCAACACGAAGTCGATGGACTGTTCTGCCTGGTACCCGGCAAATACGTTCGCTCTGCCATTATATTCGTAATGCTTATTAGCAGATATACTGCTTGTTTTTATATCGTTTTCGTTTGAACTGTACCGGCCAAGGATGTTCAACACGGAATCTACTGTCTGCTGGGTCATTCGAACAGCATCGGCCATCCGGGGTTGCGTGAAGGAAACCTGAAGGGTCAAAATCACCAAATCGGGTTTCGCCCTGATCTTTCCTTCTCCTGTCACACGAATCGTTTCTGCTTTCTGATGAGGCCTGAAGTTACAAGCGGATAACAGGAGACAAATAAATGATAAGGCGTATTTCATAATTGCAATTGTAAGATTTGAGGAGAAAAATAGGGAAATATAGTAACAATACAAAAAGGCAGGTCTGCAGGAATAGCACCGAGGGTATTTTCTTACCATCTCAGCAAAGGATGAATCTAAATCCTTTAATAAAGAGGGAGATTGTCATAAGTCAGGCCGAATTCAAGTAAAAAAGTAGTCGCTGTTCAGGAAGGAACTGATGAACAACGCGTTTTTTGTATCTTTAACCATGGACCTTATCGGAAAGTACAAATTAGCAGAATTTATTAAGGCCTATCCCGAAGACGAAAGAGCGCTGTCTGCATGGCTTAAACAAGATCGGCTTGATCATGGTCTCTATTCGCCGGTCTTTCGACCCAGCTTTGCTAGCTGTAGTCCCTTCGGGAAGTTTCAGCTTAACTATGTCTATAATCGAGGTCTTAGATGGGGATACGTGCACTACGCAGGCAAGGAGCATAAGAGTATTCCGGGCGATGTTACGATGCCAGAAATCCAGGAGGACCTGATAGCAGAATCAATCACGATCATGACCGGAAGAGGGCGGACTAAAACGATCATCGAACGAAAGGAAGTCCCAAACAAGCTTCGCGATGAAGACTATCCCATCCCCCAGGCCGAAGCGGCGAAAGCGTCGCAAAGAACTGAAAAGGAAGAACGTAAAGCTATTGGGAATGACAAGGAATATAAACGGCTGTATTTCCGGGCGTTAATGATATTTAACTCAGAACCCGGCACCAAAGAATATGAAGAGCTATTGTCATTGCTACCGCTGATCAGGGACTATGAAGATGACCAATTTCGGTTTATGGAGGTGACCTTGCTGGACGTGGTGGGGCTTCATATGGAGGAGCGTAGATATACGACCGACCTGTTGGCACTAGACTTAGGGGAACCGTTTGAAAGCGTCAAAGCCTTCCTGGAAACAGGAGCACCCTTATCTAAAAAAGGAATGAAAAAGCTGGTTAAGATCTTTCGCTTAGGGGCTTTTTTACCTTAGGTACTATTACAACTAAGATTACCGGATTCGGGCCAGAGGGCACCCTTGCTCCGCACCCTCCTCCTAAGGTAAGCGCGGCGAGGACTGATATCTAACGGTATGAAACGGTATGTCTGCCCTTCAATCAGCCACGGTTGTAACTTTAGCCACCTTTTCTATTGTTTCAACACCACTACACTGGCTACCGTTTGCCAGTTTTGGCTGACCTGCTGGTAAAAAGGTACATCGTCCGATCCACCTTTCCAGATATAATAAGTTTTTCGATCGCTGGAGCCGTTGTAGCTCACTGCATGTTCTAAGGCGCGGGTTTTAATTCCGGCCAATACCCGGTCAAGGTTAAAATTAAACACCACTTTGTAATTGTCCTGCGGTTGAATATTGAAGTCGTTCACAGCGATATTTGCTTCAAAAGGAAGTGAGCTGGCCACTACCACCGTGTCCCGTCCCGCACGGCTGTTCTCAAACGTTCCCTTCAGGTAAAAGGCCAATTCGGATTTTGGAGATTTCCGTAAAAGTAGCTTCACCTTGACGTTAGTGTAAGATCCGGAAGGTAGCTTAAATACGCCTGCTAATGCATCACTGTCAAAAATATTCATATTCTTCCCAACAATGATCGTGGTGTCAAGCATCTTATTACTCATTCCCACAAACGAAATCTTTTCTACCCAAATGCTGGCGGAAGACCAGTTAACAGCTACCATTGAATCGGTTAAAACCTGTGCTGACTTTATTGCGGTAGCTTTGGTGCCTGTCCCTAAAGCTTTAGCAAAGTAAGATACTTCCCCCTGAGCAGCAGTGCCAGGTTTCCCGGGAGCGTCATCTCCTTTTTGACAAGAAAGTGTTGCAGAAGCGATCAATAGCAGCGCTAAGATGTGTTTTAAGGTTAAAGTTTGCATTTGTTTCAGGTTTACAATTGAATTAATGGTATAAATATATGCAGAAGAACTAGATGAAAGTTAGCTATGGATGAAAAGATTTCAGGAAAGGGATGAGAGATCGAAACCACTTTCCTCTATGTTTTGCTCTTAAAAAGGTGTTTATCCTTTTCTTTTCCAGAGTAATGACTAAATTTGAACGCAAAGCGCTCTCCCCAGGGATCCACATAGCGATGAGTTGAATAGATGATGTGATCCACGCTTGTACTTAAACATTTTTTATCACAATTGAATGAGAAGATTTTTACTCCTTATCGCAGCTATTTTACCCATTGTCTCGTCTTTTGCGCAAACAACACCTGTCATTACCTCACTGGATCCTTACTCAGGTGCTGCAGGTACTGAAGTTACGATTGACGGCACGGGCTTTGCATCAAGCGCACCGGATAACATTGTTTTCTTCGGTAAGAAGAAAGCCTCCGTTATTTCCGCTACTGCAACCGAGATAAAGGTGCAAGTCCCTGCCGGCGCCACTTATGGATCCGTTTCGGTTACCAGCAACGGCCTCACCGCTTACTCAGTCAAACCTTTTCTTCCCCGATATACCGGATCAGTTATTGGGCCGGGAACCTTTCTATCCAAGATAAGCTACGACACTGGGGTGGGGGCCGAAAGTGTGGAGTTGGCCGACTTGGACAACGATGGCAAATTGGATATCCTGGTGATAAACCGGGACTCCTATTATATTTCTCTTTACAGAAACACAACTTCAAACTCTACACAGACCTCTTTTGCAGAAGAACTTACATACCACCTTGGTTATGGTGCTGATAATTTAGCAGCTGGAGACCTTGATGGAGACGGCAAGGCTGATGTGGTAGTAATGGACAAGAACACTGGGCGAATAAGCATCTTAAAAAACACCGGAACACCGGGTAAGATCAGCTTTCAACGATCGGAAATAGCTGGTCTTTTTGCTGCCTTTGATGCCTTAATCAGGGACGTTGATTACGACGGGAAACCAGATATAATTACCGCCGACCTGTGGAATAGAACAATTACGGTTTTGAGAAATGAAGGCGGCAGCACGGGTATCACCTTCTCAAAAAGCGTCTATCAGGCCCCTTACTCTCCCACTGCACTTATAATGACGGACGTTGATGGAGATGGGATTGCCGATCTCATTGCAGCGAACACGGATGCAGATGGAAGTTCCTTTTCGGTCTTTAAAAACTTAAGCAAGCCGGGGCAGGTTTCCCTTGCAGGAAGGGTAGATATTGCCGGAGAAGGCGGAAATTTGAAACAAATCACTTCCGCCGACTACGATGGGGACGGGCTCCCGGACATCGCTGTTACCAATACGGCTTCCCGACATATCTCGGTCTATAAAAACACCAGCACTACCGGAAATATCTCCTTTCCCCTCACTGAAAAGACCGACTATCCAGCTACTTTCTCAGCAGCAGATATCATTTCAGCAGACCTGAATGACGACGGGAAAGCTGATCTTCTTGTCGCTAATTCCAATGGATCGAACGTGAGCATATTAAAGAATGCGAGCAGTCCGGGAACGATTAATTTCGGCGAACATGTCGACTATCAGCTACCTGGTCCTTCAGGACTAGCTCTCACAGATCTAAATGATGATAAAAAGCCAGACCTTGCAGTAAGTAGCCGTTATAGAAGAGAACTATTTATACTAAATGGGCATGGCAACGCCTCGGAAATAACTGCTTTTTTGCCATCAAACGGTCTTGAAGGCGAAACAGTGACCATAACAGGAAAAAACCTCCTAAATGCAAATTCAGTGTACTTCGGAGGCCGACCAGCCGCTTCTTTTACTGTCAATTCTTCAACAAGTATTTCTGCAATCATAGGAAAAGGAAACACCGGAAGCGTTTCTGTAACACTCCCTCACGGTATCGCTTCCCTGAATAAGTTTCGGTATGAAGCCAATGTGCCGATAATCAGTACCATCTCTCCTGCAAGTGCCTCAGCAGGGAGTACCATCACTGTAAACGGTGCCAACTTTAATCAGGAGGCTGAGCAGAATTTCGTTTACTTCGGACCGGTGAAAGGAGAAGTTATGACCGCGACAACCTCATCATTGCTGGTCAAAGTGCCATTAGCAGCTGCCAACCAACCTATTTCTGTGACTGCAAAGAATTTGACCGGCACATCGGCAAGAACGTTCTATCCGTCTTTTCCCGGAACAACGCAGATTGATATAAACTCTTTTCGTAGCAAGATAGATTTTACAGCAGGCATCGCTCCTACTGACATGGTTGCGGCCGATTTTGATGGAGATCAAAAAGTAGATATTGTAACTGTGAACAGTGGCGGTTTGTCAAGTGCAGGTACACTCGGCATTTTAAGGAACACGAGCTCATCGGGAAGTTCCGCCTATCTCTCTCAGGGAAGTATTACTGCCGGTAGTAATCCGGCAGCCGTATCTGCGCCTGATATGAATAGAGATGGAAAACCGGACCTGCTTTGGGTAAGTAAAGGCAGCAATAGTTTTTTTGTGAGTCTTAATACCAGTCAAGCTGGATCTATCTCATTTACATCCCCCTTCGCCTTTCAGGTAAACGCCCCTTCTACGATTACTGCCGGGGACCTGGATCTTGATGGTAAGCCTGATGTTGTAGTTGGCCATGTACTTGAGAACCGCGTTTCAATTTACAGAAATGTTTCTATCAATGACACAACTCAATTCTCGTTACCACAAGTATTTACAGCTGATGCGCCCGTGACGTGCATCGCAATCGGCGATATGAATAATGATAAAACCCAAGACCTGGTTATTGGTCACGCTACTGTTGCTAGTGTCCTGATCTATGGAGGCGGCAGCACTCCCGACTACATCGGCTTTGGGCCACAGCTCCGCCTTACAGCAGCCAGCACAGTTTCGTCTTTGAAGCTGAATGACATCGACGGCGACGGAAAAGTCGATATTGTAACTACCGGTGCAGCTGTCAGTGCATTTAGAAATACCAACACAGGGAACTCACTGTCCTTTTCAACCGGCACAACTCTTCCTTTCTCCGGCACCTCAACTGGCCTTGCTGTAGCTGATCTGGACGGAGACAGGATGCCTGAGGTTGTCATTTCAGACAAAAACAACAATAACGCTTCAGTGTACAAAAACACCAGCACCAGCGGTTTAATCAACTTTTCGTCGGCCGTAAATTTCGCTACCGGCGCCGAGCCCGCGGGAATTCTCATTAATGACTTCGACGGTGATGGTGTTCCGGATCTTGCCGCTGCCAACAGCAGCACTTCGGCAAATTCTGTGAGTATACTTCGTAACCTCACGAACCAGCCGGAAGCGAATGCTGCCAGTGTCCCAAAGATCACCTCCTTTAGCCCAAGCTCCGGTGTCAACGGAACTTCGGTGACTATCACAGGTACGAACTTTAGTCCAACGCCCGGAAATAATATCGTTTACTTTGGTGCAGTAAAAGCACAGGTACAGGCTGCCAGCAGCACCTCATTAACAGTAGCAGTTCCCCTCAGCGCGACCTTTGCGCCCATCACCGTAACCGTCAATAATCTGACTGCCTATTCCCAGAAGCCCTTTATGGTAAAACAGGTGAATCCCATCCAGATGGAGTCCAAAACGTTTTCTCCAAAGAGCGATTTCCCAACCGGTGGAGTAAATAGCGTGGCGGTGGGAGATTTGGACGGTGATGGAAAATCTGAAATAATCGCAACAAGCGTAAGTTTATCGCCGCATGCTACTACGATTGCTGTGCTTAAAAATACCGGTAGCAGGGAACAGATTTCCTTCGATCCTAAACTAAATTTCACCACCGGCGAATCGCCCTCTGCTGCAGCTTTGGGAGACTTCAATGGAGATGGAAAATTGGATGTAGTGACGGCAAATCAGAATGGTAACAGTGTATCTGTTTTAATAAACAACACCGCTGGCACCATCTCCTTCCAACCAAAAATCGATCTGACCACTGGAATTAATCCTTCAGCCGTTGCAGTTACCGATATCGACCAGGATGGTAAACCGGATATAGTGGTCACAAACGGAGGCGAGAAGTCGTTCTCCATTTTCAGAAACACGAGTACCAATGGTACTGTCAGTTTTGCTGACAAAGTAGATTTTGCCGCAGGAAGCAGTCCGGTAAGTTTGGCTATAGCAGATTTCGACGGAGACGGTAAACCAGATGTAGCGGTAGGCAGCATGACAAGCACTACCATTGATATTCGTAGAAATGAGAGCAGCATAGGCTCTATTTCTTTCGCCGGATCAACGTATGTTAACGCATCCGCCTACCTCCTTTCTCTGGCTGCCGGCGATCTAAACAATGACAACAAGCCCGACCTGATTGCTGCGAACGACCTTACCCATACTGTTTCAGTAATTAAAAACACGAGTACCATCGGTTCAATTTCTTTTGATGCTAAAGCAGATTACCCCACCGGAAAAAATCCGAGGGGGCTCGCTCTAAATGACCTGGATGGTGACGGACTGGTAGACGTAGCTGTTGCGAATTTTAGCTCGAACAGTATATCGGTACTGAGAAACACCAGCACGAGTTCTATTTCATTGGCGGAAACGCTGGACCTACCCACAGGCCAGCAACCCTCAAGTGTTGCCCTTGCCGACCTTGATAATGATAACAGGACCGATATCCTTGCTGCGAACAGCAATAGCTTTTCAAGCTCGGTATCAGTCATCCTAAATGCCCCTAAAGCACGGCCCTTCATCCAAACCTTTGCGCCGGCGTCTGGTGCGGCAGGCACTACTGTAACTATACAGGGAGCAAACTTTAGTCCGATAGCGGCTGAGAATATTGTTTTTTTTGGGGCGGTAAAAGCTAAGGTTACTGCTGCGACGGTGAAGACCCTTACGGTAACCGTTCCTCTGGGAGCCACCTATGAACCGATTAGTGTTACGACCAATGAACTGACAGCATTTTCAGCTAAGCCTTTCCACGTTCTTTTCCCCGGTGCTGCCAGCACCTTCACACAGGCTTCGTTCGAGAAGAAAACAGATATCGCGACGGGCAGGGGGCCACGAGCTGTATCTCTGGCAGATTTCGATGGGGATGGTAAAGCAGACATGGTATCGGCCAACGTATTCTCAAACACTATATCTGTATTTAGGAATACAGGGACGAATGGGAACGCGGCACTCGCTGAGAAATTAGACCTGCCGGCGAATAATGAACCGGTGTGTATCGCTATTGCAGATGTTACCCGCGACGGCAAGTTGGATTTAATTACCACGAATTACAATTCGGGTAGTAACAGTGCTGTTTCGGTTTATAAGAACACGAGTACACCGGGGGCTATTTCCTTTGCAACCAAAGTAGATTACGCTGATGGTTTAAGAGGTTCCTATGGCGTGGCGGCAACAGACTTTGACGGCGACGGAAAGACGGATCTGGTATTGGTAAACCAATCCTCCAACACCGCCTCTGTTTTCAGAAACATAAGCACGGAGGGGACGGTATCTTTCGCAGCTAAAGTTGATTTTCTGACTGGCGATCGTCCCTATGGAATTGCCATTGGCGACTTTAACATGGATGGGAAGCCAGATTTCGCAGTCACTAACAGGTTCTCGAATACGGTCTCCGTGCACAGAAACACCAGCAATGTGGGTACCATTTCTTTTGCTGCCGGCATCCAGTTTACTACGGGGTCGGATCCCCTGCAAACTGCTGTAGCTGATCTTGACGCAGATGGTAAATTAGATATCGCGGTACTAAACACCGCATCCAACACGGTATCTGTATTAAAGAACATCAGCACTAATGGCTCCATCGCCTTTGCCGGGAAAGTAGATTACTATACAGGCAGCGGTCCCAACGGTATCGCGATCACTGATCTGGACGGTGAAGGAAAGCCAGATTTAGCTATAGTAAATTTTGAAGCCGGCTACGGAACAACCGTCTCTGTACTAAAGAATACCAGTACAAATACTGCCCTTTCTTTTGACTGGAAGGTAGATTATGCTACTGGCCTTGGAGCCGACTGGGTGTCTGCAGGCGATGTAAATAATGACGGTCGCCCCGACCTGGTAGTAGCCAACTATACAGATAACAGCATATCGATCCTACCTAACAAATATCAAGTACCAGACATTAGGCTTTTTAGTCCGGCTACAGCTGCTGCTGGCGATACGGTTATGATCAGCGGTGTAAATTTAGGCAGAGTCACCGAGGTTAAATTTGGCGGAACTGCGGCGACCTTTATCGTCAAATCCCCTACCCATATTACTGCCACACTTGGAACCGGAAGTTCCGGAACTGTTTCCGTCACATCGCCGGAAGGCAGTGATTCCGTGACCGGCTTTACTTTTATCCCAAAGCCTGCTGTATTCACATTTTCGCCGCCAGTTGGAGGTAGCGGAACCACCATAACAATAAGCGGCACTAATTTAAGCGGGGCGACTGCTGTTAAGTTCGGAGGCACGGCCGCAGCATCCTTTACCGTGAATTCGGCGACAAGTATTACTGCCGTAGTAGGTGCAGGATCTACGGGGAGTGTGTCTGTAGAGACGCCCGGAGGTGAAGGCACTATCGCAGGCTTCACTTACATTGCCGGGCCTGTTATTAATTCATTCAATCCCCTCTCAGGCAAGGAAGGGACTACCGTTACGATCAGTGGTACAAACTTTTCAGGAGCAACAGCCGTAAGCTTCGGGGATGTGTCCGCTGCTTCTTTCACTGTCGTCTCCCCTACTACCATCACTGCGGTTGTAGGTGCTGGAGGCGCGGGACCTGTTTCAGTGAAAACAGCAGGCGGAACGGCCAGCAAAGCAGGCTTTAATTTTACTGCTGCTCCGCTTATTACTTCATTTGATCTATCGAGAGGTAGTCTTGGTTCCGTGGTGACTATTACAGGAACTAATTTATCTGATGTTACAGCGGTAAGTTTCGGGGGAAGTCCAGCGAGTTCATTTACGGTCGTATCCGCCACTACTATCAAAGCGGTAGTTGGAGAAGGAGCCACGGGCCGCATATCGGTAACATCTCCCGGAGGTGTAGCAACAAGCAATGCTGATTTTACCTATTTGGTTAAGCATACTATCAGCTCCTTTGCTCCTACCGAAGCAGGTGAAGGTGAACGGGTGACTATAACGGGTACTAATTTTTCAGAGAACTCCGTTGTCATGTTCGGTAATTATGATGCTACCTCTGTGATATTTGTATCTCCAACAACCCTTATTGGAGTGGTTGGCAAGGGAAGCAGCGGAAGCGTGACCGTTAGCGCCCAGGGCTGGGACGTATCGCTGCCCGGCTTTACATTTTTAAATAAGCCAGCGCCCACGCTGACTGGCTTTACCCCTTCTGCCGCTGCAAAAGGTACGCGGGTAACGATCAGCGGACAGAATTTTACAGGTACCACTTCTGTTAGCTTTGGAGGGGTTGAAGCAACCTGGTTCAGCGTAGAATCGCCCAACACCATCATTGCGATTGTTGATGGAGGTGCTGACGGCCAAGTAAAGGTGACAACTGCCGGCGGCTCTGCTACCAAAAGTGGTTTTAGCTTCATTAAGGCACCTGTTATTACCTCCTTCAGTCCTGCTGTAGGGGGATTAGGCAGCACCATTACCATAACAGGAGAAAACCTGGCGGGTGTTAGCGCGGTAAGTATCGGCGGCACCCCTGCGGCCTCCTTTACCCTCAACTCTCCCACTTCTGTTTCGGCGGTGGTGGGTTCCGCTGCCAGCGGTGCTGTTTCGGTTACCACAGCGGGTGGAAGCACCTCTAAAGAAGGGTTTACTTTCATCCCCAAGCCTTTTATTAGTGCTGCAGGCAACACCACTTTTATCACGGGCGGAAAAGTAAATCTGAATTTCTCGTCTTCCCTGAACATACCGGTTCCTTACACCTTGCAGTGGTCGAGAAACGGTGTTCCAATCCTTGGTGCCAACGGTACAAGCTATGAAGCCAGGTCGGCTGGATCTTACTCGGTTATGCTGAGTGCCGGCTCTTTTTCTATCAGTGCTGAGCCAGTCGAAGTCAAAGTGATATTCGCCCTTCCCCCCGATAATTTCAACATAAGGAATACCAACGAGACCTGTCGCAGTAGCAATGATGGCTCGGTTAAGATAACCGCAAAAAATCCAATGAGCTATAATGCACGCATAACCGGGGGCGGTATCAACGCCGATTACACCTTTAGTATTAGCAAGGACATTAACAACCTTGGCGCCGGGAAGTACTCAGTTTGTATCACCGTACCAGACCAGCCCGGTTATCAGCAGTGTTATTCGGTAAGCATCACCGAACCTGAGGACTTGGCGGTTTATACGAATTTCAACGAAGAAACAAATAAGCTGAGGTTACAAATGGCGGGCGGTGAGAACTACGTTGTTGATTTTAACGGAACAACTTATACCACTAAACAAGGTACGATCGAGCTTCCCCTCGTAAACGGGACTAACCGCATAAAAGTGAGGACAGGAAAAGACTGTCAGGGTGTTTTTGAGCGGGTAATTAATCTATTGCCTTCAGCCAGGGTTTACCCTAACCCATTTGACGATCTATTGAATTTAAGTATTCCCAATCCCGGGGAAGATATCGTGATGGTAAGGGTGCTTTCTACAAGCGGAACAGTGGTATACGAAAAGATAGCTCAGCTACCCGAGGGCCAGCTGCAATTAAATCTTCAGCACCTGCAACCGGCAATGTATATCCTGTCAGTGAAGAACGGTAAACACGAGTCATTATTAAAAGTCATCAAGAAATGAGGAAGCTAATTCTATCAGTGCTAATTGTCTCCCTGGCGGGGTGCTCAGGAAAAAAAGATACACCAGTGCTTCCCCCGGAGAAAGCAAGTTTGGTTTTTCCGCTTCAGAACCAGGTGTGTACTTCGGGCAGTGTCATTTCCAACAGCCAAAGTATTATCGAATTCAAATGGAATCCGGCCGGGAATGCGCAATCTTACGAGCTCCACATCAAGCACCTGCTAAAAGATTCGGCCGTAGTTAAAACCACTTCTGCTACAAGTCTGTCTGTCCCGCTCTCCAGGAACACTCCCTATTCCTGGTACGTGATTTCGAAGTCATCAAAGACAGCAGAAACAGCGAAGAGTGAAGGCTGGAAATTTTATAATTCGGGACCGGCTTCCAGCTCTTACGCGCCCTACCCCGCAACAATAAATGCACCTGCAATGGCTGAAAGTTTTCCTCAAGGGACACAAAAGGTGAACCTGAACTGGAGCGGGAATGACGTCGACTGGGATATCAGCACTTACGACGTTTATTTCGGTACCGAAGGCAACCTTTCCCTGCTAAAAACGGATACAAAGGAAACCAGTATAACCGATGTTACGGTGAGAAGTGGGACAACCTATTACTGGAAGGTGATTACCAAAGATGCTAAAGGGAACAGTTCAGAAACGGTAGTTTATCAATTTAGTGTGAAATAAGCTGATACCTATCAACGGGTTAAGCATAAACGCTCCTTGTTACTGCTGAGCAAGGAGCGTTATTATGGTCTCGACGAAAGCGAGTTTTTATGAGATCATAGAGCGTACCTGTCTCTCAGCAGCTATACACAAATTTCTCCCCCCTTTGCAGTTTCTCCTTCACTCGTCCTATCGCTTCTTTCAAATTATCAGCTTCCTCCTTCTCCAGTACACAAGCATATGCTTTCCTATAAAGGTCCAGGGCCTTTCGGTCGTCCTGATTTTTCTCTTCCAGCAAGCCCAGCTGCTGGTAGATGAAAGACCTCTCCATGCCCGGTACCTTGAGCGCCTGAGATGCCAGCTCTCCGGCTTTCTTCTTCATATTTAAAAAGACCAGGAGTTTAAGAAACTCCTGGTAGGCTTCAGGAAAACCTGGTTCCAGCTCTATGCATTTGCCGAAATAGTATCCGGCTGCCTGATAATCCTGAGTATAATAGTAGTTCAGAATGCCGACCTGAAAATAAGCGCGTGCATAGCCAGGATCGGCCAGCAGCAGCTCGTTGAATAATCGCAGCGACTTTGCTGCTTCTCCATATCGCAGCTCTTCTATTGCCTGAATGTACCGCTCATCTGTAGTACAATAAATGTCCATAATAATTAATGTCTGGTAATCAATAAAACTCAAAGGGTTCCCCGGATTATCCTTACCGGGTTTCCCCGCTCCAGTGAATGGTGTTCGTGCCATTGCTCCTGTCGCTGTTGACTGAATGCCCGCTCCTGCAGTTGATACAGCTTTTCTTCCAGGCGGCGGATAGCTATCTTTTTATTTTCAAGTTGAGAACGGCTGTCCATCACCTGTACCTGCAGTCCGCTAGGCAGATGGGTAGCACGAACCGCTGTTTCCACCTTATTGACGTTCTGCCCGCCCGGTCCCGAAGCGCGAAAGGTTTCAAAGCGCAGTTCTGATTCCTGCAGGAATGAAACGTCTCGTTCTGCCCCTGTCGCTTTTTCATTGCATGCGGGAGGCAATTGGTCGAATACTTCCAACCCTACGAACCAGTTTTTTCGCTTATGGCCGGTCCGGTAAGGGCTCTTTCCGATCCAAAGAATACTTCCTCTCCAGCCCGAAAGAAAGGCACCAAGCAACTCCCCTTTTAAGCGGAGGGTAGTGGAAAGTAGTGTCCCTGCTTTTTCGGCTTTTACCGCTTCCATTACTTCGGTTTTCATTCCCCTGCCTTCTGCTTCTTTCCGGAAAATTTCCTGCACTTTATACACTACCCGCGCGCATTCCAGGGGACCGCGTCCTGCAGTAATTTGAATAATCTTTTCTTCCATATCTACTCCTTGTTCATCCGTACTAGGCGGGGTTGAAAGCTACCCTCGATGGTTACGAGGTCCCTTTGAGCGCGCATTACGTTGTCAATATCCTTGTAGGCTGACGGGTTTTCCTCCACGCTTCCCCCGATCAGCTCTACTCCCGCTTTCAGCAACATCTTCTTCAAGGCCGAGGGAGTCATGCTATTCTTTGCCTTTTGCCTGCTCATTGCTCTTCCTGCTCCATGTGAAGCAGAAAACAGAGAGCTGTGCCGGCCCGAGCCCCGCACCAGATAAGCAGGTGTACACATACTCCCGGGAATAATACCCAGTTCTCCGGCATGGGCGGGGGTGGCCCCCTTCCTATGGATGATTACCTCCCGTCCATCAGGCAGCGTATCTTTCCAGGCGAAGTTGTGGTGGTTCTCTACACGAGCCAGTGTTTCCAGCCCCAGCGATCGAAGCAGGTTGGCGTGGATACGGTCGTGGCAAGCTTGGGCGTACTCTCCCGCAAAATTCATGTGTTGCCAGTAGGCTTGTCCTGCCTCGGTCTGCAGATCGAGCCAGGCTAGCTGCTGCGCCTGCCTTGGAAGTTTACAGGTGTCCATGGCGATTTTTGTGAAGTGCATCGTAATAGCCGCACCTAAGCCACGGCTTCCTGAATGGGAAAGCAGGGCAAGGTATTTCTTCGGTTCAAGCCCCAGACTATTTTCCCCGTGCAAAGAGATCTCCCCGAACTCCACAAAGTGATTGCCGCTGCCGGAACTTCCCAGCTGCCTTACTGCTTTAGCATGCAAAGGCTTGAGCAGTGAACTGGTTTTGAACAGCGGGCTGTCCAGCACTTCGTGTTCTTGCCGGAAAGCTAGTCCCCCCTCCATCCCAAAGTGGGTAAAGTCGCGAAGTGCCTGCTTTAACTTATAGTCGTATCGCTTCAGATACAGTTCGCCAGCATCCAGGATGGAAAGGGCCATACGACAGCCGATGTCCATGCCCACGCCGTAAGGTATGACGACGTTTTCAGTAGCAAGTACCCCGCCTATAGGTAAACCGTAGCCGCTATGTGCATCGGGCAGAAGCGCAGCCTGCACGCTGACGGGCAAGGAAGTGGCCAGCTTCATTTGTTTCAAAGCCTGTTCCTCGATTTCCTTGCCGCCGTAGACTTTCAGAGGCGCATGCTCTTCCAGAAGATCATAGGCCAGCTTCTTCGCCTGCGGCTTAGCTGTAAAGGCCATCGCAATTTTACTCGTCAGTGGATCGGCGATAAAGGCCTCGGGCTCTTCCTTTATCCGAGCCAGCAAGTCCCATTGCTCCTCCACACCGCTGTGCTTAAAATGCCTGGTAAAAATGTTCACTACCAGGCTCCTCAACTGATTATTGGTATAACCCAATTGGGTTAAGTATTTTGTTTTTAAATGGTTGCCCATGTCTTTGTTTTTTTGTGTAACTGGATCGAAACGAGGAAAAGCAGTAGGAATAAAGCGTGAGGTCCAGCAGCACGAGCGTTATCTATAGCAGAAACAGCAGCGTCACCTGGGACTTCAGACGCCGGCGAATTCAGCTCACCCTTAGTTCAATCCCTGATCACTGAGCATTTCAGCGATCAATCAATAAGTAAATATTTTGAAATAGTAAAGTTGATTCATTCCCCAAGGACGGGAATATACCTTTCCGCAATGCCTGGCATTACAACTCAAGCAACATTTGATCGAAATACAATAAATGATGGATTCAGCTAAAAGCTGAAGGCGAAAGGGCTATATGTGAATAGTGTGATTCATAACTCCAGGTATTAAGACGTACAGGAATTGAGGCAAAGATAGAAAGATTTTCTTTTCCGAAGAAATGTTTTTTCTAAGCCGACAAGAGAGACATTGGTGGTCAATAAAATAAAGGACATGCTACAGTTCTCCCAGCGACACACAGGCAGCAAAGAGTCCGTCTGCGTCAGCAAAAACGCCGTATTTCCCTGTCCTTAACATTGAGCTAACACTCCCCTGCTACCTTTGCTGCAATTCGATCAACGAATGGAGAGCTTAGATACAAGGGATTTAATTGCAGGGATCATCAGTGGCGATAAGGAAGCGTTCAGTGAGTTCTACAACCGGAATTGGGAGTTTCTTTACCAGTTTGCTATCAGTCGATTAAAAGATACCGACGAGGCAAAAGATGTAGTGCAGGAAATATTTGTAACGGCGTGGTTGAAAAAAGAACAGCTGGAAAGCGTAGAAAATATCCGAGCCTACCTCCTGACGATGGTGAAGCATGAAACCATCCGGAAAATCAGCCATGCCTTAAGGTTGCAGGAAAAAATCACACACTACCACGAATACGTTCTCCCTTCCTTCGTACTTCCCGACGATCATGCTGCTTACAAAGAACTCGTCAGTATTCTCGACCGGGAAATAGAAAACCTACCCGACCGTCAAAGGGAAATATACAGGCTTAATAAAGAGCAGGAGCTAAGTATTCAGGAAATCGCCGCTCAGCTAAACCTTTCCAGCCAAACCGTGAAGAACCAGCTCGGACTTGCAAAAAAACGTCTTAGGACGGCGGCGAGCGAAGCTATGCTGGGCCTGCTGTTCCTCATGCAGTAGGTCGCCCATTAAAGAAACAATTTCTTAATATTTTCATAACCAGGTCGGACCGGTACTTTCCTTCATAACTTTCCTCATGCTTATATACAACAATAAGCATGAATGATAAACAACTGCTCCGGCTCTTCGATAAATACCTTTCCGGAACGGCAAGTCAGGAAGAACTCGAGTTTATCGAGGGATGGTTCCGAAGAACAGGCGCTAAAGTTCCACCTGTGCTTTCTGATCAGCAAAGGGAGCATATCCGCACTGACATCTATCGCAGTATTGAAAAGAGGATAGATCCTGAGCCGGTGAAGAGTTCCGGCAGGTTGATCAAAGTCCTGCCATTCTTATTCAAGGCAGCTGCCCTTCTTGGCTTCGCCCTCTTATTCTATGGTTCCTACGAATATTTAAAAACGGGTAAAAAGCACGGGAAAACCCGCGAGGTGCCGGTCTTTACGGAGCTGCACGTACCTGCGGGACAAAAAGCTAAAATAACGCTGCCGGACAGCAGTACCATCTGGCTGAACGGGCGTAGCAGCATTCGCTACAGTAAAACGTTTGACAAAATCAGGGAGGTATACCTGGACAAGGGCGAAGCATTCTTTGAAGTAAAGCACGATAAGCAGCGGCCTTTCGTAGTCCATTCAGCTGGTATCGATACGCGGGTATTAGGTACTTCCTTCAATATTTCCGCCGGCAGCAGAGAGGAAGATTTCGTGCTTTGTGTAAGTACCGGCAGGGTGCTCGTTTCCGAAAGTCAGGGGAACCGCCGAGTGATTGACACCGTTACCAGGGGATATCGCCTTAACTACCGTCGCAAAGACGGTGGCTTTAGCAAAAACACGGCAGATGTAAGCAATTATACTGCCTGGAAGGATAACCTCCTCGTATTTAAGGACGCGACCTGGACGGAAATCAAATCAAAAATTGAAAACTGGTACGACGTTGAGGTAATATTTCAGGGAACGCGTTCGGGAAAACAATTGTTCACCGCAGCCTACCGGGATAAGCCTTTGCGCGAAGTGCTGGAATCGCTCCGGGACATCAACTCCTTCCACTACCGCATCGATAACAGGAAAGTTTTTATAAGTCATTAACCAGGATCAGCCAAAGGAGGACAGTATATGTAAGATAACGCTTTTAAACAAAGCTGCCCGAGCTATTGGCCCAGCTCCGGGCAGCAGGTCTTTAATCTCTTTCAATAATTAAAAACAGTTAAATGTATGAAAAAACACTTAAAAAAACTCTTTTACCATACCATACCCATCATGAAATTCTCGCTTTTAGTCTTCACAGTCATAGCAGTATTGAGTGGTTCATTAATGGCTAATAAAACCCGGGCGCAGCAGTTGAACCAGGTCAGGCTGCGTTTGGAAAACCGCCCGGGAACGTTGGACGAACTGTTGCAGGAGCTACAGCAGAAATCCGGCTTTATGATCATGTACAACTCCCGGGATTTGGGTGGAGAGCGACCACTCCCCTTCACCCTGCCCAGAAATGAGCAGTCGTTAAAACAAATCTTGGACCTGCTTTCCCGCGAGATGCCGATAAGCTACCGTCAGTCGGGCGAAAATATCTATGTGCGACGCAAGGCACAGCCCGGCAGCATAAGGGGCTCCGTAACGGACGAATCCGGCGAGAGCCTACCTGGTGCCAGTGTCCGTGTAAAAGGGACCAACAAAGGTACCATGACCAATATGCAAGGTACCTATGTGCTCTCACTCGAGCCGGGAAACTATACGCTAGTAGTAAGCTATATCGGCTACCAGAGTCGTGAATACCCTGTTACCGTTGCTGAAGGCAGCGATCAGGAGTTGAATGTCAGCCTTAAAGCGATGGCGCAATTGAAAGAAGTGGTGGTCAGCTACGGGCAGCAGCGCAGAGCTGAAATCACAGGAGCTATAGCCCAGGTAGATGCCGAGGACCTTCAGGACCAGCCGGTAGGTCAGTTTGCCCAACAACTACAGGGACGAATTGCAGGGGTCCAGATCAACCAATACAGTGGCCAGCCCGGAAGAGGCATCGAATTCCGGATACGGGGAGCTGCCTCACTTTTTGCGGACAACCAGCCACTGGTAGTAATTGACGGAATACCGGTGACCGGAAGTATCAACAATATCAATCCGGCAGAAATTGAATCTTTCACCGTCCTGAAGGATGCCTCATCAACCGCGCTCTACGGATCAAGGGCAGCAAACGGTGTCATATTGATCACTACCAGGCACGCGAAAGCGGGGGAATCGAAAGTAGAGTTCAACAGTTTTTATGGGATCCAAAAAATCCCGGAAGGCAGAATACCGAAAATGATGACGGCACGCGAGTTCGCCGAATTTCAAAACGAGTATTATGAAGACAGAGTAAAATACGAAAACTACAAAGGGACGCTGGATCCCGTGTATCAGAATCCGGAACGCTACGGCGAAGGAACCAACTGGTTCAACACCCTCACCGAAACGAATCCTATTCAAAAGTATGACCTGATCGTATCCTCGGCGAGAGAGCGTTCCAGCTCTACCATCATTGCAGGCTATTTGAATCACCAGGGAGTCGTGTTAAACACCGGAACCCAGCTCTTTTCGCTTCGTCTCAACCAGGATCTTCGTTTGAATAACGACCGGATAAAGCTTGGATTTAATATCGCGCCAAGTTACCGGATAGATCATAATAACCGACTGAGCACCGATGGCCTGAATGGTCTGATGGAGAAAGTCGTAGAAGCTAGTCCATTGATTTCCCCAGTAAACCCTGATGGTACCATGCCGCTTTACGTTAACTCGCCGGGCATGGTGACAAATCTGAATCCTTACGCCCAATTTTTACAGACGAAGGACGACTACAAGACGACCCGGATCCTGGGAAATGCCTACCTCAACTACGAGTTTCTGAAAGGCTTGAGCCTGAAAACCAATTTCGCGGTTGACAAGGGGGCAGAAACCCGGAACCGCTTTGTGCCTTCCACCATTGTGGCAAATGGTATCGCCAGTGGATTAAGCAGTGCAGTTGACAATTACTCCTGGACAGCAGAGGCTAATCTGCATTACAATAAAACCTTTTTTGATTACCACCATGTGGAGGCGCTGGTTGGCTATTCTGCCCAAAAGTTCGATCAGGAAAGTAACTCCGTAACGGGTACCAATTTTCCAAATGATGATGTGGAATGGATCTCGGCAGCGACAGCGATCAGTGAGGGTAGCAGCAATACCACCCATTATTCCCTTATCTCACAGATCGCCCGACTGAACTATAATTTCAAAAGAAAGTATCTTCTATCAGGCGCCGTTCGCCGCGACGGTTCTTCCCGATTTGGCAGTAACCGGAAATATGGCTACTTCCCTTCCGTAGCCGCGGGCTGGGTATTGAGTGAAGAGCCGTTCATGGATAGGTTTACCAAGCTGGACCTCCTGAAACTTCGCGCCAGCTACGGTATCACAGGTAATAACAGCATTGGAAATTATACCTTTATTCCTAATACAGGTAGCTATAATTATGTATTTGGAAATCAACTAACTCCTGGCATTTCCATCAGTAACCTGGGCAACGTGGATCTTGCCTGGGAGCGGAACAAACAGTTTAATATCGGAGCAGACTTAAGCATTCTGGATAATCGCGTATCATTTACCTACGATTATTATGATAAGATATCAGACGGGTTGATCATGGACATGCCGATTCCCCGCGCTTCCGGATTTACCACCATTAAATCTAACGTTGGAGTGCTTGAGCTATGGGGACATGAGCTTAGTCTGAATACGGTAAACCTCACCGGAAAGCTCAAGTGGAACAGCAGTTTCAACATGTCTTTCGACCGCAACCGGATTAAATCACTCGTAAATCCTGGCTTCCTTCGCCGGAACAACACTACTTCCTCCGACTATTACCGCCACCAGGAAGGTCGCTCGCTAGGCGAATTCTACGGCTTCGTTTTCGAGGGTTTGTATAAAGACGAGCAGGATCTGGCCAATTCTCCGAAGTTGCAGATCTCCGGTCTGAAATCGGCAGTAGGTACCGTCAAAATGAAGGACGTGAACGGAGATGGCTTTATCACCAACGACGACCGTACCTTCATTGGAAACCCCACCCCAGATTTCAACTTCGGTTTCTTCAACGACTTCCGATACAAAAATTTCGACTTAAATATCGCCATGGCGGGATCTGTTGGAGGAAAAATTATGAACCCAGGAAAATGGGCCTACCTGGCTAACCTCGACGGTGCCCGCATGATGCTGGCTGCTACGAAGGACCGGTGGAGGTCGCCGGAGAATCCTGGTTCGGGTGTTTATCCGCGCACCATGTCGGGCACTACCGGTCTCGGTCGCAGTGTAAACACCCAGTGGATCGAGGATGTCTCCTACCTGACTGCCAAAAATATCTCCCTGGGCTATACCGTGCCTCTAAAGAATAGTAAGACGCTGAGCAACCTTCGCATTTATGCCTCCGTGCAACAGGCTTTCACTATCAGCAACTATTCGGGCATGAATCCGGAAGTAAATGTGGGAGGAATGGACCCGTCAAAGGGTCTGGGGATCGACGAGAATGCGTACCCTGTTCCCCGTACTTTTTCTTTAGGTATCAACACAACATTCAGATAAACGACACAGACAAATGAAACTATCGAAATCAACATACGGACTTCTGCTGATGCTAGCCCTGGCGGGAAGTTCCTGTAAAGAATCCTTTATTGACCTCGCGCCGGAAGATCAGCAATCCAGCGAAAGCTTCTTTCGCACGGAGGAACAGTTCAGACAAGCCGTTACAGCAGCCTATACTCCCCTGCGCGACCTGCTGGTCAACGACTTTTTTACTGGGGAAATGCGCTCTGACAATACGCATTACGAATTTTATGAGATCAACCGGGGCACCGCTTACCTTTTCAGGGAAACTATTGCCGATTTTACCGACGATCCCAACAATGCCTACAGCAATGCAGTCTACTTCCACTGCTACAAAGGTATTTCGAGAGCGAATATTGTGCTTGGAAGACTAGCGACGGCGACGCTGGAAGAGAAGGCTAAAAACGAAATTGAAGGACAAGCAAAATTCCTTCGGGCTTTCAATTACTTCAAGCTCGTCCGCTACTTTGGGGAAGTACCGTTGTACCTGAAGGAAGTTAGCACAGCTGAAGATGCCTTCCTAACAAGGAGCCATGTTGAAAAAGTGTATAGCCAGATCATTGAAGATGCTAACGATGCAATCCTGAAACTCGATGTACCCAAGTTTCCTCAAACGGGACAGGCTACGAAGGGGGCAGCCACAATGCTCCTTGCAGAGGTCTACATGACCCTGAAGGACTATGATGAAGCGGAGAAGCTGCTTAGAACCCTTCCGGGGATGGGCTACCAGCTCCTACCCGACTATGCCGCTGTTTTCTCGACGGCGAACAAAAACAGCAGGGAGTCGATCTTTGAAGTTCAGTATATGGCTGGTGCCCAGGGCGATCAGCAGAGCACCTTTATCTATTCATTTCTTCCGAGAAGTCTCAATACTTCCATCATTACCGGCGTTGCCACTAACAACAGCGGCACAGGGGGCTGGAACACGCCTACAGAAGATTTGATTAATGCTTATGAAGAAGGCGACAAGCGGAAGGCCGCTTCTATCGGTATTGCAGAGGGCACCTACAATGCCAGCAATATCTTTTCTATCTCTGCAAACAAAAGCATTGAAAACTATAGCCCGGCCGCGGGAAAAATTGGTGTTCCTTATATCAAGAAGTACCTGAACCCGCATAGCATCGCCAACAATACCAACGACAACTGGCCCATCTACAGGTATGCGGATGCACTCCTAATGTTGGCCGAGGCCCTCAATGAACAGGGATTGTCGCCTCAGGCACTGCCCTACCTCAATCAGGTGCGTGACCGGGCATTTGGTGCCGGTGTGTCTCCTATCACCACTACTGACCCTGCTGAATTGCGTGACATTATTGCTCGCGAACGCAGGGTGGAGCTGGCATTTGAAAATCACCGGTGGCATGACCTGGTAAGGACCGGTAAGGCCATAGAGGTAATGACAACCTATGGCGAGCAAATGAAGAGCAAGTTCCCTTACCTCGGCGCTGACACCTACAATGTGACAGCCGAAAGGCTCTTGTTCCCTATTCCACAGTCGGAGCGTGAGGTAAACCCTGCATTAACTCAAAACAAAGGATACAACTAGTGAAAATGATTTTGAACAAACTGAACCAGCAGCTTAAATTCCCTTTAAGCTGCCTTAGTCTTCTTGCAGTGGTAGCAGTCTACGGACAAACTACGCCGCCAAAAAAGGTAGCTGACACAGCTAAGGAAAAAAAGGAATTCTCTATAGCAGTGATTCCGGACACTCAGTACAATACCAAAGAAAGCCAGGGCGGCTCCAATGCACTTTTTACTGCCCAAACTGACTGGATTGTTAAGAACCGGGAGAAAGAAAACATCGTCTATGTGATTCACGTGGGAGACATTGTAGACGACGGAGATAGCAAGCCGGAGCAATGGGATAACGCGGTGAAAGCACTGTACCGCCTGGAAAAACCACAGCCCGGCCTGCCCTACGGGATTCCTTACGGTCTGGCCGTAGGAAACCACGACCAGTCGCCGAGCCAGTTCGCTGTAACCGGTAACACCTATTACTTCAATAAGTATTTTGGTGTGGAGCATTTCAAGAACCGGCCCTGGTATGGCGGAAACTATAAAAATGACAACGACAGTCACTACGACCTCTTCTCGGCAGGAGGTTCAGACTTCATCGTCATCTATATTGAGTATGATGCGTTTGACGAGGACCAGGAAAATATGAACAACTGGGCCGCAGGCTTGCTGGATAAGTACTCCGACAGGAAGGCAATCGTCGTGAGTCATTACATTATTGGTTTTAATAAAGTTCCCGGAACGAATCTGGGAGGAGAAGCACAGTTCGGCAAGCAGGGTAAGAGGCTGTATGACCGCCTTAAAACGAAACCGAACTTGTTTATGATGCTTTGCGGACATGTCGGGGATAACGGTGAAGGCTACCGGCAGGACACCTATGCAGGCAAAACGGTCAAAACTTTCCTTGCCGACTATCAGAGCCGGCCGAGGGGTGGCAACGGTTTGATGCGACTGATGAAGTTTTCTCCTGAAAAAGATCTGATTAGTGTCCAGACACTCTCCCCGGACTTGGGCACCTACGAACGGGACGGCGACAGTGAGTTCGTGAAGCCCTGGTTGCGCGAATCTTCCGCTTCGAGGATCTACGATTTTAATAATGATGGCAAATCGGAGATAGCGTTCTATCAGGCGGGTACCTGGCACATCGGTGGTGATAAAGTAAACTTTGGGAAAGAAGGTGACATTCCTGTTCCCGCCGACTACCTGGGAAGTGGCAGAGCAGAACTGGCAGTCTACTCCCCTGCTGAACAAGTGTTTCGGATTAAGGGCCTCGCCGACCAGCCTTTAGGAGAAGCAGGAGACGTTCCGCTTCCGGCAGATTATACCGGCGATGGTGTTGCGGATCTTGCCGTATGGCGTCCTTCAAATGCTACCTGGTACATTAAAGGCCAGGAACCCAGGAAGCATGGCTGGAAGGAATCTTTGCCTGTTCCCGCTGATTATGATGGAGACGGAAAAGCAGAACTGGCAGTCTTCCGCTATTCGAACCACGTATGGTACATCGCGGATCTGGGTAATGTTCCTTTCGGGCAAGACGGAGACATCCCTGTGCCGGGAGATTACAACGGAGACGGAAAAAGCGAGATCGCTGTCTACCGCCCCTCTTCAGGGGAATGGCTTTTTTATAATGCCAAAACAGCGGTCAAGCTAGGCAAACCGGGAGACATCCCAGTGCCGGGAGATTACTTTGGCAATGGCCGTATAGAGCCTGCGGTATACCGTCCGGCGAGTGGCACTGTTTATTCTGCCTCCGGGAAACAACTGAAAGCAGGCTCCACAAAAGCAGCGATCCTCAACCTTCCTTATCCTATCAGAAGCGCTTTCTTCAAAAGCGAATGATAAGTTGGACTAATAAAGGCTGTCGTGAGACAGCCTTCATTAGTTTTTTCCAAATCTGCTCCACTCCTTCTCATCTGCCAGTAAAAGTTCTTCTTCGATTTAGTTATTTCCAGCCAAGCACGCATTTACCAACGGCGTAAAAGTTTCTTCCATCCACTTTCATCATCGCGGTATACACTACCGTGAAGGTACCATCGTCTTCCTCAATCGCACAAAGCGGAGTGCGAGTGTAGTGATCGCCGGGCTCCGCCCATAAATTACGCTGATTCTGAATCTTTACTCTGGTTTCCTTCGTCCAATGAATTCCATCTTCGGATAAACTATAGCCGATTTCGTGGTCCCCCATCGAATCATAGATCATCAGGTAACGACCATCCTTCAAACGGCTGACTACTTCATTTTCGGTAAACACTTCAGCTAGTGGAAGCGGATTAAAGCCTTCCGGCATACGGGTCCATGGACCGGACAGACTACTCGCGAAGGCAAGTCCTGTGGGCCAGCCTGTCATGGGGATGTAATTGTGCCCGTCGTAGGGTGAGTACCACGTGTTGCCAACTTTATAGGGGTTAAAGCAGGCTACTGCCTGTTGCCCTTCCCAGGCCTGGGAATTTGCATCTGGCTCCAGTACGATTCCCATATCTGCATAGGGACCAGCGATTCCGTCAATTCCGGCTATTGTTGATTTAGCCCGCCAAATCCGTCCCTGATAATCACTTCCCGGGATTTCACCCTTACTTTCGTCTCCTCCCCGGTAAGCGACATAGAAGATATTCCAGGCATTCTCCTCCTCATTAAACACCACACCTGTCACCCAGACTTCGGCACGCGGATTTGTATGGGTACGACCAGGTACGCTGTTGACTACTGTCGACTGCCGTTTCCAGTTCCGGGCGTCGGGGCTTGTCCAATGCGAAATTCGAAGGTCGCGATGGGGCCGCTCAAACATTTCGTTTACGAACATATGGTACACTCCCTTCAGCTTCACTACCTGTCCGGTTTCAAAGCCAGAACGGTTATGGGTAGCGAGAACGTCGGGATGATCGGCTTTAATCACCGGGCCTTTCTCGGCTGAAATTAGCTGGAGCGTTTGTTTAGATTTTCTTGGCGACAACATACTTCCGCGCATGTCCTGGCTCTTCTGCGAAAAAGCAGGAAAAAAGCTAACAAGCAGTATAGCATAGCTTAGGAGGTACTTGCAATGGCTGAACTGTTTTTTCATATAAATCCAAGATATAATTAGTTGTTGAGGGATGGAAAACTAGAATCGAATAAACCATTCCTTTTTCCCCTGGATATAGCCAGGAGCAGTTTAAATCAATTGACTAAAGTAAAAACTAAAAAAACAAGAACTGAGAAAATACCTTCCAAAAAAGTTTTTAACTATAGAAACATTTTATTTATCAATCTGTTCTCCCTTTATCTACTTCTGAAATCTATGAAAACGCTTCTTCCCTACGCCCTGCTGGCATTGGCCGCTATTACAATGAGTTTTAAAAAGAGAGAGTATAAAGTTGCCGTCACCTATATGAATGGTCGCAGTGATACCCTCGTTTTTATAACCAGCACTAAGAATAACGTCATCGCCTCGCTTGAAGACACGGGCTATTGCTTAAGGTACCGTGTACGGGGGATGTCGAAAGAACCGCTTGTTTTAACCTGTTCTGTAAAAAGTTATGAGGTCAGCAAAAGGAAGATTTCGAATGAAGAGCTGCTTAAAAGCAATCTTAATCTCTATTCGGCGTTCCAGTACAAAAAAAGTACCCGCTCCCCTCAGCTTATATCGCAGGGATCTAAACTGAAATAAGAACCGGCGGAGAGAGTGATCTGTTCCTGTCCTTTATTTGCCGATACAGAAAGTAAAACACTATTGATAGTCAGCTAGATGTATATCAAGAGATACAAATATGAAACAGAAAAACAGAATCCATTAATACTGTTATTTTCAGCGTGTTACAAAGGTAATTATTTCAAATAACATTTAGATTCTAGTATTTAGTTTTATCTATCTGACAATGCAAAATCTTGTCCAACCTGAAAATATTTTGCTACTGCATACAAAAATGAAGCGTGTAGTTTCTTAGTATCTGATTAAAACGATCAAATGGTCGTACATTAAAAGAAGTACGGGAGAAGCATTTAAGATTTGCTATACATGAAAACGTTCATCACACTTTACTAAAACATCTATTTCTGGGCAAATCTTCTTAAATTCATCCTTGTAAATCTGTTCAATCTGTTCCTTAACATTGATATAGGAACCAGTAGCTACTTGGTAAAGGGTGCCATCATGCATGGGAATTAATAAATCAGCGCCCTGAACATCTTCCGCAACACGTAATACAGCCTGCTTATAAATCAATGATGCTGTACCTTGGATTAAGTGACTTAATGCCCAAGTATATTCATCGTTCTTTCGATATCTGTAGTTTCCTTTGGTTGTTCCGATTCGACTGCTGCTGTGAATCGAATTATATACCTTATCTCGAAAAACTTCAAGCTTCTTGAATCTGTGAAAATAAGCCTTCGCATGTTCACTTAATGAATTGTCACCATAGATATATCTGTAGAAAATGATTTTGGCGTCTCCTCGTTTAGTCTCGTCACCAATTACCTCCCTTGCAAGATCCCTATAAATGTCTTTTTTATAAAGGTTTATCAAATTATTGTCCTTGCTTATTGATGCAAGAATACCAGCTTCAAATTGACAATAATCAATATAAAGTAAATTATAGCCTTCATCTGCTTCAATAACCACCCGATTGGCCTTTCTAAGATTTTGAAGACCAGGTTCTCTTAATGTTATCCGAGATGTAATTGTACCGAAGCCATGATAAGTTGGGTTCGTTCTATTCTCTCCTCCCCAATGCGATAGCATCATTAGCAAACTATCAAGATCTTGCTGATTTCGAAAAATTTCGTAAAACATTTTACAAACTTCATCATCTCCTCTTCTTGCCTTAAAAGTAAACGTTGTAGATTTTATGAGATTATAACCACATTTTTCTATATAATGCCGTTGTTGATCAATACTATCTGGATTATAGATATTATACTTTAATTGCAAGTTGTTTTTTGCCCTATAGATTTCCCTCTCTAAACTCTTGCATAATTCTAAAATTATATGTGCGTTAATTTTTATCCCTTCAAGCTGCCTTCTGTATATAACTTTATTTATTTTTTTCTCAATCTCCTCGAACCTATTTTTTTCTTCCGTATCCTTTTCGTACAATTGAAGAAACACTTTTGCAATAGCTTCCAAGCATTCTTTAATTGTAGCAGAGCTTAATTTAAAATCCTGACCAACAACCCTATAGTGCTTTAGAAACGAGAGAAGTTTCCATTTTTTATCGGCTCGAAACTCTTTTCCTTCTTGAGACATTTGCTTATCAAATGATTCAAGATCAATTATATCAGGCAGAGTTTTGATGCCTTGCATCGATTTTATAGATCTAATGACATCTGCAGTTTGGGACGAAACTAAGGTAACATCTTGAGAAACTGGAAGATGCAAAATTGATTCAGAATGGTCGTCGATATTTAATCCATGCCATTGGTTATTAAGTAGAATTATCGCAAATCTTTTCATTATAGAGAATATAATTGTTCAGCCTCACTTTCTTCCGTCTCTTCCGATTCCTCTGCCCCCTGTACAAAAACAAGATCCTTTTCTTTCCACCTATGGCTAAAAGCATGAGCTTTATTTAAGGTACTTTCTATTTTGTCAAATGGTAAAAGATCTGAAGTAAAGTGTCTCAAAGCAATAAGCGCAATCCTATTTTGAAAATACCCATGAGTGAAACCTTCGCCCAGTTTTCTTAGAACTACTCTTCTATAGGCCGGATTTACCGAACATAAATAGATAATCATTGCGCCGATTACGGAGCGATTGGTGTCGTCATTCCTTTCAATCTGTCTTATAGCATGGGCTTTGAGATCTGCATGGTTACATTTATGTTTAGCAAGGAGTAACCATATTTGATAAGTTTGAAAGGCATAAGTGTTATATCTTACTTTCAATACGATTCTTTTTAGAGAATCAATAAAATGTGTTTCAATAACATCAGAAGAGATATAATTTAAGACTTTGCAAACTTCTGTAGTGGTCCAGGGTCTATTAATCAAGGCTTTGGTCGCCTTCAAAATGGTTGGAAGAAAATCGGAAGCAGCGTTTTCAAGAGAGAACTTTTTTATCGCCAAAAAGCGAAATGTATTAAATGCAAAGTTTAATCTTTTTTGAGCATCATCGAAACGCTCTACTTTAACCTTTATATTATCCTTTATCAATTTAATACTTCCATGAAAAGCTTCATTAAGGTACTGTTGATTCTCTGATTGTCTATATCTGCTAATCTTGGCCAAATCGAAGTTAAATTCTACAAAAAAGTCTTTTCTAAATTTCTCGTCAGAAGAGCAACCTTTTTCATTTTCCTCGATAAGCGTTATAATTTTTGTTTTTTGTGAATTAACAGACAGATAGCATCTTCTCAACTCAAATTCGAAAGTTTGTAGTATTCGCCTGGCTTCAAATTTATTTTTGCAAAAAATTCTGATGTCGTCCATGAATCTGTAGTACACTATGCCATGGCTTTGCATAAATACATCTACTTGATTAAGATAAAATGAGGCCAGCAATGACGATGCATCACTATTTTGAGGAAGTCCGACATCTTGATTACTGAACCTTCTTAACATTTTGGTTAGAAGGAGAGCTGCATTCTTTTCGTTTTGAGTCTCGCATACTCGTAAAACTTTTTCATGAAGAAGCTTCTTGCTTATATTGTCATAAAAATTCAACAGATCAACTTCAATAACGCAGTTAAAATCATATTTTCCATCTACATTTCTTTGTAGTACTGTCTCTTCTAACTGATATTGCAATTTCTTCCATTGCTCTACTCCATTTAGGATCAAGTTGTTTTTGGAAAATCTGTTATATCGGGCTGAATAGACTGAGTTAATCATAGCTGAATCAAGCTTTTCTGCAATTACCCCAACCGCTGCCATATACATTATTCTATCAATAAATGGTACATTTAAACTTTGCCTTAATGTAAATTGCTTTTTCGGTACGTAAAATCTTTCAGCTACTGAAGCTTCGTACGTTACACCGGATAAGTATGGCTCCAATTGAGCAAAAAGATAATCTTGATTAAGTAAATCAATATATTTTAATGGGTCGTAAAACCAGTCATCTGATATATCCGTTGAAAGCCGCCTCCTAGCTAGCTCTAAATTCAAACACGCATCATTTATTATAGCTTGATTTATATCTACAACATTGCTACCAACCTCCCTTTTAAAACTAGAATTTTCTGTACTTAATTCAACTAGTCCTAAGGATTTTAATTGCAAATTAATATCTGCAAATTTGATTCTGGTACAATCAATGGTTTCATTTTGAAAATCTTCATTGGGATACCTAGAAATTATCCCATAAAGCACGCTTTTAGTATTTAGGAAAACACCGGCGCCCGACATTCCTGGTAGGGCACTTGCTTTAAGATTAGCATGTAAAGAGAAACGTTTTGCTGTTATATCATTTCTCTCCAAGTTAAATTTGCTTAACTCACCTTCGTTAGCAGAAAAAACAGCCCAAAAAAAGAATTTTTCATCTTCAACCTGTAGCTCGTCCGCCACAAAAATTTGTCTAAAAGACAACTTGTGGTTTTTGCTTACTTTTATTACCGCAAAATCTTCCTCAAACACAATTAGCCTATCCTTTACCTCTGACTTTTTAATAAGATCTAACCTGTGAAATTTATGATCATGCAGGTATTCAAGTTCGATTTTCCCTACCTTATGACTGTCATAGGGTGTATTTGAATCTTCCTGAAATAAATGTTTTGCGGTAAGAACATAATTGTAAGAAATACGGTTAGGAGTAGAATACAATACGCCGGAGCCGTAACCGTTGACACCACTAATGTTAGTTTTAATTTTTATGCCGCAACTTTTCAGTTTTTCAGAGAGCGACTCCATAAGGTTCGTTGTTTTTTATTAATTCGATTTTATATTTCTTTTTCTCTAAATCTGAAATTTTTAACGCATTTAGAGCCTCCTCATAATTGAAAAGTAATTCCACAGGCTTGGTATCTTTTCTCAAGAATTTTAATATCTTCAGAATGGCTCTTTTATTTGGAAGAAAATGTTTCTGACTGTTGGTGCTTATGATAAACTTGTTACAATCGATTTTCTCAAGAATTCCTTTTGATAAACTTCTGTAACTTCCATGATGAGGTAATTTTACAGCAGAAAAAAAAGCTTTTCCAGTATTAGGATCAATTAAAGTATTTACAACGTCTTCCAATCGATCAGGTGTAGAGTCTGCAGTTAACAAAACCCGCGAATTTTCATGTTCGATCAGAACAACGACACTTGTTTTATTTGGGAGAGACGTATCCAAGCTTGCATCGTCTATAAACTCTTCCAAAGTCGCCATTGGCGAATTCCAATCACAACGATAATCTCCAGTTAGATATGCACCTTTCTGAGTTGAATATTTCTCTAAGATTTCCGTGGTAGGTCCAAAAAAAGTAAGCTTGAGATCCTCAAATTCTCTACATATACCAAACTCAATAGAAGTCTTCCAATTACGACCTATTCGTGTTAGAAGATTTTCTACCTCGAAAGCTTGTTTATAGGATAAATTATTTGAATCGTCCCTACTTATTTTTCCCATGATCTTTCTTGGAGAATTAAAAACGACTTCTTTGATAAAGTCTTTGCCATAATCTTCATCTATAATAAGATTTAAGAGTTCAAGAATTCCTCTTATATGATCATCATCATGATGCGTAATAATAAGCAAGTCTAACTTTTCTTCAAGTTGCCGAATCTGAGAAACTTGCGATAGTAAAAATTTGGGTTCATTACCACCATCAATTAATATATTTTTGTTATTATGCTGAATTAATATGGAGTCTCCAGTCCCTGCTTTTAAAAATTTTATCTTCATGATTTTACTTGATTGATTACTGTCGATCGAGCTATTTATCAGTAATGATGTAAAAATTGTTTCCCGTCTTCTTTAACAGTAAATCGGTCGCTCCCAAAAGTTTTAGATGCTCGGGTTCATTAATCAATAGTTCTCTACTTAATCCAGGTTGTACTACATAAATATTAAAGTTGATCCTGCAATAACCGGTAGATAACATACTTAATAAGAGTTTAATGTCATCTTTCGTACCCTTCTCGAACCTAGAATTTCTGCCCTGATTAATTCTCAAATTTTCTCGACGGATCATGTGATTAAGAAGCTCGATACTCTGATGTCGCCAATGAAAGCTTCTTTGAGCCTGTCCATTTACTTCATAAATATCTTTTAACCTTGCTCCACTTTGCGGTTTGCTTGAAAATTTGCAATGATATAAACTGACATCAATTTTATAGTCAGCATCAGCCCAATACTTTATTGCAACTATATCACTTGCCTCGTTAGCGCTGTCATCATCAAATACAATCTTACAATCTTCATCTGATTTCAACTGCAATAAAATAAAATATTGAATGGAATTTAGACGTTTTTCTTCCTTCTGAGACTCTTGCTGAATATTAACACCTTTCCAATCGTAAGGAATAATATTATTGACGTCAAAAATATCGTAATCACCCTTAAATCTGAGCAGTATATTATTGTGCATTTTTGAGTTATCATGGAATCGAATGATTGGCGGATATTCATAAAACACCTCCTCCAATAATTTCAAATCGCCTCCTTGAGTTATATATAGTGGGATAGTAGATTTAAGCTCATATTTAAAGCCTCTGCCTTCATCAATCAAATGCAATCTGTACTCAATTCTTAACTCATCAATTTGAATTGAGAAGTTTAAAATACTTGCATCAAATGATACAAGAGAAATACCATAGTCTACAATTGGTATATTTCGGTAGAGTGCTAAGTTCGGATACGCATAAAGTTCCTCATTCCAAGATATTGAGACAGGGACAAGGTCAATAGGCAAGGTTGTAATTACTTCTGGCTTTTGAATGAAGCTGAATATATCATCTGTATTTATAGATTCATCGAGAAGCTTTAATCCAAGCAAATCACACCACGTGCAAAAATCAGGTATACTTTTTACAAGCTTAGTCCAAACACGCCCTTTTGATGAACAACCAATACTTATTTTCTCGCCATCCTCATATCCAACCCCAAAAAGATTGGAACTTGATTTAGTTTTATTATCTAATTCATCCAATCCATTTACAATACCATTTCCGGCGTACATTGTAAAACTAATCGGACCATCAAGTACCGATTTCAGCCCAAGATTAAAAAGTTCTATTTGAAAAATATTTCCCAGACATCGGTAAATTTTAGACTCATTAAATAACGATATATTCTCACCAACAACTAGTTCGCCTAATTCTCGATGAATACTTCCATTATTAGAACTGTTGATATACAACAACTTCTGTTCTTCGTTTAGGTATACGATGTACAAATGGTACGCACAATTTAATAAATCATCAATTTTTCCCCATTTTACAGATTCAATCTGTTTAACGATGATTATTAACAGCTTTTCTTCTTCATGTTCTACTGAGACTGCTTCATACTTATCTTTATCAAACAACTTTTTGTACTTGTTGGGGTTCCATTCGATTTTAGAGTCATGAAGTTGAAATACAACCGTACTCATTGCCGGCATTATATTTCTTAACGGGATTTTATTAGGAATTTCCGCTTGAGAGAAGTTTTTAAAAAAATTCTCTTCCTTAACTATCGACTCAATTATCTCTTCGTTTGAGCTTTTTATAATAGTATTCCAGTCTGAATCCTTCTGATACAACTTGTTTAATGTACCCTTCAAGTTTGGGTCAGCAATATTTGCAACTATCGATGCTTCACCCAGCCTTAAGCTTGAGTCACGAGTAAACCTGCCGAAAAATTGAAAGGACGTTGTTATGTTCTTATGAAGATCATGTAATGCACAAATTTTAAGTTGAGGCAAGTCAAATCCTTCTCCAAGCATGTCAACACACACAATTATCTTGTGAAGTCCCTTTTTAATATCTTCCAATAACGCCTTTTTATCGGGCGTATCACTATCTATTAATATCGGATTGAACTCTGTATACTTACTATATATATCATCAAACACGATCTGAGCTCGCTCTTTAAGATCAACACGTGCCATGAGTATATGATCATACACTTTTCGATCCTTAATCAAAATATCAATTGCTTTCTGCGCAATTGCTTTATCAGCTGTTTCAGGATTAAAATCTAAAATGTGATGAAAATTTATATTCTTGTAGTACCCATCCCTTTGAGCAAGTGATAATGGATAATTGTAAATTATTTCACCTTGAAGCCTTTTTTTATCGTTTCTAAATGGAGTTGCAGTAAAGAGAAGAACAGGGAGCTCTAAAATTTCTACATTTTGCTTGATTTTATTCCACTCCTGTGCTTGACTATGATGCGCTTCATCCATAGTAAGCACCTTAAGCCATTGTAAAAATTTGCTCTTAATCTTTGAAGGTCCTTTAAGAATTCCTGTAATAATCTGCGGGGTTGAAACTATAACATTTGACTTAAAAATTTGATCAGCATCTTCGTCAGATTTAATTTTTGTGTTTAAATGTCCTACCAAAGGAGCCTTAGCTTCAAAGGAAATGATCTCTGTATCTGGTTGTTTTAATATTCCAAGAGTTTTAAATTTATCAAAAATTTGTGTGCGCAATGATGCCGTTGGTACGATTACTAGTAGACCAGTAAGCTTCTCAGCAACAGTTAAACATAACATTGTCTCAGTCTTGCCTGTTCCTGTTGGCATAACGACTACAGCAGGCTTAGAAGAAATACTCCAATGCGCTTGAATTGCATGCAACGCTCCTAACTGTGGGGGTCTAAGCCCCTTTTGTAATATCGATGATTTATCTTTACTCCTAGTCTCTTTTTTATACTTGAAGGCGTTCTCCCATGAAGTCTCTACTTCGCTACTCTTGGGGATGTTGATATATACAGCTTTCTTTGAGCATTTAGCTAAAACAGAGTAAGTTAGTTTATCATATTTAGTTGTATCAACAAAGAAGGCAGCATCGTATCCATTAGGAATGCTTGATTTTACTGTTGAAATGAAATACTTGGAACCATTATCTGAAAAAAATTCAAATCCACTATAATCACTAGCCGTATACTTTCTCAGTATGCCTTTTTCTGTGCCAACATGATACTCGATCTTATTACCATGCACAGGAATAACTTTTGAACATTCAAACTTAACAACGAACTTTTCTTCAGGAAATAAACTAATCATTCAAGCATTAATAAGCCCACATGAAAAATCATGCAGCAATCGTGAAACTCATCGGCCTGAACTAATTGAAATAACGGGAGGTGTAAGTAATTATGGTCAGGTAGTTCAAATATAACTTAAAAGATAGGCTGTTTCATGCTTGTGGAAATTTTTTTTTTACTACACATGATGTCAACTCTACTAATTATCAATTAAGCTAAATAAAATTTCAGTATATCCCTTCATCTGATCTCCACAGCATTGTTCTAAAATCAGTTACTAGAAACGGATAGGAAGCTTAAGGCTTCCCTTTTTATTTTATTCACCTAGTTATACAAGCTAACTATCACGGATCAAATGGACCATTAAGCTTTTATCCCTTCCCAGATTCTGCCTTTCGGATCTTAAATAGAATTTCTTCAATATGCTTTTTAATACTTCTCATCTGGCTCTTCCGGATGTGAGTATAGTCCATTAGTTCAAAAAGTGATAACTTTATGAACCTTCGTTATTTCCTCTGGAAAAGGGAGTCAGAAAGTAGGGTTTAATTAGGCCATAAAAATTTGATTTAATTAGATGATAACCCAGTTCAAGAGTTAATGCTAGTGCTTATTTTGGTTAAACATCAAGTCCTAGAAAGCAACTGCATTTATTTTATTCTCTTCGATCATAGACTTTATAAGGTTTCATATTTCCCCTGCTAGTAAAAACAGTAAAGCCCCTGAAAGGGCTCTACTGTTTTTCATTATGTTCAATTAAAAACCAAATTTGCCGTTCTGATTTTTCCATTCACTTTGTGGAGCGATTGGCTCTATCACATCCCAGTGTTCCGCGATCTTTCCCTTTTCTACTCTGAATAAATCGTAGAACGAAGTTAGCTTACCAGCTAAATGACCTTCACTTACTACCAGCACAAAGTTACCTTCTCCTAATACTTTATGAATGGTATCATATTTCATCGTAATTCCCTGTTTAGCCCATTCTCCGAGTGCCTGTCCTAGGCCTGACAATTGATCAGCAATTTGTGGGTTATGCTGAATGTAGTTATCACCATTGAAGTATCCCGCTAGTTTTTCCATTTTTCCATTAACCAGAATATCATCTACGAAAGCTCTGACTAATATTTTATTTGCTTCAGTCTTTTCCAGTTCAGATGCTTCTTGGGGCCCATCTGTCATTGTGCGCCCACTCGGATTTGCGTTCACTGGTTTTTCTTGTAAATTGTCCCAGTGCTCTACAATTTTACCATCCTCAAAGCGGAAGATGTCAAAGCCTATTTTCGGGCCAAAGAAGTTATAGTCTGTGTGGGCGAACACAAAATTCCCCTCTTCAAATACCCTTACGGTATTGACCCTTGCGGAACCTTTAGGTAGTTGAGCAAGAGCAGCACCAAAGCCCGCTAAGCCATCTGCTATTGCTAAGTTGTGTTGTTTGTATTTAGCTGCATCAATTACACCTACTGGCTCTGCCGCTCCGGTTTCAATAGCTTTTAATAAAGCTACTACTTGTTGTTTCTTATTCATGACTGTTTCTTTTTTTATTATTTCTCTTTCCTGTGATGAGCAAGAACTGAATGTTATTGCTGCTGTTATTGTTAATAAAGTCTGCTTGAAATATTTCATATCCTTGTTTTTTTCTGCTACAAAGATTGGAAGACTTGAAGCCCTGGAAAAGGTAGAAACAGCCGTTTGAATGATACTTTTGCGACAGTTACTATAAGAAGTTCTCCCTGAATTCAAAGGGCGTACTGGAATTGTGCTTTTTAAAATATTTTATGAAGTTTGTAGGCTCTTCAAAGCCAAGGGTAAAGCCTACTTCCTTTATGCTATCGGTTGTATGAGCCAGCAATCGCTTTGCTTCCAACATCACTCTCTCATCAATCACCTGTTTAACGGTCTTCCCCAAAATTTTTGAAGTTGCCTGATTTAGCCGCTTTTCGGTTACGCTCAGCTTTGAGGCATAGAAGTTTACTTGCTTTTGATGTTTGAAATTTCCCTCCAAAAGATCCCGGAAAAGAATAATATAATCTTTGTCAGCTCCTTTCTTTACTTCCAAAAAGCCATTCTTTCTTCTTTCCCGCTCAGCCAGTAGCAAAAAGCTATGAAGGAAATTTTTTAGAATTCCGGATTGATAGGCATCTTCGGCTTTCAAAGCTTCCTCCTGCATAAGGGTTAATAACACTTCAAAAGACACCCCAGCACTATCAAGTTCTAACTTTGAAATGGAGAACAGATCATTAAATAAAACATTCTCCTTTAAAAACTTTATGTCTGTATCTGATTTTGAAAAAAAAGCCTCGGTAAATAAGATTGCTTGTCCCTGGAAAGGTTCAGGGTTAAACATCTGCACTATATCCTTATTTAAGAAAAGAATAGTATTTGCAGGGGCGGTTACAGATTGAAAGTCGATTATATGGGTAGTACCTCCCTTTTGAATCCATATAATATGATAGAAACCAGTTCGGTGAGGTCGAATAATCATCTCCCGCTTATCTCTATATAGTTCAGTAATATCTACTATTTCAAACTCGATGGGTAGGCCATGTTTAAATTCATACTTAACTATTTCCTCTGACATGTTCTGCTTAATATTATTTAAAGTTGAAAATAATTGTGATTTTCAAGAATACTTAAAGGGCCAAAAAGTCATAACTTTCTGGGCTTGGCTCATTTCTTCCTATTTTCATAAAAGAGCAATCAAAATGAGGGTTCAAGAAGTAGGTCCAGAAAAAATAGTATTTTTCCTTTTTGAGACCAACTTCTTGAACTATCTAAGTACGTTTTCTGGCTAGCCTTCCCTACCACCGATTATGTAATAAAACGAATTTTTTAGATATAATGAGAATGACACATTCTTATCTAGAAGTTATCTTTTAAACTGTGCCTCGATGAAAACAAGAATATTCAAGCACTATTAGGTAATTCTTGAGAGATATATTCAATGAGTTACACTAGGTTCTGCTTCAAAATCACATCACGTAAATGAACTTCATGTTCATCGGCCCACTGCCCCATGGCGGCAATGACTGGAATTAAGGTCTTACCGAATTCAGTGAGTCTGTATTCTACTTTTGGCGGTACCACCGGATAGATCTTTTTCTTAATCAGATCATGTTCTTCCAATTCTTTCAATTGAATATTTAAAACCCTGCGAGAGGCATCGGGTATTTTGCGTTGCAATTCACTCGGGCGTTTATTGCCTTCATTGATAAACCATAACAGGCGGATTTTCCATTTGCCGTAAAGCACTTCACCTATCAGATCAAGCCCACAATTTAAGTTTGGAAGTATCTTCCTTTCATACATCCTGCTAAATTAAACGTATGTTCCAAGCTGTGCAATAGGGGAATAATTTATCCCTATATGAATCGTAATGCCCTACTTGTGGAGCCTGCTTTTATAGCTCAATTTTGGCCTATAATAATTCTCAAAATGGAACAATTTGATTTCAACAATGAGTTATCAGGCAAGATAGCATTGGTAACAGGAGGTACAAAAGGAGCTGGAAGAGCAATTGCAGAAAGACTTTTACAAGCCGGAGCAACAGTTATTATTACAGCAAGAAACGCACCCGAAAAAGAAACCGGCAGTCTGCACTTTATCCCTTCCGATCTAAGTACAGCAGAAGGAACACAAAAAGTAATCAGTGAAGTTCTGTCCTCTTATGGGAGACTGGATATTCTTGTAAATAACTTGGGTTCTTCTGTAACACCTGCTGGTGGCTTTGCTGCTTTAACTGATGGCGATTGGGAGTCAACCCTGCAAGCAAATTTGCTGGCTCCGGTTCGACTTGACAGAGGCTTTTTACCGCAAATGATCGATAACAAGAGTGGTGTGATTATTCACATTGCTTCCATCCAGGGCAAATTGCCTTTGTACGATTCTACCTTGCCGTATGCTACTGCAAAAGCAGGATTAATTAATTACAGTAAAAGCTTATCGAACGAAGTTACGCCGAAAGGTGTGCGCGTGCTCACTGTTTCGCCGGGATGGATAAATACAACAGCATCAAAAGCCTGGTTGGGCGAGATTGCAAGAAATGCAAACAGTACTATAGAAGAGGCTCAGCAAAGTGTTATGGATGCATTGGGTGGAATACCTTACGGCAGGCCAGCCGAACCGGAAGAAGTAGCAGAATTGGTTGGCTTTCTGGTTTCACCAAGAGCCAGCTACTTAACAGGAACAAATTTTATAATTGACGGTGGAACTGTACCCACCATTTAATATTTCAGGAATAAAAGAATGAACTTACCGAAAGTAATAGCAGATTTAGTAAAAGCACAAAACGACTTTGAAAGCGTTGCTTACGCAAATTGTTTTTCCGAAAGTGCGGTAGTTTTTGATGAAGGCAAGACGCATATAGGGCGAAAAGAGATAGAACATTGGATTGACAATGCCAATAACCGATACAGGGCGACAATGGAACCAATAAGCTTCGAAGAAAAAGAAACTGAGAGCATTTTAAAAGCAAAAGTTTCAGGAAGTTTTGAGGGAAGCCCCATTGTGTTAAATTATCATTTAGAAATCATTGAAGGCTTGATACAGAAGCTCAAAATTTCTGGCTTAATGGGAATGGCTGATTTAGCCATTTCTTTTATCTTTAAGACCTTACGACCAGAATTAGATAGAGAATGTCCTATTGTACCGCTATTGAAAATATGCAATCCGAAGAAAGAAGGACTTTGCATAAAAACTATCACGACAACCACTATGGTTTCCCGATCTACGATGACAATGAATTGTTTGGCAGGTTAATTTTAGAGATCAATCAGGCAGGATTGAGTTGGGAAACGATTTTGAAAAAGGAGCACTCGTTCAGAAATGCCTACAGTAACTTCAACATTAAAAAAATCGCTGCTTACACAGAAACGGACAGGGAACGGCTTTTGACTGATGCTGGAATTATACGCAACAAACTGAAAGTAAATGCAGCAATAGAAAACGCAAAGACAATACTTGTTCTGCAAAAAGAGTATGGCTCGTTCGCAAATTGGCTAGAGTACCACCACCCGAAATCTAAAGAGGAATGGATTAAACTGTTCGGGATAACACTTCGCTTTACAGGTGGAGAAATTGTGAACGAGTTTTTAATGAGTATTGGCTATCTGCCCGGGGCACACTCTGAGGGTTGTATTATACACAAAAAAGTTTTGAAGCAGAACCCAATGTGGGCAAGACTGTAAATGAAATACTCAATTGTAACGGACATAACGTTCTTACCATTAAAGCTGTTTCCGGGCAAAATAACTACTTAAAATCCCTGCCCTTCCATGTTGAAAGACCTACAACTAATATCTAGACGATCTTAACGCTTTTCGTTTTTCTAAAAATCCATTTGCTTCCAATTCCAATTCAGCAGTGGTTTTTACTTTTCCGGCTCTAATCCACTGAATCAATTCTGATTTATAGAAGTACAGTTTTTTACCTTGTTTATTAACTGGAATTTCCTGCCGAGATACTTTACTATATATAGTGTGAATAGAAAGGTTTAGAAAAGCGGCAGCTTCAGCTACAGTGTAGATTTTATCTTCATCGCTTTCCTTTTGGCGCAAGTCTGTTAAAAGAGCTTCGATATTATTTACTTTCTCAATCAATACCCTAATTGCTTCAGGCAATTGTTCGAATGTTAGGTTCTCCATGAGTTTCATTAATTGACAGCGGATCACATTAGGTTATTGAAAGCGCTAGTTCATCAAATTTGAAAGTTCAGCACATAAGATGTACGAACATTTTGATACTGGAGCGGATTACAAATTTTCAGAATATTACTATTAGCTTGACGGAAACAGTGGTAAATCTGTATGATTACCGATGATAAAAAAGAACCCGCAGTATGAGACCGCGGGTTAACCTAAACCTTATCACAATTTTGTGAGTGCCAATATCATAAATAAGTTAAAGATTATCAAGTAGATTCTATTATTTCTCGCAAACACAAGTATATATCTGAACTTATCTCCGGTCTTTTTCACATTAAAATCAAATAGACTTTGCGTTACTATAATTTTTAGTATTTTTAATAAAACATTTAAGTATGATACGTCTACTTTTTTTAGTGTTCGTGACTTTTGCGTTAACAGGAGCTCTGTTTAATAGTGTAATGACGGGGCATGCAGCAATATTTGCTTTGCCTGTAATGCTGGCTGGGGTCTTTCTAATTAGCAAAATTTCGCGTTTTACTAGGCGTTAAATACCTATAGCTTACTACTCTTTTATGAATAATGGGTGCTTTGACAAAAGACTCAGCCCTGTCTAAAACGACAGGACTGAAAAACAGACTACAGAGCGAAATAAATTAAAGTATATCGCAGAGAGTAAAATGAATTATCTGCCCTTCGATCTTCAAACTCACCCGACATTTATGTTCTGCCTTACCGATCTCTACAACAGAATAGGTAATTCCGTTAAATTTGGAATAAGGAGAATCCTGCCTTACATTTAGCGTTGCTTTTCCGCTCGCTCGCAACTGATCTATTTTTTGAAAGATTCGTTTCATGATCTGCCACGTGATCGTTCCTTAACCTCTCCTTGCTCCTGTTGCTGTTTTGATGGTTTAGCCTGCTTTCCCTGTTCTGCTTCCTGCTGAACTGAAATTGAATTTTTACCACCCGAATGGTCACGCTCATTTGGCTGCCTGTCAGGCCAAATAGGGTAATCCTTAATAGGAATCAATTTTTTATCATAAATATCAATGCCCTTCATTTCCGGATTTGCGCTGAGATAAACTGCCACAGTCTTACCATCCAACTTTAAATTCGCAGCCGTAAGATTTCCTTTCTTCAGCCCGGACATTATCTGCTCTTTCAACACGTTCTGCTGCAAGTCAATGATCGGATATTTATTTAGTGCCTTCTCCAGATCATAGCCATACTGCGGATAAAAGGTACGAGCAGGATAATTTCCGCGTGCATCTTTTACATCAAGATCAAGTTTCATCCAGGCACTAACCTTCTCCGAATCCTGTTCCCTCCCTGACATTTCCTTTAGCAATGATCTTCCCGATAATAAATTGTATGCCTCCTTTGCAGTAATCCAAGTACCTGAAGAGATGTTGAAATTATGATCCTTTTCCGGAACTCCTGAGGAATAGAGCTTAGCCTGGTAGGAATTAAGAAAGTACATGTCAGATTCCTTGCTTTTTGAGAAATTGAGTTCGTAACTCATATGATCCTTTGCCGGCAGCTCATTCCTTGGAAGATTTGGAGGATTATAAGCAACGCCAAGTTGAAGCTTAAAGGCCGGCAGTTCCTGACGTATTGCTTTTTCCAAAACATCGTGAAGCTTTTCTCCAAAGCCCAGATATTTGAGGCTATTCTTTAGATAATCAAGATTATTTTCATTCATAGGATAAGTTGTTGTTAGTTAATAATTGATGGTAGCTTTCGTATTTGTCCGGAGGTTTAAGCGTTCTGTGGCCAAACCGTAATCCAGCTTTTTTTTCGAAACTGTTAAGGGAGAAGCGGGCTTCCGGGATTAGGTAATTTGCTTGCTGAAACTGGATATACACGTTATTGCGGCAATAACTAAAGTAGGCTTCCTGATCCTTCCACCACAAAGCGACCCTGCAGTCCGCTACCCTTCCTGGCAAGTCTCTCCCAAAAATCAGCTTTAGCCTGGCTAGTGGGAAAAGCCGGTGTAAATGACTGATTTGAGAAGAATTTGGAGTTAGGCCAGTACTGGCAAAAGCGAGTGGTTTATTATCAGCAATAAGGTAGTTATGGCACTGCAGGAAACTAAGTGCTTCTATTGCCGAAGAAAAGATGTAAAGCTCATTAATTGCGAAAGTAAAACCAGCTGTAAACAACCATATTCCGGAAGTTTGAGGAACTGCATGAACAGACAGTTTATAAACTTCTCTGGCAACAGCTTGCCCATCCCACTCATACAGAAACTCCAGCGTACCGTTTGTATCCACAGCAATTGAATTGCTAAGGAATGAGAGAACATCGGTGGAGAACAATGCAAAAAAGCTTAACGGGACCCTGTCCGGCTATAGCCTCTACTTATCTCTGGAGAATTTTTACGAATTTCCTTGTCGTCAGAAGGATCCCGCCTTTCCATGTCCTCTAAAGCTTTCTTATAACCTTCAGAAAAACCAGTTGCAGGCAACCTTCCGTCGAGGTCCTTCAATCCTTTTATTACCAGATAAGTAATTCCTCCGTCGGTAAGAAAAGACAATATCAAGGCTGCTTTATCAGATAGTACGCCTTTGCTATCGGATGCTGCAATACGCAAATTCGTCTGGTCTTCTAATGTAATAAGCTCACCTCTCTTGTATGACTCCTTTTGTTTCTCCGTGAGCTTCTGCCCATTAATTTCTTCAGGTACCTGCACTTTCGAAGGATTATAAGTTATAAACTCCCGGGTATCCTTATCGTACTGCAGAACAACCTGTAATGCTTCCTTACCTTCAGGCTTGTAGGTTTTAAGTAAACTGTCCTTTTGTCCCTCAATTAAATCCATGGCTTCGCCATCCGTCAAAAGAGGATGTGGTTTAGCTTCTTTATAGATCGGATGAAAGACAAGATCCGGCTTCCCTTCAGCATTGAGGCTTAGCGATAATTTAACATCAAGCTGAGGAATCTGAAAACCATCTGTGTGAAGGTTCTCCAGCCGAATAAACGAAGTTCTTCTGCCTGCAAGCAGAGCATCTAAGTCTTCTTTGGAAAGCAAGGCTTTACCGTCCTTCCACACGCCGATTGACTCGAGAGCTTTTTGAGGAAGCTCTTCCTGATTGGATTCATTCTTCATATAGTAAAAATTTAGTGTTAAGCTTATTCATTAGCCGACAGGCTGAGATCTCGAAGGAAATAAAGAGGATTAATCCAGCTCTTTTTGAAACGCACTGCAAAGTGCAGATGAGGGCCGGTAACCTTGCCGCTACTTCCGCTAATAGCCAGGATCTCTCCTGCAGACACTTCATCTCCTGGTGCAACCAGCGATAATGATAGATGAGCATATTGGAACAGAAAAGATCCCTGTTTTAATTCCAAAAAATTTCCCAGGTCCTTATGATACCCCACCCTTTCAACCTGACCAGACAGAACAGCATAGACAGGTTCATAATCAGCCACCAGATCGAGCCCGAAATGCTGCTGAACATCTCTGGTTATAGGATGAATGCGTTTACCGAAGGTTGAGGTGATTCTAAGATTGGATAGAGGCATTGAATAATAATTTTGTCCATAAACAGGACCGGCCAAATAGGCAACCTTTGTGGCCAGTAACACAAACAAGCATTTTCTAAAGCCGACTTTAACTACTTGGACTCCTGATCCGCCCAACCAACTCGCGAACTTCCCGATGGATTCGTAAGAAATTGCTTTTAAGGATCTCATCCTTCTTCCCTTTAAAATCGTAAAAGAGAGGCATCTCATGTCTGCGTAATTGCTCATCCTCTATCTCTTTTATATTTAAATTGACCTTACAATGCACAGCAGCGCTCTCGTACTGGCCTGTAAAATCATCTGAATGCTCTCCTGCCAGGAGTCCTACCAATTCTCCGGAACGTAGTGATGCTATTTTTCCAGCTGGTATAAGTGGTTCGAGCTTCTCTGATAAGGATATACTTGTTCTATTCCGATCAATGCTTAAGCTTTCAGAACCCTGCTTCACCTTACCAAAGAGCCGCTCAAGCCAATCCAGAGTCTCTTTGTTACGTACTGATCCCGATAATACATTGCCAATGACGGCAGTAATTGTGGATGAGGTTTCCTTTCCATATTGCTGCATAAATTGCGGAAGTTCCTGCAGACCAAGAAGGACAGCAACCTTATTACTCCTTGCCGTCGCTATTAAGTTTTCAACTTTGTGCAGAAAGAGAGTTGGCACTTCATCTATGATCAGAGCACAAGGCTTGTTTCCCTTAGTGTTGATCAGACGAGTGAGGCGATTAAGCACAATGGAATAAGAGGCAGAATTAATGTTCTGTGTGGCTGGGTCGTTTGCAAGTACCAAGACAGAAGGTTCTTCCATACATGATATTTTAAGATCGAAGTCGTCACCAGAGAATACCCAAAAACTCTCTTTAGTCGCCATCCTGCTTATGAATACCTTAAGGGTTCCTACCTGCCCCTCCAATTGATCGAAAGCTTTAGCCTTATAGGCACTTAAAAAAGGGGAAAGCAACGAGTGTAGCTCCTGTTCGGAAAAGAGCGAATCGAAAACTTCTTCGTAGCTCATATTGAGAAAGGCAAGGACGTGGGGCAAAGACGAGTATCTACCACCCTCTGCCCTGCTAAATAAATAAATACAACAAGCCAGAAAATTTACTGCTGATTGCGTAAAGAACTGATCACTCCCTCCACTTCGATCTCCCTTCTTTAATGCTTCTACCAATGCCTCTGCCGTTTCAGAAGCATCTGCAAGACTTGTAATATATTCTTTTCTCCAGGGGTTAATTCGCCGACTACGCTCTACTTCGCTCAGGTTAAGCACATGAAAGTTGTAATTTCTGCACTTTCCCTTTGCTTTAGCCCTATTAAACTGATACCAAGCTATCTGTGCCAGATCCGGAAACTTGAAGTCGTAAAGACACATGGTAAAGTCTTTATTAATCAGCTGCCGGATAAATGGCCCTACTACTCCAAAAGACTTTCCTGAACCCGGTGTACCAATAAGCAGAGTTCCCCGAAAGGGACTTTCTACATTTATCCAACCCTTTCGTACTCTTCCCTGATAGTAAAATAGCATTGGTATGTTAACCGAGTAATCTGATCGTCGGAGCAACTCCGTCTGCTGAAAAGATTCGCCCTCGATATTCCAAAGGTCTTGACCCAGTTTCGAACTAATAATCTTGGATATATTATCTAACGCCAGGTGGATTAGAAGAGTCCCGCTAAAACTAGTAATGGCATACAGAAGAAGGTACATCCTGTTCCCTGCTATATTTTTCCATTCTACAAGCAAGGCTGAACCAAAGAACAGCAACAAGCCTACGCCTAAAGGCAGCACGATATGTGTAAGCGGATTTAGTTTCCGCTTTTTCTTGCTTAATGTTCCTATTGAGGCAAGTAATATCAGCAACAAAGTAAAGAACTTCGAGTAGAGGATATGCTGATATATAATTAACCGGCCAACTCCTTCAAGCAGTCTTTCTACGAAGCCAGATAGTTCATGATGTTCAGAACCCGGAAAAACAAATACAAGGACTTCCAGGAGCAATGAAAAGTAGACACAAACCTGCAGAAGACGATGCAGACCTTGCTGTTCCTTTGTTTCTTGCATAATGGTTTACCAGGTATCAGCTTCAAGAAGATCACGATTATTTAGTTTCATGTTTAAATTCCTTCCGGAAATTTGCCTTTCGGATAGCTCAATCCGCAACACTTTGCTTGCCGCGAAGGTCATTTTAGGAATCACATAAATGTTTCTGAATCGCTGCCTGAATGACCGGTCTTTATACAGCGAAAATAAGGGAACAACGGGAAGTGATTGTTGGTTACTTGCTTTTCTGGTCTTCTTATCTTCCAGAAAAAAGCGGAGCGATTCCGTATCGTATTTCAATCCCGTTCGGTTTTGCCAGCTTAAATCTAAAAAGAGATAATCACCCGTAGCCACAACCTGATTCACCTGCCCCTTTAACCCGTTTGAAGTAGCGCTTTTTAAAGCAATTGGCTTTCGCTTTGTCAGGGAAAAAGCTATATTTCTCATCTCGCTTCCCGAAAGCGAAGAAGTATTTGTGTCAAGAGCTTTCATCTCGGAAGCTGAAATATAGATTCGGGTAACTACATGTCCATTAGAAGGATAAAGCCTGTATTGTGTTATGAAATGCTCGCCGACAATAGTCAGAATCGCTGACCTGTCAAACGTTGCGTATTTAACTACGGAATCCGGTAAAACTTTCACCTGAATGATGTTTTTCTCCGGTAGAGCAACCTTAATAGCGGGCGAGGATATTTCAGCGAACCGAATATTATCAGGTGAAATAATATGGAGCGTAACGTCTGGATTGACCGCAATTCCGGGAAGATCTGTGTCTAAAGCGATGTCCTGAGCTAAAGCGGTAAGGCACGAAAAAATGAGAATGATATTTGTGAATAGATTTTTCATAGTGATCTTTATTTTAATTGTTTTTCAATTCTTTAGGGTCTATTAGATAAACCTTGGTACTATTGGTGAAGCGTGCCTTGTTTTTCTTTGCGGCACGGCTGATGGCGGCAGACCCCGATTGGAAAATCTTTTGAAAAAGACTCATAGCTAATTTGCTTTCGCTTTCGCCTTCAGCAACAAGCTCGGTCAAGGCAGATCCTGAAGAAGTATTGAACTGCGTTGAGAGGTCGCTGAACAGTGAACCCGGGACGTACAAACCTTGTAATCCGTCAAGATCATAAACTTCCAAATGAACTGGCAGGATAGTATTGCCGGACAGCAAGGAACTTACTTTAAGACCTATACGCTCTGTGCCGAAACTGCTAACCTGGGCATATAGTGCACTCCCTGCCGGTATTAAAACATTTCCCGCCTTAATATCTTCCAGAAGTTTAAGCCTTACTCTTGATCCGCGATATGCGGAGTGGTCCTGGTCTATTATTGCTGAAACAAAGGAAACTGGCTCGGCATTGTGAGTCGAATTTATTCCGGAATTGCTATTCTTAAGCTTCTCCACGCGAACGGTCTTTTCAGATAATGCAGCCCGTTCCGCCGTTTCCCGTGCTTTTCTTCTCCGAATCTCCTTTTGATATTCAGGGTCCGAAGCACGGGCCATGCTGTCGGCAAATTCCATCTGCCTTCTAAAAAGCTGCATCGGATCCGGTTCATCACTTTCGTTTTTTCTCGCTGTTGAACGCTGCCTTTTTATTTCCTGTAACGTTGCCCTGATATTGTAGGCTTCATCTCTGTTACCAAAATTGGTTGACCCGGGATATTGCGTTCTGGGCGATCTATTTTTTGAAACCTGCTCCAAAGAATCCAGCAGCTGTTTTTCCCGATTATTATATAAATCCGGCATACTCGCATCCTGCTGTTCCTTTGTCCCAAGTTCACCTATTGCTGTATAGCCGTCTGCTGTACGATAGTCCTCCCTGTAAGCATCCAGTTTGTCAGCTAGGCTCATATTTCGCACTTCAGGAGACACTTCTGCCAGGTTTTCCTGCAGGCCTTCCTTTTTATCAGCCTGCCTCTTCTTTTCTGCAAAATTTCTATGATATACATGAAAGAAGAGTATTAGAAAGGGTAAAAAAATTAAGGGCAGCACATAACGCGGCTGCCTGAAATCAATTTTCATAAGCGTTATTTTTTGATGTTTTTTTTAATTCGGTCCAATTCCGCAAATATTGCTCTCACCTCCAAACTGTCCATTGCTGATACCGTATCTTTGGATAGGAGCCTTTCCATTCGCGCTTGCAGCATTAGGAGGGTGCTTAGATCTGCCAGGTTCTGACTTAGCCCGGATGAATTTGATGAAGACAAGGCTGGAAGGGCAATGGGAATAGCTTTTTTTCTGGATGGATATCTGACAATTGTAAGTATCAGAGAAATGAGGAAGGTAGTAGATAGTAGAGATATTAGACCGATCCTTCGATTAAAGGTCATTTTTCTCATGGCTTTCGATATCCTTATTTTCAAGAGTTTTCCAACGCGTGATTAACACCGCGTGCGGATTGTTCTCCGATCGCATCTCGAGATCCTTGAGGTAACCTTCTGTAACCAGAGAGCGAATCAGGGAGGAACTTCTTCGATCAATTTTTTGCTTCCCATAATACCTGAAGTACTTTCTGGCAGGATCAAGAATGATCGAATCTGTACGAATGGTCAGTACCGCGCTGGAAGAAAGAATCGAATTGAAGTATCCTTTCTCTCTAAGATTATTGTACTGAAGTGCACCGCTCTCATCCACCATATACATTGCTTGTTTCATTTGGTATTCAATGTATTTATCGTCTGGACTTAAAGAAAAAAATAAGGTATGAAAGCGTTGAACATGTGCTTTGTATTCGGCAGGTCGGTTCACTTCTACATCTGTTTGAGCAGCCATTACAGGGATATTGGCACCGTCCAGAACATAAATACTTTTGCGGGCGAGTGTTACCTGTTTCCACGCAAAGAAACATGCTATGGCTGCAACCAAAACAGCGCAAATAAAACTACCGGCCGACAGCCAAGCAGCCAGCCGGATCTTTGCTTCAATATTTCGTATGATCATAAGTTCGCTTAAAGACCGTTTACAATGGTTGTAATGGATGAAAGTCGTCTTCCCACGGTTGATGCAGCTGAACTAACACCAGATGTAGAGACCACCCATGTTGAGATACTGGGAACTGTCAGCATGCATAATCCACTGATTATAAAAGATACGACCACAATCCCAAAGCTTAGCATGCCATTGGTAGCAAAGACAGCTATCTTCTCCATCGCCTCATCACCTTGCAGCAGTTCTTTGTACCTGGATATCTCCATTTCCATAGCAAATTGCTGAAGTAGCGAGGAAACGTAAAGGACCAGATAAGCTATGCCGGTGTAAAGGTTGACGGAAATAAAGCGTGCAATCCATGTTTTAAAGGATTCACGGAATGCCGGGAGTATGCTAATCGCTACGGCGAAAGGTCCGAGAATGACCAAGATCGTCGAAAAGACTACCTGGAAGAGGAAAACGATATAAACGCAAATTCTAAGGAACCATAGTGCAAGTGTTTCCACAAGTGAGGTGATCAGTAACTGAAAACTTACCTGCATCCTGTTTCGCAGTTCAACAATAGGATTCCAAACCTCGGAGAATCCTTCCTTAACAGAAGATTTGACAGATTCCCAGGCGTTTTCGTACCAGGTATCTGCCTCTTTTTTTGCCGTCTCTGTTTCAGCCTGAACCTTCATAAGCTGATTGCCCAGTTCAGCAACCAATTGCGCTCGCTCCAGGCGAAGGTTGTCCACTTCAAGCTGTCCTCCCTCAAAAAGCTCTTCGGTTTTAGTAGCGATCAGGTCGGTTGGAAAAGCAGCAAGTTTTATAAAATTTCCCCACCAGAGGATCACCATTGAAAGCGCAAAGGGGCGCAAGAGTGGCATCACTTCGAGTTTGCTGTCGCCGGCAATCATTTCCCAGCTTTTCATTCCAAAGAAAAGGAGCATGAAAATACAGGAAAGGGCTTGCGCATCTGCAATAAATGTATCGAAGTGAGTCCACACCGTTTCACGCAACAGATGTAGGAAATGCATCATACCATCCTCATAAACACCACTTCCTTGTAAGAAATGATAAGTGTCTTTGAAAGAATCCGGCACTGTTGATACGGCTAATAGATTTCCCATCGCTATAGTTTAGAGTTTAGTAAAATGGACTCGGCAATATCTTTATCAGAACGTCCTTCCTTCCTAACTGGAATTGCCTTTTTTCTTAAGGTGTCACGTTTCTCTTTCAGCCTTAAGTAATAAGTTACCCGCTGTCGTTTAGAGCTCCATGTTGCTTCAAGTACCTCCATATCCATAAGAATTCTCTGACAGGCTAGTGTTCTGGAGCCTCTATCCAGGATTGTATTTCTTGCGATCTTTAGCCGTTCCCTGATAGCTTCTCGTTCATCCATGTACCATTTAAGTAAGCCAGAGCTGATCAGGTATGTCTTCTCCTTTTCAGCTAACCCCTGTAATGGATCTGCCTTTTCCTCAAGCACCCTGAATTCTTTCTGGTAATACAGTAACCAAAGAGGATCTGCCGCGGCAGCAAAAGGTGAATAATTAAGCGCTTCGGAAACAGCGACATTAGCCAGGGTATCTGACTCGGTAAGATACTTGTTCGACGAGTTTTCTAGAGCCAGTACCAAACCAAGGCGAAGCGTTTGAGGACCCGAAGGACCTAAAGGCCGTTTGTCTGATTTAGGATAATCTGGATGCAGTCCCCAGGTCAGCCAGTAATTCGGATTTAGTCCTAGAAAACCCTTTTTAGGACTAAATTTTGAGCGGTCCCACTGGTAATATACCATGCGCTCCTGCTGGTGGGTAATATGAATATCCCGAATAGGAGTTTGGCTAAAAGTGGCTATGCTAAGTAAAAGAAAGCTGCATAACGTCAGCCATGTTTTTCTTCTTTTCATTTTAGTAGTCTTGTTTTTATAATGATCTGTTTAATTAATACTTTATCTCGATTGATAAAATTTCGGTAGGGATTGAGACTCCGGAACACCCCGTTAACTTTGGCCCAGTACATACTTCTTGAAATGCTATAAAGTAGTGAACGAATCACCTTTAGTTCGAGGATGACTTTCCTTAGGAGTGCGTCACGTTTTTCAAAATCCATATATACATCACTGCCTTCCTTTAGAATAAAGCTCCCGGTTTCAGTTGCGAGTTTTAGCCCGCGATCCTTCAGGTAGCGAGCGCTTTCTTCAGCAAAAAGCAGCAGGGTCGGATTTCCTTGGGCAAGTTCCAATACTTCTCTGCTTTCAGTGATTATTTCCGAAGTGACCTCTCCTATCTGGATAACTGACATTCCGCTCTTCAAAGCTGCATCAACTTGAGTCAGCGACTTATGTATAAGGTTTTGCACCAAAATGACTGCATTGAGATTGAGCTGGATATCACTTATATCCTCCTGAACCTTTTTGAGCGATGATTGATGTTTGACCTCTGCCAGTTCACGGAAGGAACTATTGAGTATTACTCGTTTGAAATGTTCCGCATCATATACGGTTGCTTGGGCCCACAGCAATTCCGGAATAAGCAGGGTTAAAAACAGAATGAGTCTTTTCTTCATAGTCTATCCCTTAATTACTTTATCCTTTCGACAATATCTCCTGCAAGACGCCGATCCTGAGTGATCAAATCAGGAAGACTGGAACTTCGCCGGAAACCTTGTTTGGATAAGGCCATTTCTAGTCCCTTGCTGTCTGCTGCAATTCTCTTCAACCTGGAAAGGGCGTGATTAAAAAGAATATTCCGGTCAGAGGGTCTCATCTGGTTAAGGTCTCCGACTGTCAGACACAGTCCATACAGGAAATTCAACAGCAACATAGCCTCTCCGAGCATCTCTTCTTCTACAACAAGAGCCAGCGGCAACAAGACAGGATTGTCTCTTGCCTTCTGCAGGATAGCGTCCTGAGAATTATAAATATCCTGTACAACAGGCCAGGCATCCGGGGCAATTCCAGCAGTAGAAACAAGTAGTGTGGCGATATGAAAGCGTTCCTTAATCTCCCGGTATTTACCCTTGAGCTTCTCCATTTTTGAGCGGTTAACTTCCTCCTGTGCTGAAACGAGCCCCTGTCTGTTTCTGGCAGTCTGCTGCCTACTGAACTCTGACTTGTTTTCGGCAACCAACTGATGCAGTAATTGAACATTCAGTTGAGCATTTGCCTTGCTCATGGTTATTAAAACAAGTACGGGAATAATGAAGTACTTCATCTTTTCAATAATTTAGAGTTCCTTAAAATATTATCAGCGAGATTCTTATCCATATTAATGTAACGAGCATAGGGATTGATAGAATTCCAAATCCCCCTGCGTTTTGCCCAGTACATGGTTCTTTGCATCCCATAAGCTACGCCCCTTAATATCATTAGCTCTCTGGATATTTTGTTAAGCACACGAGAGCGTTCGCCGGAGTCCATCAAATTGTTTTTTCCACCTGTTAGGGCGAAAGATCCCACTTCCGCCGCCAGAGCTGTTCCCCTGCGTTTAAATTCCCGTGCCCCTTCCTCCGCGAACAGTAGTAAAAGAGGATCTTCCCGACCAAGAGCAAGTGCCTTTTCAGCATTGCTGATAATATCTGCACTAGCCTCGGCAATATCTTTTACCGCGAGAAGATTTCGCATAACTGCTGCCACTTCAGACAAGCCTTTATAAATATTGGATTGAAGTTCATTAACGATTACAAGCTGCCCTGTGACCGCCAACTGAGCCTTTTGGATAAGAGTAAGGCGTTCGTTGGTCTTCTCCAGCTGGCTATTTATAATAGCTGAGTGAGCGGCCGTTGCTCCTGCGACTGCAGGATCTACATAGATCTGTGTACTTCCCCGGATTGATAGCAGTAACCCGAGGAAAACTAATAGATGTTTAAGCATAGGTAGATTTAGTAGTTATTCTGTTTATCTTGAAGCAATTGTTTAACGAAAGCGGAGAGACTTAAACCAGATTGAGTAAGATCGCTTACAAAAGCATCCAGACCTTTGCGGTAATCCCTAAAGCGATTTACGTAATGCTCCACTGCTGTTTTCTCGGGCTTTTCTGTTGTATAGACCAGGTACTGATGCAGGCTAACCTCAACACCGTAAACCTCACCAGAGCTTCCTCGCCGGATGTAGACCTCTTTAAACCTCGACCGTCCTTCCCTATTATCAAGCTGGTTAATTGTGAAGATCTTCTTCTTCTCTGTTTCGCTAATGGCCAGAAGGCGTGCTATTTCATCATAGTTATCCCGAAATTTTGATTGATCCAGCAGACAAACGGTATCAGAGTTCGCTAGAATACTTTCCTTGACGACAGGATTACCGAGAATATCACCGAGTTCTTGTGTTACAACTATCGCCTCTCCCCAAAACTTGCGAACGGTCTTGTATAAGTAAAGCAGGTAGGTTGACATAAGTGGGCTGGCAATTGCCTTCCAGGCTTCCTCACAGATCAAGACCTTGCGCCTTTCCCTGCGATGTCGCATTTTCTGAATGAAAACATCCATAATAATCAGGGTTACAATAGGAAAAAGAACACGGTTCTCTTTGATCGCGTCAATTTCAAAAACTATAAAGGGCGCAGAAAACAGGGAGCTGTCGGCTGCTTCATTCAGGATCTGCCCAAATTCGCCGTCCTTGTAAAACTTTTTTAGAACATATCTAAATTCATCAAGGTCGAAAGGGATCCGCTCTTCCTTTTTAATAACTGGTATTCGCTTAAGGCAATAGTCGTAGAAGCTATTAAAACCTAATTCCGGAATACTGCCGCCACCAAGAAACCAGGAAGCATAGTAACCGCTGACCACTGAAGCAATTACATCTCTTTCTACAGTGGTTAATACTCCTTCTGCTCCTTTCCAAAGCAAGCCGATGAGCGTACATAGAAAGTCTTTCTTTTCAATATTATACTCACCCCGATCGATCAGAAAGGGATTCATCGTGATAGGTTTGTCTTCTTTCCAGGTAATATATTTCCCATTGAAATAAGCATTCAAGCCCGAATATGAATCGCCTGTGTCTACAATCACTACATCCATATTATAGCTACTGTATTGCTCTACCATTGCATTCATAAAGAAGCTCTTTCCAGAACCAGAGGGGCCTAATACAAACTTATTCCGGTTATTGATACGGTTCTGTTGCATGGGTAAATCGGCAGGATCGATACCAATAGGGATACCTTGACGGTCTGTAAAGTGAAGAAGAAAATCTGAATGTTCATCTTTCATCAGGGCCTCCTTATAGAACAGACAGGCAGCCGCTTCAGCAGTAGTAAGAAAGGAATCATAAGACTTCAATGCAGCTGCGTTCCCTGGCAGCGAAGCACGAAAAAGTTCGAGTTGATTGTATGCTCCTGAAGAAGAGATTATACCAGCATTAAACAACTCGGAACCGATAAAATTCGCTGCTTTAGCAATGTCTTCGGAAGTTGCGCAAACCAGGATCGAAAAATGAGCGTTCACCAACAAACGATTCTCCCGAGCTACTTCATCCATTAGCCTGGAAATATCCTCTACGCAGAGCTTATTAGCAGGATCTGGAACACTGGAATGCCGTTTCTTTTTAAGTTCCAGTTTGCGAAGTAAACTCTGCTGCTGTGGAAGCTCCAGTACTTGATTATATAAAATCCAGGCTGCCGAGGGAACCTCCGACAGAAAAGAAAAATTATCAGCAGGAAAATCTACTAATGCTTTATTGTTCTTCTTGAAAGAAAAAGGAGAAACCTGAATTGGCAGATCAAGGGTTTCACTATCAGCAAGTACGATTGTTTGCAACTCCCTATTTGAGGACTTCAACCCGTTAGAACTCGCCCGAATATTATCAAAACCAGGAACATCTGCTGAAGGATCCATCGCGACAATTCCTCGGAGGTAATCATCAATTTCCTTTTTATCCATTCGCCTAGGCTTCCAGCCAGAACGGTGCAACATATCAAAGGCTTTTTCTCCAATCCTGACCGTAGTATCCAGAACCTCCTGATTCCAGGTATAGAAAGCGTTTCTTTTAACGGCACGGGTAATGATGAGGTAAGTATGGAGATCGAAATATTTTCGTCCCTGAAAATGCTGGCTATAATGCTGCTGCAAATAGTCTTTGTGTACCTTTGATTGAAATTCACGCCGGATAAAAAGATCCTGCTTCTGGAGGATATAACCTTCCCCCAAAATTTTTATCACCCCCATCAACACTTGATGAAATGCCTGATAAGCCTGTGCATCTGCAGAGAGACAGAGGACTGGATTCTCTATTTTAAGCAGTAGAGAGAAATCGCCTCTTTCGGTATAAAGTATATTCCAATCCTGGTAGTCATCAATGCCAACATAAGGCAGTTTAAATACTTTATTCATAGTGATAAGTAATTTTTAAACGGACTTCCCGTACGTATACTCCATATTCTTTGTTTTTAGGATGAAGACCTCTTTTCTGTTGAAGGAATGTTAAGGTAAGCCCGAGAGCAAATAATGTGAGGATTAGAAAGCAGCCCAGATATACATTTACCATTGAAGCAACCAGACACCCAAAAACAAGGGCTATAGCAAGAGAAGCTATAGCCCAATAAATGAACTTTCCTTTTAATCCCCGATATACAAGGGGCTGACTAAGCCCCTTATATAAAGGATAGTGATGGATCATACTCCAAAAAATGCTTTAATGATTTGGGAGACCAGTGCCAGAAACAGGCAGCTTCCACCCCATGACATGATCTCCTTGTTAATGTTCTGATCACCGGAGTTCCATTTAACAAAGACGATTACACCACCCACAAGACCCACAACTCCACCTATGATTAATATCAGATCAGAGAGAGGATCAACGTAGGATGACAGTTCAGAAGAAGCAGCATTAATGCCGGTACTTCCTCCCTGTGCAAAGGTGTTGGCAGATAATAAAATAGCCAGTACAGGCAAAAGCGCCCGTTTTGAGAAGCAGTTTTTCATAATAAAAAGTGTTTGGTAAATGAAGGGTTGATTATTGACTAGTAAGGAATTGATCGCGTTTCCTCGATCATTCCTGCATGTAATAGTGAGTAAAGTTCTTGCAGGTCAACTCCTGCAGGTGATTGCACTTCCAAATTTGGCAGGACTTCTGTATCGGTGATATCAAGTGAAAGGTCAGGACTGTTCGGAACCGGGGGGCTTAGTTCAACTAATATAGGTTCGGACGTGTCTGCAATAAAAAGCAAATCCTCGTCAAGATCCCCCCTTCCCGGTCGTTGCTGTCGGATGATATCCCATCCAAAGTTGGCGGAATAATACAGGAGATAAGTGCCGGTAACACCAATTAAAAATTCGTTCCAGTTCATAGTTTTTTATTTAAAGATTCTTTGATGTATGTGCCTAATTCGGGATTGTCGCTGAAGTAGCGGTCAAGGCAAAACGAGATGAAACGGTTCAAATCGATTCCTCGCAAGGTTTTCAACTGCCGCATCATGAAGAGGCTTTTGTCATTCAGCCGTACCAGCACCTTCTCATTCCCCTCTAATGGATGTTCCTGGATTTGACCGAGCAGCCTTTCCAGATCGGGGTTGAGCCCGGCGGTCGTCTTTTTTTTGCCCTTCCCGTTTCCGCGCATACTCTCCCGTAGCTCGTCTGCAAGGCTTTTTATTTCATTCATATTTGAGGATATAAGATTCGTAGATCAAGTCAAGGATGGGGTTAACGACAGGATAAAGAATCTCCGGAGTATTTACTGTACTGATGCGTTGGAAATCTATTCTATCAGATATACCAGGACAAACGTGTCCAAATTTGGAAAGTACTCTATCGACTTCAGTACGGGTTTCATATTTCACTGTATTCTTTATCCTGTTGGGGATAAAAAGGAGTTGCGCTTTCGGGTTTATCTTCCTGAATACCATAGCAAAGAGGACAGTAGAATCAACTGAAAAGGCATCGTAAGAAAATGGAGATAGTACCAGCCTGGTAGAATTGAAGACGGGTATAAGTCCATTATCGTTAATTAGCCCGGGAAGGTCAATTAAAACAACTCTGTCACCTGATTTTTCTAATACCGGTTTAATTGAGGCGAACTGGCTTAAAGAAGCTGGAAGTACTTCATAAGGAGGGTCTCCGGACAGGATCTTTGCTTTTTCCGCTTTCGACATTAAAGATTGCTGATAATCCATATCTACGACAATTACATGTCTTTGCCTTCTTTGCGTGAGGTAATTGGCTAAAAGCAAGCATAGCGTACTTTTACCTGCCCCGCCCTTCTGGTTTCCAAGTAAAATGATCATGTTAAATATTATCTAAAGTCTATTCCTTCCTAGCTTGCCCCTTCTTCTTTTTGCATTCAAAGCTTCATCGTCCTGGTCGATCGAGATATTTAATCCAGAGTACAATGGGATTCTGGTAATCTCTCCATTCCTATTTTCAAGCAGAGGGGATTCTGCCTCAATTGGCCAGGTATCAGTTGGTAATTGTTCCGGGTTTGAGACATTTTTTGCTGCAGAGGGAGAATCAGTAAATTCAGCAAGAGACACAATCTCGCTTCCTTTGAATACCTGTTTCCCCTTATGATCAATGATGGTATATCCATAAGCTGGAGTGCCATGAAAAATCGTTTCGAGAAAAAATCGGGTAGATATAAATTCCGCTAACGCGTTTGGATTATCAAAACGATCCTGATACTTATGAATAAGTGCCCGGATTTGCATTATTCTTCCCGTATCCTTTTCTCGTTCTGCAATCCGCTGATTCACCTGAGAAAGCTTTACCTGACCCTCTTCTCCTGCTGACCTGAAAACCTTGAAATGATCTTTTTCCGCCTGTATTGAATACCCTTTGCCTTCCAAAATCAGCTTCCACTGGGCAAGCGTAGAAAAGTGATAACTAAGCGACTCTGCTATATCTTTTTCCACTTTCGTTTTCAGATCGGTACCATTGATTTCACCGAGCACTCTATAGGCTTTCAGTCTTTCATGCGAGTCTGAGACTTTCTTTCCATCGAGACCAACACGGGTTGAAACCATATGAATATGATTATTGGCGGTGTCTTTATGAAAAATAAGCATATAAGGGTTCTCTCCATAGCCCATTCCCTTTAGCCATTTATCTGCAATTTCGGCAAGTTCTTCCCTTGAGTTCGTCCTGCCTTTACAGGATATAACGGCGTGAAACTGGGGAGACCTGACCCGTGTATTAAGAGAAGCAATGGAACGGAAATAGTTAATGTAGTCTTGTGGACGCAGGTTAGCCATTCCCTCTAATGGACCAAAATTTACTGCTTTAATCAGCTCACCTTTGTCTCTTTCAATCTTTCGGGTGTTGTATTTTACACCGCTGAAATCAGCAGAGCTTCCAAGAATTTTAACAATCATCGCGTGTTTAATACACGAAGCAGTTGACGCAGTAACCGATCTAACTCGCCTTGCAGTTTGATATAATTGCCAAAAAGCTCCTCGAAATCCTTTATTATTTCATCTGATAAGACGCCCATTTTACTCATTACATTGGCATGCTTTGCTAACTGATTTATATTGTTTCCTACTCTTCCGATCTCACCTCCAAGCAAGTGAAGAAGTCGTAGTAGTTCCTTCGCGTTTATAAAGACAGCATTGGTGTTGTGAAACAATCTCTTTCGAATGAGATCGGTCCTGTTAATCCCAAGCTCTTTCTCCAATGCAAGCAAGGCCTGAAACTCTTGCTCATTCAACCGGACTTTTATAACCCTGTCTCGCAATTGTTTCTTTTCTGCCATGATCATTGATTTGAAAATTCAGCTCTTCAAGACAAAAGGAGTTGCAACTTTTGTCCCCCCTGCTAAAGGGCAAGTTTTTGTGGCCACAAAAGCACAACTTGCAGTTACAAAAACAAAAACGAAGCTATTAGTAAAGCTGTCGATTCAAGCCTTTCTACAAACCTCGAACCTTCCTTTGCAAAAGAAGAATTAAAGCTTAAGAGTATTTCAGAGCATATTGATGAGATCTTCCCGGAAACTTATATTCCGATATCTTCTGATCTAAATAAATTAATATCTAAAAAGCTGTATATCCATTGATTTGAATATATATATGCTGATGTATTTCTAAACATCCGGATTTAAAATGATCCCATTATCCAGATAGTTCAATATTCAGATAGCATCTATTTATAAATCCCGATATCGGTTAATCCGTATATCCTGATGATTATATATCTGGATAGAACTTATCTCACTATCTGGACAGGTAGAAGTTATCAATCTGGATAAGTAAGTTCTTAGATATATTTCGATATAGATAAGTTCACAGCGGGATAACCAGATGCTTCGATATCAGGATATACCAGCTAACGACGAAAAGGAACTTTGATCCTCTCGAAAAAACCTGGAGGTTCCTGCAAAAGCTGCTGCTTCTGTTTTTCCTCGGCGATGTGTTTCTCATTATAGTCATGGTAGCCAATGTAAGCCGAAGATCGATCAACGGCATTTGGATGAGCTTCCGTAAAAGCCTTGTTTGCGGCTCTTCCTGCTTTGTCAAGATCGAAGTATAAGTTGATAAGTTTGTAAGTTCTAGCCCGTTTTATGGCAGCGTCGAGAAACCCGACTCCGTTTAAAATAATCGTACTGTCCTTCTCTTCCGGGCTGTCTTTCTTCCAACTCAAGTAATCCATAAACCCTTCAAATACAGAAAGTTTATTTTTATCTCTTTCAATAACGGTTAATCCCTTTCGGCCCAGACAACCCTTGAAATGCTTGGTCCTAACTTCCCATCCCCCGTTCTCATTTTGCCAACCAGCAGCCTGGAAATGCTTGCGGAACTTTTTCTCATCTTCTACATAATAAAAGATCTCGCGCAAACACCCTTTGCCTTCCTCAAAGATTCCCCGCGCCTTTAGGTAAGACGCAATTGGACCATCGAACGGAAGCTCGCCAATATGTTCAATCTTATAATTAGGCAATTTTACAGCTAGTCTGGGTTTCTCCAGTTTCGGACGAAGTGGTTCGGTGGCAATCATATCCGCCGCACATACTTCAGCGATCTTTTGCAGAACTTCAGGAAAGGTTAAACGGGGCCAGTAAGCGAGACCGAAATCAATAATGTTCCCTCCCTTACCTGTGCCGTGATCGAACCAGACATTTAACTCTCCATTTACACAGAAGGAAGGAGAAGTATCGCACTCACGGAGCATTGAGATATACAAAAGTTCCTTTCCGTAATGTCGCTTCGGCTCGTAGCCAAGACGTGTTAATAGATCGACCAGGGAGACCTCGTCCCTGATTTCAGCTGCACTAATATTTTTCATAGGATCGATGTAGCGGGACGCTGCCCTATAAAAACAGAAAAGGGGCTTGCGCCCCCTCTCCCAACCGGGATTACCCACGTAGGTATCTACATACCCGCCAAAACTGGCTGCCTATGGTTCATCAACTGCGGGAAGAACACCTACTTGTAGGTACTCCTGCTGCGCTGACTGCACTGTAATTTCCGGCTCCTCACCGAAAATGCTTCATCCCTCGAAGTCAAAGAACTCCGGGCTTGCCCCGGCTGATGGGACAAAGTTGATGGTAAGAAAATGGGAATTGGGGGTGGATTGAGGGGTGATACCTTAAATAATTTTGAAAGATTATTTAGACTTCCGTCTATTACAGTCGAGGTGATACTGGTAGGTTTTGAATTATTATGAAGCTAGCTCATGACTTGCCAGCATTGAATAATCAAACTAGTCATAACGACAAGCCAACAAAAAATCCCTTCCAAGAGCTGATACAGTAATAGTGTTTATGGTTAAACTGTACGTTTTAACTTCCTGAATAAGTCTTAAGCGAAGTAAATTATCGATAATTATATCACAATTGTTTATAGCAGGGGCAAAACTCTTAATTTGTAATGCTCTAAAATTAGAGGTATTCTGTTCGATAATTATGCCTCCATCAGAATTTTTGTAAGTGCAGCATTCGTCAAATATAAGCTCAAACACCTCTGCTTCTAACCTTGTAAGCTGACTAAGGATATGAGTAAAAAGCGTTGTATTTATTTTACTATCTTCTGATACAGTGTTTGCAATTAACGCCGCCCATTTGTCCTGCAAAGATTCATCTTCTTCAATTGACGACTCCTCAAGCATTGGCGTGAGGATTTTTAATGCAACTTTTCTTGTTCGAACTCCATGTTTTTTCAAGTGTTGCTCCGCTGCTGCCAATATTTTTACTTGATTTTTGAATCGCCATAGCTTGACGTTATCAGTTAATAATAATCCCAGTTTTTCAATAGGAGGCGTGATGACTTTTTGAAGAAAATACTTAGCCCCTTCAGCTAACGTATCAAGTGCTTTAACTTTAATCTCCATTCGTTTAAAAATCTTGTTCTTGATTTAATTCTATATAATAAAGGTATTCAGAAATTCGGTCCAAGCTTTGATGTATCTCAGTGAAACGACTAATAAAATTTTCCAGATCAACTTCTACATTTCCGATCTCATCAACATAAAAATGATTTACGTATTTTTCACTGAAAGGATACCTTGAAAAGTCCATTTTATCTTCTTTTGGGGTTGCATTTGTCTTTTCAAATAGTTCCTCAATATATAGGGATAGTCCAAGTGTGCTTTCAGTAAAATCCTTTAAAGAAAGACCTCCACCATAAGACTTGATTTTTGACCGGACTGTTGCGTAAATTTGACGAATGTTATGCTTTCCCTCTATCTTTAATTCCTCTCCCATCTTTTTGTTTAACATCCACATTATCGCCTTTAAATACAACTCGATACTGTGATTTGCATTAGTTAAAATAGGAAAAATAAGAATATCAGCGACTTTTTCTCTGTTATTTGTTAATGCGAAATTTGAAAGCTCGATAGCTGATTTCATAAAGCCATCAGCAATATTTACCATATTTAAAATATCGCTGTATTGCTCAATTCGCCAGTTAAGAAAAGCTATTTTATTATAATCTTCATTTCTTGAAAATATCGGCTGCATCGTCAAAAATTATTATTTAAATTACCCTTAAATGTAAAGAATTTACACATCTCAGCATGTGTCTTATTTTACTATACCCAAGTTCTAAAATCTCAGAAATTTCAAAAAATCGATCAAAAATAGGGCTTATAGTAGCCCTTCATCAGCAAATGAAAAATAATCAAACATGGTCAAGATTATATGGTCAAGAACTGATATTTCTAATAGGTTAGCTCCATCCTTTAATTTCCTCGTGAGATTGATATCCGCTTGAGACGGCTTAAGATTTCCTGACGGGTGATTATGGCATAAGATTATAGAGCTGGCGCTAGCTTTTAAAGCCGCTGCAAAGATAAGTTTTGGGTCAGCAACAGTTCCTGCTGTACCTCCTTTTGATACTGAATAAATTCCGATTACTCTGTTTCCACGATTTAGAAACATAGCTTTAAACTCTTCCTGGTATTCAATTAAGTCTTGATCCCAAGCTTTTCTAAAGATGTTCATGCACTCGTTAGAGCTATTGACTTGTAGTCTATCTTTAGCTTTTATCCGTGGGCAGTAGGATATTCTTACTTCTGCTACCTGGAATAATTCGTTTGTTACTTGATGCTTTTTCATAATTGGATTCTTTAAAGTTTGAAATGAATTAATTATGTGCATCGCTGAGCTTTCAGGTCTCACTAAGGTCAAGGTGGAGATTCGAAAAATGCGGAGGCTCCCGAAGGGATACCCATTTTTTGAATACTACCTTGGCGTAGCGTAACCGTGTGAGTACTGGAAGCTAAATTAGTGTAGAATTAATGAGAGAAACCCTTGGGTCTACGTGAAATTAGGGTCTTAAAATGCCTTATATTTTACAGGCTAAGCGGACGTGATCTTCGCAAAAATTGTATATTTCTGTCCCGGTAAAAAGCATTAGGATAAAGAACACAAGTACCACTCATGCTATGAAATTATTTAAAGATCCTGAAAGTATATTTAGTATAATGATTCCAACCTCTTGGACTTACAATGAGAAAAAAGAATTAGGCAGAGAAAATCTTCATCAATTTGAGGTTGTTCCTGGCACAGTTTTCCAGATTAGTGCTAATCCAGTAAATGAACGTATTGCTAATATTATAGAAGCTAATAACATCATCCCTCATGATTTTAGTCTTCCAGAAATCAGCTTCATTGAGGATTTTCAAAACACATCTTCGATGCAAGTCTATACGTGGATGGCACTTATTGTGGATAAATTTTTCCTTGCTGTTTATTACTACGACAAAAAGATCAAGGAGCAAAGGAACCATGGTTTGGATTTGTACGAAGTGCGCATGGGGCTTAGGAACCTAGTCTTTCATGGATCAGAAATTACTAATAAGAGTTGTCCTCATTTTATCTCTAACGACGAAAATTATCAAGACATCAATAATTGGCGAGATCATCCAACAAAGTATCGAAGTAATATTGCTAACGTCAAAAAGTTTAAAGTGATTGGGATATCACCCTTGAACTTGGATGTTGTCAAACTTTATGCATTACTGACACTGAAAGTTTCCCAGCAGCCGAACGGTTTCTTTGATCTTTTGAAAGTTAAAAAACCATTGGATAATACGATATGGTGGGATTTTGTACTAGAATGTAAAAAAGGCTTTATTCACATCTGGAGAACACCGTTTATTATTGAAGTCCAATATTACTTTGACGGGGAGTTTGACGTTGAACTATTTTTCAAAGACAATATCGAGCGTAATATAAAAGAGATTGAAGCGAAGATAAAAACATTTGAAAAGCATACGATTTATATCAACCATTATCAAAGCTATAGTCGTTGCGTGGAGACGCTTTGGAAAGAAATTGAGGAAATTGATTTGACGGTTCCAGAGGCGCCAGCTACCCACGTAAGTGAGCAAGCCGATATGAGTAAGTATTCATCAGCGTTGGAAGCATTTTCCGCTAATAGTGTTCGCTACCATACACTTGCGAAATCCATGGTTCTTCATGCTGCATTTAAGGTAGAGTCTTATTTAAACTTAGTAATCCGAATTGGCAGTACACCGGAATTAAAACTATATCCCGATGTATTATCTCGATTTTTAAAACTAGAATTCGCCCAACGAGTTAAAAATCTAAGATTTTACTCACTAATATTGACAGAAGACATAGATATGGGCAGTAATATCTACAGGGAGACTAAGGAGTTAATGACTTTGAGGAACAAGTATGTGCATTATGAAGAAGATGCTATCCATAACAGGATTGGAGAAATATACTATGACAGAGATTATCCATTACATCCTTTAGAAAAAAATAGGCCAGCGATTGATTCAATAATTAAAACATTTCATCAGCCGGACTTCGCCGCAGTAAAAAAGGCATATGAGACATCCGGTAAATTTATTACAATGATCGAAGACTTATTTATTCCAGAACTTAAGCAAAGTCTGCAGTTCCTGATTGAACAGAATCCAATTGGATATAATGAAACCAAAGGAATTTATTCAGCTATTAATATGCCAATGTCCCTCGATTTTTTCACAGCCAGTAAGTAATTACTACATATGGCCGAACAGAATGTCTTCCCATCTTGGGAAAATGCTAACATCATCGAATACAGTGTGTTAAAATAGAAAATCTCTTGGGATAAAACGGCAGAAGTTACTTTGTGATAAAATCCAACATGATTAAGAGACTCAAAAAAGGAAAACTTGAACGAACAATTATCTTAGCCTAAATTTTCTTTATGAGTTTAGATAAACACCTGAAACTTTTCCGCCATTATCATCAAAGTGAAGACAACACGATTTTAGAGAACAACCTGACAAGAGCATTAGCACTTTGCCTGACTCACGATAATTTATTGATGTATCGGTTTCTGGAGAAGTATCTTGAAAGGGAAGATTTGGATTTTATTGTTAATACGGGTCCCAACGAACGAAGTTTTAAAGTGGATATCCAGCAAAACACTGAAGGTTTGGTAGAGCAATGTCGAAAATTGTATGCGATTGCTCTTACTGAAGTTGCGCTTCCTTTTGATAAGTCCTTTCAATTAGCTCCAAAATTAGCTAAAAAGAACATTACTGACTTAACTATCCAAATTAACGATATTCTAATCATTTTCGAAATAAAAAGGACTCCCGAAGACTGTCGAAAGCAGTTGCATCAGCAAACCTGTATTTTCATCGAGAATGCTATTCAGCCAATTTACAGAGGAATTAGCTGGGCGGAGCTCGCTGCATTATTATTTCAGACGAAGAATTTTAATTCAATGACCAGTAGGAGTTCAATTTTCCTAGATGACTTTATTGATTTACTGCACGATAAATACTCTTCTTGGATTCCAACTACGCCGTTGAAATTTCTTACAGCGGAAAGCAAAGGGATTTACGAGAGGCTATTCTATGCAATGGGTTCTACTAGAAATGGGGAGAATTTGCTTAGGACGTATGATCGTACCGCAATGAGGTTGAATAAGCCTTGGGCAACCGAAATTATCCCTTACTTTTCAAAAACTGATCTTGTAATTCAAATTTGGCCTGGGAATACTAAAACTCAAGGCTGGCATGTATATTCTAACAAAATGCATTGGAAGTATAAGACAGAACTCGAAGTGGCTGACGAGAAATTTTCGCTTTCCGTTGTCCGAGAATATAAGCTGTGTCATTTTAATAGATTTATAGGTGGTGTAACTGCTTCTGATTCTGAGCTGCACCCAGGGAAAGAAACGCATACTTTAGAAAATTTTAAAGATATTTCAGGTTGGCACAAGCGAGAGGAATGGCTTGAATTTGAGAAATTTATGGATGAACATTTGAACAAGGATTGGCGAGGACAGGCAAAATGGGAGTCTAATTTCAAGCAATCTCAAAGAAAGTATTTAACGCTTTCTCTTGGTTTTTATTTATCTGTTTATATTCCCTTTGAGAAGTTGCAGGAATTGGATAATGGATATGACGGGCATTTGAAGGTAGCGAAGTTTTTGGATGATGTGGAAGATGCTTTTGTAAAATTAATCGAGGATGAAAAGAATGAGAATGAAGTTTACAAATTAACCTCTCTTCCTAATAGCGACCTGAATTCATCTAACAGTCTTCTCTATAGTTAAATTGGATCAGTCCCTGTGTTTCTCGGAAGCGGTTTAAAACCATTTGTTTTGTCAAAACAACTTAATGCTGTTCCGGGGATTATGGTATTATCAGTAAGTTTCTCCATTACTTTTGGTTCATTCTCAAAAGCTGTATACCAAAGACTAAAAAAACCGCATCCTTTCGCTACCAAAGCAATATTTTTAGCAAACTTATCTTCATCAAATCCAGCAAGAACTTTGGTAGATTGCAACATATCATACAAACTATTCACTAATAGCTGTGCCTCAGCACGCTTTTTCCACCGCAAATCGACAATCTTATCTCGTTCATCCACAACATGTAAATTCAACAATTTTATCGTTCTTTTTGCTTTTGTCAGCTGATTTCTTTTTAAGCCAATTGCAGGAGCAATGATACACGCCTTAGGGATTGTAGAATGTGCAATCGCAGCAAAAGGAAGATGTGTATTATGACTTTCTGGAAGATAATGAAGGGAAATATTACTTGTCTTATTTGATTTGGCTCGGTTGCATGGTCCGCATGCCAGTACCATATTATCCCAAGCTAACTTAGCCCCGGCGGGAGCTCCGGAAACAGGAACCTTTGGTACTACATGCTCAACCTGAAGAGCATGATTTATTGGCATGTTACAATAAACACAATATTCACCAATACGATCACACAGGTCAGATCTCCATTGTCCATATTCTGTAACAACTTTATCTGTGCCTGCTATTTGCGGGCACTTCCCCTTCTCTATCGGTCGCATATTATTTATTTATTACCCTTCGCCATCTTATTCAATTCCAGAAAAGCTCTTAACGCCGGATCTGATATCTCTTTTATTTCTTCATCAATTTCGCGAACGCTTACTTTCGGATCCTTTAATTTCTTTAGAACATCTCTAGAACTGTTGTATTTATCTTCATTTTCTACAGAATATTCGCTTTCAACTCGCATCACATGTGTGGAGACCTCATCAAGCGTCAAATCCTTTGGACTAATGTCACCAATGGCGTCCAGGTTAATAAGTTCGTCATTCCGCAATGACTGTACTATAAAAGGAGAATGCGTAGTAACTACAAATTGAATTTTGGGAAAAGCACTTTTGAGATCAGCGACAACATGTCGCTGCCAGTTGGGATGCAAGTGCAAATCCAATTCATCGACCATTACAATTCCCTGGCTGTTGCATATTGCATTAGATTTCAGATGAGCATTTAGCATAATGCATCGATATGCTAGTTCGGCTACCATTGCTGTCATCGTTTTCACACCATCACTTTGCAGACTTAGGGGCAAATATGGCCCTGCTTCTTCTTCGTGAATCATCCTTACTTTTAGTCTTAATTCCTGACCATCAAAGTCTAAGTCTTCTATGAAAGGTATAGCACGCTTAATAGCTTGCAAAAATGCCTTGTAAAGATCTGCACTTTCGCGTTTCTCCTTGACCATAAACCGATGGCTCTGCAACCAGCTAATGTAATTATAAGTGCCAGCCTGCATTTCATGCCAGTTGTAATATCCATATTTGAAAACCTCCCTACCATTGTATGGACCAAGGGTATTCCTTCCCGATCCATTTAACCTTTCCGTTCCAAAAAAAGCTATCACAGGGTTATCAACTTGGCTACCATGAAGATACGAAGTGTAACGGTTCTGGGCTATTGTTTTAATCTCGCCGATATCTACTTCGTTAGCAGTCGTCTTATATCTGCCTTCAGGTATTTGCCGGCACCAGGGTTTACTCAAACGCTGTCCATAGATTTCACCTTCTGCCCGAATAACTACTGGAGTGTTTTTTATAAGATGACTTCCATGATCTGTTCTTCTAATTTCATTCTCATAGATGTGGCGTTTAGGAGCGTCCGGAATACCAAGAAGGTAAGCACCAGAAGCAATTTTAAGAGCATTAAGTATGGATGATTTCCCTTTACCATTGATCCCAATTATAGCTGTGAAGCTGGGATTTAAACGGTATTCAGTCATCCCACCTATATTTCGAAAGTTCTGTATGCCGATCTTATCTATTCTCATATTTGTATTGCACGAATATAAAGATAAAAGAAAAGGGAATAGTAAACGATTTTAATGCTTCTCTTAGAAAGCACAGGCTTAAAAATTGGTCGCAATAACTTTTGTTACCGATTGAACCAGCTGGGATTGTATAATAATATGTTATTGATAAGTTTCCTATACTTTTTACCATGTCTAACATCTAACCAGTTACTACTTTGTGTTAGTCTTCAAAAGAACTAAATTTGATAATGGAAGAACTTGAAACATCTATCATAAAACTCCATGAGCGTTACGAATCACAACCATTGCTAAAGGCCCTTGTTCAACTTGCTACTCTAAATGGTTTTCCAATTGGCGCAGTTGCAGACACAGTGCTCAGTGGATATGTTAACTCAATGAAAACGAAAAAGTTAAGAACATTTTTCGACGAACTAAACAACGAGGAGGTTAAACTAAGCCCTGAGATTATAGAAAATAGTGACAATTTACATGCATTTTTTGCCACTGTTAACTATGTTAATCAAAACAGAAGTGACGTTGAAATTAAAGCATTTGCAGCCATATTGAAATCGTTATATAGGGACGAAATTAAAATAGATGAATTTGAGGAATATGAACAGATTTTGAACGAACTAACCGAAAGAGAATTTATTATTCTTTCCGTTAAATTAGAATTTGAGAAACATGCTTCTCTTAGTCAAACGGATCTTAACCCTTTGCAACTTACCTCAAGCTATTGGGAGGATTTCAAGAGTGAAATTAAGAAAAAGCTGAATATTGAGGCTGAGGAACTCAACGCTATCTTAGTTAGAATACAACGTACTGGATGTTATGCCACATTTAGAGGATACTTCGATGAGTCTGATGAGGAGATTGGAAATACTACTATAGTATTACAAAACCTTATTGGCGCGATTCAAAACAACGGTTAAGTACGGACTGGAATATAGCCTAAAAATCTAGAAGTAAGTTTGGGATGACAATGAGGAAAAGTCAAATGCACTTTATTAATGAATTGGGTAAACCTTTTATCTCTTCCTACAGTCGATAATGGCCTTCCGAGAACTGTAACCATATATAATTAACTTGCAGTTTTCCACCCAAATTACAAAGCTCAAATGTTCAGATACATCAGAGTTTAATGATATAAAGAATACCTATTCCCTTGTTAGAAAATAATATAAAGCCATTTGAGATTTACATTGAGGACATTTTTTCGAACTTTTGAAATACCGTGGAAAGACAAACTTTAAGATTATTTACAATAAATTAAGTCTAAGATTAATTTAGTTCAATTCTTTATTTCTATTGACTTTCCACCTGAAAGATATACTGAGTATATCGAAACTTTTTTTTAAAAACTGATCATAAGTTTTCTTTCGGTAAAAATTAGAAAGATATAAGCTAGATAACATTTGAAAAGAAGTGTTTGATTGCTCCATCAAACACTTGAATTTTAATTTTTACAGCTCCAACTCCTTATCAACTCGCTGCTTAATCAACTCCGTCATACGGTCCAGGAATTTTGTATAACTATCCCGCTTCCTTTCAGAAATGTCCAGCCATCTCCGGTGGGCTTTGCCTAATTTTACTTGAAATGTAGGTTCCAAGAAGCGGAAAATTTGAGAGATGTTTGCATTTCCGTGGTTTAGCTGACCGGCAAGCCAGATACCATACGCAATTTCAACAAGATTAATGGAATCTCCTGTCCATACCAGCCCTTGCTCCGAAGACTTAGTCTCCTTTTCAGACTTATCTGAATAACTTTCTAGTTGAGATAGTAGAAAGTCCTGCAAACGTTCATAAGCCATAAAACGAGCGAAGAGACTATCCGCCGGACTCGAAAAATCCCGGTCGCGGTCTATAGCATCTCTGTAAAGAAATTCAGGATCTGGCGAAGAACGAAGAAATAACAGTTTATCCATTTCCGTCAAGCCCTCTCGGTAATATTGGTAAAGGAATTTATGACGAATAAAGAAACGGTCTACAATGCGTAGCTCTTGTTTGTAGTAAGCATTAATTCTTGTTTTATCACAACGAGGCTTTTCTGCTTCGGCGGTAAAGGATTCTAAAACGTAGATCTGTTCGGCAACTATTCGGGGCTTGATAAGCTTAAAAAAGTGTATTTCGTCCTGCGTATCAGCAAAAGTCGTTGAAGCGAGAAATGTTTTTATATCGCTAAGGGCGGATCGAATCGCAGTAAGGGATGTATTTAAACGTTTCACGGATGAAATGCCCATTTCCGCAATTAAATCAAGTTCTTCTTTTAAGGTATTATAGCGATGTTCTGATTGTTCTGTTATCATAGATAGTGAAGGAATATTTATAAGCAAAGCAATTCGCCTGGACATAGGTATCCAAAGCCAAAGACTTCACTTGTTAAATTCGATAAGACTAATTTTCAGTTTGCAAATTCTCTTTTAGAGGTTCGGACGGATTCCGTAGAGATTTAGAATTGACCTGCTTAAATAGAGGCGCAGGACTTACAGCTAGGGCTATGAAATCGACGGGCACTGGTATACCCAAATAGAACCATAACTCTGCACGCCCGCGCTTTGGCAGGCGTCGCATTGTTTCTCGTTCTATTTTAAAATTACCAGTTTTGTCAATTTAGAGAATCAAGGTGACGCTTATGAGGTCAATATGTTTATATCTGTCTTTTCTTCTATACTTTGTTCATTTTTAAATTAGTTTTCAAATATACGTATGTTTACTAATTGATCAATTGAAATCAAATAGCATTGGAAATTGCGGTTAATTTTTCTCCTTCTTTTGGCCACATACTATCTAATATTATTTCAATCATTCTAATGACTTCCTGAAAGTCCTCTTTCTTATTAAGAGAAATCCCACAAACAGTACTCGCATTTATGGAGGAATGTAAAGCTAAATAGTAGATACCTCCTATCAGGAGAGCATTTAGAGCTCGAAAATTAACATGACTATTTTCAAAAGCGGATTTCATCCATTCCAGATACCTCTCTCCTTCATCTTCCCTCTTTTGACAAATGCTTTTGATGAGTTTATTTTCCTCCGAGATTTGCCAGAGCACAAACTGCTGCATCTCCTTTTTCGAAAAAACGTGTTCAAGTTGCTGCTGGAGCATTCGGATATAGAATTCTTTCAACTGATTTCCCTCCGGCTTTTTCTCCTCTTTGAGTTTCTCAAATGTGGGCAACCAAAAATCCTTTTTCGTTATGTAAGCCAAGAGCAAACCATTCCTGCTTTGATAATGGTCGTAGATTGTAGACTTAGCTACACCAGCACGCAGAGAAATCTGGTTTATACTTAATCCGGAGAAGCCTTTTTCATGCAAGATACTTTCCACTGCTTCCATAACAATTCGTAGTATCTCGTCCCGTTTCCTTCTAGTCTTCATTAGTCACTTCAACTGCTTTTAGATTAAGTTTAGCTATGGCGTACTCATATGCGTTCAACACCTGGTCAAGTTGTTCTCGAGAATGTGTTGCCATAACACTCATACGTATACGTGCATCATTAAGAGCAACTGCCGGATACATAATAGGATTGGCATATACTCCTGCATCCAGCAGCAAACCTGCCACCTTTCCTGCCAGTACCCTATCTCCTAGTTTAACTGGTAAAATGGCCGAGGCTGAGGTTCCTAAATCTAAACCCAAACCTAAAAGACCAGATCGTAGATATTCTACATTTTCCCAGAGCATGCGTTGCCAAATAGGTTCTTCATCAATTAGGTCGATCGCTTTTAAAATGCCTGCTGAAGCCGGAGTAGCTGTTACTGAGAAAAGATGCTGGCGACTCTGATACTTCAAGAAATTAACTAATTCTTTAGAACCCACGACATAGCCACCGATTTGCCCGAAAGTTTTACTGAAAGTGCCGGAAATAATATCGACCTCTTCCCAAAGATTTTTCAGTTCAATTACTCCCCTTCCAGTCGCACCTATTACGCCCGTGCCATGTGCGTCGTCCATCATTAAAAGGGCATCATAGTCTTTAACCAGTTTAACAATTTCCTTTAACGGAGCTAAATCACCATCCTGAGAATAAACGCCGTCAATTACAACCATCTTTGTCCGGTATTGATCCTTTGTCAAACGAAGGATTCTTTCCAATGCTTCCAGGTTGTTATGAGGAAACGTTTTTACGTTGGTCAGCAGACAACCCTCAATTACACTGGTATGAACTCCTGCATCAATGATGGCAATGTCTTCTTTCTTCAGTAAGCACTGAAGTGTCGCAGAATTAGCTGTATAACCGGTGGTGTAAAGAATTGCGTTTTCTCGTCGGAAAAAGCTGGCTATCTTTTTTTCTAACGCTTCATGTAAGGCAAAGTTACCGCCTATGGCTGGCGATGCTCCAGAGCCTGTTCCTAAATCCTCGATTCCCGCTATTGCCGCCTTTTTTACTTTCGGATGCTGTGTAAAACCTAGGTAGTCGTTAGACACAAGGCTAACATATGGGCGAGGAGGTTTTCCAGGAAGCTCCAGCTCTACTACCGGAGAGCAAGGACTAGATATTAAGTAACGATAATGTAACAGGCCGCGCTCCTTCAGCCTGTTAATATAATTTAAAAACAGAGCAGAACGCTCATTCACGCCAAGGCCGGGAATGTTCTCAAAATCCCTAAAGCTGGCTTTGTCAAAATCAATTTTCATTGCGGAACTTTATTTAATTAAGAGCCAAATTATATTCAGGGTAACTTGGTGGTGGTAGCTTAACAGCAAAAAAGAAAAGAAGCAATACTACCATCACCCAGATAAACTTTAAGAGGAATTGATTTTTTCAAGTTCGGTTAAATCCAAAAGATTTATTAGTGCCGCGGCATCTGCTAGAACGATCTCGTAACTGAAGGTGTGATAAACCTTTTTCGTGTTTACATTAGATTTATCAGTATTTCCGAAAATTATCCATATATCTACAATTTTTGGCATCCAATAATATCTGTTCCGGAGTGTATTTACCTTGGTTACTATCTATTAAAAAACTCGTAGGTACTACCAGCTTTTGTATTTACATCGTACACTATTCCTTTATTTACCGAGATACCCTTCAAATTCGCTTTCTCTGACAGAATTGGTCGTTTAACAGGTGACACATGATAAAACGGGTTTGGGTTCTCCCCTTTTGCCGGACGCAAAATGGCTACTTTAGCAGTAAGATCGTTGTGAACTTTAAGCCTGCAATTTCCGCCTAAATTGGATTTTATCCTGAGATAAGTAACCTTTCCATCTTTCCAATCCATATCGATCATAAATCCCCCTCGGGCGATAAGTCCTTTTATGCTCCCTTTTGGCCAATTATCGGGGATCGCCGGTAAAAGATGAATTGCGCCATCGTGCGACTGTAAAAGCATTTCTGCGATGCCTGATGTGCAACCAAAATTTCCATCAATCTGGAAAGGAGGATGTGCATCAAAGAGATTAGGATACGTTCCCCCACTCTGTCCTGATTTTTCTATTGAAGCTGGATTCAACTGGTCTTCTATTAATTTATACGCACGATTTCCATCCAGCAATCTTGCCCACAAATTAACTTTCCAACCCATTGACCACCCGGTTGATTTGTCTCCCCGATAAGTTAGACTATTTTTTGCAGCCTCAAATAGTTCGGGATTTCGAGATGGAGATATTTGAGCGCTTGGAAACAGTCCGTATAGATGGGAAACATGTCTGTGATTGTCTGTCGGTTTATCCCAATCTTGCAACCATTCCTGTAGTTGGCCATACTGTCCAATCTGCATGGGAGGCAGGCGTTTGATAAGAGCAGAAAGTGTATCGGCAAATAGATTATCCTTTTTTAGGATTGATGCTGAGCGGATCACGTTAGAGAAGACATCAAACACAAGTTGATTATCCATTGTGGCGCCGGCAGTTATGCCTATTCCAGGTTCATATTTGTTCTCCGGTGACATAGACGGAGATACAACCAGCCATTTGTTCGCGGGATCTTCCTGTAATATATCCACGTAAAATAGTGCGGCTCCCTTTAATACGGGATAGTACTCTTCCAAGAACTTCTTGTCGCCTGTAAATAAATAATGTTGCCAGATGTGTTGAGTAAGCCATGCCCCACCCATTGGCCACATGCCATAAAAGCCACCATCTACAACTCCGGTTATTCGCCATAGATCTGTATTATGATGCAGGTTCCAGCCCCGTGCATGGTACATGCCAGCGGCGCTTTCCTGACCTGTAACACTTAGATCTTTAAGCATTTTAAACAAGGGTTCGTGCAATTCTGGCAAGGCTGTGACTTCTGCCGGCCAGTAATTCATCTCGGTGTTTATATTCACAGTATACTTACTATCCCATGGTGGACTTAATTTGTCGTTCCATTTTCCCTGCAGGTTTGCCGGGTGTGTTCCTGGAAGCGAGCTGGATATTAATAGATAGCGTCCAAACTGAAAGTAAAGAGAAGTCAGGGCGGGATCATTCCCTTTAGCAAATTCCTTAATTCTGATATCAGTTGGTTTATTAACAGCATCGGTCACACCAAGATTCAGGCTTACACGGTCGAAGTATTTTTTATAAGCAGAAATATGTTCTGACTTAAGCCTCTCGTAGCTCTTTTTCGCCGCCTGACGCAGGTAAATCGCGGCCTTTTCTACTTCATTCCCGCTTATATCATTATAGCTGCGATAGTTAGTACCGATAGAAATAATTAAGGTTGCAGAATTTGCATTAGAAACGTGTATGCTGGTATCGGAGATTGATATTTTACCTCCCTCCACAACAGGTCGAATTTGCACCTGATAGCGAACTTTGCCTTTCTTATTCTCAACCGATGAGGTTAAACCTGCAAGTAACAGTTTACCATTTTGAGTTTGAACCTGATATTCTTTGAAGGGGCTATCCATCCCTAACCCGAACGAAATACTTCCCGATTTATCTGCTGTGAGTCTTACCGCAATAACCCGGTCGGTTAACGAAGCAATGAATTCACGTTTATAGTTGACACCTCCTGTTTGATAGGTTACGCTGGCTACTGCTTTGCTAATGTCCAGGTCACGACGGTATTTCGTGACCGGACCAGCATAACTAGATCGGATATATAGGTTGCCTGCGGTTTGATATTGCATTCCATGGTTAAGGTTGGCAGGTGCCTGGCGAGGAAAGGTCGCGTTAGACAAATCCTGCGCCTCCTTATACTTCCCTTCGAATAGTAATTTCCTTATTTGCTGGATTGGTTCATAAACGTTTTCTGGCACATTGTTTCCCGGCTCTCCGGCCCAGATTGTTTCTTCATTTAACTGAATTCGCTCATTAGTTACATCGCCAAATATCATTGCAGCTAGTGCTCCATTCCCAATAGGAAGAGCTTCGTTCCAATTTTCAGCAGGCTTGTTGTACCATAACGTTAATAATTTCGAGGGCTGGGCAAATACCTGCCCAGTGAGGATTAATAACAAAAAGAAGTGTCCAATTCTTAAGCTTGCCATTTTTTTATCTATTGTGTGAGTGTGTATGTTCATTGTTTGTTTTGGGATAGGTGGTTAACTATTGAATAAGCAGTGCGAATTCCTTCGATTAGATACTATCCGAACAATCGCATATAGGCTTCGTTCAGCAATACAAATGCAATAAGACCTCAATCCATTGAGGCATCTTCCCTCGCGTCATAAACTGCTAATCTTCTACAGGTTTTGGAATCCCGAAATAGAAATAGAGCGTTCGTTTTATAGGCCCGTTAAATTCATTGAGATCGCTGCTTGGTCCTAATCCTTTGACATTTTCATAGTTGATTCCCATTTTTGAACCTACTGGTGGAATCCCATCCAGGAAGGAAATATTACCTGTTGGAAGTTGCGGATGAGGTTTCTGTCCTTTAATCGCGTAAAAATCAAACAGGCGAACAAAAAGATCATTATCAGGGCTTGCGATAGTAAATTTCCCTTCCATTGTACTTAGTTCCATCCATACGACTTCAGAATAGTAGCCTTTGAATTCGGGAAAGATCCAGGGTGAGGTACCAGTCTGGGTATTGTTATACCTTTTTTCAAACACGTCGAATGTTACTCCCTGCAACCGGTTTTTCCAGACACGATATGGCCCTTTTCCCAACCATTTCACTCCAGTAACTAACCCTTCAGGGTAATCGAAACTAATACCACCAAAAGGATACTTGCCGTTTAAGGAGTATTGATAAGACATCTCTAACCATCCCGAAGGCTGCATTTTCCACCTGACAGATGTCATGTCCCCTGTATAAGAAGCTTCTACAATAATATCGTTCCCTTCTTTAATCGACTTAATTCCCGTAAAAGTGCTATTTCCGCTCGCCAGCACAGGACCGTTATCGAAGGATAATTGAGGATTTTTCTCGTTCTTGACATTAATCAGCTTACCCGTCCTTTTACTTAAGCTGATGGATATCCCATTGGCTTTCAAAGTAATCGAACTATCCGTTTCGGTTGCGACAGCACTGCCGTCTGCTCTTTCAGCATTTAAAACTTCTTCCAATAGTTGGGTATTAGACTTTACCTTCCAAACCCAGCGGTAAACCTCATTTTTATATGGATCGTATGCTCGAATAGCAAGGGCATCACTGCTTTTCCATCTGGCAGGTAGGTTTACTTTTAGAACTCCTTTCGCTACAGGAGCAACATCGGGAGCTGAGATAACTCCCTTATTTATTAAAGTATAACCGACGTCGTCGTCTTGCTTTTTATTGAATTTAAGCAACTCCCACTCAAAACTGCATTCTTTCAGGTTGGTGAAATTGAAACGGTTTTCTACCGGAATTTCACCTTTGAAATTTTCGGGCAATGCTTTCAGGCTTATTCTGACTGGTGAATAAATCTCGCGGATAGCGTGGAAACTTCCTTCCTTCTCGCGATGAGGACCAACAACTCCATCGGCGGCATTTGTCCCATTAACATCGATCATATTATTCAGATCTGTTCGCATAATGCCTTCATCTGCAAAATCCCAAATGAAACCACCTACTCCCTTTTTTGAATTCCAGTGGAGATCCCACATATCAGCAAGGCCAGCTGCACCTCCGCCGTCATGCATTGCGTGAAGAAATTCAGTTGGCATATACAGGTTTGTATCAGCAACTATTTTTTCTGCACTGTAATAATCTTCATAGTGATTGCAATCGATGCCGTTGATAGCATTTCCCGGACGGTGATGGGCATGGATGACTATTCTGGCAGAAAGATCATATTTGGCAAAGTCATCATCCAGATCCTTATTATGCCCACCCTCATTGCCATTGCTCCAGAATAAAATAGAGGGATGATTGGCATCACGCGTTACCATTTCCTTTACTCTCGTTTCTCCAACCTTTGTGCTGTATGCTTTTTGCCAGCCCGCCAGTTCGTCGATTACGTATAAACCAAGAGAATCACAAACTCGCAGAAAATTGGCGTCGGGCGGGTAATGCGAGCAACGAACTGCATTCATGTTCATTTCCTTGATCAGCTTTACATCTATCAGATCTGCTTCTGGATAGGTTGCACGTCCGTACTCTGGCCAGAACACGTGGCGGTTTACTCCTTTTATTTTAATTTTGGTTCCGTTTATATAGATACCGTCCTGCTTCCGAACTTCAATAGTCCGGAAGCCAAATTTTTCCGAAGTTTTATAAACTAGATTCCCATTGTTTTTAAGATAAATGTTAACCTTATAAAGGTTCGGAGTTTCTGCCGCCCAGAGTGCGGGTTGCTTCACAGTAGTTTTGAGGTTAACAACCGAGTCTTTTCCTGTTGTTTTCACCGAGCCAGTTCCCACAACTCTGCCAGCTTTATCAACGATCTCCGCTAATACTTCTCTGCCTGATCCAGCATTTTTAAGATACACATTTAGGTTGAATGCCCCATTAGCCTTCGCGTCAATTGACACCCAGTCTATATGTTCTTTCGGTAGGGCTTCAAGTAGTACGGGGCGATAGATGCCTCCAAAAATCCAGTAATCTGCCAACCGTTCGGCATTGTTAACGGATTTATCTGCCGACATTTTGCTAACGGTGACCTCTAACAAGTTTCTTTGGCCATATTTCAGCTTATCGCTGATGTTATATTTGAAGCGATAGAAGGCTCCCTGGTGAATTGGGCCAGCAGATTTCCCATTGATCTTTACTTCTGTATCCGTCATCGAGCCTTCGAAAACGATATACACATCTTTTCCCTGCCAAGATACGGGCACATCGAACTGGTACTTGTATAATCCTTTTTCATCATTAAATCTAAAGTTCTTGCCGTATGTCACATAGTCACGGCCGTAATTGTAACCACCAAAGCCATGCTGTTCCCAGTGAGAGGGCACGGGGATGGAAGTCCAGAAACCACTTTTACGCCCTCCTGTAACCCAGAAATCCCAGGTTTTAGTATTCTTAACATCTGTTCCCGAAAGGTATTGAACCTCTTTAGTTGTCCCGGATTGTGCTACTGCTACCGCAGAAGTAAGAACTAAAAGTCCGATAGCATAAATCCATTTCTTAACTTTCATAATTAAAGGTGTCTATTTTCTATATTGAATTAGTAGCTGACTGGCTGGCACATCAACCACAGAGCATTTATTCTTCGTTTTATAATCTCTACGCGCATCCTTCTTGTCCCATATCCTAAAACCAGATGGAATGTTAAGGCTAAAAAAATGGCATAGCACTCCCACGTCGCCTGTTTTTTAGGCAAAAATCAATTTGCAATCAGCTGTAATTACTGTTTAGATTTTAAATATTCAGATGGAGCAACATTATATTTTTCTCTGAAGCACGTGCTGAAATAACTGGAACTATTGAACCCGACCATATAACCAACTTCGGTAACTCCCATTTCACCTGTGTCCAAAAGTTGTTTTGCCCTTTTAAGCCGTATGTCTCTTACCAGTTCAACGGGCGACATATTCGTAAGGCTTTTGATTTTTTTGAAGAAGGTTGTTCGTCCCATTCCTATACCTTCCGCAACAGAATCAATTTTAAAGTGGATATCCGACATTTTAGTCTCTACGATCTGTATCACATCTTTCAAGAACTTTTCATCTCGGGGTGTTATAAATATTTCACTGGGTTCTAATTTTACAACTTTTGTTTTCTCAAGAATATTGCTAAGAATCCTTTGACGCTGTGTTACCAAATTCTTTATCAAGTGCTCGATATAATCAGTGTGAAATGGCTTTGTGACATAATAGTCTGCCCCAAAAGAAAGACCGTTTATCTGATCTTCAATCGAAGACTTTGCCGTTAGTAGGATAATTGGAATGTGGCTTGTTTCCATTTCACTTTTCAATTGATTAAGCATTTGAATTCCGTCCATCTCGGGCATCATAACGTCGCTGAGGATGACATCAGGTTGAAATTCTACAGCCTTCTTGCATCCTTGCCTTCCATTTTCTGCTTCAAGAACCTGGTAGCGTGAACTAAACTGATCAGCAAGAAGCTTTCTTAACTCTGTATTATCCTCAACAATCAATATTTTTGGAAGACCATCTGTATTTCCGGGTGGCTCAATATTCTGAACTTTAATGGGTTTGCTTTCAACTACCTGATTGATTACAGTTCTTTCTGACACGATATCATAGGGGTTATAATGTGAATTTCCTTTAAGCAGTTCTACCGCCACTGTAATTCCTTCTTCTTTATTATTGCTGGCAGATATCCTTCCCTTATGAAGTGTAATTATATCCTTACTTAATGCCAAACCAATACCGGTACCTTTAAATGCCTTATCCTGCCTATTATCCCCTTCGTAATAAAGTTTGAAAATATCTTGCAGCTTATCCTCACTCACTCCTACTCCTTCATCAATAACACTGACAGTTACATACTTTTCGCCATGGGCGTCTACTTCGACATAAACATGCTTTCCTACGGGAGTAAATTTGATAGCATTTGATATGATATTAAAAAACACAATCTCAATCTTTTCTTCATCACCCCACACAATACATTCATTGGACGAGCAAACCACTTTTAATTGGATATTCTTTTCAGAGCAAATGTCATTGAAATAAGAGGCTATCTGATTGAGAAAGCTAACAAGCTCAATGCTTTGAACACTTAATTTAAATTGTTGACTTTGGATCTTTCTTAAGTCGAGAAGCTGGTTAATGAAGCGAAGCATTCTTTTAGTATTTTTATCTGCTATCTCTAAATACTCGCGGCCTTTTGAACTTAGGTTTTCGGTTTCTCCAATTCTATTTAATGGGTTTACAATGAGTGTAAGAGGCGTCCTGAGTTCGTGAGAAACATTTGTAAAAAGCTGTAATTTCAGCTCTGTCATTTTTTTTTCTACAACTACCTTGTTTTTTAACCTGATAAGCGTTAAAGCAACTCTTCTGATTATTTCAATAATTACCAACGCGGCTAAACAATAGCCAAGAATCGCCCAATTACTTAACCACCAAGGCTTTAGTATATGGACTGATATTTCCTTTTCGGGAAGATTACTGAAGTAATAACTGTCAGTAACTTTTACTTTAAACGTATATTTCCCTGGAGGTATTTGGGTATAGGCAGCTTTTCGTTGATTCTTTACGTGATGCCACGTCTTATCGTAGCCTTCGAGTATGTAAGAGTATGAGATATTTTTTGACAACCTGAAATCTAAAAGAGCATATTCGAAAGCTATAAAGTTCTGGTCGAACCTAAGTATAATCTCCTTGGCATAATTAATGGCATATTTTATACCCGGATTTGAATTTCTTGTATTAATGTCTGTGTTGTATAGCTGAAAATTGGTAAGTGCTAGTAAAGACTTGAATTTCTGATTAACCAGCTTGTCCGGGCGAAAAGAAATATAACCGTTAAGACATCCGAAATATATCTCTCCTGTGTTAGATCTAAAAACGGCTGACTCTGAAAAACGGGTTTTGGGCAAGCCATCATAATTATCATAATTTCTAAATATGCCCCTCCTGTGATCTAGCCTGGATAATCCATTTTCAGTAGCGATCCATAGTCCGCCAATGTCGTCTTCAACTATGCTAAGAATTATGTCGTTAGGTAGCCCCTGTTCTCTGGTAAATGTCTTAAACCGCAGAGGTTGCTTTAGATCTGAAGGAGAAGAAATCAATTTACTTACTCCTCCTCCAAAAGTACCGATCCAGATATTCTTATCGCGGGCCTGATAGATATATAACGCATCATTACTACCAAGGCTCGACCTGTCTCCTGGTATCTTTGTAGTTTTTATAAATGAAACGTTGTCCAGGTCTTGGTTTGGATCAAAACGCAATAAGCCATCTGTCGTAGCTAGCCAGATCCGTTTATCTGGCCCTTGAATTATATGCCTGATAACATTAAAAGCTTTATTCGGATATTTTTTGAAGGTATTATTAGTATTTCTGAACTTATATCTTCCGTTTTCAAAAACCAGCAGATTTAACCCTTTACCAAATGTTCCGACCCATACCCTGCCCTTATCGTCGACCAGTATTGAGTATATCTGGTCACCGCTTATACCATAAGGATTATTCAACTCTCGGACGAAGCGAGTTAACTTGTACTGAGTTCTTTCTTTATTCAGAGGATCTAACTTCAAAAGGCCCTGACCTTTTGTCCCAATCCAAATGGTTCCGTCTTTTCCTTCTGTGATACAATATATTCTTCCTAATTCTGGATAAGGAGCACTTAAGAGCCCTTTGATTTCTTTACCATTTTTATATACCCGCAACTTTCCAGTTTTAGAGGTAATCCACGTTTTACCATCCTGATCTTGGAATAGAGCTCGTACTTCGTTATCAGACTTTGCATTTGGATCCTTAATCAGCAGATGATGCTTAAAGTTATTCGAAGGGAAGACAACCTTATTGAGACCTCCATTTCGGGAGCTAAACCAAAGAACCCCTTTGCTATCTGAAAGCGCAGAAACTACACTGTTCGAAAAAAGCTTATTTGAAGCACCAGGCTCATTGTAGAAGAAGTCTAGTCTATCTTCTGCACGGTTAAAATATCCAAAATCTGCATTCTTTAATCTTACCCATACCACATGATTTACATCCTCAAAAATATTGTAGCCTTTATCGCCGTAAGGATTCTGGCCCTTCGAAGTAAAATATTTGAACTTTCCATCAGTAGGCGAATACCTATAAACACCGGCGTTGGGCGTCTCTATCCACAAATTGCCGTTGGAGTCTTCAAAAATCGATTGAAGCTTCTTCTGGCTCCCATCACCTAAACGACGGAAAACTGCGCCTCTTTCGAATAGAAACAGGCCGGCGGATTTGGTAGTAACGTAGGTTTTTCCTGTATTTGATGCCCGCACATCAGATATTTCAGTTCCTTGAATTTTGAAGTTCGAAAAAGTTTTTCCTTTTTCGTGATATCTGATTAAAACACCACTGGTACTACCAAAATATATTTCACCGGCGCTGTTTCCAGAAACGGAAGTAACACTTAAATTGCTTGCATAAACCTTGGGTGAAGAGAAATAGGATGAATACTTGCTTCCCCTTTTTATCAGGCAAACAAGACCTTTTTTCGTTCCAAACCAAATTTTATGATCCTTATCTTCATAGATGAAATTTACGGCCCTGCCGGCAAATAGATATCTGCCTGAACTAAAATTGACAACTCGCAAGCTATTATTAGCGCCAGGTGAGACGCAAAGAACTTCCCTGTTTTCAGTAAGAAGCCAGGTATCACCATTAACAAGGGGGATGATTTTTTTGAAATATAAATGCTCTAAATTTTCTCCTGAAACTGATTTAGAAAGGGCAGTGAACTCCTCTGTTTTTTTATCAAAGCGATAAACTTTACGGTCGTAAGTCATCACCCACAGGTATCCAAGCTGGTCTTCTACAATATCCCTAACTTTATTATTTCTAAGGTCTGACTTATCACCTGGTCTAGACTTGTATGTCGTAAAAGTGTGACCGTCAAACCGATTAATGCCGTCCCATGTACCCAACCATATAAAGCCTTCTCTATCCTGTTTAATACACAAAACTCCATTGTGAGACAAACCGTCTTCAGTAGAATAATGGGTAAACTTCGGTTCTGGAAGTGTCGCTAAAACTGCAAACTGGTTCCCAAAAAGAAATGCCAGTAGAAAACAAAGCTCTTTCAAATATTAATCCTCCCCCTATCACATTATGAATGACTATAGTAAATATAGATTCCTTTTTGATGACTTGGAGCAACGATTATTCAATCGTTACACTAGATATTAAATTTTATGGGATGTACAGTTCAGGTACACCCGAATTATTAGATTTTCCTTTTATTATTTTATTTCCTATTGCTTGATACACTTCAGAGTCTCTACTCCCGAAGCCTTTACTATTTTAATAAAGTAAATGCCTGAAGCAAGATTACTTCCCGTAGAAACTTGTTCTTTAGCCTCTCCTCTTTCCAGCTCTTTACCTAACTGATCAAAAACAAAGTAGCTAAATCTGTCGGCTGATCTAATTGTGAATTTATCTGTAGATGGATTTGGATAAATTATTGAACTACTATTCTTTTGTTCTATTAGTGATAGCTCGTTAACTTTTACGTCCATAACAGTAGCTCCGGAGCAACTTAAAACACCAGGGTTATTTCCTGTCACTTTAAGATAATCAATATTAGAAAGTCCACTTGCGGTAGTACTTTCCAATCTGACCGTGTTTTGCCCTGCTCCTAACAGACGAGTAACCGAAACATCTTTCCATGTTGTCCAACTACCAGTAGTGGGGAAACTTATATTTTCAAGGACTTCAGATCCATTAACTAGCAGTCTTGCTACTCTATTATCTCCCGCGCCATTTGCCTGGCGCCAGGTTAACGTATAAAGCCCTGCTTGCGGCACGTTGATTCGCCATACTATACCTCTATTTGCTACATTGTTAGTATTTGCAAAACCGCTGCCTGTAAATCCAGAATGATTAGAGTCAATAGTTCCCTGAACACTACAAAAGCCGGTTGAATTCTCCTGAATAGTAATGCTTGTGCCTGTTGCAGAATCTCCGCCAGTCAAAGAATTAAGATATTCCTCAAGATTCGTATATCCATCAGCATCAAGGTCTCCGTTATTATCTGCAACATTTATGTTCGTGCCATTTGCAGATTCCCATGAATCCGGCATTCCATCATTGTCAGAATCATATGGAGCAGACCCACTATTTAAAGTACCCACCCCATTCATCGGAGCGTTATTCTCATCACTGATAGTCTGGCCTATTGTTCCATACGACTGAAGCTCTGTAATTAGTCTTGCATCTGTTTTATCTCTTTTTTTATTGCACCCTGCATTTGCAATAACATAATTCAACGCTGCTTGTGGCGTTAGTTCCGTAACAACGGGATAATCAAAAGGAGTAGTTTTCCAGGTTACAGTTCCGTAGCCCGATTGAGGTATAACGCTACCATTTAATACCCCATCTTTATTAGAATCCTGGTAATTATTTGCAGCATAAATACTGAAATTGGTATTTCCACGACTAAACGCAGAAGTAGAGGTCTCGGGGCCGTTGATAAAATAATTGTTGGTAACATTAGCTGCTGAAGGACCGTCCGAATCGCCCAATATATACGCTGAAGCTACCCAGTTATAAATGACGTTATTTACAAACTGGTTTATACCCTTCACCTTTGGGTTTCTGGAGTTATTATCAATATATAAACTTCTAAGAATACTTATACCAGCATCCGACTGTAACAAGCCTCCGGTTGAGTGCCCTTGAAGCCCCTGTGCGATGATACAGTTTTGAAACGTCATATCACCAACTTCGTCTCCTGTAGCAGCACTAACATCTAATGTCCCATCCCTTCCCCAGGATACTGATACATGGTCGAAAATCATATTTTTACCATTCGCAATAGCAATTGCATCTTTACCATCACTTCCATTAATACCCATTCTGATACGAATGTACCTTACGATACTATTATCTGCATTTGTAAAGGAAAGACCATTGCCATAGATCATGATGCCATCACCCGGTGCTGTCTGACCCGCAATCGTTACGTTCTTCTGGACAACAATACGGGTACTGATTCTTATTATACCTCCTACTGTAAAAACAACGGTTCGATTAGGCTGACTCACAGCATCGCGAAATGAGCCAGGCCCGGAGTCATTCAGGTTAGTAACCTTATACACTGTACCGCCTCGTCCACCAGTAGCAAAACGGCCAAAACCTTCCGCTGATGGAAAGGCTAACTGTTGGCCGAGTACCTGTGTACTTAATAGTATTGCACCTCCAAGGGCGAAATGACGACTTTGCATTCCTAAACTTCTAAATGCAACTAAAAATTGATTAATCCTAGTTTTCCTCATATTTCTAGATTTATAATTGGTGTTACAAACCTATTGGTTAGTGGTCGCCAGCACTTTTGAAATTTGACGAAAAACTTTAAATAATTGTTATTTTGGATGTATGAAGAGGTATTTCTCATCTCGCATTGGGCCAACTGAATTATGGACAAAACAACCTTGATAGGCTTATATAGCTTTAGTAAGTAAGACAGAACTATTGTTTCCAATACTAAAATCGGTGATCCGATAGTATCTACCCAGCTTACTTATGACAGTACGCTTAATTTAGCTGAACCATTCAGGTATAGTCGTTCCATATAGAATACTTGCTTTGCACTAGCTTGGAAACAATTTATAATTGAGGCGATAGCAATACTATCTGCCTGGACTTTTATGTAGTTATAAGTTGTTATGTTGTATGTGCCTGTACATCAGAATCTTGCAGGCTATGGCATCCTCTTAAATCCTTCTGACTTCACCTTCCATTTACCATTCTTAGGGAAACCTGGATTTGGCCCGACGGTACCATCCCAGCCGGCAGCAAGCATAGCAACAGTAGTTAAGACACCTCCGTTACCAGGTAGATAAATTCTTAAGCGACCGTCCTGATAATTGTGTCCGTTTTTCAAATAGGTATTGGTTTTAATGTTCATAAACAGGGCGTCAATGGCCTTTTCAGGATTTCCAAGTCGTGCAGCTGTCATAGCAGCCATCGGAAAATCCCATCCCCAAGTATCATCCCATTGCCAAACCTTCCAAACAGTATCAAAGGTCCTTTGCATGATAGCCTTGTCTAATTTAGGAGATGCAGGTACCATGCCTAAAGCACCCAAAACAGATGGGTGATCACGTAGCCATTCCTGGTTAGTGAACGAGTCTAGATTATTCTCTGTTGACAGATACACTCCCTTAGATACGGGCAGTGGTGCCAGCTTCGTAATTACATTGTCCCACTCTGCATTTCGAGGCATTCCCAACCGCTCACGCCATTTTTGGGCCACCCGAAGAGCCCAATCCCAGTAAGCCAACTCGTAAGTTGGGTTATAAGTATCTACTGCTCTGAAAACTTCCTGGGCCGGAATTAACCCTTTGCCTAAGTTATAGCGATGTTTAACACTATCATAAGCAGGGAAAGAAGCCATAAACTCTGCCGTTTGAAAAACGATGTCTTTGTATTTCTCCAGCACATCTTTACTAAGATTATCGCGGTAAAGCAATTCAGCCATATAAATAGGATGAGGTTGCTGCCACAATATAAATGCACCTACAGACGAGGGGCTTTCCAGCCCTTCGTGGTCAGTCATCTTTTGCCACCGAACACCTTTAAAACCTTGTCTGGCTGCGATTTTCTTCGCTCCATCTTCAGCTTCAAAATACCAATCGAGACTCTTTTGCAGATATTCCGGTCTTCCCCATAAAGCAAAGTGAACAGCATGCCACCAATGCATTTCCAAATGGGGCTTTCCAAACCAGCTATTAAAGGTTAAACCAGTTTCCTGTGGAGGAAACGAGCCTGCACACTGAATCTTTGTTAAATACTGTGAAGTTACTACTCTCCTTTCCAGTTCTTTAGCACGTGGATCAGTGCTTCCAGCGAAGTCTATTGCCGCTCCGCTCATCCAGAAGGATTTAAGAAGGTTGCTACTATTATTCCTGCATTCTTCGAAATCTGGCAAATCTGAATTTCCTGGAGTTTGTTGCGAAAACAGGCAGTTAAGCTCAAAAGAATCACTTCCCTTATCGGGAGTTATCTGAAAATAGTGCGGAGTCGAGGTCTGAGCAACAGATGCTTTCCCATTCCATTTCAACTCATTGAAATAAGTAATTCCTTCCAGTTTATGTATTAACACTGCACCGGTTTCACTTTGGGCATCGACAGATGAAAAATGTTTTTCGTTACTATTGTAATTTACGCCCTCATCCAAAAACCCTATAGTAGGATAAGGATAACGTACTCTGATTTTCAATCTTCCCGCCTGCAACAACGGCGTTTTAACTTTAACCGCTACAAGATCCAGCTCCTGATGAGCAACGGTAACAACCTCCACGGGTACATTTTCAACCGTAAAACGACTTGTAATTTCGCCGGTCCACATATTTAATGTCTGATGGATGTTCTTCACATCAGAGGGAGTAATCAAACGGCCATTTTTTTTATGAATGTCGAAGCCGAGATTACCCAGTTGGATGCGATGTACACTTTTGCGAAACCAATCGGCCGCCCTTCGTTTTCTTAAAGGCTCGGAGGACTGCATGCTATAGCTACCTTTCTTTCCATTGAACGTAAACTCTTTGAACGTTTCTTCAAATTTATATCCAACAGTATCTTTCAACCGGTTCCATCCCCATTCGGACTGAGTACCCAAACTAACACCTTTTGCGTAACGTTCGGGAAAAGTCTGTAGTCCTGTAGCATCTACTGTAAATGCAAATTTTCCATTTCCTACTGATAATGATTCCAGAGAATCTATCCTTGTATTCAGAATCGTATGCCTTTGCACAACGTCCTGCCGGTTTATAGGTTGGGCGTTTGTCTGTGCCAGGACTGCTATTAAATACAGCGCACTACTGATGATGATTTTACCTACGTTCATATAAACATGTATTATTTAAGTTGGGTTATAGCTTCTACTACCGGGTTAGAAACTATTGTTTGCTGGTTTTCTATATTGCATTCCGAGAGACATCTATAAATGTTAGAAGGAGGCGACTTGATGAAGGTATTTGTCGCATCCTTCGGATAAGGCTATCAATCAAAACATGTACGTGTTTCCCTGCACGCAAGCTATTAAAGTAAGATCTTGAAAAAATTAGAGAAGTTACCAGAATATTAAGGCAGCCAGAACGAAGAGATCGTCCGGCTGCACTTTTAAGAGAAAAGCTTTCAATTTTTTTCCTGCGGATATAGTTTCTAGTAACCCGGTAGTTCCTGACCTGTTAATCCTGGATTTTCATTAATTTTACTGATACCTAAAGGGTGTAATTCGGACTGATTTTTACGTAGTCCACTGAACACACTAGTTACCCAAGCAGAAAGCTGCCCGTTGCTTGTGTCGAAAAAGTTGAACCTGGTTGCACCAGTATTTACAGCATCACCATCTAAATTGACTAACTTATAACCTTCTGTTGTTAATCTCGTTCTTTCAGTTGAACTAGGCTGGGTCATGTAGGTATAATTAGGTACAATTTCTACAACTGGGTCTTCAAAACTAACTGTACCCACCTTATACGCAGCGTACCGAGGAACATTCGCATATTTAGAGCCGGCTTCTCTTCTCGCAAGCTGTTGTAACTTCGCCTGGGTTTCCGTAAGCTTTTCATAAAAAATGCCCCATCGTACCAAGTCAGTCTTTCTCCAACCTTCAAATGCTAATTCCAATTTACGCTCTTCTATAATAGCGTTTTTAAATTCCTGGTAGCTAGTCGGAATGACTCCAATCTTAGTTTCATCGCCATTGAATGCCCGCTTTCTTACCTCTTTAAAGGCATTGATCGCTGCAGTTGTCGGGCCATTATTTAGTTCATTTTGAGCTTCTGCATACATAAGCAGAACATCGGAATAACGTAGAAATATCCAGTTGATATTACGTTTGTTATCAGCTACCCCTTTGTCTGCTTTCCAAACCACACGAAACTTACCAATTCCCATCATAGAATAAGGATTTAGCCAGCGTTCATTAGTGCTGGTTAATCCGAAGTTGGCAATTGTCACGCCTCGTCTTGTATCTTGTGCATCATAGTCAAACCAAAGCGTTGGCATTGCGCCTTGCAGCGGGAATGATCTTCCAAAGTTTACGTTCCCTCTTAAAATAGCTATCCCGTTTGTGTAGCCGATAGCGCTGCTATTAAAGTCATTACCAAATTGGCCGTGCTCAAGCATCGACTCCGCATTGTATCTACCGTTTACGAGATCTCTAAAAACAGTCTCAAACTTTGGAAGAAGACGGTTTTCGCCCCTTTTGATAACCTCCTCACAAGCATCCGAGGCTATTTTATAAAGCTCCTGTATCCGGTTTTGATCGGGTCTTTGCGCTAACTGCAATGATGAAGGAGAATAAGTATTTAAATCCCAACGTAAGGAATACCCTGCAGCATATAAAGCTGTTCTTGCTAAAATACCATAGGCGGCATTTTTTGAGAAGCGTTCAGGAGTCTGAATCATCCCCTCACTTTGCCATGGCAATAACTCTACAGCTTTTTGTAAATCTTGAATAGATCTATCGTAGATGGAATCTCTGGAAACCCTCCCTGAGGAATAGGATTTAGCATCCTCCGTAGGAATATTAGTATAAGGAACATCTCCAAAATGACGAACTATATTTAGGTAGGACATCGCTCTGATGGCATAGCACTCTCCTAATAGCATATTTTTCTTTTTTTCCTCTTTGGCATCTTTCGGAGTATAAGGAGGTAGCTTTTTCAGTACCAGGTTCGCCATCTCGATTGCTCTATATGCCGTCGTATATAGCCCACTGGGACTCTCCGAAGGCGTATAGTTGTAGGTTGCCAGCCTTGTCTTGCTATTGTTGTTTTCAGTTGTTATTACCTCATCTGAATTAGCGGTTAAATTGTAATATAATTCCTGGTGGAAAGTACTGGGATATATACCTAAAACAGCCATATCCACAGCATTTAAATTTTTGAACACGGTTTCGTCATCCAATTTTGTTGGCGAAGGAATAGAAAGCCAATCTTTCTTACAGGAGGAAACAGCGATGATGGACAAAATCAAAAGTCCTTTGTATAATAGATTTTTCATCTTTTGCTCTTTTTATACGTTTAAAATGTCAAGTTCAAACCGAATACGAAGCTCTTGGAACGAGGGTAAGCAGAGCTGTCGACACCTTGCTCAAACCCTTTGCTTGAGTTTGATACTTCCGGATCGTATCCTGAATAGTTGGTAAAGACATAGGGATTGTTAAGGGTGAAATACATCCTTGTTGTTTTTAATCCTACTCTCTTTAACACCATTGAAGGAAGGGAATAGCCAAGGGTAACGGTATTAATGCGAAGGAATGAGCCATCTTCAAGATAGTAATCCGAAGTTTCGGTTAAGGCGTTCTGATTTCTTGATTGCAAGCTCCAAACTGCATCTTTTGCGTATTGATTAGGATTTAAGGCTGCCAGACGTTGCAAGTCCGTGGTTTCTCTGCCAGTTGCTGGATCTATCAGAACAAAACGGTTTGCCATTGGATAGAATGAACTTGTAAAAGCCATATTGGGACCCATAAAGCTTTGTTTGTTGGCATTCATAACCTGGTTTCCATAACTAAAATTCACAAATACACTTAAATCAAATCCTTTATAGGCAAAGGTATTAACCATACCACCGGTGAATTTTGGTAATGCGCTGCCGATAACTGTGCGGTCGTTAGCAGTCCAGACAGGGTTACCGTTCGCATCAACTTCTCCTGCAGTAGGCACGTACTTCAAATCTCCCGGTTTTATTGTACCTCCCGGAGCTTTAGCTCTTGCAACCGCGTCTTTTAATGTATAAGAGCCATTTGCATTTTGCACAAAGTCGTCCGTTGTGTAAACGCCATCATATTTATATCCAAAAAACTGGCCCAGTGGACTTCCTTCCTCTACAAGAAAAGTACCCGGAGGCATTCTCTTTGTATCCGTGCCGTATAGCTTCAACACTTTGGACCGGTTAAACGACATATTATAGTCTGTTGTCCAGGTGAAAGCTTTATGAACAATATTTCTTGTATTAAGAACGAACTCAAAACCTTGATTGCGAATAGATGCGATATTTTGATACTGGGTAGAATAGCCTGTACTTTTTGGAATAGCAACTTCTAACAATAGGTTATCAGATACATTTCTGTAGCGTTCCGCGGTTAGGCTTACTCTGCCTTTAAGTATGGAAATGTCCAGTCCAAGGTTTGCAGATTTCGTCTTTTCCCAAACTAGCTCCCGATTGCCTAGTCTGCTACCTGGCGCCAGCCCTACTGGATTTGTGTTGTTAACAGCATAGACATTCGATCCGTAAGCAGTAGTATACATATAGTCATCGATATCACAATTCCCAGTGACGCCGTAACCAACCCTCAGTTTTAGCTGATCGAAAAAGGTATTGTTTTTCATGAAGCTTTCTTCTGTGATTCGCCATGCTGCTGAAGCAGAAGGCAAAAGCCCCCATTGCTTTCCTTTAGCAAATTTAGACACTCCATCACCCCTTAGAGAAGCCGTTAGCAAGTACCTTTCATTATAATTATATAGTGCACGGCCAAACACTGAGGTAATCCGGTAATTCGATAAACCTGATGACTTGTCATACACCAGCGTTCCGTCGAGATTATTTAAACCGAAATTTACCTGATTGAAATTATCATAACTATTGTTCAAGTACATGGATTGAGAGTTGTAGGCCTCTTGCCCAAGAAGTGCATTTATGTTATGCTTTCCAAAAGTCTGTTTCCAATTAAGGGTATTGGTGATCTGCCAGGAATATTCTTCGCTATTATTTCTGGATCCAAAAGGACGGCCACCGTGATTCGCTATTGCTCCCTGAGTTGTTTCATCTTCCCAAGATTCCGATCTTTCTTGCTGCCAAAAATAGCTTCCTGCTGTTCGGAAAGTCAGGTTTTTTAAGATATTAATATCTACTCCCGCATTTCCCATATATTGTCTGGTGAGTTGTTTAGAAGAAGTAGCATTGTTTAAAAGTATTGGATTATAAACGTTATAGGTTCCTACATCAGTCAATATGCTATTATAGAAATCATCCGTATTGATCATTTGATCATTGGTAAAGCGTGTTCCTCCCGTAACAGGCGCCATAAGCGTCATCCTTAAACGGCCACCTAAAGATCCACCTCCCTCTAACTTTGTATTGTTGTAGTTTGAGTTGAAGTCTACACGAATCCGATCATTTACAGTATGGTTTATTTTTGCCCTTACGTTATTCTTACCATAACCGTGCTTATCAAGAATACCCTGCTGCCCAACATTGTTATAGCTTAAAATAAAGCCTGTCTTGTTGGTTCCTCCCGAAACACTTACATTATGATTCTGAAGCAGCGACGAACCTCCAAAAACAATATCCTGCCAGTCTATCCCCTGAGTTTGAGAATAGGTGTCATGGATGTATTGAGACGCTCCGGTATAGAATGCGGGGTCTTGTGAATTACCTCCACCGAAATTCTTGGTAAATTGATCCATTGGAGTTCCACGCAACATCAGGAATTCGTATTGGTGCCTTACGTATTCTTCCGGACTCATAACGTCTATCTTTTCGCTAAGTCGTTCAAAACTTGCATAACCGTTGTAAGAAACCTGACTTTTACCCGTTTTAGCAGATTTAGTAGTTATAATTACTACTCCGTTTGAGCCACGTGCACCATATATAGCTGTAGCTGATGCATCCTTCATTACATCTATAGACTCGATATCGTTAATGTCGATATTCTTCAGGGCATTATCCATCTGAAAACCATCAACAATATACAATGGCGTAGTACTTTGAGTGATTGAGGTACCACCACGTATTGTTATATTAACAGGAGCTCCCGGTGCGCCACTTTGTGTTACCACATTAACACCTGCAAGTTTACCGGTTATTGCCTGTGCCGCACTTGTCACCGGGATATTTGCAATTTCCGACCCTTTTATAGAGACTGTCGAGCCGGTCAGGTCTTTCTTTCTCGCTACCCCATAGCCAATAACAACAACCTCATCCAAGGTCTTGGTATTTTCTTTTAAGATAATATTTATCGAAGTGTGTTCGCCCACATTGACCCTTTGGGTTTCGAAACCCAAATAACTAACTTCTAACACGGCGCTAGGCTTGACGTCTAAGGAAAACTTTCCATTTACATCTGTTGTCGCACCTGATTGTTCGCCAACTACTTTAACTGCAGCACCGATAATTGGCTCGCCGTTGGCAGCAGCTACCGTTCCTGAAACCCGCTTTTGGCTTTGCGCTACTGTTGTTTGCCAGCACAAACAGAGCAATATCAAAAGCGAGGACATTCTTAATGAGAGCTTTTTTAATTCTTCGTTCATAATTAGTTTGTTAATAAAAAACGTATTAATGGTCTATAAAAAGTTGCGATAATTCAGCGGTAAAGAATATCCACGACTCTCCCTTACGGGTGGAGTCATGGATTTCTCGCCCTACACCAACCTGGCCCAGCCAGTAATTAAAATGATTTCCAGAATGATAATTAGAGAACTGCGCAAGACAAAATAATTGCGCTTTCCATATCTCAAACCTACGCCGTCGCGAGATTTTTAAGTTTAAAAATTTGATGAAAGACTTTCAATATTTGACAGAATTCCTTTTGAAAAGTATTTGTAACACTATTTTAAAAGACTAATCCAGGCACCAGAACAGTTTGCTTTTCATCTAACGCTTGTAGGAAAGAAATTCAAGAGCTATTCCTAAAGCCCCCTCCTTATGCTGTAACATAAAGTCAATGTCATTCTTAATGAAGGCAGTTCCCTTGTTTCAAACATTAAGCGATTTTTTATAAGCCCAACTTATTGCGATACGATAACTTTAAAACTTAAGGCCAGTTTAGAACCGCTTAGCAAGAAAAAATAAACTCCAGGAGCAATAGCGGTATCATAATTAAATGAGTACTCTTGATGTGCTTTTACAGGGCCCGAGTAGATGTTTTTCACCTTTCCTTTCAGACCGTATAGGTCCAGTGAGACGTTTGGATGATCCGAAAGTAACCTAAATACAACCCTTGTCTGTGTTTTAAATGGATTCGGATACGCAGATAAGGTGTTAATGCTACTTACATTAAGAGTATTAAGACTAAGTTCAGAGGTTTCAATGGCAGCAACTTTTGCCGCTGCTGGAGATGTACAAGCACCTAAATAACTACCTTTGCTCAAGTGTTCTGCAACTGCGTTGTAGCCTATGCTGACTTGTGTCCATGGATTAGACTTGCTGCCTGTTTTGTGGCAAACCAACACTTTATTACCTTTATTTCCACTGCGTACGTCGATAACTGTAATGGTAACAGCGGCGCTTGAAGTGCATCCGAATTCGTTAGTAGCAAGTACATTAAATGTATAGCTGCCAGCAGCAGTTGGAGTAAACACCGGATTAGGGCTGTTTGTATCACTTAATCCTGTTGCAGGTGACCAGTTATACCTTGTAGAGCCATTTGCAGAAGTGGTGTCTGACGCAGTAAGTATTAAACTTTGTGCGCCATAACCTAAAGCGATAGTTTTGTTGTCAAGACCAGTAAATGTTTCATCTGTTCTGGAAACACCGATTTTAACTACCGGAGTAACGCCAATGACATTTACAGTAGCCGGTGTTGAAGAAACGTTTCCGTTCACATCAGTAACCGTAAGCACAACTGTATTGTTACCAGTGTTTGAGCAATCGAAATGCATTCTATCAATTGTTAATGATTTTAGACCACACGCATCGTTACTTCCATTATCGATAGCTGAAGCCGCGATTGTAGCTGAACCATTTACCAATGTTACGTTGATATCTTTGGCTAGTGCTACAGGAGGGGTCGTATCTTTCACTATTACATTTTGAGTAGCTGTAGTAACATTTCCATTTCCATCATCAAATCTCCATGTTATAACATGTGTTCCTTGAGTGCTGTAAGTAAGAGAATCGATGGTTGTTCCCGTGATAGTTCCGGCACATCCGTCGGTAGTTGTTGGAATATCGGTTACGGCGGCAGAGCATTCGCCTGTAACATCCGGAAGTTGTACTTGCACCGGTGCAATGCTGTCGCGAACAGTTACAATTGCGGTTTTAGACGACACATTATTCTCGGCGTCTGCTACTGTAAGAAGTACAGTGTTAGCGCCAATATTAGAACAATCGAAAGTTGTTTTGTCCAGAGTCATTGAAACTATTCCTACATTATCGCTCGACCCTCCGTCAATTTGAGAGGGATTAATAGTAGCCGTTCCGTTTTCATTTAAAGCTATACTGATATTCTTTGTGATTACGTCAGGAGCAACATCATCTGCAACATCAGTCTCATCGAATATCCACCTCAACCGGGTCCTGTCAGCGGGAGTGCTAAACGCAAGCGGACCGCCCTTTCCTGTCGCATCAACATTTCCAACATTAAAACACTTCGTATTCAAATCCGATACTTGTAAAGAATATGCATGTTTTCCGTTATCTTCTTTCTGGTAATACGGATAGATTTCGACCGGGGAAGCTGACAAATAATTATCAATTGCTAAATATGTCCCCCGCGCTTTGTTTTTTACAATAAAAAATCCTGGATTAGCTTCCGATTCAGCTATAATCCATTGCGCATTTTTCTGTTTTTGAAGTACATCAACAGCTCCTGCCTTGATATCATTATCACTTTTACCGATGATGTAGACCAGAGAATCCTTTGTACTGTTATAATTAGGAATAGCAACCAGATAACGTCTTGCGGTTGAAGCAGATGCGCTAGTTGTACCAGATCCGGAATTTGTACCGTAACTAAAAATGTTATAAAGTTTTTGGGGATTATGATTGGCAAATGTACGAATTTGCGCAGCAATGAAATTGTTGACTGCACTTTGCAGGGCCAGTACGGCATTATCCACCTCCGGCTGTAGGGTTGAAGAATAGTCGACAGCATCAACAAAAGCCTGTGCTGCTGCAATTTCCTGATTTAAAACAGCAATAGCATCTGGAGGATATTGTAAAACATCTGACCCTGGTTGAGCCTCGTTTGCCAGACTAGTAGCTTGAGCAATCAGGTTTCTTAAGCCTCCGAGATAAAGTGAAACAGCCTCCTTACTTACCGGTACAAAAGTATAAAGCATATCTGCCCGATTCGTGCTGCCACCGGACCAGAACCATTGAGCGCCAAACGAGCGTGGACGCAATTGATTACTTCCGTTATGTATTCTGAAAAAGGAGACCGAATCAGCAACACCAGCTTGAGCTGGATATTGATTTAGTCCAAAAATTACGCTGTAACCACCGTTGGGTTCGTTGACTACTGCTGTGGTATTATTGTTGGAGACGTTTCCAAAATACTTCCCTGTTCCAACATTCTTGATAATATAAGTACCTTTACCTCTGCCATCGTCGGTAATTTCCCATAACAGGGTAGGATTATCCCATACAAACGTTGCTGTAGACCCAATTAAATTATCCTGGGTAACGTTTAGATATTTTGCGACGCCCGAAAAATTCGCACCAGAATTGAAGGCGACACTCCCGTAATTAATTATACGGTAATATTTTCCCTCTTGTGGAGTAAAGATTTTTGTTCCCTTGAGTGTACCTCCTCCGGCTTTTGTCACGTCATCGTAGATCTTCACCGTTTCTGAATATGATGACTGGCGCGTATCATCCGCGGTTTTTAATCTGAAGTAACACGGAGCGTCGGCCGTAACTGTTAATGTAGCAGTGGTTGCATCGGCAGCAAACGTAGACACAGCAGTATAATTAACTCTGTCAGTAGACTTTTCCAGGATAATTTGCTTAGCATTAGTTTCTACATTTGTCCACTTTAATACTGCGGTAGTTGGGTTAGAAAGCGAGATACTGAGGTTAACCGGATATTTTAGGAAAGTTATTGAAGAATTAATACTATTTATATAGCGCTCAATATTGGCATATCCATCAGGTCCAATAATCATTGCATCGTCCGCATTTGCGTTTGTACCATTGGCATTTTCCCAACTATCTGGCATACCGTCATTATCAGCGTCCGAAGCTTTTGGGGCATTAAAGATATTCCCTACGTTTTTGGGTAGCCCAAGCGAGGTCTCATTGTTGATCATTTTCCCTTGTGTTCCTAGAGACGTTAATTCACGCATCAAGATAGAATCAACAGGATCTCGGACAGGCAGAGATGCTCCAGCATGTTGAACAATGTAATTATAAGCATCCTCTGCCGAGGTTTGCGACAGGATAACAGGATGAAGCTCTGGAATAGAAGTCCATCCCGAAGAAGCATCAGTTATCCATGTGGCAGGTCCATAATCTGCCTTTACACTTTCAGTTCCGTCAAGTGTGCCGTTATTATTATTATCAAGGAAGTTGCCCGCTGCATAAAGCTGAAAATATTCATTGGCACGAGTGTAAGGTGCTGTAGGAGTTACCTTTCCCCCATCGTAATTGTAGCCTGGACCTTCAATAAAATAATTGTTTACGATTGTTGCCCAGGAAGAGCCCTGAGAATCACCAAGTATATATCCGCCGCCGTTACCCCAGTTATATACTATATTATTAACAAACTGGTTAAGCCCTTTTACTTTAGGATTACGTGTTTTATTGTCGATGTAGAGATTTCGAAACAGCGTTACTCCTCCATTTGTCTGAATCAATCCACCAGCCGAATGAGTTTGTAAGCCCTGCGAAATAATAGAATTTTGTATGGTAATTCTTCCCAAAGGACTACCGTCACCACTTATTGAAAAATTTTCGTCCCTTCCCCAAGATACGGACACATGATCGAAGATCATATCCGTCCCTCCTGCAATCGAAACTGCGTCTTTCCCTGATTCGCCGTTTACCCCCATTCGTATACGTATATACCGGCAGATTGTATTAGAAGCTCCAGAAAAGGACATTCCGTTACCATAGACCGTAATCCCTTCTCCAGGAGCTGTTTGTCCTGCTATTGTGAGGTTAGAAGCAACGGAAATACGACTTGCTATCTTAATAACTCCGGAAACGTCAAAAACGACAATTCTATTAGACTTACTTACAGCATCACGCAAAGATCCGGGGCCTGAATCATTAAGATTTGTTACGTGATAAACCGAGCCATTTCGCCCTCCGGTCGCAAAACGACCGAAGCCTTCAGCTCCGGGAAAAGCAAGTTGCTGTGCATTTAGGAGAAGTCCTGAAAAGCACATGATAATTAAAAATAGTAGGTGTTTTTTCATTTTATATTTAAGTTTTTGGTTTTGCTTGTTAATCTACTTTTGCCAACTATACTACCGATTCGCGTTCGGTCATCTAGCTCGTTTATTAAAGCAGAGTTTCACTCTAAAAGCAGTCGCATGCAGTCAGCATCGCGTGCTATATGTTCTAAAATTTGCCCATACACTCCTTTCGTAAGTTTTACTGTTAGTTCTGTCCCAAGCCAAAAATATGAACCAGCATGGGGCTGGCTCACTTAACCAATTATTATATTTTCAACAAGGGATGTTGATTAGATTGAGTGTAAAGTTGGAGATTTGCTGATCGGCGGACTTTTAAATTCTGGTGAAAATCTTTCAAATACTGACGCGAAAGCGATTTTAATAACTGTTTACCGATTATATTGTAAGAAAATACCTGTAGAAATTTTTGAAACGGCAAGACAGGTAGAAGAAGTGGAATTCTTCTTATCGCGCTTTGTAAACGAAATGTGCGGAACGCAAAACGTCAATGAAACTAGGTTAGACACTACTGATTGCAAACTATCTCTCTACTGCAATTCTCCAGCCGCCTCTAACATTATTAGTCTTAATATTAAACTGTGCTCCAAAGAATTGCTTTTTGCAATCAGCGATGATAATCAAACCAATACTTGGATGCCGTAAGTGATAACTTATCTCCCCTGTAGAACCCAATGCCTATAAGGGTTAATTAATACGCAGCGCCAGACAGTTTCTGCAACTTGAATATTAAATACGTTACCGCACCCTTGTCAAATTTTGAAACGGTTTCACCAATTTTCTAAACATTAAAAAAGCGTAACAGCGTAGGTTTGAAAAAAATCTGCAACAGTGATTGATGTCGTTTTAATGAAAAAAGTTTTTCTAATATTCATTTGTCTTTTCAGCTTGAAGGAAGTTTTTTCCCAGAAAACGGGGACTCTATTTGCTGATTCAGAAATAAAGCGTTTTCCGCAAGCCTGGCAGTTGGACCATGGAAAAAGATTATACTTTGGTTATGCTCAAGGCCTTGGATGTTTGGCAATTTTGAAAGTGTGGAAGGCTACTAAAGATCCGAAATACTTTAAGTACGTTGAGCAATGGGCTGACTCCCTGATAAACGACCAAGGACAAATTCATCAGTATAAAATCGAAACCTACAATCTAGACTATATTAATCCAGGCAAAATCTTATTCGAGTTATATAAGGAGACAGGCAAAAAAAAGTATAAGCTAGCAATGGATTTGCTAGTGAGCCAATTGAAAAGACATCCCAGGACGCTTGAAGGGGTGTTTTGGCATAAACTTGCTTATCCTCATCAAATATGGCTGGACGGTATTTATATGGCAGATCCATTTCTAGCAGAATATGCTGTTACGTTCGATCAGCCAGACTTAATTGATGATGTAGTAAATCAATTTTTGGTAACAGCTAAGAGAACCTACGATTTTAAAACGGGCTTGTATTATCATGCTTATGACGAAAGTCGAAAACAAATGTGGGCGGATAAAACAACGGGGCATTCTCCAAACTTTTGGGGACGAAGTATTGGCTGGTGGTTCATGGCATTAACTGATGTTCTTGATTTTGTTCCCAAAAATCATCCACAGCGTAGAGATCTGATACAAATCATAAAAGAGCTAGCAGATACGCTTCCCAAATATCAGGATGCAAATGGATTATGGTTTCAAGTATTGGACAAGCCTAATTATAAGGGAAATTATCACGAAGCTTCTGTATCAGCAATGTTTATGTACAGCTATGCAAAAGCGGTAAAAATGGGTTATCTGGATAAAAAGTACCTGGAAATTTCTGAAAGAGCTTATAGTGGCATCATGAAAAACTTAATCAGGAAAAATGCAGACGGTACATTAACCTTAACCAAATGCTGCGCTGTAGCGGGCCTTGGAGGCAGCCCCTATCGCGATGGCAGTGTAAATTACTATGTTAATGAACGAGTTAAAGACAATGACGCAAAGGCAACAGGTCCATTTATCATGGGATGTTTGTACCTCAACAGATGACAAAAGTGGCTACAAACTACACAACTTCAAGCTTTAACAGGATTAACCTTACTCTCACGTCTTTTCAATTCACACTTAGATAATATATGAAAAAAACAGGAATCATTTTAACTGCAATTTTAGGCCTTTGGCTGAAGGCGCAAGCACAAACACAGGTAACATCCGCCCGAACTACGAATCTAGGCATTAGTGGACCCGGGCTGAAAGAAAATCCTCCAGGAAAGAATTTTCTAAAAGTCAATGAAAAAGTAACTGGCTCTGCTGTGAAAGCCGGTCTTGTTCCAAATATAAAGCCGATAATTGAAGCACAGATCAGGGATGCGGTTGTTATTTTAGGGGGAGACGGAAATTATTACCTCACAGGCTCTACCGGGGATGACATATGGGATCACAACGATGGCGTTGAGTTATGGAAATCGAAGGATCTAAAAAGGTGGGACTATATGGGCTTAGTTTGGTCGTTTGATAAAGATGCGACTTGGCAGAAGGAATGGCGTTTCCACAAAAAAAGAGTAAGAGCGTTGTGGGCACCGGAATTAAGATACATTAAAGGAAACTACTATATCACTTTAAGCATGCCCCCCGGCGATAGGGGAATACTCAAAAGCGTGTCTGGCAAGCCTGAAGGCCCTTATGTTAACGCACTTGCAAATGATGCCAGATTACTAGGTGATATAGACGCTACTTTGTTTGAAGATACAGACGGTGTAGTTTACCTTGTTTGGGGCGGCGGTTGGATTGCACGCATGAAGGATGATATGAGTGGCTTGGCAGAAGAGCCGAAAAAGCCCGTGCTGATTAATCCAGACCTGAACCCTAAAAACCATGCATCTAATTGTTCACTTCGTCGCGATTGTCAGGATATAGGACATGAAGGCGCTTTCCTATTTAAAAAGGACGGGAAATATTACTTAACCGCAGCGGATTCCTACCAGGGAAGATATAGCAGTATGGCGGCGGTATCCGATAATATCTATGGTCCTTATCAGAACAGGCATGAGGCAGTTCCTTGCGGCGGCGGTACTAACTATTTCAAAGATAAGTCGGGAAACTGGTATAGCTGTTTCTTTGGAAATGATAACCAGGCGCCCTGGAGAGAAAAACCGGGGATTGTAAAAGTAGAATTTGATAAGCAGGGCTTAATAAAGGTAGCTTCCAAACAACCTGATTTTGTATTGAAAAAAGGCGCAAAAAAATTGAAATAAAAGGGTTAACAACGTTGCCTTCCTTACTCTCTTCACTGTTGTTTAGAAATATGTATTGAATACCGGTTTGCAATAAGCTTTTAAAGCATGTAAATAAGCTCCTCAAAATACTGATTGCTGACGCTTTCTTAAAAAGCCAGAGCGATACTAGTGAATGGAGGAGCTTACAGTTAAAACAAATTTGAGCTGGCAGTTTTAAGCTATTTAGCTAAAAATTAGAGCATGATGTTCGAGATAATGCTGCAACAACAGCATCTTTCAATTCGTCAAATCCAGTTTAATCCTATTTGCAGCTTCCTTCTTCTTATCATCAATTACCTTAGTATATATCTGCGTAGTCTTCACATTCTTATGTCCCAACATCTTGGAAACAGTATAAATATCTGTTCCAGATGCTAGTTGTAAGGTTGCGTATGTATGACGTAAGCAATGAAAGGTAATCTTCTTTGAGATTTGAGCTGCGTCCAGCCATCTTTGCAAAACAGTTCTCATCTTATGATAGCTTAACTTTTGAAATACCTTTTGATCGGGGCCAAGGCGTTCCCCTAATAAACTGTATGCCTGGTCTGATATAGGAAGATTTTGAGCTCCAGAAGTTTTTATCTGACTAAACTGCAAATGGTAATCTCCTTGCGAGCCCCGCACTTGTGACCATCTTAATGCATAAATATCAGAAAATCTCAAACCAGTCAATCCTGAAAATAGTGCTGCCGCTTTCACTGACTGATCTTGACATTCTGTTGAAGCTAGTTTCTGAAATTCTGAAATTGTAAGAAACTCCCTATGTGTATCCTTCTCTGCGATACCAGAAACTAACTCGTAAAGATTTGTGACTAATAGCCTGGCTTTAAATGCTGACTTAATTACGTTCCGAAATTTTGCGTAGTAGCTTGCAGCGGTATTGAAGGATATTTTCTTGTTTCTGTTGCCTATCGCAGGCGATGACAAGATATAATCTTTGTATTCTTCACAAAATACTTCATTCAAATCCAAGAAGCGAACGCCACTTCCTGCAAAAGCTTCAAGATACCGAACCGACATATCCCAGTTATAGTAATTCGGGCCTCGTCTCTTTTCAGCTTTCATTCTAAAATATTCCAGGAAACTTTCATTTCTCTTGCTGTCTGAAATAAAATCAAATTGCTTATTCTGAATTTCCAGCTGTCTTTTTGCTCGTAAATTTTCAGCTAAAGCTAAGGTTTCTTTATTATGCTTCTTTTCAAGAGCATCCTTGGGTTTATCATAAATGTATATTTTTAAATGTTCCCTCCTGGATAACTTTCCAGTATGAGGATGAACAAAGGCAGGATAATAATCTAAATATAAGGCTTTACGTCCGTTAGAAATCGCGCGTTTTCTTAAAGTTACCTTCATGACTTTGAGGTTGAAAGAGGAGATTTTTTAATTGCTAATGAATCGATCATCTTTTTCGGCACGTACACATACCGACCTTCTTGAAACTTTGGGATCTTGTTTCTTTTGATATAATGATATACTGCAGCCGAAGACATACCCAATAGGTTTTCAGCTTCCGCAATCGTGTAGCAATCTTCAACTTTAAATTTGATTTGAGGGGGATCAACCCTGAAAACAACCTCTGGCATTTGACATTGAAAGAGATCCTCTACATCAGAGCGTCTAACCCTAGTATTTCTTTCGCTGAACTTCATTGCTGCCAATCTTCCAGAGTCAATCATCTTTGACACTGCTCGTCTTGAGCATTTCAATAATGTTGCAACTTGCTTAACCGTAAGGACATCTTTGTCTTTCAATTCTAAAAGGGGGACGAGCTTTTTTTCTTCTGTTTCCTGATCACTCTTCTGAATTTTTGAATCCCTTATCCTTTGTTTATACGCCCTCTTTCCACAGCGGTCAGAGCAATACTGCGTAACAGTAGTTTTAGCAAGGAATTCCACTCCACAGTGCTGACAAATCCTTTTTACTTGAATGTTTGAGCTCATTTTTGCACTTATTTATCGTTTAACTTATAAAAACTACATTGCAGTAATCAGCTGTTGTTAAGTGCCCTTTTAGAGGTTGTTAGTCGTCGTTAGTGGTCGTTAAGTGTCGCTAAGGGAACTAATTTCTCCCATTGAATTTGCTCTCATTCAAAACTAGAATGAGGTACAAATAGGGTACAAAATCAATCCAAACAACACTAAATATTTACGAATAAACAACATAAAAAAAGCCGCTTAACACAGTGTTAAGCGGCTTTCTTGCATTTTTTCGTTTCTACTGGTACTTGTTTATACTATCTATTTGCCGATACAGAACTTGGAAAAGATATTATCGAGCAGGTCGTCTGTTGTGACTGTGCCCGTAATCTCACCCAGGTAATGTAGAGCCTGTTTGATGTCCATAGCGAGAAAATCGGATGTTACCGGATTGTCGATGCCATGAAGGACGCGTTCGAGGGAATCCAGTGTTCGCTGGAGTGCTTCGACGTGTCGGATATTGGTTACCAGCACATCGTCGGTGCTGATGTTGTGCAGGTTTACTTTGCGCAGGATTTCGTCCTTAAGTTCGTCTATTCCTTCCTTATTTTTGGCCGAGATGAAGTTGGGATTCAACTGGGCGAACTCATACTGTTCCTGCGGACTCAGCAGATCGCTTTTATTCACTACTGCTACGAGGGGAATCTGGAGTTGCTCCACTTCGCTTATCTGTTCCCTGATCTCTTCCAGCTTCTGCAACGGATCCACCAGGTAAATGATCAGCTTTGCCTGTTTCATTTTTTCGAGCGTGCGCTCCACGCCCTTCGCTTCTATAAAATCCTCCGTTTCGCGGATTCCAGCCGTATCTATAAAGCGGAACAAGATACCGCCAATCGTCATCTCATCTTCGATAGTATCCCGGGTCGTTCCGGCAATGTCAGAGACTATTGCGCGGTCCTCATTCAGCAGCGCATTTAGTAGTGTTGATTTCCCGACGTTCGGTTTTCCGGCAATTACTACCGGTACTCCGTTCTTCATTACGTTGCCCTGTTCGAAGGAGCGAATTAACCGCGTTAACACTCGGGTGATCTGCAGGATGAGTTGCTTCAACTGATCGCGGTTGGCAAACTCTACATCCTCCTCCGAAAAATCGAGTTCCAACTCAATAAGAGAAGCAAAATTGATCAGCTGCTCGCGAAGCACCTTCAGTTCGTTTGAAAAGCCGCCTCGCATTTGCTGGAGTGCTACCTGGTGAGAAGCCTGAGAGTTGGATGCAATGAGGTCGGCAACAGCTTCTGCCTGCGACAAATCCATCCCGCCATTGAGAAACGCCCGCAGCGTAAATTCTCCCGGCTGGGCTGCCCTTGCTCCTTTCCTGATCATCAGCTTGATCATACTTTCGATGATATAGGGCGACCCATGGGTGGAGATTTCTACCACGTTCTCCCTGGTATAAGAGTGGGGAGCAATAAAGAGCGAAACCAGTACCTCGTCGAGGATTGCTTCTCCGTCGCGGATTGTTCCAAAATGAATGGTATGGGATGCCTGTTGAGAAAGGTTTTTGCCTTTGAAAACGCTATTGGCGATGGCAATTGCGTCCGGCCCGGAAAGCCGGATCACGCCTATTGCGCCTAGTCCCGAAGGCGTTGCGAGCGCTACGATAGTGTCGGAGTTTGTCATACTGAGTGCGGGCAAAGTTCGCAAATATTTTGCTAAGAGCGGTTGCTTTCCTGCGCTTGTTTCATCTGATCGCCTCATCTACTCATATGATAAAAGAATCTGGCTGTTGCTAGCCCAATCAGTGGTGACGACGGGAAGCAGAAACCCGCGAGCCAATTCTGACCAGGATAATTTGAGACAGTTTTGTACGAACGTTTTCGGCTTCGAATTGTTAATCCTCAAAAGAAACGTCCGCTTATGCACATTGAATTGTCCCCTAAATATGAAGAAAGCCTGACAAAAATCATCAACCTGTTGGAGATCGATGCAAGTATCTCTGACTCTTTTAATGCTGGTGGCGAGACGATTATTCTGGCCGCTGATCGTGAGGATCTGGAACGGATCCTGGAGACAGACAGTGCAGACCTGGTGGCTCCGGGAAGTCCTGAAGGTTTCCCGCGGGATATTGATGAAATCAAAGCACTGTTGAACGAGCAGCTGAACGAGGATATCTAAAAGTAAATCAATATAAAAGGCTGAATTTCTTCAGCCTTCGTCCTACTAAAAACTATTAACCATACTGTTATGAAGTGATTTAGCACTCCAGTAACCGCTGGCAATGATTCTTCTAATGGTATATAAGGGATCGTTCTCATCTCTTTTAGTCGAGAGGATAAACGCGGCTTTAAAGCCTCTTTTTTTAAGTTCTGGTATCGCTTGCTCGTTCCACAAGCCAAAGGGATAAGCAAAGTACTCGATCTTCTTGCCTGTAATTTCTTCCAGTCGCTTTGTTGGTTTTTCTATTTGTTGCACCCAGTCTTCCGCTACATATTTCTTCACGTTTTTATGATCATATGTATGGCTACCGATCACATTTCCTTCGTCCGATAGTTGTTTAATTTGCTCACTATTCATGTACTTATATTTTCCCATGCGGCCAATGGAAACGGTCATGATGAAATAGACGGCTTTGAAACCGTACTTCTTCAACTCAGGAGCAGCAACGGTAAACTGATCCAGATCCGTATCATCAAATGTTATCATCACGGGCTTTGCTGGAAGTGGATCTCCATACAACAGGTAATTGTAAACCTGATCAGGAAGAACCGTCTGATAACCACTGTCTGCAAGCATTTTAATATGTTGCTTGAAGGTACTTACCGGGGTAATGTAATCTTTAGCTGTCTTAGAATCGGTGGCTCTCCAATCCCTCACCTGGTGGTAACACAAGATAGGTACCTGCTTTCTGGCAAGAATGGTGGCTGCGTCTGCCGGCTTTCGTTCCTGTTGGGTCCTTGCTTGCTGAACGGGTGCAGAAGCAGCGCCGATACTGTCCGCGACTGCCGCGTTCTCGTTGTTGTTCTCCGAACTAACTGTTTTGCTTTGCTGGCAGGCAGTGGCCAAAAATAAAGAGGCTAAAAGCGTAAAAGTAAGTGCCTTGTTATAAATCATAAGTATTTCCAAAGCTGCAAAAGTAGTGGAAAAGAATATGATTTAGCCGGCTAAATACGAGAATTGTGACTTCCCTTTTCTTCGGTCTCCTCCTTCGACTGGGCGAAAGTAATACTGCAAGTCAGGATTGAAAGATGAAAGCAAGGGATAGTTGGCGCTGAGTGGATTGTAGTATCTATGTAGCCGAGATTATGCGGCTAAAGTAATAGCTGCTGCATAAACTACCATCACAGGCTTGACATTGTGTAAAAATGAAAAGAGCCGATAAAAAATACCGGCTCTCTTACTGTTAGTCGTGTCCTTCCAACTTAACTAATTTATTGTAAAGACCTAAAAGCAGGAATGGTGCAACCCATTGGCCAACAAATAGACTTTTAGGCTTTTTACCTATTACCTGCAGTACTAATGACGTTGCAATCGCAGCGCCGGCAGTCCACAGGAACAGGTCTGAAGGAAGTTTTGCAGTTTGCTCTTCAATTGCTCTCGCTACAGGACCTTCTGAGTGTTCAGGATTGAAATTAGTTGCCATAATGTTTCTTGTTAGATAGATGTTTAATTAATTATAGAAAGTTTACCAATTCTTATGCCAATTAATTGAAATGAAATTTCTCTTCCGAGCAATTTGCTTGCGCTCTTGTTAATAACAAAAAAGAGTGTGATATGTTAAAGAAACTATGAATTCTATTGAAGAAAAACTGAACATCCCGGCAACGGGTGTCATTATGCAAAAACTGGGTTTAGAGTACGACGGACAACTGGAAATGGCCGAACCTGAGGCCACTTACAGCTACTCTGTCCCTGTTATCACGGATGACTGCCCCGGGCGCCTGCAGTATTTTCCTTTAAATAAAAATTCGGAGGATGGACTTTCAGAACATTTCGATCGTGAGGAACTGCTCCAGAAGATCGAAGGAAAAAAATACTGTGTGATTATTTGTAACTCGTATGATAAGCTGGACCAGGAAGGAAGTCGGACGTCGTATAATCCTTATGGTGGTTCACCTGCTTACATCGCGGCTGTTTGGGATGCTACCGAGGACCCTTTAATGGCCACCACCCTATACAGCTGTACCTTTCTGACGGAGGCAGCTCCTCACGAAGCGCCTTCCGAGCTTGAGAGAGTGCCACTGTTTTTAAAGGAAGAAGAAGTGCAGGCTTGGCTTCACCCTACTGATGACTTGCAGAAGAAAGAAATACTGAATCGCGTTTAAACGAAGAAGCCGCCTTTATATGGCGGCTTCTTTGTCTATTACTTGCTCAGTTCGGCAAAGTATTTATGGAACAAAGGAATGGTCTCTATCCCCTTGAAGTAGTTGGCGATATCGTATTTCTCATTGGGCGAATGCAGGTTATCGCTATCCAGTCCGAAGCCCATCAATACTGTTTTAATTTGAAGTTCCCTTTCAAACAGCGCTACAATAGGAATACTTCCACCACCCCGTGTAGGAATCGGCTTCTTACCAAATGATTCCTCTATTGCTTTTTCTGCAGCCCGGAATGCAACACTGTCTGTAGGAGTAACTACAGGCTCTCCCCCATGATGCGGACTTACTTTCACCTTCACCGATTTCGGTGCAATATTTTCGAAGTGTTGTTTAAATAATTGTGTGATTTTTTCTGAGCTCTGATTGGGAACCAATCGCATTGAGATCTTGGCGTAAGCCTTGGACGGAAGAACCGTTTTTGCCCCCTCTCCAATGTACCCCCCCCAGATACCATTTACCTCTAATGTTGGCCGTATGCCGGTTCGTTCGATGGTTGTGTAACCAAGTTCGCCCCATACATCCTCCACGCCTAAGTCCTTTTTATATACCTCTTCGTTATAAGGAGCTGCGTTTAACATCTCCCGCTCTTCCTCCGTCAGACTTTCCACGTCGTCATAGAAACCAGGAATGGTGATATGATTATTCTGGTCGTGTAAAGAGGCAATCATCTGGCAAAGGATAGTTGCCGGATTAGCCACTACACCGCCGTAAACGCCCGAGTGCAAGTCCCGATTAGGGCCTGTAACCTCTACCTCCAGGTACGACAAGCCACGCAAACCGGTCTCCAGGGAAGGATTTTCCAGACTGATCATGGCAGTATCAGAAATAAGGACCACATCCGCCTTTAATCGTTCTTTATTTGCCGCCACAAACTTATCCAGATTGCTCGACCCGACTTCCTCTTCTCCTTCAATCATAAATTTGATATTGCACGGAAGCGAGTTGGTTTGCATCATGATTTCAAATGCTTTCACATGCATGTAAAATTGACCTTTGTCGTCGCAGGCTCCCCGGGCGAATATCTTCCCCTCTCTTATCGTCGGCTCAAAGGGAGGAGTTTCCCAAAGCTCCAAAGGATCCGCTGGTTGTACATCATAATGCCCGTACACCAGTACCGTCGGTTTGGTTGGATCAATTATCTTTTCTCCATATACAATTGGGTAACCGGCCGTGGAGCACACTTCTACCTGTTCTGCCCCCGCTGCCTGTAGCTTTGCAGCTACATACTCGGCCGTTTTTAATACATCCTCTTTGTATTTTGGATCTGCACTGATCGACGGAAAACGCAGCAGCTCGAATAACTCATCCAAAAACCGCTGTTTATTTTCCTCTACGTATTTTTTGATTTCTTGCATACGAGACTATTTTCAGCAAATATAACTGCATGCATAGCAGTTTGATTTAGGTAAGGAAAAAATTTGAGACTGTTTAATCCCAGCCATATGTCTTGTCACCTATTCCGCCGGTCATTACGGTTGATTCTGGCTGACCTTCAGCTGGTTTTACCTCTTCTTCTTTCTTGCAGGAAGAGAATCCAATAACTACGAGGGCAAGGGCAAATAGTGTTTTTTTCATGTTTTTAGTCTGTTTATGTTTAGCGTAATCTGTTGTGTTTCTAATAATTAATCCCAGCCATAAGTCTTGTCTCCTATTCCGCCTGTCATTACGGTTGATTCTGGCTGGCTTTCAGCTGGTTTTACTTCTTCTTCTTTCTTGCAGGAAGAGAATCCGATAACTACGAGGGCAAGGGCAAATAGTGTTTTTTTCATGTTCTTAGTCTTTTTGTGTTTGGTGTAATCTGTTTATGCTTCCTAATACTTAATCCCAGCCATAGGTCTTGTCACCTATTCCGCCTGTCATTACGGTTGATTCTGGCTGGCTTTCAGCTGGTTTTACTTCTTCTTCTTTCTTGCAGGATGAGAATCCAACAACTACGAGGGCAAGGGCAAATAGTGTTTTTTTCATATTCTTAGTCTGTTTGTGTTCTTTAATAATTAATCCCAGCCATAGGTCTTGTCACCTATTCCGCCTGTCATTACGGTTGATTCTGGCTGGCTTTCAGCTGGTTTTACTTCTTCTTCTTTCTTGCAGGAAGAGAATCCGATAACTACGAGGGCCAGGGCAAATAGTGTTTTTTTCATGTTCTTAGTCTTTTTGTGTTTGGTGTAATCTGTTTATGCTTCCTAATAATTAATCCCAGCCATAGGTCTTGTCACCTATTCCGCCTGTCATTACGGTTGATTCTGGCTGACTTTCAGCTGGTTTTACTTCTTCTTCTTTCTTACAGGAAGAGAATCCAATAACTACGAGGGCAAGGGCAAATAGTGTTTTTTTCATGTTCTTAGTCTTTTTGTGTTTGGTGTAATCTGTTTGTGTTGTTTAATAATTAATCCCAGCCATAGGTCTTGTCACCTATTCCGCCTGTCATTACGGTTGATTCTGGCTGACTTTCAGCTGGTTTCACTTCTTCTTCTTTCTTGCAGGAAGAGAATCCAATAACTACGAGGGCCAGGGCAAATAGTGTTTTTTTCATGTTCTTAGTCTTTTTGTGTTTGGTGTAATCTGTTTATGCTTCCTAATACTTAATCCCAGCCATAGGTCTTGTCACCTATTCCGCCTGTCATTACGGTTGATTCTGGCTGGCTTTCAGCTGGTTTTACTTCTTCTTCTTTCTTGCAGGAAGAGAATCCAATAACTACGAGGGCAAGGGCAAATAGTGTTTTTTTCATGTTCTTAGTCTTTTTGTGTTTGGTGTAATCTGTTTATGCTTCCTAATACTTAATCCCAGCCATAGGTCTTGTCACCTATTCCGCCTGTCATTACGGTTGATTCTGGCTGGCTTTCAGCTGGTTTTACTTCTTCTTCTTTCTTGCAGGAAGAGAATCCAATAACTACGAGGGCAAGGGCAAATAGTGTTTTTTTCATGTTCTTAGTCTTTTGGTGTTTGGTGTAATCTGTTTGTGTTCTTTAATAATTAATCCCAGCCATAGGTCTTGTCACCTATTCCGCCTATAACTACGGCAAGGGCAAATAGTACTTTCACGATTCTTTGGAAATACTGTTATAACAGTTTAGGGCAACAATTTAATGAGAAATTAAGTACAAACTATATTTGTAACTTTAGTGCGGTTTCCAAACAGCGAATGAAAACTACACCTTTGATACTCGTTTTTTTATTAGTTAATCTTTTTTCTTACTCTCAACACAAATTGACACATGATAGTTTGCAAGTCATCGGGCTAAACAAACTTGCCTATGAAATGCGATTTACCAGTCCGGAACAGTCCATTGCAGAAGGTAAAAGGGCTCTTAAAATCGCACAAAAAATTCGCTTCAAAAATGGAATCGCAGAGGCCAACCGAATCATCGGAATAGGCAACTCCTACCTCGAAAGAACCGACACTGCTATTGCCAGGTACCTTATTGCGCTTAAATATTTTCAATCCGAAAAAAATTTCATAGGGGAGGCTAAGGTTCTGAATAATATTGGGAATTTGTATAGAACGGTCGATTTTCATCTCAGCTTGACATACTATACCCGGGCCTTCAAGTTAGCACAAAAACTAAAGATACACGACTTAGAGGCAGGCTGCTATTTAAACATCGGTTTAATACATGTACAAAACAGTCACTATACCAAAGCTAAAGCATTCCTTGATAAGAGCCTGCACCTATTTAGAAAAATAAACGACCCTATTGGTATAACCCAAGCCCTTCAGAACCTTGGTGTAGTCTATCATGAACTTCATCAGTTGGAAAAGGCAAAGCTATACCTCGTGGAGGCTAATAAGAGAGCTAAAGAAAACGACTTAAACAAGTTGGTCGGTAAGATCAATCTGGCACTGGCCGATCTTTATGTCGACCAGAGCAACTTTAAGCAAGCGGAGGTTGCGATAGAGGAAGGACTAACCTATGCTGAATTGGTTAAGAATGAACAGCTGAAACTCCACTTCCTTAAGGAGCTGTACTATCTCGAAAATAAACGAAAAAATTATTCAAAGGCGATCGTTCATCTTCGAGAACTATATCAAAAAGACAGTTCAAATAATGTTAAGCTGGAAGCAGAAAAAATCAACCTTCTCCAGGTGCAACAAAGGCAGGTACAAAAACAAAAAGAACAAGAACTCCAGCTCGAACGTCAGGAAAAACGACAGTTGCTTTACTGGTACTCCCTGGCCGTACTGGCCCTTTCTGTCGTCATCATCATCTTGCTAATGATCAATGTCAAAAAGAAAGCAAAAACCAATCAGCAGCTGAAACGTCTGAACGAGGAAATCTCACTTCAAAAAGAAAGCCTCAATAAGGTAAATCAAAACCTGGAGAGTATTATTGAGGAACGCACGCAGGATCTACAGTTAAAAAACATAAAACTATCCGAATACTCCTCTCATCTCTCCCACGAGATCCGAAGCCCTGTTGCTACCATGAAAGGATTGATGCTGCTGGAGCAGGAAAACCTGATCGATGACAAAGAGTTGATCCGTGAATTGAACCGGTGTATCGAAAATATCGATTACAAAATCATGAACCTCAATCATATGCTGCATAATCCCCAATACAAAGGAGCTTACTATGAGCCTCAAAAGAAACTGGAAGATTAGCTTTTAGTGCGCCTCTGTAGCAAGTGGAACGAGGAATGAAAAAGTGGCACCCTTCCCTTCTTCGCTATCAATCGTCATCTTTCCTCCATGGCGCAGCACGATCTCGTTTGCAATAAACAAACCAATTCCGAGCCCGGCAAAACGCTGTTCTACATTCTCTGCCCGGTAAAATTTTTGAAATAGCTGTTCATGCTTCTGTCTTGGTATGCCTATACCTAAATCTTTCACTGAGACATGACAAAAAGATCCGTGTTGCGAAACATTAATAGATACTACCGGTGATTCGGGTGAATACTTGATGGCGTTTGACAAGAGGTTACAAATGACCTGCTCCAAGCGGTTTCTATCCGCCCTAACCTGAAGGTCAGAATTTCCCTCGAGCACGACGATATGATTGGAGCTGGTATTATTGGCAAAATCAATGCAGTCCTCTATTACTTCTGAAATAGGGAAATCCTCCAGGTGGTACTGCATCTTGCCCGATTCAATTTTTGAAACATCCAACAGATCGTTGATCAGGCCGGCAAGTTTGTCCGTTTGCTTTCCCGCCTTCCGAATGAAGTCGCGACAGGAAGGATCCTCCAATTTATCAGCAATTCCCTCCGCGATCTTCAAATATCCTTTCATGGTTGTCAACGGGGTTTTGAGTTCATGGCTGGCAATACTGAGAAAGTCGTCCTTTTTCTGCATCAGCAAACGCATCTTCTCCCGGGCATAGAATTCCGTCACGTCCCTGAAAATGATAATCTTCCCAGTATACAGCTGATCCTCAAACATGGAAGTACTAGAAACCGAAAAGGTACGCAGCTTTTCCTCATCCCATAATTCCAACTCCAGCCCCCGATTCTTCTGTGACGAAACTAGTCCTTGAAACTCTTGATTTCCGGGAAAGACCGCCTTCGCATCTTGGCCGATGATATCCATAGATACGTGCTTCAAAATATGTCGCATCTCGGGGTTCATACTGGCTACACGATCCAGTCGGTCCAGCACCAAAACTCCTTCCTGAATTACGTCAAACACTTTTTCCTTCGCAATCGGAGCGAATTCAAATAGCTTGTATCTGAAAAAGCCCAGACTAACAATAATCGAAGTTAGAATGAACGCGTAAGGAGTTAGGTCGAGATACAAAAAAGGTTTGTAGCCAACCTGATAGGTAACGTTGAAAAGCCAGGGACCGAGGGCACCGAGCACAATTACGTTCCGCTGTTTTTTATAAATTTTATCATCAATTTTAAACTGAGCAACAAGCAGGTAAAGTCCCCAGAGTAACATAGTATAGAAATAAGCAGTGTTCACCATATACCAGGGGCCTTTGGTGATTTCCAGAAAAGCCATCCCTCTGTACTGCACGAGCTCCAATGTAGAATAATACAAATAGTGGTGCTCGTTGGTAAGCAACAGGACCATGGTTGTCACTGGTATCAGAAAGATTAGCGCTAGCCGGTTACCTGCCAGCCACTTCTCCTTTCCGATGAACCGGATAATAGCAATTTGCCAAAGAGCGGGAGTACTGGCTATCCCGACATATTCGAGGTAAGTGCTAAATAGTATTTGATTGTAGGTGTGACTGGACAGCTGAACCCCGTAACCTAGTGCCCATATGGATATAGCAATCATGATATAGGAAAAAGGCTTTAAGCGCTTCTCGAGGCGCTGAAATAATAGCAGCGCGACGAACAGGTTAAATGAGCCCGAGAATAGTAATATCGAGGAAAAAACGTTGAGGTCTAAATTCATTACCGCAAGAAGAGCGCTTGCAGTATACGTAAGAAAAAGTCGGAGGGTTATGTATTTTCAGGGCTTCGACGAGCTGGGAGCAAGAAAAATGAGTGGCTGTTTCAGATAGTCGTAAAAACGTGTCTCTAAAACAGCCACTTAGATTAACTTTGGCCGCAATATGCTCTGAGCATCCAGGTGTTTTTCTCTTTAAACTGCATAAACTTATTGATCATGTCATTTGTGCCATCATCGCCGGATTCAGCCGTTGTCTCCATGATCTCCCTTTCGATCTCTATTAGTGCAGAAAAATCGTCCAGTATCGCCTTTACAAGCTCTACGTCCTCCACTCCTTCTGTCCGGATCTCGTGAATGGTAGAAGTCTGAAGATAATCCTGATAAGTACTCAAAGGTGCTTTTCCCAGCGTTAGGATTCGCTCAGCGAGTTCATCGATGCTCGCAATTGCATTGGTGTATAGTTCTTCAAACTTCGCGTGCAGGGTAAAGAAGCTTTTACCTTTAACGTTCCAATGGCATCCTCTTAGCTTTTGATAATGAATATGGTAGTTCGCCAGCAATTCATTCAGCTGATCGACTATCGGTTTTACTTTTACTTCTTCGAGTCCGATTTCTTCTGCTTTCATAGTTATTTTTTAGTTGAAAACAGATTTGATGCTTTCCGGTTTTTAAACGATTTTTTTCCTTACAAAAACATTGTAATTCTCTTGCCGCTCCACCTGTATATTAGTTCCCTTCAGGATGTATCCGTCCAAAGCCACCCCGTCATACCACTTACCATCCACTTCCACTTTACCTGAGGGGCGCATGTCGGTCACTGCAACTCCTACCTTGTTAATCAGCTCCACCGTTTTTTTGCCGCTCACATAACCGAATTGGGAGCGCTGTTCGTCCTGTAATACCAATCGCTGAAAAGCAGGGCTCCGCATAATCGATTTACCCAAGAGCACCGACAATACGATGGATAAGATCATCGAGCCCAGTACAAGTATCACCGCGCTGCTTAGCTGTTCTGAGCCTGTTACCGTAAAATCGAACCAATTGTTCATTACCAGGCTAAGGGCTAATCCGGCAACAATACTGATGATCCCAAGAATTCCGGCTACGCCAAAGCCGGGTATTACAAAAACCTCGAGTAAAATCAACACAATGCCGACAATGAACAAGCCTATCTCCCAATGGTCCGCCAGGCCTTCGAGGTACAGCGGTGCAAAATAAAGCAATGCAGCTACAATAGATACCAACAATGCAAACCCGATCCCGGGCGTCTGCATTTCGAAATAAATCCCGCCTATAATCAGCAAAATCAGTATCCCGCTTACGGCAGGACTGATCAGGAAGCCAAGGATTTTATCCAGAGTGGTTATCTCATGTTCAACCAGGGCCGCCTTGGAAAGGCCTTCCGCTTTCAACACTTCCGCTACGTTGGAAGTGATGCCAGCGCAATAGCCTACTTTTACCGCCTCATCGCTGGTGAGTGTCAGTACCTTCCCTTTCGCTACAATTCCCGGAATTTCAATATCAGGATCTACAAAGGCTTCTGCGATCTGAGGGTTGCGGTTTTTGGCTTGGGCCGTTGACCGCATTAAGCCACGCATAAACGACTGATATTTTTCAGGCATGATCTCTCCCTGCGGATTCACGACACTCGCTGCACCAATACTTGAGCCTTTCGTCATGTAAATCTTGTCGGAAGCGATTGCTATCAACGCGCCGGCAGAGGCGGCATTATGGTCGACGAATACGATCGTTTTCATATCCGAATTTAAAATCTTGCTTCGGATAGAATCGGCGAAATCAACCATTCCCCCGTAAGTATTCATTCTAATCAAAACTACACTGGAACTCTGTTCCTTTGCTTTTGCAAAAGCTTTTTGGGTAAGCCGCCACGCGGAAGGTCCGATTTCTTCCTTCATATCAAAAGCATACACTTTCGCGTTTTGTTGTGCAGCTAGTGGTAGTTGAAAACAAAGGGCTAATAATATGACTAATACCTTTAGGTGTTGCATTGTAATTTCGTTTAATTTGAAAAATGCTTTCGCAAGATAAATATACGTTAAAACCGAAGCTGGCAGAAAAGTTCGCCGGAATAATCTGGAAAATAGAGGTAGACGAGGTGAATTCAGTACTGGCTCTCGAAACGCGGGACATAGCCGAACACCGAGCTGCCTGGTCTGCTTTTGATTTAGCAGCTGAGAAGGTACTTTTTAAAGAAATAGAAGTGGAATCGGGATGGAACTGGAGTCTGGACACCGTTCACCAGTCGATGATTTTCTTACATAGCTATGTTACCGATCAAAGCCCCGAACATAAGGGAATCATCGCGCTGAATAAAGAGGGGAAAGTTGAATGGCAGCATTTTAACCGTAGCCTATATGGTACAGCCGCTGAGGGGGTGCTCGTCTATAATCCAAACGTCCAGCCAAGAACTTTAGAACTGTTATCGACACAGACCGGAGCGCTCCTTAAATACGGCGCAGTGGATTCCATACATTCTGCCAGAAATATAACAGTACCGCAGGTGTATGATGACCCCAAACTTGCGCCGGTAACCCTAAAGGGAGAAATAGCAGGACCGCTCTTCTATGTCTTTTTCAATCAAAAACATTGCTATTCCTATCATATAAGAACCCGGGGCGGCTTTCAGCAAAAACTGGTCATTGCAGAAGCAAATACAATAATACTTGAAGAAAATTTAACAGGAGATATACAAAAACTAAACCCGGAGGCGTTTTTTATCCTGCAGAACCACTTGTTCTGCATACGTGGTGAGAAGCAAGAAATTGTTGCGTATTTAGTATAATTGCACCCTAAAACAACGGAGACAAAAGAAATGCGTTCTTTATTGGCTGTTATTTGCCTTCTTTTTTCATTAAGCACACAAGCCGCTGCCGTCAGAGATTCTGTGGGAGTGGAAAATAATAACGGAAAACTGATCATCGTTCATAAAGTTGCTCCAAAAGAGTCGTATTACTCGATTGGAAGGACATACAATGTTCCCCCCAGGGAGATTATTGAACTGAACGGAAATAAGACGTTGCAAATTGGAAGCCTGGTAAAAGTGCCGACACAACGACCCTTTGCGGCTCCATCAAAACCGGCAACAACCGGGGCGAAACCAGCAAGCGATGGTTTTATCACCTACAAAGTTGGACCGAAAGAAACACTTTACGCGATAGCCAAACGCTTCAACACCACCGTCGAGAACATTAAGAGTATCAATAACTTAACCAGCAATAGTTTAAGTGTGGGCCAGATGATTAAGGTACAGCAGGGAAGAACAGCCTTGCCGGAGCCTGAGCCAGCAAGAACCACTACTGAACCTGTTGCAGAAGCTTCCGCACCGGACCCTGACGCGGAAGAACGTGCAAAGCCGAAGATTCCTGCCAACCGTTTAGGTCTGACGCAAAGGAATGAGCGCGGAGTGGCAGTATGGATTGCGGACGAGAACCTGGACGGAACTAAAATGATGGCACTGCATCGCACCGCCCCCATTGGTACAATCGTTAAAATAACCAACCCGATGACAGATCGGACTACCTATGCAAAAGTAGTTGGAAAGTTTACAGAAAATGAGACTACTAAAGATGTTGTTATTGTAGTGACCAAAGCGACGGCTGATTTGCTGGGTGCGCTAGATAAGAGGTTTCAGGTTAGTATTGATTACGGGGCGCCCGCAGAAGCAGAAGATGAATAGACCTTTTGTAATCGGCATTGCCGGTGGTAGCGGTTCTGGCAAAACCTTTTTTCTCAATTGCTTTTTAAATCATTTCGCGGCGGAAGAGATCTGTCTGGTATCACAGGATGATTACTATAAGCCTAAAGCGCAGCAGCCCATTGATGAGAACGGCTGGATTAACTTCGATCTACCAGAGTGTATCGACGACGACAAACTATTGCAGGACTTACAAACCTTGATAGCAGGAGGCAGCTTTCAGAGAAAGGAATATACCTTCAATGTAAATGAAGAACATGCCCGCTTGCTTACTATCCGCTCTGCCCCTATCATCGTTGTGGAAGGCCTCTTTATTTTTCATTTCGAAGAACTGGCCAGCCTTTTTGATTTTCGAGTGTTCTTAGACGCCGACGAAGAGATCACACTGAACAGAAGAATTAAACGGGATACCGCCGAGAGAGGATACGATAGAGATATGATTATGTACCAGTGGATTAATCATGTTCTTCCAGCATACAAAGCTTATCTACTACCCTATAAGAACACCGCCGACCGGGTCATCACCAACAACACGAATGTAGCAGATGACATTATTCGGGTAAGTAGTGAACTATCGGATGACCTGCGCTCCAGAATATTGAAGGCCGGTTCCTGATAGACTTGCTACTACCCAAATCACGGCTCGGAATGGAATCTAATTGTACAAAAAGAAAACTTCAAAATCACTTGTTTGGAATAAGTCTAAATAATATCTTTGCTGGCAGATGGATGACTGTGTAGTAGATACAAATCAGGACAGCAGGCTTTTACCTACTGATCCTGAATTTATGAAAGGCCTGGGAGCCTATTTCGCGTGTTGCGATTTTAAAAAGTGCTGTAAGAAGTACAAAAAAGGAAAAAGGTGTAAAAAATGTCCCGGAAGGAAAGACTAGACGTTCTATCGTCCGTCACCGTCCAGAAGATTTCCAAGTCCTCCAAGAATACTACCCTCTTCTTTTCTGTTTACCGTACCGTAAGCTAAAATTCTGCCAGCGAGTCTGCTTATGGGCAGCGTTTGAATCCAAACTTTTCCAGGACCTCTCAAGGTTGCAAAAAATACACCTTCACCTCCAAATAGCGTATTCTTTATTCCGCCCACAAACTGGATGTCATAGTTCACATGCTGAGTAAAGCCAACGATACAACCAGTATCCACTTTTAAAACCTCCCCCGGATGCAGCTCCCGCTCCGTTACATGTCCCCCTGCATGCACAAACGCCATCCCATCACCTTCCAGCTTTTGCATGATGAAGCCTTCGCCACCAAATAGCCCGGCTCCAAGTTTTCGCTGAAACTCCAAACTCACACTTACCCCTTTCGCAGCACACAAAAAAGAGTCCTTCTGGCAGATGATCTTACCGCCTAACTGCTGTAAGTCCATCGGGATGATCTTTCCGGGATAGGGCGAGGCAAAGCTAACCCGTCTTTTTCCCTGTCCGATATTCGTGTACGCCGTCATAAAAAGACTTTCGCCCGTTAGCAATCGCTTACCAGCGCTGAACAGCTTTCCAAGGATGCCGCTTTGCTGCTGGCTTCCATCGCCAAAAATGGTTTGCATTTGAATCCCATCGTCCATCATCATAAAGGCTCCTGCTTCAGCAATGGCTGTTTCCTGTGGATCCAGTTCTACTTCCACATATTGCATCTCCTCTCCATGGACGCGGTAATCTATTTCATGATTTCTTATCATTGTTGTGTAATTGTAATTGTTGAATTGAGATGTCAAATTACAGATTTTGTTACAAGATATGAAAGCTAATAAAAAAAGGCAGCCCCTAAGGAACTGCCTCTCCAGACTCAATAAGCCTGCTTACTTCATGCCTCGGAGTGTTTCCTTTAGTTCTTTTACACCAGGAGACGATGCCTTACCGCTACCCGCCAGCACAGAACTAGCTGTAACGTCAGAACTGTAGAATGCCCGATTTGCATCTTCATCAAAGCTGATGGAGTTACCGTTAAGGCTAATTCCTGCAAATAATCCCTTACTTCTGGAATAAGAGTATACCTGCGCATCAAAATTTGCATTGGTACCGGCTGTGGCTGTGCGTCCAACCGGACCTGCTGCTACTGAGACTGCTCCTCCGAGCGTAACGGCTGTATTTCCTATGTTCGTTAGCGTCGCCCGGTCTTTAAAAAGCAACACCAGATCTGTAGAGGTAATACCAGCCTGAAATCCGATGCTTCCGCCGGTAATGGTTACAAAAGCCGGATCACTCCAGGTGCCATCCGCTGTCTTCACCATCGCTACCCCTTTACCGCGTTGTCCTCCAACACCCAAACCTGCTTTGATCATGTTAGGGATAATGATAATTCCCTGAGCCTCATTCAGCAAGCGAGCTGGGATAGACTCTTTCATTTTACTAAAGTCTCTCAGCACTTCGGTCGATTTTTCGATTTTTTCCTTTTGCTCCTGCTGAGCAAAGCTAACCTTCGTAAACCCTACTGCAACTAATAGCAGCACCATCCAACTTGTTACTCTTAACGTTTTCATAATACTAGGTATTTGATGTACTTTTTTAACTCTTTAAGTTGGCCAGGGTTTTCATAAACTGAGATTTCAATGGAGGACCCGTATGAAGCCACTATTCAGTCATGAGATACCAGGAAAGATTAGACAATAAAAAACCGCTTTCTTCGATATCTTTGTAAGATGTTCCCCAGCAGGTCGAGATATAGTGCGCTTATTAAGGAGGAGGCCCGGAAATTGGGCTTCATGCATTGCGGCATATCCAAGGCCGAGTTTTTGGAGGAGGAAGCCCCGCGGCTGGAAGCCTGGCTGAAACAAGGCTACCATGGGCAAATGAGCTACATGGAGAATCATTTCGATAAGCGCCTGGATCCACGTAAACTGGTAGAGGGCGCCAGGTCGGTCATCTCTCTTTCCCTGAATTACTATACAGATGCCAGACAGGAAGATCCGGACGCTCCCAAAATTTCAAAGTATGCTTATGGTATTGATTATCATACAGTAATCAAAGAGAAGCTTAAACGATTACTCGAAGTAATTAACGAACTAATTGGAGAAGTGCACGGGCGTGCATTCGTGGATTCTGCCCCGGTGTTAGATAAAGCATGGGCAAAGAAATCGGGATTGGGCTGGATGGGAAAGAACACCAACCTGATTAACAAAAATAGTGGCTCTTTCTTTTTCCTCGCCGAGCTAATTGTCGATTTGGACCTTGAATACGATACCCCAGGAACCAAGGACCACTGCGGCACCTGCACCCGCTGCATTGATGCTTGTCCCACGCAGGCTATCGTGGGCCCTTATCAGGTAGATGGCAGCCGTTGCATCTCCTATTTAACCATTGAGCTTAAAGACGAGTTGCCTTCCGGCTTCAAGGAGCAAATGGGCAATTGGATGTTCGGTTGTGATGTTTGCCAGGATGTCTGTCCCTGGAACCGCTTCTCGACGCTGCATAACGAAGCGGCGTTTATGCCCCATCCGGAGCTGTTGAAGATGAATAAAACAAATTGGGAAGAAATTACCGAAGAGGTATTTCAAAAGCTATTTAAAGGATCAGCAGTGAAGCGTACAAAATACAATGGGCTGAAAAGGAATATCGAATTTCTTAAACCTTTCCAGCCCATGGAGACTAACCACTCTAAATAGCTTATTTACCGAACTTCAGCTTCAGCTGCTCCAGCATATCACCCGTAATCGGCTCCGCCGGCTTATCATCCTTTTTCGGATGCTGATTGTAGTTTCTGTTGTTATTTGACTTGAAATCTTTTCGTTGCTGATAAGGTCTCTGCTGTCCCTGAACTTGCTGCGGCTTATTGGCTCCTTCCGGATTTTCCACCGTGATACGTTGCTCCGTCTGATTTTTAACCAGTACCTTCTTCCCGTTCCAACGCACCCAGATCTTCTCCAGACAGCGCTTGGTATACAAAGGAAAATCCCCCTGTTGCATCCATGAATAATAGCTGGGCTCTGCATGGAATACTTCCTCCACACATTTGCCTTTATGTTTACCGAAATTGAACACCTCGACGCCGTTTTCGTTAAATACTATTCTTCCGGCAAAATCAACGGGGCGACTCAGGTTCGTAAAGGTATGAAGGGCATCGACATCATTTTGGACCGGAACTGACTTATTGCCCTTTTTATCTTCCCACTCTACGTCCTTATACTTTTCCAACTGTGCCAACAGCACTTCGTAGGTTGCCCGAATATCCGCCTCAGCAGAATGGGCATTCTCGATGTCCTTGCCACAGTAGAATCTATAAGCTGCTTTCAGGGTACGCTGCTCCATTTGATGGAAGATATTTTGCACATCAACAAAGCGACGGCTCTCCAGATCAAACTCCACTTCTGCCCGTATAAATTCTTCCATCAACATCGGAATATCGAACTTATTCGAGTTGTAGCCAGCAAGATCACAATCCGTGAGGAAATCGGCATACTCCTGTGCTATTTGTCTGAAAGTGGGGGCTTCTTTTACATCCTCATCAAAAATTCCATGTATCATGGAAGTCTCGTATGGAATAGGCATTTCGGGATTAATGCGGGAGACCTTCATCTCCTGAGTTCCGTCCGGAAGGACTTTAAGGACCGCGATTTCAACAATTCGATCAACTCCTATATTGGTTCCCGTTGCTTCAAGATCAAAAAAAGCGAGAGGACGTTTTAAATTCAGCTTCATATGTCTCTCAAAGGTCGGAAAAAGCTTTCAGAATCGAATTAAAAAATCATAAAGTTATTGATAGTATTGCCAATCTCGCTATCTTTAAAAACCCAACCAGTCACATGAAACAGCTAATTTTAACTGCGGCAGTAGCATTTCTCGCTTCATTTGCCTCCGCCCAAAACTTTCCTTTCGGTAAACCTACAAGCACTGAATACGAGTTAACGAAGTATAGTAAAGACACCAGTGCCAATGCTGTTGTTTTACGGGAATTTGGAACCGCTTACATCAGCAACTCGGATGTAAATGTTGTGTTTGAATACCACGTTCGCATTAAGATATTTAATAGTAAAGGCTTCAAACATGGAACAATTGAAATTCCCCTGCGGAAAAATGATGCCAACACTTTTGAGACGATCAGGGATATTAAAGGGGTGACTTTCTATCCCGACGAAAACAACTTGCTTCGCTCTGCAAACCTGGAATCATCACAGATCTTTAAAGAATCAAAAGCGGGCAAGTATCACGATTTGGTAAAGTTCGCCATGCCGAGTTTGAAAGACGGCTGCATCATCGAATACTCCTATGTTATTGAATCTCCTTTCAGACACAATTTTCGTAATTGGGACTTCCAAAGCGAGATTCCTAAAATTTATACCGAATACTTCGCCAAGATTCCTGCCATCTACAACTACAACATTGCATTGCGCGGAGCAGAAAAGCTATCTAAGAATACCGCTGTTTTAGAGAAAGAGTGTTTCAATCCAGGTGGAGGTTTCAAAGCAGATTGTTCTGTTATGACCTGGGCCATGGAAAATGTGCCTGCGTTTTATGAAGAAGAGTACATGACAGCTGCCAGCAATTTTAGATCCGCTATGCATTTCGAGCTATCCGATTATACGGATTATTATGGCGGAAAGCATGCGGTGACGAAAGAGTGGAAAGATGTAGACCTGGATCTGAAAAAGGAAGATGCCTTCGGAATTCAATTAAAAAAGAAGGACTTCTTTGAGTCAAAAGTCGCGCCCCTAACCGCTGGACTAAGTTCTGAACTGGAAAAAGCAAAAGCTATTTATAACTTTATCAGAGGCTGGTATAAGTGGGATAATTATTCTGGCAAATACTCTCATACCGGATTAAAAAAGGCTTTCGAGAATCGCACAGGAAATGCCGGAGATATCAATCTTTCTATGGTTGCTGCGATGAATGCTGGTGGTCTAAATGCAGAACCGGTGATCTTGTCTACCCGCAGTAATGGTATAGTAAACAACCTTTTTCCGGTACTCACCGAGTTCGACTATGTGATTTGCAAGGTGAACATAGGCGAAAACTTTTATTTGCTTGACGGTACGGATCCCCTCCTACCTTTTGGTCTGCTTCCGCTTCGCTGCATCAATGATAAAGGTCGCGTAATGAGTTTCAATAAACCCAGCTACTGGATCGACCTGAAAGCATCACAAAAAGAGACCCGAACAATCACTTTGGACTTGGAGATGGATGAATCCGGAAAGATGAAAGGCAGAATGAACGTCTTTTCAGCGGGATATGCCGCTTACGGGAAAAGGAAGGAGATCAAGAGCTTCAACTCTGTCGATGAATTTGTAGAGAGCCTGGATGAAAAACTACCAAAGATAAAGATTCTGAAATCAGAGGTGAGGAATCTGGATAGTCTCGAAAATATCTTGGGCGAAAGCTATGAAATCGAGATAAATGCCACCGAAAAAGACCACAGTTATCTAAATCCATTTTTTATGAATAGGATAGCTGAGAACCCCTTCAAGCTGGCAGAAAGGACCTACCCTATAGATTTTGGCGCACCGGAGGAAGTCAGAGTAAATATGCAAGTGAGGTTTCCGGAAAAGTTTGAGGTGGTTAGCAAACCGCAACAAACAGCCCTAAGTTTGCCGAACAGTGGGGGACGCGTGCTTGCCAACGTCAGTCAGGAGGGAAACGTTATCGTACTTTCATATAATATGCAGCTTAACAAGCCCACCTATTCTGCTAGCGAGTATCCTTACCTGAAGGAACTATACAACAAAATTATTCAGCTGCAGCAGACAGATATTATCCTGAAAAAGAAGATATGAGATATTTGATTCTATTCACTGCCTGCTTTTTAAATGTTCTATCCGCCAGTGCACAGTTGACATACCCTGTTGCTGCAATTCCGAAACCCCTGCTGTCAAGGGCAGGTGCCGTGGTGAGGAACGCAGAAACTGTCATTGAGGTAAAAGACCTGGATGAAGTAATTTACAAGAGAAAGTTTGCGATTACGATATTAAATGAATCTGCGAAGGAGCATGCAAATGTGGTTTTCGAATACGATAAAACGAGTAGTATCAAATCGGTAAAAGGCGCTATCTATAATGAGATAGGTTTGCCTATCGGAAAGTTTAGCGAAAAGAATATGCAGGATAGAAGCGCGGTAAATGATTTTTCGCTCTATGAAGATAATCGTATGAAATACTTCATTCCGGTAATATCTGCTTACCCCTTCACTATAGAATATGAGGTGGAATATCGAAACAAGCAGAGCCTCTCCTTCCCTACTTGGCAGGCAAGTACCGCCCATGGAGTTGCTACAGAGCATTCTTCCATGACCTTCATCTGTCCTTCCTGGTTTAACCTCCGGTATAAAGAGTTTAACTACCCTGGGAGAGTTGAGGAGACTTCTACGTCAGCAGGCAAAACGTACAAGTGGGCGGCAAAGAATTTACCCGCATTGCGAGAGGAGCCCTACAGTCCACACCCCCGGAAAGTTTTCACCTCTGTTAGTTTGGCACCGGAAAAATTTGCCTACAGAGGTACCAAGGGTAGTTTTACGAATTGGACAGAGTACGGAAAGTGGATGTATGAAAACCTGCTAAAAGGACGGGATGAATTACCGGAAACCACCAAGTCTGTGATTCTTGATTTGGTTAAGGATATTAAAGACCCAAAAGAAAAAGCCAGGAAGATCTATGAATAAGTGCAACAGAAAACCCGGTACATCAGTGTCCAGATCGGAATTGGAGGTTTTCAACCTTATCCCGCATCCGAAGTGGATCGCCTGGGTTACGGCGATTGCAAAGGCTTAACCAACTATACAAAGGCCTTGCTTAGCATTGTTGGGATTGAGTCTTACTATTCCGTTGTGCAGGCGGGGAATTTCAAAGTCGACTTCCACCCTGATTTTGCCGACATGAACCAAGGGAATCACGTAATCCTCTGCCTTCCTTTTGAAAACGACACGACATGGCTGGAATGTACGAGCAAGTTCTCTCCCTTTGGGTTCCTGGGAGACTTTACTGACGACCGATTAGTAGTAGCCTGTACGCCAGAGGGAGGAAAAATCATGCGCACTACTAAATATCCCACCTCAGAAAGCAGGCAGGTACGGAAGGCAGAATTTAAGATAGCAGAGAATGGATCACTTAGTGGAAAGATGACAACCATCTTTGAGGGCGCCCAGTTTGACAACCACCACTCGCTGCTGAACGAAGCGTATTCGGAGCAAGTGAAGAAGCTGCCTGAGCTGTATCCACTCCCTAACCTCGACGTAAAATCCTTGCAGTTTGAGATGGAAAAGAAGGAGAAGCCCGCTACAAAAGAGGTACTGGACTTCAACTCATACAACTACTGTGCTATCGTAGACGGAAAAATGCATCTCTACCTCAACCCGATAAATAAAATCAGGCCGATCAGGGAAATTAGAAACCGGAACAATCCGGTTTACATCAACCGAGGCTATTACGATGAGGACGTTTTCAATTTCGAACTACCGGAAGGATACTTGTTTAACGTGCAGCCAGAGAAGACGACCATTGAGAAGCCCTTCGGGAAATACACAACGGACCTCTCGGTTACCGGAAAAATCATTACTTATAAACGGGTGATGCAGCTCAATGAGGGATATTTCAAGGCTGAAGATTACCAGGATCTGGTAGACTTTTATCAGGCTATTGCCGACGCTGACAATGCTAAACTTATCCTCTCAAAAATCTAAAACGAGTCACTAGGAAAAAATCAGGATCCCGAGAAGGATGCCGACTATCATGATGAGGTAAAGGAGAATCTCAGTACTGGCAAAACGTTTATACTTCGTCCAGAAACAATAATCAGACATATTTCAGACATAAAAAAACCCGGAATTTTTATTCCGGGCAATTTACGAAAGTGAATTCTTTTTAGGCTCCCTGTTTTTTCCACTTGATGGTACAACCGATTGCCTTAGAATTTGTTACTGACGGTTTTTTTCCGGTCGCTACTGCCTCAACTGCTGCCTCCACATATTTAACTTTGTCGGCTTTGGTTCCTTCCGTGTCGTCGTCTATCGCTCCGATGTATTGAACTACATTTCCTGTCGACGTTTTCTGCAGTACAAAAACGTGAGGAGTACGACTGGCTCCGAATTGTTTGGTGATCACGTGGTCTGGATCCATTAGGTATGGAAACGAAAAACCTTTGTCTTTTGCCCGCTGCTGCATCTTTTCATAAGAGTCCCCTGGTTGGGTACCGGGATCATTCGGGTTGATAGCAATTACCGGGTATCCCTTTGCCGCATACTTTGCATTCAAGGCAATTATCCGATCTTCATAAGCTACCGCATAAGGACAAGTGTTGCACGTAAACACAACAATAAAACCCTTTGCTTTGGGGTAATCGGCAAAAGAAACGGTTTTGCCATTGATGTTCTTCAACTTGAAATCCGAAGCCACATCGCCAACTTTATAGCCAGTTGTCTGTGCTGTTGCTGCCAAACCGAAGGCTAGCAGGCAAAGGGTAAGTAATTTTTTCATACCGTTGTTATTTGAGTGATTGATAAGTTTTCTCTAATTCCTCGTAGCTGAACTCTTTTTGATAGAACTGCCAAAGGCCTTTGCTTTTATTCACGAAGACCGTTGCAGGAATAGCACCCTCCCAGTCTTTATTTATCTGATCGATAAACTCCTGCTCACTTTTTTTGTCGACTAAGTACACTTCGTTCTTTAAACCCAGCCTTTTTACCAGCGGCTTCACGTTGCTCTCCAATTTTGATTTGAAGTCGAGGCTCAGGAAAATCACTTTAACAGGATTAGCGGCGTAAGTAGTCTGCAGCTTTTCGAAATGCGGCATTTCCTTGATGCAAGGCGCGCACCAGGTGGCCCAGAAATTAAGAACATAGGTAGTGTCTTTCCCGGTTTCCATCCGCTTATTGAGTTCGCTCATCGTCATTAATCGGGGCGTTTGAGCGCCGGCCGTGTTTAAGCTAATGGCCATGGTGAAAAGGCTAACAAGCAAGGCTGATTTCATACCAACCAAATTACTAAAGTTATTCAGCAAGATAAACCGGTAACGTAAAATTTACCGGCTAAGGTCCGAATGGACAAGGCCCTGCCTTACGCTGCCTGCTCTCGAAAAGTATTTATAGTACCAGGGGTCTTTCAATCGGCTTACCACCACTCCTTTACTAGTAGAGACATGAACAAAGCGACCATTCTGAAGATAAACTCCTACATGGCTGAACTTCTGTCCATTAAGGTCGAAGAAGACAAGGTCGCCCTCCTCTAAGTCCTCCTCATATTTACGCTTTACATTTTCTGCCATTTGCCGGGCAGTGCGGGGAACGTTGCGGTCAAAAATTTCTCTTTGCAGGATAGTTGTAAAGCCGGAACAATCAGCACCGCGGCGATCCATACCCCCACTCTTATGTGGTACTCCCATCCACTCGTCGATGAAACGATAAAGTTTTTCATTTCGGATATCTCGCTCACTAACTTCCAGTAAGGCAGCGTAGCGCTCCTTCATAGAGCCTTTAATCTCTTTTCCTCTCGCTCTTGACGAATCGGTAAGTGTCTTTTTACTCGAACAGGCTTGAAGCAGGACTGTACCGAAAGCAATAAGAAAAAATACCCTATAAAAACGAATTCTGAACCACAGCATATCCGAAAGTGTAAAAAACTCCCATCCAAAAGAATCGGAAGTTTTTAACATACGTGGAAAAGCTACTTTAGTTACGCTTTCAGAAGGCGTTGAATCTCATCCAGCTTCATCAAAGCTTCTACGGGTGTTAAGGTATTTACATCCAGATTATTGAGAAGGTCACGAATCTTAACCAACACGGGATCGTCAATAGAAAACATCTGCAGCTGATAAGCCTGCTGCTGTACCTTTTTGATACTGTCTTTGATGTGCTCTCCGCCAGTTCGTTCCTGCTCCAGCCGTCTCAAGATTTCATTCGCCCGACCAATAAGCTTAGGAGGCATGCCGGCCATTTTAGCTACATGAATACCAAAGCTATGTTCACTTCCACCGGGAATAAGTTTACGTAGGAAGATCACCTTATTTCCCACCTCCTTCACCGAGACATTGTAGTTCTTAATTCGGTTGAAGGAATTTGAAAGTTCGTTCAGCTCGTGGTAGTGGGTAGCAAATAAGGTTTTTGCTTTCGCGGATGGATGATTATGAAGAAACTCCGCAATTGCCCAGGCGATGGAAATCCCATCATATGTGGACGTACCGCGACCGATCTCATCCAGCAGGATCAGGCTCTTGTCGGATAAGTTGTTCAGGATACTGGCAGTTTCATTCATTTCCACCATAAAGGTAGACTCCCCGGATGAGAGGTTATCAGAAGCACCTACCCGTGTAAAGATCTTATCTACTAAGCCAATCCGGGCTTCCTTTGCTGGAACAAAACAGCCCATCTGCGCCATCAGCACAATCAAGCCAGTTTGTCGGAGCAAAGCCGACTTACCTGCCATATTCGGTCCAGTGATAATAATAATCTGCTGCGTTTCGCTGTCGAGAAAAACGTCGTTAGTAATATAGTCTTCGCCAACAGGCAGATTTTTTTCAATTACAGGATGGCGCCCGCCCTTGATCTCCAGCACCGAACTAGTATCCACCGTCGGCTTTACATAATAGTTTTTAATGGCGATGGTAGCAAAACAGAGAAGCACATCCAGTTGGGCTACCAGCTGTGCGTTTAGCTGAATCGGTTTTATATAATCGGCGAGCGCCGAAACCAGCTCGTTGTATAAGCGCGTCTCCAGCGCCTGTATTTTTTCCTCGGCACCCAAAATCTGTTCTTCATACTCCTTTAGCTCCGGGGTGATGTAGCGCTCCGCATTTACCAGGGTCTGTTTTCTGATCCATTCTGAAGGCACCTTGTCCTTATGGGAATTAGTAACTTCAAGATAGTACCCGAATACATTATTAAAAGCAACTTTCAGAGAGGGAATTCCCGTTGCTTCTGCTTCCCTTTTTTGAATCTCAACCAGATAACCCTTGCCGCCAAAAGCTATTTTACGAAGGCGATCCAGCTCCTCGTCTATTCCATCTGCTATAACCCCCCCCTTTATAACCAACGCTGGTGGCTCGGGGTGCAGTTCTTTCTCGATCCGCTCCCGAATTAGCAAACAAGGGTTCAATTGCTCTGCAATAGTCCGCAGGGCCAGACTTTCCGTCTGCTCGCACTGTTTTTTGATAGACTCGATTGCGATGAGCGCCCGCTTTAGCTGACACACTTCCCGCGGGTTTGCCTTTTGCAAACCGATCTTGGAAATCATCCTCTCAAGGTCACCAATTTGCTTAATCTCAGAAGACAGACTTTCCCGAAGCTCGTCCTGATTAACCAGAAACTCAACTACATTTAACCTGTCTTCTATCGGCTTCTTTTCCTTCAGCGGCATCACAATCCATCGCCTGAGCATCCTTGCCCCCATGGGCGAACAAGTCTGATCCAGGACATCCACTAAAGTGGTAGCATTTTCATTAGCAGAGCCGATCAATTCCAGATTGCGGATGGTAAATCTGTCGAGCCACATGTAGCGCTCTTCCTCAATCCGGGAAATGGACGAGATATGCTGCAAATTCCGATGCTCGGTTTCATTCAAATAGTGAAGAGCAACACCCGCTGCCGTAATAGCTACGTTTAACCGTTCAATACCAAACCCTTTCAGCGACTTAACCTCAAAATGCTTCAGCAGCGTTTCTGTTGCATAGTCGCCAGTGTAAGGCCATTCGTCGAGTGCATATGTATAAAATCGGTCACCGAAAGTTTCAGTGAAATCCCTGTGTTTGCTTTTTTGAAAGATCACCTCACTGGGCTTCAGGCTTTGCAGGAGTTTATCGATATAGTCGCTGTTACCTTGAGCCACCAGAAACTCTCCGGTAGAAATATCCAGAAAAGCGACTCCTACAATATTCTTTTCGAAAAAAATGGAGGCCAGGTAGTTATTCGATTTTTGCTGAACGATGTTGTCGTTGTAGGAAACGCCGGGCGTCACCAGCTCGGTAACACCTCGTTTTACAATCGTTTTAACCGTTTTCGGATCTTCCAGCTGGTCGCAGATAGCTACGCGTTGACCGGCTCTTACCAGTTTGGGGAGATAGGTTTCCAAAGAATGATGAGGGAAACCTGCCAGCTCAATATGCGAAGCCGAACCGTTTGCCCTCTTTGTTAAAACAATCCCCAGTATTCCGGATGCTTTTACAGCATCTTCTCCAAACGTTTCGTAAAAATCTCCCACACGGAACAGCAATAAAGCACCAGGATATTTCGCCTTGATGGTATTGTATTGCTGCATTAAAGGGGTTTCTTTGGTAGCGGTCTTTGCCAAGCTTTTTCTCCTTTTAAACCCGCTAATTTAAGTCAAGTACATGGCAATACGGGGCGGTGTGGAAAAAAGAGGAATTGTGGAAATCGGGATGAGCCCAAAAGCGTTTTGATCCGCTATACAGCTAATTGCTCTTGATCCACTAGTTATACATTACCCCAGCCGTGAGCCAAAACGTCTGCCAAATGCATTGTTTTCAAGGAAATATTATTTTTATCGATATAGCCCTGCAAGTGGAGTAAACAAGAAGCATCCGTAGAAATAATGTACTCTGCATCCATGGCTAATGCATGATCTACTTTTTGCTGAGCCATTGCGCTGGAAATGCTATTAAACTTTACCGCGAAGGTTCCTCCGAAGCCGCAGCAGGTGTCGGTGTCTTTCATCTCCACCAATTCGAGGCCATGTACTTTGGACAGCAATGCACGGGGTTCCTCTTTTATTTTGCATTCGCGAAGACCCGAGCAGGAATCATGATAGACAGCCCGTCCCTCCAATTCCGCTCCGAAATAGTCTTTCTTCAACACATTGATTAAAAAATCAGAAAGTTCGTGAATGTTATTTTGAATTGCCCGGCACTTGTTATGAACTGCTGTGTTGGTGAACAAATCGTTGTAATAGTTTTTAACCATGCCGGTACAAGAGGCAGAGGGTGCTACGATGTAGCTGTTCTCAGAAAAGTCTTCCAGGAACTTATATCCCACCTCCTTCGCTTCATCCCAATAGCCAGCATTGAAAGCCGGCTGTCCGCAACAGGTTTGTGAAGGATTGTACTTTACCTTACATCCCGCTTTTTCCAAGATTTTGACAGTGTTAAAAGCTGTTTCAGGATATACCTGATCAATAAAGCAGGGGATAAACAATTCAACGTTCATAGAGGCCCAAAGGTAAAGCAAAGCGATATAACCCGATACACTTATTTTAATTATTCCGCCTTCCTGGTGCGCAGAAGGTTGATCAACAGAAAAAAGCCGATTACAAAAAATACACTTAAGCCTAGAGCCGAGTTGCGAATATTCGACTGTTCCTCCACAAAGGCGAAGGTTGCCAGGCCAATAACAATAGCCAGCTTTTCTGTTACATCGTAAAAACTAAAAAAAGAAGCGGTATCGGGCGTATTTTCGGGCAAGTATTTGGAATAAGTGGATCGGGAAAGCGACTGAATCCCACCCATAATTAAACCAACTACAGCGGCAATGGTGTAAAACTGGTATTCATTTGAAATCCCGTAGGCGGCAAAGCAAACTCCAACCCAAATAACTACCACAATCATCAGCACTTTTACGTTACCAATGTATCTCGCTAATGTCGACATCAAATAAGCTCCCAGTATGGCAACCAGCTGAATAATTAGAATAGTTGCGATTAATTTAGCCGTACCAAGGTGAAGTACCTTCTCCCCAAAACTCGCAGCGACCAGCATAATTGTTTGCACTCCAATAGAATAAAAAAAGAAAGCGTACAAAAAGCGTTTAAGCTCTTTTATCTGCTTCAACTGCTGCCACACAGTTGCCAGCTCCTGATAGCCGCTATGAATTGCTTTCGACCTTAGTCTGTCGTGGTTGGGACTTCCCGCCGGAAGGTTCTTAAAAGGAATCTGCGCAAATCCTATCCACCACAACCCAACCAATAAAAATGACAGGCGAGCAGGAAAAGAACTGTCTGTAATACCAAACAACTCCGGCTTCAAAACAAACACAAAGCAAATAATCTGCAAAAGCACGCTTCCTATATAGCCATAGGCAAAACCCTGAGCACTTACCCGGTCCTGATGGTCTACACTTGCTATTTCCGGCAGGTAGGAATTACTGAACATAACCCCTCCAATGTAGCCCATTGCTGCTATCGCAAAAGCGATGACGCCCAATTCCAGCGTCTCTAATTTAAAGAAGAACAAGGCCATACAAGCTATACCGCCCACATAGGTGAAGGTCTTCATAAATACTTTTTTATTACCCCTGTAATCTGCAGTGGAAGAGAGCAAAGGCAAAAGCACTACCATGATCAGGTATGCCACCGAAAGGGCATAGTTGGAGAGAGCCGTATTTACAAACCTGAACCCAAAGAAGCTGACCTTATCTCCGTTTTCGGTAGTAGTAGTGATAATGGTGTAGTAGGCTGGAAAAATAGTAGAAGTGATAACCAGGTTATAAGCAGAATTTGCCCAATCGAACATCGCCCATGAGCGAATAGTTCTTTTATCATTTTTGATTGCGTGCATACTTCACCGAAGGTAAAAAACGAAAAAAGATTATCATAATTTCGGCTCGATATTGTTCTTCCCTTCCTGTGAACAAAAAAATTTCCGATCTGTTAAAGCTGCAACTTACACTAAGTAAAAATACTATGAAAAACTTTGCAATATTGATGTTCGGGCTACTTTTATCCAGTGCCTGTAGCCGGCCCTCTAAAGACCTTGCTTCTGTGGAAATAGGGATGACCAAGGATGAGGTGGTGCAAATGCTGGGCGAACCCAAAAAGAAGGATGTTGTTAATCAAACCGAGCTTTGGAACTTTACCGATTCTGGTCGTACTATTGTATTTCGTGCCGATACGGTATATGCTATCATGACTTCACCGCGCGCCCGGATGGACTCAGTTGCCCAATTGTTGGACAGTGCTGATCAAAAAGTAAAGAAAGGGTTCAACAACGTAGGCGATAAAATAGAAAATGTAGCGGACAAGATCGGCGACAAACTAGATCGGGACACGACCAATTAGCTTTATACTTTATGCCCATAGAGTCAATTAACCCCGCTACCGGCGAGCTGATAAAGCGCTATCCGGAATTGTCGGAAGCCGATGTTTCGGAGAAAATTGAGGAAACGCACAAAGCCTGGCTTTCCTGGAAGACGTCGTCCTTCGCGGAGAGAGCAAGTTATATGAATCAAGCTGCATCGGTTCTGCGAAAAAGGAAGCAGGAACTGGCTGAGTTGATGGCACTGGAAATGGGGAAGCCACTGAAAGCAGGAGAAGGAGAAATTGAGAAATGTGCTGTATGCTGTGAGTACTACGCGGCGCACGCCGAGCAGTTCCTTTCAATGGAAACTATCGAAACCGAAGCGCAGAAAAGCTACGCCACCTTTGAACCATTAGGAGTTATTCTCGCGGTGATGCCCTGGAACTTCCCTTTCTGGCAAGCCTTTCGTTTCCTGGCGCCGGGACTAATGGCTGGCAACTGCGCGGTACTTAAACACTCCTCCAATGTAGGCGGCTGCGCCGTGGCGATAGAAGAAATAATCAGAGAGGCTGGCTTTCCGGAGAATGTATTTCAGACACTTCTGATAGGAAGCAAGGCTGTAGATAAAGTAATAGAAAATCCTTTGATCAAAGCAGTTACACTCACTGGAAGTACCTCTGCTGGAATGAAAGTCGCTTCGAAGGCTGCTTCCCTCGTTAAAAAATCTGTTCTGGAGCTGGGAGGCAGTGACCCCTACATAATTCTTGCTGATGCTGACCTTAATCTTGCAGCTTCTGTATGCGCCGAAAGCCGATTGATCAATAGTGGACAAAGTTGTATTGCCGCGAAACGTTTCATCGTTGTGAAGGAGGTAGCACAAAAATTCACCGAACTATTTAAGGAAAAACTCGCTGAAAAGGTAATGGGTGATCCCTTTGATGAGCGAACAGAGGTGGGACCACAAGCACGACAGGACTTACGGGATGAACTGCACCAACAGGTTATCAAAAGTATCGAGCTCGGCGCCAAATGTTTGCTGGGAGGATTTATACCGGAAGGCAATCATGCCTTTTACCCGCCTACCCTGCTCAGTGATGTCAAAAAGGGAATGCCCGCTTATGATGAGGAAACCTTTGGCCCGGTAGCCGCGGTGATTACTGCCGATAACGAAGATGATGCGATTGAAATCGCGAACGACACGATCTTTGGCTTGGGGGCGGCAGTGTTTAGTAAGGACCTTAAAAGAGCTGAAGAAATAGCAGCTCATCGGCTAAACGCAGGCGCCTGCTTTGTGAATGCAGGCGTGAAGTCAGATCCTAGGCTTCCTTTCGGCGGCGTCAATCAATCTGGCTTTGGCAGGGAACTGGGGATCTATGGGATAAAGGAATTTGTTAATATAAAAACGGTATATATTAGGTAAGATATTTCAATAATAAATTAATATATCCTCCAATAATCAACTGAGCTACAGACGCTATTAACTTGAATTAATCCTACATACGTCAGACTGTCAGGCTTTTATTTGACAAGCATCTGACCTGTTCCAAGGCACTACATCCCTCCAGAAAATATTATCTTTGCAGCTCGATTATGAGTAAGCACGGAAGAATTTTAGTTGCAATGAGTGGTGGAGTGGACAGCTCCGTTGCTTCTGTAATGTTGCATGAACAAGGATACGAAGTAATAGGCTTAACGATGAAGACCTGGGATTATGCATCTTCAGGCAGCTCATCAAAAGAAACAGGTTGCTGCAGCCTTGATTCTATCAACGATGCCCGTGCGCTCGCAGTAAATTATGGCTTCCCTCATTATATCCTGGACATCAGAAATGAATTTGGGGATTACGTAATCGATAACTTCGTGGAAGAATACCTGGCGGGCCGGACACCCAATCCCTGCGTTCTTTGTAACACCCACATCAAATGGGAGGCTTTACTGAAACGAGCAGATAAACTGGATTGCGAATTTATCGCCACCGGTCACTATGCGAATATTCGATTACAGGACAATGGTCGCTATGTGATCTCCAAGGGAAAGGACGAAAACAAAGACCAGTCGTACGTACTTTGGGGTGTCTCTCAGCAAAACCTTGCCCGGACAAAATTCCCACTGGGCAGCTTTACGAAGGCTGAAATACGGCAGATGGCTTTAGATATGGGCCAGGAAGAACTCGCCAAGAAAAGCGAAAGCTACGAGATATGCTTCGTACCAGACAACGATTACCGCTCCTTTCTGCGGCATCAGGTAGAAGATCTTGATGAAAGGATCGGAAAAGGCAACTTCATCACTTCTGATGGAATGATAGTCGGTCAGCATCAGGGATATCCATTCTACACCATCGGGCAACGGAAAGGACTTGGCATAGCACTCGGCCAACCGATGTTTGTTACCCAAATCATGCCCGAAAGCAACACCGTAGTGCTAGGCACCCAGGATGAACTTAAGCGCTCTTCTGCTTCAGTTAGAGGCATAAATCTGATTAAATATGAGAGCATTAACGAACCTTTAGAGGCCGTTACTAAAATCAGATATAAAGACGCGGGCAGCCTTTCGAGTATTGTTCAGGAAGGAGATCTGATGAAAGTGGACTTCCACCACCAGGTATCGGGGATTGCTCCAGGACAGTCTGCTGTGTTTTACGAAGGCAACGATCTTTTAGGGGGCGGATTTCTGGTTTAACGGGATCCCTCCCCTACGCCCCAGCTGATTCTCTTTATTTCTGCTTGTTAAAAACTTTATTTCAGCTTCTTTTTGAAGCCAGGGCGTCTACTCCCTGCACCCTAGGAGTAAGATTTGTAACAAATCAAACCATCCTTTTATCCTGATGTTGTGCTGCAATAGAATCGGAATTCATTTTGCATTCCTTCTATTAATCCCTTTATTTGCAAAAAATGAGGTTTTTTGAATGGCAAAAAATTTACTGATAGTTGAGTCTCCTGCGAAAGCAAAAACCATAGAAGGTTATCTTGGAAAAGACTTCCTTGTGAAATCGAGCTATGGCCATATACGTGATTTGGTTAAGACGGATGATGCGATAGACGTTAACAACAACTTCAACCAGAAATACGAGGTTCCCGCTGATAAAAAAGCGGTGGTAAGTGAGTTGAAGAAGTTAGCGAAAGAGGCCGAAACGGTTTGGCTGGCATCGGACGAGGACCGGGAGGGAGAAGCCATTTCCTGGCATCTCTACGAGACTCTCGGACTTAAAGAAGATAAGACAAAGCGAATAGTTTTCCATGAGATCACTAAGCCAGCTATCCTTAAGGCCATTGAGAACCCAAGGAAGATTGACTATAACCTGGTAAATGCACAGCAGGCTCGTCGGGTGCTAGACAGGCTGGTAGGTTTTGAGCTATCGCCGGTTCTATGGCGAAAAGTGAAACCCTCTCTGTCTGCGGGGCGGGTACAGTCGGTTGCAGTACGGTTAATTGTTGAACGGGAACGTGAAGTAAACAAGTTTAAACCAACAGCGGCCTATAAGGTGACCGCCATTTTTTCGACTGGAAAGGCGAAAGAACTGTTCAGAGCGGAATTGCCTGAGCGTTTTGAAACAGAATCCGGTGCAACAGCGTTTCTCGAGGATTGTAAGACGGCCATCTATACGATAACGAGTTTAGAAACCCGTCCTACCAAAAGGAGCCCCGCTCCCCCATTTACTACCTCTACCCTACAACAGGAAGCAAGCAGAAAACTTGGATACTCGGTTTCGAGAACCATGTCGATCGCACAAAAGCTATACGAACACGGACTGATCACGTACATGCGTACTGACTCTGTTAACTTGTCTGAAACTGCCCTGAATGCGGCTTCTGCCGAAATAAGAACGGCCTATGGCGAGAAGTATCACCAGGAAAGAAAGTTCAAAACCAAGTCTGCAGGTGCACAAGAAGCACACGAAGCCATCCGGCCAACCTATTTTGATCGTCATAGTATTGAGGGAGATCCGTCGGAACGACGTCTATACGAGTTGATTTGGAAGAGAGCTATTGCCTCTCAGATGAGTGAAGCTCAGTTTGAGAAAACCACAGCTAAAATTGGTATCTCGACCCGGAAAGAAAACTTTGTTGCCAATGGCGAAGTGATGAAGTTCGATGGATTCCTGAAAGTATACATGGAATCGACGGATGAGGACCAGGACGCAAATCTGGACGAAGACAGCAATAACCCTATCTTACCTCCTCTGGCAAAAGGACAAGACTTACTGGTACAGGAAATAAAAGCTACCGAACGTTTTACCCGCCCGCCTGCCCGGTATACGGAAGCAAGTCTGGTAAAAAAACTGGAAGAGTTAGGCATCGGTCGCCCTTCCACTTACGCTCCGACGATATCTACCGTGCAAAACCGTGGCTACGTAGTTAAAGAAGACCGCGAAGGTAAAGAACGCTCATTCTGCGTATTTACATTAAAAGGCGGCGAGCTTAAAAAAGAAACTAAAACAGAAATAACCGGAGCAGAAAAGGCAAAACTTTTCCCTACAGATATTGGTGCGGTGGTGAACGATTTTCTGATGCAGCATTTTAACGGCATCGTGGACTACAACTTCACTGCCAACGTCGAAAAGCAATTCGATGAAATCGCTCACGGCATGAAAGAATGGACTGAGATGCTAAAGTCGTTCTACAGTCCTTTCCATCAGGAAGTGGAGACTACCATTCAAACCGCAGAAAAAGCCCGGGGAGAAAGAGAACTAGGTGTTGATCCGGAAACGGGTAAAAAGGTTTCTGTAAGAATTGGCCGCTTCGGTCCCTTTGTGCAGATCGGTGAAAATGCAGAGAATGAAGGCGACGAAAAACCAAGATACGCTAGTCTTCGTTCCGGCCAGATGATCGAATCTATCAGTTTAGAGGAAGCCCTCGAGCTTTTCAAACTTCCCAAAAAAGTGGGCTCATTTGAAGATAAGGATATGACTGTAGCAATTGGTCGCTTTGGTCCTTATATCCGACATAACAGCGCCTTCTACTCCTTGCCGAAAGGAGTAGATCCCCACAGTGTTACTGAAGAGCAGGCAATTCAGATTATTCAGGAGAAACGGCAAAAAGACGCTGAAAAGCTGATCAAAACTTTTGAAGAACATCCGGATGTAAAAATACTGAACGGTCGTTGGGGGCCATATATCGAATACGGGAAGCAAAACATTAAAATCCCGAAAGGTAAAGAAGCGAAAGACCTTACATTTGAGGAAGTTAAGGCTTTAGCTGAAGCAGCAGAAAAAGAGCCTAAGAAAACAGGCAAACGATTTGCTAAAAAGAAATAAAAGATCTTAACCGGAGCAGAGGTCATCGCTGCTCCGGTTGACTATTTTGTACTCTATGAAGAAAGACCTCCCACAAAATATAGTTGAAGACATTGCAATTGCAGTGGTGTTGGAACGGGAAACTCCTGAAGCCAAAGTGTGGAATGTGTACTTGGTTAATCTAAAAAACGAGCCGATTGAGACAGTACTTGTATCTTCAAAAGGTTACGGCCAGAAAGACGGCGAAGATGTAAAAACCTCTATTCTGAGACATTCTATTGGAACTGTGGGAAGCCAGGACTATGCAAAAATCGAGGCCATCGATGAACAGGTTTTCGGTTTAACAAACGAATATTGGTTAAGCTACTACATTGGCAACCAGATTTTTGATAAAAAATTTATTTTCCTCCCCGAGAGCATTGTAGAGTCTAACCTGATGCGAATACCAGTAGTGAATAAACCAGGCGTGATGATCGGTTAAAGATTTTTCTTTTTCTCTCTTAAATTCTTTCTAAATTTCAGGAAAAAACCTATTCACATGATTCCTGAAATCCGAGCTTTCTTTGCAAGCGGAAAAAACGTTGCGCTCATACTCCTTGTTTCACTTGCCGTGATTGCGGTGGTTGGCAGAAAAACCAATCAAAAAAGACACGAAACGGGTAACTATGAGTTGTTTGCAAGTTATGTCGAGAATTACACTTCGGGAATTGTCTCCAGGGAAAGCAATATCCGGGTTCGACTGGCTGTAGATGTGCCTACCCTGAGTGCTGCGAATGAGGCGGTTGATCCTGCTCTTTTTGACATATCACCGGCAGTAAAAGGAAAAGCGTTTTGGCTAGACTCCCGTACTATCGAGTTTCGTCCGGATACATCGCTCTCCCCGAACCAACTATATTCTGTCTCTCTGAAGCTGAATCGCCTCATGAAACTACCTGAAACGCTCGGCGAGTTTCGATTCGACTTCCAAACTATTAAGCCCGATTATTCTGTAGAAACATTAGGTCTCCGTTCTTCTTCAAATAGCAGCAAGGACAAAATGACTTTTACAGGAATTATCACAACGGCCGACAAAGAGGACGCTGATAAGATCGAAAAGCTGATATCCGTAAAATACGATGGCAATAGCATCACCAGGTGGGAGCATCAGACAGAGAACCGTACCCATACTTTTACCATCACCAACATCATCAGATACAAAACCGGGAAGAACTTGGAGGTAAAATGGAACGGAGAGCCGATTGACGTGGATGGCGGCGGCAATGAAGAACAGGAGGTTCCTGCTTATAATGAATTTAAAGTATTAGCTATTCGAGCTATCCAAGGCAAAGAACAGTATGTGTCGATACTTTTTTCTGATCCCATTCGGATCGGGCAGGAATTAACAGGCCTGCTGGGGATCAGCAACCATGAAATGCCGGCTTATACAATCAACGGCAGCGAAGTAAAACTCTATCCTAATGAAAAGCTCGATGGTAACTATACCGCTTTTGTAAACGAGGGAATTGAAAATTTCGAGGGCAAAAAGTTAAGCAGGTCTTTTTCAGGGAACGTCTTTTTCCAGAATACTGATCCTGCTGTCAGCATCCCCGGAAAGGGTGTTATACTGCCACATTCAGGACGGCTGATGATGCCATTTGAAGCAGTGAACCTTAACGCAGTTGATGTAACAATCATTAAAATTTACAGAAGCAACATTCCGCAGTACCTGCAGGAAAATAGCATCGACGGACAAAATCAGCTAAGGCAGGTAGCCAAACCCGTGAAGCAAGTCACCATAAAGTTAGATGACGACAAGAGCCTGAACCTGCACAAGAAAAATCGGTTCATGCTTGATATTGATAAACTGATCCGCACCGAGCCGGGAGCAGTTTACCGGATCACCATCGGCTTTCGCCCCTCCTACTCCATCTACACCTGCAAAGAAAGACAGCTTGAAAACGGCTCGGGCGAAGATTCGGAAGAGGATTCCGATTACGACGATGGACTTAGTATAGATGAAGACGACGAATTCTGGAAACGATACGACAACTATTACCCTTATGGTTACAACTGGGATGAACGTGACAATCCATGCAGCAATTCCTACTATAACAAAGAAAGATGGGCTTCAAGGAACGTCCTGGCTTCAAATATCGGCTTGATAGCCAAGCAGGGCTCAAGCAATAATTTGACAATAGCTGTTACTGATATTCTTTCCGCTGAACCTATGGGCGGCGTAGAGCTTGAATTGCTCGATTATCAGCAGCAAATTATTGGAAAAATTCTGTCGGGTAGTAATGGTATTGCCGAAATCTCTTTGAAACGCAAGCCATACCTCCTGGTGGCCAAAAAGGGTGAAGAACGGGGCTACCTGAAACTCGATGACGGCAGCTCCCTCCCGCTCAGCCGTTTCAATGTAGGGGGAGCACAAGTACAGAGAGGCCTAAAAGGATTTATTTATGGAGAACGCGGCGTATGGCGGCCCGGCGACTGCCTGTTCCTTACTTTTATCCTGGATGATAAACAGAACAAGCTTCCAAAGGGTCATCCGGTTGATTTTGAACTTTATACTCCTCAGGGGCAGCTTTTTAAACAGCTCAGCCGAACTGAAAACGTAAACGGTTTTTACCAGTTCAAGACAGCCACAGATGCTTCATCGCCAACAGGCAATTGGACAGCAAAAGTTAAAGCTGGCGGCGCTGAGTTTGAAAAACGGATCCGGATTGAAACAATTATGCCGAACAGGCTAAAAATCAATCTCGCCTTTGCCAATCCAAATCAACTTACTAAGAATGAAAATGCGAAAGGTCTATTAGAAGCAAAATGGTTATTTGGAGGAGCAGCCAGAAAGTTAAACGCGAAGATTGACGCTTATGTCTCTTCTGAGCCGACGACTTTTCCAAAATTGGAACAGTACACATTTGACGACCCTATCCGACCGTTCAATTCGCAACTTCAGAACATATTTGACGGCAAGCTGGATGAAAATGGGCAGGCTAAATTTGACGCCAATATTAATGTAGAGGGACAAGCACCCGGCCGTCTGACAGCCAATTTTATGGTAAAGGTATTTGAACCCGGTGGCAACTTTAGTATCAACCAGGTATCGATGCCTTACAATGTCTATGATGGATATGTCGGTATTCAGACGCCTAAAGGGACCGGTTATAACGAGATGCTGGTTACGGGTATAAATCATCCCATACAAATCGTGGCAGTAGATGCGAATGGCACACTCCAAAGAGGTAACCGGTCGGTTGAAGTAGAACTCTATAAAATGAAATGGCAGTGGTGGTGGGATGAAGACGAAACTTCAGTGAGCAACTTTAGCCAGGACGAGTATAATAAATTGGTATACACCTCCTCCATTGAACTGAAGGACGGAAAAGGAATCTGGAATATGCGCATTGATCAACCTGAGTGGGGAAGATTTTTGCTAAGAGTGCGCGATCCAAAGACTGGTCATACAACTGGCAAGATCGTATATGTAGACTGGCCTAACTGGTCGGAAAGAATGCAGAATGAAAATCCAACCGAGGCGGCCATGTTATCCTTCACAGCTAACCGGGAAAAATTCAAAGTTGGTGAAGAAGCTGTACTTACTATCCCCACGGGCAACGCCGGTCGCGGCCTGGTGAGTGTAGAAAATGGTAGTAGGGTGCTAAAAACCTTCTGGTTTGCGGCTAAAAAGGGACAAACGCAGGTAAGGTTTACCATCGACAAAAGTATGTCGCCTAATGTGTTTGTCAACGTAACCTTACTGCAACCTCATTCTCAAACAGTTAATGACTTACCCATCAGGATGTATGGTGTCATACCGCTGGAAGTAGAAGATCCTTCTACCGTTCTCCAACCAGTAATTTCAATGCCTTCAGAAATTAAACCCGAAACCAGCACATCCATTACTGTATCAGAAGCTGCTGGTAAGCCGATGACGTATACAATAGCAATTGTGGACGAAGGACTGCTCGATATTACAAATTTCAACACACCTGATCCTCACAAAACCTTTTATGCCCGTGAGGGTCTGGGCGTAAAAACCTGGGACCTGTTTGATTATGTAATTGGCGCTTACGGAGGTGACCTCCAGCGAATTCTCAGCATTGGAGGCGACCGGCAGTCCGGCAAAGGAAAAAATCCGACTGCCAACCGCTTTAAACCGGTAGTAAAGTTCCTGGGCCCATTCACCAGCAATGGCGGAAAAAAAACGCATACCTTCAAATTACCGCAGTATGTAGGTTCAGTCAGGGTGATGGTGATAGCCGGACAAAATGGGGCGTACGGCCAGGCAGAAAAAGCAGTGAAGGTTAAAAAGCCGCTAATGGTACTCGCCACCTTACCCAGAGTGCTCGCCCCCGGCGAACAGGTACGTTTACCCGTGACCGTTTTTGCCATGAGTAATGCCATTAAGAATGTTAGCCTAGAGGTGCATTCGGCGGCCTTTCACTACAGCGCCGGCAATAAAAGGACGCTTAGTTTTACCAGAGCCGGCGACCAACTTGTCTATCTGGACCTCCTAACGAAAAACTTTGAGGGAATAGGAAAAGTCAAGGTGATTGCCAGAAGCGGTAAAGAAACCGCTGCTTACGACGTCGAACTGGATATACGTAATCCTAGTCCTGTATTAACCCATGTCATTGAGAAGACCTTGGAGCCAGGAGGAACTGTAAGTTTGCCTTTCAGTACCTTTGGCACGCCAGGCACGAACAGAGTTTCCGTCGAAGTATCTTCTATCCCCGCATTGAACCTTGGAAAAAGGCTAAATTATCTTATCCAGTACCCGCACGGCTGCGTCGAGCAAATTACCTCCTCCGCATTTCCTCAGCTATACTTATCAAAAATCGTTGATCTGTCGGAAGGAAGAAAGGCGCAGGTAGAAAGAAATATCAGAGTAGCCATAGCACGTTTGGCGGGCTATCAGCTAAGCGACGGGGGCATGGGCTATTGGCCGGGCGTATCGGAGGCAGACGAGTGGAGCACGAACTACGTAGGACATTTTATGCTTGAAGCAGAATCAGCCGGTTTTGCTCCAGCTCCTGGTTTCCTCTCGCAATGGATGAAGTTCCAAAAATCGAAGGCCGTTTCCTGGACTCCAACTACCTTAAACTTCTATGGAGGCGATCTTTTGCAGGCATACAGGCTTTACCTGTTGGCTTTAGGAAAATCCCCGGAATTGGGCGCAATGAACAGGTTGAAGGAGTTTAGGTATCTCTCCGTTCAGGCGCGCTGGCGCCTGGCAGCTGCCTATCGCCTAAGCGGACATCAAGAGGCGGCCCGACAGCTGATTAGGGGCCTCTCGTTCGATGTAAAGCCTTATACACAATCTTATGGAACCTTCGGATCAGAACTGCGGGATGAAGCAATGATTTTGGAAACCGTCACGCTGCTGGGAATGCGCAAGCCAGCAGACGATCTGTTAAGAAGTATTGCAGCACGATTGTCAAGAGACAGTTGGTACAGTACTCAGGAAACTGCTTATGCATTAATAGCTGTTGCTAAATATTGTGGAACGAACAATCAGGGGAAAAAGCTCCAGTTTACATACAGGTTGAACAATCAGCAAAGCAAAGTAGACATTAATGCCCGCCTTTGGCAGCAGGCACTGCAAAACCCACTAGCGAAAAACAGCAGCCAGATCTCAAATAAAGGAAAAAACCGGCTTTTTGTTAGAGTGATCGTTCAGGGGAAACCTGGGGTAGGACAAGCGGTTAGCAGCATAAACAATCCAAATGTTCTCGGCATGCGGGTTGGCTACTTTTCGATGTCTGGAGAGCTGATAGATCCGGCTAAACTAATACAGGGAACCGATTTTGTCGCACAAGTAAATATCACGAATCCCGGAAAGCGGGGCAACTATCATAACCTAGCTTTAAGCCAGCTTTTCCCTTCCGGATGGGAAATTATTAATACCAGATTGATGAATAATGAGGGCGCTTTTCAATCCTCGCCTTCCGATTACCGGGACATCAGAGATGATCGGGTAAACACCTATTTCAGCTTGCCTGCAGGTAAAGAGGTAACTTATTTTGTACTGCTCAATGCTTCTTATATCGGCAAGTATTATCTTCCACCTTCCACCTGCGAAGGCATGTATAATGCGAATATTTCTGCTTCCTCACCGGGGAAATGGGTGGAAGTAGTAGATCCTGCGGTACCAATAACTGCGAACATAAAATGAAGAATTGGAAAAAAGTAGCTGCATATCTGGCCAGGTTGTCATTAAAAAAGAAAATAATGATAACGGGCCTGCTACTTGCTATACTTTTCTTTTGGTTTTCCATTCCCAACCCTTTGTTTACTTCTCCTACCAGTTTTGTAATAGAAAGCCGGGATGGAGAACTGTTATCGGCGGCTACAGCCGAAGACGGGCAGTGGCGGTTCCCCCAAAATGAAGTGGCACCCGGAAAATTTAAAACCTGCATTGTTGCTTTCGAGGACAAACGATTTCACCATCATCCGGGTATCGACGTGCTCGCTTTGGGCCGGGCTCTGCGGTTAAATGTTAGCAAAGGTAGAACTGTGAGTGGAGGCAGCACCTTGAGCATGCAGGTAATACGGCTTGCATCCCCAAAGCAAAGGACTTTTTGGAATAAATTATTGGAAGCACTCAAGGCACTTCGGTTAGAGCTGACTTACTCGAAGGAGGAGATATTGTTACTTTACGCGTCTAATGCTCCTTTTGGGACGAATGTAGTGGGCTTAGAAGCTGCTTCCTGGAGATATTATGGCAGACCCTCCCATAAATTATCCTGGGGAGAGATGGCTGCTTTAGCTGTTCTTCCAAATGCTCCCTCTTTGGTGCATCCGGGGAAAAATCGTGATAAATTAATACGAAAAAGGAACCGCCTATTAGATATTTTGGAGAAAGATGGTCAATTGAGCACAGTGGAAGTAGCGCTAGCAAAGCAGGAACCCGTACCAGACAAACCTCTCCCCTTACCTCAACTGGCCCCACACCTGCTCAGCCTTGTAAGGAATGATTTTAAAGCAGGAAAACTGCAATCCACGCGGATCAGAACAAGCGTTAACAAAAACCTCCAGGTCGCAGTAGCGCGGATCTTGAATCAGCACCAGGAGAGACTTGCTGCAAACCTCGTTAATAACTGCGCCGCGTTGATACTGGAAGTAGAGACCGGCCAAGTACTGAGCTATAACGGCAATATCTATAAACCGGAGCAAGTCGAACTAGAAAGCTACGTGGATGTGATACAGGCGCCAAGAAGTCCCGGTAGTACCTTAAAACCGCTGCTCTACGCGGCAATGATTAATGAGGGAATGTTGCTCCCAGAGAGCCTCCTACCCGATGTTCCGACCGTGATTGCTGGTTACCAACCCAACAACAATGATCTTGGTTATGATGGCGCGGTACCAGCTTCCAAAGCTCTGGCCCGCTCGTTGAACGTCCCAGCAGTGAAGATGTTGCAGCAGTACAGGTACGAGCGCTTCCACGACTTTCTTAGAAACCTTGGTTTTAGTACCCTGAACAAGCCTGCCGACTTTTACGGTCTTTCCCTAATCTTAGGGGGAGGAGAAAACACATTGTGGGAGCTGTCCGGAGTCTACGGCAGTATGGCCAGAACACTTAACCACTTTGATGCTAACGGTAGCAGATACAACAATAATGATTGGCGTCTTCCATCCTATCAATTGTCTGACGCAGTGAAACCGGCTCGAACAGAAACGCATGGTCGAGTAAGTGCAGCATCTATCTTCCAGATGTTCCAGGCGATGAATGAGGTGATACGACCCGGAGAAGATTATTTGTGGAAGCAATTCTCATCCTCTCAACAGATTGCCTGGAAGACGGGGACAAGTTTTGGATTCAGGGATGGCTGGGCAATTGGGATAACTCCCGGCTATGTAGTAGCAGTCTGGGCGGGAAACACCGACGGGGAAGGCCGGCCCGGGTTAACAGGTATCGATGCTGCAGCCCCTATCCTCTTCGATATTTACCGTTTGCTCCCTGCTTCGCGGTCAGGCTGGTTTAAGGCTCCCCTTGCCGAAATGGTAGAGATCGAAGTTTGCAAAGAAAGTGGGTTCAAAGCAGGAGAGCAATGCGAACACAGAGAGCCGCAACTGCTTCCCCGTAGCTGCCTGAAATCACAGGCCTGTAACTTCCATAAACTCATTCATCTCGATGCAAGTGGTAAGTTTCAGGTGAGCTCAGATTGTGAATCGCCATCAAAAATGATCCATAAACATTGGTTCGTATTGCCACCCGTTATGGAGTACTACTTTAAAACGAAAAACTATAGTTATAAGCCTCTGCCCAGCTTCCGGCCCGACTGCCAGGTAGAACAACCCGAGGCAATGGAGTTTATCTATCCTAAAAATAATGCGATAATATATGTACCTTACGAGATTGATGGGAATAGGGGGCAGCTAATTTTGAGTGCGGCGCACAGAAAAACGAATGGCTTAATCTACTGGCATCTGGATGGGAGATTTCTGGGTACAACCAGGGAAATACATCAGCTGGCCGTAAGTCCTGCACCTGGTAAACATCTTGTAACGATTGTTGATGAAGCTGGAAACCGGATTCATCAGTATTTCACAATTTTGGATAAAGAAAACATCTGAAACTTTCTTCTTATCACATGCTCGAAAACACAGAACTTCAAAACATTCTGGTGCTTGATATTGAAACTGTACCGCAGTACCCCTCTTTCGGGGAGGTGCCAGAGTTATTCCAGGAACTTTGGGATCAGAAGACAATGAAGCTGCGATCTGCAGACCAATCAGCCGCGGAGTACTACCAGCGGGCTGGAATTTGGGCCGAATTTGGAAAAATCGTGTGCATCTCCGTCGGTATCTTCACAAAACATGAAGGGCGGCTGCAGCTCCGGGTAAAGTCATTTGCTGGCCACGACGAATGCACCCTGCTCGGCGACTTTATTGCCCTGCTTGATAAACAACCCGCCTCACTAACACTTTGCGCGCACAACGGGAAAGAATTCGATTTCCCCTACCTCTGCCGCCGCACTTTAATCAATCAGCTCTGCATTCCATCTCAATTACTTATCCATGGCAAGAAACCCTGGGAAGTAAACCATCTGGATACGATGGATCTATGGAAATTCGGCGACTACAAAAATTTTACTTCGCTTAACCTGCTTGCTGCTATCTTTAATATCCCCACTCCAAAAGACGACATTGATGGCTCGGATGTGCATCGCGTCTACTGGGAGGAAAAGAACCTGGAGAGAATTATCACCTACTGCCAGAAGGATGTTGTTACCACTGCACAACTCCTGCTCCGGTTCAAGGGTATGGGACTGCTCGGAGAGGAACAAATAACTATTGTTTAACAACTAATAAAGCAATTAAAAAATATTTCTGTTATTCGTAAGATAACAACTATTACTAACCGCAGCCCTGGAAAGGGGCTTGGAAAATACTAAATACACTATGGCTAAAAAGAAAGCATCTCATATATTATTGGTCTTCAATCAACTGATCAGCGACATTTTCGAAAAAGGCGGCAACCAGCCGATGAACTATAAGCAGATTGCAGCAAAGTTGAACCTGAAAGACCCTGAATCCCGAGAAATAATTCGTGAAATACTGGAAGATGAAAGTAAACACGGATTATTCAAGCAAGTTGAAAAGGGAAAATTCCAACTTAAAGAGCTTAAAACTATTATCACCGGCACGGTGGCTATGACCACCGACGGCTCTGCCTTTGTAATTCCCGATGATGAATTTGAAAAAGACATCTATATCGCTCCTAAAAAACTAAAAACTGCACTCAACGGAGACAAAGTGAGGGTTTATGTTTACGGAACCAGCCGCGGAAAAAATAAAGAGGGCGAGATTGTCGAAATCACCGAAAGGGCAAAAATGGAGTTCACGGGTATTGTGAAGATATCAGAACGTTTTGCATTTTTCATTCCGGATGATAAAAAAATGCTCAAAGACATTTTCATCCCCATTGAAGACCTCAACGGAGCGAAGCACGGTGAGAAAGCTATTGCCAGGATCACAAACTGGCCCGAGGATGCCAAAAATCCGGTCGGTGCAATTATAAAAGTACTGGGCGCTCAAGGTGAGCACAACACCGAAATGAATGCTATTCTGGCTGAGTTTGGTTTCCCACTGGAATTCCCTAAGGAGGTAGAGGAAGAAGCAAATGCCATTCCTTTGGAGATCCTAGAGCAAGAAATAGAAAAAAGACGCGATTTCAGAGACACGCTTACCTTTACCATTGACCCTGTTGACGCGAAAGATTTTGACGATGCGATATCCTTCAAATACCTGGATAACGGAAACTATGAAGTAGGCGTGCATATAGCGGATGTAACTCACTATGTGCGACCAGATTCTCTGCTCGACAAGGAAGCTTTGGAGAGAGGAACCTCGGTTTATTTGGTAGACAGGGTTATCCCGATGTTGCCCGAGAGGCTGTCGAACGGTGTTTGTTCTCTTCGTCCTCATGAAGATAAACTTTGTTTCGCAGCTGTTTTCGAGCTGGATAAAGACGCTAACGTTGTTGATCAGTGGTTTGGAAAGACAATTATACATTCCGACCGTCGCTTTTCTTACGAGGAAGCTCAGGAAGTAATCGAGGGAAAATCTCAGGAGTACGCACAGGAAATCACTTTGCTTAATGAGCTGGCTTATAAGCTTCGCGACAGAAAGTTTAAGCATGGGGCAATCAGTTTTGAAACCACGGAGGTACGATTCAAACTGGACGAGAATGGTAAGCCGCTAGGGGTATATGTGAAGGAACGTAAAGATGCCCACAAGCTGATCGAAGATTTCATGCTTCTGGCGAACCGAAAAGTGGCAGAATTTATTGCGAAGAAAGGAAAAGGAAAGAAGAAGCTGACCTTCGTCTACCGTTCTCACGACGCTCCGAATGAAACCACGTTGGTGAACTTCGCAGCTTTTGCATCGCGGTTCGGTTATAAGATCAACACCAAGTCTGATAAAGAAATAGCCCGCTCCCTCAACCATTTGATGGAAGACGTGGAGGGCAAAAAAGAGCAAAACGTATTGACGCAGCTAGCCATTCGATCCATGGCGAAAGCAATTTATACTACTAAAAAGTCGAGCCATTACGGGCTTGCCTTTGATTTTTACACTCACTTTACCTCTCCTATCCGTCGGTATCCGGATGTGATGGCCCACCGTCTGTTGGAACACTACCTGCATGAGGGCCCATCGGTAAACGAAGAGCATTACGAAAAGCTTTGCCTCCACTCATCTCAAATGGAGAAAAAAGCGGCAGATGCAGAACGGGCTTCTGTAAAATATAAACAGGCCGAATACCTGGAGGAAAACCTCGGAGAAGAATTCAACGGCATTATATCCGGAGTTACCGAATGGGGAATGTATGTAGAGATCATCGAAAACAAATGCGAGGGAATGGTAAGACTGAAGGATATCACAGACGATTTCTATGTCCTGGACGAAAAAAACTATTGTATCATAGGGCAACGGAAGAAGAAAAAATACCAGCTGGGCGATGAAGTTAAAATTCGCGTCAAGAAGGTAGATCTTGGCAAGCGTCAGATCGATTTCACCCTGGTGCAGGAGCAAGCTGTCACCAAAGACGAGTGGAATTTTTAAGACAATCCTTTGATATTTTTGTTTAACAGGTCGCTCGTATAGCCGCTACGGCCTGTTAAATGGTTATAAGTGCTTTCTTCATCGTAAGCATCGTAAATATCCCAACTCGAAAAAAAATTTTACCTTCGCCCAAATTCGGACAAAAACATCAGCCATGTACTCAATCGCCCAACTTCAGGATCTGATTAATAAACAAATTGCAGAAAAGAAGTACCCGCAGCATCCGTCTGACCTTTACGAACCTATTAGGTACATAATGTCGCTTGGAGGCAAAAGATTACGCCCTGCTCTCCTTTTGATGGCCTGTGATCTATTTGAAGGTAGCGTGTTGAAAGCGATTGAACCAGCAGTGGGTATAGAAGTATTTCACAACTTCACGCTCTTACATGACGATATTATGGACAAAGCTCCTCTTCGCAGAGGAAAGGCTACCGTGCATGAAAAATGGAATGACAGTATTGCTATTTTATCCGGAGACGTAATGCTGGTGAAGGCCTACGAACTGATCATGAAGGTAGAGGATTCAATCCTGAGAAAGGTTTTACAGATATTTAATGAGACAGCTACGGGGGTTTGTGAAGGACAGCAAATAGACATGAACTTTGAAGCCATAGATAATGTAAGTGTCGCCGAATACCTCCACATGATACGCTTGAAAACTGCAGTGCTACTTGGTGGAAGTTTAAAAATAGGAGCTCTGATTGGACATGCTTCAGAAGGAGATGCTGACAATCTTTACCAGTTCGGCGAAAGCCTTGGCCTTGCTTTTCAACTGCAGGATGATATTCTAGATGTATTTGGTGATCCCGAAAAGTTCGGCAAGCAGGTAGGCGGAGATATCCTCGCCAACAAAAAGACTTTTCTGCTGATCAAGGCCCTCGAACTAGCTGAGAACCTGGAAGAAGAAGAATTGCATTACTGGATTAATGCCGAAAATCCTGACCCTCAGGCTAAGGTAGCAGCAGTTACAGACCTTTATAACCGGCTTGGAGTACGGCAGCTCGCGGAAGAGCAGATGAACAGCTTTGCAGAAAAAGCTTTATCCGCATTGGAGAAGATTTCGGCAAGTTCAGATAAAAAACAGGCCTTAAGAAAGTTTGCAGAGGAGCTGTTGGTTAGGGAGAATTAGCTAACCCATGTTGCCACCAATTCGGTTGAAAATTAGTCGGGAGTCGTAGGAAAGCTGCTTTCCCAAACGCATCCGCCATCCTTGCTGGACCAACTTAAAATCATTCTTCAGCAGGAAATCTGCAGCTGCGATATTGGTGTCGGGCATCACAGCAACTTGTACATTGCACAGCCGCAATTCCATCAACTTAAGTCCTGCTTCTGTATCTTTCGCTACGACCAATCCTTCGGACAAAGCAGGTAAATAAAAACCCCTTAACACCCCGTGATCTACAAACACTTTCGCTTCTTCGAGAAACTCTCGAAGCAGTACAGAGCGATCTTCCCCCGTCGCCTCCCGATCAAGGGAAAGTAGTTGATCGAAGTAGGCAGCAGAATACTCTTGAATACGGGGCTCGGCTACTGACCTCGCTATAAAATCAACATTGCGAAAAAAATAATACTCCAGCTCCCGCTCGAATCCCAACTTTCGATAGATCGGCTCTCCCATAGGAGCGGCAATCAGTGATATTTTCTCCCTGCCACTTTGCCGTACTCTGTCAACCAATGTTTCTGTTATCAATGCTCCAATTCCGCGGTTCCGGTAATCTTTATGAACCAGGATATGCCCCAACCAAGCACTGTTCCGATGAAAAATAATAGCTCCGGTTCCAACAATTTTTCCGAATATGGAAAACTTAAGGGGATTGCAGAACGACTGCGAGACATAAAATCTGAAATGAGGTGTGATGTCCGGCCAGCCATCTGGTTGCAACTCTGGAAGAAGTCCTATATCGGCGGTCGTTATTTCTTCAACTTGCATAGATAGGTTTAGTTTATCCAAAGCTATGTTTATAATTTAATAACTCCAATCCTAAGTCCTATTTTTGGAAGAAGCTCAGTAAAAGACACACGCATGAAACCTTTCACCATCATAATCCTGCTGCTCCTTACGACTGCCGGCTACGGACAAGATCGTAGCTTTGCCATTAAAACCATCGACACGCTCACATCCCCTTACTTCTGGGGTCGTGGATACACGAAGAATGGGATGAAAAAGGCAGCCCTTTTCCTTGCTAAAGAGCTTGCTTCCTACGGGGTAAAGCCGCTCGATGGGAAGAGTTTCTTTCAGGAGTATGAGCTATCCGTAAATACCTTCCCTGAGGATATGAAGTTGGAGATAAACGGTATAAAATTGAAGCCCGGATATGATTTTATAGTTGGACCCGCAAGTCGAGGCACAGAAGCGAAGGGTAAATTAGTAAAGAAGGACAGTCTTAATTATGTAGATCCTGCTAATAGAATCCTGGTTACATTGGAAAACAAGCTGACCTGGTCGGTAGCACGGGAAGTTGCGGACTTCACCTCCATCCACATCGATAAAAAGGCGATTAAGTCTACGCCTGAAAATATCAAAGTCGAAATTGACAACCGTTTCATTCCGAACTTCAAAGCCGCAAATGTCTCCGGAATTGTAAAAGGCACACAACTTCCTGACTCCATCATCTTTATCACCGCTCACTACGATCACCTTGGTGGCATGGGCCAAGAGGTTTATTTTCCCGGAGCAAACGATAACGCTAGCGGCGTGGCCCTTCTTCTTGACCTGGCCCGCTATTATACTAATCATCGCCCGGCTTACTCTATCGGTTTTATCCTTTTCTCCGCGGAAGAGGCAGGTCTCCTGGGTTCGAAATATTTCACTGACAATCCGCTTGTAGACTTGTCCCGAATCCGATTCCTGATCAACCTTGATTTGACAGGCACCGGAGATGAGGGCATTACAGTAGTGAACGCAACAGAATTTAAACAGGAGTTTGACCTGATTAGGAAAATAAACGACGAGCACAACTATCTAAACCAGGTGAACCCAAGAGGCAAAGCAGCGAACAGTGACCACTATTGGTTTTCAGAAAAAAAAGTGCCGGCTTTCTTCATCTATACCATGGGAGGCATTAAAGCCTACCATGATGTCTACGACGTTGCCAAAACGCTTCCACTTAGTTCCTATGATAACCTGTTCAGGTTAATTCGCGACTATAACAACAAATTGATGAACAGTAAATAAGACTGGGAACGCTAAAGGCATAATGTTTAGCTGCTTGTGGATGAGAATCGGCAGGAGCTGGCAGCTCTTTCGCCCCTTCCCTGCCTTTAATTGACTACGTTTATTGGCTTATTCTCCATAAACGCCCGGATATTTCCCTCGGTAATACTCATAATCCGCTCTCGTGCTTCCCGGCTCATCCAGGCATTATGTGGGCTTAATATGCAGTTCTTTGCATTAAGCAAAGGATTGCTGGCAGGAGGCGGCTCAACGGAGAGAACGTCAAGCGCGGCACCGGCAATAGTTCCGGCATTCAGGGCGTCAGCCAGATCCTGCTCATGAATAAGCTGCCCACGGGAAGTATTAATTAAAAAAGCCGTATTTTTCATCATGCCGAGCAACTCCCGGTTGACGAATTGTTGATTGTCTGGTTTTAGGGGTAAGTGCAAGGATACAAAGTCGCAGCTGCTAAAGAGTTCTTCCAAACTTAGGTAATCTGCTAAGTCGGTTTCCTTTTCGCTTGGTGTAAAATACTTCACATTCATCCCAAAAGCCTTCCCTATCTGAGCCGTTTTCCTTCCAATATTTCCGAATCCTACCAATCCCAAAGACTTTCCCTGTAATTCTATTAGCGGAGTTAACGCGTAGCTAAAGTCCTTGCAGTTCACCCAGTCGCCGTTACGAACCGATTGAGAATGCAGACCGATCTGATTAGCCAGTTCAAGTATGAACGCAAATGTATGCTGTGCAACAGAAGCAGAGCTGTAGTCAGGAACATTGCAAACAACTACACCCCTTTCTCTTGCCGCATGGGTATCAATAATATTGTAGCCGGTGGCAAGCACGCAAATGCACCTTAGGTTCGGGAGTTTCTCCAACGTTTCTCTCGAAAATGCCACTTTATTAGTGAGTATGATATCAGCCTGGGCGCATCGTTCTACAATCTCATCCGTTGTTGTCCGATCAAATATTGTAAGATCGCCAAGGCGAGCAATTGACTCCCAATTTAGATCGCCGGGATTCAGAGCAAATCCATCTGTAGCTACAATTTTCATATGCCAGTCTTTATACTCGCAAATCTAAAAATACTGGGAGTAATTGGGAGTATTATTGGAGCAGAAAGGCCGCCCGGTGACAAAATGTTCTGTTGTTGCAACACTTAAGTACCATCCCTCGTATAACATCTAATTTGGATCCAATAACCAATCAAACGTCCTACTATGAACAACTCCAATGACAATCAACGAAGATCTATCTTGATCATTGCTGGAATCATTCTGTTCTCGTCAGGGATAATCATCAGCCTAAACTACTACTCGATAAAAATACTTTCTTCTATCCGGGCCTATGTGAATAAAGAATCTCATTATTCAAAAGCTCAAAAAGACGCGACCAGATATCTTATCGACTATATTCAAACATCGGATATCAAAAGTTATGAAGAGTTTAAGCACTACCTAGCCGTTCCCATTGGGGATAGCTTAGCGAGAGTAGGTATGCAGCAGGGGGCCGATGAAGAACAGATCCGACGCGGACTGCTGCAAGGCAGAAATCATCCCGACGATTTACACAACATGATTTGGCTGTTTCGAACCTTCCAGCATATGCCCTATTTTGAAAAGGCAATAGCTAAATGGACTGCAGCGGACGTAGACGTAGGCGAGCTGGACAAAATAGGAGCCTTCATTTACGGTTATAAAAATCGGGCGATAGAACCCGGAGTGCAGGCGGCATTGAAAATTAACGTCTCAACAATCAACAGGCGTCTATCGAACAATCAACAGGCTTTCTCAACGATACTAGGCGAAGCATCAAGGATTATCAGCTATTGGTTGCTTTTTATTAATATCTTCTTCATTTTGTTGATTCTAATCAGCGCGGGATTGTATGCCCGGAAAGCTTTCAAACAGTTGGTGGAGTCGAAGGCTCTGGTAATTGCCCAAAACCAAGCGAAAGACGAGTTTTTAAGTATCGCTTCTCACGAACTTAAAACTCCTTTAACGAGTATGAAGGCATCTCTTCAAATTTTGGAACGTCTTGCGAAAAACTCTCCGGGTCAACAACAAATACATCCTTTTGTGGTAAACGCAAATAAGCATGTCAATCGGCTCACCGATCTGGTGAAAGACCTACTAGACGTTACCAAGATTCACAGCGGTAAGCTGATGCTGAACATGAAGCAGTTCCAGCTTAATGAGTTAATCAAGGAAGTGGTGGAGGAAAAAAATCAGGTCTCGCAACAAAAGTTGGTTATTGAGCAGCTGGCAGACGGCTATGTAGAAGCAGATCCCAACAGGATTTATCAGGTGTTCGAGAATTTCCTGTCCAACGCTGCAAAATACTCTCAGGAGTCAGACGCTATTCATATCTATTCATTAGTTGAGGAAGGATATATTAAAGTGTGCGTGAAGGATTTTGGCCACGGAATCGGTGAGGATAAAATTCCGCTCTTGTTCGATCGCTTCTATCGGATAGACGAGACCAAACACTCTGTTCAGGGCTTGGGACTAGGACTTTTCATCTGCAAAGAAATTATCAAAAGTCATAATGGGGAAATTGGTGCAGATAGCGAAGTAGGTAAAGGAAGCACTTTCTGGTTTAGGCTACCACTTGTAGCATAAGTAAGGCTTGTGTAACTTTTATATTGCAGTTATAACTAACCGTAACCAAAAGATTATCAGGCCGTAAGAATAGTTAGATTAAAAGTTTTCATATATAGTTTTAGGTAAAGTTGTTGGTTAGTTTAGAAAGGGAGCTCTGGCTCCCTTTTTTCATGTCACAGCACTCCAAGTTCCCAGAACCTTATCAGAATCAGATCTTGCTGAAATGCCAGTTCTAACTCCTTCTTGTAAGTGGCCCACCACACCCGATCTAAGTCTTCTGCCATCACTTCGTAAATGATGATGTCGTCTTTTACCGTAGTATCTTCCTCGGCTTTCCACAAGCCTCTTGCGGGAGATCTGCTGTATACTGTTATGCCACCAAATTTCTCCGTCAGCTGATTTCGTACACTTATAAAAAGTTCGTTTGAAAAAACTTCTTTCTCTGCATTATACAGCGGAAGTAGTATTTGAATTAAAATCATGTGTAAATAACGTACACGCAATTGCTTTGTTAAGGCGGTAATAGAAATTTAAATTGAGGAGTTTCAATACAGCAAAAGCCAGAAAGCACAAAAGGGCCTGAACGGCCCTTCCAGGTGATATGGTCAAGGGAGATATCTTAATAACGGACGCTTGAACTATCACCAAAAGGACGAACAGTAAGAATTCCATTTCTGCAAAGCAGAATACAAATCTGATGAAAAAGCAGGAAGGAACCAATACCCAGTTTCTGGTATTCTTAAGCCGATAGAATTGAGAAGTCACTCAGCCGGATAGGCCAGTTGCCGGGCTGAGTGATATTACTTTCGTTAGAAGTTTGGCTTCAAAACGTACTTGTCATAGAAGCGGAAGATATGTTCGGCTGCTTCCTCAGCAGTGTCAACCAAACGGTAAAGATTCAAATCTTCCGGGCTGATGTTCTTTGCGTCCAACATATGGTTCTCCACCCAGTCCAGCAGGCCTCCCCAATACTCGGATCCTACCAGCACAATTGGAAACCGCGCAATCTTTCCTGTCTGGATCAGGGTGATTGCTTCGAACATCTCGTCCATCGTTCCGAAACCTCCGGGAAGTACAATAAAACCCTGAGAGTACTTCATAAACATCACTTTCCTCACAAAGAAATAGTCGAACTCCAGCAACTTATCGCGGTCAATATATTTATTGTGAAACTGCTCAAAAGGCAATTCAATGTTTAAGCCCACCGACTTCCCTCCTGCCTCGTACGCGCCTTTATTGGCAGCCTCCATAATTCCGGGCCCACCTCCAGAAATCACGCCGTATCCTCGCTCCGTCAGTAGACGGGCAATATCTTCAGCTAATTTGTAGTACTTATTGTCTGTAGGTGTACGGGCAGAACCGAAAATAGACACGCACGGCCCAATTTTAGCTAGCTTTTCAAAGCCATCAACAAACTCGGCCATTATTTTAAATATCTGCCAGGAGTCGGTTACTTTTATTTCGTGCCAATCCTTATTATCAAAGGCACTTCTTATTTTTTCATCACTTGTCATATCTACTAATAAATAGATTAATTAATATTTGTTTGTGGTAAGCGAGTGTTTACTGGTAAACAAAAGGAGCAAAAAGGTAATAAAGCCATTGTAAATAATGAGTTCGAAACCAATAGCGTAGCCGAACCAATTCACTGAGTTGCTATCTAAAAGAAAGATCAGCGCTGGAGAGATCACACAAAAAAGAGGCACAAGCTTGTCTGCAACCGCACGTGATGTAAGCATACCAAAAGCAAATAAGCCAAGCAAAGGTCCGTAGGTATATCCCGCTGCCTTAAAAATCGCATTCACAACAGAATCGTTATTGATCAGGCGAAAGCCTAAGATCACCAGCAGCATCAAGAAGGAAAAAGCGATATGCACCAGATGTCTGGTTCGCACCAAGTGGGCAGCGTTCTGATCTTTCTCTTTATCGAAGTTCAGAAAGTCGACACAAAATGAGGTAGTTAAAGCGGTTAATGCCGAGTCTGTGGTTGCAAAGGTGGCGGCGGTTAATCCAAGCATGAAAATTACTGCCGGAACAATGTTCAAGTGATTTAAAGCAATTTCAGGGAACAGATGATCCGGTGTTCTGAAGGAAGCAACGTTGATACCGTGTTCCGCGGCATACATATACAGAAGGGCCCCAACGCTTAGGAAAAACAGATTGATTACAACAAAAATACCCGTAAAGGTGAGCATGTTTTTTTGCGCCTCTCCAATATTCTTACAGCTAAGGTTCTTTTGCATAAGGTCCTGATCCAGTCCTGTCATCGCTATGGTCACAAAAATCCCGCCCAGAAACTGCTTTACAAAGTGCGCTTTGCTGCCGGCAAAGTCATCCCAGAAAAAGATTTTTGAATAAGAACTGTTTTTCACCGCTTCAAAAGTTTCAGCAATGCTGAAGCCAAGACTATCTGAAATAAAATAAATAGAAAGAATTACTGAAGACAGCAGAAAAACCGTTTGAAGTGTATCAGTAATGATAATAGTCTTCAGTCCTCCGCGATACGTGTACAGCCAAATCAGGGCAAGGCAGATCAGGATAGTTACCGCAAAAGGAACACCCCAGGCATCAAAGATAAAGCGCTGCAAAACAATCGCTACCAGATACAGGCGAAAAGCCGAGCCGATCGTTCGGGATATCAGGAAGATCATTGCTCCTGATTTGTAGCTCCAAAAGCCAAGCCGCTTCTCCAGATAGGTGTAGATAGAAACCAGGTTCATGCGGTAGTACAGTGGCAGCAACACGGTAGCAATCAGCACAAAGCCGACCGCGTTACCGAGAACAAACTGAAAATAGCCAAAGCTGCTGTTGCCTACCGCCCCTGGAACAGAAATAAAGGTAACACCAGACAAGGCCGTACCAATCATACCAAAAGCCACCAGGTACCACTTCGAGTTGCGATTCGCTATAAAAAAGGAAGAATTATCGGTTGAATTTCTTGAGGTTATAAACGCCACCCCAATCAACATAATAAAGTATCCGATGATAAATGACAGCAGTACTATTGGCGACATAGATTCGTTTTAGAGTCCTAATATATGGATTACACATATTTAAATGGTATAATCCTAATTTAATACCTTTGCAAAATGAACTTTTCCTCACGTTTACTGGAAAATGCTGTAAATGAATTTTCAAAGCTTCCCGGGGTAGGACAAAAAACGGCTCTTCGGCTGGTGCTGCACCTGCTCAATCAGCCCGCCAACGACGTGGAGCGCTTCAGTGAAGCTTTAACTAAGCTCAAAAGAGACATCCGCTTTTGCCAGGTTTGCAGAAACATTTCAGATACCAGCGTGTGCGAAATTTGTGCTAACAACAAACGAAACAAGGAGCTGGTTTGTGTGGTGGAAGATACCCGTGACGTAATGGCGATCGAAAACACTAATCAGTATAATGGCGTCTACCACGTTCTTGGAGGCCTAATTTCTCCAATGGACGGTATCGGCCCGTCTGATTTGAACATCGAGCCCCTGGTAGAGCGCGTAAAAAACGCTGAAATTTCAGAAGTGATTCTTGCTCTCAACGCCACTATGGAGGGAGACACAACTATTTTCTATGTGTACAAGAAATTAAAAGACCTTCCGGTGAAAATTTCAACCATTGCCCGTGGAATTGCATTCGGAGGAGAAATTGAATATGCCGATGAGATCACACTTGGGCGCTCTATTGCCACACGTGTGCCTTATGAGAATTCGCTTTTGAAATAATTGGAAGCGACTTGTATTCCGCTGATCCACGTCTGGTCCCGCTTTCCACTACAAGTCCGCCCCTGCTCTGAGCCCGGCCCGCTTCGGGCTTTCCGTTACAATCGGGTTTATTCTAGAACGCCAGCACTTTGCTCGCCTATTTTTGGCCGGTAGGTTTTAGATCTAAGTGTAGCTATTTATACAGCATGATATACCAGTCCCAGTCTTTAGGATCACCTAAACCTACACTTGGAGTGTACAGAAACAGACCTACTTTTTTACCGGCAGCAAGGTATTCTGATGTTACTTTTAATTTCTTCACGCTGCTCCAAACCAACTCATAATTGATCGGTTGCTGGGGTTCATAGTGCAATATTTGGAAACGTGAAGGATCCGGTAAAGGTACTGTAGCTTCTTGCTCTGCAAATTCAGAAGCCGAGTTCAGGTTATTCGGAAATTTCAAGGTTCCCTTCCCCATCCAAAACACGCCCCCGTCGAACAATAATTTATCCGAAGGCTTGTAATACATTGCCAGGTTACCGAAATCTCCGGGCGGTTGATACACCACCTTTACAGGAATACTGTCTGAGGAATTATTAGGTGCACTTACATTCTGAACAAGGCCGCCTTCAAACTCCTGGGTTGTGAAATCTATTTGAAGAAGCAGTATTTGATTAGCACCTGAATCTACATCCTCCGGCAGCGCAGTATTTTCAGTGCAGCCAGATAAGGCCAGTAAAAGGCCAGAAAAAAATGCGATGGCTCTCATATTCGTTTTAGGCTAGTTTAATACCCGTACGAAAAAACACTATTGAAACGCTACATTGCTTCCGCTAAAGTGACAACTTTCCCAACTTACCAGCTTTAGCTATTTTCTGTTCTAAGTAGCAAGTACAGGAAAGCCAGAAAGGCAACGCCCGCCGACGCATAAAATATCACAGGAACTCTGCTTATTTCGTCTTGAAAAAATAAGCCCGCGAGAAATGCTCCTAAGCCGATGCCAGCTTCGAGTGCAATGTACATAGTAGCTACGGCCTTGCCCCGATGGTCCGGGTGGCTTAGATCTGCCGTCCAGGCATTGTTGGCGGGTGATAAAAGTCCCGTGGCCAGGCCATAAACAACCGAAGCAGCTAAGAATCCGAATACAGTTTCGGCCATTCCAACCAGGACAAGTGCCACTGTAAGCATCAGCAGAGAAATTTTCAGCACACCTACTCTGCCGTAATTATCAGAAGCTTTTCCTGCAACAAAACGGATGGCTACAGAGGCTATAGTAAAGGTCATAAAGAAAAGGCCTTTGTTGGTGATACCCAGATGCTCGCCCCAGTCCGGGACAACCGTGAGCATTGCCCCATAGCTAAAATAGGAAAGCAAGGTAACCCAGGCTGAAGGAAGAACACGAGTTTCGATCACTTCTGAAGGCGCTATTTTTAGAAGCGATGCACTGAACCGCTGTTTGTTTTTCACGGTCTCTTTCATATTCATTACAATCAAAATAGAAAGTAATGCGAAGATCGAGGAGCTGTAAAAAAGAGCATTGATGGAGTAATTAGCAGTAATCGCACTTCCTATTGCTGGCCCGATCGCCATGCCGGTGCTAAAACAAAGTCCATGGATACCCATAGCTTCCCCCCAGCGGCTGGAAGGTATGATATCAGCAATGTAAGCAGAGGTGGCGGTAGGTTTAAACCCGGTAGAGAATCCATGCAACAAGCGCAGAAAAAGAAAGCCGGAAACGCTGCTTAAAACAGGATATAAAAACCCGCATACGAAGCAGACGATTGATCCAACTGCCATGATAGGAACCCGCCCTACGGTATCGGTCAGTTTACCACTGAAAGGCCTGGAAATACCAGCCGTAATGGTAAACAGGGCAATAATAAGCCCCTTATGTTCTGCTCCGCCCAGACTGCTAATGTAAGCCGGCAGCTCGGGGATGAGCATATTGAAGCTAGCTGAAAACAACAGGGAGCTTAAACAGAGTAGCGCAAATGGTAACGTGTAGATAGATTGGGTAGACATAAAAATTTATCAATCCGCTAAATATTCTCTTCGATAACCCTGCTCGCTTCGGTCTTTCGATTTATCATCTCTCTCCTATGCTTTGCGAGATTGATCATCAGCACGCTAAGTAAAATGATAATGAGCCCAAGCACCTGGAGAAAAGTAATACTTTCGTTGGCAAAGAACACGCCAAGCAACACTGCAACCACAGGGTTGACGTAGGCATAGGTGCTGACCTGTGTCGCCGGCCTTACTTCCAGCAGCCAAACATAAGCGCTATAACCGGCAATAGACCCAAAGACCACCAGGTAGATCAAAGACCACCAGGCCTCAAGTGGCACCGCTGCCCATTCAAAACCAGCGGCCTCATTTCTCAAGAAGCTACAAATAAAGAACGCTACAGCCGCCGACACCATCTGCCAGGCAGAATTCACCCCAGCAGAGCCGGTTGACTTATACTTTGAATAGAGGGAGCCTCCCGCCCAGGAAACCGCACCTACAATAAGCAGGGCCATCCCTCCTATTTCCCGAGCATTACCCGTGGCTGAAAAGGCATCGAAGATATTCTCATAGAAAAGAACGATGACACCTGCAAAACCAACCAGCAGTCCGAAGATGGTAGAACGGCTGTTTAAGTTTTCCTTCCACTTAGGCTTATCCAGCAACACAAACCATAAGGGAGCAGAGGAAACAAGAATAGCAACCAGCGCACTTGGAAGATATTGTTCTACCCAGATCACAGCACCATTCCCTACAAACAGCAACATAAGTCCGCTGATAACGGCGGGTTTTACTTGCGAGCGGTTGAAGATCTTCTCCTTCACCATTGCGCACCAAGCCAGCATTATGAAGCCAGAGGCGGAAAACCTAAGTGCACCGAGCATAAATGGAGGAAATCCATGGATAGCTTTTTGAATAAAAAAATAGGTCGATCCCCAGACGATATAAACCGTGGCAAACGCCAGAATAACCATAAGCGGAGAGGCAGACTTTGTGTTCGTCATGTTAAATCAATAAATAAGTTTCGAGCTTTCCTGTGCGTCTCTATCGATCGAGCCCATCACCAGCAAGTACTGAGCCAGCAGATAAAAGGTGAGGTAAACCAGCACCAGTGCCCTGTTATACTTGATAAACGTACTGTAGCCAATCGCGTAATCAGAAATAACAAAACAAGCCGATGCCGTAAACAGAGCGCCGAAGCTATAAGAATTTCTTTTAATACGAAAGGACGCAAGTATTGGTAACAGCGCCAGTACAAATAAGTGGAGCAGAGCGGCCTGCTCATACTCTCCAAGATATTCTTTGGCAAAAAGAAAATAACTGGCCGCCAAGGATATAAAAATAAAAGCGGAGGCTACGCCAAACTGGTTACGCTGCATCGACTTAAATCGCAGATCTTCCACAAAAGCCCCGAGGTAGAGGAGGTAGCCTAACTGCGTGGAGATAAGAGCGGACATAAACAAGTACCCCCGTCCATTAGAGAATAAGAGCTGAACGTCTCCGCCCATAGCTAGCAGTAAGCCCAGGAGAATTTTGAGATTAAAGCTACCACGAATCTTGCTTTTAATCAGAAAGTAGATCACCAGGGAGCTTCCAATCAATGGCATAGCCACCAACTGCAAAAAAAAGAGATCAGTATAAACGGCATACAGATTCGCAATACCAATAAACAGGTAGCAGATATTGAATACCTGATGTCTTTTCAGCATCATCGCCCTCCTAAAATAATTCCAGTGCTTGTTCGATTTTCGAATAGATAAAACTTAAATCTTCGTCGCTTATACAGTACGGTGGCAAGATGTAAAGGATATTACCCAGGGGCCGCAGAATAATACCGTCGGCAAGAAAATATGCGTAAAGCTGATCTCTCAGCATATTGAAATAAGATGTATCAGCATTGGTTTCCCACTCAAAAGCGATAATGGTACCCGTTTGCCGAATAGACCTCAACTTTTTATTCCCCCTTAACTTCTCAGCGAAGTGGCGATGGCGGTCAGCAATACGCTGAATTGACTGCATAGTTTCGGGGCGTAAAGTGAGATCTAAGCTGGCTAATGCAGCTGCACATGCTATCGGATTGGCAGTAAACGAATGACCATGAAATAGCGTCTTCAGCTTGTCGTCCGAGAGAAACGCCTTGAAAATTTCAACCGTACAGGAAGTAACCCCGAGCGCCATAGTACCGCCAGTTAAACCTTTCGATAAGCAAACGAGATCCGGCTGATTGCTCATATATTCAGAAGCAAACAGCCTTCCCGTGCGGCCGAAGCCTGTCATCACCTCATCCGCGATGGCGAAGATTCTGTTCTCTTTGCAGAAAGCTAAAAGCTCATCCAGGTGGCTTGCCTCATACATCAACATCCCACCAGAGCCCTGCACAAGGGGCTCGTAGATGAAGGCTGAAATCTCCTCAGCGGAAGTAGCTATCTCCTCCTTCAAACGGACAAGATTAGTCTCATCTGGCGTATCAATGTAGATCACATCAAAAAGGAAGCTTTCAAACGGAGCCGTGAAGGCGCTTCTTGCACTAACTGCCATTGCCCCAAAGGTGTCTCCGTGATAAGAGTTCTTGAAAGCCAGCACTTTTTTACGCGCTTCCCCCCTGTTGCTCCAATATTGGAAACACATTTTGAGCGCTACCTCTACTGCAGTAGATCCGTTATCTGAATAAAAAATCTTTGATTGGCCTTTGGGTAAAATTTGAAGAAGACCTTCAGCCAGTTCCACAGCAGGAGGATGGGTAAAGCCGGCAAAGATGGCGTGTTCCAGCGTCTTTAGCTGCGTCGAAACCCGCTCGGCAATGTAAGGATGTGAGTGTCCGTGCAAATTGACCCACCAGGAAGAAACTGCGTCAATGTACTTTTTTCCGCTATCATCTATCAAGTAGGCTCCCTCACCCCGAACTATCGCGATCGGATCAGGCGCCGTTTGCATTTGTGTATAGGGATGCCAAATAATGGCTTTATCTCTCTCTGTTAAGCTTTTTTCTGCCATTTCTCTTTCAATAATTCTACAACTCGCTGATCTGTTGGAAAGGTCACATCTGCCACTTCAAGTTCGTCGATCCTCCTCCATCGAAAAGCTTGCCTTATATCACCTTCTGAGTCGAAGTCAAAAATCACATCCTTAAATTTCAGCTTCAGCTCGTTGACGGGTTTGACGAGATAGTAAACACTGATAATCTGGCTATCGTTGAAAGCCGATTTACAAAAGAAATCAGTAGTATAGAAATGTTCCAGCACCTCAACTTCCACCTCACACTCCTCTACAAACTCTCTTTTCAAGCCTTCTATCAGGCCTTCTCCATATTCCAATCCACCGCCAGGGAATTTACTAAACCTGAATCCGTACTCCTCCTCGTCGCTGATAAGGATCTGATCGTTTTCATTGATCAGCAAACCATAAACTCTGACATTGAATAAATACATTGCAATTGCAGTCGTTACGGGGCAAAAGTGCAAAATTTGGATTTGAAGTTTGTAAGACGAATGTCTTGAAACAAGCTTTTAACCGATTTATTGATAGTGTTTGTGATTCCGTGTAACGTTTTCGACTGTCCAGGTAATATCCTTTAATTGTACTTCATTCCGTACCGGACACTTGGGCATGCGGCAATAGTGGCAGCACTGAGGCAAGCAAGGATCGGTATGAATAAAAAACTCGGTTCGGACTGCGCCTTTTTGATTTATCAGGGTGTCCAGTTCTGAGATTTCGTCGTGCACTTTGTTTAACTCAAAATAATAGGGCAGCGTAACATGGCAGTCGATGTGCAGTTCATGTCCGTAGCTCTGAGTTCTGAGGTTATGAATATCAATCCAGCTCGGGCGGCGGTTCTCATTCAAGATCGCTACAATCTCCTTCACCTTTTCCAGGTCTGATTCATCCATTAAACCACCAACGGATCGACGTACCAACTTATATCCATTGTAGATAATATAGATTCCCATCACTACTGAAAGAATACTATCCAGGTAGTAATTATTGGTAAAGTAGATGATTAGGAGGCCTGCGACGAGACCCGCACTACTGTAGGCATCCGTTTGCAGATGCTTTCCATCCGCGAAAAGCGTAACGGAATTTAACCTTTTGGATTGGTCGATGAGATAATAGCCAAGGCCGAAATTGATTATGCCTGTAGCGGCAATGATAAGGGTACCATCGAACAGATCGTCTACAGGAGCCGGATAAAACAAGTTATAAGCTGACTTAAAAATAATCAGGATGCCGGCGATAAGAATGAGGATACCTTCTACGAACATGGAGAAGAATTCCACTTTTCCATGGCCGTAGGGATGGTTAAGATCTCGCGGCTGGGCAGAGAGATAAATACTGTAAAATGCAAAGGCACTAGCCAGTACATTTACAATACTCTCCGCGGCGTCTGTTAAGATGGCGTTGGATGAGGTGATAAAAAAGGCCACGAATTTGACCAGCATTAGCAGAATGCTGACGAACAGGGCTAATAGAATAATTCTTTTTTGCTCTTTCAAAATGCTTAAAAAGGCTTGCAAAGTTAAAGTACATATTTGAAAGATTTATGTTTAGGAAAGATATTAGCCACAATTTCTACAACAGTGCCAGTGATCAGTGAATAGATAATTTTCCCTATTTTAGCTGCATGCTGAATGAACATCTTGACCCTAGTGCTGAAAGGTTATCCTCCTCGGAGCGTGAGATAGAAAAGGTACTGCGCCCACAGGCCTTTGAAGATTTTACGGGGCAGCATAAGATTCTCGAAAACTTAAGAATATTCGTGCAAGCCGCCAAGCTGAGAGGCGAAGCGCTTGACCATGTATTGCTACATGGCCCTCCAGGTTTAGGAAAAACTACCTTATCTCACATTATTGCCAATGAGATGGGCGTTAACATCAAAATCACTTCGGGACCAGTATTGGATAAACCGGGTGATCTGGCCGGATTGCTCACCAACCTGGAAGAGGGAGATATTCTTTTTATTGATGAAATACATCGTCTGAGTCCGCTGGTGGAGGAGTACCTCTATTCAGCGATGGAAGATTTCAAAATTGATATTATGCTGGAGACGGGACCGAATGCCCGTTCAGTTCAAATCTCCCTAAGTCCCTTTACACTGGTTGGTGCAACTACCCGATCCGGGCTGTTAACTGCTCCTTTGAGAGCCCGTTTTGGAATTAACGCCCGACTTCAGTATTACGACGCTAAATTACTGACTACTATTGTCCTACGGTCTGCATCCATCTTAAAAACGCCGATTTCGGACGAAGGTGCTTATGAGATTGCCAGACGAAGCCGCGGCACTCCCCGTATTGCAAATGCACTACTTCGTCGCACACGCGATTTTGCCCAGATAAAAGGCAATGGAAGTATCGATACAGCTATTGCTCAATACGCCTTAAACGCATTGAACGTCGACGAACATGGGCTGGATGAGATGGATAACCGAATCCTGTCTGCCATCATTGACAAGTTCAAAGGTGGTCCGGTTGGACTGAAAACCATCGCGACAGCTGTTGGTGAAGACGAGGGAACAATTGAAGAAGTGTATGAGCCTTTTTTAATTCAGGAAGGATTTCTAATGCGCACTTCCCGCGGTAGAGAAGTGACAGACCTTGCATACCGGCATTTAGGAAAACTACGCCCGGGAGGCACCCAAACCCTATTCTAGCAGCAAACAAATTCCCTGGCTTCCAACTTTATGCAGTATGGGAATCGTAAAAGAATTTAAAGAGTTCGCTTTAAAAGGGAACCTTGTAGACATCGCTATCGGTTTAATAATAGGCGCAGCTTTTGGCCGGGTGGTTAGCTCCTTAGTTGAGGATGTGTTTATGCCTCCACTTGGTATGATCATCGGGGGCGTCGACTTTTCTGACTTGAAGTGGGTCATGAAGGGTCCCTCTATTGAGGACGGGCGAAAGATAGAAGCGGTAACCCTCAACTATGGAAACTTTATCCAGAATCTGATCGACTTTCTAATTGTCGCTCTGGCAGTTTTTACCGTTGTTAAACTAATGAACCGCTTGAAAAAGAAAGAACAAGAGCAGCCTGCCCACCCTGCCCCTGACGTGCTTACGAAGGAACAGATACTGCTGACAGAAATTAGAGACTCATTAAGGAATCGTCAGCAGTAGTGCAGCTGGAAAGAATGCCGGCTACGATGATCAGCACCACTAGTAGAACTTTTCCTCAATACCCAGCCCGAACAGGGCAAAGTCGTACTTGACGGGATCTAGAGGATCAAAGGTTCGAAGATGTCTGGTAAGCTCGATAGCAGTTTGCCAGTCTACCTGTTTACGCGTAATCAAATTTAGCTTTCTCGCCACTCTCTCCACATGGAGATCGCAAGGGCATATGAGTTGGGCTGGACTAATCCTGTTCCATATTCCGAAGTCTACACCTTTGTTATCCTTCCGTACCATCCATCTTAAAAACATATTCAGGCGCTTACAGGTAGATTTCTGCGAAGGTGAACTAACATGTTTGATGGTACGCCTGGGGAAGTCGGGAAGACTAAAAAAGTAGGCACGAAAATGGTTTAGCACCTGTTCAATTCGCTCCTCTTTTACTTGAAGAGCTGACGTATAACAAACTGAAGAGCTAAGGCTTATTTCCTCCTCAATTAAAGGAACATCTTCGATAAACTCTTCTCTGTAGATCTGTGTTCTCTCGGGTCCAGTCCGGGAAGGAAGAAAAGCATCTTCGAGCGAATCGAATTTATCGAAGTGATGCTTGAAGAAGTGAATAAAGTAAAGCAGGTCGGTGTCATTGAAGGTCCGGTGCTTAAATCCAAGCAGTGCCTTCAGATCTTCCTCCCTGTGATTTTTTACAAATTCGAAGGGAGCATTATCCATCCGCTCAGCCAGTTCTTTGCATTTACTAATAATGGTCTTCCGCTGCCCCCAGGCCAGCACCGCAGCAAAAAAACCCATGATCTCGATATCCTGTTTCAGCTTAAACTGATGTGGGATAACCACCGGGTCATTGGGAATAAAATCAGGTGCATTGTACTGCTCTACTTTGTGATCCAGAAATGCCTTCAAGTTCTCAACCATTTCTCGATCTAGCCTAGTGCCTGAGACAAATCCGCCAGTAAATCTTCAATATCTTCTACCCCTACGCTTAGCCGCAGTAAGTTATCTACTACCCCGACTGCCTCTCGGGCTTCCTTCGGAATGGAAGCGTGGGTCATCGTAACAGGATGGTTGATTAGTGATTCTACCCCTCCCAACGACTCAGCAAGGGTAAAAACGTTAAACCGCGACGCTAACTCAAAAGTCCCCCGCAAATCAGCATCCTTTAAAGTAAAAGATATCATGCCCCCAAAATCCCGCATCTGCTTCTTTGCTATTTCATAGTTCGGGTGATCCTCGAATCCTGGCCAGTAAACCTTGCCGACCTTCGGATGAGCCTTGAGGAAGGCAGCTATCTCGCGGCCATTTTCACAATGTGCTTTCATCCGCAGATGCAAGGTCTTGATACCCCTGAGGACTAAAAAACTGTCCATCGGGCCTGGTGTAGCTCCGCAAGCATTATAGATAAACCACAGCTGCTTATACAATTCTTCATCGTTCAACATCAAAGCCCCCATCACCACGTCCGAGTGTCCACCCAGATATTTTGTCGCTGAATGCATCACGATGTCTGCTCCAAGATCTATCGGATTTTGAAGGTAAGGGGACGCAAAAGTGTTGTCTACCGTTAATAATATATTTTTTGCTTTCGCGATAGCAGCAACGCCTCGAATGTCCACAATCTGCATCGTCGGATTGGTTGGGGTTTCGATCCAGATCAGCCTCGTTTTCTCGTTAATGTACTGACTAATATTTTCTGGTTTCGACAAATCGATAAAATGAAACTTGATTCCATAGTGTGCGAATACCTTGCTGAACATCCGGAAAGAGCCACCGTAAAGATCATTTCCAGTGATTACCTCATCTCCTGCCCGAAGTAATTTCATCACGGCGTCTGTGGCTGCCATTCCGCTGGAGAAAGCTAGTCCATATCGCGCGTTTTCAAGCGCTGCCAGGCAAGCTTCCAAGGCCTTCCTTGTGGGATTGGTACCCCGAGAATACTCGAAACCTTTATGTTCGCCGGGAGACCGTTGCCAATAAGTCGATGTTTGGTAGATTGGTGTCATTACCGCTCCGGTTGTGGGGTCCGGTTCCTGACCGGCATGAATAGCTTTCGTAGCAAATTTCATCTCTCTTCTATTTAGCAACAAAATTATAAATCCTGATCACTTATCATCTGCGCCACTGTTTCTCTCGTATCTCAGTATTGATGTCTTTTGTTGACAGTCCAAAACATTTTAAGTTTTCAAGTATTTATACCTAATTAAATTATGTTTTTAAACCGCTACCTGGAAATAAGAAGCCGGTCTGAGGAAATTTGTCGACCCTTAAAAACGGAAGACTATGTTGTACAGCCAGTTGTAGATGTTAGTCCACCTAAATGGCACCTTGGGCACACTACCTGGTTCTTCGAGACCTTTCTCCTCAAGCCACATCATCCCCATTACAAAGAATTCAACCCGGATTATAATTTCGTTTTCAATAGCTACTACGAAACCGTGGGAGCGCGAGTAATTCGGACTGACAGGGGAAATTTGAGCAGACCAACCGTAGAAGAAGTCTACCAATACAGGAACTACGTAGATGAGGCCATGGTGCTCTTTCTTCAAAGAGAAAACTTTAGTCCACCGCTGATGGAAGTGATCCTTTTAGGCCTAAACCACGAACAGCAGCATCAGGAACTCCTGATGACCGATATAAAGTATATACTAGGCCACAATCCCCTATTTCCCGCTTACAACCAAAACATCCCTGAAGAGGAAAGCGAAGCAAGCCTGCAAGACTGGATCGACATGCCCGAGGGCCTGTATCAGATTGGGCATTCCGGGGATGGATTTTGTTTTGATAATGAATTGGGCAAGCACCACGTGTTTCTTGGTGAGTATATGCTTTCAAACCGGCTAGTTAGTAATCAGGAGTACCTAGAATTTATAGAAGCAGGGGGCTATGAAAACTTCAGGCTATGGCATTCTGAAGGCTGGGATTGGGCAAAATCATCTAAAAGATCTCCGCTCTACTGGCATAAACAAGATGGAGACTGGTACGAGTATGGGCTGCAGGGGCTGAAAAAACTAAACCCCGAAAAACCAGTTTGCCATGTAAACTTTTATGAGGCGCATGCCTTCGCGCTGTGGAAGGGAAAACGTTTACCCACAGAATTTGAGTGGGAGGCGGCTGCTAATAAGTTCGATTGGGGAAAACGCTGGGAATGGACCGAAAGTGCCTACCTGCCATATCCGAAGTTTAAAACAGCGGAAGGTGCCATAGGCGAATACAATGGAAAGTTTATGGTAAATCAAATGGTGCTAAGAGGCGCATCTGAAGCGACGCCAACTGGGCATAGCCGCGCTAGCTATCGCAATTTCTTCCCCCCTCATCTGCAATGGCAGTTTTCCGGAATCAGACTAGCTCAATAATCGGATGAAAACATTGATACAAGAAAAAAATCATCTCTTAGATAATCAGCTCAACAGTTTTAAAGATGATGTGCTGAGAGGACTAGGTAGCAAACCTAAATTTCTGCAGCCAAAATATTTTTATGACGCAAATGGGGACCGAATTTTTCAGGAGATTATGCGAACTCCTGAATATTATCTCACGGACGCTGAACTGGAGATTATCCGGACCCGCTGCACAGATATAGTGGCTTGGTTAACAAAGAAAACGACCGCTATCAACGTAATTGAACTCGGCGCTGGCGACGCCTTGAAATCGGCTGAGCTTTTAAAGTGCCTGCTAAAGGAGTCTGTAACCTTCACTTATGTACCAATAGATATTTCAGAAAATGTGATCACCCTCCTGGAAAAAGAGCTGCCGCAGAAACTGCCGGGACTCCAGCTGAAAGGATTCATAGGAGATTACTTTGAAGCGTTGTCAGAAGCAGCCGAAGTTTCCGGGGGCCAAAAGCTGGTGCTTCTTCTAGGAGCTAACATTGGCAATATGTTTCCCTATGAGGCAGAACTTTTTTTAAAGAAGCTAAGGAGCTTCTTATCTGCAGGTGATCTGGTACTTGTAGGCTTCGACCTGAAGAAAAATCCCTGGACTGTTTTTCGTGCCTACAACGACTGGAAGGGCATCACCAAAGACTTCAACCTCAACTTGCTGAGAAGGATAAATCATGAACTTGATGGTGATTTCAACATCGAACTGTTCGACCACTACGAAAGCTATGATCCTGAAACCGGGGCCTGCAAAAGCTACCTGATAAGCTTAGCGGATCAAATAGTAACAGTTGCAGGTGAAGAGTTCAGATTTGAAGAAAACGAATGCATTTTTATGGAGATCTCGCAGAAGTATTCTTTAGAGGAAATTAATCAGCTGGCGAAAGTAGCCGGATTCCTGCCACTTGCGGAATTACAAGACTCGAAGAAGCAATTTGTCGACGTAATATGGCAGGTCCAATAAACTAAATTCCTTCTACATTTCTATCTAATGCTAATCTCAAACTAAGCAGCGAGAGAATAATGGTAAGCGGTGTAAAAGCCAGCATTTCGAATTCGTTTTCAGAAAGCAGGTTTCCGACTGTGTTCAGCATAAAGAGTACGAACATTGCCCAAAGAAAGAAACGTGTAATATTTCGACTGATGGCAATTCGAAGCAGTCGGGCATGAATTGCTACAATCATGAACATAAAGAGATTTATAGCAATGGATACTACCTCAAAGCGAATCATTTCCGTTCTTGAGTTTAATCTTCCTCCCCAAACGATAGTGTAAGGAATGACTTCAGTAATTACCAGCGTGTGAAACACGAGTACCAGGGAAAAGATAACCAGCATCGCGACGGCGGCTTGCTTCTGTGAAAGTAGTTTTTTCAAGTTCTTCTTTTTTAAATAATCATATTGAATGAGGTGTCGGTATGGTCTTACTTATACTGCAGTTGTAAAATAAACCTGACAGGAGCGGATACCGGCCTCCTGACTTATGCTGGGTAACAGGAAGTGGCTGGGAGCGCAGTAAGAGCGGTTGGCAGGACTGCATTGCGTACAGGGGTAAAAAGACGTTTTCCAAATCAAAAATTCCGAATCCCTAGTGTTCAATTCCCGATGCAGCCTTTTTTTGAAAGCTATAGATAAGATAAAACAGCGCGGGAAGAATCAGAATACTTCCCAGTAACAATGCCAGGCCCAGTGCTTCGATCGTCTTGTCATGTCCCCGATGCTCGAGTAATGAGAGATACTGTCCGTTCTCCAGAACAACTATATTCGGGAAGTGCCTATAGGTTGTGGTAAGAAGAATCATGGTCACCTGAAATCCTGCTAACACCCTTGGAAGCCGCGTTTGTCCTTTATCAATAAGGTACCAAAGAAGAACCAGCGAAATGGTAGCCGCCGCGATTGCAATTACCCCTACAGCATTTCCAAACACCCAGTTGAGCAGAGGAATACCTTCAAAGTAAGCGGCTACAAAAACAATAGCTCCCAAAACAACAGCAGCAATATTCATTATTAGCGCCTTTCGTCTGAAACGGAGTTTATCCAGTTCATTTTCAGTCTCTCCAATGATATAGATTGCCGCTAAGAAACCGCAGATGGCAACCGTGAAGAAACCGACGGAAACTGAGAACCAGCTAAGCCAACTGAATACGTAAGCAGAAAGAAAATCTGTTGCTTGTGGATTGATATGCCCGGAAACAGCGCTCGCTGCAATGATCCCCAGAAATAAAGGTGTAATAAAGCTGGACCAGATGAAGATGCGATTATAGATCGTCTGCATCTCGTCCACCACCGCGTCGTAGTGCCGGAAGGTGAAAGCTGTTCCGCGGGCAATAATACCCAGAAGCATGATAGTTAACGGAATATGCAGATAAACTGACATAGTGGAATAAATTGCCGGGAAACCTACAAAGAGGATTACAATAGCAATGATAAGCCACATGTGATTAGCTTCCCAAATTGGCCCGATAGCCTGATACAAGGTCTTACGAGTTCGTTTCCGATTCCTTTCCGAAGTGAAGAACTCTATAATCCCGGCGCCAAAGTCAGCTCCACCCATTACCAGGTATAATAAGATGGCCGCCCACAGGTAAACAATTACAACGTAAAGCATTTTTCTACCTTTTTAAATGATGTTGTTCTTCCGGAATGTCATACAGTTTATCTACCATCCGGATCTGTCGGTATAGCATAAAGATCACTACCAGGGACAATGAGAGATATACGGCAGTGAAAATATAGAAAGAATAGACAATACCAGGCATAGGCGTCACTGCATCTGCAGTTCTCATGACTCCGTGAATGATCCACGGCTGCCTTCCCACTTCGGTCACAGTCCAGCCTGCCTCTACCGCAATAAAACCCATAGGCGTAGCAATTACAAACAACCAGAGGAGCCACCGCTGGTCGAGCAAATTCTTCTTTTTCCAAAGGGAAAATAAATACAGCACCGCGATGAACATCATTACCATGCCTAGGCCAACCATTATCTGAAAAGCGTAATGGGTAACAGCGACCGGAGGATGGTCTTCTTTAGGAATACGGTCGAGCCCAGTCACTTCCGCGTCGAAATCTCCATGAGCAAGAAAACTCAGAAATCCAGAGAGCTTTATCGCGTAGTCGACCTTTTGATTTTCTTCGTCAGGAATCCCACCCAATATTAAAGGAGCGCTTTTTTCTGTTTTAAAATGCGCTTCCATGGCTGCTAACTTGGCCGGTTGACGCTCGGCAACATCTTTAGCTGAAATATCTCCGCTTAGAGGTTGGATCAGCGCTGCAACCGTCCCGAAAATAGCCGCTATCTTGAAAGACTTCCGATGGAACTCTATATTTTTTCCTTTTAGCATCATTAGGGCATGCACCCCAGCCACTGCAAAGCCAGTAGCTACGAAAGCAGCAATAGACATGTGTAAGGCCTGCGAAAACCAGGCATCGTTAAACATTGCAGCAATCGGATCGATATTCGTGTATTCCCCGTTAATATAATCAAAACCGGCCGGACTGTTCATCCAGGCATTGGCGGCAACCACCAGAATTCCCGACACCAGCCCGCTTATTCCTACAATCACGCCTGTTACCCAATGAAACCAGGGGTTGAAACGCCCCCATCCATATAGAAAAAATCCCAGAGCGATAGCCTCGATAAAGAAGGCAGTGCCCTCGAGGGAGAAAGGCATCCCGAAAATGGGACCGGCATGTTTCATGAATTCGGGCCAGAGAAGCCCCAATTCAAAGGATAATACTGTACCTGACACCGCACCTGTTGCAAAAAATATAGCTACACCCTTACTCCAGGCCTTCGTGATGTTTTTGAATAAAATATTTTTTGTCCGGAGCCAATAAAAATGCGCAACCGCCATAAAAAAGGGCATCACCATTCCAATACAGGCGAAAACAATATGAAACCCGAGGGAAAGAGCCATTTGGGAACGAGCTGCAAAGAGATTATCCATAGCCAGAGCTGCTTTGTGCGTAAAACTTGCATCAAAGATAGGCTCTGGCCGGGACCCGGAAAGCGACAGGCAAATATTTTAGTAATTTAGAATCAGTTTTCCCAATTTCTTCATTGCCTGCCGTGTTCGCTCCCGATCTACATTTGAAAAGTTCAGTCGAAGCGTCTGGAGATCTGGCTGAGTAACGTAAAAGCTATCTCCAGGAACAAAAATGATTTTTTCTTTTAAGGCACGTTCCAGCAATGCCCTTGCTTGTATTTTCTCCGGTAATGAGACCCAGGTAAACATGCCGCCCTTCGGCTTCGTGTAAGAAACGTCCGGCGGAAAAAAGGCTGCTATACTTTCTATCATCACATCTCTCTGAGCCTTGTATGCCGCTCTGATCTTCGCTACGTGATTATCGAAGTTGTAGGTTTTGAGAAATTGGAAAAGAAGATGCTGGGATAAGTTGGCAGAATGAAGATCTGAGGCCTGCTTCATTACTGCGAGCCGGCGGATAATTTCTTCGGAGGCAAGAATCCATCCGACTCTTAAGCCGGGTGAAACGGTTTTCGAGAACGAACCCAATAATATGGTTTGCTGAGGGAGGTATTTATAAATGGGTGGGATAAGTTCTTCGCTGAAACTAATAGCGCCATAAGGGTCGTCCTCTACTAGAATAGAAGAAGTCGCAGACAACACCTTTGCGATCTCCTGCCGTCTTTTATGGCTGTACTGCAAGCCTGTTGGATTTTGAAAGTTAGGAATACAATAAAACAGTTTTGGCTGTGTTTGTACAAGTATTTTGCTCAATTCCACGGGATCTACACCTTCTTCCTCGAGCGTTATTTCCTCAAATACCGGCTGAAACATGGAAAAGCACTGCAAAGCTCCCAGATAGGTGGGTCGTTCCATTAATACCCGGTCTCCAGGATCAATAAACAACTTGCCGACAAGGTCCAGGCCTTGCTGCGAACCGTTGGTCAGCAATATTTGTGATGGTGAAACTTCTAAACCATACAGGCCTTTATATCGTTCGGCAATAAATTCCCGTAGCGGTAAAAATCCTTCTGTTGCTGCATATTGAAGTGTTTTCGTACCCTGTTTCTCGAATACTTGTTGAACACACTTCTGCAATTCGATTAAAGGAAAATAAGCGGGATTAGGAAGGCCGCCTGCGAAAGAAATAATTTCGGGGTCTGAGGCTACTTTTAAAATTTCACGCACAAACGAAGTCGGTACATTTTGAGAGCGCTTACTGTAATAACTTAAAGGTTCAATTTTCATGATTTTATGATTTGGTTAAAAAAAAAGCCCCCCGTTTTTGACGGAGGGCTTGTGACTGTCATTCGAATAGCAATATCAAATCATTCCGTCAAGACTGTAATGCCTGCGACCACTGCCACAATCGCCACTGCGTAAATGAATTGATACATTGTTTTCATATTGCTTTAAATAAAAAAAGCCCGACCAAGACTGGACGGGCTTTTACTGTATTTTTCCATATACTATTTCCCGTCAATCTGCCAAGGTGCGACTGCGACTGAAATAATATATGCTGCTTTTTTATTCATTAATTTCAAATATAGCATTTGAAATCTAAAAACAAGGAGGTAGTGGAAAATTTTAAGTCGCGAAATATAATGTAATCACGTAATGAAGAGAGTCTGGCATCAACCTTGCTTAATAATTGATAATTAAATATTTATAGTTTAAAATCTACTTTTATGGACAGTATAGCCATCCTTCGGGCGCTGGGAGAAGAAACAATAAAAATCGAATCCCTTTTCTTAGAGTTAAAAATCGAAAAAGCATTAAAAGGGGTAGATTTTTGCAGGCAAGCCCCACTTACAGAAGCTGAAAACTTATGGCAACTCGCCAATGCCGAATACTATTCATTTCTCGACTTTTTGCAGCGTGAGAAAGGGGTTGCGGCTTAGGAAGTTTGGCAATCCTTTCCCAGTTTTACAGTGATAGGAAGCCATTTCTGGTTCCCGCTTTCGATTTCCGAGCTTCCCCGTTATTTTTCCTTAACTGTATCTTTTGCAACAATCGTTCGTAGAAGTAGCAACTCAACTGACCGCGTTATGGATCTTCATGCAATCATATATGTTAGTTCAGCTACTACTATTGTACCCTTTGAGGAGTTTCAGGAGTCTGTAGACCTAAGCCGTGCTCAATTTCGGGAGCAAGGAATCACTGGCATTCTTATTTTTGCCGCGGGCAATATTCTCGTGATGCTTGAGGGTGACAGGGATCTCATCACTGCCGCCTACAGAAAGGGAATGGAAAGGCCGCATCACAATTTCATCAAGTTATATGACAAGCCCTTGAAGACCCGTTTCTTTGAGGACCATCCGCTCGCTGTCAAGGTTATCAACACCGACGAGTGGAAACCAGCCGATGACTTTCAAAGTGAAGAGCAGAAAGAGTATCTAGAAGAGTGCCTCAACTCCGACCATTCAACTATGAAAATTCTGAAGGACTTCATAAAAAACAATACATAATCTATAAAGGGTTATACACGACAAACTTCCGTCCTACTATGGGGTACAAGCGCAGATTCGAATTCATGCACCTAACCCTTCCCCTACAGGCTTTCTATTTCCGTCAGGTTTATTTTTCTTCGCTGGTATAAGAAACACCCTTCTGCGTCTCTCCCAAGTCGCTTTCGGGGTTAGTTAACAAGCGTTTTCACCCCTATCCAAAACAAATAGATAATTACGTGGTTGTTGTATCAAAAAAAACGCTATTAATTACTTACATTTTAATTCTACCCAAAGCTTCTAAGGAGATTCACTATGAGAGACCATTTACCCGCGAACAAAACACATATGTTCAAACTACTTGAAGGCAAGAAAAAGACCTCTCGGCGGCTCATTAAGCCAGCAATTATTTTTTCGCTTTTAGCCTTTTCAACTCAATCTATTGCTCAAACGTCACTTACCGACACTACTACTCAACGGTTCTCAGCGCGCAACTTCCGTACTTGGACAGTGGGCGTTAATGCAGGAGTCATGTCGCAACACACGCTATTATGGGCCAACAACAACAACGATTACACTACCCCAACCCTTGATTTCGGCTATAGTGCCTATGTCAGGAAACAAATCATCCCCTCGTTGGGAATCCGGGCAGATTTTATGTTTGGAAAACTACGTGGATTCCGAGCTCAATCTCCGGCAATGGGGAATGAGACTCCCTACGATATCCAGTTCGGTACCTCCTACTCCACCCGCATCAAATGGTCTGGCGCTCTGGCAGTCGACTACAGTTTTGCAAATTTCAAAATGTGGGATGAATTTGGGTTATTTCGCCCTTATGTAACAGCCGGGGTTGGAAAAATGGTTTATGATCCAACAAACGTTAATTCAGGAAACACTACGGAGCGGATTCTCGATTCTTATTTCTTACCAACGGGCCTTGGCCTTCGTTTTGGGATAGCTCGAGGAATTAACGTTGATTTAGGTTACAAGATCAACTTCATGAAAACCGACCGTCTTGATGGCTACGATATTGGTAAGACCTACGACAGCTTCTCCTACAGTCATTTGGGACTTGAGTTTGCAATTGGTAACCGCAACAAATATCAACTGGCCGCTTACAATCCACAGAGCTCAAAATATGACGATTCAGAATTGCGCAGAAGAATTGCAATTCTGGACAGTATGCAACGCGAAGACCGCGCAAGATACAATCGGGAACTTGGGGATGAAGACGATGATGGTGTAGCGAATAAATTCGATAAGTGTCCTCTTACACCAGCTGGTGTAAGAGTTGATGGAGCCGGATGTCCATTGCCTGAATTTGCACAAAAAGTATTAAACGATGCTTACAACAATTTGGAGTTCGACTTTGCGAAAGCAACCATTCGCTCTAGTTCCTATCCAACACTTGATAAGCTGGCAACCTTGTTAAAAGAAAACAATTGGAGTTTGAAGCTTTCTGGTCATACAGACAATGTAGGATCAGAGCGCTACAACTTTGGATTATCGAAAGACCGGGCTGAAGCAGTAAAAGCTTATTTAGTAAGTAAAGGCGCGAATCCTTCAAGAATCGAAGCTACGGGATACGGAGAGTTGCAGCCAATCGCAAGCAACGAAACAGATCCTGGACGTCAGAGAAATCGAAGAGTAGAATTTGCCCTCTACTAAAAAGGATTAAACAAATAATATGAAGCCGTTCTGAAAATTTCAGAGCGGCTTTTTTGTATAGTTTCTAACAAACTTCATGGGGCAATCCTCCCGGCAAGGAAACCAGCACGCTTTGCATTGGAGCATGTTCAGGAGTTCTTCGACTTAAACAAAAAGGCGATAAAGGCGACAATAAATACGAGCATTACAAGCATTAACAATATCATAACTGCAATACTTAAGGTTATATCAAAAGGAGTGAATCGTTCCACCATCCTCAAAATATCTTTAGCAAGCTCTTTCATTGCGCTTAATTTTTCAACCAATCTAAAAAATAAACTCCTTTAAAAGAAACTAGCCATACTTCAGCTGATAGGCGTTGTCGACAATCTGCTCCAAATTATCCAGGTTAAAAGGTTTAGAGATAAACAAATCCGCCCCTGCCCTCGCCGCCAAACTTTCAATATCATTATTCGCAGTCGAGTAAATCACTGGAATATTCCCATGTTGCGGATGACTCTTTATAGTTTGGGTGGCAATAATTCCCCCGGTAGAAGGAATCCAGTTATCCATAATGATGACGCAGGGTTTGGCTTCTTCAACCTGTTCAATAATCCTATCCACGTGTGTTGTTGTAACCACTTCCCATCCGTTTTCCGATAAAAGAAAATCAATGATCTCCAGGATGTCCTTATCATCATCACAAACCAAAATCTTTTTCATAAGTGTTGTTTCTTAGTAGACCGCACAGCTGCTGCAGGGATTAATGTATCCCAAACCTGAAATGTAAACCGGGAGTAAAAAACTTCACTTGTATTTCCAGGAGGCAACGGCAGAGGTTGTACGTGTAAACGCCTTCCTGGTTTCAGGATAATTTGTTTTGAACACCAACTTCCGACAGGGAAATCATATTAATAAAAACTTTTCGAGCACCTAAGTCTTCTTTTTTAAGAACACAATCTAATAAACTCATTTAGCTAGTGATTATGGAAAATAATAACAGAAACAACAGTTTTACCAAAATGGCGGGGTTGGTGTTAGTGACTGCTCTATTCTCTGCAGCTCTCGCCGTGGGCGGGTACAGATATTTTGATGCGAAGAATAATCAGCAGCTACTACCCGAAGATGACTATAAGGTAAGTTTCGCCAACTATGCCGAAAAAGTTGCGTCAGCCGGGGTTGCGCCTGAATTTGTGGATGCATCCGCCCGGGTAATTCCCGCGGTGGTACACATTAAAACAACCTATACAGGGACATCGTCACAACGTAGTCCACTCGAAGAACTTTTCGGAATTCCTGGTGGAGGAGGTAACAGCGCTCCTGCGAGAGCGTCCGGCTCAGGGGTAATCATTTCTTCCGACGGTTATATTGTGACTAACAATCACGTAGTTGAGAACGCATCTGAAATTACCGTTGATTTACCGGACAGGAGATCCTTTAAAGGAAGGCTCGTGGGCCGTGACCCCAGCACGGACCTTGCACTAGTGAAAATCGAAGGTACTAATCTCCCTATCGTCGAGCTTGGAAATTCTGACCAGGTCCAAATTGGTGAATGGGTGCTCGCAGTTGGTTATCCTTTATCTCTAAACTCAACCGTTACTGCTGGAATCATCAGTGCAAAAGGACGTAGTATCGGCATTCTTGACCAGGCTACACCCGGAAATGCGGCTGCAGAGGGGGCTAGTACAGCAATTGAGTCTTTCATCCAAACGGATGCTGCTATCAATCCTGGAAACAGTGGAGGTGCCCTTGTAAATGCAACCGGACAGCTTGTTGGTATCAACGCAGCTATTGCTTCACAGACAGGCAGCTATGCTGGTTATGGTTTTGCTATCCCGATAAATTTAGCCCGGAAAGTAGTAAACGATCTGAAAGCATATGGCGAGGTGAGAAGAGGCTATCTTGGGGTGAGTTTTCCGGCGCCGTCAGCAGAAGACGAGTTGCTGCGTCAGCAAGGAATTAATCCCGGAGCAATTAGAGGAGTCTATATTACAGGAGTTCAGCCCGGAAGTGCTGCTGCTGCCGCCGGTTTAAAAGCCGGAGATGTGATACAAAGTATAAATGGCAATCAAGTTACATCTTCCGCGGAATTTTCGGAACGTGTAGCGCGCCACCGACCAGGAGATCGTATTGAGCTTTCATATCTCCGGAACGGACGCACGGTGAACACGAACGCGACGCTAAAAGGACCTCAGGCTACCTCTCCTACAGTGGCAGGAACAAGGGCCGATAATCTTCATGAAAGACTAGGTGCCAGCTTTGGGCCGCTTCCTGCATCAGTAAAACAGTATTTTAGGCTGAATGCAGGACTAATGATAACAGGGGTTGAAAGGGGCGGTTTCTTTGAAAGATCAGGCATTCCTAGAAACACTATTATAACCCGGGTGAATGGAGTAGCAGTAAATTCAACAGACGATCTGGATAAAGCCCTGGCTAATTCAAGAAACGGGGTAGCAAGAATTGAGGGAATTACTCCCGACGGGATGCGTTTTGTTTTCAATTTTCCCCTAGGAGCGTAACTTTAAAGAAATAAATTTTACTTACAGTAGAGAGCTAAATATTTTTTTAAATAATTCTAACTATTTGTTTTTCACTACGTAAGTGAACGCAATCAGAAACATACACACACTTCTATATAGAGGTTTTTTGTTTTTGATTGTGTAATTTTTTAAGGGAGTAATGTAAAGGTTACTCCCTTTTTTATGAGCCTTATTTTACCCTGTCGAAACTTTCTGCAATTAAGCCTTCATATCTACCAGTTTCGAGAATCAGTTGGTCGGCTTTCACCTTAAAACTCAAGGTGATTTTGTTATCCGGATCTTCAACAGAAGTTATTTCTAGTTTATTCTTTGCTACTATCCGAAATTTCCCCATCGCCTTCCACCCTGCTGTTCCGGATTTTCGCAAGTAATCCCCGAATGACGTAAGCTCTATGCTATCTTTAGTAATTGATTCGGCCCAATAGAAAGGTGCTCCCCAGTGATCGTTCTGGCATACTTCAGCCAGTGCCCATTTGCCTGTAACTCCAGATCCTGATTCAAGTTCTTTTTCGCAGGAATTGATTACTAAAGACCCGAGCACCAGCATTAAGAAATAGACGTTTTTCATCACCTTTTTCTTACCCGTACGTATCTTAACTTTCTGTTGAAACACCACGCTCTATTTTTTTTTATCCGAAACCTAACATCCCTGCTGATCGTGGCGGAATAATTTTTTATAAAATAATTAAACTTTGGTCCCGTTATTAATTCCTAACTAAACCTTTTTGAACATTGGGTATCAAAAAGGCTAATCAAACCTTTTCGGATCATATAGATCGAAAACATTTTAGTAAAAAATAGAAGCTTAATAATTAGGGTATGATGAAGAATGTTAAGATGCTGAAAGCAAAACTCCCGAAGAAAAAACACTTTTATTATGTTATTCTGGCTGCTGTGAGCTATGGAATTGGCAGCTACTTTTCTCCTGTTCCAACTGCTACAGCTACAGAAGTAGTTAGTACGACCGAGGAAGAGTTTTCAGAAAAGGCGCTACTGCAATTTATGAATGAATTAGGGGTAAAATATCCCGAAACTGTTCTTGCGCAGGCTCGACTTGAGACTGGAAATTTTACTTCGCCCATTTTTAAGGAGAATCATAACCTTTTTGGAATGAAAGTGGCCAAAAAGAGACCGACTACAGCAATTGGCGTTAATAGAAATCACGCTCAATACAAAAACTGGAAAGATTCTGTGATCGACTATGCCCTATTTCAGAGTTATGCCATATCTAAGCTACCTCAAGATACGCATAAGGATTACCGGGACTATATTCAAAAATTCTATTCTGAAACATCTGACTACCTGGTTAGAATCGACAGGGCTATCTCATTTGACAAGGATAAAATTGCGCTGATGTATTAGCTTAATTACAGGAGGTAAATTTTGTAATTAGCTGTAACGCTTCGGTGGGTGTTCACGTCATATATATAAACACGCAAAAGTTATGATTGACCTGAAACGACTTAGCATAATTATTTACATTCTTTGCCTCCTGGTTTCATTTTTTGATCTGTAAACGATTTTAATAGTAGGAACCGGGACATCCTCCAATCGTATAAAAAGGAGTATTGGGAGATTTTGACGAGGAAGGCCTGTTTTCTAGCTAAACTAAAACTTAGAACACCGTTTACAGCTAAAGCAAACCTGGGAAGACCAGCAATAAAATATCTTCTGCTGTTACTACCTATTATTGCAACTAGCGCTTCTTTTAGTAGGAGTCAGAAGATCACCGACAGAACTAAAATCTATACACAAGAATATCCGGGCAATCCACTCTACCAGAGAATTGACAATAGTTACATTATTCCCATCGCAGTTAAGATAGCCTATACTGCCCTTAACTTCGGATTTTGTAGTAAAAACCAGTCCGACAGCTGCTATCATTTGCATGAAAGCCCCTTTAGAAATTAGAGCCCGAAGGCCTCAAATAAATCCCTGCTTCAGTTAGGGCGTCGAGGAGCCGCTTACTTTGGGTAGCCACCTGCTCCGAATAGCCGGCCTGCTGCTCCTCAGGAAGCAGGCCGACATTACTTTCTACCAAACTTAGGATCCCTTGTGCTGCCCCACCAAGCATGAAAAACGCAGCTCGAAGATCGCTGAGCATGTGCGGTTTGCAGTAGGTTACACAGCCGGGAAGAATGAGTAAAACCTCAACAATGATCAGAACCGAAGCCAGAGGAATTTTGATCGCATCTACAAGTGCTTGTCTTTGTATCTCCTGTTTATTACCGTTTTTTTTCGAAATTGACGGGTACCGATAGGCATTGAACGCGGCAAGGTCTTCCTCAGCCGTTTTGCTAAGCCTTTTCTGTATTTTCCGAAGAATTGCAATTTCTTCAGAAAGATGTTTGCGTGGCTCAGTTTCTGACGTTGTTTTTCTCGAAACCTCCAACGACATCCGCACTAAAGCTACGGCCAAGCAGGCTGAAGTAATAACAAGGCTGCCACCGGTGATATCAGGTCTGTTTTTAGTAGTGATATCAGTCAGCTCTTTTAGGCTTAAACTCCAGATGTCTGGTGTGTCTTTCAATGCGAGTGATATTAACAATCGTCACCTTGCAAAGACGATGCCTTTATCTCATCCGACAAATTCCCAAGCGCTTTGATAAACGCCAAATTTCTCGACATAGCCGATAAAATCGGCATAAAAAGGATGTCGACCAAGAGTAGCACTGTCCCCCACTACCACCAGTTTTTTTCGCGCCCGTGTCATTGCTACATTCATCCGACGAAAGTCACTCAAAAAGCCAATCGCCGAACTAGTATTACTCCGCGTCATGCTTATATAAATAACATCGCGTTCCTGCCCCTGAAAGCCATCAATACTGTTTACAGAAATTTTGCCGCCATACTGCTCCCCGGCAAAACAATCCTCTATCAATTCCTTAAGTAGTAGCACCTGCTGCTTATAGGGGGATACAATACCTATAGAAGGAGGACGTCCGTCTTCGTGTTGCATGGAAACCAGTGCTTGCAGGTGTCTCACGAGGAGGGCTGCTTCCTCTGGATTAGTAGTACTCGTACCCTCCTGTCGTTCTTCAAAGCCACATCCTGCTGTATCAAGGAAGACGAGTGGATCGTCGCCAGCAAATAAAACATGGTCGGCAACAGAAGGGTCGGCCTTAAGTCGGCCACCATAAAACACTTGCGACGAATAACCCATTATAGAAGAGTGCATTCGATACTGCTGCTCCAACATACAAACCGCTGCGGGATGCAGACTGCTCAATTTCTCAAATAAGGTGATCGACAATCCGTTGCGTGCTGCGTCTTCTGATTTCACTGTAGGCGGTAGCTGGCAGTGGTCTCCAGCCAGCACCACTTTTTTCGCCTTCAAAATCGGGATCCAGGTAGCAGGCTCCAAGGCCTGGGCCGCCTCGTCTATCAGCACCGTATTATACTCTAAGTCTCGAACGGCAAAATGATTTGCACCAACCAGCGTACTAGTTATCACCTGCGCTTTACTCACGAGGTCATCCACAACAAACGTCTCCACTCGGTCCACCTCTTTCAGAATTTGCCTGGCTTCATTAAAAAGAGCCTTTCGTTGTTCCTGCTCAGCCCTTCCAAAATTGCGTTTATACTTGTGGGCCATGTTTTTATACTCTGCCGCCTGCCGTTTCAAGCTCTTCACTTCTTTCATTGCAGGATGCACGGCCATCCTGCCGTCCAGACTAAGAGCAGTAAGCTTATCGGAAATACGTAGTGGATTACCGATTCTAAGAACATTTAAGCCGACATCCGACAACTTTTCAGATAACAGATCTACTGCAGCATTACTTGGTGCTACTACTAAAACCCGTTCGTTCTGAAATTGCACCATTGCTTTGATCGCCTGGACAATAGTAGTCGTTTTTCCAGTACCAGGGGGACCATGAACAAGTGCAATATCCCTTGCCGAAAGCACCTTCTGGAAAGCGTCCATCTGAGAATCGTTTAGTGGGGAAGAAGGCAGAGTGGAGGGTATAGCATCAAAAGAGGGACTGTCTTCGCCAATCAAAATTCGAACTAAAGAGCCCACTTTGTGATGCGTAGCTAAACTTTCTGCAGCCCTAAGGGCTTTCTCCATTTCCTGATAACTGCCGTTGTCGAACAGAAGGTCCAATCCTAACTTCCCCTTCGAACTCCAATCGGGTAGTTCGTCGGTTCTAAAGTTGACTTTAATTCTATTACCGTTCAGGTAACTAACTGTCCCCTCGAGTCTCTTGACGTTGGCTTCCGAATTAGAAAAGAGAGCAACGGGACTTCCAGTTTTGAACTGATGGAAGTCGTCTACTTTCGAAGTTCGTTCAAATTCAACCGTCAAGTAGTCGCCCCTACCAAGTTCTGAACCTTTAATGATAAGCGGATACCAGCAGAGACCGTTTTCACGGCGCTCAAAAACAGTGGAAGTCTTGATCACACTGTTATAATTCTTCCAGTCTTCCTCGCGCTCCTGCCGTAATAAATCCAGCTGCGCTTTGAAATATTCCTCCAATGATGTTCCTTTCTGAGTAGCTAAAAAACGAAAGTTTTAGCTGAAATTTGTTGGTAGAAAGTAAGCTTAAATTCGTTTAATCGTAGATGATCTGCCTTTTTTTCTCTTTTTCGACGATGAGGTATTCCACGTTGGTTAACTTTTCCATCAACTCAATCTTCTGCACGTGGGGCTTCCAATTAAACAACAATTCGCCTAAAGGATGGTAAAAAATCACGAACCATAGAACCTCGAGTAGATGCTTTACTCCTGTTTCGTAGGCTACCTTTTCAGAAATGATCAATGGAAGCAGGAAATTAGACAAGGCTACCACCAGCAGATTAACGGCTATTATTCCACCATTGTGCCGTTTGAATTTAGTGAAGGCCCTGATTTCTTCCGTTTTTCTCTCCGAAAAATGCCTTTTTATTGCATACATGAGCGGCTCTGCATACTGTTGTTCCTTATCGCTACTGCTATACAACTTAAATATCACCAGGTCGTCTTCCTTCGCTTCCAGCACACACTTTTTGATATAATCTTCAAACTTTACACTTAACTGCCGCCGATACATGGGCGAGGGATCGTTCCGGTTAAAATACTCTTCCACTGAATTCCGGTCGAGTGCCAAATAAACATTTACACTTTTAAAGGAACTAGTTTCACTAATCATACAGCGGTCGATATTTTTAAATATAGCAAGCCGGGAGCCTGCCTTTTGATAACAGAGTTCGGGTACTTTTACCCTGGTTATTCCCAACAATGTCCTCTTATACGAGCTTGTTATGCCAAAAGTTAGTCTAAGCTAAAGAAAAGGCAACACTGGTAGGAATAGCTGGCGGCTTAACAATATGCCGACAGCTATTTTTGCTTATGCAAGATGGACGTACGTGATACCGTCGCCGCCCCGGTCGGGATGCTCATCCTCCATTCGACTTACTTGCGAATACTTCTTCAAATAGTCCCGAATAAGCTTCCTCAAAATACCATCGCCTTTACCATGGATTATTTTAAGATTGGGAAAACCCATCATGATTGCCTTGTCAAGGTAGCGTTCAATCTCATACAGTGCCTCCTCACCCCGCTTCCCGCGGACGTCTATCTCGGGACTAAAACTGGCTATCGAATCGGTAATTTGGGACGAGTAGCTTCTTCTGATCTCTTTAGGCACCTGTTTATTAGAGATTTTCTGTACCCTCTTCCTCTTCACGACAGAACGTAAATCGCCCATAGCGAGAATTACATTATCCTTCGTCACATCAATTACCTGCCCAACCGTTTCCGAGTCAACCAACTTCACCCAATCGCCTGCTGCTAATTCCGAGGTATCCGTCTCCGGCTTCTTCGAAGGGGCTTCCTTCACCTGGTGCTTCTGTAGTTCAGTTTGGAGATTTTGCCGCAACTTCTGCGTCTTTTCCTTGTCTGCTTTGCTTTGCTTGATCTCCGAAATGGTATTCTCAACCAGCTTATTTGCATTGAGGATGATGTTCTGAGCCTCCTTCTTAGCGTCTTTCAGAATCGAGCGCTTGTTTTCCTCCAGGTAGTCTTTCAGCTTCGTATTCTCTTCCAGTAGCGCATTCACCTTTCGCTGCTGCTTTTCAACAGCGATCTTGGTTTCCAGCAATTCTTTTTTATCTCTCTCCAGATCAACCAAAAGGGTATCTACACGTTTCTGTTGCGCTCCGATCTTATTTTTTGCAGCATTCAAAACCTGGGGAGGTAAACCTATTTTTTGGGCTATCTCAAAGGCATAAGAGCTTCCCGGCTTTCCTGTTTCCAGGATATATAAGGGCCGCATCTCCAGATTGTCAAACATCATCGAAGCATTTTCCAAGCCTTCAGCGGAGTTCGCAAAAACCTTCAGATTAGAATAATGGGTAGTAATTACGCCTCTAATTTTTTTTCGGTTCAGTGCCTCAAGTACAGCTTCAGCAATGGGACCACCAAATTGCGGATCTGTTCCTGTTCCAAACTCATCTATCAGCACCATCGTTTTCCCGCCCGCATTCTCCACAAAATATTTCATTTTCGATAGATGGGCGCTGTAAGTACTTAAGTCGCTCTCGATCGACTGGTCATCTCCGATGTCTGCAAAGATCTGCTTAAAGATTCCTATTGTAGAACTTTCAGCCGCGGGTACCAGCAGACCAGCCTGCACCATAATTTGCAGTAAGCCTACCGTTTTCATAGCCACAGACTTACCACCAGCGTTCGGCCCAGATACCACTATAACCCTTTGCTGTTCATCAATTTTCACATTCAGTGGAACAACTGTATGTCCCTCCTTTTTGAAATTAATAAGTAGCAATGGATGACGAGCATTTATCAAGTTCACCTCTGGCGTGCTCACAAGAACCGGCATTTCCGATTCTGTTTCCAAAGCGAACATCGCCTTTGCCCTTACAAAGTCGAGCTTGGTTAACAAGCCGTGATAGGCCAGCAACAAGGGAGCATAAGGTCTTAATTGATTGCTCACCTCAGTTAAAATTCTTATAATCTCTCTTCGCTTATCAAATTCCAGGTCGCGAACCTGGTTATTAAGTTGAAAGACCTCTTCAGGCTCTATGTAAACCGTCTGGCCGGAGGCGGATTCATCGTGAATAAAACCCTTTAGTTTACGCTTATTCTCGGCCAGCACCGGGATACAAAGACGCCCATCTCGAATAGTTAAATTCCCGTCGGCGGCCCAGCCGTTATTTTGTGCGTTCTTAAAAATCTGATCAATCTTTTTCCGTGCCTCCGACTCCGCTTTGGAGATCGAGTAGATAATAGATTGCAGCTCTGGGGAAGCATTGGAGCGAATTTTCCCTTTTTCATCAATTACATTCTCAATGCTTTTGATGATTTTCTTTTCGATGGGCAGATGCTCAAATAAAGCTTCGAGGTTAGGGTATCGCCCTTCCCTCTCGTTAAAATAGTTTATCACCGAAAAAACGGTCTGCAGAGATAACAACACCTGATGTAATTCGGCCTCGGTTAAAAATGCACCTTCTACACGGATCTTCTCCGCGAGTGACTTGATATCAAACAGATGTCTGATAGGTAATGGCGCATCGTTCTCCAGAATTTCCTTAAACTCCCTCGTTTGGCGAAGAAACTTGTTAATCTGTTCAAAGCTTGTCATCATCTGAATCCTGTCCACCATCTGTCTTCCCATTTCACTCAGACAGTGCGACTTGATCAGCGATTTTATTTCTGTAAACCCTAATTTATCTATTGCGTTTTGCGGGTATATCATTCCTCTTTCTCTCTTCTTTCTTTAACTCAGCCTTCTTTACCGAATCCCGCTTTAAAGAATCTCTCTTTAGTGTTATTTTCTTCAAAGAATCCCTCTTCAACGAGTCTCTTTTCAGCTTCTCTTTCTTTTTCAATAGCTCAAGGCGGAGTTTTTCCTTCCTCTGCTCATCCTTCAGTCGCTGCTGTTCGCGCTTCTCCTCGCTCTTCTGAAGCTTTACAAGCTGCTCGTCTATCTGCTTATACATCAACTGCAACTTCTTGGGACTCTTCGAATAGTACTCCAGGCTCTTTTTGAACTGCATCGAATCGATTCCGTGCTTTTTGTACACAGCTTTGTATAACTGAACAATTTTAGTTGAGTCGTTGTAGCTGTCAAGGGTCGAAGTATAACCATCTGCAAGATGAACATCAGTTAACACTTCAATCATCTTTCCTTCAGCAAGCACTCCTGCAGGAACCTTATCTCGGGTACATCCTGAAAAAAAAATGAATAGAAAAAACAATGCCAGTGAACTCCTCATTTCTTAATTTAGCCGTGATTTTGCGTTAAAAATACATATAATGAGCATAGCAGCCAACTTGACAGAATTAAAGAAGGAATTGAGCCGTTTAAATGTCACCTTGATCGCCGTATCTAAAACGAAGACAAAGGAAGAAATATTGGAAGCATATCAGGCGGGACAGAAAGTTTTCGGCGAAAACCATGTTCAGGAGTTGGTGGAGAAATATGAGCAATTGCCCAAAGACATCCAGTGGCACTTGATAGGCCACTTGCAAACTAATAAGGTTAAATACATTGCTCCCTTTGTTAGTCTGATCCATTCCGTCGATAGTTTGAAACTATTAAAAGAAATAGACAAACAGGCTAAAAAAAATGACCGGGTAATAGACTGCCTGCTTCAAATATACATTGCTGATGAAGAAACTAAATTTGGTTTAGGCTTTGATGAGGCAATTGACTTGTTGAGATCTGAAGATATTTATTCCCTGAAAAACGTGAGGATTGTTGGCGTGATGGGTATTGCTTCAAACACAGAAAATCCAAAACAGATAAAAGAAGAGTTTTACGAACTGAGAACTTTTTTCGAGGGATTGAAACAGAGCTTTTTTAGGAATGAAAGCTCGTTTAAGGAGATCTCGATGGGAATGTCTGGCGACTATAAAATTGCTATCGAACAAGGCAGCACTATGATCCGCGTAGGAAGCAGTATCTTTGGAAAAAGGGTTATTCCGCACTGGAGAATACAAAATAACCCTGCCGAAGAAAATTAAAGGCAACTCCTTTTTTTTAAACAATCATTACTAATTCAAAAACAGTCAACATGGTCATTCGTGTCGCCGAAAAGAAAGATTGCAAGAGACTTTTGGAGTTGATTCAGGAGCTCGCCGAATACGAAAAAGCGCCTAACGAGGTAACTGTAACACTGGAAGAATTCGAAGAAGCCGGATTTGGAAGATCAGCAGTATGGAAAGCTTTCGTAGCAGAAATTGATGGGATAGTGCAAGGGTTTGCCTTGTACTATATCCGCTATTCTACATGGAAGGGCTGCCGACTTTATCTGGAGGATTTCCTGGTGACAGAACAATTCAGAGGCCGCGGCATTGGCAAGAGACTGTTTGACAGAATTGTGCAAGAAGCGAGGGAAAAGGACTTCAATGGGATGAGCTGGCAGGTGTTAGACTGGAACGAACCAGCTATTAATTTCTACAAAAAATATAACGCAAGTTTTGATCCGGAGTGGCTGAACGCGTCACTGACTAAGGAGCAAATAGCTAACTTAACTCATCTTCTCACCGACCAAACAATTTAAGTCGTTTCAAGTACTATTCAAAACTCAAAATTCCAAGTATAAGCCGATGGCAGAAGTATTCAAATTTGGTGGGGCATCAGTGAAAGATGCTGAGGGGATCAAAAATCTTGCAAAAATCATCCAACTCTACAAGGACAAGCAATTACTGATCGTTGTTTCAGCGATGGGTAAAACAACTAACGCCCTGGAAGAGCTAACAAAAGCATATGCTGAGCAGCGGGACGATGTACAAGCGGTTCTTGAAGGAATCAAAGCCTACCATGAAAGAGTAATGCTTGAGCTGTTTGGCGACGCTTCACATCCTGTCTTTGATGAAATAGCGAATACGTTCGTAGAGGTTGAGTGGATGCTGGAAGATGAGCCACAAGATGACTTCGACTTTATCTACGACCAGATCGTGTCTATTGGCGAACTCCTTTCTACCAGGATCGTAAGTAACTACCTGGCTCACTCGGGAGTTCCCGTTAAATGGATTGACGCCAGAAGCTACATTCATACCGACAACACCTATCGGGAAGGAAGGGTAGACTGGAAAAGAACCTGTACGGCAATAGAAACACAACTCGCCTCTCAGCTTTCAAGTCACATTGTTATCACTCAAGGTTTCATCGGGGGGACTTCTGAGAACTTTACGACTACCTTAGGACGAGAAGGTTCTGATTATACTGCGGCCATTTTTGCTTCCTGCCTCAAAGCTGACGCAGTTACAATCTGGAAAGACGTACCTGGAGTGCTAAACGCTGATCCGAAACTGTTTGAAAATACTGTGAAGTATGAGGAGCTCTCCTATCGGGACGCATTGGAGATGACTTTTTACGGTGCAACTGTAATTCACCCTAAAACCATTAAACCCCTCCAGAACGGAAAAATCCCCCTTTATGTAAAACCTTTTCTAGATCCGCACGCTCCCGGCACGTGCATCAAGGAGAGTGAAGTAGTAATCACTCAGCCGGCAATTATCGTCAAAAACAACCAGGTACTACTTTCCATCTCGACAAAAGATCTGGCATTTATCACAGAGGATCATCTGTGTGACATATATGGCATCTTTGCGAAAGCGCGAGTAAAAATTAACATGATGCAGTTGTCTGCAATAAGTTTTTCGGCCTGCTTCGATTGGGATGAAAAACGATTTAAGAAACTCGAAGTGCTTTTGGACGGACAGTTCCGAATCAAATACAATCAAGACTTGAAACTCTATACTGTGAGGCATTTCCAACAAGCAGTAATCGGTGAGCTAACGGCAAGAAAAACAGTACTATTGGAGCAAACAAGCCGCCACACGGCCCAGATAGTAGTTAAAGATTAACTTACTGCATTTGAATCCTTTAATCTTACAGGAAGAAGTTCAGAATTATCTCAACGTGCATCTAGATGATGACGTTAATCGGATCTTATTGGGAAAGAGCCCTTTCGCTGGCATCAGTCCAAGGGAACTTGCTCAACAGCTGGAAAGCAGGAAGAAGTGTGAAAAGAAGCTTCCCACCTGGTTCGCAAGGAAAGGCATCTACTATCCGCCTAAAATTTCCATCGAACAGACCTCTTCTGAACTTACTGCACGATACAAAAGTACCCTCGCCCTGGGAGACCGATTAATCGACCTGACTGGCGGCCTCGGTGTAGACAGCTACTACTTCTCAAAAAGATTAAAAGATGTGGTCCATTGTGAGCTCAACTCAGAACTGTCTACCATTGCCTCCCATAATGCTAGCGTGCTCAACCAAACCAATATTGAGTTTTTAAACACAAACGGCTTAGAGTACCTTAGCAAGAGCGATGTTAATTTTGATACCATTTTTGTCGACCCATCCCGACGGGTTGAATCTAAAAAAGTGTTCCTACTTCAGGATACAGAGCCTAATGTGGTTTCGAACTTGCCGCTGTTACTAGGGAAGGCGAAACGGGTAATTATCAAAACTTCTCCCCTATTTGACATTCATTCCGGATTGCAGGAGCTTAGCAGCGTAAAAGAAATACATGTAGTAAGCGTAAAAAACGACTGCAAAGAACTACTTTGGGTGATAGACGCGGGCTTCGAAGGAGAGCCGAACATTGTTTGTGCTGCCTTGACTGAATCAAACAGCCTCTTTTATACTTTCGAACCAGCTCAAGAGAAAAGCCTCAGGATAGAAAGATTTTACAACCCTCTGTCATTCCTATACGAGCCCGACGTAGCGATTCTAAAAGCCGGAGCTTTCAAAAGTATTGCAACCTGCTTTCACCTCGGCAAGCTAAACAGAAACACCCATCTATATACTTCGGAGAGAATAGTTGAAAACTTCGTAGGTAGAGTTTTTAAGATCCGGTCAGTAAATACACTAAAAACATTCAAAGCTTCAGGTATTCGAAAGGCAAACGTGATTACACGGAATTTCCCCCTACAGGTGGAAGAGATTAAAAAGAAGTACAAAATTCAGGACGGAGGTGATCTTTATCTCATTTTTTGCACCGGTGCAGAAAATCAACTTCTTGCTATTGAGGCAGAAAGGGTTAACTCATAAACGCAAAAAAAGCCCTGCACAGCAGAGCTTTCCTAGTAAGTATCGTGGATCACTTATGCTTTCTTCACGTTTACCGCTTGTAATCCTTTGCGTCCTTCGGCTACCTCGAAAGAAACACTATCATTGTCACGAAGCGCGTTTACGCCACCTTGTATGTCTTTAAAATGTACGAAGATCTCTTTACCATCTTCCTGAATGATAAAACCATAACCTTTTTCGGCGTTAAACCATTTAACCTTTCCAGTTTTCATAAAAATTAATATAAATAAATTAGTACTACATCGACCATTTAAAAAAGCTGACTGAAAAAGAAATGGAATTTATAATTCAGGTAAGATTTAAGAACTGGCGACTAAACCAAAGATAACAAAATAAAATCCTGAATAAGAAATAAATATTATTCAGGATTTCGTTGTTATTTATTCGGTTGGGGTGTAAAACGAAGATAAGGTTTTACAATTCTGTGCCCTTTAGGGAACTTGGAAGGTATGTCTTCCGTCTTGATTGCCGGCGTAACAACTACATCCTCTCCCTCTTTCCAGTCTGCAGGTGTTGCTACACTGTAGTTGGCTGTTAACTGTAGAGAGTCAATTACCCGGAGGATCTCCTGGAAGTTCCGTCCGGTTGACGCAGGATACGAAATAATCAACTTAATCTTTTTATCAGGTGATATGATAAATAAGGAGCGAACAGTAGCAGTTTCGGAAGCATTCGGATGAATCATTCCATATAATTCCGAAACTTTCTTGTCTTCATCAGCAATTAGTGGAAAGTCTACCACTACACCTTGCGTTTCATTGATATCCTGAATCCAACCTGAATGCTTATCCACGGGATCCACACTTAACGCTAGAACTTTAACATTCCGCTTTTTAAACTCGTCATTCAATGCTGCAGTTCTGCCCAGCTCCGTAGTACAAACCGGTGTATAATCTGCCGGGTGCGAAAATAAAACAGCCCAGCTATCCCCCAGGTACTCGTAGAAATCAATCTCGCCCTGTGAGGTCTGCGCCTGGAAATTGGGGGCGACATCGCCTAGTCTTAAGCTCATAGTGTAAAATTTAAAAGGTTAAGTAATTTATTAACTCTACCAAGTTAGTAGGTTTTTTACTCAAATAGAAATCTCTTTTATAAGGCTTATGTAAAAAGTTGGTTGTGGGATTTGATGAAGGATGGAGCCGCAAGGTTTATTCCTAACACCTCGTTAAACTTCTTCACTGTGTAATCCCCTAAAATTGGAGTGTCCTTCTCATCATGTTGATGAAGAAAGAAGTAAACAGACTCTAAGCCACTGTTTACCCAGCCAGAAATCCTCTCCGCCCAATCGTCAATCCGTTTATAATCAGTAGGATGTAAGCCGTTCCCCACAAATCGAATGAATGCCTCCGGAGTTGATAAATGCATATGAACGCAATCTCTTCTTCCGCTGGCGTCAGTAATGATTGCGCCTCGGCCCACTGTCTTCAGCATAGAAAAGAACTCCCTCCTCACATGCTCATTCCCAAACCACTCCGGGTGACGCACTTCTACAAAGATCTGTAGGTCACTAGGCAGATGCTCCAGATAAGCCCTAAGTGTTTCAAAGTTATTTGGTCCGAAATTATCGGCTAGTTGCAGGAAGCTCGGCCCTAGATAAGTTCCAAACTCATAAATGCTTTCTAAATACCGGGTCGTATCCTCCTCCGCATTTTTTAGTCTGCGTATGTGAGAAATATTTCTGGAGAACTTGGGACAGAATTTAAAGTCATCGCGAACTGCTGCTGCTTTCTCTTTCCAGGTTCTTATCTGTTCTTTCTTGGGCATGTTATAAAACACAGCATTCAACTCAATAGAATTGAAGTGCTTCACATATTCGTCAAGAAATTTGGCCTCTTTTGTCTTTTCAGGATAGATCATGCCTACCCACTCTTTTCGCCCCCACTTCGCGCAACCAATATAAATCTTTGGATTAGCAACCTTTGTCCGCCCTTGAAGTACGTCTAACGTAAACTCGGTGTCTGGTTGCAGACAAAAGTCAACTTCTGTAAGCTGTTCTAAAGCGATTTTCCCAAAGTCCATATAAACAATTTTTAAAGCAAATAAACAAAAAAGGGAACCAATTTTGGCTCCCTTTTTTTATTTATAACAGGTTGAATAACTATTTAACCGCTTCAACCACTGCTTTGAAAGCCTCTGGCTCATTCATCGCAAGATCTGCAAGAACTTTACGGTTTAATTCGATACCTGATTTATTTAATTTACCCATCAATTGAGAGTATGATAGACCGTTATGGCGTGCAGCTGCGTTAATACGCTGAATCCATAAAGCACGGAACTCTCTCTTTTTGGTTTTACGGTCGCGATAAGCGTACTGTAAACCTTTTTCAACTGTGTTTTTAGCAATGGTGTAAACCTTGCTGCGAGATCCCCAATAGCCTTTAGCTAAACCTAAGATCTTTTTTCTTCTTCTTCTTGACGCTACTGCGTTAACCGAACGTGGCATTTTGTTTTCTTTTTTGGCAGGCGGCGCTGCGTTTTTCAGCAGTCTTACAACCGGAAGCCGGGTTAAACATTAATTAACTGAATCTGTCACAGATTCTTACTTTCCAATGCAAAGCATGCGTTTCACGTTGCTCATGTCAGCATCCGATACCAGACCGCTTTGACCTAAGTTACGCTTACGTTTAGTCGACATCTTTGTTAAGATGTGACTCATGAATGCGTTGTTCCTTTTGATTTTACCTGTTCCAGTAAGCTTAAAACGCTTTTTAGCACTGGAATTGGTCTTCATTTTTGGCATAACCTATTTATTTGAATTTAAGATGTTTAATATATTTCGGTTGCACATTTACACATCAGTATATATGCACATCTAAAAATCTATTTTTTTGTTGCTTTCGGACCCACGATCAAGAACATCCGCTTACCTTCTAATTTCGGAAGCTGTTCTACTTTTCCATATTCTTCCAAAGCTTGCGCAAACTTCAGGAGAAGAATTTCACCTTGCTCCTTGTAAACAATTGCCCGCCCTTTGAAGTGGACATAAGCTCTCACCTTCTCTCCAGCTTCCAGGAAACTGACTGCATGTTTCAGCTTAAACTGAAAATCGTGCTCGCTTGTATTAGGTCCGAAACGAATTTCTTTGATAATCGTCTGCTTAGCGTTCGCTTTAATCTCCTTAAGCTTTTTCTTTTGCTCGTAGATGAACTTATTATAGTCAATTACTTTACAAACCGGAGGATTAGCGTTCGGCGATATTTCTACAAGGTCCAGCTCTTGCTCTTCAGCAATAGCTCTGGCCTCGCTCAAAGAATAAACACCTTGCTCAACGTTATCTCCAACAAGACGGATCTGAGGAGCTTTGATGAACTCGTTGATATTATGCTCTGCCTCTTTTTTCTTAAACGGAGGTCTTGGCCCTCTGTTAAAACCTGGTCTTCCTAATGCCAAATTTAAATTTTGTTTAAACGGTTATTTCTGTAATTAATTGATTTCTAAATTCTTCTGCCCTCATACTTCCAACATCGCCGTGGCCGTGTCTTCGTACCGAAACTGTACCATCAGCCATTTCCTTTTCTCCTATGATAAGCATGTACGGAATTTTCTTCACTTCCGCGTCTCTGATCTTTCTTCCGATTTTCTCATCTCGCAAGTCGATCAGCCCGCGAATATCGGAATTATTAAGAGATTCTAAAACTTTTTTTGCATATTCTTCATACTTCTCAGAGATCGGAAGTATAATGAACTGTTCCGGAGTTAGCCATAATGGGAAGTTGCCGGCACAGTGCTCAATAAGTACCGCTACGAATCTTTCCAATGAACCAAAAGGTGCTCTGTGGATCATCACCGGCCGGTGTTTTTGGTTGTCGCTGCCTGTATACTCCAGCTCAAAACGTTCGGGAAGATTGTAATCAACCTGGATTGTCCCGAGCTGCCATTTTCTTCCTAAAGCATCCTTCACCATAAAATCAAGTTTAGGACCATAGAAAGCGGCTTCTCCTAGCTCAACCACCGTTTTCAAACCTTTTTCTTCAGCCGCTTCAATGATTGCAGATTCAGCAAGCTGCCAGTTCTCGTCCGTACCTATATACTTTGTCTTATTTTCAGGGTCACGAAGGGAAACCTGAGCAGTATAGTCCTCAAAGCCCAGCGCATTGAATACATATAATACAAGGTCGATAACCTTCTTGAATTCTTCCTTCACCTGATCTGGGCGGCAGAATAAATGGGCATCATCCTGAGTGAAGCCACGAACACGTGTCAAACCATGAAGTTCGCCGCTCTGCTCATACCTATATACTGTCCCAAATTCAGCGAACCTTACAGGAAGATCCTTGTAAGACCGTGGCTTGGACTTATAAATTTCACAATGGTGCGGACAGTTCATTGGTTTCAGGAAAAACTCCTCCCCTTCCTGCGGCGTCTTTATCGGTTGAAAAGAATCTGCTCCATATTTCTCGTAGTGTCCTGAAGTAATGTAAAGATTTTTGTGGCCTATATGAGGAGTAATTACCTGCTCGTACCCGGCTTTCATCTGGGCCCGTTGCAAGAAATTCACTAACTTCTCCCGAAGTGCGGTTCCTTTAGGCAGCCATAGTGGCAAACCCATTCCAACTTTTTCAGAGAAAGTGAATAACTCCAGCTCTTTGCCTAATTTCCGGTGGTCACGTTTCTTGGCTTCTTCGATCATTTTCAGATAATCGGAAAGCTCGCTCTGTTTAGGGAAGGTGACACCGTAGATTCTTGTCAACTGCTTACGCGATTCGTCCCCGCGCCAGTAAGCGCCAGCCACGTTCATCAACTTTACTGCCTTTATAAACCCGGTATTTGGTATGTGCGGTCCGCGGCAAAGATCTGTGAAGCTACCTTGTGTATAGAATGTGATCGACCCGTCAGGAAGATCCTTAATCAAATCAAGTTTGTATTCATCACCTTTTTCGATGAAGTACTGTTCTGCATCAGCCTTACTTACCGGCTTCCGCACAAATTCAGACTTCGTCTTGGCTAACTCAAGTATTTTGTCTTCTATTTTCTTAAAATCATCGGAAGAAAAATCACGATCACCGAAATCAACATCGTAATAAAAACCAGTCTCTATGGCCGGGCCAATACCAAATTTAGTACCCGGATAAAGGGCCTCCAAAGCCTCCGCCATTAAGTGTGCTGAAGAGTGCCAAAAAGTGGACTTTCCAGTTTGATCATTCCAGGTCAGAAGCTTCACCGTTGAATCGTTCTCTATGGGACGAGAAGCATCCCAACATTCACCATTAACTTCTGCTGCTAAAACGTTTCTTGCTAATCCTTCGGAAATAGATTGTGCAATTTGAAAGGCTGTTATTCCCTTCTCATATTGGCGGATAGAGCCATCAGGAAGTGTTATATTAATCATCTACAACTATGATTTTTAGTTCTTTTTGAAAATCGCCCAGCTTAGGCGAAGGGCAAAAATATAATTTCCCAGCAATTTTATAGGATCACATTTTGCGTTTAGCTGAGAAAAATATGGATTTGAAACTATTGCAGGCTAGGTAAAATAGTTTAATAGCCTTCAATTGAGACTATTAAACTATGAAGGGTGTCTTAACTTAAAATCTTCTGGTATTTCCACGAGGCGCACCGCCTTTAAAGCCACCTCTGTTAGCACCACCACCACCGTTATCGTCATCTCTGGCTTCAGTGACGAAAATCTTATTTCCGTAGTAGTCGCCACCATTCATATTTCTAATAGCTTCTTTAGCTTGTGCCTCGTCAGGCATTTCTACGAAACCAAAACCACGACTGGCTCCTGTCTCCTTATCTTTTATAATCCTGAGCGACTTAACTACTCCGAAGTCACCGAAGACTTCTCTTAACTCTTTTTCTTCCACCTGTAATGGCAGATTTTTGATAAAAATTTTCATTTATTATTATTCAGCTTTTCAGGAGCTACCCTATTTAATTGAACGTTAGTAACCTCTGCGTAATCTTGCAAGGTTCGAGCCAAAACCACTCTCCCTGCCTGTTAAAATCATATCGTTATAATCTTAAAAAAACAGAAATTTTAGTTTTATTAGTAGCAATCGTGACTCCGAAAAAACGCCCACAACTTCTCTCTGATCAAGATCACGCGACTTACGCGCAAGGTAAGCGTTTTCTTCCTATAACGCGTGTTTTTTCTGTTATTATTACATTAAATGGATTATTGATTTTTCGTAGGAAGACCTTGCGTTGAACTAGTCATTTTACACGTGACTTAACTATTCCCACAAAAAGTCCACAAATTTTAGCGAGCCTATAGCTTTAAAATATCCTGCTCCGGCTATTTTAAATCAATATGAAATAGAGTCTTTTTAAAGAAGTATTTTTTTAATTTTGTGGTTATGATGAAACAATTGCAATCTACACGGTTTTTAGTTTTGAGCCTCTTAATAATTGTTGCCGCCGCTACCCGTGCCTTACCTATTTTATTACCAAACATCTGGAATTTCACGGCAGTTGGTGCTCTTGCAATTTTTGCAGGATCGCAGTTCACAGACAAACGTCTGGCTTTTATTATACCATTAGCCGCGATGGCTCTATCTGATGTTTTTATAGGACAAGGCTTTAACGTTGTAGTTTATGCAGGGTTCGTAGCAATGGTAGCTTGTGGTTTATTCATAAGAAACAGAGTTAATGTAACCAATGTCGCTCTTGCTTCGGTTGCCGGTGCTTTCGCATTTTTTCTGATTACCAATTTCGCATTCTTCTACAGCTGGTACCCGCACAATATGCAAGGGATAATACAATCATACATTATGGGTCTGCCATTTTTACGTAACATGCTGATTGCCGATGTTATTTATGGCGTGCTGCTCTTTGGAGGGTTTTATCTTTTGGAAAAAAGATATCCTACGGTAGCTTTGGTAAAAAAATAAATTTTTAGATATAACTACTACAAAAAAGCCCCCGACACCGTCAGGGGCTTTTTTGTTACGACGTTAGGAGTTCCTCTACGATAGCAGGGACTGCAACACCTGCCTTTTCAGAAATGATTCGCATATCTCGGACAGACAAAGAAGAAGCCTGGGGATCCACAACAATCTTCCGGGCGTTATTGGGAACAAAATCTTTAAGACCAGCGGCGGGGTAAACATTCAACGAAGTACCTACTAAAAGGAATATGTCTGCCGTTGAGCAGATTTGAGCCGCCTTCTCAATCATCGGAACAGGCTCTCCAAACCAGACTACGTGAGGGCGCAGCTGTGACCCCAGCTCGCATTGCTCCCCCATTTTTAGCTCCCATCCCTCGATGTCATAAGTTAAACTTGGATCTTTACTCGATTGAGACTTTGTGATTACACCGTGTAGATGTAAAACAGCGCTGGAGCCTGCCCGCTCGTGCAGATTATCGACATTCTGAGTGACGATAGTAACATCGAACTTTGATTCGAGCTTTGCCAGCGCATAATGTGCGGCATTCGGCTGAGCTTCCAGGACCGCCTTTCGGCGCATGTTATAAAACTCCTGTACCAAGTTAGGATTTCGCTGCCATGCTTCAGGTGTGGCTACTTCGTAAACATCATATCCTTCCCATAGACCGTCCGAATCACGGAAGGTTTTCAGTCCACTTTCTGCAGAAATTCCCGCCCCAGTAAGCACTACTACGTGTTGTTTCATCTTATGAATTGCTATAAAAACAAAAATAATTTTGTCTGCATGATGTTTATCATTTTCAAAAAAATCATTTTAGCTAAACTTGCAGGACATGAATAACAAACCGGACAGTCTTATTTTTGATATGGATGGCACCTTATGGGATGCCTTAGATATTTACGTCAGTTCCTGGAATGCGGGGCTGCAGGAAGAAAAAGTTGAACGCACCGTAAGCCGCGAAGAAATTAGTTCGATGATGGGAATGGATTCGCAGAAGGTGCTAAATACTATATTGCCGGATTACTCGCGAGAAAAACAGTACAGCATCTACGAAACTATAAACAGGCACCGAGCCCAGCAGGTAGAGACGATTGGTGGCACATTATACGACGGTGTGAAGGAGGGAATTATAAAATTATCTGAAAAATATAAACTCTTCATCGTAAGCAATTGTCCCAAAGGAATGATTACGCTTTTTATGAAATGGGCAGGTATCTCACAATACATTACGGATGAAATGGCCTACGGATTTAATAGTAAACCCAAAAGTCATAACATCAGGCTACTTGTCGAGAAATATAACTTGGCAAATCCAGTTTATATCGGAGACACAGAAGGCGACAGGCTAGAAAGCGAATTGGCGGGGGTTCCTTTTGTTTTCTTCAGTTTTGGCTTTGGAAACGCACAAAGTTATCATCTCAAATTCGACGATTTCCAAAGCTTTACGGATTATTATCTGAAACTTTAACCTAAAAAAATAGGTAGATGAGAATCGGGTGTTACCTTCCGATGAAAAGAATCTTTTCTTCGGAAGAGTTCCATTCTTCATCAGCCGTTTTTCTATAAGGCCTAACCAGGACTGCCTGCGACTCATCGAGTTTCTGACTACAAACTTCTTCGGCTTTCTGCCAGGAAATGGTTTGAAAGGCTTCCTCTGCTTCGCTGAAATACAGGAACTCTTTCTCTCCAAGCACTGGCCCCCAGGAGATCGCTTCTCCATATTTAGCTCCCTGCTGGATCGTTATTTTACCTTGATTTTCTTGCTCCATAACTATATTTTTTGGCTGAACAAATTATATCTCGCAATGTTTACTGTAAATGGAAGGACAAAATGATCTAAACGTACCGGCAAATAATGGACGCCCCTTTTACATTGAGGCTGCAATAAATGAAGAGGGACCTAAAAAGCTATTAGTGGAAAGCGGTGCTGACGCGAATGAATATTATGTGTACCATGAAGAGAAGCTCATCAGTAGGTTGAGGTTATCCGGAAACGATGAATGGGAACAACTGGAGGGAGGACTTACTCCGGGAATTACACATATGCTAGGCAGGGCAATTAGCAGGCTGTCGCACTAGAATCAACTAAAATTATAGTAACGCTGCTCCACCACCTTGTGGAAGCAGCGTTAATCTTTTAACCTAACTTGTCCTGACTGTAAATACTATTCCTTGCATCTTCGGTAGTGATGAACGTGTAACTGTCTAAAATTTCCTCGAAGTCATCATCATCATCCCAAACAGGAACAATATTTTTCAAATGATTTAATGTCAGAAACGCGTTCAACGCTTCAACCTGTTCAGGTTCTATGTACGGGATGCCGGCCACGGCCTTACCCGCTTTCACTGCAGTTTGAGTATCGTGAGATATTAAAAATAACTGTTTCATTTTCCATCTAAGTTTTTCACGGTTTTGGTCCAACAATCGAAATGCCAATCTTGATTTCTGACTACTTGCACTATAGCCCGAAAAATTTCCAACATTTTCAATTTTTTTTTGTTAGAAGAAACATGACAGAGCAAAGTATATACACAACATTTAGATTCAGAGATAAAAATACAGACGAGATCCTACATCAACTTATTACACGTAACCATTCAAGTAAGCTGGAAAGCGTAAAACGCACCATTAAAGAACTAACTGAAAAGTTTTGTCTTCCTGAAAGCGAGATAATCGTCGAAGGAAATTAAAAAAGCAATCTATCTAACGAAAAACATATGATTGATCAATTAACAAATACAGTAAACGACCGGTTAAAGGGTACAGCGATTGAACCACCGGGATATGAAAATGTAAACACTACGGAACGGGTAATTTCCGCAGCTGCAGGCACATATATTTTATTCAAGGGTTTAACAACCATGTTTAAGCATCCTTTTATTGGTTTAGGTGAAGCTGCTCTGGGTGGGATGCTTTTGTACCGAGGTGCGACAGGTTACTGCCCGATTTACGAAAAGATTGGAAAGGACACTACAGATCTTCAGGCAATCCGCATTACTGAACGATTCATTGTGAATAAGCCCAGAGAAGAAGTATACCGATTTTGGAGACACCTGGAAAATCTTCCCAAATTCATGAAGCATCTTGCTTCTGTTACTGAAATTGATGAGAAAGTATCTCACTGGGCTGCTAACATTCCGGGCAATGTTGCCAAAATCAACTGGAATGCAGAAATCACCCGTGAGGAAGAAAATCGCTATATCGGCTGGCAATCTGTGGATGGATCTATGGTTGACAATGCAGGAAAAGTAGAATTTACAGATGCAATTAGCGGGGCAGGAACCGAACTGAATATTGAACTTAACTACTTCCCTCCTGCTGGAAGTCTCGGTCATGGTATCGCCCAACTATTCAATGGCTGGTTTGAGAAGATGGTGAGAGAAGACATTATGAATTTCAAACATTATGTTGAAGGAGAAGAATACCAGCGCTATATGAGCACAGCTGCCGGAGAATAACTCATCGGCACACAAAATAAAAATAAGGCAGTGAGGCCAGGGGTAAAAACACCTTGTCTTTGCTGCCTCTTTTATAACCTCCCTTACAGCGATGCCCTCTACCATGTATACTAATCGTGGCGCTTTAAAATTACTGGCGGGTGCAGCACTTATGCTTGCCGGCCGATATCTGGTTTCCCGACTCTTATCTACTGAGAGACCAATTGAGGCGCCTAAAAAATGGAGGCCTGAAGAATTCACCTGGCTTAAATGTCCCGGAGGAAACATAGTTTATGTTGAATCTGAAGGGCAAAAGAACGCACAGCCTCTTGTTTTCATACATGGATTGAATGCAAATCGTTATCAGTGGTTCTACCAACGTGCTCGTTTTAAAAAAGACTTTCGACTTATTTACATCGATCTTCCGGGACATGGTCGCTCTCCCCGCCCCCGGGATTTATCCATCAAAACCCTGGGAGAAGATCTAAAATATATCTTAGACTATCTTGAGCTGCAATCTCCTTATATCTATGGGCATAGTATGGGCGGGATGCAGGCACTTCAGTACGCCGCTGACGCAAAAGCGGCTATCAATGCAAAAGGCTTGATCATTCATCATACAACCTTCACCAATCCTGTTCGAACCTGCGCTTTTTCAACTATACTCTCGCCTATTCAATTTCCCGTGCTCAGACCATTCCTTCGACTGGCCAGCAATCTGGAACTCCCTTTTTGGATTCTTTGTGTTATAAACTATTTGAATGGCACTACGAGTGCTTTTTTTCGATATATCTTTTTTACAGGAAAACAGACGTCAGCACAACTGCAGTATATGACTGAACTTTCAGTGGGCGTTAGCCCGGCAGTGGTGGCACAGTCGCTACTAGAAATGTTTAAGTATGACCTAAGTGAAAAGCTAAAAGACGTGAACGTTCCGGTACTAATAATTAGTGCTTTTAATGATCGACTGACAGTACCCGCTGCCAGTTATATCATGCAATCGAAAATAAAAAATGCAGAGCTTCGATTGTTGCATCAGGGCCACTTAAGTTTAATAGAAAATCCGTCAGGCGTAAACCGGGTACTTGCCTCGTTCCTGCAGCCTCTGTCTAATCCTGACCTGACTGCTTCTCCTGATAGACCGTAAAGGCTTGTTGTACCGTATCCTCCAGCTGCTTAATATTGAAAGGTTTCTGCAAAATCAAATCCGCTCCCGCCTCCTCTGCAAGCTGATCAATATCTGAGTTGGCTGTGAAATATATGACAGGAATCTCCTTGTAATCCGGATGCTGTTTTATTTTTTGCGTCGCAACAATCCCCCCTTCATCAGGAATCTTATTGTCCATAAAAATCACCGAAGGATTGATAGCCTCCACCTTTTCGATGATATTATTACAATCAGGTAGCGTATATACTTCCCAGTCTGCGTCAGTCAGCACTAAGGCAACTATTTCAGACACTGTTATATCATCATCGCAAACTAATACACGTTTCATCTGGAGTACAATTCTAAAAGTTCAATTCTATTTTTTCAGTTAATGATGATCTAACAATTTATTCCAAATCATTACTGCTTCGTACCCAGTAAACAATGATTCAAACAAACTAGTTTTACCTATAAAAGAAAAACAACCGGGAGAGCCCCCCAACACGGCTTAAAAAATATTCAAACCCTTTTTTTCAAATTCCGTAACAGGAGTTGTTTCAAAAACCACGGAAAATCAGTCTTAGACCAGCATTTATTGAAAAGGGAGTTCGAACAATTAAGCCAATTTTGGTATCGCCTAACAGGAAGCGCTACAGAGACTAGCATGGAGTCGCGAATCTTCAATACGGTTTGCATCACCACTGCTGCTTCTCTTTTGGTTAGTGCAATTTTCACTGCTTTCATCGGTGTTCCCGACCTGGCCTTCCTGATGCTGGCTGTCGTTACGCTGGTTTTCATCTTCTACTACATTTCTCGGTTCAAAAACAAAACCTCCTATAGCATAATGCTGTATGCTTTGCTGAGCAATGTATTTCTGGTGGTTAATTACTACTTGAATTCCGGAATTGAGGGTCCTACCCTGCTTATTTCTTTGTTAGCCATTTTCTTGATACTTGCAATAGCCCCGACCACGCAAAATTGGATATGGATCGGATTGAATATTGTCGTAGTGAGCGGTCTTTTAATTCTTGATTACAGCTATCCTGGTCTTGTTGAAAATACTTACCCGAGCGAGCAATACAAGTACTGGGACTTGGGATTTTCCTACACCGTCATTGTCTTGCTTATTTTCCTCGTGACTCGTTACATAAGAAACAGCTACTTGAAAGAAAGAAGCGTCAGCATCAGAAAGACAGCCGAATTGGAGGCAGTGAATGAAACCAAAAACAAGCTCTTTTCGATTCTTGCACATGATTTCAGTGCCCCACTGAGCTCTATTCAGGGCTACTTAGAAGCTTCTGCGGAAATTAGCCTAAATCAGGAGGAGAAACAGTGGATCGAAAAGGAGCTGCTTAACAAGACGCGGTATACTTCCGCGATGCTTGCAAATCTGCTCTATTGGACCCGCTCGCAGATGGATGGATTAAAGGTAGTGCTGGCGCCAGTTGATATCGCCGCTGTGCTGGCAGAAATACTAGTTGTGCAAAGGCCTTTGGCTGAAGACAAAGCAATTAAAATTGGACTAGAGATTGAGGAGCAGCTCGTTGCATTAGCAGACAAAGATATGATACAACTCGTTCTTCGAAATCTAATAAACAATGCCATCAAATTTAGTTTTCTTAATAGCCTAATTACCATTCGGACGAGCTTGAGCGACGACATGGTTCAAATAAGTGTAAGTGATCAGGGAGTGGGAATTACCCCTGACCTGCAGGAATCTCTGTTTTCATTAAAAGTAAAATCATCTAAGGGCACAAAAAACGAAAAAGGTGCAGGATTGGGGTTAGTACTTTGCAAGGAATTTACGGAACTGCAAAATGGGGCGATAATGGTTAACAGCACCGCGAAAAAAGGCACTACATTTACTATTAGTCTGCCAACACCTCGAGGATAGTGCCCATTTAGTTATTCGGAATCGTCAATTCAATTTGTAGGCACCGATACCAATGCAGATATTTGCAGACGTTTTAACCTCCATTCTTCAACAATTAATAAATGGCACGGATACCAAAAAACAGATCTCAATTAATTTTAACCTCTATCAAGCAAAAAATAAAGGCTAAAAAAGACGAAATAGTACGACTAGAGGAGGAAGTTAAAAATCTGGAAAATCAGCTGGAAATTTTAGAAACACGTCCTGATTTTCTTACCACTATTCTGGATGCAATTCCTGATCTCACAAAAGAATAAAAAAAGGCTGTTGAATAAGTAACGTAAATTATTCAACAGCCTTTCCATTTAACCTTCCGCTTATAATAAAATTTTACTGCTGATTTCCTTGTCGATGGTGATATAACCAGGGTACTTAATTTTCTTATTACCAATCCCAAGAGTAGGTCTTATTTTGATTGTAAGACTGCTTTTACGTTCCCTTTTTTCAGGATCTGCAGCTATAAAGTCTGCAATGGCATCCTGCACCTTCTCATCCGAAAGGAGATGATAAATGTTGGAGTTGATGTGAATAGGTACTACAGTCCTGCTATTAGGACCAACGGAAATTTTCTGATTAACGAAGCCGTTAGCCAGTTCCCGATTTTTTAACAATACTTTATATTCGAACTCGTTGAGTGCAGCAGCCGAACTGGTTGGATTCTCAATGGCAAGGTTTACTCGGGCACGGAGCGGAACATCCTTTCTCAATAGAGCCAATGCAATTCTAGGCATTTTAATTAGTTGAAAATCCTCCTTTCCTACCAATTCTGATACTCGCACATTTGCGAGATAAATACTGTCGGCAGAAGTAATTTCGTACCTGCTTTTTTCGAAGGCTTTCAGGTTAAACTGCCGATTTACTCCACAGCCCAGCATTAACAACGCAGGAATACATAACAAAAGAAACTTTTTCATAATCGAACTTTAAGGGTTAATTGATCAATACCTTCTTTGGATTTAAATGTGTGTTCTATTATGACAGGAAATTGAAACGAAGGTTTACTCACATTCTTCTTCTATAATGTGATGATCTAATTACCGCCATCTTGAAAAAGCCAATATGCCTGCAATAGCTCCTACAATAAAAATGGTGGGAGAAACGCTTTTTGCAGAGCGATGTTTCAATCGCGACTTCCATCCTCCGGAAACACTAGTACCAAACTTAAGGGGGATAAATAGATTGCCGGGAGTAGAGGAAATTTTTCTCGCCCTGTTGAAGTAAGTTTCCATCATACTAGAAGCAAACTTCATGGTAAGCTTCGGAAAAAGCGTGTATCCCAGGCGGAAAAACGGAGCAGCCAAGTCGGTAATTTTACTGCGGTGCGGTTTTTTAGCCAGGGCTACCATGGCTTCAGCTACTCGTTGAGGATTGAACACCGGAGGGGCCGGCATTAATTCTTTTCCAGTATAATTTGCAGCATGCTGTATACCGGGGGTATCGAGAAAAGCTGGAAAAAGATCACAGACATGAATAGCAGGCCATTTAGTAAGCTCTCCTCTTAGTGCCTCCGACAACCCTAACAGTCCATACTTACTTGCAGAGTACCCTACTGCATAAGGAGTTGGCACCCAAGCACCCACCGAAATGTTATTGATAAGCACTCCAAAACCCTGATCCTTAAAATAAGGCAAGGCCGCGTGAGCACCGTGAAGGTATCCCATTAAATTCGTTTCTATTACCCGATCATGGACCTCTACAGGAGTCTGTTCAAACTCGCCGGCAGCCAACACGCCTGCGTTGTTAATCCAAACATCAATACAGCCAGTTGCTGCCTGAGCAGCTGCAGCCAGCTGTTTAACTGCTTCCGTATCTGTGACATCAGTGGGTATTGCGATGGCCTTTCCACCGAGTTTCAAGCATTCTTCAACAACCTCTTCTAAGGCGGCAACACGTCGGGCTGCGAGCACCACAGTCGCCCCTTCTTCTGCAAAGGACAGAGCCGCTGCCCGGCCAGCTCCACTCGACGCACCTGTAATTACTACTGTTTTTTCGTATAGTGCCTTATCGGCGATCAAATTCCTTGTTTCTTTATTCATAGCTAGAAGTATAAACGTATAGTTGCAAAATTCAGTCCAAGTATCTTCCACAACCTCACCTTCCACTAGCGTAGTTAAAACACGACACTTTCTGCTATAAAGGACAACCAGGAGGTTTGCGATACAATTAAACAACCCTAAATGTTTTTAATTTTCGCGATTTTAGGAAAAAACAAGGCTTGGAAGGATTCTTGCTAATCACTCTGCATGAGAAAAGGGAAAAGTACAGCTCAGGATCTCGCGCTACTGATCATGAATGCGAATAATCTAATGGATTTGAAAAAACTCAGAGATCTCGTCCGCAGTAATAGCGAACTTCTTGAGAGTTTATCAGGTACAATGAGGGAATCGGTTGAGTCGGCGATTGTCGAGATCGATACCTTAGAATTTACACTATACGGAACGCAAAGTCTATCCCGCCGGTACTTCTAGCATTAACTCGTTCGTCCTTTTACGTAAAATAGGACTTCGCTCGTGTGTGGCACACCCAAGGTGTTACCCGGGGTGATACGTAGATATTTCTCCAGGTATAGCTTAATTATCCCTTCGAGTACGCGCTTGCGCGAGGCTCTAAACTCGTCCGAAACCAGAAAGTTGCCGAGGTGCAGCTTTCCGTTCTGGTCTACCAATACCGTAAACTTATAGTCAAAGTTTTTCCAGGCTCCATTTATTTCTATTCTATACTCGGGATACAAGTACTCGTCCGCAGCGCTGGGATTCAGCTCGTCTCCCTCACCATGAGATTTTTGAACGGAAATATCAGGACTTAAACTTTCTAGATGAACGGGGCTCCGGGCAGCAAAGGCGCTGTCCAAATTACCAGGGTTTCTGCTAGCACGCAAGGCCCGTGAGCGGACAAAGGCAGAATCTTTCTTATTTGGCCGACGAAGGATAGCGGTGTCTAATCCCCGGCTTGCTAGATATTCTTCGGAATAAAACTTCATCAAGACATTTGATCGGTCCCTTGAGATTTCCTTTCCTTCGACTTCCAGCAATTGGAATACTAAACTATCCTTACTAATAGTCTTCATCCGCACCCATTCCCTGGCAATGTTGTATACAGAATCATGGTCAAAATGGACCAGGTAGTGCAGGTACCTCTTCCTTTTCGGACTGTAAATCATTACTGAATCCTCAGAAAAGAACTTCATTGTCCACTCCGGTACCTGCTGAAAGCCAAACTCGTTGAAGCTGAAGCCAGTATCAAATTCCCGGCGGACTTCAATATACTTGATACCTACTACTTCTTTCAGCGAGGGGCGTTCGTTCCCGCTCCCCTTTTTGCTTCCACAGGCATAAAAAAGAATACTGATGAGGCAGATGCCAGAAACTAGTGGCAATTTCAGAAACGTTAAACACATCAGAAGCGAAAGTATAAATTGAAGTACCATTTAAACGAATGTTTTTCAAATCACACTCCCTTCCTGCAAATCCCCTGCTAACTAATATATTTGAGGATTGAGTAATTGAATGAAAATAAAACACCTACTACTATCATTTTGCTTGTCGGGCCTTCTCCTTACTAGCTTTAAAGAGAAGAACAAGATAAAAGTTGCCTGTGTTGGAAATAGTATTACTGAAGGAGTGGGCCTTCCAGAGCAGGAGAAATATCCCGCAATCCTGCAAAACTACCTGGGGAATAAGTACGAGGTGCGCAACTTCGGCCTCAGTGGCCGTACGCTTCTTAAGAAAGGCGACCAGCCCTACTGGAATGAGACAAGATACCAGGAAGTGCTAAGCTGGAGGCCTGATATCATTATTGTAAAACTTGGAACAAATGACTCGAAACCTCAAAATTGGAAGTTCAGGTCCGAATTCTGTGATGACTACGTTGCCTTCCTTAAATCACTTAAAGGTATTGCGGGAAAACCAAAGATATATGCCTGCTACCCGATTCCAGTATTTGAAGATAAGTGGGGAATTAGCGAACGGGTGGTAAAAAATGAAATAATCCCTACTATTGAAAAGGCCGCAAGGAAGACGAAAGTCAAGGTGATTGATCTTCACACACCATTCCTTGGCCGGAATAGCTTTACCTACGATGGGGTGCATCCGAACGGTGAGGGAAATGCCTTACTAGCTTCCGTTATATTTCGGTCGATAAAATGAGTTATTGATGAAGTGACTCTTTTAGCTGCTTATTGGTTAACTCTTTCTCCACCGTCATGAATCCGGGATACTTTATCTTCTCGTTCCCTACGAGTAAAGCCGGTTTTATTTTCAATGTGATCACTGCTGTTTTTAAGCTATCCGATATTACAAAGCTGCTGAGCGCCTGTTGATTTTCAGGTTTTGCAATGATGGGATAGATATTTTCGTCAATTCTGATACTAATAGTATCCTTTCCACCACCTGCTCCTACAGACACGGTCTGATCTACCAACCCTGCAGCAAGTTGCTGGTCTTTTATCCAGACCTGGTATTCGAATTCATTAATGCCAGCTTTCTCTGTGCCCGGATTGGTCACCTCCAGGGCGATGATACCCTTGAGCGGCAGTTGCTGATTGATAACTGCTGGACCAAGCTCCTGCAACAACGTCCATTCAAAACTGTTTGTCTTCGCCAATTGAGACACGTTGATACTTCCCAGGAACAGGCTGTCGGTCGATACGATTTGATAAGTACAGCGCTCGAGAGCCCGAAGCTCGTCTGCCTGCTGCTTCAAACCGCAAGAGCTAATAATAATAGGTATTGCAAAAAACCACTTCCTGATCATACCAGATTGACCCTTGTAAAACTATATCTCAGTGATTGAGTCGGGCGTCACCACCTTAGGCTTCCCGTCTGAAATCACCACGTTGATCGGATTAATCCGAAAGTATGAATCGTCCTTGCGCCCAATAAAATATTCACCGAAACGTATGATATCGTTTTTGATCTGTGCTTTCGCTTTTTCAGTTAGTTTTTCAAATATATGTTCTGCCTCCTGGGCTGTCAAAATCGTTTCCATAGCTAGTAATGTGTGTGTGTGTGTGCTCGTAATTACAACTTTTAATAATATTTGATTTAGAAAATGGTAATTAGTTTAAACTGTCTACTACAAAAGCTATGTTTTAGTTACAAACTGTTGTTCGATAAACCAAAGGATTGAATGCGCTAATTCTTCAGGAGGCAATACCAAGTTTGGACTATCCCTCTTTATTACCTCACTCGGCATACTCTTGAACTTTGTTGAGTCTGGATCCTGAACCATGATTTTCCCACCCGCTTCCTCTATTGCTTTCGACCCCTGCAAGCCGTCTGAACCCATCCCGGATAAAATTATTCCGATTGCTTTTTCTTTAACATCAGCAGCAAGGGAGTGAAAAAATATATCTACCGCCCTATTTATTATTTCCGAGTTTGTCCGCCTCCTTACCTGCAGCACACCATTTTCCACTGTAAGCATCAAACCTTCAGTTAAAACATACACTTTGTTTCTTTCAATTTTAAGTGGTCCCCGTATAGGAATCACTTCCATTTGAGTCTTATCACTAAGTATCTTGGATAGTAGGCTTGGATGTTGGGGAAGTAAGTGCTGGACTACTACGAATGCGGCATTGCTAACAGGAGGAAGTTGTTTAAAAAACCGGGTGAGCGCATCTAAACCACCAGCGGAAGCGCCGATCCCCACTACAAAAAAAGATTCCGAATCATGCATGCAACAGAAGGATCAAAAACCATTCCCTGCATTTTTTAATTCAAAAAACTTTTCTCAAACAATAATTTATGTAAATTGTAATTCTATTTAAACAATACCCTCTGATAATTAAACTTAAAACATAATTCTCACCCTTATTTAATCATCCAATGAACATTTTTGTTGCTAGCCTCCCTTATCAGCTTGAGGAAGCCGATCTAAGAGAAACTTTTGAAGAATTTGGTACTGTAGCGTCCGTTAAACTTATCCTTGACAAAGAAACAGGAAAGAAAAGAGGATTTGGTTTTGTTGAGATGCCTGATGACGAGCAGGCGCAGAAAGCCATCTCCGAACTTAATGGGGCTGAGATGCACGGTCGAGCTATCGCCGTGTCGAAAGCAGAGGAGAAAAGAGATAATAACCGTGGCAGGTCCTTTAGCAGACCTGATAGATCGGGAGGAAATTTTAATAGAGGCGGAGGCGGAAGCGGTTACAGCCGCAACAGCGGAGGTAGCCGCGATCGTGAAGATTTCAGAAACGGCAACCGTTGGTAGTCCAAAACAAAGTCTAATAAAAAAGCCAGAGCAAAACTCTGGCTTTTTTTATTGCCCGCAGAATACGTCCGTTATACGTCCTTACCCTTTTTAGTGGGCTCGATGCCGTTGTCCTTTTCCAGCTTGTTTCGGACCTCTTCTGAATCAGAGCGCACTTCAGGATGAGTTATAGGGTTTTCTTTTGGAATTTCATCTCCCAATAGCACGCCCCAGTGCCTCAATACATTAGACCGGTCGAAAGTAATTTTCAATACTGCGATGATTGGCAGCGATAGAAACATCCCTGAAATTCCGGCCAGGCTTCCTCCCACGAACACTCCTACAATTGTTCCCAATGCATTTATTTTCACTTTAGACCCCACAATCCTCGGCATCAAAATATTATTATCCAGAAACTGCACGAATGCGATGGTTCCAAGAACAGCAAAAATTGGCCAGAGCTGGTCGCTTGAAGTTAATGTTAGTAACACACCAATCAAATTCCCAATAAGAGCACCGATATAGGGTATTAGATTAAGGAAGGCAAATATCACGGCAATCAAGAGGGCGTGTTTAATACCAATAATCAGTAAAATTGTTCCAAGTAGCACAGTCATATACGTTACCTGGATTAGTAGACCAATGAGGTAACTTTTGATGATTACCTTGGTTTCGAGCATCGCCTCCTTCACTTTCGCGTGATTTTCTTCCGGAAACCACATAAAAACGAATCTCAGTAGCAAGTTTTTATAAAACAGCAACAGATAAACATAAATGGGTAACAATCCTACAAATAATAACACAGCCGATACAGAGTTAGCGGCATTCGTCAGTAAACCGGTTGCATAATTGAGCAGCTTGTTACTCTGTTCGTCTATAAATTTAATCTGTTCATCTGTAGAAAAGTGACTTATACTGTCAATCCAGCCACTAAGAGAGTTTAGATGAATGGTTACATTTCGACGAATGGTTGGAAAGTCGGCCAACAGATTTGTGACTTGTGAGGAAAAAAACCATCCGATAAGGGCGAAGATGACTATCAGAATTAAAATCGATAGAAAAATAGCCAGAGCCTCCGGCAATTTTCGACGCTTAAAAAACTGATAAAGAGGCAGTAGGACTATACTGATGAAGAAGGCCATCACTATAGGCATTATAATATCCTTCCCTATTGCAATGACATAGGCAAGCATTACAAGACCAACAAGTTCAATTGATCTTTTAACAGTTATTGGCAATTCTTTCATGGGGTATTATTAAAAGCCGAAGTTACTATTCAAGCTATTGCTAGTAAAATATTTTAACCTTTCTTTTGTTTGACATTTCTCGCAAAGGCAGAATTTTTCGCAGACAAACAGCTCCTTTTGCTGTTATACATACTAGAATGGAGAACTTGACAGTATTTGGGGAAGAGATCATTGATAAGAAATCGATTGAACAAATTAAGCGGTGCATTACTGAAGAAGACATTGCTGTACTTACAGCAGACGCTCATTATGGATATGGCCATCCTATAGGCGGTGCAGTAGCTTACAAAAACAAGATTTCGTTGTCTGGAGTGGGATTTGATATTGCCTGCGGTAACAAGGCGGTCCGGACCAACATCAAGGCGAATGAAATCCAGACGGGGCCAGTGATGGACGAAATCTTTAAGCGGATTTCCTTTGGCATTGGACGTCCGAATAATGAACCTGTTGACCACCCCGTACTTGATCATATCAGGCAGGCGAATTTTAAGCCACAGAGGAAATTACTCAGCCTGGCTGCCTCACAACTTGGGACTGTTGGCTCAGGCAATCATTTTATAGATCTTTTTTCAGACGAAGAGGGCTTTCTTTGGATAGGAGTACACTTCGGATCCCGCGGCTTTGGTCATAAAACCGCTACGGGATTTATTGCGATGTCCCAGGGCTTGTCGTTTTCAGACCACGGCAAGGAAGGATCAATGGATGCCCCTCCTATCCTTTTTAACATTGACACAGCGATTGGAGAAGCTTATCTGGAAGCGATGGCTCTTGCAGGAGAATATGCCTATGCCGGGCGTGATACGGTAGTAAATAAAGTATTAGAAATACTGGATAACCCGGAGGTGACTTTCGAAGTACATAATCACCACAACTTTGCGTGGCACGAGGAGCATTTTGGTGAGCAGTACTATGTTGTAAGAAAGGGATGCACCCCTGCATTCCCCGGCCAGCACGGTTTTATTGGCTCCACGATGGCAGACATTTCAGTTATTATTGAAGGGGTGGACTCGGAATTATCACGCAAAGGACTATATTCTACCGTCCATGGCGCAGGTCGTGTGATGTCGAGAACCCAGGCAGCCGGTAAGAAAAAGTGGATTAGCGGACCAAACGGAAAAAAAAGGCCAACCTTAGTCTCGAAGGGCTTAATTGATTTCGACGAGGTAAAGAGCCAGATGCGTGAACACAACATTGAGCTACGAGGTGCTGGCGCCGATGAAGCTCCTGCCTGCTATAAAAAGCTAGAAGAGGTGCTAAAATACCAGGGCGACACAATACGCATACTTCACCGACTCCGGCCTATTGGAGTTGCAATGGCAGGCGATGAAACCTATGATCCCTACAAAGACTAGTTATTTAAATTAATTCTAATTTAGAGCAAAGGTTATTTGGACTAATTATAAACAACCCTTATATTTGCATTGCTTTTTAAATAACGATGCAAGGGAAAAAGAACTGCCAACTAGTTGAAGTATTCAAAACGGAACAAGGAATTGTTTACCAGTGCAACAGACAGAACATGTTTTGTCTTGAATTTTCAGGTGTTTCGTCGTTTTTCAAAATCACCGATTTCCTTGACTTCATCAAAAAGGTAAACAAAATTGATATTGAAGCGATGGCAAGCAGTACTTCTCCGGGATCTGATATCGCTATCCTAATGCCCCATTATACCGAGCGCTGTTTTGTTCTCACCATGACAGATGTTTTAAAGCTTAGGGAATTGCTTTCAGGCGCGAAGTTTATGCTCCAACTGAATAGCATGATCTTCCAATGCCTTAGCAATCCAGTTTCGTAATATTTAGACTTATTCTTATTCCGTATAGCAAATAACGGCATACTTTTCGCGTAGTTTCCTGTTAAAGTCTATAACTTTAGACATAAGAAAAAAACAGGAAATATTATGAAAGACCTTCTAAGACTAAGAACTTCATTGACCGAAGAAATCGAAGCTCTTTTAAATGAACAAATAAAGATCGAAGCTTATTCATCTGCGGTATACCTGGCGATGTCCTCTTGGTGTAATCGCAATGGTTACGATAATAGCGCCTCCTATTTGGAAAAACAATCTTACGAAGAGAGAGAGCATATGATGAAGATCTTCCGTTTTGTGAACGATATGGGAGGAAGAGCTGTTTCTCCGGAGATCACGAACATACCTCAGGAATTTGAATCATTTAGAGGCGTATTCGAACTTGCACTGCAGCAGGAAATTCACGTCTCCTCCAAGATCAACAACATTGCAGATCGTTGCTTCAAAGCCAAAGATTACATGACCTTCCAGTTTATTCAGTGGTTCTTGAAAGAGCAAATTGAGGAAGAATACGTAGCTCGGAGAATTCTGGAATTGTTCGATGTAATTGGGGAAGAAGGTACAGGCCGCTGGCAGATCGACAAAAACATTCCGAAAGTCACATACGGCGAAGAAGCCGGAGAAGAATAAAAGAAAAACCGCTGCCCTCAGCGGTTTTTTTATTTCTAGTCCTAATGAAGTGCTTTTGGCAGGGTTTTTATACTACATAGGAGTACAACTAGAAACATTATCTTATGAATATCAGAAACAATAAAAAAACATCCACTTGGGTGCTGGCAGGGCTGGCCACCGGAGCTGCAGCGTACTATTTATTTGGTACAGAAAACGGAAAGAGAACTTGCGACCAACTTATGAGCTCAGTTAAAGGCATGAGTGATACGGTTGCTAATAAAGCGTCTGATACTTTCGCCAATTTGAAAAACAAAGCGAATAACATGATGTAACAACAGTATCGTGTTGAATAGAAAAGGAGATTGGCTGGCACAATCTCCTTTTTTTATTGTCTTCTCTCCTCTTTTTTTAATACTATCGCACAATGTTAGTTTCGCTTACCATTGTTCGATACCGAAAGGCGTTCATTCCCTTTGCCCTGCTAGCAATGGCAGTTCACCGGATCCCGCTCTCGTTAACCAAAGGTTGTACATTTTGGAAACTGATGGGTTGCGGAAAGAACGGAACCTTTGATATAAATCCAGACTGGCAGCAATGGGGACTACTTGCGGTATGGGCGTCAAAAGGTTCCTTTGAACGTTTTATAGCTAATTCAAGCATAAGCAGCTGGTGGCAGACTTTCACTAAAGAGCAATATACCATTCTTTGTGAACCTTTATCTAGCCATGGTAAATGGGATGGCAAAGAACCATTCGGAAACGTAAAGGTGAAAGAGTACCAGGGGCCAGTAGCTGTGTTAACAAGAGCAAGTATTCGTTTAAAGAGGCTGAAGAACTTCTGGCAAAACGTGGATAAAGCGGCAGCCAACATGACCTCCACTCCTGGTTATCTCCTATCTTTTGGTATCGGAGAAGCTCCGCTCCATCTGCAGGCAACTTTCTCTGTATGGGAAAATGTTGAGGCAGTAAAAAACTATGCTTACGCTTCCAATGACCATAGAGAAGTGATCAAAAAGACAAGAGAAGAAAATTGGTACAGTGAAGAGCTTTTTGCAAGATTTAAACCTCTTGCTACCTTTGGCACGATCAACGGAATTGATCCGCTGGCTGGTAAAATATAACATATGAGAGTAATAGCTGAACTTCCAAGACCCGACTGCAAAATTTCCATCTTTTCCATGAACATGAAGTTCATCATCAAATTTGAACAGGGAAATTTGGAGCAGTCATTCAAGATTTCGGAAATGGATGTAACTGGTGGACTAGATGGCATTTTTCAACTCCTGGACGAAGAATTCATCACGAAAGTGGTAGCTCGCTTTAAACTGATGAATGAGGACTTCTATGCTGCTTATCAAAGGTACGAAGGTTGAAATTAGGTGAAATAGTAGTTTAAAAAAATGGGTTTAATATCCTCGATGATAGAGCTATATAAACACCAAAAACCCAACACCAAATTATATTTGGTTCATAAGAATCGTTTCAAACACTGCTCTAGCTTTGCCAAATAAGTGCTACCGAAAAGATTAACGTGTACCAACACAGGGTAAAGATTCCAAAGATCTAATCTGCTCCTCCAGCCAGGATGCAAAGGATACACCTCCTGATAGGCATCATAAAAACCACTAGTAAACCCACCGAATAGTGTGGTCATCGCAATATCAACTTCTCTATGCGCGTAAGCAATAGCCGGATCAACAAGAAAGGATTTATCATCTTGCCCAGAGATGAAATTTCCTCCCCAAAGGTCTCCATGCACCAGACTTGGAACCTCGATGGGGACCAAATTCTTCAAGCGATCAAAAAGGCTTTCAAATTCTTTTTTGTAGTTGACAAGTAGTCGTTTAGCACGGAACTGGTCAAGTTGCGGTTTAAGGCGCTGGGAGATGAAGAAATCCGACCAAGATGAACACTTTGTGTTATACTGAGGCAAAGAGCCCATATAATTATCATGATCAAGACCGAACATCTCACCAGTAGATTTATGAAGCAAGGCTAGATCGCGACCAAGGGCCTGTTGGCTCTTGTTAGTGCAGTTACCTGATTCCACCCAATCGAGGATAAGATATTGATGCTCTTTGATCACTCCAACCGCTACTACTTTTGGAACACTTCCTGGAACCGCCTCCCCTATCCGCCGCAAACCTTCCGCCTCTGCTATAAACATATTCGGAAATCGGCGCTCATTATTCAGCTTCAGAAAAAAAAGCTCTCTTGCAAACTCAATTTGATAGGCTTGGTTGATCGACCCTCCGGATACTGGTCTTAGCACGCGCAACTGATTTTGCCTTCCAAATTTTGCACTAAGAATCTCACCAAGGCCCTTTACTAAATCTTCGGTCACAAACATGTTCTAAAATTAAGCTAAGTCGCTAAATATGCGGCCAAAAAACTATCTTTGCGGTTCAAATGAAGCACATTCGTAATTTTTGCATTATTGCACACATCGATCACGGAAAGAGTACGTTGGCTGATCGACTGCTTGAATATACCAAAACAATTACCCAGCGTGAAGCTCAGGCCCAGCTGCTTGATGACATGGACCTGGAGCGTGAGCGCGGTATCACCATAAAGAGCCACGCTATCCAGATGAACTATCAACTGGATGGTCAGGATTATATTTTAAACCTTATCGACACCCCGGGGCACGTTGACTTTTCGTACGAAGTATCGCGGTCTATCGCTGCTTGTGAAGGAGCATTATTGATCGTTGACGCTGCACAGGGAATTCAGGCACAGACTATTTCCAATCTGTACCTGGCGTTAGAGCACGATCTGGAAATCATTCCTATTCTAAATAAGATGGACCTTCCGGGAGCAATGCCAGAAGAGGTAAAAGATCAAATCATTGAACTTATTGGTTGCAAACGCGAAGATATTATTCCTGCTTCCGGAAAAACCGGGATGGGCGTGTACGATATTTTACAAGCTATTATTGAACGTGTTCCTGCTCCAGTTGGAGATCCTAAAGGAGAACTTCAGGCCCTTATCTTCGACTCTGTTTTCAATTCCTTCCGCGGAATTATTGCGTATTTTAAGGTTGAAAACGGTGAGATCAGAAAAGGCGACCGGGTAAAATTCATTGCTACAGGAAAAGAATATATAGCCGACGAAGTTGGGACGCTAAAACTCCAGCAGCAGCCTAAAGATGTAATTAAAACCGGTGATGTAGGCTACATTATTTCGGGAATAAAAGAGGCCCGTGAGGTTAAAGTCGGAGATACCATCACCCATGTAGATCGTCCTGCTAAAGACGCGATTCAAGGGTTTGAAGAAGTAAAACCAATGGTATTTGCGGGGATCTACCCTGTGGATACAGAGGATTATGAAGAGCTTCGCGAAAGCATGCACAAGTTGCAGCTGAACGACGCGTCTATCGTATTTGAACCGGAATCGTCGGCTGCCTTGGGCTTTGGCTTCCGCTGCGGATTCCTTGGAATGCTCCACATGGAGATCATCCAGGAGCGCCTGGAACGGGAATTCGATATGACCGTCATCACCACGGTCCCTAACGTATCTTATGTAGCCTATACTACAAAAGGAGAAGAAGTGCTCGTTAATAACCCATCTGACCTTCCCGACCCAAGTAAGATAGACGCTATCGAGGAGCCATACATCAAGGCCAACATCATCACAAAATCCGAGTTTGTGGGGCCCGTGATGTCCTTGTGTATCCAGAAAAGAGGAGTAATTGTGAACCAGTCATATCTTACATCTGACCGGGTAGAGCTTGTGTTTGAAATGCCAATGGGCGAAATCGTATTTGATTTCTACGATCGGCTGAAAACGATTTCAAAAGGATATGCATCGTTTGACTACCATCAGGTAGGTTACCGAAAGTCAGATCTGGTAAAGCTGGACATACGTCTGAATGACGAACCTGTAGACGCGCTTTCGTCTTTGATTCACCGAAACAATGCCTATGATTTTGGTAAGAAAATCTGTGAGAAGCTGAAAGAACTTCTTCCGCGCCAGCAGTTTGAGATCAAGATCCAGGCTTCTATTGGCGCTAAAGTTATCGCCAGAGAAACTATCAGTGCGCTTCGTAAAGACGTAACCGCTAAATGTTACGGTGGTGATATCTCGCGGAAGCGTAAACTTTTGGAGAAGCAAAAGAAAGGTAAAAAGCGTATGCGCCAGGTTGGTAACGTAGAGATACCACAATCAGCGTTTATGGCTGTATTGAAACTAGATTAAACAAAAAGGTTAAGGTCTAGTACCTGCCTCATCATAATTTCACATGCAATTACTCGACGGAAAATACGTATCAGAAAAGCTAAAGCAGGAAATAGCAAACGAAGCAGCTGAAGTGCTGGCAAACTCAGGCAGAAAACCACATCTAGTCGCTATCCTGGTTGGTAACGACGGAGGCAGCGAAACCTATGTTGCCAGCAAAATGAAAAATTGCGAGAAAGTGGGCTTCCGCTCTTCTCTTGTACGCTATGATGAGACAGTAAGCGAAGAAGAATTACTTGCCAAAGTAGAGGAAATTAACCAGGATCCGGAAGTTGATGGACTCATCGTTCAGTTACCTCTTCCAAAGCACATCGACCCGGAGAAAGTCACCGAAAAAATTGATCACCGGAAAGACGTTGACGGCTTCCACCCTATCAACCTTGGGCGGATGATGCGTAACCTTCCTTGTTTTATTCCTGCTACCCCTTACGGGATATTGCTGATGCTGGAAGAATACAAGATCGATACGGCAGGAAAACATTGTGTAGTGATTGGGCGAAGCAACATTGTGGGAAGCCCAATGAGCATACTCATGGCCAGAAATAGTAATCCAGGTAACTGTACTGTCACACTAACTCATAGTCGCACTAAAAATCTGGAAGAGATTGTTCGCTCTGCCGATATTGTAGTAGCTGCTATTGGTAAGAAGAACTTTGTGACTGCAGATATGGTAAAGGAAGGTGCTGTAGTTATTGACGTGGGGATCAACCGGGAAATATCAACCACAACGAAATCAGGGTTTAAGCTTTTTGGAGATGTAGACTTTGAAAACGTAGCGCCAAAGGCCTCGTGGATTACACCAGTACCAGGAGGTGTGGGACTGATGACAATTATCGGCTTACTAAGAAACACCCTCGCTTCAGCCAAAAAAGAGATTTATAAATAACAAAACCCATAATAGAAAGAGCGCTGCTAAGTGAAGTTATCACTGGCAGCGCTCTTTTTATTATAATAGATACGTTTCCGGAATTGTCACCCCTTCTTTTTCGTCGCTCCAAATCATTGACACTATTTTCCACTTCCCTTCAGCAAAAATAAGCTGGACATAATTTACTCCGCGTTTCCAGGGCTGAATAGCTTCAGCTTCAAACGAGTACTCATAAACGCTGATACGTTGAGCTGTGCGTCCGAATACTTCCGTGATGTCAGAAATTTCCTGCTGAACATAAAACGTAGAATTTCCTTCTTCAATTTGATGCATTACCGCTTGTGTGTAGCTGGCGACGGTAAAATCAAGAGGTTTCTCATAGTTACAGTTCATCAACTTCCCATCGCCGTAAAACAGCTCCTGTAAGCGGTCGTACTTTGGATAGTGCTCCGGGTTAAAGCAAACGCAATCGTAGAACTCTTTAATTACTAAATCAATTTCCTGGATGTTATTCATAGGCGAAACAATTTCTGGAAAAACGTCTGACGAGAGGGCACCCGAACATAAATACCATCGCTCCTCTGCTCAGTGGTATATATCTCTATGTAGTCACCCTGTCCCGCAGCCCCGCGTCCCGTTTGTAAATCATATTCATAACGATGATAGGGACAAACAAGTTTTCCGTTTTTACACCAGCCCCCACTCAGGTGAGCTCCCGCGTGCGGGCAAATGCTCTGCGTAACTGTAAAAGAGCCGGCGTGACACACCAGGAGAAGCTGTCTACCTTCCACCTTGACAACCCTTATGAAATCTTCTTGGTCATCAGGAACTTCTGCGACTTTAACCCAGTTTGTCATTGTATGCATGCATAATGAATTAAAAGTACAGTGCTGCAATAAAAGTTTTTATCATAACGGAGCAATGTTTGGCCCTTCAAAAAGAAACAGGCCAAAAATAAATTAAATTTGCAGGCTAATTACAAAGATGGCTCATCAGATACCAGAAGACGGAACACTACTTCCATTGATGGAAGAATTTTACACGATACAAGGGGAAGGATTTAACACAGGTAAAGCGGCCTATTTTATTCGTCTTGGCGGATGTGATGTTGGTTGCCATTGGTGTGATGTTAAGGAAAGCTGGGATGCTGACTTGCACCCCTTAACTTCTGCGGATGTAATTGTTGAAAATGCGACTAAGTTTCCCGGGAAGGCGGTCGTGGTGACCGGCGGGGAACCACTGATCTATAATCTAGATTATCTTACTGCTAAATTGCATGATAGAGGAATTCAAACGTTTATTGAAACCTCAGGCGCTTATCCCCTATCCGGTTCCTGGGATTGGATCTGTCTTTCCCCAAAGAAATTCAAGGCACCTGGCGCCTCAATTGCCCTGGCAGCACATGAGCTAAAGGTCATCGTGTTTAACAAAAGTGATTTTGACTGGGCAGAAAAACATGCAGCAATGGTGGGACCGGAATGTAAACTCTATTTACAGCCAGAATGGTCTAAGTCGAAGGAGATCACTCCTTTAATTATTGAATATGTGATGGCGAATCCAAAATGGGAGATCTCCCTGCAAACTCATAAATATTTGAATATCCCGTAACTTCCGTTGCCTTTACTTCGTTAATTGGCTATGAAAAACGTTCTTCTGTTGTTCTTGTGCTGTTGGTCTGCGTTTTCATATTCGCAACCAACGGTTTCATCCTCGAATAAGCAGGCTCAGAAATTCTACGACCTGGCAAAACAGGCTCCTTCTAAGGAGAAAGAAATTGAATTTCTTCAATCTGCAGTTCAAGCAGATCCAAGCTTTATAGCTGCAATTCGCCGGCTAGGAGATTTGAATCGCTCGTCTGGCAGGCATCAGGAAGCGATCGGCTTCTATGAAAAAGTCTTGAGCCTTAATCCTGAATTCGACCGAGGAACCTACCTCGGAATCGGCACCAGCAAATTAGCTATTGGAGAATATACGTCAGCCCTTGCTCACTTAACTAAATACCTCAGTTACCCGAATGTTCCAGAGGCTAACAAGTTGGGTGCTCAAAAACTAATAGCGGACTGTCGATTTGCCCTGGATGCTATAAAGCGTCCCCAACCTTTCAATCCTATTAACTTAGGGAGCGGGGTAAACACAGCTGAAATGGAGTATCTCCCGGTGGTAACAGCGGATCAGGGTCTCTTGATATTTACCCGACGGGTGGGCGACAAGAACGAGGACTTTTTTAAAAGCGAAAATAAGGATGGCCAGTGGACTACAGCTTCCGGGCTAAGCCCTGCTATTAACACCCCTAGCTACAATGAGGGCGCACAGACTATCTCCCCTGACGGAAACTACCTCTTTTTTACAGGTTGCAATCGTCCTGATGGCAAAGGTTCTTGTGATATTTACATCAGCAGAAGAGAGGGAAAAGACTGGAGTGCTCCATTTAACCTTGGTTCTCCAATTAACGGGCGAGGTTGGGAATCTCAGCCGGCTATTAGCGCTAATGGATCGACGCTATATTTTGTTAGTAATCGTCCGGGAGGATTAGGTGGTTATGACATCTGGAAAACGGAACTCCAGTCAGATGGCGGCTGGTCCGCTCCGGAGAACCTGGGCCCCTCGATCAACACGGCTTATGATGAAAACTTTCCATTCATTCATCCCGATAATGAAACACTTTATTTTTCGTCCAATGGCTGGCCCGGAATGGGTGATAAAGATTTGTTTGTCAGCAGGAAAGACGCTAGCGGCAATTGGGCTAAGGCGGAAAACCTGGGCTATCCTATAAATACCTTCGCGGAGGAAAGTAGCTTAACGATCAGTAGCGACGGCAGAACCGCTTATTATGCATCCAACAGAGAAGGCGGCCTCGGAGGGCTGGACCTTCACTCGTTCGAGCTGCCTGTCTATTCACGACCGAAGTCGGTAACCTATATAAAAGGAATAGTGCTGGATGAGAAAACCAAAGAATGCTTAATAGCAAACGTAAAAATAACGGAACTCAGTAGCAGACATACAGCTTTTGATGACCAAAGTAATGAGGATGGACAATTTCTCTCTACCCTGCCAGTCGGAAAATCATACGCATTCACCGTTGAAAAGGAGGGCTATCTTCTGTATTCGCAGAACTTCCCTTTAAACCGGAGCAGTTCATCAGCCCAACCCTTTACGATTGAAGTACCCTTACAAAAAATTGAAGTAGGAAAACTTGCTACCCTCAGCAACATATTTTTCGAAACGAACAAAGCAGACCTTCTACCTGAGTCTGAGGTAGAGCTACAACAGCTTATCCATTTCATGAATGCCAATCCGAAAGTGAGCATTGAGATAGCCGGCCACACTGACAACGTAGGCGAAGAAAAGACCAATCAGGTCCTCTCCGAGAATCGGGCCAGACGCGTATATGGCTATTTGGTGAACAACCGGATTGCCCCGCAGCGACTAAGTTTCAAGGGATATGGAGAAAGTAAGCCACTTCTCAGCAACACTACAGAGGAAGGTCGCCAGAAAAACAGACGGACCGAGTTTAAGATTTTAAGTTATTAGTGGTCGTTGAGAATTTATTCGGGATATAAACCGTATTAGTTGTCTCTATCTTCTCGCGTGTCTCTTTCTTTTCACTTTCGGGAAGCGTTCGAAAAATGATATCCCAAAAGACGGAACTTACGCCGAAAGCTTTTTCTGGATACTTGTAATGATGCAAGTGATGGTTTCGCCATAAACCTTTCAAAGCTCTGGGAGGTGCAAATGCATGAATAGCATAATGCATAGATACATAAATCAGGTAGCCTATTAAAAAACCTGGAAAAAACACGAAGGCGTAACTACCACTACCAGCCAGCAGATACGAACCAAGGTAGATTAGCGAGAAAACAACTGTTGCCAGGATAATACTTGGAACAGGAGGCATAAACAGACGCTCTCGATCCCGAGGATATTCGTGATGATTGCCGTGAAAAATATAAATAATCTTCTTCCCCAGCTCGGATTCTGCTTCGAAATGAAATAGGTACCGGTGAGCGAAGTATTCAAATAACGTCCACACTAACATGGCCAAGAAAAAGAGGCCAGCTATGAAAGGGATCGAAAACTCAAGCTGCGAATAACTGTAGTACAGCAAATAAGCGCACAAAGGGATATATATACTGTAGATAACCCAGGGTCTAGTTTTGGTTAAACTCTCTAGAAAACCATTTTTGAATAAACGAGCCTGCCCTTTATTGTTAATTTTATCGAACTGCATAGATACCCCCAGTTTCCGATATAACTAACAAAAAAAGGGTTTGTTTTCTATTTAAAAACAAACCCTCTTCCTTATTTATATTCTTGTTAACCCGCAACCAGAGCTCGGGCCTTTTCAAGCGCAGCAGCCAATCCTGCAGGGTTTTTACCGCCCGCGGTAGCATAAAACGGCTGTCCACCGCCGCCGCCCTGGATTTCTTTCGCCAGTTCTCTGACGATGTTTCCAGCGTGCAAACCTCGCTCCTCTACCAAATTCTCAGAAATCATGACGGTCAGTCCCGGTTTACCCTCATTTTCAGTCGCCAATACCAGGAAAAGGTTATCAACGATGTCCTTGAGGTTGTAAGCAAGATTTTTAACTGCCTCCGCACTCGGAAGATCTACTTTTTCGGCGATTAAGTTTACTCCATTTACATTTTGGACCTTGGCTGCAAGATCGCTTTTCAAGCTTCCAGCCTTTTCTAATACGTTACGCTCTAATTCCTTTTTGAGCTTCGCATTTTCCTCCAGCAAGCCCTCGATCGATTTTGTCAGATCTTTCGGATTTTTTAAGAGAGCCTTAAGCTCGTTCACTAGTTTGCTCTGCTGAGTCAGATAGGCCTCCGCAGCTTCTCCAGTGATCGCTTCAATGCGCCGAACTCCCGCAGCAACTGCACCCTCCGAGATTATTTTGAAGTAGCCCAATTGACCTGTTGATTTTACATGGGTACCACCACAGAGTTCCATCGAGAATTCAGGGTTGAAGGTGATTACTCTGACGAAATCGCCATACTTTTCACCAAATAAAGCCGTAACGCCTCGGCCTATCGCTTCCTGATAAGGGATAGCACGTTCTTCAACACGGCCAATATTTTCACGAATACGTTGATTTACAATTGCCTCTACACGCTCAATCTCCTCTTCCGTAACCTTCGCAAAATGAGCAAAGTCAAACCGAAGGTAGTCTGCATTTACTAGCGACCCCTTCTGCTGTACGTGTGTGCCCAGCACTTCACGTAGCGCAGCCTGAAGTAAGTGGGTAGCTGAGTGATTATTTTCGGTAGACAAACGTTTTGGTTCGTCCACCTTCGCAATAAATGTTACTGCTGGATCTGCAGGTAGTTCATCTGAAAAATGAACGATCAAAGCGTTTTCTTTTTTTGTATCTGTAATTTTTATAGCATGAGCGTCAGAACCAACGGAAACAAGAACTCCTGAATCTCCGACCTGGCCTCCGCTTTCTGCATAAAAAGGTGTTCGATCAAGCACGATCTGATATTGCTCCTTCCCTTTTGCAGCCACTTTACGGTACTTCAAAATTTTAGCTTCAGCTTCTAACACATCATATCCTACAAACTCATTCTCCTCTCCCTCATGTACCACAACCCAGTCGCTTGCATCAATTGCTGTTGCCGCCCTCGACCGTGTTTTCTGCTCTTCCAAAGCCGAGTTGAAGCCGTCCATATCTACAGAAAGTCCCTTCTCCCTCGCCATAAGTTGGGTAAGATCTATTGGGAAGCCGAAAGTGTCATACAGCTCGAAAGCAAAATCGCCGGCAACGCTTTTATTCTCTGCAGCATATTTTTCGAATCGCTGAATACCAGTAGCCAGTGTTCTAAGGAAGGAAACTTCCTCTTCCAGAATTACCTTCTGCACGAAATCCTGCTGTGCTTTCAACTCCGGAAATACTCCGTCAAACTGATCGGCAAGGACCGGAACCAATGTATTGAAGAAGGGTTCTTTGAAACCCAAAAAGGTATAAGAGTATCGAACTGCTCTTCTGAGAATCCGTCGAATCACATATCCAGCTTTGTTATTTGAAGGAAGTTGTCCGTCTGCTATAGCAAAAGCAATCGCCCGGATATGATCAGCCATTACCCGCATTGCGATATCAGTTTTTCCGTTGCTTTCTCCCTGATTGTAAGGAATGCCGCTTTTTCCAGATATAAATTGGATTAAAGGCTGGAATGTATCAGTGTCATAGTTAGATGACTTTTGCTGCAACACACGCACCAAGCGTTCCAGTCCCATTCCAGTGTCCACGTGCATTGCCGGTAAAGGCTGCAAAGAGCCATTCTTCAGCCGGTTGAACTGCATGAATACGTTGTTCCAGATTTCGATTACCTGAGGATGATCGTTATTTACTAACGCTTTTCCGTCAACCTTTACACGCTCTTCGTCAGAACGGCAATCGACGTGAATTTCCGAGCAGGGACCACAAGGGCCTGTATCGCCCATCTCCCAGAAATTATCCTTCTTATTGCCTAAAAGGATCCGATCTTCTGCAATCCATTTTTTCCAGAAGTCGTAAGCCTCCTGATCCTTTGGAAGACCCTCTTTCTCATCTCCCTGAAAAACGGTTACATATAACCGGTCTTTAGGTATACCATATACCGAAGTAAGTAGCTCCCAGCTCCATTCAATCGCCTCTTCCTTAAAGTAGTCACCAAAACTCCAATTACCCAACATCTCAAACATGGTGTGGTGGTAGGTATCGATTCCTACCTCCTCCAGATCGTTATGCTTTCCAGAAACCCGAAGACAACGCTGAGTGTCTGCTACGCGTGGATATTTTACAGGAGCCTCCCCAAGGAAAATTTCTTTAAATGGATTCATCCCCGCGTTGATGAACATTAGCGTTGGATCGTTTTTCACAACAATAGGGGCAGAAGGAACAATCTGATGCTGTTTTCCTTCAAAAAAATCTAAAAAAGCTTTCCTTATCTCTTTAGTAGTCATCCTGTAATATTTTGAGTCTGCAAAGTTAATATTAGATGCGAAAACTGGGCTATCAAAATGCGAGTTTGGTGTTGTCAGAAAAGGGCTTTCTACACACGCAAATACAACTAGTTTAAGATGGGATGTGAAAATATAAAAAATAAAAAAGCCCCGCGTTTATGAGAAACATCGGGGCAACCTAAACCTTATCACAATAGTGACGAAACAAAGGTAGAGCACAATTTCGAATTATGCAAATTCCTCTGATAATTTATTTTGTCACTTCTAGTACCTTATTCGTCCCGCGCAAAAGGGCATTCATCAAGGACGTAATTTTATATAAACACCGATGATTAAAAAAACAGCGGCTGATCGTTCTGGTATTTTCTCTAAAGAGAATTATATTTGTGCGAAATCTTTCTGAACGATGATAGTTTAACAGCCCGCATCATCACAGGGCACCCTCCTTCCTTAATTGTAATTGCAGCGCCCCAAGGCCTGTATTTTTTCTAATCCTTAACTTATTAATCTTCTATGACTAGCTCAAATCAGCTAACAGGAAAACTTTCTGACTTTTTTAAAGCAGTACAATACGCTTTGCAAGGCAAAGAAACCGACTATACACAAGGTAGTATCCGAAAATCTGTGGTATTACTGGCAATACCTATGATGCTTGAAATGGTGCTCGAATCAGTGTTCGCACTGGTTGACCTCTATTTTGTAGGACATCTTCCCAATAGTAGCGCCGCCATACAAACCGTAGGACTTACAGAGTCGGTTCTCACCATCTTATATTCGCTTGCAGTAGGTATGAGTATGGCCGCAACAGCTGTAGTAGCACGGCGTATCGGTGAAAAAGATCGCGCAGCAGCTTCAAAGGCAGGCATGCAGGCGGTACTTATTGCAGTAGGGTTTACTCTATTGCTCACCATCGCCGGAATAAGCTTTGCCACTGACATCTTATTAATTATGGGTGCATCCGCTGAAGTAGCAGCAGAAGGAACTCCATTTGTCCGTATCATGATGGGCAGTAGCATATTTATTGTGCTGCTGTTTCTAATCAATGGTATTTTCAGAGGGGCTGGGGACGCAGCCATCGCGATGAAGAGTTTGTGGATAGCCAATATTATCAACATCATTCTATGCCCGGTCCTTATTAACGGTATCGGTCCGATTCCAGCATTTGGTCTTACCGGAGCAGCAATCGCTACAACAATAGGTCGCGGCTTAGGGGTATTCTACCAGCTATACCACCTCTTCTCAGGAAAAAGTGCTTTGAAAGTTAAATTTTCAGATTTTCAACCAGATTTTCAGCAAATCGCCGCGCTGGTAAAGATTGCCACCCCTGGTGTCTTCCAGTTTGTGGTAGCATCCTGCAGCTGGATTTTTCTTGCGCAACTTGTAGCTACCACCGGAGGCGACGATGGCTCCGCTGGTTATCAGACGGCCTTGCGACTGATGATGTTCTTTATGCTTCCCGCCTGGGGATTAAGCAATGCAGCAGCTACGCTGGTTGGCCAAAATCTGGGAGCAAAACAGCTCGACCGAGCCGAACGGTCAGTCATTATAACCGCCAAATACAACATGATTTTCATGGGGACCGTCTCCTTACTGCTATTTTTTAATGCTGATCTGTTTGCATCGTTCTTTACAAACAATGTCCAAGTGCAGCAAATTGCAGTACTGGCGCTCCATGTGATGAGCGTGGGTTTTATAGTTTACGGTATCGGGATGGTTCTTATCAACTCCTTCAACGGTGCGGGCGATACCTGGACGCCTACCTGGATCAACCTGGGCGGGTTCTGGTTTTTCCAGATCCCATTGGCGTACTTGCTTGCAAAGCAGTTCGAGCTAGGTCCCCTGGGGGTATTCTTATCCATTCCCATCGCCGAAACAGCCATCACCTTAACTGGGATTTTGTTGTTCCGAAAAGGTAAGTGGAAAAGAACGCAGGTTTGAAGACGAAAGCCAGGGCATCGGTCCTGGCTTTTTCATTAAAATATCTCCGGTGGCTTAGGCATCGGCATCCAATGTGTTACTTCGCCCAAATCTGCCTCTGTATGTTTTTGAATCTCAAAATCCCACTTTTGTGTTTGCGGATAGTACCATCCCACTCCCATATAATAGGTATTAGTGCATACCAGTAAATCCATTTCCGAGGTTGGTAACCTATCTTCAACAGAAATCCACTCCATTATTTTTCCTTAAAAAGCTGAAGCGATAAAATTAGCATTATTTAAGAAACTAATAAACTCGATCAACTTGAAGAATTCCCGAAAGCCTCTTAATTTCTTTTTATCTTGCTGCCACTACAATTCATGATCCGACTGATACTTTCCATACTTCTCCTTCTGGTTTCCTTGCTCGCTGTTTTAAAAGCACCCACCTATCATTTGTGGCTACTTTCTGTTGCGGTCACAGAGTTCCCGCTACTGCTCTCCTTCCTGATCTCTTTAGTTTTGATGTCTGGTTTCCTTGGCGAACAAAAGTACCAGCTAGCAGGAACCACGGTGGGATTAATTGCACTGGCACTCAGTATAAGTCCAATTTTCAGAGCCTATATTGTGTCACAAAACCTCGCCAGCAAGTTCGGAAAATCTTTTCCACAATCAGCAGTTCCGCCAACACAGCCGCTCAGCTTCACGAAGCTATTTTCGGGCAATTATGACGACAAAGTCCAGTATCAGACTTTCATTTACCGCAATAGCCCCCAACTGCAACTGAATTTTTACCCGGCACAAAAAGTTGGAAAAAGACCCTGTATCGTAGTTATTCACGGTGGGTCATGGAGCAGCGGCGACAGTTTCCAATTGCCCGAACTGAATCATTACCTTGCCAAAGCTGGCTTTCACGTTGCAGCTATAAATTACCGGCTGGCGCCTGCCCACCACAGTCCCAGCCCGCTGGAGGACGTACAACAGGCTCTCGCCTTTCTTAACAGATCCCACCAACAACTAAATATCGACACGGCGAACTTCGTCCTGCTAGGCCGTTCAGCCGGAGCGCAAGTCGCACTCATGGCCGCTTATACCGAGAGAACCGCTGCTATTCAAGGTGTTATCAGCCTTTACGGCCCCGCCGATATGGTGTGGGGCTACTCGCAACCAGCCAGCAAGTGGGTAATGGATTCAAAAAAAGTGATGGAACAGTACCTTGGGGGCACTTACCAGGAAATTCCCGAAAAATACTTCGAAAGCTCCCCGGTCGAATTCGTTGATAAAAACAGCCCTCCCACCCTCATGATTCACGGTAAGAACGATGTTCTTGTGGCTTATGAACACAACCTACGGCTTATCAGGAGGTTAGAGTCGGCCAGCGTTCCGCATTTTCTCCTTACCCTGCCCTGGGCTACCCATGGCTTTGACTACAACCTCAACGGCCCAGGCGGACAGCTCTCTACCTTCACGGTGCACCAATTTATTACTACTGTTACCGCTAACAAGAATTAGAAAACCAACAGTCTACCATTGCACACCTCCTGTCCGGCTATCCGCTCATACGCCCTCAGGCCTTAGCCGCCGGCCGGTATCCGCTCCTATCCGGTTTAGTTTACAACGCCGGTATTTCAAACCCCGTTTTTTCCCGTCCAAAAGCTATCTTAGACCAATCTTTTCATCATGATATTCGACTTCCGCTTAAAAGTTTTTTATACCGTTGCGCAAAAGCTCAGTTTCACCAAAGCCGCAGCCGAGCTTTTTATCACTCAACCTGCCGTCACTAAACATATTCATGAATTGGAGCAGCAGCTTGCGGTACCACTGTTCAGGCGGAATGGCAACAGCATCTCCTTAACCAGATCCGGAGAAGTCCTTATGCGTCATGCTGAAAAGATCTTCGACATCTACGCAGAGATGGAAGCGGAACTCCTCCAAGTTAATAACATTCCCGGCGGTTCGCTGCGCATCGGGGCGAGTACTACTATTGCCAACCATGTGCTTCCTAAAATTCTGGCTTCGTTCAAGAAAAGCAACCCGACCGTCAATTTTAAATTTGTCCAGGGAAACACCGACTTCACTACGCAGCAACTCCTCGAAGAGAAAATTGATATTGGCCTGGTTGAAGGAAATGTTCATTATCCTCAGATCGCCTACGACCAGTTTATGAAAGACGAGATTGTTTTGGTAGCAAAAGCAAAAAGTCAACTGGCAAAACTGGCTGAAATTACACCTCAACAACTGTTAACTATTCCATTGATACTTCGTGAGCACGGCTCAGGCACTTTGGACGTTATTTTCAAGGCCTTGCAAAAAGCAAGAATCAATCCGAAAGATCTAATAATTGAGGCTCAACTGGAAAGCAGTGTCAGCATTAAACAATATTTACTTTACTCTGAGTCCGCCGCGTTTCTTTCAATCCAAACTGTTACCAGGGAGGTTAAGAACAACGAATTAGCTATAATTGAAATCAAAGGGCTGGAAATTTTCCGAACGTTTCAGTTTATTCAACTTCACGGCCACAACTCCAAATTGATCGACTCGTTTAAACGCTTCTGCCTGGCCAACTATAACCTAAAGTAATATTGGATCAATTATAGTCATTTGCCCCAGGCGGTCTTTCAGCTCATCTTTGATAAAAAATGAGTATGGAAAAGATTGTAACTGATATTTGCATTATAGGCGCTGGTCCGGTAGGTTTATTCGCTGTATTTGAAGCTGGATTACTGAAAATGCGTTGTCACCTCGTAGACGTCTTGCCCCAAGTAGGTGGCCAGCTCTCAGAGATTTATCCCCAAAAACCCATCTATGATATTCCGGGTTTCCCCGTGATAAATGCCCAGGAACTGGTGGACGGTTTGATGGAGCAGATCAAACCATTTAACCCTACTTTCTCCCTTGGTCAGCGGGTTGATGAATTGGAAAAACTGGAAGACGGGAGCTTTATCGTAAAAACCTTCGAGGATACTGAAGTACATAGCAAGGTGGTGGTGATAGCCGGAGGCCTGGGATGCTTTGAACCACGCAAACCTGCAATTGAAAACCTGGAGCAGTTTGAAGGAAAAGGGGTTTCGTACATGGTTAGAAACCCGGAGTTGTATAGGGATAAAAAGCTCGTTTTAGCCGGTGGAGGCGACTCTGCACTCGATTGGACTATCTTTCTGGCCGACATTGCCTCAGAAGTAACCTTAGTGCATCGGGGAGATAGCTTCAGAGGTGCTCCTGATTCAGCCGAAAAAGTTGTTGAACTAGCCCAACAAGGCAGAATCAATTTGGTGCTACAGTCGAATATAACAGCCATCAGTGGTAATGGAAGGCTTAAGAATGTGTTAGTTGTGGACAAGAACCGGGAGCAGCAAACTATTGCTGCAGATTACCTTATCCCCCTTTTTGGTCTTACACCTAAGCTGGGACCTATAGCAGACTGGGGGCTGAACATCGACAAGTCAGCCATTGAGGTAAATACCATTGACTACTCTACAAATATTGAAGGCGTTTTTGCTATCGGGGATATAAATACATACCCGGGAAAATTAAAACTTATTCTCTGTGGCTTCCACGAGGCGGCTTTAATGGCCCAGAGTGCTTTCAAATTTGTATACCCGGACCTGAAGTTAAGTTTTAAGTACACGACGGTGTATGGCGTAAATACTTTTTAGTGATGATTATTGTTACCGTAGAGGACCAAAAAGGACGAATCCAGCAGCTGGAGATTCCCGAAGACATCGATCTCAATTTAATGGAGACGCTAAAAACCTTCCAGTATCCGATGCGTGCTACCTGTGGTGGAATGGGGCTTTGTGCCGATTGCCACTGCAGAGTAATACAGGGCGATAACTTGCTTCCGGAACAACTGGACCAAGAAATTATGACGCTTGAAGCAGTTCCAGAATCTGACTATGACAGTAGGTTAAGCTGTCAGATAAAAGTAGGACGAGCAATTTCTGGTTTGTCTATTAAGCTACTCGGTCCTGCTGAATAATTACCGGGGGGAGCCTGTGCTATTCAGGTTTCTCCCTCCTACGTTAATCACCAACCCTATCGTGAATACCGAATTACCTGCTGTTAAAAATTTTCGATTGAACAAACCAAAGTTACTACCGCTGGTATACTGTATTTGTACAGAGTTGCTTACGGACATTCGGGTGAAGAAAACAGGTTCGAGAAAAATGTTCTCTTCCAGGTCCTGAGCAACATCATTTCTTGTAAACTCCCGCATTGAAACATGACTAGCACGTAGGGCAGTACCGTAGTTTAAGGGGAAATTCCCTCCAAAAATGCGCAAGTCTCTTTTTCGCTTTGAGCTATAATTTACCTGGAAAAATAACTTATTGAAAGATGTTTCAAACCGATCATAAGTTAATGCGCCCTGCATATCGCGTTCTTTGTAAATACGCTCGCTACTACCCCTTCCTAAGCCTCCATAGATTTCAAGAATCCGATTATTAGCAGGACCAAAGGTACTGAAATAGCCAGCACCAGCCTCGATAAGATTATGTTTAAAATCTTTCCGATCCCGTTGATTATTCATCATTGAACCGTTAGCAATTACACCCAAATGATTGGAAACTGCATAGGCCGTGTTAAAACTGGCATTACCTCTTAGGGAGATATGTGCACTTGCATGCAGCTCTCCCGGAGCACTTAACATCGGAGTATTAGGTACATTGGGCATGTATAACGAAGAACAGGCAGACAGAGAACTAATAAAGACAGCGGCAGTTAGTAAGCGTAGATTCATTTTTTTCTTAATTCCATTATACAATCAGCAAGCGTTTTTGCTTTACTACTGCATAAACTATTTTTAGCCATCCACCAGAATCTACTTCACCACCAAGCTAAATCCAAGTATAAAAACTTTGATCGTCTTTAAATATTGTTAAGACCGATCTTTTTTAATTACTTCGATTAAAGAAAAATCTTTTAAAGAAAATACTGGCTTAATGTTTGAAAGATCCCTAAGTGGGTGATCTTGACCAGCATCCAAAAATTATTAAATAGTGTGTTATGAAAAAAATATTTGTCGCAAGCGGATTAATTGCGAGTCTGTTCCTGCTCAATACCTGCGCCGTAAATCCTGTCACCGGAAAACGGCAAGTCGTTCTGATGTCAGAGGAACAAGAAATAGCTATGGGTAAAGAATCTGACCCGGCAATTATCCAGCAATATGGCTTATATGAAGATCAGAAATTACAGGAATTCATTAATCGAATCGGGAAGAAAATGGGCGCTGTCTCCCACCGTCCTAATCTCGAATATACCTTTCGCATTGTGGATTCAGAAATAGTAAATGCATTCGCGGTACCAGGCGGCTATGTCTACTTTACCAGAGGCATTATGGCCCACTTTAACAACGAAGCCGAATTCGCAGGGGTGTTAGGACATGAGATCGGCCACGTCACCGCCCGCCATTCTGTTATTCAACAGCGTAACGCCATGCTCGGTCAGTTGGGAATGATAGCGGGGATGGTAATATCTCCGGAATTTGGACAATTTGCAGAAACTGCTTCGCAGGGGTTGGGTCTTTTGTTCCTTAAGTTTGGAAGAGACGATGAGCGGGAGTCTGATCGTCTTGGTGTCGAGTATTCAACAAAAATCGGCTACGACGCACACCACATGGCTCAATTCTTTAACACCTTGCAGCGGCAGAGCGAGAATAGCGGAAGCGGCGATCTCCCGAATTTCTTATCTACCCACCCGAATCCGGCAGACCGTCTGGTTACAGTAAATCAATTGGCAACAGAGATGCAACAGAAACTGAATGCGAAAAATCTACAAGTAGGAAGAGACTCGTACCTCCGCATGATCGACGGAATTGTATTCGGAGAAGATCCGAAGCAAGGGTTCGTGGAGAAAGGATTCTTTTATCATCCGGTATTAAAATTACAGTTCCCTATTCCTCAGGGATGGAAGTATCAGAACTCTCCTACCGCATTCCAAATGGCACCGGAAAATGGTGGTGCTATGATGATGCTAACTTTGGCGCCAGGAGCTTCGCTACAGGAGGCGGCAAGCGCTGCTTTAAAACGATATAACCTCACTACTGTTGAATCCCGAGAAACAACAGTGAACGGGTTAAGAGCTATTACAGCAGTTGCCGACCAGACTACAGAACAAGGGACCTTAAGGACGCTCTCCTATTTCATCCAACACCAGAATAATGTCTATCACTTAATCGGTGTGACGAATGCCAACACATTTAACAACTATACTGCTACCTTCAGCTCCAGCATGCAGAACTTTCGCGAACTAACAGACGCATCAAAACTGAATAAAAAAGCGGAACGGGTACGCGTTAAAACGGTTAAGCAAACGGGTACACTTGAACAGGCTCTTCGGAGCTACAATGTAGCTGCCACCCGTCTGGAGGAACACGCAGTGTTAAACGGCATGAAGTTAACCGACCGCGTAACACAGGGTATGCTGTTTAAAGTTGTAGAACCATAGGCATCTAACAGGAATAAAAACAAAGGGAAGGCGAACCACCTTCCCTTAATTTATATAAGGTGTTTCTTCTAAAGCGTTGAATGCACTGGAAGAAACCAGGCGAACGGCCTCATCCATCTGGTCGAGAACAACCTCCATCAACCTCATGTATTCGTTGGTCTCGTGGACAGAAGCAGCACCTGCCAAAGTCATTAATCCCTTCATGCTCGCTACTGGACCACTTACCTGGTGAGCCAGAAAAACGGCAATTGACTTAATCTGCTCATTCTGAGCAAAAAACTTGTCTTTAAAAATTGCCTCCGAATTCCTGATTAACTCTTTTTGTGTATTCACAACATCAACCGCCATCCTAAGCTGAATAAGATAAATAGCTTGATTAGCAAGTATTTTGAGGCTCTCTTTTTGATAGTCAGTTAATTGATGAGGTTCTTTATCAATTACACAGATTGTCCCGATATTGTCTCCTTCAAGTGTCTTTACTGGCATTCCCGCGTAAAATCTTATAAACGGCTCTCCAGCGACAAAGGGATTAGAGGAATACTTGGGGTCCCGGCTTGCATCCTCAATAACTAAGAGATCGGGCTGTTGAATTGTCTCGTCGCAGAATGATTCTGTCCGGTCCATACCTTCGATATCCAATCCCTTTTTCGCAATGAAAACCTGGTCCGCTTCATCTATTAGGGATATGTAAGCGATAGGAGCCTGACAAATGTTTGATGCTATGGTAACAAGCTCTTCCAGATTTTCCAGGTTATAGAGATTATGCTTGCGGAAGCGTCTAACTGCTTGGACGCGCTTCATCTCTTGATTAGCGTTATAATTGATTGAAGGAGATCGTTCCATAATTATTTGGAAAAAAATAGATAAAATAAGTATAGAGCCCAAATCTTTTTACAATATGCCAACATCTTAATCGAACCATCCTTTGTTTTAGGTGCTCTTAACCGTACTTTTGCGGCCGATTTTACAGAAAGACCGAGGACAGCATCTGATGGATTTAAAACAAAAACAAAGAATAGCATTAAGTATATTTTTCTTTTTAACCGGCTTTTGCTTCTCGACTTGGGCGTCGCGGATTCCGACAATAAAAACTGCTTTTGGTTTTAATGAGGCCGAGCTTGGATCTTTGCTCTTCACTATGCCTATCGCCTCTTTGCTTGGACTGCCAATTTCGGGCTTCCTTGTTTCCCGTTTCGATAGTCGTATTCCACTTGTGGCAGCATTTGTGGCAAATGCCATCTCGCTACTGTTCATTAGCTATTCTACATCAACCCTTACGCTTGTTGCGGCGATCTTTCTTTTTGCCTTTTCAATGAGAGTTTTGAATATCGCTATGAATACGCAGGCTATCACCCTTCAAAAAATATATAACAGAAAAATAAACGGCGCTTTTCATGGCCTTTGGAGCACGGGCGGGATTGTTGGTGTTGGTTTTTCCACTATTCTGCTAAACTTTCAAACCTCCATCACCACACACTTTTTTATTGTAACCGCCATTACGCTGGTCGCCACCGCCTTTGCCTATCCTTTTCTAATGAGGAACGATCGCTCTCCTTCCGGAAACAAATTGATTATAGGCAAGCCGGATCCATTCATTTTTTTCCTTGGAGTGCTAGCTTTTCTTTCTGCTCTTTGCGAAGGTGGTATGTTCGATTGGAGTGGGATTTATTTTAAAGAGGTTGTGGATGAAGAAATATTCACAGCTGGGTATCTTATTTTCATGACCTTCATGGCGCTTTCCCGTTTTGTGTCCGACAGGATTATTGATCGAATTGGAATGCCGAGGATGTTCATTATTAGTTCGGTACTAATAGCGCTCGGAATCTTTTTAGCTATCGCTTTTCCTACCTTTTGGCCCGCTCTTATCGGCTTTTCACTCGTTGGCTTTGGAACGGCATCTGTGATCCCAATGACTTTTACGCTTGCGGGTACGACTGAGAAATATTCACCTGGAATGACCATTTCTATTATCACAACTTATGTCATCACAGGAATGCTGATTGGCCCGCCGATGATCGGTTATATTGCCCATGCCTTGGGTCTTCGGAGCGCGTTCATTTCATTTTTTATCGCCGGTCTGCTAATTATCCCGTTTTCAAGCCTTGTATTCCGATACAAAAAACGGCAGCAGGCTGAACTTTAACACAACTGTAACAAGTGGGCTGGTAATGTATTCTAAATCAGTATGAATATTAAACGCCTGCTAATGGTAGTATTCCTGATTGGAATTTCTGCCCTCTTATTCGCCCAAAATAAAGAACAGAAGCTAAGAGAACTGTTTGAGACCTATGCCAAACTACATAAATTCAACGGCTCGGTACTAGTAGCGCAGAATGGAAAAGTTCTATTGCATGAGGGCTATGGTCTGAAATCCGTGCAGGATAGCGTTAAGAACGACGCAAATACTATTTACCAAATCGGTTCTATAACGAAGCAGTTCACTGCCGTAGCTATACTTAAGCTGCAGGAACAAAAAAAGCTAAGCACCAAGGACAAAATCACAAAATACTTTCCTGGCTATCCCAAGGGTGACAGCATTACTATCGAACATCTTCTGACGCACACTTCAGGCATTCCTAACTATACAAACGATCAAACTTTTATGGCCAAGAGTGCAACGCTGCCAATTTCCGAAACAGCGATGATTGCTCTTTTCAAAGATAAACCACTCGACTTCAGTCCTGGCACAAAATGGAATTACAGCAATTCCGGTTATATGCTTTTAGGCTATATTATACAGCGTGTTACTAAAAAGCCTTATGAACAAGTAATCCGGGATATGGTATTCAACCCGTTGAACATGCAGTCCAGCGGTTTTAATTTCAGTGGACTATCAGATGCCCGTAAAGCGAAAGGATATTTCGTACTTTCAGAAACCGAACACGTGGAAGCCTCCCTTGTGGATTCCAGTGTTTCCTACGCAGCTGGCGCGATCTACAGTAGTACGGGCGACCTCTATAATTGGTACCGCGGATTGATCTCAGGGAGAGTGATATCAAAAGAATCTCTCAAGACAGCCCTCAACCCTGTTCGAAACAAGTATGGATATGGTTTTTTAATCGACAGTATACACGGAGAACAGGTTGTATCTCACTCGGGTGGGATTTTTGGATTCACGTCTAACCTTGCGATGGTTCCTCAAGACGACGTGTTTGTTGCTATGGTTAATAATTATGGAAATCCGAACCTCATGGCAATTACCAAAGACGCACTTGCCATTGTTTATGAAAAAAGCTACACCCTGCCATCTCCCAAAAAAGAGATCAAGCTTAACGCTGAAGTACTTGGCCGATATACCGGGGTGTATGAACTTACCCCTCAGTTTAAAATAACGATAACCGCCGAGGGTGAAAGGCTTTTCGGGCAACCAACTGGTCAGCCGAGAGCCGAACTATTTGCTGAAAAAGAAGATCGTTTTTTCCTGAAAGTAATCGATGCGGAAGTTGAATTCAAAAGAGACGAAAACGGGAAAGTGATACAGCTAATACTATTGCAAGGCGGACAAACCCATCTTGCAAAAAAAGTAGAGTAAAGCACGAACTTACCCATAACAGTCAGGGGCGCAATCTTTCAACAATCGGTGCTGCAATGAAGCCGATAATTATCTTTGCCCCATGATCGATTTTAAGGTTGAGTATGATGACCGGATCTATTCCGTATTTCTGGATAGCTCCCACGTTACCCCCGAAACGGTGGAGGTGAAGGTGGTCTTATACAGTACGATTTACAACATTTATAAGAAAAAGGATACCAATACCTGGCATAATCACATTAGCAAATTTGAACTTTCCAAAGGCTTGCTGGAAGCTATCGGAGCCCGACTTGAAGAACATTTGAAAATTTGATCTCCTCCACGATATTGGGCCTGTCATCAACTTGAGATGCATTAGTTCTCTACGGCAGACCAGTCAAACAGCGGGTGTTCTGCAGGCGATTTTGCTTTTTCCATCAATGCTCTCAACGCTTTTACCTTAGCGGGATTAGCAGTTGCTACATTTTTTTCTTCACCAACATCTGTTCTCAGATTGTATAGTTCCAGAACTTCAGCTTTGCCTTTTTCCTTAAAGCGAATGAGTTTCCAGTCACCCTGCATGATAGCTTCCTTATGGTTTCCTTCATTAAACTGCCAGTAAAGGTAATCGTGCTGTTTAGCCTGCTTCTGACCTTTTAAGGCATTGGCAAAAGAGATGCCATCAATAGACGAAGGGGTTGCGGTTTGAGTTAAAGAGCCAAGCGTTGGAAGCACATCCCAAAAAGCCCATATGTCATTTCTTTCTTTTCCTGCAGGAACCTTTCCAGGTGCTCTCACTAGCAAAGGAACCCGGATCCCCCCTTCGTATAGGTCTCGTTTTAACCCTTTCAGCGGACCATTACTATCAAAAAATTCAGGATCACCACCTCCTTCCTGGTGAGGACCGTTGTCGCTGGTAAAAAACACGTAAGTATTCTCGTCGATGCCGAGTTGTTTGAGCTGCTGCATTAATCTTGCTATATCCTGATCGAGCCGATACATCATTGCTGCGAAGGCAGCACGTGGCTGCAGCTGGGTGTGATAGGATTCCCCTTTTCGGATATAGGGTTTTTCAGGAGCAAACTTACTAGTTCCGTCCGCATGCTGAAACCGCCTCAGTAAGGTATCTGGCACCTGAAGTTCAGCATGAGGTAAAGTAGTTGAGAGGTACAGGAAAAAAGGTCGGTCTTTATGATCTTGTATAAACGTTAAGGCATTTTCCATGATCAAATCTTGCGTATACTGAGAAGAATCAACTTTTACTTTCGTCAACTTTTTATCTTTCACCTGAAACAAGTGATCAGTAAAATAATAATGGGCATGGCGCTGGAGCAAGTATCCGTAAAATGAGTCAAACCCTTTTAAATGAGGAGCTCCCGGCTCATTTTCTAATCCTAGTCCCCACTTCCCGAACATCCCCGTAACATAGCCGCTTCGTTGCAAATATTCTGCGAGCGTGGTATCCTTTGCACGTAAAGAAACGTTTCCGTTTCCCCGGACGTAAGCGTTCCCCATGTGTTTTCCTGTCATTAGCGATGCCCTTGAGGGAGCACAAACAGTGCTTCCTGCGTAAAATCTGGTAAATTTTGTACCCTCTTGGGCTAGCTTATCAATATTGGGTGTGGAAACAGGAGTTTTAGGATTGTAACTTGATAAATTTCCGTACCCTAAGTCGTCTGCAAGAATGAAAATGATGTTTGGTTTTCCAGCGTCTCTTTGCTGAGCCACAGCAGGTTTAAACATCAGTACACCGGAAAGCAGGAGAACGATTTTATGGAATCTCATAGTAATTTTTAAGGTTATATGGACCCGGGCTAGCCCAGTTCTTTCAAATATAAAAACACCTAGGACTAGTTCTGTCTTGAATACTAGTTTTTTTTAGCAGCTTGTAGCAAATTGATGAGTTGCATCGTCTTTCAATCTCAACTAGTAAAAGTTTTAATCGATTGATTTTTACTATATTGTGACATACTAAATTATCGCAATCACATGAAAAAAGCTGGAAAAATCACTATCTACGTGCTAATTGCAATTTTTATTTTTGCTGGCGCCGGTCTAAGCTATGTTAAATTCGCCCTTCCAGACCTGGAAGAGGCTCCGAAACTGAAAGTTGAATTAACCCCTGAAAGAATTGCGCGGGGGAAATATCTCGCAAACCACGTTGCCGTCTGTATTGACTGCCATTCGACCAGAGATTGGTCAAAGTTCTCAGGGCCACTAGACCCAAAAGGTATTGGAACTGGCGGAGAAAAGTTTGATCATAACGTTGGATTTCCGGGAGAGGTGTATGTACCAAACATCACTCCATACAATTTGAAGAACTGGACCGATGGTGAGATATTCAGAGCAATTACTTCTGGAGTTAAAAAAGACGGTTCAGCAATTTTTCCCATCATGCCCTACAAATCTTATGGCAAGATGGACAAAGAGGATATTTACTCGATCATTGCTTATATCCGAACACTGCCTTCTCAAGCAACTTCGTCTCCAGAGCGAAGCCTTGACTTTCCGTTGAACTTCCTGGTGAATACTATGCCTGAAGAGGCTAATTTGACACCCATTCCTTCCGAAAGTAATCAGCTGGCCTATGGCGCTTACCTTGTTCGATCAGCTGCCTGCCGCGATTGCCACACCAAGCAGGAAAAAGGCGAATTTATGGAGGGGATGGACTTTGCGGGCGGCCAGGACTTTGGTCTACCGGGAGGAAAAGTAACGTCGGCGAACATCACACCGGATAAAGAAACTGGGATTGGCAGCTGGACTAAAGAACAGTTTGTAAGCAGATTTAAGGCACACGAAAATGCTAATGCAGAAAGAGAAGTGAATCCCGGAGATTTTCAAACGATAATGCCCTGGACAATGTATGCCGGTATGAAAGCAACGGATTTGGAAGCGATATATACGTACCTGAGGACCCTGAAGCCGGTTAAAAATCAGGTAACTAAGTTCTCTCCCATGGTAGCTTCAAACTGATTCCTCTCGTTCTTAAAAGCAAAAGCCACTCAAAAATGAGTGGCTTTTGCTTTCAAAAGAAGTTTGACATGATCAACTTACGCCGATGTTTCTTGTAATATCAGATATGAGGTAAGAAGGAATCGAGCCGTTGACCAGCTGCCAACTCTTATCATCATTGTAAGAAAGAGTACCCATATAGGTATCCTCTAAGCTTACCTGATATTCATTTGCGTCTTGCGTAACTACCATTTCGCTGAATTCGCCGTTGGAGAACAAATTCACGTAGATGTTGAACGTTTTCTTCTCTTTATTTTCAGATAAATGTTGATGCATATTAATAATACAACGGGCGCCCCCGTTGGTTTTGCTCCACCAACATTTTTTTTAACTTAAGAAAACCTGCTTTTGAGAGCCGCCAACTTCGTCGCCATATCACTCTCCTGAGGTTTCTTCTCCTTACGTTCTCCTTGTCTCTGCTTCGGTTTCTTAGCCTCCTGCTCCTCTGTTTTCATTGACAACGAAATGCGTTTTCTGTTAACATCAACTTCGGTGACAATAACTTCTACCTTTTGATGAACTTTAACTACTTCGTTCGGATCCTTCACGAAGCGATTAGATAATTGGCTAAGATGAACCAACCCGTCCTGATGTACTCCAATATCGACAAAAGCGCCAAAATTAGTAATATTCGTTACGATGCCCGGCAACTTCATCCCTACCCTCAAGTCAGCAATATCATTAACACCATCTGTAAAACTGAAAGACTCGAATTTTTCGCGTGGATCACGACCCGGCTTAGCGAGTTCCTGAATGATATCTGTCAGTGTAGGCAATCCAACCGATTCACTCGTGTAATTTTCCAGTCTTATTTTCTTTCGCAGCGAATCATCCTTCATCAAATCTCCGACCTGACAATTTAGGTCAGATGCCATCTTCTCCACCAGCGAATACCGCTCCGGGTGAACTGCGCTTGAATCGAGAGGATATTGAGCGTTCCGGATTCTTAAAAACCCAGCCGCCTGCTCATAAGCTTTTTCTCCCAAACGGGGGACTTTTTTAAGGTCTTCTCTTCTTTTGAAAGCGCCGTTTTTATTTCTGAATTCCACTATGTTTTGCGCCAGCTGAGGACCAAGACCCGAGATGTAAGCTAAAATTTGCTTAGATGCAGTATTTAATTCGACGCCAACAGCATTAACACAGCTAATAACGGTGTCATCCAGAGAGCTCTGAAGTTTATTCTGATCCACATCATGCTGGTACTGTCCGACACCAATAGACTTCGGATCAATTTTCACCAGTTCCGCCAAAGGATCCATCAACCGTCGTCCGATAGAGACTGCTCCACGAACTGTAAGGTCTCTATCAGGAAATTCTTCTCTGGCGGCATCTGAAGCAGAATAAATAGATGCCCCACTTTCATTTACCATCACTACCGTGACGTTCCCGAGCTGAAGCCCTCTAACGAAAGCTTCGGTTTCCCGTCCGGCAGTACCATTGCCGATCGCAATTGCCTCTACCTGATGTTTATCCACCAAGTGCCGTACTGTTTTAGCAGCCTCGGCTGCTCCTCCTGCTCCCGTATGAGGGAAAATTGTTGTATTTTCTATTAGCTGCCCCTGTTCGTCCAGGTAGACTACTTTGCAGCCTGTTCTAAATCCCGGGTCAATAGCTAGCGTCCTTTTTTGACCAAGGGGAGCAGCCAGCAATAGCTGTCGGGCGTTTTCGGCGAAAACTCTGATCGCCTCTTCATCGGCTTTTCGCTTGGTGAATAAGCGGATCTCCGTTTCAATCGAAGGCTTAAGAAGTCTTTTATAACTGTCGTTAATAGCTAAGAGAACTTGTTCAGAAGCGCGATTGCTGCTCTTTATGAAGAGCCGATTCAAAAGCCCAATAGCATCTTCCTCCGCAGGGGAGATATCCAGCGAAAGAATAAGTTCCTTCTCAGCACGCCGCATCGCGAGCACCCGGTGAGAAGGTGCAGTTTTCACAGGCTCTGTCCAGTCAAAATAATCCTTATACTTGCTTCCCTCCTCTTCTTTGCCTTCTATAACCTTTGAGGTGAAACTGCCTTTTTCGATAAACAGCTCCCGCATCTGGCCCCGGGCTTCGGCATTTTCATTGATGTGCTCTGCAATGATATCCCTCGCCCCTGCAAGCGCATCTTCTTCAGACTTAACTCCCTTCTCTTCAGACAGGTATCGCTTTGCCTCCAAAACAGGATCAAAGCTCCCCTGTTCCAAAAGCAAATCGGCAAGGGGCTGAAGACCCTTTTCCCTTGCAGCAGAAGCGCGTGTTTTTCTCTTCGGTCTGTAGGGAAGATAAATATCTTCCAGGCTGGTCATTGTTTCAGCCTCTCTTACTAGCTTTTCAAGTTCTGGGCTCAGCTTTCCAAGCTCAATCAGCGATTTAAGAATAGCTTCTCTTCTCTTATCCAATTCACGAAGCTGCTCTATGCGGTCACGAATTGCCGCCACCTGCACTTCATCCAAACTACCCGTCAATTCCTTGCGATAACGAGAAATAAATGGCACAGTAGCACCCTCATCTAATAATCCCACGGTAGTGCTTACTTGCTTCTCTGATAAAGACAGCTCCCCCGCAATTTTTCTAAAATGTAAATTCATCTACTACTTGTCGGTTTCTTCAAGAGTACGAATTTGAAGCTATCTATTCAATATTCAAAAAAAGCTTATCCACATTTAGTTGTCAGGCTTCTTCTTTTCTTCAAGCTGCTCCTCGCTGGGAATTGGGTCCATATTGTCGTTATCACTGACTACCGTTTCAACTCCGTCGCGTTCATCCTGATTTGCGTTATTATTATCCTGCTCGTTTTCTCCCGGTAGATCCAAGTCTTGCTCTCTTTGATTTAATTCCTGATTCATCTTAAACATATTATTTACTTCTATAAAAACTTCCCATGCGATTTTTGTTTCCGGTATCTCAGATTTACTCCATCGAAACGTGCCCCGACTTTCTTTCAGAAATAAATATCACGAGCAACCCGAAAAGTATTACAATGAGCTTCTACGATATCCTGTATCTTGGGAGAATAGCCTCCGCCCATGCTTACCTGCACTGGAACACCCTCTCTACTGCAATACTCAAAAACCATGCGATCCCTCCTTTTGCAGCCTTCCCTGCTCAAACTTAAGTGACCTAATTTATCCGTTGCCAATACGTCAACGCCAGAAAGGTAAAAAACAAAATCAGGCCTTACTGTTGCGAAAAGTTCCGGTAAAGCCGATTGTAAGAGATTCAAATACTCCTCATCTGAAATACCGTTCGCCACGCCAATATCCCAGTCAGACTTTTCTTTATGGAAGGGGAAGTTTTTTTCAGCATGCATCGAGAAAGTAAACACCCTTTTTTCATTTTGAAAAATTTCAGCAGTGCCGTTACCCTGGTGCACATCCAAATCTATTATTAAAATACGGTTGGCTTTACCTACTTCGAGTAAGTAGTTGGCTGCTACTGCCTGATCATTTAACAGACAAAAGCCCTCTCCCCAATTGCTGCCAGCATGATGTGTGCCACCAGCAACATTGAATGCTATACCGAATTCTCTAGCGAAATCACAGCAGGTTATTGTTCCGCCAACAATACGCCGCTCTCGCTCAATTAAAGATTTTGACAAGGGAAAACCGGTACGTCTCTCCTCTTTGGGGCTCAATCTGAGGTCGCGGAGTCGCTCCCAATAATTTTTCTGATGCGTCAGTAGAATGACCTCTTCGGGAACCAGATCCGGAGAAAAAAGGTCAAGCCCGGTGACGAGACCTTCATACAATAACTGTTCAGGAATGAGCTCGTACTTCAACATTGGAAACCGATGCCCTTCAGGCAAGGGGTGGCAATAAGAACTGTCGAATGCTATTTTCAAGCAGACAAAATTAGTACTCCCGCTTAACTTTTTAATTCTTCACCAACCTATTTCTTTGGGTTTGTTATTTCGCGATACATGCACTCGTCTACTACGCTAACTTTCACCATGTTTTTTAAAGGTAGAAAGTGCTAATTGAACAAAAAAGGCTACCCGAACAACGGACAGCCTTACTTTCCTTAATAAATCAATTTTTTATAGTTTCCCTACACCTGATTTTGCAACCACTTCGGCTTTCAGGGCTGTTGTTGAAGTTAACGCGTAATTATAAGGCGGAGTGAAGGTACAGGTTGATGTCGTAGGAACAACGGTCCCGGTAATGCCACTAAAAACGTTTTCCGACAGCTGATAACCGCCCGTCGGAGTCCCGCTGCTGATAATCGGACTTTTTACCGTTTCAAACACGTTTCCTTCTACTTTAACACAGGCACCAACTCGCGAGTCGACCGCAGAGCTTTTTATCTTGAAGAAGTAGTTATTGAACACGTGAGCATTCCCCGATCTAAAAAGAGGCAAGCGCGAACCGATGTTATTATAATAATTATGATGAAAAGTAATCTTTCTGTCGAAAATGTCGCTGTCGCTTGAGCCCACCAGGTGTGTTTTATGATGGTCGTGAAAATAGTTCCAGGAAATAGTAATGTATTCACTGCTGTTTTTTATATCAACTAATCCGTCATATAAATCCTGGTTAGTTTGCACGGCCGGATCAATGGAGTACATCTCACAATGGTCCACCCAAATATTCTTACTTGAACCGCTTATACTTACACAATCGCCACTATTTACAAGAATCTGAGGGCGGCCTTCGTCGCCCAAAGGACTATATACTGCTGGATCTGTTTGATCGGTTATAGACACCAGGCTCATTTTAACATTTCGAATAATGATATTGCTTTTGCTTGATATCGCTAAACCAATTCCATCTAAAAACGCATCCGCCCCCTCGCCCAGAAGAGTCTTGTTATTGTTGATATTGATCCTCCCTCCTTTAGTTCCATTATAAATGCGGCCGTTAACTTTCACAATATATTTGGTAGAACTCTCGAGATAATTCTTCAGCTCAGCAAAGGTGGTAGCTGACACGGTAGTTCCTCCTTCGCCTCCTGTAGTTCCGCTGTTAAGGGTGGCAAAGCCGACAAGCGGAAAGGGGTTTGTGGCGGGTGGATTTGTAGTGGTGGGAGGGTTGGTTGTGGTGGGGGGTGTGGTTGTCCCCGGGCTAGTGGTTGTAGATTCCGGCGCAGTAGCCTCTTTTTTTGTACAGTTTAAAAATAAGTTCGAAGCCAGCAGCGCTGCTGCAATATAAAAAACCTTTCTCTTCATCTCTTCTTGGCGTAAAAAACGTCTATAATAATTGGTTATGAAACGGTAAACTTTGCAACCGTTTGATAAACATACCAAGCTTTCAGAGAGAAAAGAAAGGTTTAAAATAAAATAAGTGTGCAATCGATACCGGAAACGATTGCGGGCCTGTTAAGATCTGGTCTGTCCGTTTCCTTTCACCACCCACTTATAGCTCGTCAGTTCTTCAAGCCCCATAGGACCGCGCGCATGCAGCTTCTGCGTACTAATTCCAATTTCAGCACCTAAGCCGAACTGTGCTCCGTCTGTAAAAGCGGTAGAAGCGTTGGCGTAAACAGCGGCAGCATCAACGGCATTAAGGAAACTTTCAATAACTTCTGCATCTTCTGCGATTATTGCCTCGCTGTGCTTCGAGCTGTAATTTGCGATATGATCAAGTGCTTCGTCCAATCCGGCAGCAGTCTTTACCGACATCTTATAGGAAAGAAACTCTGTGCCGAAATGCTCCGCTGAAGCCGGTTTTAAAAGTTGAGTAGGATATGATTTTGCGAGCACCTCGTACGAACTCTCGTCGGCAAAGATCTCCACATCTGAGGCAGCCAAAGGAGCAGTTAATTCGCCCAAATCTGCCAGCCGGTCCTGATGAATTATCAGACAATCTAAAGCGTTACAAACACTTACCCGCCTCGTCTTCGCATTCTTAATAATAGCCGTTCCTTTTTCCAAATCTCCAGATTTGTCGAAATAGGTATGTACAATGCCAGCCCCCGTCTCGATTACGGGCACCTTCGCATTCTCACGAACAAAATTTATCAATTGCTGGCTACCTCTGGGGATAATCACATCTACATAATCTACAGCGTTCAATAATGCTTCTGTTGCTTTACGATCCGCGGGAAGCAAAGTAGCTGCGCCCTTATCCAAGCCATGTTTTTCAAGAACTTTATGAATGATGGAGATGATAGCTTCATTTGAAAATGAGGCATCGCTGCCTCCCTTCAAAATAGAGGCATTACCCGTCTTAAGGCAAAGGGAGAATACATCAAAGGTAACATTAGGGCGGGCTTCGTAGATCACACCAATAACGCCCATCGGCACCCGTATTTTCTTTATTTCCAGACCATTTTCCAACCCCTTTTCAAGCAATACTTCTCCAAGAGGAGAACTGAGTTTAACCACGTTTCGGATGTCTTTGGCAATATCCTCGATCCGCGCTGGGGTTAACTTCAGTCTGTCATATTTCGGATCTTCAGGACTCATTCGGGCGAGGTCTTTTTCGTTCTCGCCGATCAAAAACGGAATCTCCTGAACTGCTAAGTCTGCTACATCCGACAAAACTGCATTAACCTTTTCTGCAGAAAGTAGTCCCAGCTCCCGGCTAGCTTTCCTCGTATCCTCAAATATTTTATCAAGTTCCATAATCAAATCTCGGGGTTTAAAAATAAATAGTCGTAATGAACCAATGGTCTTTGCTTCTTCTGGCCGATCCGCTCAATTGCTTTATCCGAACCATACTCGGCAATTCCAAGTCCCACCAGCTTCTCATTCTCATCAATTAGCTTAATGATATCTCCTTTATGAAATTCTTCTTTTACTTCAACCACCCCTACGGGAAGCAAGCTGCTCGCTTTTGCGGAGGTCAAAGCCTCTTTAGCGCCGGCATTAATCCGCACCACTCCCTTCGCATAGTTTTCTGAATGGGCAATCCAGCGCTTTTTACTGGACGCATTCTTTCTTGGAAGAAAGCGTGTGTTTACTACTTCGTGATTCAGAAGCCTGGGCAGCACATTTTCTGTTTTACCATTAGCAATATGAACCGCAATTCCCAGTTGCGCAACTTTGTGGGCCATGTGGGATTTCGTCATCATACCGCCTCTGCCGAATTGAGATTTCTGTGTAGTGATAAACGACGAAAAGCCCGAAAGCGACTCCCCTATCTCTTCGATAACCTTCGACTCCTTATTCTTCGGATCGCCGTTATATATACCATCTACATTACTTAATATGATCAGAGCATCAGCATTTAGCATGGATGCGATAAGCCCTGCTAGCTCATCATTATCCGTAAACATGAGTTCGGTAACAGAAATAACATCGTTCTCGTTAACTACTGGTACTACTTCATGCTGCAATAATATGCCGAAGCAGTTTTGCATGTTAGAGTAATGCAGGCGATCCCTGAAATCTTCCTTGGTCACCAAAACCTGGGCGCACACCAGTCCCTTTTTCTCAAAAAGAGCAGAATAAGTATTGATGAGTTTTACCTGCCCGATAGAGGCGAATAGCTGCCTGGTAGCCACGGCATCGTACTTATCCGATACACTTAAAACACTTCTTCCTGAAGCCACAGCCCCTGAAGAAACTACAATCACCTCTCTGCCTTGCTTTTTAATTTCCGCAATTTGATCCACCAAATGGGCTATACGGTCATAGTCAGGCAAGCCGTTCTCCTTCGTCAAAACATTGGAGCCTATCTTAATTACAATACGTTTATAGGATAAGGACATAAGAGGGCTAAAACTAAGAAAAAGGGCCGAAAGGTAAAAGAAAGACCATACCGAATAGGAAATTTGTTTCGCTTTAGCGATGCTACCCCTATTTTTACCCTGATATTTTTCCTATCTTGTGACACCGATTATAGAAACAGTGACGTTCGAAGATTTTAATTTCAATACAAGTTTACATGAAGGACTCCTTAGCATGGGTTATAAGGAGCCAACAGCAATCCAGCAACAAGCAATCCCGGTTATTTTAGAAGGTAAAGATCTAATTGCCTGTGCTCAAACTGGTACCGGAAAAACGGCTTCCTACCTTTTGCCTCTCCTGGAATTAATAAGCCGGGAAGATGAAAATGAGATCAGCGCATTGGTCCTTGCTCCTACTCGAGAGTTGGCTCAGCAAATTGACCAGCAGGTAGAGGGCCTTGCCTATTACGCCGACATAAGTTCGGTTGCTATTTTTGGGGGAGGCGACGGCAAAGTATACGAGCAGCAACGATCCGCAATTCAAAATAAGGTAAACATTCTTATTGCTACACCCGGTCGGCTTATTGCGCATCTCAGCTCCGGTTTTCTCAAGCTTGACCACCTCAAATACCTGGTACTTGATGAAGCAGACCGAATGCTCGACATGGGTTTTCAGGAGGATTTGATGCGTATTATGAGCTACCTGCCTAAAACACGGCAGACGCTGCTGTTTTCCGCGACCATGCCCCCGAAAATCCGGACATTGGCTCGTTCCGTTTTAAATAATCCTGAGCAGATTAATCTCGCACTCTCGCAACCGGCAATAGGTATCGACCAGCAGGTTTACTTTGTGTATGATGAGCAAAAGATACCGCTTATCCAGCATATCCTATCGGAGGGCAAATACAATAGCGGAATTATCTTCGCATCCACCAAGGAGAAGGTGAAAGAACTTTACAAAAAACTCAAAGTGCCTGCTATCAAGGTTCGCTCTTTTCATTCCGATCTAGAACAGGCGGAGCGGGAAGAAATCCTTCTGCAGTTTAGAAACCGACAGATAGCACTACTTATTGGAACAGATGTGATTTCAAGAGGGATTGATGTTGAAGGTATTGAGCTGGTGATCAACTACGACTGTCCTTCGGATCCGGAGGATTATATCCATCGAATTGGTCGCACGGCCCGAGCTGAACGAACAGGAACTGCGATCACCCTGGTTAATGAAAAAGACCAAAGGAAGTTGAAAAATATTGAACGCCTGATAGACCGCGAAGTGCCTAAAGCAACGTTGCCGGAACACCTTGGTGAACCTCCAGTATTTAAACCGGTCGAAAAAAAGAAAAAAAGCGGTAACCAAAAGCACAAGCGATTTTTCAAGTCGAAAAATCAAAAAGCCAGGCAAGGATCTTAGAAATTCAAAACCCTATTGGTTTAGAATTGTCTCCTGTCTAAAGCCTGCTTATGAAAATGACAGATCCGGATGATGAATCATTGATAGATGATTCTCCATTGAATAATGAAAATGAATCGGGCCTCGAGCAAGGATCATTGATTGACGACTCGCCATTGAATGATGGAGATGACGAGCCTACAGATTTACCAACCTTCGCACCTCCGGATTAAGGAGTGTGCATTCTTGCGAGACTTAGGTTGCTTGCTACACTTTCAAGTATAGCGCCAACCCTGTCTTTCAATTCTGTAGGAGTCACTATCGTGGCCTTATCGCCGTACATTAAAAACCAGCGAGCGAAGGCTTCGAGATGAGCCGTGAGAAAGCTCATCTCCACAAAATCATCTTTTTCAGTCTCTGAAACAAACCCGTGATAGTACTTTTGGCTCTCAAGGAATAGATGTGTCCGCTTTTCTACCTGTATCACTACTTCCTGTAGTTCCCTATCCTCATATAGCTGCTCTAAATATTTTCTCAGAGATGGATGTTCTTTATGAAAACCCTCATCGGTGATCTTTAAATCACTTATCCGGTCGAGTCGGAAGTCTCGGTAGTCGTTCCTCATTTTGCAGAACGCGAACAAATGCCAGAAACTATCCAGATAGAACACCCCTACGGGTTCGATGCACCGTTGAGTAAAAGTTTGACGGTAGTGGGTAAAGTAATTAATTGCAAGTACTTTTCTCTCCGCGATACTCTTTAGAATTGTCTGAATAAAGCCGAAATCTGCAATCCCTTCCGACTGCCTCCTCGACTTTAGCACCTCAATATGCGCGTCCAGATTTTCCAGAAAATCACGTTCGGAAGTACGGAGAACGGCCTTTATTTTGTACATGGCCGATTTATAATTACTACTGGTAGACGTATCGGTAAGTTTTTCAACTAACTTTTCGGCCGTTAGAAAAGCTATAGCTTCTTCCCGGGTGAACATTACAGGTGGTAGTCGATAACCTTCTACGAGAGAATAACCGAGCCCGGCCTCCCCGATTACCGGCACTCCTGCTTCCTCCAGGGCCTTCACATCCCGGTATACGGTGCGTAAACTGATACCGAACCTATCTGCAATTTCCTGAGCTTTTACTACTCTTCGGGTTTGCAGCTGAATCAAAATAGCCGAGATACGATCAATGCGATTCATAACAGCAAGTTAACTGATACAATTGGTTTAAAGAAACAAAAAGGCCGATGACTTATGCATCGGCCCTTGTATTTTCTTCAGGATAAGAACTACTCTTTCTCTTTCTTAGTGCTGTAACTCCAGACTTTCTTCTTGTAGTCCTGAATACCTTGTTCTATTCTTTGTGCCTCCTTCTCTTGTTCTGAGGCTTCCTTCGCATAGTCAGCGATTCTTTGGCCTGAGGGAGTAGATTCCCGTATGATCTTTCCAACAAACTTTCTTTGAACGAAGTAATCGTCCATGCTCATATCTTCAAAGTCGGGGTTCAGGTCAGAAATATTTTTTGAAGCAAAAACGGCTCTGCAATGTGGGAAATATAGCCAGAAAGCCGGCGTTGTTAGAGTAGAGTCGGCCACTCCCTGAATCTCCAATTTCATTAGGGGCGCAATACCAATAATCCTCGTCTCTACTTTCGAGCGCTGCTTATCATAAAAAACATCTTCTTTGATTCTGAATTTTACGATCTTCTCGGGGTTGAACTCGCTCGCCATTTGGGCCCATTCTATAGCATTACCCTGATCATCAAATTTAACTGGTACCGAAACGCTATCTCCTTTTAAAGTTTTTTCAGCTTCAGCAATAGTCAATGGCTTTTTAAAAGAGTCGTCAGACGGATCAAAAACACGGATCTTTTTGTTTTTAATACCTTCCAGAAGCATGTTTATAAGCTCATTACCTGGAGAAGCGAGCACCTGGTTCTGCTCCTGACGCACATCAATATCTCTCCAAATCCGTTTATAAAATTTAACGTTTACAGGATTTACTTGTGGATAATCAAACGGGCTTGCTTTCTCGAGAACATTGTAGCTTGAAAAGCCGTCGACTACCGGTGGCAAGGAATCAAGTTCATCCTGGGCAAGCACCGACAAGGCCGAGACTGCAAATAATACTGTGAGTAACCTTCTTTTCATATCTCAAAAAATCTTAGTTCTATTTAATGCTTGCTGACTTCAAATCTTCTTTTTGTTCTTTAGCCTTGCCCTTCTTGCCTCCCTTGCTCTTGGATTTTTTCTTGCTTTCCTTCACGCTATCCAGAGATTTCCGGGTGCGCACCTGATCTGTTACCACTTCAAGCGCAGACATCACACAGCGAAATCCGATGTAGGAATGCGTTGCATCCTGCTGCTCGTAATTCCTGGTTACATAATCCAGTAGCTTCCCGCTGTCCTTCCAAGAACCTCCACGAACTACTTTCCTCTTCATTGCCACTGGAGCAGTATCATCTGCATCGTATTGAAGCACCGGGTTCAGGTCATGAACAAATTCCAGAGCAGAAGGACTGAATGCATCTAAAGTCCACTCGGAAACGTTACCGCCCATGTTGTAAAGCCCAAAGGCATTTGGTGCATACGTCTTAACAGGCAATGTAAAAGTTGAACCGTCAATAGCATACTCACCTTCTTCCTGCTTGAAGTTCACAAGAATTTGTTCTTTTTTGCTCTTTTTATCTGTATAAGTTACTAAAGCGTTTCTTAAAGAATCAGTTTTTTCAGGTCTGCTGATACCAGAGGCAGCATATTGCCATTGAGCCTCAGTAGGAAGATTATAAGTAAGGTTATAATCTCTTAAGTAGTTGTTCTTTTTGATCAGATCGGCCTGGGCTTTTCCTCTCCAGTTACAATATGCCCGGGCTTGTTTCCAATTTACGCCGACCACTGGATGGTGATTGAACGACTTGGTATTGTAATAATTTTCAGCCATTATCTCCATTTGGGAATTTGGAAAATCGTTTACCCAAACACCCGTCTCGGGGATAATGCTTACACTTTCCTTCGTATATTTTCCGGTGTTCGGACCACTAACTGGTCGGAAATAGTAAGAGTATTTCACCAGCTCCTTATTCAAAATATACTTGCCACCCTCTTCCACTATCAGTTTTGCAGCAATTAATTTCGACTGTATATCAGAATTAGAACTTTGCCACAAGGCGGTTTTTCCTCTGCCTCTTATTTTCTCCCAGTCGATTTGTTTTACCGCAGCAGCTCCAAGATCCTGCGCACCCTTCTTACCCCTTGTGCGGCCTTTCTGCTTCACAAAATATTTCTCGTCTTTAAGAATATCGGTAACTGCAATCGAGTCCGCTACCCAGTTTACAAATTCCCTGTATTGAAAGTTCGTCACCTCAGTAGCATCCATAAAGAAAGGACTCAAGCTTACCTTTCTGGTTCCTTCTGTTTCACTCTTATATAAGATGGTACCGGACGGAATATAAACCATTCCCGGAGGAGCAAAAACGGTTTTCCCCCTCGAGGCGTTCACGGTGGGAGGTTCATAGAAGTCGGTCGATTTGCACGAGGTAAGAAACGCAGAAAGTAGTACAATTGTCCTGAACGACAATTTAAATAGCGTGTTGGTTTTCATCAAGGCTGATCTTTTACTCAAATTTTAATAAGGTTAAATCCAAACTCCTTCTTTTCGGAAAAACTTAAAATAATAACCGTAAAGAATATTAATCTCTTGCGAAGTTAAGTTTTTTTTAAAACTTTCATATTAATTTTTAATCATCGTTAAAAATATATAAACAGGAACAAAGGTCTTTGGCATTAACACTTCCTTCAAGGTAAGGGAACTAGATTCCCTGCTCTTTGAAGGCATATGTGTATGAAGTACGAGAAAACGTGTGCATACGTGACGAGAAATATGAGAAAACGAAGAAGCAAGTTTTAGAATTTCACAAAAAGATGATGTTCGTATGATAGGCTCAATGTCTTTTAAAACTAATTTCGAAGAAAAAAAATTTCAATGAAAAGATTTGTAACACTAGCTATTCTTGCTGTAGGTTTATCAGCAATGACAGCTGATGCTCAAGGCCTAAAAATGCCTCAACCAAGCAGTTCACAAACCATCTCTCAAGATTTTGGACTTGGTAAAATTACAATCAGCTACTCCCGCCCGAATGTAAAAGGTCGTCAGATCTTTGGTGACCTTGTACCTTTCGACAAGGTTTGGAGAACAGGGGCGAATTCGGCTACGCTGATTACTTTCACTGATGAAGTTAAAGTTCAAGGTCAGACATTGCCTGCAGGTGAATACGGACTTTTCACTATCCCTGGTAAAAATGAATGGACCATCATTTTCAATAAGTCAGCCAAGCAGTGGGGATCTTATAGCTATAACCAGGCGGAAGATGTACTTCGGGTTAAGGTGAAGCCAGAAACATTGAAGGAAAAGGCGGAGACTTTCTCTATACAATTTGCTCAAGTTTACCCTACAGCCGCTCAACTTGAATTGAAATGGGCCAATACCTTAGTGTCCGTTGGCATCACTACTGATATTGACAGTCGTGTGATGGCAAATATCGAAACGGCCATGCAAGGTGAGAAAAAACCTTATTTTCAGGCAGCAAACTATTACTTTGAAAATGGCAAGGACCTGAAAAAGGCACTTGAGTGGGCAAGCGCAGCAGAAGCCGCAGAGCCGAAAGCGCCCTGGATAAAGCTACTGAAAGGTAAAATCCAGCTAAAAGCCGGAGATAAGCAAGGAGCTGCAGCAACAGCAACAGCCGGTTTACAACTAGCTAAAGAAATTAACAACGAAGAATACGTTCGTTTGCATTCAGCATTATTAGCCGATGCTAAAAAATAGTCTTCTTAAAGATCAGCCGCTGGTAGAAATATCAGCGGCTTTTTTATTGAATAACTGCAAAAGCCAGGCGAGTACCACTACCAGCAAACAGCCTATTACGTTGAGCCACAGATAGGCGACAACTTGAAAATATCCGCATAAGCATACTATAATTTCTGCTAGTATAGCAGCAAAGAAAACTGCCCGCCCCCCTATTCTCTTTAGAAAGAAAGCTACCAGAAAGACGCCTAAAATAGTTCCATAGATGTAGGATCCAAGAATATTTACCGCTTCTATCAAATTGCCTAGTTTACTAGCATACAGTGCCATCCCGATACAAACAAGTCCCCATACTACCGTAAATAGTCTGGATACGCGAAGGTACCTGTCCTCGCTCCCCTCTGTATTGATCAGCCTTTTATAAATATCCACCACCGAAGTAGAAGCTAATGAGTTTAAAGCACTTGCCGTAGAACCCATGGAAGCAAGAAATATAATTGCAATTAGTAGACCTATCAGCCCTTTAGGCATATAGGTGGTAACAAAATTCAGAAAAATGTAATTGTTATCATTTACTTCTGCATCCGAATCATTTTTCTTCATCAATTCAGTGATCTCCCCGCGGATTCTTTTTATCTCCTTATCAGCAGATTGCAACGCAATACGTTGTTGATTGATAATAACTTCGTCATTGCCATCCAGGGCTTGATTCAACAGCTGTACTTGCTGCTCTTTAAAATCAAATACTTTTGAGAAGTCGTCTTGTAATTGTCTTAACTCAGGTTCAAACCTGCTCTTTTCAAGCTTAGCCAGTTCGACTTTGTTAAAGAATATAGGAGGTTTTTCAAACTGATAGAACGTGAATACCAAAACTCCTATTAAAAGAATCAGAAATTGCATGGGAATTTTCACGAGTCCATTCATCAACAGTCCTAGCCGACTTTGACCTACTGAAGCGCCGGTCAAATACCGCCCTACCTGGCTTTGGTCGGTTCCAAAATAAGAGAGTTGTAGAAAAAAACCTCCGATAAGGCCACTCCATAAAGTATACTGATTATTCCAATCGAAAGAAAAGTCAATAGCCTCGGTCCGCCCCATTTTACCCGCAATATCAATCGCTCGTGTAAAACCAACTGTTGGAGGGTACAACTGAACAACTATCACCCCTGCAATGAACAATCCGGAAAAAATAATGGACATCTGCAACAATTGGGTGTATGAAACTGCCTTTGTTCCTCCGTAAACGGTATAACATATTACTAGGCCGCCTATAAATAAAGTAGTGTAGGTAGTATCTATATTTAAGATGGTAGATAAGATGATTGAGGGAGCATAAATCGTTATTCCGGTAGACAAGCCTCTTTGAATCAGAAAAAGAAAGGCCGTCAGAGCTCGCGTCCGTAGGTCAAACCTCTGTTCCAGATACTCATAAGCGGTATAAACCTTTAAGCGATGAAAAACCGGGACAAATGCAACGCAAAGAATGATCATGGCAAGTGGGAGGCCGAAGTAAAACTGCACGAAGCCCATTCCGCTTGAATAGGCCAAACCTGGCGCTGAAAGAAAGGTGATAGCACTTGCTTGCGTGGCCATCACTGAAAGGCACACATGATACCAAGGTAAAGACTGGTTACCCAGCAAATAGCCTTCTATATTTTTTGTTCCTCTGCTTTTATACACTCCATAGAGCACTATAGCCAGCAACGTAAATACCAGGACAAACCAGTCTATTGTACTCATCTAAAATACTGTGTAAAAAGGTAAAAAAGACCAATAAGTACAATCAGCCAGATAACTAGTAGCATGTAGAACTGACTCCAACTTTTGACGAACGGCGGCAACTCCTGCTTATTTTCTTTCACCTTTTTCTTTTGATATCAGGTTAGTAAATATTCGGTATGCCCCAGGAACGCCGGCTGGAAGCTGTCTGAAAAAAGACAGGGAACTATAAATGAAGCGCCCCTTTCCATAGTCCGCAATCAGTAGAGCTCCCCTATTAGCTTGTTCACCTGAATCAGCCATCACTAAAGGCGTATAATATCGTTGATCGATGTCACTGGCAAAGTACAAGCCTCTTTCCTGAACCCATCCCTTGAAATCGTCTTCGGTTATGCGGTTTGGATAGGTGAAGAACCTGGTGTTCGAGTCGTTCAGAACTACCGGAGCATCTTCTTCAGTTACCCGGCTTCTGCTTAAGCTAAAAGGATACGGCCCTAACTGACTTACCATTAAAGGGTTGCTGACGTTATACTGCACAAGAAGAATCCCTCCATCCTTCACATAATCCATGAGCTTTGCCTGCACAACTTTGGCCTGCTCACTCACATTATAAAAGCGGACTCCGGTTACAATCGCATCGAACGTGGAAAGATCTATGTTCGGAATTTGCTCCGCCTGAAGCGTAACTACCTCGTAGCCGATCTGTTTAAGCGACTCCCCTACCAAATCCCCCGCACCCGCCAGATATCCTAGCCTTTTCCCTGACAAGGCTACGTCGATATTTTCTGCCCGGGCCTCCGCTGGTGGAAACAGCACTTGCTCAGGAATGTGCTCATAATGAACAACCTTGAGGCTTCTGTCAAAGGTCGTCCCTTCAGAAGTTATTACCTTCAATTCAATTTTACCGTTAGTATTTTTTGAAGGAACTATTTGAAATTCATAGAATCGCGTGTCTCCCTTCCTTGCGAATTTGAACTCATGCTGCCTTGGAATAGCTTTCCAACCATGAGGAAGTACTGGTTTCACTATCCCTGATACAGTATCCCTAAAACTCTTCAGTTCGACCTTTATCGCCTTCGCTTTCCCATTTTGAAACAAGTATGCTTTTTCAGGAAGCGTGGCTGTAACATCAGGTGCTATTACCAAAGGCTTATAGACCTCTCCACGCACCTGGTCTACGTACTTGTAAATCACGGGCCGCAAAACGTGCAAGGTTTCCTTCCCGACCCGCAGTGCAAAGGCGGCTTGATAGGCCGGTTGAGCCTCGGGCAAGCCAATTTCCTGTTGATTCGCAACCTGATATATCCCAATAGGGTGGTCCTGGCGTAACCAGTAGGGATGCGAATATTGAACATCTTTTTTAAAAACCTTAACGGATACAGTTTTCAACTCGTTAGGGCGTAAAGGAATGTCCCCTGATCTGCTTAGCTCCTCCGAGAAAGAAACGCGATAAGGAAAGTCGTCCGGTACTCTCGCAATTACCTGTAACCGAACCGGAATAGAGTCAGAAGCACTGTAGGAGGACTCAACTGCGCTTGCCTCAAGCCATACTCCAGCACAAGCTAAAATTAATTCATCCACAGCCCTTTGCTTGAACCGAGCTTCGGGGCTTGCGGAAATCAGCTGTCTCAACTTGAGCAGATCGCTGACGGACTTCGACGGGTCCTTATAATCAAATTCGTTATTTAATTTTTGAATCAAGGCATAGATCCTTTCCGCCCCTCTGACTCGTTTCCACGAGATGTCAACCCCGTCAAAAAGATCAGTTTTAGTGGGTTCGCCGGCGAGGTGATAGAAATACTCGTAAGCTTCTCCTCTTTGAAGTGCGCTTCCAAAACCCTGACTCTTATGCTTCGTACGACTTTCTGCTGCTATTTCACCGTAGCTTTTTCCTATAAGAGGATTGTAAAGGCCCACGTTTATCTTCAGTTGGTCTTCTGCAGTTGTATTGTTTCCACCAAAATTAAAAGTATTCCACACGATTCTCTTCGCCTGCCACGGCTTCACGTATTTAAGTTGCTCAGGAAAAGAAAGCGGATCCGCTGCAGCCTTAAAGGCTTCCTGCGCAAGAAGAGAGGAAGCAGCATGATGTCCATGGCCTGCTCGGGCATCCCCTGGAAAGCGCGTAATAATTACGTCCGGTTTGAACTGGCGAATCACCCAAACTACATCACTAAGGATCTTTTGCTTATCCCAAATCCGAAAAGTTTCGTCGGATGTTTTAGAGAAACCAAAGTCGTTAGCCCTGGTAAAAAACTGTTCAGCTCCATCAACACGGCGTGCCGCTAAAAGCTCCTGGGTCCTGATAACTCCCAGTAGTTCTGCCTGCTCATTACCTATCAGGTTTTGTCCACCATCTCCTCTTGTTAAGGACAGGTATCCCGTACGCAGTTTGCGTTCCTTCGCCAGGTAGGTTAATAGCCGAGTATTCTCATCATCGGGATGGGCTGCAATGTATAATACATTTCCAGCTACTGCCAGCTTTTCCAGTTCAAGTTTTATCTCAGAGGAGTTCGGTTGAGATGTCTGCGCACTCAGGGAAAAACCCAGTAGAAGCAACAGTGCTGAAAATCTAATTTCTCGAATCATACTTAAAATCCAACGAAAATAGCGAAAATGAAAAAGGTTGCGTCATCAGTAATAATCCATTTACATTTTTTAACCCAGGCCTAACAAACACGGGCTCTATTTTTATTTTATTTCCCCGAGGTTAAGTATAAAAAGGTTAAACCACCAGAAACAGAGACTGTTAAAACTTTGACACATTAATTTATCTATCTTATGAAAAAACAAGGCTTTTTTTTGCTGCTATTACTTATAGGCAGCACGTTAGTTGTCCAATCATGCAAAGACGACGACGATGATGACACTATGGACCGCCAGGAGTTTACGACTCAGGCTTCGGCTTCAAATCTACTCGAGGTCAGTGCAAGTGCGCTTGCAGATACCCGCAGTTCCAATCAAACTGTTCGAAACTTTGCGGCGATGATGGTATCTGATCACACTCAGGCAAATGCTGAATTGCAAGTTATTGCTTCAGCCAAAGGCCTTACCCTCGCTTCCGGACTAACAACGACTCAACAGCAGCAGGTGAATAGCCTGAGCAGCCTTTCAGGCTCCGCTTTTGATAAAGCGTACATGTCGCTTATGGTCAGCTCTCATCAAAATGCTGTACAACTTTTTGACAGTGCTGAAGATCAGGTGAATGATGGAGATTTACGAACCTATGCAAGGAATAAACTTCCGGCATTAAGGGCTCACCTCGAACTTGCCACCTCCATCAACACTAGTCTGAACCCCTAAGTTGTCCAGCCAGAAATCCTACAGAAGGCTGCCAGCTCATCTTTCCAGATGACTGGCAGCCTTCTGTAGCTGTTTTACGATTAGAACATTACAAAAACTATGGAAAACGAAAAAATGAACGAACAGGAAACGAACAACAAGGCCTCCAATACAATTAAAAACCCTGACGACTGGACTACGGGCGACGAAGAAATGACAGGAGCTCAACAATCATATCTAAAGACTCTTTCTGATGAAGCCGGAGAAGAACTGCCTGAAGACTTAACGAAGGCAGAGGCTTCAAAGAAAATTGACGAACTTCAACATAAAACCGGCCGAGGACTAAATAAGGAAGATTAATAGGCCCTAATGCGCCTACTACCGCTAGGGCCAAATGTACGTCATGAGCTAAAGATTGGAAGATATTGATAGTTTTGCCTGATGGACTTATACGGTCAAGCGCTAGTGGACTTTTACAATCAACGGCTCCAGGAAGTTTTGTGGATTAACACATCTTATGGAGAGCCCGAGGAAATGCCGGTTGAAGTCTTTTTCAGAACAGAAGAAGACATGCCCGAGTTGGAGCTCATAGCAATGGCAGAATGCCGGGGAAAAGTACTCGACATTGGCGCGGGGGCAGGAAGCCATTCCCTGCTTCTTCAAAACAGACTTGATACCACTGCATTAGAGATTTCGAAAATAGCCTGCACGATTATGCAACTGCGAGGAGTTGAGAAGGTAAAAAACCAAAATATTTTCGAATATCAAAATGAGAAATTTGATACGCTCTTATTGCTGATGAATGGCATTGGCCTTTGTGGAACAATCGGCAGAGTCAGGGACTTTTTGCAGCACGCTAAAAAAATTCTCAATAAAGGCGGATCTATTATTTTCGACTCTTCGGACATTTCTTATCTCTACCAGGAAGGTGTTCCTATGCCCATGAATTACTTCGGAGAGGTATCTTTTCAATATCAATACAAATCTCTGAGAGATAGATGGTTTAAGTGGGTGTATGTGGATCCCGAAACGCTAATTTCTTTGGCACGACAGGAAGGATGGAGAACGGAGATACTTTATCAGGATGATTCCGATCAGTACCTGGCAAGGTTAACTTCCCTATAATAAGACCTCACTGGGAACAAACAATTTCCGAAATTGTCACTTCTTCCAAAGACACGCACAAATTATCTTTAATGAAACTAGTTCGATTTGGAGAAAAAGGCCAGGAACGGCCAGGAGTTAAAATAGGCGAAAAGATAGTTGACCTGTCCGGGTTTGTTGGGGATTATGATGAGAATTTCTTTGAAAAAACCGGGATCGCTAAACTGAAGCAAATAGTTTCCGACCACCTTGACACCCTGCCTGAAGTTACCACATGCATCAGGCTGGGATGCCCTGTAGCCCGACCGTCAAAAATTGTGTGTACGGGCCTGAATTACAAGGACCACGCCATAGAGATGGTTCAGGATTTACCAGCAGAGCCTGTTATTTTTTTAAAGTCTACTTCAGCAATCACAGGCCCCTTCGATGAAATTGTTATCCCCCGGGGATCGAAGAAAACAGACTGGGAAGTAGAGCTGGCTATCGTCATTGAAAAAAAATGCAGCTATGTGTCTGAGTCTGCTGCCCTGGAATCAATAGCAGGCTTTATGATCCATAATGACGTTTCAGAACGGGAATTTCAGTTGGAGAGAAACGGGACTTGGGGTAAAGGAAAAGGATGCGACACATTCGCACCACTAGGCCCCTATCTGGTAACTCCGGATGAGATAGCAGACCTGGATAAGTTACAACTCTGGCTAAAGCTAAATGGAACTCTCATGCAACGTTCAAGTACCGCTAGTATGATTTTCAAGATTCCCTATATCATCTCCTACATCAGCCAATTTATGACACTACTACCCGGCGACATAATTTCTACAGGGTCACCCTCGGGGGTAGGTAAAGGACAAAATCCACCATTTTATTTGAAACCGGGAGATATAGTTGAACTAGGCATTGACGGTCTCGGAGAATCCAGACAAAAAGTAGTAAGCTGTAGTGAACAGCCACTCTAAACATTCTGCTGGAGCCTATTAAGGGCTTGCTTAACCTTTCGGTATCTTATAAAACCGACAATCAGAAATAGGAAGCTCAAGGGAATCAGTGTGTAGCCAATTACAACGATGTACCGGTTATCAAAAAATTGAATTAAGGAAACGCCTGCTACAAGAAACGACAAAAAGGTGCGGACGTATGAAAGCAAAGTACGTTCATTGGCCAAAAGATTTCTACCCAGAGCCAGCTCATCTGTTATGGACAAGATCTTCTGATTGGTATAAGGATTAATATTCATTTTGGACAAACCGGAAAGCCTTTGGTTATGTTTGCTTCCGCATCTTATCCCACAAGAATTGAATCGAAAACAGCATTAGATACGGGCTTAGAGTAAATTCCTTTAACGCAGGGATAGTTTAAGGCGCGGTCCTTATCATCCTGGCCCACAGAGGAACTGACGATATAGACCTTAGTACGTTGGTCTGTTAATGCAGAAATCGTGCTAAAAGTGTCTAAAAATTCCCAGCCGGAAAGCTCGGGCATATTCAGATCAAGCAGGATAATATCAGGTAAGGGCTTGGATGCAAAATAAGCTTCCGTAAGATCAAGCAAACTGTTTACAGGATTGGTATACGAAGTATGTTCATCTACAGAATCGTATTTTTTGATAAAAGCCTTTGTAACTTGATGATAGAATGGGTCATCATCAATTATTAATACCTTACACATTGCCGAGTGTTTATAAATGTCAGTTAAACAAATATATACGTTCTAGTCAACTGTCAAAACAAATTTTAACTTTTCCGCGAGGCATTCTGCAAAATGCTGTCGGGATCGGCCAACTACAACGGCTTTCCTTCCAGTGTTCCTGCCAAAATATGTAATTACAGCACGTTCGTTAGGCAACTCCCGGATGTTAAAAATGGCTTAAATTAGCTCTCGGTACAGCCTGCCTGGACTAAGCATTTACCTTGGTATCGAGCAGAATTCAAGTTTAAGTTGTATAGAAATCTCTGCTTTTAAAAATACACTAGTTTTAACGAACTTTTATAGTAACAGGCATTAACCTGTTATCCAAAAGTTTCGTAAACGATTTGAAATCAATTTCGTAGAACTAAAGTATCTTTAGCGTTGGAAGCTGTAATACTAGCATATCTTATTTCAATGAAAACATATCTAATAAACGCCATCTTGATAATTATATCTATCACAAGTTCTGCCCAGGAGAAAGAAAAGCATTATATCGTGATGGAGAGCAACTACAACTACACACACGTCAATTCTGTTGATACGACCTGGAAGCAATCCATCCCCTACAAGCGTATGGTCCGGATTATTTCTGAGCCTTTTGACTTCCCCAAAAATTTTGATTCCAGATGGTCTTCAGAAGCAGGCGTCCAGTTTTTAGAGTACCTGATGACTAATTACAAAGAGGAGTTTAAAAAGATGAGAGGTCACCAATCCTACTATACAGGCGTAGACTGGATTTACGACCCGAAAAGTAGCAGTTCCGTCAAACAATATAATCAGCTAAGCACTGACCCAAAAGGATCAAGAGCGGAGTTCGAGATAATTTTGATTAAAGGATTTAAATTTACACCGGGAAAATATCCGCTGATTAAAAATAAGGGCACTACTCCCCTACATGAAAAAGCAATCCTTCTACTAAGTAAAGGTTTAAGCGACTAAGGATGATGGCATTAATTCAAAACACAAGTAGCTAAAACACATTGCCTTTAGTACCAGCAAAAACAGCAAAATTCTGATTTTTATAGATGCAGTCTGCCTCGCTAAATCCAGCCTCCTCCAGCATGCTGATCTGAGCTTCAAGTGGCGCAAACTTATCCAGCTGAATACGCTGAAAAGCGTTATTTATCGCCACGGGTTCAAGGCCGGAATCCTTCACGGCCTCCATCCAGCTTTCTTTGTAAAATGAATCAAAACCGGGACCACGCCCTAACACTTGGTCAGCGTTGATGAAAAGCCCGCCGTCATTCAAAGCCTCGAAGGCATTTTTATATAACAGCCTTTTCTCTTCATCATCCAAATGGTGAATGGACAGCGCAGAGATGATAATATCAAATTTCCCGGGAAAAGGTTCTGTTGCAAAGTTGAGTTCAAGGAAACTAAAGTTTTTCAATCCTTTAAAGCGCTCCCTGGCAGCGTTTAACATTTCAGGAGAAAGATCAACAAGGGTAAAATCGAGCTCTGGTCGAATTAAATAAACGAAATATGAAAACAGACCGGTGCCAGCTCCTAAGTCGAGAAGACTTTTCGCAGCCGACATTCTTTTGACAAGAGGGTAACAAGCTGTATAAAAGTCATGAAAGCACGGAATCAAGTACGGGCGTTGTCTATCATACTCTTTAGATATTGCGTCAAACTGATTTTTAACTTCTTCCATGTTGTTCTTTTCTCCCGCACTCACTTTCTGTGCGTCTGGCTAATATACAAACTTCTCAAAATTACGAAGCTTCAATTGTTCCTCGCGATGTATTCCTCAATTGCTGCTCCAAGCTCTTCTGCGGGTAAGTCCGCTGCTTCACTACTTGGAAGCATCAGTTCCCAGTCTCCTCTTTCGTTTTTTCCCAGCAGGCCAGATTCTGAACCGCAGCTGACCGCATAAAAATCTTTTTGCAACTTACTTTCTACATCGAAAACGCGGTCTCCCACGGTAATACTAAATCGTTCCATAGAGTTTTCGATTTAAACAGCCGTTCGATCCCAATGTTTTTCTACAGAACCAATGGATCAAAACCACATGAAATTACTCGCCGACGGTATTGTCAGCTAAAGCTAAATACCAAACAAACAATGGTTAGAACCCCTCAAAACTTCTTGTAAATGGTGTAAATGCTACCCCCGTTGGCAACAAGGGAAAATAACACTGTATAAAACATCATTTCCTCAAAAGGCGAAGTAGCTCTCTGTGAAAAATAAATCAATTGGGACAGAAAAAGCACAAGGCCAACAACTGCCACAGCTTTAGCAGTAAGCCAGGCATTACACAAGGTACGCTTTCGGTTATTAGGCATATTCAGGGAATTGGCTAGCTTATTTAATAGATAAGCGGGTTTTCATAGTTTAAGGTAAAAAACGTTTCACCCAAAATTTGTTCTCGAAATTTCTACATTCACGTATTTTACACCTTATTACCATTATTGCAATAGTCTGATAATTTACGCTGCTTTCCAATCTATATTTGCAGCTCACAAAATTGTGATAAGGTTTAGGTTGCCCGGATGTTTCCCATAAACGCCGGGCTTTTTTTTGTCGCGTTGCCGAAGTTCAGTGCCTGGAGATGCGTACAGGTATTTGTCTATAAAGAACTAATTCCCTCTTCCCAGATTAACCCTCGAGACAACCTCAACAAAATTGTATCCTTAAAAAAGTTTTTCTTAATCTAGCTTTTATCGCTAATTTCATACTACACCACCCTTATTAAAAACATGACTAATATTGATCTGGCTACAGCCTCACGGCGGACTGGCTCAGGAGAGCCTATCGCATTTGAAATTACCCATCACAGCAAAGGCGGATTTACATTAAATGCTTCAGTGCGAAAAATAACGGACAGTGACTATGAGGTATTTATAAAAGAAAAAGAAGTAATTGTTCATTGCACTCGTGAGCAAAATGGAATATTGTCGTGCCGATTACACAGTAAAGGCAATCCCCAATGGCTGGATGAACTTGGAAAAGAGGTAGCAAAAAGGATTAATAGCATTAAGCGGCTTTAATTACACTCCAGAAATACAACATTTGAACAAAAGAAAACCCCCGAAAAGGTTTCGAGGATTTTTTCATAGTTAAGATGTAGGATGTAAAACAAATATCCGAAAGTTAACTATGTGCCACAAGGCCTTTTTCAAACTTTTTTATTTAAGTGATTCAGAAATAGACCTATTGCTCTCGGAGCAGCCTCGTCAGCCAAAAAAGAAATCAGCAAACCAAAAATGTTTTCCTTCTGTTTTATCTAAAAACAGATGTTAACAAAGCAGCATATTTCAAGCGTTGATCCCGATGAGGAGGACTTGATTAGCAACCCGGAGAAAACCGAGCTTGAAGAATACGAAGAGCAGCTCGAAAAAGAAATCTTCGACGATGACGACTTCATAGGGAACCTCGACGAGGAAGAATAGCATCCCTATTACCGCAGATCAGTTGGAGCTTCGAAACCGGTCATCAACTTAATGAAGTGCTCTCTCCCTAAGAAGGCACAAGTATTAGTAGGAAAAGTAAAATATTAAAGTTATATTTGTGAATACTCTCGTTTAGTTGAGCAAATAATCTCCTATCCAATTGTACCGCTCTTATTGAGCACCAGCATTAACTCCCTCTTGTTTATCATCTGGTAGTTACAATTTTAAATTTAATACAATACAATTTGTCATTTGAAAAGTTAAATCTAAGCCCTTCTATTCTGAAGGCGCTTAAAGCGGAGGGGTACACGCAACCTACTCCTATCCAGGAACAATCCATACCTGTTATTCTTGAAAGAAAAGATCTCTTAGGTTGTGCTCAGACGGGCACTGGTAAAACGGCGGCCTTTGCACTTCCCATTTTACATCTGCTTGACTCCGACCGGACAAAGCAAGCTGCAAGAAAGGAGATCAGAGCGCTGATATTAACGCCAACCAGAGAGCTGGCTATTCAAATTAGTGAAAGTTTTGAAGCTTACGGAAAACATACATCTTTAAAGCACCTGGTTATTTTTGGAGGCGTTTCCGCGTTCAATCAAATTAACAGTTTGCGTAGTGGTACAGATATTTTGGTGGCGACACCAGGAAGACTGCTTGACCTTATGGCGCAAAAGGCAATAAATCTCCAACATATCCAGCTTTTTGTACTTGATGAAGCGGACCGAATGCTGGACATGGGTTTTATTAACGATGTGAAGAAGGTAATTGCCAAACTTCCTGCTAAAAGACAGACGTTGCTATTTTCGGCCACAATGCCGTCGGAAATTGCCGGACTTGCTAATTCGATACTTCGAAATCCGTCAAAGGTTGAAGTGACACCTGTCTCTTCAACTGCTGAAAAAATCAGCCAGTCTGTTTATCCTGTAGATAAAAAAGACAAGGCATCTCTGCTGTTGCATCTTCTTGACAACAAAGAGATGGAAAATATCCTTGTTTTTACGCGGACTAAATTTGGAGCAGACAAATTAGCGAAATTATTAAATCGAGCTAATGTTTCTGCCGATGCAATTCACGGAAACAAATCGCAAAATGCGAGACAGAAGGCATTAACTAATTTCAAATCCGGGGCAATCAGGGTGTTGGTAGCAACTGATATTGCGGCAAGGGGAATTGACGTAGAAGAACTCAAATACGTAATTAATTTTGAACTGCCGAACCAACCGGAAACATACGTCCACCGGATTGGCCGGACTGGTCGCGCTGGAAATTCAGGTACCGCTATTTCTTTTTGTGACCTGGAAGAACAGGAGTATCTAAGAGATATCAATAAAATTACCTCACAGACAATTCCTGTGGTAGACAACCATCCCTACTTTGTTGTTGGCAGGGCGATGACGCACGCTCCTGCAAAACCAGCAGCAAACAAAGGAAAAAACGCTAAAAGACGCCCTTTCCGTCCGAAGAAAAAGGCTTTCGCAAGCAACTAAAAGACCACACAAAGCGGTAAAACCTGGGCTCGCCCTCGTTTACCGCTTTGATAATTTATTTACCCGCCTGTTCTGGAAGTCCTTTAGTTCAGCCAATCCATCAATGCATGTATATCCTCATATTTTTAATTAGCCACTGGTTTTTATCCTTATTTTTCCAAACGTTTTTCCTTCATCGCTACGCATCCCACAAGGTATTTAGCATGAGCAATTTTTGGGAAAAGGCATTTTACCTCATGACTTACATTTTTCAGGGCTCCTCCTTTTTGAATCCTTTTGCCTACGCCACTATGCACAGGGATCATCACGCTTTCAGCGACACGGAAAAAGACCCTCACTCACCGCACTTTTTTAAGGATGTGTTTCAGATGACGCGAGCAACAGTGCTCACTTATCGGGATCATGTAAAAAGGTCTAAAAGTGATGCTGATAAGCCTGCCGGGAATTTCCCTCAATGGCCTCTTATAGACCGAATAGGATCCAGCATCCCATCAAGATTATTGTTTGGCATTGGGTACTTTTGTTTTTATCTCGCCTTCGCATCCTCTTACTGGATGTTCCTTTTATTGCCGATTCATTTTATGATTGGCCCTATTCAAGGTGCAATAGTAAACTGGTGTGGTCACAAATACGGTTATTCAAATTTTAACAACGACGATCATTCCAAAAACACAAGTCCAATTGACTTTTTAATGCTTGGTGAGCTGTTTCAAAACAACCACCACCGACATCCCAACAGCGCTAATTTTGCACAACGATGGTTCGAGGTCGATCCTGTATTTCCGATTATCAAACTTCTTCACTGGAGTAAAATCATCAGGCTACGAAAAAGCTAGAGAAAAGACCGCCATATTGATTATGGCGGTCTTTTTTTTGGGGAGTCAACTCTTCTTCTATTCATTTACTGTTCTAATTATGGGAAAGTCAAAAGCTTCTTTTACAAAAAGCAACTTGAAAAGAACAAGCAAAAGAAAAAAGGAAATAAGCAGCTAGGTAAAAATGAACTTAAGCAGCCGACCCATCTCATCCTGCTATAACCATTTTCACACCTTCAGCATTCAACGGTTCGCACCTGGTCGGAGTATGGCCAGCGGCGCAGCGCTACGGTACCATTACTGCAAAGGCTCCGCTAAAACCTGCTTTTCGGCGGAGCCTCTGCGGCGCTGTTGTGGAGCGCGGACTAAACCCCTCTTGGGCCATTACTGGTTGTAGAAGAAGACCATCAGAAGTCTCTTCCGGCGGCGATCTTGAAAGTATGCTTGCTTTGTCAATAAATTCGGAGAGTCAGCTCTACCCTGAGACGAGCTAGTTGAATGAATTTATGTAGCGGGTTAAATCCCGCTACAATCTTTATCCTACCTTTTTGCGACTGAAATAGGCATTCTCTACCGCCTCTAAGTATCGCAACAAGGCATCATCAAAAGTGGGAAGTTTAATGCCTTTCTCGCTGCCCAGTGCTGAGTACCTGGGGCGTTCTGCCTTGGACGTCATTCTACTCAATTTGTTCCACCTGACGAGCGAACTGTCAAGCCCTGCCGTTTCCGCTACTTTTCTAGCAAATTCGTACCAGCTCATTTCCCCCTGTTGATTCACGAGATGAAAGATACCACTCTCATCGTCAAGCAATAAATTATAACATTCATTCACCAAATCGGGAACGTAAGTTGGAGATACACAAATGTCGGTAGGAGCCTGAACCGTTCTGTTGTTTTTTAAACTTACGATAAGACTTGTAGCGAAGTTATGCTTATCCCAAGGCCCAAAGAAGCTGCTCGTTCTCACAATTAAGGAGTCAGGGTTTACAGCAAGCATTTCTTGCTCGGCCAGCGCTTTACTCCGGCCATAAACGTTAAGGGGATTAGGGGCATCGCTCTCAAGATAAGGTTCATTTTTTTCTCCATCAAAAACCAAATCGGAGGAAAACGACAGGAACTTTATTCCATATTTCTTGCATAAATCGGCAAGCAGTACGGGTCCAATACAATTTGCTGCCAGGCAATCCTCCTCCATCGTCTCTGCGGCGTCAACATCTACAAAGCCAGCAGCATTAATGATTGCCCAGGGATTAAATTTGCGCATGGTTGCTTCGATCTGTTCCCTATCGGTGATACTCATATCCCCACGGGATGTAGCAATGAAATGAATATTTCTTCCTTCTGCGATCTTTTGGAAAGCGTAGCCAAGAGTTCCTGTTTTACCCACAATCAGAACCGGTCGACAACTCGGAGCAACCTTTGCCGTGTTTAACTTGAGCGACTGCCGACTTGAGTAATAGATTCGGCGCTTTTCGCTCTTCCACCAGCCCTGTCCTTCCAGCACGGGATGCTCGTACGCATTATTTCTGTTCAGCATCTTCAGAAATGTGGCAAGAGCCGTAGGCCTAGGAGTTCCCGAACTGAGATTAAATACTCCCGGCTCATAGTCGCCCCATGGACGGGTAACCAAGCTGTTCCAACCATATAATCCAAACAGTGCCCAAGCGGTAATAGCTCTAATATCAACCCCTTCAGCCTTCAACTGATTCAACGTTTTCCACATCTCGTTAAACCACCGCATCTGCTCCTCCCTTTTACTATGAAGGTGGCACTCCGTGATAGCAAGAGGCAATTGCAGTCGTTCCCAGGCTTCCTTGAGCAATACTGATGGGCCCGTCTTTACATCCAAATCAACTAATACCGTTTCTATATCTGCATAGGAATGTCGCCCGTTACCACCGTGATACTGTTCAGGATACCTGCTCAGCTTCTCGTCCAAATACCTTTCGGATGTCAAGTAATAATTAAAGCCGCAGATGTAGGGTGGACAATTATGCTCGAGAAAAAAATGTAATTCGCTTTCATCAATCCCCGAATCAACCATGTACTTCCACATTACCTTATCGGGGGTGAGCTTTCCACTCAGGAGCTCATAAGAAACCCATCTGCGTTCATTTTCTAAATCAGCTTGGTACTGTAGCAAGGGGGTCGCGTGGCACTTTCCAAGGTCTTCCGTCTGGATGAGCTTCGCTTCCGGATTGATTTTTCGGATCGTTTCCATAGCCAGCACCGTTGCCTTGCACTCGCTTAGCAACACCTTAAAAAAGCTATAATTGTCCCTTTTATGAGGGTACCAGTGTCCGTAAAGACCACAAAAGCGTGCCGTGGTAAGAGGTTCATTCACCGGCGTGTAGTATTCAGCCCAGGGAAATCTTTCGGCTACCAGTTTTGCATATGCCGCCAACCCCTCTTCAAATGTACCGTCGAAAAAGTTCACATACCTGGGACCACTGCCGTGATGAACGAGCCCGACGATCGGCGTAATTTCGAGCTCTCGCAACCGGTTCAGTCTCCTATCGGCGAAGCTCCAATCTATTACTGTAGTTGGCTCCGGCTGATGCTTCTCCCACAAAATTGGGTACCTAAGCATTTTTATGCCAAGCGAGTGAATCAAATCCAAATCTGTTTCTCTATCATAGTGACCGCAATACTCAAGCTGGTCTAAATAGGTATCTTTTACCCGGTTTATGGTAGACTCTATTCCACCCCAAACCTGTATATGATCATTTTGCTCCATAAATTCAGGACTAAGTAGTTAATTTGATTAATTGGACGTCAGACGAGTTGTGGCAGATCATGTGCACAAAAAGGAAAGTTTAAGTTTACAAGGGAGAGAAAGGAAAGTCTGACAAATCTGGCGATTATCTATCTCACTATAACATTTCGGGAAGGTTTGCTTTCTAACACTGATCTTCTTCATAACACAACAATTAGTTAACACCTATGCTCCTCGTATCCTCGAGCAGGAGCTACTATTGCTGTATCAATCAAGCTACCATTCAGCAACTTTCAGGCAAATTCGGGTAGAATAACGGCTAAAACACGTGATTATACCTGCCGGCACGAGGATAAATACGGAAATCGCGAAACTAGCGGTGCTCAATTTCAAGACATAGCCATAAAGTCAATTCATTCGCTAAGAATTAAAAACACAAAGACAAAGATTCATTCAAAATTTGATCGCATATTTGGAGAGGATGAACGAGCAAAGGACAAGCCTGGAACAGCACCGCACTGTTATCGCACCTTTTGATATACAATTATTGAACGAGGTTTATATTCAAATTCACGGTGCCGAGGCTTTCTATCCTTCTCCGCGATCGCTCACCGACTTGGTGGCCGAAGAAGCCGAGATCGATTCAATTTTCTTTATCGACCAGTCGTTACCAAACCCTGTTGCGGTGACCGTCACCATTCGGGAGGAAAGTCTGCTGGTAGGTTGCAGCTGTAGTTTTTCAGGTCCAAAGCTCTGCCAGTTTCAGGCCAAAGCCCTTTATAATATAGTCAAAAAGCCTGATTTAAGATTATTCTTCGATAAACAGGTACGAAATGAAAAGCTTAAAAAATTCGCTGAACCATACGGCCTCGAGAATGAGAAGGAACTGGAGCAATATTTTGAACTAGCATTAGCAAGCGATCGATTGTCCATAAAACCTCGTTTAAAAGGACTGATACCAGTAACAAAAGAGAGCAACCTGCAACTCCGGGAACAGCTTACGAAAGCGCATAAACCAGCCCGGCTTCTTAATGCCGACACCGAAAAAAAAGAGCATTTCCTGGTGCTGAGGCAGCACAAATATTACAGGCACCTGCTGGTTCAGCTAGCTGAGGCAGAAATAACCGCTAGCGGAAAAATAAGAGCGCCGATACAGCAACTTGCTTCTGCAGAATTTGTATGGAAGGCTGAAGACCCGGCCGAAGCGAAGTTTTACACCGCCGTCTCTCTATTTGAAAACCCGGTGCAAAAAGAACCGTCGCAATTTTTGATTGATGGCCTTAAACTGATCTTAAAAAACCCGCTAAACCTGAGAATCTATCAACACTTCCTTAACATATCAGAAGGGTTGATACCAAAAGCTTTGAAGCAGATGCATTTTGGGGAGGTTTTAAGCGACCTCAAATTGTCCGTATCAAAAGAGGGAGCATTTCACACAATAAGAGCTTGGATTTCAATAAATGATATCAACACACCTTTGGAAGATGTGGAGCTAAAGTTTGACTACTTTGTGGATTTGGGGGGCGAGCTCCATTTGATTGGCAACCTGAACACGCTAAAGCTTTTTACCCTATTTAAGCAGAACGATTACGAACTGAAAGTCCACGAAAGCAAGTTTGCTGAATTCAGGGAAAGCTTCTTAGCCAAACTTGAGGAGGACGTCAGCGTTCGCTACACTTACCTGAAGCCGGCCACAGCTGAACAGCTCAAAGAAAATAGCTTCGACGAGCCGCCGAGGAAACTCGTTTACCTCACTGATTCTGATCCCTATATTGATCTGGAGCCGGTAATGCGGTATGGGCGGGAGGAAATAGCAATCTTAAGCCGAAGACAAATTTACGCTTCCGGCATCCATGGAGATGCTTTTTATGTGCAACGCGACAATCAGGCTGAGTTCGAGTTTATATCTCAATTAGCCCGACAACATCCGAATTTCCTGGAGCAGTTGGAAGACGGCATCCCCTACTTCTACTTGCGGAAAGATCGCTTTTTGCAGGAAGACTGGTTTCTAAACGCGTTCGAAGAGTGGGAAAAAATGGGCATTGAAGTGTTGGGCTTTAACAAGATCAGAAACAACAAACTTAGTCAGTACAAGGCGAAGGTGGGCGTTCAAATAAAAAGCGGTCTGAACTGGTTCAACGTAGATGTCGAGGTTAAATACGGGAAGAAAAAGGCGAGCTTGAAACAAATTCAAAAGGCGGTCAAGAATAAGAGCAAGTACGTTCAGCTGGATGACGGGACCCTGGGACTCCTGCCGGATGAATGGCTTGAGAAGTTAAAGCGCTTTTTCGATGCGACCGACTACATGGACGACGCATTTGCCATCCCGAAATCCAACTTCCTGTTGATCAACCAGCTATTTGAGGAGGAAGTACTACCGAACGACATCCGAATAGAACTGGATGAACTGCATCATTCATTGAACAGTTTTGAATCGATAAAAGAAGTAGAAGTTCCAGCTGGTTTCCGCGGGGAGTTGAGAGAGTATCAGCAACAGGGACTAAACTGGCTTAATTTCCTGGACGACTATAATTTCGGCGCTTGTCTGGCAGACGACATGGGACTCGGGAAAACGGTTCAGGTAATTGCTTTTATCCTACTTCAGAAGCAAAAAAGAGGTCCATCCTGCAACCTGCTTGTAGTGCCTACATCGCTGATTTTTAACTGGCAGCAGGAGATTGCGAAGTTTGCCCCTGACCTAACGGCGTATACCTTGCATGGAGCCGGAAGAGTGACAGAAATCAGTTCGTTAGCTGATTACGACATTGTAATAACCACCTACGGAACCCTTCTTTCCGATATTAATATCCTAAAGAAGTTTGATTTTAATTATGCAGTCCTGGACGAATCACAAAACATAAAAAACCCCGAGTCGCAGCGTTACAAGGCTGCCCGCCTCCTAAAAGCAAGGAATCGAATCATTTTAACAGGCACGCCTGTTGAAAACAACACCTTCGATTTATACGCTCAACTTTCGTTTGCTTGTCCTGGCCTATTGGGAAGCAAACAGTATTTCCGGGATGTATATTCCACTCCGATAGATAAATTTGAAGATCGTACCAGAGCCACAGAACTACAAAATCTAATCAAACCATTCATCCTCAGAAGAACTAAAAAGCAAGTCGCTGCCGAGCTGCCGGAAAAGACGGAGATGATCTTGTATTGCGAGATGCAGGAGCCTCAACGTAAGGTTTATGAGCGCTATGAACAAGAGATCAGAGACTACATCGAGGGCATTCCTAATGACGATATCGCTAAAAACGCAATACATGTATTAAGGAGTCTTACGAAATTACGGCAGATCTGCGATTCTCCTCTTCTCTTACATGAACCCATGCTGGACGAGATCGGATCTTCGAAAATAGAAGCGCTGCTCGAACAGATTTCTGCCAAATCCAATAATCATAAAATCCTCGTATTCTCGCAATTTGTTACGATGCTGGATCTTGTAAAAAAAGAGTTGGAGAAAAGAAATATCAGCTTTAGTTACCTTTCTGGAGCAACCAGAGACCGACAAAGTGCAGTGGAAGCGTTTCAAAACAACGCAGGTGTTAGGGTATTTTTAGTCAGCCTGAAAGCTGGAGGAACAGGACTAAACCTAACAAAAGCTGACTACGTGTACCTGCTAGACCCCTGGTGGAATCCTGCTGTTGAAAGTCAGGCCATCGACCGGGTATACCGTATCGGACAAAAGAAAAAAGTAGTGGCGGTAAGAATGATCTGTCCCAACACCGTGGAAGAGAAAATCCTACAGCTACAGGAAAGCAAGAGCCTGCTTGCTGAAAAGCTTATTGACGCTGAAGGTTCTTTCTTCCAATCCCTTACTAAACAAGATCTGCTGAAACTGCTTAGCCCCACTGTTCCTAAAAGCCTACGGTAGGGTCGGCCAACCTATATCAATGTTTCAGGTTGAGAACCAGGTGCTCCCTCTGAATCTCGTTTTTGTCTAAAGATCATCAGCCAGGCAAACCCCACTCCTCCCAGTGCCATTATCATTCCGACCATTGATGGTGAAGTGTAACCCAGGCCTGCTGCGATTGGTAAGCCGCCCAAGAAAGCACCGAGTGCATTGCCAAGGTTGAAAGCAGCCTGAGTAATAGAAGCTCCTATCATCTCTGCACCTTTTGAATTCTCAATCATCAGCATTTGTATCGGAGCTGCCAGAGCGAGAGAACAACTGCCGGCGATGAAGGTAAAAAGCACGGAAAGAATTTGACTACCTGAGAAAAAGTAGATAAGCAGTAAGGTAATGGCCATCGCGATAAGCAAAACAATGCAGGCACTGAGCGGCTTCAGGCTATCGGCCAGCTTTCCACCTACAATATTCCCAACTACCATTCCCAACCCTGCAATCATTAAAATATAGGGAACCGCCGACGCAGAGAAATTAGCGACTTCGGTCATTAATGGTGCTATGTAGCTGATCCAGCAGAACAAACCGCCTGTACCGATCGCCGTGATCATAAAAATCAACCAGGGCTCTATCTTCTTGAACACCCGCAGTTCTGCCGCGACACTTTTCGTCCTGCCAGGTGGAATCGAGGGGAGAAAAAAGTAAATAGATGCCACGGTAAGCAACCCAATTAATCCTATGCCGCCGAAAGTATATCGCCAGGAGTATTCGTGACCAATGTACGTGCCCAGAGGGACAGTTAACAGGTTGGCGATAGTTAAGCCACTAAACATCGTTGATATTGCTTGTGCCTGCTTCCCTTTTTCAGCCAAACGACTGGCAACCACGGAGCCGACCCCAAAAAATGCCCCGTGAGGTAAGCCCGCCAGCAACCTCGAAATGAACAGTATGGCGCTGTTTGGAGCAAATGCCGACATGGAATTAAAAATGGTAAATAGCAACATCAAACCAAGCAGAATCTTTTTAGGAGCCATTCTGCTGCTGGCGACTACTAATGTAGGAGCACCAATAACAACCCCCAATGCATAGGCTGAAATCATATGGCCAGCATCAGGAATAGAGATAGCAAACTCCTTCGCTACATCTGGAAGAACACCCATCATTACAAATTCGGTAGTCCCGATCCCCAGTCCCCCTGCCGCCAGCGGTAGTAATTTTCTTTTCACTTATTGTACCTTTTACACTTTAGGCCGCGAAGGTAGGCATCTCAATTTTCTCTTACCAAAATTGCTTCAATTATTACACTAGCCTGTTTTTCTTGTTTTCAGCTGATAGACGTGTTTTGCTAAACTGTTAGTTGATCTCGAACTCTTTGCAAACAATGTAGAAAATAAGGTTGTTGTGGAGATAAATCATTTTCTACCGTGGAGAGAAATTATCAGTTGGACTTTTTTAGAGGCTTTTTCCTCATATTAATTAGTTTCAATCACTTACTTAATCAAAAGAGTATCATTCGCGATTTCACCTTCCAATCCTTTGGCTGGGTAACTTCGGCAGAAGCCTTTGTTTTTATTTCAGGACTAACTGCGGGTCTTGTTTATTCTTACAAATTCGCTACAAAAGGAGAAGCATTTATAAAAAAGTCTGCAATCAGTAGGGCGGTAAAAGTTTACGGCTATCACCTTGCCCTCTTCCTATTCACTATGCTGGTGATTTTGAGTTCCGACCCTATGCAGCTTTATTGGAAAGAACGGCACTTATCTTTTGAAGACCCTATCAGGCAACTTCTTTTAGGGAGCGTCCTTTTATACCAGCCGCCATTTTTGGATATACTACCCATGTATGCGCTTTTTCTGCTACTTGTACCTTTTGCTATAAAACAATTTAGTCGTGCAAGGGCAGTGCCGATTCTAATTGTTTCAGGGCTGGTTTACCTTGTTGCAAGCAGCAGCATCACTGATCCTATCACTAATTTACTTCCAGGGGTGCATTACGGCATTTTTAATGCTTTCTGTTGGCAACTTTTGTTTTTGATTGGGCTTCACCTTGGATATCTTACTTATCACCAACAACTCGGAATACTAAAAAGTAATAAAAACATCTTTAGGGTTGCCATCTTTACAGCCCTCGTATTCTTTGTATTAAAAGTTTTTGGAACTCATTTAGGCCTTTCCCAGAATTTAATAGCTCAACTAACGGATAAAGGTCACTTGCGTCCCCTGAGATTGTTAAACTTTTCTGCCATCGCCTACATAATTTATTTTATATCTGCTAAATACACGTCTTGGTTTACTTTCAGGCCGGTTTGCCTTATTGGCAGATATTCTCTTGAAGTATTCTCCTTCCATGTTGTGCTCGTCATTCTGTTTAAGCCTTTGTTCATCTATCTCAATTCTTTATACAACTTTGGAGCGCTTCATCGACTGCATTTATACCCTATCTCAACTACGCTAATCATTTTTGTGCTCCTGCCCTCTCTGTATCTGGTTCCGATGGTGTTCAGCAGAATCAGGAAAAAGTCGTGAAGGTAAACGACACATAAAACAGGAGTTACGGCTACCTTTCTTGACACTGTCCTTGCAAAAAACCGACTTTCCGGTGAATTAAGGAACGGCTATTGCTACCTATATTGCAGAAAAACATTCAACCATAAATGGCTTGGATGTGTTACTAATTTAATCATCAACTGCAGCCGGGAAGGCTGTAAAGAAAGGGAGTACATAATGAGTAAAGATGAACACTTATTGTCGACATTGGCGACCAATGAGTATGACTACGGATTTACTACTAACATAGAGATGGAATTGGCCCCTAAAGGGCTAAATGAAGACACCATACGCTATATATCCGAAAAGAAAAACGAACCTGAATGGATGCTTGAGTGGCGATTGAAGGCTTTCAAGCATTTCCTGCAGATGTCTATGCCGGATTGGCAGAACTTTCCAATGCCTGAAATTGATTTCCAGGGCATTTCCTATTTCGCTGCGCCAAAGAAAAATCAGCTAAAAAGTCTCGATGAGGTGGACCCAGAGTTGCTAGACACTTTTAATAAGTTAGGCATTCCGCTGGAAGAACAGAAATTACTATCGGGAGTAGCAGTAGACGCTGTTTTTGACAGCGTGTCGGTGGCAACAACATTCCGGGAGAAACTTGCAGAGCAGGGTATTATCTTCTGTTCATTCGGGGAAGCGGTCCAAAATCATCCTGAACTGGTGAAAAAATACCTGGGAACTGTAGTACCACAAACAGATAATGTCTTTGCGGCCTTAAATGCAGCAGTGTTTTCCGACGGCTCTTTTGCCTACATACCAAAAGGTGTTCGATGTCCGATGGAGTTGTCTACCTATTTCCGCATCAACTCGCAGAATACGGGGCAGTTTGAACGAACCTTACTCGTAGCCGACGAAGGAAGTTATGTCAGCTATCTTGAAGGATGTACTGCTCCTATGCGCGACGAGAACCAATTGCATGCGGCAGTGGTGGAGCTTATAGCTTTAGATAACGCTGAAATAAAATACTCGACAGTCCAGAATTGGTATCCCGGAGATAAAGAAGGGAAAGGCGGTATCTATAACTTTGTTACCAAGCGTGGGATCTGCAAAGGAAAAAACTCGAAGATCTCCTGGACGCAGGTTGAAACCGGTTCTGCGATTACCTGGAAGTATCCTAGCGTAATCCTGAAAGGCGACAATTCGGTAGGTGAATTTTATTCGGTGGCCTTGACCAGAAACAAGCAATTGGCCGATACCGGTACTAAAATGATCCACCTGGGCAAGAACACACGCAGCAGGATCATCTCAAAAGGAATCTCCGCAGGTAACAGCCACAATAGCTACCGGGGGCAGGTAAGCATCCACGCCTCGGCGCCTGGATCCAGGAATTTTACCCAGTGCGATTCGCTACTGATAGGTGACCGTTGTGGCGCCCATACTTTTCCTTACATTGAGAACCGGAACAGCTCTTCGGTGATAGAACATGAGGCTACCACTTCTAAAATTGCAGAAGACCAGATCTTCTATTTAAATCAGAGAGGTATCGATACAGAGAAAGCAGTAGCCTTAATTGTAAACGGGTATGCAAGTGAAGTTTTAAATAAGCTGCCCATGGAGTTTGCTGTAGAGGCCAGGAAGTTGCTGGCAGTTTCACTGGATGGAAGTGTAGGATAAAGACGCTCCCGGAAGGGAATAAATATGTTCGTTATCAAAACCAGAATGCAACGACACAAGCGTCATTCTGGCCTTTAAAATTAATATAAGCTATGTTAAAGATAAAAAACTTACAGGCGAAAGTTGACGACAAAGAGATACTGAAAGGTATCGACCTGGAAATTAAAGCGGGCGAAATCCATGCAATTATGGGCCCGAATGGTTCTGGGAAAAGTACCTTAGCTTCCGTGCTGGCAGGCAATCCAGGCTTTGAAATTACCGGCGGGGAAGCTCTTTTTGAAGGTAAGGACCTGCTCGACCTTGCTCCTGAGGAACGCGCGCGGGAAGGACTATTTCTAGCCTTTCAATACCCCGTGGAAATCCCTGGCGTGTCCAATATGACATTCCTTAAAACTGCACTCGAAGAAATACGGACTCATAAAGGTCTGCCTCCCCTTTCAGCGAAAGAGTTTATGCAGTTGCTTAAGCAAAAGCAGGAACTGGTGGAACTTAAAACTTCGCTCGTGAACCGTTCAGTTAATGAAGGATTTTCTGGCGGCGAGAAAAAACGTAATGAGATCTTACAGTTGGCTATGCTCGAGCCAAAGCTGGCTATTCTGGATGAAACAGATTCAGGATTGGATATCGACGCGCTACGGGTAGTGGCTGCAGGTGTCAACAAACTACGCTCAGAACAAAATGCTTTTCTGGTGATTACTCACTATCAGCGTTTGCTCGACTATATTGTCCCGGATGTGGTACATATCCTGTTCGAAGGCAGAATCGTCAAATCTGGCAGCAAGGATCTCGCACTGCAACTGGAGGAGAAAGGTTACGACTGGTTGCGCGAGGAAGTCGTAGGAGGTTAAGGACTTCCAGACAATCACCGACCTAACTCTTTTTGATTTAACTCCAAGAGTAAAAGAATGGAACAGGGAATATTTAATTCAACATATCAATCGCTTATAGAAAGCTTCGAAAAAGATCATCTTCCGGAACGGTCTTTCGAGGACGAAACTTTGCTTGCCAAACGAGCGGCAGCGTTTCAGGTCTTTAGTCGGAAGGGGTTTCCATCTATTAAAGACGAGGAGTGGCGTTTCACGAACCTCAACCGAATTCTAAAGCAAGACTTCAGCCTACGGCCACCAAGTATCTCGTTTGCAAAAGCTGAGGAATCCATTGCTGGCTTAGATGCCTGCCGGCTGGTCCTTATCAATGGCGTCCTCGCAATAGAACAGAGCGATGTGCTGCCGGAGGGGCTTATCTTCCTGGACACACAGGCAGCCCTTGCTAATCCCTCCTACTCGCAGCTGTTAGGAAGCATAGCAGTGGATGATAACAACGCTATGCTTGCGTTCAATACAGCGTTCTTCAAAAACTTCTATGTGCTGCACGTCAAAGCGAAAAAACTGATCGAAAAGCCGATCCATCTGATCCACAAGTTCAGTGAAGCCGGCTCTCCTTCCATTATTCCTTACCGCTTGCTGGTTATTGCAGAGGAATTGAGCGAGTCGACGCTAATTGAAACCTTCCACTCAGATGGACAAGCGTCTGTCCTTGCGAGTTACGTGAGTGAAGTTCAAGTTGCGCAGTCGGCTGTATTGCATACCCATCTCATTAACGCCGCCGCAGAAGACCTGAACTTGATTCATCATCGCGAGGTGGAGCAATTTAAGACAAGTGTATATAACAATTCTAATCTTGCGCTGGGGAACGCAGCTTTCATCCGCAACAACTTTAACTGCAGGTTGAAAGGCAGCGTTACTGAGACCAATCTACTAGGTTCATACATTACAAATGGAACACAACACGTAGATAATCATACGGTGGTTGATCATCAAATGCCCAACTCAAACAGCATGGAGCTCTATAAAGGAATCATGATGGATCGCTCCCATGGGGTGTTTAATGGGAAGATATTTGTACGTCTGGATGCACAAAAAACAAATGCTTTTCAACAGAACAACAATATCCTCTTGAGCGATCAGGCTACCATTAATAGCAAACCTCAGCTCGAGATATTTGCGGATGACGTGAAATGTTCACATGGATCTACTGTCGGGCAGATAGATGAGCAGGCGCTTTTCTATTTAAAAACACGCGGAATTAGTGAAGAAAGAGCAAGAAAAATGCTGATAGAGGCCTTTGTTCTGGACGTGCATTCCCGAATACCAATAAAGGCACTGCAGGAATACGTGCTTCAGCTATTGCAAGCTAAGTTGGATACGGACAGCCTCGTAACCGCCTAACCGGATCATCAGAAAGGAGACTAATGGAAATTAAGTCAGAAATAAATTATTCATATCTTGAATATCAGGGTGCTCCCGTACGCCATGAATTTCCTGCTTTACATCAGGACGTGTTTGGAAAGCCGCTGATCTATTTGGACAATGCAGCTACCACTCAAAAGCCATGGAAGGTGATCCATGCCACCAACAAGTATTACGTGGAGATGAACAGTAATATTCACAGGGGGGTACATTATCTTAGTCAGAAGGCGACAGATGCATATGAAATAAGCCGGAATACGATAGCGGAATTTATCAATGCGAGGCAATCTAAAGAAGTAATCTTTACCAAAGGAACGACTGAAGGTATCAACCTTGTAGCAGATTGTTTCGGTCGTTATGCGGTGAACGAGGGAGACTCTGTTGTCATTACCTCACTGGAACACCATTCGAATATCGTGCCCTGGCAGATGCTTTGCGAGAAGCGGAATGCCACGCTCAAGGTAATCCCTATCGACGAAAACGGTGAAATCATTCTTGATGAGTTTGAAAAGCTTCTGGACGAAACAGTAAAAATCGTGGCAGTGAGTTATGTTTCCAACACGCTCGGAACTATCAATCCCGTGAAGGAAATTATAGAACTGGCCCACAAAAACGGAAGCGCCGTACTAATCGACGCTGCCCAGGCTGTTCACCATATTCCCATAGATGTTCAAAGTCTCGATTGCGACTTTCTCGTCTTTTCCGGACATAAAATGTACGGTCCTACCGGAATCGGTGTCCTTTACGGGAAGGAAGAATGGCTGAATAAAATTCCTCCGTATCAGGGAGGGGGTGACATGATTAAAACGGTCACTTTCGTTAAGACGGAATACAACGACCTTCCTTTTAAATTCGAAGCAGGGACGCCACACATCGAGGGAGCCATTACATTAAAAGCAGCGGTAGATTTTATCCGGGAAATTGGGATAAATGAAATCGCCAGGTTTGAAGCGGGACTACTAAAATATGCGACAGAACAGGTATTACAACTACCTGAAGTACAGATTATCGGAACAGCAAAAGCCAAAGCAAGTTCTCTTTCGCTCAATATTCGCGGAGCCCACCCTTATGATGTAGGTGTGTTGCTTGATAAAATGGGAATAGCGGTAAGGACCGGGCACCATTGTACCCAGCCTATTATGGACTTCTTCTGTATCCCTGGAACTGTGCGCGCTTCCTTTGCTGTCTACAACACCATGGAAGAAATCGACAAGTTTTTGGAGAGCCTTAGAAGAGCAATAAAAATGCTGGTATAAAAAGATCAGGATGACGATTAACGAAAAACAAGACGAGCTGATAGAAGAATTCGAGTTCCTTGGCGACTGGATGGACAAGTACGAACACATTATCGAGGAAGCAAAGGAACTGCCCGAAATGGATCCGAAACTAAAACAAGATCAGTATATTATTAAAGGCTGCCAATCAAAAGTTTGGTTGTTTCCTGAGTATAAGGACGGGAAGCTGATCTTTTATGCAGATAGCGACGCCATTATCTCTAAAGGTTTGGTGGGACTTATTGTCAGAGTGCTATCGGGATACACACCGGAAGAGATCCGGGATGCAGAGCTATACTTCATTGATCGGATTGGCTTAAAAGAACACCTGTCTCCTACCCGCTCTAATGGCTTACTCGCAATGGTGAAGCAAATCAAGTTATACGCGCTGGCCCTGGCTAGTACTAAAAAGATGCCGACATGATAGTGATCGATAAACTAGGAATAAAAGATAAAGTAATTGATAAGCTGAAGGAGGTCTTTGACCCTGAAATACCGGTAGATATCTTCGAACTAGGACTGGTTTATGAACTGCTAACCGAAGAAAACGGAATTGCTAAAATCACCATGACCCTGACGGCTCCTGCTTGTCCCGCAGCAGATCAGATCCTTCGCGACGTTCAGGAAAAAGTGGGCGAGCTCGAAGAAGTGAAAGAAGTACGGGTGGAAATAACCTTCGACCCACCCTGGGATCGGGAAATGATGAGCGAAGAAGCAAAGTTGGAATTAGGCTTTTTATAGTCCTTCACTAATTTTGTAAGGATAAAAGCTTTTCCCCTTGTATCGCTTTTCTATTCTGTTCCGTAAGGGTTAAAAAAAGACTCTTATGAAATTACCTAAAGCACTTTTGGGGGCGATCTTACTGGGTGTCACCCTGCAAACTACCAGTTGTGAGGCCGAGGACGAAGCAAGTCCTGAGCAGGAACAAGCGGCTAAAGAAAAAACGACAAAAACGACTTCAGATCCCTGCCCTGCCTGTGGCATGGGATAAGTGTTTTTTGAATGAAGACGGTCTATTCTTCTGTAGCTTGCAACCTCGACAGGGATATTCTTGCCGCCACAATCCCTCTCCTGGCAGAGTCAAGAGTAGAAGCTATCGAATGGTCGTTTGATGCCCTGTACAAAATTGCAGAGGTTCCTGACTGGTTTCAGGAGCTTCTGCATACTTACAGTAAGGAAAACAGGCTGATCGGCCACGGCGTCTTCTTCTCTATATTTTCCGGCCGGTTTCTGCCGGAGCAGAAAGAATGGCTAAAGCAGCTCCGTCAAACAGCTTCTCACCTAAAATTCGACCACATTACCGAGCACTTCGGCTTCATGACCGGTCCTAACTTCCATCACGGTGCGCCGCTCAACATCCCATGCAATGAAAAAACCCTGGCAATAGGCCGCGACCGGCTTGCACGTATTCAGGAGGCCTGTCATTGCCCAATAGGATTAGAGAATTTAGCTTTTGCTTTTTCCTTAGACGATGTTCAACGGCAAGGAGCATTTCTCGAGAAGCTTGTGGAACCGATCAACGGTTTTATCATCCTGGATCTTCACAACCTTTTTTGTCAACTTCATAATTTCCAGCTTGATTTCGACCAGCTGATCCAGCTGTATCCCCTGCATCGGGTCCGTGAGATTCATATTTCCGGAGGTAGCTGGGAAAGCTCCGAACATTTAACCAATAGACAGATCCGGCGTGACACCCACGATGATCTCGTACCTGAAGAGGTATTCCAACTATTGGAACTCGCCATCCCTAAATGCCCTGAACTGAAGTACGTGGTGATGGAGCAAGTGGGCGCCGGTTTGAAGACGGCTGAAAGTAAAACCGGCTTTTACGCTGATTTTTTGAAGATGGAGGCAATCGTAAAACGGGCTGTTCAGTTAGAAGGGGCCGCTCCGGTCAACAGATTTCTTCCTGAGGACATTTTGTTGGAAGCGCAGCCTGTGGAAGACGAGGCGCTTTATCAGCAACAATTAGAGCTTTCTGAGATTCTTGAAACTTCCTCCAGCTATGCTGAAACCTATTCCCGTGTCCAGCATTCGTCCCTTTCTAAGTCGGATTGGAATATAGAGAGTTGGAAGCCCTGGATGTTAGAAACAGCTGTGGCACTGGCCAATAAATGGAAATGACCTTAAATGAGTAAATTTAGGCTTATTTCTTCTGATCCTCTTCCTTTACTTCTTTCACAGAAAAGCTGCTTCCTCTTAGCACATACTCAAGCACTTTTTTTCCTGTAGGATTGGTGGCCGCGGTATCCGCTTCATCAAACACCGGAAACTCCCGGTACAAACTTCCTTCCTTGATATACACAGAATCTTTTCCCTGATAGGTCCGTTTGGTAGAAGAAGTTAAATCTGGAAACCGAAGCTCCTGAGCTGATCCTGAATCATTAAACTCATATACATACATATTCAGGTACGAATCCTTGTCTTCTCCCTTTGACTGGATAAATATCTCCGGATTTCCGTCCGAGTCCATATCCATATTCCAGGCATCCACAATGGTGCCCTCTAGCTCGCCGGAAGTAGTTCTGTATTTTAAACGGCTCGAGTCAGAACGAAGAATCAGGTACGAGCCTACGTGCTCCGATCCCCTTCCCCAGCTCACCACGTCAAAGGTCAATCCAGGCTTTACTTCAATGGCTTTATGAAAGCGAAAAGGACCACCTATACCTGAAATTGCCTCCTTATTTTGTCCTTCTTGTTGCGCCAAGCCCTGATCCTTAGGCTGGTCAGAATTGCTGCAAGCAGCTATAGTTAGTGCGAGAAATGCTCCTGCAATGATCGTAAATCTCATTATTCTAGGTTTGAAGCGCCAATATACTTATTTGACAGAAAATCAGCGCCACTTTTGTACTCATCTGCAACCCGGTTCTATTGAGGAAAGTAAAGCTTCTGAACTCCGGCTTTTCGATTTCCCTTCTCCCCGCTTGCCTGATCCAGAACCTCCAGACAGGGCAACTCCAATTGCAAGCTCTTGGCAGCAGGAAACAATTGAAGAAGCGTCTGCGTTCCGTAGAGTAACCCGTCGCCTTTAGCAGCAAGGTTCACCTGATCAGGATTAATGGTAAGATGATAGCCCTCAGCATCCCCCGTATAGGCCGAACTAAAACGAATGATACTTGCAGGAGGCTTTATAAACGCCTTGGCGAGAACAAGGTCAAGCCCGTAATTCTGTTTCAACATTTCCTGGAAAAGTCGGGCGACCTGCTCTTCTTCTTTCGATTCAAACAGGATAGCCGTTTCTGCATTGACGACAAATCCGCATTTCTCCATCTCCTCCTCTTTCCCTACGGAAGCAAGGAAGCTATTTCTGGCATTATCCTGAGCAAAACCAGATACCACAAAAAGCTCTAAAAGAGCGAACAGGGCAGAGATTTTATTCATCATCCTGAACATTAGTTTAGCAAAATTACCGAAATTGAATTCCTACTTTTTTACCTGAAATATTCTCCAGCATCGGCTTAAATATAACATGCGCATTTTCCCTGGTTTTGCCCAAAACATTCATTTCCTGCGCATTTTTCTGAAGACGCTGCTCTGCCAGCTTATAAATTTCCTCTATCATAGCCTGACGATCATTCGGAGACCATACGCCCGACAGCTCGTAGACCTTAGACCGCTGGTGATCGAGTTTGGTATAGCAAATCTCCGGTTGAGGGAGAAATACGGTCACAGAATCTCCGGTAGCTTTTATATCTTCCTTGGTCATCTTGGTCAGGTCAATACACCCCGTCACCTCGCCTGCAGCTACGAACAGGATCCTTTTATCAGGTAAGATCGGCCGCACTTCCTTTTTTTCAATGACATCTTTCATGGAATATTTCACCAGCTCCAGCCTGCCGATATTCGAAATCTTTTCAATGATCACGTCCTCTGTTATCTCCGTACGGGTAACAGAAAATTGTCTTTTGATAAAGAAGAACAGAAAAACTAGAAAGAGAATGGTGATGATGGAGATGACAAGAATTATGGCAGTACGTATACGAAGTAATTTACCAATCATAGGTATATAACGAAAAAAGTGCCTTTATGGCACTTTTACTCTAATTTTTTTTCCTGCTCAACAGAGCCGGACTTTTTCTCCAACTTGTGAGGTCTTTTCTTACCAAATGATTTGTTGGTGATTTTTCCTCGTTTTGTTTTGATATCGCCTTTTCCCATAGTGAAAACATTAAATGATTATTTTTAACAATAAGCCGTTTAAGAATGTTTTCAAGGAGTTTAGCTACCTCGCTATCAAACGACTAAGCAACCACGTCCTCTTTCGCTGCAAGGTAGCGCTCTGCCTCTAAAGCGGCCATACAGCCACTTCCTGCAGCGGTAATGGCCTGGCGGTAATGCTTGTCCTGCACGTCTCCCGAAGCAAACACCCCTTCTACGTTAGTAAGCGGAGTACCCGGTTTGGTGATCAGATAGCCGGTCTCGTCCATGTCCAGCCAACCTTTAAAGATCTCGGTATTGGGCTTGTGCCCGATGGCAACAAAAAAGCCAGTGACATCCAGGGTGGTTTCAACACCTGTTTTCTTATTCTTGATAAGAACTCCGGTTACGGTTTGTCCGTTGCCAAGGATCTCCTGTGTTTCTGACTCGTAGTGAATCTCTATATTTTTCGTGTTCAACACCCGGTTAACCATTGCTTTAGACGCACGGAATTCATCCCGGCGTACGATCATGTGCACCTTGTTGCACAACTTCGCCAGGTAAGTAGCTTCCTCCGCCGCAGTGTCGCCCGCACCTACAATAGCTACATCCTGATTTCGGAAGAAGAAACCATCGCATACAGCGCAGGCAGAGACGCCGAATCCGTTATATTTCTGCTCGCTTTCTAACCCTAACCATTTTGCTGTTGCACCTGTGGCGATGATTACTGTATCAGCAGTTATAACTTTATTTTCATCGATTACCACCGTGTGCGGCGGGCCGGAAAAATCAACAGAGGTAACATAACCGAAGCGAATGTCTGTACCAAACCGTTCGGCTTGTTTACGAAAATCCTCCATCATTTCAGGGCCCATAATTCCTTCAGGATAACCCGGAAAATTTTCAACATCTGTTGTTTGTGTAAGTTGTCCACCCGGAACAATTCCGGTGTATAGAACAGGTTTCAGATCAGCCCTGGCAGCATAAATAGCAGCCGTATAACCAGCCGGCCCGGAACCAATTATCAAGCATTGTACGTGTTCGGTTTCCTGAGACATAATATTTTTTTGGAAGGGCTAATTTACAAGTTTCGAAAAGCCCTGCAAAGCCCTGACCCATTTGTTCGTCTTATTTGACTCTTTGTTTATATTTTGAAGTTTTCGTGGGCTGTTTTTATACCGGGCGGGTCATTTTTCCTATCATTGCCTGATGCTTTTTGACGACAAGTATAAAACCATAGAGAAGCCCCTTGAAGGCATTTTTCGAGATCGCGGCAGCAAATTTATTGCATATGCTTTCCCTGTGAGGTCAGAAGAGCAGGCGAAGATGCATGTGTCGCAGCTAAAAGAAGAACATCCGAAGGCAAGGCATCACTGCTGGGCTTTGAGGCTTAGTCCTGATCGCAATGTTTTTCGTCTCAATGATGATGGTGAGCCATCCGGTACAGCCGGCCGCCCTATTCTAAACGTAATACTTTCGAACGATTTAACAAACATCTGCGTAGTAGTGGTGAGGTACTTCGGGGGAACACTTTTAGGAGTTCCCGGACTGATCAATGCCTACAAGACAGCGACGGCAGAAGCCTTGAAGCTGGCCGAGGTAATAGAACTAAGCATTAAGGATGTGTATTCGATCACCTTTGATTACCTGCAGATGAATGTCGTAATGAAAACGATCAAGGATGAAAATCTGAAGATCCGGCGACAAGAGTTTGAAAACATCTGCACAGCTGAGATAGAAATCCCAAAGTCGCAATTAAACAGCACATTGGGAAAATTTGAAAAAATAGAAAGTCTGAAACTACGCTATATATCTACAATATGAGTAAAATCGCCTCTACTGATCTGATCCTTAATCCTGATGGCAGCGTCTATCATCTAAATTTGCTACCGGAAGACATTGCCGATACCATTATTACCGTTGGTGATCAGGATCGGGTGGCAGAGGTTTCGTTCTTCTTCGATACGATCGAAATAAAGAAAAGTAAAAGAGAGTTCGTTACGCATACTGGCTATATCGGAAGGAAGAGGATTTCAGTTATCTCGACCGGTATTGGCACAGACAATATTGATATTGTATTAAATGAACTGGACGCCTTAGTGAACATTGATCTGGAAACACGAGAGCCAAAAGCGGAAAAGAAGAGTTTGACCATTGTAAGAATAGGCACCAGTGGAGCCCTTCAGTCCTCAGTTCCCGTTGACAGTGTCTTGGTTTCTGAATATGCTGTCGGTCTTGATTCTCTGATGCACTACTATGAGATGGAAGACTCGGAGGAAGAACTCGGCCTGAAACAAGCCTTCAGCGAGCATCTTTCAAGCCTTCCCGGAATCTCGCCTTATGTTTGCAGAGCTAGCAAAAGACTGTTAGTGGAATTTGGAACAGGCGTCTCGAAAGGAATCACGGTAACGACACCGGGCTTTTATGCCCCACAGGGTCGACTGGTTCGTGCTAAAAATCGGGTAAACGACCTGATTCAGCATCTTAGCGACTTTGAGCATCAGGGTGCAACTATTACCAATCTGGAAATGGAAACAGCAGGACTTTACGCGCTGGCGAAGGTATTAGGCCATGAAGCACTCTCCGTAAACGCCATCCTGGCAAACAGGATCACAAACGAATTCAGTAAAAATCCGCAACAGACGATCAGCAGAGCTATTGGACTGACATTGAAAAAACTAGTATAGCACTCTTATTGCTGACTTTTTCTAAGCAGTACTCGGGGCGGGAATCGAACCCGCACGACCTTTAAGGGTCACAGGATTTTAAGTCCTGCGTGTCTACCAGTTCCACCACCCGAGCAGGCATGTTCTGCTTGAAAACAGAACGAGAACCTTATAAAAACAAAATCCCTTCGTTTGGGAAGGGATATTAAAGAGCGAAAGACGAGATTCGAACTCGCGACCCCAACCTTGGCAAGGTTGTGCTCTACCAACTGAGCTACTTTCGCATACAATTTCAGAACGTATAAAGGTTTGAGCCTTTTTTTAACTGGTACTCGGGGCGGGAATCGAACCCGCACGACCTTTAAGGGTCACAGGATTTTAAGTCCTGCGTGTCTACCAGTTCCACCACCCGAGCAGGTTTTAGAAACCTTTTAAATTTCAAATCCCTTCCTTTTGAGAAGGGATGTTGTTAGAGCGAAAGACGAGATTCGAACTCGCGACCCCAACCTTGGCAAGGTTGTGCTCTACCAACTGAGCTACTTTCGCAAAATGCTAAGCAATATTGCTTTTGCGTTTTGGTGATGCAAATATAGGGAGAAAACCACTCCTGTCAATAGATTTGTAATTTTTTTCTGATTTCTTCGGGCAGTTCAGAGTAATTCTCTGGAATTCAGAGCGGTTAAAATTAAATCTTTTTCATAGCCCTTGCCCAGACCGTATTGCAATAGCTTATACTGCTTCTTTCGCTGGTCTTTCTCCACTAATAGTCTCTCCTTTTTCTCGAGCAGAAGCTGAAGTTTTTTAAAATACTCGCTGTCGTCGATGGACTGAAGTGCTTTTGCTATTAAGCGGTCCGACACCCTTTTGAACTTCAGTCCCTGCTTAATTTTCATCCTGCCCCAGCCCTTCATATTAAACTTTCCGGATGCGTAAGCCATGGCAAAACGTTCTTCATTTAAAAAATTGTTCTGAATTAACTCCACAATTAGCTCCTCCACTTCTGCCGACCGCAAGCCGTATCCAAACAACTTGTCGCGCACTTCCTGCTGCGAGCGTTCCTGATAGGCACAGTAAGCTTCCAGCTTTGCCAGTGCAGTTTTCCTATCCAGGGGCAGTGTTTGATCTGTGTTCGCCATCTTAAAAATCCTGTCAAAAATATCACACAAAAGATAAAAATTTCGTTGAAATTAGCAGACGTATGCACCATAAATCATATTCGCCACTTGAAATTCAGGAAATAATTCATTCAAAGGGAGTTATTGAAGATGAATCGGCCGTTATCCGGACGCTAGCCTTCGACAGTCGCAAGTTGGTGGACGTGGAGCACTCTTTGTTCTTCGCGCTTAGCGGAAGACGCGACGGACACGAATTTATTCAAGAGGTATACCAGGAAGGAGTACGAAGCTTTGTGGTGCGGGATGCCGCCTTTGCGTCCAACTATCCAGAGGCAAATTTTTACGTAGTAGAAAACACACTCGCCGCCTTACAAGCGCTTACAGCTTACCATCGGCACCTGTTTAACTATCCCGTAATCGGAATAACCGGAAGCAATGGAAAAACGGTGGTGAAGGAGTGGTTATATCAACTGCTAGGACCAAATGAGAATATTATCCGCAGCCCCAAAAGCTTCAATTCTCAACTTGGTGTCCCCCTTTCTGTCTGGGAGATGAACGAAGATCACACACTGGCAATCTTTGAAGCTGGAGTATCACATACAGGTGAGATGGCGGCGCTGGAAAAAATAATCCGGCCGACTATTGGCATTCTGACCACTATAGGTGAAGCTCATAACGAAGGATTTTCATCACGAGAGGAGAAAATAGCAGAAAAACTAACGCTCTTCAACGACGCTGACCTGTTTATTTACTGCTCCAAATACCTGCAGGGATTCAAGGCGAAGATCCCTGGAAAGAAGAAATTCACCTGGGGATGGCAAGAAGACGCTGATTTAAAACTGACGAAAAACGAACTTGTTGAGGGAAAAGCGACTCTTATCCAGGCCGAGTTTCAGGGAAGGAAGATTCAGTGCACTATACCTTTTATAGACGCTGCTTCAGTGGAAAATGCGATCTGCTGCTGGGCCTCGGTGCTTGCACTAGGCTACCAACCCGAGGATGCAGGGCAGCGACTCGAAAACTTACATCCGGTAAGAATGCGGCTGGAACTAAAGAACGGAATCAACAACTGCTCGATCATAGACGACTCTTACAGTTCAGACATTTCATCACTCGCAATTGCCCTGGACTTTCTGCGGCAACAAAATCAAAACGATCGGCGAACCCTTATCCTTTCTGATATCCTCGAGGCTGGATTGGAAGCTGAACTATTATACAAGCAGGTAGCCCAGCTACTGGAAGCCAAAGATGTTGACCGGTTAATCGGCGTTGGCACAGAGATCACCCGTCACAGGGATAAGTTTTCGTTAGATAAGGTTTTCTTTGAGAGTACAGAAGAGCTGCTTGATCGGCTGCCTGCGCTAAGTTTGGCCGATGAAACTATTTTATTAAAGGGAGCCCGAAGCTTTGGCTTTGAACGTATAAGTAAACTTCTAACGCAAAAAGTTCATGAGACGGTTCTCGAAATCAACATGAACGCGTTAGAGCATAATCTTAACTATTACAAGTCTTTGCTCAATCCTGGCACTCGACTAATGGCCATGGTTAAGGCTTTCTCCTACGGAAGCGGCAGTTTTGAGGTAGCCAACCTGCTGCAGTTTAACAAAGTAGATTATCTGGCCGTGGCGTATGCAGATGAAGGGGTAACCCTTCGCAGATCCGGCATAAGCCTTCCAATTATGGTAATGAACCCGGATGTGATGGCATTTGATACAATGGTAGAACATCAGCTTGAGCCAGAGATCTATAGTTTTAGAGTATTAAGAGATTTCACGGAGGCATTAAATAAAAAAACGAGAGAGCACTACCCTGTTCATATCAAGCTGGACACCGGAATGCACCGGCTTGGATTCGTTGCGGAGGAATTAGACGCTTTAATATCCGAGCTAAGCACTAATAAATCCATCAGGGTGACAAGTGTCTTTTCTCACTTGGTTGCAAGTGAAGATGCAGGCGCTGATGACTTTACTCGCCAGCAAATTAGAGAATTTAAAACGCTAACAGAACGTCTTGAACAAGCGCTTGGCTATAGTTTCATCAAACACGTTTCAAACACAGCAGGGATAAGTCGCTGGCCAGAGGCGCAGTTCGACATGGTTCGCCTCGGTATCGGGCTTTACGGCTTTGACGGCAGCTATAAAAATAAAAAATCTCCACTGCAGACAGTAACTACTCTTAAAACGAGTATCTCTCAAATTAAAGAGCTTAAACCAGGAGAAACCGTAGGCTACAACAGACGAGGTGTTTTACCCGAGGGTGGAAAAATAGCAACAGTAAAAATTGGCTATGCGGACGGCTATAGCCGAAAACTGGGAAATGGCTTGGGAAAAATGCTTGTAAACGGAACGATAGTCCCTACCATTGGGACCATTTGTATGGATATGTGCATGATCGATATAACAGGAGTAGATGCGACAGAAGGCGATGAAGTGATTGTATTCAATGAAGAGATCCGGGTCGAAGACATTGCAGATCAGCTTGGAACTATTCCCTATGAGGTATTTACAGGGATTTCAGAAAGAGTTAAGCGAGTGTATTACTACGAATAAGGCGGATATCTCATTCAGCATATTTTTGCGTTTTTTAATTTTACTTTTGCGACTTATTCATAGCACTGATGAACAGAATATTCAGGTCATTATTTAACTATTTTATAAAGGGAGTTTTAGTGGTAGTACCGATAGGCGCCGCTATCTTCCTGATCTATTGGATCTTCTCTTCTATAGACAATACTCTGAATCTTAGTAATTTATGGATCAATCCGACAACGGGCGAGCCGGTTTACATTCCGGGTCTTGGGATACTAACTGTAATTGTCATCATCCTGATTGCTGGAATTGTCGTCACCAATTTCATTACCGACCCTATTAAAGCCTGGTTTTCAAGGTGGTTCCATAGACTTCCCCTCTTTAACTTTCTCTACTCCTCAATAAAAGATTTAACTGAAGCCTTTGTGGGCGATGAAAAAAAGTTTAATGAACCGGTGGTAGTTGAGATAAATGAAACGGGCTTAAAGCAAATCGGCTTTATCACACATAAAGACCTTTCGAGAATTAACCTTCCGGGAGAAGTTGCCGTTTACTTCCCCTTCTCCTACTCCTTTGCGGGTCAGTTATGTATCGTTAAAGCCGAAAAAGTTCAACCATTAGCGATGTCTGCCAGTGAGGCGATGAAACTGGTAGTTTCTGGTGGGGTAAGCGGATTGGATTAAAATAAAACCTTCATGAGCAGAGTCACAAACAGAGGATGAAAATAGTTTGAAGGTTCTTTGTGACCACTGAAAACCAAATCAAACTTTCACAAAAAAAGGAGTAACCGGATAACCGGCTACTCCTACAACCCTACATCAATATAAATTATCTTTCAATTACTTTGGGCATCGGTTTACTGTAGATAATCCCCTTGTTCTTCATTTCCTTGATATTTCCGGTTGCCTGAATATTGCTAAACGAGTTGGTAACAATACCCAGCCAACTCATACCTGCTTTGCATATATTATTGCTGAGAAAAATGTTTTTACTCACCGGCAAAGACTCGAGACGAATACAAAAAGCGTTTGAATAAAGCGTATTAGCTTCTACCTTTACATCATTTACAACCCTCGGTATCCCATAAGTGCCGACCACAATAGCAGAAGAGTTTCCTGTGGAAGCACGGGTATCAACTACATTATTAGCAACGGTAATATTATGAAGGTTGTACTTCCCGTTTCCCATCAGAATTCCGGCATTGTTGGCGCCTTTGGTTTTCACATTGTTGTTTTTAATTAATATGTGAGAACCATCCTCTTTAGATCCGGGAGCAATTGCAATACTTCCGGCAGAAATAGTATTGGAGATCATACTGTTCTTAACCCCAAAAATTTCTAACCCACTTCTGTGGTTACCTATACCACCGTTAAAGGTGTTGCTGCTAATTTCTGTATTTTTGAAATACCCCGAGATACCATTTCCCCCTAGATGCTTCAAATCATTAAGTTTATTGTTCGAGATCTTCGAATCCAATACGTAGGCGGCAGCGGATTCGATTGCAAACTGAATCCCTTTGGTATTATTAAACGTATTTTCAGTGATTTGTACGTTGATATTGTCCTGACTTTGGAGTTGAATGGCGGGTGAATTAGGATTTTGAGTTCCCCAATTCTCAAAAGTACATTTGGAAATAACTGTATTCTTTGTTCCCCGCAATTCTATAGCGGTACGCCCGGATTCAGGAAATGAACAGTTCAAAAATTTGAGGTTACTGGTTTGAGCATGATTAAGTCCCAATACCTGAACTACACCACGATCTCTTCCCCCAGCAACAGTAACATTTTCCAGGGTAACTCCGGTCACCCCCTCGTAAATCAACAAAGGGACTAAACTTGCGCCCAAATTCTCCGCTTGATTAGCATTCAGCTTTAACTTAGAAAGCCTAATATTACTGGCTCCCTTATGGATGCGAAACACATTCCGCTGAGGTTTCGTACCTCCCGAGAGAATAATCTCCGTCTCCGGCCCCACTCCTTCAATCATGGTATTAGAGGGCAATGCAATAGCATCCGAAATAAGATACTTTCCCGCTCCCAGTTTCAGCACAGCTTTTTTAGCGGCATGACTTTTTATTTGGCCATCAAGGTAGCTACGTCGGTCGGAAAGGCCTCTGGTTGAAGAATTTGCGACGGCCGATACCGCTACGTCTTTAAAACTCAACTTGGTTGCCGAGCTGTCTGCTACTTGAATTTCAGAAATTTCTTCTTTCTGGCAGGAAGAAAAGGTCAGCGGAAGGCATAGCAATGCCACTAAATTTAGTCCTCTCATACAGTCACATTTGTACCCTCAGGTAGATTTAAACAGGTTAACAAATTATTACGCTCTCACTACGACCCCAATCAGAATAAGTATGCCACAAAATTACATGCTGTTTTTTAGCCTTCCAAACACAATATGGAACCAAAACTGCTGGAACAATCCACATAATGCTGTAGTAGAAAACCACGTCTCTACAGATTGAGGCTTAAAATAGTTGCAGGGAAGTAATTAGAAAAGAATCTCCTTCAAACTGATCAGATCCAAACTCTCCATTTTTTCTTTCTCCTGAGCAACAAATTTGATTTTTTCACAAATCTCATATTCCTCAAGGTCTTTAAAGCGAGCGAGGTCGAGAAGGATATCTTCCAACGACATGTCAGACATCATAAAAAGAAAGTCTTCCTTGGTAAAGTACCTATAAGCTTGAGTAGCCTGGTGAGAAAAAGCAAGTATAGAATGATTCACTTTTTTACCGACGGAAGTCTCAGTCTTGATTGCCATAGTTTTCTTAGTTAGACAGTCTGTATACGAAGCATCCCCTTCTAGAGGTTACAAAAAAATAAAATTATTTATTCCAGCAGGGCTCTCAGCCAATCTTTTCTCTAACTGTTTGCTTACTTTATCCGCTATCCACCGAAGTTTAAAATACTCCTCTCGTTTGAATTCTCTTGAAAAATAATCGACAATACCAACCGTGCCGAGGTAACCCTTCTTTTGACACTATCGGAGCAGCGGCATAAAAACGAAAACTGCCAGGTCGGGTAATTAAGCCGTCCCAATGCATCGTCTTCAGTTTACTCACGTCTTCCCAGACCGTTATCTCGCTTTTCAGAATGGTAAGCGAACATAAACATGTTCCCCTTTGAACCTCCAGTCCCGTTTCTCCGTTTGCGGTAGCTTTCGTCCACACACGATCTCCATCCACGAAATTGATCATAGCTACGGGGACATTAAACAAAGAACCAGTAACAGCGGCCAGCTGATGAAATGCAGGTTCAGGCCCGGAACTTATAATTCTATAGGACCACAAATTTTTCAGGCGTTCTTCTTCACGATCCGGAACTAGCTTCATCCCAAAAAAATCCTTCATATATCCAAGTGTGTTCTAATTAAGTGGTTCAGCCTTTTACGGTGCCTCCTATGGAATTGTTTTAAGGGGAGGGCAACAACTATTACAAATTGGGAAAAAGCATAACCATTGGTACTTGCAGCGCGTAATAAGGACTTTCTTGAATTATCGCTCGATAAAACTCAGGAACAATGAAAAGATTATCAACGGTGAGTGTGATTGATGATGATAAGCTCTTCCAATTCATTATCACCAAATTACTGGAATCGACGAAAATTATTGATGCGATTCTACCCTTTCCTAATGGCAGGGAAGCGTTAGACTATTTTTTAGAGAACAAGCATCATCCGGAACTACTACCCGATTTGGTATTTCTGGACCTGGATATGCCCGTGATGAACGGATGGGAGTTTTTGGACCAGTTTTCAGGAAACTCCTTTGGAAAAGAAAGGATTACGATCTATATCTGTACATCCTCTGTAAACCCGAGGGATATGGAGCTATACAAGCACTACGCAACAGTATCAGGTTACAAAATAAAGCCCATTACTAAGGAGGAACTTTACCTGCTGCTGGAGAAAGAGATCAGCTTACAGTAGCTGATCTTCATCTGCACTCTTGAAAACGGTAAGATCTTGAGGGATGTCGAGATTATCGAGATAGGGTTCTAACAAAATGCGGCTTTGGAACGGGTGCATTTTGATGATATCGTTGTTGGCGGGATTATAAAATACCTCTACGTAAAAATCGCCTACAGTATGGAGCATTACCAGGAAATTATCACATTGGCGATGTGATAGGGATGATTCACTAAATACAAGCTCGGCTTGCTCCTGAGGAGAAAGAGAAAGATAAGTATAGATATCCATAGTAAGTAATGGATGTATACTTCTGAACACAGAAAAAAGTTACCTCTATTTATTACAAACTATTTACTGGCCAACTTGCTCCACATGTTCAAAACCTGACTATTATTATCCTTGAACCGGGATCTCTTCGAGAAGAACAAATTGCGAAGAAAAGAGAAAAGTGTGCTCATAGATGTAGAATTTGTCATTAATAAACAAGTGATCCACCTCTTAGTTTTTACCGATAGGGCCAGTTATACGAGAAGGTTTTAGATATAATCAGAAAACATGTAACACAGGTCACAATACGGGCGTAAAAAGCTCATCTACAACAAATAAAGAAATGAGAAAATTTGGAAGGCCGCATTTGATTTTGAAAATCATGTTATTGACTCTGGTTGTAACAGTGTCATATGGAGAGGTACCCTATGGAAGCGAACTATCAACAGTAAGAGAGATCAACAAGGCCAGTATCAGTCTTGAGATTGAACCAGGTGTGGTGACAAAAGAACTGAGTCTTACTGTTTCTGAAGCACAAACAGGTTCCACCATCGACATAACAGATGCTTCAGGTAAAAAAGTTTCGTCCCACACACTTGAAGCTGGAACAACCAAAGCAAAAATTGATGTTTCGAAACTAGCCTCCGGATCTTACTTCGTTATCTATACGGATGGAAGTAGCCGGGCTTCGAAGATTTTCGTAAAGCAATAAGAGTTATAGGCAGGAATGACTATACATATTTATAGTCGTTCCTGATTAAACCCTTTTCCTTCATCGCCGCCCAAAAAGCAGGAGTAATTTCTTTGTAAGCCATTTCGATATTACCCTCAATCCGGTCGGGATTGGTGGTGCTTAACGCAATGCTGCAAACCCCCGGTGCCCGAAGTCCAAAATACACACAAGCCTCCGCTGGCTTGATATTGAAGTCGTGACAAAGGTTGAAGAATTCTTCTCTCCATTGAAACAGGGCCTGATTTTCAGGCAGTAGCGGATCAATCAATTTGTAGTTATAATAATCACCGCCGATCAGAAATCCAGCATTGAATACTGCTGAATTAATTATCTGAACACCATCCGAGTGTAACTGCTCCATAAAAGCAAGTAAATCTGCAGGGTGACTGTGAACGGTCATACTATTTGCAATCATTACCCAATCAAGTTTCACATCTTGGTAGATCTCCTTAATGATCGTCCAGTCCTTGGCGCCCACTCCAATCGCCTCTACCCTACCCTCGGCTTTTAATTCAGACAGAGCTGTATAGGCCTTCAAGATATCCTGATAAAGCTTCAACCGTTCCTCTTTGGTTTTGGCTGTTGCCAGATATTCGTCCGGATCATGTACTGATACCAGTTGTGGTATATAGCCATTCAATAATTCATTCCCCTGTTCGAAACACTCGAGGATGCCCTCGTAAGATATTTTCTGTACAGCATCGTGCTTGATATCTCGCCATACACCAGGCTCAAAAGTTGGTTCCGGGGTGCGGAGCTCCGTGCGATACCAACCCAATTTATTGCTGATGATAACATCCTCAGGCTTCACCTCTAATTTTCTCAAACAATTTCCAAGCGCCTCTAATGAAAGTCCGGCGCCATATTTCCCTGCAGAATCAAAAACAGCCTTACCTTTAGAATGCGCTACAGCCTTGCCAACAATCTCGCATTTTACTGACTCATCCAGGGCGGTATATAAATTTCCCAATCCACTGGTTCCAAAAATTACAGGAGGTAAAGATGTTGTAGTTTGAGTTTTTGAGGATGACATGAATATCGATTACTATTTAAACGGTGTCAAATGTAGGATTTTTTGTATGCCCTCAAAACCCTGTAATAAGAAAGTGGCTATCATTTTTCCTGAGCAAAGAGCGTTAAACTATCCTCAGCGGCAATGTCGATCACTAAACCTTAGTTTAACACGGCTTTCACCATCCGATCTTTTCCCTGTGCATCTTTCCGTAGCTCTACCTCAAACCCTTTGCTATTGAGCATCTCAAACATGGCAGATCCAAGCCGCTCATTAATTTCCAGGAACAGGGCTCCTCCTGCGTTCAGATGTTTTAGTGAAAAGTCGGCAATCCTTTTGTAAAAAACTAGTGGGTCATCGTTAGGAACAAACAATGCAGACGCTGGCTCGTGGTCGAGCACATTTTTGTGCATCTGCTCTTTCTCTGACTCCATGATGTAAGGCGGATTACTAATGATCACGTTAAAAGTTAATGGAAGTAAATTTAAATGAGTATCCAGGACGTCGGCTTTGAAAAAATGCACCTCTGTTTGATTACTTACTGCATTTTGAATAGCGGTTTCGATGGCGCCATCAGAAATATCAAAAGCAGAAACATCTGCATGAGGCAAGTTCTTCTTAATGGCGATAGGAATACAGCCGCTGCCTGTCCCTATATCAAGCACACTGATTCCATAATCCTTATCCAGGGATTCGGGCAAGGTTTGATAATCCTGGATCACCCAGTGTACCAGTTCCTCTGTTTCAGGACGGGGAATTAACACGCTCGAGTTCACTTTAAGCTTCAAACCGTAAAAATCCGCCTCGCCCAATACGTATTGCAAGGGGATACCAAAACGGAGTTCGTCCAGTACGCGAATCAGGGAGGTTTCCTCCTTCATAGTTAACTCGTGAGCCTTGTGAAGCATGATGAAACTTCTGGAAAGCCCGCACACGTGTTCAATTGCCATTCCAGCAAGATTTTTTGCTTCGTCCCTTTCATACATTGGGGGTAGTTGCTCAATATAAATAGACTCGATTTCGGCTAACGTCATAATTCTGGCAAAGTAAATAAAAATGTGAATTTGCTTGGTTTTGTCCCCCTTCTCTGATCTATAGTGGAGAAGGTCAGATTTTTTAGATGAACAGTCAGTAGCCAATAACTGTTCTCAATTTTCTCAAGCCGGTATCATTTACCGATGTTGATGATTATAATTGTTCTCGAAAGACAAAAGTAGAGCGGGGCGGAGAAATACGCGACGCTACTCGTTGCACATATTGCTAAAAAAATAAGTTTGGAAGAATCTACTGTATACATCAGGCGCTGCCTCGAACTTGCTGCTTTAGGAGCGGGTTCGGTAAGTCCTAACCCGATGGTGGGGGCTGTCATCGTTCATCATAACAAAATCATAGGAGAAGGCTATCACGAGAAGTATGGAGGACCGCATGCAGAGGTGAACGCAGTAAACTGGGTGCTGCAACATTATTCCAACGCAGAATCCCTACTAAAGGAATCTACGATTTATGTAAGCTTAGAACCGTGTGCTCATTATGGAAAAACGCCTCCATGTGCAGATTTAATCATCCGTTATGGGATTCCGCACGTCGTAGTAAGTTGCCCCGATCCGTTCGAACATGTCAACGGCCGTGGAATAGAAAAGCTGCGTGCTGCCGGGGTAAAAGTAGAAGAGAATATCCTGCGTGAAGAGTCGGAGTTCCTGAACCGACGCTTTTTTACCCGGGTCAAAAAACAACGGCCTTATATCATTTTAAAATGGGCACAGACTGCAGATAAACGTTTTGCTCCAGAAAACGGATCGCAACGGTGGATTAGCTCAAGTGCCGCAAAAGTATTGAGCCACCGTTGTCGGACAGAGGAAGATGCTATCCTGATTGGGAAAAACACAGCACTTATCGATAATCCCTCACTGACCGCCCGCGACTGGCCGGGAAGAAATCCCAAGAGAATCGTAATTGACCGAAATTTAGAGCTGCCACAAAATTTGAATCTGTTCGACGGAAGTCAAGAGACAATTGTATTCAACTCTATCAAGACGGAAACGAAGGAGCACCTGAAATTCCTCGAAGTCGAAGATTTTGATCATTACCTCCCACAATTGATATCCTATCAACTATACCTGATGGACATTCAATCGCTCATTGTAGAAGGTGGTGTAAAAACGCTGGAACTATTTATTAAGGCAGGCCTTTGGGATGAGGCCCGGATCTTCACTGCACCTGATAGTTGGGGCGAAGGCCTGTCTGCCCCTCAGGTCTCAGGCGATCTGCTACTAGAGGAAGCCGTAGGCCCGGATCTCCTTCAAATTCTCCACAACAAAAAAAACAAGTATTAGAAATCGAGATTTATCCACTATACAACATAAAAAAATGCCAGTTTTAATTTACAAGGAAGCAGAAGTTCAACATCCTGCAGAAGGTCTTGAGCGACGACTAGTCCATACTGAAAAGATGCTAACTGCCATCATGGATTTCAGCAACGGTCCGAAAGCCGAACCTGATCCAATGCACTCGCATCCCCATGAACAAACCTGCTACATTGCCGCAGGAGAAGTCCTATTTTTTATGGAAGGTGAAGAACCGCAACATCTACGCGCTGGCGACATGTTTTACGTTCCCTCCAACAAGATGCATGGCATTCAACTGCTTTCCGAAACGGCACGTCTGGTAGACAGCTTCTCGCCTGTAAGGGAGGATTTCTTAAGCTAATAATAAGGAAAATGGCAGGCAGCCTGCAGCTTCATCAAACTATCGCAGCTTGAATTTGTCTTTTAATAAAAAAAATATGGCAGGATTCAGGACTCATTTTTTACTCAAGGGGGTGCGGACAGACGTACATGTAAACCAGGTGGAAGACAGTTTATTTGCGATCGAACTGGAGAGTGCTAACGCATTCGACGAGGAAAAAGATCCCAAAAACACAACTATTGCAAGTCAAAGGCCACCAAATTTGATCGTACAAAAAACGAAAACAGAGGGTTGGGTGATTCTTGATCAGGGGAGCTTTGAGCTCAATCATGAAGACCTGCAGGCTTTGGGAAGAGCAATTGAAAACGATGCTCCGGGATTGATTTAACAAGAATTACCGAGCCCCAACATATGGATTGGAAATCAGTCTTTTCAAATTACATCGCGGAGGTGGAGGAAAAATTTGACGATCTCACCTTCGGACTTCGGAAGCGGTTGAAATTAAACGACCCGATTCAAATTGTGCCTTACCGAAGCTACGGAACGGTAAACCGCTTGTATTTGACTGGACGGGTTCTGGAAGACAAGCTCATTAGGCCAGGAACGGACAAGGATACGATCCTCAATAACCTGTTGAACATGTATAAGCGGTTTGAGAGTGACGAAGTCCCGGGCGCCATCCTCCGGGTGACCTTTCAGCATGAAGAGCATCAGGTTATTACTGATCATGAAGGTTACTTCAAGCTCAACCTCGCCCCTTCTCAGCTGATGCAGCTGGATGATATCTGGCACCCGATAGAAATTGAACTATTGAGCGCACCTATCCCACATCCTGAAAATCTAAAAGTTCAGGCTGAAGTGCTGATTCCTCCCTTTGACGCCGAATTTGGCGTTATAAGCGATATTGACGATACGATCGTCCACACCTCAGCAACCAACCTATTAGCGATGTCCAGAACCGTTTTTCTGAACAATGCTCGGACTCGCCTACCCTTTGCAGGAGTGTCGGCCTTTTACAAGTCGTTGCAGCTGGGACGGAACGGAAAACGTAACAACCCATTTTTTTACGTCTCAAGCAGCCCCTGGAATCTCTACGATCTTTTGAAAGAGTACCTGGACCTGAACGACATCCCGGCAGGCCCACTATTGCTTCGCGACTTCGGTGTTGACCAAAACAGACTAATGGGCGGCGATCATATGAGTCACAAATTCAAGGAGATAGAAAACATTTTGCTAACGTATCCTCATCTGAACTTTGTGCTGATCGGCGATAGTGGACAGGAGGACCCTAAGATATACCAGGAGGTAGTAAAAAGATATCCCGGAAGAATCATAGCCATTTACATCCGCGATGTGCAAGTGGTGGCAAGGGAAAAAATCGCGCTTGAGGTAGCTGCGGAGGTAGCGAAGATGAACGTCGAGATGCTAATGATAGACAATGCGGCGGATGCTGCAGCACACGCAGCAAGAAAAGGTCTCATTTTTACTGAAGCTATTCCCGAAATTGAAACCGACAAGGAACAGGACAAGGGGCTGCTGTCGGGCAAGGAGGAAAGCACTGTTTTGGAATAAGAAAAAGCCGGCTTGATGCCGGCTTCTCTAGATATTTAAACTGCCATCAGGCAGTGTTCGTCAATCAGATCAAGGATTTGCTCATCCTTGTACATATCGAACTTCCGGGCAAAAAGGCCGGGCGACTCAAGAATTTGATCAAGGTCTTCAGTTTGCAAAATATCAGGGTGAGCAATTGAAGTGGTTTGCCATCTGATAAATCTCTTGTTATTGTTCTCTATGCGGCTAAGCAACTTCTCATCGGTGCTATTAAGCAGGATCATGTGAAAGAACAGCTCGTCGGATCCGAAAGTGTACTTGTGGTAATTGATATATCCTGGATGCTTATTTACATAGTCCAAAACATAATTTAAACCATACATATCAATGCTCCACCAGGTAGAACCGGCGTAGGGTTGCATTCTTTCCGGGACCTTCCTGGATAAGGGGGGAATAAGGTTCCCGATGAAATTGAGCGATTTAGAGCAAAAGATCTCATGGCTCTTCATCCCAATAAAATATTTGTTAACCCGGTACATGCCACCCTGGTGATGTGGCCAGCGCTCGAAGTCCGGCATAGGCCAGTACTCAAAGAAAATCGAATAGGGCGATTCTTCATAAGCGCGGTCAATTTCTTCGGCAGCTTTTATCGGATAATCTTGGCCGCTCAACAAAATCACCTGACCGTAGTTCACCCCCGACTCTTTGATTGCTTGCATAGCGTTGAGCGTAGCTAAAACATTTCCAATACTGGCCCAGGCAGAGGGAACGCGCTTTACCATCTGGACAAAATGCCCAAACCGTTCCACTCCCTGAAACTCTGAAATAGGGATTCTTTTATCAATGTGAAGATAGACTTTTGATGAGCCGTCGTCCAGGCGTTCAATGAGTCGATAAAGTTGATCCGGGTTCTTGTGAGCAAGAACAATGTACGCTTTTTTCATAGGTAGATTTCTCAATAATACTTGTAGATGTACTATCGAAACAATCTTTTTTAAAAAAGGTGCTATTTTTTTGATAATTTAATCAAAAAGAAGAGAAAATATTGAAATATGAGAACCTTTTTAAGTAGAGAATTACTATTAAATAAATAGTTAAATACTTGAAAATGATCTTACAGCGAGACTCCAATAAATCCAGAAGCTTTAAAATTACTTCTGCTTATTCCCTGCAATTCCCTGCCGATCAAAGAACTCTACAACGAAGCACTCTGCCCGTAGCCAGCCAACATAAAGAACTCCAAGAATGTGCAGAACCAACAAGCATAGCTTATCAAATAGGTAACGTTTTATCATAGTAATAAAGTAAACAGGCTTGCAACAGCTAAACGGGGAAAATGTTGACGTCCGTTTATTTATTTATCAGGCTTGAAACCCCTTGGGCAGCTTATGGAAATCCAGCACGCAGCTCATCTATCTGATATAACCCTTAAAACAATGGCCGAATTAAACACCCAAGCCAGAAGCCTGAGAGGCCGAAGGAGAACTCAAACTATAGCAGCGCGAGTTGATTTGACTGCAATGGTAGATCTAATGTTCCTGTTAATTACCTTTTTTATGCTCACCAGTTCGCTTTCCAAGTTTCACAACATGCCGTTAGCAATGCCAGACAAGGCGCCTGGGGGTAGTGGCTTTAAAATTCCCGATAATCGATCGATGACTATTTGCCTTGGGGACAATAACAAGGTACTGTGGTACATGGGAGCTGTAGCTAATCCCCTCGCAGGGCCGAGCACTACTCACTATAGCAGCAGTGGCATTCGAAAAGAGATTACGGCCAAAAACAAAGAGGCTATCCAGAGTTCGGGGAGTATAACAAAAGGACTAATTGTGGTGGTGAAGCCAAGTGATAAATCGAGTTATAAAAATCTTGTTGACATTCTCGATGAACTAAAAATAGCTGGAGTGAACACCTATTTTATTGCAGACTTGAGTGCTGCAGAAATTAATCAAATGAGGAAAAAAGGAATTTATTGATGAGGAAAAGAAAACCGGAGAAATTGTGATCTCCGGTTTTCTTTTGTTAGACTAATTTAGCCTCTAAAGAAATGTCTACAGCTGATAAGGCTTTGCTGATAGGACAGTTTTGTTTGGCTGACTGAGCTAACTCCATAAACTGTTCCTCGCTAATATTAGGAACTGTAGCTTCCAGCTTCAAGGTAATAGAAGTTACAGCGAAACCTCCTTCTACCGCATCCACCCTAACTAAAGCTTCTGTCTGCAGTTTATCAGGAGGGAAGCCTGCGCCGCTAAGCTGAAAACTAAGGGCCATGGCAAAACATCCGGCATGGGCCGCAGCAATTAATTCTTCCGGATTTGTACCAGCCTGTCCATCTTCGCTTTCAAAACGGGCTGCAAATGAATACGGTGTATTACTTAATACTCCGCTAGTTGATGTTAAGGTACCGCTTCCTTCTTTTCCGGTTCCTTGCCAAACAGCTGTTGATTTTCTGATCATAGTTATTGTTATTGATAGTTGATAAACAGAATAAAAAACGCAGAGTTCTCAAAATATCTTTCAAAAAAATTGAACAGTTGAAATTACAATATCTCTACAGAAGCCTAAATTGAAATTAAAAATTGTGTATTTGACCCCTCAAGACTACAAAAAGTACACATTTTGGAACCTAACGAATTATTGCAGGCTTTCTTTGACTTCAACGATTTGTCCTAAAACTATAGATATTCTACGTGATAGTTGCCCATGCGGCTTAACCCACGAGAAATATTCGATTTAAATCCATTTACAATAGTGGTGGTCCGCCTATTGCGAACGACAGGGTGTTCACAAATCAACACAGGAATAAGTAGCCGAAAAACAGATGGAACAGCAACAAAGGCGACCAGATCAAACACCGGAAATACAAAGTACAGATAAACAAGTAATAGTTCCGGTAATAGAAGAACAATTCGACATAAAATCCAAAACAGTTGAGTCGGGGACGGTTTCTGTGACGAAAAAAGTTCACCAGACAGTAGAAAGTGTAGACATCCCTGTAACTAACGAGCACGTTAATGTGGACAGGGTGAAGATCAATCAATATGTTGACACTGCCCCTCCCGCCATGCGGCAAGAAGGAGATACCACCATCATCCCTATATTAAAAGAAGTACTGGTAGTAGAAAAGAAGTTACTGTTGGTAGAAGAGGTCCGCATCACCAGAAAGCAGGAGAAAACTTCAAGTACTCATCAGGATATTCTGCGCAAAGAAGAAGTCATAATAAGTCGGGTGAACGCTGACCCGAACCAACAGTGAACAAACAAACATCTATCAAACACCTAACTAAGGAGGTAAAAAACATGTCACAAACAGTAATTGGGATTTTTGACAGCACCAATCAGGCACAAGATGCTGTAGAAAAGTTGATCGCAAGAGGTTTTACCAGAGAAAGAATCGACATCAGTCAGAGGGGCGATAGCCACGATGTGGATAACCAAGAGGACAGCGACTGGGCAAGCAGTATCAGTGGCTTTTTCAGCAATCTTTTTGGGAATGACAATGATGAGGCGCGTAACTATGCGGAGGTAGCCCGTCGCGGTTCTACCATCACTGTTTATGCAGAGAACAGATCGGAAGCCGAACGCGCAGCGGAAATTTTAGACCAGGCCGGAGCTGTTGATGTGGATGAGCGCATCGCGCAATACCGCAGTTCAACCGACTACGGAGATCTGAATAAAAACAGCATGGGCAATACAAGTTTAAACACAGGGGACGCCTACACGGACCGGAACCTAGACGACATGACCAACCGAAAGATCCCGGTGATCGAAGAGAACCTCGAGGTAGGTAAACGTGAGGTGGAAAGTGGGGGCACCCGCCTTCACAGTCGTATTGTAGAAAAACCCGTTGAAGAGCATGTGCGACTACGCAATGAGCGGGTGACAGTAGAGCGCAATCCCGTGAATCGAGAAGCTTCTCAGGCCGATTTCGATACATTCCGTGAAGGAACTGTAGAATTTAAAGAACATAAAGAGATACCCGTTGTCAACAAAGAGGCTCGGGTAGTAGAAGAAGTTTCTTTAAATAAGGAGGTTGAGGAAAGAGACGAAACTATCCGTGATACAGTAAAACGAACAGAGGTAGACGTTGACAAACTTCCTAAAAACAATCGCAACACTAATTCGTCCTTTAATACCAACCGGGACGTCTAATTGAAAAGGCTATATCCCAAGTTGTTGCTACAAAAGTAAACGGCTTGGGATAAAGCCTTTGTATTAAGCCATCTCAACCAGTTTCGGCTGTTGTGTTAAATGAAATTGCAGGGCATCATACAACGCCTGACAAGCGACATAATCTTCTTTCGCCTCTAAAGCCTTCAATGTTTTTTCAACCATCTTCACCCTTCCATTTTTGATATCGGTATCAGCCCCAATTCTGAACACAATATAATGCTTCGTACTACGTAAATCTTTTTGTGCTTCCATCTATACTCATCAAAGCGGCTAAAAGCCACTACAATATAGGAAATGACCCAAATTCGAACAAGGTTTTTTTCACCTTTTTTAAAACAAATACAAAGCAAAGGTGTTAGTAAATCAGCAGTTTAAAAAGACAAACTAAAAAGAAAACACCTGTAGGAAAGTAACTCAAAAAGTAGAAATATTTTCCAACGAAGAAACAGAAACAAGTGGCAACGTCTACCTTTTTTAGGTTAAGTTGCGATCTCTGAACCAGACATCGTCAGGACGAGCCTCAAAAGATTCAATTTTTTCTACCAGTCGCTCCGGGTCTGCCTCGTTGATCACCAAATTCCGGTTGGTGGGTTTTAAAAACTGTCGTTCTACCATTAAATCCATTTGAGCAAACAGATGATCATAGAAGCCCTCTATATTAAGCACGGCGATAGGCTTATTGTGCAGGCCGAGCTGAAGCCACGTAAGTACTTCAAAAAATTCTTCAAGTGTGCCAAATCCTCCCGGCAAGACAATGAAAGCGTCTGAAATGTCGGCCATCTTCTGCTTCCGCTGATGCATGTTTTCGGTGACGATCATCTCGGAAACACCTCCGTGGCCCACCTCCTTATCCATAAGAAACTGAGGGATAACGCCTGTCACTCTTCCCCCTTTACCCAGCACGGCATCAGCAATCAGCCCCATTACGCCCACACTACCTCCTCCGTACACCAGCTGAATGCCTTTGTTTACCAGAACAGAGGCAAGTGTTTCGATCGCTAGCTTTAGTTGTTCATCGCCATTGAAATTGGCCCCGCAGTAAACACAAATACTCTTAACTCTCATAATACTTATTATTCAAACACCTATTCACTTGCCAAAAGAATTTCCCTACTTTCATTTGTTCGTTGAACCTTAATCAACACATCCTTATCCCGCACATCAAGCGCCTGAGCAATTCGCTGAAGCTGACCTTCAATTTTTCCAACAACCACATCAAAGGGTTTTGCATCATCAGGTACATAAATGATAATAACACCTTCGTTGAAATCCGTTTCATAGTCTCCAAAGGCTAGCACTACCTCGTTATAATATTGATATCGTATATCCATTTATTTCACCTCCAACTAGTCCAAAGATAAGGCCTGTATGTTGTTTTTATGTTCATTAATTATAATTGGTACAAGCTTTGCTCTGAGGCTGTATTGAAAGTTTCTTATAGACAAGCTTTCAAAAACACCACTACATGAAAGCTTTTATCTACTTAACAGTATTTTTATTTTTCCATAAGCAAGGTATTGCGTCTGTTAAAGACTCCATTACTGTTTCCAAAACACAACCAGATTCTATAACTCATAAAGTCGACAGCTTTATGTTACAGGCCTCCCTCCTCTCGCCAAAAAAACCGACAGAGGCAGTGAAAAATTACAGGAAAGCATTGGTTACCAACACGATCAAAGATGACCTTTGGGAGGCGAACGTAAGGATGGCAATGGGCAAGCTGCTAACGCGAATCAAGAGCAAAGAAGCGTTTGCACAACTTTCTACCGCCGATGCGCTGTATAAAAAACAGGGCGATCTATATGGACGGGCGGAAGTAACCCAAACACTCGCTGCTTATTACGAGAAGACCGGAGTTTTCACCGAAGCGAAAAAAAGATATGACGAGCTTATTAAGATCTGGAATACAGCCGGGGAATTTGTCTCTGCAGGAAACACTGCTTTTCATCTCACCAACTATTATTTTAAGCGCCGGAATTATCAGGAGGCGTTTAAATACGCAGATATAGCAAAAAATGCATACGATAAGGTTTGTAAAAGAGATAGCTTAGGATCGGTTTACCTGAGGATTGCAGAAATCAAGCGAAATGAAAACAAACCAAAGCTGGCCGAGTTCTACGCAACAAGCAAAGCCCTTGGATTCTTCAGCTCTGCCGATAACCTCAACGGACGGTTACGCACTTTTGATTTCCTCGGCGGTCTGCATTTGCAACAAAAACGCCTGTCGCAGGCTAAATGGTTTTATATTCAAGCTAATACACAAGCCAGGACACTCGCAGATACTGCCGCTACCATTAGCTCCCTATTAAATTTGAGTGTAGTTAAAATATTGAAGGGAGACTTCGAACTCGCTCGTCAGGATCTACAGGAAGCATCAGACTTATCGAAGGCCGGCAATTTTGCCCAATTGTTAAAAGCTCATAAGGCAAAATACCCCTCTGTCTACAAAAAAATAAATACCCCTGCGGCTAGCACCGCAACTACCGCAGCAAAGCTGCCTGAAGCTGAAAGACCTAAAACAGCGGTACTGGCAGAGACGCGCCTCCACAGGTAAGTTTAGAAAGGTTGCGTTATTGCTCAACACATTGTAAGCACTTGTTGTTATCGTCTACACAATAGATCATCAATGAGCAACGCTTACAAGAAAAAAATACTACTCAACTTCAACCCCGATTTAAGCTTTAATCCTAAGGGCCGCCATGTGCGTGACGGCCTTTCTGCCACCCTTCGTACAGGCAATAACCTCTGGATTGCATGCGATGAGCGAAGCACTATAGAAAGGCTAACACTTAATGAGGATGGCGCCTTTGGACATCATGTGAGCTATAACTTAAATGAATATCTCACACTTCCAGCGAACGCTGACTGCGAAATAGATATTGAAGGTTTTGCCTCTGACGGTAAGTACCTCTGGTTGGTTGGCTCGCATAGCCTCATGCGAAAAAAACCCAAAAAAGATGAGTCGCCAGAGAAACAAATAAAACGCCTTGCTAAAGTCAAGGAAGACCCTAACCGGTACCTGTTGGCAAGGATTCCCCTCAGTCTAAACGAATCAAGCGGCGATTATGAGCTATGCAAGATCTGCCCTGACAAGCTTGATTATTCTGAGACTGCTAGTGCTGCGCAGCTGGCGGGCGATGGAGTACGTAATCAGCTGATGGAAGCGCTGGAAAACGATGTACATTTCAAACATTTCCTAAAAATCCCCGGCAAGGACAATGGTTTTGATATTGAAGGGATTGCTGTCAGAAAAGACAAGGTTTTTCTTGGTATACGTGGGCCAGTACTTCGGGGATGGGCCGTTATCCTGGAACTCCGTGTTGAAGAATTAACTGATAACTACTTCCGGCTGAAGCCTGACAAAAAGCATCGTCTTTACAAAAAGCATTTTCTGCATTTGGAGGGCATGGGCATCCGCGACTTGCAAGTATTAAACGATGATCTCCTGGTCCTGGCCGGCCCTTCCATGGATCTTGATGGGACCATCGCTGTCTACCGCTGGAAGAATGGCTTGAAACAAGAGGACGAAAGCATCACCCATCGTAAGGAACTCGATAGATTATTCGATATTCCGCATGGGCATGGAGAAACGTCGGGTAAAGATAAAGCAGAGGGCATCACCCTTTTTGACCCGCGGCATCTACTCGTGGTCTTTGATTCACCAACTAGCGAGAGGAAAAATGGAGATGCTGGTGTTGAAGCGGACCTGTACGAAATTCCGTTCTAATTTTTTGAAAACGAGCAGCTGTACAAAAAACGGCTGCAGTCCTGCTGTTCACTGCAAGTCCTCGCGTCTCTCCCACTATTCCTGGCGGGCTCCGGGCTTTCCGTTTCCATCAGGTTTATATTAGCCCGGTAGTACAAGAAACAGTAAAACCCCATTACCCCGAAACATATTTTCCGTAAGGAAAGCGGCTGATTAGAAAAACCAGCAGCGCTGAAAAAGCTATGCAGCAAACGGTGGTACTAATAATGCCAACTGCTGGGTTAACAAAAGCATAGTTAAGGCCCCTTCTACCGAGTTCGCTTAATACGAGCACATGTACCAGGTAAATGCCGTAACTATAGGTACAGATGAAATCTCGAAGCTTCCGGTCGCGCTTCTTTTGAGGAGTAAGCAGCCTTACCAGGATAAAAACACCGGCAGAAGTGAGCAATACATTTGGTGTCAGAAACCCGTAAAGTATTCCTACAAACCTTCCTTCCTCTGCTGAATAATGGAAGGTTCCCCAGGCAGTTGCAGTAATGCCTACACCCAGCAACAAAAACGAAATCGAAACCGCCTTAGCAATATTCGCGAACTGAACGGTCGACAAGTAATAGCCCAATACCAGGTAACCTAGAAAGCCCGAAAAATATGAGAGTTCGATAGCGGGCTTGAATCGGGAAAATAACGATTGATTTAACATCAACGTAGTAAACCAGATACAGAGAAAATACTGAATTTCTTTTTGGGAACAGTGCTTAATCCATTTGTTCAGGATAGGAATAAAAAGATACAGGCCTACTATCATATAAATATACCACAGGTGGTAGGCTGCTCCTGCCTGCACCTTCAAAACCAACCAATTCGCAAGGCCGACCATCCGGCTCTTCCCCATTAGAAGATCGTAGACAATATAAATTCCGCTCCAAAACACAAATGGCAATACTACTCGTAGCAGTCGCTTTACCAAAAAGTCCTTCAACCGAAAATCTTTGCCCAGCAACAGTGCGCCCGAGAGCATTACAAACACCGGTACGCAGAAGCGAACAGCACTGTCAATAAGATTACCGGCGTGCCATAGCTGCCAGGATGCATTTCCAAACTTGTAAAGAATAGGCGATATTACGTGCAGCAGAATCATACTCACGGTGGCCAATACCCGCATATTATCCGCCCAGACCTTCTGGCTATATTTCATCAACAATTCGATCTTAAGCAATCGGGCTCATCAACCCTAGCATTTGAGAGAGAAGGCGAAATTACGAATTCTTACCAAATGACATTCAACTCTGCTTACAACCGATGGTGTTATTTTAACGTCCCTGCTTAAAAGGAATTTTGAACCAGAACGTGGAACCTCGTCCCTCTTCACTTCTTACGCCATAAGCTCCTTTATGCTGCTTAATAATTTCAGCTGAAATGTAAAGTCCAAGCCCGAGGCCACTAACTGTTCCCGAGCCATTGGCGCGATAGAACTTTTCAAACACTCTGGCCTGCTTATCAAGGGGAATACCAATACCAGCGTCGGTTACAGAAATTTTGAGATAGTCGTCTTCTTTTTCGGCCGAGATATACACTTCTTTCCCTTTTGCTGAGTACTTATTCGCATTAGAGATAAAGTTGATTAGCACCTGCTCTATTTTATGTTTATCAGCCTCTATGAGTTCTTTTACCTCGTTGCGTACAATTATCCGATCCTCATCCGTACAATAATCAATACTATGGTTGATCACCTCCTGGATCTCAAACGTGCTGAAGTTTAGATTCAGGTTCCCATCTTCACTCTTTGAATTCTCAATGAGATCCTTCACCAATGCCACTAATTTGTTAATCTGCTGGTTAGTCTTACCAATAAACACCTGCAGCGTTTTCTCGTCGATGTTACTTCCTACCAAACGTTTCAAAATCTGCAGTGAAGCTTTGATACTGGTGATCGGTGTTTTCAGCTCGTGAGAAGCAATACTGATAAACTCCTCCTTTTTGTCCAGGATGTTTTTCAACTGGACTATTTCTTTCTGCCGATCCTCTCCATGCTTAAGGTCAGTTATATCTTGGGTGGTCGCAATAAAGTGAGAAACGTCTCCGTCCGCCGATCGTTGGTACACCTTTCCCCGAACCCGCAGCCAACGCCATTCCCCTTCAACATTCAGGACCCGATATTCCATTTCTCTCACTTCTGTATCAGTAGCATTCGTAAACTCTTCGTGGTATTTTAAAAAATCTGACACATCTTCCGGATGAACTTTAGTTTGGATGGTAGCAAGGCTGAGGTTATTCAAATCTTTCGGATTGTATCCTAGAAAAGAAAATATTTTTTGGTTGACGTAGCTAAATAGCTTTTGCTGGATGTTATAAATTGTAAGCAGGTCTGGAGATGATTCCGTCAGCTGATAAATAAAGTACTCACTCTCCCTGAGTTCCTCCTCGGCAAGCTTCTGCCTATGGATATCCGTAACTGTACCGAGCCACAAGCTAATCTCGCCCGCGGGGTCAAGAACCGCTTCCGCTTTAACAAAACACCACCAGTACTCTCCTTTATAATTTCGCAACCGATACTCCCCTTCGAAAACATTGATGCCGGCACGGCTTGCCCGGATCCAGTTATTAATAACTCTGGTGTAATCGGCTGGATGCACCAACTCTTTCCAGTTTAACACTTCGCCAGGCGGCCAAACCTCACCCAGGTATTCGAGACCCTTTCGGTTTAAATAAACATTCTCACCTCCTGGGCGAGCCAAAAAAGCAACATGTGGTAAAGTGTCTAATGTTCGTTTAAGCTGCTCCTCGCGTTGAATCAGTTTGCGGGTCACTAATTTTTCTTCATGGATATCAGAAAAAATAATCAAAAAATTACCAGCTGAACAATGGGCTACTACTCTGAACCAGCGATTTAAAGAAGACACAAAGAAATCCTCCACCGATCTTTCTTCTGAGGACAAACATCTGATTAGGATTTGAGCCAAAACAGAATTATCTCCCACAGAGAAATGGTCGTAAATAGAACTGTCGAGTAGATCTTCCTTTTTTTGTCCTAAAAGAACTTCTCCTTTAGCATTAAGGAATAAAAATTTAAAATCCTGATCAAGCAAGAAAAACGCATCAGAAATAGTGTCTAATACGGAAGCGAGATCGACGCTGTAGTTTCCCAGCAAACTGTTTTTCATTAGGGGCAATAGTTTTCTGTAGCAAAAAAATATAGACAGATGAAGTTTGTAAGACTTGGTAGAGAGAAGCCTTGCAAACGTATTTAATTAATAAATTATTTGTAATATTCAACCAATCACTAAAATCCATCCGGCGAAGAAAGGTTATACTTCTGTTTTTCAGTAGTTTTTGCAAAGGTAGAAAAAAAATTATTGAATTATTGTCGAAATCACACGACAGATTATTGCCTATAAATTAATCTAACTGTAAACTATAAATGCAGGCGTCTTGTTTGCTCAATTTATCCACATACAAGATCTATAAACCAAAAACCTTCAGTTGCTACCTCCTCACTGTTGACATTCAAAGCCCTAAATTCCTTTACTCCCTCCCGGAAAGTAACGGCCTTTTTGAAAAGTGGCCCATCAAAACAAAATGTGTGATATTCTCCATTTTCTCCACAAAGGTCTACCCCCGCCGGCAACTGTTCAATAAATACCTGATCGATCACTTTTCCTAAAAAAGCCACAGAAAGGTATTTGTTACTGACACAACAGGTGATTGTTTTAAAGCCTAGGGAAAGAAACTCCTGGAGTAGTAAAGAAGTATCTTGCTTCCACAAAGGGAAGATGCCAGAAAGATGGTGTTTTTGTAGAAATGCCTCTCTGTACATCTTCAAATCCTCCAGAAAAATATCGCCGTAAATAACATGTGAGACTCCTTGCTCTTTCAAAAATTCGAAGGTTTTTGCTAATGATTCCTCATACGCCTCATTAGTTGCCCGGCCAGGCATGATCATTTTGTAGAGAGGAATTTGAAGACATTGCGCCTGGACGTCAAGCAAAGATTCCCTTACGCCGTGCATAGAAATACGACGGAACTCTTCACTGATAGTAGTCACCAGGTACTCGACACGAAGCTGAGGATAACTTTTAAGAACTTTGTAAAGTGCCAGTGCCGAATCTTTACCGCCACTCCAGAACATTGCCGCCTTCAACATATTGAACAAAGAAACAGCAAGCCCAGGTTAAGTACAATTTCTTTAAACAAAAATTCATTAAAAACTTTTTTACTTCAGGTAATCATTCGAACTATGGAAAAATTACACGGGAACACCGTATCTGAACAATTACAGGAAATTGAACAAATTAAGAAGGTAAGAGAACTTGCCGGAAAACTAAAAGATATTAAAATTGCCCTGCTCACTACAATTACGGCGACTGGAAAGCCGCATAGTCGACCGATGTACACATTTGAATTGAAAGATGATGGAATTATCTGGATGTTCATCTCTCGGGAATCGCGTAAGGTGAAAGAAATTGAGGCAAACCCTGAAGTAGTCCTTAATTACAGCAATCCGACCCACGACCTCTACGTAACGATCAACGGAAGGGCTGAGATCAGTAATAATCCCACGAAAGTAGAAGAATTATGGAGCGACCGCTTTAAAGCCTGGTTCCCCTATGGAAAAGATGATCCTAATCTTTGCTTGCTAAAAATTACGCCCGAGGAAGCTGAATACTGGGACAGTCCCGATCTACTTTTAGCGCAAATAGTCAACCTGGTTAAAAATACGTTTTCGGGCAATGCTTACATTGAAGGAGAAAACAAAAAAATCGATTTCACGAAACCAGATGCCGCACCTGCGTCACGCCCCGAGAACGCCCAGGGGATTTCCGTTGAAAAAAGAGAATTGTAGCGTTAAAGCAGGTTGGAATGCTCCTTACCTGGACACCAACCTGCAACCTATCTTACAATCAATCTATCGAAAGCTAGACTGTCACCATTAAACACGTTCATGTCTACTACATGGCCCACTCCATTTATTCGGGCCTTATCCGAATGTTGCCAAAACTTCCACCTGGTAGTTTTACTCACCTTTAACTCCGACTTGTAATAGTGAGCTATCCAAAGGTCATAATCGTCGAAATGCCCCTTTAAATAATCCCGGTAAAAGCTAAGCCCCGTATAAATGATTGGCTTTACCTCGGTTTTACTTTTTATGTGATCAAGAAAAAGAGCCAGCTCCTTTCTCATACGCTCCGGTGCAACCCCGTTCAATTCCTCTACATCTACTACCATGGGCAGATCTCCCTTTTCTGGCCGGACGGTCTGCAGAAAGAACCTTGCCTGCCACTTGCCACTTTTATTTGGTTTAAAATAATGATACGCGCCACAAACAATACCAGCTTTTGGGGCTTCCCTCCAGTTGCGCTGAAAATAGGGGTCGACATGCATAATACCCTCCGTTGCCTTAATGAAGGCAAAGCGAATCTCCACATCGTCTTCACGCATCTCCTTCACCTTTTGCCAGTTAATTTTCCCCTGATACGAAGAAACGTCTATCCCATGCACGCTATATTTAGAAGGAATAGGAATATCGAAATCATCATAAGTTCTATAGCCGGGGGTTTCTCCAATATCCGCCACCCACCTCCAGGTGGCGCTGAAGGTTTTCAGGACGTATCCGTAGTAAAACGGAGAAAGCAGGATAAGAAGCAAAGCCCCGATCAGTATTTTAACTGCGGGTGACAGACCCTTTTTGATCTTTTTGCCGGCCGGCTTTTTTCGGGAAGACGCCCTCCTTTTCTTTGGAACTGCCTTTTTATTTACAATGGACACTCTGCAAAGGTAGTACCGCTTACTAATAAAACAGAGAGCCGACGCCGCTAATTTTTTAAAATGAGAAGCAGTCAGCCTTTTAGGCACCTTTTTTGAAATTGCATCGTGTGTAACTCAAAAATGAAACTATGGACACAAATCCTGCATCTAACAGATTTAAGATAAAAGATATCCCTTCTTTACTAAAAGAAACCTATAAAGAGTGGATGGATGACGAGCCCTTCGACCTGAGTGCAATTGTAGCCTATTATGCAATATTCTCCTTACCTGCTTTGCTAATCATCATCATCACCGTGGCTGGGACCGTGTTTGGCCAAGAGGCAGTGCAGAACGAGTTATCCGGTCAAATCGGTGGAATTATCGGAGCAGACGCCGCTAAAGAAATCCAGGCGATGATAGCAGCATCATACAGAACAGATAGCAGCACTGTAGCCTTGGTGATCGGAGTGGCTACCCTACTTTTTGGTGCGACGGGAGTTTTTGTCGCCTTACAAAAATCGCTTAACAGAGTATGGGAGGTAAAAGCGGATCCAACCAAATCCGGCTTTAAGACTCTTTTGAAAACCAGAGCAACGTCGTTTGGAGTGATACTAGCCATCGGCTTTTTGCTCCTGATCTCGCTCACACTTACTACTGTTCTCACCACGCTGAGCGACTGGATTGCCGCCCGCATGCCAGACTTTTTTCTTTACATTTTCTACATCATCAATTTCCTGGTAACCTTTGGTATCATCACCCTATTGTTTGCGATGCTCTATCGGTTCCTGCCCGATGTCACCATCCAGTGGCGAACCGTTTGGGTAGGTGCAGCCATTACTGCCTTACTTTTTGTAATCGGAAAATTTGCGCTCGCTTTCTACTTTGGAGCAGCTGAGCCTGCATCCACTTATGGGGCAGCTGGCTCTGTTATCTTGGTATTGTTATGGGTCTCGTATTCCTGTTTAATTCTCTTTTTCGGCGCAGAGTTTACGCAGGTTTATGCCAAGAGGTATGGACACGAAATCGAACCCAATGAAAACGCTATTCGAGTGGAAGACAACTACGAAGTTCTTAAAGAAAACGATCGCCAGGAAAGGGAAAGAAGAAACCAAACCTCATACCCGAGGCCTAATTCTGGCTATGCAACTTAATCCGCGTTATACTCTTTAATTGCCGTTATTGCACCTCCTACCAGCCTACACCCGGTAAATTTGCAGTAACGGCAATTAAAATATTATGAAAGTTTTCGGGCAAGGGCTTGAGTCTGTCTTCACACGCTTTTCAAAAATAGCTAATGGCTGTTGCGTTCAAGGAAGGCTATTCGTATTGAGTAAAATTGATTTATGAGGCCTTTTACACTCCTTTTAGTTTTAGGAATACTCAATGTCCATTGCAAAGAAGAAGCTGCCGAAACCGGCGAGCAAAAGGTGCAGGTGATCAAAGATTGTACCGGCGATTATTTAAGAAGCGCTGCTGGGGATTTATTGATTTGCAACAGCGATGCCGTCGCCGCTTTCAGAAATGGCGATTTTGTTAAAGCCCGGTTCAACCAGGTAGCGCGGTGCCCGGAGAAATCGCAGCTGAACTGCGAGCTTCTCCATGAAAACAAGGGCCTAATTGAAGTTAAAGAAATTAGAAAAATTAGTACCGGCAACTGAGGCTGCTGCCAGCTATAACACCAGTTGCTGAAAGAGTTGCTGTAGTTTCTGTTCCGGGGCGGCACAAAGCCCCGGATGCACTTTCGACGCTTGAACTACCGTACTTCTGGCAGCAGTAAGCCAGCGAAAACGTTCTGGAGGCGACAGTTCGCCTATCGGACCAGCCTCCCTTCCTCCTTGGCAAATCCGATCGAATGCTTGCAAGTTTGCTTCTAACTCCTGCAAATCTATTTCGTTGCAAAGTGCTTGAATTCGTGAGGCTGAAATGGAATACATACACTTTAGAAACTTTTGCTTCGCGCAAAAAAGCACTACCCCAACGTTCAGGAATTCTTCACGCTCTACCCTCGGTACAACCCGAATTACGGCATACTCAAACAAGTGTTTTTCTTGCATTTTTCGCTCCCTCAACAAAAATATTTGAATTTGCCAATCTTAACTCCAGGAATCGCCGGTAGGCTCTGCGGTACTCCGCCGAGCTATCAAAAGCATCGCCGGTAAGCCACTCATCCGGGATGAGGTCAATAATTTCTTCCACCGCTGAAATATCCAGTTTCGCCTTAAATTGTTCGTCAACTTCATCCAGTTTACTTGCCTGCCGGAGTAATACGTGATCTTTAATCTGCGCGAAAGGTCTTTTTGCGCTCTCCTTCCAGTTAGTCCATGAGTGGTGGAAATACAATGAAGCACCGTGATCAATCAGCCATAACTCTTTGTGCCACATTAACATGTTGGTATTGCGAGCAGTACGATCCACGTTGGTAAGCAGGCAATCAAGCCAAACGATCTTGGAAGCCAGATCCGGATCTACCTTTGTTACCGTCGGATCAAAAGTAATTGCACCTTGCAGATAATGGAGCGCTAAGTTTAGCCCCTGACTGAATTTCAGCAAGTCCTGAATCTCCTCATCCGGCTCAGTACGTCCAAAGGCCTCATCGAGGGTGGCAAAGACAATCTCGGGCACCCGGAATCCCAGATAGCGCGCAATTTCGCCACCTATTAGCTCTGCAATCAAAGCCCTGGGCCCCTGCCCTGCTCCCCTAAACTTTAAAACATAAAGAAAATCGTCATCAGCTTCGGCAATTGCTGGCAGCGATCCCCCTTCCCGTAAAGGAGTCACATAGCGCGTCACGTCTACCGTTCTGATCCGACTTGTTGGTGTAATCATAACCCTACCATTCAAAATCTGTACCTTGGACACACATCCAGGGCGGCTGAATTTAGGTCTAAATTTGATAAAACGGAAGAAGTTTAGGAAAACAGCCCAATCTCGTATTTAATTGTAAGTTAGTAGTCCAACACCTGACAGCTAAAACCTTTCATTGCCAACAACCTTTCTACTTCCTTGGTCGGCACATCCATTGCTTCGACCCGCAGAATTTTGTCGCAATCCTCCAGATCAAAGTTAACTGCACTATCCGGCAAGTGACGCAATAAAAGATTGGTAAGGAGTTGTGCCTGCTCTTGACTTTCAACATTCGTTCTAAAAACCTCTACAGTAGCTTCCATTTATGTATAGATGACAAGTCGGTCAAAAATTTAACTATGATACAGAGGTAAAGCTAGATACTTATTACCTTTACAGAAGGGTGCTGATACGACTAGTTGAGGGGCGAAATGCGACAGAATAAAATCTAAACATATGATGCATATATCTATCCTTGTTTTGGAAGGCGAGACCAGCCTGAGCAATGTTGAAGGCACTCACAAGATGTTGAACATGGTAAACGGTTTTCTGATCAGTAATGGCAGAGAACCAGTATTCAAAGTGCAACTTGTCGGCCTTTCTGCAGAAACTAGACTTACTAACGGATTATTCACTGTTAATCCCGAGCTCACGATTGCCGAAGATTTTAGAACCGATCTAATCATCATTCCTGCCGTTCATGGTGATATAAAGAAAGTAGTTGAACTGAATGCTCGTTTTGTTCCCTGGATAGAAAAGCAATACAAAAATGGTACTGAAGTAGCCAGTCTCTGCGTAGGCGCTTTTATTCTAGCGTCTACTGGATTACTAAAGGGAAGAGAATGCTCTACTCATTGGCTATCTGCTCACGACTTTAGAGAAATGTTTCCGGAAGTAAGGCTGGTGCCCGACAAAATCATCACGGATGAAAGGGGTATTTATTCCAGCGGAGGCGCCTACTCCTCTCTGAATCTGGTATTGTATCTGATCGAAAAATTTGCAGGCAGAGATATGGCAGTGCTCTGTTCAAAAGTGTTTGAGATTGAAATAGAACGGGATTGTCAGCTGCCCTTCATCATCTTTAAAGGACAGAAAGATCACCACGACGACCTGATCAAAAAGGCGCAGGAGTTTATTGAAAGGAATTATACAGAAAAGATAACGATTGAACAATTAGCGGATCAGCTAGCCATTAGCAGGCGCCATTTAGAAAGACGTTTCAAAAAAGCAACCTCAAACACGGTAGCCGAATACATGCAGCGGGTACGGATCGAAGCAGCAAAACTTAGTTTTGAGTCGATGCGAGATAACGTAAATGAGGTGATGTACAAAACCGGTTACACCGACCCAAAGGCCTTTCGAAGTACCTTTAAAAAAATTACCGGCCTGTCGCCCGTCGAATACCGTAACAAGTACAACAAGCTGGCCGCTGTAGCATAGTATATATCAGAAAAAGTTGAATCAGCCCTATCAGATTCAACCATCAACTGAATTTTTAGGTTAAAAAAGAGCTTAAGCATTTTTGATGAAAATTTTCCAGGAAGTACTACAACTTAAAGAACGAAAAAGAGGCTTTCACCTGATTACCTCAGAGATTACTCAGGCGATCCCACAACTCTTTGAAATCAGAATCGGGCTTTGTCAAGTATTCATTCAACATACCTCGGCCTCTCTGACAATCAATGAGAACGCCGATCCGACCGTTCGGCAAGACTTTGAAACCTATTTTACGAAAGCCGTACCAGAGAACGATCCTGACTACCTGCACGATTACGAAGGGGCGGACGATATGCCAGCGCATCTTAAAGCGTCTATGCTAGGCGCTTCCGTAACAATACCGATCAGAATGGGCCGGTTAGCATTAGGTACCTGGCAGGGAGTATACCTTTGCGAACATCGGAACTACGGCGGGTCCAGAAGACTAATTATTACTGCTTGGGGGGAGTAAAATCAGCGATGATTTTGGGATCGATATTCTTGCAGCGCCTTGAAAAACGCTTCCGCTAACTTCACATAGTTCCGCTGCTGAGTTAAAAAGCTTAGATCCTCATCGTTTGAGAGATAACCAAGCTCTATTAGAATAGCTGGTGAACTGTTTCTACTTAAGACAGCTAACGTTTTTTGTCTTTCAGCTCTGAAGCTGATACCCTCCAAACCGGAGAGCTGGCGACTGAAATGCATGGACAACTCCTTACTTTTTGTCACAAGTTTTCCATCAAGCATGTTTCTATCAGTATAGATTTCTATTCCCTTTATCATCGACCGTACGCTAGGGCCAATACTATCTGCTACACTATTTGCATGCAGGGATATAAATACGTCGCCCGCAACTGCTGCCCGTTGGCTTAGCGAAATGTACTCGTCCCTGTTCCTTGTCATCACAACAGTCATTCCCCGTGCAACCAGATATTTTTCCACCTCCCTGGCAATGTTCAACACAATGTCCTTTTCCAGATGTCCCTTTGCCCGGGTTACGCTGTCCCGTCCTCCATGACCGGGATCTAAAACAACAGAAAATTCCGCTCTTGGGACAAATGGTGTCTTGGTTTGAGCAGCGAGAGGCTCTAAGAGAATAAGAAACCAAAAAAGAAATAACGGGGAAAATCTGAGGATCGTTAGCATGGAAAAAGGAGATATCTTGCTAACGTTGCATTTGAGAAGATTAGTATCTTTAAGGAAGAGGGGACACTTTAGATTTTCTCTACTACCCGTAGTTTGCTGCAACAAATTAATTTTTATGTAAAACTATTTAACCGTCCTTTAATAAAGAAAAACTCCGCGAAAACTGGAAATTGTTTAGAATTTTTAAAAAGATTTTCATTTCCACAAATTTAATCGTTACTTAGTACTACATTCTATTACCTTCTATGAAAAAAGTTTACCTTATCGAAGAAAACGAGGCGATCGCTGACGTTTTAGTTTCCATTCTCGAAGAACATTACAAAATTGAAGTAAAAAAAAACGTTGCCGAAATCGCTAAACAAGCTTCAACCTTCCAGCCAGATCTTTTAATCATTGACCACTACACCAACAACTCAGATCTTTGCAAAACGGTTAATGAGATCAAGAACGTTCAGCAACTAAAAAACATCCCACTGATCCTTTGCTCAAACCAAAACACCATTAAAGAAGTATCAGCTGACGCCTATTTGACGAAACCGTTTGACCTGACCGACTTCACGACCATTGTAAAAAATACAATACAGGAATAATCAGCGTTTAGTTAGTAGAGAAAAGGGGCAAAAAATTAAATCTGCTTCTTTTTTCTATTTTTGTGATAGACTCTGATTATATGATAAAAATTCTGGTTGTTGAGGATGACACTACTTTTTCCATGATACTTGAGGGTTTCCTGCAAAAAAATGGATATGAGGTAAACCTGGAATATACGGCCAAAGCCGGACTTCGGTCGCTTCGTGAAAACAAGTACGATTTACTTCTCCTCGACTATCGGTTGCCCGACGGAAACGGGCTAGAACTGATGCAGGAGGCAGAAAAGTTGAATCTGCAGACGCCTGCCGTTATCATGACTAGTTTTAACGATGTGCGAACCGCCGTACAAGCAATTCGTTCTGGTGCGCGGGACTATATTACAAAGCCAGTAAACCCGGATGAGTTGTTGATGGTAATAAAGTCCGCTCTTGAAAAAAAAGACACCAGCGTTGAGACCGGAAAAACCGCCGAATCGGATTTCGTTGAAGGGCAGAGCGAAGAGTCAAAAAGGCTCCAGGAGTATATCCAGCTCGTAGCTCCAACTGAGATGTCAGTCATCATTCAGGGAGAGAGTGGAACCGGAAAAGAAAATGTAGCTCGTTCTATTCATCGCCTAAGCAAAAGAGCAAATAAAACATTTGTTGCAATTGATTGCGGCTCGTTGTCTAAAGACTTAGCCGCGAGTGAACTTTTTGGCCATAGCAAAGGAGCGTTTACGGGGGCTCTGCAAGATAAAAAGGGCCGTTTTGAGGCAGCGAGTGGGGGAACTTTATTTCTCGATGAGGTAGGAAACCTGAGTTACGACGTGCAGGTACAATTGTTAAGGGCTATTCAAGAGCGCGTTATCCAGCCTTTAGGCAGCAACAAGGAAGTTAAAGTAGATGTGCGCCTAATTACCGCTACCAATGAGGATCTTGTAAGCAGTGTTAGTAAAGGTAATTTTAGAGAAGATTTGTATCATCGTTTAAACGAGTTCAAGATACAGGTGCCCGCTTTGAGAACCAGAAACGGCGATCTCCATCTATTTGTAGGACATTTTATACACCAAGCAAACAAAGAACTAGGACGCGATGTGAAGCGACTAAGTCCTCAAGTCACAGCAATCTTCAACAAGTACGATTGGCCGGGTAACCTTCGGGAACTAAAAAATGTTATCAAGCGTATGGTTCTTTTGAGCAAGGGAGAAGAAGCCGGGCTGGAGACCCTTCCTGATGAGATGGTAATAAGTATTAAAAACTCCGCTCCACGTCCTGATACAACAGATCTTAAAGCGCTCAACCAGGCTCAGGAAAAAGAGTTGATTATAGAAACACTAAGGAAAGTAAAGTACAACAAGTCTAAAGCTGCTAAGCTCCTTAATATCGACCGTACCACTTTATATAACAAGATCGAGAAGTATCAAATTGAGTAAGCCGCGAGCTCCTTTTCCTGGACTTGATGGATTAGCTCATCTAGCTCCTCCGTGTATTGAAGAAGCTCCGCCTGGTGTGATTCTGCAAATCCATTCTCCCTCAGAGCCACCTCTGCTACTCTAAACTTACCAGCCAGGTCTTTTGCTCCCAGTTGTGCAGTGCGCCCGGCCACCCGGTGCATGGTGAGCATGAGCTGCTCCTTATCTGCCTTCGCTATCGATGCTTTTATCTGATCAATATCTGTCGCGGAATCTTCTACAAATCGGTATAAAATCTTTTCTACAAGAAGCCTGTCTCCAAAAGCGATTTTATTCAGAGCATCAATATCGACAACAGAGGACGCTGTTTCCTCGAATGCCTCTTCCTCTGATTCGGTAAGCGGTACCTTATTCAGCAGATCAATTAATTCCGTTTCTCGGAATGGTTTCATCAACAAACCATCAAAGCCCGACTCCAGAATTTGCGCTCTTTCTTCGGGCAGCGCTTGGGCTGTAATTGCATAAAAAGCCACCTCTTCAGACAATTTCTCTTTCAACAAACCAGCGAGTTCAATGCCGGTGATTTCAGGCATCCTCATATCCATCAACACTACGTCAGGCGTCTCGCCTTCTGCCCTCTTAAGAATAGCCGCAGCAGAATGAAAACATTCATGCTTAATCTGATTCTTACTAAGAACAGAAGAGCAAAAATCAAGGATGAAACGATCGTCGTCAATCAGCCAGACGGTGCCAGAGAAAATCCGAGCAGCCTTAGGTTCCGGTTCCGAGGCAAGCTCGGGAGCCTCAGATAGCCGATACGACAGGCGCACGATAAATTCAGTACCTACTCCCAATTCACTCTCTACCTCAATGCTTCCGCCCTGCCCTTCTACCAATCCCTTCACAATACTTAGGCCCAAGCCTGTTCCAGACTGATCATTTTGTAGCACTCCAACCCGCTCGAATTCATTGAAGACGTATGGAAGGTTATCCTTAGCAATACCACAACCACTGTCTTTGATATAAAAACTATAATTGGCAGCCGTTTCTGTACTCTGTCGGGTAACGTATAAGCTAACTTCCCCCCTATCCGTAAACTTAATTGCATTTCCGAGCAGATTAAAAAGTATCTGCTTAAGGCGAAATGGGTCCCCTAAAAGGGAAGCTTCCGTATCAACTTCTGCGGCAAGGCTCAACTGAAGGCCTTTTGCTTCGGCCTGAGGCCGCATCGCCGTCATTACCTCTTCTAAAACTTCATACATTCGAAAGCTCTGATCTTCGAACTTGTATTTGCCGGAGATAATCCTGCTATAGTCTAAGATTTCGTTAACTATACGCAATAGGTGATTTGATGATTGATAGATGGCATCAACGTCCCTTCTAGCCGGCCTATCCTGATCGCGGATGAGCTCTGCAAATCCTAAAATAGACTGCAGTGGGGTTCGAATCTCATGGCTCATGCTTGACAGAAATCGCTGCCGGGCCATGTTCTGGAATTCCGCTTCATTCTTGGCCTCTTCCAGTTTGAGTCGATAGGTATTACTTCGACTGATATCAGTTATAATTAAATAGAAGAACACCGAGGTGATGACCAGGAATGTCAGCATGATGATACTGATATTCTTTATGCTATTATCTACCAATAATACCGCTCTTTGCCCGCTACTCTCCGACTGTAAAATAACTTCCCTTTCTACATCCTTCAGGATCGACAATATTTGATTAATCAATTTACTTCCAGAACTCGCTAATTCGGCCTCGCGATTGATAAAACTTGAACTTTGTTTTGCATGGTTATTTTTTATGGTCCTGACAACGCTGCTTACGGCTTTATACACGGTGTCTGGTCTTCGCCGGATAATAGTATCAATCTTTACATCAATTTCTTCTTCAATAACCCGCTCCTGAGCAATTGCAGGCTGATCTTCTTTTTTTCGGCCAAATAGCTTACGGAGAAAACCCTTCTTTTCTTCCGGAACACTGGAAGGAGCAACTGGGACCACTGTGAATGACTTCTTACGCTCGGTAGTCACAAGCGTACTTTCCTGTTTGATGGTACCAATAGAAATGAGAGTAGGTAAAGAGTCGAGGTGACTGGAAAAGACTTCATTGTTAACTAGTTCCTCCCGCTGTTTCCGGTAACCGGTGAAGAGACTGTCCCGCATAGCGAGCAAGCTTTTCATCGAGTCTATGCGGTTGAGTTGCCGCTCATCGCCGCGATAAAGCATTTTCAGCGAATCCATACTTAGCTGCAACGCCGCAGAGTCATCCTTATAGGTTCCCCCAGTTAGTGCCTGAGCCCGCTTTTGCTGGTCGAGCTGAATGATTTTATGATAAAGACCGTTAACAATTCGAAGTTTTTCATTGGGGGCGGAGATACTTTTAACGGTAGAAAGCAATTCGTTAGAGGCATAGCGACTAACACTCCATGCCAAAACAAAGAATACACAACCCAGAAGAAAGGCAATGATAACTTTACCTTTGGTGAATCGGGCTAAAGGCCTTTTCCTATAATTTGACATTCTTTAATTCGATAGATATAAGCAGATCAGGTAGACTCGTACTATAAGTACTAAAATAAGCAAATCGTTTTAATTCACTGCTGTTTACTCGTCTGTGAAGAGCCAATCCCTGCTTGTTGTAACGCTCGACACCATGTTGAAATTTTATGCATTGAAAAAAATAAGGCGAAGCCGAATTTCCTGTGTAAATCATTGAACCTCAATAGGCAAGGCATAAAACACGATTTTGGCATAGTTATGTAAATAAAAGGAGCAGTTAACATCTAGAAATGGAAATCATGAAAAAGGTATTATTTGCAACAGCACTGGTCCTGGCAGGTTTATCAACGATCAACGCAAGCACGTTCAACTACTCGTCGCTAGAAAATGAAACAGTTGTATTACAGGATACAAGCAAAAAAGCGAAAAAGGGAAAAAACAAGACGAAAAAGGACTCTACGTCTACCACACAACCTACTCGCGACACAACTGCCGCCCAGTAGACGAAAAATAAAATACCCAACAATTAAAAACACCCTTAGCAAAAGCCCGGAATTTCCGGGTTTTTGTTTTTTACTTATTCTGCCCGATGGTATTTACAATAGTACCGAGGAGACTACCGGAGGATTTATCGTGTAGGATTTGCCAGAACATGATTCCGTTGAGCTTTCGCTCCATCATATACTCGGTTTTGAGCTTTACCGATCTGTTATCGTCAAAAGTGACAAACAGCTTCCGGGAAGGACTATATAGGAATGGGGCCTGGGCGGTATCATCCCACAAAGCTCGAAAACCATTAGCGGGCGTATAAACTGAAATAAAATTTTTGATAGCGACAGTATTCCTGAAAGTCCCGGGCTGATACAACCCGTTATTTCGGTCCGGTACGTTTTGCCAGGTGCGGGCATAAAAGGCTGCCCCAATTACAATTTTATTGGCCGGGACACCCTGGCGCAAGAGAAATTCGACTGCATTATTTACCGATTCTTTGTTTTCTCCTGTGGAGTAGAGGGGAGTATGATGCCCTGTCACCCTTGAATAACCATTGACAAGGTCATAGGTCATCAAATTAACGCGGTCAACCTCCCGCATAACTGGCGCCCAATCAATACTTTTTTCCAGATACTCAGTAAATGCACCGGCGGCAAAACTTATCTCATATTTACTACCCAGTGTTTTTCGAAGTTGCTGTACCAGTAGGGTAAAGGTATTTTTGTCTTCGGGCGCGTATTTGTGCCCAATAAAGCCTTCAACTGCCGGATACTCCCAATCGAGGTCGATGCCATCAGCGCCGAGCCGCTCACAGGTGCTCTTGACCGATTTTGCAAATGCTTCCCGGTTCGCTGCCGATTGAAACACATCAGAGCAGGTCTTGCATCCACCCCATCCGGCGAAAGCCAACAGCACTTTCAATTTCGGGTTCTTTTTCTTGAGTGCAACCAGTCTTCTGACAGTTATTGAGTCTGAAACTACGAACTTATTTCCTCTTATCCCCTCAAAGCTGTGAATGATGTGAGTAAGCTTAGTAGGATCAATAGAGCTAACTTTTGAAGAGCCGCCCAGAAAATACGCAATCACATTATACTGGCTTTGAGCACTTGCGGATGGTACAAAGGCCGCAAAAGCGAGCGATAGCAGGAGGATTAGTTTTAAAAAATTAAGAAAAAGCTGCATTGACTAATAACGGCAAGGCCGGAACTTGGTTTATCTCGGAACTAAATTAAAGCATCTACGAAATGAGAGAAAGTTAGAACAAAATGGGTTACAGACTTGATTTTAACGACCACTGTGCTCTGGCTAGTCCTATATCAAAAACTGCTTCTATACTTTAATTGAAAAATTGATCGCGGGAGTACGCTGTTGCAACAACCAGCCGAATTTGAATGGTTAAAATAAGGTATACTGGAAAACTTCCTTGTCAGGTATCCTGTAAGAACTTGTCGCACCAGCACCGATGCAAAAAACCTCTGTCTCCTCATAGCGAGACGCTACCACAACTTTAACCTCCGGGCACTGGCTGCTGAAGAGGTTTTCTACAAGCTTGGGGCAGTTGTTATCTTTTGAAAGGTGCGACAAAAACAAGTGAGTCAACCTGGGTGTCCGGTATTGCAAGAACAGTTCAAGAGCTTGGTCATTAGAAAGGTGCCCGTTTCCTCCGGTTATTCTTCGTTTAAGAAAATAAGGGTAGGAGCCTTCGCTTAATAACTTGCTGCAATAGTTTGCTTCTAGAAACACTGCGTCACACTGCTGAAAATGCAACCTCACTTGTTCGCAGACAGTTCCAATATCGGTAAAAACACCAATTTTTACCCCGCTGCAGGTAACTATGAAACTATGAGGATCAGAGGCGTCGTGAAATTTGGGAAAAGCAAGGACCGATAAACTGCCAACAGATATGGCAAGGTGTGCCTTAAATCCAGCTACTACACTCGATTCTAGTTGCAATCCGGAATTACGATATGTATTAGAAGTGATATATACAGGAAGTGCGTATTTCCTCGAAAGTGTAGTGAGCCCCTTTATATGATCACTATGTTCATGAGAGATAAAAACGGCCTTTACCTTTTTTAGGTCGAGTCCAAGCCTTTTCATCCTTTTCTCAATTTCCCTACAGGAGATACCGGCATCAATCAACACTGCTTCTTTTTCATTTCCTACATAATAGCAGTTGCCATTACTACCAGAGTTTAAAGAAGCCACAAACAAAGACATGCTAATGAAAATAGCATAATATTTGACAAATGCCAAATATTAGCCCTGATTTTTATCCCCTTTTCTAAAATCAGTAAATGTTTTTACTACGACTTAAAAAGTAAGTCAAACGAGTATAAAGCTCTGCTGGAGGAATTTCTTTGGAAATACAATCGTCCATTCCTGCAGCTGCCAGTTTAGCCTTCATCACTTCTGGCGACAGTGACGTTACTGCAAGGACAGGAACTTTTTGATAATATATGCCTTCCAGCTGTCTGATTTGCTTGGTCGCCTCGATACCATCCATTCCGGGCATCTCTATATCCATCAGAACGACGTCGTATTTTTTAGATTTCAACCGCTCAATTGCTTCTGCTCCTGAGTTCGCAATTTCAACTTTACCGTTCCAACGCTCCACGTATTTGGCAAAAACAAACTTGGCAAAGGCATCATCGTCTACTATCAGAAAAGATGCAGACTTCAGATTAAAGCCCTCTTCCTTATAGCCTTTTCCTACAGAACCTGAAGTAACTTGCTTTTCCGAACGAGACTTAAAAATTTGCTTGAAGGATCCAGTAACATTATTAAGTAGAACTGAAATCATACGCGATTTGGTTGAGTTTAACAATAGGACAACTGCATTGCAATTATAGCAAAAAATAAAACATTTGCCTATTAAATTTTCATTAAAACGAAAAGCGTTTTATATAGTTTCAAAATCTTTTAAAAAGTCGACCGTGGGGCCGCAGTACAAATGGATGGGAGCGTGTTTAAATATAAAGAAATTTAATTAATTCATATTTTTCGCAGCGCTGTTGAACCTAAAAAATATATTTGCCTCAATTTTGGTATTATGAAACTACAACAACTACTTGATCAGATTGTCAGGAGCCCCGAAATTCACTGCAAATGGCTGAATACCCTATCCTTGATGGAGAATACCGGTGCGAGAAAGATTTCTGCCTGCGAACATAAGACTGACGTAACATTAATTGTGCTCAAGCATGCGGCTGAAGAGCATCGCCACGCCTACTACCTAAAAAAACAAATTGGTAAAATAGCGGAAGAAGGATTTAGCACATACGCAGACGAATACCTCGTTGCACCGGTGGAAAGCCGACTCTACTTGAATAAGTTAGACGTAAATGTATGTAGATATCTGAAATGCACGCTCAATTTGACTGGCCCAGAGCTGCGATTTGGGGCTTACCTATTAGTTACCTATGCCATCGAAGTACGGGCAGACGAACTTTACCCGATTTATCAAGCTGCTTTGGATTCTGAAAAGAGCAAGGTAAATGTTAAATCAATCATTATGGAGGAAGAGGGCCATCTGGAAGAGATGATCGCCCAATTGAAATCATTCTCTGAAGACTGGGAGCAACATGCACAACAGGCAGTAGAAATAGAAACAGAGCTATTTAACGATTGGGTTCAGGCTCTGGAAGCGGAGCTTGCAAAGGTCGCGGTTGTACAATAACCGCGATCAATAGAAGTCGTAGCAGCGCTTTCCATAGTGGTATCTATCCTCGCCTCCTCCGTTCCGTCCCGGAAAAGTAGTTTCCCAAGTAATAGAGCCTTCTGTACTTCCCGCCGTTTTTCCATAATTCAGGTTAGACGTAGTAGCATCATGGCTTAGCCCTACCCTTACTTTATCATAGTAATCTCTTCTATTGAACAGGTCGAACAAAAGCGAAATGACTATCGCATCGCTCTGTTTCCCTTCTCCCCTAAACCATACGCCCACATTGGCCCGGCGAAACTTATATTGCATGCCCGCACTTACCGACCTGAACTGGCCATGTTGATAATAAAGAACAGAAGGAATCAAAAGCGGACTGTTCTCTTCATCATAGTAATCAAGAGCCCAGCGGTAGCTAAGGTGGCCGTTATAACGCATATCTAGCAGTGCCTTGGATCCGGTAAAAGATTCGTCAGGCTTATTCAAATGTTGTGCGGCTCCCCCAACCATGAGGTTGCCTAACACCAGGTTCAAACCTGCTCCGGCATCGAAGTAAAATTTACTATTAAAAGCAGGAAGCGAAGCATTGGTTTCTCCACCAGGGATGATCCCGTCTTTATTTAGTTGATCTCCGAAGACCAGCTTGTCATAGTCAATTTTCCGATTGATCAGTCCCCCGATCAGGCCAAAGGAAAGCACTGCATTCTCAAAGCTGACGCTGTAAGAGTAGATTCCCGAAAGACTAGTTTTTTTTAGATAGGCGGTCCCTTCACTGCTTCTATTTACCATCAGTCCAAAACCACCACCAAAGCTGGGTACGCTATAGTCGACAGAGAATGAGTAATAATTCAGCGGGCCCGGAATATTCGTCCACTGCGTGCGATGGATAAAGTTAAGTCGAAGATCCCCTTCAAATTGTCCGTTAAGCGCGGGGTTAAGATAATTTGGCGCACTGTAAAATTGCGAATAGATCGGGTCCTGGGCAAGCCCGATGGCCGACATAAACATAAAGAATACAACAAGCAGATGTACTTTCATTTTATCGTATCAGATGGACAGGGCCACTTTTCCGCTGTGCGCTATTTTCATATTTCATTCCCTTCCACTCGGTTCCGTCAAGAAACTGAGCGGTAATATCCCATATATAAACTCCCTGCGGCACCGGAACTCCATTTTCTGTTCCATCCCAACCTTCTGCCGGCGCCCCGTTTTCATCTAGTTTTGTAGAGCTCCAAAGTAATTTGCCCCAACGGTTGAAGATCTTTACCTCATACTTCACGATTGCCCCCCCTTCGGGTTTGAAATACTTAACCTTAGTATTCGCGTTTCCGGGTTCGAAGGCATTTGGAACATACAAGTAACCGGGAACATTTTCCACTGTCACATAATCCACATATACGGAATCACACCCATTTTTGTTAGTCGCCCGCAATTTAACTTCATACGTACCAATATCCTTATAGGTGTGCGTAGGATTTTGGTCCTTCGAAAAAGGAGTATGATCCCCAAAATCCCAACTCCACTTAATTGCTCCCTCGCACTTTTCTTCAAAGGCGAAAGTAAAGTTCGGAATCTTGATAACATTGCCTGGAGACACAATAAACTTCGCTTTAGGAGGAGGATTGACAACGATGGTATCTACTACGATCGTGCTATCGCAACCACTTTCTCCGTAAGCTGTCATCTTGACGATGTAAGGAGATTTATGGTAAGTGTAAGTCTTGACCGGGTTCCAGGACTCTAGGTAGGTCCCATCGCCAAAATCCCATACCACTCGTGAAGCATTTAAGCTTGTACTTCCAAATTGAACAGTGAGGGTCTTGCAACCATTTGTAGGACTTGCAACGCCGAGCGGCTGAAGTGGCCGGGTAACTACCACTTCCTCTTCAAACACCCTCGAGCAGCTGCCTATCGTTGCAATTAATCTTAATTTATACTTGCCAGGGACCGAATAATCTTTAACCGGCTTCACTGCGGTTGAAAGTGGACTGCCATCACCAAAATCCCAGATATGGCCTGTAGCACCTCCTAAGTCAAGACTTTTGAAAGCCAGAATCAACCTTCCATTACAACTCACCTTTTTTTCCAACTCAAATACCGGAGCTGGAATAGGGAAAGTACGCAGGGTTTGCTCGGACGACGTTCGCTCACATCCATATTGGTTCTTCGCCACCAGCTTCAATTTGTAAATTTTGTCGGGCTCCGTTAGTGTAATCATGGGTATGGCGTCCGTAGATACGATTGTACCGTCTAAATACCACTCGTAAGAATCAGCATTGATAGAGCTGTTCGTAATGGTTGGCTTGAAAGGAGGGCACCCTATCACTTCTGCTACAGAAAATACCGGAACAGGGATAGGATTAAATTGAACAAACTGGCTTGACCGTGTTGTACAACCTAAGGCACTTGTTGCTTCAAGGGTTACAATAAACCTGGAAGGCAAAGTAAGATTGCTGTTAACGGAAAAGAAGTGGGTAAAGTTTCCCTTGCTGGTTGAATACAAAACACCATTTACATACCACTTACAGTTGTAAGCATCACTGCCAACATACGTGGTGGTGTTTTTAAAGGTAATCTGCTTCGATGTCTCACAAATTGTAACATCTCCCCCTTCGAAGTCTGCAATCGGTGAAGCAATTACTGTAAATTGAACTCGCTTTGTTTCGGCACAGCCCAAACTGTTATAAGCGTTCAAAGTTACCCAGTAAGTCCCTGGAGTGTTATAGACATGCTTCGCGTTAGTCCCAATTTCGGAATTATCTGAGGAAGTCGGATCGCCGAAATTCCAATCTACATTAAAAGCTCCCGTACTGGTCGAGCGCACATCCAGCTCGAAAGGGGCGCAGTTTAAAGCAGAAATATTGGATGTGAAATTTACTACCGGAAGCGGAATAATTTCCAGGTTCTTTTCAAAGATTTTGCTGCAGCTCGACCCGTCATCAAAACTAGTGGTAACAGTTAATTTAACGCGGTAGGTTCCGCCTGAGGTAAATGCATACGCAGGATGTGTTTGAGTACTGATGGCGCCATTCCCGAAGTCCCAAAGGTAGGATGAACTTGCATTCAAAGTACTGCTAAGACCCGAGGTATTAGTGAACTGTATGAGTTCCTTCTCACAAAAAACTTCCTTTGAGGTCGTAAAAGCAGCAGTAGCGGCTTCGTAAACCTCAATTTCTTCTGTAGTATGTTTTACAGCGCAACCGTTAATCGCTTTCAGGGTTACAATATATTTCCCGGGACTATTAAATGTATGCGTTAAACTGGTAGGGGGGCCAATCGTGGTTCGGGTATTGCCATCGCCGAAGTTCCACTCAAACGTAGTGGCTCCGGTTGAGTTATTATCAAACCTTACCGTGAAAGGAGCACATCCTGTCAACTGATTTCCATTAACCACCATTTCGGCTACTACATCATTTGGGAACACGACGATATCGTAAGTTTTGGTATCTGTGCCACAAGAGTTTGTCGCCGTCAACCTTACTGTAAAGGTGGTCTTCTCTGAAACAAAATATTGGTGAATGACTTCTGAGTTATCCGACTTGCTTACCGGAGCACTGCTATCCCCGAAATCATAAACATAAGTATTGCCACTGCCTCGGGACTGATTGGTGAATTTTATGGCATCAGAAGAGCATACCGATGTCAGGTTCGGAGAAAAAACAGCCACCGGCGGAGCTTTTACGGTAATTTCGCGGGTAAAGACTTTACTATCACAATCTGTAAAAACTCTGAGTTTTACTGTGTAAGTGATATCGTTATTGTCAGGGGAAGGTGGGAAGGTAATTTCACCAGGATGTGCGGCTGTAGAAGTTTGTCCATTTCCGAAGTCCCACTCAAAATTTACACCGGTTAAGGGAGAAGACATGTTGGTAAATTCAACTTTCAATGGACCGCAGCCGGAAATTTTATCCGCATCAAAAGATGCGTAGTTTATATCGTTATAGGTGCTAAAGTCCATCTCCTGTACACTAGAATTACAGCCAACCGCTTTTGAGGTGGTAGTAAGTCTTATTTTTACGGTTTTCCCAGGATCGTTGATAGTATATCCAGGAAACTGATAGCTGTTGGAAGGTAATATATCGCCGTCTACTTCCCAAGTAAATGAAGCATTTCGATCATTATGAGGATTAGTAATAATATTGGCTCCCGTTATGTTGAATGGTGCACACTGAATAGTTTTGCTTGCTGTAAATTCGGAGAGAGCGTTCTTATTTACTATCACTTGAGCAATATCAGTAGAAGAGAAGCGATTAGCACAATCATTGCTTACTAGTCGGCGATAGTAAGTTGTGCTTGTTAAGGCTCCAGGCTGAAAATCCTCTGTTGTAGCTCCAAGTATGTCAACAAAGGTCGTTGCGTCGGATGACCGCTGCCATTGATATGCAAAAGCGCCATTTCCACCGGTTGCTGGAGCAGCATCCAAATTAGCTGGAGTCAGTCCTTCACAAATTGTTTGTGTCGGAATGTTTAGTTTGTTCTCAACCTTGTCGTAAACATTAATGGTTATTTCATTTGATGGATTACTACAGTTTCCACTAAAAACAATTCTTCTAAACTTTTTCGAGACCTTCATCAGCCCGGGAGCGTATTCTGCGCCATTAGCGCCGGTGATATCAACCCAATCGTTTTGATTTGCATCCCACACCTGCCATTGGTAAGTAAAAATTCCCGTTCCACCGTCAAGCGTCAAACCTGAAGCAGTTTGAATAGTCCCGGGATTCCCATCGTAGCAGACAGCGGCCTTGGCTCCCAACGTATTATTAGCAATGGCAGGCAAAACTCTAACTATAATTTTTGCAGTATCGCTTTGACAACCGGCAGGAGTAACCTGAACGACATAATATTCCTTTTGTCCGGCACCCGCAGTAGAGGGAGTCGGAGCGGTTACAGAACCTGTAGTTAGCGCTGCATCGGTATACCAAAGGAGGTTATTTCCCGGCAAAGCAATAGCTGTTAAAGGTATAGGCGCATCGTTTAAGCAATAAACAACTGGATTGGAAATAAGGGGCTTTGCAGGAGGATCTGAAACGGTAATAACAACCTCGTCAAATTCTTCACAAAGTGCATTTTTAATTGTCCACCTGAACGTATAGACACCAGGCTGCAGTCCTGTAACTTCGGTTTGAGGATTGGTTTCATTCGCAAAGCCAGGCATATTCGGACCGGAAACTAAAGACCACTTTCCAGTCTCACCTGCCCCCGGCGTGTTCCCTCTCATCTGGTAAGAATTAACTGCTTGTCTCGGAAAGAAACAGATGGTTTCATCCGGACCAGCATTTCTTACAATAGGGGCCAAATATTCTATAGTTTGGGTAGCACTTTGAATGTCTCCACAGTCACTCTTGTACGTAACCTTAATAGTATAACGACCCGGTTGACTAAATTTAACAATAGGAAAGTCGCTTACATCACTGGTGCTCTGCTCGTAAGAATAGCCGGGGCCTGCGATCTCCCATTTCACCAGCTTATTCAGGGGAACACCGGTATACGTAGGACGATGAATGGGATCTGTACTAAAATCGATGATTTGAGGTAAATCCCGGCAATAGGATTTATCGTCGGCAGGAAAAGAAACTGATACTGGACCGTATACAGTGAATGGCATCTCCTTCACCGATTTTGAACACTCATCATCATCTGGCAGGCCATTGCTTACCGTAAGGCGGAGCAAGTAGTTTCCGGCATCTGGGATCCTCAGTTTAACATCTCGCTGAGTAGATGTAGTGCCATCAAGGAATACTGGTGAATAAGGCAATTTGGTCGGGTCATTATGAAGTACCTCCCATTTATATGTCTGAGGGCTACAGCTATTGACAGGGATTACTGATGTATTAGTTGTTTGGATATTAACGGTGGCGCAATTGTCGCTCTTTGAAAAGCTGAAATCAGCCTCAGGTTTTGCAACGATGCAGATGGTAGTTTTCCGGGGGTGAGGTTCACAGGAAGCATTTTCTGCTGTCAACTCCACTTCATATATCCCAGGGGCTGGAAAAGTGTAAACGAGATTTGCTTCCTCCCTTGGCTTACCTTGCACTAAGCTGACGAGCGTTTTCTGGCTTTCAGAGGGTCCCTTTACATACCATTTGTAAGTAGATGGAGCCGAACAATCAGCGCCGACGGAATTGTAGAGAGAGCCTTCTTCTGAGATATTTTGAAACGTGATGGGGGCTCCTGCACAACCCTTATCAGGCCCATTGAATCGAGATATCGGCTGCTTAGAGACTCGGATAAATTTTGAAGCAGGAACATCATTGAAACAATATTGACTTCTCGGAAAATCGACTCGTGCTAAATACGCATTAAAAATTACCTGCCCGGGAAGGGGGATCGAAAGACCACAACTGGACTCATCATACTCGTGCACCATTGCTCCGTTTTGGGAAACAAGTTCGCAATGGCTTATTTGCTCAGTTTTTTGATCTCCCCACTTGAATTCATAAACTACTCCTGGATAGTTAGTTTTTATAACATCCAAACTCGTTAGAAAAGTCAGCTTATCAGGCGTACAGATGTCTACCTGTTGGTTATCTCCAAAATTTAAGTTATAAGTAGAGTTCAGAACTACGTAGCTTCGGGTCGAGATTAGGCCCTCGTCGGTATATTCGGTGGTGAAATGTGCGGTATAGTAAGCCAAAGCCGGAGAAATTTCTAAGTACCGGGTTTGAAACGCAAGCGACTGCTGGCCACCCTGGTAATCATTAGTCAGCGTACCGGTCACTCTCACATTTCCCAGCGTCTGGTTTTCCAAGGTCAGTTTATTACCGCTGGGACTCTGTGTACAAAAACCGAAAACGTCCTCTTTCAATAAATGACTAGCTCCTATTTTCATTTCAGTAACCGGGCGGGCGGCAATAGTAATTTGCTCAGTCACCGGCACCGTCAGTGCCGGATTGGTAGATCTTACTTCCAGTTTATAGGTTCCCGCTGCAGCATTGGTGGGAATGACTCCATTAACGAATGTAGCAAAATGACTTTCAAAATTTCCGATTAAACGCCTGTTATTGCTGGCATCAATCAGGTAGAGCTCAAATTTGTTGTCCAGCTTGAAACAGCCATCCACCTTAAGAGGAACGGTAATACTACTTTTTTGACCATATGTACCGCTGTTTACAACACTTCCAACGGTTATCGTCTGAGAATAGGCTGAGGAAAAATAGAACAAAAAGAAAATGCAGCAGAAAACACTAAAACGTTTTTTGCATAATTGCGATAAGCAGGAAAAACAGTAAACAACTTTAAATAGAGCCAATTTAGATTTACCTTGTTTTAACCTTTCAGTTATTATTGCTTAGTAAAACCCCCCTCTAGCCCACAGCACAACTCGCATTCTACGGTAAAACTTGATTTCAGGTTACGTGCAGACCGAATTGCAGGGCCAAACAAAGAGTAGCCGATGGCGACTACCGAAGTTTAAGCTGCAACATAGCAAAAGTTTCGTTACAGGTAAAAGTATTTCAAAAACAAAGCAATTAGCCTTTCTCAAGAGTAATCACCGTAATTTCGGGCAATATTCCGATTCTTCCTGAAAAGCCTAAAAAACCAAAGCCCCGATTTATATAAAGGTTTCGGCCATTCTCCTCCTTCAGACCAGCCCAGTGGGGATAGCGGTATTTCACCGGGCTCCATTTGATTCCAAGGGCCTCTATGCCAAATTGCATCCCATGAGTATGCCCTGAAAGGGTAAGATGAATTTTAACCCCTAAAGTCTTCACTTGCGCTTCCCAATGGGTAGGATCGTGCGATAAAAGTACTTTGAATGCTTTGGGATCAACTCCGACTAGCGCCTTATTCAAATTTCCGCGCTGCCCAAAACCGAGTCCCCAGTTTTCTACTCCTAAAATATAAATCTGATGATCGTCTTTTGATACCCGCTCGCTGGCATCCAGCAATAACTTAAAGCCCATCTCTTCGTGGTACTTCTTCAGCGTCTGCAGATTTTTGTTTTTCTCCTCCAGGCTGCCCCATCCTATATAATCCCCGTAGTCATGATTTCCTAGTACAGAATATTTCCCATAAGGAGCGTCCACTGACTTAAAAAGGTCCATCCAAGGCAGCACCTCTTCCGCCCGGTTGTTTACCAAATCTCCGGTAAAAACAACAACATCGGCCTTTTGCTCCTTCAACAACTCTACCCCCTTTTGCACTGCCTCACGATTATCAAAACTTCCGGCATGAATATCAGATATTTGGGCGATAGCAAAACCTCGAAAAGCCTCTGGAAGATCCGGAAAGCGGAGTGTGAGTCGCCTCACCTTGTAATTGTACTTCCCCTTCGTAACCCCAAAAAGAAATGCAGAAAAGGGAATAGCAGCAATGACAAGGGCTATCTGGCTGATTGTAGCGGATCTGGGAGGAAATGCTTCAGAAGAAAAAACGGCGACGAGCCACCGGTAAACATCCCCCAGAAGTAAAACGAAACAAAATACGAGCTTAGTAACAAACAGCGTTAGAAAGGCATTGAACGTGGTATTGAAGATAAGCGTAATTCTCCCGGCTAGTATACTTCGGTAGAAACCATAAAAGAACGCGACGATTAAGCCGAAAGTAAAAAACCAGAAAGCCCAGGTGGTATTTCGCTGAACCTCCAGACTTTTCTCCTGCACTAAGGCCTTCACTCCCTGAAAGACATACAGATCCAGCAGGAGCACCAATAGGAGAATAATCAGAATGGGGAGGGCATTGATCTTGCGCATTAGTACCAGAATTTCTTAGTTCAGAGACCGCTTTACTTCAAATGTTACATAAGAAGAAAAACGGAACCCGAAACTTTGTTCGCTTAAAGCCCAATTAAAGTGATAAATACATAGGATAACAAAGCCGCTGCTAAGGTATTGAGAAAGTTAACAGCATCATTCGTTAGATAACCTTTTCGCTGCAGAGATGCCCCAAAAATTGAATCTAAAAGATTTCCTGCCATCCCTGCTACAGCTACGACCCAGAAAGCCCAGTGATAGCCAAAACCTAGCCCGAATACGGCGGCTATAAGAAAACTTCCGGCTAATCCGAATAAACAACCTTCCCAACTAATGACTCCGTCAAGTCCTCTCCTATCTGGCTTAAAGGTTAGAATATTAACATAAGAACGGCCGTACACATTTCCCAATTCTGAGGACAAGGTATCAGAGCACGCAGCGGCTAAACTTGCCGCCATTGCGACCTGAAGGGGAGCTGCGATTTTGGGAAACAGCAAAATCAATAGGCCCGCCAAGGCGGCAACACCTGCATTCGCCAAAACCTGAGAGACATTCCTCCTCCCCTTGTCCATTTCCTGTAAACCGGCTTGTTGTTTATTCCGTTTGCCTACAGACGTTGCTATAGTCCCGGAAACGAAAAAAATGCTCATCATCGTTACTCCCGTATAACCCGCGCCAGCGAAAATCAGTAGTGCCAGGACTGCTCCTACAAGCGCTGCATCAAGTGTAAGTTTTCGATGTAGGACACTATAAGCAATGCCTGCGAGCAGGATCAACAATAAGGGAAGCGGAACTAGCTGGAACATCAATTTTAATCGAATAAACGAAAACCCGAAGAACTCACTTCTGTTCTTATTAAAAAAGTTTCGCTATGGCTAAATATAAATTCGGAGACAAAGTTAAGACACTTGAAGGTAAAGAGGGCATAGTTCAGGAAGACCAGGAAGATAACTCAACTGAGGTTAAAGTAATGCTGGAAGGCGATGACTTTTCTCATGTGATTCCAGAAAGCGAACTTGAGGCCGCTGAAGGAGGAATTTAAAGAGATTTAATACCACCACTTACCAGACTACCGGCCGGAGAAATACCGGCCCTTTGCTTTTTAAAAGTTCAGTATGGCATTGAGAGACGCGTCTACCACTGCCGCAATTTTGGTAAAATTGAGAGTACCAATGGTGTCACTAGTTTTGTGGTAATTGGGATTCCGCAAGAACGAGGTGTCGTTGATCATCACGGCAGGAAAGCCAAACAACCAATAGTTTTTATGATCAGACAGACCTGCAAGGCCTACGGGTGAAGGGAAATTTATTTTCTGAACATCCAGCGCGTTGGTGGCCTTCATCAAGCTATAGACGCGCTCACTGAATTCCTTTTGCTGCTCCAATCCAACAACAATGATAAAATTGCCCGTATTCGGATATTTTGCAGCTAGCTCATCTGAGGGAAAACCTTGAGACCTTGGTTTATCAGAAAAATATCCGATCATTTCATAGCAAATCATGCCGATCACAGGCACTTGCTGGTCCTTAAGAGACTTCGCATGCACATAACTTCCCATCTCGCTGGTAGAAAAATGAGGTGGTTCTTCCAGGTTATAGGCAACGAAATCGATCCGATAGTCGAGGTCTGGCTTTTTCATAGCAACTAGTCGTGCCGTCTCTAGTAGACCTGCAACAGCGCTGGCATTATCGTCGGCTCCCGGCTGATCGCCGCAAACGTCATAGTGTGCGCCAACGATGAGACGTCCAGGTTTCTCAGGATTATAAGAAGCAATTACATTCCGGAATTCCTCGCCCCCCACTTTCCATTTCTGCTCTCCGGTACTTAGTCCATATTCCCTTAATTCCCGCTCTATATAATTAGCTGCCTGATTGAGAGAAGCTATATTTTCAGAATTTCGTGGAGGGTTAATGCTTGTTAAAAACTCAACATGCTTATATAAACGTGCGCTGTCTGCATTTTGATTAATACTGTTCATACCTCGACTTGTGTTTTTGTCACCCGATAAATCAGAACTGTTGCGTCCGCAGGAAAGAAGTACCAAAAGAACTAATAATGGAAAACAATTCATTTTGACTTAGCTTATCTGATGCAACAAGGAAAAGCATTATTTGTGTTAGGCTGTCAATGGCGACTAGCTGAATTGGACACTAAAACAATGTTTATCCTTGATATCATTTTAGGAAGGGATTGAATCAGCGCCTGGATGAATTTTACCAATTAAAGTCTGGAATTTAGTCGCCAAGACCTATTTTTACCCCTTAAGCACCAAACAAGATAATACTACATGACCGAGCATAAAGTATACAGCCGATTTACAACCGAATTGAAAGTACGGCCCGACGATATTGATATGTTTAATCACGTGCACAATAGCAAATATTTCGACTATGTGCTTGCAGCAAGGTATGAACAGATGGAGACCGCTTACGGGATGTCCATGGAACAATTTATGGAGATGGGTTACGGCTGGGTAGTTAAAACAGCACATGTGAATTTTAAACGACCGCTAACACTGGGAGAATCATTCAAGGTGACTACCGGCATCATGAGTATGGATGAGAAAAGCAGCAAAGTTTCCTTTGACATTGTCAGCTCCAAAACTGGGAAGGTTTGCAGCGATGGGTGGTTCGACTATGTTCTGATTGATTTAAAAACCGGCAGAGGCATGAAGATCACGCAGGAAATGATAGACAAGTACTCTATCTGATCCCAATTTCCTCCAATGCCTCTCAGGGATGGAATCCCGCTCATAAGCATAAACACCAGTAAAGCAAGTAGCCAGCACTGCAGATGGACTAAGCTTTCGCCTGATCTTTTCCCTCTTCTTCACTCTCACCGGCAGGACTGTCAATTTCAGGGATCATATCCTTGATTGACTTCAAGGCCTCGGTTAATAGATCTTTATAACCCTGCAGCTCCTGTTGTATCTCATTCAACGATTTTTTGTATTCAGTATCATCCATAATCGGAACTTAATAATTCAAAAACTAAAAAGCCCCTTTCGGGGCTTTATTCTATTTTTATTCAGCCGATGGAGCTTGTCCTTCAGCTTTTTTTTCTTCCCTGTTCTCAGGTTTTGGAGGGCGAGGTAACAATGCTTTTCTTGACAACTTCAGCTTACCCTGCTTATCGACATCAAGAAGTTTAACGCGCACTTCATCCCCTACTGCAAACAATCCATCCATCGACTCGTAACGTTTCCAATCAATTTCAGAAATGTGAAGTAAACCATCTTTACCTGGCATAATTTCCACGAAAGCACCAAACGGCATGATCGATTTAACTTTCCCTTCGTAGATTTCTCCAACTTCTGGTTTAGCAACAATCCCTTTAATACGTTTAGTAGCTTTATCGATAGACTCCTTATCCGGCGCAAAGATGCTCACGATACCCTGATTATCTTTCTCTTCGATCGTGATGGTTGTACCTGTCTCACGCTGCATCTCCTGAATAATTTTACCACCAGGACCAATCACCGCACCGATAAACTCCTTGTCGATTCTCAACACCTCAATACGTGGAGCATGTGGCTTGTAATCTGTATTAGGAGCTGCAAGAGTTTTCTTCATTTCATTCAAAATATGAAGACGGCCTTCTTTTGCCTGCTCAAGAGCCGCACGAAGAACCTCCCAACGCAGACCGTTGATCTTAAGGTCCATTTGACAAGCTACGATGCCATTTTCTGTACCTGTTACTTTGAAGTCCATATCACCGAGGTGATCTTCATCTCCCAGGATATCAGAAAGAACCGCGTATTTTCCAGTTTTTTCGTCCGTGATTAATCCCATCGCAATTCCGGAAACAGGCGCTTTCAATTTTACCCCTGCATCCATCAATGCTAGCGTTCCCGCACATACGGTTGCCATAGATGACGATCCGTTGGATTCCAGAATATCTGAAACCACGCGAACTGTGTATGGATTCTCTTCATCAGGAGGCATTACCTGCTTAAGTGAACGTTGGGCAAGGTTTCCGTGCCCAATTTCCCGGCGACCAGCACCACGGTTTGGACGAACTTCTCCGGTTGAAAAACCTGGGAAGTTATAGTGAAGGATAAAACGCTCGTAACCGTTGATGAAAGCACCATCGATCATTTGCTCATCCAGTTTTGTTCCCAACGTAACAGTTGTTAATGATTGGGTTTCGCCTCTTGTGAACACGGCAGAACCGTGAGCAGCTGGAAGATAACCTACTTCACTCCAGATAGGACGCACAGTACGTACATCACGACCATCCAGTCGGATTCCTTCGTCAAGAATCAAATTACGAACCGCATCGTACTGAACGTCGTGGAAATATTTCTTTGCCAGGAACTTAGTAACATCATCAATTTCTTCACCTAATGATGCGATAAATTCTTCTTCGATTTGTTTAAACTTGTCAGAACGCTCATGCTTCGCTGAACCTGATTTTGCTATCTCGTATACTTTTTGATAAGTTGCAGCGTACACCTGCTCCTTCAGTTCCGGATTGCTGTGTTCATGAGAGTAAGTTCTCTTTACAGTTTTACCAACTGCCTCGGCCAGATCCTTCTGAGCCTGAACCTGTACTTTAATGGCTTTGTGAGCAAATTCAATCGCTGCGATCATTTCTTCTTCAGAAATCTCGTGCGACTCTCCCTCTACCATCACGATATCATTTTCTGAACCAGCTACGATGAACTCAAGGCTCGCTCTTTCAAGATCATCCCTAAAAGGATTAATTACCAAATTCCCGTCGATTTTGGCAACGCGCACTTCAGAGATAGGTCCGTTGAAAGGGATATCAGAAACGGCAAGAGCAGCAGATGCGGCTAGTCCGGCTAAAGAATCAGGCATTATGTTCTTATCCGCCGAGATCAGCGAAACCATCACCTGCGTATCTGCATGGTAATCTTCAGGGAACATCGGACGAAGAGCCCTGTCGATCAAACGCGAGATTAATACTTCATAATCTGATAAACGTGCCTCACGACGAAGAAAACCGCCTGGAATACGACCAGTTGCAGCGTACTTCTCCTGGTAATCAACCGATAGCGGAAGGAAGTCCACTCCTTCTTTAGCCTCTTTTGAAGATACTACCGTCGCCAGAAGCATGGTGTCTCCCATCTTCACCACCACAGAGCCGTCAGCCTGTTTGGCAAGCTTTCCGGTTTCGATTTCGATCATACGGCCATCGCCCAGATCGAACTCTTTTTTAATTGCATTATAACTCATTGTGTTTTTATTGCAGTGTATAGTTCCTCTTTTCAGTATACACCTTTTTTTGAACTTGATTTTTGGCTAAATTAAAATAAAAAAGCCACCTCCAAAGAGATGGCTCCTAATTTTTTTCGCTTAGAATTACTTGATGATATCTCTTAATTCTAATGCTTTGATGATAGCACGATATCTTTGGATGTCTTTCTTATATAGATAAGCTAACAACGCACGACGTTTACCTACCAATTTTTGCAGTGCTAACTGAGTTGAAAAGTCCTTTTTGTTCTTTTTCAAATGCCCAGTTAAATGAGCGATACGAGCTGTAAATAATGCTACCTGACCTTCTGCTGAACCAGTATCGACAGCACTTTTACCATGTTTTGCGAAAATATCCGCTTTGTACTCTTTACTTAAATACATTACTTGAATAATATTAAAGCTGTTAAATATTTTATTAATAGCGTGCAAAGGTAAAACAACAAAGTATAAAAACCAAAACTGTTTGTAAATAGGTTGAGTATGCGTTCGTCATTACCCCTGGAATTCCTCCCTTTGCCTTGCGGTTCTGGAATAATAATTGAACAATTTCCGCAGGCATCAAATGACAGCAACGACAAGGAATTATGGCAGGGATGAATTACACAGGCTCCTGGGGGTCCAGAGGGGATGAAGAAAAGGAAACAAGTTATCAACTCAAATCTGCGAAGGACCTCGATCCTTTGATGGATAGAATTGGGGATGCGCATCATGTGTTACTAGGCGAGGCTTCTCACGGAACTCATGAATATTACACCTGGAGAACGGAAATTACCAAAAGATTAATAAAGGAAAAGGCTTTTAATTTCATCGCGGTGGAAGGAGACTGGCCTGATTGTTACCGTATTAACAGATATATAAAGGGGTATGCTGATCAGGATAAGAAAGCGGTAGAGGTATTGAAAAGTTTTGACCGCTGGCCAACCTGGATGTGGGCAAACTGGGAGATAGTGGCGCTCATCGACTGGCTGAAGGAGTTCAACACCCATCTCCCCGCTAACAAACGCATAGGTTTTTATGGACTGGATGTGTACAGCCTATGGGAATCAATGGAGGCCCTAATGGACTACCTTTCCAAAAATGACCCCAAAGCAGCCGAATTTGCACGCGAGGCGATTCTGTGTTTCGAGCCTTACGGCGAAGATGAACACCGGTATGCAAGATCGCAATATCGTATGGAAGATTCATGTCGGGATGAAGTAATCCGCTTATTGCAGGAGATCAGAAAGAAGGCACAGGTCTATGATCACGACCCCGAAGCAACCCTAAACACGGAACAGAACGCTATCATCGCGGTAAATGCAGAAGAATACTACCGAAATATGGTTAGCGCTGATGATAATACCTGGAATCTACGGGATACCCACATGATGGAGACCTTGAACCGCCTTCTCGAATTTCACGGCAAGGAGGCAAAAGCGATTGTTTGGGAACACAACACCCACATTGGAGATGCCAGATATACAGATATGAAAAAAGCTGGCATGATTAACGTTGGCCAGCTGGTTCGGGAACAGAAAGGAGAAGCTGATACGGTGCTTGTTGGCTTCGGATCGTATTCAGGACGAGTGATCGCCGGAGACAGCTGGGGAGCTAAAATGGAAAGCATGCTTGTTCCCGATGCGCGCCCCGGCAGTATTGAAGAGATACTTCATCAAGAATCGCCGGAAAACAAGCTATTGATATTTGATCGCCTGAATAAAAAAGAACGGTTTGGTAGAGTAATGCCTCACAGGGCGATCGGCGTGGTGTATAATCCCGCCTACGAGAAGTACGGAAACTATGTACCTACCGTCCTGAACGCAAGGTACGATGCGTTTTTATACATCGACAAAACCAAGGCTTTACATCCCTTGCATATGCACGCTGATCCTCATAAGCTGCCGGAAACGTACCCCTTCCAGACGTAAGGGAGTATCGTATCTCAAGATACCTTCTGTGCGGGCCTATTTATACTTCCTTATCTGCTTCACAACCGGGATTAACGCCAGAATTATGCTTATCGGCAAAATCCAACCAAGGTAGTCTTTTACCTGAGGAAAACTGGATCCTAGATAATAGCCAGTAAGCGTAAATGCACACATATAGATAAGGCATGCAATAATAGATAGCGTAATAAAAATCGAAAAAGGGAGATGAGTGGTCCCTGAGATCACCGGGGTAAAAGGACGGATAATCGGCAGAAATTTACCAAAGATGATAGCCGATTTTTTATGTTTATTGATGAAATCCTCAGCCGCCTTCAAATACTTCTTCTTAAAATACCAGGTATCCTCCTTTCGATACAGCCGTTTCTGAAATTTCCTGCCAATGAAAAAACCTGAAATATCGCCAGCCACACCTGCAAGAATTAATATCACTAAAAGCGTTTCAATACTTCCATGTAACGAATCAGTACTCACCAGCAATCCTGCAGTAAAAAGAAGTGTCTCTCCGCCTGGCACGACCAGTCCCAGCAACAGTCCCGTTTCGGCGAATACAAACAAGGCAATGATAAAAAAACCACCCCAGGCAATTATTCCAGAAGTATTAAATAACAGCATATGATCCATACAAGTACTTTCGAATAGAACAATAAATAACCTGCTACCCCCTATTCTGTTTGGGAACAATATGAAGATGAAAAAAGAGGAAGAAAAACTGACGCTCGTTGAGGGCGGCTATATGACAAAGGTTTGTCCTTCGAGCGCTAGTTTGGAATTTGGGAAAAGCGACCGGCTCTCGTCAAGCAAAGGCTCCAACTCGCGATAACGGGCCGAAAAATGACCAAGAAGCAGTTGTTTCACACCTGCATTAATGGCAACTTCCGCGGCCTGAAGAGACGTAGTATGATACGTTTCGAGAGCCCTTTCGTGCATGTCATGCATAAAGGTTGCCTCGTGATACAAGGTATCCACTCCCTTAATTTGAGGCAGATATCCCCAGCTGCAGAGTGTGTCAGAGCAATAGGCGTAGCTCTTAGGTTCATCGGGCTCTGTCGTTAATTCGGCAGATTTATGAACCCGTCCATCTGGCGAGGTGTAGTCTGCCCCCCGTTTAATGTGCGGAATCATTTCTACAGGAATATTGAGGGCTTCGACCTTATCTTTTCTTATTTTTCTTAAGCGGCGCTTTTGGCTGAACTTAAACCCGGTGCAGGGTATGCGATGATCTAACACAAATGTTTCGACCACCACGTCCTGATTTTCGAATATCATTTCAGGCCGCTCCGTCTGTGTAGCGCGAAAAACTAACTCGTACCTCAATTCGGTCTGGGAATACTTAAACTGAATATCCAGAATCTCCTTCAACTGAGGTGGTCCGAAAAGAAATAAGGGTTTTGTCCGACCATTCAGGTGGAGCGATGATAGCAAACCTACTAATCCAAGGTAATGGTCACCATGAAGATGGCTGATAAAGATGTACTCAATTCGCTGCGCCTTTAGTCCGTTTCTTAAAAGCTGCTGCTGAGTCCCCTCGCCACAGTCAATAAGAAAAAAACGCTCATTGATATTTAAAAGCTGCGCACTGGGATTTCTGTTAAAGATGGGAGTTGCTGAACTACTTCCTAAAATGGTAACCTCAAATCTCATGCATCCTCAGCAGCAATTACCTCGCCTCTTTTTTAAGCTCACGCTCAATTTCTTCCATGAAAATGATATCAATGGCTTCTTCAACAGAAGGGATAATTGTCAACACGTTTTCTAACTGAGATATGGTAACCAAACGATTGATGTTATCATTTACGCCGGTAATGATAAAACTACCTTCAGCATTTTTACATAGACGGTGACCAACCAGCAAACTACTCAAACCTGAGGAGTCGGAATATTTAACAGCCGAAAGGTCTAGAATTATGTTACGTATCCCCTCTGTATTAATCAAAATTAACTCTGACTTGAGCTGTGGCGACACCAGGCTATTCAGCTTTGACTCGTTAAGTTTTATTAATACGTACTTCTCGTGTTTATCAATCGTAAATTTCATATAAACCAGTTTCTGTACTACAATATTAGCAAATTATTTTCACTTTAGCCGATTTAAACTTTCTAAGATATTATTTTCTAACCGCGCCAATACATCTGTTCCCTCTGCCCTTCTAAAGGCCTCACCTGTTATGTGTTCATAGAGTTCTATATAGCGCTCAGAGATGGAATTAACCAGCTCGGTACTCATAGGAGGAACAGATTGGCCCTCTTTACCCTGAAAGCCATTTTCAATCAACCATTTTCTGACAAACTCTTTCGATAACTGTCTTTGCGGTTCTCCCTTAGCCTGAAGTTCTTGATAACCCTCTTTGTAAAAATATCTTGAGGAATCCGGCGTATGTATTTCGTCAATCAAATAAATCTTACCATCCGCTTTCCCAAACTCATACTTGGTATCTACCAGAATCAAACCGCGTTCTGCCGCCATTTCCGTACCGCGTAGAAACAGCTCCCTCGTATATTTTTCGAGTTCCACGTAATCCGCTTCGCTAACGATACCTCTGCTCAGGATCTCCTCTCTCGAAATGTCCTCATCATGCCCTACTGCCGCTTTGGTTGTCGGTGTGATGATCGGCTTGGGTAATTTATCGTTCTCTTTCAATCCCTCAGGCAATTGAACACCGCAAACCTGCCGTCTTCCTGCCTGATATTCCCGCCATGCATGACCCGCCAGGTATCCTCTGATTACCATTTCCACTTTAAACGGTTCACAGATTTTACCTATAGTGACACTGGGATCCGGAACATCAATGATCCAGTTAGGAACTATATCCTGAGTAGCATTTAAAAACTTGGCCGCAATTTGGTTAAGGACCTGACCTTTATATGGAATTGCTTCAGGTAAAACCACGTCGAAAGCGGATATCCTGTCAGACACCACCATCACCAGGAACTTATCCGAGATATTATAAACGTCTCTAACTTTTCCTTTATAAAAGCCCGTTTGCCCTGGTAGATTGAAATGTGTTTCTTTTATTGCTGACATTAATAAATAGTTGAATGATGTGATTGAATGCGCAAAAATAGTCTTTTAGCGAATATGGACTAAAAAATCTCAATCAATCACGTAATCCGTTTCTACTGAATATCGCCGTAGGCCTTCAAAATCTGCTTAACTAGTTTATGCCGAACCACGTCCTCACCGCTAAGGTAGATAATGTCGATGCCTTTGATATCGTTAAGTACGCGAAGAGCAGTATGTAATCCCGACTGCTGCTTCTTCGGAAGATCTATTTGAGTAATATCTCCGGTAACGATAAACTTGGCAGATGGTCCCATACGGGTTAGAAACATTTTTAACTGCATATCCGTCGAATTTTGTGCCTCGTCGAGAATAACGAAACAGTTATCCAACGTCCTACCGCGCATGAAGGCTAAGGGAGCAACCTCAATTGTTCGATTTTCCAGATAGACTTTCAACTTTTCAGGCGGAATCATATCGTCAAGAGCATCGTAAAGAGGGCGGAGATACGGATCAATTTTCTCCTTCAAATCACCCGGAAGAAAGCCCAGATTTTCACCTGCTTCTACTGCCGGTCGGGTGAGTATTATTCGTTTAATTTCTTTGTTTTTAAGCGCCCTTACGGCAAGTGCTACAGCGGTATATGTTTTTCCCGTACCTGCCGGACCAATAGCAAAAAGAATATCGTTTTTATTGATACTCTCTACCATCCGCCGCTGGTTAACCGTCCGTGCTTTTACTACGATGCCGTTCGGCCCGAACACAATGGCCTCTCCGCCGCCAAGTGGAGCTTTTTCTGCAGTATCGCTTTCAGCTGCAGCTGGTAATTTAGCCCCCAAAATACGTTCTACATCATTACTGCTAAGGTTGTTGTATTTTTCGATATGATTGGTTAATTCGGAAAACCGATGTTTAAAAGCTGTCAGTTCTACCTCGTCGCCAAGTACCTTCACCTCTGTTCCGCGGGCCACTATTTTTAGCTTTGGAAACTGCCGTTTGATGAGTTCGAAATATTCGTTATTAGGGCCCCAGAGCACTACTGGGTTAATCGTATCAAGATCAAGTCGTAATTCGTTCAAGTTATGCTTTTTTTAGTTTGTTGATTTATATGTGCAATTAAAATTCAATATTTGCAGGCTGCAATCTTTACTCACAAGATTAACAATTAATATTCACTTTTTTGATGGCAATAATAACTTTAACGACCGATCTCGGTTACAAAGATTTTTACCAGGCGGCGCTCAAAGGAAGCATCTACAGCCTGTTGCCAAACGTCAATCTAGTTGATATTACCCACAGTATTTCTGCTTTTAACGTTCCACAAGCTGCTTTCGTTTTAAAAAATGCTTTTCCTTATTTCCCGCCGGGAACCGTTCATTTAGTAGGTATAGATTCTGTCTACAGCGAGCGTACCCGCTACCTGGCAATGGAGTACCGGGGACAGTTCTTTGTGGGTTCCGACAACGGCATTTTTTCACTGATGTTTCAAGAGCCCCCCTCGCAAATTGTGGAGCTCGATATCATGCAGGATCTTAAATTCCTGCACTTCCCGCTGACCGACATCTTTGCAAAAGCTGCTTGCCACCTCGCTGCCGGCAAACCGCTGTCTGAAATAGGAATTCCAGTTACTGAACTTGAAGAAAAGGTAAATCTGCAGCCTGTTATCGAGAAAGACATGATCAGGGGAAGTGTGATTTATATCGACTCTTTCCAAAACGTAATTACCAACATATCGAAAGAGCTATTCAGCAAAGTTCAGCAAGGAAGGCCTTTCACTTTATATTTCCGCAAAAGTGAATCAATTTCTCAATTGAGCTGGCATTACAATGAAGTACCAGAAGGCGAAAAGCTATGTTTGTTCGGAATTAGCAACTATCTGGAAATCGCGATCAATAAGGGGAATGCCAGCGGACTACTAGGCCTTCACCTCGGCGATATTGTACGGGTAGAGTTTCACTAAAAATTACGCGGTGTTGATTTTACGGGCAAGCAAGAGCTAAGAAAAAAGCTATTTTTGTTCCCGCTGTTGATGGCGTTTTAATGATAGATGGCAAGAAATAGATTTAATAGTGGAACAACCCCGGAAGAGGAGCTACCGAAAACTAAAATAACTAAAGAAAGCTTAAAACAAGCGGAGGGACTTTTGTCATATGTCAAGCCATATCGCGGAAAGTTCTTATTAGGCCTTTTTTTTCTTCTTATTTCTAGCTTCACGGGCCTTGCGATACCAGCTTTGTTAGGCGCAATGTTTGATGCCGCACAAGGTAAATACAAGTTTGATTTTATCTCTCCCAGTATCAATGCGCTCGGTGCTACCGCCTTTGTGGTTCTATTTATACAATCGTTTGTATCCTTCTTTAGGATCAAGTTATTTGTAGAAGTCGCTGAAAAGACGATTGCGGACCTCAGAAGAGAGACGTATTTTAAGCTGATAACTCTTCCAATGGACTTTTTTAACAATAGGCGTGTGGGAGAGTTGAACAGTAGGCTCACTGCTGACCTATCTCAAATTCAAGACACGCTAACAACAACCCTTGCTGAAATGGTAAGGCAGGCAATATTTTTCATAGGTAGTATAATTATTCTCCTGTTTGTTTCACAGCGTTTGACCTTGTTTAATGTCGCTATTCTTCCTTTGCTGGTAGTCTCGGCCGTGTTCTTTGGAAAATTAATACGAAAAATCTCTCGACAAGCTCAAGACAAACTTGCGGAATCAAATATTGTAGTTCATGAGACCTTACTGGGGATTGCGAATGTAAAAGCCTTTACGAACGAATCATATGAAGTAAATAGGTATAACAGAAGCCTCCAAGAGGTGGTGACTATTGCTTTAAGAGGTGCAACCTTAAGGGGAGCTTTTGCATCGTTTATAGTCTTCTGTCTTTTTGGGGCTATAGTTGGAGTTATTTGGTATGGGTCTACACTAGTTCAACAGGATATCCTATCAGTCGGGCAGTTAAGCACGTATATCTTATATTCCATGTTCGTGGGAGCTGCAATGGGTACTTTTCCCGATCTCCTCGCAAACGTTCAAAAAGCCCTGGGTGCGACTGAACGAATCGTAGAGATTTTAGAAGAAACAAACGAGCCAATATCAATTTCCGTAGAAGATAATGCGACAAAACGTGTTCTTGAGGGGAACCTTAAGTTCGAGGACGTTTGGTTCGCATATCCTTCGCGCAAAGAGGTTCAAATTTTAAAAGGCCTTTCCTTTGAAGCAAAAGCTGGAGAAAAGGTTGCGATTGTAGGACCCAGTGGCGCTGGAAAATCCACCATCGCCTCCTTAATACTGCGGTTCTACGAACCGGATGCAGGACAGCTGTTATTCGACAATCTACCTTCTCAAAGCTTCCCGCTGACAGATATCCGTAATCAGGTGGCCATTGTACCTCAGGATGTCCTTTTATTTGGGGGTACTATTCGCGAGAATATTGCTTATGGAAAATTAGGCGCCTCGGAGTCCGAGATCATCGCTGCTGCAGAAAAAGCAAACGCTCATTCCTTTATCAAAAATCTGCCCGAAGGGTATGATACCCTTGTAGGAGAACGTGGAATAAAACTTTCGGGGGGACAAAGACAGCGCATTGCCATTGCGAGAGCATTGTTGAAAGATCCCGCCATCTTAATCCTTGATGAAGCGACTTCTTCTCTTGACTCTGAATCTGAGCGTCTGGTGCAGGAAGCATTGGAGGTGTTGATGAAAGATCGTACCTCGATTATTATCGCTCATCGCCTATCCACTATTCGTGAGGCTGATAAAATAGTCGTTCTGGAAAAGGGACAGGTATTGGAATCAGGCACGCACGACGAGTTAATCCAAAACGAAGAAGGACTTTACCGTTATCTTAGTCAACTTCAGTTTGAAGCCTAACATCCTGGTAGGATAATCAGGCACTGAAGATCAAACAAAAGGTCTTTGTCGTTATTGTATTATCTATTTGAATTAAGAACACATCGCTTAAATGAAACTAACTATATGGGGTGCTGCACGCCAGGTGACCGGCAGCATGCACCTTTTGGAAATAAACAACTACAAAATCTTGATAGACTGCGGCCTTGACTATGAAAAAGGCACCTGGCAGGAGGAGAATGAGCTTTTTCCTTTTGCCCCCTCAGATATAGACGTTGTTGTGCTTACACATGCCCATATTGATCATTCCGGGAATATTCCGACTTTAGTAAGAATGGGATTTGATGGACAGATTTTAAGCACCTCCCCTACTGCAGATTTAACCGAGCTCCTGTTGCTAGACTCAGTCAACATTTTTTTGGGCAAGGAGCGCAAACACAACCGGAATAAGAGAAGAAGCAAGTCGAGTGGTCCGAAGCCACTCTATCTGCAGAAGCACGTGATGGATACAATGGAACGGTTTGTTACCATCGGATTTAACAAGCCGTTTCGCTTGAACGGATCCGTGTCGGTGGAATTTATTCCTGCCGGTCATTTACTGGGAGCCGCCAGTGCGGTATTCACGGTTGAAGAGAATGGGACTCAAAAGAAAATCGCATTTACAGGGGACATAGGACGTCACAACTATCCGGTAATTGTCGATCCACAGCCGTTACCACCGGTGGACTACCTCGTCTCGGAGTCGACTTATGGTGGACGCTTTCATAGCAAGGAATCTCAAATAGAACAAGTGCTGCTTGACACTGTAGAGCAAACCTGCATAAAGAATCCAGGCAGACTCATTATACCGGCTTTCAGCATCGGCAGAACGCAAGCCCTGGTTTTTTCCCTGAACAAGATCTTTAGTAAGGGCTTACTCCCGAAGGTTAAGATTTTTGTCGACAGTCCTCTGGCGAACTATGCAACAGAAATCTTTAGAAAATACAGCAGCAGCTTGAACGAAGACGCACAGGAGTTCTACCGGTTGAAGGGGGACAATTTTGAATTTGACAATCTCTTTTATGTACAAAACTTGAAAGAGAGTAAAGAGTTGACCAACTACCTGGAACCCTGTATAATTATCTCTTCTGCGGGAATGCTGGAGGGAGGCCGGATTCAAGACCATTTGTACTATAACATTCAAAACTACTACTGCACCATCCTTTTTATCGGCTACAGCGCCAAAGGCACGCTAGGTCATCGACTCCTTCGGGGAGACCCGGTAGTGCACATCCGGGATAGGGAACTGGCAGTGTATGCTACCATCAAACAAACAGATTTATTCAGCGGGCATGCTGATCACGAAGGTCTCGTGTCTTTGGTGAGAAACCAGGACAAAGCCCAGTTGAAGAAAGTTTTTCTGGTACATGGGGAGCTACAAAGCATGGAAGCCTTACGAAGCGATTTGGTGCAGGAAGGCTATCAGGTGCAAATACCAGAAAAAGGAGAAGTTTTTGAACTATAACTTATGGCGGCATTTTTAAGCCTAACACAAATGCACTAATGCTCCTGCCGGGAACTTTGGTTCTATATATGTAGATTTAGGAGGCATTACTTCGTCTGCATCGGCCAGCGCCATTACCTGTTCAATGGAAGGCGGATTCAGTAAAAAAGCCGCCTCATATTCGTTTCTATCTACTGCTCCAATCACTGCCGCGATAGCGTCTTGCTCCACATATCTTATTCGCGAATCTTCTGTCGGATTCGTTATTTTCAACAGGGGGGCGAGGATAGAATCATGCAGCAATCGAACTGTAATATCAGCCGCTGGATTTTTATGATTTAGGATATGATCCTTAGGAATTAGATTAAAAAACATTCCCTGACAATAGAAATCGAAACTTCCGGAAATGCGAGTGTCGGAAGACTGCGTAATTTGATTGATATGAAAGCTTCTTTTAATAGCCTGAAGTACCTCCTGCAGACTGAGACCGTTGAGATCCTTTATCAAACGATGGTAAGACTTTAGGTGGACTGACGAGGAAGGAATATAGACCGATGAAAAATACCGAAACCGGCCATCAACTCCCCTATCCTGTTTGAACAGGGATTGAAAAGCCGCCGCTCTATGATGCCCATCAGCAATGTAAACTGCCGGCAGCGCTGCTATCGCTGCGACCACTGCGGCTACCTCAGTTGCAGCACTCACCCGCCACAATCGATGATCAGCATCCTCTGCCTGAAATCTCAAATGCGGATCTACCCCTGAAAATTCATTCATCATTTCCATCAAAATCTGGGACTGCGGATAGGTAAGCAGAACGGGATTTCCGTCAATACCGGAATTTAGCAGGTAACTTTCAATATGCTCCTTCCGCTCGGGCTGGACGCGTTCGTGCTTCAAAATTTTAGTTTCCAGCTCACTGCTTGCTGTTAAAGCCCAAATCCCTTTAAAACTTTTCCCGCCCCTGGAAATCTCGATGATGTAAAGAGCTGGCTCCGCCTCTTCTACCATTACTTCTGATGCAAGAAATGCTGCCAGATTTTTGGCTATTTTACCAAATACTGCCTCTTTAGGATCCTTGCCATCCTCCTCATCCGGTTCAGGGGTAAGCAAATGCAGAAATGAATAGTCGTTATTGCTTCTTTGCACCTTCGCTTCCTCTAAGCTCATGTTTTCTATATAAACAGGCACTTTCTGAATAAAAGAAGAGGAAGGGTGAATCCATCTAAACGGAGCAATATTGGGCATAGAAACTAAACGGCAGGCTACGTAGTATGTTTAACAAAAAAGGGTTGCACAATGTACAACCCTTTAAATCTTTGAAAATCTTATTTCTACTTTTTGAAGAAATCAATGATCAAACTTGCAAGCTCTACACCAATTCTTTCCTGCGCCTCGTTAGTAGCGGCACCGATATGAGGTGTTAGAGAAATTTTTGGATGAGATAACAGGTCCTGACGTGGAGTCGGCTCATTATCGAATACGTCTAATCCAGCGAAAGCTACTTTACCAGAATTCAACGCTTCGATCAACGCGTCCTCGTCAATTGTTCCGCCACGAGAGCAATTGACAACGCCAACACCTTTTTTTACTTTTTCGAACTCTTCTTTCCCTAGTACAGGCTTTTCTGTGAAAGGTATATGAAGACTGATGAAGTCTGATTCGGTCAACAACTGCTCCAGCGAAGCTTTCACAACCGGAACTTTTACATTAACACCACCAGCAAGATTAAGTTCAAGTTCAGCAGGTACATCGTAAAGATCATAAGCTAAAACTTCCATGCCTAAACCAAGGGCAATTTTAGCAGTTTCTCTACCGATACGGCCGAAACCGATAATACCGATCTTCTTTCCTTTTAATTCAATTCCCTTGGCGTAAGCTTTCTTCAGGTCGTTGAACTTCGTCGCTCCTTCAACCGGCATCTTACGATTAGCATCGTGCAAAAACCGAATACCCGTAAACAAATGAGCAAATACTAACTCCGCCACTGAAGGAGAAGAAGCTGCTGGTGTGTTTACAACGGCCAATCCCTTGCTCCTTGCGTACTCCACATCTATGTTGTCCATTCCAACACCGCCACGGCCGATAAGCTTTAAGTTAGGACAAGCGTCAATTAAATCTTTACGAACTTTTGTTGCACTTCTAACTGTAATAGCGTCGAAATTTTTTAAAGCTTCTGATAATTGATCTTGAGGGATATTCTGAGTTTCAACGGTAAAACCAGCTTCTTCAAGCATCTGCTTTCCAACTGGATCTATACCATCATTCGCTAATATTTTAATCATTTTTATTTCAGTTTTTTACGGAGTATTTGATTTAAAAAGCCTGACCTTTCGTCAGATATTAACCGTTTTGTTCAGCAAACTCCTGCATTGTTTCAATCAGGGCATGAATTGCTGTTATCGGAAGCGCATTGTAAATAGATGCTCTGAAACCACCGACACTACGATGACCTTTGATACCTACCATTCCACGCTCTGTTGCGAATTTCAGGAACGGTTTTTCCAGTTCTGGGCTTTCCATCACAAAGCATACGTTCATGCGAGAACGATCTTCGACTGCACAAGTACCTTTGAAAAGAGGATTTCTATCGATCTCCGCATACAAAGCAGTTGCTTTCGCGATATTTTCTTTCTCAATTTGTGCTACTCCGCCTTTTGATTTCAACCAGCGAAGGTTCAGCATGGAGGCATAGATAGCGAATACCGGAGGCGTGTTGTATAAAGACTTATTATCTGCCTGGATTTTGTAATCCAGCATGGAAGGCAGCTTCCTTCCGGATTTGCCAATCAATTCATCTTTCACAATCACAAGGGTAACACCGGCAGGGCCCATATTCTTTTGTGCACCAGCATAGATCAAACCAAAATCAGCAACATTGATCTGGCGGCTGAAGATATCAGAAGACATGTCACTTACCAAAGGAACTGGCGATGATGGGATATCAAACAGCTCTGTTCCGAAAATAGTATTGTTGCTGGTCACATGGAAATAAGCGGCATCAGCCGGAATTTCGTATCCTTTCGGAACGTAGCTATAGTTTGCCTCCTTGGATGACGCAACAATGTGTACATTACCAAATAGCTTTGCTTCCTTAGCTGCTTTGCTTGCCCATGAACCAGAATCAAGATAGGCTGCTGTCTGACCTTCAGCTAAAAGATTCATCGGAACCATAGAAAACTGAAGACTAGCACCACCCTGAAGGAATAAAATAGAATAACCGTCAGGTACGTTAAGTAATTCTTTAACAAGGCTAATCGATTCATCTACCACAGCTTCGAACTCGGGTGCTCTATGGGAAATTTCCAGTATTGATAAACCGGTGTCATTAAAATTTAAAACAGCCTCTGAAGCTTGTTTAAATACTTCCTGCGGTAGAATACAAGGGCCTGCGCCGAAATTACATTTCATGATTTGGTATATTTTGTTGTGCTGCCAAATTTAGGAGATTTATATATTTTTCTTTACTTATTTTTAATTTTTGCAATAATTTTAAAATTCAACTGTCGGGATGTTAAGTAGTTAGGAACGGCAAACTGATTGTTACTTACATCCTTTATCCAGAGGTAGGACACCGTATTGTTGATATTCAGCAGGTTAAAGACTTCAGCGTAAGCTGTTAAAGAACTAAAAGTATTTGTTAACCGTCTTAAAAACTGGCCCTTTTTACCTTCCAGTATCTCCTTCGAAAAGCCTATATCAGCTCTCCTGTAGGAGGGAATTTTATAAATATCCATGAATCGCTCTGCAAGTGGCGGTCCGACAGGCAAGGCTGACCCGTACAGCAGGGTAAGATGTACTTTGTTGGCCGGGTTATGGAAGAGCTGATCCTGAAAAAATGCAGAGAAATTAACGCGTTGATCGCTCGGGCGTCGCAAGTATCCTGGATGAGTTGTCGTCAAAACCCCATCCGGACCTTTTAAAAACTTTTTATCTCCCTTAATATCTTCTTCTGTCTTCATCAGCGAAAGTCGAAAGACAGATTCCAATCCTTTTACAAACTCCGCCCTTAAACTTACATCCACCCCTGCCGCATATCCTCTCGATTCCTGTCCAGCCATATACCTGATCCGAACGTTATCGTACTTATAAGGAATAAGAAGACTTAGGCTCTTATAATACACCTCAGTGTCCAGATTTAATCGGGTTCCAAGTCCCGTAAATGAAGAGTTGGCGCCTATTGAAAAATGCAGCGAGCGTTGTGCTCGAACTTGCGGGTTTAGTTCACCGTTCACGGTACGCATTTCACGATAAAAGGGAGGCTGATAGTAAGCCCCGGCCGAAATCCTCCAGGAAACGCTACTTTCCTGAGGGGACAGCGTGGCACCTATCCTCGGACTTATCAGGACTTCTTTTGTATAGGAGCTTAAGTTGGCCCGAACTCCGAAAGTGAGCCCGATTTCATCTGAAAGAGGAAAGCTGTTTTGAATGTAAGCACTATACCTTGTCGTTTCGACCACGTTTCTGCCAAATACAAAATCCTGAACAAGCAAAGTCCTTTCGTTTTGGGGGATGGAGTAGCCCGCAGAATCGATGAGGTGAAACTCATTCAGATGATCTTCTATCCGGTCAAATTGCAATCTTACTCCCGCCTCAAAGTTCTGCCGTCTGCGTTGAAGATGAGTGCGTAATTCGGAGCTGTAAATATCTGCATTCAACTTGTTCCTTCCATAGCGGTGATCAATTCCGATCCCCCTCCCTATCCGAACAGGCGCAAGGCCCCCCGTATTGTCATTTAATTCGTCGAAGATATAGGCGCCTTCAATATCAAAAGTTTCATTCTCAGAATTTCGAAAGGCAGCGTTGATCCACTTTAAAGAGATGTTATTTGCCGGTGAATAGTTTAAAGTGAGTGCAGCTGCTGCTGATTCGTATCGGTCTTTTTCCTGCCCCTGATAATTAACCATCAAACGAAATTGCTGGCTCAATGTACCAAACGTCGTTTCTCTGCTTTCGGGGATTAAATTAAACTTACTCAGGTTATAATCCCCCCAAAAACTTATACCCACCTTTGATGATAGGTTGAGATGATACAAGCCCTGGATATCATAAAACTGCGGTTGATATCGGCCCTCTACAGGTTGGCTCTTCAAAAGGTTCCGATTGGTTTTGTTTCTCAATCCCAACAACAGATAGCTATTTTTTGCAGCGTGTTTTACAGTTGCAGAAAGACCTAGCAAGCCGAGAGAAATTACGGTCCCGGAACTATCGGGCCTTCCGTACCGTACGTCAAGGACCGAAGACATTTTATCGCCGAAGCGAGGTGCAAAACCACCCGCAGAAAAGCTCGCGGTACTGATAAGGTCAGGATTAATAAAACTCAAGCCCTCCTGCTGTCCGCTGCGTACCAACATCGGTCGAAAGACTTCGACGTCATTTATATACAGGAGGTTCTCATCAAAATTACCACCACGTACTGAATATTGGGAACTCAACTCATTATTCGTTGAAACTCCGGGTAGCGTTTTTAGCAGAGATTCAAAATTGCCGGAGGCCAATGGCATATTTACCATCGCTCTTCTCTCGATCTCCATCATGTTTCCCGCTCCGTGATATCGGGAGCGAACATCAACCTCGCTCAATTCCCTAACATCCTTCTCCAGCACTACATTTTTCACTATCGAAGCCGTTTGCGGCGCTTCCAGGACGAACGTAGTGCTAATAAAACCGGTGCGACTAAAGGTAACGCGAGCCTTCCCGGGGAGTTGGATTTTCAGCACATAATTTCCGGAACTATCAGTAGTGGTGTAGTTTGTCTCTCCTATCACCCTAACCGTTACGTTTTCAATTCCTTCCCCCTGCCCGCTTGTCACCTGACCTCTCAGTTCTACAAGCGACTGAGACGAGACGCCAAAAGAGAGAAGCAGCAAAAAAAGCAGAGAAAGGAGACGCATCAACTAAGCCTGAAGAACGTGCGGTTGGATTTCTTTTAGTTGAGATATTACTTCTGCAGGATTTGGGGCCGTAAAAACAAAGTTGCCAGCGACCAGAACGTTCGCCCCTGCATCTAAAAGAGTGGATGCATTTTTTGCGTTTACACCGCCGTCAATTTCAATAAGTAAACTATCATTTCTGCCAGCGGCAAGGGCTTTTAACGCGCGGATCTTCCGATAGGTATTTTCGATAAACTTCTGTCCGCCAAAACCGGGATTTACCGACATCAAAAGAACCAAATCCAGGTCATCGATAATATCCTCCAAAACAGCCACTGGCGTGTGCGGGTTTAAGGCGACTCCAGCTGTACATCCAAGTTCCTTGATGGCATGAACAGTTCGGTGCAGGTGAGTACAAGCTTCAAAATGAACGGTTATATTAGAAGCGCCCGCTTTTTTAAACTGCTCGATATACCTGTCGGGGTCAACAATCATTAAATGTACGTCGAGCGGCTTAGCAGCGTGTTTCGCTAATGCATCTAAAACAGGAAAACCAAAGGAAATATTAGGAACAAAGACGCCGTCCATAATGTCAACATGAAACCAATCGGCTCGGCTTCCATTTACCATTTCGATGTCTTTTTGAAGATTTGCAAAGTCTGCTGCTAATACAGAGGGTGCCACTAAATGATTCATGTTTCAAATATACAGCATTTTGAATGGCTGTATTAGGCAAAATAGCAAACAGAAGATGAAGGTGTGGAGAAAGTCTGAATTGTAATAAACTAAGGTTGGGCGGAATGAAAACAGCAAGGAGGCGTCTTATAACACCTCCCTGAATTTGAGAGACTAGGACCAGAGATTAGCAGCGCCAATCAGCGTCGCAGCCGTTCCCAGTACCGCCTGTTTAATAGGCACTTTAATATCTTTATCACTTAACCGGTCTTTTACATGAGGAATAAATAATTCCCAGGCGTCGTTATGGCCACCTATTAAAACCATATCCGGGTCGTACTTTCCTACTTGCTCCATCAGGAACTTCACAAAGTTTTCTCCGTACTCATTAAAAACCAACTGACCGATCCCGTCGTCAGTTTTAGCCATTAGGGTAAGCTCTTTCAAGTCATTGACCTGAAGCCCTGTAAATTCCTCATAGCGCCTGGAAATCCACTGAATACCGAGATAATCCTCCGCGATTCCATCTTTAAAGGGTTGATTCCAAAGATTGGCATCAATTGCAGCACCGCTAGAATAAAGAGCGGTACCCAGACCGTAGTTTAGCGTAAAGCCAATAATGTTGGTGAATCCCTTTGCTGCTCCCGCGAAAACTTCCCCCTGGAGGAAACAAGGTGTAACGTTTTCCATACGGATATTTTCGGGACTAATACCCAACCTTTCACCTATAAGCTCCTTAATATTTAAGCCGTATAAGGCATCGAACTTATTCTGATTCTTCATCAAAGATATCCCCTTCTCATAATCAACCGGCCCTGGCATACCCAATCCTATCTTGGGAGTTGAATCGGTAATATTTGCAAGCTGGAGACTTTCTTTGATAGCGCCTATCCAACAATCCAAAAGGTTTTCAACCGTTTCCTGCGGGTGAATTCCTCGTTTTACTCTCGTGCCCTCTACAATTGACTTGCTTCCACTATCAACTACTGCAACCTCAATCCCCGGGATATTAATATTAATTCCTAAAATGTAATTGTTCATAATATTGGTTAGTCCGCATTTAAACGGTCCGATAACTAGTTTAGATTCGCAAAATAAAAATTTTAGTCATAAAACGTAAAAAATTTAATTGTCACATTTTAAAGACCGGAAGTCTTTTTCAGGTTCGGGAATTACAGAATAGAAAAAACTAAAGGCATAGCAGATTAACCGCTATGCCTTCAAAATAATTTATCAATAAAGCCTTATAGCGCAGATTAAAAGAGCAGTTACAGAACTAGTACACTGTTCTTGCTACCAAATTCATTCTCACTTTCGTTGTCGGCTTCGGGATCATTAATCCACTCGGAATTGTTAACCCGATACTTGAACTCATGCTGAGTATTTTTAGGCAAAGTAATTTCTGCACTAAACGTTCCATCCTTCTTTTTACTTAAAGGAATAGGATTTTCCCAATCGTTATTTAGCCCTAGCAGCTCTACAGTTTCAGCATTTTCAGGAGATACTGAGAACTTCACTTTGCAATAGTCTTTAGTTTTGAGATATGTTTTCTGTAGCATTTTAAAAAAAATGAGAGTTTTATTGTGTAAATATAAACAAATCGCCTTTTTTATTAACAATAAGACAAATTTATTTCTATTCTTTAGCTTACTCCAATAGAAATTGATTTTAGACAGATTTTGTTTGAGAAAAAGAAAAAAATTATCGTTAGCCAATGACTAAACAAAAATCACTGTCTCCTAATCTCGGCCTGAACCTTCTTTGGAAGGCTTTTTAAAACTAACTCGTAGGAGTGATCTATCAGTTCCTGTAATAGCGAATCAGGTAGTCTTCCGTCCATTCTCACCGTGTTCCAATGCACTTTATTCATATGGTAACCGGGAGTTACCTCATCAAATTCCTCCCGCAGTGCTACTGCCCGTTCAGGATCACACTTTACATTAAAAGAACTGCCATTGTTGAGGCCTGCTAGTAAAAAAATCTTGTCCGCTACTTAAAAACGAGAGTATCTTCACCAAAAGGGAAAGATTCGGTCACCCTATCTTTACTCATGCAATACTCTCTTAATGTCTCGATATTCATAAAACATTTATTGATTTTGAAGCCAAATACTAAGCACCCCCACTAGGATTAGGCGAACTCAGTGGTAAATAAATCGAAAAGACAGACCCCTTCTCAGGAGCACTCTTAACTACTATTTTACCATGATGCCTTCTTATTATCTCGTTCGAAATGTACAATCCCATGCCTAGCCCAGACAGTGCAGGAGATAGCCCCTCAGCCCTGTAAAACTTTTCAAAGATGTGTCTTTGGCTTCTTTCGCTAATGCCAATCCCTTCATCCTTCACCTCAATCACTACACATCCCTTTTCAATACGGGTGCTTACATATACATTATAATTGCCGGGAGAATATTTAATCGCATTCACTAACAGGTTGGTTAACGCCTGCTCCAACCGGAACTTGTCCCCTTCTACCGTAGACTCCAAAGGGGCTGAAGTCAGAATTATTTTGTGACTTGAATACAAATGCTGCACGCTCTCAACGCTATCTTCCACCAAGTCCTTTACAGAAAAAGATCCGATGTTAAATTGTAGCTTACCGGCCTGAATTTTGGATACATTTAAAAGGTCGGAAATCAGATTATTAAGTTTTTTTATCTGAACATTAGCCTTCCTTACAAAAATCCGGTCGCTTTCCCGCAAATCCGCCCGGTCCAGCAACTGAATGTAGGCTTTTATACTTGTGAGCGGGGTCTTCAACTCGTGACTGGCAATGCCTATGAATTCGTCTTTCTTCTTCTCAATCTCACGACTGAGCATAAGCTCATGAAGAACCCTTTTCCGGTTTCTCACGAAATTCACTGATATGATTACCATTAGAGAAGTGATAGCTAAACCGACAATTAAGACCAAAACTGGCTGATCGCGCTCAATAGAGGAGCCAAACGTCTCGGAAGAAGACGCAAATACCCTCCACTGGGTTCCGGCTGTATAAATGGTAGTATCTGATGTAAATTCAACGTTGGCACGGCGTTTTTCCTCTATAGCGTAGAGATTAGGTCCAGACGCGTAGAGCAAGTTTTCTTCAGCAAAATGGTTCCCATCATAGATTTCGACCTGAATATCTTTAAAATTACTCAAGACTGAACCCATGAGATCTCGGGCACGGAATGGATTGTATACAAAACCCCGAAGGTTCCTTACGCGATCTTCAGCTGTTTTTACTGATTTTTGATTCGCGTATACGGGCAGATAAAGTAAAAAACCCGGCTGCACATCTTCATGCGTTTCCTGAACTAACGTTACTCGCCGGGTGAGAGCCGGCTGCCCCGTTGTCATTGCCCGGTGCATTGCTTCCCGCCTTTTCACCTCGCTATACATGTCGTAACCAAAAGCCCGAAGATTTCTACCCGTAAAGGGTTCTATATAGATAATAGGAGCGAGATGCGTTTGCTGAAAATCTGATTTGACCGTAAAGTTTGCATTAAGACGTTCCCTTAGTTTAGCTTCAAGCAGCCGCACTTCTTCCTTAGGAACCCAGGCCGCATATGCCACCGCTTGTATCCCCGGATAATTGACGTTAAGATTTAGATTCTCTATATACGTTTTCCAGTTTTCATAAGTTACCGAATCAGAGGCATAGAACAAGCTCTGACATCCCTTTAATATTTGCGTATAGTCTGATACCCTGTTCTTTATCGTCTCAGTGACGCGCTGCACCCGCTGTTCAAACAACCTTTCTCTTCGGGCTTTCGCTGATGTTTCTACAGTAGAATAAGCAAACAGAGTAAAGGCAAGTAAACAGAAAAATATGAGGATAGATGAGTAATATGTCTTGATAAGTGTTCTAAAATCCATGTTTACGCCTGCGGCCTGCTACTAGCAGCCTTCTAATATCAAACTTAATTTCTGACATTCAAAAAATACGCTCAATACTTATGCCTAAATGCGGGCTCGAAGCGGAAAGAGATTTTTCCTGGAGCAGGATAAATGGAAGTATTTTAGCACCTTTTGCGGCCGCTGGAGATTGAAATAGCTAAAGCATGGTTTTAAGTAGACGTAGTCTCCCGAAATATAGACATATGGGGACACGATTTTTCGGCTTTTAAAGCTGCTGTTTGTAACTTGCTTTCATTAAAAAAACTAAATTATGAAAAAGTTATTAGTGATTCTGGGGCTTCTCTTGTCTGTTTCTTTTTATTCGAACGCACAGGGCCAGGGAGGTTTCCAGCGAAGAACACCTGAAGAGAGTGCAAAGATGCAAATGGAGCGCTTGCCGCAAACATTGAATCTTAACGACGATCAAAAAACAAAGATTTCCGCGATCTTTTTAAACCAAGCTAAATCAAGAGATAGTTTGTTTACGGCTACAGGGCAAGGTGGCGACAGAGAGGCAATGCGGGCTAAAATGATGGCAATTACCAACGCTAACGACGAAAAGGTAAGAGCGCTATTAAATGACGAGCAAAAGAAAATCTACAACACCTATGTAGAGGAGCGAGCTACCCGAATGAGAAACGGGCAACGCCCGCAGGGTAACCGATAAGTTGTTACGAGGCTGCCCTTCATCAGGGTAGCCTCGTTTCACTTTAAAATGCCCCTAGATCCTCTTAGCCATACAAACGCTTCCTGCCACCCCTATATAAGGACCGAAACTGTCTGTAACCAGAAATCCATGTCTTTCAAAAAGCTTAATTGCCTGCTCCTGCAACTCTCCTGTCTCTAGCATCAGACGTCCAAAGTTCAGTTCCTTCGCCCAGGCTTCGATTTCATCGAGGATTCCCGAGGCAACTCCTAAGCCCCGGAAGTAAGGATTTACAAACAAGCGTTTTACTTCCGCAGTGTTCGCATCCAGCGCTTTAAAACATCCACCTCCGATAGTAATGTTTTTGATAGAAGCCAAAACGACTGTATCAATATGATCCACTTTAATATCCACATCAAACTTGTAGCTATTGTGGTTATACATTGCAAACAAGTTTTGATCTAATTCTTTGATGATATTTACAAATTTTAGATCCCTTCCGTGCGTTCTCTCAAATTCAATAGTTGTTTTCAATTCAGATTTTGGACTTTTGTGAAAATTTGCAACTTCTTTAACCTTCATAACTAATAATTATTACTACTTTTTTAAAACCACCAAGAAAAACACACGATCGAAGTTTCAATTTTAACACTTAAATAACACAAAACCTAAATTTTTTAAACAAAAAAGCCCGTATTGATTATAAAAACTCAATACAGGCTAGAAAATGATAAAATAATAGCAAATTACGCCTCACCCATCATTAGTCCCTCTATAGTATGAGCTTGAACAATCGGCTCGAGCTCGTTTACTAATCTGCAGGTAATGTGCTGCTTCAAATACTCCGGAAGCGTATTCCAGTAACCGCGAGTAATTTGCAGGTCATGACGCTCGGCATTATTAGCTCCTGGAGCATCTACACCCAAAACCAGCACGGGTCTCGCCTTCTGGGAAAGATTGGCAGTTCCTCGATGAATAGTGAGGGCGGATCTAACTGACACATCTCCCATCTTGGGCATTTTCTTTTGTGCCAGCTGCTCATACCTGCTATACAGTTCCTTGGGAGGAAACATACCGTGCTCAAAGCCTGCGGGATCGTCCCATTGTGTACCGGGTGCAATTTCAAAAGGCCCCATATCTTCAAAAACGTCTACCGTCGTCAGGTTGAACGCCAGGGAGTTCAATCGCCTACCAATCAATGTATCATCAGGTGCAGGGAAATCGCGGTGCCACGGTTGATTCTGGGCTCCAGGATTGGGCACATCAAATCCAATTTCCACTATTTTGTACTCAGGGCCCAGCACGGCCTCGCATACAGCTATCACCCAGGGATGCATCGCCAAATCCACGAACCCCCGAATATCCTCCGGATGAATCTCCACATAATGGCGTTTAGGACCACGCCCAACGGCGCCGCCAGGGCGCTGTAACGCATCCTTATACAACACTTCAATATCTTCGCGCAGACGCTCCACCCAGTCTCTGCTAAAGGCACCTTTAAGACCAGTAATTCCATCGCCATATAGGGCGCCCATAATCTGAGCAACATCATACTGCTGCTTTTTTACTTCTACTTCTGCCTCCTCAATCTTCATCTTTTTAAACTTTGGTTCTTCTAAAAACGGCAAGGATAGTGCCAGCCGAAACATTTAAGAATTTCAGTGTTTATATTCCTGATTGATACCAAAATGAATACAACAATAGTCAACGAGTACTACTCGCCGGATGGAACTCCATTTTCCTTTAAGATAAGCATGAAAGACACCCCTGCCGGTGAATTACAGGTCCAGGTGACGGAATTTAATCAGGATGATTTAGCTACGAACAAGAGGAGCTACGAACTGAAAGACCGCTTGCACTCCTCCTACCTGACCTTCTTTGAGCAGCTCGCTGACGACTTTGGTTTGCGTTTGCCCAGAAACAAAACCGAACCCGTCTCGGCAGCCAGTGCCAGCTACAACTACCGAGTGTTGCTTGACAAAAACCTTGACGATCGTATGTATTACGGATATGGCGACCCGGCAGCCATAAGAGTGGAGGAAGCTAAGGAAACATGGTATTACATCGCCTCCACATCCAACGATGCAAGCTTCTCCTTTCCTCTGGTCCGCTCGAGGGATTTACAGACATGGGAATTTGCAGGCTACATCTTTCCCCCAGGAAACAAGCCTGCCTGGGCGGCAGAAGGAGAATTCAATGCAGACTACTGGGCGCCAGAAATCCACCAGGTAGGACAAGAATTTCGGCTGTATTTTGTTGCACGAGATAAAACTACCCGGGAACTGTGCATAGGAATGGCAAGATCTAGGGACGTCGCTGGACCTTACAGAAGCGAAACAAGCCCAATACTGCGCGGGAATGTAATCGACCCGCACTTATTTATAAAAGACGAATCCGAAACTTACCTACTCTGGAAAGAAGACAACAATGAGCGGTGGCCCAACGAATTGGTTGATTTCCTATATTCCAACCCCTCCCTGGTAACAACACTTTTTGAGCGCGTCGAGGATCAAAAAACAGCCTGCTTTCTGCTCACCATTTGGCCCTGGATGCAACACCTACCGCCAATGGAACGCTTTCAGGCTGAACAGGTGCTTATTGAAGCGGTGATCGAAAGATTTTCAGGTTTTCAAGCAAGGCTTCAGCAAGTCCTGGAAAAGAGCCAGGAGGAGTCGGTTATGAGTAAAATCCCAGCAATTCTAAACTTCATGAAAACGCCTATGTATGCGCAACGACTTAACCAGGAGGGCAACCAGTTGATAGGTGAGAAAAAGAAGATAATCGAAAACGACCTGGATTGGGAGGCTCACCTTGTAGAGGGATTATGGATTACAGAACACAACAAGCGATACTACCTTTTTTACGCCGGAAACGACTTCTCAACGGACAAGTACGGGATTGGGGTAGCTATTGCAGACCATTTTCTGGGACCTTACCGAAAGAGCCGGCAACCTTTCCTGCAATCCTCAGCCAGCTGGGTCGCTCCCGGCCACCCCTCTGTCACCACCGGCCCCGACGGAAGACCGCTTCTGTTCCTTCATGCCTACTTTCCAGGCACCGCGGGATATAAACAGTTCAGGGCATTGCTGGCGCTGAACCTAATCTTTAAAGAAGATACCGTACTCATTGATACTGCAGCACCCTGAGCCGGACCAACTCCCTACCCTCCGGCACTTTCCCCCTCATCTAAGGCCTATCTGATGCTCATATCCCGTAGGAAAAGCTAATTCATATACGAACAAGATCTGACCAAGATCAGGGGACATACATACCAGATGGCCGGCTGGTAGGGAGATGGTAGCCGGAATACTGGAATTCAACCTAAGTAAAGGAGAAAGAATAGCCTGTTAACGAGGATAAACTGGCACGATATTTACATTCTTCTACCAAATTAAAGTCCATCTATTATGAGCAATAAAAGCAATGTAGGGAATCAGGGAGTGGATGGGTCTACTCCTAAACACAAGGGTGAAATGAAAAAAAGTGAGCAAAAGGGCGCCACCACTGTCAGCAAAAAAGGATCAGGTAAACATTTTAAAGATCATTCAGGATCTGCAGCCGTTAAGTCGACTGACCCTGAAAACACCACAAAAAAACAGCAGAACAGTATCTAAGCAGGAACAGAGCTATTCGCATACGAGTAGCTCTGTTCCATTAAAGACTAGTAGGCCCGGGCAAACAGCACCCGTTGAGGGGATGGCTGACCAGTGACAATACAGACACCATCCTCCGCCTTATTATTCAAAGGAATACAACGAATAGTTGCTTTGGTCTCTTCCTTGATCCTCTGCTCCGTTTCAGGGGTACCATCCCAGTGAGCAGAAACAAAGCCGCCTTTTTCATCCAGGACTTTTTTAAATTCCTCGTATGAATTCACCTCCGTCGTTTTTTCTTCTCTGAACCGAAGCGCCTTTTGATATATATTATCCTGAATCTCAACAAGAAGACCCTCAATTCTTTCAGCTAACCCTTCCCTGTTTACGGTCTCTTTTGATTTTGTATCGCGCCTTGCAAGTTCCGCTGTTCCGTTTTCCAGATCACGTCCGCCAATGGCAACACGTACAGGCACACCTTTCAACTCATATTCCGCAAATTTAAAACCGGGGCGCTGTGTCTCGCGGTCATCATACTTCACCGAAATACCCTTCTGCTTCAACTGAGCCACCAGCGAATCTGCAACCTCTGTTATCTTACCTAATTCTTCCTCACCTTTATAAATAGGAACAATTACTACTTGTATCGGAGCCAGTTTTGGCGGAAGCACCAAACCCGAATCATCAGAATGAGCCATAATTAAGGCACCCATTAAACGAGTAGAAACTCCCCAGGAAGTGGCCCATACATAATCCAGTTTCCCTTCTTTACTGGTAAACTTCACATCAAATGCTTTTGCGAAATTTTGTCCCAGAAAGTGTGATGTACCCGCTTGCAATGCTTTTCCATCCTGCATCAGCGCTTCAATGCAATAAGTTTCGACAGCACCTGCAAAGCGTTCATTAGGAGTTTTCACCCCTTTCACCACAGGCACAGCCAACCAATTTTCAGCAAAATCAGCGTAAACCTCCAGCATTTTTTCTGCCTCTTCTATCGCTTCCTGCGATGTGGCATGAGCGGTGTGCCCCTCCTGCCATAAAAATTCGGCTGTTCTGAGAAATAAGCGCGTCCGCATTTCCCATCTTACCACATTCGCCCATTGGTTAACCAGAATAGGCAGATCGCGATAAGATTGAATCCATCCCCGGTAGGTATTCCAAATAATTGTTTCGGAAGTAGGACGAACGATAAGCTCTTCTTCGAGCTTTGCCTCTTCATCTACAATAATATTTCCATTGCCATCGTTTTTTAAACGGTAATGAGTCACTACGGCACATTCTGTTGCAAAGCCTTCCACGTGAGAAGCTTCTTTAGAGAAGAATGATTTAGGGATAAACAGCGGAAAATAAGCATTGGTGTGGCCGGTATCTTTGAACATCTTATCCAGCGCAGCCTGCATTTTTTCCCAAATGGAATAGCCATAAGGCTTAATTACCATGCAGCCCCGCACGGCAGAATGTTCGGCAAGATCGGCTTTTGTAACAAGTTCATTATACCACTGCGAATAATCCTCGCTTTTGCTTGTAATTCCCTTACTCATAATGCTTTTTGAAAGATTTTTTTGTAACTTTAAACACAAATATCAAGGCAGCAAAGTTATAAAACTAACCGAGGTATTTTTAAGGAAATTGATGCAACCATTTATCTCCCGGGTTCGTCAGTATTAGTAAGATTTGAGAGATAGGCTTAACACACACGGCAATGAAAAATTTACTACTAACTGCGTTTTCAGCATCAGCATTATTGCTGGCTTCATGCTCCACCACACAACTCGCTCAGCAGGACAATAACGACGACGTGTATTTCACTGCGGCAAAGGCAAAGGAAATTGCTCCGCCAGCTGCTAACGTTGTAGGAGAGCAGCGCGAGGAACGCTCCTACCGCACCGATGAACAACTTTACGGTGGCGAAAATTACAATGATGAAGAATATTATGACGATTATTCGAACTACGATTACGACTATGGTTATGCGTCCCGATTAAATCGTTTTTACAATCGTTCTCCCTGGAGATCTTACTACGACAGCTGGTACACGTACAGTTATAACCCCTGGTACACCTATCGCTACGACCCATTCTTCTACGATCCCTGGTTTTATCGTCCTGGTGTTTCTGTATGGGTTGGCGTAGGCGCTTTTCCAAGGTGGGGTTATTATGACAGCTGGGGCTATTACGGATATCCTTACCAGAGCCGTTTTTGGGGACCTTACTCCTATTATAACACCTATCCGGGCTATGGCTATTATGGAGGAGGTTATTATGGCGGTTACTATCCGGGAAGAGCTTACACTAGCCGTAACTATCGTCCAAGACCGAACCGGGAAACAGGTGTAGGTTCAGGAGCGTATGACAGACCCTCAACTAATGGCACTTCTTACGGTAGGGGAACATCGAGACCAATGCCGGGCTATTCCTCAGGAAGAACTGGCAGAACCGCTGAAGCCGCTGACCAGTCCGGAACAAGTTCCAGACCGACAAGAAGTACAAGGCCCGAGACTTCCGCCACAGCACCAACACGTACTGAATCAGGATCGTCAAGAGGTGAATCTACAAGGCCGACAAGACCAACAAGGACTGAGAATACCCAACCACGGACATCCTCAACTCCTAGCAGAGAGCGCACTGAAACTGCAAGACCTTCGCGCCCTGAAAGGACTTATACACCTCCGCCCAGCTACGACTCAGGTCGTTCTTCCGGGAATTCAGGAGGCGGTAGTTCTTCCGGGGGATCTTCTTCGGGAAGAAGTTCTTCAGGAGGCGGACGCCCATCCAGAGGTGGCAGATAATTGTTGAACACTTGCACTTAGAAAAATAGATGAAACTTAAGAATATTGCACTCCTGGCGGGATTAATCCTTCCTGCCGGAGCCTCTTTTGCCCAGTATGCGGAAGACGCTCTTCGATTCTCACAAGCTGAACCCGGACTAACTACCCGCTTCCGGGGACTGGGAGGAGCACAAACAGCATTAGGTGGAGACTTAAGCTCGCTGGGGGGTAACCCTGCAGGCCTGGGACTGTTCACCAAATCGGAAGCAAGCTTAACGGCCGATTTCTCAAACAGCAATCTTAATGCTCAATACCTCGGCACCTCTTCAAGTTTTCAAAAAGACAGAGGTGGGATTGATCAAGCTGGCCTGGTTATTTACAATCCCACCAGGCGCTCAGGAGCCTCTGATCTAACGTCTGGCTGGCTAAGCTTCAACTTTGGTATCGGATACAATAAAACTAACAATTTTAATGTAACTACAGATTATAGTGGCCAAAATAACAGAAGCTCTTTTGCTGATTTTTTAGCGGATGAAGCGGAACGATTCAATCCCTCTGCATTGGGCGACGCTGCTTATAATAATTTCCTCGTAGCCTTTGATGATACTTACGGCTACTATCCGATAACAAGTCCTGGTAACAACCAGCAGAACACAACATATAGAACGGGATTTCAATCAGAAGTAAACTTTGCTGTCGGTGCTAACTACGAAAACAAGCTTTATGTCGGAGCCGCGTTTGCCTTTACCTCGCTTAATTATAAAATGCAGCGGGAATACACAGAGAGCGGCCAGACCCTCCTACCTCAAAATATAGAGGACGCTGGACTTGTTGTAGAGGACGCAAGTCGACCCTACTTAAACAGCAATTACCGCTTGGGTTATATATCAGATCAACTAACAAATGGATCTGGCGTAAACGGTAAGCTAGGACTTATTTACCGGCCGGTTAGCAGCCTACGCTTGGGTGTAAGTTTTGTGACTCCTACCTGGTATACGGTCTCCGATTCATTTATGGAATCCTTGGACGCTCGTTATACTACCTCAAGTGGGTCAAGTAATATACCAGGAGAAGAGGAATATTACGATCAGGATTATACCATCCGTACACCTTATAAGTTAAACGGCGGAGTAGCAGTAACCATCGCCCCATTTGGACTCATCTCAGGCGATGTGGAATATGTGGATTATCAGTCTATGCATTTTTCGGCCTCAGGCTCACCTGACGCGACTAAGGACACTAATCGGGACATTCGAGACCTTTACAAGAGCGCAGTGAATCTGCGGATCGGAGCAGAAGCACGACTTCCGGCAAGTTTTTTATTGCGAGCGGGCTATTCAACAAATGGAAATCCATATAACAACGCCGATTTTTCCTCAGACACCTTCTCTGCAGGTATAGGATTCAGAGGAAAAACCACTTATTTTGACCTGGCACTTACCAGTAACTCAAGAAAATACAGCACTTCACCTTATCGGATTTCTGAGGACTACCTCTTTTATCCCGAGACAGGGTCAGGAGACCAGGCGGCTGTTAAAAACAACTGGACCAACATCTTTGCAACCATCGGATTTAGGTTTTAGAAACATATTAAAACAAGAAAAAAGGGAGCGATTTTCGCTCCCTTTTTTTATATCACTCCGTATAAACTTGCTCCCTTCTCTCCTAACCTGTCCACTCTTTTCTCCACCGCTACATCCTTCACTAACTCAGGCGCATGATGAGGTTTCTTTCGAGCGTCGATAATAAGAGGGCCCTTACAGCCCCAGTGCTTATGCTGAATAAAACTATTGATCCCGTAAATATCATGCGAGGGGTTACTGCGCGTAAACGTAATCCAAACCAAATTATTAATAGAATCAGCAGCGAAACCGGCATCGTCGCAGAGGACAATTAAGGCAAGCCCATTCAAATCCTGCCCTCTCAAATACTCGTCCAGAACTTTCACCTGCAAATCTGTGTCTGACTCCTGGCTAAAGCTTGGACCATCTACGGCTAATACTCCCGGGATTGCTAGTCTATAATTATTAAAGGGTCGGGGCATGCTGAATCCCGACGGAACTTCCTTCCATAAATCCCTTTTCTTTTCTCCTGCTGCCGCAAAAACTACTTTCGACCCACTGTTCAAACCGCTTCCGGTATAGTCGAGCGTATCAATTGTTGTATTGGTATGAAAATGAAGATCGCGAGTAAAATCTATTCTCTCAAGCATGTGAATCAGGAACTTTTCAATATCATGCGTGTGCAAAGAACGATTATCTTCTTTTGCAGAAATGAATAAGTATTTAGCGAGGCTGAGCTGATTTTTGCCCAGTATATGATTCGAAATGGTAAGGATTTCCTGCGGCTTCCGCTCTTTCAGATAAGGGGTATATCGCTCGCTGCCAATCGCGAAAAGCAAAGGATGAACACCGGCAGCATCAACTGCATTCACCTCGTGAAGTCCATGAATTTCCTTTGGCAGGGCTGAGCCTGAAATTTCGTGAATTAAAGCACCAAAGCTAGTATCTTCCTGGGGTGGACGTCCGACAACCGTGAATGACCAGATTGGGTTTGGCCGGTGATACACATTGTGCACCTTCATCAAGGGGAAAGGATGTATCAAACTGTAGTACCCCAAGTGATCTCCAAACGGCCCTTCTGGTTTATTTTCATGCGGATAAACGGAGCCGGTGATTACAAAATCAGCATCAGCCGAAATGCAGAAACCCTCCTCGTCATAGAAATACCTAAAACGCCGATTACCTAATGCACCTGCAAAAGTCATCTCTGATAGCCCCTCTGGTAAGGGCATTACCGCAGACAAAGGATGTGAGGGCGGTCCGCCGACAAAAATACTCACCTTCAGCGGTTGCCCCTTAGCGTTTGCTTTAGTCTGATGAACTCCGATGCCGCGATGCAACTGATAGTGCAAGCCAACCTCTTTATCTAGTTCGTAATCATTCCCGGATAGCTGAATCCTATACATGCCCAGGTTTGCATTCATAATTCCCGGCTGCTCGATGTCTTCTGTATATACCTGTGGCATGGTAACAAATGGGCCACCATCCATTGGCCAGTTAACAATTTGAGGAAGTTCTGAGATCTTCGTCTTTTGCAGGTCTGCCGGTCGCTGCACTTTCATGGGAAGGGCAGAAAAAGCGGTCAATGCTACGTTAGCATACTTGAAAGGATTCTTAACTGCCCTGATAGGATCAGATTTGATTTGCACCAGCGTTTGCATTTTTTCCAGTGTATCTCTGAACAGGAACTTCGAACGCTCTATCGTCCCAAACAAGTTAGAAACAGCGGGAAACTTACTTCCCTTAATATTTTCGAAAAAAAGAGCCGGTCCTTGCGATTCATAAACCCTAAGGTGAATAGCGGCCATTTCCAGATACGGATCCACTTCTTCTTTTATCCGAACCAGATGTCCATTTTTCTCCAGATCAGCGACGCATTCCTGTAAATTTTTGTATCCCATGTGCTTCAAAGGTAACAGGATCTAAACGATATGACAAGGATATTGGCCAAGGGAAATCCTGAAATCCCATCGCTGGAAGCCCAGTTCAGGATCCTATTACTAACATTACACCCGTCTAAAAAACAACATCAATTACGCTTTGAAATTTATGGCAAAAAAATGACTACCCCTTTATGGCTAATAGACAGAACCAATAAGAATCGGCTGAAACTTTTCTTATCTTTGCAGTTGTTAAAACAATATCTTCTGATATGAATCTTCCAATATATTTAGACAATAATGCTACCACCCCGATGGATCCGAGGGTTCTTGAGGCTATGCTTCCGTACTTCACAGAAAAGTTTGGAAATGCCGCAAGTCGTAACCACGCTTTTGGATGGGCAGCAGAAGAGGGTGTTGACTACGCTCGCGAGCAGGTAGCTCAATTAATAGGCGCTACTGAGAAGGAAATTATCTTCACTTCAGGTGCTACAGAGGCCGACAACCTTGCCATTAAAGGTGTATTCGAAATGTATAAAGACAAGGGTAATCATATTATTACCTGCGTTACAGAGCATAAAGCAGTTCTTGACACTTGTAAGCACCTTGAAAAACTAGGCGCTTCTGTTACCTACCTTCCTGTGAAGGAAGATGGTCTCATTGATCTTCAGGAACTTGAGAATGCCATCACCGATAAAACGATCCTTGTTTCCATTATGTACGGAAACAATGAAATTGGGGTGATCCAGCCGATCAAAGAAATCGCCGCTATTGCACACAAGAATGGGGCCTTACTATTTACTGATGCTACTCAGGCTGTTGGTAAAATCCCGGTAAATGTAAATGCTGACGGAATCGACCTGATGGCGTTTTCTGGTCATAAAATGTACGGACCGAAGGGTGTAGGTGCGCTTTATGTTCGCCGTAAAAACCCAAGGGTAAAAGTAACAGCTCAAATGGACGGCGGCGGTCATGAGCGCGGTATGCGTTCGGGAACGCTCAACGTCCCAAGCATCGTTGGCTTTGGTAAAGCCTGCGAACTATGCAGGTTAGAAATGGCTGAAGAGGCTGCACGCTTATCCGCTTTGCGCGATAAACTTGAATCTGCACTGACTCAGCTTGAAGAAAGCTACGTTAACGGTAATACGCAATACAGGCTACCACACGTTGCAAATATTTCTTTCAAATACGTTGAGGGAGAAGGACTGATGATGGCAATGAAAGACATGGCGGTATCTTCAGGATCTGCTTGTACTTCTGCTTCTTTAGAGCCGTCTTACGTGCTTAAAAGCTTAGGCTTGTCAGATGATTTGGCACACTCTTCTATTCGCTTCGGACTGGGAAGATTTACCACAGAAGAGGAGATTGATTTTGCTATCGAGCAAACGAAAAAGGCTGTTAATCATCTTCGTGAACTTTCTCCTTTGTGGGAAATGTTTAAAGAAGGCATCGACCTGGACAAGGTAGAGTGGGTTGAACATTAAATAGTACCCGATACATTGGGAAATAGTTAGAATATTAAAATTATAAATACAAAGAGCTATGGCTTATTCAGATAAAGTTATCGATCATTACACCAACCCGCGTAACGTTGGTACACTTGACAAAAGCAGTCATAAAGTTGGTACTGGTTTGGTTGGTGCTCCCGAGTGTGGCGACGTAATGCGACTACAGATCGAGGTTAACGAAGAAAATGTAATCACAGACGCTAAGTTCAAGACTTTCGGATGTGGTTCAGCAATCGCTTCTTCTTCACTGGCCACCGAGTGGTTAAAAGGAAAAACAATTGACGAGGCTATCGCAATTGACAACATGGACATTGTTGAAGAACTTGCTTTGCCTCCGGTTAAAATTCACTGCTCTGTGTTAGCTGAGGATGCGATAAAAGCGGCAATCAACGATTACCGTGTTAAAAATGGTCTTGCTCCGATTGAGAGTGAAAAATCTCACCACTAAGAGAGTATAAAGCACCAGTAGGCAAGATTTTTGCTCATAATAATTGGTACTTAAAACAGCTTACGATGATAACAGTAACAGAAAAAGCAAAAGAAAAAGTAGAACACCTGATTCAGGATGCTGGTCTGGATAGTTCCTATTTTCTGCGGGTTTCTGTGCAAGGTGGCGGTTGTTCCGGCTTGTCATACAATCTCGATTTTGACAACGAGGAAAAGCCCGGCGATCAATTCTTTGAAGATAAAGGAGTTAAGATCGCTCTTGACATGAAGTCTTTCCTCTATCTTGCAGGAACAGAACTGGATTTCTCCGATGGATTAAACGGCAAGGGCTTTAACTTCCACAATCCAAATGCTTCGCGCACTTGTGGTTGCGGAGAAAGTTTCTCTGTTTAATTAGAAAATAGTTGCCTAAGGGTAAACAAAAGGGGCTTTATGCCCCTTTTTCTGTTTAAAGGCTTTTTGTATCTTTAAGCATAACCAATTTTAAAAATGAATTTGACAGGCGAATTCACTACTGTACCCCAGTTATTAAGAAATACCGTAAAACATCTTCACCCCGATCATCAAACTTTTTTGATACACAAAAACGGGGCAGTATGGGAAGAAATCAGTTATCAGCAAGTGCTTGCGACAGCGGATGCCATCTCCAGCTATTTGTTGTCCATAGGAGTCCAGAAAGGAGATCGCCTCGGACTGATTATTGAGAACTCGCCCGCCTATATATATTACGATCAGGCGCTGCAGCAGATAGGTGCAGTCAATGTTTCCATCTACCCTACCCTTTCGGAAAGCGAAATTGCATATATCTTGAATGATGCCGGGGTAAAAGTACTTTTAGTTGGCAATCCCTTTCTGTTGAGAAAGATTGTAAAGATTGCTAACCAGTGCAACGCCTTAGAGCGTATCATACCGGTCTTTGACAATTACGAAAAGAACATTGAAGGACAAACCCTAAATGCAGGAGTCATCGGTTTTACCACCATGATTGCGGAAGGAAAAAAATGTCTGCCAGAACTGGCACAAACGATAGAAACAGCCAGGGGAATGGTGCAAGCCTCAGATCTATCCGCCCTTATTTATACTTCAGGAACTACCGGCGTGCCCAAGGGTGTCATGCTCACCCATTCGAATTTTGTTCAGAATGTAAAGTCCTCGCTTGAGCAAATCACGGTTATCGACAAATATGAAACGTTCCTGTCCTTTTTGCCTCTATCACACGTGTTCGAGCGGACCGCCACCTACTACGTCTGCTGTATGGCGGGCTGTAAGATCGCGTTTGCTCAAAGTATAGAATTGCTTGCAAGGAACATGGAAGAGGTGAAGCCAACGGTAATGGCCTGTGTACCCCGTCTGCTGGAGCGTATCCATGATAAGGCGATGAAAAACGGCATGTCTGCCGGTGGCTCCAAAACAAAGATCTTCCTTTGGGCAATTGAAACCGGAAAAAAATTCAGAGAAGTGCAGGAGGCTGGCCAGTCTCCGGGCTTTTTCCTGCAAATGCAGCAAAAACTCGCCGATAAGTTAGTATTTTCTAAGATTAAGGAAAAAACAGGAGGACGACTTAAATTTATGCTTTCGGGAGGGGCTGCGCTGCCTCAGAACGTGGGGGAATTTTTTGGAAATCTGGGAATTAAGGTGCTCGAAGGCTTTGGCCTGACGGAAACCTCTCCAGTGATGGCAGTAACAGAATACGAGCGACAGATTTATGGAACGGTCGGAAGGATTATCCCGGGAATAGAGGTAGGAATTCAGGACATAGAAACAAAAGAATTTATAGCGATTCAAACACACGAAAGTTTTGATGAAAACTTTGAATGTGAGGAAGGTGAAATCGTAGTTCGGGGACACTGTGTCATGAAGGGTTATTGGAACAAACCCGAGGAGACTGCCCAGGTAATCGATTCAGCGGGATGGTTTCATACCGGCGATATAGGCCGCTTCTACAAAGGCAACCTGAAGATAACTGACCGTCTAAAAAATATGCTGGTCAACTCTTTCGGTAAAAACATCTATCCTACACCCGTCGAAAACACCTACCTGAAGAGCCCAAAGATTGAACAAATATTCTTGATTGGCGACAAGCGAGAATTTGTCACTGCCATCGTTGTGCCATCAAGGGAACTTTTACAGGAAACCTTTGGCTTATCGGAAGAGTTCTTTCAGCAGAAAGATCTCTTCATTGAGGATAAAGAAATACACGAGTGGATCGGCCAGGACATCCGGAAGCTGTCGACCGAACTGGCGAAATTCGAGCGTATTAAAGGGTTCATCATAAAACGAAACCCTTTTACTATTGAAGAGGGAGAAATGACTCCCTCACTGAAAGCAAAAAGAAAGGTTATTGAGAAAAAATATGCTGCCGAGATTGACGCTATGTATACCGAGTCTGTAGAAAGCGATTAATCCAGAAAAAGCCACTCCCACTCGGTTCTTATCTGACAACACTTCTTAATGCTGAAAAGGTACTTCCTTACAATGCTTAAAATCGTAGGAAGATTAAGAAGTCAGACAGATTCAACAAGTTAAGTGCTTGCGATTTCAGTTTCTCTCAATACGTTCATCAGCTCTTCCAGCTTCATCGGTTTTGAAAGGTAGTTGTCCATCCCGGCCTTTAAACATTCCTCACGGTCTTCCGCCATAGCGTTGGCAGTCATTGCTATAATGACCGGCTGCTTCGTAAAATTCTTCCTGATGTATCGGGTTGTTTCCAGACCATCCATTTCCGGCATTTGAACATCCATCAGCACAATATCAAACACCTCGTCCTTCATCATCTCCACTGCCACTTTACCGTTGTCAGCAATCTGAGGTGCATACCCCAACTTAGTTAGTACCCTGGTAATGAGTTTTTGATTGATAGGATTATCCTCAGCAACCAAAATATTGAAGGGATATTGAAGCGCGAACTCTTCTGACAGCAAATTGGTGTTTGCCCTCTCCTGTGTCTGGTTTTCACTTTTCTGTTTCAAGCCAAGCTGTATCACATTCAACAGGTGGTGATGTTTTACAGGTTTGGTGAGGATTGCAGAAAACATTTGCGGATATTTTTTCTTCGTCTCGTCGCCTATAGAGCTTAACAGCACAATAGGCAGCCCCGGATAATCCCTTTTGATGTTCTGACTCAACTCAACCCCATCCATTTCCGGCATCTGCATGTCTGTTATTACCAAATCAAACACTTGCCCGGCTGCCAGAATTGTCATTGCCTCCTGCCCGGATTCACTAAGCGCAACTGAAAGTTTCCACTGTTCCAGCTGTGCTTTAAGGATCCTTAAATTGGTCTTATTATCATCCACAACCAATACCTTTTTGCCTTCGCAACCTTCAATTGAAAGATTTCGGTACTGCAGTTGTTCATTATGGCTAACAGAAGCATTAATGGTAAATTTGAAAGTTGTTCCTACGCCAACCTCACTATCAACCTCTATTTCCCCTCCCATTAGTTCCACAAGTCGTTCACAAATCACCAAACCGAGGCCTGTACCACCGTATTTCCGGGTGGTGGATGAATCTACCTGAGAGAAGGCTTTGAAGAGCCTGTTCAGTTTATCTTCTGGAATACCTATTCCGGTATCCCTAATAGAAAATTGAAGTTCAAGATTTTTTTCATCAATTTGACGAAGCAATTCAACCCCAATAAATACCTCTCCCTTTTGAGTAAACTTGATGGCATTACCAACGATGTTGATGAGCACCTGCCGCAAACGCAGACTATCAGCAAAAAGCTGGGACGGCAGGCGGTAGTCAAGTTGATAGATTAAATCTATCCCCGTTTGAGCGGCCTTACTGGCAAACAAATCCAACACCTCCTCAACACACTGGCGGAGTTCGAAATCGTGGTGGTCCAGCTCCATGTTGCCCGACTCGATCTTCGAAAAGTCCAGGATATCGTTAATTACATTCAACAGTGCTTCACCGCTGTTGTAGATTGTTTCGGCATATTCCCGCTGCTCCTTATCCAGTTTTGTTTCAAATAAAAGCGATGCCATTCCAAGTACGCCGTTCATTGGAGTTCGTATCTCATGGCTCATAGTAGCCAGGAAGGTACTTTTAGCCTGATTTGCTTTTTCTGCTTCCTTCCTTGCTAGCTCAGCTTCCTCTCTTTGATTGAATAGTTCCTGATTGACTTCGTTGAGATGTTCTGTCTGCGATTGAAGTTCTTCATTCAGCGACTGCAAATCCTCCGATTGAGCTTGCAATTCTTCCGCCTGTGCTTGCAATTCGTCAGCTTGATTTTGAAGGTTCTCGTTCATCACCTGAAGATGTCCCGCCTGTTTTGAAATTACTTTAGTACGTTCCTGTACCTCCAACTCCAGCTCCTTTTTCTGTAGTTCAATCCTGTTAATCCTTGACCGGTAGTAGGCGTAACAAGCTGCTGCTACAGAAACAATAACAAGCGTTCGGAACCACCATGTCATCCAGAAAGGAGGCGTAATCACGATGGTCAATGAGATGCCTGTTTCGTTCCAAACTCCATCGTTGTTTGCGGCCTTTACGATGAATGTGTATTCCCCGGGATTAAGGTTAGTATAGGTCGCAGTTCTTCTCGTACCTACATAATTCCAGTTCTGATCAAAACCTACCAGTTTGTAGGCATACTGATTCATTGTCGGCTTTGAGAAATCGAGGGCCGCAAATTCTATGGAAAACATAGATTGCTCGTAAGCCAGAGTAATCTTTTTAGTTATAGAAATGTCTTCTCGCAGAATAGAATCTTTGCCGCCTGGTCGAACCGATTTATTAAACAATTGAAAGTCGGTAAATACTATTGACGGTACGTTTTTATTGACTACAAGATCAAAGGGTTGTATAATGTTAAAACCGTTAGGACCACCAAAGAAGATATTGCCCTCACTATCTCTAAATCCTGAACCTGCGTTAAATTGGGAACTTTGCAGGCCATTGTTCTCATTGAAATTCTTAAAGGTTTCAGTTTTCAGATCAAGTCGACTAAGTCCGCCATTAGTACTAACCCAGATAAAACCCTTATTATCCTGAGTGATATAATTGACGGTGTTGTTTGGCAAGCCCTGCTCCATCTGATAAAGTTTGAACTTCTTTGTTTTTCTATCAAACCGACAGAGACCTCCACCTAAAGTGCCCGCCCAGATATTATTTTCACTGTCCAGAAACAGAGAGAATACAACATTACTACCTAAACCAGAATTAGATGAGTCGTAAACTGTAACCTTCCCGGTCTTATGATCGATAACACCGATACCACCGTAGTAGGTACCCACCCATATCGTCCCATCTTTATCCTCCATAACGCAGCGGGCGTAGTCGTTCGGCAAGCTGTTGTAGGGTTTGGAACTATCAAATTTGTAAATTTTGAAACGCTGAGTCGTCTTTTCCAATACGTTAATTCCGCCGCCATTGGTACCCGCCCAGATATTGCCTTTACTATCTTCAAAAAGGGTATAAACGGCCGAATTATTCAATTTATCGGGTCCCTCACCCGCCGGAAAATGGGTTACAATTTTGGTTGCCACGTCTACCTTCTCCATTCCAGAACCATACGTTCCAACCCAGATATGTTTTTTGTCTCTGCTAGTTATTAAGCTTAAGATTGAATAGCTTGCAATGTTATACGTTCTATTGGGACCAAGTAGAAAACGATCAAATTTATCAGATGACTTCCTGTAAAGATTGCCTGCACCTCCATCCATACCGACCCAGATATCGCCGTCTTCCCTCTCGGCAAACGAGGTAACAGAGCTACTTTCCAAACTAGTAATATCAGCCGCATTACTTTTAAAATGCATAAAATATGTCAGGTTCCGATCGTATCTACTCAATCCTCCGTTATAAGTTCCAATCCAAGTTATCCCAGCTCTATCCTGTAGCAAGCACTCAATGCCTCCCACTGGAAGAGCACCGCCGATATTGGCGTTAGGAAAGAAACTTACAAAAGTTGACTTTCGTGGATCAAACAGATTAAGTCCGAAAGAGGTACCGACCCACATTCTGCCATCGCCTGTATGGGCCAGTGAGGTTACACAGTTGTTACTAAGAGTATTAGCCTTAGACGGGTCATTTTTAAGATGAGTGAAGGTACCAGTGGACACGTTGAAATAATTTAAACCGCCGGAGTTGGTTCCAACCCATAAATTACCACGGGAATCTTCAATAATAGAGCGGATCGAATTATCGCTCAAACTTTTTGCATCAGCGTCGTTATGCAAATACCGTTTGAAGGTGTTCGTCTTTTTTTCGTACCTGGCTAGTCCTCCTCCTGTCCCAATCCATACATTTCCCTTTTTATCTGTATAAATAGTGGGAATACTTGAGTGTACAAGGGCGGTTTTATCATCCGGGTTGGCAAAGTATTGCTCAATCTTCCCGGTAGCTGGGTCAAGTTTATTAAGATTCCAGTAAGTACCGATCCAAATATTCCCTTCCTTATCCTCGTTAAGGGCCACCACGTCGCGATTCGTAAGCGTTTTTCCCTGAGGTCCCTTATCGAAAAAGTGAGTAAAGGAGTCGGTCCGCCTGTCGTAACGGCTTAAACCACCAATGGTAGTACCAACCCAGAGGTTTCCCTTTCGATCTACGAGAAGGGCATTAATATTGTTTGATCTTAGAGTCTTTGGATCTGATGGCTTATTTCTGTAGACGGTAAATTTGTAACCGTCGTATCTATTTAAACCATCCTCAGTACCAACCCAGATAAAGCCTAGATGATCTTTAACTATCGCATGGACCGTATTTTGCGACAGTCCATGAGCACTAGTCAGGTTAGTAAACCTCACCCTCTCTTGAGCAGTTACTACATCTGCTTTGAGAATGGTAAAAAGAAATAATACTGTGAAAAAGTAAAGCAAGCTTTGGCTCTTAATCATACTTCAAGAAAAAAAAGCGAGAGAGTCAACTGAAACCGCGAGGTGAGGATCTAAACACACTCATCCATTCCTAAGCTTATTCTAAGACTTATACTTCTAATAAAGCGAAGATGTTACAACATTAAATTAACAGTAGTTAATGATTGAGATTATTAACGAAAGATAGGCAGTGGCAGTTTTGCCTGGAGGTTTGGTAGAGGTATTATAAAAGTTCCCCGACTAACAGCCGGGGAGTGTTTCTTGTAAGCTTAGACAGTATCTGCATCCGCAGTAGTACCATTGCTGCCCACTTTGGACTTAACAGCATCAACAGCCTGATTTTTTAAATCGCCTAACTTGTCATATCCCTGTCTGGCTTTATCCTTAACAGTGCCTGCCATATTATTTACAGAGTCAGAAATGGCACTTCTTGTTTCCTGTCCGCTTGACGGTGCAAGTAAAATTCCCAGGATAGCCCCAGCTGCCAAACCGATTACCGCTGCAGCTATTACTTTACCGTTGCTGGAACTATCATCGCTTACAGCGCTATCTTTTACATCCCTAAACAGAGATTCTGCATCCTGAAGTAAATCTTTATAATTTTTCATAGTAGTGCATTTAAGTATTTGAAAGACATAACAGAACTAAAAGCGAATAGTTCTTAAAAGCTTCACATGGAGAAAGCCTGTTAGAGTAGTTTGCTGCTCTTGTCACATTTAGATCGGGGCACTCGTCTTCGAAGGGTACATTAATATGAGAAGGACCACAGTTAAATTAGCCGCACTTTTTATTATCTTTTTCAACCTTGCTTGCTCCAAGGAAGACGCAGAGCTAGAAGAAGCAGACACCTTTCTACACGGCTCATTGGATAGCAGCTTTAACGCGAAATCCGAAATTATTGAATTAGACCTCAACAAGGACAAGCAGACTGACTTTAGGTTCTACACGGAAACCATTAATGGCGATCACGAAACGATTGAAGCCTTTCTTATTGAAAGCGTTGAAGAAAACAAGATCGTGCTCGCGAACAACACATATAACTATAGCTTCCACTGCAGGGACCTGGTGTCTTTACAACCCGGCCAACTGGTTTCGACAGAAACCGGCTCTGCTAACTCGTGGGATAAGGTGAAGGGGCTGCTGGCGGTGCGCTATTTATCAGAAAACGTTTCGTTCTCAGGCAAATGGAGTGACGAACAGGAAAAGACAATTGGGGTCAGGGTTGAATCAAACGGCAAGATCAACTATGGGTGGATCAGGCTCCAATTTAACCGGACCCGCAATATGATGATGATTAAAGATTATGCGCTGAACGGACTATACGGAAAGCCTATAAAAGCCGGGGAATTGTAAAAAACTGCACTTAGCCCCCTTCTTCCTCACTACAATAAATAACTACAGCAGCAGTGCATCGATACGATGAGCATGGACCATTCCTTCACAGGGAGACCATCCAAAGATCGTGAACTTACCATCCTGTGAAGCCACCAGTGCAATGGCGTTCCGCTGATCATGAACAAACTGCGCAGCAGATAAATGACGAGTTCCACCATTCTGTGCCGGATGTACTATACTGATTTCTCCTCCTATCACTGGTTCAGTCAGCATGATCTGCTCCACCGGTTCCCGTCCTTTTGCCCGGGCGATTTTAGCTCCAAAAGCAAGCAACTCATGGCGGTCAGTAATGATGGTAGCGCCATCAATCGCCGTGTACCCTGCGACGGTATCAACGATCCGGTTTAAAGATGCCTGCCATTCAGCCGTCTTTTTTTCGTACTCCTCCTCGGCCATCAGATCAGTCAGCGCATTAAAAGAAGGTGCTACGGTGTAGGAAATAGGGTGGATAATAGAATCTTTCCAACTATCTGATCCAGATGGTACCACCAGGAGCGTCCCTCCCCTGCCGTGGGCTCGCATAGAAGTAGCCAGCTGAATAAGAATATTTACAGAATCATTCCAGGAGGATGTAGCGGTAACGCCGAGTAGATCTGTTAAGAGAGCCGGACAGTCAGGCAACGATCCGCTTTGCTCATCCACCATTTTAATCTGGTCGCCTTTCAAAACAGCCACATTAACATACTTACCGAATCCCTGGAAACGACGGTGTTTCACCACCAGTAGTCCTGGTTCTACCATTTCCAGTACAAAACAAAAGCTGGGTATTGTACGGGTAGTTCCCCAAATCAAAAGCTCGTCTCCCTCGTGCCAGATGCCAAGGTGAATCCCGGCGCGCTCTATACCAGGGGCTAGTTTTATCAGCGTTCCGGAGGTCAGAGCCAGCTTTTCTCCAAATATTAAGGGCTTGCCCGCTTTATCTGGGGGCAAGTAAGCCAGGGAGATCCTAGGCGAATGTCCCTCCTCCCGGCGCAGACTCGTCCAGAAGCTAACATCTATAATAGTTTCAATAACAGACGCAGAGGGGACCGGAGCAAGATCACGTTCTCCCGCCTCTTCGGCACCAGCAACGTACTGCAAAAAATGTTGTTCTATCTCCGGGGCGATAATACTTGCAGCTTTATAGGTCGGGTCGACAGGCATGGATCTTTGATTTATTAACCTTTTCAGCAAAAATAAAAGATTTAGGCTGGGAGACTTTATCTGCCCGGGTAATTTCTATAATTAAAACGTCATTTTGAGCTTCCCAACCTTTTACGCATGTAGTTAAGGATTTGAAGTTGCTTTGCGTTGTAACTAAAGCTTTACTTGAAAATCAGCTGGAAGGAGTAGAAAGGTTAGCTTAACAGCGGAAAATACTTTTTTTTCCGAACTAAGTTTTATTAATATTGCGGCAATACAACGTTTCAAAATCTATCTATTGCCTATGTTTTCAACACTTTTTAAGGATTCCCAAAAAGTCTTTCCGCTTATTCTGGTCTTTTTTCTGAATTCGCTATCTGGTAGTTACGCAAGTGGTCGGTTTGATTGTATTGTTATAGATGCCGGTCATGGGGGTGCAGATGGAGTGACCCGTGGGCTCATTTCAAGGGAAAAAGACATCACCTTAAAAGTAGCATTAAAACTGGGAAAGGCGATAAAAGCTAAGTACCCGAGTATTAAAGTTTATTATACCCGGACTAGTGACGTTCAGGTCCCCCTATATAAACGAATAGCTCTCGCCAACCGGGTGAAAGCGGATCTCTTCATCTCATTACATTGCAATTCGCTTCCATCCAGTTCTAAAAACCGGTCGCAGATAAGGGGAACGGAAACCTTTGTATCCGGGTTTAACCGGCTTAAGGAACAGGATGTCGCGATTCGGGAAAACGCATCTATCCTGTTGGAGAAAGATTACAAAAAGAACTACGACGGTTACGATCCTAAAGATCCTGCAAGTATTATAGTACTCTCACTGATTAAAAACAGTAACCGCGAGCAGAGCATCAAAGTAGCGCAACTTATCCAAAAAGAGTTCAGAAAAGCTGGAAGATTAGACCGTGGAGTAAAAGAACAAAGTTTAGCTGTGCTGGCAAAGGCAGCAATGCCGGCCGTACTCACAGAACTTGGATTTATTAGTAATCCCACCGAAGAGAAATACATGAATTCCTGGTCAGGACAACAACAACTGGTTAACTGCCTGGTAAATGCCGTCGAGAAATTTAAAGAGACTATCGACTAAAAGCTGAAGAGGCCGCGGCAAAACGATCGTTTTACACCGAGCCTCTTCTGTGTAGGTGAAACTTTTTATACTGGCTGATCACCTGCCTTACCCTGTTTTATCCATTTTGCTACCTGAACCGTTCTTTGTGCTTGATGGAATACCGCTTCCCGTGTCCCCTCCTGAAAACCCTGACCATTAGCACTCACACTAGTCCCGTAAGGATTTCCTCCAGCACCGTAAATCACGTTAGATGTGTAGCCAGGAGCCGCAATGATAGCGCCCCAGTGGAACATCGTGACGTAAAATGCCAATAAAGTACTTTCTTGTCCCCCATGAGGATTTTGTGCGCTTGTCATAGCACTAACTACCTTATTCGCTAATTTGCCCTGGAACCACAGGCCGCCCGTTGTATCAATAAATTGTTTGAGTTGTGACGGCAGATTGCCATACCTGGTAGGGAAACTAAAGATGTAGGCGTCCGCCCAGTCAAGGTCATCCAACGAGACTTCCGGATCGTTCTTCGTAGCTTCGTAATGTTCTTTCCAGGCAGGATTTGCTTCGATTGCTTGCTGTGGTGCCAGTTCAGGAATCTTTAACACTTTAACTTCTGCACCAAACTCCCGGGCTGCTTCAGCTGCCCACTGAGATAGCTGGTAATTAGTGCCGGTAGCGCTGTAGTAGACAATTGCTAATTTTACTTTTTCCATAGGTTTCCTTCAAAAGTTTGTATAGCAAAGCAACAGGCAGCACAGGCTGGTGTTTGGAAAATTTGGCCGAATAGCTACCCAAGCGTCTGCTGAAGAACAGGGGCGCGCGCGAGTTGGAATTTGTCGCGATAAGCTTTTGGCGTCATACCCACACTTTTCTTAAACATCTCGCGAAAGGCCTTCATGTCGTTATAGCCCGACATCAACATCACTTCCAATATTGTTTTGTCGGTTAGTTCGAGCAGCTTCTTTGCTGCCTCCACTCTCACCTTTTGCAGGTATTCTATAGGTGTTATTCCCGTAACCTGTTTAAACCGTCTGACGATATTTCTTCTGCTGGAAGGGATATTATGAACGATTTCCTCGATGGTTTCCAGCTTATCAAAATTGCTTTCAATCTGGCGCTGAGCCTGCAGTACGATTTTATCACCATGCTCCTGGGCTGGAATAAATGAACCGAAATAAAGTTGCTTGTCTCGATCCATATCGATAGCAAACAGCTTTGCAACTCTTACAGCCATCTCGCGGCCGCAGTATTTTTCGATTACGTAGAGCATCAGGTGGAAGCTGCTGGTAGCGCCACCGCTAGTATACAACCCTGCATCATAAGTGACCACCGCATGGGCCTGAACCCGTACGGAGGGGAAACAACTTGCTAAGGCCAGACTTGCATCAATATGAGTGGTCGCTATCTTATCATCAAGCAAGCCACTGGCGGCGAGCAAAAATGCACCGGTACAAAAACTGCCGATTTCAACACCCAATGCGTACTGCTGCTGCAGCCAGGGAATAAATTCAAGATTTTCCTGAACTGCAACCTGCGGATCACTACCGAAGGCGGGTACAAATATTAAATCCTGCTTGTCTGCTTCATCTATACATTGGGAGATATAGCCGCTATACTGGGACGAAGTTGTACAATCACGCCCGTGCAGCAAGCTAATTCGAAAAAAGGAGCGTCCATGACTCTTCTCGTAAAAGGTATTTACGGTTTCAAACACATCCAGAGCTGCAGCCAAACTGAGCAAGCGATGTTTTTTGGTTAGTAAGAGTGCTAAGTGGATCATAGTGCAAATTTGATAACAAGATAAGAACTTTGTCTTAAAGGGCCATAATTTATGGCTGTTCCTCCCTGCTTTAAAACACTTTTTGTTTACTACCTTTTACCATGGAAAAGTTTGAAACTTCAAAATCATCAGGCGAACATAAACAATTAGCTTCGCTCGTGGGAAAATGGACAGGTATTACTAAAGTGTGGTTTGAGCCCGATGTACTCGCTGATGAATCGCCGGCGAGCGGAACCATCAGTTTAATTTTAGATGGACGCTTTGTTCTTCATGAGTATAAAGGAAGTATGAGTGGAAAAGCATTAGAGGGACTCGCTATTTTCGGGTATGACCTCCAGAACAACAAGTTTCAGTCCGCATGGATAGACAGCTTTCATATGGGGACTGGTATTATGTTTTCGGAGGGGCCGCATCAGGAAAAATCTTTCGCTGTTACTGGAAGCTATGGTAGTCGTGAAATGTCAGAGAGATGGGGATGGAGAACAGAAATTGATTTGAGATCGGAAGATGAACTTTATATTACTATGTTTAACATCAGCCCTTCCGGAGAGGAGGCAAAAGCAACCGAAACTGTTTACAAAAGAATTCTAGAAGCCTAACTCCATATGGACATAAAATTTGAAGGAGGATTAAACATCGCTGTTAAAATCCCCAAAAGTAAATATGAAGAAACCGTTCACTTCTACAAGAAGATTTTGAAGCTGGAAGTACAAGAAAAACCGATTGAACATCCTACCGTCTCGCGCACCCACCAGGTTAATTTCGGAGCTACTACCCTTTGGCTTGATTGCGTGGATAACTACACTCATTCGGAGACATGGCTGGAACTGAAAACATCCGACGTTAACGAAGCTACGGAATATCTTAGCTCACATGAAGTATCAACATGTGATGAACTTGAAAAAATTCCCGAGGGAGCGCATTGGATAATGGATCCTGCCGGGACAGTTTTTATTTTAAATAGTTAAGGCTAGTGGAACCTGAAAATAAAAATCCGACTTTGTGCGGTAGAAATAGCCCGAGATAGCATTTTTTTAATAATATTGCGTGCTTTAGCTATTAATTATTCTAGAAACATGCTTACCCATCACGTGCTATTCTGGCTTAAGCCGGAAACTACAGAACAGGAAAAACAGGCTTTCAGAGCTGGTTTAGAATCACTGGAGAAAGTTGAAACTGTAAAGTCAATGTATATTGGAACTCCGGCTCCGATAAGCCGGGCAGTAGTCGATACTAGCTACACTTTTTCTCTTTTAATAATTTTTGATGATTTGGCAGGGCACGACGTGTACCAGGTGCACCCGGTACACAAAGCGTTTTTAGATGAGTTCAGAGGACTTTTCGAAAAAGTTGTAATTTACGACGCCGTGTAATTCCGGAAATCTGTCCCGGGCCAGGTAGCTAGCATGGGACAGATTTCAGCCTAACCTTTACCTTTAGCTTAATACTAGAAGTTTATCTACTCTAGAACCAGAACCTTTTCCCGCTGTTACTTCAATAGCGCTCTCCTTAAAAAAAATAATGAAAGGATCTTTTATAAAAAATCTGCACCGTGCATTTGTTTTAACTACGCTCCTACTATTGACGGTGTCGCTTGCTTCCTATATTACTATTTACCAGTCAAATAGAAAGGCGGTTTGGGTCAATCACACGGAGCGGGTACTTGAAAAGCTGGAGCTATTGATCTCGAATTTGAAGGACGCTGAAACCGGGGTAAGAGGATATATTATTACCGGCGACCCGGAAACGCTTGAACCCTACGTGGGCTCATATGAGCGGACTGCAAAAACCCACAGGGAGCTGGTCCTTCTTACCCGAGACAACGCTACTCAGCAGGAGGCACTCTCCCGCCTGAGCAACACCATAAGCGACAGATACATGGCTCTAACAAGGCAGGTTAGACTAAAAAGGGAAGGAAAACAGGTGGCGCTGTCATCAGTTACTAAAGGCAAAAAGATCATGGACGAGGCCCGATCGCTTGTTAAAGAAATGCAGCGCGAAGAACGAAGATTGCTGGCACGACGAACGAAACAATGGCAGACGCTTTCCTCGCTGACTCCATTCCTCATCGTTTTTATCACACTGGTCAGCATTTTAGTTACCTATTACTTCTGCAGAGAGTTAAAAATCGTCTACTACAAGAATACGAAGCTACATCGGGACCTTCAGCGAAAGTCGATAGAGACAGAGCGACGGCTTAAAATAATTCAAGGAGTGGCCGACCGTGTGGCGGCGGGTGACTACTCTGTGCGCCTGAATGAAAAACAAAGCGACATACTAGGAAACCTAGCCACTAATCTGAATAGCATGGCTATATCGCTTGAATATTCTTTTAACGCAATAAAGGAGCTGATGATCAAGAAAGATGATTTCATCAGCATTGCCGCTCACGAGTTAAAAACCCCGCTTACAAGCATAAAAGCCTATCTTCAATTCATTGGACGCGCAAAATTAGAATCTGAAGAGGGAAAAAAGGTCTACCCTTTTATTGCTAAGGCAAATGAGCAGACTAACCGCCTAACAAACATAATTAAAGATTTACTGGACGTAGCTCGTATTAATGAGGGGCAACTTGCCCTATCAAAGATCGTTTTTAGTATGAGAGAAGCGGTTCTGGAAGTAGCGGATGAAATCTTTTACAGCATAAAAACACATGAACTAGTTTTAGAAGGAGAACCCGATTTATTTGTGGAAGCAGATAAGCTACGAATCGAACAGGTCCTTGTCAATCTGATATCTAATGCGATAAAATACTCCCCCGGCAGTCACAAGATCATCGTGGAGGTAAAGCAGACCGGCCCCTTCGTGAGGGTCTCTGTACGGGATTTTGGTATAGGAATACCAAAAGAAAAATTACCACTGGTGTTTGAACGGTATTTTCGAGTAGAAGAATCGTCTCAAAACTATGGGGGAATGGGGCTCGGCTTATATATTTCTAAAGGGATCGTAGAAAAACATGGAGGCAGTATTGGTGTGATTAGTAATGAAGGGCGCGGCTCTACTTTTTGGTTTACACTTCCCGCTGCGCAGAAGTGAAAAAGCCTTCCGGAGTGGATGAAGCCGTTCCGGAAGGAGTATTTACAGATCTATTTCAGCACTTCCGCTCCGTCCTCTATGGAGGTGAGATATACTTTCAGGTCCTTTCCAAACTTCTCTTTGTAAGCCTGCTTCACCGACTCTGTTACTTTATCTACCGCATCTGAATAAATGAGATTAATGGTACAGCCCCCAAAACCAGCACCCATCATTCTTGCACCAAGCACATTCATACTTGCTTTTACGGTGTCCACTAAAAAGTCGCATTCCTCGCAGCTCACTTCGTACATATCTTTCAGCCCTGCATGGGTTTCAAACATTTTTCCACCCAGCGACTCAAAATCGTTTTTCACGAGATCCTCACAAGCCCCTTTCAAGCGTTCTATCTCTTGTACCACGTATAAGCAACGTCTGAACAAGAGCTCACTTTCTGGTTTCACGTATTTATATAACATTTCCTCGGTAATATCGGGCAAACCGATAATTTCAGGATGGTGAGCCTTCACCAACTCTACCCCCCGCTGACATTGTTCCCTACGCTCGTTGTAAGCTGAAGAAACCAGGTGATGTTTAACGCCTGTATCAAAAAGTACAACTTTTACCTCAGTGGTTTCAAAAGGGATGTATTCATGTTGATTAGTGTTACAATCAAGTTTAATTACGTGCCCCTTTTTACCAAACAGGCTCGCGTACTGATCCATCAGACCACATTGAACGCCAACGAAATTGTGTTCTGCTTTTTGAGCAATTTGCGCCATTTCTAATTTAGAGAAACCCAGATCGAGCACATAATTTAGTGAAACGGTAGTTGCTACAGTAATAGCAGCTGAAGATGAGAGTCCGGCAGCCAGGGGAATGTCGCCACCTAAAACAATGTTCAAACCAGGCACTTGAACGCCCAGCTTCTTCACTTCGTTGATAACACCTAACACGTAATTAGGCCAGAGTTTCCAGGCCTTCTCCAAAGGATCTACCACTGTTACAATGTGATCACTATAATCCGCAGCGTATACATTGATCTGGTTATCAGACCGGGTACCTATGGCCATATAAATACATTTGTCAATGGCGCCCGGAAGGACAGATCCCAGGTTGTAGTCTGTGTGTTCGCCAATTAGGTTAATTCTACCTGGAGCCCGCACGAGCACCGGTTCGGAATTGTGCAGTTGCCGGAACTTGTCGGCAATCTTTTCAAGCTTTCCCATCGAGTTTAATTATGATTTGGTATAGGCTTTCTGGTTTTCAGAAACCAAACTCAAAGCCCCTTTTCTTTTTTTAGGAATAACCAAATATAATCAGAGGGAATTAGATAAGAAAGGCGTGTGGAAAAGTAGTCAGGGGCGATTGTGCGGAAATCCGACAGGGGGACTGAATAAGAAGGGCCCGAAACTGCTCCGAAAGCCCCTCTTGCAATAAAACCAATAAATGAAAAGCTATTTCTTGATGTTGTTCTCCTCCTTTTCGTCGCCGCTGTTTAGCGTGTCAGGGTCGGGAGTCAAACCTTTTTCAGGCTCTAGGGTAAAAGAAGCTTCTGATGCCCTCGTGGCCTGATTATATCTATCTATGTCCGAATCACCATCATCCTGGTTAGCGCTTCTATTGCTGTTATCGATGGTATTGTCGTGTACCGGCTGGTCGCTTGTATTTTCCTGATTCTCCGGATCAGGTGTTGTGTTATTTTCTAAAGCATTCATAGTAGGCATTTTTCTATTGAAAATGCTACAGCTGCGACTATTGTTTTAAGGAATTACAAACGGCTATTGTTCGGAAGCAGTAAGTCGTATCAGTTTATCGTAAAGATCATCGGGGTTAAACGGCTTGGAAAGGTAACCATCCATTCCTGCATCCAATACTTTACGGTCGACAGCATTGCTTACTGAGGCAGTAAGGGCAATAATAGGCACACTTGATTTTGCAGGATCCTGAAGTTGGCGAATGCGTTTACTGGCCTCGTACCCGTCCATTTCCGGCATATGTAAATCCATCAACACCACATCAAAGTCCTCTGCTTTCAACAAATGGATAGCCACAGCTCCATTTTCCGCTATTTTAGGATTGATGTCCCAATGCGAAAGGATTTTCTTAATCACCATTACATTTACAAGGTTATCTTCAGCAACGAGCACCTTTAACCCTTGTAGCTCATTTTGAATAGCCGGCGCCTCTGATCGCCTTTTCGCTTCCCTTTCGGAGTAGGCGAATTGGATATCAAACCAAAACTTCGTACCCATTCCGGGAATACTCTCCAGGTGTATACTAGTGTTAAACATCAGGAGAATTTTTTTCACGATGGCGAGGCCGAGCCCCGTCCCTCCAAATTGTCTGGTGGTACTTTTGGACGCTTGAGTGAATGGTTCAAATATGTCTGCCTGTTTCTCGGGCGGGATCCCAATTCCTGTATCCGTAACAGAGAACCGAACGGTTAGCAACTCCTTGGAGTGATCAACTACCTCTAGACAAGCCTTCACGCTTCCAGTTTCGGTAAACTTGATAGCATTATTTATAAGGTTGATTAAGACCTGTGTGATACGCGTGGGGTCGCTGTTAACGATTTTATTCTCCAAAAACTTATCGACAACAAGCTCGAAGACGAGTCCTTTTTCAGTTGCTTTAAGCTGCAAGCTGGCCGTGATTTTTTGCAGCAGGTCCGTCAGATCGACAGGAATTTTTTCTAACTCGGTTTTACCGGACTCCAGCTTATTCAAATCCAGGATATCATTTATTAGTGAGAGCAGATTTTCAGCAGAAAACTTGAGTACCGACAAGTTCTCTTTCTGGTCCTCCCGCGGATTTTCCATTAGCATAATATTCGACAAGCCAATCACTCCGTTTAATGGCGTGCGCAACTCATGCGACATTGTCGAAAGAAAGTCCATCTTGGCTTTTGAAGTCTTTTCTAACTCCTTCATAGCCTGCTGTAAAACCTTGTTCATAGAACTGAGGTCATTTTTAGCTTTGGTTACATGGAGAATATTCTGGTTGAACGTCTTAAAAAAATGGTAGTGTAGAAAAACTATTAGGAGGAAATTATAAGTAACGACAAACACATATGCCGGTTGTGATATGGGTTGTGCAGGAATGTTGCTGAAAAAATAATGCTTCCCATCAAGAACAGTGTAAGCGACTATGGGTAGGATATTCAATAGGGAGTAAATAAGCCCCCACTTCTGTCCCAGCACATAAAATGAAAATACGACAACAAGAAAGGCGAATTGAAGAGTAGGGATGTTAGTGCCTTTGACGTAAACCAACAGGTTAGACCACACTACCAGACTTAATACGATGCAGATGAAATGAGATACCTTGCGCCATACAGGGAAATGGTATACCAAGTACACCGACACTACTGCGATAGCAAAAGCGATAAGACCTCGAAAGAATTGAAGTGGTGGCCCCTGGATGAAATAAAGCAGGGTTGCGATAGATGTCAAAGCAAGATTGGCGGTTAATCCATAGCAGAGCACCTTTACGCGGGCCTGATTCAAAGGATCAGTTTCCCTCGCCGCAATCCTATCTAGTATTTGTTTATAGTATTTCAAAAAAACGATATTCTGCATCAATTTGCATATCAAAGTTAGCAGAAGTATAACAAATCACACCAAAAGCAACGCTTTTTTTTATAAAATCAGCAAAAACAGGTACTTCCAAAATCAACACAAAAACATCAATAGAATGCTCCTTCAGCCAACAAAAGTCCCCAAAAGGTAATTCCTCTTAAACTTTATAAAGAATCAGGACGCTATCTCCGTTATAATTGATACTGACTAAATTTACCCGGTTAGCGGATAACCAATCATTTACAAGGGCCTCCAGTGGCTGTATTGACCGTTTCTTTTCTATGATTTTGATCTGATACATTAGAAAATCTATCTTTAGGTTTTGTGAAATTTCAGGACTGCGACAAAGGTAGTCGGATTCTTGTAAGTTTTGCAACAAAGGGTAAAATCAGAAAGGCGCAAACAATGCTGCACTTTAAAAATTACTACTCTATGGTAGAGTTACTAACAGATTTCCCTCCTCATGTTGCAGCCTACAAAGCATCGGGCGCAGTAAGCAAGGAAGAGTACCGGGCGCTGGTGATGTCGCGGGTAGACGAAGTAGCTGCAGAATTCGGTCATATAAATTTCCTGGTTTACCTCGAAACAGACATGGATAACTACAGCCTCGCTGCCTTTTTTGACTACCTGAAGATTAGCTTTAAGCATTTTAGTAAGTGGAACAGGATGGCTATCGTGACCAATGAGACCTGGCTAAGGAAAGCCTACGATCTGCTAAGCCCTCTTGTACATGGTGAAATCAGGACTTATAGGCTCCAGGATATAGACGTTGCCAGAGAGTGGGTCTCGGCACCGTTAAACTAGCTTGCAGCGTTTAAGGGAGTAAGCCAGAGAGTAGGTATAAACCCAGTGAGCCAGTATCAGGTGCGGATAGAAAATTCGCTTATCTGTCTTTGATTTATTGGGGATGGAGAGGAAGAGTTGATGCCAAATCAGCACCGCTACCAGGCCACTTAGCGTACTCGCGAGCGGCTTTAAAGTTACCTTCCGAGATGAAGGACTAACAAGCGCCCTGTATAAAACAAAGGCCCAGCCAGCTCCCATGGTATAATGACCTGTCCATCCGATAGCCTTCGAGTTTTCGGAAGTCACATTCGGTCCCCATCCTTTTATGAACCCTGCCAACAGCAGAGGCTCGCGCATGTTTTCTTTACATATAGCAGAGCAGGCGTAGCTAAAAGTCGTCATACAGGAAGTAGCCATAACCGCCGAACTTAATATCCCTGGAACTTTCATGCGTTAATCCGGGCAAAGGCCAGTCCAAAAATTGCGCTTCCTGCTTGCTTTTAAAAAAAACGGTTACCTAGGGTTTCTGCTTGCTTCGATCTTCGTCTCCTGTCCTACTCCGCTAGCAGATCAATCTATCTCGTTTACCCGGCTGTTGCTTTTTCTGACAAAGGAATACCCCTGCCCGAGCTCCTCCCGCGAATCTTATAACGCTGCCCCAGATACAACGCTGCTATTACCATTAACGTTCCCAGTATCGTGTAGATGGTGATGGGCTCTTCCATCAGCCACCAGGCAAAAAAGAAACCAAAAAAAGGACACAAGAACAGCCATAGCGATGCTTTTACAGTATCAATGCGAAGTAAATAAAACCAGCAGATGAGGCCCACAACAGAAACTGCCAGACTCAACCACAGCACAGAGAAGAAAAAAGAGGTATTATAGGTTACTGCGTGATAGTTACTTGTAAAAAGAGTCACGGGTAACAGAAACACTCCTCCTAGTAACACTTGCCAACCATTTATAAGAAGATTAGGCAGTCGCCAATTTACGGAAGCGTAATAAACGCTCGCGCAAGAAACTACAATCATACTTCCCATCAACAGCACAATTCCGTCTATAGTACTATAACTATTTGCAACAAGCGGCCATGAGGCTACTGCTATTCCGGCCATGCCTAAAGCGATAGCAAAAAGCTCGCTCACCGAAGGCTTTCTGCCCAGATAAACAGCCGAAAGGATCACAATAATTAAAGGATTTGTAGAAACAGCGAGACTGCCAATTCCGGCTGCCGTTTTTTCCATCGCAAAAACATATAGGCCGAGGTATAAAGTAGTGTTGAGCAACCCGAATATCGACAACTGTTTCCATTCGCTTTTAGTAGGTAATCGGTAATCGGGATTTTTTTTTGACAGATAAGAATAGCCGAGGAGGACTCCACCCGCAATGAAAAACCGAATATTAGCCAGAATAAGCGGAGGAGCAACCTGAACACCAACTTTTGTAGCTACAGAGGCCGAAGCCCACAAAACCGAAAATACCAGACCCGTAAATAGATATTTCAATGCACGTATTTTAGAAAGTGCAAAGGTACAAGCCTGAGACGAGAAGTTAGTTTATGTTTCTAAAAAGCTCATCTTTCTATTGCGATGGGCGAACCTTGGTTTTTATCCAGGTTGCCTTGCTCCATAAATGTTCGAGGGGGCCCTGTTTGTAGCGGCTCAGCCACCAACGGCAAAAAACAAGTTGGAGGATAAACAGAGCTATTCCTATAAACAGGGCATAGGTGGCGCCCGTGTATTGGTACATACCGAGTCCAAAACCGTAGTAAACAAACGAGCCAAGGATAGACTGCATGATATAGTTCGTGAGACTCATCCTCCCTACCGGGTTGAGCACACTTACAGCGTTTTTAAAGCGTGTAAAAGAGTAGAGCAACACAAAGAGTGCTACCAGAAAAAACATAAATGCTATGTTGGACCATAGTCTGAAAAGGAGGCGAAGAGTGCGGGCCAATGCCTTCAGTTCGACCATATCATTTACCGACTCCCTCAAAAGGTAGAGAGGGACAAAAGCGATCAGTGAAAAGACCAGCACTTTCAACCAGAATCGGCTATGCTGCAAGTGGAGACAAAACCTTTGTTGCCTTCCCAATACTACCCCTATCATAAACAGTGCAGGAGTTTGTAAAAATCTGCCATTCTCCCAGAACCAAAAGAAAACACCGGGCTTCCCATTCAAGATATTTTCCCTTAGCACAGTGAAAAAAGATCCTTCGGCAAGGTAGGTGGCAATTTTAGCAAAATAAGGGTCCGAGAGGTTAGGATCAGGCTGATAGGCTGGATGAGTAAATATATAAATTGCTTTGCCAACTAGAAAAGGCTGAAAGAGAAGCACTAATGCAGTTACGAGCAGCGTTCGGTCACTCATATTCGACATGGGGACGAGTGCAATTCCCAAAACGGCATAGAACGAAAGGATGTCTCCCTCGTAAAACATCGTATTGATGAAACCGAAAATGAGCAAAAGAAAGAGTCTCCACATAAACCTTAACCGGAAGTCAACACCCTTACTTCTCTGATTACTAATTTGTAGATAAAAAGTAAAGCCGAAAAGCAACGCAAATATTCCATAGGCCTTACCCGCAAAAAGAAAAAATAGCGTATCCCACACTACGCTATCCACGCTCTTAATTACCGGCGGCAAATCTTTTGGCAAATAGTAAAAGTCAAAATGTTCGATGTTATGCAGCAGCATGATAGCAAGAACTGCAAAGGCGCGTAAGGAGTCGACCAGATCGATTCGGGAAGCAGGCTCGGTATTCGTCATAAATTCTCTTCGGGATATTGAAGACAAGTTAAGACTTAGTTTATAATTTTTAGCTAAGGTAGCAGTAGTTTTGATTAGACGTGATCAGAAGGATGAAAAAACAAAAGCAGCTGTTGAGTAAATCGAATAACAGCTGCTTTTGGGACTGCTACTCTCCTACTTTTTGCTGCTGGGGAGCTTCGTTATACCCCGGCACTTCGGCTGCCTCTGCAGTTCCTTCGGAGTTACCTTCCAAATGTTTTTTGAGGCTATCCAGCCCCTGGTTCCAGCCATCCAGATGCGGCTGCGACGCTTCCTCTGAACTAAAGCCACTTTGAGTTATCCTGATCGAACTACCTCCTTCGTCATCGACAAACTCAACCTGTAGCGTGTATTTGCTTTCATCGGTGTTCACTTCCGGGAGATTCCAGTTCCAGCTGTAGACAAGGCGCTCGTTTGGCTGAACTTCCTGGTAAGTACCTTCAATCACAAACTCCTCGCCCCCACTTCTTGAAAACCTGTAGCGAACGGTGCCACCTTCTTTCTGGTCATCCCTGAGCTCTTCCAGCGTGCTACCCAGCGGTTTCCACCATTGTTTCAAGTCCTCTTCTGTGGTCCAGGCTTTAAACAACCTCTCTCTCTGCACCGAAAAATTCTTGGATACCTCCAGACTGTTTTTTTGATTTGTTTCCATAGTATTAGATGTTTGAAGGGTAACAAGCAAGTTGGAGCAATTGTTACCCTAAAACATCATCTTAAATACACAAAAAAAAATTACACTGCCCTTTGTAAAGCGCCGGCAAGACAGGTATTAACTTTTAGAATAAGATCGTCCAGATCGAAAGGTTTAGCAATAAACAGATCACAATTATAATTTCCCAATGAAAGGAAAACTTTGGGATACGCCGACATCATTATAACGGGTATAGCGGCTGTTGTCTCGTTGGATTTGATGAGATGACAGAATTCGCCCCCGTTGATGTCCGACAACAAATAATCGATAAGCACAAGATCAGGTTTGAAAACGGCTATCGTTTCAAACATCTGTTCACAATTGGGAAGTTTTGCCACGTCAAATCCGGCAAAATCAAGAATTTCTCCAACAGCCTCTAAAATACCCTGATCATCATCGATCACCAAAATTCTTTTTTTCATTAGATAGTTATGATTATACAAAGGTACAGATTGATATCCTCCTCGATACGGGATGAACTACGGGAATTGATCCGTAGAAATACGGCACTTCCATCATGATATTACCCTTGTCAATAGGTGTATGAGCTGTACCTGCGGCATGGCTGCAAGGCCAATTTTACACATCCTGTTAAGGGCATGAACCGGTGGTATATATTCTCTTTGCCGATCCTTTCCATGAACGCTAATGCATCCGCAAAGGCCCAACGCTACTCCAGACTGCGAAAGCCACCCAACGTCATTTGCTTCCCATCCATAAGCGGAGGTCGTTCGGTCTCTTCTATCACCACATCCATCACATCGGTACGAGTTGGAATTACCGGACTTACCTCTTGTATTTACCGTGGTGAACCGGTAATTCTACTTGTGCTATCTAAGAGCTGGCAATACTTTTTCGCCAAAGTCTTTTATAAACAACTCCTGCTCGCGGTTCACGTTATGCAATATAATTTTTTGAAAACCTAAACTTTCATACTCCTTAATCCATTGGGTGTGCTTTTCCGGGCTTGCAGATATATTCACTTTTCCAAACAAATCCTCCGGTTTCACAAACTCTCCTGCTGCGTCGAAGTGAGCCACAGTAGGTAGATCTGCCAGCACCGTGCCCTGAAAGATGTTAGTCTTCCACTGGTCGAAAGCGCCCATCAGCGCTTCTTCTTCGGTATGGGCATAAGATAACTGTACTTTCAGGTACATAGGTTTTCCTTCCCCCCCATTGTCTCTGAAAGCTTTAACCACTTCACGTAATTCTTCTATAGGCTTGGATATGGTGATCAGGCCGTCGGCCCATGAGCCTGCCCATGCTGCTGTCTCTTTCGTCACGGCAGCTCCAATAAGCAATGGCGACACAGGAGGAAGGGAGTATAGTCTGGCATTTTCGACCTCCACCAGGCCACGGTGGCTCACTGTTTCACCTGCCAGCAACCGGCGCATCACCGTAACACACTCTAGCAGTCGCTGATTTCTAATTTCCTTAGGTGGCCAAACCTGACCGGTAATCTTTTCATTGAGCGCTTCCCCGCTTCCCAAAGCCACCCAAAACCGGTTGGGAAACATTTCAGCAAGCGTAGCTGCCGCCTGCGCGACGATGGCAGGATGATATCGCTGACCGGGAGCACAGACTACCCCATAGGGCACAGAGCTATTTCGCATAGCAGCCCCGAGCCAGGCGAAGGAAAAGCCGCTGTGTCCCTGTCGCTCGCTCCAGGGATGGAAATGATCAGAAGAATTTATTGCCTGAAAACCCGCTTTTTCAGCCAGATCTACCAATTTTAACAACTCAGAAGGCGCAAACTGTTCGTGCGATGCCTGGTATCCTATCTCTGCCATGCATAGCTGACAAAATCAGAGCGGCTTCTGTTTGAAAAATTTAAAAGAAGGGTATTTGTAACGACTGACCTCCATCTAACACTCGCAATTCATCGCTCGCTTAAAACTGGCAATTCATCGTTCGCTTAAAATAAAACTGACCTGTCTATACTTTTTAGGGTAGGTTTCCCGCAGAGGCGCATGGCGATCTCTAACTCGTTTCTCAACATATTCATCACTTTTGTGACACCGTCAGCGCCACCAGCACCCAAACCGTAGCAAGGCGGGCGACCAACCAAAACCGCATTTGCTCCCATCGCTAAGGCTTTTACCACGTCGGTTCCCCTTCTGATCCCACCGTCCATCAGTAGTGGAACACGCCCCTTCACTTTATCTGCAATAAAAGGCATCACCTCCGCTGTTGCTGGAAGGGTATCCAGATTACGACCTCCGTGGTTAGAAACGATAATACCGGAGGCGCCCGACTGAATAGCAAGCTCTGCGTCGTCAGGGTTAAGAATACCTTTAAGTACCACAGGCACTTTGGTAAACGATTTAAGCCACTCGATATCTTTCCAGGTGAGGGGTTTAAGGGTTTGAGGAATCTTACCACCACGAGCCATGGCACGGTCAGAAAGATAGGGTGCGTGAACGTCGCTTGGCAAAGCAAACTTCGACTTGATTTGCCGGTCACGACTCCCGTTGATCGGCGTGTCAACGGTTACGCAAATAGCTGTCACTCCGTTTTCAATCACCTTAAAAATCAACTCTTTCGTTTTCTCACGGTCGTCCCAAATGTATAATTGGAACCATAGGGGACCATCTGAGGATTCTCGGATCTCTTCAATAGGTGTGGTGGTGTTGGAACTGACCACATAGAGCGCCTGTGCTGCTCGGGCTCCTTTTGCCGTCGCTATTTCTCCATCAGGGTGTATAATACGATGATAGGCAGAGGGCGCGATCAGGATGGGGTACGGAAGCTTTTCTCCAAAAAGATCCACGGAAGTGTCTAACTTACTTACGTCTGTAAGTACTCTCGGCTTCAGGCGGATCTTGTCGAACGACTCCCTGTTCCACTTTACCGTAATTTCGTCTGCTGCCCCGCTGTCAATAAAATCATAGGCCATTTTGCCTATCCGCGCTTTCGCGAGCTGTTCGATATCGTACAAATTAACAGCTTGAGACAAATCCGGAGAGGGATCAGCTGTAAGAATAGACGCAGCTGTGTCATTGATGCTTTCCGGCTTGGCCAGCAGCTTTTCAGGTAAGAGAGATCCGGCTACCAGAGAACTGGTAGAGATCAACATTTTTCTCCTTGATAATTTCATTTTCCCAGGGCTAAACCCCTAAAGTTAGAAATTTTCCCGGGACAAGCATGGGAACCAGGGAACAGAATTCTGTAACAATTTGCACTAGCGCTCAAATCGAACCTCGAAAAACTTTTTTAATTTTTCTTTACGTTTTTGCCTTTGCTTCTCGCGATCCTTCTCCCAGTCTTTTTCACGATCGTTACCGGCGTACAATGCCTGTACTCTTTTCGCCTCAGCTTCCCTTGCTTCGGCAAGCGCTTGCGCTGCCCGGACAGAGTCTTCCAGCCGCTGCGCATTTAAATATTTCAAAGAGTCTCTCAAGCTTCTGTTTTCAGCATTCAAGAGCGCCGTATCAGCTACAAAGGCGGCATCCGCTCTGCTGCCTGATATCCTGGAAAAGCCTGACACAATCAGAAAGAGCAGTACCACTCCAATGGCCACTTGAGCTCCGACATTTAGGCCCGCAAATTTATTCTTGTAATACGCTAAATTACCTGCCCATCCACCAGCACTACGTTCGGTTGGTGCTGCTTCGCGCCTTCCTCTTTTTTGCTGCAGCAGCAGCGCCCGCAGATGTTCATTTTCTTTTTTAATCACGGCAAGCTCTTCGGCGTTTCTTGTAGCTGTCGTCAGAGGTTGAAGACTATTGAAGAGAATGGCCTCCTGCAGTTGCATGCCATCCGCAAAGCGATTTTCCGGCTTTTTTTCGAGACATTTGTTAACCAGCTGGACCAGCCATTCAGGCACCTGCATTTCTTTTTGTTTTCGCTCTTCCGACCAGTTTTCGGGCAGGTGCTTCCTCCTCAACTCGAGCACGTCAGGCACGGGAGCCTCGAGGTGCGATACCATCACGTTATTCCGAGACGTTTCACCGTTGTCGGCCAGCGGAAAAGGAACAACTCCTGCAAGAAGTTCAAACAGAACTACTCCAAAGCTATACACATCTGTTTGGAAGAACATTTCCCCCTGATTCTGTTCAGGCGCCATAAACTCAATAGCTCCCGCCTGTCTCAAGCTTGTTCTCCTTTGCTCATCCGACATAATTGCCAAGCCAAAATCCAGAAGCATATAATTACCCGTGTGGACATTGAACTTCACATTGTTGCTTTTCACGTCGCCATGTTTTACAGCTACCCGATGGCAATGGGCAAGCGCATTTGAGAGATGGCTCGCCACTTTTATGACTTCCGGAACAGTGAAAACAGGATCATGAGGCGGCTTTAGCAGCTCTTCGAGGTCCGGCCCCTCAATGAATTCCATTTCGATAAAAGGAAGTCCTCCACTCTCGGTAATCCCTGAGCTTAAAATCTTTACGACATTGGGATTGGGCAGTTCGTTTACCTTTTTAAGTTTGGCAACCTCGTTCTGAAAATCCCTGAAGTTCTTGTCGTCATTATCTTCCCTATGAATAGGCGTGGGCAATAATTTTACTGCCGTAATAATCTCTCCAATTCTTTTTCCTTTGTAAACAGAACCCTGCCCTCCGGTTTTCAGCGCCCCCATATTTTCCAGGCCTTCTGTTATTGTAAATATTCTGCTCATAATAGCATAAGTTCTAATGAGTCCTCTCAACTAGTTAAGTAATCTTAAAAAAGAAAGGTGTTATCTAAGTGTTTTGTGCGACAGGCCAGGCTGTCTTCCTCTATAAAACCAATATCGGGCCAAAGATTTCAGTAATTCATCATCTTCTTTCCCTAGACATTTTTCAAAAGCGAAAAAACAGATGAAGCACTCACCTGCAGACGGTAGACCGCCCCCCCCTACCGGGGTACTTTCAGATTCCCACATAGAAACAGAGGCAGTTCCGACAAGAAGCAGGGAGAAAAAACGAGTCTTAAGTCGCGAAAAAAAATATCGCCACTATTTTAATTATTGCGTGTATCATGTAGATTTGATATACAATTATTTTTAAACCCACCAAGCCAAATCACAATGAAAAAAATCTTACTCTTATTCCTCGCATTCCTTATTCATCAAACTGTTCTGGCCCAGCAAGAAGACACAGATCAAAAGTTTGTTGATTCTGTTGAGAAGTCTTTCAAGTACCAGTATGGAGTTATTAAGCTAGGTAACGGCATTGGAAGTATTTCTGTACCCAAAGGATTCAAATACCTTGAACCAGTACAGGCAGAGAAGGTACTGACTGACTATTGGGGAAACCCTAAAGGTGAAAACTTGACTCTGGGACTACTTCTCAGGGAGGATCAGAACATTCTTGACGCCGGGGGTTATGTATTTAACATCCAGTACGATGAAATTGGTTATGTAAAGGATGATGATGCAGATGATATAGACTACGATGAACTGCTGAAAGAGATCCAGGAGGAAACGAAAGAAGAAAATAAGGAGCGTGAAAAAGCCGGATACGAACCCGTAACCATTGTTGGCTGGGCGGCGAAGCCGTTTTATGACAAGGACAGGAAGATACTACATTGGGCTAAGGAGGCTAAATTCGGTAAGGCGACTGAAAACACATTAAATTACAATATTCGGGTGCTTGGACGAAAGGGAGTGCTGGTACTAAACGCCATCGCATCCATGGGAAATTTGGCCCAGGTGCAGAAAGACGTTCCACAAGTATTGAACATAGTACAATTTGAAGAGGGTTTTACGTACGCCGACTTCAATCCGGATCTGGACGAGGTAGCAACCTGGACTATTGGCGGCTTGGTCGCCGGAAAAGTGTTGGCTAAAACAGGCATTCTGGTGATGCTTTTCAAATTCTGGAAATTCATTTTGATTGGACTGGCAGCAGTAGCAGGCCCTATCTGGAGACGAATTACCGGAAGAAAAGAAGAAAAAGAAGAAGAAATGGCTGTAACTGAGGTCGAAAATCCGTCATCAGAAGAAGAAAAAGTTTCTTAACCGGCTGAAATATTAACGTGCAATTAAGTTTAAAAAAAGGGAAGCCTGCTGGCTTCCCTTTTTCTATTTTAGCGCGACTTTACATAGGTAAGTCGTTAAAAAAATAAATTTTGCACACCTTTTTCTTCCGATATCCGTATTAGGAGGGTAAAACGGAAGCATTTATCCTATTTAAAATATGGGCCTTTTTAATTTTCTAACCAAAGAAATTGCAATCGATCTTGGCACGGCCAATACACTTATAATGCACAACGACACAGTTGTGGTAGACGAACCTTCAATTATTGCCTTCGACCGAACCACTAATAAAGTTTTGGCAGTAGGGCGGCAGGCTATGCAGATGGAAGGTAAAACACACGAAAACATCAGGACATCAAGGCCACTGAAAGATGGAGTAATAGCCGACTTCAGTGCGGCAGAGCATATGCTCCGCGGCATGATCGGGATGATGAACAATGGGCGCCGTTCCATGTCATCTTTGAGGATGGTTATTTGCGTCCCTTCGGGCATTACGGAAGTTGAAAAAAGAGCAGTAAGAGATTCGGCGGAAATTGCGGGTGCAAAGGATGTGTACCTTATTCCAGAACCGCTTGCAGCCGCTATTGGTATTGGTATCGACGTAGAGCAGCCTGTAGGCAACATGATTATAGATATTGGCGGAGGAACTACAGAAATAGCCGTAGTGACACTTTCTGGTATTGTGTCTGATCAATCTCTGCGTATTGCTGGCAACACCTTTGATGCAGATATTACCAATTACATTCGCCGCCAGCATAACATTATGATTGGCGAACGTACTGCAGAGCGTATTAAAATGGAGATCGGTGCGGCCATGCCTGAGCTTGCTGACCCACCCGCAGATTTTGCAGTTCAAGGTAGAGACTTAATGACCGGGACGCCAAAACAGATCACGGTTTCATATACAGAAATCGCCCATTGCCTTGACAAGTCGATATCTAAAATTGAAGAAGCTGTGCTAAAAGCACTTGAAATTACGCCGCCGGAACTTTCGGCAGATATTTATCAAACCGGCATTTACCTAACGGGTGGAGGGGCGATGTTAAGAGGCCTCGACCGGCGTATATCTTCCAAAACCAAGCTTCCAGTACGGATAGCTGATGATCCGCTGAGAGCAGTAGCACGGGGAACCAATATTGCATTAAAAAATATTGATAATTACACCTTTTTGATGAAGTAATGTTTTGGGGCCCGAACCGTTTCTTTCGGCAAGGCCCCAACTCTTCGTCCCAGGCTTAACAATTGCCTCACGCTCTCCTTTACCAGCCACTTTTGGCGATTGACGCTTTGGTTCCAGCGACTCAAAAAGTAGATTAAAAATCTGCTGGAAGTCATAATCTTCCCCAGTTAGGCTTGCAATCAAACATAAGCACTTGCTCCTTGTAAACTTTTTACATTATTAATTCTGATGAAAAACCGCTTTCTTCTTATTCTTATACTCGGTGCTCTTTCGGCTATCGGCCCATTTTCTATTGATATGTACTTGCCTGGGTTTCCTGCAATTGCAGAAGATCTTGATACCTCGGTAGCCCAGGTTTCGCTTTCATTAACTAGTTTTTTTATCGGAATATCTGCAGGTCAGCTCTTGTATGGTCCTTTATTAGACCGTTTTGGTAGGAAAAAACCTTTATACTTTGGTTTGGCGGCTTACGTGCTTACTTCCATTGGCTGCGCCCTTGTGGAAAGTGTGGAGGGACTTATTGCCCTTCGTTTTCTTCAGGCAGCAGGAGGATGCGCAGGGATGGTAGCTTCGAGAGCGATGGTTCGTGATCTGTTTCCAGTCTCTGAAAGCGCAAAAGTTTTCTCTACCCTCATGCTGGTAATTGGGGTTTCTCCCATCATTGCCCCTACTCTTGGTGGTTACGTAACAGCAACTTTCGGCTGGCATTCTGTGTTCGTCATCCTATTTATAATGGGCCTCGCCGTACTCGCGGGTGTCTTTTTCGTCCTCCCCGAAACCCAGAAGCCGGACACCAGTTTATCCCTGAAACCGCGCCCCATCCTCCGCAACTTTCTGGCAGTATTGAAAGAGCCTCAATTCCTTGTTTATACCCTTAGTGGTTCTGTGGCCGCAGCTGGGCTTTATGCTTATATCTCCGGCTCACCCTACGTTTTTATGGAGATTTTCCAGGTGACTGAACAGGAGTACGGCTGGATTTTTGCCGCCATTGCTGTTGGTATTATCGGCTCCAGCCAATTAAACACGGTTGCTTTAAAACACCTTAGCAGCCGAACTATCATTTTGCGAGCCCTCATTTGTCAGGTAAGTACAGGGCTTTTGCTTGTTAGCGGAGCCATGTTTGGATTCACCGGACTCTACAGCACCATTGCGCTTATCTTTCTCTTCCTTTGCTGCCAGGGATTTACTTTCCCGAACACCTCAGCACTGGCCATGGCTCCTTTTTCAAAAAACGCGGGCAGTGCCTCGGCACTGATGGGAAGTGTTCAAATGGCCGTGGGCGCCTTCACTTCCTTCTGCGTCAGCATTTTGACCAACCATACAGCAATTCCGATGACCGCCGTAATGGCAACCTGTTCGGTCAGTAGCCTGGGCATCCTGCTAATCGGCAGGAAATTTGTACACAAGCAATTGCATTAGGTTCAGGGGCAGGAATTCCTATTTTCACCACTTAAATCAGCTTATACATGATCGATTTTTCAAATATAAAACTTGTCGCAACCGACGTGGATGGCACGCTTGCCAATCCTCAGCACCAACTGAGCGGGGAGTTCTACTCGCTATTTCAGCAGCTACAGGAGCTCGGGATACTCTTCGTTGCTGCCAGCGGTCGGCAATACTTCAACCTGATCAAAACGTTTGAACGGGTAAAAGACGATGTGATCTTTGTGGCAGAGAACGGCGGCTATGTAGTGCAAAAGGATCAAGAGTTAATGGTGCAGCCCACTGATCCTGATTTAGTGAAGAGAATTCTTAAAGAGGCAGGCAGCCTCCCGGGCACTGAAGTAGTGTTGTGCGGAAAGAAACAGGCTTACATCGAAAACGATACTCCCCGTTTTTTGGAGCAGGTGAAGATGTATTACGATAAATACGAACTGGTAGAGAGCCTCGAGCACGTCAAGGATGACGACTTTTTGAAAATTGCGATCTGTGATTTTGAGGGAGCCGAGCGGAATAGTTTTCAGCATTTCAAACAGTACCGGGAATCAATGCAGGTAACCGTTTCCGGAAAGATCTGGCTGGATATCGCCGACAAGGCCACCAACAAAGGGCACGCTATTGAATACCTGCAGAGCAAGTTCAACATAGGCCCTGAAGAAACAATTGCCTTTGGCGACTATCAGAATGATATAGGCATGTTGGGACGGGCTGCCTTCAGCTATGCCGTAGAGAATGCGCATCCGGACGTAAAGGCGGCGGCGAAATACACCACAAAAAACAATAGCTCACTCGGGGTTGAAGAAATTTTAAAACAAGTGGTGGAAGCGCAAGCCCCGCAGCAGCAGTTGTAGCATTACGAAGACTACTCCCCTTTTACGTGATCGGCCAGCTTATAACTTTGGCCAGGCCGGTCATCCTTCTTGCACAGAAGAATCACTAACGAAATAATAGGGATCAGGAAAGAGATCCAGAACCAAAACCAGAAGCTACGTCCCATGCTTCTTGCAAGTAAACCAGCAAGAATTTGTGGAGAACAAATCAGTGCGATAATAAAAATAACTAAAACTACTTCCGGCATTGCGATAGTTGGGATTGCAAAAATAAAATTGCTGCAGCAAAGCAGAAAAAATTTGTTCGCGTTCTCTAAAACGAAACCCGGAGCGTATAAAAGGATATAAAATTTTAATTTTTAGGTGGGATACGTATATTTGCGACTCCCGATTTAATCAGGAACCAACAAATGATATTAGTTTTCACACATCACATGCATGCTCATCATCGCCATTGCGGCGATAGATAAATGTATGTTTCTACGTGAAACTGATTCCCCGAATATTTTTATTGGTCTGATTACTAAAATTTAAACATTGAAAACACTCAAAATAGCTATCCAGAAGTCGGGTAGGTTAAATGAAAAATCCGTAGAGCTTCTTAAAAATTGTGGTTTAAGCTTCGAAAATTATAAAAGCTCTTTGATATCTCCGGTATCCAATTTCCCCTTAGAGATTCTTTTTCTTCGCGACGATGATATTCCTGAATACGTTCAGGATGGCATTGCTGATCTGGGAATTGTAGGTGAAAACGTAATTTGCGAAACAGAAGTTGAAGTAGCCTACCTCCAACGCTTAGGCTTTGGAAAATGCACTTTAAAACTTGCTATCCCTAATAAAGGCGATATTCAAGCTCTTGCGGATCTTAACGGAAAAGCGATTGCAACCTCTTACCCGGTTATCCTCGGCAAGTTTCTTAAGGACAATAACGTGGAAGCCGAAATAAGAACTATTTCGGGTTCTGTAGAAATTTCTCCGGGCTTAGGTCTGGCGGACGCCATTTGCGACATCGTTTCAACGGGAGGCACCTTAAAAAGCAACGGCTTAAAGCCTTTCGGCGATGTACTATCCTCTGAAGCTGTTCTTATCGGACGCAAAGGAGAAGAGGAAGATCCGCTCATTCAGGAGCTTATTCAACGTATCCAATCCGTTCTGCGCGCAAAGGAAACGAAGTACGTGGTACTGAATGCCGAACGGAAGAACGTCGATGAGATCAAAACTTTACTACCCGGGATCAAAAGCCCTACTGTAGTTCCTTTGGCAGAAGAAGGTTGGGTTGCCATTCATACAGTTATTCCTGAAAAAGATTTCTGGAGCCGCATTAATCAGCTAAAAGCTGCCGGCGCTCAGGGAATTGTGGTGATGCCAATTGAAAAGATAATTCTTTAACGTCCTAAACTTCTTCTCTGAAAAGATCCGGGCTTAACCGAGATCTCAAGGGATTAACTACTGAAAAGATGCTTAAGATCTATCAATACAGGGAATTAAATCGGGAAGCAACACAGCAACTGGTTTCACGTAATGCCGATGAGAACAATACAATCGGCGAACGGGTGGAGTCAATTATTGCGGCTGTGAAGGCCGAAGGTGATCAGGCACTGATCCGCTTTGCGGAGACCTTTGATAAAGTGAGCCTGTCTAAACTTTACCTCAATCAGGCAGAAATAGCTACGATAGCAGCACAGATCGGCGACGAGCAACGTTTGGCGATTGACACTGCCTACAACAATATTCATAAATTCCATCAGTCGCAGCTAAAAAAGGAAGCCCAGGTAGAAACCATGCCGGGCGTTACCTGTTGGCGTGAATTTCGGCCCATTGAAAAAGTGGGACTTTATATTCCGGGGGGAACAGCTGTCCTTCCCAGCACGTTTTTAATGCTGGGTGTTCCTGCTAAGATTGCCGGATGTAAAGAAATAGTTGTGTGTTCACCTCCTCAGAAAGACGGATCAATTAACTGCTATATCGCCTACGTAGCAAAGCTGCTGCAGATAGACCGCGTTTATTTAGTTGGAGGAGCGCAAGCTGTAGCAGCAATGGCTTATGGAACGGAAAGTATGCCGAAAGTGGACAAAATCTTCGGACCGGGAAATCAATACGTGACCAAGGCAAAAACGATTGTTCAGTCGACTACCCCTACTGCTATTGACATGCCGGCAGGACCGTCAGAGGTGCTGGTGATCGCGGACGAGACTTCAAATCCCGTTTTTGTCGCTGCTGATTTGCTAGCTCAGGCAGAACATGGGGTGGATTCACAGGCGGTATTAGTGGCAACTTCCGAGGAAATCATTGCAAAAACAATCGCCGAACTCGAAAAGCAACTGGCCGTACTTCCAAGAAAGGAGATTGCTGCACAAGCCATTGATAATTCTTATGCTGTGGTGGCTGCTGACCTGGAAGAGGCGATGGCATTTAGCAACGAGTACGCCCCTGAGCACCTGATCCTCGCGACAGAAAGCTGGCAGAAGATTACCGGCTTGATCAGCAACGCAGGCTCGGTATTTCTGGGAAATCTTACTCCTGAAAGTGCCGGTGATTACGCTTCGGGCACCAATCATACCCTTCCAACCAGCGCTTACGCGAAATCCTATTCAGGTGTTTCTGTGGATTCCTTTGTAAAAAAGATCACTTTCCAGCATCTGACAGCTCAGGGGATAAACAATCTGGGCACAACGGTGGAAGTTCTCGCCGAACTGGAAGGATTGCAGGCGCACAAGAACGCCGTGACAGTACGGAAGTCTTTGGCCGGAAAGTAAGGAGATTTGAAGCAATGTCCATTTTAATGCTAAAACGATGAATTTTGATATTAACTCTATTTTAAGAGACAACATAAAAAACTTAGTTCCTTACTCATCCGCCCGTGATGAATTTAAAGGAGAAGCGTCCGTATTTCTAGATGCTAACGAGAACAGCTACGGCTCCCCGCTCGAAACCGCTTATAACCGTTATCCGGATCCCTTACAGTGGGAGGTTAAAAAACGTTTAAGTGAGATTAAAGGAGTTCCACCTCAAAACATTTTTTTGGGAAATGGTAGTGACGAAGCGATCGACATCCTCTTCAGAGCATTTTGCCGCCCGGGTGTCGACAATGTAATCACCGTTCCTCCTACTTACGGCATGTACGAAGTATCTGCCAACATTAATGATGTAGCGATCAAAAAAGTACCGCTGACTCCTGACTACCAGTTGAACCTGGAAGGCATCGCAGAAGCAATTGATGCGAATACCCGGATGATCTTTATTTGCTCGCCCAATAATCCAACAGGAAATTCAATCAACCGAGAAGATGTGGAAACAGTGCTGGCAAACTTCCCTGGATTAGTAGTGATCGACGAAGCATATATCAATTACTCACGTCAAAAGACGTTTATCCAGGAACTCACTGAATACAGCAATCTCGTCATCCTGCAAACGCTGTCAAAAGCATGGGGACTGGCAGCCTTGCGTGTGGGGATGGCCTTCGCAAGTGAAGAGATCATCGAAGTTTTCAATAAAGTAAAACCGCCGTACAACATCAATCAGGCCTCCCAGGAATTAGCCTTGGAAGCTTTGAAAAATATTGACCAGGTTAACGACTGGATTAAGGAAACAATCAGAGAACGGGAGAAGCTGGTTGGTAATCTTCACTCGCTGCCTTTCGTGTTAAAAATCTACCCCTCTGATGCCAACTTCATTCTGGTTAAAACTACTGATGCAAATGGCATTTATAACTTTTTGGTGGAGCGGGGGATTATTGTGAGAAACCGCACCAAGGTGGAGCTGTGCGAAGGCAGCTTGAGAATCACAGTAGGCACTCCTTCTGAAAACGAAATTTTAGTCAATACGCTCAAATCTTTTCAATCATAACATGAGTCTGGATAACCCAACAACTGAGGCAAATGAGACTGTAAAAGCACAGCCACGTAAAGTTTTATTCATCGATAGAGATGGTACACTTTGCCTGGAGCCCGAAGATTACCAGGTGGATTCATTCGCCAAGCTGAAGTTCTATCCACAAGCCTTCAAGTACCTTACGAAGATCGCCGAGGAACTTGACTTTGACCTGGTGATGGTGACAAATCAAGACGGACTCGGTACCAGCTCCCATCCGGAGGAAAACTTTTGGCCGGTGCATAACTTCATCATTGATGCTTTTGAAGCCGAAGGAGTTTTTTTTAAGGAAGTACTGATCGACAAGACTTTCCCTCATGAAAATGCTCCAACCCGCAAGCCGGGCACTGGTTTACTTACTCACTTTTTTGATAAAGACCGATTTGACTTAGAGCACTCATTTGTAATCGGCGATCGGATTACCGATGTGGCTCTTGCAAAAAACTTGGATTGCAAAGCGATTTGGCTGAAACAGGATGCTACCTTGGGCTTAGCGGAAATTACAGACAAAGATGCTACCCTTGCCGAGGTTATTGCCGTTGACACCACAAGCTGGAAGGATGTTTATGAGTTTCTGAAAGTGGGAAAACGGGAGGTGGAACACGTGCGCACTACCAAAGAAACCGACATTTTCATCAAGCTGAACCTGGATGGAAAAGGTGAAGCTAAAATAAGTACAGGTCTTCATTTCTTTGATCACATGCTGGATCAGATAGCACGTCATGGCAGCATCGACCTGGAGATAACTGCTAAAGGCGACCTTCATATTGATGAACATCATACCATTGAAGATACAGGAATTGCCTTAGGTGAAGCCATCGCGAAAGCACTTGGCGACAAAAGAGGTATCGAGCGCTACGGCTTTTGCCTGCCCATGGACGATTGCCTGGCACAGGTAGCAATTGATTTTGGAGGGAGAAACTGGATTGTTTGGGACGCGGAATTTAAACGCGAAAAGGTGGGAGAAATGCCGACCGAGATGTTCTTCCATTTCTTCAAATCATTCTCAGATGCGTCCCGAAGCAATTTGAATATTAAGGCCGAAGGTCAAAATGAGCATCATAAAATAGAGGCCATTTTCAAAGCTTTTGCTAAAGCAATAAAAATGGCAGCGAAGCGGGACGTGAACAATATGCAGCTTCCCAGCACAAAAGGACTGCTGTAAAAATTGCAGGACCTGTGACAAGGGAAATACCTTTTCCTATTCACCGGAGATTATCGGTATATTTGTAGCCCAAATTATGGTAGAAAATAAGAGTATCGATACCGGTTCTGCTTCAACCACTCCCAAACTTCTGGGAATAGTAAACTACGGAGCCGGCAACATTTTCTCTCTCACTGCAGCTCTCGACAGACAGGGCATCGCTTATGAGATGATCAATTCTCCGGAAGAGTTCGACAAATATGAGCGTTATATTATTCCCGGTGTAGGTCATGCAGGCGCTGCCATGCAAAAACTGGCAGAGAGCGGGATGGTTCCCAAGATTAAAGGAACGTCGAAGCCCGTTTTAGGCATTTGCGTAGGCATGCAATTAATGACCGAATTTTCTGAAGAAGGCAACGCTGAACTGCTTGGTATTGCTTCTGTCAAAACTTGTCATTTTTCCGAAAATTTAAAACTAAAAATACCTCATACTGGTTGGAACAAAGTTAACGCAGTGCCTGATAATGAATTATTTAAAGACATAAAACCAGGAACTTACTTTTACTACGTTCATTCCTATTTTATAGAATTTAATCCTACTTTTACAATCGCATCCACCGATTACGGCATTAAGTTCTCGGCTGCGCTGCAAAAAAATAATTTTTACGGAGTTCAGTTTCATCCCGAGAAGTCAGGGGAAGCTGGCGAGAAAATTTTAAAAAACTTTTCAGAACTATAGAAAGATATGTACATAATCCCTGCAATTGATATTCTGGACAAAAAGGTAGTGCGCTTACGTGAAGGCGACTACGATCAGGTTACATTTTACGATGTAACACTGGAGGAGATGATAGAGAAGTATCAGTCGAACGGTACAGAATACGTTCATATCATCGACCTGAACGGTGCTAAAGGTGACTTCAGCAACCAGGGTTACCTGTTTGATATCATCCGGAAAACGGAAATGAAGGTTCAATACGGTGGCGGTATCAGAAGTATTGAAAAGGTAAAAGAACTTTTAGACGCTGGTATTCACCGCGTGATCGTAGGAACACAAGCGGTTACTAACCCTGATTTTCTACCTGAGTTGAGCGAACAGCTTTGCGGCAAAGAGAAATTATCAGATCAAATTGTGGTGGCTATCGATGTTCTTGATGAGGTGATCAAATACTCCGGCTGGATGGAAAGCTCTCCTATTAAGCTGATGGATTACGTTGACCGTTGCCTTAACTTAGGATTCTTCCGCTTCCTTTGCACAGACATCAACAAAGATGGTAAACTAGGCGGTGCAGGAGTTGAGCTGTATCAAAAATTGCTTGACCACTCTCCTTTCATCAAATTAATTGCATCTGGTGGAGTGAGTTCGATGGAGGACATCCGCGCTTTACAGGAAATTAAAGTGGAAGCGTGTGTGGTAGGCAAAGCAATTTATGAAGGCCGCATCACCATCGAAGAAATCAAAGACTGGAACTTAAAATCGCTAATTTCATTTTAGGCCGTTTGAGCAATTCAAATACTTACGATTCTAAAAATCATCAAGGCACGGGACTCGCAAAACGCATTATCCCGTGCCTTGATGTTAAAGACGGTCGCACTGTTAAAGGAGTAAATTTTGTCGACCTCCGGGATGCTGGTGACCCGGTGGAGCTGGCCTGGCAATATTCCCAACAGGGAGCCGACGAGCTAGTATTTTTGGACATTACAGCTACCCACGAGCGCCGGAAGACTATGGTAGAACTGGTAAAGGCTGTAGCGAGGAATGTAAATATTCCCTTTACCATTGGTGGTGGCATCAACGAAATAGCTGATGCTGATATACTTCTCAATTCAGGTGCAGATAAAATTTCTATCAATTCTGCCGCAGTGAGAAACCCACAACTTATCAATGACCTCGCGATGGCTTTTGGAAAGCAATTTGTAGTAGTTGCAGTGGATACAAAGGCGGTAGGCGATAAAAATCTGGTACACCTAAATGGCGGACGGATAGCTACGGAATTCGAGACCGAATCATGGATTAAGGAAGCTGAAGATCGAGGTGCAGGAGAAATTTTGTTGACCTCGATGGATCATGACGGCACCAAGGGAGGTTTCGACAATCGCTTGCTTCGCAAGATTAATGACCAGATATCAATTCCCCTTATTGCTTCGGGTGGCGCTGGCAACGTGCAACATTTTATTGATGTATTTCATCAAACTAACGTAGATGCAGCTCTTGCTGCCTCTGTTTTCCATTACGGTGAGATTCTTATTCCTGCATTAAAAGAGGACCTGAGAACCCACAACATTGAAGTAAGACTTTAAATGAATATAGATTTTTCTAAATCAGGCGGACTCGTTCCTGTGGTGATTCAAGATGAGCAAACACTTGAAGTGCTTATGCTTGGGTACATGAACGAGGAGGCCTATCAAAAAACGGAGGAAGAAGGTCGGGTTACATTCTTCTCGAGGACAAAAAGTCGTCTTTGGACAAAGGGTGAAGAAAGTGGAAACTTTTTATGGGTGAAGAACATAAGCATCGACTGCGACAATGACACCCTATTGATTAAAGTGAATCCGGTTGGGCCTACATGTCATACTGGTTCAAGAAGCTGTTTCAAAACCGAATACAATCAGAACTTCATTTTCGAGCTGGCAAATATTATTAATGACCGCTACAAAAATCCTGTCGAAGGTTCTTATGTGAACAAACTTCACATGAAGGGTTTGAATAAAATTGCCCAGAAGGTAGGAGAAGAAGGTGTGGAAACGGTGATAGCCGCCCTAAATGAAACAGAAACCGATTTTATTAACGAAGCTTCCGACTTGGTTTTTCATTTGCTTGTTCTTTTGAAAGAGAAGAACATCAGTTTAGAGACGATCGCTAAGAATCTGGAACAAAGACATAAGTAATTGATAGAAGTAACACGCATAGCCTCGCTAACCGGACATCAGAATCCGGTTTATGCTCTAGAACTTTCTCAGAAGCCGGGCATTCTATTTACCGCTGGCAATGATAAAGGGGTAGTGGAATGGAGCCTCAGCAAAAACGAGTTTATCAAGGTGCTTATGCCTGTTTCTTCTTCTGTGTACTCCCTCCATGCTCCTGAATCTGCTCCCGTGCTTGTTGTTGGAATGCGGAGTGGACAAATAGCCATATTTGACTTTGAAGCGCAAAAGGTGGTGGCCAAACTTGATCATCATAAGTACCCTGTTTTCGGCCTTTGTTCCGTTTCCGGCAAAAGAGAGCTTCTCGCCTCTTCGGAAGACGGCTCTGTTTCTGTTATTAGTTTAACAGATTATTCGCTGCTTTACAGGTTCCACGTAGCCGACCAGACGGTTCGGGTGATTGCAGTTAGTCCGGATGAAAAACAAGTAGCATTTGGTTGCAAGGATAATATTATCAGGATCTATAGTCTTGACGACTACACGCTTCTTCGGGAGCTGAATGGCCACACTCACCCAATCACCTCTATTCAATATTCACCCGACGGTAAAAGCTTGCTTTCCGGTGGACGGGATGCAAAGCTTAATGTTTGGGACCTCTTGGATTACTCGTTAAAAGATACAGTTGTAGCGCATCTCTTCTCCATATACGATATTCGCTTTCACCCCCAATATCCTTATTTTGCTACTTGTAGTCAGGATAAAACTATAAAAATATGGGATGCAGAAAGCCTCAAACTTAGAAAGATTATCAGTAGAGAGAAGGGCTATCCCTCCCACTCTCATTCAATTAATAAGATTTGCTGGGATAAACAAACCGGAAATTTAATTTCTATCAGCGACGATAAAGACGTGAACGTCTGGAAAGTTGACTTCTCTTAACTACAGCCTAATAGGCCCTGTTGGTTCGATTTTCTTTAGAACCCCTTTGCGGGAAATAGTAGAAGTATTCCTGTACGTAGTAATTTACGTCAATGCCATTTGCTTCCAAATACTTTATACAATTTAAAAAGGATTGGACATTCATTGTGGGGAGTTGGTTAGTGGTGAAGCCCGAACGGACAAAGTCCAACTGACGCTCCACAGATTCGATACAATTGCCTACCCTTCTAGTCTTCTTATCTCCCTGTTCTTTAAGTTTCGAAATAGTCTCTTCAGGAGTTCTAAGAACTAAAGTGGTGTCGCTGGTACTAAGCCGCTGTAATCGACCGTATTGCGCAAAGGAAGCAACAGAAAGAAACAAGAAACCTACTAGTAAAAATACACTTTTCATATTTTAGTCTCTTTCACAAAAAACGAAAAAAAATTCAAATTCTTCAGCTCAAGAATCAAATTCTAAACATATCGTTTTATAATTCTCAACTTATGCGTGTGCTTGCGCAGATCCAGACTATAAATCCCTTGATCATCGATCGGATCAACTTTTACCCTACCTGAAGCATGAATGATCTTCTGGTCGTCCAACATTATACCCACGTGCGTGATCCTACCCTCCTCATTGTCAAAAAAAGCCAAATCCCCCGCCCGGGCTTCCTGCAGAAAACTCACCACTTCTCCCTGCTCTGCCTGCTGCCAGGCGTCTCTTTTAAGCTTCACCCCCAGCATCTTAAAAACTACTTGGGTGAACCCAGAACAGTCGATGCCAAAAAGTGATTTTCCTCCCCACAAATACGGTGCATGGAGAAAGAAATGGGCATATTCACAAACAAGACTCGAAAAATCGGTACCTGTCGCGAAAGCCGGAGATCCCAGAAGCTGGTACTGCTCGGCACCGAGGGAAAAGTAGTTATCATCCTGCAAAGTTGGTATAGAGCTGCCCGAAACGAGGTAAAGCGGCTCGCCTGTTCGAATCTTTGACGCGAGGTGGAAGGGCGCTGGCCCTAGTACCTTTGTACTTTCTAGAAGGGTCCCGTAGTCCTGCTTATTTAGGGGTAGATATTGCTTTCTGTCTATCCAACCGGAATACTCATCATAAATGGTGAGGATCCTCACCCACTTTTCGGATACCTCCACCACCTCAAAGCAGTCGCCGAATAATAGCTGACTCCGTATTTCACTTCTGTCGGATGCTTCTGCCCTTAAAGGAACAATCGACAAATGACAAATTCCGTATTCTTTATCCATCTTATAAATACAAAAGAAATAATTTTTTGCTTAGGCCTGGCTAACTTTAAAAACTTAACCAATACTTTCGGTGTTTTCAGTGTATGAAAAGTTTGAATGAACTTCATCGAATACTGATTGCCGTAGAAGACAGCCAGTACTCAGATCGGGCAGCGAGTTACGGATTTGACCTGGCCCGAAAACTTGGAGCAGAGGTAGCGCTGATTCATGTAAACGAAATACCTGTGGCTACCCCCTACCTTGCCGACCCCCTGGTAAATGAAGCTCCGGTAGTGATGCCTGAGATGATTACCGCCCAGGAGGACGCAAGCAAGCGACTTTTGGACCGTATTGCAGATGCTTATGGATCAGAGATGACAGTTTATACATTTAATAAAATGGGAAGCGTACGTGATGAAATATTAAGTACCGCTGAGGAATGGAATGCGGATCTGATCATTCTTGGAACGCATGGCCGCACTGGCTTCGATCATTTTATTTCAGGGTCTGTAGCAGAAAAGGTGGTGCAAAAGGCACGTTGTCCTGTACTTATCATCCCAAACAAAGACAGCGAGCATCACTAATAGGATAAGCTAGTCGCTTCATTGGATCCGGAAAAGGAAAATCCTAAACATTGCGTCTTGGTAAGCGTTTCCTAAGAAGCTTGCCTATGTTGAGTATGACTGAACTAAACCAGATACTGCTATTATTTGGCGCCCCAGAGATTCCTTTTGAATCCCTAACGCAAATTGAACAAGATTCTCCAGAACTTATCGTTTACTCCCTTCCTATAGTAGTTTTCTTTACGCTTCTGGAAATCTTCTGCTCCTGGTATTTAAAAAAAGACAACTATGAAATGAAAGAGACTTTGGGGTCGATGCTGATTGGGGCGGGTAACCTGGGGGTAAATTTGGCGATGAAAATTACTCTGCTCTATGGTGCGGTGTGGATCTACAATATCGTTCCATGGCGCATGGAGTTAAACTGGTGGACCTTTATCCCATGTTATATCCTCTATGACCTGTGTAGCTACTGGTCCCACAGAATATCTCATTTTCAGCGTTTCTTCTGGGCCTCACATGTTGTCCATCACTCTGGAGAGCACTACAACCTTACCGTTTCTTTCAGGCAAAGCTGGGTACAGCATTTCAAGATTATCTTTTTTCTGCCGCTTGCCTTTGCGGGCTTTCATCCTATTATTTTCTTTGTTGCCAACCAAATTGCGGTGCTTTACCAGTTTTGGGTGCATACAGAGTATATAGGCAAACTTCATCCAGCTATCGAATATATTTTTGCTACCCCTTCCCATCATCGGGTACATCACGGATCAAACGAAAAGTACCTGGATAAAAACTTCGCCGCCACTTTCATCTTTTGGGATCGGACGTTCGGGACGTTTCAGAAGGAGGAAGAGAAACCTGACTATGGGCTTACTACCCAGCTGGACAGTAAGCTAAACCCCTTATACCTCAATTTCCATGAGTACATGGATATACTGGAGGATGTAAAAAAAGCCAAGGGGCTAAGGAAAAAGTTGTACTACATTTTCGGTAGCCCCGCAAAGATTGCCAAAGAAAAAAAGGATAAATCACTGACCTCAAAGAAGTTGAAGACTCTCGATCCGCTTCAACACCGCCACAAAAGTCCTGTGAAGGAGCTGTAGTCTTGTTACATCTGTAATCCCTTCTTCTACCACCAATTCGAGATAAATTTGTGAGTCTCCCTTGTCGTCTGTATGGGAAACAATTCCAAAATGAAAATCTTTTAAATCCTGCAACACTTCCCTGACCTCGGCATCCTTAAATAAAAGCATCACTTCTGTTTCGTTGTTTGTTTTAACGACTAGTTTTTCATCAAAATCCGGATACCCGGTAGTAGCATCCTGCATCCCAAAAAATTTTCCGATCTCGTCGATGAAATCCTGATCATGAATTGCAAAACGAAAGTTGGTTTTATTCCTTATTTTCGAGCTCAGCGTGGTTAGCTCGTAGCCACTTTCAAAGCCTCCACCAAGATCAATATCTAAATCTAACAGAACACTTGCTTCGTCGTCTTGAATTATGGTTTGATATTGCAAGGGAGCATCTCGGGCGAAATCTTCTGAAATTTCCCTCCATATGTCATCACAGTTCCTGCTAAGAACTAATTCTTTTTCTCGCATGTTTTCAATAGTTAGTGTATCTAAAAAAACCTTCGCGAAACGACTTAGTTTTAACCAATTTGAGAAATTAAAGAAATGAAAAAAAGCAGCAAAAAAGCACTGACTAGCCTTTCCTGCTGCTTTTCTATGCAGTGATCTGCACCCTTTATTGAAGGGAAAATGATTTTATCTGTTGAAGGTGTTGCAGAAAGTCCTGACGATTACCGTTAATTTGAAAAGTTTCTCGGGCTCTGCTGCCGATAGAGCCTCCGATAGCCATACTCGCAAAGGATAAACCGGCGGTACCTACGGCGCTTACTGTTCTTTCCAGTGCGTCATCCGGCTCAATAAAATAGGTAGCGGTAGCCCCAATGGCCAAACCAGTAAGTAAACCAATCACTGCTCCTCTCGATGCAGCCTTTTTTGGGCGCAGTTTTAAAACAGCTATCTGAGATAAATCGATGAAATGAGTAGAGTCTCGTCTGTCAAGAATGTAAATTCCTTTTTCATCAGCAGACTGCAGCACACCTCTTTCTACCTTATTAGATGTGAGATATACCTTAGAAGTGTATTGCTTATTTTTTTTTTGGGCTGAAGCTACATTGACAGCGAAAATGACCATTAGTATGGTCGAAACTAGTTTTAATTTCATCCTTAGAAGTAAAAGGGCAAGGGGGGCAGTTCCCGCTAAACTCGCCTTAAAGATATTTAAAAATATACTCAACCAGAAATTTATTCTCCAGAGCCTAGCTCCACAATCCGGTCGAACTCTTCGCGCTTCAACTGCATTACAGAGAGTCTTCCTTGTCTTACCAAACCTACATCCGCCAGTTGAGAATCAGCCTTGATCTTCTCCAGCGTAACAGGATTTTTCAAAGCTTCAACAGGAGCGAGATCAACCACTACCCAATTCGAATCGTCCGTCGTAGGGTCCTGGTAAAATTCCTTTACCACCTTCGCAATCCCCACAACCGCCTTACCCTCATTACTATGATAAAAAAGAACGAGATCGTTCTCTTTCATAGCTTTCAGATTATTTCTAGCCTGAAAATTGCGCACTCCATCCCAAAAAGTTCTACCATCTTCGTTAAACTTCTCCCAGCTGTACTTAAAGGGCTCAGACTTGACCAACCAATAGTTCATTTTTTCTTTGTTTTTTTATACGATAAGAGGCCACGATGTGTGACACATCTTCCCTCGCTTTTTCGGCGGTAAAACTACTAAATCTGAAAGAATAGCGCATTTAAAATTCGGGGTGGTGTTAATATTGCATTCAGAGCTCCCGGAGCGAAACAAAAAATAGTGGGACGAGTTGGTTCAATACATCTATCTCTCTACCTATGAAAACCAATCCTTCAAAATCGAATCAGACACTCTGTCTTGTTTTATTTCTCGCTTTACCGGTCCTTACGCTTTGCTCCTGTGCAAAAACGGTTCGTTTTGCTACATCTACAGTGGTGCCTGCGGCCGACGGGCGAGTCAAAATCGAGAAAGACGACAACGACAATTACTCAGTAAATGTCAGCATTGAAAACCTTGCGCCGCCGAGCAAGTTGACACCCCCAAAGGACGTCTATGTGGTCTGGCTGGAAACCGAAACCGACGGCACTAAAAACATTGGTCGTCTTGTTAGTTCAAGTGGTTTCTTCTCTAATGCGTTAGAAGCCACCTTAACGACCGTCACTCCCTTTAAACCTACACGGATTTATGTTACCGCGGAAAAAAATGCTACTATACAAAACCCGGGATCGCAAGTGGTGATAACGACCCGCAGATTTTAGAATGGGGAACACACTGTTTTGATAACGGTTGTAGCCATTATTGGGAAACAAAAAAAGGAAGGCGTTAAGCCTTCCTTTACAATTCTAGTTTTCGGACGTTAATCCTTTTTATTATATCCCCAGATCTTCTTTTTATAGTCTTCGATATTTTCCTCGATCCGTTTGGCTTCTTTCTCCTGCTCTGCCTCATCCTGCGCATAATCAGCAATACGTTGACCGGATGTATTAGATTCGCGGATGATCCTGCTGGCGAATTTCCGTTGTAAAAAGACATCATCCATACTCATATCAAAGATATTACGGTCAGGGTCAGAGATATCTTTAGTTACGAAAACATTGCGGCATTCAGGGAAGTAGAGCCAGAAAGCGGGCGTCTCTCCCATCTGCACCTCTCCTGAAGTTACTTTCATAATAGGTGCTATGCCGATGATCCTCGTCTCCACTTTAGATCGCTGCTTGTCAAAAAAGATATCCTCTTTGATTCTGAATTTGGTGATCTTTTCGGGACTAAAATCGTTTGCCATCATTTTGGCGTCAATCTGATTACCATCTCCATCAAAAATAGGAACTAGTACACTGTCCGACATTTTCCGGAAAGCCTCGTCGCCTTTAAGCGGATGCTTGAAGCTATCATCAGAAGGATCATAAGCTGTAATTTTGCCAGCTTTAATTCCTTCAATAATCATCTCGATCAGTGTGTTCCCTGGGGTAGCTAATATTTGATTTTGAGGATCCGAAAGATCGATATCTCTCCATAAACGCTTGTAGAAACGAACATTGTTCGGGTTGATGTAGGGGTAATTGAATGGCGTTGCATTCCCGAGAACGGAGTAGTTATAAAAGCCGTCCACTGGTTTCATGGGTGTATTCGCGGTAGGAGCTGCCTGTACCGCTGTAGATGACGACATTGAAAGGTTAGTTTGGCTTGCTGCCACCACCGTGTCTGGTTTCAATTGAGCATTAGCTGTTAAACTCGCAACTACAGCTAGCGTAGTATAGATATATCTTTTCATTGTTTTTCTTCGGTTAGACGTAGGGTCAATTATTCCTTAGTTGATACTGATTTCATTCCTTTAGAAGAAGTGTTTGAGGTCGATCTTGTAGCTCTTCCTTCTGATGACGAGCTCCGTTTGCTTTTGCTTGCCGTCTTTCTGGTACGCACTTGCTCGCTCAGCAATTCGGGGGCCGGCATTACACACCGAAATCCGATGTAAGAGTGGGAAGCATCCTGGGCTTCGTAGTTTCTGGTATCGATATTCAATAATTCAGCATTGTCCTTCCAGGAACCGCCTCTTATCACTTTTCTTTTCATTACTACAGGGTCAGTATCAGCGGCATCATAAAGCAATACAGGGTTTAAGTCGTGTACGAACTCTACAGCAGAAGGGCTGAAAGCATCTAGTGTCCATTCTGAAACGTTGCCGGCCATATTGAACACGCCAAATGTATTGGGGCTGTAGGATTTCACCGGCAAGGTGAACGTAGAACCGTCTTGCGTGTAATTTCCCTCTCCCTGCTTGAAGTTAACCAGCAACTTCTCTCCTTTACGGTCTTTGTAACTAAGAGCCGGACTTCCTTCTGCTTCCTCCGGATGGCGAACACCGGAAGCAGCGTACTGCCACTGCGCTTCAGTAGGCAGGTTGAATGTAAGCTGATAGGCTTTTAAATAGGCGTTTCGCTGTAGCTGAGAAGCTGCAGCCTTCCCTCTCCAGTCGGCGAAAGCACGGGCTTGTTTCCAGGTAACACCAACTACGGGATGATTATCATAGCTGCGATGATCATAATAATTAGCGGCCATGAATCCCATCTGTGAGTTTGGAAAGTCTTTAACCCACACAGCGTTTTCCGGGATCACTTTCACAAATTCAGTAATCTGCTTGTTAGCATTTTCGCCGCCCGCTTGAAAATAAGACAACTGATATTTTAGAAGCTCGCTGTTCAATACTTTCTTTCCGTTTTCTGAGATGACAAGGGTCCCCATAATTTTTGAGGTGATTGCCTCGTCGTTACTTTGCCATAGTGGTGCTCCAAGTTTGTCGATTCGGCTCCAATCGATATATTTAGCTGTAGATGTAGAACTTTTACCCGGCTTCAGATAGTAACTATCGTCTTTCAGATAATCTGTAATTACAATAGAATCTGCTACCCAATTAACAAAATCCCGATACTGCTTATTGGTTACCTCGGTAGCGTCAATAAAAAAAGGACTCAAGCTAACCCTACGAGTAGCACCATCGTTGTCGGCAGAACTTTTGTAAAGGATTGTACCTGAAGGCACATAAACCATTCCGGGCGGCGGTAGCATCCCCTTGCCTTTAAAACCGTACACGGAAGGCGCCTCATACAGAGCCTTATTGGACTTGCAGGAAGAAAAAACAGAAGCGGCAACAATACATGCGGCCGTTAAAATAGTGTTGGTATTGATAATAGGTTTGGTATTTTTTTTCTCGCGAAATAAGGAGTAAAAATTAAGATGTCTCATAAGTGTGTAATTTGTTGTCACCTCCGTAAAACAAGAACAATGCCATTGCGCCTAGCAGGAAACAAAAACCGCTATTAAAGCGCCAAAACAACAGAAACACCTAGCATTTAAAAGACTACAGAACAAACAGTTAGTTAGAATTATACTAAAATCGCCTCCAACTTCCATAGGACCAACTAACCAGCGTTCAAAAAATCTACACTTTGAACTATATTATAAGCAATTAGTCCTTTCAATGAAAAAATGATCAAGAACAAAACCAAAAATTGAAAAATCTGTTAGCGAACTAATAGAAATTAGATTACCGTTTTGAACTTTTTACTCCATCTCCGCGACCTGCAATACAAATACGAAAATTCTCTGGTCTTTAAGCCTAAAGAGGACAAATACAGGGGAATGCCAAACAACGAGATCTTCAACAGATTCAACCGCTACGAAATGATCTTTTTCATCCATGCATTGCAAAAACAATGGGGACTGAAAAGCCGCGAAGAGTGTTTGAAGATAGAACGAATGATTTGGCTGGATATGCCTCCCCAAATTAAAACCCAAGTTGAAGTTGCCGACTGGCTGGTATTGAACTGGAACACGGTCGAGCTGTTGAAATCCGCCTAGGTTCTACAATTTACCTATGCGATCTGTCTCAAGCAGAAGAACAGACAAATCATTATACTTGTATCATTAAATTTAATCTACACTTACAACTTATACTTTATGCAAGAATTAGACCCTTCCGTTTTAGAACGAGTTAATAGCTGGCTTAACGGTAGCTATGATGAAGAAACCAAAAAAGAAATTCGAAGCTTGTTGGATTCAGGAGCCCACACTGAACTTACTGATTCTTTTTATAGAGACCTGGAATTTGGAACAGGCGGATTAAGAGGAATCATGGGGCCTGGTTCAAATAGGATTAATAAATATACAATCGGCGCGGCAACTCAAGGTCTGAGCAACTATCTTAAAAAAACGTATCCAAATGAACAGATCAAGGTTGCAATTGCCCACGATAGCAGAAACAACTCCGATCTTTTTGCCCGCATCACTGCGGAAGTATTCTCTGCCAACGGCATCTATGTTTACTTTTTCAAGGAGCTCCGTCCTACCCCTGAACTGTCTTTCGCCATCCGCGAATTAGGATGTAAGAGCGGCGTTATGTTAACTGCATCTCACAATCCAAAAGAATACAACGGATACAAGGCCTACGGGGCAGACGGTGGTCAGTTCGTATCTCCGGAAGACAAGAAAGTGATGGAGGAAGTGGCAAAAATCACGTCAGTTGACGAAGTAAGGTTTACCCCTGATGAGTCAAACATTGAGTTAATTGGAGAAGAGATCGATGGACTTTACCTGGATAAAATCGTGAAACTTTCTGTTTCTCCTGATGCTATCCAGCGTCAAAAAGACCTAAAAATAGTTTTCTCTCCCATCCATGGAACGGGCATAACATTGGTACCAAAAGCGCTGGAGCGATTCGGCTTTACCAACGTCACATTGGTAGAAGAGCAAATACAACCTGACGGAAACTTTCCTACTGTAGTGTATCCAAATCCGGAGGAAAAAGAAGCTTTGACACTGGCGCTAAAAAAAGGACAGGAAATTGATGCAGATCTGATCCTGGCGACCGACCCTGACGCTGACCGCGTAGGTATCGCAGTAAAAAACAACGAGGGCGAATTCGTCCTTCTGAACGGAAACCAGACCGGTAGCTTGCTTATAAACTACCTGCTGACAGCCTGGGAAGAGAAGGGTAAGCTTACCGGCAATGAATATATCGTTAAAACCATCGTAACTTCTTATATCATTGATGAAATTGCGAAGTCGAAAAATGTCGAATGCTACAACACCTTGACGGGCTTCAAGTATATCGGTGAGTTGATGACGCGGTTCGAAGGCCAGAAAACATTTATTGGCGGTGGCGAAGAAAGCTACGGGTACCTCATCGGCGAACTGGTGCGCGATAAAGATGCAGTGATTTCTGCCGCCTTTATTGCAGAGATGACGGCCTACTACAAAGACAAAGGCAGCAGCCTGTTCGAAGTGCTGTTGAACATGTATCAGCAGTACGGTTTTTACAAAGAAAAGCTGGTATCAGTGACTAAAAAAGGAAAAAGCGGAGCTGAAGAGATTAAGGCAATGATGGAAAGGTTCCGCAACAATCCACCCGTGTCTCTCGGAAATTCTAAAGTAGTGACGCTAAAAGATTATGAGCTGAGAAAGGAAACGGATATCACTTCCGGATCTGTCAAAGAGATCGAGCTTCCTAAATCAGATGTACTCCAGTTTATAACAGAGGATGGCAGCATCATCTCTGCCCGTCCATCTGGAACAGAGCCAAAAATTAAGTTCTATTGCAGCGTAAAAGGATCTTTAGCAAGCAGCGAAAATTATAAGCAAAGCGATAAAGAGCTGGATGAGAAGGTTACTGCGATCATGAGCGACCTGGCAGTATAGCAAAAAAACGAGTGGCGGATGAAAACCCGCCACTCGTTTTTCTATCACGACCTTTCCGGCATTCTATACATCTGCAACCCTAAAAGGCTTCACGTCTACCCTATCCCAAACCTTATGCAGGAGATATGGTTCTTGCTTTAACCATTCCTGCAGATCGTCTTCTGTTTCAAACTGCACAATTAAGGACGACCCACACATAGTCCCTGCCTCATTTAAAATTGCACCACCCACAATAAAGTTTCCCGTCGCTTTCAGTTTTCGCACCATATCAAAGTGTTTGGGACGGGCTTCCATTCGCCGGGCAAGTGCGTTTTCGTCGTAAAATCGTAAGCTATTATCAGATATTGATCCATATTATTTATATGCAGGATGTTCGATAAAAAACCAAAGGGCCAGCACCTCGGTTGAATAGAAATAATAACGAATTTATGGCAAAGAGTACATCGGACGCAAAAAAAACAGAAACTAAGCCGGCAGAGAAACCAAAGGACTTAAAGCCGATGCTTGCTACACTGGTGGATAAAGCGTTCGATGAAGAAGGGTGGATTTATGAGGTTAAATGGGATGGCTACCGTGCAATAGCCTATGTTGACAACGGAACAGTCGAATTGCGGTCACGAAATAACAACCCGTTCAACGAAAAATTCTATCCTATTTACCAGGCTTTTAAACAGTGGAAAGTAGATGCGATACTTGACGGGGAAATTGCAGTGATCAACGAAAAAGGGATTGCGGATTTCTCTGACTTGCAGGGATGGAGAAGCGAGGCTGACGGTGAACTGGTATTTTACGCTTTCGACCTTCTCTGGCTTGACGGAAAAAATTTGATGGACGAACCGTTATCCACCCGGAGAGAATTGCTGGAGCAACTTGTTCCGGCGGATGGAATTATTAAAGTAAGCAGAACTTTTAATGAAAAGGGGACCGACTTTTTTGCTGCCGCTGAGAAGATGGGACTGGAAGGGATTATCGCTAAAAAAGCAGACAGCAAGTACCACCCCGACCTCCGCTCGAAGGATTGGTTGAAAATAAAAACAGAACTGCATCAGGAGCTTATAATTGGAGGCTATACTAAAAATGAAAATACATCCAGAAAATTCAGCGCCTTACTGCTCGGGATCTTCGATGAGGGTGTATTCAAATTTGTATGTCCGGTGGGCACAGGCTTCTCCGCTAAACTGCAGTCCGAAATCCTGGAAAAATTAAAGCCGCTTATTTTGGAAGAATGTCCATTCAACGTCGTTCCCGACTATAACAAACCTTCGCGCTTTCGGCCCAATCCCCCGAAAGCATCAGTAACCTGGGTACAACCAGAGTTGGTAGTAGAAATTAGTTATCGGGAACTAACGAAAGACGGGGCGATCCGGCAACCGTCTTTCAGGGGCTTAAGAGAGGATAAAAATGCCCGCGAGGTAACAAGAGAGCGACCAGCAGGTACATCGAAACTGGTAGAGGATGCAGGCTCACTGCACGAAAAGCAGGTCATCTCCCGGCCGGGCAAAAAAGAAAGAAAGACCTTGCTGAACCCCGCAGAAGAGTCTCAGGTTAGGAATATCAATGGCTACGATGTGAAGTTCAGTAACCTGAGTAAGATTTTTTGGCCGGAAGAGGGAGTGAGCAAACGGGATATGCTCAACTATTATTATCAGGTCGCGCCGTATATCCTGCCATATCTGAAGGAAAGGCCCCAGACTATGAATCGTTTTCCCAACGGAATTCATGGTAAAAGTTTTTACCAGAAAGATGTAAAGGGTAAGGTACCCGAATGGCTCGCTACCTTTGAATACTACAGCGAAACGGACAAGCGACTAAAAGAATTCCCGGTAGCAAATGATGAAGCGAGTCTGCTATACCTCGTTTCCCTTGGCTGTATAGAGATCAATCCCTGGAGCAGCCGCTGTGCTTCACCTGACAACCCCGACTGGTGTATTATTGATCTTGATCCGGATAAAAATCCATTTGAGGAGGTAATTGCAACCGCTTGTATTACAAAAGACGTCCTCGACTCAGCGGGTATCACTTCCTTCTGCAAAACATCCGGTTCAACCGGTCTACATATCTATATCCCACTCGAAGCAAAATACACGTACGAAGATTCGAAGGAATTCGGCCGGGTAATTGCTAAGCTGGTCCACAGGGAACTGCCGGAGTTTACCAGCATCGAGCGTCTCACGCAGAAAAGGAAGGGCAAGTTATATATCGACTTTCTACAGAACCGCCCTCAGGCTACTGTTGCCGGTCCTTATTCCCTTCGTCCACGCAGCGGTGCTACAGTTTCCATGCCCCTTGACTGGGAGGAGATCAGGTCGGGGTTGACCATAAAAGATTATACGATATTTAACGCCCTCGACAAGATAAAGGAACAGGGAGATATTTTTAAAGGAGTCCTGGGAACAGGAATTGACCTGCCAAAAGCAAAAAGTGCGCTCGAAAAGCTGCTTTAAAATCAGAATCAATATTAAAACAATACCTACATATGGAATTTCAAAAATTAGAATCCGAAGAACAAGTTCATGCAATCAAAAATGCGAAGGGTAGCTCGATTATCTTCAAACACAATACCAGTTGTCCCATCAGTAAAATGACCCGGGAAAAGTTTGAAGAGGATGCGGGGCTAATTCCGGAGGGGACAGCTGTTTACTTCCTTGACTTACTCAGCTATCGTAATGTTTCAGACGCTGTAGCTCAAGAGTTTGGCGTTGAGCACGAGTCTCCACAGATGCTGGTAATTAAAGACGGAAATTGTACGTTGAATCAGTCACTTTACACCATTAATGCAGGAGCAGCTGCAGCAGCGCTAACGGCATAAACGAAAAATACTAACTCTATACCCAAAAAAAAGCCAGAAGTAAAGCTTCCAAGGAAAAAACCGCCGCAACTTCTTTGAAATCAAATTATTTTTGTTTCTTTATGCAACCGATTGCACTAAATTAAACAACATGGTAAAAGATTTAAAAACCGCAGCGACCGCTTTGCTTCTCGCTCCATTAGTCATTGCAGCCTGTAAGACTAAAACAACAACGAATCAGACCGCTAGCACCAGCATTCAAAAAGACAGCACACCTATCTCCAAGCCCCTGGTTAGTCACATTTATACTGCTGACCCATCGGCGCACGTTTTTGAAGGAAAAATTTACATTTACCCTTCCCACGACATTGAAGCGGGAGTACCGGAAAATGACAAGGGAGACCATTTCGCAATGCGCGATTACCACATCCTTTCGATGGATAGTATTGGCGGGGAAGTTACAGATCATGGTGTGGCACTAAGCGTTGACGATATCCCTTGGGCTGGAAGACAGTTGTGGGCACCTGACGCTGCCTATGCAAATGGTACTTATTACCTGTATTTTCCGTTAAAAGACAAAAACGATATCTTTAGAATTGGCGTGGCGACCAGCACCAAGCCGGCTGGTCCTTTTAAAGCAGAGCCGCAGCCGATAGAAGGAAGTTATAGTATTGATCCTGCAGTATTCAAGGATACGGATGGAAACCATTACATGTATTTAGGAGGCATTTGGGGTGGTCAGTTGCAACGCTGGGAAACCGGGACCTATAATGCAAACGCTCCGGAAGAACCAAGCGGAAACCGTCCGGCTTTAGGCCCTAGGATCGCAAGACTTAGCAAAGACATGAAGACCTTCGCAGAGCCTCTGAAAGAGATCAAAATCCTGGATAAGGAGGGCAAACCTCTTCTAGCTACGGATAAAAACAGACGCTTTTTTGAAGGACCCTGGGTTTATAAAAACAATAACAAATATTACCTAACCTATTCCACTGGAGATACGCATCAGCTGGTATATGCTACGGGCGACAATCCTTACGGACCCTTCACCTATCAGGGCGTCATCCTAACACCGGTTAAGGGCTGGACAACGCATCATTCCATTGTTGAGTTCAAAGGAAAATGGTACTTGTTCTATCACGACACAGAATTATCGGGAAAAACACATTTGAGAAATGTTAAGGTTACAGAGTTGAGTCACCGTCCTGATGGTTCCATTGTAACCATTGATCCTTACAAATAAAAACAGCATCACTTTAATCAGGCAGCCCGAAGAGAGCCAGGGGTACCCCTGATCCTTCGGGTTTTTTAATATCCATCAATTTTACCTCCTTCGTCTAAATCCACGAAGAAAGGCGAGCAGGAGAAAAATCAGGAAGAATGGCAGAAAGTAAAACTCCCATCCGCCGCCCCAGTTCCCACCAACTACTACACAACCCTGAAGAAAAAAAGATAGGAGAACCGACAGTATAATCGATTTAATTTTCATGAGGGATGTGTTGTTTCTCATAGTTTTAATGTCCACGTCAATAGTTCCAAATGCCTTTCTGTTGCGCTAATTTCGAAAGCTTCTGATGTTTCTTCTCCAATTCTGCCATGTCAAATTCCTCCTTCGGTTCATCAAGAAGAATGATATTGATCACCTGCTTCAAATTCCGGACGACCTTGCGAGTGCCTATACGTCCATAGAGAGAAAAAAGTAAGGGATCCCCCGGGACGGCTTTAATCGAGTAAACACCACTTGAATTTGTTTGGGCGCTTATCCTTGTACGACCGTTCAGGATAGTAACCCCTTCCAGAGGTTCCAAATCTTCATTCACAATTTTGCCGACTACCCGCTCGCCCTGTGATGGAAGATGGGCTGCAGAGAGAGTTAAAGCGATAAGAAACGTTAAAGTAGATTTTATGATCATAGGCAGCTGCTTAAATATCGTGACTAACGACCCCACCAAATCCGCTTACTCGTGTAATAACCAATTATCTCTAAATAAGTTCTAAACAAAATAGGCCGCTCACATAACTGTCCTGCACCAAATTTCGAATTCGATTTTCTTCAAACTTTTACTGTCCGAACAAAGTTCTTGAACAGAGCTTTTAACAGGAAGCTCTTCTCTATCTATCTATAAAACATACGTAATGATTAATTCCGACGGAAGAAAAAGAGTTATCATCACCAACGTATCGCCAGCTATTGAAGGGGGACAATTTCCCGCAAAAGCGGCGATTCATGAAGAAGTAATTATCTCGGCCGATATTTTCAGTGACGGTCACGACGAAGTAGGGGCTGCAGTTCTGGTAAGATTGAAAGATCAGGATAACTGGACCGAGCTACCTATGAAATTCGTCATAAATGACCATTGGGAGGCCATACTCCAACCGGAGCAGCTGGGCTTTTACCAGTTTCAGGTCAAAGGCTGGATTGACCACTATACCACCTGGAAAAAAGGACTGGTGAAAAAATTCGACGCCAATCAAGACATTCGGGTGGAGCTTTTAATCGGGGCCGAACTATTAGAAAAAACGTTAGCTACTAGCTCCGAAAGTGACAAAGCAGCCCTGCAACAATATGCTTCGCGACTTCGGGGAGATGAAAGTCCCGACCTGCTAGTCGCCCTGGCCACCAGCAACGAGGTAGCACAACTAATGTACCGGCTCCGCGATAAAACGCTTGACACCCTTTATCCACACATATTCGACGTGGAGATTGAACGAAAGAAAGCAGGCTTCAGCTCCTGGTACGAGTTTTTCCCCCGATCAGCAGCTGCAGAGCCTGGAAAACATGGGACATTTAAAGATGCTGCTCGCCTGTTGCCTCGGGTAGCGAAGATGGGATTCGACGTTATCTACTTCCCTCCCATCCACCCGATTGGAGAAATCAACAGAAAAGGTAAAAACAACTCGCTGGTTGCTGAACCGGGCGAGCCCGGTTCTCCCTGGGCGATTGGAAACAGGCTGGGAGGTCATAAAGATATCCACCCGGAGCTGGGTAGTCTGGCAGATTTCAAGGACCTGCTTGAACAGGCGAAAGCCTATGACATTGAAATCGCGATGGACATTGCTTATCAGTGCGCCCCCGATCATCCCTACGTAAAAGAACACCCGCAGTGGTTTAAATGGAGGCCAGATGGCACCGTTCAATATGCTGAAAATCCGCCTAAGAAATACGAGGACATCCTTCCTATCAACTTTGAAAGCGAAGACTGGGAGAACCTTTGGCAGGAATTAAAAAGTGTAATCGACTACTGGATTGAGCAGGGAGTGAGCATCTTCCGGGTAGACAATCCGCATACAAAGGCGTTTCCGTTTTGGCAATGGATGATTGGGGAGGTTCGAAAAGCGCATCCTGAAATCATCTTCCTGGCCGAAGCTTTTACGCGGCCCAGAATCATGGAACGGCTGGCGAAGATCGGATTCAGCCAATCGTACACCTACTTTACCTGGAGAAATACCAAGTACGAACTTGAAGAGTACATCACCGAGCTTACCAAAACTGAGCGGAGGTACTATTTCAGGCCAAATTTCTGGCCCAACACACCGGATATCCTGCCACCTTTTCTAACTTACGGTGGAGAAAATGCACATATCCTGCGCCTACTTCTTGCTGCAACCATGTCCGCAAACTATGGTCTATACGGACCGGTATACGAATTCGGTCTGAACACCCCCCGTCCCGGCAAAGAAGAATACATTGACAATGAAAAATACGAGATATGGCATTGGGACTGGGATAAATATACCCGCATTAAAGACATTATCACCCGGATTAATCGGATCCGAAAAGAACATTCTGCCTTCCACACCACTTACAACCTGGAGTTGATTAGCACCAGCAATGATCAAATCTTCTGCTTTGCGAAAATTGATAAGAAGTCGGGCCAGCACTTCATTGTGGTGGCTAACCTCGACGTCCACAACACCCAGGGTGCGCATGTGCAGGTGCCACTAAACCTGTTGGGATTAACGGCGGGCCAGCCTTACCTTGTGCACGACCTGCTAAGTGGTAGCCGTTACCGCTGGGTGGATGACTGGAACTATGTAGAACTGAACCCCTTTGAGATGCCCGTGCATGTATTCAGGGTTGAACTTAAATAACCGAACTATGCCTGAGAAAGAAACGAAACTAGACGATAAGCTTCACTGGTACAAAGATGCCATCATATACGAACTTCACATCAAAGCTTTTCGCGATGGAAATTGCGATGGAATTGGAGACTTTAAAGGACTTTTTGAAAAACTCGATTACCTGCAGAACCTGGGGGTAACTGCTATCTGGTTGCTGCCGTTTTACCCATCCCCGTTAAAGGATGACGGCTATGATATTGCGGACTACTACAGCATCAATCCCTCCTATGGCGACATTAAGGAGTTCAGGCAATTTTTAAAAGAAGCTCACAAACGCAATCTGAAGGTCATTACCGAGCTGGTGATCAACCATACGTCGGACCAGCACCCCTGGTTCCAGCGGGCAAGAAAATCGCCGAAAGGATCGCCATACCGGGATTATTATGTATGGACCGATAACCCGAATCAATTCAGGGAAGTCCGCATTATTTTCCAGGATTATGAAACTTCCAACTGGACCTGGGACCCTGTTGCCCAGCAATACTACTGGCACCGGTTTTTCCATCACCAGCCTGACCTGAACTATGACAACCCCCAGGTGCAGGAAGAGGTCTTCAAGATGATCGACTATTGGTGTCGGATGGGCGTTGATGGCTTCCGGCTGGATGCAGTGCCTTATCTGTTTGAAAGAGAAGGGACGAACTGCGAGAACCTTCCCGAGACGCATGCCTTTTTGAAAAAGCTGCGCAAACATGTCGACGAGAAATTCCCGGGAACGCTGTTGCTGGCGGAGGCAAATATGTGGCCTGAGGATTCGGCAGCCTATTTTGGAGACGGCGATGAATGTCACATGAACTACCATTTTCCGGTAATGCCCCGGATGTTTATGTCTTTGCAAATGGAAGACCGGTATCCGATCACCGACATCTTTGATCAAACCCCGGACATCCCTGAAACGTGTCAGTGGGGCATCTTCCTCCGTAATCACGACGAGCTGACGCTTGAGATGGTGACGGACGAGGAGCGTGACTACATGTATAAAGTGTATGTTAAAGACCCGAAAGCCCGTATTAACCTCGGCATCCGCCACCGCCTGGCACCGCTAATGGACAATAGCCGGCAGAAGATCGAGCTGCTGAATTACCTGTTATTCTCGCTGCCCGGCACCCCTGTTATTTATTACGGCGATGAGATCGGGATGGGAGACAATTTCTACCTCGGCGACCGCGACGGGGTGCGCACGCCTATGCAGTGGTCGTCCGACCGGAATGCAGGTTTCTCTGAAGCAAACCCGCACAAGCTGTACCTGCCGGTGATCCTCGACCCGTCCTACCACTACGAGTCGGTAAACGTAGATATCCAACGCAGAAACACCAGCTCATTGTTGTGGTGGACCAAACGGATCATCAATACACGTAAGCAATACAAAGCCTTTAGCCGGGGAGATCTCAAGTTTTTGAACCTGGAGAACTCGAAGGTACTCGCATTTACGCGGACTTATGAGGACGAAACAATGCTCGTTATCGTTAACCTATCGCGCTACTCGCAACCGGCAGAACTGGATCTGAGTGCTTACAAGGGATACGTTCCGGTTGAAGTGTTCAGTAAGAATAAGTTTCCTGGCATCAAGGACGAAACGCCTTATTTCTTTACCCTGGGCCCCTACGATTGCTACTGGTTTTTATTAGAGCAGGTGAATGCAGACGTTCCGGAGCAACGGACACTGCCAATGGTAGAACTGACAAGCTGGAAAGACTTTACCAAAGAAGAGACCTTCGCCCGCCTGGAGAAAACGATTTTGCCCGACTATCTGATGAAAGTGCGCTGGTTTGGAGGTAAGGGACGGTCGATAGAAAGTATTAAGATCATCAATCATGCTGCTATTCCCCTTGCTAAAAGTGGAGCAGTAATCCTACTGGTAGAAGTAGCTTACCATAGCGGACTACCAGAAATCTATCAGCTGCCCGTTACCTTTGGATCAGCCTCTGTAGCAGCAACCCTGGAATCAGAGAACCCTAAAGCGGTGCTATCGAGACTGCGGCTGGAGGGTGAAGACGGCGTGCTGTTCGATGCGCTGTTTTGTGAAGAGTTTCAGCAGTTGTTGTTTAATAAGATTTCCGGAAACCAAACCATCGATTTAAGAGACAGCGCGCTGGCGTTTTCAGGAACCAAGGCCCTGAGGACCTATGTTTCTGAGCATGAGAAAGTGAAATCGCGTGTTTTGTCTGCTGAACAGAGCAATACCTCCCTCACCTTCGACAATAAGTTCTTTCTGAAGATCTATCGGAAGGTCGACCGCGCTATTAACCCGGATCTGGAAATTACCCATTTCCTCACCAACCATGCCCACTTTGAAAATATTCCATCATTTTTAGGCGCAATTGAATGGAAATATGAGAAAGACACCATGGTGTTAGGCATGATGCAGGAAATGGTGGAGAACAGCGGTGACGCATGGAGTTACATGCTTGACCGTCTGAACGACTACAATCAAACGCTATTGTCAGGAACACGGGTAGAACCGCCAGCTTCCGACCTTCGGGGAACACTGACAGACCCCGTTGCCTACGAAGATGCTCCTGAAGAATTTAAGTTGCTTCTGGATGCGAGCATAGCTGAAAGAGCTCGTCTGCTGGGAGTCAGGACCGGTGAGATGCATCTTGCTTTGTTGAAAGGCGACGACATACCAGAGTTCAGGCCCGAAGAGTACTCGCTGCACTACCAGCGATCGCTATTCTCTTCCCTCCAATCCCTGGTAAGAGCTACCTTCCAGAATCAAAGCCGGAATATCAAAAAGGTGGATGAAAGTATCCGCGGAGAAGCGGAAGAACTGCTGAACATGCGCACTGAAATCCTGAATGTGCTGAAACGCATCTATAGCAAAAAAATAGATGTGGTGAAGATCAGAACTCACGGCGACTATCATCTCGGTCAGGTATTGTTTACTGGTAAAGACTTCGTAATCCTCGACTTTGAAGGCGAACCGGCAAGACCGTACAGCGAGAGAAGGCTGAAAAGATCAGCACTTCGCGATGTGGCAGGCATGATCAGGTCTTTCCATTATGCCGCTTATGGCGGTCTTTTCCTTGATGATCAGATCAACCGAGAAGACATGGAGAAGCTGTTACCTTACGCAGAACAGTGGTATCATTATATGAGCGGGTTCTTCATGAAAGCTTATCTGGAAACCGTTTCAGGAACTCCACTCGTGCCTAACAACAAGGAAGATCTGAATATCCTGATGCAAACCTTCCTGCTGGAAAAAGCGATATACGAGCTAAATTACGAACTGAACAACCGACCTGACTGGGTCATCATCCCGATAAGGGGAATTAAGGCAATTATGCAGGATAACGGAATGGTAACTGCATAAAATGAAGAAAGTTATGACACGAAGAAAATCGCAAATAGTACCACAGTACGAAGAAAATGCAGGGGAATCCCTTCAGGGAGTGGGACTGATGACTGATGAACAATCGCACTTTTCCTTGTTCTCTGATTTCGATATAGAACTTTTTAAGGCCGGGAAACACTATCATCTCTACAACAAGCTCGGCGCACATCTGGTGGAAGTAGGAGGCCAAAAAGGAACGTACTTCGCTGTTTGGGCACCAAATGCCCGCTTCGTCTCGGTAGTAGGCAATTTTAACGCATGGAACCGGCAGGGGCATCCGATGAAACTTCGCTGGGATGGATCGGGAGTATGGGAAGCCTTCTTACCGGAGGTAGGCGACAAAGAATATTACAAATACTTTATTGAGTCGTTTAACGGCTACTCAGTAGAAAAAGGCGACCCTTATGCTTTTCATTGGGAAACGCCTCCCGCCACCGCTACCGTCGTTTGGGACACCAGCTACACTTGGAACGACGAACATTGGATGAAAGAGCGGGCCAGCACCCATGCGCTTAGCAAGCCCATCTCCATCTACGAGGTACACCTTGGGTCCTGGCGAAGAAATGCAGAAGGGGAATTCCTTTGCTACAAGGACCTGGCAGTGGAGCTTCCGAAATACTGTAAGTACATGGGCTTTACGCATGTGGAGTTTATGCCGGTGATGGAGCACCCCTTCTACGGCTCTTGGGGCTATCAGCTTACAGGCTACTATGCTCCTTCCAGCAGGTTCGGCACACCGCAGGAATTCATGCACCTAATTGACGCACTGCACCAGGAAGGAATAGGCGTAATTCTGGATTGGGTGCCTTCCCATTTCCCTACCGACGAGCACGGCCTGGGTTACTTTGACGGCACACACCTCTATGAGTACGCAGATCCGAGAAAAGGTTTTCACCCCGATTGGAAAAGTAACATTTTCAATCTGGAGAGAAATGAGGTAAGAGCGTTTCTGATCTCCAATGCCCTTTATTGGCTGGATAAATATCATATTGACGGTTTGCGTGTAGATGCTGTTGCGTCGATGCTTTACCTCGATTACTCGCGGAAGGAAGGCGAATGGATCCCCAATCAGCACGGCGGTCGGGAGAACCTGGAAGCTATCAGCTTCTTGAAGGAATTTAACGACGCAGTTCATCAACATCACCCCGACGTCTTTACGGTGGCGGAAGAGTCAACTTCTTGGCCGGGCGTTACCCATCCAACCAGCATCGGAGGATTAGGCTTTGATATGAAATGGATGATGGGCTGGATGCACGACACGCTTCACTATTTCCAGACCGACCCTATCTACCGCAGGTATCACCAAGGCGAAATCACCTTTAGCTTAGTGTACGCCTTTACAGAGAAGTTCACCCTGCCCCTTTCACACGACGAGGTCGTATACGGAAAGGGTTCGCTAATCAATAAAATGCCGGGCGACGAATGGCAGCAGTTTGCCAACTTGCGGCTGCTGTTCAGCTATATGTTCGGGCACCCCGGTGCGAAACTAATCTTCATGGGAGGAGATTTTGCGCAACGACATGAATGGCGTCACGACTTCAGTCTTGACTGGCATGAAAACAACCATCCGTTACACAACGGCATTCAAAAAGTGCTAAAAGACCTGAACGAACTCTATCAAGGCGAGTCGGCACTCTATGAAAACAATTTCAGCTGGGAGGGCTTTGAATGGATCGACATCAATGACTCGGCAAACAGTGTGATCAGCTGGCTGAGGAAAGGAAAAGATCCGGACGAGTCCTTGATCTTTGTGGCCAGCTTTACGCCTGCAGTGAAAGAAAACTACCGTATCGGTGTGCCGAAGATGGGCTATTACCAAGAAATTTTCAATTCAGATAATCTCAAATATGGCGGTGCGGATATTTTGAACAGCGGAGATATTGAGGCCTTCCCTATTCCTAAACACGGACGTTCTCACTCGGTGAACCTCACGCTTCCTCCTCTCGGAATAACGGTGTTGAAATATCTGAGAGATTACGATTGATACCAGACAAACAAAAAACAAAAGTCTGTAACGTTTTACAGGCTTTTGTCTTTTGAATGCTAATGCTGTTGTACCAACAGAACACTAGTCTAGTCACTATCTTCCCCCCTCAGCACTCGTAGATTAAGTTATTGTAACGAAAAAATTAAAAATCCTCTTTGTCATTCTCGGAACATATTAGTTCTTTTACACCTGGATTTCCAATCCCGCCACTTAATCAGAATAATTTTTCAACCGATCAGAAGTTATTTTTAGGAAATCTACTTATTAACACAAATCATTAATGAATAGTAAAAGTTTTAAGCTTATTGCAATGGGTATGATTGCTTGTACCCTTCAGGTTTCCGCCCAGGAATCTCAGCAAAAATTCATCGATCCGGCACATATGGATCTTTCTGTAAAACCCGGAGATGACTTCTATACCTACGCAGGCGGTACCTGGATCAGGAACAACCCCGTCCCCGCAAAGGAAACCCGTTGGGGAAGCTTCCAGGTACTCAGAGATTTTAACATCAACGCAGTGAAGAAATTGCTCGCAGATGCTGCTGCAGACAAGACTGCACCTAAAGGCTCTATTGAAAGAAGAGTAGGTGACTTTTACGCGGCGGCCATGGACAGCCTAGCTATTGAAAAAGCAGGATACCAGCCTATCAAACCAGATCTTAGTCGAATTCAGGGAATAAAGGATCTCTCTGGAGTACTTAATGAAGCTGCGAATTTACGCATCGCCGGTGCCGCATCGCCCATGTTCGGTTTCCATGTTGGTCAGGACCGGAAAAACGTGGAAAAGATGGTTCCGCAACTGACGCAGGGCGGTATCTCTCTTCCGGATCGAGACTATTATCTGAAAACGGATGCCAGAAGTTTAAAAGCACAAGAGGCTCTAAAAACATATGTGAGCACGCTGTTTCAGTTGACAGGAACATCGGCGGCTGTAGCTCAAAAACATGCTGAAACAATATTTACTATTGAAAAAGCGCTTGCCGAACAACAAATGGGCCGCGTAGAGATGCGTGACCCGCAGAAAACGTATAACAAGTTTGCCATTTCTGAATTCAACAAGTCGACACCAGCAATTAACTGGAAGTCGTACCTGAGCAAGCTGAAAGTAAACGGACAGGACACCATTCTCGTTTCTAACCCCCAGTTTTTTGTAGGGTTGAATTCCCTTCTGGGTAAAGTTCCTGTAGCGGACTGGAAAACCTATCTGCAGTGGAACGTATTGAAAAACGCAGCGTCTCAGTTGAGTTCTCCTTTCGTGAATGCCAACTTTGCCTACAACAAGGTGCTAACCGGCCAAAAAATACAAACGCCACGCTGGCAACGCGTTTCTGCATTAACTGATAATACTATTGGTGAGTTGCTTGGACAGCTGTATGTGAAGGAACATTTTAAGCCGGAGGCGAAAGCGAGAATGCAGGTACTGGTAGAAAATCTGCGCAAAGCATTTGAAATCCGCATCAAAGGATTGGATTGGATGAGCGACGCGACGAAGGAAAAGGCTCTGGCTAAGCTGGCGGCATTTAAAGCGAAGATCGGTTATCCGGACAAATGGAAAAACTACGAAGGTCTGGAAATAAGCAGGACTTCTCACTTCAATAACGTCCGTAATGCTTCTGTTTGGGCATACAATGATATGATCAACCAGCTAGGTAAACCGGTAGACCGTACCCGTTGGGGAATGACGGCTCCTACTGTAAATGCTTATTACAGTCCGGTGATGAACGAGATTGTTTTCCCTGCGGGAATTCTTCAATTCCCGTTTTTTGATCCTAACGCCGATGACGCAGTAAATTATGGTGGTATCGGTGCTGTCATAGGGCACGAAATGTCCCACGGTTTTGACGATTCCGGAAGTCAGTACGATAAAGACGGAACCTTGAGAAACTGGTGGACAGACGAAGATCGAGCTAAGTTTGATGCAAAGACCAAAGCGTTGGTAGAGCAATTTAACGCCTATACCGTGCTGGACACCCTGCATGTAAACGGTAAATTTACCCTTGGGGAAAACATCGGTGACCTTGGCGGCTTAAATGCTGCTTACGAAGCCTTCAAGATGACGAAGCAAGGGCAGTCGAACGAGAAAATTGACGGTTTCACACCCGATCAACGCTTTTTCCTTTCCTGGGCGCAGGTTTGGAGAGGAAATATTCTGAATGAGACGGCCGCACAATTTATTGTTACTGACCCACACTCTCCGGGTCCTTATCGCACCATTGGTGCGCCGGTAAACATGGATGCCTGGTACGAAGCATTTAATGTGAAACCGGGAGACAAACTTTATAAAAAACCGGAAGACAGGATTAGAATCTGGTAAAAACAAAAGAGGCAGCGTTTAAGCTGCCTCTTTTGTTTTTTGGTAACCTGACTTAGCCACCGGCGTATGTTTGCAAAAAATAAAACATGAAACACCTAACGTTATCCGCCGCACTGTCTCTTCTTTGCTTCTTTACCACCGCACAAAGTAAAACCGGCCCAATAGAACAAAACATTACAGATTCTATTGCGCCTGCCTGAAAACGCTTGATTCTCGTCCATCCAGACAAAAGAAAAAGCAGAGACAGCCTTTATGGACTGCTTTGGGAAGCAGGCGGCTTTACTAATTCCGTTAACGCAGGAACGCAAAGTGGAGATAACAGACCAAACTGCTATGCGCCAGTTGGGAATGGATATCGGGAAAAACCTGCTGAATCAGAACTGCGAGTCCTTTTTAAAACTCTCGATGGCCCTGGTAAAATCTGACTCCTCGGACGACGCCGAACTTAGCTCGGCCAGTACAGGAGTGCTCAAAAGAATTGACACGAAAGACTTTAATTATTTCATTCTCACCGGCTCGGATAACAAAGAAAAGAGCTTCATATGGCTTAGACAATTTCCTGGTTCTGAAAAGTATATCAGCAATCCCAAAGCCTTTATCGGGAAAAGCGTAACTATCGACTGGAAGGAAATCGAAGTATTTATCCCCGCTGCTAAATCCTACTTCAAGCTAAAAGAAGTAACTGGAATAACCGTAAAATAAGCAGCTCCTTGAATACGAAGGAAGGCAGGCTCTCGTCGTACCGGCATTGAATTCGGCTTCCCTTTCGATCAGTAAAATAAGCATTCCCGATTTGCGTTTGTAGCATCAAAGTCCTATTTCTTCCGGGCCTAATTGCGAGGAAAGCTATATAGAGTTAAAATTATAAATTTGCATTGTGATTGCGATTAACAACCTTACGTTCGAGATTGGTGCAAGGGCATTATACGACGACGCTAACTTACATATCAAACCCAACGAGAAAATAGGACTGATTGGGGCGAATGGTACAGGAAAAACAACACTGCTTAAACTGATTGTCGGTGCTTACTCTCCCACCAGCGGAACGATTTCGATGGCTAAAGACATCAAGATCGGCTACCTTAACCAGGATCTTCTTTCCTACAATTCAGACAAGAGCATTCTTCATGTGGCAATGGAAGCTTTTGAACGTCAAAACCAGCTGCACACAGAGATCGAGAAATTGCTGAAAAAATTAGAGACCGACTACTCCGACGATATCTTACATAAGCTGAGTGATAAACAACATGAATTCGAAGCTCTGGATGGTTACAACATTGAATTCAGAGCCCATGAGATTCTTGCAGGACTAGGCTTCAGTGAGGACGAACAGAACCGTCCTTTAGCTACCTTCTCCGGAGGTTGGCGCATGCGGGTAATGCTTGCAAAAATCCTGCTTCAGACACCTGATATCCTGCTGCTGGATGAGCCTACCAACCACCTGGATCTACCATCCATTAAGTGGCTGGAAGGTTATCTACAGGCATTTGAAGGCTCCATCGTCATCGTATCTCACGACCGCTACTTCCTCGACAGGATTGTAAATAAGATTGTGGAATCCCGCAAAGGAAAGCTTATTCCCTATGCAGGTAATTACAGTTTTTATTTAGAAGAGAAAGCTTTACGCGAAGAGATTCAGGCCAATCAGTTTAAAAACCAGCAAGCCAAGATCCGTCAGGAAGAGCGCCTGATTGAGCGTTTCCGTGCCAAAGCAAGTAAGGCCAAGATGGCTCAATCCCGCATCAAAGCGTTGGAGAAAATGGAACGAGTGGATGATGTAGATGACGACAACCCTACGGTAAACTTCAGCTTCAAGTTCAGCAAGCAGTCCGGGCGCCACGTTGTACGCATGGAGCACATCAGCAAATCCTATCCGGGACTGCAAATTTTGAAGGACGCAGAAGCGGTGATTGAGAAAGGCGATAAGATTGCGCTGATCGGAGCGAATGGTCGCGGTAAATCTACCCTACTGCGTATCATTGCAGGAACAGATAAGGAATTTGAAGGAATGGCAGAAACGGGTCATAACGTTACCACGACCTTCTTCGCACAGCACCAGTTAGAATCGCTTCACCTGGAAAATGAGATTGTGCGTGAGCTTCAGGCCTTCGCCCCCAAACACACGGAGACAGAACTTCGCTCTATTTTAGGATGTTTCCTGTTCACAGGAGACGACGTATTCAAAAAAATCAAAGTGTTATCCGGTGGTGAAAAATCGAGGGTAGCTCTTGCGAAAGCACTTACCGCAGACGCGAATTTCCTGATCCTCGATGAGCCTACCAACCACCTGGACATCCAGTCGGTGAACATCCTGATCCAGGCCTTGCAGCAGTTTGAAGGAACGCTGATCGTCGTATCTCACGACCGGTATTTCCTGGACAACGTAGCGAACAAGATCTGGTACATCGAAGATCAAAAAATTAAAGATTATCCCGGTACTTACAAGGAGTACGAAGAGTGGTCATCAAAGCGCGTAGTGCAGAACAAGCCGGCTCCACCAGCTCCGAAAAAGGAGGAAAAGCCTAAAGAGAAGGCCGCTCCTACGGAAGACAAGAGCAAGCAGCTGAAAAAGCTGAACCAAACGCTTCAGAGCCTGGAGGAGAAAATCCATGAGCTGGAGAAAGAGGTCAAACGGGCCGAGCTAGAGCTTGGTGATGAAAGCCTTTACAGCGACCAGGAGAAACTTAGGGAGGTCAACGAACGTTACCAGAAAGCGAAGACAGACTTGCAAACAGTACAAGCGGATTGGGAAAGCCTCGCCGAACAAATATTGGACTTAGAAAACGCCTAGCTTACACCGCTGTTATACAAGCATGAAAAAGCTCCCGGCAGTTCTATTACTCCTCGTCCTGTTTACATCTTGTTCTGCCCAGCGCAGAACAAGATCGTCCCCTGTGGCAGCCACCCCCGGGCAACAGCTGATGTACGACGATTGGACCGATCTTCCACAAATAAAGACCGTAGAGTTTTATAACCGCCAGAAAGAACAGTCTGTTCCCGTCATCACTTTGGGTTCCAATGATGAGCTCCTTCTCGCCTTCGACGACTTGAGAGCCGGCAGCAGGAATTACTACTATACTATTGAGCACTGCGATTCGAAATGGAATAGCAGCAACCTCTCTCCTATCGATTACCTCGAGAATTTTTCGGAAGACCGCATCAACGATTACCGTTTTTCGTTCAATACCTTCCAAAAATACACCCATTACGAAGTCACTCTACCCAACTTCAGCATCAGGCCCAAAATTTCCGGCAACTACCTGCTGAAGGTGTACGAAGACAACGATCCGCGGAAGCTGATTTTAACCCGACGCTTTTTTGTAGTGAACCCGCAAGTTTCCATAGGTGCCGAAATAGCTGCTTCTACACAGGTGGCCAGTCGGGATAAGAACCAGAAGATCAACCTGCTCATTAATCATCCACAGCTGGCGATCCAAAATCCTTATTTAGATATCAAGACAATCGTAATGCAAAATGCCCGGTTTGATATTGCCGTGCTGGCAGAACGACCTACTTATGTGCGTCAGGGGCAGTTGGTTTATAACGACATCCGTTTATTTGATTTTCCGGCCGGCAATGAATTTCGCCGTTTTGATATCCGAAGCCTCCGCTTCCAGACAGAACGGGTCGCGCGAATCGTTCGCGATTCGGTGAACATCGTCCAGCTACTTCCCGATCCCAATCTCAACACCCTTGGGTATACCTTCAACTTTGATGAAAATGGTGCTTTCTACATCCGTAATCAGGACGGTCGCGACAATCGTACCGATGCCGATTACGCCACCGTAAAATTTACTCTGGCCGCTTCCGCTCCCTCGGATCAGGGTGACGCCTACGTGGTGGGGCGCTTCAACTCCTACAATCTGCGGGAAGATAACAAGCTCAACTACGATGCTGCCAACCAGCGCTTCTATGGAGATCTCCTGCTTAAACAGGGCGTTTATGATTATCAGTACGTGTGGGTAGAGCGGTCTGGCAACACCCGGTACGTCGATCATACCGCCTTTGAAGGTTCCTTTTTTCAGACCAACAACAGCTACCAGGTCCTGTTCTACTACCGCCGGCCTGGCTCCAGATGGGAAGAACTGGTGGGCTTTACGGAAGTGCGCAGATAATCGATACGCCCCCTCTCCAACATAAATTTCCCGCAACAATTGATATCAGGACTTGTTAATCTGTTGCACTAAATATGAAATAACATGGTCGATAATTCAAATTTAAGAGAGGATCAGGATAAGCCGGGAGCTAACCTTGAAGAGGTCTACGATGTAAACTATTTGCGAACAAAATACAACCTTACCACTGAGGAGGTTGTCGAAGCAATTCGCGAAGTAAAATCAAACAATCCAATTGACGTAGAGGAGTATTTATCAGAAAAGACCGGCATTCCGCGGCAAGATGTACCCTAGCGATCGGTCATCCGTGTTGAGGCCCGGATGACTCCTTCTTTGGATTATTTGGAAAACAGCAAACCTCCTCTTTTCACCGCCAGTCCTGCTTTCTGTTCCAAATCCTCGCCCCTCTCACTGGTCATTGCTTCGGCTGCGGGTTTTCCACGTCAATCAGGTTTAGATTAGCCCGCCGACATTTCAATCAACTATTTTTTCCCTGCACCCATACCTTGGCCTCTGCAGCCTCCGACATATCGAAAAACTTAATCTCCGCCTTGCTAAACGGTTTCATCAGACTAGTTAGCTGCTGTTCCCAATGCTTATCGCCTACCATCGCCACCCGCCTAAAGTCATTGGCATGCTTCACATTCAACTTTAAGTCCTGCCAGGCACCCGAAACGTCCCAACCCTCGAAATCCTTCATCTCCCAGTACAGATTTACCTTTCCATAACGCTGCAGCTTCTGTTCCAACTCCGGCAGCAAACTATCATAGTCAGCCCGTTGCAGTTTTCCGGTAACCATCACAGCCATGGTATCTTCTTGATGTTCCCTAAGGTACTTAAACATAGGTCGCTTGTTTTTTCGAGGAACAGGTGCAGGCAGATTTTGCTTTAAATTTTAATAGAAAGAGAGAAACCGTTTGAAAAGAGCTAAGCTTTCGGAAGTTCAAAAAACACGGTCGTTCCCTGGTTTTCTTTACTTTCTACCCAAATCGTTCCGTGGTGCCACTCTACAATTGTTTTAACAATGTACATACCTAGCCCTATGCTCGGCTCTCCCTGCAGTCCAGCCCTGCCGGCCTCTGTATACTTCTCAAAAAGCGAAGACTGCAGATGATCAGGAATCCCTATTCCGTCATCGGCCACTGAAAACATCACCGAGTTTTGCTTCTCCTCAATCGAAAGACTAATCGTGCCGCCGTCCCGCGTGAACTTTAAAGCATTGGTAAGCAAGTTGTTGAAAATCTGGATAATCTTTCCCTCGTCGGCCGTTAAGAACACCCTATCCCTATCAGCCAGGAACTTAAAAACCCGGTTGGAGAGACCTGCCGCTTTCTGACACTCTTCAAACCACTCTTTTATTTTAGAGACGACGTCAATCCTTGATTTGACTAATACTACCTCAGCTGTTTCCAAAAACTCCCTTTCTGTTAAGTCAGAAATGAGGTCTATCGATTGTTTGAGGATACTTGAAATGGACCTCGTCAGTCTGACCAGCTCCGAATCTCCCAACCGGGCAGTAATAGCAGTGGTAGCCATTTGTGCGGTGCCAAGAGGTCCCCTGAGATCATGAGCCAGTATCTGCAGGATAGAGTCTTTTTTATTTGCGAATTTCTTGTACTGATGCAGATTCGTTATTTCAGGCGATATATCCGCCAGTGTAGCAACTATGCATTCTCTACCTCCTGCTTCTACAAGCGTAGCACTTAAGCGCAGCCAGCGCTCTTTGCCGTCCTTAGCATAAATCCGGAATTCCAGGTCTCTCTGGTCGCTCCCCTTCCGTAGCATCGAATATCGCTTTTTCAGGTAGGCCCTATCCTCCTGCGGAACCAACTCTATCAGTTTCCCGGCACTGAAGTCCTGAAGATCAGTGCCAAGAAGTCGTCTTAATGAAGTGTTATTATAGACCACCTTCCCCGAGGACAGGTCAAAAAGAAAGCTAGCCAGGGGAAGAGTTTCTAAAAATTCGCCGTAGGTATCCAGATCCATAGTACCTTATTGTACCCTCCACGCGTGAAGGATTGTATTTAACTGTAAACACAATTTAAACTATCGGTTGCGATAATAGTTTTAGGATGAAAGGAGAAGGCTAGTTTATTGCAGCATGGATGCGATAAATCAAAACAATTAGCAGTACAAAAAATTTCTAAGGAAACATCTCGCTATGACAAGACTAATGAAAGCGGCAGTTTACAAAGAGTTTGGATCTGCTGATAAAATTGCGCTAGAACAAATAGCTGTTCCTGAGCTAAAGGAAGGAGAAGTTCTTATACGAATCAGGGCGGCGGGCGTAAATCCGGTAGATTCAGCCGTCCGCGAAGGCTATCTGCAATCTTTTATTCCGGTGGAATTTCCTGCCATTCCTGGATGGGATGTAGCCGGAGTTGTGGAAGACAGGGCTTACAGCGCACGGAGGTTCGAGCCAGGTGATGAAGTGTATGCCTATGCCCGCCGGCCTGTGGTACAACATGGAACGTTTGCCGAATACATCGTATTGCCTGAGTCCTATCTGGCGCTCAAACCTCGCACACTTACCTTTAGCGAAGCAGCAGGCATTCCATTAGTCGGTTTAACGGCCATGCAGTCCCTTATCGATGCAGGCAGACTTCAGGAAGGCCAGGTAGTACTTATTTTAGGTGCTTCGGGAGGTATTGGAACCATGGGGATTCAAATTGCAAAAGAAAAGGGGGCGAAGGTAGTCGGCGTGGCAAGCCAGACTAACCATGAATATATGAAAGAGCTTGGCGCCGATCATACGATTGATTACCGGGACACTGACATTGCCGCAGAGCTAAGGGACCTGTTCGGTGAAGGCGTAGATCTTATTTTTGATGCTGCAAGCGGAGAGACTTTACAAAAAAGCTTAGCCTCGCTAAAGCCGGACGGAAAACTAGTGTCTATTCTAAATACCGGGGAAGACCTGCCAAAAGACTTGAATTTTAAGTATGTTTTTGTTGAACCTAACAGCCGTCAATTGGAAGCGCTGGCGGAAATGGCTGATCGTGGAAAACTGAAGGTACACCTTAGCAACTGGTACCCTCTGGCCGAAGCAGCCGCTGCCATGCGACAAATTGAAACGCATCATACAAAAGGGAAAATAGTTATCGTTCCCTAAACAAAACAATGAAGCGGAGAGAGCCTCACAAAGTGTGCAATTACTACGGCGCTTTCTTGTTTAGGCGCCGGAACTCGCCGGAATCATGAACCAAAAATTGGAGCCTTTGCCTATCTCACTTTCCACTCCCATTTTTCCATCATGACTTCTAATAATCTCGGAAGAGATATATAAGCCTAAACCAAGGCCGGATGTATTGAACGAGTTCTCTTCGCCCCGGTAGAAGCGATCGAAAATGAGTGACAGCTTTTCTTCGGGGATACCGGGTCCAAAATCCCTGACTTCCAACTTAAAATAGCCCCTTTCCTGCGAAAGTCCTACCAATACTTCTGTCGCCTTCGGCGAATATTTGATGGCATTGTCTATCAGATTAACGATCACCTGCTCTAGCCGATTCTTATCGCCGTAGACCTGCTGACTCTTATCTCCGAAAATTCGGATAGAGTGTGATGTTCTACTATTTACAAAATGAGTAATAACGTCTTCAATCACTTCACTGATCGCGAAGTCGGCCAGGTTATAAACCATCTTTCCTGACTCCAACTTGGAAAGATTAAGAAGTTCATCCACCAGGCGTACTATCTTATCTACCTGCCGGTTCGCATTGTCTACCATCGTTGCATAAGCGGAATTTTCTTCTTTCCGGGCTTGCCTGGTCAATATCTGCAGGTAGCCCTTCATGCTGGTAACAGGCGTTTTTAGTTCATGGCTGGCAATACTCAGGAACTCATCTTTCTTGAAATTTTGCTCCTGGGCCTGCCGTAATAACTCTTCTTTTTCTTTGTTAGCCTGCAGCAGATCTTCGAACAAAGTGGCATTATCTAAAGCAATAGCAGCCTGCGATGCTACTGACACTACCATGTGCTCAGCTTCCTCCGAAAACACTCCGGTAAGGCGGTGCCCAAACAACAGGCAACCCACTACTTCCCTGGATTTGGAAATCACGGGAACAGACATAAAACTGGTTAAACACAAGTCCTGCCCACGCAAGTTGTCATGAGGGAAGTTTTTTCCGAATCGGGGACCTTTCGTCACATCATCGATCCGTAATAGCTGAACCTGGGAAAATGTAGGATGAAAGGTGGAGGCAAACCGTTCAAGCTCTTTGCAAGCTTCTGGAGGTACTCCCGAAAACGTATGCATGCGGAAGACTTCTCCTTGCTCGTTACGTAAGTTGTAAAAGAACGCACCGAACTCTGCGCCAGAGAGCTGAGTAGTAGCATCTGTTACCTTTTGCAATACGCTTTTAGGGTCAAGTTCCTCGGAGATAGATTTGCCTATTGATATTAATATTTCCAGATTTCTTGCCTGGCGTACCTTGGTGGTCACGTCGTGCATCTGACCCAGACGATAAGTCTTGTCTTCATATTCGATTAAATACGAAACGATCTGCAGGTCTACAACTTCTCCCGACTTCTTTTGATGCTGTGCATCCACATAGATCTTGTCCTCCGTCTTAAATTGCGGGGCCAAGTTATCGAAATCCTTCCTGGTCTGTGGCACGCGCAGGTCGCGGGTCGTCATGTTCCGGAACTCCTCTACCGTATAGCCATAGAATTCGAGGGCTGCGTCATTCACATCGACAATACGCAAGCTATCCACGTCAAATATTAACATCGGCAGCGGACTTCGATAGAAGAGAATGTCGAAGTTTACTTCATTGTTTCTGGCAGTTCTGGTCAACATGATCTGCTGGCTAAGTGAATCATATAATGCGGACAGGAGTTTATGGTTTCATGCCGTTGATACTTATTCCTGCTTTTCCTTTAGCTACAACCAAAGCCACCAGAGCGTTTGGTGTAAGAACAACTTTATTTGGAGCGAGTTTTGTAAGCGTGCCGTTTATCCTTACCCCTTCTATGGGTTGATAGTTTGTTAGAAAGGACGAAATGGACTTCTGACCTTCCTTTAAATAGCTGCTAATGGAAAACCGACAATTTGTTTCTATTTTTTTCGAGATGAGATCATGCACTAGCCAATCGCCCATCTTTAAAAGCTTGTTTTTTGAATCCAGCACGAAATCTACCTGTTGCATAAAAATTTCCTGTTTGGCGGCATCGTAACCTGGAATACCGGAGAGGTAGATTAAGCCGTTCACAGTACCCTTCAGCCCCAGTTCAATAATCATCTTGTTATCTTTCCCCCAGAGATTTACACTCGTAACCGTCACTGAGCGCTTACCTGATTCAAATTTCTGTCCCACAAGGTTTTTCTGAATAAGGGCTGCAGCGTTAGGATAAGTCACAAAGCTGGCAACTGTAACATTGAAATCGGCGGGCATCTTATCCACCGCCTTCATCAGCAACTTCCCCTTGTCGAGGGTCAGCGCCGGTTTTGAGCCGATGGCTGTTTCCAGGTAAGCCTTCATCCCCAGGTTCATGGTAACTTTTCGGCCAGAAACAATAGCTTTACTCGCATAAACTTCTGATGGTTGTATTGCCAACCAGGCGTTGTATTCCTCGTTCAGCTGCCGCGGCTTACAAACTGATTCCAGCGCTGCCAGCACCATCGGCCGTACATCCCCGGAGCTCGCCATCGCCTCATCCACCATTTTACCCATCTTCCCCTTAAATAGCGCAAGGGCTGGATTAATCAGGTAGGTAATTGCTAAATTTTTGCCCATGATGGTAAGGGTCGGACTTTCTGTCCATACCACATCCTGTACTTCGGTAACGGTGCTCAACCTCCAGTTACTAAAGCCAACCGCAGCGCTTAACTTCAGCACGCCATTTAGGTTCACCTCCCGGGTGTCGTGTGCCGAAACCCCTAGCTTCTCTACGCCGTAACGGATCTTAGCCCAAACTTTCAGAGGGAGTTCCAGTTGCAGTTTACCATCCATTTCAGAAATCAAAATAGGGCCCTGCTTCCAAACTTTAAGCTCGCGGTCGTCGTCGAGCAGATTATTGTCTTCATAAACTAGTCCGTTCAAGTACTTATTGACCTGCAGCTGAATGTCGGCAATGCTGATTTCGACAGGTAAAGCCAGATGGGAAATTTGCTTATCGTAAACAAGGGCTTTTGAATAGCTGGCAGCAGGTTTTAATGATTCAATTTTTTGGGAAGTGCTGCAAGCTGAAAAAGCGATAAGAGTGATTACGAAAAGGATTCTTTTGAAATACATGACCAAGTTTTCCAATGCGAATATAAGCACTCGGCTCCAAAATAAGCAGTAATTCCCTTATGGACGAGGCCTTGTCGGGCTTTTCCGATTTAGCAAAATCTTAAAGTCTTGTCCTTAGCGTTAATAGAATTTCTTATCATAGATCAATTTACAGAACCGGGGACTATTCTAGTTTTGTTAAACAAAAACGAACAACAACCATTTCTTAAATTAAATAACATAAAACTATGGCAACTACTTGGAAACTTGATCCTACGCACAGTGAAGTGCAGTTTAAAGTAAAACACTTGATGATCACTACCGTTACCGGATATTTTCAAACCTTTGATTTGGAGGTGGTAACTGAAAGCGACGACTTCACTACCGCTTCTAAAATTGAGTTCACTGCAGATATCAACTCAATTAACACCAATAACGAGCAACGGGATACGCACCTGAAGTCTGCTGATTTTTTTAATGCAGAGGAGTATGCGCAACTGAAATTTGTAGGCAACAAGTACGAGGGAGATGGCGAAGAAGCTCAATTACATGGAAATTTGACCATCCGTGGTATCACAAAGCCAGTTACCGTAAAAGTAGAGTTTGGCGGTATTGTGGTTGACCCCTATGGCCAGACAAAAGCTGGCTTCACAGTGGATGGCAAAATAAGCAGAAAAGAATTTGGTTTAACATGGAGTGCTGTAACTGAAGCGGGCGCTGTTGTGGTAAGCGACGAAATCAAACTGCACGCAGAGATCCAGTTGGTTAAACAAGCATAAGACCAGAGGCCGGAATATTTTTTCCGGCCTTTTTACTAAACCATGCAGCCTACTTTCCTCGGACGGTACACCTTTCCGTCCTAAATCTCCAGAACCTGCCCCTTCAGCAACATCTTCACAAACTTTAATAAAGCTTATTTTATTTTTGTGAATGTTCAATGAAATCGACAAACACATCACGCGCTGCCATCCCTTTTCAGCAACCGACCTAGAGCTTTTCCATGCCCGCTTGAAAAGGAAGAACTACCGAAAGAAAACAGTGCTGCTTAGCCAGGGGGAAGTGTGCCGCTTTGAGGCATACATCGTGAGCGGATGTGTTAAGAAGTATTATATCGACAGGAACGGAGATGAGGTAATCCTTCAGTTTGCAGTAGAGGACTGGTGGATCAGTGACATTGGAAGCTTTTCAGAACAGAAACCATCGAACCTCTTCATAGAAACACTGGAAGACACCGAGCTTCTAATCATCGACTATGAGAGCAAAGAACTTCTTTACCAGCAGCTACCTCACCTGGAGCGGGTGTTCCGCCTGATGCTGCAACGCTCCTACAGCGTACTTGAAAACCGATTCTATGCGACTGTATCACATACTGCCGAGCAACGTTACCTGGATTTCATGAGTCGCTACCCCACCATCCCGCAAAGGGTGCCACAAACACAAATAGCCTCTTACCTTGGCATCACTCCCGAATCACTAAGCAGAATCAGGTCAAATCTTCACAAAAAGAAAAGTGGCTGAGTTCTTATCCTAGATCAATGCTGAGCCTTGTTTCCCGCCGTAGTTTTGCATTACATCAACAATAAAAACAATTGTTGAAAGGCAGAATTACTAATAAGAAGTATTATGGAAGATAAAATTTTAGGACTTCATCACATCACAGCGATAGCGGGTGAAGCAAAAAGGAACTATGATTTTTATACCCGGATACTAGGGCTCCGGTTGGTAAAAAAAACCGTCAACTTTGATGACCCTTACACCTATCACTTCTACTACGGTGACCGGGTAGGTACTCCCGGGACCATTCTCACATTTTTTCCCTGGGAAGGAATTAGTAAAGGTCGTCGCGGAACAAGGCAGGTGACAGAAATTGGGTATTCAGTACCTGAAAACAGTCTGGAGTTTTGGCTCAAGAGATTTGAAAAGAACAATATCACTTATAATAAAATTGCCGAGAAATTTGGTGAACAGTACCTAACGTTTCTGGATCCTGACGGATTGAAGTTCGAGTTGACGGTCCCTAAAAACAGCGACCACCGGCAACCTTGGGAAACGGCGGAAGTAGGTGCTGAACATGCTACCCGCGGTTTCCATAACGTCACCATCACCAGCAACAAAGTTGAAGCGACCGCAAGCGTCCTCACCGATTTGTTTGGCTACAAGTTACTGGAACAGCATGTAAACAGATACCGCTTTGTGACGGATGCAGTTGAAACAGCTGCTTACGTAGACCTGGTAGAGGCGCCGGGAGAAGCGATTGGACATGTAGCAGGCGGTTCAGTGCACCATGTGGCATTCAGAGTAAAGGATGATGAAGTTTTAATGCGCTTTCGCGATCGGATCGTAGAGGCGGGACTTCATATCACCGAAAAGATCGACCGAAACTATTTTTACTCGCTGTATTTCCGTGAGCCGGGAGGAGTATTATTCGAGATTGCCAGTGATAATCCTGGATTTGCAACTGACGAAACAGTGGATGAGCTGGGAACAGGGTTGAAGTTGCCACCTCAATATGAAGGCTACCGGGAGGACATAGCCAGTCGTTTACCAAAATTAGATTAAAATGTACACACACGAAAAAAATATTCTGACCGAAGGGCTTCCGCTGGAGGAGGCACAGAAAGTGGTGATTATGATACACGGAAGAGGCGCTACAGCGGAAAGCATTGCTTCACTTGCTGATCATCTGCAACTCGCGGATGCAGCTATCCTTGCACCGCAAGCGACCAATAATAGCTGGTACCCCTACAGCTTCATGGCGCCGGTGCAACAAAATCAGCCGGCGCTTGATTCTGCGCTCGATCTGATTGGCTCTCTGCTGGCGGAAGTTGAGGGCAAAGGAATACCGTCGGAGCATATCTATTTCCTGGGCTTTTCACAAGGTGCCTGCCTTTCACTTGAGTTTGTTGCCAGAAATGGGAAAAGATATGGAGGTGTAATTGCTTACACGGGCGGCCTGATCGGTGAGAAGCTGGACAGGAGCAATTACAAAGGTGATTTTGCCGGCACCCCTGTCCTTTTAACCACAGGAGATCCGGATCCACACGTGCCCGTAGGAAGAGTGGAAGAAAGCGTGTCGATCCTGGAAGAGCTAAAGGCAAGGGTGACTTTGAAAATTTATAAAGGGCGGCCGCACACTATCCAGATGGAAGAGATCCAACTGGCCAATCAACTGATCTTATCGTAGCTATGGAAGGTTTTGTGGTAACAAGGATTTTCTCGAACGAATCGGGAGAAAGCTGTTTCGATGAACTTAGAATCCCGTTAACAGAAGCTGGTCCCATAGGCTACCTTTCTGAGAAATACAAAGTTGAGAATCTCGTATTCCGAAAGGTGTTACCGGAGTACGACTATGAGTTTCATAACGCTCCTGCACGCCAGTTTATCATTCTGCTCGACGGAGAAATAGAGATTGAAACTTCACTCGGCGAGAAACGACAGTTTGGTGCCGGAGACATCCTTTTGGTAGAAGACACGGAAGGTAAAGGGCACAAAACAAGGAATCTCAGTCCCATCGAGCGAAGATCGATTTTTATCACCCTCTGAGAGAGGCAGCGGTTGAATGGAGAGAGGTATCCCAAGTTTTCTCTGATCCGGCAAAGAAATAAAGGCGGTGAAAATTTACTGAAGTTCATTCGCCGGCTTTTCCCCACTATTTACCGAATACTTTCATTCGCCGGCCTAGTTTCTGTTCTCTAACCCACTATCTCAAGCTAGTTTTGAGTCATCAAACCAACAATAGCACTCAAAAAACAGCAACAGATATGAAAACTTTAAGAACAGTACTTGCAGCAGTATTAATGGTCCTATCCTTCAGCGCATTTGCAACTGATGATAGCAAAAATGAAAAGCTCCAGCTTGATCATGCCGTGAACACTTACATCGATGCGATGGTACACGGCAATATAAAAGGTTTATATAAGGTGTTGGATGCCGACGTCAAGTTTACGTTAACAGTGAGAGAGAAAATTCGCAACTATGGCCGACAAGCAATGATGAGCCATCTGAAGAACATTGAAAACGTCGAGCAGAATTGCAGCACCAGCGTCGAAGTGCTCGATATAACTCCTACTCAGGCGGTTGTCAAAGTCCGCATGGAATATTCAGGTTTCTCGCGGATCAACTTTGTTACCATAGCCAATAGCAGTAACGGTTGGAAAATAACAAACATCTCCAGCGCCATCGTGTAACGAAAAGGGAGAAAGGGCTTTATCCTCGTTTCTCCCACCAGCTAAATTTTTAGAAATCAAAGAAATCGTCCAGGAATGATTTCTTTTTTTTATGGGGATGCCGTTTGTGCTCATCTTCCCGGTAATCCTGATAGCCGTATCTTTTATAATCCGACTCATAATTCTCTCGTTTCGAGTAGTGGTCAGCCGATCTTTCAATAATCTTTTCTAATTCCCCTCTATCCAGCCAGATGCCCCGGCAATTCGGACAGTAGTCGATCTCTACACCCTGCTTGTCGCTGATAAGTAAAGTAGTTTGGCAGTTTGGACATTTCATATCTTCTAGTTTATGTTTTCACTAAGTTAAGACATTAAAAAGATAAGTGTTTGGAACTGCCACTAAGGAAGGAACAAAAAAAACCGGCCCCGAAACAATGAAAGAGGACCGGCTATTTCCACCCAGAAACTAGGCAGATAATAATTGTCTATACTTGACCGCATTCGCCTGCAGCAACTGGATCGCTTTTTCCTTAAGCTGACGAACTCGCTCGCGGGAGAGAGAAAATCTATCACTAATCTCCTCCAGACTGAGTGCGAATGGGGTATCAATACCGAAATATAAACTAACCACCTCCATTTCTTTTGCAGGGAGAAGGGTAAGATAACGCCTGATCTCGGCCGAAAGCGATTCAGTGTCGAGGTGGTGATCTGCTAAGGCTGCATGACTGGGATACATATCTATCAGGGGCCGCTCATCGCCTGCCTTAGCCGGGGCGTAAAGCGAAAGATAAGTACAACTGCTGGGTATCTTCTCAATGGAGGTATTTAAAAAGTCAGAAATTTCGGAGTCACTGGGTTCCCGATGTAATTGCTGCTCCAGTTTCACCCTTGCCTTTCTTATCTTACTCAGGGCGTCCAACTGATTTTGCGGCAGATATACCAGGTTGATATATTCTGAAACGGAATCCATAATGGCCTGACGCACCCAAAAAACAGCATAAGATAGAAAACGGAACCCCTTCTCATTGTTAAACCGTTTTGCAGCCTTGATGAGGCCAATATTTCCTTCACTAACTAAATCCTCCAGACAAACACCCTCTCGCTGATATTGCTTCGCAATAGAAACTACAAAGCGCAGGTTGGAGGTGACAAGTTTTTGAACCGCTTCTTCATCACCCAGCCGAATCTTCTCAATTAGCTCCTCTTCCTCAGCGGAAGACAAGGTTCCAAATTTCGCTATCTCCTGCAAGTATTTCGAAAGCGAGTATGCGTCGCGGTTGGTAAATGAATAAACTATCCTCTTTTGTTCCATGAATACTACTGATGACTATAATTTCGGTTCTGCCGGATCTACTGGAACGACTACCAGGCCTTTCCTGATTAATGAATTTTTGACACTGTATGTGAAGTAGATGATAAAACCGATCCCCATCCATAAAAGCAAGCGCTCCCAGTTATGTGCTCCAAGTCCTACCATCATCAACAAACAAGCTAGTGCCCCCACAATAGGTAGTACCGGCATGAATGGAGTTTTGAAGGGACGTTTTGTATCGGGATCTGTCTTTCGCATTACAATCACCCCAATGCACACCAATACAAAGGCGAATAAAGTTCCAATACTGGTCATATCTCCTACAATGTCACCCGGTACAAACGCCGCAAAGAGCCCCACGAACACCAAAAAAATCAGGTTGGATTTGTAAGGAGTCTGATACCTGGGATGGACTGTCGAGAAAATCTTGGGAATAAGTCCGTCTCTTGACATAGAGAAGAAAACCCGCGACTGGCCCAGCAACATCACCAGGATGACAGACGAAAAGCCAGCCAGTATCGCTACGGTGATCAATACCGAAAGCCACGAATAGCTTTTCATATAATTGTCTATTGCATAAGCAACAGAGGCTTCCTTACCTGCTACCCCAAATTCCTTGTAATTCGCTACGCCGGTTAGCACATGGCTAAACAGCACATACAGCACAGTACAGATGAGCAGGGAAACGAGGATACCAATAGGCATGTCCCTTTTTGGATTTTTTGCCTCTTGGGCAGCAGTCGACACCGCATCAAAACCAATGAAGGCGAAAAAAACCACACCGGCGCCACTTATGATCCCCGACCACCCAAAGTTTCCGAAATCATTTTTGAAAAAATCTAGCCAGCTTGAATTTTCCTGTTGGAGGGCGACTTCACCAGAATTATCTGGAATATAAGGAGTATGATTTGCGGGGTTCATGAAACTCCAACCCAGGATTATGAACAAAATCACGATGGCAACCTTCAATATCACAATGATGCCATTAACCGTAGCAGACTCCTGCGTACCCCGTATCAACACCAGTGAAAGGACAATCACAATAAATAAGGCTGGCAGATTGATAATACCCTGCACGCCATCAGGAGAGGTTTGAAACGGTGAATGGAAAAACTGGTAGGGAATAGAAAGCCCGACCGTCTCCAAAAGCTTGTTCAGGTATTCGGACCAGGCAATGGATACCGTCGCCGCTCCTACGGCATACTCCAACACCAGATCCCACCCTATTATCCAGGCTATAAACTCACCCATTGTTGCATAAGAATAAGTATAAGCAGAGCCGGCAATAGGAATCATCGAGGCAAACTCAGCATAACACAAGCCAGCCAATCCACACCCAACGGCGGCAAGAATAAAGGAAAGCGTCACAGCAGGGCCGGCATGATCGGCAGCGGCAGCAGCGGTTCTCACGAATAAACCGGCTCCAATAATTGCACCTATACCAAGGGCTATCAGGTTGCCGGCACCAAGCGTTCTCTTCAAGGTTCCGCTACCTGTTTCAGCAGCTTCTTTAACTAATAAATCAAGAGGTTTTTTGTACTTCATTTTTGAAAAATTTGAAACAGTAGTAACTGATTAACATTCGCTTAAGCTGATTGGAATATTGACAGCCAAGCCGCCTTCAGACGTCTCCTTATAGCGGGAATCCATGTCCCGGGCTGTTTCCCACAAAGTTTTAATGACATGGTCCAGCGAAACTTTTGCATGTTGAGGATTACTTTTAAGAGCAAGCTGGGAAGCGGTGATCGCCTTGATGGCGCCCATGGCATTTCGCTCAATACAGGGAATTTGGACTAGGCCAGCAACCGGATCACAGGTTAAGCCGAGGTGATGTTCCATGGCAATTTCCGCCGCCATTAAGCACTGTTCAGGAGTACCTCCCATCACTTCAGTTAATGCCCCTGCAGCCATCGCAGAAGAAACTCCGATTTCCGCCTGACACCCCCCCATTGCTGCTGAAATAGTTGCCCCCTTTTTAAAAATGCTCCCTATTTCTGCTGCTGTTAGTAAAAAGCGGCAAATCTTATCTTCAGAGTAGCCGTCGCAGAAAATGATAAAATAGAGAAGAACAGCTGGTATCACGCCGGCTGCACCATTGGTAGGAGCAGTTACCACCCGGCCAAACGAAGCATTCTCTTCATTTACAGCCAGGGCAAAACAACTTACCCAGTCCAGGGTGTACTGGAATCCCGTTCCCTTCTCGCGGATGAGCGAAATCCATTGTTCAAAGGCTACCGGAAAATCCGTATTAAGCAATTCCCTACTCAGGTTTTTGGCCCTCCGCGTTACCTGCAAACCTCCCGGTAGTAAGCCCTCGGCATTGCAGCCACGGTACACGCAATCTTTCATTTCCTGAAAAATCTGGAGCAAATCATGTAAGATCTGTGCTTCACTACGCCATTTCATCTCGTTTGTATGTACGATGGATGAAATTGAAGAGCCGGTCGATTGACAATAAGCAAGCAAATCTGCACTTGAATTGATAGGAAAAGGAAGCACGACGCTCGCCACACTGCTCTTATGATCGCGAGCCCCATCCCTACTGATAAAGCCGCCTCCAACCGAATAGAAAGTCTCGACAAACTGGCTCCCGCTACCCGTTTCGGCCAGGAAAGTCATTCCGTTAGGATGAAAAGGCAGGGAGTCGCTGTACAGAAAAATAATATTGCTCTCTGGAGAAAACTCTACCGTTGTGGTGCCGTCAAGCACCAGCATTTCCTGGTTTCGGATGGTTTGCAGATAAGCCGGTATAAGGCCTGTATCTATACTTTCTGGTAAGTGACCGCTTAATCCCATCATGATGGCGACGTCCGTTCCGTGACCTACACCCGTTTTCGCGAGTGAACCGTACAGCATTACAGAGACGGATTTAATCTTATGTAGCGGCGTTTGGGATTTCAGGATCTCCAGAAACTCGAGAGCTGCCTTCCAGGGACCTAATGTGTGAGAGCTAGACGGTCCCACTCCAATCTTAAACATGTCGAAAGCGGATATACTTTCAGCGAGGAATACCTTGTTGTAGCGTTCTGATACTGCTCTCATGTCTTGAAAAATGGAAGGTTAACAATGGTGGCTTTCACCTTCTTTTCCCGGATCTGCAGGTAAATTTCTTTGCCTGCCTCCGCCCAGTCCTTTTCCACGTAAGCAAGACCGATGGCTTTTTGTAAGGATGGCGATTGTGTTCCCGATGTAACCCTTCCTATCAGTTTTCCCTGTTCGTCAGTCACCGGATATCCGTGTCGGGGAATGCCTCTCTCGATCATCTCGAATCCCGCAAGTTTCCGCTCGACGCCCATCTCCTTTTGTTTCCTCAACGCTACCGCATTCACAAAATCCTTATTGAATTTAGTGATCCATCCCAGTCCCGCTTCCAGGGGAGACGTGGTATCATCAATATCATTTCCGTAAAGGCAATACCCCATCTCCAACCGTAACGTATCCCGGGCGCCAAGCCCTGCTGGTACAATTCCAAAGGCCTCTCCTGCTACAAAAATGGCATTCCACACCTGGCGGGCCTGCATACTTGGTACGTAGATTTCAAATCCTCCTGCCCCTGTGTAGCCAGTGGCGGAGATCACTACATTTTCAACGCCCGCAAAAGTTCCCGTTACAAACGTGTAGTAAGGCATAGCTGCCAGAGCTACATCGGTAAGTAGTTGCATGCTCTCAGCAGCTTTGGGTCCCTGAACTGCCAGCAAGGCAGTCTGATCCGAAACGTTTTCCATTTCTACTCCTATCGTATTATACCTCATGATCCAGTTCCAATCCTTTTCGATATTAGAAGCGTTGACGACCAACATGTATTTCTCCTGCGTAAAACGGTAAACCAGCAGGTCGTCCACAATTCCTCCGGCTTCATTGGGCAAGCAGGAATACTGCACTTTCCCGTCAGTAAGTTTTGAAGCATCATTAGAGGTTACTTTCTGAATGAGATCAAGGGCGTTTCTTCCACTTAAAATAAACTCGCCCATGTGACTTACATCGAACACTCCCACTCCATTTCGTACAGCGGCGTGCTCCTGATTAATCCCCCCATACTGAACCGGCATATTATATCCAGCGAAAGGAGTCATTTTAGCACCAAGGGATATATGGACTTGAGTTAAAGCCGTGTTTTTTATCTCCATATTAACCTCCTATCTGCTCCTTGTACTCCTCGGCACTCATCAAGACATCCAGCTCTGAGAGGTCTGCCAGTTCGAGCTTCACCATCCACCCCTCTCCGTAAGGATCACTATTCACCAATTCCGGCGATGCCTCCAATAGCGGATTTAGCTCTGTAATTGTTCCGGAAACAGGCATAAAAAGATCGGAAACGGTCTTGACCGCCTCTACCGACCCAAAAACCTCATTCTTTGCCACCACCACTCCCGGAACAGGGATATCGATAAAAACAATGTCGCCGAGCTCTCTCTGTGCAAAATCTGTCACGCCTACATAGGCCACACTACCGTCCACTTTAATCCATTCGTGATCAAGGGTATATTTTAGTTCTGTTGGAAAATTCATATCTAAGATTGTTAAGGTGACTATTCAAGAATTTCGAGCGGCTCCTCCAAGAGACTTTCCTCCTCATACGCTTCCAGCGGCGGACAAGAGCAGATAAGTGTTCGATCACCGTAGGTATCATTCACGCGGCCGATAGAAGGCCAGAATTTGTGCTCTTTCACGTAAGGAAGCGGGAATACTGCCTGCTCTCTTGAGTAGGGTCTGTCCCAGTTGCTGTCTGTAGCAACAGCAACGGTATGTGGTGCATTCTTCAGAGGATTGTTAGCCTTGTCCATTCCTCCGCTTTCCACTTCACTTATTTCCTGACGGATAGCAATCATGGCATCACAGAAGCGGTCTAGCTCATGTTTCGGCTCTGACTCTGTAGGCTCTACCATCAGCGTTCCGGCTACTGGGAAAGAGACGGTAGGTGCATGGAAGCCATAATCCATCAGTCGTTTGGCAATATCTGTTACTTCAATTCCTGCGTTTTTGAAAGCCCGGCAGTCCAGGATCATTTCGTGTGCGCAGCGGCCATTTGCTCCAGCATAAAGCACCGGATAATGCTGCTCCAGTCTGGCTTTAATGTAGTTCGCGTTTAGGATCGCGTACTTGGTAGCATTTGTTAGGCCTTCACTTCCCATCATAGCGATGTAAGCATGGGAGATAAGCAGGATCGAAGCCGATCCCCATGGCGCTGCTGATACGGCATGAATGGATTTTCCTCTTTCAATATCTACCACCGGGTGACCGGGAAGGTAGGGAACCAGGTGTTTAGCCACTCCGATCGGGCCCATACCAGGACCGCCTCCTCCGTGAGGGATACAGAAGGTTTTGTGCAGGTTCAGGTGACAAACGTCTGCACCGATATTTGCAGGACTGGTAAGTCCCACCTGTGCATTCATGTTAGCGCCGTCCATATAAACCTGTCCGCCATTTTCATGGATGATGTTGCAGATCTCAATGATCGACTCTTCAAAAACTCCGTGTGTAGAGGGATAAGTCACCATCAGACAGGAAAGGTCCTCTTTGTGTTCTTCAGCTCTTGCCCGCAGATCTGCTACGTTGATGTTTCCGTTGATGTCACATTTTACTACGACGATCTTCATTCCTGCCATGGCCGCTGAAGCGGGATTGGTTCCGTGAGCAGAAGATGGGATTAGGGCCACGTTGCGATGTCCTTCACCTCTGTCGATGTGGTAAGCACGGATCACCATCAGCCCTGCGTACTCTCCCTGGGCACCGGAATTAGGCTGGAAACTCATGGATGCAAAGCCGGTAATTTCGCTCAGCCAGTTATTCAGCTCGTCGATCACCTGCATATAGCCTCCCACCTGGTCGGTTGGAGCAAAAGGGTGGATCTTGGAAAAATGGTTCCAGGTAACCGGAATCATCTCGGAAGTGGCGTTCAGCTTCATCGTACAGGAACCTAAAGGAATCATGGAATGACACAGCGAAAGATCTTTTGCCTCCAGTGACTTGATATACCGGAGCATCTCATGCTCAGAGTGGTGCGTGTTGAAAACCGGATGAGTGAGAAACTCGCTGCTTCTGATTAGCTCAACAGGAATTCTTGCTGTTAATCCTGTTTTGATTCTATCAAAATCTACATCGTTGATGCTTTTAGCCTTTACTTTTGCAAAAAAGCGAACGATGGTAGTGATATCTTCCAGGCTGGTTGTCTCATCAAGTGAGATCGTGACTATCGAGCCCTGATAATGGAGGTTGATGTCGTTGTTTAGCGCTTCGGCATGGATAGGACCGGCAAGATCACCCACATCCAACCGCAGAGTATCGAAATACTGTTCGTTTTCCTGTTTGTAGCCTAAAGCTTCCAGCGCATCGGAAAGCACCACTGCCAGTCCGTGCACCCGCTCTGCAATCTTCTTTAAGCCATCCTGCCCATGGTAAGCAGCATACATACCAGCCATGATGGCCAGTAGTGCCTGGGCTGTACAGATATTGGAAGTCGCCTTGTCCCTGCGGATATGCTGCTCGCGGGTTTGAAGTGCCATGCGAAGGGCATAGTTGCCGGCAGAATCAATGGTTACCCCGATAATCCTTCCGGGGATGGAGCGCTTGTACTCTTCCTTGGTAGCAAAGTAAGCGGCATGAGGACCACCGAATCCCATCGGCACACCAAATCGCTGCGTGTTTCCCACCACAATGTCTGCACCCCATTCTCCCGGAGGAGTAAGCAGAGCAAGGCTGAGGATGTCCGCTACCACGGTTAGCTTAATGCCTTTTTCGTGAGCTGCTGAGGCAAAATCTTTGTAGTTGTAAACTACTCCATTTCCTGCCGGGTACTGTACGATAGCACCAAACATCCTCTCTGTAAGTGCTACAGTCTGATGATCCCCCACCTGCACTTCAATCCCGTAAGGGGCTGAACGGGTTTTAAGGATGTCGATGGTTTGCGGGAATAGCTCCTGAGAGACGAAGAATATATTCGCCTCCTTGTTCTTCCGCAGGGAGTACTGCATGAACATCGCCTCTGCTGCTGCAGTTCCTTCATCCAGCAAAGACGCGTTGGCGATCTCCATTCCTGTCAGGTCAATCACCATCGTCTGGTAGTTCAGCAAGGCCTGAAGTCTTCCCTGCGAGATCTCTGCCTGATAGGGGGTGTACTGGGTATACCACCCCGGATTCTCGAAGATGTTCCGCAGAATAACGGGTGGTGTTATGGTATCGTAATATCCTTGTCCGATGAAGGATTTGTAGACTTTGTTTTTTAAGCTCAACTCCTGCAAATGCTTCAGGTATTCAAATTCTGTTTTTGCTGCAGGTAGGTCGAGCGGTTTTGTTAATCGAATCCTTACAGGAACGGTTTCCTGTATAAGAACATCCAAAGAGGCGGCATTCACAAGTTCCAGCATTTCTGCAGTGGCATGATCAATGGCGGCGATATGCCTCCTCTCAAACTTCTCCTGATAATCTAAATTTAACTTCATTGAAATAATGCGAGTTTTTTTTTAAAAACCTGAACTAAGAAGGGATTCTAAATGAGATGGCAAAAAATCCCCGGGCGGACAGAAAAACTGACCGAAAATTTTGGTAAGCCGAATAAAATTCGGCTTACCGGAGAGCGCATTTTAGATATTAAAACTCGAATTCGTTATCAGGCATACCGATAGGAGCACCGGGTGGCATTTCAAGCGCTGGTGCTGGCTGGAACTTGTCCGGAGTAGCTTCGAATTCCTTTATTTGTGTCAGACCGAACAAGAGGTTGGCCTTTTGCATAGGGGCGGCAGCAGCAGCTTTCGCACTCATCCATTTTTTAAGTTCTTCAACCTTCAAGAGCGCATGTCCGCGTACGCTTTCTGACGCCTCTGTATTAGCCGACAGCTGCAGGAGGTATTTCAGGGTGAGATTGTTTACCAGGGTCTGCAACTCCCCTTTGTATCCGCTTGCCATAGGTACTTTCCAGGTAGCAGCCACTAATTTATCCACTACAGGTGCAAAGCCTGGCTGCTTGCTATCCCTCGAGTGGTACTCCACCAACCTTGCTGCCCGATGAGGATCCAGGATAGAGGCAATGGTGGTACTGGCGGCCGACTCGGCAGCGGCAATGGGATCAAACGTAGGGCCGGTATGCCCCGTAAATGTTTCGATAGAAGCAGGATAGCCAACTGGCCGGGGCGGTATTTTTTGCAATAGCTTCTCCGGCAAGATTAGCGCTTCGGGAGAGATGGTGGTTAACAGCGCGTCTAAAGCTTTCCATTGCACTGCCGGCTCAACCATTTTGGTCACCGTCTGCCCGTCATTCTTCAGGGCATGAGTAAAGTAAAGCCCTCCGATAGACTTAGCTACCGCCTCAATTTGATAGCGATGTAGCAGGTACATGGGCACTAATACTTCTTCCAAAGTAGCCATTGGTGCGCCTGCCGGAATTGCTTTTTCGGAGAAATTATCGAGCACGTGGCGGCGTACTTCCATCAAATTACCAAGCTGGTCAATCGGATCCTTACCGTCGTCCCACTGATGAGAGGCTGGGTGAACGTAACCTCCGATATCAGGAATGAAAATATGGCCCTGCTGCAAGGTTTCCTGCATGATTTTCTCCAACTCGGTTTCTTCGTTTGCGCCTTTCGGAAACTCGGTGTATCCCCACATAACGGCCCGTTTATCCCAGCTTCCTATTCCTTTGGCATAAGCATCTGTAACATCAACTCGTCCATTTACCAACGAAAATTTTGGAAACGGATAGTCCATCACAGAGGCTCGCTCGTGAGAACTTGAGGTAAAATTATGATAGAAGCCAAGGGTGTGACCAATTTCGTGGGCGGAAAGCTGACGGATGCGTGCCAGTGCCAATTTCTGCATCTCAGGACTAACTGCTTTTCCGTCTTCATAAGGCTGAAGCAGCCCTTCAGCAATTAAGTAATCCTGCCGGTGGCGGTCAGAGCCAAGCGTGACTACCCCCTTAATAATTTCCCCTGTGCGGGGATCAATATACGAAGCGCCTGAGGAAAAAGCGCGTTGAGGACTACCGGAACGATTAATCCAATTGACAACATTATACCGGATGTCCATTGGGTCTGCCCCTTCAGGCAACTCTTTTACGATAAAGGCATTTTTAAAACCGGCAGCTTCAAAAGCCTCATTCCACCAGGCACCACCTTCTATAAGCGCCTGTTTTACTGGCTCAGGTGCTCCCGCATCAACATAGTAAACGATAGGTTTCACCGCTTCACTTACCGCCGCATTCGGGTCTTTTTTCTGAAGACGGTGGCGTCTGATAAACCGCTTAATCATCGGTTCTGTCATCGGAGCGGAAAAGTCAAGATAGCTGAACATGTTGAAGCCCGAACGGGGATCAAACTTGCGGGGACTATAATTTGTGTCGGGAAGTTCGATAAAGGCCTGATGCATTCTCACCGTGATCGCATTGGGATCAGGAGCGATGCTTACTCCTCCACCCCACCGGTTAGTGGGCATTGCACCCCCTACGAAGGTAATCATGGCTTCAAACTCTGAGTTCTTCGGAAAGTTTTTGGTGTTATCCATGTACACAACCGAGCGACTTTCGTCCATACGGTAGGGGGCAGATGCCGCACCACCAGACCTGGCTGCATTCGCTCCCGATATCCCCAGAGGCCGTGTACTGGCAATCCGATCACCGATTTTCTGACTATCGCGAATCAGGAAAGGAGTCAGGTCGAGCAATACCTTTGTACCTTCGGATGCTACAGGCATAAATCCCCAGATCACCGACTTGGCAAAAGCATTTTCTACTGCTTTGATTTCTGCAGGCTTATCAGTTATCGCCCGGTAAGAGTAATTGGGCACCACCAGCAATACCTTCGGTCCGGCTTTCACAAACTTCGCTATTGCCGAAGAGGCCTGTCCCCTTTCCGGTCCACCATTGCCCACCCCGTCTGCAAGGCCGCTGTAATAAAGAAACTCTTTATCGAACTCGTCGACTTCGAGAAATATCTTTCCGGTTTTCTCATCGTACCAAAAATCAAAGAAACCCTCGTGTTTTTTCATCCCTTGCGTAAGGGAAGAGATGCTGCTTGCCCTCGCGGGAGCGTCTGTCGAAGCTTTTCGCGCAGGTGTTTGAGCAAAAGATACATCGGCTAAAGCTAAGCCTATGAGTAATAATGATGTGTTAATTTTCATGTGTTAAGATCAATTTCAATGTGCAACCCTGGCTCGTCCTATTTTACCTGCTCTGCGTTGAACAGAAACACTTCCGAACGTTTGTCGCCGGATTCGTTCAATAAAAGCTTGCCCCTTATTTTTATAGGCTTGTCTGTATAGCGAAGAGGCTTTGCCATATTCACCTCCACCATTTGTGGTATATCTCCCTGACCGCAGTATGCACACTGGTCGTAGGGAACAACCGCCAGCATGAAGTGAGAAGATTCATAGTCGGTGTTGAGAGGAATAATATACCCCGGCAGCTCTACCACCTTATTTTGAAGCATCTGCAGCTGGGCAGGGAAAGCTGGAACCATTTTGAAGTTGGCGTTCTTCTTAAAAGTCCTTTTCGCAATTAACTCCCAGACCGGAGTCATGAGCGGCACATGTGTCGGTGCCTGTGCCTTGACAAAGAAGGAGAATAGTACTAAAACAAGTGACAGCAATATTTTTCGCATATTAATGTGTAGCAAGAATTAAAGAAATATCAGATCGATAAGCCTGAACAGCGGGGATCGCGGAGGCAAGTAAGCCGAGGCAAAGCCCACCACCTAGCACCAGAAACTCTTCCTTCATAAAAATCCAGGGTTCGAACCGCGTTTGCCCCATTTCCTGATAGTGACTGACAACCTGAAGAGACAGATGCCCTAGAAACACTCCAACAAGGGAGCCAATTAGCGTCAGGAGCACCCCTTCCATCATTACAATCAGGAAGATCTTTTCTTGTGAGCTCCCCATTACCCGCATCACTGCCAGATCATACTTGCGCTCTTGAAGCGAGCTATAGAGACTGATAAAGATGCTGGCGCCTGCAATCAGCATAATAAGAATTGCAAACCAACGAAGGACCTCCATCCCTATCCCCGTTAGAGTAAATAGGCGGGCACTTTCGAAAGCTGGAGAAGCCGCCTGCATTGCCGTAGTTTGATTTACCATCCTCGGAAACATCACTACTGCCATTGGTGAACTGTATTTTATCAACAAGGCTGTCAGCTCCTTGTCCTGCTCTTCGTCATGGCCACCGTGCATGTTCCAGATACTCTCGACGCTGGTTAAAACGAGGTTATCGGTCACATTCCCTTTCCGTTTCAGGATTCCCGTCACCGTGTACCCCCGCTCGGCGTGCAGATCCTGACTAGAACTGAGTCCGTGAGCGCCATGTATCACATCTCCCACCTGAAGCCCTTGATTCCTGGCCACTTCTGATCCCACTGTCACTTCAAAAGGCGCTTTCCAAAATTTCCCTTCTTTCAGTTCCAGGCCGTAGAGGATCACAAAATTGGAGTCCGTTCCAGCCATCCGAAATCCCTCGTAATTGTCTCCCAACGCCAGCGGAACTGCGCGCTCTACCATCGGATGTGCTGCCAGCTTGTTGGCCTCCTTCAAGGGAATATTTCCGGTAGGAAAATCGACATAATAGACACTGCTAAGGATCAACTGCATGGGGCTACCCTTTGCCCCTACCACCAGGTCAATATTTCTCGAGTTATTGCTCAGCTTGCTTTTAAACTGTTCGCTGCTCAGCAACAGTAGCGTAAGAATGCTGGTACCAAACGCAACAAGGAGCACGTTCATCGAAAAATTCATTTTCTTCGACAGTAAATTTTTCCAACTGATCCGAATCCAACTCATGCTATCCTGTATTGGTTTATAAAAGCTTCCTTTACCCGCCTGTCGTGCGTTGCAACTACCAGTGCGGCTTGATGCAGCTCAGTCTGACGTTTCAGCAGCGTTAAGACCTTCTCCGTGTTTCGATCATCCAGACTTGAGGTGGGCTCATCTGCAACCACTAGTACCGGCTTGTTTATCACAGCCCTGGCTATAGAAACGCGTTGCAACTGTCCCTGACTGAGCTCCTGAGGATAGCTCCTCCGTTTCTCCGATAGACCTACTGATTCGAGTACATCCTCGATCCTTCTTTTGTCGATGATGTTGGAAAAGCTCTGTGCCAGCTGCAGATTCTCCCAAACTGTAAGGCTCTTCAGGAGATGGGGTTGTTGTAAAACGACGCCCACATGTTCTCCCCTGAATTTGTCGAGATTCCGCTTTTTCAGCTTGTACAAACTTTGGTCGAGGATGAGCACTTCTCCTTCCTTAGGCTGTAAGATGCCAATAAGGATATGAAGAAGTGTTGTTTTTCCTTTTCCGGATTCTCCAAGCAGTACCCATTGCTCCCCCCTGCCAATATTCCAATCGGGAAAATTGAAAGAGACGGAATTGTTGTAGTGATGCGACACAGAGCTAATCCTAATCATACTAAATCAAAATCTTTTAAACCTGCTGATACCAGTTATTTACCCCCACTTTCTGGCTTGGCAGCGGTGGTAGTAGTGCGGACCGTAGGATACTTAACTCCCAGCTGATCGAGATAGGTTTTATACTTTGCAGGATTGTAGTAGTACTTTTTCATCTCCGGCCGGAACCTGGCCATGATATCCTTATTCAGGTGTACAGCGGGCTTATCAGTTGCAGAAACAAGCGGAGTATATTTAATTTCTTTAGTCTGCACCTCGTTAAAATACTTCCAGGCATCCTGGATCACTTCGGGTTTTACCAGCATGTCGAGGAGCGTAAGGGCTTCGGCCTTTGCGCCGGCTGTTGCGCCCTTATGGGCGATGGGCGTTGCCATTGCTACGGCGTTTGACCAGTGGTGCCCCGGAAGGCCGGGAATATTGGAAGGAAAACGGAGTACTACTGTAGGCACATTCCAGGATATATCAGCGATGTCATCAGAGCCGCCACCCCCTGCAGAGGTACTTACAGCCGGTTTCCCGATGGGCGATATGGTTGTACTCAGACCATCAATCTTCGTATTGTCCCTACCCTCGGTAGCCGGCGCCTGCATTTCCTTTTGAAGAGCCCGGGCAAGTGTCTGATCATCTTCCGACCAGGTCGGCAAACCAACCATCTTGATATTCTCGTACATTGCCTCGGCTATCGGTTGGTTGAAGTGACCCGGCCAGGCACTACCCAGTACTTCGTACTTCATGGTGGTGTTAGTCATGGTACTCGCTGCCTCCGCCATCTTAATCGCATCCTTATACATCTCCATAATCTTAGGATAACTGCGTTCGCGGAAGTAATACCACACCGAAGCCTTAGACGGAACGACGTTAGGCTGGTCGCCCCCATCTACTACCACATAGTGGGAGCGCTGCGTGGGTTCCATATGCTCGCGATGGAAGTTCCAGGCGATGTTCATCAACTCCACGGCGTCCAGCGCACTTCTGCCTCTCCAGGGGGCACCGGCAGCGTGAGCAGATTGTCCGTCGAAATCAAAACGAACCGATATCATCCCGTTGCCACCTCCATCGCCATAAGATACGCCCATGTTATTGCCGACATGAGTAAAAATGCAGGCGTCAACATTTTTAAAGTAGCCATCCCTTACGTAGTAGGCTTTGGTTCCCAGCTGCTCTTCAGCCACTCCGGGCCACAGCACCAGCGTCCCCGGAATCTTCTCCCTTTCCATGATTTTCTTAAGCGCCAGGATCGCCGTAATATTAAGAGGAACGCCCCCGTTATGTCCTTCCCCGTGTCCGGGAGCGCCCTCAATGATTGGATTATGATAAGCTACGCCGGGCTTCTGTGAAGCTTTTGGGATACAATCGATGTCGCTGCCTACAGCTATCACCGGCTTTCCTGATCCCCACTTCGCTGTCCATGCCGTTGGAATATTAGCAATTCCATTCTCGATAGTGAATCCGTTTTTTTTGAGGATGTCAGTAAGATATTTGGAAGTCTCGCTCTCCTGAAAACCCAACTCCCCGAAGCTGAACACCATATCCACCATCTCCTGGGTAAACTTCTGTTGTTTATCAATTTCTGCCATCAGCTCCGTTTTCAGGGCGTCTAGCTTAGCAGGACTGATAGCCGGAGCCTGGGCGACTGCGGTTTGTGGGAGTATTAAGGCATTGGCAGCCATACATACTGCTCCCAGTACAGCGATTTTTCTTCGCAGTTGATTCAATCTCATTCTCATGTTATATTAATTTATAGATACATCAGGGATGAGAGTAGCAAGGGCAGGCCTCACTACTCGTTTAGTTACAGTGCTTTATTGGTGGATATTTCAGCATTTGGAATCGGGAAAACGTAGCTGCTTTCGTTTGGACCAACCGATGGCGAGGAAAGGCCTCCACTTCCCTTAGCAGGAATAGTCATCAGATTCCTTAGCAGATCGTTCGATCTGAACCCCTCACCAAGCAGTTCAATTCGTCGTTCCTTCAAAACAGTACTTACGAAAGCAGCGGGACTGGCAAGAGCAGTTGCTGGATATGTGTAAGTTGGATCAGAACGGCGACGAACAGCATACAGAAGATCGGTTGCTTTTGCCAGGTCGGGAGAGCTTATTCTTGCCAATGCTTCAGCGTAGTTCAACAGCACTTCGGCGTACCTGATAACGGGAATAAAATCTGTATAAGGAGTAACAATATCACTGTATTTCAACAGATAAGGCAAGTTGGAAGCAGTCGCTATCATGCCTCTCCTGGCATCCGCCGTCCTCCACTCAGTATCTCCCACTATCCCCGAAGGATTAAGATTGTATTCCTTGTTTACCCAATATTCGTAGGCTAGAGCCGACTGGCCGCTCACAAAATCCAGGTCCGTCATCGGCATGGATAAAATGGATTCTACCGTTGTTGCCGCGGGTGCAAAAACAGCTTTCACATCGGCTTGCAACTGGTGCTGAACCCCAAAAGTAGTTTTGAAAGGAGCACTGGCACTTACGATCTTAGTCGCTTCTTCAATCACCTTCGGATAGTTGCCCATCGTTAAATACACCCTCGTTTTCAAAGCGATGGCGGTGCTTTTGTGCGCACGAGTAGTGTTGAGCAAGGCGGCAGAACTTCCGGTGTAGGCAGCCGGCAGGCTTGCTTCAGCCTCATCCAGATCTTTAAGAATCTGCGTGTACACCGCAGCCACAGTACTTAAAGGCATGTTATTATTTTCGGGAGAAACCTCTGCTGATAACCGGAGCGGTACTCCTGGCGATGCTCCTGCATCCTTAACATAAGGTTGAGCGTAAAGAGTTATAAGACTGTAATAGCTTAATGCCCTCACAAACTTTGCCTCACCGGTATATTGTGCAGCAAGAGTAGCCTCTACCTTGCCAGCATTATCTTCAAGCCCTTTAATGAGGATATTCGCAGAGTTGATAGCCGCATAAATAGCAATCCAGGAGTTAGAAGCATCATTCGAACCTGAAATTACCGTATGACTCCAGGCATCATAACCCGTGAACACGTTTTGCGTACGGTTAATAAACTCTTCGCCACGGATATCGCAGACCATCAGGTACCGGCCACCGTAAAAGTTAGCTGCTTTTACCTTGGCATACATTCCATTTACAACACCCTGAATCCTTTCCGGGCTAGTAAAGACGTTCGCTTCCTGTATTTGAGTAGGTGGTTCGGGATTTAACAACTCCTTCTCGTTGCAAGAAAAGGCAGTCAAACTCAATCCGATAAGAGTGCAGGATATTTTTATAGTTTCTTTTAAATTCATGTTTCTCAGTTTTAAGTATTAGAATCCTACATTTAAACCAACTGTGAATGTTCTTCCCTGAGGTACCGAGTTCTTCTCAACGCCCGGCGTAGTGTTACTATTTCCGTTTACCGATATTTCCGGGTCGGTGCCTGAATATTTCGTCAGGATGAAGGCGTTGTATACCTGACCGTAGATCCGGACAGAGGAAATACCGGCCTTACCCAAAACCTTTGCCGGAAAGCGGTAGCCGATAGAGGCAGTTTGCAGGCGTAAAAAGTCGGCCTTCTCGGCATTTTCAGAGATCGGCCAGGAAGATCCGTTGGAAAGAAGGTCGCCGTAAACTACCCTTGGCACGTCTGTCACCTGACCTGGCGTCGTCCATCTCTCCAAAACTTCAGTAGAGTTATTCCAGAAACGTTGGTCTCTCCAGGTAGCCTTACTGCCGTTCATCACGTAGTTGCCACCCGAGAAAGTGAAGTTGATACCCATGTCGAAGTTCCCGTACTTGAAGGAGTTGTTGATACCTCCGTACCATTTTGGCAGCGCGTTGCCGATCAGATAGTAATCATTTACTCCAATTGCCGGAGCAGGAGTCCCGTCAAGGTAAGTCCAGCGGCTTCCGCCTGATGGAACGACGTGGCTGTATTGTACCCGCTCTCCTTTTCCATTGATAAAAATCCGTTGTCCGTTTGCTGGATTGACACCATCTGTTTTAGCACCGTACAAGCTTCCCACCGAATAACCTACCCGGGTTATATTGGTAGCTTCGGCGGCAGTACTGGTTGTTCCAACAATTTCAGACCCTTCACCGTACAGGTCGGTCACCTTATTGGTAATGCTGGTGAAGTTGATGTTGCTATTCCAGCTGAACTTCTTCTTGCTGATCAAAAAGGCATTCAGACCGAGCTCCAAACCTCTGTTGTACATCGCCCCTACGTTCATCAGAATTGCGTTCCCGGGGATACCTTTCGATGGTGACTGAGGAACGCTCAGGATTAGACCGTCCACATTGTTATTAAAGTAGGTAGCTTCTAATTGGAAGCGGTTGTTCAGGAAACCTACGTCCGCGCCGATATTGGTCTGCTTGCTGGTTTCCCAACCCAGATCCGGGTTACCCGCCTGGCTATAGGCCCAGGTAGTGTTAGAGCCGTAGAGGCTTGACTCAAACAAGTTCAAAGAACCGTAAGAGTTTGACAAAGAAGCGTTCCCTACCCGGCCCCAGCTAGCTCTCAACTTTACACTGTTGGCAATGTCAAAAAGCTTCGACTTCTTATAAAACTCCTCTTCAGATAAAGTCCACCCCCCAGAAACACCGCCAAAATCGCCCCATTTCCGCTCCGCGCCCAAGCGGGAGTTACCATCTTTCCTGTAGTTCAGCGTCAGAAAATATTTCTTGTCGAAGTCGTAGGTCAGACGAGAGAAATAGGACACTAACGCCCACTCATTCATTGCAATCGAACCGGCTGGCACAGTCACCGCTCCAAAGTTGCCCTGGTAGTCGGTAAAGAATGCATCGGCCGACTGAGTCCTGGTCGCCCCCCAGCCATTGGTGTTACTTTTCTGGATATCATACCCAAGCAAGCCGGAAACACTGTGCTTCGCTCCCAAAACCCGACTGTAGTTCAACGTATTCGTCCAGTTCCAGCTATTGATTCGACGGATCACGTTGGCAGCACTACCCTGACTGGTTGCACCAGCACCATGCAGAGCATTCTGAAAACTGATATTTTCGATACTGGTATTATCCATCGCATAATAGGTTTTCAAATTCAATCCCTTTAGCAGCGTTGCACTAGCAGTAAAATTTGCAATGATGTGGTCGTTCTCCGACGTAAACTTGTTCAGATCAAGCAATGGAACCGGGTTGTAAAAGTTGCTTTGAACCTGATTGTTCCCCATGCCCATGGAGTTAGTAGCAATATTAATATTGTAGGATCCATCGGGGTTCACTGCATATACATTGGGGGCTGTCAGCCAAGCCAGTCGCGCCGATCCAACCAGGCCAAAGGCATTTCCGGAAAGTGACCCTGTGGATGGAGAAGCATTCAGGGTATTATTATAGTTCACATTTCCCGATAGGTTTATCCAACTTGCCAGCTTGTGATCTATATTAAACCTGGCCGCCTTCCTGGTGAACTCGTTGGTTTTTAGAATACCGTTTTGATTGCTGTAGTTGGCGGAGAAATAGTAACGTGTAGCGTCTGAGCCCCCTGCAACACTTAAACTGTGGTTTTGCGATACCCCGTTTTGATATACATGATCGTACCAGTTGGTACTAACCAGTGATCCATCTTCCCGGTAGGTTGGAAAGAACAGTGCTGAAGCAACGTTAGGGTTGTTAGCATTTCCACCAAGCACCTTTGCGTTCATCACGGCCTCGTTCTTGATCATCATATACTGCTCCGCATTAAGCATCTCCGGCAAACGTACGGCCCGGGTTACCCCTGACCAGCCTTCATAAGTCACCTTTGCCTTGCCTTGTTTCCCCTTTTTGGTGGTGATCAAAAGCACTCCTCCTGCTGCCCTCGATCCATAAATTGATGTAGAAGCAGCATCCTTTAACACGTCGATCGATTCTATATCCGCAGGGTTAATATCCCCAAGCGGGTTATTTGCAACCGTAGTATTATCAGACGCATTTCCCGTAGTAATTGGAATACCGTCTACTACCACTAAAGGATAAGAACTCAAGGAAATAGAGTTTACACCACGGATTCTGATAACAGGTGCATTATTAAGCACACCATTCGGCTGGCCAATACTAACGCCTGCTGCTCTTCCCGCCAGGCCCTGGTCAAAGCTTTGTACGGGAACGTCCTTCAAGGCTTCTCCGGAAACGCGTGCGGCAGAACCGGTAAACTCCTCCTTAGTTTGCGTACCGTAACCTACTACCACTACCTCATTCAGCTGTTTGGTGTCAGGTAAGAGCTCCACCTTCAGATTAGTATTTTTGCCAACGGCCAGCTCTTTTGCTTTAAAACCTATATAAGAGAATACCAACACCGCCTTGTCATCATCAACTGTGATCTTAAACTTTCCGTCCAGACCAGTAGATGTTGCCCGGGTTGTTCCTTTGATCATCACAGAAACGCCTGGCAATGTTTCACCCTTGTCATCCACCACTGTTCCTGTAACAGTGACAGGTGGCAAAGCATCTTGAATTACCTCTGCCTTCTGCAAAATCTTTTCTTTTACGACGATGGTATTTTCAAAAATCTTATAGGCTAAAGGTTGGTTCTTAAAGCAAACTTCCAGGGCTTGCATAAGTGTAGCGTCCTTTAGCTGAACAGTTACCCGGCTGGCCTTTTTCAGCTCCAGCTTGTCATACAAAAAGCTGAAATTCGTTTGCTGTTCGATGGATGTGAAAACTCGCTCGATGGAGGCATCCTTTTCGTTCAAATTAATTTTCTGTGCATAGATAGCTGCTGCATTCACTTGCATAATTGCAGCCATCAGGAAAACGGCAGTGAGTTGCATGACCAAGAAGATTTTGGGATTGGACAGGCATAGCTTTCCCATGCCTTTAAAAGAAGTAATAAAATACATACCTTTGTAATGTTTTGGTTAATACCTGATTGCGTGGTTTGCTGATGGATTAGCCCTTTACCCGCAGAAGTGCTGTCAACGCTTTTGCGGTTTTTTTTTGCTTATCCCTACTGGTGTGTTAAACTTCCTGTTGCTGTTTCATAAGTTCTTATTAAATTAATGATTAGTGGGTTTGTTGTTCTATTGAATGACTAGTTTCCTCCCCTCCTGTCGGTACTTGATTCCTGAAAACTCCAACATCGACAGGAATTGGGAGAGCGGAACATTTTTGGATATTTTTCCGTTCAGTTGCTTTTGTGATGGCTCGCCCTGATACTCAACTTCCAGGTCATACCACCGTGCTGCTTCCCTCATTACATTTTTGATTCCGGCATCTTTGAAGTAAAATGTGCCGGAAAGCCAGGAAACTGTAGAGGCGGCATCTTCAAGCTTGCGGACGGTTAACACTCGAGCCACCCTGGCTTGTTCTCCCGGCTTTAGCTTCACGCTTTTTGCCCCTTTACTCACACGAACGCTCCCTTCAAAGAGCGTTGTCTGTATGCCCTCCACCTCGGGGTAAGCATTGATATTAAAATGAGTCCCAAGAACTTCAACCGTTTGAGTCCCAGTAAACACCTTGAAGGGGCGCTTACGGTCTTTTGCCACCTCAAAATAAACTTCTCCGGTGATTTCAACCCTCCGCTCGCTAGGAGAAAAAGTTGCCGGAAAGCGAATGGAAGAAAGAGCATTTAGCCAAACGAGTGTGCCATCTGATAGAATAACTTTATACTGCCCTCCAACGGGAGTAGCGATGGTATTGAACTGCAGATTCAAAGAAGCGCTTCTACAACTACTCTCCTTCACACAATATTCTATTAGTCCATTTTCTTTTTTCTTAATTTCTACTCCGCCCTTACTTAGCAGTGCACCTTCTGAAGCGTCTGTCAAAACAATGACACGGCCATCGGCCAATGTTAATGTAGCTTTCCTGCCTCCGGGGGCAATGTCTCGGGACAGCACCTTCGTTGTATTCAAATGCTTAAGCCCTGACTCACTTCCCCTTCTCGTAAGATAAACTGCAATCGATACGCCCAGTAACAGACTTGCTGCAACAGCAAGCCGCCCCATCCTCTTCCATAGGTTCCGGCTGTGTTGGCGGCTGTTGATCTGTTTGTGAATATTACCAAGTATAGTTGCTGAACTTGGCTTGGCAAAGGTGTTGGCGTTTGAAAGAGACCCATCAAATTCATCCTTTAGCAGGCACTTCAATTCGGAGACCTCCCCCCTTTCCAAATATTCCAATAGCCATAACTCTTCTTCCTTGGCCAAAGACTCAGCTTGTATGATCCTAGAAAGTATGTCTTTTTCACTCGCCATCGAAGAGATATTTTACTGTAAATACGAAAAGATCAACAAAACGGGGGGATACGCTAGATTTTTTTTAATAAAATATTATATGAAAATAACTTTTAACATTTTTTTTAAGTTTTTCTTGCAAAAATCAGAAAAAATATAAAAATTTACACCTAACAACACCCTTCCAAAACAGTATTTTCAAAAACTCAATAGAAATCCTGTCGATTCTATGAAGTTTAGAAAGAAAACAGGATTAAAAGCACCTGTCTACAAATCATCCTTCCAAAATTTGAACTATGAGCACGGACAAAGAATTAGTATTAAAACTAAAAAGAGATGACGCTGAAGCTTTTGATCTTCTGTACTGGAAATATCATATTGCCGTCCACCGCAATATTTTGAAAATTTTAAAGGACGAGGAAGCAGCAGACGACATCTTACAAGACGTTTTCTACTGTCTCTGGGAAAAACGCGGTTCATTGGACCCTCAACAATCTGTTAGCGGCTGGCTGTTCGTCACCAGCTTTAACAAATCAGTCAGCTTTAAGCGGGAAAGATTGAAAGAATGCCTGGCATTCGACACCCTTTATAATGATGAACAAACAGCGGAGTCTGAAAGCTCTGAGCTCTACCAATCGCAATTAGGGCTACTACAGAGAGCAATCCATCAATTATCCCCTCAGAAACAGAAGGTGTTTAACCTCTGCAAAATGGAGGGCAAAACCTATGAGGAGACCGCTCAAGTACTTAACATATCGAAACATACAGTGAAGGAATATCTTAGCTGTTCGATGTTATATATCAAAGAATTTATTCATAATCACAGCAAAAGCTTATAAGGGAAGTGCGCTCATCGTTTATTTTGGTAATAATAATTCTCTCCTTTCTCGACTCTGCATCTACCAACTTCCCTTTTTAAAGGCGCCGAAATTCAACCGCAAGAATCGGCACTTCCTGAAAAAACCGTATTTTGGATTAAGAACTGCGAGTCTGATTCTCCGGACTCAAGTTCTTCACTCCGAGATGCACCATTGTAAGATGAAGTACGAACTATTATTTTTTAGCGTTATCGCTACCTTTACTTTCCAATCAGCGACTGCTCAAATCCAGGAAAGAAGTTGGAATAAAAAACGGAGTGCTGTAGTCCTTACCTATGACGATGCGTTAAATGTTCACCTTGACAAAGTAATTCCAGCTCTTGACTCCCGGAAGCTCAAAGGAACCTTTTATCTGATTGGCGTCTCTCCTGTAGTTTCGAATCGGCTAGAGGATTGGCGAAAAGCTGCTAAAAAAGGACATGAATTAGGTAATCATACCCTAACTCACCCTTGCGACGGAAATCTGAGCGGAAGGAGCTTCGTGACTGCAGAAACAGATCTAAGCAAGTTTACACTTAGCAGAGCCGTTAATGAAATACGGATCGCAAATACGCTTTTGAAGGCCATCGATGGAAAAACAAAACGAACTTTTGCTTACCCTTGTGGCGATTTAAAAATAGGCGGTTCGCTCTACTATAATTTATTAAAATCTGAATTTGCTGGTGCTCGCGGCGTAGCGTCAGGACTTCAATCACCCCGACAAGTCAACCTTGAGAACATCAATGCCTTTTTTGTAAATAATCATACGGGGGAGCAATTGATTGAGGCTGTAAAGCAAGCTGAGCAATCAGGTTCACTGCTGGTATTACTCTTTCACGGCGTTGGAGGCGAACATAGTTTGAATATCAGTGAAGCGGAACACAACAAGTTGTTGAACTACCTGAAGCAACGGGAGGCAGACCTATGGATAGCAACTATGGTGGATGTGGCAGAATACATCAACAAAATTCAGAAGGAAATTGTAGTGCGCTAGTGCGATTTGAAGCCTTTATGATCATACGCCAGAAAAAGGGCAAAAATTTCCAATTAATCTACTAACTCTATAGGATAATTATATTTTACTTTTATATTTGCAGCATGGACCTGCAGGTCCGTTATCATCTTAACATATTTTTGTGAATAAAACCGATACGAACATGTGCTGCTGCAATTAAAAAAAAGGCCGACAGGATAGTCCCGCCGGCTTGTGTTGATGAAATCAGCCAGTAACGCCAATCACCACTGATTTTCATCCCGCTTTCATCAATGAATTGAATCATTAACAAAAACAGTCCAAAGTTATGAAAAATAACCGCCATCACGGCTTTTCGGTTATTGTGTTTTCTTATGCTCTCGTCATTTTAGCCCATTTAACAATCGGTTCTTCCTGCGCGTTTTCTCAAGAAAATCGCCCTATTATCAATTCAACCCTGCGTGGGCGCGTTCTCGACGCCAAAACTCAGGAACCTCTTATCGGAGTTACAGTTCAGATAAAAGGAACTACCCATGCTTCATCTACCAACAACAATGGTGAATTCAATTTTATCACTGGTCAGAAATTTCCTTACACATTAGTCTTGAGTTATATCGGCTATGAAAAAAAGGAAGTGGTTGCTGAAGGTAGTCCCATTGAGATATTTTTAAAAGAAGCCTCCAACGAGCTGAAAGAAATAGTGGTTGTAGGATATGGAATCCAAACCCGTCGAGATCTTATTGGCTCCATCGCGAAAGTCAATCCTGCAGAAACTAAAAACATACCGACAGGAGGTTTCGACGCGCAATTGCAAGGAAAAATAACCGGCGTCCAGATCTCAAGCAACACCGGAGTACCGGGAGAAACTGCAAATATCCGTGTACGCGGGGCCACTTCTATCAATGCTGACACCGATCCGCTTTATGTTATTGATGGTGTCTTCATCAACAACAACAGCCTTCAAACGATTAGCACCGGCGGTAAAGCTTCATCACCGATAGCCGATATTAACCCGGCAGATATTGCAAGTATCGAGGTATTAAAAGATGCCTCAGCAACTGCGCTGTACGGTTCGCGTGGTGCTAACGGTGTCATTCTCATCACCACAAAGCGAGGTAATTTTAACCAAAAGCCAAAGATCTCCTTCAATACCACTCAGGGATTTGCCCGGGCGGAGAAACTTTGGGACCTGGCTTCTGGGCCCGAGCACGCGCAGTTGGTAAATGAGTGGCATGTCAATACAGGAGGATCTTTTGCGACCCGCCCTTTCCGTCCTGTTTCTGAAGGAGGCCGGGGTTTGCCAGAGGAACAGCAAACCTACGACCGGCTGGGTGAGGTCTTCCGCACAGCACAATTACAGAATTACGATCTCGCCCTTACTGGCGGATCGGCGAACACCCGCTATTATATCGGTGGCGGCTACACCAATCAGGAATCCATCTTAAGTCCGATCGATTTTTCAAGAGCGAGCTTTAAGGTGAACCTTGATCAAAGAATAAACAACAACGTTCAACTTAGCATAAGCAACACCTTCAGCAGAACCCTCAGAAATCAGGCCCGCGCAGGTGATGGTCCGCAAGGGGGATTATTACAAGCGGCGCTCCACACGCCTACTTACCTTTCGCCCTATAACGAGCAAGGAGTACTCGTTGGCCGGGCTGGATTTGACAACGTAACGCTCTTGCTGGAAAACTACGACGTAAACTCCGTTAGCTTACGCTACATCGGCAATCTGAATGCCGATTTCGTACTTCTTCCCGGCCTGAAACTGCGCTCAAGCGTTGGTGTCGACTACAACAATTACGATGAGTCAGAATACTGGAACACCTTTCTCCTTTTAGGAGCCCAGGGAGGATTGGCAACTTCGGCCATCGGACAGTTTACTACACTTCTTAATGAGCAGACGCTCTCCTATCGCAAAAGCTTCAACGACAAGCATACCCTCAATTTCCTGCTGGGTAACACGCTTCAGCTTGATCAGCTGACCAGAACATCAGCCGAAGGGCGAGGATTTGCGAATAACTCCTTTAAAGTCATTTCATCCGCCTCCAGCAGCACCAGTTCAGAAACCTGGAATAAGAGTACACTGGCTTCATTTTTTGGAAAAGTTGATTATAATTTCGACGGTAAATACCTGATCGATGCGAGCCTGAGAGCTGATGGCTCGAGCCGCTTTGGTGCAAGTAATCGCTGGGGATATTTTCCTTCTGTAGGTGCTGCCTGGCGTATTAAACAGGAAAACTTCCTGCAAGACGTCGACTTTATCAGCGAACTAAAATTAAGAACGAGTTACGGAACTGTAGGTAACCAGAACGGCATCGGGTATTTCGCTGCCCTGGGACTGTGGAGTGGAAGTTCTCCTTATCAGGGAAGCGCTGGTATTTCTCCCCAACAGCTGTCAAACCCTGACTTGAAATGGGAAAAAACTACGCAGCTTAACCTTGGTCTCGACCTTGGAATACTTAACGACCGCCTCAACTTCGAATTTAACCTCTATCGAAAGTACACTACCGACGGTTTGCTGCAGCTGACGCTTCCCGGAACCACCGGATTCAGCAATTACTGGAGCAATGTGGCTGAGATTAGTAATAGAGGTTTCGAATTCAGCTTGAATAGCAGAAACATCAGCAAGAAAAATTTCACATGGAGCACCAGTTTTAATGTCTCCCGTAATATTAACAAAGTTGAAAAACTGCAGAATCCGCTTCGGTATGGAAGTCGCGATCTGATTATGCACAAAGAAGGCTACCCGCTTTATTCCTTCTGGGTGTACAAGCAACTTTACATTGATCCTCAAACTGGGAACGCGGTTTACGAGGATGTGAACAAGGACGGAAAAATTACTGTGGACGACCGGCAGTTGCATGGAAGCATTTGGCCTAAGTTTTTCGGCGGCCTGACCAACAACTTCACCTTTAAAGAATTTGATTTAAATGTGTTCGCGGCGTTCCAGTACGGAAACAAGATTTACAATCATAATAAATTCTTTGGCGAAGGCGGCGGAGCGAGAGATGCAGCACGGGTAATCTTTGCAAGTAATCTCGACAGATGGCAAAAACCCGGAGATGTTACAGACGTACCAAAATCAGACGGCGTGAACGTAAATAACTACCGGGACGGCGGAAGTCGCTGGTTGGAAGATGGCTCCTTTCTCCGGATCCGCTCTGCCTCGATTGGCTACACGCTTCCTAAAAATCTAACTCAAAAAGCCCGGGTGGAAGGATTAAGGCTATTTGTAACGGGCAGCAACCTCCTCACCTTCACCAGGTATTCCGGCTTAGATCCTGAGTCGGCGTCCAGTAGCGCCCAAAACGAGCAAGGTATCGACTTAGGTACTCCGCCTCAGCCTCGCACCATTCAATTTGGAGTGGATTTAACCTTATAAGTTTTATGATGCTTTTAAACAGAACTACAATGACAAATCCGATAAAATATATTCTTGCTATAGCTTTTGTTATTTCTTTCAGCTCCTGCGAAAAGTTTCTGGAAGTAGAACCTCGTGCCTCCGTATCTGATGAAGTAACTATTTACGACAAAGGTTCGGCTGAGTCGGCCTTGCATGGTGTGTACAACGGGCTGGCCGATGCCGGCTATTACGGAATGAGCTTCCAGTCGATAGGATATCTAAATGGCGACAATATCCAGTGGACGGGTTCTCAATCCCAAATCCAGGAGTTTATCAATCATAAAGTAAACCCAGAAAATGCCACTATAAGCACGGCTTGGGTGGCGATCTACCGCACCATCAACAGGGCTAACAATGTGATAGCAAAGGTACCTGAGGTGGTCGACCCTCTGCTAACTGAAACTGCAAAAAAGCAGATCTTGGGAGAAGCCTACTTCGTACGTGCACTGGCTTATTTTGATCTGGCTCGCACCTGGGGAGGCGTTCCCATCGTCACCAAACCGACTAAAACCCCTGCTGATAATATCGGAATTACCCGCAGTACGATAGAACAGGTTTATAATCAGGTACTGGCCGATTTGGATCAGGCAGAGACACTCCTTCCTCTTCCAGGCAATATTGCAGTTGGTGGATCCGACAGGTATAGAGCAAACAGAAAAACGGCCTTTGCATTGAAAGCCCGCTACTATCTGTACCGGAATGACTGGACAAAAGCAGAAGAATACGCCGACAAGATTGTGGCAGATAACGGGAACTATCGCTTATTAAAACCCTTCAATTCGTTCTTTGCGAACGACGCAAGAGGTACTCAGGAATCAGTTTTTGAACTATTCTACAATGGCACAACCGAACAAAACACTCACAAAAACCAATGGCTTCCGCAGAATCTGGGCGGCACCAGGCAATGGGCACCAAACAACGCTTTTGTAGCCCTGGTAACTGATCCCGTTACTAGCGGCGGCAGAAGCACGCTGGTAGCAAAGGACAACCAGAACCGCTGGTATGGTACGCTTTACTACCGCCCCACTCCGTCTGATCCGTCTTACATCATACGTACCGCCGAGCTTTACCTGATCCGCGCCGAAGCAAAAGCGCAGCAGTTTGATGCAAATCCAGCCAAGCTAGCTGAAGCCATTGCAGATCTGAATGCTGTTCGCGACAGAGCCGGTTTAGCCCCTACCAGCGCAGTAACAAAAGAGCAGGTGTTATCGGCAATCGAAAATGAAAGAAGACTGGAATTTGCCTACGAGCCACACCGGTGGTTTGATCTGGTAAGGACCGGAAGAGCAAAACAGGTGCTGAACATCACAGAAGATTTCAGACTTGTGATGCCTATCCCAGCGGAGCAACTGCTGGCAGACAGAGCACTGGAGCAGACACTGGGATATAAGTAAATCAATCATTTTTAACCTAATAAAACAATCATGAGTAAGTTAACATCATTTACTACTGAAGTTTTTGAAGAAACAAAGTCGGCTGAAGTAAACGAAACAACTGAAGCATCGCGGCCTTACCGCCCAATTATGCCCGACGGGAACGCAGTAGAGAAGCTGGTCTTCAAGTTTGCTTTTCTCTATTTTTTCATTCAGGCAGTGCCGCTCGACTGGAAATTCTACAAGACTCTATTTTCCATCAATTGGCTCGAGCTCCATTACGGCGACATTTTCAATCTCACCCGTTACTACCCGCAATTCATCGAGGGGCAATCATACCTGAACTGGCTTATTGTAGCTGCAATTGCAGCAATCGGAGCCGGAATCTGGAGCTTTTTGGATAAAAAAAGTCGCGACTACAATACCCTTTACTACTATTTAAGAGTGATAGCGCGTTACCGACTGGCTCTCGGCGTAATCGGTTATGGCTTCCTGAAGTTCTATCCATTGCAGTCGCCGCTACCTTCTATCAGTAATCTGAACACCAATTATGGTGACCTGACTCACTGGAAAGTCTTCTCGATGAGTTTAGGAATCGTTCCGAACTATGAGTCTTTCCTGGGCCTGATCGAGATTTTTGCAGGTTTACTACTGCTTTACAGAGGTACTGCCACCTTCGGAGCTTTCATTGTACTGCTTTTTCACGGAAACGTGTTTATGTCTAATCTTGCTTACGAAGGAGGAGAACACGTTTACAGTCTTTATCTAATAAGCTTTGCACTGTTATTAGGCTTTTACGACCTGAAACGACTTTACTTCCTTAGCGTGGAACAGACCGTACTGCCCGACAAATTCAAACCGGTATTTAAGGGAAATCTGAAGCAAGGGAGGTTACTGCTAAAATCAGCCTTCATTTTTTTCTTTGTCTTCCTTTACGGATACAAATCGTACGCAGGTTATCATACCGACCCTTACCAGTATCCTAAAACAGCGGGCTTAGCAGATGCAGCGGGCATCTATAATGTAACTGAGTTCCGGATCAACAATAAGGTACTACCCTACTCGGCTACCGACACAATTCGCTGGAAAGATGTGGTATTCGAGAAATGGGCCACCCTGAGCATCCGCTCTAACCGTCCTGTCCAATTGGAACACAGCCTCACAGAAGAGATTCACAAGGATGAAAAGTTAAGAAATTACGAGTTGGCGGGCGCTGCCGGCCGCCACTATTACGGCTATCAAATTGATGAAGCGAAGCAGCAATTGGTACTGCACAACCGAAATAAAAATTACGCCACCGAGACACTCACTTTAAATTTCAGCAGGCCAAATAATTCGCGGATCATTTTGACTGGTACGGATCAGCAGAATAATTCAATCCATGTAATTCTGGATAAGATCAACAAGAAATACCTGCTCGAAGAAGCTGCTAAATCGGGACGCAGGAAAGGCATCAAGTTATAATCATCAATACGTTGAACGATGGCAAAAGAAACTTCTAACGACAATCTTGAGCTCAGCGAAGCTCCCTATATTGCACACCAGGAGGAAAAACAGACCTTAACCTACTGGAAACCCTGGCATCGCGTTGCCTTTCGCATAGCCTTCATATTCTTTATCGCGCTTTCATTTCCGAATAGCGTTGAATGGTACAAGCACGTAGCCAACATTGATTGGACAAATTTGCATTATCGGGATCTCTATGATATCGCTCGTTTCGGTTCCGGAATCAACTTGTTAGGAAATTCCGTTTTCGGCAGCACTTTATTGGGTTACGCAAATTGGATCATTACCCTGCTCATTTCCGTCGTCGCGGGATTAATCTGGACCCTCGTCGATTCAAGGAGAAAGCCCGAACCGAAGGAATACAATACCCTGTACTATTGGCTGCGAGTGATTGTACGCTACCGGGCAGGTATTGGAATTATCGGGTTTGGATTTACCAAGCTCCTCCCAGTACAAATGCCTTATCCTTCTTATGCCTTACTTAACACGGATTTCGGCGATTTCACCGCTCAAAAGATTTATTGGCTATCAATTGGGATTGTGCCTTGGTATCAGGTATTTGCTGGGGTGGTGGAAGTCCTTGCGGGCGCACTGCTATTTTTCCGCAAGACCACCTTATGGGGAGCCGCCCTGTTGTTTGCTGCTTTAGGCGACATCGTTTACGTAAACTTTGCCTACGATGGCGGAGTGCATGGTTACAGCTCTTACTTCGTAGTTTTATCAGGCTTCCTGCTTGTTCCTTACCTGAAGCCTCTATATCAACTACTCGTGCAACAGAAGCCGGCCCGCTTCAACTTCTACTATCCGGACCTTTCGGCATCGTGGATAAAATGGACCAGGGCCGGCCTTAAAACCGCAGTCTTGTATGTATTTCTTGTACTTCTCTTCTATCTGCAATACGTCAACTTCAAATACGATCCGTACAAACAGCCCTCAACTGCAGGGGTGAAAAGCTTAAGGGGGAATTACACGGTAACAGAGTTCCGTCTCAACGATCAGGTAATCCCTTACAATCCCCTCGACTCGGTAAGATGGCAGGAAGCTACGTTTGAAAATTGGACAACCCTAACTTTTAAAGTAAACAAGGCCGTTCCTATCGATCTCTCAAACGGAGGTGGCGACCCTCAACGGGATATCAACAGAAACTTTGAAATTACCGGGACGGCCGGCGGAAGAAGAACTTTCCATTACTACGCGGATACGGTAGACAAGGTGCTTTACCTGCAGGATAAGTACAAGAAGGTCCCGGATCGTCGTAACCGGGTGGCTGGCAGTACCGACAATGGAGCTGCTTCCGGATTCATCGAGGGCCTGAATAAAGAGGTCAAACAGGGGAATGAACAGAAAGAATGGATCAGCAAAGAGGCCTGGGAGCATATCGGCAATGAGGTAAACTTTATAGATGAAAGAGCTGCTTCTACCCGTCGCAACCGCGAATTTGCTAAAGCACCTAAAAATGAGAAGCGTAAACGCATGGTATTGAAATACCAAACGGACGATGGAAATCGGATTATTTTAACAGGCACCAACGAAAACAACGACTCCATCTATGTAGTGCTTGATAAGGTTGAGCGGAAGTATGCTTTGTCTCAAAGTACGCTGGTGGCAGGTAAATACTAAGAAATTGAAACTTAAAAGATATCTAACTCTCTGCTTGTTTTTAGCCCTTGCAGGATGCAATCGCAGCGAGAACTTACAAGGGCCTACTCCTATAGAAAGCGAAAGTAATCCGGTCAATACCCTCGACACCAGGGATTGGCCGGAGAGCTTTCAAATCGGCAGGGAAGCTCAGGAAGATGAAATAGCACGTCAGGATATAGACGTTAGACCAGATGGTGAAGGGCTTCCCGAAGGATCAGGAACGGTAGCTCTGGGTAAGCAGATCTATCTGGCTAAATGTGCCACTTGCCATGGAAGGACTGGCGTAGAAGGACCTGAGGCTAAACTGGTAGCAAGACTGTCCAGACCGGATTATGAGGGTAGAAAAAAACCGAAAGCAATCGGCAATTACTGGCCTTACGCTACGACGCTATTTGACTACATCAATCGTGCGATGCCGTTCAATGCACCAGGTTCTCTTCGCCCGGATGAAGTGTACAGTCTGACAGCTTACCTACTGTACGAGAACCGCATCGTTGAACGAGATGAGATAGTAACGAACAGGAACCTTGCTAAAATTAAAATGCCAGCGAAGGGATTATTTGTAAATGACGACCGTCGTGGCGGAAGGGAAGTAAAGTAAAAATCACCATGGGTATCAAGTCAGAAGAAACAAAAAACGAAACCAATCACGCATTGGCGAAAATAAGCCGTCGGAAATTATTATTGGGAGGAGCGGCTACAGCAGCAGTTGCGCTGGTGAAGTCTTCCTTTGGTGAGATTCAAACGGCTATCCCTGAATCTCTTTATATCCCAGCCGACCCTACTAAAGTTCAGGGACCGCCACCATTCGACCTTGGCACGCGCTCTCCCTTTGAACGTCCTTTGAAAAAAACATCCGACACCTCTTCCCGTACACCGCTGCAGGACCTCTATGGTACTATCACTCCAGCTGACCTCCACTATGAACGTCACCATGGCGGTGTTCCCACTATTGATCCTGAGAAGTACGAACTGCTGATTCATGGAATGGTAGAAAAACCTATGATATTCACCCTTGCCGACCTTAAGCGCTTCCCGGCTTTTTCCCGTATCTGTTTTTTGGAATGCTCAGGAAACTTCCGGACAGGAAAAGAAGAAATGATGCCGCAGGAGATTGCCGGTTTGACTAGTCAGAGTGAATGGACGGGCGTCATGCTTTCTACCCTGTTTCGCGAAGTGGGTATAAAATCAAAAGCAAGCTGGTTTTTAGCCGAAGGATCAGATGCAGCGGTAATGACAAGAAGTATTCCTCTGCAGAAAGGCCTGCAAGACGGTATGATCGTATACGCACAAAACGGAGAGGCGATCAGGCCGCAGCAGGGATACCCGGCCCGCCTCTTTCTTCCCGGCTGGGAAGGTAATACTTCCGTTAAATGGATCCGCAGGATAGAGGTATCTGATCAACCCTACATGACGCGGGAAGAAACTTCAAAGTATACGGAGGGAATAAAGGGAGGAAAGATCAGACAATTCAGTTTCGATATGGACGCACGTTCGATTATCACCTATCCTGCATATCCTGTTATTCTGCAACAGGGCTGGGTGGAGATCAGGGGGATCGCATGGACCGGACGAGGAAAAATAGTTAAAGTGGAAGTAAGCACCGATGCCGGAAAAACATGGAATTCGGCTAAATTGCAGGGACCGGTGATGGACAAAGCACATACCTACTTCAGATACCTCTGGAATTGGAGAGGTGATGAGACAGAAATACTAAGTCGGGCAATTGACGAAACTGGATATATCCAACCTACCATGAAGCAATTAATGGAGGCCCGGGGTCGGGATATGGGCGGCTATCACCTCAATCCCATTACCGCCTGGCGGATTAAACGAGATGGAACAGTATTATTTAGGCCCGAGGGCAAAGCATAAAAACAGCATTGGAAAAAAGAGATTTTGACGCTATAGTAGTTGGTTCAGGACCAAATGGTTTGGCGGCTGCCATTACCATGCAGCAGGCAGGACTTTCAGTTCTTTTGGTAGAAGCAAAAGACGTTATTGGCGGTGGACTACGATCGAAGGAACTTACGCTGCCGGGCTTTGTCCACGATGTGTGCTCCGCTATTCATCCAATGGCAGCTGCGTCGCCATTTTTTAAAACTTTACCCCTGCAACAACATGGGTTGGAGTTCATTTACCCCGAAGTTGCCGCAGCTCATCCTTTTGACGATGGCACCGCGGCTATACTGACGAAATCCCTTGAAGAAACAGCTTCTCTGTTAGGAACAGATAAACAAGCGTATCTGAGGCTGATGGAGCCGGTGGTTAAGTCGTGGCCATGCATCGATAAATCAGTACTAGGCCCACCTCTGAGCATTCCTTCTCACCCGATCGACATGGCTTTATTCGGACTGAAAGCAATGCCTTCTGCATTGATGGTGGCAAAACGTTTCAGTACAAAAGAAGCCAAAGGATTATGGGCCGGCATGGCGGCTCACTCTATCCAACCTTTGTCAAATTTAGCAACCTCGGCGATAGGTGTGGTGTTGATGGCCGCTGGGCATTTGGGGGGCTGGCCAATTCCCAAAGGAGGTTCACAGTCCATTGCCAACGCGCTTGCCTCCTACTTCTTGTCCCTTGGCGGGAAGATCGAAACGAACTATTATGTAAAATCGTTGCAGCAGCTTCCGTCTGCCCATGCTGTGTTATTCGATGTTACGCCGAAACAATTACTACAGATCGCTGGCCACAAGTTTTCGAGTTTGTACAAATGGCAGCTTAAGAAGTATCGCTATGGAATGGGCGTGTTCAAAGTAGACTGGGCCTTGGATGATGCTATTCCCTTTACAGCAGAAGCTGCCCGAAAAGCGGGTACCGTCCATATCGGAAACACGCTTGAAGAAATCGCCGCCGGAGAGCATACTGCATCAATCGGAGCAACACCGCAAAAACCTTTCGTGTTGCTTGCTCAGCAAAGCATTTTTGATCCCAGTCGCGCGCCGGAAGGCAAGCATACCGCCTGGGCCTATTGTCACGTGCCGAATGGATCGAAGGTAGATATGACTTCGATCATCGAAAACCAGATAGAACGCTTTGCGCCGGGATTCAAGGATCGGATTCTGGCCAAACACAGCTTTAGCCCGGCTAAGATGGAAGACTATAATCCGAATTATATCGGCGGTGATATCAACGGAGGTATTATTGACATCGGCCAACTTTTCACCCGGCCTGTCATTAGCCTTTCTCCCTATCGAACTTCTGCCAAAGGCTTGTATATCTGTTCTTCCTCTACCCCCCCAGGAGGAGGGGTGCACGGCATGTGTGGCTACTTCGCTGCAAAACGGGCACTAAAAGACGTATTTAATCTGAAAGCCAAGCCACTTATTTAATTAAAAAGACCAATTAAATCACACGCAACACATATGTCAACAAATAATACCCCATTTACCCTACATGAGGACTGGATTGTTGTAATTCTAAGCGGCCTGATCATCCTGCTTGCTATATTTGGAATAATTATTCCAGTCCCTTCTTTTGGTTGGAGTTCTGTAACCGACCTATCGGACAAAGTTTTTCACGTCGAAAACCTGTTGGCCGTTGGCGCTCAGTTTATACTGGTACTCGGCATCGCACTCCTTGGAGCCTTACTTGCCGGGAAGCCACTTAAACATCTGTTGGTAGTATTTCCAACCGTATTTTTCATCACATTGCTCGCGCTAATAATAGCAGGAAATAAACAAGTAAAAAACCTGAACCTCGAAGCGGTCATTTTTAGTCTTTCGCTCGGACTCATCGTCAGCAACCTTTTTAAGCTTCCGGATTGGTTCCGATCTGCGCTTTCCACCGAGCTCTATGTAAAGACTGGCTTAGTGCTACTGGGCACTAGCGTTATCTTTTCTGATATTCTCAAGGCTGGCTCGCTAGGTCTCATTCAAGCCCTGGTGGTGGTCCTCTCCGTCTGGTACTTCGCATTCTGGCTGTGTCGGAAATTGAAAGTAGACGATGATCTAACGATGATGATCTCCAGTGCCGTATCCATCTGCGGCGTTTCTGCTGCCATTGCTACTTCAGGAGCCATAAAAGGCGATTCAAAAAAATTATCATATGTCATCTCGATGGTATTAATCACCGCCATCCCGATGATGATCTTTATGCCTTACCTTGCCCATTATTTCAATTTCCCCCAGGAAGTAACAGGTGCCTGGCTGGGAGGCAGCATCGACACAACGGGAGCTGTAGTTGCATCGGGTACGCTGGTTGGAGAAACAGCGCTGAAGATCAGTACGATCGTCAAGTTCTCTCAGAATGTGCTCTTGGGGATCGCCGCTTTCGCTATTTCCATTTACTGGACATATACGCAAAATCCGCTAGTAAAAGATAAAGAGACGAAACCAACGCTGGCAGTAATATGGGAGCGCTTCCCGAAATTTGTGCTGGGCTTCATTGGGGCTTCTCTACTGTTCTCTTTTGTGCTCTCCACCGAAACTACTTCTCAAGTGAAAGACAGTTTGAAAAGCTTACAGGGTTTATGGTTTGCATTGGCCTTCACAAGCATCGGTCTGGAAACCCGCTTTGCAGACTTATTTAACAAGAACAGCAAAAAGCCCTTTTTAGCATTTGTCATCGCCCAGGCTTTCAACATAGTAGTTACGCTTGTCATCGCATTTGTACTATTTGGGTGATCGACCAGCTGAAAAAATGAAAGATAAAGGATAACTGATAATTAAAATAAGCCCGGATGGCTGAGTGGCTAGGCGGAGGTCCGCAAAACCTTTTACAACGGTTCGAATCCGTTTCCGGAGTCCTAAAGTTCTACATATGAAAACAAAAAGCAAATTAAGGATCCCAAACTCCCGAGCCCGATGTTGCAGTTCCCTCAAGTAATGATCGAACTAAATTATTAACACTCAATATTTAAAATCATGAATGTAATTTGCCCTGAACACGGAGGTGTTATACATATATCCGGTAAAGCCTTAACCAACCGACCTAACGTATCTATAATTAATCTCGTAGTAGAATGCCCCGTTTGTGAGGACGAGGTTCTTGTAAGTGGCGTATTTAACTTTGACAAGGAAGGAAACCCATACAAGGTAGGCGAGAAATAATAACAAGAGCGGCCGTAAAAAGGGCCGCTCAGCTAAAGGCATGTTACAACATCAACTCTTTCTTTCATTCAGCTTCTGAATCTTTTTCCGCTCTCCTACTATCCACACGATATCATTCCATTCAAATACCATTTCTGGATTGGGGTTCAGAATCTTCTCCTTGTTCCGCTCGATACCGATCACCAGTCCGTTGGCTTGTTCCCGGATACCGGAATTCCTTATCGTTTTGCCTTTCAACTTGTTATACTCATCAACAACCAGCTTCTGGACAATAATATCCTCCACATCCGGCTCCTGACCGTTCGTTTTTTCTACGGCGTCAAAAACGGGTTTGAAGACTTGCATCTGTTCATCCGTTGCTATAATGCCTACATGATCAAAAGGAAGCAGCTTGTTATCTCTTCCCGGAGCATAGATCATTTTATCACCACGCTTAATATAAGCTATATTAATACCGTACCGTTCCCGCCAGGCAAGCTCCTGCAGGTTCAATCCAACGTACTCCGCATGTTGGTTAACTACGAGGTCGACAAGGTGGCTATTCCAGGAGGAAGGATCTGCAATAGCATGAAAGTGTTTTGTAAGGATATTTTCGTTGAGCCTCTTTTCTTCTTCCGCAGCCAATTCACGTGAATTAAGATTTATGAGAAACCGGCGCTCCAACCGATGATAAAACTTTTGAAGTCTTTTAGAAAACAGCACCAGTACGAGGATTATGACCGGTACAGTGACCAGGATGGCTACCGTTCCCGAGAAAAGATAGCGAACCCAGAAGGTGATGATCAATAACCCTATTAGATTTCGGGTTATCTCTAGTACCAGAAGAGGACCGTGACTGTAAGTTTTGTCGAGCCACAGCTCCTTATAACTCATATTATTAGGATGTTTAGCCATTAGTGCCCACAAGAATGGTGCGGATAATGCGAGCGAAACCACCAAGGCAGCGATATCCAGGAGCAGGGGATTCGTAATGTTTTCCTGCAGTAGCGGGATGATGAAATTGGTTGTAAGTAGTATTAATGCAAGCAGCACTATTCCGTTTGTAGCCACAATTTTTGCATAGGCTGTGATTGCCTTTTTCCAATTGCTTTCGGCCTGCAAGTTTTCAGTACTACTTGAATAGTTATCAAGAGAGACTACCCACCTGGCGGGCAAAACCTTCACCAACTGCTCATAAACTGCCGGCGAAAATTTAATTAGATAGGGAGTAGTAAAGGTGGTAATAGCGGAAGCACCCACCGCAACAGGGAAAAGAAACTCGCTGGTAACTCCTAATGAAAGACCCAAGGCGGCCACAATGAATGCGAACTCTCCTATTTGAGCCATACTCATCCCCACTTGTACGGCTTGCTTCAAAGGTTGCCCCGATAATAAAGCGCCGAAAGTAGTACTGATAAGCTTCCCAAATAAGGTCAGCAGCGTTACCCAGAGAACAGGCCAGCGATACTCAAAAATAGTAACGGGGTCTATCAGCATCCCTACAGAAATAAAGAATACAGCCCCGAAGAGATCTTTCACAGGCTTAATCACGTGTTCCACTTTTTCTGCTTTTGTCGTTTCTGCAAGAATGGATCCCATGATAAACGCGCCAAGTTCTGCTGAAAATCCTGCATGCGTTGCTACTACAACCATTCCCAAACATAGCGCAATCGATAGAACAAGCAGGGTTTCATCATCAAGCAAATTTTTAGCCTTTCTAAGGAGCGTGGGAAGAAGAAATATGCCGGCAATAAACCACAATAGAAGGAAGAACGATAGTTTTGCTACTGTAAAAAGCATCTCGGCACCTTCAAACCGTTGGGTAACTGCCACGGTAGACAATAATACCATCAGCAATATAACCACTATATCTTCCACTACCAGTACTCCAAAAACGATCCGGGCAAACTGTCTCGTTTTTACACCTAGTTCATCAAAGGCTTTAATGATGATTGTGGTAGACGAACTGGCCAGCATCCCCCCTAAAAACAAGCTATCCATAGTTGACCAGCCCATCCATCGGCCAACTCCGTAGCCGCACAGGGTTATGAAGATAATCTCGACGAATGCGGTAATAGAAGCGGCGCCTCCCACGCGCATCAACTTCTTAAAACTAAACTCAAGGCCTAGACTAAATAATAGGAAGATTACACCAATTTCTGCCAGGGTCTCCACGTTTTCCGTATCGGCAACTGTAGGAGTTAATGACATATATGGTCCTACAAGAAACCCAGCTATAATATAACCTAGAACTAACGGTTGTTTTATTTTCCGGAATAGTAAGGTAGTAACAGCTCCTGTAATCAGAATTAAGGCTAAATCTTCAATTAACTTTGGTAAATGGTCCATTTATTTTTTCAGTAACTATAAAATAAGAGCGCCTTATTAGCACTAGTGTTTAAGATGAAATATATCTATGCGAAAAGAATCTCGTACGGCAGGCGATTTTTACAATCTTAATTTTTAGCTGCACGACGAGGTAATAATGATACGCAATTACCAGTGGGAATGGAATGGATATAGCAGAAGCTGAAGCCTTGTATTTGGAGCGATAAATAGGGCTCTGAAACTATGCCTCAAGTACTTGATGGCAGCTGAAGCTCGTTCGCCGAGCTCGTGGAATACTCCCTGAAAAGGTTTCGACTTTATTTCGCGAAGGCGGACGACACATTTCTTAATATTTATTTGAACGCATTCCGCTTGTTTAGGCTCTTCCGAAGCTACTTTGTCAACTTGTGTCTCACAATGGTTTGCCCGGAATAGAGCAGGAGTTTTAAAATTGGAGGCAGCAGCGGCAATTAGAATAACCGGAATAAAAAGCTTGAACCACTTCAATCGCTCTTTCTGCATCCCCAAAGATACAATTCTAAAGGTAAAGTGGATGTAAAGAACCATCTGGGAGCGTGGAAACGCGTCTTGGCACCCAGATCTGCGGTGTGAAAAATAAAAAGCCCTATACTTTTCGTAAAGGGCTTTTTGGGTGGAATATGGGGCTCGAACCCACGACCTCCTGAACCACAATCAGGCGCTCTAACCAACTGAGCTAAAACCACCGTGTTTAGTGATGCAAAAATAAAGCATTTCTTACATTCTGCAAATTTTACTCGAATTTTATACCTATGAGGATCAGCAACTTAAAAAATAGTGCATTTTTTTACCAAAGGATAAATGCTCAATTACCTCAAAATAGCGGCCTTCTTGAGCGTCACCTTTCCTTTTCCCATTTCCTGCTAATCACTCTTTTCGAGATAAACTCGTTCTCCAACTATCTAATTCGCATATTTGCAGCTTTAGTCCTTCAGAAGATTCATGATAGAACTTTTTACAGACGGAGCATCAAGCGGTAACCCGGGTCCCGGTGGCTTCGGAACAATTTTGAGAGCTGGGCAGCACTACAAAGAAATCTCTGCCGGATATCGAAAAACCACGAATAATCGAATGGAGCTTTTAGCAGTAATTGTAGGACTGGAGGCATTAAAAAAGCCGGGACAAGATGTGCTGGTTTATTCAGATTCGAAATATGTAGTAGACGCAGTAGAGAAAAAGTGGGTATTTGGCTGGGTAAGCAAAGGCTTTGCAGGAAAGAAAAACAAGGACTTATGGATAAGATTTCTTCAGGTATATAAACTACACAATGTCCGATTCCAGTGGATTAAAGGACATGCCGGACACCCTGAAAATGAACGCTGCGACCGGTTGGCGGTCGCAGCGTATCAACAAAAGGATAAATTATTGATTGATTCAGTTTTTGAGGCTGAATGCAATAAAGCCGAGGGTTTGATTTAATCGATCCCTCCTATTACCCCTAATTTATTAAGTTCCTGCTCGGCAGAATCATTTACAATTTTATCGGTCAGGATCGGATTGGTTCCAATAGCCTCTTCGATCGGCACTCTTACATTAATATCGATTACCTTTTTAGGAGCTAGTTGGGGAGAAAAATCCAGCATCATTTCTTCCGCCTTCAGTACCATATTTTCAGATCCCACGAAAATTGCTGAGCGCTGGTGTAAAGACTCTACTTCCAATTCCAAAATCCGCTCAAATCCATTTGTTGCCCTTCCTCCAGCTTGTTCAATGATGAAGGCCATAGGATTACATTCGTACACTAAACGAAGTTTACCGTTGGGAGCACTGGATGTAGTAGGATAAATAAAAATGCCGCCTTTTAATAAATTCCGGTGCAAGTCTGCAACCATAGATCCTATATATCTGGAAACATAGGGCCGGTTAGTTGCTTTGTCCTCTACCTGGCAATACTTGATATATTTCTTCACACCTTCCGGGAAGTTGCCGTAATTACCTTCATTAATCGAGTAAACAACTCCGTCTTTAGGTATTGTCATATCAGGATGCGACAAACAAAACTCACCAATAGAAGGGTCGAGTGTAAAGCCGTTCACTCCTTTTCCTGTGGTATACACCAACATGGTAGAAGAACCGTAAACTACGTATCCTGCCGCTACCTGTTCTGTTCCGTTCTGCAGCGCATCCTCAATTGTTGGCTTTCCTTCAGTCGATTTTCGCCGGTAGATCGAGAAAATGGTACCTACAGATACATTTACATCAATGTTAGAAGATCCGTCAAGTGGATCAATAGCTACTATGTACTTTGCGTTTTTTGAAACTTCAGATTCAATATAAACCGGGTCATCGTTTTCCTCGGAAACGATAATGCAACATTCCCCACCGCATGAAAGTGCGGAAATAAATTGTTCGTTTGCATAAACATCCAGTTTCTTCTGAGATTCGCCGTGGGAATTCTTTGTCCCGACCTCCCCAAGAATGTTCACCAAACCTGCTTTATTCACCTCGCGGTGTACAATTTTAGCGGCAATACCGATGTCACGCAGCAGACGCGACAGCTCCCCCTTAGCGTATGGGAAGTCTTTTTGTTTTTCAATGATAAACTGACCTAAAGTTTTTACAGCTGACATAGTACTTAGTGTATTTTTTACATTATCTATTCCCCAGTTCCACAACCTCTAAGGTATGGATTTTTTCCTCGGAAATGCAGAATCTTAACATAGAACGCATTTTGTGCCAACCTTGTTTGCCTGCAGCGCCAGGATTTAAGTGTAAAGTACCGATTTTCTTATCATACATTACTTTTAATATATGCGAGTGCCCTGAAATGAAAATTTTCGGAGGCTTAGTGTATATTTGACGCTTTACTTGAGGAGCGTACCGATCGGGATAACCACCAATATGAGTTATCCAGACATCAACTTCCTCACAATTGAAACGGAGGTGCTCCGGGTAGACCTGGCGTACATCTTTGCCATCAATATTTCCATAGACTCCTCTAAGCGGTTTAAAAGCCGCTAACTTGTTTGCTAACTCAATTCCACCAAAATCACCTGCGTGCCATATCTCATCACAGTCTTCAAAATACTTAAACACCTTTTCATCCAGATATCCGTGCGTATCAGATATCAACCCAATTCGTGTCATTAAAAGTAGCAGCGGTTAAAAAATGATAAAAAAATCTTTTAGAGAATTAACAAAGTCTTCGGAATACTGCTTAATAGATGAATAAATGACAAAAGAAGAAGTTTTTTGTTTCACTTTTTTCAAACTAAATAACTGAATAATCCGGTGGGGTTCGGATTCGCTGTAGGAATGAATATAGGTCTCTCCAATTAAATGCAAATAGCTCAATGATGCGTACCGGGCAAATAAAGAAGCTGTTTCAAGAGGAAGAACTACCGCCAGAACCCCGTCTTGAGTAAGTTTCTGACGTACAAAAGAAGCTAATTCCTCAAAAAAAGAATGATCAGCGTGGCGTGCTGTTTCCTTTTGTTTATTCGGATTCTTTAGCGAATTGACAAAGAATGGAGGGTTCGTTACGATAAGATCATACTGCTTGTCGGGATGATGAATAGCAAAGTCCTGAAAGGACTCCGGATATACCCTTAACCGCTTCGAGAAAACAGACTCAGAGAAGTTGAACTCCGCTGTTTGCGCAGCGATTCTATCAATCTCCAACGCATCTACAATCGCAAGTGGGAAACGCTGAGCTAGCATTAGAGCAATTACCCCGGTACCTGTACCAATATCGAGCACAGTTTCTGGCTGCAAACCCTCTCCCGCTAAAGCCCCTAGAATAACGCCGTCCGTGTTTATTCTCATTGCACAGCCATCCTGCGATACGGAGAACTGTTTAAATTGAAAGAATGGAGACGACATAGTGCTTTTTACTTTCCGAACAAACCATAAGAACGACGGTGATTGAATAGCCGCACTGCTTAGAACTAATTTTATAGCGCAACCTATCCAAAATACTGCAGTAGTAATTGTTAGATTAAAGGACCGAAGGTAAGAAAAAGTGAAGAAACTAGAAGCTAGGTCTTGGCTGGGAACAACTTGTTTCGTAACCTTAAAGAAGGATTTTCGATCATTTTGAAAATCAAAATCCCTATCCCAATAGAAAGAAAGACATAACCGCTGAAGTACAGATACCAGTTAGTACCCGCGAGCGTCTTAAAAAAGAAGTCCTTCCAAAGTTCATTTACCAAAGGATGAAAAAGGTAAATAGAGTACGAATAGGTACCAATAACTCCTAAAGCAGAAGTAAAGACGTTTTCTTTTGTTTGCAGAAACCAAATCAACACAAAACCAAAAGCCAGATAAAGCAGGGTTAGTGGCAATGAGGACAGCCAAAAGTTATTTTCCCGGGCAAAGATAAATGGCGTGGTAATGACGATAGAACTAAGGATAGCCAGGGTATACTGGTACTGTTTTAGAAACTGCAACATCTGCTCTTTGTAATATTTATAAATATAGCAGAGAAAAACGCCGAAGAAAAGGGAATCAAACCGTAGATGAGTTCGACCAAAAAGTGCGTGGAAGTTATAAGCTTCGGGAGGAGATATCACATTAATAAACCGCAACCCGAGGCAAACTACACCGATTATCAAAAATGTCCAGAAGAGGTTCTTGCCAAACTGCGGTCGTTTTAATAGGAACAAGAGTAAGAATGGCAGAAGAATATAAAAGTGCTCCTCAATAGCCAGTGACCATGTATGATCATATATTCTCGGAAAGTAGTTCTGTATGAAGATGGCATTGTAGAACAAGCCGATATAGTCATTTTGCACTCCTAAAAGGAAGTTTATCAGGGTTCCAATAATCAGGAAAACGAAATAGGAAGGGTAAATCTTGAATCCGCGCCTGATGAGAAACCTTTTGACATCAATGTTATTGGTTCGCTTATACTCGTCAAACAGGAGTCCGCCGATTAAAAAACCGCTCAACACAAAAAACAGATCAACACCAATCCAACCGGCAATACGAAAACGATTAAAAAATGTCAGTAACACTCGATTTTCCAGTCCCTCAAGATTCAGATGGTTTAATAATACAAGCAGAATTGCTACCGCCCTGATGGCATCTAACTGTGTAATTCTCTTTTGTACAGACATTATAGGTAAATAAAAATTAAGGCAGAAAAAACACTCACCCTCCCGACAATTGCTGTTCTTATACTTCTTCGATCCCTAAAGGTTTCAATAATTAGCCACTTATCCATCATTAAGTCGCTCGAACACTTTCTCCTCTTTATAATCATAATCCTGCAGCCGCAAAATAAAAAGCCCCGATGAAAATTCCATCAGGGCGACACAAAAATCAGGGCTGTTAGTCCATCCTGAATACTACAGGCATTATATACTGCACCCGCACTTTCCGATCGTTTTGTATACCAGGCGCCCATGCCGGAGACCTACGCAAAACTCTGACTGCCTCCTCATCACATCCAAAACCTACTCCTTTTAAAACCTTTATATCCGTTAAACGTCCATCTTTTTCCACAATAAAGCTGAGAGTTACCCTACCGATGCTATCCTCGGGGGCAATTCCATAAAAAGATGCACTTTTGGCTAAAATGTAAACTATGTCATTTTTTGAGGGAAAACGCAATATTTTTCAACATTTATTAGATTTTTTAAGACTTTTTGTAAATATTTGAGCTTTAAAATCTATTTTTGTTCAAAAAAAATACAAAAACAACGCAAAAATCATGTCAAGCCTCCGTTTTCAAGCATTAAATGCGGTACTTACCAGGACTGTTCCAGAGGTAAATTTACCATCAACAAAAGTTTCTGAATTTTACGCTACTAACGTTTTCGACAAAAAGAAAATGAAAGAGTACCTTTCAAAAGAAGCTTTTGAGAGCATTAATAATTCAATTGTTCATGGCGTAAGAATCGACCGCGAAATTGCCGAGCAAGTTGCGTCAGCAATGAAAGCCTGGGCAATGAGCAAAGGTGCTACACACTACACTCACTGGTTCCAGCCTTTAACAGGATCTACTGCTGAAAAACATGATTCATTTTTTGAACCTGCGGGCGACGGCACCGCTATGGAGAAATTCTCCGGCGATGCGCTGTCTCAGCAAGAGCCAGATGCTTCTTCATTCCCTAACGGAGGAATCCGCAGTACTTTCGAAGCTCGTGGTTACACTGCATGGGATCCTTCTTCTCCTGCGTTCATCATGGGCGGTACACTTTGTATCCCAACTGTATTCGTTTCTTACACTGGTGAAGCTCTAGACTACAAAGCTCCGTTATTAAAAGCTCTTAGCGTAATGGACAAAGCTGCTACAGCAGTAGCTCAGTACTTCGATAAAAGCATTGAGAAAGTAAACGCCTCTTTGGGTATCGAGCAAGAGTATTTCCTTGTAGACTCAGCGTTATTCAATGCTCGTCCTGACTTATACCTGACTGGAAGAGCATTATTCGGTCATATGTCTGCTAAAAACCAGCAGTTAGAAGACCACTACTTTGGTTCTATTCCTGAAAGAGTACAAGCTTTCATGCAGGACTTAGAGTGCGAGTCTATCAAATTGGGTATTCCTTTGAAAACTCGTCACAACGAAGTCGCACCTGCTCAGTTTGAATGTGCTCCTATTTACGAAGAGATCAACTTAGCCATTGACCACAACCAGTTGTTGATGGACCTGATGGACAAAGTTGCCCGTCGTCATAACTTCAAAGTATTATTACACGAAAAACCATTTGCTGGTATCAACGGATCCGGTAAACACAATAACTGGTCGCTTATCACCAACACTGGCAAAAACCTGCTAGCTCCAGGCAAAACTCCTAAGAACAACCTGATGTTCCTTACATTCTTTGTAAACACCATCAAAGCTGTTCATGAGTATGCCGACTTGCTACGTGCTTCTATCGCATCTGTAAGTAACGACCACCGTCTAGGTGCTAACGAAGCTCCTCCGGCTATCATTTCTATCTTCCTTGGAAGTCAGTTGAATGATGTGTTGGATGAGATCGAAACTTCACGTGTAACCAGCAAAATGAAAAACGAAGCTGCTTTGTGGACTAACATCCCTAAAGTGCCTCAGATTCTATTAGATAACACCGATCGTAACCGTACGTCTCCATTTGCCTTCACTGGTAACAAATTTGAGTTACGTGCAGTAGGATCTTCAGCTAATTCGGCTAACCCAATGACTGTTCTTAACCTGATTGTTGCAGATCAGCTGAACAAGTTCAAATTGGAAGTTGATAAATTACTGAAGAAAGGTGAGAAGAAAGACGTGGCGATTATGACCGTGATCAAACGCTACATCAAGGAATCTAAGAGTATCCGTTTCGAAGGTAATGGCTACAGCGACGAGTGGGCAGAGGAAGCAGAAAGAAGAGGTTTATCAAACATCAAAACTACTCCTAAAGCGCTAGACGTATTAATTTCTGAAAAAACTGAGAAATTATTTGAAGAAACCGGAGTATATACAAAACGTGAAGCGCATGCACGTCACGAGATTCTTTTAGAGAACTACTTCAAAAAACTTCAAATCGAAGCGCGTGTAATGGGCGAAATCGTGAACAACGTAATCATCCCTGCTTCTGTTGCTTACCAAACTGAATTGATCACTAACGTAAAAGGTCTTAAAGATCTTGGCTTGGGTGAAGAATCATATGCTGCTCAGTTAGAGATCATCCAAAAGCTTTCTAACCACATCAACTTCATCAGAACAAACGTTACTGCGATGATTAATGCGCGTAAGGATGCAAACAAGATTGAAGATGCCCGCGAAAAAGCAATTGCATATGATGAGAAAGTAAAGTCTTACTTCGATCCAATTCGCTACCACGTGGACAAATTAGAGCAACTGGTTGCCGACGACAAGTGGCCATTGCCTAAGTTCAGAGAGTTGTTATTCTTGAAATAATCGTTTCTCTATACCTTCGCAAGAGGGGAATACATAAAAAATGCCGGCAGCTGTCGGCATTTTTTTATTTTTGGGCAACTTATAAAACTTATGCTCCCTTTTTGGGAGCCGGAGGCGCTAATGTCAGACTTAAAATATAACCAGCGCGGCGTATCTGCCGGAAAAGAAGACGTTCACAACGCGATTAAAAACATCGATAAAGGTATATTTCCTAAAGCTTTTTGTAAGATAATTCCCGACATTCTCGGGGGCGACGAAGCGTGGTGCAACATCATGCATGCTGATGGTGCAGGAACCAAATCCTCCCTTGCCTACGTGTATTGGAAAGAGACAGGCGATATCTCCGTCTGGAAGGGAATAGCCCAGGATGCTATCATCATGAACCTCGACGATCTTCTTTGCGTAGGAGCCACAAACAATATCCTTTTATCCTCTACCATCGGAAGAAATAAAAATCTGATCCCGGGTGAGGTAATTGCCGAAATTATCAATGGAACGGAAGAAATCTTAGCTGAACTGAGAGAACTGGGAATTGGCATTTACTCGACAGGAGGAGAAACTGCGGATGTAGGGGACCTGGTGCGGACAATTATTGTCGATTCTACCGTAACCTGCCGCATGCCAAGGGCAGAAGTTATTTCGAACGATAGAATTCAAGCCGGTGATGTTATTGTTGGTCTGAGTTCTTACGGACAAACATCCTACGAGAAAGAATATAACGGCGGCATGGGCTCAAACGGCCTTACTTCTGCGCGACACGACGTATTTCATAAATATGTAGCAGAAAAATATCCGGAAAGCTATGACCCAGCCGTTCCTTATGAATTGGTATTTGCAGGGAGCAAAAAGCTTACTGACGATATAGAAGTTGAAAACGGACAACGAGTTAGTGCTGGTAAGCTTGTCCTCTCTCCTACACGAACTTACGCTCCTGTTATAAAACGCATTCTGGAAAGATTCAGAAGCCAGATCCACGGGATGGTTCACTGCAGCGGAGGCGCACAAACAAAGGTGCTCCACTTCATCGATAACCTTCATATCATCAAGGACAATCTTTTTCCCATTCCTCCCCTATTCAAGTTGATTCAGGAGCAATCTGGCACCAGTTGGGAGGAAATGTATAAGGTATTTAACATGGGACACCGAATGGAACTATATGTCCCTGAGGAAGTCGCTTCAGATTTGATTAGGATTGCAGAAGAGTTTAATATAGAAGCAAAAGTAATCGGTAGAGTTGAGGCCGCAGAAAAGAAGCAAGTGACTGTCACCTCAGAATTTGGAATGTTCCGATATTTTTAGGAACCACTAGAAATAAAAGAAGAGGCTGTCTCAGAAGGACAGCCTCTTCTTTTTTTAATAAGGGAGTAGATTTTGGTTAATTGAGGCATGGGAACAAAGCGCTCAAAGGTGGTAGTTTCTAAATCTTAAGATCCAGCTCTGATGTCCCTTCTTCCTCCGAGTCTTGGCGAATTGATTGCTGAGAACTATTCGGGACGGACTGCGGAAGGTCATTATTGAGAGCAGACAATAGAAAGGAAGCCCCCGTCATTTGTATTGATCCTGGGTGCAGGAATAGCTATAAGGTAGCGAGTAAATAATAAGTGCAGGTTTTCCTTACAAAACCTGCACTCAAGGTGTACCCAAGGTGCACTCACCGTGCACTCGATAGCAATCAAACGGGTACAAGAGCTTTGCTATACACTAGATCAGCGCTGCCGCTTTTTCCTTGTTTTAGGACTAACTATCTGGTAGCGGTCTTCTTTGTTTTTGAACTTGTAGAAGCCTTACGAATATCCAACTCATTGATAATATTCTTGGCTCCACCCAATACGTCGATACACCACAGCACATACCGGGCATCCACTGCAATAGTTCTTTTGTACTGCTTGTCAAAAGCAATATCACCCGACATCGCTTCCCAGTTTCCATCAAAGGCCAATCCAATCAGTTCACCATTACCGTTGATTACCGGTGAGCCCGAGTTTCCTCCGGTGATATCATTGTTAGTGATAAAGTTCACTACAAGTGTTCCATTTTCAGCGTACTGACCGAAGTTTTTGGCATTGTACGCCTCAATAAAGTTCTGGGGCAAATCAAACTCATCATCGCCGGGTTGGTATTTCGCCATTACACCGTCAATAGTAGTAAGAATGTTGTAGGTAACTCCATCCTGAGGAGAATAATTTTGAACGTTACCATAACTAATCCTCATGGTAGAATTGGCATCAGGATACATCAGCTTGCCCTTATTCTTTTCAAGCAAAGCTTTTAGATATACCTTATCCAAATCAGCCTTCGCCGCCTCGAAGTCAGGCAGGACAGGCGTGAGATTGTTTTTCACGTATTCCGTCGGAACCAGGTTAATTGCGTACTGATATCCGGGATCGCTCTCCAGAACTTTCAGAGAAGGCTTTGCATAAAATTCACGCAGTCGCTGTGGATCAGTGAAAATTGATTTCTCCCAAAGGAAATCAGCAAACTTTTGGAAAGTTCCTTCAGGGGCACCGGTCCAATAATTCTGTGCAATAGCCGTATAGAATTTTGGATGCTGAGTCCGGGGGACATCGTTGTAGAAAGAAGACAAGATCTGAGCAAAAATCTTTTTATCTGCAGAGGCTATATACGTCTCCTCGTAAGCTTTTAACGCCGTCTCAATTCTTTCTTTTGTCTGCTCGGGCTGCTTATTTTCCAAAATATTAGTTACAATCCCCTTTGCCTGAATTGCCTGACGAACCCATGCCGAAGCAAGAAAACCTTCGTTTACGTAGGTTCGCTGTATTGCATAAGGTGCGTAGGTAGCATAAACTGTATTGAAACGGTCGATAATGTTAGCATATTCTGGATTATTCGCCGCCCAGGTATTAAACTCCGATTCCTCTTTCTGCTTCTTTTCGTAGATCTTTAAGCGTTTTAACTGTTCGGTTTGCCCGATATAATACTTCCAGTAATTAGCAATATTTGCATATAGTGAAGAAAGTCTCAAGCGCGTAGCAACGTCTTTATCCATTTCTTCCTTCCATGCCTTCAGTCGGATGTCACGAAGCTTCACGATCGTTGGAGAAACCTGTTCGGTAGCTAGTTTTACACCGTAGGAAGTCAGAAACCTATCAGTACGCCCGGGGAAGCCGTAAACCATCGCAAAATCGCCGTTCTCCACACCTTTAATAGATATAGGCAAGAATTTTTTCGGGGTGTAAGGCTTATTAGAGGCAGCATAAGCAGCTGGTTTATTGTCAGCACCCGCATAAACACGAAATACGGAAAAATCACCCGTGTGACGCGGCCATACCCAGTTGTCTGTGTCGCCACCGTACTTTCCGATTGATTGAGGAGGTGTGCCCACTAATCGCACATCGTTAAACTTCTCGAAGACATAGAGGAAGTACTGGTTTCCTTTGTAAAAGTCTCTCACAAAACCTTCGTAATGTGTGCCTTTTGTTGCCTCCGCGGCGATCTTATTTCCCGCTTCGATAATGGCCGCCGCTTTTTGAGCCTCAGCAAGACCTTGAGTAGCTGCATTAATTTTAGCAGTTACGTCCTCCATCCTTACCAGAAAATTCACGAACAAACCCTCCACCGGCTTTTCCTCGCCGTAAGATTTCGCCCAGAATCCATTATCCAGAATATTATCCTGAGGAGTGGATTTGTCCGCGATAGCATCATAGCCACAGTGGTGGTTAGTGAAGATCAATCCGTTTTTGGATACGATCTCACCGGTACAAAAACCACCGAAAGAAACGATGGCATCTTTTAAACTTGCCTTGTTGATGTTGTAAAGATCTTCAGGAGTCAGCTTAAACCCCTGCTTTTTCATTTGCTCATAATTCTTGCCAATGAGCATCGGGATCCACATGCCCTCATCAGCCTTTACAATGCTGGATAGCAGTACCGCTGAGGCGAGGAATAGGGAGAAAAGTAGTTTCTTAAATCTCATAATGTGTTAAATTATTTACAGCAAAAATAAGAGTTAAGTGACAATGTAAAACCCAATTAAAGTTATTGGGCGTTTTTCTTGATGAGCCCTTGCTTTAAATAAAAAATGGCTGGACGTTTTATTATCGCCCAGCCATCGAAAAAGGTTTTATCTCAGATAATTAAAAGGTATACCGTAATCCTAATTGCATTCTCCAGGCTGATGTTACACTAGAGTAGTCGCGGAACGGCCGCTCTGGTAAAACGGTCTGACCATTAATGGTAGTTGTCACCATCTGGAACGTAGGAACGCCCGTCGCGCTCACGTTAGTCACGTTCAACAATGGATAGTTATAGTTCTGATTTGGAGCTCCGGTTGTTAGCAGATCTGGCACCGCCCAGTTCGAGTTGATTAAATTACCTACGTTCTGGATATCAAAACTCAGCTGTAAGGTATTCCGACGACCTGCAACGTTTGTGAAAACATCCTGAAGTAGTCTGAAATCAAAACGGTTCAACCAAGGCATCAATCCACTGTTTCTTAATACATAGTCTCCCCTGCTGTCTGAAAGAGCCTTACTGTTATTCACAAACCTTTCAAAAGCCTCGCGCTGTTGAGCTTCTGTAAACAAAACAGCGTTATTGCTACCCAGAATTGGTGCAAAGGTAAGCTCGTTGGCACTTCGCGGAATATAAAGGAGATCTAAAGAAACACCGTCTCTGTTGAGATCACCGCCCGTTGTATAAGCAAACCTGCCCTGATTAGCACCATCATAGAACAAAGATACCGTGGTAGCCAGGTGCTTCACATATTCTCTCCTGTAGGAAATATTTCCTACGATTCGGTGAGGGATAGAGTATTGCGAAATTCCCAACAGCTGTTCGTTTGGATCATTTATGGAGTAGTTGTTGGCCCAAGCAGAAGAAGCCGATGATCCTGGGTTTCCAGAAACGTCCCTTGCATCCGTGTAGGTGTAGTAAATTCCTCCTGAAAGCCCTTTCCGTTGAGGGATAGAAAGACCGATTGTTCCAGAGAAGGAATATCCTTTATTGGTATTTGCAAGAACAGCAGTGGTATTTCCGGTTCCCGCGTTATATCTGGAATTTGCACTTCCATTCCAGAAATCGCGTCTGTCGCCTGAATAGTTCATCTGCATAGGAGCTGGTCTCCTGTTGGCGTTGAACTGGTAGATGGCGTTGATATCTTTAGAATATAATAAGTCTGTTGTGGCAACCAGTGGTGTACCCGGAATTAGGTAATCAGCACCAAAGCTGCTACGCCAGATCTTAGGCATCTTGAAATCAGGATGAACTAATGAAATGCTACTTGGTGTTCCGGAACTTGGGGTTTTTAGGAACACGTTGGACGGACCGTTATTTACCCAGTACATCGGATCCGGATTAAATCGGATTCCGGGGAGAACATCTGAGCCTACAGGCTCTAACTGGTTTTGGATTAGGCCCGTACCGCCCGGCATATTCGTTAACCATACAAAAGGCACTCGTCCTGCAAAAATTCCGGTTCCTCCGCGAAGTTTAAGTGAACCATCGCCAAAGACGTTATAATTGAAACCTACGCGTGGAGATAGAATTACTTTCGACTTAGGCCATTGTCCGCTTGGATAATACTTGGTCTGAATGCCGTTCACATCAAGCAACTCCAGGTTGTCAATTGCAGGGTTGGCGTCCAGGTCATTAAGATAAAGAGGAAGCTCTGCTCTTAATCCCACTGTCAAATCAAAATTATCAGTTACTGCTAACCTATCCTGAAAATAAGCTCCCGCAATACCAAAGTTAATTTGAACATACGGATCCTGTCCCTGATAAGCATAAGTAATACCGTAGGAGGTTGGTTGAGCATTGTTGATGAAATCATCTACAGAAGCGTATCTGTAGTAAGAAGTCGCCATACGCTGATAAAGATTTTTATAACGGATCTGCTCGTAACTTAATCCCCCTGTGAAGGTGTGCCTTCCTGCCGTATAAGTAAGGTTGTCGATAAAAGTATAGTTATCATTGATCAGATCATTGGCTCCAGAGAAAAGCTCAGTACCAAAACTCATATAGTTACTGTTTCCATTCCAGATATCCACAAATGGAAACGGACTACCAGGAGTACTACGGGTTGCCTGACTATGGCTATACGTAGCAAGTAATTGATTTGACAACCTCGAAGATAAAGTACTGTTCAGCTCGGCCGTTACAGAAGCAATCTTATTTAAGTAGCTGAAATTCGAATTGGAAAAAGCCAATGAATTAGAGCTAACCCGGTTGGATGACGATCTTGGATTAGGTCCCGAATTTCCGTTCACCACGTCATCGCTGGTTCCTTCCGCATAGTTGAAGCGCGTAGTGAATTTGTGATTGTTGTTGATATTCCAATCAAGGCGAGCTAAAAACCGGTCGCTCTTATTGTTAAACTCGTTCGCATAGTTCTCGTATGCTCCGGGATCATAGTTATAGGTATTGATTAAATGGGTTCTTACGCGCTCAAGGTCCGCTGCTGTTGTTCTGGCTACGTTGTTGCCTGTTAAACCCGGACGACTGGCAATCCAGTTGATACCAGGAAATATTTCATTTTCATTTTCGTAGTTGGCGAAAAAGAACAATTTGTTTTTAATGACCGGGCCACCCAAACGGAAACCGTAACTTCTGGTACTGTTATCAGGGTTCGGTACTCGCTCACCGCTAATTCTTGTCCCTCTTAAATCCTGATTACGATAGAAGATATACGCTGATCCTGAAAATTGGTTGGAGCCGCTCCTGGTTACCGCATTGATACCTGCACCCGTAAAGCCTGACTGACGAACATCGTAAGGTGCGATATTGATTTGTAGCTCCTCAATTGCATCTAAAGAAATGGGACGCGTAGCCCCTCCGGGCAAAAGATCAGAAGAACTCGTTCCAAACGCATTATTGAAATTCGCACCGTCTACCTGCAAGTTGTTAAACCGGTTATCCCTACCAGCGAAACCCACTCCGTTCGCCTGTGGAGTAAGTCGCGTAAAATCCTCTAAACTCCGGGTTATTGTTGGAAGATTATTTAGTTGAGCAGTATTAACGTTAGTGCTCGCACCCGTTCTATTTGTGTTTAAACGCGATGCTTCAGCTGAAACCACCACTTCTTCCAGTTGTCCTGACTGGCTAAGCTGAACCTCCAACACATAAGGTTCGCCCAAACGGAGAGTGATATTAGTGAACGTACGAGGCTGAAAGCCAACATACGAAACATCGATACGATACGGTCCGCCCGCCCTCACGTTTGCAATAGTAAACTGACCTTGCACGTTCGTGGACACTCCATAGTTCGTTCCGGTAGGAACATGGGTCGCCTTTACCGTCGCCCCAATCAATGCCTCCCCCTGCGCATCTTTTACCGAACCGGTGATACTACTGGTAGTCACCTGAGCTAACAAAGACGAGACAGAGAATACAAAAAACAGAAAAAAAAGTAAGGATTTTTTCATAGCGGTTTTTTTCATCATAGAGTTTTATATCTCGAGCGCAAAAGTAGCGAGCAATCTTTAGACTTTAACAATAGTCGGATTAAATTACTGTTAAATATGAAACTAAAAGCGAAAAGCTTTACGCTTGTTTCAATAGAACATATAATCAGACTTTCTGAAATCGCTTTTTGATCTCAACTATCAAAGGAGAACATTTTCTCCTTTGATAGTTCTCTCGCAAAGAGTACTATAATTAATACCCCGAATCCCTCTTAACCTCCAAAACATCCTGAAGGTTTTGGGGTAAGTTCGAAAGGAGGTTCAAATGTGCCGCGGTTTCTATACTCTTTATAGTTACAATATACTTTCTCCAATCGAGATCTAAGCTGTTACTATTGGGAGTATTAATAGCAATAACCCGAGTGGTTGGAGAAACGCGGCTTAAATCATTATTACCTGACGGAATAATAACAGCAACTTTCCAAATGTTAGAGGGAACAGTAATTTTTCCATCGGCAATCTTATCAAAGGTACCAAGCGCACTTGTTCCTCCGGTTCCGTAACTACCCATGATAATATAGGCCTCATTTCCCGCTGCTACCTGTCCTCTCAAATAATTTTCAAAATCTGCCCATACCTTCTCATTGTTATTAGGAGCCTGGGGAATAATATTTGTCATCAGGAAGGTAGAAAGGTTTGCATTGACAGATGAAGTCCTGTCGGCGGAAGGAACATTGTGCCCCCGCTGGAAGCCGTACTTGCTGTATTGATAGCTGGTACTTTCTGCACGATACCAGGAAGCTGGCAAGCCCGACCAGGCTGCGAAGTTATCCTGACGACCTGAAACTGGCACGATATCTTCCGCTCCCAGGTGCCAGCTTACCCAGTTCGGGGTGGCCCTGGTACTACTATAACTTTGTACGTAGTACTTCTGATCGATCAAATAATTATCGGCAAACAAGACATTGGTTTGCGCACCGGAAGGGTTTCCGAAAAGCAAATTGCTATTGTCGCCACTCGCGGGCTGCGCATCCGGGCCTGCCGTTACATCACGTGCCGTCTCAGATTCCCCGGCACCGGGAGTCTCCTCGTCGGGCGTGTCGGGCTGGCCTATCACAATACCGGGATCACCAGCTCCCCGAAAGGCAATATTGTCAATGTTAATACGAGCTGTCCCCGTCTTCTGTATCTTGAAGCGAACTTTCCCCGATGCATTAACAGCAAAAGAATCGGTAACCAGGCTGGTGTTATTTTCAACGATGTCGTTACCTACTTTAGTAAATTCACCGCCGTCCACTGACATCAATAATTGCCAGGTAGAGGCAGCATCGTTACCATACTTAGCATGCTTGATGTACAACATCTTCAGGCCAGATATATCGAAGTTCATGCTGATACTTCCCTGTCTAATCCTTACGGATTTGGTTCCTTCTTTTCTGTCAGCAGGAAGATCGCCGATCAGGGCGTCAGTAAAGTTCCAGGATCCGGTAATCAAATTTACATCGCCAGCGGCGTAAGAACCTTTCACCCCTAAATCAAATGTTTCAGTTATTAGATAGGATGTCGGTGTTGGCGTAGAAGGTATTTCAGTTCCCGGCTCCTCGGGACCAGCTAAAGCAGAATTACTTTTTTTAGAACAAGCAGACATGACAATAACCATGCTACAAGTAAAAAGCATGAATTTTGACTTCATAAAAAGATAATGTATAAAATAAGAGTAGGTAGATATAAAAGCACCCTCCCTATTTGAGATAGGAAGGGTGAATTTGTTATTTTACAACCTCGAAGTTACCGGCTGCATTTACTATAAACGTCAAATCGTCAGTTCCTGAAGGATTAAAAGTCTTATAAAACACCTTATACTTCATGCCAACGGAAGCATTGCCAAACAACGTTTTTAATCTGGCTGCGAGATACTTAATCACGTCATCTTCTGTAAATAGCCTCAAATCGAAATTACCGTACCTTTCAATACTTGCTTTAGCTCCTGCATCAGTTACTATCTTGCCAATTTCTGTATAGTCAGTAGTTGTTAGCGTGTATTCTATCGTACGATCAGCAATCCATTTCCCATCATCTTTCGCAAACTTCAATGTAGAAGTCTCTCTTCCTGTGGCATTGTCTACTGCCTTCACCCAATTAGCACCATCATAAACCATTCCCATCACATCTTGAGTGGTTGTACTTTGAGGCCTATTGGAAAAGCTAACATAAATAAGATCGTTTATTTTAGCTCCTACGATCTTTGCTTTGAGGAATTTGTTGAAGTAGTCAGGAAGTATTGCCTGATCTGCTGCAATGAAATTATTAAAACGTCCCCTGTCAACAGAAGTGTATTCCTCTGGAGATACGAGGTAGGTGTCGTACCATTGTCCATTTTTATAAAAATACACATCAGTTACCTGCTTGCTTGTGGGATTTGTATTGGTGTTGAAAGCGGTGAACGTTAATGTTGTCAAGCTACCGTCTTTCAGAGCGGTCTTATCATCAACACTCCTAGTATACTTCGCTTTAAGAAAAGTCTCAATTTGGGACCATCTGTCAAAATTTGTAAAATTCGTCCCTCCTAAAGCATAGTCCGTCGTTGCTAAAGTATAAGCAGGAAACCTGTCAGAAATACTATTATTAGTGAAAGCATATCTATAGCGGTTGTAATTTACTGAGACAGAAGATCCGTCTTTTAAATCTCCATAATATGCATTCAAAAACAAAGGAATTGCTGTCGCAGCTTCATCCTCCGATTTAAAATATAGACCGGTATTAACATAAGCAGGAACGCCCTGTTTATCTTTGAAGAACCTATAGTCGGCGTCCGACAACGTGTGAACAACTTGCGTTGTTGCTAGGTTATCCAGCTCAGCATAAACATCATCCATCGGATCGCATGAAGATAGAGCTAGTATTAATCCTGTAAGTGAATAAATAATATTTTTCATATAAACTTCTTTAGAAATTGACCTTTAAACCAGTTGTCCACGTCCTACCCGCGCCGAAATATACTTGCGAATTTGCAGCATCGCTAATATCAGGACCGTTTGTTACCTGTCTGAACTGAGCATTCGCGTCAGATATGTATTCAGTATTTAAAACGTTGTTCACGTTGAAGAATAATGAAGTATTCAGATTTGCCAGCTTAAATTTAAATACCGCATTCAAATCGAGCAGAGAGTAATTTGGAACCTGCCATGGCTGCAAGTTCTCCTCTCTTATGTCGGTAGGAAGAAATGAAGCATAGTAGCTGCCATAATAGTTATAATCAGCGCCAATTTTGATTCCCTGTGTAACAGTAAAGTCAAGACCAAGTGCTCCCGTTGTCTGCGGAGCGTCGCCAACTTTTATCCCTTTTGTGTAAATTGGCCCCTCTGAAACAACTAAGTTACTTGCTGCATCAAAAACCTCAACACGATTCAGATTACTAGACCAGGTCCAGTCTCCTACAGAGATCATTCCCGTTAACGTCAGGTTTTTAAATGGATTGTATTTAAAATCCAACTCCACCCCCTGATGAAGAGCATCTACTCCCAGGAGATTGGCAGTATAAAAGTTACCGTCATTCCCTAAAAGGCTTCTTGTACTGGATCTGTCTTTCCAATTTGTACGGTATAAATTAAGGTTTGCTGAAAGTGAACGGCTTCTGTAGCCATATCCTAATTCGTAGCTCAAAATTTTCTCCTTTTCGGCGTCTTTATTAGGAACATTCTGATTGCTCACAAATACAGCGCTGAAGAACGGTGCCTTTTCGAAATATCCAAGATTTGCAAAAACGTTATGATTCCTCGTCAGGTTATAGTTTGCTCCTCCTTTTGCCTGATAACCAAAGAAATTCACATAATCACTCTCCCTTAAAGGATCCGTGTTTAAATACCGGAAATAATCTTTCCTCTTATAGGATGTATTTGAAGCGGCGAGGGACACAAAGGTCGAAAGAGGCCCGTCCGTGTACTCACCTTGCAAAAATCCACCTTGCCACAACACGATTACGTCATTATGAAATTGGATTTTATCCCCTGTTTTGGCCCTGTTCAAAGGATTATTTATATTTCCAGCATTTGTTCCAGAGGACGAAAGGTTGTATTGTTCCATTACGTACTCAGCTCCGAGTAGATTCCTTACCGAGTTGTATTTTATCCCTTTATAGTTTCTGAAATCCAAGCCCGCCAACAAGTCAATCTTGTCGTTAAGTTTTCTGGTATAGGTACTTAATAGTCCGTACCACTCATGGTCATTTCTGTTCGACTGCAAATAAGCAACAGCTCGTCCGTCAGTTGAGGCAACGTTTTGCGCCACCAGTGCATTCAGGTCAACAGGTGAGTACTTGTCGCCGTTAACCCTGGTATCCAAAAACAGATTCGCATTGTTTGGAAATTCATTACCTCCCCGACCAATGGATCCATAAACGGCAGTTGAAAGCGATGATGTTTCGTTAATTGTCCAATAGTGATTCAAAGACGCCTGAGGTTTGTGATAGAAGTTTCCACTAATTGTTCTATCCTTCCCGTTCAATACACCCCAATTTGGATTAACTCTTATCCCCTGAGGTGCGTTGCGGTAGTAATCAATAGTATAACGCTCGAATCTAGACCCGTGATACTGCGGAGCACCAAAGCCTGTAAGGGAAAGCGTATGGCTTTTATTGATTAATTTTGACACATTGAAAAAATAGCTATAAGCTTCAAAGGCCAACCCTTCAAACCAACCGTCTCCGCTCGTTCTCGATCCCATCGCTGAAAAAGCCCAGCCTTTTTCATTTAGACCTGTGGAGAATAGAAATGACGTTTTGCTATAGTTATTATTCCCCAAGCCTTGCTGAATAAAACCGCCTCCATTTGCTTCGGTGCCGCGAGTAAGAATATTGATAGTTCCACCCAAAGAAGGCACTGCTACTTTAGAAGCTCCCAGACCTCTTTGGACCTGCATTGACCGGGTAACATCCGTTAATCCTGCCCAATTTGACCAGAAAACCCGGCCGCTTTCGGGATCGTTAACAGGAATACCGTTTATCATCACAGCGATATTCGCGCTTTGAAAACCTCGCATATTGATCCTTGAGTCTCCGTATCCACCTCCAGCTCCTTTTGATGCATAAACACCCGGTGTCGATTTCAGCAACTCGGGAAACTCCTGCTGCGCTGCCTTTTCTTCAATTTGAACGGATCCAACACTAGACACAGCTACCGGCGTTCTCCTGTCGATTGCCACGTTATTAGCAGTTACTACTACTTCAGAAAGATTCGCACTTGACTCCAGAGATATACTACCCACATCTTTAGTACCAGAAATACCTGTAACGTCCAATTCTTTAGTTACATAACCAATAAAGCTGAATGTTAATGTTGCAGAATTAGTTTCGGTAACATTAATAGAAAAAGTACCGTCAAGCTTAGTTGAGCCACCCTTGGCAGTACCTTTAACTAAAACTGAGGCCCCTGGAAGAGGTTCTTTGGTTACGGCATCAATTACCCTACCCTTTACCAATCCCTGAGCAAATCCTGTCACCGCCGTAAGCAATAGAATTGCTGCCGTGATAAACGAAACGTATAGTTTCCTCATAAAAATTTTGGTGATTTGAATAATGTGAAAATATTTTGAAATTAATGGCGCAAAGATACTTACATGGATTTAAATTTTCTAAAAAGTTATATTAAAATAATGTTAAGAAGAAAAGTGATCCCATACAATCTTTAACTTTTAGCAAAAAAAATGTCTATTTATTGAAAATCATTCCAAGAAACGAGAAAAAGCAAAAACCCGTCGAAAACTTTTTCCTATTTGAATTGTAAGCCCGTATTTATTTTCTTCAAAAGCTTCACAATTTGTAGATTTGCCCGGTTCAAAAATTTAAACAATAAAAATTCTCATGAATTACGACTTAATAGTTATTGGAAGTGGCCCCGGAGGTTATGTGGCTGCAATTCGCGGAGCACAGCTTGGCTTAAAGACCGCAGTTGTAGAACGTGAATCACTGGGAGGCATTTGCCTGAACTGGGGCTGTATCCCAACTAAAGCTCTTTTAAAAAGTGCTCAGGTGTTTGAATACATTAACCACGCTGCCGATTACGGCATCAAGGTACAAGGTGGCGAAGCCGACTTCGGTGCAGTTATTAAGCGTAGCCGCGGCGTTGCTGACGGCATGAGCAAGGGTATTCAGTTCCTGATGAAAAAGAACAAGATCGACGTGATCATGGGAACTGCAAAAATCAAAAAAGGAAACAAGGTGGAAGTAAAGGCCGCCGATGGTTCCAGCAAAGAGTACACCGCTAAACACACTATCCTGGCTACAGGAGCTCGTTCCAGAGAACTTCCTAACCTAAAACAGGATGGCAAAAAAATCATCGGCTACCGCCAGGCGATGAATCTACCCGAGCAGCCAAAAAGCATGATCGTAGTGGGTTCTGGTGCTATCGGTATCGAGTTCGCTTATTTCTACAACGCACTGGGTACTAAAGTGACTGTGGTTGAATTCATGGATAGAATTGTTCCTGTTGAGGACGAGGAAATCTCAAAACAACTGGAGCGCAGCCTAAAGAAAGCCGGAATTGATATCATGACTAACTCCAGCGTAGAGTCGGTTGACACTTCCGGAAAAGGCTGTAAAGCATCTGTAAAAACAGCGAAAGGAGTAGAAACGCTTGAAGCAGACATCGTACTTTCTGCTGTGGGTATCGCTCCGAACATCGAGAACATCGGACTGGAAGAGGTTGGCGTAAAAGTAGATCGCGGACGAGTTGTTACGGATGAATTTTATCGCACCAATATTGCTGGTGTATATGCTATCGGAGATATTGTAGCAGGACAAGCGCTTGCTCACGTAGCGTCTGCTGAAGGAATCATCTGCGTGGAGAAAATCGCCGGACACCATCCGGAACCTTTGAATTACAACAACATCCCTGGATGTACGTACTGCTCTCCTGAAATTGCTTCCGTTGGTTACACTGAAAAAGCTGCCAAAGAAGCGGGCTATGAGATCAAAGTAGGTAAATTCCCATTCTCAGCATCCGGCAAAGCCAGTGCTGGCGGCAATAAAGATGGTTTTGTTAAAGTGATCTTCGATGCTAAATACGGCGAGTTCCTAGGCTGCCATATGATTGGTGCCAACGTAACTGAAATGATTGCAGAAGTAGTAGTTGCCCGCAAACTGGAAACAACTGGTATGGAGATCGTCAAATCAGTACACCCTCACCCAACTATGAGCGAGGCCATTATGGAGGCTGCTGCTGATGCTTACGGAGAGGTAATTCACCTGTAAGAATCTCGTTGAGTTAATTCTCAACGTATAGATAGTTAACAAGACCTGCGATTTTCGCAGGTCTTTCTTTTTTAAACAATCAGCGACTAAAATCGTACATCTAAGATCATCAAACCGTAAACGTAATGGCCTGGTTATTTCTAATTCTCGGTGGTTTATTTGAAGTTGGTTTCACTACTTGTCTTAAATATTCCAACAACTTCAGCAACACCAAATGGAGTATTGGCTTTTTTATTTGCATCACTTTAAGCTTCATACTGCTTAACAAAGCAGTTCAAACGCTGCCCATAGGCACAGCCTATGCGGTATGGACCGGTATAGGAGCGGCAGGATCAGTCCTGGTCGGTATATTTTTATTTAAAGAACCTTCCGACTTCTGGCGTATCTTTTTTCTGTTTATGCTGATTGCTTCCATACTTGGCTTGAAAATGGTCTCTAAATAATCAGCTCCAAATGTGACCTAGCGCTTTTTTATTTTAGTGCCCCGACCATTACATTTGGCTAATTGAAAAATCTCAATGAATCTTTACACTATAGAAACTGGTCTTTTTAAGCTTGATGGCGGCGCTATGTTTGGCGTTGTCCCTAAATCCATCTGGCAGAAAACAAATCCCGCCGATAGCAACAACCTTTGTTCGCTGGCTATGCGAAGCCTTCTTATTGAGGATGGCGACCGGCTGATCCTTGTAGATACGGGCATAGGAAACAAGCAGAGTGAGAAGTTCTTCAGTTATTATCACCTCGACGGAGAGGATACATTGCAAAAATCCCTGGCGAAAAATGGCTTCCATCCCGATGATATCACTGATGTTCTCCTCACACACCTGCACCTCGACCACGTCGGCGGCGCTGTTGCCCTCTCTGACCGAAAATTGAGCCCAGCTTTCAAAAACGCAATCTATTGGACCAATAGCAAACATTGGAACTGGGCAATCAACCCAAACGATCGCGAGAAGGCTTCTTTTTTAAAAGAGAACATCCTTCCCCTGCAGGAATCAGGTCAGTTGCAGTACATTGATCAAACCGAGGCCGGCTTTCCCCCTGATATACAGATCAAAATGGTAAGCGGCCATACTGACTCTATGATGCTCCCACAAGTGCGCTGGAAAAACCGAACCATCGTATTTACAACCGATCTCATTCCGACTGCCGGTCATATGCCCGTGCCTTATGTCGCTGGTTACGATGTATTCCCATTACAATCAATGGCAGAGAAGAAAGACTTTTTGCAGGAAGGTTTTTCCAATGACTATGTACTGATTTTCCAGCATGACGCTCTTACGGAGTGCTGCACAGTAACAGAAACAGAAAAAGGAATTCGCATAGCAGAAACGTTCAAGCTGGAAGAACTATAACTGATTTGAATTGATCAGGAGCAACAGCTTCCGCTTTCCAGTCACCTGCAGTCCGGCTTTACGCTACAAGTCCTCACCCTGCCCGGAACCCTGCCTTCGTTGCGGGCTTTTCGCTGCAATCCGGGCTAAAAAAGTCAGCAGTCATTTCAATCACTGTAGCCGCTCGTTAAAAAATTCATCAAAGGGTAAATTATATGTCTCGCCCTTTTCTAAAAGTCCCTGCTTTGATATTTTTGCATCATGGAAATTACACCAGATAATAAATTGAAAAAACTGATTGTAGTTGGAGACCGGGTGCTCATCAAACCATTAAAACCAGAAGAGAAAACAGCTAGCGGCCTTTTTCTTCCACCCGGGGTCGAAGAAAAAGAAAAGGTAAGACAAGGTTATATCATCAAAGCCGGCCCCGGCTATCCCATCCCCGTTCCAACTGATGAGGATGAGGCATGGAGGGGACGGGAAGAGAAAGTAAAATACATTCCGCTCCAGGCCAAGGAAGGAGACCTGGCCATCTTCCTGCAAAACGCCTCTACTGAAGTGATGTACCAGAACGAGAAATACTTTATCGTTCCGCAGAGTGCTATCCTCATGTTAGAAAGAGAAGAAGATTTCTAGCAAGCCCTCTCGAAAAGCACTAATTCTAAACAATGGTGGAATGATTTTTGTTATTAAGGGTTGACTTTGTAAAGATTTTTTAATAACAACTTTTTTCATTATTTACCGTTAAAGCTACAAAAGTTGCTAACTTTGCACACGCTTAAGAAAGGGGTATCATAATTTAAATGAGACAACTCAAGATAACACAATCCATTACCAATCGCGAGTCGCAATCACTCGACAAGTATCTTCATGAGATTGGTAAGGTAGACTTAATTACTGCTGAGGAAGAAGTAATTCTTGCTCAAAAAATTCGCGAAGGAGACCAGGCCGCCCTGGAACGCCTCACAAAAACCAACTTACGTTTCGTTGTATCTGTAGCAAAACAATATCAAAATCAGGGTTTAACATTAGGTGACCTGATCAACGAAGGAAATCTGGGCTTGATTAAAGCCGCTAAGCGCTTTGACGAAACGAAGGGTTTTAAATTTATTTCTTACGCCGTTTGGTGGATTCGTCAATCGATCTTACAAGCTATTGCTGAGCAATCGCGTATTGTAAGATTACCCCTTAACCAGGTAGGATCTTTAAGCAAAATCAGTAAAGCTTTCTCAAAGCTTGAACAAGAATACGAACGCGAGCCTTCTCCGGAAGAACTGGCAGATATCCTTGAAACAACTGTTGACAAGATTTCTGACACGCTAAGCAATTCTGGCCGCCATGTTTCTATGGATGCGCCATTTGTGCAGGGCGAAGAAAACACCCTGCTGGATGTATTGGAAAATGACGATCCGAATACCGACAGCAATCTGATCAACGAATCGCTTTCAGAAGAAATTAAACGATCGCTTCAAACGCTAACAGAGCGTGAGCGTGAAATTATCGTTTTATTTTTCGGACTCGGAACTAATCACCCGCTTTCACTTGAGGAAATTGGGGAGAAGTTCAACCTTACCCGCGAACGCGTTCGTCAGATCAAAGACAAGGCGCTGCAACGTCTTCGTCACACATCGCGAAGCAAAATATTAAAATCTTATTTAGGATAAGTAAATTATCGAAACTGACAGAGGCTTCCCCAAAAGGAAGCCTTTTTTATTGGATTTTTCTGGAACAAAAACCACTATCTAAACCGCTTGTTGCTAGCTTATGTCCTCCAGATTCTATAACACCATTACACCTACTGAAGCCGTAGCCCTTCAAAAAGAACTTCAAAAAAAAGTACGATTAACTTTCTGGGAGAAAGAAATAAAGACAGTAGGCGGAGCTGACATCTCGTTCAATAAATACTCCAATATTGTCTTTGCAGGTATAGTAGTGCTGCAGCTACCGGATCTGAAAATAATTGAACAGACTACCGTAACTACTACCGTAGACTTCCCTTATATCCCCGGCTTACTTGCCTTCCGGGAAATGCCTGCCTTGCTGGAGGCCTGGAACCAGCTACAACTGAAACCGGACGTGCTGGTAACAGACGGGCACGGAGTAGCGCATCCCCGGCGACTTGGAATTGCCTCCAACTTCGGCATCACCACCAATACGCCTACCCTTGGCTGTGCTAAAACGCTGCTTACAGGTTCCTATTCTGAACCCCCGAATGAAGTCTTCGGAGCAAGTCCACTTACAGATAAAGGCGAACAAATCGGTACGGTTCTACGCACGAAAAGGAATTGCAAGCCGGTCTTCATTTCTGCCGGACACCTGCTCACCCATGAACAGAGTGTGGATTTGATTAAACGATGCTCGGGCAAATACAGAATTCCCGAACCGACCAGACTGGCCCACCTCATGGTAAATGAGGCCAGACGAAATGGTTAAAGTATGTTAAACTTTATATCCGGAGGTCTAAAGGCTGTATTTTTCAGACGTGAACCTGTTCATAATTTACTTCCGACTTTATCTTCCAGGGATAGTTGTGCTAAACCTCATTACTCTCTGGTTGTTTCTGACCCTGCCTGATATAGCTCTTTATCTATTTGTGAAGACAGTACTCTTCCTCTGCCTTTTCATCCTCTCAAGACCCTTTATCCGCAAGTACAAGTATTTTGTTCTCAACTATGCGAAATCAGAACTATTATTATTTTTCAAGGTCTTTCTTGCGGACTTTATCATTTCCACATTAACGATAGCGGTGTTAAAATTTCTTACCGATGCTCGAAATTGACAGCGTCCAACATAGCTTCGGCAACCAGGATGTGTTGTGCGGATGTTACCTTAGCTGCTCAAAAGGAGAAGTGGTAGGACTACTCGGGCGGAATGGCTCTGGAAAATCAACCTTACTGAAGATCATGTTCGGTACGCAACGAGCTGATTTTATGCACATGAAGTTGGATGGAAAGATCGTAAGGCAGGGTTTTAAAAACAGCATCGCCTACCTTCCCCAAACTACGTTCATCCCCGGGTTTATAGCGATCGAGAAACTCCTGAAAGACATTAACACAGACTATCTTATTCCTGAAATGACAGCCTTTCTACCCCAGGTTTCCGGCAAAAAATTACAGACATTGTCAGGTGGAGAATTAAAACTTATGGAGACGATTTGGTTACTGTCCCGGCCAGCTGACTACGTTTTACTAGACGAGCCATTTTCGGGTGTCGCTCCTCTTCACATTGCTATCATCCAAAAACTAATTAAAATCGCATCGAAAAAACGAGGTATCGTACTCACCGACCATCTCTATCGACCCCTACTCGAAATAAGCGACAGAATCGTATTACTGCACAACAAGTCGACATACCAGATCAAATCAGAAGCCGAATTAGTGTTGTACAATTATTTACCCGATTAAGATGCGATACCTATTTATCACGCGGATGCCTTTATCGATCAACCTTTGGAGGAAACCCTACTGCAATCTGCCCGCTTAAGGACTGGCTTCCGGAAGAGACGATGCAGCGGATAGCGGCTGAAAATAACGTGGCTGAAACTGCATTCCTTATCCTCAAGGGAGAAGGCTTTAAGCTAAGGTGGTTCACTCCCAGGAAAGAGGTCGATCTTTGCGGCCATGCCGCTCTCGCTAAAGCGCACATCCTGTTTACTGATTTAGGTTTTAACGGGGATACCATAACCTTCTCGACCTCTCTCATTTCTGTAGATCAAGTGCCAGGAAGGAAGAAAGCTTTCCCCCGCCCTAACCTCCTCTTAGTGTATCTTTCTCCTCTCTCTTAACGCCGTTCTCACCCGACTATAACGCGTACTTAACCCGTACCTAACGCGACAGATTAGGGGTTAACTTCGCGCGAACCCCAAGCGAACTAAGTGTATTTTCTAAAGGATAAGTATATTTGAATATAAGCTGAACCAGCGGTGAATTACCTGGTATCTAGAGTACTTATTTATCACAACTACGCAACGCTAAAAACTGGTGCTAACGGAGGATTTTCCGGCAAAGTAGGATCAGTAGTCGGAGCTAGCTGGAGCTCCCTGCTTCAAATTAGCTCGAGAGTTGTATTATTGCATAATAAGGCTATTTACCGAATTGAAACAGAAGTTGATCTAATCCAATACAACTATATTCCCGACCTCCCATGACAACTATTCCCATTTATCAGGCAGATGCCTTCACAAATAAACTTTTCAGAGGCAATCCTGCCGCAATCTGTCCCCTGCAGGAATGGCTTCCCGACGAAACCATGCAGCAAATAGCAGCTGAGAATAATCTGGCAGAAACAGCTTTTCTTGTAAAAAAGGACGATGCATTCGAATTACGCTGGTTTACCCCGGTAAAGGAGGTGGATCTATGCGGACATGCAACCCTCGCTTCTGCGCATATTTTATTCACAGAACTAGGGTATGAGGCTACCTCAATTGATTTTGTAACCCGAAAAGCAGGCACTCTTACAGTAAGCAGAAAAGCCGACCTTTACACGCTCGATTTTCCTTCCAGAGTCCCTGAACAATGCATGATACCAGAAGGGCTTATCGAGGCCCTGGGAGGAGTTCAACCTAAAGAAGTACTTCGCTCCAGGGACTACCTGATGGTTTACGATTCCGAAGAGATTGTCAGAGCATTGGAACCCGATTTTAATGCTTTATCTCAAATAGATACGCTGGGAATTATTGTAACGGCAAAAGGAGAGCAAAGCGATTTTGTCTCACGCTTTTTCGCTCCCGCAGCAGGTATCCCAGAAGATCCGGTGACAGGTTCAGCACATTGTACCCTCATCCCCTACTGGGCAGAAAAACTCCAGAAAAACGCTTTACACGCCTATCAGGTCTCGTCCCGGTTGGGCGAACTTTGGTGCGAGTTGCAGGGGGAACGCGTATTAATGTCAGGAAAAGCAGTGACGTATTTAAAGGGGCAGATCTACATCTGAAGGGAAGTATAGGCGCCCGACAAAGCTCCGGCGCCTGATTTTGCAAGTTAATACGACGGAATTACCGGCTTATTTTCCAGTATCGCTTCCAGTCGGGACATAACCTCATCGCTAAGCAGCGGCAATACTTCTACTGCAGTAATATTTTCTCTTAGTTGTTCAACTTTCGAGGCGCCAAGTATCACGGTGCTAACATTTCTGTTCTTTAAACACCAGGCGACTGCCAGTTTGGGCATGCTCACACCAAGATCGTTTGCTACTTCCTGAATTTTCTTCGCCTTTGCGAGGTTTTGCTCTGCAAGGCTTATATTTTTCAGCCAGTCTAAGCCTTCCAAATGAAGACGTGTGTCTGTAGGATTGGCGTTATTGTACTTTCCCGAAAGTACACCTGAGGCCAGCGGCGACCAGATGGTCGTGCCCAGGCCGTAGTCCTGAAACAGCAGATCATACTCCTTTTCCAGCTTCTCCCGAACCAACATATTGTATTGCGGTTGCTCCATGGTAGGACCGATAAGATGATTCTCTTTTGCCACTTTTATTGCCTGCAGGATTTCTGCCGCACTCCATTCGGAAGTCCCCCAGTACAAAATCTTTCCCTGCTGCAGCAAGGTATTCATTGCCCAAACGGTTTCCTCGATGGGGGTATTCCTATCCGGACGGTGGCAGAAATATAAGTCGAGATAATCAACCTGAAGCCGTCTCAATGATCCATGGCATCCTTCAATCACATGCTTTCTGGAAAGTCCAACCCGGTTCGGACCTTTTACTTCGGCTCCAAAAAACACCTTGCTGGACACGAGATAAGACTCGCGATCCCAATTCTTGCTTTTCAAGATCTTTCCCATCACCTCTTCCGCCTTTCCCCCAGCGTATCCTTCGGCGTTGTCAAAAAAGTTAACCCCGTTTTCATACGCCAAACTCATCAGCTGATCGGCTACGTCGTCTGTGATTTGCTTACCAAAAGTCAGCCAGCTTCCCAATGACAGAGCGCTTACTTGCAATCCTGATTTTCCAAGTCTTCTGTATTCCATGTTATTTTTTATAGGTAAATCCTGTTCTCAGGATATGAAGACTTTTGAAATCGGTTTTGTTTGCCTGAAGTTGAAAGGTATGCTGATAGGCTGGAGTAAAATAAATCCTGCTTACCAGCTTAATCTGCAAACCAGCCTGAATCCGGTTCTGATCGAACTTCTTTCCCGTCACTTCGCTTCCAAAGTTCACCATAGGTTCCTCCGAGATAAAAGCGGTCAGCTTTTGCTGAGGCAGGACAGGAACATGAAGCTGCAGCTGGAACCGCAGGCGGTAATTGAAGCGTTCACCCCTATTGTCCTTGTTAAAACGTTCCTCCAATCGAAGTCTATGCTGCAGCAGAAAGCCCGAAAACTTGTTGACGAGTTGCAGTTGTTGCCAGGGTCGGTTCTCTCTACGAACGGAGCTGCCCGAGAAATATTCTGAATACGCATAGCCGACTGAAGCACTAAAGGTCGGGGAAATCTGATACTGGAGACCCACCCTGCCGATCCATTGATTTCGCTGATTAAACTCCGCATAGCGATGGGAATAATCACTGGCGACCGACCAGTTCGAGTCGAGGGCAAAATTTACATAATATTGGGGCCAGAACTCGGTTCCACGCTGAACAGTTTGTGCTGAACCTGGCAGGCATAAAAAAACAACAAGCCCGGCCAGTACCATCCGGGGCATAAAGCGAAATAACAACATTAATGTTCAGCACGATTTAAAATGGCATCATAGATAATAGCCTGCTGCATGTCAAATTCGAAAGTTTCTGCAGGGCTTTCAGGCGGAAGAGCAAGAGCTACCTTACCGTGATTGTGTTTTTTATGGATAGACCTGCTCCGAAGTGTCTCTTCTGAAACCTGCTCCGGATTATATAAATCGGATTTAACTTCTTTAAAGGTCTGATAAGCGGGCTCTTTAGCCACTTCCGGTCTGGTTACTTCCCGGTATTTCTCCTCTACTCTTTTCCGTTCGTAGTCGCCTTTTACATCAGCAGGCTGCTGCTTAGCAGGAAGATCAATAGGGCGCTTTTCGAGTTTCTCCGGCACAAACAACTCTTCGGGGTCGACATCAATCACCGGCCTTGAAGGATTCCGCTTACGTGCCTTCTCCTGCTCTTGCTTATAGTTTTCGTACGTTTTGTAAACGAAATAACCAATACCGATCAAAAACGGCAAAAACTCTTCCATAGAACCAATGTACGCACTTAAACAGAAAATTGAGGTTTTTTAGTCAAATTTCTATTAATTCTATAACTTGCTGCTTGTTTTAAGATGAGTAAGGAACCTTGTTCCGTTGAGAAGAGATGCAACTAAACAGGCTGGAAATTAAGGGCTTTAAAAGCTTCGGGGATAAAATCACAATAAATTTTAATGAAGGGGTTACAGCCATTGTAGGCCCTAATGGTTGTGGAAAGTCAAACGTAGTAGACGCAATTCGCTGGGTTCTGGGGGAGCAGAGCACCCGCATGCTTCGGTCTGAAAAGATGGAGAATATCATCTTCAACGGAACGAAAACCCGCAAACCCTCACAATTGGCTGAAGTTTCACTGACTTTTGATAACACCCGCAACATTCTCCCTACCGAATTTTCGCAGGTTACCATCACTCGTAAACTATACCGGAGCGGCGAGAGCGAGTACCGCCTAAACGACGTTCAGTGCCGCTTAAAAGACATCACTGACCTCTTTCTGGACACGGGTATAGGGCCCGACTCCTACTCTATCATTGAATTAAAAATGATAGACGAAATCATCGCAAATAAAGAGGGCTCAAGAAGGGCCTTGTTTGAGGAAGCTTCGGGCATTTCGAAATATAAATTGCGGAAAAAGCAGACCTTCAGCAAGTTAAAGGATACTGAAACGGATCTGAGCCGCGTGGAGGATCTGCTGTTCGAGATAGAAAAAAACCTGAAAACACTAGAGAATCAGGCGAAAAAAGCAGAACGCTATTACAAATTAAAAGATCAATACAAGGCCTTAAGTCTCATGCTTGCATCCTTCCGCATCATCAGATTTCGGGATGCCCTGGATACGCTGGAAGATCAGGAGCAACGCCACGAGCTCGAGAAAACCCAGTTAAGTACAGAAATCGACAAGCTGGAGGCGGCCATCCAACAGCACAAGACCGAGAACATTACGAAAGAAAAAAATCTGTCTGCACAACAGAAAGCGGCAAACGAGTTCAGTTCAAAGATCAGAGCCTACGAAAGTGAAAAGAAGATCAAAAATGAACAGCTGCGTTTCCTGCAGGACAAGGAGAAGCGTCTGAGCGAAGAGCTAGATCGCGACAAAAACCAGCTAAATCATGTCCTGTACAACATTAAGAGGCTAAACGAAGAGCATCTGCAGGAAAGCCAGTTACTGGACATTTTGAAAAATAGCCTGGCCGACAAAAAAGAGGAACTGGATGAACTGCGAGTTCAGCAGCAATCGTCAAAAGCTGCACTTGACGCTTTTGCCAAACAGAACAACGAACTGCAGAATCAGCTCTACAAGTTTGAAAAGGACCTCGCTGTGCTGAATATCCAAAGGGAGGCTTTGGTTCAGGAGAGCAGTCGCAACCTTGCAGACACTGAATCAAAAGAAACAGAGCTAACTGAATTCAATAAGGCCATATCCACGCTTGAAGCGGAAGCTGCAGTAATACAGGGGCAGGTAAAAGAACTGGAACAATTTGAAGAAGGACTGGCGCTGCAGATCACGGAATCGGAGGGGCTGGTTAACAAATACAAAGAGCAGCTGGCTACTGAGAGCAGAAAACTGGACGCCAAGCAAAACGAATACAACCTGACCAAGTCCATGGTGGATAACCTGGAAGGCTTCCCTGAATCCATCCGGTTTCTGAAAAAAAGTGCTGGCTGGGCTAAGCAGGCTCCGCTTTTCTCAGATGTCCTGTTCTGCAAGGAAGAGTACCGCATTGCGATAGAAAACTACCTGGAGCCGGTGATGAACCACTATGTGGTAGAAAGCCAGGCAGAAGCAGTTCAGGCAATAAAACTCCTGAGCGATTCATCGAAAGGCAGGGCAAACTTCTTTATTCTGGATGCACTGAGCACTAACTCGGATCCAGCGAAAATGGAATTGATAAGCGATAATCTCATATCCGCCTTGAGCATTATTGATGTGGATGCGAAGTACAGTCGCTTATGTCGCCAGCTCTTGCATAACGTTTATATTTTAACTCAGGGCGATGAAGAAGCTATAGCGGCGGCAATGCCCGAGTCGAACATCGTGATATTAAGTGCTACCGGCAAGTTCATAAAAAGCCGTATTAGCATGGCTGGCGGTTCAGTCGGACTGTTTGAAGGGAAGCGTATCGGACGCGCTAAAAACCTGGAGAACCTGGCAAAAGAAATCCGGTTGCTCGAAAGCAGCATCAACACATTAAAAACCTTGGTTGAACAAGAGGGGCACAAGGGTGTAACACTGAAAGCTTCGTCCCGGAAGAATGAAATGCAGCAACTACAGATCGAGGTGAATAAGTTAAGTAATGAACTGATTTCGCTGAAGACACGACAGGAGCAGTATTTAGCCTTCATCAAAAATAGCCAGAACCGGAAGCAGGACATCGAGACGAAAATCGCATCGATTGATAAAGATCTTGCCGATGCAGAGCCGAAGCTGGCCGAGCTGAAGTCGAAAAAACAAAATATGAGCGACGAGCTGGTCGAAAAACAGCAAGCGTATCATGAACTGGCAGAGCTGGTTAATGAGAAATCTACCATGTTCAACCAGGAGAACATCCGCTTCCATCAGCAGCAGAATAAAGTTTCCGGAATCGATAAAGACCTGGACTATCGTGACAGCCAGCAGCGAAGCCTGGAAAGCAAAATTGCTCAGAACAGCGCCGATCTTGAGAAGACAAGACTGGAAATTTCAGACACGCTTCAACATGTGGACCATTCTGACGAAGATTTGATTAGCATGTACAAGCAGAAAGAAGAGTTTGAGAAAGGAGTAAGGGAGGTAGAACAGGAATACTATGCGTCCCGCGAGCTGATCTCCGAAACCGAAAACAAGATCTCGGGTCTGCGGAAAACAAAGGAGCAAGCGGACCTTATTTCCAGCGAAATCAAAGACAAGAAAAATTCACTAAAAATAGAACTCAACGCCCTAAAGGAGCGATTGGCAGTGGAATTCTCAGTGGATATAGCCGAGCTGCTTGACGCTGAGATCCCCGAGAACGAGAACGAATCTGATTTACGAGATCGCACCGAAAAGCTAAAAAGGCAATTAGACGACTTTGGTCCTATCAACTCTACTGCCATGGACGCCTACCGCGAGATGAATGAGCGGTACACCTTTATTCAGAATCAGAAAAAAGACCTGACAGAAGCAAAGGCGTCGCTACTGCAAACGATCAAAGAAATTGACGATAACGCCAGAGGGAAGTTCATGGAGGCGTTTACCCAGGTCCGCGAAAACTTTATCCGGGTCTTCCGTTCGTTATTTAATGAAGAGGACAGCTGTGATCTAATTCTTGAGTCGCCGGAGAACCCCTTAGAATCAGATATTGATATCATTGCCCGCCCTAAAGGGAAGCGCCCTCTTTCTATCAACCAATTATCGGGAGGAGAGAAAACGCTGACTGCAACGGCGCTGCTATTCTCGCTCTACCTGCTAAAGCCTGCTCCTTTCTGTATTTTTGATGAGGTAGACGCTCCGTTAGACGACACCAATATTGACAAATTCAACAATATCATCCGAAAATTTTCAGATGAATCTCAATTTATAATTGTATCGCATAACAAGCGAACCATAGCCAGCACCGATATTATTTATGGAGTTACTATGGTTGAACAAGGAATCTCGAGAGTGGTTGCTGTTGACTTAAGAGAAGTGGCCTAGGATTATAGGACGATATCAATCAGACTGCGGCTGGGAATAATAATTCCGTTTTTGAGTTGAAGAAAATGTTCGTCGACAGCCCAAACCGTTGTTTCTACCTTTTTCGGTCCTGCTTCCGTTTGGAAGGTGATGTTTGCCTTTCCCTTATATCCGTTACCCAGTCGTAGGGCATCTTCCATTTTCTTGCTGAGCTCCTGCGAGTGATCTTCAGGTGCAGGAACTATCCGGAAATTTCCTATCTCTTCTTTCGCTATTAACTGTTCCATAATATCGCAACATTTATACTTAAAACGAGTTATTATCTTTATTTAGTATTATGCAATATCCATTTCAGGCCGTCCTCCTGCTCCTGATGCTTGTAGGATGCTCAAAATCCATTCGTCCACAGCAGCTTTTCGACGACGTGAAAGAGCTCTCGTCCGACAGGTACGAGGGAAGAAAGACAGGAACTGCCGGAAATAAAATGGCTATTGACTACATCAGCTCCCGCTTTCGGCAACTGGGATTGAAATCATTCGAAACCAGCTATGCCCATGATTTCCGCATTAAAGGAAATGGAGGCATCAATTCAGGTACTAATCTGATAGCCTACCTCCCCGGAAAAACCGATGAAGCGATCGTGATTACTGCTCATTTTGATCATGTAGGTAAGGTAAACGGCCAGATATACAATGGTGCCGACGACAATGCTTCCGGCGTGGCGGGCCTGCTCGCTTTGGCAACTTACTTCAGCAAACATCCCCCGCAGCATACTTTGGTTTTCGCTGCTCTGGATGCGGAAGAAATGGGATTGCTGGGCGCGAGAGCATTTGTGGAGCAACCTCCCCTGCCAATAGAAAAAATTAAGCTGAACGTGAACATGGACATGATAAGCCGAAGTGAAAGTGGCGAGCTCTTTGCGGCAGGATCCTACCACTATCCGGAATTGAAAAAGTACTTATTTACCACGAATTCTAAAATCAAGCTGATGATGGGGCACGACCATCCTGATCAGGGTAAAGATGACTGGACCAATCAGAGCGATCATTTTGCCTTTCACCAGAAAAAGATCCCGTTCATCTATTTTGGTGTGGAAGATCATCAGGATTATCACCAACCAACTGACGATTTCGAGCGAATCCATCAGGAGTTCTTCCGCAATAGTGTAAATGTAATAGTTGAAGTGGTTGGAAATATCGATAAGAATATCAGCACCAAAAGCATCTTTAGAGATAAAGTGATTATGGATAAATAGCCTCGATCACAAGCAAAATAAAAAGCCGGAAGTAAATCTTCCGGCTTTTTATTTTGCTCGTGCTTTATTACTTTAATTTCAGTCTCCGTGGCAGCTCAATCATCCCCTTAAAGGAATTGTCGGTTCCAAGTGGCTTGATGGGAACTGAAGCAACGCTGACGGACTTACCCAAAAGTTTTACAGGTGGAGCGGACGCTACCAGGCTACCAGTTAAGATGTAATTAAGCGCGGTAGCAAATGACGCTTCCTGCGGATCTCCAAAATCCCGGGTGACATCATCAGCAGCCTGGCTATCGGGCGCAAAGCCCTCATAATATCCTCCCTCACCTCTTGAATTCCTACTTTCAAACATGGAGTAATACACGTCGTACCGGTCGATGGTGATCGGAAAAAAGCCTACTGGCTTGCCGTAACTGGTTGAACCTACAAGCTTCACGTTCATATAAGGCTTCAAGACGTTGATGACTAACTCACTAGCAGAGGCGGTATTCCCGGTTATAATGAAAACAACGTTGTTTATGCCATTAAGGTTCCCCTTTTTCTGAAACCGGTACGTATTCTCAGCTACCGAATAGTCGATATCAAAATAAGTCACGAGCTTGCCATTACTGTATTGGGGATTCCCACTTGCATTAAGAAGAGGTTGATTTCTTAAGATCGTAGCCTGGCCGGAACGCATTGTTTCATTAAAATACTCTGTAAACATTACATTTCCATTCACAGAACTTGGAGCAATTAGATTTGACATATGCTCGGCAGTAGAGACATAACCTCCACCGTTATATCTCAAATCGACAACCAAATCAGTAATGCCGCGGCTGGCAAACCGCGCAAAGGACCGGTTAAGGGGCTCTGTTGCATTACTTGGGTTTGAAAAACGTGCAAACGCGATGTACCCTACCTTTTTCCCGCTTCGCTCCACAACCGTATCTTTAAACACCGGACTGCTGGTATAGGTCATTTTGGTTAAGGTGCGAATAAAGGTAGACCCGTTCGGCTTTCTTCCCGCTAGACGAATGCTGCTTTGATCAAAGGCGTTGTTGATATAATTCTGATCGGACGAAAAATTGCCGCCTAGCGTTCTGCCATTAATCTCTGTCAACAGATCGCCTCGTGCTAAAAAGGCTTTATCTGCGGGCGATCCCTGATTGACGTAACGTATATAAACCTGGTAGGAACTGGTAGTTCCCACGGCCGATAATGCAATTCCAAAATCAGTCCCTACACCTTCCAGTGTCACCTCGCTGATGAGCGGCGCCTGAGTAGTACGAGGTGGATTGTCAGAAGTGTTGTCCGTGATGTAAGAGTATTTGGGATAGTCTGCAGTCGGCGATATATATTCATAAGGCCTGCCGGTCGCCGGATTTATTTTGTACTGCGTAATATCATACAATTCTTTGTGATAATTACTTATCTCATCTGGAAAAGTATTATACCTTCTAGGGTTGAATTCCTGATAGGAAGGAAGCGACTCGTTCCACAGGTATACCTGCTTAGCATACAGAAAAATAGAATCTTTTATCAGCTCCGTTCTTGTCCCTGCGGGCGTAATAACCGGTGGTTCTGGCTCGGGTTCAACGTCTGATTCGTCCTTACATCCTGAAAGGACTGTTAACAGCAGTATCGAGTAGAAAAAGACTCGTTTACATGCGATTGAAATATGTGTTTTCATAGCTAGACATATAGTAATTGTATGGATAGATGTTCTAGTAAGACACCTAAGCATCTATAAAGTTCTAACTTTCACAAATTTGCAATCACGGCTAAAACCGCCGCATTTAAAGACGTTCTTTTCTACTTTGCTTGAAATCTCGTTTCTACCATTCCTTTAAACTCGTGGTCGCCGAAGGGATTGCCGGAGGCATCCAGCAGTTGCACTTCACGACTCAATACAGAGGCAGTAGCGGTAGCCGTCCCGGTGGTGATATAGTTAACCGCAGCCGCAAGAAGCTTTTCCCGGCTATCACCAAAATCATAAACCACCTTATCGCTTGAAGAGATATCACTGGCAGAAATATCAGGAGTAAAGCCATCAAAGTAGTCGCCATAGCCCGCAGAGTTCTTGGTTTGGAACATACTCAGAAATACGTCGTACTTGTCAATCCGTAAAGGGAAAAAACCAATAGGCTTCCCGTAAGAACGCGAACCTACAATCTTAATATTGGAAGATAAATGAGGCTTTAAGCTATTAATCACCAGTTCACTTGAAGAAGCAGTACTACCGGTGGTGATAAAAACTATCTTATTAATTCCGCTGAGCACCCCTCTTGGTTTAAACAAAGTAGTTTGGCCGCTGAGGCTGTAGTCCTGGTCCGCATAGGTTTGCATCTTGCCATTTTGGTAAATGGGTTTATCATTAACATCACGAACCGGCTGATTTTTGAGAATCTTCGCATTCCCCTGCTGCATCTGCGAGTTATAGTGCTCCCTAAACATGATCTGGTCCCGCAGGGTTGTCGGAGCAAGCGTGTTAATAAGGTATTCTGCTGTAGCAACGTAGCCACCGCCATTGTAACGCAGGTCAATAATAAGATCAGTAACACCCTGAGTAACGAAACTCGAGAAGACCCGGTCAAGCTCCGCTTTGGAATTGCTGGCGAGGTGAGAAAATCGGGCATAAGCGATGTAGCCAATTTTTTTTGCCCCAGAAGTAATTACCGCATCCTTATAAATCGGACTGCTTTTGTAACTCGTCTTGCTAAGCGTAAGATCGAAGGCAGTAGCGGATACTCCCCTGTTTCCCTTTAAAGAAACGGTAGAGGACGAGAAAAGAGCATCGTCGATAAAATCAACCTCCGAGTTATAATTTGATCCGACGGTTCTTGTATTGATCACTTTAATGGTATCACCTCTTTTAAACCCTTTAGCAGCGGCATCGGAGCCGGGGTATACCGCCTGAACAAGTATCTTATAATTAGACTGAGTACCGAAGAGGCCAACACGCAAACCAAAGTCGTTGCCGTTTCCCTCTAAGTCTACGGAGCTACGTTTCGAGGGTATATAGGCCGTTGGATTTTGCTGCGTAATATCAGAGATATAGGAATATTTGGGATAGCCTGCGTCGGTGCCATTAGAATTACTTACGAATTCAAAAGGACGGCTGGTGCTGGGGTTAATGCCGAAGCGGGTAAGATAGTAAAGCTCTTCGTCTAAATTGTCAATCTCGGCACTATTGTCACTGTACTTTCGGGGATTGAACTGCTCATAGCTGGGAAGCGAGCTATTCCAGTAATAAACTTCTTTTGCATAAAGGAAAATGGAATCTTTGGTCAGTTCCGACCTTGTTCCATCCGCCTGGGGCTGCGGCTCCTCTCCCTGAGGAGTTTTTTTACAGGCTGCCAAAGCAGCTATTCCCAGAAATAAAAGGAGGCCTCTTAAAGAAGCTTTATGAAGAATCATACCAGAATTTTGTCTTAAACGATTTCTGGAAGTTAATATTTTACTTCAACAAAATCAAGGTTCGCATTTCTTGCGAAAACACGGTCAGTCTCAGATACACCAAAAAGCAATACGTCCTTTTTATCAAGCTTATGCTCCTCTAAAATGAGGTTAAGAATTTCAGGGGAAGGCTTTGGTGCTACCTCGTTCACAAAATAAACTCTTAAATACTTTTCAAGCCCGTTCCATTCTGTCTGCTTGATTTTATTCAACTGCTGCAAAGGGTTCCCACCGGTGACGATGAAGATCTGTTTCCGGTCTACCACAATTTCCTGCAGCAGGTTCAGTGCCTGTTGATACAACAGCAATTTCAGCGGCAGCTTGGCCTCGATATGTAAACGCTCGAAATTCGCCTTGTATTTCTCATCAAAACCAAATACCTCCCGCGCCTTTTCAAACAACTTATCGGGGCCTTTATTCTCATAAGCTTTCTTGAAGAACTGGGTAAGATCATTGGCCGGAGGGAAAGTCTCCAGATACTCTAAAAAATTTGAAAAAAGATAATACACCTGCAACAGGTAATCCCTTTCGGGGATGAGCACGTTATCCAATTCAAAAATGAACGCTTTTTTTTGGGGATCTATTTCTGAATAAGCAAGCATTAGTCAACTGTTAGTATTCGATAAGTAGCCTTATCTTCTCCATTAGCCCAGAAAGCTCCCCGGTCTGTGTCACTTTCATCTACCCCTGGTGCTTCCTCCAGACCTACTATCGTTAACTCACCTATTTTCGGTCCCATTAACAAGGAGTTTAGAGCCCGTTGAGGAGGAACCATCAATTTTATCCCATACTCATCAAACAACTGCCTTGCTTCAATCAGAGATAGGATCTCTTCTCGACGCAGGGGGAACAAATAGCTAATTTCTAAGTCGAGACAAGTACTCAGAAGCTGATGGGCGAAAGAAGGCTCACTGCCCTTTGGAATTTTCAAGAAACGATTGTTACTCAGCAAAAACTGTGGCAACTCCTGGGAATCTGCAAACACAATATCGAAAGCAGGGCCAAGCTTTTTCTCAAGCTGAAAGGCCAAAGCTGATGTAGCTCCTGTAATCAGTACTTTCACGCTGATGGCTCCTTTATAATTTGTCCGTCTTTCATAATCACCTTCCGATCGGCGAGTTCTGCCAAGTCTTCGTTATGGGTAACAATCACAAAAGTTTGAGAAAATTGCTCCCTCAAGTCCAGGAATAGCTGATGAAGCCCTCTTGCGTTTTCCGAATCAAGATTACCAGAAGGTTCATCTGCCAAAATAATAGATGGATCATTAATCAGGGCTCTTGCAATGGCAACACGCTGCTGTTCTCCGCCGGACAGTTCGGATGGCTTATGTTCCGCCCGGTGGCTTAGCCCCAACATTTCAAGCAAGTTCCTGGCTTTCCCCTCCGCTTCCTTCTTGCCCTGCTTAGCAATAAATGCTGGAATACAAATATTTTCAAGTGCGGTGAATTCAGGTAACAGATGGTGAAACTGAAAGATAAAACCTATATGCCTGTTCCGAAAAAGACTCAACTTTTTTGATGACAACTTTGACACATTCACATTATTGAGAATCACTTCTCCCTTATCAGGACGATCAAGCGTGCCAATGATGTGAAGCAAGGTGCTTTTACCTGCTCCTGAAGCGCCTAGGATCGTTACAATCTCTCCCTTGCTAACCCCAAAGTCTACTCCTTTTAATATTTCGAGCTTCCCATAAGATTTCCGAATAGCATTGGCCTGCAGCATTGGGCGAAGATAGTTTTTTACTTGAAAAGGTTTAAAGGCTAATAAAAGTTTTCCCTTGTATTTCGGATAGCCTCGAAAAATTGATTAATAAAAAGATAATATCCTGTAGCGAAATTTTTAAAACTTACATTAACCTTTCGGAAATTGAAGCAAAGTAGTAGTTTTACGCCTGAAAACTTTCAAAACAATGAATATTCACGAGTATCAAGGTAAAGCCATATTGAAAAGTTTCGGTGTTCGAGTGCAGGAAGGCATTGTTGCCGAAACACCAGAAGAAGCTGTAGAGGCTGCAAAAAAGCTGAAAGAAGATTATAACTCAGACTGGGTAGTGGTAAAAGCACAAATCCATGCTGGTGGCCGTGGAAAAGGCGGTGGTGTAAAACTTGCTAAAAACCTGGATGAAGTTCGGGAAAAATCTGAGCAAATTATCGGAATGCAGTTAGTGACACCTCAAACTGGTCCCGAAGGCAAAAAAGTAAACAAAGTACTTATTGCACAGGATGTATACTACCCTGGAGAAAGTGAAACAAAAGAATTCTACGTCAGCGTTCTACTCGACAGAGCAAAAGGACGTAACATTGTGATGTATTCAACCGAGGGTGGTATGGACATTGAAGAAGTTGCTGAACATACACCGCACCTCATCTTTAAGGAAGAAATTGATCCAAAGGTTGGATTACAAGGTTTCCAGGCTCGTAAAATTGCTTTCAACCTTGGTCTTAGCGGGGATGCTTTCAAGGACATGACGAAATTCATCGCTGCCTTATATAAAGCTTATGAGCACACAGACTCTTCGATGTTTGAAATCAACCCTGTTCTTAAAACCTCAGATAACAAGATCCTGGCGGTTGACGCAAAGGTGAATCTGGATGATAACGGGCTATTCCGTCATCCTGATTACGCTGCCTTGCGGGATGAAACAGAAGAAGACCCAATGGAAGTAGAGGCCAGCAAGTCTAACCTTAACTACGTAAAGTTAGATGGAAACGTGGGTTGTATGGTAAACGGTGCCGGTTTGGCTATGGCTACCATGGATATTATCAAATTAGCTGGTGGAGAACCTGCAAACTTCCTTGACGTGGGTGGAACAGCCAATGCTCAAACTGTAAAAGCTGCATTCAATATCATCCTGCAAGATCCGAATGTTAAAGCTATTCTAATCAACATTTTTGGTGGTATTGTTCGTTGCGACCGTGTTGCTCAAGGTGTGATTGATGCTTACAAAGAGCTAGGAAACGTTCGCGTTCCAATCATTGTTCGTCTTCAGGGAACAAATGCTGAAGAAGCTAAAAAACTAATTGACGAGTCAGGACTTCAGGTTTACTCCGCAATCTTACTAAAGGAAGCGGCAGAACTAGTAACCAAAGTGCTTTCTAAATAGGTAAAAGCCAAACAACAGAAAACAATAAAGGGCGATGAATTTCATCGCCCTTTATTGTTTTGTCTATTTCTCTTTCCCGCCCTGGCAAATATACGCAGCAGAACCTGCACTCACCTTATTTAGGGGCAGTAGCAACAGCCGAGCCGTAATAGTCGTCGGCAGTAAAATCAATCATAGAGCTGAGAATGAGACCTAGGAATAGAATGACAAGTGCTATAACAGTAATAGCAACGAAGCCTTTTTTGGCTTCATCTTCAAGGTAGTCCATAAGAGTGAGAGTTTGTTAATTTAGAATAAAGGTAATTATATTTTCATAAAGATTAAAACATTTGCGAGTAGGGCTTTGTGATTTTCTTTGCTACCAAATAACAAAAGTACGTAAACACTGGTGCGGTCACCACGTCGATGGTAAAATGTACGTGCTGAATCAGAACGAAAATCCCCATTAAGATGGTTCCGAACAGAGCCAATTTCCGATCGGTCTTCTTTTGAAGACACATAAAGAACAGGAACTGTGTTGCTGTATGCCCGGAGAAAAACAAGTCTTTTGTAACATAGCTTTTTCCATAGAAATAGTTGCTAATCGGGTCTACAATCGGAATCAAGCCTGGAGGAGGGTCAAAAGGAACCAACCCAATCGTAAAAAAACGTAGCACATTTAATACTACAAAGCCATATAAAAAGGTAATGAATATAGCCGGATTTTGAAGTGCTCTTACTGTCAGTAGAATTGCCATCGCCCAGGTAACTATAAAAATAGGCATGGAAACATCAATTGACGGCAGCATCTGGAGAACAATGTCCTGCTGATTATATCCGTCCCTTTGCTCAATATATTGGTAAAACACCGGATATATCGGCATCAAGCTAAAAAACAAACCAACACCGAATAATAGCTTCTGTTTAAAAAGAGGTTCTTGCCAGGCCAATGCCCATCTATTAAGTGATGTTTCTGCTACTTTTATCCTATTGTTATTCATAAAAAGATAACACAATCTTTACCCTAGTTTTAGGCGGGTCAAATATATTGCAATTCTCTCATTATTTTTACAATCTCTAAAACAATTTATTAACACAAGCGTTACACACGTTCATTTCCCGACAAATTTCAGGACCAATTCATTTATCCCTGTTTTTCAACTTAATATCCCCTTAGCACCTTCAGCAGGAAACGCTAACTTTGCCTCAAAAAAAAAATGCCTAAAAATATAGCCCCTCCATCATCATCTACCCCGGCCACGGCCTTCGAACGTTTGCTTTCTATTATGGACACACTGAGAGAGCAGTGCCCCTGGGATAAAAAACAGACAATGGAAAGCCTCCGTCATCTCACCATTGAGGAAACTTACGAGTTATCCGACGCGATTCTGGACGGAGACATGAGCGAAATAAAAAAAGAGATTGGCGATATCATGCTCCACATGGTCTTCTATGCAAGGATAGCATCAGAAACGGACCTCTTTACGATCACCGATGTACTAAATGGGATATGTGATAAATTAATATCGCGCCATCCTCACATTTATGGAGATACAGAGGTCGAGAATGAAACAGACGTAAAACGCAACTGGGAACAGCTCAAGTTAAAAGAGGGTAATAAATCGGTGCTTGAGGGAGTTCCTGTTTCATTACCGGCCCTGGTAAAAGCATCCCGTATTCAGGAAAAAGCCCGCGGGGTGGGGTTTGATTGGGAAGAAAAAAGTCAGGTTTGGGAGAAAGTAGAAGAGGAAATACAAGAGTTCAGAGAGGAGTTCAACAGCGTAAATAACGAGGAAATTGATCGCGACAAGGCTGAGAGTGAGTTCGGAGACTTGCTTTTCTCACTCATCAACTATGCCCGGTTTATCGACATCAACCCCGAAAATGCGTTAGAAAAGACAAACAAGAAGTTTATTAAGAGATTTCAATACCTGGAGAAAAAAGCCTCAGAGCAGGGTAAGAACTTAAAAGACATGACCCTTGCTGAAATGGATATCTACTGGAATGAAGCAAAAAAACTATAGATGAAGGGAATAGTCACCTTTGCGCTGCTGTTATTGTTCAGCATAAGCCAGGCCGCGGCACAATCCAAAGCATTACTAAAACTCTCCTTTGAGAAAGGCAGAAAGTATAGTACAGAGATGGCTATCAACCAGGAGATTTCACTACAGGAGAATAACCAACCACTGTTACTTAAGCAGGCCTTCCAGTTTGGTTATGATATGGTCGTAGAGGCTGAAACAAGCGAGGGACAGGTGATCAGAACTACCTATAATAAAATAAAGGTAGAGATGATGGGACTGAACTACGACTCAGAAAATCCAGAGGCTTCTGCTCCCTTGCTAGGTAATATCTTTGGGAGTATGATCGGAAAGTCCTTTACGCTACGACTGGATAAGCAAGGTGTAATTACTGATGTGAATGGGATAAACGAGTTAATGGCGTCCATTATTAAATCCATGCAACCCGACCCTCAGGTGGAAGCAGCTATACGAGCAAGCTACAACAACGAGCGCTTCCTGAACGATTTCTCCACCAGTTTCAATATTTTCCCCTCCTATCCGGTAGCAATCGGACAATCATGGACAAAGGATATTAAAGGGACCGTCCTCGGTAGCACGACCAGCAAAACCGATTATACCCTAATGAAACTGGGTGTGCAGACAGCCGGTATCCTTGTTAAAAATACCGTTGACGCTAAGCTGGCCCAGTCGGGAGCTCAGACTACTCTTACTGGTTCCGGAACTGGTACAATCGAAATTGACAGAAAGAGCGGGCTTCCCTTATCCGGCACCATGATTATTAAAATGGAGGGGAATATTAACAAGGCAGATACTTCCTCTCCTATTCATATTACTTCCACTCACAAGATAAGCGGAAAAGTACAATAGACGCGGGTTTACACTCACTTCGGGAAGAAACAAAAAGTTTAGAAAAAGAATAGGAGCTGTAGCGTTTTGATCCTCCACCTCGTAGGAGCTTTATAAAGAGAAAAAAATGACAAGCCGACAAGTTGGGATTTTCGTATTCACCTTCGTCCTGCTTGCTGCCTGCAAGAAAGAAGAGAAGGTTATCTTCAGTGGAACTTACACGGGCGAGTTTACTGTCATTCGGCCGATCAGTTCAATGTTGACACCACCGGTAGAAGCCTCTATCACCTTCCAGGGTAAAACCTATACATCACAAGGCAACCCCAACTACTATCCGGCAGGAGGTTCAGGAACATTTGAGATCAAAGGAAATGTGATTGAATTCAGGGACAAAAATGTCTGGCCCGCTCATTTTGATCCGCTGCTGATACTATCCGGTTCATATACCTATGAAATACAGGGAGATGAGCTGATTTTAAGCAAGACAAACCAGCCGGGGGCTTCATTTTTAGCACCAACGGTCTATAGATATAATTTAAAAAAGGTCGGTAATTAATGCATAAAAAGCCCCCCGTTTCTGAAGAAGAGCTCGTTCAGAAATGTAAACTTGGCGATCTAAAGTATCAGGAAAGGCTGTACAAGCATTTCTATGGCTACGCTATGGGGGTTGGCTTACGTTACCTATCAAATCGGGACGACGTCTTAGAAGTGGTGAACGACTCGTTCATCAAAGTTTTTAAGGCAATACAGTTCTTTAATGAAACCCAGCCATTCAAGGCCTGGCTTCGGAGAATAATAGTTAATACGGCTATTGATCATCGCCGAAAAAACTTAAAGCACATGAACAACGGCGACCTGGAGGAGGCGGCTTATCTCGGTAAGGCGCCGGATGCTGTTGATCAGTTATCAGCTAAAGACATTTTGAAGCTTCTGGACCGATTACCGGAAGTACATCGTATGGTGTTCAACCTGTACGAAATTGACGGTTATAGCCACGAAGAGATTGGCAGCATGCTCGCTATTCCGGTAAGTTCCTCAAGAGTTTACCTGAGCCGGGCAAAAGAAAAACTAAGAAAATATTTGAATCAACAACAGGAGATGAAGTATGAAGGATCAGTTTGATGATTTACTGGTGAACAGAATCAAAGACATTTTCGAGGACTACGAAGATGATACTGCGTCTGTTGGCTGGGAAGATCTTCGCAAGAGATTTCCTGGTGAACCAGAAAAAAAACCAGTTGTACTCTGGTGGAGATATGCCGCTGCTATTGCTTTGATCGCCACTGCAGGCTGGCTATTCCTGGGCAACGAACAAGAAAAGATTTACCTCACGGGCAAAACAAAGCCGACGGAGGAAGCTGCTACTGCCCGAGTGCAGGACGACATACTGGAAGAACAGCAGACAACAGCAAGCCAGACAGACGGTACTAACATTAAACCGGAACTGCAAGCGGAGATGAACGAGATTGCTTTGATTTCAGGATCTGCGTATAACGAAACGCAAAAACCATCAGCAGGCCAACAGGATGCTGTTACCGACCATGACGATCAGTTTTTCACACAACCCAGCACTGAGACACCCAGGGAAGATGTAGTCACTCAAGAGAATTTCCCAAATGAAGTAAAAGAGAATTTGGTAGCAGCTGCCTCTCAAAACAGTGAGAAAACAACGACATTACCCGCAGAAACAGAACCGGGGAAACCCGAGAGCATAGCCCTGGCATTAGCTAAACTTCCGGAGCTTCCGGATGCAAAGAAAGATCAGCCAAAAAAGAATCGGGGTATTTCGATCGGGGTGTATGCGGGAAGCTATATCAACTATGCGGAGGGCAGTGAGTCGAACATAAATACCGGATTCGGAGTACAGTCGGAGTTCACCATTAGCAAGAAGCTTAAGATTTCAACGGGAGTTGCCCTTGCTCAGAACAATTTGAACTTCTCCGGATCCATCCCTGCTGTAGCGCTCGACAACTTTACCATGCAACCCACCGAGACCTCGCGATGGAATGCAGGCCTTAGCCCCGCTGGTTCCTATCTTGCTGAAACATATAACATTCAGAAATACAATGCTTCGCTGCTGGGGCTCGACATCCCGATCAATATGAAGTATGTCCTGCTTGACAATAAGAATCAGCTGTTTGTAACCGCTGGCTTAAGCTCCAACTTTTTTATTGAAGAGTCGTACACTTACTCCTACAACGTAAGTGGCAATTACAACGGCATTAAGCTGGATAGGGAGGACGAGAAGGCAGAGACAGAGGCGCAAACGTTCGACTTTGCCCGTATGCTCAACTTTTCTGTGGGAATGGGGCATCCCCTTGGTAAGAAGAGCCGTATCTCCTACGAGCCTTTTTTGAAGTACCCGCTGGGAGGATTAGGTGCGCAGAATATTCGGTTTGGGGCGGCCGGGCTAAACTTGAAGTTAAACTTCAGTACGACAAAAAAATAAAGGGCTATTTGAAGGTTATTGCCTTCACTGGTGATATCCTTGCTACCAGCATGGATGGAATGATCAACACCAGCAGGCAGACGATCATTGTTCCCACATTAAGGAGTAAGATATCCAGTGCGTTTAGCTCAACAGGGATAAACGTCATATAATACGAAGCCTGGTCTAGCTGAAAAAAATGTGTCTCGCGCTGAAGGAAGCCAAGTCCCAGACCAAGAAGATTACCCAGCAGCAGTCCCAATCCAATCAGGTAGGCTGCATTGTGCAGAAATATCTTTTGAATCGACCAATTTGAACTACCCAGGGCTTTCAAAACGCCAATCATGTTGGTACGTTCCAAAATGATGATCAGTAGGGCAGAAATCATATTAATAACTGCTACAGCCAGCATCAATACCAATATCACCTGCGTATTTACATCGAGCAAGCCAAGCCATTGGAAAATACTTGGATACCATTCCTTGATAGTGAACGATCGCAGCGTATAGTTCAAAACATCGCTTACCCGCTCGGAGGAGGCCTCCAGCTGATTAAAATCGCTCACTCGTAACTCATAGCCCCCTACCTGGTCGGGCTTCCAATCGTTGAGTCTCCGGATAAGAGAAAGACTACCAATTACGTAGGTGCGGTCTACTTCCTCTACCCCTAAATCATAGATTCCTACAATCTCAAACTTTCGCTTCCGAAGCGGTTCCTGTACAAAATACATCAGGAAATCATCGCCCACCTTCAGCTTAAGTCGGCCTGCGAGGTATTTCGAGATAAGAATTTCACGGTTAGCTTTTACGCTGTCCGAGAAATCGATAACGCGTCCTGCGCTTAATATCTTCTTAAAATAACTCCAATCGTACAATTCATCTACTCCCTTCAAAACCACTCCCTCTACTTCCTCATTCGTGTTGATGATACCAGGTTTTATCGCATAGGGCTGAAGATGTTCAATCCCGTTTACGGATTTGATGAGCTTCAGAGAATCCGCACGTATAGAAAAAGGCGAATTTTCGTAAGAGGAGTTCAGGTCGTATTTGATGGCGATGATATCACCTGAAAAACCTCTGATCTTTTCCCTGATCTCTGACTTAAAACCATTTACTACTGCCAGGGAGAGAATCATTACCGCCAAACTCAGCATAATGCCGATTACGGCGATGCGCACACTTAGCTTAGAAAAGGTGCGTTTTGAATGAAAGGTTATCCTTTTAGCTATAAAGGCTGGTAGATTCAAATGTTACGTTTTTTGTACTTTAGCAAAGATGCAAAATTTTCCGACTGTTGTTTAATCACCAAATCTTACTATGAGAAAGTATTTTTTCAATCTTTTGTTTCCTGTATCAATTATCGCATCCTGCGCTGTTACTACTGAGCCGGGAAGCAGGCCCACCATCCGGACCAATGTTCCCAATCCCTATAACGTAGACGTTGACGCTATTGACGGCAAAAAGAAAGCAGGACTGCAAATCGGGGCAGAACGAACGAGGGAATATGTCCCCTACCTGAAAGGAAAAAAGGTGGGGATGCTGATCAATCAAACATCAATAATCGATGGAAAATTCAGTATCGACAGCCTGAGAAGTCTGGGTGTAAACATCGTGAAGATATTCGGGCCGGAGCATGGATTTCGGGGACAAGCAAGTGCAGGAGCAAAAGTGAGCAGTACGACTGATGCGAAAACAGGCATACCCGTAATTTCTTTATATGGCAGTCATTACAAACCTACGAAGGAAGATTTAAACGGGATAAACCTGATGATTTTTGACATACAGGACGTTGGTGCCCGATTCTATACTTATATATCTACCCTGCATTATATGATGGAAGCCTGCGCAGAGAGTGGCATCGAATTACTGATCTTGGACAGGCCGAACCCGAATGGCTTCTACGTAGATGGGCCGGTGCTGGAGGAGAAGCACAAATCATTTATCGGGATGCACCCTATTCCAATAGTTCACGGAATGACTATTGCCGAGTATGCGCAGATGATTAATGGCGAAGGGTGGCTGAAAAACAAGGTAAAGTGTAAGCTGAAGATTATCAAGATGGAGAACTACAGCCATAATAGTGTATACAAATTACCGGTAAAACCCAGCCCCAACTTAAACACGCAGCAGTCGATCCTCCTCTATCCTTCCCTGTGCCTGTTCGAAGGTACTATTATCAGCCAGGGACGCGGCACGCACTTCCCCTTTCAGGTACTGGGCAGCCCGAAACTTGCAGGGAAGTACAGCTTCCACTTTACCCCCGTCAGCATCCGGGGAATGAGTGAAACGCCTTTGCACCAGAACCAGAAATGCTACGGTTTGGACCTGAGAAAGTATGACACGAATAACTTTAGAAAAACGCAGCGCATTAACCTAAAATGGTTGATAGATCTGTATAAGGCCTATCCCGAAAAGGAAAAATTCTTTGATTATAAACAAAGCAAGCAGATCAATAACTTTGACCGCCTTGCCGGAACAGAAGATCTGAGGCAACAAATCATTGCAGGAAAATCCGAGGAGGAGATACGCCGTAGCTGGGAACCTGCATTGTCGCAGTATAAGCTGATGCGCAAGAAATATCTGTTATATAATTAATTAAACACACATGCGAATCATTTTCATGGGGACTCCCGACTTTGCTGTAGCCTCACTTGATGCGCTCGTACAGGCGGGCTGCAATATAGTGGCTGTAGTAACAGCACCTGACAAACCGGCGGGACGGGGACAAAAGCTGAATGAGTCGGCAGTTAAAAAATACGCTGCTGCAAAGGGACTTCCGATACTGCAGCCTGTCAAATTGAAGGATCCTGGATTTGTGCAGGACCTGGCAGCGTATAAGGCGGATCTGCAGGTCGTAGTCGCCTTCAGAATGCTACCGGAAATTGTATGGAATATGCCGCCTAAGGGAACCATAAATTTACATGCCTCACTTTTGCCGAATTACCGGGGAGCTGCACCTATCAACTGGGCAGTAATTAATGGCGAGAAGGAAACTGGCGTCACTACATTTTTCCTCCAACATGAGATCGATACCGGAGACATTATCTTCTCTGAGAAGGTGTCGATTTCGGACGATAGTACTGCGGGCGAAATTCATGACAAACTGATGCTCGTGGGAGCCCAACTGCTGGTGCGAACTGTAAAAGCGATAGAAAGCGGGAATTATACAGAAAAACGACAGGAAACTTTTGACAGGCCTCCTACCCATGCTCCGAAAATATTTAAAGAAGACTGCCTGATTAAATGGGACGAACCAGCTCGTAGGATTTATAATTTAATTCGGGGCTTAAGTCCATATCCTGCTGCCTACACCGTATTTAAAGACAAAACGCTGAAAATATATAAAGCTGAGTTAATTGAAGAAGTGCCAACTGTACCACCAGGAGAGTTCCTTAGTGATGGAAAAACATTTCTGAAGTTCGCGGGCAAGGATGGCTATCTATCGGTGGTCGATCTTCAGACAGAGGGCAAAAAAAGGATGGGCGTGGAAGAGTTCTTACGCGGCTTCCGGCTATAAAATCCGTAATCATCCCAGGTCTTGTACCTTCTGCCTGGGATGATCTTTTTTCAGCTTAGATCAATTGTCCGCTTTCAGATCCTGATCATCATCCAGATTCAGGTCATCCGGCGTTTTTCTAAGCAGTTCTTTTAATTCTTCCTCTGCGGGTGGCATTCTGTCTTCTCCCGTATCCTGAGTTTCCGACTTCCTGCCCCGATTATCTTCGGCTGAGCCTCCAGGCATGTTTGCGCTTGTTTCCATCTTTTTCCATAAATAGACGCAAATTCAACAGCGCTAAATCTAAATTGTTGGCTAAAAAACCATTTAATACAATGCCGGGAACCTGGCAGGATTAGCGTCGCTCATCATCTCGTACACTACTTCTATTACATCATCCACTGACGGTTTCGTGAAGTAATCGCCGTCCGTGCCGTAAGGCGGACGGTGCTCTTTTGCAGTGATGGTACGCGGAGCGCTATCCAGGTGATAATACCCCTTTTGCTTTTCCAAAACTTGTTGTAAGATAAATGCCGAAGCACCTCCCGGTACGTCCTCATCCACCACGAGCAACTTATTGGTTTTCTTGAGCGACCTGGCGCATTCCTCATCCAAATCGAACGGATGCAGCGTCTGCGGATCCACAATTTCAACCGAGATTCCCATTTTTTCAAGTTCTACGGCAGCCTCTTCAACTACGCGTAATGTAGAACCGTAGGAAACGATCGTAAGATCAGTCCCTTGTTTCACTACTTCAGCCTTGCCAAGGGGCACGGTAAATTCGCCAACATTTGCAGGCAACCTTTCCTTCAGGCGATAGCCGTTCAGGCATTCAACCACAATGGCCGGCTCATCGGCCCGAAGCAGCGTATTATACATTCCCGCAGCCTGTGTCATATTTCTCGGGACACAGATGTGGATTCCTCTCATGATACCGAGCATCATGGCCATTGGAGAACCGGAGTGCCAGATCCCCTCCAAACGATGCCCTCTTGTCCGAATGATGACCGGCGACTTTTGTCCTCCCTTAGTGCGGTAACTTAGGCTCGCCAGGTCGTCGCTTACTACGTTGATACAGTATAACAGGTAATCAAGGTATTGAATCTCGGCTATCGGCTTCAAACCGCGTAGAGATAATCCAATACCCTGACCAATGATGGTACTTTCTCGGATACCTGTATCTGCTACACGCAGCTGACCGTATTTAGCTTGAAGACCTGCAAATCCCTGGTTCACGTCTCCGATACTTCCTACATCTTCGCCAAAAGCGATGATACGGGGATCGCGGGCGATGTTCTCGTCAAAACACGCATTTAATATCTCTCTTCCGTCAATCCATTTAGCATCTTCATCATATTCGGGTTCTACCACGGGAATAGTAGCGGGCGAATTAACAGAATCGGTGAAAAGCTTTGAATTATACCGCTCCCTATTCAGCTCCAACTGCTCCTGGTACCAGCGGATCAGACGCTGCTTCTCCTGGGATTGGTCAGTGGCCAGCAGTCTGATTACTTTCCTCAGGGCCACCATGATCTCTCTCCGGGATATCTCTACAGACGACTTCAAGCCGGCAGCAATCTTCGAGATATCATCTCTTTTAAAGGACAAAAGCAGCTCTATAGCTTCTTCTGCTTCTTTTTTGAGTACCGATTGAACATTTGCCCAGGCTGTTTTCTGACACTTGCGCACATATTCTTTAGCCTTGCTTTCAATTTCCGTCAAATCCTCCTCCGTGGCAATAGCTGATTCGATCATCCACTTGCGCATCTGCACCAAACAATCATATTCTGCTTCCCACTCCAGGCGTTCCTTTGTTTTATAACGCTCGTGGGATCCTGATGTGGAATGCCCCTGCGGCTGAGTCATCTCATATACATGGATCATTGCCGGAATATGCTTCTCGCGGCAAATTTCTATCGCTTTCTCATAAGTCTCACATAAACCGGGATAATCCCAGCCCTTCACTTTGAATATTTCGAAGCCGTCTCCTTTTTCATCCCGCTGAAAACCCTTCAAAACTTCAGAAATATCCATTTTGGTTGTCTGCAATTCAGAGGGTACAGAGATTGCGTAACCATCATCCCAAATGGAAATAGCGAGCGGAATCTGAAGAACACCCGCGGCATTGATGGCTTCAAAAAACACCCCCTCAGAGGTGGAGCCATTTCCCACTGTTCCGAATGCAACCTCATTTCCCTCCACTGAGAAATGGGTTAAGTATTTTAATTCCGGATTTTGCCGGTATAACTTCGAAGCCCATGCCAGACCTACCAGCCGTGACATTTGACCGCCGGTTGTAGAAATATCAGAAGAGGTATTTTTCATCTCCGTCTGATTTTTCCAGGTACCATCCTCATTGAGGATACGCGTAGCGAAGTGAGAATTCATCTGACGACCGCCTGAAAAAGGGTCTTCATTAACGTCGGTATTTCCGTAAAGCTGGGCAAAGAACTCGGTAATGGTCGCCATTCCCGTCGCGAACATGAACGTCTGGTCGCGGTAATAGCCGGACCTCCAGTCCCCCTTTTTAAAGGCTTTAGCCATAGCCACCTGTGCAACTTCCTTTCCATCTCCAAAAATGCCAAACTTGGCTTTCCCGGTCAGCACCTCCTTCCGTCCCAGAATACTTGCTTGTCTGCTTTCATAGCAAATCCTGTAATCGTTTAACACGATCTGCTTGAAATCATCGAAGCTCAGTTCTGCTGAAACGTCAAATTGATTAGTCACATTCATATCTATTGCTGCCATAATTACACAGGTCAGGTGTCAAAATTAATAAAATATAGACGTTCTGAAACCCTAGTTTTTTTGTTACGTACACCGGTATGGTTTTTGAATATAAAGTCGTACTTTTATACCTGATTAACAAAATTTCGAAATGAAGAAGCTATTAACATTATGTGCAGTTATTTTAGGATTTACCCTGGTTACTGCAATGCGAGCTGACGAGAAGGCTGAATTCAAGTTTGAAAAAGAAACTAATGATTTCGGCAAAATTGCTCAAGGCAAGCCTGTTAGCTATGAATTTAAGTTCACCAACGTAGGTGACCAACCTTTGATTATCGAGAATGTGGAATCATCTTGTGGATGTACTGTTCCTAAATATACCAGTACACCTATTAAGAAAGGCGATTCTGGCGTGATTAGCGTAACTTATAATGCAGCGGCGATTGGTCCGTTTACCAAGGCGGTAACGATCAAGTCGAATGCTAAAACACCTGTAAAGTTGTTGTACATCAAAGGTGAAGTAACCAGCGCAAGCTCAAAATAAAAATAAAAAGCTGAAAAGATCGGAAACCTCTCTGTAAGCAGAGAGGTTTTTTTATTTTTGCGGACTATGCCAAAAATTTCAAATAAGGGGAAGCTGATGCCTGCCTCTCCTATACGAAAGTTAACTCCTTACGCCGACCAGGCTAAACAGCAGGGAAAGAAGGTGTATCATCTGAATATCGGCCAGCCCGATATTGAAACACCTCATGTGATGCTCGATGCTATAAAAAATATCGACTTTAAAGTTTGGGCTTATACACAATCTGAAGGAAACTTATCCTATCGTAAAAAACTAGTAGAATACTATAACCGAGCGAACTATAATATAAGTGTTGAAGATATTCTGGTGACTACCGGAGCTTCTGAGGCGATCATCATTGCTATGCAAACTTGTCTGGATTCTGGTGATGAAGTGATTATTCCTGAACCATTCTATGCGAACTATAACGCCTTCGCCTGGATGAGCAATGTGACAGTAAAGCCGGTTTTATCTTTGATAGAAAATGGCTTTGCGCTACCTCCTATCAGTGAGTTCGAGAAGCTGATCACTGAGAAAACTAAGGCCATTTTTATTTGTAACCCGAATAATCCTACGGGCTATCTTTATTCTTATGAGGAGATGGTAGAGCTGAAGAACCTTTGTCTGAAGCACGATCTTTATCTGTTTGCGGACGAGGCTTACCGGGAATTCTGTTACGATGGTAGTAAATTTTATTCGCCAATGCATTTTGACGGCCTGGAGGACCACGTGGTAGTATTTGACAGCATCTCCAAACGCTACAGCGCTTGCGGAGCACGTCTTGGATGTTTTATTACAAAGAACAGACAAGTGATCCAAACTGCCTTGAAGTTCGCTCAGGCTCGCTTAAGTCCGGGAATGGTGGCTCAGATAGCTGCAGAGGCTGCTGTAGACACTCCGCAGTCTTACTTTGACCGGGTAAATAAAGAATATACCGAGCGTCGGGATATGCTGGTAGCCGCATTAAATAAAATGGAAGGCGTATATTGTCCCAATCCGGGGGGTGCATTTTATGTGGTGGCACGTTTTCCGGTAGATGACTCAGAGGCATTCTGTCAGTGGATGCTGGAAGAGTTTTCTCATGACAATCAGACAGTAATGATGGCGCCAGCTGCCGGATTTTACAGTACACCTGGCGCAGGAAGAGACGAAATCCGTCTGGCATACGTTTTGAACAAAGAAGATTTGAACAACGCAATGATTTGCCTGGACAAAGCGTTAAAAGAATATCCGGGCAGGAAAATGATTGGAAGCAAGGAATCAGTAGTCGCACATTAAGATTATGAGAACTTACAATCCATCGGAATTGACAACAGCGTGAGCCAAAAAGGCTCAACGCTGAAAAGCTTCCAACAATAAACATACTATGGGGTCGACCGGAATTGACAGGATGGCGGCAAGTATGTAAGCATGCAGCGCATTGTGAGTATAGCGCTCTAATCTGAACTCTCAAACTATAATTGGCGAAAATAACTACGCCTTAGCTGCCTAATTTAGAATTAGCTCAGCTTTTGTCCCGCTAGTTTTCCGTTCTGTTAAACTAGCATCCGGGGCATCGATCAACGGAACTGGCCTGGTAAGAGGTGTGATTACCGGGTGAGATAAAGCACCTAAGGAAGACGGTATAGGCAAGCAGCTGGCCTTCCCCTTCCCGACAATCTAATAGCTGCTAAGCATGTAGAAAGCATAATTTGTTCCATGTTTGGACGAGGGTTCGAATCCCTCCGGCTCCACTTTTAAAGCACAGATAGTCAGTCAGTTAAAAAAGCTGACTGACCAATCAGCTGACAAAACCTTAAGACAATTAGTTCCAGTGAGGACGAAATGGGAAGGCCCTTTTATTTATGAACCACCAGGCGGAGACCTAAAGAAAGACTGGCTAGTTTGGATCAAGTATCAGCATCCTATCACTGGTCAATTCGAAAGATTTCGCTTTAATCACGGCTTCAATCAGTTTACAACCAAACGAGAGCGGCGTCAGCATGCCATGGCTCTTAAGAAGGTTATTGATGAGCTCTTGCAAAAGGGATGGACTCCTTATGACGAATACAATGTATTCGAACATCAGCGTGACAGACGGGTAGCAACTTTAATCGATCGATATCTTGAGACCGTAAAGCCCAGCCTTCGACCTAATACATACGGGAAGTACGAGCAAGAGCTGAACCTTTTCAAAAAGTGGCTACAGGCGAACAGCATGGGCGAGATTAAAATAGACGGCGTCACTAAAAGTATTGTGACTTCTTTTCTCAACCATTACAAACAAGAAAAACAGTGGTCCGGCAAGACGTATAATCATTATTTGAACGATCTCACCACCTTCTTCAATTACTACCACGACAACTTCGACGACTATTTGGAGAAGGTGCCGACGCTGAGCCTCAAGAGACAGCCGGTAGCTAGGCCAGGCAACACCGCTTGGAATGATTATCAGTTCAAGCAGCTAAAAGACATGATGCTCGATAACAAAGACTCCATGCTTTATCATTTCTGCAGCTTCGTTTATTATGCAGCGCTCAGGAATGAGGCAGAAGGCAACCAGTTAAAAGCAGGAGACTTTAATTTCAAGACACGAACCCTGAAGATTGAATCAGGTACCGCGAAGAACAGGACGACCGAATACATTCCCATTTACCCTGATTTTCTTGAACTACTGTACGAGCTTCAGGTGAACGAGATGCCTCCGGACTTCTACATCTTCGGCAAAAATCAGCCTCACAAAAACATCCCAGCTACAGAATTTCAGATCGGAGCGCCTTATCCCATCGGTCAGGATTATTTTGCAAAGAAGTTCCGACCTTATAAAAAGGCCCTCAACATCCCTCCCACTGAACATGGGATTTACAGGTACAAACATACGCGAGCTGTTCACCTGGGAGAAGATGGAGAAGATCTGTACAAGATTATGAAGCTATTCAGACACCGAGATCTTGCGACTACCATGATCTATATGAAGGGACTGGGAGTTGACACTCAGAACACTGAATATAAAAAAGGAAGAAGATTTTAAACAAATATTGTGATTGACAACCGTTTTATTACCGTAATTACGAATTTCCAAACCAAGGAGGACCTTTCATATTATGAATTCTTTAACTCTTATTTATCTAAGGATCATCAGTATGTTAGAACTCACTTTTTTGAACCCGAGTTGATTGGCACGATCGGAACATTAGAATTCGATGAAATATTTCTAAAGAATTATTTCATCTATACTTCCGATGATCCATTGCAAACCCACGATGATGTATTCCATCTCCATCTACTGTTTGCCCGAGCGTTATGGTTCACGAAAGACAGCAGCGTAAGTGTCTATAAAAGTTATATACAATCGGTTACTAATCCTGTTTGTCGCTTTAGCCCTGACTATAACACCCGCCTAAAAGAGAACTATGTGTTCAATTCTAAAGCGGACGGCGAATCGCAAGAATCCACCTTCTACGATGTGACTGAACTAAATCAATCTCTAGAATTTTTGGAAAAAATGCTGGATGTACCGATGCTGCCGGATATGCAGCAAGTTATGTACGAACTAAAGCAAGAAAAAAAAATGGGGGTCCAACCCTATTTGTTAAATTATATTCCCTATTCCTTCAACAGACTAAACCGAGCACTTTTATTTCTAGACATGGCTCGAGGAAATCAGTTCTTGCCGATAAAAATCACCTTTTACATCGGACTATTAGAGTCAATACTTAGTAATAGTTCCGAGTATTTGATTTCGCAGTTGGTTGCAAGGATACCCTTTTTTCTAACGAAAAGTCGTTTCACCGTTGGAGAAATGGCAAGAATTATAAAGGACGCTTACAAAGTAAGATCAAACTTCATCCATGGAGACAATGTAAAAACAACTTTAGGTAATAGGAAACGGGCAATCGATAGGAATGAACTGATAGACATTAGTAAAAAAATCGACAATCTTGCTCGGGAATTATTAATAGATGCCTTAAACACACACAAAAAGGAGCTAACCAGCGATAATGCAATCTCAAAAGTATGGATAGACAGGCTGTACCCGATGCAGAGGATAAAAGAGGAAGCACGGGGTCATCTTTTCACACATCGGAGATACCGCATAAAAAAATCAAACCCAAGCGATCAACGTTAGAGAATCAGAAGTACAGTAGGATCTGATGATACATTAGAGATCCCAAACCTAAAAAGCAGGCGGCTTGTTACACTTTCATGCCCGGCATCATCACAACATTCACCTACGAAGGGAAGGAATACCCTCTAAGCATTACTCCCCATTTCCCCTATCAGGAAGGATACTGCTTTAGAATAATAATGAATAACTACTTCTTAGGGGATATAATAAAAACAAAAGAAGGATACTGGAAGAACTTACAAAGTGAGCCTTTAAATTCTAAAAATCTAGTTTTTGTTCCCGAGTATGAAGACTACCAGGTATTAGGAGAAATAATAGAGAAGAATTTACCGGAGTACTTTTAACTTTACATCTATGGACGAATTAGAAATTGAAATGCCTTTCTCCATTACGGCCGATATCGGGGAAGGCGATCAGGAGTTTCTAGTCATCCCTGATTGGGACGAAGAACAGGAAGAATCAGAATTTACTATTCTTCTGGATGGCGTTCAGCTGGGAGTACTGAAGTGCATAGATATTGAAGAATGGGAATGGCTGGAAGGAAGCCTGACCAGACTAGAAGCTATGGTATTTGGAGAACAAATTGACAACCACTACAATCACTAGGATATGTGCAATGCAAAAGCAGGTGTTACCTCGTCAGATATCAGAGAAGAGCTTGATGTTATTGTAAACGGTCCGATAGACTCGCCTAACATCAATATCCGGCCGACTAATCAGGTTCTAACAATCACCGACAAAAACCCGAAGGAAGCGGAGTATTTCAGATGGGGTATAGCTATTTTCTCGAATGGTACGCTGCTGAAAATGGCGACATGGAACGCAAGATATGAAAACCTGGAATCCGGCCGGACCTGGAAGAAGCTGATAGGGCAAAAACACTGCATAGTGCCGGTTCGCGGTTTTTACGAGTGGCAATGGCTGGACCCTAAAGGGAAAAAGAAACAGCCTTACTTCATAAAAACAGCCGGGGAAAGACTTACGCTGATGGCGGGGCTATGGGATGAAACAGCAGACCCATCTACAGGAGAAATAATCAAGAGCTGTTCTGTTATCACACTTCCTGCAAACCAGATGATGGCAAAGATCCATAACAACGGAGAACGGATGCCGGCCATACTTCCAAAAGATAAGTATAAGTTATGGCTTGATGCCGAAATACCATTAAGCGAAAAACTGGAACTCATTAAAACCTATCCGGATAATTTGCTGGAAGCAGTGCCTATACAAAAAGTAGGCGACCCTGAAGAGTTTAAACAGCTGGCGTTTTGCTGATTAGGAGTCGAAAGATTTGTAAATTTAACTTTGAGGAAATACCTTTACAAGTGCAGGCGTTACACCATACGGTGGTGTACCATAATTTAATAAAAGGTTAAGCCCCGTACGATATGTGCGGGGCTTTGTTTTTAGCTGCTACTAGCTCGGATATAATCGCGAGCTTTTAAGAGACGGTAGTAAGCGGGTGCTGTCTCCCCCTTAAACTTCACCTGATCGAAAGACGTGTTCAGGAATAGCTGAATATCGATCACCTTTTCCGCGTTATTTATGTAAATCGTTTTCGGCAGTTCTGTTGATTTAAAGAAGTCTTCTAGTTCCTGAATAGTCATTTAGCAAAATTACTATCTTTAAGCATGAAAGCCCTACGCCTAACCTTAAAACTATTAAAAAACGTCTTAGCATACGCTCTTACTCATCCTGCCAAATGGGAGAGCCTAGGTAAGCCTAGGTATAGGAGAAGGCATTGATATTGACAGTAGGTGAAACTTCTTCTATTAAACGAGTTCCATTTTTATTCAGGAAAAAGCCGACCTTTGTAACTATCATGAAAAAGCTGGTCGGTCGAATTATACTGAGGTTGAAAAAGATTTTTAAAAGAAATCGATCAGATGCGATGCGAGAGTCTTATACGTTCTGGGGCGAAACAAATCCTCCAGACAAGGAGAAGAAAGCCTAGAATGTTTTATATTTCACTCTCCGAGACCAATCTTCTGATCTTTCTTCTATTACTTTATAGAATGCCCAGGAAACAGCCGTTACCACAACTAATGACACAAACATTAGAAGCGGGTAATAATCACTAGAAAAATATCTTTTCATGACGTTTATAAGCTTTACTCCTAGCGGGAAGTGAATCAAATAGATGGAATAGGAGATCGCTCCAATAAAAGCTAAAGGTTTCGGGACGGGCTTGTTATATAACATGATAACCACCAGGGTTAGCACAGCAGTAATTGAAGATGGCAGGTCATAAAAGTAGAATGTGAAGGCGATTATACCTGATAGTAAAGCGATACTCCACTTCTTCTGATAAGTACCATTGTATAAAAAAAGCCCGAAACACCCGATCAGAAAGAACACCATGTAATAGAATATTGTAGCTGGACCAGTATCAACACGAGTCAATAACAACAGCAACGGGACAACGAGAAAGGATGTTAAAAGCTTGTAGTTCCTGAAAACAAGAAATGCTAATCCAATAAATATGTAATACTGGGCCTCAACGAAAAGTGTCCAGAAGACCGGATTATCAGCCGGGGCATGCATATAAAAGGCACTCCGGATGACTGTGGATATGTTCTCGGGATAAGGTAGACCTCGATGCTTATACGACAAATACGATATTGCCACTGTAAAAGATAGAGCCAATAAGTAAGGAGGATGCAATCGGATTATCCTTTTGGCGAGAAATCTTGGATAGTTGTTTAAATTGTAATGTCCTCTATCTAGGCTTAAGGGAATAACGAATCCTGATATCACAAAGAAAGCCTCGACACCATATTTACCATATTTATCAAAGAGATTGAAAGCTGTAGAAAGTGCGTGTCCTTCAGATAGCGGATCTCCGAAGTGACACAAGCAAACCATAATAACCGCAATTGCGCGCAAAAAAATGAGACTATCTAACCGGTTTGGCATGGGCACAAAAGTAGAAATAATCTCGTCACATCAATTAAAACCTGATCAAGTCATACCTTCCGGTAACGGTAGGCCTCCACTTATCTGTGATTGGATCGTACAGATATGCTCCTGTGAAACTTGCTCTTCCTGCATCAAACTGGATTTCAGCACCCGGTCGAAGAGTGCCAGAAGTAAAATCGTAGCTCGTGACACCTTGCACCCTTAAACCTAGTAAAGGCTGCTCTTGCTGTACTGTCAGCTTCTTAACGCCGTTTACGATAGTTCTCGGATCATTTGAGTAGATATCGATATAGCTATTCTTTGATCCCAAGGGAAGCCCGAGGACCTTGTTTCGCTTCCAATACTGAGTAATGGTGAGATCAGCATTATATTGGAAGTCGAACGAGCCTTTATCAGCAGTGTCAGTCGGGTCTCCCGGGGTATAATTGAGATTGAGGTATTTATCCTGGTATGAGTAGACGGGGTTTTGCCGTTCGTCGAGCCGTTGAATAGCTCGCAGGTTATCGGCTTTCAAAGTCGAATTCACTACCAGCAAGTTCTCAATCTGCTTCTTTAAAATTCCGATCGCCATTGCTGTCGTGTCCAAGATACCCTCACTTACGGCTGCATTTGCCTGAGCTTTCGGTATGATGTTGCCGGCGGCTTCAATCGTCACATGTTCAAGCCCTGCAGCATCAACCTTCCGGGAGATTATTTTAGCTTCCTCCTGGATCTTCGATGATACCGTCTGTTCAACCTTTTCCTTTTGCGACAGCTTCTTATGAAGGGTAAAGCTGTAAATGGCCAGCAGAACGCAGAGCGCCGCAGTCATGAAAAATAGAATGTTCTTATAAGTTATCATTTGATTATTTTTTTAGCTTCGTTTCCGACTTTCTCTCGGACCAGGCTATCTGTGTTTCTCTTTATCTCATTTATAATCCCATTCTTCACCAATAGAGCCTGAACCAGTTCATTTTTCTCCTGTCTCTCTTTAGCAAGATCTGCTCGCAGTTCTCGTTTTTCAATCTCGCAGTTCTCACTCACCTGCTTTGAACTACCTAAAAACTGAGTCACAAAAACAGATAGCAAACCAACAGCAACCATCAGCATGTACGTTGTGGGATGATTTACAATTTGAGAAAATGATGCCTTTGGTAGGTTGTTTGCCATCTTTATAAAGTGATATTTAACGCCTTCGCTGTTTTGGGACCAGCTACTCCGTCCGGTACCAGTCCTTTCGCTTTCTGGAAAGCCAGCAGCGCTTCGTGTGTTTCCTTTCCGAAGATCTTATCCTCGGTAACTTTAGCGCCGTTACGGTTCAGAGCCTTCTGAATCTCCAGCACCTTGCTATCCTTGATAAGCGGGTAGTTGAGCTTGTAGACAATCCCGGAAGGCCTAGCAAATTTCTCGTAGTTGATTGCCTCCATCCAGGAGCGAACATCAAACGAAGGACAAGACTTAATCCACTCCCATTTCTCGATGATACCATTTCCGTTCTGATCTGTTGAGAAATCCCTGTGGCCGAGGACTACAGCGTTAGGAAAGATCTTCTTGAATTTTGTGATCAGTTCGATTTGGGTCGCTTTCTGCTCCGGAGTACGATTATCGATCGGCTGTCCCTTTTTGTCTATCCCGCCGATGTAGCTGATATGAATAGCCTCTTTATTGAACCCAGCCACTCCATTTGCAACCTTGTCGATCGGGAACAGGTTGACAGCGATCCCATCTGGACGAAGGATATAATGATAGCCCGGATTCTTCCAACCCAGCGAGTTTTTCCAGTATGAGAGAATGTCCTCTATCTTCTGGTTTTGCGGTCCTGCTGTGCAGTGTAGGACGATGTATTTTATTGTTCTCATATTATAATTGTTATTTGCGGTTAGATGGTATTCTGCTATCTTTATATTCTTTTCAAAATTTCATCTGATGAATCTCCAAGAGCTCCGGACTTATATCCAAGAATTCCTGTGCTACAACCACATACATAGTTGGAGGTATTACCGTAAATGGTCCAGATACTTTCCGGATGACGGCGATCAAAGAACTTGCAAAGCCTGCGGTGCTAAACAGATTTGCGTCCACGAACCCTCTGGGATGGGAAAGCAGTTTGGCTGGGAACCAGTAGAATAATTCCATGCTACTAGTACGCTAACAATACGGTAATTTTATACCGGCCAGAAGCTGGATCAATTGCAGAGCCGGTCACGTTAGTTAACCTCACCGTGACAGTATCATTTGCACTTACCCAAGCATTTGCGATCAGTCCGGATTCCAGAGACGCTGGCAAACTCAGTAGAACCTCCATCCCAACTTCTGCATTCGGAACGGCAACCGTTAACTCAACAGATGATCCTGCGCTGATTGATCCAAAATCAAGAGTTGGCCTTCTAACTAATCGGCCAAGGTGAGCCTCCCAATAAAGCTCTGTTAACAGGTTGTTGCCTGCTGTATTAAAATGAATCATGTCGGCCTGGAAGTAGGTTGAGGCCGTTGCGGCATCGACAGCGTCTTTTATTCCGTCATATAGATTCACGAAGTTTACCTTCTTCGATTTACAGACGGCTGCTACCGCATTCCTGTAGGCCAGTTGTTTGGTTTCTGAATGAGCAGGATTGCCACCACTCATGTCTAAGCGATATGGAGGTCCAGCAACTAAAGGTTTTACACCGATGGCCAAACACTCGTCAATTTTAGCGATTAAAGCGTTACTATAATTTGTGGGATTTCCATTTGTGGTACCGTCCTGGTTCATGTCATTGGTGCCACCAGAAATCACAATATACTTTGGAATATACTTGACCACAGCATCGACATAATCGGCCACATTGGTTCCTGTGCCCGTTGACACAAAAGGCGCACCCCCTCTCGCTGTATTTCGATGATTCAAACCTAATCTCTTTGAAAGTTGGTAACCCCACTCTGACTTGTCATTAATCTGATTGCTCACACCTTCGGTTATACTATCTCCACAGGTAAAACAATCCCCTCTGTCCGCATACCGTTTAACGTCAATCATATATTGACGGGTTGCGTCCATCATCGACTTAAACTCTGCTTCTGTAAGTCCCTTAGCTACCACGTGAAAGCCGATCTTATTTGTCCAGTAGTAAGTGGTGCCGTTATAGTGCCATCTGAAAAGGTTGAAGTTACCATCCATTGCAGCGCCACTCATTGGAGTTGTTGCCTTCGCTAACATCACCCCATCTCGACCCAATGCCCAGAAATCGGTAGAGCCTGTCATACCAATAACCCCTGCCTTTATTTTTATTTCTAGGCCCTTTCCTCCCCCAAAAGTTTGTCCAGCACGCTGGAGGTTTATCCCTAAACCAGTGGCGGGGTTGTTCCCTAGGGCCATCCCATTCCCACCAAATCCACCTTTGTCATTGGGATAGTCGGGAATTCCAACTAAGACTGTGATATCTGTCTGACTTAATCCCGCTGTAGCTGCATCGAATCCAAGGTCGATCCACTTTGTGTGAGCGCCACTACCAGGGTACAATCCTCCGTTTACGCTCCAATCAGCATCAGTAAACCCGTTATTCATGGAAGTTCCAGCGCTTACAAGTTTAACAAGCGAAGGAGTAATGCCACCCCCTTGCCACGGTCCACAATCGACTACTTTCGAGAACCAGCCCCGCTTTTTTCCGGTGATCACCCACCTATCTACCGCAGAAAGAGTCGAGTTATCAATGTCGCCCCCTGCTTCCAAGATGTCGGCATAGTATGCTTTTGTTTCAGCCTGCATCGCGGACGATGTTTGAAACGAGATCTTTTCTGCGGCTGACAAGAATTGTTTTTCAGCAGTTTCCGTAACGTTCGCAGCAGGCACATTGCCCGTATGATTAGCCCGATTTAACAGAAAGGCGTCAGAGCTATTCTGGGTGGCGGTAGTCGAAATCGTGATCGTATCGGCGGCGTCGTTAACTGTGATCGAAATATTGCCAACACCAACTAAAGCAACTCCGATAGCATCACGTATCGCTTCAGGATCAGCGCCTGTGCCGTCTCCTAGAGCTCCAATGGTGAGAGTATTATTAGTATCATCGTAGTTGAGAGTAATATTAGATCCTGCACCTAACAGCGCTGCTACAGCATCTTGAACTGCTTCCGTGAAATCAGCGATTGAGGAAGCGGTCTGTTGACCTGAATGATTGCTTCTATCTAATGCGTGATCGAAGTTTCCATCAAGCTCTTGATGAGTCAGCGGGCTACCTTTTAATGTTCTCTTTACTAAAGTCATATATTAAAATATTTTATTGTACATATCCTTGATCGACATAGCCCGCCTGCATGTAGGTAACCGGATCGCTAGGATCAGGCTCAGTAGTTCCTCCCGTTCCTAAGTATTGCAGCACGTACATCCTGTATTCATGCTCCGTGTTAATGTCCACTTTAGGATGACCGCCATTAGTATTAGCAGGGATCGGAGTAAAAGCTTGAGCCGACACAGTATCTTGAAGTTCTGAAAGCCCGTTCTCGACATCTTCGAGTCGTTTTTCAAGAATCCCGAAAGCTTCAAGGATGCTTTTCCCAGCCGTGATCGTTTCCTTAGTGAGGGCCTTTACATAGCCAGTAAGGACCGACCCGATGGTACGTGCGACAGTGAAGAACTTATTATTGTTTCCCTCGGTGATCTCATCAGTACTGCCCGGACTTGCAATGATCTCAGCGTAGGTGCTGCCACCCCAACGGTATTCGGCTCCGGTATCCAGCGCGATATAGATCTTGCCTGTCTCTCCTGGTTGTGGTAGCGCGGATTGAGTAGCTACCTCAACAATATCATCTACATAAGAAGGGAGCTGTTCGGCGGCAACTTTTCCGGCGCTGTCGAGACCAGCATATCCGTTCGGCTGATTCTTGTTGGTCTTGTCTTCCTTGACCGTTACGTCAGGGATCTGCTTAGTCAGTGCAAATGTTCCGTCATCAGCGGGATACTGGTACTGATAATTTTTAGTCGGGTTGGAGGGCGGTAAAATCTTTACAGAATAGAAAGTATTTGTATTTCTATTGTGCCTGTAAAGGGTAAGCGTCCCCCACACTTCCGGGAATGTATCAGTGTAGCCGAGTTCAACCAGTACTGAATTCTGTGTGCTGTTGGTGTGAGGATTATTTACATAGAATCTCCGACCAAAAACGCTATTCTGGAAGTTCGTTATTGGAGCTACGTTTTGCTGAGTAGTGCCCGTTTTAACGAGGAATTTATTTTCATCAGCTCCTACAGTGTAAAGCAACCACGCAGTTGGATTGAATACGCCATTAGTAATATCAGCCTTATTGACCAGCTCGTAGCGCTGCTTCTTACCGTTCCCGTCATCAAGTACAGTCACAATGGTAGCGTGATTCTTCAGCTGATCAGCTTTGGAAGCAAGGGCATATAGCTCAGTAAGATTAGCAACTACGCGAGGAGCACCTCTGACGAAATCCGTATCGAGAGCCGCGTTGTTTTTATTGGCGTGTTCGAGTATGTCTGGATTTTCTAAAGGCATATTATGAAAAAGCTAGTGTTACATTATTAAAAGCATCCGTCGCATTGCTTCGAACCACTATCACAGGCATTTGAAAGCCCGCCGCATTCGTGATCGTAACTTGGGATAGGAATTGAAAAGCCCCTAGGACAGGAAGCGCGCCGTTCTGAATAGCGTTGGTTATATTCCCCAGCGAAGCGTCATATATGTAATAGGTGTAATTTCCTCCGCTGGCCGTAACACCTGAGAAGGTCCTTGATCTGCTCGTCTGGAAACTGGCACCGTTTAAAACTGATTCAATCTGAGCAGCTGACAAAGCAGCATCCGGAAAGTAAGCTAGCACTCCCCGTCCTTGGAAGTTTACAGAAATACTGTCGCTCGTGGTGTCGTTTCCCGTCGCGGGTTTTACTGAACTTCCCACTACCATCAATCCAGACTTCGGCTTGCTCAGAGTCACGCTGTAGCTGGCATTTGCAACAATGCCAGCTACTGCTAGTACACTGGAGTTATTACCAGGTGAAGGCAAGCTTCCCGGGAAGTTACCGCTCATTCCAGTTGGAGCACCTTGGCCAGCTCCGGGGACCGGATAATTAAATATGGCTGATAGATCAACTTTACAGCCTTTGTCTACTGTGATATGCTTTGCAGTAGTGTAAGGAGTCGCGTATGGAGTCAGGCCGTCATTCCTGTAGATGGTCCATTCCGGATAGATAGTTGGCGATACAAGAGCAAGAGTCTCAGTATCGAGGGTGACCTTGTCGTCTACTACAGTTAAACCCGGTCCCAAGTCCTCAGGGGAAATTCCTCCTAAGCTCTCCCACTCAGTTCCGTCCCATCCTTCCCAATTTCCATTGTAACGCCTCAGCGCACCTGGCTGTTCAGGAACTTCCTCACTATCTACCGGTATATAAAGAATGCCGCCTACTTTCAGAGCAAAGTCTTGAATAAGTTTTTCGCTTTTTGGTGTCCTTATAAAATCTTTCAACGGCATATTAAGAAGCCTTTCTTCTGATAAAATGTACAGTCCTGTAGGGGTTCATCAGGGAGAATGGGGCCGATGTTCCACCAAGCTTGATTATCCGATTACTTCCCCCCCAATTTCCCTCATCGTATGCTCCGGATCCGGAATCACTATTCGCTTGTTTAAGTGCCAGATCAATTGGAGGAAGATTTTGCAGCATAAGCTGATAGGATGTTGAACCTCCAGTTTTTCCGAAATCAAATTGAGAATGGCCGGCAATTGCTCCAATGGCCATGCGTCCTTCCATTTCTGGTACTGGCTCCCATCCTGCTGGAATCTGGTTTGCGGGCTTCCCCCACAGCACCCAACCGGCACTTGGCCCGTTCGATATAGAGAAGGGAGCAGCCACAATTTGCAGCTGATCGATTTCTTCATTCGCACTTTGCAGAGCTGACTGAAGGCCTTCAATATCCTCCTCGAGCGCGGCAATCTTGTTATTGATTGCCTGGAAGTTTCCGGTCGATTCATTCAGCGCAACAGTAGGATAAATCGAAATATGTTGACCTTCCTGAAGCTCAAAGTCTTTGATTGTTACCCGGCCATTTACAGCATCGTATGTAAGATCTTCAGACCGGAACTCCGAGTTCACCTGAGTCGAGTAAATTGGATACCCTGTTTTTCCAGCCAAGCGACTATCAGTGATCACTGCGTTTGGACTCACGAACTCGTAGGAATCGGAGTCAGGAAAAATCTTAAACGGGGAACCAGTAACAGCTGCGAGAATATCAGCCAGGGTGAAGGTGATATTGATCGGATTGCCGTTATTGTCACGGGCCGCTACAACTACATCCGACAGGAGCGGGAGCTGCTTGGCTATTTGCGATATTTTCTTATCTCCTGCCATAGCTATTCACTCCGTAAATTCTTGCGCCGCTATTTCTTGAAGCGCGTGGTGATTCACATTTGTTACTTCTCCAGTGTGTGTAGGTGTCGGAGTTCTGATCAAGAAACGCTCTCGCTTCCGCCCAGTAGCCATGGGCCAAACTTTCAAAATATTTTACCTGCCTTGAGATATCTCTGAAGTCAACAGGGTCACTGAACTCGTTACGCTTCTGGAACATTCCGGAAGGAGTTATCTGGCTGGATATATTTGGAAGAACCCTAGCTGTAGCAAAGTGAACGATCGCCGGTTTAAGCCCCTTGAACAGGACAGGTACGCCATTCACCTCATACTCTTGTCCGTCCAAAAGGGTCACATACTTTTCTTCTGTACTATTCTTTAGCAAATCGTAATACAGGACATCACCGAGCAATGGCTTCAGATCAAACTGCTGAGCATGTTCAATGTGCATGTTGATTTTCTTCACAGCGTCCACGTTAGCCGGAAGATCAACATAAGGAATGAAGTCGGCCTTAGTTATCAGGAGGATTGGTGTCATTGCTAATTAGTTTCGTTTCCCAAGACCATAGACCTCGCGTCATCATCGGAAATTCCAAAGATGATTTTGAGCGTGTTAATTTTCTGATCACTTGAAAGACTTGGATCAACGAGTATTGACTGAAGCGCCTGAGTTCCACCGACACCGAGAATCTCAACAAGAAGCTTCTTGTCTGCGTCAGTATCTTCAATTTCTGGCTGATTAATACTCGCCCTTATCTCGTTCCTGGTTAAATACTGGAAGTATTCTGGCCCGAAGTCACTCATGTACTTGTTGTAGGTAAGCGGCTTGATCTGGAAGTCATCAGTCACTTGCTCCTTGAACAAGAGGAATAACTCCTCAAAAACTCGCTCCATCAGGATCCGATCTTTCCGAGTGATCCCGTTATAGTAGTTCATTGCGTCCTGAAGCTGCTGCTGGTTGAAGTAGCCGCCATCGGTGATAGAGTGAAGAATACCTGGTTGCTTGTAGTGGCGAATGATCTTCTTCAGAACCTTGTCGTCCGTGTAAGCGAAGAGCTTGTCGTTAAGAGCTGATTCAATCTTCAAGACCTCCGGCGTATTCTCTGTTGTTTCACACTCAGCAACCATCACCTGCTCTCCCTCTGGTCCCATGAATGCCTTTAAACCTTCAATAAATTCTCTCCGCTCCTCCTCTGTTTGAAATTCGCCCTTATTCACATATATATTTTTAAGAGCGAAGTTGTTCTCAAGATTGGAAGTGGTTGTTTTATCGGAAGCAATTTCGGCCTTCATTGGCTCAATCACAGCGTCGCAACTAGCAAGAGGATACGCTTCGTAATCAGCAGAGAAATAGTACAGCTGGCCATTGTACTTGTCCCATCCACCTTCTGCATCGACTTGTGCCTGAATAACTGCCGGATCAGGATTGAACGGGTAAACGTATTCGATCTCTTCCTTCTTAACCTTTCCCCTCCAGTCGGAGTGAACAGCATAACGGCCAGCATAGTCTTCAATTCCCTTCCGAACATTCTCAAATGGAGTATAGTATAGAGAGTCGATTTCGAAAGCAGCGTTCCAGTTTACGTGGATAGCGAAGCCTTTAAAAGGTGCAAAGTCCGAAGCAACACGGTTCAGCAGGTCATCAGCTGTCAAGCCTCGCGAGTTCACCTTCAGCTTGTACAGGTTCAAATCAGCAAAGCCCTCCCCAGCGATAAAGTCCGCATAGATACCTACAGCCTGCTTAGCCGTTGAAGACGCATTGATCAACTCCATAATCCTTTGAGGATAGGCATTGTCAACGTCATAGCCAGCGATGCTGTACTTCTTTACATCTACCTTTTTTATGCGCGGCTCAGTGCCGGGAAGGTTTGTTACTTTGCTCATCTACCTTTATTCTTCAGTCTTTTCTAATTCAGCTGATTTCTTTTGAGCGGCCTCCAATACAGTCTTTCTGTCTTCGCCCTCAGGAACAAGTTCGTTCAGTTCTTCGAGGGTCTGAGTCGCTTTGATTTTAGCAATCAGCTCTTTCGCTGTTAGCTCATCATCTTCTTCCTCGTCCTCGTCGATCGGAGCATTAACGACTTCAGGAATAGATTCGAAGTACTTAGCCTTATCCGGATTATCTTTCAAGTACTTCGCCGCCACCTCATCAGTCATGTTGTCCGAGGTGTACATGTTGGGAGAAAAGGCAGGATACTGGATCACGATGCCTTTTTTAAGTTTAAACTTTTGTTCTGCCATGGTTTTCAATTTGTCAAGCGTAAGAGCTTGGAGTTTATGGAAAGCTTTTGTTACACAACTCTTGCAGCCTGGGACGAAGCCTTGTCCGAATGCTGCTCGATAAATAGTATCCAACTCTGCAAGAGCCTCTGGTTCTCTCTTACCTAGTTGGATAATTATGTTGTTAAGCCCTTTGATTCTTTCAATTAATTCCTCAGGAGTCATTTACTAGACTACCGGAGTAATTAAAGCTTCCAGAGCAGCGATTGAAAGATCATAAGAGTAAACAGGAGTAGCACCTTCTGTCAACACGGCGAATGAAGCCGGCAAATGAGGCTCCTCGTTACCTTCTTCGTTCTGAAGAGTAAGGGCATAAGCTCCTTCTGTAGCAGTATCCTGAAGGTCGCGGGTCATATCAGTAAGCACAAGTCCTACGTCAGTACCTAATACTTCGATTGCTGCATCGTGAGTCTTCTGCTTGTTGATGATAACAGCAACAAACTCACCTGCACCGAGCGCCTCGATCTCTGCTTTTGCCTCTGAGCCATTTTCAAGGACCAGGAACGCGATAGCATGACGGTATGAATACCCAAATTCTTTCGAAACTCCGGTTACCGTTGGCTTGATGGACTTTTTGTATCCTTCATAGCGGAAACCTTTCGCAGTGGATTTCATGGTAATACCCCGGATGACGTTTGGGTTCTGGGCGTCCCTTATATATGACTCAATATCTGATCGGTTGAACAGATAAAGAGTCGCCTCAACACCTCCGAAAATTCTTTTGCAGGCGTTGTAGAGTCTATTTTTAGTGATTTTTGAACAAGCTGACATGTTTTTTTTATTACAGATTAATAATATGAGGGTAACTGATAGCAGCTTAGTAAGCCACTATCAGTTTGTAATCCTCAACAATCTTCATGTCAAGGCTGAATCCGAGGTCAACCACGTAAGTTTTCGATTTCTTATCGTAGAATGGATCCAGTTCTGACAAGTTGCCTTCTTCCTCAACTCCAAGCTGGTGATTGTCCCGAACACCGAAGAAAATACGGTGAGGTAAATCCCATTTAGTGCCGTTATCCATGTATGCCCGGATGATTCTGTCTTGGAAGGACAGAACGTTAATCTGGTAACCGTCAAATTCGAACTGCTGCATTCCTGACTCAGTACGAGTGTAGCCAATTTCAAGGTTTGCACCAGCTTTTAAGCGCTCGGCTTTATACTGATCTGCAACCGATTTAGTAACCCAGAACTGAGCGCCAGGGTCAGAAGTTAAACGCTCGTCAGCTGCTGCGATCATTGCTCGCAAAACGCCTGTAATAACCTGGTTATCGATATCTGCCTGGGTGAAGGCCTGAGCAGCATAACTTGCTCCACCGTTCCTGTCGATCGCGATACGTTGAGAGCTATTAGCCGCAACGATGGCAAAAGCCTGAACCCAAAATCCGTCAATCTGGTTGAAGAAATCAACGGAAACACCGTTTTTAATAACTCCACCACCTGAAACGTTTGCTGCTGACTTTTTAGCAAACATACTGATACGAAGGATTGCTTCTGCTAAGGCGTCAGAGATGCGATCTTCTAAGAAAAGAGCGAACTCAGTACCGGTAAGGTCAGCTTTATCAAGACCGTTTTTAAGCCCCCAAGCAGTGAACTTTTTCAACAGGTCCTTAAAGCACTCCTCGAAACGGTCTTCGATCCATTCTGGATCCCACCATTTCTCAGTTGCAGGAATCGTTTCCGCACTAGGTTCTGGTGCGCAATTAGGACCCGACTTTTTACCAACGAGTCCGAGTAATCCGAAGATTACGATTTGTTGTTTGGCTTTGATGCCGGTGATCACGTTGAATATTTCATTCAACTGTGGTTTAGAGAAAACAGCGGTGAAGAACGCTTCCTTCAAAGATTCTATTTGTTTTCCGCTGAACGTCAAGTCTGACTGGTCAAGATGTGATGCCATTAGCTATCTTTTTAAATTTAATACTCAATTGATTGACCTGGGAAAGAATTAGTCCTTCTTATCCTTACCCTTGTTTTTTATTCGATTTCGAGTCTCCTCAAGTTTATTCCTGAAGTCTTCTTCGTCCTCTTTGGTCTTCGCGTCCTTCTTGAAGTTTTGCTTCCGGTCCTTGGGTTCGTGAGTGCTCTTTTTCTGCTTGATGACATTAAGAACCTTGTTCGTGTCATTTAGTGCAGTAGTAACTTCCTGATTTTCGGCTTTCAGCTCTTGGTTTTCTGCCTCCAATTCGGCAATTCGATTCTGGAGCTCGGTGATTTCTTCCGAATCTTCCTTGTCTTCTGAATTCTCAGATGCTGCTTCTGCAATAGTCGAAACTGCACCAGAAGCTACAGTCATCGAACGACCGTCTTCTAACTCGTAGTCGCCGTCAGCAAGAGCTGTAGTCATTTCAGCATCGGCGAATACGGGGGTTCCTTCAGCAAGCTCTCCTTCATAAAAGAAGGTGGTGCCATCCTTGGTAGTGGCCTCGGAATTCTCGATCTCTTCAATCGAATTGAAGAAGTTGTTGAAAGCGTTTTTTAGCCCTGAAAGCAGTCCTTTATTTTGCTTCAAAGCTTCTTTTGTTTCTTTATTCATATCTGTTGTTTTGGGGTAATACTGATTTGCGTAGTCTTTAACTCTTTGAGGAGCAGAGTGGAAGATGTAATTCATCACCTTATCCGGGATTGAGGCTGAAGCGGTTTTGCCTTCTTCTATGTCAGTGACAAAGTTTAGAGCCAGTGCATCAGCTGGAGTGAGCCAGGTAGTTTTGTTGATTAGAGCATCTATTACTTCCGGCTCTAGCCCAGTCCTCTTCGTGTAAAGACTGTTTAAAACTTCTTGGACCTTATTAAGAGCATCGGCTTCGCTTTGTAGTTCATCGGCATTCATTGAGTCATACATCCAAACTTGGGTTGTAGGCTTATGCACCATCAGCATAGATCCTGCCTTTGCTGTGATTTTAGAACCCGCCATTGCAATTACCGAGGCAATTGAAGCAGCAATTCCTTCAATGATGATATGAACGTTTCCATGCTCTACGAGCGCATTATAAATCCGAAATCCGTGAAAGACGGAACCTCCACCAGAACTCAGTCTCACGGTCAGCTCCTCTCCTTTTGCTTCATGAATAAGAGGGACAATAACATTTGAGGACAGATTGCCTTGCCCGATACCATAAGATATTTTACCGAACCAAGACTCTTCCTCGTAATCGTGTAATAGGATTTCTGCCATTTGTGAAGTGTTGAAACAAATTTCAGGCTAGAGGAAAAAAAATTACTGGCAGAGTTTTGCAGTAAAAAAAGCCCCGAGAAGGACTCCCGAGGCTTCAAACCAAATATTAATAATGTGCAGTGACCCAAATATACGAATTATTCATATTATCCATATATGAATAAAAACTTAGACGAAAAAGATTTTAAGATCCGGTAGATACTACTCTCATCAAGATCAAAGTCAATAGCGGCTTTCCTCACAGCCTCCGTTTTTCTCTCTCCTGCGTCCACCTTGGCCGTTACATAGAAGTATATTTCCATGTGCAAAAGAACTTTCGCGGGAAAAAGTCCGGATGATACGAGCGACTTTAAAGCGCCTGACTTGTTCAGATCGTTGATGATCTCGATATTACTTTTAACCTGGGATATTGGCATTATACGACTCCGCTATTGATTGATGAATTACGTTTGTCAAGTGCTGATACTACATCTCTAACGTCCGTTACGACCGTTAAGTTACGAATTTCCTGACCAACTGCAGCAGCAATATCCTGGGGGTTGAGAATGTTTTGAGCAACAGTAGTACCGGCGTTGCCTGCATAGATCCCACCAGCAGCGAAGGCAGGAAAAGCAGTTGATTGATAGCCGGCTGATCCGGGACCAACAAGAGGGCGACCACCAAACGACTCGTTGATGGCAGACAATATGCGTAGAGCTCCCGGATCCTTTGCAGCTTCAGCGACTATCACAGCTTCACCACTCCTCAGCTTCGCGTTAGTATTGTCAACTCTGCTGTAACCAGGAAGAACGGCACCCCTACCATCTGACTCGAACAATCCTCCATCTGCAAACTTGGGTACTGTTACCATGTTTTTAGCGGCTGATGCGATTTTTGCAACCAAAGCTAGCGTACTCATTACCGCTACCACGTTAGCAGGGAAAGGTTGTTTCAATTGAGTAGTCACACCAAGCAGCTGCTCAACAGCAAGCCTTGCATTCTGCTGCAAGAACAAGGCAGACTCCATTCTCAATTGAGCATTGGCTGCAAGCTTTGCCGCCATAGAGTTTTTACCGACCACGTCCTGAAAGGCAGTACCGAACTGATTGACACTCTCGGCAGCAGCTCCGTACACTTCCTGATCAAGAGCTTTCTGCTTGGCGGCATATTGCTCATGAATAGCAAAGGTGTCCTGCCCCAACTTCATCGCCTGCGCCACCTGAATCTCATACTCCAAATCCATCTGAGTCTGAAGAGCAGCAAGGCGCTCAGCAGGAGAATTAGCATTGTCGACAGCAGCCTGAGCAAGAGCAAGCTGGTTGTCCTGGTAATCTTTCAATCGCTTATCGTCGATTGCCTTCAATCGCTCGTTCAACTGGTTTGCGTTATCCTCAACGAGAGCATTCCGCACCTGCAGCGCTGACTGAAGAAGTACACCGGCATTTTCTTCTCCAAGGATGCTGCGAGCAATCAGACCCTCTATAAGTTTGTCCTGTTCAGCCAGACGCCTGTCATTAGCCAAGCGCTGTTGAGCTACTGCCCGCTGATCAGCGTCTTTGATCAAGGCGACGGTCAGGTCTTGAACTTGCCGGTTATTAGTGTCGATCTGAGCCAGGTCCTCTTTCAGGAAGTTATCGCGAAGTTGCTTGATACGAGCCACCCTTTCAGCCTCAAGCTGCTCCGTAGTCCTGCCATACTTCTTATACTTCTTAACCTTCTCATCGATCTCGCTATCGATCGACTGAAGTTCACGCTCTCGCTCAGATAGGATAAGCTCATTTGTCCTAAGTAGGGAATCAATTCGCTCCTGGTCAGCTTCCCTAATCTTCTCCAATTCCTTTTCACGGTCAGCCTGGGCCTTTTCGCGAAGCTTCGCCTCATCGTTATATCGCTTCTCGGTGAACTTTAACGATGCTGCCTGAAGATCGTTCACCTTTGCCTGCTGATTCGCCAGCTTCTCCTGAAGCTCGTCCGATATCTCCCTGCCTCCATTACGTTTCAAGTCAAGAGCGATCTCTTCCTGGATGAGCTTGAGACGCTGACGAGCAAGGCCGACTTCCAGATCAGCTGCCTGTTTTTCCTTTTGAGTAGCCAGGTTAAGAAGACGAATCCTTTCTGCTTCTGATAAGCTTACATTCTTCGCCTGTACAGCATACTTATCCCGGGCGAGCCGAAGTTCTGATAACGTGGCCACGCTGGTTCTCTCAGCATCCTCAAGGTCTTGCGTCTTCTGAACGAGGTTTGCAGCTTCCCGGGCAGCGGCTGATATTGACTGGGCTGAAGTCTTGACGCCATTAGCGAACTTCTCAAGCCTCTTGGAGGTGTTGGTAATTCCGGTACCTAACTGAATAACCCCGTCAGTGATATCCCTCAAGCTCCCTCGCTTTATCGCATCGATGATCACTCCAAACGCTTTAAACCTGTTGATCAAGTTGGTCTGGATAGAGTTCCCAAGTTCTTTGATCGGTCGAAGAGGATCAATGAAGAAAGACTTGATAGGATCAATCAAATTGAAGATAGCGTTCCCGACCGCTTCGAAGACCGCTCCTACTGCCGCCATACCTCTCTCAATTGCATCAGTCAACGGCTTAAACTTAGACAGATAGTTGACCAGAGATGCTGCAAGGGTTATCAGTAAACCAATACCCAGCGATGCCATAGCGATTCGCAGTCCCTTCATTGCTGTTGTTCCTGTTGTAATTCCTCCTGCAAGGTTATGAGCGCCAGTGATGGCTTGAAGTATCTGGTCTCCGAAAGGTACTAGTTGCGCGGTCGCTTCTGCGACAGCTTCCTTGTAATTCCCGACGTTTCGCGTGTTGTTGCCGGTGGCTCCCTCCTGCTCCTTCAACTTGTTGGTGATATCCAGCATTTGAGCAGAAAGCGCCTGACCTTCGACGCTGTTTTCCCTCTGGGCTTCGCTCAGCTTTATCCATTCGTTATTTAGCAAAGCAAGTCTTGAGCGAAGTCCGGTGATGCTTCCATCATAGTTCTGTGAAAGTGCAACGTTCGCTTTCAGTTCCTTGGCCAGTTCCTGAAGTCTCAGTTTATTCTGCTCATACTCCAAGCTGTTCTTCTTCCCTTGTGCCGCAAGGATAACCTGTTGATCTTTTAACTCAACGGTCTGCTTGATGATTTCGCTGGCTCTCTTTCCGTAGTCGCCCGGATCCAGGCCTACTTCGATAATTATCTTGTCTGCCATAATTACATTTTAATTAACTCGCATTTTGTAGGCTCTCCTTCGATGTAGTCCTCGATGCGATTGAGATAATAGTATGTTGCTTCGTTTGCGTCGTAAATGGGAATAAAGTGATCAAGTTCGGCAATGTCGGCCTCGTCTATCATCACATAGCGCACCACCCGCCTCGCTTTCTTTAGCATGTAGGTAATCAGCTCGAAGTAGTATTCCTCAAACAGCTCGTTAAAGTGAAGGCCGGGCAGATCATCCTCCGTGAAGTACGGGAGTGAAACTGTTCCGGGAGTAGCTGAAGCTGTGCCATCAGTAAAAGACACAGCGAGATTAGGAGCCGTTCTATTGATCAGCTTTCGCGGCTGAGTCTTGATTTTGAACTCTTTTGGCTCCTCGTCATCATTTTCATCAACTTTATTGATATAAGAAACTACTAGGCCTTGAAGCTTGGTTATGGTACCGGTGGCCGAGTATTGACTGTTAATCGCGTCGAGCTCGGTCTTCAAGTTCTGATTGCCAATGGTAAAACTTCCAAGTCCGAGATCATCCGAGACATTCTCGTCAGCCTTATATCGACCGAAGTTAAGCTGACCATAGTTCCCAATTGTGAACGTTGCGTCCTCCTCTGCAGTGATGAACTTATCGGTCCAATCCCTGGCGATTGGCTTATTCTGGTAAAGCTCGGCGAAGCTTCTGAAGTATATCTTCTTCTTGTAGTTGTCAACAACTGGTGTCAATCCATAGCTTTGCATAAAGTCCTTCAAGTGATCCTTTTGGCTGATCTTGGGAAGCGTGGCTTCGAGCTCTACCTGCTGACCGTAAACGATATCAGTTTCGTTGGTCAACTCGAACTTGATGCCTGATTGAAAGGTTATCTTTCCCCGGGAAAGAAGGATGTGAAGCTTTAATACATCGCCCGGATTCAGGATTCCTGTCCATGAAATTTCTTGTTTCTCATGCAACCCCTCCGGAAGAAAGAAGAAGGCGTTACTACTTTGCTCTCCTAGGGATATCACCTGGTTATTCCGAAAGATACCGACGTAGACCTGATGTGGCGCTGTATTGCCGACTTTCTCGATGGTGAACGATGGAAAATGAACCTTGATATTGACATAGGTGAGTTTGTCAGCTTTATAGAATCCACCTGAAGCTTGTCCCGCAGAGACCATATCCATCTGATCAATTCTGAACGAGTCAAGTGAGAGTGTGTCGGTCGAGTTATATTCATTGAGCGATCCATTCCACTGAGCAGTGTACGTCTTTACGGTGCTGGTACCTGCCTTTAAGTCTTTTTTCTTGAACTCTTCTATATGAGACTTGCCATGTTCGAACTTATCGTTGCTGAATGCAATCAGCTCCGCCTTGAATCTTGGATCATCAAACACTTCTCCCTCGTAAGAATAACCAGCACCAGTGATAATACTGTCGATGATCGTCTTATTGAAGGTAGAGGGTCGCATCTGCTTTACGTTGACCACTCGCTGATCCTCTGGGAAAACCCCGTAGTCTATAAGTGGATATACGAAGTCGGTCGAGCTGGTCTGAGAACCGGTAACCGTTGCAAAGTTGAACGTGTGTTTTGGAAGAACAAGGTCATTCAGGTACTTCCCCTCGATAAGAGAAACGAATCCCATTAGTCCGGATAAGACCTGAACCTCGAAGAACCGGCTCGCACTCTTGATCACCGCAATTCCATTCGGCACGATCTCGATTCCGTTTTGAATAAGCTTTGCATGAAGTACTTGATAAGGTTGATCCTGAGTAAAGTTTACAGAATCAGCATAGCCAAAGATCTCTCGGTTGTTCGCGGTCGGCGGACACTTGAAGATATTGGAGAAGTTGGCTTGTCGATCCTTTAGATCCGCTATATCGTTAACCGCAAAGGTCATAGCGATAAGCGTTTCCTTGTCGAGATCAACTAACTTATGATTTATGTAAAGCTCTTTCATTAATGCTTCTTGTGGTATTCATTCAAGTAGTCGTCTGGATGGCACCAGAACGGCTTTCCAAACTTGTCATAAAACATTCTTGTTCGTCCCGGCCTTCCGGATATTCTCCCTGAGGAAGGAAGGAAGCTGAAGAATATCACTATCACGAGAACCAACCCGAGATAAACATACACGAAGGGATCTGCTATCATCATTGATTCTGAATATTAGCTTCTGGCAGTTCGATCGTAAGTTTCACGTTGCCTGATCTCGCCCTACTATCTCGCGAGTCCGATCCGGACTGCACAATCACGGTCTGCCACTTCACAGGATTAACTGAAACAAGCATCTGCGCCTTGATCCCTCTCCGCAACCAGGTAAGACCTTGCATCTGATCCGGAGTCAGTCCATGAGCACCAACCGTAATCTTGTCGACTGCAGCCTTCTTCACCACATCAGCGATCGTGTCCGAGTTCTCCCAATCGGAAACCACTCTCGAGACCATCTGCTCGTTTCTCACGTCCGAAACTATTATCTGATTGTACCCAAAGCGGAAGTAATCCCAGGCGCCCAGGTGATTCATCCACTTCAAGTAGACATAAGGATCAGAGCAAGGTGTGCTGATCTGGATGAACTTGTCTTCAGTCACCTTCACAGACTCGTTATTCTCGATATAAAAGACTTCCAGCTTCACCTTGTAGGCAGTGGCCAGTACTTCCGGGATCCTGAGACGAACGACTCCCACGTCCTGAGGAAGAGAGTTCTGGTCAGTAACAGTCGACTCAAGCAACGCGGGAATTTCACTTTCTTCCAGCAGCATGCCGCCCTCACCTTCTTCGTTCAAGAACTTCCCTCCTTCTTCAGTGAGCAGATAATAAATCTTAATACCACCTTCGACCGGGTTACCGTTGATGTCGACCGGAGTATATTTGAAGTACACTTTCTTGAAGATCAGATTTTCGTAAAGGATGAAAGCAATATCGTAAGGAAGACCTTGCCAAGCTTTAGGCTCCTTAAACTCCGTCAGGAACTTTGCAGAGCTGCCGCCATTGAAGGTAACATACTCGGCCATGTTCCCGCCAAACTTCTCTCCTAACTGCATCGCGCTATAGGTCACGTAATAGGTATTCTTGAGTGTCACCCACTCTGAGTTTTGTGTCACTCTTTCTGCATCCTCCCACTCCTCGCGATACTTCACGGTAAATGGAGCGAATAAATTACGATCGATATAATTAGTGGAAACGTGATTAAATTTATCGACTGGACGGATGAGAGACTTGATCAAGCTGAAAACATTGACATTGATCGTTCCGTTAGGGCCAGCGGAGAAATAACCAGGTATTGATCTGGTACCTGAAGTGATCACTACTTCGATTCGAAGATTCGTCCGGGTGTCGCCGGCTTCCTGCTGAAAAGTAAATTTAAGCGGATTAAAAGCAGCATTCCACCGGGAAGGTTTTCCCGCGATCGTGGTAACTGGTTCTGAAGTTAGTATTACCATTTCTATCTATTGATGACATCCCTAAGATCTGTTTGAAGAGCCAGGGAGTATGTTTTGCCAAGTTCAGCCTGCAGCTGATCTATTCGTTCTTTTGATGTTGCCTTAAGCAGGGCGTTGTTGGACGCTGCTCCTTCTCTGAAAAGTCTGGTACCTGCCTCCGAGATTCTTTTGGCGATGATCCACGCCCTATTCCTAGGAATGTTCCTGGCAACGCACCAGTCGATAATCTTCGAAAGCGGTGGCATCTTACCAGGCGCTCTACCTTGGAACGTGTAAAGCACGTGCTCAGGACCGACTACCTGTCCGGCTGAAGGGGTTGTGTTTACGACTTTGATCGCTGCCTTCGTCCTGCCGGTAGCATTACGGCCATGCACATCCAAATCATCAATGAGGATCTGCTTGGCTACTTCCAGCCACTCAGCTAAGATCTCTTGTGATGCTTCAACTACCGTCGCGAATCTCATTTATTCAAACTATTCAAATATGTATAAATTGGTAACTAACAAAAGCTCATGGGCTCGTTTGCAATCAGTACCAAGTTAATCTCTACACCTGCAACATTCACGTCATAACGATCGATCACCACTACTCCGCTGATCGTCTCGGGAAGCTCTTCGAATAGGTCAGACTCATCAACAGCCAGGATAAACTCGGCGGCGAGCAGCCTCATTTCTTCAATCACTGGCCTCCTTTCTTCAGCAGTAAGATTCTGATCAACTTGCTTCACGAACTCGATGAATATGGGAAAGCGATCGCGAAGGCCACCAGCTGAAGAGTTCTTCTTGAAGCCGATCTGTTCAAGCTCCAGAAGGTTCACATTCGCCGTTGAGTAGTCCTTATCATCGCCTTTCACGTTATGCTCGAACTTACCCTGATACGTGAAGTGAGGCTCGCCAGTTAGCGTGGCCACGATCGATTGAATTGCGTTAACGAGGTTCATTTGTCTTCGGTTGTATTAGTGCCCGGTAGCGATCAGCAAACAGGCGTTTATCTTTGTTAAGCATTAGTTGCACAAAAACCCGCTCGTAAGGCAGGTTCATTATATCATCCCACAAAAGGACGTTTCCGTTGCTCAGAGTCTCCAGAATGTTTACGTCCCCGTAGTCCTCGAAAATCTCAATACCAGCCTCTTTTTCCAGATCACTAGGCTGGTAAGCCAGCTGCTTGTTCTCGTTAAGTATAAGCTCTTCCACTGAAGAAAAAAAAAGTTAGACAGCGGAACGGCCACGGTGATTGGAAGATCATAAATGGCTTCCTTGAACTCGTCAGCGCGGAACTCGTTGTACTTCATTCCGGTAAAAGGAACATACAGGTAATGGGCGATCACGTCAGCCATCTTGTCTGTAGGATCAAAGTCCTCTCCCTTGCCGGTAGCGATCACCTGTTCCTGGATAATCTCTTTTACCTTTCTAGATGGCCACAATGGTTCTTTCTCCAAGTCCTGCGGAACCTTGATAGTCTTGCCCATGATTGTGACTTCCTTTGGTGTTTTAAACCGCAAATCAGATTCAAAAAACTTTTTAATGTCACGGTTTAAAATGTCTGTAAGAACAATAGCATCTCGCAATTCTTTTTCTGTTTTGCTTGAATATCGTAGTGAGCTAAGTCCTGCTGAACTCAAGTTGCATAGGATAGCAAGTCGCTCAAGTAAGTCAAGCCTTTCGCCACGAAGTTTAACAAACTGGCCAAGGGTAAGCTCAGAAACTTCTGAAGGCATCAGAAACTTTTTGTTGGAAATTTTGAACTCAAACATTGAGATAAAAATAATAATTTAAAATGAATATTTCGGAGCCTTAACTGGCTTGTTGTAAGCTGATAACTTATTAAGGGCGACATATCGCAAAGGATCTATTAGGTGGTTAAACGCGTCAATAGGTTCATTTGTTGATTTGCCTGTCTTCCGGTCCTTTTTGTAAATATAGGCTTTCTGCTCTTTATGGAAGTTTACCGAGCTTCTGGTGTAGTTGATCTTGTACCGGTTCAATATTTCGATTGAAGAACGAATACTGTCTGGACCTTTCATTGCAGGCTCAACTTTCCACCTTAGATCCTGTAGCTCTTTGATGGACTTCGGCTCGGCTGAGTCAGCAATAATCTCGTCTCTGCTATTCCAGTTTAATTCCTTCAACCTCTCTGAGATCATGGGGTTGGTTAGACCTGTTTCGTAAATATGTTCGCGAACCCATAGTTCTCCTTCCTGCATTCGCACTTCCAGGAACCCAGTAGGATCATTCGTGAACCCAAAGTCGAGCCCGCCTCCAAGAAGTTTCGCGTCGTTAGGGTACTGATCATCTTCGATCATGAAGCATCGTGTCAGAACGGCTCCCTCAATCTTTCCCGTCAGGCCTCGAGCATAAACCTTGAAAGTCTCCTCATCCTCATACTTCAATCGCTCTATGCTATCGTGCTGCTCCTGGGTAAGGAATGGATTGTGGCGGTGATCTGATATGATCCGTTGAACGCTCGGGTACAACGATCTATTACCCAGCACCAACTCATGCACCCAAAACTCAGAGGAAGGGTTGTAGTCAAGAAATACATCCTTGGAGGTTCTGATGTACAGCTGCTTGAAAATCTCGTAAGAGACACCATTGCACTCGTTGATGAACAGCCTCGTTCTCTTTCCGGAGTGAGCGTCTTGTGCATCCTCGTACGATTTGAACTCAATGATAGATCCGTTGTGAAACTGGACCACTCTGTCTGACTTATTATAGCTTTCGATGAATCTGGGAAGCCCTGGAGTGGTTTTAAGTATAGTCTGGAAATCGCGAATCGGTCCAGCCTTTAAGTTTGGAACGTCTTGGCCAGCAACCGTAGTAATGCTATTAGGATCAGAAATCGCGTGCGTGCAGAGCAGCTGCAGAATTGAGTATGTCTTGCCAGACCAAGTTCCACCCTGATTGATCTTGATCTTGGCCTTCGAGTTAAAATTCTCTTCGTAAACTGGAGAAACTTCAAACATTTGTTGTACAACTACAAGTTTTTATATCTTTGAAACGGATTACGTATTCCTACCTCATCATATAACTAATCTCTTACGAGAAAAAGTTAAAGAAAGCGTAGGGGGTAACACCCCTAACAGAAGAGATGGAGTACATATATCTGTTCTTCATTTTGAGTAGTCTTGAGGTGAAGATCACTAGCGATAGTTTTGAATTAAAAGTTCGCTGGTTCAAACGGAAGGGGGATTAGTCTCCCTTTCCTTTTTACGCGTCCACATCCTTCTCGTGGGACACCGGTCTTGGGCCGGCATGAATAACCTTCACCGTGATCTCACTTTCGATCGGATCTCCATCCTTCCCAGTAATCTCCTGACGTTCAACATATCCCCTCTTCTTGCCTTTAGTTTTAAGGTAGAAGATGATGGCTGTATCCGAAGGCGGTTGGTCGTAAACAGTCGCCTCCCCCTTGCCGTTATACGACACACACTCAACGCCGTTTATCTTCTCGTAAAGCTTCCCCTCAACGAAGTCAATCGCCTCTTCTTCAACATCTTCTACTGCTTGAGCGAAGGCTGGGTCATCTTTCTTGTAATTGTAAAATGTTTGCCTATCCAGATTGGCAAACTTACAGGCAGATGTTACTATTCCCCTATACCTTCTAAGGCCCTCTAGGAGCCGCTTTTTATTACTGTCGAATTTGTCGAACGACATTTCTGATTCCACAATCATTCCTCCGGTTTTCTAATAGCTGATAGATACTCCTCGATTGGCTTTCTATCGTTTGTTTGCAGATCTTCTTTTGCTTTCATCACTTGCCACACTGACACATTGAACTTTGTTGCCAGGGCTTTCAGTTCGTGATACTGGTTTGAAACTTTGTCCTTGTCTTTCATAATGACTATTTTGTTATTGTTGTCCTTCCTTGTATGGCTTAATACCGCTCATTGCTTATCCTTTGGGTGGGGTGGGTAAAGGCATCCAGTGGGTTACTTTTACACCACTATTAAATCCGTACTTTTTCGAGAAATAAGAGATAGCAATTCTTCCAGATGGATTGAAAGCAATATCATCTTGACAATAAATGATAATATACTGCTTATCGTCCGGCAATCTATCCTCGCAGCTTATCCATCCTTCCTCTTCCTTCTCTCCCTCTGCTTTGGTTAGCTCCCCTTTTACTTCCTTTAAAAGAGTTATTACGGCTCCTAATCCGGTTGTGTCCTTATGTCGGGAGTTTAGTATTTCAAGAGCTTTGGTTAGCTTCTCCGCTGCTTCTCTTATGTTGTTATCTTTCATTGCTGTTAAGGGTTAGCTCTTCACTTGTTAGGGCGAAGTATAAGTTTTGAAGTTGGTGAACTGTATAGCACTCGCACATCCAATGGGTTACATTAGTTCCGGTTTCAAAATAAACCTGTCCTTCTACACTGATTATTACATCATCTGTGAGGTAGTAGTAGCCTAAACTATGCTCTTTTAACCCGAACTTCAAGAGCCATTCTTCTGTGAGAGGGATCGGTTCTATAAAACCGACAAGCATATAGAACCCATTAACCACGACACCTCTATGGTCTATAAGGGTAATTTCACCTTCAAGATATTCTTCAGGAGTTGTTTTGTATTTAACAAGGTTGCATATTCTTAATTCTCTGACTTCCATGACTATTCTTTTGTTATTCTGTATCCTTTTTGGTTAGCGTAAGCTGTGAATGATAGATCAGTGTCAGTATCTTTCCAATTAAAATACAGTTGCTCTAAATCATCTTCCTCCCTCAGCTCTCGCGTCTGCTTTTCCTCCTGAGAGGATACAAATTGACTTACGTACAGTTCAACAGCATCATCGACAAGTCTTAAATGAAAATCCCAATCATCATGCTCAGGCTCTCTTGGAGTACCGAAGCAAAACTGACCATAAGACTCATATCCATATCGGCTGGCTATTTCGTCTTTGCATTGAAGGAGTGTTTTCTTCTCCGGCTCTTGTTCCCTCTCCTTTATTGGCTCCTGCTTTTGTCCGTCTGGCCAATTACAGTACTTACAGATGCTATTAGGTGTATCTACAGGGAAAGAGTCACATTTAAGGCAATCGTGCAGCTTTTCCCCTTCCTCCTTTTCGGTTAGCTCTGCTGCTTCCCTGCGCCATATAGTGCGGGTTTTAAACGCAAGCTCTTTTATTTGGGGGATGTATGGATCTTCATACCATTTTCCAAAATCCTCTGAGAAAGCTTGATGCACCTCTATATTAAAGCTATTCCAATTAACCTGCTCTACTCCGGTTAAATCTTCGTCTGTGATCTTAGGGGGATGAGTAGCTTTAAACTGACTCCAATGTTTCGTTACATTGTCTTTATTTATGAACTTCGTATATGGATTTTGGGCCTCTATCAAAAAGAGTCCGTCCTCTTGTTTTGTTACTGTTGCGGGTATGGGTGTTTTCATTGTTGGTTAGCTTTTAAATTCAGGCAGTACTCCCAAGAAGAAGTATTTGCCTCCAATATATACTGCTGTTTCGTGGAAGTATACTTCTTCCCACTCATCGTTTCGTTCAGACCTACTCGCTTCTCCATTTTGGATTAGCCCGTCATTTGAATAAGCAACAGGAACTGTTTCTGCAATGTCGAGATATAGAGCTTCGTCAATCTCACATGGTTCAGTTAGGTAATCACGTCTATTTAAGCCGGATTTTTCCCATCCTTTAAGAGTTTTCTTTTTCATTGTCTTACTCAGTTAACTTTTTCATTGTTGTTTAGCTAAATGATTAAGGTCTTTTATAAACCTTTCAAAATCTTGAATACGCTGAGACATCCTAGAGTCACCATGCGGCATCCTATTTAACACATCCCGAATCTCTTCAATTTCTGTAGTGTACGTTTTTATTAAGTTTTCTACTGCTTCTTTCATTGTCTTACTCCGTTATCTTAGTTCTTGCTTGATGGAGAGGATTTGCCGCTTTGCGCTCGCGTATTCTGCCGCCTCTGCTGCCCTATCTAGTGCTTGCTCTGCATAGGCTTTCATAGCTTTTATTGCGTCCTCCCTTGATGGGTTAACTGACCCACCGAAGGAATAGAGAATTTCTTCTGCTGTTTTCATTGTTCTTTTTATTTAAGGGTTAGTAATTCGTCAAGTGTGATACCGTAGTACCTGGCTATTTCTGGAACTACTTTTCTATACCCGCGAAAAAAACTATTCAATCTATTCATATTTGGATAAATTTACTATTTTCCCTCGGGATTTTAATGTTCCTTAGCCGCGTAATACTATCGGGCAATTGTCCGATATTTATCATTTATCGGCTCTTTTACCGATAATCTTCTTAATATATTTTCGAGAAGCGCCAACGTCTCTCCACAGTCAACTACCTGCAGTTGAGCCGGCGTTCTTCGGATCAGGGTCCAACCATTCAGAACAAGAAGATTATTCTTCTCCATGTCACGAGTAATGCCGGTTCCCGTGTTGTGTCCGGACTTCTCCATCCAAATTCCTCCCTCCTGTTCAAGAGCGACCTTCACGGGTATATCGTCGAAGATGGGAATGGCGTAGTCGATCCTGAAGTCGCGATCGGTGCTGAAGAAGAACTCGGGCCAGATATCGACTTGAAGGTGAAGAGAGGCCAGGCTCATGAACTCGTCGACGTACCTCGCTTTGTTCCGGATGTTTCGATAGTCATCAACCCATCCGGTTTTTGTCCCTTTGCGCTCTTTCTTTGAAGATCCCTTTGCAGACTTTAACCCAAGAGCAAAGGCTTCTGCAGGAGTGTGAAGCTTTGTCTTGCTCTCATTCCAGACGTAGCCTTTCTCCAGGAGAGACTTTATAAACTCGTTTGCTTGCTGGCGCTTCATCGCCTGTTATTATTTCCTCTTAGATCGAGCTGTTAAAAAGCGATCAAGCTTGATGATTCGATCTATCTGAGCAGCTTTGAAATTCACGTATTCTTCGACGTTCATCATCCGTCCGTAGAACTTAACAAACCTTCCCCCTCCAGATTCCACGCCGCGTCGCTTAAACTCCCCGTCAAATCGATTTATTAACTCGTTGAATAGTCTTTGCTCATCCGACATCTTGCGAGGCTCTGAGGACTTTATTTCGCTTTGCTTTTTGTCGGGCATCTTGAACCAGTCCGGCATGGTTGTCCCTTCCTGGCCGATAGCAAAGTCAGAGTTCCTTTTTAGCCTGCTGTTTTCGTTCCGCCGAATCATCTCAATCTCACTTTCCTTTTCATAGAGATATTGCTCCAGCCACTCGAAGATCACATTCCCATCCAAACGGTCATAAGATTTGCCATACTTGCCCTTCATTCCGTTTTTGAAGCAAAGCTTAAAGTCATCTGGTTTCAACTGAGAATAATCATCAATGATCAAATTTATTGTTGTTGCAATCTGACGATCGTTCATCGTCTTGCCAACGTTTAGAAAATTGATAACCTCCTCCAGTAAAATCGTGAGGATCGCTTTAATCGCTAGATTTCCGTCATCTCCTAATTCCCTTCTAACCTTGGCCAGGGAAGGACTAGTGCTCATCAGTATGTCCTCCGTTGTACTTACTCGCAATGCTTCTAAGTACTTGTCTGGCTGAGCTACCCAACTCATTAACTGACTGTCTTCTCTCCTCGCGAGTTTGGAATCCATTTGTGGTATTTGAATGAGGTCTTTCATTTGATTTTAATTTTTCAGTTTCCAGTTTTTTGATCCAGTTCTCCGCGTTCCAGGCTCCGTCCTCGAAAAGCTTTTCGTGCGAGCCTAGGAAGTTCTTGAAGCTGTGAATGAAATTTTGCCCGCCGGAAATTTTTTTATATTCGAAATAGGCTTGCATCTGTGACTCGAAAAGCTCCACTCGACTTGAAAGAGCAAGGCAGTTTAAAAAAGCTGAAGCTTCCCGGGCTTTGTCAAAATTTGCAATTTGATTGAAGCCGAAATTCTTCAGGATTTTTTCAATCAGTTCTTGAAAAGGAAAGGGAGCATCTGTTTCATTTCCTTTTATTTGATTTTCTTTTATTTCCTTTTCTTTTATTTGTGTACCATTTTCCCGGGATTCTTCGGGTTTTTCCCGGGAAAAAGTTTGAATTTCCCGGGAGTTTCCATCAAACAGCTCTACACCCCTTTCTTCCTCTGTATTTTCAAGCAACCAGTACCGCGTATTTATACGGATAACCCTACCCTTTTTCCTGCTTTCATTGGTCGCAACCAGGTAGTGAGACTGTATGCGGTCCGAAGTTAGTACCCGGGAATTTTCGTAAATTTCCCGGGAAAAAAGATCTCTTCGCACACAGCATTCGATTACTTCCCGAACCAGACTTACAGGTTTTTTACAGACATCAGCGGCGAATAATACGAGAGTGTCCTCATCCGATAAATCGAAATAGTATCCCTTTTGCTGATAAATCGCCGCAAGTAGACACTGATAAATCCAGTAGCCGTGAGAGTCATATTCCGTCACTAGAAGCTTGATCTTCTTGTTATGGACATGATCAACATCCATGGCGTAGTAGCTTATCCCTGCTTTATCTTTTCTTGCCATACTTCTTCATTTGATTTAATTGTAATAGTTATTTGCGGTTGCTTTAAATGAGAGGCGCCGATGTAGAACTGCGCGACATAATACTGGATCATTGCTGAACCGACTTTGTATTTACCGCGTATCAAGAACATGGGCACCTCGTTTACATAATCTTCTATGAGCTCAGCAACCTGCTGCATGCTTAATCCCTCTTCCAACTCGCTGAACCACGGTAACTGCATATCCTAATCTCCAAACTGTATAAGCGGCTGAATCGATCCATCAGGATAAACAGTATCCATGGGAGTGTCAGCAGTAGGCTCTTCGCCGGTCCACTTGTTCGGCCACAGGTTATTCGCCCAGCATTCCTTTATGAACTTCTGCTCCTCTGCGTTCAGGAGAATTACATACGGCATCCCAGATCTTTTTGCCCCAGCATTTATATCTTCCTGGATGGATAGTATTTCTTTGAAGAATCTTTTTCGAGCGGCCATAGTCAATGGGCCCATGCGTTGTTTGTTCTTCTCGTTCGACTCCTCGAGGCCTGTCTTGCGCAAACGATATTGAGGCTTCCTCATTTCTCGAAATATGGGTCGAAGCCTTTTCAACGGCTCGAGGTATTGCCACTTTACTTTCTTCAATAGATTATCCAATGCAGTGTCTTTGTCGGTCAGAGGACAGCCCATACAACCAGTCCGCGCATTGATCTCCTCGGCTTCGTCACCTCCATAAGCATCAGCGATCAGCTCAGTAGAGAAGTCGCCATATTCAGGAAGAGGAGCCCAATGCTTCAACCACTCCCATACGTGGCATACCCGCCAGTGCAAGATCGGAGCAAGCGTATCGCATAAGCTTTCTGGAAGAGTTTCCTGGTACCAGCCCTGCCCGCACTCGGCTCCGTTCTTGGAGCAAGAGAGAACAATACGGGAATCACGGATTGCTGACTCTCCCTGACGAACGCCTGTCAACATCAACACCTTTTCTCCCAGGGTTCCTACCAGATCTTCAAGCGCTGACTGCATCGGCTCGATCTTGATCCGGGATGTACACCAGCGAAAGGTAGCGTTGTTAGGTGGTGGAACTCCCCGGCCTAGTATGTAGGTTAAGAACCGATTCTCTAGTGATGCCATTACAACTTCAACCTGGTAGCCATGCTCGGCGAGTTCATCCATTATGGTTTGAGCCGCGACAAATAGAGGAGTAAGTTCGAGTCTAGTGTCTGCATACATTATGAAAATCTTCTTGGGCGGTTGGATCTTCTTTGAGATGATCAGGTAAACCACTAAGGTCACGAGTGTAGTGCTGTCCTTGCCTCCGCTCCAAGCCACGCACCAATAGTTGTATTTAGGACCGTAGGCCTGAAGTGATTGAATAGTGAGATCAATGCTGTCATTCATCTGCAGGCGCTTGGTCCCTTCGAACATGTTTGTCTGAACCGTTCTCATGCAACACCTCCTTCAAATAATGACGCTTGTTCGTAATACATACGAGCAAAGCAGAACCTGCATTTTTTCTTCTCGATAGTAGTATTCCAGGCAGAGTGATTCAGAGAAGCGTTACACTTGATGAAACCATCTTTTACGATATGTCTTACGGAGTCAATAACAACGCTTCCGGCTTCCCAAACCTTCAGACCTTTCTTGATTAAGAACTTATCTTTCATCTTACTTCTGGGTAAAAAGTGTTACTTCTTCGATGTCACGGATATTGATAGTCAAAAGGCAGTCAATGCCGTAGTCAAGTTTGTTAGAGATGCTGACGAGCACGGGAAGATGTGGTGTAGCTCTACCCTCTTCGTAGGATGCTAGGTTCTCCCTGGAAATCCCGAGCTGGTGAGCAAACGCCTCCTGCGTAATCCCGTGCTTCTCCCTTAGATAAGAGATATTGCTGCTGAAGATCAGATACACATCCTCCTTCGTTGGCTTATCCATTGGATACCTCCTTCACTTCGAAAGCCCTGATCTGAGCCATGGAACCTGATGTTTCAGCAATCAGGTTTAGCTGGTTCTTTCGGATGATCTCCCGCGCTGCATGGAGCATCCCGTCAAGATCCGTCACCCTATACTCGACTTTCGTGTCGGACACCTTATGCTTGTCCATCCCAAAGAGGCTCATGAACTTCTGCAGGTCGGTCTGGTGTTGTTTGTTTTTAGCGATTGACATTTTATTGGTTCTTAATATTTAGTTTGTGCGGAAGAAGGGACTCGAACCCCTGACTGATGTTTTAGTTGTCGGTTGCCGACCTTACTACCACCCGCTCTAGCCAGCTGAGCTACTTCCGCCGCCAGGTTAAGCGGTTAACTTCAAGTCTTGGAATCGTCCGGTCTTTAAAAGTTCCTCTTGAAGCGACACCAAATACTCCCGCGCCTTGGTTACCTTCGGAATTATTTGCCCGATGCTTTCCTCTTTTATCTCAATGGTATATTCGAGAACCCTTTGCTGAAGGGGAATATCATCGTACGTCAGCGACTTTTCCAGAGCCTCGCACGCCTCCTGATAGTTTTTGTCAGTCTCGCTCGGCTGCCCCAACTGATACCATAGTTTTCGCTTCTCAGCTTCGATCAATGGAAGTGGGGTATTTACCAGGCAATAAGCAACGGAGGCTTCCTTTGCACCCGTCAGCCATGAGTATCCTACACCCTGCCATTCATAAAGAGGATTTATCTTTTTCCCATAGGTCCTCAGGAACGTGAATATTGACCAGCTTGACTTGATATCTTTTACCACGTCCGCTTTTTCGATCGACTCGCCCTGAAAAATATCCGGCTCTCCCTGGATGTAGTCATTGAAAAGACGCTGATCGTTTTTCTTATAAAATTTCTTTGTCACCCTACTATAAAGGGTAATAGCATCCTCCTCAACAGCGAGTCCCTTTTCGATAAACTTATTGTTGACATCCTCCTGTCTCCCATATTGATGGCTGATGAATATGTCCATGCAATGGGTTTTGGCAGACTCTGATAGGTTGCCCGCGTCTTTATCCGCCTTCAATTTAGGCTCGGTCATTAGGTGCCCCAAACTGGAGCACCTGAACTTGTGAGTTGAAAAATCGTACATTACTTTACCTCCGTGATTTTTTGATTGAATAAATCAAGAAGCTGCTCGGGAACATCGGGCCTCAGAGATTCCAGCTCCTTTTTGCTGGTCGCATCGGAAATCAATAGATACATCCTCTCTACCTCTTTATCGGTTTGATCCTGAGGCTCCGTCGTGTCGATGTATGTGATATCTTCTGTCTCAGCGTTATTTATCACGGACTGATCTACGGTGACAGCCTTCTGCATTTCGATCGACAGTGGTGCAAATTTTGACAAAAGGAGCTTCGTAACAGTTTTAATGGCCATGGATGGAAAGTCAGAGGTCCATACTCCTGTCGAAAACGATTTGCTGTATTTTACTCCATGCTTTTTAACCTCTTCCGTGGTCATATAAAGTGTCTTTTCAAACCCGTTTAGCAAAGAGAAATAAGCAGCATAGCCGACCGGCTCCCCTTCCGCGGTTACCGAAAAATCAAACTCAATTCCAGTGAGTGGGTTATTCCTAACTATTTGTCCTGCATAGATTGGAGTTGCCGAAATAGTCTTGAACTGTCCGCTTCTTTGAGCAAGTTGAATGAATCCTTTATAGCCTAATTGAAACTGAGCTACCTGCTTTTTTTGCCAGATCCCTTTATCGTCTTTGTAGGACTGGGTGTAAGGGATGATATAAGCAAATCCAAGATTGTTGTTAATTGGAAGATCAAGGGTAGCCGCCATCATCGCCGCCTGGTAAATACTATTAGTTTCAGCATTTACGAGGTGAGCATTTGAAGACACACATTGAAGGACTGACGTAACAAATCCTTGTGCTTTCTTTCCTAACAGCTCCTCAAACTTCTTTCTAACATTATCCTGAGAGAAAAACTGCTTTGTTAACTGCTGTTGCGTTTTAGCCACCCCAGTTGGGGAATCCGTTTGAAGTTGATTTGACATGGTTCTCGATATTTAGTTGTTTTGATGTTGCTTCATTGCATGTATAGACCAGAGAGACGAGTAGTACCAAACCGGCTAATACCAGCGACCACACTACCATTTTCTGTTTCGTCGTAAGCTCTTGAGCCTCGGAATATTCTAACTCGTCCTCGTAGAAATACATGCTATTTGAATTTGATTATTGCGTATTTAGTAATCAGGACTTCGCTACTCCTGCGATCCTGAATGTTTTTGATCACGGCCGCTTTCATGATATCCGTCATGTCTTTGACCTTTGGAGGTTCCATGCCTTTGAGGTAAAACACCACCACTCCATCAGGATGAACGGTTCTGTTTACTTTGAGCATACCACCTCCTCTCCCTGGCTAATCGGGAAAAGCAGTTTCCTTCCCCTTTCCCGCAAATCCTTCACAGTCTCTATCGGTACATGTGTATTGCCTATGATCTTACAGTTATTGACAATCACATCCACGTTTGCCAGAAAATACTCGGCTTCGTACTCATTCACCGTGATCGTTGCAGTGAAAGCTTTTGGAAGTTCCTCGGCCTCGTAGTCCTCAATCACCTGAGCGATTTGCTCGCGGATATCGAACTTGTTGGCAGCAGCATCACCCGAATAGTCATAGATCTCCTTGATCTTCTTGATGAGGTTCGCGCACTTATCCATTGGATACCTCACTTTCTAAATCCCTTAATTGTTGCTTTAAATCTTTGATGTATTTCTTCCGTCTGCGGAACTTCATCGGATTTGATGTATTTTCTTGATACCCTTCCTCTTGGGATATCTCTAGTTGTAAAGCCCATATCTTTTTCTCCACGGAGAACGTATTGAAGTTTTCCATGTGCTTACCCATTGGATACCTCGCTTTCTTTGTTAAGCTCTGCTATTAGGGCATCAGCAAGTTCGACTGCATGTTTTGCAGTTGAAGACAGATAGATATTCCCCATTGGGCTATGCTCCCATTTTGTGCTTGATACTAGACCCTGCATAGCCATAGCTGCAAACTGTTGGCGAATAGTTAGGCCATTGTGACCTTGATATCTGTGGTCTCTAGGCATTGCTGGTTCGTTTCCTGTTATCATAGACATTATGCAGCCCTCCTTTCTGCCACTGGTGCCGTTTCCAGTTCAGCAAGCTCAGCATCAGTTAAAGCGTTCACGTAATCGGTAAGCATCCAGTCCGACTTCCACACTCTAGCAGCCATTTCAGAAGCCAGCTCATTGTTATTATCCTGCTCCCAAGAGCAATAGTTCGCATCAAGCCAGCCCCTATATTTCTCAAGGTTATCCTGGATGAAGTCTTTAATGTGTTGCTGATTCACGGCGATGGTATAGTTCACACCGTTGGAAGTGATGATCAATACTACCTCTCTGTAGTTCTTGATGAAACGGGAGCTGATCCATAGTACCGTTTTTTCGTTTTGAATGCTTACCTTTGACATGGTTCTTAATATTTAGTTGTTTTAGCGAGCAGCTGATATTATGGGAAGGCTCTTGTTACTAGCAAGGGCTTTCTTTTTTTGGTTCCTAATCTTCTCGTTGTGATGAGCGATGAATGAAAGCTTTAGGTTAGCCAAGTACTCAGGATCTTGATGCAGGGGAAGTTTAGCGCCTTCCACCACTTCAGGAGTCTCCTGCTCTTCGTCGATATGGATAACCTTTAAGTCCACTTTATTTAATCCGTTTTACAACCAGAACTTCCTGATTCAATCCGTCTATTTCCTTTTCTCCCTTGGTAGCTTCGAAGGCTCTCTCTGGGTATTTGTCCTTTACTCGGCCTGAAATAAGAGGGCGAATAGTTGCTGCTTTTTCGTAAGGGAAATAACCTTCACCTCCAACCTCTATGGCCACTATCAAGTCGGTCCAAGAGGTGCCCTTTACTGGTGTTGCTAGTTCAGTATTCATCTAAATCATTCCTTTCTTAGTGGCGAAAATTGCCAGTTCAACCTTTCCGGCTAAGCCTGTTTTCTTCATAATATTTTGGATGTGTGAGTTGACGGTTTCACAGCTGATGCATAACTCGTCAGCAATGAGTTTATTCGCTTTGCTTATGCGCTTAAGAATTTCGATTTCGGTTTTGGTGAGGTATCCGTTTGAAACCTGAACACTGCAGCAGAGCTTCCCTTCATACTTGCAACTTCCGCGAAGACCACAATCGAAATACTCAGCGTAATGAATACCACGATCAACATCGATATCAGCGTCGTTATCAAGTCCACCGAAGCGGCAATAGATGTATTGCCTAACATGCTCTGATTCATGAAGATTCTCCCAAGATGCTAGTGCCTTAATTGCTTCAGGGTGTTGAAGCATATCTTCTTTAACCAGCTCAATGATCCATTCAGGAAAATTTTCGAATGAATAAGTTCTACCGTCATGCACACATTTAACCTCGTGTTGATCTACGAAGAACTCAACTGCGCTATCTACTAGGCCTGGTAAAATCTTGTTATGTCCGCTGCTATTTAACATTTAGTAGTTTTTGGGGATATGAGTTGCTTTTTTAATATTTACCTTTGTTGTCGTTGTACAATACAAATATCAGACACTTTTTCGACACTTGCAATAGTTGTCGAAAATTTATTGAAATTATTTTCTACGTTTTTTCAACAGACTACAAATGCACGAAGGGGAAGCTCTGAAAAGCTACATACAGGATAAAAACATTGACGTTACCGACTTGGCGAACAAATTGGGCCTAAATCGAACGTCTATTTATGTCCACTTCAAGCAAGAAAGACTTAAATCCACTCTAAAAGAAAAGTATAGCAAGGTGCTTGGTGTCGATTTTTTGTCTTACAAACAAGACACTAATAAGACTACTCCAAAGCTTGAAGCCGTTCCTCTCCGCCTTGCAGATCCAATGGGGTACGATGCTACTGGGCAAAAATTCTATACTCTTCCAGACGGGTCAGAAGTGATGCAGATTACTGTAGTTCCTCAAAAGGCATGGGGTAGCTACCCCATGGGCCACGCAGATCCTGAATTCTATGATGGATTTGAAACGATCACGGTACCAGTTCACCGGCTTCACCGCGGAACCTACCTGGCTTTTGAAATGAAGGGCAGAAGCATGGTGAACATTGAGACAGAAGAGATGGCCCGCAAAAGCCTATGGCCAGGACAGAAGATCATCGGACGAGATTTGAAGCGGGAGCAGTGGCAATACAAACTACACATCCACAGCAATGAAGCCTGGATCATCGTTCACCGAACTGATGGCATCATGGTGAAAGAGATTATTGATCACGACTTGGAAACTGGATTGCTAAAGCTTCACTCCTGGAATCCTGATAAAAAAGAATATCCGGACTTCACCATTCACATCGATGATGTGGAGCAGCTGTTCAACGTAGTGGATCCTTTTGGAAAGATGAGGCCTTATTAATAAATATGGGATGAAGATTGATCTTAAAGCAGCTAAGCGACTAGAACTGATCTACCGCGATTTTAAAAGCGCAGGTAAGGGAGCCCAGAAGGAATTCGCGGAACTCTGCGGAACTTCGCAGCCTTCTATTAGCAGGATGATGAAAGCAACTCAGCCAATCACGCTCGAAGTCATTCAAAATATTTCCGTAAAACTAAAGTATCACCCGGACTGGATCGTTAACGGTACTGGTCCGACAAAGTACCAGGAAGACAAGTCAACTCTCATTACAAATATTAAGAATCTTCAGGTGGAAAACCTGATCCTAAATGCTCGCTTAAAACACATCGAAAATGAAACAAAAGGTACTCATAACTAACATTTATCCTTCACGGATTCTTGGAAGGAAGCAAACGAAGATGGTATTTCATGTAACAAAAACTTATCTAAAACACTTCGGAAGCCTATAAAATGAGCACTCCTGAAAAAGCGCCAACTGACCAACTGGCTGACTGGAGGGACAAAAAAGAAAAACTTAAAGTACTCCCAGATAGTCAAAAACGCGGTTTTAATTCAAAAAATCAGCATGAGGGTGGTTCGAATCCCTCCGGCTCCACCAACAGGTTAAAAAACGCTATAAATTGAAAGATTTATAGCGTTTTTTTTTTCGAATTATTTTTGGAAAGGTGGAAAGAACGAGAACTCTTGGAAACCTATTCAGTCAGCCTACCTTTAGGCCAAGATATGTTGTGAGTAATACAAAGTCCTGAGCGAGCGAGGCTGAGATTAGAAACAGGGATAGTACTTCAAAAAAATCTTATTCTAAAACCTGTAAATTTTACTTCAACACACTAAGCTCTCTGCCGACTTTCACAAATGCGGCAATTGCTTTATCAAGATGCTCCCTTTCGTGAGCCGCTGAAAGCTGCACCCGTATCCTTGCTTTACCCTGTGGTACCACCGGATAATAAAAGCCAATAACATAGATTCCTTCATCGAGCATTCTTGCAGCAAAATCCTGCGCCAGCTTGGCATCGTACAACATAACGGGAACAATAGGATGAACCCCGGGTCTGATATCAAAGCCGGCTTCGGTCATTTTTTCTCTGAAATATCTGGTGTTATCTTCCAGCTTATCCCGCAGTGCTGTTGTTGTACTTAGCATCTCCAGCACAGCAATAGAACCGCCGACTATTGCCGGAGCAAGCGTATTGGAAAACAAATAGGGCCTGGAACGCTGCCTCAACATTTCAATGATCTCTTTCCGCCCGGAGGTAAAACCGCCTGATGCACCGCCCAAAGCCTTCCCCAACGTACCCGTAATAATATCCACTCTTCCCATCACATTATGATGTTCGTGTGTACCACGGCCGGTTTTTCCAATGAAGCCAGAGGTATGGCTTTCGTCTATCATCACGAGCGCTTCATACTTATCGGCCAGATCGCAAATTCTATCAAGCTGTGCGATGGTCCCGTCCATCGAAAAAGCGCCGTCGGTAACAATAATGCGATGCCGAAGACCAACGCTGGCCTTCAATTTCTCTTCCAGATCGACCATATCATCGTGTCTATACCGTAAACGCTGGGCCTTACACAACCGAATACCATCGATAATAGACGCATGGTTGAGCTCATCGGAGATGATGGCATCCTGTTCATTAAACAAAGGTTCAAATACTCCCCCATTGGCGTCAAAAGCAGCTGCATATAAGATGGTGTCCTCAGTCCCAAGAAAGTCGGATATCTTCCTCTCCAGCTCCTTGTGGATATCCTGAGTGCCACAGATAAAGCGAACCGAAGAAAGACCGTAACCATGACTATCCATCACTTTCTTCGCAGCTTCAATCACATACGGGTTTGAGGATAGGCCCAAATAGTTGTTCGCACAAAAATTAATAACCTTTTTACCGCCCTGTACCTCCATGTCAACTCCCTGAGGGGAAGTGATGATTCTTTCTTTCTTATATAGACCGGCCTGCTCAATTTCTGAAAGCTCTTTTTGCAATACGGGAAGAAGTGTCTTATACATAATTTTAAACTTATAGTAACTATTTTACCAAAGATGGTTCCAGTTGCGTAAGTAAAAATGCAACTGTTGGTGTACAATCAGCACAACTTTAGGTCCACACCGCGCTTTGACTACCTATTTCGTAGATAACACGGCTCATTGCCGAATAATTACTTATACCAGAACCGTCAAACTGAGCAAAGAAGTCATAACTACCACTATCTGACTTCCCAGCGTTTCAAAGGCACTCTCCCATCCCACTTCCAATTTGACTACTTTATTAAAAGTACCTAAAAGGTGTCACTTACCTTTATCAGGTACTGATAGAAATTGACGGTTCTGTTCCGGATAACATCTAGATATTCGGCGGCGCTTACCAAGGGCTGCATCGTCCCCCCACCAGTGTAAACGTCTTTAGCTAATGTTCCAATTAATACGCTCTCCTTGTCCCGAAAAACCAACCAGGCTCGCTGAGCCTCGATTAGATTTTTTCTATCCGCTTCCTTAAGTGCGGTCAGCAGACGCCGGTAGTACTTATTCATTAGTCTATCATATTCCTGGGAAGCTTTAAGAACAGCTGTCCCCATACCTGCTGTTGAATAATCGTACTCCATAAATTTGTCCGAAAAAAGTTCTATGCGAAGTGTATCTGTAGAGAATTCGATCTCTAGAGCTGAGGCGCTTTTCCTTTGTAGCTCTTGTTTAAGTCGGGCTCCCGCTTGCTCTATCTCTGCTCTTATTTTCAGCTCTATTTGGGGAGTGACCTCTACCGGCATTTCAGGTGACTGACCGAAGATTAACAAAGGCAAGAACAGAAAAAAGAAAAAAATCGTGGCTTTCATGGTATTTTATAGAATTCAGTACGGGTATGTAAGGAAATAACGAGTTCGTGAAGCATTTTTCCTGCTGGTAAGCTAACAGCCGGCACCTGTGGTACTTTCAGCCCATTCAACCGGAATTGAACTGGGAGGATAAACGTCAGGTTACTTCGTACAGGACTAAATGTTTTTGGTAGCTTCCCTAGTACCCGAACTACTTCCTTCGAAAAATGTTTATCTGATCCTTCCGGGGCTCTGATGTTAATAAGGTGTCCGGAGGTGTCCACTTGGAAAGTTACATAAACAAGGCCCGATTTGCCGGCTCTTTTAGCCGACTCAGGATACGCAATCGACTTTCCCATAAACTTGTAGAATTCTTCCAAGCCTCCCTGGTAGCTCAGGTTCACATCTTTGTAGAGCTGGAGTTTCACATTCTCTCCCTCCGTTATCTGGAAGTTGACCGGGATATATCCCTTCTTCTTCGCACGGAACTCTTCCTTATGCTGAACAAGCACTTCAAAAAATCCATATTTATTTGTAAGCACCATACTATCGCTCTTTAAGCTCAGGATTTGAACGTCGCTAAGTGGTTCCTGAGACTCCGTCACTACCCTACCCAAGGTGCTTACTTGGCTTTTCAGGGTGGAGGCAACAAAAATAATAAGTGTTAATAATAAGGAAGGTTTAAGTACTGGCATTGTATAGCGCTTAAATAATGATCAAATATAAGAATACACTTCACAATGGTGTCGTTGCTGCTAAAGATCATCAGGACACGTCGAATGCTTCCCAAGGAGTTTTCATTCCCCTTTAAAACTTTTCAGCCTCAATTACTACCCTCCTGGCTTGACTCTCCCCGAGGGCACAACTGTTCCTCCCCGATCTCCATCGTCCCTGCACTGTTAAAGCCTGGACCGCACATTCAGTCCACGTTTCCCTTGCAAAAGGTGGACTCAATACGGAGTCAATCAGGAAACATTCCGGATTCATACGAACTCCAGTAGTGTTTGGGGCAGGTTCCGATCAGAAGCGGGGATTACCACGAACCAAATCTGCCCAGGTCTTTATAATATGACGGATCAGCTCAAAGTTTCATGGTTGATATGTCTCCGAATGATGGAGTATAGCAGATCAATATCGAAGGGTTTTCTGATGTAGTCGACGAAGCCATGCTGGCTATACGAGTCCTGAATATTAACATTGCAGCTTAAAGCAATAACAGGAAGATGAGGATAGTGCTTCTTGATTTTTTTCAGGGCAGCCAGACAGATTTCCCCGTCCAGCTTGTAATCAAGTACGACGAGGTGTGGCCGAAACTGTTCAATATGATAGAGATAATCGGAGGTGCAGTCTGACAAAGGATAAACCGAGAAACCTTCCAGTTCGAGGGCAATGGTCATCACGTCTAAAATATCCTTTTCGGTATCGTGCAGAAGTATTTTTTTCATTTCCTTTTTGAATTCGAGTCCAAAAAGAGAAAGAACAAGATGTGCTGTTTCTGGGCTTCGCCTCAATATAGTGTTTTAACCTGATATATTAGTACAGTCTTTTAACCGTTGCTCCTTTAATCTACAGGAGCCTAGCCGCACTCGTTATTTGGAAGTTCTTTTGTTAGCTTCGTAAAGCCTATAACGTCCATTAACATCGTGCGATGCAGTAATCAGCATACTTCCCCAAAAGCTAGAGCCGTCTTTTCTCAACGTCCGGCACTGTGTTTTGCCCTTCCTCCCTTGATGGCCTGTGCTAATATCTTTCAGGTAGCTGATCGTGCCTGTCTTACGTGAGATAAAACAAGCGGGCATTTCGTCCTACAATTTTGCTTGCATCCCTTTATACGGTCAGCACTAAAATGAGACTAAAAAACTCGACTCCTGCTAATTCAGAACCCCAAATTTAAGACTTGTACAAAAGGATTCTCTGAAAGTTGTGCCCACGAATCTGATACGGTAATACTAAAACAATCGACCTCGCCAACTGTTCACAAACCGCGGATAGGCACTTGTGAGTAGAGAACCTAGCGATCCAAATTTTAAAATTAACACAGCAATCATGTCAATAGAAAATACAAACCTCGAAGAGGTGAAAAAAAGCAATCTGAACATACTGGAAGCTCAGCCTAATATCAGAGGCTGGATAGTGAAGAACGGAGAAGATCGTGTGGTGGGTGAAGTAAAAGAGATCCTCTTCGATCCGCACCAGCGAAAGGTACACTACCTGGTAGTTGACCTGACAAACAATGTACTCGAGCTGAGCGAGAAAGAAGTGTTAGTTCCCATTGGCCTTGCAGAACTCCATGAATTGAATAATGAAATCATCTTGCCCAATGTATCGGGGGAACAATTGGAGGCTTTGCCTGAATATGATGATAATTATTTCTCTCCGGCGACTGAAGACAGGATTCGGCAGGTATTTTCGCCTGAAGAACCTCTTGCTTCACATACTCCCCGCAGCGCTTTTTACGAGCACGAGCATTTTAGCGAAAGTAAGTTCTATAAAAGGCGGGTAGAAAACAGCCGCTTTCAGTAAATGATGATAATTAAAAAGGGAGTGCTTGCGCACCCCCTTTCTAAAATCAACCTAAAACCTAACTCATGAAAAACCCTTAGCATTCGCGTCGGATACACTACATATACGACCATTACTTTCATATGTTGTCGGCAGAAAAAATCATGAGATTTGCATGGCATTTCCGATACGCCCATATTTGAATAGTACTTGATTTGCTTGAGCTAACGCTTTCCCCTGGTTTCAGGATTATCGCGCAGATGATTCAGATTTCAATTCCTTTGATTATAATTGAAACGGATTTAGTTACACCAAGCACCTGAACGGCAGTGGTGCAAACGAATCCGAAAAAGATACTTTAAGAACTTTAACTAAATCATTTTATACTACTACATGGCATCAGGATTTTTCGCGATTTTAGATGATATAACTGCTCTGATGGATGACGTTGCAGTGTCAACCAAAATAGCAACCCGCAAAACGGCAGGAATTTTAGGCGATGACTTAGCCGTTAATGCAGAAAAGGCTACGGGATTTTTGGCGTCGAGGGAACTCCCCGTACTCTGGGCTATCACCAAAGGATCTTTTGTCAATAAGCTCATCATTGTCCCGATTGCACTTTTGCTGAACGCTTTTTTTCCGGCAGCAATTAAAATCATACTGATTTTAGGAGGCCTTTACCTGGCTTATGAAGGAGTTGAAAAAATCATTGAGTACTTTTTCCATCGTCCGAAGGAAGGTCATGAGGTGATTGAGGAAGTGCAACAAGACGATAGCGCAGCAGAAGCGACCAAGATCAAATCCGCTATCACTACTGATTTTATTCTGTCTATTGAAATCGTGATCATCGCTTTAGGAAGCGTTGCTGATAAAACACTGACTACTCAAATTGCCACTGTTTCGGCGGTAGCGTTATTAGCCACTATAGGGGTTTATGGTATCGTAGCGCTGATCGTCAGAATGGATGATACAGGGTATAAGCTCATCAAACATTCGAACAATAAAGGCTTCCTTTCAGCACTTGGCACATTGCTCGTTAAGTCGTTACCTGTTATTATCCGAATTCTGGCGGTAGTGGGAACGATTGCTTTACTCCTGGTTGCCGGCGGTATTTTTGCCCACAATATTGACTACTTCCACCACTTCCTTCCGGAGGTTCCTGCTACCCTCAAAGAGCTTGGCATTGGAATCGTAGCTGGCCTGCTAGCCGTCCTGTTGCTTACGGGCATCAAGAAAGCGTGGTCGTTGGTAAAAAAATAGCAAGGCTATACCTCTGATCAGTTACTTAGACGATTAGGGTTGTCTTTGCTCATTTCCCGATCATAATGCAAACCTGGTGTCAGCCAATAGAGCAGTATCACCCTTGAAAAGCGATAGTTGAAGGGGGAAAGAATAAAAACTGCCGGAAAAATAACGGCCAGATATAAAACCGGGTCCTCCAGGTTATTGGTAATAAGATAGATGGCAACTGCCAGGATGATCATTTGCGCTACGTTCATCGCATAGCTGACAAACATCGCTACATAGAAGTAGCCAGGTTCTCTTTCGAACTTCAAATGGCAGTGAGGGCAATGCACATGCATCTTTTGAAGTTTGAAACCGTACATGGAACCCTCAAACATATCCCCTCTTCTGCAACGCGGGCATTTTGCCTGTAGGGCGGCCGCAAACTGAGAGGGCACCGGATTGTCTTTATTGCTATTTTTCAAGGCTTCTTTATCAATTTTTAATGTGTCCATACTATTACTTCTTAAACGTTTTTCTAAACTCTTCGGGTGTCACGCCCACGTATTTCTTAAAGAATTTGGTAAAATAGGAGTTATCGTTAAAATTCAACTGGTAGGAGATCTCTGTTACCGATAAATCAAGATTCACCAACAGCCGCTTGGCCTCGAGCACTATCCGGTTACGAATCACTTCGCCCGCAGATAGTCCCAGTAAATCATTGCAGAGGGCATTCAAATGATTGGGAGTGATATACAGCAGTTCAGCGTAATCCTTTGGCAGACGCAAATTTTCATAGTTGCGCTCAATCAGTTGCTGGAAATTGCGCAGCAAGGTATAGTTGTAGGAAGAAAGATACTTCTCCGACTTCTCTACCAGCAAGTCGGATATCACCATAAACATTCTCAGGAGCAGAACCCGACCGTGATCGTCACTGAACTTTGTCGACTGCGTCGTTATATTTAACAGTTCCTCAAATAGATCTGCGACGGCCTTACATGCCCCGGCAGGCAGGTCCAGTACAGAATCCTTCACTACGCTATTAAAGAAGCTGAATTTCTGAAGGTAATCGGTGTGCAATAAAAAAGATTGGAAATAGGTAGCAGAGAAGTTGACTACAAATCCGTCCACTGGCCCTTTAAAACTCCAGCTATGCACTTGTCCAGGAACCATAAAATAGATTTGTCCGGGCTTTACTTCAAACTGTTCAAAGTCGATGGAATGACTACCACTCCCTTCCGTGAACAGTACAATATGATAGAAGCTGTGACGGTGCGGATAGTGCAGGTGCTGATGCGATCGGGAATAAGATCCGAACCTGCCGACGATGAGCTCTTCCTTGCGAAGTGAAGAAAGACTGCTGATGTCATAGATCGGGATCTCCTGTTTCATGGTTCAAAGTTATTGATTCCTGGGCATCGGCAATGGTAGTGGTTACTCCAGATATGGTACTAATCAACGATTCGCCTTTTTTCTACCGGAATTATCCTCCAATTTGGTATGCAAAACAGATTGCCTTCCGAAAAAGGCAATCTGGTACATCGTATTACAGGTTCCTTCAATGTTTGTGCCCAGGTTCCCAGATAAGTCTCATAAAACTACTTAAACGTTCATGATTCGATTTTATCGGGATGCCGGTAACGATTCCTATAAGAAGATTATCAGCAATGCTAACGCGCAGTTGAGGGCGGGCCACGAATCCGAACTCTTTCTGACCCAAGCTCTTGTTCAACTCAAGTCCCACGAAATTCCTACTTTCAGGTACCATGTAATGAAAACTAGTGTTGGCTTCGTACTCCAGGTGCCAGCTATTTTTAGCGAAAGAGCGTTCCATTTTTGGTCCGGTGTACAACAAGCTATGGAAATTGCCCCCTAGCCTTTTTGCTGCTACCAGAAAGGGGTTGAAAACGTTTCCAGTGACCAGGGCCGAATGGCTCCAGCGATTAAGATCAGCTAAGGTGAGCTCATTAATATATCCTAGCGCGAAACTGGAACGATGTTTTTCTGAAACCAAAAAGGTCCATTGAATGGCAGTTTTTAAACTTTCAAGCCTTGTTGCCGGCCTGCTGCCCATGTTCTCCCTGCCATTGATAGAAAAAACAGTAAAGGGCAGTTCAATCTCGAGCCCTAGGCGGTCGGCGGGAGCAAACTCGTACTCCACCAGTGCTTCATAACTGTCGTACGTTTTGTTGTCCGTAAGACCGAAACCGAAATTCCACTCCTTCTCGCCCTTTGTGGCGCCAAGGTCGCGTATCAGGTCGATATACAAGGGCTCTGCATGTTCAATTTTTATTTTTTTCTCAGTCTCCTGTCCCGCAACAATCAGGGGAAACAGGGAAAGTAAATAGACAATAATCCTAATTTTTTTCATTTTTTAAAAAAGTATAGTAGTGCCAGTCCCATGAAGAGATGGCATTAGCGATATCAATAATTATTCGGGAGTTTTAGTTAGAATAAAAGCTTTTCGGGTGGTGGATAAGGGATATCTAAGGAAATTTTGGGGATACGTATATTACCACTAGGTAGGGTCAGACCTTCCAATTCCGTTTCGTAGCTGCATAGCACAAGGGAATAATTCTGCAGCAAGGCACTATCAAGTTTCTTAAGCAGTGAATTGTTTTCCTGATCGTCGTTCTCCCCCACCGCGTCGGTATGGTCAAGCAGGAGTTCTGCTACGAACTCATAAAGCGTCTCGATATCATTTTTAGATAAATCTTCTTTGTATGATCCATCTTGCAACACCATCGTGTATCGAGTGTCGGGAGAATCAGTACTGGAGTTGAAAATCAAAAGAGCAAGGAAGATGCTGAGAAAGGAGCTCAACCACTGCTTTAGTCCAGATAATTTTCCTTTTCCCTGCATGGGCCAAATATAGGACTTTTGAGTGAGGGCAGTACCCGTACGGCAGCGGCTTTTTGTTGCAGAGGAAACTTTCCGGCAACCAGCCGCTTCAGCTTTGCCAGTTTTTTTTAGTTTTACCGTCATAATCTTTACATCCATCTCGTACTACTCTTCTTCCGGTAACTAATGAAGACATTGCTGCAACTCTATCTCAACTCCTATAAAGGACTGTCAAAATCCGCCTGGATGCTGGCTACTATCATGCTCATCAACCGAAGCGGGGCGATGGTGATTCCATTTCTTGGAGTCTACATGACGCAGGACCTGGGCTTCAGCATCAAAGCCACCGGAACTGTTTTAAGCTGCTTTGGAATTGGAGCGGTAACGGGCTCCTGGCTGGGAGGCTGGCTGAGCGACCGTATGGGACACTTCCCTATTCAGTTATCCTGTCTTCTGCTATGTATTCCTGTTTTCTGTGTGCTTCCGGGACTAACCAATCCGGTAAGCCTTGCCGTCGGCGTGTTTATCCTGAGTTTGATTACAGAAACCTTCCGCCCGGCCAACTCGGTATCCATTGCTTCCTATACCTCGCCGGAAAATATCACCAAAGCGTTTTCTCTCAACAGGATGGCGATGAACCTTGGCTTTTCTATCGGACCAGCACTGGGTGGATTCCTGGCAGCGTATTCGTACCATCTATTGTTCTATGGTAATGCGCTGAGCTCAGGCCTGGCAGGTTTGGTATTCTATCTTTACTTCCGCGATCGAAAAGCCAGCAGACGGGCGAAAAACGCTTCCGGGAGTTCAGGCAGCTCGAAGGCCCGCTCTCCCTGGCGTGATGGTCAGTTCATTTTCTTCAGCTTCTTATGCTGCCTGTACAGTATCTGCTTTTTTCAGCTACTTAGCACACTGCCCCTGTTCTATCGGGAGGCCCACGCCCTAAGTGAGCAAAGTATCGGGCTTATTCTGGCCTTTAGCGGCCTGGTCGTTTTTTCGCTTGAAATGGTGCTGGTACATTTGGCGGAGAGAAGGTTAAGCACCACTTCCGTAATCGTTCTGGGCACCCTGCTTTGCGGACTATCTTTCCTGATGCTCCTCTTACCCGGGAAATACCTGGTACTTTATACCTCTATTTTCGTACTCTGTGTCTCCGAAATCCTTGCCATGCCCTTTATGGCTACGGTGACCTTGCAAAGAGCCGCAAAAGAAACACAGGGCGCCTACATGGGAATGAACTCCCTTGCCTTTTCCGCAGCCCATGTTGTCTCCCCTTTCCTTGGGACAAGGATAGCTGACAATTTCGGCTTCGGCACACTTTGGTGGTCTACCGGAGTAGCCAGTTTTGTCACAGCCCTGGGCTTCTGGTGGATAATCAGAAGGATGAAAGAAAGGGGCTAAAAAGACGCTCCGGCAAGGCTTTTGAATTCCCCGCAAGGGCTGCAGCCCATTCTTATGTGTACCCTATCTGATCTCCATCCTCCTCCCTGCGGAGTGTGCGTTAAATTCAGGTGCATACAGACACTGGATCGAGCTTATGCCGGTAGAATAGTTACCTGGCTGGACTACCCGCAGCTCGTATTCAAACACATAACTTCCCTTGGGGAGATAATTAATAAAGAAGTTGGTCGCCACGTCTTTCGTCACCTGATAATAGTAGAAACGCTCCTGATATTTATAGCCTGACAGCACGTCCACCGGCTCCGTTCCCGAGGGACGCATATCTTTCAGGTGCACATACTCATAATCGCGATCGGCATTCAGATACACTACTACTTTGAGGACATCCCCGTTCTTAGGAATATTGGTACCATCAACCGCTATCAGCTCAGGTCCTGCATCCGTTTGTCTGCGGATGAAGTATTTCCGCTCGAGCTTCAGCTCCGTTTCAGCAGAGCTGATCTTATCCAGCTGCTCCAGATACTGCCAATGCAAGGCTCCCCAGTTTAGCACTTTTCCTGTATTTTGAATCTGAACATCGCCCATGCCCTTGCTGATCTGCCCCTCTGTCCAAACCGTTTTTAAATAACCCGTGCCAGGCTCTGATTTCAGCTCGGGCTTGATAGCGTTCAATGACTTTCCACCCAACTGTATTCGTGCAGTTGCTTCAGATTCCACCCAATTGCCGCCGCGAAGCAATAGCGCAAAACAAGCCATCGCAGTAGCCTTTGTTGTCCTCCAATTGCTGGTTTGCTTATTTCGGAGCAGCCAGATTTTCATCTCCTCCAGAGCTTTCGCATCGGTTGCGACTTCAGAAAATAGTTCGATCAGTAGTGCCTGGGTTTCAATTGGCGACTGGTACCAATAGTACCCCAGCCGGTTTTTTGCCCAGTACATGCCCAGTTCCTCTGACTGCTGAGCAGTCTCCTTCAGAGAGGCAATAATTGATTTAGCTGGCAAAGGAAAGTTATGGCGATGGAGGACGAAGGCCGCAAGGCCCTGCTCATACACGCTACTGAGCTTCCAGCTGCTTGTAAGCTTTGGAAGAAAATAGTTCAGGGCTGATTTCAAGGCTGCCGACTGCTGCCGGCCGGGGAAATAACTACGGACATACATCGCGTGAAGGGTTAAGGTGGATACCTCTTTCAGCTGGGTACGGTGTTTCTGTTCGTACTTAAGGGCTTCCCTGTAATCTTCAATCAGCTCCTGCTCTACAAATTTCAATGCATTCTCCGTCACATCCAAAAGGCGTCCTTCCAAATTAACCGCCTTTACCCGTTGTAACTGTCCCATTCCGCCAAGGATATGTTGCGTAATATACCGGTCGGAGTAGTTGCCGCCAGCAAACCAGGGGAAACCGCCGTCCGGCCGCTGCATCTTCTGCAATTTTTCCAGGTTTAGCTGCATTTCATCCCGCATCTTATTCAAATCAAACAGCAAGGCGAGCCGCTTTTTCTGTTCACTCTCATCCATCGCTTCCCGCAACCAGGGCGTTTCCTCAATCAACAGCGCCTTCAGTTCCTGATTTTTCTCTAAGTTAGACCATAAAGAGTAGCTGTTCAGGCCTTTCCATTGTTCAAACACCGTCTTGATCTTAGGCAAACGGGTTACGATCGAACTGGCCAGGCTATTAGCAAAGTAACGGCTGAAGGTTTGCTCCGAACACTCGTATGGAAACTCCATCAGGTAGGGCAAGGCTTGTACTGCATACCAGACCGGATTTTGCGTATACTCCAGCGTCAGGGTTTTATGTCGCAGCGTTGTGCTCCTGTTATTTAAAAGCTTTTCAAAGCTAAAGTTCTTGTTTTGTCCGGCCCTTACCAGCATGGGCATCGACTCCATTACCAGCATGGAATTGGGCAATACAGGGATGGTGTTTTCCTCTCCGTCGGTAAAATCTCCCCCATCGGCAGTAAGCCGGTACGTGATCGCATCAAGACTGGATGGAACAATGAGTCTGAATGATACCGCCTTGTTCTGCCCGCTTTCCAACTGGAAAGCCTGTTCCGCCTGTGCAGGATCGGCTAGCAACATGACCTGCTGCATATTCAGGGCATTAAAAAGCTGAAGCCGGACCTGGCCACTCAGGGGAGCCTCAGTCAAATTAGCAATTCGGGCCGACAGCAGGATCGTATCTCCCTCCCGTAAAAAACGGGGAGTGTTGGCCGAGATCATCAGGCTCTTTTGAGTGATCACTTCGCTTTCAATAATTCCGGTTTGCAGGCCTTTGGTATGAGCGAAGCCTTTGAAGTGCCACCGGGTCAGCGTTTCAGGTATAGTAAATTCAATCCGGATTTCCCCTTTTTCATTCGTCCGCAACTGCGGATAAAAGAAAGCAGTTTCCTGGAAGTTACGTCGTAGGCTGATTTCCTTTGGTTTAACCAGAGGTACCGGTCCGGCAAAGTCGTAAACAGCGTTATCCTCGGCGACAACAGTACTGGTACCGCGGATCCTTAGCTCCCTGGCTGCTCCCGGAACGACGCTCTGCAGGGCTTCGGGTACAGTTGCAACACTTACCGAACCAAGCACTTCCTTCCGCTTTTGCGTACCATAGCCTGTTATCACCACTTCCTCTAATGCCGCTCCATCTTCCTTTAACTGAACCGTCATCGGTTGCGAAGTTGCCGGCATTTCGAGGCTCTTGAATCCTATATATGCAAAAATCAAGACGGCATGTTTAGGTACTTTGATCCGGAAGGCGCCTTTGGAATCGGTGCTTGTTCCAATTGATTTTCCCTTTAGTCTGACGGACACACCCACCAGCGGTCTGCCCTGTTTGTCAGTTACACGTCCGACGGCATCAAATCCATCTTTTACAAGGGCTGCATTTTTCCTGTATTCCTCTTTCAGCCTTTGATCGGCAGCCAGGATCCGGGACTTTTCTTCCAGTCGCCGGAGGTAGTCATGATAGCCCGGATTATAGCCACCAAAATAACTGTAGCCCAGCAAGTCGAGCGCTTCATAGGCTCGCGTCCGGATTTGGATGTTGTTATAATAATAATTAAATGGGGCACTATTGACGGCCTGGACAAAGTTCCAACTAGGCCACTGAAAATAAAGGGGAGCGAAGCTGTCTATACCCGAAGGCTTCACTTGCCAGGGATGAGGACTGACAATATTGTCTAGTGAAGCATCGTAAAGCGTGGCCACCATCTCTGCTACCTGCCGATCTTGTCCGCTTAGCTGCAGGGACCACTGCTCTTTTTGTCCTGGCTCCAGCTTATTGCGGAAGGTCTGGAAGCGAATGTTCAGATTCTTCTCCGGCTCCAAAATGCTGATGCGATGATAGCTGCTAAACATCCGGTTTTGGAACACGGTTAAGAACTGTACGGCAGGCTGCTTTGTCGTCAGTTCTACCGGAATCTGGATGAGCTGCTGCTTTCGTCCGATGCTAATCCATCTAGAGGATAATCGCTTGTCTCCATCGTAGGTTTCCATTAAAATTCTCGCCGGTGCCCCTAGTCCTACCATAAACTCGGCCGCCCTTCCCGTCACTACGCTGGTTTTTACAGGTGTTACCCAGTTTTGTAGTTTTACAGGTGCTGCCGGTTCAGCTACTAAACTCGTATGAAGTACTATAGAGCTCGTATCCCCCTTTGCATCCCGTGCGGCAATCTCTAGCCGGTAGCTTCCGGTCTTTTGTTTCTTCAGGAAGGACAGATCAAGGAAACTGCTTTTACCCGGGCTTAGCTTGATTTCCCTTTCGGCGATCAGGCGGTCGACGGGCCATTTCTTTTCATCCTGCTCGTCTTTATACGGCAGGAACGGAAACTGTTGCTGATACTCTTTTTTGCTAAGCAGTGGGCGGTCAGGAAAGGGCCAGAGCCGGTCTATCAATGGCCGATCAGGAGATTTCAATGCATACACCTTCATATGCAATACGCCCTCTAAATCCTGTCTGTTTAGATTCTCCAGCTTAACCGGGACAATAAAGACGTTGGTTTTCCTCGTCTCCAGACTCGGCGTGCTTTTTCCTTTGGTGGTGATGATAACGACACCATTGGCCGCCCTGGAACCATAAAGCGCTGCAGCTTCCACACCTTTAAGTACCTTCAGGTTACTAATATCATCGGGAGAAAGGTCGTTTATGTCCTCTACCGGAGTTCCATCGACCACATAAAGCGGAGCACCGCGTGTTCCCGTCCCTGCCGCTGTCCCTCCTGCAATTGAACCGTCGCCGGCGACCAACAGGGTCGGTAGCAGCACATTGATGATATGTACTTTTTCACCTATCGTAATCTGCTGCAGATTCGAGCGGGTTTCACCACTGAGATCCGTCGCGTCGGTCTTTAGCTCATACGTATAGACCAGGTCTTTCTGATTGCTTCTCTCGTCAGGAACAGCCTTAAATCTGATGTTGAATTCGCCCGCCAGGTTCGCGATCATGGTATCCGAAAGAATCTCGGTAGTTCTGTTAAAGAAACCGTTTCTAAAATCCTGAAAGGCCGAGCTTTTCCGAACAATACGGTAGGCGACTCTTGCCTGCGAAAGTCCATAACCCGAATAGGCCTTTACCCTGCCTTTTACCGTGATCGAGTCGTTGAGGCGGTAGCTTTCCTTTACAGGCTCCAACTCTACGGCGAAAGTAGGCCGCTTGTATTCTTCGACCCTAAACCAAAGTATTCCATCCTCAGTCCGAAGGCTCATTCTGCCATTTAAAATATTCTGCGGGATGATAAAACTCCCCTGGAAAGTTCCAAAATCGTTTGTCTTCACCTGTAGTTTAGCTAGTTCTTTGTCATTGGCGTCTTTAAGCATCACCTCCATTGCTTCTTCGCTCACAATCCGAGACCCCGCCTCAGACTGAACCACCTGCAGCCCTTTGAAATAAACGGTCTGCCCCGGCCGGTAGAGCTGCCGGTCCGTAAAAAAGAAGGTATGCTCCCTTTCGACTTCCTTATCCGCTCTGCTTCTTACGCCATAGAGATATTCCGAGTCGTCATAAAGTTCATCATCAGCGGTCTTTAGATGCACGGTAACCTGATTATTATTTTTGTTTACTGAGGAAAAGTGGATCAGCCCATTTTCATCACTTCGCCCCTCGCCGAGAGTCACATCTGCCCTCTTGCCCGAATGGTACTGTACGTATTTCATGATGACGTTCACTTTTGGCAGTGGCTCGCCGGTTTCCCGGTTCAATGTCCGCAGCTCGATAGTACCGGAGGGATTTACCCTGGAACTGTAGGCCAGATTGCTCACCTTGAACTCCAGCATATGAGAGAGGGAGTCATCAAGGGCTCCCGCCTCCCTGCCTAAAAACAGGTAACGCCCGGGGACCAGGGGATCCAGGGCCAGCTCAGTGCTATACCGTCTGTAATCATCCCACAGGGGAAGCTGCGCCTCTGCCGTTCTGAACACTTTTTGCTGCCGCAGATAACGCAGGAGCGCCTTAGAGGGGACAATACTCTCGTTTCCCCACCGGCCTGCATCGGCATTCAGCTTGCTTATTTCGTTAACCTGCTTGTCGGATAGCTTGTACAATTGATACTGCATCCTGCTCAAGTTTCTGGCGCGCAGCAGCACCAGCATCGGGCGATTCGGTATATTTATATTTTCAACCGAGAAGGACATCTCTTTCTGCTGAATTTCTTTTATCCGTTGGCCCGCGTTGTGTGCCGCATCGCTGCCTTTATAGCTACGTGCTTTTTCAAAATATTGCCTGGCTAGTTTTAAACTATCCTTCTGTTGATAGTACTGACCGATGTGGATCAATGCTTCAGCTGCAATCTTACTTTCGGGAAAACTCCCCCCGATGTTCTCGAGGCTCTGCAGATAGAGGGAATCTTTCAAGGGATTGACGGACTTCTGAAACAGGAAATTCAGGCGCTTCAGATCAACATCCACCAGGGCGTCGGGCTTGTTCTCCCGCAGCTGAAACCGGGTAAGATCCTGCAATAGCTGAATCCCCTGGTAGCTGGTAGAACTAGTATCAGCAGTCTGCACCTTTAGGTTTACGAATACCTCTGCAGGAGCAAAAAAATCAGCACTTGAGAGACTAAAGGGCTGCCTCGGCCTCAGCAAATCCGGTTCTTCTTCGAGAAAGAAATCGAGTGCCCGATGGGCGAGTAAATCATACAAGGTGGGGCGCAGGTAGCGGGTGCGGGAGTCACCTGCCAAGACACCTTGGAGGACACTCAGCGGAGTAACTCGTAACTGATCCGCATTAATTAGCGAGGCTTTATACAAGCTAGACACCTCCTTAATAATCGTCTTCAGATCCCAGCGGGTAAAATCAGGATCCGGCTTTTCGAGGACGGAACGGCTATTGAACTGATAGCGGTTTTGTTGATAATACCGCCAGAATACTTCTGCTAAAAGCGATTGCAAAACCGGCCTTACAGGATAACTACTTGTGGCGATATCAGCGCGTAACTGCCGAATGATCGTTTCTAAAGCCTGCTCTTCCAGGTAGGATAAAAAGTGCATTTTATAGATCGTCGCCTTAATTTGCTGGGGCACGTTCTTCTCCGCTCGTGCCAGCTTGTCGAAAGCCTCAATCTGAGCGAGCGCCGACTTCGGCAGTCCGGCCAGAGCCAGCGAATCTATTTTAGCGGTAATCTGCTCGTATTTGTCGGGAGACTGACCGAAACCCGACAGGGAAAAACAGAGGCTGAAGAGCAAGGTGATAAGGATCTTATTCATATTTGTAAGGCATGTCGTTGCTAATATTACCGGGGGATGCAGTTGCCGACTCAATTTCACATCTAAATAAAGATTTTTTTTTGGCGATTCAAGATTGCTCGTGAAGAAGCTTCCGGCAATGTCATTTTTATTTCGTAATACACCCTATAGTAGTCGTATTCAACCCTCACCGACCCGGGTAGCGCTGCGTAACTTTGAAATGTAAAATGAAGCAAGGCTAAAAAAGTCAGAGGTTTTCAGAAAGAAGCGAAACAATTAATTGAATAATCATAAAATCATCAACTAAACATCATGGCAACTCTAAGTTTAAGTTCACAAGCTGCCGGCATAACAAAAGGCCGGCTTTGGACATCCCGGATTATGGGCGGTATTGTTATCTTATTCATGCTTTTCGACAGCATTTTCAAGTTTTTCCCGAACGAAGAAATTGTAAGAGGTACAATGGACCTCGGCTATCAAAGTCATCACCTTCCTATCCTTGGGACGCTGGGACTTGTATCAATACTGCTTTACGCTTACAGAAGAACTGAATTAATCGGTGCGATTCTGCTAACCGGCTATTTTGGAGGGGCAGTAGCCACCCATGTGCGGCTGGATAACCCGCTATTCTCCCATGTTCTGTTTTCTGTTTACCTTGGAATACTTGCCTGGGGAGCGCTTTGGTTGAGAAATAATAAACTAAGAAGTCTGTTTAGCGGCAAGGAGTAGAATTTTTACAGGCATAGGTCTCATTCTGGCAGGTCTTCTCAAGTGGGTCCTGCCAGAATGCTTTTTCCTGATCAACTAAACTCTTTAAGCATTATTCATATCCGCCATTATTGGCGGAGGCCTTTGAGGTTAATGATCCAATCAGGTTTTTTATCCGGTCAATATGCAGCTGCAGTTCCTTTGCCTGCCTGTTTTTTTCCTGCTGCATGCTGGTATTACCCAGCTGTTCCTGATGATCGGCGGTGGTCAGCAACAAGTGTTTTCGTTCTCCAATTGCAGCACACACAACAAATACGGGAGCCTCCAGGTTGCCCGGCAATACAGACAAAAGTTCTCCAATAGCTTTAAGCCCCCCGGCGGAGGCTCCTACAACGATAATTGAATTAATTTGACTCATCTTGTGTGCTTGCAGGTTCTATATATTTTAGCTTAACAGAGACCTGCGTGCCAGAAGGGACATTGGCCTTGATAGCAATTTTGCCATCGTAAAGTTTTATGCGGTTTCGGATACTGCTTAAACCAGTGCCATTGGGCTTGCTTTTGCCGGTATTTTTCTTTACCCCTACCCCATTGTCGCTCACCTCTATAAAAATAGTATCACCTCTTCGATACACTTCGATCGATATTTTGTCGCAGCGCGCGTGTTTGATCGCGTTGTTCACCAGTTCCTGAGTGATACGGTAGATGTTTAGCTGGAGACTCGCGGGGATCGATTTTCCCAGATTAATATCGGTGCTGAAGGACAGATATTCACTAGCTAGCCTTCGGGTCATTTCTTCGACTGTTGGACGCAGTCCATAATCCAGCAACACTGCGGGCGTAAGCTCAAACGAGAGATCCCTTACATCCTTGATCGTCTGCTCAATTAAATCTGCCACTTGCTGAAAAGAAAGACCTTTTGCCTGCGAACGAAGGTGATCCAGGTTGAGTTTAGCGGCATATAGCATTTGAGCTACGCCATCATGCAAGGCATCGCTCATTCTTTTTTTCTCATTCTCCTCTGCTTCCAGCGCTGCGTTGAGCAGGGCCTTATCCTGTTCATCCTTCAGCCGTTGCGTTTCCTGTTCCCATAATTTCCTTTCGGTGACGTCTGTGAAGGTTGCTAAAAAGCTCCGTTGTTCTTCACCATCGACCAGGCGCCCGCGTGCCTGAATATGTTTAATATCTTCATCCTCATTGATGATACGAAACTCTGCCGCTAATGACCGCTGCCGTACTACTGCCACACGAAGGCTGTTTTCCAATTGTCTCCGATCGTCGGGATGTATTCTATGCATCAACCGGTCGAGAGGACCCGCAAAAAATTGCCCTTCCAATCCGAACAATCGACAGGAATACTCATCCAGGTAAAAACACCTAGTATCGAGATTTAGTTCACATATACCAGTGGCGGAGGCTTCAAGGGCCAGATCAAGCCGCTGCTTGGCTTGCCGCAACTCTTTTTCTGCCGCCTGCTTTTCTGTAATGTCAGTTAATGTTACATAGATCTGCCGATCGGGCTCATCCGCACCCACAGGAACTGCATGAAAAAGCCCCCAGAAACTTCCCGTTTCCCGTCTCAGCAACTGCAATTCGCAACTCTGTTCGGTCCCCCTTTTTGTAATGCTATTTAAAAACTGGTAGTAGCAGGATATATCTCCGGGGGAAACAAAAGCAGCAAGTGGTTTACCCCGCATCATGCTTTTATCGTTATTGAATAAGCGCAAGGCTGTCTGATTAATGTCCGTTACAAGGCCCTCGCGGCTAACTACAATATAGCCTACAGGGGCAGACTCGAAAAGATGAGAAAAGCGATCCTTCTGTTTCTGAATTTCAAGATTCGCAGCCATGAGCTCATCATTCTGCATTTCCAGTTCCACCTGATGCACCTGCAACTCATGGAAAATGCGATCGAATTCTACAGCACGGTTGGGGTCGTTAATATCGTATCTATCATTTAGCAACTTCTCCGCTTTCGCCCGCAATACTCCTAGTACCTTGCTCTTCATCAATTTAACTGTCTCTTTCTTCCATAACAAGCAGCACCATGATAAGTTCACCTGATTCCGCATCGCTGCAGGGATTTAACTTCACCTTATCTGTTTAGTGCTGATGGTCGGGAAGTCATGATCCAGCGGAAAAACCAGTTCCTTATTGCCGAGATCCCTGAAGGCTTTACCTCCCAAATTGTGAGGGTTGCATTGCTGATGCTCGTCGACCGTTGTTGTTGTTCCCATACTCCTGTCCTCTTTCCCCAAAATCCATCCGCTGGCAGCAAGTATTTTTACCCGTATTTATCCCGGGAAAAAAGGGGTATTTCAACGGTATTCGGGTTTAATCTCTTTAGCCAGTTTTGTCAGTACACTACCAAACAAACAGGAGGGAAGTGTTGATTGTCGGGAATGAGGAATAGCAGGCAACAGAGCCAATAGATCGTATACCGCTGCCGATGACAATTAACAACCAATTTAACGTTGACCTATGGATTCAAAGAAAAACAATTTTGTAGTTGTAACTTATAGTCACCTACCAAATACCGAATATCTCTGCGATTATGAGGGAGCAATAAGGGTAAAGGTATCCAAGCTCAGGGAGCAGGTGGCAGCCCACCTCAGCACCTCTCAGATTTACGCCCTGGCAGATAACTGTGTTTACCTTTTTGAAGATATTGGAAGCTCTATCTGCTCGGCTGCCGAATTAATGCCGGCTATCCAATGGTATAAAAAATACAGTAACGCCGACCGGATGAAAGTCTTCCTGCCCGGACAAAAACCATAACCTGTAAATAAAATCCTATGAAAAACTACGTATTAGCACTACCCGACCATCAAAGAAGAAAAGAAATCAGGGAAATTCTGGGATCGGATCCGAACCTTGATCTGTTGCAGGAAGGCGAAGACCTGAAAGACCTGGTATACATGCTCGAAAGCGGCCTAAGACCAGAGCTGGCTATCGTATTCCTTGCCTCTCAAATAGAATTGGAACTTGCATTGCTCAAGGCTATCACTTCCAAATTTCGGAACGTTAAGGTTCTCTGCTTTGGCGATACCTGTAACGATGCTGCCATTCAGAAAGCTTTCTCGGCAGGCATCCACGGATATCTGATGAAAGATGTAAGCAGGAGCGAATTGTTATTTGCCGCCCAGCATGTAATGGCGGGAAAGGAAGTACTTTGTTCCTCCCTCGCTGTCGCTTTAGTCAAAAAAGCATCCCAAGCACCGGTTGAGACACCCTCCCCGATCCTCACGAATTTGACAGCCCGCGAGCGTGAAGTACTGCTCATGATTGCCGAAGGTTATACGAATAAGGAAATCGCAGAGAAAACATTTACCAGCAAACGAACTGTAGAAGGACACCGCAGCAACTTATTGGAGAAGCTTGGAGCAAGGAACACGGCCCAACTCATCCGGTACGCATTTACTCAGCGCGTGCTGACATAGGCTGCCTCGTTGGGGCACCTGAATAAAAAGTCAGAATTACGCTTTCGCGGATGGATACCTTAAGATCTTATAGCTGTTCCGTGGGAGATAAGCGTTTTATGAATACTTTAATAAATCGTAATAAAGCAATTCTGTAGGCTTGTCCGGGATTTGAACGTACTCATCCACTTTTCCCTTTATGCCTTGGACGGGAGACACAGCGGCAGGTGAAGAATAAACAGCCACTGCTAAATTATAACTAGACTACCTCAAGGCCCCTGCAAAAGGGTAGTCGTAGAAAAATCAGATTAAGTAGAATTGCCTGAAACAAGCAGGTATTAATACGCGTTACTAATTTAGCTTATTAAATAAGAATCTGTTTAGCATTTGCCCGCGGGAAAGGTTCTCGTGGGCTTTTTATTTGAACTTCTTTTTAATCTCTTTCCCTCTCTGAACAGGCTCCAATCAAATATTTTTTACGGGAATACGTACGTCGATTTTGAAAAGCTGATTAATTCTGTTAGAATCGCTAATTGGCTTTAAAAGCATAAGATTAACTACGTAACACCATGAAGCACGAAGAGCACAACAGCCGAAGAGACTTTATTAAGAAGGCCTCCATAGGAGGTCTAGCAACGTTAAGTATTCCTGGCCTTGTCAGCAGTGCCCTTGCCGTCGAGAAAGCAAAGAGGGTACAGCTGAAGAAAAATGATATCATCCTGTTTCAGGGGGATTCGATCACCGACGCCGGACGGAAAAAGGATGATATGAAAGCGAACAGCGCCAGCGCTCTGGGCAGTGGCTATGCTTTTATGGCTGCCGCCGATCTGCTTCAGCAGTATCCGGACAAAACTTTATCTATTTTCAACAAGGGTATCAGCGGAAACAAAGTATATCAGCTGGCAGACCGCTGGGAAGCGGATGCCTTAGCGTTGAAGCCTACGGTACTCAGCATTCTTATTGGAGTGAACGACTTTTGGCATATGAAAAGGGGCAATTACGCCGGCACGCTGGAGAAATACCGGAACGACTACCGTGCTCTCCTCGACCGCAGCCGGCAACAAATTCCCGACTTGAAATTGATCATCGGAGAACCATTTGCTGTGGCAGGCATTAAAGCCGTAGACGAGACCTGGTTTCCTGCTTTCAACGACTATCGCAAAGCGGCACGGGAAGTTGCGGAGCAATACGGTGCGGCCTTTATCCCCTACCAAAGCGTTTTCGATAAAGCGCAACAGTTGGCGCCCGGGGAGTACTGGACGTATGACGGGGTTCATCCTACCATCGCTGGAAACCGCCTGATGGCGCAGGCCTGGTTAGAGACCGTAAAAGGATAAATCAAAGTGCTCTATCCATCAGAGTTATCCCTGACGGATAGGGTCAATAGATCCTATGGTTGTTCCCCAATTTTTCCCTGAGATTCTTCGTAAGTAGGGCCATATAAACCGGGAGCTTTATTTCCCGTAGCCCGGAGGTAAACAATCAGCTCACCGCGGTGGTGGTACAGATGATTGAAGAGAAAACCGCGGGCTACTGTACCACGTGGCATAGGGCCAAGCACTACCTGCTCTCCCACCTTCATGGTCCATTGGTCCTGTAATCTTTCTTCAGTTATTGATTTTAATGCAGCCCTGGCTTTTTCCACGTTCCGCTCAAAAAGATCAAGAGTTGCCTGGATGTCTTCCGGAGCTCCGCGTTCAAGGGAATCGGCAGCCATATCGTAAACGTCCATAGTTAAGGTACCGACATACCAATAATAGATGGTAGCGATGTGCTGCGCCAGTTCACCCATCGTCCATGAAATTTGAGAAGGTCTGTAGGCAAGGTCTTTTTCAGGTACCGCCTGCAATAGTTTGCGCGTACTACTTACTTCATGCTCAAATTCAGCTATTAACGATTGGAGTAGCATAACTTTTTTGATAAGTTAAACGATTCAAACGATGTTCGGTTTTCCATGGCCTGTAGGATAATGCGCGGAACAGGCGAGTGTCATCTCAACACTTGCTCAAAAATAAAAATCTGACCAGGGGCACTCAAATTCCTGACCAGCTTGATGGTGCCTTTTGCGCTAAGTGGCTTGAAATCTTTGAACTAGTTGGAAACTAACGGTCCGATATTGTCCCAAACTTTCACCGCCGACATTGGTTCTTTTTTCAGTTATTACAAAGGATAATCTTGGAAAATCACAGACCACTTGTCGAGAAACACCTCCTCACTATATTCAACTCGTCTCCCAGCCCAATTTACGTTTGTGCAGGTAGCGATCTGAAAGTTGTATACGCTAATGAAGCAACGCTTAAAGTGTGGGGAAAAGACGCTTCAATTATCGGAAAGCCGTTCATTGAAGCGCTTCCGGAAATAGTTCAGCAGCCTTTTCCAGAACTGTTGCGGAAGGTATATGAAACGGGGATATCCTATCACACAGAACAAGACCGTGCAGATCTGCAAACTCACGGCATCTTACAAACCTATTATTTCAAGTTCGCCTATCAGCCGCTAAAGGAAGCAGATGGAACGATATGGGGCGTGTTATGTACAGCCACAGATGTGACCGAACTAGTGGAGGCAAGACGCCAGGTCGAAATCAGCCAAGCTAACTTGAGGGGAATGATCATGCAGGCCCCCGTAGCTATTTGTATCCTTAAAGGCCCCGGATTCATAGTCGAAATTGCCAATGCTATGATGCTGGAAATTTGGGGAACAACAGACGAGATTGTAGGAAAACCTATATTTGAAGGATTACCAGAGGCAAGGGGACAGGGCTTTGAGGAGCTTCTGCACAGTGTCTATCATAGTGGGGAATCGTTCAGTGCATTTGAGCGTCCGGCAAATCTTCCCAGGAATGGCAAACTTGAAACTACCTATCTGAACTTTGTATACGCTCCGTTACGGGACGCTGACGGAGTAATTAATGCAGTGATGGCAGTTGCCACAGATGTCACGGAACAGGCTCTGGCTCAAAAAAGGAAAGATGACTTCATCGGCATTGCGAGCCATGAACTAAAAACACCACTAACCTCCCTGAAGGCATCCATTCAACTGATAGAAAGGTTTACCGCCAATGACCCGAACAACAAGCTGGAAAGATTGGTTAAGCAGTCTTCTTCAAGTATCAGCAAATTGACTTATTTGATAGAAGATTTGTTGAATGTAACGAAGCTGAATGAAGGACAGTTAACGCTGAATAAAGAGTTTTTCGCCTTGTCAAAAGTGATCAACGACTGCTGCCAGCACGTGCGCATGGAGGGTACTCATCAGATTGTTGTGGAGGGCGATCTCCATCTGCAGGTGTATGCGGATTTCCACCGTATCGATCAGGTGATCGTAAATTTGGTGAACAATGCAGTCAAATACGGTCCCCAGTCCGGAAAAATCATCATCCACATCGAAAAATCAGAGGGATTTGCCAAGGTCACAGTTGAAGATTTTGGACAGGGCATTCCGGAAGAAAAACTTCCACACCTTTTCCAGCGGTACTACCGCGTAGATTCTTCCGGGCACCAGATCTCAGGACTCGGATTAGGCCTCTATATCTCCAAGGAGATTGTCGCCAAACATGGCGGAAAAATAGGAGTAGAAAGCAGTTTGGGCAAGGGGTCAAAATTTTGGTTTACCCTCCCCATAGAGGGCTGAATTACACCGGCAGACTAAAGTAGAAAGTAGCTCCACTCCCCGATTCGCTTTCTACCCATATGCGTCCGTTCTGCCGTTTAATAATTTCAGCGGAGATAAACAGACCAAGGCCCAGTCCGGAGTTGTACTTATTGGTGTCGCCGGCCTGGTAATATCGTTCAAAAATCCTCCGCTGCTTTGACGGCTCTATCCCTGCTCCATAGTCTTTTACCGCACAAATGACTTCGCCGTTTTGCAGATAAGAGGACACTTCCACTTCATTCCCCATCGGAGAATAAGTAAGCGCATTAGTAAGAAGATTGATCAGGACCTGGCTAGTCCGTTCTTTATCGGCGTTTATGGTCGCTTCTTCATTCTGTAGCAACACAATCCGGTGGGTTTCTGAGGTTCGCTGAACTTCTTCGATAGTTTCCACAACTAGCCTGTGGAAGGCAAATTCCTCCATCCGGAATTTAATCTTATTGCTTTCAATGCGACTCACATCCAACAGGTCCTGTACTATATAGTGCAGTCTTTTCACCTGTTCGTCCATTTTTTCAAGCATAGCGGTGGACTTCTCATCCTGGAGTGCCCGAAACTTCCTGTTTAGCAGCTGGGTATAGCCCTTTAAACTGGTAATCGGCGTCTTTAACTCGTGACTGACGAGGCTGATAAAATCGTCCCGTTGACGATTCGTCTCCTTTTCCGCGTTGATATCCTGGACCATACCGATCAGTCGCGATGCCCTGTTCTCCTGATCGTAATACACTCTTCCTTTTACCCTGATCCAACGTGTGCTCCTGTCCTTTCTGATTACGCGGGCTTCGTACTCCAAAACACCCGACCCTGTCGCCTTTTCGTGTGCCTTAGCACGGATAGGAAGGTCGTCAGGGTGGATTGCCGACACAAACCGTTCCCGGTCGGCATTCTCTTCAACATCAAAAATTGCAGCCAGCCGGGGGGATACAAACAGCTCATTGGTAAGCAAATTAACTTCGTAAGTTCCCAGTTCGGCAGCTTCTACAGCTAACCTGGCCCTTTCTTCTGCCTCTTCTATCTTCCGGCGGGTTAAAATTTGTTCGGTCACGTCGATGTTCACAATCATGATACCCGAAATTGTACCGTCCGCTTCCCTCAATGCCTGGTAAACCAGGTTTACGTAATAAGTCTCTTTTACCCCTTTCCGCGTTAGGGTTCCTGCCACTCCGTAGGCGGTGATGGTTTCGCCTGTGGTATACACGCGGTGCAAAAGATCCTCGAAGCCCTGTCCTCTTGCTTCCGGCAATGCCTCATAAACTGGCTTGTTCAGCACCTCCTCCGCCTTTTTATCCCAGGATTCCAGCATCAGGTCATTCGCTATTTCCACTTTATAGTCGGGGCCGCGGAAAATACAAATGGCAACTGGCGCCTGCAGGATTAAATTGCGAAGATTCCGCTCACTTTCCCATATCGCCTCAGTACTTCTCTTTTCTCCAACTTCCCTTGCCCGCTGCTTGAACGCTTCATCCTCATTTTCGCTATTGCTGCTCACATTCGTCTGGCGATTGAGGTCTGTTATACTATGTATGATGAACGACAATTTGCCATTTTCGTCAACTACTGGTTTATTTTCTGCCTGGCAGAACTGTTCAACCGTTTCGCCAGACCGACCGATTTTGTACCTGGCAAAAACTCTATTCTCCCCGTTCTTGTATTCCATTACCCGCCGGCAGCTGTCTTCCAACTGCACGAGGTTGGCTTCTACCGTAGCGTTCCGGTAAAAATCCAGGATACTCTTGCCTACCACCTCGTCTGAATATCTCCCAACGAACTGCAACAGTTCATCGCTAGCGGCCAGCACCAAAAAAGGAGCTTGAGAACCGACTACCAGAAACTTCCCGGGAAGCGATTGAAAAATAAGCTTAAAGTCTGTTGCAGTACCGTTTCTCATCTTAGCGTCGTTAGCGATCATACCTTGGAAGAGAGGTTAATAATTCGTATAGAAAGAGAGATAATAACATTTAATCAAGCAGGCGGTTTTCCTACCGTCTACGATTTTAAACATCAAAAAGTTGGCGGATTCTGGGCGCATGTGGGCTCCCTTTGCACTTACTGCAGTAAGTATGAAAAAAGAAAATAGATAATGAGAATGCCAACAGCCATGTATAAGCTTACGCGAAGCAACTTTTTAAGATCGGAGTCCATTCGGTTTGTTTTTTGTACTCAGGCTATAGCAACAGGGAACGGTCCTTGAAGCTGCACTAGACTGATATTTGAAATCGCAAAAGTAAGTATTTAATTGTTGTCGAAGCTGAAGGACACAGCGTCAGGAAACAGCCAATTAAATGAGCTCGGAAACAAGAGTTTAGGTCGCTTTTGCGAATTTCGGACATAATGGGCGCTGATCCTGTATTTTTTTTATTAATATTTGTAGTTAGTAAAGTGTGTTTTTTTGGATAAAGAAGCTAAAGCAAAAAATTCAGGACTGCTAAAAGTAGGATGAAAAATTCCCAACACATATATTACCTGATTGGGGCTACAATTTTAATCATTGTGGTAAACACTGTCTTTTTCCTGCTGCAATCATCCAGAAATGCCCGCAGCTACGCCGCAGGCAGGGAAACATATGAAATTGTAGAAACTGCACAGAGCCTGCTTGCTGCACTGAGAACCGCTGAAAGCAGCCAGCGAGCCTACCTTTTAACCTCCGATACCAGCTATCTTAAGCCCTACGAAGGTGCATCTCTGAGAATAGATGACCTGTATCTGTCTCTTTTCACAAGCCTTGGTGAACGCGAGGAAGAACAGGCAAACCTGGATAGCTTAAGCCGACTAATAAAGCTTAAAAGAGCGCTTATAGCACAAACTATCGATCTGCAAAAAAACGGTCAACCATCCCAGGCCCGGGCGATCATCGAAAGCAATGAGGGGCGGATGATGATGGAGAATATTGAAAAAGTGCTCAGCAGGATAACACAAATTGAAAATACCCGATTGCTGAGGAACCATGAGTCGATAGAAAAACAAACCAAGCGCATCCAAATATTCTCGGTGGTGAGCAACTGGCTGTTACTGCTTATCGTGATATCAGCGCTGGTGAGTATCGTACAAAACCAGGAGAAGATTTCTGAACTATTCAGGGAAGTGGAAGACAAAAACAAACGGCTGGAAAGTCAAAAAAACGAGCTCCAAAGTTTAAGTCAGGATTTGATCAAGCAGAATAACGAGCTGGAACGCTTTGCCTACGTAGCCTCTCACGATCTTCGCTCGCCCGGCGTGAACATGATTGCCTTGCTGCAGCTGTATGAAGAAGCGAAAGACGAAGAGGAGAAAGCGGGACTTATGGAGATCATCCGGGAGGTGTCTGATAACCTGATCGTCAAACTTGATGATCTTATTGAGATGCTGCGGAGTAAGCATGAATCGTATGCGGTACATGAGGAACTGAACTTTAAGCAGATTTACAATAGTGCAGTAAAGAACCTTTCAGCGGATATTAAAAAATCGCACGCAAAGCTGGACTACGACTTTTCAGAGGCGCCACATATCCGCTACCCGAAAAGTTATCTGGAAAGCATCATGCAAAATCTACTTTCTAACGCCATCAAATACAGAAGTCCCGGAAGAAGACCGGAGATTTCCGTACGTACCTATCGGCGTAACGAGAAGGTCTTTATGGAAGTGAAGGATAACGGGCTGGGTATCGACCTGAGCAAACACAGCGAGAACCTTTTTGGCATCTACCAGACTTTCCATGGCAACAATGATAGTAAAGGAGTAGGTCTCTATATCACCAAAGCGCAAATTGTAGCAATGGGTGGAAACATCGAAATAGAAAGTACTCCCGACGTCGGTACCACGTTTACCATCAGTTTTAACTAAAAAACTCTTTGCTGAAATTTACCAGGAACAGCTGCTTCACCGATCGTGTTACGGCTGTATACATCCATCTCAGGAAATCTACATTCAGCATCTCTTCGGTAAGGTATCCCTGATCCACAAAAACAGCATCCCATTGTCCGCCCTGGGCCTTGTGACAAGTAACCGCATACGCAAACTTCACTTGTAAGGCATTATAGTAGGGGTTCAGCTTCAGTTCTTCCATTCGCTTTTTTCTGTCGGGGATATCGAGATAGTCTTGCATCACTGCATCGAAAAAACGGCGCTGATCTTCCTGAGGAAGTCCCGGCCCCTCCGAATAGATCGTATCGAGCATCACCTTGCAGGAAAGCGGCTCATCGTCCGGGTAATCAAGAAATTCGAGGACAACATCCGCAAAGCGGAATCCGTAGATCTCCTGAATGTTGCGCATCTTCCGCACTTTAGCGATATCGCCATTTGCAATGAAGGCGTTGGAGCTCTCCTCCTTCTGCATCCAGAAATAGTTATTCTTCACCACCATCAGGAAATCTCCACCTGTTAACTCTTCCTCCCTGTACAGGATCCGGTTTCGTATTTGCAGGTTATAGTTGTTTGCGTTTTTGTTAGACCGGCAGATCACCAGCGTGTTCTCCATACCGAACTTGTCGTAGGCGTACTGCAATCCCTCCGATAGTCGCTCACCCGTCATTCGGTAAATATCAGGGAAACCAGCTACTTTCAGCTTCGGAAACTCCTCTCTTTCTCCCCGGATGAGGTCACGAATGTAGGTAGCATTTAAGAGGATACCCGACTGCTTTTCCTGGCGAACCACGTCGGTCATTTCGGTGTGATGGACTTTCAGCGAGAAATAACTTTGGAGGAACTTAGGGTCCAATGCAGGGCTTTCCTCTGAGCCTACCGGCGGTAGCTGCGCTGTATCGCCCACAAACATCAGTTTGCAGTTTTTACCGTTGTACACGTATTCCATCAGATCCTGCAGCAAACCATTGCGGCCAAAGTCGCCAGCCTGACTGGCTACCATAGATGCTTCATCTACAATGAAAAGGGTGTTTTCCGCAATATTCTCCGCTAGCACAAAGCTCATATCCAGATCCACTGCAGATTTCTTCCTGTAGATGTATTTGTGGATGGTGTAAGCTTTCTTACCCGAGTAGCTGGAAATCACTTTTGCTGCACGACCTGTCGGGGCAAGCAAAGCGGACTTCATTTTGAGGCGCGGTAATATCTTAACCAGGGTGGCAATAATGGTCGTTTTACCTGTTCCGGCATAACCTTTTAACACAAAGCACTCCTGTTTATCCTGCGAAAGCAGAAACTCCTGCAGTTGTCTGAACACTTGCTGCTGTTGTGCCGTAGGGCTAACAGGAAAATGGCTCCGCAATAAATCTACCACATTCATAAAGTGTAAAAATGCGCATTTACCATCAAAATAATTAGTTTTGCTTTAATGAACGATAACGGTATACTTCATCTAAAGGATCAAAACTACAGTTGGAGCAACTCGCTCAACTGTGATTTGTTAGTTAGAATCAGCACTTACCAGGTTTCTTTTGCTGTTATTGACAACGCCACCAAACGTGCGGTAGTGCTGTTCAGCTCCAATTCAGCAAAGTCAGCTGAAGTGGTGCTGGATGAAGTTGAGGCCGCCTACCCCTATATCAACTCGAACTACGCTAACGTCAAGGTGACCCTGGAGACAAGTCAGTTCACCTTTATACCGGAGATGCTGTTTCAGGAGTCAGAGTTGAACAATTACGCTACTTTACTTGGAGCAGGAGAAATACAGGCAGAAAGCAGGCTGGTGAAAGAGGCACAGATGAGAAATATCTTTGCGTTGCCGGCGGATCTGCAGGCAACGGTAAAAAAACACTTACCGGCTGCCCAATTTTACTCTCAGGCTGATCCGCTGATTACGGGCTCTTTGAAAACTTACCCGGGTCACCATCTCATCCTGAATTTTAATGCAACAAGCTTTGAAGCCCTGCTACTATCAGAGAAAGGGTTGGTGTTCTACAACACTTTTCAGATTGAAACACCTGATGATTTCAACTATTATTTACTCTTTTTGATGGAACAACTGCAATTGCAAGCTGAGCTGACGCCTATTGTGTTGATGGGTGAAATAGAAAGAGGTAGTGAAAACCATCGCAGAATTAAAAAATATTTCAGTACCATTCACTTTGGAGATTGCAGGCAGGTAACAGGTATTCCGGAAACTTTTAAGAGTCTTCCTTCACACCGGTTTTTCTCGCTTTTTAGCTTAAGTCTATGCGAATAATTGGCGGTAAGCTAAAGGGACTCCGATTGAATCCTCCGTCGAATTTACCAGTTCGGCCCACAACGGACCTGGCAAAAGAGGCACTGTTCAACATATTAGGAAATCAGTACGATTTCGAAAATTTGAAGGTGCTGGATCTCTTTAGCGGGACCGGCAACTTATCTTTCGAGTTTGCATCCCGGGGTGTACCGGAGGTAATTGCGGTAGACAGAACCTTCGGCTGTTACAATTACCTGAAAAATACGGCGAAAGAACTAAAGCTGGAAGCCATTAAGGCAAAAAAAGCGGACGTTTTTAAGTTTCTGGAAAGTGAAACAGATGTTTTCGATCTGATATTTGCGGATCCTCCCTATGATTTACCTCAAATCCCCTTGATTCCCGAGCTGGTATTTAAACGCAAGCTGCTAAGCGCCGAAGGGCTTTTGATCGTCGAACATCCCACTACGAAAAAACTAGACGATCATCCTAATTTCAGGGAGCAACGAAAATACGGCTACTCCTCATTTAGCTTTTTCGATCAAGGCGCTAATAGTCAGGATTGAAGCCAGGCTTAACCGATCATCTCCTTCTCCTGGTACGGAATCATTTCAGGAATCACATCACAGTTGCCTGACAGGACTTGTCTGGCTGCCTCTGCCACTTCCTCGGGAGATACCATAAGGGGTATATCGAAAAGCAGGCCGTCGCTTACGTAGCGGATCACCTCGTTGCGGCTCTTCAGCTCTTCCTGCACGCTGAACGGCAACACTTTTCCGGGAACTTTCCAGGGGGAATGTTGTGGATTGGTAAAAGCGTACAAAACTACTACAGGTGTTCCGCAGGCGGCGGCAATATGAATGGTTCCGGTATTGACCGAAATGACGAGCGGAGCACGCTTTATCAGCAGCGTAAATTCTTCCAAACTTAGCATCCCAGCCAGGGAAAAAGCTCTTTCCCCAATTCCGGCAGCCAGTTCCTGGGTCAACGATTTTTCTGAAGGCCCGCCCGTAAGCAGCAGTTGGTAGTCCGCTGAAAGTATTTTCCCCAGCTCAATCCAATGCGCTGCCGGGTATTCCCGTTTTTTTTCACTTACGCCCGGGTGTAGCATGATCCAGGGCTGGTTAAGGTCGATCGACAGGCCGGCCAGTTTAGCATCTAATGCCTTAGCTAAACCTTCATTGACGCGCAGTGACAGCCTCTCGTCTGCTGTATGAGCACCGACAGCAGCGACAAGGTCAAGGTCTCTCCTTACCTGGTGTTTGATCAACGAATAAGGTTCCTGATCCGGCACCCAATGCGTCAATAGTTCGTAAGGGTTCTCCCGGCAGTAGGCCAGCCGTAAGGGAATGCCCGCCAGGTACGGAAGCATAACGGTGGGCAGCGGATTCTGACTGTAAACTGTGAATACTACGGCTGCGTCAAACTTCCTTTGCTTCAACAACTCCACCACCTCTTGAAAACTCTCAGGTGAAACACTTCTACTGGTCTTCACCCAGGGTAGATCAAAAATAATGGCCTCGTCAATCTCCGGGATCATTTTAGCAATACCGGCAGACATAGACGAGCTAAGCACCGCGATCCTTGCTCCCGTTGTTTCCTTAAGGGCGCGGATAGCAGGGGTAGACATCAGCAGGTCACCCATATTATCAGGACGGATGACCAGGATGTTTCGACAGTTTTTCCAATCGCTTAGCTCCATAAGTTAAGCAGGAAGTTTAAGCGGATTAGCTTTATTGATCCGATGGATGATGCGTGTGGTAGAATGATCAGGCACGTATGGTACGAACACGATCTCACCTCCTATTTCTTCTACCACACTAGCCTCGGGCAGGGTTTCTTTTGTGTAATCTCCGCCTTTGGCAAACACGTGTGGCTTTGCAGCACGAATCAGCTCCACTGGCGTATCTTCATTTTCATGTCCGAAGGAGATGATATGATCAATGGCACTTAGTCCCGACAATACCTCCATCCTGTCTTCCAGCGGGTTAATAGGTCGGTCTGGTCCTTTCAGACGAGCCACACTTTCGTCACAATTCAATCCCACGATCAATACATCGCCCAGTTCTTTTGCGCGGTTCAGATAACTCACATGTCCGCTGTGCAGGATATCGAAACAGCCGTTCGTGAAAACGATTTTTTTACCCTGGGCCTCGTAGATTTCCGCTAGCTTCTTCAGCTCGCCGGCATGGCTGATAATCTTATTATTGATTGTAAAGAACGAACTTAATTCGGCACTATAACATGGTGCTGTATCATCTTTCTGAACGGCGATTGCCGCTGCAGCCGTAGCAACTTCGGTAGCCATTGGTATATCTGCTCCCGCATAAAGAGAAAGCGCATAGGCACTGATAAAAGTGTCACCCGCTCCCACCACATTTGGTGTAGGAACTTCATAGGCGTAAGAGCGATAGCTGAGCTGCCCGTTATCAAATATTAGCGCCCCTTCGGCGTCCATGGTAAGCGCAACAATCTTGGCCCCTGTTTTCTCGAACAAAAGTTCGCCTGTTTCCCTCGCCTGTTCAACCCGTTCTGTAGCCTGGTAACCTTGTCCAGCTAGCTTGATTGCTTCAAAATAATTAGGTTTTACCAGCGTAGGGCGGAGGCTTTTAAAGCTGGTTAGCTCCTTCGAATCTACCGCCAGTAATTTCGGCGTCTGTTCCTGAAGGTGCTGGATAGTCTGAATGATATAAGGGGTTAAGATTCCACCATAGTAGTCGCCGATCATAACCACATCAAAGCTTTCGTACTTTTCTTTAAGGTAAGCCGCAATCAGGTGCTCCGTTTCGGTGCCTATTGGAATTTGTGTTCCATAGTCGAAGCGGGCCAAAATCTGCGTTTTAGCCATCACCCGGGTTTTTACCATCGTCTTCCGACCCGGCTCCTTGATGATGTACCCTGCATTTACACCTGTCTTACTTAATAAAGCGATCGCCTTTTCTGCGTCTTCATCGCAACCTACTGCAGAAAAGAAGGTTACTTCAGCACCTAAAGCCCTCAAGTTAAGAGCGATATTGGCCGCTCCTCCAACAGCTTCTTCCTTCCTGGAGACATTTACCACAGGCACTGGCGCTTCCGGCGACAATCGAGTGCTGTCTCCTTTTAAATAGGCATCAAGAATGATATCCCCTATCACCAACACCCGCGACTTTTCAAACTGACTGATGATCTTGTGATACGCTGCGTTATTCATAGTTTATAATAGAAGGTGTATTTTGAATGATATAATTGGCGGCCTCGTTAATATTTCTTGCCAGGTAGTCCGGCTTTCTGAACGCGTTTATCTCCCACTCAGTTTCGTTGCCGTTATCAATCAGGATACTTCTGCAACCAGCACTATTACCTGCTTCTACATCGTGCAGGATATCGCCGATCATCCAGGATTCTGATAGTTCCACATCAAAATCGAGAGCTGCCTTGATGAACATTCCGGCTTTCGGCTTACGGCAGGTGCAATCAACAGCGTAGGGAGCTACCGTACCTTCAGGGTGATGAGGACAGTAGTAGAAGCCGTCCAGCTTCAGCCCTTCGTTGTGAAGCAATTCCTCAATCTTTTTCTGCACGTCCCCGATCGCGTCCTCTTTAAAATAACCCCTGGCAACCCCGGCCTGATTCGATATGATAATCAATAAGAAACCCAGGTTTTGAAGTTGCCGGAGGCCTTCTGCAGTATTCGCTTGCAACGTGATCTTCTCGGGATCCACATTGTAAGGAATATCGGGAATCAAGGTTCCGTCCTTATCTATAAATACTGCCTTATTCATTTTGTTTTATGGCCAGGAAGTTTCCATAAATGGAATTACCATCAGTTCCGGAACTACCGTGTCTGTATCGTTCGATAGTAACTGCTTGATTTGTATTGCTACATTCTGAGGATCTTGCAATACTTCCGGATTGATATCCGGGAAGCGATCTAACAAGAATGGCGTACGCATACCTCCGGCAATTAAACCGGTAACTTTTACATTCACCTTGCGGGCCTCTGTAAAAAGCGCTTGCGTAAATCCTCTTAATCCCCATTTGCTCGCATGATAAACAGATGCTTCGGTCCATGCTCTTAGTGCTGCAGTAGAAATGATGTTAATGATGTAGCCGCTTCTTTGCTCTGACATCACCGCTAGTCCGAACTTTGCGGTTAGGAATGGTCCGCGAAGATTCACTTTCATTGCTGCGTCCCACTCAGATACAGAAAGCTCCATAATAGGCTTCGTAAAATCAATACCGGCATTGTTGATCAGGACGTCAAGGCTTCCGTACTCAGATTTGATGGAATTGATCACCTCTTCCACACTCTTCTCATCGGCCAGATCTAACTTTTTAAAGGTCACATTCTGCCCGTTCTGAGATAGTTCAGCACTCAGCTGTTCCGCTTTTTCAGCCTGGATATCACCAATCACTACGGTGGCTCCGGCTTCTGCTAAAGTGGTAGTAATGGCCTTTCCCAAACCCTGGGCGCCTCCTGTTACAAGTATTACTTTACCGTCTAAGTTTCTCATTATTTGTTATATGTATTTTTGTTGATTAGAAAAAATGGTGCATTCACAATAGAGGATAGCATTGAACTCTGAGCGCCGCGTCCAATTGCCGGAAAGGAATCGGGAATAGACTGTGCGCAAGCTATCCATACAGAACCAGAGGCAGCTTCAACAACATCGCGTTAAGCGGCCTGACTCTTCTTGTTAATTTTGATTTGCGGCTGCAGGTCAAGGGAAGTTTGGTAGGTAACAAGCAGAATGCGCTCGTACAAATTTCCGGTCATCTTAGCCACATTTTCCCAGGTGAACATTGTATTCACCCGTTTTAATGAGTTCAGCTTCATTGACTTTAACAGGGCTTCATTGTTGATCAATCGCTGTACCCTTTCTGCCAGCGCAGCGGGTGCATTTGGAGGAACGAGGAAGCCAGTTTTCCCATCGATAACGCTGTATTTTATTCCTCCTACGTTCGACCCGATTACCGGTGTACCTACTGCCATCGACTCCAGCGGGGTGATACCGAAGGGTTCGTACCAGGGAGTTGTGATAAATATATCCGCCGCAGCGTAGTAATATTTAAGCACATTTCTGTTCTTCCGGCCAACAAAAGTGACGAGGGTTTCGACTCCTTTTTCCTTCGCCAGTGTTTGCAGTCGCCCTATTTCAGGACAGGTTGCCGGATCAGGATCATCCGTTTCGCCGCCCACAATTACCAGGCGTACTTTCCGGTTAGTTTCTTTCAAATACTCCAACGACCTGATGACATTATCCACTCCCTTACGGGGAACCATACGGCCCAGTTGTAACAGAATAAACTCGTCGGGGTTAAGTTTCAACAGTCGGCGTGCCGCCAGCTTGTTGATCGGATGGAATTCTTCAGGGCTAAAGCCGCAGGGGATTACGGTAATCTTGCGTGCAGACGCACCATACAAGTTGATGAGATCCTCTCTATCCTGCGGACATTCCGCGATAATTTTATCTGCTTTTCTGATCGTTTCCTCTTCGATTTTCAGTCGCTCTGCAGGGAATTTGTCCTGATCTTTTTGATGGATCCGGCGCACATGTCCCAGGGCGTGGAAGGTGACTACGAAGGGAATATCCAAGATTTGCTTTATCTCTGCAGCAACTTTAGCGGACATGAAAAAGTTCGCATGAATCAGATCGTATTGAACTGCATCTTCTTCGATAAAAGCAAGCATACTTTGGGTAAATTCTGGCATGTATTGCAACAGCTCCTCTTTCGCCACAAAGCAAACGGGGCCAGCTTTTACATGGATCACCCGAATGCCGGGCAACCAGTTAACCACCTGGGGCAATGCTGCATCGTCCCATCTTGTAAAAATATCTATAGTGAATTCTGTTTTGGCCAGAAATTTAGCCAACTCAGCTACGTAGACATTCTGACCGCCGCTATCAACGCCCCCCAAAGTCGCTAACGGAGATGCATGCTCACTAATAAAAGCGATTTTCTTTTTCATGTATCTTGAAGTTAGATTTTGCCGATTTTGTTCCTATGCCACTGATTTAATAATAACCGGGCTTTTTTGTGCTGCTCGTGCAGCAATGACTTTCTGAATGGTTTCATCCCAATCGGTGGCAAACCTTTGGATATTGAACCGTTGTTTGGCTATCTTTTGGCCCTCCCGACCCAGCTGAACCGCTAATTCCTTGTTTTGCAAAAGTTCCTTCATCCTTTCGGCCAGGTAGTAGATATCGGTATGGACGTAGCCGGAAACACCGTTTTGAATAACTGTTACAAGTTCTGTAGTAGCGAGACCAACTACAGGTACGCCAATCGTCATTGCTTCACATATAGACAGGCCAAGGCTTGTATACCGGATGGGATTGAAGAAGAAGCGGTATTTGCTGATGAATTCAGGTAATTGCTGATATTTTACTTCTCCAAGGCCGAGCTCCTCCGCACCCATGCCTACCAAATCCAGAGGCACATGCTTCTTTAGTTCCAGGAACACATCGAGTCCGAGACGGCGACCTCTCTTTTGAATGTTGTTAATCACCACAATGCCCCGCTCGATTTCGCCAGTATAGCTAACTCCCGGATCCACTACACCATGATCAATTACATGAGTAGGGGTACTGTTATTATCCCACATCAGACAGTTAAAATGGGTAACATGAACCAATAACACGTCCGGATCATCCACCACATGCTTCGTATCCGTGGGCACTTCCCGAGGAGGATCGTGCTCCAGGTAGATCCGCGGAAGTTCGCGCTGCTCAGCGCTCAAAATATCGTATTGGTCTTTCAGGTAGTTGTTTTTCGACTGAAAAATAATGCAGTCGAGGTCGAGGTTTTTCACCTCTTCGGCTGGAACCTCGTGTACATTTGGTCCGAAAGGAAAAGTTTCACCCTTTCCGTAGTAGCCTTCAGCCTTGTCGTCTCTAGTAGGTATGTATAAGTCGTAGTTTCCCTGCGACAGGTAGTAGAGATATGTTCCGTGTATATGCCAGGTAAAAACTTTTGGTCGTTTATATGTAGAGTTAATTTTTGAAATTTGCTGCATACATAGATAGTTATACAGCAATAACACCGATTTAACAGAACGGTTTAGCTCTCTACATAAAATTTTCCTCGTTTTTCAAAAATTATAGTCTCAGAATAGAAGTGCTTCTTCCTGATTTATAAATATTAATGCCAAAATCTGGGCCAGTAAACGTCCTTATTTTGTCAAGTTTTTTTCTATTAAAAGGTTGATAATTCCATCTGCCATCCCTACCCTCGGAACATGAATTTCCTTTACCCCCGCACATTTCATCACTGTAAGATAGATCTCTGAAGCAGGGATTATTACGTCCGCCCTATCCTGATTCAACCCGAGTATATTGATGCGCTCTTTCAAAGAGAAAGAAGAGAGGTACTGATAAACAGACTTCAGTTTGGCGATGCTTAAGGGCTGATTATCCTTTTCTTCTGAAAGCTTGAAAAGCTTATTGATGTTGCCACCGGTACCAATGCCGATCAGGTTGCGATATTTCTTGGTATGAAGCTTAATCCATTCTTTCATTTCATCCCAAGTCTCCTCGGTATCCGCGTTATCAAGAATGCGGACAGTCCCTAACCGGAACGATCGGGAAGCAACCACTTTCCCTTCTGTAAAAATGGAAAGCTCCGTGCTTCCTCCGCCCACATCAATGTACAGGTAGTTCTTCTTTTTATCCAAAGTCTCCTCTATGTGGGTAGAATAGATAATGTTAGCTTCCTTCTGCCCCTCCACAATCTCCAGTTCCAGGTCAGCCTCTTCTTTGATGCGCTTCACCAGCTCCTCCCCATTTTCCGCTTCACGCATGGCAGAAGTTGCACAAGCCATATAATCTTCCACTTTATAAACATCCATCAAGTGTTTAAAGGCAGTCATGGTTTTCACCAGGTCATTGGCCTTTTTAGGGGAGATGTTTTTATCGAGAAAAGCATCGTCGCCGAGACGTAGGGGAACCCTTATGAGTGTATTTTTCTTGAACGTATACTCCTTTTCGTTTTCAATAATATCTGCGATCAGCAGTCGAACGGCATTTGAGCCGATATCAATGGCGGCGTATCTCAATGTTAGTAGTTTTTGTATTTAAGATAAGTGTATATATCTATTTGTGCCCGGTAGTCTACCTTGCTGTTGGTTTTCCGATACTTGTTATTGTTCAGACTGTTAATCTCCCTGGCTTTGGTATTATCCTTTAACTGAATGTTGATGATATCCCGCAACTCTTTTTGGATTCGCGGATCCAATATTGGAAATCCTACCTCCACACGATGATCAAGATTGCGGGTCATGAAGTCAGCAGAAGAAAGGTATATTTTCTCCTCGCCTCCGTTGGCAAAGATCCACACCCGGGCATGTTCCAGGTATTTATCGATGATACTTACCACCTCAATATTGTCGCTTACCCCAGGTACGCCCGGCACCAGGCAACACATTCCGCGAATGATCATCTTGATCTGGACGCCAGCCTGCCCCGCCTCGTACAGCTTTGCTATCATCTCCTCATCGGCCAGGCTATTCATTTTAAGGACCATGTAGGCAGGTTTCCCCGCTTTGGCATTTTTGATTTCGTGATCGATCAAGGAATAGATTTTCTCACGGGTCTGCAGCGGAGAAACTATCAGGCAGTTATAATCTTTATAGAACACCTTCTTCTCCAGCCCCCGGAACAACTTCTTAAGTTCTGAAGTAATCTCCTCGTGCGTAGTGAACAAGCTGTGGTCGCAATAGAGCGAGGCTGTTTTTTCATTGAAATTTCCTGTGGCGAGATTGGCATAGTGCACCACTTTCCCCTTTTCCTTACGGGTGATCAGACATATTTTAGAGTGCACTTTATAATCTAACAAGCCATAGTTCACATTTACCCCTTCCTCTTCCAGGCGTTTGGTCCACTTGATATTGTTTTCCTCGTCGAACCGGGCTTTCAGCTCTACCAGGCAGTTTACCGTCTTCCCATTTCTCGCTGCATTAATCAGCGCGTTGATGATTCGCGAGTTCTGAGCCAACCTGTAAAGGGTGATATCAATTTCAGTAACCTTTGGATCAATGGCGGCCTCCCGCAGGAAATGGATAATATAATCAAACGACTGATAGGGCAAATTGATCAGGTAATCCCTCTTTGCGATCTGACTAAAGATACTTTTGTTTAGTTCCAATCCTTTAACCTCAAGAGGGGGAACTTTAGGATACTCCAATTCTCTCCTTCCAACATTGGGGAAGCTGATAAAATCTTTGAAGTTATGATAGCGGTTTCCCGGGATGAGGCCATCTACACCGAGATCAAGCTTCGCAACCAAGTAGGTGAGCATATCCAATGGCATATTGTTATCGTACAACAAACGCATAGGCTTACCCTTTTTGCGTTTCTGCAGGCCTTTCGACAAGGCTTCGATAAACTTCTCACTCACATGGCGGTCGAGTTCCAATTCGGCATCACGCGTTAACTGGATGGAATAAGCTTCTACCTCGTCGTAGTCAAAAATAAAGTAGATGTCGTCCAGGCAGTAGCGAATAATATCGTCAAGCAGAATGATAAATTTCAGATTGTTAGTTTCAGGCAGCACCACAAACCGCTCTAAATTATCAGTCGGTATTTCAATCAAACTGTACTTTACCTTGCTGCTGTTGTTTTTCGACAGTCGCACCAGGAAATAAATTCCGCGGTCCTTCAATTCCGGAAAAGGCTTCCCATCTTCCAGTAGTACAGGAACCAGCGTAGAGAGCAATTTATCGCGAAAATATTTCCTTACGAAATCTCCGCGGGATACATTGAGTTGGCGCTCGTTGATGATGAAAATCCGTTCCTCTGCCAGTTCTTTAATAATTTCATCCTCATATAAATGGTTAAAACGCCGTTCCTGCTTTACCACAATATTTTTGACCTCTTTGATAATTTTTTTAGGATTGTAACCAAAGAGCTCCTTGGCCTTGGTATTTACGTTAGCCAATCGATTAAGCGTAGGGACACGCACGCGGTAAAATTCGTCTAAGTTAGAGGAAAAAATCGCGAGGAAACGGATACGCTCTATCAGCGGTACTGTTTTATCAGCAGCCTCCTGAAGTACTCGATCATTGAAGTACAACCAACTGATTTCCCGGTTGGTCAGCAGTATCTTTTGTTTCGGCATGTATCTAAACTAAAACAGTCCCAACTGTTTGGCGGGGACTGCAAATGTGTGTAATTAATTGTTAACTTAATATTAATTGAAAGTCAGCCTAAAATGCCCAACTGTTAGTATCGGTGATCTACGTCGTCTCATCTCCCTGGTTGCCTTCAGCAGCTGGAGGTTTCACATCTTCAGCCGGCGCTGCTTTCCTCCTTCTTGGAGTTCTTGATGCCGCGGGTGCTTTAGCTGGCTCAGCTTCTACAGCTGATGCTGCAGCTCTACCCCTTCTCCTCCTTGCCGGCTGAACTGCAGGTGCCTGCGCTTCTTCCGGCACAACTTTGCGTCTGCCACGTTTCGCTGGTAATGAAGTTCCCTCAGAATCAGGCAAATTGGATACCTTATCAGTTGTGGTAGCTTGGGCAGGTTCTTTTACTGCTGCCACCTTTGCTACTACCTTCTCAGCCTTGTTAATCGATTTTTTTAAGCCTTTCTTCTCCGGCTCCTTCACCTTTTTAACCTTCTTCTTTTCTTCCTTCTTCTCTGTTTCTTTAACTTTCTCTATCCGGTCAGATAACTTTTCAGCAATCTGCTTGCTCATCTTCTTTATATCTTTAGCTAGTCGCTCTGCATCATGACCAAGGAGATTGATAGCCGTTAAAAGGCGCTCCGCAATTCCGCTCTGCAGCTCTTTTTTTTCGGCCTTCTTCACTTTCTTCTTCGTGGGCTTACTGGTATCCGACTTCCTTTTCTTCATGTTTTTTTAACTAAATAAATACAATTATTATGCAATTTGTTTTATTCTTAAATCTATCCACTATTTTTAAAACTTCAAATTAAAAGCTATGCCATCCTTTGATATTGTAAGCAAAATTGACGGTCAGACACTTGACAACGCCATCAATAATGCGAAAAAAGAAATCTTAAACCGCTACGATTTTCAGGGCTCGAAAAGCACTGTGGAACTGGACAAGAAAACCAACGAGATCACTATTGTGACCGAAGATGATATGCGTCTGAAAGCCATCCAGGATTCCATCATTTCACGGATGGTAAAGCAACAACTTGACCCCAAAGCCCTGGATATGGGAAAGGAACAGTATGCATCCGGTAATATGATCAGAAAAGAAATCAAGATCAAAGAGGGTATCGATAAGGAAGCTGCAAAAAAGATCGTGAAGAAAATAAAAGACAGCGGACTGAAAGTTCAGGCTTCTATTATGGATGATCAGGTTCGGGTACAGGCCAAAAAGATTGACGACCTCCAGGCAGTGATCGCACTATGCCGTAATGAAGATTTCGGGCAGCCCCTACAGTATATTAACATGAGGAACTAACTGCGGTGGAACTGCTTATTTCAACAGACAAATCCAAGCTGGACCTGGAGCTTGTACACCAGTTTTTGAGTCAGGAATCTTATTGGGCTAAGAACATACCTTTTGAAGTGGTAAAGCGCTCGGTAGAGCACTCGATGTGTTTTGGCGTTTACCTTGACGACCAGCAAATAGGATTTGCGCGCGTAATTACCGATTGCGCAACCTTCGCGTACCTCGGCGATGTTTTCATCCTGCCACGCTATCGCGGGAAAGGCATCTCGAAAAAGCTGATGGAATTCATCAGGGAGCACCCCGGCCTGCAAAACTTAAGACGATGGATGCTTGCAACGGCGGATGCTCATAATTTATACAAGCAATTTGCATTCACCGAACTTTCGAATCCTGAACGGATGATGGAAATATCCACTACTGACCTTTATAGCAAGCCTCCTTTTGCTTCTTAGTTCTTTTTTACCCTTCCCGCTAAACTTTTCGTGAATATTCTTTGTTTCTGAAGCTCAAACCAAAGAATATTCATGAAAATTAAATCTGCTTTTGAGCATAATCAGGAAATTTCCAAGCCCTACACTTGCCTCGGACCGAATATCAGTCCTCCCCTACAATTTGAAGACATTCCGCAGGAAGCGGAGAGTTTCGTATTGATTATTGAAGACGTAGATGCTACGCCGAAACCCTGGACTCATTGGATGGTGTTTAACATCCCTGCCGTTACACAAAGTGTCGAAGAAGGAAAAGTACCTCTGGGCGGCGTTGAAGGATTATGCAACAACCATACATTTGGCTACGAGGGTCCTTGTCCACGTTATTTTCAGGGTACGCATCATTACTGGTTCCGCCTTTATGCATTAGATACCATGCTTGATCTGCCCGCAGCATCAGAGCGTGAAGATGTAGAAAAGGCGATGGAAGGACATATTGTAGCCCAGGCAGAACTGCTCGGCCTGTGTACCCGCCCTGACGATTTAGAATAAGAATTTACCTCTACTATGATAAACACTTCTGACGTAAAAAAAATTGCCGTTCTGCGGGCCAACGCATTGGGTGACTACATTTTTGTATTGCCTGCTCTACAGGCCTTGCGCGATCGTTACCCCCAGGCCGAAATAGTCTACCTGGGGCGGCAATGGCATAAAGAGTACCTGCAAGACCGGCCGGGACCGGTAGACCGAGTGGTGGTAGTTCCTCCTTATGGGGGCATCAGCGAAGTAGAAGGGTTTGTACCGGACGAGGCCGTACTTAGCGAATTCTTTTCGGAAATGCATAAAGAGGAGTTTGACATTGCCTTCCAGCTTCATGGAGGCGGAGGTAATTCGAATCCCTTTTTATTACGGCTGGGAGCAAAGCTGACCGTTGGCCTTAAGACGCCAAATGCAGCCCCGCTGGATATATCTGTCCCTTACGTCTATTACTTTAGCGAGGTATTGAGGTACCTTGAAGTGGTTGCAAAAGTGGGAGCCACTACGGCGGCGATAGAACCGGTAGCGGCAGTGATGGAAAAAGATTTTGCTGAAGCACGAAAAGTTATCCGCCCAGGTGATAAACCGATCGCAGTGATCCATCCGGGGGCATCGGACATGCGGCGGAGGTGGCCCAGAGAAAACTTTGCCGCCGTTGCCGACTACCTTTTCGAGAAAGGCTATGATGTGTACATAAGCGGCGTCCCATTTGAAAGTGAGGTGGTGAATGAAGTGATGGACAAGGTGAAGTACAAAACAGAAATCAAGAATCTTTGCAGCCAGCTATCCCTATCGGGGATGACGGGACTGCTTTCTCTAGCCGATGTTCTCGTTTCGAACGATACCGGCCCACTGCATCTGGCCCGCGCCCTAAAAACTCCAACCGTAGGGATCTATTGGTGCGGAAATTTAGTTACCGGCTTACCCATGAGCACAAGTCAAAACCGGTCTCTTCCTTCTTTCTCCATCAACTGCCCGCTGTGCGGCCTTTCGGCTACTAAATTCGGGAAGGACGACGATGGCAGCTGTAAGCACGAGACCTCGTTTGTTGCAGATGTAACTGTAGAATCTGTCGTGGAAGCGATCGATGAATTACTAAGCAGTGGAGTAAACAAAGAGGTATTGGCAGCTTAATTTTCTTGGAAATGAAAGTATCTGTATTGATTCCTACATACAACCGGAGGCACGCCCTGACTGCCACCCTTACGGCGCTTTGTGCGCAGACATTTAAAGATTTTGAAGTAGTAGTGGCTGATCAAAGCGATACATTTGTTGGCGATGATAAAACTATTCAGACCATCAAACGACTTTTAGAATTTCATCAAAATCCGGTGAAAATCTTGCCAAACTTCCCCAAAAGGGGCATTGCTCAGCAGAGACAATTTCTCCTCGAGAATTCTTCAGGAACTTATTCCTTGTTTTTGGACGATGATGTGGTGCTGGAGCCGGATGTGATTGAACGGATGGTGAAGGCCATTGAAGAAGAGCGGACAGGTTTCGCAGGTATGGCTCTCATTGGCCTGAGTTACCTGGAAGATCGGCGGCCACACCAGCAAAACATAGAATTCTGGGAAGATGCGGTGGAACCTGAAATAGTTAGGCCGGGCACTGAAAAATGGCAGCGCTATCCCCTTCACAATGCTGCTAATATCCACCATGTGGCAGTAAATCTAGGCATAACTCCCGAGAATCAACGAAAATATAAAGTGGCCTGGGTGGGCGGTTGTATTCTATATGACACAGCAAAGCTGAAGGAAACGGGGGGCTTTGATTTCTGGGAGCAGTTGCCCGTAGATCATTGTGGAGAAGATGTGCTGGCGCAAGTAAAACTCATGGAAAGATATGGAGGCTTTGGCATCATCCCGTCAGGCGCTTATCACCTGGAGTTGCCTACCACCATCGAGAACCGCGAAGTAAACGCGCCGGAGTTCCTTCTGGGATAAACTTGAAAATGCTCTTGTGTCTAAGATGAGAGCATTTTCTCAATTCAAGAAGCAAGCCGCCCTTCTAAATGGCAATTCGCACCTTGCATCATCTCTGAGGTAGCACTTCGATAAGGAATTGAGCAGTGCTTGGTAGTCCTTCTCTGCTACTTATCCCAATGAAATCCCCGATCTGTTCCATGTAGAGCTTGCGCATTCGCTTGATCAGGATATCATTTACCATAGATCTCAGGGAGCTGCTCCTAACTTTGCTACCTTTCTAGGGATATCAGCGGAATATCCTGACCCAAGAACAGGGATACGAAACGCATCGCCCATTAACCTTCATTTAATTTCGCTGTAAAACTACAGGAGCTAAACGACCCAAAAAAATGACACTGCTTTCTTTGAAAAGTGACGATGGTCATTTAACCCTTTCCCGAGCTTAACCTCCAATTTCGGTAGATCGCAGAATTCCTTCGGCCAATTTATCCCACTGAAAGGCAGAAAAGGCAGTTACAGCACCTAAGCCAACAGTAAAGTCGCGGGCTTTGTCAATAACCGAACTGGTATCTTCATTCGGCTTGGTATTTCTATCATAAATTCCAACGGTAATCTTATTCCTTTCACGACTGACGGTAAAGTTACTCGTTGAGCCTTCTGAATAAAAGTGCGCAATAGAGTCGTCCTGACTCATAGGATTGGAAGCCGGACGAACCCGGATTCCCAGACTTTCTATTTCTCCCTCTGATACTTCCTTTACTTCTTCCACCCTTACCCAATCGAACCCGTCGCCAGCCACAGAGCCCGGGCCGGGAACATCGATTTTAAAGAAATCGCCTTGGTGAACTAGTCGGTTTGCCTGCTTCCCCTCAGCATTTATCAACTGGAAGTGGGCGCTTCCTACACCTGCAATCTCATGCCATTGATTGACGTTCTGTAGCCGTTCTTTGGCGAGAGAAAAAAAGGCTTTCGCTTCTTCCTCGGTGTTTAATTCAACTGAACGAACGCTGTCAATTATCTTACCTGTTTCGTGATTCGGGATAATACCCGTATAGTTTTTTTCTTCCATTTCTAAAACGATTGGTGCTGAAGGCACCATGATTTCAACTCCGCTGCTTCCCAAATGTTTCAGTTCTCCAATTCTTCTTCCAACTGCTTGTAGTTCTGAGCGCTGCTTTCTTTCTTAGTCACAAATAGCAGCCTCACTATGTAGAACAATTAAACGCTTTCAAAAAGCTATAAATTCAACACAGTTTTGCTTTTTATTGATAATCAAGCAGATCGGAAGCAGTCTTCACGGGATGAGAATGTTTTTCACAAATTGGCAAGGAAGTTGATTTTAGGAGCATAGGAATAGTGTTCGATTAATAACACACACAGATGATAGAACTGCGGGGCCGGCATAGTCCCGCTATTGTAGCACTTAGACCAAACCTATGAAACTCAAGAATTGGATAGTGGATGACAAGGGCATTACCAGCAGCAATAGTGCCAATCAAAGTATTTTCATCTCGAAAGGAATGCTGAATAAGATTTGTATCAGCAACGGAAAAAAGGCCTACCAATGTTTTTTGGATATTCTGAAGTATAACTGGGTAAGAGATACGGAACTTGAGAACTTTCGTCTCGTTTTTCTCTATGCAATCGGCAAACTCAACCAAGATTTCGACGAGTCTTTGTATCAGGCTTCTCTCTCGGAACAACAACGATTGATGGCTGCAAAACGTATCCATTATCTTTCAGAGCAGAGCAGCGCCACAAGCTGGTGGTCCTGAAAAGAATTTATATCAAGCAAACGCAATTAAAACTTAGAAAACGAAGTGCTTTTTTGTAAAATAGTTGAAGATCGCTACTGTGCTTACGGCTAGTACTTTACTCACTTTTACGTCCACCGCAATCTGTTCAACCATAAACCAAAGCATAAACTGATTTAGTACTACCCCCATTAGGGTAAACAGCGTAAAGAGGACAAAAGTTATTTTACCATTGTGCCGTTTGGGTTGAAAGACGAACCATTTGGTGAGGAAATAATTGCAGATGATGGCCACTGTCATGGCAGGCAGATTTGCCTGAGTGTACTTAATTCCGGCAACATCAACTAAAATAATAAAAAGGACGTACTCAATTAAAAAGGAAAGGCCTCCAACAAGTACAAATCGGCTTACTTGAGATCTGGACAATTCTTTTACAAATACAACGGATGATCGGCTCATTGAGATGCTTGAAGAAAACTGTTAAAAGCCGGGGTTGGGACAGAGACACCCCGGCTCAATTGAACTATTTACTATTAATTGTATTGAAAAGACTGTTTTAAAAACCAGGTTAACGCGGGGATATCGATATAGATAAGCGCCATAAGCAGTACTACGAACGCGATCACATAAGCCATAAACTTTTTCTCGCGGTGTAGTTTCTCCGGACCTTGAACTACTGAATCCTTACGCAATCCAATTTGCAGGTACCAGGCAAATAATAAGGCGAAGAATGGGAAGCTGATGATAAGCTCTATGCGGTGTTTAATCAGGAAAATCCCGAGGAAAAATGCTGAAGTGAGCGCATAAAAGAACATGGATATCAGGAGACTGTTTTCCGTGTAATATTTAAACGACCTACGGTATAATCCAGCTTGTTCAGGATTGTTGATGAACCGGTATTCGGCGAAACGCTTGGTAGCCATCAAAAATGCTCCACCCATCCAGTAGGCAAGGATGATACTTGAAGGAGGAATGATCATCCATGAAGGATCAGAAAAGCTTTGAGGCAACAGTGCCGCCGGAACAAAGATGAACCAACCCAGTGCCAAACGAATAGGATTGTTTACCGACTCGGATAAAACGTCCAGATACACTCTTTCCTTTGTACGAAAAGGTCTTACATTATACATGATACCCATGAATAGCAGGAAGGCTTCCAGCGCCAAAAAAGGCATATTTATAAAGTACGATATCGTTAGGCCAACTCCTGCCAGAACAAACCACTGAATACCTACATAGACAGGATTTAACACGGTTTGTACTGCACTTCTGTTCTTCTTGAGCGGATGGAAGCGATCAAATTCAGCGTCCAGGTATTCGTTAATTACATAGTTTGCAGAGGCTATTAAACAAGTTGCTACCACTCCGGCAACCAGGTTGAAGAAAAAAGAAAAGGAGAGCGGTGTATTATAAACCAAAAAGGCGAACAGCATTCCCGGCAACATAAAGATGTTTTTAAACCAGTGGTCGGGGCGGGCAATCGTTACATACTCTTTTAATCCAGCAGGCCTTAAAACGACGTTCTCAAGAGTGTTTTCCGAATTCGGAATGGTAGATGAATGATTCATAGGAATAGTTGTTATAAATTAATCAATGCAGTTTTTCATAGTGTTCCTATCGAAGATTGATGTGCTGACCTCCTTGCTTTCAGGCACAAGGCTAGCTTTGTTCATTTATTCAGAACGGAATCTGATAATCCTCTAATATTGATGATTCACCTGCGAGATAGAATAGTACAGGCAGGCCACTGAAACATGAGAAGGCATAATTCTCGGTTTCACAGAAGTTTGAGCAGCGTCAACAGTTTCCATAGGAGCGTTTAATAGTAGCAGTAGATAGATATAAATAGATAGTAGAATGTGGGTTCAGGGTGGCAAGGGTTGAGGGTAAAAGTTTTTCATAGGTATATTTTATGATGCAATTTGCGAAATTGTTGGTTTCGGGTACGATAGCAATTGAGCTTCAAGCTGGCTATAAAAATCAAAAAGTTCAAAAGGCTTTTTATCTAAAATCAGATAAGGCATCCCTGCGTTTTCTGCACAGCGGCCATCCAGCTCCTCCCGGTCGCCGATGAAGAGGCATTCCTCTGGACTTACTCCAAACTCTCCGGCAATAAAAAGCAAAGCTTTTGGGTCAGGTTTAAGCCGATCGATATGGGAGTCAGTAGAAGCTACCACCAAATCTGCCTGAAGATCCATGGCCTTCAGTTTGTCGTATGCTTTATAGTCTGAATAGATCGCTATTCTGAGATCGAGTTTTCTTAAAGTATCAAAGAAGCTTTTTGTCCCGGGATATATACAATCTGACAGGTACTTATTTGGATAATTGAACATCCAATGATCCACTACTTTTTTAATACGATCTACCGGATACCTGCCCCGCTCTGCACACCATTGGTACTGTGCATTTTCAAGATCCGTCCCAGAAAATCCTGCCTTCTTCTCGCGTTCAGACCGAAAGTGCTGCAGAATTCGTAAATCGTTGATTTGCCAGGGACGTAAACTATAGTAGCTTAACAAAGAGAACAGCATCTTTTTACGCAATCTGGATTGCATATATAGGGTGCCGTCTACGTCGAAAATTACAACCTTAATTTTCTCCCAGTTAATTGCATACTTGCTCATTCAGACAGATGATTTCATGGTGATGCTGAAGTGTAACAGAAAACCGTATTCTCCTGTTTCAAAAAAAAGCAAAAAATTGATAAGACGCTGCCGGCGGAATCTGAAGAGAAAAATTTTCACATGAAAAAGACCAACCTGTTTTAAACATTTTATAAAGTTGATTTGTAGTCCTTGCGATTGTGAGGTTGTGCAATTTAAGCTTCAGGTTGAATGGTGGGAATGACTGAATATTACAGCACAACTCCATCTGATCAAAGTTTATAACGTCATCTACATATGCACATCTACCTTAAAGGAGCCCCGGCTTTGGAGCAGTCGCCGGCTGCAACTCGCTCCAAATCAACCCAAATTAACCTAACAAGCGTTATATACGGTCTAATCGCTATCGGCGTTTTTTTTCGCTTGTATCATTACTTAGACAATCGATCGTTCTGGATTGATGAAATTTTTCTAGCTACCAGTTTTGTGAACATGAGCTTTTGGGAAATGCTCACTATGCCGCTGGAAAATGAGCAGAAAGCTCCTGTAGGCTACATTATCCTTACCAAAATATTTGTGATGTTATTTGGGCCGAATGAAATGGCGCTGCGGCTTTTGTCCCTCCTATCGGGTATCCTCACCCTTTTTGCATTTGTTCCCGTCGCGAGGCACTTTATTATGTCACGACTTGGCGTAGTGCTCGCAGTAGGAGTTATTGCGCTCTCGCCACCAATCATCTATCATTCAGTAGAGGCAAAACAGTACAGCACAGGATTACTTTGTTCTGTTCTGGCATTGCTTTGCTTCGTCAAATTCCATCAAAACGTAAGTATTAAATCACTTCTAACCTGGGGACTATATGGCTCACTTCTACTTTGGTTTTCTTTTTCAATGATGTTTGTTTTAGGGGGAATGGCCATCGCTCTGTCTCTTTATTACATGTATCATAAAGACTGGAAGCGCATTGCCTATCTGCTGATTCCATTTTCCATCTGGCTGGTCACCGTGGTACTTAACTACTTTCTTTTTCTGCAAGATTATCAGGACTCTAGTTGGCTGGTGGCGTGGTTCAGAAACCGGAACGGGTTCATGCCTTTACCACCCACTTCTTTGCAGGAGCTAATGTGGTTCGTGAATCGCCCTTTTTCGCTTCTTGACTATCCACTTGGGCTTAGCTGGTTCCAGTTTAAAGGCGAAAATCCTTTATTGCAAGTACTCTACCGGATGTCACTGATACCTTTTGCGTTACTGGTATTGGGAGTGATCATACAGTTTAGAAGCAGCAAAAAGATTTTCTGGGTATTTCTTTCGCCTATTATGCTGCATCTGCTCGCGGCTGGAGTAGAAGCTTATCCTTTTTTCGAAAGACTTACCGTTTATCTCGCTCCCATTCTAATTATCCTCATCGCCAATGCTTGTATAGTCGCAGTGAAATTCATCGCCGATAAGTGGCGTAATTCCACTTCTGTCAAGTATGCCTTGCCCATTTTTCTGTTAGTGGGCCCCGTTTATAATTCTGTTCTTAACATTGTGGACCAGGATACCTTCGGGGGCTCTAAAAACTGGCACCAGCGGGAGCTCTTTATGTATATTAACAAACATTATAAGCCTGGCGACGCCGTGTACATCTACTGGAATGCCAAGTATCCATATCAGTTTTACGGCAAGGCTTACCCTCTTAGATTCAAAGCAATTGAAGGAAATGACTACCGGTTTAAGGCCCGAAGCATGGAGGAGTACCAGCGAAAGGTTGATGCCGACATCCAGGCACTAAAAAAATATGACCGGGTTTGGCTGATTTATGCCGATTACCTTGGCTCGCATATCGGCGAGTTTGAGTTTCAACCCGAATGGTACTACCGAACTAAAATGGACGTCGAGCAGTTACCTGCAAAATTCTCCCAATTTGGTAAACCAATCGACTCGTTCCGTACCAAGGAAGATATGGATGCAATACTCTTCGACATTGAGGACGATAAACTAGACCATTTAGGAGAAAAACTGTAGAAATCTGCGTGAGCGCTAAAAAAAAGAGCCAGATCTAAGACCCGGCTCTACATCTACCTATGAAAAACATGTCCTTATGAGAAGGACACTGATTATTACGTGTATTAACTTCCCGATGTTACAGAAAAGTATGTCCTTTGCTTAAATAATTTGTTCTGGTAAGTTTACATCAACTTAAATTCGGGCAACATGGTAGAATCGGTAACAATCGAACTTATTGATAATGAGCTGGAAGAATTCAAATCAGAAGAACCCGCCAAGCATTTTGTTTTGGAGGAACTACTGAAAAAAAAATTAAAAAAAATTGAAGAACTGCTGGTAAGTTATCATTTTAGAACCAGAGGAAGAGTTTTTGATATCCGGGTAGAGCCTGGTTCAGTAAAATTCAAAAACTTCAATTCGGGCGAATTTACTGCCGGCTACAGATTGGGCATCTTTAATGCGTGTGCAGATATAGATGCAGTCGATATAGCGAAAATGCTTATCTCTTTTGTGCTCAACCTTGACACAAAGACGCTGTTACTGACGGGCGAATATATCCCCGAAAGGGAACCGGATGAATTCTAAGAATTCATTTTTTTAAAACCCATCCTGCCATTTTTGCTTTTGATTAAAAAAAAGCACCTATGGAAAAGTCGTTTGAAGTTAAAATCTTGTTCAACAACTCAGAAACGTCTGTGCAGGTAGATCACCGCGATGAAACTTTCGAATTAATGCTTCCCGATGGGCAGCAGGTAAGTATCTTGAATAATGGTGATAATACCTGGCAACTGGTGAGCGGTAATCTATCTCAGGAACAGGTGAATCTGATAGGCGACGCAATCGAAAAGTACTACCAGCAAAGTCCTTTATAAATACAGGTAGGCTGCTATGGGATTTATAGTCGAACTGCTAATTAATGGAGCCATCCTCTTTGCCCTGGCTTTCTTACTGCCGGCCATAAAAATCAGGAACTACGGTACTACAGTTTTGGTGGCCCTTGTGATAGGAATACTAAATGCCACTGTTGGTTTCTTGCTTCGCCTGCCGCTAAACATCATCACCCTGGGATTAATTTCTTTTGTGGTACGCCTACTGGTCACCGCGGTTGTGATCAAAATAGCCGACAAACTCTTCTCAGGGTTTGAAGTGAGGGGATTTACGCCGGCTATCATTATTGCTTTGGGGATGGCTATTGTTGGGAATCTGCTTTCGACCGCTTAAAGTTCCATAATATCTTCGTTCCAAAGTTGAGGTTTCTGGCGGATGAAATTTTCCATCATCTCCACGCATTCGCTCAAATCAAGATCTATTACTTCGACTCCGTGGGCTTCCATAAATTCCCTCGCACCGCTAAATGTTTTTGACTCGCCTACAATTACTTTTGGGATCTTAAACTGCACGATAGTACCCGCACACATAAAACAAGGCATTAACGTTGAATAAATCACAGTATCCCGATAAGAACCAATTCGCCCTGCATTATTGAGGCAGTCCATCTCCCCATGCAAAATTGGGTTATTTTCCTGTACTCTTTTGTTGTGTCCTGTCGCAACCACTTCTCCGTTTTTGACTAATACCGACCCGATCGGAATTCCTCCTTCAGCAAGACCCAGCTTAGCTTGCTCTATCGCTATTTGCATAAATTTATCCATAGTCTTTCTGTTATTGTTCCCCGTTGCCGCCGAGAATCACGTGAATTAAAACTTTCAATCCGTTCTAAAGTTTACATAAGTTAAAAGAAATACCTATGAACAGAGCTCATACAGATGAAGAAATTTTAGCGAAAGCTGCAGCAATTGATAAGAACCAAGAGCAAATCAAGGACAACCGCGTGGATGTCCCTGTTGATATCGAAGACGAAACAGGCACCGCACATACTTATGTCGTTACTTTCATCCGGTCCGGTGAGACTGAACCCTGGAAAGCATCCGAGATCAACGAGTTGAGTTCTTTATAGAAGAAAAACACTCTGAATCAGAAAGTTTCATACCCTCTATCCCTTTTTCTTAAAAAGAAAACTTTATCTTTACTATAAGATAACAATCGTATTTTAAAGCTGTTATAATAGAAGAACAGAGTTTCAATATTCCAGCCTTTCCAATTAATAGCTCTTCGGTTTAGTTTAAATTTTTTTGAGGAAGATAAAGGACATGAAATGGACTTATGCAGTTCAGCAAAAGCTCAAGGTGGCTTCTTTGCTGATGGGAGTGATGGGCTTAATCATTCTATTCAATATCGTAGAACGAAGAAATATAGCGGAGATGAATAAGTCTGTCACCTCAATTTATAACGATCGCCTTCTTCCAGCTACAGATATATTCTACCTGACGGAAAATCTTTACAGCAAGCGTTTTTTAATGGAGAAGTTTTTGGCAGATGGGCGCAAGGACCCGGGGCTGCTGAGATCGGAACTTACCAGGCACGACCATCAAATAGCAAGCCTGATAAAGCAGTTTGAAAAAACCTATCTGGTGGACAAAGAATCTGCTTTTCTGAACGAATTCAAGCAGAAAGTAGCTGCCTATCAAGTGCTGGAGCGAAGAGTGCTAAGCCATGCGGACAACAGAGGCATCGAACAAGCCAAATTGCTTTATGCAAAAGAAGGGCAGCTTCAACTAATGCAAACGGTAGGACAACTTGCCGAGCTGACCAAGATACAAACCGCAGTTGGGGGAGAAATTCTTCATGAATCACGGGGACTGCTCGCTACCTCCGACCTCCTGTCGAGTCTTCAAATGGTGTTGGCAATAGCGATTGGAGTGATTATTCTTTCTCTTGTTGCGGCCTCCAGAAATGTAAGTCTTCGGGAAAAGTTCTTCCATATGAACTAACTATATCTCAGCTCCATACACTCGCAAAATACTGTCGAAGCTGACTTGGTAGTGCAATTGCAAACATTGGCGGGGATAACTGGTTTACATGTTTGTATAATCTATCGCGCCATTCATGAAAAACGTTACCACGCAAACGGTTTCTGTAATCATGCCTGTCTATAATCAGGCAAATTTTATAGTAAGAGCAATTGAGAGTTTAAAACAACAATCACTTAAACATTGGGAGCTGTTAATCGTCAATGATGGCTCCAATGATAATTTGCAAGATGTTATTTCTGACTATTTAGGGGATAGCAGAATCCGATATTTTGAGAACAATACAAACTGCGGTCTTGGCTTTTGCCTCAACAGAGCCCTATCTTATGCCAACAGCCCTTTAATAGCCTATCTTCCGGCGGACGATGTGTATTACAAAGAGCACCTGCAGGAGTTAGCCGCAGAGCTAGAGCAGGATCCTTCGGCAATACTCGCCTACTCTGGTGTACGTCACCATTATAACCGCAGCGCCGCTGGTGTCATCGATGGTTATCCGCTTCAACTGGTGCAGGTGATGCACAAAAAAAGCAGCGACCGCTGGATGGAGCGTGAAGAGCTGGTTACGGACGACCTTGGTCGAATGTTTTGGAACAAGCTTGCCAAACGCGGAACTTTTGCAGCAACTGGAAAGATTACGTGTGAGTGGGTGGATCATCCGCACCAGCGCCATAAAATTTTGCAGGAACCGGTGGGAGGAATAAACCCCTATAAGCTGTATTACAAGGTAAGCCAACCGTTGAGGTATCACACCACCGTTGGAAATTATATAGACGAGGTTAACTATTTCAAACCCTTCAGAGAACGCCCTGACACACCTCTCTCGTCCAAGGGACTGAAAATAGTACTCTTGGGAGAGCTCGCCTATAATTCTGAACGGGTGCTAGCCCTGGAAGAACAGGGACACAAGCTTTATGGCTTATGGATGAAAGATCCCTACTGGTATAATTCTGTAGGTCCTCTCCCTTTTGGTCATGTCGAAGATATTCCTTCGGACAATTGGAGGAAACGCCTGGAGGAGATACAGCCCGATGTAATTTACGGCTTGCTAAACTGGCAGGCGGTACCTTTTGCGCACGAAGTGCTGATGAATAATCCGGGAATACCCTTCGTTTGGCATTTCAAAGAAGGGCCCTTCATATGCCTCGAGAAAGGAACCTGGAATCAGCTGATAGATCTGTATACCAAATCTGATGGTCAGATTTATAGCAGTCCGGAAATGCGCGACTGGTTCCTTCAGTTCGTTCCTGGCAGTGAGGACAGCACATTGGTACTTGATGGCGATCTCCCCAAAAAGGAATGGTTTAAAACGAAGACATCCGGCCGACTCTCTGAGCTGGATGGTCAGATCCATACGGTGGTGCCAGGGAGACCGATAGGTTTGCACCCACATACGGTAGCCGAATTAGCGAAAGAGAAAATTCACCTCCATTTCTATGGTGACTTTACACACGGACAGTGGAAGCAATGGATTGATAAGACACAAAGCATGGCTCCGGGCTATCTTCATATTCATTCCAATGTTACTCAGGAGAGTTGGGTGAAGGAGTTTTCTCAATACGATGCAGGCTGGCTACACTTCTTCAAAAGCGAAAATTATGGCGAGCTGATGCGTGCTAATTGGGACGATTTAAATTATCCCGCGCGAATGGCCACACTGGCTGTGGCTGGTTTACCAATGTTACAGCGCGACAACACAGGTCATATCGTAGCAACTCAGACACTGGTCAAAGACCATCAACTAGGGCTCTTTTTTAACTCGATCGAGGAGTTAGGAGAGCAATTAAGGGATAAGCAGAAACTAGAACAAATAAGAAAGAACGTGTGGGATAAGCGACTTGCCTTTTCATTTGATTATCACGTAAATAGTCTCACCAGTTTCTTTAGAAAAATCATCGACAGGAAGCAGGCTCTACTAAGCGAGAAAGCCAGCGCCTAAAAATTCGGAACGGGTAAAGTGCGTTTACCCGTTTCTCCTGTCATCTCCTCCCCTAAGCCTTGGCTTTTCGGCTTACCTAAGCTTTTAAATTCAACCATTATCAAAAGAAAATCAACCGAAACTCGAAGAAACTATTAATCCGAAAAACATTTAAAATCATCCGGGTCTCAACGTACCTGGATAACTAGAGTGTAACGGCGCTATCAAGCTTTCCAAACCCAAAAACTTTTTTGAACCTAAGCTAGCCTTCTAGGTTTGATAATCCTACTTTTACAGAAGCCATGACAGAAAAAAGAGACATAACAGAACGGGCAGATATTGAGCTGATGTTAAATAATTTTTATGGTCGAGTAAGGAACAATGAGTTGCTAGGACCAATCTTTAACAGCCGAATTGGCGACCGCTGGCCGGAGCATCTCGATAAAATGTATCGTTTTTGGGAAACAGTTTTACTAAACGAGCATAGCTATGGCGGAAGCCCTTTTCTCCCCCACGCGTCTATGCAGATTGATGCTTCACATTTTGCTATTTGGAAATCCCTTTTTATTGCAACGGTAGATCAATTATTTGCAGGGCCGACAGCAAATACAGCTAAATGGAGGGCAGAGCTGATGGCCGAATTGTTCAACTCCAAAATTGAATATTCGAGAAAGAGCGGATTTAAGCCAATTCAGTAAGTTTAGGTACAATTACTTTCTACTTGCCCAGTCATAGGCCGCTCGTGCGATGGGGAGTAAGCCCTGCAAAATTGCAGCCTAGTGTAATTCCTTCTTATCCAAGATTAAAAACTGCGATCTCCGATCTCGCTCCAAACCTGATCGGTAAAATACTTGTACCAATTCCTTTAGAAACATACAACTTTTTCCGCTTCCCGGTATACCAGCCGCTCACGTACGACCCGCTACCCTCGGGCAGAAAGGGAATCAGCCCAAACAGGTTGACCTGGCCGCCATGGGTGTGTCCGCTCAAAATCAAATCCAAATTAATATCTGGCGGTGTTTTAATGGCAATACTGTCGCTATAGGCGGGACAATGGTTCAGTACCATATGAAAATCTGCCGGTTCAAAATGGTGCAAAGCAAGCTCTATGTCGGCGTTGCCACCAACGAAATCATCCAGGCCCGTAACAGCAATAGAGCTTGCCCGAAATGAGTACCGCCGGGTTTCATTCACCAGCAGATCACAGTTGTGCTTATGATACACCTTTTTCAGCCGCTTGATATCTACTCCTCCCCAGTACTCCCAGTTTCCTAGTATCGCGACCTTTTTAACCTGCTTATCAAACATTTCCAGATATTCATCCAGTAGGATGAGACCTTCTGCCTGGTCAATCGAGTCTCCCGTAAACACAATTAAGTCGGCCTTCAATCTATTGACCCTGCTGGCCAAAGTCTTCAATTGAGAAGTGATGGAGCGGAGGTGGAGATCCGAAACTTGCACGACCCTAAATTTCGGTTCTTCAGAGTTTTTCTCTCCAACAAAGAACTCTTTAATTTGAATAAAATACTTTTCGAACCAAAAAGCATCAGCTAGTGTAAGGCCTGCGCCAAAAAAGAGGCTGGCTTTTATAAATTTCCGCCTTGTCCAGCTCATGTTATTAATATCAGACTGCAAGAATGAAAAGAAGAGATCAGTTTGAGATGAATTTAGAATTAAATTTGAAGCGGCTCAAGATTTCTCTCACTCAACTCCAGTCGCATTTCGTAAAGGTCAAAGCCCTTCGCCCAAAAGTCCCTTTCGGTTTTCTGCAAAGCAAATCCCAATTTTTCATAAAATGCATATACCAATTGGGTTGTCCTCACCACTACACTGCTCACTCCCCCTCTTCTGCTGATTTCCTTTAGTCTGTACACCATCAGCTCTTTCCCCAGACCACTGCGCTGCCAATCTGGATGAACGATATCCCAGGAGATCCTGGCCGTTTTACCTTCGTCAAAGCCATAGTTAATGCCGCCACATGCTATTATTTGGTTAGACCTTTCCACAACGAAGTAATGGCGGCTATCCTCATCGAGATACCTGATATACTCTTCTTCCTCCGAGGGATGAAAGAAAGTAGGCGTGTTAAGCTGCAGAAGTGCTACTACTGCTGCTGTATCTATTTTATTAAAGGCTCTGATCATTTTATTAGCTAAGCGATTGAACCGCCTTCTCAATTCTCCTCAATCTGGTTTCCTCGGTCTTTGCTTCTGTCACCGAAACAATAAGCGCTTTCTTTTTACTAGGAGCCAGTTTTTCAAAATTAACTTTAGCCGTTTCGTTTTTTTCTAATGCCTCTTGCAAATCCGCTGGCAATTCAACTGTTCGAGGTGCGGTGTCTAATTCCAGTATTATCTCCAACTGGTCGCCGCCCTTAACGTTTGCATTCCTGCGATTTTCGGAGCTCAAGCTTATCAGAAACTTGTCGTTCATTTTTGCCACAGCACTGCAATAAGTATAGTTATTTAGGGTGACAACAACCAGAGGCTTCTTGCCACCGCCAAGCTCTTCCAGCATCTGCTCAGGCACTTCAATACCTGTATTATTACCAAATTGTAAGATGGTTGAAGTGAATTTTATCATTGCGATTTGGATTTTATGGCACCAGTCTACACGCTAAGAATTTCCAATTTTTCAGGTGCTTTTTTAATGCCATCTATACGGCGTATCCTTCAAAGGATCGAGGTCTTTAAATTGGTCAAAGCTTCTATTCTTATTGCTCGTCCACCAATTGTAGTAGGCTTCAGCCGCTGTAGAATGAGAAAGGTCGTCGGAGACTAAGCGAAGTTCAGTTTCATTTTTAAGGGCGAGCGTAGGGTTTTGAGAAGGAAATCCCATAATAACCGACTTACTATTTGCTGATACCGCTCTGATTGATTCGACTGTCCACAACACATACATCCCTAACTTGCACTCGGGTCCATATAAGGAGGATATCGGATTACGAGGGAAGTTTGTAATAAGTTGGGTTTCGTTCCTATACTGTAGCAGTGCAGGAATGTCCTGGTAGGTAAAAGATGGAAGATTAGATGAATCGTATTTACCGGATTTCAATAACTCGACAAATGTTTGGACGTCAACATTTTTAGTGTCGTCATTATCCTTTTTATCACAACTGAATAAAGCTATTAAAGCGACTAGTAAAAGGGGGTACTTTAGGGTTTTCATGGTTATCTTATTTTAAGTTCAGGATCTTATTATTCAATAAAGGCAATTGATTTTGGGTTTCAGGTCATTTTCCAGTAACTTTCTTAGTTTTCGCTAACACTAATATAGTATAAATCACGTAGGTCTGCCCTCGTATTTTATACAAATAAACAGAGGCTTACTGTTGCTTTCCCGTTCTTATTCCCCAGACATATTATTTGGTTTTAACTGCAAGATAGCTTCAGCCAGCAGGCGGCGTTAATTCCAACTTCATCAGAATATCTGTCTGCTCGTCTTCTCCCAATTTAAAAATATGCTGATCGAACTCGACAAAACCGTTCTTTCTATAAAAGCGTATCGCCCGCGGATTCTTTTCCCAAACACCTAACCAAATAAAGCGGGCATTCCGTCTAGTCGCAACTTCGATTGCCTTTTTGTATAATGATTGTGCTACCTTTTTACCGTGAAATTCCTGTAACACATAAATCCGCTCTATCTCTAGTGCGTCCTTGTCTTTTAGATCAGTTTGTGCCGCCCCCGAATTCAGCTTTAAGTAGCCAACCACCTTTTCCCCGATTATCCCAAAATAAAACGCTGAGTTTTCGTTTGTAAGTTCAGTCATTAGTTTCTCGGCAGAAAAACTTTCCTGCAAGTACTTAACCATATTTTCCTCAGAGTTTGTGGCTGCAAATGCTTCTGAAAAAGTCTGCCGGCTGATTTCTTGCAGCTGAAGGAGATTATCCAGCGTGACCTGTTTTATTTCTATATTCATCTATACCGCGATTATGTTCCGCATGGTTGGTAGCTTTCGGCGCTTAAATAGAGGGCCAAAGCGCTGTCCAAAACTAAAAATTAAAAGGCTGAAACTGTTAATTCGAACTCAGGCCTGCCTAACACTCGCCGGCCGCTCGACTTCCCATTTGCCCGCTTTTAAAATTTCTAGCTTCGATTAAGCTACAGTTAGTGTACAGTATAAGTACAGTAGAGGTATAGTATCGGTAAGATGATAGTAGGAATTCATTGTTATACGGGAATCCCTTTATACAGCCCTGGATTGAGTGAATTCCAGGAGCGGTTCAGCTTTCCGCAGGACCGTTCCTATTAAGAGAGATTGAATTTGGGCGGGGGTTACGCCGGGATTTCTTACTTCCCGATATGAAATTTACCTCAACCTTGCGCATCAGCAACGTTATTTTAAAGGCCTCGCTGAGTCGTCAATGGTGCTGCAGGGAGTTGCAGCAGGAATAGTTTTGCCAAAATCCCCGGTTACCCAAAGTAGTCCTAGAAGTAGCGACATAGCACTAATTTTCTGGCCTCAATCCTTCTCAGCTTTCGGCTCGTCGTTATTTAAATTATCGTGGGCGTGGATGCTTTTTTCCCGTACCTCAGCTTCTGAATTCACAATATTCTCATTGATCCTGATGATCTGCTCTCTAACATTTTCCTGAATTGCCTTTGTTTCTTCTTTCGTTAGCATAATAATTTGAATCAGTTCAACCAAAACGTGTACGAAATTTTAATACTACGGTGCACGAAAATCGGACCAAAAAACATCGAAGACCTGAAGTATTAAGATTCTTCTGCAAGGCATTTAAAAAAAACGCGGACCTTTGAGCTTTTTCTTGTATAACTCTTCTACTCGCTTGAAAGCCAGCAATTCCCCCTGCTTTTTCAAAGATAGCGCAAGAACCATTTTATCAAGTGGCAATTCCAATTTACCGAGTGTGTAGATGAACAGGAAGTTGAAGTGTTCTATATCATCAGCAGAAAGGGCAGCATACTTCGTCACGTCCAGTAAGACTTTGTAAACCTGCTCGCCCCCCTCACTAACGGCACCTAGCTTGTCCTTAGCAAAAACTATCCGTTCAAAAGGATTTATATTCGTAATGATTGTGTCGTTATTTAGAGTCCAGATACCAAATTCCATGATAGGGAGTGAAATATTCCTGTAAAGGCAGCATAATAATAGTCAGATAATTTTAAACAGAGAAAGGGAGCCATCAAGGTGGTGTCATGGGGTTGCTGGTAGGAAGAGTGCGATGGGATCTGATCAGTTGCATCAGTTAAACAACTGCCTACGGGGAGATAAGTTTTATTTAAAAGCCCGTACGCCAAGATGTCGATCTGAGCCCGCTTTTTCAATGAAGGGAAGCTCGTTGACAACCAGGTCTGGCTATTTCAAATTTTCTACCGTAACCACCTCTGCCGGCCTTTCCAGGAGCTTTTGTATCGGACAAGCTTTTGAGATAGCAAGCATTCGCTCCTTCTGCTCTTCGGTCAGGTCACCCTCCAACTCGAGGGTGCAAAAAAAAGTGTTGGTGTTAATATCGTCTGCCTTCACCAGTTTTACGTTTACCCTGATCAAATCCACCTGCCAGCCTTTACGCTGCGCGTACATCCGCAGGGTAATCGCTTTACAGGAAGCTAGAGCTGCACAAACATAGTCTCCGGGTGATGGGGCTCTATCTTGTCCGCCCAAATCCACTGGCTCATCCACTAAAAACTCGTGCTGATGAACCCGAATATCTGTTTGGTACACGCCGCCCTTGTTTTCGGCTTCGGCAATTGCAATAACTTTTGTTCCCGACATTACTTTTTCCTTAAAACCTACTTCCCTATTCAATGTCCACTCGGATAGTTTGTTTGAAGAATAGCAGAATAAAAAAAGCTCGAAATCGTTTGTACAAGATGCCATTCGGCCACAAAACGGACATGCAGAAATTCGCTTCAGACGAGGGGACATACCTCTGCTCATCCTGCGCGCAGCCTTTATTTGAAGGGGATAAGCGTTTCGAAGCTCATTGCGGGTTCCCAAGCTTCTGGTTGCATGTTGCTGAAGGTGTAGAATTAAAACCCTTAACAAGTTACGGAAGGATTCGCACGCAAGTCGTTTGCAGCGGTTGCAGTAAACACCTCGGACACCTTTTTGAACATCCTGACACACCTACTCAGCTTAGATATTGCATCAACCAAGAGGCATTGAAGTACGTTAAGGGCTAGACTCCTTTCAGTCTCGCTTTTAGCTTTTCCAGTTTTGGGACAATTACCTGTGTACAGTAGGGCGCCTCCGGATTCTTTTGAAAGTAGTTCTGATGCTTTTCTTCAGCCTTGTAGAAAGCCTTGAAAGGCGCAATTTCGGTGTGCAACACCTTTCCCTGCGCTGCTTCCATCTTTGCCTTCACGGCTTCTGCAACCTCCTTTTGTCCTTCATTATAGTACAGTATGATAGACCGGTACTGCGTATAATTTCCTCCTTCGGGATCGATAGAACTGCCATCATGAATGGAAAAGAAAAGCTTCAAAAGCTGCTCGTAACTGATCGACCGAGGATTAAACTTCACTCGCACCATTTCCGCGTGTCCCGTTAAGCCACTGGCCACTTCCCTGTAAGTTGGGTTAAAACCTTTGCCTCCACTATAGCCCGATTCTACCGTTAAAACGCCGTCCAGCTGTTGAATCAGCGCCTCTACGCACCAGAAGCAACCGCCTCCAAAAACAGCCAACTCATTGGGGTCATCCAATCGTCGGATACTTACGGAATTAATGCAGTATCTGAGGCCCGACGGTTCTGGCCCGTCCGGAAACACGTGTCCCAAATGGGCATCGCAGACATTGCATAAACGTTTCAACCCGCTTCATGCCGAAACTATTATCCACCACATACTTGATCGCCGCTTTATTGAATGGCTGTGTGAAGCTAGGCCACCCGGACAAAGAGTTATACTTCTCAGTCCAGTCAAACAGCAGACTTCCACAGCACACGCAAACATACTGCCCAGCTTCATACGAACGGCAATACGATCCCGAATAGGGCTTTTCTGTCCCTTTGAGCCGCGTCACACGGAACTCCTCTTCGCTCAGTTCCTGCCGCCACTCTTCTTCGCTCTTGTCCACCCGACGCTCAGGCTCGGGATTCCCATCGCGGGAAAATTTAATGATGTCGATCCACCTTAACATGCTAGTACAAAAACCCAAGAATATGCCAATTATTATTTTTTTGAAACGAGCAGGCACTCTTTACTCACCTGCAGTCCCGTCATCCGCTCATACTCCTTCTCCAACCACCATCCCTTGCCACGGCTTTAGCCACTGGCCGGTATCCGCTTTTGCCGGGTTTAAATAACGCCGGCAGTATTTCAACTCGGCATTTTAATATCGGTAAATCATCCTTCAAAAATTTTCGCCTGAAAAATGCGGCCATTCACCGAGAAGTTCCTATCGCCAGCCTATTAAGCCTTTCCCCGCGCGGTAACGCGCCCTACTTTTGAATCAACAAACAAGAACAACGGCTTAAAAATAAAAGATATGAAAACTCTAAAAACCCTCACCGCAACATTTCTAATCGTTCTATCGATCACTGCTTTCGCTAATGACGACACCAACAACAGGAAGTTCAAAATGGACTACGCCCTTACTACTTACATTGATGCTATTTCTCATGGAAAAGTTCAAGGTGTGGCAGAGGTCCTGGATACAGAAGTAAAATTCACCCTTGTGCAGGGGCAAAAAATCCTGAATTATGATCGGCAAGAAATGCTGAACTTTATTAAAGGTCTGAAAAATATCCAGCAAAACTGCAAAACTAATTACCAGCTGGTAGATGTAAATGCAACGCAGGCAGTAGTTAAAATCAGCCAGCAATACGATTCTTTCAACAAAGTAAGTATAGTAAGTATGGCAAATACCACTAAAGGTTGGAAGATAACAAACGTAACAAGCTCTTTCGAGTAACAACAAAAAACAGGCTTTTATCCGGCGTTGGTGTTACATCAACGCCTTTTTGCTTTTAGCCACATGGCCAGCGGCAAGTCCTTTTCCAAAACATAATCGGAATCCTGCCCGGCAAGTTTTATATTCGCTTGTATGAAAAAAATAAGATGGGGTGTGCTTGGGGCCGCTAACATTGCAGTTCAGAAAGTAATTCCGGCGATGCAGGCAGGAGCATTTTGTGAAATTACGGCGATTGCGTCAAGAAATTTGGCAAAAGCCCAGGAAGCCGCATCGAAAACAGGAATAAGGAACGCTTACGGCTCTTATGAAGAGTTACTTCAGAACCCGGAGATCGAAGCAGTTTATATTCCGCTGCCCAACCATTTACACGTTGAATGGGCTGAAAAAGCATTGGAAAGCGGCAAGCATGTACTTTGTGAAAAGCCAGTTGCCATGAACGTAGCTGAAGCGGAGCGACTTCAGGAAACTTCTCTGCGTAACCCTCAGCTTAAACTGATGGAAGCATTCATGTATCGTTTTCATCCCCAATGGCAGGAAGCAAAACAACTGGTAGACAGCGGAGCGATCGGCACGCTGAGAACTATTCAGGCTTTCTTTTCCTACTACAATGTTAACAAGGAGAATATCCGCAACATCAAGGCTGCAGGCGGCGGAGCGTTAATGGATATCGGCTGTTACTGCATCTCGCAGTCAAGATTTATTTTCGGCGTGGAGCCCTTCCGGGTTCATGGAATTGTGGATTATGACCCGTCCACACAAACAGATCGTCTAACTTCCGGAACACTTGATTTTGGCAACGGAACGGCTACTTTCACCTGCTCTACCCAGCTAAATCCTTTTCAACGTTTCCATATTTTCGGCACAGAAGGCAGCCTGGAAATTGAAATTCCTGTAAATGCCGCTCCTGATCAGGCCGCCCGGATTTTGCTTCATAAAGCCGGGAATCCTACAAAAGAAATCAGTTTTGAACCGGTCAATCAGTATACCCTGCAGGGAGATCTATTTTCAAAAGCAATTATCGAGAACACTGAAGTTCCTACACCATTTCTGGATGCTATTAACAACATGAAAGTTATTGAAGCAGTTCTCGAAAGTAACAGGGACAGTAAATGGGTGAACATCATCTAAAGAAAAAAGGCTGTCCGAATAATCCGGACAGCCTTTTTAGCACTAAGCTCTTTCCCAAAATGGAGGTGGCGTGATACCCAGCGAACGAAGGTAGACATACGCTTGTCCCCGGTGATGAATTTCGTTATCAATAAAATAAAAAAGAGTGGCATAGACAGGATTTTCGTAAACGCCGAAAGCCTTGTCTACTTCCTGAAAGCGTCCCTCGGGGATGGAGGGCCATGTTGCATTGATCTTAGCGGTCACCCGATCCCAGATAGCCAACACCTCCTGCTTAGAGCCGGGGTAGTTCCGGGTGATGTGCGACGAATCGTCGATTGACTTCCACTCGCGGCTTGCAATTCCGTCAATGCCCCCGTCTGCCATGTCAATCATCTCCATGATCAATTCAACAAAAGGTCGCATGCCTCCTACCGAATAGTTGTAAAACTTGTCTTCAGGAAATGCTTCTATCATTTTGCGGGTAAGTGCCCGGTGCCCCTGCCAGTGCTCTAATAACTGTGCTTCGCTGATTACTACTGCGGTTTCTGTGATTGGATTGCTTTCCATAACTTGTTAGTTGTTGATTTTCTATACAAAGAAAGCATGGGCCAATGACAGCAGTATGTCAACAGCTTTTACAGGACGAGCAAAATATCTAATTATTTTTTCAGGACCTTCTCATAGGTCTCGATCCACTGCGCCGGACTAATCTTTGCGGCCAGGTGAGCAATCAAGTCATAGGGAATATCTTCCCGTTTTTTGAACCGGATACAGCTTTTCCCCATATCCAGCTTAGTTTTGCTGTGCTTAGGATATTCCTCCTCAAACCACTTCAATAGATCCGGATTGGCGTACAAGCCCATATGATAAAGGGCAACAAAGTTTTTCTGAGCAGCAATACTGATAAAGGGAAGGGGCTGACTAGGGTCGCAATGATAGCCATTAGGATAGATGGAATGAGGAACAACATAGGCGAGCATGCCGTAACTGATAACTTCTTCAAAGCCTTGGGGAAGATTTTCAAGCAAGACCTTTCGCAGTTCGGTTATGGATGAAAGTCTCTCTTCTGGTAGTTCTGCAAGATATTGCTGGGGGGTAAGAGCGGAAGATCGCATAGTCCGACGATTTTGGAGCTAAGATACCAGAGAAGCGTCGGTTTTGCAAAATGGGAATAGCTATATAACAGCAAAAAAGGAGCTAAAAGCTCCTTTTTCTCAATCAACCTATACTCAAACTAACTATGAAAACTACTTTGGTAGGAAATCTGAAAGTGAACAAAACCGAACCCTGTCTGCCGGGATTGTTATTTGACTTCCATTGTTTAATATTACAACGACTTCTTTATTGCGTCTGAAGATTTGGTGTAAAAATCCTTCGAAAAGGATGAATGCTCTTTCTGAATTCATGGTCTTTCAACTTGGTAATGTTAAAGGTTTTACGAACTAGAAAAGAGATAGTTACGAATTTTTTTTTCAATCTTTAGACAGCCTCTTTCTAATCCTCGTTTATCATGACGAAGCGAAGCAAGTAGAATATGGTATGGAGTATCTAAACAAATACGATTAAATGGCACCTAGATGTTCTCGCAAATTAGTTTGAATAGTAGAATAATAAGGGACATAATCCGTCTTGTATCTGCACTTAAAAAAGAGGCTAATTTAAAACGTTGGAAACGGAAATAGCTTCCGCTTTTATTGAAGAAAAAGACAGGTATTCTCCTGCACAAACCTCCCTACCCCCAACTTCTAGTCCTCCTTTACAGGCACAACTTTTGCAGCATATCTGGAAAGTTTTGATTGATGAGGGAAAAGATACTGATTGTAGGACATGATACGCAGCTTTCTGAAAGCTTGGATGAACTTTTGACTTTTGAAGGCTATGAGACGTACCTGTGTTCAAAAATGGCCGATGTTCCAAATTTTGTACACAATTTCAGTCCAGATTTACTCATTCTGGATCAGCCGACCCTGCAGCTTGGCGAAAAATCAGAAATTATTTTCTATCCGGCGAATGCGGCAGGAGCAGATGTTCCGATAATTCTACTTAGTGACGAGGACGTGGACTTACGGCACGTTGGACTGTCAGTAAGAGAGTGCGTTCGAAAGCCCCTCCAGGTATCGAAACTACTTGCAACATTGGACAGGCATCTTTCTATGACTGGTTTTCTTAGTGCTGTAACAGATAAACCGCATAAGGTCTCAGTAAATTACTAGCTTTCAGGCTTCGAAAAAACGGGCAGGGCAGTATCATAGTAAATTAATTAGTCGTCCAAACAGATCCCTTTGCCCAGTGGCCGGTTATGCTAGTGCCTGCCAACAGGCTCCTCTTCTTTCCGGCTGATCCGGTCCAGCAGCTCATTGTATTTTTCCAACAAGAAAATATACTTATTCATCCAATAAAAAACGTCTCCAGATTCCTTTCCTGCGGACTCGTGCTCTTGCTCTGCCTGTTTTTTAAAACTCTGCTGCTTCTCCTGGAAAATCCCCGGCAACTCAATAGAAAAATCGGACGCTAGCACTTCGCAAATCCGGTGCAGTGTGTAAGGTCGCAGTGTTTTCTGTTTAAACCAGTTGTACACCGATCGCCGGTTAACGTGGGTTTTTCTGGCTATCTCTGTAATGCTTACTTGATTGACACGAACTAATTCTTCAATCATTTCACCAACATGAATATCCATATTCATTGTTTTTGGAATCTGATCCATTTCCATCCCATATTTTTTGGTAATTGTGGCAGTAGCCGGGTTTGACTCAAGCTAAGATTCATGCAATTTTCGCTTTAAGAAACTGCCTGTAGTTGCTGATCGAGCTCTTTAAATCTTGAATTATTGCTTTTGTACTCTGGGATAATCTCTTTGATTTTCGCAACGATTTTGAATTCATCCCCGCTCTCATTCAACTTCAGCAGCTCGTTTACTTTTCCCTGAACATAGTCGTAAGGGTATACGATCACCTTGGATATCTTAATTTTATGATGATGGGTAGGTACGCTCAGCTCTTCTTTATTCAAGAGCTCCTCATATAATTTCTCCCCCGGTCGTAAGCCAGAAAAAGCAATCTGGATATCTTTGTATGGAACGTATCCCGATAGCCTGATCATATTCGCCGCCAGGTCGACAATCTTGACTGGTTTTCCCATATCAAAAATAAGAATTTCTCCACCTCTACCCATCGCACTTGCCTCCAGCACTAGTTGAACCGATTCGGGGATGGTCATGAAATATCTGGTTATCTCCGGGTGCGTAACAGTGACAGGACCGCCCCGCTCAATTTGTGCTTTAAACCGATGCAGCACGGAACCGTTAGAGCCCAGTACATTACCAAAACGGGTGGTGATAAATTTGGTATGCCCCCGACGAATGCCGCCTTTAACAAAAAGCGATTGTCCGCCTAACATCAAACTGCTGTTCATTGCATCTAAATGGCAGTTTAAAGATTGAATATACATCTCCGCGAGTCGTTTTGAGGCACCCATAACGTTTGTTGGGTTGACTGCTTTATCAGTAGAAATCATGATAAATCTTTCCACGTAAAATTCTACTGCTATTTCGGCTAGGTTTTTTGTACCCAAAACATTGTCAAGAATAGCTTCTCGAGGATTATTTTCCATCATCGGCACATGTTTGTAAGCCGCTGCATGAAATACCACCTGGGGTCGATAGGTATGAAAAATAGCATGCATGGACCTATAATTTTGAATATTGGCGATACAAAGTTTCACTTTCGCTCCCATATTCTTATCTTCCAACTCGAGCTGCAGTTCATGCATGGGCGATTCCGCCTGGTCCACCAAAATCACCTTTTCGGGGTTATAGCCCATCACCTGCCGCACAATCTCCGATCCGATAGAGCCGGCTGCACCAGTTATCAAAATCCGCTTCCCTGCCAGCTTTCCCATTATTTTCTTCTTATCAAGGAGAATGGGCTCCCGCTCCAACAGATCTTCAATTTTTAAGTTTGACACTTGGTTTAGGTTAAGATGACCGTGAAGCCATTCGTTAGCTGGCGGAACTGTGAGCACCTTTATGGATAAGTTGATGCAAGTTTCCACCGTCCGCTTCTTTTCCTCAGTATTGAGACTGTTACTGCTTATTATTAATTCAGCCAACCCATATTTCTCTTTCAGGTAACGAACGGCAGAATCGTTGTAAACCCGCTTCCGTTCGATGTATTTGCCCAACTTGTCAGCGTCGTGATCTAAAAATCCCAGCACCTCGTACTTAATTTCGGGGTGAGACTCAAAAGCTTGTTTAATTAACACTGCTGGCTTTCCGGATCCATAGATCAATATAGGTTTTACATCCACCTTTTTATAGCCTTTATAGAAATTGTAGGCACTTTTCACAAACAGACGAAGCATTATCAGCAAGGTTGAGGAAATAAAGAAGTTCAAGATAATTACTTCCTTGAAAGAAGGCGTCTCTGATCTGATATCTCTCAAACTCCACTGGAGAATAAGTGAATACGAGATATTAGCAAGCAGCGTAGATGAAAAAATACGGATGATATCTTCAGTATTGGAAAACCTGATGATACCGGTATGGATCCTCATCAATACAAAAACCAGCATAGCCGTGGTACAGTACCCCGCTAGATGGAGTTGAAAACTGTAGCTAAGCAATTGAGGAAAATCAAACTGCCTGGTCACTAAAAAAGCCGTTGAAAAGGCCCAAGCTATAATAGCAAGGTCAACCAACAAGATAAGCCAGCGGCTTTGTGCTCTTTTGAATAGTATGGAAGGTATCATAGGTAAGAGATTATAGATGCGGAAATAATAAAAATTCTAAGGTTAGATGTAGGGAACTCCCATTTCAGGAAACCGGAACCACAGGGGGTATCCGATAGTTATTTTGTCACTTTCTCGTAGCGATATAAAGGGAAGTAATCCACAGTGCTCTCGTCAAGAAGACTGTGGGCGCTCACTAAATTCTTGTAAGCAGTACGGTCGGCAATATACCTCCAGCTGTAATAGGGCAGACAGTAATCAGAGAAACCTATCTTCCAGTGGAACAATGAGTCTTTTTTAAAACCCAGTCCACCGCCTAAATGGTAGAAATCCATTTTCAGTTCCCTCCCGATGATCGACACCTCATCTACAAGAAGCTTAGCCGGAGACTCGCTGAGATAAGCCGCTTTGGTGCCGATGAGATGCCCCTGAATAATCCCGTTGGTGAAGGTTACAAGTGTGCCGGATATTGCCTCCTGCCCGGCGTACACGAGGTACAGTTTGCTTTTATAATCCTCGGCACTCAGGAATCTTAAAAAATAATTTTCATCAAAATAGTATTGGTCTGCAGCCTGCAGCCTTTCCATATTTTCGGTGTAAATCCTGATAAAAGTAGCGACCTCTCCAATGGAGGAGGCCTCTTTCACCTGATATCCTTTTTGCCGCAGTTGCTTGACAGCAACAGAAACATTTTTCCTGTATTTGCCTGCCTGGTCTTTATAGCTGCTGCTCAGGTCGATTGCGACTATTTCGCCGTTGCTGTGAATTCCACCCAGCCTTTCGAGTAACGGGATTTGGTTGAAGAAAGGGTTCAACCTGGAGAACACCGAGACATAGTTGCCCTCATGTAGGAAGTCCAGAAAAGCATCGCGGAACCTTTTGAGTTCGGCGGCGCTCAATTTTTCCAGTGCTCGATCAGAAATGGGCCCAGAATAGCCGTAAACGGAGGTAAGATCAAATAGTCCGGTATTATAAATTTTCCTTTTAATAAGCGGAAACACGACGAGGAGTTCTTTCTCTTCAAAAACAAAGAGAAAGGGTTCTCCGCACTTATTTAGCGAGTGGTAAGTCCAGGTATGATAAAAATCATACTGGCTGCAACTTGTCACATACTTCTGCCATTTCTCCGGCTCGAGAATCGTAACGATCTGTATCATAAATTTAAAGTTGCTGTTGCAAGGAATTGGAGGAAAGGAAATCCGGACTAATCAATATTGCTCTACCAGTTTGTAGCGCTTATAGGCGTCCCTAAATCTAACCCGGGTAAGTTCCATAACAATGAAACCATCATGCTCTCCGGTAGGTTCAAAACCCATCCGGGTGTAGACGGCTACTCCTGGTAAATTGTCGGGTTTTACTTCAAGGCTGATTCTGGAAAGTTTAATCTTATTAAAGGCATAATTCATTAGCAAGCTGGTTGCCGCCTTGCCTATCCCCTTTCCCCATAAAGAAGGCTCACCGATGAAGATATGAAACTCTGCGCTTCTGTCTGCAATGTTCAAAAGCTGAATATTCCCCACATACTGATTGGTATTCTTCAGGCAAATAGCAAAGCGCTTTTCATTTTTCCGCTTGAGCACGTTCTGCAACCACTCCGTTTCCACCTCGACACTTATCTGCTCCTCCGCTTTGAATTTGGTATACGACCATACCTCCGGATTATTTCGCCAGCGGTAGGAAGTTTTGGCGTCTTCGACTGAAAGCGGTCTTAAATAAATAGCATTCATCACAATAGTTGGTTTATACAGGTTAAAATCCTTTTCATATCTGCTTCTGTGTAGCGATGGTCAATTGGCAGTGCGACAAGGTTGTCGGCCAGCCCGTATTCGAACATATCCTTCGTCGTCCACTCGAATACATTAGGCCAGTACGTTGGAACGAAAACTTTCCTGCTGATTAACTGCTGTTTCAAATCGGACTTATAATACAGAAAAGGATAGGCCATAGGTCCGTTGATTTCGTCGGCTTCTATGCGTAGCTGATTCCGATCCTTCAGAAACTCGTGCAGATATCTGAAATTATCTTCTCTTCTTTTCCTACAATACTGGTAGTCAATCCCAGAGAGGATTCGTTTTGTCAGTGAAGACATCTCCCGGATATTGTTATTGAAAAGGACACGATTGTTATTCACGAAATCGGTATATCCTTCTTCAATTCCTACGTCAATACTTTTAATCAGATGGGAGAACCTGTTAATGGAGGTGTCCGCTTTTAAGGCCAAGCGGATTAAGCCCGTCAAATGAAGGTAAGCCCCATCAGGTACTCCAAAAAACTTCCTACAAGAATAAAACGTATCAATATGAGAATGCGGGTTAGAAAAGAAAGCCTGACTATTGTCAATTATCAGATTCTTCACTTCCGAAGTTAGTTTCGCTACTGTTTTATCCTTTAATCCAAAGTAGTTGGTATAAACAAAGCACTCTTTCTCTCCGACATCAAAATCAATTATAGGATCGAGGTTGGGGTCGATATGGTAGTACTTCAACTCTACATTCAGCTTTTTAATAGGTTCCAGCAGCACATCGCAGGTGAAATACGGAAGATATATCGTCTCGTAACCCTTCACACGCAGAATGTATTCCAGACAGTTCCTGCCTGTATTCACCCCCAGCAAGGAGGGATAATATTCTTCGCCGGGAGGCAACTGAAGTTCAATATATCCCCCTATCGGCTTTTCCTTTAACTCAATATTTCTCATCTTACCCAGGTATCAAAAAGGAAAACAGTTAGCCCTGACCAGGCATGTACATTCTTTTGTGTGGAGGCTGATAGAACTCATAAAGGTTGGCGGGCACTCGTGCGTTATAGCCCAGCACCTGTCTTAGTTCTTCGTCCAAACCTTCGCCGTATTCATATCCCAGGTAGCGTGGATAGTCGAGCTGCTGTTTCATGAAAGGTCTGGAGAAGCCAATAGTTAAGGCTCGTCGAGGGATATCGGTGAAGTTTACTCCTGCAGCATGCCATAGGTGCGAATCAAAAAGAATGATGCTGCCTTTTTTTGCGATTGCCCTGGAAGCATTCTGATAAAAATAGTCGTCGTCAGGCCTTTCGTCCTTTAGGTGAGAGCCGTTCAACAAATAGGTTGCACCGTTATCTTCTGTAAAATCATCAAGAAGAACGATCATTTGGATCATCATCTTTAGATCGCCGGTAAAACTTCTGACATCGCGGTGGATCTTTTGAACGTACTGGTCGGAGCCTTTACTAACCATCACTCCTCCGAATGAATTCAACACATAGTTGCCATTGAAAAAACACTTCATCTCCTCATCGAAATACATTTTTTTCAAAAAATTCAACGCAAAATTATCCTTGTCTATCAGATGGTGCAGCGTCCCGTCGGTATTGGCTCCTATCCCGTTCATTACCTGGATATGCCTGCGCACCAGATAGGCTTCTTCCAGCGAATTGTTTATTTCCTCGAGTAAAGGAGCGTCAAGTACATTTTCATAGACGACCCAACCGTACTTGTAGATTAAACGATTGAAGTTCTCGGTCGTAGCTTCTGAGTAGTTAAGTTTATTTTCCATCGTCATTATTTGTTAACAGGTTTAATGAGAGATCTCGACAATTCAAACTTTAAATACAGGGTTTAGGAAATGGCGTCGGCCAGCTGAGCACTTCTGTACAGTGGGAAAAAGTTAGTTTTATCAGCCTGCTTCAATCCACATATCTCCACGAGGCTGTTATAAGCCTCCTGATCGCCGATGAACCGCCAGGTAAAGTCAAGCATGCTGGTATGTGAAAAGTAAGATTTAAACTGAAACAGAGAGTCTTCCCGGCCGCCCACACCTCCCCCAAGGTGAAAGTATTTAACACCCAAACGCCTCCCGATCTGACTAATCTCGTCTGTCAGCAACTTACTCGGCGAATCTTTCAGGTAGGCTTCTGAGGTGGCCGAAAGATGATTTCTGATTACATCCTTTGAATAAAAGACAATAGCGCCACATATGGGAGTTGCACTGTCGTAAATCATCAACAGTTTCGAGTTTTCTGCCGTCGTATCCAACAAGGTGGTAAAATACTCGCGGGTAAAAAAATAATGGTTTGAAGCGTTTACCCGCTTCATATTATCCCAGTACATTTCGCAGAAACACCGGATATCGTCCTGCGTCATTGTTTCCTTTATCACATAATTTTTCTTGCGCAGCTGTTTCACCTGTCGCAGCAGGCGTTTCTCGTAATTAGCATACTGTTCTTCCTGGGGAGTGGAAAGATCCATGTAGATGGTTTTTCCATTTTCATAGATTCCGCCTATCCTTTCAAGAAGTTTCCTCTGATTGATGAAAGGATTTAAACGGGAAAACACACAAATGCACTTTTCATGTTTCATGAAACTGATAAAAGCAGCTTTAAAGTTCTCCATCGTGCTTTCGGGCAAGCTTTCAAAACTTACATTACTAACAGGTCCGGCGTAACCGTACACAGAAGAAAAATCAAAGAAAGGGGAATCTTTAATTTTGCGCTTAATAAGAGGCAGGGCTATAAACACTTCCTCTTCCCCATACACATAAAGCAAAGGTTCTCCACTTTTATCCAAAACATGATAGTTCCAGCTGTGATACAGCTCCGTGTGGAGACTCCGGGAAATGAAGTGGTTCCATTTCTCCTTGGTCGAAATGATAAATTCCTGTTGAAGCATTGTAATAGTTGTTGGTTTGGTGACTTTAGGCAGGGTTGTAGGGCCAGCTAAATGTAGCCCAGGCAGGAGGATATTATTCCTCTAGTATCGCAAGCATCTGGTTATTCACTTTATGGACATCAAACCTGTCTTCCGCATAACTTCTACTATTCAGTCCGAAGATTAAGATATCGTGGCGGTTATTGATGAAGTACTCCATGTGATCTTTTAGGGCACTGACATTCTTGACAGGCACTAAAAATCCGTTCTGCTTACTATCGTCCGGATTAACGGTTTCTTTGCAACCTACTGAGTTAGAGGTAATAATTGGCCTTCCCATAGCCATCGCTTCCAGCATACACCTCGGTATTCCCTCTCCGTAATAAGAGGGCAACACTACTACAGAGGAAGCTCTGATCTCTGGCCGAACATCATCAATTTCTCCAAGGTAATTAATCGTGCCGTCGTTTTTAATCTGATCATAAAGCTCCCGGCTGATCGAATCAATGTTATCATCGTAAGATCCTACCAACTTGAACTCCGCTCCTGGATATTTCATTTTGATGGCCTTGGCAGCCTCATAATACTCGCGTATGCCTTTTGCGTTAATCAATCTTGAGATCATCAAAAAGCTAGCATTGCGAATGTCAGGCGGCGAATAGTCGTAGTGCGATAGGTCTACTCCTGAGCCATTAACAACAAAGGCCTGAGTACTTTTACCAATAATCTTGGAAGTTAAAAGCGTTTGGTAATCGTCTCGATTTTGAAAGATCACACGCAGCGTGCTGCTTCCTAAACTCAGCTTAAGGAGTTTTTTGGTGATCATTTTGACAAGCCCGGCTCTCGAACTCAAGTCCAGGAAGTTATACCCAAGGCCGGTAAGCATCGGCGTTATGCGATTGATTTTGCAGAGCCTGGCAACCAAGGCCCCATAAATAACCGGCTTGAAGGTATAAGGAAAAAACACATCGGGTTTAATGGAGCGGATCACCTGGTACAGGTTGTAGATGTATTTAAGATCAGAAGCTATGCTGACATTGCTGCCATGCAGGTCGTTCTCATAAATCCCTACCCCGGAATCAAGCAACTTTGCTCTTACGTGTTCCTGGTGGATTTTAGGAGTAAACACGTAGACTTTGTTCCGTTCAGCCAAGGCCTCAATCAGCTTTCCACGGAAATCTAAAAGAGAGCGCGACGAGTCGCAGGCTATCAGTATTTTTTTTCCTGAAGCTTCCATAGGTTTACTAAAGTTAGAGGTTCAAAAACTACTAAAGCTACCCGGAACACCGGATAGCTTTAGAAACAAAATAAGATTTGAATAAAGGAATTACTTCCTTGAAGATATCGGCTACTAAGAATTAGCGTGGACCAGCACCTGCAGATACTACCTGAGGAACATTAGCAGCCGCAACTAGCACGCTCTTGTACTCATACGGAGGAAGCCACGTTGAAGCAGAAGTAGTAATGTTATTGCTACCGCTGCCGCTGTAAATATTAGTGTTTGCACCACTAATGTAACCAGCCGGATAACCTTTGTAAGTAGTAGTGATCGGGCGATTGCTGTTAGCGAAGTAGTTATTATCCATCCGTACTGTACCGCCCGCAAGAGCCGCTACACCATATCCGCTGTTATTCTGGATATAATTGTTGAACATGTGGACGTAACCATATTTCATATCAGGTGCTCTTTCAGAGATGTTATAAAAGTGGTTGTTATGCAAGGTAATTTTCAGCTTGCCCCTGTCACTCTCATGTCCTGCGATACCACCACCAATCAGAAGAGGAATATGACTATCGCGGAACTTCGTCCAGGATACAGTAACATAGTTCGATTCTCTGGTAATATCGATTAAGCCGTCGTAATACTCCCAGCCGTGATTTCTGTCGGCAGAAAGTTCGCAATGGTCGATCCAAACGTGATGAGATGCAAATTTCACGTTGATACCGTCATTGTCATCTGTACCTACCCGTACATTTTGAATTTTCAAATTCTGAATGATCACATTCGACACCCCAAACACTTTGATTCCAACACCGTTGAGAGTAGCGCCTTTCAGGCCGATTATAGATTTATTAGATTTCACCTGTACGCTGCCGGTTCCGGTGATCGTTCCTGATACCTGGATGATCATTGGAGCAGAGGAAGCAGCTGCAGTTTTCAAAGCAGATAAGCTGGAAACAGTAACAGTCTGTCCGCCTTGCCCGCCCGTAGTTTTTCCATCTACCATAGCATAGCCGATTGGCGAATTAGTAGCTATTGGTGTTGAAGGAGCTGTCGGTGCCGGTGCGGGAGCAGCCGGTGCGGGAGTAGCTAAAGCAGTTCCGATTGTGTAGGTATACCTGCGTCCGTTCGTTCTCGGGTCAGTGTTGTCTGAAGCAGAGAAGTACAGACTAGTGCCCCAATGGCTGAAACGGCCCTTTCCGGTATTCCTGATCTCTTTGTGACTGGCATGTCCCGGGCCTAGTTCTTTTCCGTTCTCAAAAATCCTCACAACAGAGGCCGTAGGCTGTTTTTCAGAATCGGCGGTTGTTTTTAAATCTTGAACAAGCTCATAAGAATATCCTGCATCCTTGTACGCTTTCGTTACATTCAGCACCATCTCGCCAGCTGCCAGCGTAGTTGCTGAAACTGCTGTTTCGGTTTGATCGATAGCAGGTTCTAATGTTAACTCCTCCCCTTCATTTTTTTGACACTGACTAAATAGAATTACTGTTGCGAGTAATAAAGTCATTGATGAAATTTTCTTTACGAAATTCTTTCTGTTCATGTTTGTTTTTTAAAAGTACGACCCTGTAACGCAGCGATTTTCCAAAAGGATATATTGGAGAATCTTGAATTACTCGTACTTTTTTCGTATGAACAGACCCGGTATTGAAAGTAAAACCGGGAGTTTAATGTTTAATTAATTTCGATGTTAGAAAAAATCTTAAACAATTGTAACAGATTTGATATACTATACTTCATTTAGTATTGAAATAATTAAGACAGAAGCACCTACTCTTAAAAATATTTTTTCTTCAATTTTTTTTAAAAAAAGTTCAAAATACTTGTTCAAACATCCATGTTTGCTAACGAATAAGCGCGATCAACCCAGCTTTGTGTCATACTAACGTCAGTTTACAAACAGGAATTTGTAATGTTTCTATGACAAATTCCCATTTTTACTAATTCTTGCTTTTTTCCTTAAGATTCTACCATAAAATGCTGATTTTCAACAGTGTATAGTTTTTTCAAAAAGGCTAAAGTTGCGGGAAAAAACTTCTCAAACATTTCGCATCTGTTTTTCTAGACACTTTTACTCCATTTAGGCAGAAATTGGAGATGCCAGTTTCTCTTTTTTGGCGCTCTCGGCGTAAAAATTTACATACCACTCGACAAAACTTTTGATTCCGGAGTTTACAGAAACTGAAGGGCGGTAATCCAACACCCGCTCAAGTTCAGAAACGTCTGCCCAGGTTGCTGAAACGTCCCCATCCTGAAGTGGTTTGAAAACTTTTATTGCCTGAATACCGAGCTTCTTTTCCAGCTCTCCGATAAAGTCCATCAAATTAACCGACCTGCCCCGGCCGATATTGAAGACCCGGTAAGGTGCGGTCGAAGACGCCGGATCTGGATCTTCCCTATTCCACTCGGTATTGCTGGTAGCCGGATTCTCGAAAACCTTTACAATCCCTTTAACGATATCGTCTACATACGTAAAATCACGCATCATTTTACCATTATTGAAGATCTCGATAGGCCTACCTTCAAGGATTGCCTTAGTAAAAATAAAGAGCGCCATATCCGGCCTTCCCCAAGGACCGTAAACAGTAAAAAACCGGAGTCCTGTTGTCGGTAAATTGAATAAATGGCTGTAACAGTGAGCCATAAGCTCGTTACTCTTCTTTGTGGCAGCATAGAGAGACACGGGGTGATCGACGTTATCATGCGTAGAAAAAGGCATTTTTCCATTCAATCCATATACGCTCGAAGAGCTGGCGTACACCAAATGTTTGATCCTGTGATGCCTACTGCATTCAAGAATGTTCATAAATCCATTAATATTGGAGTCGATATAGGCTTGTGGATTTTGGAGGCTGTAGCGAACCCCCGCCTGAGCTGCCAGGTTGCATACTACGTCAAATTCACTCTTGATAAACAAGGATGACAAGCCTTCCCTATCCGTCAAGTCAAGCTTAATGAATTTATAGTTGGGATGGTAAAAACTCTGCTGCTCCTTACCATACGCAATCTGATTTCGGACGATTCCGGTATCAGCCAGACGGCCATACTTTAATTCGACATCATAATAATCATTGATATTGTCTAGGCCTACTACCTGATCACCTCGTTCTATCAGGCGTTTTACTAAATGGTAGCCGATAAAGCCGGCACTTCCGGTCACTAAAATTTTCATAGTTTTTTCCTGGTTTTTAAAAGATTGGCATGAATAAAAAAACAGACAGAATTTGGTTGTGAAATGCTACAAAGTGTAGATGTTTCCTACAATCAAGTGTGAAATTTTTGATCGTTGCTTTTACTGAAGATTTTTGTACCAGACCTCCAGAGCAAAAACACAGAAGATCATCTTGGCCCTTTTCTCTGCAGATACTGGAACCTTTTTTGTTAGCAGCGCTTTGATGAAGTCTTTCTTGATAATTTTCTCGTACAAAGTATTGGAACTGAGTAGGTAAGACTCAATAATTTCCTTCAAAGAGGTATCAACCCATTGTTTCAATGGCACCTCAAATCCCCGTTTAGGTTGTTGTATCAGCTCTGCTGGCAAATATCTTTTTGCAAGGTCCCTGAGGATGTACTTGGTAGTGATCGAATTGATTTTATAGGATTCATCCAGACCCGGCGCAAACTCTAACAGTTCCTTTGATAAAAAGGGGCTGCGGCCCTCCAGCGAGTTAGCCATAGTGGCAATGTCCATCTTGGGCAGTAGACCGCTGAACAGGATTGTTTGAAAATCCATCAGCAACAACTTATCCAGGGAAGACACGGAAAGGTTATTTACGCCGGTTAGGTTTTGAGTAATGTCGTGCAAAGCAGGCCGGTAGATAAATTGATTCTCAAAGCCAACAAAAATATCAGAGGAGGCTGAGCTGTAGAGTTTTAACGGATCTGAAAACCCTGCAAACTTTAACAAGCGATACATATAGTTGTACCGGCTTTTCTTTTCATTGGCCACAGGTAGAAACTTTATCAGCGTTTTTGCAGCAAGATGAGTGATAGAGGATGACTTAAAAAAATCAAAATGCCGGAAGGGTACATACCTCCTGTATCCTCCGAAAAGCTCATCAGCTCCATCTCCGTTTAAAACCACGGTGATATGCTTTTTAGCAGCCTTTGCCACATAATAACTCGGTATGGCTGAATTATCACAAAAAGGTTCTCCATAATTTATCAGCAGCTCTTCGATTTCATTCTGAAGATCAGAAAAAGAGATGTCGACAACAGTATGATCCGTTCCATATCTCTCCGAAACTTTCTGCGCAAGGGACGACTCATCATAAGCGCCCTCCATCCGAACCGTAAAGGTTTTCAACGACCTGCTGTTAGCGGCTGCAATTGCAGTAACCAATCCACTGTCAATACCCCCGCTTAGAAAAGAACCTACGTCAAGATCTGAACTGTCCAATCGCCGCTTTACCGCGATATTCAGTTTATGATCAAGTTGATCAAGAGCCTCATGGTAGGAGATGTTGTGCTTCTTATTATAGCTGTTCTCAATGCTGTACCATTGAATATCAGTAGAATGACCGGTTGTGGTATCCACTTTCAGGTAGTGTCCATTCTCCAGCTCTTTGACGTGGATATAGGGAGTAGCTTTACGATAATAATAGCCGAGGTATAAATAATCAGCAACAGATTCATAGTTGATCTGCGGTTTCATCACCCGATAAAGGATATTTAGTTCCGAAGAAAAGGCAAGCTTTTTCCCATCGTTGTAAACATAAAGCGGCTTTTTCCCTGCCCGGTCACGAGCCAGATACAAACTATGATTGCGTGAATCGTACAGTGCGAAGGCAAACATGCCGTCAAAATCGTCCAGCATTCTGATGCCCAAAAGTTCAAACAACAGCAGGATGGTTCTCGTGTCGGAATTCGATTCGGATTTCAAACCGTACTTGTCACGCAACTCCAGGTGATTATATATCTCGCCGTTGAAGACGAGGTAAAGGCCGTTATACTCCATCGGCTGCTTCCCCCCCAGGCCCAGATCCTGAATGGCCAGGCGCGTATGAAACAATTCCGTGTTGTCACAGCTTATGGAGGCCTGCTCATCAGGACCGCGATGAAAAAGACCGTCGAAAATTTCTGCCCTTTGAGGAGAAACTTTATGATTTAGCGTTCCGAATATCCCACACATATTGGTTGGTTAAAAAGGTTGTATAGTCAGAGCTCGACCTTTAAGCCACATGAGCAGCCGGAAGATCGATCTTTCTAAACCGGTTGATAACGCTCAGCCACGAATTCATTACAATCCGTTCGGAGAAGTTCTGTTCTACGTATTTCCTTCCGTTCTGACCCAGTTCTTCCCGTTCGGCCGACGGCATTTTCATCAGTTCGGCCATTCTTATTGCCATGCAATACGGATCTCTCAAATTGGTGCAGAATCCGCAGTTGGATGATCTGACAAGGTCTTTAACCCCTCCCACTCCGGTAGCGACCACTGGTTTTGCATGAGCCATAGCCTCCAGTACCGCATTAGGTGTACTTTCAGTGAATGAAGACATCACAAAACCATCCGCCTTCTGCAAGTAATCCGTGGCGTTTGTTCTAAAACCCTGCAGGAACACCTTATCCTCGATCTGAAGATCCCTTAACATCTCTTTTGGCCACTGCTGATCGTACAAATGACCGACAATATCAACCACAAAATTCTCTTTTTTCAACAGAGCGACGGCCTTGAACAAGGTCTGATAGTCTTTCTCGATCCGGAAATGTGCAATACAAACCCAATGAAAAGGATCAGCAGCCTCCCTGGATAAATGCACACTTCCAGCGGGAATCGTGATGGCGTTGTTTATTACGAAGCCCCCCTTGCGAATTAACTTCTGCTCTTCGAAGGACTTCTTCGAGAACTTTGAGTTGTAGACTACCGCATCATCAAATCTGGAAGTGAGCCGGAACGGAATAAGCCATTTTTTGGGAATCTCTGCAGCCCGGATAGAGGACACGAGGCTAAAGTTGAAGAAGAGCTTTAAAAGACGGGCAAAAATGATGGCAATAAACATAAACGCCACAGTAACTTCAGGGTTGAAAGCCTTCACTTCGCGGTGTAATTGGAGGAGATTGGAAAAAAAGTTGGTTCTCCAGCTCTTCAGATAGACCGCATCCAGACCCGCCCTATCCATATTAATATCACAAGTACCCTGAGGCAACAGGGATATGACAAGCACATCATTCATTTCTGACTTTAAAAACTGAGCCAGCTTGATAAGTTGCGTCTCTGCCCCTGCTTTCGTTAAAGCGGGGGTGATAAATAAAATTCGGTTTTTCATAGCAGATAAGATCAGATGAGCAGATAGTCAGACAAGGGAGAGTTCCCTCACTTGTTGCTTTTGCTGCTTTAACCATTGAGACAAAACCAATAGCTTCCAGATTTGCGGATAGCGGTTCCACTTCCCGGTCATATGTTCCTGTATGATTTCTTTGGTGCGATAAATATTTATACCCGGGATATTCCTGAGCTCGCTATCGCAGAGATTATCCAGCACATACTCTTTGAGCTCGTTCCTGAACCAGTCTTTAAAGGGCATCGTGAAACCCGCTTTTGGACGATCGAACAAAACTGCTGGAACATACTGATACAGTATATCCTTCAGTATCCTCTTTTGAACGTCGTTCTTAAATTTGAACCGGGTGGGAAGCGAGCGACTAAACTCGATCACCCGATAATCCATCAGGGGGGCTCTCGACTCTAAAGAAAAAGCCATAGAAGCTCGGTCCACTTTGGTATTTATATCGCCGTTAAGGTAGGTTTTGATATCAAAATCGCTCATTTGCTCAAGCAGCGGCTTTTTTGGATTCCGGAGCAAATAGCTGAATTCGTTTTGCAAACCCGAGTTTTGATTCAACACCCAGGAATTCTCAATGCCGCTGAACATCTTCATATACAGCATCTCTATCTTCTCAATCGAAATACCCAGGGCGATAAGTTTATGGGTATAATTAGGCGAGAGCTTTATCAGAGAGGCCATGCCGCCCCGAAAAGAAGCTGGTAATCGGAAAAGAGGAGAGACCAGTTTCACCCAATTGTACCTGGAATATCCAATGAACCCCTCGTCTCCCCCATCCCCGCTAAGGGCAACCGTTACATGTGAACGGGTATACTTGCTGAGCAGCAAACTCGGAATACCGCTTGAGTCGGCAAAGGGTTCATCATAGTAGTAAGAAAAGTTTTTGATCAGCTCAATTCCCTCGTCGTAGTTGCACTCGATGGTGTGATGATCTGTGCCCAGATGTTTGGCTACCTTTGCGGCATAAAGACTTTCGTCGAACCCTTTCTCGTTGAATTTGATGGAGAACGTTTTCACGCGGTCCACCATTCGGGAAGCAAGGGCAGCCACCAGAGACGAATCAATACCACCTGAAAGAAAAACACCGAGGGGCACGTCTGCATTCAAACGAATTTTTACGGCGTCTTGCAGCAAATTTTCCAGTGTAGCTTTTGCCTCATAATAGCTGCCCGTATACCTGTTGCTCCATTCATGATCGATGTCCCAGTATTTTTTAATCCGGAAGTCTTTGGAATACAGATCATAAATGAAGTAATGACCCGCCGAAAGCTTTTTCACCTCAGACCAGATGCAGCAGGGATCTGGAACATATCCCCAGAAGAAGTAGGCGTTAACCGCCTGCTGATCTAAAGTAAAGTGCTGACCAATAGTTAACTGAGAGGGCTGACTGGCAAACTCGAACTCGCCGCCCTGTTGGTGGTAATAAAAAGGCTTTTTACCGAATCTGTCGCGGGCGCCGAACAAGGTCTTCTTGCGACTGTCATAAATCACAAACGCGAACATTCCGTTGAAATACTCCAAACATGACTCGCCGTATTTCAGATAGGCCGCGCAGATAACCTCCGTGTCGGAATTGGTCCTGAAGGGGTAACCAGCCAGCTCCAGCTGTTTTCTGATCTCCCTGTAATTATAGATCTCCCCGTTAAAAACAATTTTAAGATGCTCGTAGCTGAAAGGCTGCCCTGAACGTTCGTCCAGATCGATAATGGCCAGCCGGTTATGCCCAAGAACCAGATCCGGCATATATTCATACGCAGAATAGTCTGGCCCTCTGAACCTTATTCTTTGTAGCTTTTCTTTAACTACCTCTTCAGGATACAAAATTGTAGAACCGTAGATACCACACATATAGATGAGATAAAAATGAGCAGTGATTATTTAACAGAAGGAAACGTAGGGCTTAAGCGATCAGGCTTTCATACTTCGCCACCACCTTATCAATCCCGAACCTGGCGATAACATCTTCCCTGATGGCCCGGTTGTCCCAACATTGGTTGCCAGCTATTATGGTTTTCACCCGAAAGTCATCCAGGTCATTTTGCTCGATGATGTAGCCGTTAAAGCCATTAGTGATGATGGCAGATATGCCGCTTACCCTAAATGAAACGACCGGAACTCCTACAGAAAGAGCTTCTACCACAGCATTGGGAAATCCCTCTGTAAAAGAAGTGAGCAGCATCAAGTCATGACCGGCAATAAAATCAGTGATACGAGCTACCTGTCCACACAATTCTACCCGATGTCTCAATCCCAATGCCCCGATCCTCGTTTCGAGCTCCTCCCGCAACGGTCCCTCTCCCACAATGTTTAGTGAATAATTCTCGGGAAGCTCCTTCATGATCTCAAGCAAACGAAGAAGCCCTTTTTCCCGGGCAAGGCGGGCTACTACGATCAGGCGTTTTTGTCGCCCAGCTTTGCTGGCTTTGATGATCTGGACAGGAATCACAGGATTTGGAATTACCACTAATTTATCGTTCGGGATACGATACCTGTTGCTTAGCGACCTTTTCACTTCGTCCGACTGGCACACGCCAACATCAATTCGTTTATAGGCTGTCCCAATTAGCATGTCTAGTAATTTTCCTTTTGAGCCTTCAAATGTTACCATCAGTTCCAGTACGTTAGCTTCCCTGCCGATTAAGAAGGGAATTTTTACAAAAAGTGAGATGAATGAAAGAAGCGCGTTGATGTGACCGCCAGTCGTGAACACAGCATGCGGTTTCTCCTTTTTTATCAGCCGGAATAGTTTAAAAAATGACCGGGAAACCCGGATGGTATTAAGATGTACAGTTCTGATGCCTTCGAGCTGTGGTGAAAAGAACGGATCACGGGAGTCCAGGAGAATGAGGCTGACATCATATTGCGACTTGTCGAAATACTGCGAAAGCAGCCAGAAAACCCGCTCAGACCCGCCCGCCCTTAGCGAACTTAGAATGAAATATACCTTTTTCTTCATCTGCGGAAGGTTTACATCATTTGACCAACAGCACGGGCTTAGTTAGCCCGACTCTGCTTCAAGCGATGGATAAAAGAATAGCAAAACAGTTTCGCCTTTACGGTGAGGTAGGCTTTCGGATTGGCTCGTAACAAGTCTTTCCCAAACTCTCTGAGATAAATGGAATAACCGTCCTTCATGTCCCCCGAATTCCTGATCAGGCCGAGGCGATTGGACAGGCGGTCTTCCCCCTCGTCGTCATACAAGCGCACTGGATGAGGATCGTAAAAAATTTTATACCCGGCACGGGCGATAGTTAGCCAGGTCACACTTTCATATCCTCTAAGATTGCGGAGCAAATACTGCTTTAAAACACTGGTGCGGCAGATCGGTAAATATTCACCAATGCTATTTTTGAGCAGGTCTGTATAATTTTTTTCACCCCTAAAGGATGAGTTGAACATCAAAGCTCCGTTCGACAACACCTTCGAACCGGAAAAAACGATGTCGTACCGCTTGTCCTCTACCAAGCGGATCAGGTGTGCCATTCCGCCTTTGTCCAGCAAATCATCTGAATCCAGCAGCATTACATACTCGTTCTGTGCAGTTAATATTCCAGTATTTTTTGCGACCGCAACTCCCTGGTTTACCGAATGCTTAACGTACTTAATCTTCCCGGCTTTTATATAGGGCTGCAGAAATCGGACGGTATGATCAGTTGAGCCGTCATCTACAACGATGATTTCGACAAGCGACAGATCTTCAGCCTGATTCAGTACGCTATCAATAGCCCGCTTCACTTTCAAAGCGCGGTTATAAGTAGGAATCACTACAGAAAACAACATGTTCAGATCAATTATTTAACTGCCACTCCAACCAGAATATATTTGGATCGTTGGGGTAAGATGTTATCAAGCACCGTATCTACTTTCCCGAAAACAGATCGTTGTTTTTCATTTCTTCCCATACAACCAAGGAAACCAATGCTTTTGTACTTGATGCTTTTGTAGGATGAGAAGACCTCGTTCAGCTCATCTATCTGCAAGTAATTCCAGCCTTTTGTTCCAAACTTGCGACGCAACGCTTTATGAAGAAAGCAGCCTTCCAGATTCTCTGCGAACAGCAGCTTTCCTCCGGGCTTCAAGGCTTTATAAATCTCGTCGGCAACCTTCTTTTTATTGTCATTCCTGTTTGCGCTGATTCCACCGAGGATAGACTTGAAAGTGACGATGTCGAAAAAGCTTTCATAAGGAATATTTGTGGCGTCCATCGCATGATAGGTGATGTTTTGCTGACAGTTGTATTTGGCGTGTATGAGCCGGGCATCAGGCTCAGGCCCGTCTACATCCGTACAAACCACATAGTTTTCACCCAAAGCCAACCATAAGGAAAGCCCTCCAAAACTAGCTCCAAGCTCCAGGCACTGGTATTTCTTACCCTTCAGCTCCACGTTTTCTCTCCAAAAGTCGAGAGCTTTAGACCAATTGATTACATCCCAGCGGATGATCTCTTTTTTGATCTCACTTTCTGATACAATCATTTCAAGATGTTTAAATTCAGCGTTGGCAATCTCAGTTCCGGAAGATCCGGATGACCGTGAGCATCAAAATTTTCATATCCACCCAGATGTCGTGATCATCAATATACGCGAGGCTATAGGCAATTTTTGAAGGGATAATTTCCGTGATATAGAAATTTTCAGGATCAGCGACACTGGCTAAAAGCTCACTTTCCTGGCAGAACTTGATCGAGGCCCAATCCGTAATTCCCGGTTTAACCGATAAAACCCGTTGTTGTGCCGCCGTATACATGTTTACATACTTTTCAACTTCCGGCCGCGGCCCTACCAGGCTCATCTCGCCTTTCAGGATATTAAGGAGTTGCGGCAGCTCGTCCAACTTATATTTCCGAAGCCAGTAGCCCACTTTGGTGATGCGCGGATCTCGGTCTCCCACCGTTAATTGCAAGGTTTGTGAGGAAGTCACATGCATCGTTCGGAACTTATAAAGCTTAAAGTTCAGCCGGTTTCTTCCCACGCGAGTTTGTTTATAAAACACCCCGCCGGGAGAATCTATCACTATCATCAGCGAGAATACGATGAACAACGGCAGAAAGAGCAAAAGCCCCAGTACCGAAAAGAACAGATCAAAGGATCTTTTCATCACGCCGGAATTTGAGCTGCCATCTGAACGGATTTCTCCATTTCCACTTCTAACTGAACGGCCTCAATCATCGACTCCACAATGAAGTCGATCTCCGCATCCGTAAGCTGAGGATAAATCGGAAGCGAGATTTCCGCGGCATACTGCTTATAGGCATTAGGATAGTTCTTGATATCATACCCCAAACTCTTGAAAAGCGTAAACATGGGCATCGGAATAAAATGAACGTTTACGTTAATTCCTGCTTTCGCCAGGTAATCAATTATATGATCTCGTTTCGCCTCGGTGATGCCTTTTATCCGAAGTGGAAACAGGTGATATGAGGATTCCCGCCTTTCATCCTGCAAAGTCGGCAATATGGCCCAGGGACAATTAATGAAAGCATTTAGGTATTTCAACGCGATGGCCTTTCTCGATGGCAACAATTTGTCGCCATACTGCAATAGTTGAGCAAGACCGACCGCCGCACATAAATCCGGCATGTTCATTTTGTATCCCTGAAAAAGAATATCGTATCGCCACCCTGTTCCCATGGATTTGGCAAAAGCATCCTTATTCTGACCGTTCAAGGAAAATACTTTCAAGAAACTATACTCTGCTGCTGTATTGAACGGTTCTGGAAGGTTCAGACAAATACATCCACCCTCGGCAGTGGTTATATTTTTTACCGCATGAAAAGAGAAGATGGCGATGTCCGATTTTAATGCCGCGGCCCTCTCATCGTATTTTGCTCCGATAGAATGAGCAGCATCAGCAATCAGCAAAATCCTTCCAAGCATCCGCTGGGTATTTGATGCAGGGACAAACTCTTCTTTGATTAGTGGATCGTTCACTATTTCAGCCAAGGCATTGTAATCGCAGGGCCAACCGGCAATATCTACGGCAAGAATAGCTTTTGTTCTGGTGGTAATTGCCTTTCTAACTTCTTCAGGGTCAATCGTAAAATCATCTTTTATATCAACCATCACTGGCGTAGCACCGCAGTGAAGAACGCTTAAGGCAGTTGCCGAATACGTATAGGCGGGCAAAATCACCTCGTCACCCTCCTTAATCCCAAACCATTTCAGCGTTAAAATGGCACCTGAAGTCCAGGAATTAACGCAAACTGCTGCTTGCGTACCTGTCAGCTTAACTATTTCCTGCTCTAAAGCTTTCACTTTCGGACCCGTAGTAATCCAATTGGATTTTAGGGTATCCACAACCTGATCAATTACCGCCTGATCAATAAAAGGGGGTGAAAATGGGATATTCATAGGTATAGTTTTAGATGATGGTAGATAATTTCAGGCACGATCACTAAGATCAGTTATCTATCGATGCCTGGTTTGCTTTTATGCGGGAAAGCTGGAGTATGCAGAAATATAAAAAAAGTGTTGGACCGCTGGCAGCGAGAAGCCATTCGTTATGAAAACACGCGTTCAAGGAAATTCCTAAAAACGACATACAGAGTGCAATCAACAAGGTGTTTTTCTTGTCTTTCGCGTGCTTCAGGACAGACCAGGTAATCCTAACGACCCTAGCGTAAATTAAATAGAGGAATAGGAGTCCCGGTATTATACCCAGGTACGTGAGAAACATCAGATAGGCGTTGTGCGAGGTGATCACGCCAGTTCCGCTCTTATAAAAAACATTATGTTTCACTACATCTTTCCAATCCATCCCGGAAAGAATGAGACCAAAGGGGTGATCAGCAATAACTTTTAGATTTTCCGTAACCAGTGCTTCCCGGTTTTCCCCTTCGTTTTTACTGCGTTCATTTTTGGTTAAAATATTTTGCTGGGCTCCTGAAGACAGTCCTTCCACAGAGGATTTAAAAGAGACCGCAATGATGAAAATAAAGCTGAAGAGCAGCACTGCGCGGAAACGGTACCATATGGTAAGAAATAATAACAGACAGATGGAGAAAGTCATCAACACAGATCGTTGCAGGCCATAAAAGATCAGTACACCGCATATCGCGATCACTAAAATACTGAGGATAACACCCTTTCTGGCAGCCGTTATAAAAACGGCAAGAAACGCAACAAGGGCGGATAATTGGTAGCCGAAACTAAAAATGTAGGTGGATATGCCGGATGGCGACTGCTGCACGGTCTCACCCACAAGCATAGATCTAATATCCTCTATTCTATAATGATGATTTAGAAGCATTACCAGCGCTGAACAAACTAGGAAAAAGAAAAACAGGAAAACTGACAGTTGAAGCCTCTTCAAATTATTTCCGATGAAATAGTTAAAAAAGAGTGCACAGCAGGTAAACGTAATCATCACGGAGATGAAAGTGATGATATTTGCCTGACCTATCAGATAATAAAATAGCGCCGCAAGGAAAAGTACCACTAATTCCTTCGTGTATTTGAATCCGTTCAGCGGTTCATCGTAGAAAAAGAACACCAATGGAACCGCTAGAAAAGGTGCCGGAACTCGGAATACTCCCGTCATGAAGACATTAAAAGTCAGCGTGTACAAGTACAAAAATAACAGCAGGAATATACAGGCTCTCTTAAACATGGCTAAGTATTAAATTCTCCCATTTGGAAGAAATACGTTCTATCGAGTTAGTCCGGGTGATAAGCCGGGCCCTTCTGGAGATCCTCTCTTTGAGTATAGGGTTGGTAAGTACATTAAGAACAGCGTCCGCGATAGCGTCCGGGTTATTTGTTGGGATCAATATCCCGTTCTGCCCGTCTTCAATAATTTCAGAAGGACCAAATTCGCAATCGGTGGCGATACAGGGGCATCCCAGGCTCATGGCTTCAATCAACGCGTTGGGATATCCTTCATTTCGAGATGACAACACAAAAAGCTCTGCCTGCTGATAGTAGTCCTGCAGATTCTCCTTAAAGCCGATCAGTTTGACTTTATCAGCCAAGTCGAAGCGCTCGATTAGGCGACAAAGAAAGTCTCGCTCTGTTCCTTCTCCTGAAATCAGCAGATCGATATCCAGACCTTTCAGCTTGGCGAAAGCTTCAATCAGCAGATCAAATCCCTTAATCGGATCCAGGCGACCTACCGCCAGTATGAACTTCCTTGGGTAAACCAGGTTAGAGGAAGCTGAATTGAAAGTCATCACCGGATTTCGGATGATCCTGAAATTCTCCAGCGTGCTGAATGATTTGTTCTTTTTGAAGCAGTTTATCATCCCCTCTGAGGGTAACACCACCGCCTTTGACTGACGGTAGACCAGGAAGGAGACATGCTTCAAAAAGTAGTTAAGCTTATGAATGGTATCATCCGGCGTTGTTCTTTCTGAAACCATGAATGGGATCTTGAGTAAAGAACAGGTAAGACCAGTCCAGAGGTTTACAGACGTCATAAACGATACGACGCAAGTAGGCTTCTCCTTTTTAAGGAGTTGTAATAGTCTAAAGAACGTAAGGAAAGCATATAGGAGACGGTTGACGATATGGTGAGACTTATCCCGCCTAACCAGAAACAGCACTTCTACCCCCGCATCCGGAATGTAGGAAGCCGGAGCGTAATTAAGGCAAACGATGAACACCCGATAACCTTTTCTGTTGAAGTGATTAGCCAGGGTTGTGACTACCCGCTCGGCTCCACCACCCTGCAAGGTATTAATTACAAAAAACAGCTTTGGCTTCATACTAATTCACTTATCGTCAGAAAAATGGAAGAAAGAAGACTGATCTTTCTTGAAGAATGATCTATAAGATTGCCCGTATGGTACTAAACACATGGGTGATCGTATACTTACGAAGCTGGAACAGGAAATATCGCCGGATATAGAAGATCAACAGGGATACCTTTTGCTGCAGATTATGCTCGAAATGATTGATAATGAGATTGAAATCATTCAGTTGCTTTTGTCGTAAAACTTCCTGCGGCACCATGCTCCATACTCCACCGGGATGTTTTCTGTAGGAACTCATTACCTCGGGCAACACATAGATCTTTTTTCCGGTAGTGGAAGTGGCAAATAGCTTCATGAACTTATCCACTGCATGACAATTCAAAAACCAATGCTTTTTATAGAGATCTTTCAACATCTCACGGCCGCGCACAACCATGGTAGCGGTACATGTTTCAGCCTGTTTATTAATGACAAGGTCGCCGTATTCGTATTTTAAACTTACAGGGTTTTCATTCACATACAGCAGGTTGCCCGAAAAGTCAATTTCACGCGTATAGTGACAGCAGATAACGTAATCAGGGTTATTCTCCAGAAAGTCCACCTGCTTTTGCAGTTTGTCGGGACTGGTCCAAAAGTCGTCTCCATCGCAAAAAGCAATGTACTTCCCCTTTGCCTGGTCGAGCACCCGCACGATATTGCGATGACCGCCTACATTTTTATCTGAATAAACCAGGTGAACCATTTCGGGATACTTATCGCAATATTCCTGAACGATTTTCCGGGTATTGTCAGTAGAACAATCTTCTCCGATGATGACTTCGTACTTGAAATTGGTTCGTTGCATAAGGAAGCCTTCCATTGCATCCCTTATAAAATTCTCATGATTGTAAGTGATACAGCAAACGCTGACCAGTATTTCAGGTGAATTTGTGTTAGTCATAGATCTGGGAAAATTGATTTTAGGCGACGGTTAAAATTGATTTGATCTGGTTTTCTAGTGCAGCTGCTGCTTCTTCTGCTTCGGTTGTCATACCGTAATTTTGCACGCGAAGAATTACCCGGCATATCATATCCAGGTCTGAAAAAGTCAGGGTGTGGTACAGTGGCAGACAAACAATTCGTTTGACGACAGAATCGCAGACTGGCATTTCCTGGGCAGTAACATAGGGCAAGGTCGACAAGGCAGGGTAAAAATAGCGCCGACAGTAAACCTTCTCTAGTGACAATTCGCGGATGGTTTTCTGCAACATTTCTTCAGAGTCGAAGAGAACCGGAAAGTAGGCATAATTGTAGTCTTTACTGGCATTGAGTCGGGGAAATGCTGCTTTAAGATTTTTAAGCTTTTCGAAATAATGCATAGAAAGCGTTTTTCGCTTTTCCAGCACCTCGTCGGCATGAGCTAAGTTACAAAGCCCCATAGCAGCTCGAAATTCGCAGTTTTTCGCATTTATGCCTACTTCAACAAAGTCCTCGGGACCGTTATGCCCGAAGTTGCGCATGAACACCAGTTTCTTCAAAAGCTCGGGCGATTGTGTAAACACGGCCCCGCCTTCTATGGTATGGAAAAGTTTCGTTGCATGAAAGCTGGTGGTGCAGATGTCGCCGTACTCAAAAACAGACCTGTTCTTGTATTTTGTGCCGAAGCAGTGTGCACCATCATAAATCACCTTTAAGTTGTACTTATCCGCTATTGCCTGAATTGCGTCAATATCACAAGGGTTACCGAACACATGCGTAGCCAGGATGGCACTGGTACGTGGAGTGATTGCTGCCTCGATCTTTGTAGGATCAATATTAAAGGTGTCTTCCTCTATATCTACAAAAACCGGCTTACAGCCTTCCCATACAATGCTGCTGGTAGTTGCTACGTAGGAGAAAGGCGTTGTAATGATCTCTCCTTTCAAATCCAGGGCCCTTATGGCTAGCTGGAGTGCAACAGTGCCGTTGGTAACATACAGCATATGCTTCACATCCAGGTATTCTTTCAGCTTCAACTCAAATTCGTTCAACAAAGGACCGTTGTTAGTTAACCACTGGCGCTCCCAAATGCTACTTAAATACTCTTCGTATTCCCGGAAGCTGGGAAGAAAAGGCTTTGTTACTGGTATCATTTTCGTAGGATTAGATGTTTAAAATCAGTAAATGCGCTTAGTTTTATCAGGTAGCTGCAACTGAGATAGATAAGAAAGTACAGCAGTCCCAGCAAGCTTATCCGACCCAGATCGATCAGCTGAAGGAGATGAAAAAAGTACTGATCGACAACGTAACAAGTGCCGCCGATCAGGACAGCAAGGAGCAGCATGGGCAAGATGTCTGCTATTTGTTCCCTTACGGGATAGTTGATCATTTTGCCGCTGTAAAAAGAATTGATGAAATAGGCAGCGAAACTAAAGCCAAGCTGAAAGTATAGTAAGCCATAGATACCCAGAGGGAGTACGGAGGCGATACCTATAAGGCTTACTACTTTTTTCGCAACTTCCAGCTTCAGAAAAAGGTCGCTTCTACCTTTTACCTTCAAAATATTGAGGTTGTATGAATGTAAGGGATACATTATTCCCGCGATACACAGAATCTGAAAATAGGGGACTGCCGGCAGCCACTTCTCGGTGATCAAAAAGGTGAACAGCGGTTCGGCGATTACCGCGAGAAGAATCAGTACCGGGGCGTTCCAAAAAATAACTTGCTTCAACAACTTCCTGTAAACTGCTTTCAGCTTCTCGTCGTCCCCGGAAATAGTGGCAAACATTGGGTAAGTGACCTTATTAATTGCTGCAGCCACATTAGATATGGGTAGCTGACTTATTGCTTCGGCCCTGGAATAAAAGCCGAGCTGGGCTGCCGAGTAGTATTTACCGATTATCAGGACATAAATATTCCGGTATAAGGTGTCAATCAAACTGGAGATGGTCATTTTGTAACCGAAAAAGAAGTGATTCCGGAAACTGGTCATATCAAAAATCAATTGGGGTTTCCAGTTAGAATATTTCCAGTGCATGATGGTAGACAGCAGAGAGTTAACAAGGCTCATCCAAACCAGGCTCCATACGCCGTAGCCCCCCTTTGCTAGCAGAATGCCGACAATACCGCCTCCTAGTACAGCGGGAATATTGATAGCCGTCTGTGTTTTAAAATCCATCTCCTTGCTGAGACGCGTGCTCTGGATACTGAAGAAAGCATTAATTACAAACGAGATCCCGTATACGCGGATGATATTCACCAAAACTTCCTGCTTGTAAAAACTGGCTATATAAGGAGCCAGTAAGAACATCAAAAAGTAAATGATGACGCTGCCGACGAGGTTGAAGAAAAAAACAGTTGAGTAGTCTTTTTCATCGGCCTCACTGGATCTGATCAGGGAGGAGTTCAGTCCGCAATCAAGCAAGGAGGTACCGATCGCGACAAAAACCGAAAGCATTGCGATCAATCCAAACTCTTCGGGAACGAGGATTCGGGCCAGGAAGATGTTAATGCCAAAGCTCAGGAACTTCCCTCCTGCCTGTTCGGTAAACGACCAAAGCAGTCCACTTACCGTTTTTTCTTTTAAGCTCATCATCTTAAATTCCAGTGCTGCAACGGCGCCGGATTATTTTTATAGGCGGGCATGTACCATTGCCTGAGGAAGCATCGATTTGATATCGTAAACTACGGCATTGTCTTTCAACAGGCTGCTTATATCGAGATCCATAAAATCTGAATGTGCCACGGCAAGCAGGACAGCATCGTACTTTCTTCGTTTGGACTCTCCATTCTGGCAGATTACTCCGTATTCATGTTTTACCTGTATCGGATCAGCCCAGGGATCATGAATACACACATTGATTTTGTACTCTTCCAGCTTTTTGACAATATCAATCACTTTAGTATTACGTACGTCGGGACAGTTTTCTTTGAAGGTGAAGCCAAGCACCAGCACATCGCTACTAATGATATTAATCCCGTTGGAAAGCATTCGCTTAACTAATTGATCAGCAACATAGGCCCCCATACCGTCGTTTACTCTGCGCCCTGCAAGAATAATTTCAGGATGATAACCTGCCTCCTGTGCTTTTTGAGCAAGGTAGTACGGATCTACCCCGATACAATGACCGCCCACCAGTCCGGGCTGAAACTTCAGAAAGTTCCACTTAGTACCTGCCGCTTTTAAAACTTCCTGCGTGTCTATACCCAGTCTGTTAAAAATCATTGCCAATTCATTTACAAAAGCAATGTTGATATCGCGTTGAGCATTTTCAATTACTTTGGCGGCTTCTGCCACTTTTATGGAAGTCGCTTTATGCGTTCCGGCAATAATTACCGAGCCATATAACCTGTCAACCACATCCGCCACTTTTTGCGTCGAACCTGAAGTTATTTTCAAAATATTCGCGACGGTATGCTCCTTATCTCCGGGGTTGATCCGCTCGGGCGAGTACCCCGCGAAAAAGTCAATATTGAATCGCAGTCCTGAGGCTTTTTCAAGTACTGGCACGCACTCCTCTTCCGTCACGCCGGGGTAAACGGTCGATTCATATACAACGATGTCGCCCTCTTTAAGCACCTTTCCAACCAATGCACTCGCTTTGTAAAGCGGAGTCAGATCGGGGCGCTTATTCTTATCAACCGGTGTTGGAACAGTGATAATGTAAATATTGCAACTCCGAATCTTATCAATTTCATCGGTGCAATACAACCCTGTTGGCTTAGTGCAGTCTTGGGTTAATACCTTCAGCAGGTTTTCCCGGCTGATCTCTCTGGTATGGTCATGGCCGTTCTTCAAATCCTCAACCCTGTCCCGATTAATGTCAAATCCGAACACTTTATACTTTTTGGCAAATTCAACAGCGAGAGGAAGGCCGACATATCCCATTCCGATAACGGCAAGTTTTACATTTTCAACTAGTTGACTATTCATATAGAGGGATTTTAACTGATTAAGGCAAGGTTCGAAGCTTCTACTTTAGTTACCAGGGCACAGTCTAGCTTATCAAGCACCAACAGCACTTTTTTTCCCTGAATCTCCAGCACCCGTCCTTCCTGATTGAAAAAAGCGCCGTTCCTGATTTTTACCCGATCGCCGGAAGAGAGGCTCTTAATATCCATCACTTCTAAATCGGAATGACTTAGCAGGTAGTTCTTAATATGCACGATTTCTGAATCCCTTACGGATGCGGGCTTTCCCATGAAATAAATAAAATTCATTACACCAAGGGTTTGTCGCACTTTGAACTCGTCTTTCATGTTGATATTCACGAATACATAGGAACTAAAAAGAGGCACCTCGACGGTTTTTTTCCTGTCGGCCCATTGGTTGACCACTTTTCGGGTCGGACAAAAAGATTCAATCTCCTGCAATTGCAGCAGCTGATCTACTTTTTTCTCCCACCGCGGCCGGGTATATACTACAAGCCAGCTTTTAAGGGAATTGGAGGTAAATGTTGTTTTCATAGTAGATGTAGGGGGATGAGCTATTGGATGTTTTGGAAGCAGCGAACACAGCTTCGCTATCTCACTTACATGATTGCTTTTTTAAGTGCTTGCGGTGAGTTGCAGTACCAGTCCTGGGCTTTCTGCACTCAAGACGCAGCTTCGCTATCTCACTTACATGACTGCGTTTTAAAATTGTTTTTGTTTGGTTGCGGGACAAACGCCGCTTTTTTTGTGTAAGCCAGGCGAAACGGATACAGCTTCGCTATTTCACTTACATGATTGTTTTTAAAATTGCCTTCGTTTAGTTGCAGGGACTCGTCCCCGATATTCTTTTAGTTTGTCTGAAGCAGAAGTGCTTCCTTATCTTTCAGTCCCCTTAGCAACGGATTCATTAGCTCAGGGATTTGTATAGCAGTAATATTGCTTGGATCGCTACTACAGTTTATTTTCCATCAATAGCCGTATTCACTGCCATATCCATAGGTATATGCATTTTTGTTCCTGCGGGCATCGTTAAACACCACCAGCGGTTTTTTTAACTTCTTATTCTCATAAATATCCTCCAGAATGTGCAGCTGCATTTTATTCGTGAAGTTATACCTGACCAGGTAAATGCTTGCATCGGTAAAAGGGGCAAGACTAAAGGCATCGGCTACCTGTCCTACCGGAGATGTATCTACGATGACGTAGTCGAACTGCTGTCTCAGACGTTCAAACATCAGTCTTAACTTCGGATTTAGCAGCAGCTCTGCCGGATCTTCGGGCAAAGTGCCACAGCCTATAGCATACAAATTGGGTGACAATCCAGAAGGGTGTATAAGCTCGTTAAGGACTAAATCCTTACGCAAATAATCAGTTATACCCTGTTTGCTGTTAAGATTGATGCCCTTCAGCAGGTCGGGTTTGCGGAGGTCGAATTCCAGTAAAACTACCTTTTTATTCACCAGGGAAAGTGTCACACCCAGATTGATACTGAAGAAGGTTTTACCTTCTCCCTTCATGCTGGAGGTGATTAGTAATACTTGGTTACGTCCGTCATGGTCCATCATACTCAGGTTATTTCGGATATACCGGAATAGCTCGGAAATCGTAGTTCTACTTTCTTTCTGAACCACTACCGTACCCTGCTTACCCTTATTAGCCAGCTCGCCCAGCACATTTGCCTCCTTAATAAATTTCAAGTCGCCAGCTTCCTGCACCTTTGTATTCAGCAAATGTTTACAGTAAATTACCCCTGCCGGTAGTATCAGTCCAAAGAGAAAGGAGCATAAATAGATCAGGTCGCCTTTGGGACTTTCCGGTATTGATGCCGCGGCTGGGCGGTCTATTACCTGGGAAGTTGGAATGGTGCTGCTCATATACAAGGCGGTTTCCTCCCGCTTTTGCAGCAGGTAGTGATATAGGCTGAGCTTTACGCCCTGTTCCCGGTTCCTCTCCAGAAGCCCCCGCTCTATAGCTGGCACTTCCCGAATACGAGATTCAAACTGTGAAGATTTGGCACTCAGATTATTTACCTGATGTAATAAGCCGCGTTTAACGTTTTTTAGATTCTCCTGCATGTTCAGCTTCAAACTCAGCAACTGCTCATTCAGATTTACGATTAAGGGATTGTTCGGTCTGGCGCTACGCAAGAGCCGCTGTTTTTCCAATTGGAGTTCGTTGTATTTCATTGTCAGCCCTTCCAGCGTTGCGTCTTTAATACCCAAGGTACTGGGTACAAGCGCTGAGTTGTTGTCAGCTTTCCGGAGATAGGTTTCCAAACTGCGTATGATTTCCAGCTGTACCCTTGACTCGGCTAATTGCTGCTCGTAAATACCTGAACTTTGCATGTTCATCTGCGCATCAGCATTAACATCCACAATTTGATTTACCTGTTTATAATCCTCCACGTCCTTTTCCACGCTGGAAAGATCAGTACTGAGATAGTCAAGACGTTCGTCGATAAACTTTATCGTATTTCTAGCCATCTGACTTTTGTTATAAATATTCTCCGTATTGTAGGTTTGAATTAGCCGGGTGAGAATGTCTACAGCCCGCTCGGGCACAGCGTCAACCAGACTGAGTACAATTGTATTTGCGTCTTTAGCGATGGGCAAAATACTCAGTCTCGACTTACTGTAACTTTCGGCCATACGGTCTACATTATTAAACTTTATCGCGATGATATTTCCTACTTCCTTCCGAAAGGCCGGTCCCCTTTGAACGGTGATGCGATAAGCGGGCGTGGTAATCATGTCTCCAAAATCGTAGATCGTAGTTTTGTCATTATCCGTCCAGGCGAACGAGTACCTGTCCAGAATTTCTATAGAAAAGTTTCTGGAAAACGTGGGGGTACTGAGCGTATCGATGCTAATGTTGACCGGAAGGTTATCTCCGTAGAGCTCAAGTGTTTTAAACTGGCGTTTCACAAAATAGCTGGTATGAAGAGGGAGGTCGTGCAACACCTTCTTCAGGAGATCCCGGGAACGCAACACTTCCATCTCGCTTTCTACTGTTTTATTCGATTTAAACATTTCCAGATCACTAAAAGCGGTACCTTTAAACATGCCATCACCTTTCGGGTCATCCTCTATCAACAAGGTGCTGCTAACCCTGTACTTTGCCGGAGTGGTTTGCAGATAGAAATACGCCGCGGTCAGGCTTAAGCCTACTGTCAGCAGAAACACATACCAGTATTGCAGGTATTTTTTTAGTTCACTCAGGTTTTTCATGGCAAATAAGATAGAGGGACAACTTAGTTTCTTCCGATAAATGTGGTTGCAAGGACGGCAACAGCCGAGATGGTAGCAACCAGCAGTGGCATCAGCCGGTTATTAGGACTATATTCTACCGCTTTTGCTTTATCCGGTTCAACGTATACGATGTCATTTTGCTTCAGGTAGAAATAGGGCGAGTTAAGTACATCCTGTTTGTTCAGGTTCATTCTTATGACGGTTCGCTTTCCGGCTACCTCCCGTATCAGTAACACATTTTCTCTTTTGCCGTACACCGTCATATCTCCAGCCATCCCCAGAGCCTCCAAAAGGTTTATTCTTTCACTTGTCACTGTGAAGCTGGAGGGCCTGTTAACTTCGCCCATTACCGTAATTTTAAAGTTAGCGAACTGCACATTCACAATCGGTTCTTTCGCATACTTGTCAATCTCGTGGGATAACTTCTGCTGCGCCTCTTCAAGTGTGTAGCCTTCTACTTTCATAGCTCCAATGACAGGGAAATTTATGAGACCGCTTCTATCTACCCGGTAGCCATCCCGCTCCATTGCATTGTATCGGGTAGCATTCGTATTAGACGCAAATAAAACATTAGACTCTGCGCTTTGGGTACTTACTGTAATGGTGAGTACATCACCATTCTGTATCCGGGGCTCAAATTGATTACTGATACTCCTCTCAGTGGCGGTCTTCCTGGAAAGATCGCTGAAATAAACTAAATCTCTCCGGGGCGCACAAGCACTTGTGAGGATGATACAAAGGCCAGTTACAACGTATAAATTTTTCATAGGGCAGTCAGTGTTTGGAGCAAATAAATACGGTTGATGTACAGGTCAAAATTATACGCTGTTCTCGAAAAAAAGTGCAGTTTTTTCAATATGTGACACTGATTGTAAAGCGTTTACAAACTCGTTCACATTTCCTGAAAGGTTGCTTTACATGTGATAAAACTGCCTGACAGAACAATTGACACAGCAAGAAAAGGGGCTGATTTTCAGTGTAGTACTTGCAAAAAAGGGACTCTACTACCTCCGCCGTCAGATAAAACGAAGGAGTAATAAAGTCCCTGGTGGGTGAGTCAGACTTAAGAGATCAGTTATTGAACCGACCTTCTGCTAAGGTAGTCGTTGTGCTTTTCGAGTAGCTTAATATACTTGGTTCTCCAATATTGCGCGCTGTCGGGTTTATCAGAAACGTCGGCTTCATCTAAATCCGGGTAAGAAACATTATGTTCACTATTGTTATTGTTAAAAACCTCCGGTAATTCTGCTGAAAAATCGTGGCCTAAAACATCGCCAATTTTACAAATAACATCCTTACTCAAATGTTGTCGATTGAACCAATTATAGATAGACCTTCTGCTTACTCGTAGCTTTCTTGAGAGCTCGCTGATACTAACATTATCTCGGCGAATTACAAGCTCCACTATTTCTCCAGTATTCATATCTTTTTAAAAAATTCAACTTTTTCAATTAATACTTATCCTTAGGAAATAGCTCGCTATTTCGGTTTGTACAGGATCACGTAGTATTGCAAATTGTACACAAGAGGAGTTCGCGTTCGGGCGCTAGTGTAGTAGAAAATGGCTGCTGAATCAGGGTAGGTTAAGCAGTTTTCGGTGTAGGTGTTGTAAACAGCTTTCATATTTGATGTAGATTTAAGTAAAAGTAATTAATACTTTGTTGTTTTTTTTTAATTAAGAAAAAAATGTAAAATGTGTGAACCTTTTTCCCAATCCTGCTGGAAGAAAAGGCTTTCAAACGCATTGAGAGCCAGGCACTGTGCTCTCCAACGTGTAAAGCATAGCGCTTGAAGAACGTAACAAACTGCTGATTTTTAAAGCGACGTCGCTCTTCTTTACAATTTCCTATCGGTCTCCTTTGAAGCCCTATTTACTACCAGTCTCCTTGACAATTCTCTTCAGCAATGCAAGCATCCAGCAGTTAAGTTCCTCCCGCCGACTTGGTGCTGTGTAAAGAGGTTCACATCGTTCTTCACGTCTAGCGCAGCATCTTTTCGTCCTCTAATAACCAGAAAGTTTATTCACACAATCTTTCGTTCCAAGAAGCTGTGGAGTTTCTGATTGTTGAAATAAAATCAAACCTGTTGAACATCAAAATATCGTACTTGTCATACTGACAATTATTTTGTTAGTTTGAATCTAAACTAACCCAATAATGAAAACTGAAACGACAGGAAGCACTACAGCCTGTAGGTCCTGGTTCCGGCAAATCCTATCCTCTTCCCGGTGTCCCATCTATTGTTTACCCGGCTGTGCTAATTACACTAAAAGGCTATGTATCTTTATATTAGCATTTATTGTGCATGGGCCATTGAAAGCCCAAAGCAAAAAAGCTTCCCGCGAAGAGAAGAAACTCGCAACTTATCTGTTGGCTTACTTTAAAGACGACACCCATAGTCTCTACTTTGCCTTAAGCAACGACGGGTATACCTTCAGTGATGTAAACGAGGGTAAGCCGATTATAGCAGGTGACACAATAGCTGAACAGAAAGGAATCCGGGACCCACATATTATGCGGGGCAATGATGGTTACTTCTATATTGCAATGACCGATCTTCATATTTTCGGTAAACAGAAAGGTTACCGAACCACAGATTGGGAGCGACCGGCTGAACTATATGACTGGGGAAACAACCGTGGTTTTGTCCTGATGAAATCAAAGGATTTAATCAACTGGTCACATACTGTATTCGATGTTCACAAAGCTTATCCCGAGCTAAACGTTGCCTGTGCCTGGGCTCCTCAGCTGATCTATGATGAGCAGCTGAAAAAAATAATGATCTATTTCACGATGCGTAAGGGTAAAGGGCGAACCAAGCTTTACTACTCCTATATGGACGACGACTTTTCAAAATTTGAAACCGAGCCAAAGCTTCTGTTTGAGTACCCGGACAGCACCAGGCAGGTACTTGATGCTGATATTACACGGCTGCCTGACGGCCGTTTTTGCATGATGTATGTCGCGCAGGAAAACCCGGGAGGTATCAAAATGGCCTTTTCTGATAAGATTAACAGCGGCTACCAGTATCTTCCACAGCAGGTGGATTTCGAGCGCGGATCCTGCGAAGCACCTAATGTCTTCAAGCGACTCGGCCAGGATAAATGGGTGTTGATGTACGATGTGTTCAGTGTCAAACCGCATAATTTCGGTTTTAGTGAAACATCCGATTTCAAGAATTTCACTAACCTGAAGCGCTTTAACGAGGGTGTCATGAAAACCACCAACTTCACTACTCCTAAACACGGCTCGGTAATTCATCTCACCAGAAAAGAGGCGAAGAAGTTGAAAAACTACCATGCAAAAAACTAAACATCCTTACCCGAATGACACGCTTCATCAATAATATAAAAGGCGAGAATAAGCTTATCCTTGCCTGTTTAATCTACTGCCTGTTTCATACTCTCTCAGCCTCTGCACAGGACATCGAGATCACGAGTCCTGATAGGAAAGCGTCGGTAAAATTGATATTGGAACGTGGCCGGCCATTTTACGCAGTGAATTACAACGGTAAAATATTATTGGAGAAATCTCCTTTAGGACTGATCACGAACGTCTCCGACCTTTCATCGGGTCTGAAACTTGTGGGCCAGAAAGACTCCCTGGTAAATAAAAGCTATACAGAAAATAGAATTAAGAAGTCGCAGGTTACTTATACTGCCAACGAAAAGACGATTTCTTTAGAAACCGGCAAGAAGGAGCGGCTGGAAATCATCTTCCGGGTAAGCAATAATGATATTGCGTTCCGGTATTTCATCCCTCAAATAAATTCTACGGCGCGTTGTATTGTCGAAAAGGAACTCAGCGGCTTTGACTTTCCCTCAAATACAACCACCTTCCTCAGCTCTCAGGCTACACCTATGATTGGCTGGGAACATACCAAACCGAGTTATGAGGAAGAATATGTTCCGGATGAGCGGATCGGAACAGTTTCTCAGTACGGCATCGGTTATACATTTCCTGGTCTCTTCCGCATTGGAAGCAGTGGATGGGTGTTAATTTCAGAAACAGGGGTTCAAAGCTCCTACTGTGGCTCTAAACTGAGCGAGGGAACCAAAGATGGCCTTTACACCATTTCATTTCCCGAACCAGGAGAAAACAACGGTCTCGGGAGCGCCACTCCTGCAATTCCTTTACCCGGATCTACCCCATGGCGAACCATCACCATTGGAGAAAATTTAAAACCAATTGTCGAAACAACGATCCCTTTCGACCTTGTAGAGCCCTTGTATACACCCTCTACCGATTATAAGTTTGGTCGTTCTACTTGGAGCTGGCTCGAATGGCAGGACAACAGTATCAATTACGAAGACCAGAAAACCTTTGTGGATTTATCCGCGGCAATGGGTTACGAATTCGTTCTGATAGATAACTGGTGGGATACCCGCATCGGAAAAAATAAGATTGAGGAGCTGGTGCAATATGCCAGGTCGAAAAATGTAAACCTCTGCTTGTGGTATAACTCCAACGGTTTCTGGAGCGATGCTCCCCAGGGCCCGAAGAACAAGATGAACACTTCGGTTGCCCGCAAAAAGGAAATGGAATGGATGAAAAGCATCGGGATTAAAGGGATCAAAGTAGATTTCTTTGGTGGCGATAAGCAAGAGACCATGCAGCTCTACGAAGATATCTTATCAGATGCAAACGATTACGGCTTGGTAGTGATTTTCCATGGCTGTACCCTCCCCCGCGGTTGGGAGCGCATGTTTCCTAATTTCGTAGGAAGTGAAGCGGTCCTTGCCTCTGAAAATTTAATCTTTACTCAAAAAGCAAATGATAACGAAGCCTTTAATGCCACGCTGCATCCTTTTATCCGTAACACGGTGGCTTCCATGGATTTTGGTCCGGTCCTGCTAAATAAGCGCCATAACCGGAATAATAACGGCGGGACTACTCGCAAAACGACCGAGACCTTCCAGCTGGCCACCTCCGTTCTGTTTCAGACTCCGGTGCAGAACTTCGGCATTACGCCTAACAATTTGAAAGAATATCCAGCCTTCGTAATTGATTTTATGAAAAACGTCCCTACTGTCTGGGAGGAAACAGTATTCATTGACGGCTACCCCGGCAAATATGTAGTGTTAGCCCGCCGCCATCAGAACAAATGGTATGTGGCGGGTATAAATGCGGAAAAGAAAACGAAAGAGTTAACGCTGGATCTCCCCATGTTGGTGAACAAGAACCTGGTTTTGTATTCGGATAACAAAAGCCGGCAACCTCAAATGCAACATTTAAAGCTGGACAAAAAAGGTAAGCTCATTATCCAAATTCAGCCGCAAGGCGCAATTATATTAACAGGCAACTAAATCTCTCCCAAAAAAACCACGTATGATAAAGTTTACAACAGCTGCGATTTGCATTTTTCTTTCGCTCCAACTGTACGCTCAGAAAAAAGCACCCGCACCTAATTTTGAAGGCTATCTCTTTGCTTATTTTGAAGGGTCGGGAGATAAAACTAAGCAGGAACAGCTTCGATTCGGCGTAAGTGCAAACGCAGTGAACTGGTTTGCGCTTAATAACAATGAGCCAATTATTCCCTCTGCCCAGATTTCTCAAACAGGCGGAATTCGTGATCCTCACATCCTACGGGGAGAAGGTGGTAAAGACTTTTACATGACTGCTACCGATATGTTCGTCCACAAGAATGGTTGGGATAGCAACCCGGGAATCGTTATGCTTCATTCTAATGACCTCATTAATTGGAAGCACAGTATCATCGACGTGGCAAAGGCTTATCCCAAAACCTTCGGGCAGGTAAAATGGGTATGGGCACCCCAAACCATCTACGACCCAAAAGCAAAAAAATATCTCGTCTACTTCACGGTGCGCTTTAAGGGAGACGACAAGCTCGACTTTTACTCGGCTTATGCCACGAAAGATTTTAGTGGTTTCGAGAGAGAGCCGCAGTTGATGTTCCGCGCAAAATATGGAGCAATCGACGGCGACATCATTTACAAAGACGGCACCTACCATTTTTTCTACAAGGGAAACACGAAAGATAAAGACGGCAAGGAAATTAAAAACGGCATTCAAAAGGCGACCGGCGAATCGTTGCAAGGACCCTGGCTGGAAGATGAGAAGTATCTCGATGCTTACTCAGACAAGCGTGTTGTGGTTGAAGGCTCCAGTGTATTCAAGCTAAATAATTCAGACGAGTATATTTTGATGTACGACCTTTACACCAATCTTCGCTATGAATTTCAGCGAAGCAAGGATCTATATAATTTCACACAAAAGCCGGAGTCCTTCACTAAGAACTTTAATCCACGGCACGGAAGTGTAATTGGGATTACTAAGGAAGAAGCCCGCCGCCTGAACGCTAAATGGGGAGGAGTTCCCGGATCGTTATTGCAGCCACAATCACTATCCGACCGATACCGCTTCACTTCTACCGGTAATCCGGTGATTACTCATCATTACACGGCTGACCCTGCTGCGCTTGTGAAAGGAGATACACTTTGGCTGTTTGCAGGCCATGATTCTACCGGGGGACAAAAAAATTACAAAATGAAAGATTGGCTGGTTTATTCGACCACCGATTTAAAAAATTGGACGGAGTACCCGGTCCCCCTGAAAATAAAGGACTTCAGCTGGGCAAAAAGTGGCGACGCTTATGCGGGGCATGTCACCGAGCGAAACGGAAAGTACTACTGGTACATCAGTACAAATTGGTCGGGCATTGGAGTGGCAGTGGCCGATCGCCCTGAAGGTCCTTATAAAGATGCCCTAGGAAAACCGTTGTTAACTAATAAAGACTGCTTTGCATCTACACACTCCTGGGCTTGTATTGATCCCGCAATATTTAGTGACGACGATGGACAGGCCTGGATATTCTGGGGGAACCGGCATTGTTATTACGCGAAGCTGAAAGATAATATGATTGAACTGGACGGTCCGGTAAAACAGCTTACTTTTGAAGGCTTCGACTTTACCGAGGCACCCTGGGTCCATAAGCGGAATGGGAAATATTATTTATCTTATGCCACCGGATTTCCTGAAAAAATTGCCTACGCTACGGCGGATAAGATTGAGGGGCCCTATGAATACAAAGGGATTCTTAACGAAATCGCGGGAAACAGCAATACGAATCACCAGGCTATTATAGAATTCAAAGGGCAGCCCTATTTCATCTATCATAACGGTGGCATTCAGACGGATGGTGGTAGCTACAGCCGTTCTATTTGTATCGACAGCCTGAACTACAATACCGACGGAACGTTGAAAAGAGTGGTGATGACGACGGAAGGGGTTCAGCCGGTAAGGGAAAAAAATTAACAACGAAAAGATGTTGCAGCGGAACCGGTAATCAACCATTCGCTGCAACATCTTTTTATTTCAATAAACTACTAGCGCGTATCCCTTTCGATAGTCGCAGCAGTCCTTCTGCCCGGTAGATAAACTTGTAACCCAAAATTCAACCCGAGATTATGACCGTAAGCGCTGCTTCCGAAACCAAGCACTCCGTTGTATTTTACCAGTGCTTCCAAACCTACAGAAGGGGTTACGAAATAGCTGAATCCCGGTCCGAAGCTAAAGCCTAAGCCGTTTGTATTATCACCAAAGGCCGGGTTTACTCCTGAAATCCCAACAGTTGCCTCGCCAAAAAAACGGGAATTATTCAATACCGTGTTGGCACCTCTTGTCCCATAGTATCTGCCTAAAGCCCCAATTCCATAATTAAGGTCGGTTCCTGCGTCCTTTGCAGTCGCGAGACCGAAGGAAAGCTCTCCTCCCAGGGCCACTCCATCAGAGACAAACCAAGCCGCCTTGGGATTTAAAGAAAGGGTAAAGACGTTAGGCTCGTCGAGCCCTAAAGACAGATTAGAAATGTTTCCTCCGATCATTACGTTGCCTTCGGAAATCTGAGCTTTCATGTCAACCAGCATGAATGCTGTTAACAGAATAGTTAAAATAAACTTTTTCATAGCGTAAAAGATTATAGTTTACTAAACAGGCAACAAGCAAGAAAAACGGATGTTTAAGGCAAGAAATAATAGTATACTTTAGATAAACACTGTGAATTTTATCGTCACATTTACACTACAAATCAACACCTTACAGTCTGCGCCGAGTGGATCTTGCTGCCCGATACTTCCGCCGAAGCTATCTGCTAATTTTTATTGTTCAGGCTTCTTTTGATACACTCTGACATAGTCTACCTCAAAGCGGTTTGGAAACGCGGTATCTCCTAACTTACCGCCATTCATTCCTCCCATAGCAAGGTTGAGAAGCATGTAATGAGGCTGTTTAAAAGGATTTATGCCTGAGCCATCTTTATTTACGAGCTTACTCACTTCCACCTTGTTCAGCAGCTGATCGTCTACGAATAGCGCTATCCACTCCTCATCCCAGTCCATCCGCCAAACGTGAAATTTGTCCGCCCATTTCTTCCCGCCGAGGCTATCGAGATTATACGTTTTGCTGTACCATTCGGCCTTTTTATCCGGTCCGATACAAGCGACATTAGCCAGAATCATATTCCTGTAGTACTCCATAATATCTATCTCACCGTTAGCTGGCCAGCGACCAGATACACCCAAAGTCCACCAGGCTGGCCAGAGGCCGGCGCTGGTATTGATCCTGCCCCGCATCTCGAAGCGCCCATACTGCCACGCATGTTTTCCGGATGTATTGATACTGGACGAAGTATATTGCACATCCTTAGCTGCCCGACGCCAGTCGCTGCTAAGTATTGAATAATTAGGATTGGGCTTCGATTCTTTACGCGCCTCAATAATTAGAAGCCCATTTTCACACCATGCATTCTCCTCCTGATACCACTGCAACTCCTGATTCCGCACGAAGCCTTTTTCATATCTCCATTTACTACTATCCGGCGGTCCCGGTCTGTTAAACTCGTCCGACCAAACCAGCTTGTATCCCTCTTTAACGTACTTGCGGCCGGCGTTTGTTCCTCGGCGAAGCCAGCAACTGTTCAATAGAATTGCAAGGCATGTTGCGAGGAGAACGAAAGTCGCTTTTTGTGGCATTTTGTTATAGTTATTCATTTGAGTTATCAAGATGCATCCTTATTAAAATAGTCGGGTTCCCCTTCCCTGGTGAGACAATCCGCTTTTAACTGCTGACCAGCTTTAAAAGATTCGCAGGCAAGCACTGTTCGGTTCAGGAGCCTGGGGATCGTCGTTTATTGTTGAGCGATTTCAAATCCCATTGATCCTGCCATTTAATTTGAACAGCATCATCCTTTATCGACACCGGTAGCCATATATAGCGACTATCCTTTAAATCTTTGGGGTTCCACTTATCCGCCATGAAAATAAATTGATCCTTCTTGCCCTGAATCGGGAGCACATAAGTTGACTGACCGCCAAAGGTTAATTCTGACTGAGGTCCTATCATCGGATCGCCGATGTACTGCCATGGGCCGAACAACGATTTAGATACATGAACGCTTGCTTTGTTCGGGGCCCAGCCGGTACATCCGCTGGTGACCAAATAATACTTGTCTTTATACCTGAAGATAGCCGGCGCTTCCCGGTGTTTGCTAAATAACAACGTATCCTGAGCTGTCGGAGTCAGGTAATCATCACTGAGTTTACTGACACGCAGGTCATAATTCTCCCGGGACGAGTAGATATGATATGCGTCGCCGTTATCATCCTTAAACAAAGTCATATCCCTCGACATATTCCCATTAGGGCGGAAACTGCTCACAAACTTATAGGGCCCCGTCGCGTTGTCGCTTATTGCTACTCCTGCCCTTGCCGCTTTGTAGCCCTGCCCTTTCAATTCCAGGTGGAACCACATCACGTATTTTTTAGTCTTTTCGTTATAGAGCACCTTAGGACGTTCCATTATGCACCCTCGGGCGATATCGCTTTCAGGATCCGCGTCGTCCGGGGCTAGTGCCAGTCCCTCAAAAGTCCAGTTATAAAGATCTGATGAAGAGTACACATTCACTCCTTCTGATGCACCTCGTCCTCGCTTCTCACCAAACCAGTAATACTTTTTATTATCAAAAATTACTCCGCCACCGTGTGCATTGATTACCTCGCCCTTGGTATCTGTCCAGACCGCAGCAGGCGAAAACCTGTCATAGGAAGTACCGCGTTTGGTATTTTGAGCAAGGCAACTTCCGGTAATCCCCACCAGGAAGAATAAGCAGACAAACAAGTTCTTCATTTTATGTTCTTTTAGACGTTATCACTAAATTACCGGCGGGGTTTCTCGAACGCCCTCAGACGCCAACCTTTGAGCATACACGGATGAAGCGGAAGTGAATACCGCTAATTGAACGTTCCCGCCCTGCAAACAAACAGGGCAGTAGCAGAAGTATCATTAAGGACCTAAGAATCACCGCTTATACTAATTTTGGTTCAAATATTAGCTAAACCGACTCCATCCTTGAGGGGTAAAATCTGAAAAAGAGAGGGGTGACTTAACAAAACCCAAAAAAACAACGAACAATAGCCCTTTCCACCGCTGTCGCCGGTCAAGTTGTAACCCAGGTGTCGACACCTTACATTTTACTGATGTTCTTATTCAATTTATAAGTTTTATTAAACGGCTGTCGGAAAGCTTTTATAAACTCCGAAGGCTTCATTCCGTAAAGCTTACTGAACTGTTCCCGGAAATATTTGATATCGTTAAACCCAGCCTGAAACGCTCCCTCGTTCACATTACAATCTGTATTAATGAATAACTCTGCCGCCTTCCTCAACCTGATAAAACGGATGAATTCGTTCACCGACTTACCGGAGATCGATTTTACTTTTTTGTAAAGTGCTGAATGACTCATTCCAACTTCATCCGCAAGGATCTTAACGTTGAAATCGTCATTATCCAAATGCTTCTCGGTTATTGAAATACATTTTTCGAGGAACTCCTTATATTCCGGTGAGACCTTTGAGTTATCGGATTTAAAGGTGATCTGATTATAAAAATACCGCTGCAGATTATTTCTGCTTTTCAGAAGATTAGAGACCCTGGCAATTAAGATATCTTTATCAAAAGGTTTGGTAATATAATCATCTGCGCCTCCTTCAATACCTTTCAACTTTATCTCAGCAGAAGAACTGGAGGTTAATAAAATAACCGGAATGTGACTTAAAGCCGGATCTTCCTTCACCTTCATACACAGATCTACCCCGCTCATCTCACCCATCACAACGTCGGTTATTATGATGTCCGGAACATATTTATTGATAATATCCAGTCCCGCCTCTGCACTTTCAGATTCGTAGATTAAATAAGATTGCTGAAAAATGCGCTTTACATAATTCCTTATTTCGGCGTTGTCATCAACGATAAGCATTGTCGGTTTATCTGAGACAATAGCGGATTCAGGTACGGCGAGTTGCTCTTCTTTAGGTTTTGGCTCTTCAAGCAACTCCTCTACAAGTTCTTCCAGGAAGACAGGAGTTTCTCCCACGTGTTCATAAACAATATGAGAATCAAAATGCTCTTTTCCGGTGAGCAGCTCTACCTTAAACTCGGTGCCTTCACCAACCTTACTTGAGTAGGACACGTTCCCCTTATGACTTTCTACGTAACTCTTCACCAGGTAAAGGCCAATACCGAATCCCGCTTTGTTAGCAGCGTCTTTGCATCCTGCCTGGTAAAACTTATCAAATAGACGTGTGCCTTCCTCCTCTGATATTCCGGATCCGGTATCCGTTACTTTTATTCGGACGTGCGAAGAGAACGCTTCTATTGCCAATCGAATCATTCCTCCTTCGGGAGTGTATTTGAAAGCATTTGATAGCAGATTAAATAGAACTATTTCCATTTTTTCCTTATCGGCATAGATTGTCACTTCTGCATCTTCACATAAAAATTGAAAGTCGATGTTCTTTGACTTTGCCTGCTGCTGAAAACATAAATAAACCTCCTTGCAAAATGTCACCATATTGAACCTGGTGATCTTAAGCTCCTCAGTATCCGACTTTCTGAAATGAAGTAGCTGGTCAACCAGACTTAATAATCTGCGGGCATTCCTGTATACCACAATAAGCTCCTTTGGATCCACCTGGCTATCCCTGCTATTTAAAAACTCTTTAACAGGACTGATGATGAGGGTTAATGGAGTTCTGAACTCATGAGATATGTGTGTAAAAAACGATAGTTTTTTTTCATTCAGTTCTTTTTCCTGCTCCACTTTCAGGTGCGCAAGCTGAACCTGATACTTCAATTTTTGCTGTCGTTTTTGATAATTGTTGTAAGCATAGAGTACGCCTATAACGAAGCAGGCATAAAAACTATAGGCCCACCAGGAACGCCACCAGGGCGGAAGAATAGTTAACTGAAGCAATTTTTCATTTGGCATCCACACCCCTTCGGCGTTTGTAGCCTTGATCCTTAGCAGATATTTACCTTCCCTCAATCTGGAATAATTGGCCACCCTTGAGCGACCTGCGTATATCCAGTCATTATCCCAACCTTCCAGATAATATTTGTACACAATTTTATCGGAAGATGAATAATCGAGGCTGGCAAAATCTACAGAAATAACTGCCTTATCGTAGGGAAGAGTAAGTTCTTTTAATGCATAAAGGCTTTGTTTATCCTTGAAAGAGTCATCTGATTCGTAAGGAAGATTGTTTATTCTCAGGCCGGTAATTAGAAGATTAGGGGCACAGTTGTAGGATTTTATCTGCTCGGGAAAGAAGATATTAAAGCCTTTGATTCCACCGAAAAGAAATTCGCCGGAGCTCAGACGCAGGGCAGCATTATAATTGAACTGATTGCTTTGCAAGCCATCCGATTCAAAGAAATTTTTAAACTTCCTTGTCTTCACGTTGAACCTGGAAAGCCCGTTGAAAGTGCTTAGCCAAAGCTCTCCAGCCTTGTCTTCAATTATATTTAAAATGGAGTTAGCAGGAAGACCGTCATCCACGGTATAGGTTTTAAACTGTCCAGTCTTTCTGTTGAAATTTAAAAGCCCACCGCCCTCTGTACCGATCCAGAAGTTATTATAACGATCCTCATAAATAGATCTCACGGCAAAGTTTATATCATAAACCTTGTGTTTCTTCTGTTTTCTATCAACTTTGATCAACTGAGTAAAAGTACCAAGCCAGAAGTTTCCCTGGCGGTCTTCTGTTATAGAGATTGCGTCCCTTAAGTTAGGATCGAATAACTGAAACTTATTTAGGGAGCGATTGAAATAATATAAACCTCCGTTTGTGCAGGTACCTACCCATAAGGTTTTGGACCTGTCCTGGTACAAACTCCAGGCATTCCGGTCGTTGTATTTAAATGCGTAGTTGAAAAGGGGAAAAGTTTCAAACTGATTTGTCCTTTTATTAAATTTATTAACTCCCCCTCCGTAGGTCGCCACCCATATGTCGTTTTTATAGTCCTTAACAATACCGGCAACGTTATTATTACTGAGTGAGGAGTTATCATTAAATCTATGCCTATAGTTAGTATAGGAATTACTTTTCCTGTTCCAAAAGCTAAGCCCTTCACCATCCGTACCAATCCAGATATTTCCATTCTCATCTTCACAAAATGAAAGGATAAAATTATTTATGAGGCTTTTATGATTAAAGGGATTGTGACTTATTGTTTTAAACCTGGTTTTCCTTTCATCCAGAATATTGATTCCTCCCCTTAGTGTTCCTATCCAGATTCGTTTATCCTTATCTTCAAAAACGGCATTTACCGCCCCGCTGGTTAAACTTCCTTTCTCTTTTCCGGGCAGCAGACGCTCAATTTTATCCGCTCCCGGCCTGATAATATTTATTCCACCTCCGTCGGTTGCAACCCAGATTGCTTCTTTTTTAATCAGGCTGAGGCCATGTATGTTGTCGTTACTTATTGCACCATCCCTTTCCCTATAACTTTTTAAAGCTTTGCTTTTAAAATTATAGCAGCGAAGACCTTCTTCAGTTCCGATCCAGATCCCCCCTTTCTGATCCGCCTGCAAACATTTAGCAGCGGTAACAGAATTATTTATTAAACAAATCTTCTGCGTTTTATAGTCGTATCTGGCCAAACCCTCGCCCTGTATAAACAACCAAACCCGCTGTTGCTCATCAATGGTAATCCCCTGGACATGGTAATCTGCACTGGTACCTGTTTTGCCTTTAAATGGTATCTGCCTGGCGTGCTTGATTTTTGTCCCTTTGATCAACAAGCCCTTTCCCCCTGTTGCGATGAACACGTTCCCATGCAAATCAACTTCAAAATCGTTTACGGCATTAATAAATCTTTCTAATCCAGTGCTGTTAGTGGGTTTATAGTACAAGAAAGAAAACCGGGCAGTAATTGGATCGTAAACGGAAGCTCCTTGTTTGGTTCCTATCCAGATATTATTGCGATCGTCTTCGGCTAGGGCCACTACCCAATTATGGATTAACGAAGTCGAATCATTTAGTCTGTTACGGAAAACTTTGAAACTATATCCGTCGTACCGGTTCAGCCCTTCATACGTACCGAACCACATAAAGCCGTTGCGATCCTGGTAGATAGAAGTAACGGCGTTATTCGAAAGTCCATGTTCTATTCCCAAATAGTCCAGGGGTGGGTTCTCCACTGCATGAACAGAAAAAAGCCCGGAAAGAAACAGCGAAAAAAACAGTAAATGCTTCATCAGATAGCAGAATGAGATGGGTTATTGGTTAGTTAGTAAGCTAAGTTAACCAATTAGTACCCCAACTCCAATACCTATTTAGGATACGAACTCCGGCGTCTTAGCTCGATCCCTTCTGCAAATGGACCATTCAAGTTTGATCTGAAACGATTTAAAAGTTAAGGGACAGAACTTTCGTCCCGCCCCTATTATATAAACTAACCAATATATTAACTGTAGCAGGTTTTACAAATGTTTGGGATAGCTAAACAAGCTGACCTTCGTACTTTTAAAACCTTGTTCATTTTGCACATAATTAACCACCACTCCGACAGTAACCTTTGTTGTAGCCGTCAGCTTAAAAGTGACGTGCGGCTGTGGCTGCGCAATTCTCTGGTAAACTATAGAAGTATTATTCACGATATTACTGTAATCAGGAAGAACATCGGCATTAAGAGCAACAACAGCATAAGCCGGATCTTTAGTCCCCTGCCACTTCCAGGCTCCGCCGGAAGGATCAAAGGAGTAGGTACCTGGAGGCAATGTTATAGTTTGATATATTTTACCATTAGAAATAAGCGGAGAGCCCCATCCCGACTCCATATTCATGGTCATTCCGTCCCCATCCTGAACAAATCCCCCGACTCCTCCATGGCTAAGGGCTCCGGGACTAGCAACCCAATCTTTCAGCGTTCCCCATTTACCATTTCGGGCTGTTGCAATAAAAGGATCGCCGGGATTGAGGATGTATTTACTCGTTATATTAACCGCTGGTCCAATTACCAATGCATCTACATCTAAAACAACAAGGGTGGTACTTAAAGCGCTGTTTAGTTCATAATTGCTTGGATTGGATACCTTAACCGCTAATAAAAGATATTTACCGGCATAAGTATTAGATTTAAGTTGAGATATATCTATACCTAAATAGAATGTTGCCGCCTTACTACCCTTGGGCACCTCTAACCTGGAGGGAAGTGTGTACATGGACGCCGGCATTAATTTATACCGGGCAGGATCAAAGGTATTGTTGGCAAACAGTTCTTGAATGGTATCATTATCTACGCTGACATCTACGGAATAGGCTTCTGCACCGGGGCCTGATAAAGCTGCTCCCAGAACCACATTAATTTTACTTTCGCTCTCCTTCAACACGTAGTTATAGGTGGAAGAATCAGTACCGGAAGGCACAGGATATTGATTATTGACTCCCCCTGATTTATTGATCGCCTGTGGCATATACACCTTCGAAAATCCATATTCCAGCTTAGGATCGTCCTTGCTGCATGCGCCCAGAGATAAAAGCAAGACGATTGAGAGGAAGAACTTTATACTTATTATATTATTGAACTTCATGATATTCTTTTTTGAATTTACGATCAGTTAAGTGGTTACCACCCGGTGTTCTGGACAAGAGCACCTTGCGACTTAGCAATTTCAGCTTGTGGGAAGGGATAGAAGTACATCCTGGAAGCATCGAATACTCTATTTTCAACCACTTGCGGCGTGTACGTAAATTGTCCGGTTCCATTGCTGGTAACGGAGACTCCAGTAACCGGCTGATTGAGTACAGTGGCAGCATCTTTCCACCTTAATAGATCCCAGTACCGGTAGTTTTCAAAAGCCAGTTCGACTCTGCGCTCATGTTTCACCGCTGATCGGAAAGCCGCCTGATCTGTAACTGTTACAGCAGGCATTGCTACTCCCGGCCGGTTTCTTACCATATTCAAAGCCTGGCGGGCAGTTAGACTAAATCCATTGTTGTTATCCGGTCCGTAGGCCTCATTCATCGCTTCCGCATATTCCAACAAAACTCCGGCATACCGGAACAATGGCCAATTGTGAACTGCGGTTTGATTCTGCACCAGGTTGAGATTAGCATTAAGGAATTTCTTCAGGTAGTATCCGGTTCTGCTGGTGTTCGCTTTAGCCATATCATCAATTCCGCCCGCAGCTTCATTTATCGTACGTCCGTTCCAGGTACTGTTGTTAGTCACTACGGTAAATCCCAACCTTGGATCCCTGTTAGCATAGGGGTTAAGCGGATCAGGAACTCCCTTGTACTCATAGGCGGAGACGAGATTATGGGTAGGCGTTATACCACTGGCTCCGCCGGGGGTAGTGATGGGATAATTGCTTCTTTCGAGGCCATTACTTGCCTGATAGCGGATTGCCCAGATCGTTTCATTACTGGTAAGCGTGTTTGTACCTAGAAAGTAGTTCAGGTAATCATTATGGAGACTGTAGTTCCCTGCAGTTTGCCCGAATACTATCACGTCGTTAAGTGCAACCGCTGCTTTTTGCCACTTAGAAAGATCGCTGGTGGGGTTATGCAGCGGACTGGCAGCAAACAATAAAGCGCGACCCTTTAATGCAAGGGCCACCCCTTTTGTCAGTCTGCCGTCGTTGCTTGTAAAAGCGGAAGTCCTCCAATTTACCTGCAGGCTATCTTTATAGGTGTCTACCTCAGACGCTATAAAATTTATAATTTCATCGAAAGAAGCTTTTGGCAGCCTGGTATTGTCTGAAATTTGGAGTGTCTTTGTAACAAGGGGCACACCACCGTAGCGCTTGGCAAGCTCAAAATAATAGAAAGCTCTTAAAATTCTTGCTTCTGCCCGGTACCAGGCCATGTTCAACACATCATTATCGTAATTAATCTTGCCATTGGCGGAGATAATATCCCGGTTTAAAGCCAGCCGTCTCTTGTAATCCCCTGACTGCTCTATAAAATAGTTAGCAGCTCTTATCCCTGAATAATAGTTCGCGTAATAATTATCCGGGTTATTATAAGCATTCCAGCTTCCATTATTAAAAAGCCTTACGTTCGCATCTGTAGCGGTTTGTACGGCTTCATCCGACACTGGGGCGAAGAGATTATTATCAATCAGTGTAAATTCATTCCGTATATAGTTATAGGGAGCATTGGCCAGGGAAAACAAGGTGCTGTAGTTGGAGTTCAGGGTTTCCTCCGTCTGGGCTGTGTCGACCCGGGTATCAAGAAAATCCTTCTCACAACTGCTTAAAAAAGCGGTGATGATACATACAGAAAGTGATTTATAAATAGTTTGTAGTTTCATAAACATCTTCTAAAAAGTGAGAGAAATACCGGTATTAAACGATTTGAGGCCAGGATAACCGGAATTGGTTTCCGGATCGATGTTGTAACGTTTATCCAATGACGACCAGGAAACAGGATTCACAGCATTTACATAAACCCTGAATTTTTCAATATGGAGCCTTCTTAAAGCTGAAGCAGGCACCGTATACCCGAGCTCAATATTCCGTATGCGTAAAAAATCTCCATTCTTTATCCAGAAAGATGAGTTTTGATAATTATTAGTATTTGCCTTCGTTGTTAAGCGCGGATATTTGGCAGACGCCCTGGTGTCAATACCCTGATTGGGATAGTAGGCCCAGGCATCCCCTGCAATGGGGTACACATTCGTATTATTTACAAATGCTACCGTTTGAAAATATGCTGATGAAAGCAGGTTAACACTATTTCCGGAAGCTCCCTGAAATAAGGCAGCCAGATCAAAGCCTTTAAAAGCGAAAACGGTATTGAAAGCATAAGTAAGAGAAGGATAATTAGGATTGCCAATTTCCGTGATATCCGTCTGATCTACCCGGTTATTATTATCCAGGTCTTTATACCTGATGTCACCGGGCTGCACCGCCCCAAAAGCAGGGACAGGAATACCCGCCTTCAAAGTTCCATTTGCATTAAAATCCGTTATATCATAAAAGCCTTCAGCAACCAGACCCATTTGTGCCCCTATTGGCAAACCGGTTGTTCTGCTAAATGAATTAACCGTTGGAATTTCAGCCCGATAATTGATCTTATTCTTTGCATAAGCGACCATTCCCCCCAGATTAAGATTGAGCGCTCCGATGTTATCAGCATAGTTAGCACTTACTTCAAAGCCTCTGTTAGTCACCTTTCCTATGTTAGCATACGGTACGATCCCGCCAAACACTCCTGACAGGTCATTATTCTGAGTAACAATACCAGTGCGATTATCCCGAAAAACATCTGCAGTAAGAGATAACTTATTCAGGAGAGTAAGGTCCACTCCCAGGTTGTACTTGGTACTTTTTTCTGCGAAAATATCGGGATTGGCGGCGTATGATTGAATAGTCCCGCCATTACCTGTGAGTGAACCATTGCCTGTATAATAGGTTCCGTTGGATACGAAATATTGCTGATATAAATATCGGCCGCTGTTTGACTGGTCGTTTGCCGACTGTCCCGCAGATGCTCTTAGTTTCAATAGGCTGACAAAGGGATTATTTTTCAGAAAGGCCTCATTAGAAATGAGCCAACCTGCAGCCACAGCAGGATAAAATCCCCAACGGTTTCCAGGCGCATAATTATCAGAGCCGCTGTAACCAAACCCAGCTTCGAGGATATAGCGAGCATCAAACGTATAGTTGAAACGTCCCCCCAGATTTTGAAAATGATAGAAGATATTATTACCGGTATTCTGGCCCGGATTGTTGATATTCTGGTCTACGATGTAGTTACTGATAAAGTAATTAAGGGCACCTGAAAATGCATGGCTTCCAAAAGTTCGGTCGTACCCTGCAGTTAGGTTTACCTGCTTCCAGTCGTACTGATTAACCGGAGATGAACCGTTAGAGGTTATATCGGTTGTCAAATCAGTTGTAGTTCTTGCTCCATTTAGGAAACGGGCATAGGTAGCCGTTTTACTTGCAGCGTTTCTGGTCCAGCTGTTAAAGGAGACTGCCTCGTTCAGGAACAGGCCCGGGGTTAAAAAATCAAGTTTTTGTTTCAGATTAAAGTTAGCCTGTAGGGTGCGGTCATGCGTGGACGTCCAGCCAAGTGCTTTAAGCGAGGCGATGGGATTATCAGGAAAAAGGGTTGTGCCCGACCAGGCACCATTAACATTGTCCTGAACAGGATAAATATTTGCGGGATACTTCGAGAGATTTTCCCATAGTGCAGGACCGTTAAAATTAGGGTAGCGGCGATCTTCGATCCGGCCTCCCAGGTCAATCTTTGCTTCAAATATCTTAAAAAAGCTAAAATCCAAATTCGACCGAAGATTGAAGCGTTGTATCTGCGCATTCGAAGTTCTTATATCAGTTTCCACGTCATACATCCCGCCTTGCTTCATATAGTCGACAATAACACCGTATCTGGTATTAGGGTCGCCACCTGAAAAGACGAAGTTAGCATCCGTGTAGGAACCACTATTCTTAAGGGCCTGGTCATACCAGTCGACATTGAGGCCGGTACCATTCTGATAGGCTTGCAATTGCGCTTCTGTATATTGTGGCGTCCAGTTAAACTGATATCCGTTAATAGCGAAGTTGTCATTACTGATCGCCTGGTTATAAAGCCGTGCATAATCGTAGGACCCGTAAGGCTTATTAATGTTGATTGCCTGCTGCCATCCTGTTACAACCTGCGCCTGTACCCTCGGCTGACCTGGCCTGCTCCTTTTTGTTTCAACCCATAAAACGCCGTTAGCACCTTTCATCCCAAACGTGGCAAGTGCAACCGGATCTTTTATCACCGTAATCGTTTCTATTTCTACCGGCGAGAGGTAGGAGAAGTATGAATTGGTGGTTTGAAAGCCGTCAACATAGATGACGAGGCCAGTATTATCGTACGATCCTACGCCCCTGATAGATAAAGCAGCATCATCATAACCGGGTTCCCCGGAACGCTGTCTGACTGTCAAGCCCTGTAACCTCCCATATAAGCTGTTAGTGATATTTGCCACCGGAGTTTTGTACAGAGTTTCCCCACTCACTGATGAGGTAGAAGCTACAGATCTTTCTTTCTTGATTTTTAGTAAAGGTCCCCGCTCAACTTCTGATAGGTTGATTGAGGTATCGGATTGGGCATGTACTACTGCACCGTAATGACAGAACGAGCCGGCCAACACAAGGAATAGACCCAAAATAGAATGTCTCCGCATTTTCATCTGAAATTTTTATTTTTTGGTTTATAATTTCCCTTTACCAGCAATTAGTAATTAGGATTTTGAACGAGGATTCCTTTATTAATCTCATTCTGCGGAAATGGATTAAGATACTGATTAGGTGCCCAGAAGGCCTGATAGATCACCTTATCTGTATAGTTGGTATTACCGGTGAGCTTTACAGTAGTATTATTATTGAACGCAAATCCTCTGATGGCTCCCCCTATTATACCGTTGCCGATGTTGGGTAATTTCCAGTGTTTGACATCATGCAGCCGGTAATTCTCATCGAAAAATTCAACCGCCCACTCTCTTTGTATAATTGCCCGCAGTGCTGCCGGGTTTGTTTCTGTCACCGCTGGCAGCCCCGCCCGCTGATGTATTTTATTCAGCCTCTCCAGGGCTTTTCCAGGTTCGCCAGCTTCATTGTATGCTTCTGCAGCACTTAAATAAGCAGCTGCCAGACGAAATATTGGGAATTCAAACCAGTACCTTGCACCCGCTTTGTAATAGAACTTAGTAATTCTGGCGACACCAAATCCGGGACCAGTACCTGTAGAATTATTTCTCCAGTTGACATGGCCGGGATTATTGGGAGCATCCATCTCCCAGGGCTGAAAATCGGCCTTAAACCTGGCTTCCATCTGGTTCATCTTCGCTGTATAGTCTGAAAATGGCAGAACAGCACCTGTGGCCGGCCAGATTTGATTGGTGCCGTCCGCTTTGTAATAATTCTCAAGTTGATTGGTGGTTAGTACATTACCTTGCGCTTGCCAGTACCTCGGGTTGTAGAAAGCATTCATCGGCAGCTCACTCCAATTATCTCCTCCTCCTGAATAAGTATTTACAAACTTAAAGGCAAGCAATACCTCAGGGTTTCCTGGCTTCGATGTAGCTGTCCCATAGTCATCCAGGGGATTACCAGTATTAATAATAGAAGCACCACCCCGGGCTTCTGCCTCTTCAATAACCGCATCTGCAGCTTGTGCAGCAAGCGTCCAGCGGTTTTGGTCATAATTACCCAGACTAATCAGGTTGTTGTTGGCGCCGAGATCAAGATAAGGGGCTGCAGCATTGAACAGCGGCCGGGCCGCGTACAATAATGCTTTTGACTTGATAGCAAGTGCTGCCGATTTTGTCATTCGGCCCTTCCAGGTGTCGGGCCATTGCGAGGGCAGCACGGCTGCTGCCTGGTCACACCAGGTAACAATGGAGTCAAGAACAGCTTTTAAGGGACTTCTTGGAATAGCCAATTCATCCGTAGGAAGGTAGCTCCTGCTTACAATAGGAACGCCGCCATAGATAATAAACATCTGGCCGTACCGGTATGCAATCAGGGCCTGCATCTCGGCTTTTACAATGGCTTTGTCTGCAGCCGACATATCCCGAACTTTATCAATATTTTCTTTTACAAGATAAGCCTGCCGGATGGGAGCAAAATTTCCCTCATAACCGTCCATATCTTCGTTGGTACGACTTGCGTTAAGTCCACTTAACACAATATCCTTCGCAATGGTCCAGGAATGACTATAATTCATCCCTCCCGACAGGTTCTCCTGTATCATCGCATTCCAGGTGTTCCTGTGGGGCAGTCCCTGGGAAAGTATGTTTCGATATGCGTTAGCGATAGCGCCCTGGGCTTTTGTTGAAGTGGAAAACACTGAATCAGCAACAGTAGTGCTGGAAAGAGGCATTTCGAGGAAATCATCTTTACAGGCGCACAATTGAATAACGAGGCCAAGCACAATTAATAATGAATATGTAGTTTTCATTTCTAGTGTTTTTATTGTTAGAATTGAATAGATGCTCCCAGATTGTAGGTCCTTGTAAGAGGGAACAGGTACCCCATGTTATTTTTCCCGGCGTCGGCCTGTTCCGGGTCGATACCGTCGATTAGTTTTGCTCCCCAGGTTAAAAGGTTGTTTCCATTCATGTAAACCCGTATTCCTCTAATGCTTGCACGGTCGAAAAATTTGGACCGGGGAAAAGAATAGCCGATCTCCAGGTTTTTCAACCTGGTAAAATTGTTGGACTTCAGCCAGAAGTCGCTTAGCTGTCCGTTATTGGCTTGTCCGCCGCTAAAAGAAATTGCGGGATAATAAATGGGTTCCCCGTTTGCGTACTTTTCAGGTGTCCAGCGCCCATCGTATGCGTATTGAAGAACGGCGCCCACATCCTTGGCAAAAGGTGAGCTAAGAATATAACCGAACTGAGGGAAAGAACCTCTGTCTGTGCCGATGAAAAGTGCGTTCAGGTCGAAGCCTTTATAAGAAAAACCGAGTGCCACATTATAAGCAACTTGTGGAAGATTAGAATAACCGATGGGAACAAGATCCTTGTTATCAATGATTCCGTCGCCGGTAACGTCTCTGAACTTAAGGTCGCCTAATCTGGCGTTGTTGCCGAACGCGTTGAAGGGCCTGTTATTAAGCTCTTCCTGGGTGTTATAAAATCCGTCAGTTAGCAGGCCTTTGTATTGACCGATCGCGTAGCCCGTTTGATTCATCCACTCGTAGGGAGAAGGAGCTTCGGCGCGGTATTCGATCTTATTTCTCGCTAAGGAATAATTGCCTTTAAGAAAATAAGCAACAGCTCCGATCTTGTCGTCCCAGCCCAGTTCTATCTCAAATCCTTTATTGGTCACTCTTCCCATGTTTATCGGCGGCGTTGAGCTCTGAGGAACCCCATAATTTGCGGGGATAATCCCCGAAGTAACCAGGATATTATTACGCTTTTCCTGGAAAAGTGAGGAGCTGATGGATAGTTTATTACTTATAAATTTCAGATCAGCAGAGAGGTTTACCTTCCTTGCTCTCTCCCAGGTCACATCCGGGTTTCCAAGAGCAGATTCAGCGGCACCTGAATAAGAGGGATTGGTAGTAGAACCATCGCTGGTTCCGAATCGATAACCTGCAGCGTTTGTCACCCAGGTATTGGGTAGGTATAAGTACCGCCTCCCCCCTATCTGGTCATTCCCGACTTCTCCGTAGGACCCCCGCAGCTTCACCCAGGTGATCCATTTATTGTCTTTGAAAAAGGGCTCGTTAGAAATAATCCAACCGGCAGAAACCGCAGGAAAATACCCGAACCGTTGCTCCTCAGCAAAGTTTTCTGTACCATTAATTCCCATGCTGAAATCGGCCAGATAGCGCTCCTTGAAGTTATAAGTAGCCCGCGCAGCCATTCCCATTAAGCCTGCCGGAGTATTAAAGGCCTGTCCGTTTGCTGTAAATCGCTGGGCATTTCCAAGTAGTAGTGCAGAGACGGTGTGCGATCCGAACGTTCGGCTATAATTCACAGCAGCTTCCAGATACAACTTGCGCCAGAATCCGTTACCCTGATTATCTGCAGTAGAGGTAGGATTCACCTGTCCTCCAATAAAAACAATACTGGCAGGATTAGAAGGATCTCTCATGGCAGAATACTGAGGGATGCTGTTCGTTTGGTTATATCCTTTGCCGTAATTGTTGTCGTATGCGACAGTAACATGGGACTCTAAGCCTTTGGTTAGGTATCCCATCGTATGGTTGAGCTTCAGAACGCTACTTAATAAGGTAGTGTACATGGTGCGTGTTCCGCCCGTCAGTAACTGGGCGAGCGGCGTGTACCCAGTCCCTCCTTTTGCCCCGAGGGGATTGGTGGGATCTCCCGGCAAACCTACGAACCCGGTTACAAGACGTCCCTCAACAATGCCGGGCCCAGAGAAAGGGCTATTTTCCAGAATATTCTGAATGATCCCCTGATACCTGTTGGCGAAATCACTGGCAGATCCGCTACCTGCTACCTTATTTATAGACGACTGTCCGCCCAGATTAAAACTCAATTGAAAGTTTTCGGCAATATTGATATCCAGGTTGGTGCGGAAATTATACCGCTTATAGAATGGATTAGTATCAGACCCACCATAGGACGTATTAGATAAAATCCCGTCCTGGTTGAAATACCCCAGCGAAGTGAAGTATCTGAGCCGGGGAGTTCCGCCGGAAACGTTAAGGTTATACTGGTTCTGTAAGCCAGTTCCGCCGAATTGCTCTTTATAATAATTATGGTCGGTATAGTAAAGGGCGGGGCTATTCTTTAACGCGGTCTTTTGCGCGTCAGAGAGATGCGACATGGCATCAACTTCTGCCGGCGTGTAGTCTCTGTTATTTTTAAACTTCCACAGTTCGTCTTCAGAAAACAACAACCTGTTAAAACTTGTGTTTCCTGCTGCCTGAGCATTGTATATCGCCTCGTTCCTTAACAGGGCAAAATCGTAGGAGCCTAAGGTTTCGAACATAGAGGCTGCTCTGGTAAAACCCTGGTTAGCAGAAAAACTAAACTGCGGGCGGTTGGACCTCCCGCGTTTGGTGGTCACGATAATTACCCCATTCGCTCCCCTAATTCCGTATACTGCGGTGGCAGAAGCATCTTTCAAGACACTTATATTTTCCACCTCATTTGGATCTATCGCATTCAGCATAGCGTAGGGCTGCTCTGCGGGCTGCTGCACCCCGTCAATCACAATAAGAGGGTCTTGCCCGTTTAAGGTGGCGATACCTCGTATACGAATAGTGGTAGCGTTTAATCCGGGTTCGCCACTTGCCTGCACCGCACTGATACCAGAGGTGCGTCCTACCAGCATATTGGTAATATTAGCAACAGGCGTTTGAGTTAAATCTTTACCAGAAATGACTCCCACCGCACCGGTAACGGTCGGGAGTTTTTGCTTGCCATACCCAACGTTAACCACGACCTCAGTAAGTTGGCTAGCCACCGGCTCCAATCGGACGTTTATTTCGGACTGATTATTAACTTTTACTTCCTGAGTTACAAATCCAACAAAGCTAAATACCAAAGTGGCGTCCCCGGGTGCAGTGATAGAAAAGCGGCCTGCATTGTCTGTTTGTGTAGCGGTTGTTCCTCCTTTTACCCGTATCGTTACTCCTGGCAACGGGCTGTTATCTATCGTTACCCGCCCCGTTAGTACCTTTTGCGCAAAGAGGGAAAAAGAAAAGAGTCCGAGCAGTAACGTCAGCAAAATTGTCTTGCTCACGAAAGGGGCAACACTACCCTTCATGGTGGTGTACATCCAACCATTAGTTGAGTATTTCATCGTTGAAGTGATTTTAATAGTTTGGAGATGTGTTCCAAATAAGAGTAAAGATGTATTCATCCTAATTGTATAATCGTTAGTTCAATAGTTTCGACCGGCGTTATGCGGTCAATCAATATCTGTAACTGGATCATGGATAGTGTAAAACAAGTCCGTCCGAATAAAAATCCATCAAGGCGACTCGGCTGCTCTGCTTCGGTGGTACATTAAAAAGCTTAGGTTTATAAAAGTACCGAGAGATCTAATTATAGTAATTGCCGGCAGATGGCAATGGTCTAAGATGTACTTCATGTATCGGTTGGTTTTCTTGGTTAATACTGGCTGCAATATCGAATCAATGGAATGCAATAAGCGGGGTGAAATTGATAGAATAAGGGGGGAAGATTTATATTCAGCGGCGCAAGCGGGGCTATCAGCTATAAAGAGGCTATTAAAAGCTGAGCAAGCGGCAGAAATAAAAAAAGCTGCATAAGCAGCTCTCTGTTATAATTCTTGTCTCAGTGGAAGTTTCAAAACCGCAATTCAACTTGTTGATAGATGAAATAAAAGGGCCTTTCAGCCCTCTTTAATCATTAATCAAAAGAACGAGGTACACCGCAAAAGTATAGCTACTATGTGTACTCCAGGTTAAGTTATCAATAGGAAAAAAATTAGCGCTTAATCCTCCAGATTTAATAGAACTACCCTCGCCTGCTTGGTATCCAGCATATCAGCCTGCGGACCCAAAGCACCAAATCGCTCATTCACTTTCTCCCGCAGTAAATAATTTTTGAAATACCAATTGGGCACTCCGTCGTAGTCGCCAATATCCACCCAATAATCTTTTTCATAAACCAACCATACGCGACGATAGCGCTTTAATCCGTTAATATCCTTCTGAATATTATGCAGATAATCCTGCGCGTTTCTCGAATCCCTCCTGTAATCGTTGCCGATAACAGCGTCGTACTTTAAATCGTAGGATTTTTTATAGAACAGGTAACCGTAGCGAATATTCCAGTAAACGTAAACGGCATCTCCGGGTTGAAACCGCTGATTAACATAGAGCCAACAGTCGCGCTGGTAGCTTCTTTTATAGCCCCCGAACAAATGCGTATCTGCCAACTGCGCAGCAGAAGTACCGAGGGGTCCAATAAGCAACAGACACAGCAATGCAGGTTGCACGAGCGCGTAACGTGAAAACCTGGTTGAAAGCGTCTCAAAACCCTTCGCAATTAAAATGATGATCAGAGGAGCAAGAAACAGAGTAAGCCGTTCATAAAATGGGTATTGCTTAACTGCAGACGCAAGCAAGGCCAGCAGCATCGGAAAAAGTAGTATCATAAAAACCACCCGCTTCCTTCGAAAATAAAAGACGAGGCCCGCAGCCCAGAAAATGAGTGGCACCGCCCCCATCCGCGCAATAACCCGCAGTGCCCCATTCTCGATGGTAATAAACTCCCATAACAAGCCGAGTGGATAAAACAGCATTTTGTAAGGAATCTGCACCAGAAAGGACACATCCGCAAAGGATTTTGGAGGCAAAGGGATATAACCAAGGCGAATGGTAAACCAGTCGATGAGCCAGCCGGAGTTCGTCGTTTTGTTATAGGTGAACAGGAAAAAGTTTAGTATAAAACTTATCATCCACATGGAGAAGGGAATTATTTGCAAACCGGTCTGTTTCCATTTGCGACGAAAGAGGTTATTTAAAGTAATGGCCAGTGCCATGCCGGTGAGCACAAAAATGGAGGAGTAGGAAAACCAGATCAGCAAAGCACCTGCAACTCCCCATGCTAACAGATGGGAGATTTTCTTGCGGTGCGCATACTTAACATAGAAATAAAGCACGAGAATGGTGACCAACAACTCAACACCATACTGCTTAATTTCAACAGAATGGTAAACGAAGTTAGGGGCCAGAGCCAGAATACCAACTGCAGCGGCTATACCTGCAGGAGTTAAAAATCGATCTGCAACCTTCTTAAAAAAATACAGGGAAGCAATACCTGCCAGCAAAGGAACAAGGCGCAATGCCATTTCCCCATCACCAAACAGAACAACGGCCAGCTCTACCAGCCATAAAAAGCCAATCGGTGCTTTCTGCTGATAGACCAGTGGCTCCGTAGCCAACTCCACAAAATCCATCTCCAGGAAACTCAGCGAAAGATACATCTCGTCTGTCCATAGCGAGCGGTTGTAGAAGTAATGAAAAAGCCGGAGAAAAACACCTGCTGCAATTAAGGTGTAAGTAAGTACTCTATAATTTGCGGGGCTTAAGGTAAGGCTTCCACCGCTTAGCCTGCTTTCCCTCTCGGGGGCAGGAGTAGTAATTTCCATAAGTTTTCAATAGGTAAGATGTTCAGTAGCTATCAGCTAAATTAAAGGTTTTACGGAAAAAACATATAGAAAATCAGGTAGATTTAATACGTGTTTTTGCAAAAGGTTTAGGTATGAACCGAAAGTAAGTAAAGTGCGGCACGGGTGCGTCGCAACTTACTAAACTAGCAGCCATTTTAGCTTGTTGCCAATACAGGCTGGATTAATAGCAGCTATATTAGTTCTGCTTGCTCTTAAAAAGCAGCTCTACTGCTATCGGGAAGTGATCCGAAGGATATTTACCATGGTAGGTATCCGTGAGGACTCCCCATTTTTTAACCTGAAAGTGCTGCGTAACCAAAACATGGTCAATTACCTGGGTGCTCGCAGGAGACTTACCAAAAGCATTAGTACTACCATTATTCCTATACGGATACTTTACCTGCTTGTAGCTGTCCATAAGCAAGGGGCTTTCGGCAAGAGTGGTATACCACTCACTTGTATGTCCTCCGTTAAAGTCGCCGGTTAATATTGCCGGTTCTTTGCCCACTATTTCAGCCATCTTTGCCAGTATCAGCTTCGCACTTTCTACTCTTACTATCCTTCCCTTATGATCAAAGTGAGCATTGAAAACATAAAATCTGCTGGCGCTCACCTTATCCTCCAGTTGTATCCAGGTGCAAAGACGGTTACAACAAGTAGCGTCCCATCCCTTCGAAGGCTTTTCAGGTGTTTCTGACAACCAGAAGTCTCCGCTTTTCACCAATTTGTATTTATCCTTTTTAAAATAAATCGCTGAAAATTCACCGGACTCCTTGCCATCGTCCCGTCCGACACCATATCTCTGGTATTCAGGAAGCGCTGCAGTGAGATCATCTAACTGATTCTTCAAGCCCTCCTGCGTGCCAAGGACGTCAAAATCATGAAAGCGGATGAGGTTGGCAACTACCGGCGCTCTTTGCACCCACAAGTTACCTGTATCCAGTGGGGTATCATAGCGAATATTGAAGCTTCCTACTTTGAACGACTGGGCACCAGCCAGGATGCTGTATCCCAAGATCAGCCAGGCAATCAGGCCCAGTTTGACTATCAAAAACAGTAATTGAGAAAACGTTTCGCCGTCATTTAACCGGCTTCTCAAGTAATTAAAAAAATGCATACTCCTAATATTTGTTGTCCTTAAAGAGCTTTAGCGCCAGGTCTGGATAATTCGTAATAATTCCATCTACGCCAAGTTGGACGATCCTTTTCATTTCTTCTGCCTCATCAATTGTCCACGGAATTACCAGCATATGATGCTGCCGGGCTTCTTGCATCAGCTTTTCATTTAGCAGCTTATAGTGCGGACTAAGAATATCTGGAATAAAACCGAGTTTCTCCAGATTTCTACCCAGCGGCTCCTTATTCCCAATTAGAAAAGAGGTTTTAATCCCGGGATGACTTTGATGCAGATGCTGCAAGGCCCGCACATCGAAAGACTGAATTATCACCCTGTCTTCCATCTTTTTATCGCGCACTACTTTCAACACCAATTCAGTGAAAGCTTCGGGTGCGGGATGGTAAATACCATCACCTTTGAGTGATTTGATTTCAATATTATACCTGGCTTCTTTCAGCTTATGGTTTTTGCAAAACGACTCGACCGAATCAATAAGCTCAGAGAGCAGCGGCTTGTACGAGCTCAGCTTCTGCTGCCTCGGAAATTCAGCCCAGTATTTCAAGCCGGCGTCGTACTTACGAATTGCGGAATAAGGCATCTTGTAAAGGTTATGGCGCAGCTCTTCCGCTTTTGCGATAGAATCTCCCGAGGGAGTAAGCATGGAGCGGTGCGACATGAACTGATCATGAGAGACTACCATCTGCTGGTCTTCAGAAATGACGACGTCGAGTTCAAGGGTAGTGACACCCAGCTTCAGAGCGTTGATAAAAGCGGGAATGGTATTACAGGGATACAATCCGCAGCCTCCCTGATGGGCCTGAATGTCAAGATTGCGGTTCTCCTGGGCGGGCAGCACCTTTAGAAAGCCGAGAATGGTGATGAGCAAAATTGCTAAATTTTTCATTTGACCGTTGTTTCCCTAATGGGACTCCAAGTGGTTTACATCTTGATAATTTTCACTTTTCCTGTCTTCCTGCTTTCTTCTGCCTTGAACCCCATGATATGGCTCTCGATAGACTCATCGATGGTAGAGGTGAGTATGGCGGGATTCTTTTGAGAGACGGCCTGCACAAAGTCACGCACCAACAGCCAATCTCCTCCACCGTGACCACTATTCTTGTATTCTTCAACGTCTTCTGCCTGAGGAACGAACTTCAGCTCTTTCCGGGTACGGAAGTCGGAGAGCACCAGCTCGTTCATATCGCCAACCATATCTCCCATAGAGCCCATTACGCGCGTCCGCCGACCGTGATAAGAGGTGAAGGCTTCCATAGAAAAGCTGGCGGTAACATTTCCGTCGAACAGGATATTGGTAATGTAGTGGTCGGGCTGATCATTCTCCATCCGGTACACGCAACGGCCGTAGTTAGTGGTTTTCAATCTATCCATGATTACTTCCGCGTGTTTTGACCTGTCGGGAGGAAGGTCCAGTACCGAGGTGCGGGAGCGCCGGTCATAATATTCCCGGATGGCCGAATAAGGACACTGCCGCTCTACTTTGCATCCATCCGTACATCGGGCTGTACTCCCCTCCGGTGCATTTTCAATTCTGAACCATTTCAGATCCCCCATAGCAGCTATCTTGCGGGAAGGTTTATTGATCACCCATTTGATGATATCCAGATCGTGACAGGACTTGGCCAGGATGATCGGAGTGGTCTCTGAAGACTTATGCCAGTTTCCCCTCACATAAGAATGCGCCATGTGCGTATGCTCTATGGGCTCAAAATGCTGCACACTTATTACTTCACCAATTGCTCCCTTGGCAATCAGTTCTTTCATCTTCACAAAATAGGGGGCGTACCTCAAGACATGGCAAACCGCGACAATCCTGTTATTCTTTCGAGCCAGCGACAGGATATCCCTGCATTCCTTTTCCGAAGGGGCAATTGGTTTCTCCAGCAGGATGTCGTAGCCCATTTCCAGCGCTTTCATACAAGGCCCGTAGTGCAGCCGATCGGGTGTTGAGATGATGATCGCGTCGGCAAACTTCGGCCGCTCGAACACCTTCTCCCAAGTATCAAAGCGGTTTGCTGCAGGAATACGATGCTTTTCGGCGTAGCGTTCGTTCCTGAACACATTCGGTTCTGCTACGCCGACTATTTTTAATTCCTCTGGAAACTTGCCTGCATAGTTGCCGTAAACCGTTCCCCGGTTTCCTGCTCCAAGAGTAATCGCTGTAACAGCCTTATCAAGAGGTTTATGAAGCAAATTTTCAGGAATATTAAAGCTGAAAGTATTATCAGCCAGCCTGGCAAGCACGTCAGTACTGATGATGGAGGAGCCAAAACCAATACTGAGCGTTTTTAAGAGATTTCTGCGGTTCATTTTTAATTTAATTATGATATAAGGTGCTGATAGCCGGGTAATACTTTTTGTAAAGCTCAAAAGAAGTCGCCACCGCATCCCCGGAAGGCTGATCCCGATAAACCTCTTTTCCATGTATCCAGTTCCACTCCCACTCCTTTATTCCTGCTTCAAACGCCTTCTGATCAGGTTCCTTATTAGCTTTCAGCTGCGCTTCGAGATAGGCAAAGTATTGCTCCCACCTGGGCTTGTAAAACCCTCTTAGCATCCCTGACCATTGCCTGCAGGAGTACTCATATAGCCTGCTGTTCTGGTCGCCCCAAAGGGTGATTAGGTTCCTGGCATTCTTTTCAAACAGGTCTTTTTCCGCGTCGTTGGTGCCCCAGCTTCTGGCATCGCTCAACCATTTACCCAGTAGAAAGTCCTTTCTGGTGCCCAGCAGACGGTCGGTATCCTCCATTACTTGCAGAAAACGCGCAGTATGGCGTCGAAAAGCAGCGGTATCCTTCCGGTGGTAGTCACCGGCAAACTGGTGTTGCAGCGAATCTGCATAATTGACCAGCACCTGCCGCGTCAGGTCTACCAGGTCGTACCGGAACCCCTCGCTCGACTTCAGCTTCTTGGAAGCATCAATAAGCAGCGCCCAGGCAGGTAAAAGATCTTTTGGGTCGTAATTTTTTGCCGGCCGGGTACCTCCCGTGCTTTTAGCAAGCGTAGGCCTACCGGTGATGATCGATTCCGGTCCACCTGGCAACACCCCGCCTTCATATACCGTCCGGGATAGGATTTGCCATGCTTCTTCCGCCTGACGGCTTTGCTTCCCATAGCGGCTATGGCAATAACTATTGAGCCACTTCTCTAAATCAATTGGCTCATCCGACCATACATTTTCGAGCATCAGCTCATACATCAGGGGATTTTGCTCAATGGCTTCAGGCGTAAGTCCTATCCCTGACATCCTTCCCGCTCGCGGATCTTTCTTCGTTCGGGCAGGCCCGTTGGCAACTTCTTTCATCCGTCCGTACATGCTGATGTTCCCTCCGAAATTGTGCAGCATGTTCCAGATCCAGGGCTTCCCGTAGTAGGCCTCTGTCCTGTTCCAGACGGGATGGTTTTCCGTCCATAAATCAAGTACCACCATTTTGTCATCCGGGACAGCATTAAGCAAAGCTTTGATCTGCGTAGGTTGCCAGAATTTGCGACCGTGATGAAACAGCCACCCCTGCATAAACCACACCGCTTTTGGATCGGCTGTAGCCATCGACTGGTAAACCTTCCTACTGATATTGCTGAGGAAGACCGAATCGTTGGAAGGAGGTGTATTTTCGTTAAAGGTATCTGCAGTATATAAATGGTCGGTCCCGTAAGTTTTAGTTTGTTCCTCTATAAATCGCTTTCCGATCTCTGTAAACATAGGGTCTTCCGGTGCCAGAATAGCTACTTCAGGAAAGGTAGACCAACGCGTCTTTTTCAAACTTGCATCCGGAAACCTCTCACTAAACGCAGGAGGAACGTGCCCCGTAAATGCCGGGAGAATAGGCCTCATACCCAGGGAGCGCTCCCTTGCAAGGATCTTCTTTTGCAGCTCCTCATGTCGGCGCATATGGCTCTGCGGAAGCGGTCCTCCCCAGCCATCCAGGTTGCCCATATAAAACCAGTTGAAATAAGCGGGACCACTAAAAAAGCTTTCCAGCTCCTTATCAGTAAATCCAAAAGACTTGTACACCCTACTCCATACCGAATTTTGCCCGGTTATGGCCAGCGGGGTATTAATCCCGTTCAAAGCCATATAATCTATTTCCCATTGCCAGCGATCCCAATCCCACCAGCTCATCGTGTAATTAAAGGTACAATAGTTTAAATAATACCGGTATTGATGCGGGCTTTCCTTCCGAATGGGTTTAGAGACTTCAGGTAAAGTAGCCGGCAGCTTCAAATTAGTGCCGTTCCAGGTAATACGGCAGTGCGCGTAATTCTTCAGGTAATAATTGAGCGCACTTGCTACCGAAACGCCATTATTTCCCTTCAGGATAATCTTTTTTCCGCTGCTACTTAGCTCAAACACATCTTTCCCATCGGCTGAACTGATAATCTCTACCCGGAACCTGTTTGCGTGCTTGGGCAGTATCCTTTTCACCAGATCCTCGGCCGCCTCTTTCACTGCCGCGGTGGAGGTCTGCGCCCTGGCCTGAGAAAGAAAGCAGCATAAAAGAATTGCGATAACACATACGCCCACTCCTTTTATCATCTCCTTTTTTTTCATCTAGGGAGTCAAAGTAAGTTCTGCCACTACCGGCAAATGATCAGATGCCTGTATTCCTGTCAATACCTTTGTTGACTTTGCCCTGATTTTTTCGGCAGGTCTAAAAGCTATAAAGTCGATGGTCTTGTTGGGATTGACAATGGGGATAGTCGGGTCACAGTTCTGGCAGCTGCGTGTAAACTTGCTGTCAAGCTGCTCGATAATGGAAGACCCGGGTATGGCATTAAAGTCGCCCGCTATTACAAAGGGAAGGCTATCTGCCGAGACCAAGCGATTAATTTCTTTAATCTGGAGATCGCGGTTCGTGTCGGCCCTTTGGGCGTCGAGGTGAGTACTCGCAAAGCGAATAGTAGCACCACCAGGCAGGCTAACTTTAACGGTAGCGAGTACTCTTGGCTCGCCATTAGTACCTGCAAGGGTAGGAAGTTTATGAACAGTAGGTGCCGCGATATCGTATTTGGATAATATAGCTACACCGTAGGCGCCTCCATCATAGTCTATCGCTTTTCCGAAGAAATACTTCATGCCCGTTTTCTTTCCCAGCTCTTCGGCCTGATTCAATGATCCGGACCGACCGGTGTTTACGTCAATTTCCTGTAAAGCAACCAGGTCCGGGCTTTGCTCATTGATTACTGCAGCAATTCCATCTATGTCAATTACTCCAGGCTTGTCGGGAGGATTACAGTGGTGCACGTTGTACGACATTACCCGAATACTTACCTCTTGTGCTGCTGCAGCTTTTTCAAGGCTTGCCGTATGGGATTTTTTGGAGCAGGAGACTGCCAGTAAAACAGCTCCTGCCACTAGTGTTAAAAGGCTCTTTTTCATCTACCAGTCTTTGTTCTGACCTAACTTTGGATTGCGCTGAAACTGAATGAGCGGAATTGGCCAGAGGTAATTTCTCTCCTCAAAGATTCTCCCGGTGTTTGCAATGATATATCCGTTTTCATCAGCGGGGATATTAGCTACGTCTGATGAGATCTTGGCCCATGCCTTTTTCATTCCTTTTACGTCCTGAGCAAGTAAATCCCCCTGTTTCCAACGCAGAATATCAAAGTAGCGCTGTCCTTCCAGAGCTAACTCAACCCTTCGTTCTCGTCTTATTTCTGTACGCAGATCAAGTCCATTTGCCTCGAGCTCGGTAATCACCATTCGTTTCATACCTACCCTGTCCCGCAGCTTGTTGATAGTAGCATCAATGTCCTGTTGAGTCAGCGTTCCCTGCTCTAGCTTTGCCTCCGCATAAGTCAGATAAACTTCTGCCAGCCGGATAAGATGGATGTCATTAGCATCTCTGGATACCTGAGCAACCGTAGAAGGCTCTACATATTTGGTAAAATAGTAACCGGTAACAGTTACCGATCCCCGTCTGTCCGAACGGAATTTGGGAGCCGTATAAATGTTAGGATTGGTATTGGCCGGATTACCATCTACCCTTCCGCCCCAAGTAGCTCCGGGTTGAAGGATTGTTTGTACCATCCTCGGGTCACGGTTCTTGAAGACATCCTCGTACGACGTTTCTTTATACAGCGGAGACATAGTAATTGGAAGTCCGTCAACAGCCAGATAGGCGTCTACCAAAGACTTGGTAGGGTTCCACCGGGCATTCTGATCCGGCACCTGGATTTCGCGGCTTAAATTGTGCATGCTTATATCTGCAAGATGGGTACGGGCCAAAATTGTTTCCCTGTTTGCTCCGGCAGACAATTTCCCTTTATAGGTGAATAAGTCGCGATAGGCGTTCGCTGTACCTCCCGCTTTGTAGAGCTCATACACGTTCAAAGCCATTACATCAGCTGCAGCCTTTTCTGCTACTGCCCACCGACCGTTATAAAGGGCGATACGGGCTTTCAAGGCCAAGGCAGCCCCGCGGTTAATGCGGCCCAGGTTGGCACCTGTCGGAATGGTGGGTGACAATTTTTGAGCGGCATCTTCCAGCTCTACAAGCATAAAGTCTACCACCTCTGCTTTAGAGGTACGGCTACCAAAAACTTCCGGATCGGTGGTCGTCAGCGTTTTGGTAATCAGTTGTACATCACCGAAGAAGAGGGTTAGATAGTTGTAAAGATAAGCTCTGATCACACGCACTTCTGCTGCCAGTGCTTCTTTCCTTGCGGGAACGGCTACATCGGCCTTCTCATAGTTTTCAAGAAAAGCATTACACCTTCTGATCCCGTCATACGCGCTGGTCCACTCTGCGTTAATCCCACCCAAATCACTATTAAAATTTCCAGTAGAGATCCGCTGGTAGTCGGTTACGGAAGGCCACAATGTATTGTCGCCCAGATTTTCCATGTCTACTGTATTTTTCGCTTTCAGGTAGGCATAACAGGCGTTGACAGCAAGCAAAAGCTGATCTTCCGTTTTCCAGAATGTTTCGTCAACAATTTCGTCCAAAGGCACCCTTTCCAGAAAATCTTTCTGGCAGGATTGTGATATAAGTGAGAAGGCAAGCAGCCCTAATAGTACTTTCTTTTTCATTGGAGTTTAATTTAAAGTAAGGTTAAGTCCGAAAACCACTGTTTTCACCTGCGGGTAGAATCCTCCTGTACTTACCGGCGACTCGGGATCATAGCCGTAAAAAAAGTTGGTGCTGGTAAACAGGTTATCTGCAGAAGCGTACAGTCTGAAGCGATTGATGCGGTATTTTTGGGTGAAAGCAGCAGGGAGCGTATAGCCTATCTGCACATTTTTTAGTCGCAGGTAGGAAGCATCCTCCAGCCAGTAGGTAGAAAGACGCTGGTTATGGCTCTGTTGGTAAGTAAATCTTGGATAGGAAGCATCGGTGTTATCGGGGGTCCAGCGATCGAGGTGAACCTTCTGGGGCAGACTTCCCTCATTAATATAAGCATGCCTGGCGGCACCTCCAATGTATCCGCTTGCTTTGCCGACACCCTGCAGGAAAATGCTCAAATCGATACCCTTCCATGCGGCATCAGCACGAAAACCGAAAGTGTACCTTGGAATAGCATCACCGATTACCTTCCTGTCGTCTGCAAGCGTTAGCTTTCCGTCATTGTTCAAATCTTTGTAGATCAGATCGCCCGGTTGCACCGGATCTCCACTGATAAAAGGGAATTTAGGAGTATAAGTATTGGTCGTAGGATTGAAATCAAAGTCTGAAACTTGGGCAATTCGATCAGCCACCAAGCCATAAAAAGAATCAATGGCTTCTCCAACAAAGCGTACTCGATCTCCGAAAGTTGGCGGCACTCCACCAAGACTAACTACCTTATTATTAACATCTGAAAGATTGAAATTAAAGCCGTACCGGAATCCTTTTATGTTATCCTGCCATCCTGTTTGCAGTTCCCATCCGCGGTTTTCTACCTTCCCCGCATTCTGCGAAGGTTCCGTTGCTCCCAAAACATCCGGGTAGTCAACCCTTAACAAAATATCGTTTGTCTTATGTATGAAATAATCAGCAGTAACGGACAGCCGGTTTCTCAGGAAGGCCAGATCCAAGCCGATATTTTGCTTTTCTACCGACTCCCAGGTGAGAATAGGATTAGGTAACGTTGTTTGCGCGTAGGCGGATGTAAGTACATTTCCGATCGGCATGGTGGTAACAGGAATGATCGTTGCGATCGAAGGGAAATCACTGCCTACCCTGTCGTTTCCAAGAGTTCCATAGGAAGCACGAATCTTTGCAAGTCCAACAACAGGACGGATTTTTTCAAAAAACCGTTCCTCGGATAGGGTCCATCCAAGAGATGCCGATCCAAATAAGTTCCAGCGCACGTCTTTCGCGAAACGAGAAGATCCATCATAGCGAAAGTTCAGCTCAGCCAGATACCGATCCTTGTACCCATAATTAAACCTACCAAACAAAGATTGCAGGGCATTTTGGCTGGCACTTCCGTTATTCAACTGATTCTGAGTTCCGATGTTTAATGAAGGCACATCCTGCGTGGGTAAAACCTCTCTTGTAGCTCCAAAGTCTGCTCCAAGATCCTCTTCCCGTGATGCCCCTGTCATCGCCTTAAAATAATGCCGGCCACCGATGGTCCGCTCATACTCCGCATAACCGATGAATGTCTGGTAAGTCCCCCGGTAATCCCTCTCATCGATCTTATTTTTTGCATTCGTTTGATAGATCAATGAACCATCTACGGGACTGTAGTAATTGATCGTTTTGGAAAAGATCGTCCTTGCCGAATTATATCGGACCACTCCGTACTGCCCTCTGATGTTCAGGCCTTTTGCCAGAGTGAGCGTGGCTGCCAGATTTCCTGTGATCTCCTGAGAGCCGAAAGCATTAGTGCCTCCGTCTGTAGTTACTGCTACCGGATTTCTCTGCCCTCCAATATATCCCCAGCCGCCAGTAGTAAAGCGTACAGGAACTAAGGGTAATATTTGGTGAGCGGCATAAATAGGACCTGCTCCTGATCCGAGTCCTTCGGAGGATCCGGAATATTTCCTATCAATATATCCGATATTTGCATCTATCTTAAGCCGATCTACTAAAGTCGTGTTAAGCCGAAGTCGGAGGTTGTGCCTTCCGGCCGAAAAGTTATCGCCGGTAATTAAACCACCTTCTTTCAGGTAGCCATAGGACGCGTAATAAGTAACATCTTTTGCGCCGCCGGTTATGTTAAAATTGTGATTTTGCTGCCCCGCATTTTTCCGATAGATTTCATCTATCCAGTTAGTATTAGCAAAACTGTTAGGATCTGAACCGGTGCGTGCCTTTTCAATTTCTGCGTCTGTATAAGTTGGCGTCCGCCCCACATTCCTTTGTGACTCATTCAAAAGAGTCATATAATCTACTGAACCTAACATCTCAGGCAACGCGGTAGGTGTTTGCCAGCCAAAATAATTGGTATAGCTGATAGCCGGTGCTCTCCCCTCTTTTCCAGTTTTTGTTGTCACCAAAATAACCCCGTTTGCTCCTCTTACTCCGTAGATGGACGATGAAGCAGCGTCTTTTAACACAGAAATACTTTCAATATCATCAGGATTAAGAATACTTAAACTCCCGCCGGGAATACCATCTATCACAACCAGAGGCTCAGAGTTCCCGAGAGTTCCAATACCGCGGATACGAATAGTTCCTGAATTTTGACCGGGTAAGGCAGTTGAATTAGTAACGGTTACTCCTGGCATCAGACCCTGAATAGCGTTATTTACAGAGGTGGCAGGCCTTCCTGCCAGGTCTCCTGAATTAATCACCGCTACTGAACCTGTCAGGTTTGCTTTTTTCTGGGTACCGTACCCCACTACTACCACCTCCTGCAAATTAGCTGAAACAAAAGACAGAGAGACGGTCACATGCTGCTGATCAGTAACTTCAAGCGACTGATCCTCAAAACCAATCATTTTTACTACTAATAGATCAGCGGGCATCACCTCTATAGAAAATCGCCCATTGGCATCGCTTGACACTGATTTACCTGACCTGGTAGCGGTTACCGTTACACCCGGGAGTGTTTCGCCGGTTTTTGCATCATTTACCACCCCAGTCAGCACCCTCAATGATTGTGCATGAGCCAGTTGAGGCAAATTCAAAATTGACAGCAAGAGCATAAACAGGAGGCTGCTACTTGGGCTGGCGGTTTTAAGGATTTTCATGTTTTTTCGATTGATTAATTTTCCAATTACCGGGACCTAAGGTAGAGGGGCTGTTTAAAGCCGAAATTAGATCAAGAAAAAATTTTGGTTAAGGATCGCTGTTCGCTGAATTTTTAATTTAACAATAGTAAGTTCATTAAAATTTTTATAGAAGTAATTATTTAACGGTAGGTTAATCTGGGAATATTAATTATGCAGAAACTTTATCATGAAGTCGCTGATATTAGAAAAAGAATACATTGAAGGGTTGAGTTACCTCGAGAAAAAGAAACATCTAAACAAAACCCGCCTTCTTAAACAGATCTATGTTCATGGCCCGAAGTCGTCGGTAGAATTGGCTGTTAACCTAAACATCAGTCTGCCTACCTCCCTCGCGCTGATCAACGAAATGCTGGGAGAAGGACTGTTAGAGAAAAAAGGAAAGGGGATTTCGGTGGGCGGAAGAAAGCCCGATCTGCACTCGCTGAGAGCCGGATCCATTTATGTATTAAGTATTGAGATCGGCAGATTTGAAACCAAAATGTGCATCCTGGACAACAACCATAATAATATAACAGGCGTACAGGTGTTTAATCTGAAAATTACTACCAACCGAGCCGCATTGAAACAGCTGGTCGTTCTGACTGAAGATTTTATTGAACGGTCGGGTGTCGACCCGGCTAACCTGGTAGGAGTAGGATTAAGTATGCCAGGGCTGGTAGATCCTAAGAAAGGAAATAATTACTCCTACCTCTACGAAGCGGGTGCTTCCTCCACCCTGAGAGAAGAGCTGGAAAGCCAGCTAAAAAAGCCGGTTTTTATTCAACACGATGTCAAAAGCAGTACGATGGCAGAGTGTCGGCGTGGTATTGCTAAGGGGAAGCAAAATGTTCTGGTTGTACTATTAGATTGGGGGATCGGATTGGGTGCAATTGTGGACGGAAAGATTTGTACAGGCAGCACCGGATTTTTTGGTGAGATTGGCCACATTCCTTTTGTAGATAACGGGGACCTGTGCTACTGCGGAAAGCGTGGCTGCCTGGAAACAGTAGCCTCGGGAGTAGCCATCGCTCGCAAAGCGAAAGAAGCTATCAAATCTGGCAAAGATTCTATATTGAATCAGCTGGCGGCCAGCGACCTGGAGAATATAGAACCTAAACAAATCATTGAGGCAGCAAACAGAGGCGACCAGTTCGCTATTGAGCTTCTATCGGAGTTCGGCACACACCTGGGCAAGGGCCTTTCTACTCTGATCCAACTATTTAACCCCGAGCTCATCATTCTGGGAGGTATCATGGCGGAAGCTAAACAGTACCTGACCATCCCCACACGTCAAGCCATCAATACGTATTGCATGACGGAGTTGCGAGAGCAAGTAGCGATAGCAGTATCAGATATTGGCCCGCACTCAGTCATTTTTGGCGCAGCTTATACTGTTTTTGAAAATGTGATCGATGCGCAGATTCAACTGATGATGGTAGATAAATTGAGTTAAACACTGAAAAACTGAAGGGACATTCTTTAGGTTAAAAAGAAATGAATCGATTCAAAAGCCTGCAGGTCATCGAGCAAGAAGGACGGTACTCCATGGCAATCGTCGAAAGACCTATGGATGAACTACCAGCCGGAGAAGTACTTATTCGGGTACACTATTCTTCTGTCAATTATAAGGATGCATTGTCGGCAACCGGCAATAAGGGCGTTACACGCCGTTATCCTCATACGCCGGGTGTAGACGCTGCCGGAGTAGTGGTGGAATCTGCAGTAGGCGACTTCCAGGCAGGCGACGAAGTGCTGGTAACGGGTTTCGATTTGGGAATGAACACCAGCGGTGGCTTCTCTGAATACATTCGAGTACCTGCAGCATGGGTGCTCCTCCTCCCCCCGGAGCTGAGCATGAAAGACAGTATGAGCTACGGAACTGCCGGCTTTACTGCCGGGCTCAGTGTCGCTGCCTTACTTAAAAGCGGAATCATTCCGGCTTCGGGTTCAGTAGCTGTTTCAGGAGCCACAGGTGGTGTTGGCTCAATAGCCATTGCTATTCTGAAGCGTTTGGGATTCAGCGTGGCTGCCATCAGCAGTAAAACCGATGCGCAAGCCTTCCTCTCGCGTATTGGCGCTGATGAAATCATTTCCAGAACAGAGATGGAAGACAGCTCGTCAAAGTTTCTGCTGAAGCCACGCTTCGCTGCTGCCATCGACACTGTCGGGGGAAGGGTGCTGGCTACCCTTTTGAAGAGCTTACATTACGGGGGCGTAGTTACTGCCTGCGGAATGGTGAACGGGCCGGAAGTGCCAACCTCTGTTTTTCCCTTCATCCTTAAAGGTGTACAACTGATCGGCGTCGACTCCGTGGAAATGCCTTTGCAGCCCCGCAACAGTATTTGGAAACACCTTGCAACCGACTGGAAGCCGGAGACGCTGCAAGAGCAGGTCAAAGAGATCACGTTAGAGCAAGTGCCTGAAGCTATTCAGACTATATTGGATGGAGGGATGCAGGGGCGCGTATTGGTACGGATTTCAAACTAAGTCGCCCGACACTGCTGATATAAAATTATACTATTTTTATTTGCCTGTCCTGCAAGAATTGCTTTAGATAGTACTCCGTGCCCCGTCCAGCCAATATTTTGACACTTTGTGTAAGCGGCTGGCCTGCGTACATACCTTTGATTACCTCTGCTGAAGTTCTCGAAATCAAAATCCTTGACACTCACTAATCGTGTCTAGGATAAAACCCTTAATCAATTCTTATCGAAAAGATTCTAGTTCGCATACTCGGACCTTCTCTTTGATTCGGCCACTGCTGCCTTCATCAACAATTTCATCAACTCCTCTAGCTTAACTGGTTTCGTCATAAAGTCGTCCATCCCGGCGCCAATACAAGCAACGCGGTCTTCTGGTAACGCGTTGGCTGTCAACGCTATAATTTGAGGCTGTTTTATATGCATCGATCTTATAGTTCTTGTCGCCTCTAGCCCATCCATATCCGGCATCAGGACATCCATTAGAACAAGGTCGTACTGCTTTGTTTTGCATAAACTCACCGCTTCAACTCCATTGTTTGCGACATCGAGCGTATACCCCAATTTGTTCAAAATACGGATGATTAGCTTTTGATTGATTAGATTATCCTCCGCTAATAGGATCGTAAGAGGGTTTTCGTTCGCAAAATCTTCCGAGAAAACCGGCACTGCCTTTTTTGTCTCCTGCTTTCCGTCAACAGCGGTATTCCTATTGAGTGCCATCCGGATTGAGCTATCTAACAAGTTTTCCTTTACTGGTTTTGTTAAAACAGAAGAAAATAATTCAGGATATTTCGAACGATTTATATCGCCTACGGCGCTCAAAAGAATGATGGGAACATGTGGTATCTTTCCTCTAATAGCTTTCGACAGTTCCAACCCGTCCATACCTGGCATAAGCATATCCGTGATAATCAGGTCAAAATTATTTTGCTGCGAGAGAATAGCAAGGGCTTGGCTACCCGATTCTGCCAGATCTACTTTCAATCCCCATTGCTCTAGCTGAGTTCTGAGAATTTCCAGATAGTTAACGTTATCATCAACAATGAGGATCCTTCTATTCTCAATGCTTTTAAAATTAGTCTGGATACCAAGCATCATAGATTCTGCCGACACCCTGCATTTTACATTGAAAAAAAAAGTAGTCCCAACACCTACAGTACTTTCCACTCCGATTTCTCCCCCCATTAGTTTGACCAGTCTTTCGGAAATAACTAACCCTAGTCCGGTGCCTCCATATTTTCTGGTTGTCGAAGAGTCTACCTGTGAAAAGGCCTTAAAGAGACGCGATATTTTCTCTTTTGGAATTCCAATGCCTGTATCAATAACGTCAAAAGCCAAATCAATTTCGTTGGAGCTGAAGTCTTTCAAATCTACTTTTACGAAAACCTCCCCGGAAACTGTAAACTTGATAGCATTATTTACCAGGTTGATAAGCACCTGCCGTAAGCGGTGACTATCGCCCATAATGCTTGTTGGAATAGCCGGATTAATTTTATAAATCAAGTCTAATCCCTGACTAGCTGCCTTTACAGCAAAAACGTCCATCACAGATTCTACGCATTCCGTTAAGTTAAATTCGTGTTGTTCCACCTCAAGGTGCCCCGCTTCTATCTTCGAGTAATCAAGAATATCATTGATCAGTTCAAGCAGCGCCTCTCCACTTTTGCCCACAATGTTCACGTATTCTTCCTGCTCGCTATTCAAATCCGTAGATGACAGAAGCTTGGCCATCCCGATCACCCCGTTCATCGGAGTTCTGATCTCATGACTCATAGTGGCCAGAAAAGCGCTCTTCGCCTGATTCGCTTTATCTGCTTTAACTCTTTCTTCCGCCAACTCCCTGTTCAGCTCATTCAAGTTCTCGGCCTGGGCAGTAAGTTCTTCAGCCTGAGCTTGCAGCTCTTCGTTGATTGCCTGCAATTCTTCAGCCTGGCTTTGAACGGTTTCTAAACTTAGTTTAAAATCTGTAATGTCTTTTGATACTGTATGAACCCCAATTACCTCACCGTCAACTATGACCGGGATCTTAGTAACGTCTATGAAATATCTTTTCCCTCTCGAAGGAATAAATAGCTCTTGTTCGAATTTTACAGCTTTCCCCTCGAAAGCGATTTTCAAGTGATTCTCAGACATCTCCAACTTGTCTGTTTCGACAAAGCATGAGTAATGTTTGTTAATGACGGCTTCTTTCGGCAGCCCGTATAACTGGCGGACAGAATCATTTATATCTAGAATGTAACCTTCCCTGTTTTGATAATAAACCATGTCAGGATTATTATCGAACAGCGACTTATATTTAATTTCGCTCTTTTTAACTTCGGCCTGGGCGACCTTTAAATCAGTGATATCAAACGTAATTCCAACAAGCTTAACAGGGTGACCAGAAACCTTATCGAAGATAACTTCTGCGATATCCCTTACGTGTCTTACCAACCCGTTTCTCCTTACAATACGGTATTCAATATCATACCTGCCATTTAATTCCACAGCTTGATGTACTTCTTTTTCAAAACGTCCTACATCTTCCGGGTGAATAAAACTCAGATAGGTTTCATAATTCAAATCGATACTGTTGGGCTCAATACCCAGTATACGAAAAAGCTCATCGGACCAAAAGTTTTGGTTTGCATACACATCTCCCCCCATACCAACTTCCCAGCTCCCTGCCCTGCCTACGGCCAGCATGGTTTCTCTATGTTTAGCATGCAGCACAAGCTCGTCCTTTTGATGCTTTATTATCGAAACCTCCTGCTCTAAAAGCTTGGCCAAGTCCAGGATCCCAGTGAGGCGAGACTGACAGGCTTTATTATATGCAGCGATATTTCCGCTGAGGTTTCCTATGGTCCCAGCTAGTATCCGTTCAATTTCACACTCTTGTTCTGATACATCTTCTTCAAACCCATTCAAGACACTACCCCTAATAATCTCTTCAAACATGGTCACGTACTCATCCGGAATGTTTTTATATTTCGGATGCTTCCTTAGCTCATCTATACGCATAAATTATTTTACGCAAGTCAGGAAAAAAATGTTCCCTATCTTCCACCTCACCTCTTAACTTGGGTAGTTACCTGGTATAGCCGGGCGCTTTTTTTTTTCAGAAGTTTCTGATTGTTTTCATTTCTGCCTCTATTAGTTATCAATACTTCAGCCAAAGCCGAACACATTGATCCCCGAAATGAAGCATTCAACAGGATTTAGAAATTCGGTGCCCCGATTTAAGATTAATAAAGGGGCACTAAATGGGGCTCCATATAGCTTGAATAACTTTAGTTTACCTTGACCTTCCTTTTTGTTTGGCTAACACGCTCAGAACGAGCATGCCTTAAACGAAAAAAGCGCACCTTAGTGCGCTTTTTGTGATCCCGCTGGGATTCGAACCCAGGACCACTACATTAAAAGTGTAATGCTCTACCAGCTGAGCTACGGAATCATTCCTTTAAATAAAAAACGTTAAACTTCTCTTTCCAATCCCGACACTGAAAAGAAAAAGCCTCTGTTTTGCAAGAGGCTTTGTTCTTAAGTGATCCCGCTGGGATTCGAACCCAGGACCACTACATTAAAAGTGTAATGCTCTACCAGCTGAGCTACGGAATCAACTTTTTTCAGAACGTTTAACCGTTTCCGTTAAAGTGATGCAAATGTACGGCTATTATCTATACAGCGCAAGTGGTATTAATGTATTTTTTCATTTAACAGATTAATCAATTAATTGTCAGGGAGAAAATTGTTTTAGATAATTCAAAAAGCAATCGAATCAAAAGGAAAACCGACAGCGGAGTGCCCTGTTATACCAAGAAAAACAATGGAAACGAGAACGAGATTTACAGATATTATCAATAGTGAACGCCCGGTTCTGGTGGATTTCTTTGCTGAATGGTGTGGACCTTGTAAAACCATGGCCCCTATTTTAAATCAGGTAAAACAAGCGCTGACCGATAAGGTAACTATACTTAAAGTGGATGTGGACAAAAACCCGGAAGCAGCAAGAGCATACAATGTACAGGGAGTCCCCACTTTGATTCTATTTAAAGAAGGAGCGGTAAAATGGAGGCAATCGGGCGTGCTGGGTGCCGCCGAGTTACAACAGGTTATTAACAGGTATTCTTAAAACATTTTACCTGAGTAACTCTTATTAAAGATATAGTGATTATGGACCAATCGATTTTTTTACTGGTACAAGATTCTCACGATCCATGCAGAGATGTGATCAGGCACCGGGATGGAAACCTGCGAATAAAAGTATTTTGCCTCAACCGGGAAGAGTTTGAGCCAGACCCTGGCGAGCTTCAGTTTTATGGCAACGACAATGGTGACCTGCTGGCCTTTGAAACATCTGGTTACGATGGATCAGATCCGCTCCTGGTCATAGAAGCTATACGATGGTACGCCGACTATATCGATAATCCCCGCATGGAAATCTTGGCCGAAGACCCCCGAATTTCGGACGGCGATGATTTTTATAATTAAGAGCAACAATATTAATCCAAAGCTCGTATTAGCAGTATTACAAATTATTTAGATTTTTAAAAACTAGGTTATATATTTGCACACCCTGCCCGGGTGGCGAAATTGGTAGACGCACCATCTTGAGGGGGTGGCGCCTTTTAGGTGTAGCGGTTCGAATCCGCTTCCGGGCACAAGCAAATCTGTACCGACAGACTGCTAAATGAAACTCCTATTTTCACTGCTTTTGTTAGTACCGCTGTTCGCAGCGGCACAATGCAAAGTTGACAGTTTTTATACCAACTCAGGAAAATCGATTCCCGCAATAGCAGTCCCCACCGAAGCAGGCGAACTTATCCTGGCAAAAGAAGACAGCCTTTATTACCTCAAATACAGATCCGACCAATTTAGCAACCGGAGAAGTCCGCGTGAGATGCTTCTGAACATCCGGGAGGTGACCTTTCACTTTCTGGATCGCAGCTCTGTTTCTTTCAAATGCATCGGCTTCGGCAAAGTAGCAAAAAACATGTCGCTGGCTATTCAATTTACGAGCCTGGAATTTACGGCAGATCTTAGCCCTGAGGAGTTTGAGCGACTTACTTCCAAGAAAATCAGCACGTTCAGCGTTACCGGGGACAGGGGTAGCACCGGGGGAGATGTCATCTTCAGAGGGCACCGGCAGGATATTATCGACTCCTTCTACTGCCTTAATGCGCTCCACTTTTACAAAGCAAGCACCATACCGTCCCAAGCCAGTTCCACTCCCTGAGGCAGCTCCTGCTGGAGATCCGTGTATTTCCCCAACCGGTGACTGATATGTGTAAAATAGGTCTTTTCCGCATTGATTTCTCTGGCAAAATCAACCGCCTCTTGAAGGGTAAAATGAGAAATGTGTTTTTCCCGCTGAAGCGCATTTACCACCAGCACCCTGGTTCCTTTGATTTTTTCCTTTTCCTCGCTGGTAATAGTTTTAGCATCGGTGATATAGGTAAAATCTTGTATACGGAAACCGAGAACGGGTAGCTTGTAATGTAGCACTTCTACCGGCGTCACCTGCAGGTCGCCCACAAAAAAAGGCTCCTTCCCTATTTCATGCAGATTGATTGAGGGCACGCCCGGATATTTCTTCTCTTCAAAGGCATAGTAGAACTCTCTTTGCAGGGCCTGCTGCACGCGGGCATGGGCAAATACGTCCATGGCTCGCTGCTGCTTGAAATTGAAAGCCCGAACATCGTCAAGTCCGGCTATATGATCTTTATGCTCATGTGTTAACAACACCGCGTCCAGTTGCTTTACCTTGGCCCGCAGCATCTGGTATCTGAAATCTGGTCCTGCATCGATGACGATCGTTTTACCAAAAATTTCGATCAGCACAGACACCCGCAACCGGCTATCGCGGGCGTCGGAGGAAGTACATACTTCACAATCACAAGCAATTACAGGAACACCCTGAGATGTCCCCGTACCTAGAAATGTTATTCTCACAATTGCAAAGTAGTTTGTTTCAACGAGTATAAAAACTGAGTTTGCTTTTCGTCGAGCAGACTCTCATCCGCTTTAATCTGCTGCAACAACAACACCAGGGCGTTAATTTTGCTTTCAATGTTCGAAAACTTGTTCACTACCACAACCCTGCTGCTTTGCAGCAGGCACGCTCCTGTTTTAAAATTCCCCTTCTCATACCTGACCCTATAATTAAGCACCTTCAGTATCTGCTCCAATTTCTCCAGCGTGTGTTGTGTGTAATTAAGTGACATAAACAAAAATAAAAATATTCGGCTAAGCTTTTCAGCAAGGCAGGTCATTTAACCGAAATTTAAAGGAAAGGGGTAGGACATAGTCCTATTGACGCCCTGTTTGCCCGGCTTGGTTTCGGGTCAAAACGAAAACCCGCAGTAAAAAGACACCCCCGTATAAATCCCGCGCACCTTGGCTGGAAGGGCGGAAACCGACAGGGCGAGCTCGGAATGTTTTAGAAAAACTACTTCAAAAGCGCTTTATTGATCCGCTTGATTAGTCCGGGGCCTTCATAAATAAAGCCGGTATAGATTTGCACCAGCGACGCTCCCGCCTCCAACTTTTCCTTTGCATCGGCAGGGGAATGGATCCCTCCCACCCCAATGATCGGGAACGCCTTGTTGGACTTTTCAGACAGGTACCTGATCACTTCGGTCGATCTTTCTGTCAGTGGTTTTCCACTCAGGCCGCCTGTTTGTCCTTTAAGTGCAGTGTCAGAACGAAGCCCCTCGCGGGAGATGGTAGTATTGGTGGCGATAAGCCCTGCAATTTTTGTTTCCTGCACAATCTCGATGATGTCGTCCAGCTGGTCATTGCTCAGATCCGGAGCTATTTTAAGAAGAACGGGCCGAGAAATCCCATTTTTACTGTTCCGCTGCTGCAACGTGTTCAAAATACGTTTCAATGGCTCCTTCTCTTGTAGTTCGCGCAGTCCGGGAGTATTCGGAGAGCTGACATTCACTACAAAATAATCAACTACATCGAATAAGGCATCAAAACATTTGATATAGTCGCTCACCGCATCTTCATTCGGGGTATTCTTATTCTTACCAATATTACCCCCGATAATGAGTCCGTCCCGTTTCAGTTGTCGCAGACGGTGGGCAACCACGTCAACTCCCTGATTGTTGAAACCCATCCGATTAATCAGGGCTGCATCCTGGGGAAGGCGAAACATTCGCGGTTTGTCGTTTCCCGGCTGAGGCAAAGGAGTTACCGTACCAATTTCAATGAAACCAAAGCCGAAATTCGACAGTTCGCTCACCAGGGAGGCATTCTTATCGAAGCCAGCTCCCAGCCCCACCGGGTTCTTAAACTTCAAGCCGAACACTTCCCGCTCTAGGCGAGGATCATCAAGCTGAAAGGCTTTCTTTTGAAGAGAAGCCAGTCCCCATACCTTACTAACAGTTTTCAGAGCGGCGGTAACAAAGTGATGAATATCTTCGGGATCGAATTTAAAGAGCAGGGGCTTAATGATCTGGTACATGTGGCGAAATTACATCACTGCCAACGATTTTAGAAGACGTTTATGAATTTATTCCTTTATATGTAGTATTGCCGACAGAATTATGGAACAGGAGCTTAGAATTGTAACAACAGCGGATGGGTCGACCACCTTATGGAATGAACAGGTGGGCGAGCATTATCATTCCAAACACGGCGCCTTGCAGGAAAGCAAACACGTGTTTTTAAAGTCGGGACTGCAGTATTTCCTGGAGCAGCAGGAGCGGCAGACGGTCAGCTTGCTGGAGGTGGGCTTTGGAACGGGGTTAAACTTCCTTCTGACCGTGGACTACTGCCTGCAGCAGGGGCAGCAACTGGACTATGTGGGCATTGAAGCCTTTCCCATCAAAAAAGAACTGCTGGAGCAAACCGGCTACGGCAACTTCGTTTCTCCCCCAACCTGGCAGGGCCTGCTCAATAACTATGAAAAAGCGTTGCAGGAAGAAGTGCAGGTAAATGAAAGGGCACGTCTTTTTATTGACCAGACCCAACTGATGCAATTCGAGAGTACCAAACACTTCGATGTGCTGTACTTTGATGCCTTTGCGGCGATTCATCAACCGGAGATGTGGACGACAGAAGCACTGGCTCAGTGCTGCAATTACTTGAAAAGGGATGGCGTCTTTGTCACCTATGCCATCACTGGTAACCTGAAGCGCTCGATGAAATCACTCGGCTTTCGAATTGAAAAGGCTCCCGGAGCCCCCGGCAAGCGCGAGATGCTCCGTGCAACAAAACTGTGATTTGTTTGATTTTCGTCATTTTTCTTTAATTTAGGAGAAACATTCATTTGATGCTAAGAAAAAGAACCGCCATTGTACTATCACTACTGGCTACAGTAATCACCATCACTTCTGCCACCATGCCAGAAAAAGCAGAAGAAAAACCGGAATACAAAAATCTGAAAGTACTGCCCAAAAATATCAGCCACGAGGAGCTGGATAAAGTCATGAAGCATTACAACAATGCGCTGGGGGTGCGATGTAACTTCTGCCATGCGCCGAATAAGAATGGAGAAAAAGGGCTGGATTTCGCCAGTGACGAAAAAGAAGAAAAAACTATCGCCAGAAATATGATGAAAATGACCAACAAGCTGAATCAGAAATATTTTGGCACCGAGAAAAAGGTTCATAACCAGGCGGTCATGGAGGTAAGCTGCAATACCTGCCATCGTGGAAAAGCCCATCCGGAAGGATAACAAATGTTTTACAGGGTGAGCACATCCGCTCACTCTGCTCTTTATTCCCCCCCCTCTTCTATCTTCTTCTCCTCTTGTTTAGCAATAAGTCTTTCTTTTTTCAGGTCTATGCGGATCAGGGCGTAGAGGCTCATATATATGTTGGCGATCCATACCAGGGAGAATCCGGCAATGAGATAACCCCTCCAGTCGTCAAATAGAAGCTGGTAGCCGGTAAGGATCAGAAAAAAGATCGTTACGTAGTGGCTAAAGCAATATTCGCAGGTAAACAGGTAGAAAAACTTGCGCTGAAGTAGTGACCGGCCGTTTTTCGACTGATCCACGCAGAATTCCCGTGGTTCCCGAAATACTTCCTCATGTGTCACAGTCCATGCAACGCAGGCAATCGGTATTGCCAGCAGAAATAGCCATGTTATTTGTTCTCCAAGTCCCATTATGTCTAGTACAGCGATAAAAGCATATTGTTTAAAAAGAAGAAATGAGGAATAGTGAATAAAACACCGAACATGTTGACCTATAATATGTTTTTCATCTGCAACTGTTAACGTGAAAAAGATATTCCCTTTAATTTAATGTCAGGCTCGATAAAACTCGCACTAAAAATTGTGGTGGCACTGGTTGCCCTTGTGCTGCTGCTCTGGGTGGGAGTAGCCAGCTATGTAAACACTCATAAAGAGCAGGTCCTGGAAGCAGTGACAGCACAGCTGAACGAAAATATCACGGGCGAACTAACGATAGAAAGCATGGAGCCCGCCTTCCTGAAAGGCTTTCCCGGGATTTCCGTCTCATTGAAGAATGTGCTGCTGCGAGATAGCCTGTACGACGAGCACCATCATGACTTATTGAAAGCCGCCGAGGTTTTTGTCGACGTGAACATTTTCTCCATCCTCAAGGGTAACCCAAGAATCAGAAACATTAGTGTCAGTAATGGCAGAATCTACCTTTTTACGGATGAAGAGGGCTATAGCAATACCAGGCTTTTCAAAGCAAAACCAGGTACACAAACAAACCAGAAAAGCGACAGGAAAATAAGCAGCATGAACTTTAAGAATGTGGTCGTGATTTACGAAAACAAGTTAAAGAGCAAGTATTTCCGTTTTTTCGTGAGAAAGTTTGCGGGCGATATCGACTATAAGGGGAGTAACTGGACTGCGCGGGCGGATCTTGCAACGAAGGCCGAATCCCTCACGTTCAACACTGCTCGTGGAAGTTTCATCAGTAACATGGAACTCAGGACAACCCTGAAGCTTCGCTATGACAAGGCAAAGCATCAGCTTTTTATACCGGAACAGGCCCTCAAGCTGAACAAGGACGAGCTTCTTGTAGGGGGAACGTTCGACTTGAACGAGCGCTCTCCCATGTTCAATCTTCGCATCCGTGCTAAACGAATAGCCTATAAGAACGCGGTTTCCATGCTCTCCACTAACCTTCATCCAAAACTTTCGAAATATAACATCAGCGGTCAGATGGCCGTTGATGTTCGCATCCAGGGGAAATTGAAAGGCCGGAATATTCCTCTGGTAAAGGCGGGCTGGACTGTAAAAAATGCCGAGGTCTTTGTCTTGGGCGAGCGGATCTCGAACTGCAGTTTTACCGGAACGTTCACCAACGAACTGGATCCAAAACTGCCCCGTTTGGATCCTAACTCAGGGATAGGGCTGAAGTCGGTAAAGGGAACCTGGTCCTCCATTCCTTTCACTGCGGCGAAGGTAAATGTAATCAATCTAAGCCAACCCGTTTTTCAGGGTCACTTCAAGTCCAACTTCCCGCTCACGCGTATTAATGCCTTATCGGGATCGCAAACCTTCGCCATCAGCAGCGGGCAAGCCTCACTCGATCTGGTTTACAAAGCCGCCCTGCTGCAAAAAAGCAAGGTAGAACCTTATATCTACGGTGCGGTAAACCTGCGGGCAGGAGCTTTTACCTATTTGCCACGCAAACTGAGGTTCCGGAACGTACATGGCACTATCCAGTTCAAAGGACAACACCTGGCCTTGAAGAACATCGGTGTAAATACTGCTCAGAGCCGATTGACTCTCAACGGCTTTATCAACAACTTCGTCAACCTCTACTACACCGACCCCAAGAAGATGGTTTTCGACCTGAAAGTTACCAGCCCGCAAATCAATTTGATCGAGTATCTCAGCTTTCTGGGGCGGCGACAAGCAGCGCGGTCAGCCAGCGGCTCCAGAAGAAGTACGGCCCGACTGTTCCGGCAGCTGGATCAGGTGCTGGAGCAATCCAACATTCACCTCGCCATTAATGTAAACCGGCTGCACTACAAGCGATTTAATGCATCCCACATCAACTCTGATGTGCTGTTAAGAGAATCGGGAATCAGCATAAAGAATATCGGCCTGAGCCACGCAGGAGGTAGTCTTACTTTACAAGGAGAGATCGATCAGCGGGGCAACAGCAACGAGTTCAGCCTGACATCGAAAATCAACAGGGTGGACGTCAAAAAGCTCTTTTATGCCTTTGAAGATTTCGGACAGGACGCCTTAACCCATGAGAACCTGAAAGGCCTTTTTTATGCCCGGTCTTCCATCCGCGGGACGATAAGGGAAAACGGTCAGATCGTACCAAGGTCTATCCATGGAAAGGTGACTTTTGACTTCCAGAATGGCTCGCTGATCAATTTTGAACCAATGCAAAAGATCGGCAACTTTGCTTTTCCCAACCGCAATTTTTCCGATATCTCCTTCTCTCAATTAGAGAATACGCTGGAGATTCAGGGAAGTAAAATTATCATCCCTCCCATGACTATCCGCTCAAGTGTGCTCAACCTGTTCGTTTCAGGAGTGTACAATCTGAACGAGGGAACTAATATCTCCTTGAAAGTACCGCTGAGAAATCCTGAGAAAGATAAAAACCTGCCAGATAGCGTACAGGAAAAACGCATAACACGGGGCATTGTACTTAACCTAAGTGCGGTAGACGGAGACAACGGAAAGGTGGCCATCCGTTTGGGTACTAAGGAGGAAGACGACATCGAAGAAGATAAACAGGAACGGGAAAAGAAACGCCAGAAGGAGCAACGAAGGGAATTACGCCAGCAGGAAAAACTTAAGGAAGAGAAGAAAAAGGACTAGCTATTTCATCCTGATGCCTTTGCTAATCCGGCTTAGCGCTTCGGCCATGCGCTCTACCACGAGCTCGTCTGTTTTTGCTGCGTAAATCCAGTCGATATATTTTTTCTGCTCCTCTTCAGTAAACTGCTGAAAAATGAGCCGGGCCTCCGGATCGTCTTCCAGGCAGAGGTAAAAATCGCTGGCGGCTATTTCCGGGAGGGCATCACTGTAAAGGACAATCCTTACCCAATCCCCCTCCTGCTTTTTGATTGCCTTTCTGATTTCGGCTTTGACTGGCAGAAACAACTGTCCCTTGCCCATCGGTAATAGGTTATATTCCTTCAGTTCGAAGCTGTCAATAAAACCACTTACCTTGCGGGCACCAAAGTGCTTTTTTTTATCCTGGGAGATTTCAGGAATACGGGCAAACGTCCAGCCTCCTTTGCCCGGAAATTTTTCCAGCAGTACCTCTTTATCAACTAACAGTTGTTGCATAACCTGGTGGTAAAGATATTGTCTAAATTAGTAATTGTATAAAAATCAGAAAAGGTTTATCCCTTTTTAGCGTTCAACCAGATATGGAATTTTTTGTAAAAAAGGGTTCAATAGTCAGAGAGATCTGGGGCAAGGCAGATACTATTCTCTTCATCTTTGCCGGGGCTTCAGCAGAATTCGCTTTGAACAAGGCGGTCGACTGGCTCTACTTCACCGGCCGTTTGCCGGCGGATCCGCTCGGCAGGTTATTCTCGACGGTGAACTATGCGAGGGAAATTGTGTTTTCAGAAGAGCAGGCAGCACTGCAGGCGATTGACAAGATCGCTGCTATTCACGCTGCAGTAGAAAACAGTCGCGGTGCCAAAATCCCCGACTGGGCCTACCGCGACGTATTATTTATGCTGATCGACTATTCAGTCCGGTCATTCGAACTGTTAGAGCGTACACTAAGCGACGCGGAGAAAGAGGAAGTGTTTGATGTCTTCAACCGCGTCGGCACTCGTATGCACATCCCCGCACTTCCGGCAAACTACCGCGACTGGCTGATCATGCGCCAAGAACATCTTCAGGAGAACACGATCTTCAGCAAATTCACCGGAGACCTCTACAAGCAGTATGAAAAACACCTGGGTAAGGTGCGGTTTAGGTTGCTGAAGCAAGCACAGATCCTGGTGGTACCCGAACGGGTAAAAGAGTTATTGCAACTCAGCAAAACTTCGCTGCTAAGTCTGGCCATCCCACCCTATAAACTGAGCCAGAAATTAAAACTGGACTGGCTGGTCAAAGCCGTAATCCTACCGGAGGAGTACAAAGATCAGATCCGGGAGCTGGATGTAAAATAGGAGACTAAGCACTCCTCCTTAGTCGCCTTTTATTTACAAAAACTTCAATTCCGGCGAGACGAAAAGGCACGATGTTGGTAGGGATGAGGCGAACATCTATCTTACAACTACTATGGAAAACACAACAAAAATGCCTGAGTCGATTCCTGCTCAGGAACAGGAAAGGCAACCCGGACTGGAATCTGAGATGAACCCCAGACCCATCTACGATACGGATGATGCCGGGTGTGGCCGTCTTACAGGAATGGTGGCCATCATTACCGGTGGAGACAGCGGTATCGGGAGAGCGGTAGCCGTGAGTTTTGCGAAAGAAGGCGCAGACGTCGTGATATCCTACCTGGACGAAGACCAGGATGCGCAGGAAACGGCAGAAATGGTCAAAAAGTATGGCAAAGAGGCCATGACCATTGCCTCGGACATCAGCACCGAAGAAAGCTGCAAAATGCTGGTCGACCGCACCATTGAAAAGTTTGGAAAGATTGACATTGTCGTGAATAATGCTGCTGTTCAGTATCCCACTACCAATATTCAGGAAATATCCGCCGAGCAGCTGGAACATACGTTTAAAGTGAACATCTTCTCGCAATTTTACCTGGTAAAGCATGCAATTCCCCACATGAAAGCCGGTAGCAGCATCATTAACAGTGCCTCGGTGAATGCCTACCGGGGTAACGGTATGTTGATGGATTACTCATCCACCAAGGGCGCCATTGTTGCATTCACCCGGAGTCTGGCACAGGCGGTTGCGGAAAAAGGGATCAGGGTAAACGGTGTAGCGCCGGGACCGGTTTGGACACCACTTATTCCCGCCTCTTTCCCTGCTGATCAGGTAGAATCCTTTGGGAAAGACACCTTATTGGGAAGACCCGCTCAGCCAGTGGAGATTGCTCCCTGCTATGTATTTCTTGCCTCGAAGGAAGCGAGTTTCATTACCGGACAGGTGCTTCACCCGAACGGAGGATCGATCGTAAACGCGTAGGCGTTTTTCTGCTTGTGATCGGACGACTCTAAGTCATCCGATCACTAATTCCCCCCCTCTCCCTACTTTGTAATAGTCTTGTTGAAGTTATATACGTAGCTCAACAGGAAGTAGCGATGCAGCACCAGCTGACTTCCGGTGTTATAAACATTGCTTCCCACCCAGCTATAAATCCCCGTATTCTGATCCAGCAGGTCATAGCCCGTCAGCTTTATTTGTCCGCGGTCCTTCTTCAGCATCTGTAAGCCGATAGAGGCGTTCAGCAGGTTGTTCACCCGGTTGTAGCCCCTCGCAATCTGCGCGTCGTAGGTAAAGTTATGGTTCAGCTCCAGCGTCACTTTTTTAGGCCAATGCACGATCAGCTGGTTGTTCAGCCCGTGGTTGTAGAAGTCCCTGTTCTTATCTTTCCGTACGCTGTAGTTATTTATATTTCTGCCGATGGTATAATTCGGCTCGAACTGGATCAGCTCTTTATGGCCCAAGCCAAAACCAGCCCGTAACCGCAGCTCATAGGAATTCAGATTATCCGCCTGTTCGTTTTGCAAAAATGCCCTCTTGCTTACGTAGCTGTTTAAACCTGAGGTCCAGCGGAATTGCCAGTCTTTTACTTTCTTAAATCGCTTGTTAAAATTGATGTAACTGTTCCAGTAGTAGGTACCATCCACATTTACCGGATAACTTAGCGTTGCCCCTCTGGTAGCATCGGTTCTGTCTGCCCAAATGATATTGTTGAAATCATAGCTGAGGTTAGTATAAAAAGAAATGCCTACCTGTGAAGAGGGAACGAATTTATTGTAATAGATATTCCCGTTATGCGTGATGACCTGGTCCAGGTCGGGATTTCCTTTGTAAGAGTACAGGGTGGAGTAAGACAGCTCGACCGGAACCAGGTCGGTTACCCCGGGCTGGCGGGAGGAGACATCATAATTTATCGACCATTCTCTGGACGAATACCGCAGCGAAGGGAAAATGTTATAGTAGGTTTTGTTCAGCTTCTGCGACAGGCTGTGAAAGCTGTTGTAGACATCCAGCTTCTGAAAAACGATGCCCGCCCGGATGGAAGCCTCTTTGCTTACATTCCAGGTGATGCCTGGCCGAACCCGGTAGGTCCACTGATCCCGATTAATATCACTGCTCTGGTTGGGCAGTAGCAGGTCGTAATCACTCGTGTTTGGATTCAGTCGCGTTGCCACTACTGTGCGCAGGTTATTATCGAAAGAAGTATGGAGGCTTACATCTCCTATCAGCTTTTTAGTCAGCGGATGCCGGTAGCCCAGTTCAATATTGGCCGAGTTTCCTGAATCTTCCCTCCTTAAATTCTGATTAAGGATACTGTCCTTGTTGGTAATGACAAAAGTGGACCTTCCGTTGGTATACTGATCAATAAACCGAGGATTGATCCTGACGTTATTTGCAATGGTGATGCTTTGGTTCTTTTTCTTGAGCCGCCGGTAATAGTTAAACCGGTGTTCATAAGATCTCCCGTTGTCCTCACCACTGCTTGTATTGTTACTACTGTTGATCATCCCCTTTGAGCTGCTGAAATTATCCGAAAGCGACTGCGAGCTGGAGTTGGAATAACTGAGCGTGATCTTGGGCAAAAACCGAATGTTGGACACGGTGTCGATCTTCCATTCCAGAAGACCATTGATATTATGACGGTTGGCTACCTGGGTATTGATACTGGACGACTGGGAGCTAAGCGTGGTGTCTTTGATGAAGGTTTGACTGATGCCTTTATTTTCGTGATCGTTTACGGTGTGGCCGTAGAAATACATCAGGTTGAGCTTCAGCTTCTTTTTGATGTCATAGTTCACATTAAAGCCGCCCGAGCCGATCTGCTGCAAACCCCAGCTCCTGCCGCCGAAGTTGATCCCGCTATTATTAGCACCGCCACTGCTACGGTCAAAGCCACCCATGCTGGAAAGCTCACTGCTGCTAAAGGCACTGCGGTTTACATTATTGCCAAAGCCGATCAAACTTACCTGCAAGGTATCCCTGAAGAAGTTAAGCAAGCCTCCGCCCTCAAAGCGCCCGGCAGAACCTCCTCCTCCATAAATCTTTCCAAAGGCGCTCTTTTTAATCGCCTTCTTCATTCTCAGATTGATAATCTTATCCACCTGTGAAGCATCTTTCAGCTTGTCCGGATCATCTTCCCGATCGTCTACCACCTGAATCTTATCGATCAGTTCTACATTGATGTTCTTCGAGGCAATGGTTAAGTCGCTGGCAAAAAAATCTTTGCCGTCTATTGTGATTTTATTGACCTTCCTGCCGTTCACCGTTATCGTTCCATCCAAATCCACCTGCAATCCGGGTAGTTTCTTCAGGAGGTCTTCCAGCACGGCGTTTGGCCTGGTTTTAAATGCCTCCGGACTAAACTCAATCGTATCTTTCTTGATGACAATGGCCTGCCGCTCTCCGGTTATAACCACTTCTTTCAAACTCCTGCGATTCAAATAGATCAGCCCGAAGTCTTCCGTCTGCCCTTTTTCGAGGGTGATGATCTTCCGGAAATTCTCATAGCCCACAAAGGAAACCATCAGCTTTAAGGGTCGGTCGGTGGGCAGGTTCCTCAATGCAAAAGCGCCATCCTTTGTAGTCAGCGTATATGAAATCAGGGAGGAGTCCCGCGGTTCTGTTACGGCGACAGTGGCAAACTCTAAAGGAGCGCGGTCTATAGAATCGAGTAACTTCCCTTTTATAGACGCCCGGTTCTGCGCAAGGGTCAAAACCGAGGAAATACTAAGGACAAGGCATAGGAGGTATCGAAAAAAGGGCATAGGTTTAATTTGATAAGGTTAGGATAATGAGATTGATTTAATTTAGGGACCAAGGTACAAATCAGATAAAAATTATCCAATCAGTTAACTTTATTTAACACTTCAAATTCAAAACCCTGAAGAATAGTTGCCTTCTTAAAAAATATTTCAATTTTTTCTTGCATCTCAGCAATACTTGCATTTACTTTGCACTACAAAGTTCTTTTCAATGAAAGAAAATGATATTTACTCCGAGCTAAGCTCTATCCGTCATTTGATGGAGCGCTCCACCAAGTTCATCTCCCTCAGCGGACTCTCCGGAATTCTTGCCGGCATTTATGCCCTGATTGGAGCTTTCATTGGATATAAAATGGTGTACACGCCGAATAGCCGCATGCGCTTTCGCGACGTATATGTCAACGACCCGCTGGTTTGGTGGCCCCTGCTCCTGGTTGCACTGGTGATCCTGGTCCTCTCACTCAGTACCGGTCTTTGGCTGACGGTACGCCAGGCTAGGAAAACAGGAGAAAGCGCCTGGAACCCGGTAAGCAGACGCCTCCTCCTCAATATGGCAGTGCCATTAATCACGGGCGGACTTCTTATCCTGATCCTGCTCTTCCGCGGGTATTACGGCATCGTCTCCTCCGCCTGTCTTGTTTTCTATGGTCTCGCATTAGTTGCAGGCAGTCAATATACCTTTTCGGATGTCAAATGGCTTGGTTTATGCGAGATCCTTCTCGGACTCTTAGCTGCATTACTACCCGGCTATGGCCTGCTTTTTTGGGTGATCGGCTTCGGTGTTCTGCACATCCTCTATGGTTCTATTATGCATTTTAAATACAATCAGTGAAGGTATCGTTAGAACAGTTTGATAAAGCATTTGAAAACCGCATCCGTTTACAGACTATGAGTGTGTTAGTGGCGAACGAAAGTTACGACTTCAACTCGCTAAAAGACCTCCTAAACGTAACCGACGGCAACCTGGCTTCCCATTTGAAAGCATTGGAGAAGGAAGAGTATATCGTCGTTACGAAAAGCTTTATCGGAAGAAAGCCGAATACGCAATATGCCGCCTCTCCCAAGGGCCGGGAAGCTTTCCGGAAGCATTTGGAAGCCCTTGAAAATTTGATTAAACAACAGAAACTATAATTTTTTTACCCGTTTACTTTGAATTTCAAAGTACTTTAAAACTACAAAAATGATTGACCAAGTAGAAAGAAATGCACTACAACGCTGGTTCCAGGAGTCAGTGATTATTAAATTGGGATTGATCGGCATACTGACGTTGCTCCTGCTCATCCCCTCCAGCATGATACAGGATCTGATCTGGGAACGCCAGGACAGACAACGCGAAGTGATCAAAGAAATCACCGATAAATGGTCAGGGAGCCAGCTGGTGGAAGGCCCTGTCATGGTCCTGCCCTATAAAACCATCGCCACGCAGGTGGATGCCGCAGGTAAAACGAGCTACCGGGAAATCTTAACCAATATCTATCTACTTCCCGAAGCACTGAATATAGTCAGCAAAGCAGATCCAACTGTATTGCACAGGGGTATCTTTGATGCTGTGGTGTATAGCACCAAAGTGCGGGTAAATGGCTCCTTCGGTAAGCTAGAGCTGAAAAAAGCAGGGATTAATCCCGATAACATTTTATGGGATAAGGTGAAACTAGCCATCGGTCTCAGCGACTTAAAGGGTTTGAAAAGTAACCCGGTGATGAAGCTCTCCTCGACCAGCTACCAGGTGGAGCCGGATTTTAGCGGACTTAAACTCTTCCCAAACAACCTGATCATTCAACCCGACTTAAGTGCTGAAAAGAATACAGCTCTCCCTTTCAGCTTCGAGCTGGATATGAGAGGAAGCTCCGAATTAAACTTTCTGCATCTCGGTAAGAGCACGAACGTGACCGTGGAAGGCGACTGGAACAATCCTAGTTTTTCCGGAAATTACTTGCCTGAAGAGCGGGAAGTAACCGCCTCCGGCTTTTCGGCCACCTGGAAAATGCCCTATTTCAACCGGCCCTTCCCCCAGCAATGGATCGAAGCGAATACGTCCCTCCATCCCAAAGCCACGGATGCTTCTTTCGGTGTAAAGTTTATCCTGCCCGTGGATCAATACCAGAAAACCATGCGCTCGGCTAAGTATGCCATCTTAATCATTCTGCTGACCTTCATTTCGCTCTTCTTCACCGAACTAGTGACCAGGAAAAAAGTTCATTTGCTCCAATACGTACTGATCGGTGCAGCAATGACGATTTATTACACCCTCCTGCTATCCTTCAGTGAACAGGTCGGCTTTAATGTCGCTTACCTGATTGCTTCGGTGGCTACTGTTGCATTGATCGGCTGCTTCATTGCCGCCATCCTGAATAATAAAAAGCCGGCCCTCCTGTTCGCAGCCATACTTACTCTCTTCTATAGCTTTATCTATGTGATCATCCAGCTGCAGGACATGGCGCTTCTGTTCGGAAGCATCGGACTCTTTGTGGTAGTAGCAGTGATGATGTACCTCTCTGCTAAAATCGACTGGAACAGAAAAACAACGGCTGAACTTGCATAAGCGAAAGAGGGCGCTGAGCCCTCTTCCATTAATGTATCCACTATGAAAGTAAAACTGATTCTCCCGGCCCTTGCAGAAGCAGAGAGCCCTTTATGGAGACCTATCAAATATTCACTGTTCCCTCCCCTGGAATTAGCCACGCTGGCTGCCTATTTAAGTGATGAGGATGAGATCGACCTGCAGGACCAACACGTGGAGGAGCTGAACCTGAGTGACGAACCCGACCTGGTTATCATCCAGGTCTACATCACCAACGCCTATCGTTCCTACGAGATCGCCAGCCATTATCGCAGTAAAGGCGCGTTCGTCATTCTGGGCGGGCTACATGTTTCTTCGCTGCCAGAGGAAGCCCTTCCTTTTGCTGACGCTATTTTTATCGGTCCGGGAGAAGACACCTTCCCCGAGTTCCTGAAGGATTTTAAAGCGGGGCATCCACAGAAAATCTATCGCTCCAAAATCCGAACGCTCAGCGGTGTCCCTCCTATCCGCCGCGACCTTATCAAGCGCAACCGCTACCTGGTGCCTAACTCCATTGTAGTGTCCAGAGGATGCCCTCACCATTGCAGCTTCTGCTACAAGGATGCCTTTTTTGAAGGCGGTAAGGGCTTCTACACGCAGCTGGTAGACGACGCGCTTGCCGAAATTGATCGTCTCCCCGGCAGACACCTTTATTTCCTCGACGATCACCTGCTGGGCAACGCCAAATTCTCAGAAGCGCTGTTTGCGGGAATGCGCGGAATGGACCGGGTATTCCAGGGAGCTGCTACCGTCGATTCCATACTAAGGGGCAACCTGATTGAAAAAGCCGCAGCGGCGGGACTAAGAAGTCTCTTCGTTGGCTTTGAAACCTTTTCACCACAAAACCTGAAACAGAGTAATAAAAAGCAGAACCTGGAGAAAGACTACCGGAAGGCGGTACAGCGACTGCATTCGCTGGGGATCATGATCAACGGCAGCTTTGTCTTCGGTCTGGATGACGACGACAAAGATGTGTTCAAAAGAACGGTCGACTGGGGCGTAAGCAACGGCATAACCACCGCCACCTATCACATCCTTACCCCCTACCCCGGCACTGTCCTTTATAAAAGCATGGAAATGCAGGGCCGCATCACCAGCAGGAACTGGGATCTGTACGACACCCGGCATGTCGTCTATCGCACAGAAAACCTGAGCGCTCAAGAACTGGAAGCCGGATATTGGCAGGCCTACCGCGACTTCTACAGCTGGAGCAATATCGTCAAAGCCAGCGTGCAGCACGACTCGATCAAACACATGCTGAAGCATTTCTTCTATAGCGGCGGCTGGAAAAAATTTGAGCCGCTCTGGAACTTCCTTATCAAAACGGGCAACCTAAACCATATGCTCCCCCTCCTCGAATCTATTCTGGCGAAGGTAAAGGGACAGAAAGCGACCGCTCCCTCCGAAATTTTACTACCTGAAAAAGCGATCTAAATGAAACGTCTGCTCAAATTCCGAACCGCTTACTTCCTCGCAGCGCTGCTGCTCTTCGCCACGGAAGTGTTGATTGCTTGCTTCATCAGCGATCATTTTATCCGACCCTACGGGGGCGACTTCCTGGTCGTTATTCTCCTGTACTGCCTGCTGAAAAGTGTCCTGGACCTAAAGCCGGCTACAGCGGGCCTTTCTGTCCTGCTTTTTTCCTACCTCATCGAAATCCTCCAGTACCTTGATCTGGTGCACCGCCTCGGCCTGGAAGGTTCAAACATTGCCGCCATCGTCATCGGAAGCTATTTTTCATGGCTGGATCTGCTGGCCTACACCTTTGGGATCATAACAATTATCGGTATAGACAGAGGCCTCCCCCGCAACAGCAGCCTGATTGCAGGAGAGCGATAAAGATTTTGCCTGCTCGCTGCTCTAAAAACAATTTGAAGCCGGGTAGGTCAAACATATGGACAAGCATTGGGTTATTTTTAATAAATACACTTTGCTATATTGAAAGAAGGGACACACACGCTGACCTCTCCTCCGTGGGATGACATGAATCAGAAGCTGATGAAGAAAGCGTTGGATGGCAGTATCACGGGCATTATCACTAGCGACCATCAACTGGAAGACAACTCTATAATTCACTGTAATGCAGCCCCGGAAGATCAGGCCCGGATATTCCAGCATTTCAGCGGGGTCAGGGAAACGCAAAAACAATTTCCGGTATGGGCTTTTACATATGTGAGCAGGTAGTAGGTAACCACGGTGGCACCATCTGGGTAGCAGTGAACCAGGAAAGTGAACTACTTTCAGTTTTACCCTACCTTTAAAAATTATCCCTAAAAATGAATAATACAAAAACGATCCTGATCTGCGACGACGATGAAGGGATATTGGATCTCGTATCGATTATCCTCGAAGAGAGCGGCTTTCAAACCGTCCGCGTCCAGAATAGCTTCGAAGTTTTCAACCAAATAGCAAAAGAAAATCCCGACTTAATATTCCTCGATCTATGGATGCCCCAGCTCCCAGGCGATCAGGTGCTAAAAACAATACGGGAAGATGCTGCGATTTCGGATATACCGGTCGTCGTCATGTCGGCTAGTCGGGATGGTGCTCAGATCGCAAGAGAAGCCGGCGCCAATGATTTTCTGGCAAAACCTTTTGATATAGATGAGTTAGTAAATAAAGCCAATATCTTATTGAGCTAGTGAAATTCCAATTTTAAGTTTTTATAATGTCTAAGTTTCAAGCAGATCTAAGCAACTGCGACAGAGAACCAATACACATCCCTGGTTCTATCCAATCGTGGGGCTTTCTCGTGGTCGTCAAGGTCAGTACGAACATCATTCAGTACGTTAGTGCAAACATCCTGGACTACCTCAATATTACGGCGGGCTCAGTCCTTGGACAGCCCTTGTCTGCCTTTGAAGCGCAAATCTCCGGCAGGGAAAACAAGAATCCCCTGAGTGCCTTTGTAGAAGCTGCGAAAAGAAAACAGGAAGCCGAAGCCTACGAGGTCCAAATAGAAGAGACTTTCTTTGACCTGCTGATCCATACTTTCGGCCAGCATATTTACCTGGAATTTGAATCGAAGTCGCCTCTGTCCGGTCTGAATATCCACAATCAGATCGGCCGGCATGTAAGCAATATCTTAGCTACTAATAACCTGTCTGATATACTGGACCGGGCGGCGGTAATTATCAAGCAACTGATCGGCTACGACCGGGTTATGATCTACAAGTTCATGGAAGACGCGCACGGCAAAGTGGTAGCAGAAGCACGGAACGAAGAGCTTGATCCTTTTCTTGGCCTCCACTATCCTGCTTCGGATATTCCGGCGCAGGCTCGACAGCTTTACAAACTGAACAAAATGCGTTTGATTGCCGATGTAAATGCCCCCACCTCCAGCCTTTTGGCGATGACCGATGTGCCCCTTGACCTCAGTCATTCGGTGCTCCGGGCCGTTTCTCCCCTGCATATCCAGTATCTGAAGAATATGGAGGTCGCCTCCAGCTTTAGCGTCTCGCTGATGTGTAAGGGCGAGCTCTGGGGCCTCATCTCCTGTCATCACTACACTCCGAAATTCATCAATCATCGACTCCGGGAGGGCGCCCGGCTGTTAGGGCAAATCATCTCCTCTTCTATTGAATTTAAGGAGGAGGAAATGGTTAATGCCGAACAGAAAAAGCATAAGGCGGTGTTCGAGAAGATCATCTCGGAACTAAGAACGGGCACTGACATCAAAGATGCGGTGCTAAACCCGTCCGTGTCTTTTAAAGATATTGTCAAGGCAGAAGGTGTATTTATGCGCTACGAGGGACGCACCCTAAAAGACGGTCGCACCCCTAGCGAGGAACAGATTGAAAGCATCATACAATGGCTCTCCGAAACAAAAGAAGCTTCCGTATTTCAGACTAATAAGCTGGTTGATCTGCTACCCGCAGCAAAAGAATTCGCGGCAGTAGCAAGCGGAATACTCGCTTGTACCATCTCCCGCGAGCTCCGTGAATACATCATCTGGTTCAGACCCGAATATATGCAAAGCATTACCTGGGCTGGCAACCCTGAAAAACCGGTAGAACTTGACGAGAAAGGAGAACAACGCATCTCGCCGCGAAAGTCGTTCGAAAACTTCCGGACCATTGTAGAAAACACGGCAGAACGATGGAAAGCTTACGAACAACATCTGGCAGAACGTTTCAAAGAAGAATTATTGTACATCATCAATAAAAAAGCGAGCGAAATACGGGCTCTGAACGAAAAACTAAAGGAAGCTTATGATGAACTGGAGACCTTTAGCAGCACCATCTCCCACGACTTGAAAACCCCGCTCGCCGTTATCAAAAGTTATGCACAGCTGCTGGAGCGCAACAAAACGCTCGACGACCAAGGCAAACAGTTTGCGGCCCGTATCAGCGTGGGAATCCAGCGAATGAATACGCTGATTGCCGAAGTACTGGACTATTCAAAGATCGGCCGCGCGGAAATCAACTTTCAACCTATCGATATGGCCAGCCTTCTTTCGACGATAAAAAACGAAGTAGGCACGGCCTTCAACAATCCGAACCTGGTTTTCAGCATCGGAAATACCCCCCCGGTCTCAGGAGATCAAACAATGATCTACCAGGTATTTCTTAATCTCATCAGTAATGCCGTCAAATATTCCCATTTGTCCGTTCCTTCCATTGTTACTGTTGAGGGTTCCGAGAACGAATTTGAGGTGGTGTATAAGGTGGAGGATAACGGAATAGGCATTGACCCGAAACACTACAACAAAGTATTCGAACTGTTCAAGCGTGTGAACGTACAGAGCGACTACGAAGGTACGGGGGTGGGCCTGGCTATTGTCAAGCGTATTTTAGAAAAACACAAGGCAACTATCTGGATTGAGGGGCGCCCGGGCATAGGGTCTATCTTCTGGATCAAATTCAGAAAATTTGAATAACCCTGAGGAATAGTTGCTGTGTTTCGCTGACGGCATTAGATTGATGAAGGCTTATGCCTAAGCTTTAATATGGGCAAGCGCTATAATGGCCCAAGCGACCACTTCCGCCTTCTGTTTTAAGATTGTAAGGCTACAATCAACGAAACTAGCCTCTTATCCTACTAAAACCAATTTAGGTTAAGCCCTGTAGGTGGCATGTCACTAGCACAGAAATCTAAAAGCTGGCGAGGTTTTGAAATCTACAGCATGTTTTCATCAATCAAATCCACAACAGAATATCGTTTTTCCTCAAGGAATTGTTCAGAACTGCCCCGATTATTCTCCTAATACCCGAAACATACGAGTCATGTCCCAACACCTTTGTTTCAATGGATATCTGTTCACTTCCTTGGCCAACAATAATTTTATGATAGGCGTGTCTGTCTAAAAATTCTTTAGGGATACCGATCTGGTTTAATTGAACATCGCTGTTTCTTACTGATTCAATTTCCCCTAGGGGGACATTAAGCGCCTCTGCTATTTTATAGGCTGTGCCCGGAGCAGATGTTTTAGATTCCTGGTGAGACTCAATGATTCTTATCTTTTCAGTCGAAAAATAGGGTCCAGCCAGGCTTAACAGTTTGATAGTCTTAAGAAGTAAGATGGAGGTATTGGGACAAATAATAAGCGGAAAATCCGGGCTTAAATGTTCTGTTTTGAGCCCTGTTGAGAGTTCAATAAATACAGATTTAGTCCGACGGCAAAATTCAATTGCTTCATCCAGCTGCCTTCCCGAGCCTGCATGCACCAGAATAGCCCGAGCGCTGCCCTCTTTTTCGTTAAACAGCTCCCACTGAATAACATTGCAATTTTCCAAACTTAAATCTGAATTTATTATTGCCTGTGCAAGCTTGCCAGCTCCAACTACGACGATATCCATGGGATGTTTTTCTGCGAAGATGCAAAAAAGGTGGCTGTTCACAAGCAGCTCCGCTAGGTTTCCCTGTAGTTCTTTATCTCCCTATTTAAAAATTCTCTTTACGGTTCTACTGCCTTCAGTAAATGTGTCTTATGAAAATCTGAAGACACTTATGAATCAATCATCCTGGTTAAACTAACGTTTGGTCTCCGATTTACAGCCAGCGGAACTTTCTCTGTGTTGACAAAACTCATATCAAGGCCAAATCCTTTATCAATCGGCACACTAAATCGCCGAAGGAAATTATTAAAGCGCATCAAAAGCCTGTCCTTCAAACTAAAAACGGAATAATCAGAAATGTCCTTTTCCAACACTATAAATTTAAAATCTCCGGTAATTCCATATTTTTTCATCGTGGTATATCGACTTACAATATCTACTTCTTTTGCACTCACCAAATCTTCAACAGCTTTCCGGAATAACACGTTAATAGCCGGTGCAATACGAAATCCCAAACGAAAATCAATACGGATGATCTTTCCCTTTTCTATATGCGTTACCTTATATTCGGAGGTATACGGTTCTCCGGTCACTGATACATGCAGGAACCAATAAACGTCAGCCCGCTTGGGTTGCTTTTGAAGAATGGAATAAATAATAGACTGTTCAATCTCATTTTTAAAGTGCGAGTTGGTAAGATATACCAGCTGGGAAGCAAACTTGGGGATGGAATTATCCTCACTCAGGTCTTTTAAAATCTCTGCGTGTTTTTCAAGATCCACAAAGTTCACCTGGCTATTGCGGATTCTTCTTCCCTGATACCAGGTCCATGAAATTACAAACAGTAGGGATCCCAATAACACTGTAAACCATCCCCCATGGGTTATACGTGGAAGATTGCCCGCCAGGAAGGTAAGTTCCACTATGAAATAGACCACCGCAAAAAGGACAATCAAATAGAATGAAACGTGTCTCTTTTTTAGGAAAACGCATACTAAAATCGTGGTCATTAACATGGTGATCGTGATGGACAAACCATAAGCATGCTCCATATGCTCCGAGGTTTGGAATAAGGCGAGCACTGCGAGGCAACCAAGGAACAAGATCAGGTTAATGGACGGAACATAGATCTGTCCTTTTTGAAGAGAAGGATAGTTGATCTTTACTTTAGGCCAGAGGTTCAATCGAACGGCTTCACTGATTAGCGTGAACGAACCGGAAATCAAGGCCTGGCTGGCTATGATAGCTGCGAGTGTAGCGATAGCAATGCCATAAAATAAAAACCATTCAGGCATGATGCTATAAAACGGCACCTTACCATCCAGATAATGTCCCGTCTGACTTAAGAGCCACACGCCCTGTCCCCAATAGTTTAGCATCAAACACAATTTCACATACATCCAGCTGATCCGAATATTAGCGCGGCCGCAATGGCCAAGGTCTGAATAAAGCGCCTCTGCTCCGGTGGTACAAAGAAATACTCCCCCAACAATGGCAAAAGATTGGGGATGCTCGCTCAGAATGTGATAGGCGTACCAGGGATTAATACTCTTGATAATTTCCGGATGGGCGGCAATATGGACTGAACCCAACACCGCCAGCATGGTAAACCATACCCACATGACGGGGCCAAAGGCCTTTCCGATGAAATTGGTTCCAAACTGCTGAATAATAAAGATGGCCATTAGTATAGCCAAGACAATGGGAAGCGTGGAAATATCGGGATAGCGTATGGCTAATCCCTCTATTGCTGCAGAAACAGTAAAGGGCGGGGTAATGATGCCGTCGGCAAGTAACGCAGCACCTCCGATAGTTGCCGGAATGATCGTCCACTTCGCTTTATTTTTGACAAGCGAGTAGAGCGAAAAAATCCCCCCTTCGCCTTTGTTATCTGCCCTTAGCGTGATAATTACATATTTAATAGTCGTTAAGAGCGTGAGCGTCCAGAATACGCAGGAAAGACCGCCCAGAACTAGATCTTCTGTAATTAACCGGTCTCCGATGATTGACTTGAAAACATATAAAGGGGACGTGCCAATATCCCCATAAATAATGCCAAGGCTAATTAAAAGGCCGGCTCCCGAAAGTTTGTGTTCCTGATGCTTATGTTGTTCCATTTTGAAGCCAAAGAGCCTTCTTTGTATTTCTGTTTTACCTGTTAAAAACTAAAAGGAAGTATGTCTTCTTGCCCTTTTGCACTACCAGGAATCGATCCTTGATTAGCTTTTCACTTTTAATCACCATTTCCGGACTCTCTACTTTTTCTTTGTTTATCGATAATCCTCCGGCACTTATCAATTTTCTTAATTCGCTTCTGGAAGAAAAAACACTAGAATGTTCGGTGAGCAAAGGAACGACTTCCATCCCTGACTGCGAAATAGCCGCCTTCACCTCGAACTGTGGAAGTCCTTCAAATATGCTGATAATTTCATCTGCCTCCAGTTCATTCATAAAGTCAATAGTCCCATTTCCAAACAAAAACTCTGACGTTTTGATCGCCGTTTCCAAAGCGTGTTTACTATGTACCCGTTCTGTGATTTCGGCAGCTAAGGCTTTTTGAAGAACCCGCAAGTGGGGAGCTGCATCATGTTCGGCTTCCAGGGTTTCTATTTCAGCCCTTGATTTCACCGAAAAGACTTTAATCCAGTTCTTCGCATCCGAATCGGCTGTATTTAGCCAGAACTGGTAAAAGTTGTAGGGCGAGGTCCTTTTAGAATCTAGCCAAACCGCACCGCTTTCGGTTTTCCCAAACTTGGTGCCGTCTGCTTTCTTAATCAGCTGAGTAGTGAGTCCAAAAGCGGTTCCCTGAGCCTTTCTTCTTATGATTTCTGTACCGGTAACAATATTACCCCACTGGTCAGAACCACCCATCTGGATCTTAATATCCTTATTCTTCCATAGCCAGTAAAAATCGTATCCCTGTAATAGCTGGTATGAAAATTCGGTAAAAGACAAGCCGGAGGTTCCGTCCAATCGTTTTTTTACCGAATCTTTAGCCATCATGTAATTGACGGTGATTAATTTTCCGATATCCCTTATGAAATCCAGAAAAGTGAAGTCCTTGAACCAGTCGTAATTGTTTACCATCTCGGCGCTATTCTCGCCGCAATCGAAATCAAGAAACTTTTCCAATTGTCCCTTAATCCCGGCTACATTTTTTTGCAGGGTTTCCTCATCCAACAAGTTTCGCTCTTGACTTTTAAAACTTGGGTCGCCGATCATACCTGTGGCCCCACCAACCAGGGCGAAAGGCTTGTGTCCTGCGCGTTGAAAGTGGGTCAGGGTCATGATTTGTGTTAAGTGCCCAACGTGCAGGGATTCTGCAGTGGGGTCAAAACCGATATACCCGCTAACAATTTCTTTAGTTAATTCATCCTCCGTCCCGGGCATTATATCCTGAATCATTCCGCGCCAGCGTAGTTCCTCTATAAAATTCATTTTAATTTAAATATCATGTTATCAATTGAGCATCGTGATAGAGCAGTCATTCACAAGCAGACCTGAACCCATGGAGAGGCGTACTTATCCCGATTAACAGTATTAAAAGCTATTTATTAAAGTATCAGACTTTGACTGCAGAAGAGAGTACTACTTCCAGCGGGTATGAATAACACCAACCACCCTGATTTTGGGAAGAACAGGGCTCATATACCTAAGATCGATATGAGAAATGGGTGTTTTCATTGTGCCAGCAAAGGTAAGTTTTTTTGATAAGATCCCAACCCGGAAAAATTGGGCACCATGGGGGCTAAAGCGAAACAGCACGACCAGAAAAAGGACATTCCTTTCTCCGCAGCGTCTCCTTTACGGGACTTTACGGTTCTACTGCCTTCAGTAAGTATGTCCTGCCGCATCAATAGTTCTTTTGACAAGCATACGTTTTAAGAATCCTGAAAGATTGAGAACATCGAAGGAAGACGCAAAGTCCCTTCCTTCTGTGGCTTTTCCACACAGGAGACCCTACGAGGAAGGAAGCCCTGCAGATACCGGTCTGAATTTATTCTGCCCCCTCAGACCTGCAGCTGCTCTTCCTTTTAAATCATATCTTTCACTTACATAAAAATCCCCCTCAGTTCCTCGGTATAATTTACCCTGATCCTCCAGGCTACCATAAACCTCCAGAACAGCAGTTTTTGAGATTGAAAATGTAGCGGCAAGACTTCTGACCGAGGGCAAGCGTGAATGGGCTGGTAACCTCCCCAAATCTATCGCTCGCTCCAGTACATAAGCTAGCTGCAAGTGCACGGGTTGGAGAGAAATAACATTAAGTTTGAAATCGAATTGGTTCATGACGATGTCTGATAATTCGATTCAAACTTAGTAGTGAAATGCTAATTTGATTTGCACTATAAGTTATTTATTTGATCCAAACAGTCATTCTTGCCAAAAAACATCTGGAAGCATTCCGAAAAGATCGCTTTTTTTGAGGCGCCCGAGGATATTTCTCTGATTTCTTCTTGCAGCAATTCCGCATTTGACGTTTCTGCTTGTATTTTTACGGACCCGCATCAAGACATACAAATTAAAGCTTACAGGTTACACATCAACTAGACATTTATGGAATACGCGTTCAGGAAGGCAGTAATGGAAGAGCTGCAACCGATATGGGATATAATCCGCCAGGCTATTATTCGGAGAAAAGAGGATGGCAGCAATCAATGGCAGGATGGGTATCCCAATCCGGAGGTAATAAAAAAAGACATTGAAGCGGGAGCTGGATTTGTGCTGACTGAGGGGGATACTGTTATTGGTTATTGCACAGTGCTGGTGAATGACGAGCCAGCTTATGCCGAGATCGAAGGAACCTGGCTAACGAATGACGATTTTGTGGTGATTCACCGGGTAGCCATTTCAGAAAGCCACGTAGGAAAAGGCTTAGCAAAACGCATACTTGGGTTTGTGGAAGACTATGCTGTTAGCAATGAGATCTATAGCATCAAAGCAGATACGAATTTTGACAATATCGCCATGATGAAGACTTTTGAAAAACTGGACTATGTCTACTGCGGAGAAGTGTACTTCAGAGGCAGCCCGAGAAGGGCCTACGAGAAAGTATTGCAGAAGGCAGTTTAACAGGTGATGTAGTAAGGTTAGATAATACTTTGTCATCTCGAGGCAGGAGTGATCCTCTGGTAATCCTTGGGCATAGATTCCTCCTTTGTCAGAATGACTAGGAAAGTGCGCAATACCGATTCTAGACCCAGTACGAATAAGACACATCTTCGTCTACCTCCCCCTACTTTTTCATCTCGATACAGGAGAGATCTAAGCAGACGATGAAACCATCAAATTGATTTGTGGAAACAGGTACCAAGGCGATAGATACAGGTAAATCCCCATTGACTTTTCATACAAATCCTACTCATTCTCACTCTTATTTCTACACGTTCCATAACTGGCATGCCTATTGTCTACATAGGTGGAAATTAAATTTTTTTATCTATGAGATTCATAAGCAGAAAGTTCCACGCAGTATTAGATTATATGGCGGGGATCATACTAATTGCAGCTCCCTGGATTTTAGGGTTTGCAGATGTTGAAGCGGCTAAGTGGTCGGCAGTCATTGTAGGTGTATTAATTCTTGTGATGTCTTTCATCACAGATTACGAGGGCGGTGGAAAAAAGGTCCTTCCTATGTCGGGACACTTAACCATGGACGTCATTGCCGGTATCTTCCTCGCAGCATCTCCATGGTTACTCAACTTTGACGAACAAGTGTATCTGCCTCACCTGATTATGGGGATTCTGGAAATTGGTGCAGGATTGTTCACCGTTACTCAATCGGAACACTCCCATACCCATCATATAGACAGAGGAATAAGCACTTCCCACTAGTGATTTAAATGACAAAAAGCTTCCTGCCGGAGGCTTTTTGTTTTTGAAAGCAACAAAACGTTAAATAACCTCAACATCTTACTATGCCTTTACTATTGCTAGGATTATTAGCTGCCGATTTATTGTCTCTGGTCTTCCTCGGAGTGGACATTTTCCTCTGGCGGGAGTGGTACTTGAATCGCGACACATTGGATGACGAATACGCCCGCAAGTGCCTGATTGGAGCAGTTGCACTTTTGATCTATATCTTTCTTGGTGGCAAAAGCATCATTAAAGCCCTGTTTAGCAAAAAGAGACAGAATGAGGATGATCCACGACCGGAAAAGAGCCGGGAACAAGAGGAACTTAGACGCGCTGATGGTTCCCTCATTAATATAGAACATTATGGTATAAAGGGCCGACAGGCTATTGTATTTGTTCATGGCTGGAATTCGAACAGCATGCAATGGTATTATCAAAAAAAATACTTCGAAAAGGATTACCATCTGATTTTGATTGATCTGCCCGGCTTGGGGAAATCGCGGAGGCCTGATAATAAGGATTTCTCTTTGGAGAATTTTGCGTCGGTATTAAATGATGTGCTGGAAAAAACGAAACCAGTAAACCCTGTTTTATGGGGTCACAGTATTGGGGGAATGACGATTTTAACTTTCTGCAAGGTGTTCAGGCAAAAGTTAAACGGCATAAAAGGACTGGTTCTGCAACACACTACCTATACCAACCCTACTAAAACGGCTATTTTAAGCGGCCTTTTAGCCGCCATTCAAAACCCGGTTCTCAAACCAATCTGTTGGTTAATGATTGTGTTCTCCCCACTCGTTTGGCTGAGCAGATGGATGAGTTATGCCAACGGTAACATGCTTCTAATGACGCGATTCTTAACCTTTGCAGGAACTCAATCGCCATCTCAACTTGACTTTGCCAGCCTTCTATCGGCAATGGCGCCGCCTGCTGTAACGGCCAGAGGAGTGTTAGGTATGTTCAATTATGATGCTACTCCTGTACTAAGTGAGATCAATATCCCTGTGATGATCTTTGCGGCCAGCTCTGATCGCTTAACTAAAGCGGAAGCAAGTGAACAAATGAATGGCAGGATCCCTGGTAGCGAATTGATAATTCTAAAACCGGCCGGACACATGGGATTGATGGAGCGACACGAGGAGGTGAATAACGGGGTAGCAGAATTTATTCGCTCCCGCGGCGCATGATGAGCAGCGTGCTATTCCTCCCGTTTTTCTTTAAAAATTTAAGACTGGCCTTCTTTTAAATATGGCCGAGGAGTTCGAACCGATGAAGATTAGCCAGCACTTACTTTGTCATCTCGACGTAGGAGAGATCTACTAGCAATAGGTGAAATAGATTCCTCCTTCGTCGGAATGACAAGGAAGGTAAGCAATACCAACAACTCAACCAGAAGCCAACAATGACTATAACAGCCACTACTACAAGAATACCAAGCATAGCTTTTCCAATCATGCAGTGCTTGCTCCCCTTCTCCCATTGAAGAAACGTTAGGGATGAGGGGATAAAAAAACACTTGACCAGCATCTCAAAGATCCTAGTTTTGCTCGTCATTTAACAAATAATGAAGGAGCAGTCGCTTATAGAGTATCAAAAAAGGGTCAATGCAGCGATCGACTTTATGAGGCTTCATTTGGACAGACAGGTGTCACTGGAGGAATTGTCAGAAGTAGCTCAACTCTCAAAGTTTCATTTTTCACGGGTATTTAAAACCCTTCTCGGATGTTCGCCGGGAGAGTACAACCAGCGCCTGCGTTTGGGGCGGGCCCGCTATCAGTTGATCTTCCCCCGGGAGGTCTTTATAAATAGAATTGCCTACGACCTTGGCTTTTCAAGTACCTCCTCGTTCAGCAAAAGCTTTAAAAAAAGTACGCAGATGAGTCCCTCCGACTGGCGAATGATGTATTTAAATAAATATAGCAAGATTGGACACCATCAGCAGGCGGAGGACAAATACTTTCGTTCCGTATTACCAAAATCAAGTGATATGGAACAAAAAAATCTTTTCAACTGCCAGGTGAAAGAACTACGCGATCAGCACGTGGTATATCTTAGAAATCTATCTATACACGTACATGATGCGGCAGGATTCGAAACGATGTTCGAAACCTTATTCACCTGGGCGAAACCCAAAGAGCTTATCAATTTCCCAGAGACGAAGGCTCTGACGGTTTATCGGAGTATGCCCGATGAAGATGGACGGGTGCAGGCAGATGTCTGTTTGACAGTGCCGGGGCAGACCCGTGCTGAAGGCCCCATCGGGAAGACACTAATACCGGGAGGCAAATACGTTGTCCTGCACAAAGAAGGGACGATGGCTGAGTGCTTCCAGGCCTGGGATTATTTGTATAAGGAATGGCTGCCGGAGAGTGGCTACCAGCCAGACAGCCGCGGGGTATTCCTAAATCACCTGGACACTCCCAAAACGCATCCGAGGGGATTGTTCGTATTTGAGATGTGGGTGTCTATTCAGGCAGCAGTAAGGAGATAATTGCAGGACCCGCAGCTGACAGGTCGGGAGCTCAGGATTACGGACAAAGCCGAATCCTGAGCTTTTTTCACTTTGATCAATAAGACTAGTCTTCATTTGTCACCGCTTTCTTTGTCATCTCGAAGCAGGAGAGATCGACTAGTATTAGTAGGAAAGATTCCTCCTTCTTCGTCGGAAAGGCAAGGATCATAGGTAATACTAAACAACTCGAGCCGCAACGAAAATAATCGTAGCGAGAGGTTTGACCAGCAGCAGGTGTTTACTTTACCGAGATGAAAATATCGACTTCTGCATCCTTCCAATTCTGACTTCTTTCGTCATACACTTCAAAGTCAAACCCAAATTTTCGGTTTGTTGGCGAATTCCAAATCCGTTTCCAGGCCTCTGTTATACAAGCAGTCATCTGACCTTTTGCAGTTTCTTTCTGGTAGCTCTGCTCGGGAATTACTAGTTCATCGAGATTTTCGGGTTTTTCCGTGTTTTCTTCCACTTTACAGCCAATGAAATACGAAAAAAGCCCGTTCTCGTCATTTTCATAGTCATAGTAAACAGCATAAATTGCACCCGAAGTTTTATTCGGTATTAGTTCTGCAATCTTGTTTGCTTCGAAATACTGCCACAATTCGCCACAGTCTTTTCCTGATTGTCCGTGTTCGTTCTTTGTTTTGCCTTTTAATTTTAGTCCTATCAGTTTGAAACCTTTCATTGTGAAATTTGACTTTAAGTTTTTTCAAGTTCAGCGCTAATATTGTAAGGTTTTGCGGTTAAGCACTCATTATCACTTGAAACAAAGTTAATGTAGAGAAACTTTCGAGAACCAGCTTGCCGCCACCTGGCACCTCTCGAGCATCATGTAATTCAAAAATAACGATTCCCAATACATGAATAAAATTTGCAAAAAGAGAGTTAAGGACCTGATGATGAGTAATCCGCCGGAAGAGCACGGAGGCCAGTTTTTTCGCCAGTCGTGCAAGATATCCTCAAAACCAATACCAGTGCAGCTATTGCAAGATTGGGCAGCAGACGGATAAACTCGCGTAGCCAAAGGTTAAGCTTGGCGTTTATTAATTCATAGGCCTTATTAATGTCCATAGCTTGAATTAATAAAGGAAAGCAAATTAGGGTTTATGTTTTCTAATGAGGTGCCGTTTGAGTACAGCTCATAAGAGAACTATTCCTCCCTACTTCGGGTTCGCTTGATACGAATCAAGTCGATAGAACCCGAAAGGGAACAAATAGTAGAGAACGATTCTAACGAGCCCGGTGAATTGGAAAATGACCGTGGAGAGACACTACGACCAGAAGATGCCCTACTTCTTCAGCTTCGTCACTTGTATAGATATTAATTCAGGTAAATAATTGGGTGTACATCCTCTGGGTACTATTTCATCCCGGTACAAACCCGTCCGCTTACCAAGAGCAATACATCTGGCTCGGAGTTCGGGCTGAAAGATCCCAATTTGAGCGGCAGTAAAATTCATCGCCCATTGCACTTCCGGCTTCTCCCCTTCTATTCGTTCTTCGATCGCAGCAAGCAGTTCTTCACTGTTAGCAGGAGGTGTTTGCCCTACCCACCTCAAACGAGCCTGGTAGTACCAGAACGTTCGTCTCTGCAGTACAGAAGGGCTATTTTCCCAGGTTTCCATGAGCCCTATGGTTTTCTTGTCTTTGGAAAGTTGGTTCGCCAGCAGCCAATCCATTAGTTGAAGCCGCTCCTCCTCCCCGTGACACTGTATGTCCTGATCGAATTTATCGATCAGTTCCTGCGACAAGAGCTTTTTATCCATAATTAAAATGGCTAGTTGCCGGGGCAAGTACTCGCCGGTGGACCATAGTTCCATAGCCAGTTGATGGTCCTTTTTGATGTCTTTGGCGGTGGTTCGTAAGTCGCCCAATTTGGTGGCATTACGATTCAACTGCGCATATACGCTTTCAGCTTTGGGAGAGAGCTTCATAGTTCAGAATATAAGGTTATTCGAATCTAACACACATTAAAGGCTGTAAGTTGTGAGAATTTTTAAACCCCGCATCTGGTTCGTGTTTTCTCGACCATCGTCCCCCTTCAAATACTTCCCACGGGCGCCGGGGATGACGGCAGGCGGGCTTAGCAATGAGTTTATGAGGCTGGCAGCAGAAGCCACTGCCACACGGCGCTATTGTCAATCCGCCGGGCGCTATGTGAAAGCCGGCATCCATAAATCCGGCAACCGGGAAGCTAAGCCTCCGCCCCCTGGTTCTTATCGAAAATGGGTTGCTTCAGCATCTTTCTGACTCCCTGCGAGAGTACGCCGGGGCGATAATTGCTGATACCGCGAACGGCTGCATTATCCTTGATCCTTGAACGAACCTTCAGTCGCATATAGCCTACCACCCGCTCTTTCTGCACCTCGCCCTTTTCTTTGATGTCCTGTAGCAGACGCAGGGAGAACATGGCCAGCAGACCACCGATGATAAAGAAGAAATTCAGGCCCTTCAAACTGATGAGGTGAATCACCGTAAGCCCTTCGGCGCCCTGCCATTCGATGTTCCACTGCAGCTCGTGATGGGCGAAAAAATCGGCCAGCAGTCCACCCGCCAACGGCGCTACCGCACCGCAGAAAGAAACGATAATGTTTTTTACCGAGATATAAGTCATTGCATCTTCTCTCGGCGCCAGCTTCAAACCAATATTTCCGATGGCCAGGTTGATCCCCGCCGTAGAGATCCCGCTCAGGACATTGATCACTGCCAGCAGCACAATGCTGTATAATTTACCCGAAGGAAGCCCTGTAAAAGCCATCGCCATAATGCAGACGATATATACCGGAGCACAAATCCGTATGATGGTCTTATTGCTGTAACGATCCGTATAACGGCCCCACATCTTGATTGAAAAGATGCTGCTCAGCTGTCCCAGAATAACAAAGGCCATCACATAGGATAGAGAAAGACCGATTGTCTTCATCATGTAAACAGAGAAGAAAGGAATAGCCAGATCGAGGGCGAAACTCCAAAAGGAATTGAAGGCAATCAGTTTGCGAAAATTCTTATCCTTCAAAGGCTTCTGAAACGACTTAAACAGCTGTGTCCTCTCCAGCTTAGCCTTCGGTTCGGGTGCTTTGGATAATAGATAGACGCCCACCATGCCGACTCCCGCACCTAGCAGGAACATGACGAAATAGGCTATATTCAAATTCTGCGGATAGTGCGACTCGACGAAGTCGATAAAAAAAGCAACGAGCAGACTCGTCGAAACGCTCAGTATTTGCATCAGCTTGGTACGGTACGAAAAATACTGACCCAGGATCTTCTCGGGCACCAGATCCTTCATCCATGAATTCCAGCTGGCCGAGGCAAGTGAGCCAAACAAATAGTGCACCGTAAGCAGCACGATGATCACATTCACATCAACACTTTTTCCAAAGAGTAAGGGAAGACAACCTACCACGAGCAGGGCGATCCTCGCTACAAACGAAGTTAATACCGCTATGGCCCTCCGGTTATTGTATCGCTGCACCAACCAGATAGATAATAACTGGAAAACGTTAGTGAAAATAGGCAGCGAAGCCAGCAACCCGATCTGAAAATTACTTGCCCCCATATATATGGCCATAGAAACCAGGAAAGTTCCACCTGTCAGGTTAACCATGATCTCCCCTGCCAGACTTTCTTTAACGATGTAACGAAGTCCGCTTTGTGTCTGTGCCGCTGAAAGCTGTGCTGTTGGTGTTAAAAATTTCATAAAGTAGATTCCGGCGAAGCTTTGGCAAATCCGCCTTTCTTTTGTTTTTCAGGCACTGTTACGAAGTGAGATTTAAGATGTTACAACATTTATTTTTTTATTTGCAGGAAGCCTCTATAGTTCCCGGGCCTGCTCTAGGTATTGCTATTAGAGCTGCAAAAAAGTAGTCGCATAGGTTTGTAAAAATCGCCTGTCCTGATCTTATTATCTGCTCGCCTCCACCCGAGACAGGAAATGATCCAACAATGTGGTGTATAGGAAGGGCACAAACCAAAGGATCGATTTTCGAAGTCGATGCCTCCCCTTCCAGCACCTCGAATATATCTTAATCTATCTGCACCTTTTTCTAATCCCAAACGTTTAAGTACCATGAGTTGGAACAAGTTAGACAAGGCGTTGCCAGAATGTATGAAGGATGTGTTATTATTTGATAAGATTCAAGGACTAGCCATCGGCTACTACTATGCGCCGAAGAATTCTTTTATACGTGAATGCGATGGATATACGCTGACAGAAGTAATGCATTGGTCAGTATTGCCTGTGGAGCCTTAGGGTTAGGGCCTCTGCCTTGGTTCATGACCAGGGCGGACGAAGGCACTTTGTTTGTCTTACTTCTCGCTAAGACTAGATTCCGATACTGGTCTTAAATTCTTGCTATTACTTAGCCATCAACCATCATTCTCCACCTGCGTTCATATCTCCCCGAACCAACCACCATCCTATTTTTTTCCAGTGCGAAATTTCCTATGTTTACGGTGTAACCTTAACACCCATGAAACACCTTTTCCTCCTTATCACCTGCCTCCTGATCTTTACAGGCGTACAGGCGCAACTTCAACTCCATGAAGGAAGTTTTAAATCGGCCCTTACAGAAGCAGAAAAGCAAGATAAGCCGCTATGCGTCCTGATCATCCCTTCCGCAACGGCGAAAGTTCCAGAAGGCTACGTCGATTTGCGAAAAGACAAAAGCATAACGGTTGTTCTGAACCAGCGCTTCATCAACTTTATACCCGACTCCAAAGATTCGGCCTGGATCGCCTTCAATAGCAGGTTCCCTTTTGAGTGCTGCCCGCGACTGGTCTTCGTAGATAAAAACGGCGAGATTGCCGATCGTTTCTTTGTTCCTTTCAACAACCGCGAACGCATCCTGAGCCTGATCGAAAAAGCCAGCGGGCGACTGAACAGCAGCAAAACCCTTTCGTGGTACAACAAGAGCCACGAGGAGGGCAGGCGCGACACTACTTTCCTGAAAGAATACATCCGGGAACGGCAGCGGTTAGGCATCCAGCTTAATCATCGGCTGGCAGAAGAATACGCCGGGCAGCTTCCTCTGAGAAGTATCAATACGATCCCTGTCTCCGCTTTTTTACTTCATACCGGTCCCGTATACACCAGCCCCTTGTATAACCTGATCTATTCCAATAGAAGTATCGCCGACAGTGCCTGGATTAGCTTTCCGCTTAGGGAACGGTCTATCATCAACCGCAATATCATTTACAATACTCATGAGGAGGCCGTCAAACGAAAGAACCAGTTGTTGGCCGAAAAGATCGCCCAGTACCAGCGAAACATCCGGAAGAACGACTATAAAGAAGGCCAGGTGGCCTACGACCAGCAGATGCTGAGGTACTACCTGGCAGTGAAAGACACCGCCCGATTCCTGGGACATCTCCCCTACTTTATCGATCGCAACTTTTCCGGTGTCTCCGCTGATTCTACTAAAAAATACAAGACGGAGTTTCCGGAGATCCTTCGGGAACTGCGGGCAGAACGTAACGAGACACCGGCTTTATACGATGAAGAGACCAACCGGCTCTTTGCTCGTCGTGCCCAAGCCAATCGCATACTTCGTGCTCCCCTGGAACTCAACAATGCCGCCTGGCGTGTGTACTTGTTCTCGAAAGACAAAGCCTTACTGAGTAAAGCCCTGCTGTGGAGCCAACAGTCGCTGAAACTGGATCCAAAGCCCGAGTACTACGATACCCTGGCTCATATTCTGTACCGTCTGGAGCTCTACCATGAGGCCGAGCAAACGCAGCTGAAAGCTGTAAAACTGGCGAAGCCGGGCGCTACTCATTTCGCGAAAGCGCTGGATAAAATGAAAAAACGGGTCTTGTAGAAGAGAGGAATAGGTGGGGCGATAGCCAGCTTTTCTGATTCGATTGAACTTTGTTGTTCTTGCTGCGATCCTTACCTTTATACCGTCGACCCCGTTTTTTAATCTATCTAAGAATGAACATTATGACAATTGGTAAATGGTCTGTCCAACAAGGAGGAATCGTAAACAATGTGAACACGTTAAACAGGTTGTTCATCCCCAAATCCTCCATCAGTCAGCTGCAGCACCATGAGGAACCGGTATATACCTGGCTGCTGGAAGTGGCAAAAATCAAGCAGATGTCTGAACCTACCATCGAAACCTTCAACAAGGTATTCCTCTACTCTTTTGGAAAATATGACCTCCAGTTTGACGAACAGATCTATAACTCTTCACTGAAGAAGCAACAGGAGATAAGGAGCTTAAAAAGGATTGCGCGACTGAAAGAGCAAAGGTAGGTTGAGGTAAGGGGAATATAGGCTTTAACGGATTTTGTCTGATGCACTGCCCCTGCAGTGCCAGGGGGAGTACCTATTTACTGTCAGCGTAGGGTTCTTATTGTTCCTGTCGGCTTATGTATGGAGCCTAAAGAACCAAAGCGGCAGGAATAAGTTGGTTCGTGGCGACACGAACCAAGGCGAGGTTGACTAAAGATATGAAAAAAATGAATCAAGGATACAAATCTGGTACGTAGGATGGGAACAGACATTGACCAATATGACTCCCGTTCTTAACATTTCCTGAATGCCATTGGCGGTTGGCCGGATATGATTCTCGCTGCTTTCTATCACACTGGAACTAGCTTGAAAGTGATGAGCCACTCATCACATATCAACCGCAAGTCCTTAAATGGTAAGTATTTTAACCGCGAGTACATTGCCGAGTCATTCATCCACCTCCGCCTTCGGCACCTTCCCGAAAATCACGTTCGGGGCAGGCTCGCCAGCGGAGGACAGCGCTGCTCGACCATTTACTAAACCGAATACTCGTTTTTCAATCAACAACTCTCTTAGAAGACAAATACCTCAAAACAGCATATCCCTACCTACCCCTTTTAAAACTCACATCCCCTGTCGGCAAGACCGTTCGTTCTGCTACCTCCTGGTTCGGTCGCCTGGGTTCCGGCTTTTGCTTTTTGAGGTGTTCTTCCCGTAGCCCTGCGATGTTTTGCTTCATTTGGTTGCTTTCGCTGGAAAAAGGAATATTCCGGTAAGGTGTATCCGCTTGCCTGGCTGGTTTAACCGACTGGTCTGCCGATTGGTCTGATTCCTCCCGGGCTAACTGCCATGCTCCCAGCAGCTCTGCGGGGCTCCAAGCCGCTGAATTAACCGTCTCCAGGTCGCCCGACAACACCTCCTTATAGCCATGAACAGAGATACTTAATACCAGCAGGCGGCCTTCGGGCATCACTTCATCGAATACCAGCTCGCCGCCCTCAAACGGATGTTGGTCGTTGATCTTTATCTCCCGCTTTCCCACATAGCTAAACACTTCTTTGCGGAAATCGAAGGCCACCAGCAGCAGCCGGACGACGTATTGGTGGGCAAAGGGAGCTTTGATATCCGACATGCGGATAGCCGGCAGCTGAACCCTGACGCGGTTTTCCTCGTCCATTTCCGCTGTGGGCCGCTCTCGCAGCACCTTGTCAAGCGGTGAATTGGTATTAAACTGGAAACCTTTCAGGAAACTCAGGTCCGCATCATGGATGTCGCGCTCGCCCCTGGCTTTGGAGGAAGCATAGACGCTCCTTCTCACGGCCGAACTAAAGCGGTTAATCATTCCGCCATCATAGCCTCTATAAGCCCAGCTAAACGCTTCGCGGATCACTCTAGCGGTACTGCTGCAGAGACCAAATTCAAGACTTGCCTCTTTACTGGCAAGCGTTTGCCGCACTTCATGCGGTTTGAGTTGTACAACGTTCAGATCACGCCAGTTGCGGTAAACAATGTTGGAAACGGAGCCGTGGAGTACTCCTTTTTTGTCAATGACTGCCATTGGATAATTATTAGGTTATAGATGAATAAGGTTTTGTTGATCAAATATACTAACTAGTTAATTATCACACGAAACAAAGAGAATATTTTAACTATTACTTCTTGCTACCCGAGTTTGCCCTGATGGCCCCCCGACTTCTTTCGAACCCTCTTTATTGCGGGATAGCATCGGTATTGAGTCCACCTATTTATGCAATAAGGTGGACTCAATATGGATTAAATGCGGAAGTTTAGAGGGCTCATACAAAATCGGGGAGCCAGCGGGTAGGGATTTGGGCTCCATATCAGTGCTGCTTATTTTAACCTTTAGGTTGAATAGGAAAGAATAGCCGTTCACACATCCTAAGAGGGGATGTTGTAGTCTCTATTGGTGATTCTATTGCAGCTTTAAGAGCGTACAGATAGGTAAAAGTACCGGTCTTTCGAAAAGTATCTACTTGAAGGCTGACCGATGATCGGCCAGAAATTGCGAAGTAGTCTGATTTGTTTGGCTTTTGAAGAAACGCATGAGGTGGTTGGGTTCCGAAAAACCCAGTTCAAAAGCAATTTCGCTAAGGGTTTTATTGGAATAAATCAGCAGGTTTTGGATTTCAATAAGGAGACGTTGCTTTATGATATCAGTGGCCGTTTGGTTGAACTGCGTTTTGACGGCCTTGTTTAAAAAAATCCGGCTAATACCCAACATCTCTGCATAGTCGTTTACACGTTGCTTCTTCCGAATATGATTTTCAAGTAGTCTCTTGAATTGATAGGCGTAGTTATTTTCCGACTTGATTAAGGATAAGTTATTTCGATTCGCATACTGGCGATTAAGCGATTGGAGTAAGTAATACAGCAGTGCGCGAATAATGTGCACACTGTCGGGCTTTGTTTCGACCAGCTCTGTTTTTATTTCCGATAAGAGACCGCATGCCTTTAGCATCTCGGCTGTAGAAAGCGGCATAATCAGGGGGTATTCAAACTGATAAAAGTACAAGAGCCGGTAAGTAAAGAGTTTGTCTTCAAAAAACTCATTTAAAAAGTCTTCCTGGAATACTAATGTGGTGAATTCCAGGCATTCTGCATCCAGCGTCCATTTTCTATTCTGGAAGGTGGAGATAAAAACTACGGAGTTATCTGTAACAGGAATACTTTTTTGGTTTAGTACTAATGTACCCTTTGCTTTTTCAAAGAAAATGATCTCAAAATAATCTGTATTGTGAAAATCAGTAGCAATATAGCTGTCCTTTACCTGCTTGCTCGCTAATACGTTCAGCAGGAAATCTACGCCGCATTCAGTCTTATGGAATTTCAGGGTATTCGATACACTTGTTCATTAATCCTTAGCAAATAATACTTAACAAGTTTTGCCTTAGGACGTCTATCGCCTTTGATCCTTATTCTTAACCACTGGTTTACCTGCCTTTTCCCAGGCCTGTATACCTCCGCTGAGGTCTTTCACGTTATAAAATCCGTTGACACGCAGCCATTCGGACGCCTTTTCACTCCGGCTGCCTGAGCGGCAATACACAAAGAAGGCTTTGGTTTTCTCGAGTCCTGCTACCCTGGCCTTAAACTCCTCCTGGTTCTTCCAGTTTATATTAACCGAGTTTCGAAGGTGTCCTTCTGCATATTCTTCGGGCGTTCTTACATCGAGGATAATAGCGTTTTCTCGTTTAATACCTTTTCGGAATTCCTTCACATCCACAGCTTCTTTCTGTTGACTAAAGGCGCTGCCCGCAACAAGCAGTGTAAGAATATATACAAGAATATTTTTCATGTTGCAACTTAACATATTCCAGAATTATATTACTCTCCTACCAAACTGGTCTGTACTAATAGTGAGGAAATAGGGAAGCATTATTCTTAAACAGGAAACTCTGACTTTTTATTATCTAAATCAACCCTTCATGACCAGAACTTACCACAGAGGATGAAAATGATGTAAGGTTCCTTTTTGTCTTCATTAAAACATACAGAATTGACAAAAAAAGGGTGTCCTTTAACACCCTTTTTAATAGGGCCGATTAAGCAGAAAGATATTCTTCTGTATCTTGAATTTTCGCATAAAAGAAATCCAGTGCAGCTAGATTCGCATTATGTACATCTATTGCTTTGACTTTCTGATTCTTTATCTCCAGGTCTTTGCTTGCGCAGGCATCGCCTATAACGGTACAATTAAATCCGAAATCAAACGCAGCTCTGGTCGTAGCGTCAACGCACATATGCGTCATCATACCAAGGATCACCAGATCCGTAATATCATTTGATTTAAGATGCTCCAGTAAACCAGTATCCCGGAAACTATTCGGAAACTGTTTTACAAAAAGCTTTTCACCATCCTTCGGCTTTACGTTGTCGTGAATTTCAACCGCATTAGTACCCTCGATAAAGAAAGGAGCCCCAGCTGGCATGATGTGTTGTATATGAACGATGGGAAGGTTTTGCTCGCGGAAACGCTCAAGCACCTTTCTTGCGTTTTCGCTGGCAGGCACCGGATTTACAAGTTCCAGTGCGCCTTTTTCAAAATATTCGTTTTGAATGTCTATTAGAATTAATGCTTTTTTAGCCATCGTGATTTTCTTAATGTTATTTTGATGTTGCAAATTTAGCCCCATCGGCTCTGTCGCCGGGTACCAATAGTAGTTGAAATAGTACCATTTTGATAAGTACACGCCTCTCAGGGCTTCACCTATTATCTTAATTATATCTACTCCAACAGCAGATCCCATATGAAGTAATGGTCAATGTATAATCCAATTGTGTATTTCAACATGAATAAGCTAAATGCCTGCAAGCATTCACGATTGGAAGTTCTGGGCCATGATTTTAAGGGGCCATTGGGGTAGTACAGATGCGGAGCGCGACCAATGCAGCGCTTTTATCAGTGTTGGAACATCAGCAGTCGGGGCAGTCAGTAAACTGCATATCATCTACTACCCGGATCGGCAGGCAAGGGCATCCAATGCGTAATATGCTCGAGCTTTGCTCCGTCCACAGCCCGGACGAACCTACCGGTTTCTTCAAAAAAAAATCCAATCGATTGCCCTTCTTTTGCGTCAAATAGAAGAATATCTACCAGGTCATCAGGCGTTATCTCTGCTACCGGTATCCAATTCAAGTTTTCTGTAGCCATCTTTATAAAACAAGTCACTATTTCATCTGCTTCTGCTGATTCAAAATCAGGTACTAATACAGACGACAACGGGAAAACTACTTGTGGGTGAAGAGGTCCCGGCCTGCAACTGAAAGGGAGCTAAACTTAATTTTGACAGTCCTATAATTTTTAAGATACTTGGGTATTGCTAATTCTATATGAAGAACAATCATATCAACTACGTGGAGTTCAGAGCGGGCGACCTTCAGGAAATAAAGATTTTTTATAAAAAGGCCTTTGACTGGAACTTTATTGATTATGGTCCCAACTACATCGCTTTTTCTGAAAGCGGACTGGAGGGAGGTTTTGAACAGTCCGGCGAGCACGTGGTGAATGGAGCGCTGGTGATTTTATACCATGAGGACTTAATCCTGGTCAGAGACAAGATCCTTCAAGCCGGAGGTAGAATCTCAAAAGAAATCTTTGCCTTTCCGGGCGGCAGACGCTTTCATTTTTTGGACCCATCGGGAAATGAGTTGGCGGTATGGTCAGATAAATAGCGGAAGCCTAAAAACTGTTAACTAAAAAACAGCAATTGGGATTAGTAGGTTGGTTGAGCAGGGCGGTCCTCCGCTGGCGAGCCTTTCCCGAATGTAATTTCTGGAAAGGGGCCGATAGGCGGAGGTGGATCAATGAGTGAGCAGTTTGTCTTCCTTCTACCCAGAGTCACCTATGCGGATTTACCGCAAAGTCCCTAAACCCCAGGTCATTAGCATGCCTTGGAACTAAAACCTCACAACTTTAAAAAAGACAAAGTCAAATGAATATACCGATATTAATAGCCAACATCTTAACGTTTCTCGCTTTTGCGCTTCACACGTTTGTAGGAGACAAAGAGTTGAAAGTAAACGAACCGACAAACGAAACTGACGACAACTATCAGAAAAGGGAGAAATGGACCATGGCAAGAGGTGGCTGGCATCTGGTTTCGGTAGACTTACTGTTGGCGACGATCGGACTTGCACTGATTAATTTCTCAGACTACTTTGAAGATGAAAAAACGCTCCTGCAACTATTGGCAGTTTATTTTCTAGCTTATTCGATTGCCTGGGCTTTGACTATCGCCATTTCGAAAAAGTTTCCAAAGAATTATTTGAAACTTGGACAGTGGATTTTGCTATTAGTTATTAGCGGACTTATTTACTTTGGAACAAATTAAGGGAGGTATGCTAAAGCTTGGCGGTTACATAAACATACTCATTGCATTCGCACATATTTTAGGGCTATTTTGGGCCGATAAAATGTTTGAAGTAACAGGCATCGGAAAAGAAATGACAGAACTCGCTCAAACACATGCTTCATTACCTTATTTGCTAACAATCTTTGTTGCCATCGTTTTTTTCACTTTTGGACTGTACGGACTTTCAGCAGGCAAACATTTTAAACGATTACCATTCTTGAGACCGGTAATTTTTGTAATAGCTAGTATTTATTTAGTGCGCGGAATCGGAGAACTAATCTTTGACCTGGAAAAACAACAAGCAAACCAATTTCTGGAAATAACCTACTCGCTTATTGCTGTCTTTATTGGACTTTTATTTTTGATCGGTGGACTAAGGAAATGGACACCAAATCAGATGGATGAGGGGATATGAACAACCAAGCGAACGCTTGGCGGCTTATACTCGCTTCCTCGCAGAGTCTCCAGTGCAGCAGCCATAGCAATGGAAGGGACTCTTAGTCTTCCTCCGATGTTTGCTTCCTCGCAGAGTCTCCAATGCGTAAGCCATAGCAAAGGAAGGGACTCTGCGTCTTCCTTCTATGTTTCAAATCTTTCTCAGGATTCTTTGCTTCCTCGCAGAGTCTCCTCTGTGTAAGCCATAGCAAAGGAAGGGACGCTGCGTCTTCCTTGCTTCCTCGCAGAGTCTCCTGTGCAGCAGCCATAGCAAAGGAAGGGACTCTGCGTCTTTCTTCGATGTTTCAAATCTTAACTTGCTTCCTCGCAGAGTCACCTATTGTAAAAACGCATTGGTGGAACGTATTGAAGATTACGAACACAGCTCGGCCGCTTTTTATATGGGAACAGCTGCTTCCAAAGTGGCACTGACTTCTATTCTTCAATTACAAGATCTAGATTTAATGAGGGCAGTAGAACCGCAGAGTCCCTAAAGGAGACTCTGCGGAAAAAAGCAGTTACAAGAAAGAATAATACGCTCTTTCCTCGCTTCCTCGCAGAGTCTCCAATGCGTAAGCCATAGCAAAGGAAGGGACGCTGCGTCTTCCTTGCTTCCTCGCAGAGTCTCCTGTGCAGCAGCCATAGCAAAGGAAGGGACTCTGCGTCTTTCTTCGATGTTTCAAATCTTAACTTGCTTCCTCGCAGAGTCACCTATTGTAAAAACGCATTGGTGGAACGTATTGAAGATTACGAACACAGCTCGGCCGCTTTTTATATGGGAACAGCTGCTTCCAAAGT
>NZ_JAFEWD010000001.1 GCF_017355855.1 Pedobacter sp. SYSU D00535 | reverse complement strand
CGAATGTAACCGTAGAAGGAGCTTCCACGGGAGCGATCGATATTACGGTAACTGGAGGAACCAGTCCTTATACCTACAGCTGGAGCAATGGGGCTACTACAGAAGACCTGACAGGTCTTGCTGCAGGGACGTATATGGTCACCGTAACTGATAAAAACAATATTACTGCTACCACTTCAGCTACAATTACAGAACCTTCTGGGGCACTAGCTGCAACCGTTACCTCCAAGACCGATGTGTTTGTAAAAGGGGCCTCCACGGGAGCAATCGATATTACCGTAGCAGGCGGAACTGCTCCTTATACGTATGCCTGGAGTAACGGTGCTACCACAGAAGATCTGACTGGTCTTGCAGCAGGAACGTACACGGTGACTGTGAGCGACAAGAATGGTATTACAGCTACTACTTCAGCTACTATCACAGAGCCATCTGGGTTACTTGCAGCAACCGTTACCTCTAAGACAGATGTAGCGGTAAAAGGCGCATCCACAGGAGCAATCGATATTACCGTAACAGGAGGAACTGCTCCTTATACGTATGCCTGGAGTAACGGTGCTACCACAGAAGACCTGACTGGTCTTGCAGCAGGCACGTACACGGTGACTGTGAGCGACAAGAATGGTATTACAGCTACTACTGCAGCTACTATCACAGAGCCATCAGCATTACTGGCAGTAAGTGTTACTTCCAAGACCGATGTGTTTGTAAAAGGAGCTTCCACCGGAGCAGTCGATATTACCGTAACTGGAGGAACTGCTCCTTATACCTATAGCTGGAGTAACGGTGCTACGACAGAAGACTTAACAGGTGTATCAGCAGGAACATATACCGTTACCGTAACTGATAAAAATGGAGTAGCTACCACAGCAAGTGCTACTATCACAGAACCATCTGCACTGCTGGCAGCAGTCGTAACTTCTAAGACAGATGTAACCGTTAAAGGAGCTTCCACCGGAGCAGTCGATATTACGGTAACGGGCGGAACTAGTCCTTATACCTATAGCTGGAGTAACGGTGCTACAACAGAAGACGTAACAGGTGTACCAGCAGGAACTTATACACTTACTGTTACTGATAAAAACGGAGTAAGCACCACAGCAAGTGCTACTATTACAGAACCATCTGCACTGCTTGCTGCTACCGTTACCTCTAAGACAGATGTAACGGTGAAGGGCGCATCAACCGGAGCGATCGATATTACGGTAACAGGCGGAACGAGTCCTTATACGTATAGCTGGAGTAACGGAGCTACAACAGAAGACTTAACAGGTGTATCAGTAGGAACATATACCGTTACCGTAACTGATAAAAACGGAGTAAGCACCACAGCAAGTGCTACTATCACAGAACCATCTGCACTGCTGGCTGTTACCGTGACTTCTAAAAATGATGTAACGATAAAAGGTGCTTCCACAGGAGCGGTAACAATAACAGGATCAGGCGGAACGGGCCCTTATGAGTATAAGATAGGAACCGGAACTTACCAGTCCAATGGAACATTTACAGGCCTTCCAGCCGGTACATATATCCTCGCCGTAAAGGATGCAAACGGTATTACTGAAAGCACTTCCGTAACTATTGGGGAACCAGCAGCAGCACTAGCCCTGGTAATAACAGCCAAAACTGATATTACTGTTAAAGGTACGTCCACTGGAAGTCTGACTGTATCAGCCTCCGGCGGAACGGCTCCTTACGAATACAAAATCGAGAACGGCGCTTACCAAAGCAGCGCTACCTTCTCTAACCTGGCCGCCGGCACTTACACCATCACTGCGAAGGATGCTAACGGGGTAACGAAGACCACAACTGCCACTATTGCAGAGCCGGGTGCGAACCTAACGGTTGCAGTAACTTCCAAAACAGACATCACAGCCTTTGGAGGATCAACAGGAGCGGTAACAGTAGCTGGCTCAGGTGGCACAGGTCCTTATGAGTATAAAATTGGAACCGGCGCGTACCAGAGCAGCGGAAGCTTTACAGGTCTTCCGGCAGGAACATACACGGTAAGCATAAAAGATGCAAACGGTGTTATAGCAACTACAACCGTTGTTATTACTCAGCCTTCAGCAGCACTTAGCCTGGTGGTCGCATCTAAGAGCAATGTTACTGTACACAATGGAGCGAATGGCTCAGTTTCGCTTACAGCTGCAGGCGGTACAGGTCCGTACGAGTACAAGCTGGGTAATGGTAATTTCCAGTCCTCAGCTTCCTTCAATGGCTTAGTTTCCGGAACATATACTGCAACTGTAAGAGATGTTAATGGCCTTCTCGCTTCTGTGAACTTTACGATAGAACAGCCGCAGCAGCTCACTATTGCTCTCGATTACAAAAAGGATATAAGCGGCGGCGACTTGAGCAGTGGTGCTATTAAAGTAAAGGGTGCAGGAGGTACAGGCCCTTATACCTATAAGCTTGGAGACGGTCCATACGGAAGTTCAGATACTTTCGAGAACCTCAAGCCAGGTAAGTATACCATCACTATAAAGGATGCACAGGGAGTTACCCAAACGATCGAAGTGACTATTGACGGTGCAAGTATAGCTAACGTGTTCACGCCTAACGGAGACGGTAAAAACGATGCCTTCGTGATTGCCGGCCTGGAGAATTATGACCGCGCAGAGCTTACGATATTCAATCGCTGGGGAAGTGAAGTGTACCGTAATAACAACTACAACAACACCTGGGAGGGATCCGGCTTAAATACGGGCACTTATTATTACATCATCAAACTCAAAAAAGGAAATAACGAAGATATCCGTAAGGGTTGGGTTCTTCTGAAAAGATAGACAGTGGAGGTTTCAAATCGGTATGTATAGAAATAAAAATTTTTTGTTGGGCATCGTCCTGTTTCTGGCAGGAGCAGGAGGTGCCAAAGCGCAACAAACCATCCAGTTTACGCAGTACATTTTCAATTCGCTTAGTGTAAACCCTGCTTATGCAGGATATAAGGAGGAATGGTTTGCCCAGATGGCGCTCCGCAAGCAATGGGCCGGGATTGAAGATGCGCCGAATACGGGCCAGATCTCTCTCGACGGAGTCCTGGATCCAGAAAGGAAAAGAATGGGCCTTGGACTGCAGATCGGTGCGGATAAGCTGGGTGCCCAATCTACCACCTCTCTGTACCTGAACTACGCATACCGCCTTCAGCTAAATGAGGAAGATACAAAACGACTTTCTTTCGGCATTGGTGCCGGATTAAGTCAGTACGCTTTGGACTATAGCAAATTAAACCCTATCGACGGGGGAGACCAGTATGCCACGCAGGGAGAATCGAGCAACTTTGTTCCGGACTTCCGTTTCGGGATCTACTATTATTCCCCCAAATGGTATGCGGGAGCATCGGTGCTGGATCTGCTCGCAAACGGAACAAACGGTTCTATCAGCAGCGACGAACTTTCTCAGGGAGCGATCAAGCATAAGAGGCATGTATATTTCCAAACAGGAATGCTCTTTAACCTTAATCCTGAAATTAAACTGCGTCCCAGCCTGCTTGCGAAAGAAGACTTTAAAGGACCCACCAGTGTGGACCTAAACACCATGCTTATTTTTAAGGAACGGATTTGGATCGGAGCGTCTTACCGCACAAGCGCTAAGTTGTGGGAGAAGAAGTTTGAAGACGGCCTGAAAATAAGTAAAGCAAGCTCGATAGCAGGTGTTGCACAGCTTTTTATCTCAGATGCATTTCGGGTAGGCTATTCGTACGACTACTCCATGAATCAGCTGAATGATATCGAAAGTGGCTCGCATGAGATCACTCTGGGATTGACGCTGGCGCGCAGATCCTATAGATTGTTAAGTCCCCGATTTTTTTAATGACAGATCCTTTCAAAATGAAAGCTAAAGTTTTATATCTGCTTACAGCCCTCTTCCTGGGAAGTATGAATGTCTTTGCGCAAGATCAGCCAGGCCTTCGCGAGAAGGCTGACCTCTTGTATCAAAAATACCAGTACGCAAAAGCGGTTGTACTTTATAATAAGCTCGCAGAGAAGAAAAATCCCTACCTGGGAGACCTCGTACATCTCGCAGATTCCTACAGGAAAATGAATGACTACGAAGCCGCCGAAAAGTGGTACGCCCAACTAGTAGCTCACCCGAAAAGTAACAATGAGCATCTTCTTGCTTATGCGGAAGTTTTAAAACTGAACGCAAAATACAGTGAGGCAAAGCAGATTTTTCAACGTTATGCTTCCAACACAGGAAAGGAACAAGATCGGGCTATTGCAGCCTGTGATTCAGCGGAGAAGTGGATGCAGTCTGAGGGAGCTTATGAGCTGAAAAATGAAGAGCTCCTCAATACACCGCGCTCTGAGTTCTCCGTATTTTCGGCTAAGGACCGCATTTATTATACGGGGGAACCGGGAGAGGAAAAGGGAGAAACCTACGGGTGGACAGGAAACAGCTTCTTAAAGATCTTCAGTGCTGAAAAAACAGGTGGTAAAGTAGCTGACCCGGTTCTGAGTCAGGAAGTATTTAATCAGCAGCAATTCCACTCCGGCCCGCTTGTGAGTAATAAAGCAGGCACTGTGTTCATGGTCACCCGTACTTCTAATGATACCGACGGGAAGGCGCGGGGAGAGGCAAAGCATCCGACCAGGCGGCTCGAGCTCATCATCTATGAGCATAACGAGGTAAGCAATAGCTGGACAGCGCAGCCATTTAAATACAACAGTAAACAGTATTCAATAGGACATGCCGCTCTTAGTACCGACGAAAAGACCTTGTATTTTTCTTCGGATATGGCTGGTGGTTTTGGTGGCGCAGATCTCTGGTTCTCACAGTTGCAGCCGGATGGTTCCTGGGGAGTGCCGCAAAATTGTGGAGCTGCCCTGAACACGGGTTCTGACGAATTATTTCCAACTATTTCTTCGGAGGATATGCTGTATTTCTCGTCCAAAGGACATCCGGGAATGGGAGGGCTGGATATATTCAGCAGTAGAGGTGCAGGTAAAGACTGGAGCGCTCCCTTAAATCTTAAATACCCCGTTAACTCATCAGCGGATGATTTTAGCTTTATCGAGACCCCGACAGCCACAGGCGCTACCGGCTTTTTTTCCTCCAACCGAAAGGGCGGTAAGGGCAGTGACGATATCTACTCATTTAGCTACACTGCACCTCCTAAATTTGCACTTGCGCTGAAGGGACAGGTTGTTAATAAGCAAGATGGCACAGCGATAAAGGGGGCGAAAATCTCTGTATTCCAGAACGGTGAGTTCCTGAAGGATTTGGATGCAGGTGCCGAACAGGAGGATTTCTTTTTAGCGCTTGATAAGAACAATGAATATAAGTTACTGGTGAGGAGAAAAGGCTTCCTGCCGGATTCCGCGACCTTAAGCACCAAGGGAATGAACACTTCGGATACCCTGGATCTTGCACTCAGCCTGGAGCCTTTGCTCGTGAAAGGGAAAACGATTCGGCTGAACAATATTTTTTATGACCTGGGTAAGGACAATATCCGACCGGAAGCGGCCACGGTGTTAAATAGTCTCGAACTTATCCTACGCGAAAATCCTACTTTAAAAATAGAATTATCCTCCCATACCGATAGTCGTGGAAAGGATGCTTCCAACCTGGCCTTATCCCAGCGTCGTGCTCAGTCTGCTGTCAACTACCTGGTAAGCCGGGGGATCGCCAGAGAACGTATGGTAGCTAAGGGCTATGGAGAAACAAGATTGATCAATAAGTGCGGAAAGACGGTTGTATGTCCGGAAGAGGAGCATCAGAAAAACAGGCGCTCGGAGTTTAGGGTGTTGTCGTATTAAAGCAGTCTGGAGAGTGATAGATTCCAATGGTTGAAGTAATGTATCCCATTTGTCCGCGATTAAATCAGGATAGGTAACGCAAACAAGATGGTTCCCAAGAAAAAAAGCGCTGTCAGAATATGAACAACCGGCTTATTGACTTTTAAGAATATAAATTGCTGGATACTTCTTATTGCCCAAAACAAAGAACAACTAATTAAGAAAAGCGCGCCATAATTAGTCTCACTCAGCTGCAATGGGAATAGAAAACAGATGGTAGCGGTGAGAAATAAATAGTAGATAATCTGGATGTTTAAGATCTGCATAATAGCCCTATTTGCAAAATTTAGTCTCCTAAGCTCTGTTCTCCATCTGAACAGCCACCAAAAGGCAATGTGGAAGATACCAAAGATCAAGTTGAATGCTCCTGAAATTAATATGAGGCTTACTTTATCCATTTCTTATCAGGCTTAGGCAAATACAGTCAATAGAACAAAAAAATATAGCAACTTGCCGGTATAACGCATTTTTGCAGGAGCCTGAAGGACGACAAGCATCCTACTTTTCCTAATAGTCCTTTATAATAGCCCCCTTGCTTAAAAAAGTTCAGGTGCTAAATCTCATGGGCCACTCGTGCAAACTTATCCCTGTACTCGATCGGCGTAAGCCCTGTTATCTTTTTAAATACATCTCTAAAGGCCTTTGTATCCGTATAGCCGACGTCGTACATGGTTTCTGTTACATTTTTTCTTGCTGCCTCAAAAAACGTTTTGGCAGCTTCTATCCTTACTCGCTGTATATATTCGAGCGGTGTATTGTTCGTTGCCTCCTTAAATCGCCTTTCAAAAGTTCTGCGGCCGGTATTAATTAAGTTAGCTAAACTTTCAATGGTGATTTTAGTAGCATAGTTCTTCTCAATATAATCCTGAACTTGCTGAATCTCTGTATCACGGTGATTTCTTTGCCCCTTGAATATGGCAAACTGACTTTGACTATCTCTCCCGATATCCAGGGCAAAGTACTTCGAGATCATAATGGCTATTTCTCGGTCAGCGAATTTTTCAACCAGATATAATATCAGGTTCCACAAACTACTCGCTCCGCCACTGCTGTAAATATTATCGTGTTCTGTTATGATGGCGCCATCTTCTACTTCCACCTGCGGGTATCGTTCCTTAAACTCCCTGACATGGGCCCAGTGGGTAGAGCATTTTTTGCCATCCAGCAGGCCGGTTTCGGCCAAAAGAAATGCCCCTACGCATAAGCTGGCCAGACTGGCTCCCTGCTCGTGTAACTTTTTGAAATAAGGGATGGCTGCGGCGTTCGCGGCTATTCCCCTCCCTGTGTCGCCGAAGGTAGGGGGGATAATCAGAAGGTCGGTACTGCTTACCTCTTTCAGCAGCCTGTTGGTTTTTATCGTATACTCGCCATTGTTAGCCGGTACGTACTCGTTCAATCCCACGTACTCAACATCAAAAATCGGCTTTTTACCAAAGGCCGTTAGAAATTCATTTGCCGTGTGAAAGGTTCTGAATGGAGGGGTAACGGCTTCAATCACCCCGTGTTCAGGTACAAAAACTGAAATTCGCATATGGATTAATAGTTTCAGGTTTAAGATAGGATTCTTTTGTCATAATTCACCCCTGACGTTGACATAATCATAATAGATCCGATTGAATATCTTGCCCTAATTTTGATGATAGAAATTAAGATAAAAATCAGAAAAAAATGGCACAAGTAGCAAGAATTATGGTAGAAGCAATAGTAAATGCTCCCATAGCAAAAGTATGGAAGGTTTGGAATACACCGGAAGACATTGTTCAATGGAACACACCTGATCCAAGCTGGCATACGCCAAGTAGTGAGAATGATCTTAGGGTAGGGGGAAAATTTAAACATAGAATGGAAGCCAGGGATGGTAGCTTTGGTTTCGACTTTGAAGGTACATATGACAAAGTAGAACCGCATAAGGAAATCAGCTATACCATGAGTGATGGAAGACAGTCCACTACTTTGTTTACAGAACAAGATGGGAAAACACATATCGAAACCTCATTTGATGCTGAAACCGAGAATGACCCTGAGTTTCAGAAGCAAGGATGGCAGGCGATCCTAAACAACTTTGTGAAGTATGTCGAATCAGCAGCTTAGTGCTGAAGCCAGGTAGAATGCCAATCGTCGGGAAGACTATCCGGCAAGCTGTACCAAAAAGCCCTAACAGGAACAGCTTGCAGAACTAGAGCTTCCTGATCTTTAATTTATTGGATGATGGACGATTTTAGTCGAGATGAGTCAAAGAGCGCGATCTTCATAACCTTCTCCGGGAACTGCAGAAAAGCGCTCACCTTTTATCAAACTCTTTTTGGTGGCGTGTTACATTTTGAAACGTTTGGAACCGAATTAGAAGGTTTCCCCGAACTGCCGGTGGTCAGCGGCTCCCTGCTTTCCAATAAGCTAGCTATTTACGGATCCGATCTTGTACACAGTGAAGGTAGGAAACTTGGGAATTACATCGCCATCTTTTTGCCCTGTCAGGATGTGGAAGACAGAAAGTCCCTGGTGGAGAAATTGAATTTTAATGGAAGGGCTCCCTACCTCAGCATCGATGAGCATCAGAAATTGGTGGAGGTAGTGGATGCTTTTGATGTGCGATGGGTATTGGGCATTTAGCAACAGAAGCTCCTGGTTAGGATGCTCAATCCGAAAAAAAGATACACCCCACAAAACTCCAAAGCCTTATTTCCATGCGTCCAAACGTTTCCACTCGCCAGTCATGACAAAAGGCGTTTGGATCAGCATAGAGACGAAGCTTACTCCCGTAACCAGTTCCAGCGTTTCGCCCAGTCTGCGAGAACATCCGCTCGCCATTTAGCGATGGTTTTTCCGCCTTGTATCTTTCCGTCATACAGGCGAGGGTTGGATTTGTCGGTGTACCAGTTATCACCCAATGGGTAGTCGGTAGTTCTGGGTGTTCCTGGCCAGCGGTTGGTGATCACCAGTTTTCCTTCCTTCATGTTTAAACCCGGAATTTCTGATTTGAAGTAATAGCTCAAGATTTCTGCCTGTTTCGGGGCATACTTAATACTATAGTTACCGTTGCCGAGATAATATCCGGGCCACTCTTGTGCTCCGTTTTTGTAGGGGGTGATCATCCGGAAGCAAATGGAATCTGCAGGTATGTCTAGTTGCGGGCCTTTAAAATGAAATTCTACAACTGTACAGAATGCTACGCTGTCCTTTAGCGTAGTGGGACGATCATAGACCGCTCTGGAACTATAGCGGGTCTTTTCGAAACTACCGCCCCAGCTTTCCCGCGAGGGGTTATTAGGGTCGCCATCCATTAAATAAAGAAGAGAAGGAGTGTCTCCCATTTTTATGTCGCCGTTGTAGTAGTTCTTAAAGTCTTTACCCAAGTAACCCGCACCGGCAATATGCTTGTCGTAGTAGTCCGAGGCGTTGACACTATCCAGTTCGGTATTATTCGAAAAAAAACCGTAGTAGGAGGAGTTTACTTCGATGAACCACAGTTTAGGGAAATTGGCGGCGATGTACGCATAGCTATTAGCACTCCATTTCTTATTCGGACCGCCTATCCAATATACTTTAATCTTGTTTTGAATTTCAGGGGCATTGTGAAGCGCCTGCGCCAGATCTTCCAGCCCGCCCCATACCAGCATCCAGAGAGGTTGCTTGCTCGGCTTTTTGGCGCACTTAATAATCCATTCGGAGCCTTCGGTAGCTGTTGAAACCCCCGAATAGGATGCACTGCCGCGGCGCCCCTGTTTCGTTATGGACCGTAAATAATCAGGCGATAGGAAGCCTTGCTGATGTCGCTGTAATTTCGGCCAATCTTTTTCATAGAGGTCGATCATACGAAGAATCTCTTCTTTTCTCCCACTGCCGTAGGAAGGAGAGGACACAAGGCCTTCGATATCAAATTTGTCGTTGTACATCAGCAAATGCGCCATAGATTGATTATCATCCGGATCGGTACCGCCAATATCGGTGCTGATTAAGACCCTGGGTTTAACCGGTACGGGTTGTTGCGCTGAAAGCGGTTGGATGGAAATAATAAATAGCAATACAGCAAGTAGGCTCTTCATACTAATCGGTTGGGGGCTAGTTTTGGTGCTCGTTAATTTTGGCAGTTCTTCCAGAAACAAAAATAGGTATTGGCTTCGGAAGAAAAAGACAAGGAATTAAGCGGATCAAAAAGGTTCAGGGGCTTAATGAAAGACCTGAAGTCCCCCGTTACCTACTTGTTTAAGAATCCTTTTATTACTAATAATGGCTAACGATAGTAGAAGCGCGGTAAGTGCTCCTACAAATAATAAGTGCTATTTCACACCTCTGACGGATCAAAAAACTAAGCTTTTTGATCCGTCGTAAATCAAAGGAAGGTAGCTTGTGCTGAACAGCTACCACGTATCCGTGTTTTTAATTCCCAGTTCTTCCGCATTGAAAACCGGATTTTTACCTTCTTTTCGTTGCCTGCGATAATCCTTTAAGGCCTTCAGTGCCGGCTTTTGTAAGAAGAGGATCGCCACAATGTTTAGCCAGGCCATTATTCCCACTCCCATATCGCCCAGTGCCCAGGCCGACTCGGCTGTTTTTACCGAACCGTAGAAGGTAGCTGCTAGTATCAGTAGCCGAAGCGCCGTTACTGCCCACTTATTTTCAGTCTTGTCTAAATAGCTAAGATTAGTTTCGGCGATGTAGTAATAGGCCATGATGGTAGTGAAAGCAAAAAACAGAAGTGCTATCGCCACAAAGCCGCTCCCCAAAGCCGGAAAGTGGTGACTTATGGCTTGCTGGGTAAACTCTCCTCCAATTTTTGCTCCCGGAAGATTTTCAACGATAAAGCCGCCCTCCGGATTCAGAACGTTGTATTGATTCGTAAATAAGATCATGAAGGCCGTAGCCGTACATACAAAAAGTGTATCGATGTATACAGAAAAGGCCTGAACCAGTCCCTGTTTAGCTGGATGGTCGACTTCCGCCGCAGCGGCGGCATGGGGCGCCGTCCCCTGTCCTGCTTCATTCGAATAAATCCCCCGTTTGATACCCCACGATACCGCCATTCCGAAAACACCGGCAAAAGCAGGTTCAAAATTGAAAGCAGATCTGAAAATAAGGCTTAAAACGGAAGGGATTTGCTGAAAGTTCAAAGTCATGATCACAACCGCCATTAAAATATAGGCTCCTGCCATAAAAGGGACGACCAGTTCTGCTACTTTACCTATTCGCCTTACGCCTCCAAAAATGATTAGCGCCAGCAAAATGACAATCGCCGTTCCCGTAACTGCTACCGGCAGATCGAAGGCGTTTTGCATACTTAAAGCAATACTGTTGCTTTGGACACCTGGCAGCAGGAGGGCCGTACTTAATACTGTAGCTACTGCAAACACAACGGCATACCACTTTATACCCAGACCCTTTTCTATATAAAAAGCAGGTCCGCCCCGGTACTGGCCATTGTTCACCTGTTTGTAAATCTGCCCCAGTGTAGCTTCTATAAAAGCAGAAGCACTTCCTAAGAACGCAATTGCCCACATCCAGAAAACAGCACCCGGTCCGCCCATGGCAATGGCTGTTGCAACACCTGCAATATTACCTGTACCCACTCGTCCTGATATGGCAATTGCAAATGCCTGAAAAGAACTGACTCCCTTGTCAGAGCCCTTTGTACCAAAAAGTAACGCGATCATATCTCTCAGGTAGCGTACCTGGAGGAAACGGGTTACAATAGAAAAGTAGATTCCTGTGCCAAGGCAAAGCACTATCAGCGCGTTGCTCCAGATTAAATCGTTAATTGAGGTGATGATTTTTTCCATTAATTGCTAAGATAGGGGGTAATATAACTCATCTGCACCTAAAAGTAGATGATTTAAATCGCAACTGCTAAATTTTTGCTCCGATTTCTTGAGTTTTTTTTAACATTAAGTTGATCCTGTTGAAATAATGTCACTAGCCGGGATGTTTTTACGAAATAGTGTTCTTTATTCGGGCATTCCCTCGCTGTGGCCGAGCACAATATCCTATGCTTTTACCACATCGCAGAGGCCCCATTCACCGCTCCATTGCGTCCAAAGCCAAAGACCTCTATTGCGATCTTATTATCATCAAAAAAAAATAATTCACGGGAAGGGTTTAGCCTTGGTTAGATCAAGTTGAGGCTTCACCGGTGCCAGTCTTGAGCGTGAAGTTTTAACCTCCAATCACAGCCCATTTTTCTTTTAATCTAAACCACGCCAGATACGTGCTGTTAACCCTGTACATCTAAAATGGAAAGCTATGGGATATCACGAATGGAAATCATGTATCGACGCCTGCCTGCAATGTGCTGCGGTTTGTAATCATTGTGCAAGCTCCTGTGTAAAGGAAGAGGACGTGAAAATGATGGCTCGTTGTATAGAGCTGGATATGCAGTGTGCGACAATCTGCTATGCCTCCGCTCAGCTTATGAGCATGGGGAGTACGCAGGCGAAGCAGCTTTGTGCAATCTGCGCCGATATCTGTGAAGCCTGCGGCGAAGAATGCAGCAAACATCAAATGGAACATTGCCAGGAATGTGCACGAATCTGTAAGGCTTGTGCAGAAGAGTGCCGAAAGATGGCTGCTTAGTTGTTTCAGTGAAATCGGGACCAGGGGTTTGATCTCTTGGTTACTTCGAAAGGTAATGTCTTTCTACATCGGGCAACGCTAAAGATACGACCAGATCCGCCTTTATCGAAGGGAGTGGACGGGTTGAGGAGCTTAGATTCGGGGCAGGTTCTTTTGGAGAACAGGAATGCGAAAATGGTAATGATCCTTACGCTGTCCATAGATCCCCGGTAGCATCGTAGCATAAATTTTGCCTTTCAACCGGCCCCGGCCAAAAAAACCTACACGCCCCTGGTGCTAATTGTACTGATCCTGGTGAATGAACTATATCTAAAAAAGCAAGAGGCTGGGGTAAGCAAGTAATACTTGTTATAGTATTGATGGGGAATTTAAAAGCAGTCGTACTGTCGGGAAAAGGGTAGGGAAATGGCTTCGGAAGCAAAAAGTTTCAGTTAGAGAATATTGCTTCGATAATTTTTGTTATTATTCCCGGCACACTTAGTTCAGGCACTTTACATGATATATGAGAAACTAAAGGAAATTTACGCCCAGGTCAACAACTTCCGCCTCCGGCAGATATCTAATCGTGATTTTCTGATTGTTGCTGCGGTAGTGGTAGGGATCGCGGGAGGGCTGGCGGCATCCTTATTAAAATCGCTTAGTCATAATATCGCCGACTTCCTGCAAAATGATTTTCAGTGGAAGTATAAATACTTTCTCTATTTATTTTTTCCCTTGGCCGGTATCCTTCTCTCGGTAACGTATGTCAAGCGCTTTATCAGAAAAAGTAAGTTTGAAACCGGCTTAACGCAAATCCTTTTCAGCATATCCAGGAAGTCGAGCAGAATAGACGTTCATAACATTTATTCGCAGATAATCACCAGTGCTCTCACCGTTGGCTTCGGCGGGTCGACAGGACTGGAAGCCCCTATTGTCACCAGCGGTTCCGCCATTGGTTCAAATGTTGGCCGCTTATTCGGGCTGCAGTACAGGGAAGTTACCTTGTTGCTGGCGTGTGGAGCAGCATCCGGTATTGCCGGAGCCTTTAATAGTCCGGTAGCCGGGATTGTATTCGCGATCGAAGTCCTGCTTCCCGAGTTCTCTATTCCTGCATTTATTCCTCTGCTCATTTCCGCTGCCACGGCTTCGGTAGTGGCTCGTCTGTTTTACAAGGAGCAACTTTTCTTTTTGGTAACTGAAGGATGGGAATTTGCAGCGATACCTTTTTACGTGCTGATGGCCCTCCTCATTGGGCTGTTTGCCATCTATGTAACCCGCTTGTCGTTCTTTATAAAGGATCGCTTTAAAAAAATCAAAAATGATTACACGAGGGCGATAGTCGGTGGTCTTCTCTTGGGTGGGCTGATCTTTATATTTCCATCACTTTACGGAGAAGGTTACATCACCATTGAACAGCTGCTTGCCGGGCAGCATAGCGTATTAGCCAGCAACAGCCTTTTCTCAGAGTACGATACCCTTCCCGTCTTTATTATATTTTTCGGTCTCTTTACCATCTTTGCCAAGTCCTTCGCCACGCTGATCACACTGGCAGCGGGAGGAAACGGAGGCGTGTTTGGGCCGAGCTTAATTATGGGTGGACTTGGCGGCTTTGTGTTTGCGCATTCCATCAATCAAACCGGCATGATTACCCTGAATACTTCCAATTTTATAGTTGCCGGAATGGCTGCTGCGCTAAGCAGCATCATGCATGCCCCGCTGACAGGAATTTTCTTAATTGCTGAGATAACGGGAGGTTACGAGCTGATGACTCCACTCATGATTGTCTCCGCCATCGCTTATTTTGTGAGCCGCAAAAATCTGAAGTATTCTATGTATACCAAGGTGCTGGCTGAGAAGGGAGAGTTGCTATCGCACGAGGACAAAGATAGTACGATTCTGCAAATGATGAAGCTTAAGTATTTGATCGATAAAGATTTTGTGCCCTTGAAGCCGGAGGAAAGTCCGCTGGCAAGACGCAACGAAATTATTCACTCAAAACGAAATGTCTTCCCCGTTTTGGATGAGGATGGAAAGCTGCTTGGCCTTGCCTATAGTGAGCAGCTGTTTGACGAACTGTTGGATAAGAAAGGAGAGCGCAGGATAAAAGACCTGATGCAGGCACCACCCAATATCCTGCTTCTTTCCGACTCGATGAAAGTTGTCATGAAAAAGATGGAGAAGGATGAGGTGTGGATACTGCCGGTAGTGAACGCCGAGAACAAGTACCTGGGCTTCGTCTCAAAAACCAGAATATTCAATAAATACCGGTCACTGTTGCTAAGACAGGCCGGATATTTACACTAGTCTTTTTTCGGATGGCGCCTAACCTTTAAATTCCTGCTCCGGTCAGAGCCGATAGCCTCTACGATCAATAGTGCCGTGAAGATGGTTGCCGCGGTGTTGATTGGCGTCGCTGTGCTGATGGCCATCAAAAATTACGCTATTATCCTATTTTCAAAAGGTACATCCCTCTCAGAACTGCATATCTGTATCCCATGTCGTAAATTCAAAGAATCCCGAACTTTATGCCTCCATCAGTCGGGAAGATGCTATATTCGTTTTTCGCGCTAACGAGCGTAGGAGAATCGAATATGATGAAAAGACTTTTTTGGCCACTTATTTTTTCTGTAGTACTGCAATCTGCCAGCTATGCACAGCAGCTGGCTTTTCCCGGCGCCGACGGCTTTGGTGCTTATGCAAAAGGCGGACGCGGCGGGAAGGTGCTGTACGTTACTAGTTTGGATGATAAGGGTCCAGGGACTTTACGCTGGGCGGTAGAGCAGGAGGGACCCCGAACAGTGGTCTTTGGAATATCCGGAACTATTGAACTGAAAAGCCGGTTAGAGATCACACAACCCTATATCACTATCGCGGGACAAGCTGCTCCTGGAGATGGTATTTGTCTGAAAGGTGAAACACTGGAGATCAGCACGCACGACGTAATCGTTCGCTATATTCGAGTACGTTTGGGCGACCGATCCCACGGACAAGGCAGTCTGCAGGGGAAAGATGCTATCGGTATCTCCAAAGGACATGATATCATAGTGGATCATTGTTCCGCAAGCTGGAGCCTGGATGAAATATTATCCGCTTCTACCCGGCATCCAGATCTCAGCAGGGTGACGGTGCAATGGTGTTTCATCACAGAGGCCCTGAATCCGGATAATCATGGTTTCGGTTCTTTAATTCGTGGAACAGGAGGGGCAAAATATAGCTTCCTTCATAATCTGTATGCCAACAACCGCGGTCGGAATCCTCGTCCCGGCAATTATGACTCCAACCCTTACGACAAGGATCCGCAGGGACTATTACTTGATTTTAGGAATAATGTTATTTATAACTGGGGAGGAGAGCATGCCGGCTATAACGCCGATAAGCAAAGTGTTACGCGCCTCAATTATGTAAACAACTACCTGATTCCCGGAGTCGATTCTAAAACTGAAGGATTTGCCTATGCTGAGGGCTCGCCATACAACCGCGGCTATTTTGCAGGAAATTACTACAACGGAAAACTTCCCGTCAATCCCTGGAACCTGGTGAAATTCAAAGAAAGTTGGACCTCTGAACAGGTGGCAGCCTATAAGCAGAAGGAGCCGCTGGAAACGGGGCCGGTTCAAACAGAGGATGCAGTGACGGCGTACAAGCGGGTGTTGGAAACAGGAGGGGCAACGCTCCCTAAACGCGACGCTGTTGATGTTCGTATTGTCAGCGATATCAGGACACACAGGGGAAAAATCATCAAATCTCAAAACGATGTGGGGGGGTGGCCCAAACTCAATTCTGTCTCAGCCCCTGCTGATACAGATCGTGATGGTATGCCGGATAAATGGGAGCTGGAAAATGGCCTGGACACGCAAAATCCCGAGGACGGGAACCGTATAGCAGCTGACGGCTTTACCATGTTGGAGAAATACTTAAACAACATCAAATAACCATAGTACCTCCGACCGATTGTAAAGTTATTGTTGGATAAACGCGACAAGCGACGCAAGTTGCCTGCAGATTCTGTACATTCAGCTCGCCAATTTTTGCCTTTTTTAGTTGATAAGACATCATGAAAATCGATATTCAAACTAGTCATGCTATTTATAAGAGGGTAGTTCCTGCGGCTCGGAAGTTCAGCCGGAAAGTTGTTATAATTTCATTTCTTGCCCCAATTTACACCAGCACCGTCTTCGGGCAGGAGGAAACTGCGGCTGGCCGGGTTCCTGACTACCCCATTTCTTACGATCTTCCCTCGGTAGAAAATGTAAAAGGAGTACTTAAGCGGGTAAGAACCTATTACGAAGCAAGCAGTCCCCAGACCATCGTGAACTCCAAAACAGGAGAAAGGATTACGAATTTCGGGACCTTCAATCCCTTGGCGAGGCCGTCTAACGGCTTCTCGAGTGAATGGTCTTATACTCACGGTGTAGTTTTGTCGGCTTTCGACTATATAAGCAAAGTGACCGGCGATCAAAGCTATGTGGCGCTAAATACCAAGTTTTACGATTACGTGGTCACGCATCTTCCTTATTTTCAGAAGAACACCTCTTGGGAAGCCGGAGAAAAGATAGGCAACTGGGGACGCATTCTTCATTTTGAGGCCCTGGATGATTGTGGCTCTATCGGTGCCGCCATGATCAAAACGTATCTGAACAACAAGAACGAGAAGTATCTTCCGATGATCAATAGGGTGGATGAGCACGTTTCGCGGAACCAGTACCGCCTGGCCGACGGTACGCTGGCACGTAACCGGCCTCAATACACCTCCGTATGGGCTGACGATATGTACATGAGTGTTCCCTTTCTGGCCAATATGGGAGTATTGACCGGGAAGAAAAAGTATTTTGATGATGCAGTGAAACAAGTGCTGCAAATGGGAGAGCGGCTGTATGTTCCCGAGAAGGAATTGTTCGATCATGGCTGGAACGCCACTTCCGCTGCCTATGATCCCCGCTTCTATTGGGGAAGAGCGAACGGATGGACGCTCATGGCAATGGCAGAGCTGCTAAGTGTGCTGCCGGAGAAGCATAAAGGCAGAGACAAGATCCTTCATCTGTATCGCTCCATGGTACGGAGTCTGGCCAACCTCCAGGACGGCGCCGGCTTCTGGCATAATCTACTGGATAAGCCGGATACCTACCAGGAGACCTCCTGCACCGCCATGTTCACCTATGCCATCGCAAAAGGAATTAACGAGGGATGGATCAGCCATGTTTACGGTCCCGTGGCACTCACGGGTTGGAATGCAATCAGCACGAAGGTTCGTCCTAACGGTGCCGTAGACGATACCGTGGAGGGAACTACTTTTGCTCATGACAACACCTACTACTATCACAGAGGAAAAAGCATCTATGCCACTCATGGCTATGGTCCGGTGCTCTATGCCGGTGCGGAAATGATCCGTTTGCTGCAAAATGAGAAATTAGAAATTTTAAAAGCAAAACCGAACGCGATCAATAGTACCTACCATTTCCTACTGAAGAGTGAGTGGCCAAAGAAATGAGAAGTTTTCGATCAGAGACGTGAATAGGAGCGTCTTTAGAGGGCCGGCCGTGATAAATAGAAAGAAGGGCTTTTAGCTTACAGAGTCCCGGAGGAGTTTAAGCAACTCTTCCGGGACTGTTTTTTTAGATCCTGTCGCGCCAATTGCTGGCATGTATTGTGTGTTGAATATAAAACGCAACTATTTCAAAAAACAGTCGTATTGCTGGAAAAACAATATCATATCAAATGAGTGCTACACCTGTCGATCGGGTTCGCGAAACTGAACTAAAAAGGCTTATTGCTCTGTCGGAAATGGATTTGGATTTTTCCGGTCTTAACGATGTATTTAGCGATCTGACTATCCTCGCCTCAAGTATTACAGGTACTCAACAATCGGTGGTAAACTTGATCGATACCTATACGCAATGGACCGTCGCTGCCAATAATCAGGGCCCATCTCAATGTCCGAGGGAGGAATCCATATGTCAGTATGTGATCGAATCGGGTGAAGATCTGGAAGTATCCGATTTGAATACAGACGAACGAGTAAGAGATCTTAGTTTTGTGAAAAACAATCCTGATCTGAAATATTACTATGGAGTTCCATTAACAACAAAAGATGGTCATAACGTCGGCGCTTTCTGCGTCTTACATCACGAGACTAAACAATTGTCGGAAGAACAAATTGCGCTATTGAAAATTATTGGAAACGAGGTGGTGAAGCGTTTGGAGTCGATACGCGCCATTGCGGATTTAACGAAGAAAGTAGCAGCATTAAAGCATAAGAACAAAAGAGTCGCTCATGATATCAGGGGGCCAATAGGAGGTATCATGGGACTTTCGGAAGCGGTAGTTACGGACGAAGAAATGCCTGCTGATGAGGTGAAAGAAATTGCAGGACTTATTTATGATAGCAGTAAAACCCTTCTGGAGCTGGCAGATGAGATCCTTCAGGAAAATGGAGATAACCTCCCGGTTATTAGCCAGCGAGACCTGGCGGCTAAGCTCGATGCACTATTTGCTTCACAAGCTAAAAGTAAAAATATCGGATTTACAGTTGAAACGCAGCCAGAGGCAGAGCTCACCGTCTTTACAAGCACTGGCTTGCTTCAAATCATCGGGAATCTGGTCTCTAATTCGATTAAGTTTACCCAGCCGGGAGGACAAGTAAAGGTTAGCTTGGAGTTGCTGAACGCAGAGCAAGACTGGAAATTAAAAATAGAGGTATCGGATACAGGAGTTGGAATGGAGCAGGAAAGAATCGAGTTGATAAAGTGCGGAAAGATAAATTCAGCTCAGGGAACGGTTGGGGAAAAAGGATTTGGGCTGGGACTAAACGCACTGTTGCATCTTATTAACCAGCAGGGTGGCGAACTCGCTGTAGAATCAAGAGTAGGCCAGGGTTCTACATTTACAGTAAATCTTCCTATCGATATAAGATAGATATCTTTTTAGGGGGATGCTATACCTATTGGAGGTTGTAAACATTCGAACAATCGTTCGAGCCACCTCCGTCATCAACTTTAGATAGATAGTATAGCGTAGCTCGAACGGCACGTAGGGGCTGGTTTTTTTTAAGGCTTAGAAATTGATAGCGGGCCTTAGCTGGATAGGTTATTCTTGGCAATGCTGGAATATTATGAGGATCCTTAAGGCAACCAACATGGCTGTTTAAAGGATCATAACTGCTATTTTGTTTAGGTTGCCCTTTGGTTTTTATGTTTGCTAGTTATAGACGGCGCACTTCCTAGTTGGAAGTGCTGCCCGTTCGTTTTTCTAATTCTTCTGTTGCTTTCCTGAGATCATAGTTTTGACCGGCCAGGTAGTTGTTGGCTCTTCCTCTGTATTTGGCGAACCATTGTTCCCTGTCTTTTGACGTTACAACGTTCATCGCATTATCTCTGGCCTGTAGCATATATTCATACACTTTTTTCTTTTGGAGCTCCGTCATTTCTGGTAACAAGTCCAAAAATTTAGAATATTCTTTCTTAAGCTCATGTCCGGTCATCTCATTTTTAACGATCTCCACCTGGTCTGAATTCAGAAACTTAAAGAGCGTGTGAACAAAAAGGTCTCGTTGGTCATCCAACTTCTTCTTATACCGTCCCCAAATTTCAGCCTCTGCAATGTCCGCTTCCTCTTTATTTAATATCCGCTTTCTGATTTCGATCATTTGTGAGTCTCTTGCATTGGACAGCTCCTGGATCTGTTGGTATTGGTGAGCGATCAAATTTCTTGTTGATTCTTTCTTAGCTTCGTTGTCAAAGGTTAATGCTTTGATGATCCGATTGGACTGAACTATTTCAAAAGCTTCCCCTTTAGTATTCCGACGGATAGCCCAGTTATTGCTTTCCTTCTTCAAGTCGAAGCCCTCCGCGGCCAGGTAGTTAGTTATTTTACCTTTGTATTTTCCGAACCATCGATGTTTCTCTTCAGATGAACCACCGTCCATAGCATATTCTCGGGCTTCAACAAGGAAGTCCATTATCTGATTTTGCTGCTTCTGGTTAAGGTAAGGCATCATCAGTAAATAGTTTGAAAAAGTAATGGGGACAACATTGTAGGTCATCCCGTCTTTCACCCTCGCCACTTGTTCTCTGTCTATCTCTCTGGATAATTTGGTCAAAAATGTTTTGTGTAAATCAGCAATCGCTATCTCTGATTCCCTTTTTATAGTCTCTAATTGCTGCGTTGAATCGGTATTCTTTCGTGCACTTTCAATCTTTTTGTCTCTAACGTCATGGAGTTTATGAAGCGCAATATATTGATTTGCAATATGATCTCTTATGCGAGTCGTCTTATCTTTGATATAGACATCAAGTACCGACACAATTTTATCAGCTCTTGTTTTTGCGACCTCTTCAAAGGGTGTTTCCTGGGCTTGTGCTGTTGTCGCAAGCAGAAGCGCCAGAAGCGCCAGGGTGGGTCGTGTGAATTTAGTTTTCATATCTATCTGTATACGTTTGAAAAAAGAGGCTTTCGCCGCTATAGGCAATTAACAAACAAGCGCGGTGCGCTAGTAAATTAAGGTATCCCTATTATTCCTGATATCCTTCCAATTCACTTTCTTCGTCGGCTCAATGTTATAGATATACTTTTCAATGTTAGTGTAGCCGTCGCCGTTGATATCGGTAATAGCATCTTTCGCATCGTTAGGATTCAAGCCATACTTAGTTTCCCAGGCGTCAGGCATTCCGTCATTATCCGAGTCTCTATAAGGTGTCCCTTTATATTGAGGATATCCGCCTACCTGGGCTATATCTGTTATGATACCATCTTTATAAGTTGCTTTTCCTGTTTGAACTTCATTGATCACCCTGATGTCTACAGCGTCTCTCTTAGGGAGTACGGCTCCGGAATTTCTTAGCACGGCATCATAGGCCTCCTTAGCGGACATTACGGTTACCGGAGCCATCGGAAACGGCTTGTTTACCTTTATATAGTCTACATATTTACCGGCATCAGGCAGTTCAGCAACTTGTACTCCTCCATCCCAATTGTTGTTTGTCACACGCGCATTTCCATCCATAATGTTTCCGTTAACATAGGCCCTGCCGAGGAAGAGTGTGTCTTTAACTGCCCTGTTGCCCTCAGGCTTTAGGATACGATAACCGGCAGGTTTGTCTTTTGGAGTTGTTGGTCCGGGTTTGTAGTAGTTATTGATCACATTGAACATTGAACGGTGGTCACCGCCGTCAGCCGATCTTTGCCGCCAGTTATAGATTACATTGTTTATGAGCGAGAAGTCTCCATACATGCCTATGGAAGGGTTTCTGGCGATGTTATTTGCCCAAAGGTTTCGTGCAAATGTGCTGTTGATTCCGCCAATAGTACTGCCAAAGGCGTGGTTATAGGTGTTTAACGCTTCAGAAAAGATGGAGTTTTGAATAGTGATATTTACTGTTGGAAGTTTTTGCGGCTTTCCATCTCCCGGATCATACATGTGGCGGTACCAGGACATGTTTTCGTCTAAGCCCCAACTTCCTGATACATGATCAAGAATAATATTGCCGATTGGATTGCCTCCGATAGCATCATCGCGCCGGTTATAGTCGGTCTCGCCACGGCGGAATCTCATATGCCGGATTACAACGTCATGGGTGTTAACCCAAATGGATTCACCGGCTATACATACGCCATCGCCCGGAGCTGTATTCCCGGCTATGGTTATATACGGGGCACGAACTACAATAGGACTTGTTAAACGGATGATGCCAGCAACATTGAAAACAATTATCCTTGCACCACCCTCTTCGCATGCTTCCCGAAGTGTGCCCGGACCGCTGTCGTTTAGGCTCTTAACAACAAAAACACGGCCGCCCCGCCCGCCAAAGGAATAGGCACCTCCTCCTTCTGCTCCCGGAAAAGCCGGAATATCAGCCTGGGGTAGGTCGTTAGGAGAGGAGGCCCATTCTATGAATGGCTTGCCAAGCCTTGCATCCCGGTCAATGATGATTTTTGCCCTTTCCCAGGCCTTGTCTGAGAGAGCCTTGGTGTTACCCAAGATCGTATCATTTGTGGGCGATTTACTGGCGGTTAACTTAGGAAACTGTGCTGAAGCTGAATAAATAGTAGTAGCAACTAAAAGTAGAGTAACTAATACGGGAGGGATCCCTAGGATTTTATACATAGTAAACGGGTAAAACGTGGTTAAATAACATGCCATAAAAGGGGTGCGAGCGGCACCCTTTATGGCATGTAGTATGTGATTATTTCAGAGGATCAAAGGTTCCAGATTGCCCTAGATGGTTCTTCCAGCCTTGTGTTTGTTCGAGATAAGGCGAAGCTAGTAAGACGTTTTGATGAATACCCATAAAGTAGTATTCATTATACCAGGTAAATTTCCAGTCGGCCGGGTTAGTCGGATCGACATTATCTCTTTCAATCACTTCGAAATAATTATCATATAAGTGATCTAAATAAGCATCATATGTTGCAAAGCCATTTGGCAGCGGCGCGGGTTCACGTTCGACAACCGGCACTGTTCCATTCGCCCTTTTTAACAATGGGTCGTCGTTTCCGACGTACTTAGTCCCGTTCGTGTTTTTTACATAAATCCATAGTCCGGTTCTTCGTGTACCATTGAGCGGTTGCATCTTTAACCGACTCACGGTATGCACTTCCGGATGCTCGTAAAACAACATCCACCGTTTCAAATCCCAAAAACGCTTGCCCTCATACGCAAATTCGATCTTTCTTTCGTTTAGCACTGCTGCAAAATGTTCGTCACGGCTTACCACATTAGTAATACCATAGGTACCTCCGTTAGATTCGAAACCTGCACGTCGTCTGATATCTCTGATGTGGCCCAAGCCTTCAGACAGCTTATCGATACCAATTGCCGATTCTGCAAGGTTTAAAACAACCTCCGCAAAGCGCATCTCCATGAAATCCGTCGCACTATACTGGAAATTATCCTGATTGCTTGCCGTTGGATTTGTTCCTTTCCTCAGATAGATGCCCGTAGCATTAGGACCTCTTGTTTCCGTGTATTTATTTGGTTCGTTTCTGGTTGCAGCTGTGGCGTTCGTAAACCAGGAATAAGTCCACTGCCTGAATGTTGAATTTCCTCCGTATGGCCACACAGCCCCATTATAGACGAAGGTCTTGTAGAAGCGCGGATCTCTGTTCTTGTAGAACTTCTTTGCGTCATATCCCGATGTCGGGTCACTGATCATTTTGCCGTCCTTCATAGGGAAAGCATCAAGCATTTGCTTAGTAGGAGATATCCCTCCGTCTCCCAGCACTTCTTTAGATCTTGCAGCTCTTTCCGTACCATTGTTGCGCTGTAACTGATCGGTTGTAGTGCTATTAAAGTTAATTACGATTACCGCCTCAGGATTATCTGCACCCTGGTCAAAAAACATCTGCTCCCAAGCTGTAGCATTTGCCAACGTTCCTTTTTCGTAGAGTCCGAAGCCATTAGCCTTTAGTAAATCGAATGCCGCCTTATTCGCATCGTATGACCGCTGCCACCGAGCCTTATCATCGGTACGATTGAATAGCGGACTAGCCCAGGTAAGAAGCACCCTGCCTTTCAGAGCAGCTGCAGCGCCGCTTGTTATTCTACCCCAATCCGCGCTGGCATTTGGCCACCGGGGAGGTAGCATATTAATAGCAGCATCTAAATCCTTCACAATTTGCTCAAGTGTAGCAGAGGACGAACTGCGCGGGGTTTGTACACTAGGATCGTCCTTTAAGGGAGGTTGAGCAGTAAGAATCAAAGGCACTCCTCCAAAGCGTCTCAAAAACTCAAAGTATTGGTAGGCCCTCCAGAAAAGTAGTTGACCCTTCAGTCTTGTTCTGGTCTCTTCTGGTAAACCATGCTTATCAATTTCATCAAGGAACAGATTAATTTGCCTTAATCTAGTCCAGGAATTATTTTGAGCTCCTGTTTGAGGCCCTTCGCCAAAATATTCCGAAGCATGGGCTTGATTGGCCTCTATGCTATTCCATGGTCTGTTCCAATCAGATTGTCCCCCTAACTCTTCGCTCGTTTGAGTCAAGTCGTCGTTATATTCTCCTCGTCTACCATTCTGATTGTGTATAAAAGCGTTTGCATTATCTGCTGGCTGAAACAAGCCGTATATATAATCCACGTAGGCTTGAGCCATGAACGGATCTTTAAACACTTCTTCGTTAACCCCTGTCAGATCGCCTTTCTCTTCTAAAAAATCGTCTTTACAACTATTAAATACCAGGGAGAGGACGCTGAGAGTTAATAGAATTTTATATAGTTTCATATCTTTTTTATTAATATCAGAGACACCTAATTATAATGACAAGTTAACCCCCAGAGAATAAGTTCTTATAACAGGATATAAGTCCCAACCCACCTGAGAATCTCTGTAGTCATACGGATTAGCAAGATTGAACGGATTCATAGCAGTTAAGGAAACACGCGCATTACGCACCCGCAAAGTCTTGGCAATACTTTGCGGTACACTGTAACTGACGTTGAAATTATTCATTCTCATTCTGAAAGAACTCACGCGCCAGAATTGAGAAGACGGAGAATAATTAACATTGAATGCCGGATTGGGCAGAGTGCCGCCCGGATTTAATACCGGGTCGTAAATGTTGTTCCACAGGGCCGGTTGGTTCTGATCTAATTCAATAATTCTGGAGTCCATAGCACTTCTACCTGTATGCTCAGCCCAGCCACCAAACGATCCACTGATTACGGCATCAAGGCTAAATCCTTTATAAGCTGCTTTTAAGGTTGTTCCAAAGCTATAATGATTCTGGGCCTTCTTTGACAATTGAACCCGGTCATTCCCGTTGATTATGCCGTCAGGTCCGGCAAAAGTGCCATCGGCCTGTAATGCTCCTCTTACGTCACGATAGTAAAGCATCCCCGGCTTAAACTGTGAGGCTAAAACCGCGTTGCCACCGTTAAGGTCGGTCACTTGGGTGATTTTATACTGCTGTACATAGGCATCTATTTCCGCCTGATCCCGGAACATCCCCAGGTAATCATACCCCCATTGGCCATTATCACTTGACTGTCCTGGCTGAGCTAACCATGGAAACGCAGCCTGTGTACTGTTGAAGTTACCGGAGTGCATTCTATTATCGTACCATTGGAATCGGGTGTCTATTCCATAGGTAAATTTCCTTCCAATCGTAGCGTTCCATCCCAAAGCTATCTCATAGCCAAAAAGGTCACCCGCTCCAAAGTTTTGTGCCGCCACTGATCCGCCCGCCGTGGCAGGGATACCTGCAGTAGGAATCAACAATAGGTCAGTAGCTCTTGTGAAAAATCCTTCAACGGTAGCAGAAAGACGCGACTGTAAAAAACGTGCGTCTAAACCCAGATTGTGCTTAACCTGACTACTCCAGGTTTGATCGCGGTTAGGAGACGCTTCCATTTTCATCCCGGTACCAGCCGGTATATTTGTAGCTGTGCCAAAAACACCGCCTTTCCCATTCTGGTAGGTATAGCGTTGTCTCCAAGTCCATAATTCAGTATCGTCAGCGCCTAGTAGGCCTATTGAGTACCGTATTTTAAGGAAGTCGACCGCCGAAATATTAAAGAAATTCTCTTCTGAAATCACCCAGCCAGTGCCAAGAGAATAGAATTTACCCCAATAGTTTTCAGGGGCAAACTTGGTGGATGCATCACTTCGGAACATAAGGTCAACAAGGTATTTGTTGTCGAAGCTGTAGTTAGCCCGGGCGACGTAACCTAAAGACCCTCCTTCAAAGGCAGTGGAATTACCGCCAATCTCTCCAAAGGCTGTATTTAACTGACCATTAGAACCGATGATAGGGTTTTCTTTACGAACTTCTTCGCGATTCAAACCTGTCTCCTGCCGTTCTACAGTTGCAAAAGCTCCGAATGAGTGCTTTCCAATGTTACCGCTGTAGCTGGTTGAAAAGTTAAATTGAGTATTATACGATCGATCATTGAAAAAACGAACGCGATTATCATTGGAAATGACAACCAGGCGTGGATTTGTGGCGCCCTCATACAGGTGATTATTTCCTCCTGTTTTAGTTTCAAAGTCATAAGTATTATATCTTCCTCCGATCCTCGAGTCGGTACCATTACCCATCGTTCTGGCATACTGAGCACGAGCTTTTAAGCCTTTAAGGAAAGGCAGCTCATATTCCGCATACAAATTCACGACGGTCGTGCGGTTATCATTTTCTCTGTAATTATTTGTTCTTTCAATTTCATTGAAATGATATCCCGTTCCCGGAACCCTGACGGGCAGGCCATCGACATACATAGGAATATAACGAGGAGTTTGAATAAGGGTCTTATAATCCCGCTCTGCATCTTCACCACCCAATTCATTATTAATTCTCGATATATCCTGAAAGTTCCCTGAAACCTGCAAGCCAGCCTTGAGACCAGTAGCCAGGTTTACATCTGCTCCTGCACGAAAAGTATATCGGTTGTGATCAAGCTTTCCAATATTACCATCCTGTGTATAGTAAGAGAAATTGGCGAAGTAAGTTGAATTATTGGCCCCACCACTTACATTGAAAGTATGCCTCATGTTATAAGAGGTTTTCCAGTTGTCTTCCAGCCAATCGTAATTCAAATTTTTCATGGTTTCCAGCTCATCGGCAGAGAAGAAATATTGAGGATCAGAAGCGCTTCGGTTATATCCGTTAGGACCGTTCATAATGTTCACATACTGTCCCATTTCATAGGCGCTTAACATTTTAGTTCTGTAAGCTTCGTCATTCGAACCGAACTGCCCGCTATAGCTTATCCGCGGAGCTCCTTCTTTACCTCTCTTCGTCTTTACAATCACAGCACCGTTTGCTGCCCGGGAACCGTAAATTGCTGCTGCAGCATCTTTGAGGATGGTGATGCTTTCTATTTCAGAAGCGTCCAGGCTGTTAAAAAGAGTATTATCGGGCGCTCCGGTCTGACCGTTAATTTGTATTACGTCATCGATGACATATAAGGGGGTCGTCATTGGGTTTCTGGCTAACGATACCGGATTTCTGATCGTTAGCGAAGCAGAAGCGCCAGGGCGGGTGATGCCACCATCTACCGAAGCACCAAGGAGTCTTCCAGCTAGTGCTGTACTGAGGTTTCCAACCGGAAGATCTTCAATCTCCTCTGACCTGATTGCATCGATGGCACTGGTGGTAGCACCCTTTGTTGTAGTGGTACCATATCCCGTTACGATCACCTGCTCCAGAGATTGGGAATCCTCCTGCAACCTGACATTGAGGGAGGTCTGTCTGTTTACGGCTATTTCCTGAGTTTTAAAGCCAATAAAGCTTATGACCAGGGTTTCATCGCCATTAGGAACATTTAACCGAAAGACGCCATTCACGTCGGTACTTGTGGCGGTATTGGTTCCCTTAATTTTTACCGTTACACCAGGCAGAGGTTCGCCCTTACTATCGACAACCGTCCCGGTGATATTAAGTATTTGCGTTGAGGGTTTAACGGATAAAACCACTAAGTTTCCACTGGTTTTTTTATACGTAAGGTCAGTATTCTCCAACAGCGACTGCATCACTTCGTCCAGCGTCGCATTCTTTGCATTCACATCTCTTACCTTTGCGCCGCTGATAACATCATCGTTGTATAAAAAGCGGTACTCAGTAGTCCTTTCGATTTCTCGTAAGACCTTCTTAATAGGTACGTTATTTGCATGAAGAGTTATGGTGGTCTGACTGTAACCTTTGGAAAATGTCTCCGCTGCTGAGATTAATACCAGTAAAAGGATACATTTAAACATAATCAGAAATTTTAAAAGGGAATTCGACTGGAAATAGGATCCCCAGTTATGTTTTTTTTGCATAAATTTGAATGGTTAATTTGAACTATTAGTTAATGAAACGAGCTAAATAGTTTATTGACTTCTATGGGGAAACGCGCCAACGTTTCCCTTTTTTCATCCTTAAAAAATACGGGTTAATTATCTCTCATACAGGTCTTACTAAAGGTTATACAATTGGTTGTTAGTTAAAATATAATTACCCGGTTTCCGGTAATTCTATAGTCAAAGTTATAGGATAATCGTAATGCGCTAAGAGCCTCGGATAGCGACTCGTTCTCAAACCTTCCGGTAAATTCTTTTTCTAAAAGCTCTTCTTTTTTTATTTGTATTTCTACATTATACCAGCGCTCTAAACGCTTCGCAACTTGCATGAAAGGCTCGGAGTCAAAGGCAAGTTTATTTTCAAGCCACAAGGCTTCTGATGGCAGAGTGTCTTTAACTGACTTATGCGTATACCGAAGCGTAATTAAAGGTGCTTCGTTCACTTTGGTGGATTTACTTCCTGGCTGAGGAGCAGCTACTTTATTGCTTACAATAAGCTTTTCGGATGGCTTTAGTATTATTTCTTTCTCGCTGGAATTAACCAGGTTTACCTGTATACTTCCATGAACCAGTGAGGTTTCTGTCAGCTCCTCATTTGAGTAACTTCTTACATTAAAGGCCGTCCCTAATACCTTTAAATTGATAGTGTGAGTCTTTACAATGAAAGGATGCTCCGGATCTTTTACAACGTCAAAATAAGCTTCTCCTTCCAACTTAACCTCTCTGAGCTTGTCGCCAAATTCTTTGGTATAAGAAAGCTTACTGCCAGAGTTAAGCCAAACACGTGTACCATCGGGAAGCTTGATTTTGCTTATCCCGCGGTCGGGAGCAAAAACCTCATTGATATGGGCAGCGGTGTAGGGGGTGGGGGTAACATGTAGTAAGGAATATAAGACAGCCAGGATAGCCACCGCGGCGGCTCCCATCCAGTAGTAGGGTCTAAAAGATCGGTAAGGTGCTGTATCGTTGCTTTCTTGCTCATCAACCTCTGCAAGTTCATCTAACTTCCGTTCAAACCTGTCCCATTTTTTATCAAGATAAGCCTGAATGTCTTTGGGGGGAGTTAGCGGGTTCTGATGCCAGTATCTTTCAATCTCTTCGACCGGATAAATTTCGGAAAAACCGGCATCAAGGAACTGTTCCAACTGATGCAGTTCCAACGAAGTGGCTTCACCACTTAGCTTTTTTCCTACTAATATCCAAAGTTTCCCAGAATCCATTTAAGGTGCCTTACACTATAAGGACCGGAAATACAGAAAACACCCTAAATATATTTTTACTTTTTTTTATTTACCGCCACGGTAAGCTTTTCGGCGATTTTTTTGAGCGCATTTCCTATGTGATACTCAACTGTTTTAACGGATAGGTTTAACACCTGAGCCGCTTCACGGTACTTAAGTCCCTCTTCTTTTACTAAACGGAAAACTAACTGACTTTGGGGAGTAAGTTGTTTTACTGCGTCTTCTACCTGACTTTGCACGTCAAGAAAGAATAAACGCTGCTCCGGATAAACATGCGGTTCTGCGGGATCAAATTCAATGTCGTCAATACTTATAATCGGAAGCCTTTTTTTCTTTTCAAGGTAATTGAAGCAAAGATTTTTTACACATACAAAAAGATAGACCTTCAGGTTGTTTACCTGATATAACTTACTGCGGTTCTGCCAGATCTTTATAAACGCATCATCTACTATCTCTTCAGCCTCCTCATTCGACTTGACAAAAGACGAAGCAAGCTTCAACATGTTAGGGTAATAGAAAAAGAATAACCGCTTAAAGGCCTTACGATCTTCATCGAAAGAGACTTTTATTAATATTTCTCTTAATTCTTGGTCTGTCATGGCAAGAGGTTGAAATTGGCAGTAATCGGTTATACCACTAATGTAGAGATTAGTATTTGAAAGAACAAGACTAATTGAGCCTGTGGCGTTCAAAAAAACTCCGGTATTCTATTCATCCGAAGAGATTGTTGGAACCCCAAGACCACCTAGCCGAAAACACGATCTAATTGCAAATACTATAAACAAAGGAACCGCTTTGGCCTTTTATCAAGTGGAACATTCTTTTATCTACATCCAGCATTTAACTAATTATCATGTCTAAAATAAATTCCCGGGATCAGCAAAGCGGCGAATCTAAATCTGATAGCCGGCGAGATTTTTTAAAGCAGTCGGCAGTTCTTACCGGAGCAGTACTAACACCTTCTATTGCCTTAAAGGCTGCAGAAGCGCAGTGGGATGAAAAATTAGCAGAGGCTCTGGAGAAAATCCCGCTGAAGTTAGAAGTAAACGGGGTTAGTAAAAGTTTGATGGTAGAACCAAGGGTAACGCTCCTGGACCTTCTTCGAGAGCAGCTGAATCTTACGGGAACAAAAAAAGGCTGCGACTATGGTCAGTGCGGTGCTTGTACGGTCCACGTCAATGGTACCCGTGTCCTCTCATGCCTTACCCTGGCCGTAATGCAGGATGGCAGGAAAGTGACTACCATTGAAGGCCTGGCGGAGGGAGATCAACTACATCCGATGCAGGAAGCATTTCTGAAGCATGATGGATTTCAGTGTGGCTATTGTACTCCTGGTCAGATCATGTCGGCAATAGCCTGTATTCGTGAGGGCCATGCAGATTCAGAAGAGGAGATCAGGGAGTACATGAGCGGAAATATTTGTCGCTGCGGCGCCTATCCTAATATCGTAAATGCGATTGTGGAAGTGAAGAAGGGAGGAAAAAAGGTATGATCCAATTTCAATATACCCGGGCCACGGCCGCAAAGGCTGCTCTTGATGCCATTTCAAGGGATAAAACGGCTATGTTTATTGCAGGAGGAACAAACCTGGTCGACCTGATGAAACGTGGCATTGTAAGCCCTGAACGTCTGATAGATATCTCCAGATTACCTCTTACAGATATCACTACGGAGGGTAAATCACTGAAGATCGGCTCGCTGGCTCTAAACAGCACCGTGGCCGAAAATAAGACCGTACAGCAAAAACAACCGCTGTTGGTGCAGGCGCTTAACGCCGGCGCTTCTGCCCAAATAAGAAATATGGCTACCGTAGGGGGCAACATGCTCCAGCGCACTCGTTGCCACTACTTTTATGATACTGCTTTGCCCTGTAATAAAAGAGAGCCAGGAAGCGGCTGCGGTGCGCTGGAAGGCTTTAACCGGATGCATGCCATTTTCGGCTTTAGCGAAAAATGTATTGCAGTGCATCCGAGTGATATGAGCGTGGCCCTTGTCGCGCTTGACGCAACAGTGGTGGTGGACGGGCCTAAAGGACAAAGGCGCATCCCATTTATAGATTTTCATCGCTTGCCTGGAGACCGACCAGAGATCGATACCAACCTCCTACCGGGGGAACTGATACTTGGGGTAGAAATCCCGGATAACCGTTTCGCAAAAAATGTCCATTACCTCAAAGTTCGTGATCGAGCCTCTTATGCTTTTGCTCTGGTATCGGTTGCTGCGGCTTTGCAGATAGAAAAAAAAGTGATTCGGGATGCCCGGCTCGCTCTTGGTGGCGTAGCCCATAAGCCCTGGCGTTTATCGGAGGCGGAGCGGGCCCTGGTTGGAAAACCAGTCTCTGAATCTACTTTTAGAGAGGTGGCGCAACTGGCGATGAAAGGCGCAAAAGGGTTCAAATACAATGAATATAAGTTGAAGCTCACCCCGAATGCTATTATTCAGGCTTTGAAAGTTGCATCAAAATTGGTTTAAGCTATCAGACATTTCCATGAAGTTTTTTGATAAAGTTATAGGAGATCCGATGAACCGGGTCGACGGGAAACTGAAGGTAACAGGAGCTGCACGTTATTCCGCCGAATACCAGTTGCCCAATCTCAGCTATGGAGTAGTTGTATCGAGTACGATTGCCAAAGGGAGAATACGTTCGATAGATTCCCGGGCTGCTCTTCGTGCTCCGGGAGTAATTGCCGTGATTTCTCATGAAAACGCGATTAAAGTTCCTGGTTGGGCAGATAATGAGCACCCAACAGAACCACCTACCGGTGGCAGACCCTTGCGGGCTTTTTACAACAACCGGGTTTACTCCAACGGGCAACCTATAGCGATTGTGGTAGCTGATACCTACGAGCGTGCCCGCCATGCAGCGATGCTTGTCAAAGCCGAATACGAGGAAGAGAAACACGAAACCAACTTCGAGAAGAACAAAGGAAAAGCTGTTGTCCCTGCTGTTGTGAAGAAAAATCCGAAATCAGGTTTAGCGGACTATGAACGCGGCAAAGCGGATGCCTATAAAACTGCATCTGTCCGGCTTGAGGCCGAGTACGTACATCCCTCGGAAGTGCATAATCCCATGGAATTACAGGCAATAACGGCCTATTGGGAAGCGGATGACAAGCTGATTGTTTATGACAAGGTGCAGGGAACCAAGCCGACACAACAGGCTTTTGCTAACGAATGGAAAATCCCCGTCCAGAATGTGCGCGTGATTTCAGAGTTTGTAGGCGGAGCTTTCGGAAATGGCCTGCATAACTGGCCGCACGAAACAGCAGCTATTATTGCCGCAAAAATGGTGAAACGCCCGGTAAAGGTCATGCTCACCCGCGAACAGATGTTCTTTATGGTAGGCTATCGTCCCTATACCTGGCAAAAGATCGGTATTGGAGCAGATAAAGATGGCAGGCTGACAGGCATTTATCACGAAGCCATAGGGCAGACATCGTCGTATGAAGAATTCACGGAGTCAACGTTGCAGCAAAGCAAAATGATGTACACGAGTCCGAATATCGGTACTAAATACCGGCTTCTGCCTTTAGACGTGAGCACCCCGATCTGGATGCGCGGACCAGGTGAAGCCACCGGAGCTTTTGCTTTGGAGTCGGCCATAGATGAACTCGCTTTTGCTTTAAACATCGATCCTGTGCAACTGCGTCTGATGAACCATACGGATACAGATCCCGAAAAAAATCTACCCTGGTCTACCAAATACCTGAAGGAGTGTATACAGGTGGGAGCCGAGAAAATAGGCTGGAGCAAACGCTCATTGAAACCGGGCGGTGTTCGCTCCGGGGAATGGCTGGTCGGTTACGGCATGGGAGTTGGAACGTTTGGAGCACATCGCGGCGCTGCAGCTGTACGGGCCAAGTTACTGGCTAACGGTTCGGTCGTTTTTCAAAGTGCAGTAACCGACATCGGGCCGGGGACAGGTACTGCCATGGTGCAGATCGCATCAGAACATCTGGGTATAAGTCCCGAAAAGATCACCTTCCAGTTGGGGAATTCTGATTTTCCCCAGGCGCCTAACCAGGGAGGGTCTGCTACGGTGGCCACGGTAGGTTCGGCAGTGGTGGCAACCTGCCAGGCAATGAAAGAACGGCTGTTGGAGATGGCTCCTTCAGCAGATAAACGTTTTGCCAATCTGAAATTGGAGGATGTCACTTTCGATAAAGCCCATCTTTCTATCACCCGCTCGCCGTCAGTAAAAGTGGCTTACACCGAACTTCTGAAGAAGCAGAATTTGACAGAACTGGATGTGCTGCAGGATTCGAAACCCAGCCAGGAGGCATCCAAATACTCCAGATACTCCTTTTCAGTCCATTTTGCAGAAGTACATGTACATCCTATGACAGGCCAGGTCCGCGTGAAAAAGGTAGTAAGCTGCGCCGATGCGGGAACGATCGTCAACAAGAAAACAGCAGCCAATCAAATGATCGGTGGTGTTACCGGAGGAATCGGAATGGCCCTTCAGGAGGATGCCGTCATGGATCACCGCTTCGGGCGATATGTTACTAAAGATCTGGCAGATTACCACGTTCCCGTACACGCAGATGTGCCGCCGGTAGAGGTCTATTTTGTAGACAAACCGGACTATATTGTCGATCCCATGGGTACGAAAGGCTTGGGTGAAATTGCGATCATAGGAGTTGCCCCGGCAATCACCAATGCCATATTTAACGCTACTGGCAAGCGCATACGTGAGCTTCCTGTGACTCCCGATAAGTTGATTTAACATTATCGCGGCGGCAGTAAGTGACAGAAGGAGGGAGGAGGACAGCAGGCTTACCATCGTGGGTACCTTAGAGGAAAGATGGAGACATGTTCTGCCTCCTGATATCGCTCCTCCTCCTGAACTTGTTCAGATCCTCAACTTAGGCCCGGTTGTTTTGAAATGGTCCGGGCTCATCGTCGTTTTTACCCTAGCCCTGCGCCCCGAAGGCATTTTGATAAAGAGTATCGTAACATTCTTTAAGCTCTTTTTCGTCCTTGAATTTGCTTTCGTAGATGAAAGGCCCTCTATACCCCACTTTATCTAAAGCTCGAAGGATCTCATTCCAGTTGTTTTGTCCCTTGCCGGAACACGGAAGCCAGTGGTTTTCCTGCTTTCCTGTGCCGTCGGCAATATGAACAGATCGCATGCGTTTTCCCATGGCAAGGATCAGCTTCTCAGGATATTTAATATGGTTCATGTCCACCGCCGAGTAAATATTCGTTGGTAGGCGACCCATGATCTCCACCGTTTCGTCTACTGTGCGACACAGTGGCCTTTCTCTCAAAGAATCCAGCTTGAGATCAAATCCAAGCATGTTTTCCACCACCATGATTGCTCCGCTTTTTCTTACTTTTTTGTTGAGCTCAACAGCCGAGCGAATCATCTGCTGTTTGCGGGTTTCGCGCTCATTTAAACCCAGGTACCAGCTGGGATGGAAAAGGATGACCCGGGGCTTCAAAACACGCAGATACTCGATAAGTTTAGAATGCATGGCCACTACCTGCTCCCGTTCCGATTCCTGCGTTAGCGAGATGTCGATGTGTTTTCCAAAGGGCATATGGATAGACCAAATCTCTATCCCGGCATCGTCAGCAGCCTTCTTTGCCTTTTTCAATGTTTCAAGAATTTCAGCCTCTGAGAACTTAAACTTTCTGGTATTGTGGTCGATAAGATAACCAAGCGAAAGTTCCAGCGACTCTAACCCGACCGATCTGACGTATTTCATCTTCTCCGAAGTAACTTCATTCGCGGGCAATGTATACCCCACCTTTAGGGGCTTTGGCTTTTTCGTCTGGCCCTGCGAGAGCAGAGCCGCCGTTAGCAGAATAGTGAATATTAATATTATTTTTTTCATATAAATCTTATTTAAGCTTAGATAACCATGCAAAGACCAAAAAAAGCATAGCTCCGATTGAACCCGGCAGTACTACAGAGCACGTTTTAACTGCTTCATGATCGTCTCGGCAATACGTGTGAAACCAAGATCGCTAAGATGAGTGCCGTCTACAGTCGCTTCATGATCGTTTCCTATGAGATCTTTCGACTCGATGTAATACAAATTGCGCGAATTTTCTTTCTTAAGCTTATTATAAGCATTCCTGAATTCGAGGTTCTGTTGCCGTGTTCTTTCTCCCAGGACACTATCCCAGTTGCCGGTCTCTCTGAAAATACTTTCCACCATAATGACAGGCACGTTGGGTTTGAGGGCTCTTAATCGCTGAATAAAAACAAAGGCTCGTTCTTTTATTTCTGAAGGAAGAGGATTGGGGACGCAATCAAGCACATAGGCGTCTGCAGGGATGTTTGCCAAAATGTCTACTACTTCTGGTTCCATCTTTCCGCTTCCGCTGAAGCCCAGGTTAATCATTTCTATTCCGGTTTTGCGGGATAGGATAGAGGGATAAGCCATACCGGGCCGCGAGGCAGAGGCACCCTGGGTAATGCTTGAGCCGTAGATCACTACCCTTTTTTGCTTCCCTGCATTTGGCGATGGCTTTTCCAGTGTCGCTTCGGGATTAACCCCCACCCTCAGCTGAGTGATCTCCGAATACAGGGGCAAATACAATTTATAATCCCTGAGTTCGCCATCGAGGTTCTTTACCAGCAACACCGAATTGTCTGCAGCCGTAGGTCGGGCGGAGGCAACGTATTGCCAGCTTCCGTTCTTCATTCCATACAGATCGAGTCCGTTGATCACAAGGGGAGTCATGTTCCAGGATTGTACAAACTTTGCCAGACGCCATTCCAGTTTTAAGCCCGCTGAATTTCGGGCCAGCTCCCGCACCCTTTTCGGAAGCGAAAGGCATTCCCCTGAATCGAGCCTGTGATAATTGAGGGCTGAATTGTATACCCTGCCGCTCAATTCCAACTCGTGCCCATCCTTGAATTTGAAATTAGTAGCATCCTGCGCGTAGGACTTACCGAGCAGGAATAATGAAATAGAAAGAGTGATTAAATATCGCATAATATGGTGCTGCTTTTCCTGCTAATTTGTTAGAGTGTTTGAACTTGGGAGCCTCACTGTTTGCTTTCTAGTAGTCGCAGCATGCCGGCTGCAAAGCGCTGTCCATATGCTTCCGCCGAGGGACTGTCGAAATGGGTACTGTCTCCTTTATGTGTTAAATTTTCTGATGTAACGAGCGCGGTAAACCGAATGGCAGCGGGTACCTTTTGAAGTTCTCTGTTGATCAACTGGTACTTATCCCGGTATCTTCCCAGCTCACCCACTACAAAAGGAAGATGTTTATTTCCTGATTCCTTCCTGATGCGCCTGACCAAAGTAGAAAGCTTATTGACATAGGTTGCTGCTGCTCTTTCGCGGCTATCAGACTCTCCCTGCAGCCAAAGCGCCCCGGTGACAGGGGCCTTTTTACGGGCCTGTTTGATCCTCAGTACTGCATCATCATAAGGATGCGTGTCTGTCGCCTCGTCGTAAGCTCCGGGCTCCCAACGCGCGATAGAAGTGCCACCAACAGCACAAGGGACCAGGAATATGGTATCCTCAGGGTAAGCTTCGGCCATGGCCACAGCGAATGCGAGTCCCGGCCCCACACCGGCCGATTTCGGCTTATCAAAATGCAGGGGATGTGCAGCAGGAACCCATTGCTTCTCTCTATTGAGCATCAGCACCCGTGGATGCGTTTTATACTGGTGGCCGCTTAGCTTCCCTCTGCCTGCCATGTTCGACTGCCCCAGCAGCAAATAGACCTGCTTCTTTCCCTCTTGCCCTGACAGCTTCCAGGAAACCAGTGCAGCAGCTAAAAGGAGTAATCCGGCGATGGGCCAGCTCATCGTCTCCCTCCATTCTGTTTTTCTGCATTTACCTTGCCGTTGTTTATTTTCCTGAGATAGTTTACCAGCTGAAAGGGACGGTCCGTTTGAATAACATCGGCATCTTTCTTCACCAGCCAGCCCCAGCTTTCATCAGGCTTACTTTCGTCTACCGCTTTATCGTCATGGTGACCTCCCGATAGTTCGGGCCAGATGCTGTTGTACCATACGCCGTTGCCCTCTTTCTTAAGCGCCGGCACCATATTTAAAAGCGGATGGGTATCATTGCTAAAATCTAATTGATAGATTACGCGCTTCTTCGAGCGGTAGCTTGCCATGGCAGCAGATGCGGCCTGCTCGTCCCTGAAGTCGATAACCGGCATGATTAGCAGATCCTGTGGAAGGTTAGGATGCTTCGCCTTCACACTGTCAAGGGGCAAGTTCTTGTTTATACTCAGGATAGCCTGATCCATAGTGCCGGTTTTCTGCAAAACCTCAACAACATCATCCAGATATTGGTAACCCTTATCAATATTGATAATGATCTTGTCTTTTGCTGCGAGCATAAGCTCTTCGAACGTTGGAATACGGTGGTGAGTAGCGTGACCTGTTCCGTTTCTTACCGGGAAGCTTTTGAGCTCCGCCAGGGTATAATCTCCTGGTTTTCCTTTGGCTTTTACCGTACGGTCCAGGGTTTTGTCGTGCATCAGGATCAAATGACCGTCTTTTGACTTGCCCAGGTCGACCTCCATGATATCCACCCCCATTTCAATACTGTTATATAGAGCCTGAAGGGTGTTTTCAGGTGCGTTTCGCCAGTCGCCGCGGTGCGCGCAAGTCAGCACAGCATTGTTCTCCGGCTTAAAGATTCCCTCTATTTTAGCCCGGACTGCAGTCTTTGATTGAGCCTGGACAAGTTGTAAAATTCCCAGCCCGAGGAGGACGGTTGCAATTAATTTCTTCATCTTTTCAGTCCTTTTGATTTTTGCTTTTATATTTCTTTAGATAGGCCAGCAATTGTTGGGGATAATCTGTTTCAATGATGGTAACTCCCTTCTCGATCAGCTTTCCCCAGCCCTTATCGGGGGCGGTCAGGGAGATCTTATCACCCCAACCACCGCAATAATAATCCCTGCTTGCCATCACCCAAATGTGCTCCCCGGCTTGGTTGAGATCAGTTATCGACTGCACTACTGCGGAGGTACTGTCCTTGAACTTAGCCTGGAATACTACAGGCTTCAGGCTTCGCTGAAAGTTTGCAATTTCTGCGCCTGTCCTTGCTTTTACAGTATCACTGTCTTGTATAGCCGGGAAAAGGTGCAGCAGCCTGGTCAGATCGCCATAGTTTTTGACCGTCTTTTCATAATCCAGTCCTACACGGAAGGATGCCTGCCTGAGTGTTCCTGTACGCTTCAGAACCTCCACGATCTCGTTTCGGATGTTCTCTTCATTGTACTTATCCACTTTGATAAAGACCTTATCCTTCATCAGCATAAGCGCTTCTTCGAGTGTTGGGATAAGGTAAGGAGTTTCGTTTTTATGCTTGTCCCGCAGCCTCAGCAGGCAGATCTCCTGGTAGGTTTTATCCTTTACCAGTCCCGTTCCTGTAGTTGTGCGTTCGAGGGAACGATCATGCATCAGGATCAGCTTACCGTCCCTCGTTTTTCTCACATCTATTTCGACAAAATCTGCTCCTATATTTATTGCCGAGCGGATAGACTCCAGCGAATTTTCGGGAAAATTGTGCCAGTCGCCACCCCGGTGGCAGGCCACCAGAACCTGCTTCGATGCCTTGCTGCGCCGGATAGACTCGATATCTGAACGTTTTTGTGCGGGAACCAGCAAGGGGAGCAGGAGGGCGCAGAGAGATAGGATATTTTTTAAACTGACCATTAGGGGATCGTTAAATCAAGTTCTTTCACAATTGTCTTTTCATTTTCAATGTTTACGTTCGAAGCGACGAAAACAACCTTGTACTGGCCGGAAGTCGGGTACTGATAGGTGAATGTAGTCAGCGGAGCATCGCCACGCCCTTTGATTGCGATTGGGCGGTCAGGGCCTAAATCAGTTTCCCCGCCCACCTCAATTGCCGGGGAAATTGCCCAGTCTTCCGTTGGCTCAGGGAAATTCTTTGAGGTGTTATTCCCTCTGAGAATGAGCTGAGAGGTGTTGGTCGCGGAGCGGCCACTTTCGAAGGGCCCTTTGTGATAGAGTGTCCAGGGGGTGGTCGCCTGGCTAGCAACAACGGTGCTGGCCAGGTCGGTCACCAACCTGACAGCAAAATCGCGGATACGCCATTGAACATGCCTTCTTGCCGTGGTTTGAGGCGGTGTTAAGTACCGGAATGCGATGAAAAGCGGTTTGCCTTCAACAGCATAGCTGCGCAGATCAACCGTGCCCGCGGCCAGGAAATTATCATGGGTTACTACCGGCGATAAGGTAAAGCTGGAACTTATATCGGTCCAGGTTGCCGCTGCAATATCTGCTTCTTCATATTTTCCTGAAAAATCGGTGGATACAAGTACTGCCAGCTGGTTCGGGATGGCAATAGTCCCTGAGTTCAATTTTGCATTGGTGGAGAAGGACATATTCAGTGCCTTCGTCGACACTGTTCGCCCTTCCCGGTAGGCATAATCGCGCAATACTTCTCCTGAGTAAAAGGAGATTAATTCGGCACTTCCGGCAAGATGGAAGGTCACCTTCTTCACCGGCTGCCCGGTTTCATCCGTGTCGTCCTTAATACTTGTTCCAGTAATATCAAATACAGGAGTATCGATCTCGAGGGATTTATCACAGCCGCTTACAAATATGATGGCAAGCAGCATCAAAAGTTTTTTTAATGTCTTCATTACAGTTTAATTACCATCCGGAATTTTGTTCTAGAGCTTTATTTACTGACATCTCCCGGGTTGGGATAGGCCATAGCAGATGTTTGGGTGCCACCAATTTTAATGAGGATACTATGTTTCTTGTAGTGCTGGAGATACCTGAAGCTGTTTCATATTCATTGGCTAGCGCTTTCATTGCGAAAACATAGTCTCCCCACCGGATCAGGTCGTTCCTCCTTAAACTTTCAAAACAAAGTTCCCGTGAGCGCTCATCCTTGATCAGCTCAAGAAAGGCAGCTTTGCCGGCAGTATGTTCGGGGAGCAGATCGGCCTCTGCGCTTGCGGCATTCACATTTTTGCCGTAGGCGCGACGCCTCACCATATTCACAGCTTTTATTGCATCGGCTGTCGGCGCTCCGTTCACTTCATTATCTGCTTCCGCAAACATCAGCAGCACATCTGCATACCGAAGTAAGGGATAGTTGATGGGAGTATATCCCTTCGACTTTGGCAGGACCACCTCATATTCTCTTCTGTATTTGCCTGCATACCGCTCATGAATGGCAGTGCTGGCATAGGGAACCTTTATGTCGGAGTCTGTAGGAATGTATTCGAAGGGAGCTATTGCCCAGTCGCGTCTCAGGTCGCCTTCCTCATATAAGCGGTAAAGCCTGGCTGCGGCTCGCACGTTGGCATTACTGTTTCCAATCTTATCGCCGGTATTACGGATACCAATGTAGTTGCCTACCAGGCCCGCCTGCCGCGGCCTGTCGGTACGATTTCCCGAGAACTCTACCTCCCAGATGCTTTCTTTAATATTGTATTTATCTGCCGCATAATTGATAAAGATCTGCTGAAATGAAGGATCGAGCGCATGCTCTTTTGAGTCGATCACCTTCAGGGCCCACTTCCTGGCCTCCTGAAACCGATCCTTTTTATTGAGCGGATAACCGGCCCAGTAAAGGTTGACCCTGGCAAGTATGCCGGCAACAGCAGATTTATTCACGCGACCGCCGAAACCTACAGCTGTAGCTGTGGGTACCAGTTCGTATGCTTTTTCCATGTCTGCAGTGATCTGCTGGTAAACTTCCGCCGAAGGTGTCCTGGGGATACTGGCATCGAGTGCGGACTTTGTGGACGTCAGGGTTAGAGGCACATCCCCCCAGTTGGATACCAGGATGAAATAATAGTAGGAGCGTAAAAAGAGGGCCTCACCCCGCACTACTTCTTTCTTATCACCAGGCATGTCAGCCTTGTCAAGGTTCTCCAGCAGGGAGTTGGAAAGGTTGATACCCTTGTACAGGATCTGCCATAGACCAGAAAGGTTTGGGGCGCTTGCCGAATATAGGAACTGCCCTACAATGTTTCGCTCCGGACCTTTACGGTAGTAGCCGTCATCTCCTTCTGTACCCATCTGACTGATGTACGAAGCGGCGTAAAAAGGCTCCTCATTGCGGGTATCGGCCATGGTGCTGTAAACTCCTGCTAACGCAGCATTTACCTGTGCTTCATTGTTGAAATAATACTCGGGCGAAAGAGTTCCTTTTGGTTCTGTTTCCAGGAAGTCGCTGCATGAAGTTGTGGCCAGCAGGATCAGCATGGATAGTATGTATTTTGGCTTCATATAATCTTATCTTTTAAAATCCGGCTTTTATTCCAAACACTACCGTTCTTGCATTGGGATAGGCTGAAAAATCGAAACCGGGAGTTAATACCGTGTTGAATATTGATACTTCCGGATCCAGTCCGGAATACTTTGTCCAGGTGAGAAGGTTCTGGGTGGAAACATTAAAATTCAGGGAACCTATGCCGAGCCTTCTCAGAAGGTTTGCAGGAATTGAATATCCGAGAGAAACGCTTTTTAAGCGGAGGTAAGAGCCATCTTCAAGGGTCCGCGATGACATGACCTGTGGTCCGGCGCCACCGGCCCTGAAAAGAGTATTGCTTTGGTTCTCGGGCGTCCAGCGCTCCTGCCAACTGGCAAACTGGTTCATGCTTGGTATATTGGTGATGTTTCCTTCGAAGATCAGCCTGTTTGCATTCATGAGCTTATTGCCATAACTCCACTGCATGAGGACATTGAGGTCGAAACCTTTGAAAGTGATAGTATTTGAAAATCCTCCTGTATGGATAGGGAGGGGGCTTCCTAAAACGGTTTTGTCATTGGCATCAACCACTCCGTCGTTATTCAGGTCTCGGTATTTAATATCCCCGGGGCGTATGGCCGACCGTTGGTCACCATTCGTGGGACGGTCGTTCCGCAAGACATAAATCCCTGCCGAGTTCTGCACGAAATCCTCGTACTGGTACACGCCATCCCAAACCAGACCGTAAAACATTGCTGCTGGTTTTCCTACCTCCGCTATATATAGGGGCTCCTCGGCCATACGGCTCACAAAGGAACTAATGTTTGACAGCAAATGCGTTTCACCTTCGTTCAGGGCCAATATCTTGTTTTTGTTGAAGCTGATATTGAAATTGCTTCGCCAGCTGAAGGATCTTGAGTTTACGTTCACGGTATTCAGTGTCAGTTCCAAACCCTCATTCCTGACCTTGCCGATATTTTTATAGACCCTGTTGTAACCCGTAGTGTAGGGAAGGTTAGCGTTCAGGAGCAGGTCGTTGGTATTCTTTCGATACAGGTCAACGGTAAGACTGATACGGTCTTTGAAAAGCCCGAGATCATAGCCCAGGTCCAGTTGTTCTGTACTCTCCCATTTCAGTTGCCTGTTCCCCAGGCTCGTCAGATTTACGCCGTAGAAGCGCTCGTTATTGAAAGAGTAGCTGGCAAGGTCAGGTAAGTTAAGCTCCGGAAGGTAGGCAAAGTCGCTTACCCGGTTATTTCCGGTAACCCCATAACTGATCCTGAGCTTAGCCTCCGATATTGCCTTTATGCCCCGAAGGAACTTTTCTTTATGCATTCGCCAGGCAAAGGCCCCCGAAGGGAAATATCCCCAGCGGTTTCCGGGGGCAAACTTGGAAGATCCATCAGCACGGACAGTAGCGGTAAGTAGATACTTAGACCTGTAACCATAATCTGCCCTGGCGATATAGGAGGACAGCCGGTTGTAACTTGTGGTAGAAATGGTTTCAAGTGGAGTTCCCTGGTTCAAACCGTTAATCCCCAGCGATTCGTTGGGCACCAGAATGGCCGAAAATCCGTAGGTACTGGTATTGACGCCTTGCAGGGTAAAGCCCCCGAGGAGGTCTACCTTATGCCGGGAATTGAACCGTTTAGACCAGTTAATGGTATTCTCATTTACAAAGTCGAGCCTTTCTCCGTGATCCACAGAGCCGTTGACTCCGGAAATATTATTAGCGCGAAGCGGAGTGCCAGACACGGTTTGGCTGTTGTAGAAAGCGTCGTTCCTGCTAAAGAGGCCATTCAATCCGCCCGAAACTTTCAGGTGGAGGTTCTTCGTGATATCATAAGTGAGGAAAGCATTTCCGATAATATTATTTAGCTTTCTCTCCCTTAATGTATTTTGTGCAGAGATTACCGGGTTTATACGAAAATCAACTGTTTCATCAATCCCCTGGTCCAACAATTGTTCCTCGTAAGCCGCAGTGTTTCCACTAACCGGACGATAGGCCCATGTTGAATATAGCAGGTAGCCACTGATGGTGGTAGATGAAGTAGCGGAGGTACGCCCCACCAGCTGTCCGAAGGTAAGCTGGTTGCTGTAGTTCACATTAATGCCTGCTTTAAACTTGTCGGAGATGGTCTGATCAAGGGAGACACGCGCTTGGTAGCGCTTGTATCCGGTGTTTACCACAACTCCTTTAGAGTCGAAGAAAGATCCGGAGATGGAATATTTAGTTTGCCTGGTACCGCCTCTGAGGGCCAGATTGTGTATTTGCGTGGCACCGGAGTTGAACAGCTTGTCCTGCCAGTCGACACCTTTCAGGGTTCTGTACGACTCAAGGTCCTGCCCGTTGGCAAAATATCCCAGCTCTACACCAGCATTGGGGTTTCGCTCGAGCTCATATTTAACAAACTCATAAGGACTCAACATGTCCATTGTCTTTGTTATTTCATTAAATCCGAGAGAAGAACTGTAGGAGAACCTCGGTTTTCCTTCTTTCCCTTTTTTCGTGGTGATAACAATGACACCATTTGCTCCTCTGGCTCCATATATTGCTGTGGCAGAAGCGTCCTTCAGGATAGTTAAGGTTTCTATGTCCTCCGGATTAAAGGATGCGGTTTGAGGCCCCTCAATTGGGAATCCGTCGATTACATACAAAGGAGAATTGCTCTGCGTAAGGGAATTTGCCCCCCGGATCTGAATGTTCATTGCTCCGCCCGGCTGGCCATCTTCATTCACGGATACCTGAACACCAGCCACCCTTCCAGCAAGGGCCTGGTCGACCGAAGCTACGGGAGCTTTAGTAAGCTCGGCGAGATTGACCTGCGAGACAGATCCCGTCAGATCTTCTTTTCTGACCGAACCATATCCGATGACAACTACCTCACTCAGCAGGTTCTGATCTTCTTTGAGGACTACGTTTACCTGTTCCTGGTCTTTAACCCCTACTTCGGCTGTTTCAAATCCCACGTAAGTGAAAACCAGGACTGCCTGTTCATCAGGCACCATGATGGAGTATCTCCCGTCTGTTCCTGTTACTGCAAAAGCTTTCCCATCTTTCACTTTCACACTAACTCCCGGTAGAGCCAGGCCTTTGGTATCGCTGACTATACCGCTGACACGTCTGTCTTTTTGCAAGTCATTTTTTTGAGCTACTCTAAGTACCACCACTATCGTATTAGCCCTGATAGAAAAAGTCAGATCGGTTCCCTTCAGGGCTTCGGTCAACATCTCATTTGCCGTACCTGTATACTTGTTCAGACGAACCCGGGGATAGCGGTTGACGTGCTCGGAAGGATAAGCAAGCTGCAGGCTCGATTGTCTTCCAATCTCGCTAAGGATTGCTTTGAGGCTTTGATCTTTAACCTCAAGGACAATCTTGTCTTTCTGAAAGTTAGCTGCACTGGCCCTGACCGGGTAAGACTGAATAATTAGCAGCAGGATAAGGATTGCGGAGCTCAGCTTTAGAAAAAAATCTTTATTTTTTCCAATACAGCGTTTATATGCCGCATGATTTCCCTTTGCACAGGAATTTTGCATAATTTTGTCTATTAATAATTGAATTGATAATAGAACTCCTCGGACGCTTCCCCAAGCAGAGGAGTTTTTTCATGAAAGTCTAATTTGTTTTTCTAAGGGCAGGAAGAACCGCCAGTGACTTTCACCCCCGGTTTGTGACCTTCTGGTCGTCCGGTTTTTCTGTGTTCTCTGGCCTGTTATGGCGACCTGTTCTCTGTCGTCTTCATATAGGATTTGCTCATTTTTGGCGCTCAGCCTTACATCCGTCACCGCTTATCTCCAGATACCCCTCTTTTTCCACGTAACTGGCGCCTCTTGTCATACATAAAATATCAAGTACTTCCTGCAGAGACTCTTCTCCGCTAAAAGATGCTGTTATAGGACATTCGGCAAGTTCAGCCCTGGCAAACCGGATATTCTTTCCGTACCTTCCGGCCAGGTAAGATGCGATATCACCAAACCTTACCTCCTCAAACTGCATGTCTTGCTTCGCCCAAAGTGTTTTTTTCTCCGCATCTACGGCCTCTTTCAGCACTCCCGAAGTATTCTTGTTGTAGGTCACCTGCTTTCCGGCCAAAAGCACCGCTAAGACTTTCGACTTATCTTCTACCTGCACTTTGCCACGCGTTACCGTTACTATGATATCTTTTCTTCCTGGCTCCGCATTGATATTGAAGGCGGTTCCCAAAACCCGTGTCCGGATATTTCCGGTGTGGATGACGAACGGACGACTTACATCCCGTTTGATATCAAAGTAGCCTTCGCCCACCAGTTCAACTTCCCTGCTTTTAGCGGTAAAGGAAGTAAGGTAGCGGATCTTGCTCCCGGGCTTTAATATCACGGTGCTTCCATCGGGAAGGGTTAAGAATGTGTTTGGTTTTGACCGGGCCGTCAGCGTTGTCTTTTCCGGTGATTTTCTTTGGCTGCTAAAGTACCAGGTTACAGACAAAGTGCAGATCAGTGCGACTGAGGCGGCAATGCGGTATATATACTTGAATGGAAAAGGCTTTATAGGTTTTATTGGAACAAACTGTTCTTTGTCCTGATTTAATTGAGCACGTAAGTCTCTGAGCATGTCTTTAGCCGTAGCTTCATCAGTAAAAGTATGGTCAAGCGGGTAGTCGAGCTTGTTGTACCATTCTTCCAGCTCTTTGATCTCTTCCTGAGAAGCAATTCCGAGCTTTTGTTTCTGAAGAAGTAACGATAGTCTTTTACTGTCCATCCCTGGTATTTTAGGAGTGTATTACCTTGGACAGGCAGCAACCGTTATTTGGAAGTCTCTTTTTTTTTTAAAAAATCGTCCGTCGACTTTATTGATGAATCCTGGAGGCAGCGAGATCAGAGAGCCCTGTAAAACTTAAAATTATATTAACTTGTGCTTAATAAGCCCGCTTCTATATTTGCTCAGCATATTCTGTTGGTGTCTTTCAAAACCAATCAGATATTCACCAGCCCCCGCTCTGTTATGAGAAGAAAGGAGATAAGTACAGATCATTTCACTTCACTGTCCGACGCTCAGCTGATTGCGATGTGGCAAGAGGGGGAAGAAAAGGCTTTTGATGTCTTTTACATCCGTCATGTCCCGAATCTTCTAAGCCTGGCCTCCAGAAAAACGAACAGCCGGGAAGCTGCGAGAGAACTGGTGCAGGATGTGTTTTTTGACCTCTTTAAGCAGAAAGACAGCTTAGATGCCGGCAGAAACATCAGGGCTTACTTGTACGGAGCATTGCGTAACCGCATCTTCAATTACTACCGGGAGGTACTGCGAAAGAAAAAACACGAAGACTTTTTACTCCTGACGAATAACGAAAGTCATAACGAAACCGAGCAGCAGGTGGCATGTAATGAATTAAAGGACTCGCTGCAACAGGGAATCGAAGGTTTGCCGTCTAAATGTCGCGAGGTCTTCGTATTAAGCCGACAGGAACATCTCTCGCATAAGGAAATTGCTGTTCGTCTGAATATTTCTGTCAATACAGTGGAGCAACATATGCGCAAGGCACTTCAAAGGCTCCGCTGCTCTATTCAGCATTATATTATCTGGATTATAGTAGCCAGCCTTACTTTATAAAATTGCTGAGCTGTATCCTCAACTCGTTTTAAATTTTGTTTCAGTTTTTCGTGTAAGCTAATGCTTATTCAAGATGAAAAAGCGCCATCATTCCCGCATGGTGACATCGATCGTCGTCCTTGGCTAGTTTTTTAAACCTTTGCTTGGGTGAAATTGCCATATTTAACGCTACCAGCAAGCGCATTTAGGAGCTTCCTGTAACACCGGATAAGTTGATTTAAGAAGGAAGGGATTGCCGGCATTGTCGCAGTAGCGAATCCCTAAGAAAAAGGGGAAGAAATTGTCTGCATCCGAGATCTTTTATAGCAAGTCTACTGCCTGTCGATTTTATACAATCGACCCTGGTCTGTCACTGCGTACAGTGCACCGTCTGTTCCCTGCGTAATATCCCTGAAGCGTTGGTTCTCCTGCGAAAGCAATCGTTCTTCGCCGGTAACGCGGTTGTTTTCGATGACCAGCCGGGCAATATGTTGTCCGCTTAAAGCACATACGAACAGGTTATTCTCCCACTCAGGTACGCGGTTCCCTTTGTAGAATGTAATTCCACTGGGCGATATTACTGGGTCCCAGTAATAGACCGGCTGCTCCATTCCGTTTTGTTGCTGAATACCATTCCCGATAGTTTGTCCGCTATACTCGATCCCATAAGTAATAGTTGGCCAACCGTAATTAAGGCCTGGCCTTACCCTGTTAATCTCGTCGCCCCCACGTGGGCCATGTTCACTTAACCATAGTTCTCCCGTGGTGGGGTGCAAAACGATACCCTGAGGGTTGCGATGGCCCGTGCTATAAAGCTCAGGTAAAGCACCGCTTCCACTAAAACTGGGGTTTCCCGGGGCAGGCTGCCCATTAGTAGTAATCCGAACAATTTTCCCCAGTGCAGTAGTTACAGATTGCGCCAGGGGGCGGGTAGATAAACTGGAGCGCTCTCCTGTACTTACCAAAAGATTTCCGGTCTGGTCAAAGACGATACGTCCACCATAGTGCAACGTGCTGTTAGCCGGAGGATTTGCACGGTAAATAACAGTGGCTCCTTCTATGCTGCTTCCATTATCCGCAAGCCTTCCTTTGGCTACTGCTGTGACAGTGCCGCCATTAACATTTTCCGCAAAGACCCAATATATCATCCTGTTGCTGCCAAACTGCGGATCGATACAAAGACCCAGCAAGCCACCCTGTCCGGCAGAATTAACCGAAGGAATGCCGGTTATCGCATTTCCCACTGTTCCGCTGGTCGATACAATACGCATGGTTCCCGCTTTTTCCGCGATCAGTAAACGACCATCGGGCAGGCTTGCAATTCCCCACGGAGCATTGAGAGCCGAAGTAATCACATTTCCCCGGTAGGAGGAAGCAGTTTTTACTCCCTTCACCCTTGTCTGGCCCGGAAAAGCCGGAGCGTAGTTAGTGTTGGGGCGATTCGTCTCTACAGGTGCTGAGTCGCCGCCCGGGTCGGTATTACCATTATTTCCACTGTTATTGTTATCGCTTTTCTTGGAACACGCAGTCCAGAAGGATATCAAACAGATGCAGAAAAGGACTATCTTTTTCATCGATTCATTTATTTGTGATGCGGGATGTAGCTGTTAGATGAAACACGCCTTGGTTATTCCGGTTTGTATCTAAGTGACATCGCAGTTGAATATACGCATTTATGCCGATCGTCTTGTTTACTGTTTGATTTTCCCTCTTGTGAATTATTTAGGGCTATCGTATTCCTGTCGGTAAAGTTTAGTAAGCTCGAGAGGCCTCTTCATTGGCCTTTCGGCAAAATCAGCTTATCGGTCCCTGGTAGTTTGAGCCGGGGAGTATTGGTGACTATTCCTTCCATTTGTTTTATCGACAGTGAGTATTCCGGGATGTATTGGAATTCATGCTGTTCAAATGTCTTTGAGCTTGCAATCATGGCCCCTCGGTCGAAACCGAAGCTCTCTGTTATTTTTGATTTTAGCGGCTCATTTATCTCGCCGGCATAGATTCTCCGAAAGAAGGATAGGTCAATAATCGTCCCGCCGCATTCTGCCCAAAAGTGAGAGGACTTCCAGTCGGCGGGATGGACTGGTTTGGAAGCAGGGGGAAGAGGTTTGGTGCAGCGATAGATTACCTGTTGACGAAAAGCTACAGTGCCTGTGAGAATGACTATTTTAAGATTACTGGCCTTCTTCATGAAGAAATGGTACATAGCAGCAATCAGGCAGGAGTCGGTAAGCGTAGGGGCGATATCTTCGGTGAAGCGGTTCGTGAGGAGAACCAGTTTTCTCATTTCCTCTTCATTAAGCTGAAATTGAATAAACCGGTTGATGAACTGCTCTGTGAAATTGTCTCTTAACGTACTTTTTAATAGTAGTTCTCTGCTCAATTCTTCTCCTTTGACCGCTACTATACGAAATTTGAATGGATAGGTTCAGGCAAAAAAACGCTTCTGATGTAGTGTTAACTCAACTTATTGAATGACAGGGAAGATGTTTTTTAGTTTTTTCCTGGGAAAGGGCTGCCCTTTAACTTTAGCAATTTGACCGTCTCTTGGGTAACCAACTCCTGGAAAGAAAGCATATTAGAAGTTTTCAATAGTTATTGATTAGTGCCTAACCGGGGCTTGCCGCATTGCTTTCCAAAACCTCGATGCAAGTTGATTCCAGTTCGGGATGCGGCGAGCCGTATTTGGTTAGAAGGTAGGCTGCCCACCAGTTTAAATGGTACCGGTTCTCCTCAAGGTATTGACTAACCTGCTCATACAAACCTGCGTTGAAGTAGGCTTTAGCAAGGTTCACTAGTCTATGATATTCCTCCTGGTTTAGAATATGACTAGGTGTAGTGGAAGACAAATACAAGATTTTACATAGACAAAGAAAGGAATCCGTTTTTTCCACTCGTATTTTCATCGTTGAGACTATCGTTGCTAGAGGGCGACGGTATTAAAAGTATCTATTGATTATTAGGTAATTGTTTAGTGCGGGTTAAATCTTCGCCACTATCACCAGAATCTGCATCGAGCTACTTATTCTGTAGCGGAAGGGATGTTATGACGGTTTAAGTTCACACAGCTCCAAGAAGGAGCTAGTAGAAAACTGTTAAATTACATAGATGGACTTAACAAAATGATAATATTAATCTAGTCGAAATTTCATGTTAATTTGACTTAAACAACTTGTTATGGGGAAAAAAAGTAAAAAGTTAAAGCGAAAGGTTCAGAAGGCTGTTGGAAAAGAAATATCACTGCAGATTTCAAGTTTTCTGGATGAGATAGCAGAAAAGCTGGGGACAAACTCTAAAAAGACTTCCAGACGGATCACCAAGGTCAGTAGAACGATAGCAGCAAGCCTTGTAGAAAAGATGGATATTGATTTTGTTACTAAGGCCAAGTCGGAAGAATCAATTACCGCTCCCGCGGAGCCGGCCGCTCCGCTAACACCTGTAGAACAAGTGCAACCTACTGGCAAAAACAGGTCTGCAAAGAGTACCGTTGCAGCAAAGACCGGTACCGTCAAAATCGGAAGCCAGCAGACAGCTAAAGTTGCAGAGGCAGAAGTTTGATGTGGTGTGCAGCAGTAGTTTGAAAGACATAGGCGCGGAGAGGTTCGGTTGTTTCATTCCATGAGCTTCGGCGGCGATTCGTTTTATCTCGAGCTTGCGGGAGAGTAGTCCACGGAGCTTCTTTTCATTAAGATCGCCTCGAATAAAAGTTAAGGGCTCGCAATTTCAGTTCCGCGTCGCTTATACTGCCCGGCAGGGCGGCCTGCGTTTCCACTAAGCTTAAGGGTAATATAGATGTTCCTGAGGAGGTCTGTAGGGAATATCTCCATCAGCGACTTCGTGAAACTGATATTCTCCTAATGCTTCATTAAATCGGGCTAAGCTGGCTTCGCGCTCTGCTTTTTCAAGATTCCCGGGTAAAATCTTCGGCTGGTGTAGGTTGCGTAATTAAGTCTGCACGCTCTGCTAGAAGGGAAGTTGATTTCATATTCTCTATCGCGAAGAAACTCGTCTCTGAAAACTTCTCGACATTATTTATCCTTTATATACTATGAGACAAGTTAAAACGAAAGCGATTTTAAGGGATCGGGAAGTAGAAGTCACGATACAAAAAATGAGAACCAAAAAGGGGGATGACTCCCAGTATTTTTACCTCCATTCGATGGGAGATATGATTGCAGTAATAAGCTATAATAAGGATTGCACCTTCAAAGTAATCGATGGACATTACACGCTGAAAGAACTCAAAAAGCTGTGTCAGCATATAAGCAAATTTGAGACGGAGGATGCAGATAGGAAGGAATAGCTAAGCCCTTAGTTTCGCTAATTGGCGTTTCCTGGTGTGGTGGTAGAAGATGGCGGGCCAAGTTTTAATATTTCACAAAACGGAAAAGGGGGTGGCTGTTAAAAGCATTTGAAATACTTCAGCTTCACTTAATTTATGTTGATGTTAAAATAATTGGTTTAGTCCATGTTCATCAGCTTCAACATATCAAGTATAGTCGTATTTTAGTTAACGGTGTCTGATTAAACCAATTTTACTGCTGCCTGTAATTGTCACTTGCGGAAACAAATCGTCCTTTGTCTTAGGTATTCCGTCTTGTCCAGATGAAAAGAGGGAATAATTGTCTCCAACTTTTTCATAATTATAATATACGGTTCCTTTCGTGTTCATCCCCTGTGCTGCATCATTGATCGGTGCTAGTTTATCATCTTCTTGAAGCTGTTCTAATCTATCGGGGTACCGTCCATGGGTAAGTTTATAGTACTCGATATTCTTTACTAAGCTATTCAGTTGCATCTGGGAAATGTCTTCGAATCCCTTTTTAAAAGCTAAAGAATGTTTACCTGCGTAAAAAAGCGTTGAGTAAACAATAATAGTCCACAAGATACCTGCCGCCCCAATAATGGAAAGCCATTTGTCTTTATACTTCAGAAATCCATAAAGCAAAAGACCTAAACCAAGAAATGCTCCAACTAACGGAATTAAACAAATAAGTCCTAACAAATAGGGTGGTTTTGATGTTTTTGGATTGATTGTTGTTTCCATCTCAGTTTGTAGTAACGCCGCAAACAATTAAAGGCAACCTCACGGTTTACCAATTTGTATATCTCCATTTACCTGAACTACTTCTTTCCCTTCAAACAGCTTCCTACAGGTATCTTGATACATAGTTAACACTTTTTCAAAGCAAATCAAATACAGCGGTTGTCGTTCTTTAACAGGCTAAGCGGGTCGGAACTCTTTTTTATGATTGAATCCGCAGAGCTTGTTGCAAATCCTGAGGTAGTCGGGGGAAAAGACACGTGAAGGCTCCTGAAAATTGACGTGGCCACTGATGTTTTGCCGTATTGCTTATTCCTTTACAAATACTATCCCGTTGCACTCATCTCCGTCTCCGATAGTAATCGGAATCGCGAGTCGTTCACCCTTTTCACTTAACGGGACTACACATAAACCTTGTAGTTCTATCAAGAAGCCGGAAGAGTCGACAGAACTTACACTCCAGATACCCACTTTGCTGAGTGATTCAGTAGGGGACTTATCGTCACTAATTCCTGGTGGCGCATTTTGCAAGAGAAACAGTCCGTCTTTTTTCAACGAGAGGCTACACTTTTCCGGGTCTAATCCATGATCATTTACGAGCGACCTGGATTTGTCATCAAGTTTATAAGTCCCTAATAATTCTGATTCGCTCGGGATAGCGCTCACCTGGCTATAGCCAAAGTCCCAAGAGCAGGCAAGGATGGCAATTTGAAAGAAGAAGCGCCGCAAATATTGTCAAGTAAGTTGATAGTAGGGCTTTTAGCATTGAAACTAAGCGTAGGTCTTTAGGTTTTGTCCGGTTAGCAGTACTTCCGTGTCAAGGGTCATTAATATGCTTAACAGTAGAAATTGGCAATAATCAGGTGAGAGAGGCTCGTTTTAAACATCGTGTTAATTTTAGAAAAGTTTAATACTTTCTCTTGCTTTGTCGAATAGGTCTTGAAATTCTGAATTTTCTAATTCCACTTGCTTAATAATTATCCCGCTTTCAAATCTTTTAGGTTGATTGAATTTTCTGGTGACAAATAGTGTCAGAGTATTCCGGTCTTGCTTATAGAATATCTGGCTTAGTCCTTCCAATATATAATCTTCCTCTGAATTTCTATCTATATCAGATTTTTCACTAGTCGACAATGCCATTATTTGCCCGTCTCCTGAGATACCCCAGTTGTCTTTTTTTAAATAGAGTGTTACATCTGGTTCAGGAAAGTAAATCGGCTGTATAGTTGACGGAACCAAAGCGTCTCCGTAAATAACAACTACAGACACTAGTAGTCCAAGAACAAGTCCCACTGCAAAGGATACGATTTTCATGCTTCAAATTTTGACTAGTATCCAAGTCTACGATTTGACATTTTTCCCCGGAACTGATTTTCCTCCTTTAAATGTCTTTTTTTGACTGAAGTAGATACCATAATACATAAATAGGACTTTTTCGAGCCAAATCAAATACACGGTCGTCGTAGGGAACATCCTTCTGTGCGTGAGGGTATCTTATTGAGGTTTTTGTAACACGGAGAAATAGTACAAAGTATTCATCTAACTCCGCCTATCGTCTCCACTACCGCTCCTTTTCGTTACATTCCTCGCAGATACCATACACGATCAAATTCATCTGACTGGCGGTAAATCCAGCAGGCATGGTGAGTGCCGGGATATGAAGCGAATCGAGGCAGTACACATGCAGGCAGTGGGTACAGTTAAAATGGACATGCCTGTCGTCGTGTGCGTGTTCCGTGCAGGACTCATCACAGGTGGCGTAATTCGCAGTCCCGTTTAGGTCGATTACTTTATGGATGATCCCTTTTTCTTCAAAGGTACGGAGCACGCGGTACAGGGTCACCCGGTCTATCTCTGCACCTAGGATCTCTTCCAGGGCAGGCTGAGAAGTCGCCGTTTTCCGGGAAGCCAGCACTTTTAACACGCTCAGCCGGGGCTGCGTCTTTTTCAGGTTATTCTTCTCCAGTAATTGATCAAACCGGCGTCCAGTCTCTGTTTCTTCCATGCGCAACAAAAATAAGAATTTTAATGCGGAGGGACTTCAAAGCGGGCAGGTGGATCGCTTTCATTCTATTATAAAATTTAATTGCGACTTCTGATTTCTTAATGCATCTTTGTTGCAACAATGAGCAAAGGCGTAAACAGGCGTACCCATTTTGATGTAAAGGCAATAGCCAGCCTCTTGCTGCTGATATTCGCCATCCTGTTCCTAGCTGAGATTTCGCACTCGCACAGAAGTACAAGGGATTCAGCGCTCGTTGGCAGCAAGGCACCCGAAGAGGCTTCCCTTGATCAGGCCCGGCCGTCCTGCGAATGGTGCGATTACATCCTCCACCAAAGTCACCGGCTGCTTCCTGTTTCTTATCATTTCCACGCAGCACCAGCAAGGGTAATAGTAGTCAGCCCGTTGGTTCAAGAGCCCTTCATTTACCTGTTCAACGACCTGCTGCTCTTTTCGGGGAATAGTCCCCCGCTCGTTCAGACCATTTACCGGCAAGCTTAGGTGTATTCAGCACCAGGGGTTCCATAAAGGCACCTCAATAGCCTTGCTCAGCTTTCGACGAGCCCGAGCCGACGCGTAATTACTCGCATCTGCGTCCAAATGAAGCCCTCGAAGCGCAAGCAGGTTTAAACACCCTTGTCCGGCCAAATAACATCGAAGGGCTTTTCCTGTCGATGACTTCCTATATGCTAATTTTAACGAATACCAATACCGTTCAATCCAACGAGTTGCTGGAAAAGTAACGCGCAGTTTTAGGGTGTTGGCGTTCACAAAAGACCTGGTTTATTCCGGATGGGAAACCTATATAACAACAACATGAAATCTAACAGACTAATACTATATATCTTTCTTCTTTTTATCACCGTTTTTGCAGCATGTAAAAAAGAGCGCGGCGATGATCCCATTATTGATGCCGACACTGAACACAGCTATATAAGGGTGTTGGTGAATGATGAACTTACCAATGAGTTAAGCCTCATCACCCCGGCCACGGGCAAAGTAGAAAAATTCACTGCCAGGCATCCTAAGTCGGCCCTCTATACAACTGCATCCGGCCGTTATGCGGCGCTGGTGCATACCAGCTTCAACTTTGTGGAGATCTTTGATAGCGGTCTTGAATTTCACGGCGATCATGTAGACACCAAAGCCACGCCAAAGTTTGCCGCCTTAACAGGGGAGGCCAATAAGCCCACGCACTTCAAAACCAAGGGAACTGAGATTATTACCTTCAATGATGGTGATGGTACCTTGAGTATTGCTAACGAAAATAACTTCCATACGGCAGGTGCCAAAATGAACGCCATCAATGCAGGCGGCATTGCACATCATGGAGCCATGACCAAGTTTGATAACGGCAATTATGCGATTACCGTCAAAGACGGATCGGTTGCCGGTTCCCTACCGGAGCGGGTGAAGCTCATCAACGCCTCCGGGGCACAGGTAGCAGCCTCAACGATACAAACGACGGGCATACACGGGAATGCCAGCGACGGGAAGGTATCGGTGTTTGGCTCGGGTAGTGGTCTGCTGATCGTAGATCAGTCAGGTACGCAGCGACTGCTTCCTCATCCTGCAGGTTTTGGGACGGCCTGGTTTGGAACCATCCTGGAAGGCGGGTCGGATGGCAAGTTCATCGGATACACGGCAGCTAAAGGAGCGTATTTTATCAATACGACTACCAATACCATCACACCCATTATCGAAAGCACCGATATCATGCAGTGCAAAATAGATAGGGCGGAGAAAAATTTACTGGTGTTACTACATGATGGCACCTTAAAGTTGTATGATCTGGCTAACGGCGCCTTAAAACGGGAAGGGAGGGTGCTGGCGGCTACGGCAAAAGACGAAACCAAGAAACCGACCCTGGAAGCTACCGGACGTTATGCCTACATTACCCTCCCGAAAGCCGGCGAAGTGCATCAGGTGAACCTCAGCAGGCTGGCGGAGATCAAAAAGCTAGCGGTATCAGCAGCACCGTACCGCCTGACCATCTTCGGTTTCGAAAACAGCGATAATCACTAAATGCAATAGCAGTATCTTGTTTTTGTATTGCCTACCAGCTGAGCCTGGTAGGCTTTTCTGTTTTTAAGGACTCGCTAAACCAGCTGGAGTTTAGCCGGCTTCGTAAGTTATGATCATGGGTCCAATTTCAATCCCCCGATAAACTAATGGAGGCTTTAGACGAAAACAAGAAGCTTTATGAGCGTCTGCTGCAGACAGAGCGGGAAAACATAGCTTTTTTGGAGAGGCTACTTAAGGGGGTAAGTGAGTGGAAACGCTTCAGTCCTCAGGTTTTAAATGCCAGAGGTAACGGAGCCGGTATTGCTGAAGGCTGCTTTTAGCAATAGCGTTTTAGCGGTTCTTTGTTTTCTACTTTTTGTTCTCTAAAATGTGTGCCGCGTTTTCGTTGCCAAGTTGTTCAGCTAATCCTATCAGTAGTCCTTCTGTCCCCCGAATGTAACACAGGCAAACTGAAGGCGAATAGAAAGCAACGACTTATCTAAACAAAGTTTGTGGACTAACAATGATCGGACTTGGTATAAAAGTAGCCTTAACGGGCAGAAAGTAAGAACACTAAAGCGTAACGTCAACTAAAAGCTATGCCCGGCTGACCTGTACCAACTGAAGACTTTTTAGTTACTTTAGTGCTTGCAACAGCGAAAGCGTTCCCAATAAATCACTTTCGTCTGTTTGGGCAAGAACCAGAGCAACCGCATTCAAAGACTTACGCTTTTTAATTGCGAAAGGGCAGGTTGCCGACGAGGTGGTTTTTATGGGACAATATGAACACTTAAACATGGTTGTAGTGCTTTAAGTAGCAAGCTGATGAATAAACTTTTAAGTGCTAGCAATTATAAATTACTGAAACTATTTCTAGGAGTTCCTTTTCTAGCAATACTGTTTGCGTCGTTGCTAACATTCCTCGCGGATGTTGCATTGGTTTTGTTTTTTGTGCCATTAATCCTGGTATTTTGGTTCACTCTTTACTTTGGGTGGCACTGGTCGGTAGGTGTGAGTCTGTACAAAAAACTACGACATCCCAAGCCCTTAAACCTGATAATATTCAAATTTCTTTTAATTTTTATGCTGGTATACTTTGTTATTAGCACAATAGACCCTTTTTTAAAAGATGTCGACGAAACCACCTATAAAATCCTTTCTTTCTTTAACCTAGTTGGCTCAATTTCTTTTCTGTATTGCATCGGCTTCATTGCAAAAACTATTAACCAAGTAGAAATGAAGGAGCAAGTGGAGTTCAAGGATTGGATTGGAGACATGGTGTTAATAATTCTTTTTCCCATAGGAATTTATTTTTTGCAACCTAGGATAAACGAAATATTCAAAACTGAGAATGAAAGTACTACAGCTAACACGGCGTCAAGTTATTGCCGCTGAGTTATTATTTGGAAGGTATGTGCTTTCTGCACACTTTAGTGCTCAGGCCAGTTTGGTAAAAGTATCCACGACAGCTTAGAGCCTTAGACGTTACCCCCCCAACACCCGGTCCAGGCTGATCTATCTACCTTAACCTCTGGCGCAATCAACCTCTTTTTTTGACGCGATTACACCTTTTTATTTGGCGATTAAGCAGTAGGTTCGAATCTTAAAATCAATTTACCAAAATGGCACTAATCAACCCTCACATTAACTTCAACGGAAATGCCGAAGAAGCCTTTACTTTTTACAAATCAGTATTTGGCGGAGAGTTTTCCAAAGTTGTTCGTTTCAAAGACCTTGCAAGTTCTGAATTCCCTGTAGCGGAAAAAGAAGAAAATAAAATTATGCACATTGCTTTGCCTATCGGTAAAAGTAACAGGTTGATGGGAAATGATGTTCCGGAAATCTTGGGAACAACCAACGAAAATGAGAACAGAAGCAAGATTGTCGTAATTACGGAAAGTAAAGAAGAAGCAGACAAATTATTTAATGGGCTTTCAGCAGGAGGACAAATAGAAGGGCCTATCGGTGATAGTCCATGGGGTTCGTATGGCGGTTGTTTTAGAGACAAGTACGGTATTGAATGGATCGTGGAGTTTGACCCGGAATATCAGGAAAAAGAATAAGCAGGGAACAATGACCTGCTGACTGAATTAAATCACAACAAAAGTTAACATTATGCAACATCCTAGAACGAAAATAACCTTTCTCCTTGTAGTTGTGATCGTTATTTTCGCTATCGCCGGGTGTTCCGATTCGGTAGCCTATAGATCTCATCCGGCCTTTGTAATAGACACTACAAAATCTTTTCCCATCGGCAATTATTGGGCGACGCCAAATGAATCTTTCGAATTCCATTCATTCGCTCAATCTTCGGAGACACCCTTCACCTGGTTACATGCTCTCAATACGTTTATTTTCCTTTCGGTAAACTCAAAGACAAATCCTCACTTGAAACAAGCATGCTAAAAGATTTCACAATCACGAATTTCAAACGAGACACTTTCACAAACACTAATATAAGTCCAGCTTTTTTCGAGTGGAGCGAATCCATGGACTTGATCCAAGGGGGCAACAAGCTTAACATATTTTTAGATAACGACCCCGAAGCATCTACACATGGATACCTCCGGGGGGGACAAATAGTAGACACCAAAGTAGCTTTTGCAAAAGATATAAGAATTGGGATGAGCGCACAGGACTTTTACCAATCATTCTTTGATTACTTTCCGAAAGAGTTGAGTAGTAAATATAAAGTCGTGTGGTTTGAGTCCTGCGCCCTCGACGTATCCCACCTTTACATTTTCAATAAGGGACTGCTGAGTTCCGTGAAATTCATTTCACAGTAAAGCGACACCTGGCATTACTTGCTGCAAGACTGGAAGCTGTGATTCGAAAATGGTAAAGTGTCGTAAATTTTAACAAAGCGAGCGACAGAGATACAGGAAAGTAGGGCTATGATATTAATCTTTACAGCGGATCGTCGCCTCAGGGATCAAAAAAGGAATTAGAACATCCTTTGTTCTGATAATAGATAGCGGTTTAATCGAAGAATATCCGCTTAGAGTTTAACTGAGAAAAAGAAAAAACAAAGCTTTTAAGCGCCACCTTCAAGAACTGTCATATTCAATAGGAAGGGATGACCAGAAAAACGCTAATATATCTTACTGCATTAATTTTTGCGACAGTAGTGGGCTTTCTGTCCTTTTTCGCAGCCTTTGCTGTGATCATTTATATTTATCCTGCGGTGACATCAGAGGGATTCACTGTGATGGCGACAGGGCAGATACTCCTTACCCTGGCTTCTTCAGTGCTAATCGGCATTGCTACTTTGGTTTACTTCTATAAAAAACTCATAAAGTCAAATTATCTTCGACTCGTAAAGCCTACCGATTTCAACGGGCTAAAAAATTTAGGATATTATTATCTCGAACAAAACAAGTACCCTGAGGCCTTGCAGGTTTTTGAAGAAGCAAAAAAAGGGGATCCATCAACCCAGGGAATTGGAGATTTAATAACAAAAACTGAAAATTTGGTGCGAGAATCGAGATGTGCACCTCCTAAATGTTAGCTACTTAATTGAAAGTTTCAGCCACAAGGACAGAACAACAAAAGCTATCCCTTCAATGTAGACCCTTCCGGCCAACCCAAATAAACGTCGCAATGAAAGGATCTGCTTTACGTCTTTCGAATCTCGTTCAACTCTAGTCTTTCGTACTTCTACAAGAATATTTTTTGTCTCTCGGGAACCGTATTGATGTGTTGCATTTTGCCGCTTCTATACTCCTGGAATAGTCGTTGGATATCTTGTGGAGTATCACCAATGAAGGGTCCATGCGAAGTGATTTTATCACCTGTCGGCTTTCCCGCATAGAGGACAAGACGAACGCCTTCAATTCCTGCTATCAGCTTCAACTCACTTTTAGCGGCATCTTCAAAGAGGTCAAGCCAGCCAACCTGGTCTTTTTGCAATAGCTTTTCTTCCTCGCCGACCCGGACACTACCGTGAAGTATATACAGGAATGTGTTGTAGCTGGCGGGTAGTTCAAGCTCTGTTGAAGTACCTTCGTTTATAAAAATGTCAGCAACGATCAAGGGGGAATAATTTTGGACAGCAGAGGTCAAACCAGCCAGCGTGCCGCTATAAACCTTAATCGCAACGCCATCTTTATTACTTGCTGGTACCTGCTGCAATGAAACGTTTTGTAGTCTTGGTGTTACCCATCTGTCTTTTTGAGGAAGATTGAGCCATAATTGCAACAGTCTGATTTTCGCTTTTTTATCAATCGTTTCGGTATGTATTATGCCACTCCCGGCCGTCATAATTTCAAAGTCGCCACCCTTCATTTTATGACTTTCATCACCTATTTCACCTTCCAAGAGAAGAGTAACAGTTTCAAAACCGGCATGCGGATGTGGTCCGCCAACTGGCTGATTGTCTTTTTTATCTAACATATCATCCATCAGCATAATGAAGGGGTCAGTAACAGAAAATGGGCCGCTAACTACGGGTCTTGCTATATGGCCTGCTCCTAAAAAGCCTGGTTGACCGGCTGGTGCATCTATTTTTATCAGTTCTCTTTTAATTGGCATAACCTTAATTTTTAAAAATTCCTATTAGTGCAATACAGCTTGCATGACTAGCTGTATTGCACCGTTAATCTTTAACTTCTTCACCTGCCTCGACAGCGCCTCAGCACCTTATTGTCCAGAAGGCGACAACTATGCGTTTTGCATGTTAGAATACGCAGCCTTATTGGTTCTCAAAACTTCATTTTTAACTTTTGCCGGTACTAGGCGTTGTCTCAATTCCGGAAAACGGATAAAAGCTGTAATCCATAACACGATTTGAACAGTAACGGCTGTTGCTATGGATTCTTGATGCTGCAAATGCGTGACGATGGCTCCACCTAAATAAGCAACTAGTAAAAAGGATCCTAAGACTCCTGTCCTTGGGATCACAAATAGGATTAATGAAACAATTTCAATAAATCCTATAAATTGATACGCAGCAGCATCAATTCCGAATGCGGAGGCCTGTGCAATAGCAGCCTGGTTTTGACTGAGCTTCATAAAGGCACTCGTAGTAAAAAGAAGTCCTAAAATGATGGTTAGTGCCCATCCTGTAATTCCGATTGTTTTTTGTGACATGATGTTTTTTAATCTTTAATTCTCATGCAAACTTCAGTATAAATGCTATACATTTGTTATCTGTTACAAAAAGGATAGTAGTTACAAAAAGGATAGTTATGATAAAGCACGATGTGGAAAGCTGTGCGAAAGCCAGGTTGGCAATAAGAGATACGCTTGATGTAGTAGGGGGGAAGTGGAAATTGGTGTTGATCTCTGTTTTGAGAAGTGGAAAGAAAGGCTTTAACGAATTGGCTAGAGAAGCAGGTATTTCTCCTCGTATATTATCCAAAGAATTGCAAGAGTTGGAAATGAACGGATTAGTTAGTCGGGAAGTTTGTAATACCAAACCTGTTACCGTCCAATACCAGCTGACACCCTACAGTGAAACATTAAATGATGTTTTAGTAGCGATGGAACAATGGGGAGATCGGCACAGGCAAAAGATTATCTCCCGAGAATGATAAATCTAGCCGGGGCTATCACTTAAAATGAGCTTAGGTTTCATGAACCACGTTAACTATATTGCTTCTTCCTCTGAAACCTTGAAATCTTTGAAGAATTCGAAAAGGCTTATATCGCCGCTTATCCCCAATTTCTTTCTTAGACGGTAACGACTTATTTCCACACCTCTGGGCGATATTTTCATTAATTGCGCGATTTCTTTGGTCGACAGATTCATTTTCAAATACGCCGACAGGCGAAGGTCGTTCGGCGTTAGGTTGGGATAGGCGGTTTTGATGTCTTTGAGGAAGTTCGTATGTACTTTGTCAAAATACATAGCAAATTGTTCCCAGCCTTCATCCGCTTTTTCTTCATTGCTCAACGTTCGCAGGATCTTATTAATATCCGCGTGTTGCTCTTCATTAACTATATGCTTATTCAGCTTATTCAGCTCGGCTTTAATTTTATCAAGAAGCTCCGCCTTTTGTCCCAGGTGCATGGCAATGGATGCCAGTTCCGAGTTTTTTGCTTCGATTTCGGTTTCCAGCTTCTCATTCTTCAGCTTTATAATTTCTTTCTCAGACTTGTCCATCTCCAGCTGATGTAAGTACTCCAGGCGCTTTTGCTCCTCCTGGAAACGTTGTTTCTGATGGATGAATTTTTTCTGTTGCACCTTGTACAGCCGGTAGATGAGAAAAACCGTTAGCAGAAAATAGCAGAAATAGGCAACCAGGGTGTTGTACCAGGGCGGGGCAATAGAAAACTTGTAGGTTGCCGCTTCAGATTCAATACCGAAATTATTCCTTGCTTTCACCTTAAACACATAATCGCCATAGGGTAAATTGGTGTAGTCTTTTTCAGTTTTTTTGGAAAAGGCAGACCAGGCTTTGTCGAAACCTTCCAGGTAATAACTGTACTCAATATTCGACTGGTTCTTGTTTAAGATCGCTGAGTACTCAAAATGAAAGGAATTCAGACCGTATTTCACGGTAGGAAACGCGGCCTGTTTTTTTACCTCATTTACTTCTCCGAAATATCCCCCAAATAAAAGCGAGTCGGTTTTTCCTGTGGCCTTGATCAGGCTGAACCGCACCTTAACAGAATTAGTGCTCTTGATGTACTTCTCAAAGTCAACATGATAAAACCCCTTTTGGGCCCCTACAAGGATGTTATTTTTATTTATAGGATTGATATTTTCGAAACCGCTTACCAGCTTGCCATTTAGCTCCGGCAAATAAACCAGCTCGGCTTTCTTTCCTGAAATTTTGCATACCCCAAGGCTTTTATCCTGAATGAACCAGATATTACCTTCATTGTCCTCCCTGAGATAGCGTATATATAAGTGGCGGAAAATGTTCCGGAAGCTTTCTGAGGGTTCGAACTTGTCTTTTGCGCGGTTATACTCGTAGATCCCTTTTTCCGTACATACAACAATGCGACCTTTAACCTTGTACACGTGGTTGTTAAAGGTGGAGGGGAGTCCGGCGTTTTTTGTATATAGCTTGACCTTTGGATTATCTAAATCACTAAGATCAATTTTATAAACCCCTTTATAAGGATGAGAAGCCCAAATCAAATGATCATTTCCGATCGTAATAAATCGGGCAGATTCCTGGAAGTTTTTTACAGAAGCTAAAAATTGATACTTACTTGCGGTATAGTGGAAAAGATCAATCCCTTTATAATTACCCGCCAGTAGTATCGGATGATTATACTTCTTATGGTGGAATTGAAGGAAGTTCCAGTACCCCTTATTGCCAGAAAAGCCAGAAGCGAGCGTTTCAGAAAGGAGGAACGCGCCTTCATGTTTGCCCAGCAGCAGCTTTCCATCCACCGTATTCATTCCCCAAACTTGTCCTCCTGTATTTTCGATGTATTGAATATTCTTGTTTACAGAGCTTATATCATTGTTATTACTAATGTTTACCGAATAGGCAGCACTGGAGAGTCCGAAGAACAAGTTGCCTCTGTAAATGGCGGACGCATGCCCCATTCCTTCGGAGAAAATATCAGGATTTATGTGTTTTATTGCATTGCTGGTGGCAATGAAACCAATGCCATTGTTCAAACCGAGCCACAAATTCCTGTTTCGGTCTTCATGGATGGCCAGCACGGTGCTGTTTTGAAGTCCTGAGTTTTTGTAGAAGTTGTACAGGACGCTACCTGACTTATTTACAATGTAGCAGCCGTTGGTATTCGTGGCCACTACAAGCATTCCATTTTTGTCTTTAAATGCATCCAGAATTTGCTTGTTAACAAAGGTGGTCCCCGAGTAAGAGCCGAGTGAAGCCAAGGTATTGTTTGAAAGCGTAAATAAGCCGTGGTTCAGGGATGAAAGGAGGATGCTGTCGGATGACAAGGCAGAAACGGAGCTGGTAACAAAATCGGCCGGTAACTTTGTGGAGATACGCGTCCAGCCCCGCCCGGTAAATTCCATTAGTCCCTTTTCTTTGTCCTGCGCAATTACTTTATTATTTGCTGCCCCTAAGAACAACCAGGAGGAGGGTGCTGCAAAGGCTTTTATGGTATTATTTGAAAGTTTGAAAATAGCATTGTCTGTTCTGAAATAGACATCCTTACCATTTGGTACAATATCCCAGATGTCGGCGAAGGAGCGGAGATGCGCCGGCAGCTTATCCTTTAAACTATGAAACTCCAGCTTTCCATTTTTCGTGGGCGAGAAATACCCGAGCTCATCCTGCCCTCCGGCATAAATTCTATTATCGGCGGCAATGGCAATCGACCGCACGATGGTCTTATTGGGTAGAGGATAGATCTTCCAGTAAGTTCCATCAAAACTCAGGAGTCCTTCGTTGTTGGCGAAGTACATCAGGCCATTCCTATCTTGCTGAATCGCCCAATTCTGCGTGCCCCCGTTGTAAACGGTTTTATCATAGTTGATAATATCCGGCAGGCCGATCGGGTTCTGCCCATAAGACACCAACCAGATGCTTAAAAGCAGAGAAAGGAAAAATTTGTGCACGGGTTATAATTAGTTGTCCTAAAAATATGGAATTTCCATTTGTATAGCTAATGATGTAGGCGAAATCTATTCAGACAAGCAGTTTTTGAGGTTTTGACGTAGTTTTGATGTACCCCTAAAATCGCTCGAAACGGGGACAGTACCCTACCTTTACCCTCAACAAACCAATTTTTAATCTTATGAATCGTATATCTTTTTTAACCCGGCGGTATTTCTATATACCCCTGATTATGGCGTCCCTGTTCAGCGGATGTCAGGAAAATGAAGGAGAATTGGGAGAGGCCGCAAAGGCGAGCTTTAAAGTAACACCGGTAACAGGAAAAACGAATACTTACCTATTGGAAAGTACTTCGGAGAATGCCTTTCGTTACCAATGGGATATTGGGGCAGGCCAGGGGCTCCGAGCAGGAAAAGCAATTGATACAGCTTATTTTTTAAAAAAAGGAACTTATGAAGTAAAACTCTACGCTCATGGAAGTGGAGGTTACGATGTGGCGACACAGCAAGTAACAGTCGCCAATGACGATCTTTCTCCGATCTTAAATAACGAAATCTTCAAAAAGCTGACAGCCCACCCCTGGAAGCTTGATCCTAACTCAACTGCACCGATAATAGTAGGAACAGAAGGGAACCCGGCTCAGTACTTTCAGGGAGGTGCCCTTGCAGATTGTCAGAAGGATGATGTTTATACGTTTGCCTTTGTAAATAATGATTTCAAAGCTTCGTACAATGCTAACGGAGCAACATTCAATGCTGGTAATATATCACCTAATTACAGCTGCTCGACCGACCGGTCTTATAATAACGTAAGCTTTACATTCAGCACAACAGTTGCAGGTGCAGGATTAGCGACGATCACTTTGCCTGAAAATCCTCCCAGTAAATTTATTGGTGTAACCGATGTTTCTTCCAATAACTATCGCATCATCTCTATTTCCGATACCGAAATGGTGTTGCGCTCGGGAAAGGCAAATGAAACGGTACATCAATTTCGCTTCATCGCGCAATAGCCAGATTTTACAGACTAACCAAATCAATTATGAAAAAGATAAAATACCTATTTATTCTGCTGTTCACCAGCTGCGTAATACAGCAGGTTATAGCACAAAATATTACAGTAACCGGAAGGGTTACCGATAAGCAGGGACTTCCGCTGCCGGGAGTGACCGTACGAGTGAAAGAAGGTACTACAGCAACTTCAACAAGTGGCACTGGTACGTACTCCATCACTGTTCCTAAGCCAGGTTCCACTTTGGTATTCAGTTTTGTTGGGATGACCAATCAGGAAGTGCTGGTTAAGCAGAGTGGAGAAATTAATGTGGTGATGGATGATAATGCAATTACCATGAATGAAGTTGTTGTAGTCGGATATGGAACGCAGCGAAGAGAAAGTGTTACCGGCTCTATCGCAACTATCAACAACAAGCAATTGGTACAAAGTCCTGTTGGCGACTTAAGTAATGCCATCGCTGGACGTGTTGCCGGAGTAATTACCAAACAGCCGGGCGGTGAGCCTGGAGCCGATGCGGCGCAGATCTATATCCGCGGTAATTCTACGTTTGGCGGCGGTACCATGGAACCACTGGTGGTAGTAGATGGTATTGTACGCTCATTCAGAGATTTTTCTCAAATGGATCCTAACGAGATAGAATCGGTGAACGTGCTGAAAGACGCATCTTCTGCTGCTATCTTCGGAGTTAAAGGGGCAAACGGGGTAATACTCGTAACTTCAAAAAGGGGTAAGGCTGGGAAGATGACGGCCAACTACTCCTTCAGCTATGGGGCGTCTGAAGTGACCCGACTTCCCAAAAATCTGGGTTCTTATGAATATGCCGTATTATTTAATGAAGCGAAATTAAATGATAATCCCAGTGCCAGTCCTGAGTTCTCGCTGGAGCGCTTAGAGGGTTTCAGAAGCGGATCTGACCCTGAGCAATATCCCAATACAGATTGGATGGATCTGGTACTGGGAGGCAATGCGCCGCGGATGCAACATAACCTTTCTCTAAGCGGGGGTGCCGAAAAGGTGAAGTATTTCGCTTCCTTAGGATATCTCGATGAGGATGGGCTCTATGAATCCTTGAATTATAAAAGATATAACGTCCGCACCAATCTCGACCTTCAGGCTACGCCCACAACCAAGTTTGCAGTTGATTTGTCTGGCCGCCTCGAAAACAGAATTACACCTCCGGCCGGTGGCATATTTGAGCATACGATGCGGAATCCACCCATTCTACCGGCCACCCTGGCAGACGGCCGTTTAGCCAGCCCCGGCTCTTATCCAAATCCACTCGCTCTGGTAAGTCCGGAAAGTGGATACAACAGGACTTCCGGTAATTTTCTTTTAACAAATTTCCAGCTGACGCAGGATATTCCCTGGGTAGAAGGATTATCAGTGAAGGGAGTTCTGGCTTTCGACAGAAGTTTCAGTTACAACAAAGCCTGGAATTCATGGGTGCCACTATACGTAAAAAATGCAGACGGGACTTATTCCACCACTGCTCCTACAAAATCATCTCTTAACAAAAATTTCGGAGAAGCAAGAGGTCTGGAACTGCAGGGGCACATCAATTACGAAAATCGTTTCGGACAACACGGCATCTCCGCGTTAGCACTCTTCCTGCAAAAGGAGAATGATAACAGCAATTTATATGGCGGCAGAAACAGCTACGAAAGCTCTGCTTTAGAACTTCTCAACTTTGGTCCCGCCTTAAATGAGACCCTTGGTGATTATGAAAATAGAACGGGCTTAAGAAGTGCTGCTTTTCGCATCAACTATGACTTTGCAAGCAAGTATTTTCTGCAGGCAAGTTTGCGCCGCGACCAGTCTGAAAACTTTGCTCCGGAAAGAAGGACCGGCTATTTTCCTGCTGTTTCTGCAGGATGGGTGGTAAGCAAGGAAGCTTTTTTGAATGGCAGCAAGGCTGTAGAATATCTGAAACTTAAAGGATCCTACGGTAAGTTAGGAAGTGACCGGATCAGCAGCAGATTTGGCTACTACAACAGGTACAACCTGATCAATAACAATTATTCTTTTGGAAATTCCCTCGTCAACGGGTTAACTCCCGGTGCCATAGCGAATCCTGATCTTACCTGGGAGACTTCAACTAAAACGGATGTTGGTTTTGAATCGCGTTTTTACAAGAATCTGCTTGGACTTGACTTTACCTATTTCCATGAAAAACGGGACGATATTCTCGCAACACGCAGCCTTTCTGTTCCTATGTCGTTCGGTGCTGCTTTACCCAGCGAAAATATTGGTATCGTGGAGAACAGGGGTATTGAGCTGATGTTGAGTCATGAAAATAGCATCAGCAGGAACCTGAATTATTATCTACGAGGTAATTTCACTTTTGCAAGGAATAAGATCGTAGAAGCAGCTGAGGCAGCAAACGTTCCTGCAGGAAAGCGAATTACAGGAAGACCAAACAATGGTTACTACGGTTACAGAGCAATAGGAATTTTCAGGGATCAGGAGGACTATAACAACTCTCCAAAGCCTACAGCGTTTTTGAACTCCACCGGCCCCGGTGATTTGAAGTACGAAGATATTAGCGGTCCTAATGGAACTCCCGATGGTAAAATTGACGATTACGATATCACCTACCTTGGCGTCGGTCCGCTTCCGGAAATACTCTACGGAATTAATGGCGGTATTAATTTTAAGGGCTTCGAGTTCAGCTTTCTGATCCAGGGAGCTGGCAGAGCGCAGCAATTATTAACGCAGAATGCAGCCTGGGCTTTTTACAACGGGGGCCGGGTAACCGAAGAATGGCTCGACCGTTGGACACCTGCAAATCCCGACGCTACCTATCCTCGCTTGTCGCTGAATGCGAGTGGAAATAATAACCTGACAAGTAGTTTCTGGGTGGAGGATGCGAGCTATCTGCGTCTTAAAAATGTGGAGATCGCTTACACCATCAAAAATAAAGCACTTTCAAGGATTACGCCCGGAGGCATCAGGGTTTTCGCTACAGGCCAGAACCTGTTCACCATCACGGATATGTTAAACGTTGATCCGGAGAACACCAGCGCCATCGGTTGGTATTATCCTCAACAAAAAACCTATACGCTCGGATTGAACGTGCAGTTCTAGGGATACACAGATTAAGTTATTGACTAATTAAATCAAAAGGAAATGAATTCTTTAAAATATAAATGGCTTATCGGAGCGTTTTGTATCGCTTCTCTTACTTATTCCTGTAAAGATGATGTGCTTGATATAAAACCCACGGACTTCGTTTCAGATGCTGCGGTATTCAGTGATATCAGTCTTACAAGTCAATTTGTAACCAATATTTATTCAAGCCTGCTAAGCGGATTTGAACGCAGGGACGCCGGCTTGGGGCAGGACTGGTCTGTCGGCTTTGGCTTGCTGGACATGGCGACCGACGATATTGAGGGACACGCTTCTCTCAATGTTAATTCAGTCCAGAATGGCGATCTGACTCCTTCCAACTTCAATTTCAGCATCGAAATGTGGCAGGCTAATTATGTGGTGATCAGGAAAGCGAATACGCTTCTTGCCCGGATAGATGCTGTTCCTGCAACAGATGCTGCACTTAAAGCCCGACTAAAAGCAGAAGGCCGGTTTTTACGGGCTTTCGCTTATCAGGAACTTATCAAGGCCTTCGGAGGTGTGCCCCTGATCACTACTGAGCAGAAAGTCAGTGACGACTTACTGGTTCCAAGAAACAGTTTCGAGGAGTGCGTTAACTTCATTGTAAAGGAATGCGACGAGGCAGCAGCTGATCTCCCGGTGAGCTACTCTGACATAGAACTTGGACGCGCCACCAAAGGAGCCGCACTGGCACTAAAAGCGAGGGTTCTGCTTTACTATGCAAGTCCGCTTCACAATCCTACCAATGATGTGAACCGCTGGAAAAATGCTGCAGACGCAGCTAAAGCGGTGATGGATCTTGGGGTTTACGATCTGCATCCGGACTATTACAGGCTCTTCCTGGATAAGATGGGTAACAAGGAGGTCATCTTCGCTAAGAAATACCAGAGACCGGGAAGAATCCATGAAACTGCCTGGAAACTGGGTATGAGCATACAAGCGCCTGCCGTTATCGGTGGTGTTTGGGGTGCTTTTCATGCCACCCAAAACCTGGTAGACGCCTACGAAATGAAGAACGGAAAACCTATCTCTGATCCCAGCTCGGGCTATGATCCTCAAAACCCCTATAAAGACCGTGATAGCCGGCTCGATATGTCGCTGCTTAGGAACGGATCTCAATGGAAAGGGGTAACCGTTGAAACATTTGAAGGCGGAAACGCCAACATGGCAGCCAATGGCGACCGGACAAAAACAGGGTACGGACTGAAAAAGATGATGGATGAGAAATATGTTACCGCCGATCAGGTGTATCAGGGGGGAGATAACGACTGGCTTTTTATTCGTTACGCCGAGGTGCTGTTAAATTATGCAGAAGCCAGAAACGAACAATCGGGTCCTGATGCCACTGTTTATACTGCAATTAACAAAGTACGCGACAGAGCTGATCAACCTGACCTGGCCGGCCTAACACAAGCGCAACTCAGAGAGCGGATAAGAAACGAACGCAGGGTTGAACTGTCGTTCGAAGAACACCGCTTTTTTGACGTGCGCCGCTGGAAAGTAGGTTCCACCTATTTCAACCAACCTGTGAAGCGTATGAAGATCGTGAAGAATATTAATGGAACCTTCACTTATAGTGTGGAGAATCTTGAAAACAGGATTTATAATGAGGCCTTCAACCTGTTGCCGATTCCACAGATAGAACGGGAGAGGAATCCTAATCTGGGACAGAATCTTGGTTATAACCAATTAAAGGAGAGGGGCTTTCAGGGCTCCTCTCTTCTAACCCAAAACACAAACTAGATGTTAAAAAGTATTTTGAAAATAGCAGTTGCTGTGTTTGCGATATCGAATGTGAGCATAGCGAAGACGGAGGATCAAAAGAGTTCCCTGAAGGCGGTTAAGGTAGAAGTAAGAAATACCGGTTCCGGCTTTCAGCTGTACCGCGATGGAAAACCCTACTTTATTAAGGGGGCGGGGGGTAGTAAATATTTAAGCCGCCTGGCTGCCTACGGAGGAAATTCGATAAGAACCTGGAGTACAGACAATGCGGCTGCGGTACTTGATTCTGCTCAAAAGTATGGGCTGACAGTGCTGATGGGACTTCCTGCAGCGGCAGAACGTCACGGCTTTAATTATGATGATCCCGTTGCAGTTAAAAAGCAATTTGACAGGATCAAATCGGAAGTGATGAAATATAAAGATCATCCGGCTCTCCTTGGTTGGGGTATCGGTAACGAACTGAACTTGTCGTATAAAAACCCTAAAGTTTGGGACGCAGTGAATGATATCGCAAAGATGATTCACGAGGTCGACCCGAACCATCCTGCTTCCACGGTACTGGCGGGCATTAATAAGAGCGAGATTGACTACATAAAAGCAAAAGCCACTGCCATCGATTTTCTTTGTATCAATACCTACGGAGGCTTGGCTGAACTGCCGCAACGGGTGGCAGAGCTAGGCTGGACCGGCCCTTATATCGTCACAGAATGGGGACCGACCGGGCATTGGGAAGGCTTATCCACCAAATGGAAAGCACCTGTAGAAGAAACGAGCAGTGAAAAGGCTGCCGTGTACAAGAGCCGGTATTCCTATTCAGTGGAAAAGGACAGGGAAAAATGTCTCGGTTCTTACGTGTTTTTATGGGGGCAAAAGCAGGAGCGGACACCCACCTGGTATGGCTTATTTACCGATAAAGGAGAAGAGTCGGAGGTAGTGGATGTGATGCAGTATCTCTGGAAAGGAACTTATCCTGAGAATAAGGCTCCTCATATTTACGCTTTCCAGCTGGACGGAAAAAAAGCAAACCTGAATGTGTATCTGAAAGCGGGCAAAACCTATCCTGCAAACGTGCTGGCAATTGATCCGGATAATGACCAATTGAATTATTACTGGGAGTTATTGCCTGAGGCGACAAAGGTAGGGGAAGGGGGAGATCATGAAGATAAACCAGCCCCGGTAACCTTTAATTACAAACAGGAAGGCAAAGGGAAGATCAGTTTTTCCAGTCCTCAAAAGGAAGGGGCATATCGCCTGTTCGTTTACGTCAGGGACGGGAAAAATAAGGTAGCCACTGCCAATATTCCTTTTTTCGTAGGACAGGAATCAGAACGGGAATAACAACTCATAGAAGATGAAGATGAAGAGTTTAATCCAATATTGTTTAGTGGTTTTGTTGCTGTGCCCGTTGCTGGTACAGAGTTGCAAAAAGGAGACAGAAAGTGCGGGAGTATCAAATCTCAGTTTGAGTGCTGAAGTAAGTAGTGACGGCTCTGGTCTGGTGAATTTCACCGCTAGCGCTAGCAATGCCAACCGCTATTACTTTAACTTCGGTACATCGGCCAACGAGGAAGGGACGCGCTCTACTACCGGGACCATATCTCACCGGTATACTTCAAGTGGAACTTATACTGTAAAAGTTACTGCTTACTCGGCCGACAATAAATCTGCCGTGGTCACAAAAGAGATCTCTGTTTCTGTGAATTCGTCTGGTGAGGAAAATACATCGCCCGAGAACTATCCCGGAATGTCACTTATCTGGCGGGATGAGTTTAATGGGTCTTCCCTAAATACCGGCGACTGGACTTTTGAAACGGGGACTGGCAATAATGGCTGGGGAAATAATGAACTTCAGTATTACAGACAGGAAAACGTATCAGTTGCCGATGGCTTTTTGACTATCACCGCAAAGCGGGAAAGCTTCGGGGGAAGGGAATATACATCCTCAAGAATAAAAACGCAGGATAAGAAGATATTCCGCTACGGGCGGATCGATATCCGGGCAAAACTGCCAAAAGGGAAAGGGATCTGGCCTGCACTATGGATGCTTGGCAATAACATTAGTACCGTTTCCTGGCCTCAAAGCGGCGAAATAGATATCATGGAACTGGTAGGTGGCGGACCGGGGTTTGACAATACCGTTCATGGCACTATCCACTATGAAAACAACGGCACTTATGCTACCACCGGCAAGTCATTCAGTTTAGCTTCGGGCGACTTTTCAGATAAATTTCATGTGTTCTCTCTGATCTGGGACGCGACCGAGCTTAAGTGGCTTGTAGATGACGTTCAGTTTTACGCTGTGAATATCACTGCTCCAGCGATGAGTGAATTTCATAACCATTTTTTCCTGCTGTTTAACGTAGCAGTAGGAGGTAATTGGCCCGGAAGCCCTGATGCTACTACCATCCTGCCTCAAAAAATGATGGTAGATTATGTGAGGGTGTTCCAGAAACAATAGTAAGAAAGTTGTCTGAGGAGCGGTGGATGGATATCAACCAGTTTCTCAGACAGCTCTTATGCAGATTGCAACCATACATTCCACTTTTAATTTTAGATAACATGAAGAATGCCATTATAACAGCAGTCCTGGTGGCGGCCTGTGCAGGTACTGTGCTGGCCCAAAAAAAGAAGGAATCGGCTGTTTCAATTGATAGTAAAGTACAAGCGCTCTTATCGAAGATGACGCTTCAAGAAAAAGTGGGTCAGATGACTCAATTAACGCTGGATGTGATTACCAAAGGGCGAGATCGTTTCAGCAGTAATGAACCCGTAGAATTAGATCCTGCCTTGCTGGAAAAAGCCTTTTCTACCTACAAGGTGGGCTCTGTGCTCAATACGGCAAATAACAGGGCCCGCACACCTGGAGTATGGTATAAGATTATCAGCCAGATTCAAAACGCGAATAAAACAGGTTTGAAAATTCCTGTGATTTATGGAGTTGATGCTATTCATGGCACTACCTATACTGCCGGTGCTACAATGTTTCCTCAGCAAATTTCGATGGCCGCAAGCCGTAACCGGGAGCTGGTGCTGAAGGGTGCAGAAGTTACTGCCTACGAAACCAGGGCGAGTTCCATTCCCTGGAACTTTTCGCCGGTTCTGGACCTCGGGCCTGACCCTCGCTTTCCAAGGCAATGGGAGACTTTTGGTGAGGATCCCTACCTTGTTTCTGAGCTGGGAAAGCAAATGATAAAAGGGTATGAGGGGCAGGATAATCAAGTGTCAGATCCTTTTCGGGTGGCATCCTGCCTGAAGCATTTTTTGGGCTATCAGATATCGGTTTCGGGAAAGGACCGTACCCCCGCTTACATCTCGGAGCAGGCTTTGCGGGAATACCATCTCCCTGCATTTAAAGCTGCTATCGACGCCGGAGCACATACGATCATGATCAACTCCGGCTTAATCAACAGCATCCCTGTTCATGCGAATCCTGATATTTTAATCAAGCTTCTTCGGGAGGAACTTGGTTTTAAGGGCTTGGTTGTTACGGATTGGGGAGATATCGAGAACCTCTTTACGAGGGATAAAATAGCCAGGGACCATAAGGAAGCAATCATGCTTGCGATTAATGCAGGGATCGACATGTCGATGGTTGCGTATGAATACGAACGTTTTTGCGATAATCTGGTAGCGCTGGTAAAGGAAGGGAAAGTTAAGGAAGAACGCATAAATGAGGCGGTAAGCAGGGTTCTTACCTTAAAATACCAGCTTGGCCTCTTTGAACGACCTGTTTCGGATTATAAAAAGTATACCAAGTTTGGAGGGGAGGAGTTTGCCCGCTTGTCTTACCTCTCCGCGAGTGAATCCATCACCTTGCTAAAAAATACGGCCAACATCCTTCCTCTGAAAAAGAGCGCTAACGTACTGGTAACCGGGCCTAATGGTAATTCCATGCGTACCCTGAACGGCGGATGGACGTATTCCTGGCAAGGAGAAAAAGTAGAAGAGTTTGCAGGAAAATATAATACCATTGTCGAAGCCTTTATTAACGAGGTTGGCAAGGACCGGGTGACGTACGTTCCGGGTGTGAGCTATAAGATGGACGGAAAGTATTTTGAAGAGTATGCGGACAAAATGGAAGAGGCTCTTAAAGCTGCAGAAAAGGCCGATTATGTTATTCTCTGTCTTGGAGAGAACTCTTATACGGAAACTCCGGGTAATTTAAGCGATCTGTATCTCTCTGAACTTCAGACGGAATTTGCAAAAAAACTAGCGGCAGTAGGAAAACCGGTTATTCTGGTATTGAACGAGGGGCGGCCAAGGATTATCAGCAAGTTTGAATCCCAGATGGCAGCCATCATTCAAGCCTATCTGCCGGGCAATTATGGTGGAGATGCTTTAGTCGATATCATCTACGGGGACGTGAATCCTTCCGGAAAGCTACCCTATAACTACCCGAAGTATCCCAACTCGTTGGTGCCCTATAATCATAAGCCTTCGGAAAGCAGGGATGTAGTGCAGGGAGTGTATAACTATGATGCGGATTATAATCCTCAATGGGAATTTGGACATGGACTAAGCTATACCAGCTTTAGTTACAGCAATCTTCGTTTCAGTGCCGACAAAATAGGATCTAATGAAAGTGTCAGCGTATCGGTAGATGTGAAAAATACGGGACAAAGGGACGGAAAGGAAGTCGTAGAGCTTTATCTGTGTGATCTTTTTGCGTCGATCACTCCTGATGTGAAACGCCTGAAGGGATTTGAAAAGATCCATCTGAAGCCCGGAGAAACAAAAACGGTCACCTTCAGCCTTGGTGCTGAGCAACTAGGTTTTGTAGGAAAGGATCACCGCTTCGTGGTAGAACCGGGTGAGTTCAAAGTACAGGTTGGCGGACTGTCGAAGAATTTTGTAGTTGAATAGAAAAACCGTGCAGGTTGATTCAGGGGGAGTGTTAAGGCTACTTCCTCTGAATCAGTACCTAGAATATAATGAATGAAAGCCAGCTTCATAAAAATGAGCATAGAGGCGGTTCTGACAAAAACGCTCCTCAAAAACTATCGCCGGCGGTAAAAAACCTCATCCAGCCCTGTTAGTTCCAGGTAGGGGCTTCTTTTATCCCGATTCGTCACCTAAACCTTTGCAATACTTCAGTTTTACCGTTAACTTGTTCCCCTTGTTGAGTTTGCGCTACCCGAATTGTATGTCTTTTCTATCTCGCCTGGTTATGTTTCTCCTGCTTCTTGCTGCTTGTCCCGCCCGGGCGCAGTACGAGGGCTTGATCTATGGGGAGGTGATACTGAAAGACAAAACGGTGTTAACTGGTCCTATTCGCTGGAGTGGGGGACAGGTGCTCTGGACAGACATCCTGCTGGTATCCAAACAGAATTCTTATATACTCAACTATCTGAATAAGGAACAGTTGGGTAAATTAAACAATGCCGGGGACGAAGGTGGCTTCGACTGGCAGTTTATGGATCTCTGGAAAGACAAACAACCACAGAGACAAAACGAATTGTTGTGCCAGTTCGGCGATATTGCGTCCATTCATGTTACCGGTCCCCGGGAAGCACAGATATTTTTAAAAAACGGATCCAAGCTTAGAGTGGCAGCGAGCCCGGATGAAAGCCGCCATTTGGGTAAATCTATTAGTATCTATAGTGGAAGTTTTAGAAGAATCAGCTGGGAACAAATCAGCTGGATCAAGTTCAGAGCAACGCCTGCCAATCTGGTTCCGCTCAAAGGCCGCTTATTGTACGGAACAGTCCGGACCTCCCGAGGCGACTTGTCTGGCTTTATCCAGTGGGATAAGATTAAGTTTCATAGCCGCCAAAAGCTGCAAGGGAAAGTAGGCAACAATACGGAAAACTCCGAATTTCGATTCGAAGATATCCAGTCGATTGAGAAAAGGGACAAGGGAGCTATTGTGAAGTTTCACTCAGACAAAAAGCTTTTTCTGAAAAATAACGGGGATGTAAACGCCGCTAATCGGGGGATTGTAGTGATGCATCCCGAGTGGGGCAGGGCCATCGTGGAGTGGAGTGCCTTTCAATCCGTACGGTTTACCCGGGTGCCGGATGGGCTGGGTTATGCCAACTACCCGAAACCCAGCAGGATTTATGCAACGGTGCGTATGAAGAATGGGGAGGTCTATAAAGGAAACTGTACATTCGACCTCGACGAAGACTGGACGGCGGAACTACTGGAAGGCACCAGTCATGATATTCACTATCAGATTCCTTTCAGGACTATCAGTGGGATTTCCATTCAGGACGGGGCAAATGCCCGTATCGTTTTGAAAGACGGCCGGGTTTTGCTGTTGAGCAATCACAACGATGTCACCGATAAAAACTGGGGCTTGATCGTGTGGCTCAAGAACTCGCGCTATAAATACATCGCCTGGAATCAGGTTAACGACATTACTTTCAGGTAACATGGTTTCTTCAAAAAAAGTTACGCACCTGAATAAAAACAAGGCCTGGCTGAAAGGTCTTTGGGCAAGCCTTGCAGTGCTTAGTCTCGTACTTGGCTATGTTGTCTATGCCGCTCAGCTTGAAATGATCTACCTCGCGGCTTTTTTATGGATCGTTTCTGTCATCATCCTTTTGTGGTACGGTAACAGGACCATTTTTGAGCTGTTGGATAGTCGCTTCCCCTGGTCGAAGCATACCTCCAAACGCTTTTTACTGCAGCTGTTCTGCAGCTCGGTTTTTTCTCTATTCTGCATCAATAGTACGTACTACCTCTTCCGCGGACTGCTTACCGAAGGGCTGCCTACACCCGGTCAACTGGTGGTGCTCAATGTCTATGGTTTGCTGTTTATCATCCCGGTGTTGTCCATTATCTTCGGGATCTTTTTCATGAACCAATGGAAGAAGGCTCACTTGCTTTCTGACAGGCTGCGGGAGGAGAACCTGCGTACCCAGCTGGAGTCGTTGCGGATGCAGCTCGATCCGCATTTTCTCTTTAACAATCTCAACGTTTTATCCTCCCTGATCGATAGCGACAGGAAGACTGCACAGGAATTTTTGGATAAGTTTGCGGAGGTGTATCGTTACGTACTGCAGTACAAAAAGGAGGAGCTTGTCCCCCTGAATACGGAGATAGACTTTATCGAATCGTATGTATTCCTACTGAAGAAAAGGTTCGAAAGCCAGCTGCGGGTTGAAATTGCAGTGAGTCCTGGCTTGTCAGATCGTATATGCATTCCTCCCTTATCGCTACAATTACTAATTGAGAATGCGATCAAGCACAACGCTATTTCATCCGAAAAACCACTGCTTATTCGGGTATTTTTGGAGGAAGATAAATGGTTAATTGTTGAGAATAGTCTGCAGTTAAAAAATTCGGAAGGGTCTTTTGCCTCAGGAACGGGGCTGGACAGTATCCGGAAAAGATACGAGTATCTCTCTGAAAGCCCGATAGAAGTGTCACAGGACGAAAGACGCTTTGTGGTCCGACTCCCTCTATTGGAAATGCTTTAGGAATGGCAGCACTAACTACAAGCAAAATGCGAGTTTTAATTATTGAAGATGAACCGCTTGCCGCGGATAAACTGGAGAAACACCTGCACGAATACGATGCTACGATTCAGGTGACTGCAAAACTCGCTTCTGTGGCCACCTCTGTGACCTGGTTGCAGGAGAATGCCCTCCCGGATCTGATTCTGCTCGATATTCACCTGGCTGACGGCTTGTGCTTTGATATATTCAGACAGGTGGAGGTGAAGTGCCCCGTAATATTTTGTACAGCGTATGACCAGTATGCCTTGCGGGCCTTCCAGTTGCATAGCATTGACTACCTGTTAAAGCCTGTGCAGTACTCCCGGCTGGAACAGAGTTTACAAAAGATGAAGGAAATGCAGGAGCTCCGGCCGCTTGCCCCCGCCGAACAACAGATCAATGAGATTGTCAACATCATAAAAAACAAAGGAGACAACTACAAAACCCGTTTTATGGTGAAGTTGGGTACCCGGATCAGGGCCATAAAGGTAGATGAAATAGCCTATTTTCATTCCCAGAGCAAGTTGAACCTTCTGGTGACGAAAGATGGTCACCAGTACCCGGTAGATTACTCGCTGGATGAATTGGTAACTATGCTGGATCCATTTCTGTTCTTCCACGTCAACCGTAATCTCATCATTCATATCGATGCGGCAAAAGAGATCCATCCCTATTTTAAAGGAAGGTTAAAACTGACACTGGAGCCCCCGATCGAAGAGGAAGTAGTGATCAGCAGTCAGAAAACACCTTTGTTTAAGGCTTGGCTGGACCAATAGCCCTCCCGTCTGTCCTTCCATTATCCCGTTTCAGTCTGTAAATATCCGTCTGTGTCGGCATCCCCTTTCCTGCGAGTTCTAAAATCTGTTGCTTTGATTGGATTAACCTTTAATCGACCAGAGGAACCTGATAATGAAACGGACGTTGAACCAATTACTAACGAAGAAGCTATTACTATCCATATCTTTATTGCTATTGCTTTGCTCTGTGGCTGAAGCGCAATTCCGGAGAACAATAAAAGGGGTTATAGCAGACTCTACAGGCGTTCTGCCATCGGTTTCGGTCAGGATCACTTCTGCAAGTGATACTTTGGGGACGGCCACCAACATCAATGGTGAGTTTACTTTTCCAGCGGTGAAAGCGGGTAAGTTTAGGCTGACAGCGACTTCAATTGGGTATCAAATCTTTAGCCGGGAGTACAGCGTGGATAAGCAGGGAAGCGTTGTGACCCTTCCCCGCATTACTTTGGCAGACGCGTTTAATGAGCTGCAGGAAGTTGTAATCGTGGCCATTACTCCCGTTCGGGTAAAAGAAGACACGGTTCAGTATGATGCACGGGCGTACCAGGTGCGGGAGGGTGACGCTGTAGAAGAGATGGTAAAAAAGCTTCCCGGATTGGAAGTAAGCAAGGATGGGAGCGTTACGGCGCAGGGCCAGGCAGTGACCAGGATCCGCTTGAACGGCAAAGATTTTTTTGGGGACGATGCCCGTGCCGCCCTTCAGAACCTACCTGCCGATATCGTACAAAATCTGCAGGTGATTGATGATTACGGAGAGCAGGCCAAGCTAACAGGGGTGAAAACGGAAGAGCCGCAAAAGGTGCTGAATATCAATACCAAACCCGATAAAAGAAAAGGATACTTCGGAAGAATGGAGGGTGGACTGGGTACTGAGGATCGCTACGCAGGAAGATTCCGGGCAAGCAGATTCAACGGCGATCAGCAACTCTCCTTCGACGGCACGCTGAATAATATTACAGGCGGAGCAGGAACTACTGATGCCGGCGCTTTAAAGTTTAATTATCGTGATAAATGGGGCGAGAAACTGAGTTCGTACGGAAGTTACCGCTTTAATGCCAGCAACAATAGTACCCTTGAGAACGTGCTGAGCCAGAACATTTATTCTGAGTACACGCGTTTCGACGATGCGAGTAACAATACCCGGCGTTTTGATAATGATCACCGCTTGTCCTGGAACTTTGAATACGAGATCGACAAGAACAATTATCTGAAAGTGGAGCCGGAGATATCCTACAACCCGAGCAGATCGAACAATACCGGGGCGACCTTCACGCGACTGCTTGCCTCTTCCTCCAGCAGAGAAAATATTTCCTCGAACAGCTCATTGTCCTCTCAGCTGGGGGCAGAGATCTTTTTTAATCACAAGTTCTCCAAACCAGGCAGAAATTTCAGTGTACGCTCCGACCTCAATCGCTCTGATGGTAGTCAGGATCGCGAAGTAACCAACGATTACTTATTTACTGATTCACTTGACAACATTACTTCTGAATATCAACATCAGGTTACTAACAGCGATAACATTAATAGCAGGACGCGATTCGAGCTGTCGTACATGGAACCCATTTCCAAAACCTCGTTCCTGGAACTGAGCTACGGTTGGAACCGCTCTCATACGGAGAGTGTCCGTAATACGCGGGATGTAGATCCGGTCAGTGGTTTGGAAACGGTGAATAAAAACCTTAGTAATGACTATAACTACCAGTTCACCACTAATACTGTTGAGATGAACTACCGGCAGCAGCAAAACCATTTTAACTATGTGATTGGGCTTTCTGCCCAACCCGCCTTGCTCGAGGGGCAGGACGTAAGCAGGAACTTGTACACTTCCAAGAGAACATTCAACTGGATACCTGTTGCGCGCTTTGCTTATAAGTTTTCTAAAAAGAGCTCCCTGGTTGCCCGGTATTTTGGGCGTAACAGTCAGCCCGGCTTCAGTCAGCTGCAGCCGATCACCGATAATTCCAACCTGCAAAACGTGGTAACCGGAAATCCGGATTTGAAGCCCGAGTTCAGCCATAATATGGGACTGGAGTACAGGCAGTCAGACTGGTCCTCAGGTTATACCATGTTTGGCAACCTTTCGTTTAACCAAACGCAGAACAAGATTGTAAGCGCCAGGGTGATCGATCCTGACAGTCTGAAACAGTACACCAGTTTCATCAATACTGATGGATTTTACACCGCCAGGGGTAATTACGCTTTTTCAAGACCGTTTAACGAACGAAAGTATGTCTTAACCTACTACGGTGCTGGTAATTACAGTAATAATATCGCTTTTACAAACAATGAAAGAAACATCGGAAAGAACTTTGTGCTGACACAAGGCTTTAAGTTCAGGTTTGATTTGGCCGATATTATCAATACCGAGATCAATACGTCCTATTCGTTCAATACCACTAACTATTCTGCTCCCGGATTTAACGAGAGGAAGCTGCATACCTATTATATCGGTTTGGAGGGAAGGAATTACTTCTTCAAGGACCTGACTCTGGGCTATGACTTTTCGCAAACCATTAATCAGGGCTACAATAGCGGAAATCCTAACCCAACTATTCTGAGCCTTTATTTAGAGCACCGCTTTCTGAAAGGGAACAAAGGATCTATTCGTCTGCAGGGCAACGACCTGTTAAATCAGAACACAGGTATTTCCAGAGATGTGTTCGACAACGAGATCGTGGACCGTCGGAATAACAGGCTCGCACGATATTTCCTGCTCTCCTTTAACTACCGCCTGCAGCAGTTTGGTAGGTAGGAGGCTGACATGGAGGCCGGGGAAGGAACTTCAATCGTAAATTATATGAACAATTATACTAACAGCAAAGTAAAGATGAACAAGTACAAGAAAGGATTCCTTTTATTGGCGGCTGTAGCTGGAATTACCAATACAGCTTCGGCTCAATACCCAAAGGTTCCGGAAGCAATCGGTCGGGCAAGTCATGCCATGATGGATGAAGCCCGCCGCCAATCGGAAATTGCCTGGCAGAAGGCATTGCCCATTATCGAGCAGGAAGCCCTGCAGGGAAAACCTTATATTCCATGGGCTTCGAGGCCTATCGATCTGCCTCAGGCTTCTATCCCGGCTTTCCCGGGTGCAGAGGGCGGTGGCGCCTACTCCTTTGGCGGTCGCGGAGGAAAAGTATATGTGGTAACAAGCCTTGCGGACAGCGGTCCGGGTACGCTGAGAGAAGCCTGTGAAAAGGGTGGTGCGCGTACCGTTGTATTCAATGTGGCTGGTATTATTCGTTTAAAAAGTCCGCTGATTATCCGTGCACCGTATATTACCATTGCCGGACAGACAGCGCCAGGCGATGGCGTTTGCGTAGCCGGAGAATCGGTATGGATCAATACGCACGACGTGGTGATCCGCTTTATGCGTTTTAGAAGGGGTGAAACCAATGTGGGACGCCGGGATGATGCAATCGGAGGAAATCCTATCGGGAACATTATGATCGACCACGTATCTGCAAGCTGGGGCCTGGACGAGAATATGTCGATGTACCGCCACATGTATAATGATAGTACAGGCACCAAGGAGGCAAAACTTGGAACCGTCAACATCACCATCCAGAACTCGATCTTCTCGGAAGCGCTGGATACCTGGAACCACGCTTTCGGTAGTACCATCGGTGGTGAAAATGCTACGTATATGCGGAACCTATGGGCCAATAATGCAGCTCGTAATCCTTCTATTGGATGGGCGGATGTATTCAACTTTGCCAATAACGTAGTATTTAACTGGGTACACCGTTCCATTGATGGCGGCGACTACCGGTCGAACTATAATATCTTTAACAACTATTTCAAGCCAGGACCGCTTACTCCACTTTCGCAACCGATCAGCTATCGCTTGTTGAAGCCGGAATCGGGCAGGAGTAAACTTCCTTACGTAACCTTCGGAAGAGCGTTCGTAAACGGGAATATTGTAGAAGGCAATGCTGCTGTTACCGGCGACAACTGGAATGGTGGTGTTCAGATCGAAGGTAAAAACGGGGAGTTGATGACTTTTGCAGAAGCGAAGAGCTACTTCGGTAAGATGAAAGTCGACAAGCCTTTCCCGATGGCTAAGATTACCGTTCTTCCAGCTCAGCAAGCTTATGAGTATGTGCTGGCAAATACAGGTGCGACGCTTCCAAAAAGGGATCCGGTGGATACGCGGGTAATCGAGCAGGTAAGAACCGGCAACATCAACCCTTTAAAGAATGTAAAACTTCCCGCTACCCAATTCGAGCATCGCAGACTGCCGATTGACTCTTACAAAAAAGGAATCATTACCGATATTAGTCAGGTAGGTGGTTATCCGGAGTATAAAGGGCAACCCTATAAAGATTCAGACAACGACGGTATGCCGGACGAATGGGAAACGAAAAATGGCTTGAACCCTCGCGACGCGTCTGACGCCAGCAAGGATAAAAACAACGATGGGTACACGAATATTGAGGATTACCTGAACAGCGTAGTATCAATAGCAGCAGTAACACCGCTAAACAACACCAAATAAATCTGTTATTGTAGATTAACAGCTTACAGGAATACAGTTCCTGTAAGCTGTTTTTTTTTTTATAAGAACCTAGCTTATTTATTTATCGGCAGCGACGTGGTAGATCGGGTCCTCAAGGATATTGACATCAATTACTGCTTCAGCATTCTTCAGCAGTAACCTGCAGTCTTCACTAAGATGTCTCAGGTGTAGCTTTTTTCCTGCCTTATGATATCTCTCAGTCAGTTTGTTTAGTGCTTCGATTCCCGACATATCTGCCACGCGGCTGTCTTTAAAATCGATGATTACTTCCTCGGGATCATTCAATACGTCAAACTTTTCGGTGAAGGTGGCAACAGATCCAAAGAACAAGGGCCCGTATATTTCATAATGCTTGACGCCATTAGCGTCGACATGTTTTCTTGCGCGGATCCGCGTAGCGCTGTCCCATGCGAATACCAAGGCCGAGATAATGACTCCAATTAATACTGCCAAAGCCAGGTTGTGAAGCCAGATAGTAATGACAGCAACCAGGATACCTACAAATACGTCCTGTTTGGGCATCTTATTAATTATTTTAAAGCTTAACCATTCGAAGGTGCCTATAGCTACCATGATCATTACCCCCGTAAGAGCGGCCATAGGCACGCGCTCAATAATGGGAGCTCCAAAAAATATAATCAGCAGGATTGTAAGCGCTGCCACAATTCCCGATAGTCGCGCTCTTGCTCCGGCCGAAAGATTTACAAGCGTTTGAGCGATCATGGGGCAGCCTCCCATACCAAAGAAAAAGCCATTTAAGATATTCGCGCCTCCCTGGGCCAGACATTCACGGTTGCCGTTTCCTCTTGTTGCCGTTATCTCGTCAACCAGGTTAAGTGTTAGCAGCCCTTCAGTTAGCGCAACGCCTGCCATCACTAAAGCATAAGGGAAAATGATCTCCAGGGTATCAAGCGTAAAGGGCACTTCCGGGATATGGAAAGGAGGAAAACCACCACTAACAGAGGCAATATCTCTAACGGTACGGGTGTCAATATTGAAACCAATGACAAGCAGGAATACTACGATAATTGCTCCCAGAGAAGGAGGTATAGCTTTGGTGATACGAGGAAAAAAGACGACTAAGGCGATAGTAAGTGCCACCAGGCCCGCCATAATCAGCAAGGGTTCACCGGTCATCCAGGTGCTTTGTCCGTTGGCTACCGTCTTAAACTGCTCCAGTTGCGCCATAAAAATGATGACGGCAAGTCCGTTGACAAAACCGAACATAACAGGCTGGGGTACCAGGCGAATAAACTTGCCTAGTTTAAACAGTCCCACCACAATCTGTATCAGGCCCGCCAACACCACGGTTGCAAATACATATTCTATTCCATGCGATTGCATAAGAGCAATCAACACCACGACCGTAGCTCCGGCTCCACCAGAAATTAACCCCGGCCTGCCACCGAAGATGGAGGTGATAAGACCCATAATAAAAGCAGCATAGAGGCCAACGAGCGGAGGCAATCCTGCGAGAATTGCAAAGGATAGTGATTCGGGCATCATAGTCATAGCTACGGTTAAACCCGCTAAAATTTCAGTTTTGTAATCGACTTTCTGTGAAAAGTCGAACAGACGTAAATAAGGTTTCATCCCTTAATTGTTAAAGTTAAAAATAGAAATACAGGAGGGTCCTCAGCGGTAGAATGCTAAAGAGCGAACGAAGAGAGAGCTAATATTCACGGTGGTGTAACCGGACTATTGTAAATAGTAAGCTTCATTGGGAGCAAAGGTAAGAAAATACTGCTTACGGTAAAATTGTATGGTCTTTACTGGGAATAGCCTTCAGAGGAAAAGGAGTCTATCAGATACAGGAGCTCCGTTGATCTAAAAACAAAAAAAAGTCTCAAAAATAACGATTCTTGAACGACTACGGGCGGAGGAAGTGCAGGGAACCGAAACACTAGTGCTATTTACAAACAATCCGGCCTTTGGATATCCCTTTTAATGACCTCAGCTCTGACCTATAGTAACGGTTCTGATACCGAAATCTTAATAGCTAAGTCGTACTTTTGTTTTACAGTTATACAAAATTTTATGTTTAGATCTCTGCCCTGCGAACATTCAGTTCACACGTCATTTATTTTTAAGCTCTATTTTTTCATCATGATGCTGGCATTTCCAGCATTCTCGCATGCAGATGACAGGAAACAACTTTTTGACAGCGGCTGGAAATTTTATCTGGGTGTTGCAGAGCAGGCAAAACTGGTTGAATTTGATGATAGTAACTGGCGATCGCTGGACCTTCCTCACGACTGGAGCATTGAGCCGATTCAAAATCAGGTTCCTGGTAAAACGGTAGGTCCTTTCAGCAAGGATAGCCCGGGCGGTGCTGCAACCGGCCAGACACTGGGAGGGGAAGGATGGTATCGAAAAACATTTACGATAGGTTCAGCTGACGCCGGGAAAAGACATGAATTGTATTTTGAAGGTATATACAATCAATCGGAAATATGGATAAACGGAAAAAAGGCATGGGAGAACATGTATGGTTACAGCACCTTCCGCTTTGACATTACGCCCTATTGTAACGCGCCCGGGAAAAAAAATGTAATTGCAATAAAAGTAGTTAATAAAGGAAAAAACTCCAGGTGGTATGCCGGATCGGGCATTTACAGGCACGTTTATCTGATCAGGACCGGTCACTCGTATATAGATGACTGGCTTAGTTCTGTTCAGACTACCTCCATACTTAAAGACAAAGCTAGGCTGAACATAAGCACAACGGTGATCCAATCCAGGTCTGATAGAGATCTGGAAATTGATGCTGTGCTCATCGGCCCCGGAGGAGAAGTTGTTGCTAAGGAACACAGGCCTGTTCCTGACGCAGCAAATGATACTGCAGCTCTGGCTTTTAATTTTATGGTAACAAATCCCAAACTATGGAATGTTACAACTCCGTCCCTTTATACCTTAAAGTTGACATTGACCAATAAAAACGGCGTGCAGGATATTGTTTCCTTACCTTTTGGCATTCGTACAATTGCCTATTCCGTTGACAAGGGGTTTCAGATCAATGGTCAGTCTCTGGATTTGAAAGGGGGATGCATTCACCACGACAATGGCCTGCTTGGTGCAGCAGCATATGACCGCGCTGAAGAAAGAAAGATTGAACTTTTGAAGGCCAATGGATTCATAGCTGTGCGATCACATAATCCTATGTCAGAAAGCTTTATGCAAGCCTGTGATCGTTTGGGGATGTTTGTAATAAATGAAGCTTTTGATCAATGGGAAAAAAAGAAAAACCCTGACGACTACCATCAGTATTTTAAAGAATGGAGTGCGAGAGACATCAGATCGCTGGTGCTGAGGGATCGCAATAAACCGTCTGTCATTATGTGGAGCATTGGTAATGAAATATACGAAAGGCTTACTGACAGAGGTATGGAAATCGCAGCCTATTTGAGAAAAGAAGTGCGGAAATACGATACAACGAGGGCGATCACTGCTGGGGTAAACAACCAGTGGGATAAAGAACGCAAAAACAGAGTTCCGATCGACAACGCCTTTCGTTCCCTTGATGTAGCTGGTTACAATTACATGTGGTCTTTATATGAGCGTGATCACGCTAGATTTCCCGACCGGATCATGGTAGGTACTGAAAGTGTAGCCACCGAAGCTGCAGCTAATTGGAATAAAGTAGAAAAATTACCTTATGTGATAGGAGATTTTACCTGGACAGCAATGGACTATCTGGGTGAATCCGGTTTGGGCAGCTCCATTGAAGTCGATCCAGAGGAAAACCTACACTTTTTTCAGGGTTGGCCATGGTACAACGCCTGGTGTGGAGACATTGATCTGCTGGGTATAAAAAAGCCTCAGTCCTACTACCGGGATGTAGTTTGGAAACAGCGAAACATTACGATGGCAGTAGAATTGCCGCCCCAACCGGGAAAGATTAGAAAAGTTAGCTTCTGGGGCTGGCCGGAGGAAACCCTGGCATGGGATTTCCCGAAGCAGATCGGTAAGAAAGTCTTTGTAAATGTATATTCCAGAGCGCCAAATATCAGGCTGTTCCTTAATGGTAAGTTTTTAGCAGAACAGAAAACAGACAGCATTTATAAAACTACCTTCACCATTCCTTATCAACCTGGAACGCTTAAAGCAGTTGAATATATTAATGGTGTAGCAGGTGATTCCATTTTACTGGCTACACCAGGAGCGAAAAGAATATTGAGATTATCTGCCGACCGCAGAAGTCTGCCGGCAAATGGACAGTCACTTTCTTATGTGCTGATTGAACTAGTAGATCAGAATGGTAATGTTGTTATGGACTCAGGTAGAAAAGTTAACATCTCATTAACCGGAAAGGCAGGTCAGATTGTTGCTTCTGGTAACGCCGCGCCAAATGACATGGAAAGTTTCAATTCCTTGCAACCAAAATTATTTAATGGCAGGGCGATGGTTATACTCAAATCCGGGTATCAAAAAGGAAGTGTATCCTTAAAAGTTAAATCAAAACGGCTAAACTCTAGTAGTTTAAAAATCAGCGTGAATTGAAATCAACAAAATGAGGGGTATCAATAAACTTTCTCTTGTTGGTTATGTAAAATTCACCGAAACGGGAGTTTCAAGCGTAAGAGAGTGTAAAAAACAGCCTTCATGATTGCATGAAGGCTGTTTTACTTAGTGACCTGGGAGAGGCTCGAACTCTCGACCCACTGATTAAGAGTCATACGGCTATCCTTTCCTTTGCTAGCCATACATTTGCTGATGTTTGCTAAATCATATAAGAAGACATCTTTTCTTGCTAGTGTTGAAATGTTTTTAGCAGATTTCTCCCGAATTGTATGTAAATTGTATGTATTAAAATAGAGCATGATCAGAGCCACAACAGCTATTATACTTGATAAGAGAGTTCAGAAAAAGGACGGTACATATTCCGTTAAACTTCGAATAACCCACCAGCGGCAGCAGAAATACTACCCCTTAAATATTTCGCTAACCGAAGAAGATTGGGAAAAGATCCAGCTAAAAAATGCGAGAGGAGTATATAAGGAGCACCAAGTCTATTTCAACGGAATTGAGAAGAAAGCAGTTGACGCTATTAAAGAACTTCCACTATTTACCTTCCAATCTTTCGAAAAGAAATTCTCTCAAGAGGATCGCAGAGGAGAGGATGTATTCAGTCTTTTTGACGACTATATAAAGTCCCTCTCTTTGGAAAATCGACACGGAAACGCAGCGATCTATAGCACTTCCTCTAATTCCATCCGGAACTTTCTTAATGACCAGAGGAGGAAGAAGTTGAACTTTGAGGACATTACACCACAATGGTTAGCTGAATATGAGAAATGGTTTGTTGGCAACGGCAACTCGATGACAAGTGCAGGCATCTACCTCCGGAGCCTTAGAACGATCCTAAACATCGCAATCGAACGTGGTTTACTACCACGTGATCTTTATCCCTTTGGGAAGCGGAAATATCAAATACCCGCGGGTCGTAAAGTGAAAAAATCATTAACGCTCACAGAGATCAAGCAAATCGTAGATTATGTACCGGTGACTGAGGCGGAAGAAAGGTGGAGGGATCTTTGGATGTTTTGTTACTTGTGTAATGGAGCTAATATCAAAGATGTTTGTAAGCTGAAGTACAAGAATGTAACGAAGACAAGCCTTACGTTCATTCGCTCAAAGACAGAAAGATCTACTAAGCAAGATCTAAAGCCGATTGTAGTTATGCTTCTCCCTCAAATTAAAAAAATCATAAATAAGTGGGGAGTCGAGGCAGCTGGTCCGGAAACCTATGTTTTTGGGATTATTACTACCGAGGATTCAACTATTAGACAATTTAAGAAGATTCAGCAAGCCAATAAGACCTTAAATAAGTATATGAAGCGCATCGGGGAGGAGTTAGGAATTGATATTAAATTGACCACCTACGCAGCTCGCCATTCATTTGCAACGACCCTCAAGAGAGCAGGAGCGCCCACTGCGTTTATATCTGAATCACTAGGGCATCAAAATGAAAAGACTACAGATAGCTATCTCGGAAGCTTTGAGAACTCAGTAAAGGAGACTTATCAAAAGATGCTGTTGGATTTCGAGAAAACAGGGTAGATTAATTAGAAGTTCTTAGATAGCCGGATTGTTCAAGTAGTATTGCCTGCAAGATGACGACGGGAATACCATATTTTACCGCCATTTTATTCATCAACTCTGGGGATATAGGCTTATGAATATTAATGGTATTTAGTAGCGCGTCCAAATTTTTATCGACAATAAACGTGTTGCTTTTTTCAATTTCACCCGCCATAATTCTTGTTACTTTTTGAGACATTACCAATTTTGAAGCTCGCTATCTGAGTTTCGATATCTGAATTGGAAACGTATGTATTCCCCGCTAAGAACCTGTCAATATCCTCCCTTTTAAAATATATGCACTTACCCGTTGGTTTCGAATAGGTAATCTTTGACGCGCTAGTCAATTTGTAAAGTGCCGAACTCGAAAGGTTCATGTAAATAGCAGCTTCGTCTAAGCTTAGAATATTTTTCTGTAAAAGATTTTGTTCTTTAAGCAACTGTTCTATGTTGCTTAGTTTCTTAAGAATTCCCTCGTCTATCATATTTCGTCAACTTTACAAAGAGTTTATATCTAAATATACAGACTTCAGAAATTACTACCAGCGACTGTTGAAAACCTACACTATCGGGCCGCTATTGGGAGATATAGCTAAGGTTTTGGGCCAAAATACACGTGCTCTTTTTCCTTAATTTTAAGGTCTACCGAAAGGGAAATTAGCAAGAAATGAGCAACATTATAAGAGATACGCGAGACTTTGGAGGTGGTGGGATGGATTTGGATTCTGCTCCGGAATTTATATCCTCTACTGATTACCGAGAAGCATTTAATCTAAGAAACACAGGTACAGGCGAAGGAGAAACGGGCTACCTAACCAATATAAACTCTACCGACCCAATCTCACTTACGTTGCCATCGGGTATTAATAAGACGGTTGGCTGTGAGAAATTTGAAGCAGAGCGTAAAGCCTACATCTTCAGATTCAACTCATCGGGCCGTCATACAATTACAGAGTTTGATTCCGACACCAACGAGCAAACTATTCTATTTACCAATAGAAATGACTCCGGCGGTAAAGATATCTTCCCGCTAACTTCAGACACCTACGTTAACGATATTAAACTCGTAGACGGCAAGTTTCTATTTTTTCTTAATGGACGTAAGGAACCTTGTTGCCTCAACCTAGAAAGGCTAAAAAGTGGGTCTTTGGGGATGATGACAAAAGATGATTTTCTAGTAATTAGAAAGCCGCCCATATACCCTCCCCAAGCTATCTATGCCAATGATCCAACCCGTCCTTCTAATTTATTTAGAGGAAAACTGCTGCAATACCGTACTCAATTTACTTATTTAGATGAAGAACCTAGTGCTTGGTCTCCGATCTCAAACCGTCCCTTACCAGAAGAAGAATCAACACCTGCGATTGGAACAAATGCTACTAAGAATAACTGTCATATTGTTCGCGTCAATATTGGTGATATTCGTGTGAAAACCGTAAAAATCGCCGCAAGGGAAGGTAACTACGATTGGTTTCTTGTAAGAGAGGTTGAACGTACTCATATACTTTCTCTCCCTGCGAACTTAGATATAGCTGAACAGGTATACGAGGCGTATGATCCTAGCCAGAATACTTACTCCTTTGTGTTCTTCAATGACGGACTTTACTCAAATATAGATCCCCTGGAAACTGATCTTGCGTATGATGCCGTTCCAAGAGAGTCAGCTACATTGGAGATACTAAACGGGAAAATTCTTGCATTGGGTAATAATCGTCACGGGTATTTGAGGCCGGATATCGATGTCAAATTCTCACCGTCGTTCTATGATCCTCATTTAATAGCTCGTCCAGCGAACCAATCAACTGCATTATCCTACGGAACTCCTTGGGAGCGTGCGGAAAGCACGGTGAAGCAAAGATATTATCGGGTAGAAATTACGTGGTCTGGGATAGCCAAGCAGGGGGACTACATCCGGATTAATATTCACAACCTTGATAATGTGCCGCTCTACTATCACGAACACACAGTTATAGCATCGGAAGATGGGAATACACTTAAAGCCATTCAAAGTCTAGCTACCAAAATCCCAAATGCAGCAGTACAGCAGGTTGGCGACAAAGTGATTTTGAAATTCTCGACACCACGGAAGAACGAAGACCCAAATCCCGATCAGACGAAGCACTTGGGCAATATCGTGATCGACTTAGCGAATGCAGGCGATGGTGTTTCTGTATCAAAGGCCGCCCTGAAGTCGAATTCATATTATCAGCTAGCCGTTGCTTGCTACGATAGATGGGGAAGGTCTTTCCCTATTTATACAGACGCGCGCTCCACAGTGAGTACGCTACCAATGGCGAAGTTAGCTGGAAATGCCCCTGCAATTAAATGGGAGCTAAACGGGAAAGCTCCGGAAGGGGCAGAGTCCTACCAAATCCTAATATCAAAGAATCGAACACACCAAAAAACGCTGTATGTAAATGGAATTGTCAATACGGAAAATAAGAGCCCAGACTACGTAGAGTTCAGAATCAACTCATTGCGGAATTTTACAGAGGCCCACTCTTCTTCAATAATCAGTTATGATTATACAGAGGGAGATAGATGTACCTTCGTTTACAAGGGTGAGAAGGAATGGTTTAATACCTCAGTTATTGATTTGGAGGTGGTAGGGTTTAAGATGTTAAAGCCGGAAAACGGTGATAAGGTTGATTTCCTACTGACTGTCCGCAAGCCGGACTTTGACATTGCGACACTCGCCGATAAGAATATCCTACTAGAAGTCTATACTCCTAAGCAACGAGAGGATGCGATTGGTAGTGGAAGTGACGAGATTAGTATCTTTTACGAAATAGGGGATAGGTATCCAATAGTTAATGGAGAGTACTCGGTAAAAACGGGAGATATAAAGGAGGGAGATGTTTTCCTAAAGACACGGCAACTCGAAAATGCTGTTGACCCGAGTAAGTTAGATACTTACGTTGTGGAAGATTTTAACTTCTCCGACTTCTACCAATCAAATTATGACGGCTATGGCCGACCTAGATCTTATTTCGATACTCCGGAGGATATAAGGACAGGCAACTCCATTGTGTACTCTGACACCTATGTTCCATTTAGTAAGATTAATCTTCTACATCGGTTCTACCCAGAACGTACCTATGGTAACCAATCGGGAGAAACATCTGCGACTTACGGGGTGATCCGGAAAATCTTCCAAAGAGATACAACGCTGCTTGTCTTTCAAGATTTGAAAATTGGCTATGTTCCTGTAAACACGACAATTCTAGAGACAGCGGACAGCCAGCGCAGTATAACTATTTCTGACAAGTTGTTAAATCATGTTCGGTATGCTGAGGGGACAAATTTGTGTATTGGAACCGCTGTCGAGTCATTTGCTGTAGGTATTGATGGGATTTATTTTGCCGATCCGTATAATGGAGAGGTGGGGAAGGTTACACTAGCCGGTATTAACTCGATCTCCGGCAAGATGAGTTCACATTTCAAGAAGGTACTTCACCACGCTGATAAGGAGAAGAAGAAAATCATCGGCATATACGACAACTTCTACAATGAGTATATCTTATCAATAGAAGACAACGGTAGTGTTGTGAATGAGTTGGTGTTCGGGGAGAGTTCTTGGGTAGCTCTAGAAGAAAACAATCCACTAGCTAACCAAATAACAATACTTCAATACCCAACTAACGGAACCATATCCTACAACTCCAACACCGGTATCGCCACCTATACGCCGAATAAGGGATATGCGGGTAAAGATAACTTTACCTTCTCGTTTACTAAAGACGGCAAAACAGTTACTAAGAGAGCGTGTATTGATGTTACTCTAGGGAAAGATGGTATCTATGACTTTATATTCATCGACGTCTCAAATGCAGAGCTAAACACCGTCTACGAATCTAATCCGATCTTAATTACCAGCAACAATATACCCGTACCAATATCTATTACCGGCGGGGAGTATTCTGTTAATGGCGGGCCATTTATGGTTGAAGCTAGCGAGGTATTCCCCGAAGACACAGTAGTTGTAAGGTTGACTAGCGCAAATCAAGAAAGCACTACCTCAAGCGCAACGCTATCCGTAGCCGGATATTCAGACACCTTCTCAGTAACCACAGAGGCGGTAGTAGTTCCGGATGATACCACACCTAATGCATTTGCCTTTACGGGTGTATCCAATAGGGAGCTATCAACATTTGCAGAATCTAATACCATTATCGTATCGGGTGTTAATGTCGCTGTTCCGGTAAGCATCGTTGGTGGAGAATACTCTAAGAATGGCGGAGCGTACGCGGCTGCATCCACTACCGCTGTTAATGGCGATACCTTTAAGGTAAGACTTCTCACATCGTCAAACTACGGGACAGAAACAAGCACAACGCTTACCATTGGAGACACAAGCGCCACATTTACAGCAACGACTAAATCCTCTATTACCTACAAGCAGATTACGGTAAGAACTACCAACAACTCCGGACTCTTCCCAACTATTGAGCTGTTTGATAATACCAATAACGATTCTCGTCTTGTATATAATGGTCATACGGGATCGTACCCAATTGAGGTAGTTGATGACAATAATACGCTAAGGCTAGTAGTTGAGAATTTTGAATCAGTAGGAGTGGAGGTGACTGTAAATGGTCAGACAGAATCTATGTTGCCATTGACAACAGTTGAATTCACATTAGATAAGGCCGACGTTTATATCACTGTTACTAGTTTTAATCAGATCTAAGATGTTTACAACGATAGAGAGCATTCCATTTACGTTCAAAATTCCAGTCGATTTTAAGGTTATTTCGTGGAATCTGCAGCGCTTTTAAATGATATTTACATGCTTATAACTCACGGTCATCCGCCTGACAGGAGGAGTTTAAGAAAGGTTATTTCGGAAGGGAAGGTATGTTGGGAAATATCCTAGTACAATTATGTGCGTCTCGCCGATCGCCTTAGAATTCTTGATGCCATGCCTTTCGGCTTCTAGCACTGTTAGTTCCTAACCTGAAATTAGGGTGGTCGTTTTCACCAGCCGACAAAGTAAAAACCTAATATTTCCGGTCGTGCCCTTTGTCTACCTTGTCCTAAGGTTGACTTCCAATTAGCCCTCCTTTCCGTAGTCCACCCAGCCTCGAATGAAAGAAACTAAGCCACATTTCGCTGCCTGACACTAAAAATACGAGTCTCGTTTTTCATTAACTTTAGATGATAAAAAAATATCCCTGCAAGTAATCCTAAACACTGCGGAGCTGAAACTTTTGAAAATATGATTGACGGCAAAGAAATAATAACCTACCTATACAACAAGAACACCGGAGAGCATCTAGCTGCCATTTACAAGTCTCAATGGTATAACGGAACAACGCTAACCACAGCCAATAAATCCACCTACATTGGCGGACTCTACGGCTATGATAACAAGTCAAAAAAATTCTTCAAGTGGGCTTATTCCGGAAAGTGGAGCGTCAGCAGATTATCTCAGTATACACAAGCCTACCTACAAAAGCTTTTAAATGACATAGAGCAAGAGGGCGGCGGTATAATTATAAGAGACAGACAGATCCCTATCACTTCTAACATTACAATACCGTCTTCAATTACCTTCATTGATTTGATAGATACTCCGTTTTTGGTTTCGGGAGGTGTTACTGTAGCTTACGATAATATCTTAAAATTGAGCAGTAGGGTAAGAATACCTGAGGCGAAAAATGACGACGAGGCTATAAATAAGGGCCAAATCAAATATGCACTTACTGATGATCCGGTAATCACTTCTTTTATTTCCCGTGTAAACTCGAAAGGTGGAACTTTATCTTCTATTCATATTGGTGCACTCAAATACCTCGTTGCAGAGCTAAAGCGTATCAATATTTGGAAAAACTGCATATACTGTGCTCCTGTCCTGGGGAGCGATTATTTAGCTGCTGAATCGTTGCTCGTTAATCAAGACGAAAAAATGGACCTAGTTTATACGTCAGGTGTTAGGGACTATGATTTGATATACGGTCTCGGTAACAATTATAAAATGGGGTTCAATCCAAAAGGCCTAAGTATTTCAGATTTCACCTCAGTCAACTGTTTTTCTGCAAATACAAATTCGACAGTGAATAGGTTAGTGGGATCAAATGAGCATGGCTTGTTAAAGACTGCTGATCAATACGGAATTGCGACTTTTACATCTCAAGGAAAATTAAGTCCTCCACCAATTCATGAGGGCCAGTTTAATCCCACCGGAGATCATATCTGCGTCCAAACACCAAACAGCGTGGACTGGTACTGGAACGGCCGACTTTATAGCTCGATTAATAGTCCCCATACCGGCGTATTTCCTGACGATGAGTTTGAGATAAGGTGTCGCAATAGTATCCTCCATCTCTATTTCAACAAAGCTCTATCCATCAATGAAATTTTAGTATTATCTAATATAATTAAGGGTTATAATTCTCTTCTCAACCGTTACAATACAAAAAATTTTAAAAGAGTTACCTTCTGGGGAGACGATCAGACTGATTCGTATGTGTCCAATTTCCAACGATACTTCCCACGCTACTCGACACGAGTATTAAATTCTCTTTATACCTACGGAGTTGAGAATGCGCTTTGCACAAACCTTTCCGGTTTCGGCAAGAGAGTAGAGGCAATGAAAACAGACGCCGAGTCGAATATTAAACTCCTCAAAACCCAAAACCACAGTAAAGAAAACTATAATATTCACGTGTTGATGGCGGGGATATTAGACCTGGCAGACGGTTTGACAGCCGATGTTATTTACAATAATTACCTAGTTCCTATCATGCAGTCATATACTTCGATTGGTGCAACTTTTATTGTAGAAACCCTGCCCCCATATGCTGAACTGAACGGGTGGAGCGCAAGCCAGAAACAGAACTATAACGATCCTAACAGCGGCGTCAAACGACTTAATTACTTGATTAAGTCAGATGAAAGAAACTACAATGGAGTAAATGCCTATACAGTAGTCTTGACGGATGAGTTACCGGAGGCTCAGGATCCATTTGACACAACCTATTTTTCTGACGGATTACATTACACCCCAACCTTCGCCGATATAAGGGCTAGACTAGTTTCCAAAGCTATTATAAACACAGAGGGAAACAAACCATTTAAGTTAAGCAAGCACACCGGCGATTCACTTCAAAATGTTACCGCTAATTTCACTCCAGACCGTAAATACAAGAATTTTATTTGTAATGCGGGCATAACAGTAACGCTTCCGGATCCTAGAATTTACATAGGTATTGATTACTTCTTCAAGAACGGCGATGGCTCAGCAATAACTTTGGCTGGAACGGTTGAAGGAGTCACGAACCGGCAACTCACTACTCAATACGAATCTATCAGAATCCAATCAGATGGCTTAGCTTGGTATATAGTATGATAGAAATGGGACAATGCCAATAGGTTAGCATGACTAGAGCTTTCCATGTCTTATTCGATAACGAGCAGTTCGAAATGCCATATTCTCGGATGTGATGCAAATCCATGCATTTATACCTGTTGTATATGAAGAAATAGCTCTAAAACGTCGTTCGAAAGTAATTCCGGAATTTCGTCGATTACCTTTTCAATCATTTCCAACTTCAAAGTGTCCTCCTTGCCCCGCTTTATTTCACCCAGCTGATTGAAGGCATTTACAATCAGGGTCTCAAGATCGTGACCGTGGTGATTTAAGTACCAGTCAGGGACATAAACAATCTTCCCATTAATTAAATGGCATTCGCTTGCCTTGTCATTACTTTCATTGTTTTTTTGAACTAGTATGCCGCAAACTGTATCTACAACGTGTTGTAGCTGCTCTTGAGAAAAGGTTTGAAAATCAACGTGGGTTTGATGGGGTAAGAGGCCTACACTTTCTCGGGATATCAATTTTTCTCTCACAAGTAACGCTGCCAGAAGTATTGGGTCAAAAAGATAGTTTTCAATCGCATATCGGTTTCCACTGCCAAGAACTCTTAATGCTGCCTTGTCTACATTGTTTTTGTCTCTATCTATAATTCCCCAAACTAGATTATTTCCTGCATTTCGCAAAACGGTAACTATGTGCTCTACTTGCCCGCAATTTGATATCCTCATGCCGTTTTTATCGGTTTTAGTATCACCAGAGGAAATAAACGTAAGGGAAACTTCTTTATGTAGTTTAGGAGATAGCGTGTTATATAGCTTTTCATAAAACTTGACGTCGTTTACACTTTCTACGAACACTTGCCGTCTGTTCTGATAATTCACACTAAAAGACGGAACTCCTGATGTTAATACTCTTAAGGCTTCATCCTTTGAAGTTTTTTCGACTTTTAGGCCTGTTTTATTAACTACGAAGAGTGATTCTTCAGCCGCGAGCGCAACCGTAGATGGGGAGTGCGTCGCCATTATTACTTTTATTCCCCTCTCATTAACAAAAAGTCCTTGGATGACATCTAATAATTGTTTTGTCATAGAGGGATGCAAGGAAGCGTCTACTTCATCAAATAGTAAAACTTCTGGCATTTCATACTGATATGGATGCTTCAAGTTATAAAGTGCGAGGGCTAGGGACATAATTATTTTTTCGCCTGAGGATAAATCCTGAAACATAATGGATACATTGTCCGACTTCCTTATTAGGTTAATAATAATGGAGCTATCTCGATCATAATTTTTTGGAGGCTCAACATAATAGTCAAGCCTTGATAATGCTAAGACTTCATTTATTATCTCCCAAGGCGGCTCTCCGAACTGCTTCGAGAACTCTTCGTCAGTTAGCACTTCAAGTTTTGTATCAAGATTCTCGTTTTTAAAGACTTTATAGTTATTCAGCTCTTGTTGGAATAGGTAAGTCTTAACAGCTAGAGAGAAATTTTGCTGGAAAAAGTCATTTTTTACGACGCGACGAGCATAAAATAAGAAATCGTCTAACTCAAGACTCTCTACGGGTTTGTTACGTAATGATGCGATTTGTTTTATTGTAGCCATCTCCAACAAGTAGTCATGTAGGCGATGTTCGTCTCGATGCAATTTATATACTGAAAAAACAGCGCGTATCGAGTCTTCCTGGCTTAATACTTCTTCTCTTGTTGCTGGTTGGCTGTTGTTTGGAGCGAGAGATTGACTCGTAAATAGCCTGATGTGAGTGTAATATTCTACTGAATCTTTATGTACTTTTAAAGTGTTGTCTAAGATCCCTTGAAGAATTTGAGTTTTCCCTGCACCATTTAACCCAGTTAAAATAGTAAAATCAGGAATGTCTACCTTGAACGAGTCGAGGGATTTATATTTTACATTCAACTCTAAATACATTATGGCTTCCGTTTTTAGTTGTGGACGAGTAAAATAAGAACATTCTTTACATATTCTAAATGATTTTCGTTTTACTAGAATCAACTTCTTTAATAAAGTAGCGCAGCTAATCAAGGCTTGGTTGAACATAGATTGCCTAGGAGCTTTTGCCGCAAGGCAGCAGATCAAGCAAGCAGTTTACACAATAAATAGAAAATAAGAATGAAGGCATTAAAGCTATTGGTATATTAGAATTTATTATCGAATAACAGGTATATGACTAACTGTTGAGAAGCAATATAATGAACCATTCAGAAAACTTAGATCAAGCGGTATCCGAACTCAGGAATATCATCTCCGAGTTGACTGGCGCTTGGCTGAAAAAGAAGCGCCCGCTATTGTGAGGTGGTTTAACAATGTTGGTATAGATCATCCGGATGATATGAGCGCCCCTATAGTGGAATCTTCTCTACGACAATAACTGGTCAACCGCTCGATATTGACGATCAAATAAGAAAATATAAAGGCTATTGGAAAGTTGAAGAAGACGATTAAAAGTAACCGATTTAATCCTTTTTAGTTAATCTGCTATTTTTTTGAATAAAGGATATACAAAATGGATTTTACTCCCCCAAGGGTTTCTTCTGTACTTTTTCAAGCGTGGTGATCCAGAAGAAACCGCTATAAAAAGAGTTGAACAACACCATCGCATAGTCGGATGAAGACTTAGTTAGGAAGTATGTGGTGCAGAGAATGATCGGCGAAATGACTACCGCTCGAATAAAACTTCCGGAGGATACGCACTGGGAGAGCACGGCCCGAATATTGACTTTATCAGTCGTAGGAGCCAAACAGGTGAACACAGTGTAGCAGAACATTCCAATTATTGTCACGACCCATAGAAGGAATCCCCATAATGCTGACTTAACGAGATTGGCAGCTGGAGAGGATGAATTGTATGCAATTTTTTGCACTGATTCTTTTTGTGGTGGAAGTACTACGCCAAACTGTGGGTCGGCGCCACCTCCATCCGGCAAAATCGCTCCCAGGCTATCGGGAGACTCTCTTGAGGTGAATACTGTGTCGGTAAATGCTGTGTCTGCCTCCCAATAACTCGAATCTACGTGTTCAGAATTACTTCCTGTTGCGACGCCGGGACGTGAATATTCTCCGGGAGATGAATATTCTAAATAAGATAAAGCTTCTTCACGATCCTTTTGCTTATTGTTTTCCACGAGTATATAGAGTAAGCAACACAAGGTAATCGATAGGATAGAGGCAGCTAGGATTTTAAGGCTCATCTCGGTAGTTTTGAGTAAGTTATAAAAAGTAGACCAAGCCCGCAACATAAAAAATTAATTAGTATTTGAACCCTAAATTCTCTTCTCTCCTCGTCTTCCTCGCTTTATAACTATGAAATAGGAGAAGATTCAGGATTCATCCACGTACTTCTTCAAAATCTCCTCATACAAAGCCTCAGGCACCAGGTAAAAAGCTTCCACGCTCTCCTGCTGAACAGGCTTAGTCTTATCTTCCCACATCTTGTGGTGCGATGCTTGGCGTGTGCGACACACCGACTCTGCGGTTTCTCTGAATTGGTAGGCGTTCGTCATGTGAACATTCGGCGAAATAACCTTCTTGTCTGTGCAAACGAAAAACATCATCCTGAATCTGTATCTCTTCATTGTGCTAAAAATATTAGCAAAGTTAATGAACTTCTTTTTGATCTAGAATCAGAAATTATTGTTCGAGTAGCAGCCCCCTAGAACAACCTCTGCCCAAATTTGTAACTTAGCTGTATGGACGAACTCAATATCGACTTACCCTTTACAATTCACGCCGACATCGGTGATGGCGAGCAAGAGTTTCTTGTGATTCCAGATTGGGATGAAGATCTTGGCGAATCTCACTACTCAATCATCTTAGACGGAATAGATCTAGGAGTAATTAGGCTTGTTGACATTGAAGAATGGGAGTGGATCGAAGGGAACATGACAAAAGAGTCAGCCAGTATTTTTGGTGATAAGATTGATAGCAACAATAAATAATCATGTGCGCAGCAGCTGATATATCTCCATCAAAGGCAATTCAAGCAAACCTTGGAGTAGTTTATGCAGGTCCTGAGATGCCGGGCAAAATAAATGTCCGTCCTACAGATCCTTTTCCTGTTATTGATGATTCTTCCGTAAACGAGCTTAAGTATAAAACTTGGGGATTGATCCCATGGCATTCTACCACGGGCAAGATGGACTATAAACGACCTACATTCAATGCCCGCTCTGAGAATATCCTTACTTCTCCTGTATGGAAGCAGCTTATCGGAAACAAGCATTGTGTTTTCATATGCAAAAACTTCTACGAATGGAGCTGGCTGGACGATAAAGGCAAGAAGAAGCAGCCACATATGATAAAATCGGTAGAAGGGCCGTTCACCTTCATGGCCGGACTATGGGAAGACTGGGTAAACAAGCAAACAGGCGAAGTTATTTCGAGTTGCAGCATGATCACCAACCCAGCAAATGAAATGATGGCCAAGATCCATAACGGCGGTAATAACCCTCATCGGATGCCTGCGTTTCTTACTTGGGAGAATGCAAAGCTTTGGCTGGATAATGATATATCAATTCAGGACCGCTTGCAGTTGATTAAACCGGTAGAGAATGACTTTCTAAAAGCTATCGAATTAAAGAAAGTTGGAGATGAGGAAGAATATCAGCAACTTGCGTTCTGTTAACCTAATCTTACACTTATGGATTTTGGACGCTCAACTGAAAGCGATCTATCAACTATAGACTTTAGCCTTCCATCATCGCCAGCATTTAACAGCCGTGTGTTGACTGGTAAGCCTGATCCTGATTTTAGATTCTATTTAGGTGCTGCTAAAACCGGACACGACCATTGGAGGGGAAAGCTGTACCCAGCGAAAACGAAGCAGGCTGACAATCTGAAGGAGTATCAGAAGTTATTCAACTACGTAGAATTCAACGGCACGTTTTACAACCCACCAAAGCCAGCGCAGGTTCTTAAATGGGTGGAGCAGATTGACCGATCAGATTTCAAGTTTTGCCCCAAATTTACTCGCGCGATTTCTCATATGAAACGGCTTCGAGATGTAGATTCGGAAGTTGGACAGTTTTTCGAGTTGCTTGAACTGTTTAAACCCTATTTAGGAGTAAGCTTTATCCAGATGCCTGATAGCTTTAAGCCCGACAGATTTGAAGATCTAGACCGGTTCGCTAAATTAATTCCTCATGGTATACCAGTCCACATTGAACTAAGGAACGAGCTTTGGTTTCCTTATCAGGAATCAATGAACAATACCTTTGAATTCCTTAGGAGAATCAACATCGGAACCGTAATCACTGATTGTAATGATAGACGTGATACACTGCACATGTATCTTACCACGCCGACAGCTTTCATAAGGTTTAACGGCAACGACAACCATCCGACAGATCGCTCTCGTATGGAAGCATGGAGTGAGCAAATAAAGGCGTGGAGGGATCAGGGATTAAAGGAGGCGTATTTCACCTTGCACCAGCCGTTTGAGGAGAAATTCCATTTGTCTGTGGCGACAGCAAAAGACGTATTCCGGGAATTGCTTGATAGTTAGATAAGTTACATTTGCTATTGATGTAGCATTTGGCACGCTTCACAGTAGTAACTCGTTCGACCTGACTTGCCGATCTTCTCTTTTTTAGCGTTACCTTGTCCGTACTTCACTCCTTGCGACAATCTACTTGCAGTTGACCATCAGCCCCCTAAAGGTACAATTTTTAAATATCGGCGGTAGAAATGACATTCAATAGTTTCTTTACCCTACATAGTGTGAATAGGGGCTTTTGTTGGAATCAGCCGCTACCTTAAATTTATACCGGATTTACAGAGTTCGGAGCCAAAAAGAGTAAGCATTGCGAAAAGCCTCCAATGTTACTAAAACTGATGCAATAATGCTCTCTAACCTAGATATGCAGTTTTTTATTCTGTAAATTCATACCGCCTCTTTGTAAATTTATTTGAGTTTGGAAAAATAATAACTTCATAAAATTCAATAGGATAGTCGAAATGAGTAGAAACTAGGTCAATGTATTTTCGCCTTTGATCTATCGGGCATTTTAGTCCAAAGATTACTTCTTTCAATTTACCAGGAAAGTCATAACTGCCTGACCGTTCTTCAATATATCGCCATTCTCTTTCATAGGACCAGTTCGTCGTTTTTGTCGAAACTGCTTGTTGGAAGGTTGTATCATCGAAGGATATCTTTTGAATATTCTTTCCGAAAGCATAAAAGGAGAGAGTAGTTTTGAAACCGGTCCCGCCAAAAGTAGGTCTAACGTCTGAATAAGTAACTTTAAGGCAATTTTCCGCATTTGCCAATTTTCCACCTTCAGTTACCTCAAATCCTATTGCGATGCCTTTTGAACTGTCTGCGTAGTGCGCCCACATTAATTCACTGTCATCACTCTCGCTCAAACTAAAAATACCAACGTCATTAAGTTGTTTGTCAAAATTGGCAAAAGTTTCCTCTGGATTGCTTATTTCTCTCCCAGTTTTACGTAAGATAAACTCTCTTGTTGTTTTATATTGTGCATCAAAGTCTTTTTGCCTGAATTTATTTAAGAACTCTTCGGTTTGTCTTGGGTTAAGGTCATAAAAATTAGTTTTCGATTTGATCGATAGCGCTGCTCCGTGGACAAAACCCATTATATGTCCTTCTTTTAATTTTTTAAGCTCTTCGTCAATCCATTCCTTTGCTATTTCTCCGATTGTACACTCAAAAGGATCGTTCAAGCCAGCTGCATTTGAAAGCCAAACTTTTTTTTCTGAGAATATCTTGTCTGTAAATTCTGAATTATTTCTGTATTTGTAAAGTATCATCTTGTTGTTTTGTCAGCAAGGTTAAGTGTTTTTTATTGTGCCGATTAAGAGCACTTCGGTTTCCACCAGGACCGCCCCAACTACGAAGCACATAGCTTCGTTTAACGATTGAACCGCAATTTCTTGTTGGTGCTGTTATATGCAGTTTTTATAGATTTCATCTAGTAATCTCGTCAGCTTAGTAAAGTCATAATTGTCTTCGGCATTTTTTACGGTCTTGAATTTTCTTACGTAGTCATCCTTATTTTCAAGGGAGCCTTGATACGCGTCAAAGTCCTTGTTATAATTAGTCCACCTGATTTTAGGATTCGATTTTGTCAAATCTAGAAAGCATTCAATTGCTACTGCCTTGCCATTTATATTTTCATTTGTTTTTCCGGTCGGTCCAATCGTTAAAAAATTAGTAAATTCTTCAAGATCAGGCAGCTTCATGATTTTCATTTGGCTTGGCAAATTAAGATTATTGGCCTTGTTGAATTTGTCTATACCTTCCAAATCATTGTCAAAAAGAACAAGCGTTTTATTTTGAATTCTTATACTTGTCAAACCCTGACAGAAGCGATATAAATTTCCAGTACCAGTGAATGGATAATTTTCTTCCATATCAACAAACGTAAAGAAGTCTAAAATATCAGGTTTAAGCAATTCTAAAGACTTCTTAATAATAAATGTGTCGGAACTACCTTCTGTAACAATTAGGAATTTATCGACTTCCTCAACCCCAACAAAAATTTCTTTTTCATTAGTCCAACCTCCGTCAATGACATCTTGAGTTCGCCACTCCAAATTCATTTCTAAGTTGTTTCGATTTTCGATAAGAAGTCGAAGCGTAGAAAGAGGGTCTAGGTTTTCAAAATATGCGCCTATATCTTCATCGTTAATATCAATGTAGTCTTTTAAATCTTTGAAAATTTCATTCTGGAAAATATTCTCCATTACAAATTCTCCTAAGTCGTAATCACCTCCTTCTTTTTTGTTTTTATAGTCTTTGATATTGATTTTCGAAAAGATGGCAAGCATCGTTTCAAAACTTATTTTTGGCTGTTCTAAGTAGTCCGGATAATTGTCGTTGTGTTCTTGGAAATGGTTATTTAATTTTTGTAGTGAGTAACCTAATAATTCAAGTCTATTTTTTACTCGTCCCAAGGAAGTTGAATAACCTGGTTTTAAAATAACTTCACCGTCAGCATAGTAATATGGAATATCTTTTTTGTCTGTCGGTAGAAAGAGTTTCGAATAGTCCCTGAAACCAAAGTTTTTACCCCAGTCAAGTTCTAATTCTCCTACTCCTAATGATATGTATGAACCCATAAATTGTCGTCTGTCCTAAAATTCGAAAAACGTCTAGGCTTTGCGATATGGCGCATAGTAAGCACTTCACCTGCCATCCGCCACAAAACTTAATTAAATCTAGGAAGTTGCGAGATAAACGTCACTAGCTTTTTTCGAAAAAACCTATTAGCCGCAGTTTTTCAATTCAAATACTTCTGATTTCATTGTATTTTTCTTCATAATTGTCGAAAGCATTATAGGTTTCAATAATAGTGTTCCTGACCTGAATCAACGAGTCCTCATCTAATTGAATGAACTCTTGATCCATTTTTCCGTCTTTGATTCTCAGTTTAACGAAGGCAAATCCTTCCAGATCAGCATGGCTCCAGTCCGCATGTACCACCAAGTTTCGTAGTCTGGCAGATTCCTTTAGTTGTTCAATGAAATCCTCATGTGTCTGGATTTTTTTCTTATGAATTTCCTGAGTATAAAGTGAGTGTCGATTTAGAAGATCTACTTTCGATGAGAAATTCATGTTTTGTGTAATGATAAGTCCAGTTGCGTCAATATCGTTGATGATTAGTCGACAAATCAGAGCTGTAAGTCTTTCCTCGAGAAGGTTAAATTCAATCACAATATGTCCTATGTGAGATGAGATATTTTCTAAAAACGCATCATTATCACCTTCTAGATATTTGGTCAGGAAGGCAAATTGTTGAAGTGGGGTTCTCTTTGATTTCATTTTTATTCCGACTAGGGTTAAAAAAGCTATTGAGTATGAGTGCTGTTTTCTCGTTGAATTTTTGCCTATCCTTCTGATTGCATCCAGTCATTCGTTAAAAACCGCGTGTTAATAGTGAGTATTTTTAGGTATGGAAAAGGAGCATATTGAACCAAATCAATTAGAACATATATCTTTTGAGGTATCGGGTTATGTGCAAGAAAGGAAGTTTGTTAAGGTCGATGATCCTCTAAATTATATCGAAGAAACAAACGACTTCAAAAATTTGTACCTGCCTTCTTATTAAATAGTGCAATCGATTCAGCTTCGGGAAACCCTGTTGGCTCAACCGACAGCTTCCCTGTCGGGTCTTTCTCATTCAATGCCTTTACAAAGTATTTAGTGGCACTGTCAAAGCATCTTAATACCGTTTCCTTTTGACGCTGTTTGTTTGAGTTTTTAAAAAAACCAAATTTTTCATGCGTGTAAAAATGAAATAATCTTTCTCCTTTAAAAGACCGTATGGTTAACGATATTTCGACGACAAATACGTAGCCTAGTGGCGTTACATCCATTGTTAAAATATCCCTGTGAAACCCTCCAACCTGTTCAATGTCTTTATGGGGGAAGTCTTTAAAATCATCTCCTCCCACATATTCCGTCCAGTGTTTAATAATATCTTGAGGCATGTACTATTTACTTTACTCAAATGTAGTAGAAAAATTCAGTCCTATAAGCCCCGAGTCCTACTAGTACTTAGTCGGGCGTAGCTTTAATTACAGCTGCCATCTAGGTTTGGGAATTTCGTATCCCTCTTATTTACATGAAACCTTCTTTTTTATTTAAAAAAGCCAATTCTATCGGTTTAGAAAAAGATGAAATTTCGATCGTCATATTATACATAAGAATTGGAATTTTCAAATTCTTTGCCTTTGCTAAAATTCGGTGCATCTTCAAGCTCAGCCAACCTACAATTTTATTAAAGTTTGTTTTTTTAGTTCAATCGATTTAACTTTAATGACAAACCTTATTTCTGATGTCAAAACTCAACCTCAAAGCTAAACTCATCGGCACAGGAGCCATCAACAACTCTTGGATCTATCTTGAAAACGTTCCTACAGATGATCGCCCACATGCAGTTGCAATTGGTCTTTTTCCCAAGAACGACAAGCGAAAGGAATGGAAAAATGATCAAATATCAATTAACGTGGACGGCGACCTCGAATACCAACTAGACGTGCATGCCCTGAAGGATACAGATTGGGAGTTTAGCTTAATCAATAGGGATAATTCTGAGACCCTAGTGGAAATAAGTGGGTCCACAGGCGAAGATCCGCAAGCAGGTAGCAATGTTTCAATAATTACAGGAGTGATAGTTATAAAAAATGAAGAGGCTTAGATTAATAATACTAGCGAGCTTTGTTGGAACAATGGCTGCTAACGGGCAGACCTCAGTTGTTCAGGACGCAAAAGGTGAGACAAGTTTACCTGTAGGTGTAGGGGGAGTCGTTGCAATCAACGCCAAAAATGAGAGTATTTCCGCCTCTTATGGTATTCCGCTCAAAAAGCAAGGTGCCGGCGTTAACCCACCTCCAATTTATAATCATAACTACTTGGGAATCTCCTTTGATGCCAAGGGGAAAAACGGGATAGCGAACGTTATTAAAAATGATGAATTTCAATATGACGGGAGTCTAGGAGCCTATTACTTCCAGAACTTCGATGACAGGAGAGGACCGGCAAATACTACTTTACAGTATCACCTTTCCTTTAATCTTTTGTTTAGTCAATTTAAGCTATACGATCCTGCCAGGGATTTTTCAAAGCAAGTTTACGATAAGAATAAGGGAGGATTTAAGATCCAATCCGGCCTCAACCATACATTTCATATCGGAGATGATGCTACAAAGCCTCTACTGATCACCGGCATCGCCATTAACGGTGGTGAACGGAACAATACGGGTGACCTTAAAACAATAGAAGTTTCCAATTCCGTTAGCATTACCGACGCTGGGACAGGAACTACTCGGGTCGTGCAAAGCGATAAGTCTACTCCCTATAATCTCTCTCAATACAAACACAGTGTTGGATTCTGGAATATCAACGCGGATTTTGGAACCCGACTACGAGAACATTATATTCTTTTAGTTCATCCTCGTCTTTCAGGTCAGGGAGACAGAAAACGGCAATGGAACCCAGCAGCGGGTTTATATTTTACAAAGGATGGAGCTCCCTCCGAAATTGTTGCTGGATTTCAAGTACAGATCTTGGATTGGGACAACTCAGCAGGTTCAACAAAGTCGAGAAGTCAGCGAACAACATTCAATGTTGTAGCGGGATTTAGTTTTTAGTCGGTAGCTGGATCGATGAGTAGATATTTAGACGAGGGCTATTAATTAGAATAATATGGCAACTGCAAAGGAAATATTAGGTCCACCTGAGGTTACTGGAATAGCAGAGAAGTTAGTCGAAATCGTGCGTCTGTCGAAGATGAGCGACAAAGAGATAGTTCAAAATCATCTCCTTCAAGTACTTGATTCGGTCAGTGTTATCAGAACCGAGTTGGATGCAGTTGAAAAGGAGACCAGGCAACGGCTTGTTGGTAATAGCCCTTTTGATATTGGTAAGCGCGTCGAATCCCGTGGCTCTAGTAGGAAAGGAGAGGGCAAAGTGAGACGAACTCACAATTGGCCGGTTAAGACATTTAAGGAAACAGATTATAGCAAAGCAGTTACTTGGGCCGATAAGGTAGAGTATATTCTAAGAAAATCGGGAAGAGCGTTAACTTCCGCAGAGATAAAAGACGAGTTGATTGAGTTGGAAAATATAAGTCTAGACGATAAGGAGAAAGGAAGAAAGTTGCTAATGAAGGTTAGTTCTGTATTTAGTCAAGCTACTAAGAGATTTAAGCGTATTACGTCGGAAGGAGAATCGCCAGCTTATTACGATCTGATTCATAAATAGTAGTTAGATTGAGGGTAGCTAGCGGTTAGGGAGTCGGGACAAATTTGAGGAGAGCATTGGTGTAGGACTAGATGTGAATCGACATTAATAGTTATTGTTGACAATTATTAATGATTAAAACGGAGTGATGCTGTGGCCAGGCGGAACCATCAACAGCCTTGTCGAAAGCTTTATTTCTCTCCTTCCAAGAAATCTCGGTAGTTTTCTAATAACTCGCGGAGAGCTATATTTTGAGCCATGATAGTCCGATAGAATACAGTGCATATGATTGCTGATCTGTCATCTGCGTCATCTATACCCATTTCTGCAAACCACCTAGTTAGGTCGTTCGTCTCGTTCCATAAGTTCCACTCGTTCCGCAACAAACCACCTAACCCAAAATGAGACTCAACGGTAAAATCGTGTTCACTCATTTCCATTATTTCCATTTGATTTTCAGGCGGAATTCTATCTATTAGGGCTTGAACGGCTAACTTTAGCGGTGCTGGGATATTCATATATTAATTTAATTATAAGGCTTATGCTGTGGCATAGGCTCCGATTTTTCAAGCGGCACTATTTTGTTACGCATTTCCGCTTTATTAGTGAAATGTCTTGAAATATCCTCTGCTATGTCCTTAAAGTTGTTTCCTGTCGTGTTTTTGTAATAAAAAATCTTGATCGACTTACAATTGGTACTCTCAAAAATCATATTTAGTAACGTCCTGTCAGATAAACCACATGAATGGCCAAGAATGTATACTTGGTATTCGTCGGCGTTTATGAACCGTATTAAATTATGATAATTCGATGTACGAAAGTACCAAAAGGATTTGAAGAAGGTTAAATAGCCTTTTGCCTTTTCCAGCTCAATCTTCGCATAGTCGGAGTCTAGTTCATCCCCAAAACCAAATATTAATGGATTTTTGATATCATTTATCGTCCCGTGAATGTGATTTAGAGAATAATTGGCAAGCGCAGGTGGTCTCCCGAGGTATTGGTTAGCGGTTTGGGTATAGTTGAAGTTAAGGATCATTGTGTTTCTGGGACCAATATCTTCCTCTAGAGTACTCGTCACTATGTCCTCCTTTAGTATTTTAGATTCAAATATTTTTCTATACTGAGCTATCCTCCTCGGAACCGCCATGGTGGATAGATATTTCTCTAGGAGCTCAATAATGAATTCAAACGAGTTGTTCAATTCCATCAGCAGTTCCTCCTTATCGCTGGTACTTATATCGGTTTTCAAAATGGCTTTAACGGAAAGGTAATACTCGTTTTCAATATCTACCCATCTAGAATTAGCACAGGTATCAAGTAGCTTTTTTAGAAAAGCGGATTTAATGTGGGTGGTATATGGGTTCGTGTAGCGGACGCTGGGGCTCACGTCGTCAAGTCCCTCCCAGTAGATAAGGTAGCCTAGTTTGCCAGAATCGTAAAAGTAGTGAACCATATCTTTCACGCTCTTGAACGGCATTTTAGTTCGAAAGTCCCACACGGAATTAACTTCAATAAGCTTATCGGTATAGTATCCTCGCTCTAGCGCGTTCTCCATCGAGAATGTTAGATACCATTTTATGAAGTCGCTGTATGATGTTTTTAAGCCATGTGCTAAGTCAAAGCCATTGCCAATTAAAATAAGTCTATTCAATAATTATGATATTAGAAGAGTGAGAGTCCTTTTCGTTTATCTAAAATAGCAATATCGTCTATATCGAAACAATATTTATATTAGGATCATGAAAAAGCTGACCGTACTCGCATTTGTGTTGTTTTCCTTAAATGCTGCTAGCCAAACCAAAATCAAAGCATCTGATGCAGGAAAACATATTGGTGATTCGGTTTCTATTACAGAAACAGTTTCCGGCGGTAGGTACTTGGAGAGTGCCTCCCTAACGCTTCTGAATCTTGGAGGCGTTTTTCCTAACCAACTTCTGACTCTGGTCATTCGAGGCGAGGATAGGGCAAAGTTCAAAGCAAACCCAGAGGAGTTGTTCAAAGGTAAGACTATAATAGTTGCGGGAAAAATATCAGAATTTCGGAATAGACCCCAAATCACAATCACAGATCCAAAGCAAATTGTAATTGTAGATTGATTCCATTGTTTTCGATTCAGATAAAATTGCCACTAGTGCATGAATGATAGATTATTATTCTTAAATACAGGCTGGATGGACCTTTATCAGGGCCTTGCTAATGATAGTATTCGAGGTGGTGGAAAACACGTGCAAAGAGAAGGTTGGGGCGGAGAAGTATATAATTTCAAACCTCATCGCGGTAATTGCTATGCCTACGTTCAACCCAAAATAGATCGGAAGTACAATAATCCAAGCACGATTAAGCTAGAAAAACTCGGTGGATCAAAATCCGATCAGAAAATTGAAGGAATTACGGTAGTTTGGACAGCCAGTGATCCAGATAATGGAGGTACTAAGATTGTTGGATGGTTTAGAAATGCTACAGTCTATAGGACATTGCAAGACGCTCCATCTGGAAGCGGTCGTTTAATTTCGGGAGCAAGTTTTGGCTATTTCGTTTCTGCTAAGGTAGAGGACTGCACACTTTTGCCGAAGGACAATAGGGTTAAAGTGGTTGAGCGAGCTAAAAAGGGTTGGATGGGGCAGAGCAATGTGTGGTATGCTGATCAAAACCCGGACTTTGTCCGAGAGGTGCGTGCCTATATCAAAAACCGGGGGGTACCACCAGTGCCTAACCCGCCGCGGCAGCCAGATACACTGAGGAGGATTGAAGTAGAGAAGGCTGCTGTAGATCTTGTTACTAGGCATTTCACAAGTCTTGAATACCAGGTCGAATCTGTTGAAAGAGACAACGTTGGGTGGGATCTGGAAGCGCGCCGTGAGAGACTAACTTTAAAGATAGAGGTGAAAGGACTGTCTGGTAAAGAAGTGGTTGCGGAATTAACGGCGAATGAGTATAAAAAAATGAAGGAGTTTCAATCTGAATACCGGCTTTGTATCGTTACCAGCGCTTTGGAGAACCCGACCCTGCACATGTTCTATTATTCGGTGGAAAATCTTGCTTGGATCGATGAAAAAGGGAGGAGATTGGGGTTGGAAGAAAAGGTTTCCGCAACGGCCTTTATCTCTTAACTTTAATAACTATAGGAACGTTACACCAGCATAGATGATATGTAGATGAAGAGCAGATCATTTCTCTACGACTATTAAGGCGATTCAGGATTTTTAATATCGGTGGCCAGCTCTCTTGAAATCGCTGTCAATATTTGGCTTGGCTTATGTAGGAGTTCCGGATTCTTGTTTAGAATAAAAAGCTCTGAAATACTTAGTGACCTTACTTGTACATTGACTTCCCCCTCAGTATTGGTCAGTTTTACCACCAATAAGGAGCCGATTCTTATTGCAGCATTTGGAATTGTTTCTACTGATTTTAGGATATTCATTAAGGCTTCGGATTGATTTCGGTCTATTTCTGATTGCTGTTTCAGTATCGCATTTACTTCTATCCCGTATTCAGCCTCTCGCAGTCTTTTCCGTACTTCCTCACTGTTAATTGCCTCTTTGGAAACACCAATTAGCCTTTTTATCCAAGACCCACGCTCAGATTCGAACTCGAACAACGTTTCGAATCCTATACTTGGAAGTAAATCAAGAACTGATTGGTAGGCTTGATAGATCGTTTCGGGCACCTCACAATCAAGATAAATATTTACCGGTACTAACTGCATTTTCACATCGCTAGTCGCTAATACATCTGAATAGATGAAATTCTTTAGCCTCTTATTTTCAGCTTCCAATTCCTTTATCTTCTCCTCTTTGTTTGGACCTTTATAGAAGGTAGGTGCAATGGACTGTACGTTTTCTAACCCATGAATTTTTTCAAGTTTTTTTAATTTCCTTTTATACGCTGGTTCGTTTTCTAGCGCCTGCAAGCCATTTGCAACGCGAAGTTTCATGCTCAAGTCTTTCAACCTTAGAATCCTCTCACGCGACTTTCTTAGCTGGTCTTCAATTGATTCTAAACCAGAATGCTTTTCTAGCTTATCTAATATACCCTCAAGAAGTATAACTTCCTGTGCACTTTCATCTTCAAAGACTTGAAGCTCTTTGCTTAATTGTCCGATATTTTTGCTTTTCACGTTTTCGAGTTAAAGAAATAAACATAATTCTTTTCCGCCAGATTTTATAAATCTCTGTGGCTAGCTAGGCCTGGCAGTAGCGGTTGAGCTGAAACGTGCCATGTGTTCCAAAACTACGTGTGACATGATTGAATAAAATGTTAAGGAAAATATTCATTTCTCAATAGTAATCTTTGAGTGAGATGTACAATTCCCCGAATTTTCTACCCGAAATTTTGATAGGGAACTTTGAATGACAATAAAGGTATTGATAGAGCTGTCGTCAACTCCTACTTTGCGTAATACTTTTTTCATCTCGAAAAATGAAATCGACTAAGAGTGGAATTGTAATAAAGCTGTTCCTGAAGCCTGTTAAGGCCGTTTTTGTCATCCTCTTGCCTTAATTCCCACGCAAAATACGTACACCAATAACCTTTATTTTTGTATTCAACAGTTAAGATAAACCATTATAAACTAAACCGTATGTCAGAAAAGGGCTATGTAATCAAAGGGGCAGGGAAGCCAAAGGAACGTTTTTTAGATTGTGCTATCGACGCGAATTATGCTATTGGGGACAAAGGGACCGTGTATTCCTTTATCTCGGGTCGGGAAGTAGGGGTTGAGTCAGATCACGGATACCGACAAGTGTGGATATCTAGTAAGAGCAAATGGTACAAAGTCCATAGCCTACAATGGTTGTCTTTTTTTGGAAATATACCGTGTGGGTATGAAGTGGATCATCGAGATAATCGCCGAGGGAACAATATCCTCGGGAATCTTCAACTTCTTTCCTCTAGAGATAACAAATTAAAGTCAGCTGCATTTAGAGCTTCTTTAAAGAATGTGAAGGGAAATGTCGACCATACTCACCGTATATGCCAGTACACAAGCTCAGTTACAGACAGTTCTTTGCTTTGTGTGAAAAACCTTCCAAGAGGAGAAAATCACCATAAGTTTCTTGGTTTTTTTAAGATCAATGGATGTGTATTTGATATAGCTAAGGAGGCGGCTAGCTTACTGGGAATAAGCGCCTACAGGTTAAGGGAGCTGTGTAAGCGTGATCTCGCTGGATTTAGTTTTCATCCTAAGGAAGAAGCAGCGCAGATGCTAGTTACCGAACCGGCGAACCGGAAAATCAACGTAGCTAATCAACTAGCTTGTGGAGGTTGCGATATAGATGCTATCTTGCTTTCGCTTGAGAAGCATTTTAAATATATCATTTCAGATGTGCAGGTCCATAAACTGTCCGAAACGCTGACCTTTACAACCCTGATAGGAGATGGGGTCGAGATAGCTCGGTTTTTAGCAAAGAAATATCCGGATGCTGTGTTTCAATTGCTGTATTCTACAGATCCGACTTTTAGTTGCAGTAGCCGTATATTTATTATTAGCGGGGATAAGGAAATAGAGGATTGCGACATCAGCAAAGAGGAGGTAGCAAACTTTTTGGTTAGCACCGAGAATCCTTCCGTTTACAGAAGTACCACCACTCGAAACCATCCGGCTGTAAACTTCACGTATAAAGCAACACAGGCACAAGGGTAGGATAGGCAGCTAATTTGGATTAGGGGTAGCTGAAGGAGTTTCCCCATTTCCAACTTCTCTAGGGAAAAATGATTTTGGGATCTTTCTCAATGTTCAAAATAGGGAGCGATAAAATCAAGGTTTTTCTGAAATGAGGGCTAGCCTCGCACCAATAAAGTTTAAGTTCCTCATCGCTGCTTTTTTCTCTGATTTAGTTTTGGAAAATTTCGGGGTAGGGTAAAATTTTTTCGGCGCCCTGTTTGTTTACTCCTTGCTGAAAAACGCCAATTTTTAGGTAGCTCAGGCTTAGAAAGCTAACCACAGGACCTGTAATTTCTCTCTGTTTAGGGTTCATATTTTCGGCTTTTCTCCAAAGAATTTAGTGTTAAAGTAAAAGATTAAACTGTACCCTTTATTTATTGTTGAAAAGTTTTTCAACTAATAGACATAACAAACTCGGCAAAAAATGGAAGTAATCGTAATTGAATCGGAGACTTTTAAAGCTATTCAGGGCATGTTTGAAACTATTCAACGTCAAATAATAGAGCTTGCAGCGGAAAACAAAAAACTCAAATCAGACTATTGGCTAACCACAAGCGAAACCGCTAAGTACCTAAAAATCTCTACAAAGTCACTAGAGAAGTATCAGTTAGATATAGGATACAATCAAATAGGTGGAAAAGACAAACGATTTAAAAAGTCAGATATAGATGCTTGGTTGGCTAAAAATTATTTGAAGAGTAGCAAGTAAATGAAAATAGGAGCGAGGGAAACACTCAACTGATAGACTACCTTAATACATATCCTTTTACCGCATAACGATTTTCGCGACTTAATCTCTTATTACTTAATATCTTATAATAAGAATTCTTTTGCTGGGTGTTTTTTCCTTTATCTCAAGTATGCCGACTTCTGTTATTAGGGGCGTGTTTTAAGGGAATAGGGGGTATTGGAGGATAGGGGAGAGGGATTGTTCGGAGTGAGGTAATACAGCCATGTAGGCGCCTTAATTTTTTGAATAAGTTCTAGATTATGATTTTATTCGTGGATGAAAAAACTTATCACAACAATACTTCTAATCCTATATCATTGGGTTCTTACTTACATAATTATTTACTTCCTAGAGTACGAAAAGCTATATCAGCCAGAATCAACGATTGTGAATTTCTTATTTATCCTAGCGATACTCTATCCGTATTTTACGAATAAGTTAGTGTATAAGAAGTTACATAATCCAAATAAAACAGCGGGAAGGGCCCTTATAGTTCATATTTTACTTGTCTTCCTGCACTACTATGGATCAGATAAAGATCAAATTTCCCCTGGCACATATGCTTTGTATCTAAACTATGCAGTTTCTGTTTTATCGTTAGGCAGTATAGCAATTAATGGACGTGGCAAACTGCGCCCACAATTGCAACAGAGCGAAGAGGAGAGCAAGCCGGCAGACCGATAAATCCTTATTTAATTAATTGTTTGAAGTTGTGTGTTTGCCGTCTCATAAAATACTCCTGCCATGAGACAATTAAAATAGTGCTCTAATTGTTCGCTGGGGTACTTATTTGGGACTTTATGAGACTGTTTTAAGATTTGGCACTTTATGAGACACGAATAAAAAGCGAATACCAGAGAGGGGATCCCTGGTATCACTTTTGCCATGTGGGCGTTTTCGCTAAAAAACAAAGTAAGTAATTAAGGAAGGATGATTCTTTTATGGGAAGTTCTTTCGAAATTCCGCCTAGTATTTTTAGGCTCTTACAGCCATTTTAATATCTTTTTGGCCCTAGTATAGTCTATTGAGATATTAATTTCCAATAGACTCTATTTAGGGGTTTAATTTTAAGTTTTGCCCGTGCTGTTCTCAGGCAGCACAGGCGTATAAATATTTGTTACCTTTAGTAATAGCTTGATTCCGGTTTTATCCTTCCTTCTGCCAAGTCGGAAGTCTCTGTTTTAGAAACAGAATTGCGCGCCTGTAGATCCTTCCGGAAATACGATTAGATCAAAGCTAGCCATAGCCTTGCCACTTATAGGCCTAACAGACCTTCAAGCGTTCTCAGTGAATAACCAATGGATTAGTAGATTGCAATAGTGTCAAAAGCATTGTCGATACCCTCCGGCCCGTCCATAACCGCGCAAAGTTGGTCGTAGATTGTGAGGTAATAGTCGTACTTAAGCTTCGCGTATTGGTTTAGTGTTTCGCCACAGAAATGTTTCCGCCATGCTCTAAAACTATACTCCTTTACCGTACAAGCGTCACAAATTAGATTGTAAAGAATCTCTTTGGCTTGATCTCCCTCGATTTCTTGGCGTTTGTCTAAAAACTCTAACCAGCTTCTTTTGCCTGTTTCAGTGTTTGAAACTTCTAGAATAAATCTGTTTTGTGTTTCTAATCCATCAACTGAAGGTAATAGAAGGCCCTCTTCAAGCAGGATAGCTGTTAGCTGATAGGGGAATTGATTGTTGTTGTTCGCTAAGTTGGTTCGCATAACTTAAAGAATTTAAAAAGTCCCGATCACTGCGAACCAATACCACAAAAGGGTTTAGCTTACGGACTTGCACCGATATGTCGGGAATATTGTTAATAGAAAGGTTGATTAAAAACATTTTATTGTAGTATTGATTCGCACCACAAAGATACGTGAAGTTTTTTCTGTAAATCCAAATTAAAATGAAAATAATTTTAAAAATGGCGCTTAAAGTACTTCTATTAGGGTTTTTGACGGTGTCTAGTATGGGAAAAGGGAGTTTGCTTTAAGGGATTTTTAAAGATTGTATTGTTTTTAATCGTCAAACTCGGACATATTATAGCAGTATTGTTGGTTTGGGGTTCTGTTTTGCTGGTAAATCAATACGGATTAGTGTTTTTGCGGTTGCTTAGGTTAAAAAAAAACACCCCCACCCGGTCACGAAGCCACCCATTCCGCCATTTGATGGGGCACGTCCATATATATGTGGATTATCCTGAGCCTCTGCCCACACAATTTTTTTTAGACGAGCTATCTACCTTGCTTTTCGGCATTGAGCTGAAGTAAATGCATTACAGTGTATGATGAATGGGGCCTAGAAGATTTTGTGTATTATTGATATATGGACATAATAGCTATTGCCGCACCGGCAATTCTCACCTTACTTGGAAACTTTTTATTCTATACTTGGGTAAAGAAGAGGGTCGATAGTAACATTGAGAAGTTTAAAATTACTTACTCGGGGGTTTTTAAGGAAAAGATCGATGTCTACAAGAGTCTTTTAGGGCAGCTACATGATCTCAAGCTGAAAGTTAATCAATATCAATATCATCCAGAACAATCTTTTCAACGGGCAATCATGGAAGATTTTAATGCTGTCGTTAGATCCTATTCGGTGAATAAACCTTTCTTCTCAGATGCAATCCATTCATTGTTTAAAGAGTTTACGGTAGAACTGCGAAGCGTTTTTGAGGCTTTTGCGACTGCTGAACGGGCACCCAGATCGGTCGAAGCGGACAAGGGATATTGGGATGCAGTAAACAAGCTGAGGAAAGGAGAAATATTTGTGGCAATTGAAGATAAGCTGGTCGCTGAAATTCGCGCTGATTTACAAATTCCGCTGTAAAAGTTAAAAGTAGATAGCTATGTCCATTCGGCAAGACCGTAAGACTTATCCTCTTTGTAGAAGTGCCTTCCGATGCGTCTGGATAAAAGTGAAGAAATTCCCCGACGCAAGACTGCCTTGGAACGAGTAGGGTCTTTCGATAGTGCCATATTCACTATATCTCCAACTACCATAGGTCGGCCAGTTTCTCTTAGTATGAATTTGATTTTATCTGTCCAGGACAATTCTGTGAATTGGAGTTCAACCGGACTTGTAAACTCGGATCTTCTTTCGGCGCGTTGTTTTTTGCTACGGACAGTGTCATCTTGACTACCTTCCTGTTTATTTCCTAGCCTCTTTTTACTAATGTCTGGGCTTGTGAAAAAGTTGTATTTTGCGGCGGTAGGATGTTCTTTTTCTTCGAAAAAACCTTCTTGAGGCAACTTACGTTTTAATTCGTCAATCGCTCCCTTGATGGTTATATAGCTACATTTAAACAATTCGTAGGCGCCAACTACTCTTCCTTCCTTCGTATAGTCGGAGGGATGGTAGTAGCATTTGATGCTCCTTTGGATTTCATTTTCTATCCGGCCTGCATTGGAGCACTTTGCTGAGTAAAGCATCTTCCAATCATCTGCTCCTCCGTATTTGTGGCTGTTCAATAGATATTTTCTTTGGTCGGGGTCATTAGTATAACCCACCTTCATCTTTTCTATTAGATGAGAGCCCGCAATGTATATGTAGGCATTTTGGTAGTATCTCATCCGATGTACAATGCCAGCAGGATTGCACTGGAGGCAGTGTCCTGTTTTGTTGCGCATAGTATGGTTAGCTTTAGTGCAAGGTGTTACACCAATAGCAATGTATTTGTCCAATTCGTCCATGATTGCCGAGTACTCCTTTTTTTGTAAGCCAGAAGCGTCAAATACAGTACTGATAGGAAGATTGTACTTTTTTAAGAATTGCTCTTGTTCAGGTGTTAAGGTTGCCATTGCTCAGTTTTTGTTTAAGTGTTGAAATATAGCTATATGAGTTCAATTTCAATAAAAAATATTCTCTTCAGCATAACATAAGCGACAGAGCTAGGACGATCTCGACATTTTTACAATTCAACCTAGTGGTTCTTTTGTCCGCAGCCTAGTTTTGATGAATAGAGGCCAGTTCGGAATATAAAGTGTTGCTGGTCATGAAGCTTGAGATTTAGCCTTAGTATGAACCGTCACTCAGGTATAGTGCTCGAAGGAGGCTTCGTTTTTGGCTGGCCCGATTAAGCAGGATAGGCGCAAACCTATATATGCACAGCTAGGGCAGCGCAATTTTTTTCGGTGTCGACTGGCAGCGTTGCAATGCGGCTCATTTGACGGCGCTCCGGCTGTTCTTTCGGGTAATTTTGCCGTTTTTTTTTTCGGTTTGTATGTATATCTATCTTTCTATGTGTCCTTATATCTATTCTATTTATTATCTATATCTTTCTATCTATTTATGCGTGTAGTAAAGTAATAAAATGGGGCTTGAGGGTGCCTAGAACGCAGTTTTTTTTAACCCCCATTCTTATAGAGGGTTCGGTTATGCCACGAATCTCAGGATTGATTTATGCTGACTAATTCTCGCGCAGTGATTTAAGCCAGCCCCGATTCTACTTCTCCAAGTTGAGGGTAGAGTTCTAGTAAGTAGACCACGTGTGTCTATTCTTGATATGGGTGATTATTTTCCATATTTGTCTGTTCTTCAGTTTTTTGTGTGGATAACTCGTTGCTAATAACTTTTCCACACGCGAAAATCCTGCTATTCTTTTTAGTATCTTTATTGTACTCAGGAATGGGGGTATGTTAGGTAGGCCCAATACCGATTGCCCCCACCTGTTAGCCACAGCTAGCAGTTACTGATGTATGGGCGGTAATTGGGCAGATATAACAAGATGGCTAACAGGTTTGATCAATTTCTACACACTTTTAGAGTTCTATGAGAGCGTAATTAAGAATGTCAAAACCCCTACGGGAAGAGATAGCTCTCGATTAGTTTGTTCCTACATTTATGCAATGAGTCATATGCTACGAAAGTATAGCATGGACGAAGCATATGAGTCAGATGGCGCCGCATTCAACTACGAGTATTTCACCGAGCTCACAGGGTTGGAGCGGAAAAAAGTTTCCGAAATGATTCGATGGATGGAGGGCAATCACTATTGGGTAAAACACAAGAATTATAGCGTCGGAAATAGTTCCAACACTTATAAACTTCATCCACGATTGGAGGGAGAGTTCGTAGGTGTCGTGAATTTTGATGTTGATGAATGTTCTCTCACGAAAAAGCTATTTGCTTGGCGATCTTCCGATACGCGTGTAGGCGTTGACAAAATGTGTCGCCAACAGCTAAATACAATGAAAGACTCCCTTCGTTTAAATAGTGAAGGTATAGCTTATCTCGAAAATTTATACCCTGAGATTAAAAGCCTTTCTCGTCAAGAATTCATAACCAATATCGGTATAAAAACTGCCGAACTGCGCAGGGACATTTCGTTGATTGATATCTATAAAAACGAGTTTTATGCAACTAGGGGTGTGCGTGGAACGAGATTATACAATTCTATATGCAACGTGCCCTCAAGGAAATTGGATTATTTCAAATATCTTTCTTTGGACGGCCAGCCGTTACAAAACACGGATGTATGCGAGAGCCAGTTATTATTGTTAGCGGCAAAGCTTCAAAGTGCCTATAAAATGTATTCCGGAAGAACTGGTCACGAAATACCTGCTGATCTTAAAAGATTCATTCAACTACCGCAGGAGAGGAAATGTTATGCAGAGCTGGCTAGGCTAATAGGGAAGACCTTTAAGAGCGAGCAAGAGCGGTCTGAATTTAAGGAAGAAGCTTTTGGTCAGCTAGTCTATTGCCCAATAAACAAGAAGCAGCCGACGGAACTTGCGAAAGCGTTTAAAGGAGAGTATCCTACTGCTTTCTCCCTGCTCGAAAAATTGAAAGGCACTGGCAAAACAGACTATAAGAAACTTCCTATTGCAATGCAGGCAATTGAAGCTAAGATAAGTGTTGATTATGTCTATAGAACGATGTATAAAGAAGGCAGGCGTTCTATTTTAACTAAGCACGACTCTATTATTTGCAGTAACGAGGAAGATTTAGTAAGGGCCGAAGAGTTATTAACGGACGGTTATCAGCGCTACTCAGTTACACCAATGTTTAAAAGGTAGAATGGAACTAAGAGAATTTTATATTAACTCAAATGGGGTAGAGTACTATCTCACCGACAAGAGTACTGGGGAATACAGGGTCTGTTATAGCTTAGATGGGGGAAGTCTTCTGGAGTGTTATCTGGTGAATCCGCCCTATGATTTAGACTATTTCGAGCTCTACCAGCTATCAGGGAAGGTATAACAATAGTAACAACGCATATGGATAGATTTAACTACAGCAGCCACAGTTCAAACGCGAGTTTTCACAAGAAGTACTACAGCACTTCTACCCTAGAGGAGTATAAGGATTTGGTTAAGGTACTGGCTAAGCTACAGCCGACCGGAGGATTTGGTATTTGGCAACAGATCGCCGATAAAAAGGGCTTTGACCGAGATAGCTTATGTTTAGACGTAATGGCCTTGAAAGGTGGGCCAATAGTGGAAATTCAAAATATTAATACTAACAATGGATAAGGAACAATTAAACCGGATCGAGAAGAAGCTGGACCAGCTAACCGCCGAAGTGGCGACCATTAAGAGCTCTACAAGCTTCTTGCAAAGTCTCTACACGAGAGTGCAGGAGACAAAGGTGACGAGAAGTAAGACTAGAGAGGAAAGAGTCGAAGAGATTAAATTCAAGCTGTTGAACCGAGGAAAGGGAAGGGCTTCTTGAGGTTGCAAGTTTTCAACAGGAGTATGAGCGTAGTTTTCGTTTTCGTATATTTATAGTAATAACATAAAGATAATCAGTGTAATATGGTAGTAGAAGAAACGAAAAATCAATCAGAAGTTCGAAAAATTGTACAACGCTTCATCGAAATAGCTTATGGAGAGGCAGAGATAGGAATTGATGAATTAACGCAGACGCTCCATGATGGGGTGGTATTGCTCGAGGAGGGAGTTCTCGACGAGGTTTCCTATTTAGCCTTCGTTAGTGACTTGGTTCGCTTACGCAATTCAACTCTTTCGGATGGCCAATTTCGAGCTGTATGTGCCGGCGTGTTAGCCACTTCGATGGGGCTATCGGATAGATGCATTAAATTGTATTTAGACAACGCTGGCGGGGTCGTTTATTTACTACAAGCTGGCGTCTATATTATTCCATAAGATGAGACCTATGGTAGCAACTAAACAGCCTCTCTAGGTGGGCGTGCTCGGGCGGCTATGTCCACCTTTAAGCTCCTAAGATATGTCTCTGTTTGAGTTATCGTAGTATGCCGGTTTTGTAGTGATATCTGCACTATATCCCAACCTGCATTATAGGCAGCAATATTTCCGGACGCTTTTAGGGAATAGATAGAGTAGTTTTTAGCAACTTTGACACTCAATTTACCCGCTTCGATTAGTGACTTTATGATCTTCTTGAATTTTCCTCCGAATTGGTAATCATTGGTTCTTTTCTTGGAGGGGATGAGATTCGGAGTGAACACGTAATAATCGTCGTATTGTCGATCATTGAAGTACTTCTCCCAGCCAAGATCCTGTAGATACGCGATGATTAATGGTTCCAGATAGAGTTGGTTAAAGATCTTCTTCTTGTTCTTGGTTATCGTAGTGTCTAAATCAAACCAACCCTCTTTGTATCGCCTGACGTGCTTAATTTTCATTCGTTGGATTTCAGACACTCTAAGGAAGCAGTAGAAAATTATGCGGCAAACCAGGGCCAGCATTTTCTCTGCGTCGTGTTTTTCTTCATAGCAGGCATATTTAATAGTATATGGGCTATCTAATGTCTTAAATATTACCTTAAGGTCCTCCACTGTAAAAGCTTCAAACCTTTCAGAATCCTCATTAGCTTCTTTGTCTTCTAGTAATCTTAGAGGGCTGGCGAAGTTGTAGACTTTCGAATAGTGATTAAAAGGCGCTTTTAGCCATCCTAGTTGAACGTTATAGGTAGTATCTGCCCATTCCCCCTTGTTATATTTAATTTCGAACCACTCATAAACTACATGAGCTGGTACTTCGTTTATTTTGACACCTGCTAATCCCAACGATTCAAGGTAGGTGAGGAAAGATTTGAAGAAATAATTATATACCGACTCAGTCTTTTGCTTGTTTTCCGGCTGTATCTTATTTGGGGTGTCTTTGCCTGCTTTTTTTAATAGCCACTTTTCAATAGCAACCTCGACTGTTGGGATGTTTGTGTGGTGATCGAGCTGCGCTAATACTTCTTTCAGACTCTTATCCGGTTCAGGTGAAATGAATTTTCGGTCTTTCGGGTTGATGCCTTCTTCAAGAAGTTTCAAATACTCCTCAATCTTTAACTTACCATTTTTCTTTCGTGCAGACGGGTTGGTTATGTGCTGTTTTTTATTTAAGGAATCTGTATAGGATTTAACGGGCCTCCATCCTCCATTCTCAAAATCCCAAATATTGTAGTAGATGTACCAATCCCCTTTTTCGGGAGACTTGAGTTGAGGCACATCTTTATACAAGCGTTCAAGGTTATCTGGTAAATAATAGGTATGGGAGTTTAACTTAATTGTTTTATAAAGGTTCTTCATATAAGGTGAATTATAGGCTTGCGTATTACGGGAAAGGCTCGTATCTACTTTTGATCAGGCTCGCCCTTTATGAAAGTACAAAAATTACTTACCTTGTTAGAAATAGTTATTATGAAAACCTTATTACTAATTGCAACTGGATTCACATTCCTTTCAGCTAGCCCTACTAAACCTATCGACACTCACAACCACGGAGATGGATTTTTAAAGACGTACAAAGTTGCTACCTGTACAGGAGCAAAGTACTGTAAGGCTTGTAAGAACTGTAAATACTGTAAACATTGCGCGAAGATTGGCGGAACCTGTGGGGTTTGTAAATAATCAAGTATGCTGGATAAATTTTTTAAAATCACATCCCTTATTATCGGCTGTCTTATCGTTGCAGCATTGATTAGTATTTACATAACTTTAAATGAGGGACGTTACGAGATGAATTCTAATAGATCAATAATTAACACGAAGACAGGCCAAGTGTACTTTTTGGAGAGGGATGGTTATAGTACCTATGAGAATGGAGAACGTAAGTACATTCACAAATTGCCCTAATAATTTTTCTAACGACTCCTTTTGCTGGTGATAGTTCAACCCGTAAATCTGCAGCAAGTATGTATTTAGTATGTATCAGAAATAGAAAAGAGCTACACTTGAGGTGTAACTCTCTCATTTTCAAGTGACCTGGGAGAGGCTCGAACTCTCGACCCACTGATTAAGAGTCAGTTGCTCTACCAACTGAGCTACCAAGTCAGAACGTTAGCAATGTTTTCCTTCGGCTTGGACTGCCGCGTTCTTGCAATGCTTAGCGTTTCCAAATCTAGTAGTTTCAGGTCAATTCCCCAAATTGGAAAGCTACATAGTTGTTCCCCTAAGGGAAGCGACTCAGGGGTATCTTCACTTTATTCGCTGGAACGTCATTTTCCCTAATTTCTTTTATGATAACTTATAATTGCCCAGCCATTTAGGATTACCCCGAACAGCAGCATCGTTCCGATATGTCCGGCAATATCCCGCAAAGTACTTCCTTTCAATACGACCAGTTGCATCACATCAACAAAGTAGCTGACGGGATTTAGCTTCGTGACCATACAGAATGATGCCATATACAACCCGGGCAATGGTTAAGCCGATGGTCAGAATAAGCATGCCGAGGATCCAGAAGGGAATAAGTTTGCCCAGGATGAAGTGATGCCACTGCAGGAGTTTAATTTGGAATCGGTACGGCTTTACAGCAAAACATATTACTCCAGTTAAACTGAGTTAGGTGAACTAGTAAAAACTCAAGCATTGCAATTCTAACAAACCATTTCTTACAAGGCAGGTTAAACAATGACGTCTAGCTAAAACGCTGCCTATGAGCTATCAGCCTATTGAAAACTACGGGGTCATTGGAGATTTAAATACGGTAGCACTCGTCGGATTGAATGGATCCATTGACTTTATGTGTTTTCCAGACTTTGATTCGCCCACTATTTTTGCTGCAATACTGGATGAAAATAAAGGAGGAGCTTTTAAGATCTACCCGGAATCTGAAAGGGTGAAACACAAACAATTATATCTGCCCGATACCAATGTGCTGCTTACTCGCTTTTTATCCTCAGAAGGTGTTGCTGAGCTGACCGACTTTATGCCTGTAGAGGAGCTCTACGGAGGGAAGGAATTGATCAGAAGGGTAACGTGTATCCAGGGAGAGTTCAATTTCAATGTAGAATGCTCACCACGTTTCGACTATGCCCGCGCTGAACACACGGCAGAACTGATAAATGATTACGAAGTAGTCTTCAGAAGTACCGGTCCGGATAAGACAAGTATCAGATTAAAAAGTACGGTTCCGTTGAAGTTGGAAAATACAGACGTGGTGACGGCTTTCAGGCTGAAGAAGGGAGAAAAGGCCGACTTTCTGTTCGAGCATCTGGACTGTAAGTCGGCAGAGGTAGCCGATATGGAAAGCTTTATCACACAAAGCCTTTTTGATACTATCAAATACTGGAAAGACTGGGTTGAAAAGTCGAATTACAAGGGCAGATGGATGGAAATTGTCAACCGTTCTGCCCTTTGTCTGAAATTAATGACCTCTTATAATTTCGGTTCTATGGTAGCTGCTCCAACGTTCGGCCTACCTGAAGAAATTGAGGGCGAAAGGAATTGGGACTACCGCTACACCTGGATCAGAGATGCTTCTTTTACCGTTTATGCCTTCCTGAAATTGGGGTACCGAAAGGAAGCGCGGGATTTTATAAACTGGATAGAGAAGCAATGTAAGGATATTGCCAAAAATGACGAGTACCTGAGCCTGATGTATGCCTTGAACGGGGAAAAAGAACTGATAGAAACCGAATTAAGGCACCTTGAGGGCTATAAAAGATCTGCGCCCGTTCGGATCGGGAACGGCGCTTATACACAGATACAGCTCGACATTTACGGGGAACTACTCGACTCGGTTTACCTATATGATAAGAAAGTTGAACCTATTGCATATCGTTTTTGGAAAGACCTGTCAAGGCATGTCGATTGGGTTTGCGACAACTGGCAACGCAGCGACGAAGGGATTTGGGAGGTTCGGGGAGGAAAAAAAGAATTCCTTTACTCGCGAATGATGTGTTGGGTAGCGATAGACCGGGGCGTAAAAATCGCACAAAAACATTCGTATCCCCTTTCTGATAGGTGGATTCAGGAGCGGGACAATATTTTCAATTCTATTCATGTCGATTTCTGGGATGAAGAGTTGCAGGCATTTGTACAATATAAGGGGGCAAAAACGGTAGACGCAGCTACTCTGCTTATGCCGATGATCCGCTTCATTGGTCCTAAAGACCCGCAATGGTTGTCCACGCTGAAGTTGATCGAGGAGAAACTGGTGTCCGACTTCCTGGTCTATCGCTATCGACCTAATGAGGCATTTGATGGGCTAACGGGAGGAGAAGGAACTTTTTCTATGTGCACCTTCTGGTATGTTGAATGCTTGTCCATGGCTGGAGAACTGACTAAAGCGCGGCTTTATTTTGAGAAAATGCTGGGTTACGCCAATCATGTAGGTCTTTATGCGGAGATGCTTGGCTTACAGGGTGAGCACCTTGGCAATTTTCCGCAGGCATTTACTCATCTTGGTTTAATCAGTGCTGCACTGCACCTCGATAAACAACTGGATGACCAGTGGAACAAGGAAATACGAGACGGAGATAAACGGGATGTATCCGACAGTGTCTAAACCCACAGCTTCCTAAACTGCGAACTAATTCAGCTCTCTTTCTTCTGCTTGATTTTCCAATCCCGACATCAGCCGCGTTGAAAGCTCAGTTTTTATTAGCATTTTTGTTTGTAACCAATTATTCAACCAATAAGATGCTTCAAGGGATTCGGGCGGGGATTTGCTGTCTCCTTGTTTTTCTATCATTTAGCACTTTTTCCCAGATTCAACCCATCTTCCGGCATTATTCCACAGCGGATGGCTTGTCGGACAATAGGATTCGGTGCATGATTAAGGACCGGGAGGGTTTTATGTGGTTTGGAACCTGGGCGGGGATTAACCGTTTTGACGGGCAAAACTTCTTGACCTTCAAATCCTACCCCGGCGACAAGTCAAATCTCAAAAACAACCGGATCGATCAGATCGAAGAAGATGAGGCGGGTTTCTTGTGGCTCCGTGCTTATGACAACCAGATCTATCGTTTTGATAAACGGAAGCATAGGTTTTTGGCAATTGCCGATATCATAAAGGGAAGAGCAAATCCGACCTCCCAGTTCGTCAAGATTTTGGAAGCAGCGAAGAATGAGGTTTGGTTGCAGAGCCAAGGAGAGGGCCTTGTTCTTATTTCCTCCAGCCACCTTCCTCAACCTCGGTACAACGGATACTCTAAAAAGCAGCACGGGGGATTTCGTCTACCTTCTGATACCATCAATTTTTTCTTTCGCGAGAGTCTTACTAAAGTATGGGTGGGAACACCCAAAGGTTTATGTCTGCTAAAGAAGCAGGCTAATGGAATCTACAAAACCATCAGCTTTCAGGGGAAACTTGGCTCCCTCAATATCACGGCTGTAGATCACAACAGGGGCAAAGTTTGGTTCGGTACTGCAGAAGGTTATTTGATCTCGGCAGATAAACGAAGCGGCACACTTACAAAGACGAGGCTTAGCTTACGAAGAATTAACGGTTTGCTTGTTTCTAAGCGCCATCCCAGGCTTTATTGTACTACACCGGCAGGTGAGCTGCTTGAGGTTTCGCTAGCTGGAGGAGAGATACAAACCACCCAAATCTCAGCCGGCAATTCCTTGCACTCGCTATACGAAAGTAGCGATGGAGCGCTGTGGTTGGAACCAGCAAGCATGGGAGTAATAAGATTTGACACGGGGAGCAGGACCTACAGGCACTTTTCTCAGAAAAACGTTTCCAACTATCTGCACCAAACGGAGGATTACAGCGTGTTCGAAGATGCAAAAGTTAGGGTTTGGGTGAATATGAAAGGCACCGGCTTCGGATATTACAATCCCGACAAGGGGAACCTCGAATATTTCTATAATGAACCAGGGACCGCAAACCGGCGCTTTTCTAACATGGTCGGAGCCCGTTTTTATGATCCTACAGGCGTGCTCTGGCTCTCCACGGATGATGGCGGACTGGAACAGGTAATCTTCCCAAACACCAACTTCGAGCACCATAAGCTTGTTGACAACTCTATTTATCGGGTTGCAAACGAGGTAAGGGCAATATATCAGGACCGGCAAAACAGGCTCTGGGTGAGCACTAAGGATGGCAGATTACGAGTGTTTAAAGACGGAAGACTCGTAAAAAACTTATTCAAAAATTTCCCCTCCAAGGGCTTTGGGTCCATCTATTCAATATTGGAAGACCGAAAAGGAAATATCTGGCTGGGTACAAAATCAGACGGCCTTTACAAGGCTATGCCCCTGGACAACCGGGGAATAAGCTACTTGATTACTCACTTTTCGAGAGAAAAGATGCCGTCGCTGCCGAGTAATACTATCTATACAATAATCGAGGATAAAAAAGGGCGGCTCTGGGCTGGATCTTATGGCGGGGGATTGATTAAGATTGAGGAAGAGGCGGGAAAGACAGTATTCAAAAACATTTCAAACACCTTTAAAAAATATCCGAAATCAAGCTTTACCCGGATTCGCCATCTTGCGGAAGATTTTAACGGGAATATCTGGATTGGCACCACCGAAGGGCTGTTGATTTTTAATCCGGATAGACGTCATTCGAAAGATTATGATTTCATTAAGTATCGTAAAATTCCCGGCGAAATAAGCAGCCTCGGGGGAAATGACGTCCACTTCATCCTTAAAGACAGTAAGCAGAGAATGTGGGTGTGTACTTCTTCCGGAGGCCTTAACCAGGCAATTGGCAGTGATCCCACGAGCGCCTTGTCTTTTGTGAACTATTCCGCAAAGAACGGGCTCCCCAGCGACTACCTGCTGAGTGCTGTTGAAGACCGGCAGGGAAACCTTTGGTTGTCTTCACAGAATGGTTTAACAAAGTTTAATGTCAACAGTAAGCACTTTCAGAATTTTAACGTCTATGATGGATTGCCTAACGCCAATTTCTCAGAAGCTTCCTGTTTGATCTTGAGCAACGGCAAGCTTGCCTTTGGCACCACGGCCGGATATATTACATTCAGTCCTTATGCCATCGGGAATAAAAAGATTAAGGCTCACATGGCCTTCACAAATTTGCAAATTAATAACAGGGACGTGCAGCCTGGCGATAGCTCACTATTAAAATCCTCGATTAATAGCAGTCAGGAGTTGATTCTGAAGCATGATCAAAACATTATCAGCATTGACTTTTCTGTGTTGGACTACCGGTCGGGCGACAAGGAGCGCTATATTTATCGGCTGCACGGCTTTGACAAAAGCTGGCGCAACAGCAGAAAGCAGAAAACCGCTAGCTACACCAATCTTCCTCCCGGGAAATATCGTTTCGAGGTGAAAAGTTCGAGCGCTGAATTGTATTCAAATGTGCCTTTAAAAACGCTGTCGATCACCATTCTGCCTCCACCTTGGAAAACCTGGTGGGCCTATTCCTTGTACTTTTTGACAGCCCTGATAATGATGGAGGTAGTGAGACGGGTAGCACTCACCATGTTGAGATTGAGGCAAGGGATTGCTGTTGAAAGACGGCTTGCTGAATTGAAAGTGGATTTTTTCACCCAAGTTTCCCACGAACTACGAACGCCGCTTACTTTAATATTAAATCCGACAGAAGAAATCCTGAAAAATGAACCGCTTTCTGATAAAGGGTCTGAATATGCAGGGATTGTTTTAAAAAACGCCCGGCGTATGGTGCGCTTTGTGAACCAGTTGCTCGATCTCCGAAAGGTAGAAAGTGGAAAGGCTGTTCTTAAGGTATCTGAGGTCGAAATTTGCTCTTTTGTTCGAAACGTTTGCTCCTATTTTACAGAGCTTGCCCGTCAAAAAGACCTCAGCATAGAAGTTGTTTCAAGTGAGGAAGAGCTTTTAGCATGGGTGGATGGAGAGAAGCTGGATATAGCAGTCTATAACATTATTGGAAACGCCGTGAAATTTTCCTTAGAGAAGGGGAGGGTCAAAGTGGTGATTGATCGAAGCGCAGGGGCTCGCCGCTTTAGTATAAAAGTGATAGATGAAGGACCAGGGGTGAGTGAGGATGAACTGGGCCGGATTTTTGAAAAATATTACGAAGGAAACAGGGGGCAAAATACGTCCAAAGGAACCGGACTCGGTTTGTCGTTTACAAGGGAGTTGATCGAACTACACCAGGGGACAATCTCTGCTGCGCATAACCATCCGCACGGCCTCTGTGTTGAAATGGTCCTTAGGCTCGGGAAAACGCATTTTAATCCGGCTTCCACCTATTTTATCGACCAGGCGGAACTGAGTCAGCTACGGGTAGATAGTTTAATTGACCTTCCCACTTCTCCTTTGCAAAATTCATTCTTAGGGCCGGGAGACGATGCTCCCCTCGTGCTGCTGGTGGAAGACAGCGATGATCTTCGTCAGTTCCTTTCCTCTCAGCTGTCCAGCTTTTATCGGGTTGAAACCGCTAAAGATGGTGAAGAAGGTTTACAAAAGGCATTGCAATTGCTTCCCGATCTGGTACTAACGGATGTAATGATGCCGAGAATAGACGGTATCGAACTTCTCGACCGTCTGAAAAGTAATATCAGCACAAGTCATATTCCCGTAGTTCTGCTGACAGCAAAATTTTCAGTTGAAAGTCAGATAGAAGGGCTTGAATACGGCGCGGACTATTACATCACCAAACCGTTTAAGGTAGAATTTGTCCAGGCAGCTATTTCAAACTTATTGAGGCAGCGCAGAAGGCTTTTCGACTCGCTTGCAGATGGAAAAAATACTCCCGTTGCTGAAGGCATAGTTATTACAAGCCAGGATACTGCTTTCCTTGAAAGAATTATCGAAATCGTGCAGGAAAAATTGGCGGATGCCGAGTTTAACATTGAGCTGGTAGCAGAAACTGTAGGTATGAGTCGCTCTGCATTCTTCAAGAAGTTTAAGAGTTTGACGAATATGGCACCAGTGGAGTTCGTGCGGGAAACCCGGTTGAAACATGCCAGAAAACTTTTTGATGCGGGTGAGAGAAATGTAGCTGAAGTCGCCTACGCTTCCGGTTTCAACAATCCGAAATATTTCAGTACCTGTTTCAAAGCTGAATTTAACCAAACTCCGACAGAGTACCTTAAACAAGTCCAGTCGGGAGTGGGGTCGGTTGTGCCAAAATAGGGAGCCTGGTTTATCCATCATTTTCGGTGAGGCTCCCATTCGTTTATTCTCTGCTAAAGTTCTTCCAATTTCCTTTCTGCAATCCATGGCGTTCGCAGATATCAGCTTACGCCCGAAACAGTCCTCCTGTAATTTCCTGTTATTTGGTTTTTCTTAAACGTATTGCTGGTCAACTACTTATATGGTGTATTGCTTCTTTATAGTCGTATAGGTTAGTCTTGAAATATCAATTTTTAAACCTTTTAAACCAGAAATTGAACCTCCTCAGCTTCTTCCATTTCTAGCTTTGTGTCACTGCCAACGTTAGCATAAATACTATGCTTCTGCTTGGTAACAAGTAACCAATAACACAAAGGCCAATTTTTAACGGATTTCACGGGGCTACCTCCGAAGAAATTTCTGCTGGTTTTAGTTGCAATTTCTCTGATACGGTCAGAGATCTTATAGACGGCATTCAGTAGAATCATCATCGGTTGTAGCAGGGGAATAACAGATCCTTCTAGCTGAATCCAAAATTTTAGTAACCTAATTAACTAACTAATTTTATGAGGCAAGTAGTACTTATGATGTGCCTGATGTTTACGGCCGTAAACTCAGCGTTTTCACAAACCCGGCAAGTTTCGGGAAAAGTGGTGGATAGGAGTGGGGAGGCTCTTATCGGCGTAAGTGTATTAGTAAAAGGCACTACGGTAGGTGCCAGCACCGATGTAAACGGAAACTTTCGTATCAATGTGCCGCAGGGAGGAAACCCGGTACTTGTATTTAAGTATCTCGGGTATCGCACCAGAGAGGTTTCTGTGGGCAGTCAAAGCGCCATCAACGTAACGCTTGAAGATGATGCACAGGCATTGAACGAGGTAGTTGTAGTGGGATATGGCACCCAGCAACGCAGAGATCTTACCGGTTCTGTATCTTCTGTGTCGGGTGAGGTGATAGAACGAAATCCGGTGACAAGCGTCGCCGAAGCTATTACCGGAAGAATGCCGGGGGTGCAGGTTACTACCACCGATGGAGCTCCGGGTGCAGAGATCGTAATTCGCGTTCGAGGCGGAGGTTCTATCACGCAGGACAATTCGCCGCTGTACATCGTGGATGGATTTCCCGTGGACAATATCAACGGAATAGCTACCACCGACATTCAAAGCATCGACGTGTTGAAGGATGCATCGTCCACCGCTATTTATGGAGCAAGAGGAGCAAACGGGGTGGTAATCGTTACTACCAAAAGTCCGAAAGCGGGCAAAACTTCTGTCTCTTACAATGGCTACTTTAAAGCAGGGTCGCTTCCGCGGAAGCTGGAGGTGCTGTCGCCCTACGAGTTTGTTCTTGCGCAATATGAGTATGCCAGGCTTAGAGGAGAGGCTGATGTGAACGGCTTTACCCGGTACTTTGGAGCTTTTGATGATCTTGAACTTTACAAAAATCAACGGGGAACAGACTGGCAGAAGGAGTTGTTCGGCAATTCAGTCAACTCTCAACAACATAATCTGAGTATTTCCGGCGGCTCGGAAAAAACAAAGATGAGCTTCAGTATCACCAACAATAAGGATGAAGGCTTGATGCGTGGCTCCGCCTATAACAGAACCTACCTCAACTTCAAGCTCAACCACGATATCTCGAAATCGCTCAAACTAGATCTCACTTCTCGTTTTACCAATACCAATATCGACGGGGCAGGCACATCGGGTTCTTCTCAGATCAGAATTTCCGACGGCATTACTACCCGACCGGTGAACGGCTTGGCGGATCAAATCGTTATCGATCCCAATACAGTTGCTGATGAGGACTACGATCAGTTTCTTAGGAGTCTGGTGAAACCGACCGAGTTGGTAACACAGGACTACCGGAACAGAAAAGATCGGAATTTCAATATGGCTGCTGCTGCCTCCTGGGCAATTATCGATGATCTTACTTTTCGATCGGAACTGGGCGTCGACCTTAACTTTGGCGACCACAAACGGTACTATGGTCCGCTGACCGGCGAGTCAAGAAATGTGGGTGGAAACCTCCCCTTAGGTGAAGTAACAAACGGGTTCGGGAATAAGTATCGGATAGCAAATACACTGAATTACAAGTTGGACCTGGGTGGGGATCAAAACTTTACCTTCTTACTCGGCCAGGAACTGCTGGCTAACCGAAGTAAATCGGAATTTGTAAGAGCAAAATATTTCGCTGCTCATACCTCTCCAGAAACCCTTTTTGGAAGTATGCAATCGGGCACGCTCGATAGACAGTTCACCTTTCAGCAACCCGACAATAACATGTCCTCTTTTTTCGGAAGAGTGGAGTACGACCTGAAAAATAAGTACTTGTTTAAAGCTACATTAAGGGCAGATGGGTCAAGCAAGTTTGCTCCCGGAAATCGTTGGGGATTCTTTCCCGCAGCTTCTGTGGGCTGGCGCATTGCTGAGGAAAACTTCCTGAAGGATGTACAGTTTTTATCTGACCTAAAATTGCGCTTTAGCTATGGTGAAGCGGGAAACAACAGGATCGATGACAATATGTGGAGAAGAACCTTCGCTATCGATAACAATCGTCCGATCGGTTTTGGTGACGTTCCGCAACCTTACTGGAGAGCAGAATCTACTATCCTCGTTAACCCTGATCTAAAATGGGAAACCACGGTTACCCGAAATCTTGGCTTGGACTTCGGATTTTTCCAAAACCGTTTCTCTGGAACTCTTGATGCTTACCACAATACCACTAAAGATCTTCTGGTTCAGTCAGTGATTCCCGGATATCTGGGTTATGAGTTTCAGCAGCAAAATATCGGGCAAACCTCCAACAGAGGTATCGAGCTAGGCTTAAACGCCAACATATTGGACAAAAAGGATTTTTCGCTTTCCGCAAACTTCAACATCGGCCTGAATCGATCAAATATCGACAAGCTGGATGGTGTGAACGTGCGTAGTTACAACTCTAACTGGGCGGGTACCGACTTGAAAGCGCAGGACGACTACCGCGTCATCGTGGGACAAACCATTGGCTTGATGTACGGCTTTGTAACGGATGGTTACTACACCGTTGATGATTTTGAGTCGTATGATCCGGCAACCAATCGTTACGTTCTCAAAGAGGGCGTACCATCGGTGGGGTCATACCTGGGCGGGATAAGCCTTCGACCAGGTGTACTGAAGCTGAAAGACTTAAATGACGACGGTACTATCGACCCTAATAATGACCGTACTATTATTGGTAGTGCATTGCCTAAACATTCCGGAGGTTTTGGCTTGAACGCCACCTTCAAAGGCTTTGATTTCTCTACACTGTTCAATTGGGTTTACGGGAACGATGTATACAATTCAGGCAGAATTTCTTTTAACATGTTGCACCGCACATCCTACGGGAACATGCTGAATACCATGAACTCCGAAAACCGATTTAAATACGTAGATCAGAACGGAGCACTGGTTACAGACCTGGAAGCGTTGCGCCAACTTAATCAGAATGCAACGATGTGGTCTCCTTTCTCCATGGGAGGAGCCTCACCCGTAGTACACTCCTGGGCGGTCGAGGATGGATCCTTCCTTCGCCTGAGTAATATAACGGTGGGATATAGTTTACCTAAAAACTTAATCTCCAGAATCAAAATGTCTCAGTTCAGGATTTACGGCACCGTATACAACGCGCTGCTTTGGACGAAGTATTCGGGCTACGACCCCGAGGTAAGTACTACAAGAAGCAGTTCTTACGCCGCCCTTACTCCGGGTGTAGACTATTCTGCCTATCCAAAGGCAAGAACCTTTACGGTAGGGGTAAATGCAACTTTTTAGGAATTATCTATTGACTTATACAAACGTTACGTTTATGAAACGATATATCATCTCAAGTTTAACGGCGGTTTCTCTGCTGACAACTTCCTGCGAGAAGTTTCTGGAATCAGAGTCGCCTTCTGTGTTCACAGACACTTATATATATAGTAACTCCAACGACGCAGCAAAGGCTGTCTACGGCGTATATGCATTATTCAACCAGGATGCCTTCACCTCCCGTGTGTCCAACAATTTCGCTGGTAACTCCGACATTGAAGTGGGTGGGGTATCTGCTAATCCTGATAATTCACGCCGGGATATCTGGTCTTTCGAAACTACACCTTCTAACCAGGATTTGCTTACTGTCTGGAATAATGCATTTAAAGCTATCAACAGGGCGAATGAGTGTATAGAGGGTATTGAAAGCAGCGATCTTTACAAAAGTAGCGACAGAACGATGACACAACTTCGGGGAGAAGCGGCTGGACTGCGGGCTATCTGGTACTGGTACCTGATCAATCACTGGGGCGACGTTCCTTTGAAAACTACGCCCACTAAAGCCGGTGATGAATTTTACCTTCCTCGTACCGACAGGAACGAAATTTTGACCTTCCTCATTGATGATTTGAAGGCCATTGAGCCGAAGATGATGTGGGCAGAAGAGCTCGACTATGGGATAGAGCGCATCAATCGTGAGTTCGTTATTGGAATGATTGCAAGGTTGTCTATGATGCGCGGGGGCTATGCTCTTTATCCGGACATGAGCCAAAAAAGAGCGGAGGATTGGGAAGACTACTACAGGACAGCGAATGAGTACTGTAAGAAGCTGGTAAGTTTGAAGCCCCACGTTTTAACACCTAACTACGCGCAGGTTTTCCTGAACGTTAACAAGTACATCAAACCTAAAAACGAGGATGTACTCTATGAAGTAGCATTCCATCCTGGCTTCGGTGATGTTGCCTGGAATATGGGGGTGAGGGTAGATGCGGGAAGCCATCCCTATGGATCGGGTTCGAACTACCTGAGCTTAACGCCCAGCTATTATTATTCTTTTGACGATAAGGATAAAAGGAGAGACGTAACATGTTCGATTGTTTTCTGGGATAAAGACCTCCTTCAACAACCTGTCGCAATCACCGCCATCGCCCCCAACAAGTGGAACCGGTTATTGGTACCCACTCCGCTAGGTGCAGCTTCGGCAAAAGGAACAGGGATCAACTGGCCTTTGATGAGATATGCAGATGTTTTATTGATGCTTGCTGAATCGGAGAATGCATTGAACGGTCCCAATGCTACTGCACAGCAGTATTTGAAAGAAGTGCGTAAGAGAGCTTTTGACCCCGCAGATCATGGGGAAAAGGTGGATGCCTATGTTGCTTCCGTATCCGGCAGCAGAGAAACTTTCTTTGAAGCAATTGTTAACGAGCGCGGTTGGGAATTTGGTGGTGAAGCTTTGCGTAAGTACGATCTTATACGCTGGGGTAATTATGGTAAGAAGCTCGCGGAAACCAGACGCACCTTATTGCAGATGGGAATGGATCAGTATACAGGTACAGGACAGTACGCTAATCTCGCTGACGACCTCTACTATAAACGTAATGAAGACGGCTCAATCACCTTTTTAAACCGACTGTATGATCCTGCGGTGATTCCTCCTGTTAAAGACTCGCCAAATAAAGGCGACAACCCAAATGGATATTTAAGGGCAGGCTGGTTAAAAAGTACGCAGCTCTACAATAGTCAAACTTCTTCTGCCGGTGATTTCGTGGCAAGAACCTGGCGGGGATATGCTGACAACACCGGGCAAACTCCAGTCCGGTATATTCTTCCGGTGCATGCTACCATCGTTACCAGCAGCATGGGTGTATTAAATAATGATGGATACGGATTTGGATTCTAAAATCGAAACTTTATGAAAATCGCAATAAAAAACATGATTTCAGTAAAGAGCGTTCTCTGTCTGCTTGCAGGAATGATCTTACTTACAGCCTGTAAAAAGGACGAGTTTGAAGCAACAGGCCCTAACCGGCTCTTCCGGCCAACGGTAAAAGGTGAAATGGTTTCGGGTGGAAATTGGATCGAAGTATCGTGGCAGAACGTGAAGGGCGCCTCTTCTTATACGGTACAAATCAGTAGAGATACCTTTAAAACCATAGACAGATCACTTAAGGTCGACACCAACGCGGTAACCTTTAACAACCTGAAATGGAATCAGCTCTATCAGCTTCGGGTGAGAGCGGAAGCGCAGGATACCAGTATGAATTCAAAGTTTTCTATCCTTGGCGAGATGAAGAGTGCAAAATTCCCAACCATTATCACGCCGCAGGTAGCACAGGATATTGCAGATGTGGGAGTAATTCTTCGTTGGACTCCTACAGGGCAACCAGTGACCTCCATCAAGGTATTAAAAGCGTCGGATAGTTCCCTTGTCAGAGAGGTTCCGCTTACTGATCTTGACAGAACACAAGGATTTAAGCGGGTGATGAATTTGACCGGTAACACACCTTACATCGTGTACCTCTATAGTGGTGAAAATATCAGGGGATGGGAAGACATCACAACCAAGCCCTCTCCAATATTCCCAACCGGAAGTAACATCGTTGACCTTCGCGGAGACGAAGATCCTGCATCCTTAAGAAGAGTGCTGGAAGGAAATTGGGCTTCGGGAACAGTAGTGCTGCTGGATCCGGGTATGACTTACGATATGAATTCGGGAATCAATCTGAGTAAATCGCTCACCTTATATGGCGCCCCTGGTTTTGGCCCGCTTCCGTCCATCAGATTTTCCAGCAACTTCAACTTTACGGAGGGTAGCACCATGGATTCGCTTGTGTTTAAAAACCTGCGGCTGGTGGGCACAGACTACACAGGAAAATACGTGCTGAATGCCAGTAATGGTTCCACTGTAGGAAAGATTGTCTTTGATAATTGCAGAGCCAGAGTGTTCAGAGGAATGGTGCGTCTTCAGAACAAAGTGACAAACGTTGCTAATTTCATCATCAATAATTGCGTCATTGATAGTGTTGGAAATTACGGCGTTGTCAATGTGGATGGTACTACGCCAAAGATTGAAAATATAACCATTAGCAATTCAACGATCTTCAAAACTGAAAAAGTGGTGACCAGCAGAAACGCCTCTGCTTCGGTTATCATCGAAAACTGCACCATAAACGAGGCGCCTTTAACAGGGAACTACCTGGTTGACTATAATGCAGTAAATGTTACTAATAATATTAAATTGCTCAACAGTATTTTGGGGGTAGGTAAGAGTAACGTAAACGGTGATAAATCAGTAAGGGGCTATCGGGCAGGAACTAGTACTTCCAGTCAGGTGGTGGGTACTTATGCCACCTCTGATTACACTGTTTTGTCGAATGAGTTCCCTGGTCTCACATCCTATTCCGGAACGTCCAGTGCTCTTTGGGCAAATCCGGAGGCAGGCGACTTCAGACTCAGGGATTTATCCTTTGCGGGAAAATCTACGGCAGGAGATCCCCGCTGGAGACCTTAAATAATCCCGGTTGCCGATTATAACAGGAACCGGAGCTGAAAGCCTCCGGTTCCTAAGTATCAAGAATTCATTTTAAACCATCGAAAATTTCTATGAATAGGATCGCAGTCAGATCATTGTGGATAAGCCTTGTTACATTAACACTTTTAAGTTGCAAGAAGGGGGATGCCCTTGCGGAGGAAGGCGAGGCAGTCATAGAAACAGATGTGAAGCCGGATAAGATCGTAGCAAAGGACGGATCTGGAGACTATACTACTGTGCAGGCTGCTGTCGACGCCGCGCCTTTCAATTTAACAAAGACCTATGTGATTTATATCAAAAATGGAACCTACAAGGAGGTGATCACAGTTCCGAAGAATAAAAACTACCTGTTTTTCAAGGGCGAAAACGCCGAAAAGACGGTGTTGACTTATGATAATTACGCCAAAAGACTCGACCCGAACGGAGTGGAATATGGTACCTCCCGCTCTGCCTCTGTATTTATAAACGGCAATCACTTCCGCGCTGAAGATCTCACCTTTGAAAATACAGCGGGAATAGATGCGGGACAAGCTCTCGCCATCAACATTGGCGGTGATTTTTCCGCTTTCAGGAACTGCCGGTTTTTAGGGCATCAGGACACCTGGTATGCTGCGAACAATACCAGGCAGTACCTGAAAGACTGTTACCTCGCTGGTACGGTTGATTTTATGTTCGGTGGTTCTACGGCTGTATTTGATAGTTGCACTATCCACAGCTTACGCGATGGTTATCTTACCGCTGCATCCACGCCGCAGGGTCAAAAGTACGGCTATGTTTTTCTGAATTGCAAGCTTACGGGGGTGGCTAAAGATGCCTCGGTCTACTTAGGTCGGCCCTGGCGCCCCTATTCCAATGTGGTATTTATCAATTGCGAGATGGGTAAACATATCAGACCCGAGGGATGGCATAACTGGAACGATCCGGCTAACGAAAGCACCGCTTTTTACGCCGAGTATCGCAGTACCGGTCCGGGTGCCCAGCCTGAGAAAAGACGAAGCTGGTCGCGGCAACTTAGCGCTGCAGAAGCGGCAGATTATACGCTCCCTAAAATATTAGGCAGCTGGAAACCCTACTAACTAATGTAATTGACAATACTTGTTCAAAGATCCTCCCTAATTACTTTCCTCAACAATTAGGTTTGGTGCTCCCGCGAGGGGAGCACCATTTATTAGCTTGCAAGACAAGGTCTTTTTCTGATCTGATGATAGCTGAAAGTTTAAACATGCTCAAGAAAAATATATGATGAACTTCAAAAAAACTTCCCTCTCCATCTGCTGTGCGGCCTTGATGCTAAGCGTAGCCTGTAAGAAAAAGTCAGGTGTGGAAGAGGGTACAGGGACCGATCCTGTGACAGAAAAGCCAGTACCTGTGCAGGAAACAGCTCTTGCTTTCCCGGGAGCGGAAGGGTTTGGCAAAGAGGTGACCGGGGGACGCGGAGGAACAGTCTACTTCGTAACGAAACTTACCGACGACAATACGGAGGGTAGCCTGAGATTTGCCCTGAACAAAACCGGTCCCCGCATTATCGTATTTAAAGTATCGGGTACGATAGCGCTAAACTCGAGTTTGCAAATCAAAAATGGAGATGTTACCATTGCAGGACAAACAGCGCCAGGAGACGGCATTTGTTTGAAAAATTACCCTGTAACCGTGGACGCCGACAACGTGATCATTCGCTACATGCGTTTTAGAATGGGGGATGAAAAAAATGTAGAAGCTGATGCTTTGGGTGGGCGGTTCCATAAGAACATCGTCATCGATCATTGTTCTGTAAGCTGGTCGGTTGATGAAACCTGTTCGTTTTACGCAAATGAAAATACTACTGTACAGTGGACCATCATTTCCGAGAGTTTAAAAACATCAGCACATATTAAAGGAGCTCACGGCTACGCTGGCATCTTCGGCGGAAAGCGGGCTAGTTTCCATCACAATCTGTTAGCACATCACGACAGTCGTAATCCACGCTTCGGCGAGGAAGATGGAAAAGCCTTCGCCCTCACGGACCTGGTTGACTTCCGAAACAACGTCATTTATAACTGGGCCGGAAATAGCGCGTATGGCGGCGAGGCAATGAATATTAACATCGTTAATAACTACTATAAACCTGGTCCTGCTACACCGACCGGGAGTAAAGGCGGCCGGATTTTTTCTCCCGATAAGGAGAAGACTGCCGGAACAGAAACTTACGATATCTGGGGCAAGTTTTACATCAACGGAAACTTCGTAGACGGCTATACCAACGCTTCTACCGATAACTGGGCCTTCGGGGTCTATAACCAGTTTCATAGTAGTTACGGAACCGTGTCAGACGCCGACAAGCAAAGCATGAGACGTACATCTGAGCATCCTATCAATAATAATGTAACTACTCATACTGCTCAGATTGCTTACGAGAGAGTGCTGGAATATGCAGGTGCATCTTTAAAACGAGATGCTGTAGATGCCAGGATCGTTACTAACGTGAAGAATAAAACCTTCTCTTTCCCAGGATCTCGTGGTGGGACAAACGGTATTATTGATTCTCCTGCGGATGTGGGCGGTTATCCTGAACTGAAGCAGACCGCTGCGCCTCTTGATACTGATGGCGATGGCATGCCGGACGAGTGGGAGGTTTCGAAAAAACTCGATCCGAAAAAGGCGAACGCCAGCGCCCGCGAGCTAAGTACTGCATATGACAATATTGAAGTGTATATTAACTCGTTGGTTGGAGAGATTACGACGAATCAGCTGAAAAATTAGCATTGAAACATAAACACACACTGAAATAACTACATGAAAGTACTGCAATTGAAATCGGCTCTATTCCTGTTTTTACTGGTTCTGGTCGCAGAAGTGTACGCTCAGCTTCCGCCGGATGCGCTAACACTTTGGTACGATCGACCGGCTTCCAATTGGAACGAGGCCCTTCCGATTGGAAATGGTAAACTGGCCGCGATGGTTTTTGGAGGTACATCGATGGATCGCCTGCAATTGAATGAAGAAACAATATGGGCAGGGGAGCCCGGTAATAATGTTCCCCGAAATGCTTCGGAGCCTATTAATCAGATAAGAAGATTGTTATTTGATGGAAAGTACCAGGAAGCTCAGGCCCTGGCCAATCAGGCTTTTCCGCGACAAGCGCCTGCGGAGCTCAATTATGGAATGCCCTACCAGACTGCAGGAAATCTTCTTCTCAGCTTCGATGGCCACGATGAGGTAAGCAATTATCGCCGCGATCTGGACATTAATAAAGCCATTGCCAGTGTCACCTATACCACTAAGGGTGTCACCTATAAACGGGAGTACATAGCTGCTATTCCCGATCAGGTGCTGGTGGTAAGGCTTACTGCCGACAAGGCTTCGAGTATCTCATTTAACCTTGGCGTGAACACGCCTTATAAAAAATACTCTGTTGAAACTCAGGGAGGCAAGCTGCTGCTCTCCGGCAACACTACCTCTCTGGATAATAAGGTAGGGAAGGTCCGGTATCAGGTACAAGTACTGCCACGGGCAGAAGGCGGAAGGGTAGTTGCCAGTGATAGCTCTATCCGGATTTCAAATGCGAATGCGGTGACCCTCTATATTTCCATTGCCACGAATTATATTAATTATAAAGATCTCAGCGGGAATGAAGCAAAAAGAGCCGCAGGCAATCTGGCTGCTGCGGTAAAGAAGAACTATAACGCTATCAGGACCGGCCACATCGCAGCTTATAAAAGATACTTCGATCGTGTTCAGCTGGATCTGGGAAGTACGGATGCTATCAGGAAGCCAACCGATCAGCGCATAGCAGCGTTTGCTAAAAGCGATGATCCGGCTCTCACTGCGCTTTATTTTCAGTTCGGACGGTATCTGCTGATTTCCAGTTCCCTGCCCGGTAGCCAGCCCGCCAATTTACAAGGAAAATGGAACGACAAGCTGAGCCCTCCCTGGGACAGCAAATACACTATTAACATCAATACGGAGATGAACTACTGGCCTGCGGAAGTGACAGCCTTACCAGAAATGCATCAGCCGCTTTTTGAAATGATTCGCGAACTTTCCATCACCGGAAAAGAAAGTGCGTCGAAGATGTACCAGGCACGGGGTTGGAATGTGCATCACAACACAGATTTGTGGAGGATTACCGGTCCGGTGGATGGAGGCTTTTATGGCTTGTGGCCGATGGGGGGAGCCTGGCTGAGCCAGCACTTATGGCAGCACTATTTATATACGGGGGATAAGGCTTTTCTTAAAAAGAACTATCCGCTATTGAAAGGAGCTGCAATGTTTTATGCCGACGTCCTTCAGGAGGAGCCCTCCAACAAGTGGCTGGTCGTGGCTCCTTCTATGTCTCCTGAAAATTCGTACATGAAAAGCGTTTCGGTCAGTGCCGGGACCACCATGGACAATCAGCTTGTATTTGACGTATTCGCTAATGCTATCCGTTCGGCTGAGTTATTAGGCGTGGACGAAGCCTTTGCCGATACGCTGAAGCAACTTACCAAACGCTTACCACCAATGCAGATTGGAAAATTTGGGCAGTTGCAGGAATGGCTTCAGGATTGGGACCGGGAAGACGACAAACATCGCCATGTATCCCATTTATATGGCTTGTTTCCCGGCAATCAGATTTCGCCATTCCGTCAACCCGAATTATTCCAGGCAGCGAAGGCTTCCCTTATTGCTCGTGGAGACAAGTCCACGGGTTGGTCTATGGGATGGAAGGTCAACCTCTGGGCGCGACTGCAGGACGGCAACCGGGCTTACAAGTTGATTGAAGATCAGCTGAGTCCTGCTCCGCTCGAGACTTCCGGTCAGAACGGCGGTACTTACCCGAACCTTCTCGATGCCCATCCGCCCTTTCAGATAGACGGTAATTTTGGCTGTACTTCTGGTATCGCCGAAATGCTCTTGCAGTCCCACGACGGGGAAATTCATCTCCTGCCAGCTTTGCCTGATAAATGGCAGAAAGGTAGTATTAAAGGATTGGTGGCTCGGGGCGGTTTTGTGGTGGACATGGACTGGGATAAGGGGAGGATCACCCGCCTCAATGTTCATTCGAAATTGGGTGGTAACTGTCGTATTCGCGTTCACAGTCCCCTAACACCGACCAGCAAGAACGCATTAAAACCTGCTGTTGGGCCGAATCCTAATCCCTTTTACGAGCTTGCAGATGTGAAAGCGCCATTGGTTTCTAAGGCAGCTGAAATGAAAAAAGCACAAGTAGACGAAGGGAAGTTATTTGACTTTAGTACGAGCGCCGGTTCTTCCTATCAATTCGTGCAACAATAGGATACGTTTTAAATGGATACAATAGAATTTACATAAAGAGAGATGTTTTTAAAGAATGCAATTGGTCTTTTCCTGCTTAGCGCATGCAGTTATGGAACGCTGGCACAACATGCAGAAAGACAATCGATAGACCTAACGGGAAACAAATGGAAACTGGTCCTTGATCCTAAGGCTGAATACATCAATGATTCCTTATATCCGCCTCCGGTACAAATTGGGAAGCTAAAGGTGAATGCGCCGACAGGCGGCTGGGACTGGCTGGAGAAAGAAAAGGGACTATCGGTTCAGTTACCTGCAACGGTCGAGCAGTTTCACTGGGGCCTGAACGGAAATCCCTTCGGTGTGGCCGGGAACTACCTCGGCGTCTCCTGGTTTACTACGAATCTGGACGTCCCTTCATCCATGAAAGGAAAAAGAGTAGTGTTGGATTTTGAAAGCGTTCGTTTTCGGGCAGAAGTATTTGTTAATAAAAAGCTTGTTGGCTACGATCTGGTAAACGGTACTCCATTTAAAGTGGATGTGAGCAATGTGCTGAATTATGGTAAGTCAAACGAAATAGCTGTCCGGATTACAGATCCTAATGGTAATTTCGACTGGCGTGATTCACAGAATTTTATGTGGGGCAGCTATCGAACTAATCCAACCCATGGTTTCGGTGGAATTACCGGAAAAGTGAAGCTTGTGGCTACGGATCGTGTTTTTATCGACGATGTTTTCGTGAAAAATAAGCCTGTCGCTAATGAGATCGATGTGCAGGTATCCACGGAAAATCAAGGGTCTAAAACTCTGCAAGGGAATATCGTTTTACAGATCAGGGAGACAAAAGGGAATCAGAATCTGGTGTTTGAGAAGACTTATCCTGTGTCAAGTCTGATCAAGGGAACAAATGTCAACACCTATACCGTGAGGCTGGACAATGCTGCTCTATGGAGCCCGGACTCGCCCAACCTCTACAAACTCTCGGTGCAGTGGAAAGGGAACGACCAGACGAACGATACCTACCACCAACGTTTCGGCTTTAGATGGTTTGAGGTGAGAGATGTGAACGGGGATAAAATGTTCTTTCTGAATGGGAAGCGGTTTGTAGCAATTACTTCAATTAGCTGGGGCTTCTGGCCGGTGAACGGAATCGCGCCAAGCGACGCACTTGCCCGCAAGCAAATTGAAACAGCTAAAAAGCTTGGGTTGAATATGCTGAACTTCCACCGTACAATAGGGCAGCAGAACGTGTTGGATTATGCAGATGAACTCGGCTTATTATATTTCGCAGAGCCGGGAGGCAACCAGTATCCCGCCGATCGATTCAATGCAACGGATCCCGAAGGGAAAAAGCAAGAAGACTTTTATTTCGCTGCCCGGGATGAAAAGTTATTCCGCATGATAAAACGCGACCGGAATCATCCCTCCCTGGTCATTTATAATTTGCACAACGAGCGAGGTGCGCAACCGCAGAAGCAGGATAGTCTGCAGATGCTGGCGGCGCACAAGCTGGATGAAACGCGCATCTTAACCTACAATTCTTCTAACGGAGACATTAAGATGGGAAGAGATCCACGGTTTAAGTTACACCTGCTACCATATGATTTTACCTTCCGGGATTACGGCTGGTTTGACCAGCACCACGCGGGCGGCCCGGGAACATACCACGATAATTTGTATAAAGGACCTAAAGATTATTTGCGGTACTTTGATCATAAAGACGAGATTCAATATTGGGGCGAGGAGGGAGCGATCGGTACACCGCCGCGGCTCCAATTGATCAGGGATGAAATCCTCAAAACAGGAAAAAACATAGGCTGGGAAACGGATGCCTACCTGAAATGGTACGAGGCTTATGATCAGTTTCTGAAAAATATCCCTGGGTTTTCCAAGGCCTTTCCGAATGTTGATTCGCTTACGCGGAAAATGGGTAACGTGGCTTACTACTACCAGGGACGCACTATTGAAAATATTCGAATTGGTAACCAGGCAGATGGTTATGCTATCAATGGCTGGGAGAGCATGAAGCTGGAAAACCATTCGGGAATTGTGGACAATTACAGAAATCCCAAAGGGGACACCGAGTTAATAGCCCGTTATTGTGCTCCTGCGTATGTTGCTGTAAAGCTGAATCGAAAGGTGCTCGGTGTGGGAGATACTTCCCTGGTTGATCTTCACATGGTCAATGAAGTAGATCTGAAGGGAAGTTTCAATTTGGAAGTAGTTGCCGTAGATCCTGCCGGCAAACCGGTTTTGAAGAGAACCATACCGGTAAACTTGACGGGTGGTACTACTTATGGTGAACTGCTATCAGCTGGAATAGTACTAGTTCCCAAATCAGCAGGTTATACCGTCGTTAAAGCAGAGCTGAAACGGGGAACACAGGTAGTTGCAAGAGGGAGCGACGAGGTGTTTGCGGTGAAGCTGGATGCTACTGGAATCCCTGCAGGCGGAATGGTTGCCGATACAAGCGGCGTAATAAGCAATTTTTTAAAGGCTGCCGGTGTTAACTCTTTTAGAGAGTTCAAGTCGGGGCGGCCGCAGGGGAAGTATTTGTTGGTCGGAGCATTTGATCCTCAGCAAACAGGTAATCCACTGGTTACTGAGATTCTGGAATGGGTAAACGAGGGAAATACCCTGATCGTCGCTGCTAATATCGACAACTGGACCAACTTCCTGGGACGAAAAGAAGTGATCGACTACCGCGGCTCGAAAGAGTTAGGGAAGACCTGGTACGGCGGAAATTTCTTTGTGAAGGAACACGAGCTATTCAAAGGCCTGCCTCAGAACTGTGTTTTTAATTGGGAGTATCAGAGCTTGGCTACTTACAACAAAAGCAGAATTGGTATGCGCCTTTTCAACGGGGAAACGGTTGTGGCTTGTGTTGCCGATCATAAACCGGAGGTTTATTCGGCTTTGAGTATTGTGCCTCATGGCAGGGGTAAGATCATTCTTTCCTCTCTGGATATCATGTCCACCATCAAGGACTTGAAGCTCGGGAAACTTGCGGAGGGAGATGGCGAAAACGCAGCAATGACTACCATCAACGCTTCTTCTGCCAACAAGGCTAATATAGTAGCACATCAACTACTCTTGAATATGCTGGCCTTCTCGGCTAAGTAAGCGAGGTGTATAGCAGTCAAAAAGAAGTCCTGATACGGAGTCGATTCTCATTGTATCAGGACTTTACTCCTTATATAGTCTTGCTTATACTTTCTCCGTTCTTCTATTGAACTCGGAAGTGGTATGGAATTCGATTTCCGGGAAATCGCGTCGGGCGGTGTTGATCGACCAATCGTTTTCAGCTAAAAATACCGGGTTGCCATCTTTATCGTAAGCGATATTGGAAGCCCTGCGGTATATAATTTCTTCCAGATTTTTCTTGTCGCTTGAAGTCATCCAGCTGGACCGTTTGAAGGATAGTGGACGGAAACCCGCTTTCGCTCCATATTCCTGCTCTAGCCTGAAGCTGATTACCTCGAACTGCAGTTCGCCCACTGTCCCGATGATTTTTCTGTTTCCGGGTTGCTGGATAAATAGCTGCGCCACACCCTCTTCCGTTAATTGCTGAATTCCTTTTTCCAGCTGCTTGGTTTTCATCGGGTCGCGGTTCTCCACCTCCTTAAAGATCTCGGGCGAGAAGCTCGGAATACCTTTAAATTGCAGTTTTTCTCCTTCGGTCAGGGTGTCCCCGATTTTGAAGTTTCCACTATCGTATAAGCCGACAACATCTCCTGGCCAGGCCTCTTCTACAAGGCTCTTTTCGTTGGCCATAAAATCCATCGGGTTGGAGAACTTCAGTTTTTTATCCAACCTGGTATGGTAATAGAACTTGTTTCGCTCGAACTTTCCGGAACAGATCCTTAAAAAGGCAATACGGTCGCGGTGGTTGGGATCCAGGTTGGCGTGAATCTTAAAGACAAATCCCGTAAAGGCCTTCTCGGTGGCAATAACTGTTCGCTCTTCTGCTTCCCGGCTCGAAGGACTGGGAGCAATATTGATGAAGGTGTCTAACAACTCTCTGATACCAAAATTATTGATGGCACTGCCGAAGAAAACCGGCGCCAGTAATCCCTCCAAATACATTTCTTTATCAAGAGCACCATAAATGCCTTCTACCAACTCCAGATCTTCCTTTAGCTTTTGGAGCGGTTTTTCCGCCAGATGTTCCTTCAAAAGTTCGTCCTCCAGGTTTTTCACCTGAATAACAGGCTCGGTTACTTTGCTCTTGTCCGGTTCAAACAGGTTCAGCTGATTCCCGTGAATGTTGTACACTCCCTTAAAGGTATATCCCTGACCGATGGGCCAGGACTGCGGACAAACGCTGATCTTTAAGATATCTTCAAGCTCATCCAGCAAATCAAAAGGGTCTTTACCTTCACGATCGAGCTTATTGATAAAGATGATTACCGGGGTATTCCGCATGCGGCAAACTTCCATCAGCTTCTGCGTTTGCTCCTCAACCCCTTTCACGCTGTCTACCACCAGGATAACACTATCTACGGCAGACAGCGTTCGGTAGGTATCCTCCGCAAAATCTTTGTGACCGGGAGTATCTAGAATGTTAATCCGTTTTCCATTATACTCAAAACCCATCACGGACGTAGCAACGGAAATTCCACGCTGCTTTTCAATCTCCATAAAATCGGAGGTGGTATTCTGATTCGCCTTGTTTCTTTTAATAGCCCCGGCGGTATTGATAGCCCCACCAAATAACAGGAACTTCTCCGTTAGCGTAGTTTTACCAGCATCCGGGTGACTGATAATGGCGAAGGTTTTTCTTTTTTCTATTTCGGTATGATTGCTCATGATATTTACTTACGTAGTAAAACGCAGAAAAGTACTTTCTTGAAATTAAAGGTGTTAGAAGAATAGAAGGTTAACTAAATATGTTTGGATGTTCTTCTTCATCGGCGACAAAGGTAGCGATTTTTTAACGCTGTCCGAATAAAAGTTGATGTTACCAGGGTAGGTTTAAAACTAGCGCGGAAACAGTTTGTCTCAACTTTATATCGGATTAAAACAATCTGCGGCAACACTGTTTCTCCTGTAAAACGCGCAGTAAATATGGACGGTTATCTTTTAAAGATCATAAGAAAGTACTCTAATAAATTTCTTCATAGTATTGCCTTTTTTCCTGCAATAATTGCCTTTGTGTTCGTACTGCTTGCAATTCTTGCAATGGAACTTGACTCTGCCGGATGGGGATTGTGGTTAAATGAGAGAGTTACCTGGCTAACCCTCAAGGATGCTGATACCGCCCGGACTGTTGTGTCTACTATAGCTACAGGAATTATTTCTTTAACCGTCTTCAGCTTTTCACTGGTGATGCTGGTTATGAATCAGGCGGCTTCTCAAATGAGTAACAGGTTACTCGATAACGTGATAAGTGACTGGAAACAAAAGTTGGTACTGAGTTTCTACATAGGAACCGTCGTTTATTCGTTGTTGTTGCTCAGCAACATAAGCGAGGCGGCTGACGATAAAAACGTGCCTTCATTTAGTGTTTACCTTCTGGTATTTTTTACTATTCTGGACATTTTTCTTTTTGTCTATTTCCTGCATCATATTACCCAGTCTTTTATTTACCAACAATTAATTCAACGCCTCCATCACCAGACCATGCGAACGCTGAATCGCTATATCTTCAAAATGAAACGTGTAGAGACGATTGCCATGACTTTGGAAGGGCAGCAGATCCTTGCGAATGAAAGTGGTTACTTTCAGGGTTTCAGTGCTGCAGGACTAATTAAACTAGCTGAAAAACATGACTTCCAAATTCAGTTTCTGCATCCTGAGGGTAGCTACATACTAAAAGGAACGCCCTTTCTCATCCTGAAAGGGAACATAGATGAAGACTGTAACGCGAAGATTTTCTCCAATATCGACTTTTACTATGGTCAGGAGATCGACAAAAATCCTTACTATGGATTTCAGCATCTGACGGAAGCCGGGATGAAGGCGCTAAGCCCGGGGATCAATGATCCGGGGACTGCAATAATGAGTCTCAATGCCCTGACAGACCTTCTCGCTTTTCGGATGTTTAAGGACATTCCAAATGCGCTGCTAGATGGCCAGGGTAAGTTGCGGGTTATCACACGCGAAAGGAGCTTCGAGGAGCTCTTTGAGGCCTCGGTCTTAGCAATATGGGACTATGGTCGCAAAGATAGGCTAGTACGGAAAGCGTTGCTTCAATTGATAGAGCAGCTTAAGTTTGTGGATAAGGAAGAGAAGTACAAACTGCTTCTGGATGAACTCCGGCTGGATGTTGAACAAGAGGACCAAAGCAAGGCGCGGTCGCAGTAGGGGTAGTAGCTTCTCCTTCAGTCGCGACTGTAGGCTTAATTGTTTGAGGGTTAATTGGTTCTACTAAACAAACACTTGGTACAATGGTTGTACTAAGTATAAATACTCTAATGGTTAAAGTACTTAATCAATAACTATAAAAACGGAGGTACTATGTTACGAAATGTAAAAAGCTTATTAGGATATAAAATGGGGGCCACGGACGGCGATATCGGTGAGGTGAAAGGCTTTTATTTTGACGATCAGACCTGGACTGTACGTTACCTGGTAGTAGAAACCGGAAATTGGTTTTCAGGAAAAAAGGTGCTGATCTCTACAGATTCTGTTCAACAGCCTGACTTTAACGCCGGTGTGTTTCCGATCAACTTAACCCGCGAACAAATCAAGAACGGACCAGACATTGACACTGAAAAGCCGGTTTCCCGCGAACACGAGCAGTTGATGCACGAGTATTACCCATGGAACCGCTATTGGCAGTCGGGCTACTTTACAGTAGGAATGATGGCTTATAATTCCATGCCCCTGGAGGAGGAGATCCACATGCGCCAGGCAGAGGAAACCGCCGAAAAGCATACGCATACCGATACGCATCTTCGCAGTACTTCAGAGGTGAAAGGCTATTCGATCCACGCATCTGATGGTAGTATTGGCGAAATCGACGACTTTGTTTTTGACGACCAGAGCTGGAAAATAGAGTACATGGTTGCAGATATTGGCGGTTGGTTTAAAGACAAGAAAATTCTGATCCCTCCAAGGGTGATCCGGGACATTAGATGGGAAATGTCTGAAGTAGTTGTAAGTCTTTCAAAAGAGGAGATCAAAGATTCTCCGCACTACGATGAATCAATGACCCACGGTGACGACTTCGATACCCATTTCGGGAGCTACTACGGTAGATTTTAACTAGAGCTTCGCCTCATAGCCTGTTGGGTAAAACCGAGCAGGCTTTTTTTTAGCTTCTCGGATGGTACTGGATGATCGTATCCCTCAGATAATCTCTGTCCAGATGGGTGTAGATCTCAGTGGTGGTGATACTCTCATGCCCCAGCATTTCTTGTACCGCCCGAAGATCCGCTCCGCCCTCGATAAGATGAGTAGCGAATGAGTGCCTGAAAGTATGGGGGCTGATCGTTTTTTTTAAACCTGCTTTCACTGCCAGATCTTTAATGATCAGGAAAACCATGACCCTGCTTAAGGGCGAGCCGCGACGATTTAAAAAGACAAAATCCTCTTTACCGGGCTTAATTGGCATATGAACCCGAATCTCCTGCAAGAAAATATTTAGAAACTTGACCGCCGAAGATCCGATGGGAACAAGACGTTCCTTGTCTCCTTTACCGGTGACTTTTACAAATTCGATATCGAGGTAGAGGTTTGAAATTTTGAGGTTACACACTTCTGATACCCGTAAGCCACAGCCATACAATACCTCCAGCAGTGCCTTGTTACGCATGCCCTCTGGTTTAGAAAGGTCTATTGCTGCAATTAGTTGATTAATTTCGTGGATACTAAGAGTGTCAGGCAGTTTTCTGCTTAGTCGCGGACTTTCAATTAATGCGGCGGGATCCGTACTGATGATGTTTTCAAGCACCATGTATCTGAAAAAAGCCTTCAAACCCGACAGTACTCGCGCTTGCGTCTGCGCAGTCATCCCTAGTTCATTTATCCAGATGAGAAAGTTTTTTAGATCACTCGTGCCGATCGTTTCCGGAGCTTTCCCACCAAGGGTCTCTGCGTACTGATACAGTTTGTCCACATCCCGCAGATACGCTTCTACGCTGTTAGGCGACAGTGAACGCTCCAGTTTCAAATGCGTTCTAAATCCCCTGATCGTGCTTGTCCAATCCATTCCAAATTTTGTGCGACTGCTGAAATAACGCCTAAAACTCTTAAGTTTGAAACCAATAATTCAACAGCTGATTTTTTTGATATCGAAACCAAAGAACATATTATTTAGATGAAAATACAAATCATAAACGGCCCCAATCTTAACCTGCTCGGAATTCGGGAGAAGTCTATTTATGGAGATAAGGGATTTGAATCTTTTCTGGAAGAGTTAAGAGCTAAGTACCCGGCTGTGGAGATGGAATACTTTCAAAGCAATACAGAGGGCGAAATCATTAACAAACTTCATGAAGTAGGTTTTAGCTATGATGGCGTTATTATGAACGCCGGCGCATACACGCATACATCTATTGCTATTGCTGATGCTATTGCTGGTATAAATACTCCGGTTATAGAAGTCCACATTTCTAATGTCTATGCCCGTGAAGAGTTCCGGCATACATCCCGAATGGCAAAAAACTGCAAAGGTGTCATTACGGGTTTTGGCTTGCAGAGTTACCGCCTGGCTCTTGAAAGTTTTTTATAGCTATTTGTTAAACCATCTTATTAATCGACCCAGGCATAAATAGTCCAAAATAAAGTTTGAGAACTTGGTATTACTGCGCAGTTTCATGTTTTTATAGATCAACATATCTTAAACTTTATACCTATTAAATTATTGTTAGCCCGATTTTGTTTTTCTTGGCACCATTCCTGCCGACTAAAAAGGGTCTGAAGATTACCGCCTGAAAGCTTATTTTTGCACCTCAATTTCTCTCAATAACATTATGAGCATCGCTAAAACATATAACCCAAAAGAAACAGAAGATAAGTGGTATCAGTACTGGCTGGATAAGAAATTTTTCAAATCCGTACCCGACGACCGCGAACCTTATACGATTGTAATTCCTCCACCTAACGTTACCGGAGTTTTACATATGGGGCATATGCTTAACAATACCATCCAGGATGTGCTGATCCGCCGGGCAAGAATGCAGGGTAAAAATGCATGCTGGGTACCCGGAACAGACCACGCTTCTATTGCTACAGAAGCGAAGGTGGTGGCCATGCTCAAAGAACGAGGGATTGAAAAAAAGGACATCACCCGGGAAGAGTTTCTAAAATATGCCTGGGAGTGGAAAGAGAAGTACGGTGGCATCATCCTGAAGCAGTTGGAGAAGCTAGGAGCTTCCTGCGATTGGGATAGAACCAGCTTTACCATGGATGAGGCGCTTTCAGAAGCCGTAATTGACACCTTCATTCACCTGTACAAAAAAGGCCTGGTGTACCGTGGCGTGCGCATGGTAAATTGGGATCCCAAGGGAAAAACCGCCGTTTCGGATGAAGAGGTAATCCGTAAGGAGGTCAATCAAAAGCTCTATTATATCAAATACGCCGTTGCAGGGTCTGCCGACGAGTTTGTAACGATCGCTACTACGCGTCCTGAAACCATCATGGCGGATACGGCTGTCTGTATTAATCCAAACGATGAGCGATATAAACATCTGAAAGGCAAGAAGGTCCTCGTTCCTTTGATCAATCGCGAAATACCGCTGATTGAGGATGAATACGTGGAAATGGAGTTCGGAACCGGATGTTTGAAGGTTACGCCTGCGCATGACCTGAACGACTACGAACTAGGTTTGAAACATCAGCTTCCGGTAATCGATATTTTAAATGATGACGGAACTTTAAACGAAAAAGCAGAAATCCTAGTAGGAGAGGACCGCTTTGCTGCCCGTAAAAAGGTGGCCGTCATGCTGGAAGAAGCAGGTCAGCTTGATAAGGTAGAAGATTACAAGTCGCACGTGGGTTTTTCCGAGCGCACAGACGCAGCTATTGAACCCAAGCTTTCTATGCAGTGGTTCTGCAAGATGGAGGAGATGGCTAAGCCGGCTCTCGACTACGTGCTAAATGGAGATATCAAATTAATTCCTGACAAGTTTATCAACACCTACCGCCACTGGATGGAAAACGTGAAGGATTGGTGTATTAGCCGACAACTTTGGTGGGGTCAGAGGATTCCGGCATGGTACAACGAGAGCGGACAGTGGGTAGTGGCAAAAACACAATCAGAGGCTGAAGCAGAGTTTGAAAAGGCGGGTTTCACAACTAACGGTATCCGTCAGGATGAAGATGTAGTGGACACCTGGTTCTCATCCTGGCTATGGCCGATTTCCGTGTTTGATCCTTCCGTTTGCGGTCATCCTGAAAAAGAAGGGAACGCCGATTTGAACTATTACTATCCAACCAACGACCTGGTGACTGCACCCGAAATCCTCTTCTTCTGGGTAGCCCGTATGATCATGGCAGGAAATGAGTTTAGGGGAGAAGTTCCGTTCAGGAATGTATACCTAACCGGTATTGTACGTGATAAGATCGGAAGAAAAATGTCAAAGTCGCTTGGAAACTCTCCGGATCCAATCGATTTAATTGAAAAATACGGAGCAGACGGTGTACGGGTGGGAATGCTTCTGTGTTCTCCTGCGGGCAACGATTTGATGTTCGACGAAAGTTATTGCGAGCAGGGTAGAAACTTCGCCAACAAGATCTGGAATGCATTCAGACTGGTGAAAGGCTGGGAGGTAAACAGCGAATTGGAAGCACCGAATGCAAAAGCAATACACTGGTTTGACAACCGGTTCAACGAGGCCTTGGCCGAGATCGAGAGTCACTTTAGTCAGTACAGACTATCTGAAGCGCTTATGGCGATTTATAAGCTCGTGTGGGATGACTTCTGTTCCTGGTACCTGGAAATGGTAAAACCTGCCTACCAGCAACCTATCGATAAAGCTACTTTTGATGCAACTACTGCTTTCTTTGAAAGGGTGTTAACCTTAATTCATCCGTTTATGCCTTTTATCTCCGAGGAGCTATGGCACGACGAGATATTTGGAGAGAGAACGGCTGACGACTGCTGTATTGTAGCTTCTTATCCGCATTCCCAGTCCGTGGATGAAAATCTATTGAAAGAGGTTGAAATTGTTAAGCAGGTAATTTCTGAGGTTCGCAACATCAGAAACAGTAAGCAGATTTCTCCGAAAGAAGCATTGCCTCTTTCCGTGAAAGTGAATTCGGGGATAGACTACGATTCGAATCTTACAGTGATTAAAAAGCTGGCTAACATCAGCGATTTCTCTTTTGCTGAAGATAAAATTGCCGGTGCAACTTCTTTTATCGCTGGTCGCGACGAGTTCTTTGTAGTGCTGGAAGGCAACATCGACAAAGAAGCTGAAAAAGAACGTATCAGCAAGGAATTGGAGTACCTGCACGGCTTTTTAAAGTCAGTGGATGCCAAGCTGTCTAATGAGCGTTTTGTGCAGAACGCCAAGGCCGACATCGTGGACAACGAGCGCAAAAAGAAGGCAGATGCCGAAGCGAAGATTGCAATGCTGCAGGAGAGTTTAAAAGTCTTGTAGATAAAAAGGGTCCGCCGGGTGAGGGCGGACTCTTTTTAATTGTTCTTATTTGATATTTTAGACCCTAAAACCTTAGATGCAATTTTTATGAAAAAAACCTTTCTATTAGTATTCCTTGCCGGATTGTTTTCCTGTCAGCAGAAACAGGTGGCAAAAGCTCCCGAACCTCAGATTGATCCCAAAAAACTTATCTCCTGCGACGGAATAGGGGAGGCGAAGCTAAGCGATACGTATGCAGATCTGGAAAAGAAGTTCGGCGCTGCGGCCTTGTCGGAGCACGAAAATACTGAATTAGGGAAATACACCACTTTGTGGGAAAATAAGCCAGAGCAGATTAATATTTTTTGGGAAGAAAAGAGTCAGCCCTACAAACGCATCAAGTACATGGAGGCGACAGATGCAATGTCTTCTTATCTCACAAAAGATAGTGTGCGTATTGGATTAACTCTCCGGGAAGTGGTGAAGAAGAACGGGAGCATGCCTGTGACTTTCCGGAACTTTTATGCGGAAGAACAGAGCGGCTTAATTACTACCTTCAACAATGGTGAGATTACGAAGGTAACTCCTTGCTTGGGAGGAAAGCTCGAGTGGGTGAAGCAAACGAATATCTACGCGGCCGAGCATGAGAATTTTAAAAAGCAGGAGGTGCTGGAATCCTACGATAAACTATTGCAACGGATGGAGGTGGTTTTAAGCAGCATCCGGGTTTCTGCAAAACAATAAGTAAAGAATTGATATTTTTGAAAGGAAAAAGCCCATGCGTTTTTTCCTTTCGTTTTTTATAGTCGTTTTTATCAGCTGTCAGCAGCAGAAAACAACGAGTTCCGGCGCTGACTCTGCTGCCTTCGACCAATCATCCTCCAACTTAGGTACTCACGAAAACTCTGACCAAATTACTTGTTGGGGAATAGGTTCCATTGAATTGGGAGACGATCTTCCCGCTTTGGAAGAAAAGTTGGGCAAGGATAATTTGGTTCAGGACTCCCTGATGCTCGAGGGAATGTTTGAAGGGCTGATTACAAAAGCGTGGAGAGGTACTTCCCGCGAAATTACTATAGTGTGGAAGGAGAAGAAAGCTCCTTTTAACACCATTGATTATCTGGAGATTTCTCAGCCGAATGCTCCCTATGCATTTGCTAATGGCATCAAAATCGGTACTACCTTGAAAGAGATCGAGAAAATGAACGGTAAATCATTGAAATTATATGGTTTTGGTTGGGATTACGGGGGCACCTTTGTAAGCTTTGATAAAGGAAAACTGGCAGGAGAAATACCCTGCTTTGGAGGAGTGTTTTCATTGGAAGCGGAACAGGACTCAGAGGAACTCCGGGCGATAATGGGAGATCAGGAGATCAGCTCAACACATCCCTCCTTTGATAAGTATCAGGTGAAACTAGCTAAGATCCGAGTGGTAAATAAGGGTTAAGCCCGGCTTTTGTACTGGGGAAGGCTTTCCAGAAATTGATAAGATTGTGATTCAAAGTCGATACTACAGAAGTAGTGGTCGAGGCCGTTGCTGACAGCGAGCAAGGGGACTCTGTGCACGATGTTGTAGCGGGCTATCTGATCAAAGACCTTTTGGGTGATTTTCACGTCAGGAGCTTTACATTCGATTAATAAGACCTTTTCTCCGCTGGAGTTATAGACGATAACGTCCGTTCGCTTAGCCAAGGTGTTTAATCGCAAACCTCCTTCAAGCTTTATCAAGGATCGAGGATACTTTTTTTCTTTTATAATGAACTGAACGAGGTGTTGCCGAACCCACTCTTCGGGAGTTAGTACCAGAAACTTTTTCCGTATTTCATCGAAAATAAATGTCCCGGAGGCTTCTTGTTTTATCCTGAATGGGTAGGGAGGGAGATTTAACGGGACCGGCTCAAACACGTCACAAATCTCCGAAAAAAAGTCGGCGACTGGAATAGCTTTTTCTTTTAAATCATATTCAGCCTTTACAGTTTTTAGCTTTATTTTGCAGAATGACTGCTGCTGCCTTAATGGCCGACTTGAAGAGCCGGAAATTCAAGCCCGTTTATCTGTTTCATGGGGAGGAACCTTACTACGTTGACCTGTTTAGTAACTATATTGAAAGTAATCTGTTATCAGAGGCTGAACGAGGTTTTAATCAGACAGTGGTTTACGGTCGGGATGTAGACGTCATTTCTATTCTGAATGCGGCAAAGCGCTTTCCCATGATGAGTGATTATCAGTTGGTTTTAGTGAAGGAGGCTCAGGACTTGAAATGGGGAAAGGATTCAGACGACGATAAAAAAGCAGTGGATCCCTTGCTGGCCTATCTGGAAAAACCTGTCCCTAGCACCATACTGGTGTTTTGCTACAAACATGCCAAGTTTGACAAGCGCAAAAAGACCTACAAGGCGATAGAAAAGAACGGGGTGGTATTTGAATCCGCTACCATCTATGATAATAAAGTGGCCGGCTGGGTAGAAGATTTTGTGAGGGAGAAGGCTTATCGCGTTCAACCACGTGCCGCTGCTTTAATTGCTGAATACCTGGGTAATGATCTTTCAAAGATCGCTAACGAGCTGGAGAAGCTGATGCTTAACATTCCTAAAGGAACAGAAATTACAGCAGAGCATGTCCAGGATAATATCGGCATCAGTAAGGAGTACAATGTATTTGAACTGCAGGACGCGCTCGCTAAACGTGATCCCTTCAAGGCAAATCAAATTATTGACTATTTTTCTGCAAATCCGAAGTCCAATCCTATTCAGATGGTGCTAGGCGCACTTAACACTTGGTTTACCAAGATCCTAAAATGCCATTATGTTTCAGACAAGTCTGCCCAGAATCTTGCTAAAGAGCTTGGGGTAAACCCGTTTTTTGTGAAAGATTACGAGTTAGCTGCCAGAAACTACAATGCGGGAAAAACTTTTGATGTCATTAGCTACCTGCGGGAGTATGATCTCAAAACTAAAGGCGTTGACGCTACCGGGAACACCTCTGATGGCGAGTTACTAAAGGAACTTGTCTTTAAAATATTGCACTGATTCCTCTTCCTGCGGCGGTGATAGTTTCTGGTGTAAGCACTTCCATGTCTGGGATTCTTCCCAGAACCCGTGCTCCGCTGTAATTCAAAATAGCTTTTTCAGAGTATTCGTCCGATGCTCCATTAAATATGATACCCCTAAGTGAAATATCGCGGCTTTTTAAGGCATCAATACTGAGCAGGGTGTGATTAATGCTCCCCAGATAATGTCTTATCACCAAAATCACTTCAGTTTCCAACCTTTGAATAAGATCGATAATGTAATGTTGGTCATTTAAGGGTACCATCAGTCCCCCGGCTCCCTCTATTAACAAGTCGTTCTTAGTAGGAGGGATGGTAATTTGAGAAAGGCTGATCTCGATGCCGTCCAGTGCTGCGGATTTATGGGGAGAGAAGGGTTGACTAAGTCGGTAGGCTTCCGAATGAAACTTGCTTTCGTTGTTCGATACCAGTCGCTTTACCTTATCCGTGTCAGAATTATCAAGGTCGCCAGACTGGATAGGCTTCCAGTAATCTATCTTAAATTTCTCTACCAAAACTGCCGACGTCACCGTTTTTCCAACTTCGGTTCCGATGCCGGTAATGAACACTGCTTTCATGAGTTCTTAATTAAATTGATCAGGTTGTCGATCTGATCCTCTGTATTAAATGTGTGGAGACAGATGCGGAGCCTTTCCTTGCCCGCCGGAACAGTAGGGTGCAAGATTGCCCGGACATCCATGCCGCCTTGTTGAATTTTTTTTTCTAAGATTTTTGTTTGCTCATTCCCGCCTACAACCAGACATTGAATGGCGGAATCACTGGCAATAAAGCTATCTGTAAGAGAGCAAAGCTTCGATTGGAAGAAGAGAATCTTCTGTCGCAGCTGTTCTTGTGCCGTACTTTCCTGCAATAGCTGGTAGGCTGCTCTTATGGCCAGATGGTTTAAAGGAGCGGCGGCGGTTGTGTAAATAAAAGAACGAGCAAAATTAATCAGGTACTGCCGCAGATTTTCATCACCTAACACTGCCGCACCATGGCAGCCCAGTGCCTTTCCAAAGGTAATTACCCGGGCGAAAACCCGATTTTCCAGTCCATACCGGCAAACTAATCCCCTTCCTTGTGCCCCGAAAATACCTGTGGCGTGTGCCTCATCTACAACTAAAGCCGCATCGTATTTTTCGGCCAGTTCAACAATCTCTAGTAGTGGCGCTGTATCACCGTCCATCGAGTAGATACTTTCGATCCCTATGTAAACCCTGCCCTTAGCAACTTTGAGCTTCTCTTCGAGACTGGTTAGGTCGTTGTGCCGAAATGTATACTTATTCGCAAAACTAAGCCTGCAGCCATCAATGATGGAAGCATGAATCAACTCATCTAAAATGACAGTATCGCCTCTTTGGAGTAGGGCTGAAAAAAGCCCGAGATTAGCATCATAGCCAGAGTTAAACAACAAAGCCGCCCCCGAAATATGGAAGGCTGCAATTTCTGCTTCAAGAAGTTCGGTGAGAGTGCTGTTACCAGAAATGAGGCGCGAGCCGGTAGAGCCTGTCAGATGGTCTCCATTTGCTAAGAATTCTTGCTTTAGGAGGTCATGCAGAACCGGTGATTGAGCAAAGCCAAGATAATCGTTAGAACAAAAATCTATAAGGTTTTCCGTCTTTCTTAATTGTCTGAGGCTGGAGTTTTGCTCCCTTTCCAACAATCTTGATCTGATATATGACTGCGCACTTTCCAAATCTATTTTGGGTCTAAAATAAAAAAAGCGGCACACATGGCCGCTTTTTTTCTTCAATCATTAAACCCCTTAACTATTTTGCTTTTCTTCTGGTGCCTTTTTCACTCTTGCGGTCTTTAAACTTTGCCATTCTCTCCTCCTTCATAGCAGCGTAGGTCTTACGTTGCTCTTCAGTAAGGATTTTGTTGAGCTTATCTTCAGATTTCTTAAAATGCTCTTTCCTTTTAGCAAAGTCTTTCTGTCTGTCCTCCTTACGTTCTTTGTGGAATTTCTCCATTTCTTTAGCGCGCTCCAGGTTTAATTTATAAACCTCAGATTTTTGGCTAGGAGACAGTGATAGTTTTTCACTCATTTTGTCGGTCATCATCTGAGCTTTTTGCTCAGGTGTTCTGTTCTCGTGCTTAGGTCTTTCCTGTGCGAAACCGCTAATTGCCAGTGAACAAAACAGTATCGCTGTTAATGCTAAATTTTTCATCTTCATACTTATTGAATTTTTAGGAATAGATAGGAATAAGGTATGAAGGTTTAATGGCAGAGTGTTAAAAGATGTTAAGGAGGAGGGAAGCAAGAAACGGATGAGGAGGTTAGCCTCATCCGTTCTAGACTCTAGTTATTATTCTGTTTCAATTGGGCAATAGATTTTTGCATTTGAGCCATCATAGAAGTCAGGCTTTCCATAGTCGGCTCAGGGTTGGGCTCAGGGAAAGAAGTGGAAATGTAAGCCTTCGCTTTCCATATCTCTACAATATCTTCTGCATCTACTGTGTAGGGCTCATAGATGGTATTATCTGAAATGAGTTTTAATGATTTGTTTTCACGGAAGCGATTTCCGGCTCTTTTATAAACTACCCCATCAGATTTGGTAATAAATACATACGTTTCACCTGGTTTAACATCAGTCCAGTTTTCCAGATATTCACCGATTACGATCGTGCCTGATTGCAGCGGTAGCATTGAATCACCCTTAATCTCGAAGGCCCGATAAGTGCCCTGTTTCAAAATAGGTAAGTGAAATTTGGGAAGCTCGCTGATAAATTCGGGATCAGCAAAGCCGTTTAGATAACCGGCACTTGCTTTTACCGGTACCAGTTCAATGTTTTCTCTTTCCTGCGAATCGACAGAAATACTGAGCACCCGCATGTTACCCGCTTCCGGTTTTTGCTTTGGACTCCACTTCTCGGTAATTTTTTCATTTACCAGCTCGTCCATGCTCAATTCATAAAATTCTGCGAATTTTTTTAGCAAATCATATTTTGGCTCCGCCCGGTCCTCTTCATAGGCGCCAACCAGCGAACGTTTAATTTCCATCAAATCAGCGAATTGCTGCTGTGTAAGGCCCTTTTTCTTTCTAAGGTACTTTAGGTTATTAGAGATATTACCCATGTTGAAAATAAATTTGCATTTGCTAAAATAGTTAGTAACTTTATGCTCATAAAATTAGCAATTTATTTTCAAATCAAGATAGATTAATTATGAAAAGGTATGTGTTTATCGTTACTGACAGGAACCGGGCTTCTTTGCATGTAGGAATGAGTTCTGATTTGCTAAAAACAGTAGGCTTTTACCGGCAGATGCCCAGCTTGTTCTTTGATAGTTCTCAGCAGCTTACCCGATTGATCTATTTTGAAGAGTTGACAAGTGAAGCTGCTGCTATTCATCGCTTCAATATAATCAGCAAATTTACCAGGGCGCAGAAGGAGAAGCTGATCAGGGCAGTTAATCCTGATTGGTTGGATCTGAGCATAGGACTAGATTTTGAAAAGGTGCTTCATACCACCGGGATGCATGTTCACCAGCGGTACTTTGCAATGTAGATATAATAGAAAAAGCGGCCTGAGCCGCTTTTTTTATTATATTTAAATGCTTCCTACCAGCCGGGAGCAAACGTTAAACCAATTACTGGTCCTTTAACGTCTCTACGTTGAAATGGAATTGCCGCATAGGGTTCAATTACAAAGTAACCAAATACATTGACACGGAGAGAAATACCGGCACTCATGGCAGGAACGCGCTCCAGAATAGGAACTGGGTTAACATTCCCATTTTCATCTTCCTGGAAAGTAGTTCCGATTTGTCGCGGCCGGCCTCGAAAAGCTACTTTTGAATCACCGTCATAGGCTAAACCAATATCAAAAAAGGCATTCAAATCTGAAAAGAGGAACCTTGATTCGATAGCTGTCAACCGTTCTGGTCCGGTAAATGGCAAACGTACCTCGAAGTTGGCGACTGCGATTCTACTACCCGTCAGTTGATTGATGTTAAATGCATCAGCAGTTTGGGTTCCTCTCCGATAAAACGAATTTGCCTCATAGCCTCGGATATAATAGGGGTAACCGATGAAAAGTGGATAGAGTCTGTTCTCATCCTGGCCAATTCTTTGATAACTGAAGAGTCTTGCTGCAAGGGTCACCGGATTCAAGCGCACATACCGGCGGCCATCTGCTGTTAATGCGGTAAACTGGATATCTCCAATTAAATTCTCTACACCTACCCGGTAACGGAAACCGGCAAGTGGTGCAGTTAAGCCGAAGTACGAGTTGTCTCCGACAAAAGCAGCGTTTAGCTGAAGAATACTGAATGACTGAAAGTCGATGCCGTAGTTTCTATAGAAAGATTCTTGAGCCGCTTCATCGTTTGGAACTCTTCGCCTTTGTGCATCTATCGGGAAGCCCGCCTGATTATACAGATAAGAAAACCGGTCTAGTCGGTAGCTATAATGGGCGGCTCCCACACCGGTCTCAAAGCGATGTACTCTTGAAAAAGGGTAGAAGGCCATCAATTGTATCTGATCTTCGAAGGTTCTGAGAAGGTCGGTGTTTTCTACAATGTTTCCGTTCGGATCCCGTGTATAATATCCTAATCCCGAGACGTAAGGAATATGTGAGACAGCACCACCCCAGGTGATTCTTCCTTGTTGATTGAAATATCCCACCTGACCGCCAAAGTCATAGATTTCTCCGTTGATAGAGGCAGCTGCAAAAATTTGGTTTCTGCCGAGGATATCGCTGAACATTGCCTGGATCCCGCTAGCTAAACCTGTTCCCATTCTTCCCCCCACTGAGGCTCCCACGCCATTACTTGCCAGATAGTCCAGTTTAAATTGTGGCCGGTAGGGTACCGGTTCTATCTGTGCCTTGGTTATCGTTTCAAATCGTTCAAAATTATTCAGGTTGGCGTTGATGATATTGACCCCTACTGATTTGGCCGGTGGCAATGTAGCTGCAGTGAAGTCAATAGCGGTTGGATCAACGGTTACAGGCGTAAAGGCACTTGCCTTAGCGTTGTAGATGGTGTACTTTTGAGAACGATAGTACGAATAGACAATATCATCGTTTCTTGAAACACTCAAAGCCGGTGAGTACTCAGTAATACCACTGATACCCGTAAAATAATCAGTTAATTGTTCAACTAAGCCACCCGCCAGCGTGTAGCGGTACATGTTTCTAAAACCATCTCTGTTCGACAGGAAGTAGATCTGTTGCCCGTTAGCTGAAAACTGAGGATTTAAATTGTTTGCGCCGTAAAAAACATTGATGTCTCTTACCTGCCGGGTATCTAAATCGATAATCGCCAGGTTATACGTAATGTCTACTCCTCTTTGCCCCGCTCTCAAGGTAGTTCTGTCCGTGGAAAATACGATAGAACGTCCATCAGGAGAAAAGCTAGGCTGGTAATCAGAGAAGTTATCGTTGGTTAACTGGGTGAGCTTCTTCGTACGGGTGTTGTAAATGTAGAGGTCGCTATGTCCGTTTTTCAGCCCCGTAAAAGCGATGTCTTCCCCATTGGGAGACCAGCTAAGGTTGCTAAATTCTTCAACACCAGGCATTGCTTCTCTCATAATGTTCTTTCCGTTAGCAACATTGACGACAAATAGTCGCGTTCGACCACCGCTAAAGGCACTAAAGGCAAAGCGTTTACTATCCGGCGACCAGGCACCTGCCGATTCTATAAAACTAAATTCTTCAATATGGGAGTTGGAGGTCTTACTCGTGAGCTTTCGTATCACTTCGCCCGTCTGAGCGTCTGCGAGAAATAAGTCTATGCTGAGAAGTTCCTTTTCAGAGAGGAAGGCAATGTATTTCCCATCAGGAGAGATGGCGGGAGCAACGTTCATGCTTCCCGCGTTCGTAGTGTTGATTACACTCTTTCCGATAGGAACTTGCGAGGTGTCTTTCAACAGCGGTTTGTAAGTGTTTTCGATAGCAGTTCGCCATAGGCTGGAAAGAGTTCGTTCGTCATAGCCAAAGGTTCTTCTTATTGCTGCTTCATACCCGTACCGGGCAGTGGCTTTAAATAAGGGAACAATTACTGTATCGCCATAGGTGGAACCAATGTAGGACCAAAAGGCCTGGCCGTAGCGGTATGGAAAATATCGGTTACTCTCCGTTAATTGCCGGAGGGTTGGAATATCACGATTGAGGTAGGCATCTCGCATCCACATCGCAGTAAACGCATCTACCTTTCCTACAGAAAGATATTCGGCCATCCCTTCCACCATCCAAAGAGGCAAGTTGCCGATATTTTCGAGATTTGTAGAGTCTCCTTCGATTAAGGAATGGTACTGAAAGGCATGGACCAGCTCGTGTCCCAAAACGTGCCTCGTTTGATGGTTAAGCATATGAACCGGCATTATTACCCGATTCTTCATTCCTTCAGTAACACCACCTGTTCCTACACCAGCACCACCTTGCAATACTGTTGTTGATTGAAAATCAGGATGGTTGGCGTAGAGGATAAATGGATTTTTTCTTTTAAAAGTGTCTCGGAATACCTGCTGATGAAGATCGTACCAGGTCTCACTTTCCTGGAGGAAATTGGTGATCAGACTATCATTACGGAGATAATGATAAAGCTCGAAGTGCGGCGACTGTTTAACTACAAATTTAAAGTTTTCGTAGCGCACCAGGTTTTGACCGAAATATTGAGCCCGGGAAGGAACAACTATTGCTATCGTCAGAAGAAATAGAAGCAATAGTTTAATTCCCTGCTTTTGGAGCGGGTTGTATCCTTGTTCCATACTTATATATTAAGAGAGACGAATATAATTAATAGTTAAGAATATTGTTCCGGCTGGACAAGCTTAGCTATTAATTATGAATAATACTTGAAGTTTCTAATTGTTTGACTGCTCCTGCCTTTTTTGACGTCGTGCCTCTCTATTTATTTCTCGTCTGGTCCTTCTGTCAACTGGCTCTTCTGGTTGTACGTTTCCGGCTGGGTTCTGATTCCGTTCTGTCTGGTTATTCTGTTGAGGGGCACGTTCTTCCGTCGGCTCTTCTACAGGTGTTTGTATAGCACTCGTGTCAGGAGTTGCCAAAGAATCTACAAAAACGCTATCAGTTATGGTTGTATCTACCTCAACATAAGGAGTCACACAATTATACTCACGGGTGATCTCTACAGTAGGTTTCGGAAATGGACCGTAAGTATATCCGGTACTCGGGTCGCGGTAAACTTTCTCCATAAACTTTCCGAAAATAGGTAGCGCAGTGTGCGCTCCTTCACCGGTCCCGGAGGTTCTGAAATGGACACTCCGCTCGTCAGCCCCCACCCAGACTCCTGATACCAGATCTTTGGTGATCCCCATGTACCAGCCGTCCACAAAGTCTGACGAAGTTCCTGTTTTACCGCCTATCTGATTGCCCTTTTTCCACAGGTCCCATTCCCAAAGCGAACGTGACGTTCCTCCTGGTTCTTCCATGCCCCCGCGGAACATATAGAGCATTAACCAAGCTATCTCTTCACTAAGCACGCGCTTCTGCTCTGCTTTAAATTCTTCAATCAGGTGGCCGTTATGGTCGGTAATGCGCTTAACTAATATTGGTTCAGTTTTGATTCCCTTGTTCAAGAATGTGCCGTAGGCCTTCACCATTTCAAATACTGTTACGTCGTTAGAGCCTAAACTAACAGAAGGAACTGCTTTTAATGGACTTTCAATTCCCACCTGATGTGCATATTTTACCACTTTATCCCAACCTACCTGTTCTGTTATTTGTGCTGTAATGGAGTTTACGGATTTACCCATGGCGTGGCGAAGTGTCATTTCCTGCCAGGAAAACGAGTAATCAGAGTTTTTAGGCTCCCATACTTTATGTTCATTGTTCTCATCGTACGCAATCTGAATAGGCTTATCCACAAAACGATCACAAGGACTCATTCCGCTTTCTAATGCCGCCAGGTAGGCAAATGGTTTAAACGTAGATCCGGCTTGTCTTTTCGACTGGTTTACGTGATCAAATTTGAAGTGATCGAAATCAATACCTCCAACCCAAACCTTAATATGGCCTGTGAAAGGATCAAGGGTCATCATTCCGGTATTCAGGATTTTTGAATAGTATTCGATGGAATCGAGGGTAGAAAAACGTACTTCCTTCTCTCCATTCCAGCTAAACACCTTCATATCCTTTTTAAGGTTGAGATAATAGTTTATGGAGTCCTGATTGTTATCGTACTTGTTTTTGAGATAATCATAGTAGGGCAGTCGTTGAGCCGCCTTTAAAGCAAAGTTTTCAATCTCTTTACCGTCTGAAGTTCTCCAGGGCTTTTGTCCCTGCCATTGATTATCCAATCTTCTTTGCAAAATCTTCATTTGTTCTGCCACTGCTTCCTCGGCGTACTTTTGAAGCTTGGAATCGATGGTAGTATATATTTTAAGTCCCGATTCATAGAGATCGTAACCATTCTCTTCGGCCCAGTCTTCCAGGTAGCGAGCAACGGCAGAACGGAGGTAAGAATCTCCGCGACTGTCATCTTCTACTTTCCCTAAAGCAAGGCCCAACGGTCTACTACTATATTTTTGGAACTCCTGCTTATCCAGATAATTGTACTTCTCCATCTGCGAAAGCACTACGTTTCTTCTTTCGAGTGCTCTTTCGGGATAATATTGGGGATTATACGTAGTGCTCGCTTTCAACATTCCTACAAGCAGAGCTGCCTGATCTACGCTTAACTTCTCTGTATCCTTATTGAAGTATTTTTTTGCAGCGGTTTTAAGTCCGAAAGTGTTGTTTCCGAAGGGAACCGTGTTGAAGTATAGAGTAAGTATTTCCTGCTTCGAATATTCCCCTTCCAGCTTCATGGCTGTAATCCACTCTTTAAACTTATAGACGATAGTGCGCACTCCTGGGATGTACCTTACCAAGCCCTGGTTCTTATTATTCCGGGTTCTGTACAGGTTTTTAGCAAGTTGCTGTGTAATGGTACTGGCTCCCCGTTTATCGCCGCTAGCTGTAGAAAGGGCGGAAGAAAACACCGAACGAATGTCGACGCCCCAGTGATTGAAAAACCGGACGTCCTCTGTTGCGATGAGGGCATTGATAGTTTCGGGAGTAAGTTGATTGAACTCGATGGGCGTACGGTTTTCCTTATAGTATTTGCCGATCAGCTTGCCGTCGGCTGTATAAAGTTCAGAAGCGATACGCATGTTTGGCGTTTCAATATCGCGATGGGTTGGCGAATACCCGAACAAGCCAAGAAAGTTGAGCTCGATCGCGCAAAAAAACAGAATTACAAAATATAAAAGGATGGCAAAATATCGTACTGGTTTATTCTTTATTTCTCTAAACATATAGTATCTGTAAACACTTTCTCTGAAACTTCAAATTCTATAAACAGGTTTGTCCTGATAAAATTATTTTCTCAGATAAAAATCTTGCTGAATGATGTTAACTATTAGGAGTGTCGCTTAATTCAGGATCTCAAAGTCATCGGCGTCTCTGAGGAATGGATAAGCCCTGCGAACCTTCACCAGTTCATCTTTTGATATGGAAAACGTGTATAAATCCTCGTCGTTGGGTTTGTAATAGACCGTTTTGCCATTTGGATCTATGCACATCGAATCGCCCGAATGATAAATTTCGTTGCCATCGTGGCCTACTCGATTTACTCCGACAACAAAGGCCTGGTTTTCAACGGCTCTTGCGGGGATAAGGGCCCGCCAATGAGCGGAACGTCTTTCAGGCCAATTCGCTACCACCAATAGCAGATCATATTCGCCTCCCTTATTTCTAAGCCACACGGGGAAGCGTAAGTCGTAGCAGATTGCCGGACAAATCCTCCAGCCGTTTAACTCTACAAACAGTTTGTCTTTGCCTGCCTCGTACACACTGTCTTCCTTTCCCAGACCAAAAAGATGGCGTTTATCGTACTTTTCGTAAGACCCATCCGGGCGCATCCAAATAAGGCGATTATAGTACTTCCCATCTTCTTTGATGATCAAACTTCCTGTTATCACGCTTTCAAAACGTTCGGCCTGACTATGCATCCACTGCATGGTTTTGCCACCCATTTCTTCTGCCAGCGAAGCGGCATTCATTGAAAAGCCAGTACTAAACATTTCCGGAAGTACAATCAGGTCCGTTTTTTCCCTTATGGAGGAAAGTCGTAAAGATAGGTTTTGAAGATTCTTATCTATGTTTTCCCAAAAAAGGTATGCCTGAAATGTAGTTATTTTTAAGATGCTCATCTATAGGCTTATAAAATCATCAACTAATTTAAACTTTAGTCAGGAGACTTACTGCTTGTTCCAAAGTTTCTTGCTTCTTAGCAAAACAAAATCTTATTATTCTGAAATCTGTCCCCCTGCCGTAAAATGCCGAGCTTGGAATTGCTGCAACTCCGAAATCTGTAGTTAAGCGTTTCACAAATTCAGTGTCCCGTTCGTCGGTAAGGTTTTTTATATCAGCGCACTGGAAGTACGAGCCGGCACAAGGTAATAATTCAAATCTCGTTTCTTTCATCAATCTCCTGAAAAAATCTCTTTTCTCCTGGAAAAAAGCACTTAAACCGGTATAATAGTCTTTTTGTTTCAGAAATTCAGCAATGGCATATTGCATTGGCGTGTTGACACTAAATACAAGAAACTGATGTACTTTTCGGAACTCGCTCATCAGGGGCGTCGGAGCAAGGCAGTAACCAATCTTCCAACCGGTTGTATGAAATAGCTTGCCAAATGAAACGGTAATAAAGCTTCTTTCTTTTAATTCCTCGTAACGGGCCATGCTTAGGTGCGCTTTACCGTCATAAACGAGGTGCTCATACACCTCATCACTCAAAATCAAGATGTCGGTTCCGCGGGTAATCGTGATTAGCTGTTGAATATCGTCCTCATCTAGAATTGCTCCAGTCGGATTTTGCGGCGAATTAATGATAATCATCCTGGTTCTGGCAGAGATCAGCTTCCTGACCATCGTCCAATCGATTTTATAATCGGGTGGAGCTAGTTCAAAGGGCTTTACAAGACCTCCCAGTAATCTTATTGAGGGCGCATAGGAATCGTAGGCGGGTTCAAAGACGATCACCTCATCGCCGGGTTGAATTACCGCAGCAAGCGCGGTGAAAATTGCCTGAGTGCCGCCGGCTGTAACCGTTATCTCCGTTTCTGGGTCGTAATTGGAGCCGTATAAATAATCAACTTTTTCGGCGATTACCTCCCTGAGTGCAGGCAAGCCTGCCATGGGAGCATATTGATTATTCCCGGCCCTTAGGTACTTGTCTACCAGTGCTATTAATTCAGGTGGCGAATCAAAATCGGGGAAACCCTGCGAAAGGTTAATGGCATTATGCTCGGCGGCTAGTCGAGACATGACGCTGAAAATGGTAGTTTCTACCTTCGGTAACTTCGATTTTATCTGAATCACAACCTAAAACTGAACGACGTCTACTATTCGTGTTAAAAAGGTGCTAAAAATAGCTAAATTTACTCATCAACGATAGAATTATGACTTTTAAAACCCCGGAGAGCCGGCTTTTTATAATCCTTGCCACTTTTCTCGTTTCCAATGCTATCCTCGCAGAATTTATTGGGGTGAAAATTTTTACCGTGGAAGGCTCACTTGGAGTCGAGAAGCTGGATGTGAATTTATTTGGGGTGCCTGACTTGTCATTCAACATGTCGGCCGGCGTGATTACCTGGCCGCTCATTTTTATCATGACCGATATCATTAACGAATATTTTGGTATTAAGCAGGTGCGGTTTCTTTCCATCTTAACCGCCATTCTGATCGCCTATGCGTTTCTTGTGGTCGGGCTTTGTATGCGACTTGTGCCTTCCGACTTCTGGATTAACCAAACTGTAAACGGGCAAGCTGTCAATATGGACAATGCCTTCGATGCGGTGTTCGGACAAGGAATGTGGATTATTTGCGGTTCCATCGCTGCTTTTTTGATAGGGCAGTTGGTAGACGTGATCATTTTTCACCGGATCAAGAAGTTAACAGGCGAGAAATCTTTATGGCTAAGGGCAACGGGTTCTACGCTGGCATCCCAGTGTATAGACAGCTTCGTGGTGATCTTTATTGCTTTTTACATCAACCCGGCTTACAACTGGAGCTGGAAGATGGTAGCAGCTATTGGCTTGGTAAATTACAGCTACAAGTTTATAGTGGCCCTTCTTATGACCCCGATCTTATATGTCGCACATAATTTAATCGACAAGTTTTTAGGGAAGGAGCTGGCGTCCAAATTGGTGAGGGAGGCTGCGAAATAGGCTGGAGCAAAAAAAACAGCTGCTTTCACAACAGCTGTTTCTTTAATTAGGTTACTGATTGAAATAGATACTACCAGGTTTTTTCACCTTTTTTCATCTTGTTAAGCACCTTGGTTAGATTGCCATTATCATCCTTTTCGCCGGATAAGGCTACTGCCTCTTCCTGGATTTTGATGGCTTCGGCTGTCCTTCCTGATTTATGTAGCAGGTTAGCATAGGTGTCGAGATACATTACTTCCTTTGCGTTTTTACCTTCCAGGGTTTTCTTCGACCAGGCAAGCGCCTGTTGAATGCAGGCCATGTCATCACATTTCTTAAAGATCTCCCATGCGTAGTTGTTCAGCATATTAGGATCAATACTATCGCTGAATTTAGAAAAGTATTCAGTTACAGAAGCGCTGAATTTGAGCCAGTCTTTTGCTCACATGTAGTACATCGGCTTTCCAGAGAGCACCAGCTCTTGTGCCATCTCCGGGATATCTTTATTTAATTTTTGTTGTAGTGCAGTCCAGTCAGGTTCTGCCGAATTCTGCATCGCGGTGGACAGGGCCGGCATCACGAACTCTCGCATGGCGATATTATGAAGGATGCTTTTAGTCCTGCCTTTACCGATCGCCTCGTCCGCTTTCGCCACATTGTTTTTCAGTATAGCAAAACCGCGGTCGCTGGTCTTTTCCGTAGTACGGGCAAGCAGCTTTAAGTTCTGAGGGCTAAGCAGGTCAGTTTGAGTCGCCAGATATTCTGCTGCCACTTTTTTGCTGAAGTCTGCGTCGTAAGCTTCGATAGAGGCATTGGTGACTTTTAGAAGAAAGGTCGTGTCCGTTTTACCTTCCAGGTACTGTTTCTTCAACGTATAATATTGTTTGTCCGGGTCCAAAGCGTCCTTGCCTTTCGAAATGAACACCTCACCCGGAGAGGAACCGACAGCGCGGTGAACAACTTCTCCATCGGGGTTGAAAAACAAATAGGTGGGGTAGGCACGGATTGAATAGGTGTCAGCCAAATACTTTGCGTCGCTCCGCCATTTTTTTACTTCTTCCGAATCTTTCGCAGTTTCATCCAGCTGAACTTTCACATTGATAAAATTCGCATTGTAAAAATCGCCCACCTCTTTTAGCGGGAAAATTTCTTTTGCCATCATGATACAGGGACCGCACCAGGTGGTGTAGGCATCGAGAAAGATGTACTTGTTTTCGGCTTTGGCTTTGGCTTTTACTTCTGCCCAGGAGTTGGCATGTTCGAATTTCATTCCTTTTTCTTCCTGTGCTTGAGCGAGGGATGCTACGAACAACAGGGCAATAGATAGTAGCTGTTTCATATTTAGGTTATTTTGAATACAAGGTAGGAAATTGTTTTAACTTCCTGTTGGTCAATTGTTACTGGTGGATGTTCTCCTGTCACTAAAGCGGTGATCTTACTCGTGTCTCTTCGATTTTCAACAGGTTTTATGTTAGAAGTTAAGAGACTGGAGGTACACTGTACTTAAACTGTACCTATACTGTACACTAACTGTAGCTTAACCGAAGCTAGAAGATTTCCGGGGCAAGAAAGATTAATTTGAAGGGAGGCTTAAAATAAAAAGAGCCGCCCCTTTAGAGGGCAGCTCACTATCTTAGTTTCGATTTATTAAATTAATTGGACGCTCCGCTTAACAAACTCCGTCAGCTCAGCACCGGTAAGCATTCCCTGGGAAAGCAGTGCAAGGTCAAACGCTTGCTTCGCCAATTTGCTTTGCTCTTCGGCGTCTTCTGTTTGAGCGATGCGGGTAATCAGCGGGTGATTGCCGTTAATGGCTACTTTGTAGTTATCAGGCAGAGATCCATAGAAGCTCATGCCGCCACCCATTTGTGCCATGTCTTTCATCCGACGCATAAACTCGTCCATCGTCACATGAACAGGCAGTTCATCCGGACTTAAACTTTCAATTTCGACCTTCATGTTAGGTTTCGAAATAGCTCCTTCGAATACGGTTTTTACTTTCGTGGTCTGCTCTTCCGTCAAAGCGTGTGCAGGGTTGTCATCCTTCACAATCAGCTTGTCGATTACATCCGAGTCGACACGTTTTAAGGAAGTTTTCTCGAGCTTCTGCTCCAGGTGACTGATGAAATGGTTGTCGATCGGAGAGTTCATCAGCAATACATCGTATCCTTTCTTGTCGGCTGACTGGATGAAGGCGTCCTGCTTGGCAGCGTCAGTAGTATATAGGTACACTACCGTGTCGTTTTTGTCTGTCTGAATGGGTTTCACCTTCTCCTTGTACTCGTCAAGCGTGAAGTACTCATTCTTTGTATTGTTTAGCAGGGCGAAGTCCTTCGCTTTCTCGTTGAATTTCTCTTCGCTTACCATACCGTACTTCACGAACAGACCGATGTCCTGCCATTTTTCTTCGAAAGCCTTGCGGTCTTTCTTGAAAAGTTCAGAAAGCTTGTCGGCTACCTTCTTCGTGATGTAAGTATTGATCTTCTTAACGTTGCTATCCGCTTGCAGGAAGCTGCGGGAAACGTTAAGAGGAATATCTGGGGAGTCGATCACCCCGTGCAGCAGCATCAGGAATTCAGGCACAATGTCTTTTACCTCGTCTGTAATGAACACCTGACGGGAGAACAACTTGATCTTGTTCTTCTGGAAGTCGAAGTCGTTCTTCACTTTAGGGAAGTACAGCACACCGGTAAGATTGAAAGGATAATCTACATTCAGGTGGATCCAGAAAAGAGGATCCTCAGAGAATGGATACAACTCCTTGTAGAAAGCCAGGTAATCCTCGTCTTTCAGATCCGCAGGAGCCTTTGTCCAGATCGGGTTGGTATTGTTGATGATGTTATCAACTTCAACCGATTTATATTTTGGCTTGCCTTCTTCGTCCACTCCATCTTCTTCCGATTCGGTTTTGGTTCCGAACTTAATAGGCACAGGCAGGAAGCGGCAGTATTTATCCAGGATTTCCTGCAGTTTGTATTTGCTGAGGAACTCCTCAGAATCCTGGTTTACATGAAGAATAATGTCAGTTCCTCTCTCGGTACGGCTGCCTTCGGTAATTTCAAATTCAGTACTTCCGTCACAGTTCCATCTGGCAGGTTCTGCACCTTCCTGGTAGGAGAGGGTTTGAATTTCCACCTTATCTGCCACCATGAAAGCAGAGTAAAAACCCAATCCGAATTTTCCGATCAGCTCGTTGGCATCTTTAGATTCTTTAAACTTCTCAACAAATTCAGTTGCTCCTGAAAACGCGATTTGATTAATGTACTTTTTAATCTCATCAGCTGTCATTCCCAAACCTCTGTCAGAAATGGTGATGGTCTTTTTCTCTTCGTCGAGTGAAACTTCCACCTGCAGATTTCCAAGTTCGCCTTGGTATTGGCCCAGAGAAGAAAGACGTTTGATTTTTTGGGAAGCATCTACAGCATTAGAAACCAGCTCACGAAGAAAGATCTCGTGGTCAGAGTATAAGAACTTCTTAATTATAGGAAAGATGTTTTCGGTGTGAATCGAAATAGTACCTTTTTCTTGCATGATTCAGATTTTAATTTTCTTTCCCTTATCAAGCCCTGTTCCAAACGTCGCCGATTTGTCAAAATGACAGGATGGATGGACAAAACTTGCTGTGTTGCTACCAGGGCGAGGGGAACAGGTAAAGATGGACAGCGCCTTTGTTAATGTCGTTTCTTCTCTTACCTTTGCAGCGCTTTTGGTTCCTCCAACTCAGTTGAAGGATTAAAAGGGAACTCGGGTGAAATTCCCGGACAGTCCCGCTGCTGTAATCTCCACCAACGATTATTCGATCTCAAGCCACTGTCTGTACAGGATGGGAAGGCAGAATAACCGGGAGTAAGTCAGAAGACCTGCCACAAGTTTAAGTATTCATAGCTTTCGGGGATTGAAGCTTGGATGAAAGTACCTTTCGTGTATTCTCATTTCTCATTTTATTTCCCCCGGCTTTTGTAGGATCATGGTCAAGTTTTGCTTCTTCAGGCTCTCAATTGTTTTTATCTGCTTCGTCCAATTCGGGGAGGGAGAGCTGTACGCCCAGCAAGCCGATACGCTGAAGGAGGTTGCGGTTACTGGTAACAGGATCAATACGGTAAAATCCGACCTGCATCCGCTGCAGGTATTGAATGGGGCACAGCTTGAGAAGCTGAATAGCCAATCAGTTGCAGAGGCAATCCGTCATTTTTCAGGTGTTCAGGTGAAGGACTACGGTGGGCTAGGTGGACTTAAGACAGTTAACGTTCGCAGTTTAGGAAGCCTCCACACGGGTGTCTTTTATGATGGAGTTCAACTCGGAAACGCTCAGAATGGGCAGGTGGATCTAGGGAGGATCTCCTTAGATAATATAGAAACGATAGAGCTGTATAACGGAAGTTCCGACAAGGAAAACCTGCCCGCACGGGCTTACACCCTGGCCAATAGCCTTTATTTGCGAACCAGGCAGCCCGTCTTTACAGGAGACCGAAAACGATATATTCAGTCAAAACTTAGAGCAGGTTCTTTCGGCTTGTTTAACCCATCAATTACCTGGCAGGAAAAACTGAGTGGAAGCGTATATAGTACGGCAAGTGCAGAGTGGCAGTCGTCGAACGGAAGGTATAAGTTTAGACATGTGAACGGTACTTTCGATAGTCTGTTGACCCGTACCAACGGCGACCTGCAATCACTGAGGCTCGAGGCCGCCGTATATGGCAGAGGTAGTGATAGCAGCCGATGGTCTGTGCAGATGTATGGCTACCGTTCAGAAAGAGGGCTGCCGAGGGTGATTGTAGAAAATGCTTACGATTCGCGGGAGCGCTTGTGGGACGACGAGTTCTTTAGTCAGATGTATTATAGCAAATCGTTCGGATTGAAATATGATCTTAGTGTAAGAGGTAAATACGGCTACAGCTATAGCAGATATCAGGATCCTGATTGGCTTGGAAGCTCGGGTGAAATAAGTAACTGGTATAAGCAACAGGAGTTGTATCTTTCAGTTGCGCAGAGATATCAGGTCACGCCCTTGTTTCGACTGGCCTTTGCTTCGGATATCATCAGAAATACGTTAGATGCAGAGATCGATTTTAATCCTACGGGTTTCCCGGAGCCTACTCGCTGGACCAGCCTTCTTTCTTTGACAGGATCCCTGAGGTTTAAGAAATTAACAGCAGAAGCCAACTTATTGGGCACCATTACCAGCGAGGCAGTGGAACGGGGACAAAGTGCCAATAACAAAGACGCCATTACACCGGCTGTCTCTGTTTCCTGGAAGCCATTTTCCGAAAATCTGAATATCAGAGCGTTCTATAAGTCGAGTTTTCGTCTCCCCACTTTCAATGATCAGTATTATACGCTCATCGGAAATACTGCATTAAAACCCGAATACGCGAACCAGTACAATGTGGGTTTTGATTATCAGAAGACCTTTGGAGGAAGGATCTCTTTTCTGTCCTTTCGTGGTGATATTTATCAGAACAACGTAAAGGACAAAATAGTAGCGATCCCGACAAGGGGGCTCTTTTTATGGTCCATGATGAATTTGGGCAAGACGCGTATCAGGGGATTTGAGCTAGGCACTAGTTCTGAATTTAGATTTGCTTCACGAAACTACCTGACGGGAAATCTGAACTATACATTCCAAAAGGCCGTCGATATTACCCCCGGGAGTTTTTATGGAAAATTGCTTCCTTATGCCCCCGTACACGCGGGATCTGCCAATCTCAGTCTTGTCTTGAATAATACAAGCATCAATTACAGCTACATCTACACCGGCGAAAGATATGGTCTCCAACCGAATCGTTCGGATAGTTACCTGGAGCCCTGGTATACCTCGGATGTTTCATTATCCTATCGTCGTGCTTTTAAGGAGCGCATCTTTAAAATAACAGCGGGGATTTATAATGTTTTTGACCTTCCTTACGAGGTGGTCAGGAATTACCCAATGCCGGGACGATCGTTTCAAATTGCATTAAACACGAACTTTTAATAAATACATCAGATGAGAATTAGAAACTATTTTAAAGCAACACTTGCAGTAGCATTCGTTATTGGATTTGCATCCTGCCGGAAAGACAATGGGCCCGAACCAGAACCAGAACCTGTTAGTCAGGGGGTGTACGTATTAAGCCAGGGGAATTTTAATCAAAACAATTCGGTTTTAAGCTACTACTCTTTCGACAGCAAGGCCGTTACTGAAAACTACTTTGGTGCAGCTAACGCCGGAGCAAACCTGGGAGACCTCGGTGAGGATATCGAAATTTATGGTTCTAAAATGTATATATCCGTAAATGGTTCAAACAAAGTTGAAGTGGTTAATGCAAAAACGGCAAAAAAAATTGCCACAGTAACTATCAATTCTCCAAGATCAATAGCTGTAGCGAATGGGAAGGTGTTTGTAAGTTCTTATACGGATAACGTCTACGCCATAGACACAACCAATTTGTCAGTTACTCACACCATTCCCGTAGGGAAAGATCCTGAAGGAATGGCGGTCGTTGGTAATAAGTTGTACGTGGCGAATTCAGGCGGGTTCGAAGCGACTTTCGCAAATACAGTATCAGTTATAGATTTGACCACATTTACCGAACTTAAGAAAATAACAGTCGGGGTAAACCCGGCGCAGGTAATTGCTGATAAATATGGAGATGTTTATGTCGTAACCAAGGGAAATTATGCAGGCATCGATCCTAATTTATATGTAATCAAAACTACAACAGATCAGGCGATCGCCTTGAATATTCCAGCTACAGGTCTGGCTATTTCTGGCGATATCGCTTACATTTATAAAGCAAATTATAAATTTAGCACTAACTCTTATGATATTGGATACCTTACACTAAATGTGTTAACGGAAACTCCAGGGTCAAGCTTCATTACTGACGGCACCCAGACGGCTATCCAGCTGCCTTATGGCATTGCAGTTGATCCTAGCAGCAGTGATATCTATATTACTGACGCGAAAAATTTCGTATCTGCTGGCACCGTACATTGCTACAGCAAAGAAGGAAAAAAGAAATTTTCTTTTGATGCGGCCGTTATGCCTGCAAAACTAAAATTCTACACGAAGTAAAAACTTTCTTTCCCATACTCAAAGGCGGGCCTTGAAGCCCGCCTTTCTTGTTTCTGTCAAACATTTTTTCCTTCCGGGCTTTTATTTGATATGCTAGTGGAAGAAATACAAAGTGTTTCAGAATATCTCGAAGTGATCAAGCGCTACAAGCAGCAGAAAGGCGAGGGTCAAATTGTCGAAGACTTCGTCTTTCGGGGGCAAACCGGGGACCATCCCCTGATACCCAAAATAAGCAGACTTTGTCCCAAGTCCGATCTTCTTGCTACCGAGCGGCTCTTGCTGGAGGAATTTAAGCGGACCAACCCGCTGCTTATAGATGAGCACAAACCCTATGACGACTGGGATTATTTGACGCTCGGTCAGCACTTTGGATTACCTACGCGCCTCCTCGATTGGTCTAATAATGCCTTAACGGCGTTATGGTTTGCTACCGATGGTAATTCTTACTCCAGTTCGCCTGGCGCCTACGCCGTAGTTTGGGTGCTTATGGCCGATGCGGACGACTATAGCCTGGACATCGCTAATTTGCATCCTTTCGACACAAAGGAAACCAAGATTTTCCGGCCAAGGATTATTAAGCAGCGCATAAATAATCAATCCGGGGTCTTTTCTATCCAGCCCTCGGCCGAAATTGAACAAAAGAGAGAACTCGATCAAACCGAGGAGTTTTCTGAAAAGTTATTAAAGATTAAGATAGCGATGGAAAACTTCCAGGAGATCAGAGCAGACCTGCATACTTTGGGAATCAATGCTTTTACCATTTTTCCTGAGTTAGAGGGTTTATGCTCTTATCTGCAATGGAGATATTTTAAATAGACGGATGATCACGCGGGTAAAAACTTTGTATAAGCGCATAATAGCGAGAGCTGTATTGTTTACGGCAGGTGCCATCCTGTCCACCATTCTTTTCTTTTCCTCGTTCATCTTATTCCTGTTCATAGCTAAATACGTTTTTCTGGAAGGAAAAGAGGAATTTGATCAGCGGGCATTCGAGTATGTGGGTGCTTTCACAAGCGAGAGTACAACCAGATTGATGTCGTTTGTTACCTTTTTCGGAAACTATCATGCACTCGTTACTGCGAATGTTTTGCTTATTGCCTACTTTCTTTTCATTAGAAGAAACAAGTGGTATTCGATAAAAATACCCGCAATCGCGCTAAGCAGTTTGGTTATCATGTCTCTATTAAAGATATGGTTCAACCGCCCGCGACCCTTAATCCCCTTGGTTGAGCCGGCACACGGACTCAGCTTTCCAAGTGGCCATGCGATGAGCAGCGTTACTTTCTTTGGCTTGTTAATTTTCTTTATTTATCGCCGGCATATGAAAGGCTGGATAAAGACAGTCCTGATTGGCGCATTACTCTTGTTTATCTTCATGATTGGCTTTAGCCGCGTGTACCTTCGGGTACATTACGCCAGCGATGTATTAGCCGGATTCTGTGCTGGCATTATTTGGTTAATCATCTCCATTTCCATTCTAAGAAGAATAGAGTTGTACAGTCAGAAGCGATTGAAGGGAGTAGTTGACGTACAAGCAGGAGGGGCAGGTTCGTAACAGGAAAAGCTTTTTTGTCGCCATCACATCCGCTTCAAAGCGTACTTTTGTAATTCATGGTTGATGCGATTATAATTGGGGCTGGGGCCTGTGGACTGATGTGTGCGGTTCAGGCAGGGTTTCTGGGTAAAAAAGTACTGGTGCTTGAAAAGACAGAGAAAGCAGGAGCGAAGATCCTTATTTCGGGTGGAGGGCGCTGTAATTACACTAATCTTTTCACCTCAGCGTCCAACTTCATTTCGGAGAACGAGCACTTCTGTAAGTCGGCCTTTTCCCAATGGACAGTAGAAGACACTATCAGCTTTTTTCAGACTTATGGGATTGAGGGTCGCGAGAAGACCCTTGGCCAGCTGTTTCCCACTACTAATAAAGCTCGTGATATTGTTGACGTCTTTCTTAATTTATGCCAGGATCTGGATCAAACCATCCGCTGCAATGCAGAGGTTAAGGCAGTAAACAGAAGTGCCGATGGAGTATTTACAGTCAGTTACGAGCAGGAGGGGAAAGCCCGTCAAGAACAAGCACCTAATGTGGTGATTGCAACTGGGGGCTTACCCATACAAAAGATGGGGGCAACTGATTTCGGGCTCCGTGTGGCTAAGCATTTTGGGTTAAGAGTAACACCAACGGCGCCGGCACTCGTCCCTTTGACCGTTACCGGGAAGGATGCCGAATGGTATGCCAGCCTTTCGGGCAATAGTATCTTCTGCAGGGTAAGCAACGAAAAAATCAGCTTTGAAGAGAATATCCTGTTTACACACTGGGGACTAAGCGGACCAGCTATTCTTCAGATCTCCTCTTACTGGAAGCCCGGCGAGTCTATAACTATTGATATGCTTCCGGGCCGTTCTGTGTCTAATCTGATTGGAGAAGAAAAGCAGCGGAACGGCAAAAAACAGCTCGGCACTTTCCTCGCCACGCTATATACCAAAAAGTTCGCGGAGGCCTTGGCGAAGTATCTGCCGGTCGACAAGAATCTGGCATCGTTGAGCAAGGAGGAACTCACCAAAATTGAAAACTTCATTCACTCGTTCCGGGTGAAGCCTGCCGGCGATAAAGGATACGACAAGGCAGAGGTCATGCGGGGAGGGGTGGCTACCAGCGAGCTCTCTTCTAAAACCCTCGAAGCGAAGAACGTGCAGGGGCTCTTTTTTGGTGGCGAATGTGTGGATGTGACAGGATGGCTGGGAGGTTATAATTTTCAGTGGGCATGGGCCAGCGGCTTTGTGATTGCCCAGCATTTGCATTAAAAACATCCCACGCCGGTGTATGTTATCTTATTATAAACTTAATTATATGAGATATTTTTTACTAGCCATCGCGTTAATTACCCTTACTAACTGCAACGCATTGAAACCTGACAGAGGCATTCTTTCTCTTGGCGGACAAAAGTGGACGCTGACGGCCATTGCACATAAACCTGTAGACGGAAGTGGAAAGGCCGTTTTAGAGTTCGATGAGAAAGAGCTGGAAGTGAAAGGAAAGGCATTTTGTAATTCCATCTCAGCAGAATTCGAATTGATGGGTAGCGACCAGATTACTTTTCAAGATATTGTTTCCACCAAGATGTATTGTGAGGGACTAATGGATGAGGAGCAGGAACTGCTTTCCAACCTGCGCGAAGTAAGAAGGTACGACATCAAAAACGGCATGCTCTATTTGTACAGCACGGACGTATTACTACTTACCTTCCGCAAATAAAAGCGCATGAAGGCATTACTTCTTATAGATATTCAGAACGACTTTTTGCCTGGTGGCGCTCTGGCTGTGCCACAAGGCGATGTTATAATCCCCTTGGTGAATAAGCTGCAAGACAGCTTTGACCTGGTAGTGGCAACGCAGGACTGGCATCCGTCCAATCATAAAAGTTTTGCTGTGCATCACCCCGGGACAAGTGTTTTTGACACCATCCAGGTCAATGGACTGGAACAGGTCCTTTGGCCGGTGCACTGTGAACAAGGTAGCATGGGCGCCGAATTTTCAAAAGAGCTGGATACCGGAAGGGTAGAAGTAATCTTCAGAAAGGGCACAAATCCGGAGATCGACAGCTACAGTGGCTTTTATGACAATGGCCATTTAAAAAGCACGGGCCTCGCCAATTACCTGCGGGGTAAGGACATTACCGATTTGTACATTGCTGGCCTTGCTGCTGATTTTTGTGTAAGCTTTTCTGCCCTCGATGCCATAGAGGAAGGATTTAATACGTTTGTAATAGAAGATGCTACCCGTGCCATCAGCCTGGAAGGTTTTGCAAAGATGAAGGGGGAGATCATTGCCAGGGGTGGCAGCATCATAAATAGTACATCAATCTGTCACGGCCTCTAAGCTACTCTGCCTTTGATTTAATTGTTCTACACACTTGGGTTTTCCCATTGCGAAGCTTACACTTTCGATCACACCCTGAGCCGAATGGTAAGAGTTATACAGTTGTACCAGCCTGAGCGCATTGTTAGAGAAATGCGTGTAACGTTCCTTATCTTCTAATAACAGCTGGCAGTGATCGGCCCATCTTTGCGCGGACAAGGGAAGCACATAGCCGTTCACCTCATGTTCTACCAGGTCGTAAGCAGCTCCTGCAGCTGGACAAGTAATTACCGGCAAACCTGCCGCCATGGCCTCATTAGCCACTACACCCCAGGGATCGTTTTGGGTCGGAAAGAGAAAGATTTTAGCTTTTGAATACCAGGAGGGTAAGGACTTCTGATCGATAAATCCCGGATAGAAATAGTCTATCCCGCTTGCTTCTAATTCCCGAAGAACCTGTACCCGAAGTTCTCCATCTCCCAGAAGCAGCACTTTGCATTTGCCTCGCCGCCGTTTTACTTCTTTTGCTACCTCTACAAAAAAGAAGGGCATTTTTCTTTCAATAAACTGCCCTGAGAACATCAGGTCAAATTCTTTCTCCTCGTAATCCAGCTGGTGGTACAGCTCGTTCTCTATGCTTAAATAGCTTCTGAAAATTCTGTTTTTGCTGATTTTATAGCTCTTAAAAAGATCCTGGCCTCCTTCACTCGCAGCCACAAATGCTTTTGAACCTGCAAAAAAGACCAGCCTCACGATGCGGTGAAGCACTGAAAGCGTTTTTTCCGACTTCAAGGTTCCGTCACTAAAACAGATATGTTTGGAGCGGTTCAGCAAACACCAGGCAAAAGCATACATCATGGTGGGATTGAAGCCTGTAGAAATAACAACCGCGGGTTTAACCTGATTCAGGACTTTCCAGACGCCGGGATTGTTATGAACGTAAGTCCTGTTTTCGTGGGAAAGAAAGACTTTTTGATAGTCGCCGTAGGGGAACTTCCATTTTCTGTTTGGCTCAGAACTGGCGCAATAAACAACCTGATAATTCCCTCCGTAATGCCTGTAAAGAATTTCGTGAAAACGTTCACGATAGGGCGCAGGTATATTGGTTAAATTGAGGATAGGATGATTCACGGGTAGCGATTATTCGCTAAATATAATCCTAATCCTCAAGTTTTACAATAACCTTTCCTCGTGTTCTTCCTGTTTCTATCTGTTGATGAGCTGCAGCCATTTCCCCGAAAGGAAATACATGTGAAACACAAGGCTTTATAACTCCTTTCTCCAGAAGCTCCGCCAACGACTTCATATCGTTACCGCTTGACTGAACAAGGTACGGTAAAGCTTGAATTGCTTTTTCTGCCGCCTGTGCTTTTACTTCCTCCGTGATGCCTCCTGCAATTGCTACCAATCGTCCACCGTTTTTAAGACAAGCCAGCGATCTTGCTGAAATATCCCCGCCTACGGTGTCGAACACTGCATCAACGCTTGATACTGCCTCTTCAAACGCTGTTGCCCGGTAGTCGATGTGTTCGTCTGCGCCCAACTCCTTCACAAAGTCCGCATTGGCTGCTGAAGTGGTTGTAATGACATAAGCACCGAGGTGTTTGGCAATCTGAATAGCAAAATGCCCTACACCGCCCGCGCCTGCATGAATCAGCACCCGCTCGCCAGCTTGAATTTTCAGCTGATCTTTCAATACCTGCCAGGCTGTTAAGGCTGCCAGGGTAGAGACAGCGGCTTCCTCGTGCGTAATGTTGGCCGGCTTCTTAGCCAGGTGATGGAAGGGAGCAACTACAAATTCTGCATACGCCCTGCCGTGTCCCGGGAAGTTGACCATCCCAAATACCTCATCGCCGACCTCTAGTCCGGCTACACTCTTGCCAGTCGATGCAATTTCTCCTGAAATATCCCAGCCTAAGATAACGGGCTCCTGTTCTTTCAACTGACTATACAAAGCCTTTCCACTTCTGGTTTTGACGTCAACGGGGTTGATGCTCATTGCTTTCACTTTTACCCGAACCTCGTTAAGATCAATCTCTGGCATCGGGATTTCAGTAAGTTGAAGTTTTTCAGCTTCTCCTGCTTCAGGTAAAATAATAGCTTTCATTTCAGTGGGAACAACCGTGTTTGCTTAAGGTTTTGGAAGAACTGGTCTTGTCGCTGAAGGAGCAAGACCAGCTGTTATTTTTCTACTTTTTCCATTCATTGTCCTTCCAGCCCTTTGGTTTGACGGGGGAAGTATTTTCGAATTCAATATCCTCAGAAAGCTCACCGGAGACACTGGTGATAATTTCCTTTCCAGGGATATCGAAAACGACATTTTTGAAGGTAAGGTTTCTGGTATCCACTAACGTTATCAAAGAATCCTGCGATTTGATGCGGACGTTTTTGATCAGTATATCTTTAGCGTCGCTTGCTTTAAACAGACTGCGAGAGTTAACCACCGCGTTTTCCAGCTTAAAGTTGGTCATAGGAGATTCAGGGATCCCGTCTATCCTGACAAATGTTCTTGCATTCTCGATGATGAAATCTTTAGCTGTGATATTTCTGTACACCGGTGTCAGTCGATTGATATCTCTGGCTGGTAAGCGAGTGGCCAGTTCTCCAACATACATCTTGCTTCCCAGCATATCCCAGCGGAAAGCATCTTCGCGTAGGTTCATCCGGATGCGCTCGTAATGCAGGTTTTCGCCGCCACCACCTCTTGGTCTGCGGGTTTTAAAGCGGATACCCACGCCTGTATCATCGAAGACAGAATCATGAACATAAAGATTGCGAATCATGCCGGCCGTCTCGCTTCCGCAGGTGATACCGCCATGTCCCTCGCGGGCCAGACAAAAACGCACTACCACATTTTCGGTTGGCTTATTCACGCGCATTCCGTCTTCTCCTCTTCCAGCTTTCATCGTGAAACAATCGTCGCCGCAACTTAAGGTACAATATTCAATTAGCACATTCCGGGTTGATTCAATATCGATACCATCTCCGCGAGGTATACCAACAGAGTTGACGGTAACCCCGCGAATAATAACGCCGTCACAATAAACGGGCACAATATTCCAGAACGGAGTGTTTTCTAAGGAAATTCCTTCGATCAGGATATTTTTACAGTTGATAGGCGAGATGAACATCGGCAGGAAGATGAACTCATCATTATAGCCTTCGTACACCCTTTCGGCCACCGGCTTATCATGAGGAATCACATTCTCAATTACGTCCACACTCATTACGCGCTTCCTTACCGGAGAGTCTTTGGGTGGTCCGATCAATTTCCCTTTTCCCGTAACGGCAATATTTTCTTGTCCGTTAGCATAAATGCAGGCGCCGAGAGACATCACTTCTACGCCTTCGTTCCTGGTAAAAACTGCAGGCCGGTAATCTTCGATCTGTCCGCTAAAGTGTAGTTCTGCCCCTTGCTCCAGGTGCAGGTTTACATTACTTTTTAAGCTGATACGGCCCGTTTTCCACTTTCCGGCGGGAACAATCACTGTACCTCCACCCAGTTTGTTCATCTCGTCGATGGCTGCCTGGATCTCTTTTGTAGTGATTCTGCTTTGCGTAGCTCCCCGGGATAGGATGGAGAAACTTCTGTTCGGGAACTGCGGTCTTTTCAATTGCGGCATGGGGAAGGGTGCTGAAATGGGTGCAATTTCTGCCGGCATTCTTAATGCACCCACCTGGTCGATGGTAGGAATAGAGGCGGAAACTACCGGTTTTTGCTCCTTCGACTTGATCCCGGCGCAGGCCGAAATTACAATGAGGCTTAAAAAGGTGACAGTACGAACCAGACCACGATTGGAGACTGGTCTGGAGATCGTTTTAAATAATCTTTCTGCGTGTGTTGTTGCCATGATAATTAGATAGTTTGCAATACTAGAAAAAATCGGACATTTTAGCCCTGCGTGTATTGCTTTTGTTATAAAGCAAGATTTGATAATTCCATTACACACACCTCACACGCAAACCTTTTACTTTGCGGCATTATGTTAAAAGACGTGCAAAATACTCCGCTTGGAAGATTTCGGATTGTAGCGGTTCTCGAAGGCGTTTCCTACCTGCTACTTGGTTTAACCATGATTTTAAAGTATAAGTTTGCGATGCCGGGCCCTAATTACGTAGTAGGGATGGCGCATGGTGTGTTGTTTATACTTTATGTCTTGCTACTATTGCAGGTTACGCTGCAGTACAAATGGTCATTCTACAAAGCATCACTGGCTTTTCTTGTTTCCCTGGTTCCTTTCGGCACGTTTTGGGCGGAGAAAAAGCTCTTTGTGTAGCAAACGCTTGCTATACAAACCCCGGTTTTTACAGCAAAAAAAGAGGTGAGAATATAAATATTCGATTTTCAGGATGGTACAGGATGAGTGTCAAAGAAACATTTATCATATTAGTGCAACAGACAAGGTTTAAGACTTAGTCTGAATTTACTCTCCTCAATTAAATAGCAATGAATCCCGCGTTTTCCCCGGCGCGGGATTTTTTTATGAAGTGGAAATGTAGAGTGATAGTAGCGTCAAGCCTTAACCTAAACCAAGTAGAAGCGGCAGCTCCGACAAAGTATGCTTACGAGGTAGAGCAGATAATGGGACAGCATTGGATAGAGGAGGGTGTTTTTTTTTCAAAAAAAAGAGCCTTGCCATTTAGCAAAACTCTTTTTTATTAATAGATTGATTTATATATATGTTGATCAGGCAACCAGTAGGTCTTTATCCTGGTTGTGAGCCTGGTGTTTGCTCATGAATTTACCGCGTCCTGCTTTGAATTGCTTTAAATCCTTATTTAATAATGCTCTAAGCTCTTTGTCGAATTGTTTCGTTAAGCGATCGATGTTATTAGTTGTTGTCTTCATAGCAGTATCGTTTGGTTGCAAAGAGTATTACCAAGATGATGCCAAGCATTTTTTCGCTTGGTAAAGCACCTTTCTTCTTTTTTATTGTAGTGTTTTTGAGACAGCTTTCCGTTTAGATAATCAATTTCAGCTTTTTGGCGTTATTGTTTGTTCAAAAGACTAACTTTGATTGTTAATGAGATTCCTTTTTCCCGGATTTCTTTTTGCCTTATTTGCTGTTGCTATCCCGGTAATTATACATCTGTTCAATTTTCGAAAATTTAAGAAGGTATATTTTAGTAATGTCCGCTTTCTAAAGGAAATTGAGCAAAAAACGTCTTCCTCCCGGCAAATCAGGGATTGGTTGCTGCTGGCAGCCCGGGTTCTCGCCATAGTTTTTCTGGTTTTTGCTTTTGCACGGCCCTACATCCCTTCCGGAACTGATGCCGCAGGACATCGCGATCAGGCGATCAGTATCTATATCGATAATTCTTATAGCTTGGAAACCGTCAATCGGGAAGGTACTCTATTGGATGAGGCAAAGCGGCGGGCAAAGGAAATCGCTGCTGCTCATGGAATGAACGACCGGTTTCAGCTCTTAACGAATGATTTTGAGGGCCGGCATCAGCGACTTCTGAGCTACGAGGATTTTGTAGCAGCGGTCGACGAGGTAAAGATTAGCGCAAGCAGCCGGAGCATGAGCCAGGTGTTGAATCGCCAGCAGGATATCGTTTCGGCGGAGAATGCAGGCAAGACGATCTATATGGTTTCTGATTTTCAGAAGAACATGGTCGATCCAGGAAGTTTGGAAGTAGATACGGGCATTAATCTTCGTCTGGTACGACTGACCGCTAACCCTTCCCCTAATATTTCCGTTGATTCGGTTTGGTTCCTTTCACCGGTTCACCGTCCGGGCGAGACTGAACAGCTGGTGGTGCAGCTTAGGAATAACTCCGATAAAAAAGCGGAGAGCGTGCCTTTGAAGCTGACGATCAATGGTCAGCAAAAAGCGATTGCGAGTTTGCCTGTGGAAGCAAGGGGCAGCAGTCGCGACACACTATCATTTAGCGGACTGCAAGGAGGCTGGCGAAGGGGAGAAGTAACCATTACCGACTACCCTATCGTGTTTGATGACCGCTTTCACTTCACCTTTTTTGTGGAAAGGCGGCTTCAGGTGCTGGCTATTAACGAACAAGCAGTTAATCCTTACCTGCAGGCAGTCTATAGCGCCGATCCTTTTTTCAATCTTGTAAATACCAACCTGGCCAGTATCAACTATTCTTCGCTAGCCTCTTATCCTACGGTAATTTTAAACGGGAGTGGCCAGATCTCGGAAGGGCTCGCGCAACAGCTCAAGGGCTATGTGCAGCAGGGTGGTACGCTCATGGTTTTCCCTTCTTTGACAGAGGATTTGAGCGGCTTGCGCACGCTCAGTCAGGCCCTTGGTACGGATAGCCCTCAAGGTATTGTCGCTCAGGAAACAAGGGTAAGCAGTATCAATCTTCGTCATCCATTGTTTGCAGGCGTGTTTGAGCAGCTGCCTAAGAACATGGATTTGCCGAGGGCTGGAAGATATATTCAATATGCCAGGAGCGGCGCAGCAAAACAACCGATACTGGAGCTTCCAGGCAGAAGAACATTCCTAAGCCAGTTCAGGTTAGGCAAGGGGAGTGTTTATCTTTCTGCCGTGCCACTCGACGAAGAGGCAAGTAATCTGGTAAGACATTCGGTTTTTGTTCCGCTGATGTACCAGTCGGCCTTTCTAAGCCTTCGGGATAATCGTCTTTTCTACATTGTTGGCAAAGATCAGTTTCTGGAAGCAGGAAACATCGCCCTTTCTCCTAACCAAAGTTTGAGGCTGAGAAACAAAGAGTTCGAGGCTATTCCGGATGTGCGACCGGGAGGAGGAGGTACCCGTTTATTTATTGCGGATCAGGTGAGACGGCAGGGGAACTACGACCTGCTGAAGGGGGATAGCTTGCTAGCCGTTTATGCGTTCAACGACAACCGGTCGGAGTCGGACCTGTCCTATGCAAGCGAAGATGAGTTGAAAGAAAAATTCCCTAAGCAGAAAGTAGATGTGTTTCAACCCGGCCGCGAATCCATCGACACGGCAATTAAAGCTGTAAATTATGGTATGCAGTTGTGGAAACTTTGTCTAATTTTAGCCCTGATTTTCCTGGCAGCAGAGATTTTTATCATCACGTTTATAAAGAACGGGAAGGTCAGCATATAGCCAGCTGAAACCGGGTGCAGGGATAATGGGGGCGTAAGGGCACTCTTGGTGGAGGGCGTTAAAGAATAAATACTTAAATGAAAACTATACTTCTTCGTTCAGTCACGATCATTCATCCGCTCTCGCAATTTGATGGAAAAAAAGTCGATGTACTTATAAAAGATGGTAGAATTGCTGAGATTGCAGATCAGGTAAATGCAGAGGAAGCAGATGTTATGCTGATTGATGCAGAAGGAAAAAATCTGGCTCCGGGTTTCTTTGATTTGAACGCTAACTTCGGCGAGCCGGGCTATGAAACCAGGGAAGATCTGTTGTCGGGCAGCCTTGCGGCGGCGGCGGGAGGCTTTACCGGAGTAGCAGTACAGCCAGCAACTAACCCACCTGTTCATTCAAAGGCAGAAGTGGCCTATATCGTTAACAGAAGTAGGGATTTTTTAACTGACATCTATCCTGTGGGCTGTATCAGCTATAACAGGGAAGGGAAGGATATTGCCGAGTTGTATGACATGCGTTTAGCAGGGGCGGTAGCATTTAGCGATGGTACCCGTCCAGTTACCGACTCTGGCCTGATGAGCCGGGCTTTGATGTACGCAAAAGGCTTCGATGGACTTATTTTTTCCTTTCCGGAAGATGTCTCTATCGCCGGCAAGGGAAAAATGAACGAAGGAGAGATGAGCACTTACCTTGGTATGAAAGGAATACCTGCGCTGGCCGAGGAAGTACAGATCTCCAGAGATCTTTACCTGGCGGAATACAACGACTCTCCCATTCATTTCAGCACTATTTCTTCTGGTCGTAGCGTGGCTTTAATCCGGGAGGCAAAAAAACGGGGACTTAAAGTTACCTGTGACGTGGCTGCTCATCATTTGGTGCTGACAGATGAGGAGTTGGCAGGCTTTGACAGCAACTACAAAGTTAAGCCGCCCCTGAGAACTGCTGCAGATGTAAGAGCTCTGTTAGAGGGCTTGCGCGATGGCACTATCGATGCGGTGGTCTCTCAACACACGCCGCACGAAATTGAATATAAAGAGGTGGAGTTTGAAATTGCCTCTTTTGGGATCATCGGATTACAGACAGTGCTGCCCGCCCTGGTATTGGCCAGGTTAACAGCTGCAGAGATTGTGGAGAAGCTGGCTATCAAACCCCGGCAGATTTTGAACCTTCCGGTTCCTGTATTTGAGGCAGGAGAGCCGGCGAACCTGGTATTATTTGATATGAACGAAGAGTGGATTTTCGAGAGATCAAGTAACAGGTCGAAGTCGGCAAATACACCATTTTTAGAACAAAAGCTGCAGGGAAAGGTAATTCTAACAGCGAACAACAATCAGGTATACACTAATTCTTGAACCTATGGATAAGCAAGTAGAAAAGTCTTTGAATGCTGCGCTTCAGCAATTTGAAAAGGTAAGTTCTGAAAATACAGCCGAGTTTCGGACACGTATTGTGGGCATATTAGATGCCGACAAGGAATTTATGGAGAAGGTAGATGAGCTGGACGAAGCATTTGATGACTACCCTAAACTGGAGGCGCTCAGGGAAGTGTTCTTCGACCTTCTGATGATCAACTTCTTTGTGGAAGACGTTAAGAAACTGGAGGAGGATTACCTGGAATCGGAAGAGTGGGAAGCCATTGAGGACGAGACAATTGATCGTGGCACTGAGCTGCTTAACGTGTTGCTTTACATTAGGGAGTGTCAGGATGAGGATATCGAGCCTGACCTGGAAGATTTTTTGAAGGAATTTTTGTTGGTGGATGAAGATGAGTTCCAGGATGAACACCGTATTTACGAGGATGTTATTGCAAATCAAATGCTGATGGAGAGCGACCTGGAAGAGATCTCCCGGGTAGCTAAAGGGCTGGATGAATCTTCTGATTTCAAGGAGCTATTTTATCCTGTTATGGCATTTTTCTACCAGCAGCAGCCATCCGAAAACGACATTGAAACGTTTAAAGCAAACAGCGAAGATCCGGAATTTGACGTTCCTGTATATGCCTTGCTAACGGCCTTTAATCAAAACTAATATGCAATTCTCAAAAGCAGCGCTGCAGAAAAAGGCAGCCGTAAATGGTTTGATATTTGGTGCCATCCAGTTGGTTGTTGCTATCATCTCACTGTACATTCTGGCCAGCACTGATTCTGCTGCTGTTATTTTGTCTTTTCCCCTGCTTCTTAGTCTGTTGTTACCGCTTGGTATTGCGGTTTATTTTTGTTTAAATCTTCGGAAAAGCATTGGGGGTTATTGGTCCTTGCGGGAAGCGACCAGTGGGATTTTTATCATGTTTGTGGTGGCCTATTTTCTTTATTCTCTTGGGACGTATGCTTTCACAAAAACTGTTAATCCCGGGGTCAATACGGCGGTAAAGGAGAATGTAATAAAAGTAACATCTTCGATGATGGAACGGCAAGGCATGGCAACCGAGCAGATCGACGAAAAGGTAGAACAGATTCGGGAAAGTATGGACGAGGAGGCGGCTCCAGGTGCCGGCAAGCTAATTCAAGGTATAGTAGTTTCTATCATCGTCATCTTTGTTGTATCACTAATATTTGCTGCGATCTTCAAAAGGGAAGCCCCTTATTCGAACAAAGAGTAACAGAATAAAAGATAATTTTTAAGCGTGCAGATTTTGTGGGATTAATTGACCAAATTTGCACGTTTTTTATTTTTGGAATACGAGGAATTATCCTCCCTTCAAGACCTCACATCGTACATGGATATATCCGTAGTTGTACCTCTTTACAATGAAGCTGAGTCGCTGCCAGAATTAGTCGACTGGAACCGTAGGGTGATGGAAGCCCACGGCTTTTCTTACGAAATCATTTTAGTAGATGATGGAAGCAGCGACGAATCCTGGGAGGTAATAGAGCAGCTTCGAGCACAAAATCCCTGTATCAAAGCAATCAAATTCAGACGGAACTATGGGAAGTCTGCAGCCCTAAATGTTGGCTTCGAGGCTGTTCAGGGTAACGTGGTTATCACCATGGATGCGGACCTACAGGACAGTCCTGACGAAATTCCGGAGCTTTACCGCCGTATCACCGAAGAGCGATACGATCTCGTTTCGGGCTGGAAGAAGAAACGCCACGATCCCCTGTCAAAAACACTCCCAACCAAGCTGTTTAATTCGGCTACTCGGAAAATGTCGGGTATTCATAACCTTCACGACTTCAATTGCGGCCTCAAAGCGTATAAGCGAGAGGTGGTGAAAAGCATTGAGGTTTATGGGGAAATGCACCGCTATATCCCTGTTCTTGCTAAATGGGCGGGATTCAAACGCATTGGCGAGCAGGTGGTGGAACACAGACCGAGAAAGTATGGCACCACTAAATTTGGATTCAGCAGGTTTATCAACGGCTTTCTGGATCTGCTTTCGATATTTTTTGTAGGAAAGTTCGGTAAACGGCCCATGCACTTTTTTGGTACTATGGGTGTGCTGAGTTTTATAGCCGGTTTATTTATTACCATCTGGTTGATAGCAGAAAAGCTGATCGATATTGCCAACAATGCCAAGTATCGTAATGTGACCGATCAACCGCTTTTTTATATTGCGCTCGTCGCGATCGTTGTGGGCTTTCAGCTGTTCCTTACCGGGTTTGTAGCAGAACTGGTGTCTCGAAATTCATCCGAGAGGAACCATTATCAGATTGAGAAGAAATTATAAGTCTGTTCTCTGCGACGATTGTAACAACGATGGCTATCAGGTTTTTCAAGTTGATAAACGAAATTTCAATAAGAATCAGATTCAGGGAGAAGGGAGCCGCATGTTCTTTTCGATAATTATCCCTTTATATAACCGCCCGCAGGAAATTGATGAGCTACTCGAAACTCTCACTCATCAAACCTACCCGCAATTTGAGGTTTTAGTTATAGAAGACGGTTCTAAGTATCCTGCTAAAGAGATAGTTGAAGGATACAAGGATCGCCTGGATGTGAGCTACTACTTTAAGCAGAATGAGGGACAGGGCTTTACCCGGAATTACGCGTTTGCTAGAGCTAAAGGCGATTATTTTATCGTTTTTGATTCAGACTGCCTCATTCCATCCAACTACCTGGAGACCGTACGGGATTTTCTGTTAAAGCATCAGCTCGATGCCTACGGCGGTCCGGATGCTGCTCATTCTTCTTTTACACCTGTTCAAAAGGCAATCAGCTACTCCATGACCTCTCCGTTTACCACCGGTGGCATTCGGGGCAATAAAAAGAATCTGGGGGGACAATTTCATCCCAGGAGCTTTAATATGGGAATTTCCCGCAAGGTATGGGAAGCGACAGGTGGATTTATCCTGACCAGATTAGGGGAGGACATCGAGTTCAGCATCCGAATACATTCAATGGGATTCAAAATCGGCCTTATACCAGGAGCGATTGTTTATCATAAAAGGCGAACAAATTTCAAGCAATTTTACAAGCAGCTGCATTTCTTCGGCAGGGCCAGGATCAATATTTACAAGTTCTTTCCTTCCCAATTAAAGCTGGTTCACTTTTTTCCGTCATTATTTACTTTATTTCTGCTATTTACACTTATTGTTAATATTTTTAGGCTCCCGTTAGCAATCTTGTGTAACTTCTTTTTGGCAGTATACATATTGTTATTGTTTTTTCATTCGTGGAGCCAAAACAAATCAGCTAAAGTTGCTTTTTTAAGTATCATCGCTGCGTTTGTTCAGCTAACTGCCTATGGATTAGGATTTATGCAGGATTTTGCTAAAAGAATAATTCTTAAAGAAAAATGATCGATTTTCTCAAGGAGAGTACATTTGCCGTCAATGAGGTAATTAACAAATCGTGGGTTGTCCTATACAAAAACTATAAGAACATAGCCGGCCTATGTCTTACCATGTTTTTGCTTTTGTGGATGTCTACCTTCCTTTCTTCTTTCACAGACAAAGGTGTGTCATTTTTCAATATCCTGGCTATTTTAGGCTTCATAGTGCTTTATCTGGGACTGCAGCTAACGCTGTTTAAGTACATTCTACACGCCATTAATTTCGAAGACAATAACGAAGAGGGCTTCGTGCAAATTTTTGCCACTTTTGTACGTAGCAAATGGAAACAGATTGTCACTATCGTGGTGGTTCCACTACTGTTTCTAGTGTTCATGTCATTCATCAGCGCCCTATTTGGGATCAACCAGGTGATCTTTACACTACTCGCCGTCTTTCTAGGCTTGCTCTTCGTGGTCATTCGCCTCTGGAACCAGATTAAGCCCTTTTTCTCAATGATGAAAGATTACTGGCCCACGAAGACACAGTTCAGAAGGTTTCTTGTTGCTTTCATCACTTCAATGGCTGCTTTCTTCCTAATTATTATGTTGATCGGAGCTCTATTCTTTCCCTTTGTACTGCTGGGTATGCCAATGGAGAAAATCGTTCCTATCGCTCTTGGAATGGGAGTCGTTCTCGGACTGATCGTTCTTATCCGAATTTCTTTTTTTCCATTCTTTATATTGGATCAGGAGTGTAATACTTTTCGTTCGCTTCGCTTTAGCCTGGCCGTAACCAGAGGGAACTTCACCCGTATTCTCATCCTGATGGCGTTAATCGTTGTCTGCCAACTAGTAGCCGGCTACCTTCAGGCCAAGGAATATTACCTGCTTTCTTTAGCGATCAGTTTGATTTACTCTTTTATTATTGTTCCTTTATCAAGTGTGATTATCGGTGTAGCTTACTATCAAATGATGAGCGAATACACCGGTGATGAGGATCCGGATATCATGGATAACATTATCTAAAGAAGAATGGGACTAAAATCAGCATTAAGCAAACCCTTTGCTTATTTCGCTGTCCGGCAAGTAAATAAATGGAAGAAGCGGGCAGCCGAGGTGCAGGAGGCAGTTTTTCAGAAATTAATAGCATCGGCCAGAGAAACAGCTTTTGGGAAAGATCATAAGTTTGCTGAAATACGCTCTTATGAGGATTTCAAAAAGCAGGTACCCATCAGAGATTATGAAGAGCTGAAAGCCTACATTGAACGGGTAGTAAAGGGAGAGGAGAACGTATTATGGCCGGGTCTCCCGATTTATTTCGCTAAAACCTCGGGAACTACCTCTGGCGTTAAATATATCCCTATATCCAAGGAATCGATGCCTGAGCACATAAAGGCAGCCAGAAACGCCCTTCTTACCTATGTACATGAGACTGGTAAAGCAGATTTTGTCGATGGAAAAATGATCTTTCTTCAGGGCAGTCCCGTGCTGGATACGAAGTACAAAGTGCCTACCGGAAGGTTGTCGGGTATCACTGCTCATCACGTTCCTCAGTACCTGCAGAAGAATCGTCTGCCATCCTACCAGACCAACTGCATTGAAGACTGGGAAGAGAAGGTGGATGCCATTGTAGGTGAAACAATCAACGAGGACATGCGTCTCATCTCGGGTATTCCGCCTTGGGTGCAGATGTATTTCGACAGGTTATCGGAGCGGGCAGGGGGAAAAAAAATCAAAGATATTTTCAAAAATTTCAGCCTTTTCGTGTATGGCGGTGTTAACTACGAACCGTACCGGGCTAAAATGGAAGAGGTTATTGGAAAGAAGATCGACTCGATTGAAACCTATCCTGCTTCCGAAGGTTTTATTGCCTACCAGGATTCTCAACAAGAGGAGGGGCTTTTGCTGCTCGCCAACTCAGGGATTTTTTATGAATTTGTTCCGGCGGAGGAGTATTTTAATGAAAGCCCTACACGGCTTTCCCTGCGGGATGTTGAGCTAAATAAGAACTATGCCATCATCCTGAATACGAATGCGGGTCTCTGGGGATATAGTATCGGCGATACGGTAAAGTTTGTTTCTAAAAATCCCTATAAGATTTTGGTGACGGGAAGGATAAAACACTTTATATCAGCGTTTGGTGAGCATGTAATTGGAGAAGAAGTTGAACAGTCGATTTTATCAGTAGCCAGGGATGAGGGAGTTGAGATCACAGAATTTACGGTAGCGCCGCAGGTTAGTCCTGTGGAGGGCGGTTTGCCGTACCACGAGTGGTTCATCGAATTTTCCAAAGCGCCGGCAGACCTTGACGCTTTTCGGATGAAGGTAGATGCCGCGTTACAGAAAAAGAATTCGTATTACTATGATTTAATCTCGGGTAGGATTCTACAGCCCCTCATTATCCGACAGCTGGAGGCAGATGCCTTTATTAATTACATGAAAGCGGAAGGTAAGCTTGGGGGCCAGAATAAGGTTCCCAGATTATCAAACGACCGGAAGATTGCGGACAAATTGGAGCGTTTCGTGAAACGCTAGGATCTGCCGCTATTCAAAATCGTTTATAACAGTTAATTCATTGAAACAGATAGCAATATTAGGGTCGAGCGGAAGCATAGGAACACAAGCACTGGAAGTGATCAGAGAGCATCCTGGTTTATTTAAAGCTACCGTCTTAACGGTTAACCAGAATGCTGAGTTGCTGATTCAGCAAGCAATGGAATTTCTTCCTGAATGTGTAGTCATTGCAGACGAGCGCAAATACGAGGAGGTAAAAAGCGCTTTAGCTCACCTGCCTATACGGGTACTTGCGGGGGAAGTAGCTTTGTGCGAAGTCGTGCAACTGGAGTCGCTCGACATTGTGCTGACAGCACTGGTAGGCTTTTGCGGTTTACGTCCCACCATCGCCGCAATAAATGCCGGTAAACACATCGCTTTGGCAAACAAAGAAACGCTGGTGGTTGCAGGAGACATCGTAACTTCCCTGGCAAAAGCAAAAGGAGTAAAAATACTTCCGGTTGATTCCGAGCACTCAGCGATTTATCAGTGTCTGGCAGGAGAAGAGGGGAATGAGTTGGAGAAGATCTATCTCACCGCGTCCGGCGGACCGTTCAGGGGGAAGGACTCAGCTTTCCTCGCATCAGTTACCAAGGCGCAAGCCCTTAAGCATCCCAATTGGGTAATGGGCGCAAAAATTACTATCGATTCAGCTACACTGATGAATAAGGGCCTGGAGGTAATCGAAGCAAAATGGTTGTTCGATTTAACTGTAGATCAAATAGACGTAATTGTTCATCCTCAGTCTATTATACATTCAATTGCGCAGTTTAACGACGGGTCGATGAAGGCGCAGATGGGTTTGCCTGACATGAAGCTGCCCATTCAGTATGCGCTCGCCTATCCCCAAAGAATAAAAAGCAATTTTCCCCGTTTTGATTTTTTACAATACTCAGAGCTGACTTTCGAACAACCTGACAAAAATACATTTAGAAATCTCGCCCTTGCCTTCGAGGCACTGGAGACTGGTGGTAATATGCCCTGTGTCATCAATGCCGCGAATGAAGTGGTAGTGGCTGAGTTTTTGAAAGACGGCATCGGCTTTCTTCACATGAGTGATGTGATAGAAACCTGTATGAATAAAATCACTTATATTCGCCAGCCTAGCTTAGAGGATTACCTGGAGACAGACCGGGAAACCCGGATTTATGCGCAAGAGTTGGTAACAAATAGTTAGAGAGTATATCCAATAACAAATAAACAATATACATGGACGGATTGGTTATGGCAGGCCAGCTTTTGCTGGGTTTATCAATATTAATTATTCTGCACGAACTCGGGCATTTCTGGGCCGCGCGTGCATTCGGCATTAAAGTAGAGAAGTTTTATCTCTTCTTTGATGCCTGGGGTTTCAAGCTTTTCAGCTTTAAATATAAAGATTGTGAGTACGGCATTGGCTGGCTTCCTCTGGGTGGCTACGTAAAAATTGCAGGTATGATCGATGAGTCAATGGACACCGACCAACTGGCCGGCCCTCCACAACCCTGGGAGTTTAGGTCTAAACCGGCTTGGCAGCGTCTGATTGTGATGCTGGGAGGTATTGCTGTCAACATCGTATTAGGTATTCTTATTTTCTGGATGCTTACCTTCAAAGTGGGCGAGAGCTACATTCCGAACGATAAATTGGCAAACGGAGTAGTGCCTGGTATCGTTGGCAAGGAAATAGGGTTGCAGCCAGGTGACAGAATCCTGGAAGTAAATGGTCAGCCGATCAAACGCTTTGAGGAAATAGCAAGTTCTAAAGTGCTTTTGGGTAACGGTCAATTGACTGTTGAGAGAAATGGTGCGATTAAGACTGTCCAAGTGCCTGGTGACATTTTGGAGAAAGTAGCTGATCATGGTATCGCAGAAGTGGTGAGTCCACGGGTAACCACAAAAGTGGGACAGGTGGTTCCCAATAGCAATGCAAGCAAAGCCGGATTGCAGCCCGGAGATCGCATTGTGGCGATCAATGGTAAACCTGTACAGTTCCTTGACCAGTTGAAACAGGAACTACAATCGCAGAAAAATAAACAGGTACAGCTTTCGGTACGGCGTGCGCAGGATACGGTAGCACTAACGCCCCTGGTGGATAAGGAGGGGACGATTGGCTTTGGTCCTGACATTTCCGAAATTCCGGAAGAATCGCAGAAATACGGATTCCTGGAGTCGCTGCCTGTTGGTGCTTCCAAAGCGTGGGGATCTTTTACTGACAATGCGAAGGGATTAGGTAAGGTAGTAACCGGACAAGTTAAAGCGCAGAAAGCGTTTACAGGCCCCGTAGGGATCGCAAATATGTTCGGGGCGGAAGTAAACTGGTTGAAGTTCTGGACACTCGTAGGGCTTCTGTCGATGGCGCTGGCGTTGATGAACCTGCTGCCTATTCCGGCACTTGATGGGGGGCATGCTTTGTTTTTACTTATTGAGATGATTAAGGGAAAGCCTTTAAGTGACAAGTTCATGGAAAAGGCTCAGATTGTTGGCTTCGTGATCATCGTTGCCCTGATGGTATTCGTACTGGGCAATGATATCTTTAAATACGTGATTAAGTAGCGGATGAACTACTTTGAATTTTACGGAGTTCCCGAAGCTTTCCATTTGGATGAAGCAGTGATAAAGCGGAAGTTTTACGCTTTAAGTAAGGAATTTCACCCAGACTTTTACATCAACGAGCGTGAGGAGAAACAGCAGGAGATACTGGAACTCTCAACTCTCAACAATAAGGCCTTTCAAGTGCTTTCCAAGCCTGCAAGACGTTTGGAGTACATCCTGCAAAGCCACGGCTTGGTGACAGAAGGTGAGAAGTACCAGCTTCCACAGTCCTTCCTAATTGAGGTAATGGATGTGAATGAGACCTTGATGGAGCTTGAGTTTGATCCTGATCCGGCAGCCTTAGCTAAGTGTGAGCAACAAATAGCTGCGATAGAAGAAGAGCTGTCGACGACCTTAAAAGGCTATACTGAGGGGTATGATATTGCGGGAAATAACGAGGAGAAAGAAGTATTGTTGCTGAAAATCAAAGATCTATATTATCGGCAAAAATATTTGTTGCGAATACGAGAGAGATTAAATACTTTTGCACACCGCTAAACAAAACAGCAATGCCCAGATGGCGGAATTGGTAGACGCGCTGGTCTCAAACACCTGTGGAGCAATCCGTGCCGGTTCGACTCCGGCTCTGGGTACAGTAGAAACCTGATACGAAAGTATCAGGTTTTTTTGTTTAATCGGCGCCGATTTGGTTGTAAGATCTTTTGCCAATTGTCAGAAAATCCTCTCGATGGCCCTCTCGAGGGGATCAACCAGAAATTGTTTACAGAAGCTGGAATCAAATCTTGGAAGGGAGCTGGATACTTTAATTATTACAGGAGAGTTTGTGGAGTTGCAATATATCTCTTTCAGCAGTGGGGTGAGGGCTACAAACATGTCTCGATCTTCAATACCTAGACTTCTAATCAACAATGGTATGGTGACCTTTTGCGGTATCGTTCTTAAACCCAGGCAACATTAGGAAAGCCGCCTGGGGATCAAGGTATTAAATTTACTGATGATTCATCATCCTCAAACTAATAGGCTGAAAAGTAGTGGAGGTGATTCCTAAAAGAAAATAAGCTGTTTCTCCCTTTTTAATCGTCTTGTTATTAGGAGAGTATTTTACCATCTCTTCCTTAAATTTCTTATTTGCTGAAGAAGCGATTATTATATTAAGAAGAGCAATTGGAATGCCGATCGGATAAACGTTAACCTTTGAATCATAAGTGGTATAAGGGCCACTTGTAGAAGTTGAAGTGGTTGTTGATAACGTAAGCAGACAGTAAAACAAATACCAGGCTGGCTGTTGTTTCAATTGAATAAAAGTTCTATCGAGGGGAACAACATTTAACGGGCTTTCACCGCTGTACAAATTAAAGTTCTTGTAAAGCTCCAACACTGTATCTGTATTGTTCGTGATCTTTACTGCAACAAGCTGAGTTCCTGTTTTTAGCTCCTTACGGTGGTTTTTTTTATTGCCCTTTTCGGCCAAAACATTGTGGTGGTATCCGACATCAACTCCCTTGGGGCTACTATTGTCTCTAACATAGGCGATTGATTCCGGGTACACACTTTTGTAACTTGCTGCACAGCTACACATGAGGGCACAAGCTGCCGACACCGTTAATAGTCTTAATTTCTTATTCATTGTGATGAAGTTTAGTCGGCAAATTAAGGGATAATTTTGCTGTTATATTTATCCAACAACAAAAAAATCAGCAGGGGCGTTAGCCTTTTACTTTGTTCTCTTCCAAACCACAATTTACTAAAGCCGGAAGCGAAAAATGTAGCTTCTATCTGTTCTTTTCCTGTTCGCAGATCTCCGGGGGAAGCATATCACTACACTTACTGGGCTTTCCTTTAGAGTTTTCGGTTTAGGTTGCTTCGGAGTCGAAGAATGAACTTTGAGCTTCTAAAATCAGCCGTTCTGAACAATCTCACCTAACTTCGCCACATCATGCAAATCATAAGGCGTTTCCTGGTAAACGAAGTAGTTGAGCCAGTTATTGAAGAGTAAATTGGCGTGACTTGTCCAGCATACCAAGGGTGCGTTCTCCGGATTATCATCGCGGTAATAGTTTTTTGGTACCGGTACATCCAGACCTTTCTTCACGTCTCTCACATACTCCTCATGAAGGGTTAGCGGAGAATATTCCGAGTGACCAGTGAGATAAAATTCACGTCCGCCCCTAGATGATATGATGGCTATTCCGGCATCAGGAGATTCTGCCAGGATGCGCAACTCTTCCTTGTCGGCTAAATCCGATTTCTCTATAGTGGTATGCCTGCTATGAGGAATGAAGAATTCGTCGTCAAATCCTCTAAGTAAGGAGTGGCCCTTTTCGGATGCGGTATGCTTGAAAACTCCGGATAATTTCTCTTTCAAAGGCTTTTTTTCTACTCCATAGAAGTGATAGAGCGCAGCCTGCGAGGCCCAGCAAATATAGAGTGTGGAGGTAACGTGGTTTCTTGCCCAATCGAAAATCTGCGTGATCTCATTCCAATAAGTCACCTCCTCGAACTTCAGCATTTCTACTGGTGCGCCCGTGATGATCAAGCCGTCGTAGAAGTTGTCTTTAATTTCGCCGAAGCCTTTATAGAACATTTCCAGGTGTTCTTCAGAAATATTTTTTGAAGTGTGGGAATCGAGTCTTAAAAATTGCACTTCCACCTGTAGCGGATTGTTGGATAGTAAGCGAACAAAATCCGTTTCCGCAGTTATTTTAAGAGGCATCAAATTGAGGATAAGTACCCGCATTGGGCGAATGTCCTGAGTGTCCGCCCTCAGTTCACTCATCACAAAGATATTTTCCTTCTTTAAAAGCTCTATCGCTGGCAGATTATTCGGAATCTTAACTGGCATTTATAACTCCCCTTGTTCTTCTTAAAACGCAAAAATAAGAATAATACTGCTGAACTCTAAACGAAGACTCGTCTATGACGATTGTAGGACAATTGAGGGTTACTGTCCGCGGTTAAACCTTCCAGGTACCGGAGAGATAGCTCCACAAGCGGAAGTCCTGATTATTCCAACTCAAGTCTGTCAACCAGCAGTCGTTGAGATAGGCAGTTTCTATGGGGACGGAATGAATAGAGCTTTATTTACTCCTTTTTAATGTGTAGCTGATCCCCAGGCGAATCATCCTTGAATAATTCTCCCGATCTGCACCCTCCATTTCAGCGGTATAGTTGGTCAGGCCATGTGAATAGCCGGCCTGAAATCCTAGTTGTTTAATACGAGTAGCTAATCCTATTCTTAGCCGAAAGTCTAGATCCGGGATGGGATGATCGTGGGAGGTTTCCAGATCAAAGCTTTCTACAGACAGTTTTTCTTCGCTTTTTAGGCCAAAGCCGAATTCTGCTCCTATAGTGACATCGAAAGGAAGATATTTTGCATTGAATCTCTTGCCAAAAAAGGGATGTACATTGATGAATTGGTTGCGTAAGACCGTATTCCCTTGTTCCTCAATAATCATGTCATCAATTATGATTTCGTTGATCTTTATATTACTTGCCAGCGACTCGTAGCCCAGCTGAATTCCCAAAATTTGGTTTCTCCTGGTAGCCTTTTTTAGCTCAGCAGCCAGGCCATAAGAGAGTCCGCTTCCTTTGCCGTAGGGATTATTTGTACGTGTATTGTATATAAAACTGACTCTTTCGGCTGATTCACCACCAAAGGAAAACAGGCCAGTGTTTGCTTGTAACGATAGTTCTGTGTGTTGAGCGCATGCAGTTGATGCAGCAATACAGGTAAAAGCAAGTAAGGCATAGATTTTCATACCGGCTATTTTACAAAATAGGACCTGACATAACAAGACCGGGTTTGTTAAATTATTGATTTTCTGTTAAGACGACTTCCGCGGGCGACGCTGCAAAAGAGCTAAAAAGAGTATATTCACACGTAAAATAAACTCGATGAAAAAATCTATACTCTTTGCCTTTCTATTATCGTTTTCGATGATCTCTTTCGCTCAGAAAAAATTTAACGGAACTTTCTCTAATGGATATAAAGGAGCCAAAATCTCTTTTGAGCTTTCTAAAGATGGAAAAACGATTAAAAATCTCACCTTTAATGGTTACTGGCGATGTGGTTCAAGTACAGAACAGATAACTGCTGGTCCGGAAAAACCAATATCCGTAGCGAATGGAGTGATAAAATCAGTAATTACTGATCCCGAAAACGGAGGAGCTTCCGCATTCAGATTTGATATTCAGGGAACGGTGAAAGGCAACACAGCTAGTGGGACCTTCAGGATGAGCATAGCGGGACTGAGCTGCGATACCTACCTACTGAACTGGACAGCGACGGGGAAGTGATGAAGGTGGGAGTATAAAGACCGTTTTTCTGATCAAGTTTCGTCGTCAGGTAGGCTTTTGCTTCCTTTTTACCTATGCGTTTCAGACCTTTCCATTAGTATAAACGTTTTCGTTATTAAACTTTCAATATATTTTGAAAGTTTAATAACTTTTCATAGGTTTGTTGCATGGAGTTAGCAGAAGCAAAACAAAAATTCATAGAGGCTTGGGGTAAGTTAGGATCAGAGTGGGGGATAAACCGCACTATGGCACAGGTGCATGCACTGCTATTGATATCACCCGAGGCTCTTACCACAGAAGAGATTATGGAAGCGCTGAGCATCTCCAGAGGAAATGCCAACATGACTTTAAGAGATCTTATTGGCTGGGGACTGGTAGAGAAGCAACATAAAGCAGGTGAACGGAAGGAATATTTCTACGCGGACAAGGATACATGGAACATTGCCCGGCAAGTGGCGAAAGAGCGTAGGAAGAGAGAACTAGATCCAGTATTGAAGGTGCTGGACGAGCTATCGAAGGTAGATGGAGATGTAAATGACCCGGAATACAAAACTTTTAACAAATCAGTAACGGATATCAATATGCTGGCAAAGAATGTCGACAAGACCTTAGATACCATGCTGAAAGCCGAAGAGAACTGGTTCTGGGGCTCCTTATTTAAAATATTCAAATAGAATATTTTTTTGAGTAGTATTTTCAATATTTTCTGAAAATTCAGGAATAATAAAAGAAGAACAACAAGCTATGAGCAGGTTAAAAAATCACCTTATCCTTTTCGATGCGGATTGCCCGATGTGCCGGTTGTACACGGAGGCAATGGTAAAAGGAGGCATGCTAGACCCAGACGGGAGAGCGCCTTACCAGGACCTTACAGAACAAGCTTGTCCTATGGTTGACAGGCAGCGGGCAGCAAACGAGATAGCGCTTGTAAGCTTGGAAAGCGGAGAGGTAAGTTATGGCATACAAAGCCTTTTCAAAGTTTTTGCTTCATCTTTTCCTGTGTTAAAGCCCTTATTTCTCTTTAAGCCTTTCGTTTGGGGGATGACGAAGCTCTACGCTTTTATATCTTTCAACAGACGGGTGATCATTCCAGCACCTCTCGCCACCGGGACCTTTCAAATCCAGCCCTCCTTGAGATTAGAGTATCGGATAGCTTACCTGATTTTTAGCTGGTTTATTACTGCCAGTATTCATTCTGCTTACTCGCCATTGTTAAAGGGACTGGCCCCAGCAGGAAGTGCGGTGATGGAATACCTGATATGCGGAGGCCAGGTATTTTTTCAGGGAGCAATCATTGGACTTATTGACAGGAGTAAACGCTGGGATTACCTCGGAAATATGATGTCCATCTCGCTGGCAGGGGCGCTCCTGTTATTGCCGGCGGTGTTTAAGGCCAATTGGCTTCATCTTCCCGCCGGGTTCTACGCCGCATGGTTTTTGGCGATAGCCGGAGCTATGCTGCTGGAGCATATCCGAAGGACGAGGCTGCTGCAGCTTGGCTGGACACTTAGTGCCAGCTGGGTCTTATATCGAATTCTTGTGCTTTTATTTATCCTTTAGTTACCTGTTATGAAATACGAAAAGATCATACTTGCCGGAGGTAGCGGCTACCCGGGTGGCGTGTTAGCTAACCATTTCAAGCCTTTGGCAAAGGAGGTGATTATTTTGAGTCGTAAACCAGCACCTGCAGATCATAACATACGGACGCTAGTATGGGATGCTAGAACAGAAGGAAAATGGTGCGAAAGCCTGGATGACGCGGAGCTTCTTGTGAACCTTTGCGGAAAGAACGTCAACTGCCGCTATAACAGCCGTAACAGGGCAGCTATTATTCAATCCCGGGTAGATCCGACTCAGCTGTTGGGCAGGGTCATCGGAAAGATGAAACAGCCTCCGCAACTCTGGATCAACGTGACTTCCGCCACCATTTACCGGCATGCTGAAGACTGGCCGCAGGACGAGGAAAGCGGTGAAGCAGGCTATGGATTTTCCGTAGATGTTTGTCGCCAATGGGAAGAAACGTTCTTCAACAGCCATACTCCTCAAACCAGGAAAATTGCATTGCGTATGGGAATTGTATTGGGACAAAAAGATGGGGTGTTTCCGCGCCTATTGAACCTCGTTAAGCTGGGTCTGGGGGGAAAGCAGGGAGACGGCAAACAATATGTTTCCTGGATTCATGAGCAAGATGTTGCCAGGTGTACGGAGTGGCTGATCGGTCAACGGGAATTAGAGGGGGTGATCAACTGTACTGCTCCGGAACCTCTGAAAAACGACGAATTGATGGATCCCCTTCGCAGCGCCTACGGGATCCCCTTTGGCTTACCTGCTCCTGCCTGGCTATTAGAAATTGGAGCAAGGCTTATCGGGACGGAGACGGAACTGATCCTTAAGAGCAGGTGGGTTTTACCCAAGCGACTGATCGACGATGGTTTTACTTTCTCTTTCCCTACAGCAGGTTTTGCTATTAAAGACATTCTAAGTACCCGAATTTGATATGCCCCGATTTATCTTAACTACCCGAATTAAAGCCCCTGCTGCACACTGCTTTGATCTTGCCAGAAGCATCGACCTTCACCTGGAGACCATGCAGCATAGCGAAGAGAAGGCTATTGCCGGCGTCACCAGCGGACTGATTGGACTGGGAGAAACGGTGACCTGGGAAGCAAGGCATTTCGGAATCAAAATGAAGTTGATCAGCAAAATTACTATCTGCGAGTTTCCTGTACTTTTTTGTGATGAAATGCTGGAAGGGCCCTTTAAAAGCCTGATCCACCGGCATTTCTTCGCGGAAAGGGGTGCATTTACGTTGATGATAGATGAGTTTGCGTATGAGTCGCCTCTTGGGATACTTGGCTGTTTGGCCGACCTGGTCTTTCTGGAAAAGTATATGCGAAAGCTCATCCTACACAGAAACGCAGTAATTAAACAAAAAGCAGAATTGCCAACCTAAAAAAACTCAACAATGAAAACCGAAGAAGCACAACTAAAAAGTAAAATCAGGAGATAGATGATCTTCTTTATTACAGCCCTTATCCTGAGTGGAATTACTGCCTTCCCAATTGAGAGCCAGCTGGCCATAGCTGTGCAGTTAAAAGATTTCTTTCCTTTATCCCTGGCCAATTGGTTCGATACCATTTACACGGCCGTCAAAACTACCAACGATCGGTTTCCTTACCTCGCTTACGGAACAGACTGGCTGGCCTTTGCTCATATCGTCATCGCTACGGCCTTTATTGGTCCCCTTCGTGATCCTGTTCGGAATATCTGGGTCGTTCAATTTGGGATGATTGCCTGTGCGATGGTTATCCCCCTTGCCTTTATCGCTGGAAGGATTAGAGAAATCCCATTTTTCTGGCAGCTAATTGACTGCTCATTCGGCTTGTTTGGGATGATCCCGCTTTATATCTGCCACAGCCATATCAAGAAGTTAGAAGTCATCCACTTTAATACCTTATCAAAAAAATATGAATAACAAGATTTATAATTTTAAAGTACTTAAAGGGATTCTCCTTTCCAATCTTTTCGCTTTTGTATTGATTGGAATTACCCGCTATCTCGAATTGCATCCGGGGGTGTTTGTGTATGCTGAGTTTGTTATTATTCCACTGGTGATGGGAATAATAAGTACCTGGTGCTGGAGAGATCTGCAGTTGAAAAGTAGAAGCTTGACGGGCTTGTCTTGCGTTAACGGCCTCTTAGCCATTGTCCTTAGTTCAGTTTTTTTAGGCGAAGGAATGATCTGTCTCCTAATCGTTTCGCCCCTGATTCTGGGTTTTGTAATCACCGGCACTGTTATCGGGAAAGCGATGTTTAAAAGGGATAACAAGAATCTAAATATGAGCGTTCTTTCCCTGCTTTTGGTTCTTTTTGTTGCAGATTCGGTCTCTGATCATCAGCATGAGCGCATGGTTTCCGACATCGTCGTCATCGATGCTCCTACAAAAGAGGTCTGGAAACATGTAGTCGCGTTCGAGCGGATCGATGAAGAAAACAAGTATTGGCTATTTCAGATCGGAATGCCGAGCCCTGTAGCTGCCACGGTCGAGGGTCACCGAGAAGGAGCAGGTAGGAAGTGTATCTTTAGTAATGGTTATGTTTTCGATGAACGAATCGCGGTATATAACCGGGAGCGGGATTTAACATTCGACATTGTCAGCCAGCCGAAGGATCCGGAGATTATGGGGCATATTGACATTCTCCGTGGACAATTTCTTTTAAAGGACAATGGTGATGGAACCACTACGCTGACCGGAAACAGTTGGTATCGACTATACGTCTTCCCGCTCTGGTACTATGATATCTGGGCGGAAAGTATTACCAGGAATGTCCATTTACGAGTGATGGACCACATCAAGTCCCTAAGCGAGAAAAAATAGTGTTTGCTTTTACCGTAAAGTGGCTTGGCTTTCTCAAGGGAATTCCCGGATTAGCCTTATTCTTTGATGCATTATTAAAATTGCAGCTTTTTTTGCTTAGGCCCCAACTGCTATCGATGCTGGATGAGATAGAGTTGGAGGTTACGAGTTGGGAGGGAATAAGCGCAAGGACGCATAAATACGGGGGACTGCAGTTTGATTACCTTGATAAAGAAATAGGGCATCTTCACAGTAACGGCCTATTGGATATTCTTTTCAGCTTCAAAATTAAGGAACAATTGCGCGAAGAAGGACGGATCCAGGATCATCATGTATTTGTGAACACCGGTTGGATAACGTTTGGCATTCGATCAAAGCAAGATATCCCTTATGCGTTATGTCTGTTGAAGCGGAGCTATTTACAAAAGATTAATGGTCGCCCAGCCCAGGGTTATCGCAGCGACCATTAATCTTAACGTGTAGCGGATTCTCTTCGACTCGCCTTCCGAAGCGGAGTTTAGGAGCAAAAGTACAGCTTAACTTTCTGTAACTCTTTTTCCGGTAGTTGTGCTTGTATTGGGAGTACTAATTGTGCTGACATATCGCCATTCAGCTTTTGCTTCATTGTTTGTAAAGGAGACCAGCACATAACCTCTTTGAGATGCGTTGAGATAGTTTAGGTCGTCAATTAGAAGTTGGTTAGCTTGTTCGAAGGCTGCTATGGTTGCCGGATTTGCGCCGAAAATGGCTTCGAAGCCTGGAGAGGACACAGAAGCAGTTGCAAATTCGGTCCCTACCTTATTTCCGTTAGCATCTTTTAAATCAGAATGCCATGCATTGTGAGTATCTCCGGCAAGGGACACCAGTTTTTTTCCTGCAGCAGAGGCGTAGATCCTCTCTCGCTCCGCCGGGTAGCCATCCCAGGAATCCAGGTTGTAAGGAAGCACATTCTGTACTCGTGCTTTTTCTGCAGCCGTTAATGTAGGGTCGTTCTGTAGAATTCTGCTTTTTATGGCAACCAACTGGGTAACAGATGCCTGGTATTCGGCTAAAAGGGAAGGGTCGTTGACTCCGGCAGCTATCCGGGCGGTAATTAGTAGTAGTTCAGCCGGCATGTACATTTTTCCCATCAACACCTGACTGCCCAAAACTTGCCATTTTAGATTACTGTTGCTAATCATCCCCGTCAACCAGTTCCTTTGTTCCTGGCCAAGAATCGTCCGTTGCGGACTAGTCCATGCCGTAAGAAACCCCTGCGCATTTAAACCTGCCTGGGTAAAATAATCAGCATAAGAGATCTGCTTATCACGACCCACAATTCGAGTGTCAAGCATAATGAGGTTCACCATACCGGCAATTTCAAAGTTGCGGTAAATCTTTGCATTGTCAGTTACTCTTGCCGGCAGATACTCGTGCCAAACCTGGATAGCACTCAGCTTCCGGGTTTCAAAATTGCCTTCGTTCGGCTGATGGTTTTCTGCACCGTCTTTCCAGGCATCGTTAGTTATTTCGTGGTCATCCCATACACAAATAAACGGCTTCAACTGATGAGCTTTTTGAAGTTGCTCATCACTCCGGTATTGGCGGTATCTTTCACGGTAATTTTCGAGGGTCACGATTTCCCCTGCTGGCTGATGGAGTCGGTTCAAACTTGCTGTATTGTCATTGGTGCCATAGCCACCCGCTCCATATTCGTAGATATAATCGCCCAGGTGCACTACGACATCGGCATCCGAATTAGCAACAGCGCCATATACATTAAAAAGCCCCGCTTGAAAGTTTGCACAGGATACCACCGCCAGCTTGACTTCACTGGCCTGTCCTGCCGCCGGTAATGTTTTCGTCTCACCAATTACAGAAACGGCATCGGTCGTTTCACTTCTAAAACGGTAGTAGTATTTGGTGTTTGAACTAAGTCCACTTACGTCCACGTGGATAGTATAATCGCTGCCGGTATCGACCTTTACTTTCCGGCTGACAACCACGGTGCTGAAGCCAGCGTCCTTCGATACGTCAAGCAGAATCTCCGGCTGGTTGCTTTCCTGCATTGCAGGAGTATAGCGTGTCCATAATATCACTTTGTCTGTGGTAGGATCGAAGCTCGCTACTCCGTGGTGAAATCCCTGGCCCTCGTAGTCAATGTCATCGCCATTCTTGTTTTTCTTGCAGCTTGTCAAGGCAGAAGGCAAAAGAATAGTGCCTGCCGCGGCGATAACGGTATTGCGGATAAAAGTTCTCCGGCTTAATTTACTGAGTATTTTTTCGTTGCTCATTCGCTTTCTTTTTCTCAAACTTAAAGCCTCTACATTTCCCCTATGTGAAGTTTATATCATAAAAAGGAATGGAAGGAAGAGATTGTCACCACTGGATCAAAGGAAGAGCTATCAGATTCCTGGGAACTACGAGCAAAAGGACAATGGAGGCAGTCATCTGCGGTAGCTAACAAGAGATATTGAGGGGGCGATTAATTGATGTATTCTCGTGCTTTAAGATAACCAAGAATAGTTCTTTGGCCCTCGTTGGGGATAATGTAAAACTTTCAAAGCTCGCTGATTCTGAGAAATAAAACATCGCCTGATTGTTCGAAGAGTGAGAACATTAGTGTATTGATCACATAAGGTACAGTGGCTTAAGCGGAAGCTGAAAGAGGAAGGAGAACGAGAAGGTCAAGTGTAAGTGTTCAAAATTACTACTAATAGGAAAGCCGGGCATTTGCCCGGCTTTCCTATTAGTAGTAATTTTAATTTGTCAGTCTATTTCCCGGGAAACTCCGGATAGACGAACGAACTGGAAGTTCGCTGCCTCTTTTAGTAGCCCGGATTCTGATCTGCTTCCGTCAAGGCATCGTTTCTATCGATCGCTGCCTGCGGGATTGGACGGTAGCGTTTTGCCACATCTCCAGGAAGAACAGCTTCAGCACCACCGTTATCTACCCTGATATCCCAATTATATCTTCCAACAAACTCTTTTAGTTTCTTAGTCCTGCGAAGTTCTGGCCAGCGTAAAAATTCTCCTGCAAACTCTTTCGCACTCTCAATGAGGTAGCTGTCCAGCGCTGCACTCTGACTAGTGAGGTTCGCGATGTTGGTTACCGGAACAAGTGGCGTTCCATTCTTCGAATTTCCGGGACGGCGTGTAACTGTTTCCAGATACGTTTGTGCCTCCCCGAATTGGTTCAAACCGATACAAGCTTCTGCATATAAGAAGTAAGTTTCTGCTCGGCGGGCAAGGACGATATCACGTGCGCTTGCGCGGATTGAGAAGGTTGCCTTAGTAGCAGGACTGTCGAACTTTTTAATTACGGGACCATAGAAGTCCTGAGACCAGGCCCAGCGATAAGCTCTCTCGTTGGATTTGAATGGACGCATTCTGAATGCTAAGCTTCCGTTGGGATTTCTTTTCAAACGGCTTGCATTTTTGGTTACCCATGCAATTGAATCGGCAGAAGAGAAGTCTGCGCCGTTACCTCTTGGGTAGAAGGCGTAGATCGCTTTGGTTGCTGTATCTGCAGGATTGTAATAGTCGTAGTAGTTATTGTAGATAATGGTCATGAAGGTACCCTCATAACGCTTATCATTAAAAGGATAAAAGCTCTGCAGACTCCAGGATGGGTAAACAGTCGTTGCCTGATACTTTCCTAATCCCGTCTCTGTACCGCCGAGGTAAGATCCGAAAAGACTTTGCTGAGAGTTTCCTTCAGTTACAGAAGGCAATGATGCGACATCGTACTGCACAGAGAATAGAAATTCCGCATTATTCTCGTTGGTCGGACTCCAAAGAGTTTCAAACGGAATGGTAATTCCTTTTCCGTTGATCGCTTTCGTTGCATTTTCTTTTGCTTTTGTAAATGAAGCCTGATCGTTCAAATCCCAACCTCTGGTAAGGTACATTTTGGCCAGATAGTGATAACCTGCCTCTTTACCCAGGCGCTTGTTATTATCGCTTAAATTTGCTACTTGCGACTCCATCTCAGAAATAACGAAATTATAGGAGTCGGCGAGTGAGCTGCGTGGAATAGAAGTTATTGCTGACTGCGTTGCCTGGGTATGGAGGACAACTCCGCCGAACTGCTCGATCAACCAAAAATGAAGAATAGCACGAAGACAGGTTAGCTCTGCTTTGTATTGCTTTTTTAGTGCATCGCTGATCTCTGCTGCGTCAACGTAGGCCAAGCCTAAATTCACGTTTTGGATATTTGCATACACGGCAGTATAAAAGCTTGTCACCCGGGCATCCGAAGGGAACAAGCCGTTGTAGGTTAAGATTCCGCGGTCGGCATTGGTATTCCTTGTGGATTCATACATGTCTGTCCCCGCAAAATACACGTAAGGTGCATTGTCTCCATCGCGACCAAAAATGTTGCGGAGTCCGCTATAAGAAGCCGTCATCAACGACTCAAAGCCGGAGGCTGTTTTATAAAACTCGTCGTTCGTTATGCCCGATTTATTATCTTCTTCAAGAAAATCGGAACATCCCGCAAAGAAGACGCAACTTAATATGAGTATACTTAATAGCTTTTTCATCGTAATTAAAATTTAACGTTCATTCCCAACTGATAGATCACTGTGCTAGGTCCATTACCATTTACCAGGGAAGTGGTAGCATATTCAGGATCCCATCCTTTATAGTCTGTAAACGTGAACGGGTTTAACACATTTGCATAAATGCGGAGGTTGCTCAGTTTTGTTCTAGCAAGTACAGCGTTTCCAAAGGTGTACCCTAAGGTGATGTTACGTACTTTAACAAAATCGGCTTTCGTATAACGGCCATTATTTCCCCAGAAAGCTCCTGCATTACGGAACACCGGATAAGCAGCATCTTCATTACCAGCGCCGGTGTTACCCCATACTACTTGTGGAGAACCGCTGGAGGTATCCCAACTGTCCCAATTGATGATTGGCACATTAGCCGGAACAAAGTAATCGATAGCAATTTTTGGACGTCCACGGTCGTTATTGGCCGCAGTACTGTATTCACCCAAGAAATTGTCGCTTACAAAAGTTCCCCACCTGCCATAAAGGTTAAAACCAAAATCCCAGTTTTTAATATTTAGTGAGGATGTAAAGTTCCCCGTCCATTTAGGGTCAACCTGGCCTAATATTGTACGGTCATCCGCATTATATTTTCCATCTGCATTTACATCGTAAGGGATAGCTTGGCCCGGCTGTTGTCCCCTTGCTGCAGCCTCTGCCGCTTGATCTGTTCTCCAGATACCTGCAATTTTGTAATCATAAATCACGTTAATAGGCTGACCTACAAACCATGCATTGCTGACATCGGCCATTGATCCTCCGGTCAGCTTTTCGATGCGGTTTTTGTTATATGCAAAGTTAACAGAAGTCGTCCAGTTTATATTTTTTGAACGGATGTTTACTGTGCTTAGAGCAACTTCCACTCCTTTATTGGATACTGAACCGATGTTGTCTGTCATATTCGCCACACCTGATTCTACCGCGAGGTTCCTCGACATCAGCAATCCTTCAGATAATTTATCATACAGATCTACGGTACCAGAGATTCGTTGGTTGAAAAATCCGAAATCAAGGCCGTAGTTTAACTCGCGAGTCTTTTCCCATGTAATGAAGGGATTCACAGGACGCCCGGTTACAGCTCCGGTAACTACACCGCTACCATAATCATAAAAATTCTGGCTGGTTAAGTTCGGGGTTTGCATGGATCCAAAAGGCGCTATACCACTATTACTTCCTGAATAACCAAAACTAACCCGCGCTTTCAAATCAGATAACCAATCAGTTTTTAGGAATTCTTCCTCGTTAGCTCTCCATGCCAACGCAACAGAAGGGAAGGCTGTCCACTTATCGCGCAGTTTGGAACTTCCGTCAAAGCGCACTGTACCTGTAACTAAGTATTTGTTTTTGTAATCGTAGTTGACACGCCCAGCGTAAGAGATAAGTCCCGTCTCATCATAATAAGAGCCTGTTCCAGATTGAACGATTGTTCCCATTCCCAGGTTGTACCATTCGGAGTTGTAAGGAAGGTTATTTGAGGTGATTCTAGCTCTTTCATAACGGGTTCTGTAAAAGCTATTAATCAACGTGGCATTGATGTTATGATCTCTTCCCAGCGTTTTTCGGTAAGTAATTAAGTTATCGAGTGTCCATTCAAATGATTCTTCATTTTCCTGGAATGCTGTACTTTGGGTACGATCAGGAGTTACACCGTAATAATAACCGTCTCGGGTACGGTTTAAGCGAGGCATGAAAGTAGATCTGATTTCAAGCCCAGGAAACGGAGTAATGGCAGCAAAGGCATTACCGAGAATATCAAAACGACGAATTTCGCGGTTTCCGCTCTGGATCTCAATTAAGGGATTTCCGGAGCTGGTAAAGTTGGCCGCTCCCTCAATTGCTGCCGCTACACCTGGTTGTCTGATTAAATTACCCTGACTGTCATATGCTGCAAGAATCGGAGCCATCCTAAACAAGTCTTGGTATCCGTTCTGACTACCATTGTTAAGGATATTTTGACCCAGATTAACAGAACCGCCTACAGTCACAATTTTGCTCGGCTTACTATTAATAGCAAGTTTCAAATTGTACTTGTCCAAATCTTCACCTTGGAAGTTTCCTTTTTCCCCCTGGTAGCCGATACCCAAGTTGTAAGTAGTGGTACCACTAACTCCATTCACATTAACGAAATGGTTTTGTTGTGCTCCCTGCTTAGTTCCCAAATCGAGCCAGTCTGTGTACGATTGATCGTATAAACGCTGCTGTAAAAGCCGGCTGTTTTGTAGCACAGTAGTTTGGTTCGGACCGGTTAATTCGTATTTCTGTTGTCCGGCATTATATGTATAAAAATTCGATGTTCTGAAATCCACCCAATCTCTTCCGTCTAAAAATTCAGGGATGCGGGTAAGTTCCCGAACGCCGTAGAATCCGTCGTAGGTAACACTGGTTCGATCAATGTTTGCAACATTTGATCCTTTAGTAGATACGAGCACAACGCCGCTGGAGCCACGAGATCCGTAGATAGCTGTCGATGATGCATCCTTCAACACGTCAATTTTGCTGATATCCGCCGGATTAAGCCAGTCAATATTGTCCATAACGATGCCGTCAACTACAAACAAGGGTCTCGCTCCATTGGCATTCAGAGAATTTTGACCGCGGATTTGAATATTAAATGAAGCTCCAGGCTTGGCAGAGGCTGTATTGATATTAACACCTGCTACTGCGCCCTGTAATGCGCCCATTACAGAAGTAGTACCTCTTGCCGCAATCGCTTCTGAGTCAATGGATCCAACAGAGCCGGTAAGGTCTCTCTTCTTCGCGGTTCCATAACCCACTACGACTACCTCTTCCAGGTCGTTTGCAGCAGACTTCAAAACGACACGCAGAACTTTTTGACCGTTAACAGCTATTTCCCGGGTTTCGTAACCGAGATAGCTGAAAACTAAAGTGGCATTCTCACTTACCGTCATCTTGAAATTTCCATCAATGTCGGTCGAGACGCCCTGGTTTGTTCCTTTTACTTTAACTGAAACTCCAATCAGTGCTTCTCCCTGATCATCAACCACCTTTCCTGTCACAACGATGTCCGCAGTTCTAATGGCTTCAACCGGTTTAACACCTAAAGGCGAACTAATTGCCAATGCGGGAATGGCACCCGTAAGCAGGCATGATACCATTAAGGTTTTTTTACTGGTTTGAATTAGTTTTTTGATAGTGTGTTTGGGTACTATCGGATAAAAACATTTCATATTTTAATTGGCTAAGTTTAAAATTGGGGTATTGGTGATACCTTGGTTTGTTATTAAGTAACGTACAATTACAGAATCTAATCCTTGAAAAGAATCTGTTTCCGCCTATAGTTAATACCTATTTGTTTTGCATATCTCGATGAAAAATTTTCCTTTATAATTTGTTAGTTAAAAGTTTACGGTTATAAGGCACAGCATGTGCTGGGGTTTAGTAAGAAAGGATAGTAATACACCCTTCTGCACGCAATTCTACATCTTCAAGAGTTAAGATGCAAGCAAAAACCAAGAACAAACTACGCAATCGTTCCCGGAATTTTTGTCCATCCGATGCTAAAAAAAGAATGCTTTGGAAAAAAATTAAGCAGGGGGATAAATGCTAATTTAAAACCCTTATTTTAACTGAAGAGTTGCTGGAAGCTAAATCGTTGCTTGGAGACTATAAGAAAATTATGCTTGCTTAAATATTAAACTAACAATTTATATGACCAGGGCAGTTTCACTCTTAACCTTTATTACGTTTATTCTTTTAGGCCGACCTGCAACTGCTCTCGCCCAGCACCACGTTGTGTCGAGTCAGCCAGCTTCTCGCATAGTTGAAGATGGTGGAACGGGGCCGTTCAGCGCTGTCATGCTAATGGAACCTTCGCTACCGACCCATACCGTCTTTCGCCCTAAAGACCTTAGTGCCTTCGGCAAAAAGAACCTGTTGCCCATCATAGCATGGGGAAACGGAGCTTGTGCAAATTCTCCTTGGGAGCATGTTAATTTCCTGTCGGAAGTCGCCTCTCATGGATTTCTGGTAGTAGCAATAGGACCGATGCCTCAGGATGGGGAGAAGGGAACCGGCAAATCGACCTCCTCACAGCTTATTGATGCAGTGGATTGGGCAATAGCCGAAAACAAGGATAAAAAGAGTCCTTACTACAATAAGATCGATGTGAAGAAAGTCTCGGTGAGCGGTATGTCGTGTGGTGGTTTACAAACACTTGAAGTTTCCTCCGATCCGCGGATCAGTACTATTGTAGTCTGCAATAGCGGTATTTTCAAGACACCGGGTAATGGCAGAAGTGCAATGCCGAACCTCTCGAAGGAAAATCTCAAAAAGATTCATTCACCCACACTTTATTTACTGGGAGGTGAGAAGGATATCGCTTATGCCAATGGGATGGATGACTACCAGCAAATTAATCACGTGCCGGTTTTTGTGGCGAATATGGATGTAGGCCATGGAGGAACTTATGCTCAGCCCCATGGCGGCGAATTTGCTAAAGTTGCCACTTCCTGGTATAAATGGCAACTGAAAGGCGATACGGAGGCGGCTAAAATGTTTACCGATGAACCTGCTGGTCTTTCCGAAAACACAAACTGGAGATTTGAGAAGAAGAATATGCCTTAGAGAAACAGGAGCAATAACGCAATCTATAAGATCAACGTTACTCCTTTTTTCCCTCAACTTAGTAGCTGATCGTCGAGTAACTAACACTCCTTAGATATATAACTATTCAATTTCTACACATGCATTTATATCCGAAACGTTTACTTATCAAACGAAGTCTATTTTTTCTGGTCACCTTTCTGTTGACTATCACTTTTGCTGACAAAAGCAAGGCTCAAAAGCTGAACATCAAGAACGATGTATTTTGGAATACCAAGGACGGAAGCCCCATCTACAGTCAGGGAGGAGGGATCTTTACATTTAAAGATCCGAAAACAGGTCAGAAGAAATATTACTGGTACGGAGCGCATTATCGGGGAGCTGAAGTATACCGTGCTTCCCCAAACAAAACCTACCCGGGAACCGGTTTCGAGTCAGTTACTTGTTATACCTCTACAGATTTGGTGAACTGGACTTTTGAATCTGACGCCCTGACGAAGGCTGTCGCTGACGAGCAGGGCAGAGCTTTTTGGGTAGGACGCTTGGGCGTGGCCTATATAAAAGAGATCAACCAGTACGCCATGTTTGTACAGCACGGTAACCAGCAAGGTAATCAAGTACTTATAGCTGTTTCTGATCATCCTGCCGGTCCTTTCAAGTGGCATCAGAAAATAAGTATGCAGGATCGGATTGGGACGCCGAATACCGGTGATCAAACTGTTTTTACAGACGAAGACAGCGGGAAGTCGTACCTAATCTATTCGTACGGTCGGGGAAGGAACAAGATCTATGTATCGGAGATCGGCGTTAAGGACGGTAAGGTGGATTTGCTCGACTGTGTCAAAATCTATGAAGGTGCAGGCCGCGAAGGGAACTGCATGTTTAAATATAAGGGGAGGTATTACATGGCCGCCTCCAATCTTTATGGGTGGGATGCCTCGTTAGCATATTACCTGGTAGCAGACGATATTCGTGGACCCTATGAGCCACGTAATAATATGCTGGTGATGGACGGTGCTTCTGATGATTATGCTCATGTTACTCAGACTGGTTTTTTTGTCACGCTACGAGGTACTAAGCAGGAGACCGTAGTTTACTGCGGAGATAGATGGTCTGACTTTGCTGGGAACGGCTTGGGATACAATCAGTGGGTTCCGTTGTCTTTTAACGGAATAAAGCCTTATTTCAATTCGTTAGGATCATGGAATCTCGATGCTAAAACAGGGGAGTGGGACGTTGCTGCCGACAATAATTGGGTAAAGAACGGGAGCTTTGAAGCAGACCGTAAAAGAATGCCTAGTCCGGTTAAACCGGTGCAAACATACATGATCGGGTGGGAAACCGCCGTACTTAAGGGAAACACGATTTCCCTCGACTCGCTAAGCTCCCCTACACTTAACTATGAAAACTCTGAGGAGGACAGGAAAATAGTCATCGGTGAGCGAAGTTTGAATATCAGCGACAAAGTTCCGTTTGAACGAAATGTTTCGCAGGTGATCAGTTCATCTCCGTACGTGCAGTTGAAGGACGGCTTCTACACGTTAAAAGCATCTATCCGAAACACTGGTAACTTCTCCAAGTTGGAAATGTACGCCGTAAGCGCGGGAAAACGGCTGGCACATAAAGTAAAAGGAGAAAATCCGAAGTGGAAAACGGTTGAGCTAAAAAAGATTCCGGTGAAAAATGGGAAAGTAGAAATAGGCTTCCGGGCAGATGGTAAAGCAGGGGGCTGCGTGCCAGGTAGATGAGGTAGCATTCGTTTTAGAACAATAGGACGAAATGCTTTTCCCGATAAACGCTTTGCTTGCGCGATAGCTGAAGCAGACGCGGGGGCTTGGGAGACTTCAAGACCTTATTAAAATCCGAAAGCGCTGATAGCCGGTCAGCGCTTTCGGATTTTGTCATACTTTTCCAAGCTCGGAGGAATACTGTTGCCCCTGTCAGACTCGTTTGTTTTCCTGCTGGTTGTCCATCGTCTGCCGACGGTCCTATGTCCCAGATTCGTCTACGCGGGCGGGGCGATGTTCGCTTACTTCAGATATTTTTCAGCAATTTCCGGGTAGACATCCAGCAGCTCATTCGACTTGCCAGAGCGGTCGAAAACGGCTTCCCAGGTATTCAAGGGTTCCCAGATAAAAGTACCCACGCCTTTGCCACCGGGGACATTAAATGCAATATCGTTCACCTCCTTTTTCAGGTGGGTGTATTCAGCCACCATGATCTGCTTGTTGTATTTCTTTGACAGCCCCGCAATATTAGTCGTAAGGTCTTCCAGGGTTCCATGCCATTTGGGGTAATAGGAAAGACCAATAATGTCATAGGGAACGTTGCGCTTGTGCATAGCGTCGTAAAAAAACTCTGACTCCTCGATTTGCCCACCTAGTGCGACATGAAGCATGATGGCTGCTTTTGGACTTACGGCTTTTACTCCTTTGAATCCTGCATAAAATAGCTGGGCCAGGCTATCCAGGTTGTTCACATGTCCATCCGGCCAGATCATGCCGTGGTTAATTTCATTTCCGATCTGAACCATGTCAGGTTCCGTTCCCTGATCCTTCAGTTGCTGCATTACGTACCGGGTGTAGGTTTCAACAGAGTCTTTGAGCGAGCTAAAGTCTTTGCCCACCCAGGCAGCCGGCTTATTCTGCTGTTGCGGGTCAGCCCAGTAATCGCTGTAATGAAAGTCAAGCAGAAATTTCATTCCGGCTGCCTTCACTCGCTTGGCCATCTGTTTGGTATGCTCTAAGTCGCAAAATCCACGGTTGGGAGAGTAGCCTTTTGGTTGGGCCGGATTGTTAAATATCCGAAGACGGATGTAATTAAAACCATGTTCTTTTAATAGCTGAATAGCATCTTTTTCCGCACCCTGATCTGTAAATTTCATGCCCCGTGCTTCCAGCTGCGGCAGAAAGGAAATGTCCGCCCCTAAAATCTTGTCCTTGATCGTTTTGGCTTTGTATTTGGCATTAGTCACCTTATGGGGTTTGCCTGGTTGAATCGTATGAATTTCAGTGGCTCCTAAGGTAAGGCTATCGACCTTCGCCTCAAATTTAATATTCTCCCGTACTGCCCCGGCTCTTATAATAATGCGACTGATTCCGCTCAAGTCGGTTTGCCAGGTACTATCCGTTTTGCGGTAATTTTGAGGATTTGCACCATTGATACTTACGATATTGGCTCCACCAATCAATTTGTAAGTAACAGACCTGGATATCCCTTCAACCACATTCCCTTTGGCGTCTATCATCTTGGCTGTCAATAGTAGTTCATCCTTACCGTTTGCCAGCATGGTGGTTTTGTACGGCGTTACCTGTACTTCAACCGGCTTTGTGCTTTGAGCTTTTAGTTCTGGCAACGTGAAGATAAGCGCCATTGAGGAGCCTATCAGCAATTTAAATACATGGTGCATTGGCGATTATAATTTTGGTTTATATGATTATTTAAGCGGACTCCCTCTTTGCATCTTTTCCCAAAAGGGTCTTTAGTCTAACAAACATAAGAGGTTTTTTCTCACCATCTTTCATGTAATCCCTGTCTCTTCGTATAAAAGAACAATAGGATAAAAAATATAATAAATAGGACAAATATGTGTAAGCTATGATGCGTTCTTTTGGTGTAGGAAAAGGTAAGCTTATCTATTACTGACTTCCGCAACCAAGACTAATTAGTAAACCACTACACGAATACTTCAATTTAAGGATTAGTGAAGAAAGTGCTAAAGAGATGGCCTCGGGTAAAGGTCTATGGAACGAAAAGGATTTTACTGCGGATCAAACGGTGGCTCTTAAACGTCGGATTTATGCAGGAGAAATTCGGTTTAAAAATGAAAGGTATTACTTTAATGAATAATTTAGACACGCTCGAAAGAAGCGCACTCAGACTCCAGATGAGAAAATTAATTTTATTATCTATTTCAATCCTTTTAGCCAGTATTAGTTTCGCCCAAACCCGCTCGACAATAGAGCTCTCAAAGGGCTGGAAGTTCTACAAGGGAAAGGCAGATGGTGCCCATCAAGTACAATTCAACGACAAGGGCTGGCAGAATGTAACAGTGCCCCACGATTGGGCCATTTACGGACCTTTTGATAAGGAGATTGATAAGCAGGTAGTAGCCATTGTTCAGAACGGTGAAAAGGTGGCAAGTGAAAAAACGGGAAGAACAGGAGCGCTGCCTTACATTGGGGAGGGCTGGTACAGAAATCATTTCGAGGTGCCTGATTATAAGGCTGGACAAAAAGTATTGATCCTTTTTGAAGGCGCAATGAGCGAGCCCAGGGTGTATGTTAATGGGCAGAAGGTAGGAGAGTGGAACTACGGATACAATTACTTTTATTTCGACATCACCAATGCGATTCAGTCGGGTAAAAAGAACACACTTGCGGTGCAACTATCCAACCAGGGGCAGTCGTCACGCTGGTATCCCGGGGCGGGACTTTACAGAAAGGTAAGCCTGATCGTGAAAAACGCGGAGAGCATAGACCAGTGGGGGACGTATATCACAACTCCTTACATCTCCGCTGATCTGGCGAAGGTGAATGTTAAAACGAAGGTGACGGGAGATAACCTGAGGTTGCAAACGCTTATTGTCAATGCGGAAGGTGACACGGTAGCCCGGAATGAAAGCCAAACCCGCTTCGGAAAAGAATTTGAACAGAACATCCCAGTTTCCAATCCACAATTATGGAGCCCTGAAACGCCCTATCTCTACAAAGCAATAACCCGTTTGTATCAGGGTAGTGTATTAAAGGACGAGACGACCACCCGCTTCGGAATAAGAGAGATTAGTTATAAGCCGGGTACTGGTTTTAGCCTCAATGGAAAAGTACGAAAGTTCAAAGGAGTATGTCTGCACCACGATCTGGGGCCGCTTGGTTCGGCTATCAATGTAGCTGCACTCAGGCGACAGCTGCGAATTTTAAAAGACATGGGTTGTGACGCCATCCGCAGTTCTCACAATATGCCTTCGCTTGAACAACTGGAACTGGCCGATGAGATGGGCTTTATGTTTCTGGCAGAAACCTTTGATGAGTGGGCACGGCCTAAAGTTAAAAACGGGTACAACCGTTTCTTCAATACAGATGCTGAAAAGGATGTGGTCAATCTGATCCATGCTACCCGCAACCATCCCTCTATTGTAATGTGGAGTTCTGGGAATGAGGTTCCTGATCAGCATGGCTCAGAAGGTGTAAAAAGAGCAAAATGGCTGCAGGATATTTTTCATCGGGAAGATCCTACCCGGCCGGTTACCGTGGGTATGGATCAGGTGAAAGCTACTATGGCATCAGGTTTTGGAGCGATACTCGATGTTCCCGGACTAAATTATCGTACTCATTTGTATGAGGAAGCCTTCAAACAGTTTCCTCAGGGGTTTATCTTAGGATCTGAAACAGCGTCAACCGTTAGCTCAAGAGGAGTATATAAATTCCCGGTGGTAAAGGCAATCTCGAAGACATACGACGATCACCAGTGCTCATCTTACGACCTGGAATACTGCAGCTGGTCAAACTTACCAGAAGATGATTTTATACTTCAGGATACTAAACCGTGGGTAATAGGAGAGTTCGTTTGGACGGGGTTCGATTATTTAGGAGAACCGACCCCTTACGATGAATTCTGGCCTTCGCGTAGCTCTTATTTTGGTATCAACGACCTTGCAGGCTTACCTAAAGATCGCTACTATCTCTATCGCAGCAGGTGGAATACCTCCGACAATACATTGCATATTCTGCCGCACTGGAACTGGGCGGGAAGGGAAGGTCAGACCACGCCTGTGTTTGTCTACACTAATTTTGACAGTGCAGAGCTCTTTATAAATGGAAAGAGCATGGGAGTGCAGAAAAAGAACGATTCCTCCCCTCAGAGTCGCTATCGCTTGATGTGGATGGATGTGAAATATGAGCCGGGGACGGTTAAGGTGGTTGCCTTTGATAAAAACGGAAAACCAGCGGCCGAAAAGACTATTGTCACCGCGGAAAAACCGTCCCGCCTGGTACTTGAGGCCGATCGGACGACCATCGATGCTGACGGTAAGGACATCTCGTTCGTTACTGTCTCTGTAGTAGATGAAAAAGGAAACCCTTGTCCTACCGTAAATGAGCAGCTCAAGTTTAAAGTGAACGGAAACGGAAAGTTCCGGGCGGCATGCAATGGCGATGCTACCTCCCTCGAACCATTTCATTTGCCTACCATGAAACTATTCAATGGTAAGCTGGTGGTACTCGTACAGTCAAATACTAATCCTGGTGATATTCGGCTTACTGTCGAAGGAAAAGGGCTCAGGAGCGGAGAAATAAAGCTTACGTCAAAATAACTTTGGCTGCACTAGAAACTAGAGTTCGCTAAGATATAATAGAAAATACTCATCATGACGGTTGCGGGTATTCCCTGAACCCGCAGCCGTCGCTAGAAGAGACCTGTCCTTAATTTAAAACTTATAAGCTCCGACGTTATTTTGCTGTTTTAATTTCAAAATTCCCTTGGTCGATTAAGATATTGATTGAATCAGTGGATTGATCTCAGAAAACTCAAGAGCCGTACTAAAGCATGCAGAAGATATTTACAATGTTACGGCGTGCTCAATTTGCTGTTGCAAAGGTCTTGCATGATTCACGAAATCTTTTGAATTCCAGCTGTAGACAGAACGTGTGAAACCTCCGCCCCTTTCAGGTAGAAGTTCCAGCCGGAGAATTTCTGTTTTGTCTTTTATCTATCCCCAAAATTTTATAAACAAATATAAATGAACGTTCGTTCACTTATATTTGTAAATGCGACCAAGAGATGAACATAAAGAAGGATTGATCCGACAGGAAGCAGTGGAGATGATTGTGCGGGAAGGTTTGGAAGGTTTGAGCATGCAAAAACTAGCAAAAGCCGCCGGCGTTTCACCAGCAACTCTTTATATATATTTTAAAGACCGCGATGATCTGATTATCCAGTTGGTGATCGAAGAACATACGAAGATGTCGCGTGAGACATTGAAAGACTTTGATCCGGACATGCACTTCGCCGAGGGCTTAAAGGTACAGTGGAACAACCGGGTTGCCTACTATTTGAAGCATCCTGTCGGCTTAAGCTTTATGGAACATATCAAGCATTCGCCCTATTTCGAGAAGGCAATGCAGCAAACCGGCAATCTTTTCCCTAAAGTAATGGGGGAGTTTCTATCTAAAAATATAGAGCGGCAGGAATTGGTGCGGGTTAGTCCTGAAGTCTACTGGTCGATTGCCTTCGCGCCACTATATCAACTAATTAAATACCACATTAGCGGGCGAGGTCTGCCACCTTCATCCACATTTGTTTTAGATGAGGAAAAGCTCCAGCAAGCTTTGGAACTTGTATTGAAAGCATTAAAACCGTAAAGGTTTCTAACAAAAATCTAATGGAAAATAATCAAAAGAAGGAAGAAAATTTCAGCTCCTATCAGAAGTTCATCGTCGCGGTACTGGCAATTTTACAGTTTACCATAGTATTGGATTTTATGGTACTTTCCCCCTTGGGAGCTTATCTGTTAACCGAAATGAGCATCACACCCTCTCAGTTTGGACTCGTAGTATCCGCTTATGCCTTCAGTGCCGGTGCATCGGGCCTACTTGCTGCAGGTTTTGCTGACCGGTTTGATCGGAAAAAGCTGCTCTTATTTTTTTACACCGGATTTATTATCGGCACCGTACTTTGCGGCTTGGCTCCATCGTATCATTTTCTCTTGATAGCCCGGATCATTACTGGTTTATTCGGAGGCGTGATCTCTTCAATTTCTTTCGCCATCATCACTGACTTATTTGCACTGCAAGTTCGGGGAAGGGTGATGGGAGTGGTTCAAATGGCTTTTGCGGCGAGTCAGGTGCTGGGAATTCCCTTAGGTTTATACCTTGCCGATAAATTTGACTGGCATGCCCCGTTTATCTTGATTGTTGGTGTTTCCATTATTGTTGGATTAGTGATCTGGAGGGTGATGAAACCCGTGAACGACCATCTGAAAATCAGGACTACTAAGAGTCCTTTTCTTCATATGGGACACACCCTTACCAACAAAACATATGCGATCGCCTTTCTTACCACCGGTCTGCTCTCCATTGGAGGCTTTATGTTGATGCCTTTTAGCAGCGCCTTTTTGGTCCATAACGTTCACATTCCCGAAACCAATCTCTCACTGATATTCTTGGTTACCGGCATCTGCTCCATTACTACCGGCCCTTTTATCGGCAAGTGGAGTGATAAAATAGGAAAGTTCAGAATGTTTGTGATCGGCTCTGTGCTGGCAGCTATTACCGTGGTACTCTACACGAATCTCTCGGTGTCGCCCATTTGGGTCGTAATAGTTATTAATTCGTTCATGTTTGCAGGTATTTCTTCCCGAATGATTTCATCTTCCGCGTTAACCTCGGCAGTCCCGGAACCTCAGGACAGGGGAGCCTTTATGGGGATAAATTCATCCCTGCAGCAAATTTCAGGAGGAGTGGCTTCGGTTCTTTCCGGTTTAATCGTTTTTCAACCCCGCGCTGGCGCTCCTTTACAATACTACGATACAGTCGGTTACATTGTGGTGCTTACCATGGCCGTATGCATCTTTACACTTTACCAGATTCATAAATATGTGCGCAATGTAACCGTTGCCAGAGCTCAAAAAGTAGCGGAATAAAAAACCGCCCTTAGGAAACTCCTTAAGGGCGGCTGCTTTCGCCATGAACGATCTTTCTACATAGCAAACCTTAAAAAGGCGGCTATAGGAGACTGGTCTACCGGCATTTTTTCTTTGTCCAGCATGTGAACTTCTCCTCCATTCATAATCGTTTTGATGATTGCTTTGTTGATCAGGCAGTCGTCGCCTTCCCGCTTCTCATCGTGGATTTCAATCACATTGTCTTTTTCGTTAAACGTTCCCCAGAGATGCTGGTTTTTCTCGACGAATAGGTCAGAAACCTGAGCATAATAAGCTGCCGGAACTACTTCTGAAGGAACAGAAGAACTCAATTGAGTAGTGGAGTTGTTATAAAAGTTCTTCAGGGCGTCATTTACATACTCCTTAAAGTACGGCGCCATGCGTTCTTTAACTTTCAGGTAAATAGACTGTCTGTCTTCGTGTTCGTAGTTTCCAGTCAGCGTTACGTCCGAGATATGCTTATAATTCGAAATCTGGCGGTAAAGGGCCGCTTCATATTCTACTGCCGCAATAACCAGCGGGACATGTTGATTATGCAGTACTTCAGTCCACAGCGTTTGGTCCACTTCTTTAAAGTACTGTTCCAGGTATTCTTCTTCATCGGATAGCCCGGTACCATGCCCGTGGAAGTTTGCACCTACAATCGCTGCGCCGCCGGCTCCGGCACCAGCTCTTCTATGAGTTTGCCGACGTTCCTTTTGTTCAAAAGGCACTACATCATCAATATTGTAAGGCAGACCCTCTACTTCCAGTTTTTTCATTTCAAACTGGTCGCATTCGTAAAACTTACAGTCTTTTTTGCTCAAGACAAGTAAGTAGAACTTATGCCGCCTTTCCATCACCGGTAATAGTGGCGTTAAAAGGAAGGAACTGTTAACAAGCAGTTCTTCTTTAACCGTTAGTGGTAGTTTGAAGATTTTGAAAAACCCTTTGGAAATAAATACTGCTAATCCCTGTAACTGTTGATTCCAAAACTCCTCGTCTCGAACCAGTTCAAAGGCTGGCGCAAGTAGTGTATCTACTTCCCGTGGGTCAATTCCTTTTCCGTTTAGCTCAACTTTAGCTCGCTGGACGTTGTTTTTGAAGACAATGGTGTCGTAGCGTTCATTTACCGCTATCCCCGCGGCATGAGTAGGAATATATATGCTAATGCAAACATCCGATTGGTAGTTCGCAAGTTCTGTGAATTCTTCTTTTGAAATGATCTCCATAAATCTGAATCTGTTTACTCATCGTTATCTTCACCTTTATTAACATTGCGATTCTTGTGTCGCATAGGAACGTTTGCTGAGGGTTGGTCGGGGCCATCCGTGTATTTCTCAGCTAACTCTTTATCTGTTTCAAGATCATTTACTGCGAATGCGTCTTTTAATCCGTGTGTTTCCTTTGGCGAACCTGATGGCCTTCCTTTCGGAGGAAGGTAAGTTCCGTTTTTGTCTTTTCCCATAATTCAATGATTTTCTGTTGATGTCTATTTGTCTTCTTCCATGTACTTACGGGCCATTTTCGTCACGGCCTCGTTTGGTAACACGGTACTCATAGCAACTTGTGCGCCAACTAGTGCGGTGGCAACAGCGTGATGTTCTCCTTTCATCAGCGCTTCGTAACCTTCTTTAGCTACTTTTGCAGGTTCATCAGCCTTGCTCGCAGCCACTGTGTTTTCAGCACCCGCTTTGTTGAAGAAGTCGGTATCTGTAGGCCCCGGAATGAGGGAAGTCACAGTGATGTTAGTATCTTTCAATTCATTGCTAAGCGCATCGCCGAAAGAAAGAACGAAGGCTTTGGAAGCAGCATAAACTGCTAACATCGGCGTGGGCTGGTAGGCAGCAATAGAAGCAAGCTGAAGGATGCGTCCTTCATTTCTGGCCAGCATATCCTTCAAATATAATTTGGTGAGATGAACAAGCGAGATAATATTTAGATTGATAATTTCCAGATCTTTGCTAAAGTCTATCTCCCAGAAATTTCCACGTTGTCCTACGCCGGCATCGTTTACTAAGACATTAATTTCCAGTCCCAAACGCTTGGTTTCCTCGTAGACTTCTGCAGCAGCATTAATATTCGAAAGGTCTTTTGCTATTACGTCTACACGCTTCGTTTTGAATTCACTTCTCAGTTCATCAGCAACTTTATTAAGCTGATCTTCGTTTCTGGCAACCAGTACCAGGTTGTATCCGTCACCGGCAAAAAGCTTCGTTAGCTCGTAACCAATTCCGCTTGATGCACCGGTAATCAGTGCTGTTTTACTTACTGTTTCCATAGAATTAAATTAAGGGTAGACTTTACTTCATATGGTTTTTTTGGCTGGTAGATCTATTTTTATAACTCTATTCAATTGAAAGAGTTTTTAAAAATTGGAGAGGAATAAATGGCGAATTTTGCGGCTTTTCCCGCTAATCTTCTTCAGGAACGATGAGCGTTAACGCTTTGTGAAGAATTTCAACTTTTATTTCTTTTACCTTTCCGATAATTTCACCGTCAACTTGCAAAGTTGTCCTTTTTGATGTACGAATCAGCGCATTACTGCAGCTGATCACATCGACATATTCAGAACTTTCCAAGGTGCCTCTGAACATTTTCCAGCCAATGGATAAGAGCTTTATGCGGGGAAAAGGTTTGATGATTACCAGTTCGAACTTACCGTCGTCCAACTTTCCTACCGGGTTGATTACTGCACCGGTACCGTATTTAGAAGCGTTAGCGAAAGTGAGCGACACAGCTTTCCGGATGAACGGCCGCCCCTCTTGTTCTATATAAAACCGGTAATTTTTAATCAGAAATATTTCTCGGAACAGGTGACGGGCATAGGTCCATAGTCCCCGTTTAGGGTCTTGCTCAAATCGTTTCACGATGCGGGCGTTCAGCCCAACGTCCGCCAGGTGAATACAGGTATGCCCATTTATTTTGAGAAGGTCGATCGGGCGTTTTACTCCTTTGGTGATCAGGCTGAAGGCATAATCAAGACGACCGCCGATATTTAATTCTTTCGCCATGCCGTTAGCTGAGCCCAGGGGAATGATCAGTAGCGGGATGTCGCTGCCCTGTAATAGCTTGGCTAGAAAATTAATGGTGCCATCGCCACCGGCACCAGCAATAATATCGGGTGAATAGGCATTAATTTCGTTCCAGATGTGCTTCTCGTTTTCCTCCTTATTCAGACGATAGATCAAAAAGTCGAAGCCTTGTCTTCTCGACTCTTCAGAAATCAGCATTTCTACGGTAGATCCTTCGCCTCTTCCAGATTTAGGATTAACAATAAAGAGTACTTTCACAGGTCGTCTATTAATTTTAGAGGTGTTCTCTCACCTCCAGCAAAAATTGCTTTAGACGTTCCAACGAATCTATCACCTTTTGGTTTTCCTTCACCTCTGATTTATTGGCTTTCAAGTGTTCTTTTGCGCCTTGCAAGGTGAATCCTTTCTCTTTAACTAAGTGAAAGATGATCTTTAAGTTTTCCACATCCTCGGGTGAGAAGAGCCTGTTGCCTTTCTTGTTCTTCTTCGGCTGAAGAATCTCAAACTCTTTTTCATAAAAACGGATCTGCGAGGCATTAACATCAAACATCTCAGTTACCTCACCCATGGTGTAGTAAAGCTTGGTGATTTCGCGTTCTTTATAAGGCATGAACAAAGATAAGTAGGAAATGGAATTTTCTATCAGCAGAGTTGTGATTTAATAGCAATGAAAGTTTAGCCCGGCGATTTTATTCAGGATTAAATGAAAAAAGAGATGACTAATTTTCTTAGCAATCGTTAAGTTTGTACTATGTACGCAGTAGTGGATATTGAGACAACGGGAGGGCACCCATCAGCGAACGGAATTACGGAGATTGCGATTGTTGTTTATGATGGAGAGCAGGTTATTCACCAGTACCAAACGCTGATCAACCCAGGCGTACCTATTCCGATCTATATCAGTGCCCTTACAGGGATTAGCAACGAGATGGTGCAAAGCGCACCCACTTTCAACGACGTTGCTCAGGAGGTATTCCTGCTACTGCACGATAAAATTTTTGTTGCTCATAACGTTAACTTCGATTACTCATTTCTTAAATACCACCTGGGTTTGGCGGGTTACGATTTGCAGTGTAAAAAGTTGTGTACCGTTCGTCTTGGGCGCAAGATATTTCCGGGCTTGCTTTCTTACAGTCTCGGTAAGTTCTGTAGCCAGATGAATATAAAAATTGAGAATCGCCATCGGGCTGGGGGAGATGCGCTCGCCACCTCTACACTTTTTGCAATGATGTTGCAGAATGATATGGAGGGGCACATTGCTGCGTCCTTGAAATATAGCTCCAAAGAACAGGTGCTGCCACCTAATCTGGATCGTAAGGACTTTGACTCACTTCCAAAATGTGCTGGTGTATATTATTTCCTCGATCAAAAAGGCAAAGTCATTTATGTGGGCAAGGCAAAAAATTTGCGGAAGCGGGTTGCCTCTCATTTCAGCGGCAATAATGCCGGCAAGCAGCGGCAGGACTTTTTGAAGCATATTCATGGGATTAGATTCGAAGCCTGCGCTACCGAACTGATGTCGTTTATTTTGGAAGCTGTAGAGATAAAACGATTGTGGCCACAAAATAACCGGGCATTGAAGCGTTTTGATCAAGCTTATGGCATTTATCTCTATGAAGATCAAAAGGGATATCAACGACTTGTACTTGATAAAAGAAGGAAGTATTCTGCCCCCGTTTATAGCTTCAATAGTATTTTGGAAGGCCATAACCTTATCGTTCAGCTCATGAAAACCCACCAGCTGTGTCCCAAGTTGTGTTTTGTTCAAAAAAATAATGATGCCTGCATCGGTCTAGCCGAGGCACATTGTTTCGGGGCCTGTGAAGGACGGGAGGATCCGGCAACTTACAACCTCCGGACAGCTGCAGCCCTCCAATATTTAAAGTCGAGTCTTCCTTCTCTCCTGATTCAGGATGACGGTCAGCATCCCGGCGAGCAAAGTGTGGTGTTGATGGAGGAAGGGAAGTTGACTGGTATGGGCTGTGTACCCATCGATTTTTCGCTGCATAATATTACGGAGTTGAAAAATTACCTGCGCCCGTATCCGTCCAACGATTACATTCGCAATATCATTCTTAGCCATGCATCCCGATATCCACATAAGGTGACTGTTCTTAATTCTTCAATCGCAGATTCTGCGTAAAACCTCTTTCTCTGGAAACAGGAGGAGGGTAGATCTTGCCAACAAAGTCATCAAAAGCGCTGTTTAAGCTAGATATGCTTAATCAACCTTTGCAAGAACCTTTCGAACTATTTCTAATTGGCGACACCGGAGACATTTCACCCACCCGTCCGGATCCGGTACTTGAAACATTAAAGGCTCACCTGCAACCCAGTCAAGAATCTGCGGTTATCTTTTTGGGAGATAATATTTATCCACGTGGAATGCCTGCAAAAGGGAATATTTTAAGAAAGAATGCAGAAAATACGCTCAAAAGACATTACGAGGCGCTTAAGGATTACGAGGGACAGGTGGTTTTTATAGCAGGCAATCACGACTGGAATAAGGGGAGGAAAGACGGTTATGAGTATATATTAAGACAGGAGAAATACATCCAGCAATTGTTTGAGGGGAAAAATGTATTCCTACCATCCAATGGTTGTCCGGGGCCCGTGGAGGTGGACATAAATCCTCATCTTACTATCGTTGCTATTGATACCCAGTGGTGGCTGCAGACTGGATTGAGGCCTATCGGTAAGCAATATAGATGCTCAGTATCAACGGAAGAGGAATTCTTTGAAAGGCTGATCGCTATCCTTGATAAAAACAAGCACAAGCATTTATTGGTAGCCGGGCACCACCCCGTGTATAGCTATGCTATTCATGGTGGCAGGTTTAAACTGAAGCATCACATTTTTCCCCTCACCATCTACGACCCCTATGCTTACCTGCCTTTACCCGGCCTAGGTTCTCTATTACCGTTATACAGAAAGTTTTTAGGAGCACGTGAGGATATGGCGCATCCACGCTACCGGCGGCTGCGTAAGAAGCTGAAGGAAATACTGTCGGGCTATCCCAATCTGATTTATGCTGCCGGCCACGAACACAATTTGCAATATATCTTTAAGGATCGGAACCATTTTATAGTAAGCGGTTCAGGTTCAAAAGTAAAATATGTAGTTCGCGATGGTAAATACCTTCAGTTTGGGGAAAAGGCAAAGGGTTTTGTGAAGTTGCGTTTTGAAAATGACGGTTCTGTTTTTTTATCTGCCTGGGCGATGGATACCAGCAGGCGTCTTTTAAAGGGGAAACTGTTGTATGAGAAACAGATTATTTAGTTCCCGGACTCTTTACAAGAAATAGAGCCTCTGTGTAAGAGGCTCTATCTGTTTTTAATAGGGTTTCGCTTCGTGCGATTTCTCTTCCGCTTGCTTAACCGCTTCCTGAGATTGTGTGGTACCTATCGGTCCTGCCTGGATAGAGTCCGGCGCCATTTCCAAACCTTCGGCAACTCTTCTCCCGTAGTCTTCATCGCATTGCGTTAGCATTTCAACCATCTTATCCTGAATCCGTTTGTCGCATGGCTTCAAAGTTTGAACAAGGTTGTTGATCAACTCTTCCCGTTCCCAGTCTTCAAAGCTCCGGTAACGTTCACCCGCCTGCTTAAAATCGTTGGTTCGGTCAATCTTTTGGCGAACAAGTTTTGCGTTATAATGAGGAGTGTATTCTGTGCCTGACTTAGGCGCCTCCTGTAAGCCTCCTGTAGTTGAAGGTTCGTAGTTGATATGAGGATTTTGACCTGCCCCAATTTCTCTTCTGTATGACATCTGGCCTCCATGATAATTATTTGCAACATGCGTTTTAGCTGCGTTAATAGGTAGTTGGAGGTAATTGGTGCCCACCCGGTAGCGTTGGGTATCAGAATAGGCGAAAGTTCTTCCCTGCAACATCTTATCGTCCGAGAAGTCCAGGCCGTCAACTAAAACGCCGGTACCAAAGGCTGATTGTTCTACCTCGTTGAAATAATCTTCCGGATTTCTGTCGAGCACCATCTTTCCAACCGGCAACCATGGGAATTGATCCTGCGGCCATATTTTGGTATCGTCCAGCGGATCAAAGTCAAGCTCTGGATGATCGTCGTCGCTCATCATCTGAATACAAAGTTCCCACTCTGGATATTCTCCGCGCTCAATGGCTTCGTACAAATCCTGTGTAGCGTGGTTAAAGTTCTTTGCCTGGATAGACTCAGCCTCTGCCTGGGTAAGATTCTTGATTCCCTGCAATGGCTCCCAATGGTATTTTATCAGTACTGCCTGGCCCTCCTGGTTCACCCATTTATAGGTGTTCACGCCCGAGCCCTGCATTTGGCGGTAGTTCGCCGGAATTCCCCAGGGAGAAAACAGGAAGGTGATCATATGCATTGCCTCGGGAGTACTGCTGATGAAATCAAATATTCTGCGGCCATCCTGAATGTTGGTTACAGGGTCAGGCTTAAACGCGTGGATCAGGTCAGGGAACTTCATCGCATCACGAATGAAGAAGATTTTTAAGTTATTTCCTACCAAATCCCAGTTACCATCTTCGGTATAAAATTTAACTGCGAATCCACGCGGGTCTCTGAGCGTTTCCGGGGAATGCATACCGTGAGTTACCGTGGAAAAGCGAACAAATACAGGCGTTCTTTTGCCCTTTTCCTGAAATAATTTAGCACGGGTATATTTAGAAACAGGTTCATCTCCAACAGTTCCGTATGCTTCGAAATAGCCGTGAGCTCCGGCTCCGCGGGCATGTACTACTCGTTCGGGAACTCTTTCGCGGTCGAAATGAGTCATCTTCTCCAGGAAATGGTAGTTCTCCATCGTGACTGGTCCGCGATTTCCCACAGTTCGAACATTTTGATTGTCAGTAACAGGGTGCCCCTGTCTGGTGGTAAGAATGTTTGAAGCAGCGTGTACAGTGCTGGAACCGTTGCTGTTAGTCTGGTTTTGATTTGAATTTTCCTGATTCATAATTTTTGGAGTTTGATGATTGAACAGATGGATGTTTTTTCTACAGCATGAACTACTTTAAGATGAAATAGCCAACAAAAAGCCAGGCAAGTCCCTTTACCAGGAAAAATAGAATACTAATTACAGCTGCATTTTTGAACCACCCGGAAATGGGAGATTTTTTAGATAGGAGCGTTTTGTATTTCATAGACCTCAGTTAGCGGCTTGGTAGCTAATCAATCAACAAGCCTTAAACCCTGAAGTTTTCTTAATTATCCAAATCTTAGATAGAAAAAAACTATTAAGGATAGAGTGTTTCTATATAAGGGTGCGGCCTACGGGAAGTGATCATATTCTTCTGACTTGCGCTGGGGGCATTCGACGTCTGCGGTTATGGGAAATTGATGAAATTAAAAACTTTTAACCTGCTCTTTCATTTTACACTTAAAGCTTTAAAACTATGGGCAATCTTTCAGTTTGGCGACACGAAGTTGATCCAACTTCCTATCCTCAGTTAACGGGCGATGTGCAGGCAGACGTTGCTGTCATCGGCGGAGGAATCACAGGTATCACAGCAGCCTATCTTCTGGCAAAGGCAGGTAAATCTGTAGTAGTGTTGGAAGCGCGGAAGATAGCGGAGGGCTCTACCGGCTACTCCACCGGAAATCTTTATGCAACAATAGGAGGGGACGGCATGCATTCCATTGCGTCCAAGTTCAGCGAGGAAAAGCTCAGGGAAGTAGTGGAATCGAGAGCTGCTGCGGTAAATCTTATTGAAGAATTGGTACAAACGAACCAAATCGATTGCGACTTTAAGCGCGTGCCCTGGTCCTTGTTCAACGTAGAAGGCCAGAATGAATCTTACATAGAAGACGAAAGGGAAGCCGCTGAAAAGGCAGGCCTGACGGTGTTATCAAATGTTCCCTACCATATCTCCGTTAACGACGGATTTACTGTTCCGAATCAAGCTCAGTTTAACCCTCTGAAATATACCGTTTCCCTGGCATCCAAAATTGACCAGGCGAATTGCCGTATTTATGAAAATACACGTGTAACGGAAGTTGAAGAGGGACCGGTCTGCCGCGTCCAGACAACCGGCGGGACAGTCTCAGCCACCCATGTGATCATGGCCACACATACTCCAAAGGGCTTGTACGCCGTACACGCCAACATGGGGCCTTACCGGGAGTACGCTGTCGGAGCAATCCTTAACGGGAAGTATCCGGAGGCGGGGATCTACTGGGAGATGCAAACGTCAGAGCATTATTCTCTCAGAACTTACGATTCGCCGGAAGGCCGTATCGTCATGGTGTTGGGCGAAATGCATAAAGTGGGACAAAAGGAAGAGAACCTGGAGTGTTTTGAACGATTGGAAGCCTTCTTAAGAAAGCGATTTGACGTTGCTTCCATTGTTTATAAATGGTCAGCGCAGCAATATAAACCTTCCGATGTAATCCCCTACATCGGCATCAGTACCGGAGATTCTAAAACTTACATTGCTACGGGTTTCTCAGCCGACGGGCTTACATACGGTACCCTGGCTGCGATGATTATCAGCGATCACATACTTGGTATCCCAAACAAATGGAGTAAGACCTACGAAGCGTCACGGATTACACCTCTTGCTTCTGCTCCAAAGTTTATCAAAGAGAATGCAAACGTGGCCTTCGAATTAGTGAAGGACTATCTCACTACAAACGAGGAAAGTTTGCAGGATGTAAAGACCTATGAGGGCAAGGTGATGGAAATTGAAGGCTCCAAATGTGCCGTTCACCGCGATGGGAACAATCAACTGCATGTCGTTTCCGCCGTTTGTCCACATATGGGCTGTCTGGTACATTGGAACACGGCAGAACAATCCTGGGATTGCCCATGCCACGGTAGCCGCTTCGACAAAAATGGAGAAGTGTTGGAGGGGCCGGCCATAAATCCGCTACACCGAGTTGATTTAAGTAAATAATATAAAAAGCCGGGGAAGAGGCGTAAAGTGCTCGGCTCTCCCTCGGTTACTTTTCCTATCCCTCCTAAACCTCTGGAAGCGCTATCCTAACTTGCCTCCCATCTTAGCCTTATACTGGATTTATTTAAACTTAACATTCAGATAACATTTCTTGCGATAATTTTGGTCCGTTGATTTGTGAATAATGGAACACACTTTTAAGAATTCATCCTTCCTTTTTCTTTGTAAAGAAAATTTCTGCTTCGGTATTTATCCAAACTGTGAAACCTCAAGGGAAACAGATGGTTACAAAGCGATCGTGCAGCTGGCCAGGTCTTTTTTTGATGCTGGTTTGTTGAATGAATTTGCTGAATACCTGGAGGAGGGACCGTATTTGTCGCAGCTTTGGGCTGCTACTCTCATTCTTGATTATGGGCAGCCGTCAGAAGATTTGAAACAGCAATGCCTTCAACTGATCGAGAAAAATGAGTTGAAGTACGCCTGAGGGCGGCTCGATATCTCTTGTTAATATTAAATCTATCTTAACATTGAGATAACCTCTCCGAAGTACTTTCGCTGCTGAAATACACCTGCTCAAGGTGATGAGTTAAAATTTAATTACGTGTCAAAATTTTCATTTCAGCAGCAGGTACTTGCCGGCTTCGTGCTTACCCTGTTAATCGTGTTTTCTGGCGTTTTTGCCGCCTATCAGCGAATTACTGAATTACAGAACGGAAACAGCTCCGTTGACAAAACCCAGGAGGTAATTAAGTTTACCAACCAGGTTTTAATCAATGTGACGGAGGCAGAAAGCAGTGTCAGGGGATACCTGGCTACGGGTAAATCGTCCTACCTGGATAACTACAACGAATCTCTAAGTAAAATCAACCCTTCCCTGGACCGCCTCACCTTCCTCGTTCAAAATGAGCCGGGCCAGTTGAATCTAGCGGACACCCTAAGTGCGAATGTCTCTCAGAAGCTATTTGCATTGAGTAAAGTATTGTGGACAGCCAACAGCGATGGAATTTCAGCAGCGCAAGTAGAACTCCAGGAAGACGTTACCTTGAAACGGGTTCAAAACGTTATTGACTCAATCAAGGTTAAGGAGAGTCACCTCCTGGCAGAAAGACGTAGAAGCAGCGAGGAGAATGCCGAGAAGACTATTTTCATTTTCTATGTAGGAAGCGGACTCATTTTATTATTGGTTTTTCTGCTTTTCCGTTACATCAGGAAAAGCTTTAAAAAGCAGAAACAGATAGAGGAACGGCTGCTTAGCACCAACGAGCAGCTTGAGAAAGTGTCTCAGGAAAATGAATCTCAGAATTGGATGTTAAGAGGAAACTCGGAATTAGATGACGTAATGCGGGGAGATCATTCGCTGGAGGAATTAACTGCAACAGTGATCCGTAAAATCTGCAGTTTTACTACTGCTCATTCTGGAGCCTGTTATATTTATGAGGAAGAAAATGAACGCCTGGTGTTGGCAGCTAGTTATGCTTCACACATTCTTTACAAGAAGGAGATTCAACTGCTTGACGGGTTAGTGGGGCAGGCAGCAGCTGATCAGAAAGGAATAGTAGTTTCTGATATTCCGGCTGGTCATATACTGATAAGCTCCGGTAGTTCTGATATTCTGCCTTCTTCCATTGTCATCCAACCGTTCTCCTTTGCGGGAAATCTTAAAGGGGTAATTGAGCTTTGTTTCGCTAGTCCGGTGAAAGAGGTGCAGCAACAATTTATTAGTAGGGTTAGCGACAGCATCGGGATTGCGGTGCATACTTCTCAAGCACGGGTAAAAATGCAAAGGCTATTTGATCATGCGCGAGAACAGGCGCTGGAGTTGGAAAGCAGGCATGAAGAGCTTCGCCTCACTAACGAGGAGTTGAGTAAGAGAACCGATCAATTGCAGGCATCAGAGGAGGAGCTGCGGGTTCAGCAGGAAGAGCTCTACCAGATGAACAGTGATTTGAAGGAGCAAGCCACGCTGCTGGTGGAGAAAAATCAGGCGATAAATGAAGCGCGGCTAGCAATTGCGCGCAAGGCGGAAGAGCTGGAACTCGCCAGCAAATATAAATCAGAATTCCTGGCGAACATGAGTCACGAACTGCGCACTCCGCTGAACAGCATCCTCATTTTGGCTAAGATCTTATCGGACAATAAACATGGGCGACTGGGCACAGACGAAGTAAAATATGCCTCGGTCATTCATACTGCGGGATCGGATTTACTAAATCTTATTAACGATATTTTGGATCTTTCGAAAGTGGAGGCTGGTCAGATTGACCTATCCCTCGAGGAGGTATCGATGCGGGATGTGAAACATCATCTCGAAGCCTTGTTTTCGCAGCTCGCCAAGAGCAAAGAAATAGAGTTTTCCTATCAAATAGCCGAAGAAACACCATCAAGTCTTGTGACGGACAAGTCACGCGTGGAGCAGATCTTGAAAAACCTGTTGTCTAACGCGTTTAAATTCACACCTAAGGGGGGAAAGGTAAGCGTAAATGTTAGGCCTGTGATGAATCGCTTTTCATCTGCGGGCTCCATAGAGTTGGAGAAAGGAGTTGCCATCTCCGTAAAGGATACAGGAATTGGAATTCCGGATGATAAACAGGAGCTGATCTTCGAGGCCTTTAAGCAGGCTGATGGCTCAACCAGCCGGACATTTGGAGGGACAGGGCTCGGCCTTTCGATTTGCAGGGAATTAACGGCCTTATTGGGCGGTAAGTTGCAACTGCAAAGTAAGCCCGGTGAAGGAAGTGAATTTACCCTCTTTTTACCGCAGACTGAGTCTTCCGCTCCGTCTGTCAGCCCAAACGAGGCTGCTCCTCAGGTAGAGAAAAAGCGGACGGTACTCGTTATTGAAGATGATGTGCATTTTGCTGCCGTGCTGGAAAATTTGTTACTGGAAAGAGGGATGCTTGCCTTGCATGCCCCCGACGGAGCTAAGGGAATGGATATGGCGCTTACCGAAATCCCCGATGCAATTCTATTGGACATTATGCTTCCCGGAAAGGATGGCTGGGAGGTGTTGAAAGAACTCAAGGCACATCCTGCTACCAACGCAATTCCGGTTCACCTTATGTCGGCAGCGCCGGGAAGTTCTGTTAAGGCAGTAGAGGCGGGTGCGAAAGGCTTTTTGAACAAATCGGGAGAAATTGACAGGATAGAGGAAGCCCTTAGTTTCTTAACCGCTGGTGATAGCCCTGCAAAAAGAGTGCTGGTGATAGAGGATCATGAGATTCAAAGCAACGATTTGCGAGGCCAGTTTTTGGAAGGGAATGTAGATGTGGAGCAGGCTTTTACAGGGGAGGAAGCCTTAGATATACTGAGTCAGGGCCGGAATTTCGATTGCATCATACTTGATCTAAATCTTCCGGATATCTCGGGCTTTGATTTGCTGGATCAGATAAAGTTGATAGAGGAATTCGCCCAAACCCCGGTTGTTGTCAATACTGCTATGGAACTGGACCAGTCAAGAATGGCCAGGATCATGAAGCATACCAACTCCATGGTGTTTAAGACAAACAAGTCAAATAACAGGTTGCTGCAGGAGGTGAATTTGTTCATCGATAAGGTTAAATCAGGGAAGATTTCTGTCACCACGAAGCCGGAAGTGTCAAGTCCTGCTTCCGAGATTAATGATGGTTTTGGACTTAGTCAGAAGTCAATTTTAATAGTAGACGACGACATGCGGAACATTTTTGCCTTAACCAGTGCTCTTCAGGAGTACAACATCAATTTTGATGTTGCTTATAACGGCCGTGAAGCCCTGTCGAAGCTGGCCGATAAGCCCGACTTTGATCTTGTGTTAATGGACATCATGATGCCTGAGATGAATGGTTACGAAGCCATGCAGGAGATCAGAAAGAACGAGCGGTTTAGGGAGCTGCCTATTATCGCCGTAACGGCAAAAGCGATGAAGGATGATAAAGAAAAGTGTATGGATGCGGGGGCTAGTGACTATATTTCAAAACCCATCCAAACAGATCAATTGCTGGGGATGATGCAGTCGTTCCTGAATTAGTATTTGTAGGGCTGCCTCTGGCAGCCTTTTTTATTCCTCTAAATACTGCTTGTCGCTACTTAAAAGTGCGTCCTTAAAATGCTCTTTTTTTGCTTCGTTCTGGAAGTAAAAAGTGACGCTTATGAGCGCTTCATTTTCCTCCTCTTGTTCTCTGTAGCTCGAACAGCCAAAGCTATTTGCCTTATCTCTCATGTACTCGAAGAACTGGTTATATACTCCAGTTCCGTCAAGGGGATGGACGAATTTTACGAAATGGTCGGTAGTCATGAGAAAGCGCCTATTCGAAGATATTACAAGCTAAGGAATTTTAGGTTTTAGAAATGAATAATTTACTTGATTAACGAGGAAGAGAGAAGTCTTCCATTGCGAAAATCTTCTCCCTTTATGATACACTACGACTGATCAAATCTCAAACAAAAAGAACCCATCCTGATACCCTGCTCGAGTAAGGATCGGCTTTGCAACATTGAAAACTTTTACTCCATTGGTAGTTGATCCCTCCAAAGTTCCAATGTGGGCATGTCCATGGAATGCGGCCACCACATTTCTGCGGCTTAACGGTTCGGCCAGGCGAGATGAACCAAGGAAAGGAAAGATAGCTTCCGGCTCTCCCACCACCGTGGCTTTGATAGGAGAGTAATGAAGTACGGCTACTTTTTTTATGTCCTCGTAGTCCTGGTCCAGTCGGGCTAAAGCCCGGTCAAGATGCAGCGCTTCATCTACCGCCTCTTGAACGAAAGCTTTCATCGCACCTTCGCCGAACATGGAAAGCATTTGTGCGTCAAAGCCTCCACCAAATCCTTTTACTCCTGCAAAGCCAACGCCAGCCACAACAACCGCCTCTCCGTCAAGTACATGAACGTGGTCGTTCTGGATGATCTGACGGATCAGCTTGTGCCGGCCTTTCTCAAAATCATGATTTCCCAGCACGGTTATTACCGGGATAGTACAGGCCTTTAACTCGTCTGCAAGCACCTGCGCTTCCACCTCGTCTCCCGTGTCTGTTAAATCCCCCGCAATAACCAGCACGTCTGCCTCAGCCGAGATTTTCTTAAAATATTCAGTCCATTTTCCTTTGTCAGTATCTCTAACGTGGATATCGCCTACGGCCGCTATTCTGGTTTTTCTGTTCGTTTCGTCGGTCATACCTTAGGTGGTTTTTATTGTACTTACCTTATAGTTCCACTCTTTGATATCTACTTCGTACTGGGTTTGATCAATTACCGGTCCTCTACAAACCTTTTCAACTGCAGGCGGAATGGCGTATTGATCTTTCGCCCGGTCCATCAATTCATCAAAAAGCCATTGAGGGATTATCTCGTGATATTCCGACGGGTAAACAAATTGGAAGATCAAAATTTGCGATAGCAGCAGGTGCCAGTGTTGATCCAATCTGAACAAAATTCGTTTCCAGTCCAGCTGTTTTCCGTATCGCAGGATAAGGTGATTTACATCTGCTCCATCAAAGCGTTCGCGGTTTTGTACGTAGATTTTGCACCATAGTAGTTCTTCGGCAGGTAAAAATTTAACTTTTTCTCCGGCAAATTCGCCCTCTGTAGCATGCTCGTACCAGCTATCGTCCACCCGGCAAATGTTATTGACCGTATCAAAAATGATATCAATAAAGTATTCTCCTTTGAAAACTTTGGCCAGCCATCTTGCATCTGTCAGTTCTGTTTTATAACCCCTTTCAGCAAAATGCTTCATTATTTTCGGATACTCGCTAGGTTTACAGAATATGTCCAGATCCTTAGTGTCCCGATACAACCCAGTATATTTATATAATGCAAATCCTCCACCCAGCATAAAACTTGATCCACTTTCATGCAGCAATTCAAGAGCTTCTTTGTAAAATGCTGCAGCTTCTCTTTTTTGTTCTTCAGTTTCTATCATATAGTTTTGTCTCCTGGTTATAAAACAGGTCTTCTTATAACTCGCAGATCAATATTTCTGTTTGGTTCCTGCGGTAAATCTTGATCTGCTTCCTAAATTTGGAGGCGTATTTGTCCTCTTGTTGAGAGATTTCAGAAGGGGTACTGCAAGCTTCTATTACTTCAACTATGGTCGATTTTTCCACTATCATTCAGAAGTTCGCTGAACATGGCGACAAAACCGGCTGGAGCTATATTGAAGTTCCTGCGGATGTGGCAGAGTCATTAAACCCGGGGGTTAAAAAGACCTATCGGGTGAAAGGTAAGCTAGATTCGTTTGAGTTTTCTGGACTCGCTCTGTTGCCAACGGGAGGTGGAGGTTTTATCCTTCCTTTAAATGCCCGGATCAGACGAGGAATAAAGAAAGAAGAAGGGGCTATCCTGCAAGTTCGGATGGAAGTTGATACCGATTTTGAGATCAAAGTACCTGATGAGCTGACGGAGTGCCTGGAGGAAGATGCGGAGGCGCTTGCCTATTTTAATAGTCTCAGGAAATCTCATCGTGACTACTTCATCAAGTGGATTGATAGTGCAAAAACTTACGAGACGAGAGTAAGGCGAATCGTCAATACAGTGAATGCGATGGTGCAGAAGCAAGACTATGGGCAAATGATCCGGTCGTTGCGCGGAAGCAGAACTTAGAATATAAAACAGCTTTTTCAGTAGAATGTAGTATCCTTGTTAAGATTTTGATAGATGAAAGACTTTAAGAAATATTACATGCTTCCTGCTAGTCCGGAGGAAGTTTACCTTGCTCTCACTAATCCCGCCACTTTGCAATTATGGACAGGGGAGGAGGCGGAAATGTCAACTGTCCCCGGTTCAGAATTCTCTTTATGGGATGGAAGCATTGTCGGCAGGAATTTGGAATTTGAAGAAGGTAAAAAGATCGTGCAGGAGTGGTATTTTGGCGATCAGTCTGAACCTTCGGTTGTAACTATCAAGCTTCACCCACATAAGGACGGAACCTCGGTAGAACTAAGGCATACAAACATTCCGGACCAGGATTATGACGACATTGTAGAAGGTTGGAATGATACTTACTTTGGCTCATTGGAGGAGTTTTACGGGGAATAAATCGAGTAACCAAAAGAGATGTTTATAAAAAGGCGGGTATCCCCGCCTTTTTTCGTTTTCAGTAAGCATTTCTATCAAGTCCCGTCGTCCCGTCTAGAGTTGGCAAGACCAATAAGGAACAGTCCGGTACTTTGCAGTATCGAAAACAAAAACAGTAAAATGAAAACTCGTTTTGTTGCTGCACCGCTCATTCGATGGTTTATCCTAACCGCTGTTTGAAAATATTTAAACCAAATAGAACTCGCACTAACTCAGGAAGTCGAGTGTAAAAAAATTAACATGATTTAATGACATTCTTGCTACCATTTATGGATTAACAAAATCCTCATCGACGTAACATCGTATTAATAAATACGTAGAAGTAGTATTGCCGCTCTCAAAATTGTTAGGATAGGTGGTGAGGTGAATGTTTAGGTGAGAATTAGTTTATAAGAACATGCATTTTGGAAAGATTGTAAAAGGAGTAGCACACGCTCAGGGTTTATCAGCTAACGAGTTTTCTGCATTATTTGGCCGCACTGAACGAGAAGTTCTCGAGCTGTACGAGCAAGAAGATTGGAAATCGAGCGATATCAAGGCTGCTTCTGTTGCACTAGAACATAATTTTGGTAAGTATTTGGATAATACACTTCCTTTCGATTTTTTGAATACTTCTTCTACACAAGATAAAAGTGAGTACTTGTTTACCGTGAAGTATCCCAAAGGAAAAGAACAGTTATTGAAAACCTGGCTTAGCAAAATGGCTATGATTGCTAAGGCGATCGGCCTTGAAATTGGGCGATAGGTCCATCAACTTGTAGTTAAACAACAACAGGCGGGAATTAGTCCCGCCTGTTGTTGTTTACAGGCATTGCGTTAGCGTGCAGAAAGTTAGATAAAGGGTTGGAACATATATTTCTTTTTCTAATTTTGATCGTTCCCCTACTGAGTCGCACTCGTAACTGCCGACTTTCTGGGTCTTGGAGTTTCTGCTTAAAAACGTCCGTCCGGACTGTCTATAATTAGGCGGAGGTAGAAAAATAGTTTTGCAAATGTTTAAAGAAAAACATTAGCTATCTGAACTTGTAATATCAACACACATCACTTAAAGTATGCGAATCGGCGTCCCCTCGGAAATCAAGAACAACGAAAACAGAGTTGCGATAACACCGGCCGGCGTGTTGCAATTTATAAAAAATGGCCATCAGGTTTTTGTTCAGGAGGGGGCGGGCTTAGGATCGGGATTTTCTGATGAATCCTTTACCCTGGCGGGCGCAGTAATTTTGGAAGCTGCAGATGAAGTGTGGGAAATGGACATGGTGATGAAAGTGAAAGAGCCTTTGCCCGTCGAATATAAATATTTTCGACCCGGCCTGATTCTTTTTACCTATCTGCACCTTGCTCCTGAGCCTGAACTAACGAAAGCCCTGATCAATAAACGGGTAGTAGGCATTGCATATGAAACGGTGCAGCTTCCAAATGGTTCCTTGCCGTTGCTTACTCCGATGAGCGAGGTTGCAGGACGAATGGCCGCCCAGATCGGAGCACACTTTTTGGAAAAGCCTGAAGGAGGAAAAGGCGTTCTGCTGGCCGGGGTACCTGGTGTAAAAAGAGCGAAGGTGACCATAATTGGCGGAGGAGTTGCCGGTACCAATGCGGCTAGGATAGCCGTAGGACTGGGGGCGGAAGTGACAATTATAGATTCAAACCCCGATAGATTACGACAACTGGATGATATCTTCAGTTATCAAATATCAACCCTGATGTCTAATCCACTTAATATTGCTGAAGCGGTCCGGGAATCTGATCTTATTATCGGTGCAGTACTTATTCCGGGAGCCAGGGCGCCTAAGCTGGTTACCGAAGAAATGGTGAGGACAATGGAACCAGGTTCTGTGTTAGTGGATGTAGCTATTGACCAGGGAGGGATTTTTGAAACAACTGATAGGATTACCACCCATGATAAGCCCACTTATGTAAAGCATGGAGTTGTGCATTACGCTGTTGCAAATATGCCCGGAGCCGTTCCCCGTACTTCTACGATCGCACTTACTAATGTCACAGTACCCTATGCCCTCCAAATTGCAAATAAAGGGTATCGTAGGGCCTGCTCAGAGAATGGAGCTTTGTATAAGGGGATAAACACCCTCGAGGGCTATGTAACTTATCGGGCGGTAGCGGAAGCAAATGGGTTTGCCTACGCCGATATAGCTGAACTTCTTTAATAGCTGTTTCTATGGATTTAATTGCAATGAAAAAACTTTTTATTCCTCTGTTTTTCCTAAATGGCTTAGTAATAACGATGCTTTCTTGTCAGAATCAAAATCAGAATGAGCGTGACCAGACATCAAGCAATGCAAGTGCTTCAATAGAGGATTCCGGCAAGGGAATAGGCCGTTTTACTACTGTGGAACTTGGTGAAATCCAGCCTGAGATGGCAGAAAAGGGGAAAGCTTTATTTACTTCCAGATGTGTGGTTTGTCATACCGTTAAAACCGAGCGACTTATTGGGCCTGGCTTAGCTGGTGTTACAGAGAGGAGGGATCCGGTATGGATTATGAATATGATGGTGAATTCGCAGGAGATGGGGGAAAAGGACCCTATAGCTAAAAAGTTATTGGCTGAATATGCTGTTCCGATGCCTGACCAGAACCTGACAGACGAAGAAGTTCGGCAGTTGCTTGAGTATCTTCGTCAAAATGATTCGCAGCGATAGAATTAGGAGGAAGAAGGGTCGTCAGGATCCCTGTAGTCAATATGTAAGCTATAAAAGCCCTTGAGCAGTTCCAGGGGCTTGTTTTTGGACTCGTCAGGTTTGAACTCCAGAAAACTATCATCTAATTTAAACAGTTGGGGCACACCGTTTAGGTCCTCCAGCTCCAAACTTTTGAACCCCATCGTCCAGGTCTCAAAGTTTCTTTTCTCTAAAAAATTTTCTTCCAGAACAATGAGATTGCGATGGCGGTCGTCATGTTCAATTTTCTCATAGATATATCTTACATCTTCTTCCATGCCTTCCAACACCTGAATAAACCGACCTTCTTTCTCGTTCACAAATACCCCCTGAACGTATAGCAACATTCCAGTTATGCTGTATAGCCGATTATTTTTGCGAGATTGCTCTAGCAAAATCAAAATCTCTTGTTCATCAAAAAGCTTGACGGACTTGCTGAAGTAAACAAGGTAGAAAAACATGTTGAAGTATATTAAATTGTGACTGATGTTTAATTATAATAGGGTTTATTATGTTGGAATAACTTGCTTATAATCATTTAGTTTTAAGTATTGCAAAACTTAATATTGCGGTTCTTGACCTAATTTGTTGCAGCCTTGATTCCGTTTAATAATAAGGTAAAAACCAATGGCGGTGAAGATCAATGGAACCACAACTTGATGAAACTCTACTGAGTTGGAAATTCGATCCGTTAGCAATGCTAATCCCACAGAAATAAACAGATAAGAATTCAATCTACTGAACCTATGCCTTATTCCGCTTACTACCCCCAATAAAGTAATTAGCATTGGCCAACTTAGAATCCAGTTGGGTATGTAGATGCCTGCGTTCTGCATGAGCAGGAGTGATCCTGCCGTAATTAACAATAATCCTGTTAATTTTTTTTCGCTCAGTTCACTGGTGTTTTCTGGTGTCATAATTAACTTTTTTTCCAAAGTTAGTGAGAGACTAGAGGCGCATATACAGGAATTAGGTAGACATTCAGAAAAGTTCGGTGAGTATCTCGGATAAATCGGTAAAGTTGAAAATGAAGCTTCCGAACCGGTTCGGAGTCTTTTGTCTCAGACTTGATGATTCCTTTGAATGCACGGCTGGTTAGGTTTGTTTATAAAGATAAGTAGAAAAACAAAATACTGCTAACTGCTATTTATTGATTTATAGTACTTTATAAACGCTATACTCCTTCTGCCACTTATAAATCTCTAATACTATGAAAACAGATACTATTGTTACTGGCCTCACCAAATTTATAATTCTGCTCGAAGCATTAGCCATCTTGTTAATTCTGGGTCTGGTCTTTAAATTACTAGCGGGGTAATTGGAGTAGATAGTTAACAAGTCGCAAGAAGAAAAAGGACTCACCATTTAGGGTGAGTCAATTTTTCTTTGATTAAGCTTCTGCTGTTTGGCTCGAACTCTCCGGCTGAAACTCTGATTCATCATCGGCACTCGGACCATAACTTCCCGGAATAGGTACGTTCAGCAATCTCAGGTAGACGCCCAGTTGGGCTCTATGGTGGATGATTTGTGAAAGCGTCATCCTGATCATATCGTATTTGCTCGTTTTGCTGTAAACTACGTCACCTTCTCTGAGGATCCATTCATCGTCGAGTGGGGCTTCGGAGGCTTTTTTAAGTTCCTCTATGCCTTCTGACAATGACTTCTCGAAGTAAGAAAGCAATTCCTGATTATTAGCTATTGGAACCGGAGTGTAAGGACTTGTAGCAAAATCAAGTTCAGTAGTATTAAGTACCATGCCCACCCATGAAGGCAACTCCGCTACGTGTGTAGCGAGTTGAATGAGTTTCATGCTCTTAGGATGAGGTTGCCAATTGTACTTGTCTTCCGGTAATCTGCCCAGCATTTTTCTCGTGGTCAGAGCTTCCTGCTCTAACTCTTTCAGTAATAATTGAATTCTTGCCATCGTTTGTTGTGATTTGTTTAAGCAAAGGAACAACGCATCTATGACAGCCCTATGTCAGCAACGTTTAAGTTTTTAAGATTTTTTGTAATTATTGAACTCGGGTCCAGGTTTCAGTTTTCCCCAGCAGGGTGATCCCGAAAAAAGCTCGGATATCTAGTTTGTCGGGTCCATCTAAAGCCATTTGACAATTGTAGGTGTTGCCTGATTTGGGGTCGTAAACACTTCCTCCAGACCATACTCCGTTTCCGCGGTATTGGAAGTTCCTTAGAACCTCGAGTCCCACGATCGGTTGACCTCTAAGTTTTTCATTGGGATTATTTATATCTACCTTTGGCCGCCCGTTCTCGTCACGCGGTTCTTTGAGCCAGATTAGCTTCCCAAAATATTTGTCACCTTTTTTATAGATCTGTATCCGTCCGCTGCCATGCCCACTTTGCCATTTACCAAGTACGGCGTCTGCGCTTTGAGCAGCCACGCCAAGGGCGGTAAATAACAACAGAACTGTTGCTAAAAAAAATGTTCTCATAAAATAGCTGTTTGTTCTTAAACTAAGATGTTCGGTTCTTAGTATAGCTTATCAAATACTCTGCCATCTGATTTTTGTTTTCAAAAAAGCTGCGTATGAGCTGATTAGTTGTTCCAGTGCCTCTTTTATTGGGTAAACTCAATTTCCTTGAATAAATCAAAAAATCTAAACCCTCATTTGCCGAGGTTGTTAGAAGCATACATCTATGTTTAATCAAATTGATCTACTATGAAAAAGTTATGGTTAGTTTTGACAATGGCAATGGGGTTTGCCGTGTCAGCACAAGCGCAAAATGCAATAGCAATTGATAACCTGCCGACAAGCGTCAGGGCAGCATTCACTAAAGAGTTTAGTCCTGCGGAAGACATGTCCTGGAGTAGTACAGGATCAAATTACTCCGCCACTTTTACAAAGAACAACAGCCGAAACTACGTGGAGTTCAGCGCAGACGGTAAACTTGTAGAGCATCGCGTTGATCTTAAACAAACTGACCTGCCTGCAACTATTACCTCGCTGATAAGTAAAGAGTATGCGAGCCATACCTTTGAGGAAGCTGAAAAAATCGTGAAAAACGGCGTTACTACTTACGAGATAGAGCTAGAGGGTAAGCCAGATTATGAAATTATTTTTGATGCAAAGGGTACAGTTCTAGAACGTAAAGTAGACTAGCCCTGACTGCGGTTTTGCGCCGGGCTGGAGTTCCGGCGCAAACCATTAAATTACCTTGCTATGAGCTTACGTCCCTACATTCTTTTAAATATTGCTATTTTCTTATTTTCCCTGCTGATCTCCTATGGTTCGAACGCTACCTGGTTTAACTCTCAAACAATAGGGGAGGTTTCTTATAAATACGAGACACTTTTTACTCCAGCAGATTTTACCTTTTCTATTTGGGCAGTAATTTATACCAGTTTAGCTGCTTTCATGATTTATCATACCTGGAGAGCCTTTAAAGGAGAAGAAAATTCGGAGGCAAACCGCGACTTCCGGAAAATCGGATGGTGGTTTTTAATCAACAACTTTGCTTCTGCCGCTTGGGTACTGGCCTGGACAAGAGAGTTGCTGCTGGCGTCGGCTGTATTGATGATCATCCAGTTGATATGTTTGATCTTTATTAATATCGAACTGGGTATTTACGATTTGGCCCGTAATCTTTCGGCAAAAGTTTTTACACAATTTCCTTTTGCCATTTATCTGGCTTGGATCAGCATTGCTACCATAGCAAATCTAAGTTCCGTTATCGGTGCCCTGCCCACTGAGAACTTTATCCTATCAGCTGGCACTTGGACCATTCTCCTTATCTGTTTCGCAGCAATACTTAGCTTATTTATGGTACACGTGCGGAAAAATGTGTTTTTTGGAATAGTAGTCATCTGGGCAATTTACGGCGTTGCATCTAACCTAAGCAAGAGCCCTTCCGCCACCACAAATCACATCATAGACACTGTGCTTGCCTGCATGGTTATTACCTGCGTTTCAGTCATCGTGCAGTTGATGCGGAATTTCCGGAAACAGCGCGAAGCACAGCTTGCAAGACTTTAAGGATTTATATTTAGTTCTTTCCCTGTTAGGAAAAGATAGCCATTTTGCAGGTCGTGCAAAAATTCAACTGGAAACTTGCCTATCATTTTCTCCTCGTCATAGAACTGTTTTTGCCCCAAGCCCGAAAAATAGAAATCCATTCGTTTATTTGAATCCCGCCAAAGCTCTCCATTGTTTTCATCCTGAACGAAGCCAGCTTTTTCCAGCCACTTTTCATTCAATGGGATAGGCATTATCTCATAAAATTTGATTCGGAAATGATATCCCTGTCGGGGGACAAGCATCTCGCCAATAATACTTTCTTTGTGGATCTCCTGAATCAGCAAGAGGCCTTCTTCGTTTTCCCTCGGACTGATCTTTATGAGGTTTCCAGGTCTTAATCGTTTAATATCCATTGGTGTATTTGCTAATAAGTGTACCGGCAATCTATTTCAAACTCTCGAAACTGTATTTTGCGTCGCTCCAAAATTCGTCCAGCGCCAGCATTCTCGGTTTCAGAAACGATATCAGCTTATGCCAATCTTCTTTTCTAAAGATATTAACCTCGAAGATCTTTTTGCTAATGGTGCTGATTGTTTTGCCGTTTTCATCTGAAGTATGCAAAATCCATTCCCATTCCTCATCCATATATCCCTGCAAAATATTCTTCAGCTCAAGGAACTGCTCAAAGAATAGCTCCTGTATCCCAAGGTCTGGATGCGTGATTTCGATTGAGATTGAAGCGCTTCGTTTGTCAGCATCCATTCTAAAGTATACATTCTTTAGCCCGGTTTTATAGTTTAGCCAGTTAACTTTGGCGCCTTCAGCGGATTTATAAGGAGCCAGATAATTTCCCAAAGTAGTCCAAAATTCTCTACGTATCTGTGAAGCTTCTTCCCGGGTATACATCCGACAAAAGTAAAATAATTGTTAGTGCTTATCTGTTTTTGCTTCCGCCGAAACGAAATATCTGTAGTAGATAAGCCCCGTTAGGGTGAGACCGATGCCCAGGAGTGAGGGAATAAAAGCGGTGTATAGGGTGGTGAGCATGAAGGCAATTTGTATGAGCAATACGATGATAAGTGTAACGGGATAGCCCCAGGTTTTATAGGGCCGGCTCACGTCTGGATATTTTTGCCTCAGCACAAAGACAGAGGCAAACGTGAGCACGTTGAAAATTGACGAGGTGAACGAAAAGAAGTCGATGACAGCTTCATAAGCGCTCTCTGCAGTGGTAGAAAAAAGAATAAGCACCGTTCCCCAGATAGCTTGTGCAAATAGCGAATAATTGGGGGTTTTATAGGTAGGATGGATCGTTGCGAGCGATTTGAAAAACAGGCCGTCTCGGGCCATCGCGTACCAGGTACGGCTTTTCACCAGGATTTGCGTATTTACGTTTCCAAAGGTACTGATCATTATTGCCGCTGAAACCAGTATAGCACCAATCGATCCGATTGCGACCTGCATAGAATCTATCGCTACCACTTTTGAATTTGCCATGGCTATCGGTCCCAGCAGATTTACGTAGGCCGTGTTGATCAGCAGGTAGAGTAACATCACAAAGCCAATCCCGAGAAATAGTGAAAGAGGTAGGTTTTTCCTGGCATTTTTTACTTCTTCAGCGACATATGTTGCGCCTTCCCAGCCACTGTATGCAAAGAATCCGTATCTCATGGCTGTGAAGATCGAGATCAGCCCGCCCCAAGTCCAGGGATTATCAACGGGATCTGTAAAGTTTTCCTGCTGTAAACCAGACGAAAAACTGATAGCTACGATGGCTACCAGAACTGAAATTTTAAGAAAGCTGAATAGGTTTTGAAGGACGCCACTCAATTTAATACCGAAAGAGTTCGCACAGGTCAGTAGAAATACCAGGCTGATGGCGGCCAGTGCAACCAGGTATTTTGATGTTTGAGGTGCGATCGCGGAAAGCATCGTCTCGGAAAAAAACAAGGCGACGGCAGCAATAGCGCCAGTTTCTGATACGAAAAACATGGCCCATCCGCGCAAAAAAGTAACTACCGGCGGATAGGCTGCTTTCAGAAATACGTAAGGGCCGCCGGCCCGCGGCATCATCGAGACAAGTTCTGCATAGCAAAGGGCGCCGAGGATAGTGGCAATTCCCCCCAGAATCCATACTCCATAAAAAATGCTTACAGAAGCAGTGATGAGCATAATGGGAGCAGGAGTTCGAAAAATTCCCGAGCCGATGATACGGTTGACAACAATCGAAAGAGTTTCTGTTAGCCCAAGCTTTCTCTCCAGTTCGGTTTTTTCTTCGAAGAAGTGTGTATTGCTCATTCTTCTGGTACAACATAGCCGGAGCATCTATGTTTTTAACCGAAGGCGGAGTGTTTTGCTCGGCTCTCCCAGGGTTAATAACTAAGTAGCATCGCTGACGAAAAACCATCATACAGAGTATCAAAAGTACCCCGTACAACTCGTTTCTAGATATAAGGAGGGTTGTAGTCAAAACCAAGCGGGTAAAAATACGTTGTTCCTTTAACACACGCATGTATACTGTAAAGCTAATACTTGAAATACTGAGCTGCCTGGTGGTGCTTATTTCTGTTATTCCTTTCATCAGGAGCGACTACTGGGCCTTCCGTGTCTTTGAGTATCCTCGGTTTCAAAAGTTCTTATTGAGTATCGCTCTTTTTGCAGGTCTGCTCGTCACCTACAAGTATGATCAGGATAAGGACGTTTTAGTGGTGCTAGGGCTACTTTTCATCAATACTGGCTATCTCACCTCCCAGATCTTGCCATTTACTCAGATAGGTAGTAAACAGGTGTTGAAGGCGCGAAATAAAAAGCCAGAAAATTGTATTACCCTGGTGACGGCCAATGTGTACCAGTATAACAGGAAAGGTCAAGAGTTTATTAAGAATATCAATGCTGCAAATCCGGATGTCATCTTATTATTGGAAACCGACACCTGGTGGGTGGATCAAGCCTCCTGGTTTGAACAAGAGTATAAATACTGCGTAAAGGTGCCGCTAGAGAATACTTACGGGATAGCTTTATATTCCCGGCTCGAACTGGTAAGTCATTCCGTTAATTACCTGGTCCAGGACGACGTCCCCTCCATTGAAGCAATTGTCAGGCTGCCAAATAAACAAAAAGTACAGCTGTTTTGTCTGCACCCTACGCCCCCCGTTCCTGGTGAAAATCCGCGATCTACTGAGCGGGACAAAGAGTTGCTGATAGTTGCGGAACGCGCGAGGAGTTGTACTATTCCTGTAATTGTACTCGGCGATCTTAATGATGTCGCCTGGAGCTATACCACCTCACTGTTCTGTAAGATTAGCGGACTTTTAGACCCTCGGCGGGGAAGAGGTTTTTTCAATACTTTTCATGCCCAGCACCCGGTTCTCCGCTTTCCGCTTGATCATGTTTTTTGTTCTGTACATTTCAAGTTGGTAGAGATAAGCAGATTGCCTTCTTCTGGTTCTGATCACTTTCCGATGTATGTTCAGCTACAGTATGAAGAGCTCGCTAAAATGGAACAGAAAGAGCCTTCGCCTGATATAGATGATCTGGAAGTGGCACAGGAGAAGATTGCAAAGGAAACTGAATAGCGGTGGGCTAAATGCGAACAAAAAAGGCCCGTCTTTTAGACAAGGCCACGCAAAAATCAATGTTTTTACTCCTTTAGGTTAGTCTGAGCTTGTTTTTGTCGATGAGGTAATTATAAACGCTTGAAACAGAATTGTTTCCTGAGAACCTCACAGCACTTTTTAAAGTTTCTTTAGTTACTCCCCATTTGGTTGCCCAATAGTTAACTTCGTCTTCTGCAAACATGCTGATAAGCTCTTTGTCGAATTTGTCGATCAGTTTTGTGTTGTTCATAATGCCAGGGGGATTTTAGAGTATAATCAGAAAGAGACAAAATTGTTTTTAAAAAAATAAAATTCTGGCTCGAGGCTTTGTTTTGAGTCCCTTTAATTGCCCCCAAATTAATTTTTCTATAGTATAAAAATCTAAAGCTTTTGACTATTTTTAGCCCCCAAATAAAATCAAGGCGACGTCCTGAAAAACAACAATCAACGCCGTATTAATATAACTTAAGCTGATAAGGCAGAGGGTCTCGTTATGTGACCAAAAAGTTATGCTACAGAAAAAATAAACTTATTCGAATGAAGATTTTAAAATTTGGAGGAACATCAGTAGGTAGCCCGGAGCGGATGAAGAAATTATTAGACATCATCCGTCCTGAAGAAAAACAAATTGTGGTGTTATCGGCGGTTGCCGGTACTACTAACAGCTTGGTTGAAATCTCACAGGCTTATTTAGACGGCGATAAGCGAAAGGCCAAGCAGCTGACTGATGCTCTGCATGACAAGTATAAAACCTTCGTTCAGGAGCTGTTTTCAACTGAAGAAGGACGCCTTAAGGGGAGCGAACTAATTTCTTATCATTTCACCCTGATAGGTTCAATGGGTACCGAGCTTTTCACCCCTGTAGAGGAGAAAGTTGTGCTGGCACAGGGAGAGCTTCTTTCTACCACGTTATATCATTTTTACCTGAGCGAGATCGGTGTACGTTCTGCTTTATTGCCTGCACTTGACTTCATGAAGATTGATGAGGACAATGAGCCAATGGTTGAGTACATTGGGTCGCACCTGCAGCCGTTGTTAGATCAGAAAGCGGATAACACCTTATTCATTACGCAGGGCTACATTTGCCGAAATTCTTTTGGCGAGATCGATAACCTTCGCCGTGGCGGTAGCGACTACACTGCTTCTCTGATTGGTGCTGCAATTCGGGCAGATGAGGTACAGATCTGGACCGATATTGACGGAATGCATAATAACGATCCCCGGATTGTAAAAGGAACAAGTCCAATTGCCCAACTTTCTTTTGACGAGGCAGCAGAGTTAGCGTATTTTGGAGCGAAGATTCTTCATCCTCAAAGTGTTTTCCCAGCTCAGAAGTATAAAATTCCAGTTCGCTTGTTGAATACCATGGAGCCGACTGCTGCTGGAACCTTAATTACTCACGAAAGTGAAAAAGGAAGGATCAAATCCATTGCTGCGAAGGATGGTATCACGGCTATCAAAATCCAGTCGAGCAGAATGCTGCTTGCCTACGGTTTCCTAAGGAGAGTGTTTGAAGTGTTTGAACGATACAAAACACCAATAGATATGATCACCACGTCGGAGGTGGCTGTTTCAGTAACAATTGACGATACGAAATACCTCGATGAGATCTTAAAGGAGTTGCAGGACTTCGGATCGGTAGAGGTAGATCATGATCAAACTATCGTTTGTGTGGTTGGTGACTTTGCCTACGGAACTCATGGCTTTGCCTCCCGCGTTTTTGAAGCATTGAAACATATTTCAATCCGCATGATCTCATACGGGGGAAGCAATTACAATATCTCTCTGCTCGTTAATACAGCGGATAAAACAGAGGCATTAAGAAGCCTGCACAACCGCCTGTTTTAACCGGCGACGTTGTATGATTGTACATTTTCCTCCCCTTTGGGAGGATTTTTATTTAAATGAGTAATGCTTAAAGAACAAATAAACCGTTTCCAGGCTGAGGAAACGCCCTTTTATTTCTATGACCTGCAGCTGCTGCAGCAAACGCTTGACGTCTGTAAAAATGCGGCGGATAAATACAATTTCCATGTGCATTACGCCATGAAGGCGAATTTTAACCAAAAGGTTTTGGAGCGGATTCAGAAAGTAGGATTCGGGGCTGATTGCGTGAGCGGTAACGAGGTTAAAAAGGCTATTGAAATAGGTTTTGACCCACGAAAGGTTGTATTTGCAGGAGTCGGGAAGTCGGACAGGGAGATCACAGAAGCCCTTCAAAATGATATTTTTTGTTTTAACGTTGAATCTGTTCAGGAGCTGGGTGTTATTAACGGACTTGCTGAAGCACAGGGAAAGATTGCTCAGGTAGCTTTAAGAATTAATCCTAATGTAGATGCTCATACTCACCATAACATCACTACAGGTCTGGAAGAGAATAAGTTTGGTATTAACCATTGGGAACTGCATGATTGTGTTGATGCTCTAAAGAAATTACCCCATGTAGCACTTGTAGGTATTCATTTTCATATTGGGTCTCAAATTACCAATCTTACCGTGTTCAAGAGTCTTTGTGTGAAAGTGAATGAAATCCACTCCTGGTTTGAGGAGCGCGGGTTTAACCTGAAAGTATTGAATGTGGGAGGAGGTTTAGGAGTAGACTATCACAATCCAGATGAAAAGCCGATAGCAGACTTTGAGGAATACTTCCGGATTTTCGACCAGTTTTTAGAGCGTAAACATGGACAAGAAGTTCATTTTGAGCTGGGGCGAGCGTTAGTAGCGCATAGTGGAAGCTTGATCAGCAAGGTCCTCTATGTAAAGAATGGGATCAAAAAACACTTTTTGGTACTGGACGCCGGGATGACGGAATTGATGCGGCCAGCTTTATATCAGGCCTATCACCAGATAGAAAGCCTTTCCCTGGGCCAAGCTCAGGAAGGGAATACAGTAAAATATGACATTGTAGGACCAATTTGTGAGTCGACGGATTGTTTTGGTAAGGAGGTAGAGCTGCCTGAATCAAAACGTGGAGATCTTATTGCGATAAGAACAGCCGGTGCATATGGAGAAGTGATGGCTTCAAAATATAACCTTCGGGCAGAAATTAAGAGCCTTTATTCCGAGTAGATCGGGCCTGGGATAAGTCGTTTAAAAACCCGGCTATTTCTTTTGCACTTAAAAGATAGTCGGGTTTCATTTTTGATAAAGCTTGATCTGGCATATAAGAAACCTCCGCATCTTCCGGATCTTGTATCGCTGTTAAACCTCCATTCGCTTTTACCGATCTTAAACCTTCAGCCCCGTCAGAGTTTGCTCCTGAAAGGAGTAATCCGGCAAGGCCGCTTCTATATACCTCAGCAGCTGTTTGAAATGTGGCATCAAGGCTCGGACGTGAGTAGTGGATTTTTTCCGAATAGTCCAGGGAAAAGGTTTTGTCTTTCTCGATTAACAAGTGGTAATCCGCAGGGGCGAGGTAAATCTTCCCTGGTAAGATTGGTTCTTTTTCGTCAGCTTCTTTAACAGGAAGTGTTGTTTTGCCTCCCAGTAAGTTAGCGAGGGAAGAGTCGTACGAGCTTTTTCTATGCAGAACAATAATGATGCTGAGTTTTAGTTGCCTTGTTAATAGGGGCAAGGTATTCAATATTACATTCAAGCTACCGGCTGATCCGCCGATAACTACTGCCTCAATGCCAGATCCTACACCGTTTTCCGCCATATCTTTTCTTTTCCTCCAACTTGTTTGTATTTAGAAGCTATGCCCGAAAAGCGGATAGTTTCTTTGGAGCCAAGAGCTAAAAAGCCCAAATGATCGAGACTATCGTCAAAAAGTTTGAAGACACGGCTCTGCAAGTCCCGGTCGAAATAAATAAGAACATTTCGGCAGAGAATTAGCTGAAACTCATTAAAAGACCGGTCTGATACAAGGTTGTGCGTGGAGAAAATCATCTTACTATTAAGGGAGGCATCAAACTTCGCATGGTCATAAATCGCTGAGTAATAAGATGAAAAATCGTTTTTTCCCCCTGAAAGGATGTAGTTTTCAGAATATTGCTTCATTTGGCTCAGCGGGAATATACCTTTTCTTGCTTTTTCCAAAACTTCCGGATTGATGTCGGTAGCGTAAAGCAGCGATTTATGAAAAAGGTTTGCTTCCTTCAGGAGAATTGCCATCGAATAAACCTCTTCTCCAGTAGAACAGCCGGCATGCCAAATGCGAATGAAGGGATACGTGCCCAGAGTTGGCAGCACTTCCTCTCGTAACGCCCTATAAAAGTTGGGATCTCGAAACATTTCCGTAACCGGAACGGTGATTTGTTCAATGAACCGCCGGATATAAGTAGGGTCGTTTTTTAATCTGAATCTGAATTCCGCAAAGCTTGGAAACCGATCAAGCGAAAAAAGCCGATTTATTCGCCTTTTTAAAGATGCCTTGGAATAATCAGTAAAATCATACCCATGCCTTTCCAACAGATCTAGTAACAGGATATCAATTTCCTCGTCTTGAACAACTGTGTATTCCACTTTTTATTTTAAATATTTTTCCAATACTACTAATAAAGTATCCAGGTTTATCGGCTTTGACATATAATCAGTAGCGCCGGCATTTAGACATTTTTCTTTGTCTCCCACCATGGCCTGCGCTGTAACAGCTATAACAGGGACGTCCCTGGTACTGCCGTTATTCCTGATATGAGACAGCGCTTCGTAACCATCCATTTCGGGCATCATCATATCCATAAGAATAATGCCAATCTTATCTGATTCTGCCGCTAATATCGATAGCCCCGCCGGAGCAGAGCCGGCACTAACGCAGGTGTAGCCTTTCGACTTCAATACTGCTTTCAGCGCAAATATGTTACGCGGATCATCGTCTATGATCAATACTTGCTTCATTTTTGCTAGAAATGTTTATCGTACAACCAAACCCTTAGTAATGAAATCAGTTGATCTACGTCCACCGGTTTCGAAATGTAGTCTGAAGCTCCCGCCCTAATACATTTTTCTCTGTCTCCAATCATTGCCTTTGCAGTAACAGCAAGGACCGGAAGATTTTTGTATTTAGGATTCTGTCTGATTTTTGAAGTTGTCTCGTAGCCGTCCATTTCCGGCATCATCATGTCCATTAATACAATGTCGACCTCCGGATGTTCGTCCAAAATTCGCAGCGCCTCCTTCCCGTCAGTAGCAGACAGAACATTCATTTTATGTTGCTCGAGTGCTTTGGTGAGGGAAAAGATATTTCTAACATCGTCATCCGCTACCAGTACCGTTTTGTTTTTCAAAACTTCGCTCAAAGCCAGCAAGTTCTTTTTTACTCTATTTGGGGTATCTGGCCCTGACTTTTCCTCAACAAGGTGTAAGAACAACGCCACCTCGTCGAGGATTCGCTGATAGGAGTGAGCGGTTTTCATTACAATGCTATCGGCATATTGCTTTAGGCGGCCTTCTTCAGCTTTTGAAAGGTTTTTCCCTGTGAAGATGATGATCGGAAGGTTTTCCAATCCTTTGTTCTTCTTCACAGCCTCAAGGGTTTCGTAAGCTGCATGATCTGGAATACCCATATCCAAAATCACACAGTCTACCTCCTTTTTCATCAGCGTTTCGACGCCTTCATCTACCGATCCTTTGATCTCTGAAATGACGTTGAAAGAGCTGAGGAAGTAGGAAAGCGCCTGAGCGTGTTTAGGATTTTCCTCAACAATCAGTACCTTTTTTGGATGTCTGTTCAGGGCGTCCTCCAACTTCCTGAACATTTCCTGCATTTGCTCAATCGCTATTGGCTTATTGATGAAGTCAACTGCCCCTTTAATCAAGCTTTCTTTCTTCATTTCCAGTGATGACATCATATGGACAGGAATATGCCTGGTAGCGGTGTTCGATTTGAGCTCTTCCATCACTTCCCATCCGTCTTTAACAGGTAGTTGAATATCGAGAAGAATCGCCCTTGGCTTAAATGTTTTCGCCAGTTCTATCCCATCGTCGCCTCTAACAGCTACCAAACACTTGTAGCCACTTTTGCGCGTAAACTCCATCAGCGCTTTTACGAAGTTCGTGTCATCCTCAATGATGAGGATACTTTTATCTGTTTCCGTAATTTGATCGCGGTCATCAGGAACTTGTTGAGGAACCGTAGGTACTATATGTCTTATCGGTAGTGCGGGCGCTGGAGTAGCCGGGTATTCAACAACCTCCTGCTGCCAGTTCGTTTGGGTGGTGACAGATTCCTGGGAAGGTTTGGCCAGGGGAGCAACCGGAATTGTCACTATAAATTCACTTCCTTCCCCTGCTTTGCTTTTTAAAACGATTTCTCCACCGAGCAACTTGGCCAGTTGGCGACTGATGGAAAGGCCGAGGCCTGTCCCGCCGAACCTTCTTTTGGTCGATCCGTCAGCCTGCTGAAAGGCTTCAAAAATATGTTCCTGTTTTTCTTCAGGTATGCCAATTCCGGTGTCTTTAACGCTGAGTTGTATATAGTCCGGATGTTGGGCCGGGTTGATTCTCAGCTCTACATAACCCTTAGGTGTAAATTTGAGCGCGTTCGAGATGAGGTTCTTGAGGATTTGCTCAAGCCGCATTTTATCAGTGACGATACGCCCGGGGACGTCTGCTATTACATTAATTTTAAATTCGAGATTTTTCTCCCTGGCGATAGGAGCGAACAACGCACGAAGATCATCGGTGACATCCTTAATATAGGTATCAGCAAACTCAAGATCCATTTTACCTGCCTCAATCTTTGACAGGTCCAAGATTTCGTCAATGAGCGTAAGCAGTCCGTTGCCGGAGCTCTGAATCACCTTAGCATACTCAATCTGGTCGTCCGTGAGATTCTCTTCCACGTTCTCTGCCATTAACCGGGAAAGCAAAAGTATTGAGTTAAGAGGAGTACGAAGCTCATGAGACATATTAGCCAGGAATTCTGATTTGTAGCGCGTGCTCTGTTCCAGCTCTTCCGCTTTTTTTTGGATGTCGAGGTTTCTTTCCACGATAAGCTGGTTTTTTTCTTCGAGCATCTTGCTGCGTTCTTCCAACTCCTGGTTTGCCTGCAATAGTTCTTCCTGTTGCACTTTCAGTTCTTCCTCTGAAGCCTGCAGCTTGCTTGATTGCACCTCTAATTCGGTGTTGATGTTTTCCAACTCCGAGTGCTGGGCCTGCAGTTCTTCCGCCTGCGCCTGTGTTTCTTCCAGCAGTTCCTGCACTCGGGCGCGGTTCTTCGCTGTATGTAAGGTGATAGCCAAGGTACGGGAAACTTCCTCCAACAGATCGAGGGTAGAAGGAGGGAATGGCTGGATGGATCCGATTTCAATAATACCTTCAACAGATTGATTTAGAAGTAATGGTACCACATACAGGTGTTGTGGTTTGCTTTCTCCCGAACCTGAACTAATCTTTACAAAATCATCAGGAATTTTTTGAAAGTATTTAATTTGTTGGTGAATAGCTGCTTGTCCTAATAAAGTTTCGCCAGGTGCGATAATGGTAGGAACACGGTGGTTTACCGGAACAGCATATCCTGCCGAGTATTGGAAATTGCCTTCCTGATAAACATAGAAAAGACCAAATTCGGCAGAAAGGAAGTTGACTAACGCATTCAGCGCATCTTTAGCAATTGTTTCTACTGCCTTTTCTCCGATCACGCTTTCGTTTAGTAAGGATACCCCCGACTGGATCCAAATCTTTTCATTACTTTCCCGCGATAACTCCATCAGATCCTCTTTCATCTTTAAAAGCGCGTTGCCCAATACGTCATCGTTGCTTCGTGGAGTTAGGGAAACATTGAAGTTGCCTTGACCAATAGCCGCTGCTGCTTCCGCCAGGTGCAAGTTGTTAACGTCTATAAGTCGGATTGATTTAGAAAGGCTACCAATTGCGTCCTCAGTCTTAACCTCGTGAGTTGTGCCCGTGGCTCCTCTAGCGATTCGCTCTGCATTCTCCTTTAAGCCCAGCAGGATATCTGATATGTTTTTGGTAGTGTAGAAGATAAGAACTATGGTAATTATCAGGATAAATGCAAGGAAAAACAGATACCGATGCAGGCTCTCTTCTTCTTCCTCGGCTACTTGAGCAGTGATCCTTTGCACTTCACCCATCAAGTTGGATTGAATATTAGCTATTTTATCAAGCACAATTCCCGACTTGCGCCACCATTCATTCGGGTCAACCTCGGCGGGAATCTTGCCGGTGCGGCTGATTGCGTCCAGCACCCCATTAAGGTATTTTGCCTCCTCTGAATTCTCTAGTCTCTGGAAGGCCATTGTAGAGGATGCCGGTGATTTCAGTTGATATTCCGCCCAGTAGGAGAGAACCAAAGCATGGTTTCTCTGAATAGCTTCTATATCCAGCTGATTGCTTTGTCTGGTGTAGCTAAACAGGAAAATCTGATTTCTCAACGTTCCAAACTGATTTACGAGCTCCGACATCAGCCGTTGTCCTATTAGCTCATGGCTGACGCGGTCTAAATAGGGAATATTTTCAATGGATACGTTGGTAGAGTTGTTAAACCGAACGAGCAGGTTAGTATAGTAATTGATAACCTGGTGTACACTCAACTGTTTTCGAAGAAATAAGGGACGATTAATGCTAAGCTGGTTTAACAAGGTATAGTTGGCAAAAGAATCAAACCCTTGCCCTAATTCCTTTTTTAGACCCTGAATCAGGGCATCGGTCTTAGCTCGTTGTGTCACTAATTCGGCTTCCGTCGCTTCTTCTAAATAATATCTGAAAGTTGTGCGTCGCTCCTGAATAAGCTCGTTGCCCAGGGCAGAAATGGCCAAATTGGTATGGATAGTTTTTTGTACGCTTTCTACCACTGCCAGCCTTTCAGTTTTTTCTTTCACCAGCGCAAAAGCAAAGTAAATAAGAAAGACAGTTGGAATAAGTCCAATAAGAAACAGCTTTACCGGAAACGGCAACTTATTAAAAACCTTGTTCATGTTAAATTATGATATTGTGGGTAAACTGAAATAGAACTCTGAACCTTTTCCTTCTTCACTTTTCACTCCAAAAGTTCCTTTATGTCTTCTAACGATTTCTGAACAGATATAGAGCCCGATGCCAAGCCCTTGAAAGCGATGTGAGTTCTCTTCTACCCGATAAAATTTCTTGAAAATATCTTCTTGTTTCTCTTTAGGAATGCCTACCCCAAAGTCCTTTACGCTGATTTTTAGTTGATCGGAACTTACTTTAGCGCAAACATGTACCTCGCTGGAGTCAGGAGAGTATTTGATTGCATTGGTAAGGTAGTTGACGAGCACCTGTTCAATCCGGATTTCGTCAGCGAAAACACGTGCGTTTGCTTTTCCTTTTCGGATAATTTTGATCGCAGGATTTGTTTGGCGGATAATATCGACTACGTTTTCCAGAAGCGGCTCAAACTCAAACTCCTTTTTGTTAAATTCCAGTTTGCCGCTTTCTATTTTCGAAATATCCAATAAATCGGCTATGAGGCTATGGAGTTTATCGAGCTGTATCCTGGTGCGCTCTAAGTAATTGGCCGACTCTTCAGATGTTCTTGTCTCGTCTTTTTTAAGTGCTCTTTCCAGTAACTGCATGTATGCCTTGATACTGGTAAGCGGTGTTTTTAATTCGTGGCTGGCAATACTTAAGAATTCATCTTTCTTCTGCTGAACTTGTTTTTGTTCCTCGATATTTGTGAATGTTCCTACCCACCTTACCACTTGATCTCCTTCAGTAATGGGTGATGCCTGTAACAAGTGGTAGTAGTACTTGCCGTCAATCAATTTTTTAAGTCTAACTTCAATATTAAGCGGCTTTCCTGCGGCTACAGCTTCTTCCCACCTCGTTTGAATATAATTTTCTTCTCCGTCAGAAGGAGGGAAGGTATCCTCCTGATCGCTGTACTCAAACCACTGCTGGTTTACAAACTCAAGCTCTCCATTGCCTTTCGCTGTGAATGCTATCTGCGGGATTGTCTCAAGTGTCGAGCGTAACTCTTGTACCCTTTCCCGGAGTTCTGCCTGTGCCTGTTTTCTGAACTCTATCTCTTCACGCAGTGTTTTCTGAATAGCGTTTAATTCGATAGTTTGGGTGGCAAGGCGATGGAAGGTTTTCACCTTTAGTAAAAGAATATCGGGATCTACAGGTTTGGTAATATAATCGATACCGCCAGACGCGTAACCTTTCGTAATAAATTTCACGTCAGTATTAGCCGCAGATAAGAAAATAATAGGAATGTCTTTAGACTTACTGTAACCGGAAATAGCTTCCGCTACTTCAAACCCGTCCATTCCCGGCATTTGAACGTCGAGGATGATAAGGATGTATGAGTTTTTTAGAATTTTTTTTAGTGCCTCTTCCCCTGATAAAGCAGAATCAACCTCAAACTTATTTAACTCTAAAACCTTTTTTAGCGAAAATATATTTTCAGGTTTATCATCAACTATTAGAATCATTCGTAGTGAAAGTGTCTTTAAATGTTCATCACACTGCTACAGCCGCAACAATAGAAATATTGGTAAACAAATTGCCTGAAGCGTTTGTTTTGGCTTTTTCAAGATGAATGTACCTCTTTAATCTAATTTGCAGAGCATCAGTTGAAAAAGTTATGTTTTTCGTTTTGCCTTCTCCCAGGCGGAGCTTTGCTGTTTTCTGAAATAACGATTTATCCCTGCAATAACGGCATAATTCATGACACAAAAGTAATATGGAATAAAAAGGACTTTGATACGAAGCTGCTTTTTCTCAAAAATATATCCTACAAAGGCTAGCCCATAAAATAGTACCTGACCCGCCAACAACAATATATAAAACCAGGTGGTTGTCTTGGCGGCTATCAACACATTTAAAATAAGCACCAATATAAGGAGGAATGGTGTCACGGTCCACCTCAATACCCTATGGCTGATATACTGGAAGCTTAACATGGGATACTTGAAGATGTTGAGCAGGCTTTTTAGCCAAATAATCGACTGGATTCCGCCTGCGGCAATTCTCACTTTCCTTTTCAGCTCTTCTGATACGTCTTCTGAAGCTGTTTCTGTTGCATAAGCTTCTGGTTCGTAAACTATCCGGTAACCTTGCTTTGCAATGAGCATAGAGATCATAAAGTCATCAAGGATGGCGTCTTTACTTACTGGCTTATACAGGTTTCTCCGTACACTAAACAATTCGCCGGCAGCACCTACTACCGAGTAAAGCTCAGAATCCCACTTTTTCAGAGTCGATTCATATTTCCAATAGAAGCCTTCACCTGCTGCGCTTGCGTCCGCCTGTTCATCGGCCAATACTCGTTTTTCTCCGGCTACTGCTCCTACTTTTTCATCTGCATAATGACGGCAAATATTGATTAGTGCATCCTTGTTAAGGAAGGTATTTGCATCAGTAAACACAATTACATCGGAGGTGATTTCGTTCACAGCCCGGTGTACTGCAGCAATTTTTCCATTTCGTTCCGGCTTGTGCATCAGGCGGATCTGGGGATATTCTGAAATTATATCAGGAGTTTTATCATTTGATCCGTCCGTCACAAAAAGGAGCTCCAGTTTCGAGGGCGGATAGTTTAGAGCCAACGTGTTAGCAATCTTCTCGCGAATAAAGCCCTCTTCGTTGTATGCTGCAACTACTAATGTGCAGGAGGGAAGCTGCTCTTCATCGACTGTAGGAGGCACTCGTCTGCCTTTGAAAATCCTCCTGAGTTTCACCAGGGCAAACAGGAAGATTCCGTATCCAAGGAACGTATAGAAAATAATGAATATAGAAAGCCAGAAAATAACTTGCATTAGATTTTATTTAACGGATAACCGAGGTCTGTACTGTTCTTAGAGTGTCTTAAATTCCACCAAATGGCCTTTAATAATTGCGGTGCCAGGTCTGTTCTGCCTTCTTTGAAGTAATTCAAGAGGTTTCTTGGGGTAACAAGGGCGCAAAAATGGAAATAAAAGATTAGCCTGGAAATAGCAGGTGCGTTTCTTCTGATAAAAAGGATGCGGTTTCTGTTCATGAAGAACTCTTTCAACGGACTCTTTTTACCTACTGATATCGACTCTTTGTGATAGATCAAGGCTTTGGGTTCTACCCAAACCTCGTAACCCGCACGCTTCACGCGCTCACACCAGTCCATTTCCTCATAGTACAAAAAGAAGTGCTCCGCCATCAGTCCAGCCTTAGCAATCGCCTGCTGGCGGACCATCACCGCTGCTCCGTGAATAAAGCCGGTAGGGCCGGTTTTATCGTCGTATTGCCCTTTGTCTTTCTCAAATTCACCTATACATGCGTTTCGCGCAGTATTGAAGTTCATCGATGTGAACCCTGCATATTGAAGCGTGTCGGGCTGTTGATGGAAGCGAATCTTCGGAGAGACCATACCTACTTGTTGGTTCTGATCCAGAATGCGAACCAATGCTTCAATTAAACCTGCTGTGAACTCGGTATCGTTGTTAACCAGGAACAAATAATCTCCTTTTGCTGCTTTAATTGCTAAATTATTTCCACCAGCAAAACCTAAGTTCTCTTCTGACCGTATAAAACGGACGTCGGGATACTTTTGATTCCATTCGGGAACGGAATTGGTTTTACTTCCATTGTCCACAACCAGGATTTCAATATCAGGATAAGTGTTGGTTGAAAAAATAGATTGAAGAAGTTCTTCTGTGACTTTTGGCTGATTGTAATTGACTGTGATTACAGAAACTTTTTTCATTTATCTGAAAAGAAAAATTCTTTTACGCTCATTTAAACCGGGAAGATACAATAAATTACGAAAGCGGCATTGGAAAAAAGAAAGAGCTTAACTGAACAGATAGACAGATTTCGGGAACTCGGTAACTCGTCGGAAGCTATAGATAAAAAATTAGATGAGTTAATTTTTTTGCTTGAAAGTAGCGATCTAGATAGCGATGCCGTATCCCAACTACAAGACAAGTTCAACGAAGCTGTAGAGCAGACGAAAATATCTTCTGATAGTTTAAAACTGTTTCGTAAACTTGACAACCCAGAAGCATCGAGGTTGGAGTTGGTGGATAATCTTGAAAATTTGCTTTCTCACTACAAGCTGGACAGTGAAGTGTCTAAGCGATTTATCCTGGTAGATAAAGTAATCAGGTTAGTGAAGGTGCTTGCCGGCTTAGTGATGATAGCCTTGGGGTTTGCCATGATTGTAATGCCTGCTACACCTGCATTCGAAATGTACACGATTGTATATCTTACAGCAGAAGATGGAGTTACTTTAATGGATTTAATAGCCCTTTTAATTGTTTTTGCAGGTGTATATTTATTTGTAACCTCGGTAAGTAAAGTCGGCAAGTCCGAATAGTATGTCTAGTTCACAGAAGAAAATATTGTTGGTTGACGACGACCGGTTAACATTGCAGCTTTTTTGCAGGGCACTGAGCGATCAGGGTTTTCATTGTTTCCCGGCAAGTTCGGCCCAGGAAGCGCTTATTATACTTAAAAGCGAGCTGCCCGATATTATTCTTTCTGATTATCACATGCCGATTTTCGACGGCTTCATGTTCAGGAGGCGTATCTTAAACGATAAGCGTCTGAAGAACATTCCCTTTGTATTTCTTACTTCATTTACTAATACCGAGTTGATGCAGCGCGGACTGGAGATGGAAGCTGTGGATTATATCGACAAGGAAACACCGGTGAACGTGGTGGTTTCGAAGTTGAACAACATTTTACATACCATTCGCAAACAGCACGAAAAATCGATTTATGAAATCCGGGTAGCTGCGGAGGCTTTAAATTTGCGATCTGTACCAGCACAACCACCACAAGTTTCCGAGTACTATATAAACTTTCTGTATCAAAGCTTTGAAAACTATCCCGGAGGAGATTTTATCGATTTTATCGAAATTGAAGATAAATACACCTTTGTTATTCTGGGAGATGTAATGGGAAAAAAATGGGGTGCATGGTTCTTCTCCTTCAATTTCCTTAGTTACATCCGATCTGCGGTCCGCCTTTGTGTATTTGACGGAGATTTTTCTACAGCCAGCATTCTCCAGAAGATCAATAAGGTTATTTTGATGGATCCGGTGTTGGGCGATGTCCTCTCCACGCTCTCTCTTCTTATGTTAGAGCATACTACCGGTAAAGTGCATTATTCAGGTGCTGGCGACCTTCCCATTATATGGTATAAAGCTAAAGATCAAAGCTGCGAGCAGTTGTCGTCGGATGGTTTGTTGCTTGGCGTCCGGCAAGATGGCGGCTATGATGAGCGCATCATTAAACTGGAATCTGGAGACCAGTTGATAATGGTTTCGGATGGAATGATTGACTTTGAAGAGGAGGGGAGCAAGAAAACAGACTATGAGCTTTTCTTTGAAAAAATGCGGAATAAGCTAGGTCAACACACCTCGTTCACGCAAATAAAAAATGAAACTTTTTCTACCGAAAAGAGTAAAGAGTTAATTGATGATTGCAGCTTAATTTTTATAGAAAAAAATTAATCAGATATGATGATAGAAACACACCAGCGTAGCAACTACACAGAAGCTAAGCTTTTAATTAAAGAGGCTAACCTTGATGTTGCAGAGCAATTTAAATCTGAAATCCAGCATCTGGTAGACCGTGGGCATACACACATTATTGTGAATTTTGAGAATGTAGCTTATGTTGATAGCTCGTTCCTCGGAGCTTTGGTGTCGGTACTAAAGTACTGCATGTCAAAAAAAGGAGACATCGCCGTTGCGGGACTGAACAAAGATATCAGCAACCTTTTCAACCTTATCAGGATGAATAAAGTGTTCAAAGTCTTTAATTCCTTACCCGATGCTTTTGCATAAAAATACGCTTATTGTGAGTGAGGATATAAGGAAGGAGTTTCTTTTTAACAACCAAACAGCCAGTATGGGAAGCTTGTTAAATGAGATGACGGCCTTTCTTAAGATTCACCTTCCCTCGGAGGCCTATGACGACAAGATAAGTAGTTGTAAGCAGATAATTATTGAACTTCTTACCAACGCTGTAAAACACTCGGAGGCAGAAAATACGACCGTCAGTGTTGCTATTGGTAATAACCGGATTGAAATCAGTAAGTCAGATACCGGAAGGAAGTTTTACCTGGCTCACTATTCGGGAATCCCACCTCTAAATTTGCCTTTCCGTAAAGAATATGTAGGGGGCAGGATTAAAATCTACGAAGACGATATTTCTCATCTTTATTCGATTATTCATAATGAGAACCGAATTGTGTTTGAACTGCTGGAATATCCGATAGAAGATGTTAACGTCGAAACCAATCTGTTGGAACACTATGGCTTGCTGATTTTGACCAAGCTCTCCAATGAATTCTTCTACACCTTCGATCCGGTTACCGGTTCTAACATCTTTACCACTGTTGTTCACTTAAGCTAAATTAGCTCTCTCCCTTTTTTGTTACCTTCTTAGGTTGTTTCTTTTTCTACTTTCCGATAGTTTAGGGCTTTCCTTTGCTCTAAATGAATAAGCTATTTATCTCCTTTCTATTCTTTTTAAGCCAATTTTCTTTAGTGTTTTCCCAGAAAACATTAAGCGTCGTTAATTCTATCGACTTTTCCCGGACCGGTTACCAGGGCGGGGATAGGCTTCCTTTTGTTCCGGCGGTAATACAAGTTCGGCCTCAAGGGGGTGATGACACGCGGCTCTTACAAGCTGCAATTGATGAATTGAGCAAGCGGGAGTTGCAAGCGGATGGCTTCCGCGGTGCCTTATTATTGGGACCGGGGATCTTTAGAGTGTCGGGTCAACTACGACTGGATTCAAGCGGAATTGTTATCCGAGGCAATGGCGAGCAGGCTACAACTATTGTTGCTTCCGGTATTGACAGGAGGGGCTTGATACGGGTAGGTGCAAACCGCCAAATCGCGAAAGGACTTCCTATAGCGGTAGAAGGACAAGTTGCCGCAGGGGCAATGCACCTGGCGTTAAAAAGTGTAGACAATTTAAAAGTTGGAGATCGGGTGGTGATATCACGTCCAAGCACTAAAGAGTGGATATCTTCACTGGGAATGGACACCCTGAAGGGAACTTTCGCAGATCTTCGCTTTCGGTGGACTCCGGGCTCGAGAGATCTGAACTGGTATAGGACCATTACCGGCATAACCCGTGATAATCGAACCATTACGCTCGACGCTCCTATAACCTCCACCCTTGATCCTGTCTTCGGCGGCGCATCTGTTGCAAAAGTGAGCGATACGGCTTTCGTGAAAAATATTGGTATTGAGAACCTGGTGTTCGAGAGTGATTTCGATAGGTTAAATAGTGCGGACGAGGAACATTCCTGGTTCGCAGTTCTGATCGATAATGTACAGGATGCCTGGGTGAGAGATGTAAGAGCGCGGTATTTTGTTTCCTCGTTAGTGAAAGTGGGACAGACAGGAAGCCGGATAACCGTTGAACGATGTGTCAGTCAGCAGCCGGTAGCAGAAGTAGGAGGGTACAGACGATTGAGTTTTTGGGTTGAAGGACAGCAGGTGTTGGTGAAGGATTGCACTGCAGAGGATGCAGTAAACGCTTTTGCTGCTGGTTTTTGTTCGGCTGGTCCTAACGTGTTTTTCAATTGTAGGGCCATCAATGCCAAAGGAGCGAGTGGATCTTATGAAAGCTGGGCTTCCGGTGTTCTTTATGAGAATGTGAAGATAGAAGGCGCTCCACTTATCATCGGCTATAACACAGCAAGGACTCAGGCAGGGGGATGGACAGCTGCAAACTCCTTGCTGTGGAATTGTGAAGCATCAGGTTTGGAAGCCCTCGGACCACAAGAAGCTGCAAACCATCTGATGAAATCGAGGAAAGGATTGTACTCCCGTTTATTGCAGGCGAGGCTGGGAAAAAAGGCGGCAGAGGAGATTCTTAAGTCAATCAAACCAGTTTATACCCGAGCGGAGGTGCCTGTTTTTCACCGTGCGACCGACGCCTCAGCAGACACTGCTCTCACTATGCAGAAGCTGGATATTGTGAATGGTCGGTTTGTTGTGGGTGGAAAAGCAGTTTGGGGGGGATCTGTAAATGATGCGTGGTGGCTGGGGCATAGCACCGAAAGCAATGCTCTTGATGCAGGCCGCAGTATTTCTCGTTATGTTCCCGGCAAGGAAGGCCCCGGAATGACAGAAAATCTCTCCGAATTGGCAAAACAAGTGAAGACGCAGGGAACTCCGTTTTTCCAGAGTGGGCCCGCCATCTGGTACGATCGCCGGCGGGATGATCATACGATAATAAAACGAAAGAATGCTGATGTCTGGGCAGCTTTCTACGAGTTGCCATGGGCAAGGAGCGGCACAGGACTTGCCTGGGATGGCCTAAGCAAGTACGACCTGACTCGTTATAACCCCTGGTACTTCAATCGCACACGCGACTTCTCCAAATTGGCCGATCAGCACGGTATCGTGCTCTACCACCACTTGTACAATAATCATAACCTTCTTGAGACCGCCTCCCATTGGGCCGATTTCCCTTGGAGACCTGCCAATAATATTAATACAACTGGCCTGCCAGAACCTCCTCCCCTGGAACCTCGTGAGCGTATTCACGTCGCTAATCAATTTTATGATGTAAATAATCCCGACTTGCGTAAGCTTCACCATGCATACATCACCCACGTATTAGATCAACTTGGATCGGCAGAGAATATTATTTTCGGTCTTAGCTTTCAGTATTCGGGTCCTCTTGCCTTCCAGCAATTTTTTCAACGCACTGTGGCGGAGTGGGAACGCAAAAACGGGAGGAAAGTACGTTTGGTGATTGATACCGGAAAAGACATTACTGATTCTATTTTGGCAGATCCGGAGCTGTCCAAACAAATTGCCGTCATAGACATGCGTTACTGGCACTATCTCCCCGACGGAACGCTTTGGGCTCCCAAAGCCGGTCGGAATCTAGCTTTTCGAGAAATGCACCCGCGGGAATTTGGTGATCCTACAACGCCTCAGCAAATTTACAGGCAGGTAAGGGAATATCGCGATAGGTTCCCTGATAAGGCAGTTGTGGTGTGGCATGCTGGTGCCGGTCAGGTAGCAGCTTTGATGGCTGGCACTGCCCAGGTGTTAACTCAAAATCCAACAGCTGGTCATGGTCAAGGCCGTGTACTGGACGTCACTGATCTGGATAAGTTTGTGCAGAAATATCTGCCAGACGACCTGATGAACATGCTGCCAGTCGATAACCTGTTTAAAGCTGACGAAACTAATTGGTGCCTGTCGGATAAGGGGCGCAATTCTATTTTGATCTATTCCTTAGAAGGCCCATCCATTTCCTTCAATATGCACCAGGGAACAGAAAGCTATAAGGCTATTTGGTTTAATCCCGTAACGGGAGCCCTCCTTGAAGTTGCCGAGGGGATCAGTATGGAAACAAGTATTAAAAAACCAGGGCTGGAAGCTTGGATCTTACTACTTAAGCGCTTCTAGATAGCGATTTAGCGAACCGGTTGGCAAGAACTCGTTGTAACTAAACTATCCTTTATCTAGTATAATGAAAGTTTCGTATCAAGTTCGTTCAACAACGGCCGCTAATCAATTAGTATGCGTAGATCTCTGCAATTCGTCAGGTGTTTTTTATTTGCTTTAATCTTATGCTTTTTTTCAGTCGAAGGTTATCCCCAGCCAGGGGAGCTGAAGTTTAAGCGACTCACTACCCGTAGCGGTTTATCTCAGAGCAATGTTACAAGCGTTGTGAGGGATAAAAGGGGCTTTCTGTGGGTAACTACCCGCGACGGATTGAATAGATTCGACGGATACCAGTTCACGGTCTTTAAGTATGATGCTGACAAGAAGAACGGCATTAGTAGCGACTACATCAGTAGAGTTTTCGAGGATAAGGACGGAAACATATGGGTAGGCAGTACAGGCGGTCTGGATAAGTATGATTGGGCGACCAACTCGTTTACGAACTATAACCCGGAGGGAAGTACTGTCAACGTGAAGAGCATCCTGCAAGACACCGAGGGTAGAATGTGGATTGGTACAAAAAAAGGTCTTTATCTTTTCTACCCGAAAACGGGCAAGTTTAAGGGCTACTTTGCTGACCCAGGGAAACCAAATGCAATTTCCGACAACGATATCAATACGATCGTTGAAATCAAAAGAGGGGAGCTCTGGATAGGAACCACGTCCGGGGGGCTGAATATTTTTAATACGCACAGCCAAACCTTTAAAACAATAAAGCGCGATAAGAATATCAGCGAAAGTCTGAGTGGTAATAACGTAAAGGGAATTATTAAGGACAAGAGAGGAAGGATATGGCTGGCAGTAGAAGGTGGTGGTCTTTCTCAGTTCGACCCCTCTAGCGGTAAATGCAAGCATTTTCGTCACGATCCCAATAACACCAACTCGCTAGGCAGTAATGAGCTTATTGCGATGAGTTTGAGCTCAGACGGAAAGATCTGGGTGGGAGCTGAAGCTGGAGGCTTATCGATCTTCGATCCGGATCGAAATAAGTTCGAGGTTTACCGGCATGATCCTTTTGACGGAAGAAGTTTGAGTCACAATACGGTTAGATATATTTATGAAGACTACACCGGGATTATATGGCTTTGTACCAATAGTGGTGGGATAAGCTATATTTTAAAAACTGCGGAAAAGTTTCAGCATCATCGTGCAGTAGCTTATAAAACCAATAGTCTTAGCAACAATTTAGTAAAAGCCATCGCCGAAGACTCCAAGGGCAATATTTGGATCGGAACAGAGAGCGGCTTAGACATCTTGGATACTAAAACAGGGAATTTTATCCATAAGACGTATCGTCCAAATGATTTGTCTTCGGTCAGCCATAATAATATCTATACAGTTGCCAGAATTGGTCGGGATAGCATGGCTGTAGGAACTCATCTCGGGGGAATGGATTTATTTGATGAAAGAACTGGAAAAGTGTCGCACTACAGACGGCAGGAAGGGAATCCCAATTCGTTGTCGGACAACAGAGTGAATAAAATCTATCTGGACGTAAAAGGGAACGTTTGGGTAGGTACCTGGTTGGGGGGATTAAACCTTTTTGATAAAAAAAGCGGGAAGTTTACCAGCTATAAAAACGATTCCAAAAACCCAAATAGCATCGTCGCCAATCTGGTGTATAGCATTGATGGTGATAAGAGCGGTAATTTGTGGATAGCAACCGACAGAGGCTTAGATTTTTTTGACACTCAAAAGCAGGTGTTTATCCATTTTAAACACGAGAAAAAGAATCCTCGCAGTTTGAGTAGTGATATCATAAACTGTGTCCTCGTGGATAGTAGGGATAGAGTTTGGGCAGGTACTGGCGGCGGCGGTATTAATATCTATGATAGAAAAACTAACAGTTTTACAAAAATTCGTAAAAAGGACGGCCTATCCAACGATTTTATCAACGGGATTCAAGAAGACGCGAAAGGAAACCTCTGGATCAGCACCAATAACGGCATTTCCGAGTACAATCCCAATACAAAGGAATTTAAGAACTATTCTCCTGCAGACGGCTTACAGAGCAATGAGTTCTTTCGCGATGCGAGTTTCAAGAGCGCAGATGGAACCATGTATTTCGGAGGAATTAGTGGTTTGAATATTTTTCATCCTGAACGGATGAAGTTCAATAAGCGGGTTCCTTCTGTCGTATTTACCAATTTTTATCTGTTGAATAAAGCTGTCTCTGTCGGCAATGGTTCACCTTTGCAGGAGACAATAACTACGGTTGATGAAATCACACTCAATCATCGACAGTCTTATTTTACTTTCGAATTTGCAGCCCTCGATTTCACCTCTGCCGAAAAAAATCAGTATGCCTATAAACTGGATGGTTTTGATCAGGACTGGAATTACGTCGGCAGTCAGCGAAAGGCTAGCTATACCAATTTAGATCCTGGCAAATACTACTTCCGGGTGAAAGCGTCGAATAATGATGGAGTTTGGAATGAGAAAGGGATCGGTGTCTGGGTAATTATTGAACCCGCCTGGTGGCAGTCGTGGTGGTTCAGAACGGCTGCTTTGTTGGCCTTAGCCGGACTTCTTCTCGGTCTTGACCGATATCGGTTAAAGCGAGTAGCAAATCAGAAAAGGGAACTGGAGCGTCTCGTGGAAGAGCGGACGGAGGAAGTGGTTAGAAAGTCTCGGGAATTGCAGGCGATGAATGAGGAGCTACAAACGCAGTCGGAAGAGCTTCAGGAGCAGTCGGAAGAGTTACAGGTCCAGTCAGAAGAGATGCAAACCCTTAACGAGGAACTGATGGCACAAACTGAGCATCTGAAGGTTCTGAACGAAGAGTTGCACGAACAAAAAGAGCAGGAACAACTGTCCAGGAAAGAGGCAGAGTTGGCCAAACAGGAAGCAGAAAGGGCAACCCAGGCGAAAAGCGTGTTCCTTGCCACTATGAGTCATGAGATCAGGACACCGATGAATGGCGTGCTCGGAATGGCGTCTTTACTGAAAGAGACGAATCTTGACAGGGAACAAAGAGATTATGCAGAAACAATCTATACCAGTGGCGAGGCGCTTTTGAATGTGATCAATGACATTCTCGACTTCTCTAAGATAGAGTCGGGAAGTATGGAGCTGGATCCGCATGATTTCGAGCTTAGGCAGTGTGTAGAAGAGGTGCTGGACTTGTTCTCAGGCAAGGCAGCTCAAATTGGTCTCGATTTGATTTATCAGCTGGATGCGCAGCTGCCTGCCGTGATTGTTGCTGATGGACTGCGACTGCGTCAGGTGCTGCTGAACTTGGTTGGAAACGCAGTGAAATTCACTCAAAAAGGAGAGGTATTCATTCGTGTATCACTATTAAACCAGAATTCAGATCGCGAGCTGGAGTTGAAATTCGACGTTAGGGACACAGGTATTGGTATTCCCGAGGATAAGTTAAACACACTGTTTAAAGCCTTCTCTCAAGTTGATTCCGCCACTTCCCGCCGATACGGCGGAACCGGCCTTGGTCTGGCTATTAGTGATAGACTGGTCGAATTGATGGGCGGCTCAATTAATGTGGATAGTGAGTTTGGTAAAGGCACTACTTTCAGCTTTACGATCAAAGCCAAAGTAAGTGAACAAGTGCAAACCAAGTATACATATTGTAACATGGTGGGGTGCGAAGGTAAGCGCATTTTGGTGGTAGATGACAATGAAACTAATCTGAAGATCCTAAAACTTCAGTTGGAGCAATGGAAACTGAACGCTGAATTGGCGATATCTGCTGAGCAGGCGTTGGGAATGCTGGCAGCGGGAAAAACGTATGATTTAATGATCTCCGATATGCAGATGCCAGAGATGGATGGCGTACAGCTTACCGAAATCGTGAAGAGAAATCATCCCAACCTACCGGTTATTTTACTTAGTTCCATAGGTGACGAAACTCGGAAGCGCTTCTCGCACTTGTTCAATGCAGTATTGACCAAACCGGTGAAACAACAACAGCTTTGCAATGTAGTGCAGCAGGAGTTAAAAGCCAATCGCGAAAAGGAGAAACAACCGGAACCTACTACTCCATCATTGCTGACAGAAGATATTGCAGTTAAATATCCGTTTAAAATATTGGTAGCTGAAGACAATCCAATCAATCAGAAGCTGATACTAAGAGTCCTGAACAAGTTAGGCTATCAACCAGAGTTGGCACAGAACGGGTTGGAAGTATTGAGCAAACTGGACGCCGAGTATTTCGACCTGATATTTATGGATGTACAGATGCCGGAGATGGACGGTCTGGAAGCCACGCGGCAGGTACGAAGCAGGTACAAAAAGCAACCGCAGATTGTGGCAATGACAGCCAATGCAATGGTAGAAGACAGAGAGGCTTGCCTCGCCGCGGGGATGGATGATTACATGTCGAAACCAATTAAACTGGAAGAACTCGTGAAGCTGTTACAGGCAACTTCCTTGAAAGTTTAGAAATCGTTTTTATTATTATTTTGTGTTTTTCTAATAGCAGTTAAATAAATATAATTTCTTCTTTTAACTGCTATTAGTTTTTATCTTAGTCGGAGCGAAATCCTTGATTTCGAAGCAAATTAACGGCTTTTTGAACAGAGTTGCCAGTGAGTGGGATTTAAGAGATGTTGATGTGCTATTATCTGTTTTGTTAATTGAACATAGGAAGTAGATAATTGATCACAATTAATATAACACAATCTAAATCTCACAAAAATGAACTCTTTTACAAACAATGTAATCACACATGGTTTGAGCGGTAAACAAGGAAACGTGCTCGTTTTTTCCCAGCGCGATAGACTTACCAGCGACTCCCTTCTTCAGAAAAATCAGCAAGTTGTGATTTACCGGAATCAGCAAAACATTAGTTCTGATTTTGAAATCGCTATCGCGGACATGTTGCAGGCTCCGGATATTGAAAAGATCGACATGAGTAATTATAGAGGGCTGCAGGGTGACCAGATCAAAATTACCGTTACTTATGAGCTGCAGGCCGCCGATGTGAGGGTAAGCATCTATAACCCTGACGACACCCTTGCCGAAGAGGGGATTGCCCTGCGATCAGAAAATGAGATTGAGTGGATTTACACCATCCAAAGTTCCAGTACACTTCCGGGGGATAAAATTGTTATCGTCGCTTCAGATGTTGCAGGAAACCGGTCGACAGAGGAAAAACTACTTTCGTAGAAAAATAGAGCAAACAATAAAATACTTAACGCAGAGGGGACTGGAGACAGCCCCCTTTGTTATTCCTGAGCCGTAGGTCTAAAAATAAGTCCGTCGGCCACTTCCGGGCAAATTCCTTGTTGTATCTCTGGTGATTTTCAGTCAGCTTGTTATCTTAGTAAGATTTCTCAGGAATTAGCGTTGATGCATAATGGGCAAAGCCGGCCAGTCTTATCTAATCGATTTCCAAATCAGAAGAGCATTCTTTTTTTTATTATTACTGGCTCTGTTGCCTCACCTCTCATTTTCTCAGCAACGATTTACGATCAGCGGGACCGTGAAGGATGCTAGCACAGGGGAAACCTTGATTGGTGCCAGCGTGAGAGTTGCTGAATCAGAGAAGGGCGCAATAACAAACTCGTACGGCTTCTTCTCCATTACCGTGCCCGAAGGTCAATACAATTTGCAGGTAAGTTACATCGGCTATCAGACAAGTACTAGAAGCCTTAACTTAAACAAAGACGTTCGTCTGGTTGTCCAACTTAATGCCAATGCCTTTCTTCAGGAAGTGGTGGTAAGCGGCCGATCAGCAAAGGAACAGATCCGATCACCTCAAATGAGTCTTGAAAGGCTAAATATGGAAAATATCAAGGATGTTCCAGTGCTGCTAGGCGAGCGGGATGTGTTGAAAACAATCCAATTACTGCCAGGAATTAAGGCCGCTGGCGAAGGGAACAGCGGATTTTATGTGCGTGGAGGGGCTGCCGATCAAAATCTGATTTTGTTGGATGAAGCCAATGTATATAACGCCTCCCATTTGCTCGGATTTTTCTCTACGTTTAATTCAGATGCGATAAAAGATGTAGCCGTCTACAAAGGGGGAATGCCGGCGCAGTACGGCGGCCGACTAGCCTCCGTGGTTGACATAAAAATGAATGAGGGTAACGAAAAGCGATACACTGCTGAAGGAGGGATCGGACTTATTGCTTCCAGATTAAAAGTAGAGGGACCAATTGTGAAAGAAAAGGGCTCTTTTATGGTAAGTGGCAGAAGAACCTACGCCGACCTTTTTTTAAAACTGTCTACCGATACCGCCTTGAAAAATAGCACGCTTTATTTTTATGATCTGAATGCCAAAGCCAACTACAAGTTGAACGATAAGAATACAATCTATTTTTCGACCTACCTGGGTAAGGATATTTTGGGTTTGAACGATGCCTTTAGAATGAACTGGGGTAATACAACTGCCACGTTTCGCTGGAATCATTTGCTGAGCCGTAAAATGTTTTCGAACACCACTTTAATCTATAGCGATTATAACTACGAAATCGAAAACCTAGATCAAAGGAGCGATTTTAGAGTCACCTCCATTATCCGCGACTGGAATCTGAAGCAGGACTACCAGTATTTCGCCAATAATCATACCCTGAGGTTTGGATTGAACGCAAATCACCATCGCATTCAGCCAGGAAAAATTACTTCCTCTCAAAAATCTTCCATCACCAGCAAAACTGTGGAAACACGAAGTGGCTTGGAGTTAGCGGCTTATATATCGAATGAATGGAATGTATCGGATGCGGTTAATCTAAACTATGGCTTGCGCCTGAGTTCATTTCATCTTCTCGGTCCGGGTAGCTTTAATACTTATAGCGATGAGGGGCGTATAACGAGGACGCAGAATTTCCGCAAGGGAGAAGTAGTGAAATCTTATTTGAATTTGGAGCCCAGGCTTGCGGTAAGCTACCGTCTTAATGAAAACACTTCCATCAAAACGTCCTATACCCGAAATACTCAAAACCTCCATCTGTTGTCCAACTCCACGTCGGCTCTACCTACCGATCTCTGGATTATGAGCAGTAACAACGTAAAGCCCGAAATTGCAGACCAGGTTGCTTTGGGTTATTATCGCAACTTCAACAACGACAACTGGGAGTTTTCGGCGGAAGTGTATTATAAGGATATGCAGAATCAAATCGATTACAGGAATGCGGCGGAGTTGCGGGCGAATGAGAACGTCGAATCTGAACTGCTTTTTGGTCTTGGACGTGCTTACGGTATTGAACTGTTTCTGAAGAAAAGGTACGGAAATATTAACGGCTGGCTGGGCTACACACTTTCGCGTACAGAACGCTCCTTCACAGGGATCGATAACGGAAATTACTTCCCTGCGAAACAAGATCGTACCCACGACATATCTGCTGTTGGTATATATAACCTCAGTAAGCGTTGGACATTTTCCGGTACCTTTGTTTTCAATACCGGCAATGCCATTACTTTCCCAAGTGGCAAGTACCAGGTAGAAGGGCAGACGAGGTTTTATTATACGGAGCGGAATGGTTACAGAATGCCAAACTATCACAGGTTGGACCTCGCCGCTACCTTAGAGGGAAGGCCGGAAAAGAAGTATAAGTCGAGCTGGACGTTTGGCTTCTACAATGCCTATAACCGGCAGAATGCATACGTTGTTGATTTTCGGGATAACCCGGACGATCCATCAAAAACACAGGCTGTGCAGACAGCGCTCTTTGGGATAATTCCGTCTGTTACCTGGAATTTTAAATTTTAGGAGAAATGAGAAAAAAGCTGGGGTTTTTAGCGCTATTTCTGTCGACTGTTTTTCAATACGCTTGTGAAAAAGTTATCGATGTTGATCTTAACTCAGCGGGCTACCAATACGTGGTAGAGGGTACAGTTGTAAATCAGGCAGATAGTCAGGTAGTTAAAATTTCACGGTCTGTTGCGGTAAGCGATGCTAGTGTGTTTCCTGCGGTTTCAGGTGCTACGGTTACTGTTACTGATGACCAGGGTGGGCAGTTTGCCTTTCGTGAAAGAAGACCGGGTGTGTATAGCTCGAGGCGCCTAAGAGGAACCCCCGGTAGAACATATACCTTAAATGTTCAGGTTGAGGGGAATGTATTTACGGCAAGCTCAAGAATGCCGGCTCAAGTCGCTATCGATTCGATTGGTGTATCGATGACTTCTTTTTTTGATGAAGAGCAGAAAACGGTGCAGTTGCTATTTAGTGATCCACCTAATCGGGCAAACTACTATCGTTATGTACTTGGAGTAAATGGTAAGAAATCCCGCAATATTTTTGCGTATAATGATGAGTTTACGGATGGGCGAAAAGTGAACCGGGAGCTTTTTGATTTCGATCTCAACCTAAAAACCGGCGACATTGCACATGTAGAAATGCATTGCATTGATGCTGTTCTTTATCGCTACTGGCAAGGGCTCGACCAGAATGAGAATAGGGGAGGCGCTTCTACTACGCCTGCCAATCCGGTCACCAATATTAAGGGTGGCGCACTCGGCTACTTTAGTGCGCATACGGTGCAGCGAGAATCGGTTGTTATCCCCTGATATGATCAGTGAAGGTTGTTATAGTTGTTGAAAGGTGTGCTGTCTAAAAGGGGAATCAACTTAGTCTTACCTTCTAAAAAGCGATCGTGGAGGCTGTATTTCTTAAACGCTTTGTTTTCAAATTTCCTGAAAACCTCTTTAAGCGCTTTTGAGGTATAGATAGCGCAGAATGTTTGTGCAAAGCCGTCCTGATCATAAACGTAATAATCATAACCCGGTTCCGAGCTATAAACGTTCAACAAGCCTTGAAGCGTGCTGTTGTCCATATCAATCAAGTCACAGGCCATGAGCAGTAGGTCTTTATCCGGGAAATTCTTATGCACGGTAAGCAAGCCCTCAAGAGGACCTTCTATCTCGAGATTATCAACGATCAAGGTTCCGTTGGGGAAAATGGCTTCATAACTTTCCTGCTGAGTTGGGTTAATTGAGAGAGCTACCGGCAGATCAAGTTCTTCCAGCTTGTTTGCCACCATTATCGCCCACGGTTTTCCATTGGTATTAAGAAGTCCTTTGTCGCTACCCATCCGCTTACTTTGCCCACCGCATAAAACGACACCCAGGAGGGTATTCATTTTCTCTGTTTGGTTATGATATTGCATGTCGACTAAAATTACTGCTCCTGCTTTCTGTCCGAGTGCCCCAAGCTCTTACCCGGCGCTACCATATCTCGTACTTTCTGCTTCAGTTCTTTGATCTCAGGAAAACCTCCCGCTGCTTTTCTGTCGAAGATTTCTGCCTCGTCAATAAATATTTTAAAAGTTCCACTGGTTTCACTAGGCTTTAACGTAACGCCGTAGATATCTTCACTGAACGTCGTCAGTAACTCTTGGGCAAAGTAAGCCGATCGCAGCATCCAGCCGCACTTCGGACAGTATTCAACAGTGATATTGGGCTTCATCTTAGCGTTGTTTTTTATCAGTGGGATTATTGATTGGTCTCTTTTTCCACTTCGTAAATATGTTTATGAGGATCGCCCGTTAATTCATGGCAATTGCAATTACCTCCCCATTTTTTAGTTCCATCCGTAAAAAACTCACACTTCCAAATGGGAACCTCGTGTTTGATCCGATCTATTATGTAGCGGTTAGCCTCGTAAGCCTCACGACGATGAGGTGTAGCTGTAATTACCACAACCGCAGATTCTCCGACTGCTACTTTGCCTACCCGGTGTTGTGCAACGGCAATGTTTAAATTCCACTTGCGTTTTGCTTCGTCCAGTATTTCCGCTATCATCTTTGCGGCCATCGTGGCACGTGCTTCGTACTCGAGGTAGGCCACCTGCTTTCCAAGGTTATTGTCGCGCACATCTCCACTGAAAAGAACTACGGCCCCAGCCAATGGGTGATGAGCACCGGCCAGTAGTCCGACAAGATCAAGCGGCTGATCAGAAATATAGGTGCTAACCTCCACTGCTGGGAGGGATGATACAGATGTAGTCATTTTCTTTCAATTGATAATTGTGGTCAACAAATTCATCTTCCACGGCAAAACGGCAAGAACTTAGCACTTGTTCTGCTGCTGGATTTAGATCAAGCAGGTGCTGCTTCAATGATTCAATATCAGAAAGACGAGCAGGAACAATGAACTTTTTATCGAAATAGTCCTTCAGCAATGCAAAAACTTCAACTTCCATTTTATCCTCCAATAGTTAACATACTCAGGCTGCTGCCGGTAAACTTTAAGCTCTGCTTCTGCTTTAAGGCTTGTTGCAGCTTTTCCGCCAGCTGATCCTCGCTTAGGATACTCCTCACAGAGATGGGATGATTACTGCTCAGGCAACCATAAATATTCCCAAGAGAATCTAGTCTTAGCCGGTTACAATCGCCGCAGAACGGTTCGCTTTCATTGGCCACCACACCGAAAATCTGTCCTTCAGTAGTCTGCCAGTAGTTGGCTGTTGAAGCGTGTTTGCGCAGCAATCGGCTGAAGCTGTATTGGGTTCCAATACGTTCGAGCATTTCCTCTTGCGAAAAGAAGTATTGATCAGCCTGTCCGTGCAAATGTCCCATCGCCATAATTTCTAAAAAGCGAATTTTTATATTTCGTTGAAAGGCAAAATCGAGCAGGGGAAGCAGCTGGCTTTCATTCAATCCCTTCATGATCACCGAATTTATCTTTACTTCAATTCCCACACCAATCGCTGCCTCAATGCCGTTCAAGATCCGGTCTATCCCGCTACGACGGCTGACTTTATAAAAGATATCCTCATCGATTGCATCGAGTGAGACATTTACTGACCTTAGTCCGGCTTCTTTAAGTTCGGCTGCTTGTTGCTCGAGCAGTAAGCCATTCGTAGTCAGTTTCAGGTCTTGTATCCCAAGCTCCCTTACCTGTCTTATTATTTTTGCAAGATTTTTATAGAGTAGAGGTTCTCCGCCCGTGAACCGAACCGTTTCCAGATCCAACATCTGGTGCAGCTGCTTTATAACCGAAGAAAGCTCTTCTGGCGTAAGTCCCAGTTCCTGGCGTAATATGTGATTTTCCTTGAGATCTTCTGTTCCACAGGTGCAGTACACGCAACCCAAATTGCAGGTGTTAATTAAACTGACCCGAAGGGTTTTAAACCTTCTCCCAAATTCGTCTCTTAGCTCTCTCATCACATAAAAAATATCAGCTTTGCCGAAGCAATGGCTAAAACTGCTGTTAACAGATAACGTACTGTAGCCATCCTGAATTGCTGGCTTCCAAAATAAGCTCCGGTGATGCCTCCTGCGAAAGCAGCAAGAAACCATATTGTAGCCGAAGGAGTAGCAACAATCTCTCCCGGATGTCCCAACAGTCCTGAAACAGAATTCAGTACTATAAATAATGCAGAGGCGGTAGCAGCTTCTTTGGCATTCGCCCATGCTAAAAGCATGAGCAGCGGGCTTAAAAAGATACCACCTCCGATGCTTAACATGCCCGAAAGGAAACCGAGGACAATGCCGAGTCCGATAGCCAATGGTACTTGTACTTCCTTTTTAATTTTTTCTGCGGGGGAAAAGCCTAGCAGACGTATAACTGGAATTATTAAGGCCAGACCCAACAGTAAGTTATATATGTCGCCTTTCACGGCCATTTTTGACCCGACAAAGGCGGCAGGAATAGACGTTAGTAGAAATGGCCAACACAGTTTCCATTTGAAATAACCTGCCCGAGCAAATTGGACAAATCCGGTGCCGGCTACCAGGATGTTCAACACAAGAATCAGCGGCTTGTATTCTGCCACTGGAATGGAAAAAATGGAAAGCACGGCCAGGTACCCGCTAGCACCGCCATGGCCAACTGAAGCGTACAAAAAGCCAATAATGAAAAGGGATAAAGCCAAGAGTACATTGTAATCCATCTCTCACAAATGTACCAATGAATTTTTATCTACCTCTAAAAAATCTGACTTTGGAGAATCGCAGGTAGGGCAGCTATAGGCTTCCGGTAAAAAATTAAAAGTTGTGCCTGCTTTAATGTTATTAAGATCGTCGCCATAAGTTGGGTCATAGATTGTTCCACAATGTTTACACTGATGGATTAACACTTTTTCATCCTCGAAGTTTGATGTCTCCTCCTGATTGGCTAAACTGGTAGTCGTGAAGGTGTTGTCTCCGATTTGGAGATCATAAAAATAGTCGGTCAGCCCGGCGAGCTCTTCCGGTAATTTTTCGAGGCTAACGTTATTGCGATACAGGATGAAGTCTTTGGAGTTGGGATTGAAATCACGCGTGTGAAGTATGTCGAACTGTTCCTGAGCTTCTGGGCCAACTTCAAACTGTTTTCGAATGATAACCGATCCGAACAAGCCCGTTTTAGGATTGGTTTTAATAGCGAAACAGAGCTTAAATGTTCGAATGTCCTCCTGATCGAAGTATCTCACGAGCTTTTGTTTAAGCTGTAGTCCGTAGGCACATTGATCCTCGATCTGCCAGTTAAGCTCGTTAGAAGCGTGGCGAACGTTGATCCGGTTCTTAGCCAGCACAAAGTTCCATAGCTTGCGGTCTTCCGGGTTGATGTCTTTTATAATGAGCGACTTCCAGGGCGTGGTATAAATCTGCCCCACACGAGTTTGCAGGCAAACAGAGCAGATATCTTTTAGAAACGCTACCGAATATTCTTCGTTGCGTTTATAGATACCCAGCCAGAATTTATTACCATATTTATTAAACCCTTCGTAATAAGGGAGTTGAAAATCAGGTAGACGGAGTGGCTCTGTGATTGGTTGATCTATAAAACGTTTCTCGGAAGTAACAGAGTCAAAGAGCTCCTGTCCGTCGATGCCTTCCTTGTCGTAGAATAGCTCTTTCTGTCCAAAAATTTTCTCCTCTATCAGCTTGCTCAGTAAAGGAATATCTTCTGTGTACACCAGGGAGGGCCAGTAGAAGAAGGTGTTTGTTTTGGGGAAGCGGATGTGGAGATGCCAGAAATTACTTACTGCCGAAGCGATGAAATTGAGATTTCCGGTAAAAAATGGGATGAATGTCTGGTTGTTATCCGCCAGGTTGATTTTCAGTTTGGGCTGATAATCAAATAAATCAAGGATGTCCTTATATACTCCTTCCCGTAACCAGTTCGACGTACTGAAGATATCTTCCGAGACATAAGAACTGATGATGTTTGGGTAGCTGTCCTCGTTTTTCTCGTATTCAATATCTGCAATGAGAAATTCGTGTTCCAGGTCTTCCAGTTCCTGCTCGCTAACATTCAAGAAGAGTTGCTGGCGATTGCCCAGGCTGACTTTAGTAATGCCCGCTTTCTCTGCTGCTTTTAAGATCTCTAACAGGTCGCCGGCGGCCACAATGCCGCCGGGCAAGTTGACTTTTATGATATAATTTGTCTCGGTGATCTCTTTCATACAACAGCATTTTCTGTGATTAGTTCCTCTAAACTCACTTCCAGTAGGCGTTTTACTTCCGGGCGACAAGAGCCGCAACCAGTGCCCGCGCCAGTAGCGGCACAAAGTTGTTTGAGGTCTGTGCAACCGGCCTGAATTTTACTTTTGATGTTTTCAGAACCAACATTATTACAACTGCAAACCAGTTTTCCCAGTACCGGATCTGCTTTTTTACCGCTTCTTAGCAGCTGAATTCGTTTCTCGCTCAGTTCGATTTTCTTGCCGATGAGCTCCCGAAACTCCTGAAACTCGGTTTTGTCGCCAATTAATATGGCACCAACAAGCCGGTCCTCATGGATAATGCACTTCTTGTAATATCTTTTTGCTTTGTCTATGAACACGATCTCTTCATAGTGTTTGTCATCCGGCGATTCAGGCAAACCAATGCTGCAAAGATCAAAACCTTGGATTTTTATGATATTCATGAAGAGGCTGCCTTTATAGTAGCTGGCGATATCGCCGTTAAGGAACTTTGCCACTACATCTGCCTGTTCTTCTGCTGCTGCCGTGATACCGTACAGCGTGCCTTCAAACTCTGCGATTTCTCCAATAGCAAAGATGGATGGATCTGAAGTCTGGAGTCTTTCGTTTACCACTACCCCGCGCTTACAATCCAGATCTATATCCTTCGCCAATTCTATATTCGGAACTGTTCCGATAGCAAGAATCATGGCATCGCAATCGATCTTTCTGCCACTTGCCAGTCCAACTCCCGTTAATTTATTTCTTCCGTAGAAAAGTTGAACTTCGTCGTTGTAATAAATATCGCAGCCCTGGTCTACCATCTCTTCGTGTAATAACTGGCTTCCAAGAGCATCTAACTGGCGATTAAGGAATCGTGAAATACGTTGCACGATCGTTACTTTAACTCCGATTTCCCGCAACGAGGCTGCCATTTCCAGTCCCAGCAGTCCGCCGCCAACGATCAGCACATGGGCTTGCTTGGGAATATGTTTCTTGAAGTTGTCGGCATCCGTACGACTGCGCATCGTGAAAATACCAGGCAGGGAAGGGACGTTCTTCGGAACTGCTGCACGACTACCGGTTGCCATGATAAGAATGTCATACTCTGTTTTCTGACCTCTCGAGTCGATAACGTATTTCTCTTCCCTGTTTACTTTCTCCACGCTCACTCCTCTTAAAAGCCTGATATTGTATTCAGGTTCTTCCGAGTCTTTCATCTTTACCAGTTGTTCCCACTGTTGCTCACCACTGATATAGTCTGGCAGCATCACCCGATTGTAAAAAGGAAAGTTTTCCTTGCTGAAAATGGTGATTTGATCGTCCTGATTAATTTCCCTGTAGCTTTTAACAAATCCGAAAGCACCTGCTCCGGCGCCGATGACTACAATTCGTTGTGCCGGTTTCTTATATTTTTCTACGCTAACTGCACAGTATTTGAAGTCGGGTTCCTTAGAGAGGGGGTCGAGTAAAGCACTGGTAACGTTGTTGGCACGATTCAAATCGCTACCTAAAATTTTACCCCAATGCATGGGAAGGAAGACCACTCCGGGCTTTATCGTAGCCGAAACTTTTGCCCTCACCCGGACGTCACCACGACGGGATTTCACCACCGCTATTTCACCTTCTTTAAGTCCTAATCGCTCTGCATCTTCCGGGTGGATTTCGATAAACGCCTGTGAAATGTGCTGTTTTAGCTTATTTACCTTGCCTGTTTTGCTCATAGTATGCCACTGGTCACGGATACGGCCGGTGGTGAGGATAAATGGAAAGTCAGCATCAGGGGCCTCACTGCTGAAAATATCCTCAGGTGCATGAAGAATTGCTTTTTGAGAAGGAGTATAGAATTTTTTGTCCACGAAAAGCCGCTTAGTGCTCGTGTTATTTCTTTTATTGAATGGCCATTGTATGGTTTTATTGGCTTTAATTATGCTGTAGTCCAGCCCTTTTATATTGATACTGGTTTTGTCAGTAAGTTTAGCATGTTCCTTATAGATCTCTTCCGACGAAGCGAAGTCAAATCCAGAGAATCCCATCTTTTGTGCAAAACGACAGATGATTTCAGCATCAGGAAGGGCCTCTCCAGGGGGGGGCACAATTTTGTTAAGATGGCTGATGCGTCTTTCAGAGTTAGTCATGGTGCCTTCTTTTTCTGCCCATGCTGCAGCAGGGAGCACCACATCTGCGTATTTTAAAGTTTCAGGCTTATTGCTGATTTCCTGAACTACCACAAATTTTGCCTTTTTTAACGCTTCTTCCGCGAAACGTGCGTTTGGCAAACTAGTGAGCGGGTTGGTACAAAGGATCCAAATAGCTTTCAAGCGACCGTCGTTCAAGGCTTCAAACATTTCGGTAGCAGTTAAGCCGGGCTTTTCAGCGATGGGTCCGCTTCCCCAAAATTTTTGTACCTCTCCGCGGTGAAGAGGATTGGCCAGGTTGCGGTGTGCTGGAAGCAAGTTCGACAAACCACCTACTTCCCGGCCACCCATAGCGTTGGGTTGTCCCGTTAAAGAGAACGGACCTGAACCGGGCTTGCCAATATGACCGGTGATCAGATTGAGATTTATCAGACTGAGATTTTTATTTACGCCAACGGCACTTTGGTTAAGCCCCATAGTCCACATAGTCAGAAAGCCGCGGGCGTTCCCGATGTATTCGGCTGCCAGCCTGATATCGTCTTCACTGACTCCGCAAATGATAGCGGCTTCGTACAAACTCTTCCGAAATACCATCTCCCGGTATTTCAGGTAGCCCTCTGTGTGGTTGTTTATAAATTCGGTGTCGATATCGCCCCGCTCGATCAGGGCCCTGCCGATGGCGTAATTTAAGGTAACGTCTGTTCCCGGATTAATCTGAAGATGAAGATCAGCAACAGAGCAGGTATCCGTAACCCTTGGATCTACCACAATGATTTTTACATCGGGATTGGCGGATTTGTGGGCTTCAACTCGTCTCCATAAGATGGGATGACACCAGGCGGGATTAGCTCCCGTCACGTAAAAGCAATCTGCCAGTTCGATGTCGTCATAACAAACAGGAACACTATCTTCCCCTAAGGACATTTTGTATCCCACTACCGCGCTGCTCATACACAGGCGGGAATTCGTGTCGATGTTATTACTTCCAATAAAGCCTTTAATCAGCTTGTTGATAACGTAGTACTCTTCGGTTAAACACTGTCCAGAAGCGTAAAATGCAACCGAGTCAGGGCCGTATTTATCGATAAAGGTTTTAAAAACAGCAGCTGTGCGCTCCAAGGCAGCATCCCAGGAGACCCGTTGTCTCGGCATGTTTTTGTTAAACCGCATTTCCGGATACAGTAAGCGGTCGCTTTTATCGTTCACCGTGTACTGCAGGTTCATCCCTTTGCTGCAGAGCATCCCCTTGTTTACCGGATGATCTTTATCACCAGTTACCGTTATCGAGCCATTTTTCTCAATATCTACCACTACTCCACATCCCACTCCGCAATAGCCGCAAGTGCTTGTGAATGAGTTTCCGCCTTTCTTATGCTCCATGCAATCTCCTTGAATTTGGTGAATTAAACAGTTTGTAGTGTTGGTTTCAGTTCGGCATCTAATACGTCTGCCTCTGCTCTAGAAGTTTCTGTCTCGAATGGAATCACGGCGATTATCACTCCGATCACCACTACTGCTATTCCCAGATACAAAAAAGCATCTGCATAAGTGATCGAGGTTGCCTTGAACAGGAATCCTGCGAGCATTGCGCCGATGTTTCCTCCAGCTCCCACAATGCCGCTGACAGAACCGATAGCTTTTTTATTTACAAATGGGACGATTGAGTACGTTCCACCATTTGCCATTTTTAAAAATAAAGCAAAGATCAACATTGCTACAATTGCAGCAGTTAACGATCCGGCTTGGGCGAAATAGGCAATGCCGATCCCTTCCAGTACAAGGAACAGGCCTAGTAATAAACCTTTACCTCTTAAACCGTAGATCTGTCCGACTTTATCGCTGAAGTACCCACCCAGGGCTCTTGCAAAAATATTCATCAGGCCAAAAGAGGCAGCAAGTGCGCCGGCCAGGATTAGCGAAGCGTTATAGTTGTCAACAAAAAACGTTGCAGCAACATTGTCGACGGTTATTTCAATACCGAAACAAGCGGCGTAGGCAAATGCCAGCGCCCAGGTCCGGTAGTCTTTCATCGCCAAAGTGAAAGTGCCTTTGGTTTTGACCTTTTTTGCTCTGCTGATCTCACGGAAGTTGCCTGCAGGTGTATCCTTTGTGTATTTGAAATAGATGAAAGCCATGACAATCAGGATCACACCCGGAATAATCATGGCGTATCTCCAGGAATCTGCTTCTGTGGAAAAGCCGAGGGAAACAAATACTGACGCTATCAAAGGCATCGCGAGGTTGGTAACCCCGCCGCCCAAATTTCCCCAGCCGCCCGATACAGCATTGGCTGTGCCGATGACATTTGGGGCAAACATCATGGAAGTGTGAAACTGGGTAATCACGAATGAAGCTCCGATAATCCCGATCATGAACCGGAACAAGAGAAAGCTCTCGTAGCTATTGCTTAAGCCTATCCCAATTACAGGAATCGAGCCGACGAGTAGCAAAATGGTATATGAAAGGCGTGGGCCCAGGCTATCACATAGTTTTCCAATTACCAATCGTGCGATGATTGTTGCTGAAACAGAAGCGATGATAATGTTTCCTACTTGCTCTTTGTTCAGCCCAAGTTGTTCTCTCACAACCGGCATCAGCGGCGCAATCCCAAACCAACCAAAAAAACAGAAGAAGAATGTAACCCAGGTGATGTGAAACGTTCTCATCTGTATACCTTTTGCACTGAAGATGTTTAATTTCGATAGTGGCTTATTCATTACCTTTCGTATTTGTATATGTTATTAATGGATGTCGTGGATGGAAAATTTGTCGATCAGTAAGCTTAAGAGGCGGTCGTGGATTTTCATGTATTCCGGATCGTGAACGATATCCTTTTTGTTTCTTGGTCGTTCAAGGTGAACGTCTACAATTTCTTTGATGGTGGCCGCCGGGCCGTTGTTCAACACTACAACTCTGTCCGACAGGAATATTGCTTCTTCAATATCATGAGTCACCATTACAATTGTCTTTTGGCGGTTATCCAGGTTCCAGAGCTTGAGAAGTTCTACATGCATGGAGCTTTTCGTTAGCGCATCCAACGCGCCAAAAGGCTCGTCGAGTAGTAGAATACTAGGGTTGATGGCGAAGGCCCGGGCGATGGCGACACGCTGTTTCATTCCGCCGGAGAGCTGCCCCGGAAGTTTGTCTTTGTGACTCCAGAGGTTCACCATCTTTAAATTTTGCTCAACTAGTTCTTTTTTTTTAGAGGTAGATTTTCCTTTGATGGCAGAGTCGACTGCCTCGTAAATATTTTGAAAAACCGTGAGCCAGGGGAGGAGCGAGTAGTTTTGGAACACAATGCCGCGGTCAGGACCAGGACCTGTTACCCGGTTTCCGTTCGCGGTGACCGTCCCCGTAGTGGGTTTTACCATTCCGCTTATTGTTCCCATTAAGGTTGATTTTCCACAGCCGGAGTGGCCAATCAGAGAAATAATCTCTCCTTTTTTAACTTTTAGACTGATTTCTTTTACCGCAGTATAAATGCCTTTACCCTTGGAGGAAGGAAAGCTGACGGTAACATTGTCAACATCGATACTTAATGGAGTATTTAATGCTTCTGCGATAACTGATTCTGCGAAGCTTTTTTCTGTGGGAGTGTGTATTTCAACTGTTTCCATCTCAATCAAATTTTAAGTGTTACGTTTTAGATAGCGTAGGTGAATTTCTTTTGGATCACTGCGAAGATCTTGTCGAGCAGCAGTCCCATGATTCCGATGATCAGAATGGCGGAAATAACTTTCTCGAGGCTGAGTGCATTCCAGCTATCCCATACAAAAAATCCTATTCCAACTCCTCCTGACAGCATTTCAGCCGCTACAATTACCAGCCAGGCAACACTAATGCTGAGACGCAGTCCCGTGATAATTAGTGGAAGACTGGCAGGTAATAAAATTTTGGTGATGTATTTCCAGGTGGAGAATCCGAAGGCTTTGCCCACGTTCTTATGGTCCTGAGGAACAGATGCTACTCCAAGAGCAGTATTGATCAGGGTAGGCCAAAGTGAGGTGATGATGATAACGAACAGGGTTGCTTTATCGGATACTTTCATCATGGCAAGTCCAAGTGGAAACCAGGCCAGAGGTGATACTGGCTTTAACACCTGGATCACCGGGTTGAGGATGTTGAACACGATGCGGTTTGAACCGATAAGGAACCCGACCGGTACTGCTATCAATGTCCCGATGCCGAAACCAACGAATACTCTTTTTAACGATGCAAGTAGTTGGATGCCTATTCCTTTGTCGTTAGGTCCTGCATCGTAAAAGGGTCGGGACCACATTTCAAAAAAGACAGCCATGGTAGCGAAAGGGGAGGGAAGCTCCCCCTTCGTACTTAGACTTGCTAATTCCCAACCGGCAAACAATATTGCGAATCCTGCAATAAAATATGCTACTGATAATAGATTCTTATTCATGGGTATCGGATTTTTTTCTTTATTTCTTTGCAGCAGCGAGGTATCCGTTAACGTTGTTCGGGTCAAATACCGCTTTATCGATGGTAATGGTAAAAGGCTTCATGTCGTCGTCCGGAACGGTAAGCTTTATTTCGTCTGCCACTTCTTTGAACAGATCGGTCATTACTATTTTATCAGTCACTGCCTTATAGTCAGCGGGAGGGGTAGAAAGCATACCGAATCTCACAAACTGCGTCATAAACCAGATGCCGTAGGACTTGCGAGGTGCGTTTGTCATCCCCTCGTTGTAAAATTTCATGTAGTCGGTGTATTTCCTGTCTCCGAATTTGCATCCCACGTTATTCGTGCCCATCAAGCGAGCTTCGATCACTTCTGCAGGGGCGTTAACGTATTGTGTGTGCGATAAGATCTGAGCTGCCTTTTTCCGGTTTGGCAGGCTGTCGAGCCAGATAGAGGCCTCGATCACTGCCTTCATTATTTTCTTAAGATCTTCTTTACTTGCATTGCTAAATGCTTCATTTACCACAAGTGCTTTTTCCGGATGGTTCTGCCAGATCTCCTGCGAAGCGATGTGCGTAAATCCGATTTTCTCTTTTACCGCTACGCCGTTCCAAGGTTCTCCAACACAATAGCCATCCATATTATCCACCTTCATATTGGCCACCATTTGAGGAGGAGGAATGGTTTTGATACCTACAGCTTTTTGGTCGATGCCGGTTGCTGCCATCCAGTAGCGCAACCAGATATCGTGGGTTCCACCAGGAAAAGTCATCGCAAACTGCAACTGCTTTTGTGCGTTCAACTTTGAGACGGCACCTTGTACTTTTGCTACTTCATTGGATCCGAGGAGATCGCAAAATTTATTTGAAAGGGTGATTCCCTGACCATTATTATTAAGAATCATTGCAATCTTCATCACACTTCCCGACTTTCCACCAACACCTGTGTACACAGAGAACGGCATGCTGAACAGGCAGTGTGCACCCTGCAATTCTCCGGTTAACAGCTTGTCCCGAACATTTGCCCAAGATGCTTCCTTGGACAACTCTACGTTTACACCATATTTTTCGAACAAACCCAGTTCTTTTGCCATCACTAAGGAAGCACAGTCGGTGAGGGGAATAAAACCTAGCCTAATCGGTTCTGCGCTGCTGGATGAATCACTGCCAGAAGAGGCAGTTTTTTCGGTGGTACCGCAAGAGGTAATCAAAGCAATGGCTGCTAAAAGGATTACTGCGGATTTAATTTTGTTTTTCGTTGAGTTGAAAAGTTTCATATCGGGTGGGTTTTAGATTATTTTGAAAGGAAGTCGGGTTTGATGTTTATTTGAAGATAAGCCCAGGTATTGTTTAGCTTGGTGGAGTTCGGGGTTACGCCTTTTGCATATTCCATGCTTCTGGTTGCAGCCAGATAAGCCAGACCTAATTCTACTGCGGTGATCTTGTTGAGTGTGTAGGAATTGATAAAGTCGATCTCACTACCCAGATAGGCTTTCAAAGGATTTCCCGCTGCATCTAGTCTGTCATTCGCAAAGGCGAAATAATGGTAGTCCAGATTGGAAACAAAGCGCTTGTTTTTGCTGCTGTACTTGATCTTTGCAAAAGGGTTACTAAGTCCGCCTACAGGCGCTCCTGTTCCCGCATAGAAGTAATCCATCAGCCCCCAGAACTTATGCGGCGTCCCGTAAAGGGGATCAAACCGGCGGTTCTCAGTAGTGGGTGTGGAAGCATCGTTGCCCGATAGATAATCAAGTCCGATACTGTAGTTGAAAAGTGCTCTGTTGTATCCTATAGAAAAGGTAGCCATGTAGGCACTCAGATCGAGTCCGTCGCGGTCTTTTCCACCTTGGTAGTAGGCACTTGCGTTTAACATCCATTGTGTTTTGCTACCAATTGGAGCCGTGAGAAATAAACCTGTTGTAAATCGATTATTAGTGCCTTTTTGATTGAATCTTCTGCCGTAAACATAGGCCGCGTCTGAACCAGCGCTATTTGCTACCGAGTCTAATCTGTACTTGGCGAATTGATCCATGAAAAACAATCCGGAAAGTTTCAGCTTATTAAAGCCTTTGGCCACGTATAGATACTCGAAGCTCTTGTAATTCTGGGTGGCTGCATTGGTAGATATGGGGCCATTAAAAGCGGGGCTTCCATTTTTTGAACTCAATCCGCTGGCATTTACAAGGGGAATGAGTCCAGTCGGCGTGTTAACCAAATTGCCCTTGCTGTCTTTGACGGTAGCGTTGATGTTTGCCGGAGTATAATACGTGCCGTTGTAGTTGAATGCGTCGGTGTTTTGATTGAAAGCTGCTCCTAAATCTATTTGCCACCCCTTTTGCACTAATTTCAGAATAACCGCGTCATGCCGGCGACCTTGCTGCAGCCAGTCCAGGTTGCCTAGAAGGCGGGCGTCATCATACACAATTTCCTGCCTACCAAGTTTTGTACTTAAAAATTCAAAAGGAGAGCTCTTGAAGGTTGAGTCTTTTTTGTTTGATAGGATAACGTCTGCCCAAGCTTCGTGGACCGTGAGTCTGTTCCCGTCGGCCATACTGATGGTCGAAGCATCCTGTCCCCACACTCTTACATCTTGAATCGATGCTCTAAAGTTCAATCTTGTCCACTTGTAGTTGAAGTTAAGGCGGGTTCGTTGCGAAATGAAAGCAGCGGCATCGTAAGTGACAGGCCTGAGGGTTCCTGTGCCGTTTCTAACTTCCCCACGACCACGAAGTTGTCCGTCGATTGCAACCTGGCCAAGTGTTGTAGATGAAATAGTGAGCAGTAGCGACATCCCGCTCACAACTTTCACTTTGGATTTGTGAGTGATAAGTTTTTTGTACATTTGAATGGTTTTTAAGTTTGTTAAAGCACTTGAAACTTTATGCCCCGGCTGGACTGCGACCTCCATTCGGGGTTTTTTATGGTTTTTAAGTTTTTCTACCTCAAATTCTTCTCCTTTTTATCATTTTTAGTATCGTTTTTGATTTTTCTGCTTGTTTTTCTCTTTTTGAATGTGATAAAGTTATTGTAATTAATACTTAATGTCAATTTTATCACGAGAAAAAGTGAATTAATATGATTTATTTAATGAAAATGGCTGCAAATTTTGATTTTAATAAAGATATAATTGCTAGATAGCTTCATTTTGACACTTCTTTAATAGGAAATAGTGTTATTTTTTTGGTGTCTGAAGAAAGTTGTAAGAAATTTTAGCTGTTTTTATTCGGATTGAGGCCGATTTTTTGAAGTTTTACTTCGTTTTTTTAAGGTTCATGGCTTTATTTTGCTTGTCATTGTCGTCTTTGCTTTATTTTAATGTATTTTTAGGCGATTTTTTTTGTTGCACATCGTTTTGTTTCCCTCGTTTTTCTCTTTTGTTGTTTCGCGTTTATTTAAAAAATAAGAATGTTGCTATGAAGAGGAGTAAAAGTCAATGTGATCTTAATCGATGTTTTCTGTGTAAATCATGTTTAAGAGAGTGGCATCCGGCGCTGAGTTTGCATCGGGTAAATTATAATGTAAAAAAGGGAGAAGTCATATTTCGGGAGGGAGAACCGGTAACCGGGGTTTATTTTGTCCACGAGGGAAGTGTGAAAGTTCACAAAAAATGGGGGCCAGAGAAAGAGCTGATCATTCGCTTTGCGCAGGAGGGTGCGATTGTCGGTCATCGCGGGCTTGGTACAAATCTATATTACCCGGTTTCCGGTACAGCACTAGAGAATGGTGTAGTGTGTTTTATTCCGATAGATTTTTTTGAAGCGACTCTAAAAGTGAATCACGAACTTACTTATAAGCTAATGATGTTTTTTGCTGATGAACTGCAGGAGTCTGAAAGGAAGATGCGTAATTTAGCTCATATGCCGGTGAAGGGTAGGGTAGCTCAGGCGTTGCTAACGCTAAAAGAAAAGTTTGGGCTTACCGATGATGGGTTTATAGGCCTTGAGCTGACCCGGCAGGATCTTGCTTCTTACGCCGGGGCTACTTATGAAACTGTATTTCGTACTATAAATGAATTGCTTGGGGAGAAGGCCATTGAGACAAGAGGTAAAGATATTAAAATCATCGACGAGAATAGGCTGTTGATGTTGACCCAGGATGTTGACTTTTCTATCGCTGATACTCCTGTTCCTGTTTTCTAATTAGTGGAGAGGATAGTATTCGACGAGCATCCCGGATTCAAGTTCGGGATGTTTTTTTGAATGACAGGCCAAAGCTTCAGCGCCGATGCCTAGCCGGATGTCTCCCGATCCATTAATCTCTGTTGGTGTTAAGCGTGACGGAAATCCCTTGATTTTTGCTGGAAAAAATTCATCTAAATTAGATTTCCTTTTGCGCTGACCCTCAAATGGAAGAATTCGAGTATTTAAGGGCTCGAGGCCGAAAGACGACCGGAGGTAGGGTTCAATCAGTAACTTGAAATTCACTAAGCAGGAGAAAGGGTTTCCCGGTAGTGCGAAGACAATTCCGCCATGGGGAAGCAGTCCGCACCAAACCGGCTTTCCAGGCTTTATCGCTACCTTATGAAACAGTTTTTGGACTCCCAGCGCTGTTAATGCATCAGGAACAAAATCTGCGTCGCCCGCAGATACTCCCCCGCACATAATAATGATATCAAAATTAATGGCAGTAGCGATAGTTTCTTTTAGGGCGCTCATTTCGTCAGCGATATGTTGAATCTTTTGCGGCTTTATCAACCAAGTCTTCAACAATGATTTTATCAGCCATTGATTGCTGTTCCGGATTTCGACAGGGCTTAACTCTGAGTCTATGGGTTTGACCTCGTCGCCTGTGGTAAATAGGGCAACTCTGGGGAGTTTTGCTACTCTTATAGACGATTTTCCTAAGGTGGCCAGCGTGCTTATTACTGCGGGATTGCAAATTGTGCCAGCAGTTATGGCGAGAGCACCCGCTGTTAAATCTTCCCCCTGTCTGGCTATATTTTGAAAAGGGACAACTTGTGTCAAGTTGAAACTTACCTCTTGTACGTTCTTTTCCAAGGCATCCTCCCGGCGGATTACGAGGTCTGCAGATTCAGGAACAGATGCGCCAGTCATTATTTTATAAGCATTCCCCGAGGAAAGGGAAGTTTTTGCTTGTTCTCCCGCAAAAATTAGCTCCTGTATCCCGAATTTCCGTTTGCCTGCTACCCAGTCAGAGTATTTGATCGCGAAGCCGTCCATTGCTGCGCGATTGAAGGGTGGGTAATTTCGATCAGCAAAAACATCTTCCGCCAGAACACGACCGTCTGCATCTTCCAGATTAATAGTTTCGCTCCCAAAAGAACGGGCTTTAGATATTACGGTCTCTTGTGCTTCGTGGAAGTCGGTCACTGTTTGTTTCTTTTAAGATAATTTGTTTCAATGTCCCCCGCCTTTCATCATCTTCCGGGCGTGAAAAACTGCAGGAAGGATGGCTTCGAGCGACTCACGTGCTCCGTCAGTGCTTCCCGGAAGGGTGACAATAAGACTTTGAGCAATAGATCCCGCAACGCCACGGCTCATCATCGCTAAAGGGGTACGCATTTGTCCGAAATTCCGCATGGCCTCCGTGATTCCATCCGCGTCACGTTCCAAAATTTCCTTTACAGCACCAACTGTGTTGTCGCGGGGACCTAGTCCCGTGCCGCCCGTTGTGAAAATAAAATGTACATCCTCAGTAACCCATTCTTTGATTTGTGATTGGATTTGTTCTTTATCGTCAGGTAGGATTTTGTAGTATTTAACCTCGGCCTTGATGTTTTCGAGCATTTGTTTGATCAGTTGTCCGCTCCGATCTTCCCTTTTTCCCTCGGCGCAAGAGTCAGAACAAACAAGCACAGCGCAAACAGGGGAGGTGCTGAAGTATTTTTTTCGATCGCTCTTACCGCCTTTTTTTTCTAAAAGTCGAATATGTCCAATTTCGAGTGTGGTGTCGACGGGTTTAAGCATGTCGTAGATCTCCAGAGCAGCTACGCTTACTGCCGTAAGCATTTCCATTTCAATCCCGGTTCTGCCTATAGATTTGGCTTCGCCTGAAATTACGATCCCAATTCGAGAAAAAACAGCATCAGGAAAAAGTTCTGCGTGCTTTTCCTGGCTTAGAAAATCAAAGCTAATCTCCATGCCATCAATGGTAACCGGATGGCAATGAGGAAGTAGTTGAGGGGTAAGTTTAGCACCAATAAACCCTGCTGCCCGCGCTACATCAAACAAGTTTCCTTTCGGTAAGCCATTGTTCTTGATCCTCTCAATTGTTTCGGCAGAGCAAAAAATGATTCCCGTAGCTTTTGCCGTCCGCAGCGTTATTTGTTTGTGTGCGATATCCCTCATGGATTCTAATTTCTTTCTTTACGCAAAGATATAACTGAAAATTGCTTTTGCTTTTGTTGCTGGTCTTTTGTTAGTGCCTTTCTAAAAACAAAAATCCCGGCATTGCTGCCGGGAAACGATATTTAACAACAGCAACTTTTTTTTAAGTTGTTGATCTTATCCCCACGTAGACTTTATCGCCGATTACTTTAACGGGGTAGGTCTTTATTTCATATTCTTCGTCTCCGCTTAGACATTCGCCGGTAACTAAAGAAAACGTTTTCTTGTGAAAGGGGCAGGCCACTTTAGGTTCGCAAGTATCTCCAGTGCTGCCAATCATGCCTCTTGATAAAACCATTTGCTGTTTATGAGGGCATAGGTTTTGAGTGGCGAACCACTCGTTTCTTCTGCTGAAATTGAAAATTGCTATCTGTTCATCTTCGTGTTTTATACACGCACCTCCGTTCTCAGGAACATCAAGGGTGCTGCATGCTAATATCCACTTCAGATCTGTTGCTAATTCTATTTCCATCACCAAATTTTTTTAAGGGTTAAACTGAGGTTCAAAATACTTTTACCATTCTTTAGCTTTCACTTGTTCACGCATAGGGGCAAACGCTACTGTTGGATCTTTCTCTTCAGGTGCGTTTACAAAATGGCTGAAGCGCTTTCTTAGCTCCGGATTTCTAACAACTTCAGCCCATTCACAGTGGTACGTGTCAATCAAGCCTTGTATTTCTTCTTCCAGTTGTTCGCAAATTCCGAGACTATCGTTAATGATCACGTTTTTAAGGTAGCTCATTCCGCCTTCCATTTTGTTCAGCCAGGTTGCTGTTCTCGCCAGCGGGTCTGCTGTTTTGATGTAGAACATCAGGAACCTGTCCAGGTATTTTATGCAGGTTTCTTTGTCGATGTCTGCGGCAAGTAGCTGGGCGTGTTGTGGCTTTGATCCTCCGTTTCCGCAGATGTATAGGTTCCAGCCTTTTTCAGTTGCAATAATCCCGAAATCTTTTGCCTGTGCTTCTGCGCATTCGCGGATGCAGCCACTTACTCCGCCTTTTAGCTTGTGCGGAGAGCGTATTCCCTTGTAGCGGTCTTCCACTTCTATTGCAAAAGATACACTGTCATGTAGGCCAAAGCGGCACCAAGTGCTGCCAACACAGCTTTTAACGGTTCTAAGCGATTTTCCATAAGCATGTCCACTTTCAAATCCAGCGTCGATCAGTTCTTCCCAGATGTTTGGAAGGTCATTGACGTGAGCGCCGAAGAGGTCAATGCGCTGTCCGCCGGTAATTTTGGTGTATAAGTTGTATTTTTTTGCTACCTGTCCAATTACAATCAGTTTTTCAGGGGTAATTTCACCTCCTGGAATGCGTGGTACAACAGAGTAGGTTCCGCCTTTCTGAATGTTGGCCAGGTACCTGTCATTACTGTCCTGAATGGGTTGTTGTTTGACGATCAAATCGTTCCAGAGGCTTGAAAGAATGCTCGCTACTGCTGGCTTGCATACTTCGCAACCATCGCCTCTGCCGTAATGATCCAGGACTTCGTCATAGCTGCGGACATTGTTCATCTTAATCAGATCAAGAAGCTCTTGTCTGGAGTAGTCAAAGTGTTCGCAGAGCACGTTTTTAACGTACATGCCTTGCTCTTTCATTGCTCCGGTGATGATGTCCTTTACCATCGGAATACAGCCGCCACAGCCGGTTCCGGCTTTTGTGCATTTTTTTATCCCATCCAGCGATGTTACACCCTCTTCTTTTACGGAGCAGCAAATGTCTCCTTTCGTTACTGATTCGCAAGAACATATTAAGGCATCGTCGGGCAGGCTCATTACTCCTGCGCCTTCATTTACGGCTCCGCCTCGTGCTCCTAGAATCAGATCTTCCGGATTTGGAGGAAGGGCAAGTTTGTTCTTAACGGTTTGAAGCAGCATATTGTAGTCTGCTGCGTCGCCAATAAGCACGCCGCCAAGTAATTCTTTTCCATCCTTGCTGATGTTGATCCGCTTGTAGATGCCTTTGCTGGTGTCCTCAAGAGCGATTGTCCTGCAGTCAGGTTCGTTGATAAACGGATCTCCGAAGCTTGCGACATCCACACCAATCAGTTTTAGCTTAGTGCTCATATCGAACCCGGTAAACTGCTTGTCGCCGCCGGCGATTTTGCTAATCGCTACTTCGGCCATTTCATATCCTGGTGCTACTAAGCCATAAATCATGCCGCTGTGCAAAGCACATTCCCCGATTGCAAAGATGTTGGCATCAGACGTTTGCATGTGCTCATTTACAACTATGCCGCCCCTTGTTCCAACTTCTAATCCTGCTAACTTAGCGAGTTCGTCCCGTGGGCGAATACCCGCCGATATAACCAGCATGTCTACTGGTAGTGTGGTGTCGTCTGTAAAGTTCAGTGCCTCAATTTTTCCATCTCCCGCGATAAGTGCCGTGCTCTTGTTCAGATGAATTTGGAGCCCAAGCGCTCTTAGTTTCATTTGAAGCATATTGCTTCCGGCCGAATCAATCTGCCTCGGCATTAGCCGGGGTGCGAACTCTATAACGTGAGTTTCCTGAATTCCAAGGTCGAGTAGGGCCTTCGCGGCTTCCAGTCCTAAAAGTCCGCCTCCCATTACGGCTCCATTTTTAGCCTTTTTCGAATAGGCGCTGATCAGTTCCAGGTCTTCGATGGTCCTATAAACAAAGACCCCTTCTTTTTCTACGCCGGGGATATCGGGTACAAATGCAGATGAGCCTGTAGCTAGAATAAGGTAATCGTAGGATTGTGTGATTCCTTTAAGAGAGTGGACTGTTTTGTTATGTCGGTCAATCTCCTGAACCGGATCGTTCAGGTGTAAACTAATCTTTTTGTCTGAGTACCACTCGAGTGTGTTCATCAGTAAGTCATCGCCGGTCTTGCCGTTGAAATACTCACTTAAATGAACGCGATCGTAAGCTGGCCTCGGTTCGTCTCCAAAAACTACTATCTGGTAAGCATCTGTTTTTGCAACAAGTTTCTCACAAAACTTGTAACCAACCATACCATTTCCAATTACTACGATTGTTTCTTTCTCGTTTGTCATGGTTTTAATTTTGTTAAAGCACCTATTTTCTTCTACTCTCCCGGAAATAAGGCTGCGACTTCTTGTTTTTCCGTTTGATTTATAACAAATGTAGTATAAAAGGCTCAAATTATATGATATATATCATATAAAAGTTAGGTGATTTGGTAATTTTTACGAGAAATTAAATTAAATCAGTAAAAAATGGCTGTATTTTGCAATTTTTTATATCTAAATATTGGTTTTGTTGCTATAGTTTTAGTTAGTTCCGCTAGGTTTTGTGTTTTTATCTCGTATTTAGGTGAAATTTTTTGATGGTTTTGTAAAAAAAAAGGAGCATTTGGTTTTTCCCTAATGCTCCTTTTGGTGTTTGGTTTTCGACTATCTCCTTAGTAACACTCTTTTGATTCTTTTCGAGGTGCCTTTCCATAATCCTCCGTCTATCTGGATCCGCCTGTCAGTGGTCCATACTAAAGCCTTGGTGTTGGTTACATAATGTAACTTGCCGAAGCCCTTGTTTCTTAGTTTCAGTGCGAGGTAGCCGTCCTCGTTAGTTCCCGGTGGATGGTTAAAGCTATCTACCTCCAGTCCCTGGTCTCTCCTGAACCCGGAGTTGAAGCCATATACGTTAACAGCTTCATCCTTTATATATTTATTGAGTCTTCGGGTGAAATCTGCAAAGTACTCATAAAAGAAGTAAGTGAATCTCCCCGTGTTTCCGATAGGGATGAAAGAAAATCGGCCATAAGTTATCGCAACGTTGTTGTTAGTAGCCAGAGGCCTGATCATTTCTTCGATCCAGTCGCTTGGGTAGATAGTATCCGCGTCAGCGTTTAGAATGTACTTGCCGCGTGCTTGTGCTAAACCACAGTTTCTAGCGGGAGTAATTCCTTGGGTAGTCTCAAGAATGCAGGAAATGCCGCAAGCCTTAACAAGGGCTTCAGTGTTATCTTTTGAGTTATTGTTGACTACAACTATTTCAACAGACCGTTCTGTTTTATTGTGAGCTAGCGAAGCGAGGGTTTGTACAATGTTTTCTTCTTCGTTATAAGCAGGTATCACGATCGATACTTCAGGTTCTCCCTTCAATAGTTCTCGATAAGCTCTTCGTGTATCTTCAATGAGGGACTGAGTGTCTTTGCTGGGTGACCAAAATTTTAAAATGTGATGGGGTATAGATATAGGCCTCATTCGCTTTGTGTGATATCTAACGTTTAAAAAGTTCTTTTACTGATTTGTTGGAAAACAGTTTCAAATCCTGTGATAATAAGGGCTCTAAGATAGGGGAAATGTTTGAAGAATTAGAGGAGGGGGCTGTTGTAAAGGGAAGTCCTAAAAAATGTGAATATTGTACTTCACGGCTTCCAAATGATCTTCCTCTCGTCCTTCCATGAATAGGACGACCTTGTATTCACTTAAATTGTCATTAAAGCCAAGAAACATTCTACGAAGGCACTTCTCTATTATAGGTGCAAGCTCTAAATAGAGCCTTTCACAGTAATACTCAAACTTATTTTTAATTTCTTTATCATAAAAGTCGTCTCGATTAAAGTCTGACATGTTCACTGTGAGAATGCCCGCGTTGAAGAATCCATTTACTAGTTCACCGCTTATTCCTGGTGACAGCCTCTCAATCCACTCTTCCGAGAGTTCCTCGAAGATAGTATTGTTTAGGTTGTTACTAATAAGTTGGCGGTACAAATTTAGCATAGTGACTCCCGGGTATTTACATCAATATTAATTCCAACTGATCCACTTTGTTGTAAAGCGACTCTGTTCAAATGACCTTTTTTTAGCCGGGCGTGAAGATGTAAAAAAAAAAGTTGTCGCATCAATAAAAATTCAAATTACAGACTCACTGACTAAACGTGTTTATGTTTTACTAAATCGAAAGCGATAATCAGAAGCTGGCTGGTTTTGTTAAATTAACATAGCAGTGGCGAAAATGTTATTAATTTTAGTTCAGCAAAGATGTATAATTGAAAAATCTTAGTTCTGGCTCCGCTTTTTAATTAATAATCAATTCGTTACGATTTCACTCTGGTTTACTGTAACGTTTTTGTTATATCTTGTCCAAGGATTTCCTGCTTCGAATTCCCATCTGCTTAAAGGCGCTAGGAGTGAGACCCGTGATTTTTTTGAATTGGGCTGAAAGGTGCGCTACGCTGCTATATCCTGTTTTGAAAGCAATTTCGCTTAAATTTAATTCGTCATAAATAAGAAGCTCCTTTACACGCTCTATTTTTTGTTCGATGATGAATTTTTCTATTGTGATTCCTTCAACTTCCGAAAAGAGGTTGCTGAGGTAAGAGTAGTCCTTGTTCAGCTGCTGGGATAACATTGCGGAGAACTTCAATTTTTCATCGCCTTCCTGATAGTGTACTTTTTCAATGACAATAGTTTTTATTCTTTCTATCAACTTTTGTTTTTCGTCGTCCAGTACCTCAAAGCCGATGGCCGCCAGATTAGCTTTCAATACAGACTCTTGATCTCGGGTCAAGGGTTGTTCTATTGTCACTTCTCCCAGCTGTACGTTGAGCGGGGTAATGCCGAGGGCATTTAGTTGTTGCTCAACCGCATAAATGCACCGCTGACACACCATACTTTTAATGTAGATTTTCTCCATAGCTGGCTGCAAAATAAAAAAACCAACAAGATCCTTATTCGATATTTAAAATCTTTTTCGCGAGCGCAATCGCCTCCAAATTTCCGGTGTGCTTCCCTGGTTCATCTGATAGCTTAATCACGTTTTGCCACTGCTGGTCCTCTGGCAACGCCTCTGTCATTTTTATTACGATGTTGAGAGGATTGAGGCCTACATCATTTGTCAAATTAGTTCCTATGCCGAAGGACATTCCGATTTTTTTCGCGCAAAACGCCGCGATCTTTTTAACTTTTTCGTAGTTCAGGGCGTCTGAAAAAATAATTGTCTTTGATGATGGATCAATTCCTAGGGAGGAATAATGCTTGATTGTTTTTTGGGCAAATTCTACAGGGTCTCCACTATCGTGACGTACACCGTCAAAAAGCTTAGAAAACTTCTTATCGAATTGTTGAAAAAAGGCCTCTGTAGTATATGTATCAGAAAGGGCAATACCCAAATCGCCCCGGTACACATTGGTCCAGTTTTCGAGAGCAACGGCGTTTGCCATTTTAAAACCGTATTTAGCGGCATGAAACATAAACCATTCGTGTGCATGTGTCCCAATCGGTTTCGTTTTATTCAGAAATGCCAAATACACGTTGCTTGTCCCTACAAAAGTCTTACCTCCGAATTTTTTGAGCGTTTCTACCACCAGGGAGTGTACATGGAAAGAGTGCCGGCGCCTCGTTCCAAAATCTGCAACTGATACTCCCAGCTCCGTGTATTTTTCAATTTTAGCTTTGGTTTTCTCGCTTATCGTTTTATCTGACTCTGGTTGTGCCTGAACAAGTTGGTAGTACAATTCCGAAATTAAGGCCATCAAGGGAACTTCCCATAAAATAGCTCGATACCAATATCCCTCAATCGAAACCTGCAGGTTTTCTTCTGTCTGCCGTATGATAACTTCGTCTGGGTTGTAACAATAACCTTGAAGGAAGTCAAGGTATGTAGGGTCGAGGAAAGGACAGTTCTTAGCGAGGAATTGCTTTTCATCCGTAGTTAGCTTAAGAAGTGACATGTTGTCTACCGCCTCTCTTAAAGCTGCAGCAAACCCTGGAGGAAACCTATGCTTTCCCCGGTTGATAAATTCGTATTTAGCTTTTGCTCTCGGAAAAAGTTTTATTACACCATTCTGCATGGTGAACTTGTAGAAGTCATTATCTAGAAGCGAAGGAAGTTTAATCACGTTAGCTTTTTGCTGATTATAACCGATAAAGATGGATAGGGTTTAGCTTCGCAAAGATTCTTAGCTGCTCAGATATAAAAAAAGACGCTTTCGCGCCTTCTTCTATTAATTGTATAACAAATAATACTACAAACTCTCGCCGTGCTGGCTTATATCCAAACCAAGACGTTCATCTTCCTCTGAAACCCGTAATGGAGTTATCAAGTCAGTAACTTTTAACAATAAAAGGGAACCAAGGAAAGCAAAAATAGAAACGCCAATAAGCGCGACTGTTTGAACGATGAAAAGTTTTGTTTCGCCGTAGTAAAGCCCGTTACCTGTTTCATTTGCTGGATTGATCGCTTGTGATGCAAAAACCCCTGTTAGTAGCATCCCCACCATACCACCAACGCCATGGCACGGAAATACGTCTAGCGTATCATCTATAGAAGTTCTTGTACGCCAATCAACTACCAGGTTACTTACAATCGAGGAGATGATTCCAATTGCTAACGAATGAGGGATGGTGACAAATCCGGCAGCGGGTGTAATAGCTACTAGTCCAACAACTGCGCCGATACAGGTTCCCATTGCTGAGGGTTTACGGCCTTTGAATGCGTCAAAAAATATCCAGGCCAGAGCAGCTGCCGCTGAAGCAGCCATAGTAGTTGAAAGCGCAGTGACTGACAGGCTTCCTACATGGAATGCAGATCCAGCGTTGAAGCCAAACCAGCCGAACCATAAGAGTCCGGTTCCGAGCATAACATAAGTGATTCTTGCAGGATTATGATTGGGTTCGTTTCTGCGTTTCAAATAAAGAGCGGAGGCAAGCGCCGCCCAGCCTGCGGACATATGCACTACTGTTCCGCCTGCAAAATCCAGGACCCCAAGTTCAAATAAGATTCCTTCCGGATGCCAGGTTGCATGGGCTAAAGGGGCGTAAATGAAAATGAAAAACAGGCATATGAAAAAAACGTAGGAGATGAAGCGGATGCGTTCGGCGAATGCACCGGTAATAAGTGCAGGTGTAATAATGGCAAACTTAAGTTGATACATGGCAAAAAGAGCAAGTGGAATTGTTGGCGCCAGTTCCCATGGTTGTCCCTCTAATAAACCTTGCATCATAAAAAAGTCGGCTGGATTGCCGATAATTCCATTTTGGCTCTTGCCAAATACTAAGCCGAAACCGAATACAAACCAAATAACCGTTACCACTGCCATGCAAATAAAGCTTTGGAGCATGGTGGAAATGACATTTTTTTTATTCACCATTCCCCCGTAGAAAAATGCTAAACCTGGGGTCATGATCAAAACCAGGGCTGTAGCAGTAAGCATCCATGCAATATCCGTTGGGTTTAGGTTTGCTGTGTTGTTGATGTTTTTAGGAACCGAAGGGAAAAAGAAGCAGAGAACAGTAAAAAATAGAATAAACAGGAATGGAATCCTGGATAATTTTCTTGCCATAAGTCAATTTTGGTTGTGTTGTTGCGGCAAATATATTCGAAATCTAGTGTAAAATAAATTTTTAGTAACGATTTTTGGAAAACTGTATAAAATTTTACTGTTTTTCTGACATTTTATTCGATTTTTTCTTCTTTCTGACGGTTTTGCTGGATTGCTTTGCCTGGGAAAGGATGAGGTTGGCGAATGAGTGGGTGAAGATCACTCTCATCCGCCCGCCTTTATTCGAAAATAATCGTTTTGTTGCCTGTAACAAAAACGCGATCTTGAAATACAAGTTGAAGTGCCTTGCTTAATACTGACTTCTCAATTTCTTTTCCTGCAATAACCATTTCAGAAACGCCAAAGGTGTGATTTACCGGATTTGTCTGCTGGACAATGATAGGGCCCTCATCCAAATCATTTGTCACAAAGTGAGCGGTTGCGCCTATCAGTTTTACCCCTCTTTCAAAAGCCTGTCTGTAGGGGCTGGCGCCGATAAAGGCCGGAAGAAACGAGTGGTGGATATTAATAATGCGATTTGGAAAGCGGGCTACGAATTCCGGTGAGAGAATACGCATGAATTTAGCAAGTACAATGTAATCAGGGGTGTATGGTTCAATCGAATTGATTAACTCGCTTTCAAACTCTTGTTTCGATTTATTCTCGTGACTTACGTAGTGGAAAGGGATATCAAAACGCTCGGTGAACGAGCGTAATGCTTCATAGTTTCCTGCAATACAACAAACCTTAGCTCCGAGAGTATTAAAGAAATGTCTTACCAGGATATCTGCCAGACAGTGATATTCTTTAGTAACAAGTACCGCAATTCGCTTTTCGGATTTTGGGTTGATAGTAACCTTTGCAAGTGCAGGTAGGCCAGAGGTTAATTCGTGCTGCAGGCTATCTTCGTTAAAGTTTTCTCCGTAACATTCAATTCTGGCAAAAAAGCGATTGGCAGCTTCGTCCACGAATTCCCGCATTGCAACAATATTCAACTGGTGTCTGGCAAGAACTTGCGATATGATAGCTACAAGACCAACTTCATCTTTGCACTCGATTAGAACCAGGGTTTTATTCATGCCCTAAATATAAAAGCTCAATCCGTATTGTCTATAGAAAAGATAAGAATTGAACTGCGTAGAGAAGCATTTAACTTTCGCTTATTGAAAAACAGTTTTCTGAAAGCCGGTGTTAAAAGGGAAACAATTAAAAACACCTTTTATGAAAAAGTTCATTTTTACGCTAATGGCTGCTGTTATGCTGAGCCTTTCATTTTCTGCCTCCGCTGCAGACAAACCGAAGCAGTTAACTGAAGAGCAGACTGCTCAAATTCAGTCCATACAACGTCGTGTTGAAGAAATTAAAGCTATGGATAAATCTCAACTTACGCGTGAACAACGTAAGGAATTGAGAAAAGAGCTTAAAGAAATGAAACAGCAGGCACGTGCCGTAACCGGCGGTGGAGTTTATCTGTCTGTAGGAGCAATTATTATCATCATCCTATTGTTGATCCTGCTTCTGTAATAGTGCATATAATTTAAGTAGCAACAGCGAGGTCATCCCTAATGCAATTACGGCCAGGGATGACCTCTTAAATAATAATAACCATGAGTAGTTCATCAGAGACAACACACGATCATAAAAAAATTCAAGAATGGGCTGAAGCCCGCGGAGGAGTTCCCGCATCTGTGAAAAATACCGGTAGAGGTGACGACGAGGGGGTTCTTCGAATTCATTTTCCTGATCACAGCGATAACGACGATCGTTTTGAGCAAATTGAATGGGAAGACTTTTTTGAAAAATTTGAAGAAAAGAAACTCGATTTTCTATATCAGGATAAAAAAGCTGACGGAGAAGTGAGTACCTTTCACAAATTTGTCGCTCGTCAGGATAAGTAGAATAAAAGGAAGGGGCTCCGTCTTCTTCCTTTCTCTAAATTCCACATCTGGTTTCCCCAACCAGCGTTGCTGTGGTGAATCTAAATAACTACCTTTGCCTGATCATTAATCCTTTCCATGAAGTTAAAACAAGCAGGTTTTGCTGCTATAATTGCGGTTTCTATTGCTGCAATTCTCGCTTTTCTCAATTCATATAATCTTGTGCCCGTTACTCCATCGGTGCTTCTGTTTTCAAGGTGGCTTGCGATAGTTGTGCTTTTGCTTTACGGAATAAAGAAAAACTCCCTGACGTCGTGGATTTTGGTTTCGATGATTGTAGGCGCTGAAATAGGCAATGATTTTCCGGAAGTAGCTAAAAACCTGCAGGTATTAAGTAAGGTCTTTTTGAAAATGATTAAAACTATTGTGGCACCCTTGTTATTTGCTACGCTGGTTTACGGGATTGCAGGACATGCCGATCTGAGGCAGGTGGGGAGAATGGGATGGAAGTCTATCATCTATTTCGAAATTGTCACTACCATTGCTCTTTCTATAGGTCTGGTTGCTATTAATATTTCTCAGGCAGGAGCTGGGATTTCCCTTCCTGCCGGTTTTCATGAAGAGTTGCCCAGTGTTCCTTCACAGTCCTGGAATGACATTATCCTCCATATTTTCCCTGAAAACATTGCTAAATCTATTGCAGAAGGACAGATACTTCAAATCGTAGTGTTCAGCGTGATTTTTGGGGTTGCCCTTGCAATGGTACGAGAGGATAAGCGCGTGCCGATGTTAAATTTCACTGAAAGCCTGGCCGAAGTGATGTTCAAGTTTACCAACATTGTCATGTACTTTGCGCCTATCGGTGTGGGAGCTGCCATTGCAGCAACCGTTGGGCACATGGGGTTAGATATTTTGCTTAATCTGATCAAGTTGCTTATTACATTGTATGTTGCGCTTCTGTTTTTCCTTTTTGGCGTGCTGCTACCAATAGCGCTGTTTGTAGGAGTGCCCATAAAAAAATTCATCCAAGCTGTGTCTGGGCCAGTTTCTATTGCCTTTGCTACCACCAGTTCAGAGGCTGCACTTCCCCGAGCGATGGAGAATATGGAGAAATTGGGTGTTCCACGAAAGATTGTTGCTTTCGTAATGCCCACGGGTTATAGTTTCAACTTAGATGGTACTACTTTGTATTTGTCGCTGGCGGCTATCTTTGTCGCTCAAGCAGCAAAAGTTGATCTTAGTATCGGCGAGCAATTGTTAATTGTCTTTACCTTAATGCTTACAAGCAAAGGAGTGGCTGGCGTACCGCGTGCTTCCCTGGTTATTTTACTGGGGACGGCAAGTTCTTTTGGTTTGCCCGCCTGGCCAATCATGGCAATTCTTGGAATTGATGAGCTAATGGACATGGCAAGAACATCGGTCAACGTTATTGGAAATTGCCTGGCTACCATTGTAATTGCCAAGTGGGAGAAGGAGTATAAACCTGTGGATGATCAGGTTTTTGAATAAGCTCGGACGCTGGATAAGTTATTGTTACCTGTTTATTAATAGTTAAATTAAGATGAGCGATAGATCAAAAAGGATATTTTTGGGTTTAAGTATAGTAGTCCCATTTTTAGTCTACTGTATGTACTACTATGGTATGATGGTGAAAAACGCACCCTACAAGTTTGCTGAATTTGAGTCCTTGACTTTTAAGTATGGCCCAGGCGATAGCTTGGTTAATCAGTATAATTCTAAAACTGGCGAGTTTCAATACTTAAATGACCGCGACTCCCTGGTTAGAACCAATGTGAAGCTAAATAAGGATGACCTTCTTTATCTCCACAGGAAGGCAGCGGATCTTGGGTTTTGGAATTTTCCAGAGAGTATGGAAGGCAATAGGGAGGATGGTTCAGTGGACCCTCGATACTATTTGGAGTTTAAGTATCAGCAGAAAACAAAACACATCGATTTTGACGTGGATTATAATGGAAAACCACAGTTGAAAGACGCTGCAAGGAGATTGATTCAGGAAGTAAACGATCGAATTGCCGAAGCACAAAGTCGTGCCAAAAAATAGCCGAAAAATTAAAAAGGCCTTAAATCGGAATTTAAGGCCTGAGGCGCTAATTTATTAAACATCTTTGTTGTTCAATAATCAACTTGGGTTGATATATCCAACTTTGATGCCTAAACGCTTGTCTCGCTTAAATAGTACAACATTTTCATTAATCTCCCGTTTTTTGCCCTATTTCTTTAGCTTTTTTCTTAAAAAGAAATAAGTTCCAAGTAGGAATTATTCAGGCTATTTCTGCTCTGGGGAAAACTGAGGAATGGGGAGTAGAAATTGAGGCAGGAAATTCTCACCAAACTTTGTAGGCTCCGAAATATCGCTTATAAAATTGCTTGAAATAAGGTAGTCTAGTCAATGGTAACGCTTAGAAAATAGAAAGCGGGGAGATAAAGGGCATAACTAAATCTATAGCTCCTAAAAGGCTGTAATATAGATTCAGAATAAGCTGATCTAGCTGCGACTGCAGATTTCGCAGATACACTGCGTAATCTGCACCTTGCACCCTAGTTAATGCTCAATTGGTCTTCGAGAAAACGGCCTATCTGCTCTACTGGAATCTGAGCTTCAGGATTTACTTGAGTTTCAATAATCCACTTCTTGTTCGCATCCTTCGCGATACAGCAGGTTCCTTTTTTTCTGTTAACATAGAAAATATTATAATCACTGCTTGGCTGCTCAATAAAGTAAGGAACTCCGTTGATATTGACTGTGTATGTTTTCATAGCGTTTGTGTTATTCTGATAAGATCTAATAGTATTACAACAAATAAAAATAATTGTTGTAAAATTTTCATTAAATATAAATAAAGTTTAATGAAATATTAAATAATAGTTACTGATCGTCCTGTACTCGAAGAAGATCATTTTAACTCTAAGACGGCAGATCATATTTTTGTTTTATGAATATGTACATTGACGTGATAGAAAATGCTCGCAAAAGCTTTCTTAAATTGATTGAGGGGCTTTCTATTGAGAGCCTTAATACCGTCCCTCCAAATTTTAATAATAATATTGCATGGCATCTTGGGCACTTGGTGGCGAGTCAACAAGTGCTGTGTTACAAGCTAGGAAATGAACCATTAATAGTTCCTGCCGAAATAGTGGGCCGGTATGGGCGAGGAACAAAGCCAGAAGCAACGGTAACTGAGGAAGAAATTCAAGAACTAAAAGCCTATTTAACAGCGACGATTGAACAGTTGCGGGCCGATCTAAAAAGCGGATTATTTTCAAACTACACCGCCTATACCACCAGTTCAGGCGTTGCCCTAAACAATATTGATGATGCTTTAAAATATGTCTGTATGCACGAAGGATTGCATTTAGGGTATGTGATGGCGCAGAAAAGATTTTTAATGTGACTTTTTTATCCAGACAGTAGAAGCAACCTGCACAATCAAACTATTTAAAATCTTATCGTGTTAAGGCTATAAACACTATACAACATGATAAGAAATATAACATTTTTATTTTTCCTTCTTACAGCATACACGCAAGGTGCATTTAGTCAGACTGATTCCCTTGGACGGAATTGGTCTCCCTATAAAACTAGTCTCAAGGTGGACGGCCCGGCAATAGCAGTTGGGATTGGTTTAAACGTTTTAGGTTTTAAGCTTATCCAAAATAAAGAAGGACTCACAGAGTCGGAACTTGCTCAGATGTCTAAAAATGATGTTCCCGCTTTCGACAGGTTTTCTGCCGGGGATTACTCAGAAAATGCGGACAAGTTGAGTTATTATCCTTTCTATGCTTCTTTTGCCATGCCGGTTGCTTTGCTCTTAAACAGGAATGTTGGGAGTAAAGCTGGTCAAGTGATGGCCTTATACCTGGAAACAATGGCTGTAACAGGAGCAATGTACACTATCACGGCGGGGGCTGTAAACAGGAGTCGACCTTTTACCTATGGTACTGCGGCGCCTTTGGGGGAAAGGACAAAGAAAGGTGCGCAACGATCCTTTTTTGCAGGGCATACTGCGGCAACAGCTTCAGCAACCTTTTTTGCGGCGAAAGTGTTCAGTGATTTTAATCCTGAATCAAAAGCGAAACCTTATGTATGGGCTGCGGCAGCCCTGGTACCAGCAACAGTCGGTTACTACCGCTTGAGGGCCGGCATGCATTTCTTGAGCGATAACCTGATTGGTTATGCAGTTGGCGCAGGTGCGGGAATTTTGGTGCCGCATCTTCATAAAAAGGCAAACAATAACTTAAGCGTAGTTCCCTTCGGTGGGGCAAGTTACAGTGGCTTACAGCTTTCTTACACCTTTTAGTGCTGCAAATCCTTAAAGGCGAACAAGTATTGCTCCTGGCCCTTTATATTGTTTTCATGCCGGTGTAGAAGCGCCGGCTTTTATCGTTTTTTCCCTTTATTTTCCTCCCTGAAAGTAGTCGGAATAGCTACTGCGTATTTTTCCCTCCCTAAAAACAGGTATTTACCCTTATCTCCGTCAATGCATAAAATTTTGATATTTGGCTGAGCTGAATTTTTTCAGGACAAGTAAGATTACAGGAATTGATAAAGGTATTTTTAGCAGAGGATCACAACATTGTACGAAACGGAATAAAGTCGCTGATTGAGAAGGAAAATGAAATTGTAGTTGTAGATGAAGCAGTGAATGGCATAGAGGCAATACAAAAACTAGCCAATGGAGTGGATGCACAGATCCTTTTAACCGATCTGAATATGAACGGACTTAACGGACTCGGTTTACTGGAGGAGATAAAAAGGAATAATCCACAGTTGAAGGTGCTTTTTCTTTCGATGGTAGATAACGAACAGTATCTGTTGGAAGCTATGCGCGCTGGAGCTGCGGGATATCTTTTGAAAAATATTAGCCGGGACGAGCTCCTTTTTGCGATTAAGCACGTGGCTGCGGGCTCGAAGTACATTTGTTCAGAAATGAGTGTAAAACTCTTGAATAAAGCTGCTTTTTCTGCGCCCAATACCGGTTCAGGTATTGAGCTTTCCCGACGGGAAAAAGAGGTGCTCCTTCTTATTGCCGAGGGTTTTACCAATAACGAAATTGCCGAGAAGCTTTTCACGAGTCGCCGGACGGTGGAAGGTCACCGTCAAAATTTGCTTGAAAAAACCGGAACGCGAAATACTGCTGCCCTGATCCGATTTGCCGTTCAGAGCGGATTAGTCGCTTAAGCAACACCTTAGTAGGAGAGAAAGCCGTATTTCCCGAACCTAAAACCAGTATTTCTTCAGATTTTTTTGTTCTCAGTGGGAACTAAATTTGCTTTTGTTGTAGCAACATCAGCTTATGAAAAGACTTCTGACTCCTTATCTACTACAATTTTTGAAACAGAGGGGGTATAAGTTTCTCCTTTCCAAGACCACATCTGTTTTTTCGTCAAAGACCCTTGTTGTCCTCAATTTAACTCCGGTGCGATACCGTCCTAATCTTTCAGATATGCCGATGCAATACGATACTTATTTCAGTCTGGATGCAGAGCCTAGGCAGATGGCAAAGGGAGTCGACGATACAGAGTTTGTAGTGTCGTTAAGCAGTAAGGAGGCATTTCGGTGCCAACGGGGGCTTCAAAGGCTTGATAAGCTAAAAATCACTAGGGATGCATATGAAAGCTTATGAAGAAACGGGTCTTAATTTTAGATGACGACGCAGAAGTGCTTGATGTGATGGAAGAAGTTCTCACATATGCTGATTACGAGGTAAAAACAATAGAGAGTTGTCAAGAACTATTCGTAATGATAGCCAACTTTTCGCCAGACATTGTCTTAGTGGATTACCTTCTGAACGGTACAACAGGTGATGAAGTGTGTCGGCAGATCAAGCGAAATTCTGCTACGTGTCATTTACCCGTAGTTATTGTATCTGCGTATCCTAATTTGCTGAAGATTGCCAGTACTTGCGGCTGTAATGACATAATATCTAAACCTTTCGACTTGAGCATGCTTTTGGCTACAGTGGAAGCTTGTATTCATGCTAAAAACGTTGACTTATGAAAAGAAAGTATTTTATTTTGTGGTATAAGGACATTCCCGATAGCGATTTTATCTGTGAATACGGGGGCCACACACGGGTAAAGGTTACAAGAGTTCCGGACGTGAGCTGTTTACCCTTAGTAGAGGGATTTTACGGTGTAGCCAGAGATGCTTTTTTTATTTTTGAGAATATTGGACTAAGGGGTGGGGGTACAGATGAATTGATCTCAGCCGTAGCGTGGTTTAAAAAACGACTCGGCCTGCGCTCGTTCCGATTGGTTAATGTAAGGAAATAGTAATTGCTGTAAACGGTGATGAAATATTTGCCGTCTAAATTGAGCCTGGTAGGAGCAGCAGCTTTTTTTGCGAAAGTAGTTTTTAAGGGGGAGGTAGAAACTGCTATAACTAACAACAGGACCAATAAAAATGGAGAAATAAATGCTAGTTTCAAAAAACAAAAAAGGTTTTGATTGAAACTTTTATTCCCTATATTTGCACCTCATTTAAAAAACATACTAACAATGTACGCAATAGTAAATATAGCAGGACAGCAATTCAAAGTTGCAAAAGACCAGCAGATCTTTGTACACAGATTACAAGGTGACGAGGGCGCTAGTATTGAATTTGACAAGGTATTGTTAGCTGCTAACGGAAGTGATATTAAAGTAGGTGCTGATGCATTGAAAGGAGCTAAAGTTTCGGCTACAATTTTGTCTCATTTAAAAGGAGATAAAGTGATCGTCTTCAAGAAAAAACGTCGTAAAGGCTACAAGAAGAAAAATGGTCACCGTCAGCAGTTTACAAAAATTCAAATTACTGACATCGCTTTATAATAAAGCAGGAAGTAGTGAGTTAAAAGTCCGAACGACTTAAAAAACAGAGTTTAAAACATAATTGGGTTTCCCGGTTAAAAAGATAAGAAAAAATGGCACACAAAAAAGGAGCCGGTAGTTCGAAGAACGGTCGCGAGTCGCATAGCAAGCGTTTAGGTATTAAAATTTTCGGTGGTCAGAATGCAATTGCAGGAAATATCATCGTACGTCAGCGGGGTACAAAACACCATCCTGATAAAAACGTAGGTTTGGGTAAAGATCATACTTTATTTGCTTTAGTTGATGGACAGGTAGTTTTCAGAAAGAAAGCAGATAACAAATCATACGTTTCTGTAATCCCAGTAGCAGCAGCTTCTGCAGAATAAGAAATTCAGATTTAATAAAAAAAGGCGTCTTAGTTGCTAAGACGCCTTTTTTTTGTTTCAATGCTAGCTGTTTGCTGGGGACAAGCGCTTCTGTTTATGCACTTGCAGTAGCCTGCAATTCTTTATCAGTGATGAAAAGGTCTTCCTTTTTAGTTCTGACTTTAGGAAGATTTACAAGCCAGTCGTTTTCAATGTCCCGATAGCCAAGGGGTAGCAAAGTCACACTTTTTAATCCTAATTCCTGTAGTCCTAGAAGTTCATCCAAGGCTTGTGGATTAAATCCTTCCATTGGAGTTGCGTCTACTTTTTCTGCTGCAGCAGCAATAAGAGCCGTTCCCAGGGCGATATAGGCCTGTCTCGATGTCCAATTAAAGTTTTGTTCCGGAGAGTTGTTGAGCATGCTATCCGCGTAAGCTTTTAAAGGAGCAAGGGATTCTCGAGTCACCTGACGTACTTCAATTGTTCTGTTTAAGTAGTCCTCAACCCGCTCTTGAGTTATCGTGTCCCAGGCTGCAAACACCAACAAGTGTGAGGCTTCTGTTATTTGTGGTTGGTTTGCTGCAACTTCCCGTATCTTTGACTTTAACTCAGTGTCTTTGATCACTAACACGCGGAATGGTTGCATACCGATTGAAGATGCGGATAATTGAATGCTCTCTAGTATGCGGTCTATTTTTTCCTGTGGAACTTCCTGTCCGGTCATTCGTTTGGCTGCGTAGCGCCAGTTTAATAATGATAAGATGTCCATAACTTCGATTATTATTATTTTTTTAGTTACTTTTAATAACTCAAAACTATTTAGTAACTTAGTATAAAACAATAAGGCACTTTTTTAATACAAGGTTGTATGGAAGTAACTAATGGATCAAAGGGCTCAGGAGCGAGTTCAGAAAAAGTTGGGAAACGATTTCCTGACAGTATGCCGACAAAGACGATGTGTCCAATAAGTGACGTGATAGACCGCATTAGCGATAAATGGTCTGTTCATGCCATCATAGTTTTAGGGAAAAGTGACAAGTTGCGATTTGGGGAGATGATGAAAAAGATTCATGGCGTGTCGCAACGGATGCTGACGGTTACATTGCGACATTTGGAGCAAGACGGCTTGGTAACAAGAACAGTTTACCCAGAAATTCCGCCGCGGGTAGAGTATCAATTAACAGAGCTGGGAAGGAGTCTGCTGGTACAATTGATGCATCTATCAGATTGGGCCACGGAGAATATGACTCATATATTTGAAGCCAGAAGACAAGCTTTGGAGAGAGAAGCTGAAATTAAGCTGTAACATGAAGATTTATACAAAAACCGGGGATAGCGGAAAAACCTCTCTGATAGGTGGAGTACGCGTTGCTAAAAGCCACCAGCGCATCGAAGCGTATGGGACAGTCGACGAATTAAACTCGTACATAGGACTGGTAAGAGACCAACAGCTGAACGATCGGCAGAAGGATATACTAAAGGAGATTCAGGACCGCCTTTTCACAATAGGCGCTAGTCTTGCTTCTGACCCTGAGAAGTCACGGATGAAGATTCCCGACCTGTATGATTCGGATATTGAGTTCCTGGAGAAGGAAATGGACTTGTTGGAATTGGAGCTTCCTGCGCTTAAGCATTTTATATTGCCCGGCGGTGCTACCGCTGTTTCTTTCTGCCATATAGCTAGGTGTGTGTGCAGAAGGGCAGAGCGGCTGGTAGTGCAACTTTCGGAAGAAAGTTTTGTAGAAGAGAAAGTTGTAATGTATCTTAACCGTCTGAGCGATTATCTGTTTGTTTTGGCTAGAAAGATGTGTTTGGATGAAGGAATCGAGGAAAATAAGTGGGTTCCGCGCGTGTGAGTTTTAAAATTAAATTTCAAATTCTTATATTTTTTATTATACTTTTGCGACAAATTTAGAGAAGCTTAAACTTTGAAAATATGTATTGGACATTAGAATTAGCATCGCACCTGGAAGACGCTCCATGGCCTGCTACAAAAGATGAGTTAATTGACTATGCTATCCGCTCAGGAGCGCCTGTTGAAGTGATTGAAAATCTCCAGGCTCTCGAAGATGACGGCGAGCCTTATGAAAATATAGAGGAAATATGGCCTGATTATCCTACAAAGGATGATTTCTTTTTTAACGAAGACGAATATTAATAGAAGCCCTGCACCCGCAGGGTTTTTTGTTAAGGCATTAGCCAACTAAAAAATTATCAGTAACTTACCTTCTCTATCTTCCTGCCTTTTTACCCCTGAGTATCTGTTTTTCTTGTATAGCGAAAACTACACAGCTAGCTAACGCCAAATAACTGGTCCGCTTTTTGTAATATATCTTTCAAATGAAATAATCAATCTAAAACGAAAAACATACTACTATGGGAAATTTACTTTATTTCATCGCAGTTATCCTGGTAATAATCTGGGCTGTGAGCTTTTTTGGAGGATATGCTACCGGAGGAATTATCCACATTCTATTGGTAATAGCAATTATTGCAATTTTATTACGAGTGATACGTGGGGCCGTTTAGTAGCCACCAATAAAAATAGGTTTTAAAAGAATCCGGGTTCAGCCCGGATTTTTTTTTATGCCTCACTTTTTAGAAATAGCGCAACTATCTCCAAATCTTCCGGATACGTGATTTTTATATTTTTCGAATCTCCCTCTGTGATAACGATTTCGTTTCCGTTTCTTTCTACTACTGATGCATCATCAGTAAAATTGTCGGAATAGGGCTGCAGGTAGGCCTTGTTCAAAATGTCGGAATGAAAAACTTGAGGTGTCTGTACAATCAGAACCTCAGATCGGTTGAGTGCTACTGTACCATTTCCTTGTTTTTGACGTAAGGAGTCTCGGCTGCTGACTGCAGGAATTACGGCTAAATTCTCTTCAGCTTCATTAAAGCAACGCGTTATCAATTCATTACTTATTACTGGTCTTACTGCATCATGAATAGCGACAAGAGAGGGTTGATGTACTAAATTGAGTGCATTTTTCACTGAATGAAATCTTTCTTCGCCACCTTCTACCAAGATATGAGGAACATCAAATTGATGAAGGGCGCACAGTTCTTTCCAAAAGTTATGATAATGCTTATTGAGCACCAAAAGTATTTCAGGTTTAACTGATGAGCGGTGGAAAGCAAGTAATGTATGCATCAGAACCGGTTTGGAATTTACCTCTAGAAACTGTTTTGGCAATTCTGTTCCCATTCGGCTACCAGAGCCTCCTGCTACTATGATGGCATATGTTTTCATTAAAAGGGACGAAAGGAGTACGCTTAAACCAAAAAATGGAGATTGATCACAATCTCCACCTATTTATTTTGCTTTTATATTTAACGGGTAAGGGCAATTCTAAATAATCAGCATGGCATCTCCATAGCTGTAGAATCGGTATTTCTCTTTTACCGCTACTTCATAAGCATTCATTACATTTTCGTATCCACCGAAAGCGCAAATCATCATAAGCAAAGTAGACTCCGGCGTATGAAAATTGGTAATCATACTATTGGCAATGCTGAAGTCATACGGAGGAAATATGAACTTGCTTGTCCAATCGTTAGCCGCTTTTAAGGTTCTGTTTGCGGAGACTGCAGATTCGATTGCTCGCATCGAAGTAGTCCCTACGGCGCAAACCCGACGTTTGTCTTCGATTGCTCTGTTTACAATGTCAGCGTCCTTCTGTTCAATGATGAACTGTTCAGAATCCATCTTGTGCTTTGTTAAGTCTTCTACTTCTACAGCGCGGAAAGTCCCCAAGCCAACATGAAGGGTAACCTCAGCAAACTCAACGCCTTTAAGTTCCAAACGTTTCATCAACTCGCGGCTAAAATGGAGGCCGGCAGTTGGAGCAGCCACTGCGCCTTCTTTTTTTGCAAAGATGGTTTGATAGCGCTCTTTGTCTTCTTCTGTTGCCTTGCGTTTAATGTATTTGGGAAGGGGAGTCTCTCCAAGGATCTCGATGTTGCGTCGGAATTCTTCGTCAGTTCCATCGAACAAGAAGCGGATTGTTCTTCCCCGCGAAGTGGTATTGTCAACCACCTCTGCAACCAAAAGATCGTCCTCTCCAAAATATAATTTATTTCCTACGCGGATTTTGCGTGCCGGATCAACCAGTACATCCCACAGACGTAGTTCTTTATTTAATTCTCTTAAAAGGAAAACTTCGATAGTGGCACCTGTTTTTTCCTTATTGCCATACATTCTGGCTGGAAAAACCTTGGTGTTATTCAAAATCATCACGTCGTGTTCATTAAAATAACCCAGGACGTCTTTAAAAATCTTGTGCTCAATAGCACCGGTCTGACGATCTAGTACCATTAGACGCGCCTCATCACGCTGATCTGCAGGAGAATGAGCGATTAAAGATTCGGGTAGGTTAAACTTGAACTGCGATAATTTCATAAAATAATATAAATTTTTTAGCGGGCAAATTTAGTGAAAAATAGACGACATTTTACCAATTTGCCCCGCCGTTTTAGTTTTAAACAATTAAAAGACAAAACTTTGATAAAACAGTTTTGACCTTTTAGATTAACTCAGCTTCTTTAAGTAGTTGCTCTTTATTAATAGGTACTACGCCCACATATTCACATACGAGTCCCCCCGCTAGATTAGCTATAGCGGCGGTTTGAAACTCATCGAGGCCGGCCGCAAGACAAACTGCCGTTGTTGCAATTACGGTGTCTCCTGCTCCGGATACGTCCGCAATGTCCCGTATGTGAGCGGGAATAATCTTTTTTCCCTTTTCCGACTGAATGAACACACCGTGTTCGGAGAGGGTTACCATTATTTGGCGGGCGCCAAGTTTGTCTTGAAGTAGCTTAACAGCTGACTCCAGTTCCTCCGGCTGTGTTACGTCAATTTCTACTTTTAAGCCTTCCCGAAGTTCTTTCAGGTTGGGTTTAAAAAGAGTGACATCCTTATAACAAAGGAAATTCCGTTTCTTCGGGTCTACAACGGTAATAATTTTGCGTCTGTTTGCTTCCGTTACTACTTCTTTCACCAGCCTTTCAGACAGCACTCCTTTGTCGTAGTCTTCAAAAATTATAGCGTCTATCTGTCTCTCATCCAAAAGTTCGCGAACCTTATAAAGGAGCTTGCCAGAATCAGCCTCTGAAAGCTCCTCGTCCATCTCAGCGTCAATACGGAGCATTTGTTGGCGATGGCCAATAACTCGGGTTTTTACGGTGGTGGGACGGTTGCTTAGGCGGATCAAGCCATCAGTGTTCAATTCCTGATGCTCCATTAAGCGTATAAACTCGTCGCCTTCCAGATCGTCGCCAATCGCAGCGCAAATGAGAGCATTAGCTCCCAGGGCCTGAATGTTCAGGGCCACATTAGCAGCTCCACCCAGACGGTTTTCCTTCTTTTTTACAGATACAACAGGAACAGGCGCCTCCGGGGAAATGCGTTCTACACTTCCCCAAAGGTAGGAGTCCATCATGACATCGCCTATTATAAGAATATTAAGGGTATTAAACTGCTGGAACAGTTTTTTCATCTTTTAACTGTTCTAATGCAAATTTAATACGTTTACAAGCTTCTATTAATTTGTCTTCTGCAGCTGCGTAAGAAAGACGGATTGAATTTGGATCGCCAAAAGAGTCGCCACTTACCGTTGCCACATGACCTTTATTTAAAAGGTATAAGGAAAGATCATCGGCATTTTTAATTACTTCTCCATCCACCGATTTTCCAAAGAATGAGCTCACTTCAGGGAAAAAGTAGAAAGCTCCAGCTGGTAAGTTTACTTTCAGGCCTGGGATTTCCTTAAGTAATCCGTACACAAGGTCGCGGCGTTTCAAGAAAACTTTCTGCATTTCCTTTACGCTGTCCAGACTCCCATTGTAAGCTGCAACACCGGCCATCTGCGTAATAGAAGATGTTCCCGAAGTAACCTGGCTCTGAAGTTTGTCTATAGCATTAGCAATTTCTTTGTTACTGGCAGAGAAACCTAATCTCCAGCCTGTCATCGCATAAGCTTTAGATAGGCCATTGATAATGATTACACGGTCTTTCACGCTTTCAAATTCTGCTATTGACGTATGCTGACCAATGAAATTGATGTGTTCATAAATTTCATCAGAAATGATGTAGATATTCGGGTATTTCTCAAAAACAGCCACCAGCGCGGCCAGCTCTTCGCGAGTGTAAACAGTACCTGTAGGGTTGTTTGGAGAGGAGAACATGAACAGCTTCGTTTTCGGAGTTATTGCTGCTTCTAGTTGCTCCGGAGTGATTTTGAAATCAGAATCGATGGTCGCGTTGATGAAAACAGACTCACCATCAGCTAATTTTACTAGCTCAGAATAAGATACCCAATAAGGAGTTGGGATAATCACTTCTTCGCCAGGATTAACAAGACAAAGAATTGCGTTTGCCAAAGACTGTTTTGCACCGGTTGAAACAACAATCTGATCGAAGTTATAATCTATATTATTTTCGCGCTTAAGTTTGGCTGCGATAGCCTTTCTCAGCTCTGGGTAACCTGCAACAGGAGTGTAGTAAGAATAGTTTTCATCAATAGCTTTCTTGGCAGCGTCTTTAACGAAATCAGGGGTAAAAAAATCTGTTTCACCAAGACTAAGGCTGATCACGTCAACACCTTGTGCTGCTAGCTCTCTTCCGAGTTTGGCCATTTTAATAGTTGCCGACTCAGCAAGATTATTAATTCTGTTCGATAAAATACTCATAAGCGCAAATATATGAAGCGTTTAGGTAATGATGGAAAAAACTTACATTTTATGGATGAGAGGCGGGGGGCTCGACTATCGCTTGCTGCCAGATAACAGGTACTCGAAACAAGAATTTAAGAGGCCTTTTTATATTTTCTGAACAAGCTGCCTACTTTCATTTGAATAACACCAAGAAAGGCTTCCCGGAAGATTTTTGTACTCATCTTCGAGGTGCCTTCCGTCCGGTCTGTGAAAATGATAGGTACTTCTACTACCTTAAACCCGTGCTGAATGGCCGTAAACTTCATCTCGATCTGAAAGGCGTAACCTACAAATTTGATCCGGTCAAGCTCTATCGTTTCGAGCACTTTACGGCGGTAGCATTTAAAGCCTGCCGTAGCGTCCTGAATAGGGATGCCCGTAACATACCGAACATACACCGATGCAAAATAGGACATCAAAACACGGTTCATCGGCCAGTTTACAACATTTACGCCTTTAATATATCGTGAGCCAATCGCAACGTCTGCTCCGTGAACACAAGCCTCACGAAGGCGGATAAGGTCGTCGGGGTTATGAGAGAAATCTGCATCCATCTCAAAGATATATTCATAATTATGACGCAGTGCCCACTTAAAACCGTGAATATAAGCCGTGCCAAGTCCAAGTTTCCCTTTCCGCTCTTCGATATATAATTTCCCGTCGAACTCTCCCTGTAAGTGCTTCACTATATCAGCAGTGCCGTCCGGCGAGCCGTCATCGATGATCAAGATATGGAAGGGGTGAGTTAAAGAGAAAACCTTTCGAATAATTTTCTCGATGTTCTCTTTTTCGTTATATGTCGGAATAAGTACTAAGCTGTCTGATAACACGTCGGGGCAGTGAAAGGAGCAAAAGTAATTTTTTGAAACAGAAAAAAGAACCCCCGGCAAAAACCGGGGGTAAATATTGTTAATGCTAGTGGACGCCGTGCATTAATTTCTTGACCAACGGAGTAAGTAACATGATCAATAAACCTAGACCTATCGGTATTAGTGTAAAGATCAGGAAGAAAGTTGACATCGAATACTGCGCGGTAATTTGGTCAATCATCCCACCTAAAGTTCCGGCAATTTTATTTCCAATGGCAATGGCCAGGTACCAAATTCCAAACATAATTGCTATCATTCTTCCCGGAACAAGTTTGCTTACGTAAGATAAGCCCACCGGCGATATAAAAAGTTCTCCCATGGTATGGAAAAAGTAGGCGAATACAAGCCACACCATGCTAACAGAAGCTACTTTGGCTCCCTGAGGGATGTCACTGGCACCGTAAGAGAGCACTGCAAATCCCAGCCCCAAAAGCATCATACCCAGACCGTACTTGATTGTTGCAAAAGGGTTGAATTTACTTTCCCAGATCTTTGAAATCAGGGGTGCAAAGGTAATAATGAATAAGGAGTTTAATACACCAAACCAGGTCGCCGGTACTTCTGCCTGCACTGCATTGTACTGATTCGACAGCATGTAAATCACAATTCCCCAGATAACTATAAAACCGGAAGCGAGTATAATATTCCCGAGGGCAAAACGACCGAAGGTGTTCCTGAACAGTTTAAATAATACGTAGCTGATGATAGCAAGGGGGATAATGGTGATAAGCGTGTTAACGACGTTGAAGATCACCTTGTAATTGCCTTCCAAAACCCGGGCTGTGTAATCTTTTGCAAAGATGGTCATCGAACCTCCAGCTTGTTCGAAAGATGCCCAGAAGAAAATGGTAATAAAGGCAAGGATTATTACTGCAATCATTTTGTCGCGCAGGACAGGAGTATACTGAGAAATCCTTTTTATCAAGATAATGAGGAAGAGAATCAAGGCAACACTAATGGCTACGTTGCTTCCGGATATATCTCCTACCGTAAAATTGAAGAAATTGACAGAAGTGATTTTGGAAAGCGGATCATTTATTACCCAAATCAATCCGGTAATAGAGATAATGCCAATCAAAACAAGGTCGAAAGTTGAAAAGGGATTCCGTTGAGCTTCCGCAGGATCGCCTAGGTCTTCCCTTGTTTCTTTGTCTTCAACAGGTTTTAGCCCAATAGTGCCAAAAATGTTCTGGGTAAAATAGAACTGAAGCATTCCGATAAACATGAAAATACCTGCCAGGCCGAAGCCATAGCTCCATCCCCAGTTGGGATTTTCTCCTATATAACCGCAAAGCAACATCCCGAGAAATGCGCCGGCATTCACTCCCATGTAGAAGATGGTGTAAGCTCCGTCCTTTTTCTCCGGGTGTTTTTTATACATCTCCGAAAGGATAGAAGTCATATTAGGTTTGAAGAAGCCGTTGCCGAGCACTAGTAATGCCAAACCCATATACATAAAAGCCTGATGAACTTCGATGGCCATGGAAAGATGACCGAGCGTCATTAACAAAGCTCCCACAACTACTGCCCATCGATAACCAATAATTCTATCAGCAATGTAACCACCCAGGATAGGAGTGAGGTAGGCCAGTGAAGTGTAGGACCCGTAGATCGCAAGTGCGTTTTCCCGCTCCCAGCCCCAGCCGGGATTCTGCCCCAGAATGGAGCTGGTAAGAAATAATACCAGTAAGGCCCGCATTCCATAATAAGAGAATCGTTCCCACATTTCTGTGAAGAAAAGCACAAAGAGTCCCTCTGGGTGTCCGAGTACTTTCGAGTTGAAAAAGTTATCGTTTGCTGAATTCGACATAGAATCAATTTAAATTTATTTTACTCCGCCCATTAGTCGCTTAATAAGCGGGGAAGCTATTATCATTATAATCCCGGCGACCACTGCATAAATCGCTAATTGGTAATAACCTGAAGTGTAAGAAATAAGTTTTTCGCTGCGACTGGCGCTTTCGTCGGCGAGTATCATTCCCGCTCCCAAAATTCCGGCAACGTACTGCCCATAGGCGCTTGCCAGGAACCACATCCCCATCATCATTCCCTGTAATCTGGCAGGAGCCAACTTGGTCATAATTGACAAACCAATAGGAGAAAGACAGAGTTCTCCCAAGGTGATCACAAGATAGGCACTCGTAAATACGTCGAGCGATGTAACGCCTTGTTCATTTGCAAAAAAGCGGGTAGCATAAAAGATGAAAAAAGCCGCACCCAGGAACAAAAAAGCTATTCCGAACTTCACTACCGTGTTGGGTTCAGTCCTTTTTTTCGCCATCGCGACCCAAACTAGCCCAATGACTGGAGCAAGGATGATTACGAACAAAGAGTTCGCCGCATTATTTACGCCATTGGGATCGAGAGTGAATATGCCCAGGAGCTGACTGCTTAAATTTTCAGCAGCAAAAAGACTGAGAGAGCCGCCACTTTGCTCGAAGAACGCCCAAAAAACAATCGAGAAGAAGATGAAGAACAGGGCGGCAAAAAGCTTTTTACGCTCTGCTGCACTGTGTTTGCTCATCTCATAAAACAGGTATACCAGTGTCGCCGGACCAATGGTATACATAAACCAATCGGTGTACCTAGGGTTCGACACCATGACTATAATCAAAGGAATTACGAGCAGCGAACCAATGTAAACAGCGTAAGTAGCCCAGTTTCCGGGTTGTGCCTTTTGAGTTATTTCAGCAGGGACCGCAGGAGCAGTCTGTCCGATACTATCAGAGATAGCCGGCTTGATAAGAGCACCAGCTGAAGGCGCCAGACCAATAGGACCAAGGCTTTTTTGAGTAAACAGGAAGGTGATCAAACTGAGGGTCATTACAATCCCGGCCAGGCCAAAGGCCAGGTTCCAGGAATAATCTTTCCCGATGGCGATACAAGCATATCCACCTAAAAGAGCGCCGATGTTTATTCCCGCGTAAAATAACGAGAAGCCGGCATCGCGTCGGGCGTCGCCTTCTTTGTAAAGTTGTCCAACCATCGTAGAGATATTGGGTTTAAAAAAGCCCGTTCCTACTACGGTGAAGCTGATTCCCAGGAAAAAGAACTGGTGGGGATCGTAGGCTAGAATTGCGCTGCCCACAATCATCAGCAGACCTCCCCAGAATAGGGATTTTCTGAACCCTAAAATTTTGTCGGCAAACAAGCCTCCAATGAAAGTAAAGGCATATACAAATGCTTGTGTTGCTCCGTACTGCAGCTGCGCTGCATCTTCTTTCATAAATAACTCATAAGTCATGAAGAAGACAAGCATGCCGCGCATACCGTAGAAGCAGAATCGCTCCCACATCTCAGAGAAAAAAAGATACCACAGTTGTTTCGGAAACTGTCCTTTGAAATTTTGGATCTCCTCAAGTGTTGGCTGAGAAGAGGTTTTTATTTCGCTCATTATAAGTTATCTATTACAAAGTCAGTTAGCTTCCTATAAAGGTGGATGGTTGTGTTTCCACCGTAAATGCCATGGTTCTTATTGGGGTAATAGGCTTGTTCGAAATCTTTGTTCGCTTGAATGAGTGCTTCTGATAACATCACACTGTTTTGGAAATGGACATTGTCATCGCCCGTTCCATGAACCAGCAGGAATTTACCTTTTAACCGGTGGGCAAAGTTTAGCGGCGAGTTCTGGTCGTAGCCCTCAGGGTTTTCCTGCGGTGTTTGCAGATACCTTTCTGTATAGATGGTGTCGTAAAACCGCCAGGTGGTTACAGGTGCAACTGCCATTGCCATTTTAAATACATCTGCCCCCTTGGTAATGCCTAGAGAAGCCATGTAGCCACCATAGCTCCATCCCCAAATTCCAATTCGTGAAGGATCTACGAAACTTTGGCGCGCAAACCATTTGCCTGCCTCAATCTGATCTATGGTTTCATACTTACCAAGTTGCTTGTAGGTCATTTTCTGGAATTCCGCCCCACGAAAACCAGTCCCCCGGTTGTCTACGCAGGCCACTATATATCCTTTCTGAGCGAGCATATGAAACCAGAACATCCTTGTTCCACCCCAGGCATCTGCAACCATCTGGCTTCCAGGTCCTCCATATACATACAATAGTACAGGGTATTTTTTAGTGGGATTAAAGTTGTTCGGCTTAATCATATATCCGTTCAAACTCACTCCTTCTGAAGTTTTGAAGCTAAAGAACTCTGTTGTTGGAATGCTGAAATTTTTAAGCGTTTGCCTGAGTCGGGCATTATCTTCGAGTACGCGGATTTGCTTGCCCGAATGATCATGCAGTGTAATAACAGCTGGAGAATTGGCGGTGGAATTTTCCAATATAAAATAACTGAAGTCTGCGCTGAAGTCGGCCTTGTTAGTTCCCTGGATTCCAGCCAGAGTTTGTTTGTCTGAACCATTCAACGTGACGGAGTAAACATTCCGTTTAAGAGGAGAAGGTTCTGTGGATTGGTAGTAGATGCGTCCGCGGTTTTCGTCGATGCCGTACACCTCCGTTACTTCCCAATTACCTTTAGTAATCTGTTTTTTGATCTTTCCGTTCAGATCATAGAGGTAAATATGGTTGAATCCATCTCGCTCACTCACATTCACAAACTCTTTTTGATTTTTGAGAAATGTAAGTCGCTCTTTCTCAATATCGATATAGTACTTGTCTTTTTCAGTCAGGATAACTGTTGCAGCACCAGTGGCAGCATCGGCAATAAGATAATCCAGCGTATTTTGGTGCCGGTTCATCCGAAGAACACACAGTTTTGTAGGGTCAGCTGTCCATTTCACCCTCGGGATGTATTGATCCTTAACAGTTCCAACATTAACAGCTTTAGTTGTTCCATCTTGAAGGTTGTAGATGTGAATACTTACTTCCGAGTTTTTTTCACCAGCTTTCGGGTACTTGTATTTATACTCGGCAGGGTAAAGGGACTCGAAAATGGTCATGGAATACTCGGGCACTTCCGATTCGTTGAACTTATAAAAGCTGATTCTCTTCCCATCGGGGCTCCAAGCAAATGCTTTCGCGAAAGCGAATTCTTCTTCATAAACCCAGTCTGACTGCCCATTGATAATGCTGTTCTTCTTTCCGTCAAACGTGATCTGTTTTTCCTCACCCTTGGCCAGGTCTTTAATAAAAAGATTGTTGTCTCGCACGAATGCAACTTTAGTGGCATCAGGGGAGAAGCTGGCGAATGACTGTTTGCCTTTAGCCGAAACAGGAAGGATTTTTTTTGTTGCAAGGTCATAGACGAAGTAATTTGCCTTGGTAGAATGGCGATAAATCGGCTCTTCGTCCTGTGCCAACAAAACTTTTCGTTCATCTGGGCTAAACTCGGTACTAATCGGAAGCGTGTCCCCCTGAAAAATCAGATCTTTCTCAGAAAAAAGCACTCGATTAGTTTTGCCATCACTGTAGTTGTTTTGAACTGCTATCAGCAAACCAGTGTTCGGATCACGGGTAATAGATGCATAACTCTTTCCGTCATTCATGGAGTTTAAGCCATAAACAAGACGCTGGTTAAAGGCTCTGTCCCGAAATATCGTCTCAATAGTGATTTCTTTACCGCTCTGAGCATACGCACTCATCGTGGTAAATAATAAGAAGAGGAGCTTTCTCATTTTTCTCTTACAGAAGGTTAGTCTTAAAAAGGAAATGAATTTAAGACTTGCCGCGAAATAATTAATGTGTTGATGCCTGTAAAAGTAAAATCTTTTCAGGTTATTTCAACTTATTTACCACACCTTTTGCTGGTTTTTTAGGATCGTTGAAAAGATCGTCTGTAGCGCTCGGGTCATTCTTGAGCTCGAGGTCTTCAATAAACTTCCACTTTCCGCCACTTAATTTATAGCCATCGTAAGACATATCTGGTCCAAACAGCTCAAATTTGTCTTTCAGTTTTGGATCGGGAGCAGCCAGGTGGTCGAATACGATGGTATTCTCCTTTGGCAAATAGTTCAACACCATAGAAACCTGTCGGTTGTATTCGAAAATGATACGCTTTTTCCCTACCCGTTCCTTATCGCCTTCAAAAACCGGCATTCCGAAATAGGCCTTATTATCTTTGAAATAAAGTACATCTATCACTTTCTTAGTCGACTTTACAGTATTTCCTTTCCAGCCAAGCAGAACGTAGTAAGGTGTTTGAACGTTGTGTGTTACCGGGATGATCTTATAGTACTGTGCCCCATACCATTTGTCGTTCGTCGTGATTGTATCCTGAGGATTTTTGATGATCGGAGAATGGTCTACCAAGGGGAACATCTTTAAGCCCTGTCCCGGCGTGTTCATTTGTATTGTTCCGTAATAACGGTAGCTGCCATCATTATTCATTACATGCCAGGAGAAAATGCGGAACTTCCTGTCGGGTGATGTCTGAATGGAGATCGTTTGCAAAGAATCAAAACCAAAGGAAAAAGAATTGGGTACTTTCAGTGCTGTTACCAACGTTTTAATCATTGAAAAACTGGCATTGTAGCGCTCCGGCTCATTCGGGTTGTTGATCACCTGATAGCTTAAGGATTTAAGCGAATCCTGAAGGACCAGTAATTGCTGTCTGCCTGCGGGATTTTGAGCCCGGACAGAAAAGAAAATGAAAAAAATGGAAGAAAGAGTTAAAAATGCTTTTTTCGACATACCGTGTATTTTCTGATAACGAAGCTTTGAAGGTTTAAATATATATTCCTCAAATAATTATCCTGTTGAGTCTGGGCTCGGCCTTCGTTTTTCTAATAGATACTTTGCTTCTGTGGTCTTTCATATGCAGCTATCAGGCAAGGCAGCGAGGTTACCGTTTAACGAAGAAGCGTTGGCTACGGTTACACCGACATTTTTTATTCGGGCAGCGTTTAGGAAAACTTACTTATTTTTGAGCACATAAGGAAACGAAGTGGCTAATTTCAAAAAAAAATCTCACCTGGTTTTATACCGACGATACTCTACCTCGCTCAAATATATCATGATGGTGCTCTGCGTAGTTGTGGTGACGCTGTTTCTACCAAAGCAAGCACGGTTTAAATATGAGTTTGAGAAAGGGAAGCTGTGGATGAACGAGGATCTGATTGCTCCTTTCAGTTTTGCGATCGAAAAAACACCCTCCGAGCTTGAAAAGGACCGGGCTGAGGTATTGAAGTCGGTGCTGCCTATCTATCAAAACGACCTGGAAATTGCGGAGGATGAAATACAAGCCTTCCTGGCTGATTTCGATATTAAATGGACCGGGTTGAATCGAGGTTCCGAGCGACAGAAGCAGGCTCATAAGGAGTTAGGAGCACGATTGTTAAGCGAGATCTATACGCGGGGCGTGATGTCCAAAAGTAAGAAATACGAGCTGAACGGGCCGAATTATAACTTCAATCTGATAACAGAGAATGTTGCCAGGCAGCTAAATACAGTCACTGTCTTTACCCTGGAATCAGCCTATGAGCACGCAGAAGAGGTAATTGAACGCAGCGAAATGGAGAATAAAGCCTGGCTGTACGAGTTGGTCAGGGATCGGATAAAGCAGAATTACATTTATGATGAACGCTTATCGGAGAAACTGGAGGAAGAAGCCTTGCGCAATATATCGCCCACACGGGGGATGGTGCAGAAGGGAGAATTGATAGTCAGGAACAGCGGTATTGTAACCCCGGAGATTAACCAGAAGCTCCTGTCTTTGAAAAATACGTATGAAAAGGATGCAAGTATAAGAGGGGATAAAAGGTTAGTTTTTTTTGGCCAGTTATTGTTGGGGGGATTGGTGATTACGTTGCTGATGGTCTTCTTACGGCTATTCAGGAGAGATATTTTTGACGACAACCGCAAGCTGTCACTCATTCTGATCATCATCACGGTTATGCTTGTTACCCTTTCAATGGCGCTGAAGTTTAAAATTCCTAACGTTTATTTTATTCCCTACGCTATTGTTCCCATCATCATTCGGATACTCTTCGATACGCGCCTGGCGCTTAATATCCATTTGCTGGTAGTACTGATAGCTGGCTTTTTCGTGCCTAATAGTTTTGAATTCACCTTTCTTCAGGTGACGGCCGGGATGGTCGCAATCTACAGCATTAAGAATTTGGTAAAAAGGGAGCAGTTTCTTATTTCTGCCTTGCTGATTCTTACTAATTATTTTGTTGCCTTTCTTGGGATTTCACTGATCAGAAATGGCTCGATAAGCGAGATTGACTGGCTGAATTTTGTGCCTTTCATCTTTAGCGTACTGCTTTCGCTATTGGCTTATCCTTTGATCTATGCATTCGAACGCATGTTTGGGATCACCTCTGAGGTGACCCTCATGGAAATAACGAATACCAATGCGAAGCTTTTGAGGGAGCTGTCTTACAAAGCTCCAGGAACTTTCCAGCACTCTCTTCAGGTTGCCAACCTTGCCGAAGCGGCAATTTATAATATCGGAGGGAACGGTCTTTTGGTCCGGGCCGGGGCGCTATATCACGACATCGGGAAGATGGAGAATCCCCAGTATTTTATCGAAAATCAGAATAAAGGGTCAAATCCCCACGATTCCCTGTCATACCAGGACAGTGCGCAAATTATTATTCGTCATGTCAATAAAGGGGTAGAGATCGCCCGGAGAAATAACCTTCCGGAGATCGTGATCGACTTTATTCGCACCCACCACGGGAACACCCGGATGGATTATTTCTACCAGTCTTTCCTGAAAAACTTCCCTGAAAAGTTCGTAGATGAAAATATTTTCAGATATCCTGGGCCCATTCCTTTCTCGAAGGAAACAGGCGTCCTGATGCTGGCAGATTCGGTTGAAGCGGCGTCCAGAAGTTTGAAGGAGCCCGATGCCAAGAGCATTAGTGCCTTGGTAGACAGGATTATAGACTACAAGCTGGATCAGGGGCAGCTAAATAACAGTAATATCACCCTGAAAGACGTTGCGATTATCCGTCAGATATTTAAAAGCATGTTAATGAGCATCTATCATGTGCGCATAGACTACCAGGTATAGAAATTCGAATTTTTTTTTTGAAGGGAAGGTTGAATTACTATATTTGCAGACCCGAAAAAAAACGGGTGGTTCTTTAAAAAAACGGACGATTTATACTTACCTCAGGTAAGTTTGAAGAATAAGGAGAGGTGCCTGAGAGGCCGAAAGGAACAGTTTGCTAAACTGTCGTACTGGTAACGGTACCGCGGGTTCGAATCCCGCCCTCTCCGCAAAAAAAACTTCAAAAATGTTTCTCATTGCAGGCGAAAGTTATACCTTTGCAGCCCTTTCAGGAACGAAAGAAAAGATACCGATCGGGGTGTAGCGTAGCCCGGTATCGCGCCACATTTGGGATGTGGAGGTCGTAGGTTCGAATCCTGCCACCCCGACAAGTAAAATCTTCCAGTTTAAAAATGATACCGATCGGGGTGTAGCGTAGCCCGGTATCGCGCCACATTTGGGATGTGGAGGTCGTAGGTTCGAATCCTGCCACCCCGACTTAGAAAAGCCAATAGGTCAAGTAACCCGCAAAATAACCGTTTTGCGGGTTTTTTTGTGTCCGTTAATTTCCCAGCATCGTATCGAGCTTGCCCCTTCTAGTTTTGCAATAATAGCTGTGCAACTTCCCGGAATTTTTTACTTTTAACAAAGTTGCGGGTACACGGCACTTCGATACGCCCGTTTTCGCGTCCATCACTAAGCTCTGGCTACTAAAACGATAAAAGATGAATACAAGCCTTCCAATAATAGACGCAGACCTGGAGATCATCACTAGAAGGACTTTAAAGTTTCCGAGGAGCCTTGTTTTTTCAGCCTGGTCTAATCCCAATCACTTGAAGAATTGGTGGGGACCCAACGGATTTACCAACACTTTTAGTGAATTTGATTTCCGTCCGGGAGGAAAATGGAAGTTCGTGATGCATGGACCGGAGAAAGGAAATTATCCAAACGAATGTGAATTTATAGTAATTGATGAACCTAAGCTGATTTATTGGAAACGTCATTCGCCGCCGCTTTTTCGTGTTGCTGCTCTTTTTGATGAGCTTTCGGATAATAGCACCCACTTAACTTTTAGAATGGTCTTTGACTCGAAAGAAGAGTGTGAAAAATTGAAAAAGTTCGTTGTCAAAAAAAACGAGGAGAATTTCGATAAGTTGGAGCGTGAATTGCAGCGCATGATCTAAGGCCGTTTAGTAGACTTCACTCCTTTTGAGAGTAACATCTCCGTTGCATCGACACTGTTTGAATTGTAGGCTTGGGCAAAGTCCTAATTTGCAGCTGAATCAACAAACGGCTTAACGAACTTCCGGGAAGGGATGACCCTATTGCTCGGTCTAATAAAATTATGAAAAAGGGTATCGTACTCGCTTGTCTTCTACTGATAAGCCTTCACCTGACAGGAATAGCAAAGGATAAACAGTATAACATCCTGGATTTCGGGGCGAAGGGAGATGGGCAGACGCTGAACACTGTGGCTATTCAAAATGCTATAGACAAGTGCAGCAAGGATGGAGGCGGATCGGTTGTTGTCCCCTCTGGTACATTTATTAGTGGCTCGCTATTTCTTAAAGCCGATGTGGATCTATTTTTACAAAACGGGGCAGTGCTGAAGGGATCCATAAACCCGGAGGATTATCCGCAGGTGAATACTCGCTGGGAAGGTGAGGAGAAGAAGTGGACTGCTTGTTTATTAAATGCTATAGACCTCAGCAATTTCAAAATCAGTGGCAAAGGTACAATTGATGGTTCGGGCGATTTGTGGACAGCGAGAGGCAGGAGTCAGACGCAAACCACTGGTGTTCGATTTGGAAGACCGAGACTAATCGGCATTCAGAATTGTAAAAACGTACTGGTTGAAGGCCTTCATTTGAACAATCAGGCTTCATGGGGATTGTTCGTTTTATACAGCAATAATGTTAAAATAAATAATCTGAAAATTACCGCTGAGCACAATATTCCTAGTTCAGACGGTATCGACATCGATTCAAGCAAGGATATTCTGATCAGGGGCTGCGATATTGATGTTAACGACGATTGCATATCTATTAAGTCTGGAAAAGATGAAGATGGTTTAAGAGTGAATCGCCCTAGCGAGGATATACTTATTGAAAAATGCCGGTTTGGTTATGGTCACGGAGGCGTGGCTATGGGTAGTGAAACCTCGGGCGGTATAAGGAACGTAGTGGTAAGAAACTGTCTGTTTGAAGCCGGGAACTGGGCTCCGATTCGATTTAAATCACAACCAAGCAGGGGAGGTGTAGTAGAAAACATTACTTATAAAAACCTCGTAATTCGGGATACGAGGCAGGCCGTCGAGTTCAATATGGCCTGGAGAATGGTAAATCCCAAGCCGGCGGCTAAGGTGTTGCCTGTAGTAAGAAACGTCAGGATAATAAATGTGAAGGGAACTGCACGAAGCGTTGGAAACATGAAAGGCCTGGAAGGAAGTCCCATTGAGGGAATAACATTTAAAAACTGCGAAGTATCTGCTCAACGAGGTTTGACGATTGAGCACGCAAGAAATGTGGATCTGCGGGGGCTGGTGATAAAAGGCGTAATAGGAGAAAAAATTACAAAAAATAACGTACAGTAACGTCCTGGTTTCCGATACTAGGAGAAAAGCTTCGCAGTGCACAATTTTTGGCACCATCGAGAAGCTGCTGTTCAAATTAGTCTAATCTTTGAAGTGGATTCAGAGATAGACCGGCATCAAGCAATGGCATCCCAGTACCTGCTGGCCCTTCATTTTACGGCTACGTCCCATTGATTAGCCCAACGCGCTTTCCCGTCTGGTCCTTCGACGTCAAGCACTACAAGGTATTTCCCCGGATTTTTATAGCGATGGACGGGATTTTGCTCGCTAGAGGAAGTGCCGTCCCCAAAGTCCCAATGCCATTTCGTGATTTTTCCCCGGCTTTGATCTTTAAATGTCACTTCTCTTTTGGCCATGTCTGTAACTATAAACGACCACCTTGCTTCGAACGGCTTAAGGTATTTTTCCTCCAGCGGCAGCAGTGTAAAAATAGTTCCGAGACTTGAATTGCCGTACATTTTGTGGTGTTTTGAGAGATTCCAGAATCCTTTAACCGTTTCATCCTTCACGTCATCGTAGTCGATCACCGCCCAGGTAAGCCCGATTTTTTTGTTGTCGTACAATACGGATTCAACCGCTCTTATCGGCCCTTCTGCACCAGCATAATCAAATGGAGTGATCCAAAACTCCGCGATCAGTTTTCCTGATTCCCCCGCTTTAAAATCATAGGAATAGGCGATATTGGAATAGGGGAGGTTTTTTATCCAGGGTTGACTTCCCCAGGCCAAAGCCCAGTCTTTACCAACAGCCGGAGTGAAAATGTGATAATTCTGAGCGTGTACGCCGTGATATGCAAAATAAGTCTCCCAGCGGTTCAGGCTTTGGTTAGGATGCTGCTCTTCGATGAAAGGTCCGCCCGACAAATCGCCATCAATCACTATTTCAAAAATATCATTATGCAAACCAGGTAAGCTAAAGTCCCAGTAATTGTCATAAGCTTCATAGAGAAAATAGAGCCGGTTGAGACCTTTTACCCAGGCAACTTTGACTTTAACATCCAGGTTTTTAGGATCCGTTTTAGGATATTTTCCGGAATCGTCCCATAATTGATCTGTACCTACTATGTATTCCTTAGGGAAAGAATCCCAATCGTCCGTCTTTCCGTCAATCTTAGGGATCATATTGGCCGGGAACTGGTAAACTTTATATCCCCGATCTTCCTGGCCAAAAGTAGTAAAGCAAAGCATGGCCAAAAGGCAGGTGAGGAAATAGAATTTGCACTTCATCAATTTATAGCTTGGTTAGGCGCAATTTAAAAATAATGAGAGATGCGACTGTCCTGAGGCATCCGGCGAACCAACAGAGTGATCGCCGATTTTTGCAACTGAACAATGCCTAAAGCAAGTATCTGAAGTATAAGCGTTGGTATCAGAAATAAGAAAGCCCCCGTGGGATGGGAGGCTTTTATGTCAAATCATTTCGCAGGAAACAGATTATTCCAGATTATCTACACCAGTATCTGAATCAGGCGTGGCCAAATCGTTATGACCATCTTCCAGGTCGCCGTATGTTCTCTCAAAACTGTCGTCCTCCTCTTCCTCTTCGTCATCCGGATCAGGCTGAGGCTGATCGCTCAAGAAGGTGCTTATATCGGCTTTATCAGAAAACAGAACATCGGATAAGAAGTCTGTAGCAGTGAGACCCAGAAGGTCCTCCGGGTTTTTCAGATACAAAGAGTTTGAAAGCTTCATGATAGATGTTTTTCTGAATAACTTTCGAAAGGATTCTATGTTTTTAGTTTTTCATTTTCAGAAGCAAGCCCAGCACTGAAAGCAATCGGGAATGTAAACCAACGCGGCCGCTTCGAACAGAAGCAGCCGCCTTTAGTTATGGGATATTACAGAAACAATTTCTGTCTTCGTATGCGAACGATTCTATGGGCCTATTAATAAAAGGTAAGGCTGGAAGGTAGACAATGCAAATCTCGTTAGATACTACTTCTATCATGTTTGCAGAGCTGAAGCTTCCATATTGAGGGTCTCCTTCTAACTGAAACCGGTATTTTAGATTTTGTTTTCCGTCTGAAATAGCAACTTTGTCGGTCAACTGGGCAGTAGTACATTCGCCGAAGTCCCGAAGGAAAAAGCGTTCGAGGCTTGCGTGAAAAATAAGCAAGGCTAACAGGACACCGCCGGTAATGGAAAGAGCGATTATCTTTCTTTTCTTTGCCTTTTTAGCTCCTCGTCTTTGACGCCTTTTTCGTCTTCTTGCTGTAGGTCGCTCAGGCTGTTCTTTTTTTTCCTCTAACATCAATTACATTATGTGACAGCAAAATGCTAATTCAGCTGTTTCTCCAGGGGAATATAGTCAATATGTGACAAATATCTAATAATTCGATAAATCTTCCTACGAAAAGCACATAACCTAATTTGCTTTTTAATAGTATAACAATTTATATTTAGGAAAATAACTTTCGCACCATGAAGATTTCTAAACCTACTAAATTCACTGCACTTCTGTTAGGCTTGTCCCTGTGCCTGCAGCTCGATGCGCTGTCTCAAACGAAAGTAGCCGCTCAGGATGTTAAAAATCATATTGATGACTCCATAACGGTGTGCGAAAAGGTATTTGAAGCTCGCTTTCTGGAACGCTCCCAGCAGACTATCCTCAACATGGGAGGTAATTTCCCCAATCATCTATTCACCGTCGTGATTAAAGGCAAAGACAGGGGGAACTTCCGTTATAAGCCCGAAGAGCAATTCAAGGATAAAAAAATCTGCATTACCGGGCGCGTAGGTTTATATGCCGGCTTGCCTCAAATAACAATCACTGGCCCTTCCCAAATCAAGGTAGAATAGCTACAGGAGGGTAGTGTATGCGATAATAGCAGAGGCAAGAAGTAACAGTGCAATTGTAATTTCAGAGCTTATCTTTTGTCGGTTAATCGATTTTCTACTGTTCATTGGAGTTTTTTTAAGGCTAGCAAAGTTTAGAGGAATACGAACCTGGACGTCTTATCGTGACAAATAATTCCGGATAATTCGCATCTTGGGGTGATGATAAAGTATGTCGTTTTTGACTTTGATGGTACCTTGGCTGACTCGAAAGAAGTTGTAATAGGAGTTTATAACGATATTGCTGAAAAGCATGGCTTCCGAAAAGTTAGTGCGGAAGAGGCCGGGCTTCTGAGGCCATTATCAATAAAGGAGCGGTGCAGAATCCTGAATGTTCCCATTTATAAACTTCCGCTGCTTGCCGGTGACTTCCTTTACCGGTATCATAATCAATTGAACAACATTCGTCTCTACCCGGAAATTGAGAAGCTGGTAGAAGATTTAAGGGGAGAGGGATTTGAAGTTGGGGTGATTTCAAGCAATTCTGAGAAAAACATCAGGGAGTTTTTGAGCAGGAACCTTAGAAGCGGGGTAGAGGATGTCTTTTGCTCGAGTAATTTATTCGGGAAGGATAGGGTTATCAAAAGATTTCTTAAGAGGCATCAGTTAAAAACTTCGGAAATTATCTATGTAGGCGATGAGCAACGGGATGTTATTGCCTGCAAAAAAACGAGTGTCAACATGATATGGGTAAGTTGGGGATACGATCCTTACCAACTGGTGCAGTCGGAAAACCCTCGATTTATAGCTCATACCCCGGCAGATATCCTAAAAACCTTGCAAGAGCTTAAGGCCGGCAAATTGCCTATGTCCTAAAAAAGCTTTAGCTGTGATCCGGCTTTGGGCTCCGCTTTTCCGAAAACGGTGCGACCACCGTACTTCCAGGACTCGTTCCTCTCTTTTTCAATCAACTTGTCGAAGTCTGTATTAGGTACGAAGTTCTTCTCGGCCTTTTGTGCAATTTCAGTGAGCTTCCTAATGGCTGTTTGTTTGTCAGAGAGTCCAATTTTTGCTTTTTCAACGGCATGTTGAAGGCAGGCGATGGTTTCATCATAGACTTTCACTGGTACGGGAAAAGGATGGCCGTCTTTACCCCCATGCGCAAAGGAGAATCTTGCCGGGTCCTTAAATCGGGAGGGTGCTCCATGTATTACCTCAGCTACCAGCGCGAGGGATTGCAAGGTTCGCGGACCGACGCCTTCGAGAAGCAAAAGCTCTTCAAAATCAGCCGGTTTTTTTTCTTGTGCAAGCCATAAGACACTCCCGAGTCGCTTTAAATCCACATCTTTTGCCTGTACTTTGTGATGAGCAGGCATGACCAGCTTCTGTGCTTCCGCAAGCATTTTAACCGGTGATTCGTCTGTGAGCAACATAAGTGCGTTACGCGCATGCACCGCTTCTGAGGCGACCATGTTAAGTATTTTTCCCTGGTTGACACCACAAATAGCCGTGTGTGGTTCATCTACAAACGATTGGAGCGAGTCAGAATGCCAGTGGTAGCGCCGGGCAGTAGAACTGCCGGTACTCATGCCTTGCTGCACAACCGTCCACTTACCGTCACTGCTAACTACGAAGCTATGCATGTAGAGCTGAAATCCATCTTGAACCGCTGTGTTATCAACTTTAGCACTCAGCTTGCTGCATCTTACCAGGTAGTCGCCATCTAACCCGGTTTGATCGCCAATACGCAGTAGTTCATCAGGTGCTTTTCGCGAATGTTTTCCCTTTCCGCCGCAGATGTAGATGCCCAGCTCTTTCGATCTCGGATTGATGGCAGTTTTTAGGGCACCCATTACGGACGTGGTGATTCCCGAAGAATGCCAGTCCATCCCCATTACCGCTCCCAGGCTTTGAAACCAAAAAGGATCGCTGAGGCGTCTCAACACTTCGTTTACTCCGTACTCGGATATAATGGACTCGGTAATCGCAAGACCTAACTGCGACATCCGCTCTGCCAGCCATCTTGGTACGTATCCTCCATGTAGCGGTAAGTCCGCAGTTCCAGATCTTTTCATTGCTAAAGTAGTTAGTAAAGATAGCGATATCCAAAGAGGGAAAAAACAGGAAGTGCAGTATCGACCTAAAAAATCAGTAATATTTGAGCAGCTATTAGATGTTTATCTATTTTAGCGTTACCAATAATATCAAATTCTAAGTAAATGAAAAAACTAGCGTTCGCTCTGGCTCTTTTTGTGGTAGTAAATACAGCCAGCGCACAAACGAAACAAGAAGCTAAAGTAGCTGCTGCTGTTGAATCACTGAAACAGGCAATGATCGATGGCGATCGGGAAAAATTAAATGACTTGGCAGCTGACAAGTTAAGTTACGGCCACTCGGGCGGTAAGATAGAAGATAAAGCTACTTTCGTGGAGACGATAGCAAGCGGAAAGTCGGATTTCGTAAGTATTGATCTTTCAAATCAGACCATCGCTGTGTCCGGGAAAACCGCAATCGTTCGGCACCGATTAACGGCAAAGACTAATGACGGAGGCAAACCCGGAGCCGTAGACATAAACATCCTACTTGTTTTTCAGAAGCAAAAGGGCGACTGGAAATTGTTAGCGAGACAGGCTATCCGGATGCCTCAGTAGTTATTGACCGAGGGTAGGTATTCTAAAACGTCTGTTCTTAAAACAACCCGGATTTCAATTCTGTTAAATCGGTATAATAGTATACTTATGAAGCGATTTAAAATTGAATATTCTATAAACGGAGAGCAGGTGGAACTTTACGCCGAACCAATGGATATGCATCATCGGATGTATTCCCTGGAACGTCAGCTTATGGATCCTCATCCGCTTCTTATAGAGCATACAAATTCGGGCTGGGTGGTTAAATCGCAGGATAACTGGATGTTGAGCCCGGAGGAGGTAAATAATTTAGGAGAATTGCTTGAGCGGGAATATCCTAATCGCCCGCAGGAATAAAACCTAAAATAAAAACAGCCTCTCCAGAACAGAGTGGCTGTTTTTATTTTACGATAACTTCGATGTTTAGTAAAAGTCGTAGCATCTGACGGTGCCAAAACCCTTATCCCGTCCTTCGCCCGTTTCAAATCCAACGCTTACTTCAGATGTTCCGCTGGTGTTGCCATAGTTCAACTTGTTGGTGGTAGCATCGTGGCTAACACCTAAACGAACCTTTTGAGATCCGTAGGTACTGGTGAAAATATCAAAGATCAACGAAAAGACGAGGGCGTCGCTGTTCCCCTTTCCGTTAGTTCTGTACCAGGCACCTGCATTTACGCCCCGGTATTTAAACTGCATACCGGCACTCAACGATGTCGCCTGCGCTTGTTTGTAGTATACCACCGAAGGGATTAAAAAAGTACCGTCATCATTATGAGGATCATACCTGTCCAGTGCATAACGATAGCTAACGTGAACCGCTGTGCGAACAGGAGTGGGTACAGAGCTGCCTGTGAACGATTCGTCCGGCTTGTTCAGATGGAGCATAGAAGCGCCCACCATCGCATTTTTAATAACGAAATTGACGCCTGCACCAGAGTCGAAATAGTATTTGTTGTTATTGTAGGGCTGTTCAGCCATTGATGCCCCTCCATCGTAGCCCGAGCGGGGATCCAGTTGATCGGAAAAAACTAGTTTGCTGAAATCCATACGTCTATTGGTAATTCCAGCCTGTAGTCCGAAGGATGCGATAAAGCCTTCGCCTCCAACGCTGTAAGAATAGATGCCCGATACATTATTTTTCCTTAAATAGGCAGTTCCTTCGCTTGAGCTGTTAACAATTAAACCTAATCCGCCTGCATAATTTGGAAGCCGGTAGTCCATAGCCGCAGAGAAATAACTCAAATCCCCCGTTAAGGCGCTCCATTGATTTCGATAGATCATATTGGCTCTAAACGAACCATTGAATTCTCCGGTCAGGGCCGGATTCAAGTAAATCGGTGAATTGAAAAATTGAGAGTAGATGTGATCTTGTGCCTTGATTTCGCTAAAAGAAAGCAGAAGTAGGAAGAGGCTCATAGATCTCCTGATATATGTTGAAATAGCCATGTTTATCGTATTAGATGTAAATCCCCGGTTTTTTTCGGTTCTGAGTTGTTATACGGCATTCCAGCCCATTCGGTTCCATTTTTAAACTTTGCTGCTACTTCCCAGAAGTAGATTCCCTGAGGTGCAGGAACGCCGTTAAAAGTACCATCCCAAGCTTCTGCCGGAGCTCCCTGAGGATCCAGTTTATCGGTTTGCCAAATAAGCTCTCCCCATTTATTAAAAATCCTGAAATGCCATTTGTCGATACCTGACCCTTTAGCCCGGAAGCTTCTTAACTCTTCCGACGCGCTATTTGGCATAAAGGCATTAGGGATAAAAAGAGCACCGGGAACACCAGTGATCCGGACAATTTGTTCGGCTACGCTTGAACACCCGATAGCGTTGCTTACTGTTAAGCGGACCCTATATACTCCTGTATCGGCATAGCTGTGCTGAGGATCGGAAATGGAGGACAGCGGACTGCCGTCACCAAAATCCCAGCTAATCTTAGCGACATCTCCCTTACTTGTATTTTTAAAAGAAAAGCGATAGTTGGGATGCTGGATCTCATTTCCAGGCTCTGGCTTGAATGAGGCGGTAGGAGTGATGAAAACCTTAACAAAGTCTTTCATCACCAGCGTGTCCATACAACCGTAAGTACTCTTCGTAATTAGTCTTACCGTATAGCTTTGCTGCTTGCCATTGTATACATGGTCCGGCGGATTCTGCCCCTTGTAAGTACTGCCGTCGCCAAAGTCCCACTCGTACGAAACTGCATTCTTTGTGGTATTTGTAAATCTTACTTTCAGTGGCGCACAGCCTTCTGTAACATCGGCAGCAAAGCCGGTCTCAGCTTGCTGGTAGACGGTGATTTTTTTGGTTACAACGGTGTCGGAGCAATTCGATGCCGTCAGCCTCACATTATAAACCCCACCTTTTTTGAAGACGTGCTCAATAGGCTCATCACTGGTAGTGGTTAATGGTTCGGTGCCATCACCAAAATCATAAGTGTAGGTAACAGCTCCCACAGTATTGTTGAAGAAACGAACGGTATGTGGCGCACAACCCGCTAGTTGATCAGAGCTTACAACCAGATCCGGGTTTACCGTATTAGGTGCCACTTCTATTTTTATTGGTAAAGACGTCTGAACACCGCAATCGTTTTTTACTGTCAGCGTTACCGAAAAACTCTTTGTTTTGCTCGTTCTGAAGGTATGTTCTACCGAGCGATTATCGTAAGTGGTATCTGTTTTGCCATCACCAAAATTCCAGATGTACGTGTTAGAGCTTCCCGGACTAAGGTTTCTGAACGTCACCGTAAGAGGCGAACAGCCTGTTACAGTAGAAGGCGAGAAACGAGGGCGGGGAGGTGCTACTACCTTAATGTTCATTGTATCAGATGAAGTAGCACAAGAGGAAGTAGCTTTTAGAATTACTACATAAACTGTGTCTTTATTGTCGGTGCGAGCATCAAAAGTAATAGGAGGGGGCGTTGGAAGATTGGATTTTTGTCCGTTACCGAAATGCCACTCAAAATTTACTCCTTCCGGATTGGCGGTTTTGTTAGTGAAGTTGACAACCAGCGGGCCGCATCCTTGAATTTTGTTGGCAGTGAAACTTGCCGTTATTGAGTTTTTAGTTTTAAACAGATGACTGAAGGTTCTGGTACCGCAACCAAGGGCACTTGTTACTTCCAGACGGATTTCTACAACGTCCCCTGCATTTTTCAGCAGGTAGCCCGGAAATTCGAACCTTTTGCCGATCGAAATATTGTTGGCAAACCATTCGTAACGGTCGCCTTCTTCTGAGCGTTCGGCTTTGATGTTATCCGCGGTAATTTGGAACGGGGCGCAGGACGCTTCAGAGCTCCAGTTGAAGTTAGCCACGGCTCCTTTTGAAACCTTCACTTCTACTACGTTGCTCACACTTTGTAGTGCACCCGTGCAAACCGTAGAAGCAACCAGGCGACGGAAATAGGTAGTTTGTGAAAGTACGGCAGGCTGATAGCTAGCTTGCGTGGCCGAAATAAGATTAGACCAATTTTTATTGTCGGTGCTTATCTGCCATTGATATTTGTAGCTGCCATCTGCACCTTCCGGAACGCTACCCTCCAGCCTGGAAGGTAGCGTTTCCGAACAAATGCTCTGATTACTGCTGATCGTATTATTGGTAATCCCCTTTTGCACTTCCACTCTTACAACACTGCTCTCTGAATTACAATCTCCTGAAGTCGCTTTCCTTCTGAAGAAAGTCGTTTCTGTTAGCGTTACAGTAAGGTTTTTTTCGTTTTGTACATTTACCGGAGACCAGGTCACCTGATCTTTACTAACTTCCCAGAGGTAAGCGTAGGAGCCGTCGCCACCAGTTGGCTCAGTCCCTTCAACCGTTACTGAGGCGCCTTCGCAAACCGTGAAACCCTTATAAACAATGGAGTTGTTCGAAATCGGATTAAGATTGGATACTGTTACTATGTCTTCCGAGGATGAACATGTTCCGGGGCCTGAGATAGTCCATTTGAAATTATAAGTTTGTCCCTGTTTCAAGCCAAAAACGGTAGCATCAGCCTTTGATGCATCGTCAAATGTTACCCCTGCTTGTCCCGACAAGAGCTCCCATTTTCCTGCACCGCTTCCCGCAAAGTTTCCGTCCAGCTTAGTAGTAGTCACGCTGCAGAGCTTTTGATCCGCACCGGCATTGGCGATAACAGGAGCAGCGGTAACGGTAACTGTAACAGTAACCGGAGTTCCAGCGCAACCCGCTGCGGTTACTGGAGTAATCACGTAAGTAGCGGTGCCTTGCGTATTTCCGGCGTTGACCAGCATATCATTTATAGCCGCGAGGCTCGCCGGAGTTGCTTGTTGAGAATGGCCCGTAATATCGCCGGTGACAGAACTTGTCCAGGTGTAAAGCGTGCCAGCAAAAGGAGCGCTAAGTTCAATGCCGGAGCTAGTCTTAGTACAAACTATTGCGTTTTTTGCTGTAGCAGAAACAGTAGGCACCGGTGATACGGAAACAGTAAAAGTGAAGGATTCTCCGTCACAGCCATTTGCCCGCGGAGTAATGGTATAAGTTACTGTTGCGGTTGCGTCATTAGAAGTGTTTGTAAGTATATCTTCAATCTTACCTGTTCCGCTTGATTTGTAGCCACTGGCATTTGCAGTTCCTACCGCAGTCCATCGTATTTCGCTGTTTTTTATTACTGCTTCCGGATTGTAATCTACGGAAGTGCCGGTACAGATCTCTTTTGCTGCAGCCGTAGTAATTTTGTTTGTAGGATTAATGGTTATCACGACCACATCTTCCACCTTATCGCAGGGCGCAGGGTTAGATGTTACGGCAGCAAGGATAAGCTCTACTTTTCCTGCTTTAATCTCATCAGCAGAAGGGGTATAAACAGGGTTAAGAGAATTTCTTCCCGGAGAGAACGTCCCCTTGCCGCCCTTCCAGATGTACGACGAAACCGGCGGTCCGGAAAGTACTCCGGTAAGGCTTACTGTTTCATCAGCGCAAATCACCTGGTCTTCGCCGGCGCTTACCGTAGGAGATTCGTTAAATGTTATTTGTTTTGTGAAGGACGTGCTGCCGCAATTGTTGGTTGCTGTTACTTCGATCGTATAGGTGCCGTAGTCATTGAAGAGGATAGCAGGCTCTTTGGAGTTGAGACTCGTACCGTTTTTCAGCGCATACGATCCGCCCGAAATCTTCCAGGTGTAGCTAGCCGTTTCCTCCTTAAAAGTACCGGTAATTTCAGTGGGAACTGGATTCCCCCCGCTGTTATTAAACGTTAACAGTTGGCCCTTACCACATAGGTTTGCCTGCCAGGTAGCGGTAATGACAGGTTTTTCATTCACCACAAAGGTCACTTCCTTGCTTACCACAGGTTTGCAGGACGAGGTGATGGTCAGTTTTATAGTATATACGCCTGCTTTACCTACCACAAACTGTGGTTCCTTGCTGGTAGCGGTGGTGCCATTTGTAAAAGCCGGAGCTGCCGGACCACTGATCGTCCAAAGGTAATCGTTCGGAGCGTCACCTGTGTTGTCCACCACCGAGAGGTCTGTTACTTTGATCGTTGAATTCAGACACACTAGTTCTTCACTCAATTTAAAATCAGGCTTTGGAGGATTCTGAATCCAAATTTTCCTTTCAACAGGAGGAGCCTGGCACCTTGAGTTGCTTTTCGACTCCAGCCTGATCCTGTGTTCGCCGGCAGTAGTAAAGGTGTGCTTTAGCTGGTAGGACAGCGGTACTCCGTCGGGCGTCACCAGCACGTCGTCTACATACCAAAAATAAACAACGTTGTTGTTTTGACACTCAGGAGTAGTCGCACTTGGGTTTTCCCCGGAAAGGGAACTGTTATTTATAGTTAGCGGGGTATTTAAACAGGCATATTTGGGAGTCTCGAAACGGTTTTCAGGCTGAGTAACTACTTTTGCCTGACTGGAGATAGGAACACCTATAGAACTGCAGTAAGGGCTTTTTGCCTGGATAATGATACCGAAAACATTGTAGTAGGTGGCGTTGTCGATGGTGATCTTTTTTCCGCAGGATGACTTGTAATAGGTATGTTTTACCTTGCTGCCATTGGCCTTGATCTGATTTAGCGTGTAGACATCAACAGCATCATCGCCCCAGTTTATCTGGTAAGTATTACCCGGGAAGTTGTTTTGGATACCACTTGCTGAGGAAGTCTCTACTCCGTATTCCAGAACCCCTGCAGGAAGGCAGACTGTGTTGGTTCCTGAAGTACTGAAAGCAGTGTTTACAGTATTGTTGATGAGAAAATATGCTTTTGTGGCAATGGTTCCGCCCAACTCGGCCTTTACAAAAATTGTATAGTGGGTAACATCAGCATAAAACGTTTTGGTACCTTCGGAGAAGCTGATTGACTTGACGTCTGCTGCATTAAACTCATTGGTAAACCTGGCGCTAACGGTAGCTCCCGCCGACGACGTGTTTCTGAAATTAAACGCTGAAAATTCCGCTCCTTCACAGTTACCAAAGGTTTTTGGGTTATTGCTTAGCGTCTGGGTAAGAGGGGCGTCAATACTTGCCTGAAGACCCGTGCTGGCTTGCACAGTAATTGCATTTGAAATATTGCTTTCAGCCGCCCCGGAAGTGCTTTTCACCCTGAACTTGTAACTTCCAGCCGGTAGACCCGCTGGTATGGTGCCGTTGATAAAAGTAGTATAGAAGCCGTTATATGAACCTATTTCTTTTTCGGAAGCGAAGCTGCCTGTTGCATCAGAAATGTAAAGCCTGAAAATATTATCCACCTGGAGCTTCCCTCCGGGATCCTCTACATGTAAAGGGACCGCGATAGTCGCATTCTGTCCATAAGGACCGGCGTCAATAGTGCCGATCGTGATATGTTGACCGTAAGAAGTAGAAGTGAAGAAAAAAACTAGAAAAGAAAAAACCGTAAAAACTCTAATCATCCGCTCGTTATTCTATGTTAGCTGTTTATTCAACCTGAGGCGCTATCTAGAATTCTGAGGTATACGGTTTTAGGGGGATATAGGATACATTAAAACAAAAAGAGGCAACCCATAGGCCGCCTCGTTTCAACTGTTTCGCATTTTTATGATTAAACCGCCAGTTCGTCGATGTAGTTCGACAATCGGGGTAGATAGATCACGTTGTTGTTTTTGCCCATTTCCATGGACCAGAATGATCCTGACATCTTAAATATTTTAAATAGCTGGTTTGACTCGTGCAAAAGAAAGAATTCAGTCCACTGACTGATGTTCATCCTGCCTAACACGGCGTGTGTTCCTACACGAGCCAGATGCTCTGCTGGCATTTCTTCGAACTTCAACCAGAGTTCATTTCTCAGACGATATAGCTCGTGCATCAACGACCCTGTCGTTTTAGCACAGGTGAACCTAAATTCAGGATCTTCATCGGGTTTATAAACCTCAAAATAAGGATTTACTTCTCTCATCATCCTGACTAACCTGTCCATGAATACATGATGATACCTGGTTAAATAGGCGATGGTTTCATGAATCGAGAATTTGTCGTGATTTAACCTATTATAGATGGCTTCTGGTGGAAGGTCGTCTATATAGTTCTTGATTGTCTTGTGTTGATTGCAAAACTTTTCAATAGTATGCGGATGCAAATTCATAAGTATTTTCTTTTGGTTAGTGCTTTAGTTCGTTACCATGTTTCTCAGGTACAATGTTAGGGTCGATTTGTAAACTCAATCTTAGGTCAGAATTATCTTTGCTCTTGTTGTTTGTTTCGAACAGAGGTACATAATCTATGCCGGAGGGGCCACTTCTCAGGCATTACTGGCCCTATCGCCATTAAACCAAGAAAACCTCTGAACTGAATGTTGGGACCAAAAAGAGAGAAGAATGGATTTGACTACAATTTGTGTCTATTTCCCCGCAGAGCTTGTCTGTATAGATGTACAGGTATAAAACGATTAGTGTAAGTATTTCTACCCAACGGCTTTAGGTTTTGGGGGAGTAGTAGTATCGGGGCGTAGATAGTTAGAGGGGAGCGAGGAAAAGAGTTAGCTCCCCTTATATTTATTACTTGTATTTACACAAATAAGAGGTTTGCTGCTGTGCTTTAACTTTGAAGGAAGTGTTGGCGGGTACTTCAAAAGACTGACCGTTTGAATACATTGTCCATTCGGTTGAATCAGGCAGTAATGCTTCTAAAGCTCCTTCTATCACTACCATGGTTTCATGCTGTGAAGTACCAAATTCATACTCACCTTTTTCGATCACGCCGATCGTTGATTTTCCTTCAGCTGACTCATATCCCAGGGATTTAACAGCGCCGTCAAAATACTCGTTTACGTTTATCATGTTTTACTTTTTGCTGCAAATATAAGAGTCCGGGTAAATGCCGTTAAAGTTTATTGCTGGAAAGATAGCCTATTTAGTGTTTTCCGGTACCGCAGGAACAGCAGGACGGCAGAAATCAGGAGGCCGAGCGTTAGTCCGAACCAAACGCCTTTTCCTTCATATCCCAAAACTATCCCTACATAATAGGCTACCGGCAGTCCTACTCCCCAATAAGCCAGGAAGGTGATAATGGTGGGGATGTTGACGTCGCCGAGTCCTCTTAAAATGCCCAAGCCTACTACTTGTGCTCCGTCAAACAGCTGAAAGAAACCCGCAATGATCAAGAGTTGCGCCGCCACGGTAATTACCGACCGGTCGGAGGTGTAGATCCAGGGAAGCTGGTCATTTAGTAAGATAAACAGGATGGCCGCCAGCAGCATAAAGGCATTCACCAGGTGATAGCTGGAGGTAGCCGAGAGGCGGAGCTGCTGTATATCCTTCTTGCCCAGATTATTGCCTGTTTTGATGGTTGCAGCGGCAGAAAAGCCACTTGCCATCATGTAGGTCATCGCCGCAAGGTTTATTGCAATTTGATGCGCTGCCTGTTCAGCTACTCCAATAGTTCCCATCATAATTGCTGCTCCACTGAAGGCGCTGACCTCGAAGGTGTACTGCATGGCTACCGGTGCTCCAATTTTCAATATTTTTAATGATCGAACTTTGCTTATCCGCTTAAGCGCGAAGTTTTTCAGGTATTTCCTGAAGTGTTCTGACCTCATGATATAAACACCCATTACCACCGCCATCAGTGTTCGGTCGATCAGGGTACTCCAGCCCACGCCGCGAACGCCCATTGGTTCGATCCCAAATAAACCTTTCACGAAAGTGATCCCCAGGATTACGTTCAGGATATTGCCAGCCACCGAAACAAACATCGCTTGCTTGGTAAATCCCAGTCCTTCTGCAAACTGCTTAAACGTGTTGAAAATGAGCAAGGGGACGATGGAAATTCCAAGTAGTCCCAGGAAAGGTTTTGCTTCTGCTACAACCGCCGGCGATTGATCAAGATCGTCTATAATAAGTAGTACTCCATAATAGATGAGTACAAACAGGATAAGGCTCGTTATAATGTTTATCAACAGACTGTTTGCTAAAAGCTTTCCGCATTCGCGGAAGTTGTTTCTGCCGTTTTCCTGAGCGATGAGAGGAGTGAGGCCATAAGAAATTCCCAGGCCGATCATCATCACCACAGTGAAGGTGCTATTCACCAGGGAGACAGCGGCGAGTGGCACCGTCCCTGCAAATTGTCCCACAATAATGCTGTCAGCCATGTGAACCAGCATATGGCCAAGCTGCGAGATCACCACGGGGATAGCCAGCGTTAAATTGGAACGATAGTGTGGAAGGTAGCTCGATAACTGAAACTTCACGGGTATTACGTCGATAGTGGATTATTTTAATATTACTTCCGTTGCTCCGTAACCGTAGCGATCTTTGTATGCATCCATAAAGGTTTTTACCTGCTGGTGCTTGCTTACCGCCTTATGAATTTCGTGTCTTAAAGTCCCGTTGCCAACCCCGTGGATAAAAATAATGGAAGGAAGTTTATGAACGATGGCTGCATCCAGCGATTTCTTAAAATGCTCCATTTGGATCCTCAGAATTTCCCGGTTGCTTAAGAACTGGTGATCGTCGCGGAGCTTCTCGATATGCAGGTCGACTTCATGTTGCGGCTTATCAATTTCTTTCTTTTCTTCCGTCGGTTTAAAAAAGCTCTCCTTCAATTTTTCTGCATCTATCTTAATTTCTTCTTCATCCAGCTGAAGAAGCCAGCCTTGCTGTTTTAACATGGGTACTTGCTTTTTAGCCCCTGAAAAATCTTTTGCCTTAAACTTCTCTTTGAAGATCAAGGGCTCTGGTCTTGTCACTTCCTGCGTACTATAGTATAGAACTTGTATGGAAAAGGAAGGCCAGATATTAAGGTCAGTTAAGGAAGCCGAATAAACTTTTACTGAAGTATTTGGCGCTACAATCCCGGAAAAGTGACCTTTTACCGCTCCTGATTTTTCGGTGCTCAGGGTGAGGAGCAGCTGAAATGAAGTCTCGTTTAGCAAGTGGAAGTGAAGAACCGACCCCTTGTTCGGGTCTGAAATCATGGCCAGATAAACGCCTGTGTTTTTAAATTCAGCTAATGGGATTTCTTTCACCTGTGGTGCCTGGTCTTCCACTCCTTCATACATCTGGCCGTACACTCGCGTCACTTTATTTGCCGGAACCGGAATTTCAAAATCATCATCACCCGTTACACCGATCATAGTCTCGTCAAAAATCGTGGTGATGTATCCTTCTCTTTTCTCATCCACAAACCGAACAAATTCTCCTAGCTTGAATTTCATAACATTACTTTGAGGGTTCGAAGTTACACAAAGGGGATGAAGTACGGCCGTCTCTTCCGCATTTCGTAATAAATAGCATTTTTGTGCATCTTATACTGAATCTGAATATGCAGGAAACTGTTTTAAAATATTATCGGGCAAAAATAATTGAGGCCGAGACCGAAGGGAAACGCTATGAAACCCTGATCAACCGCTACTCCTTTCTGCGCCTGTTTGCTTTAATCGCAGGAGGTTTGCTGGTCTACCAGTCGTTAAAGCTCGAATTGGTGTGGCTTACTGAGTTGGCGGTGCTCTCGGTAATTGTCGGCTTTGCCTGGTTGGTAAAGCAGCAGAGCAGATTTGAAAAACAGAAATCGTTTTTTGCTGCGTTGAAATTGGTAACCGAGAACGAGCTCGCGAGCATCTCCTCGAAATCAACTATTTATTCGGACGGCTCCCGGTGGATCAATGATCATCACGAATATACTTCTGATCTCGATATTTTTGGTGACGCATCACTCTACAAATTGATTAACCGCAGTGCTAGTCCCGCAGGGCAGGAGCTACTGGCCGAATGGCTAAAGCAGGCTGCTGCTGATCAGGATATCGCCGAAAGGCAGGAAGCAGTAAAAGAACTGGCAAGCAAACCGGATTGGATGCAGCAGTTTAAAGCCTTGCTGCTTTTTGCAAAAGATACTGGCAAAGAGGATACTGTCAATCTTTTTCATTACCTCAGCCAAGAGCCGGAACAGCGCAGTAAGCTGCTGAAGACCTACGTAAAAGCAGCCCCCTGGTTATTTCTGGGCGGAGTTGTTCTTACCTATTTTATTTCCGCATTTGCGATATTTCTCATTATCGTAGGTATTACTAATGGGGCCATTGTTGTTTCGCATTCCATGCAGGTTAACAAGGCCGACCGATTGATTTCTCGGTTAGGAAAAACGTTGTCGAACTATGCTGATGCCTTTTTAGTTGTTGAACAGGAAAGCTGGACATCTCCACTAACCCGGTCGTTGCGGGAATCTTTAAAGGGGAGGCAAGAAACGGTACTACTCTCGCAGCAATTGAAGAAGCTTTCGAAGCTAATCGGAAAACTGGAAGCACGTCTCAATATTTTCGTTGGACCGGTACTGAATGCTATTTTTGCCTGGGACATGAAGCAACTGCTGGCGATTGAGCAGTGGCGGGAGGAAAATCGCTCCCTACTGGAAAATGCTTTTCAAGTTATTGCAGGTTTTGAGTCGCTCGTCAGTCTCAGTAGCATTCACTATAATTATCCTCACTGGTCTTTTCCGACTATCGCGACCGGAGAAGGTTATACCTATACAGCCACTAAGTTAGGTCATCCGCTTATTGAAGAGAGTACACGCGTACCTAATGACTTTAGCTTGCAGAATGAGCTAAAGATCGATATCATCACTGGCTCTAACATGGCTGGAAAGAGCACTTTTCTAAGGACGGTGGGAATAAACGGTGTTCTTGCGCTTGCTGGCGCTCCGGTTTGTGCCTCGGCCATGGAAATCAGTAATATGAGATTCTTTACGTACATGCGTATCCGCGATTCTCTGAATGAGAGCATTTCTACCTTTCGAGCCGAGCTAAATAGGATTCAGCTGTTGCTGGATGTGTTGCAGAAAGGCCAAAAGATCTACTTTTTAATTGATGAGATGCTGCGGGGAACTAATTCCGTAGACAAATACCTTGGATCCAAAGCAATCATAGAGCGACTGATCTCGCAGAAGGCCGTCGGTATTGTAGCCACACACGATCTCCAGATCGCTGAACTTGAGAAAAAGTATCCGACCTATATCCGAAACTTCTACTTCGACATCCAGGTAATGGACAACGAAATGACTTTTGATTACAAGCTGAAAGAGGGCGAATGCAAGACGTTCAACGCCTCCCTGCTCTTAAAGAAGCTGGGTATAGAGATAGATGCATCAGATGCTTAACTTATTTCTGGAGTAGCGAAACTTAAGAATTAGCATGATGCTGTTAAGCAGGCAGGAAAATGCATTGGTGATAATTATAGGAAGGTCGTCTCTTAAAACGCCATAGTAAGACCATAGCCCCGTTCCCACGATAAGGATGATCACCATAAAAGGTGAAATATCGTCTGCTTCCTTCTTCTTTAATGTCTTGATCAGCTGTGGTAGCATGGAGCTTGCAGTAAGGATCCCGGCAACAAGCCCGATAACTTCATTGTTTATTTTCATCTTTCTAATGCTCGCAGCCCTTCAGGTCACTGCCGGCATTAGAAACATCGTACAAGCCCTGCTTGTTTCCGAAAGAATTAGTGATATAGGTAACAATGGCCGCAATGTCAATGTCAGGCATTTGATGGTTGGCAGGCATCTCTCCTGAAAACTGCCTGCCATCTACCATGATGGTATCTTTCAAACCGTGCTTGATAATACAAGCCAATTCGTTTTTGTGGTTCTTTAGATAGGTGGTATCTGTCAAAGGAGGGACCAGGTTGGCGAGGCCCTTACCATCCGAATTATGGCAATTTTGACAGTGCTGATCATATAGCGCTTTTCCGTTTGTATAGTACTGGGCATATTTCAACTGCTCTTCCGTTTGACAGGCCTGGACAGTCACCAGCAGTGCTATAGCTAAAAAGAAAAGACAAACGACCTTATTTCTCATCTTATCGGTATTCTTCCAGAAGAACTTCCATGTCCTTCATCAATTGCTCCACCTGCTCGGCGTTAGTTCCATCGTATGCGCCACGAAGTCGCTTATCCTTATCAACCAAAATAAACCAGCCCTGGTGCACAAAGCCCCCCGGAGCTTGTTTGTCTTCATTTACCGCCACCATGTAACTTTTTTCTGCCAGCGTGTAAACTGAATCTTTTGTGCCTCTTACAAACTCCCACTGATTTCCGCTGACTCCCAGCTTGGTCGCATATTCCTTCAGTTTGGCCGGGGTGTCATATTTAAAGTCGATCGTGTGGGATAACAGTTTCACCTCGTCATTACCCTTAAACTTCTCATAGACCTTCAGCATATTGCGGTGCATGACCGGACAAATAGAAGGGCAGGAGGTGAAGAAAAAGTCCGTTACGTAGATCTTTCCGTTAAAGTCTTTGTCGCTGACAACCGCGCTATCCTGATTAATGAAGCTGAAGGCAGGAACAGTCTGATAGATCGTGTCCACCACTGTTTCACCGTTAACTGTTTTTTCTACGGGTTCCCGTTGACCAAGGATAGGTAGCTTTTGCTTGTTTTCGCCAGAACACGCCGCAAGCGCTAACAAGCTCGCGGCAATTATAAAGTTTAATCTCATCTTACCGGTTAAAAAAGAGACAACCTGATGGTTGTGATTAATGCCAGCGCATCTTTTCGCGTTGACGTCTGCAAATTTCAGCTTTTTTCCGACAGGAAGTGCATAAAAAGATGTTAAAAAAATAGCGATAAATATTTGCGGATATGTTCATTCATGCAGATCCTAGTACTATTTTAGCACCATGGCAATTACACAGAAGGTAGCCCTTGAAGGAATCAGGTTTTTCGCTTATCATGGTTTTTATCCCGAAGAGCAGCTTACCGGAAATGAGTTTCTTGTCGACATCTCGACCGAAACCACAGTACACAGCGACGGAGCTGATGAGATTGAGAACACGGTGAATTATGAGCGCTTATTTGCAATCGCTTCCGCGGAAATGGAAAGTCCAAAAAAGTTGCTGGAGACGGTGGCGCACGCCATATTGAATAAAGTAAAGGATGAATTTCCGCAGGTAGGGCAGGTGGAAGTAAGTATCCGGAAGCTTCGGTTGCCAGTGAAGGGGGAGATTAAAAATTCTCTTATCCAGTTAACTTACAAAAGGTCATGAGATTCAATAAATTGACAGAAGAGCACCTCATGCAGTTTCGGGAAATTCTCGGAGACGAAGGCCTGCTGCTTGAGAAAGGCCCGATTTCCCCCTATGCAAAGGATGAAACCGAAGATCTCGAGTATTTCCCGGAGGTAGTGCTTAAGCCGGCGACTGCGGAAGAACTATCGGCCCTGTTAAAAATCTGTAACTCCTATCAGCTGCCTGTAACACCGAGGGGAGGTGGAACCGGCCTGTCAGGAGGAGCTTTGCCGGTGTTCGGGGGCGTTCTTGTCTCGATGGAACGCTTCGATAAGATCTTGGAGATCGACGAGCGCAATTTGCAGGCGACTGTGGAGTCAGGAGTTATCACGGAAGTGTTTATGCAGAAAGTGGCCGAAAAAGGGCTGCTTTATCCTATAGATCCAGCCAGTAAAAGTCGCAGCTTCATTGGCGGCAATCTTGCTCACGGCTGCGGAGGGCCACGGGTCGTTAAATACGGAACGATCCGGGAGTATATATTAAATCTCGAAGTTGTATTGCCGACAGGAGAAATTCTGTGGACGGGTGCTAATACTATAAAATATGCTGCCGGCTATAATCTTACGCAATTAATGATAGGAGCAGAGGGAACGCTGGGTATAATAACGAAAGCAGTAGTGAAGCTGATCCCAAGACCAAGTATGGATCTGCTGATGCTAGCATCTTTTCCCAGCAACGAACAAGCTTGCTCTGCAGTCTCTGCAATCTTTAGGGCTGGCATAGTACCGTCGGCGTTGGAATTTATGGAGCGCAAAGGGGTAGAGTGGGTGATCGCTTATGATGCTATTCCTTTCGACCTGAAAGACGACGCTAATGCTTTTCTCCTGATAGAAGTGGATGGGAGCAACTTAGATGTGATGAACTCGGATTGTGACCAGATCCGACAGGTGCTCGAGATGAACGGCTGTCTTGAGATTTCTTTTGCTGGAACTCCTGAACAGAAGCAGGACCTGTGGCGCATTCGGCGGATGATGCCAGTATCGGTAAAGTCGAACTCCATCTACAAGGAAGAAGACACGGTGGTGCCAAGAGCGGAACTGCCCAAACTTATACATGGTATAAAGGAAATAGAAAGGAAATATGGGTTTCAATCTGTGTGCTACGGTCATGCAGGAGATGGAAATCTACATGTTAACATTATCAAGGGTAACATGCCCGATACGGATTGGAACACTAAGCTGAAGGATGGAATACGTGAGATTTTTGAGCTTACCATTTCCCTCGGCGGAACAATCTCAGGAGAGCACGGTATCGGCCTGGTACAGAAGGAGTTCATGCCCTTGAAATATTCGCCCTTGCATATGGCGCTTATGAAGGGAATAAAACAGGTATTTGACCCCAACGGAATTCTGAATCCTGGCAAGATATTTTAGGATACAACAAACTATTGCTTTATAACTAATCAATATGGTCGATTTTCAGACGGAGGACCTGGTCAGAGTTGGTATTTCTGTGCTTTGCGGAAGTATCATAGGACTGGAAAGGGAATATAAAAATAAAGCTGCTGGATTTAGAACGCTTATCCTGATATGCTTAGGTTCAACTATCTTCACTATAGTGTCGCAGAAAGCGACGGGTGAAAGTGACGACCGGATTGCGGCAAATATTATTACAGGTATCGGTTTTATCGGAGCGGGGGTAATCTTTAAAGATGGATTAGCTGTTCGCGGTTTGACAACTGCTGCTGTGATTTGGGTGGTGGCAGCCCTGGGTATGGTTATTGGAATGTTCGACTTTTCCCTGTCTCTCGCATTGACGATAGTGGTGCTCCTCGTACTTTCTGTGCTTAGCAAGGTGGAGCAATGGATTGATGTTTATCATTACGAAAAGACCTTTAAAATTACCTTTGCCACCGATAGTCTTAGCAATCTGCGGGATCTTGAAAGGTTAGTCGAATCGAAAGGCTTGAAGTCGAAATGCTCCCAGTTCAATAAACATCATGGTAAGTTGCACACCCTGCTGCAAGTATCCGGGCCTAGAAAAAAAGTTCAAGCTTTCAGTCTCGAGATGGTTGAAATGGCGAGCGTGGAAGACATACTGATGAGCTAAGAAACCAGCGCTTCAAATGCAACCATTTTTTCTCTGAAAGCTTCTGGGATTGGATTCGGTTTTTTTGCTTCGAAGTCGAAGAAGATGCAGGATGTTTTTCCGGTGGTGCAGATCTGCTCGCCTGATGGCGTCTTAATAGTTAGTACATATTCTACATCAAAGCTGCAGTTTCCAACCCGAGACGTCTTCACGTAGGCAAACACCTCGTCGTCCAATTGAATCGGCTTTAGAAATTCTATCTCTGCTTTTCCCATAATCAACCCGTGTGTTTTACTTTTCCAGTTTAAAATTTGCCGCCAATAGCCAGTATGAGCTATTTCAAAATAGGTTAGGTAAACATCGTTATTTACATAGCCGAAAGCATTGAGATCACCGAAGCGAACGGGGATGTACGTTTTATAGTTATACGAATTTATGTCCATAAAAGCGACAGAATGACTGGTTAGTTTGGATTTTACGTGTCAACTTGACTTGGGTAACAACGAAATTTGCAGCTTTTTTGTTTTGGTACGCAGCTTGAATATATGCTTCCAGAAAAACAAAAAAGTATAGGAGGATTTAGAAATGACACTGGTAAAATTCGCAAACGGAAACAATGACACTGCTTTAAAGCCTTGGTTCTCTGATGTTTTCGATACGTTTTTCAACGATTCATTTGTATCAGACCGAATGACTTCAAGAGTCCCAGCAGTAAACATTTCCGAAACTGAAAATGCATTCCATATCGAGCTAGCAGCTCCCGGTTTGCAGAAAGAGGACTTCAAAGTTAACCTGGAGAAAAACGTGCTGAGCATCTCTGTTGAGAAAAAATCAGAGAACACTCAGGAAAACAAGCGATATAACCGCCGTGAGTACAGCTATACTTCATTTGTGCGGTCATTCACACTGCCTGAAGCCGCAGATCAGGCAAACATTGAAGCTAGCTACGTTGACGGTGTGTTGAGAATCGATGTAGCTAAAAAAGAAGAAGCTAAGCTTCTTACAAGAGAAATTTCCATTAAATAATTTTCATAAGGTTGTTGGTTTAGGTTGATTAAGGCGCTTCTTGTAAACAAGAGGCGCCTTTTTTGTTTATACTATTCAGAAATGTATTTTTGAGCGTATGCTAAGAGAGATCCCTGAAACGAAACGAAAAGCCCTTAAGATAAATTTAGATGAGACAATATACGGCACCTTTGCCGAGATAGGTGCGGGACAAGAAGTAGCGCGCAATTTCTTTACCGCGGGAGCTGCTTCCGGTACTATCGCTAAAACCATGTCTGCCTATGATATGGTTTTTAGTAACTCCATTTACGGAGAAGAAAAGTCCGGGAGGTATGTCAGCAAGTCGCGGCTCAATAAGATGCTGGAGCACGAATATGAGCTGCTTTCAGAGCGCCTGATAGGCGAAAAGTATCAGGGCCGAAAGTTTTTTGCCTTTGCAAATACGGTTACCACTCTTAACTTCAGTAAAACGAATGATCCCCATGGTTGGATCGGTATTCGTTTTCAGGCTAGCCCAGGCGGCGAACCTAATGACATTGTACTACACGTAAGGTTGCTGGATAGCGACAGCAGTCTTCAGCAAAATGTACTCGGAGTAATTGGGGTGAATCTGGTGTACGCCGCTTATTTTCACAGCAACGATATTCAGGTGATGATTGAATCGCTGGTAGATAACCTGTCAGTTGGTTCTGTAGAGATTGACCTTATTAACCTGCGCGGGCCAGTTTTTAAAGAAGCTAATGACCGGTTGGTAAACTTATACCTTATCGCTAAGGGCTTTTCCAGCGCCGCCATATTTGACAGGAATGCGAATGCCTGCCAGTCGAAGGACATTCTTTACAAAAAGGATGTGATGATATTGCGAACTAAGTACAAGCAGAAATCGATTCCAAACTTCGACCTCTTCAATAGGGCTGTAGAGCAGTTTAAACGCTCGCAGAAGGTGGATGATAGGAATTTGATTGTGATGATTGAGGTGCTGATGTCGAACACCTTGGGTCAGGAACGAGACCAGCAGCTTAGCGCCGAAGATCTGGAGGAGTTTGCTCGCCGTGCCGAAGAGCTTTGCGCTACCGGCAATAATGTGATCGTCTCCAACTTTACGCGGAATCATAAGCTCGCGCTTTATTTATCGAGGGCCAACCCTAAACATGTAGGTATTTCTACCAACATTGCCAACCTGAAGAGAATATTTAATTCTGGTAGCTATGGAGATAATTATACCGATGAGTTGCTTGCCTATATCAGTGATATCTTTAGCAGAAATGTAAAGCTCTATGCCTATCCTTACCTGGATAAAAACACCAACGAAATTATTACTACTCAGAATATGCCGGTCTCGGAGGAGGCAAGGCCGTTGTTCGAGTTTCTCATAAAAAATAATTACATAACAGATATTGAAAGCTACGACGAGAAGGATGTGAAGACGGTGTAGCTTTGTGCTGTTGATTGTTAGTGTAGTGTCCGATAACGCCAGTTCGCCAAGGTAGAGGTGGAGTAGGGGCATGAGTCAGGACGCGTGTTGTATCTTTGCCTTCAATAGCAAGGCCGACGGCTCGGGAAACCGCTTTCAATAATTACGGTGCAGTAGAGAAAGGGAATGATAGCGCTGATGTAAAAAAAGAAAACCGGAGATCAGGCAACTTTTCAGTTGTGAAGGATCTCCGGTTTTTTTATGACCAATTACTGTTCGGTTCTCTTTAAACCGTATTTCTCGATTTTACTGTAGAGGTGACTGCGTTGTATATCGATATCGTCGGCAGTTTTAGAAACGTTCCAGTTGTTCTTTTCAAGTTTGTACTTGATGTATTCTTTCTCCGCGTGATCTTTATACTCCTGAAAGCTGGCAAATTGATCAAAATTAGTTTGCGTGGAGCTAACCGTACTTGAGGTAGTTCCGTTTACTCCTTGAGGGATCGGTGTTTCAGGGCCGGAAGGATTAGCGAATGTACGGACATCGTTCTCAGTAATCGTTTTATCGCTTAGGATGATCAGGCGTTCAACCATATTACGCAGCTCACGAATATTTCCAGTCCACGGCAACGATTTTAAAGCTTCCATAGCACCTTCGCTAAAGCGCTTCGTCGGCATGCCGTACTCGTTGCAAATTTCTTCGCAGAAGTTGCCGGCAATGATTGGAATATCGTCTTTTCGCTCGGTAAGTGGTGGAACGTGGATCAGGATCACACTCAGACGGTGGTATAAGTCCATCCTGAAGTTACCAGCCTCAATCTCTTTCAGCAGGTCTTTGTTTGTCGCAGCTACAACACGTACGTCTACTTCGATCTCTTTTTCTCCACCTACACGGGTAATCTTACTTTCCTGAAGGGCCCTTAGTACTTTAGCCTGGGCTGAAAGGCTCATGTCGCCGATCTCATCTAAGAAAAGGGTGCCTCCGGTTGCTGACTCAAACTTTCCGATCCGCTGTTTTACGGCGGAGGTAAAAGATCCTTTCTCGTGTCCGAAAAGCTCACTTTCAATGAGCTCTGAAGGAATAGCAGCACAGTTTACTTCGATGATTGGCCCATTGCTGCGATTGGATTTTTCGTGCAACCAGCGGGCAACCAATTCTTTTCCACTACCATTGGCTCCGGTAATCAATACTCGGGCGTCAGTAGGGGCAACTCTGTCTATTGTATCTTTAATTTTTTGAATTGCAGGGGAGTTTCCGAGGATTTCACGAACCTTACTTACTTTTCGTTTCAGAACCTTCGTCTCGGTAACTAAATTGCCTCGCTCCAGGGCGTTCCTAACGGTAATTAAAAGGCGGTTAAGATCTGGTGGTTTGGAGATGAAGTCGTAGGCGCCTTTTTTACTTGCTTCGACCGCTGTCTCAATGGTCCCGTGACCTGATATCATGATAAATGGAAGGTCAGGTTTTATGCTTAATCCCTCGGCAAGGACTTCCATTCCGTCCATCCGGTTCATTTTGATATCGCATAATACGAGATCAAAATCGTTCTTTTTTATAAGTTCTAATCCGTCAATACCGTTATCCACATCTTCGACCTGATAGTCCTCATATTCCAGAATTTCCCTCAGTGTGTTACGTATTGCACGTTCGTCGTCAACAATAAGAATTTTTGCCATAATGCTATGTTTCTCGAAACGCAGTTAGCGTTCAATTGTTTTTAGGTTGTATACAAATATATACAGTTGGAATGAAAAAGAGTTTTTAAAGGGCGGCTTTTGCGCCGGAATCTTTCGTGCCAAAAAGCTTTCAAAAAAGGGTTAGGAAGAAAAAAACAGGCCTGTAAGCCGGGTTCTGTACCCTGAAGATCAGGGCTTCTATCATTTATCTAGGCCCGGCATCGCTGCGGGGCTCAAACGACCTACCCACTAACTTGGACGAGCAGCCCTCAAGCGTTAGCTTATTCGGTCTTTCAACTCCTGGGGTTTACCGCGATGCATGTTGCCATGCAAAGCCGTGAGCTCTTACCTCACGTTTTCACCCTTACCCTGTGCAGGGCGGTTTGTTTTCTGTGGCACTTTCCGTGCTACGGCTTTCGCCGCAACCCTTCCCGTTAGGAAGCAGGATGCTCTGTGTTGCCCGGACTTTCCTCTCTCTCATGACGAGACAGCGATAGAACGGCCTGTGTGCCGCAAAAGTAGGGATAATTATGGAGATGCCCGAGGTCTGGTGGAATTTAATACAGCAGTGCGAATAACGTTTTATTCGCGCTGCTGGCTCAGAGTCTAGTTTACTCCAATTTCTTTTAACAGAAAGTCGGCTTTGTCCACTTTCGAAGCGACCCAAAGTACGTAGCGGATATCTACTCCTATCGAGCGGCTATAACTTTCGTTCCAGGCGAAATCGTTGATAGTAGCTTCGTAGGCTCGGTCAAAGTTTACACCAATTAGTTCCCCGTAAGCATTCATCACTGGTGAACCAGAATTTCCGCCGGTAGTGTCCAGGTTATAGAGGAAAGCAACTGGCACATCGTTCAATTCGTTTTTGACAAAAGGACCGAAGTTCTTCGCCTGCCAAAGTTCCTTGAGAACGGGCGGGTAGTTGTACTCTGGGTTTCCGGTGCTTCCTTTCTGGAGGATGCCTGAAATAGATGTGAAAGGCTTCATATAGGTAGCATCAGCGGGGGAGTAACCACGGACGTAGCCGTAGGTAAGCCGGAGAGTACTGTTGGCGTCAGGGATAAAATTCTGTTGCTTAAACTGTTCCTTCACAGCCACATAGTCTCCCATCAACTTGTTTAGTAAGCCCTCTCGTTTTTCCTTTTCGGGGAGAAGCTCTGCTGTCTGCTGCGCAATTTCCCCTTCGAAAAGCAGCAGCGGATCATTATAGTCGCTCAGTGATCTAGAGGATTTGATAAGTGAGTTTAAGACAAACTCCGGATCCTTCAGTCGCGTATACGCCAGCAGGTTGGATACAAACTTGTCTATCTGCTCCTGCGAGTTAAAGCCTTTCAGCGCCTGCTTGTCTACTGCTGCTATACGCTGATTCTTCGGAAGCTGAGCGGCATCCTTAAGCATCTTTGTGAAAATAGTGCGATCAGCATCTATATCATAGCTGTTGTACATCGTTCTGATCCGGCTTTCCAGGGTCGCAACGTTATCTGAATAAAACTTAGCCCGATCAGCCGCTGGACGCCTGTTCATTGCTGCTCTAAAGCCGTTTATCTGCCCAGCGATATTCAGCAGGCTGGTGCTGGTATAGATCTGACTTAGCCATAAATCGCGATAAGCATCACTATAAATCAGATTATACAGCCTGTCAATCTCGCTCATCAAGTTTCCGTACTTGCCTTTAAGCTCAACATTGGCGTTGATGAACTGAGCAAGAGCCAGATCGTCCTGTTTCTTTTGTTCACTAAGGTTTAAACCGTTCAGGCCTTTTAGTTTGCCACGATAGTTCTTCAATACGTTTGCATTCCGTTTGATCCTTGTCGCTAGTTTTATCTCTGTTGACTTATCTTTCTTTCCAGCCTCCTCCATAGCCTTATTCTGAAAATCATACAATTCAGAAATGTAAGGCAATAGGTAGTCTTGCTGGTATTTTATGTACTGGGCAGGTCTGTTTCGAAATGTGCGACCGGGGTAGCCCAGAATGAATACAAAGTCCTCTTCATTTACGCCGTTCGCGTTTACCTTTAAGTGTTTTTTGGGTTTGTAGGGTACATTGCTCTTCGAAAACTTGGCAGAAGAGCCATCGGGCGCAACGTAGGCCCGCATGAAGGCAAAATCTCCTGTGTGTCGCGGCCATACCCAATTATCCGTCTCGCCGCCAAATTCGCCAATGTTGCGGCTCGGTACATAGACCAGACGAACATCCTGAATCGTTTTATACCTGAAAAGCACGTAAGTCTTCCCGATAAACATTTCAGAGACTTCTGCTTTGATCGTTTTGTCTTCTGCCTCAGCCTGTGCTGCCAGGCTCTGCATTTTTTCGTTTATGATTTTTATTCTTGAAGCCGGGTCAGTTACGTTTGTAACCGATGCTAACACTTGCGCAGAAACGTCCTCATAACTATCGGTAATGCGACAGGTAAGGCCTTTCGCTTCGATCTCCTGTTCTTTGCTGCGCGCAACAAAGCCTTTGGTAAGGTAATCGTTTTCGGGTGTACTCGCCTGCTGAACTGCGCTAAATGCACAGTGGTGGTTGGTAATGATTAATCCTTCTTCTGAAATAAAAGAACCGGTACAACCGCCTACATTTACCAGGGCGTCAATTAAACTGATACTATCAGGATTATAGATTTCTCTTTGACTGATCTTCAAACCTGCTTTTTTCAGATCCAGGTTATGGATCTCCGACAGCGGGAACATGCCCTCATCGAAAGGCCGGTAAGCGGAGCCAAGGAGAAGTAAAAAGACTAAAGTTAAGGATGTAAAAATTTTGCTGGTAGCTCTCATACTGGATATAAAAGACTTTTTAATGAAAATGTGCGGTGTAAAAGTACAAAATAAAAAGCCTTCCGGCAGATGACTGTCCGGAAGGCTAGCAAACTTAACTTAAAAAACTCCTACCAAACGGTTCGGTATACCGGCGACTAACCCCGATAATCATTGTTCCACCGTCTGTCATCACGACGATCTCTTTCCCAGCGTTCATCTCTGTCATCCCATCGGTCGTCGTCTCTATCATTCCAACGTCTATCATCCCGGTCGTAGTATTTTTTACGTTGTCCGGGAGGCATGCCATGCGGATGGCGTCCCCTGCCATGATACACCTTGACTCTGTCTCGTCGCACTTCGTAATGTCCGGGAATTACCCGACCGAAAATGCCGGAGCCGATCCGCTGCGTCGGTACCCATACTCGGCGTTCTACCACCTGCCAGTGGTACTCACCGCGGTTGTCGCGGTAAATGTTCCTGTCGTCATAGCGTCTTACATCATCACGCGGATAGGGTTGTGCGGTAGCAACAGCTCCCAAAGCTGCCACTAGTGCCAGGGTTAAAGCTAACTTCTTCATCTTGTGTGTGTTTGTGTGGGTGTTTGTGTTTAATAAACGAGTTGATCGTATCTTCTCGTATAATTATGACGCTCATCTGATCGAAAAAGTTTTATATGACCTTTCAAAGAATTTAAAAAAGCGGTTTACCCGATATTTTTGCAGCATGGCAGAAGATCTGAAAATTATTGAAGGGAAAAAGGAAGAGCAGTATCAGTCGTTGGTCCCGCAAATTAGGGCCTTGATCGAGGGAGAATCAGACCTAACAGCGAATTTGGCAAATATCAGCGCCGCCCTGAAAGAACAGTTTAACTTTTTTTGGGTAGGTTTTTATTTGGTTAAAGACGATGAACTGGTGCTAGGACCCTTTCAGGGACCAGTAGCCTGCACCAGGATTCAGAAGGGACGAGGGGTTTGCGGCGCTGCCTGGGCAGAGGGAAGAACACTGATAGTTCCTGATGTCGAAGCTTTTCCGGGGCATATTGCCTGCAGTTCTTTGTCGAAATCCGAAATTGTGGTACCCCTGATTCAAGAAGACCAGGTTGTGGGCGTACTGGACGTCGACAGCGAGCGTCTTTCGGCTTTTGATGAGGTTGACCAGAAGTACCTGGAGGCAATTGTACAACTAATCAAATTTTAATTTTGATGAAATTAGCTCCTTCATTTTACCAGCGGGACGACGTGGTGTTGATTGCTGAACAGCTCCTGGGAAAGTATCTGTTTAGTAAGATTGATGGCTCTTTAACTGGTGGACTGATTGTAGAAACCGAAGCGTATAAGGGGCCTGAAGACCGAGGTTCCCATGCTTTTAACCATCGACGCACTCCCCGTAATGAAGCCATGTATGCCGAAGGGGGGATAGTTTATATGTATGTTTGCTATGGCATTCACGACATGCTGAATATTGTAACCGGTCCTGCAGAAAGTTCTCATGCCGTGCTGATCCGTGCGATAGAACCGACTGAGGGAATCGAAACGATGAGGATCCGCCGCGGAATAACTACAGACGACCGGAAGCTGTGTAAGGGGCCGGGCGCCCTCGCCAAAGCTCTTGCTCTCAACAAGAATCATAATCGGCTGTCCCTGCAGGGTGAAGTCGTTTGGATTGAAGACCGAAACATTGAGCTTGAACCAGAGAAGGTAGTAGCCACAAAAAGGGTAGGCCTTAATATTGACGAGCCCTACATAAGCATCCCCTGGCGATTTTATATAAAGGGTAGCCCTTACATCAGTCGCCCTTAACGATTCCTCTTTTTTAAAACCATCACTTCCAGCTGTTGTTTCCTCTACAAATTCAGTACTATGGAAAGTTCACATCGCGACAGTATTCAAAAGCTGAAAGATCTGATACACGAAGTTGATATCGCTATGCTTTGTACCCTTAACGGGGACGAGGTCAGAAGCAGACCAATGGCGACGTTGGAAATTGATGATGAAGGGTTCATCTGGTTTTTTACTAATGAGTATTCAGGAAAAGTTGGCGAGGTGGAAGAGCAGCACAAAGTGAACGTGATCTACTCGCATCCGGGCAAGCAGACTTATGTTTCTGTGAACGGATATGCAGTGGTAGTAAACGATAGGAGTAAGATGGAGCAGCTGTATACGCCCACAGTGAACCGGTTTTTTTCAGAAGGACTTGATGATCCAAAACTCGCCTTGCTGAAAATTAAACCCTATCAGGCTGAATATTGGGAAAGCCACGCAGAAGAAGGGATGGTTCGGTTTATGGGAATACTAGGTTCGTCGCCAGTAGCAGACGAAGAACTGCATCACAGTGAACACGGAAAATTAAATTTATAAGAAATACTTTGGGAGGTCAGGCTGAGGCTGGCTCAAAAGTTCCGGATCCGATAGCAGCATCTGCTGGTGTCGGGAGGGATTTTTGAAATAGCCTCTTTTTTTATGTGCTTAAAATGCGACTCAGGTTTTTTGTTTCTGCTTTAATACTGCTTGCACTGTCAGCCTGTAGGGATCGGCCGGTACGCACGAAGGACATAAGTGCAAAGCTCCTGTTATTTAAGGAACTTGATTATCCTTCCGGCTCTACCATCAGCTACTATAAAAATAAGCTGTACCTGATGGGGGACGATGCAGCCGATCTTTTAATACTTGATACTGCTTTTAATGTTATCAGCACTAGAGCCTTGTTTCCGCAGTGGGACCGGCGAGTTGCTAAATCGCTTAAAGCGGACCTGGAATCTTCGGATTTGGTAAAGAGGAGGCAGGGGGATGAATTGTGGCTTTTCGGATCGGGTACTTTATCACCTTACCGCGATAGCTTGTACAGGTTCAGGATTGATTCACAAGTTTTTAAAGGATATAATATAGCACATCTTTTTGATAAGATCCGCAATGCAGGTGTCGAAGCTTTGAATATTGAAGGTGCTGCCCATCTGAGAAGACGCTGGATTTTCGGCAACAGAGGTAATACTTCACACACCCAGAATTTTTTGATTACTACGCCGGAGGATTTTGATCAGGACCTGAAAGATTTTCCTGTTGATGTAATTCCCCTGAAGGCGCCCACTCCTGATGCGGGAATTTCCGGATTAGCTTATGTGCCCGGAAAGGATATTCTTTTTTTAACCTTTTCTGAGGAGGATACGGCCAATGCCTATGATGACGGGGAAACCGGGAGTAGCTATTTGGCCCTGATAGATAACATTTCTAAGCAATTTAACCGCGATACCCTAAGAACTGACGCATGGCTGGCTTTCCCCAGCGTTCATCCTACCCTGCATAAGATGAAGGTTGAATCAATTGCGCTGGAAAGAAGATCTAAAGGAGAGCTGATACTTTATCTTACAGCAGACAACGACGATGGAAAAACGTCCCTTTACAAATTGCAGTTAGAACTCCCCTAATTCAATTGCATCAAAGTCTTTACCTAATTCTGATTATTCTGCATCCCGAGAATTCTTGTTATTGTCCACTATTTGTAATTTTGCGCCATCAAATTCGTTTGGTCTTTAAATCCTCAATTATTCAATGAAAAAAAGCTCAATCATAGGAATTATCATTATTGCCATTGCTATCGGGGTAATCATTAGCACTTATGCAGACTCCAGCACCTATGGAACATTTTCAGATGCTCAGGAAACAGAAACGGAATTGCATGTGGTGGGAACCTTGCAAAAAGAAAAAGAGCTTATTTACAATCCTAAAAAAGATGCTAATTACTTCGCGTTCTACATGCTGGATAACAACGGCAAGGAGTGTAAAGTGGTTTTCCGCGGTACCAAGCCGCAGGATTTTGAACGTTCTGAGCAGATCGTGTTAACCGGAAAAATGGTCGGCAGCGAGTTTCAGGCTTCAAAAATTTTAATGAAGTGCCCTTCTAAGTATAATAAGGATCAGGTGGAAATTCAGGAAGTGAGTCCCACTTCAGTTTAATTTTATTTCTCATAAATGGATGTACAGTTCGAGGGTGAACACCTTCTTCCTGGTCAACTCGGCCAGTTTTTTATCGTTTTATCTTTTGGTACCGCGCTCTTAGCAGCAATCTCATATTACTTTGCTACCGTTAAGGATACTCTTGACGATTCATGGCGGAAAATTGCAAGGGCTGCTACCTGGCTCAACTCTATTGCGGTGATTGGAATAGGTGCATGCCTTTTCTATATCATCTATAACCATTTGTTCGAGTATCATTACGCCTATAGCCATTCTTCAAGGTCGCTTCCGGTTTACTATATCATTTCCAGCTTTTGGGAAGGTCAGGAGGGAAGCTTTTGGCTTTGGATGTTCTGGCAGGTAGTACTGGCAAATATCCTTATTTGGAAGGCTAAAAGCTGGGAAAACTCCGTAATGACTACGGTGATGCTTTCTCAAGTATTCCTTGCCTCGATGCTGTTAGGCGTTGAAATCATGGGGACACGAATTGGAAGTTCGCCTTTTATTCTGCTTAGAAATGCAGTAGAGGGTCCGATTTTCTCTCGTCCGGACTACCTTTCGCTGATCGACGATGGAAATGGCCTTAACCCGCTCCTTCAGAATTACTGGATGGTTATCCACCCGCCAACACTGTTTTTGGGCTTTGCTTCTATGATCGTTCCTTTCGCTTATGCAATAGGAGGTTTGTGGGAGAAACGCTTTAAAGAGTGGCCTACTACTGCTTTGCCCTGGGCGCTTTTTGCAGTGATGATCTTGGGTGCTGGTATCATCATGGGGTCTTTCTGGGCTTATGAGGCACTTAACTTCGGTGGTTTCTGGGCCTGGGATCCGGTAGAAAATGCCTCAATTATTCCCTGGCTTACGCTGATTGCAGCGGTTCACGTTATCCTGGCTTACCGTCATTCCGGACACTCGTACTTCACGGCTACCTTCCTTACGCTGATTAGTTTTATACTGGTTTTATATGCTTCGTTCCTAACGCGAAGCGGTATTTTAGGTGAAACTTCGGTGCACTCATTTACAGATTTGGGAATGTTTGGGCACCTGATCACCTATATTATGGTTTTCACTGTCCTGGCCACCGTTTTAATTGTGGTAAGATGGAAGCAGATGCCGATCACGCAAAAGGATGAGGAAACCTACTCAAGAGAGTTTTGGCTGTTTATCGGAGCACTAGTATTAAGTGTAGCCTGTATCCAGGTTCTCGCAACTACCTCTATTCCGGTTTTCAATGCAGCTTTTGGAACTAAAATAGCTCCTCCGGCCGATGAAATTCAGCATTACAATAAGTGGCAGGTGCCTTTTTTTGTAGTGGTGGCGCTTATCTCCGGCTTTGCTCAGTTCCTTAAATATCGTAATACCGACTCGTCTAAATTTTATAAAACGGTAGGTATTGCAGTGCTGATTGCGGTAGTAGTAACGGCGCTTTTTGTGTATGCAAGTGGCGTCTACACCAACTTCATGTACATCGTACTAACGTTTGCAGGGATCTTCTCCATTGTGTGTAATGGAAGGATCTTGATCGATTCGCTGAAAGGTAAATGGAAGTTGGCAGGTTCATCCGTAGCTCACATTGGGTTTGGTTTGCTTTTAATTGGAGCTCTTGTAGCGGCAGCTACCAATGATGTTATCTCGGTAAATAATACGGGTGTTGGTTTTGGTGAGGAGTTTGCCAAAGACAACAATCCGCGGGAAAATATTATGCTTTATGAGAACGAACCGGTTCAAATGGATAAGTATATGGTGACCTACATGGGCGATTCGACCGAAGGTCCGAATACCTACTACCGTGTCAATTATAAGGTAGTTGAAAACGGCAAGGTAAAGGAAGAATTCGACCTTTATCCGAATGCCCAACAGAACGCGAAGATGCGCTCAATCGTAGCATCTCCCGATACCCGTCATTACCTTCTTCATGATATCTACACCCACGTAAGCAGTGTGCCATTGAAAGAGGAGCAGGCTGAAGAACATCATGAACACGAAGGCCATTCAGAAGAAGAAGATTACGACTCACCAACCACTCACCAGGTAAATCCGGGTGATACTGTCAACTATAGAAATGGTATTATTGTGGTAAAAGGCGTTAACATGAACGCTTCTATCGAGAAAATTCCGTTGGCAAAAGGTGACGTAGCCGTTGGTCTGGATTTAGAAGTGGTGGATAAGGGTGGTAGGAAGTTTAAGGCTCAGCCATTGTACCTCATCAAGAACGGCAATCAGTTCGATTTTCCTAAAAACGTTGACGAGGCAGGATTAAGATTTCGGTTCTCTAAGATCGATCCGCAAAATAACAAGCTGGAGCTGATGGTATTTCAGAAACCTCAGGCGGAAAAGAAATGGATTGTGTTAAAAGCGATCAAATTCCCTTATATCAATTTGTTCTGGGGGGGGACAATTATCATGGTTATAGGTTTCTTGTTGTCCATTTTCAGACGTAACAAAGAAATTAAAACGGTTTAATGATGAAGGTTGTGCTTCTTGGAAGTGGAAATGTAGCTACCCACCTCGGACAAGCACTAAAATCAGCAGGCCATCAGATACTGCAAGTTTGGAGCAGGACATTCGAGAACGCTCAGCAGCTTGCAGTATCTTTAGATGCCAGCCCTATTTCCGACCTTGAATCTCTTTCTGAAGAAGCTGAAATTTATATTATTTCCGTTTCTGATAATGCTATCCCTGCGGTTTGTGCCCAATTTCCTTTTCAGGATAAACTCATCGTTCATACCTCAGGAACAACAGGCTTAGATGTGTTTGATGGACATTTGAACAGGTGCGGGGTGTTTTACCCTCTTCAAACTTTCTCTAAGCAGCGTGCTGTTGATTTTCAAAAAGTTCCTATGTTGATCGAAGGGAGTTCGACCAACGTAACGGGGGATTTGCTAGCTCTGGCTAAATCGCTGTCACATAAGGCGGTTATCTTAAATTCTGAGCAGCGAAAGGCATTGCATGTGGCTGCGGTTTTTGCCTGCAACTTCAGCAATCACCTTTACTCCATAGCGAGCGAAATTCTCAGCCAGAATAAGATGGACTTCGACTTAATTAGGCCATTGATTGAAGAAACAGCAGCTAAAGCCCAAACTTTTAATCCCCAGGAGGTGCAAACCGGTCCTGCAGTTAGAAATGATCAACTTACACTGGCAAAGCATTTTGAGTTTTTAAAGGACCAGCCTGAATTGAGGAAAATCTATCAGTTGATGAGTCAACACATTATCAATTTCTATCAAAAGTCTTAACCGCCTTACATTTTTTTTAATTTTGCGCCACAATGAACGTTTACAAAATCAAAATAAACTTTGAAGAGCCGGGACATGAGTCGGTAGAGCTGCCGATAGCAGAAGGCGAGTCGGTGCTTGATGTGTGTATGGACAATGGCATTGAGCTTCAGCATAACTGCGGTGGGGTTTGTGGTTGCAGTACCTGCCATATCTACGTTAATCAGGGAATGGATAATCTTCAGGAAATTTCTGACAAGGAAGAAGACTTTATCGACCGCGCTGTTAATCCAAGAATCAATTCACGCCTGGGCTGTCAATGCGTAGTACTTGATGGAGATATCGAAGTAACGCTACCGGATCAATCACAATTTTTAGGACATTAAAATATGAATCAGGATAAATTTGCTTTACCCTTTAGCTGGAGCGATTACGAAGATATCGCCATGGGCTTGTATGAAAAGTTTGGTGACGACTTCGACGAATCAAAAATATACCGCATTCGTTTTACCGATCTGATGGAATGGGTGCTTAGTCTTCCTAATTTCGTTGGCAAACGTGAAGAATGCAACGAGGGACACCTGGAGCAGATCCAATCAGCCTGGGTGTACGAGTGGCGGGATAATCAATAGTCGCTATTACTGAATCTCCTTTACGGATATGTAAATCACTCTGACCATATCCGTAATTTTTATCCGCATTCAGATCTCCCACAAAAACGAATCATGTTCTTATCCAAATTAAAAGATATTAAGGCCTTTGTTCTAGACATAGACGGCGTCCTGACCGACGCAACTATCCTGGTTACAGAGACGGGCGAGCAGTTGCGCAGATTCAACGTGAGAGATGGCTACGCAATGCAGCTGGCAGTGAAAAAAGGCTACTTTATTTGTGTAATCTCTGGTGGCAAGTCGCAGACCGTAACGTTGCGTCTTAAAGGATTAGGGATAACGGACGTGCATTTGGGTGTAGACAAAAAACTGGAAGTGTACCGGACCTTTATCGAGAAGCACGGCCTGAAGGACGAGGAGGTGCTGTATATGGGCGATGACATTCCTGATATCCCCGTAATGAGGGTTGTTGGGGCTCCCACTTGCCCGGCTGATGCCGTAGAAGAAGTGAAATCTGTCAGTGAATACATTTCGGGTAAGAATGGAGGTTTCGGCTGTGTGAGAGACGTTATTGAGAAAGTGTTGAGAGTTCAGGGGAATTGGTACGACTTAAACCCCTCAGCACAGGAAGATACCATCCCATCCGCTTAAAGATCATCTATGAAATTTCCTCCAGTCATCTTAGCATCGAAGTCGCCACGCCGCCAGGAGTTGTTGAAATTGCTGGGTATTGACTTTCGCGTTATCTTAAGGGATGTGGACGAATCCTTCCCGAGAGGCTTAACACCGGCAGAGGTTGCTGTGTATATCGCCGAGAAAAAAGCTCATGCTTTCGATGATGCTTTGACTGAAAATGAAGTAGTGATTACGGCAGACACTATTGTGTGTATTGATGATAAGATCTTAGGCAAGCCCGAAAGCGCTGAGGAGGCCTTCAACGTCCTGTCTCTGCTCTCAGGGAGGAAACACGAGGTAATTACCGGAGTTGCTCTACTTCGTAACGGTAAGCTTTCCTCATTTTATGAGACCACTGAGGTGTACTTTTTAAGCCTTGCTCCCGAGGAGATTAGCTACTATATCGACACCTGCAAACCTTTTGACAAGGCCGGCTCCTACGGCATTCAAGAATGGATAGGGTTGATGGGGATCGAAAAGATAGTAGGCTCGTACTCCAATGTAGTCGGCCTGCCTACACATCGTGTTTACCAGGAGCTTCTTAAGTTAAGCGAATAAAACCTTTTTGTTAGGCTTTTGTTGTGTCTAGACAGCACACAACATGATCAAGAAAATTACCTACTACTTATTCCCTTCGCTGGTGATTCTTTTTGCCAGCATTTATTTTGTAGACCGCCCGTTTTACCGACTTCTGGTGAATGAAGATTACATTGTAGAGTGGATTACATTTGCTTTCCTTTTCTTTACCGGGATTTACTCAGCAATCTTAGCTTTCAAGATCAAACAATCTTACAACTATTATCACTGGTTCTTCATCTTGTTCGCCGGATTTACTCTGCTGGCAGGCTTTGAAGAAATCAGCTGGGGACAACGAGTGTTCGGCATTGAGTCGACTGAATTTTTTCAGAAACACAGCGACCAGAATGAGATCAATTTACACAACACCTTCCAGGGGATATTTCATATCAAAACCAAGCATATTGCATTACTCGCGATGCTCGTTTGGGGCGTGATACTACCATGGAGGCAGCAAAAAGGTAAGCAGGACTTCAAATGGTTGAAAGACCATGACAGACATTTTATTATCCCACCACATTTCCTCATTCCAGCTTTCCTGATGGGAGCTATTTTGATGCTTGATTTTCAAACAGGCTACGAGGAAGAATTCGGAGAGATGTTCTTTAGTATCTGCTTCTTCTTAATGATCGCTTGGAACAATGTGCTTTTTAAAACCGGTCAGAAGTTTGCCTTAGACGGTCAGAAACCTATTGTTTCAGCTAGCAGACCTTCCTTCAGAGAAAAGGCGGACATCCTGATCCCAGGTAAGTTGAGTTCTCCCAGGATATAACGTGTTAGAATCGCTGCTACTACAATCATATCCACCCTTACGGGGATAATTAAAGTGTTGTCGGCGCGCTGTTGGTGAGTCGAAGAAATCAACTCTTCAAGTACCAGCAATAACTCTTGTCTATCAAACTCGAAACTTTGTGTTATCACTTGCTGCTCTCTGCCGGATTTGTTGAGCACCAGAGCAGCAAATGATTCAAAGGCCCCTGCAGAACCTATCAATAACTCGGGTTTATACGTTAGCGCCTGCTGCTTCAAGTCAGACAGCACCTCGTCCAGATGGTTGCGGATAGATTCAGCTTCCGTGCTCGCAATAGGGTCTGATTTATGAAAACGATCCATTAGTCGTGCTGCGCCTACCGGATAACTTTTCTTCCACAGTATCTCTTTCGCGTCACAAAGGATAAACTCTACACTGCCACCGCCTATATCCATAATGAGAGAGGAGACCTCAGGATTTATAGCCATGCGCACTCCTTTGTAAATAAGTTCCGCCTCTTTTTCGCCGTCAATAAGCTCGATCTCAATTCCGGTAAAACGTTTCACCTGTTCAACGAAGCTTAATCCATTGCCGGCGGAGCGCAAGGCTGAAGTACCCACGGCTTTTACCTTATTTACGTCATGTTCTTCTATCAATTTCCCGAAAGAAAGCAACGCTTCAAGGCCACGTTGAAATGCTGTCGGTGCTATTTCCCCCTGGTTAATCCCACCTTCACCCAGTTTTACGTGTCGTTGTTCAGCAACTACTTTTTTAATGGATGATGCTGAAACCTCCGCAATAAGCAGGTGAAAGGTATTTGTCCCTAAATCCAGTACCGCAACCTTTTCCATTCCCGCCATCAAGCCTTATATAAGAACCATTTCATCAGCTCCTTGTAATTTGCCTTTTTTCCGTACATCAATATTCCAACCCGGTAAATCCTCGCGGCCACCCAGGTGGTGAAGATAAAACCGACGACGAGCAGGGCAATGGAGAGCGCAAGTTCCCAATCGGGTACGCCAAAAGGTAGTCTCACCATCATTGCGATAGGAGAGGTGAACGGGATGATACTCAGCCAGAATGAGAGCGTGCTGTTAGGATTGTTGGCTATAAAGCTGAACGCCATGATGTAGGTAAAGAGCAAGGGCAGCGTTATCGGAAGCATAAATTGCTGAGTTTCCGTCTCATTGTCGACTGCTGAACCTACCGCCGCAAATAAGGCGCTATAAAGTAGGTATCCGCCAAGGAAATAAATCAGGAAGACGGTTACGATGTAAGCAATAGGCACGTTTTCCATACCTTGAAGTAGGGCCGTTACCTCCGGAGCATTCCCCGCATTCTTGTTGATCTGCTCCATTTGTTCCGGATCCATATTTTTAAGACTCTCTATCCGGTCACCCAGCAGCTGTTGTCCAGCCAGGGAAGCAAGGGTAGTCGACAAGATGATCCAAAGCAAAAATTGAGTGATTCCAACCAAACCAATTCCAATAATTTTTCCAAGCATCAGTTGGAATGGTTTAACTGAGGAGATGATCACCTCGACAATGCGGCTTGTTTTTTCTTCAATTACACCTCGCATTACCTGCGCTCCATAAACGAACAGACAGATGTAGATTAAAATCGCCGAAGCAAAACTAATTCCATAGAGGGCTCCGGTATTGGTGTCTTGCTCGCCTTCCTCCGTCAGTTCCTTGGAGGTAATAGATATTTCCGGATCAATGCTTTTAAGCGTTTCCGGATTGATTCCGGCATCTGCGAGCATTCGATTTCGCAATACCTCGTTCATCTGGCTTCGTACTTCGTTTAGAGCCACCAAAGGCGGTTTTTTCTCAGAGGCCAATTCTGCATTTCCTTCCTGAACCACATTTGCGGGGATGAAAAGAACAAAGGCGTCATTCTTTCGGGCGGCGGCTTTCGCCTGCACCAAATCAGTTGCAGCAGCACGTTCAAAGTCAACGTTTCTGCTGTCTTTAAATTTATCAGCAAAAATGCCGCTTTGGTCAATTACCTCAATCCGTGTTACTTCATCACCCCCTCTGCTGGTTAAAAAGGCTACCAGGGCGATCATCCCAATGAAAAGAACAGGCACCAGGAAAGTCATCAGCAAAAAGCTTTTTTTCTTTACCCGGCTCAAGTATTCCCTTTGAATTACAAGTAATATTTTATTCATGATTAATTCCTTTCACCTTTTCAATAAATATCTCGTGTATGGTTGGTATCACCTCTGTAAGCGATTGAATAGACACCATAGGGATCAACATGGCCAGCGCATCATTGACCGTTTTTCCATCTTTCAGCTTTAGTCGTAGCTGCTGACCATCCTCTGAACGTTGGTGCTGCAGAATGTCAAACACCGGATTGAAACCCAGTTCTGTATCGCCAGAGTATTCTATGCAATAGGTTTGGCTTCTGTACGAATTTCTGATATCCTTCACCTTTCCGTCGAGTATTTTCCTTGATTTGTTAATCAACGCAATGCTGTCGCATAGTTGCTCCACAGACTCCATCCGGTGAGTTGAAAAGATAATGGTAGCTCCCTGGCGGTTTAGTTCCAGAATTTCCTCTTTTATAATTTCAGCATTCACAGGATCGAAGCCTGAGAAAGGTTCGTCCAGAATGATCAGTTCAGGCTGATGGATTACGGTGGCTACAAATTGCACCTTTTGTTGCATCCCTTTGCTCAAATCCTCCACTTTTTTCTTCCACCAGGTTTGCATTTCCATCTTCTCGAACCAGTACTTACACCTTTCGCGGGCCTCCTTACGCGATAAACCTTTTAACTGGGCCAGGTATAACATCTGGTCGCCAATTTCCATCTTTTTGTAGAGCCCCCGTTCTTCGGGCAGGTAGCCGATCCTATTAATGTGGGATGGATTTAATACTTCTCCGTCAAACAACACGGTACCCTCATCGGGACCGGTGATCTGATTGATGATACGTATCAGGGAGGTCTTTCCGGCACCGTTCGGTCCCAGAAGCCCAAATATACTTCCTGTGGCTACTTCCAGGCTTACATCGTCTAGTGCCCGATGGTTGGCGTATTGCTTTACTATGTTTTTTACTGCGAGCATCCGTAAGATTTGATAAAGTATTTAGAGAATTTAGGGTAGAACTTGTTACTAGCAATCAAACATATCAATTTTCGATAAGTCTTTTAAGTTCCCACACCTGAATATTTATTTTTAGATTAGTTGACAAAATATAACCAATGCGAATACCTAAAATCAACAAAGCAATCTGTCCGCTTGCTCTGGTGGCAGCCCTGAATTTCGTTAGTATCCCTTCAAATGCACAAAATCCGGAAAGGTTTTTTCCTGCCAGGGATTTGATGACTATCGGCTCGTACTACTATCCAGAGCAGTGGCCGAGGGCCCAGTGGGAGCGGGATCTGAAAAAAATGGCCGAGCTAGGGTTTGAATTTACCCACTTTGCGGAATTTGCCTGGGCTTTTATTGAGCCGCAGGAAGGGAAGTTTGATTTTAAGTGGCTCGATGAAGCGGTAGAGCTTGCGCATAAAAACGGTATCAAAGTAATTATGTGTACCTCCAGTCCTACGCCACCTGCTTGGCTAGCGCAAAAGCATCCGGAAATATTGATGGTGAACGAGGAGGGGAGGACTATGCAACACGGTTCCCGGCAGCACATATCCTGGTCGAGCCCCGTGTACAGGCAATACGTTTCGAAAATGGTGGAGGCTATGGCTAAACACTACGCCAATGATAAGCGCATCTGGGGGTGGCAGCTTGATAACGAGCCCAGCCACTATGGACAATATGATTACAGTCCTGCCGCACAGGCAAGTTTTCAGAAATGGCTGAAGAATAAATACAAGTCGATTGACACGCTGAATAAAGTATGGGGTACAGCATTCTGGAGTCTTGTGTATGATAATTTTGAGCAAATCCGTATACCCAACCAAAAGGAGCTTATTGCTCAGCCAAATCCTCATGCAGTGCTTGATTACCGGCGGTTTTCCGCGGATGAGGTGACGGACTTCATGGGGCTGCAGTACAATATTTTAAGAAAGTACATTCCTGCAACCCAATGGATCACTACTAACCTTATGCCAGACCATGCTCCGGTTGACCCAACAAGGATGACTAATCTGGATTTCGTGACTTACACTAAATATTTGGTCGCCGGCTATGATATGGGTATTGGAGACCAGGGCTTTCGGAAAGGTTCTCCTACAAGTATCGCCTTTGCTAACGACCTTTTCCGCTCAATTAACGGCGTCACAGGAGTAATGGAACTACAACCCGGGCAGGTAAACTGGGGAAAGTTCAATCCGCAAACTTACCCCGGAGTAGTGAGGATGTGGATTTGGCATGCCTTTGCAGGTGGGAACAAGTTTGTTTGCAACTATCGGTTCCGCCAGCCACTTACGGGAGGCGAGCAGTATCACTATGGCATTATTGGTCCTGACGGGATTAATCCGAGTACCAGCGGTTTGGAATATATTAAGGTGAATAAGGAGATGGAGCTGCTGCGGAAAAACTACGATGCTAAAGCACAGATGCCAGCTGATTATAAAAAGCGCCTTACTGCCTTATTATATAGCCCCGACAATCGCTGGGAAACCGACAATCAACCACAAACCTATCAATGGAATTATCTGAGCCACTAATGAAATATTATGGCGCATTAAAACAGTTTGGAGCTCCGGTCGACGTAATCACAGAGGCCAAGGATTTCAATAACTACCCGGTGTTAGTTGCACCTTCCTATCAGCTCTTAGACGGAGGTTTAGTAGAGCGTTGGAGGAAATACGTAGAACAGGGAGGGCATCTGGTGCTTACTTCCCGTACGGGACAAAAGGATAGGGATGGTAAGATTTGGGAAATGACCTGGACCAAGCCAATTCATAACCTAATCAAGGGAAAGGTAGCTTTTTATGATCATCTACCCGAGAATAGAACCGGAACGATAAAGATGGGCAATGAGGCCTATAATTGGAACAACTGGGCTGATGTGCTTGATCCGGATCAGGGTACGGAGGTATGGGCCTCCTACACCAACCAATATTATAGCGGCGGCGCTGCCGTAACACACGCGAAAGTAGGCAAAGGGACGGTAACATTTGTTGGTCCAGACACCGACGACGGTGCTTTGGAAAAAGCCGCTTTGAAACGGGTCTACGAAGTTGCTAAGATTCCCATCAGAGATTTGCCCGATGGAGTTATTCTGGAGTGGAGGGACGGATTTTGGGTTGGCGTCAATTATGGAGAAAAGCTTTACGATGTTCCGATGAGGGGAAGTTCTAAAGTAATTATCGGTCAAAAAACATTGATGCCAGCAGAAGTAGTTATTTGGAAAGAGTAGTCGGTCATAAATAATATTAAAAGGGTCGCACCTGCAAAGGCGCGACCCTTTTGTTTTTTCTAGCACTGGCATTCATTACTACCTGCAATCCTGATAATTTGGAGTTAATTAGTGTATTTTTAACATTAAGATAAGATGGTATAATACATGGAAAAAATGCTATAAAAAAGCGGATCAATCCTACAGGATATTTGTTTACTGATTTAGACGTCGGTATAACCAATTAAAAATTGAAACTTATTAAATGAAGGGCCTTCCCATATTAGATCTTGCTGTAATACTTATTTACCTGCTGTCAATGATTTTGGTTGGCGTGTATTTTTCCAGGAAGAATAAGAATTCGGATCAGTTTACGAAAGCATCAGGAATGATCCCCAGTTGGGCGATCGGCTTGTCCATTTATGCTACGTTTCTAAGCAGTAATACCTTTATCGGAGTTCCTGGTAAAGCTTTCGGGAGCAACTGGAACGCTTTCGTTTTCAGTCTTTCAATTCCCCTGGCAGCCTGGGTTGCTTCCAAATATTTTGTACCATTTTATCGTGGTACCGGTGAGATCTCAGCCTACACTCACCTTGAACACCGCTTCGGCGCCTGGGCCAGGACGTATGCAGTGGTTTGCTTCCTGCTGACTCAAGTGGCTCGTATGGGTTCCATTTTTTTTGGGATAGCTATTACACTCCAAGCCTTAACAGGATATTCAATGCAAGCTATCATGATAGTAACAGGCCTCTGCATTATTTTTTATACGGTACTGGGAGGTATGGAAGCGGTTATCTGGACCGAGGTGGTGCAAGCAGTAATTAAGACATTTGGTGCGCTGCTTATATTATATATGATCGTTTCCGACTTGCCAGGAGGAGTATCAAAGATTGTTGAAATCGGTGCTGCTGACGGGAAATTCAGTCTCGGAAGCTTCTCCCCGGATTTTACCAGTTCATCATTCTGGGTGATCCTTCTTTACGGTTTCTTTATAAACCTGAACAATTTCGGAATGGATCAAAACTACGTTCAGCGGTATCACACAGCTGAAAATGAAAAATCAGCGTCTAAGTCGGTTTGGTTATGCGTGTGGATGTACGTGCCGGTTTCACTACTTTTCTTTTTGATAGGTACTTCGCTTTATGCTTATGCTCAAGCCCATCCAGAGCTTATAGAACAGGTGAGACAACAAGTGGCGGTTGAACGCTTACCTGCCGGGGCTTCTGAAAGCCAGGTAACTGCGATGGCGGCGTCTTTAACGCCGGCAGACTATGGCGATAAAGTGATGCCTGCATTTATGGTATCTAAAATTCCTGCAGGCTTAGTAGGACTTATTTTATCAGCAATACTTGCTGCTGCAATGAGTACGATCAGCTCCGGAATGAACGCATCCGCTACCGTCTTTTCTGTCGACATTTATCAACGCTATATTAAACACGACGTAAACGACAAACAAAACCTGCGTGTTCTCCACATCGGCACGGCTGTTTTCGGCTTGATAGGGATGGGTGCGGGCATTGCCATGATAGGCGTTAAAAGTATTCTTGACATGTGGTGGGAGCTTTCAGGAATATTTGCGGCCGGCATGCTGGGGCTATTTTTACTGGGAATCATCAGCAAGCAGAGCAAAAACCATGAGGCACTTCTGGCCACGGCAATCGGGATTATTGTGATCCTTTGGATGACTTTTTCAGGAAGTCTTCTTGTAGATTATCCTTTGCTGCAAAGTACAATGCATAAAAACATGATTATTGTGGTGGGAACGCTCACTATCTTTTTGTTCGGAGTTCTTCTTACTAAGATCCGAAAGCGGACTTAGAGATTATGAAATATCACGAACAGAAAAGCAATCAATGCAAATTTTGAGGTTTATCGATTAAATAAAATCTATTATAACATATTATCATTTAAAATAAATGGAAAACTCACAAAAAGGGTTCATCCCGGTCATGCTTACGCCTTTTCAGGACAATGGCAATATAGATTTTGATGCGTTAACAAGACTCACAGAATTGTATCTGGAGGCGGGTGCGAAGGGTTTGTTCGCCAACTGTCTTTCGAGTGAAATGTTTGAACTTACAGACGAAGAGCGGATCCAGGCGATCAAGCATGTAGTAAAGGTTGTGGATGGGGCTGTGCCCGTGGTTGCGACCGGAACCTTTGGAGGGGCTATTGGAAAACAGGCAGACTTTGTTAAAAAAGTGAATGATACAGGCACAGAGGCTGTAATTCTTATTACCAGTCTGCTGGCCGGGCAGGATGAATCGGACGCTGTTTTCAACGAACGCGTTTTTCAACTGTTAAATCTTACTTCTGATGTGCCCGTAGGCTTTTATGAATGCCCGGTTCCATACAAACGTCTGTTGTCGCACGAGCAGCTGAAAAGTTTTGTTGAAACCGGAAGGGTAATTTATCATAAAGATACCTCCCTTAATATCGAGGATATCAAAAATAAATTGAAGGCTACTGAAGGCTTTAAATTCGGCCTATATGACGCGTACATGGTTCACGCCGTCGAATCGCTGAAAGCAGGATCGGCTGGGTTGTCCTGTATACAAGGAAACTACTTTCCCGAGCTGATTGTGTGGTTGTGTAATTATTACGATGATCCATCAGTGCAGGCGGAGGTAGACCGGGTTCAGCGCTTTTTGATCGAAAACATGGATGTAATGCACAACGTTTATCCGATCGTGTCTAAATACTTTTTGCAGAAACGAGGACTTAATATTTCGCTGTTTACCAGAAGAGCTGTTGGTGATTTCACTGCAACGGTAACGAAAGAGATCGAGACATTATACACAAACTACAATCTACTCCAGAAAGATCTGGATTTGAAAGTAGCTATTTAACCTTGCTCCCCCTTTACCTTCCTTAATAGTACGCTGGAAACTTTTAGTTTTCAGCGTTTTTTTATGCCTGTTTTACTTTGCTCAGATACTTCCTTTTGTACTCAAGCGGGGTAATTCCGGTTACTTTTTTAAAGTGTCTGTAGAAGTTGGAAACATTGTTGAAGCCGCAGTCAAAGCAGATCACTTCCGTGGGAAGCTTATCTTCTACCAAGGCCCTGCAAGCGTGGCTGATGCGTATTTCTATGAGGAAATCGTAGTAGGTCTTCTTCGTCATCATCTTGAAATACCTGCAAAAAGAGGTAACACTCAGGTTACTTATAGAGGCGATCTCTTCAAGAGTGATGTCTTTTTTATAGTTCGAAAGAGTGTAGGTGCACACCTTGTTCAGGCGGATAGTGTCGGACTCGGTTGATTGGTAGAATGCTGTCTGGCCCGTTACAATCGTTTTATATTCTTCCGTCTCGGCCATCGTCTTTAAAATGGATAGCAGGACGATGATTTTGTCAAGGTTAGTAGCCTCATTAGCTGAGACCATTAGTCGGGCCAATTTTTCCTTTGTTGCTCCGTAAAAAATCATCCCACTCTTGGCTTTCTCGTACAATTTGGGAATTAAATAAGCCTCGGGAAGCGTTAAAAGATACTTGCCTAAACAGTCGGGTAAAAAATGTATTACAATTGCTTCGATGTTGAGATCCGGGGTTCCCTGAAAATATTCCTCATTACACCTCCAGGTGTGCGGCAAATTTTCGCCCAGCAATATAATTTCTCCTGGTGAAAAATTGCTGATGTTATCTCCAATAAACTTAACTCCTTCACCACTAATGTTATAATGTAGCTCCAGCTCGGGATGGTAATGCCAAATTGTTCCAAAATTTGGCTTCACGTCATGTCGGATACTGAACGAGCTTTGTAGTTTTACGGGAACTTTATGAAAAAGAGGCTTCATGTACGAAATAATTAAAACAGCAATCGGTAAATCGTAAATTTTCTATAACTCGTTAAAGATCAATAGTAAGGAAGTTTGATCTTCATTCTTATAATTTAAAGATAGTACTTTTTATTTTAAATGATAACATCCTACACTAAGTAGATAAAAATCACCAGTATTTACAACGGGTAATGGCTCAAATTTGTATAGTTAGCAATTGCTGACGCCAATTATAACAGAAGTTTTACAGCATATTAACCCATTCCGGGATACAAGATTCTTAATCAGACATGAAGGAAAACAACCCTAAAGAAGTTTTATTAGTAGCAAGTGGAGACTTACGGCTTTCAGCTAATCAGAGTTGCTGGGAGGCACAGAGTCAGATGGAAGATTTACTGATCAAAGCAATTGAAAGCAAAGGCTGGACTGTAAAAAGGGCGCACCCGTACGATCCTGTTAAAAAGCATGGTTTCATTGATTCCCAGAAAATGGGAATGGAAGTTTTCCGGCAAATTGATCCTGAGCAACCACTCATTGTTGCCGAGAGCGTTTGGCAATACACGCACCATGTGTTGGCAGGATTAACTACTCATAAGGGACCTATTTTGACAGTTGCCAACTGGAGTGGCATGTGGCCCGGACTGGTAGGCATGCTGAACCTCAACGGTAGCCTGACCAAAGCCGGCGTAGTTTACAGCTCATTATGGAGTGAAAACTTTGACGATCAGTTTTTCTTAAATGGTTTGGACGAGTGGTTGTCAACCGGAAAAATCAAGCATGATCAGCGTCACGTGTTAAGCTACGACCTCGCTAAAATTCCTTTTGAAGACGAGCAGACAGGAAGAGCATTCGCGAGGCAACTGAAGCAGAATAAAGCGATCATGGGAGTTTTTGATGAAGGCTGTATGGGGATGTACAATGCTATTATTCCGGATCAGATTCTTCATAAGACAGGTATTTTCAAAGAACGGCTGAGCCAGTCGGGCTTATTCGCCGCTATGCGAGAGGTGGAAGACGCAGAGGCAGAGGCAGTGCTCGAATGGTTGCTTCAGAAAGGAATGACCTTTAACTGGGGTACTGACGGCACGACGGAACTAACCCGCGAACAAAGTCTCGAGCAATGTAAAATGTACATCGCTGCTCTTCGTATTGCCGATGAATTTGGATGTGATACCATCGGAATCCAATATCAGCAAGGACTTAAAGATCTGACGGTTGCCAGTGATCTGGTAGAGGGATTGTTAAACAACCAGGAGCGTCCGCCAGCATTCTCCAAATCAGGAAAGGAACTCTTCGCCGGCGAAGCTCTTCCTCATTTTAACGAGGTAGACGAATGCGCAGGCTTGGATGCGTTGGTAACGTATCATCTATGGAAAAAGCTGGGCATGCCGGGAGAAAACACGTTGCACGATTTGCGTTGGGGGCAGCATTATTCAGGAAATGGCATTGACGATTTCGTCTGGGTCTTCTTGATCTCGGGCGCAGCTCCTCCTGCTCATTTTCTAGACGGCTATAAGGGAGCCAGTAGCGACAGGCAGCCACCTATGTACTTCCGTCTTGGCGGGGGGACTCTTAAAGGAGTTAGTAAACCAGGAAGTATTGTTTGGAGCCGAGTTTATGTGATGGATGACAAACTTCACTGCGACCTCGGAGTAGGAGAGGTGGTTTCACTTCCGGAGGAGGAAACTCAAAGGAGATGGAACGAAACAACACCGGCCTGGCCAATTATGCATGCGGTATTAAAAGGCGTAAATCGCGACCAGATGATGGCAAGACATAAAGCTAACCATATCCATGTAGTGTACACTACTGATGAAGCTACAGCACATCGCAGTTGTCGGATCAAAGCGGCGGCAATGGCAGAGCTGGGCTTAGAGGTCCATTTCTGTGGAGATGTGGAAATCTAGATGTAACGACTTTCATTTAAACCAGTAAAAAAGACAACCAATATTCAGATGAATTTATTTTTCAAACAATCAGTTATAGCGATAGGGCTTTCTGTTGCTACAGTTTCAGGCATAGCACAGGAAGTTCAGACAAAAAAGGAAAAGGAAGCTGCTTACCTGAAGGTAGTTACAGAGCGTGCTGCAAAGATTGTGAAACCAATGGCATTAGGAGACGCGGAGAAAGAGGAAAGGGTAACGAACATCATTGCTTATCAATACCGTGATCTGAATAATATTCACGATTCGCGAAACGAAAAAGTTAAAGAAGTAAAGCAAAAGCTAAAAGACGATAAGGAGGAAGCTGACAAAAAGATTCAAAAGCTCGAAGCTAAATCGAATAAGCAGCTGGATAAACTGCACGGGAAATACCTGGCCCGTTTGTCTAAAGAGCTAACTCCGGAACAGGTTGATGTGGTAAAAGACGGTATGACGTATCGGGTGTTACCAATCACATACAAAGGTTACCAGGAAATGCTACCCAATTTAACGGCCGAACAGAAGAAGCAGATTTTAGCATATCTAACAGAAGCCAGGGAGAAGGCGATGGATGCAGAGTCTTCAGAAAAAAAGCACGGATGGTTTGGAAAATATAAAGGGAAAATCAACAATTATCTTTCTGCGGCCGGTATCGACATGAATAAGGCAAGTAAAGAGTGGCAGGTGAGGATAAAGGAAGAGTCACAGAAGAAGAACAATAAGTAAAAGTACCTGGATGGTAACATCCTACAATTTTTTGAGAACATTCTATATAAAAAAGAATGTTCTCAAATCGATATTTGACCATAGACTTCGGACATAGAAGTTTAACCAATTGAAACGAGACGCCAATCAGTAATACAGGTCAACCGGCTCTTCAAAGAGGGAATTAGAAGATTTACAGAGACATTAATATCATCAGTAGCTGCTCGATAAGTTGAACGGCTGATTTATCTATTGTCGCCAGAATTTTTGAACTAATCAATACAAGGAATATGAAGTTTAATTTACACAAGCAACGTTATCTGAATAGAGGCAGCAAGGCGGCCTTTGTTCATTTATTAGTAGCGCTTACGTTAACTAATGTCTCCGAAGCAGCGGTAGCTAATCCAGCTGAGGCGGCAAGGAACAAGAGTTCCCTAGCGGTAGCGCGCGTTAACGTTACCGGAACGGTCCGGGACGCGAAAGGTGAACCCCTACCGGGAGTAACGGTAAAGATAAAAGGTTCAACAACGGCAACCAGTACTGATGTTAATGGCGTTTTTCGACTGAATTTACCGACTGGTAATGAAACGTTGGTTTTCAATTTTATTGGTTTCAAAACTCACGAAGTAGCCGTTAATGGACGTACGTCTATTGATGTGACGCTCGTAGAGGACGCCGTTACCTTGCGGGAAGCAGTGGTAAACGTTGGATATGGTTCGCAAAAGAGATCGGATGTTGTAGGGTCTGTCGCAACTGTAACAGGTGAAGAATTGATGGATATTCCTGCTCCAAACTTGGCAGGTGCTATGCGTAACCGGGTTGCAGGTGTAGGTGTTAGCCAGGTGTCTGGTAGACCTGGATCATCTATTACTCTGAATGTTAGAAATTCGAGTAGGAGTGAAGCTGCTGACGGAACAACTGCCGAGCCGTTATATGTTGTAGACGGTATCACTGTTACCAAGGAGGCTTTTGATAATATAGACGCTTCAATGATTGAGAGCATGACCATCCTGAAGGATGCATCTGCTGCAATTTATGGAGCCTCCGGAGCAAAAGGGGTAGTACTGGTCACCACAAAAAGAGGTAAAGCCGGGAAACCTAGTATTAGTTATAATGGTTACGTCGGTGTCTCAGATGCGGCCAGTACTCCCGATATGCTTTCCGGGTACGAGCATGCGCTGTTGCTGAACGACACTTATCGGTTGCGAAATGAGGAGACTTCAAGGTTTTTTTCTCCTCAGGATTTGGAATACATTAGGGGATTAAATAACAAAAGCTGGTTTGATCAATTATGGAAACCTGCTGCCACCCAACGGCACAACCTAAGTGTGTCTGGCGGAACGGAGAAACTAACATTTTTTGCCGGAGGTAGTTATCAAAACGAAGATGCGAATTGGCAGGGGATGAAATTTGATAAATATTCTTTTAGAAGTGGTGCAACGGCAACTATAGCTCAAGGATTAAGAGCCGATATTGCTTTTAACATCGATCAAAATAAAAGGACAGCACAACATAATTTATCAGAGAATGATGCGCCTTTTTTCGAGAGGATAATCTCGGTTCCAGGCTGGGTTCCAATGTCTATAGATGGACAGCTGGTGAACTACAATGGAAGCAATCCACTAGGTCTTTTGCAGTCAGGCTACTATAATAATCGTAAGTCTCGTGGCTACCGCATTAATGCGAGTTTAAGCTATGAGCCGCAATTTTTGAAAGGCTTAACGGCAAAGCTGCAAATTTCTCAGGGAAGTAATAGTGCCAATAGCCGCAGTTATGATGCACCTTACAATTTGTATAACTTTGCAAGGATGGGAAATAATAATGAATTATTTTCGAATACTCCCACTCTTTCAGCTGATCCTGATAATCCTTCTGTTCAGGTTCCGTTCACCAGAATCAGACGTGCTTCGGAGGCACAAATAACGCCCTCCCTGTCTGAAGATAATAGTTACCAGGGCTTCTTTACACTTCAGTATGCAAAAACACTTGGACTGCACAGCTTTAGTGTTCTGGTTGGTGGCGAGCAAAGTGAGGCCAATAATGAAACTTTAGGTGTGAACTGGCAGAACCAGTTAATTCCAGGTGGCGAAGAATATTGGGCTTTTGATGCGAACCGATTGACGAGAGGGCAGGTGGGCAGATCAGAAAGTACAAAAAGATCGTTTTTCGGACGTTTTAGTTATGATATAAATAAGAAATACTTGATTGAGGGTGTTGCCCGATTAGACGCATCATCAAACTTCGCTTTAGGCAACCGCTGGGGCTTATCGCCCAGCATCGGTCTCGGCTGGGTTGTGAGTAATGAAAACTTCTTTAAAGACAATGTAGCTTTTGTAAACTTCTTGAAGTTGAAGTTTAATTACGGAATCGCTGGAGACGACCGTGTAAACGCACGAATGTGGCAGGAGCGATACTTGATTGATACAAATAATGGCTATCTCTATGGAGAGAATAATGGAAATTCCTTATATCCCGGACCGGTTCCGAATCCAGCTATTACTTGGGAGAAAAAGAGAACTCTTAACGCCGGCTTAGAAGCTTCGTTATTTGATAACAAGCTTGATTTAGGAGTAGAGGTTTTCCAGAACTACACGTATGACGGATTCGACAAGGGTGCTAATAATTTATATCCGTTATATGCAGGCTTTGAGGCTCCAATATTGAATTATAGGGAGGTTTACAATTGGGGATCAGAATTTACTATTGGTTACAGAACTAGGATTGCGCGTGAGGTAAGCTTAAACGCGAGTGTGAATTTTAGCTATGGAAATTCAGTTGTAACCAAAATGATCTATGCACCTGGAGAGTTTCTGGAAACCAATTTGGCCGATGGCCTAGCTACCGACTTTGGAACAGATCCAAGAAGATACAATTCTAATAACATTGGTTTGATCTATAGAGGGACGTTTAGAACGCAGGCAGAGGTAGATGCTTTTATGGAAAAAAATCCGAATTATCGTTTGTATAACGATGTTCCCCAGCCAGGATTTCAATATTTTGAAGATACTAATGAGGACGGAATTATTAATGACTGGGACATGGTTCCAATGTATAATAACACCAATGCGGCGTTCAATTCAGGTATAAACTTAGGTTTGGGGTATAAGGCCTTCAACTTAAGTACAAACATCTTTGCCAGAATAGGTGGAAAGGTATTTTATGATGGCCGAGCTAGAATTGCACCGTCGACCACGAGAAATATTTTAAGTATATGGAAGGACCGCTGGAGTCCAGAAAATCCGGATGGCAAATTCCCGAGATTTGATCAACCCTCTCTAACGCGTAACTCAACATTTTGGGCTGTAGATGGTACAACTGTAAGAATAAATAACCTTACGTTGAGCTATAGAGTTCCAACTAAGTATGCAAATAAGATTGGCCTTGGTGGAGCAAGGATATTGGCAACCGGTAATAACTTGTGGACTATTATAAACCCACTTCCGTATAAGGACCCTTATACCTCGAGTGCTTATGATTATCCTATCTTGAGGACTATTTCTTTAGGATTGAGTGTGAACCTATAAAATTTTGGATATGAAAATCTACGCAACTAATATAGTAAGAAAGGCAGTTCTGGTTATTGCAATTGCTTCCAGTGTTTCTGCTTGTAAGGTAAATGAGGATGATTTTTTTGAACTCCCTGATAGAGGGGGAATAGATGCTGCTGCATTGTTTGATGCTGAAGGATCTACACAATTACATTTGAACAGGGTGTATGATAACGTTATTCCCCAGTTTATCTATCAGGATAATGTCAGTTCTACCATGTCAGGCAGGTATGGGATACACCTGGCTAGTGACGAAAACATGTTTCCCGCAGGAGACCAGTACGCGAGAGCGGCATTGGGACTTCAAGGTTCATTGGGTAATCACGATGTCCGGTTTGCGGGTAATACCTACAATCACGCTTCGGGCGGGAACAAATACTTCGATATTGCAAAATGTAATGCAGCAATAAAATTTATCCCTGAAGGAAAGATGTCTGATGCTAAGAAAAAGGAATTTCTGGGCCAATATCATTTCTTGAGGGCCTTGACTTATTTTGAATTAGCTAAAGTGTACGGTGGAGTTCCTTTGACCTTAGAGCCAATTGACCCCAATAATATAACTGTTAGAGGAAGAGCTAGTGCAAGACAAATATTTGATGTTGTTTTGTCAGATCTTGACAAATCAATAGAGTATTTGGAAGGAATTGTATGGCAAGATGCGAACGGCAGAGGGAAAATAGACAAGTTAATTGCAACCTGTTTAAAAGCGAAGGTTCTGATGTATTGGGCAAGCCCTCAGTTTAACCCAAACAATGAACAAGACCGGTGGGTTACAGCGTTGGATGCTAATAAAGCCGCCTACGAGCTAGCATATAATAGTGGTAAGAGGCTAGTCCCTAATTATGCAGATATATTCAGACTAGAAGGCTCGGCGAATACTGAAGCAATTTTAGTAAGAAGTTATTCCTCTACGATAGAGCGAAGAGGACATGATGGAGAATACCGGGCCAGACCAGCAAGTGCTCAGGGCGGCGCACATCAAGGCTTCCAAGCAAGTAAAAGGTTATTGGATGCATATCCCATGAAGGATGGTAATCCTAGAGGATCTGGAGCCTATGCTTACGACGAGGTCATGTTCTGGCAGAATCGTGATCCAAGATTTCAGGCAACTATGGCCTATAATGGAAGTGTCTGGCCATTAGACGGAAATTTGAATAGAAGACAGTGGAACTACACCGGTGCTATTAATGAATCTAACTTGAGAGGGGTCTATAATAAAAGATTTACTTCGATTACCCCACCGACAAGTGTTAGATATCAAAACAATTTAGGCGGAAATGGTATGGACTGGATCGAGTTACGGTTAGCAGAAGTGATGCTGAACTATGCTGAATGTGCTAATGAAACCGGCGACCTTGCTACCGCTAAGAACATGGTCAGAGAGATCAGAAAAAGGGCTAAAATTGAAGAGGGTGCTAGTGGAAACGATTATGGTTTGGGAGCCATATCTTCAAAAGATCAAATGCGTGAACTAATTTTGAATGAACGTATGATCGAGTTTGCGTTCGAAAACAAGCGTAATTCTGACTTACGAAGAACCCGCAGAATGCACTTGCTTACAGGACTTATGGAGACTATTGAGGTACTGCTAGTTAACCCTCCTTCCGGGAATAACCCGAGAGATAAGGGTGTTCTGGAAGCTGTAGATGCTAACGGCGTAATGTTCAGAGATAAGTTAAATATTGAAGACAAGGCCACTTACACAAAATATTTTCAAACTAGAACAGTAAGTCCTGGAAACTATTTGCCATATAGCGTTCCTGAATTTCATTACTTCTATACATTCCATAACGATTTTGTCAACTCTGGAATTGATATTCAGCCTACGATAGGCTGGGCGGGCGGAACGTTTGATCCATTAGCCGATTAAGTAAGTAGTCATCTTAGAAGTGTTTTAAAATATAGACATGAAAAATAAAAATATTAGATTGTTGAGTCTACTTCTTTTAGGTGTCCTGACAATGTACTCCTGCAAGAAAGACACGGAAAATATCTTTAATATGTTTGAAGATGTTGATGTGGTTTACAGCTCAGAGTTAAATAGTGATGAAGTATTGATTGATTTTGAAATCAGTACCCCGACAAGTAATCCTACACTGAATCAGATGATTAACATAAATATATCCGAAACAGGTAGTACTACACCCCTCCTTACCATACCTACACTTGCATCCGAAAGAAACAAGTACGCGGGTGTTTTTAAGATGAAGAAGAGTACCCCGCAGACCACTTTTGAAGTGTGGGCTACTAATGCTGCGGGAGCCAGGATTGCGGGTTCAACGGTCGTTTATCATGGTAACCCTGTGGTTAATCCAAAACTGGTATCAGACTACATCAACGTAAATGATGGCGAGGTGGTATATTTGGATTACACAATCACTTCCAACGATGAAGATATTTATGGGGTTGTTGTGGAGAAAGTTGCAGGGTCTAGTAGCAGTAGTCCTGAACGTACTACGCCTATAGTTCCGAGTGAATCAGAACGAAGAAGCTTTTCCAGGACGATTAAATTAAAAATGGAAAGGGACGGTAAAAGTACCTATCGGATCTATGCTCTAAACTCGAAGAGTGTATATATTGGAGATGGATACAAAAACGTAACTATCGAAGTAAATCCAAGCTTTAAAATGCTTTCGAACAGGAGAATTTATGTTCCTGATACTGCTACCAAGGTTAATCCATCGTTTTTTTCTATTACTAAAGGTACGGCTTTTAGCTATACAGATGGACAGGCGAATTCTGCTGATATAGATTTCGGGATCTGGAGAACTCCTGATCTGAGGCCGAATCAAGTTGGGAGATATATATATAACTATTATTCTACAACGGCTAATCCTAATCCTTTTCCTACTTATGACATCAGCGCATGGACAAAGCGTGCCACCGTATTTAGCACGCCAGTTACGAACGCAACCAATACTTTTCTTTATACGCTGGTATCGTCAAGTGTGATTGCGGCTCAGGCACAGGCCAGAACGCTAAACGTTACTTCCACTAATTTTACAACTTGGCAGGCTGGATTAGCGCCTGGTAACGTCGTGTACTTCAAGACACCCGAAGGTAAGTTTGGAGCGTTCTTAGTAACCGGACTAGCGACGGATTTTGACAAGAAGCCGTATGTTGCAATCCATGTTAAAATTCAAAACTAATACTATAAGCTGTTTAATATAAATTCGGGCCCGACTATGTCGGGCCTTTTTTATGTGACAGTCTATATCTACTTTCAATCATAGTAATCTAGTTCTCTGTATCAGTCTCGTGACATTTGATGCTAATATCCTATGCCATCTGGAGAAAATTATACAATAATTTCAATTGTTCTCGGCCGATATTTGGAATTAAGTATACTTTCTTATCAAACAGCCAACTATGAATATCTGAAAGTTGTCCTTCATGATTATTCGTTAACAGACACTAACCACTAGCATGAAACACGCCAATAAGTTACTCCTCATTTTATTCCTGCAGCCATGGATTTTTGCCTTTGGTCAGTCTTCTTACCGAAAGGTTGCGGAAGAACGTGCAGATAAGATCGTTAGTACACTGGAGATCAGCCGGAAGAAGGACATTGCGAAAGTTCGGGACCTGATTGCTGATCAGTATGAGAGCTTAAATAAACTTCACAGCAAACGCGATGAGCAACTTAAAACCGCCGGTAGCGACACCGCTGCTCGAGGCGCAATTAAGAGAAAGATTGACGTAGAAGTAAAGGGTCTGCATGCTAAATATATTGCCGCCTTATCGAAGAATCTTTCGCCGGCAGATGTTGACCGCGTAAAAAACGGGATGACTTATAATGTGGTACCGCTTACTTACCAGAATTATTTACTTCAAATTCCATATCTTACTAGAGAACAGAAGGACAAAATTCTGGCTTACCTTATCGAGGCTCGGGAGTTTGCGATGGATGAAGGATCATCTAAAGACAAACATGCGTGGTTTGGCAAGTACAAAGGAAAAATCACCAACTACCTTGCTAGTCTTGGTTACGATATGAAGAAGGAGAGTAGTGATTGGGCTGCACGACGCGACACGACATCTAAAGCTCTCGGTAATATTAAAGCAGCTGAAATAATCAAGTCGCAGATGTTTGCAGGCATGAAGCCTTTGGACCGCGAGATTATCCGTAACCTTATTGTTTACCAGTATCAAAAAATTGAGGAGACTAGCAAAGCAAGAGACGCCGCTATGGCTGCCGTTAAAGATACTTCAATAGTCGGCAAAAATCGTCAAAGCGCCATTTGGGGCGAGTACAAGATTGCACTAGATCAGCAACGCGATCGTTTCGTGGCTGACCTCAACGGGCGTGTAAAGCCAGAGCAGGTTGAGTACATTAAGGACTATATGACAGGGTTCGGGTTAAAAAAGGAGTATGACAACTTCCTTGCACTGCTTCCTGATTTAACCGAACCGCAGAAGAAGCAGGTAAGGGATTATTTGTTAGAAGCTCGGGACAACGCGATGAATGTGTTAAGCGAAAAAGAACAACACAAGTGGTTCATTAAGTACCGGGGGCGTACAAATAACTATTTATCCAAGCAGGGATATAACCTTCGAAAAGCCACTGAAGATCTGGAAGCGAAAATGAAGTTGGCTAAAGAGCAGGGCAAATAATACATTAGAAACCACAACTTATATAAATTATAATCGAAATTAAAATGAACAAGTTTTTCAAAGGATTAGTACTAACTGCGGCGGTTTGCAGTGTAGCTGAATCCTCCTATGCGCAATACCCAAGCGTACCAGAAGAAGTTGGGAGAGCCTCTGCCGCGATGATGGCCGAAGCTCAACGTCAGTCAGAGATTGCGTGGCAAAAAGCACTTCCTATTATCGAAAAAGAAGCGCTGCAGGGAAAGCCTTACATACCATGGGCTTCAAGACCAATTGATCTTCCTCAGGCTGCAATTCCTGCATTTCCGGGTGCTGAAGGTGGTGGTGCCTATTCATTCGGTGGTCGTGGTGGTAAAGTATATGTAGTAACAAGTCTTGCTGATAGCGGCCCGGGTACTTTACGCGAAGCCTGTGAGCAGGGTGGAGCCCGTACCGTTGTGTTTAACGTTGCAGGTATTATCCGTCTGAAAAGCCCGTTGATTATACGTGCTCCTTACATTACGATTGCCGGACAAACTGCTCCTGGCGATGGCGTTTGCGTAGCCGGAGAATCAGTGTGGATCAATACTCACGACGTGGTCATTCGCTTTATGCGTTTCAGAAGAGGGGAAACTAACGTGGGCCGGAGAGATGACGCCATCGGTGGTAACCCGATCGGAAACATCATGATCGATCACGTTTCTGCTAGTTGGGGACTGGACGAGAATATGTCCATGTATCGTCACATGTACAACGACAGTACAGGTACCAAAGAAGCTAAATTGGGTACGGTAAACATTACCATCCAGAATTCCATCTTCTCGGAAGCTTTGGATACCTGGAACCACGCCTTTGGAAGTACTATCGGTGGTGAGAATGCAACTTACATGCGTAACCTGTGGGCGAATAACGCTGCCCGTAACCCTTCAATTGGTTGGGCCGATGTGTTCAACTTTGCAAATAACGTCGTATTTAACTGGGTGCACCGTTCTGTGGATGGTGGCGACTACCGGTCAAACTATAACGTCTTCAACAACTACTTTAAACCAGGACCACTTACACCGCTTTCTGAGCCCATCAGCTATCGTTTGCTGAAACCAGAATCAGGCAGAAGCAAGTTGCCTTATGTTACTTTTGGACGTGCTTTTGTTAGCGGAAACATTGTAGAAGGCAATCAAGCGGTTACCAGCGACAACTGGAATGGCGGTGTACAGATGGAAGGCAAAAATGGTGAGCTAATGACTTTAGCAGAAGCGAAGAGCTATTTTGCAAAAATGAAAGTTGATAAACCGTTCCCGATGGCTAAGATTTCGGTTCTTCCGGCACAACAAGCTTACGAGTATGTGTTGGCTAACACCGGAGCTACGTTGCCAAAAAGAGATCCGGTGGATACCCGTGTAATTGAAATGGTAAGAACAGGTAAAGTGAACCCATTAAAGAATGTAAAGCTACCTGAAACACAATTCAAACACAGACGATTGCCAATCGACTCCTACAAAAACGGTATCATCACCGACATCAGTCAGGTAGGTGGTTATCCTGAATACAAAGGAAAACCTTACAAAGATTCTGATAACGATGGGATGCCGGATGATTGGGAAACTAAGAACGGCTTAAATCCTAAAGATGCATCCGACGCCAGCAAGGATAAAAATAACGATGGTTATACCAACATTGAAGACTACCTGAACAGTGTAGTGCCAGTGAATATCGTAAAACCGAACTAATAATACTAGCTACCTATGAATACCGAGGGGTTGCAGTTGCTGCAATCCCTTTTTTGTTATTACGCCGGGGAGAATCGCGGCGCCGGTGAGAAGCAATTTTGTAACATAATACTTACTGCTGAGGGTAATATGGTATAAAAGCATGTAAAAATCCTACATAAAATAAGCTTAGTGCCTTAATATCTTTGAGTTATAATACTTTTAACCAAGGTAATAAACCAATTCCCGGAGATCATATCAAAGGAATAAATAACACCACTTAGTTTATCAGGATGAAGAAATACTTGGGCTCGGTTCTTATAGCTACATTAATTAGCTCGGCAACGGCGCTTGCGCAATACCCGACAATTCCACCCGCAGTTCAGGCTGCAGCGGATGAGAAATTGAACGAAGAAAAGAAGAGATCGGAAGCGGCTTGGGCGAAAGCCTTGCCTATAGTCGAGAAAGATAGTAAGAACGGCAAGCCCTACATTCCATGGGCTGCAAAACCTTCTGATCTGCCACAGGCCAAAATACCGGCCTTTCCAGGTGCTGAAGGGGGAGGTGCTTATTCATTCGGGGGACGTGGTGGAAAAGTGTATGTCGTTACAAGCCTAGCAGATAGCGGTCCCGGAACTTTACGGGAAGCTTGTGAACAGGGTGGTGCCCGGATCGTAGTCTTTAATGTAGCGGGTATTATTAATCTGAAGAGCCCGATCATTGTTCGTGCACCTTATATTACCATAGCTGGTCAAACCGCTCCTGGTGATGGTGTATGTGTAGCTGGGGAGTCGTTGTGGATTGATACACACGATGTAGTGATCCGCTTTATGCGATTCCGTCGCGGAGGTACAGAAGTAACCCGCCGCGATGATGCTCTGGGAGGGAACGGTGTTGGAAATATCATTATCGACCACGTTTCAGCAAGCTGGGGACTGGACGAGAATATGTCCATGTACCGCCACGTTTACGATCGAGGAGGATCAAAGCAGGAAAAACTTCCTACAGTAAATGTTACCATTCAGAATTCTATATTTTCGGAATGTCTGGATACCTATAATCACTCCTTTGGAAGTACAATCGGAGGTCTGAACAGCACCTTCATGCGTAACCTTTGGGCAAGTAATATCAGCCGCAACCCATCTATCGGGATGTTTGGCGATTTCGGATTCGCTAATAATGTTATCTTCAATTGGTGGAATCGCAGTGCCGACGGTGGTGATGACCGCTCTTTATTCAACTTCATCAATAATTACTACAAACCAGGGCCAATAACTCCGAAAGACAAGCCTATCGGGCATCGGATTCTAAAGCCGGAGGCAGGTCGTTCAGCCGACAAGAAAACGCTTTACGGTAGAGTATATGCCAATGGGAATATCGTTGAAGGAAACGAAAAAGTAACAAAAAATAACTGGGATGGCGGGATTCAGATAGGGGACATGCCTGACGCAGGTCGCTATACTGACAGTATCCGCTCTGATAAACCATTCCCCATGGCTCCGGTGAAAATTGTTCCGGCTCAACAAGCTTACGAGTATGTTTTGGCTAACGTAGGAGCAACGCTTCCTAAAAGAGATGCTGTGGACGCAAGGGTGGTAGAACAGGTGAAGACCGGGAAAATCTTCTATAAAGAAGGAGGGCCAACTGGAATTGGTAAAGAATTTATCAAACGCCGTTTGCCGGAAGATTCATATAAGCTGGGAATTATTACACATCCGGATCAGGTAGGAGGGTATCCAGAATACAAGGGAACGCCTTACAAAGATTCAGATAATGACGGTATGCCTGACAGCTGGGAAACAAAAAATGGCTTAAATCCCAAAAACGCTGCTGACGCAAGCAAAGACAGAAATAACGACGGTTATACCAATATCGAGGAGTACCTGAATAGTGTGGTTCCGATGAATATGGTAAAGCCTTAAAGATCTCATATTTTAATAATTGGTTTGCATTTGGTTAGTGCAAGTAAAGGGGGGCTCATCCCCCTTTTATTTTTTATGAGATTGTAACAAATTAGCTGGAAAGGCAGGTTGCGCCTGACAGTTTCCTCACTTCCAGAACTATTATCGTTATTATGGAAGGGCATTTTGAGAGGAATTAAGGATGTTTAGGGGATTTGGTAAGATTGTATAATAGCTGGAGAAAATGATATAGAAAGGCCGACGCATCTAATTTTATTTTTGTAAGACACGTAGAACTAATCAAATTTTCAAACTCGCACTATTGCTTATCGGGAAACCGATCTGGGATTAACCAATAGATAAAATTAGCTTTGAAACACTTAGATATTGAATTAAAGGACTTGGTAAAGGGACTTGGATTAAAGACCTTTATTTTTTTAGCAGTCACTTCTACTGTTTTTGCGCAGAAGAAACAGCCTGAAAAACCTGTAGCTCCTATTACGATCGGTCCAAAAGGAAGTCTTTCCTATAATCCTGATTCTCTTGGAAATCGAATCCCTGATTATTCATATGCCGGCTATAAAGCTGGAGAAAGTGCTATTCCTAATGTCGCGGTTAAGGTGACAGTTCCTGTAAAGGCGGGAGATGCTACGGCAAGAATTCAGTCGGCGCTTGATTACGTTGCTTCTCTTCCCGTCGGAAAGGACGGATTCAGAGGAGCTGTGTTGCTGGAGAAAGGAACCTATCAGGTTAATGGCGGACTTGTTATCAAAGCTTCTGGAGTAGTGCTTCGCGGCAGCGGAATGCAGGATGCAGGAACGATCCTTCTTGGTGCCGGCGACGATCGCCAAACACTCATTTCTGTCAAAGGGATCAATAACCTGAGCGGTAAACAAGCGATCAAGATTACAGATAGTTATGTTCCTGTTAACGCTATGAAGTTTCGGGTAGCGTCAACTGCTGGTTTGAAAGCCGGCGACATGATCCAGGTAATACGTCCCTCCACTAAAGAATGGATTGATGTGCTTGGAGCTAACGAGTTTGGTGGTGGTATTTCAGCATTAGGCTGGAAGCCGGGAACTCGCGATCTTACATGGGACCGCAAGATTGTATCTATCAACGGGACCGAAATAACCATCGATGCGCCTGTCACTACCGCTTTGGATGCTCGCTTTGGCGCGGGTACCATTGTTCCTTATGCCTGGAACGGTAGGATTGCTAATGTAGGAGTAGAAAATATTCAGCTTCAGTCATCATACGATAAGTCTAATTCAAAAGATGAAGACCACCGGTGGATGGCGGTTGTGTTGGAAAACGTGCAAGACGCCTGGGTGCGTCAGGTGGTATTCAAGCACTTTGCGGGATCGGCTGTCAACGTCTTGGAGACAGCGAGACGAGTTACAGTGGAAGACTGTAAGTCATTGGCACCAATTTCTGAAATTGCTGGTCAGCGTCGTTATACCTTTTTAACTTCCGGACAACAAACTCTTTTCCAGCGACTATATTCCGAATTCGGATACCACGACTTTGCGGTTGGCTTCACTGCTGCCGGTCCGAATGCCTTCGTTCAGTGTGAATCTCATTTGCCCTTTAGCTTCAGCGGTACTATCGACAGCTGGGCCTCCGGTGTTTTGTTTGACATCGTAAATATTGATGGTAACGCGCTTAGTCTGCTCAACAGAAATCAGGACGCACAGGGAGCGGGCTGGACTGCAGCGAATAGTATGATCTGGCAGTGTGCGGCTGCACGGATAGATAATTACGCCCCGCCAACAGCCCAAAACTGGGCGATCGGCAACTGGGCGCAGTTTGCCGGGAACGGCTTTTGGGATATGTCTAATGAACATGTGCAGCCCAGAAGCTTCTACTACGCCCAATTGAAGCAACGCCTGGGTCAACAGGCGGAATCAAGGGAAGTGCTCCTTCCCGTTGGGCCAGAGGCATCGACCAGTCCCAAAGTTGAAGTCGCAATGGCGCTCACCAAAGAGGCAGCAAAGCCACCAGCATTGCTTATCGACTTTATTGACCTTGCGTCTTCAAGGAACCCAATCCCTACCGAGGCGAGAGGTGTTAAAACGATCGATCGGATAGGCGTTAAAGAAATTAAACCAGCATCGCTTGCACCAGCGATGGCGGTAAAAAATGGATGGATCGTGCGGGGCGATCAAATTGTGACAGGCCGTAAACAGGAAGTTCCATGGTGGTCGGGGTCGGCACGCCCTTATTTCGCCACGAAGGCAAAATCTCACGTTACTCGTTTTGTTCCGGGCAAAACCGGACGAGGTTTAACTGATGATTTGGACAGTGTAAGCAATAACATGCTCTCCAACAATATTGTCGCTCTTGATCATAATTATGGATTATGGTACGAACGTCGCCGCGATGATCACGAAAGGGTGCGCCGGATGGATGGTGAAGTGTGGCCTCCGTTTTACGAGCTGCCTTTTGCAAGAAGCGGTCAGGGTACTGCCTGGGATGGTTTAAGCAAATACGATTTAACGAAGTACAACAAGTGGTACTGGAATCGTTTAAAACAGTTCGCCGACCTCGCCGACCAGAAAGGCCTGATGCTGATCCATCAGAATTATTTTCAACACAACATAATTGAAGCAGGTGCTCATTATTCCGATTTTCCTTGGCGTCCCGCTAATAATATCAACAACACTCCGTTTCCGGAACCGGTTAATTATGCCGGAGACAAGCGTATTTTCTACGCCGAGAACTTTTATAATTTAGATGATCCTGCTTATCGCGACTTGCATCGTGCCTACATCAGAAAATGCCTTGATAATTTCGCCGGCAACTCAGGAGTCATCCAATCTATTAGTGCAGAATACACAGGACCTCTGCATTTTGTACAGTTCTGGTTAGATGTCATCAAGGAATGGGAGAAAGAGAAAGGAAAAAACGCTTTGGTGGCCTTGAGTACTACCAAAGACGTTCAGGATGCTATCCTTGCTGATCCTGCAAGAGCCGCGGCAGTAGATATCATCGATATAAAATACTGGCATTATCAGGCTAACGGAACAGCTTACGAACCAAAAGGAGGTTTAAATCTTGCTCCCCGTCAGCACGCCCGGTTACTGGGTCCTAAAAAAACTTCGTTTGACCAAGTGTATCGTGCTGTAAGCGAATATCGCCAGAAATTTCCCGAAAAGGCAGTGATGTACACCGCCGATAACTATGACTCCTATGGGTTAGCTGCATTTCTTGCTGGCGGTTCTATGGCCAATGTGTCCTTTGATAAAGAGTTTCTTGCTGCCGTTTCCGGGATGAAGGTGTACGAACTGCCAGGAAAACCGGCTAACCAGTTCGCTTTGTATTCTCCGGAGAAAGGTTATTTGGTTTACAACGAGTCGGATGCTCCTCTGAAGTTGAACCTGACTGGATTTGGTGAGTCGGCGAAGGTACAGCGACTGGATCCTAAAACAGGAAAAAGCAGGTCGAAAGCAGAAACTTTGAAAACAGGTGCTACGGTTGAAGTTGCTAAACAATCTTCAGGACCTGAGTTAATTTGGATCACGAAAAAATAATGAAACAACATATATCAATGCGTAAATCTCTTTATATCCTGGCTTGTGCTGCGCTGGCATACGCCGGTTGCACTGCAACTAAAGAATCTACATCTACCGGACTTTCTGCGCTTCAGATTTCGGAGAATGGCCGCTATATTACCACAGAGGATGGGGAGCCATTTTTCTGGTTAGGCGATACAGGCTGGTTATTGTTCAACAAGCTAAAGAGAGAAGAAGCTGACACTTATCTGGAGGACAGAAAGAAGAAAGGTTTTAATGTTGTTCAGGTAATGGTTTTACATACCGTCCCAGCCGTTAACGTTTATGGGGATTCAGCTTTGGTGGATGCAGATATTGCCCGGCCTGATACCACGCAGGGAAATGCTGCTACTGACTCAGTTCAGTACGATTTCTGGGATCATGTAGATTACATTGTTGACAAAGCTGGCGAGAAGGGAATTTACATGGCGATGGTTCCTGTTTGGGGAACAAACGTAAAAGAAGGGAAAGTAACCCAGCAACAAGCTAAGGTTTACGGTGAATTTTTAGCCAAGCGATATAAAGACAGGAAGAACATCATCTGGCTAAATGGGGGTGATATTAAGGGAAGTGATTCGCTGGATGTTTGGAAAACTTTAGGAACAACCATCAAACAAATAGATACGGCCCACTTGATGACGTTCCACCCACGTGGAAGAACCGCTTCTTCTGAGTGGTTCCATAACGAAAAATGGCTGGATTTCAACATGGTGCAGTCGGGTCACCGTCGATACGATCAGGATACTTCAGCCAACGAAAAGCGCCATTTCGGAGAGGATAACTGGAAATTTATGGAGTACGACTGGGCACTCAGTCCGGTAAAACCTACCATTGATGGTGAACCATCTTATGAAGGAATTCCTCATGGATTACATGATACTACAGAGATACGCTGGAAGGACTACGATGTGAGAAGATACGGCTACTGGTCTGTATTCTCCGGTGCTTTCGGGTATACTTACGGCCAAAACTCGGTGATGCAAATGCACAGCGCTTACGATAAAGGAAGTGCCTACGGATCTAAGGAGCTCTGGAGCTCGGCTATTCATGCACCAGGTGCAGGTCAGATGATCCATCTGAAAAATCTGATGCTTTCCCGTCCATTCTTCGAACGCGTTCCGGATCAGTCGCTGATTGCCGGTCAGAACGGGGAGAAGTACAATCGCCTTTTAGCAACCCGCGGAAAGAATTATGCATTTATCTACGCCTATAATGGAAGAAACATTCCGGTGGCAATGGGTAAGATCGAGGGCGAAAAGGTGAAAGCTTCCTGGTTCAATCCACGCGATGGAAAGACAACAGAGATCGGCGAGTTTGATAATAAAGGCACTCAGGAGTTTAATCCACCGGGAGAAGTAAAAGACGGGAATGATTGGGTGTTGATCCTGGATTCAAAATAGTTTGCAACTAAGTTTGCGAGAAATAACGCAGACAGGGTTTCGAACCCTGTCTGCGTTAGGCATTAACAGAATTAATTCTAAAATTTAGATAATGAAAAGACTAATAGGTCTTCTGACATTGATCATCATACTCGGTTCCTGCTCGAAAGAAGTTTACATCTTCAGCTCTTTCCATGAGCCGGCCGATCAGGGACTTCGTTTTCTTTACAGCCACGATGGCTACAAGTGGAACGATTTGGACAAGGTGTTTCTGAAGCCGGAAATAGGTCAGCAGAAAGTAATGCGTGATCCTTCGATTGTAAAAGGCCCCGATGGTACCTTCCATCTGGTATGGACCAGCAGCTGGAAGGGCGATAAAGGCTTCGGCTACGCGTCTTCCAAAGATCTTGTGAACTGGTCGGAGCAGAAGTTTATCCCAGTAATGGAGCATGAGTCAACAACGGTTAATGTGTGGGCGCCGGAGTTGTTTTATGACCAGGACAATAAGCAATTCGTCATTATCTGGGCATCTACAATACCGTTCCGCTTTCCAAAGAAACTGGAGGATGAAGACAATAACCACCGGATGTATTACACTACCACGAAAGATTTTAAATCATTTAGTCCTACAAAGCTTTTTATTGATCCTGGCTTCAGCGTAATTGATGCAGTGATTGTAAGGCGAAAGGCGGATGATTTCGTGCTTGTGCTAAAAGATAATACCAGACCTATGCGGAACATCAAAGTGGCTTTCGGTCCAACAGCACTAGGTCCTTTTACCAATGTTTCGGAGCCTTTCACAGGTAATTTCACAGAGGGACCAACCGTTGCTAAAGTGGGAGATGAGTATCTGATTTATTTTGATTCTTATCGCGATAAGAAGTATGGCAGCGTAAAAACCACCGATTTTAAAACATTTAAAGATGCTTCTGCCGAGACAAACGTACCGGAAGGACATAAGCATGGGACGATATTTAAAGCAAATAAGAGAATTTTAAAGGGGCTGAAAGAATTTGCAGGCCTTGATACTACAAGGAAAAACTAATGATGAATTTAAGGAATACAATAAGTTTCACAGCTCTTGCTGCTTTAGGGTTTTCGAACCTTCAGGCGCAGGACACCATTCGTTATACAGGAAGCACACTTTCAAATGTAGACTACCATCACGGGCAGCTAGCGCCGGCAGTTGGTGTTCATAACATCCAAATGTTTCGGGCAAACCGGGAGCACCCGGAGTTGGCCGATGGCTTCAACTGGACTTACAACCACGCGCCCATGCTGGCGTATTGGAATAACACTTTTTTCCTTGAATACCTGAGTGATCCTGTTGGCGAGCATATTCCGCCAAGTCAGACGGTTATGCACACTTCTAAAGATGGCTATAACTGGTCGAAACCGGTAGTTATTTTCCCTCCTTACAAAGTACCCGACGGCTGGAAAAAAGAAGGACATCCGGGTGTAGCAAAAGATCTGTATTCCATCATGCACCAGCGCATGGGTTTCTTTGTTGCAAAAAACGACCGCTTGCTGGCTTTGGGTTACTATGGTATTGCGCTTGACGCAAAAGATGACCCGAACGATGGTAAAGGAATTGGGCGGGTAGTACGCGAAATCAAGAAAGACGGCAGCTTCGGCCCGATCTATTTTATTCGCTACAACTCCACCTGGGACCAAAAGAAATCAGAATTCCCCTTCTATACAAAGAGCAAAGACAAAGGCTTTATCGCTGCTTGTAATGAGTTACTTGCTAATCCACTGATGATGCAGCAATGGGTAGAAGAAGCTGACCGGAATGATCCGCTGATCCCATTAAAGAAAGAAGTTAAAGCTTTTAGTTATTATCATTTGCCCGATGGGAGAGTAGTAGGTTTATGGAAACATGCCCTGACTTCTATCAGCAACAATGGTGGAAAATCCTGGAAGTACGAGCCGTTAAGGGCGCCGGGATTTGTCAACAGTAATGCTAAGATCTGGGGACAACGTACTCCGGACGGGCGTTTTGCTACCGTTTACAATCCTTCTGAGTTCCGTTGGCCCCTGGCTGTTTCTACAAGTGATAACGGACTTGAGTACAAGGATTTATTGCTTGTTAACGGTGAGATTTCTCCAATGCGCTATGGCGGAAACTATAAGTCTTACGGACCTCAATACATTCGTGGGATTTTGGAAGGAAACGGCAATCCTCCTGACGGGAAGATGTGGCTTACTTACAGCATGAACAAGGAGGATATGTGGGTGGCTGCTGTTCCTGTTCCAATCACCTCTAAAGTTACTTCTCATGCTAATGAAAATTTCAGTCAGTTTACCAAGTTATCTGATTTGAAGCTGTGGAATATTTACAGTCCGATGTGGGCATCCGTATCTGTGGATAAAGCTCCTGATGGTGCTAATGCCCTGGTACTTCGTGATAAAGACCGCTACGATTACGCAAAGGCTGAGCGGGTTATACCTGCGTCCAAAAAAGTCGCGGTAGAGTTCACAGTGATTCCGGCGCAAAGCGACAAAGGAACGCTGCACGTAGAATTTACTGATGCGAAGGGATCTGCCGCTTCCCGTCTGATTTTTGATGATCAGGGGATGTTCCTGGCCAAGGTAGGCTACCGTAATTCGGGTATTATGAAGTACGAAGCTGGTAAGCCCTACACTGTTCGTATTGAGTTGGATCGCGACAAGCGTATTTATAATATTTTGGTGAACGGACAAAGCCGAGGTGCTAAAATCCAGTTCGCCCAGGTGCCTTCCTTTGAACGGGTAGTGTTCAGAACCGGCGAAGTTCGTCGTTTTCCGGATGCCGATACTCCTACAGACCAAAGTTATGATTTAGAAAACCCAGGTACTCCGGTTCCTGAGGCTGTCTACTATATCAAGTCATTTAAAACATCAGCTTACTAGAATGATGAAGAGATTTATTAGTTGTGTAATCATTGCGCTTTCCGCTTTCTCTGCTAAGGCAGAGATAGTGCTTCCCCGGATCTTGGGGCATGGCATGGTGCTGCAACGAAATAAGCCTCTTCCTGTTTGGGGCACGGCAGCTGCCGGAGAACGCGTTTCTGTGCAGTTCAAAGGACAGGAAAGAAAAACGGTGGCTGATGCAGCGGGTAATTGGAAGGTGGTTCTTGATCCTCTAGAAGCATCTGCTGTTCCTGCCTCTTTAACCATCACCGGTACTAATACCGTCCAACTCAACGATATCCTGGTAGGAGAGGTTTGGCTTTGCTCCGGTCAGTCAAATATGGAATATACCATGCGGAAGAATAGCAAGATAACGAGACGACCTGCTATAGAGCCTAATCCCGTCGACGAGCTGCAGTACGCAAAGAATCCAAATATCCGGATCTTTCTGGTGAACAGGAAGGAACTGGCTAAGCCGGATCCACGACATAAAGGATGGAGCGTTGCTCGCGATTCTGCTTTGCGCTCATTTTCTGCCGCTGCCTATTTCTTTGCAAAAGAGGTAAATGGAAAGTTGAACGTACCAGTGGGGATGATTTCATCTGCCATTCCGGGAAGTGCTTTGGAGCCTTGGGTTTCCGCAGAAGCGTTCTCTCAATCAAGGTACTTCAAAGATGAAAAGGTGGGTAACGATCCGGGCAAGTTCTACGAACCCATGATCAAACCTCTTGTTCCTTTCGCCTTAGCGGGATTTTTGTGGTACCAGGGCGAGACAAACTGCTTCCTTAACGAGCGGATCACCTATACTCAGAAGATGGAGGTGTTGATTAACAGTTGGAGAAAGGCTTGGTCGGATGAAAAAATGCCTTTCTATTACGTTCAAATTGCGCCATTTAAATACTCCGAATCAAAAGGCAAAATTCAACTGACTAAAGAAGCATTGCCAGAATTCAGGGAAGCCCAGGCCATGGCGCTCAAGATTCCTAACACGGGCATGATCGAGACCACTGATCTGGTTGATAATTTGGATGACATTCACCCCGGCTTCAAATGGGAAATAGGACGACGACTTGCTCTGGTTGCATTATACAAAACCTACGGCTTTAAAGATCTGGTCGCCTCAGGACCCGTTTTCAAAAAGATGAAAGTGAAAGGTAGAAAGGCTCACCTGTCATTTGCCTCAAGCGGTTCCGGACTCATAAGCAAGGATGGTAAACCTTTAACCGGTTTTATCATCGCCGGAAAAGACGGCAAGTTTGTAACCGCCACGGCAGAGATTAAAAGAGATAAGTTGGTGTTGTCATCGGCAACAGTGAATAAGCCAGTCGCGGTGCGCTTTGCCTGGGAAGAAACAGCTCAACCAAATTTTTATAACAAAGAAGGATTACCTGCGCAACCGTTTAGAACCGATAATCCTTTGATTAAGCAATACAGCTATTCAAAACAATAATGATTAAGACGCTACGATATATAATCCTTTTTGCTTTTTGCTTTTTGTCTTTCACCTTCGTTAAGGCACAGCAAACGGAAACGCTTTTCCTATCAGGAACCGGCAACGACAATACCGTGCAGTGGGATTTTATGGTAACCGGGGGCATGAACGCCAACAAATGGTCTAAGATCCCCGTGCCCTCCAATTGGGAATTACAAGGTTTTGGAAAATACGACTACGGCTTTGCTAAAGACTCAGTGCGTGGAAAGGAACAAGGCTTTTATAAACACAACTTTAACGTCCCTGCAAGCTGGAAAGGAAAGAAGATAAACATTGTTTTTGAGGGTTCGATGACGGATACAGAAGTAAAGATCAATGGTAAATCGGCGGGCCCGGTGCATCAGGGAGCCTTTTATGTTTTCCGTTACGATGTTTCCGATTTGCTGAACTATGGATCCACTAATTTACTTGAAGTAAAAGTTTCAAAGCATTCGGCGAATGCTTCTGTAAATGAGGCAGAACGGAAAGCAGATTTCTGGATCTTCGGCGGTATTTTCCGTCCGGTCTATTTGCAGGCCCTTCCACAATCGCATATTGAAAGAGTAGCAATAGACGCGAAAGCTAATGGCGCGTTTACGTCTCAGGTTTACCTGCAGGGAAATGCAGATAGGCTCGAAGTTCAGCTGTTTACGGCCGATGGCAAAAAATACGGAAAAAAAGTTCAGGCAAAACAGCTTTCCCGTTCAGGAAATTACACGGTAGTTTCTGCTCAATTTAAAGATCCCGCTCTTTGGTCGCCTGAGTGGCCCAACCTTTACAAGGCGGTGTTTACGCTTTATCAGGATGGAAAAGAAGTGCACTCGATCAGCGAGAAGATCGGGTTCCGCACGGTTGAAGTGAAAGAACGGGATGGCGTGTACGTGAACGGCAAAAAGATCAAAATCAAAGGGGTGAACCGACATTCCTTCTGGCCAACCTCAGGGCGTACTACCAGCGAAAAGATCAGCGTGGCAGATGTTCAACTGATGAAGGATATGAACATGAACGCTGTGCGCATGTCTCACTATCCTCCCGACGATCATTTTCTGGATGTCTGCGACTCTCTGGGTTTATTTGTAATGGATGAACTTGCAGGATGGCACGGGCACTATGATACGCCTACAGGTTCTAAGTTGCTGAAAGAGATGATCGCTCATAATGTGAATCACCCTTCTATCATTTTCTGGGCGAACGGCAACGAAGGCGGGCATAACCGCCAGCTGGACCATCTTTTCGCCGAGCTGGACATTCAAAAACGTCCTGTAGTTCATCCATGGGAAGACTTTGGCGGTTTCGATACGCAACACTATCGCGAATACAATTATGGTATAGGGAACTATATGCACGGCAAAAGCATCGTTATGCCTACCGAATTCCTGCACGGACAGTTTGATGGCGGACACGGCGCCAGCCTGGATGACTACTGGAAAGAGATGTTGTATCATCCTCATGCTGCCGGTGGTTTCCTGTGGGATTTTGCTGATCAGGGCGTGGTCCGGACAGATTTGAAAGGAATTCTTGATACAGATAAACATCGCGGAGCTGATGGTATCGTGGGTCCATATCATGAAAAAGAAGGAAGTTTTTATACGATAAAAGAAGTTTGGAGCCCGGTGTTTTTTGAACACAGAGAAATGGCTCCAGGGTTTGACGGAAACTTTAATGTAGAGAATCGCTATCACTTCACCAACCTGAATCAGTGCAAATTCAGCTGGAGACTGGTAAACCTTAAAAATGCTGCTACCACTATTTCAGGAACCTCGACAGCTCCTAATGTCGGACCTTTTGAGAAGGGACAAGTAAAAGTCGCTCTTCCGGCTAACTGGCAAAGCTTCGATGCGTTGTACGTTACCGCTACCGACCCGCACAAGCGCGAACTTTTCACCTGGAGCTTCCCAATAACACTGCCCAAAAAGGAAGCAGCAAATCTTGTTACAAAAGAGGGAAGTGGTACGATAAGCATCACAGAAGTCGACACACTTTACAAAGTAGCAGTGAATGGAATTAACCTGGCTTTCAGCAAGCGAACAGGAATTTTACAGAGCGTGCGAAATGCTAAGGGTGTAATCCCGTTTAATAATGGACCAATTGTTCAGGAGGGAGCGACTAACTTCCAGAACATCAAACACAGAATGGAAGGTAACAACCTGATCATTGAATCTACTTTCGATAGGAAATCTGCTTACAATACTTTGCAGTGGACGATCTATCCTTCAGGCTGGATCAAACTAAACGTGAAGTATTTCCCGGCTGAGTATCTTACTAACTTCGCCGGCGTCAACTTCTCTTTCCCCGAAAATAAGATCAAAGGCGTTGAGTACATGGGCAACGGTCCGTATCGCGTTTGGAAGAACCGGATCAAGGGAAACCAATTCGGCATCTGGAGCAAAACCTACAATAACACAGAAACCGGCGAACAGTGGGTGTATCCAGAATTCAAAGGCTATCATTCTAATATGTACTGGTGTAAGTTTATTACGACCGAGCAGCCCTTCACGGTGGTGACCGAAAATGAAGATCTTTTCCTTCGCTTGTTTACGCCAGCGTGGAAAACCGACCAATGGCACAACTACGAGCCTATTTTCCCTTCCGGGGATATCTCCTTCATGCACGGAATTTCTGGCATTGGTACAAAAACTCAGCGAGCAGACAGGAGCGGTCCGTCGGCCATGAAAAATATTTTTTATGATTATGAGAAGGAGCCTGCCAGGGCGCTGGATTTAGTTTTATATTTCGACTTTTCAGGAAAGTAATATGAAAATAGTTAAAGGCATTTTTGTTCTGATTGCGGTTGTCGTTTCTTTCGGCTTTAGTAAATACGCCGCTGCATTAAACATACAGAACTTACGAACAGAATTACTTATCAACCCCACTGGGATAGACGTCGCTTTCCCGAAACTGAGTTGGGAAATTACGGGCAACGAGCGGGGGATCGAGCAGACAGCTTATCAAATCCTCGTTGCCTCTTCACCAGAAAAACTCAGTCCTGCTAATGCTGATCTCTGGAACTCAGGAAAGGTAAGTTCTGCAGCATCCAACTTCGTACAATATGGAGGCAAGGCGCTGAAAAGTTTGGATAAAGCTTTTTGGAAGGTTAAAATCTGGACTAATAAAGGCGAGACCGAATGGAGTAATACGGCTACCTGGAGCCTTGGGCTTCATCAATATAATGATTGGGATGGCCGCTGGATTGGTTTTGACCGCTACTTCCCCTGGGATGATGCAAAGGCGCCGAGACTATCGGCAAGATATTTCCGGAAAGAGTTTGCTACCGAAAAGCCTGTTAAATCAGCAACAGCATCTATCATCGGTCTGGGCCTTTATGAGCTGTACATCGACGGTAAAAAGGTAGGCGATCAGGTGTTAGCACCAGCACCGACTGATTACTCAATGAATTCCCTGTTCAACACTTTTGATGTTACCGACCGGCTCAAGGCAGGCAAACATGCTATTGGAGTAGTGTTGGGTAACGGGCGTTTCTTCGAGATGCGTCAAACCAAGGCCTATAAACAGAAAACTTTCGGTTTTCCAAAGCTGCTGATGCAGTTGGACATTGTTTATACAGATGGAACGAAGCAAACGATCAAAACCGACAATACCTGGAAAGGAACAGCGGATGGTCCGATACGGGCTAACAACGAATACGACGGCGAAGACTATGATGCTCGTAAAGAAATGGCTGGCTGGAACGAGCCTGGTTTTGATGAAAAGGCCTGGCTGACGCCAGAGCATGTTCAGGAGCCCGGCGGGGCTTACGAGGCACAGATGAACCAATTCATGAAGGTGATGAAGGACCTGAAACCCGTTTCAATTACTAAACGGAGCAACGGAAACCATATCATCGACTTCGGACAAAACATGGCGGGCTGGGTGAAGTTCAGGGTAAAAGGCGAAGCCGGCAGAAAAATCACCTTGAAGTTTGCCGAATCGCTTCAGGATAACGGCGATTTGTTTATCACCAACCTTCGTGACGCGAAAACAACTGACTCCTATATATTGAAAGGGAAGGGCGTAGAAGAATGGGAACCAAGTTTTGTTTACCACGGATTTCGTTATGTAGAAGTAAGCGGATATCCCGGCACACCGGCAAAAGAAGATTTCACTGCCCGACTAGTGTTCGATGATATGCAGACTGTTGGATCATTCGCATCTTCGAACTCGCTACTGAATAGAATTCACCAGAATTCATGGTGGGGGATAGCATCTAACTACAAGGGGATGCCGGTAGATTGTCCACAACGAAACGAGCGCCAGCCTTGGTTGGGCGATCGGTCGAATCAATCCTACGGTGAGAGCTTCTTATTTGATAACATTGCCCTCTACAACAAGTGGTTGGAAGACATTCGCTATTCACAAAAGCCAGACGGTGCTATTCCTGACGTTGCACCCGCTTTCTGGCGCTACTACAGTGATAACATGACCTGGCCTGGGACTTTGATTCTGGTAGTGGATATGCTGTACCGTCAAACCGGCGATGTTAGCGTGCTACACACGAATTACCCGGCCATGAAGAAATGGTTACAGTACATGGGCTCCCGTTATAAAAACGCCGAGGGCATTATTACTAAAGACAGTTATGGCGACTGGTGCGAACCTCCGGTTAGCATTGAGGCAGGACGGGGCAAAATTGCCGACAAAAAATATCCAAGCATGCTGATTGCAACGGCCTATTACTACCACTACCTGAACATGATGCAGCGTTTTGCTCAGCTTACGGGCAATTCTACTGATATTGCCTGGTACGCGGCGGAAGCAGCTAAGGCCAAAGATGCTTTTAACAAAAAGTTTTATAACCAGGGCGGCTATTACGGCGAAAACAAGCTGACGGATAATCTGCTGGCAATTCACTTTGGTTTGGTAACTCCGGAGAATAAGAGTAAGGTACAGCAGCAGATCGTGAATACTATCCAGGTGAAAAACCAGGGGCACCTGAGTACCGGACTGATTGGCACGCAATGGTTAATGCGTACACTATCAGAAATGGGCAGAGCTGATGTGGCTTACACCATCGCTTCGCAAAAAACGTATCCTTCCTGGGGATATATGGTTGAAAACGGGGCGACAGCGATATGGGAACTTTGGAACGGAAATACAGCTCATCCCAAAATGAACTCTCAAAACCACGTGATGATGCTCGGCGACCTGATGATCTGGTATTACGAGAACTTGCTTGGGATTAAATCCGATTACAATAACCCGGGTTTCAAAAACATCATCATGAAGCCGGATATGATTGCAGGTCTTGATTTCGCCAATGGCTCTTACCAGTCTATTTATGGCGCAATCAAAAGCGACTGGAAAAAGAAAGGGAATTCATTCACCTGGAATGTGGTTGTCCCTGCTAATACAAAAGCGCTGATATATATCCCAGCCAAATCCGCCGATAAAGTAAACGAAGGAAGCAAAAAGGCATCCACTGCAGAGGGAGTAAAATTTGTGAAGATGGAAGGAGACAGGGCAGTATATGAAGTAGGCTCCGGTAACTATTCGTTCAGTTCTTCTATATAAATTAACCAATTGAGATATTATCATGAAAGCAACTTTAAAATCCCCCATTCTTGCAGCTGCAATTACTGCCGCTACCCTTTTCTCATTCAACTCGTACAGCCAGGAAACTAAAAGTTCCACTACACAGATGAGCGCAGAACAAAGGGCGAAATCTGACGAAGAGCAACAGAAAAAAGCAGCTGAATGGGTTGCCAGCTTGAACCTAAAGGATGCAGCTAAGGAAAAAAGAGTGCAGGAAGTTATTGCAACTCACCTGAAGACCGTACGGGACTGGCACAATGAGCATCATTTTTCAACTGTTCCTGCAGGTATTAATCCAGCAACAGGAAATAAATTGAGCGACCTGGACAGGCAGGTAATTGCTAACTCTGCAATGCCGAAAACGGTTCACGAGAACCTGATGAGCGGTCTGCGGAAAGACTTGACTGAGGAGCAGGTAGAGGCAATTCTCGACAAATACACTATCGGAAAAGTTGCTTTCACCATGAATGGCTACAAATCCATCGTTCCAAACCTGACTGCAGAAGAAGAGGTTACTATCTTAAAATATTTAAAGCAGGCACGCGAGCAAGCGGTCGACTACAAAAATATGAACCAGATTTCAGCCATTTTTGAGATTTATAAAACGAAATCAGAACAGTATCTAAACGCTAACGGTCGTAACTGGAAGCAGATGTACAAAGATTATATAAATGCAGTAAAAGCAAGAAAAGCGGCAGAGGCTGCACAGAAGAAACAATAGAAACACTCACGCAGGCGGTTTAAAACCGTCTGCAATTTGCGCTAGCAACACACATTCAACATGATTTATAACAAAACAATAAAACTATTAGCCCTGCTGCTGATCACCAGCACAGGATATCTTTCAGCACAAACGAAGTTATGGCAAAAGGGAGTTATCGTAGATGAGTTTGTCTACGAAAAGGCACCTTTTCCACAGTCTCATTCAGCTACTATTGTAGAAACGCCGGCAGGCTTGGTAACCGCTTTTTTTGGAGGAACCAAAGAACGTAATCCAGATGTATGTATCTGGGTTTCCAGGCACGTGAATGGAAAGTGGACAGCTCCCGACAGCGTAGCAGACGGCGTAATGCCCGACAAAAGATATCCTACCTGGAACCCGGTTTTATATCAAATCCCTGGGGGAGAGTTGATGTTGTTTTATAAGATTGGCGCAAGTCCTGGTACCTGGAAAGGTTGGCTAAGAACCTCAAAAGACAATGGGATCACCTGGTCTGAGGCCAGAGCGCTTCCCGAAGGATATTTAGGTCCGGTGAAAAATAAGCCCGTGCTTTTGAGCAATGGAAACTTGTTTTGCCCAACCAGTACCGAGGGAAATAAAGAGGGAAACAGCTGGCAGATCCATTTTGAAGTAACTCCCGACTTCGGGAAAACCTGGCGTAAAATCGGGCCACTTACGGCTCCAAAAGGCTTTGATGCCATTCAGCCGAGCATCCTGGATCATGGAAACGGAAAACTGCAGATTTTAGCCAGAAGCCGTAGTCGGGCTATTCTGGAGTCCTGGTCGTACGACAACGGAGAAACCTGGTGGCCACTTTCAAAAACTACCCTGCCAAATAACAATTCAGGAACTGATGCTGTAACTATGCAAGACGGAAGACACGCTCTGGTTTATAACCACGTGTTGCCTCCGGGCGATCTGGCAAAAGGTCCTCGTACCCCGTTGAACCTGTCCATTTCTAAGGATGGAAAAAAATGGCGGGCTGCTGCGATTTTGGAAGATTCTCCGATAAGTCAATATTCTTATCCATCCATTATCCAAACCAAGGACGGAATGTTGCATGCAGTTTATACATGGAGAAGAGAGCGAATCAAACATGCTGTAATTGATCCTTCAAAAGTGAGACTGAAAAAAATTAAGAAGGGTGTTTGGCCGAAACTAAAAGGCTACACAGCACCGGGAGGCTCAGAAATTACGAATGATTAAGATGAGCCAGGATTTCAAAATTATATTTCCAGGCAAACTTGTCTTCGGAAAGGGTACGGCGGAAAATCTGATACAAGAGTTTGAGACCCTGGGCGCCAAAAAAGTTCTTCTGATCACCATTCAGCCTTTGGTATCTACTTTAAGTGGGATGGTGGAGAAACTTGAGAAGCAAGGGTTTGAAGTGTTGGTAGATACAAGCATTACGCAGGAGCCCACCTTTGATGATTTTAAGCAGTTGATGGCCCGCGTTGCTCCTTTCAATGCTGATGTAGTGGTTGGAATTGGGGGCGGAAGCGTGCTTGACATTGCAAAGTTAGTGGCGGCACAGCTGGATAACGAGCAAACTCTGGAGGAGATCGTTGGAATCGGTTTGCTGAAAGGGCGTACCAAGAAACTCATCTGTGTACCTGCAACTTCAGGCACCGGCAGTGAGGCTTCTCCCAATGCAATTTTAGTCGACAATTCCGACAATCAGAAGAAAGGGATCATTAGTCCTTATCTGGTTCCAGACATCGTTTATGTTGATCCTTTACTCACTATCAGCGTACCCGCCTCGATTACCGCTGCAACGGGTTTGGATGCTTTAACGCACTGTCTTGAAGCCTATACTAATAAGTTTTCTCAAGCTTTTATTGATATGTACGCCTATGAGGGGATGCGCCTCATTGCTGCTAACATTGTGAAGGCTGTAAGGGACGGAAAGGATGAGGAAGCAAGGACAGAAGTGGCAATGGGTAGCTTACTTGGAGGTTTTTGCTTAGGCCCCGTTAACACTGCGGGTGTTCATGCTTTGTCATACCCTTTGGGCAGTATGTTCCATCTGGCACATGGCTTGTCAAATGCGTTGCTTTTACCTTATGTAATGGAATTCAATATTCCCGCTGCTCCAAAGAAGTACGCTGAGGTTGCACTGGCCCTGGGCTGTGCAAGGGAGGCAGACGATCTGACAACTGCAGCGAAGGGAGTTGAGAAAATCAAGCAGTTAATAGCTGATTGCGGTATCCCGGCCAGGTTAAGCGACCTGAATATTCCGAAGGATGCAATCCCACTGATGGCTGAAGATGCAATGAAGATAACGAGGCTGTTGAAAAACAACCCGAGGGAGATAACTTTGGAGGACGCAATTTCAATTTATACTCAAGCCTATTAAAATGAATATCAAGAAAAAATACCAGGGTGTTGTTGTGCCTGTAGTTACTCCCGTAACAAACGAGTTTACGCTCGACGAGGGAGCTGTAGAGCGCATCTTCAACAACCTCTATGCAAATAACGTTTCTCCTTTTTTCCTTGGAACTACTGGAGAATCAGCTTCTCTACCTAATACCCTCAAGCAGGATTATCTGCAGTTGGCAGGGAAGTTAAAAAAGGAGGGAACGATGCTTTATGCGGGTATCTCCAGCAACTGTTTTGAAGAGTCGGTGGAGTTTGCAAAGCGATGCTTTGACGCAGGAGTAGATGCTGTGGCGGCTACCTTACCTTCCTACTATCCGCTTACGGAAGCCCAGATGAAGAAGTATTTCGAGTCGCTGGCTGAGCAGATTAAAGGTCCCCTGATTATTTACAACATCCCTGCTACCACGCATATGTCGATCCCTCTGGAAGTGATCGATGAGCTTAGCTATCACGAGTACATCGTCGGTACAAAAGATTCAGAACGGGGAGAAAGCCGTTTGAATGAATCGACGTCGCTTTGGGGTAATCGTGCCGACTTTAGTCACTTTTTGGGATGGGCCGCTAAGTCTGCCCATGCGCTATTAAACGGCAGTGATGGTCTGATACCAAGTACCGGAAACCTCCATCCCGGCTTATATAGCAGGATGATGATGGCTGCTTTAGATTCCGATCAGGAGCAGGTTTTCCGCTACCAGTACCATTCAGATCTGCTGGGGGATTTATACCAGTCGGGACGAACGCTTGGGGAATCGCTGTGGGCATTGAAAGTGTTGATGCAGGAATACGGATTATGCGAACCTGTGGTTATGCCGCCACTTCAACCACTCTCAAAAGTGGAGGAGGTCCGCCTGAGACGCGGTCTTCATGAATTAATAGAAAGAGAAGGAATTCAAATAAATAGACCTTTAGCAAATGTCTGAGAAACCTATCATAGGAATAACAATGGGGGATCCGGCGAGTATCGGCCCTGAGATCGCAGTAAAAGCCTTACTGCAGCAAAATATCTACGAGATCTGTAGACCTGTCCTGGTCGGTGACGCTTCGGTTTTTACCGATATTATTAGCCGGATTAATTTAGATGCAAGGATCAATTCAATCACTGATGTTAGCCAAGCTAAATTTGAGTTAGGAACAGTAGATGTTTTTGATTTACAGAACGTTGATCTGTCTCAGTTAAAGTTTGGAGAGATTGCGGCTATGGCTGGAGAAGCGTCATTTCAAGCTGTGAAAACGGTGATCGAACTGGCTCTTGAAGGAAAGGTTGATGCTACGGTAACAGGCCCGATCAATAAAAAATCTATCAACGAAGCTGGACATCACTTTGCCGGTCACACCGAGATTTATGCTCATTATACCAACACCAAAAAGTATGCGATGCTACTGGTGGAAGAGAACATGAAGGTAATCCATGTATCCACTCACGTATCTCTTCGTCAGGCCTGTGACTTGGTGAAGAAAGAACGGATTTTGGAAGTGGTGGATCTGTTGCATCACGGGTTGATCAGCCTCGGCGAACAAAACCTGAAGATCGGCATTGCCGGCCTGAACCCTCACGCTGGTGATTCAGGGCTGTTTGGGACAGAAGATGATGAGGAAATTGCACCTGCTGTAGAAGAAGCAAAACGCAGAGGCTTTGATGTGGAAGGTCCGGTTCCGGCTGACACGATGTTCTCGAAAGCCGCAACAGGTTATTTTGGAGGTGTAGTCGCAATGTATCACGACCAGGGGCACATCCCATTCAAACTGACCGGATTTAAGTGGAACCAGGAAAAACAGCAGATGGATAGTGTGAAAGGTGTCAACATTACGATGGGATTACCTATCATCCGGACTTCTGTAGATCATGGAACTGCCTTTGAAATTGCAGGAAAGGGGATTGCAAGCCCCGATGCGATGGTTTTAGCAATTGAATCGGCAGTACAGCTGTCCAAAAATAAAAAATAAGATGATCGCGGTTATTGCAGACGATTTAACAGGTGCAGCAGAGCTGGGAGGGATTGGCCTTCGCTACAATTTGAGCGTTGAAGTTGCTTTAGAAGTGGATCCGCAATCTAAAGCAGATCTGGTAGTTATTGCTACCGATGCCCGTTCGAAACCGGAAGCTGAAGCTGTGGCAGAGATGGTAGAAGTAAGCAAAGCAATCGCTAAACTGCAGCCGGGGTTGATTTTTAAAAAGGTAGATTCCGTATTGCGGGGCCATGTATTGCCTGAAATCCAGGCTCAACTTTCTGCATTCGATTTCGACCATGCTCTTATAGTCCCCGCAAATCCCGCCCTTGGCCGCACCATCGAAGACGGCAACTACCTGATTTATGGAAAGCCTATCGTAGAAACCGGATTCAAAGATGATCCGGAATTTCCTGTAACCAGCTCCCGGATTACCGAAATGCTGAAAGCAGAAGATGGGCAGGTGCAGGTACTGAAACATCAGGATTTGCTAGACAGCCCGGGGGTAATTGTAGGCGAGGCTGCAACAAATGAAGACCTGAAGGCTTGGGCAAAGCACTTTGGTAAACACAGCCTTTTTTCAGGCGGGGCGGGTTTCTTCACCGCTTTACTCGATTCTCTTGATATAAAAGTTGATGCTTTGGACAGGTCAATCGCTCCATTCTCGGGTGTTAAACTTTATGTCTCCGGTACTGCTTTTTCTAACAGTGCCATCCGGATTGAATCTCTCGAAAAAACGGGCCTGGTTGTTTATATGCCTTCTAATCTTTTTGAAGGCAAGAATATTAGCCATGAAGGCCTTCGCGATTGGAAAGAAGAGGTGCTGAAGCGATTAAAGGAATTCGGAACTGCGATAATTGCCATAGATCCCAAAGAAAGGGAAGGTCGAGACATTTCTGCGCTGGAGCTGAGAGAAAGGACAGCGCTGGTGGTTCAGGAAGTGTTTGCCGCTACTGAGATTGATGAGCTGATTATAGAAGGAGGATCCACTGCCTCAGCAATCTTCCGCACGATAGGGTTGAAAACGCTCTATCCGAAAGTTGAATATGCTCCCGGGGTGATTCGTAGTGAGGCCATCGAAAAACCAGGATTACATGTCACCCTGAAACCTGGTAGCTATAACTGGCCAAAAGAGATCTGGAGCTTCTAATGCAGGGATAAAAACAGATGTAACCATTTGAAATCATCTTGAAAATGAACTAACAAAGATATTAGACCAATTAAAACCACCTATATGAAACCAGTTCTAAGTCCGATTGACTACGGAATTATCACTATTGTACTGCTCATAACGCTTTACTTTGGCTTCCGCTTTTCGCGCAACCAGACCTCTACAAAAACCTATTTTAAAGCTCAAGGAAGAGTTCCTGCTTGGGCTATCGGGATGTCACTCCTGGCTACTCTCATCAGTAGCGTTACCTTTTTGGGATATCCTGGCGAAGGCTATTCCTCCAATTGGATACTTCTAGTGCAGGGGCTCATGGTTCCCATTGTCCTGCTTGGGACGATCTGGTTCATTGTGCCTTTGTACCGCAAGGTGATTGGTTTAAGCACTTACGAATATTTCGAAAAAAGATTTGGCCGTCTGGCCCGCTATTACAGCTCGTTAGCATTTGTACTGCGGCAGTTTTCGGGGATGGGAACCGTGTTTTTTCTGCTTGCTGTGGCGCTTTCCAATATGACTGGTGGAAATACTTTTGCCATTATTACGGTGGTTGGAGCAATTATCATCATCGTAAATTTAATGGGTGGTATCGAGGCTGTTATCTGGCTTGATGTATTTCAGGGCTTTATGTTATTTGCTTCCGGTATCCTTTGTCTCGGAGTTATTCTCTACTCAGTAGAGGGTGGCCCGGCAGAAGTTTGGAACATTGCCCAGGAGAACGGTCGCACCGGCTTCGGACCTTACGATATTGACTTTACCCAGCTGACCTTTATCGTTATGGTCATTAATGGCGCTTTCTACGCTATTCAAAAGTATGGAACAGACCAAACAGTTGTTCAACGGTATTTAACGGCAAAAACAGACAAGGCAGCTATTCGTGCTTCCTTATTGGGTATCCTGCTGACAGTTCCGGTTTGGACGCTGTTTATGCTGATTGGAACGGCCTTGTTCGTTTACTATCGGCAGCAGCCACTACCTGATGGCATGCGTGCTGATGCTGTTTTTCCCTTCTTTATTATGACTGAGCTACCTACGGGAGTGATAGGATTTATTCTTGCAGCTATGATCTCTGCTGCCATTTGTAGCCTAAGTGCAGATTTAAATTCCTTAGCCGCCGTTGGCGTAGAAGACTACTATAAGAAATTTCGCCCTCACCGTACTGATAAAGAGTACTTGCGGGTAAGCCGGGTGTTCGTAGTTGTTTCTGGTTTAATCTCCATTCTAATTGGAGCAATTTATATTAATGCGGGGAGCGAAGGTGTTTTAGGAATTGTCTTCACGCTCTATGCAATTTTTTCGGGGGGTATCGTAGGAATATTTCTGCTCGGTATTTTCAGCGCCAGGGCCAATCGGCAGGGAGTCAATATTGCTATTATTACCTGTGTACTCTTTACCGCGTACGCTTTCTTAACCTCCACTGAAATCGGTTTAGGCGACAACAAGCGTTTGCTCCTCGACTTCGGGGCTTACAACTTTACGCACAACAAGCTGATGTTAGGAGTGTACAGCCATCTGGTTGTGATAGGCGTAGGATATATCGCCAGCTTGTTCTTTCCTAAACCCGAATTGGATAAAAATTTATTATACAGCGGCTGGGTAGATAGCCGCCGGGAAAGGAAAGCCGAAGAACGCCTACGAGCTGTATCGGCCGAAGTTTCCTCTTTATAGTTTGATATATGAAATACATACTGTTAGCTGTACTTAGTTTCTCTATTGGTTTTACTCGGGCTCAAACCTCTGATAATGCTTTCCGCCAACCGCTAAAAGAGGTGATTGCAGATATCGAAAGGCAGTTCAATGTTAAAATTCGTTACTCAGAAGATTTGGTTAAAGACCGTTTCGTGACGTATGCAGGCTGGCGTTTCCGTCCCGATCTAGAAAAAACGTTAGCCAACGTACTGTCTTCGCAGGATATCACTTTCGCCAAAGAAGGGGAAGGAAAATATAAGCTACAGAACTTTCAGTACCATTTAAAAACTCCTCAAGAGGGTAAAGAACAGTTGGATTATTTGTGGTCAAGATTCAATAATGTAGCCACCTGGGAAAAAAGAAAGGCAGAGCTCAGAGGCTGCATGTGGGAAGCCCTGAAATTATCTCCGCTACCGCATAAGCCGAACAGCAAGCCAATTATTACGAATAAACGGACAATGGACGGTTACACCGTTGAGAACGTCGCTTTGGAGACGCTTCCAGGTGTTTACGTGACCGGCTCCTTATACAAGCCGCTCAATCCCAAAGGAAAAATTCCAGTAATTCTAAATCCGGACGGGCATTTTGGGGATGGCCGTTACCGGGCAGATGCACAGTACCGGTGTGCGATGCAGGCCCGAATGGGTGCAATGGCATTCAGTTATGATCTTTTTGCCTGGGGAGAGTCGGCATTACAGTTTAAATCGAGCGATCATCGTCGTAGTCTAGCCATGACGGTGCAAGCCTTGAATAGTATTCGTATTCTCGATTGGATGCTTTCCTTCAAAAACGCAGACCCGAAGCGGGTAGCAATTACCGGCGGTTCAGGCGGAGGAAGCCAAACGATGCTCATTACAGCACTGGATGACCGGATCAAGTTGAGCGTGCCGGTAGTAATGCTTTCCTCGTACCACAGTGGTGGTTGTCCCTGCGAGAGCGGTATGCCCGTTCACCTCTGTGGTGGCGGGACAAATAACGTAGAAATTGCTGCTATGGCGGCACCTCGTCCGCAACTAATTATATCTGACGGAAAAGACTGGACGCAGAATGTTCCGAAAACCGAGTTTCCCTACCTGGAAAAAGTTTACCAGTTCTACGGAAAGAATGATCTGGTAAAAAATGTTCATCTCGAGAAGGAGGGGCACGACTACGGGATAAACAAGCGCCTTGCCTTGTACGAATTTTTGGCAAGGCATTTTAATTTGGATTTGAAAAAGGTACAGAATCAGCAGGGCAAAATCGACGAATCTAAAGTGACTATTGAGAAGTATCCGGCGATGTATGTTTTCGGGGAGAAAGGGGAGGCTTTGCCAGCTACCGCCATCAGGAGTTACGAGGAGTTAGAGAAGCTTTTTGCAGGAAAATAGAAATTTGAGCATGAACAACAACACAACTGGCAACAGCCGCAGAACCTTTATAAAAAACGCAGCGCTTCTCTCAGCCGGCTTAATGCTTTCACCCAGTCTTAGCTGGGCTCTGAGTAAAAAGAAGCAGCGCTATAAAATAGCGGTCGTCGACCTGATGATCCTGAAAAGACAGAAGCTTGGTGCCTTTCAGCTAGCAAAAGATTTAGGCGCGGATGGCCTGGAATTGGACATGGGTGGTCTTGGAAGCCGTGAAACGTTTGATAATCAGCTGGCAAAACCCGAAATACGTCAGCAATTCTTAGACAAAGCGAAAGAGTTGAATATTGAAATATGCTCGATTGCGATGACAGGCTTCTATGCTCAATCATTTGCAACCCGTCCAACTTACCAACGAATGATACAGGATTGTATTGACACTATGAAGGCTATGGATGTCAAAGTGGCGTTCCTGCCCCTGGGTGTACAGGGAAACCTGGTTGCCAACCCTGAACTACGACCGGCAATTGTAGAGCGATTGAGAGTGGCAGGAAAGATGGCCGAAAAAGCAGGAGTAGTCATTGGCGTTGAGACTCATTTAGACGCAAAAGGCGAAGTAGAATTGCTGGAGGAGATAGGATCGAAGGGGATCAAAATTTACTTCAATTTTGCTAACCCGCTTCGCGCAGGAAGAGACCTGCATCAGGAGTTACGCATTTTAGGCAAAAAGCGTATTTGCATGATCCACTGCACGGACGAAGATGGTGTTTGGCTGGAGCACAATACCCGCATGGACATGTACAAAGTGAAAGAAACTTTAGACGATATCGGCTATAAAGGCTGGCTGGTGATAGAGCGGTCCAGGGATCAGAAAGAGCCGACCAACGTAAGAAAAAACTTTGGGGCAAATACGCGATACATGAAGCAGGTTTTTCAGCGCTAGTTATTTCGGCGAGCACGCCCCTGCTCTCCGATTATTGCGATGCAATAAAAATCGATTTTAGCTCCTCGTCAATTTTCTTATTCCATTTTTCTTGTGCTCCCAGGTTCAGACCATGGCTCGTTTCATCGTCGTAAGCTTTTTGCATCTTATGCAAATCCCGTAAACTGTCCAGATGCTGCATATTAAGGAACGCAAGGTAATTTTCGGGGGTAAGATTAGCGTTAAGGACTTTTTGCTTAAACTGCTCAGAGATAATCCTCACGATGTCGAAATGGCGCTGTTCGTGATTCAAGGTGTAGTAGCTCATGGCGGATGATCGTACCCAGGCAGCGCTTTTTGGCAAGTAAGCCTTCATGGCAATGTCAACATAAATGACAGACTTGTGTACCCTCGCTTCCTGTATAAATCCAATACTCGGAATGACTACTGCATCGTACCTACTCACCCTAATGTTTTTTGATTGAAAGTCTGCCCATTTGAGGGGACGGTTTGGAGAATAGTAGATGGTGTCGCCTTCTATTGCATCTTTGTAATCGCTAAAGCTAATCCTAACCTCCCTGGCAAGTCTAGAGTCGCTGTTAGCGTTCTCTTTTAGCCACTCATCGAAGTGGGAAAGGCCTTTTTCAAACAGTTTTCGCAGGTGTCCTTCGATAGAGGAGGCATTAGCAGCCGGGCGCCGGTAGTTCAAGGCGTACTGCGAGGAGACCAAAGGCTCGACGCCGTAAGGCTTCTGTAAACCGAGGCTAAGATGAACCGTAATTCGGCCATCAACCATGCCGTCAGTTCGAGAACTTTCTGATAAATGAAGTTCCTTTATTCCAAACACAGAAGCCCGTGACCCTCTGTTCCTAGTGTAGTTTTTTGTTATATAACGCTCAATCTCTTGTTCCGTTCCTCCTTTCAAGTCAACAGCTTTAGTGGTTGACTTCCCAGTTTGATCTTTGCTCACCATAAGTCCCAATGACGACTTTTCCGGGCGCTCGTCCACTACATCTGCAACAAAAAATTCTTGTGGCTGGAATGCAGTTTTTTGATCTGTCAGGGTGATTTGAGCGGAAGCAGAAGCTGCCGAAAATAAAAAAAGGCCAATAAGTAGGCTGCTGAAATTTGTTATTCCCCCTCGCACGTCCGTTCTATCTAAATTCGTTATATCAACGTTAAAGTATGCTCGCTAGTCTTTCGTGAGGACCGCGCTTTCGCAAGAAGTATTCAGGATTAGGTTTGCTTACACCTAAACAGCGCCTGCTATATTTTCTTTTGCTATAAAAGTGCTTCTCAAAACCTCCATCAGATCTTGTACATGAAAAGGTTTGGAAATGTAATCGTTCATTCCGGCACTAATGCAATTTTCACGATCTTCCGCCAGTGCGTTAGCAGTCATCGCCACAATAGCGGGTTGATGGCCCGTCCGCTGTCTGATGCTTTTTGTGGCCTCAAGACCATCAAGCTCAGGCATCAGTACGTCCATTAGGATTAGGGCGTAATCTTTCTTGTTCAGCTTTTCTATAGCTTGTCGTCCGTTTTCTGCCAGGTCTACCTGGTAACCTAGTTTACCCAAAACACGCAAAGCGAGCTTCTGATTTATGACGTTGTCTTCAGCAAGCAGGATATCCAAAGGATATTGGAGCGCGAAGGATTCGTCCATCGTCTGCCCTTTCTTTTCCTTCGAAATCTCGGCTTTTGGCAATCCTGCTCGTAATGCGCTTATGGCCGCAAGGACTTGAGCATGTTTTAAGGGCTTGGCAAGGGTCAGAGCGATTTTTGAGGAATTGAGATTTTGCAGGATGCCAGGATAGCCAAGTTGAACCAAGCTTAGAGCTGGTTTTAGCGACTTGACCTGAGAATCTAATACAAGGGAAGGAGGGAAGCCGGATACAAGAATATCGATTGTAGGCTCTGTTTTTAAGGCTAACTCTGCAGCAGCTAGTGAATCGACAGCAATCGATTTTACCTGATACTGCTCCAACACCTTTCGCAATACTGCGAGAGTAGTAGGATTAGGGTCGGCAATAAGTACGGTTGCAGCGGACGGCACTGGAATAGAAGCGCCAGTGACGCTTTTGTCTGAATTCGTTCCCTTGCCAACAAGGATCGTAAAGCTAAAGCAGGAACCCTTCCCTTCGGTACTTTCCACTTCAATCCCACCACCCATTAGTTTCGTAAGGCGTTGACAAATAACCAGTCCCAATCCGGTACCGCCAAACTTTCTGGTTGTAGATGAATCAACCTGCGAGAAAGCATTGAAGAGTTTGTGTTTTTTATCTTCAGCTATTCCAATCCCCGTGTCCGCAACTTTACATATCAGCTCTAATCCATTCTCCCAGGAAGTACCTTTTGCAATGTCTACTAAAACATGCCCTCTAGAGGTAAATTTGATAGCATTACTAATAAGATTAAGTAGGATCTGTCGCAAACGGAATTCGTCTCCCACAATTCTCTCGGGAACATCAGGAGCAAGATAGTAGACAAGGTCTAGCTCTTTTTCCTCTAACCGAGCAGTGAAGAGGTCCAGCGAATCCTCAATAGTTTTACGCAGGTTGAATTCTCTTTTCTCAAGGGTCATGTTTCCCGACTCAATCTTGGAAAAGTCGAGGATGTCGTTGATAATAGCCAGTAGGGCTTGTCCGCTCGAGTTGATCGAGTAAACATAGTCAGACTGCTCGCGGCTTAAACCGGTTTCGGCCAGGAGAGCTGCCATCCCGATCACTCCATTCATGGGCGTTCGAATCTCATGGCTCATCGTAGCTAAAAATTCGCTTTTCGCTTTGTTTGCATCATCTGCTTTTCTTCGTTCTTCCTCCAGCTGAAGATTAAGCGAGCGCAGGTGCTCAGCCTGCTCCCGCAGCACTTTTGTCTTCTTCTCCAGCTCGTCCGATTTTAGCTGCAGCTCTCGGTTTAAAGTCTCCGCCTTATTCTTTTCGTCGGTCAAAATCCGGTTGAATTTTCTTTCGGATTTGACACTCAGATAGGAGATTACGCTGGAAAGTAAAACTGCGGTGAGTGTGTTGAGATAAAAGTTGAAGTGGTAATCTTCGCTGGTAATATTTTGCCACAAACTATATTTAGGTCCAAGGAAAATGCAAACTCCAAAGCAAATTAAAGTGATGATGGAGAGCGCAACGATCTCTTTGTTAAAGTTCTTTTTGCTTTCAACAAAGAAGGGGATAGAAAAAAGCAGGGGCATAAAGAACATATACCCGCCGATGCTTAGCCCTTCAGCAAAGCAGGACAAAACCAGGTGAGCATTTACCAGTAGTACAATTAGTATTTTCGAATACTTTACCTTTCCTTTTTTAATCTGAATGAGGAGTGCGCTTCCGGATAGCATGAATCCAAATAGAATGCCCGCGGAAATGTAAAGTTGTTGGTAGATGTTGAAAAAGAGAATGACGCCGCAAGCCAAAAGTGTGGTAATACCAAGCCTTATCGTTCGCGAGGATATTTGTTGTGCGTTCATCGCAGGAATGTTGAGCGTATTTAGATAATTGAAAGACTTTTTAATAAAATTTCAAGTCTCTCCCCCTTTATGTAAGGTCAAATATAAAAATTCTCTTCTGGCTTTAAACTCAAGTAGTTTTTCCTCAAAAAAGATTTCTGGTACTTCACCTGTACGAATCCAAAAAAATTTCCCGCAAGGGATTTCCTCCGTCGATATAAAATTTGCCTTCAGGTCGTAGGGCCTTTGCAACTTGTCTCAGGGAAATCTCCTGGACTTCCGGATGTCTGCCATCGAATGCTCCAACCCGAACAGCAAATGCGATATCAAAGAGCTCTTCCTCGGGAGGCAACTCCAGTTGCTCACTAGAGAGCTGTAGAAAGCGGATATTCTTAGCTTCTGCCCCTTCAAGAGAATCCATCGCTTGTTGAATTGCCCTGGCAGACCGATCGATTGCAAGAATGTACCCTTCTTCGCTGATTCTTTCCGCAATTTCTCGCGCTGCAGCCCCGGGACCACACCCTATCTCCAGCACTCGTGCTCCGGGAAATAAAGGGAGTGCATCCACAATTTCCCTAAGTCTGTTAGATAATTTGCCCCTATAATTTACGCCCATGTAGTAAATATCCGAAAGGAGCGCCAAAAAGGGAAGGAAAAAGGTCGAAAGCAACAGAACTTTATGGTTTTCTTCAACTAAGATCTTTGTAAACAAACGAGGCTGCTCAAATTGAAGAGCAGCCTTGTCTTATATTGTGTTTCTGAAGAGTTTAGAGGCTTATTTACCGTACATAGCTCCATTGTCGCGGTAGCCCGGTTTGTCGACATACCAATCCAGGTAGCCCATACCTGCTGCCCAATAGTTGAAATAGCGATAGGCTTTATTGATCGGCACTGTCTCTACGGGATAAACAAAGTGAGCTGTAGGAATAGCAATCCCCCAGGGTAATCCGCCTTCCTTCGTTTCATAGTACTTGTTGTTAGCAGGGTCTGTACCATCAACATCTTTCCCAAAGGCGCTGAAATCGGCAAGTTTAGTAGGTCTATAGCCTTTTAAGTGTATCTCATAACCTCTGCCATACGCGCCATTCCAGCTGAACGGGTTGTATATTCCAAGGCCGAAGCTGCTGATTGAGGGACCATTTTCTACATCAAAGCTGATACTATAGTTTTTACTGCCGGAATTCGGTTGTTTAGGATAGGTATTCCACTCCTGCATCTCTTTACGCATGTCTGTAAAAATTACCGCTACCGCAGAGTCCTGGCCCGCCTCAAGAACGCCGCCTGTAAAGTTTTTGACAGAAGATCTGCTCACAGGGAAAGCTACGGCAAATCCATTACCTGATGATCCGCCCGTTGCATATAAAGAATAAGTACCGTTAACCTGCACAACTTTGTTTTGCGCGTTAGTGACGATCTTGTAATTGAGAGCAATAACCAGGTCGTTCAAGTCGTAGTCGCCTTGACGAGGCCAGTTGTCTTCAAAAGCGATAGTGGTACCGTCCTCTGGCTTTTCTGATGGATAAAAGTTGTCGAACGCCTTCGACGGGTCATTTGGGTATTTGTCCAGATTGTTGGCAACTCCGTCGTTATCGTCGTCAGCTATAGAAGGACTACCATTGCCTTCGGCGTTACAACCACTTACTGGAATATAGACCGAATGTCCTTCAACGGCGCCGTTGCTAAAAAAGCTATCGTTAAGGTTTTGACCATTCGTCGACCAATATTGCACAGCACCTGTTACTCCTCCGCCTGAGTTTATTGTAGTATTCCCACTTACCTTTACCAACGAAGTCAGGCCGAATCCTTCAATTACTTTGTTCAGCATCATCCTTCCCGTAGTCAACATTGCGTTGTTATACAAATTCAGCTTGGAGTTGCCGTTTATTGTAGTCTCATTAGTTACTTTCACGAAATTGTAGTTGTTGAAAGTTCCGTTCAGGTTATAGTTGCCTTTCACATACAAATAACACTTGTTAATGAAGCTAGAGCCGCCGTTTAGCTGAAAGTGGCTGTTAGTAGTGATTGAGCCATTATTAACAGCGCTGTTGCTGCGGGCGTTCATAGAGCCGGCGACCGTGATGGTTCCGTCATTGCTGAAGGTTGATCCATCATTCAGGTCAAAATCACCGGTCGTACTAAACGTTCCGTAGTTTTCAAAAACTCCCCTTACCGCAAAGCTGCCATTGATGCTAACATTACCGAAATTCTGGATACTTGCGGTGGTGCTATTCGTATTTAAATTAGAAAACCTTACCGATGCAGAGCTGGCGATTATGATTTTTGCAGAGTTATTCAAACTCGCGTTTTGAACGGTAACGTTACTTCCACAAATTCGGATGGTGCCGCCATTCGCATTAAATCCTACCGTGATGTTGCTGCCTGTGATACAAACCACATCGCCGGAATTAGTATTGATATTCGTGTTGTTACTGCTGATTGTCTGCGTACATCCACTGGTACAGTCGGGACTGGCAGGCGTGGCAGATACTCGTTTCACTGAAGTTTTAGCACTTACAGATGGAGGAGTAACTGCACCAAGTGCAACCGAAATATTTGCAGCGTTCAAGGCTACCTTTTGCATAGAGGTAGACAAATCAGGTGCAGTTTTAAGGAGATAAACTTCTTTTAGCGTGTCGGCAAGATAAAGACTGGTTTGAAACGATAGGGTTTCTGAGGCTGCTCCTCTGGCCAAAACAGTTCCGCCACTGAACGGATTTCCCCGATAAATACTGATTCGGTGAGACGCGTCTTTGAATCTGTTGTCGTTAATGCTTATGTCAAACTTGATTGTTCTGGAGGTGGCCCACGAAAAATCAGACGGGATTTCCACATCTTCGATAATTTCTTCTGTTATTTCTTCTTTAGGTGGTTTTACGCAAGCATAGGCAAGGAAAACAAGAAGGGAAAGTATTAAAAGCTTAGTAGAGCGTGTATTCATATTAAGGATGTTTCTGTTTGCTGTGCATTTGGCAATTTATGTGCCTGTTAATTAGCAGATATGGCAAATAGGGCTTAGGGTTACTCGATGCAGGATTTTACAGCTTGGACGGGATCTTACTTTGTTCGTAAGTTCTATTTCTTGGGGAATATTGTGGTGATGTGTGGGAACAAGTTCCCCAGTTTGATCTGCAAAGCACTGAATCAATCCGAAAGTAGATACGGCAGAGGCTTCAGAGAGAGTTTGATTGACTCGCGACTTTAGCTAGTTTTTAGAAAAAGCGGCCTGCGATTAGAGTTCTGTTTCTCCTTAGAATTAGCAATAAAAAGGCGAGATTTCACTCGCCTCTTGTCTCTTTTGCTTAGTTTTTCATCCTGCTCGACTCGCTTTCAAGTCCGGTTGATCGCTTTCGCTCGGGTTTCACGTTGTTATTGCCAAATCTGTAGCTAAGGCTAAAGTTAACCACCTGACTTTCCCACTTGTTACGAAAATTGAAGTTCATGTTAGCAAAAGAAGTTGACCCTCTATTTCGCTGTGTGTTAAAAATATCGTTCATACTCAGCTTCATATTCAGCTTATTGTCCTGAAAAGATTTTTTGAAGCCAATATTCACAAAAGGCGAGTTCCGGATATGGAACATTCCGTATTGCAGGGGCGACATATACCAGGACGACAGTTCAGCTCCCAAGGTTTTGCTGATCGTAAACTGTTGATCTGTATTAAATTGAAATACCGTTTGGCTAGCCTTTAGCCGCTCACCAAAAAGATCAGCAGTAAATCCCAAATTAAATACCTGACCGTTATTGTTCATGTTCCACCAGGAGGTCACTTTAATCGGGGCAAACACGTTGAAAGAGTAAACAGTCTGGTCGTCCAGGTTCCTTTGCTGCACAAAAGTTACTTTCGTAGTGTTGTCCTGCTCGGTAATTTGAGTCATCACATTACTTGTTTTGCTATAACCCAAGGTGAAGGTAGTAGAGCTTTTGAATGTATAAGAAAGTTCCGCTGAGTTGGTGAACTGCGGATTTAGCCTCGAGTTTCCTTGCTCATACGTATACTTGTCAAGCACATAAATAAAAGGGTTCAGATTGTGGTAACTAGGCCTGTCGATACGCCTGCTAATGGACAGACCTACCTGATGATTCTTTCCCAGCTTCTGGCTAATTGAAAGGCTGGGGAAGAGCTTGAAGTAATCCCGTTTTACTACGCTATCCAAAGTGATAGAATTGCCGTTTGAATTCGTGTGTTCACCCCGCAGACCAAGTTGCACGGTGGTCGATTTAAACTCTTTATTCAGGTTTAAATAAGCCGCGTTAATATTCTCCTTGTAAATAAAGTGGTTAGACCGTTTTGCGTCCGATACCCAGGCTTGAGAAATAAAATTTGAGAACCGGAAATTGTTGTCGGTAGTTACCCAGCTGCTTTTCAGTCCGGTTTCAATCTTAAGCCGCTTGTTCAGCGGATGCGTATAATCCAATTTGGCAGAGATGATTTCGATATCAGCAGGAGCGAGGTTATTCACTTTCTCCACCCCTGCATTATTTGCAAACCCTGTATAGTAGCTGTCGCGGAACTCATCTAGCTTGCCGTTATACTTCGAATAGTCGGCGTCAAAAGTCAATTCTCGCCCCATCGTATCCAGGTTGGTCTTAAGGTTGAAGTTGATGGCGTTGTTCACATAGCGTTGACGATTGTTGCCCAGTACAGAAATACTGCTATCCAACTGAAAACCGCCGTTGAAAATATTAGTTCCGCTGTTGGCCAATTCACTCACCGAATTACTGTAGCCGTTATAAAGAAGTCCAATGGTGGTTTTTTTAGTTACAAAATAGTCAATCCCGGCTTTGTAGCCGTTATTGTCCCTTCTTCCATCCCAGATATTATTCTGCTCGAAGTTAGTGACGATACCCCTGTCGGTAACCACTCTGTCCATTTCAAAACTGCTGATGTTACCGTTGTTACTGTAATTATAGCTCCCAAATACATTAATAGCGCCTTTTCTGAAGTTCAGATTGGTGCTTCCATTATATTTCGAAGTTCTCCCGTAACCCGAACCCACCGTTACGCTTCCGTTAAAGCCCAGGTTCTTGTTTCGCTTGGTTTTAATGTTGATGATCCCTCCATTGCCGGCCGCGTCGTATTTCGCCGAAGGGTTAGTAATGAGCTCTATCGATTCAATTTCTGAACTCTGCATGCTTCTGAGCAGGTTAGCCAGGTCGGCATTACTCATATAGGTTGGTTTGCCATCCAGCATCACCAGCACGCTGTTTTTTCCGTTCATGGAAATATTGTCATCCTTGTCGAGCGAAACGCCCGGTGCCTTTTTCAGCACCTCCAGCGCTGTATTTCCTACAGCAACTGCACTGCTTTCCACGTTCATAATCAGCTTGTCTGCCCTCCGTTCTATAAATGGCTTTTTAGACGTCACCGTAACTTCTTTAAGTGTTTTGCTGTCCACGGCCATCGCGATAGGAGGTAGTGTAACTTCGGTATCAGCACTCTTCAGATCCACCTTGCTATGATGCTTTTTAAAGCCATGAAAGCTTACTGCAAGGATGTAACTTCCAGGATTGATTTTTTCAAAGCGAAACCTACCTGCCGAATCCGTTACTGTAGATTTTACCAGAGATGAATCTCCCGCCTGAAGTATTGTAACCGTCGCGAAGTCCAGGTTTTTCTGCTTATCGTCCGTTACTTGCCCGCTTATTTTTGTTTGAGCCTGAGAAGTCGCCTGCATCAAAGCAAGCAAAAGAAAAAGGCAGATGGTGGATTGTAAAGGTTTCATTGCTGTAAGGCTCCTGTGATTTAAGTCATTTCATTTTGCAACACTCTTATAGGACGATAGAAGGCCGGATTGGTTACACTCCTTTCCGCTTTTTTTATCGCGACTTGTCTCGCACCTTGGGGCCTTCGACCGACAGGATTTGGGCGTACCCCTGCGGGTCGGGCTTTCCGTTACAAGTCCTCGCTTCGCTGCGGGCTTTTCACTGCAATCCCTTACGCAAGCGTTATTGCTGTCCACAACTTACTGCTTGTTTCAGTCGGGCACTCTTTTAACGCGACTTAATTCATCAGAACTGAGATGCTGGCAAGGGTTTTGGTGCTATATAGCAAAAAGCGAAATTCGTATGCAAAACACACAATCTTTTGAAGATGTACTGGACAGCCAGCAGAAAAAACTGGCTTTCTTTCAAAACATAATTATAGTAGCGGCGGCAGACAAGGTGCTGGATAACGATGAGGGAAATTTGCTGCTACTTGTAGGAAACCGACTTGGCCTCAGCCCAGAGGATGTGAACCCGATCATTGACAATATAGGCGTGTTAAGCTTCATTATTCCCGAGGAGGGGCTACAAAAAACGTTGGAGTTGCAAACATTGGTTCAAATGATGATGCAGGACGGACAAATCCACGACAAAGAGTACGCCTTGTGTCTGGAGTACGCTAACCGTATAGGTTTCGGTAAAGCGGTTTTGGATGATATGATGCAGCAGTTCTCCTCCGAAGAAGGCAGTGGCAACATCGCTCACTAAAATGCAAGTCGATGATTTTGAAGTACCGGAGCTATTAAATACAGCTCCGGTATTTTTATTTCAGGAAGCGTCCTTTCTTATTTTAGCTTGTCTTTAAAGAAGTCAACGGTCCGTTGCCAGGCAAGTTCTGCAGCAGCTTTATCGTACCGGGGCGTAGTATCGTTATGAAAGCCATGGTTAGCATTCGGATACATGTAAGCCGTGTACGTTTTGTTATGTTCTTTCAGGGCAGCTTCGTAAGCTGGCCAGCCTTCATTAACACGCGTATCGAGGGCGGCGTAATGCAGCAGGAGCGGAGCCTGGATTTTCGGAACGTCTGCCACTGGAGGCTGTCCGCCGTAAAAAGGAACCGCTGCTGCCAGCTCCGGTATTCGTACCGCCATCATATTCGAAATCCAACCGCCAAAGCAAAAACCAACTACTCCAACTTTCCCATTGCAGTCTTTATGATTCTTTAGATAATGATAGGCGGCGATGAAATCCTCCAACATCTCCTCCCGATTGCGTTTGCTTTGCAAGGCACGACCGTCGTCATCGTTGCCGGGATAGCCGCCCAAAGGCGTTAGTGCATCGGGGGCCAGGGAAATAAATCCCGCCACCGCAGCCCTTCTGGCCACATCTTCAATATGTGGGTTTAGGCCTCTGTTTTCATGCACTACCACAATTCCTCCCAGTTTCTTTTTGGAATCAGCCGGTTTAGATAGCAGAGCTTTAATAGTTCCGCCGCCTTTTTCTGATTGGTAGTTGATGTATTCTGATTTTAACCGTGGGTCGTCGGCTTTAACCTGCACGGCGCCCTGGTAATCAGGCATTAGGAAACTCATGAGCGAGGGTACGGTTAGTCCTCCGACAGCATAGAGGCCAAGGCGCTGTACAAAGTCGCGACGGTTTAGCCTGTTGTGGGCATAATCGTCGTAAAGCTCAAACACTTCCTGCTTGATATCTTCTTTTTTGATTTCGTTCATCGGGATTATTTTTTTCTTCGAATGATCCAATTTTACGGCGCCCTCCGTCGTGTTGATGTTCTACCAGCTCAACGCCTGTCTGCAGGAAGTGAAGATAGCAAATCCGAAGGAAGTTTAAGTGGTGATTTGCTGAGAGTTGGCAGATAAGCAACTTAGTAACTGCGTGAGGGATTGAAGTGAAAAGCCCGGAATGAAGGGTTGGACTCAGGGTGGCATGAGGACTTGAAACGGAAAGCCCGACCCGCAGGGGCACGGCCAATTACCGCCGATATTCATTTTTATCTCATATTGCTGCAGGCAGTATAAAGGGGTTGCCAAATCTTTGATATTTGTAGAAGGCGCCCCGGCGATTTTTACAATTCCTTATCTGCTAATTCGTTATAGAAACAATGGAACCAAAAGAAAAACTTCAGTCATCCTACATCAATTACGTGTTGCTGAATGGCGAGCAACCTAAGAGTGTTTTCGTATTTGCCCGGGAAAACGAGCTTTCGGAGGAAGAGTTTTACAACTACTTCGGCAGCTTCGAGGGCATAGAGCAGGCGGTTTGGAAAGACCTGATGTCGCTCACCATCGGTGAAGTGAAAAATCAGGAGGTTTGGCCGGAGTACTCGGCCAGAGAAAAGGTGCTGTCTTTGTTTTTCAGCTTCTTCGAACTGCTGAAAAGCAAGAGGAGCTTTGCTGCTTTCAATCTGGGCAAACAGCGAAGGTCGATGGGAAGTCCGAAAGTATTGCAGGGCTTGAAAGGAGAGTTTGAGCGTTTTAGTACGGAGGTGTTGCAGGAGGGTTTGGAGAGCGGCGAGTTGATGGATCGGCCCTTGCTGAGTAAGCGCTACAAAGACGCGCTTTGGGTGCAGTTTGGTTTCGTGCTGAACTTCTGGTTGAAGGATACTTCCGCCGGGTTTGAAAAAACGGATGAGGCAATAGAAAAGGGTGTAAACGTTACGTTCGACCTGTTTCAGCGTTCGCCTATTGACAACCTGTTTGAGTACGGGAAATTTTTGGCCCAGAATTCAGGTATAAAAATGCCTTTCTAGCATGAGTGAAAACATAAGAAAAGAACAGAATAGCATTCCTACGGGAAAGGTACAGCGATCGGCACAGTTTGTAAAGACTGGAATTAAGGTCGGCGGAAACTATGTTAAGCATTACTCCAAGAAACTTTTCAACCCAGACCTAAGTCGCGACGGGTTGAATGAAGAAAATGCAGCCGACATCTATAACTCCTTGAGCAAGCTAAAGGGAAGCGCTTTGAAAGTGGCGCAGATGCTTAGTATGGACAAGAATATTCTCCCCGCTGCTTACGCCAATCAATTCTCTCAATCGCAATACAACGCCCCGCCTTTATCGGGGCCCCTTATCGTGCAGACCTTTCGCAAGTATTACGGGAAAAGTCCGGACAAGGTCTTTGATAAATTTGATTTGAAATCTTCTAATGCCGCGTCCATTGGCCAAGTTCATCAAGCTATGCTAAACGGGAAGAAGCTGGCGGTTAAGATTCAATACCCGGGTGTTGGAGAGGCGATCTCCTCGGACCTGAAGCTGGTGAAGCCTTTTGCCTTTCGTTTGCTGGGCATGAGTGAAAAGGAGCTGGACATTTACATGCGTGAGGTGGAAGAACGGCTGCTGGAAGAAACGGACTACGAGCTGGAAGTAAGGCGGTCGATAGAGTTTTCGAAGGCTTGCGCGGGATTGGAGCATGTTGTTTTTCCTGTTTATTACCCAGAGCTTTCCAGCAAGCGCACCATCACAATGGACTGGCTTGAGGGAATGCATCTAAAAGAATATCTGCAAACGAATCCGTCACAGGAAGACCGGAATAAGATCGGACAGGCGCTGTGGGATTTTTACAATTTCCAGGAGCATGAGCTCAGAGCTGTACACGCAGATCCTCATCCTGGTAATTTTCTGATTACTCCCGACAAGAAGTTAGGAATCATCGATTTCGGTTGTATAAAAGAAATGCCGGATGATTTTTATTATCCGTTTTTCTCCTTCACCGAAAAAAGCGTATTGCAGAACAAGGAAGAAACCTTGAAAGCCTTTCGAGCGCTGGAGATGGTCTTACCAACAGACTCGCCGGCACAGGTGGAATTCTATTTGCGGAATTATTCAGAGATGATTGAGCTATTCACCAAGCCTTACACCAGCGGTGTATTCGATTTCAGTCGGAAGGAATTTTTCGAGCAGATTTACGCGTATGGCGAGAAGATCGCCCGGATGCCAGAGTTCAAACAAGCAAGAGGCGTGAAGCATTTCATTTACATCAACAGAACGAATTTCGGACTTTACCAGATTTTGCATGAATTGAAGGCGAGTGTTCGCACTGATACTTATCTGCCTAATCTTCAAAAAGCATCCTAGATAATAATGGGAAGCCTTTTTCCATATAGAAAGCAAGACCTCGACGAAAAGCGCAGGCTGGGGGATTTTCCGGCTGACGAGTTCGTCAATGCTTGCTTTGCTGACGAGTTGAAGAAGCGAATGTTATATGACTGGCTGGCCTCAAAGGGCGATAATCGCTCGCTAAATGCTTTGCCTGAGGTTTTCATGGGGGAATCAATTTTCATGCAGGCAAGGGTTCTTCCAGCCTGGGCACAACCAGCCTTAATTGAAAAAGGAAGTGTTTTTTTCGAACGCAATGCTAACCAAATCATGCAACTGCTCGGCTTGCTTTCCCTGCCATATTGTTACGCTGCCGCTGATGGTGCCATGGTTTTGTATATCTCCGAGCGCCTGCGGAAGGATACCGGTAAGCGTTTGGAGGAAACGGGGGAGTTTGTAGTCAGCGTGCAGTCTGCCAATGCTTTCGAAGAAGGAGGGAAGGCTTTTATCAGCATTTTGAAAACCCGGCTTATTCATGCGATTGCGAGATATTATACCTTGAAGAGCGGCAGATGGGACGGGCAATGGGGGCACCCGGTAAATCAGGAGGACATGGCAGGAACTCAGCTTGCTTTTTCCCTAATGGTGATCCGGGGACTAAGAAAACTGGGAACAACTATCTCTGACCGGGATCAGCAGGCTTTCTTGCATCTCTGGGCAGTTATCGCTTTTCTTCTCGGTCAGGATGAAGCGCTTATACCTCGAAACGGGAAGGAAGCAAATTACCTGGAACAGCTCATTCGCAAAAGGAATTTCCGTCCCTCCGAACAGGGTAAAACGCTCACTGCCTCGCTGATCGAATCCTTTCAGCAGCTTCAGCCGGAAGCAAATATTACCGGGCGAGAGCTTAAAGAAATGATGCTTTTCTTCCTGGGGGAGGAAATTGGGCAGTGTATAGGTCTGGAAGATGTTAGGGTACCGGCTCATATTCCTTTGCTCTTGAAGAGTTATTCGGCAATGAACCGCCTCGGGCAACTGTTGAAGTAGAGCCGAGGTTACTGATTGCAAATTCGTGTCGGGTTCTATTCGATGGTTTCCTTTAGCAACAATTGCTTTACATGTTTTTAAAAAAAGCTTATTGACGTCGCGAAGGCGTTTTTATTGTTCACGCAACTGTAACATCTAGATTACTGGTTATCACTTTCCGGGGCTTATAGATAGCTTTGTTTTATCATGCTTAGAAACCTAAAAGTACGCATTCTACCTATCGCAATACTGCTTCTGACTACTTCACTTTCGGCTTATGCCCAAAAGACGTTTGTGGTAAAAGGTTCTGTAAAAGATTCGACGGGTGCTTCTTTGCCCGGCGCTTTGGTAAAATTAGTGAGTACAGCTGATAGTCTGGCTACTTCAACTGATGCAAATGGCGAGTTCCGGTTCAACAGTGTAAAATTTGACGCATTTACGCTCAAAGCTGCTTTTATAGGTTTCCAGAGTTACTCGCGTCAGTTCAAAAATCAAAGCGGAGAGTCATTATTCACTATCCCGGCAATCATATTAAGAGAAAAATCCAACACACTAAAAGAGGTGGTGATTTCGGGGGTGCCGCCGGTGCTTGTAAAAGAGGATACGATACAGTTCAATGCCAGTGCCTATCCTGTTAGAGAAGGCGATGCTGTAGAAGAGGTGATTAAGAAGCTGCCAGGAGTGAGTGTAGATAAGGATGGAAAAGTGACCACTCAAGGCAAAGAAATTACCCGGGTGAGGGTAAATGGTAAGGATTTTTTCGGCACCGACGTAGCTACCGCTATCCAAAATCTGCCTGCTGACATTGTGCAGAATTTGCAGATCGTTGATGATTACGGAGACCAGGCGAAGGAAACGGGTATTAAAACCGGCGAACCTGAAAAAATACTCAACATCAATATTCAGCCGGAAAAAAAGAAAGGCTACTTTGCCCGCGGAATCGGAGGGATGGGAAATGAGAACAGGTATATCGCCAGCATCAGGGCCAACACCTTCAAGGGAGAAAGGCAGATCTCTGCTATCGGCAACCTGAACAATACAAACCTGCGGGGAGGAGGTGGCAATGGGATTACGAACAACCGTAATATCGCTCTAAATTATAAGAATGAATGGGGTAAGAAGCTGCAAGCTGACGGCGGGTATCGCTTCAACAACCGCGATAACAAAACTATCAGTAGTAACTACCGCCAAACCTTCTATAGCGATTTCACCCGGGTTGTTGATGGCAACAGCAACAACCGAAGTGTAAACAACGCGCACGACTCCTGGGCAAATATTGAGTTTCGCCCGGATACGCTGAACTTTTTTAAGTTGTCGCCACGACTGGGTTTTAATGCATCGAATAATGATAACAGGGGCAGCAACCTGACGACTATCAGGCAGGCGAGCTCTTTCAGAGATAGTTACGGAATTTCCAGCTCGGCCTCCTTCAACGTGGGAACAAATCTTTTCTATAACCACCGCTTCAAGAAGAAGGGACGCAACTTCAGTTTGTGGGGTACAGTAAATTTGTCGAACTCTGAAAGTGATCGTGATTCCAGGAATGACTACCTTGATATAAATGGTCAGGGAGAGCAAACTGACCGGAAGCAGTACCAGCTCACAGAAAGCTTGAACGATAACTTCAGAACCGGCGCCAACCTAACGTATTCCGAGCCATTTGGAAAAGGCAAGTATCTCGATTTGCGCTACAACTGGAGTTTTAGTGATACCCGCAACGGAAGATCACTGAATGATGTCGATCCTGATACACGGGAGCAAGTATTCAACGCGGACCAAAGTAATAACTATCAGTACCAGTTTACGACGAACAGCGTTGGACTAAACTATCGCTTTATCCACCAGAAATACAACTACTCGTTGGGATTGGATGCACAGCCTACTGTCTTAAGGGGACAAGATATCAGCCGGAATATCAGTACGCTTAAAGAGACCTTCAACTGGATTCCCTCGGCTCGGTTGGTCTACCGCTTCCAAAAGCAAAAGAGCTTAACAGCTAATTATAGCGGCCGAAGTAATCAGCCCAGCTTTACGCAGCTGCAACCCATTCGCGATAGCACGAATTTGCAAAACGTGGTGGCAGGAAATAAAGACCTTTCTCCAGAGTTTACTCATGGGTTGAATTTGGAATACAATCAATCCGACTGGAAAGCGGGTAACATGATTTTTGGTAACCTGAGCTTTAGCAAAACCGATAATAAAATCGTGACGACGAGAGCGTTAATGTCGGATAGTACGCGTCAGATCACTAGTTATACTAATACCGATGGTTTCTATAATCTGCGGGGAAATTACTCTTACGCCAAACCTTTTGCTGATCGCCGATATACAGTAACCTACTACGGAGGCGCTAACTTCAATAACAATATTGGCTTCTCGAACGGTGACCGGAACGTGGGAAGAAATTTGGTGGTGGATCAAGGCTTGAAATTCAGGCTCGATATTAAAGATATTATTGACGCAGAACTTAATACCAATTATTCAATCAATACTACTCGTTACTCTATGGCGACCTTCAGTGATAGAAAAGCAAACCGACTTGTTTTCTCGCTGGAAGGACGAAATTACTTTTTCGAGGACTTGACCCTGGGCTATGACTTTTCGAAAACGATTAACCGCGGCTTTAACTCAGGAAATCCGAACCCTACTATTCTTAACCTTTATACGGAATACCGTTTTCTAAAAGGAAATATTGGAACAATCCGATTGCAGGGATTCGATCTCTTTAATCAGAATACCGGAATTAGTCGGGATGTTTTTGATAATGAAATCGTGGATAGCAGAAGTAACCGGCTGGGAAGGTATTTCCTACTGTCGTTCAACCTGAGGCTAAGGAAGTTTGGCTAGCCATTGCTGCTAGCCGATTTACGTTTTCGGCTTTTATTTAGCACTGGCTCCTCCGTTAGGGATTGAAGCGGATACCGGCCAGGTGGCTAAGGCCGGTGCAGTATGAGCGGCAAGCCCGACCCGCAGGGAAACGGCCTAAACCTAAAAAAGCAATAAAATTGATGGCAAAGAGTTATCAAATTAGCATACTTGCATAATTTTTCGATAACACTATGCCGATGAGTTTTAAGCGACTTCTTGTTTTTTTTGCCTTCTGTTTTCTCAGCACCACCGTTTTTTCGCAAACTTCCGAAAGTAAGATTTCTATTATTCCTGAGCCTGTTACGCTTAACCGCATGGAGGGATATTTTACCTTACCGGAGGAGGTTAACATCAGAGCGGCACAGGCACCGGAAATTTTGCACACTGCTAATTTTTTAAGAGGCAGGATAAATAGTGCAAGCGGGAAAAAGGTAAGCATAAGTCAGGGTGACGATCATGCGACCATACGGTTGCAGAAGAACGCCGATGAAGATCCGGTGTTGGGTCAGGAGGGGTATCGCTTAGCTGTTAGCGGAAAAGGCATTGTGATCAGGGCTAATACAGCTGCTGGTCTGTTTTATGGCGCCCAAACTTTGATCCAACTGTTTCCTAAAGAGATAGAAGGTGAAAAACCGGCTACGGGAGTGCGGTGGCGGGTTCCTAACGTGGAGATCATAGATTACCCGCGATTTAGTTGGAGGGGGATGATGTTTGATGTTTCGCGGCATTATTTCACAAAGGAGGAAGTGAAGCGCTTCATTGACAATATGGTAAAGTACAAATACAACTTGCTGCATTTGCACCTGACGGATGATGAGGGGTGGCGCATTGAGATAAAAAGTTTGCCGCGGCTTACAGAAGTTGGAGCCTGGAGGGTAAATAAAGTGGGGCAGTTTGGAACCTTCTCGCAGCCTTTACCGAACGAGCCTAAAGATTATGGAGGATTTTATACTCAGGAAGATATCAAGGAGCTGATCAAATATGCGTCTGATCGCTTTGTAAACATCCTGCCGGAGATTGACGTTCCTGGCCATAGTCTTGCAGCCATTGCTTCCTACCCAGAGCTTTCCTGTACGCCGGGAGCAGAGAAGTACAATGTCCGCGCTGGCGAGCCGATTATGGACTGGTCTCGTGGTGCACCACCAATTGCGTTGATTGATAACACGCTATGTCCGGCCAACGAAAAGGTATATGAGTTTTTAGACAAAGTGATTACTGAGGTGGCAGCCTTATTTCCTTTTGAATACATCCATATGGGCGGCGATGAAGCTCCACACAATTTCTGGCAGAAAAATCCGGCAGTGAAAGCGCTGATGCAAAAGGAAGGTTTAAAGACGATGGAAGAGGTGCAGGGATACTTCACCAAACGAGTGGAGGCTATTGTGCAGGCGAAAGGGAAAAAGTTCATTGGTTGGGATGAGATTTTAGATGGAAAACCCTCGCAGTCGACCGCCGTGATGAGCTGGCGGGGCGTGGAAGGCGGTATAAAAGCGGCCAAACTTGGGCATGAGGTGGTGATGAGCCCGTCTACCTATGCCTACCTGGATTACATGCAGGGAGATGTAGCCATTGAGCCGAAGGTTTACGCTTCGCTGCGTCTAAATAAAGCGTATCAGTTCGATCCTACTGGAGGAATAGCGGAAACAAACAAAGTAAAAGGAGGCCAGGCCAACCTCTGGACGGAGCACATTTATAACATGCGTCATGCTGAGTACATGCTCTGGCCGCGTGGATTAGCAATTGCTGAATCCATCTGGTCGCCCTTAAACAAGAAAAACTGGACTCACTTCTACGGCAAGGTAGAAGATCACTTCAAGCGGTTTGATGTGGCGCAGATGAAATACGCTCCAAGCATGTATGAGCCTATCGTATTGCCGTATTTAAACGCGGAAAACAAGTTGGTAGTAGAGCTGAGTACGGAAATCCCTGGTTTGAATATCCACTACACCTTTGATAATTCCTTTCCTGACGAGTTCTATCCTAAATATAACACGGCCTTAGTAGTACCAAAAGATGCAGTTACACTCAAGGTAATTACCTATCGGGATGGAAAGCCGGTGGGGCGCTTGATCACGTTCCAGATTGCTGACCTCCGTAGCCGGGCTAGAAAAAGGTAGTTTATATTTCTTCTTTTCAAATGAATGAGGGACTCCAACTTCTTAAAATCGCCTTAAATGCCATTGCTCCAATTGGGGACGATGATTGGAAGGCGTTTTCGAACGTCTGGGATACTTGTTCTGCAGGTAGAAAGGAGCAGCTAACGAGTGCCGGTGACGTGGAGAAGCATTTATACTTTGTGCTGGATGGGGTGCAACGGGTATATTATTTTGATGAGCAGGGGCGGGAAGCGACGATCGTTTTTACCTATGCTCCCTCGTTCGGTGGGGTGGTAGACTCTTTCCTCCTGCAGCAGCCATCCCGTTATTTTTATGAAACGCTCACTGCTTCAACTTTTTTGAGAGCCTCTTTTGCTGACCTTGAAGTAGTTTTGGAAAGCCGGCCGATTTTAGCGATACTTTTAAAAGGAACAGCCGGTGTATTATCTGGGGTTTTGGAGCGGCTGGTAGAGCTGCAGTGCTTTTCCTCCGAGGAGAAGTTCAGGAGCCTTTTGCGGCGGAGTCCTCATATCCTGAATCTGGTGCCGCACAAGTACCTGGCCAACTATATCGGCATCGATCCAAGCAATTTCAGCAAGTTTATCAACAAGATCAAAATTTAGAAATCTTGGTATTTACCATTTCTTTCACCCTTTTGGCTCTTCATCTTTGCTCAATACGAATATTATGAAAGAGTTGAAAAAGTCTGAACTTTTGGATCAGCTGAAAGCAAGGGTAAATGGTCATGTTCAGCAGACCGAGGCTAGTTTTCGGAAGCAACGCGCCCAACTGCTCCTGAAACCATCTCCAACAGGCGGTTGGAGTGTAACTCAATGTCTGGATCATTTGAATTCTTATGGAGATTATTATTTGCCCAAAATTGGGGCAGCGCTGAATCGCAAAGAAGCAAATCCCGGACTCAACTATACAAGTGGCTGGCTGGGCGATTATTTCACCAGAATGATGGAGCCGTCGGATAAAAAGTATAAGGCTTTTAAGGGGCATGTCCCGGCCCCTCACCTGGATGCGCACTTGGTGGTCGAGGAGTTTATCCGTCAGCAACAAACCTTGTTACAGTACCTGCAGGAGGCAAAAGGTTCTGATTTAAATTATCGTATTCCCATATCGATATCAAAGTTTGTCAGATTAAAACTGGGGGACACCTTTCGCTTTTTAATCGCTCATAATGAACGTCACTTACAGCAAGCCCTTAAAAACCTGAACTGATATCTATCCAACGTGAGAGATTACGGCTTTTAAAAACGAAGTTCATATTTTCCTTCTTGAACGTCTCTTAGCTTCGCTGCTGGCCGGTTATGAAGGCATTCGGCAGCACTGTTTTCCCTTTAGGTCCTCTCCTAAAGTGATTTAGAATAGGATTGAAAGCGGACCAAGCACTTTCAATCCTGATTTTTCATTGATTAGGAAATTTTTGAAAAAATTAAATCGCTTCAAAAAACTATCGTTGCTCAAAGGCGAGTCTTTTTCCTGCTCCGGCTTCCAATAACCTTCCGTTTTCATAAACCAAATTACCGGAGACGAATGTATGAGTAATGCCCGACCCAAAAGTGTAACCTTCAAAAGGACTCCACCCACATTTTGAAAGAACGTTTTCCCTGTTTACAGACGTACTTGCGCTCAAGTCGGCCAGGACAAGGTCCGCCCAATACCCTTCGCGGATAAAGCCCCTGCGGTCAATACGGAAAAGTATCGCCGGGTTGTGGGCCATTTTCTCTACCACCATTTCCAACGATAGCTTACCCTGTTTATAGAATTCAAGCATAGCAAGAAGCGAGTGCTGCACGAGTGGTCCTCCCGAAGGAGCTTTCAGGTAACTCTGCATCTTTTCTTCAATGGTATGAGGGGCATGATCTGTAGCAATTACATCAATTCGTCCGTCTAGCACAGCCTGGAAGATTTCCTCTCTGTCTGAAGCTGATTTAACTGCCGGATTCCACTTAATCCAATTTCCTTTGGTCCGATAATCTTCATCAGAAAACCACAGGTGGTGGATGCAAGCCTCTGCCGTTATTTTTTTATCCCTCAAGGGGATGGTGTTGTCAAAAAGAGCTGTTTCCGCGGCAGTGGAGATATGCAGGATGTGCAGCCGCGTTCCATGCTTTTTAGCTAAATCTACTGCAAAGGAAGAAGATTTGTAACAGGCTTCGGCATTACGGATGAGCGGGTGCATTTCAGGGGTGATAGCCTCTCCATACTTTGCTTTGAACGTTTCCATATTGTGGCGGATGGTCTGCTCGTCTTCGCAATGCGTAGCAATCAGCATAGGAGTGGAGGAAAAAACCTTGTTTAACACCTCTTCATTATCTACCAGCATATTTCCGGTGGATGATCCCATAAAGATCTTGATACCGCAGACGTTTGACGGGTCGGTGCGAAGCACTTCTTCAATGTTATCGTTTGTCGCCCCCATGAAAAAGGAATAATTCGCCAGGGAGCGCTGCGCTGCAATTTCGTATTTCTGCTCCAGCAATTCTTGGGTAACTGTATTCGGGACGGTGTTCGGCATTTCCATGAAGGAGGTGATACCTCCCGCAACCGCAGCCCGGCTTTCCGTAAATATTTCCGCTTTATGAGTTAAGCCGGGCTCACGAAAGTGCACCTGATCGTCAATACAGCCCGGTAGCATATATTTACCCACTGCATTTATCTCTTTTTCTGCAGATACATCGAGCGAAGCGCCAATTTTCTCTATAAAGCCATCTTTAATAAATACATCAGCTACCTGCTGCTTACCCTCGTTTACAAGTGTTGCCGATTTAATCAGGATTGAAGACATCGAATTAGAAGTTTGATTTAAGACGTTCCGCGAAATTAAGTTTTCTTGCAGCAGAATGATAGTGCTCTTCAAAATTATCCCAAAATAGAGTTTCGGGGCGAACAGCGGTGAACTGTTGTTGGCTCAGCTCATAATTCTGGACCCCCTAAAATCTTATTTCCTATCTTTGCCGCCATGGCTAAATCTTTTGAAGACTTTAAGCTGAACAGGCAGATATTAAACGCTATTGCAGATGCGGGTTATACCGAGGCAACTCCCATCCAGGAGAAAGCGATATCACCGATTTTAGCGGGGCAGGATGTAATGGGGATCGCGCAGACGGGCACCGGTAAAACGGCGGCTTATGTACTGCCTATAATTATGAAGCTGAAGTATGCGCAGGGAAATGACCCCCGGGCGCTGATTCTTTCACCTACGCGGGAGCTGGCAATGCAGATCGAAGAGAACATTAAGACCTTCGCCAAGTATACCGACCTGAGAACGGTGGTGCTTTACGGCGGACTAGGACCAAAAACGCAGAAAGCACAACTAGAGCAGGGGGTAGATATTCTGGTAGCCACTCCCGGGCGCTTTCTCGACTTATACCTGGAAGGTAACATCGTGACCAAACAGCTGCAGTTCTTGGTGATGGATGAAGCGGATAAGATGATGGACATGGGCTTTATTGGCTCTATTCACCGTATTCTGGAGGTTGTTCCGCGGAAGCGTCAAAACCTTCTTTTCTCAGCTACGATGAGCGAGTTGGTGCACAAGATTGCGGGCGACTTTCTGAAGTTTCCGACCGTGGTGGAAGTGGCGCCGCAAGCCACACCAGCTGAAACGGTAAAACAGGTGTTGTACCATGTTCCGAACCTCAAAACTAAGCTCAACCTGTTGCAGCACTTACTAAAGAACGACGAGGAGTTTAGCAGGCTCATCATTTTTTGCAAGACAAAGAATGTTGCCGATAATATTTTCGGCTTCCTTACCCGACGCTACGGTGAAGAGCAGGTGAAGGTGATCCACGCAAATAAAGGGCAGAATACCCGTATCAATTCGATCAATGCTTTTAAGGATGGTGCGGTGCGGATTTTAGTAGCAACGGACGTGGCCGCACGGGGACTGGATGTGACCGAGGTGAGCCATGTAATTAATTTCGAAGTTCCTATCATCATTGAGGATTACGTACACCGGATTGGCAGAACCGGACGGGCTTTTCAGACAGGAGAAGCGATTACTTTCTGCAATCCCGCCGAGGAATATTATATCCGGAAGATTGAAAAACTGATCAGGCAACAAATACCTGTTGAAGATATACCGGAAGGGGTTTTTGTAGAAGAAACACCTTATGAGGAACGTCAGGCGATTGCCCGGGAGATCGATCTGCAGAAAAGGAAAGAAAACCCGGAGTTTAAGGGAGCTTTTCACGAAAAGAAGAACCCGAAACCTGCAGCCAAAAAGCCGGAAAAGGCTAGCGCCGCCTCGAAGAGGCTGCAGGCAAAGGGTAATAAGCCCTCAAGCAGTGTAAAAGGTGGTTTTAAAGGAAATAAGCGAGGTAGGTGAAAACGAAGTTAACACCTTTGAATATCCTGACTTCGGCCTTTTTTGTGGCGGCGATTTATTCCCTGCTTTTTCCGAAGTCTGGCGATTGGGGCCAGATGGGAAGTATGCCGTTCTGGATATTTGCTTTGTTCGCCTTTATCAGCGATCTCATTTTTCGTACTTATGTAAAGGAAATAAAACGTATTTGGATTGTAGAGATGGCTTTCATCATCTTTGCAGGAGTGCTGGTCATCCTCGTACAAAAAATATAAACAACATTTAACCGGCTAAAGCCACAAGTGAATTTAACAATGAAAAAAGCAGAGATAAAACTTACGATAGAATTAGACGATAACAACGTTCCTGAAAATATTACCTGGGAATCAACAGATGGAGAAAACAAGGAAGCTCTTCCGGTGAAATCAATGATGTTGGCGCTGTGGGATCATAACTATAAAAACTCATTGCGTATTGACCTTTGGACTAAGGATATGCCCGTGGATGAAATGAAGCGTTTCTTTTACGAAACGTTGCAAACTATGGGCGACAGCTTCCTTCGCGCTACAGGAGAAAAAAATATTGTAGAAGATCTTCGCGATTACTGCGCGCATTTTGCCGACAAGATGGAGATCGCGCAGAATAAGTAATTTTTGTTAGCTTTAACTTAAACCCTTCGAAATGAAAGCAACAAATTACCTCGGAATCCTGGGAGCAGCTTTATTGATTGCTGGTGCTTTAAGCCCGCTACTGAAGCTTCCCCTAATTGGTTTTTGGCAGTACTGGGATCTGGAGCCTGTACTCGCTTCCACTGTTTACTTGTTAGCAGCTGCGGGTTTTTATTCTTCCTTGAGAGGAAAAAATGGTTTAGTGAAAATTTTGGGATGGGTTGCTCTTGTCGTTGTTTTATTTACGCTGGCTGCGGTTTATTTTAAGATAAATGACTCTTTTAGTTTCATCCCAATGAAAAAGTTGGCCGCCTCTGCTGCCCGCTTAGTAAAATATCAGTGGACTGGCTGGTTGCTATTGATCGCAGGCTCTCTGCTTATGATTGTAGCTGGAAGAAAGTCTGAAAATAAAAAGAGCGGTATTTAACCGCTCTTTTTGTTATTCTTCCTCGATTGCACGTACAATTCCATTAAATGAGATAGGATCACGGTTGTTGCTTGATACAGATAGCGTCGCATATCCTGTTTCTGTTACCGACAATATCATCTGTCGAACCTGGTTTACGTCCTTCGGCTCAATAGTAATCACATGTCTGCCTTTCTTTTTCTCTACCATCTCATAGTCGAATTTTTCCGACGTGAATTGCAAAGGTCCTTCTGAAGGGTTCATCGGTGCCGAAAATGCTCTCCCGAAATATGGCAGAAAACTGCGGACAGAACTGTCTCGCACCACCACGTCATAAGGGGAAGTAAGTGGTACAAATCCACCTCGCATTGGCGATACATTTCTCGCTTCAAATACAAACTTTTTTGACTTGAGCAGATTCTTTATCTGTTCTATTTTCGCTTTTTCCTCAGCTGCTTTGTCCGACTGTCCAAACGTTATGGTCGAAAAGAAGGAGAGCAGCAGGATGAAGAGCAAGCTCTTGTTTATCATTGTTTTCATATACTTTCTGTTTACTACTTCATTAACGAAAGATAGGTCCTTTTTGTGCTTGCCGACTGATTCAATTTTGATTTCGTAAAACAATTTCCGGCCTATTTATTTCTCTAGTAAAACTTTGCACATAATGATAAAGGGATCAATCGGAATAATCGGACTTGGAAAAATGGGCGGAAACCTGGCATTGCAGGCCGTAGAGAAGGGTTATAAAGTAGTAGGATACGACAAACTGCCTAACAAAGACCTGCTTGAAAATGAAGGTATCATCCTCACATCCAGTCTCGAAGAACTCGTGCAACAACTTACTTCGCCCCGTATTATTCTGATCTATGTTCCCGCGGGCAAAGTGGTAGATATTCTCTTAGGACAATTATCGGAATTGGTGCAAAGCGGCGATATCCTGGTCGATGGCGGAAATTCTTACTGGGGCGACTCTATAGCCAGGCACGACCGGCTGAAAGAAAAGGGAGTCTATTTTGTCGACTGTGGTACCAGCGGTGGCATGGATGGCGCGCGGCATGGAGCCTGCTTTATGGTGGGTGGAGACGCTAAGGCGATAGAACACGTGGGGCCGGTTTTACAGAATCTTGCCGTAGAGAATGGATTTCTACATGCCGGAGAACCCGGATCAGGGCATTATGTGAAGTTGGTGCACAACGGAATTGAGTTTGGAATGCTCCAGGCGATTGGAGAGGGGATGGACTTGCTGAGCAACTATAAAGATCCCTTAAACATTCCTGAAATTCTTCGGGTTTGGAACCATGGTTCTGTTATCCGGTCCTGGCTGGTAGAATTGATGGAGAAAATCTATAAACAAGAAGATGGGTTTGAAACGGTACCTGCGTATATAGAAGACACCGGAGAAGTAAACTGGCTGGTGAACGACGCTATGCGCATGGAAGTCCCGGTCCCGGTAATTACACAGTCGGTAATGCAGCTTTTTGCTTCACGCGATAAAGAACAAATTTGGGCGAAGGCAATCGCAATGATGCGACACGGTTTTGGAGGGCACCCTTTTGGTGAGCACGAGGGGATTAAACATGAGCGCCAGTTCGGGAAAATTGAAAATGCCGAAAGCAGTAGATTATATAAAACCGGGCAGAGAGAATAACAGCTTGGAGAAAAAGCGATTTTTTTCAGATTGTTGAACTGGTTTTAAATCAGTTCATTAATTGCATTTCTATTAAAAAAGCCGATTACGTATTGAAGAATTTGCATTTTACTGTGTAACGTTCTTGTGGGCATTGAAGTCTTAATAGGGTCTTTTGGGAATTTTCCAAAGCACACACCTTATTACCCACAAATGAAAACACTAGTTAGCATCTTAGTCCTCGGCATTTTTAGCATTTCGAACGCCCTGGCACAAAAAAAAGTTACGGTTAGCGGCTACATAAAAGACGCTTCCAACGGTGAAATTCTTCCCGGCGCCCTGGTAACGGTAACGAATCCAGACTTAAAGGCCTCATCAAACAGCTACGGCTTTTATTCAATCACTCTCAACCCTGGGAAGTACACGCTAAATTACAACTACCTTGGCTTTTTACCGAGCCAAAAGGTTGTAACCATTTCAAAAGATACAACGATCTCAATCAACCTGTCATCTTCGTCTAAAATGATGGATGAAGTAGTGGTAACCTCGGGAAGAAAAAGTGAGAATGTCAGGAAACCAATTACGGTAACAGCACTATCCATTAATAAAATCAAAGAATTACCGCCGATGCTTGGTGAGCCGGATGTAATCAAATCCTTTCAGCTAATGCCCGGTGTGAGCACTGTAGGCGAGGGAGCGTCGGGCTTTAACGTGAGGGGGGGCGGTGTAGACCAGAATCTGATTCTGCTCGATGAAGCGCCCCTATACTTCACGTCCCACTTATTCAACCTCTTTTCTGTCACCAATCCCGATGCAATGAGGGATGCAACGCTATACAAGTCAGAGATGCCCGCCCGCTTCGGAGGTCGCCTTTCCTCTGTGCTTGATACCCGTATGAAGGACGGCAACAATCAGAAATGGACCGGAGCAGGAGGTTTAGGTCTGATCGCGAGCCGCTTCACCATAGAGGGGCCGATCAAGAAAGATAAAAGCTCTTTAATCGTAAGTGGAAGAAGATCTTATACCGATTTGTTTACCAAACAGTCCTCTGATCCGGCTATCCGCGACAACTCCATTTATTTCTATGATTTAAGTGCGAAGATGAACTTTACGCTGTCAGACAAGGACCGCTTGTTCCTTTCGGGATACTTCGGAAAAGACCATATCGAAGTGGCCAAACGATTTGGTATGCAATGGGGCAATGGTACAGGAACTGTAAGGTGGAATCATGTGTACAGTCCTCGCCTTTTCTCGAATACCAGCGTGATCTACTCAGACTATAAGTACAAGCTTGGAGTGTTGAACAATCCGGGAACAAGTTTCGAGTGGAATGCAGGTATTGTGGACTATAGCATTAAAAATGGGTTCAATTGGTATATAAGCTCCAAAAGCACCGCTTACTTTGGTGTGGAGGGGATTCTGCACGAATTTAGTCCGGGAAAAGCAGAGCCGACCGATGCTGCTTCCAGTTTCAATACCGTTGCCATGCCTGGAGAACGGGCTGCGGAATACAACGCCTATTGGGATCATGAGTTGAACCTTAGTGACAAGTTCAGCTTTGAATACGGCATCAGGTATTCGGCCTTGCAAAGTATCGCTAATGGCAATACCACGGTGTACGATTACGAAGGAGAAGTAGGCAAACGTAAGCAACCCGTAAATCCTCAAAACTTTAGTGACTGGGAAACCATCAAGTGGTATCACAATGTGCAGCCCAGGTTGGCGATGAAATTCCAGACCAGCACTAATTCGTCCGTGAAAGCTTCTTACAGCCGCACTGCACAGAATCTGCATTTGGTATCCAACACGATTGCTGCCAGTCCTCTTGATATCTGGACGCCCAGCTCTTATAATATCCGCCCCGAGCTCGCAGACCAGTTCTCTCTTGGCTATTTCCGTAATCTGAAAGATAATCAGTATGAAGCTTCGGTAGAACTATACTATCGTTCGCTGGAGAACCAATTGGATTTCATCAATGGCGCCGAGACTCTGTTGAACAGGCATCTACCCGGTGATATGGTGTTTGGAGACGGTAGAGCCTATGGATCAGAATTTTTCCTAAAGAAGAACGAGGGCAGGTTGAATGGCTGGATCAGTTATACGTTAAGCCGTGCTGAACGTCGCAATCCAATTTTTACAGACTATTATCCCGTAAGGCATAATAAAACCCATTCCCTGGCGGTAGTAGCAGTTTATGAGCTGAAGCCAAGAGTAGTACTTTCTGGTACCTTTAATTTCGCCTCCGGGACGCCTACAACCCTTGGTGATCAGCAGTTTGAGTTTGATGGGAGAGTTGTGCAGTACAATTCAGCGGTGTCAAGAAATAATTACCGGGTTCCTGCCTATCACCGCCTTGACTTGTCGACCACTTTCAAAAACAAGATTAAACCGGGCAAGAAATTTACAAGCGAATGGGTTGTCTCTTTGTACAACGCTTCCAATCGCAAAAATCCATTCTCCATTTACATGAGGCAAAATGAGAATGATCCTTCAAAGCTCGAGGCTGTTCGCTTGTCTGTATTCGGAACTGTAATCCCATCTGTTACCTGGAACTTTAAATTTTAAGAAAATGAAAAAACTGAATATATTTCTATTGCTACTGTTGAATTTGGCTTTTACAGCTTGCGAAGACGTAATTGATGTGGACGTGGCTGCAGGGAAACGGGCGCTGGTGGTTGAAGGTTGGCTTACTAATAAGCCAGAGAATCACTTCGTCAAACTCTATTATACAAAGGGAACTTCGCGGGAATCTGCTTATCCGGCACTTTCCAATGCAACCGTTACACTTCGTGATAATCTGAATAACTCGGAAGTACTAACGGAAGTTAGTCCTGGGAAATACCAGATATCCAACCTGAAGAGCGTAGAAGGCAGAACGTATACCTTATCTGTTGTATCCCCTGAAGGAAGCTATGAAGCGGTGGCAAGCTGCCAGCGCATGTGTATGGTTCCGGATTCAATCACCTTCAAGTATGAAAAGAAATCCACGATTTATGAACATGAAGGGTACTATCCCCGAATTTTTGGTCAGGAGCTGGAGGGAGTGGGCGACTTTGGTCAAATTAAGCTGTACCGCGATGGCAAGTACATGAATTCCGCAAATGATTTCAACTTGTTTAAGGATGAGTTTGTAGACGGAAATTACATTACCAATGTTGAATTGGCTGTTTACCGTCCTTTTCAAAAAGGAGAGGTGGTGAAGGCTGAAATTTGGTCGTTAACAGAGGATGCTTTCAGGTTCTTAACCGATATTCAGATCCAACTTCAAAACGGCCAGATATTCGCCAGTCCGCTGGAAAATGCCCGGACCAATATTCAAAAGAAGAGCGCGAACGCTACAGATGTGGTTGGTTATTTTGGAACCTCTCTGGTTAGTTCCGTCGAGAAGGAAGTCAAATAACCTTCGCTTACGAGAGATATCCGGTTATAGAGATATCTCTCGTCTTTTAACTTTCAAGCGCCACTTCCTCCACTTTCTCTACCGTCCAAACATCCTTTCCCTTGATATTACTTTTTTTGCAATCTGCCCGATAACTGGTACCCTCGGCTGTGAAATGAAAGGAAAATAGACTGTCATTTTTGTCCTTGGGAATAAAGTGCTCTTTTAAACTCTCGGCGAGTAGCTTCACCTGATCAGGAGATAATTTCTTTGCGGCCATAGCCATCAAAGTTAAGGTTAAAGCAGTTTAGTTCTGATTCTTTCAACAGTGCTTTTGATTTTTCTCTACTTTCGCCCTTTCATGCTGGAGATTATTTATCAGGACGAACATCTGGTCGCAATCAATAAGCCTCACGGACTTTTGGTACATCGATCGCCTATTGCCATGGACGCCGAGGAATTCGCGTTGCAGCTACTAAGGGATCAGATAGGAATGTGGGTGAACCCCGTTCATAGGATTGATCGCAAAACGGCCGGTGTCTTGCTTTTTGCGTTGAATAAAGAGGTGGAGAAATTGCTGCAGAAACAGTTCGCCGAGAATCAGGTTAAGAAGACGTACCTCGCAGTGGTAAGAGGTTACACTCCTGATTTTATGGAGATTGATTATCCACTAAGGAAGGAAAATGGGGTGTTGCAAGAAGCCTTTACCACTTTTAAAACCATCGCCCGAACTGAGATAGAAGTAGCTTTCGGGCCTCATCCTACGTCCAGATACTCCCTTGTAGAGGCAAACCCCACTACAGGGAGAATGCATCAGCTTCGAAAACACTTTAAGCATATTTTTCATCCCATCATTGGCGACAGGCCTCATGGTTGTAACAAGCAGAACAAACTTTTTAAAGAAACCTGGGATATGACCACGATGCTTTTGCACGCTTCTAATTTGACCTTGACCCATCCTGTAAAAGGGGACACATTAAGCCTGAATGCCTCTCTTCAACCGGAGTTTATGCGGGTTATAGATTTGATGGGGTGGACTGAGTACGTGTAGTTAATCGATCAACTTACAGGTTCTTCCATCAAAACCTGGATGCATGGTTCATTTTCCTGGTTGATAGCGTAGTCAAGAGGTGTCTTACCAAAACGGTCCCGAATACTTCTGTCGGCGCCGCGTTGCAATAATAATTTAAGTATTTGTGGGTGACCGAAGGTGGCGGCAAAGGTGAGGGCCACTGCTCCATTTTGATTTTGAATATTAACCGAAGCGCCGTGGTTTAGCAGGAGTTCTGCAATCTCATAGTACCCTTTAAAGCAAACACCCATAAGAGCGGTATTGCCTGATCCGTCTGGCAAGTCGGGGTTCGCTCCGGCTTTGAGGAGTACTTCGGCCGCCTCCTTGCAATTGTTGTAAGTGGCTATGGTGAGCGGAGTAAAACCTCTCATGTCACTTATATTTGCATCAACAGCCACAAGGGCGGTACCCAGTTCTTCAGCTTTATTCAGCCTGGCCAAGTTAAAAACGTCTGATGTATTCGCTTCCTGCATACCCATAAAATGCTTGGGGAACCGCAAAAGTTTTAAGGGAAATTTTTTTGCGTGCTATAACAGTGAGTTGTAGGCTACAAATACACCAATAAGAAGTAGCGCCGACAAAATAAGTTCGGCAGTAAGCTTGTTTTTATAAATAGAATTTTTCGTTCTCATTTCTTTCTTTAGCACTTGTTCAGAAACGTCTTTACAAGCGGATGGTTTTCGTTATCTACTTCAAATTGCAGATGCCTGGCGATAAAAAAACGAAGCCCTCCAACTTTACAGGTGGAGGGCTTCGTCATTAGTCCTGAGACCTAGGAAAGAAACTGCTGCGTAACGTGACCCAGTTTTATCAGGTTGTATTCTTTTTCTGAGATTGCTCCTTTTTCTTTCAATTCATATAAGGTGTTTAAATTGCTAGCAGGAGATTTATGAACCATCGCCTGTAGCTGAGAAGAAAACTCTTGCGGATTAGCAATGTAAGAATGGTGAAATCCGGTGCAGTCGTCTGCTCTTCTTTGTGTTCTTACGTGTCCTACGTTCAGAAACTTCTTCAATTTCGGATGAGGATGGGTATGTGTTTTGTAGATTTCTGTTACTGATACTTCCTGAAACTCTTTTGCCCACGGTAATACTCCCTTTTCCATTACCAGGTGCTCATCTGTAAGGTGCCATTTTTCGTTAGACTTTTTTAAGATCTGATAGAAACCAAGTACAAGGGCAACGGCACCAGCTACTTTAGCAGCTACTGCGTCATTTAAAACTAAAATTACTCCGGCGGCTACCAGTAATGAAGGTAGAAGGTAGACAATCCAGTGTTTTTTTGCAGTAATAACAGGTTGATAGGTCTTTTTTGAACTTTTTTTCATAAACGAACTTTTTGTTGGTTACGGGTATACGATGAAAAGTCTAAAAAAGATACCTTCAAAGAAAAAAAGAGGCGGTTACTGCGAGTTTGCCATCTCCTTGTCGTGTCCGTATATATCCTCTCTGAAATTTACCTCTCCATCCGAATCGACCCAAGCTGTGTAATAGCTGATTGAAACCGGGACGGGCTGCTCAAGATTCACCCACTTTTCAGTGCCTGAGTACATTGCCTTCTTTATTGCATCATCGGTCCATTCTCTTTGGTCTTTCAGCAGATATTTAGCAAGTTCGAAGGGCTGACTTACGCGAATACATCCATGACTAAAGGCTCTTTTGTTGCGTTCAAATAAGCTCTTGGCCGGAGTATCATGGAAGTAAATGTTGTACTGGTTTGGAAACATAAACTTGACCCGGCCGAGTGCGTTTTTAGCTCCCGGTTTTTGTCTTATCTCCGGAATACCATCCTTATTCCCAACTATTTCCATTTGATTCATTCGTAAATAGCGCGGGTTTCTTTTTATTGCCGGAAGGATTTCATTCCGTACAATACTTTCGGGTACATTCCAGTAGGGACTAAAGACGATGTGTTTCATCACATCGCTAAATACCACCGTTTTATTGGTAGTTTTACCCACCACAATGTCCATCGATAATGCTTCCCGGTTTCCTTCATAGACGTACAGCTTAAATTCAGGGATATTCGCAACAATATGACGTCCGGAAGCCTCCGTGTTTTCCCGCATTAGCCGGTCCATATTGACTTGGATTTGTCTGATTCGGTTTTCGATTGGAGTGTTCAGCTCTTTGAGAAACCCCGGTCCAATAACTCCGTCTGGTTCCAGTCCATGGCGCTCCTGGAAACTCCGCACCGCCTCTTCCAGCTTTGCCGTAAACACGTCGTTGTGATTCATCGCTCGGTAGTCACCCAGAACGGATAGTCTCTTTTTGATGTCCTTAATCACGGGCTCTTGATCATGCAGTTTTAGAGCGCTTTTATCCCCTAAACTGATGGGAGTCCAGTCTTCCTTGTCTTTGATCTTCTCATAGTCTTGCAGCGCTTTGCTCAACAGATCATATTGCCGCCCCGCTGACTGGGCAATAATGTCGCTATAGCTGAACAACAGCAATACATATAATAAAGGTATTAGCTTTTTCATTGCTTGTAAAAATTTGTGTGTGATCAAGCAATATCAATTTTCAAGCCATTTGGATTTTCCTCAAAATTTCAAATTGTTGAAACAGGCCTTTTAGTGTGCGGTTAAGTAGATAGTCTTACCTATTAATAAACATATGTTCAATCAAATACTAGATGTTGTAAAGCAGCAAATCGGAAGTAATCAAGAAATCAAGTCATCAATCCCACCAGGAAAAGAAGGGGAAGTAGAAACAGAAATAGCTCATGGCGTACAAGATGGGCTGAAAAACAATCTTAGTTCCGGTGGGATAGGCGGCCTGCTTTCTTCATTTACCGGAGGTTCCGGGTCTGGTAATATTTCCTCTGCCATTGCTCAAGCTGTGGCGAGCCGTCTGAATGGTAAGTTCGGACTTTCACCAGAAGCAGTAAGTAAAATTACTTCAGCTATTCCTGGTATTGTACAGCGGTTTCTGCCGGGATAACGGACAATGAATCTTATTTAATTTCAACAATAAACTTGAAGAACATGATAAATCAATCGAAACTCGTCAATAGCTATTCCTCTTTTTTACCCTTGCTGGCCGGATTGGCAATCGGCAGTTTGGCGGTACTGCTATTCACTCCTAATAAGGGACGTAATTTAAGAAGTACCATTTTTCGTTCAGGGAAAAGAGATGACGGCAAGTTGGAAAGGAAAAACACTGATCCTATTATGGATCATCCAGCTTATTTGGCTGCCAATAACACCGACAATCCCTCTTACCAGGCAATGGACGAGGTGAATATCCAGCCTTCCTGAAAAAAAGCAGCTGACTGACCAGGTCGGCTGCATCCTTCTTTTCCTCTTCCTCTTTCTTGTTCCTTTTTCCTGAAAAATGTATCGTCCGTTACGATCAGGGTACTAAATCAGCGGTTACGTCGTTCGAAGTAGCATGAGTGCGTTATGTCGAATGCCAGAATAGAGCCAGATCGTTACGATCTTTTCTGGAACCATTTGGCTCGGTGAGGAGTATAAGGGACCATACATTAACCAAGGGAAGTGAGAGTGAAAAACATATTAAAAGCTCAGATTTTTAAATCTGCGAATACCTACAACTTTGCATTATTACTATTGATAGTCATTCTTGGCGGCTTTAGTCTGCGTACAAACAATAAATTGATTGTAGCGGACCTTGTAAAGCAGCCAAACTTGCAGGGTGTCCCGGTGCTACTTAACAACCAGGCAGAAACTGTGCCATTTAAGGACCTGGCGCTTTATAAAATTGCCAGTGTAACCATAGGAACCAGTCATTCGGAAGCCTTTGACAACATGCTTCGGAATTATGCCCCGGTAAAAAGTTTCCATTTTCAGTCTCTTGCCAGCTTGAAATCCCTGGCACCCTACAACGCTTTGATAATTAGGGTACAAGCGGAATCTCTGTATTCGCTTGAAACGCTTTCATTCATTCAGGAAGCAGAAAAAACCAAAACCGTTATTGTAGCTGGTTTTGGACATGCAACGGCTCTACAAAAACTTGAAAATATTTCTTCGCCAATTTTGTGGCATCCTTTCAATTCTCCCGAGGCTGCAGAGCAGTCTGCTCAGATGATTTTTGGAGGAGAAGCTATTACAGGGCGGCTATCAGAAGCGGTAGGGACTAAGTTTACAGCCGGTAGCGGCTTCTCAACAACAAAGACCCGCCTTAGCTATGTTCGTCCTGAAACGCTTGGAATAAGTGCACAGAAACTGAGCCGCATTGATAATATCATGGAAGAAGCTATTAGCGAGCGCGCGACGCCGGGAGCAGTAGTGATGGTGGTGAAAGATGGGAACGTGATTTTTAATAAAGCGTACGGTACTCATACTTACGGCGACGGTATCCCTACAAAAACTTCAGATATTTTTGATTTGGCCTCGGTAACAAAAACCGCTGCCACTACTATTGCGGCCATGAAGCTGTATGATGAGCAGAAACTGGAGCTGAACCAACCTTTGGGGGCATATCTGCAAGAGGTAAGGGGCACGAACAAGCACAATATTCCGGTAAAAGACGTCCTCCTGCACCAGGCCGGTTTCGTTAACCTTGATTTTTTTGGCGGATTGAAGCCGCAGGATCATAGCCGGGACTCTTCCTACTTTTTCAATATCAAGGCAAGCGACAATTACTTTTTGCGTAATAATTACTATAAGGAGGTGATGTGGCCAAAGATGCTTCGTACACCTTTGCCAACACGGGGACAGTATGTGTATAGCGATATCAGCATGTATGTGATGAAGGAGCTGATCGAGCGTCAGTCCCACCGCCCTTTAGACGAGTATGTAGCGAGGGAGTTCTATCAGCGTTTGGGAATGGGTACTGCCGGATTCAATCCACGCAGGCGTTTTCCTAAAGAGCAGATAGTGCCAACCGAAAGAGATACCTATTTTAGAAAAGCCTTGCTGGAAGGCTACGTGCATGATTCAGGAGCAGCGATGGCAGGGGGAGTATCAGGACATGCAGGCTTATTTGCCAGCGCCAATGACCTCGCGATTTTAAATCAGATGTTATTGAACGGTGGATCTTATGGAGGGGTGGATTATCTGAAGCCTGAAACTATCAATCTTTTCACCAGTAAGCAGTCTAATGTCAGCAGAAGAGGACTCGGATTTGATCGTTCTTCCGGGAGTGGTTACCCATCCAGGCTGGCTTCTTCCGAAACTTATGGGCATACGGGATACACCGGTACGTGTGTGTGGGTTGATCCTAAACACAATTTTGTTTATATCTTCTTATCTAACCGCGTACATCCTTCAGCTAGCAACAAGTTGAACTCGCTTCGTATTAGACCACGAATTCAGGATGCAGTTTATACAGCAATTGCTGATATTGATAGCAGAATTGCCAGCGTAGACTAGATATCCGTTTTCCTACCGCTGGGAGGGAATAATTTTATCAGAAGGGATTCAGGAATGAGTCCCTTTTTTAATTTATGCCTTTTCCAATGAGTGGATTCTTAGAATCTGCCGCAGTGCTTTTCAGGAGAGTTATTAAAAGTCAAACCCAAGCGACTGCCGGCTGTTAAAAGGCTACAAACATCTATCTGAAAAACTATGCAAAAGTCTAATGAATCAAAAAATGTTCAACCTCCTCAGCACCAGGAGCAGCAGCCCGGAATTGAATCAGAAATGACGCCAAGGCCGGCTTATGAAGGCGAAAAGAACGACGTTTTTTCGAAGCTTGCAGGAAAAGTTGCAATAATCACAGGCGGGGATAGCGGAATTGGCCGTGCTGTAGCTGTAGCCTTTGCCCGCCATGGGGCCAACGTTGTGATTTCCTATCTTAACGAGCACGAGGATGCCAAGGAAACAAAGTGGAAAGTAGAGGAGGAAGGTCAGCAGTGCCACCTTATCCCCGGAGATATTGGAAGCGAAGCTCACTGTCAAAAAATAGTTGATGAAGCCATTGCTCAATTTGGTCGCCTCGATATTTTGGTGAATAATGCCGCGGTTCAATTTCCCCAGGACAGCCTCGAGGATATTACCGAAGAACAGCTGGAAAAAACCTTCCGAACCAATATCTTTTCCCAGTTCTTCATGGCAAAAGCGGCATTGAAGCACCTTCCAAAAGGCGGCACCATCATCAACACGACTTCGGTAACTGCTTATCGCGGAAGCGGGCATTTATTGGACTACGCTTCAACGAAAGGAGCAATTGTGGCCTTCACCAGATCACTGGCTCAAAGTGTAGCCGACAAGGGAATAAGGGTGAACGGCGTTGCTCCGGGCCCTATCTGGACTCCTTTAATTCCTGCAACTTTCCCTGAGGGACAGGTAGCTTCTTTCGGGAGTGATGTCCCCCTTAAACGCGCTGGCCAGCCCGAGGAAGTTGCGCCATGTTATGTTTTCCTTGCTTCGGAAGATTCAAGCTACATGACCGGTCAAGTGTTGCATCCGAACGGCGGTGAGATAATTAATGGCTAAAACGTTTCTCAAAATTGTCTAAAAACACATTTTGTTAATAAAAACGACAATAAAAGGAAACTTTTCTTTGTCTTTTTATTGTCGTTAATTTTGCTTACAGCTTAAAGCTGTTATTTTTGTGGCCCGATAGCTCAAGCAATTACTAGATGAAATTAAGTCAGAAAGAAGCACTTTTTGCAAGTGAAGTAGTCACGCGTTTTGAATTGTACAACAGTTTATTCTTAACGCTGCCCTTTTATAGGGTGAAACATACAGGTACCCTGTTGCCATTTTTTACTTCTCATTGTGAAGAAAGTGTCAAACAGAACTTATCTCCATCTGATATTATCGAGAGTTTTTTTGGACAGTACGAGCAATATGTTCAAACTGACGACCGCGTTGATCTTCTGTTTCGGTTTATTCAGTACATCGAAAGACAGGTAGTGTTATTTGACGCTATTGAAGATGCTGCGTTCAACAAAACGACGCGGCATGAAGAGAATGCGCTACCATTTCTGCTTCAGCAGGCAGCGGTTAATCCGGAGCTGAAAGCGGCGATCAGGAAGAAACTTGAGAATTTTTCGTTGCGATTGGTTCTTACAGCTCACCCTACGCAGTTTTATCCAGGGAGGGTCCTCTCCATTATCACCGATTTGACGGAAGCAATAAAAACAAATGATATCAACACGATCCATTTGTTGCTCCAGCAGTTGGGTAAAACGCCGTTCTTTAACAAAAACAAACCAACACCTGTCAATGAGGCTGCAAGCCTGGCCTGGTTCTTAGATAGCGTCTTTTATCATGTTGTTTCCAAGCTGCAAAGTGAGGTTGAGAACGAATTCGAAGGACCGGTTTTCACAGCTAATCAACTGATCGAGCTCGGATTCTGGCCCGGAGGTGACCGGGATGGAAATCCAAACGTTACTTCCCAGAGTACTAAAGAGGTGTCAGAGCTACTTCGCGAGATTCTATTTAGATGCTATTATCGCGATTTTCGGGTGTTGAAACGACGCATCACCTTCCGTGGTGTTGAGGATCACATGGCCCGCTTGCAGGAGTTGTTTTATCAGAACAGCTTCACTCGCGTAGAAAATCCTGAAAATCTGCAGGGAGAAATATTGGATAGACTGGAAGCTATAAAAGGAGTGCTGACGCGCTCGCATGACGGGCTGTTTGTAAACCTGGTTGACGACCTTATTCGGAAGGTAAAACTATTCGGATGTTACTTCGCATCATTGGATATCCGTCAGGACAGTCGCGTGTTGAGGAAAACTCACGAATGCTGCCGTCCGGAGTTAAAGAAATCGTTTCCGGAGGGTTATAGCGATTTTACAGAAGAAGAAAAAATAAGCAAAATAGCTTTTGATGAGGATGATATCAGTTGTGATGACTTTGATAGTTTAAGTAACGATACGCTGCAGACTATTCGGTTGATGAAACGCATGCAACACGCAGGCGGAGAAAAAGCATCACACCGTTTCATCATCAGCAATTGCCAACGTGCTTCTGATATTTTACAGCTGATCAACTTGTTTTTGTGGAGCGGCTGGAAAAAGGATGAATTGAAGGTGGATTTTGTTCCCCTGTTCGAAACTGTACAGGATCTTAGAGCTGCCTCTCAAGTGATGGAAAGCCTTTATACTCATCCGTTTTATAAGGAGCATTTGAAAAATCGCGGAAACAAGCAAGTAATTATGCTTGGATTCTCTGATAGTACTAAAGACGGAGGCTACCTCATGGCCAACTGGTCCATATATAAAGCCAAGGTAGAACTTACTTCCTTAGCCCGTAAGTATGGCGTGCAACTCGCCTTCTTCGACGGCCGTGGCGGCCCTCCTGCTCGTGGGGGTGGCAAAACTCATCGTTTTTATGCCACGATGGGACGGGAAATTGCAAATGACCATATTCAGCTAACAATCCAGGGTCAGACAATCAGTAGTCAATACGGGTCTTATGACAATGCCCACTACAACATCGAGCAAATGCTGAACGCCGGTATCATTTCGTCCTTGGATAAAGACGATAAGAACACCTTGAGTGCTGCTCAAAAGTCGCTCATTGAAGGTATGGCAACAACGAGTCATGCAGCGTTCGTCGCCCTTCGCGAGCATCCACTATTTTTAAAATATCTGGAGAAATTTAGTCCTCTAAAACTACTTTCTCACATGAATATTAGTAGCCGTCCGGTGAAAAGAAGCTCTGGCGGTGAGCTGAAACTGGAAGATTTGAGGGCCATTAGTTTTGTGACTTCCTGGAGCCAGCTGAAGCAAAACATCCCTGGTTTTTACGGAGTGGGGAGCGCCTTGAAAAAAGCGAAGGAGGATGGTGTATGGAATGAAGTGCAGGCGTTGTATCAAACATCGGGTCAGTTTAAAACCATGATGGATAATTGTATGATGTCCATGTCAAAGGCAGATTTTCGGATCACTACTTACCTTTCTGAAGATCCGCAGTTCGGTGATTTCTGGAAGGGAATGAAGAACGAGTTTGACTTGACCAGGAGTCTTCTTCTCGAACTCACCGGGACCTCAGTGTTGATGGAAGAGTATCCGGTTGAGCGCCGCTCTATTGCGTTGCGCGAAAAGATTGTATTACCACTCGTAGTTATTCAGCATTTTGCCTTACAGCAATTGCAAAAAGACACGCTCAGCGAAGAGCAAAGAAATATTTTTGGAAAACTTGTGATCCGCACTGTTTACGGTATTGTTAATGCGGGCAGGAATTTAGCATAAAAGAACATGAGGCTGCCAGGCATAATAGCAGTTGTCCTAGCAGTGGGAATTCTTGCGGGCTTCACCTTCGGGAAGAAGCCTGCAAGAGTTTTAGTGTTTTTTAAGACAAAAGGGTTCTATCACAAAAATATTCCCGCAGGGATTACTGCCATTCAGCGGCTCGGGCAGGAAAACGGGTTTTTAGTAGACACAACAACCAATTCAGCCCTATTTACTACTGCAAATCTGCGTAATTATCACGCGGTTATCTTTTTGAATCCTACAGGAGATACCATTCTGACCGAATCTGAAAAGTCGGCTTTTAAAAAGTACATTCAACAGGGTGGGGGATTTGTCGGAATCCATGCCGCTACTGATTGCCTTTTTCATTGGGAATGGTACGGGAAGTTAGTTGGAGGATTCTTCAAAAATCATCCCAAGGTACAAACTGCTGATCTTACTGTTGTTGATAGGACGCATCCCGCTACCAGGCATTTACCTGCTATCTGGACCCATACAGATGAGTGGTATAACTTTAGATCGCTCAATCCCGACGTAAATGTGTTGCTTAATCTAGAAGAAAGTTCATACAAAGGTGGTGAGAACGGTCCTAAGCATCCCATTGCCTGGTATCATTCATTTGACGGAGGTCGTGCTTTTTATACCGGTCTTGGTCACACTGTCGAGGATTTTAGTGACGAGAAGTTTTTAAAGCATCTCCTGGGCGGCATTCAATATGCTGCGAAAATTGGCCGAAAAGATTAAAACTGATACTTTACTCGGCTGTTAAAAGTTTCATTGGATTCAAAACCGAGAACAAAACAATATCTCAGATGGACAACCAAATAGTAACCGGAATCTTGTCATACGGAATGTCAGGCCGTGTTTTTCATGCTCCGTTTATTGATACGCATGCAGGTTTTAAATTGCATGCTGTTACTGAAAGATCTCAGAAGCGAGCAGTAGAACGTTATCCTGACATAATCAGCTACAACTCCGTTGAGGAACTGCTAGCCGATGAAGCAATTGAGCTCGTTATTGTAAATACTCCGAACCACACCCATTTTGAATATGCTAAAAAAGCTTTAGAGGCGAAAAAGCATGTTTTGGTTGAAAAGCCCTTTGCAGCGAGTTCTGCAGAAGCAGAGGAATTATTTCAGCTGGGAAGGAAAAATGGTTGTAAAGTTCTTGTTTATCAAAATAGGAGATGGGATTCTGATTTTCAGTCTGTTAAATCGGTCATTGAAAGTGGTGAGCTTGGAAGATTGATTGAAGTGAACTTTAGGTTCGACCGCTTCAAGAAAGACATTAGTCATAAGTATTTTAAAGAAGAGCGGCTTCCCGCTAGCGGCCTGCTGTATGATTTGGGTCCGCACGTGCTTGATCAAGCTATCAGTATCTTCGGTAGACCACTCTCTTATACTAAAACCCTGGGTACGTTTCGTCCCGGCTCTCAGGTCGACGATTACTTTCACCTGCATTTGAAATACCCAGAAGGCCTGAACGTTTTTATTACTTCTGGTTTGTTGATCACTCACCCCGTACCGTCCTACGTGGTACATGGTACTCGGGGGAGCTATCTTAAGAAAAGGACCGATGTACAGGAAGAGCAACTCGAGAAAGCTATGTCCCCCCTCGATCCTGACTACGGTATTGAGCCGGATGGATCGGAAGGATTACTTGCCACTCTGAACGACGCCGGGCAAAAAAGTCTGGAGTACAAGACCGCTTTGAAAGGAAACTACTCGCGCTTGTTTGACGCTGTACACCAGTGTATTCGCGATGATCAAGCTTTCCCCGTGTCAGAGGAGGATATTCTATGTCAACTTCAAATCCTTGAGAATAAGTAGGTTAAAAAAGTAAAACCGCCTTTAATGTGAGTTGTTCTATAGCAAAGCCATGGCTATGGAAAACAGGCGGTTGTATTTCTTTTATCTGCTTTTGTGGCTTATATTACCATCATGTTTGGATGCACGACGTTCGGACACACTTCCTTTTGCCAGTTCAGCACCTGCCTTTTATACTTCTCACTTTATTTATTCTGAAGAAGCACAGTCGCTTCTTGCAGAGAGTGGTCATCGTCCTATTGATTCAACTTTAGCCGCCTCGCTCCGGAGGGCCGGTAGCAGTAACAGGATGCAGATTCAGGCATCTCTGCTTGCGATAGACAAATCTCAAAACTCAAGAGTAAAAGCTCTGGCTCAGGAGCTGCTTAAACAAGGAATGGAGGCCAAACAAGATCTGGAAGAACTTTGTAATACGAAAAAAATAGGCTTTATAGAGAACCTGCCAGTAACTGATCAACAAACTTTGGTGGACCTGTTTCGGATGAATGGTACTACATTTGATAAGGCTTACCTAAGCAAAGTGGTCAAAGGGCAAAAGAGGTTAATTGAACTTTACGAAGAGATATTACAAAAATCCGTTGACCGACAAGTTCAGGATTTTGCGAGAAATGCAATATCAAGGCTCTCTACAAACAGGGATTCGGCAAAGATTATAGCCAAGTCCTTCTAAGATGAGCATTAATTATATACCTATGGAAACTATAGAAAAAGAAGGTTATACCCGGACTAAAAATAATGGGGTCGAATATTTTCAGGCTGCTCCTGGAGTCTGGGGAATGAAAATTGTATTTGTAAATGTCTATATTATCGCTACTACGGAAGAAGCAGGTACAAGCTGGGTATTGGTGGACGCCGGACTTAGGGGATCAGCTGATAAAATCGTAGCGATGGCCGAAGGTATCTTTGGCAAGGGAGCAAGGCCTAGCAGCATTCTTCTAACTCACGGCCATTTTGATCATGTTGGTGCTCTGGAAGAACTGCTTGCTATGTGGGATGTTCCGGTGTATGCACATTATCTCGAATTACCCTACCTAAAAGGGCTCTCTTCTTATCCGCCACCAGACCCAATGGTAGGTGGGGGACTGATGAGCCTGATGTCGTGGATGTACCCGAAGAGTCCGAAGGATCTTGGCAAGCGGGTACGCCGTCTGGGAACAGGCGACGAAGTGCCAAATCTTCCCGGCTGGAAGTTCATTCACACCCCTGGGCATTCGCCAGGTCAGGTTTCATTTTTTAGGGAGTCTGATAGAACGCTCATTGCTGGCGACACCTTTGTTACTACCAAACAGGAGTCGGCGTTTTCGGTGATGACCCAAAAACGGATTCTTTCAGGCCCACCGAAATACTTCACTATCGATTGGGGAGCTTCAAAGGAATCGGTGGCAAAACTGGCCGCTCTGGCGCCGGAAACTGCAGCTACCGGACATGGTTATCCTATGTATGGCGAAGAGTTACGTAGTTCGCTGGGGCAGTTGTTGGAGAATTTTGAGAACGAGGCGGTTCCAGCTTATGGCCGTTATGTGAAAGAACCAGCCAGAACTAACAAGAACGGCGTTCAGTACGTGCCCAAGCGTGTGACTAACCCTATTCTGCTAGCCAGCGCTGCGATCTTTGGCTTGGTTGCAGCACTCGGAATGGTTTATACCGTAAAAGGAGGAAGACTATTTAGTTCAACGGGATAAAGGCGCATCGGCGTCCTTGTCCCGTTTTGTTATTTCCAGCTAATTCAACACTTTCAAAAATTCTTTCTGCACCAATTCAAAATCTGGATTGGTCGTCCAGTCTACAGATCTGTGAATTTCCTTATTTAAGGGCACCCAGCGGTGCGCTTCGCCGTCAAGGCTGACCACTACACTCTTTGTTTTTAGAGCCGCTGCTATATGGGATACCCCTGTACAATTAGACACCAGCGCCCCGGCATTTTTTAACAGCATAGCGACCGCTCCCATAGAGGTTTTTCCACTGGCTATAATCGGCTTCCCTTTCATTTTCGATGCTACCCTCCGAGCTATGTCGGTCTCTTCCTTTGTCCCTGTGATTACAGCTTCAAAGCCTTTTTCGATGGCAATATCAGCCAGCCGGGCAAAGTAGTCTGTATCCCACTGACGAGAGGCTCCGCGGGATCCTGGATGAATACAAACGTACTTTCCTTCCTCAACAGGTAAGGCTGCTTTTTTTAAATCCTCCTCGTCAGCTACAGTAAGAGGGAACTCAAGGTCTTTTCCTAAGGAAGGAATGCCAAGAAATTCCATTAATTGTAAATGCCGTTCGATCTCATGAACTTTCTCAGGATAAGGCATAAAAAGACATTTTCCGGGGACATAAACTCCTTCTTTGAAGAACCCGGCAACGTTGGCTGCTCCGAAAAGTTCTACCATCGGGTTCACAATATTTCCGTTGCCTTGCATTTGCAGCACCAGGTCAAACTCTTCCTGAATCATTTTCTTTAAAAAGGTGCAGAACGTTTGTGGTTTAAACAGCTGTTCTGGTAAGCCAGGGAAGCCTGGAAACCAAATGAATCGGTCCAGGTACATGTTGAATCTGTTTACAAACGTTTCAGCCCAGGGCAATCCCAGCAAGGTAATTTCTGCTTCCGGATAGGCAGCACGTAAGGCTTTTAGTGCAGGTATCGTGCATAACATGTCACCTAGCTGAAGGGCTCGAAAAATGGCAATTTTTTTAATCTTAACGGGCGATAGAGTCATATGTAATTAGAGAAATAGCACTCGGTATTTTAAGGCTCCATAGAATTGCCAGAAGATGGAAACAAAGGGGATCACAGCAGAGGTGAAGACCATCTCGACAATATGGAACAGCGATTTTGATGTAGACTGAAGGCGCTTCCGGATGAAAGAAATTAGCAGTCCCAGCCAAATAAGGAACGAAGCAAGGCCCAGCAGAACGGCACCGCTGAACAGAGCAGCGAGCATTGCTGCAACAGCCATCACCATGACATAATAATTCCAGGAGGGCGAAGCTTTGATACGTTCTCTGTACAGTCTGGGATACTTTTTATAAAGCAAGGCGTTAAATATTCCCTTCTTCTGCTCTTTGATGCTAATACCCCAGGGGGCTTTCCTTACGGGATGAAGCACAGTAGCAGGGACTTTATAGATGGGTATTTGATGCGAAATGAGTTTGAAGTGAAGATCGCTATCCTCCCGCCAGGCCATACTGAAGCGCTCATCAAAACCCCCAACCTTCAACAACGCTTTTTTGGTGCAAATACAGTTTGCCGTCACAAATTCCGCTGTTTCCAGGTTGGCTGTATTTAACTCATAGTCGGTAGGCGATTTAGTACGGGGAACTACTACCTTTCCTGTAAATGCTATCGCTTCCTCTCCTGTATAGTAATTGGAGATCGAGCTTAGCCAATTAGCTGTGGGAATGCAGTCGTCGTCGGTAAAGGCAATCAAAACACCACGGGCCTGGAGCCACCCCAAATTTCTGCACGCAGCCGGTCCTTTTTTTTCCGGAAGCTGATAGAATTTGAAAGTTGGTCGATTCACTACAGCCATTAGAGTAGCAAGTTGTGCGGTTTCCTCATCGGGGCCATCGCTTACCACGATAACTTCAAACTCGTTTTTATCAAATTGTTGGTTGAGTAAAGCGTCCAAGCATCTTTTCAATAGCTTGGGCCGCTTGTAAGTAGGAATGACTACCGATATTTTCATTAACTCTGTTTTTCGATTAAAAATGATCCAATTACCAAGGCGTCGAACGGCGATGTCCAGAAGCATTCAACCGCGTCGCGTGGGCTGCACACAATGGGTTTGCCCAAGGTGTTGAATGAAGTGTTAATGAGTACCGGAACCCCTGTTCTTTTTTTAAAAGCCTGTAATAACTCGTGATAGCGCGGATGCTGGGCTGAATTGATAGTTTGAATACGAGCCGTGCCATCCACGTGCCTCACCGCCGGAATCCGATCCGCTTTATCTGGCTTTACATCATACACAAACAACATAAAGGGAGAATAGTTGGCACCCTCAAACCACTCAGCCGCATCTTCTTCCAGTACTACCGGGCCAACGGGCCGGAAGTCTTCCCGGTCTTTCACCTCATTTAGTCGCGACTGCATCTCTGCATGGATTGGCGAAGCTAAAATCGAGCGGCTTCCCAGAGCGCGTGGCCCGTATTCCATTCTTCCCTGGAACCAGCCTATAATTTTGTCTGCAGCTAATACTTCCGCCGTTTCTTCAGCAACGTTTTCCATTTTCCGGTAGGGTACTTTTGCCCATTGAAGAAACTGTTCGATTTCCTCGTCAGAATATTCTGGTCCCCAGTAAGCATGGCTCATTTCAAAACTTCTTTTTTTCGGCTTCCTGGTCTGGGAGTCGAGCCACAAAGCAGCACCAAGCGCTGTGCCCGAGTCGCCAGAAGCGGGCTGCACCCAAATATTCTTAAACGGACTTTTATCCCTGATCCTTGCATTCATTACGCAGTTCAGCGCTACGCCTCCTGCCATACACAGATTATCTTCGCCGGTTTGCTTGTGTAGCCAACTGCAAAGTTCCAGCACAGTTTCCTCTAACACCGCCTGCAAGGAATGAGCAATGTTAAAATGGTGTTTCGTGAATTCCTCATGCCTTAAGCGGGCCGGGCCGAAACGCTCCTCAAAGTTTTGGTTATTGATGATATAGCTGCCGTCAGATCCTAGCATTATCATCTCACGGAAATCTTTAACGAATTCTGGCTTTCCATAAGAAGCCAGGGCCATGACCTTATACTCGTCAGACGAATGGAGGAAGCCAAGATAGGAGGTAAGCTGCTCGTAAAGTAGACCCAGCGAGTGAGGCATGTTCACCTGTCCGATACGTTGAATATTATTTCCTGCTCCAACACTATAAGTTGTAGTGGCAAGTTCACCCCGTCCGTCCAGAGTGAGCACAGCAGCGTTGCTGAAAGGAGAGGGCAGGAAAGCACTGGCAGCGTGGGCCGTATGGTGATCAACATAATGAAAGTCGAGATCATCCAGCGCTGTTCCTACAAAACGCTTCTGCAGGTGGTGGGGATAACCATCTTTCAACTGCCGCGGGGCATTGATGATCGATGATAGAAAAAGTGGGTCCCAGGGATTTAACCATTCGGTATTCCTGCTATTGCTGTTCTGAAACAGTGGAATTTCGATCCGTTGTTGCTCGCGATATTGCTCGGGAAGTAGTAGAAATGGATCGAAAGAGTAAGCGATTTGATCTACCTCCTTTAGATGAATTCCGGCAATTTTCAAACAATAATCAATAGCGTGAAACGGAAGTTCCCAAGTCGAGAATGGCACTGGCCTTTTACCATGTTTTATATGAGTAAACCGTTCGTCTTCAACTGCAGCCAAAAGCTTGCCGTCTTTCAATATACAAGCCGCCGAGTCGTGGAAAACGGCATTAATACCAAGTGTGTACATATGGGGTTTAAATACTAGTAAATGTTGAACAGGAAGAAAATGTTTGAACAACTAATTAAATGAGGAGAGTGGGTTTACTTTCCGCTTGGAAAAGTTGAAATTAAACGACCTGGTTCAGTTCAGATATTTGCTTAATTTGCGTTTTAAAAACTTAAAGTTTGATGAAAAGTACTAACTACTATAATACCTTCATTCAGGTTTCCGATGATTGCCCTGTACAAAGAGCGGAGATTCCTGTAGAAAGGGGATCGGGAAAAACAGCCGTTAATCTTCAATTTGAGCTACTTATCGATAACCCTTACCGCTTCACTTCTGATGATATTCTTTTTAAAATCCATGCGTTGCGGAAAGAGTTGGAGGAAGCAGAGCTGGAACAGGAAAAAGAAGCCTTTTTTTCGAAGGGGCAAGCATGTTTTCGCGCTTCCACACTTGCTAAACGCTATGGCTGGGGCTTCCATTTTAATGAGGAGGGTAGGGTAGCGCTGGTTGGATTGGGATCTCAAGAGTATCAATTTTTTAGAGATAATCCAAACTTTACTCAATTAAGAGCGATGCGCTCCAAAAAGGCCTAGTCTTCCAGGTATTCACCCGAAAGTTGCCTTGAAGCCTCCTTCAAAACCCGTATTAGCTCCTCCATTTTAATTGGCTTAGCCAGGTAATCATTCATTCCTGCCTCGAAGCAGGCCTCCCGGTCCTCAGCCATTGCATTGGCCGTCATTGCTACGATTCTAGGCTGCCTTTTGGCAGCTGAACGGATAACACGAGTTGCCTCAAGTCCGTCCATCTCGGGCATCAAGACGTCCATCAGCACCAGTTGGTAGTCTTTCCTCTGCAGCATCGCCACTGCTTCTACACCATTCTGCGCTAGGTCGGTAGTATAGCCTAGTTTTTCAAGTATTCGCACGGCAAGCTTCTGATTTACCAGGTTATCTTCGGCCAGGAGAATAGACAAGGGATACTCCAGCGCGAATTCGCCAGACAATGCCGTTCCTTTCTTTTTTTCTCCTTCTGGTGGATTTACTATTTTAACATCCTTTAGTTCCCGCTGTATGGTTTTAAAAAGCTGACGCTCTTTCACCGGCTTTGTTAATACCGAAGAGAATAAATGCGGGTATCGGGAGCGGTTTTCATCTCCAACTGCGCTTAGTAGTACTGTCGGGATACCAGGATAAAGTTCTTTTGCTCGTGTCGCCAGGTGTACCCCGTCAACAACAGGCATTAGAAGATCAGTAATAATGAGGCTCAGGTCTTTTTCTTTTTTGAGCAACTCGAGCGCCTCGGTGCTTGACTCGGCTACTACAGCCTGCAACTTCCAACGTTCCAACTGCGTTTTCAACAGCAGGAGGAAATGTGGGTTGTCGTCAACAATAAGAACTTTTTTATTTTCTATTCCTTCTTCGCTGTAAACAGGTTCTTCGACTGCTTTGTCAGAAAGCTTATGAGTGACATAAAATGAGAAAGTAGACCCATTTCCAACTCGGCTGCTTACCGAGATTTGGCCACCCATTAACCGAATAAGTTTATCGCTTATGGCAAGACCCAGACCGGTCCCTCCATATTTTCTTGTGGTGGATGAGTCAACCTGACTAAACGCTTTAAACAAACGATCAATTTTAGCGGAAGGAATACCGATGCCCGTATCTGTCACCTCGTAGGTCAAAGTCACCTCTTCAGCACCCATTGTTTTAAGATCTATTTTTAGAAAAACTTCCCCTGAATGAGTGAACTTTAACGCGTTATTGATCAGATTGATAAGAATTTGACGTAGACGATGACTGTCCCCTACAACCTGAACGGGAATCTTCGGATCCACCTGATAGAGGAGATCCAGTCCCTGCCGCGCCGCTTTCGCAGAAAAAAGGTCCATCACTCCCTCAATACACTCACGGAAGTGAAAATCCTGATTTTCGAGTTCCATATTCCCTGACTCAATCTTTGAATAATCAAGAATATCATTGATCAGGTTTAAGAGCGCTTCACCGCTGGTGGTGATGATTTTGACATATTCTTCCTGTTCAGCATTCAAAGGCGTTGACGATAAGAGGTTGGACATACCAATAACTCCATTCATCGGTGTCCTGATTTCATGACTCATGGTCGCCAGAAAAGAACTTTTTGCTTTGTTTGCCTGTTCGGCTTCTTTGCTTGCTGCTTCGGCCTTTTCCTTTTCGGCCAGGATAGCGAGCAGGTACTTCCGCTGAAGAACAACGCTTAAAAAGGAAAAAATGCAGGACAGGAGGATGGCTACCACACAATTTTGGTAGAACTTCAACTTGAGTTGCTGAGGCGACAGTGACTCGAAATGGCCGACGTCGTTAGCAATTAGAACGGTAACCACGAAGCAAATCGTGGTAGAAGAAAGGTAGAGCAAAAGCTCTTTTTTAAAATCCTTGCTATCCTCCACCAAAAGAGGGATGGCAAAGATAAGTGGAAGAAAGTACAGGTACGTACCTGTTGCTTTACCCTGCAGCAGCGTAAGCGTGGCAAAGAAAAGATTCAAATTGATTACCGTGGCCAGCTTCGTGAATCGAAGATCACCTTTTTTAGCGTAGTATAAAATGGTACACAGAATAGATGAATAGCCGGCTACCATTGCCGCAGTTGCCGTTAAGCCCTGAAGCAGGTTAACAAATATAAGGGGAACAGTAAATGCGAGTGCAGCTTTTACAAATAGAACTGTTCTTTTGGATACTTCTTTTATGTCTAATAGGAGTCTTTCAGAAGATGCATTTTGTATAGTCTCACTTGCCATTCTCAACCTTTGCGTTCGTAACTTTTACGAGGATGTTGAAAAATGGTTACTGACTGACGGGAATAAATTAAGAAGAGCAAACGATCAATTTGCTCTTCTTAATAGTCTTAGCTCACTATTCGGAGCTTAGCAAATTTGAGCAGGAGTTGCTTTTGTCCCAGCCCTTGAAAGAAAATAGTGGCTTTTATATCCGGTTTATTTCCTTCCAGACTTACTACTTTCCCGAACCCAAAACGCTCATGCTCCACTTCCATGCCTACCTGTAAATTGCTGGTGTCAGACGGGGCAAAGCCGGGAGTTGGTACGTGGGCTTTAGGAAGGATGGCAGTTGTTTTAGGAGCGGTAGCAGGCTTTGGCTTGGTGAAAGCGTCGCCGCCGCTTGAAGGTTTGCTCGACCAGGCAGTTCTTTCGTTGTCGAAGAATGGGTTGCCAGAAGGCTTCGGCTGCGCCTTAAAGTCTAGTTCCAGGTATCTAGGATCAATTTCATCAATAAAACGACTTGGTTCACAGCTTGTCAAAGTTCCCCACCTGTAGCGAGAAGTTGCATAAGAAATTGTAAGTTTTTTTTCCGCTCTTGTAATTGCCACATAAAACAAGCGGCGTTCTTCTTCCAGATCAGAGCGAGAGTTGAGGGACATCTGAGAGGGGAAGAGGTTCTCTTCCAGACCCACAATATACACATGCGGAAACTCCAATCCCTTTGACGAGTGGATGGTCATCAGGGAGACGGTGTCTGCGTTAGGATCTTTATCATTGTCATCGTTCGTTAATAGAGCGACGTCCTGCATAAATACATCCAGCCCTTTTTCTTCAATGTCTTCCCGCTCGCTAAATTCTTTGATACCGTTTAATAGCTCCTGAATATTCTCATAGCGGTTTAATCCTTCTACAGATTTGTCATCGTATAAGTCCTTCAGCAATCCCGAATGCTGTGCGATGTGAAGCGCTGCATCATAAGCCGAATGTGTTTTGGCCAGTACCTGGAAGCTTTGAACCAAGGTACCAAAAGTTGCAACCGCCCCCGCGCTCCTCGGCTCAAGATACTTGTGAGCATCCGTGATAACTTCCCAAAAAGTGATATTATTCTTGTCCGCTGCTACAATGATCCGATCTACCGTAGTATCGCCAATACCTCTTTTCGGATAGTTGATTACGCGTTTCAACGCTTCTTCATCGTTGGGATTAAAAGTTAACCTGAAGTAAGCGATGAGGTCTTTGATTTCTTTTCGTTGATAGAAAGAAAGACCCCCGTAAATTTTATATGGGATATTCAGTTTTCGCAGCGCTTCCTCCATCGCCCTTGATTGAGCATTTGTTCGGTAAAGAATGGCGAAACTTTTGTATTTCAGTCCCTTAAGAGCCCGCTCCTGAGCAATGCTTTCGGCTATGAATTTACCTTCGTCATTATCCGTAAATGCCCGGGAAATCTTGATTTTGTCGCCCTCTTCATTTTCTGAAAAGACATCCTTCTTCAGCTGGTTAGTATTGTTTTTAATGATGCTGTTAGCAACATTTACAATATTCTGAGTTGAGCGGTAGTTTTGCTCTAGTTTGAAAACCCGCAGGTCCGGATAATCCTTCTCAAAGTTGAGGATGTTCTGAATATTAGCTCCGCGGAAAGCGTAGATACTTTGCGCATCATCACCTACCACACAGATGTTTTCGGTAATAGCCGCGAGTTTTTTTACGATAAGGTATTGGGAGAAGTTGGTGTCCTGATACTCATCTACCATCAGGTATTTGAACTTGTTCTGGTATTTGTACAGCACGTCCGGATGTTCCCGCAAGAGCACGTTGGTCTTAAAAAGAAGGTCATCAAAATCCATTGCTCCTGCTTTGAAGCACCGTTGCGTATAAATCTGATACAGCTCTCCAAGTCGCCCACGACCGGTGGAGAAGTCCTCAGCTTGGATATGCTCATTCTGCAGATATTCTGCCGGAGATATCAGGTTGTTTTTCGCAGATGAAATGCGATTGTACACGAAGTTCGCATTATAAAGCTTATCGTCAAGCTGCTGTTCCTTCAGAATAGCCCGTAGCAAGCTCTTGCTGTCGTCGGTGTCGTAAATAGTGAAGTTATTAGGGTAACCGATTTTTTCTGCTTCAACACGCAAAATTTTCGCAAAAACCGAGTGAAAGGTACCCATCCAGATGTTTTTAGCTTCTGGTCCAACAACGCTTGTAATCCGGTCGCGCATTTCCTTCGCAGCCTTGTTGGTAAAGGTAAGTACAAGGATATTAAATGGGTCTACGCCCGATTTTATAAGGTGAGCCACGCGGTAAGTAATTACGCGGGTTTTGCCTGATCCGGCGCCGGCTACAATCATTACCGGACCGTTAACTTGTTCTACAGCTGCTCTTTGAGAAGGATTTAATCCCTTTAAATAATCCAAACCTATGCTCCTTTTTTCAAATCGCTAAGTTAAAAAATGCGGGGGATTAAAACTGCTTCCTGTTCGGGATGTTTTCAACATCCATTCTTACCGTATCAGCGGATCTTTTTCTTTCGTGAATAGCTGGTATACTTTCTTGTCTACCCAGGCAGGAAGCAGTTTGTTCATTAGCACGGCAAGTTTTCCTTGGCTAGTCATGATTAGCGTACGTTTTCTCTGTACCACACCGTCAACAATGATTCTGGCCACTTCTTCTGAACTCATCATTTTTCCTTCGTCCATGCTGCTTTCTCCCTGAGAACGGCCATCTTTCGCCAATGCGGTGTTTCGGATGTTGGATGCCGTAAAGCCGGGTGCTGCCACCATCACGTGTAAGCCTGTTTTCAGGTTCTCAACACGAAGTGCTTCCAAAAAGCCGTTCATAGCAAATTTAGAAGCTGAGTATCCCGTTCTGCCGGGCAAGCCACGATATCCAGCGATAGAAGAGACACCTACAACAGAGCCCTGGTTTTTCAAAAGTTCAGGCAGTGCAAACTTGGTGCAATACACCGTGCCCCAAAAGTTGATATCCATAAGGTTCTTTATCACAACAAGATCCAGATCTTTAAATAAAGCTCTCATGCTGATGCCAGCATTGTTAATTAATACATCAATGCGGTTAAAGGTAAGCTGAGCTTGTTTCACCAAATGCTCGCAATCTTCCTCTTTCGAAACGTCACATTGGACAGCCACAGCTCTGACACCATATTCTTTTTCTATTTGCTGGGCGAGCTCGCAAAGGGTAACAAATTGCCGAGCTCCAAGAACAACATTTGCTCCGCGCTTTGCAAACTCAAGTGCACAAGCTTTTCCAATCCCTGATGAGGCCCCTGTTATGATTACCGTTTTGTTCTTAAGATCCATGACTGCTTTTGATGAATTGTCAAAGGTAAAATCTGAAATGGAATTTGGGAAATCATTAAACCTGAATTAAGGGCAAACAGGAAACAAGGGAACTACGTATCTGCAGGGAATCGTTTTTTTACCCGGTGGATCTCAATAAATTCTACTTTTTAAACGCGTTTCCAAAACCTTTTGGCAGTAAGATTGCTAAAAATATTAGTAATTTTGCTACGTTATGATAAAGCTGACAGTACAAGAGCGAATTGATATTTTTTCGAGATATCTCAACAGCGACATTTGGATACGAAATAAATTTCCGGAGATGGGAGAACCTGAGCATCAATTTGGAAAGTTACGTGGAGTGCAGTCGCGCGCATTATTAATTGAGCTAGATAGCGGTAAAAGCAATTGGTTCAACTTTATAGACGAGTGCCCGGTGTATGAGTTTCGGCTGCTGCTTAAGCCACTCAATAAGTTGTCTGCCGAGATTTTAGAAACAGCCAAGTCGCTACCGGTTCCTAATTTTATTTCTTCCTATTACATTAAACTTGGGTTTGATATGCCGGTTTTCATTGCTCCAAACCATTCCGGGAATTGCAAATACGTGAATCAGCTCGGACTGGCCGATTATCGAACTATTGATCAAATTTTGGGAACTGTTAACCGCCAGGAGAGAAGCTCCCCTCTCGTTACGGGAAGGTGAATATTGTATTTTTGTAAGAATCAGGTGTTTTTACTGGTGGACTTGCCGGCATCGTGGCTTTCTTTTTGAACACTTCAGGGAAAGACAGTCACCATGAGAGCGAGCTTTTTTGTATCCTGTTTATTAATAATATCAAGTCTTTTTCTGAGTTGTAAGGGCAGGACAGGCACAGATGAACTGTTTGTTTCCATCCCATCTCATCCCCTCAGAAACGCAAATGATCTGGATTCTTTAATTAACAGTATCGGCGATGCGCGGGTTGTTTTGCTCGGCGAGGCATCCCATGGCACATCTGAATTTTATACCTGGCGAGCTGCTATTTCAAAACGCTTAATCCAGGAAAAAGGATTTGATATGATTGGAGTAGAAGGAGAGTGGGCCGACAGTTATCGGGTCAACCAGTTTGTCAGGGGACCTCAAAGGGATAGTTTGCAAACCTTAGCGTTACTACAGCAGTATAATCGCTGGCCTACTTGGATGTGGGGTAATTATGAGGTGGCCTCGCTGGTTACCTGGATGAACAATTGGAACCAATCGAAGGCTGCGGCCGAGAAGGTGGGTTTTTATGGTTTGGATGTGTATTGCATTTGGGAATCAATGGAGGAGTTGATGCTGTATATTCAGGGGAACGATTCGCTGATGCAAATGGCAAATGAAGTGCGTAGTTGTTTTCAACCTTATAGTGCTGACCCGGGGCAGTACGCCTACGCGGTGGCCACGGCTTCGGCTAATTGCCGGGCGCAGGTTCAAAAACTATGGCAGGCAGTTTCCCAGCTGACGGGGCCAGGAACGGGAGACACGGAGGCGGAGTTGGTGATGCAACAGAATGCCCTTGTGGCGGTGAATGGCGAAAATTATTACCGGACCTCTGTAAGCAATAGTGGAGCCTCTTGGAATATCAGAGACAGGCACATGACCGCCACGATTAAACGTCTGCTGGAGTTTCACGGTCCCGACTCAAAAATTATTGTGTGGGAGCACAATACCCACGTGGGAGATGCGAGGTTTACGGATATGGCTGCTGCCGGAATGGTTAACGTGGGTCAGTTGGTGCGTGAGGAGTTCGGCCAGGATAATGTCTACATCGTAGGTTTTGGATCTTACAAGGGGCAGGTGATAGCAGCCGATGAATGGGGAGGTTCGATTGAAACAATGCGGGTTCCGAACGCCAAGAGAGGGAGTTGGGAAGACATGCTTCACCGTTCTGGGGCGGAGAATAAACTGTTGTTTTCAAAGGAACTACAGAATAACCCCACTTTTATGAAGTCTATCGGACACCGGGCAATTGGGGTACAGTACGATCCGGGCCGAGAGGCAGGAAACTACGTTCCAACCATTGTTCCAAAGCGCTACGATGCATTTATATTTATTGACGAGTCTACCGCGTTACGACCCCTCAAAATCACTCCTCGCAACGAGCCTCCTGATACTTATCCATCAGGGTATTGATCGAGAGCAAAAAAAATGCCCCCTGGACTGCAGGGGGCATGCGCTTAAGGTTCAAGATATAGGGTTCAAACTAGTACAAGCGAAAGTTTTGAGCAATGGCAGAAAGTTCTAAGTCATCAAGGAGTGTCTCATCCTTCGAGAACTTCTGAATTTGCTTTTTGGATATATAGACGGGGCCGGTCGTGGTTTTAGCAATGATACCTCTTGCTTTGTTAATCCTCCCGCAGTAGGCGCCTATAGCCTCATTATACGTAGACAATCTTTGCAGCAAGACAACCAGTTGATCCGTTGTTATTCCTTTGTCGTTCACACTACAAGAATATAGCTTAGCTGTTAAGCGATTGTTAAGAAGCGTTGAAGGAATTGTTAGGGCTCATCTATTTAGGCCTTCCATAATCTCCTTTAAGCAGTTTTACAAGATGGTGCTAATTCGTTGACGGGAAAAATGCTTGGCCTTCATTTCTAAGCCTCACCAGGATTCCCTCATCTCCGCCCATCGTGAACTTATTATGTAATTCAGACCCTTCGAGTTCTGGAAGAGTAGCAACCTCAATAGTGCCTCTCAGCGACTGCAGAGCCTCTATTTTGCTACTATCGACATAACAAGGGCGATGTGTCAGGTTCAGCACAATAAGGAATTTATGATGCCCTTCTGCATGGCGTAAGTAGGCCATCACTTGCGCATCAGAGAACAGGGGCGTATAACTGCCGTACGTGAGTGAGGGCTCCTGTTGTCGTTTTTCAATCAACCGTTTATACAGGGAGAGGATGGAGCAAGGATCAGCTCTCATCGACTCAACGTTAAATCTTCTATAAGCCCGATCGAGTCTGAGCCAAGGTCTGCTTGTTGTAAATCCACTGTTTTCTGAGCTATCCCATTGCATTGGTGTTCTAAAAGGATCGCGGCTTAAGTTCTTATCAGGCATGTTCAAACCCTGCGGGTCCTGCACTTCTTCTGCAGGTATGGGCACGTCTCTCATTCCGATTTCATCCCCGTAATAGATGGTGGGCGTCCCTCGGAGAGTGAGTAAAAGCATAGCCGCCACCCGGGCTTGGTCTAGGCCAACTCTACTTGCAATCCTTGACTGGTCATGGTTACCCAACACCCAATTCGGCCAACCATTTTCAGGCAGGGCTTTTTCATATTCGTGTACCGCCGCTGCGATCTGCCTTGCATTCCAGGGAAGTGAAATAAGCTGAAAGTTGAAAGGGAGGTGAGCTTCGTTATTGTTCTCGCCGTAGTACATTATGAGCCTGTGAATTGGCAGGTAAATTTCGCCGATCAGTAATCGCCCATCGTATGAGTCGATTACTTCCCTCATTTTTCTTACTATATCGTGCACTTCCGGCTGGTCCGTAGAATAGATAGGAATCACTTGATTGTAGGTGGAATCTTGAGGGTTGTAGTATTCGTTTACTGGATTGTTTTTCAGCTTCTTGTCCTTGATTATATGCCAAATTACATCAACTCGAAATCCGTCAACACCTTTGTCGAGCCAAAAGCGCATCATGTTCAGCATTGCCTCCTCCACCTCGGGGTTACGCCAGTTCAGATCAGGCTGCTCTTTTAAAAAACCGTGGTAATAATATTGCTGCGTATGCTCGTCCCACTCCCATGCGCTGCCACCAAAAACAGCAAGCCAGTTGTTCGGATAGGAGCCGTCAGGGGACGCATCGTGCCATATATACCAGTCGCGTTTAGGGTTGTCTTTGGATGAACGCGACTCAAGGAACCAGGGATGCTGATCGGATGTGTGGTTCGGCACCAGGTCGAGTAGTAGCTTCATCTCCCGGGAATGCACCTCCTCCAGCAGCTGGTCGAAATCATCAAGGGAGCCGAATAGAGGATGAATATTTTGGTAGTCGGAAATGTCATAACCAAAATCTGCCATCGGCGAAGAAAAGATCGGCGAAAGCCAAACCGCCGAGACGCCCAGCCATTTGAGATAATCTAATCGTTGGATGATACCCTGCAGGTCGCCGATTCCGTCGCCGTTGCTATCCTGGTAGGACCTTGGATAGATTTGATAGATAACGCCCGTTTGCCACCAGAGGTAATTATTATCTGAGATACTCATAGGTATTGCTCTTAATGCCGTAAAGATGTAATAGAGGTTTTTGTTATTAACAGAACCTCGGCGCTATTGTTACCAGAATTTGGCCTTATCCGCTGTCAAAGGTTCTTAAAAACTTTTTTGCATACCTGCTGCTTCTAGAAGGGTATGGAGGCGGTTCTCGAACAGATAAAAAACTTCGCCGATAGGGCACATGGCGATCAGACACGGAAATATACACCCGATCGGTATATCGTTCATCCCATTAGGGTAATGGAAATTTGCCAAGCCTATACCAATGATCTTCCAATCCTGGCTGCTGCCTTGCTGCATGATGTGCTAGAGGATACGCCTGTCAGGAAGGAAGAAATCTTCAATTTTTTGCTCGGCTTATTGGGAAATGAGCAGGCGGAAAGAGCTGTCAAACTGGTTGTTGAGCTTACCGACGTTTATGTAAAGGATAAATATCCCCAATGGAACCGTCGGAAGCGCAAGACGAAGGAGGCAGCAAGAATTAAAGTTACTAGTCCAGATTCTCAAACGATTAAGTATGCTGATATTATTGATAACTGCAAGGAGATTGTTGAGAGAGATCCTGATTTTGGATCCGTTTTTATCCGGGAATGCCGCAACTTGCTAAAGGTAATACCCGACGGAAACTGGCAGCTGTATCAAATTGCCAGAAGCACGGTTGACGACTGCATCAAGAAGCTGGAAGAGATGAAGAAGTAGTGTCATTTGCCCTGATTTTCCTAAAAATTCTAATCTGTGGCACTACCGGATTATATGGACCACTCCAAACACTTCTCTGAGTTTGTTGGTTCTAAATAAGTCTTTTAAAACACACATGAACGAGAAACCATCTTTTTGGCAACGTATTGGGTTACACGAGTGGTTTTTGAGCGATGAGGGTACCTCAGCTCTAAATAGTCCACAAACCATGACGCCCAACGACGTCTATAAATATATCATTGAAAAATTTAAAGAATCAATCGCGGAGCTTTCTTTCGGCGACCGGGTGGTTTTCTATCACGAGTTCATCATCAGCTTCAATCAGGACGATTACAGGCTTTTTATGGATAACCGCAAAGGCATCTTCGGTATTATCGTGCACGAGTCGGTTAAGAAGTTTTATGAGATTTTGCAGGAGCACGCGAGCCAGGGAAAAACAGTAGAGCCATCCAGCAGCAAGTGGGTGTTCCGTTTTGTCTCACATCCCGATTATGGTCCGGGCGACAAAGGGTTTATCGGCAAGTTGCTTCCAGGTGGTGGTACGCAGAAAGAGGAAAATCTGAGGGTCACTTTTATACCGAGACAGACAGGGATTGCGGAAACGTTTGATGTAAGCCAGGATGTGCTGAAAGGCTTTACCTTTTATAGCGAGGGCTATTACGAACTTCCCTATATCAACGAGCTGGAGTATGATGAGCGCAGCACTACCACCACCGGAAATGTGAACGGCTTTGCTCGCTTTGAAACCATTGTTCCCGATAAAGCTTTTGCCGGAAAAAAAGTAGAGTTTTTCATGAAGGATGAAGACATCCTGATTTCTGGCAAAGATGAAACACGGGAAGGGTCCTTTATTTTCAAAATTCCATCCGATTGGGTGGATTCACCGCACTTACGCATCAAGTATAACAAGAAGGAAGACCGCTTTTACCTGGCATCCTTCGGTGAAAAAACGCTGCTTAACGAGCGGGAAGTAAAAAGAAGCGACGCGGATAAACCGGAGTGGACAGAACTTCCCGTCAATTCGCGGATGTTGCTGAATGGGATCGTGGGTGTAAATATTTTCAAATCCTAGTATGTCATATATTTTATCAGCTTCTCTCCTGGCCATATGCATTTTCCTGCTGATCATGCATTTCAGGGATATAAAAAATACTCATAAGCGCAATGGCTGAAAATTTCTTTGGGATTACGGATACTGGCAAGCTTCGCGACAATAATGAAGATACCTTTATTGCCGAAAAGGCGATGGGCGATCGCTTCATTATCGCTTGTGTGATCGACGGCGTTGGAGGATATGTGGGTGGAGAGGTAGCTGCAGCTATTGCAAAGGACGCCATTCAGAGGCATTTGAAGGAGCCGGTTTCCAACATTATCAATACAATGAAGGAAGCTTTTTCCTCCGCTAATGAACGCATACAGGAAGAGAAGCAGCAGATAAAGCAGTATGATAAGATGGCCTGCGTACTAACGCTGGCTGTAGTGGACGTAGAGAATAACCTGTTTTATTATGCCCACGTGGGTGATACACGGCTCTATCTGCTTCGCGATCATTCATTAGTGAAGGTGACCAAAGATCATTCTTTTGTTGGCTTCCTCGAGGATAGCGGCCGGCTGTCGGAAGAATCTGCGATGAAGCATCCCAAACGGAACGAAATCAACAAGGCGCTTGGCTTCGGCCAACAGATACAACTTCAGAAGGATTATATCGAGACGGGACAGTCGCCTTTTCTTCCCGGAGATACTTTGCTGCTATGCAGCGATGGTCTTACCGATCTGGTTAATAAGCATGAAATCACCTCGATATTGAGCAGCGCTTCCAGTCTGGAACAAAAGGGAAACCAACTGGTGTCGGCAGCCAATCAAAACGGTGGAAAGGATAATATCACCGTCGTACTCGTCCATAACAGTAAAAAGCCGGTGAAGGCGAAGGTGATCAAACCACCCAAAAACCGGCAAGTGAAACGGCCGCTTAACGAAGCAAAGCCACAACCTGTCTCCGTACCCCCTCAAGTGATTGTATCAAAGCCCCTAGAGGGTCAGCCGGTACAGCAGCCTGTAAAGAAAAGCTACAATCCCTATGTTTTTGTTCTGGCCGGGCTTTGCCTGATATTTCTGCTTGTGATCATTTTCTTGCTCACCAACAGGGGTGGCTCTGAAAATGAAAAGGCCCCAACACCTGATACTACAGAACAAAGTGCGACGGAGGAAGGAATGGCGAGTGACAGTTTAATACTTATGGATACCACTAAAAGGGTGGATCCAGTAATCGAATAGAATGCAACAATGACAGAAAATACTAATAGAAGAGGTACCGAACGTTTGTTTTTACTGCTCAATACGCTTGTGTTGGGATTGCTTTTTTTTCAGCTATACAGCGTACACCAGCGCGATTTCGAAGACGTAGCGCAGCGGCTAAAGGCCGGAACTATGGTAAATTTGAACAGTCTTAATATTTCTGAAGGGATCAGGACCTTGCTGCAGAAGGGTTATTATTTCGAAGAGAAAAAAGACATAGAGCTCATCTCCTCGGTAGTGGGCAAAGTGCGTAGTTCGGAGACAAATCAGATAGATAACATTGGGGAACTAAATAAGCGGAAATATTATGTAGTTGCGGATGATGCCTTTCAAAGCGGAGGGGAGTCATTTAAAAAGCGGGTGACTGCCTCACGTTCTTTCCTCGGCTATACAGGTGCGGATTCTGCTCTTTTCGTAACGGAGAGGACAAGCCCGATGGCTGTAAATGCTGAGACGAACGTAGGGATGGGATCAAACCGTATAAAAGGTCAGGTTCTCAACAAAGACGACGAGGCTGTATCCGGAGTGCTTGTGAGATTGGAGATGATTCTTCCACAGGATAGTGCTTACAGCGAAGAAGTGACCCAGGTTTTTAAGTCTGTAGTGGAGAAGGGAGAGGACTTTCGAAGGACTTACCTGCTTGATTCCGCCAATAACCGTCAACTTCAATCCCTAACAGCCTATGCGAGAACGGACAAGAACGGTCGCTATTCATTTGCAGGATTGCCGGCGGATAAAGCCTTTGAAGTGTTGCCATTGCAACCCGGGTTTCAGTTCGGCCAGTCGCAGGGAGTGCAGGAACTGGACGGTACTGAAACTTTTGACTTCTACCAGGCGCCTCATACGGTTCGTCTCCTGTCTACCCGCGATTTTAATATCCTGAAAAAGGAGCGATCGTTAATTGTTCGAACTCCGAAAGAGTACAACTCCTGGTATGGAATCATTGTCGCCGGGTTCTTTTTGGGCTTTTTTCTGTTACATCTTCTTTTTACTGTGCGATTCAAACAGGCAGATCCACTGATCCTGCCGATCCTCATGCTGTTGACCGGGCTTTCATTTATCACCCTGCTGAGTTTGCAAGACCCGCTGCGGGATCGTTTTCTGGCAAAGGACACTTTGATTTATTTCGGCATCGGTGTGGTGATTATCGGAGTCCTGATGATGTTTAACATTCGTCGATTTACTGTTGATTCTCCTCTATACCGCCTCTTCATTTTTCGGAACAATAAAAAAGCTGCCAATGGCTGGCCATGGGCTGTCCTGGCGACAGGTCTTTTGTTTCTTACCATTCTTTTTGGAGCAGGACCGGAGGGTAGCGGTGTAAAGGTGAATCTTTTCGGATTCCAGCCAAGTGAACTGGTTAAGTATTCAATCATTTTGTTTCTCGCCGGTTTCTTTGCCACAAACGAGCGGTTTATCAGTGAATACACGAATTGGAAAAAGCGCTGGACGTTCTTTTCGTTCGCGCTTATCGCAATTCTCGTATCGATCTTTTTCTTTCTGGTGCTCGGCGATTTAGGTCCTGCAATGGTGATTTGTTTCACCTTCATTGTCCTGTTTTCGTTTTCGCGTGGCGACTTTATGTTCATGGCAGCATCGGTTGTTCTCTACGTGTTGTCTGCCTGGATCTTCACCTCAATATGGGTCGCAACGCTGGTTACCATCGTCATTCTTGCCGGAGTATCGCTGTGGAAACGGCGACAGTTGAGTGAGTCTTCCGTAATGGCTCTGGTAGTTATCGGAAGTTTTTTGCTGCTGGATCAAATCCCTTATTTAGCTGAGCTTTTCCCGGGGCCTATGCGGCGGTTGGTGGAGCGGAAGGCAATTTGGGAAGATGCCTGGAATAACGAAGTGTTTGGCGGCGACCACGTAGCGAATGGTATTTGGGCGATGGCGAGTGGCGGATTAACCGGGCAGGGAGTAGGAGAAGGGTTTGCCAAAACTATCCCCGAAGCCCACACCGATATGGTATTGCCAGCATTAGGCGAGGAATTTGGCTGGACAGGTATTATCTGCATTTTTATCCTGTTCCTGGTTTATCTACACCGCTCCATACTAGTGGGACGACAGACAGGGACGCCTTTCCTGTTCTATCTCTGTGCAGGGATAGGAATCAGCACGTTCGTGCAGTTCTTGTTGATTGCAGGAGGCTCAACGGGGGCACTGCCACTGTCAGGAGTCTCGCTGCCTTTTGTAAGCTACGGCGGCTCTTCTTTAGTGGCTAATATGCTAGCCGCAGGATTCTTGCTTTCGGCATCCATGGCAAAAGGGACAGCGGTCCAAATGTCTTACGTAACAAAACAACAAGACAGGAATTTGATTCCGGCCCTAGCAGCAGCCTGTATCGGTGTTTTCCTACTTACTATCAATGTTTCCCGCTACCTCTTCCGTAACAAGAAATGGGTGGTTCAGCCGGCGCTGGTAGCCGACAGAAGCGGCAGCAGGATGTTTAGCTATAACCCTCGCATTGCTATCCTGATGAATAAGTTGCAAGCTGGTTCATTGTACGACCGGAACGGAAGAATTCTGGCAACCAGCAAGCCTGAGTTAATTAAACAACAAAGATCAATACTTTCAGCATCTGGCATATCCTATAATCTTGATTCTGCTATGCATAAGCGCCTCGACCGGTATTATCCCTTCGCCGAACATATGTTTTTCTGGACGGGAGACGCCAACTCAGGAGTCTTTTACGGAAGCACGAATGGTTATTTTGCCGAATATGAACACGCGGCAGAGTTGCGAGGTTTCGAGACACCTACTACCTCTTATGATGTGATTGCCAGTGCTTACCGGGAAGACCGTTTTCTTCCAAGAGGAGTAAAGGAAATGACAGTGTCCAAAAGAGATTATAGTGCATTAGCCCCCTTGCTGCTTGCAGGTATTAACAGTAGGAAAGTGGAGGAGTTTAAAAAACGAAATCGGGACGTGCAGCTAACCATGGACGCCTCTTTGCAGACCAGTATTCAGAAATCCATTGCTCTCGACGATTCTCTGAAGGACAACCGGGTGTCGGTGGTGGTGATGGAGGCGAGCAGTGGCGATGTTCTTGCCTCGGCCGTCTATCCGCTTCCTCCTCTAAAAAACTGGGAGCTGTTGACGATGACCTCCAGGGAGCAAAACCGTCTGGCGGGATGGACGACTACAGCTGATTTGGGATTTACTTATGCCACTCAACCTGGTTCTACCGCTAAAATCGCTACTACCCTGGCCGCATTTAACAAGCTGGGTATGGCTGCCGCCGATCTTACTTATCCCGTTGCTCCTAATGAGCGTATCCGGACACGTGGCCCCGAACCAGATGAAACAGGAAATATTTCGATGGAGCGGGCTTTGGTTAAGTCGAATAACGTTTTCTACATAAAGCTGGCAAATGAAAAGGCGTTGCAAAATGAGATGACGGACTTGTATATAAAGACAGGAATGTTTTTACACGGCGTGGGCGGGTTTTACTACGGACGCCAGGAGGAACCCGGAGCCAGGGAAGATAAGTGGCAGGCGCTATGGCGGCGGACTGAATTTAATACAAAGCCGAAGTACGATCCCAATAATATAAGACGCACGCGGGCCAAAGGAATTTCAGGGATGTCATGGGGACAGGGCGAGTTGGTAGCTACCCCAGCTGCGGTAGCACGTTTAGCAGCCGGAATAGCAAACAACGGAATGCTTGTGAAGAATAGGTATGTGCAGAAAATTAGCGACTCGGTATTATCGGTAAGCGGTGGCGTGAAACTTGCCAAGGATCCTGCTTTTGCAGCCTCGATCAAAGAATATATGATCAAGCAGAGTGAAAATAAAGTCGCCCAGTTAGGCATTTCCGTAGCGGGAAAAACCGGCACACCAGAACGTGTCTGGAAGGGTGAGCGCATCAATGATGGATGGTATGTTTTCTTTGCTCCAAAAGCGATCGGGCCAGGTTACATCGTTACCTGTATCCGGATCGAGGCTACAAAAGGTTCCTCGGATGCAGTGGCTTTGGCTGGGAAACACGTACTGCCAATTCTACTACAAAAGGGCTACATCAAAGGTTTTGTACCCGTTTCACCTGCACCTGCACCTGTCCCCAACCGGCCGACAGATAGTACCATGGTAGTTCAGGAGCAGATGACTCAAGTTTTGAACAGACGGCGTCCGATGTAAACCGGACTATACTTTGAATGTTATATTAAGATGATTAGCACACACAATAATGTTTAACTTTTTCGATAATGATACAGAGAATAAGCCTGAAGATGCCAAAGGCTACCGCGACTTCCTGTTGAGGGCGGTGAAAGACGAGCTGCAGAAGCTGGAAGGAGGGGAAGGCGGGCACATCCGGGGGATCAACTTGTTTCTGGCTCCTGGTAGAGATGAGCAACATATTTATGAATCGGCTGTTTATATTCATGAAGCAGGAAGATTTAAGGCAGAAGTACAAAGAATTGCAGACGACTTCGCCATCGACCTCCCCGCAGATTGGGCCCTGGATATTGTCTTTGTTGATGCACTGCCAAAGGAGGCTAAGGAGATTGAAGGAATTGATGCGGCTTTGTTTATCCGGACTCGTGAAAGCGTGCTCCAGCGGACTTCCTCTGCAAAAATATCCATTTTGAGCGGAGAGGCTGAACAAGAGGAATATCTGATACGGTCGGACGGTAAAAAGGTAACGATAGGCCGCGAGCGGAAAGCTCAGATGGAAGATGGCTTCTTCAGGATCAACACGATTGCTTTTCCGGCAGATTCAGCTGACGAGGCTAATAAGTACATCAGCAGGCAACACGCCCATATTGAATGGAATAGCGAGAGCTCCTGTTTCTTATTGTTTGCGGACGAAGGGGGCGTGCCGCCGAGAAACAAGGTAAAAATTAAATCGGCCTTAAATGATGAGCTGATTAAACTTAACTCGATCGAGATTGGTCATAAGCTGCACGACGGCGATCAGATAATTATTGGAGAGACGGCTGTTCTGGAGTTTTACTATGTACCGGATCAGCAATAATAGATAGAATGGCAAGGGTATTTACAATAACAGAAGGATTAGAGAACATGGGGGCACTGCGTACCGGCGGACAGGGTTCTGTATACAAGGGGCGCAGGGTAGGAGAGATTTTTACAGCCGTTAAAATTCTTCCTACTCCGATTCACGCGGAGAGCACCGAGGACAAGAATTTCCAAAGCTTTCAGAACGAGGTTTTGAAGCTGAAGAAAGTAAATGAAGTTCCTAATCCAAATGTGGTGAAGATTTTAAATTCCGGAATAACGGAAAGCGGTTCTTTCCCCTTTATTGAAATGGAGTTCATCGAGGGCCCCGACCTAGAAGAGCTCCTGAAGTCTCCGCACGACCCTTTGTTCAGCGTCCGAGAGGTGATCAAAGTAGCTGATCAACTTTCAGGGGCCATTGCGCATTGTCATAAGGTGGGAGTGAAGCACGGAGATATCAAAAGCAATAATGTTAAGTTCAATATCCATACGGCCAATTATGTATTGCTGGATTTCGGTTTGGCGGTAATGTCCGACGAGCAGCGCAGAACCAGCTTACGCCATGCTGGTGCCATAGAGTTCATGGCGCCAGAGCAAAACGAAGGCAAGATGTTGTTTCAAACAGACGTCTACAGCTTTGGGGTGGTGTTATATGAACTACTCGCCGGTCAGGTTCCCTTTCCCTTGCAGGATGGGGGAGAAACAAACAGAAATACAGTGATGCTTTCCCATATGGAAACGCCCGTTCCCGACCTGATGTCGTTGAGGAGAGCGAACATGCCCAAAAGCTGGTCGGACGAGCGGAGGGAGCGGGAGATGCAGGTTCCGGGATGGCTGCTCGAAGTCATTGGCAAGTGCCTGGAAAAGAAACCTGAAAATCGCTACGAGGACGGAGTTAAGTTACATGAGGCCATCCTTATTAACAGCACGAAATCGGCAGAAAACACGGGGGCTGCGCTAGGGAGTGCTGCAGCTGTTCAAACTGAGATTTCTCAGTTGCAAAGTCAAGTCCTAAAATACGAGCAGGAGAGCAGGCAGAAGGATCAGGAAATTGAGCGCTTGCGGCGCATGCTCGCCAATAATGAAGACGGATCTGCCGGTACGGCGGTGCTGGCGGATTCATCATCGGTAAGTATTTCTAAAACCGCACTCTTTGCTCTGATCTTTCTGGTGGTCGGGCTTGGTGCCTTTGCAGCTTTTTCGTTTTTCTCTGATAAAAATGCTAAGGCGGAGAATAGCCTCTCTTTTGATTCCCTTGCTCGCGACGAGGACACCACTAGCACTGCATCGCGTGATCTTCCTGCAAATGATATCCCGGTTGAGGAGATTCGGCGCGAGGATACAATGACCGTATCAGAGCAGCCGGAGGCGGAACAGGACAGCTTGCTGGGTGAAGAAGAACAACAACCGGAGGAGGCAGAGCCAGCGTCAGAGGCGGATGCCACCAAAGAGCAGCAAGAACATCTGGAGGAGTTGAAAAACAAGAAGAAGTATACGCTGGCGGTAAATAAAGCGTATTTCCATGATCAGCCTGATGAAAGCACACGCCGAAACGCCTTTCTGGTGCATTGGAATAATGCCGAGCTAACAGCGGTGGAAGAAAAAAATGGCTTCATCTATGTCGTCTTTTTCAATACGCAGGGGCAGGTCACTAAAGGATGGTTACGTAAAAAAGATTTGAAACGGATTAATTAGGCCTATTGGTACTGCAGGTTGTAGCAATTGCGTACCGCGTCCACCAATTGGTCAAGCTCAAAGGGTTTATCCAAATAAGAATCAGTTTGATAGGCCTGAGCAAGCGACGGAAGATCGGTGGCGGTAGAGAATAAAATGATAGGGATTCGGCTGCAAATCTTATCGCGTTTCACTTGACTTAATACCTGGAAATCTTCTTTTTGCTTTTTCCAACCGTCGTATAGTATGAGACCCGGTTTGTATCTATAGATATCTTTTATCAAGGATTGTTGACTTGAAACAATTACTTGAAACCCAGCCTCTTCCAAAATCAAGGAAACCAGGTCAATTATATCTGAATCATCGTCAACAATTAAAACTCTTTTCATAGTAAAGCCTGGCCGTCTAGCAATTGATGCTTTTCTAAATCAATTATACAGAAAATAAATCGAGCTTTTGTGTTTTTATTGTTATTAAATCTTTCTTTAATTGGTATAATTGATCTTCCTTAGGTAAAGGCTTCAACTTTTGAGGCTGCACATTTTAATTTTAACATCAACCGGTAACGTTAGCCGATTTTTAAATCTCTTAATTTGCCTCTCAATACAAAATATAGGATCAATTTGCTTGTTAGTGCGAAAGCGCTGTTCTTTTTGCTGCGTGAGTCTTTTATAACCCTCAAAAAAGCAGAACCTTTGCGGATGGCAGCCGCGACAGCTTTTTTTACCACCTTTGCGGTTACTCCCATACTCATCATTATAATACAACTTCTTGGCTTATTTATAGCACCCGACAGGGTCCGAACAGCGTTGATCGAAAGGTTAATCGGTGTGGTTGGAACTAAGAGTGCGCGGCAGATTCAGGAAATTTTAAATAACATTATCGGTCTGGCGGGAAACTGGTATGTAACGTTGATCGGATTTATCTTTTTGATGTTCGTGGCAACTACACTATTCCAGGTGATTGAAGATTCCCTTGACGATATCTGGCAAATCCGGATAAAAAAAGATGCCGGATTCGGCTATAAGCTGAGGCGCCGGTTCCGCTCACTTTTAATCATTGGTTTGGCTGGTATCCTGTTTATCCTTGGCTTACTAACCGAGTGGATGCAAGGCTTTCTGGGAAACTACATTGACTATTTGATGCCCCAAGCCAGCTGGCTGCTAAATTATATTCTTAATGAGGTCATCTTTGTGATCATTGTTGCCGTCTGGTTCACATGTATTTTCAAATACCTCACCGACGGGCGACCCAGCTGGAGGGTGGCTGTAGCAGGAGGCTTCCTTACTACTGTGCTATTTACTTTTGGGAAAATTGTAGTGAACTGGGGATTGTCAAGAAGTAATATAAGCACGGTTTATGGTACATCGGGCTCTATCATCATTATACAACTGTTTGTTTTTTACTCCGCACTCATCTTTTATTTCGGAGGATCGTTCATTAAAGTCCTCAGTGACTACTGGAATGAGCCCATACGAGCCGTGCGAGGTGCTTCTCACTATGAAATACTTGAAGTTTAACGAATTATGCTGACTAAATAAATACGGCGAGAGGGGGAATCTGCTTTTGGCACCGTGTTTGTTTAAGTAGTACCGAACAAATGTTAAACTAAATATCTATACTATGAGATTCATAAGCAGAAAAGCCCACGCTATGTTAGATTACATGACGGGGATCCTATTAATTGCCGCTCCCTGGTTATTTAACTTCGCAGATGTTGATGCTGCAAAATGGGTAGCAATTGCCGTTGGTGCAATGATTTTAGTAATGTCGTTTATCACCGACTATGAAGGTGGAGGTGCAAAGACGCTGTCGATGGGCACTCACCTAACAATGGACGTGCTAGCGGGTATCTTCCTGGCTGCATCACCATGGTTATTTAACTTTGACGAGTTCGTTTATTTACCACACTTGATCGTAGGTATTTTCGAGATCATCGCTGGTTTGTGTACTGATCGTGTTTCACAGCACTCTCATACTCACCACGTGGACAACGTTCGTCACGCTCACTAGTAAATTTTACTTTGTTGTCAATAAAAGGGTTCAGCTATCGGTTGAACCCTTTTTTTATTGGATCACTTTTGAGTAAGACTAAACTTTGACCTAAACATCAGCTCAAACCTGTTGTTAATGCTCAAACCTGTTGTTAATAACCATCTATGAAAACATTGTTAGCCGTACTCAGTATTATTATCCTTTCTTTTGATTCTTTTGCTCAAAGCGATGCAGGTTCTCCCAGAGACATCAATGCCTTCGCTCAAATGTATAATGAAATTAGCAGCCTAATGCGGCAAAGCCGATACCGTGAGGCAATCAATAAAACAGAGCAGGCGCTGAAAATTGACCCGAAAAACACTACTCTATATACTAACTTGGGAACAGCTTATACTGCCCTGAACGAGCTGGAAAAAGCGGAGGTAGCGTATAAAAAAGCAGTTTCTTTGAATAGCGATTTGTTTGAAGCGAATTTTAACCTCGCCGGAATGCTTATGAATAAGGCGATCAGGAAGAACAATACGTTAACACGAGCAGGAAAATCCGAAAAAGACTTTTTACAAGAACGTCAGCAAATTCACCGAGATGCGGATAGCGCTTACCCCTACATACAGAAAAGCATTCAGCTAAGGCCGAAAGACCAGCAATCCCTTAACCTACTTAAGTACTATTACATTTTGAAAGAAGAGCCAGAAAAGGCGGCGGAAGTAGACAGGCGCTTGTCAGGCAATTAATTAACGTCCTAAATCCAGAGCGCTTTGTCCGCTGCCAGTTAATTTGGCCTCGTGCTCCAAAAGCCATTTTTTGCGCCACAATCCGGCCGCGTAACCGACGAGGTTGCCCTTGGTTCCGATAACCCGGTGGCAAGGAACCACAACCATTAGCTTGTTTTTTCCGTTTGCTGCTGCGATTGCACGAATAGCCAATGGATTTTTCATACGCATGCTAAGTGCAGAATAACTTATAGGGTTTCCGGGTTGGAGGTTTTTTAGCTCCGACCAAACGAGCTGTTGGAAGGACGTCCCTTGTTGCTCTAACGGAAAATCAAACTTCAATCGTTCCCCAGCAAAATACTCTTGCAACTGTACTCGCGCAAGCTCGGTTAAATCGCAGGGAATTGGATCCGGTTCATTTGCTTCAAACATAATTTGTCGTATAAAATGCTTGCTTCCGCGGATGGAAAGAACGCCCAGGGGAGTATTAAGGTTAGATATGAAATCCATCACTGATTATTTACTGCTAAGATAGGGGAGAACGCGTATATATTTTAATAAAGCTCTATCTTTGAACCCCATGAATCTGGTGGCACAAGTAAAGCATTTGCTAAAAAAGGAGGTGGTGCTCGAGTGGCGATCTAAGTATGCCTTCAATGGTATTCTACTTTACGTGGTTTCCACCATTTTCGTCTGCTTTCTTTCTTTCAAAAAAGTAGATCCTATAACCTGGAATGCGCTGTTCTGGATAATTATGCTTTTTGCTTCCGTCAACGCAATAGCGAAGAGCTTTTTACAGGAAAGTAAAGGACGTCAGCTTTACTATTATAGTTTAGTTAGTCCACAGGCAGTTATCCTATCAAAAATCATCTACAATATCTTGCTGATGCTTTTGCTGTCAGTAATTGCCTTCGTTTTTTATACGCTTGTTTTCAGTAATCCTGTGGGAGATCCACTTTTTTATTTTCTGGCGATACTTATCGGAAGCTTCAGTTTTGCAACTGTCTTCACCATGATCTCCGGCATCGCCGCCAAGGCGAATAATAGCGGTGCACTAATGGCAATACTTAGCTTTCCGGTCATTATCCCACTTATAATGGTACTGATTAAATTTTCGAAAAACGCTATGGACGGCCTTGACCGAACGGTCAGCTATAACGAAATAGGCGTTCTGGTGGCCATCAATATTGTAGTGATGACGGTTTCGCTACTACTATTTCCTTATCTCTGGAAGGATTAATAATACAAAGAATACATTATTAAAAGGCACAATCCTGCCAACAGTAGTACCACTACTGAATCTCTTAATCCTTTCAAAAAGTAATTAGGGCTCGAACCTTTTTGTAATTGTTTGTTCATACGCATTCGTTAGGTAGTGCTTAAACAGTTGTTTTCGGTTATAGTTTTGGTACAAACATGTTCCAACATGTTCTTTTTCCCGTACGCTAACTTACATTGTTCGGACACTGGTAGCCCTCATAATCGCTTCATATTGCCAACTACACGTACTTTTCACGTCTGGATTACTTTTTGTTATAACCAGTACGACACACTTAGCAATATCTGGAGAATAACATCATGAGAATTATAAACCCTATTAAAAAAAATAGAAAAGGCAATTTTCTATTTACAGTACTTGCTATAGCCTTTGCGGTAGGTATTAGTAGTTGTAATAGAACTCCTGAAATAGGAGCACAGCCGCTTTTAGATAGTATTTATATTACTAAGTACATGAAGTCAGAGCCCGCTTTCGCGGATGAGCTGATTTGGGCGAAAAACTTCTATCGCGAACGCAAATTTAAGTTGGGTTGGTTCAAAGACCACGAGATGGTGCCACAGGCGGAAAAAATGCTGGATGTAATTAAAAGGGCGGCAGAAGAAGGCTTGGATCCGAAAGACTATCAGATCGTGAATTTCGAACAGAAATTCAAAGAGTTGAAGGATGCAAGAAAAGATACTACCAAGTACAAAGCCTTGGAAAAAGAGATCGACCTGGCGCTTTCTGCCACCTATTTCAACTGGGCATCCGACTATTATCGCGGGCTGGTTGTTCCGAGAGAAAATGAGGAAGTAGAATGGGATGTAAAGCGCAATAAGATTAAGCTTCATAAAGCCTTGATGACGATTTTGGGAGAGCGAAAAAGCAGGTATCCCTACGCGGAGTTCAAGCCGCTGCATGAGGAGTACGGTCACTTAAAGAAAGCGTTAGCTAGGTACAGGCAAATTCAGGCCGATGGGGGATGGCCTCTAATCCCTGCCGGTGCAAAGGTTGAACCCGGTAAGCCATCTCCTATGGTGCCGCTGTTAAGAAAACGCTTAGTAGACTTTTTACCAGTTAATGCCGAAGCAAAAGACACAGCCGCCAATAATGTATTCGATCCATCGCTGGTAGCTGCTTTGAAGAAGTTCCAGGAATCGCAGGGCCTTAAGCCCGATGGAGGACTGGGTTCTCAGACTATCAGCAAATTAAATGTTCCTATTGAGCAGAACATCCGGCAAATTATCATCAATATGGAAAGATGGCGCTGGATTCCGAAAAAGTTTGAACCAAACTACTTGATAGTGAATATCCCCGAGTACAAGCTGCGTGTTTTTGAGCAGAATAAGCAGGTAATGGATATGCGTGTGATTGTGGGTAAGGAGATGAACTCGACGCCGATTTTTAGTGATAAAATGGAATACGTTGTTGTGGCGCCCTACTGGAACATCCCTCCAAATATTCTTAGAGAAGAAATTGTTCCTAACATTGTCAGCGATCCCGGCTATCTCGACAGGAACAACATGGAGGTGGTCACCAACAAAGGTGAGTTAGTTAGCGCTGCCTCGGTTGACTGGAGTCAGGCCGGGCAACCAGGATTTGGATACGTCGTGCGTAAGAGGCCTGGTCCGAAAAATGACTTGGGAAATGTGAAGTTTATTTTCCCGAATGTTGATAATATCTATCTGCATGATACGCCGAACGATCAGCTGTTCAGCCAGGCGAGCCGTGGATTTAGCCACGGCTGTGTACGGGTAGAGCGTCCTGTTGAATTAGCACAGTATCTGTTACGGAACGTACCAGGTAGCTGGAATCGTTCAAAGATTATGCATCAGGTAAGTACTGGAAAAGAGAAGCATATCCCGCTGAAAGAGAAGCTGCCTGTTTACCTCGTATACTTTACTGCAAGCGCTGATGCTAACGGCCGGGTAACATTTTTCGAGGATATCTATGGTCATGATAGCGAGTTAGCTTCTATGTATTTCAGTCGCTTATAGCGGCCATGTCGAAAAGAAAGGAAGCGCCGCAGTTGGAGAGGGGCTTCCTTCCCAACTTCAATTTTCCCAACAAATTTCTCTGGTGAAACTTTAAAAACCCCCATTGTTCGTGGTGGGTTTTTATCTTTGCCGTATGAATTCAGAAGCACTGATGGAACTGGTTACGATGAGGATGCCGTACGGTAAATACAAAGGGACGTTGTTGTGCAATTTGCCTGAGCCTTATTTAGTATGGTACCATTCCAAAGGCTTCCCGACAGGAAAACTGGGCATGCTTTTACATACGATGTACGAAATTAAATTGAATGGCCTGGAGTATTTGATTGCACCTTTAAAAAACAAATCGCATTGAAGCTCTGGCTTCTTAAATCCCTATACCAGAAAATCTTTCTTCCAATTCGTCTGAAATGTCCTGTAAATCCTCAAAGTCATCTATCCAAACCGCTAACGAACCTTGAGGAACAAATACAGTAGCTTCCTTAATTCTGGCGATGTACATCGACTTGTGAGCCTGAAGGTCTGCTAACACTTTCTCAAGATTTAAGATCTCATAAGCAACGGCATCATATTCATAGGTATAGTAGAAGTTTTCATTAGCAGCTCCAAGGGTGGTTAAAATTTCTTCCAAGGAATCATTAAAGTCAGTACAGTAAGTATCTACAAAATCAGCAGCTTTATCAGGCCGATCGGCTGTCGCGTTTTCGGTTGCATGTTTGTCGAAGTCCTTAAACTGTCTGTTTGCTTTTTCAATACAGTTAATCAGTTCATTGAAATAATCTTCAGGCGTTCTGTGTGTTAAATCCATAGTGTAGCGTGCTAATTACCATGTAAACAAGGTTGAAGAAGGATGGTTTTGAAGGCCGTAGATTAGATTAACGAGAAAGGGGGCTAAGCAGTAAAAATGCAGATACCAGGAGCATAAAGACCTGTCGATCTAAATGAACCTGGTAGTACAAAGGTGTAAGCCGCCCTGCGATATTTGTTCTATAAGAGTTTTTAATATTAGTTTGTTTTCTTTATAAAAAAATAATTCGATGAACGATCACATTGTGTTGGAGACGGAGCGCCTGTACTTGCGGGAGATTACTTTTGACGATGCGGAAGCTATGTTTGAAATGGATGCTGATCCTGAAGTACAAACCTTCCTTGGTAAACCAATTGCCGAACTGCAACAGAGCCTAGACATGATTGCCTTTATTCGTAGTCAATATGAGGAGAACGGTGTGGGAAGATGGGCAATAGTCGATAAAGTAGAGGGACGTTTTGTGGGTTGGACAGGACTAAAGCTAATAAAAGACACAGTGAACGGTTACTCAGGTTATTATGATATTGGATACAGGCTGCTGAGAAAATTTTGGGGGCGGGGATATGCTTTCGAAGCAACAAAAGCTGCGGTTGAATACGGGTTTAACGTTATGAATCTAAAAACGATGTTCGCTATAGCGGATGCGAACAACCATGCATCTATAGCTATTTTAAAAAAGCTCGGCTTTTCTGCAGAGAATCTGTTCTTGTATAATGAAAGAGATCACTATTGGTTCTCGATTAAAAGAAAACAGCCATGATAGTAAAAGCGATCGTTACTATTTTAATTATTGTGATACTTCTGATCGTGAGGAAAAGAAAAGTGAAACGTTAGTTCCAAGGTTTCTACTTACCCCTTAAAGTAACAGAGCGAACCGTTCCCTCATTAGAGATCGATCCGCGAAATCATTTTTATTCTTGATCCTGATCTTCGTCGGGCTCAGGCTCATAAGCAAGTATTGCTTTCCCTATTTCATTGGCTTCTGTGTCTTCCTCAAAAAGAGGGGTATCGGTATCGAGGTCTAAACGAATCCAAACTCCTTCCGTATCCTGCTGGAGCTTCATATACTCTAGTCCATCTTTAAATACAGTATAAGTATTATCCTCTTCAGGGAAGATGGCATATACACGGTTGTCAAATTCAACGTCAAATGGTTCTTTCATAGCTGCAATCCCATATTAGCAGGGAATAAGTCGCGAAGATAAAATATTTTTAAAGGACAGGCGGCTAGTGATACCAATTCATAGTTGATAAAAGCAATAAGGAGACGAAGACAACGTTTTCAAAAAATAGTCAGTTAAACCTTTTTTTGCTGTAAAGGTCGAACAAGTATTAGAGAGAACGAAAGCCTAAAAATTGTGGCATTGTTTTTTCTGTAAAGATTATGCGGAATTAGCTCATCTATCGCGCTGGTACCGCAAGGCTTTTAAAACACACAATACACACACTAATAAAAAATGAATCTTATGAAAACAGCAGTAATCGCGTTTGCTATGGCTACAACTTTATTTGCAGCCTGCAACAACAATGCTAAGGTGAATCCAGAAGTGGCGGCCGTCCGCGATTCAGTTAAACTTCTTCAGTATTCAATGCAAGCTCTTAAAGACAGCATCCGTATCGATAGTTTTGAACGGGCGGCAGCTGTAGAGAAAGAAAGATTAGCTGTGGCAGCAGCAGCGGCACAAGTTCAGCAGCAAAAGGCAGCAGCCCGCACCCGGGTAGTATATGCGTCTAATACCCCTCGCAGAACTTATGTAAAAGGAGTATCTGAATCTTACTATTATGATCAACCACAGGTACAACGTAAAAAAGGATGGAGTGCAGCAGCTAAAGGCGCCGTTATTGGGGCAGGTGCCGGAGCCGTTACTGGTATTCTTATTGATAAGAAAGACGCCCGTGGTGGTATCATTGGAGCCGTCGTAGGTGCAGGTACAGGATATGCAATCGGTAGGGCCAAGGACCGGAAAACAGGTCGTGTGCAATAAAATTTTTATTTCTGACTAGTTAAGGGGGCTGAATTAATTTTCAGTCCCTTTTTTGTTGCTAATATTTTCGAAACGATTCGACATGTTGTAGCAAAGATCATCATCCTAACTTAATAGATATCTTCTATCCGATACTCTTTGTTATTGAACTGGAAAAATTCTCCCTGCTTCAATCCTGTAATTCTCTGTCCTATTGGAGAGGCTGTGGAAATTACATAGTAAGTTGTCCCATCAATGACCACCTGTCCTGCACTGATCGCCAGATAAAAACTTCCCTGATTTGTTATCACAACACTTCCATTCTCAGCCCTGGTGCAGGTCCGTTCCGGATTGATTGAACTTAACAAGTGTTTTTGTTTCCTTGCTTCTAATAGCTGAATCTCATTTCGTGATATTTCTTGCTGCATCATTTCCCTGGTGGTTTCATACTTATCGCCGGCACTGCTTTTTGTATCGTTCTCCGAAGCTTCTCGCGCCGATGTAATAGCCTGTTCAGAAGTACGTATTCGTTCCTCAGCCAGCGAGAGGCAATGAGAAAAGAGCTTTTTCTTAATATGAGACATCTCGATTTAATAGGGGTGATTGCAAAAGGTCGTATAAATAAAAAGACAAGCGGGTGTCGCTTGCCTTTTTATTTATTAAATTCTTTCAGGTTAATCTTTGCGGCCTCCAAATACAGAGAAGCTTACGTAACGCTTCGGATTTGCTTTCAGATCGATCATCAATCTGTTAAGATTTTCCGCGGAGTTATTCAAATTATTGTAAAGACTGTCGTTAGTTACCAGCTTCCCTAATGAACCTTGCCCACTATTTACTTTATCGATAGCGGCTTGCATATCGGCAACTGCCTTATTCGCACTATTAATAGTTCTTTCGAAATCTGCTCTGGCAAATTTATCGCTTACGCCTTCAAGATTAGTCATAATGTGATTAATCCTTTGGTTGTTATTCTTGAAATTTGCTGAAACAGATTCGAGGTTGGCGAAGATGGCATTAAGACGACGGCTTTCAGTACCCACTAAATAGTCTACTTTTTTTGTTGTTGCTTCTAATGTTTGAAGCGTTCTTGCTATGCTGGCGAAGCTGCTATTGAAATTCCTCTGAAATTCAGGACTCAAGGTGTTGTCAACGGAGGTAAGGATAGAATCAAGCCGCGAGATGATTCTTTCTGCCTTTTTTTGTACCGGCTGCACCTGTTCCATCAGATTTTTTTCTGTATTGGCCTTCAATGTATCCCCGTCCTGCGCGTACTGATTGCTAGTGCCCAGATCAAAAATAATTGCTTTACCACCTAGTAAATCTGTACTTTCTAACCGGGCTATCGTATTTGCAGGTATTTCGTAATCGGGACTTATCTTAAACTGAGCTACAATCTCCCCATTGGGTTGAAGGGTAAGGGCAGAGACGCGCCCGATCTGGAACCCGTTAACTAGAACCGGCTTGGAGACTGTTAGGCCCTCCACGCTTTCATATCGTGCATAGTACTCATTCTCGCGAGAGAATACGTCGTTTCCTTTAAGGAAGCTGTATCCCAAGATTAATATAGTAATAGCAACGGCAGCTAAAATGCCGACTTTAGTTTCGTTTGTAATTTTCAAAGTGTCTAAGTTTTTGTCAAATATAATTAACAAATAGAGTTATTAAAGCTCTACCTGTTTCTTGTAAGCTTGGATAGCTTTTAACAAACAATTGGCAATTTCGTTTTGCCCGTATTCAGACACCATATATTCTTCTTCCTGTGGATTACTGATAAATCCAATCTCTGTTAAGACGGCCGGCATTGCCGCCCTTTGCAATACTGCTAACCCCTGTTCTTTAACGCCTCTGTTCACCCGCCCTGTTGCAACATATTCTTCCTGCATTAGCGATGCTAATTTAATACTCTGATCCCGGAACGCATTTTTCATTAACGAGAACACAATGACACTGGCAGGGTCATTCGGATCGTAACCATCATAGTTGTCTTTGTAATTCTGCTCCAGCAAAATCGAGGCGTTTTCTTTCAACGCTACGTCCTGCTCGTTCAGCCGATTAAATCCTGCAACAAAAGTTTCAGTACCCTTTACTGCCGTTCTATTGCGCATGCTTGAGGGCATGGAGTTACAGTGGATCGAGATAAAAAGGTCGGCTTTCACGCGATTTGCTAAACCAATGCGCTCGTATAGAGGGATGAAAACGTCTTCAGTACGTGTGTACACAACCTTAACGTCTTTCAGATTCTCTTCGATTATCTTCCCCAGGCGCAAAGCAACCTGCAGGGCAACATCCTTCTCCCGCGCAATCAACCCTCTGGTAGTGCCATCTTTGCCGCCATGTCCTGCATCCACCACGATTGTCTTAATTCGATAAGGACTTGGCGGAGTATCAACTGCGAAAGATATCTCTGATGCTATAATGGTTAAAGAAAGTACTGTAAAAAATAAACGTGTGAAAAATCTCCCCATATCTCGTCTGGATTTAACAGAAGAACGTTGTTTTCTTCGAAGATGTATTAAAAATGTTAATTAATTATAGCGGGATTATTGATCTCCCACCTGTTTTTTATAAGCCTGTATCGCCTTGACGATATTGATTGCTATTTCATTTTGACCGGTTTCGGAGTTAAGGTAATCTTCTTCCTCCGGATTACTGATGAAGCCGATCTCTGTAAGAACGGCCGGCATCCCGGCACGTTGTAGTACAAGGATATTTTGTTCCTTTACCCCTCTGTTTATCCGTCCGCTGGACACGTACTCATTCTGGATGCAGGTGGCCAGTTTGATGCTTTGTTCGCGGAAGGCATTTTTCATAAGTGAAAAAACGATCATCGACTCAGGATCGTTCGGGTCGTAGCCGTCGTACTTGTCTTTATAGTCCTTTTCTAAAAGAATGTCAGCGTTTTCACGGATGGCTACGTCCTGCTCATTAATCCGACCGAAGCCAGCCACAAACGTTTCGACTCCTCTTGTCGACGTTCTGGTACTTAGATTCGCAGGCATGGAGTTACAATGGATTGAGATGAAAAGATCAGCCTTTGCTCTGTTTGCAATGCCAATGCGTTCGTGGAAGTCAACATTAACGTCCGTAGTACGTGTATATAAAACTTTCACTCCCGGTAGCTGTTCTTGAATAACTTTGCCTAACTTTAAAGCTACACTTAGTGCTATATTTTTTTCCAGCGAATACTTGCCGGTAGCCCCGGCAGCCTTTCCTCCGTGACCAGCATCAATTACGATGGTGCGTATACGATAGGGGGCTACATTTGAGTTATTAGTGAATGAAATCAACGGAAGAATTGATAGGAGTATCGCTACGCAGCAAATCAATCTTTTCAGTGGAATTAATTTCATTAGTTTTGAACCGTAATTAAACATCGCAAAAATAATATTCGAGATATATTTTGGAACCCCGTAAAAACTTTTTTCTGAGATACGTGTTTTTGGTTCTTTTTGTTGCGTTTTCTTTGAAATTACATGCGCAACAACCAGAAGTTCAATCGGATACCACTGCGGTTTCGGATACCCTGTCTACAGCGGCGGCTTCGTCCAATGGCTTGGCCTCAGAAGTAACTTATACTGCCGAAGATTCGATAAAATTTAGTGTAGATAGAAATATCGTGTTTCTTTACGGTAAGGCCCGGGTTTCCTATGAGGATCTCGAGTTGTCTGCAGATTATATCCGCCTGGATCAAAAAAATAAAAGACTGTTTGCGAGTGGATTAAGAGATCGCAATTCGCGCTATCGCGGCCGTCCTATATTCAAACAGGGAGAGGAGTCGCCGATAAGCACCGATTCACTCGTATTTAACTTCGAAACAAAAAAGGGAAAATCGTATGGCTCTTTTACAGAAGTGGAAGGAGGGTATATTTCGGCGGCGCAGTCCAAGAAGAATCCTTATAACGAAATTTCTTTTAAAGACGGGATTTATAGCACTTGTAATCTGCCTCATCCGCACTTCGGAATTCATATATCTAAAGGTATAGTAACCGAGAAGCAAGTGATAAGTGGGCCGGCCTATCTGGTTATTGAAGATATTCCCATCCCAGCCATTTTACCTTTCGGATTCTTCCCGAAAACTAACAAACGCTCCTCTGGTTTCAGATTCCCGACGTTTGGGGAAGATGCTACTCAGGGATTTTTCATGAGGGGTTTGGGTTGGTATTTCGGTATTAACGACTATTGGGACGCGGAAGTTCTGGGGACGTTATATAGCCAAGGTTCGTACGAAACTAATTTACTTGCTCGTTATCGGAAGAATTACAAGTACAACGGTCAGCTCAATTTTGCTTATCGCTCTACCAAAACCGGCGTAGAGGGTACACCGTCTGCTGGAACGGCCAAAGATTTTAACCTTGTTTGGAGCCACACTCAGAATCAATCGGCAAATCCGGGCACCAATTTCTCGGCAAATGTCAACGTGGGTACCAGTTCTTATTCGCGCCGCCGCGGGGCTACAGATGCCTACGACTACAATATGGCTACGCGGAACACACTTGCTTCCAGTATAAGTTACGGAAAAACCTTTGGTAACGGCTTGTTCAATTTCAGTTCCAGTATGAGTCACCGCCAAGATATCAGTACACAAGAAGTATATCTTGAACTGCCTAGCTTCAGCCTAAATATGAGTACTCTTAATCCCTTCGATTCTAAGGATCGGGTTGGGGAGCAGAAATGGTATCAGCGAATCTCCGTTGGCTATAGCGCGACAGGAACAAATACGTTGACTGAAAAAGAGTATAATATCTTCAGAAAGGAAACCCTGGGGAACTTCAGAAATGGGATCCAACATAATATTCCTGTAAGTCTAAACTTTAATGTGTTGAAGTATTTGCAGTTTAGTACGGGGGTGAATTACAGTGAGCGCTGGACCTTGCAAACCTATGAATATGGATTGAACGAGAACCAACAGCTGGTGGTCAAGGACACAATCGAAGGCTTCCGGAGGAATTATGAATATGGACTCAACTCATCTATGTCAACTAAATTCTACGGAATGATGAACTTTAGAAAAGGGCGACTTCTTGCCCTTCGCCATGTGGTGACTCCGTCCGTAAGCTTCAACTATCGGCCGGATTTTAGTTCTGATCGTTTTGGGTTTTATGAGGACGTGCCGGGAACAAACCAAAGATATTCACCTTTCCAGGGAACAGTATATGGAGGTCCAGGTGCTGGCCGGGCCGCTGGAATTGGCTTTTCAATAGATAACAATATCGAGGCAAAGGTCCGAACCAAAAGTGATACGTCAAATGCCACTGAAAAAATCCCTATTATTCAGGGTTTGTCTTTTGCTGGTAATTATAACTTTCTTGCCCCTGAGTTCAAACTCTCAACTATTTCTTTTAGTGGAAGGACGGCATTTTTTAAGCAGAAGTTAGGGATTAATTTCTACGGTGTGCTTGATCCTTATGTTCTTGATAGCGTAGGGAGAAGAGTAAATACTTATACCTTTAGAGAGGGCAGACTTCCCCGTCTAACTTCGCTTGGGTTTTCGACCGGCTTTAGTTTGAATTCAAGTATGTTGCAGCGAAGGCAGGAAGCCCTGGCTAACCAGCAAAATAATCCTAACCTGAGCCAGCAGCAGCAACAGGATTTGCAAATGATTATGCGTAATCCAAATGCCTTTGTTGATTTTAGTGTTCCATGGAACTTGAGTGCATCTTATAGTTTCAACTACTCAAAAAACGACCTTAGCTCGTATATTACCAATACCCTTAACTTCAACGGTGATTTAAGTGTGACCCCTAAGTGGAAGGTTGCCTTCAACTCAGGGTACGACTTTAGTCGGAATGAATTTTCTACTACTCAGTTTTCCATCTTCCGTGATTTGCATTGCTGGGACATGTCATTCACCTGGGTGCCCTTCGGATTATACAAAAGCTATAGCTTCGATATCAGGGTACGGGCATCGATCTTACAAGATTTGAAGCTAAGCAGAAGAAGTCCCTGGAGTCAAATTAATCTCTAATCATGCTAGCAGAAATAATTACCATAGGAGATGAAATCCTTATTGGTCAGATAGTAGATACAAACTCTGCCTGGATTGCTCAAAGATTGAATGAGATTGGGGTCAGAGTGAAGCAGATAAGTTCGGTTTCGGACGATCGTCTTCATATTCTGGAAGCTCTTCAACTAGCGTCTCAGCGAGCGGACATTATCCTTATTACCGGGGGCTTAGGGCCTACCAAAGATGACATAACTAAAAAAACACTAGCCGAGTACTTTGGCGTAGGGTTCAAGCGGGATGAGGCAAGTCTGGAAGTTATCAGTCAGATTTTTCAGAAATACAACCGGCCTCTTCTGGAGATAAATATTCAACAAGCGGATGTCCCTGAAAACTGTGAGGTGCTTTTGAATAAAAATGGAACCGCTCCCGGGATGTGGTTTGAGCAAGATCAGAAAGTGTACGTGTCCATGCCGGGGGTTCCGTTTGAAATGATGTATCTGGTAGAGGAAGAAGTGCTTCCGAGAGTGAAAGCTAAGTTCAAGCTGGAAGCAATTGTTCATCATACTATTCTCACAGCTGGTATTGGCGAATCTTTTCTAGCCGAAACAATTGCATCAGTAGAAGACAACTTACCCGCTCATATAAAGTTAGCCTATTTGCCCAAACTTGGCCAGGTGCGTCTTCGATTAAGTGCTTATGGAAAGGATGAAAATCAGCTGAAGGCGGAAATTAAAACTTACGTTGAACAGATCGAGCTACTTGCTTCTGCTTATATAGTAACGTCAGAAGATAAGCCTCTAGAGAAAGCTGTCCTCGATTTTATGGGGAGCAAGCAACTAACCCTGTCAGTGGCCGAGAGCTGCACAGGCGGATACCTGTCCCATCTCTTTACCCAGCATTCAGGCTCTAGCGCAGTCTTTTTAGGAGGGGCTGTGTCTTATTCTAACCAGCTAAAAGAGTCCATTCTAGGCGTTGCTCCTGAAACTATTCAGGCTTCGGGGGCCGTCAGCGAGGAGACTGTTACTGCGATGGTAGAGGGTGCATTGAGAAATTTCCAATCAGACTATGCTATTGCAATAAGCGGAGTGGCTGGCCCGGGAGGGGGAACGGAAGAGAAGCCAGTTGGTACGGTTTGGATTGCAGTGGCAAGTAAACAGAAAGTGGTTGCTCAAAAATTTAAGTTTGGAAACAGAAGACAACAAAATATTGAGCGGTCGGCAGTAAATGCCCTTATAATGCTCTTCAAATTACTTAAGGAAGAACACGCCTAAACTCCCGAAAAAAACTAATTTTGCAGCGTACATCATTTTGATATATGGCTAAATTCGAATTATTGCTTCCAAAAATGGGTGAGAGTGTTGCTGAAGCTACTGTTGTGAAATGGTTAAAGCAGCCCGGAGACTGGATAAATGAAGATGAAGCAGTAGTAGAAGTGGCAACAGATAAAGTGGATTCAGAGGTGCCTTCTCCGGTATCTGGGAAGCTGGTTCAGTGTCTCATAGCAGAAAATGATGTTGCCCAGGTGAACGGCGTTATCGCTATTCTCGAGGTGGAAGGAGCTGATGAAGCAGCGGCAACACATAATCATAACTCATCTCCTTTAGAAGTTGCAGCGGCAATACCGGTAGAACAACTTCCTGGAATTTCAAATCTCGATAATAAAGTAAGCTCCGATACATCCTCAGCTGCCGGGAATAAATCTAGCCGGTTTTATTCCCCTTTGGTGAAAAGTATTGCAGCGGAAGAGGGAATTACGCTAGCTGAACTGGATGCAATCACTGGCACGGGGGCTGAAGGGCGTGTTACGAAACAGGATGTGTTGACTTACATCCAGCAAAAAGGAAAAACTGCTGTTGAAGATTTCTCCCCTGCAAAAGAGCCGCAAATTCAGGAGGCTCCTCAGAAACAAGAAGCAGCACCAGTTGCACAAGCACCTAAAACCACAAACGCGCATAGCAGTCCTGCTATCAATATAGGACCGGGCGACGAGATCATCGAGATGGATCGTATGCGGAAAATGATTGCGGACCATATGATCATGAGTAAAGAGGTAGCTGCCCACGTTACTTCTTTTGTCGAGGCGGATGTGACTAATCTGGTCAAATGGCGGGACCGTATCAAAGCTTCCTTTGAGAAGCGAGAGGGGGAGAAAATTACTTTCACTCCCGTGTTCGTTCAAGCGGTAGCAAAAGCGATTAAAGATTTTCCAATGATTAATATTTCCGTTAACGGCAGTCAAATCATCAAACGGAGAGATATTAATATCGGTATGGCGGCGGCTTTGCCGAGTGGAAACCTGATTGTTCCGGTAATCAAGAATGCGGATCAGCTCAATCTTGTTGGCCTCACTAAGGCCGTTAATGATCTGGCACAACGGGCCAGGGCTAATCGCTTGCAGCCGGACGAGGTGAAAGACGGAACGTTTACCATCACCAATATAGGGCCTTTTGGTAATATCATGGGCACGCCGATGATCAACCAGCCGCAAGTCGCTATTCTGGCTATCGGGACCATTCAGAAAAAACCTGCTGTCCTTGAAACAGAGTTCGGGGACGTTATTGCCATCCGACATAAAATGTACCTCTCCATGTCTTACGACCATCGAGTTGTGGACGGCGCCCTTGGCGGTATGTTTCTCAAAAGAGTAGCCGATTATTTGGAGGCTTGGGATACAAACTGCGAGATTTAATTTATCAGAACGGCACCTTGCTTAATTAGCTAGCGTGTCCCTTTCGGTACAAGTCTTGGTATTTGCCAATGCTTGTTGCGGTTTTTTCATCTAATAAGCTTCACCTTAAGCCGTATTCGATGTCGCTCATTGTCTTTGCGTTGTCAGGCCCGGCATAATTTCTTGTTTATCAAACCTTTTTCAATAAATTCATTTTTATAGAAAATGAAACTATGAGACCCCTATTCCAGACTTTTTTGCTCTTTATCGTCTTTACGTTAGTTGCCTGCTCTTCCAAGCCACAAAGCGAATCGCCGCCCCAAAGTAGAGCGGATACTGCCGGCTCTGAATTCGAAACAATCATTCTTTATGAGAACCTGAAGAATCCATGGGGAATGGCCTGGCTGCCTGACGACAGATTGCTGGTGACGGAGAGGAGCGGGGAAATACTAGTATTTGAAGATGATAAATTTTCAGGAATCAAACTGTCGGGGGTACCAGAGGTATTTGCGAAAGGACAGGGGGGGCTTCTTGATATTAAGTTACATCCCAACTATGCCAAGAATGGCTGGCTGTACCTTGCTTATGCTAAGCCTATGCCTGGAGGCGCTACTACAGCGTTGATGCGGGCTAAACTTCAGGGAAATCAACTGGTGGAGAAAACAGACATTTTTACTGCAACGCCGGTGCTTTCCGCTGATTACCATTTCGGGAGTCGTATTGCGTTCGATAACGAAAACTATCTTTTTTTGGTAGTAGGTGAAAGAGGAACCAAACCGAAGGTGCAGCAGCTAGACAATGACCATGGCAAGATTCACCGGATCTTTGATGACGGCCGGGTCCCTGACGATAATCCATTCGCTAACCAGGAAGGAGCCCGAAAGTCAATCTGGAGCTACGGGCATCGTAATCCGCAGGGGATGGCTTATGATGCAGAAAGCAATCGTCTTTGGGCGGTAGAACATGGACCAAAAGGAGGAGATGAGCTAAATCTTATCGAGAAGGGTAAAAATTATGGCTGGCCTTCCATTACATACGGAATCGATTACGACGGTTCCATTATTTCAGACAAGACTGAGATGCCGGGGATGGAACAGCCCGTTAAATATTGGAATCCATCTATTGCACCTTGCGGTATGGCCCTTGTAACCAGCGATAAGTATCCTGCCTGGAGGGGAAATCTACTTATAGGAGCTCTGGCCCATAGGCACGTAGCAAGAGTAGAACTAGAGAAGGGTAAGTTCGCCAGCGAGGAGAAGCTATTGGCAGATATAGGAAGGGTTCGGCACATTGCGCAAAGTCCCGACGGCTTCATTTATGTTCTTACGGAGGGCCCCGGACAGCTTATAAAGTTAGTATCAAAACAGTAGTTGCCCTCTTTAACAGTTCTTGACTCCAATAGTTTAAAATTACTGAAATTTTATTTCGTTAAAATACAGATACTTAGCTTAAATATTTGTTGTAACATTAGTTGCTGATGCGAATTTTTTTGCAGATTTTGCCTTTATATCTATATTTGTATCGCCCTCCCAAAGGGCATGTTTTTCATAGGTAGATGTAGGGTCGAATATTCGTATTCGACCCTTTTTTGTACTAAAAGAACAGGAAAATAAAAAGCACTCTTTGCAGAGTGCCTCAGGTATTCTCAATGAAACTTTGATGTCTTAAATGTAGTCAGTTCCAAAGCGCGACTTGACGTCGGCCACTATTTGCTTCACACTTTGTTCCTTGCTTTTTGGGCAGATCATTAATATGTTGTTTGCCTCTACTATAATAAAATCATCCAATCCTTGAAGCACTACCAATTTTCCATCAGGCACGTTTACCATGCAATTGGAAGAGTCGTACATCATCACCTTATCAGACGGGATGACAGCATTGCCCACATAGTCTTTTTCCGCCAGGTCATAGACAGATGACCAAGTTCCCAAATCAGACCAGCCAAAATCCGTAGGGAGTACGTAAACGTTGTCTGCTTTCTCCATAATCCCATAATCAATGGAAATGTTGGTGCACTGATAATAGGCGTTTTGAATAAAAGCATGCTCCTCCTCAGTATTAAAAATACTTTCACCTTCTTTGAAGATATCGTTCATGTCCGGAAGGTGCTTTTCAAATGCGTTTAGAATGGATTGGGCAGACCAGACGAAAATACCCGCATTCCAAAGAAATTCTCCGCTCTGAACGAACGTTTTCGCTAGCTCCAGGTTCGGCTTCTCGGTGAAGGTTTTCACCTTATGAAAATTATCTTCCAGGCTTTCCGAGGTAAACTGGATATAGCCGTAACCTGTGTCAGGTCGTGAAGGTTTTATTCCAAGGGTGATAAGGCATTTGTTTCTGGTACTTACCTCCAAAGATTTTGTGATGTCGCTAATAAATTCTTGCTCATTCAGAATAAGGTGATCGGAAGGAGCGACAACAATGGAAGCATCCGCGTTAATCATACTGATTTTATGACAGGCGTAAGCAACGCAGGGAGCAGTATTCCTCATAATTGGTTCACCCAGGACTTGTGAAGCTGAAAGTTCTGGCAATTGTTCCTTAACCAGTTCTACATAGCTTTCATTGGTCACAACAAAAATGTTCTCCACGGGTACGATCTTCTTGAATCGGTCGAACGTGTTTTGAATCAAGGTCTTACCCGTACCAAGGATGTCTAAAAATTGTTTAGGATGAGCCGTCCGACTGATCGGCCAAAAGCGGCTTCCGATTCCGCCTGCCATGATAACGGCATAAAAGTTTTTCATTTCTGGGTCTATATCGATTATATTATTCCTTCCTTCAAAAGATCATGCAAATGTATGATTCCTTTGTAGTTGTCTTCATCCGCAACGATCAATTGAGTGATGTTGTTCTCACGCATCAGCTCAAGTGCATTAACAGCAAGTTCATCGCTTTTGATTTTCCGTGGGCTGCGGCCCATTATATCCTGCGCCTGTAGCCCCGCTATAGAGTCATACTTTTCCATCATCCGGCGTATGTCACCGTCGGTAATGATCCCCATAATCTTGTCGCCCTGCACTACCGTCACCGCGCCTAACCTGTTTTTAGTAATTTCGACAATCACTTTTTTTACCGGATCCAAGGGGCTTACCTGCGGTTTCTCATTATGGATGTAAAGGTCACCAACTCTCAAGTAAAGTTTTTTTCCGAGAGAGCCTCCCGGGTGATATTTTGCAAAATCATCGCTACTGAACTCGCGGCACTCCAACAGGCAAACGGCTAAGATATCACCCATTACCAGTTGAGCAGTTGTACTGGTTGTTGGTGCAAGGTTATGTGGACATGCTTCTTTCTGAATAGTTGTGTCAAGGATTAAGTCTGCTTGTCGCGCAAGTAAAGAATTGCGGTCTCCAACCATCGCCACAATGACGTTTCCTGCTCTCTTTAACAGTGGTACCAGCACTTTAATCTCAGGTGTATTTCCGCTCTTCGAGATGCAAATGACCAGGTCTTCTTCCTGAATAATACCAAGGTCGCCGTGTATAGCGTCCGCTGCATGCATAAATACGGCAGGTGTTCCTGTCGAATTAAAGGTCGCTACGATCTTTTGGGCGATAATTGCACTTTTTCCCACTCCCGTTATAATGACTCTGCCTTTGATTTTTAGAATCTTTTCTATTATCACCACAAAGTCATTATTTAATTGAGGTATTAAGCCCGAAATCCCTTCAACTTCTGTTTTTAGTGTTCTTTGAGCTATCTGGATAATTTCTGCAGAAGGTTTCAAGCGGGATTTTTTTAAATAGTGGTACAGATTTTCGGCAAAAATATGTTATTTTGACATCAAATTTAGCCTTTCTAAATTTTTTCCCGGTGAGGACGATGGAGATAAAGAAATCATTATTCGATAATTTACAGAACTTTTTTGGCTTCGATAATTTCAAAGGTGAACAAGAAGCTATCATAACCAATATATTACAAAAGAAAGATACATTCGTGATTATGCCAACTGGCGGTGGAAAGTCGATTTGCTACCAGTTGCCAGCTTTGATGAGTGAGGGCACGGCGGTGGTTATTTCGCCGCTTATTGCACTTATGAAGAACCAGGTAGATCAGCTAAGAGCTTTTGGAGGCACGGATAGTATTGCTCACTTTTTAAATTCTTCTTTAAATAAGACTGAAATAACAAAGGTTAAACAGGACGTGCTAAGCGGAGAAACAAAGCTCTTGTACGTAGCCCCGGAGTCTTTGGCAAAAGCCGAGAATATTGATTTTCTGCGGTTAATTACAGTTTCTTTTGTTGCAGTTGATGAGGCTCACTGTATTTCCGAGTGGGGGCACGATTTTCGCCCGGAGTACAGAAAAATCCGACAGGTAATCAGCAATCTGGGTGAAAACATTCCAATCATAGCACTGACAGCTACAGCAACCCCTAAAGTTCAGCAGGATATCATCAAGAACCTGCAGATGAATAACGCCACCCTGTTCAAGTCATCTTTCAACAGAGCAAATTTGTACTATGAGGTCAGGGCAAAAAGGAACGTCCTGAAAGAAATTGTTCGCTTTATTAAGGGCTATCAGGGGAAATCGGGGATTGTATACTGCCTCAGTAGAAAGAAGGTAGAGGAAGTTGCAGAAGCACTCAACCTTAACGGTATTAAGGCACTTCCGTACCATGCAGGGTTAGAGGCAAAAGTCCGGGCAGAAACCCAGGATAAGTTTTTGATGGAGGAAGTAGATGTTATCGTGGCGACCATTGCTTTCGGAATGGGAATTGATAAACCTGACGTTCGCTATGTAATTCACCACGACATCCCAAAGAGTATGGAAGGCTATTACCAGGAGACAGGTAGGGCTGGACGTGACGGCGGGGAAGGTGTTTGTGTGGCTTTTTATTCTGAAAAAGATATTGAAAAGCTGGCAAAATTCATGAAGGATAAGCCAGTGTCAGAAAGGGAGATTGGTACACAGATTTTAAAAGAGGTGATCGACTATGTTGAGTCTTCTGTGTGCAGGAGGAAACAGATCTTGCATTACTTCGGGGAAAATTTTAACGAGGCCGGATGTTCTGAGATGTGTGATAACTGCCGTGCTCAGAAAACTACTTTTGATGCTACTGAAAAACTTCAGCTGACGCTGAAAATAATTCAGGAGTTAGGTGAGAAGTTCGATGATCATCATATCATCAGCTTTATGATGGGCGAAGAAACGCCCCAGATTGTGGCATATAATCACAATAAACACCCAGTATTTGGTAGCGGTAAGGAGGATGGAGTATTACTTTGGAAGTCAGTATTACGTCAAGCACTTTTAAGTAACTATATCTCGAAAGATATTGACAACTATGGCTTGCTGCGTCTTACCAAATCAGGGAAGTCTTACATCGAAAGCCCTATCAATGTTCGTTTTATTCTTAATAGAGAAATGGATACCGTTGAAGATGATTCTGAGGACGGGCCACAGCAAGGTGGAGCTGCTTTAGATTCACAGCTGCTGCAAATGCTGCGGGATCTGCGAAAGAAAATCGCGAAGCAAAAGAATCTGCCGCCTTTTGTTATATTCCAAGATCCTTCTTTAGAAGAAATGTGTACGCATTACCCCATTACAGTGGACGAGCTGAAGCAAATCCAGGGAGTGGGGTCCGGTAAAGCGTTGAAGTTCGGTGCACCCTTTCTAGAAGTGATTAAGAAATATGTGGAGGAAAATGATATCGACCGACCAGTTGATTTGGTGATTAAAAGTGCTGCCAATAAGTCCGCATTAAAAGTATCTATCATTCAAAATATTGACCGGCATCTGGCTCTTGAAGATATTGCCTCTGCAAAGGGCATTACTTACGAGGATATTCTACGGGAAGTGGAATCCATCGTCAATTCGGGCACTAAGCTTAACCTGAACTATTATATCGATGAATTAATTGATGAGGATAGACAGGATGAGGTGTTCGACTATTTCCGTTCAGCAGAGGTGGATTCGATTGATGAAGCGCTCAAAGAGTTGGGGACTGACGAGTACACTCGCGAGGAGCTGCAGTTAATGCGGATTAAATTTTTATCAGAATTAGGAAACTAATGATTCATCAGATTTCCCAACTAAAACATCTCGATTCAAATAACTTTTTTTTAATGGCCGGTCCGTGTGCCATTGAAGGTGAAGAGATAGCTTTACAGATCGCTGAACAAATTGTCGGCATAACAGATAAGTTAAGAATTCCTTTCATATTCAAAGGATCTTATCGGAAGGCAAATCGCTCCAGAGTCGATTCCTTTACAGGGATTGGCGATGAAAAGGCCTTGAAAATTCTTGCACGAATCAGTAAGGAGTTTGGGGTTCCAACGGTGACAGACATTCACGAAACCCACGAAGCTGCCATGGCCGCTGAGTATGTAGATGTGCTGCAAATACCAGCCTTTTTATGCAGACAAACGGATTTACTTATAGCTGCCGCTGCCACGGGAAAAACGGTAAATATCAAAAAAGGACAATTCCTGTCAGCTAGTTCAATGCGGTTTGCAGTAGATAAGGTAAAGGAATCAGGTAATGATAAAGTTATCTTGACCGATCGGGGTAATACATTTGGTTACCAGGATTTGATAGTGGACTATCGGGGAATTCCCGAAATGAAATCGTTTAACGTTCCGGTGGTGATGGACTGTACTCATTCCCTTCAGCAACCTAATCAGGCTAGCGGAGTAACTGGCGGTAAACCAGAGCTAATAGAGACAATTGCAAAGGCCGCTATTGCCGTAGGGGTAGATGGGTTATTTATTGAAACGCATCCGGCTCCGGAAAATGCAAAGTCAGACGGAGCTAATATGCTTCATCTGACTTTACTAGAACAATTGCTCGTTAAATTAGTGAGACTAAGACAGGCCGTTATTTAACTTTTGGTGAAAAACCGATAGCTGAACCTTCTAGTTCCTTACTTTTTGGATGTCCTTCAACGACAAAATATTTCTCGTTGTCGCTATCTTTGATAGCAGTCTGCTTGTTCTTCTGTCCTAAAAAGTTGGCATACCTCTTCACATGTGCCCTCAGATTTGTATAGGGATTAGGACGATTGATCACTACTTTATACCCGCTGTATAAGTCGTAATTTTGTTGTGACTCCGGCAGTTGCGGTGAGAACTCCCATTTTCCGTTTTTCAGGTAGACAAATTTTTTATCCGCTACACTGTAGTACGCCTGCAAGTCTGGCAAAAAGTAGTAGTCTACATGCCTATAACCCGTTGGTCCCCAAAGAGGTTGCTCGGCAATGTTTGTTTTAGGCGATTTAACTTGTGCTTCAGAGTTTAAAGTGAAAAGAGAAAAGCACAGCAAGGCAGAGTAAAAAAGTTTTTTCATAAAATAGATATTGATGTCTCAAGCAATATTCAAAGCCTATGCCAAGAAAATCTAGGTATTTGACCAGAAATGGATATATTTGACGGAATGACTTTAATGGAAACCGAACAGAAATTAGCGGCCGAAGAGGTTCTTGATAAATATGAACTGGTGATTGGCCTTGAAGTACATGCTCAGCTTTCAACGAATACAAAAATATTCTCTTCAGACCCTGCTTTTTTCGGGGCTGAACCTAATCATCATACTAGCCCTGTATCTTTAGGCTTACCTGGTACCTTGCCAAAAATAAACCGAGAAGTAGTGACTTCCGCTGTTAAATTAGGTTTGGCTACTCATTGTACCATTAACCTCATCAACCGCTTTGATCGAAAGAATTATTTCTATGCGGATCTTCCAAAGGGGTATCAAATTACGCAGGATGAACTTCCGATTTGTCAGAAGGGCTTTATTCAGATCTCTTTGAAAGACAAGGAGGTTAAAAAAATCCGCTTGAATCGGATTCACATGGAAGAAGATGCGGGTAAAAGTATTCATGATAAAGACGACCGGTATTCACTTATCGATCTTAACAGGGCAGGTGTTCCGCTACTGGAAATTGTGTCTGAGCCGGACATCCGCTCAGCAGAAGAGGCGGCAGCTTACCTAACCGAGATTCGGAAAATAGTTAGGTATTTAGATGTTTGCGACGGGAATATGGAGGAAGGCAGCTTGCGCTGTGACGCTAATATTTCTGTTCGCCCAAAGGGGGCATCTGAATATGGGGCGAGGTGTGAAGTGAAAAATCTAAACTCGATTCGGAACCTTCAGCGGGCGGTGAATTATGAATTCAGACGTCAGGTAGCACTGATTGAACAAGGCGTAAAAATCGAACAAAACACCTTGAACTTCGATGCAGCAACGGGCGAGACAAGTGTGTTGAGGTCAAAGGAAATGGCTTACGATTATCGTTATTTCCCAGAACCTGATCTTCCACCAATGCATCTTTCTCAGGAGTGGGTTGACGAGCTGAAGCAGCTGTTACCCGCTTTGCCCGAGCAACGGATACAGCGGTACACAGAGCAGCTGGGCCTATCCAACTATGACGCTGTTTTGCTAACAAACGACAGGGCTGTGGCGGAGTTTTTTGAGCAGGTAATTGAAGGAACTGCTAATTACAAAGCAGCTGCTAACTGGGTCAATGGACCTATTCAATCGTATTTAAATGAGAACAATCGCGAAATCAAGGAATTGAACGCTGGATCAATTGCTGAAATAATTAATTTGGTTGATCAAGGGAAAATTAACAATTCGGCAGCTACCCAACAGTTATTCCCGGCAATAGTTAATGAAGCAGGGAAGACGGTTTCCCAGATTGTTCACGAATTGAACCTAATTATCGATACAGATGAAGATCAGCTGGCATCCTTCATCACTGCCGCAGTAGGGAAATATCCCGAAAAGGTTACAGAATACAATAAAGGTAAAAAAGGCGTTCTAGGTTTATTCATGGGTGAGTTGATGAAGCTTTCCGGTGGAAAGATTGATCCAAAAACCGCAAATAAATTATTAGTTCAAAAGTTAGAGTCACTAAAGTGAGAAGAATTGTAGGCATTGCGCTGCTGTCGCTAACAGCTCTTGTATCGTGTAAAAATAACGACCAGTTTACTGTAGAAGGGAAATTGGCGAATGCTCAGGATGTTAAACAAGTTATGCTGTATCGGCAGGATAAATTAGTTGATTCTGCGTTGTTAAATGAGGATAATGAGTTCAAGTTTAACGTGGCGTCTCCCGATCCCGACTTTTATTACATAGCCGCAAAGGATAAAAACTACCTTTTTGTAGCGCAGAACGGGGATGAGCTGACATTCAATGCCGACTATCAAAATACACTTGGAGAGTATTCTATTGATGGCTCGGATGTAGCAGAAAAGCTCGAGGAATATAACAAGATCAGTACTAAGTATGGCAAGGTATACCTTGATATTCAGAAGGAATACGAGCAAAAGCTGAGTCAGGACCCATCACAAAAGGCCCAGTTAGAGGCCGTTCTTATTCCTCGTTTTGAAAAGAACATCGAGGCTTTTGCTAACGAATCACTCACATTTGCAGCCCAGAATAAGGATAACCTTGCTGGTTTTTATGCAATTGGCTCGCTGGACCCAACAAGATATGAAGCCCAGTTGCTGTCTTATGCTGCTGATATCAAAGGAAAATTTCCTAACAACAGAGCGGTAAACGACTTTGTACAGCGAATGGAGAAAGTGAAGGCAGTTTCAGTTGGTCAAACAGCACCTGACTTTGAGTCTGCATCCGTGGATGGAAAAAACTTAAAGTTATCCGATTTTAAGGGTAAATATGTTCTGTTAGATTTTTGGGCTTCGTGGTGCGCTCCCTGCCGCCAGGAGAATCCAAATTTGGTGAAGCAGTTTAATACTTTCAAAAATCGGAACTTTACAATCCTCAGTGTGTCTCTGGATGATTCAAGAGAAAAGTGGACAAAAGCGATTCAGGATGATAAGTTAAATTGGTTCCATGTTTCTGAGTTGAATCAGTGGAACAGTCAGGTAGCCAAGCAGTTTCAGGTAGAAGCTCTACCTTCATCTTTCCTGCTTGATCCGAACGGTAAAATTCTCGCTAAGAATTTGAGAGGTGAGGAACTTGAAGAATTCTTGAAGAAAACATTGAGATAAGCTGAGCATAGTGTTAAAGAAAAGTAAGAGTTAACAATTATTTAATATGACGTTAACCTCTTGGTGCATTTTTCGCTATACTTTAGTGGTGTAAAAGAAAACCATGAGTTCAGTAAAACAAAAAGTTCTTATCGTAGACGATGAACCAGATATCAGGGAGCTGATCGAGTATAATCTTAAAAAAGAAGGATACCAGGTTTTTACGGCGGGAAACGGCCAGGAAGGAGTTTCTGAAGCTAAGAAAGTGAAACCAGATCTGATTATCCTGGATATCATGATGCCTAAAATGGATGGGATCGAGGCTTGTCGCTTGCTCCGTACTATGGGCGATTTCAAAAATACGTTCATGGTGTTCTTAACAGCCAGAAGCGAAGAATACTCCGAAATAGCTGGTTTTAATGTCGGGGCAGATGACTACATCGCCAAGCCGATTAAGCCAAGGGCACTTGTTAGCAGAATCAACGCGATTTTGAGAAGAAATAATCAGGCTGACGAAGTGGTTGAGAATAAGCTGGAGATTTTGGACTTGGTTATCGACCGCGAGACCTATCTGGTGTATCGCGGAAGTGATAAAATTGTCCTTGCTAAAAAGGAGTTTGAACTTCTTTACTTATTGGCTTCCAAACCTGGGAAAGTATTTACCCGAGAAGTTATTCTGAAAAATATCTGGGAAGATTCAGTTGTAGTTACTAACAGGACAATCGATGTCCATATTCGCAAACTCCGTGAGAAGCTGGGCGACAGTTATGTAAGCACAGTTAAAGGGGTAGGGTATAAATTCGAAGCTTAAACAGGGCCATATACTTTAAAAACCCTTCTGCTTTCCGTACTTTTGCCTTCGTGAAAATTCCCCGCTTAGAAGATCTCATTCTTTTTGAAAATGATGACATCATTGTAGTTAATAAACCTCCTTTTATCAGCTCTCTACAGGAGCGGGAAGGCGGTGATATTAATATGCTTCGCCTTGCAAAACAATACCACGAGGACTCCCAGGTCTGTCACCGTTTAGATAAAGAAACCTCTGGTTGTTTAATTATTGCTAAGAATCCGGAGGCATACCGTTCTGTTTCAATGCAGTTTGAACGGCGGAAGGTTAAGAAGGTATACCATGCGGTAGTGAACGGAACACACGTATTCAACAACCTAACTGTTGATCTTCCCATTTTAAACCTGGGAAATAAGAACGTGTCTATCAGCCGGCAGGAGGGAAAGTCTGCTGAAACTATTTTCAATTCTATCAACTATTTTAAGCACTATACCCTGGTAGAGTGTCAGCCAGTAACGGGCCGTATGCACCAGATCCGGATTCATTTGGCTACTCAAAAAGCCTCTATTGCGGGCGACGAGATGTATGGTGGAAAACCGGTATTTCTATCGCAGATTAAAAGGGGCTACCATTTAGGAAAGGATCAGGAAGAGTTGCCTATTATGAAACGTTTTGCACTTCATGCAAAGGAGGTGACATTTAAAGTTGACGAGGAGACGGAAGTAACCATCTCGGCTCCTTACCCAAAAGACTTTGCAACTCTCCTAAAGTTGCTCGAGAAGCACGATAGCTAGGAAAGACACTAGATGCAGTTGAAATTCAGTATAGTAGAAAAGCCGGGTGAATGCCCGGCTTTTCTATTATTGACACCAAATGCTGCATCAGGTGGTGTATCCCAAAATTTTAAGCACTTGCTTGCTATTCTGTTCCTCGCCAAAGACGTCAAAATTAAACGTCTCATCCCGATTACGGCGAATAATGACATGTTTTGGCGAGGGAAGCAAGCAGTGGTGGATGCCGCCGTAGCCGCTTAATACCTCCTGGTAAGCTCCTGTATGGAAGAACCCGAGGTACTGTACTTTACGAGTCTTAGGCATGAAAACACTGTTCATGTGAGCTTCCTGGTTATAATAGTCCTGTCCATCGCAGGTAATTCCGCCAAGGTTTACACGCTCGTATTCAGAGTCCCAGTTGTTTATAGGAAGAAGGATGTATTTCTGATTTAAGGCCCAAACATCAGGAAGGTTTGTAATGAACGAGCCGTCCAGCATCAGCCACTTTTCGCGGTCGTTTTGCTGTTTTCTTCCCAATACTTTGTACAGTATACCAGAAGCTTCCGCTACCGTATATTTTCCAAACTCTGTTACAATATCTGGCTCTATTACGTCGTGCTCTGCGCAAATCTCCTTAATCCGCTTCACAATCTCGTTTACCATGTACTCGTAGTCAAAATCGAATACCAGCGAGTCTTTGAATGGCATACCTCCGCCTATGTCGAGGGTGGTAAGATCCGGATTGATTTTTTTGAATTTGCAGTAAAGCGTTACATACTTTTCTAGCTCATTCCAGTAATAGGGGGTATCCGAGATTCCTGAATTGATAAAGAAGTGCAGCAACTTGACTTTGAAATTCGGATTCGACGCGATCTTGTTGTTGTAAAACTCTATCACATCTTCCATCCGAATACCCAGCCTCGATGTATAAAACTGGGAGTCAGGTTGCTCTTCCGAGGCAATTCTTATACCCAGACTACAAGGAATGTCAAGCTCATCATCATAAATGTTAAACTCCTCCTTGTTGTCCAGCACCGGGATGATATTCTTGAAGCCATCATGGAACATGTCGATGATGTACTGCTTGTACTGATAAGTTTTAAACCCATTACAGATTACCGTAATATCCTTATTGATAACTCCTTTTTTCTCCAGGGCATCAATCATCGGCATATCAAATGCCGACGAAGTTTCAAGGTGAATATCGTTTTTCAGAGCTTCCTCTACGATATGCTTAAAATGGGAACTTTTTGTACAATAGCAGTACATATAAGTTCCACGGTAGTTGTTATTTACGATGGCCTGCTGGAATAAAAGCTTCGCCTGCTGTATCTTCTTAGAGATTAAGGGAATATAAGTGAAACGTAAGGGCGTACCATACGTTTCGATCATTTCCATAAGATTCAAATCATGGAAATATAGTTCATCATCTATGACTTCGAAGCCTTCCTGTGGAAAGCCAACACTGAGGTCAATGAATTCTTCGTAACTCTGCATTTAATAATTTCCCGAATTTTAAATAAGTAAATCGCTTTGTACGAACTAAACGTAAAAAGGCTACAATTACGCTGCGAAAATAGCAAAAAATGTAGTTTAGATGACGAGTTATTTCTTGGGGATAAAAAGATTACAAAAAGTACAAAAATCAACGTTTTACAACCATTTTTGGCAGTTTCAATTCAGCTATCATACAACGTGCACTACCCCCGCCACAGGATTCAATGGTACGAAGGTCTGCAGACACTATGTCTCCGTATTTCTTGAGCACTTTCAGCTGTTCAGGTACTAGTGAATTACGCGCCTGTTCTGACATTACGATAACCTTTCTGCCAGTTGCTTCCAGTTGCAACATATTCCCCGCAAAGGACGATAGTTGTTCCTGAGATATAGCAATCAACTCTCGGCCGCTGTTCTTCAATTCGTTTATGACTCTCGTCTTTTCTTTTTGATCCGGAATGGAGTCCATGCATATTACCCCAAATCTCTCACCGAGGCACATCATCACATTGGTGTGATACACAGGCTTTTGATGCAAGTCAACTGCGGTGAAAGTAAGGGGATGAAAGTCAGCTATCTCACAAAAATACTCGAGTACTTCCACATTGGTGCGACCGGAGCAGCAAGCGAAAGCGGTCCTTGTCACTTCGTCCAATACCATACTTCCTGTCCCCTCTAAAAATTTCCCTTCGTTTTCAAAGAAACTAAGGTCTATTACCTCGGTTACTTCAAAGCGACTTTTTATCGCTTCAAGGACTGCCGGTTTTCGTTCCAGGCGACGACTGGGCACTTCCATGGGGTAAAGAAATACTTTCCCGTTCGGATGGGTGCTTAGCCAATTGTTGGGAAAAATAGAGTCGGGGGTATATGGGTCCTGCTCATCCTGCACGACAGTAACATCTATTCCAGCTAACTGTAATCGTTCAGAGAAGGCATCGAATTCCTCCAGCGCTCGTTCCTGCGCCGCCACACCCGTCTCCCTGCTAGTCTGAAAGGCATTACTGACTGCAGTTTCCGGATTATAGCCGAAACTGGCGGGTCTTATCATCAGTATACTCGAAGCCAGCATGTCTTGTCGTTTTAATTTTAGTATACCTCATCTCGCCACAAAGGCATGCTCATGCAGTGAAAGCCTCCTCTGGCCCGCGAGAGTTCCCCCGATGGCATCAAGATGAGTGTGTTGCTTACTTGTTCAGGTGAAGTAACTCCTTCTTCGAATCGGGTTAGTAATTCCTCTACCCGGACTATTTGGAACCCCTTTTCTTTAAATGCCTCAAGTGTTTTGTCATTACGGTCGTAGCCCAGGACGACGCCTTCTTTCAATGCCAATAGGTTGCAGGAGTCTGTCCACTGTTCTCGCATATCGAAGGGGAATTCATTGTTTCCTGAATAGATGAAGGTTGTTTCAGCGTTACTTCTAAGATCTGTTCTGCTAATATCGTCAAGTAGCGCCTCCAGGCAGGGATAGGTGATAGGTTCACCCATCTTACCTTTCCGGAATTGAATTATTTCGGGCTTTTCGCGATTTCTTTCTTCCGAAAGATAATCTACCGCGTCAGTACCACGCTTCTGTTGCTGAGTAGCTATCGATTTCAAGACTACCCAGGCATCTCTTCTTATCTGGGTAAAAAGAGTGTCGATATGCATGTAGTCCCGTTTGGGAGGAATTTTAACCACGGTCACTTTCTCCACTACGTTTTTAGCAAAAAGCAGTTTAATTGCTTCGCTGGCGCCGCTGGCTGAGGTTCTTTCGCTACAACCGATCAATACGTGCTGAGGGCTTACTACCATCACATCGCCACCTTCAATTGTTGCTCGTTCTCCGTAATCCTCGCCGGGACGCAGAAAGTACTTTACTGTATCCGGGATCTCGAGAATATTGTCGCTGTACTTTTCGAAATAAGGGTGATTGAAAAAGATATAGCGGGCTAGTAAGGTCTCCCGTGCCCGCGCTTTTTTCGCCGGCTTGTTCAGCAGGATATGATCGTTTATTACAATACTAATATCTCTGGTAAAGATGAAATTGGGGATGGGTGGGAAGATCATTTGTCCCTCGTATAAAGAGCCCGAAATAAACACTTTCGCTAATTCCTTAGCTGGAGTGTGCAAGAGTTCCTGCTGGAGCTTATAGCTAAGGCCCTCAATAGCGCAAACGGAGGCAGTAAGGGTTTGGCAGATATCTTTGTCATGCAATATATCAGCAAGTAAGCTTTCTATTTCAATCACCTTCGCGGAAGCGTGAAAGGCGCCGGCTCCGGGTTTATAAAACTCGCGGTTACTCTCGGGCGAGTCTATTTGCGCTAATTGACCCTGAATTTTCGGAGGGTCCAGAAAATACATTAAAAGCTTCACATAGTAGTCGTACTCCTTTTTTCTCACGGTCTCTAAATGCAGAATATCTTCAAATAACCAATCCTGAGCTTTTGAAGGAGCGACACGTCCAATGCCGCTATCAGGGCTATGGATTATCACCGCCCGCAGTCTTCCTATTTCTGAACCAACTTTCAATTGCATACTCTATCAACAATCAGGAAGCGGAACAGATTTGTTAAGGCTTGATTAAATCGGAGGAGCGAATAAAAGAATGGCTTATTTCCCTTTAATGTTTAATTTTGAGCGATGGATTTTATTGTAAAAGGAACCCTTGATGCTGTAAAGGCATTGTACGCTGCAGAACTTAAAGAATCAGATATAAATTTACAGGAAACCCGAAAGGAGTTTGAAGGTGAAGTAACTGTGGTTACATTTCCCCTTACGCGCTTATCCAAAAAATCTCCTGAACAAACAGGAAGCGAAATTGGTGAGTACCTCGTAACTAATCTTTCCCAAGTGTCCCGATTTAACGTTATCAAAGGCTTTCTCAATATTTCATTAACAGACGAGTATCTTTTAAGCGCTTTTCGTGATGAAATACTAAGTTCTTCATTCACTGAAACTGCCCCTAATGGCAAAAAGGTGATGGTAGAATACTCCTCTCCAAACACTAATAAACCCCTGCATCTGGGTCATATCCGAAATAATCTCCTGGGCTACTCGGTATCAGAAATACTTGCTGCTAGTGGTTATGACGTAATAAAAGCGAATCTTGTTAACGATAGGGGCATACACATTTGTAAGTCGATGTTAGCCTGGCAGAAGTTCGGAAACGGAGAGACGCCTGAGTCAACAGGTTTGAAGGGCGATAAGCTGGTTGGGAATTACTATGTGATTTTTGACAAGGAATATAAAAAGCAGATTGATGAGTTAAAGGCGCAAGGGCAAACCGAGGACGAGGCTAAGAAAAATGCACCCTTAATTAAGGAGGCGCAGTCCATGTTGCAAAAGTGGGAAGCCGGCGACGAAGAAGTCATTAGTCTTTGGAAAACGATGAACGGCTGGGTGTACGAGGGGTTCGACGTAACCTATAAGAAGCTGGGAGTCAATTTTGATAAGTTTTATTACGAATCCAACACCTATTTGCTTGGTAAAGATATCATAGATGAAGGTCTGGAGAAAGGCGTCTTCTTTAAGAAAGATGATAACTCGGTTTGGATTGATCTTACAGCAGAGGGGCTGGATGAAAAGCTTGTGCTTCGCGGTGATGGCACTTCGGTCTACATTACCCAAGATTTGGGTACTGCGCAATTGAAGCACGACGACTTCCAGATGGACGAGTCTATTTACGTAGTTGGGAATGAGCAGGACTACCATTTCAAAGTGCTGTTTTTGATTCTGGAAAAACTCGGTAAATCCTGGGCTAAAGGTTTATACCATTTGTCTTACGGGATGGTCGATCTTCCTTCCGGCAAAATGAAATCCCGTGAAGGAACCGTTGTAGACGCTGATGATTTGATTCAGGAGATGGTTGATACAGCGAAACAGCGTACGGAAGAGCTAGGGAAGGTGGAAGGTTTTTCAGAAAAGGAGAAGAGCAAGTTATATAGTATGATCGGTATGGGAGCCCTGAAATACTTTTTGTTGAAGGTTGAACCTAAAAAGCGTCTCCTGTTTGACCCGAACGAGTCCATCGACTTTCAAGGACACACAGGGCCCTTCATTCAATACACACATGCCCGAATTTGCTCTGTTTTAGGAAAAGCTGGCGTGGATGTGTATGAATTCGACGCCATTAAAACCTTTTCCGCGACAGAAAGGGAGCTAATTCTCGCCCTTAGTAAGTATTCTGAGACACTTCAGGCGGCAGCAAAAGAATTTAGCCCTGCTCAAATTGCAAATTACGTATATGAGTTAGCGAAACTTTACAATAAATTTTATCACGAAGAGCCGATACTTAAGGTAGATGACTATCAACTGAAGAACTTCCGGCTGGCTTTGTCGAAAGCTACAGCAAACATCATAAAACAGGGAATGGCACTATTAGGCATTGAGGTGCCGGAAAGGATGTAAGATTTAAGAGCGAAGGGGCTGCATCTGCAGTCCCTTCTTGTTATTCTAAACTACCGGCTTTAATTGGTCCGCCGCTAGTCTTATTATAGGCATAGCTTAAAATGCTCATTGCATTATTCTCTCTGCTATACTGCAGTTTAATCCACCCATAATAACTCTTACCACTGCTACTGAGCTGAAAGGCCATTGTTTTAGGCGTGCCGTCGCTCCATCTTCCGATAAACGTATCGCTCGTGGAGTGATGCTTTAGAGCAAGAGCCCCGTTTTTCGTGTTCCAAGCGTGTTCTAATGGGGTGTTTTCTGTGATCGTCTCGGGGGTATTAAAAGAGAAAAGAGACTTGCTGTCGAAGAGGGGATTGTCAGTCAGTTTAATTACAAGCACTTTGTTACTACCGAGCGGTTTCACAAGAAATGCCTCCAGTTGGTCGATGTCTGTCTCGAACCTATCGGTATAAAATTGAAAGTCGTTGCTCCCGTTTAAATCCACATCCAGAAAGACCGAGGTGTTTTGCATGGGATCAAATGTAAGGTTGACTTCCTTGTAAGAAATATCTTCTGCTGTTGGATTTTCTCCACCACCGCCTTCTGGAGCCTCTTTTTTACATGAACTGGCGACGCAAAGAATAAAAACCAAAGAATGTAAGAATTTTTTCATCTTAATAAAGACGAAGGTTATAGGCCTAACGCTACATTCTTAACTCCTTCAATACCCCACCACAACTTTTGGTTCTTACCTGGTTTTTGTGTTTTTTTCTAACTCCAAGCTTAGTTCCTCGATCCGGAATTTTACAATTGAAGTGATAAGCGAGAGGGGCATCGGTTCACTTAATGGAAATTGGATAGAGCCTTTCCCGATTTTGTATCGTGACAATTCTTGCTGAAATGCAGCGGTTCCGCTGGGTAATGCATAAAAGCCTATATGGTTCTTAAAGGCACCGAAATAAACCAGAGGCTTTTTGTTAAGGATATAGGCAGGCAGGCCGTAGCTTATCTTTTCTTCAGCTGACGGAGCTGCAGTTCTAATGGTTTCGCGCACCAATGTCACTGCAGTTTGTACATCCTGGGGGAAGCCTGCAATATAAGCGTCGATAGTTTCAATTTTGTTCATAACTTTTGTTGGATTCCAAAGCCTTGGCAGTTTAATGGAAGCATAAATTGGAAATAAAATCTTTTCTTCATCTTACATCCTCCGTAAACTGTTATTGTCTGTTTCTATACAAATGTCAGCTTGCCCGGCGACATCAAGAAAGTGTAATTGCGCCAATATGCGGGGGTCTTCACGACAAGGAGTAATCCAAATAAAATTGAGAGGTGATATTTTGAATGTAATTTGAATATAGTAATAAAAGGCACTTGTTATGTTGCAAATGAAACTTGATAGAAACTTCCAAACCGACAGGAAAGCCGGGTTGGAGAATATGTATAAAAGAGCTTTTCCGGCACTAGCAAAGTTTATAGCAAAAAGGGGTGGAAGCTTTGAGCAGGCCAGAGATGTTTTCCATGATGCCCTGGTTATTTGGTACGAGAAGCTGGAAGGCAGACCCAACTGGTCGACGGAAGAAGATTTGAAATATCTGATGGGCATCGCCAAGAATCTGTGGTATCGAGAGTTTTCGGCTGAGCAGGCAAAACAGCCTTTACCGGAGACTGAAAGCTGGATGCTCGAAGCCGAAGAAAGCGAAAGACCGAGTGATAGCAGTTTGTTAGCCGTACTCGAAGCAAGTGGTAAGAGGTGTCTCGAGCTACTTAAGTCTTTTTACTATGATAAATTGACAATGACTGAGCTAGCAGAAACCTTCGGATTTAAAACGGAACGGTCAGCTACCGTTCAAAAATACAAGTGCCTTGAAAAAGTGCGACAAACAGTAAAAGATAAATCTCTTAAGTATGAGGACTTCCTTGAAGGACATTAAAACGGTAGAGGAATACCTTTTCGGTCATCTGGACGGCGGGGACGCGGCTTTGCTTGAGGCGAAGCTACTACTTAGCGGCGATCTGTCGGAGCAGGTAAAAGCCCAGCAACAAAGCTATATTCTTATCAGAGAATTTGGGCGGAAGGAGCTCCGGAAGGAGATAGAGGAAGTGCATCAGAACTTATTCTCCGAAAAGCAACACCGCAGCTTTAGGCAAAAGATATTGCGGCTCTTCATTAGAAAATAATCCTATTTAAAGCCTCTTCGTTTGCTGCTTTTTTGCGGCGGGGGAGACGTATGTCCAATAAAATTAAAATTATGAAAAGTTTAAAGGAGGAATTTAAATCTTATGCGTTGAAGCATCGACGTATCAACTCGTTGCAGGTGGAACACTTCATTTCAAAAAGTGAGAGGAGTTGGCAGCCTTTAGCGATGACCCCTCATATTATCGAGGAAAGACAGCTGAACGTAGCCCAAATGGACGTTTTTTCCAGATTGATGATGGACCGCATAATTTTCCTCGGCGATGCTATTGATGATCGCGTAGCTAACATTATTCAAGCTCAATTGCTTTTCCTTCAGTCCACTGACGCCCAGCGAGATATTCAGATTTATATTAACTCGCCTGGAGGGGTTGTTTATGCAGGCTTAGGGATCTATGATACGATGCAATATATCAGCCCGGATGTTGCGACTATCTGTACGGGAACAGCGCTTTCGATGGCTTCTGTTTTGCTTTGCGCGGGAGCGAAAGGAAAGAGAGCGGCGTTGCCCCACGCTAGAGTGATGATTCATCAGCCGTTGGGAGGAGTTCAAGGGCAGGCTTCAGATATTGAGATTACAGCCCGGGAGGTTCTTAAGCTTAAACAAGAACTGTATGAGATCATCGCCAGACACAGCAGTCAGGATTATGATACGATTCATCGGGCAGCGGACAGAGACTATTGGATGATCGCGCAGGAAGCCAAGGACTTTGGCATGGTGGATGAGGTGCTGAGAGCGAATGTAGCAGATTGAAAGAACGAAAGCCCAATCGGCAAGTTTACCTGATTGGGCTTCAAAATTTAGCCTTTGTCGTTCAGCTTAGTTTCCAGCTCCTTACTTAAGGTGGTAAGCAAGTCATTTTTTGCGTTCAAATCAGCTATCAACAGCTTCGTTGGAGTAATGTCAATAATTTGAGAGATGAAAAACTGGGGCTTTCCGCCTCCGGTTCTTACGAGAGAGACCGTCAATAGCGCCCAAACAATTTCCCCTTTGCTGTTGAGGTATCGTTTTTCCATAGAGTACGTTTCCAGCTCGCCGTTCAAGGTTTTTTGTAAGAACTCGAGGTCGGCATCCAAGTCGTCTGGATGGGTAATGTCCTGAAATGTGCGCTTAATCAGTTCTTCTTTGGTGTATCCAAGGACGCGGAGAAGAGCAGGGTTTACGTCTATCCAGTTGCCCTCAGGAGATACAAGTGCCATCCCGATAGCGGAGTAATGGTAGGCATTGTAAAATATGGAACGGCTTAAAAATACCTCTTCTTCCGCTGCTTTCCTGGCAGAGATATCTTTATTTGTTCCGGCTACCCGTTTAGGTTTTCCGTCGGCCGTTCTACTCATTATTTTACCGCTACTGTGTACCCATTTCCAAGTGCCATCTCCGCAGCGAAGCCTGAACTCCGTTTGATACTGCTCTGTTGTTCCAGACAAGTAGTCTTCCAGTTCTTCCTTCACTCTTGGCTGATCTTCTGGATGCATAAGTTCGAAGTAGAGTACCTCTTTAGGAGCAAGTGCGCCCTTTTTGTAACCTAACATCTCGTACCACTGGTCCGACAGGTAGACTTCTTCCGTTTGTAGGTCTACATCCCACACACCCAATTCGCTCCCTTCCAACGCTAATTTCCAGCGGTCCTCCTTAATCTTCGTTTCCCTGAAGATGTTATAACGATCAGTCACGTCAATAAAGCTGGCCAGAACATAGAAGTCGTCCTTGTGTTCCAATTTGGTAGTGTTTACCCGCAACCACTTTCGATGTCCCCGTGCAGATCGAAGTCCCATCAAAACATCTTTTTGAGATACACCGGTATTTTGGGTAATTGTCGTAGCTAGCTCGTCATAGGGTATGGGTTCACCGCTCTCCTGTAAGGGCGACCAGTTGGTATTCCAGGTAAATGTTTCCGGAGGCTGCTCCTCATCCAGCTCCAAAATTTCCAGGGCTTTATTATTGAAGCCGATGGTTTCACCTTTGCTATCTTGAATGGTAACCGCTTCTTCTATCGCATCGATAATTTTCTTCAAAAACTCTGTATCCTGACGGCCCTTTAAAAAACTAAGGTTAAAATGCATGTAGTTGGTCTGTGAATGAGCTTTTACGTTTTTATGGTTCTGCAGGTTGTTTTTGTTTCGTCTTTAGTTTGTCATTAGCTTACGCGCCAGGTGCAGCGTGTTTACCCCCTAAACCTGTCGTTTTAGGCCTAGCTTCCTTTGTTTTTGTCGCCTAGCTGTGGATCGGTTATCGGCAATAGGGAAAAAGTCACAATTAGGGAGGATATTAAGCTGAGGAGGCGACATTCTTTCAAGTTTGGCCATTGTTTTTTAGTTCTCGTACCAACTTGCTTAACTCCTGGACTTCCTGGCGAAGCGAATTAATTTCAGCAGCGCCGGCAATGGATGCTTGCTGTTCCTCCGCATCGCGACCCACAAAGAAGGAGGCAAGGGTCGCGGTGATATATCCAAACACGGCGAAACCGTAAAGCGCAAGGATAAAGCAGAGAACTCTTCCTTCGGTTGTTTGCGGCCAGAAATCTGTACCGACGGTTATTACGAGCATTACTGTCCACCATAAGGCACGCACGTAATTGTCAAGGCCGCCCTCCTGGTTCTCAAAAGCGTACATCCCTGCCGCTCCTGCAAAAATGACGATTAAATTCAGCAGCATAATGTAACTAAAGCCCCTCCGGTTCATCGTTGCATTTAAGCTTTTCATTCCGCGGTTAAGGGAAGCGACTATCTTTATTAGACGGGCGCTTCTTAAAAAGCGGATATAGCGGATGAAGGGGAAAACTCTGAAAAAACGAAGGCCAGGAATAATAAGTGATACTATCGTTAAGACGTTGCGTTTTAAATAATTAAGCTTTAATGGTGCAAGGATTACTTTTACCAGGAAGTCGAGAAGGAAGGCCAGCCAAATAACCGAACTAACTAGCTGAAGTGCATCGTTTAATCCATGGGTTAATTCCAAGACAAGCAGTACTAGCCAGATAAATCCCAGAAACGACATAGGGCCTTCCATGAATTTCTCTACCGATTTTAGCAGTTGATAACGCTGCTTGTTCAATTCTTCTTTTTGTTTCATCCGCTCTCGTGTTTGATTGATACGCTGGCTCTCCCAATAAACATAAAGCAAGGTTTTTTGTAAGCAGTGAAATCAAAATCTTGGCCGTGGCGGGAAAAATTATATAAACCTTTTCCAGAATTATATAAGGCTTTGCAGCCCAGTTGGAGTCATCTTTGTATTATCAAATCATATAATTATGAGTGCAACAACTAACATTATCGATATTCCACTTTCCGGCGTGGAAAGTGAGCATTGTGCCTTAATTGTAGATAAAGGTCTAGGTAAAGTACCTGGAGTAATTAGCCATAAAGTAGAGCTGAATAACAAAAAAGCGGTTATTGAGACAGCCGATAGGGAAGTAGTTGGTAAAGCAATTTCGGCCATCCGGGACTTGGGATACGATGTAGATACAATTAAAGAAAATTATCCGGTGACCGGACTCAGTTGTGCTTCCTGTGCTATCAGCGCCGAAACGATACTGCAGTCGCAGCCAGGAGTAGTTGGTGCTGTCGTTAACTTCGCTAATAATACAGCTTCCGTAGAATATATTCCTGGAGTTACTTCTGCTGAAGCTTTGAAAGAAGCGGTTCAATCTGTTGGATATGATATTGTTATAGAAAACTCAACGGCAGCTAATGATGCCCTCGAAAAGCTGCAGGAGGAGAAGCATTCGGCGTTAAAAAGAAGGACCTGGCTCGCCATAGGATTTTCAGTTCCCCTGGTGTTAATTGGGATGGTTTTTATGCATATGCCCTACGCGAATTACATCATGTGGGCCTTAGCAACGCCGGTAGTTCTGGTTTTCGGTCGGCAATTTTTTGTGAATGCCTGGAAGCAAGCAAAACATCGCTCTGCCAATATGGATACCCTGGTGGCGCTTAGCACTGGTATCGCTTATATATTCAGCGTTTTCAATACGTTGTATCCTGAATTCTGGGAATCGAGAGGCCTCGAGGCTCACGTGTATTTTGAAGCAGCTGCTGTCGTAATTGCCTTTATCCTGCTTGGAAAGCTCTTGGAGGAAAGAGCGAAGTCAAATACATCTACAGCCATCAAAAAGTTGATGGGCCTTCAGCCAAAAACGGTTACCAGAATAGCAACAAACCAAGAGGAAGAGTTAGTGGAGATTGAGGATGTAAAGGTAAACGACGTATTGCTAGTGAAGCCCGGAGAAAGGATTCCGGTCGACGGACGAGTTGTGTCAGGATCTTCTTATGTGGATGAAAGCATGATTTCTGGTGAGCCTGTTCCAGTATTGAAGGAAAAAGGTGTGAAAGTATTTTCCGGCACGATCAATCAAAAGGGAAGCCTTCAGTTCGTGGCAGAAAAGGTAGGCAAAGACACGCTCCTGGCACATATTATTAAAATGGTGCAGGAAGCTCAGGGAAGCAAGGCGCCAGTTCAGAAGCTTGTAGATAAAATAGCTGGCATCTTTGTGCCTGTTGTCATAGGCATCGCCCTGGTGAGTTTCATTGCCTGGATGCTGGTGGGTGTTGAAAATGGTTTTACTCAGGGATTGCTTGCCCTTGTAACGGTGCTTGTGATAGCATGCCCATGTGCCTTAGGTTTGGCAACGCCCACGGCTATTATGGTGGGAGTAGGGAAAGGCGCGGAGAATGGAATTTTAATTAAAGACGCGGAAAGCCTTGAGCAGGCCAAAAATATAGACGCTGTTATTCTGGATAAAACAGGAACCATCACCGAAGGCAAACCAGAAGTGCTTGAAGTTGCATGGGCAGAAACTGGATTTGAAGAGAAATACGCGAGCTTACTATTTGCATTAGAAAAGAAGTCAGAACATCCTTTAGCAGAAGCCATTGTGAGATATTTTTCCAGTCAAATATCTGCGGAAGCGAAAGTGGATTTTTTCGAAAGCATCACTGGAGAGGGAATCCGCGCCAGAACTGCCGACGGAGAATATCTGGTAGGTAGTCCAAAAATGATGGCGGTCAATGGGATAAAGATTTCCGATGCCCTGCAGCGGAAATCTGATGAATGGTTAGATCAAGCATATACCGTTATTTGGTTTGCTGACAAGACTAATGCTTTGGCTGCGGTCGCCATTGCGGATAAAATCAAAGCAAGTTCCCCAGCTGCAATTAGGGAGCTACAATTCCTTGGAATAGAAGTTTATATGCTTACTGGTGATAATCAGCGGACTGCCAAAGCTGTATCTGAAAAGATAGGGATCAGCAGCTACAGAGCTGAGACACTGCCAGGCGACAAAGCTGAATTTGTGAAAAAGCTGCAGGCAGCAGGTAAAGTGGTAGCCATGGTAGGAGATGGCATCAATGACAGTCACGCGCTTGCCCAGGCTGATGTGAGTATCGCGATGGGTAAGGGCACTGATATCGCGATGGATGTAGCAAAAATGACACTCATCTCCTCCGAGCTTCGTCACATTGCTAAAGCGATAAAGCTATCGAGGAAAACAGTGAGCGTTATAAAACAGAACTTGTTTTGGGCATTCATTTATAACGTTATCGGTATACCAATAGCAGCCGGAATCTTGTTTCCGTTTACAGGTTTCCTGTTGAATCCAATGCTTGCGGGGGCAGCAATGGCTTTGAGTAGCGTAAGTGTAGTTACAAATAGTTTAAGATTAAAATATGCCCAATTATAGGTTTGGGCGCTAGTATAAACAATAACAAAAAAAGTTTGAAAAATGGAAAAGTATCAATTCAAGACAAATATCAATTGTGGCGGCTGCGTAGCGAAAGTAACTCCTCAGCTTAATGGAAATTCAGCTATTACCAGGTGGGAGGTGGATACAAATAACCCCGATAAGATCCTGACGGTGGAAGGAGATGGGCTACAGCCCGAAGAAGTGGAACAACTGGTGGCTAAAGTGGGATTTTCTGCTGAACAAATATCTTAACAAATTTAGATGAAATCTGACCGGGTGATGGGCTAGCATGGATAGCAATCACCCGGTCGTTTTTAGCCTAAGCCACTTCCATTACCATTCTTGGCACCCTCTTGGGTGGGTTTCCGCACACTTTAGTTTCATGATGTTTGCACGCGTTTCGAATTATTAAGTCTCCAACATCTGCTATTATAAAAAAAGTGGCTCCCTTCCCAGCCACTAATTTTTTAAGAAAGCATTGCTTACGAGTGAAGTTTCTCCTTAGATCTTTCCAATCCCTGCTTTGGTAGTCACTTCCGTTTTTACGGCGCTGGTAGGATCAGCGGTGTAAGCGTAGGGCAGGCTTAAGTTGCAGGTAGAAGAAGTTGGAGCTGCAGTGCCGGTTATTCCAGAGAAGGAATTACCAATCAGGTGAAACTTACCGGCAGGACTGCCATCAGTGATCAATGGGCTCTTTACTGTTTCGAAGACATTGTTTTCTACCCGAACGCATGCTCCCATTCTCGAATTGATGCCCGAACCTTTAATTCCCTGGTAGAAGTTGTTATACACATGGGCAGATCCAAAGCGGTAAGACGGTAATCTTGCCGAGGTGTTCTTGTAATAGTTGTGGTGGAAGGTGATCCTTCTGTCGTAGTTATCGCTGTCAGAAGAACCTACTAAATGTGTTTTGTGATGGTCATGGAAGTAATTCCAGGAGATGGTGATATTCTGACTTGTATTCTTGATGTCTATAAGCCCATCATATAAATCCTGATTAGTCTGAACTGCGGGGTCTTGTTGATAGAATTCACAATGGTCTACCCAAATTCTGGAGCTGCTGCCGCTGATGGAAATACAATCTCCGCCATTTACGATAATTTGCGGCCGTCCCTCGTCTCCATCCGGGTCATACACTGCTGGGTCAGTACGATCAGTTATTGAAATCAGAGTAATCTTGATGTTCTGGATAATGATATTGCTTTTGCTTGAAATATTTAAGCCGACGCCGTCAAGAAATCCTGCCGTTCCTACGCCCAGCAAGGTTTTATTTGAATTTACATTGATCTTGCCACCCTTTGTGCCGTTATAGATTCTCCTGTCAACCCGGACGATGTACGTGGTAGAACTTTCAAGGTAGGATTTGAGTTGAGCAAAGGTAGTGGCGGTAACAGTAGCTCCGCCTTGTCCGCCGGTAGTTCCACCGCCCGTTGTGGCATATCCCACTAAGCCAAAAGCAGCGCTGGTGGTTCCTAGTGATTTCGTAGCTACTGATGTTTCTGTTTCAAAGGAGGGTGCTTCTTTTTTTGAACAGCTAGCTAGAAACGTGCCCATGGCAATTGCACTTGCAGTTACTAAAATTTTGGTTCTCATAAAATTTATAAAAGGTTAATAATTGGTTGCAGCACTTACGAAGGGTATAAGTCGCTGCGGAACTAGGGTAACAACTTGATTACTAAGCGATGGTTTTTATTTTTTGTGCAAACGTTCCCGGGTAAGGCAGATGCCCGATGCGGTAGAAATAAAGAAAAAACTTACCATGGGGAGTAATTAATAAGCATTGTAAGCGGTATGCTAATGGCACCGTATTTGTAAAACATCTTGCGGTTTATAATTGGTTAGTTATAAGAAGCCTTCATCCTCCCCGTTTGAAGGCTTCTTGCTTTTATCGCTTATAAGTTTGGGTTAGACTCAAGCAGCTCTAATGCCATTGGCCCGTCAACTGCACTTATTACCTCCATCTCACGCTCTACAAACTCAGCATTAAGCGTGAAAACACTGTGAACAGCTTCGTCTGCAAGAACAACTTTTTCCTTTCAGGGAAAGGTCCGGATCTAGCTTGTTCGATAATTTTGATGAATGGAAAGGAATTTTTGCAAGTCGTCCTCCAAAATGCTCTGCAGTTGGTGTAGCATTTTCTAGTTTCTGTCCTTACTGCAAGTACGCCTTTTCTAAACGTTGTGTCTAACCTGATTTATCCGCTAAATTGCAGATTAATTCTTTGCTTATTGACAGGCCTGGTCCGTTACCTTCAAATGCACCATCAGGAAAGTTAAAGCAGTGTCTGGTTTTTAAGACATCCGCTTTTTACTAATGTTTTAAAGGAACTGGTTGATGGAACTTTTCTTAAAATTTTTAAAGCTTTCGGATGATGGAGATCTGTTCCTATAAAATCGATCATTTCTTCCCTAATTAATTCATCTGCAGCCTTTTTTATCCGTTTTCCGTAGTTGCCCACCAGTGATAGGGCATTCACCTGGAACTCGATTCCTTGGTCTCGCAACTTCTGATACAGATCTTTTTTTTGCAGAAAAAGGTATCGTTCGGGGTGAGCCAGTACTATTTGGTATCCTTTTTGACTAATGGCGCTCAATTGAGATTCAAGGTTGAGTGGCTTTGTTACCATAGAAAATTCAATGAGTAGCCTGTTGCCTGGCAGAGGTTTAACTTGGTTGTTCTCCAGAAGGCTCAAAAAAAGTTCGTCGAGGAAATATTCGCTAGACCAGTCAAGTTTGATTGCAGGTTGCAGCCCTTCCAGCTCTTTAAACCCCTGACTGATGGTAGTTAAAGTGTTGGGATGAAGTTCAGAGATAGTGTGAGGAGTAGTAAAAAGATGAGTAAATCCTAGATCAAAAAGTCCATTGATCATATGTTCACTTTCAGTAACAGATCCAGAACCATCATCAACCCCCGGAATCAGGTGAGAATGCATATCTACACCTATTTCTTTAAAAGTTGGTAACGAACTGGGAAAAAGCCTGTGAAAAAATGAAAACATATGGAAAATGCTTGCGAAAATGTTAATAAATCTTTTGATAAATAAAAAACAAATAATACTAGTACCTGTTTTCTTGAAACACTTACATCTTAATAAAACATGAAAATTCGTTTACATTACCTTTACTTTTTGCTATTTGTTTTGACATTTTCTTCGTGTAATTCATACAAAAAAATAGCCTATTTTCAGGATCTTAATAAGAACGCATCCAGAGAAGACGTTAATAACTTTACTCCCTTAAAAGTTGAAACTGACGATGTATTAGGAATAAGCGTAACGAGTCTTAACCCCGAAGCTTCTTCTATCTTCAATTATAACCTCAACACGATCAATGGAACATCGGTAAATAATGCAGCCAATCCGGTAATAGGATATGTGGTTGACAGCAAAGGAGATATTTTTCTTCCGCTGATTGGTAGTATGAAGGTTCAAGGTCTTACGCTCACTGAAGTGAGGGATCAGATTCGCAAACGTTTACTTACTTATCTACGTGAACCGGTAGTTAATATTCGCTTATTAAACTTTAAGGTTTCTGTTCTTGGTGATGTAGCCAGACCAGGTAGCTATCCTGTGCAAAGTGAGCGAATTACCGTAACTGAAGCTATTGCACTTGCGGGTGATTTAAATATTACTGCTCAGCGAGACAATATTTTGCTTGTTAGAGAACGTGAGGGGAAAAGGGAATATATCCCTATTGATCTTACTTCCAAGAGGCTTTTTAATTCGCCATATTATTACCTGAGAAGCAATGACGTATTATACATTCAGCCAGGAAAAGTTAAGTACGCTTCGGTCGACAACTCTTACCGGACTGTAGGTTTGTTACTGTCGGCTCTATCTGTTATTGCAATTATATTAACACGTTAATCTGAATTTTTTTGACCTATGAATACTGAACGCATTCTTATTTCTCCGATTAGTGAGGTTAAGGGAGATAACGCTGATTTTAATCTGAGAGAAACTATTAATAAATATGTTTTTCATTGGCCACTCTTCCTGCTTGGAATTGTATTGGCCCTGACACTTGCTTATTTCTACCTGAGATACTCCGACCCGGAATACGAGATCAAAGCGAAGTTGCTGATTAAGGACGACAAGAAAGATGCTAATCCTGTAGCTGAAGAGTTAAAGCGCCTAGACGTGTTTAGCAGCTCTAATGTGGTAGAAAATGAGCTGGAAGTGCTTCAGTCAAGGAAAATCATGAAGAAGGTAGTAGAAGACCTGGACCTTTGGGTTTCCTACCAAAAAGTCGGAAGGGTGAATGATCTTGACTTCTATGATCAAACGCCTGTGCGCCTTACCATGATCAAACCAGCCGAAGTGCCAGCAAACGAGTCTTTTGAAGTTATTATCAAAAGCCCGGAAAAGTATCTGATGATACGTCCGAACGGTGAAACTAAAGAGATAGGCTATGGGCACGTAGTAACCAATTCTATGGGAACATGGAAGTTAGATACCACAGGAACACTGCCTCAATCAATAGGGTATAAAATAAGAGTTTCTGTAAGCGACCTTGATAAAGCTGCCGACAAGTACGCTTCGAAAGTGAGCACGGAGAAACTGAATAAACAGGCTTCTGTCGTAGAAATTGTCTTGAAGGACAATGTTCTTTCCAGAGGGAAAAAAATAGTGAATTCGCTTGTAGTTGCTTACAACGAAGAAAAGGCTGAAGAGAAAAGGAAAATTGCAGAAAATGCACTTCAATTTATCGACTCTCGTCTTGATTCTCTTTCAGGGGAATTGACGAGCGTAGAGAAAGATTTTGAAGGCTTCAGAAGCAGCCAGGGAATCACTAATATTTCGTCTGAAGCTCAGCTTTATCTTGAGAACGTTAAAGCTAATGATATTCAGCTAAATGATGTGAATGTGAAGTTGAACGTTATTGAAGGAATTGAAAGTTACCTTCGTTCGAACAACGCAAACAGTGCGCCGGCAACTTTCGGTATCTCGGATCCTGCACTCATCGCCAATATTAATAAGCTGATGGAGTTGCAACTGCAAAAAGACCGTTTGCTTGCCACCACTCCTGAAAGTAACCCGGTGTTTGAACCAATCAACAAACAGATTGCTACTACCAAAGCCGGAATCAGGGAAAATGTCGGAAATATCAAGAGATCCCTTTTAGCTGCGAAGAGCCAGCTATCTTCCAACAATGACCGCTTTGAGGCGAGCATTAAGAATATCCCCGGGCAGGAAAGGAAGTTTGTAAGTATCAAACGTCAACAAAGCGTTAAAGAAAACTTGTACGTTTACCTGCTGCAAAAACGTGAGGAAGCTGCCTTAAGTTATGCGCAAACCTTAACTGCCAGTACAACGGTTGATTATACTTACGATGAATCTGAAAAGAAATCACTAACCTTCGCTGTTGCCTTCCTGTTAGGTTTGATAATTCCTGCAGGTGTGGTTTACGGAAGAGGCCTGATTAATAACAGTGTTACTAACACGAGAGAAATTGAGGAGACTTCTGTGCCGGTACTTGGCGAGCTGATGTACATGGATACTGACGACTATGTGGTAGTGCGTGACAGCGAGCGAAGCATCGTGGCTGAGCAGTTCCGGGCTATGCGAACTAATCTTCTTTACTTGCATGAGCGGAAGGAGAGTGGCCGCGTTACCCTGATTACTTCCAGCATTCCAAATGAAGGAAAGAGTTTTGTTTCTACTAACCTGGCGGCGGCGCTGGCTACATCAGGACGGAAAACAATAATCCTTGAAATGGACTTCCGGAAACCGAAAATTGCCGAATACCTTGGTTTGGACCCGCATAAAGGTCTTACTGAATACTTGACAGGGAAAGCTACCGCCACTGAAATTATCCAGTCTTCAAATGTTGATCCCGATCTTTTCGTGATGGCAACCGGTGAGCTTCCTGCTAATCCGACTAAACTGCTGGATTCAAAAAGGATGGATGATTTGATCGCATGGTTACGTACCGAATACGATGACATCATCATTGATACTCCACCGGTATATTTAGTTACTGACGCCATGATTCTGGCCCGCCTGTCTGACGTATCCTTGTATGTTGTTCGTCAGGGAACTACTTTGAAAGAGCATTTGCAATACATCAAAGGACTGAATAAACAGCAGAAGTTCCGGAAGCTGAATATCGTGTTTAACGGAATTCAGATGGATGGAAAATACGGCTACGGATATAGCTATGATTATGGCTACTATGTGAAGCCGACCAGTCAGAAAACAAACTATAAGGCGACAATCAGAAGTTTCCTGAACAGGTTCTAATGGTTGGTCTCAAAAAATATACGACTAGTTTGAGGGTAGAATGGTAGCAACAAAAGCAAAAGCAGGTACGAGCTTATTGAAAAACTTTTTCTCACTAAGCCTTGTACAACTCGCAAATAACTTTTTACCTCTTTTAACTATTCCGGTAATAGCAAGAGTTATTGGCCCTGATAAACTTGGGGCCATTAATTTCGCAACAGCGGTAGTTACTTACTTTACGCTGCTAATCAACTATGGATTTGACCTTTCCGCGACCAGGGAAATTGCAAAGAACAGGAATAATCCGGCAGAGAGAAGCAGGATCTTCAACGAGATATTCTTTGCGAAACTATTCCTCACCGTTATCTCTGTTCTGATCTTTATTCCCGTCCTGCTCTACGTGCCGAAGTTGGCAGCAGACAGGGAGTTGTTCTTCTACACCTTCCTGATGGTGTTTTCGGTGATGATAACACCCAACTGGTTATATCAGGGGATGCAGGAGCTGCACCGTATTGCAGTTTTTAATCTCATCGCTAAGGTACTTTTTACAATAGCGATTCTGCTAGTGATAAAGGAGCGTTCCGACTACCTATGGCAACCGCTTATTATCAGTGTGTCTCAGATTGTCGTTGGTATCGTATCCTTTTACTGGGCCATCAAAAGGTATTCAATTACCATAAGCACTGTTAAGCTTCGGAAGATACTGGACGTTTTGTGGAATGAAAAAACTATCTTTTTTTCGATGGTCGTAGTCACTTTGTACACTACTACCAACACGATAGTTTTAGGGGTAGTTCAATCAAACACTGATGTTGCCTTTTATACCGCAGGTTGGAAGTTTGTGGTGATTTTCCAGACCTTAATTTCCACTCCCTTAAGTTTATCCTTGTTTCCTTTACTGGGAGAAAGTTTTGGAAAGGGAAGGATCCATGGACTCGAGAAGGTGAAGCAGTTTACGCCATTCATCACCATCTTCACCACGTTGGCCGGTATAGGTATTTATCTTACAGCTCCCTGGATTGTCCAGATTTTTTACGGAAGTGAGTTTAAACAGGCAGCGACCGTCCTCCGTATTCTTTGTTTCATCCCAATGATCATCGCGTTAAGCAACTTGTTTGGCGTGCAAACAATGATCAATTTAAAAATGGATAAGTCGTTTTTCAGGATCACCCTGCTTGGCGCTATAGTAGGTTTGGGTTTGAATTTCTTTCTTTCGAAGCAAATGGGGGCCATTGGAACAGCCTGGGCGTGGCTGCTGACAGAGTTAATTATCACTATTTCAATGTGGACGGTGTTGTATTTTCAGCAAATACAATTAATCGACCTCAACTACTTTAAGTATAAATATCTGCTCGAAGTTGTGCGACCTTTCTATTTTGCCATTAGGCAAAAGGTATACAAAACACACAATATCGACTAAAAACGGTTTTACTAGCAAACATGGTTTGCTGAAATAAATATATCTACCAGGTTTAATTACATAACTCTATGGAGACAATTGCAGCGGTAGTAGTTACCTACAATCGACTATCACTTTTAAAAGAATGTTTAAGTGCTCTTAAATCACAAACACGGAAGCTCGACTCAATTATTGTAATAAATAACAGCAGCACCGACGGGACTACAGAATGGTTAAACAGTCAAAACGACCTTCATGTGGTGCATCAGGAAAATGGGGGAGGTGCCCTGGGCTTTTATAGGGGCATGAAGGAGGCTTATAAGTTAGGTTTCGACTGGATTTGGTTGATGGATGACGATGTGGAACCGTTACCAAATTGTCTTGAAGAAATGTTAATATCAAACGAGCTCTACAACAATCAGTTCAGTGTGTTGCAACCTGATCGGAAATATCTGGATGTAGCCACCGAGTGGCAGTATGGATCGCGCTTTAATTTTTCCAATCCTTTCAAGCCGGAAGCGATAGACCCTATCCGTTCATCGGACTTTAAAGGCGAAAAAATAAAACCGATTGTGTCTTTCCCTTTTGAAGGGCCCATGTTCAAGCGCCAGGTTATCGAGAAAGTGGGGTTTGCGGATAAGCGATATTTTATCATGTACGATGATACTGATTACTCTGCAAGGGTACACAGGGCGGGATTTAAGGTTGGCTTTGCGCGGGATGCGGTGATGAAAAAGAAAATTCGAAATCAAAGTGTCGGCATCAATATGGACTGGAAAATGTATTACATCATCCGGAACCAAATTATCATCGACAGAAAATTCGGAAACCCATTTATAACAGTTTCAAGAGCACTTTATAACAACCTCTACCGGGTGATGGCTGTCGGAAAGCTGTCGGTGCGTAAAAAAAGCTTCGCTGATTTTCCTAAAAATGTTTCTTCCATCGCCAAAGCGGTGGTGGATGGGTTTAAATTTAGACTAGCTGAGCAAGAATGATGAATACTTTTACTATCAATTCATTAAAACTCGCCCGAAAGGTTTACGGCAAAGTGTTTTCTGCCGAAACACACCTTACTGAGGTGTATAAAATTCACAGCTACCAGGATGCCAGTGACCTGATAGCTGAAAAGCTGCTAAACGATAAGCCTGCGATGATTGCCAGATTCGGTGCAGTTGAACTAAATTGTCTCGCAAATTATGTAAGTGTAGTTAACCACAGAAATGATTTTCTGGGGTATATCAGAGGCAAGGTTCATCATTTTTGGTGGGATGTAAACACCATCACCAATATGTCTGACAATGCAGGCTTTTTTCCTTCTAATCCTAAGAACCTCACCATGTTTGCTGAGCTGATGCTCGAGGATATGAAAGAGGTAGACGTATTAGGTTCGTGGTTGTCGCAGGAATTGTTCTTCCACGACAAACTTGCCCATGTTGAACGTGTTCGTTTGTTGGATTTGGAGCCATACTATCACGAAAGACCCTGGAGTCAGGCGCTGGAGGGAAAAAAAGTGCTGGTAGTTCATCCTTTCGAAGACAGTATCAGAAAACAATATTCAAAAAGAGAACTTTTATTCGAAGATAGAAACGTTCTGCCGGAGTTTGAGCTGAAAACTTTGCGGGCGGTGCAGTCTATCGCAAATAATAAAACCGGGTTTAAAACTTGGTTCCATGCGCTTCAGCACATGCAGGATCGCATCTCAGAAACTGATTTTGATATCGCAATTATCGGCTGCGGGGCTTACGGTTTTCCACTAGCAGCGCACGTAAAGCGATTGGGTAAGAAAGCAGTTCATTTGGGCGGAGCAACGCAGACCTTGTTCGGAATCAAAGGGAAACGCTGGGAAAAGAAAAAAACACACGAAGGGGTATCAAAGATGATGAATGAGCACTGGTCGAGGCCATTATCTACGGAAACACCTTCTGGAATTCAAAAAGTGGAGGGTGGATGTTATTGGTAGTCGCCAGTAAAATTAATTGACGATGAGAGCAGCAGTACAAATTTTTAATTACAAACTATATACGAAGGAGTTTTTTACCATCTTCTTCTGTTACTTATTAGTAGAGCCGGCATTTTCATGGCTTTTTATTCAGAACGCTCTGGTTACTACGCTTTATGTAAAATTGTTGAGCATCGGGGTCTTAGCCTTCGTTCTGTATGATCTTCGAAGCCTTACAACGCGGGAGAAGGTGTACGTAGGGCTTTTCATGGCCCTGATGGTTAAGCTGGTACTCGAATCGGTTTTTATCTATAACACTCCTTTTAAGCAGTTCGCAATCTACTCCGTAATATTTCCCGTCATTTACGTCATTTTCATCAAGTCGTTACTTCGCAAACTCAGTGCTGATCTGCTGGAAATGATTGCCAAGTTTTACCTCATCACTTACGTGATTTTTATGGCCTTATTTGGTCACCAGTTTTCAGTAAGTCTGTATGAGATTGAATTAAACGTAGGTCCATATTCTGGTGATACGCGGATTATTCACGCAAGTTCTATCTTCATGATTATTATACCCTACCTGTGGTATTTGAATCAGTTTGTCAGAACAAGCACCCTCAAGTCGCTCCTGCTGTTTTTGTTTTGTTTCTTGATCATCCTCATTCATCAGCACCGGTCAGTATGGAGCAGTACCATTGTAGCAACAGTGATCTACTTTTTCATGGTGATCAGAACCAGCCGGAATGCTATCCCTAATGTTATCAAAATTCTGGTGCTCGCGGTTGTTGTACTTATGGGATCTTACTTCATTGTGGCCAATTCTTTCCCGAACCTGCTCGATTATTTCGCCGACCGATTTAGTGAAATTTTAAATCCATCGAAAGAGGGGAGTACAGGTAATTTCCGGATCGAGCAATCACTGCTATACTGGGGATACATCGCGCAACAACCCATCTTCGGCTGGGGTTTTGAAGGTTTTGATTTGCAGAACCCGTTAGTAGACTGGTGGGACGAAGGAACAGGACACCATTTTCACCAGGGCTTTGTTGAAATACTATTCTACCATGGAGTGGTTGGACTTATTCTTAAGTATGGCTTTTTATTCTACATACTCTTGAAAGCATTCTCATCCAAGCTTTCAGATGAATCCCTGATTCTGGTGCCTTTTTGCATCTGCGGACTAGTGTTTTCGCTGAACTATGTTCCAACACTAATGTTTTGGGGCCATGTGGGCATGTGCTTGTTCTACCTGGAATCAACACATCGTTACCGCGGCACCTTTATATCAGGCAAAATAGAAGAGCCTGAAAAATTTGTTACCTGAGTTTAATTGGTTATAAGAAAAATATAAACGATCTACTATGAATCACATTTGTACCTGGCTTTGTGTTGATGAGAAAGGCGAAGAAAGCTATTTCCCTCAATCCGGAAAGAAGTCTTCAAGTCAGAGTCATCAGAATATTTACTGGCGTTGTCTGATTGTATTCTTTATCACGAGTAAACGCTTTAACCGTCATGAAAAACATTTATTGTTTACGAACGCAAAAACACTACCGGTTGTTGATGGAAAACATGTAAGTCAAATCCTTGACGATTTGGGAGTGAAGGTGATCCGCACGGACTTCAAGTACCGAACACCGAAGGGTTATTTTGGAATGTTTCAAAATCAGTTCTACGAATTTTCGATCTTGGAATACATTGCCAGAAATAATAAGAACCCGGAAGACCAATACCTCATTCTTGACTCGGATTGTATTTTCCTAAAACCTGCTGATAAACTTTTTGCAAAAGCTGCAGAAAATGGTTTTCTCTCATTTGAGATGGACTTTCCCGAAGACCACGTTGTGCACGGACTCAGCAGGAAGGATATGAAAACAGTGTATGAAGAATTGTTGGGGCAACCGGTGAACGAAATTCCGGCTTATCATATGGGAGAGTTCTTCCTGGCGAGCGTTGCCAATATCAATAAGATTTTCAACGACTTTCAGGAACTGTGGCCTCGGGTTTACAGTTGGCTAAAAAAAGAGAAAATAGAGGTTCTGCATGTACACAACTGGTTGTTTGCAGCTTCGCCATCTGTTTTTTGGGCTGCAAAAATAGCCCGGGTACCGGTGGTACACACGCTTCATAACTATCGGTTACTCTGCCCCTCAGCTACTCTCTTTCATAACGGTCAGCTCTACCTAGAGAGCCTAAAACGGGCTTTTCCCTGGGATGCGGTATTTAAGGGTGTTTATAACAATTCAAAGGTTCTTACTTTTTGGGTGAGTTTCAGTATTTGGTTGAATAGAAAGTTGGGGACCTGGGATATCATTGACAGATTTATTTTGCTGTCTTCTCACACCAAAGAGGTATTGGAACAAAGCAGGCTAGCTATCCCAGCCAATAAGTTTGTGATAAAGCCAAACTTTACAAATGCTGTTTTCCTCCAAGAACAGTTTGTTCCAGGTGACATTTTCCTGTTTATTGGACGATTATCTGAAGAGAAAGGAGTACGTGTGCTTCTTGAAGCATTTGCAGAAACAGGTTTCCATCTTCGACTGATTGGAACAGGGCCGCTTAAGGAGCTTGTCGAGTCATATTGCGACAGGTATAGCCATATAGAGTACCTTGGCTTTCAAGGCAAAGAAAAGATTTACACCGAGTTAAAAAAAGCTACAGCACTGGTTTTTCCATCGGTCTGGTACGAAACTTTTGGTCTTACTATTATAGAATCCTTCGCCGCAGGCACTCCAGTTATCGCCTCTAAAATTGGTTCGGCAGCTTTTTTAATTGAAGATGGCGTCAATGGCATGCATTTTGAACCTGGGGACGTGTCTGACTTAAAAAGAAGGCTTAACGAATGGAGAGGAGTGGAGACCTGGAGAAAGAAAGAAATGCGGAACAATTGTGTAAATGCCTATCAGCAACTGTATTCACCGGAGAAAAACCGCAAGGAGTTGCTGGGTATTTACAGCCGGTTAACTGCCCCGGCAGTTGCTCTAGGAATTAGCTAAGAGGCTGAAATTAAGCGAAGCGTACAAGGGAAAATATCTGCCGTCCCAGTATTGCGAGGTTTAGGCAGGGTAAAAATATCTGCTTAAAAGTTTAATTATTTTGAATCAATTTTTCTGTTACTTTGTTTTACTACTATCTACTACTTGATTTACCTATAAAAAACTATACATCATGAACTATGAACTATCTACTCATGAAAAAACTGATTTATTAGGATTTCCCATTTTTACATCACCCTTGGAAAAACTGGGATCAAAGTCTAAAATATTGATTAATACTATAAATCAATATTCATACATCGTCACTCGTCAGGATCAAGGCTTTAAAAAGGCATTGATGGAGTCTGACGTGCTTTTACCTGATGGGGTAGGAATTGTTGCTGCTATAAAATTACTTACCGGAAAAACTATAAAGAAAATAGCTGGAGCAGATTTGCATCAGCACTTACTGGAAAAGTTAAATCGTGAGGGAGGGTCTTGTTTTTATCTTGGTTCTTCTGAATCCACGCTTAATAAAATTCGCGAAAGAATCGCGGAGGAATATCCCAACGTGAAGGTTGGCACTTACTCGCCTCCCTATAAGCCGGAATTCTCGAAAGAGGATGATCAGCAGATGATTGATGCTGTAAATGCCTTCAAGCCCGATGTTCTTTTTGTTGGCATGACTGCCCCTAAACAGGAGAAGTGGGCTCATACGCATAAATCTCAGCTAGACACTAAGATCATCACCTCTATCGGCGCCGTGTTCGACTTTTATGCTGGAACGGTAGAACGACCAGGAAAGATATGGATCAATATGGGTATGGAATGGCTTGGACGACTTGTAAAGGAGCCGAAGCGTCTATGGAAACGTTATCTGTACTTCGGTCCCGTATTTGTTTATCTTCTGATTAAAGAGAAAGCGAACTTGGTTTATAATTCGCCCAACAAACAACCATTAAGAAAAGTCGCTTAATTGCAAGCTGAAATAATGCGATTATGGGAGGGTTACCCCATATCGCATTAAACTTCAGTTCTTAAAGTTCCAGTAGACGGAACTGTGGCCCTATTCATTGTTTGCACTTTTGAGAATGCGTTACCTTTCAGTGAAGGAGGGCATTTTAATGCTGTATAAAATCTCCTTGTTTGGCATTTCCTTAATATTTCCTTCCAGGATAACGTTGTCGAAGCTATCCGTGATCACCCCCAGCCAATTCATCCCAGCCTTACAAATGTTTTTTCTGATCGCAATATTGCTACTTCCGGGAAGTGCTTCCATTCGGATACAAAAGGCATTGGAGTACAGCGTATTTTCTTCAACCACAATGTCCTTCACCATTCTTCGGAGATGATACGTTCCTATTACCACTGCTGACGAGTTTCCCTTGGCTTTTCTCGTATCCACTATGTTGTTTTTAATAATGACGTCTCTAAGGTTGTACTTTCCATTCCCAATCTGAATGCCGGCTGCATTTTCTCCTTTTGTAGCGATCTTGTTTCCTGTGATAGTGATGTTGAATCCGTCTTCTTTTAATCCCGGTGCTATTGCTATGCATCCTGATGAGACGCAGTTGTTTAAAATCCGGTTATTGATTCCAAAAATTTCCAGGCCACTCCGCTGGTTGCCGTTCCCACCAACAAGGCTGTTGTTCGAAATCTCTGTGTTTTTGAAGTATCCGGAAATCCCGTTTCCTCCAAGATTTTGTTGGTCCAAAAGCTGGTTGTTGCTGATTTTTCCATTCACTACATACGCAGCAGCACACTCAATTGCGAACTGCCTCCCAAATGAGTTATAGAATTTATTATTGCTGATGTTGACGTCGATATTATCCTGGCTTTGTAGTTGAATAGCTGGCGAATCAGCATTAAACATGCCCCAGTTGCGAAATGTACAATTTTTAATCTCTACATCCTTCGTTCCTCTTAGTTCGACTGCGGTTCTTCCAGCCTCTATAAACTCACAGTTGACGAAGCGAACTCCTACCACTGGTTGATCGTTTAGTCCCTTCACCTGAACCACGCCCCGGTCACGTCCCCCTGCGAAGCAGACTTTTTCAAAACTGATTTTTTTTACGTTCTCTGGTACAAATACAGCCACCAAGTCAGCTCCTGTGTTACCCTGTTGGTTCGCGTTAATTTTTAGATTTTTAAAGCTGATGTTAGTACTGCCCTTTACTATGCGAAAGACATTTTGCCCCTTCACCTCGCTATTCATAAGAAAGATCTCCGTAGAGTTTCCTGTACCCTCAATTGTAAGGTTCGAAGGAATTTTGAGCGAGGCAGATATATAATGAAGCCCGGAGGGAAGTTTCAGTGGAGTTCCTGACTCTGCATGTTCGTCAATTAATCGCTGCAACTCCTCTCGCTCGTCCCGCACCTGCTTCAGTGGAAGGAAGGGTGTGGAGCTGCTGAAGTAGACGCTTGCTGTAGTTTCAGCCCCCGATACCTTAGTGCTCCGTAAAGATTTCCCCCCACAACTTTGTGTAAGAAGTAAGGCTCCCCATAGTAAGGAGACGGTTTTTAAAGAATGCCTTTTGTAATGGAAAATGTTTCTTGAAAGTGCCTTTAAGGCTGGAACAGTCTCTGTCATCTGTGTTAAGAGCAAGTTTTTTATAGTGACAACTATCTCTGATTTAAGTTTTTGTGCATTCGACATCAACCATCGTAAAACTTTAAAAATTGCAAAAACATTTAAAGTTTTTTGCGATTTATATGATACTACCTTTTGAAAATTAAAGACAATGCAAACGAGATACCTTTACTTATTGCGTTTTATTCTGGCATTTACTGATTTTTTTCTCATAAATGTTTGTTTTTTTGTTAGTTATTACCTTTCAAATAAATATATAAGTCACATACCGGAGCACGTCTACCGGCAAAATATTCTTACTTGTAACTTAATGTGGCTGACAAGCGCCGGCTTTGTCAGACTATATATGGAGGATACTATTAGTAAGCTGGAGAATATTTATAGCGGCACCTGGCGAAGTGTAGCTCTTCACGGTGTTCTGTTTATGTTCTACTTGTTCTTTACAAATACTGACTTCTCCAGATACTTTTTAGTGTGTTTCTATACCTTTTTGATTGTTGGATTTATTTTAAGCAGGTTTACAGGAACCGCATTAGAAGCTGTTCTGTCACGATATTTCGGAATAAGAAGACCCGTAGCGGTACTGGGGAACAACCAGGGGGCAAGAAAATTTGCAGCTTACCTGGAGCAGCAGCCGAGTATTCACTTTCACGGGTTTTTAGGAGATGAAGATGGATATTACATCGACTCAAACGGGGAATTATTACCTGCTGCCGTAGAGCAATTAAAGATGGCCGCCGAATCAGGGGTTAAAGATGTATATGTTTCTCTCACCCCGGAACGAATGGGAGATGCGCCGTTCCTGCTAAAAGAGGCGGAAAAACAATGCGTCCGTTTGAAGTTTGTACCGGATCTTACCGCTACTACTGCTGCTTTCAAGATTAATCATATGGGAGAGTTCCCTATTTTAAGTGTCCGTGATGAGCCGCTCGAAGATATTCGCAATAGGTTTCAGAAGAGACTTTTTGATATTGTATTCAGCTTGCTAGTTATAACCTTTGTTCTAAGCTGGCTTTATCCGATTCTAGCACTTATTATAAAGATTCAAAGTCCGGGCCCGGTACTTTTCAAGCAACTTCGAAGTGGTAGAGATAATCAGCCGTTCTGGTGCTACAAGTTCCGGAGTATGAAGCTTAACAAGGAAAGTGACGTTAAGCAAGCAAGTATAGACGATGACAGGGTAACGCCAATTGGCAAATTTATGCGACGGACAAGTATTGACGAACTACCACAATTCTTCAACGTCCTTTTTGGCGATATGAGTGTTGTTGGTCCGCGACCACACATGTTGAAACATACTGAGAAGTACAGAGCTTTGATCGATCAGTATATGGTGCGTCAGTTCCTTAAACCAGGTATAACAGGCTGGGCACAGGTCAATGGCTATCGCGGCGAAACTCGTGATGACTCGTTGATGAAGAAGAGGGTAGAGTACGACATCTGGTATATGGAAAGATGGTCAGCCATGCTGGATGTACGTATTATCTTTCTGACTATACTAAACATTCTTAAAGGGGAAAAAACGGCCTATTAGCCTCAAGCGGTACTCTTAAAGTACCCAACAGAGAGCCAGAAAGAATAGCGATACAAGCAAGTTTCCCAGGATAAGAGCGGAGAGTAGGACGTACGATCCTAAGGCTTGCTTGTTAATGGTTTTTGCTTGACTTCCGATCCGGGCTATTGATGTTGTCATGATGTTTTTAACGATAGAAGTAGATAATTCTTGTTTTACCTAAGCCTTTACCTTCATTAATTTCTGGTTTTTCAGCTGGTTTCCGGCGTATTCTACGCATGTTTTAATCGCCAAGTTTCATTTTGTTTGATATTTCTTCTCGTACCAGTTAATCAACTTATTATTATATTACTCGAACTTTTTGTAACAAATAAGAAATTTTAATGGTATAAGCTCTCAGTTTACCTTTATGAGTTCTTAAAATTAAACGGAGGGTAGAGGCATTTTTCGCCTTCAGGAAGTTATAGAGTAGCACGGTTCCGGTTAGCTTTAGTACCCGAGGTATTAATTTTTTTATTTATGAAACTTGTATCTATGTTATTAATTGTTTTTTCCGTGTTTGTTAGCGGATTAATATTTAATGCAGAGTTTTCCTGGATAGCACGCGCCAACTTTCACATACTCCTCGACGTGCTCATCGTTGTGCCTACCGTTATTTTTAGTATCTTCTTAAGTGCGACCATTTTTACCAGAACTATCAACAGTACCGTCAATAAAGCAAGTACCTATAAGTTAGGCATAATTGGACTAGCTATACTTCTTGTGCTTCTCTGGACAAGCGTGTTGCCGGTTCCTTACGCCGGTGCCTTTATGACAGCTATCGGTACAAATCTTTATGTTCTGATAATTGATCTGGCTATTCAATATAAGGGTAGAAAAGCCGCTGTTAACATGGTCGTTTCTGATGATGAAGAGGTTCAGCACTAGTTCGATATTGGTAAAATAATTGGGTCTTCTAAACCGAGTTAGTACTTTTGGCGTCTAACGTACTAACAGATGCTGACTATTAGGAATTATTCCGAATTTGAAACTTATCTCGGGCAAGAGCTAGGCGCTTCTTCCTGGCATCAAATCACCCAGGAGCAGATAAACCAGTTTGCTACGGCAACTATTGATCATCAATGGATTCATACAGATCCAGAAAGAGCCGCACTCGAAAGCCCTTTCAAAGCTACCATCGCACATGGCTATTTAACCTTGTCACTTATTCCCTTCCTTTGGAAACAAGTCGTAGATATACAAAACTTGAAGATGGAGATTAACTACGGCATTGAGGAATTGCGATTTGGTCAGGCCGTTGTGGTGAACAGCGAGGTGCGCCTCAAAGTAAAACTTGAAGCGCTATTAAATCTTAGAGGGGTGACAAAAGCGACACTGGCTGTCGAGCTCGAAGTCAAAGATCAAAAGAAACCTGCTTTTAATGGTAAGACAATCTTTTTGTACCACTTCATCAGTGAAGCTTATTGCCTACCCTAATACTATGTTAGGAGAAATGGCAGCATAAGAGCTATTCAATTCATTGTCAAGTAGCTCATAAATTTCATTTTTCCTGATGGGCTTTATAATATATCCGGAAAGCTTATTGTAAGATTTAAAACGCTCCTGGTTCGTATGGTCGATAGATGAAGTGCAAATATATATAGTTGTTTTCTTAGCAACCGCGGTGTTTGAAGTAAACTCTTCTAAAAATTCCCAGCCGTCCATTAAAGGCATATGCAGATCCAGGAAAATAATCTCCGGCAGCATGGCGGCGTTGTCTTTGTTCTTTAAAAGATAATTCAAGGCCGCTTCACCATCACGAAATTGGAGGATATTATCGATAATATCCGTTGATTGTAGTACTTTTTTTATGGAATACTGAAATAATTGATCATCGTCGATGATACTAATGCAGGAAATTCTTTTCATCTCATCATTAAAACCAATACCTGCTTTGGGGGAAAGCCGATATTTAAACCCGATCCTTGTACGACAGTAATCGACTATGGTTGTATCAATTCGAAAATAGATTGGGAAAGGATTTGGCATAAAAAAAGCAGCAATGATCTTGCTGCTTTTGTACCCCCATCAGGATTCGAACCTGAGACCTGCGGTTTAGAAAACCGATGCTCTATCCAGCTGAGCTATGGAGGCCCTTAACGGCTGCAAATATAGAAAACTTTCATCCTTTTTCGAGAAAAAAAAACAGCTTTTTTTAGCCTTTATCCTAACTTATTTATTCTCAATTCCTTACTCTTGAAAGCTTGCAAGTAGCATGTAAGATGTTCATTACTTATTTTTAGTACTCTAAATATTTTTCGTTTTGATACAATTGACGTCCCTAAACAAGCGAGGAAAGAAATATTAAATAAAATTAAATTAACCGTAACAAAAGATTAGAAGGTGACGTAATAGTTCATGTTGTCTCCCAAAGACAATGTTTTTCATAGGTAGATGTAGGGTTAGGCTTTTGTCTAACCCTTTTTTATTAGATGCGTCCCTGGTATTGTAAATAGAAATTTTTCCTTTTTCTGATGTGTTGAACTTGTGGAGGTTTTTGCGGTTAGAACACGGCAAGAAAGCACTTTTAAGCTGAAAGCACTTTTTATTAGAATGCATATCGAATAGGGCAATAGGGGAGTTCTTTTTCTACAAGTTCTACCAAACTATCCACCAGATCTTTTTTAAAGCCTCTTTTGTACCGGACGTTTCGTCCACCAGTCTGACTGTATTTTACCTCCTGGATTTCCGGCCGCCATAACACATCTTCGGCCTTTGGATGCCAGTTCATATTTACTTCGTGCAGTTGCTCATTGTGGGTAAGAAAGATGATCTCGGTGATCAGTTGCTTTTTGGTTTTCTCATTCAATTTGTCGTTCATTTCGTCGAACAGTATTTTCCAGTCTTCGAGCCAGCCATCATAAAAAATAACAGGAGCAAAGTTGACATTCACCTCATAACCTGCATCCGCAAAATCGTTCATTACGTCGATGCGATCGCTAATGGGAGTGGTTCGAACATCCACGAGCTTTGACATTTTATGAGGCATTAAACTGAACCTTATCCTCGTTTTTTCCTGTGGGTCATAATTGAGCAAGTCCCTGTTTACAAATTTAGTGGCAAAGGTAAGCTTGCCATTCGAGACCTCCCTAAAAAGAGCAATCAGGTCTTTAACGTTATCGCAAATTGCGGCGTCTGCAGAACAATCCCCGTTTTCCCCAATTTCATATACCCAATAGTTGGGGTCAATATGATCGGGCACACTTTTGGGACCCTGCCGAGAGGCGTGTCTCCGTAAATAGTTGCAAATCTGTTCAATATTTACGAAGATGGTTATAGGATTAGCAAAGCCTTTCCGGCGCGGTACATAACAGTAGGAGCAAGACATCGTACAGCCGTTCGACTGCGAGGGCGCCACCCAATTGGAGCTACGGGAATTGAGTCGGGCTGATAGCGACTTTTTAATTCCAAGGATCAGCACATTTTTCTTGTTCGAGATCCAGTCCTCTACAGATCCTTCAAAGCCGAATAATTGCGCGATCTTCCAGTGAGAATCTACCTCGGTAAGAGTGGCTTCGGGGTATTTCTCAAGAATTTCCAAACCCCGTTTGAAATTTCTTACCTCGGGTTCCAGGTAGATCTCCTTTATATCTAAAAGATTGTCGATACTTTTGTTATGCAGCATAGGTAAAGATGTTTGATGGAAAACCGAAGGGATCGGAAAAGGTTTAAAAGAGTCAGAATTTGGGATTTACATAAGAATGAATCGGGAAGAGTTAGTTAGCGAGCTGGAAAAAGCGCTTACAAAAGCAAAGGTGGAAAAACTGGCTACAGTTGCAGCAAAGTCGCCGGAAAGCGTAAGAAGCTTGATAAGCCTAAGCCTGTATGAGTTAGAGACGGTTGCTTTCCGTGCTTCATGGATCCTCGAGCAAATCTTTTTCTGTTATCCAGAGTCGTTTTTCCCTAACTGCTCACATTTCCTGAATTATTATCCGCAACAACGAAATAGTAGCTGTCAAAGACATTATACTAAAATAATGATGACACTGACAAAAGACCGAGCTCCCGTGATTTTCACCCATCACCAGGTTGATGTCATCGTAGAAGCTAGTTTTCGATGGCTGATTGATGAGCAGACTCCGGTAGCTGTGAGGGTTAACTGTATGGACGTTTTGTATAACCTGCGAGATTGCGAGGATTGGATCGGCGAAGAACTGCGGGCGCAGATAGTTTATCAACTGAAAGATGGCAGTGCAGCAATGCAAAGCAGAGGGAGAAAGATATTGGAGCGACTGAAAAAGAAAAAGCAGAGAACTCTTTAAGTTCCCTGCAGAAAGATTATTTCGCATCTGTCATCCCGAGCAAAAGCAATTTAGCCGTCGCCGGATTTGTAGCCAGCGGAACGTTATGAACATCACAAATTCGAAGGAGCATTTGTACATCCGGCTCGTGAGGATGTTTACCCAAAGGGTCTCGGAAAAAAAGGATCGCCTCAACCGTGCCTTCTGCCGCCATAGCGGCAATTTGCGCATCTCCACCTTGCGGTCCGCTCAGTTTTTTGGTAACCTCTAATCCTGTTTTCTGAATATAAGAGCCGGTGGTTCCAGTCGCAATTAGGTTCATTTCCTTTAAGATATCGTGATAGTCTTTTACAAAAGCTACCATTTCTGCTTTTCTTCCATCATGAGCAATTAATGCGATCGTTCTTTTTGTAGACATAATTATTTAATTGGGAAAAAAATATAGGCAAGCAAAATAGCCGCGATTACGCCGACAAAGTCAGCAATCAATCCACACACTAATGCATATCGTGTTTTAGATATGCCAACAGATCCGAAATAGACAGCCAAAACATAAAATGTAGTTTCGGTTGAGCCTTGAATGATACTGGCGAGTCTGCCTTGGAAGGAGTCGGCTCCATACGTCTTCATCACATCCACCATCAATCCTCTTGCGCCGCCGCCGCTAAGCGTTTTCATCAATCCTACGGGAAGCGCGGGAACAAAAGAAGTGTCTAGCCCAAACGCTGCCGCCGCTGAGGCAATACCATTGATAATGTAATCCAGACATCCCGTGGTACGGAAGGCACTTATAGCTACCAAAATGGCAATAAGGAATGGAATAATCATCACCGCAGTGGAAAAGCCTTCCTTCGCACCTTCAATAAAAGCATCGTAAACGTTGATCTTTTTAGCTGCACCATAAGCCACAAACAAAGTGATGATGGAGAAAATAATCACGCCGCCGATCAACCCAGTGTAGATTTCCATTTGGTCTGGTGGCAGACCGTTCAATGAGAAGTAAAGCAAGAGCATTAACCCCACAAAAATCCCGAGGAATACTAAAACAGGTAATTTAAAAAGGTTGATTTTTTGGTAAACCGCTACTGCTATCATACCTGCCAGAAAGGAAATAAAAGTACCAATCAGGGAGGGTATAAATATATCAGCCGGATTTGCCGCACCGTTCGCTAGTCTCAACGCAATGACAGAGGTTGGAATAAGTGCCAGGCCAGCGGTGTTTAATACCAGAAACATGATCATGGAATTGCTGGCCACTTCTTTTTCTGGGTTGATCTCCTGAAGCTCTTTCATGGCTTTCAGTCCAAGCGGAGTAGCTGCGTTGTCTAGCCCGAGCATGTTCGCGGAAAAGTTCATGATAATGGAACCTGAAGCAGGATGGTTTTTGGGGATTTCAGGGAAAAGCTTGCTGAAAAAAGGATTTACTGCTTTTGCAAACAATCCAATCATGCCAGCCTTTTCGCCAATTTTCATAATACCTAGCCAGAAAGTCATAATGCCAATTAGTCCCAGGGAGATTTCCGCCCCTGTTTTGGCGCTGTCGAACATCCCGTTTACCACGGCAGGAAAAATAGTAGTGTCACCCAGAAAAATAAGTTTTGCGAGGGCAACAATAAAAGAAATAAGGAAAAAAGCGATCCAAACGTAGTTAAGAGCCATATTCTGATTAAACCGAACAGGAAAGTCAGTGTTCGCCCAAGTTACAGATTTTTGAATATCATTTTTAATAAATTGAGGAAAGTGATTACGCGGAAGGAGAGGTGCACCTCCACTTACAAAAGAAAGTTTATTTATTTGAGCTTTAAAAAAGACGCATCTATTCCTTCCAAATGTTCCCTCTGGGGATATGTACTTGAATCTGCCGGAAGGGACGCAGCCATTTTATGCTAAGCGAGCAAGTACCTCTTTTTGATTTGGCAGCGCCCTCATACTTTTTTACCTTTGGGGAATAATTTCGATTTCATATGCAAAAAAACTGGTGGAAGATTTTAGCCTCAGTTCTCATCCTTTACTCCATAATTGCAGGTTTTCTTTTAGACGTTCCGGAGCTACCTATTCTGCATGAAAGTATCCGAAATCTTTACTTTCATGTACCCATGTGGTTTACCATGATCATCTTGTATTTGGTATCGGTAATCTATAGCATAAAATACTTGGGGTCCGCAAATGAAAATGATGATCTTCTTTCGGTAGAATGTGTAAATGCGGGGGTTATCTTTGGTTTTCTTGGTTTGATTACAGGAATGCTCTGGGCTAACTATACATGGGGAGAGCCGTGGCCGAATGATCCTAAGTTGAACAGCTCTGCTATCGCTACCTTGATGTATCTGGCTTATCTCGTTCTTAGAAACTCGCTGGAAGAGGAACAAAAGCGAGCAAAAATATCAGCCATATATAACATTTTCGCGTTTCCCGTAATGATTGTATTACTGTTTATTCTTCCTAGAATGACAGACTCCCTGCATCCTGGTAACGGAGGTAATCCCGGCTTTAGCTCCTACGATCTCGACAGTCGTATGCGACTCGTTTTCTACCCCGCAGTTCTGGGCTGGATTTTATTGGGAGTATGGATAGCGACTTTGCGTTATCGCATTCGTAGACTGGAAAACAAACAACTTAATTAAAACAGATGAGAAATATTTTAGTTACTGCAATTGTACTGCTGCTTTCGGTATTTAACTCGTTTGCACAATCAGCAGATGGTGTTGAAATGGCCGAGGCTCTGCGCAGCTCAGGCAAAATTTATGTGGTAGTTGCAGTGCTGGCAGCGATTCTACTTGTCCTTGTGTTTTATCTTTTCTCAATCGACAGAAGGGTAAAAAAATTAGAGAACCAGGATTAGGAAAATCAGTATACAGAGGTATGTTGGAGATATCGTGTATACTTGTACACGCGGTATCGCACATTCATCTTGCATTCTTCGCTAAGATGTCTTAGATAAACCTAATTGTTTTACTATGGCAGATAATAAAATTGCTCCTAATGCCAATGGCTTTTTCGATGACGTGTGTGCTTTCTTCGACCATGCGGCACAGTTTACCAATCATTCTCCCGGTCTTCTTGATCAAATTAAAGCATGTAACAGCGTATACCACTTTCAGTTTCCCATCAGGAAGCAAAACGGGGTAGAGGTAATCCATGCATGGAGGGTAGAGCACTCGCAGCACATGTCGCCAACCAAGGGCGGAATCAGGTATAGTGAGATGGTAAACCAGGACGAGGTAATGGCCCTGGCTGCTCTAATGACTTATAAATGCGCTATTGTTAACGTCCCTTTCGGTGGTGCAAAAGGTGGGATTAAGATAAACCCGAAAAACTACTCGCTGACAGAGCTCGAAAATATCACTCGGCGTTACACGGTTGAGTTGATCAAGAAAAATTTTATTGGCCCGGCAATAGACGTTCCGGCACCCGACTATGGTTCCGGCGAACGAGAAATGAGCTGGATTGCTGACACCTATAATACAATGAATCCGGGACAGCTGGATGCCTTGGGATGTGTTACAGGAAAACCACTTGCCCTGCACGGTATTGCTGGCCGCAAGGAAGCAACAGGCCGTGGAGTTGCCATTGCCACCAGGGAGTGCTTAAATGTTGCGGAAGATATGCATGCCATTGGCCTTAGCCCCGGATTAGCCGGGAAAAGAGTAATAGTGCAGGGGCTTGGAAATGTGGGCTACCATTCTGCTAAGTATCTTGCTGAATTCGGAGCTTCAATTGTAGGGATTTGTGAATATGAGGGAGCGATATACAATCCGGATGGACTGGATGTAGAGGAAGTTGTAAAACATCGAAAGGAAACCGGGTCTATTTTAGGCTTTCAGGGTGCCAAGGAGGAATTCAAAGTTTCAGCTATCGGTCTGGAGCAAGATTGTGATATCCTGGTTCCAGCAGCACTGGAAAATCAGATAACTCTCCATAACGTCGACCGAATTAAAGCAAAGGTTATTGCAGAAGGTGCTAATGGCCCCACTTCTCCTGAAGCGGGAGAGGCATTTACCAGGAAGGGCGGCATTATCATTCCTGACATGTATTGCAATGCAGGAGGTGTAACGGTTTCTTATTTTGAATGGCTTAAAAACTTATACCATGTAGCCTTTGGCAGGATGGATAAGCGTTATGAAGAAACTTCAAACAGAAACCTAATCAGTATGATTGAGAAGATGACGGGTACTGACTTAACTCCAGAGCAACGAAGCATGGTGATTAAAGGCCCCACGGAACTTGAACTTGTTAACTCTGGTTTGGAAGAAACCATGATCCGCTCTTACCACGAAATTCGTGAAATAAAGTTACGCAACAGCAAGATCGAAGATTTGAGAACGGCGGCCTTTGTCGGCTCAATAGACAAAATCGCCATATCTTACATGAATTTGGGTATTTGGCCTTAGGGAAAAGTAAGAGCTATGAATGCAGCTTGGCTTCATAGCTCTTATACTTTATAAGCCACCTAGATGTGGATGAATGTCGGAAGATTCAAACTGCAAATGTTCCTCAGAGTAGCCCGTCTCGTGTGTAACGGGACTAATATTCCCAATTTCGGCGATAAAAATGTCAGGCGTATTCAGTTTGCTCTTATTCGCTTGTAACGACTTCAACGCAACCTTTCCAATCACGTACTTGAAATCCTTTGAATAGTATCTTTCCGAAATCTCTTCAAAGTTCAATTCGTCTATAAAGGCCTCTTCGGAGTATCTGAGGTAAATATTTATTACGTAATCATCCGATTGTTCAAAGCCCTTTTTCTGATGGTATTTTTTATACTCATACTTATAATCATAACGAAGGGCAGCGATATCTGAAAGAACAGCCGACCCCGTCGGATGCCCGCCGGCACCCTTACCAAAAAAGAACTGCTGATCAGCAAAGGCTGCCTGGACAATTACTCCGTTATATTCGTTCTCCACATTATATAAGAAGTCGTCATTTCTTAAAAGCTTCGGTAAAACGTATAGTACTACTTGTTTCTCTTTAAATTCCAGAACGGTTGGAACCAGTTTGATTTTAAAGTTCTTCTCTCTTGCAAACTTTATATCTGCTACCGAAAGATTTTGGATACCAATATTCAACACTTTTTCTGGTTCCGTGATGACTCCATATGCGTGTGAAGTAGCAATTACCAGTTTAAACTTCGCATCATATCCGCCTACGTCTAAGGTAGGATCGGTCTCGGCAAACCCCAGATCCTGCGCTTGTTTTAATGCCACGTTGTAATCCAGATTCTCATTGAATACTTTGGAAAGAATAAAGTTGGATGATCCATTGAAGATACCTCTTACGGAATAAAGCAACTCGTTGTCATAGTATTCCTCCAGATTTCTAATAATGGGAATACTTCCGCACACAGCTCCTTCGTACAGTAAGGATGTTCCTGTGGCTTCTTGCAAGGCAACCAACTCTTCCAAGTGCTCGGCGATCATTTTTTTATTGGCCGAAACAACGTTTTTCCCGTTTTTCAAAGCCGTCGTTACTATTTCGTAAGCTGCGTCGGCATCGTTAATTAGTTCTACTACGGTGTTAATCTCTGGATCGTTTAAAATAATATCCCGATTCGTAGTGAACAGTTCAGCGGGAAGAGGTCGAAGCTTTTCAGGATGTTTTATCGCAATTTTTCGTATTTCAAGGTTTAAATCTTTAGTACGAATAATGTCATACAGACCCTGGCCCACCACGCCAAAGCCGAATAACCCAAGTGTTAGTTTTTTACTCATTTACGCCGTTTTATGTAGTTGAATTAGGTCCGTGTCATGGTTGTTTAAGAACTCTGAGATTACTGTTGTTAGCGTCTCAGTCTCAATTAGAAAACCATCGTGCCCAAAAAATGAATTAATTTCTGAATAGATAGCGCCCTCAATATGCTCGGCTAGAAAACGCTGCTCGCTAGGCGGAAATAATAAATCCGACTCGATTCCAATCACCAAAGTTTGGGCCTTGATTTTTCTCAGCGCTTCCCTCACTGTACCTCTGCCTCTTCCTACGTTATGGCTGTCCATCGCTTTACTCAGATACCAATAACTATAGGCGTTAAAGCGTTTGATCAATTTTTCGCCCTGGTAGTTCTGATAGGAGCAGGCCTTAAAGTCATCAATTTTATCATTGCTTACTTCTTGCTGGGAAATAGCGTAAGTGTTGTAGTTCCGGTAGGAGAGCAAGGCTAAACTCCGAGCCGCCTTCAGACCGTTTTTTCCACCCTCAGGGGTATTGTTAAAAAAGCTCGGGTCGCTTGCAATCGCAAGGCGTTGACTTTCATTAAAGGCGATCCCCCAGGAGGAGTGAATAGCGTTAGTGGCAATCAAAATTAAGTTTTTTATTCTCTCAGGATCAATGATCGCCCACTCCATCGCTTGCTGTCCTCCTAAAGAACCTCCAATAAGTGTGTCGATTCTTTCAATTTCAAGATGGTCAGCCAAGATCTTCTGAACATTGGCCATATCACGAATATTAAAAGAAGGGAATTCAAGATAATAAGGTTCTCCGGTTCCGGCATTGGTGTTTAAAGGGCAGGAGGTCCCGTAATGAGAACCGAGGATATTAGGACAAATAATGAAGTAATCCAGAGGATTGAACAACTCGTTACTTCCAAATAAACCCTTCCACCAGTCGAATACATCAGAGTTTGCAGTAAGAGCATGAGATACCCAAATTACGTTGTTTTTTTGCTCATTTAGCTTGCCCCAGGTATTGTACGCAATCTGAAGTTCTTCAAGTTGCCGTCCGTTTTCCAACTTGAAAGGTTTATTATGCTTGTAAATATCAAAGTTCATTTTCGTGCTATCCAGATCGAATTGTTATAAAAGATGGTTTGATTGAAAAGTCGGCGTCTCCCGGCTATTATTTCTTTTAAAGAGAGTATTAAAAATACTGTGGCAACATTGATGCAGCCGGGCAAACAGACGTTAGAAAGGAAAGCAAACGAAGCGGTTGCAGAAAGAATGGTAACCCCTGAACGGGATAAAAAATAAAAAATCTTCTATTCATGGTTTTTTTCAATTTATATTTTTCCCGAGAGCGATCGGGAACAGGATTTGGCACCTTTTCCAGGAATATCCTGGTTAGGTTGTCAGCGGGTCGTTGAGCCTGATCTCTCACCGCTTCTTTATAAATCAAAACCTTTTAAGGGCGTTGACGCAATTGACAGCGTTATATCAATTGCGTCAAATATAGATTTTTTTCTAAAAAGCTCAAAAAGGGATAGAAAATACCTTTTACTAGCCAATTGCTTGTTGTAGATCGTCGATTAAGTCGTCCACAGCTTCAAGTCCCACCGATAACCTTAGCAGATTTTTAGGGGTTTTTGATGCTGGTCCTTCTACCGAGGCCCGGTGTTCCAACAAGCTTTCTACCCCCCCGAGGCTCGTGGCTTGCGTAAATATCTCCATCGCGTTAGCAACTTTTCTTGCTGCGGCTTCTCCTTCCGCTAGTGTAAACGATAGCATCCCTCCGAAATCGCTCATTTGCTCCCTGGCAACATTATGTAGTGGATGTGATTCAAGTCCGGGGTAAAATACCTTTTCCACTTTTGGGTGTCGCTGAAGAAATAATGCAATCTCCCTCGCATTTGCCGCGTGGCCTCTCATTCGGTAGGGTAACGTTTTAATCCCTCGAACTGTCATATAGCAATCAAAAGGGGAGGGAACAGCACCAGATAAACTTTGGATATTTCGTACCTGCGCCCACAATGCACTTGCTTCGGCGGCAATCATTGCACCTCCTAGAATATCGCTGTGACCTCCAAAATACTTGGTGGAAGAGTACATGACGAAATCCGCGCCTAGCTCCAGCGGGCGTTGAAATATAGGGCTGGCAAAAGTGTTATCACAACAAACTTTAATGCCGTGCGTACTCGCTATCTCACAAATAGCCCTAATGTCCGCCACTTTTAGTAAGGGGTTGGAGGGAGTTTCAATCCATATTAGCTTCGTGGTGTGGGGCTTTATTGCTGCTTTTATAGCTTCCAAATCCGATAAATCGATGTAATCCACATCAAGGATGTTTGGAAAAACCTGATTAATCAGTGCTTTCAAGCCGTGATACATATCATCAGCTGCTATCACGTGGGAGCCGGGCTCTAGCGACTGAAACAGGGCGGCTCCTGCTGCATTTCCTGAAGCGAAAGCACAAGCATCAAATCCTCCTTCTAGCTTCGCAAGAACATTCTCCAGTGATTGTCTGTTCGGATTATCAGCCCGGCTATAAACAAAGCCTCCAGGGTAATTTCCGTCTTCATCCCTCTGAAAGGTGGTGGAGAGTGTAAGGGGTTGGATCACCGCCTTTGTAGTGGGATCAATTTTATTTCCGGCATGGATGGCAATTGTTTCTAGCTTCATAGCTCAATATTAAGATTCTCGACAGGTTTAATCAACACAAGGTCATTCGAAAGCGAGCATTGTTACAACAAAATGATAGTGCGAATTCTGCCTTTATTGTATTTTTGCAGCAATGGATGCTGAACATACACTGAACACACTCCTCACAGATAAAAATCTCAATTCAAGTTTAAAACAAATAGTAGAGAAAGTAGGTGCCGGAGAACGAATAAATTTTGAAGAAGGCGTCCTTCTGTACGAGAAGGGGGAGCTCGGTTTTGTCGGTGCACTTGCTAATTTTATCCGCGAAAAGCGTCACGGGGATAAAACGTATTTCAACCGAAACTTCCATATCGAGCCTACTAATTTGTGTGTTTACGACTGTAAGTTCTGTTCGTATTCCAGACTCATCAAGCAGCGCGAAGAAGGTTGGGAGCTTTCTTTGGAGGAGATGCTGGATATCGTTAAAAAGTATGATGAGCAGCCGGTGACAGAAGTTCATATAGTAGGAGGGGTGCTACCTCAGTACGATCTGGCCTTTTACTCAGAGCTTTTTAGGAAAATACACGAACATCGGCCAGAACTTCATGTAAAAGCATTAACGCCAGTCGAGTATCATTATATTTTCAAAAAAGCCAAGGTGGATTATGCTACAGGAATGAGATTAATGAAAGAGGCAGGCTTGGATTCAATTCCGGGCGGTGGAGCGGAAATTTTTCATCCTGAAGTTCGCGATCAGATAGCGAAGGATAAATGTACAGGTGAACAGTGGCTCGCGATCCATGAGGAATGGCACAAGCTGGGCATGAGGTCGAATGCAACCATGCTCTACGGGCATATCGAACAATATTGGCACCGGGTTGATCATATGGAGCAGCTGCGCCAGTTGCAGGACAAGACAGGCGGGTTTCAAACGTTTATTCCCCTAAAATTTCGTCATGAGAATAACCAGATGTCTCATGTGCCGGAAGTTTCCGTTATTGAAGACCTTCGAAACTATGCTATTTCTCGCATCTACTTAGACAACTTCGACCATATTAAGGCCTATTGGGCAATGATTAGCAGGAGCACAGCTCAACTGTCGTTAAACTTTGGAGTAGACGACATTGATGGGACTTTGGACGATACCACTAAGATCTATTCTATGGCGGGAGCTGAAGAACAAACCCCCGCTATGAGTACCCGAGAATTAGTGGAACTGATAAAGCAGGTGGGCCGTCACCCAATAGAAAGAGATACGCTCTATAATGTTATTACTGACTACAATAACGTTGAGTTCGACAATAAGGAACAAGCTCGTTTCTACAAATTACCAGTCATTAATTAAAAACAAAAGCAGCATTACGGCATTTAAAAGGGCGTATGGAGAAATTTATTTATTTAATTCGTCACGGAGAAACAGATCTCAATAAACGTGGTGTAATGCAGGGAAGGGGAATGGACACGGATCTGAATGAAACCGGACGCCAACAGGCGGAGGCGTTCTACCAGGCTTACAAAGACGTTCCTTTTGATAAAATTTATACTTCCACTTTAAAGCGGACTCATCAAACGGTTCAGCGCTTTATAGCTGATGGAATTCCCTGGACTCAATATGCTGGTTTGGACGAGCTGGCTTGGGGAATTTACGAAGGTCAGGAAAGCACAGAGGATGTTAAAATTGTGTTTGATAATTTGATGAAAAGCTGGTCGGCGGGCGACCTTCATCTAAAGTTCGAAAGGGGAGAAAGTCCGCTCGATGTTCATAAACGACAGCTTGAGGTCCTGGAGAAACTTATCGAGCAGAATGATGCTAAAAATATTCTAGTATGTATGCACGGTCGCGCTATGCGTTTGTTCTTGTGCTTGCTGATGAATCTGCCTCTGTACGAGATGGATCGTTTTCCACATAAAAATACTACTCTTTACAAATTAAAATACGACGGTGAGAAATTCGAAATACTCGAGTTTAACAACACCGATCATCTAACATCTTATTGTGCGCAGGATTAGAGTTTCCGCTGTATCTTATACTAATACATTACCTTTCGTTTACGGATTAAAACACTCGGGAATCCTCGATTGCATAGATCTTAGTTTAGATATTCCATCAGTTTGTGCTAAAAAACTGATTAATGATGAGGCGGATATTGGACTGGTGCCGGTAGCCGCTCTATTGCAAATTCCGGATCATCACATCGTTTCCGACTTCTGCATTGGGGCATCAGGCCCAGTAAACTCTGTGTTTATTTTTAGCACCAAACCCATTCAATCCGTGCAGCAGTTTCGGCTGGATAGCCATTCACGTACTTCTAATGGTTTAGCACGTGTTCTCTTAAAACATTACTGGAAACTGAACCCTGAGATAGTAGCAGAAGGCGGAGACGCGTTTGTGGAAATTGGAGACCGAACATTTGGGAAAAAGGATCAGTATCCGTTCGTGTATGATTTAGCAGAGGAATGGCTGAAGTTTACCGGACTTCCGTTTGCATTCGCCGTCTGGACTGCTAACAAAGCTGTTGATCAGAATTTCCTTGAAAGATTTAACGAAGCATTAAAGTTTGGGCTGGAGAATCGACAGGAAGTGTTAAAAGAATTACCGGTTAGAACGGACTTCGATCTTGAAGATTATCTTTTGCACAAAATCGATTATTCGCTGAATCAGAAAAAAAAGGAAGCGTTAAACAAGTTCTTAGATTATCTGAGAGCTGTTTAATGCTTTTTCATAATCAAGAGTTTAGCAGTCGAACTCTTAGCTCAAAATGTTATACAAAACTTTGTCTTATAATTAATATTATGTTAAATAGAGTTGCGTGGACTTTCTAGTTTCTCTCCTTCTCATCCTCCTAAAACCATTTTTTATCCGGTATGTTGCTTAACATATAACACTTTCATTATGGCAACTACTTATCCGGAGAACTATACCAAGCAATTGCAGCGTCTCGAGGCGCTCTTAAACGACAGTTACAAAACATACCAGCACGCGATTGACCACGTGCAATCTGCCGACCTCAAAGAACTTTTACGTAGCGTTGCAACAGAGCGCGAATCTATATTGGCGGAACTAAAAAGCAGGATAAGATCTATGGGCGGAGATCCTGAACACGACGAAACTGGTTTTTTAGCAACCCTGCAACGTGGTTGGCAAGGAATCAAGGCTGCAGCTGCAGGAAGTGGAGATCAAGGTGTTCTAGATAGCTGCAGGAGTTCAGACGTTGAGGTGCTGAATGGATATGACGATGTATTACAAGGCACAATCCTTGAAGACACGGAACTGAAGACTTTTCTTGCTTCCCAACGGTTAACCATCAACAATGCTTTAATAGAGCTCGATGCGAGATATTTCAAATTGTTCAAGTCTGATCCTTCGTTTTAAGTGATATGAGATCGATCTGGAAAGGTTCTATTGGTTTTGGCTTGGTAAACATTCCGATTAAACTCTATTCGGCAGTACAAAGCAGTTCACTTGGCCTTGATATGCTTGACGGGCGGGACCAATCAAGGATCAGATACCAGCGAATCAACGAAAAAACAAGAAAAGAAGTCCCCTATGACCAAATTGTGAAGGGCTACCCTATCAATGATGGTTACGTCATTCTGGAGGATAAAGACTTTGAGGATGCAAGCCCCGAGAAGAGCAAGATGATTGAGATCGAGAATTTTGTTGAGATGGTGGAGGTAAATCCTATGTTTTACGAAACTTCCTATTATGCGGAGCCGGAGACTCAGGGAAGGAAGGCCTATGCCCTACTTCATAAAGCCCTGCAAAAATCCAAGAAGGCTGGATTAGGCCGATTTGTACTTCGTACGAGCGAAAATCTTTGCATTCTCCATCCTGTAGATAAGGTAATTGTGGTCTCTAAAATTCGTTTTGCAGAAGAAATCAGATCAGCAGAAGAAATACTCACTCCTGACAATGTGGAAGTTAGTAAAAAGGAGTTGGATATGGGGCTTGCGCTTATTAATCAGTATAGCAGCAAGTTTGAAATAGAGAAGTTCAAGGATGAATATCATCATGAACTGTTGAAAATCATCGAGGCGAAAGCCAAAGGTAAACGACCTACCATTAAGAAACTTAAACCGAAAAAAGCCACCGACGACAACTTGTATGATATGCTCATGCAGAGTTTGGATTCGTCTAGAAAAGGAGCTTAAATGGGTTTAAAAGTATATAAGGAAAAGCGAAATTTTAAGGAAACTTCAGAGCCTGAGGGAAATGAAAGAGACTCATCGGGGAAGTTGAGGTTCGTAGTGCAGCGTCATCATGCCTCTCATCTTCATTACGATCTTAGATTGGAAATGGAGGGTGTTTTAAAAAGCTGGGCTGTACCGAAGGGGCCTTCCCTCAATCCTAAAGATAAACGCTTGGCAATGATGGTGGAGGATCACCCCTACGACTATCGTACTTTCGAGGGCGTAATTCCGGAAGGAAACTATGGGGCTGGCGTTGTTACAATTTTTGACGAAGGGACCTATGAATCTCTAGAAGGAAAAGACGACGAAAAAGAGCTAAAGAAGGGGCTGTATAGCGGCAATCTCAAGTTCAAGCTGCACGGAAAGATCTTAAATGGCGAGTTTGCTCTGGTTAAGTTGAAAGGAAGCGAAGACAATTCCTGGCTTCTCATAAAACACCGGGATCAATTTGCCGTTGACGCCAAATTCAGTGCAGAAGATCTCGTGCCGGAAAAAATCAAAAAACAGGGCAAGGATCGTAAGAAACTTGCTAAAGTTGCAAAAAAACCTTTAACCCCCTCTCCTGCCGCTGATGATAATACACCCGAAAATACTCAGGCAGAAACAGGCGAGTTGGACTTGGAGTCGTTAAAGCCGATGCTGGCAAAGCTTTCTTCAGATGTATTTGACGACCCAGACTGGGTATACGAAAAAAAACTGGACGGTTATCGCGCCCTGGCCTTTACTGGTGATGGTGTGAGATTGATCTCTAGGAACGGGCTCGATTTTACCTCGAAATACGCCGCTGTGACTGAGATCTTAGCTAAAATTGAAAACCAGGCTGTATTAGACGGAGAGCTGGTAGCAGAGGATAGTTCAGGGCGAGCCCTTTTTCAGGAAATTCAGAACTACAGGGCGTCAAACAAAAAGATTAAGCTGAAGTATTATGTGTTTGATCTGCTGGCGTTGAATGGTCACGACGTGAGGTCGCTAGAGCTGGTAAAGCGGAAAGAGCTGCTTAAAGCGCTGATCGCACGTCTAAAAAGTGATACCGTGGTGTATAATGAACATGTTTTCGGAGAGGGTAAAAAGCTTTTTGAAGAAGCGGAAAAAAATAAATGGGAAGGCATTATCGCAAAAAGTGCAACCAGCAGATATGAAAGTGATCGTCGATCTGACAAGTGGTTGAAGTTTAAAGTTGTTAGCTCTCAGGAGGCGATTATTCTAGGGTACTCTAAACCTGCGGGGAGTAGAAAATATTTTGGTTCTCTGGTTCTGGGCTTGCATGAAGGAAAGGAGCTTAAGTACATCGGTAATTGTGGGACAGGATTCACGGAACAAACCTTAAAGGATGTTTTTGATCACATGACCCAGCGACTTGCTAGCCGAAAGCCAGTTTCGGAAAAAGTACCCGGTGAAAAGAACATTACCTGGATCCATCCTGATTTGGTTTGTGAAGTCAACTTTAGTGAATGGACCGGTGACCGTCATCTTCGGCACCCGGTCTTCAAGGGATTAAGATTCGATAAAACGGCTGGAGAAGTAAAACAGGAAGGTCCAGTAGTGACCGAAGAAGATTCAGAAAACATGGTTCAGACAGAGACAAAACAAAAAGACTTTCCAGATGAGACGGAAGAGTCTTTCGGCAAGAAGAAACTTAAGCTGACCAATCTAAACAAGCTTTATTGGAAAAAAGAAGGTATCAAGAAGGGGCAATTACTCGAGTACTATCGGGACGTTTCTGATTACATCCTTCCCTACCTGAAGGACCGGCCACTTTCCTTGAACCGTCATCCTAATGGTATAGATGCGCCCAACTTCTTTCAAAAAGATCTGGATACAGAAAAAATACCGGATTGGATTAGCTATCAGACCATTTACTCCGAAAGCGTAAATAAGGAAATTGACTACCTGATTTGCAACAATCTTCCCACGCTTCTCTGGATGGTGAATTTAGGCTGCATAGAGATAAATCCCTGGTTGAGCACTTGCAAGAAGCCCGACCATCCGACGTTTGCTGTAATGGATCTCGATCCGAATGATGTAGATGATTTTACAGAAGTTGTTCGTGTGGCGCTCACTACGAAAGAGATATTGGATCAAATGGGCGTCCGGGCCTTCATCAAGACTTCCGGCTCCCGCGGCCTGCATATCTTTATTCACCTGGGAGGGAAATACGACTATGAATTGGTGAAGAACTTCGTACAGTACCTTGGACAGCTGGTACTACAGCAACATCCTGATACCACAAGTCTCGAAAGGAGTCCTTCGAAGAGGAAAAAGAAGATTTACCTCGACTTTCTTCAGAATAGAAAGGGCCAAACTATTGCCGCCCCCTACTCTGCCCGCCCGAAAATAGGTGCTACGGTTTCAACACCTCTAGATTGGGATGAGGTAAATGAGGAGCTTGACATCAAGCAGTTTACTATATTTAATACAATGGATCGTCTTAAGGAAAAAGGCGATTTGTGGCAGGACATTACCAAAGAAAAAACCGATTTGAAAGCTGCTCTAAAAAGATTAGCCTGATTTGCTAAAAGTACTTAAAACAAAAAGCCGGAAGATCAATCAGATTTCCGGCTTTTCGTTATGCACGCAGGTGCTTATTGCAGCGCTTTGATTTTTGCATCTATTTCTGCTGCTTTTGCAGAGTTATTTTTGATCATGTAGTACTGCTTCAAGTTTTGCAGTGCTAAATTTGATTTTGGATTAATTTGGCTTGCTTTCTCCAGGTACGGTAGCGCCCGGTCAAATTCAGCAACCGCTTGTTTTCTCAACGCATTGAACTCAGTAGTTTTACTAGCAGGAAGCTTATTGGCTTTGTTGTAAGTATCGATACCGTTATTCATGATTAATCCACCTAGATTGATGTAGGCATCTCCGAAGTTTGGATCGATAGAAATTGCTTTTTGATAAGCCTCCTCTGCCTTTTTGTAATCCTTCACAGAATTGTAGGCAATACCCAAATAGAACGGATACAGCTTGTTTCCTGGTTCTTTTGCAGCTTGAGCCTCAATTTTGCTGATGGTTTCCTTGTATTTTCCAGAATTAAGACCTAACTCAATTTCTCTTTTTACAAGATTGGAGTTTGCTGGAAACTTAGCCGAGGCCGCAGATAAAGTCCGCATAGCGTTTGCAGTATCCTTATTAGCGGCGTAGGATTCCGCTAGGTTGATATAAACGTCTTCCAGGAATGAGTAGTTTTGATCCAGGATTGACGAATAACTTTCAATTGCGCCAGCGAAGTTACCTGCATTTTGTGCAGAAGCTCCGGCATAGTACGCAATGATGGTATCTTTTGGGATGTATTTCAAACCACTATTAAAAGCGGTATATGCATTCGCCCAGTTTTTTGCTTTAAAGTTCTGCAATCCTTTTCCTCTTTCATAGTAGCCTAAAAGAGTATTTGCCCTAGCTATATTGGCTTTGTTAGCGCCATCTTTGTCAAGTGAAACTGCTTTCTGAACCGCATTGGCAGCTTCAGCTATCTTGTCATCCGATTTAAAAGCAGTATCCGCTAGAGCAAGATCAGCGTAAATCAGCGCTTTGTATGTCCAGGCTGTTGGATCATTTAGTGTTTTCTCGTGAACTACGGCTTTATCAACAGCCTCTTTCGCAGCTTTTATCGCGGGTTCAGCCAACTTTGGGGAAGCAGCTTTCATTGCTGCATACTTCTCGTACTCTGTTTTTGCAGTGTTCACTGCTCCTTTCTGTGCGAATGCCGGAGCGGAAGCACCCATCACAGCAATAGCGACAATTAAAGACTTAATTTTCATCCTATTATTCTTTAAAATATAAATTGTTTGAGTTTGTTGTTAACTTTTTCCAGCTCAATCATGTTATTGGTTTCTGTATATAAAATAGAAAGAGCTTTAAGAACATTCACGGAATTTGGATTAATTTCTCCCGCTTCAAGCAAGTGTTTCTTTGCCAAGGGCAGGTACTTTTCTTTCGTTTCCTTTGATTTCAGAAACAAATCTAAATAAAGAAGTCCCAACGAATAGTGACCTTCGTAACTATTCTGCTCTAAAGAAACTACCTTTTTATAAAATTGTTCTGCTTTCGGTTTTTTCCCTACGGATTCGTAAGCAAATCCTGCTAGATAATTTAAACTCGAATTGTTTCGATCCAGCTCGAGGGCATTATCGATTAACTCCTCAACGCTTGAAAAGGAACCGCTATCTACATAAATGTTAATTTCTTTAAATAAGATATCCCTGTTGCCAGGAAAGGCTTTTCGTCCCTCCTGAAGTACTTCCAGTGACCTGCTATGATTTCTTACAGTTTCGTATAAATTAGACAGGGCCAGGAAATAATCGGGCTGCGATTTCTGCTTGTCTTTTATCAGCTGCTCATAATAGTCGATAGCCTTGTTAATGTACCCTAATTTTTCACTCAGAATAGCCAGGTTGTACGTGACGAAATAATTACCTGAGCTCAGGGAATCAACTGCAAGGTAAGCTTGATATGCCTCAGGGTAATTTAAGGCGGTAACCGCTCTGTTTGCCTTTAACAGCCATGCTTTTGCCAATTGTTTCTTTACGAAGGATATTTCAGGCTCGTGCTCGTCATTCAATTTTGGATTTTTCAATCGATTCATTGAAAAGACAGCCTCAGCTATCGGGTCTTTCTGGTACTTAAGCTTTCGGGTGGAATCAGCATAAGCAAGAGATGAATAAACCAGAGCTCTTATCAGGTTGCTTCGGTAGGCGAAAGAGTCTTTTTTTGTTTTATAGGCCTCGTCTATCGTCTTTTTCGCTTTTTCCAGATCCGAAAAATCGTTCTTAGAAGTATAAAGGGCAAAGTTGTTCATAGCCTCTTTAGTAAGTGTCTGTGCGTGAAGTACGCTAGTAAAACACACCCAAAAAGGAATTATAAACAATTTTGCCCTTCTCATGGAATAGATGCCGTTCTTATTCTTCCTCTAACGAATCATCTCCCTCATTGTTATCTTCAGCATCTAAATCATCCTCAGCTTCATCTAAATCAGGTTCTTCAGCCGCACTAGCCTCCGCTGCGGCAATCTCCTCATCGCTAAGTGCTACCACTGCTTCCGTATCTACTGCTTCCTCATCATCATGTTCCACCTTAGCAACTGATGCAATTTCATCCTCTCCTTTCAGTGAAATTAAGCGTACGCCCTGTGTTGCCCGTCCCATTACACGTAAACCTGATACGGCTATCCGAATCACAATCCCCGACTTGTTGATGATCATCAAATCGTCCTTGTCTGTTACATCTTTGATGGCAACAAGTTCACCGGTTTTATCAGTGACATTCAGCGTTTTTACCCCTTTACCGCCCCGGTTGGTGATTCGGTAATCTTCCAGGTCGGTCCGCTTACCGTATCCTTTTTCTGAAACTACCAGAATAGTCGACTCTGGATTGTTGATGCTAATCATCCCGATAACTTCATCCTTCTCGTGTGCTAGCGAAACACCTCTTACACCTGTCGCGGTACGTCCCATCGGTCTTACGGTAGATTCATTAAAACGAATCGCCCTTCCAGACCTCAGTGCCATGATTATCTCACTGCTACCGTCCGTTAAGTTCGCTTCCAACAAACTATCGCCTTCATTAATATTGATAGCATTGATACCGTTAGCCCGCGGACGAGAGTAAGCTTGCAGAGAAGTTTTCTTGATGGTACCTTTCTTGGTACACATGATGATAAAGTTATTTTCAAGGTACTCCTGATCTTTGAGGTTTTTAACCTTGATATACGCTTTAATCTTCTCTTCTTTCGGGATATTGATAATATTTTGGATAGCTCGTCCCTTACTTGTTCTGGTGCCCTCGGGAATTTCAAATACCCTTAACCAATAACATTGTCCGTTTTCCGTGAAGAACAGCATGTAGTTATGGTTCGAAGCGATGATGATATGCTCAATAAAATCCTGATCGCGTGAGTTCGAACCTATTGATCCTTTACCACCACGTGCTTGCGTGCGATATTCTGTAAGCGGGGTTCGTTTGATATAGCCTTCATGCGAAATGGTAATTACTACGCCCTCATCTTCAATGAAGTCTTCCATCCGCATGTCTTCTGCCGAGTGGACAATGGTTGTTTTGCGCTCATCACCATACTTCTCTCGGATCTCAACCAGTTCGTCTTTGATAATTTGCATGCGCAAACCTTCATCTGCCAGGACAGACTTTAAGTACTCGATTGTCTTCATCAGCTCAGCGTACTCATCTTTGATTTTATCCCGCTCCAGTCCGGTCAGCCGACGCAGCGTCATGTCGAGGATCGCCCGGGCCTGAATGTCTGACAAACCGAACTTTTCAATTAGGCCGGTACGAGCATCTTCAGGAGTAGGAGAGCTGCGAATCAGCTGAATAACTTCGTCCAGGTGATCCAGTGCTATAAGTAAACCTTCAAGAATGTGAGCACGTTTCTCAGCCTCTGCCAGTTCAAATCTTGTTCTTCTAATCACCACTTCATGACGGTGGTCTACGAAGTGTCTGATAAGATCCTTCAAGTTCAATAACATTGGCCGGCCATGGACGAGGGCAATATTATTGATACTGAAAGAGGTTTGAAGCGCGGTATACTTATACAGGTTGTTTAAAACAATAGAGGCGTTTGCGTCGCGTTTTATTTCGTATACGACGCGCATTCCATCCCTGTCAGACTCATCCCGGATCTCCGAAATTCCTTCAATTTTTTTCTCATTAACAAGCTCTGCTGTTCTTTCGATCATCATCGCCTTGTTAACCTGATAAGGAATTTCGTTTACTATAATGCGCTCCCTGTCGTTACCATAGGTTTCGATTTCGGCTTTGGCGCGCATTACCACCCGTCCCCGGCCTGTCTCGTAGGCATCCTTCACGCCACTGTGGCCGTAAATGATACCGCCTGTAGGAAAATCAGGGGCTTTGATGTACTGCATTAAACCGGAAACCTCGATATCCCGATCGGCGATATAAGCTACAGTAGCGTCAATCACTTCGTTCAAGTTGTGAGGCGCCATGTTCGTTGCCATACCTACCGCAATACCAGAAGCTCCATTAACAAGAAGATTTGGAATTTTTGATGGAAGGACGGTTGGCTCTTCAATAGAGTCGTCGAAGTTAAGCTGATAGTCAATAGTATCTTTGTTGATATCGGCCAGCATCTCTTCAGCAATCTTTTTAAGCCTTGCCTCTGTATAACGCATCGCTGCCGGACTATCGCCATCTATTGATCCGAAGTTACCTTGTCCGTCTACCAAAGGATAGCGTAAACTCCAGTCCTGGGCCATACGCACCATCGTGTCATAAACAGACGAGTCACCGTGAGGGTGATATTTTCCAAGAACGTCTCCCACAATACGTGCAGACTTTTTGTATGGCTTTCCGCTGGTAACACCTAAGTCCAGCATCCCATATAAAACACGTCTGTGTACAGGCTTTAGCCCGTCCCTGACGTCAGGAAGTGCACGAGAAACAATTACCGACATCGAGTAGTCGATGTAGGCGGCTTTCATTTCTTCTTCGATATTTATAGGTATGATGCGGTCGTTAGCAGGTTGTAAATTGTCGTTTTCTGTTTCTTCGGCCATCTTTAGATCGTTCCTTTATGAAAATTTAATTCGCTCTTCAGAGCGACCTGCGAAGATAAGAAAATAAGCGGGTTCGCGACTCCCTGTTGAAAAGTTTTAAGTGTGGATAAAACCAGAAAAAGTATGTTAGAAGAAGTAAAAAGCGCGGTTATAGCCGAATAAACAACCCCGTTTAGGCCCAGTCGATTCCCTTTTTAAGCAGACTTAGTGTTTTTTCTTCTTCGCTTCCTGCTGCAGGCTGATAGTTGTACTCCCAGTTGGCTTGAGGCGGCAAACTCATCAGGATAGATTCTATGCGGCCATTGGTTTCAAGGCCAAATTTAGTGCCGGCATCGTACACCAAATTAAACTCTACATACCTGCTCCGCCGTTGATATTGCCATTGCTTTTGTTCTTCTGTGAAGACGTCATAGCGGTTTTTGTTCACCAACTCGGTATAAATGGGGACAAAAGACCGGCCTACTGCTTTTGAAAATTCAAAAATCTCCGGCCAGCCGATTTCCGCCGATGCCGGATTAAGTCGATCATAAAATATACCTCCAATTCCCCGGGTTTCATTTCTGTGTTTAATAAAGAAGTAGTTATCAGCCCAGGTTTTGAATTTGCTATAGAAGTTCTTGTTGAATTTGTCGCATACGTTTTTTAGGGAGTTATGAAAAAAACGGGCATCGTCCTCGAAAACATAATGGGGCGTAAGATCTATTCCGCCCCCAAACCATCGCAAGTCTTCATTCATCTCAAAGTACCTGATATTCATATGAATGATTGGTACAAGCGGATGATTAGGATGAATTACAATAGAAACGCCGGTGGCGAAAAAGTCGTCGTCTTCCACCTTGAAAGATTGCTTAACCGGCTCAGGCAACTTACCGTAGACGGCGGAGAAATTCACCCCTCCTTTTTCGAGCACCTCACCTTTTTGAATGATCCGGGTTCTCCCGCCTCCGCCTCCTTCCCTTTCCCAAACTTCTTCCTCGAACCTCGCTCGGCCATCAAGTGCTTCAAGGCCGGAACATATTTCGTCCTGGATTTTCTGATATTCTAAGGCGATGCTTTCTCTGCTTATCATCCTGCAAAGATGCTTTTTCTATAGAAAATAAAACAGAAGATATTTAGGAAAGTATGTTGTGCTGACCTGTCGCGTCTTCCTCCAGATAGTCCAAGTCTTTGCTAAAGCTTTCCTTTAGCTGACTCAATGCGAACATGGCTATCGCGGTTAAAAGAAAGACAACAATGTAAGCGCTGTAAATTATTCCAAACTGTTTAACGAAGAACTCAAATAGAAAAGTGGTGGGAATAAGAGCCCCTCTTACAAAATTAGGAGCTGTGGTTGTAACGGTCGAACGAATGTTAGTTCCGAATTGCTCTGCAGATATGGTGACAAATGTAGCCCAGTATCCTACAGCAAAGCCCATAAATAAGCATAGCCAAACGAAGGCTGAGTTAGTCAAGCCTGTGCTACTAAGGTAAATGGTCGAGGAAATTATTATCAGAATCTGAAAGACAAAAACGGTAGCTTTTCGTGACTTGGTTAGTTGTGCAAATAAACCAGCGAAAATGTCGCCTACAGAGATACCAATGTAAGTAAACATGATTCCAGTAGCGGCGCTTAGTGTTTGCGGAGCTCCTAAAGCTTTTCCAAATTCTGGTGATTGTGTTACCAGTATTCCTACTACAAACCAGATGGGGAGGCCAATGCAAATGCAATATAAGTATTTAAGAAAGCGCTCCCGATTAGTAAAAAGTATCCTGATATCTCCTTTGGAAACATTGCTTTCCGATACGCTCTTAAACATTCCAGATTCGAATGTTCCAATTCGAAGTAGCAGAAGAAGTAGCCCCATTCCGCCGCCAACAAAATAAGAAGTCTGCCAACTAAAATGCTGCGATACCGCCACTGCTGCCAATGCACCAAGTACGCCAACACCAGCAACGAGCATAGTACCATAGCCTCTGTGTTCTTTGCGCATGGTTTCGCTAATTAGCGTTATTCCAGCACCCAATTCCCCGGCCAAACCAATCCCGGCAATGAATCGGATAATAGCGTAAGAATTAATGTCGGTTACCAGGCCGTTAGCGATATTGGCTAATGAGTATAAAAGAATAGATCCGAACAGCACTTTAATTCTGCCTAGTTTGTCCCCTATTATTCCCCATATAATACCGCCGAGCAATAGGCCTCCCATTTGCATGTTCAGTACATACTCGCCCATCACCCTCATTTTATCCTCCTTAATACCGATGTCGTGAAAACTCTCGATCCTGACAACAGAAAAAAGAACCAGGTCATAAATATCTACGAAGTAACCTAATGCGGCAACGATAATAAGAAGAATGATGTTTCTCTTGGAAGACTCGGGTTTGCTCATGTAGTCTCGTGGGTTTTGAAACTACAAAGAAAATAAATATTAGGGAATATAAGTAAGTAGCGGCCAGCGAGACAGCCGCCGCTACTTCGTTAATTAGGATTTAATGCTTAAGGTGCTGGAGTCGTACCAGTTCCAGTTCCGGTTCCAGTTCCAGTTCCAGTTCCGGTTCCAGTTCCAGTTCCGGTTCCAGTTCCGCCTGTACCTGTACCAGTACCAGTTCCACCTGTGCCGGTTCCAGTGCCTGTACCTGTTCCAGTACCAGTTCCACCGGTGTCAGTACCAGTACCAGTACCAATACCACCTTCTCCAACTCCACCGCCTGGTGCAGTACCGGTTCCGGCTGTGTCGGTCATCATGGTATCCGTACCTAAGCCGTCTTCTGTTCCGGCTGTATCGGTCGCGTTATTGTTTTGGCCTCCTGAGCAGGCAGCCACCGAAAATGCAATTCCAAGTGATGCGATTGCAAGTTTCAAAGCTTTAGTTTTCATAGACAGATGTTTTTAGTTTTAATGTTTTTTTTGATCCAACTTACTTAACCGCTGGGCAAGGAATTTGTTTAATGATTGAATATTAAAATTCGTTTAAACGGATCTTTTTGAGCATATTCGTCTTGTATGCTTGTTTCTGAAAGGGTGTTAAAATGGGCCTTAAGGGCATATCCGCCCCTGCTATTACAAAGAGTATGGGTTAAAAAAATTGATAAGGGGTTTTGTGGTGCTTCCGTAAAAATATTTCGTTCGATATTAAACATCAATTACAATCGTTCAATTTTTGGCGGCACTATCTTTAGCGGTGCAGACCCTGTATATCCCGTTTTGTTGTATCAACTGTTGAGACGGAAGGGATTGAATTGTATTATCTGGGTGAAAAAGTCGGAGGTGAACTTTCTCAAACCTGGAAATTCGAACCTGACCTTTGATGTAGCGATACCCGAAGAAGATTTGGATAGATTGATTAAAGAGCTGCTTGATCTAGGAAAGGTAGTACAACCTTTTGAAATAGAGATGTTTGACAGAGAGCAGCGGCTCTGTGTTACCATTCGGGTTGAAATTTATATCCGACACTTGGTTGCTGCCTAAAAACAAAAAAAGAAGAAGAGGATTATTAAATAGATGAGTAATTTAAAGCCTTACCATATAAAGCAATTAATATTTGAGGGAGAAGGTGTAAACGTCGACTTTAAAAAGACGATTACATCTTGTGAGAAGATTGCTAAAACAATGGTTTCATTCGCAAATAATAAAGGCGGCCGATTATTGGTTGGCGTTGCCGACAACGGCGACATTAAGGGGGTAAAGTCAGAAGATGAAGAAAAGTATATGCTTACCAAGGCTGGCACGTTCTTTTGTCGCCCAGCTCTAGAGCCTTTGTTCGAAGAGATCTATTTTGATGGTAAAATTGTGCTTGTAGCCGAAATTAAAGAAAGCGACATGAAACCGCATTACGCCCTGGGCGAGGATAAAAAGTGGTGGGTTTACGTTCGCGTGAAAGATAAAAGTCTCCTGGCCAGCAAAATCGTGGTGGATGTACTAAAAGGAAGTTCAAAGGACGAGGGTGTTCTTATTGAATATTCAAGTAAGGAAAAAGCCCTTTTGGAATATCTGGACGAGAACGAAAGAATTACAGCTAAAGAATACAGCAAAATGCTGAACCTGTCGAGGAGAAGAGCTCAGAAAATATTGGTAAATCTGGTGCTTTCGGGAGTCATCCGGGTTCATACTACCGAAAAGGAGGAGTTTTATACTGCTGCCTGATCTCCCCCATCTGATACTTCAATTCTGGGTAAATACCGTTTTTATACTTTCGGAAAATTTTCAAAAGTTTTGCTTTCATTAAAACTTTCTTCATCTTTGCAACCTAATAATGATGGTACTAAGCAACGTATATATTTGGTGGTGGAACTTCGATTAATCGAGGGGCCCTCTGCATGTATATGTTTCTAAAAATAAACAGGGTTGCTCTTAAGGCAACCTTTTTTTTTGCCACCTGGTCGGAGACAAAAACGTTATGAAAGATATTTTAAATCACCTGTTTGAACACAAAACCTTTACTAAGGGAGAAGCGAAAAGTATATTAAAAAATATAACTACCGGAAAGTTTAACAACTCGCAGATGGCAGCGTTCATGACGGCCTATTGTATGAGAAGTATCACTGTTGAAGAGTTGGAAGGGTTTAGAGATGCTATGCTTGATCTTTGTCTTTCTCCAGGTTTGGAAGGGTATAGCCTCATCGATCTTTGTGGCACGGGTGGCGATGGAAAAGATACCTTCAATATCTCTACGCTGGCTTCTTTCGTTACTGCAGGCGCTGGATATAAAGTTGCTAAACATGGTAACTACGGGGTTTCTTCCGGGTGTGGTTCTTCAAACGTGATGGAGTTTTTGGGATATCAGTTCACGAACGATGCTGCAAAGCTTCGGCAAAGTGTAGAAGAAGCCGGGATTTGCTTTTTACATGCTCCCCTTTTTCATCCGGCCATGAAAAATGTGGCACCTATCCGAAAGGAACTAGCTGTAAAAACCTTTTTCAACATGTTGGGTCCGCTCGTTAACCCAGCTCTTCCCGAGTATCAGTCGGTTGGAGTTTTCAGTTTGGAGCTAGCCCGTATTTATGCCTATCTCTATCAGAAGTCTGATAAGAAATATACCATATTGCATGCTCTTGATGGATATGATGAAATATCACTAACAGGAAACTTTAAAACGTTTTCTCACCGGGGCGAGCATATCTACTCTATAGAAAGGTTAGGTTTTGAACGGATATCTGCTAGGCAGATAGGCGGCGGAAATACGGTAGAGGAGTCGGCTAGGATCTTTATAGACGTTTTAAAGGGAGAAGGAACAACTGCTCAAAATAATGTGGTTTTATGTAATGCAGCTATTGCTATTAAAACCGTTGATGATACTAAATCGTTCGCTGATTGTTTTTATGAAGCAGAAGAGTCGCTACTAAGCAAACGGGCCTTAACAAGTTTCAATAGATTAATAGCGGTGAAATAATGATTAGGTCGTTAAAAATAAAGGTTTGCGGAATGCGTGAACCGTCGAATATTAATGATCTGGCAAATCTACGACCCGACTACATGGGCTTTATTTTCTATCCTGCTTCAAAAAGATTTGTGGAGGCACTAGACCTTGAGACTTTGGCTCATCTTCCTTCATCAATTAAGAAGACTGGCGTATTTGTGAATAGCAGCTTAGCCGAGGTTGAGGCCAAAGCTGAAGAGTTTAAATTAGATGCATTACAGCTGCACGGACAGGAGTCTCCGGAATTTTGCTCAGTATTAAAAAACAAAGGATTTGAAGTTATCAAGGCATTTGGAGTGGACCCAGACTTCCAGTTTACAGTTTTAGATAGTTATACTAAAGCGGTCGACTATTTTCTTTTCGATACTAAAACTGTAGCACATGGCGGGTCGGGGGAAACATTTAATTGGTCGTTGCTGACGAAATATCAATTGAATGTCCCTTATTTCTTGAGCGGCGGACTGTCTGCAGAAAATGTTCTCGAGGTAATAACTCTAGACGACGACCGGCTCTATGCAGTTGATCTGAATAGTAGATTTGAAGTTAGACCGGGACTAAAAAACATAGAGTTGCTGGGTTCGGTAATTGATAAATTAAAACAGGCGCACTTAAGCGAATAAACTTATACATATGAGTTATCATGTAAATGAAAAAGGATACTATGGAAACTTTGGCGGGGCTTACATCCCCGAAATGTTGTATCCAAACGTTGAAGAATTACGGGACAATTATTTGAAGATCATGGCTGAACCTGCCTTTCAGGAAGAGTTTCAGGAACTCCTTCGTGATTATGTGGGTCGTCCTTCTCCGCTCTATTTCGCTAAGCGATTGTCTGAGAAATATGGCGCCAACATTTATTTGAAGCGTGAAGATCTTAACCACACGGGCGCTCACAAAATTAACAATACCGTAGGCCAGATCCTGCTTGCGCAGCGTTTAGGTAAAAAAAGAATTATTGCCGAAACAGGAGCCGGCCAGCACGGTGTAGCAACTGCAACTGTTTGTGCGCTAAAAGGCATCGAGTGCGTGGTTTACATGGGAGCTGTGGATATTGAACGTCAAGCTCCGAATGTAGCCCGGATGAAAATGATGGGTGCAACTGTAATTCCGGCAACCTCAGGAAGCCAGACACTGAAAGACGCGACAAATGAAGCGCTCCGGGACTGGATCAATAACCCTGTTGACACCCATTATATTATCGGCTCTGTAGTAGGCCCTCACCCCTACCCGGATATGGTAGCGAGGTTCCAGGCGATTATTTCTGAGGAAACCCGGAAGCAACTGACCGAAAAAATAGGCAAACCAAACCCCGACTATGTTATGGCCTGTGTAGGTGGCGGAAGTAATGCGATCGGAATGTTTTATCATTTCTTGGATCAGGAAGATGTGAAACTAATTGCTGTAGAAGCTGCAGGAAAAGGTGTTCATACAGGGGAATCTGCAGCCACCACAGCATTGGGTAAGGAAGGTGTTTTGCATGGAAGCAGATCCATCGTAATGCAAACGGAAGACGGTCAGGTGATTGAGCCGTATTCCATCTCTGCTGGTTTGGATTATCCTGGCATTGGCCCTCAACATGCACATCTACATACTTCTGCCCGCGCGAAATATGTAAGTATTACCGATGAGGAATCGTTAGAAGCAGGTTTGCAGCTGTCAAGGCTGGAAGGAATTATCCCTGCTATTGAAAGTTCGCATGCGCTAGCTTATCTGGAAAAAATGCAGTTTAAGGGAGATGAGACGGTGGTGGTATGCTTATCGGGACGCGGGGATAAAGACCTTGCTACCTATATGAAATATTTCGGATTATAAACAGCGTATCCCTTTCATCAGCTTGAAATTATGAACAGACTTAAACAACTTTTTGAGGAGAAAAAAGGAAATATCCTTTCAATATATTATACTGCCGGCTATCCCAACTTAAACAGCACCCTGGATATAGCTGAGGCGCTGGAAAAAGCAGGGGCCGATTTTCTGGAAATTGGCGTTCCCTATTCCGATCCGCTGGCAGATGGCCCGGTAATTCAAAAGAGTTCCCAAACTGCTATAGATAATGGCATGACGGTGAAGCTGCTTTTTGAACAGCTGAAGGATTTGAGAAAGCGTGTTTCCATTCCGGTATTGCTGATGGGATATGTGAATCCTGTCTTGCAATATGGAGTAGAAAATTTTTGTGCTTCCTGCGCGGAAGTTGGAGTGGATGGTGTTATTGTGCCTGACCTGCCTATGTACGAGTATGAGGAAATGTACAAGGATTGTTTCGAGGGACATAAACTGAGCAATATTTTCTTAATTACACCTACTACCTCTGAGGCTCGTATCAGGAAGATCGATGAGTTGAGCAACGGTTTTATTTACCTGTTAAGTACATCATCTACTACTGGAAAAAACCTGTCGGTATCTAACGAGATAGAGGATTACTTCGCTAGGATTAAGGGGATGAATCTAAAGAACCCGACGATGATTGGTTTCGGGATTTCAGATAACAAGAGCTTTAGCAAGGCAAGCGAATATGCCAATGGAGCAATTGTAGGCAGTGCTTTTGTGAAATTGATGGGTGAGGAAAATTACCTGGAAAAGATCCCGGCTTTTATCAGTTCGATGAAAGGGAAAGAAGCCATGACGGTATAAGATATAAGGAGTTGGAACAGTGTTTCTGACTCCTTTTTACTTTATACTTCAAATCGAAGAGCTGTCGTTGTAAGCTAAACCCGACAGCAGCGGATACCGGCCCTGCGGCTTAGGCCGAGCATCAAGACCTGTGTGAAGGCGAGCAGTAAGAGCGGATGGCGGGACCGAAGGAGATTGCTGTACTGCTGCTCTTTTTCAAAAAAATATTAGCTTTTGTCTATCACTTTAGCCACCTGGAAATAAGTCCCGTCGTGCTGCGGCGCGTTAGAGAGTGCCTTTTCAGGTGTAATTTCTTTTTTAGCTTCGTCCTCTCTAAAAATATTGATCTCGTCGGTAAGATAAATTAGCGGTTCTACAGCGCTTGTATCCAGTTCATTAAGTTTTTCCATGAAGCTGAGGATATTATTCATGTCTTTCAGTAGCGATTCTTTCTCGTTATCAGTTACTTCCAGTCGTGCCAGGTGAGCAATTTTTGCAATTGTTTCGTTATCTAACTTCATGTTTTGTTAATTCTGCCTGTATGGTTTCATACACCCGATCTCTTAATGCATCAGCGTCGTCAATAGTTAAGCCGGTGGTTTCGATGGGGGCGTGAACGCAAATATGAGAAATTCCGGGTTTACTTCCATAAATACTTCCGTCGTCCCACATTTTCTTGTAAATGTCGGGAACGGTTACCGGAACTATTGCGACTTTCTGTTCAATGGCAAGCCGAAAGGGACCGTTTTTGAACAAATGTAGTTGGGGAGGATATTCGTCTCCAATCTTACCTTCTGGGAAGATTACCATACTGAATCCGTTTTTTAGGTACTCTTCGGTTTTTTTGAACGCCTTGAAAGCAGATATTTTGCTTTCGCGATTGATAGGGATGTCAATGGTTTTAAACCAGAGACCTGTAATGGGATTGTTCAGCAACTCGTCCTTGCCGAGGAATGCAAAGTCCTTTTTTACCAGCAGGGTGAGCGCCGTGATGTCGAGGTTAGACGTATGGTTGGAACAGAAAATGTAGTTTCTTGACCAATCGAGCGGTTTTTCGTAGTGATATTTATAAAAAAGACCTGCGAATGCCGAGCTGATGAAGGCGTAAAATCTGCGCACATGGTTCAGGGTAGTATACCTCTCCGGTTTACGGGAAAAGTAGTATAAAACCGGATATAGCAATGCGAAAAAAAGAGCAACACTAGCGATGTAAAAATACCGGTGCAGCTTCCTGAAAAATAGTTTCATTGAATCCAAAAATATAAAAAATCCTTACTTTCGCCCGTTATGGAAACTGTTGTAAGCGGTATCAGAAGTACCGGAAAACTTCATTTAGGGAATTATTACGGAGCTGTACAGAATTTTGTTAAGATGCAGCATGAATATAACTGTTACTTTTTTATAGCAGATTATCATTCGCTTACGACCCACCCTACTCCTGATGATTTGCATGGCAATGTGAAGCAGGTTCTGATTGAGTATCTGGCGGCTGGAATTGATCCAGAAAAGGCTACCATATATGTACAGTCTGATGTACCTCAGATAGCAGAATTATATTTATTTCTGAATATGAACGCTTATCTCGGTGAACTAGAGCGAAGTACTTCATTTAAAGATAAAGTTCGAGCGCAGCCGGATAATGTGAATGCAGGCCTCCTCACCTATCCAGTGCTGATGGCCGCCGATATTATTATCCATAAAGCCACCAAAGTGCCTGTGGGGAAAGATCAGGAGCAACATCTGGAAATGGCCCGGACATTTGGGAATCGCTTTAACCGATTATATCAAACTGAATATTTTCCCGAGCCCTACGCGTTCAGTTTCAGCAATAAGCTGGTAAAGGTGCCCGGACTAGATGGTAAGGGGAAAATGGGAAAATCGGAAGGTGAAGCTAATGCGGTTTATCTCTCCGACAGTCCGGAGGTGATACGTAAGAAAGTAATGCGGGCAGTTACAGATAGTGGTCCTACTGAAGAAAATCAGGCAAAGCCGGAAGCAATTCAGAATTTATTCGATTTGATGAAGATTGTTTCTTCTGTTGACACGTACAAGCACTTTGACGACTTGTATAACAAATGTCAGATCCGCTATGGAGACTTTAAAAAGCAGCTGGGAGAAGATATGGTCCTTGCTACCACTCCTGTTAGGGAACGTATTGCTGATATCGCGGCAGACGCTGATTACTTAAGCAAAGTAGCGAAGTTAGGAGCTGAGAAAGCCCGGGAAAGTGCCGGCAAAACCATCAGGGAAGTGAGAGAGATAATCGGTTTCAGAAGTTTTTAGATCTTATTGTGCTCTGGACCATACATCCAGTTTTTTGAAGTTTTTACTTATATCTTTTAACTTTACCCGATGCATATTGCAATTGTAGGAAATATAGGGGCCGGTAAAACCACATTAACGGAATTATTAGCAAAACACCTGGGTTACGAACCTCAGTTTGAAGCGGTAGATAACAATCCTTACTTGGAGGATTTCTACAATGACATGAAGCGCTGGAGCTTCAACCTTCAGATTTATTTCCTGAATAGCCGCTTTAATCAAATAACGGAGATTAATAAGCTAAACAAGAATATTGTTCAGGATCGGACGATTTATGAAGACGCTTATATTTTTGCGGAGAACTTGCATGATATGGGTTTGATGACCACTCGGGACTATGAAAATTACCGAGCCATATTTGAAAACATGACTTCGTTTATCAAAGCTCCTGATTTGCTCATTTATTTGAAGGCTTCTGTTCCTACCCTTGTTAATAACATTCAGAGACGCGGCCGCGAGTACGAAGCAGGCATCCGGTTAGATTATTTATCTAAATTAAATGATAAGTACACGAAATGGATAGGTAACTATAAAAACGGCAAATTGCTGGTGCTTGATAAGGACAAGCTTGACTTTGCCAACAATCCTGAAGACCTGGGTTATATCATCCAAAGTATTGAAAGGGAAATGCACGGACTTTTCTAAATCTGAAACCAATCATATAAACCTCAATTATGCGAATTCTAGGTGTAATTCCCGCCCGTTTTGCTTCTACCAGATTTCCCGGTAAACCTCTGATCGATATCGATGGTAAGAGCATGATACAACGTGTTTACGAACAAGCCCTGAAGGCAGAGAAATTAGATGAGGTGGTAGTGGCTACAGATGATGAGCGGATTTTGATGCACGTGCGGGAGTTCGGAGGGCGGGCGCTGTTGACAGCAGATACACATCAGAGCGGCACTGATCGCTGTGCAGAAGTAGCGCAAAAACTACCGGGGTTTGACATAATCATCAACATACAGGGTGATGAGCCATTTATCAACCCTAAACAAATTGATCTTTTGTGTAGTTGCTTTGCCGAGGCAGAAACTGCGCTGGCCACCTTGGTTAAAAAGATAAATTTTGAAGAGGAGTTGTACAATCCTAACTCCCCTAAAGTAGTTTTAAATAAGAATTCAGAAGCTATTTATTTCAGCCGTGCTACTATTCCTTTCGTAAGGGGGAAAGAGGCTTCGGACTGGCTTCAGAGCAATATCTTTTACAAGCATATCGGTATTTACGGATATCGTATTGATACCCTGCTTTCAATTACCCAACTACCCGTGTCCTTGCTGGAGAAAACCGAAGCCCTCGAACAATTACGTTGGATTGAAAATGGGTACAGAATTAAGGTTGCCATAACTGATATCGAAACGGCTGCGGTGGATACTCCCGAGGATCTTAAGAAAGTTCTCAAAGAGCGGTAGTAGTTTAGCCTAAACCTTGTTCCCTTTCTTTTTTATTAGTGCCTTCTCAAATGTGGCAAGGAAATTGTCCTTACTTATTTACTTTGATATTTTACTTACGACAATAGGTTGGACTCTACAGTCATAAGCGATTTTAAGTGATAACAAAGGTGTACTTAGCGTTGGATCTTACTTTAAGATTATATATACAAGCAGACGCTGTGTAGAAAGCAAGGCAGCGATGTACTACTATCTATACACGGCCAATTTGAAAACAGGAACTATTTAAAACTATTAATACATATGCCAAAAAAGTCTAACCTACAAGATCTAAACAGCACAATTAACTTATTTTTAAAAGAACTGCCTGATCCTACTACTAGTATGCAGTCTGTTTTTTTAAAAGAACTAGCAGTCGAAGACCGGAAAATAGTGCTGCTTGCCCAGCAGATAAAAGGGGCAAATGGCATGACATGGAATGTTAACGTTTGCTAATTCATAATGTAATATTGATGGGGCTCCACTTTTGAAGAAAGAGTGGGGCTTGTTTTTTTATTCCCTTTTCACCTTTATTAACTTCCCCTATCAACATTTGCTCAATCAATTACGTTCTATTCTACAAAAAAGAAGCGTATGAAGTTGGTATTTCCCCTTTCGGGACTATTGCTTTCTCTTGTGCTATTTAGCGCGTGTAACGTTACTGGTCCTTCCGGATTTTTCGGAAAACGGAGTCCTCATGAGCAGTACGGACAAAGTTTAACTAATGCGGGTTTGAACAAAACAGCTTTGGGTAAAATGTGGTTTGGCCAGGCGGAGCGCAGTTTGAACAATCCCCTTCAGGTATCAGTTCCCTACAAGGAAACAGGCTATTTTCCCGCTGATCAACCAAGAGCCTCAGCATTGAGGTTTGAAGCGAAGAGAGGAGAGCTAATCACGATCTCGCTAACAAAGAAGCCTCAAAGAAACTTCACTATTTATGTCGACCTATGGGAAGATCGGGAAAGTCGGGACAAAAAATTGCTTGCTTACGCTGATACAACAGGAAATCCTTTTAAGCATGAGATTGACGATTCTGGTACTTATATTTTAAGATTGCAGCCCGAACTTCTTGCTTCAGGCGAATATACCCTTACTATCACAAGCGGGCCTTCACTGGCCTTCCCCGTGAAAAGTGGAAAGATAGGCAGCTTTTGGGGGGCTGATCGGGATGGTGGCGCCAGAAGACATGAAGGAATAGACATCTTTGCGCCAAGAAGAACCCCGGCTATTGCGGCTGCCGATGGAGTAGTGAACAGAGTGACCATAAATAAATTAGGCGGTAAGGTAGTTTTTTTGCGTCCTCAGGGGAAAAATTACAGCCTTTACTACGCCCATCTTGATGAACAGCTGGTGGAAGCCGGACAACGCGTGAGGCAGGGAGATACCGTAGGTCTGGTGGGAAATACAGGGAATGCCATCTCTACTTCGCCTCATTTGCATTTTGGAATTTATACTTTCGGCGGAGCTATCGATCCCTTACCCTTCGTAAATCCTTCTCGTAAAACACCTGTGGATATCACTGCTCCCCAGCCGAACATCGGAAGATCTGTTCGAACACGAACTGGCTCAACAACCATTCGGAGGGCTCCCGCTGCTTCCGCAGATGCAGTTAGCAGTCTAAAAAGCAATACTCTTCTTCAGGTTCAGGCAGCAGCAGCAGGTTGGTACAAAGTAATCCTTCCCGACGGCAAAGAGGGGTTTGTAACGAGCAGTTCCGTCTCTTCAGCAACCGCTCCCCTACGACAGCTCCGGCTGGCTGAAGAGAAGCCACTACTTGCTCACGCTGATCTTGTAGCACCCAGAAAGACGACGTTGCCCGCTGGTGAAACAGTAGAAGTAATAGGCTCTTTTGATAATTTCCTTTTCATTCGAAAAGGAAATGAAAATGGCTGGATTAGCGCGGAATGAAATCAAAGGGAATTATCGGATTATAATTCTAGTTGTTACCTTCAGGGCATGAAAACTGAAAAGTTAAGCGAAATAAAAAAAGAACTACGCTCGCTTAATCATGAACAGCTGGTTGAGATTACGTTGCGTCTGACTAAGTACAAAAAAGACAATAAAGAATTTTTAAACTACGTCTTATATAACGCTGACGATCCGCTTGGGTACGGTGAGGAAGTAAAAGCTGCACTACTGGAGGAGTTCCAAACGCTAAAAAAATATGATTATCGAAGTGCGAAGGAGCTGAGAAAAATTCTGAGATCGATTTCGAAACATGCCAAGTACACGGGAACTGTAGAGGTAGAAATAGAACTCCTGTTATGGTTCTGTCGGAACTATTTGGTTCACGTGGATACCAGGTCAAATTACAAGCCGCTTCAAACTATTTTCGTTCGACAACTGGAGAAGCTCCGGAAGCAAATCTTAAAACTCCATGAGGATCTCCAGTTCGACTACTCAACAGAGTTCGATGGTTTATTGAACGAAGCGGACGAAAGATTAAGGTGGTTGGATAAAAAACAGTTTGAGATGTAACAAAATGTTTAAACAAGCATCTTAAAGGAAATGTCCAGTAAGGAAGCTCGCTTTAAAGAGATTTTTAAGGCTAATTCGAAAAAGATTTATCATTTGTGTTACGGGTATACCGGTGATGAGGAGGCGGCAAACGACCTCATGCAAGAAACTTTTCTTAAAGTCTGGCAAAGCCTGGACAAATTCCGCAACCAGGCCATGATCTCCACTTGGATCTACCGGATCGCTGTTAATACATGCCTTTCGTGGTTGAGAGTAGAAAAGCGAATGGCTAAAGACGAGCTGACCGATAATATCATCGAGAATAAACACGAAGAATTATCAGAGAAAAATGAGCAGGTAGCTCTTCTTTATAAATGTATTTCCCAGTTGGAAGAGAATGAACGTATCATCATTACAATGGTATTAGATGAACTCCCTTATTCCGAGATTGCGGAAATATCCGGTGTTTCTGAGGGGAATCTAAGGGTGAAAATACATCGGATCAAACACAAACTGACTGAAATATATAACAGATATGAAAGATTTTGATGCACTGAGAGGTATATGGCAGGGTCAGGTTTCCGCGCCGCGGCTGAGTGAGGACGAGGTGCTGAAGGAAGTACGAAGGTCAAAGAGTAGTTTTGCAAGTAAGCTTCTTTTCGAGACCTTGGGAATGTCAGTTGCTATACTTGTTTTTGTGCTTATTTGGGCAACAAAGGCTTTCAGCATGTGGACCTCTCACCTCTCTATTCTTATTTTTATTTTTTGCTGCCTGTACTACATCGTGTTGCAGATTGCAGATTATAGAAGTATTTCGAATAGCGATGCGCTGTTAAAGCAACCGGAAGAGTATGTCGAATACCTGAAGTTCTATCAGCGGAAGCGTTATCAGCTGAATACGAAAAAATACACCGTTTATAGTGTTTTTATAGGATTGGCTTTTGCACTTTACTTCGTGGAGGTCTACTTCACCGCACCACTTTGGCAAACGCTGACTGGCGTCGGATTTACAATTGCCTGGTTTGTAGCCTGTGCTTTCCTGATGCGGGTATACATAAGAAAAGAGCAGGATCGTCTTGGAGAAATGATAGAGAGTCTGGAGAAACTGAAGAAGCAGTTTGAAGAGGACGAGTAGGCCCTTAGAAACGAGGTACCCGCACTTTTCCTATTCTCAGCGACCAACCTTCCTCGTAATACGGTAAGTCCTATCAGTTTTGCTCTACCGGCAACCACACTGTAAACTGCGAGCCCTCACCCACCGTCGACTGCACCTCAATATCTCCATTGTGGTTTTTAACCGTATTGTAAGATATGGACATTCCGAGCCCGGCCCCTCCTCCGAATTCCTTCGTGGTGAAGAAAGGTTCAAAGACTCGTTCCTTTACAGCTTCCTCCATTCCAATTCCGTTGTCCTTTATGCTAACAAAAAGTGCGTTATCCCTCACGCCGGTTGCTATTTCAATAGCGCCGCCCTGCTCGTCGCCGAATTTCAGCTGAATAGCATGAATAGAATTCAGTAAAATATTCAAAAAGATTTGGTTTAGTTTTCCGGGATAGCATTTTAAAGCAGGTAAATCCGCATATTTCTTTTCTAGACGGATCTTTGTTAGAAGATGGTTGATAATCAATAAAGTAGAGTCAAGTCCCCTATTGATGTCGACATACTTCAAATCGTTTTCATGTACTTTGGAGAAGATTCTTAACCCATCTAAAATCTTAAGCGTTCTGCCTGATCCCTCCGCAATACCGTTGAACAGATAGTTCACTTCCGTTTTCAGATAGTCAAAATCAATTTTCTCGTTGTATTCTCTTAATAGTTTTTTCTTCTCGGGTACTGAAGCTTTGGAATTGATCAACTCCTCCATCATCTCAATCAGATGAAACAATTCATCTACATCCCGACGCAAAGGAGATACATTAGCAGCCACAAAATTGATGGGGTTGTTAATCTCATGAGCAATCCCACGTGAAAGAAAGCCAAGAGAAGCCATTTTTTCCGATTGCAACAACTGGTTTTGAGCTATCTCCAGATTATTCAGGGTCAGCATCAGTTCTGAATTTGCTTCGTTCAACTGCGAGGTTCTGTTTTTTACTTCCTGCTCTAGCAGGATGTTGTGCTCGCGAACCATACGTTCGTTCTGTTGTGCCACCTGAACCAGTTCTTCCTGATACTTCTCTTTTTCTGCTTTTAGTAGTTTGATGCGGTCGGCAAGTGCGAAGGCCAACAAGGAAACCTCTACTGCGGAGGCGGCGATCACCGAGTAACTGGTGAACAAATTATAGGGAAGAATTCCGAGGTCTTTGAGGATAAAAATGGCCATTCCGATTGTAAAAACAGACCACCCTGCAAAAAAATACCTAGCGGGGCGGTAGCCTCTCTTTACCGAGATGTAAGACATTGGCAGGATCATCAGGGTGAAAAATATGGTTGCCAGATGCATCAGTTGAAAACCTGCGGCCAGCTTGCCTAAGGCGGTGAGTACAAATGACAGAGCAAAAAGTCCAGCCAGGAACAAGGAAACCATGAACATCTTTTTGGAGTAATCTCTCGTGCGGAGAAAAGTATTGGCGAACATGAGTCCTCCAATACTGCTTAAACAAGCAAAAAAAATCACGCTTTTTTGTTCGAACTCCGGGTTTCCGGGCCAAAGATATTGGTACGAATAGCCTTTGATCCCGACATGGGTTAAGCACAAAAAAAGTACATAAGTTATATACCAAAGGTAACTGGTGTCCCTGATCGAGAAAAACAAAAAAAGGTTGTAAGCAATCATGACAAGAGAAATCCCTACGAAAATGCCGACTATGAGGGTTTCTGTATTAAGCTGCTCCCATAGATGTCGCTGCCGGCCAATACTAATAGGAAGGAAAATGGGCTCGGCGCTAACTGCTTGCAGATAATAGGTAACCGTTGAATCTTTAGGAATTCGAAGATCAAAAATATAGTTTGGATGTTTTATTGCTCTTAGCTCAAAGGGTTGCAGCTGGCCAGTTACCCGCTGTTCGATCCCTGATGAAGTGACAGCGTAAAGATCAATCCTGTCAATTAAGGGATAAGCCAGGTCTAAGAACACAACAGGGTTTGAGCTCTTATTTGTAACTGAAAAACGCGCCCAGTTATACTGTTTGTTTGAATTAACGCCCAGATTGGGAACATGGGATCCGCTTTTTTTGAAGTTGGTTGAGCGCATCACTTCTTCAATTTTCAGGTCTTCTTCCGTTTGAAGAAGCTCCAGTTGCGCTCCGATTTTTAATCGTTTAGTTTGATCGGTGATAAGCACCTGTGCCTTACAGCAGAAGGCAAGAAACATTATTAAAGAAGCAACTAGAAACTTCTTTGATAACAGCGTGTAAAACATAGTCGCAGTAATGGCTTATTTTTGTTGCTAACCCTCAGTGGATAAAACGCACTTGAAGTGAGTTGATGGCCTTTTGGCTAAGGTACATCTTAAATTAATGTTTTTAAAAGCCAGTCGGCGTTTTCTTTACTCAGGATAATAGTAATTGTAAAAAAGAAAAATTCTTCAGATGCTTGCAATATGAAAAATGACACCAGCGCAGACGGGAACTATGAAGATGCCGGAAGTTTTGAACAACGGCTGCACGATGCACTTTGTGAGAAGCTGATAGAACTTGGGGAGATTAAAACACCTGGAGAATTTTTAGCGTCGTACCCTAAGGACCGACTGGCTGAAGTGCACGATAACCAAACCGGTGCTTATTTTCTTATGAAGGGCGAAAAGCCGCTGAAGTTGGTAGAGTACAACCTGCTGACTTACTCGGTAAAACTAATCAACTGATTTCTCGGATAACGACCTCTCCTATCACTTCGTCACAACTTTCTTACGATTCTATGCCAACGTTTGCATTGGTTTTTTTAAATTCGCCTTAGCATACAAGTTACTAACCTACTAAGCCGCAAGAATGAAAAAGTTATTTACGCTTCTAGCAGTTGTTGTTTTTATTACGTCAGCCTCCTTTGTCTCTCAGAAAAAAACGAACTATGATTATCCCTTTCAAGACCCTGATCTTCCTTTGGAAAAGCGAGTTGATGATTTGGTGTCTCGCTTGACCCTGGAAGAAAAAGTCGCCCAAATGCTCAACGCCGCACCAGCCATTCCCCGTCTGGGTATTCCTTCCTATGATTGGTGGAACGAGGTGCTGCACGGGGTGGCCCGAACTCCTTATAAAGTCACCGTGTATCCGCAAGCAATTGCCATGGCGGCTACCTTCGATACTACCTCGCTTGCTACGATGGCCGATTTTTCAGCATTGGAAGGACGGGCGATTTATAATAAGGCTATCGCCGACGGTAAATCAGGACAACGTTACGTCGGGTTAACCTACTGGACTCCAAATATTAACATTTTCCGTGACCCACGCTGGGGGCGCGGCCAGGAAACTTACGGAGAAGACCCCTTCCTCACTGCCATGCTCGGTAAAGCTTTTGTGCATGGCTTGCAAGGAGACGACCCTAAATATTTAAAAGCTGCGGCTTGTGCTAAGCACTACGCTGTTCATAGCGGCCCCGAACCTCTTAGGCATGTTTTTAACGTTAATCCAAGTAAATATGATCTTTGGGATACTTACCTGCCAGCCTTTGAAGAACTAGTGGTGAATGCCAAGGTCGCGGGTGTGATGTGTGCCTATAATGCCTTCCAGGGGCAGCCTTGCTGCGGTAGTGATGTGCTAATGAATGACATTCTACGCAATCAGTGGAAGTTTACCGGCTATGTTACTTCCGACTGCTGGGCAATTGATGATTTCTTTAAAAATCATAAAACTCACCCAGATGCCGCCAGCGCTTCCGCGGATGCGGTGTTACACGGAACAGATATCGATTGTGGGACGGATGCATACAAAGCTCTTGTGCAGGCAGTGAAAGAAGGCAAGATAACAGAAAGGCAGATAGACGTTTCTGTTAAGCGTCTGTTTTCCATTCGTTTTCGTCTTGGGATGTTTGATCCTGTAGCGATGGTTAAGTACGCTCAAACTCCTGCCTCTGTCATTGAGAGTGCTCCTCACAAAGCTCATTCTCTAAAGATGGCGAGACAGTCGATGGTGCTGCTGAAGAACGAGCAGAACACGTTACCACTTAATAAAAAGATTAAGAAAATTGCAGTTGTTGGTCCAAATGCTGATAACTCGATTGCTGTACTTGGAAATTATAACGGTATTCCCAGCGAAATTGTAACTGCTTTACAAGGTATAAGAAACAAGGTTGGCAAGGATGTGCAAGTAGTATATGAGCCAGCCACTACCTTCACTAAAGACACCTTGCTGGTTTACAAGGATGTCCGCAAGCAATATAGTTTTAACGGCAAGCCTGGTGTACAAGCAGAGTATTTCAATAACAAGGAATTAAAAGGCAGTCCTCTTGTCACGAGAATCGAGCAGGATGTAAATCATTTTTGGCAGGAAGGTCAGGTAGTAGTGTCGGACATGAAGGCCTATGATTTTTCAGCAAGGTACAGTAGTGATTTTACGGCAACATCCGACGGAGACATTACTTTCGAGGTGGAAGGCGATGACGGCTACCGTTTGTTTATTGACGGCAAAGAAGTACTAAATGCCTGGACCAGGAATAGATGGGGAGCAAGAAATTATAAACTTTCGACCGTCAAAGGGAAAACTTACCGATTGGTGCTGGAATATTACCAGGCTGACGGTAAGGCTTCTATAAAACTGAGAGCTGGAAATTTTGCAAAGACAGATTTTAATGCGCTTGCAAAAAGAGTGAAGGATGCTGATGCCATAGTCTTTGTAGGGGGTATTTCCCCTCAGCTCGAGGGCGAAGAAATGAAGGTGAATGAACCTGGATTTGATGGCGGCGACCGTACCAGTATCTTGTTGCCAAAAGTACAAACCGAAGCTATGAAAGCCTTGAAATCAACGGGTAAACCCTTGGTTTTTGTGATGATGACAGGTAGCGCTATTGCAACTCCCTGGGAGTCGGCAAATGTCCCGGCTATTCTCAATGCTTGGTACGGCGGGGAATCTGCGGGTACCGCTATCGCCGATATTTTATTCGGTGATTACAATCCTGCCGGTAGATTGCCCGTAACATTTTATGCAAGCGACAAGGACTTGCCTGACTTTAACGATTATTCCATGAATAACCGGACTTACCGCTACTTTACCGGCAAGCCCTTGTATAGCTTCGGACATGGTTTAAGCTACACTAGTTTTTCCTACAGCGATCTTAAACTTCCCCAGGTAATAAAAGCGGGAGCTGCGGTACCGGTCAGCGTGAAGGTGACGAACACCGGAAAAAGAGATGGCGAGGAAGTTGTTCAGCTTTACCTTACCCATGCGGCTCAAGGCATCAAAACGCCGATCCGAGCGCTCAAAGGTTTTCAACGAATTCACCTGAAGAGTGGAGAAAGCAAGGTAGTGAGCTTTATGCTCCGCCCGCAAGATTTGAAAGTAATTGATCAAAACGGTGCTGCTAAAGACGTTCAAGGAAGGATCGTAGTGAGCGTTGGCGGCAGTCAGCCGGACGCAACCACGAAGTCAAGTAGAAAAACAGTAGAAGGGAATTTAACCCTTTCTATTTAATGCCTGTAACAAAGGAGGCTCCTGCGGCCTCCTTTGTTTTTATTACCCTCCCCCCTGCCGCAGATATTTGTTCAAGCTCATCAGGTTCTGGACGGCGCTGCCCATCGTATTGTTGAAATATATAAATACGGTCTTTTTTTCTTCTTCCCACTCTTGGATATACGAAGCAAATTCAGACAAAAAATCGTCGGAATAACTCCCCCTGTAACCGCCATTCGGTCCGTGGAATCGTAAATATGCGAAGTGCAGAATTTCCTCAGGTATGGGCGGACTTGAAGCTGGAAGATCTTGTATAACCATGGATGCCTTGTATTCATCAAGTAAGTCGCTGATGTCATCGCGGTACCAGCTTCGGTTTCTGAATTCTACCGCTATTCGCCAGCCGTATGCTGCATTTGTCTCCTGGATTTTTCTAAGAAGCCGTTCAAATGCTGCTATATGTTCTACCCCCACGCTCGGCGGAAATTGAACCAGGACGCAGGCTTTTTTCTCTCCTACTTCACCAATTCGTTCAAAAAATACCTCCAGATGCTCATCAGAAAAATTTAACCCTTTTGCGTGCGTGATCTCTTTCCATAACTTAAAGGTGAACTTAAAGTGTTGCGGAACGGATTCTGCCCATCTCTTAACTGTTTTTGCAATAGGTAGCTTATAGAAAGAGCTGTTAACCTCCAGGCTGTTGAATAATGATGCGTAGTATTCCAGTCTGCTTCGCTCTTGAAATTCGGGTGGGTAAAGGGATTTGTTGGGTACAGGAAGCACAATTCCGCTTGCCCCGGTATAAAGGTTTCTACTGCTTAAGTCCATAAAGGATGAACAAGTTAAGAAGCAGGATGTTGATGGCGGGACTTCTTCGTATTTTAAAGAACAAATTCCTGGTGTTAGAGTTGTTTTTTATCATGCTACACCTATGGAAACTAAACAATTATCAGAAAAACCTACTATTCATCTGGTGACGGGACTTGGAGCCGCGGCCCTCGCCGCAGGCCCCCTTAGAAAGACAAAAGCTCAATCATTTTTATTTTCTGTTGCAGTTCAGCAGCTCTTAACCTGGTACTTCACTTCAAAAAGAGACGCGGCTAAAAAGAAATTACCTATCGCGGTTGCGGAGAATTCAAAGTCAGCGGATGTCAATGGAATTCGCATGCGGTGGGAGGAACATGGAACGGCAAATGCAGATGGAGTGCCAGTGGTACTGGTTCACGGACTTCCTACCAACCCAAGGGTGTGGAGATATGTAATACCGAACCTTACAGAAAAAAAACGGCAATGCCTTGCATATGAGTTGGTAGGATTTGGTTGGTCGATGAAAGAAGGGTGCGGGCGTGATATTTCCGTAGCTGCCCAGGCAGAATATTTATACCAGTGGTTGCAATATCTGGGAGTTTCGAAGGCAGTTTTTGTGGCGCATGATTTGGGAGGAGCCGTTGTTCAGCGGCTGGCAGCAAATAAGCCAGAACTGTTTGCCGGTCTTGTTCTAATTGATTCTGCGAGCCCGGATAATTTGCCAGCGACTATTAACTGGATAACAAAGTTTGCCCCCGGTGGGATTGACAATCTGTCTCCTACTCTTCTGAATCCGTTGTTCAAAGGCATGATGGCAAGTTTAGGGCACTCAAGTAAGGTTGTCAAACATGAGTCGCTCAAGTTGTTTTGGGCTCCTTATAACTGGTCAGGAGGACCGAAAGCCTTGGCTCACCAGCTCCACGATTTTCAATCTGCAGAGGTGCTGGATACAGCTGAAGTACTAAAGTCTGTAGAGCTCTCAATCCCGAAAAGGGTGATATGGGGAGAACAAGATCCTCTCGGTCTGGAATCTGCCACCCTTCTTGCGAATGCTCTCAAAGCTCCGCTGATTACCATCCCACAGGGAAAGCATTTTGCGGTTGAAGATCATGCAGGGGTGGTATCCCGACAAATCCTTGAATTGTTAGACGAGTTAGAAAATCGTGCTAGTGTTTGATGGCTGCAGGACATCTCTTCCTGCTAATGGGGCCGGTCTAGCAAATATTCACTTGGATTCCTAGCCCTAATGGGCGACTGGCTGCTCCAGTACGTCCAAGGTATTAAGACTACTGCTAAGGCTTTCAGCTTTTTAACTAATGACCAGTAAAAAGATAAATTATCAGTAAAGCTCATTCTAGATTTCATATCGATTGAAATCGCTTTGGAGAATAGAATTGTCAGGTAATGAGATAGTTTCGGCATAAATACTTAAATGTCATTAGTTTTCCATCATACCTAATAAATCCCTCAGATGCTCGTTTATCTTGTAGAATATGCCTACTTTTGCACCTCAATTTTTGAAGCATGATTACGGTATCCAATCTATCTTTACGCTACGGCAAACGCACGCTTTTCGAAGACGTTAACTTAAAGTTCACCCACGGTAACTGCTATGGTGTTATCGGTGCAAACGGTGCAGGTAAATCTACCTTCATGAAGATCCTATCCGGCGACGTAGATCCTTCATCCGGTTCTGTAAGTTTTACTCCCGGCGAGCGTATGGCGGTATTGAAGCAAAATCACTATGAGTTTGATGAGTTTCCTGTGATTGAAACGGTGTTGATGGGTCACAAGGAGCTTTACAGCGTCATGAAGGAGAAAGATGCTTTGTATGCTAAAGAAGACTTTACCGAGAAAGACGGTGAGCGGGCCGGAGAGCTGGAGAATATATTTGCTGAGATGGACGGGTGGAATGCAGAAAACAATGCCGCTACCCTGTTGAGCAACCTCGGAATTAAAGAAGATCAGCACTACAAGTTGTTGAAGGAACTGGATGGTAATCAAAAAGTGCGGGTGTTACTTGCACAAGCCCTGTTCGGCAATCCGGATATACTTCTGCTGGATGAGCCGACCAACGACCTTGACATCGAGACGATCGGATGGCTAGAGGATTTCCTTGCGGGATATGAGAACATCGTATTAGTGGTATCACACGACAGGCACTTTTTGGATACCGTTTGTACGCACATTGTAGATATTGATTTTGGCAAGATGACCATCTTTACCGGAAACTATTCTTTCTGGTACGAGTCAAGCCAGCTGGCTTTGCGTCAGCGCAGCGACCAGAACAAGAAGCTCGAGGATAAAGTAAAAGAGCTGCAGGAGTTCATCAGACGCTTTAGCGCTAACGCTTCGAAGTCTAAACAAGCAACCAGCCGTAAGAAGGCGTTGGATAAAATCAATTTGGAAGAGATTAAGCCTTCTAACCGGAAATATCCTGCTATCTTGTTTAATAATCAATCCAGAGAAGCCGGCGATCAAATCCTTCAGGTAGAGAATTTGCGGAAGGTTTCAGGAGGCGAGCAGCTATTTGGCGACATTAGTTTCATGGTTAACAAAGGTGATAAGATTGCCGTTTTGTCTCAGAACAGCTTGGCAACGGCCGCCTTTTATAACGTTCTTACCGGCAGGGATAAAGATTATTCCGGCGAGTTTAAGTGGGGCGTAACGATAAACGTAGCCGATATTCCGAATGACAATTCTGAGTACTTTGAAGGAAAAGACCTGAATTTGATCGACTGGCTGCGCGAATATTCTGAAGGTGAAAAAGACGAACAGTTTATCAGAGGCTTTTTGGGTAAAATGCTTTTCTCAGGCGAGGAGGTTCTGAAGAAATGTAACGTATTATCCGGAGGTGAGAAGATGCGTTGTATGTTCTCAAGGATGATGCTTCAGCAAGCGAACGTGCTGCTATTTGACGAGCCGACCAATCACTTGGATCTTGAGTCTATCACGGCCTTGAACAACGGAATGAAAGATTTTAAGGGAACGATACTATTTACATCCCGTGACCACGAGTTGACGCAAACTGTAGCTAACAGAATTATCGAAATTACTCCGAACGGAATTATTGATAAGTTGATGAGTTACGATGAGTACATTAGCAGCGATATTGTAAAGCAACAACGCGAAGAACTTTACGCACTCGCCTAAAAGGAAATAGTATTACAATAAGTAAGGCAGCTACCAGAGCTGCCTTAATTGTTTATAATTAAGAGCCCAGTGCTCTTTCTATCAGCGCTCTTCCCCGTTCAGAGAATTTTAGCGTAAAGGCGGCCTTGTGACCCGCTTCGTCCATTTTGCTCCAGCTTTTCTGCAATATCCTGATCATCTTCAGGTCATCGTGCTTCGTCAGGAAATCTTCGTATTGAAATTGAAGGAAGACGAGGCATAGCGCGTTTTCCATAGTTTGCACATCCGGATCTGATTTTAACTTTTGCTTCAATACAATTTGCTGTACTTTTTCTATGAGGTCTTCGGCAAATGCCAGTTGCCTTAAGATTTCGCCTGCTTTGGTAGCGTGATATTTTGCCAAATCAGCCCTCCAGCGGAGGTAGCCAGCCTTGTTTGCAGGATAGGAATTACGGGCAATTTCCCAGCGTCCTATATGCTGGCATCTTGACGCAAGTAGCAGTTCCGGGCTTGGTGCATCATCCAACTTCAACACCCAGTTATACAGTTGCAGGCTATAGAAGTATTCGGCTGGATACAACTCTCCTTCCCACATAAATTTATTCGGATCCATCTTGTTGTAGTCATCAAAAAGACGAAACGCTTCTTCCATTTGGTCAGCTTTCATTTTTATTGTAATTTTTTTAACAAACTCTTTATAAAGTTGCTAATTAAACAAAAAAATACTTTAATTTCTATGCTTAAATTATTATTTTTGGACTCATTTTAAGGGAATTGCAAATTTTGAAAGTCACATTGTGGACTTAGCAAAATTATCGCGCTGCAGAACAATCCCTGAAAAATCATGTAGTATTAGAAAAACGCATACGTGTTGATAAATTGAATCATGACTAGTAAAAATAATGAACCAGGGAGACCGGATGTAGTTTTAATTGGGGCTGGAATAATGAGTGCAACTTTAGGTGTGATGCTTAAAGAACTTGAACCAGATATTACGATTGAAATCTACGAACGGTTGGACGTTGCAGCAGCAGAAAGCTCTGATGCATGGAACAATGCCGGTACAGGACATGCTGCATTCTGTGAGTTGAACTATACGCCAGAGCTCGAAAATGGGTCGGTAAACATCAGCAAAGCGATTAAGGTTGCCGAATCTTTTGAAATCTCCAGACAGTTTTGGGCGAGTTTGGTGGAGAAGGGCTTCTTAGATAAGCCAAGTTCCTTCATCCGCAGTATTCCGCATATGAGCTTTGTCTGGGGCGATGAGAATGTTAGTTTCCTTAAGAAACGATACGCCGCTTTAACTGAAAATCCCTTGTTTAAAGGGATGGAATATTCAGAAGATTTCAACCAGATTGCTGAATGGGTTCCTTTAGTGATGGAAGGAAGAGATGCTGCTCAAAAGGTGGCTGCAACAAAAATGGACATCGGTACGGATGTTAATTTTGGAGCTCTTACCCGTTGTATGTTCAACAAGCTGAAACAAATGGACGGTGTTTCCCTTCATTTTTATCATGAAGTTCGGAACCTGCATAAAGATTCAAAAGGCTTCTGGAACCTGGGAATGAAGGATCTTTCGACAGGTGATACCAAGAGCGTGCGCACTAAGTTCGTGTTTATTGGCGCTGGTGGCGGATCTTTGCCCTTGTTGCTGAAATCTGGTATTCCTGAGAGCAAAGGTTATGGTGGCTTTCCGGTCAGCGGTCAATGGTTGAAATGTACTAATCCGGAGATTATCGAGCGTCATGAGGCAAAAGTATACGGCAAAGCTTCAGTTGGTTCGCCTCCGATGTCTGTTCCTCACCTTGATACGCGCATGATCAACGGTAAAAAAGCTCTTCTTTTTGGTCCTTATGCAGGTTTTACTACTAAGTTCCTGAAAGAAGGTTCCTTTTTCGATCTTATCAAATCAATAAAACTAAGTAATATTAGGCCAATGCTTGCCGCTGGTCTGGACAATATTCCACTTACCAAATATCTGATCGAGCAGGTTAGACAGTCGCCGGAAGAGCGCTTGGAGGCACTGAAAGAGTATTATCCGAATGCAAAGATGGAAGACTGGGAGCTGGAGATTGCAGGTCAACGAGTTCAGGTGATTAAGAAAGATGCAAAGCACGGTGGTATTTTGGAATTTGGGACAGAGGTTGTAAACGCTTCCGACGGTTCGATAGCCGCTCTTTTAGGAGCATCGCCGGGTGCATCTACCACTGTATCGATCATGATCAACTTGCTGGAACGTTGCTTTAAAGATAAAATGAAGTCGCCGGAATGGCAGGCAAAGTTGAAGGAGTTGATCCCGACTTTTGGAAAGCATCTAAGCACCGATGCCCAGTTGTGTGAAGAAACCAGGCAATGGACCGGCGAAGTCCTTGGTCTAACTACGCCAGAAACACTACAGGCATAAGCAAAGTCGAATAGAATTGTAAGGTCCGGATATAACTCCGGGCCTTTTTTGTTTCGCTGGAATTAGCTAACAATATTTAAATAAGCTTGTTAGCTGATTATGATAAAGATTTTGCCAGAATCTGAAAGAGACCTTTTGGTGGTTAAAGTGACTGCAAAGCTTACAGATAGCGACTTTGACATCTATAGGGATGCCGTTAGGATGAGGATAGAGCAGTTTGGTTATGTTCGGCTGTATTTTGAGATGGAAGCATTTGAAGGTTGGGAGATTTCCAGTTTTCTCGAAAACGGTCTTTTCGACTTGGTGCATGGTCAGAAGTTTGGAAGAGTGGCGATGGTGGGTGAAAGGCAATGGCAGGAAATAGCCGCAAGGGTAGCCTCTCTGGTTAAAAGAAAAGGAATTAAGTATTTTGAACTTGGGGATCGGGAAATTGCACTACTATGGGTGAAAGCCGATCCCGACAAGCCGATCTAATTTTAGGGGTAACCACTCCCCTTAAAAAAGACTGTTCGTAAACTCCATTTTTATTTTGGCCTGGAAGTTTCCTATGATCCGGAAGATTTCCTTAAGTGTCACTCTCTCTATCTTCGTTAGCGCATTAGGATCGATATAGTTATCCGGACTGACCTTATCCTGAATGATCTGGCTAGCTTGCTTCTTAAGTCTCATCCCCATAAGGAAATAATAACACTGCATAAGCTCCATATATTCAGACTCTTTAAATACGCCTATCTCTTTCAAAGCTTTAATTCTTTCTCCCGTATTTACTTTAAAAATCCGGTGCTTGAGCGAGTAAACGCGTACTAAATCAACAATCGGCGTCATCGCTTTTTTGATGTCAAAAACCTCATGTGCCCCTATTGTTATCGTCTTAATGTTTTTGAAGAAAGTAAGAGGCGGTTCGTATTGTAGTGCATTTTTGGCCATATGGAAAAACAACTTCTCCATCGGTTTTTGCAGTTCCCCGTCCAGGAAATCTTTCAGCTCATCCATAATAGATTGCTCGCCGAAAATCAGTCTGCAATCGAAGAAGGTGGAAAACTTGATCACTGTTTCTGGAAGGGACTCTTGCATCCAGCTGATGTAGTTTCGCTTCCAGTGCGACAGAGAGTGCGTCCACTTTGGATTGCTGGCCATAAAACCACCGGTGCAATAGCTAAAGCCAACGTAGTCTAAACGCTCAGACACCATTGCTGCAAATTTTAAAAAGTATTCCCGTACCAGCTCCCGGTGTTCATTTGCCTTGTCTTCATAAATAATGGCGTTGTCCTGATCGGTTTTCAGCGTTTGTTCCTTCCGGCCTTCACTGCCTAGTACCATAAATACGAACTTGGCGGGCGGCTGTCCAATTTCGTCAATAACCCCTTCAATTACCTTGACGGCAATGGTATCAGAGATAGTAGTAATTACGTCGTTTACAATCTCGGAGTTAACTCCCCTGCTAAGAAGCTGCGTAACAATTTGCGGGACCCTCTCCCATTTCAGCTTCAGCTCGTCTACGGACAAAGCCAGCTTTACAGATTGTATGAAGACCAGCGGCGACTGTGCCTGTTCACTAAGCAGTTTGTTGCGGCTGATAAAGCCTTTGTACTGCCTTCCATCTTCTACCAGCAGGTAGCGTGTTTTGGTTCTGAACATCATCAATATTGCCTCGTGCACATAAGCCTGCGGACTGATAGAGACAATTGGTTTATCCATAATGTCACCAACAGGCTGAGTTGGGTCACCCAGTTCGGCAATAATTTTATCCCGTAAGGTAATATCAGTTACATAGCCAACGATAGTGTTCGCTTCATCTCGTATAAATAGACAGCTCAGCTTGTGAGTTCCCATCAAACGTGCAGCTTCAAAGGCGGGCGTGCTGGTGCTACAAGATATAATATCGCGCGACTCAATGCTCTCTATTTTACGCGAGTACAGTTGGTCTGAAGCTATGAAGCTCTCATCAAACGAAGCTGGTCTTTTAGCAAAATGAGCGAAATCCTCGTTCTGCATTCGCTTACCATATTCTGCAATGAAAAAGTGGAAGAACTCGTCGTTGGCCTGGCACAGTCCTTTGAACTCCTTACGAGGCAGAAAGTAAACCATCGTCCCCTTTTTTACTATTGCCGTTCGAAGGGATTTTTTTCTGTTCAGGAGAATTGATATACCCCCAAAGCAGTGACCCTTGCCATGATGTTCTACCAGTCGCTTGTTATGGGCATTATCATAAAAGAAGGTCTCGTATTCGCCTTCCACAATGATGTCGACGCCTTTCATTTTAGTAACTTCCTGTTGATAAATCAGGGCGTCCTTCGTATGTCTCACCTCCACCAGAAGATCAGCCACGGTGGTTAAAACTTCTTCTGGGAGCTTATCAAAAGGTTTTACAGTTCTTAAAAACTCTAATCGTTCATTCATGCATTAACAGCGATAAATAGAATAAGCAGTAAACTTATAGCGAGTAAAAGCCAGAAAGGGCCCTTATCTTTTTGTTTAATCGTCAAATCAAGCTTTTGTTGTTCTACTTCTGTGCGAGTCAACTCGCCTCGCTTCAGAAGCTCGAAAAAGCAATCAGCGGTAGCTTTAGCATCGTAAATTGCGTTATGCGGTTTTTCCAGCTGTTTATTAAATAGCATTTGGTATAACTCTCCCAATTTCATGAATTTCCTTATAGGATTTTGCATGAATCTGGTTGTAGATACCATGGTGCAGAAAACTGGAAGTGCGTTTGTTGCTATCGGATTTTGAATATCTGACCTAAAAAAGTCGGCCGCCAGTACATGATAGTCAAACTCCATAAAATGTCCGATTACCAGGGGAGTGTACCTGTTAAGGTCATCCGCTAACAATTGCATTACTGTCTTTCTGTTTTCTCCATGAGTGTCAAGGTAAGAACGGGTAATGCCATGGATTTTGATGGACGAGTCGGAAATCTTAAAGTCCTGATCCCCGATGTAGTGGTCTTCGCGCTTGATTTCTTTTCCATCGCTCGAGTAGACCAACCAGGATACCTGGACTGAATAAGGCCAATTACCCTTTTTTGCATAGGGCTCTATCCAGCTTTTGGGTACTCCTGATGCTTCGGTATCGATAAATAGAAGGTAATCTTTCACTTTAAAACTTTCAGAGCCGCTTAGACTTAATCGGGTTTCCAAATATAGAATTCGCCTGATAAAAGCAGTATAAATGACCTAAAATAATCCCTATAAAATTCACTTGAAATCTTAATTCGGCTAATCTAATGGAGTGCTTTTCTGTTTTTAAATTATGAATACGTTATTTCCATCCTTGCCACTGCAACCGGAAGGCTTTCAATATTACCCGGATTTCCTGTCAAAAGCAGAGGAGGATTACTTGCTCCAGTTAGTGAAAAGGATAGAATTGAAGACTTTTGTTTTTCAGGGCTATGAGGCGAAGCGAAAGGTGGCAAGTTTTGGATACGACTGGGATTTTCAAAGCCGAACCTTATCCCAGGGAAGACCAATTCCAGGTGAGTTTCAGCCATTGATCAGTAAATGCGCATCTCTTTTAAGTTTTGATAGTAGCGACCTTGCCGAGCTGTTGGTGACTGAGTACGCCCCCGGAACTGTCATCAACTGGCACCGCGACGCTCCTCCTTTTGACGCCATCATTGGGGTTTCTCTTAACAGCGATTGTAAATTTCGATTTCGCCGGTATGATAAAGGTAAACAAGGTCGAGGCTCGATTATTTCCTTAGATGCGAAAAGAAGATCAGCATACGTGATCCAGGGACCGGCGAGGTCGGATTGGGAGCATAGTATTGCCCCCGTTAAGGAGTTGCGCTATTCAATTACCTTGAGGACGCTAAAGCCCACGGCTAACTCATAAAAAAAGCAGCTATAATTCATAGCTGCTTTTCTTCCTTACTGAGGTTAAAACTTATTGAACATCCAAAGCATCGATGGCCAGATTCGCTGCATCGTCTGCTATGATTCTTACCTTATAAGTACCGGCATTGATCATTGTTCCGGTGTTGGTATTGAAATAGTTCCATTTGCCTTCTTTGGTTGGAGCAAAAACTACATCCTCAGCTTTCTTCATCACCGTTCCGTCCGCTGCAAGGATTTCTATCTTTCCTTTAAGATCTTTCTGGAAAGGATTATGGTATTTCAACGTAAGTGAGTACGTGTCCGCTACTCCCGTTGAGAAGGTAAACTCCAGAACATCGCCAGACGCTCTCTTAAATACCACTCGTTCACGTCCCATCAATACTTCTTTGGTGAGGCCGGTTCCTTTGAACACAGCTTCGGTAGCTTTGTAGGAAGTCGCTTTCTTCAGGTCGTAAGCTGGCTGAATGTTTGAAGCGGGGTTTACTGCAACTATTGCCTTACCTGCAACCGCGCCTGCCTGAACCGTTTCTCCCGCCTTGAAGCGTTTGCGGAAAACTTTAAAGCGTTCGCCTCCGTTCGCAGTGGTGACAACCTCTCCGGGTTGTTCTTCATAATCCTTCATCCATATCGGAGCTGATGCAGCTTTTGCAGCCAGAGCGATATACACATCGGCGTCAAAGCTCACCTTGAAAGATGGGACAGAGGAATTTGAAGTGGCGGTATTCTGAATGTATTCTGCGCCATGCAGATAGGATGGCAGGGCTACAAATACCTCCTGCTGATTATCAGCGTATACAGGATTACCTGTGTCCATCCAACTCCTTGTTTTTAGCTTGCCGCCTTGGTTCTCAATTAGTAATGGAGAAGCTGGAGCCGGCTGAATCTTGTCTTTTGTGGAAGCGATCGCGATGGCTGAAATGAGGGCCTGCCCCGATTTTACTTCCGGAAAAGATAGTACCAGCTGTCCGCCTTTTACCTTCACTTTCACTGTCTTTTTCAAAGCGGCATCATGGCCTGCTTCCTTCCAGATGTCCACATCATCTAGGACGGTTTGACCGTTAACAGCTACGTCAAACACACGCATTCCTGTGGCATCCATTCCGCCTCCGGTTCCTAACCAAGGTTCAGTAAAATATAGTTCAACTACATATTCACCGTCCGGGACGGGGAAGAAATATTTCAGCTTATCACGCCCGTAGCGGAAATTCTGGAACAGTTTCCAGTCCTTCGTGCCTTTGATCGGATCATGGGTATGCCGTTGACTGGCGAAGTATGGAGGCATCTCAGCGAAATCGTCCGTCCAGGAAACAGAGCCCCAGGTTTTGTCGCTGCTGCGATGCCTGTCGGCCATCCAGATATTTCCATTCTCATCTTTATAGTCTGGTCCGCCTGCGTTTACACGATACAGGTAGTTCAAGCCTTTTTCAGGAGCTGTGATGTTTTTTGCATTTTTGTAGAAGTCGTTAAAGCTCGGTGCCTGAGGAAGATGATGGAGAACAATGTAGTCTGTTGCTACCTCTTTGCCCTTCACATAACCCTTTGCATACAGCACATTGTACCTGATATCGACATTATCCCACTGGAAATGCGTCCCGATTCCTCCGCGCTTCTTTCTTCCCAGGGAAACCTTGTTTACGTCGTTAAACAGCTCTACTTCATCACAGTTAGAGTAAATGGTAATGCTGTCTTTCCTGCCGGGACTCAGCCAACGCTCCGGCCAGGTATGTGAAACGATGTAGACCATTGGTTCCGTTTCTTTGGGAGCATAGTTGGCCCGGAACATATAGAATACATCCAGCGGCTCTTCCCATGGAGTAAGTAAGCCTTTGTAATTCACAGGTCCAATCCGGTCAAGTTCCCGAAGACCTTCTCCTCCCTGCACCCGGCCGGGATTATCATGTGATGTAAACAGCCAGAAGTAGTGACCAGAAGTTTTATCTTTTACTGATTCAGCCAGGCGTACCTTCATTTCCATTAGCTGAGACATTCGGTCTTCGCTGTAAGGTCCGTTTTGATTAAAAGGACCTTCGGTGTGCAGGTCAAGTGTTCTCCATGCCCCGTACTCTCCTATCAGAACTTGCCGCTGCACATCCTGATCGTACGTTTTAGGATCACCGCCATAGGTGCCCGTCCAGTTCTGAGGAACATCCCAATCGGTACCTGAACCACCGTTACAAGTGGTCACTAAACGCTGGGAAGATGCCGTTGGATCCAGCTTACGGATAAGCTCAGTACATTCGCGGGCAAAGTCTTCCGGCAAGGTACTTTCGTTCTCCAGTCCCCATAAGATAATTGAAGGACTATTTCTGCGCTCTTTCACCCAGTCGGTGAGCAGCTCTTTGAAATTCTTTCTGAACTCCGGGGTGTCATACCAGATATGAGCCGCCATTTGTGTCCACCAAAGAATTCCTTCCTTATCCCAAAATTCATGGTATCGGAAGTTATGTGGTTGGTGAGCATCGCGGAAAGAATTAAAGCCGGCTGCCTTCATTTGGCGAACACGAGAGGATACCTGCTCAGCGCTAAAAGCGTGGCTATTGCCTATTAGGTGTTCGTACTCTGCAATTCCATTAATGAAGACCGGCTTGCCATTCAGGAAGAAGCGTTTATCATTATTCTTCCTGCCGATTGGCCAGCTGATCCAGCGAATACCATAAGCAGTGTTCAGCTCGTCCAGCAGTTTACCCTGCTCGTAAACCTTCGTGTGAATATCGTACAAGTAAGGATTTTCAACAGACCAAAGTGTAGGATTGGTAACCGTTAATTTTCCTTTGGTAGTTACCGTAGATCCTGCAGCAATTTTTAGCTCCTCAGAAGATTCAGCAACTTTTTTCCCTGCTCTATCATTAACCGTGGTGACAATTCGTAAATTTTTTATGGACTTACCGTAGTTCTTCAGTTCGGTACTGTGATTCAACAGGGCTGATTTCTCGTTCACTGAAGCATCATTCCACACATGCACCCCAAACGGCTCTATCCGTACTTCGTTGGTAACGATGAGGTGAACAGGCCGGAAGATTCCCATTGGTTGAGATCCTTCAGAGAAGCCCCTTTCGGTAGAACAGCCGCCGCAAACCCAGGGTAAATCCTGAATATGAGGAGGATGATCAGCCCTTACGGCCAGAAGATTTGGCTTGTTATTAAGATTAATGGCATCCGTCACGTCGAGTGTGAAAGAAGTCCGTCCTCCTGCGTGATAGCCCACCTGCTTGCCGTTCAGGAATACCGTTGCATAGGACCCTACCCCTTCAAACCAGAGGAAGTACCGGCTTCCAGGTTTCTTATCGGCCGTAGTAAACGTCTTTCTATACCAGGAATAACCGTGTCGGTTGCCGTGCATTAGTCGGCGGTAACCATGGTACTGATCCCAGTTATGAGGAACGTTTACCTGTTCCCAGTTTTTATCGTTAAAAGAGGTTTTTTCAAATCCTTTATAGGCTTCTTTATCTTCGTCATTCGCTATAGAGCGCCAGCCGTTGTCAAGCGAAATATCTTTACGAATACCTGCCTGCCCGAAGGCACTAAGGTTTATCCCGCAGATAAAAGCTAGTAAATAAATGGTTCGTTTAGTCACAATCATATCCTAACCAGCCCTGCTGAGGCAGAAGCTCTTTATAATTTTTGTAATTCTCCGTTGAATTTGTACTTCTTCCCTTTTTTGGTGGGAAGGCTAATTTGTTTACCTGCATATCTTAACACACAGTTCTCGCCAGCATTCGATAGTACTTCAACATTCGTCAGTTTTCCGTTTTTCCAGCTGAAGTTCAGTTCGAAGCCGCCCCGTGCACGAATACCTTTTACGGTTCCTTCAGCAAACTGAGCAGGAAGTGCCGGTAAGATGTCGATGTATTTGGTATGACTCTGGATTAGCATTTCAGCGATCCCTGCTGCACCCCCGAAATTTCCATCGATCTGAAAAGGAGGATGTGCATCAAAAAGATTAACGTAGGATCCGCCGTTTCCGCTTGCCGGTCTGAGTAACATTTTTACCATTTGCATGGCATGTTCCCCATCTTTGAAGCGGGCCCAGAAGTTAATTTTCCAGGCAAGACTCCAACCAGTGCCTTCGTCCCCACGCATAATGAGCGATTGACGCGCTGCTTTTACCAGTTCAGGTGAGTCGTCCCAGTTGATTTCGTTACCCGGATGCAGGCCCCAGAGATGAGAAACGTGACGGTGTTTGTTTTCCGGATCGTCGATATCTTGTAGCCACTCCTGCAGCTGTCCATGTTTACCAATCTGGTTTGGAGCAATCTGCGGAACTTTCTCCTTCATCAAGCTGCGGAACTCTGCGTCTACGCCTAAAATCTCACTTGCCTCAATTACATTCTTGAATAGTGTACGGATGATCTGATGGTCCATAGTTGGACCAGCAACAAGGCCACCATTTTCAGGTGAATTGGAAGGTGTACTGATCAGCCAACCGGTCTTTGGATCCTTCACCAGAAACTCGGCGTAGAATTTCGCTGCTTCCTTCATGATCGGATAAGCGCGGTCTCTCAGAAAGGCTTTATCCTGTGTAAACAGATAGCGCTCCCACAAATGCTGACTTACCCAACCCGATCCTCCTACCCAGATTCCATGGTTAGATGCATTGATCGGAGCAGTTCCACGCCATAAATCTGTATTGTGATGTAGCACCCAGCCATTGGCATTGTAGTGTGCTTTGGCTGTTTTTCTGCCCTGCTGCGAAAGCTCTTCGACCATCTTGAAAAATGGTTCGTGCATCGGCGACAGGTTCAGCAGCTCGGCTGGCCAGTAGTTCATTTCCGCGTTAATATTGGTCGTGTACTTGCTACCCCAGGGAGGTGAAAGCAAATCGTTCCAAATTCCCTGGAGGTTTGCCGGACGAGTGCCGGGTCTTGAACTGGAAATCAACAAGTATCTTCCATATTGAACATACAAAGCGGCAAAAGAAGGATCTACAGCCTGATGGAATTTAACCAATCGTTCGTCTGTAGGAAGATCGGCATTCGGACCTTTTGCCAGTGTAATAGAAAAGGGTTTATAGTATTGCTGATACTCTTTGACATGATCCGCTTTTACGCGTGCATATTTCTTGCCTTTCAGGCTTGCCAAGGCATCGCGACAAGCAGCCAGGGGATCTCCGCTCACATCCTGATAGTTCACATAGTTTGTTCCGGCCGTGAGATAGAGGGTCACTTCATCGGCTCCGTCCACGAGGATACGGTCGTTTACAAGTGTTACTTTTCCTTTTTTTGCTTCCACCCGAAGGAGGCTCTCTCCTCTTAAAGCCCCATTGCGAACCTGCAGTGAAAGTGCAAGGGTTCTATCATCTATCTTCTTCGCCAGCGATTTTTTGTGCGGGCTGCTGAGAAGAGTTTCGAAACTTATGCTTCCTTTCTTGTCGGCACTAAGATGAATTACAATTGCTTGATTGGGTTGACTTACGAAGTATTCGCGCGTGTAATTGACGCCATTGATTGAATATGTAGTACGCGAGATCGCTGTGCTCAAATCCAACTCACGGCGATAGTTCTTGGCCGCCTGCGTCCCTTTGAAGGTTAAGTGAACATCGCCGAAAGGCTGATAATCTGCCTGAAATTTTGGAACAGCGGGCGGCTCATCGTTTTGAATCCGGTATTTCCATGGCTTCACCAGTGAGATCCCAGACTTAGCATCGCTGCCTTCCGGGTAAACTGCAATTGGACGACTTGTATCTTTGTAGCCGGCAATCCCACCTTTATCGGTGTAGTTTAATACCTGGATGGCGATAGTGTTCGTGCCTTTTTTTATCACATCCTTCGGGATGATATACTTTCTTCCCTCTGTGCCGTCGGTGGTTCCAACCAGTTTGCCGTTCACGTAGGTGAAATCCTGATCGCGGATGCGGTTCAAGTCAAGGACAATATTTTTTCCAACCCAGCTTGCAGGTGCTTCAAAAGTAGTACGAAACCATACGGCTCCGTCCAAACCCTCCAAACCTGCAGTTTCCCAGCCTTCGTAAGTTGGTACCGTGAAGGTTACCCACTTGCTATCATCGTAGCTTTCCTGGCTTGGATCACCGTCCATTCCTTTGAAAGCCCGCATGTCGGCAAACCATTTCTCTCGCTGCCCCTCGGTGCTTTTCATTCCCATGAATTTGTCAGCAGCGAGCTTCTCAGCTTCCTTTTGTTTTCCTTCTGCTACAAGCCGGCGGATTTCAGCCAGATAAGCAGAAGCACCTTCCCGATGGTAATCTCTCGGTTCGCCTGTCCACAACGTTTCTTCGTTAAACTGAATCCGATCGGATTCCAGACCTGCGAATACCATCGCTCCCAGGCGGCCATTTCCAATAGGCAAGGCGTCGGTCCATTTCTGAGCCGGACGATTATACCAGAGCTTATAATCCTGCCCCTGGGCAAAGCTTCGATTCAAACTTGCCAGTATTGCACACAGGAGGGTTAAAAGAGTAAATCTGCTAAGGGAAAAATTCATGAATTCGTTTTTTATTTAAGAATATTTCTCGGGTCCAGATTGATCACTTCTTTTACAGCCGCGTCTTTAACCAGTGGCGTTTTCACGTTTTTAAAGTTGTTGCCGTCAAGCGTGATGCCTTTTGTTTTTTCTCCACCTAGTTTCAGGTAAATATCTGTACCTGCGGGTGAGAAAGAATCGTAGACGAAGGCATCCTGCACATTGTTTAACTCCACAACAGGTACTCCGGCATGCGGCTTAAATGTTTTCACACCGTCTATTTCCAGTACGTTCACATCCTGCACTTTCACTGCAGGTCCACTTTCTGTGTTCACGGTAACATTGTGCAGCTCGATCTTGTTAGCCAGATTAATATTGAAGCCGGTTTTTGCATCGATGTTGATATCGTTAAATGTGATGTTTTCCACGGGCATCTCAACTAACCCATTGATAAAACAAGCTTGATTGATTTGCGAACCGGTGATATTGCTGAAATGAATATTACGGAAAATTGGCGTGCGCTCAGAAACAGGCTCGGGATTCGTTTTTGCGTATTGAAGGTCAAGCACAATAGCCTGGTCCGGAATATTCTTCATCACAATATTATCCACGCGGATCTCCTCCACTACTCCACCTCTACCACGAGCCGACTTGATACGAATTCCGCGATCAGTGCCGTCGAATATACAGTTAGAGATAGCGATCTTGCGAACGCCTCCCGACATCTCACTACCGATTACCACGCCTCCATGGCCGGACAGCATTGTGCAATTCGTGATGGTGTAGTTTTCAGCAGGCGTGTTCTTAGCTCTTCCTGGCTTGTCTTTACCTGATTTGATGGTGATACAGTCATCGCCTACGCTGATATGGCTATCTGAGATCCGCACATTGCTGCATGACTCCGGGTTAATTCCATCGGTATTGGGAGCAAACTCAGCTGGATTAAAAATAGTTACAGCGTGAACAGTTACGTTGTCACTGAACTGAGGATTTACCGTCCAAAAAGGAGAATTGCGGATAGTGATACCCTCGATCAGCACGTTTTTGCAGTACATTGGCTGAATAAACGGAGGACGAAGAAAGCCGCGTTTCATTTGTCTCGGATCATCTGGAAGCAAGATATCTTTGTTCAGCTCGTCAAACATCAACTGCCATTTTGAACGCGGCTGATCTTGTTTGTAGCCTTCCACAAAATCCCACCATTTTTTGCCGTGACCATCAACAATTCCACGGCCTTTGATAGCAATGTTCTCTGCTTCGTACGCATAAAATAGCGGAGAGAAGCTGGTCACGTCTACCCCTTCGTAACGGGTTTTTACCATGGGAAGGTAGTCATCGAAGTTATCGCTAAAGTGCAATTCAGCTCCTGCATCAATGTAGATGGTGATGTTGCTCTTCAGGTGGATGGGACCAGTCAGGTATTTACCGGCAGGAAAATACACTGTACCTCCGCCTGCTTTTGAAGCAGCTTCGATTGCTTTCTTGATGGCAGCTGTAGCCAGTTTGCTACTATCGTTCTTCGCACCATATTTAAGTACGTTGTAGTAGTTCTGTGCGCTCGCTGTCAGGGAGCTAACAAAAAGAACAACAGCCACGAAGGCCGCTTTAGTCAACTTTTGCGGATTGGAAAAAATCATTTCTGTGTGTTTAAACCTTTTTAAGAATTAAAGGCCGACAGAAATCTGCCGGCCATTATGCACTTATATTTTCGCTGTAAGGCGTTTGATCTTGTCGGACTTAACAACCTCTTTTCCGTCGACATAGGCTTTAAATCCTTTGCCTTTGCCGTACTTTGAACCGTCTTTATCCCAGAGAATGGTAACAATTCTTCCCTGGTAGGGAACCTTATCTAAACAGAAATAATCCCACTGATTTTCTGGTACGATTGGATCGATCTCAAGGGTGTTATCAGTCCGCAGTTTCAAACCGATAAGATCATTGATGATAATATCTGCAAAGGTAGAGTGGTTATAGAATTTACTGCGGGGATTGTCGCCTTTTAACCATTCGCCAGTTTTTTCATCCTGATACTCGCCGATGTAGATCTTATCGTTCATGCGGTGGGACATTGCATATTTATGCAACTCATTGTAGAAAACCTGTTTCGTCATTTTGCCCTGATGCTTGTAGTTGGTCAGGAGATTAGCCATGCCTTTCAGGGTTTGCGATGTGGCATACGGCCAGACAGCTCCATCCCATTCGCAACCATGACCAGAGCCATGCGTTCTGAACAAGGGGTGACGACGTTCAGCGGTAGTTAAGCCCCATGGAGCATTGAATCCATTGGTATCCAGGATTTGATCCCATTGTTTCGCATACTTCGGTTTATCATACGGTAGGTTGAAATACCATGGAATAAAACCGATTGCTTCGCGAGCATCGCATAAGCCACCTTTTTCGTACTGAACTTTGAAGAATGAAGCCGTGTCATCCCACAGTTCTTCATGAACAGCCTTGCGTAAAAACTTCTCTTTCTTCTTATAAGTCTTCTCCAGGGAATCAATGTCGAAAAGATCCGCCAGTTCTACCATCGCCTTGGCGTTTCCGTACATGTAGCTGTTAATGGTAGGGCGAATATTTTTCTCTTTCCTGGAACCACTGATTGATTCTTCCATCGCGTCGCGTACATCAAATTGCCAGAACATCTTGTTCGGTGCCTGTTTCTCCTGCTCCCACCTCAAGTAGTCTGCATGAAGCGCAGGCATCAGGTTGGCAATGAACTGTTTGTCTTTGGTAAGCTTGTAGTAATCGTAAAGCGTATAGTGGATCCAGCTGCTGAAGGCGTGGAACCGGGAGGCTTTATGCTTTGGATCAATGAAGAACCAGAAATTGATATAATCTTTGATGTACTGCTGATTGTGTAACCAGCGACCTTCGTTGATCTGGTGGCTTAATCCACTACTGATGGCATTGTACTTCCCTGCATGGTTCGCTGGTGTGATAAATTCGGTTACGACATGCCCTTCGGGAGTTTGCTTAATGTGTTTGCGGTACGACCACCAGCGGAAGTAATACACCTTCTCAATCGCCGAATCCGGACAATCAAACAAGGGGATATTTTTGGAAAGCCAGTCGAACGACTGTGCGTTGGGAACAAGGTTCACAACAGCTTCTTCCTTATCCACGACGTTAAATTCATCCACGTAGCTCTTCAGGTCAGAAGTGCCCAGGACGGCTGCTTTCTGCGCAAACCCGGTATTGATCTGCAGAAGCGATAAAAAAAGTATACTCAACAGCGATTTATTCATCATATTATTAAAACTCAATCAAGGTAAATTCTTATTCAAATAGCCAGTCGATCTCTTTTCCAGTTCCTGCCAGCCCCGCGTTGTAGGCCTTTATTTCCTGATTTCCATCAATAAAGCCTACAATCATTAAAACTCCTTTTGGCAGGTTCAGCGTATGCGTACCTGCATTGAAAGAGTATGAGTGGATATTGGCAGGCGGGTATTTACCGGCAACAACTGCGTTTGAAATCTTAATTTCTCCCTGCCCATAGTCGTTCGCAGTTGCGTCGGTTTCGAGCTCAGGAGCCTGGGCATAAAATGGTTCTTTAGAATTGAAGTAGGCCACCAGCAATTTCACCGGTTTTTGGGTGCTGAACCGCAGGGTAGTTCTGTTTTTTTCCTGAACTGCTTTAGGTAAACGGATACCTTTCAGACCTTCAAGTTCTACCGCCAGATGTTGTATTTGCACAGCCGTGTCCGGGAAAATGGATTGAGCTGCAGTCACTTTGTAAAACTCGGCTCCTTTTGTTAACAGCTTCACCTCCACATTCTTAAATGGAACCTTTTTATGCGTAGCAGCGGATTTATTCGTCTTCAGGGAATCAATGCTTTTCTTGAAGTGATCCAGCTCTTTTTGGAACACTGGCAGCATTTCTTTCCAGTGAATATAAGTAGCGTCTACGCCGCGCATTGGGATTTTGCGTTGAGCCGTTTGCATACTGTTGGCGTAGAGGTAGGTATCGTTGGTGAGCTTCACCAGGTCCGCGTAGTGCTTCACGCTTCTTTCCAGATATGGCAGCGCTTTCTCCAGGTCTTTCACATCTTCAGAATACTTGTACCTCAATACCGCAACTGCCGCTCTGGCCTTTTCTGCGTAGTGATTGGCCATGGCGTTGTAGGCGTACATGTCGTTCTTCAATCGTGCAAACTCTTCCTTGTTTTTGGTCACAAAAGGTGCCGCCTTGTCTATCGCCTCCACGGCTTTTTTACCATGTTCAACCACTTCATCCGCTACTTGAATTGGCGTCTCCCCGATATGTTTTTGGTTTTTCCACTCCTTCTCTGCATACTCAATGATCATCTCCCCTTCCGGAGCTTCTGATTCATAAAGCAGCGTAAAAAGACCATATCTGAAGGGATTGATTAACTGAGTCATCAGCATTCCTAAAGTCAACGTCTGGCGATTCCCATCGGTGATACCGTAGCGTCTTAATAATTTAGGAGAGATTTCACCTGATTCTTCATGCGCATTAACGATGTGCTTGCTGTGTTCCAGGTTCAGACCGAAGGTGTCCGCAAGTGCTTTTCCCCAGTACTCATCTTCGCCGGCCTTATCACGATTAGCTTTCCAGGCATATCGAGCCCAGGTTTTGTACCACATCCAGTCGCGATCAATCTGCAGTTGACGAGGAGTTATTTTATCAGCGGTATAAGGCCAGTCCCAGTAGGAGGCCTGTGGATACAAATGCAGTCCATTTGACTCATAGATGTTGTGCATTGCCTGCACTGATTTTTGGATAAAATCAGGAGAACTGTACCTGAACGGTTCGAGATTGGCAAGAATGTGCACATTTTGTACGTGAACAGTACCAATCCGGCTCAAAGTTCTGTGCAGTTCGGCCCATTTACCACGCGGAGTGTAAGTAGTTAATGCCTCGCCGTTGTACTTTGCCATGGTATACAAATTCTTATAGATCGGCAAAGCCTCTTTCATCACACGAGGTGCGTCAGAATCGTGTGCACGAAGCACGATCGGTGGTTCTGCCGTCTTTCCAAGCGCTTTCAATCCATCTTTAACTCCCGAAATAATGGTCTTGGTAAACCAGTCGACATCATCTTGTCCTACCCCTTCCATTGCTTCCCCTAAAGTTACCAGCAGACCAACGTTCGGATATTTTTCAACGAAAGCGGCAATAGACTTCTGAGTATAGTCAGCAATCAGAGGAGTGATCGGACGGTTACGATCCTGCGTCTTTATATTATGCTTTTCAGCGAAAGGCTTTGATACGATAATATTGTAGAACATCTGGATCACCCAGATACCGCGCTTGTCGGCTTCTTCGGTTAAAAAGCTGAACATCTCCTCATTTTTCCTGAAGGTTGCTTCGTCCACTTCCAGGGCGTATGGATAATCTTTTAACTTCACTAATGAAGCAAATGGATGACCATTCCAGAGGTACAGGGAATTGTAGCGGTTCTCCACCATTATATCCAAATACTTGATCCAATGCTCTTTGTCGTAGAACCAGGGGAACTGATCAGGCGTGTAAGGATACTCGTACACATGTCTTCCAGGCAGATAGTAGGGCTTTTGGACACCGATACAAGTACCTCTGAGTACCATTTCTGGCTGATCGTGAATATTAAGATTTTGAGGGATAGTCCGCTGATTGTTAAGTCGTTCGATCAGTTCAACGCAACCATATAACGTTCCTGACTCATCGTTACCGGCCACGATTACTTTAGAGTCATTCGAAAGCAGCGAAAAGCCTTCCTTTGCATTGGCGGCATTATATTTTAGGCCGAGTTTCTCGGACGCACCGCTTATCAGCTGCGATGTTTTTAGTCCCACAGCGATCAGCTGTTTCCCTTTGGGAAGCTGATTTTGCTCGTGCAGGGTTACTTTATAGCCGTGTTTCTGGAGCGCTGTTTTTAATTTTTCTACCCCGAATTTAATTCGGCCATTAGCAGCGGCCGGGCTCACAATAGCAACTGCTTTCGCCCTCGCTGGCTCTACTGCAGAGGCCGCACCAGCGACAAGTAGCATCAAAAAAAGTAGAAAGTGTTTTCTAAGGAAATGCATTGGTTCTCCCTTCGTAGTAATGTGTGTGTGCAAGTTAATGGTTCTACTACTGGTTAGCATTCAATAGTAAGTTTCAAAAATACCCCTTAGCAAAGGCTGTTTCCTATAATATTTTCTCCAGCTATTGTAGGATATTACCGGCACGTGTAAAATATGATTTACAAAGTGGCTTAAAATAATAACGGGGAAGATATTTCTACCTCCCCCGCCGGAATTGAAGTTTAACTAATCAATTATATCCTGGGTTTTGACCAAATTCTTGTCCGTTTAGAAGTGCATTAATTTCTTCTTGCTTAATTGGTCTCAATCGATGGAATCCTTCCACGAGAGTAATGTTAGGGTTGCGAGTGGTTATAAAGGTTTTGAATGCTTCACCGTTATTCTCGTACTTAGTGCGCTTCAAGTCAAACCAACGGATGTATTCTCCGCAAAGCTCTCTTGCCCGTTCCTCGAGGATAAAATCAATACCGCCATTAGTAACGTTAGCGGCAGTAACCTGCATATCAGCTACTTTTCCAGGAAGAGCGGCTCTCGTTCTTAAAACATTTAACATATCTGCTGCTCCTTGAGGATTATCTAACTGAAACTCAGCTTCAGCAGCAATAAGATACATCTCCGCCAAACGCATCACGATGATATCTCGGGTTCCCACTTTTGACACTGGGTCAGACCTAAACGGATCCATAAACTTCTTTAGAGTTACAAAATCACGAGTACCTGTTTTTATGGCTCCGCGTGCATCATACATATCATTTCTATCCACAACTATGTATGGTTTTCTGTCTTTGTTCGGAACGACCTTTTTAGTAATTAACAAAGCAGTATCGCGGCCTGAGACCATAACTTGCCCTGTAATACTCGCGTTTTTACTAAGTCGGGTCACGTCGGCTGCAGTCCAGGTGAAATTTTGCGGAGCATTTGCTATCCAAACTTCCTGAAAAGAGGCAGCGTACCGAGCGTCTTTGGTCTCATCGAAGTAATTAAGTAGTGATAGTGTAGGCATTAATCTTCTCTCGTTATCGTAGCCATACGCCAAACTATTTACCAATCCTGGTCTGTTGCTACCTGTATAGGGGCTTTGAAAAGTCATAAAAACCCTGTTAGCATTATCCTCGATGTTAATCCCAGGATTAGTTGAGATGCTAATAGTATAGAGGGCCTCTTTATTTCTCTTATTGTTTGCCGGATTCCATAGGTCGGCTGGATTGGACCATAAGTCAACACCCAACTCTCCTTTTCTGTTGATTACATCTTTTGCAACATCTTTCGCCTTTGTGAAAAAACCATTCGCTTCAGTTGTGTTTCCGGCAGCAAGGGAATAGTAAGCCCTTGACAAGTAAGCCCTTGCCAGGAATCCGAGAGCAGATTTATTGCTTGCTCTACTGTATTCATTTCCCCAAAAAGCTTGAGTTGGAAGGTTAGCAGCTGCAAATTCCAGATCTGAGATAATCAATTTATAGAAGTCGTCTACGGAACTACGGGTAGCAGTTAGTTCTGGCTCACGAGTTTCCTCAGTACGAAGCATTACTCCTCCCCATGTTTCAACAATGTGCCAGTAGTAAAAGGCCCGTAAAAACCTTAATTCCCCTTCTCTGCGGTTCTTCTCGTTTGCATCCGAAAATCCAGCTTCATTTATCCGGCCGATACCAGCATTACACAAGTTTACGCCTCTCCACAAATACTCCCATGTGTTTCTGTTTGGGTTCCCTTGCAGGGGAGTTAATCCGTCGTACTGGGTTAATTGTCTCGCGTATCCGTTTGTCTCCCTATTGTACCACAGGTCGGTTCCAGATTCTCCCATGAAGATTCCATCTTCTTTACCGTACCAGTTTCTTTGCTCATTATAAGCTGCATTCACTAAGGTGACAAAGCCTTGAGGTGTACTCCAGGCAGCGTCGGCGGTAGCACCCGAAGGATTGTACTCATCCAACTTGTTGCATGCAGTCATACTTGATAGAAGTATTGCTGTCACACATCCCGCGTATATAGATTTTGATAATTTCATAGTAATAACTTTCTTAATAATTATAAATCGAAGTTGATACCAAATACAAATTGTCTTGCCAGAGGAGACGATTCAGCTCCCCCTCTTTCAGGATCATAGTCTTTTATAAGATCACTTTTGGTTATTGTGAAGACGTTAGATGCAGTTGCATACAATCTCACGCGGCCGGCGGAGATACGATCCGTTAAACTTTTAGGAATAGTATATCCCAAAGTAACATTTCTTAGCTTAACGTATGAGCCGTCGATGTAAGTAAGGGTTTGATACCCTGCGTAGTTGCTTAGTGTCCTACCCCAGTACGGACGAGGGAAATCATTTGTCGCATTTTCAGGCGTCCAATAGTTGATAAATGCTGGGCTGTTTCCGGTGCCCGCAGTGTTAAACCTACCTAAAAACTCTGCATCAATTGTTTGACCTACCCTGGCAACTAAAAATAGGTTAAGATCAAATGCTTTGTAGCTTAATGTATTCTGGAAACCACCAACCCATTTCGGAACGGTAGATCCAATGTACGTCATGTCTTCTGGCCCAATCATTTTATCGCCGTTCAAATCTGCCAACTTGATATCGCCGGGTTGAAAAGTACTCGTACCAAACTTGTATTGCTTTGCGATATCAGCCTCATCCTGTTGCCATATTCCCAATTTTTTGTAGGTGTAAAATGAGCTTATAGGACGACCTAACAACAGCGAGTTTTCCTCAATCCCACGAGTCGCCAAAATATCAGTACCATTCAGAAGTTCGGTAATTTTTTCTTTGTTCCTGCTGAACGTTAAGGTACTGGACCATCTAAAATTTTTGTTTTGAACATTTATAGAATTTATAGAGAGTTCAATACCTCTATTTTGCATTTCCCCAATATTTTGAGCAACATCAACCACTCCGGTTGATTGCGGTAATTGGCGCATTAGCAGAATGTCCGAAGTAACGGTATGGTAATAATCAAACGTTGCACTAACTCGGTTGTTAAACAATCCTAAATCTAGTCCGAGATCCACCTGAGCAGATTTCTCCCAATTTAGATTTGGATTTCCTACTGTTCCCTCAAATATATAACCTGGTGCAGCGACGTCTCCAAAACCCATTCTGGGCAACTCCGAAATCAAGCTTTGAGTTGCATAAGGCTGGATGTTATAGTTTCCGGATACACCATAGCTTGCCCTTAATTTTAAGTTAGACACTGATGACCGGAACTTTTCGAAAAAGCCTTCATCGCTGATATTCCATCCAAGTGCAGCAGAGGGGAAGAAATCCCATTTTTTACCGGATAAACGGGAAGAACCATCAAAGCGTCCGGATAAAGTTAAAAGATATCTGCCCTTGTAAGCGTAGTTTAATCTACCAGCATAAGCCATATTTGTCCACCCAACATACCGAGTTTCAAGCTCTCTTGCTCCTGCACTGTTACTGGTGGAAGCTAGGTTATAAAATAGTTGAGAGGATAAAACTTGATTAATTCCCCGGCCAAATGTTTCTTCGTCGTCGCTTTGCAAGTAGCTCGTGATACCTGTCAGTGTCACATTATGGTCTGCTATTTCCTTGTTATAGGTTAAGATGTTATCCCAGTTAAGAAATCTGTTATAGCCATTGCGTACGGATGCTTGAGATGTGCGCTGGGTATACCGCTGAAGTGATTCTCTATCATTAAATATACCATGACGACCAAAATTAAAATTGGTTCCCAAGTTCGACTTAAAGCTTAAGCCCTTAAAGGGGGTTAGCTCAACATAACCATTTGCTATGATATTTGTCCGAAGATTATTGTTTCGAGCAACGTATTGAGAAGCTTCATCAGCTAAAGGGCTAATGTTTCCGCCTCTTTGTCCAGTTGGAAACAAGGGATACAGGTCAACATTACCAAACTCGTCGTATGGAGTTCCTAGAGGACTTACCGTCATCGCCTGCCCCAAGGGATCATTACGAAGATTCTGACGGGAATATGTCACCTGAGTTTGAACTCCTGCCTTTGCCCATTTATTAATAGTCTGATCTAAGTTGAATCTTCCTGTGTAACGGTTAAAGTCACTGTTCCTGAACATTCCGGTTTCATTGAAATAACCAAGAGAACCGACGATTCTGGTCCGCTCATTTCCCCCACTGATTGTAAGAGAATGGCTTTGTTGAGTACCGTCTCTTTGAATTAGATCATACCAATCAATCCACTGACCGTTTTGATAGGCTTCAAGCTCGCCATTCTCGGTGAAAACCTTTGGATCGTCAGCAGGGCTGTTCCAAATACCAGCTGCCATACCAGCGTCTCTTCTTAACTGTACGTAAGAATCTCCACTTCTCAAGTCAGGAAATATAAAATCATTTACTCCGAAGTAAGAGCTGTAGTTTATCTTGGTTTTACCAGCAGCACCGCGTTTGGTAGTAACGATAACTACGCCATTCGCTCCCTGCGCCCCGTAAATAGCTGTAGAGGAAGCATCCTTCAATACATCGATTGATTCTATGTCATTTGGATTTATTGTAGAAATATCCCCACCTTGAAATCCGTCAATGATGTATAGGGGGCCATTGCGCGAAGCTAGCTGGTCCCTGTCTGCAATAGTCTTGTTTCCTCTAATTAGAATATTAGCACTTGCACCTGGAACACCCGATACTCTAGTAATATCCGCTCCGGGTATTCTACCCTGTATTGCCTCAGCAGCATTGTGAGTCGGAACCCGGGTGATATCTTCTGACTTTACAGATGCGACAGATCCAGTCAGATCTCTTTTTCTTACCGTTCCATAACCTACTACCACCACCTCTTCCAGAGCTGCAGCATCTTCTGTTAGCGTTATCGCTATAGTTCTCTGCCAAGGACTAACAGTCACGTCCTTTGTGGAATAGCCAAGGTAGGTCACTGTCAGTGTCACCGCTGCATCTCCCGGAACTGTTAGCGAGAAACGGCCGTTAACATCAGTAGACGCGCCTCGCGTAGTTCCTTTAACAAGCACACTTGCCCCGATCAAAGGCTCGCCGTTGGTGTCGGTAACTGTACCAGTAACTGTATAGTCCCTTACATCAGTATCCGCAGATTTTATTACAATCATCTGGTCAACGATCTCGAAAGTAAGTGGCTGATTTTTCAATACTTGCGACATCACCGTTTCAACTGAAGCATTTTCAGCAACTACGTTCACCTTTTGATTCAGATTGATTTGATCATGCCGATAAAAAACAGTGTAATCGCTGTTTTTTTCAATCTTTCGAAGCATTTCCCTCACGGTGGTGTTCGCCTCGTTAAGGTTGAATGTATTCTGTGAATAGCCTGCAGCATGAATCTGCATAACACCAGCGAAGATTAAAATGGTAATAAGCTTCATAGCTCTAAAAATTTTTCGCCAAATAGGAATAGCGAATAGAGAATTTCTACATAAATAAATCATAGATTTGGTCAGTTATTAGTTAATACTGTGCTTCCCCAAGCGATGGGTATTAGCTAGTTAATCAATAAGGCCGGGGTGTGGCAGCATCCCGGTTTTTTTTCTAAAATCAAGTAATTGTCTAAGTCATTCCGTTCCTAGTTGAGTTTATCATTAATTGGTTGTTAGTTTTTTGCTATTCTTATTACTCCCGCCTCAAGCTGGTAGTTAATTGGTGTAGTTTCCTTTATTACCTGAAATACTTTAGACACGGCGCTTATATTCTTAAATGTTCCGGTATACTCAAAGTCTTTCAACTCCTCGTCCTCAAATACAATGGTTACGTTGTATCGTCTTTCCAAAATCTTAGTTATATCCTCAAAGGTCTCTCCGTTAAAAACCAGTAGGTCATCCTTCCAGCCATTGTACTCGTTGATCTGCGAAGGGTTAATTTGCACAACCTTCACCGGCTCGATATCCACCAGCTTACGTTTGGGATTTTCTTCCTGTTTCTGTACGGGGGCGTTTATCTTTAGCACCTGATTAGCGTCCAGGTAAACCTTACTTTCTTCACCAGAACCTTCTGTCAATTTTCCTTCTACGGATACTTTGCCTTCAACCACAGCAGTTTCAAACACATTCTCTTCGGGATAAGCCCTAACATTGAATACCGTTCCTACGTCCCGGATTAAAAATTTTCCTGTTTTTACCAGAAAGGGTATTTTACTATTTACAGGTGCAATGTCAAAATATGCTTCTCCTGTAAGATGAACGGTCCTGTCTGTCTTCCCAAAAGTTCTTGAATAACTTATATGACTTCCCGCATTCACCCAAACAGTACTTCCGTCAGGCAGGGTTACTTTTTTTGTTTCTCCCTTTGGTACATATAACTCAACAATTGATATTTCTGTATCTTTTGTAGCATAAAATTTATATATACCCGCTGTACACGCTCCTACAATAATTGCAGCTGCGGCTACCCGACTCCAGGCCGACAGCTTTTTGATGATCGTCTTTTTGCTCTTCCTGTTAGTTAGAAAAACTTCATAAGCAGCATCTACGTCTATCAAGGCTTTCTCAGCAGCCAGACTATTATGCCAGGCCTCGTACAAGCTAACGTAATATTCTTCGTTTTCCGGACTCCGTCTGATCCATTCTCTTACCTCAGCAGCTTCCGTTTCGTCAGCTTGCCCGGTAATGTACTTTGTCAGCGTTATTTTTATATCCTCATTCATGTGAACGGATATAAGACAACTGAAGGAAGCAATACCCCCAAAAAGAAAATTAATTTTTTAAGAAATGATTAAAAAGGGTAAAAGTATAAACAGGTGCTTCAGGCAGTGACGCATCCGTTCAAGTGCAATGGTCATGTGGCGCTCGACAGTTTTCGTCGAAATATTGAGCTGCTCCGCAATTTCCCGGTTTTTCAGTTGTTCAAATCGGCTCAACTTAAACACCTCTCTGCATTTTTCCGGAAGTTCCTCAATCGCCTTTTTTACCTGTTCTTCCAGCTCTTTTTCTAAATAGGGATTTCGGCTGGTAGAAGGTGTCTCAGATAATAAGTTATGCTTAGCGAGGTAGTTGACATACTCGCTCTCTATCTTTTTGTGTTTTAGATGATTAAGACACCGGTTCTGTACCATCCTGTACAAATAGGCATTGGTGGATATTCCTATTTCGAGTTGCGCTCTTTGCTCCCACAGGTAGGTGAAAGCGTCAGATACGATCTCTTCTGCAACCTGCAAATCGTTGACAAACTTATTGGCAAAAAAAGACAGTTTGGTGTAATAATTCCTGAAAAGAATCTCGAATGCTTGTTCTTCACTTTGCACCTCCTTTTTCTCCCCGGCAATTGTATGAGTAAAAGCACCGACAGACATTGAAACTCTCCTCTTTTTTAAAATTAAGATTCTACCTTAAATGAGCGCTGATCTACCCTATTCTTCTAATGGTTAGTTGTGCGGACGAAGTCAAAAATAACAAAACTTTCGTTCATTTTGCTGTGACATCGCCTCATACTAGTGAAGTATTTTAATGGATAACCTACTTGTTACTTTGAACAAACTTTCCGGAAATATCTTTGATCAGATTCCTGGATATAGGCTTGGTGTAGAAACCTTGTACACAAGGATACTGCTTTGATTTTAACTCATCTTCAGGGTCAAGTGAAGAGGAAAGAATGTATATATCAATATTCTTCTTTAGCACAGGAAGCAGGTCCGCGAACTTGTCGAGAAAGTCCCAGCCAGAGAAATCAGGCATCTGCAAATCGAGTAGAATAACGTCGGGGAGATTTTTAGGATCCAATTTGTTATCGTCGATAAAGGTGAGCGCAGTTTTCGCTTTGTTAAATGAGTTGTATTGGTCAAACGCCTTATAACGGTTTACATATACTTCAGCTACTTTCTGCTGAACAGGATCGTCATCAATAAGAATTATACTAGCCGCCATCAATTTATTAAACCTAAATCTCGCTAAGATACAGGTATTAGCCAAACTTTGCACCAATTCCTTTTACTTAAACCAGTAAAGCCTAACAGAAATACAACATTCCTTTCATCTTTAGTTTTTCTTGGCCGCTTAGTTTTGCTTTAAAAGAGAAAAGAATATGAAAGCAATTTGCCCGGGACACGATGGACCAGTGGAGGTGCCAATGCATTTGGCAGATGTTCAATCAAAGGCTAAAGTAATTGTCTTTAATTGTCCTATTTGTGAAGAAGAGGTGCTACTAACAGCAAGTAGCTTCTCAGATTATGAGGACGGTCTTAAAGAGATTTACGCGGAAGATTTCCATAAATAAAATGTGAACAGCATCTAGGGATTGGTGCTGTTCACATTTATAAAATTACTAGTCTTCGCCGTCAGGCTCTTCATCATCCCACTGCGTGTAGTGATCTTCTTCGTTTTCACCGACGCCTGTGGGATTACCAGCAATCTCATCTTCGTTTAGCGTCTCATCACTTGCGTACCCCCGGTCGGGCTGCTCTCCCTTGTCCTTTTCTTTGTTGTTTGGATCGGTTATCATAGCAATTAGATTTATAGGTTTCAACAAATAGCGCAAGTTAAAGTTTAGCATGCGAAGCTTGCTTGCTGCAACGTTTTCAATGGTACGGCCTTTGTGTTCAATACGAAAAACGAATCATGAAAAAAGGAGAAAAGGTGCATTGGAATTACGGCCGGTCGCAAGCGGAGGGACAAATCGATGAAAAGTATACTAAACCAGTTACAAAAAAGATTAAGGGATCAGAAGTAAAACGGAACGCTACCGAAGAGGAGCCTGCTTATTTGTTGCAGCAAGAGAACGGCAAAACGGTCCTCAAATCGGAAAGCGAACTAAAAAAAGGCCCGAAGAAGTGATGTCCTGTTGTTTATCAGGACCTTCCTCGGGCAGTGATTTAATTAGGGAGATGTTCTATCGCTACTTTTTTGTGAAAATAATATCAGCCTTCCTGCTGGCAGGAATTACCTTCAATACTTCAATCTGTCCGTTAACGACCCTTGCTTCTACCGTTGTGTTGTAGGGCGCGTGCAGTTTAAAGTGAACATCTTTGTCCTTCGGCCAGGTAGGTAGCAGATAGATTTTCTTTCCGTCGGTTTGCAGCAGCATTTCTTGCAGTCCGATCATTCCCGACCCGCCCCAGTTATGATCCGGTGTCCAGTCGAAGCCCGGTCCCCAGAAAGCGGGAAATCTGCGGCCAGAGTCTTTCAACTTCAGAGAAGTGAATTTCCAGGCTTCTTCGCTTAGCCCAAGCCGTGCTGCAAAAATATTGTCCTGCTTCCAACCTACGTGACTCCTGAATTTTAGTACGTCCGGATCATGTTTGAAGGTGTTGATGGCGGTGTCAAGGCCGGGTTTGCCAATTCCATAAATCCCCCAAGGGAAAACAGGATACAATTGAGGACTTTCGGTATTGTTGATCCGCTCCCAGAGCTTTGCTGGAGCGATAGTGGGCTTCCCATCAAACTCCCTAAAACTGAGTGGTGGGATCCTGCTTAACATCGTTTCCCAGGTTTTCCGTTGTTCTGCTGTCAGGTAGCCCGAAGGTAATTCGAGCAGCCGTTCAAGCACCACTTTAAGCCCCTCAATAGTCGAAGTGGCATTGTAAGCCATCTTATAGGTCTCGGCCGCTGATCCTGGGTAGAGCACCAGGTGACCATTAGCATCGAACGTTCTGCTTCCCCGTTTTTTCGCCAGGTACTGATAGTGCTCGTCAAAGAATTGAAGGGAGCTTTCGATAAGGGGCAAATAGTTTTTTACATTCTGGCCTTTATACCGCTCTGTTTCCATGATCATCAGGCAAAACTCCAGCACCGTATCCCACTGGTACTCCAGCCAGGCATTGTGCTCCATCCCTTTGTCGTAATCAGCAGGGCGCTTCCAATTGTATTCAGCGGGGTTGGGCAAGCCGAAATTCTCAATCTGTTCCGTAAAGCTGGCTCCTTTATGATTCCAGTACACTTCACTGCGCAATTCCGCATTTCTCAGCATCTGCAGGTAGAAGTCGAACTGTGGTTTCATCATGTCTACGTCGCCGCTCCTCAACATAGGCCAATAGACCAGACGCTGATTTTGTGCTGTATGAGTTCCCCCACCCCAATTGCGGAAGTCGGGTGTGAACTTTTGTACTGTATCCGTATAAGAAGGATCATAGGTGAACAGCCCGCCGTTGAATTTGGTAGGATACTTACCGAAGGCATTAGCACCCAGCATGTATCGCATTAGCTGGTAGTTTCTTCCCACCTGCCAGGCTATGGTATCCTTTTCGGGATGACCGGAATTGATATAGATAAAACTTCGTTCCCAGTACTTATTCCACCATGATTTTGTTGCGTCATCAGCCTTGCTCAGCTGTTTTTTAGCTTCAATTATTACTGAACTTAAATTTGATTTCCAATCAGTTACAGACTGGGTGTATTGGGTGTGTAAGGCCACCTGAACCCGGTGGTTCCTCGCTGCAGAACTGCTTTTCAGGCTCCAGCTTTTGTAGTCCGTGTCAGTATACCTACCTTCTTTTGTCTCGTAGGCAGCGAAACCCTCGCCGTACAGTTGCCCGCCAAAAATCAGGTCTTTGATAGGATTGAACATCTTGGATTTCACACTGTCCATCCCTTGCTGTTTTACCACGACGTCGAAAACGGTGTTGGGCTCATTCTGATGGTAAAATACAACGGCGTTGCCAGCCATATATATCTGATCTTTCCTGGTTTTTACCTCCCCTTGCGGCGCCCATTTGTACGAATTCTGGTTGTTCTCCCTCCCTTTCAATATCCGGTCTTTGTGTCGCCAGCTCTCATAACTCGCTGTAGCTATAACCGGCACGCTGCTGTTCATCTCAACAGTAACTACCGGGCGAAATACATCTACCCAAAGTTTTAACTCCGCTTTTTGCTTTCCTTTTGTGGCGGTAACAGTGATGTAACCGTCCTTCAGGTGTAACTCCTGCCGAAAGTGTTCTGCGCCGTCGAAAGGATTTGGGCTTAACCTTACCCGCACGCGACCAAGCTTCAGCATCGAGTTATTTTCATCGAAAGTTCCAGAGCGGGCGATGTAGAAAAGCAGGTCGTTATCCTCCATCCAGACGTTCAATCCAATATCCCCGCCACCCAGCGGCATGGATTGGGAGGAGTTTTTCGACTGACTGGTCCAAACGGGATTATAGGAATTTAGCTGAGCCTTTAGAAAGGCCGGCAGCAGGAACAGAACACAAAACAGATATGATTTCAAAGCTTTGATCTTAAATAAACATTCTCAGAATAGCACTCCTGTCTGTTACCAGTCGTCCGTTCTGAATGAACTTGCCGGTAAGCCTTCGGTACTAAAAAGATCTCCCACTACAAAATCTTTAAAGGCATAACGCACCGCCGCAGGCTCCTTCACCATTGGCGAAGAGACAGAGACAGAACTTCCGTTGATGGTAGCCTTAGCGGGGTAAAAAATCTTATTAGCACCTGCTATTTCGAAAGTTGTCAGCTCCTTTCCAAAGGATGTTAAACCATTTGGAACATTGTCAAAGCTGATGGTCGCCACACTTCCGTTCACCGCCATCGATTTATAGAAGGGACTGGCAGAGCCGAAGCCTTTCATTCCATACGTGTTAGCAAGAGCTAATAGCGCCAAACGCTTTCCGCCCGCTTCTTTATTTGCCGGGTGGATCTGATTCTCTTCGCCGATATCTAAAACAACGGCCATTCCAGAATTAGGGATTTTAGTCAGCGACTTACGTTGCGCATCCCGAAGGAAGGCGGAGTTGTATTTGCCCCCATAGTTGTAAGGAGGCAGTTGCGAGTAATTGTAAGGAGCGATCTGCACATAGTAGAACGGAAAATCGCCCTGATTCCATAACGACCGCCACTCTTTTACCATGGCTGGAAACATCTCTTCGTAGCGGTCCGGGCGTTCGTAATTTGATTCTCCCTGATAGTAGATAGCGCCTCTGATTCCGTAACCAGTGATGGGGTAAAGCATTCCATTATAAAGTGTTGTGGGAGTCCGGCTGACTGCTTTAATCTCATCCCCTTTCGCAGGGATCTTTACCTCGGGAAAAGCTTTCAGGTTCTCAGGGGACATCCACGCTTCTACAAATGAGCCGCTATAACTTACGTTGATTAACCCGACAGGGACATCGAGCATCTCATTCAGAAGCTTTCCGAAATGATAGCCGGTAGCGCTAAAGTTTGCTACCGATTCCGGTTCAGCTACTTTCCATGCTGATGTCTTGCTATTTTGTTGAAGTTCGGTAACAGAGGAACGAGGCACTGTATACACTCGAATTTTCGAATTCTTTGATTTCAGGATCGCATCATTCGATCCCAGGATGGGCTGGCCTTTGAAGCCTTTCATCGGCATCTCCATGTTAGATTGCCCACCACAAATCCAAACCTCTCCAATCAACACATTCTTCAATTGTGTCGGGCTTCCTCCATCGTTAACAGAGAGTTCGTATGGGCCTCCTGCAGCTGGAGTCGCAACCTTAATGAGGAATTTTCCGGCTTTGTCGGCTTTTGCAGTGTAGCTTTTACCGTTCCAGGAGGTTGTAACATTAACGTTTTTGCCAGCAGTAGTCCATCCCCATACCGGTACCTCTGCCTGCTGCTGAAGTACCATATTGTCAGTAAATAAGGAAGCAAGCTTTATCTGCGCTTTAGCGGAAAAGCTAATAAGAAAGAGAATGAGAGAATAAAAAGTAATGGATGATGTTTTTGTCATTATGTAATTGTGTGTCAATTAATTTTTATCAGTAACAGGTTCAACGTCAACTGCTGGCTCTTCCGGATTAGCTCGCCATGTTTTTCCGGAAGCAGCTTCCTCTTCCAGTGCTTTTTTTCGCCAGTAATTTGCTAAAATGGAGCCCGAGATATTCATCCAGGGACTGAAGACTGCTGCTGCCAAACCAACGGTTCCTAATTTGCCCATCGCTCCTGCAAGCCCCGAAGCCATTCCACCGTTTTGCAGCCCTACTTCGAAGGCTACGGTCCGGGCACTAGGCTTATCCATCCCAAACCACCTGCTTAGGTAATAGCCAAAGAAATAGCCGGCAGCGTTGTGTATTACTGAAGATAGGAACAGGATTAGTCCTACCTGTAGAAGATTATCGCGACCAGCAGCAGTTGTTACCGTGGTAAAGTAGACAATTCCAAACATCGAGACATAAGGCATAAGATTATCGAGCCTGTGAAACCTTTTCGTCGCCAAGTGGTAGAATAATCCAACTAGCAGTGCCCCTCCAAAGAAGCTTAGTATTTCGACGGAGTGCATGAATTCAGAAGACAGGCGGGATTCCATAAAATTCCAGAGACCGAAGGACAGAGCTGCGAGCCATAAAGCAGCAAATCCGGAAAATTGGTAGACGGCCCTATAACCTTTATCCGAAGCGCCTTTCAGGTAGTCGTGAATAAGGGCAGCTCCTATGGGTACAATGACAATTTTGATAATTTCCATCATCATATCCAGAAATTCGATTTTTATAAGTGTTCCTGCGAGCAGTTTCATCAGCAAGGGAGTCATAAAGGGAGCTATCAAGGTCGCCATTGCGGTTACAGTGACCGAGAGTACTAAGTTAGCCCGAGCGATATAAACCATTACATTGGATGCAAGACCACTGGAACAGGAGCCAATGAGAATTATACCTGCGGCGATCTCCGTCTCAAATTCAAATACTTGTGTTAAGAGCAGTCCCATCAGCGGCATAATCGAGAAATGGCAAACGAGACCTATAAGAACGCCTTTTCCCGAGCTGGCCAAACCGGAGAAATCTTTAAGGCTCATTTGAATTCCCATACCGAACATGACTAACTGGACAATCAGTAGAATGAGCCACTTATTTCTCAGGTCAAAATCGCCCCATTTCAGGAAAGCAGCCGGATAAATCATTCCAGCTACGACAGCCGTAATAATCCATGCAGTATATTGATAGTTGGCGAGGGAGCGTATTGCCCCTATTCCTATTGCTGTTGACACTGACAATACTGTCGCTGAGGGTTGCCACAAGGAGGCATTTCCACTGATCAGACCTATAATCAAGGTTATTAGAGATATAGCACTTATGCCCAAACAGAGCTTTCGAAAATTCTTCATACGGCTATCCTTTACATAGTTCGGCAATGTGCTTTACCGCTAAGGCGGGACTGGATAGTATCGGCGTGCTTTTCACCTCTTCCGGTAATGTATCTACCACTCTTGCCATTGAAGCCTGTGCAAGAACTATCACGTCTACCTGTGAAGCAAGTTCTGTTAGCGCTGCAGCTACCATTTCATCATGCTTCTGCGGATTCCCTCCCATAAGCGCCTCGAATGCTCCTTCGCATAGGCGGGAAACCAGCTCGATTTCTTTACCTGCTGCTGCGCCCCGTCTTTGCACCAAATCGCTGGTTGGTCCTAAGGTGGTAGGAAGGGTGGCGATAACGCCAATTTTTTTTCCTGTTTGGACGGCAAGGTCCGCCATTGGTTGATCCACCCGCAGAACCGGAACGCCTGTTAACGCTGCTGAAGCTTCTACTGCTGCACCAATGGACGAGCAGGTAACCATCACCATATCTGCTCCTGCCAGTTCTGCCGAACCTACGTAGTTTACTACCCGGCGAGCAGTAAGGTTGGTCATTTCGTTTCGTTTGATAACATCCTTTATTAAGCTGTCATCGACGATGTTAAATACGTTTACATCCGGTAAATATTCCGAACAAAGCTGTTGAAATACCGGTACCAAAGTAGCAGAGGTGTGTACTAGTCCTAATGTCTTAATTTTCATGTCTTGGTTAGTTTTATATCTGTTTAAATAACAAATCGATAAAGTTCCAGTCCCACTTACCCCCGCTCTTTAACTCCTACTCCCGATTCGTTCAATTCGAATAATTCTTTGATTCGTAACTGTTTATTTTCGCTTCTACCCCTATGCTCGCCCTTTAGCACTTACAAAGTAATCTTCTTTCCCTACCTGTCCTCCCTTAAAGTTCACTTCCTTCCCGTCTATTGCCGAGCCAGGCGCATGCGCTTTGCATAGTGGAGCTCCGGGTGCCAGCGGTGCAATCATTTCTACCGCCTCAATTCCCATGGCTCTGGCTGCATAGCTTGACGTATCGCCTCCTGCGATAATTATCCGTTGCAGAGTGGTCTGCTCTGCTACCCGCTTAGCGATTGTCCCTAAAGCGGTGCCGTAGAGCCGTGATGTTTCCGATTTTGGTAGCCCCTTATCCCGGAAAACCCCATCTGTCTCTATTACCCGTTTATCGTCATTACCGGTGCTCGAATGAATAATTACATCGAAACCAGCAGTTATAAGGGCGGTTGCTTCAGCCGCGTACTGTTCTAGTAATTTTGTGGGATCGTCTTCAATTGCAAGTCGTACAGTATCTAAAGCGATTTCTTTGAATCCTGCTTCTAATGCATACGCAATCTGCCTGGAAGAAACCGGGGAGCAACTACCGGAGACTACCAGTAAAGGTGTATCGCAGGGAAGTAGGTCCCATTCTGATTTGCCCGCAATTGATCCGGATGCTCTCCAAAAATCGCTCAACGCCATCTCAACTCCCGAAGAGCCTACAGAAAACAGCGTCTGTCCAGCATCTGCAAAACTGTCGATCACCGCTCCTATCGTTTTCAATTGCGATTGATAAAGTCCATCAAACAAAACCACCTCATTTCCCTCAGTTAGCAGCTTTTCTACGGCCTCTCTTGTTTCTGGGACTTCTTTTTCTAGTTGAAGGATATCAATCAATCCGACTTTTTTAACCGTTTGCCTGGAGAGGTGTAAACGAAGGTCGCTTTCGTCGGCAGGCGTTACCGGATGTCTACTCATGGAAGGGTGTCGGTCCAGGCGGAAAATAGCGCCGTCGCTACCGATGCCCATCTTTGCAAACAGGTTCCCAAAAACACAATGGCGGCCGAGTGCCGGTGCGGCAACCAGTAAGGGTACAAATTTGGAATTGAAAACGGCCGCTCCTACTTCGATTGCCCGTCCAATGCTTCCAACAGTTGGGGAAGAATCAAAGGTCGAGCAAACTTTATAATGGACATGCCTTGGATTTAATTCTTTCAGGGCTTGAAAAGCAGGTCTTAGTTCCTGTTCCATCTTCTCCGGCGACATCGCTCTGGTCATCCCCGCCACACCTATTGCTTGCAAGCCCTGATAGCGGTCTAACTGCTCTCTGCTCGGAGGATCAATAAATAAAACCGTTTTTATACCAGCCCGGCCAAGAAAGTCGAGAGCGTCGGTTGAACCGGTAAAATCATCACCGTAAAAAGCAATCAGGAGCTTTGATTCCATTATTTCTTTCCAAACTTTACTACTGATTTTCCAAATTCTGGGTATTTCTGTGCCGTTTCTTCTACTGATAAACCGGCCACTGCTCCTTCCCAGGCCTGGTGTAAGGCCCGAACACCACCAGTGGGACCGTCGGGATGGGCCATGATGCCTCCGCCTGCCATATAAAGCAGATCTACTGTCTTGGTGCGACGGTAGGTTTCAGGAGCTTGTCCGCCCCATTGGCCAGAGGAAACAACCGGAAGTACTGAAAAGCCACCAAACATAGGCTCTAGACAAGATTCAATCGATTTAACCACCGAATCATCCGACTCCCAGAATTTATTTTGAATACCGTTAACATGTATTTGATCTACGCCCGCCAGTCGCCATAGCTTTTGATAAGCAGGGAACTCGATTCCCAGCAAGGGGTGACGATTCATCATTCCCCAGCCATTTCGATGCCCGTGGATAGCTAACTCACCGAAGTCGCATATTTTGTTAGCGGCGGAAATGCCGACGCTGTTCAAGCTGACCATGGCACAAGTGCCTCCCGCGCTCACAATCTTTTCATAGTTGCGCTGCATCTCGTCGATGCCCGCGCTTACATTGAAAGCATACATCACCTTTTTACCCGTTTTGTCAGCGTAATCATTGATCACCTTCATCACGGCGTCTACCCTTCTGGCGAAGAGCGAGTTGGCTGAAGACGAAAGCAGCTCGTCGTCCTTGACGAAATCGATTCCTGCCTCAGCAAGTGTTTTTACCAGTTCTGCTGTCTGCTCAGGAGAAAGTCCAATACTGGGTTTGATGATGGTTCCGATCAAAGGTCTGTCGTAGACTTTTGTCAGCTCGCGACAACCCTGAATCCCGAACTTAGGTCCCCTGAACATTTGCCCATAGGACGCAGGAAACTCGATATCCATCAACTTTAATCCGGTGAACTGCGTGATCTCATACAGATTACCCTGCAGTGTTGAAATCAAAACCGGGAGGTTATAGCCGAAATTCTCCACTGACCAGGACACTTCTATCGATGCTCGCTGGTACTTTCCATTTGGTGAAGAGGCTCCTGGTATTGCCGGCTCGGTCACTGTTTCCAAAGGCGTGATCGATTCTACTCTTGCCGCAAAACGGCTTTTTAGTTCCTCCGTTTCACCGGGAATTTCCACAAAGGTGCCGGATGACTGTTCTCCCGCCAGCACTTGGGCAGCTTTCTCCAGCTCGTACGGTGTTTCTATGTAATAGGTCGCTTTGATTCTTTCCATGTTAAAGCTAGATACAGATCTTAATCTTTAAGGGTCAATAAAAATATTATCTGCTGACTGGCAACCAAACTGACATTTCCGCGTGACCTCTGTTGCCCCAGGCGAAATAAGGGATCAGGCGAATGGAAGTGGTTTTATCAGCAGTGGATACTTCTCTATAAAGTGTATTCTTCCAATCTTTTGGTTCTACGCTTTTAGCTACACCTTCCAGGCTCATCACCTGTGCGCCATCAATCGTGATTGGCTTCGGCTGCAGACTGATCGTTGCGGGAACCACCACATTGGTAATATCCAAATTTGGTAGATCCTGTGACTCTAAACAATAAACCACCGGACCTCTTTTTACGGCCACCTGATTTCTTGTTTCTTCTACAAGGGGATTTGCTTCCACCAGTTTCGCTTCCATCGGAAGAACCAGTTCCACCTTATCTCCTTTTTTCCATTTGCGATTTAGCTCGGCATAAGAACCGGGCTTTACAGCAGCATCAACTGCCTTTCCGTTCACCAAAACCTTCGCACTGGATGCCCATCCGGGAATTCTCAAAAACAGCGAGTATGGTTTCGCTGATGTTTCTTTTATAGTAAGATTAATATTCCCGTTCCAGGGGTAACCTGTTTCTTGGGTCAGGCTCAACTTAGAGCCGTCCTTCAACTTGGTGCTCAGTTTGTTGCCGCCATATAGGTGCAGCCACAATCCTTTGTCAGAAACACTATAAGCGTAGCTGGCAATCTGCGCAATGGTACGCACTACGTTAGGAGGACAGCAGTTCGACAATCCGATATATGGGACGCGGTCTTTTGACCAGCGCTGTTTAAATGGTAGCTCGTCTGAAAAAGCCAGAGGGTTGGTGTACAAGAAGTTTTTTCCATCCAAACTAATGCCGGATAAGACACTATTGTACAATGCAAGTTCCATCACGTCGGCATACTTCGCCTCACCACTTAGCTGTAGCATCCGCCAGTTCCATAACACATTTCCGATGTTAGCGCAAGTTTCGTTATGGGCAGTGTGATTGGGCAATTGGTAGTCGCGTCCAAAGGCCTGGTGAATCTTTTGAACCTCTGTCGGGTTGTAGGAAGTTCCATCAGGGGAAACACCGTCATACAAAGAACCACAGCCACCAGTAATGTACATCTTGTGCGAAGTTACGTCGTCCCACATCAGATTCAGCGTATTGATCAGCGTTTCATCGCCTGTTTCAGCATAGACATCCGCCACACCTGCATACAGATAGTTCGCTCTTACCGCGTGGCCCATCGCTTTTTTCTGCTCGCGGAAAGGAATACGGTCCTGATTATCGTCAGTTCCATCGTTGATTTTTCCTTTAATATCGATCAGATTCTTCGCCAATTCAAGGTAGCGGGGATCGCGAGTGGTGCGATACATCTCCACAGTTCCCATGTAGTGAGAAGGACAAATCGCATTCCTTGCCAATGTAGGCGAGGCTTGCTTATAGAACCGGTACAAATAGTCTGTAGCTTTCTTCGCCACGTTCATCAGGTTGGTTTTGCCGGTTGCCCTGTAGTGAACGCAAGCTGCCGTCATCAAGTGCCCGATGTTATAAGCCTCAAAGCTCAACCGATCCTGAAACTGGTTCTTTTCTCCGGTCTTGCGCTGGTCGATCATCGCCTTGGTGTAGATGTAACCATCCTCGCGTTGCGACTTTGCAATCACGGCAATGGCCTTGTCCATCATTTCATCCAGGCGTTTGTCCCTGGTGGCAGCATACATACTTGCTACCGCTTCCAATGTTTTGTAGTAGTCGCCGTCGTGGAAAGATGGCCCCTTATGCGAGCCGGTATCTAAACCCGCCGCGATCTGGAAATTTTTGAAAGCGTGACTAATTTCGGCGTCATTATAAATCCGCCACATATTAGGCACCATGCTCTCGCGGGCCACTTTGAAACGATCAGCCCAAAAGCCGTCCGTCCAGGTCACCTCATCCATGTTAACACTTTGTAACTTCGCGTAAGGGCTTTTCGAAGTATTCACAAGGCTTTTCTCCTGTGCCTGCGCTCCCAAAGCCACTGATGCAGCAAATAAAGCAATGCTTCCTTTTGCAAAAATCCGGTTCATAATCATCGTCATTCTTTATGTCCTCCCGGCTGACCAAATCAGCCTGTTTAATTTTCTATTCTGGAAACCAGCTGTCTACCTCTGCTCACCTGCAGTCCTGCTGTTCACTGCAAGTCCTCGCCGAGGCCAGGCTCAACCCCTTTCCGGCTCCGGGCTTTCCGTTGCCATCAGGTTTATCTTAGAGCGCTGGTTTTTCAATCACCTTTTTTAACCACTAATCTTCCTTCAACAAGGTCACGGGACCAAACAAACCTGCTTTCAGCAAGGGTTTTCCTTCCAGACGATAAGGTGCAGTTGTTTTAGTGATCCGTTTATCTTCGGGCAAGCGCTGGTCGCCCATCAAGCGATTCGCCCAGGTATTTGTCACCTCTACAGTGAGCTGGTTGTTTCCCTTTTTCAAAGCTTTGCTGATGTCTACCCTATAAGGCGCTGTCCAAACTATCCCGCAGGAGACACCGTTTACTTTGACTTCAGCTATATTAGCAACTTCTCCCAGATCCAGGTAAACCGGTCCTTTGTGCCGCTTTTTAGTATTAAAGCTGGTTGTATAAGCCGCAGTGCCTGAGTAGTATTTGATTAGGCTGTCCTGGTTGGTCGACCAACTATCCAAGGTTTTAAAAGTCACCGGCTGAGGTGGTCCTCCAAGCGAAGTGTCGAAGCTAACTTTCCAATCGCCGGCAATCGTTTGGATCGGTTCTAGTTCAGTCCAGTTCTTGCCGGTTTTTTGCTTTACTGCTTTATCTGAATCATTGAAAATGACAAATAAAGAAGCGTTTGGCTCCAACTGGAGCTTCAGTTCTGTCCGATCGCCGGAAGGCTTCCATTGATTAGCGGGACTTGTTTTACCAGTAACAGCATCATACAATTCAGGAGCAGCATTTTTCACGCGGAAAGAGAAGTTCAAGGTACGCTGTTCATTCAGCTGGTTGGAAATGAAATAAATGTCTTTGCCCTCAGCACGGCGGTGATTCCATGCTATACCTTTTGGGTAAGCCTCGGTAGAATCAAGAATATCCAGATCACGGTTCAATCCGATGTTGTAGAAAGACGGCCAGATGTACTTGCCTTTGATGATCCTTCCTTTGCCTGCTTTCTTGATGAGTACAGTATCTACATCGTTCCGGATAGCATAGAAGTCGCCGTTCCAAAGTTCATTCACTACCCTGTCGAAAGCAAAAGCATCCCCTGCCTGAAGTCCCGGCATTGCCGTTGGCTTTTCAGCGATCATAATGGTCGCTCCCTCGTTGGCAAGATCCCGAAGCTTCGTTGCAACTTCGAGGCTCATGAGCTGTGCCTCCGGATTCATTTTCCGTTTCCCCGGAAGGATCAGCAGCTTATATCTCGCTCCGCTTTCGAATACCACTTCTCCATTCTCGACCTTTGAAGTCGACAATGCATCAGGGTTGAAGGAGTCGTAGGCATAACCTCTTAACGGATTCACCCAATTTTCAGGATCAGCCATGTTAGCTGAGTGATTTACGCCAGCAGGAATCTGACGCAGCGGTTCTCCAATATTTGCCAGTCGCTTTTCCTCTGCTTTCATCACATCTTCCCCGAAAATACCGGGTAAAAACGGCACCAAACGATCTGGCAGCACTGAGCGACGAGGTAGTTCTTCGCCCATGAAAACAGCGATATCTCTAACAGGCTTGCCCTGTTGCAAGAGTTCCTGCGCTCTTTCTGCATACTGTACCCAGGCTTTGCCCTGTTTCCACCAGGTTTGATCCCGCTGGAAATACAAACCGACACCATCGAGCGTCATCCCCGGTTTTCTGTTCATCCAGGGGTTGTGCGTAAATACGTGATAAACCAAGCGGTTAATGCCTAATGCGTAATTTCTGTCCTGCAGGGTTTTCATCATGCCCGGGTACTCATCCCAGGCCATGCGAACGGTGGTAAATGCCTCTGATTGCACAATGTTCTTCCCATAAACATGCGCGCCTGAAATAGCGTCCAGCATATCATTGGGCTTATCGTGCGTAGGACTGTTTAGCCAAAATTCACCTGTCGGCATGTCTGCGGTTTTGAAGTGCAGAATTCCGTCGCTCACCATGGTGGGTGATACGTTTTCTGCTGAAAAAAGTATACCCCGCTCCTTCACAGATTGTGCTACCGTTTTAAAGTAGACATCGGGTATCAACTCGGCGATTGTTTTGCGGACATCGTACAAAAACTTTTCAGAAACTTCGGCGCTCTCTATAGGAATACCTGCCATCACCGGAAGATAAGGAAGCAGGTCATACCCTCTCCTTTTTTTGAACTCATCTCTGAACACCGGCGACCAGTTCTGGCTTCCAGCCTCCCAGCTATCCATGAATAAGGTATTCAAAACGCGAGGTGTCAGGTCCGGACCGACCTGTTTTAGTGCCTCACCAAACCAATTACTGAAATGCAGCTTTACCGCTGCTGCGTTAAATTTATCCAACTCCAGGCCTTTCGCAGCGCCACCTGTAGCGTTGGTATGGCCGGTAGAAGTATGTCCAACCCGAATAATGGTCCAGTCTCCTTTTGGAGCAGTCCAGTTTAAACTTCCGTCAGGATTAAGACGATCGGTGAGATTAACGATACTTGACAGAGGTACGCAAAGGTCGTTGGGTATTTGGTTTGCGTCAGTTCGTTCACTAATTCGCCAAACGGCTCCTGATTTTCCTTCAAATTGATGGATTCTGGGTTCTGAGGAAAGTTCGAGGCGTACCAGTTTTAAAGATGGTTTCCATTTGGCTGCATCCAGATCTTCTGCCCCTGGCTCTGAACCTGCTTTATCATAAGAAAATCTAAAGTATCTGGCAGTAGTAGGAACAATGCTGTGGGTGATATCTGCATCTGTATCCTGCCAGCCGTGCCGAGGTGGCTGCAATCGTCCAATACTTCGGAACGCCTTACCGTCATCGCTAACCTCAATTTTCAAGCGGTGAGCCTGAACGTTGTTTCCGTTGGTATGGATAAAAACAGTACGGGCTGTAAAAGGCTTTGCAAATTCGTACTGAATCCAAAGAGGATTGTTAGAACGGATCGCTTCTTTATTGCCTGCCTTCACCAGGAACGATGCATCTATGCCGGTGCTGGTAGTTACTTTCGGAACCACGGTGCGGCTAGAAACACCGGCGCCTTCAACGGAAGGAAAGGCATATACAGCGATATCGCGGTAGTAGTTCTCTTTTGTTTCCGGCTGCGGTAGTTTAATCTTATTCTTCGTTCCTCCAGTAATATACGTTTGAGAAGAAACGACCTTTTGCATAGATAGCTCAGGAGTTATCCATGGACCTCCAGCGGTTGCAAAGCCGTCGCTAACGTTCATGCCGATCTTTAAGCCGAGACGGTCGGCTTCACGTACTGCATGTTTAACCATTTCCCACCATAGTGGGCTTAGCTGTGCAGCGACAGGTGTAAACAGCGGCGGGTTGGTAGGGCCTTTTATGGGCATCAAATAAGCTCCACCAATACCCACTTCTTTCATCGCCTCCAGATCAGCGGTAATTCCTTCTTTGGAAGCTGCGCCATGCATCCAATACCATAACACCCAGGGTTTGGCAGTTGCTGAAGTTTGAGCTTGAGCAAGCAACCCGTTTAAAACAAGTGAAAATAGTACTGCAAAAAATCGAAATCCTTTAAAACTCATTTTTAACTAATTATTGGCAGGCTTATACCCTCTAATGCCAAAGAATAAAATCACCACAAAACATATTAACGGAATAATATATCCCAACTGGATATTATCGCCATTGAAATCGATGATCGTCCCCATCAGGTATGGCAGGATTGCTCCCCCAACTATGGCCATGATGATCCAACTGGAGCCGGCTTTTGTCCCCTCCCCAAGATTGGTAATTCCCAGGGCAAAGATGGTAGGAAACATAATTGACATGAAAAAACCGAGTCCGAGAAGTGCGTAAATCACATAGATACCTTCTCCATAAATAGATACCAGGCAAAGCAAGACGGAAAGTACAGAGTAGATAGAAAGCAGATTCTGAGAACTGATAAACTTTAACAGACCTGTTCCCACAAAACGTCCGGCCATAAACAGGAATCCGTAAACCGCCAGATATTCTGCTGCGGTTAGTTCGTTAACACCTGCACCTTGCTGCGCCATGCGGATAAAGAAACTGGTAACGCAGACCTGGGCTCCTACATAAAAGAATTGCGCTACCACCGCCCAGGATAAATGCCTCCGCTTTAACACTTCAAAAAAGCCGCCTTTAATGCTAACGTCATCTGACTGTGGTTTTACTTCAGGAACGTGCATAAACTTGAAAAGTATAGCGATCAGAAGCAATACGCTCCCAAGAACGATGTATGGCATTTTTACCGAAGCGGCTTCTCCCGCCAGGTAAGATAAACGCGCCGACTCGGACATGGCCTCTAATTGTTCAGGTGTGTATTCTTTTCCGGAAAGTATGAACAATTTACCTACGATCGGCGCTACCATTGCGGCAAGCCCGTTGAAAGAAGCCGCAAGATTAAGACGATTAGAGGCGGTAGCCGGACTGCCCAAGACAGCCGCATACGGATTGGCTGCAGTTTCAAGAACGGTCAGACCACAACCGATAATAAATAAAGCTATCAGGAAAATCTCGTAAGCTCTGCTGTTAGCCGCCGGAACAAACAGGAATGCACCAGCCGCAAACACCAGCAAGCCCAAGATGATAGAGTTCTTGTATCCCCATTTCTTCAGGATAGCACCCGCCGGAAGCGCCATCAGGAAATAGGCAAAAAAGATCGATGTATCAACCAGCGTCGACTGCCTGTTATTCAGTTGACAAGCCTTTTTCAGGTGCGGGATAAGAATTGAGTCAAGATTATGAGCCATTCCCCATAAAAAGAAAAGGCAGGTAACAAGAATGAAGGGCATCAGGTAGCTGTTGCCTTGATTTTGGGGCGGGACGTGATTTCCCGTCGCTGTAGTTACTGGTTCCTGGGTTGCAAACGCCATCGGTTTAATTGGTTTTATGTTAGTTTATTGTTTCCTTTTTACCATCAGCAGATGGTCGCATACGAGAACCACTTCACCGTGCTGGTTGATGATCTCCACGTGTTCAGTAACAGTTCCGTATTCAGGCTTTTTTGCGTCGGTTTTCTCTGAAATGGTGACTTCAGAATGAATCGTATCGCCGATGAAAACCGGCTTAATAAAGCGCAGGCGGTCGTATCCCTTTGACATCGCTTCCGGGTTAATTTCAGAAGCTGTCAACCCAATTCCTATACTAAAGATCATGGTTCCGTGAGCTATTCTTTGTTTAAATGGCTGTGTTTTGCACCATTCTGCATCCATGTGGTGAGGGAAAAAATCACCTGTATGACCGGCATGAACCACGAAATCAGTCTCTGTAATGGTGCGCCCAAGTGTTACGCGTTTATCTCCTAAAATATAATCTTCGAAAAATGTGGATTTGAAATACATGTTATAATCGGTTTGACTAGAGATCAGTAGTTAGAGTTTGTGGCGAAAGTCCCTGAAGCTGCTCAGCTACAACAACCCCACCTTTATCACTGGAGATGTAGGCACTTTCAACAACCGCCATTGTTTTTATTACATCTTCTACACCTGTGTGTAGTACCGCGTCTGAACCTTCTTTAAATCTCATCAGGTTCGACATCGTTCCAACAAATGCTTCAGGAAACCAGGAACCTTCCAGCTCCACCGTTTTCCATTCCGGCGCTTTTCCTTCCTCCCGGATGCAGTATTCAAACTTGTCAGGTACACCGTGCGGATAATCCATCAACAGGCCCATTTTCGCCTTAATAGCTCCCTTGGTTCCTTCCCATTTGATAAAGCTCTCTTGATTGTGCGGACCGAATTCGTGATCATGGTTTGTGTTGATCACCGCATGCATCGTATCGCCATAATCAAGGATAATAGTCGATCTCGACGAGGAAAGAGCCTTAGCAGGGTGTTTAAGCGTTTTGGCATAAACACTGTAAGGATCGCCAAGAAAAGAGCGGATCATATCCACGTAGTGAATGCTGTGATATTGAATTTCGAGTCTTGGGTGTACCATCACATGCGGAAACAATTCCCACGGAGTTACCAACGTCACCCGTACCTCCATATCATACAGCTCTCCTATCATGCCCTTTTCAATCATATACCTGGCCGCACTTACAAAGGGCGCAAAGCGGAGTTGAAAGTTTATCGCGGCTACCAGATTTTTCCTCCGGCAAACCTCAAGAATTTCTTTTGCCTGCCAGAAGTAGTCGCCCATAGGCTTTTGAATTAAAACCGCTGCTCCATCAGGAAGCTGCTCTAATGTTTCCACGTACTTCTCGGGCATGATGGTGATATCGTAAACAGCGTTGGCCGGTGCGTTCGCCACGGCCTGCTCCACGGTGTCGTATACGTTTGGAATGCCGAAATCAGCAGCTAGTTTCTCGGCCCTGGCTCTTGTCCTATTTGTAATCCCGTACACTTCAAAACCCGCTTGCTTATAGGCAGGCAGGTGCGCATCCTTTACAATTCCGCCGGCACCGATGATGACGATCGGCTGCCGCGTTTCTGGTAATTCTGGCTTATATGATATTTGCATCTATTCGTCCGTTTGGTTGATCTTTTCCTGCGCTTCATTTAAAATTGTTTCTGCAGGAAGTTCAGTATTTATTGCTTTAAGTACCGCTTCGTCAATAATAGAAGCGATGGTAGTCCAGTTAGATTTCTGTGGAAGGGATTTAGCACATTCGTGCAGCATTTCCAGCTTATGGTAATAAGGGACTAGCTTGTTAATCTCCTGATCTTTCCAGGTAGAAATTCGGCAACCTATGCCTCCTTCAAGGGTCAACAGCTTGTCGTTCTCGGCGTTAGTAGCAAAGCGGATAAAGTCGTAAGCAACTTGCTTATGTTGGCTACCCGACCCAATAGTGTAAAGCCAATATACATTGAGAGAGGCAGAATCGCTGTAGGCACCCTTTGGTAAAGTAGTCACATCCACCTTTCCTTTTACTTTAGAGTCTTCAGATACTTCGCATACCGAGGCGAAACCGAACCAGTTCACCATCATAGCAACTTCTCCACGGGCAAAGGCAGCACCTGCCGCTACTGATTCAAATTCCGAAGAACCCGGATGAACAGCGGTTTTATCTCTGAAAATCTCACGGTAAAACTCCAGTCCCTTCATGGCAGCGGGCGTGTTGATCTGGACATTTCCTTTTGAGTTGAGTAAGTATCCATTTCGAGTCCACAATTGCAGGCAAAAATCAAAAACTGTATTATGGCCGTCCGGATATCCTGCGAAGACGGTCCCGTAAAGGTTTTGCTCCGGGCGATTGAAGAACTGGGCGATCTGCTGGAACTCCTCCCAGCTTTCTGGTGGAGCTAGCGCTTTTCCGAAGGCCTTCTGATAGGCCTCCTGCTCTGAAGGGTCTTCAAAAAGGTCTTTTCGGTAGATCAGACATTCAGGGCCGTCGTGAAAGGGTAAGCCAACAATATTCCCGTTAAATTGCTGCATACCGAGCAAGGATTTGCTCCAGGCTGAAGGATAACCCTCAGGAGGATTATTTTGGATGTAAGTATTTAAGCTTTCAACAGCAGACGAAGTGTACGCTTCAAAAATCCAGTCGGTATTGATGTGAGCTACATCCCAGTCACCGGTGGCGAGACCCTGTTTCTCCAGCGTCGCTTCGTGTAGCTGGTGCAGGTCAAGAGGTACCAGTTCGGCCTGTAATGAACAACCGGACTGTTCGCAAAACTTATCCCAAAACTTCTGCATGGCAGCTTCGAAGGGAGGAAATTTGCGAACCGCAATTCTGAATTTACCGTCTGCGTTAGCCATTAGTTTTTCTCTAGCTGTAAAAATTCCTTTGTTATTTGGTCGTTATCCTCCCCGATCTTAGGAGATCCTTTTGGAGAACTAAAAATTTCACCATCGAGCCTTATCGGGCAGCGGGTGGTTTGATAGGAATAGCCGTCGGTCATCTGTACTTCCTGTACCATGTCTAAAACTTTGAAGCCTTCGTGGTTCATCAACTGATCCCAGTTTAACACGTCTGCACACCAGATATCGGCAGGTTCCAGAACAGATAACCACTTCCCGGTAGTTCCTTTTTTTAGGTGGCTGGCCAGGACACCTTTAATTTGGTCTCGTTTTGTAAAGGCTTCCGCCGGATCTACAAATTGCTCAAGCTCCTCGCATTCCAACAGCTTTGCAAGAACCGGGATTGAGCCCATCGCTAAAGCGAGATGTCCATCCGCAGTTTGATAAATCCCGTAAGGAGCACCGAGGTAAGCGTTAGCGTTATTCGATTTTGTTCTTTCAGGAAGGGCATTCCCATCGTTCAAAAAGGTAGTGACGGTTTCAAATTGAAAGTCTAGCGACGAATCGAGCATGCTGACCTGAACCAGAGCGCCTTCTCCTGTTTTGATTTTACCGTAAAGACAAGCAAGAATTCCCTGGGAAAGGTGTGCCCCGGCCAGCATGTCCACAATTGATAAACCCATCGGAACAGGTCCATGATCTGCGTTTCCACTTAGCCAGGTTAGTCCCGTCAGCGATTGTAGCAGGAGATCCTGCCCAGGCTTGTCCTTCCACTCTCCCTCCGATCCATAGCCGGAAATCTCCCCATAAACTACCCCGGGATTGATCCTGCTTACGCTTTTGTAATCAAAACCGAGGCGTTCCATAACACCCGGTCGGAAGTTGTGCATCACGACATCCGCCTGTTCGAGCAGTTGCCACACAGCCTTGCAGTCATCCTCATTTTTAAGATCAGCGGCAAAGCTTTCCTTGTTTCTATTGATGGCGTGGAATACGGAAGATTCCCCATTCATCACCAAATTAGAAGTGTAGAGTGTACGACAAATGTCGCCTGTGTCCGGTCGTTCTATTTTTATAACCCTCGCACCAAGATCGGCCAAACGAAGGCTGGCTGATGGTCCCGAAAGGAATTGACTGAAATCTATAACGAAATAATCTTCAAGTGGCTTCATGCTAGCTCGGTTGCAAGTTAAACTCCTGGTTGATAAGTAGCGTGTTCTCTCCTACCTGGGGCGCAACTTTAGGTGAATAAAGCTTTGCCTCATTGATCCGGATAGGACTGCGAGTTGTTTTTATTTCGGTTCCCTCTGCAGTTTTAAGTTCTTGCACTACTCCTGAGGCAGCTACCCCCGGTTGTGCAAATACTTCCTGATAGTTCAAAACAGCTGCGCTCCAGATGCCGGCTTGTTCCAGGTCTAGCAGCCAGTCCTGCGTTTTTCTTTTCAGAATGATTTCCGAAAAAAGTGCTCCAATCTCATCTCGCTTATCAAACCAGGATTCCGGATCAGGAAAAGTTGCGGAAATATCGCAACCAATAACATTTCCAATAGACGGAAGGTTCCCCATGGCAAGGGCAATATAACCATCGGCAGTTTGATAAATCCCGTAAGGTGCACTTAGATAAGCATGTCCGGCACCTCTTACCGAACTTCTCTGCGGCAGTTTTCCTCCATCATTGAGATAGGTAGTTAACACTTCAAACTGTAGGTCCAGGGTCGACTCCAATAAGGAAACCTCTACCAGAACCCCCTTACCTGTTTTAGCTCTTTTGAGTAAAGCCGCCAGAATTCCCTGGGTAAGATGATTGCCGCACATAGTGTCAGCTACTGACAAACCGAATGGAACGGGACCGTCATTGCTGGTGCCTGTCAGTTGGGTAAGTCCGGAAAGAGATTGAACCAGGAGATCCTGCCCCGGCTTGTTTGCCCATGGCCCTTCCTGCCCGTAGCCGGTAACCACTCCGTAAATAATCTTAGGGTTGATTTGCTTTACCGACTCAAAGTCCAGCCCGATTTTTTCCATTACTCCCGGGCGGAAGTTATGAGTCACCACATCTGCCTTCTCGATCAGTTTTTTCACGTTTTCGAGATCTTCCCGGTTTTTCAGATCTGCGGCATAGGATTCTTTATTCCTATTGATCGTGTGAAAAAGTAAGCTGTCTGATCCTACAAAAAGGTTTTTGATAGCAAGCTGACGACAAGCCTCACCTTTTACCGGCCGCTCAATTTTGATCACACGCGCTCCCAGGTCGGCCAATTTTAGTCCAGCCGAAGGGCCCGCCAGAAACTGGCAGAACTCAAGTACTAGCAATCCGTCGAGCGGTCGTTTCATGCAGGCTGTAGATTTCGCGATTTTAAATATAGTTCATTCATTTTCTCCAGCACTTCCTCTTCGCTGCCACCTTTCATCAGGTAGTCGCGCACCAGATCGCCTGCATGATCTTGAAAGAACATGTGACCATGGTAACGAGGACGTAAAAAGGCTCTTTCTAAGGCTGGAAGTGTATTCTTGAAATAGTTACAGGTCTGACGATTGTTCTCCTCATCCAACCAGGCAGCCAAATGACCGGGTTGTCCTCCGTTTTCAAAAAATACGGTTTGCTGAGATTCAGCAGAGGCAACAAAATTAGCATACTGAACGGCCAACGAAATGTCTTTCGAACTTGAAGAAACAGCGAGACCAGTTCCTCCTAGAGTACTTTTCAGGTTCGTTTTTCCATCTATGGAAACCATATCGTGGAAATGAAGCAGTTTTCTTGCGTAACCCCTTCTTGAGTAATTCGAGTAGCCGTAGGCAAAAGGACAATAAGCAACCTGGTCCGTTTTCGTCATTGCTTCATACACTTGAATGGGGTTGCGATGAAAATTATCAGCATGAACACGTGTCGCTAATTCTCTAAAAAGCTTTAGTGCTTTAATCCCGGTTTCCTGACTGATCACCTGGTCTTCCTGCTGACAAGGATCTTCACCCAGTGAGCAGCAGAACATGTAGAAGCTCATTAACACATCGATCGGAATTCCTGCAAACGCAACCAGTCCCTTGTCTGCTAGAGCGATCAGGTCGTCGAAAGATTTAGGAAGCTCAAGTCCGTACTTTTCAAACAGGTCCGGGCGACTGGAAGCTACCGGAGTAGCAGCATCTATAGCCAGGGCCCACTGATGGCCATCGTATGAGTAGCTCTCGAACGAACGCCCAACGGTGTTCTGTTCCTGATCTTGCATAAAGCCTTTGGTTAGGTATTCATCCAGAGGTACAATCGATTTTGTTTTTGCGGCAAAACCAGCCCATGGATGGTCGATAACCAAAAGATCGAAACGTTTGGCAAGCTCCTCGATCGAGAAATCAGCAAACTGCTGCAGACTTCTTTTTTCCCAAACTATTTCAACGGATGGATTCAGTTCTGTAAAACGTTGAGCCGTTGCCACCATTGGCACAAAACCCCGGCTATGGTTCCAGGTGATTCCTTTTAGTGTTATCTTTTTTAAACTCATGGTCAATGTTTAGAACTTTATTTTTTTTGCTACTGTGCCAGCGTCGGTTGATTTCACAGTAGCCGGCATTAAATAGAAACTATACGAATAAGGCTTAGCTGGTATCTGGTATTTCTCCAGCGGAGCAGCAACATCACTCCAACTATCATTACCTCCCACTCCCATTTGGATGAGGTCGATGTTGAGGGTGATAAAGCCCGGATTCTTCAGCGTGTTGGTGTGTCTTGAATTGATGATATTTTCCTCTGTCCATGGCCAGGCGCTCATGCTTAGCAAGCTGTCTGCAACAACCATCAGGCCTTGGCCTGCTGCTTTATCAGAGAAGTACATCCACCGAACATCCGTTCGGTTTCCGTTCTCTTGAGGTACTGCATACGGTTCTATGAAGTCGTTAAGCGGCTGAGAGTAGATAGCTGCATCGAAACCGTAGTTCCTATCAATATAATTCTCCAGAAGACCACGTCCGTACCAGGTAATATTAGAATAATTCTGTCTGATAGCAGTCTGCATTCCAACTTTGGGAATGTTAGGCAAGCCCGGTTTTACATCCAGTGAATAATCTACTTTTACAGCTCCGTCTCCAGCGATAACGTAATTTACCTTTACCGATGCGCTGTCATTGATCAACGTGTATCGGCTCTCTATCAGCACTTTTCCGCCGTCTTGTCTGGCATTCATGCCAACCAGCTTAAGATCTTTATTGAACCATTGCTTCAGCTTACGGTGTGTTTTCCAACCTCTTTTATCATTGTCTGTTTGTGGGCGGGTAAAGTCGGGAAGCAAAGGCGCAAAAATTTGCTCTATGCCATTCCATTTGTAAGAGGTCAGCGCTCCGTTTGACCTGTTGAAAGAGATCTGAAAGTTTTTTCCATTTACATTGTAGCTATCAGTGCCAGATTGCAGGGAGGCCGCTCCTGATGCAGGCGAGGATTTGCTTGCAGGCAGGCCGGTAAGAGCAAACTGGTTGGATGCCACTTCAAAGCCTTTTGGTGCCCAGGCTTCGTCCGCTGTAAGCGTAAAATGGATGTCGGCCAAATACTCTGCTCCTGCTTTCATCTTCGGAAGATATCTGGAAATATTGATAAGAGTGTCTCTACCGGCTCCCAAGTTAATCTTAGGCAAGCCTTTGTTGACCACAATTTTGCCGTCCTCGCGAACGATCAAGTGAACATTATAATCACCCAGAGATTTTACTGCGTGACGATTGGTGATTTTTAAAATGCCTTTTGCTGGGTCTGCCAGTTCAGTTTGGGCTCCCTGGTAAACGCGTTTACACTCGAACATGGCCGCTTTGGGTCTGCCATCAGAGGCTACTACGCCTTTGATGGTGAAGTTGTCGAAGTACTTTTCGCCGAAGTCGCCGCCATAGGCATAGAATTCTACACCTGCGCTATCCTTCTTTAGCAGTCCCTGATCTTTAAACTCCCAGATAGCTCCCCCGATCACTCGCGGAGTAGAACGGAACTCATCCCAGAAATCTTTCATATTTCCGTTTGAATTACCCATGGCATGCGAATATTCTACAAAGAAGATCGGACGGTTATCGCCATTTTTCTGCTCGGCAAGTAACTTTGGAGTATAAATTCCCGGATACATGCGGCTGACAACATCTACATAATAAGAATCCTGCGGATTTTGGATGCGGTGTGAGTGGTCATTCGATTTTAGGTAGCGTGGATCAGAAGGATCGATATAGCCCTCAAGACGCGGGTTTCCCATTGCCGGTTCGTAATGCACGGGGCGGGTGATGTCAAAATCATGAAGCCATTCTGCCATTGCAGCGTGGTTTGGTCCACGTCCAGCTTCATTCCCCAAACTCCACATAATAATGCTCGGATGGTTTTTATCACGCATCACCATCCTGTTGCTGCGATCAAGATAGGCGCCGGTCCATTGCGGATCATTGCTTAACTTCCCGCCTAAACCGTGCGTTTCCAAATTCGCTTCATCAATCACATAGATTCCGTACTCGTTGCAAAGATCGTAGAGATAGGGATCCATCGGATAGTGACTCGTACGAATACAATTGAAGTTAAAGCGCTTTATCGTTAGAACATCTTGTAAAATATCTTCTCTGCTTAAAGCCTTCCCTTTAGTTGGATGATGATCTGGACGGTTCATCCCGTACAGGTATGTTTCCTTGCCATTGATCAGCAGCTTCCCATTGACAGGAGAAAATTCGATGCTGCGGAAGCCCACTTTACAGCTCTTCGCCTCCACCACGTTACCTTGACTGTCTTCCAGCGAAAGAACCAGCGTATACAAGTTTGGCTCTTCATCGCTCCACTTCAACGGATTTTTGATAGTAGTTTCTAGAAGACCAAATTTTACATTATCGAGTCTTGGGTAAATTTCATTAATGATGCTTTCTGCGGTTCTTTCTAGGGGCTTTTCCAGGACGGGTTTCCCGTTTTTGTCGAAAAGCTGTGCCTTCACGTTGTACCCTTCTACTACTTTACCTGTTGTATTATCAATCCGTGGACGGATGCTAAAAACTGCGTCCTTATAGTTTTTGTCCAACTTAGCCTGCCAATGAAAATCGGCGATGCGCACTTTAGGTTCAGCAAGTAGCATTACTTCCCGCTGAATACCGCTTAGGCGCCAATGATCCTGATCCTCCAGGAAACTTCCATCGCTCCAGCGGATCACCTGCACCGAAAGAATATTTTCCCCAGCCTGCAAATAAGGTGTAATGTTAAATTCAGAAGATAAAAAGCTGTCTTCTGAATAGCCAAGGAACTTTCCGTTCAACCAGACTTTAAAAGCAGAACTTACCCCTCCAAAATGAAGCGTAACGTTCATGTCTTTCCAGTTAGCGGGAATGGTGAAAGTGCGTTGATAAGAACCTACGCCGTTATAGTCTTGGGGAACATAAGGAGGATTTACCGGGCGGAAAGGGTAAACAGCGCTTTTGTAGATTGGCTTGTCGTAGCCTTTCATTTCCCAGTTGCTTGGAACTTCAATTTTGTTCCAACCCTTCACACGACCTTTGTAGAAGTCCTTTGGGGCATCTGCCGGTTTGATTGCGAAAGAGAAATCCCATTGACCGTTCAGCGACAACATGCGGCCGCTTCTTTCCCTGCTACTTGTCAGTGCTTCCTGCACAGTTGAGAAAGAATAAGCAGTGGCCCTCGAGGGTTCCCGGTTTATGCCGCTTACCAGAGGATCTTCCCACGGCTCCCGGTTGAAGATGGTTGGAACTACAGGTACTGCGGCCGGAGTTTTATCAACCAGCTGTGAATAAGACGACAGAGTGGAAACAAAAAGAAACGCAAGCGACAGAGATATCCTCATTCAAAAATCTTTAAAATTGTCAACAGAACGAACTTCTTAATGAAGGCCGGCTGATGCAAAAAACTGGCACCAACGTATTAAAAACGGCTTATGGATTCATCTAAGTATTAAAAGTTCGGTTAGTTAAAAGGCAAATATAGAGGGTCGCTAAAAGTGATTTTTATAACATGTTCTCTATATATTGTACAATTTTAGCTTTCAGGACTATAATTTGCCTTTTAATCTTGTAAAAATCCTTCAGGTATAGCTTCTCTATTTCCTCAAGCCCCCGAGCTTCTACCTGTAATCCGGGTTTTGTTCCAATTGAGGGTTGTTCAATAGCTCGGATGAGGGCAACGGCAGGAGATAATTTCGGATTTCGAAAACAAGTACGGTGTTGCCCGGCGTTTTCAATGTCGGAAGCTTTACGTGTGCAATATTCCAGCGTTTCAGGTCATTGTACCGCTGGCCTTCAAATGCAAACTCCACTCTTCGTTCATGTCTGATAAACTCCCGCAGTTCTTCCTTCGTATCATAACGAGCACGGTCGACAGGCGGCATGTTGATACCCGGTCTTCCCCTAACCTGGTCTATGGCATCGTAGACAGTGCCATCGGGACCAGAGAGTTCGTTTTTTGCTTCGGCGTACATCAGAAGTATATCAGCATATCTCAGATGAATTAAATCTACATCGGTGGCTGTAGCTGTTGCAGCGGTAAATGGAGCAATCGATAGGTCAATGTATTTCTCAAGGACAAAGCCTGTAGCCGGCTCCGCTGGTGGGGCAATGACGGTCCCTGCCGGATTTCTCCAAACTTCACCGGGTAATTTAATAGTGAGATCCAGACGAGGATCGCGGTTTGCGTAAGGACTTGCCGGATTAAACAGCGGAGATTCATTAGCAGGCAAGCCGTCTTTCATCTGATAATCATCCACCAGATCTTTATATGGCTGTATCAAAAGATCCCGGACAAATTCAATATTCATTCCTGCGGCTCCAGGGCTTGTTCTGTGTACATTACTTGGCGCCAGGTACTGCGTAGAAAACATGATCTCGCTGTTTACTGCAGGATTGGTTTGTCCGCTGCTACGGAACAGTGCAGCATAATTGTTCGATAACGAGAACTTGCCCGCGGCGTTGTTTATGATGTCCTGTAGTAGTGGCACAGCCTGGTCCCATTTTTTCTGTGTCACCAAAACCCTGGCCTTCAGGCCTTGGGCGCTTCCTTTTACCGCGTGACCGTTGTATTTGATGTCAGGCAGGTTTGCAATAGCAAAATCAAGGTCTTCTTCAATGAAGGCATAAACCTCAGCAGCGGTACTCTTCGGAATTTTATACTCATCTAATGTTTTAAAATAGGTACGGTAAATGGGAACGGGGCCGAAGGCCTGAACCAGATCAAAATAAGCCAAAGCCCTGATAAAGCGCACCTCTGCCTTATAAACATTTTTGTTTGCCTCGCTGACAGGGGCGCGGTCTACATTGGCCAGAAAATAGTTAACGGATGAGATAGCCCTATAGGGCGTGCTGTACATATTTGTCATTGCACCTGTAAGGCCGGCATTAATACCACCAGTAGTCATCACCTGCATATTGGACTGATTTCCGTTACCTGGATCGAGATAAGCATTATCGGTCAACCCTTCCAGATATACGCGCTCATAGCCCAGGAAATTCTGTTGAAGTCGGGAGTATACACCTGCAAGTCCAGTTTGGACATCACTCTCAGATGCCCAAAAAATCTCGCTGGACACACTATTTGGAGGATTTTTATCTAAAAAATCTTTCTTACAGGAAGCGATTCCAAGCAGCAATCCAGCTGCCAGAAGAACTGATAATTTATGTTGATTATGCATAGCTCTGTTCTTTTAAAATTTAACATTAAGACCGACATTATAAATTTTTGCTTGAGGATACTGAGCAAAGTTTCCAGTCGGACTCGCCCTCTCTGGGTCGCCCCCTTCGTATTTAGTAATGGTGAAAAGATTGTCTCCGGATACATAAATACCGATGTCTTGTGCCCCTACTTTGTTGGCAATTGATGTAGGGAGATTGTAGCCAAGAACAATGTTTTTGAGCCTTAAATAAGAGGCATCTTGCAGAAAGAATGTGGAACCGGAATAGGCGTTTACCCCCCTATAACCTTGTACGTAGATGGCAGGAAGGGTATTACTTCTGTTCTCGGGAGTCCAGGCATTTCTCCATTTTGTTGTTGGAGGTGCTCCCTGATGGAAAGGATCTATACCCCAACCTGTCACCCGACTGGTGATTCCTTCCACTCCCTGGAAGAAGGCGTTCAAGCTAAAGCGTTTAAATCCAAAATTTAAACCGAAGGAATAAGTGAAATCCGGATAATAGCCGTCGACCACCTGCCTGTCATTTACATCGACAATTCCATCGTTCGTGAGATCCTTCATTTTAAGATCTCCAGGAGCAGGATTATTATTCAGCGCATGGACAGGGACATTGGGGTTATTGATGTCTTCTTCCTGGAAAACTCCGTCCCATACATATAAATAGTGTGCATCGTATGGCAGCCCGACCCTTCTGATATTTGCTCCTGATTCGTTTGGAACCCGTATGTGTGTCAGCGTATTTCTGGCGGTAGATATCAGAAAGTTCGCTCCATAGGTGAACTGTCCTATTTTGTTCTGATGCGACATCGTTAGTTCGATCCCTCTATTTCGCATCTCACCGTCGTTTGTTGTAGGAGCGTTTAGTCCGAGGCTCATAGGAACCGGTTGCGAAGCCAGAATGTCATAGGTCTTTTTGTTGAACCAATCAAAACTAACACCGAGGAAGCCGTTACGAATATCCATATCGAAGCCGAAATCAAGCATACTGGTTGACTCCCATCTTAGGCTTTGATCGCGAAATACGTTATTAACAGCCCCCTGCTGCAGTGCTGTGTTACCAAAGGGGTAAAAGACGTTGCTGATTACCAAGTTGTCCTGATACAAATAGGTGCCTACATCCTGATTCCCCAACACCCCATAGGAAGCCCTAAGCTTGAAGAAACTGAGCCAGCTAATATTATTTTTTATAAAATTCTCCTCTGACACGGTCCAACCTGCGGATACCGAAGGGAAAACACCCCACCTATATTCCGGGGACACTTTTGAGGTGCCGTCGTACCTCAAATTACCTTCTAATAAGTATTTACCTTTATAGCTATAGTTCAGCCGCCCAAAGATAGACCTCAGACCCCATTCTGCCGGAGCTGCCAGCGAAGGAAGCCGGGGGTGAGTAAAGTAAAGGGACTCAGAGGTAGGAAGGTATCCTGTAAGATCTGTAAGCACCGGCGCTACTGTATTAATTCTTCTTCCTCTTAAGTTCTGGTTTCTGTTAGATACCTGTTCATAGCCAGCCATTGCACGCAAGCTGTGGTTGGTTGCAAATTGCGTGTCATAAGTCAGGATGGAATAAATTGTAGGATTTATAACCTTTGAATACTGATCAGTTACTCCTAATATATCAGGACCGAAAGTGTTGAATGTATAATCAGCTGCCCCTGGGGTTTTCTGAAACAAATAAGCAGAGTAGTTTTTCTGATACATCTTGTAGTACTCGTCCACGTAGTTAAGGGCGAACTTTGTGGTCCACACCAAACCCTTCAGCGGCTTCACGTCAATAAAAGCCTGCCCGTTCAAATTATATTCCTGTGTGTTCTGATTGCCCATTTCATAATACTCCTGGGGATTTCTGTTTCGGCCTTCGAAAGCATAAGCCTTGGAGGCCACTCTTCCACTTCCGTCCGGCAAAAACGGTGCGTATAAGGGACCGGCGGCGTAGATTGAAAGCGCTATGTTTTCGCCCGTAAAGGGAGGCTCTTTGCGATCTTTATAGGTTAGATTCAAAGAGGTTCCAACAGTTATGTACTTGTTTACATCATTAGAATAGTTGAGAAGGCCGTTGTACCTGTTAAAGTTGTAACCTTTAATCATCGCCTTTTGATCAAGATAGCCCAGAGAAATATTGTAGGCGCTGTTTTCACCTCCCCCGGATATGGAGATGTTGTGGTTGCTGACGTTAGCAGGGTTGATATAGTAGTCGACGTAGTCGAAATTAGGGTAGAGATTTCTGTCAGTAGCGTTCCGATACTTTTCAATTTCAACCGGATCGTATAAAACAAGACCGGATTTCGGAGCGGCTTGGTTATATAGCTCCATATACTCAGCAGAGTTGGTAATCAGATCAGGTAGAGCTGTGGGTGTATGCCTGCCTACATTTACCCGATAACTTATAGAAGCCTTACCCTTCCGGCCTTTTTTGGTGGTAACAAGCACTACTCCATTTGCTGCTCTAGCTCCATAAATAGCAGCGGAAGCCGCGTCTTTTAGTACCGTAACATTTTCGATGTCATCAGGGGAAAGGTTGTTGAGAGACCCTGTAACACCATCGATAAGTACTAACGGACTGTTATTAGTACCCCCGGCAAAGGATCCGCGGCCTCGAATTAGTAAATTTGGGTTGTCGCGACCGGGTTCGGCAGAGGGCTGAGTTACTTGTAATCCCGGAACTCTTCCCTGCAGTAAGTTGGCAGCATTGGGTGCCGGACGCTCCGTTAAAGTTTCAGCTGAAACAGTTGCTACAGACCCGGTAAGGTTGGCCCTTTTTTGCGTTCCATATCCAACCACCACCACTTCTTCCAACGCTTTTGAGTCCGAAGCGAGCTGAACGTTAATTACGGTCCTACCATTGAGAGGAACTTCCTGCGTCAGGTAGCCGAGGTAGGAAAAAACAAGTGTAGAACCTTCCTGGAGTTTGAGCTGATAATTTCCATTAAGATCAGTAGAGGTGCCGGTAGTGCTTCCTTTTACCTTAATTGTCACCCCGGGTAAGGTCTCCCCTTCAGCCGAACTTACTTTACCAGTAACCGTAACGGTATTTTGTGCAAGTAACTTAACGGGAAGATTCGCGAACAAAAGAAAGGAAAGAAAAATATACCAAATTCGTGTTTTCCTTTCGCCAAAGAAATTAAGCTTTGAATTTTTCATGGTTCGGTAGTTGATTAGTAGATGATGGAAAAGCTTGAGTGACAATTTTCAAATCAAGCATTAGTTGCGTAGGTATTTTGGGCCCATCTTAGCCTTCTCCGGGAACCAAATAAAAAAGAAAGGTAACCGGAAAAACCAGTGACAAAAAAGACCGGGGTTTCTTTTACGTGCTGTTTTTCATAACCTAATAGTTAATTGTTTATAATTTGGTTGTTAGTGGCTATGCAAGAAGTATCAGAGCTTCTGCAGTTTTCTAGGAAAACGTTTTAGATTTCTATAGGCGTTGTTGTTCAAATATAAATATTTGTTTCAAATATGAAAAGCATTTGTCGTTTTTCTTCGCCTGCTGTTAGGCGGTTTATTTGAAGCAATTACTATGTTTGATGAAACTTAAATCGAGATGAAAAAAGAAACGAAATACCAGGCTCCCGCACTTGATAAGGGACTAGACATTCTCGAATATCTTTCATCTGTGTCAATTCCTCAATCGCAGACTGAAATTGCTTCTGGTATTGAGAAAACTCCAAATGAAATTTATAGGATGCTAATGAGCCTGGAGAGTCGTGGGTATATTGTAAGGGATGAGATATCGGGTAAATATCGTCTCTCATTAAAGCTATATCATCTTTCGCATCGACACTCCCCTGTTGATGAACTGCGCCGGGCGGCCCAGTTCCTGCTGGAAGATCTTGCGCAAAGCATTAGGCAATCATGTCACCTAAGCATACTTTACATGAACCAGGTAATGGTAGTTTTACATGCCAAAAGCCCGGAGCCAATAGCCTTATCAATTGAAGAGGGAAACCTTTTTCCCCTGCCTCTCACAGCTTCAGGAAAGGTATTGCTAAGCTATCTTTCTGAGGTTGAAAGAATAGCCTCATTAGAAAATAATGAAATTTTTAAGGGATTTAGCAAAGAGCAACAAGATGAATTTTTATTCTCTCTGGACCGCATTTCAAAGCAGGGTTTTTATATCCGTAACAGCGACCTCGCCGAAGGAGTGACAGACATTTCCGTCCCGATCGGAACTAATGGGAGTGGTATTACAGCTTGTATTACGGTGTCACGCCTTACTACCCTAAACATTAACAAAGGGATTAGCAATGATGAAATTCTTACTCAAACCTTGCAGTGCGCGGAAAAAATACAGCGAAAGGTTGGCATTTAGAACCGGAGCCTCGGAGGCTGCCACGTCAATTCACTCCACGAGTACTTTCAGAAGTGCCCCTTCATCGTTACGGGGAATTGTGGACCCACTCAGGGTAATGCTGACCTCGTTTTTATAGGCAACACAAACAGTCAGGTGTATAAGGCCTTGCTAAACAACGCTGTACTTTCATTTTTTTATCTTTTGAGATCTGGTTTAGTTTTTGTCGTTATAATTAATAGCCAACGCTCTCTTTGGTAGAATATAGATCCTTCTTCACAAGATAATGAGTAGATTATACCTTTTTCTATTTACAGTTTTTATTTCCTTTCGAGCTTTTTCTCAGAGCCCATCCATTGTAGGAATAAGTCCAGACAAGGGAACTCCGGGAACTACCATAACAATCACGGGCGCCAACTTTGGCACAGGGCCAGAAGAGAACGTGGTGTATTTCGGTGGGGCGAAAGCGGCGGTTATTTATGCTTCCACCACTGAAATTGTAGCCACCGTTCCGCAGGGAGCATCTTACCTGCCGCTGTCCGTAACCACCCGTGGCCTTACCGCCTATTCAAGCAAACCGTTCGTAGTAACACAGGAAAACGCTCAGCCACTTACCTCCTATTCCTTTTCTGTACGGCAGGATCAAAACATGGGCGACCAACCCGTATCGGTCATTGTTTGTGATTTTAACGGTGATGGAAAGAATGACGTGGCCACAGCTCATTTTACCAGCTCTGCAATTTCCGTTGCAAAAAATATCAGCAGCGTCGGTAGCGTAAGTTTCGCTCCCAAATTGACGCTTGAGAATCCCCGAGGACCAGCATTTTTAGCTCATGCAGATTTGGATGGCGACGGAAAACAAGATTTGGTAATGGCGAATTACGGGGATGAGAACGAAGGCGGAAGCACTATATCCATTCATAGAAATATTTCGACCGAAACGGACATTGCTTTTGCACCAATGCAGGAAGTGGAATGCGGAAGTTATCCTTCAAAGTTTTTCCTATCTGACTTGAACCTGGACGGCAGGGCTGAAATTATTCTGCTAAATGAAACCGGTTTTTTTATCATGAGGAATGTTAGTACTGGAAACACAATAGCCTTTAGTTCCAGGATCAACATTATGCCGGCCTATAACATCGTCGACATTGCTGTAGCTGATTTAGATGGCGACAATAAACCTGAAATACTGGTAGTGAACGACGGCACGGTTAAAGCTCCCGGCCTTCGTTTGAGCGTACTGAAAAATGCTAGCAGCAATTCTGTGGTAGCTTTTCCGGGTGGTACAGATTTTCGGCTGGCTGATGGTATAGCAACAGTTAGTACAGCAGAATTGAATGGCGATAATCTTTTAGACGTGGTGCTTCTGTTTCCTCTATCGGATAAGATGGCTATCTACAAGAATACTTCAACGAGCGGATCCATTGCTCTATCTGACATCAGCGAGTACGTAACGCAGCCTACCGTTAGCCTGGCGAAGGCTGCAGATTTGGAAGGCGATGGTAAAGTTGATCTGGTATTAGTTAACGAGGCCGCAGGCTCTCTCAGTGTTCTTCGCAATTCAAGTGCAAACGGACAAATCTCTTTCTCTTCGAAGCTTGATTTTCCAACTTTAAAAACACCAACAGACCTCGCTATCAGCGACCTTGACGGGGATAGCAAACCTGATCTCCTGGCGGGCTATTTTGAAGGAAGTACAATATCAATATTCCGAAACCTTGGCGCAGTACAACCACCAATAATCAGTAGCTTTTCTCCTGCCATGGCCTTACCAGGTCACACGGTTACTATCACTGGTAGCAATTTGGATGGAGCGAGTGCTGTTTCTTTCGGGGGCACTCCAGCCGCTTCTTTTGTTATAAATTCTTCTAGCAGTATCACAGCTGTTGTTGGGAGTGGTGCTTCCGGCGAGGTTAGTGTAACTACACCGGGCGGAGCCTCTTCAAAAGGGGGATTCAATTATGTCGACGGTCTTTCTATCACCGCTCAGGGTCCTACCACCTTTACCTCAGGAAACAGTGTAGTCCTTACAGTAAATACCGGTAGCCTTTTTACCTATCAGTGGTCAAGAAACGGGGTTGATATTTTAGGCGCAAGAGGACCAAGTTTCACGGCTGTTGCAGGCGGTTCTTATACTGTTAGTGTATTTAATGGCGACAACCGAATGACTTCTGCTCCTGTAGATGTTAAGTCCATATTTGTTTTGCCTGCAAGTAATTTTCGTATCCAAACCAAAGACGAGAGCTGCAAAGCCTCTAATAACGGAGCCGTTATCATTTCGGCTGAGAACTATCTGAATTATAGAGTAAAGATCACGGGAGAGGGACTGGAAAAGGAGTACACTTTTTCCGTAAACCAAACCATTGATAACCTCCCTGCTGGAAGTTATAAGCTTTTTTTAACCGTAGAGAATGAACCAGAGTTCGAATTGCAGTTTGATGTTATCATTAACGAACCGAAGGACCTGGAGGTTATTTCGTATCAGGAAAAAGAAAAGTTGGTCCTTCAACTGGCTGGAGGCAGAACTTACCAGATCCGGCATAATGACAGGGTGTTTACTACCAGTAGTAATAGCGTCAGTTTGAACCTCGAAGGTGGCGAGAATACAATAGCTGTGGTGACAGACAAAGATTGCCAGGGTGTTTTTGAGAGAAGTTTCATGCTTAATCCCGAGCCTCAGGTGTATCCGAGTCCGTTTGTTACTGAATTTAAGGTGAGACTAAGTGAAACTGATTTAGCACAAGTTGAAACGCAATTACTGGGACTAGACGGAAGAGTCGTTCACCGTCTGGTGACGTTAGCACCGGAAGGCACTGTCACGGTTGATCCCGGCAATATCCCTCCCGGGATGTATGTGCTCAAGATAAAATCCGATCGATCAGAAAGCACGGTAAAGGTGCTGAAAAAATAAGCTAGCAAAAAGCCGGGAGAAGCCCGGCTTTTTTGTTTATCAAGACCTCGCTCCTCCCCCATCATCATTTGTTTGTAATGTTGTCTGCTGTTCGTTGCGGCTCTGCGGTAAGGCCAGTACTTTTGTACTGTAATAAAAGTTATAACAGAATGAATAATGCTCGATTTGCAACAGCAATACACATACTAGTGCTTCTGGCAATGAAAAGGGATGAGCTATTGTCTTCTGATTTTATTGCAGGTAGCATCAATATTAATTCTGCTATTGTAAGGAAGGAATTGAGTAGCCTGCGGGACTATGGATTGATTCAGAGTAAGGAAGGTAAAGGTGGTGGTACCCGCTTAGCGAGAGGCGCTGAACACATATATTTATCTGACGTTTATCGGGCGGTAAAACAGTCGCCTCTGCTAGGACGATTCAATGATCCTAACGTCAACTGCCCCATAGGCAGACAAATCAATCATAACATTAAAGAGATAAATCAACGGGCGGAACAAGCACTACTTGAAAGGCTGCGAGGGATAAGTCTGGCAGATTTTGTGAAGCAATTCAACTGAATTTAAGGATAACATATTAATTAAAATGAAGATAGCACTAATAGGAGCTTCAGGATTTGTGGGTTCAGCAATTCTAAAGGAAGCATCAGAAAGAGGACACCAGGTAACGGCGATTTCAAGAAATCCCAAAGAGATTAATGCCACACTGTCCAATGTAACAGCCGTCCAGGCGGATATATTTAAAGCGGAAGAATTGGTGGAGGTGCTGCGAGGCCATGATGCTGTAATAAGCGCCTACAATCCGGGTTGGTCCAATCCTAATATTTACAAGGAGTTTCTTCAGGGATATGCTTCTATACAGGATGCGGTGAAACAATCGGGTGTAAAGCGGTTCATTGTTATTGGTGGGGCTGGAAGTTTGGAGATTGCTCCAGGCGTTCAAGCTGTAGATCAGCCAGATTTTCCTGCGGCAATAAAGCCAGGAGCTACTGCTGCTCGTGATTATCTCAATATCCTGAAGGAGGAGAAAGAACTCGAGTGGACGTTTTTCAGCCCCGCCTTTGAAATGCATCAGGGAACTTCCGGCGTTCGTAGAGGCACCTATAGAAAAGGATTGGACAATCCGGTATTTGATGAAGAAGGCCGGAGTGTCTTGTCGGTTGAAGATCTGGCGCTTGCCATTATAGATGAATTAGAACAGGGAAATCACATCCGTCAGCGCTTTACCGCTGCTTATTAATTAAAAATATGAAGGTTGAAGTTTGGTCGGACATTGTTTGTCCGTTTTGCTACATAGGAAAAAGAAAATTTGAGAAGGCATTGGAAGATTTTGCGGGAAAAGATAAAGTTGAGATTGAATGGAAGAGCTTTCAGCTAGATCCTTCTACCCAAAGTGAACCGGGTAAATCCGTTTACGAATATCTCGCAGAGCGAAAGGGAATGAGCCTAGAAAATTCGAAAGAAATGCATCAGCAGGTGACCCAAATGGCGAACGAAGTTGGTTTAGACTACCAGTTCGACAAGGCTGTTGTTGCAAATACCTTCGATGCCCACCGTCTCATCCACTTCGCTGCTAAGTTCGATAAACAAGGGGAAGCCAAAGAGCGATTACTGGCTGCCTACTTCATTGAAGGTAAAAACATTGCAGATTTGGATACGCTTGTAGGGCTTGCTAAAGAACTGGGATTGGATGAAAGTGAAGCCAGGGCAGCACTAGCGCAGAAAACGTATTCTGATGAGGTGAAGAAGGATATTCAGGAAGCACAGCAATTAGGAGTGCGAGGAGTTCCGTTCTTTGTATTCAATAGGAAGTTCGCTGTTTCTGGCGCTCAATCGCCAGAAGTTTTTGCTGGTGCTTTAAGCAAAGCTTTTGCCGAGGAAAATAAGCTGAACATCATTGAGGGGGACTCCTGCTCGGTAGATGGGAACTGCTAATATTGAGAAAGGCGCCTTCGAGGCGCCTTTCTTATCAGCTAACAATCTTTAAAGAGCCTGATATTTGATCTGGTACTCTTTGCCTTTGTTGATTTGTATCTCATACAGGTTATTGCCGATAGAGCGAACTGCCGCTCCCTTAACTGTCGGCTTAGTCTTGCTTTTTATTTTCAAAGCACCGGTTCCCTCGTCTGCTTTCACCTTGATCTGATTGGTGCTGCAGTAAAGGCTGATCTTTCCATTCGGCGTCGGCACCGAACCTTCCATCCACTTCAGTCCTCCCAACACGGGCTCTATTGAGTAAGTGTTGTATCCCGCGGAGGTAGGCTTCACTCCCAAATAGTATTTACCTAAAAGATAAAGCGGGCTGGCTCCCCATGCGTGGCATAAGCTCTTTCCGAAAGGACGACCGTACATGGCGTAATGCTCCACTCCTTTTTTCGATGGGTTGTATTCTTCCCAGAAAGAGGTGGCACCCAATTTCAACATACCACCCCAGTAATCTTTCATTTCTTTCAATACGTACGGCTGCTCGCCCATTGCACAAAGAGCTTCCAGCTCATAAAAACGCATGTACGGCGTAGTAATTTTTTGGATTTTATCGTTTAGCAGAACGTTTTGTTTTACACCAAGTTTCTGTTGATCTGTAAAGTAGTCGAAAAAGATACCAAACATATTAGCGTAACGGGTCACGTTTTCGGTTTGCTTGCCATCTACCCTGCTGTGCACAAGCGCTTGCTTCTGCTCGTTCCAGTAGTTTGCAAAGATTTTGGTTTTCAGATCGGCAGCAAGTGCTTTGTAGCGGGCTGCTCCGGCATTGTCCTTTGCAATTTCAGCACTTAGCGCCATCGCCTCTAAGCTTCGTGCAAATAGCACCTGCTCCACACTCACCTCTCCTTTTTTGCTCAGTCCTTCAGCCCAGTCGATGAACACCCAGTCGCCGGCTAAACCTTCCATGAGGCCATTTTTATTTCTGCGGGATAAGCAATATTCCATCAGACTCTGCATCCGCGGGTAATAGGTCTGGATGAAGCTCTTATCGCCGGTATACAAATAATAATCATAGATGCCGATAAACCAGTAGAACGTATAGTCCATAATGGTATTGATATGGCTCGTTACCGGATCTTTCCCCCGAAGCGCAGCAAGCGTACGCGTTACGGACGGCGAATCAAAGTACAGATAATAATTCATCAGGTAACTTTGATTCGCATCACCTGACCAGATCCAGCGGTCACGCTTGATTCCATCGATCAGGAATTCACGCGTGTTCAGGTGGAACGTATACTTGGCCACATCATAGATCTTGTTGATCTCCTCGTCAGAGCAGCGGAACCCACCTTTTTCAACTACCGGAAGATATTCATACAACATGGACACGGAATCGACAGAGATGTTCCCGTCGTACTGCACATTTACGTAGCGGAAGGCTTTAGTCAGATCTAAAGTAGAGTCGCGTTTTTGCGAATTGTTCACCTCAAGATAGTCAAGCGTTTCGCAGGTCTCCGTAGCTAAGGCTTCTTCCTTGGATTCACCATAGTAGATATTCACGTTTCCTTTACCATTTAAGCCGTGAAGTTTGATAAATCCGAACGTTTCTTTTCCAAAGTCAATCAACATCGATTTGCCATTCTTCACCACATTTACTGCCGATTGAGGAGTAGTGGCTAATGAGAATTTGGAAGGAGGAGTTGCTGCGGCGTTAAAGTTCCAGGAACCTGCGTTTAACCAGGTAGTCCCAGACTGATCAGAAGCCTTTCCTGATTCATCAATCCATTCCTTGTCTTCAAATGTAACCAACCAAGTATCGTCTGAAACTACTGTTTTCCCCTGAACGAAGATTGATGGAGGACTGGCATTGTTAAACACTTTCAAGCTTAACTTGTGCTTCCCGGCTGGGATGCGAATCCGTTTAGGATATCCTGAAATTGCTTTTCCATCGATCTTCACATTGTATTGGCCCTCTACGAAAAGGTCTACATCTTCGGCCTGCTTCAAATCGAAGTTTTTATGGAAATCGATCAGTGGATAATGACTGTCCAGCTTCCAAAATGGAGGAAAGAATGATCCGCGCTCTGTGCGGCGGTTTTGCATCTTATTACTTAAATAGATCTCAAAATCGCCCGGATACCAAATCCAGGTCGCTTTTGATTGAGCAAGCGATATTTCAGGCGTCAGTAAACCGAGAAACAACGTCAGAATAAAAATTCTCTTGAGGTTCATAATATACTATTGGTCTTTGTTTTCTATTTTTCCCCGATTCCGGGTTCTCTTTAAATAATTGCTATACCTTACCTGAAAATGATGTAAAGTATAACCATTGTTATTACCAGCATTGTCCATGCTACTTTTACCCGTTTGGTCGGCTTGGCGATATTCTTGGTTACTTCCAGATCTGGTTTATATACTTCTGGCGATTTGTCCAACAATGAAATGATTATCGCTACGATTAACAGGAAAGCGAAGATGTAAAACGATAATAAAAGGTAATGCGGCCAGAACGGGAACTTATCAGGCGTTAATATCCACAGGTACACGATACCCACTAGCAAACTGAACGCCGAGCCAACCGATAGCGTAAAATTCACCGCCTTTCTGGTTGTTCGTTTCCAGAATACCGTTAGCAGGAACACCACGGAGAGTGGAGGGGCGATAAATCCGAGAACAGATTGGAATACGTCGAAAAGATTCAGTCCTTTAATGTTATCAATTGCCAGGGCAGTCATCACCGCAAACACACAACCCGCAATCACTGTCAGTCTTCCTACTCTAACAATGTCTTTATTAGTCGCATTCGGATTAATCTTCTTCGCATAGACATCCATTGTGAATACCGTACTGAGCGAATTCAAAGAAGATCCGATTGTTCCTACCAAAACCGCAATTAAAACCACGATCACTAAACCGTTCATTCCCGGAGGAAAAAGATTGGTTACCATAGTCATATAGGCCTCTGCGGGATCGTTCAAGCCGGGAAACAGAATATAGCACAGGACACCTGTCAGAATAAATAAAGGAAGGGAAAGGATCTTCAACCAACCGATAAAGTTCACCCCTAATTGTCCCTGTTCAAGGTTGCGAGCTCCGAGCACGGATTGAACCATAGCCTGATCAGTACAGAAGAAGGCAATGGCGGCCACCGGATAACCCAGTAGGATTGCCGGCCACGGATATTGCTTGTCATCAGCAGGGCGTATCAGACTCCAGTACTCAGCCGGTACACTTTCGTACATTTTTGAAATACCTCCTACTTTCATGATGCCAAGTACGGATAGTGTCAGAGATACGCAAATCAGAAGGATCATTTGAAAAACATTTACCCGTGCAATTGCTTTTAGTCCACCAGCATAAGCAAATAATCCGGCAAAGAGCACCAGAACAATAACCGATTGCCACATCGGAATTCCTAAGATCTGACGTACTAAAAATCCTCCGGCAAAAAGACCCAGCGTCAGCCAGGAAATAAGGATTTTAATAAGAGCGTACCACGCCAGAATGTTCTGTGTCGAGTCTCCATATCTCTTGCCCATAAACTCGGGCATGGTAGAAACATTGGCTGCCAGATATTTAGGAGCGAATACAATGGCTAGCAGCAGCAGAAATACAAATGCGTACCAGTCGAAGTTAAGGGCAACGATTCCTGTGCTATACCCAATGCTGGCAAATGCCAGCAACATGGAAGGCCCGACGTTGGTTCCCCACATGTTAAAGCCAATACTTGCCCATCCTAAAGACTTATTTGCAAGAAACAGGGACTCGTCATCGTCTTTCTTTTGAGAGAAACTAGCCCGGTACCCGATCACAAAAAGTATGATCAGGTAAGTTGCCACGATGGCGTAATCCAATACCGTCAAACGGTCGACTATGTTTCCCATATTACTGGCTTATAGATTCAGGTGAGATGTTGAATGCTTTCAATATATCCGCAACTTTTACCGGCAAGCCCGTTTCCAGCGACTTATCCATGGCCTGAAGCAAAGCAATAGTGCCAATTCCTTCTTTGATATCTGGACAGGCAGTGAAGTTCTCGTTGATGCTATCTGCAAAGTATTCCAGGTAGTTCTGGTATTCGCCGGCATGGTGACTTTGTCCCTCGAAGCGGAAATAGTGTTTCAGGGTAGCGTCGCCCCAATGAATAATGCGCTCCTCCCCGGTGTTGTCGGTAATAGCGTAACGCAATTCGTGGTAATCGGCCTGACTAGCACCCTCTGTTCCCCTTAAGATGCAACTCATGCCACTGTCGCGTTTTGTAGGCTGGGTTGGGCCGGTGTAGGCACCGCTCACACGGGCAATTCTTCCATCTTTCGCCTTGAAGATAAAGTGCATAGTATCGTGGTTTTTTAGCCCTGCCTTTGCACCATTGGCACTCAGCATGCCATAACCCATCACTTCTTCAACTTCAGGCAGGTACCAACGGATGAAGTCGGTTGGATGACTCAAGCCACCAAATAACCACTTGAAAGCTTGCTTCAAAGACCAGCCCTTTTCCAGGAACCAGCGATGATCTGCATGGTAGTGGCCCTCAATCGTAATCAGCTCACCTATCAAGCCCTGCTCAAAATCCTTTCGCTGACGTTTCATTGGCTCAAAAAAACGAGAACTTTGTCCCACAAAAACCTTTTTACCAGTCTTAGCACTGATTTCCAAGAGTTCATTTGCTCTGGATAGGTCATCAATGAAAGGCTTTGTACATACCACGTGTTTGTCGTGTAGTAACGCCTGTTTAACATGGTCAGCATGAAGATGATCAGGGGTATAGATTGCAATTACGTCGATCTCCTTATCATCCAGCATGTCCTGATAATTGGTGGTATAATTGTGGAAATCGAATTCTTTTGCGCGCTGTCTGCACATCTCCTCGTTCATGTCGCAGATAGTCTTCAATACCCATTTTTCACTTTTTAAAGCAGCGGAGATGGTGCTTCTGCCCTCTCCAAGTCCTAATATTCCTAGTCGTAGCATGTTGGTTGTTGTATCACCTTTTGCTGGTCCCTCAAGTCGAAGGCTGCACAAAAGATGTAGTTATGATGTTTGTTGGTCTATTTTACCGGTTTTAAAAATACCCAGGTTTCGCCGGGCTTCGTTCCCTCTATCCCCTCCTGATATTTTGCCATCAGCTTATTCCATTCATCCACGCGAGGGTTATTTTCCGTTGTTTTCGGATTCAGCTTATCCAGGCTTTCTCCTTTCGGGATACTGATTACCAGCATCAGCTGCCTGCCGTTTCTAAATATCAGGAGCTGTTGGAAATTGGCATTGCAGAATCCTTTCGATAATTCAGGCCATTTCTCAAACTGCGTAGCGTGGTAGTCGAGGTACTCCTGCTGTAAAACGGAATCCTGCACCAAATTAGCTGTCAAAATGGTGTGATCCCATTCGCTAGCCAAACCATTAGGCTGGCAATGTTTCTCCCTGCTGAATTCATAGAACTTATCCCGGTACACCTTCACGTCCAGATCGGGCTGTTTAGCCAGAATCAGACTTTTAGTGAATTCCGTATCAGCGATCTTCCCGAAGATTACGTAGCGATTATTCCAATTGTACACAGCAGTTTCCGGAATCGAACTTTCGCGGATGGCCTTGAAAAGCAACGCGGTATCAAGACTTCCGCTTTTCGCGATAACCTCCATGACCAAGGGCTTTTGGGCGGCTGCTGAATCTGCCCGTTGCTCTGCAGATTTAGTATCGCTGTTCACCAGGCCTTTGCAGGCAGCGAGGTTGATTGTTAAAACAGAAAAAACTATCAGTTTCCCGATAGTTGATAAAAACGTTTTATAAGAGAGACTATTTGCTATTCGATGCATTATCCGGAGTATATTTATTGATCGCTCTGTTCGATTTATTCCCTACTTTTTCCTTCAAAAGATACTGATATTCTTTTTGTAATCCGGCAGCATTCTTAATCGAATCCGCTACCATTGGCCCGTTGTTGGTCCAGGTATTTCCGGGTCCGTTTGCATTCTGCAAGAACTTCTCGGCGGGGGTCCAGTTATCTTTCACGGTGAAGTATGACGATCCTTCGTCAGTGTACAAATAAAACCAATGGTTTGGATCATGAACGTAAGGAGCTTTGTAAATGCTGTCGACATAGTTCTCGGTGATCACAGATCCCGGCTGAGCCGATAGCGTGTAGATGGCTGCAACGTCGTACATGTGCTTGCCGTAATGGTGGATTTTATTGGCAACGATCCGGTTGTTACTCATCCCATTGATGGTTTTTGTCCATCCCCAACCTACAGAAATCCCTGTATATGCCACCTCGTTCACTTCATTATGCTCGATGTTAATCCCCTTGACGAAACCGGCGCTAATGCCAATGCATCCCCAATCTTCATTAGTTACATCCGTCACCAAATTATTAGCGATCAGGGTGTTTGAACTGATTTCGCGCTCGTTACTCGGATTGTATGGACGATGAGTCTCGAAAGCTTCGTCAGAATAGACGCCTACATGAATTCCAGTACCCCCGATGTCTTTAAATAAATTTCCTACAATTTTATCATGATGGTTGCCACGCTTATAGTCCAGACCAGTAGAGGCGAGGTGCTCGAAGCGGCAATTTTCGAATGACGTATTGTTCGTAAAAGTAGCTTCCACGGCAGCAGCAGGACGGCCTATCCAGCCCTGATTCTCCAGGCCTTTCTTGTCCGGTGTTCCGGGGACTTTGAGCTTGTAGGCATCCAGCAGATACATCCCCGCTTGAAGCGGAACGTGACCAAATTTCGAAGGGCGCAACCAGCTGCTGTGTTCAAAGCGGATTCCTTTAAAGCTAACAAAAGAAACAGGGTAGTCAATCGTTCCTTCCATCTCTACCAAGGTTTCCAGTACAGGCACTACTACGTCTGCTTTTGCCAGGTTCTCATTTTTCCTTGGCCAGTAATATAGCTTGTAGTTTCTTTTGTCCAGGTACCACTCTCCGGGTTCGTCCAGGAACTGAATGGCGTTTGACAAAATATAAGCTGAATTACCAGTTTTTTTGGAGATCCAGGGAGCTGGCCAGGGATGCTCGGACTGCACGCGGCTTTCAGGTTGGTAGAAAGAAAGTTTTACACTATCTCCTCGTACTTCTGCCGACTTTACCCTCAGATTTGCAATTGCCCACCACTGGTGGATGAACATTTCCATTCCCTGCACTTTAGATATATCGACGGCTGGTTTAGGGATCCACGTCGTTTCTTCCTTGTGATTCCAGGAGAGGATGCGGCTCATGCTATCCGCGTTTATATGACGAGCCCGAGTGGCTTTTTCATCGTTCACCCAAAGTTGACGGAAATCAAGAATATCTCCTCCCACCATTGGTGCATCGGCCACCCATACCTGTCCCTGCGCTTTGGCCGGTAAGCCTGGAACAGCCGCTGCTGCCTTCTTCCAGCCTTTTACTGACGTTCCTCCACTTAACACCGGTATTTCGCCTGGTGCCGATTGTATTACAGTAGGACTGGCTGCTGTACCAGAATCTTCGGGACGAATGAAAATAGGTTCTTCAAGGGTGTAAGTTCCGCCGCGAAGGATGATGAATACACCATTTGCGACAGAGGGATCAGCAAGACGGCGCAGATCACGAGCCTTACGGATCGCCATTCCAACATCCGCCAGCGGCTTATCCTTTGTTCCTGGATTTTGATTAGATCCTTTCGGAGACACCCAAATTTCAACTGCTTGTGTCTCAGAAAAAAAGAGGGCCAGGAAAAATATCGGTAACAGTTTATTATAAATCGTGCTCATTGCTTTGTTTAAAGTGAAGGTCGAAGGTTAATTGAAAAGTTAAGTTCTACCTTCTCCCGGTAATCTTCTGAAATCATTTTGGCTGCCAGAACTCCCATTTGTCTATAGTCTGTAGAAATGGTTGTGATTCCGTCGAGAATGAATTTTTTCAAAGGAGTTTCATTGTAGGAGATCAGTCCTACCTCCTCCCCTAGTTTAAAACCCTGTTCGCCTACCTTCTCAATCAATGTGATCATATCTGGCTCCGTTAAGGTAATATAAGCTTCTCTCCTGTTTATTTCTTCATTTTCTACATCACATATTACTTTTCGCTCGAAAGCATATTGCTGACAAAAGGAATTGAAGCCGTGAATGATCTCCTCCGGGAAATAACTTTTCTCAGGAAAAACCAGTTTCAGCGTCTCGTATTTCCCGAGTGGAACCAAAGCTTTTTCTAAAGCACCGTAAATGTCCTTTCTGAAGTTCTCGTAAATGCAGCCATGTTTTCCTTTTATGGAAGAGATATTCTTGTCGAGCAAAATCAGTTTTTCTTTTGGGATAGTGTTAATCAGCGACTCTGCCTCGGCCACATGATCATAGAAATGAGGGATAATGACATAGTGCGAATAGTCGGCTTTACCGCTCAATAGTTTTTTAAACAGCACATAGTCGTTATTGTACACATAGAAGTCGATGGGCACTTGCATCCCCAGACTGGAAACAAAGGCGTCGTAAAATACCTTCTTTTCGTCACTGATCTTATTGATTAGAAGACAAATTTTTACTTCCTGCTTAATTTCTGTAGTCGCCACATAATGACCCTTGCCGGGAATAGCTTGCAAAATGCCCATGTGCTGCAAGTATTTGTAGCCCTTATCTGCTGTCTCTCTGGATATTTCGAGATTGCATGACAATTCGTTTAACGAAGGTAGGAGGATGTTCTTTTGGATCTTCCCTGCTTCGATAGCACTTAGAATTGAATACGCAAGTTGTAGATACTTGGGAGTAGCAGAATACATATCTACCTGAATATTCTCAAAAAAGTTGTTAGCAAAAGCAGAAGACATTTTCATATTACTTACTTTTTATAGTGATACTAGCAGGCCTTAATCCCTGCGAAGTCGCTTCCAGTTTTATTTTTCCAGATTTCTTAGTCGACTGAACAATTGCCAGACATTTGCCGTTAAATGCTTTCCGGTAGTTAGCCTTAAACGGTTCGTGGCTCGACTGATAGCGATTATCTACTCCCACAATAGCTCCTTCACCCGCTATCTCAAAGCTCACCAGATGGTTTGCATTTGGCACCAAGTTACCTTTTGCATCCAGCACTATCACCGATATAAAGGATAGGTCCTTTCCAACAGATACTTTGATTTTCGATAGCATAGTTAGTACACTAAGGCTGATTTAGGTAGTGATTTTCTGTCGAGAAGCCAGGTTGCTCTGCGCTTACCGCACCGTAAGACGCAGAACCTGACTTACCAATCATTAAACAATTTACTAGAACCAATTTTAAAATCTTATATGTATTTGTTAGGCCTACTTTTTTGGAGCCGCTACAAAGTTTAGTTTGCTTTTGCCAAGGTCTTTGGAGGTAGCTACAGCAATACCTCGCTGTTCAGCCTTATTCACCCCGCAATAGTAATGATACACTACTCCTTTATGCTTTACTACAAACGACTTATGCGCATACAATTCGTCGTAATTCTCAGAAGATTCAATGAGATTATCACCGTTCCAGTCGGTCCAGTTGACCATATCCTTCGATGCTGCAAAGCGATTGAAAGCACCTTTACGATCTTGCCAGAAAGCACCGAAGTAAAACATCACCCAAGTATCATTAATTTTCTGCAGAACTGCGTCACCAGTAATTCCAACCGGATGATGTACTACTGGCTCCGTGTTGAATCGCTTCCAGTTCACCATGTCATCAGAAACAGCCATACCGATCCGCTCGAACCAACGTGTTTTGATGTTGTTCTTTGCCGAATCTCCGTTGGCGTTATAATACATCACAAAAGGATGCCCTGTCGTTTTTTCTTTATCCCAAACAACACTACTCTTAAATAGCTTTCGGTTTTCCCACCATCTGACGTCAGCATCTTTTGACGTGAAAATGGGATTAGGCATGCGCTGCCATTCATGCGGCTTCGATGGGTCTTTTTCAGTAAAAGCCATTCCGATCTTCAGATCGCCCTGTTCGTAGCCTTTGGTGTCTCCACCGAAATAGGACATCCAGTACTTTCCCTTATGTTTTTTTAGCTTGTAGCTTCCACCCCACTTATGATCTTGCAGGGCAATATAACCTGCACGCTGATGGGCGTCCCACTTGCTCGTATCTGCTCCAAAGCTCATCACCTTGCCCAAGGTTTCCCAGTTCAGCAGGTCTTTACTTTTTGCAAGCCAGGTTTCATACCCCCGACCGTCGAACACTACGTAGGTCATGTACCATTTATTTCCCTTTCTGAAAACGCTGGGACAATCAAGTTTTTTTGAATTATCCTCCGGAACTTTTACCAGCCCGTATTTGTAAGGAGTTTTTATCTCATTATACAGTTCCTGCATTTTTTCTTGTGGGACTGTAGCATTACTGTTCTGGGCAAGACTTGGCGAAGCTGAAGCCAGAAGAAAGAAGAGTGTTAAATATCTAAGTTTCATGTGTTTGTTATTTTTTTGATGCGTTGAACTGGTAAGTCCCGGAACCTACCTTCACGATTGCCCGACCATCTTTAAATCCAGCAAATTGCACGTTTTTCTGATTTGAAAGCGGCTGGTCATCCACTTTGATCAGGTCTGTCGCGTTAGCCGGAATATGGATAGTAGCGGTAGTATTAGCAGGAACCTCTACGGTTATCTGAAAATCGGTAGCAGTTTTTTTCCAATCGCTCCGGATTGTGCCGTAAGGAGAATCGTAGCTCGCTTTCGCAAAATTTACGTCACCTACTGGTTCCGGCTTTATGTCTATCTTATTGAACGCAATAGCGCCATCTGTAGCCCGGATTCCACCTAAACCACTGTAAAACCATTCCATCAGATGCCCCAGCATCAAGTGATTATTTGAGACTGTAGGAAGTGCAGCCCAGGATTCTGTAAGTGAAGTTGCTCCTTTCGCTAACTGGTATCCGTAGCCAGGAACATCGGTACGACTGTTCATGTCGAAAATAACATCAGAACGACCGGCATTTTCAAGCACTCTCAACAGGTAGCGAAATCCAATATCGCCAGCAGTAAGTGCATTGCCTCTGTCCCGAATATCTTTTATCAGGTTAGCAAGTACTGCATCGCGGTACTGTGGCTCAACCAAATCCATATACAAGGCCATTGCATTGGCGGTTTGACTGCCCGTGGCATACTGCTTTGTTTCCTTATTGAAGAAATGTTGATTAAAGGATGCCTTTACTTCAGTTGCCAGTTTTCGGTAGCGTTCTGCATCCGCAGGTTTTCCAAGCATCTGCGCAATGCTATCCATGATATTTAAATCATAGTAATAAATGGCAGTGCCAGTAACGCCCATCGGCGTAAGCTGCGATACACCCGGCGGTTTCGGTCCCAGATCGTACCAGTCGCCCAAACCTTGCGATAGGATGTGCTTGTTCGCTTTAGTTTGCAGATAGGAAAGATACTTCTGCATCATTGGGTAACTTGACTCCAGAATCTGACGATCTCCGTACCACTGATACATATACCAGGGCATAATAACGCTATTGCTTCCCCATTCAGGTGAATCGCGGAACATGTCCCCTCCCCACTCAAACTTCACATACTCGGGAGCAGTTTCAGGCACAAGACCGTTCTCAAGTTGCGTTGTCTTCATGTCCTGAATGTTCTTTCTTCCAAGGTTGGAAATGTCGTAGTTGTAGCGCATCGAAGAGCCCATGAGGTGAACTTCTTCTAACCAGCCGAGTTTCTCTCGGTGCGGACAATCTGTAAATACACTGGCCATATTGCTCTTGATGGCCCAATCAATTAATTTATCAGTTTTATTAAACAGCTCGTTAGATGATACAAACTCACCTACCCGTGGCGCTGCATTTCGTGTATGCAGTCCTTTGATGCCTACGAGTTGCGGGAGACCGTTATTTTTTGTTTTAGACGCAGAAGACCGGGCAACTTGTAGGTAGCGGAAGCCATAGTAAGTGAAACGTGGCCGCCAGGTTTCGAGCCCCTCTCCCTTAAGAATATAGGTGAAATAGAAAGGACTTCCGGTTGGTCGCTGGTTCACCGATCCGTCCGCTTTCAGCAATTCGGCTGGAGCGATTCGCACGGTATCTCCTTTATTTCCCTTTACTTGCAACTCGATAATTCCAGAAGCATTTTGTCCAAGGTCAAACACTAAATCACCGTTGGGCAATGTATTAGTGCTAACGGGAGTAAATTGTTCGAAAACCTTAAGAGGTTCTGCCATCTGAGAAAGCAGCTTCGGTGGGCCATCCACCAGCAATACATTTCTCCAATTGGTCGCTTTGAATCCCGGCTTGTTCCAACCGTTTTGCTCCAAATTTGCATTATAGTCTTCACCACCGTAGATGCTCGAAAAAACGATGGGACCTGGAGCTGTCTTCCAGCTCTGATCACTGATCACATTTTCTGAAGAACCATCGGAGTACTCCAATACAATTCTCGTAATCATCTTTGGATAACCGAAGGCGGCCTTCAATTTCCGGAAGCGCCCTTTCACCGGCGGAACGTAGTAGAAGCCATTGCCGAGCATAACCCCTACTGTGTTTTGACCCTGTTTTATTTTATCTGTCAGGTCGAAGCTTACATAAAGTGCTTCCTTATCGTACTTCGTCCATCCCGCATCCAAAAAGTGGTCACCCACTTTTTTTCCATTGATGCTAAGTTCAAAATGTCCTGGTCCGGCAACAAAGGCAGTTGCTCGTTTTAGCTTCTTTTTAACCGAAAAGTCCTTCCGCAACAGCGGTAAAACATTGTTGGTAGTTATTTTATCGACTTTTTTATCTGTAGGAAGCGGGGTGATAAGAGAATCAGGAAGTTTTTCATAAGCGATCCATTTGGCTCCCTTCCAGTCAGCTGGCGAGAGCAGCCCCATGCTGAAGGATGCAGGATCACTCCATGCGGAACTCTTGTTGTTGTTATCCCAGATCATCACCTTCCAGAAATACTTTTTTGCAGGTTGGAGGCGATTGCCACTGTAGGGTACTTGTATAGAAGCCGAGGATGTTACTTTTTTAGAATCCCACACATTTCCCTTATTCTGCTTTAGGTTTGACAGGTCGTCCGACACTAATACTCTGTAAGCAACTTGTTTTACTCCTCTGTTCGCGGATTTTATCTTCCAGCTTAGTCTCGGGCTGAGCATCTCCACCCCCAGCGGATTTACCTTATTCTCACATTTAATATCATATAAACTCAAATCCTGAGAAAAGACCTGGATCGAGATGAGCATTGCAAGAAGTAATGTGCTTATCTTATGCATGTTTAACTAATAAATTGGCCAATTCCCTGCTCGCAAATGCTGAGAAAAAGTAAAATAGTTTTTTTAGTCTAGCTGCAGGTTGGTTAGCTTATTACAAAAATAGAACGGTGATGAGAAGGTTTTTTATACCAAGTTCTCCAGGTATTGTAGGATTTTATCCTCGCCAGTATTTTATAAGTTACAAAGTAATGTAATATCCGATAAGCATAGCAGGCTGGCAAAACAAGATGTTGGCCGAACAGTTACCACTAATAACCGGACGAAGAGCAGAGTTTGGGAGAGTGGTTACGAGAAACATAGGTCCCGGTATGGAACAACCAACTAGTTTATGAAAACGATAGAAATGTTTGACGGAGAGCGAGCTACTCACTATGATACTTCCATCCGAAAATGGTTCCCCAATTACGACAATCTTGCCGAGCTGCTTTTTCCAATATTGAAATCACGGCTTAGTAAGGATCAATCACACCGCGTATTGGTGGTTGGATCAGGTACAGGAAACGAATTATACTCATTGGCAAGCATTAAGCCCACATGGGAGTTGGTCGGTGTTGATCCTTCAGCCATTATGAATCAGCTCGCTAGGGAAAAGACTAAAGAATTAAGCAATGTTAAGATCGTGGAGGGAACAGTGCATGAAGTTGATGGGAACTTTGACGCTGCAACCTGTATTCTCGTAACCCACTTTTTTGATACCAATGTAAAGAAGGCCATTTTTCAGAAGGTGTTTGATCTGCTGGAGCCGGGAGGCACGTTTATCCTGGCAGATATCACAGGAAGTAAAAAGGCATTCAATGAAAACTTTGAGCTTTATAAAGGATATCAACTGCTGAATATCGAAGATGATACTTTGGAGAAGGGCCTGCATCATATTGAAAACGAGCTGTTTTACATCAGTGAAGAAGAGTTGACGGGCTTGCTTAAGTCGGTTGGTTTTAAGAAGGTTAATAAATTCTTTCAATGGCTTATATTTGATGCATGGGTGATAGAAAAGTAAAAACACCCGTTAAACCTTATGACAGATTCAATCATTTGTACTCCTGCTGATTATGCCAGTATTCAGCGAGAATCGCAGAAAATCAACTTCTCCATGCCTTCTGATTTGCAGACAGGCAGTCTTCTTCGGACACTCGTAGCTTCAAAACCGGCTGGTCGCTTCCTTGAATTGGGCACCGGCACTGGTTTGTCCCTCTCCTGGATCGTTGGGGCCATGGACGCTAAATCTTCGATCATCTCTATCGACAATAGCGAAGAATATCTAGCGATAGCCAGAAGTTTCTTTAAAGATAATAGCCGGGTCACTATTCTCTGTACCGATGGCAACCAGTGGCTTCAGCAATATCAGGGGGATAAGTTTGATCTGATTTTTGCGGATGCCTGGCCTGGCAAGTATAGTAATCTGGATCTAGCGCTGGAATTGTTAGTACCGGGCGGGCTTTACATCATTGACGACATGTTGCCACAACCTAATTGGCCGGAAAATCATCAGGGCAATGTAGATTCCTTGATAGCGCTTTTAGAGGCCAGGACGGATGTTCAACTTACAAAGATGAACTGGTCTACGGGAATTATTATCGTTACCAAAATCGGCTGAATAAGTGCTCGCTTAGCTAGTCATGCAGCTTCTCTGAGCTGTTCTTCAGGCGCTACATGAAAGTAATTCCTAAATTATAGCCCAGCCAACCATAGGTGTTTTCAAAAAGTTGACGGGCGTTAGTTGGTGTAATGGTGCGTTTGAATCCTGATTCCGTGGGGGATTGTTTTTGTTGATGGTAAATACTGTAGGAAGGACCTGCAAAAATTGTTAATCCTTTTATCACTTTCCACTGCAACTGAAGTTGCAATTTATTCCAGCTGCCCACATTTTCAAGGTCCCCCAGGTAAACCAGCTGCGATGCCAGTTCTGAAGCCAGCGAAAGTCGGTTATTAAATAGAAAGTCGTGCCCCAAACCCAGACCGGCGGTATAGGCTTTCGCCGAGTCTGCAATGTTCGCGCCTGCTGAGAGAATCGTATACAACTTCGCGTTACCTGTTTTGATGGAAAGATTGGTATTGATAGCTTCGTTGGCAGAGATAGATATCTTATGATAGCCCTTCCGTACGAGGTTAAGAAGTCCGATACTATAGCCAGACGAAGTGTCTGCAATATTGATGAGCCCAACTTGGGTCCCATGCATCTTCTTCGCAACATTGAATAGCCCTGCTACCTGGACGCCATCCATGGTTTTTCCGGTGACGTTCCCCAGTCCCGCCGCTTGTACGCCTTTCAGTGATTTGCCGCTAAAGTTTAATAGTCCAGCCGCCTGAACGCCGTCAAGTTTCTGTTGACCGATGTTGATTAGGCCTGCAAATTGACCGCCCTTAAAGTCCTTGCCAACACGATTAATTAGTCCCGCTGCCTGTACTCCTTCCGACTTCCGGTTCACACTATTGATCAGACCCGCAAGTTGCACCCCGTCTAGGCTATCTAAAACCATATTTACCAAACCAGCACTTTGAACGCCTTCCACAGATCCACCCACCAGGTTAAATAATCCCGCCGCCTGCACTTTCTTCACGTCCTGCTTGTTGATGTTAAACAGTCCTGCTAGTTCAACTCCATCCACTCCAGCTGTATATCCGCCCAGGACATTCAGCGAACCTTTATTTACTACCTGCGAGCTAAGCATCCCGTGGGAACTTAGACCTGGTAGAAAAGAAGCCTGAAAGGGGCTGTTAGCCAGGAAGCCAGGGATGTTTAAACTTTGGATCCGCTGCCGGGAGCTGAGCAGAAAGCGACTAATACCATAACGTTCTACAATACTGAGAACCCCGTTCTCCCCTGCTTTAGACTCAAAACCTTCCGGACGAATGGTAATGGAAGAAAGAAAGCGAATGGTAGTGTCCCTGAAATTGTCTTTACTGACGGTGAGCACCACACTTTCATGGTTGCCCTTGAATCGAAGTTTGAAATAACCGTTATTGTCCGTGAGCGTCGATTTGAGGAGTTGCTTTTCGTACACACTCGCGTCCTTTACTCCCTGACCCGTTTTTTGGTCCAATACATAACCCTCTATCTCATAGAAGTTTTTCTGGCTCGCGATATTCTCCGTCTTGAGGTCCAATCGCCCCGAAATGCTTTTTAGAATAATGTAGTTCGAGCTCTCCTTGTATTCAACATTGCCTTTAAAAAGTTCATCCAACACATGCCTCACCGTCTTGTTCTGAACCGCAACGGAAACGACACTGTCCTTTTTAATGGCATTTCCGCTGTAAGAAAAAACGAAGCTTCCGGCGTGACTGATCCGGTTAAGTACTTCTCCTAAAGGCTGGTTGACAATTCTGATGGAAATGTTTCTGGACAGATTAGAGAACTTCGGTGAACTGTGTTGAGCCTTCGTCTGCAGCAAAGCGCATAAAAAAATGATAAGGAAGAAGCCCGAGCGTTTCATATTGTTATCTCAAAATAAACCTTTCATCACGCCTTTCAACGCTGATATCGAACGTGTCCTTGATTACCTGAAGAATATTTTCGATGGGTTCATTTTTAAAGGTAGTGGTAATTGTAAGGTTACGAATCTCTGGATTCTCAATCACAATTTCTGTTTGATAAGCTTCATTAAGAACCTCTACAACACGCCACAAAGGAGTATTATCTGCTACAAATTCTTTAGTTCGGTAGTAGTTGTAAAGCTGGTCGGTGTTTTTCTCCACCTCCATCGTTTCCTGGTCCCGAAACACAACCTTCTCTCCTTTTCGAAGCCTTACTTGCTGCTGACTTGAACTCACCTCCACTACTCCGGTTTCTACAATTACCTCGGTTTGGTTTTTAGTATGCTTGATATTGAACGATGTTCCCACCACCTTTACGCTTAGCTTATCCATTTTGATGATGAAGGGCTTTTCCTTATCAGGGCTCACCTTAAAGAACACCTCTCCTTTTTCGAGCGTTACTAATCGCTGTTTCCGCGACCGGGAGAAAGCGTAAGAAATTTCGGAATGTTTGTTTAGTGTTACCTCCGATCCGTCTGGAAGCGTTTCTGTCACCACAGACTGTGCTGCTATGAGGCTGTCGCTCTGCACATTCAAATACTGATACATAAACCAGGCTCCTGATATGAGCACCAGCACGGCTGCAACTTTCAACCATATACTTTTGACCGTGAGTGCTTTTATAGGAACTATCTGAGGCTGCTCTTGTGGTAACCTTTTTTTGAACCGGTCCCAGGCTGCGTTTTCATCTACAGTACTTTTCGATGCCAGGTTTTTGCTATGACTCCATATCAGTTCCATGCGAGCAAATTCCTTCTGGTTCTCGAGGTCGGACTCAAGCCAGTTCTGAACACGCTGTTCCTCTTCGGCCGTGGTCTCTTTCAATAGATATTTAACCAGTAGTTCGTTGTCCATAGCCTACAAAAACCGATTTGAAAGCCAAAGCATTACCAGAGGTAGAAACTCAGCCAGTTTAACACGTAATATTTTCAGGGCTTTGCCCATTTGGTTCTCTACCGTTTTGATAGAAATACCTAACTGCTCGGCAATTTCCTTGTATTTTAACTCTTCAAACCGGCTCATCTGGAAAATGGTACGGCATTGTTGCGGTAGCTCATCGAGGGCGTCTGCTATTCGGCCTTCCAGCTCTTTTAATTCGAGCTTTTTTGCTGCACTTCCGGCTTCCGCCGAGCCTGAACGACTTGCATAGTCCTCGTATTTGGCCCTCGTCTTATTTTGCTGGAAGTAATTCAAACAGTCATTGTGCACCGACTTATAAAGATAAGCCTTGATAGATATTTGGATGTTGAGCTGCTCTCGTCTTTCCCAAAGTTTCAAAAACACCTGCTGAACAATCTCCTCCGCCTGCTCCTCATCTTTCAGCATCATATTCGCATAGGCGTGCAGTGCCTTGAAGTGCTCCTTGAACAATCGCTCAAAAGCATCTTCTGTGTACGACTGGTTGAAAGCTGGAGCAGTAGCAGTTAATTCCACTTGTCTAATTCTGCCTCAAACTTAGACAAAAATAGATTCCCCTGAAAGAAGTTAGGAACAGCAAAAAAAGTGTTTCTTGCTGCAGTTGAGCTCGCGCTGCAGCAAGAAAGTAAACTAAAACCGGATCAGTTCTCCGCTTCCACTGATCCTTGAATCGATTTGAGGGCTTCCGTGGTAATAGATTTTCCCGCTTCCGCTGATTCTTGCCTTTAGATGATCTTCTACAGATACCGTTGCATCACCACTTCCTGAGATATTAACATCGGCCCTCTTGCTAAATACGCTTTGAAGGTTGGCATCTCCTGAGCCCGAAATGGTAACTTCTACCTCTTCGGCATCAAATCCATCCTGCACCTCCACATCACCAGATCCGCTGATTCGAACGTCGAAGACATCCTGAAAAGGAAAATCTCCGGTAATATGGACTTTCCCGCTGCCACTAAGGTTCACACCTTTAATTATCGGCATGGTAACCACTACTTCCACGTCGTCATCAGTCACATTTACACGCTCATATCCTAGTTTAAGAGTGCCACCAATTACCTCGGTTTTAAATCTGGGCAGCAGATTAGAAGAGCCCCTCAGTTCGACTTTGTACTCGGCTCCGTATTTGATGTGAATGCGTTTCGAACCTGAGCTTAGTACATGGTGGAACTCTCTCGGTGTACGGACTTCTGTCTGAATGTTGCCGTTTGCTTCGATGCGTTCTTTCGTGCACGAGATGAAGAAAAATCCTAGAAATGTTAGAAAAAATAAAGTTTTCATGTTGTTGTCTTATCGATGGTTAAAAATGTGTGAATTAGAAAATGAGGTTTATTCCTGCGGTGTAGCCGATGTATAAGGCGCTGAAGTTATCGCTCCACCGATGCTGTCGCTCCCAGATGTAATGGTTTGAAAGATTCTTGCCTTCAGTGGTATTTGTATTGATGAAGTTTAAAGAAGTCCCGCCAAAGAGCTCCACTTTACCTGCTATCCTCAAAGAAGGCATCAGTTTAAGTGATGTCTTAAAGTATTCGCCGAAGTTGAAACTTTCGAGTGTTTGAAAGGTAGCTTCTGTGTTAAATCGGAATGCGCCAAGGGGAAGTAAGTGTGCGCCCAAGCCGGCCTCCATCGCGTAGACCTCGTCTTCGTTCTTAAAGTTGTATCCAACCCCAAGGATTCCATACATTATTTTACCACCCGAGCGAAAGGAGAGCATAGCGGTTTGCGTTTCGTCAATGCTGAAACCAATACTTTTTTCTCCGTTTCTGATGATGTTGATAATGCCAATCGGGCAGTCGCTGCTGTCGGCAATATTGATGAATCCGGCAATCTGCGCTCCTTTCACTTTTCTTGCGATGTTAATAAAGCCCGCAACCTGCGATCCCTCAACATCCCCAGCAGTATTGATGAAGCCCGCTAGTTGTGAACCACTCACCAAGCTTCGGCTTGTATTTCCGAAACCCGCGAACTGGGAACCATCTATGCCTTTTGCCGTATTCACGAACCCGGCAAACTGCGTTCCTTCAATGGTAGTCGCGTGATTCGAGAATCCTGCAAATTGTGCTCCCCGTAATTCCTGAGCAGTGTTTAAGAAGCCGGCGAACTGAGCTCCTTCCACATTGCCCGTACTTACGTTCGAAAACCCAGAAACCTGAAACCCTTTGCCAGCTCCGTATGTATTTGCAAAACCTGCGACAAGCACTCCATCCGTCTTTTTTCCAATGTGGTTAGAAAAGCCCGAAACTACCACCCCTGTCGCGTTGTTTTTCACGACATTTGAAAATCCAGCAATGGCTACTCCCTGCTCTTCGGCTGATAGGCCAGCAATAGCATTCAAGGAAAATACGTTAGTGTCGGCTGCAGCCTGCGTTCCGTTTGTACTGATGGGATAGACCAGGCCAATGTTGACTTTAGGGCGGTTATAATTTTGTGCCTGTAGGGTATTAGCAGCGAAAAAGCTTGCAATCACTACTCCAGATAAACCAAAGTTTTTTAGCAAGTTGCTATAAGTTGAAATTCTCATTTTTTTGTTGTTTGGTAATGGGACAGTGAGATTTCGTTTTACCCCTATCGGAAAAAAAACTTTTTTTTTGAGACGACTTAGAATGAAGAGAATGCCAGCCGGGCCAACATTTTACTAGTTGTAGTGCCTAGCAGCAGGTTGAAAATACTAGCTGCGATAAATCGGCGTTATGGTTTGATGCCAGAAACTTTTTAAAAAATAAGTGTTTCAGAAAATCAATTTCCTGCGATATATGTTTAAACAAGGTTTACCTGGTTGAAGAATGAATTTAAAGCTCGCTCTCTCCAAATGAGGTTTTAAATTAATGAAAAGAAAAAAAGTACTCATTATTGACGACGATCTATCTTGCCTGGACGTGATGCAACTGGTAGTAAGTGGTCTGGGATTTGAGACCTATACATTCCCTACCTGGAAATCAGAAACGATTCAGGAGATCATTAACATCCGGCCGGATGTAATCATTCTTGACGAGTGGTTGATTGGGGTGAAAGGCAGTGATCTTTGTGTTATCTTAAAATCGATCAATCAATTGAGACGAGTTCCGGTAATACTTGTTTCAGGCACAGAAGGACTGGCAGAAATTGCAAGACGCTCTCAAGCCGATGGTTTCGTAGAAAAACCGTTCGATATTGCAGAAATTGAAGAAATTGTATTGAGGTTCTGACCGGATCGGTCTATTCCTGTTAGTTGTGGTATTTTTAAAATTTCCTAGCTTAGGTGCTCGTTTAGTAAATTACCTGAACTGGAGATGAGTAATAAGAGTATCACAATTAAGGATATCTTGTGGCAGTTGAAAGCCGATCTTATTGGGAAAGATTCGCACCGGGGAATCACGCTCACCTATGCCTGGCTGGCAAATCAGTTTGGTCATTTTTCCCTTGGTTTTATTCCTACGCTTGGTGTCTACCACCTTCTGCTGGAGCGCCCAACCGTTACTAGTCCTGATATCCGCGCCTCTGTTTCGATAGCGGTTTTTTGGCTTGTGTTTGAGCTTATCAACTTTCTGGTGCCACTCATCCTCTCAAAATTAAGGAAGGAACATACGTTTCCTCCCGCCTGGGCTAACATCGCTTTCGATACGTTTACAGACCTCTGCTTTTTTTGGATGGGAACCGTTGTAGCTGTATTGTTTATAAGTTTTAGCGTAGGAAAGATAAGTGTGCTGCTGGTCCTGCTACTCTTCCTGGCCTGGCCCTCCTACCATTGGTTTCTTACTAAGCTTTATCTCCAGGGTGCCCGATATCCCTTTCAGCTGCGTCTTAGTCAGGTGCGACTTCCTATGTCGAATGGTAATAAAAAACTGGTTTTTGACTACCTCAATTCTCAAGAAGAGGGCAAACATCTGCTCATCTATGGAGGACGTCAGAGTGGAAAGACAAGTTTAAGCGTCGCTCTGGCTACGGAACTGTCCATCCGTCACCACACAGTATTCTATACTACTGCCATGAAGCTTTTTAGTCTGTTTGCCGAATCAGGTCTTGCAGAAAGCCGGCAAGATATTCTCTGGACTTGGCGCGAGGCCTCCTTGCTGATTATCGATGACATCAACCCTGGTTGGCCCGTTCCCAGAAGTTTAATCACTGCCGATGGCTTTCGTCAGTTAATTGATCTGTCGGAAGAGTTGTCTGAAGTAAACAGACAGGTATTGAAAGAGAAAAATGTTATTTGGGTGATCGGTGCAGAGGCAGGGAATCGGTCGCATTCATCTTCTTGGGAGAAGATGTTGCTTGGCATTGGAATCCCTGCCACAAAGATTAGCACAGTTTATCTTTTGGATTAGGGTAAGATGTGGTTTTCATAAGCAAAGGTTACGAGGTGGGATAAACTCTTGACATCAAACCTTTTGTATAGCGGTAGTATTCGTTTCTCAATTGCTGATTGTGATACCCCGAATTGATGTGCAATCTCTTTAAATGAATAACCTTTAGCCACGTAAGCTAGCGCTTCCTTCTCTTTGTCTGATATTGCGAAGTGCTTAAAAAGCTCTTTATTCAACTCATCCTCAAACTCCGTTTTATCGGGTCCGTAAGCGGCATATCGCATTACTTTACCTAGAGCAATGCTATGATTTACCTGATTGCGCCCAATAATCTCGGTAACCCTTCCATTTTCTGAACCGAAAACGCCGACACGAACTATCAAGGGTATATGGGTGCCGTTTTTATGGATTTTCTTCAGCTCGATGGTGAAGCTGTACTTCTCGAGGTTTACCGTTTTACTAAGAATGAACATCAGCGCTTTGTCGTTCAGCTCATAAGAGAATGGCGCATATTCAGGAGAAGTGATGCTGACGATCGTTAACATATTGATTTCGTTATCCTTATAACCTAAAATCTCTTCCCATCCGTCGGCATAAATCATCCGGTTTTCTTTGAAAGAATAGATATAAATAGCTTCCTCTGGAAATCTTTGAATAGTCGTTTTGAAAGTTTTGGCCCTTTCGCTGCTAAGATCTGCTGGGATAGCCGTTATCCTGGACTTTGAAAATTCACCCTGTTTAGACATCTATGGTTTAGTTAGATTTAAGCTGTTATCAACCTGCGAATTTACACAGTTGCGATGAAATCGGAGTTAAATTATTTTTGTCCCAGCTAAAAAAAAGGTTTTCTTGTTTTACCTATGAAAAAGATTTAACCCGCACAAAACAACAAGCCTTAAGGTAACAACACGTGGGCAGCCAACCTAACACAGTTCTGTAAAAGTACAGGGATCGTCAAAAGTGATCCCTTTCTTTTTGACGTTTATTCTAACAACTTGCGCCCCTGGGCGGCATGGTTTATGCTCTTTGAGAGCAATTTAAATATCAGCTATGGATAGTATCAATAAGCAACAGCCCGAAAAGAATAGAGCTAATTTATTTAGCGGTGAAGCTGCAGAAAAAATCAAGGAGCTAGCTAAGAAAGCCAAAACATGTTTTTTTTGCACAGAAATCACGGATGGTAAACCCTTCGCTGCCCGACCCATGTCTGCCCAGCTGGTGGACGATGAGGGAAATGTATGGTTCCTAAGTGCTGAGGACAGTCATAAAAACATGCAGTTGCATAACGACCCTTATGTACAGCTATTGTTTCAGGGTAGTGAAAACAGTGATTTCATGTCGCTATATGGGAGGGCCTCCGTTAGTAAGGACAAAGAAAAGATCAAGGAACTTTGGAATCCGCTTGTAAAAACTTGGTTTACTGAAGGTATAGACGATCCGCGTATTACGGTAATTAAGGTGCAACCAGAGGATGGCTACTATTGGGATACCAAACATGGAACTGTTGTAGCTTTTGCCAAAATGGTAGTTGGAGCAATAGCAGGTAAAACACTGGATGATTCTATAGAAGGGCGTTTGCAGCCTTAATTCAGGTAGGAATACCTTTTGGTATGAATGCTGGACTGAGTAGGATTCAGCCCAGCTGTTTCGAACTACCGTAGGTTTTTTACCGGGTTTGTTCCTGTTCCTGACCGTGTGGTAGCCGCTAAGGCATTTTGCTCTACATTCCTCGCCGGTACCTTCGTTGTCCCTAACTGCGTACCAGTGCCCATGGCCATGTTCTTTCCATGTAAACCAAACGGACCCGTGGCTGATCTAATTGTTGAAGTCCGCGTGTTGATCCAGCCACTAGCAGGAATAAGGTTATTACCAAGCTCGGTTCCTGTTCCCTGGGCAAGATTTCTGCCCCCGAGTGTAGAGGCTGTTGCTGACCTTAATAGGCTAAATCCTGCCCTCTCGTATCTTGCCATTGAAGGTATAAGATTGGTACCTAGCGGGGTCCCAGTCCCTTGTGCAGTTTCGAAATGATTTGATGAACTATTTATTCCCTCGGTGATACTTGATGTTTGACCATAAGCTGTTTGGAAAATCAGAGCTGACATTGCAGCCGCTACGGTTAAAGGTATTCTTTTCATATCTCGCGACGTTTACAATTTTTCTGTTCAGCTATAAGTCTTGTACCGCGTGCCAATACGCGACTCGAATACAGGATACCCCTATCCTTAAGCCCCACATTCCCCCAAAGGTATTTTTATTTCGCTCCTTAAAACTACCTTCTATTTTTGAACGTCATTCGTTTTTTTTGGGAGTTTTCGTCGTTCCAAGCTGCTGAAACCCTTTGGTGTCGGGCTAAAAAATGGATTTAATGGGTATAGATATTCCTCCTTAATTGATTAGATGCTTCCATTTTTGCTGATTTGCCTAGCTTGGATTGCCGGGCTATATAAATTTCTCTAGATAAACCTAAATGTTAGCTCAATACTGCAGTCTTTGAGTTGTGAGAATGGAGCTAAAAGAGGGACACTTTGATGTATTTCTGAGAAAGCAGGAGATTGTAGAAAGAATGTAACCAAAAGAATTATTTATTTAAACTTCGCTGCTCATCCTATAATGGGAAAACAAATGTCTTATAATCTACACATCAGATGTCTACTAAAAAACGAACTGTGGCTTTCTCTACCAGTCAGCACTACCTCACCTTATTACTCTAATTTTTTTTCCTTACGAAATGAATAATAAGTTTAGTTCTTTTTCTTTTAACGGAAAGAATTATCTTTAAACGGTCATTCACCTAAAAATTATCGCTCCTATGAAAATGAATAGCCAGAAATTATTAATTAATGGTATCCCTATTGTCCAGCTTATACATTCGCTGCCGGGAAATTATCTTCTTTTATTACCAGACGAACAGTATACAATGTTGGCCGCCAGCGACAGCTACTTCAAAGCAGTTGGTAAGGAGCGCTATAATATCAGCGGGATGAGTTTTATCGACCTTTTTCCTCCCTCTGCTGCGCTCGAAAACTTAAAGGCTTCTTTGAGAATGGTAGTTGAAAATAAAACTCCGCACGAGATGGATACCCAGCAGTACGACCTGGTAGATGCTGAGGCAGGTACTAGGGACGAGCGTTACTGGCGTCCCGTAAACATCCCGGTTTTAAATGACGATGATGAAGTCGCTTTGATCATTCACTGCGCGATAGATGTAACGGCTGAAAAAAAGTTGCGAAAGTCTGAGCAGGAAAGCCAGGAGCACTTTATTGCCCGTTTGAAAATAGAAGAAGGGGAAGAGCGATTAAGGGTAGCAGCCGAAGCCGCCGAATTAGGATTTTGGGACCATAATCTCCGAACCGGAGAACTGGTTTGGGACAAACGCTGCAAAGAGTTGTTTGGCTTGGGCGAAAGGGATTCTATTACCTTCGAGAAGTATCTGGAACATGTATATCCAGCAGATAAAGAGCTGCTGGAGAAAAGGATCAGCTGGGCGCTAAACCCTGCCAGCGGAGGTTATTTTGATATTGAGTTTAGAACGGCGAATGGTCAAGAAAGATGGATCCGGTCCGTAGCCAAAGCTTTTTTTGACGAAGAAAACCAACCGGTTCGCTTTATAGGTTCAGTACTTGACGTTACCAACAAAAAGCAGGAAGAAATAAGGAAAAATGAGTTTATCGCAATGGCTAGCCACGAGCTGAAGACGCCACTTACCTCCGCAAAGGCATATGTGCAAATGCTAGCTGCAACCGCCAAAAAGAAGGGCGACAACTTTTTCAATCAATCTTTACAGAAGGTGGATAAACAGTTGAACAAGATGACGAAGATGATTAACGACTTTCTCGATCTCTCTCGTATTGAGTCGGGGAAGTTCGAACTTCAACTGGAGACTTTTGAGCTCAACTCACTTGTTTGCGAGGTTATTGAGGAAATTTCTCCAATTGTTCGTTATCACAGAATAACCTGCGAAGGGCAACAGGATGTGTTTGTGACAGCAGACCGCCAGAAGATTAACGAAGTGCTGTTAAATTTTCTTAATAATGCAATGAAGTACTCGCCTGGACAAGAGGAAGTTAAAGTGTTTATTTCTTCAGAAGAAGGATTCGTTACCGTGCGTGTAGTAGATCAGGGCATCGGGATCCCTGCTGAAGAAAGATCGAAAATATTCCAAAAGTTCTATCGATCAGAAAAAGCTTTTAAGAGCGGTTTTTCAGGCTTTGGAATCGGCCTGTACCTTTCCGCTGAAATTATTTACCGCCATCAGGGGCGGATTGGTGTAACCAGCGAAGAAGGCAAAGGCTCTACGTTTTATTTTTCCCTCCCGGTCTCTTCATAAATTGCCATCGTTATTGTAACAGAGCTTTCACAATCTAAAAAATTAATTGCCCTTAGTAATCTTGTTTGTTACATTAGCCAGCAACGTACCAAATGAGGCAAACCAGGGAGATTAAAAATTTTTTATTCAGTCAGTATTTTTCCGACGGTCTGAGAATTACACTCGGAGTTCTTCTGCCTTCTTTGATTTTTTCCTTCTCGGGTGAGCTTGAGAACGGCATTATCGTTTCCCTCGGCGCTATCACTACCAGTATCCCCGATAGCCCGGGTGCTTTCGTGCACAAACGGAACGGGATGGTATTTAGCATTGTTTTTATGGTGCTTACAGCGCTTATCACCGGCCTTATCAATGTAAGCCCCTATCTCTTGGTAGCGGAAATTTTCTTCCTCTGTTTCTTCTTCTCCATGTTCAACCTCTATGGAAACAGGGCTTCATCTATAGGAACAGGCGTCTTGATCATCATGATCTTAACCATTGACAGGGAATTTACCATGGCATCCCTTCTTGAATACGCCGGTTTGCTTCTTTCTGGTGGTGTTTGGTATATGACGCTCAGCTTGGCGGTGTCGCAATTACAGCCATATCGCGTGGCGCAACATGCTTTGGGAGAAAGTATCGACGAAGTAGGAAAATACCTTCGACTGAAGGCGCGCCAGTATAATCCTGAAACGGATTTGAATGATAACTACCGGAAGTTGATTGATCAGCAGGTACTTATTCATCAGCATCAGGATGAAGTCCGTGAGATTCTTTTTAAGAATAGGGTAATTAGCAAAGACAGTTCAAATACCGCCCGTCTGTTGAAGATTATCTTTTCCGACGTGGTAGATCTTTTTGAGCAAAGTATGGCTACTCATTACGATTACCAGGAAATCAGGTCAAAATATGGATACAGTGTATTGAAAGAATTTCAGAACGTCATCACCAATGTAGGTCTTGAGCTGGAGCATCTTGGGCACAGCATCAATTCTAACGAAAAACCACGGATGCTTAACGATTTTAAGCATCAACTGGAGCAGCTGAAGTACAATATTGACATAACTGATAACAACTACATCCTAAAAAAAATTTTGGTAAACCTCCGGAACATTATAAATCGAATCCAGAATATTTATGGTTATTTTAATCAGAAGAAACTCGAGTCGATATCATTAAGCAGCGACAAGGATCTGGGGCGCTTCGTGTCGCATCAAGCGATCGATCTGAAACAGTTTGTAGACAACCTATCCTTTAAATCTTCAATATTCCGCCATTCATTAAGAGTGGCAATCGTTTGTGTGTTGGGGTATTTAGTTTCAAAACTAACCAGTGGAGCCCATAGTTATTGGATATTGCTTACCATCCTGGTGATTTTGAAGCCAGCGTTTAGTCTTACAAAACAACGAAATTATCAGCGCCTCGTTGGAACGTTCATAGGCGGGATTGCCGGCGCGCTGATCATTCTATACGTTAAGGACGAGACCACACGCTTTGTGTTTATGTTGATCTTTATGCTCGGGGCTTATAGTTTCCAGCGGATTAACTATGTCGTGAACGTGCTATTCATGACGCCTTTCATTTTGATCATGTTTAGCTTTATTGGTTATGGAAACCTTAGCATTGTCAGGGAAAGGATAATCGATACTTTTATTGGTTCTTTTATTGCGCTTGTGGCAAGTTACTTCATCTTCCCTTCCTGGGAATATTACCAGTTAAAGAAGTATATGGGGAAATTAGTCGTGGCTAACTACTACTATCTCCTGGAAGTGGCCAAGGCTTTGACTGGAAAAGAGTTTGATCTTACTGAGTATAAGCTGGTAAGGAAGCAGGTGTATGTTAGCTCCGCTGATATGGGTTCGGCGTTGCAGCGCATGCTTTCGGAGCCGAAGAGCAAGCAGCGATACGTGAAAGAAGTTAACCAGTTTATCGTACTAAATCATACCCTGTCTTCCTATATCGCCACATTAATTGCAGGTATTAAAAATGGTGAGAAAGCGAGCCTGACTTCAGGCCAATTGAAGACAGTTCGTAAAGCACTGGCGTGTTTAAACGAATCAGCAGCAAAGTTTGGAAAAGAACGGATCGAGTCAGCTGACCTGACTTTGAAAGTAGTTGAGCAGGAAGAGGATTTAGTCGCGGAAGATTCGTTCATCACCGAGCAGTTGAATTTCATTAATCAGGCAGCCGGAGATCTCTTGAAGGTTTCCCAACGATTTGACGAGAAGGGAGAAACTGCGCCACAAGAAGCAGTGAGTCAGGCTTGACGCTAATCGGTTTTTAGATTATTCAATTCCTTCAAGAGGTTCTCGATTCGAAGTTGCATGGTTGAAAGATCAGCATAGCCTTTCGCAAGTAGATAGAAATGATTATCTGCATTTTGTAATAACAAAGCAGGATAACTGCTCACCTGTAACTGTCTTGCAAGGGCAAAATCGTAGTAAGCAGCCTGCTTGTAGTCATCCATATGTAGTCGGTGAATGAAATCGTCGGGATCTATTCCGAAATTGACCGCTAAATAGCGATAAAGCTCCTCGGTATGTAGCTCTCTACCTTCGTGAAACAGTGATTGTTCAAATCATGTATGAAGGATATGGCTTTGTTTGGCTGGAAAGACTTGAACACTGAAAGCGCGATTGCGGGTCTTTCAGAATCTACAATAAGCTCTCCCCTTTCCAGTTGGCGTAAAAATCCCTCACCAAATGAAATTCCTGTCTTCTGTTCTACTGCTTTGCTGTCTTCGCGGAAGTGAGGATAAACCACGCCGACAGGGCCTGTAAAAGTGCCAAGGTTCATCCCTCCGCTTAATACTTCGAATTCAAAAAGGTGCTGATACTGGTCATGTATCGTTTGTATTACTGGGCTAAATCCATAACACCAGCTACAGAAAGCATCGTATACATAGATCAACTTTAACTTTGAATGCATACTCAAAGAACATCTGGCAGCATTTTTTGATTCCAAAAAAAGGATCAGTGGTGTGCTGATCCTTCTCGTGAGTATTTTCGTATCGGTTGCTAAGCTGGTACTTCTGCCGACTTAACTTGTGGTCGGCCATTTTTAAATGCTTCGCGTGGTTTCAGGCCCAAAATTTCAAACATCTGCATATCCTCATTGAAAGCTGGATTTGGAGTTGTTAATAGCTTGTCACCGGCAAAAATGGAGTTTGCTCCGGCCATAAAACAGAGCGCCTGATCTGTAAGACTCATTTCAGTGCGACCTGCAGAAAGGCGAACAACGGTTCTTGGCATAATGATTCTTGCAGTAGCAATCATCCTCACCATGTCCCAGATTGGCACGCGTGGTTGATTTTCCAGTGGTGTTCCTTTGACCGGTACCAGTGCATTTACAGGTACAGATTCAGGATGCTTGGGCATGTTGGATAAGGTTCTTAACATCGAAATCCGATCTGCAACTGTCTCACCCAACCCAATAATTCCACCGCTACAAACAGTAAGCTTCGCTTTTCTGACATTCTCAATAGTTTTTAAACGATCATCAAACGTTCGTGTAGTTATGATGCGTTTATAGTCATCTTCTGAGGTGTCTAAATTATGATTGTAAGCATAGAGGCCGGCATCGGCTAGACGTTGCGCCTGCGACTCAGTAAGCATTCCCAGTGTACAGCAAACTTCCATGTCGAGTTCGTTTACTGCTTTAACCATATCAATTACCTTGTCAAAATCCCGGTTGTCTCTAACTTCACGCCAGGCTGCTCCCATACAAAGGCGCGAAGCACCGCCATCTTTAGCTCGTTTTGCTGCATCAGTTACATGGGCAACGGACATCATAGCATGCACATCTACACCGGTATTGTAGCGAGCCGCCTGAGGACAATAAGCACAATCTTCAGAACAGCCTCCAGTTTTTATCGATAATAAGCTGCTAATCTGAACCTCCGCATAATCTTTATTCTCGCGGTGCACGCTTGCTGCGCGATAAATCAAATCTAACAAAGGACTGTGGTATATCTCGGAAATTTCTTCACTGGTCCAATTGTGCCTAATCTCGGTCATAAAATCTATCCTTAATGAAGCGACAAATTTAGAATAAATAGCCAGTGGTCCAAAAAAAGAAAATGGTGTTTTAGCTCACTTCAATATCTTTTTTCTCGTTTTCCAGCTCTGTTTCTTCCTCTACCAAGCGCATTCCGAGGGCTGCCGTGCATCCATGTATGATGATGGAGATAAGGACAACGAAGGACACTGCTGCCCATAGTTCATCTGCATACTGGAAGTTGGCTTTCTTCAGCGCAAAGGCCAGGTAGAAAAAAGAACCCATACCTCTGATTCCAAAAAAGCTGATCGCTGATTTTTCTTTGGCTGAAAAACCTGAACCGATTAACGAAATATAAGCTGTGAACGGTCGTAAAATAAATATAAAGCCAAGTGCAAAAGCGACGGTATACCAGGAAAGGTCACCCAGGATCCCCGTTGCCAAACTTCCACCAAATAAGATTAAAACTATTGCTAGCGCAATCCTTTCTATCTGGTCCGTGAACGAGTGCATTTTGGTGTGGTATTGATGATCCAGCTCGTAATTGCGAATGGTAATGGCAGTTATGAAAACTGCAATGAAGCCATATCCCTGGAATAACTCGGTTATCCCATATGAAGCCAGAGTAACCGAGACAGCAACGAAGCCGTCACGCATTTCTACCGCTGAATTTTTCCGCGGAAGGTAAAAAATAAGCCAGGCGATCAAGCGGCCAATGAAATAGCCAAGTGCTACTCCCACCAAGATTCTGTAGAATATGTCCTTCATCACCCAATCACCGATCACACCGCTGGTTGTACCGCCAGATAAGGCGAGCGCGATTGCAAGCCAGGTAAAGGGAAAGGCCATTCCATCATTCATTCCCGCCTCGGCGGTTAGAGCAAACCGGACATTGTTCTTCTGTTTCTCCAAAGGAGGGCCTACTTGAACATCAGATGCCAGGACAGGATCAGTAGGCGCGAGAACCGCCCCCAGCAGTATAGCGGAAGGAAGGTCAAAGCCGAGGATGTAATAGCTTAGGAGAGCTACCCCAGCGATTGAGAGAATCATGGTAAGTGTGACAAGCTTAAAAGGTATTGCCCACCCCTTTAAAGAAAATGCCTCATCTATTTTTAGTCCCGTCCCCATTAGGGAAATGATGACCACCAACTCTGAGAGGTGAACAGCATAGTCTTCTTCCCGGATCGGGTCTGGCGTGGGAAAAAAATCGAAAAAAGTATAAATAATTATCCCCGCTAAAACGTACCATATCGAATACGAAATGCCGGTCTTCTGCGTAATAGCCGGCATCCAGGCCATTGCCAGTGAGGCAATACCTACCACTGTCAGCCCAATAATGTAGATGTCCATTATTCTTCTTACAAACCGGAAAAAGGATTGTTGGAGAAAAGATTACAAGAGTAGCTTGGTAGCAAAACCTAACAATAGCAGGAAGCCAAACACGTCGGTGAAGGTGGTGATAATAATAGAAGAGGCAATAGCGGGGTCAATTCCGACGCGCTTGAGCAAAATAGGTATAGAAGCACCGGTAATACCTGCAATAATTAGGTTACCGGTCATTGCGAGGAAAATAACTAAGCCCAGCAAAGGATTACTGTCATACAGCAAAGCAAAAACAAATACGATAAATCCGGTTGCCGCCCCGTTGATTAAACCAACTGTGAACTCTTTTACAACAGCCATATACGATTGCTTATCGGTAAGATCACTCAAAGAGATACGCCGAACGGTTACAGCAAGTGCCTGCGTTGCGGCATTTCCCCCCATCCCGGCAATCATGGTCATATATCCCGAAAGCACTACCAATCTTGCAATTGTCGGTTCAAAGTATCGGATCACAGATGCAGCGAGAAAGGCTGTTCCCAGATTCAATATCAGCCAGGGCAGTCTGCTCCTGACAGCTTCCTTCCAATTTCCGGATAGTTCCTCGTCTTCAGATACACCCGAAATTTTAAGGATATCTTCGGTGTTTTCTTCCTGCAACACATCGATAACATCATCAAACGTGATCCGTCCAAGGAGGTGCATTTCGTCGTCCACTACAGGAATGCTGGTGAGGTTGTACTGGGAAAGCAGACGAGCTACTTCTTCCTGGTCTGTGTCAGCTTTGACGAAAACAAAATCAGCGTTAACAAGCTCGCGTATATGGACAGTGTATTTCGATTTAATAATATCTTTCAGCGAAACGATGCCCACTAGTCGGTTCTGGCTGTCTACCACGTTTATCGTATAGAATTCCTCCATCTCTTCCGATAAACTGATAATCTCATCAAGTGCTTCCTTTTTGGTGAGATTGCTGTTTACCTTCAGCACCTGGGTGTTCATTAATCCCCCAGCCGTGTCTTCCGGATAGGTAAGCAGGTTACGAATCTGGTTCGCATCCTCTTCATCAATGTTCCTCAGGATTTCATTTTGCTGCTCTTCAGGTAATTGACTAATGATGTCCGTAGCATCGTCATAATCCAGTTTATCGAGAATTTCAGAGCGCTTTTCCGGATCAAGGTTTTCAATGATTTTCTCCGGGTGGATTTCATAGTCCATCTCCGAGATAACCTCAGACGCTATATCGGCAGGAAGAATATGGATGATATGCTCTCGGGATTCCTGAGGCAAACCCTCAAAAAGAATAGCAATTTCTGAAGCATGGTACTCCGACAGCAGCGTTTTTAGAGTTTCATCGTCCCCCTCTAAAGCTTGCTTTATTCTCTGAATATCGCTTTTATCAAGTTCAAAAGATTGCATTCGTCCGCTAAAGTACTAAAATGAAGCCTCTTCTCATGATCTCGTTGACCTAAAGAGAAAATGTTGACCATGAACCGACTATTTGAGCCAGCCTTTTCTCCAAAAATATATCAACTGCAGCAGAGCAATAAGGGCCATAACGAGCATGGTGTACAGGTATCCGTTTTCTGCGTATAGCTCCGGCATATTCCCTGGCAGCACTTTTCCTGTTTTCGGGTCTTCATAGGCAAAATTCATACCGTATACCCCGGCAATAAATGTTAAGGGGATGAAAACAGACGAGATCACCGTTAATACCCTCATTACCTCATTAGTACGATTGCTAACGAACGAAAGATACATATCAATCAAACTGGTGGTGATCTCCTTGTAGCTTTCCACCAAATCGATAATTTGCATAGAGTGATCGTAAAGGTCGCGGAGAAAAAACTTGGTATTTTTAGTGATGAGCGGCGAGGTGCTTCTCAACATGTCGTTGATTTTATCCCGTTCAGGCCAAACTGCTCGCCTTACTGTAATAAAGGCTCGTTTTATCTGTTGCGCTTCGTAAGTAATTGATTTCTCTGGCCTTCGGTACAGTCTTTCTTCCAACGTGTCCAATTCCTCTCCGAAGCGATTGATGAGGAAGAAGTAGTTGTCAAGGATGATATCCATAACGGCGTACATCAGGTAAGACGTCCCTCCTACGCGGATATTCCCCTTTCCCTCCCTTAGTCTTTTTCTAACCGGTTCCAGACAATCCTCATAGTTTTCCTGAAAGGTATACAGTACCTTTTTAGTGACCAGGAAGGAGATCTGCTCATTTTCCAGGAGCAAATCTTTATTAAGACAAATCATTCGGCTGATGGCAAAAAGATAGTCATCGTATTCTTCCAGCTTTGGCCGCTGGTGAGTATGAATGATATCCTCCAGAACAAGTGCACTTACTCCTAAAGATTCCTGGATATGCTTCAAAAGAGCACTATCTCCCAATCCACGGACATCCACCCAGTGAATCTCCATTGGACGCTCCTGGAGGATTGTACTTACCTGAGTGAAGTCCTCTACCTCCTTTTCCTCAAAAAATTTCTGAGAAAAGGAGTAAACCTTGATCATCGGCTTCAGCGCGTCTTCGCTTACTACCAAAGAGCCGGGGCTTGTTCCTGGCGGGGGAAGACGTTTGGTAGTCTTTTTTACCGTGATTCTTTTAAATTTATTAGCAACTTTAAAAAAACTGTCCACTCTGCGGGCCTTTATTAAATAATAAATCTACTATACTTAAATCAGGTATAAACCCATTACGTTCTTCAAATACCTGATAGTAAGGTTTTGTGTGATAGTCAGACGCTACTTTAGGATGAATAGTTTCGCGGTAGTCAGTCAGCCCGTTCGCGTCTTTTATGTAGCTCTGCGTGTAAGAGTAACTGATATCAAGCTTAAGATGTTTTAGAAGCACCTGCAGCAAGGCCTCATTATAGTCGAACAAGAACTCGTATTTCTTGTCGTAAAATGGAGCAAAATCGTCCTCGTAAAATTCAAAAAAAGCAGAACTGCGATAGGAAGTTTGTAAGCTAAGCCAATGCAGGCGCTGCCAACCGAAGTCGTAACTGATGCGGACGTCTTTTACTTTTGTGTGCACTTTAGAGCCTTTTACTACCGGAACTCTTAGATCAAGTTTCCCTTGAGGAGAACAGATAGAGGCTCTATTGCGGTATGTTTGTTTGGGGAAATGTTCAAAGCGTTCGAGAAACAGCTCGCCTTGCTGCTGTTTTAATTTTGCGAAAAATTCAATTGGTGGAAGGTAAAATAATGGAAAGATTGCGCCTTCTTGCATATATATACTAAGTTTGTCGTCGAATTCGCCGAAATTAATCAAAAATCATAGATGAAGAAGGTTCTTTCAGGGCTCGTAAGAAAAACTTTGTACCTGATATCGCTACTCCCTTTCCCTGTGCTGTACCTTCTTGCTGACGTTCTCTACGTGCTTTTATATTACATCATCGGCTACCGCCGGAAAGTGGTGAAAACCAATTTGGAGAATTCATTTCCTCAAAAAACAAGAGCAGAATTAGATCTGATCGAGAAAAAATACTTCAAGTTTCTTGCCGACAATATCCTTGAATCAATTAAAATGTTATCCATTTCCCCAAAAAGCATGTCGAAGCGCTTTGTGTTCGTGAATATGGACGTTTTGAAAACTCATTTCGATAGAGGTAAGCCGGTGTTGGTAACCGGGGGGCACTATGGAAATTGGGAATGGGGAAACCTTGCTCTTCCACTGGTGATGAAAGAGAAATTACTGGTAGTTTATAAACCACTTACAGATAAGGCATTTGAGTTAATGATGAATAACATGCGTTCCAGATTCGGCGCTATAATGGTGCCGATGCGACAGATCCTACGTAAGATCATCGAGCAAAAAAATGAGTTGTTTTTTGTCGCTCTGGTGGGCGATCAAACACCTCCCAGAGAAGAATCTCAATATTTTACAACTTTCTTAAATCAGCCCACCGCTGTTTTTCTCGGGATAGAAAAGATAGCAAAGCTGACGGGACATCCGGTTCTCTATTGCAGGGTGAATAAAATTAAAAGAGGCTATTACGAGGCGTCTTTCAAAACCTTGTTCCATGATCCCAAAGATACAGCTGAGTATGAAATAACGGAAGCACATACAAGGGAGCTGGAAAAAGCGATCAATGAGAGACCGGAGCTGTGGCTATGGTCACATAAACGTTGGAAATTTAAACCAGATGACATAAAATGATAGAACTTCCGAAAGTAGCCGTAGTGATTTTAAACTGGAACGGGAAGAAGTTTTTAGAGCGGTTTCTGCCTTTTGTTGTAGCCAGCACCTATCCAAACATCGAGCTCATTGTCGCTGATAATCAGTCCAACGACGATTCCCTTGCTTTTCTTCAGGCAGCTTACCCACAAATCAAGATTATTCAAAATGGAAGTAATTTAGGTTTCGCCGAAGGGTATAATCAAGCTCTGGCGAAGGTAGACGCGGACTACTTTGTTTTGTTAAACTCAGACGTCGAGGTTACGCCAAGTTGGATTGAACCGGTAGTCGAATTGATGGAGTCTGATCCTGCAATAGCTGTGGCCCAGCCCAAGTTGAAAGACTGGACGAGCAGAGTCAGGTTTGAGTACGCGGGGGCTGCAGGCGGGTATATCGATAAATACGGGTACCCGTTTTGCCGGGGAAGAATTTTTGATACGCTCGAAACTGACGAGGGGCAATACGACGATGTGGTTGAGATATTTTGGGCCAGTGGTGCTGCCTTTTTTATAAAAAGCGAGCACTGGAGAAGGTCAGGCGGATTTGACGCCGATTTCTTCGCTCACATGGAAGAGATCGATCTATGCTGGCGATTGAAGAATATGGGCTTCAAAATAATGTACTGCCCTAAGTCCACCGTATATCATGTTGGAGGAGGAACCCTTGATGCGGAAAATCCTTTTAAAACCTACCTCAATTTCAGGAATAATCTGGCGATGTTACTCAAAAATCTGCCCGCCGAAAGGAAGTTTCCTGTTATCTTCATTCGTTTCTGGCTTGACTTTATAGCCTTGCTAAAATTTCTCCTGGGAGGAAAGTTTGCCCAAGTTGGTGCTATCAACAAAGCGCATACCGCCTTTTTTAAGCATTTCAAGAAGAACAGAAATAAGGCTGGTGAGAGTTTGCCCCTCGAGAATCTTACAGGTTACTACGAAGGGAGTATTGTTTGGCAGTACTTCGGAAAGAAAGTCCGTTCTTTCAGAGATTTACCTTTTAAAGGCTGATGACTGATTTCCGGTTATAATTCGGCGTGGTTTACTTTTTTGGTGATTTGACGAACAATAGTGTCGAGTTCTTTTGAGCTAAGTTCAAGCAAGTCAAGACATTCTTCTTTTTCTCTGCCTCCATCCAGCGTCTTTAAGAGAGAAACGAGACTTATAATAGAAGAAACTGGCCGTCTTACTTCGTGAGAGCTTACCCAAGCGATTTGACGCAGTACCTTATTTTGTTCCTCAATCTTTCTTTCCCGTTGTTTCCGCTCTGTTATGACGTTTTCGACTGCTATAAGGCCCTCAAATCCTCCTTGTTCGTCAAATAAGGGGGTCATAGTGACTTCTACCCAATAGGCTTCCTTTTCTTTGGTGTAGTTCACCATTTCAATGCAGGAAACCATCTTCGTCGTCTTTATATTTTCCAAAAAAATATCAAACTCTTCCTGCAATGATTCCGGACCATTCAGAAGCGCACGAGGTGAGCATCCCAAGGCTTCCTGAAAGCTGTAACCTGTTACTTCGCTGAAAGCTTTATTTACCCAGATAATTTTGCCTCCCCGATCTGTAACAATAACAATGTTACTAATCTTGCTAATAATCTGCGCAAAGCGTCTGTTTTCTTCATTGGACTGTTTAATCAGCTCGATGTGGGTGGCCAAAGCCTCATTCAGTTCAATCTCCTTCTGATACGCTTCTTCCAGTCTTCTTTGTTGTGCAATTTTGTCTGTTATGTCCACTGCAAGAACAAGAGCACACTGCTGATTTTGAAACCAAACCCTATGCGATTTGATCGATACATTGAACTCTTCACCCGATTTCTTCAAATGCTTCCATTCGCCGGAAGTCCCATTTACCTTCTTTAAGTTTCCTATAAACTCCAACAGTTTTGTCTTTTCCTCGTCTTTCCGGATATCCAAAACCGTCATCGATGAAAATTCCTCTCTACTGTAGCCATACTTTTCAATTGCTGCGTCGTTTACTTCTATGAACCTCAGCGTTTCTACGTTGTAGATCCACATGGGATTCGGGTTATCAGCAAATAGTTTCCGGTATTGCCGCTCAGAGGCCAGGTATTTTTCCTGCAACTTCTTTACTATAATATAAAGAAGGATGGCAGTTATTAAGATAAAAAGGATGCCTTTTGCACTTTGATAGATAAGGCGATCTTCGACAGGCAATGAACTGGTAAAAATTTCAATAATTCTATCGCTGACAAGAATCCAAATAACACCAACTACAATATAGATAAATACAGCTTTGATAGGTCTACTCATAGTTCATAGCGGTTGTAACTCGCTGAGTTGTTTTGTACGGCAGGCCAGGTGCTTAAGTTCAAAAAAAAAAATTTACTGGTTAGGGAAGTCAAAAACATCTTCCAAGATTATCATTTAAGTCCCTTTTTGATACCTGCAACCTCTCCAATGATAATGATAGCCGGATGTGTCAGATTATTTTCACTTGCCATTTTTTCGAGGTCTCGTACGCGACCTACCGCTGATTTCTGCTTGGCAAGCGTGGCGTGCTGGATAATAGCTGCTGGTGTTTCACCCATCCCCTCGGATTCGTAAGTTTCAGCAATCTCCCTGACTTTTTTCATCCCCATATAAATTACTACTGTGGAGTTGCTTTGCATAGCCAGTCGAAGATCGTTCGACAGTGATCCATCCTTTTTTGTCCCTGTTAACACCCAAATACCCTCGCTGAGAGTCCTGTGCGTTAAAGGGATGTCGTCAAAGCCAGCGGCTTGCATACTGGTAATCCCTGGGATAAAGCTGGTCCTGATTCCATTTTCTCTCGCAAAAAGCACTTCTTCGAATCCTCGTCCAAATATAAAAGGGTCGCCTCCTTTCAGCCGGACAACAGAACCATGTTCAAAAGCTTTTTCTTTAATGAGTTCAAGAATTCGCTCCTGGGGTGTATATTCTCCATAGGGGTGTTTTCCCACATAGATGCGTTCACAATTTGCCGGAGTAAGATCAAGCAGCTCCTGGTTAGCGAGGTTGTCGTATAAAACTACCTTTGCTTTTTGTAAGATTTTGTAAGCTTTCACTGTAATCAACTCTGGATCGCCGGGCCCGGCCCCAATTACATATAATTCTGGGCTAAAATTTACATCTCCCATCTGAAACTCATTATTTATACGGGGAAAGTACAAAACTTTTTTAAAAACAGGCCGCAAAAAGCCAGTAATTAGTCCCCATATTTGATACTTCTGAGCAAAAGGCTCTGAACTAGCTAATTGCAGTTTGGTGAAATCTATAAGGATATGAAGTTTTTAATTGCACCTGATAAATTCAAACATTCTCTAAGCAGCTTTGAAGCGGCTGAAGCAATAACGGAAGGACTTTTACTTGCCAATTCTAGTTTTCGAATAATAAAACACCCCTTGGCAGATGGCGGTGACGGCTTTGCAGATGTCCTGGGACGGTATCTCGATTCAGAGAAAGTCACAGTGACCACGCTTGACCCTCTTTTTCGAGAGATTATAACATCCTACTATTTCTCTTCTACCACACAAACAGCAGTTCTTGAAATGGCAAAGGCATCGGGATTGATGCTTCTGAAAGAAAGTGAATATAATTGCCTATATACCAGTTCCATCGGCACAGGGCTGATGGTTTTGGATGCAGTAAAACGAGGTGCGAAAACAATATTTCTGGGACTGGGAGGCAGTGCAACAAATGATGGGGGAATTGGAATGGCCAGTGCTCTCGGAATTCGGTTTCTGGATAAAGATGGCAAAGAGCTTTCTCCAATTGGAAAGAACTTGATTCGGATTGCATCCATTGATACGAGCACTGCTCTGCGTTTAGACGGTCTTACTTTTGAGATTGCCTGCGATGTTCAAAATCCCTTGACTGGTGGAAATGGTGGGACTTACGTCTATTCTGCTCAAAAAGGAGCGACAGAGGAAGACGCTCAAGCGCTGGAAGAGGGAATGCAAAATTATGCCGCAATCTTGAAGCGGGATCTTGGAATAGACGTTGACGAGGTTCCTGGCGCCGGCGCTGCGGGAGGTCTTGGAGCGGGATGTATTGCTTTTCTAGGTGGACGGCTGAAAAAAGGGATACAGATGATATTTGATTACGCAGGAACAGAAGAAAGAGTTAAGGAGGTGGATTACGTGATTACGGGCGAAGGTAAATTGGACTCGCAAAGTTTTGATGGGAAAGTACTCAGCGGGCTGAACGACCTCTGTCAGAAATACCAGGTTCCGCTGGTTACTTTATGTGGTACTGTAGAAACGGACTATGAGGTACTTCGGCAGCTAGGTATTGAAAAAGCTATTTCTGTTACTCCGTCTGACATGGATTGGGAAACGGCTCGTGAAGGAGCTTTTGATTTGTTAGTAGAGGCTGCCAGAAGTCTAGCTTTAAAGCACTTCCGTTTTAGTTAATTATTTTCGAGCTTTTTTAGCCACTGTTCTGATAACCCAGGATCGCGTTCAATACCAAAGCCGCCAGTGGCGTATATCCGGGCAATCTCTTTAATCGCCGACTCTTTATGCGCCCTCAATACATCCTCATTTTTTTCTTTCTCAAGAAATAAGCTATAATTTTCTACGGCCTTTTTATAATCGGTAATGTCACTTTTTTCCGAGCTATAGGTATCTGCAATGAATTTGTATCCTCCATACTCATTTTCGCGGATGCTGGTTTTGTACCAGTGGATTGCCTGATTCCCGTCTTTCTGAATCCCGTGGCCGCCGAAACGGAAAACATTGCCTATGTAAAAGCCTGCGTCTCGAAATCCGTGCTCGCGGGCTTCTATAAAATATTTTAACGATCGCTTTAGATTTCGTTCCACTCCTGCTCCCTGGTAATACATAAATCCAAGTTGCCCGAGAGCTTCCGGAATTCCGTACCTGCCTCCCAGCTCATAAAACTCGAAAGCTTTGCTTAAATTCTTCGTAACGCCTTTCCCCGCATGATAACAATTTGCCAGGTAGTAATACGATGTGATGTTTCCTTGGAGGGCAGCTTTTTGAAACCATGTAAAGGCTTGAGAGTCATTTCGAATTGTCCCCTGTCCAAGTTGTAGCATTTGTCCTATTTTTACCATGGCTTCCGTATTCCGGAGCGATGCGCTTTTCTTTAATAGCTCAAAGGCTACTTTATAATTTTGTCGCTCGAAACTTTGCAATCCTTCTTTCAGCAAGAGCTCTGCGGACTGGGACGTGGCCAGGGTACTCTCCTTCTCTCCTATCGCTTTAGCCTTCTGCAACCATTTGTTAGCGCTCAGTATGTCTTTTTTGAAAGTGAAGTTGGCGATCGACTTGTTGCTCTGCAAATACTTCTTCTCATCATAGCCGCTCAGAAGGCGATACAAGAGCACCATCGCTTCCGTATCTTCCAGTTGCGCAGCCTTTTCATACCAGTGTACAGCCTTATCAAAATCTACTCCCGGATAGTTGAAATTAATGATGGAAAAATTTGTGCTATCTAGCAATGGGTATGGAATATCAGAAAGCTTTAAGTTGGGATAGCCAGAATAGATAGAGCCTAATTTCTTCATTGATTCAGTGTCTCCCTGATTGGCCGCTTTCTCGTAGTATTGAATTGCTTCGTAAAATTTTTTCTCATACTGGTAGGTCATCGCGATCATTCGGTACGCGTGCGGATCTTTTTTTAACGCCAGATGTTGGTATAGCGCCCTTGCTTTAGGAAAGGTGTTCATTAAGATGTAGATCCGCGCGAGCCTCTCAATAGCCAGAGGCTCACCCTTTTCAGCGACTTCTTCCAGCTCATTGACGCTCATCCAATCTGATGGAAACTTCTTACCGAATTGAAATTTTTGCTGTTTTTGTAACTCCTCTTTGATCCGGTCTTTTTGCTGCTTGCTTTCTCGCGCCTGCTTCTCCAGACTACTACTAAAAGATTGAATATCTACAACCGGTAGGGCGGGATTTAACAAAAATTGGTTTGCCTTAGTTTCGTTGTCAGATATCATGGAAAGAATATCACCGACCGACTTTTGGGAACGGTTGACCGGTGCCCCTTTAGCTACGAGTGGTGATGAAGCCTTGTTGAGCACACTTTCGCCAGCAGCTTTCCTGAAGGCTTCCAGAGGAAAAGGAATAGATACAATGGAAACGTTTTTAATTTTTAATGCGCCCGAAAAGAACAATTGAAGAGCTTTTGCTTTGCTTGTGGAGCCATTGTTCGTTCCCTGAGCTACTTCTGCCCATAAAAGTTTTGTATTACCGCTGGTAGTTATGCCCTTCCTGATCGGGGTGTCGCCATTATAGATATCATAGCTAATAGTAATAGCTGGCGGTAACTTTCCATATTCTTTAATAAGTGGTGGAGATAATTGGGATAAAGGCACCAACTTTCCCTCATACAAGATACCTTTAAAAGCAGCCAATTGAGCAACCTGCTTCAGCTCTAAGCCCGACTCACTATTGTGGTAGCTTAGGGAAAGCTTGACGTCTGCTATGATACCAGTTTGGGAAGGGTTGTATTTGAGAGTTCCGGTATAACTAACCTGAGGGTAACAGTATAAAGGAAACACGAAGATGGCCGTTACAATAGACAGCAATTTACATACTACATACGCTATTTTTCCCCCTTTCGGCATGATTGTAATAAATTTTAGTCCAGGTAAAACAAATATATTAAAAAATGTGTAGGCTGCAAGTTTGGTATAGAACGGTGGGGATCGAAGTGTAGAAAACTAAATTCGGAGGGTAGTCTTTCTTTGTCTATTTTTAAAGCCCTGTTATTTTGGCTAAGTAGTAAAGGAAAGATGAAAGTTGTTATTGCAGAAAAACCTTCAGTGGCCCGGGAGCTGGCCAAAGTTTTTGGTGCTACCACTCGGAAGGATGGCTATATTGAAGGAAAAAACTATTCATTCACCTGGGCCTTTGGTCACTTGATTCAGCTTGCTGCTCCCGAAGCCTATGGTTTTAAAGGTTGGAGGATAGAAAATCTGCCGATGCTTCCTGAGAGGTTCAAGCTGGCTGTGCGGCAGGAGAAAACAAAAGATGGGATGAAGGATGACGCCGGGGTGGTGAAACAGCTGAACGTCATCAAGAGCCTGTTTGAACAAGCTACAGAAATTATAGTCGCTACCGATGCCGGGCGGGAAGGTGAGCTTATCTTCAGATACATCTATTATCACCTCAAATGCAACAAACCATTTAAGCGACTCTGGATATCGTCACAAACAGATGAAGCAATCAAAGATGGTTTTAGAAATTTAAAGCCGGGCACTGATTATGATACTTTGTTTTTTTCCGCGCAGTGTCGGTCTGAGTCTGATTGGATTGTCGGTCTCAATGCTACGCAGGCCCTTAGTATTGCGGCAGGTAACCGAGCAGTATTGTCCCTCGGGAGGGTGCAAACTCCTACCCTGGCCATGATCTGTGCTCGTTATCTGGAGAATAAAAACTTCAAACCACAGATTTACTATCAGATAGCCATTTTCCTCAATAAGGACGGTATCGCCTTCAAGGCTTTATCTACTCAAAATTACCAGGATAAACAGGCAGCAGAGGAAGTACTGAACAATGTTAGAGACGTTGCAGGCGGCTTTCTATCTGGTGGTAACATTTCCGCCGTAGAGGTGAAGCCGCGTAAAGAGCAACCCCCTCTTTTGCACGACCTCAGTAGTTTACAACAGGAAGCGAATAAGCGGAAAGGTTATACAGCTGAGCAAACGCTTTCCATAGCTCAGACGCTATACGAGTCGAAGCTTATTACTTATCCCAGAACGGGTAGCCGCTATGTTGGTGATGATATTTTCGCTACCATCCCTGAGCTGATAGGCAACCAGACTGGCCACCCGACTTTCGGAAAACAAGCTGCATTCTTACAGACAGTCCCGCTGAATAAAAGAAGTGTAAATGCGAAGAAGGTAACGGACCACCATGCGCTTCTGCCTACTAACAATAAGCCCGGTTTTCTCCCACCCGATCAACAAGCTATTTATGATCTGATTGCAGGCAGAATGTTAGAGGCCTTTCATCAGGAGTGTTTGAAGGAACTTACTAAAATATCGATTGAATCTGGAGCTGACTTTGTTGCCAATGGTACGGTAATACAGTCGCCAGGCTGGAGAGCTGTATTTAATCAAGCAGACGATGAAAAGGAGGATGAAGAAAACGCTACTCTCCCCAAGGTGGTAAAAGGTGAAAGCCTGCCGATTGAAACGAAAACTTTGCTGGAAAAGCAGACCAAGCCGAAGGCGCTTTACAATGAAGCAAGTCTGTTGAAGGCAATGGAAACCTCAGGAAAAGAAATTGAGGACGACGAACTACGGCAGGCAATGAAAGACACGGGCTTAGGTACACCCGCTACCCGGGCAGCCATCATTGAAACTTTAATAAAAAGAGAGTACATCAAGCGGGAAAAAAAATCCCTTCTGCCTACTGAAAAGGGGCTTGCGGTGTATGAACTTGTTAAAGATAAAAAAATAGCACAGGCGGAATTGACGGGACTTTGGGAAAAACGACTGGAGGAAATAAGGTCTGGCGCTTCTGTTAGTGATTTCAAAAACGAAATTAAGGAGTATACGCGAACCATTACCCAGGAACTTCTTGAAGCAGGAAAAGAACTCAGCAGTATCATCGATTTAAAGGATGATCCGGATGCAATTGCTTGTCCCGCCTGTAAGAAGGGCGTCGTGCGGTTTTATGAGAAAGCTGCGGGATGTTCAGAATATAAAGCGGGATGCAAGTTTGTAGTCTGGCGGACAATGTCTGAAAAAAAATTAAGTGATAATCAGATCAAGACTTTACTTGAAAAAGGAAAAACGCCTGTTATCAAGGGCTTTAAAGCTAAATCTGGAAAGAGCTTTGACGCCTCGCTTTTTATTGCCGATGGTAAAGTACATTTCTTTTTCGCACCCAAGACTGCCACTGAATCTTCAGGGGCTGAGGTTAGCGGCGCTTCTGATTCTTAGAAATCAGGAGATAGTCAAAGCGGCTCGCAGTTAGAATTCCTACGGAATACCGAAGGAGATCGATAGCAAGGAAGCCTCTTCCTAGTACCAGCGCGCCTATCGTTGTCTCCCTTAATTTATTCAGCCAGTTGGCTTGGTAAAGCTGGCTTGCCTCTATGAAAAAACTAAAAGTGAGTGCGAAGAAAAAAGCAACTATCGGTGGTTTGGCGGGCTCGAGAAATCGGAAACCAAAGTAGACCATCGCAGCCCAGAGTGCATCGCCAAGGTGTTCAATCATAAATTGGGGAAGTAAAAGCGGTAACTTTCTGCTTGCCACCCCCAGTATCACTGTTGTACATACAAGCAGAAAGTATATAACTCTTTTGTTATTGGTTCCCTTCAACCTACGATAGGTTTACAGCCGCAGCTTTCTGGGCAATCTCCTGAAGTTTTACTTTTAGATCCTCCAGTTTAATCGGCTTTGATAAGTAGTCGTCCATGCCGGCTTGAATACAAATATCACGGTCTTCTGCCATTGCATTTGCGGTCATCGCCATAATCAGCGGCTGCTTAGCAAAATGCTCCCTGATGTAGCGTGTAGCCTCGAGACCGTCCATTTCTGGCATCTGCACGTCCATCAAAATTATATCATAGGCCTGCTCAGACAGCATATCAATAACTTCCTTTCCATTGTTTGCCATTTTTGGTTGGTAGCCCAGCTTATCCAACACTCTCAAAATGAGCTTCTGGTTGATCAGATTGTCTTCTGCAATTAAGATAGACAATGGGTTCTCCTTCGCAAAATCTTCACCTAACACTCCGGCCGACTTTATTTCGGTTGCCGGTGTCTTCTGCGCTACCTTCAAACTACTTTGAATGGCTTCAAGTAAATGATGTTGTTTAACTGGCTTTGTCAGGATAGCGGTAAAGAGTTCCGGGTATTTAGTCCTGTTCTCATTACCTACCGAGCTAAGCAGGATTACCGGAAGAAGAGGATACTTCTCTTTAACTCTCCTTGTCAGCTCCACGCCATCTACCTCAGGCATTTCCATATCGGAAATTACCAGGTCAAAGTTTCCTCCCAAGGCAAGCTGATTCAAGGCTTCTGCCGCAGAATTGGCAATAACTGGCCTGGTTTTCCACAATTGGAGCTGCCCATCCAATATCCGCTGATTCGTCACATTGTCATCTACCACCAAGATACGTTTACCCTCAATACCTTTAATACTTTGTGTGACGTACGTCGGCAAAGACGTCTCTGCTACTTTAGTTACCAGGGAGAAGAAAAAGCAGGTTCCTTCACCCATTTTACTTTCGACGTAGATGTCTCCACCCATCAGTTTAACCAAGCGTTCGCTAATTACCAGTCCCAAGCCAGTGCCGCCGTATTTCCGCGTGGTTGAAGAATCTACCTGAGAGAAGGCTTTGAATAAACGTGAGATCTTATCCTGCGGAATCCCTATTCCCGTATCTTTTACTTCAAATAACAGCTCGACATTTCCGTCGCCAAGAACTTTAGTACGTGAAACACGGATAAAGACTTCGCCTCTCGATGTGAATTTAACAGCGTTCCCAACCAGGTTGATCAACACTTGTCTGATTCTCAAACTATCACCAATTAGTTGCAGAGGTATTTCCGGTGCTATTTGGTACACCAGGTCAATTCCTGCCTGAGCTACTTTCCCGGCAAACAGATCCAACACCTCTTCAATACACTTCCGCAAATCGAACTGGTGCAGGTCAATATCCAGGTTTCCTGATTCTATTTTTGAGAAGTCGAGAATGTCGTTTATAACATTCAGCAGCGCTTCTCCACTGCTTCTGATTGTTTCTGCGTAGTCTCTTTGCTCCGGATTTAGAGGGGTTTCGGCAAGAAGTGCTGTCATGCCTAAAACTCCATTCATTGGCGTGCGGATTTCATGACTCATGGTAGCAAGGAAGGTGCTTTTTGCAGCGTTTGCTCTTTCTGCTTCTTTTCTGGCGAGATCAGCTTCCTTGCGGGCAAGTTCCGCCTCTTCCTTTTGCCTCATCAGTGCACTATTCATTTCATTCAGGTGATTGCGCTGATCCAGCAACGCATCATTTACCGCCTGCAGTTCCTCAGTTTGGTTCTGGAGCTCCTCTGACTGTACTTGTAGTTCTTCCGATTGTGATTGGAGTTCCTCAGACTGTGCCTGTAACTCTTCATTCATTGCCTGCAACTCCTCTGCCTGTTTTCTAACCTCGGCAGTCCGTTCCATAACCTGCAGTTCAAGTTCAGCCTGGCGCTCTTTGATGCTCCTCATTCGTTTCTTGTACCAAACTATGGCTGCTCCTATCAGGCAGACTACGATCAGCATCTTAAACCACCAGGTCATCCAGAAAGGCGGATTAATAATGATGGTGATGGTTACACCTTCTTCGTTCCAGATCCCATCCGTGTTGGATGCTTTTACGCGGAAAGTATACTCACCAGGATTAAGGTTGGTGTAGGTTGCAGTCCTCTGTGTTCCAACATAGTTCCATTCCTCTTCAAAACCTTCCAGTTTGTAGGCGTATTCCCGTTTTCCAGTAGTTCTGAATCCAAGGGCGGCAAACTCGATGCTGAACATGCTTTGATCGTAGTCCAGCCTGATTACTTTTGCCTTTGAGATATGTACATCAAGGGGGGACGATTTAGAGCCTATTTCTACCGGTTTGTTGAAGATCGAGAAGTTGGTGAAGACGATTGGAGGAACAAAGGTAGTATATCGAATGTTCTCCGGCTTAAAGAGGTTAAATCCGTTTAATCCTCCAAAAAGCATAGTTCCGTCATCTAATTTATATGATGCCCGGTGTAAGAACTCATTCAGCTGTAAACCGTCTTCCACAGCAAAGTTTTTAAATTTTCTGGTTGTGGGATTGAATTGAGAAAGCCCTTTATAGGTTCCTATCCATAAATTTCCCTTTGAATCCTCTTCGATAGTGTTAACTACGTTATTGGGCAAACCGTCTTTTTGAGAATAGTTGTCAAAGGTTTGTGTCCGCTGATTGAACCGGTGCACGCCTCCCTTTGTTCCCACCCAGATATTTCGCTTACTATCTTCAAAGATTTCCAGCACCGTACTATTCGAGATGCTTTTACTATTCTTTGGATTCGGCGTATAGTGTTCGAATATTCCTTTAGGTTGATTAATTTTAAACAAGCCATCAAAGGTGGTTCCTACCCAGAGATTATCACCTCTATCTATATATAAACAATTAATCCCTAACACCGGAACTGCTTTGCCTGCCCATTGGTACCTGTAAAACTTGTTTTCAGAAGGCTCGTATTTAAAAATACCGGTATTTAAGGTGGTGATATAGATTTCCCCTCTAGAAGTCTCCTGGATATACCAAATATCTCTTAGCGGAATCTCTTCTTTTGTTACCCGGTCAAAGCCCACAAAGACTTCATATGTAGTTGATTTGCGATTGAATCGAAGTAGGCCTGCATCAAAACATCCAATCCAGAAGTTATTTTTGCCGTCCTCGAGAAAGGAAGTAACCGTGCCTATCCACCTGCCGGTTTGTGTTGTTTGATGATGCTTAAATGTATTGGTTTTTCTATCGAACAGATCAAAGCCATCCCTAAGTCCCAACCAGATATTTTTATCCTTATCCTGATAAAAGCTGAACACTTCTTTGCTTCCCACGCCCTCAGGTTTACCCGGGTTAAATGCGTAATGTTCAAACTTTGGTCTGTCTGCTCCGCGCACTGAGATACCTGAGATACTTCCTATCCAAATGTTTCCTAGACGGTCTGTGTAAACGGTATTGAGACCGTTGTCCAGTAGGGAACTTGAGACGAATTTATCTGTCTGGTAATTCAGAAAAGAGTTCGATCGCTTATCAAGAACACTTAGGCCGTAGTTGGTGGCAATCCAGATCCTTCCATCCTTGCCCTGGGTTATACCGGGCACGTAGTCTGCAAGCAGTGTGGGTTTGTTGATGGGCTGATGCTTGTAGATAATGAAGTTTTTGTTGTGGGGATTGAATCTGTTCAAGCCGCCAAAGGCAGTACCAACCCACACTACTCCTTCTCTATCCGTAAAAATTGTCCGGATGGCATTGGCGCTTAAACTTTGCGGATTGCCGGGCTGATGCTTATAGTTGGTAAAGCTTGTTCTGTTTTTGCTTAAAATACTCAGTCCGCCTTCTGTTCCAATCCAGAGATTGCCATCTTTGTCTTCTCCGATGGTTCTGATAGTATTATCTACCAGGCTGTTCGCGTTTGTTCCGTTTCTAAAAATCCTCTTAAAGGTGCCCTGCTTTCTATCGAATATATTCAACCCATTTTCTGTACCTACCCATAAAAGCCCTTTATGATCCTCAAAAATGGAGGTAATTCTGTTTGCACTAATGCTTTTCGCGTCTGCTCGGTGCTGTTTATAGACCGTAAATTTGTCCTTATTTGCGTCATAAACATTCAGGCCCGCGTCAGCCGTTCCTACATATAGAATTCCGTTTTTATCCACAAAAGTCGAAACGATGGTGCTGCTGCTAAGGCCGGAAAGGTCGCCTGATTCATTTCGGTATACCTTCACCGAATAGCCGTCGTATCTATTTAGCCCATCGGATGTGCCAATCCAAACGAAACCTTCGCTATCTTCCACAACGCTTGTGACATTGCTCTGAGAGAGACCGCTTCGCGTGGTTAAATGCTTAAAAGTTATTTCTTGAGAATAGAGCGTATGAGTTATTAAAAGAAGTAGCAACAAAGAGAAAAAACGCATTTATTACTTGTTTGGATCAGGTTTATACTACGATTCTAGACTTTCAGTTACAATTAGTTGAGCCATTTTGGTGCTTTGACAGGGATAATCATATAAATTAACACGTTCGGTCCTCTTAAACAACATGTTACCCTGAGAAATTAGCGAGAAGTTTTTAGGGTCGAGAAGTGATTGGTTAACGATGAAAGATCTTCTTGACAGAGTGGACAAAAGAGAGCTATTTTTGCCGGCCACATGAAGAAGAGAATCCGGAATAACTTTCGTCGTGTCCGTTACATTATGTACCGAGAAACCCTTATCGATTTCCGGGAACATTTGTGGACGTTCTTAGGGTCATTTGTGGGGATTGGATTAATTGGCTTATTAAACTCGCGCTATCTTACTAACAACGACAATCTTTTCTTAATAGGATCTTTCGGTGCAAGCTGTGTGTTGATTTACGGTCTCATCAATAGCCCGCTTGCGCAGCCTCGAAACCTAATTGGCGGACATGTGATCTGTGCAGTAATTGGAGTAACAGTATATAAGGTGATGCCTCAGGAGTTTGCATGGCTATCCTCGGCCTTATCTGTTTCGTTGGCAATAGTGAGTATGCAAATGACAAAGACGATGCATCCTCCTGGGGGTGCTACCGCGCTGATTGCGAATATTGGATCCGAAAAGGTAAAAGCGCTCGGTTATATGTATGTCTTAAGCCCTGTATTATCGGGTGTACTGATCCTTTTTGTCGTAGCTCTTATTTTTAATAATCTTACGCCCCATAGAAGCTATCCTCTTAATAAGAAATGGTACCGGGTATGGCAGCGGTACAAAAGATGAAGCTTTAGGTACTTATAACCCCAAAAGCCACCAGGATCGCTATCCCGAAGCTTAATAGGGTGCCTACCAGAATGTATTCTGTAAGTTTAAGGTCTGCACCTTCTTTCAAATCGCCGAAACGAAAAACTGATTTTGCTGCTATTAAAAAACCGACAGCTTCCCAATGATCGATGCTGGCGAAAAGGAAGACAAGCAATCTTTCCATGATCCCAATGTATTTTCCGGCACTTTTTAAAGAAGCTACACCAGCGTCAATATTTGTGGACGTTGGAAGTTGGGTGGGCGTCCATTTTGCAATGAGTATTTTGATGACAATGGAAGATGGAAAAGTTAAGAACGTTACCGCCAGGGCGTTCTTCCAAAAATGATCGGTATCCAGATAATGAAAGGTTAGTCCAGGTTCAAAATAGAAATACCAAACACCTACAATAGAGGCCAGATGGACGAGTTGATCAGCAAAAAACCAACCTCTTTTGTTTTCTGTTCCTTGATAAGAAAGCTTCAAAGCGTCAGTTACCCCATGGAGCACCATCAATAAAAACGCTACTTTCCACTGAGCAAAATCCCATAGAAATAACAAGATAAGTGCTCCGTGTATCAAAATATGAAGATAAAACTTTGGCGAACGGAGTTTCCTGCTTTCTTTTTCCACTACCCATGTATCTGGTTGCAGAAGGAAGTCGCCAATAATATGGGCTAATAACAATTTCAGCAGGATCACATTCATAAGGCAGCAATGAATTGACTAAGTTTCTTTTTATAGAGATTGTTAAGGGCTAATATTTCTGAAAAGTGGGCCCGTTTAAGTCCCTCGCTAACGGAAGATTGCGATTTGTTCGACAGTTCAGCTAATTCTTTTTGAGAGCTTCCGGGATGTTTGAGTGCCAGTTTCACGAGTTCTGAGCTGGTGATACTCCAGCTGTTAATGATTACCTGTGCAAGTCGAAGAACAATGTTTATTTCTTCGTCAAAGTCAGGCCAAGGGGTTTTGAGGGCCAGGGTGGTTCGTTCTCGTTTTAGCTCTTCCAGTTTCTCTCCGGAGAAAATGAATGCTTCTCCGTTTGACTCCGTAAGTTTTTCTGCAGCGTAGGCTTTTTTTCCTATTCCGATAGCAATCCTTACATCAAGGTTTTTGATGGTTTTTATGGAGGCTTTTATGAAGAGCGCCTGAAGTAGTGCTTCTTCAGGTACCAGTTCCAATTGAAAGCTGTCTCCCCGAAATATCTCCCACTTTGTTTGCTTTGATAGGTTCAGGGCCTCCTTCAGCTCTTCCAGCCATAATTCGGGATTGGTTATGCTTCTGGAGTTTATAATATCACCGGTTAAGACAGCTACCATAATACAAATGGGTATTTCGCCCCGACCAATTATCGGCAAAATACCCGAAAAAACAAAATATCGGCATATTAGCCGATATTTGTCAGTTATCGGCATATAAGCCGATAAGTTGTGCTTTGAATCTATCTAGTATAGTTTGGAGCTTCCTTTGTGATAGTAACATCATGTGGATGACTTTCGCGCATACCAGCTGCGGTGATCCGAACAAAGCGTGCATTCTGCAACTCCTCAATAGTAGCTGCACCACAATAGTGCATACCAGCTCTTAAACCTCCTACATACTGGAAAATTACTTCAGCCAGGGTGCCCTTGTAAGGAACACGGCCAACAATCCCTTCAGGCACCAATTTAGTAACTACATCCGTTTCATCCTGGAAGTAGCGGTCCTTAGATCCTTTGGCCATGGCCTCTACCGAACCCATTCCGCGATATGATTTGAACTTCCTTCCTTCGTAAATAATGGTCTCACCAGGAGATTCCTCTACCCCTGCGAAAAGAGATCCAGCCATAATAGAGCTGGCCCCAGCAGCAATCGCCTTCACGATTTCTCCGGTTTGTTTAATACCACCGTCTGCAATTACAGGTACTTCACGACCGCGTAGTGCTTTTGCGCACTCGTAAACTGCATAAAGCTGCGGCACTCCTACCCCTGCAATAATCCGGGTAGTACAGATAGAGCCAGGGCCAATACCTACTTTAACAGCGTCCGCTCCAGCATCTGCAAGGGCAATAGCAGCTTCGGCAGTAGCAATATTTCCGGCAATTACCTGCAAATCCGGGTAAACTCTTTTTATGCTTTTTACCATATCGATCACTCCCTTTGAATGACCGTGAGCTGTGTCGACAGTAACTACATCTACGCCTGCTGCTACAAGAGCTGCTACCCGTTTCATGTTTTCTGCTGCAACCCCTACAGCAGCTCCAACACGTAACCGGCCGTGCTCATCCTTGCAGGCATTAGGATAATTTTTGAACTTCTGGATATCTTTGAAAGTGATCAGGCCGATCAGCTTGCCTTCCGCATTCACAACCGGCAGTTTCTCAATCTTATAATCTTGCAGAATTTCCTCTGCTTTTACAAGATCTGTCCCCTCCGGAGCAGTCACCAGGTTATCTTTGGTCATCACTTCTACAATCGGGCGCTGCATATCTTTCTGGAAGCGTAAATCCCGATTCGTGATAATACCAACTAACTTACTGTCTGAATCTATTACCGGAATGCCTCCAATTCGGTATTCCTTCATGATATTAAAAGCATCCATAACAGTAGCTTCCTGATGCAGGGTAACTGGGTCCTGAATCATGCCGCTTTCAGAGCGCTTTACCTTGCGAACCTCTTCAGCCTGACGCTGGATAGTCATATTTTTATGAAGAATACCAATGCCTCCTGCCTGTGCCAGCGCAATAGCAAGTTCAGCTTCTGTCACTGTATCCATAGCAGCAGAAACGATTGGTACGTTCAAACGAATTTTCTTTGTAAGATATGATCGGGTGTCTACATCACGTGGTAGAACTTCAGAATAAGCGGGGATTAGTAAAACGTCATCATAGGTAAGGCCTTCTGCGACGAACTTTTCAGGGTCTAATTGCATAGCAAATAAAATTTATTATTTGCCGGGCAAAGATAGAGATTTAAAGGGTATCTAGCAAATAAGGCAAAGAGTTTGTTGGTCATTGTTTCGTCGTTATTTACGTCAACAACCAACAAACTTTTTAGCTATTTTTTTCCTACGATTACTTTTTCACAGGAATTAAAATCAAGATAAAAATTAGCAAGCTCCATCAACTGCTCGGCGGTAACTGATTTAACAGTCTGAATGTATCGCGTATAGTAGTCGTAATCTAAACCGGAGAAGTAGATGTTTTTGAATTTGTCTGCATGAGAAAAGGCGTTCTCTAATCCCCCCAGGAACGAACCCAGCATGTAGTTTTTTACCAGAGCCAGCTCATCCGGCTGGATCAACTCCGTTCTAAGCAGATTTATTTCTTTTTCTATTTCCGCTACCGCGGATGAGCAAACCTGAGCTCCAACTTCTGAAGCTATGAAAAAGTAGCCGGCGTTCTGTAGTGAGATAAGGGCTGATCCAATTCCGTAAGTGTAGCCTTTGTCCTCCCGGATATTCGCCATTAGTCGCGATCCAAAATATCCTCCAAGTACTGTATTCAACACTTGCAAGGCTGGGAAGTCGGGATGATTGCGGGTAACGGATATCTTCCCAATACGAATGGCAGATTGGAGTGCTTCCGGGCGTTCCACATAATGTTCGGTACCATCTTTTACCGTGAAAGAAAACAAGTTGGCGTTTAAGTCAACTCCTTTATCCCAGTCTCTGCCAAAAAACTCATTGATGATGCTAATCGTCCCATCGTCTACCTTTCCTGAAACTACTATTGTGCAATTATTGGGTCGGTACGCTAAATTGAAATAAGATACGAGGTCGTCCCGCTGTAGCTTGTCATAATCTTCGAAGCCGGCGCTGTAGCCATAGATAGTGTTCCCAAACAGGGCCTGATTAAATACACGCCTGCTGATGTAATCGTTCTTTTCAAGATTAACGCTCAACTTCTGTTTCTGATTTCGCTTGAATGTTTCCAGCTCTTCCTCGGGAAAAACGGAATCAGTCACCACATCTTTAACGACGGCAAGAGTAGACCGCAGGTGTTTTGTCAATGTATATAGAGTGACGGCTGAATTATCAAAGTTGAAGTCTGTTTGCAGGAAAGCCCCGTAATAGTCCACTCGTTCTGCGATTTCAAGCGCTGTATATTTACTGGTACCCTCTACCAACATCGAGTTCACTGAGTAGGCCTGCAAAGGCCTGGACAGGTTCCAGTTCACATTATTGAACAGCAACTCCACCCGCACCAAATCCTGAGTGCCGGCGTTGATCACAAATAGGTTAACACCGTTGTCCAGGCTGTACTGTTCTGCCTTAATTAGTTCTATATGTTCTACCTGTTTGAATGCAGGTGCTATACTTCTTTCAATCATTAATTTGCGAGATAAAGCAAGGTACTCGAATTTTCTCTTCTAAAGATTTTATTGGCCCGTCGTCTAATGTCTTCTGCAGTTAAAACCGCGTATTTCTGAGTTTCCGTGTTCAACTCAGAGGCATTGCCCAGCAGTTCAAAGAAAGCAAGGTTCATAGCTTTATCCAACAAGCTCATTTCTGCAAATACCATGGTCGATTCGATCTTGTTCTTTACTTTAGTCAACTCCTCCTGGGGGACCAGTTCATTCTTGATCAGTTCAAGTTCAGTCCAGATGGCCGCTTCTGCTAACTCTGGCTCCACCCCTTCTGTCAGCTTTCCTTCAATTACAAACAATCCGGGATCATGACTTCCGGTGACGTAGGCGTTCAGTTCAGAGAAAAGCTTCTGTTCTTTTACCAGGCTGACGTATAAGCGGGAAGAGTTCCCCCTTGACAGGATGTCAGAAAGCAAGTCGGCTTCGTAGTATCCGCTATCAAGACGGGCGGGCATATGAAACGTTTTATAGATGGCGTTCAAAGGAACGTCAGCTTTTATTATTTCTCGTCTTTCTTCGGTTTGTTCTGCTTCTGCAGGCAGGCTTCTGAGATATTTTTCTCCTGTTGGAATAGAGCCGAACCACTTCTCTGCCATCTCCAGTACTTCGGCAGTTTTTACCGCCCCTCCTACCACCAGTATCGCATTTGCCGGATTGTAATGTTTGGCGAAAAATGCTTTTACATCTTCGATCGTCGCGTTTTCTATGTGCGATAGCTCTTTACCTATGGTTGCCCATTGATACGGATGGGTTTTGTAAGCCAAAGGACGCAGCTTTAGCCACACATCGCCGTAAGGCTGATTCAGGTAGCGCTGCTTAAATTCTTCGCAAACAACGTTACGTTGAACTTCCAGACTTTTTTCGGAGAAGGCAAGACTCAACATCCGGTCGCTTTCTAACCAAAAGGCAGTCTCTAGGTTAGCAGCCGGGAGGGTGATATAATAGTTAGTAATGTCGTTACTGGTAAAAGCGTTGTTTTCTCCCCCTACACGTTGCAATGGCTCATCATAAGAAGGGATGTTAATAGAGCCTCCGAACATCAAATGCTCAAAGAGGTGAGCGAACCCTGTCTTTTCAGGATCTTCGTCTCTTGCCCCAACGTCGTACAGCACATTTACCACAGCCATCGGGGTGGTAAAATCTTCGTGTACCAGCACTTTGAGTCCGTTGCTTAATACAGATCGGTTATATAATACCATTCGTCAATAAAATAATAAAAGGATAAAGAAAGAAACAAAGGTAAAAGTTTTGGACAAAGCGAATCATTAAAATCAGGTGGCTGAAAAAGGAACTTTCCTGTTTTTAACAATCTTGATTTCTCAACAAAGTTCGCTGGTGCCGATTTTTTTCGTACTTTTGAATCCCGTACAAAAACATTGATTTTATCTGCAACAACGGGTATTATCAATAGAAAAATCCATCATTACATGACCAAATATATTTTCGTTACGGGCGGCGTTACCTCGTCGTTAGGAAAAGGTATTATTTCCGCATCGTTAGCAAAACTTCTTCAAGCACGCGGCTATCGCGTAACCATCCAAAAATTTGATCCATACATTAACATCGATCCGGGAACACTGAATCCTTACGAACACGGAGAGTGTTTTGTAACGGAAGATGGTGCCGAGACAGATTTGGATCTCGGACACTATGAGCGTTTTCTGAACGTACCTACTTCTCAAGCCAATAACGTAACTACTGGTCGGATTTATCAAAATGTAATTAATAAGGAGCGTGAAGGTGCCTACCTTGGAAAAACTGTTCAGGTAGTTCCGCACATTACTGATGAGATAAAAAGAAATATTAGAATTTTAGGTGAAAGTGGTGAGTATGATATTGTGATCACAGAACTTGGTGGTACTGTGGGGGATATCGAATCACTCCCTTTTATTGAAGCTGTTCGTCAATTCAGATGGGAGATCGGCAGCCACAATTCTTTGGTTATTCACCTTACGCTAATACCTTTTCTGGCTGCTGCAGGCGAGCTGAAAACAAAACCAACACAACACTCGGTGAAGATGCTGCTGGAATACGGAATTCAGCCTGATATCCTTGTTTGTCGTACTGAACATCACATTACACAGGAAATTCGCAGGAAAATTGCGCAATTCTGTAACGTAAATATCAACGCGGTTATCGAGTCGATTGACGCATCCACTATCTACGACGTTCCATTGCTTATGCTTAAGGAGCAGTTGGACAAAACAGTGTTAACCAAGCTAAAGCTTTCACATAAAAATGAACCTAACCTGGAAAACTGGAAAGATTTCCTGGGCCGTCTAAAAAATCCTACCGCAGAGGTTCACATCGGTTTGATTGGAAAGTACGTGGAGTTACAGGATGCGTATAAGTCGATCACTGAGGCCTTTATTCATGCTGGCGCACGTAATGAGTGTAAGGTATATGTTCATTCGCTGCATTCAGAAACTATTTCTGAAGAGAATGTGGCCGAGCGACTTTCCGGACTAGATGGAATTCTGGTAGCACCTGGATTTGGAAGTCGTGGCATTGAAGGAAAGATTACCGCTATTAAATATGTGAGGGAAAACAACATTCCTTTCTTCGGAATCTGTCTGGGAATGCAGTGTGCCGTTATTGAGTTTGGGCGTAATGTTTTAGGCTTAGCGGATGCACATAGTACCGAGATGAATGAAGATGCGCACCATGCGGTGATCTCTATGATGGAAGAGCAGAAGAAGATTAAAAATAAAGGTGGAACGATGCGTCTGGGTTCATACACCTGCGAATTGAAAAAGGGCAGCAAGGCGGCTGCTATTTACGGGAAGACTACTATCACGGAACGCCATCGCCATCGGTACGAGTTCAATAACGAGTACCTTAAGGATTATGAAGCAGCGGGAATGATCGCTTCGGGTATTAATCCCGAAAATAACTTGGTGGAGATTGTGGAATTGAAAAACCATCCTTTCTTTGTGGGAGGGCAGTTCCATCCCGAATTAAAATCAACGGTTGCCAATCCTCATCCTCTTTTTGTTAACTTTGTCGCCGCTTCGCTGGCATATTCCAGAAAAAAATAATTTAAAAAAGCGGATATAAGCATATAATGGATAGAAATACGTTCACGGGCCTCTTCCTGATATTAATTATACTAGTTGGCTCTACCTATTTAATGAAACCTTCTGATGAGGAAATGAAACGTGAGAAATACGTTCAGGATTCCATCAGCAGGGTAAAAGCAAACCCTTCGGCAGCGAAGCAGCCTGCCGGTAAAACTGCAGGAGTTCCTGTGCCGGCAGTAGATTCTAATCTTTTGAGGGGGCCATTCGGCTCAGCAAGGACAGGTACCTCTCAGACAGTGGTATTGGAAAATGATGATCTGAAAGTGACTATTGATTCTAGAGGAGGTCGGATCACTTCGGTTCTTTTGAAAAATTTTAAAACCTATGACCAGGACTCGCTGGTGATGTTCCGTGAAAATGAAAGTAAATTCGGCTTAACTTTTAGCGCCGGAAACACCACCATTAACACCAGTGAGCTATACTTTTCTCCAAGTACTCAAAGTCTTAAAGTTGCCAAAGCTGATTCAGGTTCGGTTACCATGCGACTCAATTATGGTCCTGACCAATACCTTGACTATGTATACAGTTTAAAAGGCGAAGGTTTTAAGGTGGGATTAACGATTGTGGCTAACGGAATCCAAAATGTGGTGAATGCCCACCAGCCGATTAATCTGAACTGGGCAGCAACGCTTCGTCAAAAGGAAAAAGATATTGAAGGCGAGCATAAATATTCCGGTGCTTACTATTACCTGAGCAATGATCAGGAGGTCGAACACATCGGGACTACAGAGTCTGAAAAGAAAGAAATAGGTGAAGATGGACCTATTAAATGGATCTCTTTCAAACAGCACTTCTTCTCTAACGTACTAATCTTTGATCAGGGCTTCAGCAAGGGAAGTATTAATGTAGAAACCGCCATTCAGCCAGGTGTGGTAAAATCTTTTTCAGCAAGTGTAGTACTTCCTTTCAAGAATGAGCAGGTGAATTCCTTCCCAATGCAGTTCTATTTCGGACCGAATCGCTTTACTACCCTCAAAGCACAAGGTTACGACCTGGAAAAACAAATTGACCTGGGTTGGGGACCGCTAAAATGGATCAACAGAGTAGTGGTTATTCCTGTATTCTCTTTCCTGGAGAAATTTAACTGGAGCTACGGGTTAATTATTCTGGTGCTTACGATTTTGTTAAAGGTTGTTCTTTCTCCGCTTACGTACAAGTCGTACCTGTCAATGGCGAAGATGAAGGTGTTAAAACCGGAGATGGATGAGATCAAAGCTAAGGTGGGCGAAGATAACCCTACCCTGCTTCAGCAAGAGTACTTAAAATTATACCGTAAAGCTGGTGTAAATCCGCTTGGAGGCTGTATCCCGATGTTGTTGCAGATGCCTATTGTGATGGCATTCTTCTTCTTCTTCCCGAATTTGTTCGAATTGCGTGGCGAAAGTTTTCTATGGATGGAAGACCTGTCCACCTATGATTCATTCATCAACTTTGGATTTAGTATTCCATTTCTAGGTAGTCACATCAGTTTGATGTGTTTACTGATGACCATTTCTACACTTGTTTATACCTATTTCAATAACCAGATATCCGGAGCAACCGGACAGATGAAATATATTGGTTATATCACTCCAATTATTTTCTTCGGGGTACTGAACAGTTATCCGGCAGGACTTAATTATTATTACTTCCTTGCTAACATGTTAACCTTTGGTCAGCAGTATCTGATTCGTCAGTTAGTGAACGATGAAAAGATTCATGCTCGCATTCAGGAAAATAAAAAGAAACCCGAGTCGGAGAAGAAAAAATCGAAGTTCCAGCAACGAATGGAAGAGTACATGCGTCAGCAGCAAGCTCAGGGAAAGAAACCAAACAAATAATACGAACCGGCGAAAGCCGGTTTTTTTTTGCTCTGCACTCTTTTTTACAGCCAAGGTGTCTTCCAACAAAATCACCAACAAGTTTGTATTTCATCTATGCAACAATTCGAAATCAAACTATTTATTAATAATGTAGAAGAGTGTATGCAGGTGCAGGAGGATAAAGCTCCGTCAGGCACTTACCTCATTACTCAAAATCAAAAGTTTATTGCGCGGGTCTTTAAAGATTCGGATGGAAAATGGAAAACAAGAGAGATCTCCGATTTGTCTCCCTCTGTCGTAGAGGCTATAGGGCTTGAGATTAATTCAGCACTTAATCTCGGTTGACGAGCAATAAAGTCACCAGGTTCTTAAAATAAAAAAGCCCGTTCTGTGCAGGAACGGGCTTTTTTATTCTTCTATTAAAACCTTACGCAGCCGAGATTTGTGGTTGCTGTTGTTGTTCTTCTACAGAGTCTAGTTCGAATACCGCAAGCTGGTTCAGGAAATTGCAGTGCAATGTTCCGAAAAAGTTTATAATTCCATTTGTGCTTTTACCCTGAATCATCACCCGTTCCTTCAGAATCTCCTTCTCCGAAAGGTCCTTTCTCGATAAGATAAGTTCTTCATCCTGGATAGTAAAATCAGATTGATCAATTGAGAACTGTCTCAAGATTTCATTAAAGCTGAAGCCTTTTAATAAAAATTCCTTTAATTTCATGTTAACCTCCGTAAAGTTTTTGAGAATAGGACCTGTTACAAAAATAGTTTATAGTTTATTGGCGAAGTTATTTAAACAATTCTTAAGCCAATTCGCTCTATTGTGTAATTATGTTACTAATTTACCGAGAAGATTAACAAAAACAACACCAAATTGGAAAATCGTTGATAATGTAACAATGGGTTCCGTTTCTGTGGTTTAAGGTGTAGTAAAAGCCATACTTTTTAAAAGTACACTGTTTGTTTTTTAGTTCAAGAATCCACACATGAAGAAATTAAGTGCAGGCATTGTTGCCGTTCGCGTTACGAGCTCAGATTATATAGAAGTTTTATTGGTTCATCCCGGCGGGCCTTTTTACCGAAACAAGGACTTAGGCGTATGGTCCGTGCCAAAAGGTGAATATGATGAAAACGAGGATCCGCTGGAGGTGGCCAAGCGGGAATTCTGGGAGGAAACGGGAAATAACATCACTGCAAACGAGTTAATCGCTCTTGATCCGGTAAAACTAAAAAGCGGCAAAGTAATTAAGGCCTGGGCAGCGAGACAGGATTTTGAAACTCCCTATCTTCAATCTAATACTTTCGAAATAGAATGGCCTCCACGATCAGGACGGAAACAGATCTTCCCGGAGGCCGATACAGCAGCATGGTTTGAACTTGAAGATGCTAAACAGAAGATTCACCCGGGACAGTTACCTTTACTACTGCAGCTCGAAACGATACGGGCAGCACTTGCTAATCTTTGATACGGCGAACCTCGAAGTTATAGACTTCCTGATGAGACTTCGTAGTACGTATCCCAAAATAACCTTCTTTCAGGGGCTGTAGGTCGTGGAAAGAGAAATATTTTTCACCGTCAACGAAAAATTCGGTAACACCATCATTCACAACAGTCGTAATTGTGTACACCTTATTTGCCTGTAGCAAGTGTTCCTGATCTTTAAACTCGGCCAATAAAGGTTTAGACCCATTGCCATGATATTTCCTAAACCGCGTCGTAGAATTAGTATTCCCACCCATGCCCACATAATAAAGGCTGAGACTGTCATATTCTTCGAAAATGCCGTTTCGCTTAAACAAATCCTCACTGCTCGGGTCCGTTGCCATCCAGAATTGGTTCAGATCTGATAGGCGATCATTTTTACCACCTGCCATCACTACTTTTCGTTTATAGGTGATAATATAATTACCACTTAGTTTTTTGTTTAACCAGACGGTTACTCCCTTCGGTGCGTCAATACGTAATTTACCTTCATCTGCTTCAACTACAGTTCGTGCCGTGTCCGCCGCCTCGACTATCCAATGTTTTAACCCCTTTCTAAAATTGTCTTTAAAAAGGAGTTGCCCCACCCTTCTGGAGGAAATCTGAGCTGTAGCTGTCATAAAGGAAAAGCAAAGAATAATTCCGCTGATCAATTTTATCATATCCGGTAAAAATAAACAAAGCCCGTTCTATTCATAAAACTTCTATTACAATCATCGATTAAAATGCATTCTTTGTAATTTGCGCCGCGGCTTTCCGGCTGAAAGTAGTCGGACTAGAAAACCAAACTGACACATGAAGAATCTATTAATCCTTTTATTGGCCGGAATCACTAGCCTGGCCGATGCCCAAGAGCACAAACTTTCTAAAATTTGGGAAACAGCTCCTTTAGCAGTTCCCGAATCAGTATTTCCTGACTTCGAGAAAAAGATCCTTTATGTATCATTAATTGACGGAGCTCCCTGGGGCGTTGACGGAAAAGGCGGGGTTGCAAAGTTGGACCTGCAAGGAAATATCCTAGATTCTGTCTGGATAACAGGTTTGAACGCTCCAAAAGGTATGGGCAGAGTTGGGAATAAGTTGTATGTAGCAGACGTTACTGAAGTGGTGGAAATAGACATCCCAAATTCAAAAATTAGCAGAAAGATCGCAATTGATAGTGCCATTGCTCTTAATGACATCACTGTGGATGACAAAGGGGTGGTTTATGTTTCAGATTCCAGAAGAGGAACGGTACACCAGATAGTTAATGGAAAGGTATCTACTTACCTTCGGAACATTGAAGCTACCAACGGATTAAAATCAATAGGAAGAGACCTTTATGTTATCTCGGGTCCCACGATACTGAAGGTAAATCCGAAGAAAGAGATAACTACTATCGCCGGTGGTTTCGCGAAAGGTGGCGATGGAATTGAGCCGGTCAGAAAGGGAGATTTTATCGTTTCCTGCTGGGCAGGCCTTGTTTATCACGTCAGTAAAAACGGAAAAATTGAATTATTGTTAGATACCCAAGCGCAGGGTATGAATACGGCTGATATTGGAATCAAAGCTGATGAAAATATTGTGTATGTACCTACGTTTAATAAGAGGTCTGTTATTGCTTATAAATTAATCAACACCAACTAACGACAAATGAAAAAGTTCTTTATTTTAACCCTGATTTCAGCGGTATTTCTCAGTTTCAACTCTTTTGCTCAACAAGATAAAAGCAAAAGGGTAAGTCCCCCGGATAGCGTGTCGCAAAAGATTAAAAGCGGCGCTACCATCACTATCAACTATAGCAAACCTTCTGTTAAAGGCAGAAAGATAGGAACTGAGATAGCCCAGTACGGAAAAGTATGGCGTACCGGAGCCAATGAGGCAACTACATTTCAGGTGACCAAAGATGTAAAAGTAGAGGGAAAAGCACTTCCGGCGGGCAAATACAGTCTATATACTATCCCCGGGGAAAAAGAATGGGTAGTGATTTTTAATAAAAACTGGAAACAATGGGGTACTCAGTATAAGGAAGCTGACGACCAGCTTCGGGTTACTGTAGCACCTGAGAAGGCTGAGTCATTCAACGAGCAGATGCAATTCAAGATCGCGAAGCACGGAGAAGTTTCTCTGAGCTGGGGGGACGTCGAAGTGGAATTCGAAGTAAAATAAACGGATGTTCCGTGATAGAAAGGGTGCTATTATTAGTGCCCTTTTTTGTTTTTAGGGAGGTGTCCGAGGTCCTCCAGCTCCGTTTTAAGGGCCTCTGCCGAAATAATAATCTCCCACACCGATAAGGCCAGCGCCGACAGCAAGAACAGCAGACTCAGACTGAAAACGATCGCGGCTACCTGAATGTATCCTCCGAAAAGCAGCAGCATACACATCACACTACAAGCAAAGCTAGCGATACCCAATGCCTGCATGCTGCGTATCAGGTAAATCCGTCTCCGGATGTTTAATAATTGGGAAAGGATATTGGGGCTTTTGTTTTTCTGATATTGATTCTTCAGATTTCTAACCAGTCCCCCTAAATGAATAAACTTAGTGGTGTATGCAAGCAGAATAAGTGATATCGCGGGAAAAAGAATAGCCGGAGTCGTAATGGTGAACATACCTCTCCTATTTCTTTCGCTCGCTTTCGCGGATATACTCCTCTACATCACTCAACTCAAGTTCTAAGGCTTTCACAGAAATCTGAATTTCCCGGAGTGAAATAAATAGTGAAATCATTAGCAGCAACAAACTTAGACCGAATAGGTATTTTGCAATGAGTTGCTCGCCGTTATAGAGTAGCCACATGGTGAGTACACACATAAAGAAGCTTAAGATAGCACAAGCTTGCATGTTCCTCACCTGAAAAATGCGCGTACGAATATTACTTATCTGTCCCAGCAGATTCGGGTTTTGATTTTCTACGTACTGCGATTTCAGGTTCCTGATTAAACTTGCCAGGGCCAGGAACCTGTTGGTGTAAGCTAACAGCAATAACGAAATTGCCGGAAAAAGTAAGGCTGGCGTAGTAAGTGTTAGCTCCATTGGATCAGGCTATTACTACCTCTATCAATTCGGTATAAAAGTCTTCGATCGTTCTACCTATCGCCCTCACCTGTTGTGGAATCAGACTGTTCTCCGTCTGTCCGGGCACCGTGTTTACTTCTATAAAGTAAAATTTGCCTGTTTCTTCTTCCAGGATATAATCGATACGTACTACTCCCCGACAATTTAGCTTCAGATAAGCCGCTTCTACAACACGCTCTATCCGTGCTTTTTCTTCGTCACTCATTCTCCCTGGCGTAATTTCTTCGGTAACGCCGGTTGTATATTTCGCTTCAAAATCAAAAAACTCTTTTGAGCTCACAATCTCGGTAGCTGGTAGAACTTTAATGCCTTCCTTTCCCTTGTATACCCCAATGGTAAATTCACGGCCTTTCACAAATTCCTCCACTAATACCTGTGTGTCTTCTTTAAAAGCTTTTTCCAATGCTTCGGGAAGTTCTCCGGCCGACTTTACTTTGCTCATACCGATGCTGCTGCCTCCGTTATTGGGTTTTACGAAAAGAGGTAAATGAAGTGCCTGTAATACCTTTTCAGCAGTATCGGCTTCGTTGTTAAATAGTTGCATCGAGCGGGCTACATATAAGTCGGTAATGCCATCCACGATCGCTTTTGTGTATCCCTTGTTCATAGTGATAGCAGAGGTCAACGCATCGCAGGTAGTATAAGGAATACCCAGCATATCGAAGTAGCCCTGCAATTTGCCATCTTCACCCGGAGAACCGTGAAGCCCGATAAACACTGCGTTGAAGGAAACTTTCTGCCCGTTTAGGTTCAGTGAAAAGTCGTTTTTGTCCACTTCTACTTTTACCCCGGCATCATTAATGTAGTACCAGCTTTGTCTGGTGATGATGATTTTGTAGACGTCGAACTTACTACGGTCGATGTTTTGACTGATTACTTCTGCACTCTTCAATGATATAACTGATTCGCCGGTAAAACCTCCGGTTACAAGAGCTATGGTTTTCTTCATGCGGCCAAAGATAATTTATATTAAAAGTCATTTATATCTATTTGATCGATCTTTTTAAAATTCCCCTTCAGAACTCTCTCGAACTCTCCTTCACAGAGCCATTGAGCTATTGGTTCTTATATGTCGCCCCGATCAGGTTCGTAGGAAATAACTGCCCGGAATGATGAATTAAAAGCAGCAAGAATATAATGAAATGATGTTTTTTTCAGTTAAGTTTGAGGCTGATTTTGCAGAAGGGCACCATTAATGAATAAGTTTTTAGCGTACCTGCGGACAGAGACCTTCAGGAAAAACCTGATTATTGCCATTGTTTCTATCGCGGCTTTTATACTCATAATTTTCTTTAGCTTAAGATTTTATACTCGTCATGGTGAAGGAATACCTGTGCCAAAACTGAAAGGGCTGTCCGTAGAGGAAGCCATAGAAGTACTGGAGTCTGCAGGTTTACGTTACGAAATTGACTCGGTTTACCAGATGGACAAAAAGCCGGGATTGGTGATCGAACAAGATCCGGATGCCAGAACGAATGTAAAGATGGATCGTACTATCTATTTAACGATAATTACTACCAACGCTCCTGAAGTAGGTTTCCCGGACGTTTTTGAAATGACGTTTCTGGAAGCGCGAGCTGTGCTGGGAAACTATGGAATAAAAATTGGTGATACATCGTATACATCAGACATCGTAAGAGACCGGGTTCTGGAAGTAATACATCGTGGAAAACGCTTAAGTCAGGGAGATCCTATCCCGAAAGGCTCGACTATAAGCCTGGTGTTGGGTGACGGTAAAGGGGCAAGTGAGGTGGATCTGCCAAATTTGATGGGCTTAACTTTACCAGAAGCGATCTTTGCACTCAGAGGTTCTTCTCTGAAACCCGGCAGTATTAACTATGAAGGCGACATTACCGACAGTTCTACCGTTCGCGTAGTGAAACAGTATCCATCGCTTGACTCCCTAAATAAAGTGAGTATTGGCACCCCGGTCGACCTAATTCTTTCTAATGAAGCCCCTATCGAATGATATATCAGCCAGCGAGCTAAAAGAAAAATTATCAAATGGCGTTCAAGTACATATTATTGATGTGCGCGAACAGCTTGAGTTTCATACCTATAATATTGGTGGTCTGAATATACCATTGGGTACACTCGGTCAGGAACTGGAAGAGTTGGAATTCGAGAAAGAGGAAGAAATTGTAATGGTGTGCCAGCGCGGACTTCGTAGCGAAACAGCAAGACGACTGATGGCTGCGAATGGATTTATAAACGTAAGAAATCTGACAGGAGGCTTACTGGCTTACAGAAGAACAGATCTATAAAAACATTCTACATACAAAATGACTGAAAATAAAACTTCGGGACTGAGCAAGAAAACTAAATTTATCATTGCGCTGGCAGGCGTGCTTGTCATTGCTCTTGGGATTACAGCATTCAATTATTATTTAAGATATTTTGGTCCAAGTGTAACCGACAACGAAGAGTACCTGTACATTCGGACCGGTTCTACCTTTGACGACGTTTATCAAACCATCAGAGAAAAAGAGATGGTGAAGGATACGAGTGTGTTTCTATGGGCAGCGCTCAACATGGATTACCCTAAAGCTGTAAAACCGGGAAAATATAAGTTGAATCCGGGAATGAGTAACCGAAGGTTCATCAACATGTTGAAAGCGGGTAATCAGGAACCCGTACAGTTGAAGTTCAAGAACCATCGCTTGAAAGAGAATTTCGCTGGTTATATCTCTACCTTGATCGAAGCAGACTCGACTTCAATTATCAACTTGTTGGACTCGTCCGCATTTGTAAGCAAGTATGGATTTACCCCAGACAACGTGTATGCGATGTTCATCCCGAATTCTTACGAGATGTACTGGAATACTTCGGCAGAGAAGTTTTTCAAGCGGATGCATGAAGAATATGAGAAGTTTTGGACTTCTGCCCGACTGGAAAAAGCAAAAGCAATTGGGATGGAACCTACTCAGGTAAGCATTTTGGCAGCCATAGTAGATGCAGAAGCACTGCATGATGATGAGATGCCAACTATCGCGGGCTTGTATATGAACCGCTACAAACGGGGTATCAAATTACAGGCGGATCCAACCGTTATCTTTGCAAATAAAGATTTTACGATTCGCCGGGTTCTTAATCGTCATCTTACCAAAGACTCGCCTTATAATACTTATGTTTATGCCGGCTTGCCTCCGGGGCCTATCATGATGCCGAGTATCAATGCTATTGATGCTGTGCTTAACCATAAAAAGCACAACTTTATCTATATGTGCGCCAAGGAAGATTTTTCGGGATACCACAATTTTGCAGTCACTGTTAGCGAACACCAGGCAAATGCTCGCAGATTCCAACAAGCACTGAACCAACGTAATATCCGACGATAAGATGTTTAGTCACGAAACTAAAATAAGAGTCAGGTACGGTGAAACAGACCAGATGGGGTATATGTATTACGGCAACTATGCTGAGTTCTATGAAGTAGCCCGGGTGGAAATGTTGAGGAGTATTGGGATGACGTATAAAGGAATGGAGGAACAGGGGGTGATGATGCCTGTGCTGGAGATGCATTGCAAATATCTCAAACCAGCCTTGTACGACGAGGAAATTACGATTAAAACCACAATAGAAAAGAAACCGGGTGTTAGGATTCATTTCAGGTACCAGTTTTTTAATGAAAAGAATGAGTATATTCACGAAGGAGAAACTACATTGGTGTTTATTGATATGCAGAAGAACAGACCCTGCATGCCGCCGCAACAGTTTCAAGATCGCCTGAATCCTTATTTTGATTAACAAATGCTGTGGCTGCACAAACTCCTACTTAAAACTAAGCCTTATTCCATGTTTATCGACTGGAGTAAGACTGTTGTATTTCCCGGCTTCAGCCCACTCCCGCTCTATACCGTGGGGACTTTCTTTTTTCAAGAGATAAGCAAAGATTCACTGGTTAATAAAGCATCCTCTTTGGCTTATACCTGGATGTTAGCGATCTTCCCGGCCATCATCTTTATCTTTACGCTAATCCCTTACATCCCCATCGATGGCTTTCAGGATAAGCTGATGTCGATTTTGCAAATGGTGCTGCCGCATAACGCATATTTGGCGGTTGAGAGTACTTTCGAGGAGATCATCAAGAAACAAAATGGCGGATTGCTCTCCTTCGGTTTTTTCGCGGCCCTGTTTTTTGCTACCAACGGTATCAGTAATTTGATGGCTGCTTTCAATAAGTCGTCTTTAATTATTGAATCCCGCGGATGGGTGAAGCAGCGACTCGTAGCCGTTGCCTTAACCCTGGTATTGTTCTTCGCCCTTGTAACGGGCCTTGGTATCATCACCGTCGGCGAGTATGTGATCGGCCAGTTGCGAGAAGGTTTCGAGTTTAAAGACACCTTTTGGGTGGTGCTGATCAACTTCGTACGCTGGTTTATCTTGACAGCGGTTTATTTTGTTACCATCTCCGTTTTGTACCGCTATGGCCCCTCTCATGCTAAAAAGTGGAAACTATTTAGTCCGGGTGCCTGGTTGGCTACCGTACTTGCTTTGCTTACCTTTTGGGGATTTGCTTTCTACATCAACAACTTTAGTAATTTTAATAAGCTTTACGGATCTATCGGTACGCTTATCGTCATCATGATCTGGCTTTACGTTAATTCGCTTATTATCCTGATCGGATTTGAGCTTAACGCCAGTGTTGACCTTTCGAAACGAAGCATTAAGATTGTGAGGCCCCGTTTTAACTCATTCAAAAATGAAGAAACGCCCGAAAAAACACAGAAAACTATTTTTAATAAAAAAATATAACGCTGAGTTCCAGTTAGCTAAAGGCTGATTACAAAAAAATAATACACCTTTTTTGCAGAATTAAAGAGAGTTTGTACTTTTGCCCCCGGAGAGATGGCAGAGTGGTCGATTGCGGCGGTCTTGAAAACCGTTGACTGTTAAAGGTCCGGGGGTTCGAATCCCTCTCTCTCCGCTAAAAGAAAGGCGTCCTGAGAAAGGATGCCTTTCTTGCTTTGAGGCGTTCAGAAGGTTACGCTCCTGACCTTTTTGCTGATCCCAAACCTTGTATTTAATTCTACCTCTAATTGTTTCTTCATACCAAGCTTCTATATCCTCTCGAGTAGTCAAAGAATTATGAGATGTTCGTCTAAATCAGGTGTTGTTCATTTTAGTTATTTTAGTAAAATTTCGGCACCTAAACGCGATAAGATCATGGAGGAAAAAAACACGTCGTTACAAATGCACAATGTTGGTATTGTGGTAGAATCCCTTGATAACGCTATCTCTTTTTTTTCTGACATTGGTTTAAGACTCGAAGGTCGGGGAAAAGTCGAAGGAGAATGGGCAGGTCGCGTTACTGGCCTCGGCTCTCAATCAGTTGAGGTTGCTATGATGGCCACCCCCGATGGTCACAACAGACTGGAGCTTTGCCAATTTTTAAGTCCACTCACCGTCTCTGACCACCGGACTGCTCCGGTAAACGCTCTGGGTTATCTACGGGGTGATGTTCAATGTTGAAGATGTTGACGAAATGGTATCCAGGTTGAGTAAGCGTGGTGCCGAGCTTGTTGGTGAAGTTGTTCAGTACGAAGACTCGTATCGACTCTGCTACATCCGTGGAGTTGAAGGGCTTTTGATCGGCCTGGCAGAGGAACTTGGCTGATATTCAATTATTATATGTATTCAATCTGACCTTTAATGAAAATTACTTACAAATCTGACTTCATTCCTGGTACATACGATATTATCGATTTATATAGAAGTTCCGGGATTAACCGACCCGTTGATGATGTTGAACGCATCGCTAAAATGTACGCTAATTCTAACCTGATTATCACAGCCTGGCAGGATGAGAAGCTGGTAGGCGTTGCCCGTTCCCTAACAGACTTTTGCTACTGTTGTTATCTTTCTGATCTGGCAGTACGATCAGAATATCAGAAAGAAGGTATTGGGAAGCGTTTAATAACGCTTACGAAAGAGAAAATTGGAGAAGGTGCTGCCCTGATATTGTTATCAGCACCTACTGCCATGGAATATTATCCGAAAGTTGGCTTCGAGAAAATTGAGAATGGATTTATTATCAAACGAAAGAAGTAGGTCAGTGAGCTGTCTTGCCAGAGCCAGAATTTTCTCTGGATTTTACTCTGGTGCAAACAAAATCGGTAGGGTTACCTTTTTTACCCGAAGGGTATAAAAAATTAAACAACCCTTAAAATTAAACACCATGAAAAAATTATTTCAATTCGCACTTATTGCATCAGCAATCTCAATTTCAGTTAGCTCTTGTGGTTCTTCAACTAATTCTGGCAATAATACGACCGATTCGTTGGCTGCAGAAATAGATTCAGCCGCAGAGTCAAATGCCCAGGCTTTCGAGGCTCAGGCTGATACGATCGATTCGGTTGCTGATGCGAAAATAGACTCTTTGAAAGAGGGTAACTAAATTTAACAGAGTCCGGATAGAGGTTCTTTATCCGGACTTTTTAATGTCGATAATCTTCATCATGCCGCGGGTATCGACTGAAGTGCATCGCAGAATTGGAGGTGCTATTTTATAAGTTTTCTTTGATCTTATTAATTACCTCTGCATACTCTTCCTCAGTCAGGTAAACCTTTTCGTCGGGCTGCATATCAAAAGTACTCCCCCATTTTGGTGCATCTTCGTACTTCGGTACAATGTGGAAGTGGATGTGAGGCATCTTGTCTCCATACGCACCGTAATTGATCTTGCCTGGACCAAATGCAGTTTTGATGGCTTTGGCTGTCTTAGCAACATCTTTCATAAATAAATTCATTTCCTCTTCCGGCAGCTCAAAAATTTCTTCTTTGTGTGCTTTCTTATAGGCCAGCACGCTCCGACCCTTATAGCTCTGCTCTTTAAACAGGTATAGAATGGAAGCGTCTAATTCACAAATTTCAATCATTAAGTCGGTGAGGCGCTGATCCTTTGCGCAATACATACATGGATTTCCTGTACTCATAGATTCGTTTTTTAGCTAATAATTCCTTCGATTTTATCTTCACGGAAAATATCGCGTTTTCTTCCCAATTTAAAATGAGTTCAGCCATATATCTTTGTTTTTAAAAATATCTAAGCTAAAGAGGAGTTGTAGCGGGCTTAATCAATGCCGGTGAGGGGCTCGAGCGTCCCCTTTCGCTTTATGAGGTTTTTATAATCCCATTGTATTCGTCTTGATTTCTCCAGCCAGCGACGCAAATCCTCAGCATTGAGCTGTTCCAGCGACCGGTACCTTGCCTCTGCCGCCTTAAATGATCCTTCCTTTTGTAAGCCCTCCTCGCCAAAGGACTGCCCACTCCAAAACAGCAAGCGGACAGCATCTTTTAATTTGCTATAACCAACTATCGGATTCCCCTCCAAAAACCAAACTGGATGACGGTGCCAGATCTTATTTTCAGCTTCCGGTAAGCTTTGACTGATTTCATTTGCGAGCAAATCGCAAATAACCTTATCCTCCGCGGATAAGCTATTGTTGTAAGCCCTTATTTCGTTGTTCATTATACCTCTGACTAAGTTTGGTGCCCCTAAGTTACTAAGCAATAGTTCAGAATAACCGGTATAAAAGCGACAAGTTGAGGTGTGGATAGTGACAATGGAATAAAATTGCCTCCTAAAATTCAACGCTCTTAAATATATCAATCAATTAGCTGGTGCGACAGCAGCCGACTAATTTCCCAAAAATGACCTTGCCTTATCTCAAGGCGAAGCTATCGCGGGTTTTCCTGATATTATTTAAAGCCCTATCCGAAAAGATAGGCCAAATCTTCCGGCATCTACATCTGCTGTGGGGGACAAGTAAAAGTTCGGTCTCCAGTCGAACGCCAGCTCTACTTTCGTTTGCGGAATTTTGTACTCCAACCCGGTTACCGGTACAAGTGCTACAGCATCCGGCCCCTCTCCCGCAAAGAACTGAGGCCCCAATCCTATGTATAGGTTCAGACCGGGATCTGACCTGACCGCAAAATGCCGCTGTACTTGAGCGCCTAAACTCAACAGGTCGCCTTCGTAAAATACAAGAGCTGCGTCAATCGCATACTTTCGATTGAAACGATGCTTGAAATTTGGACCTACTCCGATAGGTTGTTTCCCAAGATCTACACGGAGACCAATACTGTTGGCTGAAGCAGGAGCTCTCTCCGCTCGCGCAACTGAGGCGGACTGGGGTCGTTTGGCTGGAGTCCGGGGAGCCGTTTTAGCAACAGCTCGCTTCTTAGCGGCTGCAGACGAGGTGGACGGCTTGGTTCCTGCTTTTTTTGCCGGGCTAGCTGCGATTTTTTGAGGTGTCGCCGGGCTCTTTGCTGTCCGGGGTGTTGGGGCAGCTTTCTTTTCTGTTGGATTTTTGGAGGCGACCAAAGCCGCGGGCCCGCTGGCGACTCCGCTAGTCCGACTGCTTTTTTCACTTGTAGCCACACCGGCTTTAACTTTATCTGTTTGCGCGTTCATCCTGCTGATCGCACTTAATTTAGTGGATACGCTGCCCAGTACATCATGTCTGTACTTTACCTTGAAGTTGTAGGTTGCAGCAGCGTTAGGACTAGCATTTGAACCACTACCTGCTGTAACTATTACTCTGGCTGATGGCTTAAGTGGTATCCACCGGCCCGCTTGCTGATAATAAAAAGTATTTGAGCTTTGATTGTGGAAAGTAACATGCCTTCCATTGCAAGAAACGTTTCCGGCAGCGTCACTTACCTGTGCCACCACACCGGCTTGGATATAAAGCTGTGGGTTTACATAACAACTAATAGAAACGGATTTTTCTGTCTCCTGAGCAAAAACTGTCTGCCATAGAAGAGGTAGCAGTACCAAATAAACTTTCATAAGTGTGTGTGGGTGTGTGATGCTTATTACACCGATTTAGCGAAATTGTTTGGCCACTATTTGTCGAAGTCTTCCCTTGGTCCCAGGGACAAAAGGAGAAATAACAAATTAGGTGTTGCTTTTAAACCTGACCGGAACGCACCTGTTTTTTGTCTTGCGCGGCACCGTCTTCTTACTACCTAAATTTGGATTTTTGATGTAAGAAATACCTACTACCTATACCTGATTTGAAAACTCAATCAACAACAGAAATACCCTAAAAACTTTAAGACAATGGAAACAGTAAAAAATCCGATTGGTTGGTCAGAAATCTATGTAGAAGACATGGCAAGAGCCCAAAGATTCTACGAAACAGTCCTTAATATTAAAATGGAGCCAGCACCAGTTCCACAAGGTATGGAGGCGGAAGAGGGCACGGATGAGTATTTTGAGATGGTATTCTTCCCCGGAAACATGAGCACCTTCGGTTCAAGTGGATCGCTCGTGAAATCGAACATGTTTAAGCCAGGACCGGGTGGAACTTTAAACTATTTTTCGTGTGATGACTGTGCCGAAGAAATTTCGAGAGTAGTAGCTGCCGGCGGAAAAGTGCTACAAGATAAGATGTCTATTGGAGAGTATGGATTCTGTGGAATCTGTACGGATACTGAAGGTAACCCTATAGGTTTTCATTCAATGAAATAGACCAGAACCTTGCCCTCTCCTGCTCCTTAGTAGCACGTGAGGGCAGGTACTACCCACTAGTGTTAAAAATTAAAAATACTCTTAAAATCGATTTTTGGGCGTTTCTTATCCTCCCGGATGATCTTGTTATTGCTAAGCGTAATAATGAATTTTTGGATACCGGCGCGATCTGTCTTTACCTGAAAAGTTAAATTCAAGTTTCCTTTTGTATAACTAGAATTCTCATTAAGCCCCGATTTGTCGTTCCGGGCGAACTGTAGGTCCACCATCTGCCTGCGCAGTCGCTCAAACTCAGAACGTTCCAGAGTAACGTATTGTAAGAAGGATTTTAAGGGATCATGATTGTTCACCGCTTTGGAAACCGTTTTTTGTTCCGGAGCTTTTTTACGATTCGAGAAACTGTAGATCTGGCCACCCTGTACTGGTATAGAATCTTTACCAATGAAAGAATACCCCATCAGGAACAGATTTTCCTCTGCTGTATTCATACTGGCATTTAGAGCTGCTTCCAATTGTTCGAGGGTTAGTCTTTGAGCGTTGACATGATTAAAAAGGAAGAGTGAGATCAGAAGGACTAAAAGTCTTTTCATCATAATACTTAGCTGCTACCCGGATTTATCCGAATATAGTCAGTATTCGCGTTTACGAAGAAAAGGTTACAGGCAGAAGTATTTAGGTGTTATGCTGCCTTACCTTTTCAGCCTCTTCCCTTAAAGGGAGGTAAAGATGTCTTACCATCCCGTACCCGGCTCATGGTTGGCGCCAAATGACCGATAGTTAGAGCGGCCGTGGTTGGAATGGTGCGGTACGAAACTACGGTGATGACTAACGTGTCCTTTAGTTTCGTCATGTCCTGTTGGTAGCTCGGCTTCGGTCTGATTCAAAGTCTCTTTGTTTGTTACAGCCTCTTTTTCTGTAAACTGCAACTGGTTTTTTTCTGGTGCTTCCATGGTAAATGTGTTTATGGTTACCCGCGGTGAATTAGTATAAATTTACTTAAAAACAATCGCAATAACGAGGGTTGAAAATATTTAAATAATTGAAATACAGTCCTATTTAGATATCTACATATCGTCTGCGAACATCACCTACGAGAAAAGCAGGAGAATAGACGCTTCTTTCAATATTGACGCTTTTTGCCCCTTAAATTGTCGCCTGCATACCCCTTGATTTCGTCAAAACAGTCATATGTTTGCTATGAACAATTAGTAAATGTAGCGCTATGAACAACTCGATCTATCCATGTTTAACTATCAGGAACCGGATGCAGGAAGCAGCCGATTTTTACCTCTCAACTTTTGGAGAAGGAGCTATCGCACAGACGTCTCCCTGGGCGGTCCAGTTGGAACTAAGCGGTCAAAAGTTTCTTATTCTTAATGACGGTCCTACTAGTCTTCCCAATCCCTCTGTCTCGTTCATGGTAATTTTGGAAAACCAAGAAGAAACGGAACGCTGCTGGCATAAATTGATAGAAGGAGGTTCGTCGTTGATGCCCCTCGGTAGTTATGATTGGAGCGAAAAATACGGTTGGTTGCAGGATAAATATGGCGTATCCTGGCAGCTATACACAGGAAGCAGTAGCGATGCTGTACAAAAATTCTCACCCACCTTTATGTTCTCAGGTGATGTTGCAGGAAAGGCAGCGGAAGCCGTAGACTTTTATACCGGTCTTTTCCCGAATTCAAAAGTAGTGGGTCTTTTAAATTATACTAAAGCAGATGGAGAAAATCCAGCTTTCGTAAAACACGGGCAATTTGAGCTGAATGGGTATACGATGATGGCGATGGATAGCTCGATGTCACATGGCTTCAGCTTCAACGATGCTGTTTCAATGGTAATAGAGTGTGCCAGTCAGAGTGAAATAGACCAATATTGGGAAAGTTTGAGTGCGAATGGCGGAAAAGAGGTTGCCTGTGGATGGCTTACTGATAAGTATGGAATTAGCTGGCAGGTAGTACCAAAGGTATTAGGGAAGCTGCTAAGCGATCCGCAACGTGCTCAACGGATAATGGAGCCGCTGTTGAAAATGAAAAAACTGGTTATAGCTGACCTGGAGAATGCTTGATCTGGCCGACACCTAAAGATGGCTGATTTGAACGAAGTCAGCCAGCCCCTTTTGTTCTGATTTTCTGCTGCCTCACACGTGCTATTGGTCGTTGTGTTACAACCTCCCCTGAACTGGCAGGTATTACTCATCGCCCCCACACTATGGAAGAAAACAGGCAGCAGGGCTCGAAGTTGAAATGACTTAACCCGCCAAGAGCGAAGGATATAGTATTCCGAGAATTACACCTGCAAATTCAATTGTGTTTGTTTAAGAAACTCGTCGATCTCCCTAACAATAAGCGGCTGCCTGTTTCCATCTGCAAGTTTCCTAAATTCCGATAGTATGGATATGGCTGTCCTGATATCCCGGCTCCGCTGCTGCTGTTCTTCGTCATCCAGGGAGGAAAGGTAGTTGAGCTGGTCCTTCAAAAAGCCCAACGCATCCTGTACAAGGAAGACAGCCTGCTTAGTATCGTTAGTATTAAAACTGGTAGCCGCTGCCCTGTATTTACTCACGGTATCGATTATGCCATAATTTCTCATTGGAAGTTCCAGTATCGCTTTGCGTACCACCTCCCTGGCCTCTGACGTCCGTTTTTCCTGCACCAGATTTTCAGCAAGTGTATTTAGGAGGTTCCAGCTCTGCCGCCCAATTCTTCTCGACTCAGGATCAAGATATGCCGCTTTATTGAAAGAGTTGAGTTTCAATTTGCTTTTGAAATTGGAATAGAAGACATCGGTGTTAGTTAATTCCGATTTGTCCCGCAGATCTTGCTCCTTCCGTTTAATAGGCAGGAGGCGATAAGTGTAACCCTCCAGGTAAAGATACTGGTGCAGACCTAAGTAGCTATCAGAAGATAAACCGTTGCTGAAATAGATAGGCCGCTTCCAGTTGTTATGTGCGAGAATATCTATAGCAGCCAAATCGGCCCGGGTCACGTAGTCCTTTTCCCAGGCCCACTTCATCTTGTCAGCAATCTTTGATCTGTCTTTGATCATGCCACTTGCCAGTACCTTTTCTTTGTCTACCGTTAGCTGGAAATTTTTGCTGGGAAGAAAGTTCGCTCGGCGACCGTCGTTCATTTCCACCTGATCTGCCGGGTTATCCGAGGTAAGTACTTCAAAAATGTCCTTTAGCTCGACAGAGTCAGGAATTCCGTAGTTCAGATAATAAAGCACGTCTCTTTTCCCAGCCTGATATTTCTCCTCAGGCATGGTTATAGGAAGGGGGGCAGCCGAATCCAGTTCCTTTTTTAGAGCGGTAATATAATCCGGGTCAAAGAGTAGCTGAAGATTCACCAGGCGCACATCCGTTCGAATGCCTTCCACTTGCTGAGCATACCAAAGCGGATAGGTGTCGTTGTCCGCATTGCAGAAGAGAATGGCATTGGGCGCACAGGATTGCAGGTAATTGACAGCCATATCGTGAGCAATGTAATTTCCCGAACGATCATGATCATCCCAGCCTTCCCATCCCATTACCAGTGGAACTGAAAGGCTGCTGGCTATAGCAAGTGAAATACTGGCTTTAGTCATCTTTAGTCGAGTAACTAGAGCATTTAAGGCCAGCACTCCCAAGCCGATCCAGATAGCGAAGGCATAGAACGAACCGACGTAGGCATAATCGCGTTCCCGAACTTGCAAAGGACTTTGATTAAGATATAAGACAATCGCCAGCCCAGTACAGAAGAAAAAGGCTGTTACTACCAGCGCTTCCTCTTTTCTTCTCCTAAACTGATAAATCAATCCTGCCAAGCCAAGTAAGAGCGGCAAAGCAAAAAAACTATTGTTTCCTTCGTTTTCGATAGCTGCCTGCGGCAGATTGTCATGACTCCCCAGCCTAAGTTCATCGATAGCTTTAATGCCTGTTTTCCAGTTCCCATCCGTGCCATCTCCCATTCCCTGTTCGTCGTTCTGCTTGCCAGCGAAGTTCCAGAGGAAGTATCGGAAATACATAAAGCCCATTTGATAGGTGCTGAAAAACCTGATGTTATCGCTAAAGTTAGCCTTCTCTCCTTCCGGAATATTCAACCAGTTTCTGTAGAAGTTGACATGAGCGGCATCCTCACTGTAGATCCTCGGAAAGATTGTATTGCGGTCGTAGTGATAGCTGGTCCTCTCGCCTGCTTCTTCGTACGCGGCTTTCCCCTTTCTATACAAAGTTCGTTTGTCTTTTACTTCTGTAGGCTGCGAGTCGAAGTAAGGGCCATAAAGCAATGGCGTTTCCCCGTACTGAAGCCTTCCCAGATAGCTGAACAAGGAAAAAGCGTTGTCGGGATTGCTGATGTTGATGGCCGTTTTGGCTTCTGCCCGTATCACGATCATAGCATAGGAACTGTAACCGAGTAACAGGAACGACAGGCATAGGAGGCTCAGGTTTAAACCAGGCAGCTTCCTGCGATGTGAATACAGAAGCCCGATGGTGACAGCAACTACCAGCAGCAGGATGAAAAAGAGTGCCCCGCTATGGAAGCCGAGATGCAGGGTGTTTACAAAGAAATAGTCGGACTTGAATGAAAGGAGTACCAAGTACTGAACGATACCATATTGTACGAAAGCAAGTACGAGGCATCCCAACCCAAAAGCAGCTATTGTCCCTACTGTGCTGATCTTTTTAGATCTTTTGAAATAGATGAGCAGGAAGATGGCGGGAATACTAAGTAAACTTAAGAGGTGTAGCCCTATGGAAAGTCCAATAAGGTAGGCAATAACTAAGAGCCATTTATTGGCTGAGGGTTGATCCGATACTGCATCCCATTTTAGTGCCGCCCAAAAAACGACGGCAGTACAAAGTGAAGATAAGGCATAGACTTCTGCCTCTACTGCGGAGAACCAAAAGGAGTCGGAAAAAGTGTAAGCCAGGGCCCCGGTTACGCCGGCTCCTAAAATTAGTAACTGCTCGCTACAGGAAAATGATTGCTTCTGCAGGAGCTTTCGGGCAAGTGCCGTAATAGTCCAGAAAAGAAAAAGGATGGTAAGGGCGCTGGCTAGAGCAGAAAGGAGATTCAGGAAAAAAGCTGTGCTTCTTGCATCCGCGGCAAGCAGGGAAAATAGCTTACCGATTAAAATGAACAGAGGTGCCCCGGGCTGATGCCCTACTTGAAGGCGATACGCTGCTGCAATAAACTCCCCACAATCCCAGAAACTTACACTGGGCTGAAGTGTCAAAAGGTAAACGCTAAAAGCGCAGGCGAAACAAAACCAACCGGTAAGGTTATTTAGCAGGCGAAATCTTTCCATATCCTAAATAAAAAACCAAGATAGTGGAAGGTGCTTTTCTGCTTAAGACTTTTAACGTTCGTTTAACAATTTTAACTTTTATTAAGACTTCTACTTCAACTAGTTGTAATGATGTGATGGAACAGGAGCTGTGGTTGGGCAGAGTAAAGATGAAGTAAATGTCAGCCAAATTAAGTAGCTGACACTTTTGATGGTGCTATCCTTCTAGGCGTTAAACAGATTTCCGGATAAATTTGGTAAGAATAACGATGGTATCGCCGTTAATTTTTCCTTCTACCTGTTCTGCGTTGTCGGCAACCAGTTTTATTTTCCGGACGATCGTTCCCTTAGGAGCAATGTAGTTGGTTCCTTTCACATTGAGATTTTGTGTAAGCACTACGGTGTCTCCGGATGCTAACACTACCCCGTAACTGTCTTTGTGAATTACCTTTCCTGCTTCCAGTTCTTTTTCCGCATTTGCCCAGGTAAGAAAGGATTCATCAAGGGCTGCAGCTTCCATAGCGTCCCTCGCCCATTCTTCATTAGAGAGATTGCTTAACAATTTGTAAGATAATACTTTAACTGCCGGTACCTCACTCCAGATACTACCTTCCAGGCAACGCCAGTGATGAACATCCGAATAGTCTGCTGCCTGGATTTGCGTAAAACAGGTGCTGCAAAGTACTACCTGATCTTCTATCCGGTCGTCAGTTTTAGGTGGAACTGCATAAGCGCTTAAATTTCCCTGATTGCCGCAAAGTTCGCAGGTGTTGTTGCTTCTTTCCTGAAGTTGTGTATGTAATGCCATGTACCGCAAAAATAGGGTTAATCAGGAAGGAAAACTTTCTTCTCCAATTTTTCTGTTTAAGCATCCTTCAGCTCGATCCAGACAGGAGCATGGTCACTTGTTTTTTCCCATCCCCGCACCTCTTTGTCCACTCCTGCTGCTAACAAGCGGTCTTCTAATTGAGGACTTAGTAGAAAATGATCTATTCGTAAGCCTGCATTTCGCTGGTAAGCATTTCGGAAATAATCCCAGAAGGTATAAATGGTCTCTTCAGGATAGAGCTTACGAAGAGCATCGGTCCATCCCTGATCGGTTAGTTCCTTAAATGCAGCTCTTACTTCCGGCCGGAACAGCGCATCTTCTCCCCAACGCTCGGGTTTGTACACATCCTTTTCTGTAGGCATTACATTAAAATCACCGGTTAGGATAACAGGCTCATTCAGCGAAAGTAATTCTTTTGCATGAGCTTGTAATCTACTAAACCAGCTCATCTTATAGTCGAACTTTGGTCCGGGAGCTGGGTTACCGTTTGGAAGATATAATCCGGCGATACGGATCCCATTCACATTTGCTTCAATATATCTGCTTTGTTCATCCTCATCGTCGCCGGGCAAGCCTCTCCTCACCTCCTCTATTTCCAGATTGCGGGTCAGGATAGCCACTCCGTTCCAGCTCTTCTGACCATGCCAGATGGCCTGATACCCTATTTCCCGGATTGCCTGTTCAGGGAACTTCTCCTGCGGAGCTTTCAGTTCCTGAAGGCAAACTACGTCAGGACTTGTTTCCTGTAACCAGCGAAGTAATACCGGTAAACGACCATTGATTCCATTAACGTTGTAGGTAGCTATCTTCATTTTGCTAAATCTTTTATTGTTTAATAAGCACTATTGAAGTGGCAATAGTTTTAACTGCAGTTTAAAGAAAAGCAAAAAGGAAAGATTAACCTATTTTTTTATTAGAAATGCTATTCTAATTCGCGGCATGATATTATGTCCCTCTGTTTTTTCTTATCCCGGTCCTAATCAGTTACTTGAAAAATCCTTCCTGTATTTTTTTACACATCCTATAAATGCTAATATTTTTAGCATTATTTTTGTGCTTTCTAGGGTATGGAACAGCGTAATTCAAAAAAGGAAATTATTTCAAAACTGCAACAGGAAATTCTTCATCTGGAAGGGTTTAAGCCAGCGCCAGCAGGTGTTAATAGTGTAGCAGGATTGGGGCCTGTTGAATCTGCTTTTCCCAATAAAGTCTTCCCCACAGGCGCCCTGCATGAATTCTTGAATCTGATCCCTGAGCAAAGTGCTGCTTCTGGGGGCTTTATTGCTGGCTTGCTGAAAACACTTATGCAACAAGGTAGCCTTTGTATATGGATCAGCAGCCGGCGCGTACTTTTCCCTCCCGCTTTAAAAGCCTTTGGCGTGGAACCCGATCGCATCATTTTTGTAGATCTGGCGGCCGACCGGGACGTGCTTTGGGCTATGGAGGAAGCATTGAAATGTGAAGGTTTATCCGCGGTGATCGGGGAAGTTCGGGAACTGACCTTTACACAATCGCGGCGTTTGCAGTTGGCTATAGAAAAGAGCCAGGTGACGGGTTTTGTACTCCGGAGCGATGAACGTAAGCTGGGTGCAAATGCCTGTGTTGCACGATGGAAGATTAGCCCTATATCCAGTGTATTGGAAGAGGGTATGCCCGGAGTGGGTTTTCCGCGTTGGAATGTAGAATTGCTGAAGGTTCGTAATGGTAATCCAGGGATATGGCAGATAGAATGGTCTCCGGAAGGATTTAAGCTGATCACTCAAGAGCAGGTAAGGGTTGAGCTGCCACTACAAGAACGAAAAACGGGATAATATGCAAAAGCGCTTTGTTTCAATATGGTTTCGTCATCTGCTTACAGATTGGTTTAGCCTGCGCCAGCCTGAACTGGCTCAGCTGCCTCTGGTTTTTGTTCGTCCGGAGCGTGGCAGAAAGATTATTACTGCTGTAAATGTTTCCGCCGCAGCGGAAGGAATAAGCAAAGGAATGGTGTTGGCAGATGCTAAAGCGATGGTTCCTGAGATCCAGGTGTTTGACGAGAAGCCAGGGCGGGAAGCTAAATTATTGGAGGCTTTGGGCGAATGGTGCATCCGCTATACCCCGGTGGTAGCGGTAGATCTTCCTGATGGTTTGATTCTCGACGTATCCGGCTGTGCACACCTTTGGGGAGGAGAAAAGAGCTACTTAAAAGAGATCATTAACCGACTAGGCAGTAAAGGATATCATGTACGGGTAGCTATAGCAGATACGATCGGTGCTGCCTGGGCGGTTGCGCGATTTGGGAAAGTAAGTCCTTTGGTAGAAAGCGGCAAACAAACCGAAGCACTGCTTCCCCTACCTCCTGCTGCTTTACGACTGGAGCAGGACGTGTTGCAGCGCTTGCATAAGCTGGGATTTTATCAAATCAGCAGCTTTATAGGCATCCCCCGCTCTGCTTTGCGGCGGCGCTTTGGCGAGCACTTACTGTTAAGATTAAATCAGGCGCTGGGACAGGAAGCTGAATACATAAGTCCGCTGCAGGTAGTGGAACCATACCAGGAGCGATTGCCCTGTCTGGAGCCTATTCGTACCGCTACAGGGATTGAAATTGCAGTACAGACCCTTTTGGAAACGCTCTGCAAGCGACTGCATCAAGAAGGCAAAGGTTTGAGAACGGCAGTTTTGAAATGTTACCGTGTGGATGGGCAGATCCAGCAGGTAGCTATTGGTACCAATGAGCCCAGTCATCATATCCCTCACTTGTTCAAGTTGTTTCAACTTAAAATAGCTGATATTGAACCTGCTCTTGGGATAGAACTATTTGTGATGGAAGCTCCCAAGGTAGAAGATGTATCGGTAGCGCAGGAAGCTTTGTGGGCCAGCAATACTACTGTAAATGAGCTGGAAGTAACGGAATTGCTGGATCGGCTAGCGGCTCGCATTGGTCCTGATACCATTCATAAATATTTACCTGATGAGCATTACTGGCCGGAGCGCTCTCTAAAAACAGCATCCTCCATCACTGCAAAACCCGCTATTGAATGGCGAAGCGACCGGCCCCGGCCCATGTTATTGCTAGCGCGACCCGGCCGCATTGAAGTAACTGCACCGGTTCCCGATTATCCGCCCATGTCTTTCCGCTATAAAGGGCAGCTACATTATATTAAGAAAGCCGACGGTCCTGAACGGATAGAGCGAGAATGGTGGCTGGAGGCAGGCGTGCATCGCGACTATTACCAGGTAGAGGACGAAGAAGGTCGGCGGTACTGGCTGTTCCGCTCTGGTCATTATAGTAGTGATGCCCCTGCTGAATGGTTTATTCATGGATTTTTTGCCTGAGGAAGAGAACAAATATGAGCTATGCAGAATTACAGGTCACCAGCAACTTCAGTTTTCTGAGAGGAGCTTCTCATCCCGAAGAATTGGTAGAACAGGCCCTTATTTATGGATATAAAACCATTGCCATCACCGACCGCAATACGCTGGCTGGCATTGTTCGCGCCCACGCAGCAGCAAAGGGAAAAGAGATTCGACTTATCCCGGCCTGTCGCCTTGATTTATTGGATGGCCCCAGTTTGCTGGCTTATCCTACTGATAAGAATGCGTATTCCAGGCTTTCTGCCTTGCTTAGTACAGGAAATCTGAGGGCGGAGAAAGGGGAATGTCACCTCTATAAAGCAGATGTCTATGAGTATAGTAAAGGACTGAAACTAATAGCCTTACCCCCATCCGGTTTAACCGCTGCTTTTGATTTTGAAGCGAATTTTAAACAACAATTGCAGGAGTACCGGGAGGCCTTTGGTGACAATCTTTATCTGGCAGCATGTCGCAGCTATCAGGGTGATGATCATAAAAAGCTTTATCGCTTAGCGCAGCTGGCCGGGCAGTTACAAATTCCACTGGTCGCTACCAATGATGTGCATTATCACGAACCTAATCGCCGGGAGTTGCAGGATATACTCACCTGTGTCAGAGAGAAGTGCACCATTCATACTGCAGGATTTAAACTGCATCAGAATGCCGAGCGGCACCTGAAACCGATAGATGAAATGTTACGCCTGTTCCGGCAATACCCTGATACTATTGAGCGTACCCTTGAAATTTCGGAGGCCTGCCAGTTTTCATTGGCGGAGTTGAAATATGTGTATCCCGAAGAAATTATTACCGAGGGACGTACCCCCCAGGAAGAGCTCGTTTACCTGGCCTGGAAAGGTGCTAAAGAACGCTTTGGAGATCCGATACCTGAAAAGATGGTGAAGTCCATTGAGCATGAGTTGCGTTTTATGGAGGAAATGAACTATGCATCGTATTTTCTTACTGTATACGATATCGTCCGTTTTGCCAGGGAGCAGGGAATCCTTTGCCAGGGACGGGGTTCTGCAGCCAACTCTACGGTTTGTTATTGCCTGGGCATCACCTCTGTTGATCCCACTAAGTTTGATCTTTTGTTTGAGCGCTTTATCTCTTCTGCCCGCAATGAACCGCCTGATATTGATGTGGATTTTGAGCATGAACGCCGGGAGGAAGTCATCCAGTACATCTATAATAAATACGGTCGAGATCGGGCAGCCATTGTAGCAACCGTTACTCAGCAACATCAAAAGGGGGCAATCAGAGATGTGGGGAAAGCGATGGGTTTGTCAGTGGATACAATTAACCGTCTTTCAGGTGCTATATGGGAGTTTACCGATGAGTGGTTCGAAGAGCAGCGATTGTTGGAACAGGGACTAAATCCCAGGGATCCGCATTTGCGCAAAGTACTTCAGTTAACTGCCCAAATGATGGGTTTTCCGCGTCAGCTGGGACAGCATACAGGCGGCTTTGTCATTACCCAGGGTAAACTTACTGACCTCTGCCCTATTCTGAATGCCCGCATGGAAAACCGGACCAATATCGAGTGGAATAAAGATGATATTGACGCACTGGGATTTTTAAAGATTGACGTGCTTGGCTTGGGGATGCTTACCTGTATCCGAAAAGCTTTTGATCTGGCTAAAGAGCATTATAATCAGGATTTTACGCTGGCAAATATTCCGCAAGACGATCCGGTAGTTTATGATATGATCAGCGCGGCAGACACAATAGGCGTTTTTCAGATTGAAAGCCGAGCACAACAAACTATGCTGCCCCGTCTTAAACCACAATGCTTTTACGATTTGGTGATTGAAGTAGCCATTGTTCGTCCGGGGCCCATTCAAGGCGATATGGTTCACCCCTACCTCCGTCGTCGAAATGGAGAGGAAGCAGTGGTATACCCATCGAAGGAACTGGAAGAAATCCTGGGGAAGACGCTGGGTGTGCCGTTATTTCAGGAGCAGGCCATGAAGATTGCCATTGTAGCCGCCGGTTTTACACCTGCAGAGGCTGATGAACTGCGCCGCAGCATGGCTACCTTTAAAATGAAGGGACTGGTGACACAATTTGAAAAGAAACTGGTGGATGGCATGACCGCCCGGGGATATGATGAAGAGTTTGCCCACCGGGTTTTTAAACAGCTGGAGGGATTTGGGAGTTACGGTTTCCCGGAAAGCCATGCGGCCAGTTTTGCTCTGCTGGTATATGTTTCGTCCTGGATCAAATGCTACTATCCAGATATCTTTGCCGCTTCCTTATTGAACAGTATGCCAATGGGTTTCTATCAGCCGGCTCAAGTAGTAATTGATGCAAAGAAGCATGGTGTAGAAGTCCGTCCAGCAGATATTAATCACTCCTACTGGGATAACGTGCTGGAAGAGAAATCTGGAAGTTACTTCGCTATTCGTTTAGGCTTTCGCCAGATAAAAGGGATGCGTGAGGACGATGCCGATGTGTTGGTGGCCGGAAGAGGTACAGGGTATAAAAGCATTGCTGCTTTACGCGATGCCGGTGTCCCTCATGCCGCCCTTGAACGACTGGCAGATGCCGATGCTTTTCGCTCATGCGGGCTTGACCGGCGACAGGCTTTATGGGAGGTTTCGGCCTTGCATGACCGTCCGGTAGCATTATTCGAAGGGCAGCCTTCAGCCAGCAGTCTTGAAACACAGATCAGTCTTCCGCTAATGAGTATGCCCGAACATGTAGTACATGATTATGCTACTACTGCACTGTCGCTTAAGGCCCATCCACTTAGTTTTATCCGCGAAAAGCTTCGCTTGCTGCACATTCTTTCCTCGAAAGAGATAAACGATGTAAAAGACGGCACGCTGGTGAAGGCTGCAGGTCTGGTACTGGTCCGCCAAAGACCCGGAACTGCGGGCGGAGTTTGCTTTATCACCATTGAGGATGAAACAGGCTTCACCAACCTGGTGGTATTTCAAAGTTTATTTGAAAAGTACCGTAAAGAAATTCTCGGCGCCAAGCTATTGATGGTGGAAGGAAAGCTGCAGCGCGAAGGACAGGTGATCCATGTGATTGCAAAACGATGTTTTGACCTGACCAAGTTGTTGCGAGGACTAAGCGTTACTGAAAATGAACACCTGCCCCTACTCACACTTTCACGAGCAGATGAAAAAACTCCTTTTCCGGCAGAAAACAAACGAACTCAGGTGAGGGAAAATGCCCAACCGGAAGTCTTCCCGAAAGCCAGAAATTTCAGATAGGTACCTGTAAAAAAGAAATGTCGTGTGCTAAACGTCTACTCCAATCAATATCTGAAAAAAGGCGTCGTACAAGCCTTTCAACACACTTACGTCGGTAATACAACCGTCCACCTGTAATTCAAGGAAGGGAACTTTACCATTTTCATCCTCAGTAAGGTATTGAACAATCCCGAGGCAAAGACCAGGAACCGACTGAAGCAGCTCTCTTGTGGAAGCATCTGAAAAAATTGCCTCTGCTTTCCCTTCCTGATTTGTTTTTACCACGAACTTCTCATCAAACTCACGATATCCCAGCACAGCGTCCTGCATCCCGAAGAATTTCCCCAATTCGTCAATAAACCCCTGAGGGTGAATGGAAAAACGAAAGTCAATTTGATTGTAGATGATGGAGCTATAGGTGGTTTTTTGGCGGGTGCCGTCTAATTCAAGAATCACCCGGCGTTCATTTTGTTCCAGCTCAAGACGTAAGGCAGGTAGAGGACTTAAAACCTCCAGCTCTCGCTCGACCGCTGCCCATACCGCGTCAGCGTTTTCTCTTGTGATAATTAAGGGTTGTTCCATTAAGCGTTAATTTTTCGACAATAGAACTTTGCAGAACCTTTTTAGTTTGAAGCATCAGAAGAATTTAACATTGGCATCATCTTACTCTCAAAAACAGCATTACCTGCCAACTGTTAATCATACCTAATAATACAACATCACCCTATGCTAAAAACGCTTCTGACTATACTATGTCTACATATCGCAGTGACCCTCAGGGCACAAGTTCTGATTAGTCCGCAGGACAGCACGATTAATCAACTTCCCGAAACCGTCACACCTCCTGATACTCCTCCAGCTGATACGGCTGCTGCCGCCGCTATTTCTCAAGCCAAAAAAAGCAGAGATAAAAACCCCTCAGGGATCGTTCCGGCTGTGGATCTTCGGGCTTTGGATGGACTCTTCTTAGGGATAGGATACAAATACGTGAGACCTGACAGCTCGGAAAGAGCACATTCTATCCTACAGAAGGTAGCACTTTTAAAAAACTTGAACTCAGAAGCGGTACAAGCAAAATACCAGGGCGAGTGGCTCTCTCTTTTCCGAAGCACGGATCTAATTATTAATGCCTTTGCAGATATAAAGGGCAATATCATTAATTATTTTGGCAGAGGTAACAATACCTATTTTGATCAGTCTACTGATTTCAGGCGGTTCTACCGGGTGAAGTTTTCCTTATTTCAGATTGATCCGGCATTCAGATTTAACCTTTCGAAATCCACCTCTATAGCCGTCGGTCCGTCCCTTCAGCATTTTACCTTTGATCCTGGTGATAATAACAACAGGTATATAAACAGCCCGCAAATCATTAGGGAATACGACTACCTGCAACAGGATAAAACACACGGAGGACTTGCTTTAACTTTTAATGTAGACAAACGAGACGATGTCCTGCTACCAACGAAAGGTCTTTTTTTCTCGGTACGCTTACACGGGTATGCGGGGTTGAATCAGTATTCAGGCTCATACACTCAGGCCTTTCCTAGCCTGTCCGTATATACTGCCCTCAATAAAAACCGTAGCTGGGTATTAGCCAATCGTATGGGCGCTGGCTTTACGGCTGGAGCGCCCGAATTTTACCAACAGGCTTTTCTGGGGAGCCAGGATAATCTGCTCGGATACCGAAAGTTTCGTTTTGCCGGCGATCACCTCTGGTACAATAACCTCGAAACCCGTATTACTTTATTGAACCTCGAAGGAAAACGGGTAAGTGGAAAATTTGGCTTGCTGGGCTTCTATGATGTTGGCAAGGTGTGGACTTTCCAAAGGATGCCGGGGAATTTGCATCACGGTTATGGAGGCGGGTTGTTCGTAAGTCCCATGAACCGTTTTGTTGCGCGGGCAGTAGCTGGTTTTTCAAGCGAACGGATGCAATTAACTGCAGCTATTAGCCAAAGGTTTTAAGCGTTTTAAACTGTTGATAGGACTAGACTCATCTAAAAGTTTCGGGCGGAATGTAGCAAAGATCGCTACTTCTGCGTATTGCTTCGAAACTATTCTAAGATGAGAATAACACGCACACTAATTGTCAGCACCTTCATTCTCCTTACAGTTGCATGTAAAGATGACCCAGCATCTGAACCTGAGACCCAAGTTACTGCCGCCGACCAGAGAGCAGCCGAGTCTGTGATGGAAGTTGATCGTTTTATTAATGAGCTGGAGTTTATAGCGAGGTCCATCCGGACTAATTATCCCAATCAAACTGGTATATTAAGCGGTACCACTATTACGGCTGGACGCACAGATGAAGGCAAAGAGAAGTACGATATTACTTTTAATAATTTGCTCGGGGCTGATAACAAACGCCGGACGGGAATGCTTAGCGTCGTGTTGGAGGATGCGGTTGAAAATGGGACTGTGGTCGCCGGAAAGCACGTTCATGTACGTTCAGATGATGAAACGAAGCTGTATTCAGTAGAGGGTGTGAAGTTTAAAGGTTCACTTATCTATTCAAATATTGCTGCTGCAAAAGCCACCCCGTCTATCCTGATTGATCACCTTAATGCACAAAGTTTCCTTTTGAAACCCAGTGGCGAGGAAGTTAAATTTTCTTCCACACGTAAAAGCAAGTGGTTGGCAGGAAATGCTACCACGGACATCCAGGACGACAAGTTGGAGATGAGTCAACAGGATTATTCCCTTGCTATCAAAGTGGCCTCTACTGAATTTATAGCAGGGACAAATATCAATCCGGTGATCTTGGACTACGGCTGCGCTCAGTCTTTATTTTCTCCGAAAAAAGGTGTTTTGAAAGTAGAGCATCTAACAGGAAATACCCGCAAATTAGTCTTTGGAAATGGCAATTGTTCAGATACCGCGGTTGTTCAGCCATTCAATTAGTGTATAGCTACTTCCCTTTCCCCGAAAGTGGAAGTAGCTATACTTTACTTTAGCTTGCCTGTGCCCTGCAATTGAACATCCATTGTATTCCGAACTTATCCTTACAGCTGCCGTAGTAGGCACCCCAGAACATATCCTGCAGTTCCATCTCGATTGCTCCCTCTGCAGACAAGGCATCAAATAGTCTCTTGGTTTCTTCCCGAGTGTCCGGCTCTAAATTAATGTAGACGTTGTTTCCTGCATTTACTTTAAATCCCATGGACTCGGGCGCATCAGTGCCCATCAAGACATGTCCTCCTAAAATAGGGAGCTCAATATGCATAATCAGGCTTTTGTCTTCTTCCGGCAATGGGGGCATCCCCTCCTGCGCGGGAATGTCTCCAAACCGTGCAATCTCACAGGAGAAATCACCTCCGAAAACAGATTTATAAAAGTTAAACGCCTCCTCGGTTTGGCGGGTGAAATTGAGATACGTGCTTACTCTTGCCATAGTACTTGTATTTAGAAGTTTCTATTTGCTGAGCCTGCCGGGCTCTAGCGTTCAGCAAAGTTATAGTATCGGCTTTGGTGGAGTACGGGTCAAAAACGACTTTTTGAAGGGCTGCTTCCGCCATTTTAATTACTTAGACAACCTTTAGTATGCCTCTTCGTGTTTTCTGGTAAGCCGGTACACTGCAAACATCACCAGGGCAGCCAGCACGGTAAGGATGAGGTAGCTGTAACTCAGGTTCACTCCATCTTTAGCCGGAAGTACGGCAATAATTCCATAACTGAGAAAAGAAACAATGACGTACGTAATACCGCCCGTTAATCCTCCGGCTATGCCGGCGTTCTTTGGAAAGCGACCGAGACAAAATGTAAAGTAATTATTGAAGATGTAGCCGGCTGTTACATGAATGATGAAGGCGAAAAAGACCAGCGTATACAGATTGTGAAACAAGGGCAGCAATATCATCATCGCTAAAACGAATAACATTTGCAGCACAATGTTGAAGGCCATTTTCGGAATGAAGGGTTTTCCGATGGTTGCTTTGCCAGCAAATCCCCCAACCATCCAGGCGAACCCAAGCACCAGGGAGCAATAGCCGGAAACGACAGGCGACAAATGCAAAGATTCTTCGATGATAAAGGGCCCTGTCATGTTGTATACCATAATCATACAATAAGCAATGCCCAGCATGAGAATCCCCAAACTAAAACTGGGCGTCTTGATCATCTCTACATAAATAGCTGCAATCTTTCGCAGCTGAAAGTCGGAGAAGTGTCGTAGCGTCTCTCCGCTGAAAAGGAATTCGAGTACCAATAAAACTGTAGCTAAGCCGGCCAGGAAGTAAAAGTTAGATTCCCAGCCGAAACTGGTCTGCAGGTAGCCGCCGATAAAAGGCGCAATGATAGGTCCACTGGACCAGATAATAGTGAACAGGCTTAAATAGTGTTTACGCTGTTCACCTTCGTATACATCCACAAAAAAGGCACGTTTGGCTACTACGATAGTGGCCACGGTGATACCGTGAATGATACGCATCACATATATCAGGTAGAGATTATCTGTTTCGGCAATCACTACCGAGGAAATCACAAAAATAAGCAGACAGGCAAGGCTGAGCTTGTATCGGCCAAAGCTGTCTATAATGCTACCAATAAAGAGCTGTGCTACGCCATAGCTGATAAGGAAGAGACTTAAAGTAAATTGAACATCGAGGTTACTTACTTTTAGGCTCGTAGCCATACTCGGTAGAGAAGGGATATAAATGTCGGTAGCAAAACCGGAGAGCGGTATTAATGCGAAAGCTAAGAGCGTGGCGATTCCCTGATGACGTGTTTCCAGCGGTTTTATTTTTCCAGTAGCAGATAACATATAGGGCGCAAAAGTAGGCTTTCGCTGAAAAAGCTGAAGGAGCTGGCGGAACATTGCTTTGTCATTTTACCGCAGGGTGCCACTAGGGCGTTCGTAAAAACTTTTGAAAAGCCTCAAAGGCGATTAAACGATCAAAGATTAAACGATGTCCTGCGTTATTTAAATGCACCCCATCTCCCGCTGAGAACTGGGGAAGAATTAAATTATCGGCAGTGTTGAGAAGGTGGTAGTAACTGAAGAGTTGGGGCCCGAATCTGTGGCTAAAATCCTGGTTAAGATCCTTGAGTAAATGCCGCCTGTCGGCACTCAAATTCCGGGGTTGGGTTCCGGTGATAATGTAGGCAATACGTCTTTCCCTAAGCGCATCTGCCACGCGTGAAAGATTGTCTCCAAATTCTTTTCCAGAATATCCATTGGCTATATCATTAGAGGGAAGATTGATGATTACCAGGGTGGCTCCAAGTGCGATGGCTTTAGTTACATTTCGGTCGGGATCAGCCAGGGGCCTTCCCTGTGCAGGGACAAAATCGCTGGGCATTATGTGAAAGCTCGTATAGCCGCCCTGAGCCAGGTTTACCAGCGTCATTCTCGGCGATTTGTTCTGAAGATATTTCCCAAGCAGGCTTACCCAGGAAGAATCTGAAGGAGAAGCTCCTGCTCCGGCTGCAGTAGACGAACCAAGGATGATAATCTTACCTTCTTTGTCTTTTGGATGGATAAATTCATCGCCCTTTTTACAAGACATCAAACAAAGAATAGCGAGAAAAAAAGTTATTCTGAGGGCGTATGGCTTCTGCATACTTGATGTAAACAAAAAATCAGCCAAGCCCTTTGAATCCAGCTAGAAAACAGCTGTTCAGGACGTGAAGATCCATTATTGCCCCAGTCGTTCCTTTATCCATGCATTCATCTGTACGACTTGCTGAGGATGGGAGGCTACCCAGGCTGCTGCAGTTTTATCGCTATGCTGAATGATATAATTAACAAAAGTTGGGAAATGGTCGGTCTTGCTTAGCGCTCCAAAAGTCTTCGCTTTCGACAAAAAGAAAGGGTCCGCATTTCGTTTTTCAGCAACTTCAGTAACTGCCCTGAAAATTCCCCGCAATTGCTCCTGGACTAATTTTGTTCTGGCAGCCTGATTCCCTGCGGTAGACGCTGCGTTATTCAGTGCTTGATTCAACGCAACCGTTTCCGAATCTCCCTTCACTCCCGAAGCACCTTTTAAAACCCCTCCCTTCAAAATGCTTTGCATGTTATTCCATGATTCGGCCGCAAAGGCGCCTTTCGGTTCTAGCCAAAGAAAATTACAAAGGGCGAGTAAGGCCGGCGCCCGTTTGTTTTGATGAAAGGTTACCAGCGCATACAGCCGCATAGAAGCAGCATGCCCGGGACTTAACTGCAACGACTTAATGGCTGCCTGCTCCGCTTTCGAATATTGGTGACTGCGAAAGTAAGCCAGCCCTAAGCCATAACTCAATAAGTGATTGTTTGGATCAAGGGCGAGTGCTTTTTGGTAACTTTCTATTGCTTTGGCTGCCGCACCTGTCTTATCGTATAAACCGCCCAGTAAACTATAGGAGCTACTAAGTAAATGCTGAGGGGTACGCTCTTGCTTTACTACCTGTTCGAATTCGCTGATTGCTTCTTTGCTTTTGCCAACCGTATGCAGCGAGAAGGCCAGTTTGTACCTCGCTCCTACATTTCCTGTATCCAGCGCTAAGGCGGCTCTGTATTTTTCAATCGCCGCCAGGTAATTGCGGGAATCATATAAGGTATTCGCTTCTGCCAGATGGTTGCCGTCTTGCGCAGTCGCCCCAAAGGCTATAAAAAGCCCCAACATCAACCCTAAAACCTGTTTAATTCTATCCATTTTTATCAAACGCCTAAAGATAAAAATTTGATACTTACCTTTTCTCGGGAATGCTATCCGTCGAAAGCTGCCAATATTACTACATTTGCAGCATCCTGACTTTCCTCCCGGAAGATCGAATCAACAGACAAAGATTTAATGGAAAAACATAAACAGGGATTAACGCTTATTGGATTTGCCATTGCTTTTGTTGGGGCAATTTTGTTTTCAACCAAGGCGATCATGGTGAAGCTGGCGTTTGCGCAGCTTAAAGTCGATGCACTTTCTTTACTTACCCTCCGAATGGTGTTTTCTCTTCCTTTTTACCTTATTGCTGCATTTATGATTAGTAATAAAGAAGGTAACGTACGGATGTCCGGAAAACAGTGGTTTTACCTGATTCTGCTGGGGCTCTTCGGCTATTATTTGAGCAGCTTGTTCGACTTCATAGGGCTCCAATATATTTCTGCCGGTCTTGAGCGGCTCATCCTTTTTCTTTATCCCACCTTTGTAGTTCTTATCAATGCTCTCGTCTTTAAACAGAAGATTAACCGGAATCAGCAGGTTGCATTGTTATTGACCTACACAGGTATAGGGCTCGCTTATTTCGGTGAACTAAAAGTTGACACCTCAAACCCTAACTTTCTATGGGGCAGCTTTTTGATCTTTCTTTGTGCCATCACCTACTCCATTTATATTGTAGGTAGTGGCCGCATTATAAATCAGATAGGTCCTGCTAAATTCACTGCCTATGCCATGCTATCGGCAACCGCAGGCATTTTTATTCACTTCTTGATGCGGGGAGAGTTTGAGGTGTTGCACCAAAGCAGGGATTTGTGGTGGTACGGATTTGCACTAGCTATTATTGCCACCGTGATACCGACCTTTATGTTGTCTGCTGCTATCAAAAAGATAGGCTCTAATAACGTAGCCATCATTTCCAGTATCGGGCCGGTGTCTACCATTGTCCAGGCTTATTATTTTCTGAACGAAGAAATCTTTCCTGAACAAATTGCAGGTACAGTGCTGGTGGTGATCGGAGTATTATTGTTAAGCGTTAAACGCGATAAATGACCTGCTGAACCTAAAAACAAAGTCCGGCGGCGTTTAGAGCGCTGTCGGACTTCATTAAGCGTGACGAGAGTCTTTCTTATTCATGACCTGTATCAGCTGAATCTTTGCCTGATTGATCTAGCTTGGCTATCAATTAAATCAGGAATATGAAAAAGATTAGCACAGTCGCCTCCCTGTTTATTCTCTATTTTCTTTATGCCGTTTGCTTGTTAGGTAAACGAGTAAGAGACTTCGCCAGCTTCTTATTTATGACGACGGGTAAACATCCGAGCGTTAAGCCGGGGCACTGACGGGCCCCTACAAAGCCCTAGGAGCTGTAAGTTGGATCAGGGTCTGGTGAAAAGTTATTGAACTTTTCAGGATAAGGTCCTTTATTTGCATTCTGATCCTGGGTCATGCCGGAAAACTGGCTTTTGAGTTTATCGACATAGGGCCTGGCTTTCTCCTTCCATTCAGGTGCTCTCGCTTTTAAATCATCTGCTATAGAAGTTCCGTCAGGACGCTTTTTCGTAATATAATTTACAGCTGCAGCTACCGCCGCACCCGTAACTAATAATCTAAGTAAACCCATATTTTTTCTTATAGTTTAAGACATTAAACCAAAGAAGGTGCCAAGATCCCTAAAAGGCGAAACTAATTGAACGCGCCTGGCCGACCTGAATAATTATGCTCATCCTAGCCGTGGAGCTTCTTCCATTTTAGGTAGTTTTTTTCGAAAAGTTTCTGCGGCCACACTCCGTACCACGCGTACCCTACCCGGCGCTCATTATCGATTTCCGCTAGCGTGTAACGAATAACCGCGTCGCGACCAATGAAAATAGGTTTGAAACTGTTAATATCATAAAAACGGGCCCACACTTTTGCTCCGGGATCTGTTACCACCAATCGATCTTTTCCTGTGGGTTGCGTCGCATCCTGCACGTCTTTTGTAGTGTACCCTTCAATTTTTACTTTTTCAAACCAGCTCATTGCTGCATTGATAGCCGTCTTTACTTCCGGGGATGGATCAGACAACCGCATTAAAAAGAGTACAATTCCCACCGATTCGGCGCTACTTAAGGACGCGGGCTCAAATGCGCGGGCCTTGGCTGGCTCCAGACTTTTTTCATCGTACTGCGCTGCCCAGGCTGTTAGCTTTCCATCAACCTTAACCTGGGTTTTCAATATACAGGAAACGCCTTTCTCTACTGCCGCTTTAGCCAGAGGGATATATTTCGCATTTACTGCTTCAAAATCATTTTCTTTCAGAGCGATATCCTGCAAGATGTTCAGCACATTGACCATCGCGTTATCATTAAAGGTCACCTGCCCACGGTAAAGACTTTTCGCCGGATAATACTGAGGCCAGCCACCATTGGGATATTGAGCCTTCAGAAGGTAATCAATCCCTTTTTCTGCTGCTTGCAGGTAGTTCTGGTTACCGGTCTTCTTAAATGCTTTAACCAGATATTCTATTTCACGGGTGGTAGCCTTATTGTCGAAGGTGCCGTCTTCAGAATTAACACCGGCCCTTATCTTCCCCTTCTCAGCTTCTGAAGGCGCTTTTTCGTAACTCACTTTTTTTCCACCAATCGCCTTTGGCCAGCCACCGTAGCTGCGCTGATAGATCAACATATTTTCAGCAATGGGGTCAACATTTGTTTGGGCAACAACACCAAAAGAGAGTGCCAGAAATAGGCAGCTAAAACCGAAAAGTTTTTTCATCAGAACAGGGATTTCCTCCATCACAACGTTTTTTAACAAAAACCTGTATACTGGCTCCTGCTTTTTTTTGTTCCGAAAAACATTTGCTGCAGTGATAAACTATAGGAAATCAGGAATGCTATAATTATTGATGCTTAACATGCCTGGTCATCGGTCTGAATCTATTGCTTCAATTTCAGCATCTTTTAAACTCTGTCCTTCGTTATTTTCACTGTTATTATTCAGCAGAAAAAGGATTAGCAAGCCCAGGATTACAACAGCCAGGACCAGCAACGGCCATCTGGATTTCTTCCTTTCAATATTGAGTTCAGCCATAGTATTTTAGTTTGAGTAAACAGATAACAAGTATCGTATCTCCTACTATTACAATCTTCCTGCCACCTTTCTCTTTCTATTTAATTGGTGGCGTCGCGACTGCTATAAGATTGTTACAGATTGTTTTTGGTAGAGATACCTGTCGTTATTCCCGGAACTGCATATTTGTAGCTAGAACCAAAAATGATAAACCCGAATATGAAACGTCGACTCTTTGTCCTGCCCGCAATCTTCGCCCTTTTGCTGACATCTGCCTCCGCTAAGCAAGGCGCTGGTATAACTAGAACCGAAAAGCAAGTGACCAAGTCCGCAAAGCACTATAACATAGAAGAAGCAGGCGCTGTAGGGAATGGACAAGTGTTAAATACCCAGACGATTCAAGGCGTAATTGACCGCTGTGCCAGCGAGGGAGGTGGTACAGTAGTGATACCCAAAGGGACTTTTTTAAGCGGAGCGCTGTTTCTTAAGCCGGGGGTGAATTTGGAAATTCAACAAGGCGGCGTGCTGAAAGGCTCGACAAATATCAACGACTACCCGAAGGTAAATACCCGGATTGAAGGGCATTTTGAGCCCTGGAGAACTGCCCTGATCAATGGAGATAAGGTAGATCACCTTCGAATCAGCGGCTCGGGTACACTTGATGGCAGCGGTCATCCTTTCTATAAGCTCTTTTATGAAACACGGGAAGCCGTAAAGGGGACCAAGAATCTGGATGTAGAACGTCCCCGTCTTACTTTCATACAAAACTCAAAGGATGTAAAGATTAGTGGTATTACCTTCCTGAATTCTGGTTTTTGGAATCTGCACCTGTACCGTTGTCAGAAAGTCACCGTCGAAAACTGCCGTTTTGAAGCTCCTTCAGGAAAAACGCCTAATCGGGGACCAAGCTCGGACGGGATCGACGTAGACAGCTCCCAGGATATTGTTATCAAAGGCTGTTCTTTCTCTGTTGGGGATGATTGTATCGCACTAAAAGGTTCGAAAGGTCCTTTTGCTATGCAGGATAAAGACAGTCCAGCGGTAGAACGGATACTGATCAGCGACTGCCTGTTTGAAGCCGGTGGTGGTATTGTGACCTTTGGCAGTGAGGCTACGCTGGTGCGGGATGTTAAAGTGAAGAATTGCATTACCCGCGGCCCTACGGTGTTGCGTTTAAAGCTTCGTCCCGACACCCCTCAGCAATATGAGAACATCGAGATGAGTAATATTACGATGGAAAACGGCGGAGATGTTTTTAAGGTGTCTCCCTGGACACAGTATTTTGATTTGAAGGGTCAGCCCGCACCTAAAGCCCTGGTTCGTAATATCTCCATTAGTAACGTGCGGGGAAAAGGCGCATCTATGGGAGTGATCACCGGACATCCGCAAGCTGAGATCAGGGATATTCTGGTGAAAGATGTTGATGTTGAACTAAAGACGACGGATTTTCAGCTGGGCAATGTCCAAGGCTTGCGTTTTAAAAACGTCAAAGTCAATGGAAAGGCTTTACCTGTCCCCCCTGCTAACAACTTGTCCAGCTCCAAATAAATTATTTTGAAAGCCTCCGTTAACAAGCGGAGGCTTTTTTGTGCGTGACCCAGCAGCTTCGAACTGTCACAAACTAGGACTGACTATCGTCTCCCATGAAAACGCACGCATGAAGACATTTAATTCCCTCGCCACCCTTTTATCAGCTATCCTGATTATCCTAGCAGGATGTAAGAAGGACAAGACTGAAGCAGCTCTTAATTCAGCTCCTCTACTCAAAAGCATCAGCAGGACGAGCAATGGCATTGTCAATAGATTTACAGTTAGTTACGACATCGAAGGCCGTTTAGAATCAGTAGCTAATGCAGGTGATACCGAAGGTATTTGGCTAAGCTATGATTTGCAGGGTAATATTGAGAAACTGGAGGAATTGAAGGAAGGCGTTCGGAAGGTTTATACCATCAGGTATGAGAACAACCTGCCTTCGACGGGTAAAGTAGAGCAGTTTACAAACGGAGAATTTGATTTCTTTTTCGATCTGGTATACACGGTGGAGAACCAACGAGTTACGCGAATCGTTAAGAAATATTTTGGGATGACTCAGATCAGTTCCACTATAAATTATGAGGGTAATAATGTCAAGAAGATTGAAAATCACGTTCATCTTTCACCGGTGCCTACTTTTATAAGTTACGTCTACGGCGAAAAGAGGTCGGCACTGAGCAGTAAGCCGATCAAATACATTCTCGATCCGGACGGCATCTCTTCCATCCTCTTCTCGGAAAATGAGATTTTATCAGAGACCCGGGATATGTTGGGTAGTACCAACGACCAGGAGATTAGCCGATCATACAGTTACAATAGCCTGGGATTTCCGGTCAGCTGTGCGGAGACTAGCTCAAACAGCGCGAGCAATTATACCTTCATCTATCAATAGTTTTTCTATTGTATATCAGGGGTGTAAAGGGAACTTTTGAACCTGCTGGCCAGAAGGCCGGTGGCAAGGTCGGGATTAATATCGGCAATAATTACTCCTGCTCTACCATAGCTTTCATTTACAACACAGGTCCCGTCAGGTGCAATAATAGCGCTGGCAGATTCAGGGAACCGGGACGCATAATTGGAGCTTGCGAAATATATGGTGTTCTCAAGCGCCCTCATCATCATCGCTTTTTCATAATAGGGGTTATTCTTGTTTCCCCATTCTGTCAAGCTTGGCCCCTCGGAATCGCTACCCGCGAAGTGGGGATGGAAGACAATTTTAGCTCCCCGTCGGGCTGCCCACCTCACGGTTTCTGGGTACCTGAATCCTTCATGGCAGATCACAATGCCAAACTTAAGCCCCTTGATTTCGAAGATATGGCGCGCTGTCCCTGCTTCCCAGATGTTGTCTTCCGAGGGATCGAGCTGGTTTTTGGCCTGATACCCTAACACCCGGCCGTCCTCATCAATGACAAATGCCACGTTCAGAAACTTCTGTTCATGATACCAATCCATGGGTAGCACAAGCGCTATCTGGTTTTTAGCAGCAATAAGACAGGCCTGTTTGAGGGCAGCCTGCAACTTGGCAGGGTTCCGGTCTTCTTCGCTGCAAGGCATGCCGGGATATCCGGGTAGGTAGGATTCAGGAAAACAAATGATCTCAGCTTTTTCCTTTGACGCGACCTCAACCAGTTGCGCCAGGTTTAACAAGCCATCCTCCAGAGATTTTGGGATAGGTGGAGATGCTATCGCTATTTTCATACCATTAAAATTAATAGAATAAATATAGCGACTAGCACTGATAGGAAAGGAAATTTGAACTTAAAGCTGTCGAAAGAGGCCTATAGTAAACTGAGATGAACCAGCTTCTCATTCCGTGCTTTCAGCCTGTAATTTCAGTTCCTCCTTTTTTACTGCAGGGATAGTCTGCCTTTTACTTTCAGCAGCAGGAGCTTTTTCTTCGGTCTGGTTCAGACCAGCCAATTTGGAAGTTAGTGATTGATTCTGATCGGCAAGCGTCTTAGCTTCGGTCCTCAGGCTGTCCGCTTCAGTGTTCAAATCAGTCAACTGTTTATTGAGGTCGGCAATAATTGTTTCCTTGGTGTTTAGTAGTCCGAGTAAACTGTCAGCCTTACTTTCTGCCTTTTTTGCTGCCGCTTCGCGAGTTTCAGAGACACCTTCCAGTTTCGCAAATTTAACCTCACATTCATGAAAAGCTTTTGTTCTTGTGGCCAGCATACGTTCGAGGCTGTCTGCCCTGGCAGTCAGGGTTTCGATCATTTGCTTTTTTGTTTGCGCCACTGCATTTGTTACACACAGACCAGCCAGGGCCGCTCCCACTACCAATAATTGACCTTTTTTCATTGTTGACGTTAATTTAATGTAAATCGATGATTTTCTACTAGTTATAGCAGTTTCAAGAGACAAACCGGCCGAAATTTTTATTGTTTCCACTTTTTCGAAATTGCTAATCCGGGGGCAAAACTTCCAGAGGTACTCCTCTCGGGGGGGCCGGAGCTGTGGCTACCTAATTCACAGGTCTGCTGTAGCTATTTTTAAAAGTGTCTCGTAATGTCAGAAAATAAAATTCAAATGTTAACTAAACGTATCCTTTTAATTGCTCTTGCATCCGCAACAATTGTTTCTTGCAAGAAAAACCAGCCTAAGCCAGAGAATGAGCAACAGGTGCAAGTGTTGGGCTATACGCAGACCAACCAGGCTACCTACGATAACCACTTTGTCTGGAGTAAAAATGAAGTAAAAAGCTATCCTAAACTAAACCTGAGCAATGACCTCATCCTTTTTGGACATGCTGAGGGCAGCGACATCTATCTTGCCCAGAACGGTAGCTACTGGAAAAATAACAGTAAAACCGACTTGTTTCAAACAGGAGGAATTACTACAAGTGTTGCTTATAAGTACTATAATAATACGGTGGGAGCATTGGTCAGAAAACCAGCACAGGACCCTGCGGGGATATTCGATTACAGTATAATGGAAGGAAATACCACTGTTTTTACTGTTGCCGGCAACGCGCAGAACAGGTATGAATTTAAAGACTTCCTGAAACTGGGGAACACCTATTATCTGCTTGGATATTTGAATTCCCCCAATCAGCAATCGATCATCTATTCAAGAACCGGGTCGTCTGTAACGGTGATAGTGCTTAACACAAGCCCTAATGAGAATTTCCAGCCTATTAAGTTTTCTGCAAGCAATTCTATGTTTTATATCCTTGGCTACATCAACAGGAATGGAACTCTCCATGCCGCAGTTCTTAAGCTAGATCAGGACGGCGGTAATAAGAGCATCACCGAACTTAATGTTCCCACCAATGTAGTGCTTTACGATTTGCTTGCAGAAGGTACAAACGTGCATGTCACCGGATGGGAACCGAAGGATAACTCAGGGAGCTACTATGCTTTTTATGTAAAGAACAATCAGAAGGTGTCTTTGAGCACGAAACAATCACGGGCCATGCAACTACTTAAATACAAGGATGACATTTATATCGCTGGTCTAGAGTTCGAACCAAATCAAACTTACAAACTGTGGAAGAACGGCGTGGAGTATGGCGTACTTAAAACCGCTGATAATAAGCCGATCGTTCCATTGCAGCTTTTTTTAAAGTAAGTAAAATCGCTAAAGTATCAATACCCATTTTTAGGTATTGCGTGGATTTCGAATTAGCCCTAGAATTGCAGCTTTTTAACTAACGACCATAAAACACAATGAAAAAATCTAACTCCCTTTTAGTAATCCTTCTTACGCTCACGGTAGCGCTAGCCTCTTGTAAAAAAGATGAGGACGACAACGCCACCAAAATCCTTGGTAAGTGGAAACTGAAGAAAGAAGTGGAAAAAGAGTATCTAAACAACCAATTGCTTGGCACCGACGAGTACACCTATCCTTCTGGTGCTTATGTAGAGTTTAAAAGTAACGGTACTTTAGAGTGGAATGAGGACGGTTCGGATCCGGAAACGTATAGATACAGCGTTGACGGTGACAAACTGGTGGTAACCGAAGCTGCTGATCGTCAGGAAACCTTCACTATTCAGGAACTTACTTCCTCGAAACTTACTTTTTCAGAAGTAGATGAGATCACTATCGCACCTGGTCAGGTAGAAAAAGAAGAAAACCAGTACCTCCTCGAAAAATAGGCGGAACGGCATAATATTTAGGCAATACATAAATAGGCACCTTTTGAGGTGCCTTATTTATTTGCGATAGAACTGTAAGCTGAATTTGTCATGCAACTATTACATCCCTAAACTTTCAGCCGGAGCTTGTATTTATTATGCCTATTCTCATAAGTTTTGACGTAGGATGACAAAATATCCAGCCGTCCTAAATCTTGGATTTTTGTGTCGGCTCGTCATCAGAAATGTGGTTTAACGGCTTATTTGGTTAGAGTCGCCTGGCTAATATTGATACTTCTGCTTGCAGTTGTATATTTGACCTTCAATAATACCACCAATTATAATAATGAAAAAGGCAATTCTCCTGGTCCTAATCCTCCTTCAATTATCGCCGATCTTCTCCCAGCAACGGGGGCAGAACTTTGGCCTTGGCAATAAAGAGTTTTTGTTAAATGGCAAGCCCTATTTGATTCGCGCAGCCGAGCTTCACTATCCCCGGATCCCGAGGGAATATTGGGAGCACCGCATCCAACTTAGTAAAGCGATGGGTATGAATACCATCTGTATCTATCTGTTTTGGAACTTACACGAGCAACAGCCTGATGTTTATGACTTTTCTGGTCAAAATGACGTAGCGGAATTTGTTCGGCTGGTTCAAAAGAATGGCATGTACTGTATCGTTCGACCAGGGCCCTATGTTTGTGCTGAATGGGACATGGGAGGCTTACCATGGTGGTTACTCAAGAAGAAAGATGTACAGGTTAGGTCACTCGCCGACCCCTACTTTGTGGACCGTACTAAAAAATTTCTTGCTGCTGCTGGAAAACAACTAGCCCCCTATCAGATCCAGAACGGTGGCAACATTATCATGGTTCAGGTTGAAAATGAATATGCATCCTTTGGAAGTGACCAAGCCTATATGGAGACGGTTCGCGACGCTGTAATAGAAGCTGGATTCGACAAGGTGCAGTTGTTCCGCTGCGATTGGTCGTCCAACTTCAACAAATACAAACTTGACGGGGTAGCTACTACACTCAACTTTGGTGCGGGTTCTAATATCGACAACCAGTTTAAATCGTTTCAGGAGATTTACCCTACCTCGCCTTTAATGTGCAGCGAATATTGGACCGGCTGGTTTGACCACTGGGGTAAACCGCACGAGACACGCTCGGTAAACAGTTTTATCGGCAGCTTAAAAGATATGATGGACCGCAGAATCTCATTTAGTTTATACATGGCGCATGGAGGAACATCATTCGGACAATGGGGCGGCGCCAATGCTCCACCCTATTCCGCAATGGCTACCTCTTACGATTACAATGCTCCCATTGGTGAGCAGGGAAATATCACTGAGAAGTTTTGGGCTGTGCGGAATCTATTAAAAAATTACCTGAACGAAGGTGAGGTTTTATCTGAGGTACCGGCTGAGAAAGCGGTGATTGGGATTCCCACTTTTGAGCTGAAAGAGGCGGCCGCTTTGTTTGAAAATCTTCCGGCACCAAAAAAGGTGGAGCGGATTCAACCCATGGAGGATTTTGATCAGGGTTGGGGACGGATCTTGTACCGGACAACTATCCAGCCTTCTGCAGCGAAACGGAAGATCGTGATAACAGAGCTTCACGATTGGGCCACTGTTTTTCTGTATGGGAAAGCCATCGGAAAATTAGACCGAAGAAGAGGAGATAATACGGTGGAAATCCCGATTTTGAAAGAGCCGACGAGGTTGGATATTCTGGTAGAAGCCACCGGAAGAGTAAACTACGGAAAGGCAATCATAGACCGAAAGGGGATTACCGAAAAGGTTGAAATTGTAGATGGAGATCGGAATATTGAACTGAAGAACTGGGAGGTATATAATTTTCCGGTTGACTACTCTTTTCAAAAAAAGGCCAGATTTACGACGAAGGCTGCCAACGGCCCTGCGTGGTACCGCGGCACTTTCCAGTTGCAGGAAACAGGCGATACCTTTCTGGACGTAAGCACCTGGGGAAAAGGCATGGTTTGGCTTAACGGACATAACCTGGGCAGGTTCTGGAAGATTGGTCCTCAGCAGACCCTGTTTGTTCCGGGAGTATGGCTCAAGAAGGGCAATAATGAGTTAGTAATTCTGGATTTGGAGGAGCCGTTGGGCAGAACCGTTAAGGGATTGAAGCAACCTATTCTCGACAAGATCAATCCCGATGCCTCGCTTGCCCATCGTAAAGCAGGCCAGAACCTCGATCTTTCAAAGGAAACGGCTGTAGCCACAGGTGAATTTCCGTCAGGTGATGGCTGGAAAGACGTGGTTTTCGAACAAACCGCGACCGGACGCTACTTCTGTTTCGAAGCACTCAGTGCTCAGGGGAGCAACGATCCGCTTACTACGGTGGCAGAAATGGAACTTATCGGACTTGATGGCAAACCAATTTCAGCTCTAAAATGGAAAGTAGTTTATGCGGACAGCGAGGAGACTACCGCAAGCAATAGCTCGGCGGATAAAGTCTTCGACCAACAGGAGTCAACGTTCTGGCAAAGTCAATCGTCTGGGGCAAAACCAGCGCACCCTCATCAATTCGTGCTCGACCTGGGAGAGTCTACAGTCCTTAAAGGCTTTAGATATTTACCGAGGTCGGACAAGAAAACTGCGGGAATGGTGAAAGGCTATCGCATATTTCTTAAAGCTACCCCATTTAAATTATAGTAAGAAAGAAGGCTGTTGTACTGTTGCATGCACCAGCCTTCTTTTTTCCATGAAGTGGCTCTACTCTGCTTCTTTTTGTAACAAGCTAAAGAATTCGCTCGCTGCTTCGTCTAAATTTTTCAATCTAACCTCAAAAATTTCTTCATGTTCGGCCCCGATCAGCTTGTATACATTAGGAGGATATTGCCGGAAGGCGCTTGAAATAGCCGCCTTGTCCAGCGTCTGCTGGATAAATTTCGCTTCGCGGAGAAATCTCTCTTTTTTCTGCTTGCGCAGGATAGCAAGATCCAGCGTTTTTGATTGAGCGACCAGTCCCTCTATACTTTCATAATTGGGCGTGAAAGATTGGAGTTTTTTAACAAAGGCCGAAGAAACCCAATTCAGCAGCCCGTCGCCAAACTTGTAGAAAGCCATGTCTCGGTCCACAGGAAGGGGGATAATAAACTCCTTCCCTGCCCTTTTTAGTAAGGCCCACTTCCAGTTGCCCTCATGCCGATCCCAGTCGGATATGAGAATGTCGAATAATCTCCACCGAAGATAAAGTTGCGTATCAAGTGGGACCCACCGCGTTTTCGCGAGCTTCAGCATTTCCTCTGTATCGAGCATTTTGATTGTGTCCGCATCAGCTAACGCTCTCCTGCTGTTTTGGTAACGTGTTAACATTACTGCTCTTCCTGCCATCCGGTCGTTATATTTCCCCGAGCTTGTATCATAAGGAAAGTAGTAGAGCCTTGCTTCGCTATCCGAAACTCCCAGTTTCTGCGATAAGTTCATCGCAACAAGCACCCCATACGGGTTTAGAGAGGCCGCCTGATCACGGAACATGGGGCGGAGGATGGTAAATCGCAAGAATTCAGGCAAGGCGGCTGACTGGTCCTTGTTAATAGAACGTATAGCCCAAATTCGCCCCAGTGTGTCCCTGGCTCTAACGCCTATTGTTTGCATTCCTCCACTAAACTCTATAGGAGTAAGTCCACCCTGAGCGCTATTTAAACGAAGCACTGGCAAGCGCACGGGCTGCTGCCACACATTTCGGTAGGCGGATCCTAAAATAGCTTGAACGAGCGCGTTGCGTTTGTAGAACGATCCCGGTATAACATCCATCGAATCGGCACCTGGCCTTCGCCGTGCTTCTTCTTTAGCTTCTTGCAGGCGCGTCTCATCAGAAAAAGCTCGTTCTTCCCTTGCATTAAAGATATTGGGCAGCACTAAAATAGCTAGGACAAATAAGAAGACGTTGATGAACAGTAGTGGGTGTGCTCTTAATATTTGTTTCATTTTCAAAGGCATGCTGCCCTGCTTCTGTTAACGATTGACAACAGTAAGAAGTGTTAAATAATTTTTCAAAACGTTGACCCATAAGCTGCAAAATAAAAAAAGGCCGTAGCAGAAAGCCACGACCTTACATTTCTTATAGGGAAATCTCGTTATTAACGGCGTTCGTATTCCAAGCTTGCCAGAATAAATGGACCTATTGCCTTTCCTTCATTTTGAGTCACAGTAACGTCCTTTCCACATAGATAGTAGTTCACTGTACCAGTTCTCGACTTGTCTTTTGCAGGTCCCAGGCCGGCAGAAGCACAAGACTGGAGGATGCTCAACTGTCCATTACTTTCTTGACGGATAAAATTAGTTAATAAGCCCTGGTATGCCTTTTCCGCCAGCGGCATGTACTTGCTTTTACTTAGTACACCTAACCGAATGCCCTTCAGATAGGCATAGGTGAACATAGACGAGGCGGAAGATTCAAGGTAGTTTGCCTTGTCGCATTGGTTATATACTTCTCCATCGATCGCATCTCCTTTGCCATCAGCTTTTTTCGACGCATCATATTGCAGTAGCTGATACCAGCTTCCGCTCTTTTTGTCCTGATACATTGCCAGTCCTTCCGCTACCTGATTTACAATGGCTGTTAGCGCAGGATATTGCGAGTGATCTTTCGGCATCACTTCAAGCACGTCTACCAGCGCTGCAAAGTACCAGCCCATTCCTCTGCCCCAAAATTCCGGTGAAACTCCCTTATGTGGCCCTGTTTTGCTTGCCCAGAAGGAGTTTTCATCCTCTGGCGTTGCGCTCCAGGCGTGGTAGTTTAATTTTTTCTGCGGATCATATGTGAACTTATTAATCGTGATGAATTGATGCGCAATGTCATCCCAAGACTGACGGTTATCATCTGCTCCAGCCTCCTTGCCAAAATTGGCTTGCCAGCCAGCATAGAGTGCTGGGCCCATATACAGGCCATCCAGCCACATCTGATTTGGATATTGCGCCTTGTGGAAAAATCCTCCTGCTCCCGGCTTGGAAGCGTCTATGCGGCTGTGCTTGTACTTGAGCTTGTTCCGCAGGAAGGTTGCACAATTCTTGTAGCGTTCTGCATCCGCTTTGTTCCCTTTTTTTAATTCTGTCTCATAAAGGGTAAAAAGGATTTTTCCTGCTGCCAGGTCGTCAATATTACTTTCGCCAACCCTGACAGTGTCCTGTCCCTTCAAGCAATAATCGGCGTAAGCCTTTACCAGGTTGTAATACTCCACTTTTTCAGGATACTGCTCCCAGGCCTCCAACACGCTGTAAGCTACCAGACCAGGCACGTAATCCCAGTGCGCTTTCGCCAATTCTTGTTCAGATCTATTGGTGTAAAAACTTCTCATTGCCCGGGTTTCCACCATCTTCTGAGAATAAAGATCCTGAGGTTTATTTTTCTTTAACGGTGTGGCACATGCTGCCAAACTGCAGGCTAGTATAAATAGATACTTTTTCATGTTGATCCAAAATTACCGTTTTTCCTGTCAGATTTTCTAATGTAAAAATGAAAGAGTGGGCCGCGACAGGATTGTTACAAGCTAATGTGCTGTTAGGATGAGGGTGATTTGTGTGGACTGTATTGATAATGAGCGTTTTTGTTCTGTTCGTGCCGTTAATTAAGTATATCCGAAAAAGGCTTGAGAAAATTAGGATCATCCGTTACTTTTGGATCCATGAGTTCATCCACTACTATTAATAACTTCCGTTTATATAAAGCTACAGCTAAACTTAAAAAACCTATCGCAGATGCCACCCACACGCTTCATGAGATATCATTTATTGTGCTGAGGCTACAGCTGGAGAACGGCATTATTGGCGAGTCATACCTGCTTTCATTTCAGTATTCGCCCCAGGCTATCCGCGGCGCTTTTAAAGATCTTCTTCCGGAGATAAAGGGGTACGAGGTGCATGAGACGGGAAAGGTGTTGAAAAAACTCGACAGCCTTTCTGAGTACTTCGGCAACGAGGGCATCAACCAGTGGGTAAAAGCTGCCATTAACGTAGCGATGTGGGATGCGTGGGGCAAGTATCTGAATCAGCCGGTTGGGAAATTGCTGGGCACTTATCAGGATAAATGCAGCATCTACGGAAGTGGAGGCTGGATATCCTACAGTATCGACGAGCTGGTTCAGGAGGTATCTGACTACGCCGGACGGGGATTCAAAGCTGTGAAAATCAAAGTGGGATCTCCTAACTGGAAAACCGATTTGGAGCGACTAAAAGCTGTGCGAAGTGCTGTAGGGAATGATATCAATATTATGATGGACGCCAACCAGGGGATGACCCTTCCAGCTGCTATTCAACTAGCTCGGGCGGCAAGAGAATTAGAGATTTTCTGGTTTGAGGAGCCGCTTCATCATCAGGATTTCGAAGGATACAAAACCCTGAAGCAGCAAACCGGCATTTCCCTGGCGATGGGCGAGCGGGAATACAGTACGCTTCCTTTAGTAGAACTTCTGAAACGAAATGCGCTCGATATCTGGCAGCCTGATCTTTTACGGATTGGCAGTGTCGAGGCCTGGCGGGAAAGTGCGGCTTTAGCTAACAGCTTTCATATCCCTGTTCTTCCACACTATTATAAGGATTATGATGTTCCATTGGTATGTTCAATTCCGAATGGTGTAGGTGTTGAGTCGTTCGATTGGATCGACCCGCTTATCGATAATCCCATGCTTGTAAAGGATGGTTTTGCTTATCCTCATGAAGGGCCAGGCTGGGGATTCAGTTTCATCGACGAATTTTTGACCGAAATAAAGTAGTAGATCAAGTAATAGCGCGCTGCAATTTTGGTAGAGCGCTATTCCTCCACTACAAGTGCCTTTTCAGGTACTCCAAATAAAGCGGCCAATCGCTGGGGATTGGGCCATGTCCGCCCTCGTGCATGAAATATCCCAGCGTATTTAATAATAGTGTTTTTTCTCCTGCCACTGGCATTTCACTTCTTCCTGGTCCCTGTTTTCGAAAAAGACGATACACCGGCTCGGCAGCAAGTGCAGCAAAAAACTCGCCTTTGGGATCAGACCAGTAGTCGGTGTCACCCGTTTGCAGCAACAATGCCCGTGGAGCCATCAGCGCTACCAGCATGTGAGCATCTACCGGAGAAAGATTTGGATCTTTACCGTAGCTGTGACGCTTAGGAGCGAACTGGTAGTAGTACCTGGAGGTATCCGTCATGTGGATGATACTTTCGCCATAATTCCTCCGGCTCAAAGCCGCCCCTCCTTCTCCCGAGCAGCTCGCTATTACTGCTTTAAACCGTTCATCCCGTGCACCTGCCCATAAGACTGTTTTTCCCAGTCGGGAAGTGCCTTGTAAGGCTATTCGTTTTGGGTCAACCTGCTGGTCCTGCTCGAAGTAATCCATGGCACGGCTCAAACCCCAGGCCCAGGCAGAGATAGTTCCCCATTCGTCGTCTCCAACACTTGTTGCGCCTGCTCTCAGATACTTGCTTCGGATCCCATAAGGAAGTCCCCCTTTAAAATCTGGTTCTATGTCACCGTAATAGACCATGGCTACGCCGATCCCTTCCCGCAGAAACTGTTCGATATCCACCCCGCCCTGGGCTCTAGGAGCAGGCGCCGCAACCTGTTTACCCTGACGATCCCACATAGTGCCTAGCCTGATTCCGGGATCATTAACCATCGTACTGTTGGGAACGAAGTTGATCATTAGTAGTAGCGGCGATGGTTTCTGAGTATTGGCAGGGAGGTACATCAGCAAGTCCATCTTATGGCTGGATGTATCCCGATGGAGATACACCCGCACTTGTTTGCGGAGAGCGTTTCCACCAAGCGCAGTTGTACCTGGATCAAAGATCTTGTATTGGAGACTCTGCGGTGCTGCTGGCATCTTTCCAAATTGATGGTCTTCAAACAGGCGTATAAGTTCCGGCCGCCTTTGCTCATTCCAGGCTTTTACGCTTTTTACCTTTTTGCCATTCTGCAGCCGCAATACTTCAGGCAGGATGTATGTTCCTACCGAGTCCTCCTCATAGTTCACCCGATGGCCTGCAACAACACGGCTAAGTTTTTCTTTCTGTGCGGATGAACTTGAAGGCTGAAAAAGACAGCCCGCAAGAGGGAGTATTAGTAATTTAATATAGGTCTTCATGCTTTTTTTAAAGATACCAGGCTTGTCTTCAGGTTCAAATCCGATCGAACCATTGATGGGAAGTTCATTTACTACCAATAACGCGTCAACAATTTAAATAAAAGAGGCAAGAAATGGACGAGAGGCACAAAAAAACCTGCAGCTATGGGAGTTGCAGGTTAACCTAAACCTTATCACAATTTCTGCAATATTAGACATGCTTCATGAAGAAAAGATGAATTTTGGGAGTATGCAGCATTTAAGTGTATCCGGAAACTGCAAAAAAAGCAGCAGCAGCTGTCGAGCCGCCCGTCTATACCTAAAATCATGCGATTGAACTGATACTAAAGCTTCAGAGAAGAAGACTTCGATTTTATGGATGTGCCCGGAGAGAGACTCGAACTCTCAAGAGACAATTCTCAACGGCTTCTGAGACCGCAACGTTTACCAATTTCGCCATCCGGGCATCTGTAAGCTATTACTCGATCGTTTTTCGCTTTGCAGGGACGCAAATATAAAAAAAGATGTAATATTCGTCGCTAATTTTAGAAAAACCAGAAATCCCTGGAATTGAGGTTTCTGGCTATCAATCTCAAAAAAAAAATTGAAGGAGGCGGCGCTTTTAGCATCGCGATATAGTCGCTCTTAAGCTAATTATGCGCCTTAATTCGACTTAGTCCCTAGCAGATGATTCCTGAAAAAGCTATAAAGTGCGTTCAATGACTCTGTAGATTCAGGGAGTGAATGGCCGCGTCCGTAATCTTTTAGGGTTTGGTTGGGAATCTTTTTACTGTCCAGTTTCTTTTTTAAGTGGGCCAACTGATCCTGATAGTACAATTCGTCATCTGTATTGTAGAAAAGGAGCACCGGCGCTGTCGCGGATGATTCTATGAGATGACTTGCTCCCATCGATTCCCATTTTGCCTGATTTTCCTCCAAGGGTCCCCATGCCCACGGGCACCGCACCTCTAAATTGGTGTCGCCATCGCCTTTGGTGGTGTAGATCTTAGTGAAATCAAAAACACCGGGACCAAGAGCCGCCGCCTGTACCTCATCAGAAGCCTCCAGATAAAAGCCGGCATTCTCAAATTCCGGAACGACTTTATCCCCAATGGCGAGCGCCCCTGCTGTCGATCCTCTGGAGAATCCGAAAATCCCGATCCGATCCGACAATCCTAGAGAAGTCCCGACTTTTCGCAATGTTCTAACAGCCGACTTTACTTTTCTAACAGCGTCGGGGTTGGTTTGAAAGGATTTGTAGGTATCGTTAGGCCCGTTAATAGGCTTACCTTTTCCCCAGGGACAATATTTGGGATGGTCTGCAATTGCCCAGGCCATTCCGCTTGCGGGTGCTCCCTCAAGAAATGAGTCATTAAATCCGGCAAGCGTATATTGAAGGTTTAGCCGCTGCGCTTTATTCGCATCGGTCAGCGTTTTTTTTTCGGAATCATACGTAGCGTAGCTATTACTATAGGAAAAGGATAGGATGATAGGCACAGAAACTGAAGGATTGGCCGGATATACTATATCCATCTTTAAGGTGTCTCCTTCAATGTATTGCTCCGGTGTATTGTATACTTTCGGGTCATCTTTAAAAAAGCCGACATTCCTGGCAATCCGATAACCTTCAAACAGTACATACGACAGGTTTTTCGAACAGTTGCGGTACCCGCAGAATTCTCCAGCAGCTATTGAATCGTTGATGGCCACGATGTCGGCATTGATTTTTGGCGAGACTGCATCCGCATGTCCTGAGTAATCAAGTACAATCACCCTATATCCCTGTTCGCCGAGCCAGCGGATGTCATCAACATTACTGTTCCTGCCAACCTTAGTGAAGCCCAGGTTCGTTAGATAAACAATGGTAGCATAATTACCGACAAAGTCTTTTGAAGGTCGGCGAGCTTCTTTAGCAGTGTACGTAATTTCTTGGTTAGTGGTCTTACTTAACCATTTACCACTATTCGCGCTGCCGACAGTGGTGCTGGCCAGCAGCACCAATAGAATTGAAAGAAATCTGGACATCGTTACACAATTCCCTGAGCAATCATGGCTTCTGCCACCTTAATAAAACCACTAATGTTAGCACCACGGGTATAATCTACAAAGTCGCCATCGACTCTACCATTTCTAACACAAGCCTCGTGGATCTGGTGCATAATCTGTCTGAGCCGGGAATCAACCTCATCCCTGGTCCACGATATACGTAGTGAGTTCTGAGACATCTCCAAACCAGACACTGCTACTCCTCCGGCATTCGAAGCTTTTCCCGGAGCATACAACACCCGGGCTGCGTCAAAGATGCGAACGGCTTCCAGTGTACAGGGCATATTAGCACCTTCAGCTATACAGAAACAGCCGTTCTGCACCAAAAGCAAGGCGTCAGGTGCATCCAGTTCGTTCTGAGTTGCGTTAGGAAGGGCAATGTCGCATTTGATTTTCCAGGGCTTTTCTCCTTCAAAATAATCACATCCATACTTCTTCGCGTATTCTTCGATTCGCCCTCTTCTAACATTTTTTAATTCCATAATGTAGGCGAGTTTCGCAGTATCAATACCGGCAGGGTCGTGGATAAATCCACTGGAATCAGACATGGTCACCACCTTTGCCCCTACCTGGATACATTTTTCTACAGCATATTGCGCGACATTGCCCGAGCCTGAAACCACTACTGTTTTACCACTAATTGATTCTCCTCTCGTTTTTAGCATTTCTTCCGCGAAATAGACCACCCCATAACCTGTTGCTTCCGGCCGAATAAGGCTGCCACCGTATTCAGCTGCTTTACCCGTAAGTACACCTGTAAATTCTCCCTGGATGCGTTTATATTGTCCGAAAAGAAAACCTATTTCCCTGGCTCCCACTCCTATGTCCCCTGCTGGAATATCAATATCCGCGTGAATGTGACGATATAGTTCTGTCATGAAGCTTTGGCAAAACTTCATCACTTCGTTGTCTGATTTTCCTTTTGGGTCGAAATCTGAACCGCCTTTACCCCCACCCATCGGCAAGCCCGTAAGACTATTTTTAAACACTTGTTCAAATGCGAGGAATTTCAGGATACTTTGATTGACAGAAGGATGAAAGCGAAGACCGCCTTTGTATGGTCCAATAGCGCTATTCATCTGCACCCGATAGCCCCTGTTAATTTCTATTTCTCCAGCGTCATTCATCCATGGAACACGAAAGCTGATAACCCGCTCTGGTTCTGCTATGCGTTCCAGGATTTTATGTTTTTTATATTTCGGGTTTGCTTCTATAAAAGGAATGATCGACTCGGCCACCTCTTGAACAGCCTGTAGAAACTCCGGCTCGTGAGCGTTCCGGCTTTCAATCTTTGCCATGAACTCTTTAATAAGTATATCCATCTTCAAAATTTAGTGTTGTAACTGTCCCGGGCGCTGGTTTTCCTATGGCAGGTCCGGCGCGTGAAGCGAATTTAGTACTTTAACCAAAGCATAAGAGCCTTGTTTTAGCAGTTGACTGTATTTGCTACTTAAATAATTACTGGTAGCCAGCAACTTGTAACTCGAAAAGCTAGAACAGTTTTTCCTGTAATAGACTTGTTACGTCTGTGGGGGCATAGTTAAGCTGATTCCAAAAAGACGCATAAAAAAACGCAGCCCCTTGCAATGGACTATGTTTTGAGTTGAAAATTGTAGTCGGTACTATTTCTTTTTTTTGCTAGCTTTTTTTAGAGCAGTGTCATTATCGCTGAGCTCCTGCCCAAAATCAGGCATGCCGTCTTTGGTCCATCTTAGTACCCTTGCTCTTGTATGGCGATTGGGATCGTAAAGAGGTTCTCCTTTGATGTCCTTATAATCTCTGGCATGGTAAATCATGACGTCGGTTTTACCATCCTCAGCAACGGTAAAGCTGTTGTGTCCGGGACCAAAACGGTTCAGTGCTTCGTTGCTAAAAAATACGGGTTCCGGTAACTTATGCCAGGAGGCGGGATTGAGAAGGTCCGCATCTTCCTTTGCCCAAAGCAAGCCGAGGCAATAGTTTGCATCCGTCGCGCTCGCGGAGAACGTCATAAACACCTTGCCGTTACGAATCAGCACTGCAGGAGCCTCGTTCACGCGATGTCCTTTGATTTCCCATGGATATTCAGGCTGCGAAATAACAACTTGCTTTTCGTCCAAGGTGGTTGGACTCGTCATTTTAGCTATATACAAACCAGTATTGACTACTTTATTCGAAGCTCGATCTACCCACACCATATATCGTTGTCCCTTGTGTTCAAAGACTGTCGCATCCAGGGTAAAAACGTTTGGTACACTTTTAATCTCGCCTTCTTCTTTCCATTCTCCCTGAGTAGGATTGGCTGAAGGATTGGATAAGGCGTATTTCCGAATTTTCCATTTGTCCTCTGCTGATCCCGCTGCAAAATAGATATACCACTTGCCATCTATCCGATGCAGCTCTGGTGCCCAGATGTGGTTTCCCATTGCGCCTTTTTCATGCTTTCGCCAAACTACAACTGGTTGTGCGTCTTTAATTCCATTAATCGTTTTTGAGCTGCGAATTTCGATACGATCGTATTCAGGGACGGTAGCAATAAAATAGTAAATTCCATCTGGCTCTTTCCAAACATGAGGGTCTGCCCGTTGCAGAGCCAAAGGATTGTCGAATTGATTTTTCTTCAATTTTTGTGCGCTTGCAGCGGCTCCGCTCAGGACGAATACAATCGCAAGGGTCAGCTTTAGTAGCTTAATTCCAGTCATTGGTTAATAGCGTTGATTAGTGTTTATACTGTTGATCCGAAGACCAGCCTCGAATATACAACGGAAAATTTTATCTGGTAGTGGCTAAAGCATTAACTTCATCTCCGCTACCAGCGGGAATTAATTCTTCTATAAGTCACTTTCGCTTGCAAAAAAAAATCCAAAAAGATGTTGTCCGGCAGTCGCCGTTTTAATCCAAGCTATTCAGTTTGTTAAAAGCGAGTTTTGGGAACAAGCGCGAAAGGACGTATAGCAGCTTCACCTTGCCTATTCGCATCTCTTCACGGTCCGTTTCCAACGCCTGAAGCGAAAAGAGTACGGCCTCTGCAGCGCTTATAGCGATTTTTGGAGGATTTCCTTTATGCCAGGGGGTATCAACGGCAGGTAACATTATCTCTCTCACCTGAATCGCTTGCCCTGCTAGTTGAGCTCGCAATACCTGTGTGAAGGAATGCAAAGCCGCCTTAGATGCATTGTAATAGGTATAGCGTGTCCTTGGGATATAAACTAAGCCTGTAGTAATATTTATCAGATTGGCAGTCTGGTTTTGCAGAAGTATCGGAAGAAGCAGTTTAGTTAGTCGGATGGGTGCAAGGAGGTTCGTTTCGAATTCCGCTTTTGCTTTTTCTATTGTTTCCTCATCAGTCAGGAATTCACTATAATGAACAACGGCTGCATTGTTTACGAGGATGTTTAAAGTTGGATGTTCTAACGATATCCAGTGCTGAAGTTTATGACAGTCTTCGGGAATTGAAACATCACATTGAAAAACACTGAGTGCTGGAATCAGCTCTTTGGCCGCTGCAAGCTTACCTGAATCTCGACCGCAGATTAGTACTCTATTATTTTGGGCAGTCAACTGCTTTGCCAGCTCCAGTCCATAGCCTGAAGAACCACCCGTGATTAACACGGTATTACCTGTAAGTTTCATAATCAATTTTTTTATGATACGAAACTATAGAAGGCTGGCAAACAAAACATTGACCCAGGTTAAGGCAGCCTTTTTTTGATTCGGCTAAGGGATTCCGGCTTGATGCCCAGGTATGAGGCTACCATATGTTGTTTAACTCTCTTTTCCAGCGAAGGGTGTTCCCGGACGAATTCGAGGTACCGTGTTTCAGCATCTAGCAGCAGAAGGTCCCTTTCTCTTCGTTCCTTTATAAAAAATGCTTTCTCGATAGTCTTTCTGAGAAATTTCTCCCAATTCAGACTTTCGCTACTTAGCCTTTTCCATGCAGCATAATCGAAACGCAGTATCTCTGAATCCTCCAAAGACTCGATGCTGAACCAGGAGCTTTGCTGCTGAGCCATTGCAGAGTAAGAGGCAAGAAAACTACCTTCCGGCAGGAAGTTTTTAGTAAACTCATTACCATCCCTGTCAAGGTACACGTACCGAAAAAGTCCTTTTACAACAAAACCCATTTGTCGCGGAATTTCTCCCGCTACAACAAAACGTTCCCCCCGGTTGTAGCTGCGTACTTTCGAAATGGCTAGCAGCTGCACTGCTTCTGCTTCTTCAAGCAATGTAGCCTTCATTAATAATTCTTTAAATGCCTGCATAGGTAGTAGTTCTTTAGGATAAGACCTCTACTATCAACCTGGAATCTGTTATCGACCACTAAGGTTGGTACGACTTTCCTACTGTCAGCTTATCCCCCTTCAAGCTCACTTCGAAAAGCTTTGGAACACGGATGTAGCGGCCATTCACATCTTTGTGACTGTGGATACCCATCAGGTCCTTCCCTTCTAAGGTTTTAAACAACATACCATGACCGTAATTTGGAGGAGTAATAGGCTCCTTTTCCTGTATCCAGGGGCCGTCCAGTGTCCCGCTTGTAGAGTAAGCCACTCCTTGCGTATAAACATCATGAATCCAGCTTGTCCAGATCATACCCAAACGCCCGGTGGAGGTCCGGAATAAGTAGGGGCCGTCTGTTACCTTATTGGGGATTTCTTTTCCGTCTTCGCCTTTGTCCCTGCTCCACGGTGATGCACTAGCCTTGAAAAGCAATTTTGCTGCTCCGATAGTTCCACTCAGATCCGGTTTCAACATTATCTTTTCGATGGTCCCGTCCCACGTTTGCAACCACTCGTAACAGTACACCATATACGGCTGCTTATCTTTATCGATCCATAAAGTGTTGTCAAGTGTGGCGATGTTAGCAGGCAGGTAGATGGAGTCTTGCATAGGGACATAGGGGCCTTCAGGTTTATTGCTCACCAGAATGTGACAGGCTCGCCGCTCTACGACATTTCCGCGTACCGAGTCAATCTTAACATTACGATTAGTGAATGTTCCGAAAAAATAATATTTCCCTTTATACTTATGAAGCTCCGCAGCCCAGATCATCGGCTTGGGGCCCATCCAGGAATTCGGATCAGTCTTGGCGATCTGGTACGGTCCTTCCCAGCTCTTCAGATCCTTGCTTTTCCATAGCATCCCGCCGGTACCCGTCATATAATATGTCCTACTCACGCTGTCGGCAAAAATAAATGGATCACTTAAACGGATTGAATCAAGAGGGATATTCTGGCGGACCTTAGGCTGGGCAAATAGAGGGCTTATGGATACTAACAGCATGAAATTGAGGATTGCCGTACTTAGCTTTTTCATTATTTTAGGTTTTAGCTCGTGGTTAGGAGAACAGGCGGTCTTTATAGGCACTGCTGTCTCGGGAGGTCAAGATATTAAATTGGCGGGACATACGAAATCTTTGAGCTGAAGGGCTGGTCCTAAAAAAGATGAATTCACGTGAATTTCTCGTCCTCTTCAAACGCTGCAGGTACGGTAAAGGCAATCCTTTCCTTTGTTTTAGGATGGTCAAACTCTAGGTATTCGGCATGGAGAAACAGGCGATCTGATTTCTTTCCATAGAGATCGTCCCCCAGGATAGGTCTATTGAGGCCGAGTGGATGGGCTGCATGCATCCTCAGCTGGTGAGTACGTCCGGTTATTGGGAAGAAGTGAATATACGTGTAACCTGACGCTGTTTTTTTTACCTCGAACCTTGTTTGAGCAGGCTTACCATATTCGTAACACACCATTTGCTGAGGCCGGTTGTCCAGGTCTACCCTTAGGGGGAGATTGATGATACCGGTTTGTACTGCGACTACTCCATCCAGTATCGCCAAATAACGTTTTAACACTGTCCGCCTTAAAAACTGCTTTTGAAGGTCGACATAACTGTTGTGGTTCTTGGCGATTAGGATGATTCCTGAAGTACTTTGATCCAGGCGATGCACCAGGATTGCTCCCGGATAACGGTTCTGAATCCGGGTCTGAACCGAATCTTTTACATATCTACCAGGTACAGAAAGAAATTCAGCAGGCTTGTCGACAACGATGATGTCCTCATCCTCAAATACAATCTGCAGTTCCTTCCCCAAGGCGGGATTCTCTTCCATAGGATTGTTATCAACCTCCAATCCTTCCAACATGAACCCCAAAATAGGCCCGCATTTGCTTCGACAGGCAGGATAAAACTCGCCGTGCTTTCGAATCTCGGACTTTGGTGACGCACCCCACCAGAATTCAGCCATTGCAAGGGGCTGTAAATTGTGCGAGTAGGCATATTGTAAAAGCTTTGGCGCTGCGCACTCCCCCGCTCCTGCCGGGGGCATCAGATCTAGGTCGTCAGTGAAGATGGATAGCAAAGATTTCCACTCTTTGCGAGCATTCAGAAATCGGTAGTTCTCAAACAGTAGCTGCTGCAATTTTCCTGACCGGCTTTTTCGTTCCTCCTTCAGTGCTTCAATCAGCAGTCGTTGTTGTCTAATCTCCTGATCAACGACATCCAAACGCTCTTGCCAACGTTGCGCAATCACCCGCAGGTCATACTGCTGTTTTAAGCTTTCCTGTTTCAATAGTTCCAACAACTCCTCATACTCCTCAGCTGGTAGCCGATCCTTTGCCGCAGTCCTGCGCTGCTTCCGGTCTTTCTTCGACATCCTGAGTTGTTTTTTCAGTTCGTCGATTTCCAAATTGGCTGCTTGCTCTGTTTCTGAAAATAGGGCTTTTGCAGCTAGGAAGCGCTCATCTTGTTCCAATCGCTCAATCTGGTCGTTTAAAGTCACCAGGTTCCTCATCTCCTTCAGGTATATTCCATCTTCCTGAAACACGTCGTAAACGGGTGGTACGAAATAAGGATGTTGCCTACCTTCCGCTAGTTTGCCAGAGTAGGCAGCCAGAAATCCCAGTTGATTTTCATTATTTTTGACGACCAACACCCCAAACATCTTCCCAATCACTATTCCCGCGTGATCCGGATCAAGACCAAAGTTATGCTCGTTGTCGTAATACTGGCTTAAGAACTCCTGCACCTCCAACGCCGCTAACTTCGCAACTGGATGGGCTTCGTAACAGAATGGATAAGTGAATCTTTCAGGCAAAGAATCACCAGAAATATCCTGTTTAAAACTATGTATAGCTGTTGTATCGGTCGTCATCAATTCCATCACGCGAAGTTACTGCTTTGATGAATGCCTTATTTCTAAATATTATACTAAAGGTCAGTTCGTAGGAAGCTAGTCAAAGTGCGAAAACTCTTGCTAGTCCAGAGAGGCGGAATCGAACGCTGATAGTAATGTTGCTATACGGGAAAATATAATTTGAATGTGGTACCAACGCCTACCATACTCTCAACCTCAATTCTCCCTCCCAAAGCATCAACCTGAGCCTTCACGAGGTTCAATCCTATACCCTTCCCGCCAGCTGATTCAGCATGAAACCGATTGTATAAACCAAAAAGTTTGTGTCCGAACTTGTCAAGATCTATTCCCAGTCCATTATCTTTAATTGACAGACATATTTTTCCATCAACCAGCTTTGTCATCAAATGAATACGGGTCGAACGATCTCTGCTTCGATATTTTATAGCATTAGAAAGCAAATTCGACAAGATGCTATGTAAATAAGATCGTATAGTCCTGATTTCTGGAGCTTGACTGAAGTTATAGGTAATCTCCGCTTTTGTTTCAGATATCTGGGGTTCGAGAAAGCCCATCACGCGTTTCAACTTTTCTTCAAATTTTAGAGTTTCATAGACTTTGTGCCCCGAGTCCTGCAAAGACAGAATGGTGTTAAGGTCTTTGACTATGATGTCTAAACCGTGAACTTCGTCATTAATATAACCTAGTAATTCTTTGGTTACAGAGTCTGTATGCTCGCTGGTGTCGAGTAAGGAACCCAGCCCCAGTAATTTAGAAACAGGAGCTCTCAAATTATGGGATATGATGTACGAAAACTGCCTCAGTTCGATGTTCTTTTGAATCAGATCCGCCGTCAATTGTTTCTGGCGCTCCTCCTCCTGTTTTCGCTCGGTAATATCATCGAATATACCGAGAACGCCATACACCTCATTATTTTTGTTTTTTAAAGGAATCTTAGTAGTGTCCACCCACTGAGTTTCCTCCCCTGGGCGGCTAAGGGTTTCAACGTAGTGTATTCGCGCTTGTTTTGAAGCCATTATCTCGCGATCATCTTTCTGATATTTCTGAGAATCTTCAGCTGACCAGGGAAAATCAAAGTCTGTTTTACCAACTACAGAGGCAGTATTACTAAGACCAGCGTTTTTGGCAAATACTGCGTTACAACCCAAAAAGACAGAGTTTTTGTCTTTCCAAAAAATAGATTGTGGTATAGAGTTAAGGATGTGAGAAAGCATTTCCTCATTCTTTTGGGACACCTCCTCGATCATCTTTTTTTCAGTAAGATCAATTCCTAGTCCAACGAGGCACATTTCACCGTCTACTAGTACTCGGCGTCCGGTAAAATAGTAAGGTATTCGTCTTTTTTCTTTCGTGATTAAAAATGCCTCCATATCATCCTGCCCCTTCTCGAAAACACTGGCGATTTTTTCCAGAAGCAATTCCCTTTCTTCTCCTTCGAACAATTCGGAAGGGTGTAGAAGTTCTATCTCCTTTGCTGTATATCCAGTCACTTCTTCAATGTTGGAATTCCAGTACTTGAACTTTCCCTCGCTGTTATAGAGATAGAAGATTCCGGGTAAGGTGCGCATCACAATGTCGACGAGACTTCTTGCTTTGATTACCTGTTCTTCGGCTTTTTTCCGATCAGAAATGTCAGAGACGATACCATCTACCCTAACGAGTTGCCCTTCTTTTAACACGGGTATAGCCTTCACTTCGATCCACCTGATACTACCATCACCGTGTATTATTCTGTACTCGCACTCACTCTTGTTGCCTTGTGTTAAAACGATATCTTGCTTTTCTACAAGCAATTTGTCGTCTGGATGAACTACTTCTAACCAAAGCATTGCATTTTCGGTAAAACTCTGCAAAGGATAGCCGTAAATATTAGCACAGCCTTCGGTGAGGCTGATGTACTTACCTGCTAAAATGTCTCTCGAGAAGAAGCCAACGTTAATATGCTTCAGAAGCTCCGTCATTTCCCAGTTGAAACTAGCAGTTGAATTTACTGCTTTAGCTTCTGAAATCTTACAACTACTGGGAGCGCCAGCGATAGGGTTATTTCTCATCACAAAAAAACACAAAACCACTATTTATACGGGGTGCCTGATTTTATTGTTCGTATAAAAAATCGTTTACATATTGGTCCGCGACGGCTGTTTTATCATTTATCAGCTGTTAGTACGGCGGGTCGTTTCCGAAGATTTTAAGGTAGTCCCGCTGGTGCTGCAAAGTTCAACACCCGCTATTATTTCTTTTTAGCCTGTTTAGGCAGACCGGGTTCTGTTGCCTTTGTTTGTTGTTTTCCCTTTTCGCTTTGGTAGCTCGAAACTTGTTTGTCGGATGTCGTGGTCTTTTTTGCCTTCTTTTCGTTGATCTTGCTCATAATAAGAATAGTTAAATGAATGACCGTCAGAAACCTCGATGTTCCCCAAGGAGATAAACGTGGCTACTAGTACAAGAGTTGAGCTGTGGAATTGTTTTCGAATATGGGAAAAAGGATCTTAGGCATAGGTCGCAGTATCATCCCGAATCTAGCAGCCAAGTAAGAGAAAGGTGTTTATCCTGCTTTGCCGACAAAGAAATCATTCCTATATTGCTCCGCCAATTAAAATCGAAGTCGTTTATTGTATCAGTGGGTCTGTATGAAAAATTACTTATTTCTATTTTTTATCTCTGTTTATTGCATTTCCTGTAATCGCTCTCCCGAGAAAGCGCTCTCCCGTACTGAGAAACGGGATCAAATTTTGAAAAACATCGTTCCTCCGAAAATATCGGATAATGTAATACTGTTGACCAAATTTGGTGCAGTAGGCGATTCTGTCACCGATAGTAAGCCTGCTTTCGACAAAGCTATTCAGGCTGCCAAACAACAAAACGGAGGACGGATTGTCGTGCCCGCGGGAACTTACCTTGTGAATGGTCCTATCCACCTTATCAGTAATTTATGTATTGAATTGCAAAAGGGATCTAAACTGGTTTTCGGGACGAACCCAGACGATTACCTGCCTGCGGTGCTTACTAGCTGGGAAGGAACTTTCCTTTACAATTACAGTCCATTTATTTATGGCTACCAGCTCGAAAACGTAGCCATCATTGGTGAAGGAGTAATCGATGGAAACGCTGCAGATTCATTTAGCAAGTGGACGGAGAACCAAAAAGCAGATCAGTTGCTTAGTCGTAAGATGAACCACGAAAACACCCCTATCAAAGACCGGAAGTTTGGTAAAGGTCACTACCTGCGACCTCAGCTGATTCAATTTTTCGAGTGTAAAAACATTTTGATGGAGGGTGTTACTATCAAAAACTCGCCTTTCTGGTGCGTGCATTTCCTGAAGTCAGAAAATATCACAGCTCGTAAAATGAAGTTTGAAGCTTTTAACAAGAATAACGACGGCTTCGACCCTGAATATTCCAAAAATATCCTGATCGAGGATATCAATTTCAATAACGGCGACGATAATGTAGCGATCAAAGCTGGTCGCGATCATGAAGGTCGAAGGACGGCCATTTCGTCAGAAAATATCATCATCCGTAATTGCCGCTTCAAGGGCTTGCATGGCGTCGTTATTGGTAGCGAAATGTCGGCCGGCGTGCAGAACGTATTTGTAGAAAACTGTAAAGCTTCTGGTTATTGCAAAAGGGGCATTTATCTAAAATCTAACCCCGACCGGGGCGGCTTTATCCGTGACATCTATGTAAATAATGTAACCTTTACAGATGTAGAGGATGCCTTTTTCATTACATCCTACTATCATGGCGAAGGAAAAGGTTTTGAAACTGACATCCGCAATGTATTTGTGGACAATGTGAAATTTCGAAAAGCAACGAATGCGGGGGTAGTAATTCAGGGCTATCCCTCCAAAAAGGTAAAAGACATTCACTTCTCTAATGTCACCATCGACACCGCTGCGACTGGCGTGAGTTTGAGCAATGCAGAGAATATTGTGTTCAACAACGTGATAATCGGACAGGAGGTAAAGGTGCCTTCACACGTAAAATAACCGTCAAAAAGCCTCCTGGTCCTGTATAACGATCAGGAGGTTTTTTTCAAAAGGCAATTAAAGCGGGTTAATAGTCGAAATTTGAAGCAGTCGGCCTTGCTTTTCAAACAGCTGCAGTCCCGCTTTCCGCTAGTAGTCCTCGCCCGCTCAGATCAAGCGCACCACCCTGCTCCGGGCTATCCGCTTCAATCGGGGCTAAAAAAGAACGGTGCAATCACTGCTCACCATTGCTATGCTCCTAAAACTATTTTCTACTCCCCTTCCCTAGCTTCGCAGTGTTAAAGCGCAAATTAAGTCCGATACCCAAAATAAAATCGTCTTGGGGGTAACTGGAGCGGGTTAGGTTGTAAGATCTATATAAAAACGCCCTCAGTTTCAGGGGCTCCCAACCCACTTGACACATAAACCCTGGTTCCCACAAAATCAAATGCTTATGAGTCGCTACTATTTCCAACGCTTTCTGTTCGTCATCTTCAATTTCGGCCGCATTCTGGATATCATTTAACTTCATATTAGCCAGAGCAAATCTTGAAGACAAGCCAAAGTCTAAGTGTTTACTCCTGTGCCCGATATTGGGCTGTAAGAAGAAGCGGCTGTAGGAAACTTCAGAACTAGATGTGCCATAGATATTTGTAACTTTACCTCTTCCAAAACCGCCGTAGCTCTCAAAAACCAAGTTGGGATCTTGAAGCGGAAAAAACACACCGCCTCCCACTTCTGCGAAGGATCCCTTTCCCTCGTCTTTATCGTAGTCATTTTGCCGTTCGTTAGTGCCTCTAAAATAGTTGAACATGACCGCAGTGTGCTTTCCCACAGCATAGGCTGCTTGAACTTCTCCTCCCGTGTGTCTGGAACCCGTTATTGAGTGAACCCTTAAACTTAATTCGTTTTTTTCTCGGAATAAGGGTGTGTTGTTGGAGTTTGGTGCATAGTAATAATGTGTGCAGGATGTGAAGAAATTCGACAGCAGGAATACTGACAGAATTTTTAATGCTGGTCCGATACGCATTCGTGATAAGTGTTTACGATCGCTAAGTTGCGAAAAGAGAGCGATTATACAAAGCTAAAAGACCCGTTCGACTTCATCGCGGGCGGTTTCACTTGTCTTTTCCGAATTGGGTCCGCTCGTCTTCTTGAGCCCGCCGCTGGGGATAAGGGGTAGGTAATCTGCTTAGCCGTCCGTATTAGGCACTTTGCCCTGCAGCCATCATGCAACCCTTGCATAGCCGTCCTCTAATTCTGATGATTCAACTTAAGGTTTAGGAAAAGTGTATTTAATTCTATCTTCCTAGGTAAGGCTATTTTCTTTTAAATTTGGGAAGACTGATATGGTATTTAACTACTAGAATCCGGACGAGTACAATTACTAAGACAGCGATAAGAAAACAGATATCCCTCTCCACCTGGAGTTTGCTTAACAGCAGGTAAACGGCAGCACCAAGCAGACAGGCACTGGCATAGATCTCTTTTCGGAAGATGACGGGAATTTCGTTGATCAGCGTGTCGCGAATAACACCTCCCATTACTGCGGTGAACATTCCCATCATCGCAGCTACTTCAGCACTAATTCCGAATCGTAAAGCCTTTTCGGTTCCCAGAACAGTAAAAAGGGAGATTCCAAGGGTGTCAAAGAGCAGAAAGGTTTTACGAAGTTTAAGAAGTAAATTATAAAATACGCCCGCAAGGACAATCCCGATCAGGATAACGTAGAGAAACATGAGATCTCCAATCCAGACGAGAGGATAACTGCCCAGCAAAATATCCCGAAGACTTCCACCGCCGATAGCTGTAATAAATCCAATGAATCCCGCCCCAAACCAGTCGTGCTCTTCGTTGTGTTCTGCTGCTGCCAGGGCTCCTGACATCGCAAAGAACAGCGTTCCCATTAGTTCTGTTAGATATATTATACTCATTTACTGGAAGCGATTACCGATTCTTTTTTGTACTGTTTCTGACGTGCTATTTTACCATCTCAATCAATCGTAGAACAAGCTGTGTCCGGAACTACTTTCTTACAACCTGACTTCGCCGGAAAAAATAGTAGTATAGGCCGGTAAGCGTATTAAATAAAATGAAACCGATGGTCCATAGCAGTTTTTCGGTACTTGTTAGCCAGCGGGATTGGTTCACTTCGAATAGTGCGATGACTGTCCATACAAGTGACAACAGCATTCCAAGAACAAAAAAGAGGTTTGCTCCGCCCACATGCATGATTTTCAAGGAGGCTCCGAGGAGAAGAAAAGCAACGGCTGACGTAAAAGCGATCCGGAAGGTCTTGTCCCTACTCATGTTTCAGACTTTTATATCTAAGTTAATAAAAAAGGTTTATTACTTGTGAAGCAAGGAGACCGCGGTCTTATGTATTATTCTTTTGTGGAGATAACTATAATTCCATTCAACCTTACCTTAGAATACTGTTCAAGTTCTTCCCGAGACTTCACTACCTGAATATCCTTAGCTGCTGCCGGCTCGAGGGTCTCCATCCTTTTTCTATCGGATAGTTGACCGTCAATTATAATCAGTATGCGGTAGTACTGGCTGGTGGGATCTTGTTCAAGTACCCGTTTTATGTGCTCCTCTTCGAACTTGGCAATTTTGCAACAGAGGGTTTTTGAAAGATTATTCTAGCTGGAGGGGAATCGGTTCTAACCTACTTTCAAACTCAGCTACCAGCGTGTCAAATTTTCCGTTATAGACAGTACGTGCATTCTCTAGGGTCTGATTCTTAAAAAACGTGAGAAACTTTTCCTTGCCTTCCTTTTCAATTAAAAACTCTACGAAAGCACCAGCCACCGCATAGAGAACGGGTTCTTCGAGCGTCCTTGCATTCCAGTTTCTAATAATACTAATATCCGCAACTTTACCCTTTAATACGGCCTTCGCTTTGGATAAGCGGCTTCCGGGCATTTGATCAAAATAAACAGCAGTGCCTTCATTAATCAGAATCGACTTATTTGCAATGGCATTAGTGTAATGCGAAATTATATGTGTCAACTCATGGCCCGGTGTCTGATCGGGATCTGAATGCGTGATGCAGTACTCTGGTCGCGCAAAGCCACCGGGAGAACCCGTCGTTAACTTAAGATGTTCCTTGGTATCCCAAACAAAAAAATCGACCTTTTTGGGCATTTTGCTTCGGAAAAAGGAATTGATTTTCAAGAAGCTTTGCTCCCGTTCTTTTACAAATGCCTCGATATCCCCACTGTACTGAGGGTGAAAATGAAAGACAATGTGTTCTGATTCCACCAGGCGGAATTGATTGAACGCCTCAGTATACCCAAACAAAGTCGCCCTGTTTTTTGCGTACCGCGTGGCAGTTTCCGTCGCATTGAGATCGACTGCGGCTGAGAGGTACTTTCTTGACCGAGCGGTTTCTGACAGCAGGTAATATACAGATCCAAGGTAACCTGCGGCCCATGCTTTTCTATGGCCTTTATCTTTTTCGAACACCTCATGCAGATAAGGGAGCGCTTTTGATGGTTCTGCATTGGCCGTGTACGCCCGGCCGATTAGCAACTTAAGGTCGAGGCTGTTTGGCTGACTGCTCTCCATTTTGAGCGCGTGTTGTAAAACGTAGCTATACTCTCCTGCTCCGTATTTTTTCCAAAGTTCGTCCAAGGTTTGAGCATAACTAAGGGCCGATGTGAAAATTGCGATAAAAAATAAGGAAGGTTTCATGGCTTTAGATTTAAGTATGCAATGATAAAAATGGATTTATTTTGGATTTTCGAGATGCACTTAAAAATTATTTAAAATACATCCCTGCTCCCGGAATCTTAAAAAGCTTCATCAATCAGTTCTTTGTTTACCATTGCGCCAGCCAGATTTCCGCTGGCAACCGCGTTGGCTACTGATCGCATCATGGAAGCGCTATCGCCACAGGCGTATATTCCGGGAATGTTAGTCTTTTGAAAAGGATCTACTTTAAGATGTCCAAGCTCAGTCAACTCAACACCTAAGGCTTGCGGAACGTTACTGTGCTGTTCAAATGGTATCCGCGCATACAATGCGGTCAAAGGAAATATGGAGCCGTCGTTGCAAGCCACGTGGCGGAGCTGACCGTCAGTATGAGCAATCTCCTTTATTTCCTTCTCGACGATGGCGATACTTCGTTCCTGCAGTTGATTTTTTTGTTCGGGCTTCAACGAAGAAACTCCATTGGTGAAAAGCGTAAGATCGCCGGTCCAGTTAGTGAGTAATTTTGCAAGGTCGTAGGCTAAATCTCCATTCGCAAGCATTCCTGTCTTTTCATTTTTAACCTCATAACCGTGGCAATACGGACAATGAATCACGGAAATTCCCCAGCATTCAGCGAAACCTTCTATCTTCGGCATGACGTCTTTTACTCCAGTCGCAAATAGGAGCTTTTTGGCCTTGAAGCTTTCTCCTACATCCGTGCCCACCTCGAAACCCTGCTTTGTTTTTGTTCCATTGGTTACCCTGCCCTTGCGTAGCGTTACCGTTTCATAGGCCAGGACTTGTTGTCTTGCTATTTCGGAAATTTCTACTGGCCTTTTCCCATCCTGAGTTAGAAAGTTGTGGGAATCGGGCGTTTGAATATTACAAGGTTTTCCGCTATCAATCACTAAAACCTTTCTGATAGAACGTCCAAGAGCCATTGCTGCTGAAAGGCCGGAGTAGCTTCCTCCTATTATGATGACCTCGAACTCAGTATTAATCTCCATAGGGTAAATAATTTTTAAGATATCAATGCATTCGACAGAATTTTCAAAGTTAAAAGTATTTCTTTCCAGGCACCTTTACATCTACCTCAAACACTTTTAAATCAAATTCATTTGCTGCTTGTTAACCCTGAACATTTTTTATCTCTGCTTATGTCGACAGAAAACACCACACAAACAGTAGTAGTAACCGGCGCGAGCTCAGGAATTGGCCAGGGTATCGCCATCGCTTTCGGAAAAAAGGGAGCCAACGTTATTGTAAATTATCACAGCGACGAAGAGGGAGCAACCCATACGTTAAAGCAAATCGAGCAAGCCGGAGGAAAGGGCCTTGTCTATCAGGCTGATGTATCGAAAGAAGAGGAAGTAATTTCCATGTTTGATAAAACGATAACAACATTTGGAGGATTGGATGTATTGATAAACAACGCTGGTATCCAAAAAGACAGCGATTTCTCGCACATGACACTTGATCAATGGCGAAAAGTGATCGACACCAACTTAACGGGACAGTTCCTTTGTGCACGTGAGGCCATCCGACATTTTGAAGAAAAGCAAAACGAGTCGTCTGATAAGTCCATTGGAAATATCATTTTTATAAGTTCAGTTCACGATATCATTCCCTGGGCTGGCCATGTGAATTACGCTTCGTCAAAGGGGGGGATTTTAATGTTGATGAAGTCGCTTGCTTTGGAAATGGCGCCAAAGAAAATCCGTATCAATGGCATTTCGCCTGGTGCCATTGCCACAGATATTAATGATGACGTCTGGAAAGATGAAGAGAAAAAGAAGGAGCTTCTCAAGCTAATTCCGTACAAGCGTATTGGTCAACCGGAAGATATTGCAAAGGTGGCGGTGTGGCTTGCTTCAGAGGAAAGTGACTATATCACTGGAACTACTATTTATGTAGACGGTGGTATGACCCTTTACCCTGGCTTCGTTGACAACGGATAAATAGTACTCATTTATTTTCATTCAATTAGTCAGAAGCCAAGAAACGACGAACTAAAGGTGACCCATTTAATTGCGATCACCTTTAGTAAAAATGCTTGTTTTACTGGTCCAGAGATCGGATCCAGATGAGCGCGTCTAACATCATTGGTTGGATACTGCTTTGGTGAGTACCACCGGGTATAGAAATGAGCTGTACGTTAGTTGCCCCCGCAGCGCTGAAGCGATTGAACGTTGACTGAGAGGTTTGAAAAAACACCGCCTCATCAGCTGTACCATGGTACAAACGCGTCGGCGTTTTGGGAACCCAGTTTGGAAAACTGTTCGCTGCTATTGCCTGCTTTAGGACCGTCTCTCCTGCCGAATTACTAAGTGCTGCATAAAAAGTTGGGTTGAATAGCTGCGCTGTTGCCGTGCTTAACTGACTGTTAATTTGTTCTCTGCTCCTGGCCCCGTTGAGTAAGTCGGGAATCCTTGAAGCATAGGGTTCCTGAAAAAACTGAGTTAAGGGATGGTTCCAGTTATAAGTCGTATTATACGACTGCAATAATAAGGCTAAAAAGGACGGTTCGCTATAGTTAGCTCTACTGGCAATACTGCTCAGCATTCCAGTCACATCATAGCCTCCCGCCCCAGCCGCAACGCCGCTAAGCGTCAGGTTGTGCGACGAATTGGTTTCAATTTCCTGCTGAGCAGCCATGGTTACGTAGCCTCCTTCTGAGTAGCCAGCCAGAAAAAGACGACTACTATATTGAATGTTTTCCTTTTCAAGGTAGTCTTTTACTGCTTTTAGCATATCTATTACCGTGGAAGCCGAATGTTCCGCGTCATAATAGGGATGTACAATATCTTTAGAAACTCCATAACCCAGGTAATCTGGAATAGCTGTGATAAAACCCGCAGTGGCAAACAGCTCAAAGCCAGAAAAAGTGAGTGGAAAGTTAGATGGGGCATCGGCATCAAGGAACATGGTCCCGTGCTGAGCACTTAGTAACGAAGGCGCCTTCGGTGTTCCTTTAGGGATGGCCAAAAGACCGGAAGCCTGCACCTCGCTTCCTTTATAAGTAGTTCGGTAAGCAATCCTGAAAAAGTCTACGTCGTACTGGATCGCCGCAGAAAAGTTTCCAAAGCCCGCTACTGTTGCAAACGTCTGTAACTGTGTACGAGTGTAGGAACCGGCTGGAGTTGCTGAGATTAAAACGGGGGTTTCCTCCTGAAGATCCGGTCTGTCTTTTCTACATGCGGAAGTGACCGTGATAATCAGCAATAAGAAGCTTAAGGATTTGAGTTTCATTTTCATAGGACTAAAGATAGATCACAAAAATAAGCGAGTTTAAATGAAAGAGAGGGATTATTTTTAAAAACGTGGATTAGTACTTCCGCAGAATTTTTGCATAAAAAAAGCATCCTCCTGATAGGGAGGATGCTTCAAGATTAAAATATAGTATTTTAAGCTACTGTCACATTTACCGCGTTAAGACCTTTACGGCCTTGTTCCACCTCGTACTGAACACTGTCATTCTCACGAATGTTGTCAGTTAGGCCGGAAGAATGAACAAAGATTTCACTACTACCATCAGCTGGTGTGATAAATCCGAAACCTTTAGTTTCATTAAAAAATTTTACTGTTCCTTTTTGCATTATAATAAATTTATGCTATAAAGATAGAACAATTTCTGTGACTGGCAATATTAAATCTGGTTTATTTTCAAAAGCTTGGCCCTAAGCACCACAATGCTCATAATCTTCATAACCAAAAAATGCATTGTTTACATTGGATTCGCTTTCAAGAGGTCAGGATATTTATATGGAAGCAACAGGGTCGGCTTTTGGTAACCCCGCTCCCCTGCTAGCTGACCAGAGAGCTGGGTAACGAATGTGTTGCAATAATCAGGAAGCTCTTACTTATTGTAATATTGCTGGTCGTTGTATCTTCAAATGTATTTTTTAAAAACTGGACCAATGAAGCCCTTTTTACTTTCTGTTTTATCCCTCTTGTTACTATCAGGTAGCGTCTTTTCGCAAAATAAAGTTGAGAAATGGGACGTGTTTGAACTGACTTTAGACGGACCGTCGTCTGGCAATCCGTTCATTGGTACTACTTTCAGTGCTCAGTTTAGTAACGGAGATAAAGTATATGAGCAAGAAGGCTATTACGACGGTAACGGAGTTTACAAAATCAGGTTCATGCCCGATAGAGAAGGTACCTGGACATATGTCACGAGCAGTAACAAAAAAGAACTTGATAGCAACAAAGGTAGTTTCGAGTGCTCAAAGCCTTCGGAGAAAAATCACGGTCCGGTGCGGGTACGCGCAGATTATCACTTTCAGTACGAAGACGGTACTCCATTTTATCCCTTTGGTACCACTATCTACGAGTGGCCTTTTCAGGATGCGCGAACAAAGAACCAGACCATTGAAACACTCAGGTCTAGTCCTTTTAATAAGGCTCGCTTTTTAGCGGTTCCTCCCTACAAGGAAAGATATGTAGAGGGCCCACTTAAAATAACCGTCTTCCCATTTGAGGGGACGAGTCGCAACAACTGGGATTTCTCGCGTTTTAACCCCGAATACTTCAAAAACCTTGACGAGTCAGTGCGTCAATTAAGAGAACTGGGCATTGAAGCAGACCTTATCCTCTTTCGCCCTTATGATAAAGGCAAATGGGGCTTCGATATGGCCGGGCAAGAGGTAAACAGACGTTTCGCACGGTACATGGTGGCACGTTATGCTGCTTTCCGAAATATCTGGTGGAGTCTGGCTAACGAAAACAGCTTTATCAAGAATATGGACGATAAAGACTGGGACGAGTTGTTTCAATTGGTGCAGGAAAAAGACCCTTATCATCATTTGCGCTCAATACACAATGCCGACCGGATATACGATTACACAAAGCCTTGGGTGAGCCACGTAAGTTACCAGTATTACAACGTGGTAAAAGCTCCCTATCCGACGGCCATTTTAAGAGATATCTACAAAAAACCTATTGTGAATGACGAGATCAATTACGAGGGGGACGTCGAGAGTCGTTGGGGACAATTGTCCGGAGAAGAGTTGACCTTCCGGTTCTGGAACGCCCTCATTGGTGGTGGCTATGCCACACACGGGGAGTCGTATAAAAGCAGCCCATGGATTTCTATTGGAGGGCGGTTGATTGGATCGAGCCCTGACCGTATAGCTTTTTTAAGAAAGATTGTGGAGACCGGTCCTACAACCGGATTAGAACCAATCGACCACTTCTACGAAAACAACATGGCGGGTAAAGCAGGGGAATATTACCTGGTCTACTTTGGCAAGGATAAGTTGAACAAGTGGGATTTTGTTCTTCCCAGAAGAGAACTAGCAGCAGGGGTAAAATTTAAAGTAGACGTCATCGATACCTGGAACATGACTATTACCCCTCTCAACAAGGTGTTTGAAGTGGTGCCTGTGCCGGGCAACAGATACAAGTTTATGGACAAGAATAAGTCGGCCATCAAGCTGCCAGCCAAGCCGTATATGGCGCTGCGCATTCGGAAAGTTGGGGATGGAAAGAAAGTACAAAGTGACGGTCGGCATGAACTGGAGTAGATTTGGCGGCGGTCTTTCTGAGGTGGTCAAGGGAAGCATTGATCACCCCAACTACCTATTAGCTCCAGCCACAGCACCCAGCACTCTTCTCAGGTGCTGGACTATGCCATAATTTGATTCAACAAGACTTGTTTAAGACCCTCCCACTTTTTATCCTATAGTCACTGCTCCTGCACTACCTGCGGTCGGTATAAGATGATAATATTATACATAAAAATGATATGAAAATAGAATTGTGCTGGAGAATAATATCCTAACTTGTGATTACAATTACATAACCAATTATAACAAATACATCGGAAGACAGAATTCGGATACGTTGTTTCATCTGGCATTTCAATTCCGCAAAGCCCTTTTTTTCATTCTTGTAAATACAAGGAATGGTAAGAAAGCTTTCTTTAAACTAACTTAATTAATTAACTAATAAACTTGAATGAGTATGGAACAATCTCTACTATCTTTTTACCTCGCAGCTATCGCAACTCGAAGTGAGGACATGGGTCCTTGACAACTGATTAGCTTCAAGCGCAAAAAAAGCCCCCTGGAATCTTCGTACTTCATGATCATCCAGGAGTTACAAAGGATATAAATAATAACCAATTAAGTCTAAGAAACGACAGCGATCATATAGGCGAGTCCTTGATCCTGCCATGACCACAAGAAAGGTCAACAACGAATCTTTTCAACTAATTATAAGCAATTTTATGGATTACACATTATTGAGAGCGCGCCATGTGGGGTACAAGCGCCTCCAACTGCCAGGTGGGGAAACATTTAAAAAAATGCTATTGATTACGAATCTGCTATCAGCTTCTTTGTTAGCAGGCTCGTTACCAGTATCGGCCAACCAAACTGCTCATGAAACAAAAAAAATCACCAACAAAGCCTTTCCAGTCAAAGGAATCGTAAGGGACGAGAATAATGAACCACTTCCCGGAGCAACGGTAAAAGTAAAGGGCACCAGGAATGGAGTCGTTACCGACGTTAACGGTTCGTTTACTATAAACGCTGAAACGGGTGATGTACTCGTAGTTAGTTTTATCGGTTACACGGAAACGGAAGTAAAAGTAGGAAGTCAAGGTACTGCTTTGAACGTGACACTTCGACCGAACGACCGGTCTTTGGAGGAAGTGGTCGTGGTTGGATATGGTACTACCAAAAGGCGTGATCTTACAGGATCGGTATCATCAGTAAAGCCTGAGGAAATCACAGCACGTCCAGGTCCTAACCCAATGGAATCCCTGCAGGGGCGCGTAGCAGGTCTCGATATTACCCGTTCATCAGGGCAAGCTGGCGAGGGCGTAAATATTCAGCTACGAGGAACCAGATCATTCACCGCCAACGGCAATCCCCTATTTATCATCAACGGTTTGCCAGGCGACTACGCCACATTGAACCCAAATGATATTGAATCGATCGAGGTATTGAAAGACGCTTCTTCGACCGCAGTTTACGGTTCGGCGGGAGCGAATGGGGTAATCATTATTACGACAAAAAGCGGAAAAGCAGGAAAACTAAGTATTGACTTCAACTCGTATTACGGATATAACGGTTTTTCAGTAACCCCTAAGACTCGGACTGGAGACTCCTATCTGCAAGCAAAACGTGATGCGTACCGATACCGGTGGGATGCTACAGCCAATAAATGGACAACAACCGGAGCCATTTGGCAGTCACCGGCGGATGATGAGACTATCTTTGGGGCAGCTAGATATCAAATTTTCCAGCAAGGCCAGTTCGTAGACTGGGCGGATGAATTTTTACAGAAAAGTGCGGGCACTCAGAATTATAGTTTGGCTGTTTCAGGCGGAACCGATGTAACAAGAGGCTATATCTCTTTCAATGTGACCGATGAAAATGGTCAGTACCGCGGGGATCAGTATAAGCTCTATTCTACAAGCATGCGAATGGACCATAAAATTAGAAAATGGGTATCTATCGGAGGTAATCTTCAGGCATCCTATGTGGATAGGGATAGAGCCCAAGACAAGCTGGAAAACGCCATCGTAACAGACCCTCTTGTTAGACCTTACAAAGAGGATGGTACGCTGAATACTGAGCTGGGAAACAATGTTTACAACCTTCTTCTAGACTATCAGCCAGGCGTTTATGGTAACGTCGAAAATAACACGAAGCTTTTTCTCAACCCATACATAGAACTGAGACCGGCAAAAGGGCTAACATTTTTATCACGAGCTGGAGCGCACCTTAATTATTCGAATACTTATCGCTTTGATGGTATTGGTTCCGTAAGCTACACCTATTCAAATGCCGGTATTGCCAGGGCACGCGTGAATCAGAATCGCTACTTGGGGCTACAGTGGGAGAATGTCTTAACCTATAATTTCAAAGTAGCAAACGATCACGATTTTACACTTACAGGTGTTACTTCCTGGTTTGACAATCAGAATACCAATACTGAAATGAATCAGACAAATATTACGTCCAATAATTTCAAATGGTACAAGTTTACAGGTGATCAAAATACCACATCCATTTCGTCCTATACTATGTCAAAAACTTTCGGGTTGATGGGTCGTTTGAATTACTCCTATAAGGGCAAGTACCTTTTCTCTGCCTTGGTGCGCAGGGATGGCTCGTCTGTTTTGTATTCTAAGAATAGATGGGACAACTTCCCTGCCGCCTCAGCTGCATGGAGGATCTCTGACGAAAATTTTATGGTCAGTACCAAAGAATGGTTGGATAATCTGAAGCTTCGGGCTAGCTGGGGTATTACCGGAACTGCTAAAATTGATCCTTACAGCTCTGTTTCTATCATGGAGCAGAATAATATGTCGCTGGGTGGAGTAACGCATCCTATCTATCGCAACTCGCCGTTTATTACCAACGCAGATCTGGGATGGGAAAAATCTACTGCAACTAACTTTGGTTTAGATGCTTCCGTGTTTAAAAACCGGATAGATCTTGCGCTGGACTACTATATTACAAATACGGATGGAGTTATCCATAGTGTTAATTCTCCTGCAATCTACGGAACTTACAGACCGGGGGTATATTATCAGACCAACATTAACGTGGCACAAACCAGAAATAAAGGTATCGAGCTCACACTGAATACCCGCAATATTGTTAGCCGGAACTTTGAGTGGACTTCATCAGCTGCTTTCGCTCGCAACAACGAAAAGATCCTGAAAATAACCAATGGTCAGGCCAATAATATCGCCAACGGCAATTACGTGCTTTCTATTGGAAATCCAGTAAGTTCATTCCGCAATTACAAGCTTGACGGCGTTTGGCAAATCGGTGAGGAAGCAGATGCAGCAGTATTTAACAAACGTCCGGGCGATCTGAAGGTGAATGTTCCCGGAATGACAAGGCTTGCAACCGGCGTATATATGAAAGAGGCCGCGGATGGCACTAGAACTTACTACTATAATAACCTTGCTGACGCACAACAATTCAATCCGAACTTGACGGCAGCTAATGTAAAATACACTTATAACAATAATGATTTTCAGATCTTGGGACATAACACTCCTGACTGGTCACTTGGCTTCCAAAACAACTTTAAATACAAAGGCTTTGACCTGGGCATTTTTACCTATTTCAGGTGGGGACAAATGATCAACTACAACATGATGGGATGGTATCAGCCGAACTCATTTGCGATCAATGCAAGTCCATCCAGAACAATCCCCGAACATTTTAACTACTGGACCCCTGAAAATCCGTCAAATGATTTCCCAATGATGCATCACGAGGCCACCAGTTCAACTATGATAGGCTTTTCTGGACTTAATTATGTAGATGGTTCTTTCTTCAAGATCAAAAATATAACACTCGGATACAGTTTCTCCAAAAACCTAACAAAGAAGATCGCAATGCAGAGATTGCGCCTATACGGCACTGTTACAAATCCTCTGGTTGTCGCAAAAAGTCACCTGCTAAAACAGTATGATCCGGAGATGAATGGAGAACTGGATTACCCGCTAACGAAACAAGTAGTGGTAGGATTAAACGTAACGCTCTAGCTAGCATTTTTAAAAAGGCACAAGAACTAGTAGCTGATCGGCAGATCGGTAAAGGAAGTTCAAGGACCAGAATCAATAAAAAATACAGACATGAAAATTCAAAATATAAAGAGAGTATTGTGCGGAGTCGGCTTGGTAGTTGCTTTGGGCGTCCCCTCCTGCAAACTTGACGAATATAACCCTGCTTCTTTATCAGAAGAAAATGTACTAACAGACTTTAATGGTTGGAAAGCTTATCAAGCTAACTGCTACACTGGACTTTGGGGCTCATTGATAGGTATGCCTTACGGGATGGTTTCCGAACTTGGCACTGACCTTTGGACATTCCCCTACAACAACCATAATCAGTATCGCGACCTGATGGCTTACGAGGAGTTCACGACAAATTCAGGAGTGGTAAGGAATACCTGGGATTTTGCCTGGGGTTCGATAAAGGACTGCAACAAGACGATTCAACTTTCAACTACACTTAAAGACGGCAACGCTAATGATATTAAAACCCTCGTAGCTGAAGCGCGTTTTTTAAGGGCCTACTATTATTCTGTATTGGTAACTCAGTTTGGTAATGTTCCGCTGATCCTGACAGATGATCCCGTTAAAAGTTTAAGTCCAAAACGCAGTACGATTCCTGAAATTTATGCTCAGATTATTACGGACTTAACTGCTGCGGTTCAAGATCTGCCGGTGACACCTTACGAAAACAACGGCCAGCGGGTGACGAAAAAGGCGGCGCTTGGACTTCTTGCCCGCGTGTATGCGCAGGGAGGAGGAGAAGGTCTGTCTGAAGGAGGCAAGTCTTACTGGGTGCGTGCGAAAGAAGTGGCAGACGAACTTATCAATAACAGAGGCCAGTATGGAGCTATGTTATATGATGACTTTGCAAAGGTCTTTGCAGCTGCAAATAACCGGAATAACTCAGAAGCGCTGTTCACGGCTTATGGAGTTGATCCCTATAATCCTTCGTATGATGTTTTTACAGGGAACTCCAGACCTAACCTCTACCTGCATTATTATCCGAAGTTTGATGATGCATTTGGAACTTCAGATATTTTTAGGAGAAGTGTTAACTCAAATACTTCCAATGCCTACTACGGACGTTTGAACCAGCAGTTCGTTGCCCCAACGAAATACTTGATCAATTGCTTTAATGCAACCTATGATAAGCGCTGGGAGAATACTTTCGCTACTGCCTTTACCAACTACTCAGGAGAGCAAGCGAGAGCGAGTCTTGGGACCAGCATTCCTGCTCCAGCGAACGTAACTTATAGTGCTGCCACTGTAACGCTCACTGCTGCCATGTGTACTAAATATGGTATTGATCCATCACATGTTGGAAAGAAAATTTATCCATACATAGACGTAAATGCACGCAATGCTTCCCGTAATGCTACCTGGCAGTACATTCCGAAGGTATGGCCAAAAGGGGTTACTACAGGCGCAATCACCGCCTTGCAGGAGGTGCCGAATGCTAACGTGCATCCTTATCCCCTGGCTCCTGACGAAAACCGATTCTTCGCCTATTTAAGTAAAGAGCCGCTGAGCGTGGACGATAAAAAAGCAAGGGCGTATGTAACTGTTAACATTGATGATCTGTTCGATATGTCTGATCCAAGCGGCAGCACTTATAAAGCAAACAACCCAAATAACGGCTTGACGCCAGCAAGTCTTGCCACTCTCTTCCCTGCTATGATGAAGTTTAATCATAACTTCGACGGCGCATGGCTGGGGGGCAACTTCCAGCAAAAATTGGGCAATATCATGATTATGCGTATGGCGGAGGTGTATCTAATTGCTGCAGAAGCTACCCTTCATACCAATGGAGGCGGGGCAGCCGCGGCTCAGTACTTGAATGAACTGCGCAAACGAGCTTGCCGCAATCCCGGAGACTTCAATACAGGTACCGGAATGCAGCTGACTACAGCTACGATGAACGATGTTTTTGACGAGTATGCACGTGAACTTTGCGGCGAGTTTAACCGCTGGGCTTTGCTAAAACGTAATAAGGCATTCGAAACCCGCTTACAAGCGCATAACAGAAAAGCTTTTGCAAACTTTTCACCTGCTAAACACTACAATCGTCCTATTCCATTCACCTTCCTGAATCAAATTAACAATCAGGATGAGTTTGGATCTAATGGATATTAATACTTAATAGAAGAACAATCTCCCTGGATAGTTAAAAGGCGCAACTAATAATTGCGCCTTTTTTTATCTGATTTTTTGGAAGGTTCTGCTCTGCTTACTATCTAGATTACACAGGAAGACATGGTTTGTACGGTTTTGAGCCTAATTTCCAAAACTGCCATCAAATGATTTGAAGCTAGTCTCAGGCACCCACTCTCCTATTTCGGATTATGTACCGGATGGTTCACGAGAAGTGTTAGCTCCTACTCCGATAGGCTCCACCGCTACCACTTCAATGCCGTAACCCTGCAGACCGGCTCGTTTTTTAGGATTATCACTTAACAGGCGCATTTTCGAAATACCTAAGCTGCGCAAGATCTGCGCGCCGACGCCGTAATCCCGCTGATCGGTGGGTTGCTTTCCATCACCTTGTTTTAATGTCGCTCCGTTCTCAAGTCCGATGTATCGGGATAGCTTGTTAATTAATGCATTTCCCGTGCCTTCCTGGTTCATATAAACGACAACGCCGCGACCTTCCTTTTCAATAATTTCCATCGAACGGTGAAGCGACTTATTGCAGTTGCACAAACACGAACCGAAAATATCGCCGGCAATACAGGAGCGATGAACTCTGACCAGAACCGGTTCATCCGGCCCCCATTCTCCCTTCACTAATGCAATGTGATGAACACCGCTGTCTACCTGGGTATAGGCTACCAGATCAAAGTTGCCCCAGGTAGTTGGCATTGTAACCGAAACTTCCCTTTTTATCAGCGTTTCGTGCTGAAGGCGATACTCGATAAGGTCTTTGATCGATATAATTTTGATATTTAATTCTTTCGATATTTTCAGCAGATCCGGGAGCCGGGCCATCTCTCCATCGTCCTTCATGATCTCCACAATAACGCCTGCAGGTTCCAGACCCGCCATCGCTGCCAGGTCGGTAGCTGCCTCTGTATGTCCGGCTCTTCGCAGCACTCCACCGTCCTTGGATCGTAGAGGGAAAATATGCCCGGGACGTCCTAGTTCGGCAGGTTTTGTTTCTGGATCGATCAGTGCTTGTATAGTTTTCGAACGGTCGGAAACGGAGATACCGGTTGTGCAGCCTTTCCCGATCAGATCTACAGAGATGGTGAAATTGGTTTCATGAGTGGCGGTATTAGTACCCACCATCAGGCCCAGTTCCAGCTCGTCGCAGCGCTGTTCCGTAAGTGGAACGCAAATCAGTCCTCTTCCATGAATAGCCATAAAGTTGATTACCTCTGGTGTTGCAAAACGGGCCGCAACCATAAAATCTCCTTCATTTTCACGGTCGTCATCATCCACGATAATAACCAGCTTTCCTTCTTGAATGTCCGCTATTGCCTCAGGAATGGTGTTTAAGATCTCTGCCATACGAGCAAATGTATAAATTTATTCAGCGACAGTGACTTGAGAATTTCGATTTCAGGGAAGCAAAAATAAAGGAAAGTCAGATCCTTCGTTTTCTTTCGTTTCTTTTATCATCATGGCTAGTTTCCATTTCGGGCCTATTAACGTTTATTAGTGGTAGCAACGTCATAACGTAAGGAAAAATTTACTTTCACTTTCTTGTTTTATTTTCATCTGAATTTCTATATTTGAGAAAATCGAAAGAAAACGAAACTAACCAATTATATTCCTTCTTTCTTTTTTAACGATATGCTAGCAAACCAGCGAAGAGATAAAATAATAGAACTTCTGAGGGAGGATGGCTCGGCGAAGGTGATCAATCTGGCCAAACTGTTTAAAGTTACAGAAGTAACCATCCGCCAAGACCTGGAAAAGATGGAGAAGGATGGACTACTGGTGCGCGAACATGGAGGCGCTTATCTCAAGGATATCGCCGATCAGGTGAGAAACTTCTCTCTTAGTCAGCAAGATAATCTGGATAAGAAAGAACGTATAGCGGCTAAATGTCTCGAATTTATCGAAAGCGGAGACAGCATAATACTTGACTCCGGGTCGACGACTACGGAGATAGCCAAAAAGCTGAAGGGTTTTAAAAACCTTACGGTGATCACTAATGCATTAAACATTGCAATGATGCTCGGCACCGAGCCGGGAATTGAGCTGATCGTGACTGGTGGAGAGTTTAAACCTCCTACCCTTTCGCTTACGGGCCAAAAGGCTGCTGATTTTTTTACCGGAATCAATGTACAGAAGCTGTTTCTTGCTACCGCCGGATTATCATTGAAGGCAGGGCTTACCTACCCTAGTATCAGCGACATTGTGGTAAAAAAAGCGATGATCGCCGCTGCGGAAACGACTTACCTGGTAGCTGATTCCACGAAAATAGGAAAGAGTTCGTTTGCCAGTCTTGGAGCTCTGTCTCTCATTAACTATGTGATCACCGACTCAGATATGAGTGACCGGGATAAACAGGTGTTCCAGGACAATGAAATTGAATTAATACTGGCACAATAGGCCAATTGAAAAATAAATCGAAATTATAATGAAAGAAAAGGTTAGCATAGGAGTTATTATTGGAAACCGCGACTTCTTCCCCGACAAGCTAGTATCAGAAGCACGCCTGGACATCATCGCCCAGTTCGAAAAGCTGAACCTTAACTACATCATGCTGGATGAGTTTGAAACAAAACTGGGAGGTGTAGAAACATTTAGAGATGCTCACAAATGCGCTTCGCTCTTTAAAAAACATGCCGAAGAAATAATGGGGGTGCTGGTGATACTTCCCAACTTTGGAGATGAACGGGGTGTTGCCGAAACACTCAAGCTTTCCGGACTCAACGTTCCGGTGCTTGTACAGGCCTACCCTGACGACTTGAATCAGCTGGACGTTGCGCGTCGTCGCGACTCCTGGTGCGGGAAAATTTCTGTGTGCAACAACCTCTATCAATACGGGATTAAGTACACCCTTACCGATAAACATGTTATTCACCCGAAAGACCCTGCTTTTGAGCAGGAGCTTCTCAATTTCGTTGCCGTTTGCCGCGTGGTTAGGGGACTAAGAAAAGTCAGGATCGGTGCTGTCGGCGCTCGTCCGGGAGGCTTTAATACTGTCCGCTACAGCGAGAAGATCTTGCAGCGCAACGGTATTTCCGTTACAACTGTCGACCTTTCAGAAGTCCTTGGAAGAGCCAACAAGCTAACAAAGGACGATCTCCCTGTTAAAAATCACCTCGAAAAAATATTATCGTACGCATCCAGGGGCAAGACACCCGACGATGCTTTGATTCAGATCGCCAAACTGGATGTCGTGCTGAACCAGTTTATGGAGGAGCACTACTTGGATGCCACTGCCATTCAGTGTTGGACTTCGCTGCAGCAGAATTACGGCTGTAATGTATGTACGAGCATGAGTATCATGAGCGAAAATATGCTTCCAAGCGCTTGCGAAGTAGATGTTACCGGAACGCTAAGCATGTATGCAATGCAATTGGCTTCAGGTTCTCCCAGCGCCCTGGTGGACTGGAACAACAACTATGCAGACGATGATACCAAATGCGTACTTTTTCATTGTGGTAACTGGGCTAAGTCATTCCTGCCAGACATTGAGATCAGCAACGCTCCTATTCTTGGAACTAGCGTCGGTGTAGAAAATACCTACGGCGCTTTGGACGGTCGTACGCCTGCTTCGGCCCTCACTTATGGTCGTATTAGCACAGATGACCCTAAAGGTATTATTAAAGCTTACATCGGCGAAGGGGTACTAACGGACGATCCCTTGAATACTTTCGGCAACAGAGCTGTTGCTCAAATCCCGAACCTGCAGGGTTTGATGCAATACGTTTGCCGCAACGGGTTCGAACACCACGTGGTGATGAATGCTTCTAAAACAGCCGGAATTCTCGAAGAAGCCTTGGGTAACTACATGGGATGGGAAGTGTATAACCATAACAAGTAAAATTCCCGTCGGCAGCAGACAGGAGATCTATCTCAGGGAGAGATTATATAGTTTTCATCCTATAAAACAGTTGTTATGACAGAAAAAGAACTGGCTCAGAAGTCTAACCAATATCGCCAGCGTATTCTTAAATACATCGTTGGGGCTAATGCAGGTCACACCGGTGGGAGCTTGTCCTGCATTGACATCTTGAATGTACTTTACAATCAGGTGCTAAATGTAAGTCCGCAAAATTTTACTTCTCCCGACCGCGATCGCTACATCCAAAGTAAAGGACATTGTGTAGAAGCGCTTTTTGTGGTGTTGGCGGACAAGGGATTTTTCCCGGAAGAAGATCTGAACACCCTTTGTCGCTACAAATCGCATTATATAGGCCATCCTACCCGTAAGGTCCATGGAGTAGAGCAAAACACGGGTGCATTGGGACATGGTCTGCCGATCAGTGTCGGGACTGCCCTGGCTGCTAAAATGGATGAAAAAGACTATCGGGTCTTTACCCTTCTCGGGGATGGAGAATTACCAGAAGGATCTAACTGGGAGGCTGCATTGACTGCCGCCCATTATGGGCTGGATAACCTTTGCGCCATTATTGACAAGAACAGCCTGCAAATAACGGGGCCCACGTCCGATGTGTGCAATACAGACCCTATCGACGAGAAGTTTGCAAGCTTTGGCTGGGCTGTAAAACACGTAGACGGGCACGACCTGCAGGCGCTGAAAGATAGCTTTGCTAGTTTGCCACTTGAAAAAGGCAAGCCCAGCGTCATCATCGCTCATACGGTGAAAGGTAAAGGTATTAGCTTTATGGAAAACCAATTAAGCTGGCACCATGGCGTACCCAGTCAGGAGCAATACCAGCTTGCAATAGAAGAACTAAATCAGGCAATAATTTAATAACATCAGCATATGGGAAGTCCGGTTGTAGAAAGCAAAACAGGAGCGAAAGCAAATCTGGAAGTATTTTCAGCTACTCTTCAGGAGCTCGCCGAGCAGGACAGAGATATCATCGCGGTAACCAGCGATTCCAGAGGTTCAGGCAAGCTCGTCCCCTTTGGTAAGAAGTATCCAAAGCAGATTGTAGAGATCGGCATTGCCGAGCAGAATCTGGTAGGCGTAGCAGCGGGACTGGCATCAGCTGGCAAGAAAACCTTTGCCGTGTCGCCAGCCTGTTTTTTGACAGCCAGAGCCTTAGAGCAGATTAAAAACGACGTCGCTTACTCTGATAACCCGGTGAAGCTCATTGGAATAAGTGCCGGTGTTAGTTATGGAGCTTTAGGTTCCACACATCATTCACTTCACGATTTCGCTGCGCTACGGGCCATTAATAATCTCGTCGTGGTTGCCCCCGCAGATAATTTTGAAACCGAAGAAGCGATCAAACAGGCGGCTGCAAGCAAGCAGCCGATGTACCTCCGTTTCGGTAAAAAGAATATGCCGCTGCTTACAGAAGATCCAAATAACACTTTCGAATTCGGCAAAGGAAGGATTATCTTGAAGGGAAAAGATCTTGCTTTTATCGCTACGGGAGAAACGGTTCAGCCGGCGCTGGAAGCAGCTGAAAAATTGAAAGATGAATACAATATTGAAGCGACAGTGATAAGCATGCATACCATCAAACCGCTTGACACTCAGCTTTTGCAGCAGATTGCAGAAGAAACGGAAGCGATCATCACGGTGGAAGAACATAGTGTGTACGGCGGTCTGGGTGAAGCTTGCGCTTCCTACCTGCTGGAACATGGATACAACAAACGCTTCAAAATAGTAGGGATCCCGGATGAATACACTGTAACGGGTTCACAAACAGAGATTTTTAACCATTATGGAATATCGAAAGATGGACTAGCAACAATTGCAATAAACCTATTGAGGAAGGAAAGATAGGTCTTCCTCATTCCTGAAAAACACTGAGCATTACCAATTTAACCTTTTATGAAACGATTAACCATTGCCGTGCTGATACTGGCTATACTGTCGGGCTGCTCCTCTTCAAACGGCGGAAAGGATTCCAAAAAGATTGCCATTGTTGTTTCTACGCTCAACAATCCCTGGTTCGTCTTTCTGGCCGAGACTGCTGCAAAAAAGGCAAAAGAACTGGGCTATGAGTCGAAGATTTTCGATTCCCAAAATAATACAGCTTTGGAAAGCGACCACTTTGAAAACGCCATTGCTTCCGGCTATAACGCTATCCTGTTTAACCCAACAGATGCTGCAGGATCGGTTTCCAACGTAATGAAAGCAAAAGAGGCTGGCGTCGCGGTTTTTTGCATGGACCGGGAGGTGAATTCGAAGGATGCCGCTACCTCACAAATTCTTTCAGACAGCTATTCAGCCTGCATCGAATTAGGGAAACTGTTTGTACAGTCCCTCAATAAAAAAGGCAAGTATGTGGAGCTGCTGGGCATTGTGTCCGACAATAATACCTGGAACCGCTCAAAAGGCTTCCATAGCGTGGTGGATAATTACCCCGATCTGAAGATGGTAGCTCAACAAAGTGCTGATTTTGATCGCAATAAGGCCATGGAGGTGATGGAATCCATTCTTCAGGCTCATCCCGATATTGATGGCGTTTTCTGTGGCAATGATGCAATGGCGATGGGTGCCTATCAGGCACTTGTAGCGGCAGGAAAAGCGGAGAAAGTCAAGGTAATGGGCTTTGATGGGGCCGAGGATGCTATCAATTCTATCAAGGAAGGAAAACTGACCGCCACCGCAATGCAGTTCCCTAAAACAATCGCTGAGCTGGCTGCCACTTATGCGGATGAATATTTCAAAGGCAAGACTGACTTCCCTAAAAAGCTTCCTATCCCGGTAGAAGTAGTAACCAGCGAAAACATCGATAAATACATTGCTTACGGTAAAAAAGAATAAGCCATGCACAAAGGAGTAAAATACGCACTGTTCACCGCAGCCTTTCTACTGGTCGGTTATAATTCCATCTATGTTAAAAAGCTGAGCGAAGTTAAAAAGGCAACCGAAACGAGCGAGTTTGATGCGCTGGCCTATGCTAAAAAGTTCTTGAACAAGACACTACCCGCGAATAAAGAGAAGGCTATATCGCTGGCGGAGCTCACCCAGTTGTTGAAGAGCAACCCTCGGAAGGCCTACTCCTACTCCAACGCGCAGAACGATGGCAACATCCGCTATTTCATGGTGAAGGGCGAAGGTGAGATCCTGAAGCTGGATGAAGACAATGCTTACCTGCAAGTAGCAGGCGTTGCACCGAAGGTCCTCTTGGCTACGCAGTACATTCTGGGCAATGCTGCAAGAGACGGATCCGGACTGATTTCCGTAGACGAATTTACTACGACCATGGAGATGAACACTGTCTCTGAGGAGCTAAACAAATTGATCAAGGCTGAAGTATTACCGCGCTTTAAATCAGACGCGAAGCTAGGTAGCAAAGTGTCCTTTATCGGCTCTGTTCAGTTAAATCAAGCGAAAGCCGTGCCCGACAGTCTGGAAATTATCCCACTGATCCTTAACATCGTCAACCATTAAAACCGAACATTTTGTTAGTAGCAGAAAAAATCGGAAAACGTTTTGCGGGGGTAGTCGCCCTCAACGAAGTGAGCATGGAATTGCCACCAGCTAAAGTAACGGCCATCATCGGAGAAAACGGAGCCGGCAAATCCACCCTAATGAAAATCCTTTCCGGCGTTTACCCGGAGTACGAGGGCCGGATCTTGCTGGACGGAAAAGAGGTTCGCTTCTCCAATCCAAAAGAAGCTCAGGAAAAGGGAATTGCCATCATCCACCAGGAGTTGAACCTCATCCCTGACCTCAGTATCACCGAAAATATTTTTCTCGGCCGGGAAATCACGAATGGCTGGGACATGCTCGATAAGAAAAGTATGCGGCAGAAGACACAAGAGCTGCTGAATCGCTTGAAGTTGGAGGTGAGTCCTGACACCCTGATACGCGACTTAAAGGTGGGTCAACAGCAGGTGGTCGAAATCGCGAAGGCGCTGTTAACCGATTCGCAGGTTATCATTATGGATGAGCCTACTTCTGCCATCAGCGATCACGAAGTAGAGGTCTTGTTCAGCATCATCGAAAACCTGCGTAACGATGGTAAAACAATCGTCTACATCTCACATAAACTCGACGAACTATTCCGAATAGCTGATCGATATGTAGTGCTTCGCGATGGACAGGTGACTGAAAGTGGTAGCATGGAAGGAGTCAATCACGATGCTATCATCAAAAAGATGGTCGGGAGAGAGATTAAAGCGCTGGATCGCGAACAACGCAAGTTTGGCGAAAGGGAGATCCTTCAAGTGCAAAACCTTTGCCTGGAGCTGAACAACGGGGGACGGCAGAAGGCGCTTGATAAGGTATCTTTTAGCTTGCGACAAGGCGAGATACTGGGGATCTTTGGATTGATGGGCGCGGGCAGAACAGAATTGCTCGAATGTATCCTCGGCATTCATCCTGCCGGATGTTCCGGTAACATACTTGTCAACGGTGAAGTTGTCAAGTTGAGGTCGCCGCAGGAAGCCATCAAGTCTGGTATCGTACTGGTTCCGGAAGATCGCAAGAAAGACGGATTGGTACTGGGCTTGGATGTCAAGACGAATATCAGCCTGAGCACTATACGGCGGATTCTTCAATCGGGATTCCTCAACAGAAACAGAGAAACGAAACTGGCAGAAGAGTACACGCAATCGCTTCGCATCAAAACACCCTCTCCCAACCAACAGGTAAAAAACCTGAGCGGCGGAAATCAGCAGAAGGTCGTTTTAGCTCGTTGTCTGGCTACTAATCCTAAGGTGCTTATGCTTGATGAACCGACAAGGGGTATCGACGCGAATGCCAAAAACGAGATCTACAAGTTGATCCTGGAACTTTCGCAAAGCGGGCTGGGCATTATCGTCGTATCATCGGAACTTCCCGAAATCCTTGCTGTGTCCGATCGCATCCTGGTGATGTCGGAAGGAAAGATAACAGCAGAGTTCAGCGCTGAAGAAGCAAATGAAGACAATATTTTAAAGGCGGCCATTCCAAAAACCATATAAAGAATTCCAATGAGTATTTCAAAATACCGTGCAACCCTTAGTAGATTCCAGTCCTCCATCGCCCTTTTTGTGCTCTGCCTGGCGCTGAGCATTTTATCCGATAAGTTTCTCACGGTCGATAATGGCTGGAATGTGCTTCGGCAAATCTCTGTAAATGTTTGTATTTCCGTAGGAATGACACTGGTCGTCCTTACTGCTGGCATCGACCTTTCGGTGGGTTCTGTGCTTGCCCTTAGCGGAGCAGTGGCAGCAGGCCTGTTGAAGAATGGTATAGAACTACCAGGAAATGATCTTTTTATTGGCTTTACCCTCCTGGGGACAATTGTCGCTGGTTTACTTACAGGTGGCTTCCTCGGATTTTTTAACGGGGCGGTCATCACCAAATTCAAGGTTCCGCCCTTTGTGGCCACCCTTGCTATGCTGACAATTGCCCGTGGCTTGACTATGTTGTGGACTAAAGGCTACCCAATCTCCAGTCTGGGACCAAGTTTCGGTTATATTGGAACAGGCTGGTTTTTAGGGATTCCGGTTTTAGTCTGGATCGCTGCTGTGATCATTGCGGTAGCGCTCGTCATTACGAATAAAACCTCTCTCGGCCGATACATTTATGCAATTGGTGGAAACGAAAATGCATCTCGCCTATCCGGTATTAATATTGGCAAGGTAAAAGTTATTGTCTATACCATTTCAGGGGTATTAGCTGCCCTTGGCGGGATTATGGTCACCTCGAGACTCGACTCTGCGCAACCGAATGCTGGTATCAGCTATGAGTTGGATGCCATCGCAGCCGTCGTGATTGGCGGGACCTCCCTTTCCGGCGGTCGCGGGACCATTATGGGAACGGTACTGGGCGCTGTTATCATCGGCGTATTGAACAATGGACTGGTATTGCTGGACGTATCTCCCTTCTGGCAGCAAGTGGTAAAAGGATTCGTTATCCTGTTAGCTGTAATTATTGATAAGGCAAATTCTAAAGCAGAATAAAATGAGCAAATCTTATATCCTTGCAATTGACCAGGGAACCAGCAGCACTAAGACAATTATTTTTGATGCAGATGGTCAGGTAGTCGCGAAAGCAAACGAAGCACTGCACACCTCCTACCTTGAAGGAGCGCAGGTGGAGCAGGATCCTGAGGATATTTATCAAAATGTGCTAACCTCTGTGAAAAAATGTTTGCAAGCGTTTGAAGATAAAGGCCTTTCCAGGAAGGAAATTGCTTGCTGTGGAATCTCTAATCAAAGAGAAACCTTTGTTGTATGGGATAAAGATGGAAGACCGCTATACAATGCGGTAGTTTGGCAATGCAAGAGATCTATCGACGTTTGCAAGGAGCTGAAAGAAAGAGGCCTGGAGGAGGAGATAAAGTCGAAGACTGGGCTCCTTATCGACCCTTATTTTTCCGGTTCTAAACTGATTTGGCTGAATAAACATGTGCCGAATGTGCAAGCAGCAATTGCCTCCGGTGAAGCCATGTTTGGCACTATAGACAGCTGGCTGTTGTTTAAATTAACGGCGGGAGCTCAATATCGGACGGATTATACCAACGCGTCCAGAACCTTGTTTTTCAACCTAGCCGAGTTAAGCTGGGACCGCGAACTGTTGGAGGCTTTTGGTTTAAATACCATCAGACTCCCTGAACTAAAACCTTCTGCCAGCAATTTTGGAGCCTCCACTTTTGATGGGCTTTTTGATGATCCCCTTCCAATTACCGCGATGATCGGCGATTCCCATGCGGCTACTTTTGGGGAGGGCTGCTTCGATCCGGGAACGGCAAAGGCTACGTTGGGAACGGGGTGTTCCGTGATGATGAACATCGGCGACAAGCCCACAAGTTCACAAAGTGGCATGGTGACAACCGTTTGCTGGAGTACCGCAGAACGCATTGACTACGCCATGGAAGGAGTAATTGTTTCTTGCGGATCGGTGGTGGAGTGGTTCAGGAACCAGCTAGGCCTGTTTGCAGAAAGCACGGAAACGGAAAAGATGGCGACGTCCGTGGAAGATAATAATGGCGTCTATATTGTTCCTGCTTTTAGCGGGCTCGGAGCCCCCTACTGGGATATGAGCCGAAAAGCATCAATAGAGGGTCTTACGTTCGACTGCAACCGGAATCACCTGGTCAGGGCAGCTTTGGAGACGGTGGCTTATCAGATTATGGACATTGTGACAGTGATGGAGACCGAAACCGGGATCCCAATGGAAAAGTTGATGTTGAACGGCGGCATGACTTCCAACAAATTCGTACTGAACTTCCTGGCGTCCTTATTGAATACTAACTTACTGGTAGGAACCATGCCGGATGTTTCTGCCCTTGGTGCTGCCTATCTCGCTGGTCTCTCGGGGGGAGTTTATCAGTCCATTGACGAGCTTAAGGAATTACACGCCCGCAAGTCTACTACTCAGGCTGATAAATCTATAGCCGATGTGCAAAAGTTCTACCAGGAATGGAAGACTTTTATGGAAGTAAAAGTTTAATCGCGATAGGAGAATTCAGGAGTGCAAGCCCGTACGTTACAGGTTGCACTTCTTTAAGGACTATCTGAAACGAGTTCTATCTCTTCTGCCTAAACTACTCGCCCAGCCCTTTCTACAATAATGTTACAGATGTAAAGGCCAACTCAATATCCAAACTTCTTAGCTTAGGGAATGAAACAACCAATACTTTACCTTGTCTTCTTTTTCTTGGTTAGTTCGGCTTATGCTCAGCGAGTAATGGAAAACCTCGACCGCGGAGTGGTAGCTGTACGACACGCTTCCGACTCGGTGTTCGTCAGTTGGCGTTTATTAGCTACCGAGCCCGAAAACCTTGCCTTCAATCTTTACCGAAGTACAGGCGGTGGTACGGCGGTAAAGCTAAATACGAAGCCTATTACCGGTGGAACTAACTTCATTGACACGAGGGCGGATTTAACCCAAAACATAGCGTACACGGTTAAGGCTCTTGTTAATGGAAAAGAAACAGCGGGAAGTAAACCCTTTGTTATTCCGGCAAATGCGGCAGTAGGCCAGTTCCTCAGCATCCCAATTAAAACCCCAACAGGCTACCGGCCCCATGATGCATCTGCCGGAGACCTTGATGGCGATGGTCAGTACGAACTGGTGCTTCACCAGGTAGGGAAAGGATTGGACAATTCCTTTAACGGACTAACAGATCAGCCGGTGATACAGGCATATAAGCTGGACGGAACCTTGTTATGGACCATTAATCTGGGGCGCAACATCCGCGAAGGCGAACACTATACCCAATTTATTGTGATTGATATGGATGGCGATGGTCGGGCCGAAGTGGCTATGAAGACGGCCGACGGCACCGTTGATGGGAAAGGAAAAGTGATCGGCGATTCGACGAAAGACTACCGCAGTAAGAAACCGAATACACTTGGCAAGGTGCTGGACGGCCCGGAGTTTTTTACCGTCTTTGATGGTCTGACCGGAGCGGCTCTTGCCACTACCGACTACATCCCCTCTCGCTACCCAACCGAAGGCTGGGGTGGTCCTGGCGGAAATGGCGGTAACGATAACACCGGCAACCGTGTAGACCGGTTCCTGGCCTGTGCGGCCTACCTGGATGGGAAGTTGCCCAGCGTGGTGATGTGCCGCGGATATTACGGACGCACGGTACTTGCTGCTTGGGATTACAGAAATGGAAAATTGACTTCCCGGTGGGTGTTCGATAGCAAAGACGGTAAGAATCCTTTTTCTGGGCAGGGAAACCATAATCTCAGTGTTACTGATGTAGACGACGACGGCAAAGACGAAATTGTGTATGGCTCGATGGTAGTAGATGATAATGGAAAAGGATTGTTCTCTACAGGCTTCCGCCACGGAGATGCCCTTCACGTGGGAGACCTTGACCCAAGCCGTCCTGGTTTAGAGGTATTCGGCCCGCATGAAATTGAGGATCACTCCAAGGGTGACTCAGGCTATGTAAAAGGTGCTGGCCCCGGGGTGACAATTTATGCAGCCCGGACAGGCGAAGTCTACTTTACTGGCTCTATCGATACAGATGTAGGTGCAGGTGTAGCTGAAAATATAGATCCACGCAGCCCGGGTGCAGAAATGTGGTGGTCCGGATCAGGCGGCTTACATTCTATAAAAGGCGAAAAAATCGGTCCGGTACCCACCGGCTCCTGGTTAATTTGGTGGGACGGCGACTTTACCCGTGAGACCATGGGCGGCGGCAGGATCAATAAATATAATGCAGGGACTATTTTTAGCGCCAATACCCAACGTGGAAATGGCAGAGGAAACCCAAATCTTTCAGCTGATCTTTTTGGTGATTGGCGGGAGGAGTTTGTTATGAGTGCCGGCCCTAATGAGTTGCGTATATATACTACCGTTATTCCAACTGATCACCGACTATATACGCTTATGCACGACCCGCAGTACCGTCTTAGTATAGCCTGGCAGAACGTGGCTTATAACCAGCCGCCGCATCTGAGCTTTTACCTGGGTGAGGATATGAAAGCCGCTCCCCGACCAAAGATTGTGCTACCTAATGGAAGTAAGTCGGGCAGGAAATAAGATTGTCGCCGTTGAGCACAACCAGCTTGAGAAAAACCGGTGCAGGATTCACGATCCGACACCGGTTTTTTTATTTCCTGTATAAACCCGCCCCTTTTTCCCAAAGAAAAGAGAAAAACGTACTCTCTCACTGCTCGTTACATTTTGCACTAAGCAAGTCACCTCGTCGACGAGAACAAAAAATAAAAAATAATTGCGTAGTTAAATAGCTACATTTATATTTGTAGTCAAATAGCTACATGATGAATTTGAGACGTGACGTGTTTCAGGCGATAGCAGACCCAACCAGAAGAGCAATCCTTGTATTGGTTGCTACCCAATCCATGACCGCGGGAGCGATCGCTTCTAATTTTGACACTGCCCGACCCACAGTTTCAAAGCACTTACAGATATTAACTGAATGTGAATTGCTGCAGCAAGAGCAAAGCGGCCGCGAGGTTTATTATCACTTAAACCCCAACAAAATGAAAGAGATCGCCGACTTTATCGAACCCTTCCGCAAACTGTGGGACGATCGCTTCAATAAGCTGGAAGCTCTCATGAAAAACTACCATTCAACTAAATAGAACATCATGGAACTAAAAACTAAAATCCACGCCGAAGAAGGCAAACAAGATTTGACGATCACCCGCGATTTCGATCTGCCCCTCGATCTACTTTTTAAAGCCTATGAGGAACCTGTACTTATAGAGCAATGGATGGGAACAAAAGTGCTTAAACTGGAAAATAAGAGACATGGCAGCCTCGAGTTTGAAACTACAGATCCAAAAGGAAACAAACACGGATTTCATGGCGTGATACACGAGTTTAGCCAGAATAAGAGAATCACCCGGACCTACGAAATGGAAAATACTCCTTTTCAACCATGGCTGGAGTTTATGGAGTTTGAAGCAGTAAGCGAAAATACCAGTCGCCTGCAGATGCACGTTGTGTACCGCTCTGTTGAGGAAAGAGCCGAGATACTAAAAATGCCTTTCGCGCAGGGAATAAATTGGGCCCATAATACGCTGCAGGAAGTCGTTGGTAAACTAAAGCTGGCATAACATGACAAAAACTAAAAAAATAGTCTTTTGGATAGCCACTGTCTGGCTGTCCCTTGGTATGGTTTCAACGGGTATTGTTCAAATCATCCAAATGGAGGAAGAAGTAGACCGGATGCAGGTGATGGGATATCCCTCCTATTTTCTGCTCATCATCGGTGTTTGGAAAATTCTTGGAGTGATAGCGATACTGAGTCCGAAACTTCCTTTACTGAAAGAATGGGCCTACGCTGGTTTCTTTTTCCTCATGTCGGGCGCTATATTGTCGCACCTGATAGCAGGTAGTCCCGCGACAGACTTTTTTGGACCCCTGTTATTACTGGTGCTAACGATCATTTCCTGGTATTTCCGGCCTGCTGACCGAAAAGTGGTGTTGGCATAAACAAAAGCTTATGAACCCAAAAGTAGATTGGTTTTTTGATAAACCAGGTAAGTGGCAGAACGAGTACGCTACTCTTAGAAACCTAATACTTGATTGCGGCTTAAACGAGGAGTTAAAGTGGGGCGTCCCTTGTTACACCTGTCAGGACCGCAACGTGGTATTGATCCACGGTTTTAACGACTATTGTGCCGTCCTTTTTCACAAGGGAGCCTTGTTGAAAGACGACGAACAGCTGCTTGTGCAACAAACCGAGAACGTGCAGGCAGCTCGACAGATGCGCTTTAGAAACATGTCTGAACTTTCAGAACGGGCTCCTGCCCTACGGGCCTATATCTTTGAAGCAATTGAAGTCGAAAAAGCCGGGCTTAAGGTCGAAATGAAAACAACAAAGGAGTACCCAATCCCAGACGAGTTTCAACGTGTACTGGACGAAGCGCCGGAAGTGAGAGTAGCTTTCGAAAAACTTACGCCGGGAAGGCAGCGTGGTTACCTCCTGTACTTTTCTTCCGCTAAACAATCAAAAACCCGGCAGGCTCGGGTGGAAAAATACCTCGGAAATATATTGCAGGGCAAGGGTGTTGATGATTGAGATACCTTAGAGGCCGGGGGCTTCGCCACTAGGTGTCAGATATGAGGTGGGTGTCCTACACTTGTAAAACTTCCTGTTTGCCCGATGGGCATGATTGTAGCGTCTGCTAAGCACCGACATGTGTCGAGAAAAGTAATTCCTTGATAACACTTCATTAGAGGGGGGCGTCTTACCGGAGAAAATCCTCATAACACGCACCCCTAACATTATCGCCCATGTTCCTGCAAGGAGTCTATCAATAGCTTAATGCAGGTGTTTTTCTAAGGTATTCTGTCTGCTGAATTTGCTGAAGCATGAAATCTGCGACATCGGCCCTGCCAATTTTTAAACTTAGGGAAGGCTCAAGAGTGGAGAAGCCGTGCTTGTAGTCTCTCTTGAATGCATTGGTAAAGGCAGCTGGCCGAATGATAGTCCATTCCAGATTGCTCTGTTTTATATGTTTCTCCTGCAATTCGTGATCCTGGAAAGCCTCTTTGATAAACCAGCCGAACATAATCCTTTTCCAAAAGAAATTCAGGTTTCCCCAGCTCTCTCCGCAACCCAGCGTTGTCTGGCAGATCAGCCTTTTAACACCATGTCTTTCCATCGCCTTAATAATGTGCTCTGTACCTCGGGCACGAACTTTTCCCCTTCTTCCTGCTCCCAAGGCGCAGAGCACAACATCTTGTCCTTCAATTGCCGCGCTTACAGCATCCGGCTCTAACACGTCGCCTGTAAACAAGTGTAGATTTGGCGCTTTTAAGCTTTCTAATTTTTCGGGACTGCGTGCGAATGCTGTAACCGTGTGCCCTTGGTCTAAGGCCTGTTGTGTCAGGTGGCAGCCGATTGATCCTGTTGATCCAAATATGACAACTTTCATAGTATTGTATTTAACTATTCAAAGCTAGTTGGGCCGCGGTTGCCCGAATTGTAAAAAACCGTCAATCGTATCAAATGTCTTTCTTTCTATGATAGGACGGTGTTTCTCCGGTAAATCTCCTGATGGTTTTAATAAAATGCGATTGATCGCTAAAGCCATTTTCGAATATTAGTTCCGGGGTCGCTCGTTCCCTTTCTATAAGCTCCATGTACGAGTGCTGGAACTGGATCATCCTGGCAAATTGTTTTGGGTTAACACCAATCTGATTTTTGAACTGGCGCTGAAAGGTGCGTTCGGAACAATTCGCTGCTTCCAGCACTTTTTTCATAGGTATCGTTCCTTTTTCGGCGATGATCAGTTCTACCGATTTGCGTATCCGCTGGTCCAGCTGTCGGGGATTGTTCTTAATTGAGTTTCTGAGGAAGTTCGACAGAATTGCGATGAGTTCAGCGGGCTCAGCAAAAAGTTGGAGCTTATCAAAGATAGTTTGCCCCTCCGTTTCCACAATACGACGCAGGTCGGAACAATCATCGTTCAGGTTTTGGGGATTAAGGCCGAACAGGTTTAACAAGGTCAACGGAAAAAGCTGAAAAATGACGATCAGGAAATCCCCTTCAATTACCAGCTCGATTGGCTGTATCGTTTGGCCATAGGCAAAAAATCGCGAAAGCGGTTTATTATCCGGTAGCCTGATGATGCCCTTGCTCGACTGCTGATAGATGATCCCAGGGTACCCATCGGCATAAAAGGGAAGAACGGTTTTAGCGCTGCCAGCGCTTCTAAGCACCAAGATGTTATTCACATAGCTGGACAAGTCCGCAGGAACCGGTACGATTTCAGGTTGCATTGTTAACCATCTTTAGGTATTTCTAGAAAGATAGCAGATTTTGGGTTTTGTTACATTGAAAAATCGATCTGTTCTTCCTGAATTACTCCCGGCAACTATCCAGACTAATAGCGTGTCATCGCACCTGCTCGAGGAGGATAGTTGCCAGCGTTGCCTATAGGGTAAGATCGGCAGGGATTTCATATCTTCACACAACCAAATGTACAACCATGCCTGAACTGTCGACTACTATTGATGAAGTAATAACAGCCCTGGAACAAATTATCAGTGAAAGCATCCGAACCAACAGCAGGAATGGTTATTTCGCCGCTCTGTACCTGAAAGTTACGGAAAGCGTGAAACAGGGCATTCAACGGAAGCAATTTGAAGACGGGCAGCGCATGGAACGGTTGGATGTACTTTTTGCGAATCGTTATCTGGAGGCCTATCATCAATGGAAAAGCGGTCAAGAACCAAGCGCTTCCTGGAAGCTGGCATTCGAAACGGCCGAAAAACGGTCGCCCCTGATCTTACAACACCTGTTGCTGGGCATGAGTGCCCATATTAATCTGGATCTGGGGATAGCTACGGTAGAAGAGACTGGCGACACCCCACTGGAGGACATTCATAACGACTTCGATATGATCAACACCATCATATCTTCGCTCACCTATCAGGTATTGAGCGATTTGGGCCGCGTTTCTCCCCTGCTCTCGTTACTGGGACTACACGCCGGCAATAATAACTCTGTCCTGATCCAGTTCAGCATTGACAATGCCCGGGACGGTGCCTGGTGTTTCGCCGAGGAACTGTACGAAAAAGCCGCGAGCGAGCGTCCGCAGGTGATCGAAGAGCGGGATAAGACGATACTACGCTTAGGGGAAAGCATTGTAGGACAAAGCGGCTTCTTAAAATTTACAGCATGGCTGGTGCATCTTTTTGAATGGAAAACACCGGCGAAAGTGATCAACGTGCTACGGGGCCAGAAAAAGCAGCATTTTACTGTCGGAAAAACGCTAGCATAAGGAATTGACGCGTGCGATTGCCTATCCGTCCCTAAGGGAACAGAACATCTCCTGTCGACTGTAAGATAAAAAAAGCTATCGCCCGGGGACTTGCATCGCCGACACTTAACATCCGCATGTCTTGCTGCTGGTGAAGGAAGCCAAGTCGAACGATTAAGCAAGGTCAATTATGAATACATTATTCTGCGGAAGCTCTAAGTAATTCTCGAGATCAATACCTTATCGATCCTTCTTTCGTCCATATCCACAATTTCGAGTTCAAAATCCATCCATTGGATCCTTTCGCCCGTTATGGGATAATGGTTTACCTTAGATAAAAATAACCCCGCCAGCGTCGTGAATCCCTCCGGCTCCTCCACATCTTCCAGTTGTAGATAGTCGACAAGCTCATAATACGGCAACTGCCCATCGACCAGCCATGAATTTTCATCACGCTGAATAATGCTGAAATCTTCTGTTGTTCCCATAGAGACTTCGCCGATAAGCGCATCGACGACATCAGTAACAGACAGAACTCCTTCGATGGAACCATATTCATCTACTACTACTACGAGATGGATCTTATGCTCTTTAAACTTTTCGAGCACCTTATAAGCCGCCAGGTTTTCCTGCACGTAGAAAGCCTTATCCATCAGCTTTCTTACTTCAAAATCTTCAGCTGAAGCGTTCTGAGTAAAGATTTTGTGTACGGTTATCGTTCCTAGGAGCTTATCGGGCGTCTTGTCAATCACCGGGTATACGGCATGGGGATATTCCTGTGTTTTCTTTCTGATCTGTTCGAGGTCTTCATTGATGTCAATGCAAACTAAGTCCGAGCGGTGTGTCATCAGCTCTCCTGCCCTGCGGTCGCCAAGTGCAAATACGCGTTTCACAATGTCCTGCTCAATCTCCTGAATCTCGCCAACGCTTGTACTTTCTGCGATAATCGACTTGATTTCCTCTTCACTTACGATACCATCCTTTTTTTCATTGATCCCAAACAGTCGTAAAAAGAAGTCATTAGTAGCACCCAGCAGCCAAATAAAGGGTTTGGTAGCAATAGAGACAGCATTCATCGGTCTTGCTACAAGTGAGGCAATGGTTTCGGGAAAGGTAAGACCAATTCTTTTTGGAATCAGCTCACCGAACACAATGGAAAAATAGGTCAGGATCAGTACGACCAGAAAAACAGCAACCGATTCTGAATACGGAGCTAAAAGAGCATTTCCTGCGATCAGCCTGCTCAGGTCGTTTGTTAGTTTTTCCCCGCTATACACCCCCGTTAGTATACCGATTAGTGTGATGCCTATCTGGACAGTAGAAAGGAACGTATTTGGGTTATCAGCGAGTTCAAGCGCTTTCTGTGCATTCTTATTACCTTTCTTTGCCGAGTTTTCCAGTTTGAATTTACGGGAAGAAACCAAAGCTATCTCGCTCATTGAGAAAACCCCGTTAAGTAAAATAAGAAATAGGATTATCAATATTTCCATAGGCCAAAATTAACTCAAATATCAGGGATAAGTGCTGTCTATATCTGCTTGTTACATAATCAGACAGTTTCGGAGGCAAAAAATAACGCGATAACGCAAGCTAACACTCTTTGAATTAGAGGGATAACATGTCGACAAGTGATAAGCTTATTTATGTGGTCATTCTTAAATCTGCTTGTTCGGGAAGTAGGGTGAGAGATGAAGGAATCACGAGACCGGAAGCCGTGATGAAACGTTGCAACAAAAAACGCGCTAAACCTATATATTTGATGCTTTTCCTAAAGTAGTGTGGAACAGGTGAACATGTTTGGCTTGTCGCTTCAGGAGAAGTAAAAGACCCTCTTTGTTTTGACACCATCTGCTCCAACAAATCGTCCTAAACCTAAAAAAAGAGCTATTTTGTACAATTGTCTCGCTAAAGCTATGCGTCCGTTTTTATTAAGAGCCTTACTTCCTGCCTTTGCAACTTTACTCATCGCTACTTCCACCTACTCCCAGGGTATGCGTGGAAGTATAAAAGAAGCCTCGGGACAAGGTTTGCCTAACGCCTCAATTTTTATCACGGAGCTAAACTCCGGCTCTTCCAGCAATAGTAATGGCGACTACACTTTAAAGTTAGCACCAGGGCGTTATACAATTACCGTTAGCTATGTAGGATTTAAAGCGGAGCGCTTCCAGATTGAAGTCAGACAGGAATGGATTGAACGGAATATCATCCTCCGACCACAAACCGTCCAGCTGCAGGAAGTAGCCGTAGGAAAACGAAAGGAAGACTTCGCTTATACGATTATGCGTAAGGCAATCGCGAAACGCAAATTTCATCTTTTGCAGTATAACAGTTATGAGATGACGGCCTATATCAGGGGGACGGGCGAATTGGATAAGGTGCCTTTTTTTCTGAAGAATAAAATAAAAAAGGAAGGTGTAAAGCTGGACGAGGCTTATACGACTGAATCAGTAAGCAGGATAAAATTCACGAGACCTAATAAAGTAGAGGAAAAAGTTATTTCGGTCCGAACAATCGGAAGCAATCAAGCTCCAACTGCATCGCCCGCCACGTTTATTAACCAAAGCTTTTATAGCGACCGTGTAGCGGCTTTCGTTTCCCCTCTCGCCGGCTCGGCCTTCGCTTACTATAAATTTGAATACTTGGGAAGCTTTAACGAGGGAGAGCTTTCTATCTTTAAAATCCGCGTTACTCCACGGTCGAAAGGAGATAACGTGTTTCAGGGGACAATTTATATCATCGATGATTATTGGGCAATTCATAGCCTTGATCTTTCCGCCTACCTGATGGGTTTTCCGATACACATGAAACAAAACTACTCGGAGGTGGCAAAGGCCCTCTGGATGCCTGTTACCCACCAGTATGTATTTTCGGGCAAAGCATTGGGGTTTGCGGGCGAGTACCGGTACCTGGTTTCCTGCAATAATTTTAAAGTGGAACTGAACCCGGATCTCCTTACCAGGACAGCGCTGATTGACGAGAAAGTGGAGGAGGTGCCGGTAGAGCTGACAGTAAAGGAACCTGGAAAAAAAAACAGTCTGGATATCCTGAACTCTGACGAGCCACTCACCCGGAAAGAATATCTGAAAGCACTTGAAGAGTACGAAAAAGAGCAGCTTACGCAGAATAACAAGAAACCGGAAGTGCTCAGCGACCACAGTTTTTCTATAGATAAGGAAGCTGCTAAGCGAGATTCAGCTTATTGGGATAGCATTAGGCCGCTGCCTCTTACCTTGAAAGAACAACAGGGATATAAAAGGGACGACTCTTTAGCAAAAGTTGAAGCAGTAAAACAGCTTAAGGACTCCACTTTGGCTGCCCGCGCAAAAAAAGCAAAGTTCGGTCCCAAAGATTTGCTTTTCGGCGATCGCTATCGCCTTTCAAAAAGTAGTACCGTTTCTATTAATCCAAGCATTACTCAATTCTATTATAACACAGTCGAAGGCTTTAATTTTAACCTCAGCGGAGATTTGAAAGTCCAGCTCGATAGTGTCCGATCTGTTCTATTGGAGCCCGCGGTTCGTTATGGAACTTCAAGTGAGTCATTATACGGAAAGGCTGCCCTGAGTTTTCTTAGAGGAACCAGCCACAGGTGGAGTGTTGAAGGCGGCAGCTTCGTTCAGCAGTTTAATCCTGAAAATCCCATCCATCCCTGGGTAAACACAGCCAGTACACTGCTTTATCGCCGCAATTTCATGAAGATCTTCGAAAAAAATTACGTCAATGCCGCATTTCAGTACAAGCCCTCCCCATTCTTTCAGCTGAACACCTCTCTGGAATGGGCACGACGAAATGAACTCTTTAACACCGCAAATTACAGCCTCTTTTACCGCGACAAGAGGGCCTTTACGCCCAACGCCCCGCTGAACATCGAGCGCTCAAATACTTCCTTCCCGCAACACGGTGCGCTGACTTTAGCTTTCGACTTAAGCTATCGTCCCATTCAAAAATACCGGGTAGTGAACGGCAAGAAGCGAGCGGAGCTGGAAGGTTCTCCTGAGCTTTTTCTGGGTTTCAGGAAAGGAATTGCTGACGTTCTAAACAGCGAGGTTGATTATGATCACCTCAAGGTCGGACTGAATCATTCCTTCAGTGTAGGCGCCGGGAGCGCAGTGCAATTTGAAGTGGCTGGAGGTAGTTTCCTGTCTAGCAAAAGCACTTTTTTTATGGACTATCAGCACTTCGACGGAAACCGAACCATACTTACTAGTCTGAAGCCCGCGGATTCGTTTCGTCTCCTCGATTATTATATCTACAGCACTAATAAGTTGTATGTTAGCGCACATACCTACTACAAAGCCCGCAAGTTACTTCTGACCCGGATTCCGGAGATACGATTTATGGGATTGAAAGAAAACCTCTTCGTCAGTTATCTGAAAACCTCGTCCTCGCCCCATTATTATGAGGTAGGCTATGCGCTCGACAATGTTTTCCGGGTTTTCCGGATTGAAGCTGCTGCCTCTTTCAGGGATAGAGACTTTAATGAATTGGGGCTGCGTATCGGTATTGCTACCTTGTTCCAATTTAAAAACTAAGGAAATCAGGTAAAAGAAAAAGCCTGGCCCCTCAGACCAGGTTTTTTCTTTTATTTCCATCCGCCGCCGAGCGAGCGATACAGCTCCACCATCGACTGCAGACCCTGAAGCTGGTCGTTCACCCTCGCTAATTCAGCACCCAACAAGCTCTGGCGCGCGTTCAGCACTTCAGTATAGTTAGAGCGGCCATACTTCAGCAACTCCTGGCTAAATTCCACCGACTTCTGCAAGGCGGCCAATTGATTGGTCCTCGTTGTTGTTTTCTCTTTCGATGCTTCAAAAGATGCCAGTGCGTCTGATACTTCTTGTCCCGCATTTAGCAGGGAGCGTTCGAAGTTCAGCAAGGCCTCGGTCTGCTGTGCTCTTGCTACCTCCAATCGGGTTTTGTTAATCCGTCTGTTAAAAATAGGCTGCGCTAAACCACCTACCAGGTTCCCAAAGACGGAATTGCTGCTAAAGAAGTCCGTCAGGGCAATGTTGGAAAACCCGCCATTTGCTGTAATGGTAAGTGCAGGATAGAAATAGCTTCTGGCAACATTCGTATTTTCGAAAAAGTAGCGGAAGTTATACTCCGCCTGCTGCACATCCGGACGAAGCGCTAACAGCTGGGCGGGAACACCTACCTCTAGCTGGGAAGGCAGCGTTTGTTCCGATAAACGGTTACGCCTTACAGCGCCCGGATTTCTTCCCAGCAGGATATTCAGCGCATTTTCCGTCTCGCGGATGCGAAGTCTAAGATCCGGAATAGTCACTTCTGCTGCGTATCGGCTTGCCTCACTTTGCACCACCGCCGCTCCGGTAACGAGAGCAGCTTCCTTTAGCGTTTTCATCGTTTCCACGATCTCCGTCCAGTTTTTTACAGTCTGCTCGGTGATGGCCAGTTGCTGATCCAGCGCCAGAAGCTGATAATAGTAGTTGGCAACACCACTGACGATACTTGTTTTTACCGCCCGTGCATAGGCTTCGCTACCCAAAAGAGTGGCTAAACTGGCACGCTTGCTACTTCTTAATCGTCCCCAGATGTCGGCCTCCCAGCTCGAACTCAATCCCAGCTGATAAATCCGGGTGTTGTTGAGGAACTGCCGGCCCTGTGCGTTTGACAGCCTGTTCACGGTAGCACTTGCATTCGCATTTACTGAAGGCAGGAAGGCAGCGCGGCTCTGTCTGAAGTAGGCCTCTGACTGTTCAATGCGAGTATAGGCAATCTTCAGGTCCAGATTTTTCTCAAGACCTTCCCTGATCAGCTCCTGAAGTAAAGCGTCGCCAAAAACCTGCGACCATTGCATCGCACCAATATTCGTGGTATCTGTGCTATTTACATCCCTGTAAAGGTTCTCTGTATTCAAGTCGGGCCGCTGATAATTCTTGCCGATGCGGCAAGAAGCTACCAGCAGCAGCAGGCCGCCAAATAGTAAAGCCCTGTTTATATATGTTCGGGTATTCATGATACTCTTTTTGTTTCTGATTTCTTAGTTGGAATCTATAGGCTGATCGTCCTCCACGTGAACCGGATGTGCTGGTCCGCTGATCCTCTCCTGCAATGTCTGGAAGATGACAAACAGTACCGGAATTACGAACACACCGAACACCGTACCAATCAGCATCCCTCCTACTGCTCCTGTACCGATCGACCTGTTTCCGGCAGCACCGGCACCCGCCGTTAGCATTAATGGAACCAGTCCCAAAATAAAGGCGAAAGAGGTCATCAGAATTGGCCTCAAACGAGCTTGTGCTCCCTCTAAGGCAGCATCAATAATCGGACGGCCATGACGTCGGCGTTCGAGCGCAAACTCTACAATCAGGATCGCATTTTTTGCCAAGAGTCCCACCAGCATGATCAAAGTGATCTGCAGATAGATGTTATTGGTGATCCCAAATAAAGAGGCAAAAATAAATGCTCCGGCTAGCCCGATCGGTAGTGAAAGCAGTACCGCGAACGGCAGAATGTAACTTTCATATTGTGCACTTAGCAGGAAGAACACAAACACCACTACCAGCAGGAAGATAAAGGTTGTTTGCCCTCCGGCAGATAGCTCTTCCCGTGTCATCCCCGAGAATTCGTATCCGTACCCGGCGGGAAGCGTTTGTGCCGCAACTTCTTCTACCGCCCGAATTGCATCCCCGGAACTGAATCCCGGTTTCGGTGATCCATTTACCGACATAGAGGTAAACAGGTTGAACCTGGAAATGGACTGTGGTCCATAAACCCGCTGCAGCGTAATGAATTCGCTGATCGGCGCCATGGTTCCCTGAGCATTTCGTACGTATACATTGTTTAAGCCGGAGGGGTTAGCACGGAAAGCAGGCTCTGCCTGGTACATCACCCGGTACTGTTTACCAAACTGGTTAAAGTTAGATGCGTATACACCACCATAATATCCCTGCATCGTATTAAGCACGTCGTTAACCGTCAAACCAGCCTCCTTCACCTTTGCAATGTTTACATCGATTTGAAATTGAGGGAAATTGGGGTTGAAAGAGGTGGAAGCAAATTGAATCTCCGGACGTTGATTAAGGGCGCCCAAAAAGTCGTTACTTACCTTCGTAAACTTAGCAATATCCCCGCCGCTACGATCCTGAAGCTGAAACTCAAAACCGCCTGTGGTACCAAATCCCTGAATGGTAGGCGGAGCAAAAAATATAATCTTCGCGTCTTTGATGCCCGCTGTTTTTGCAAATAGCTGCCCGATGATGGCTTGAACATCCTGACCTTTCTCTTTCCGGTCGCCCCAGTCTTTAAGCCGCATGATCACCATTCCGTAGTTACTGCCGGAACCACTGATCATGCCACGGCCGTTGATCCGAAGGATATTTTCGACTTCCGGAATCGACCGGGCAATCTTTTCAATTTCGATAGTAATTTCAGCAGTCCGTTCCGTAGAAGCTGAAGGTGGAAGACTGATATCCGACATAATTACCCCCATATCCTCATTAGGAACGAAACCTGTAGGAGTAGTTTTGTTCAGGATAAAGTAGATCCCGGCAAAAAGCGCAATACCTCCAATCGCAATCCACTTTTTGTTGATCAGGAAATTAACCGACCGTCGGTATTTACGCGTAGTGACATCAAATGCGGCGTTAAAAGCTTTATAAAAGCGCTGCAGGAAACCTTCCTTTTTATGTTCTCCGGGTTGATGAGGTTTGAGGAAGAGGGCGCAGAGTGCCGGACTCAGAGTCAGCGCGTTCACCGCCGACAGAATGATGGCGATAGCGAGCGTTAATCCAAATTGTTTATAGAAAACACCTGCCGAACCCTGGATAAAGCTGACCGGGATAAATACGGCCGCCATCACCAGTGTAATGGAGATGATGGCTCCCGAGATCTCTCCCATCGCATCTACAGTTGCCTTTCTTGCAGAGGTATAGCCATGATCCAGCTTCGCATGGACCGCCTCGACGACGACAATGGCGTCATCGACCACAATACCGATGGCAAGTACCATCGCGAAAAGCGTAAGCAAGTTGATGGTAAAGCCGAAAAGGCCCAGGAAAAAGAACGTACCGACAATGGCAACCGGCACAGCAATGGCCGGAATGAGCGTCGAGCGGAAATCCTGTAGGAAAATAAACACCACGATAAATACCAGGATAAAGGCTTCGATCAGGGTGTGGATCACTTTTTCGATGGATGCGTCCAGGAAGTCGTTGACGTTGATTAGAGGCACGTAGTGAATCCCTTTCGGGAAGGTTTTGGAAGCGTTTTCCAACACTTGCAAACCTCCTTCAATTACCTCTTTCGCGTTCGATCCCGCTGTTTGGTTGATGGCTACGCCAATAGAGGGCTTACCATTCGTGCGGGTGTTGCTGGCGTAACTTAAAGCGCCGAGTTCGACGCGTGCGATATCTTTCAGCCGAAGGATCTGCCCCTTTTCGTCGGAGCGGATCACCATATTTCCGAACTCCTCCGCACTCTTTAGACGGCCGCGGTATTTGATCACATACTGGAAGGACTGCCCTCCCTGCTCGCCAAACTGACCTGGCGCCGCTTCAATGTTTTGTTCTGCTAACGCCGCGCTAATATCCGAAGGAACCAGTTTGTAATTCGCCATCACATCCGGCCGCAGCCAAATACGCATTGAATACTCCAACTGCCCGAAAACAGTAGCGTCTCCCACACCCGTAATACGCTTGATTTGCGGAATCAGGTTGATACTGGCGTAGTTCTGCAGGAAGATCTGATCATAAGCAGGATCATCACTGTATAAGGAGAAAATCAGTACGTTACTGCTCTGCCGTTTGGTGGTGGTTACCCCTGCCCGTGTTACCTCCTGTGGAAGTAGGCTTGTAGCTCTTGACACCCGGTTCTGCACGTTTACGGCTGCTAGATCGGGGTTTGTTCCAAGCTTAAAAAATACAGTAATAGTCGCGGAACCGTCATTACCCGCGGTAGAGGTCATGTAGGTCATATCCTCTACCCCATTTATCTGCTCCTCCAGCGGAATTACCACGCTGTTCATTACCACGTCGGCATTTGCTCCCTGGTAGGAAGCGGAAACGACTACCGTTGGCGGAGCGATCTCCGGGTACTGAGAAATAGGAAGACTTATGAGACCGAGTACTCCCAGGATGACGATGATAATAGATATCACCGTAGAAAGCACCGGCCTTTCTATAAACCGTTGAAACATAATTTCTTTATTAGGATCTTTTCAATAGATGATTGTCACTCGTTACTTAAGTCGGGTAAGAACACTGTCAGCGTTGACAGGTACTGGTTTGATCTGCAGGCTGTCTCTAAGACCCGCAATTCCTTCGATTACTATTTTATCTCCGGTCCTGAGGCCTTCCTGAACCACAAAGTTCTGGCCGTCGTCTGAAGGATTTACGGTAATCGCAGCGGAAACTACTTTTGCCTCTGGTGTTAGCACGTAGACAAAGCGTTTACCCTGTATCTCATAAGTAGCTTTTTGAGGAACCAGCAGTGCACCAGGGATCGTTTCCGGAATACGGATTGTTCCTGTACCTCCGCTTCGAAGCAGTCCCAAGGGGTTGGCAAAGGTCGCCTTCAAAGTAAGTGAACCCGTTTGCGTATTCACCAGTCCGCTTGCCGCTTCGATTTTGCCCGGTTGGGAATAAAGCGTTCCATCTGGAAGGATCAACCTCACGGTCGGCATCCTTTTTAGCTTTGCCTCTAAACTTGTGCCTTCTGTATTCCGGGATAATGCAAGGATTTGCTTCTCGTTCAGCGAGAAGTAGGCGAAAACGTTGCTGACGTTCGCAACCGTAGTCAGTGGTTCAGTAATGCTGCTGTTAACCAATGCCCCAATTTTATAGGGAATGCGACCAATAACGCCGTTTGCCGGACTTTTTACATAGGCATAGCTAAGGTTGGTACGTGCATTCTGCAAAGCCGCCTGGGCTTGAGCAAGTGCAGCTCTGCTCGACTGAAGCCGGTACTGGGCAGTTTCCAGTTCGTACTTACTGATAATGTCCTTCTCGACCAGGGGACGAACTTTATTTACTTCCATTTGTGCCGTATTCACACTTGCCTGCGCTGCTCTTACATTGGCAGCAGCAGAGCGAACGTCCTGCTCAAATTGATCAGAGTTCACCTGGAAAAGGGTCTGCCCCTTCTTCACTACAGCGCCTTCGTCAACAAAGATTTTTTCAATATATCCGGTGACGCGTGGTCGAATTTCGACCGTCTGCTGTCCTTCAATAGTTACGGGAAACTCGTTATGTAATTCGGCTGTGCGGGGACTGAGTTCTATTACCTGGTAGGGTTTCACAGCATTTGGATCTGCACCCGGGCCCGCTCCTGCCGCGCCTTTTCCTTTGCAGGCGGTCATCAGGATGGGGAACAGCACTAGTAGTCCATAGGCTATGCGATGTGGCTTTTTCATTGTGTTGAGTAATTTGTATTTGGGAATTATTTTGAAGCGTTTTTTTGTATTTGCAGCAGCACCTTCTCCATCACCTGGTAATCATCCTCGCTGATATCTTGTCTCAGCTGATCGAAGGTGCTCTTCTCGATTTCCTGAATGCGGTCGAATAAGCGTCTGCAATTTTCAGTCATCACGATAAAGTTCTTTCTGCGGTCGGTTGTGTCTAGCTTGCGTTCAACCAAACCTTTCGATTCCAGGATGTCGATGGTGCGGAGGATGGCCGACTTGTCCTTACAGGTAAGATTGGCCAGATCCTGCTGGGTAAGATCACCTTCATTGTCCTTTATTGTGGCGAGAAATAGGAATTGTTCGAGGGTAAGAGGTATTTGATTTTCGGACAAGGCCTCATTCATCTTTTTCAAGATGAGTCGCCGTGTAAAACCTACCAGAAAACCGAGTGAAATATTTCTGTTGCTCATGCAATAGTTGATAAGTCAACAAAAATGAAAAAAGAATTTATTTTACGAGTTAAGAAAAGGTTAAGAGTGGCTGAAATGACAGAAAAGTAACAAATTGGGTAAACCCGGGATTATTTACAACACTTATCAGCCAGCAAAAAAAGAGGCATGGATGTCTGCAACAGACTAGGCTTTTTGGGTATAAAAATGCTTATTATAATGAAACGAAGCGCTTTCACTGGAAGAACAGGTAAAGGCTGGATAGCATTACGATAGGTCACTCCCCATTTTTCTCGGCTTATCCAAGCTACCTGCCTTTCCACTTAAATTCTATGATTGCGCCCTTTTCGGCGCTGCCTTGGGGGTCTTCCTTTGTTGGTCCTGAAGTAACCGCACTTTTGTCGGTAATGAGATAAAGCGTGGTTCCGTCCGGAGAAATAGCCAAGTCGCGATAGCGGTTATTGGATTGAAAAAGATGTTCTTCCCGGCCTTCTACTTTGCTGCCAGTCTGATCCAGTTTCATGCGAATTAATCTACCGTTCTTTAATGAGGGCATCAGCAAGGAGTATTTCCATCCTGGAATTGCATCCGATGTGTAGATCGAAAGGCTTGAGGGTGCTTCAGAGGACCACTCCGGTTTCTCCGCTCCCTGTAGTACAGCTGTAAATAGTTTGTTGAGAAACTGTGGGGAGTTCGGGTAGAAGGATCGAAGCGGGTCGCGGTATCTATTCCCTATTTTCTTCGCCTGTTCGGCCTCGCTGTTAATCAAAGGATAGCTTGTATTCCATTTACCTGGCAAACCCTCACGGTCGCTGACGCCGGCGGCGAGCCCATCATAATTGCCGTCGTTTGTACCGATAACCAGCGGATGGCCGTAGTTGGAACCTTTCTCGAGCAGGTTCAGCTCGTCATCCGAAAAAGGTCCGTGTTCTGAGGCATAGAGTCTGGGGACTCCTCCGATCAGCGCAAAAGCAAGTCCCTGAGGATTCCGGTGACCAAGTGTCCATACGGCATTTTTGAAAGGATTAGCGGCAGGAATCCAGCGGTTTTCGTCAGACTGATCCAGGTTAGCCTCTGTATTGAAACGGAGGACCTTACCCTGATAGTAGTTAATATCTTGGGCGCGGTTCGGCCTGTTTCCATTATCAAATTGTCCTGCTCCCATATCCCCGACTGTATAAAATAAATACTCCTTTCCTCCCTCATCTGCAATTAACAGGCGCCCTCCGTTATGATCATTACTACCAGGAATTGTATCACAAATTGTGACGGGCTCTGTCAATAGTTGTTTCTCAGGGTTCCAGGTGTAGCGCACCAGCTTCGTCTGAAAGTAGTTACCTCCGAAATTGGGTTTGGTCTCCAGAAGCCGATGAACGTAAGCCAGGTAGACAAAAGGCTTACCGGAAAGCAATTGAGGATGTAGCGCCATTCCCATTAAACCACCCTGCGGCCAAGGTTTCCCGCTGAACTTTCGATCACTGTTGAGATTTAGAATCTCACTTTTCTTGCCATCTTTGGGATTGATCCTACTAACGGTATAACTTTTCGCCTCCGTTATCCATAAGTAGTTGTCAGGACCGTACACAATTTCCCAGGGATCCTGCAAGCCGGCAAGGATCACGCGCTTCTCAAATTGAGCTACTGGCGATTGCGAAAAAACATGGCTAGTAAATATAAAAATGAACAAGTTGCTCGCTATAAATTTTCCTATCATGAAGATGAACAACAGCAAGTGCGGCTGGCTGTTTAGGAAATTTAATCTAAGTAACCTTTCAGTCAGAACGTGAGTCTGTCTTTGCAGCAAAATATCAAGGTAGTTCAGCTATTGGTTGCCTGCGGGCACTTTAGCATCCAAAGGCAACCATAGTTTAAAGCGGTGCACCTACAGCCAGATCGCACCGATGTCCCGGCAGTCCGTGTGCAGGATTAATATTTGTTGTTTTGTTTGCTTCTACAGGCATACGTGGCGCCTCCTGGTTCAGGGGAGCGCTATTCTGTAAAGAGGGTTGAATACCTTCGGGTATAGGAGCACCATCGGGCACTGCACAAGTATGGCCCGGCGTGCCATGAGGCGGGTTCAAGGGTCGGTCGGTGGCAGCCCGCGTTCCGGCAGGATTTGTTACAGTTCCATTTTCATTAGATTTCGACCCACAGGCTGACAAAAATATGGCAGCTAAACACATTAAGGAAACTGTTTTCATTCAAAATACTTTAAGGCATAAAGAACGGGATTCTTTCCGGAAACAGCTTTCTCGCCACTGTAATATTTGCGATAGCTGGTTCTTTTCAGGACCTTGCTTGAGGAGAAAACACCCCGGCTCTTGTGCAGAGGGTAAGCTGGCCGGTGCATCGCATCTTCAGAGACATCACCTTCAGGACCGCAGAATCTTCTCCATTTTCCGACCCTTCGCTAATTCATCCACCAGCTTGTCCAGATACCTTACCTGCTGCGTCAACGGATTTTGAATTTCTTCCACCCGGTAACCACAAATATTTCCTGTGATGAGCCCGGCGTTAGGGTTTAGGGTAGCACGCTGAAAAAACTCTTCAAAAGTGACTCTTTTGGCCACAAGCTCCTGAATCTTCTCTGGGTTGAAACCCGTTAGCCATTCTAATACCTGATCTAATTCCTGCTTCGTTCTGCCTTTCTTCTCCACCTTCGTCAGATATAAAGGATACACCGAGCCGAAGATCATTTTTGCTATACGGCTATCGTGACTATTTACATCGTTCATGGTATGTATTTACGTATAAATCTGCAAATTATATCAAGCTTTCTAGCGCTTTCTTTCAGTCTCTTCAGTTAGAAGCACACCGACCCTATTGCACAACAAGGGCACTCAAGGCTCTTGTTCTTTGGAAAATAACCAGGAGCCCGAATGTAATTGACGAATCAGCAAAAATGACTCTATTCTTTGGTCTTTAGAATTAATACCCAGTCAGTGCTCGCATCCGGAGTCACAAATTTTACTGGTTTCTCGGGCCCTTCAGCAGAAAGAGGAGCCGCTTCTATACGGCGGCCTGTCTTTGTATCGATCCAACTATTTTTCCTATAAGTTCCCTTCTCCAACTTTAAAGCAAAATGCTCTCCCTGCGGAGCGAATACGAGGTATTGTTTCCCTGGTTCAGCAAGTGCATAAACACGGAGTGTTTGATGTTCGGCCAACAGCTCATCGTTGGGCTGCATCCGCTCAAACTGCACATCTTTCCGCATTACTTCAGCAAGGATGTCGACTGCTCTCTCCGAGGCAGTAAAGGGGTTCTTATCATTAAAGGGCAGTCCTGATTCTCCCCCTGCATACAGTTCATACTCTTTGGCATGGCCGTTCCAGGTAAAGGAGGCGCCAGCGGTGGCACAAGCCCAGGCAGAACGGCGCAAGTCATCCTGAGTTGCGTTCACTCTTTCATGCCAGAAGCGACGCCAGAGGGCATTACCTTCCGACATGAAGACAGGCTTACCTTCATAACCTAAGAGGCATGCCATGTGGTGGGTCCAGGCATCTCGCCACAGATTACGCTCTTCGCTCTTTTCGGACGATGCAATCTGGTGGTTTTCGACAGCGGCAAAACTGTATTCTGGTAGATTATAATGATTCTCCCGGGGGAATTCGTCTTCGTAGGTGCGCAAATGGTTGAACACATCGTACTTCTGGAGCAAACGGGCCAAGCCCAATTCATGACTTTCCCTGTTTCCATCTACCTCCCATACAAAGTTCCAGCCGGCAAGATTTGCGTAAGGAGCGAGCCGTGCGGTCATATAACGCACAAAAAACTCTTTTTCTTCAGGTGAAAGCTTCTCCCAGGCCGGTCCTTCATTGCGACTGCCGTCCACACCAAGGAACATGTGGACGTTGATGTCGTTATTGTTGAGCCAGGACATGTGTTGTTCCATACGTCTCCAAACATCCAGGTTCATCGTGGTCGACGCTTTTCCCTCCTCGTATAGGCTAAGATTGAGGGTCTCCGGCGCGGGTCCGTCCAGGTAGTACTGTTTGAAACAGCAAAGTGAAAGCAGCCAGTTTACCTGGAGGTGGTTATAGCCATGTTCCTTGAACTTGCTATACACATTATCAACGATCCAGTTAAAGTCCTGTCCAATGGATCCATGTCCTGTTTCATAATAGGATTTAAGCCACACCGGTTCTGTGCCGTTGTAAGCAAACCATCGCGGGTTTTTGGCGTAGGCTTGCAAAACGCCTTTCCCCTCCCCTTCTCTGGTGCACGTGAAGCTTCCTCTACCGCCCTTGGTTCCATCCGACCAGCGGTAGACGTAACGCCACTGGCCGGGCTCGTCAGGCATAAAGCGGATTTTCCAGACATTACCCGTGCTCATGTTTCCAGAACCCGTACCATCCCCATCGAAAAAGCCTCTGAAATCGATTAAGCGGCCAGAGGGCGCCTGGTACTGAACCAGTAGCTCGACATCGGTAAATTTATTAGCGTAATTTTTGTTATTGCGGATAGTTGCTTCAAAGGTACGGTAACGACCCACCTTGTTGGAGGCTGCAACCTCTCCGGCGGCGGTTCTATCCGTATTCTTGACACTGATGTTGCCCGCAGGGATAGCATATCCTGCAGAAGAAATTAGCGTGACGATCCCCGCGACCATCAAGGACTTAAGGATCAAGTTTTCTTTCAATGACTGAAGGTTCATGTATGATTCAATTGGCCCCGAAAGATAGTAATTGCGCAGCTGAATCAAGAACTTAATGGAAGGTACTAGGGCCTATGAAATAAATAGGGCCTGCAATCGAACAGGCCCTATTAAACACATTAATGATCGTGATCTCCCTCTACTACATGGAGCGGAAACTTCAGTGTAAAGTCCGCTGAGCCTCCGAAACGTGCGTGATTTGCATCGTCCCAATCTGCCGCCGTTGTCTTGGATTTATCCAGTCCGTGTCGTAGTACAGCAGTTAAAGTCATAGAGCCATTGGAAGGCTTAAGGGTCGATAGACGGCCGGTAACGCCCACGTTAGCATCTTCATACACATAATCCAGCACCCCTTCCTGAGCTCCCGTGATAAAGAGCTGATGCTCGTCGGCTTCTTCCACGAACTCATCCTGCATCTCGCGCCCAGCGAAATCGTAGGCGACTATCTTTAGCCTGTAGACCGCATCAGCATGTAAGTCATAGTGACTTTTAGTTGCATTTCCATCTTGTCCAAAAATAACCTGTACGGTATCGTGGGTCTCGTGATAATGGTCCCCGTGGGCTTCCAGCTCGATAAAATTAAACACGACGCTCTTGAACTCTTCCTGTGGAACTTCCGGCTCGGGATCGTCTTTTTTACAAGCGTTGAAACTAAGAACAAGTGCAGCGGCCAAGGTAGTGGCAGCCATTCTGTACATTTTACTCATTGTCATCATTTTAAAAATTATAGGGTTAAACATGGATTGATTACTATTAAAATTTGAGGATTCCGCGGACGGTGATATTCCGCCCCTGGTCGTGAGCGTAATACCTGAACCGGTTCATATAGTCCTTATAAAGGGTGTTGCCCAAGTTGGAGATGCTGGTATTCAGAAGTACGCGGGTCTTTCCGAAAAGAAAAGAAGTGCCGGCTTCTAAACCGAGCAACTGGTAGCCGGCAGGAGGAGCGGCATAATCGCTCCCTGACTCGTAACGATTTTGGCGAGCAACCAACAGGTGTGAGAATTTGACGAAACTCTCCCGGCCAGCCCACCTATAAGCTAAGCTATTCTCGAGCCTATCCGAAGGGATCCAGGGCAGGTAGCCTTCCGTACGGAGGTCTTTTGCCCGCACAAGAGCACCCTTCAACTCGTACTCCAGCGCTTTTGTCAGGTTATAGCTCAGTCCTATATCGCCACCCGTAAGAAGTGCTTTTGTCTGGCTGTAGTAAAACTCCGGAAATACTCCACGGATACTTTGATAAAATGTTCCTGAAGGCTTCAGGTAGATGTAGTTGTCAATACGGTTGAGGAAAAGACTCAGATCAAAGCGGAGCCTGTCACTTTGATGTTCGAGGGTCGAGATCCATTTATAGCTCTTTTCACTTTCCAGTGTCTCATCGCCTATCTCATAGCTGGCAGAGCCGTGATGAAGTCCGTTGCTAAACAGCTCGCTGACGACGGGCGGCCGCCAGGCAGAAGCGAGATTAGAGCGCAAGCTCCAGCCAGGAGAAAAGTAGATGACGCCTCCCAGGCTGAACGACAGACTATGAAAGGTCCGAGTCCCCCCATATAAATTCTGGTCTTTATCATACCCAAGCGCGTCCAGGTACTTGTGGTCGTACCGGGCTCCTGCCTCCAGTTGGTAGTTGTTTTGCGAAAGTTTTCCGATATAATACACGCCCGCATTATAGGTGTCATAATTGGGGATGAGGGGAATCACCGAAGTACCTGGGGTGTTATTATTGACCTGTACCAGTCCGTTCAGCCCGACCGTGTGTTTCCACCCTCTACTATTCATGCTCTCTAGGAAGAGGTCGAGTGTCTGCGTGATGAGCGTCAGGTCGAGAGAAGGGATGCTGCTCCTTCCCCCCCGCCGGATATCATATTCCTGCCGTTTATTTTGCTGGAGCCCGTAGATGAGGTCGATGTGGCTGTTGCTGCTGAGGTGGAAATGGCTTTCTAATTTCAGCAGGCTGTGGGCGACGCGCTGACGCGGTGCGTCTACCTGGTAGCTAAAGTCCACTTCATTAAAAGGCCTCCCGTGACTGATAAGAGCTGTGATGTCAGCCGTATCTCCCACATGCGATCCGCGAAATATTCCAATTTCAGTGTTGAAATGGCTGAAATAAAGGTCGGCCTCCACTTTCTTCCGCGAATATCCCAATGCACCAGAAAAATTGAGCTCCCGTACTCCGGTATTATCGAGGTAATAGTCGGCCGTGCTGCCATTTCCCGAGGCCCTTCCTGTGCCTTGCAGGCGCCAGCCGAAACCCGGAACGTTGCCAAGTCCTCCCTCTATACGTCCCGACACCGCCCCCGCAGCTCCATTGCTCGAGCCAGTAAGGTTCAGCTCACCCTGTAGACCTCCTTGCTTTGGAAGGGCTGAAGGCTTTACCAGGATCACGCCTCCAATTGCTTCGGGCCCGAACCGGATCCCCTCTGCTCCCTTGACCACCGTGACCGACTGTGCAACAAAAGGGTCAATTTCAGGAGCATGTTCCATCCCCCATTGTTGTCCCTCCTGCCGAATGCCGTTATTTAAAATGAGGAGGCGGTTGCTGTGAAGTCCCTGTATTACCGGTTTTGTGATCGTTGCCCCGGCCTGCAACGTACTAACACCTGGTACGCTCTTCAATACATCCGCTAGCGTGCCGCCTTTTGTCTGCTCAAGTTGCTGTCCCGATACGGTCGTATTTGCGTTCACTCCTGGAGCAGCGGGTTTTCTAGCCCTTACCTCCACTTCCTGCAAGTTCAACCGAGTAGGCTGTAGTTGCAGGGTTAGCTCCAGGGGCCCGCCGATCACCAGTTCTTTCCGATAGGGCTGATATCCAAGGGCAGTCACGGTGAGTACAGCCTTTCCGCTACAGCCCCTGTTGAAACTGAAATGACCGTGCTCGTCACTAAAGGATGTTTTGTTACCTGCATCCATGCGGATAGAAGCACCAGGAACAGCTTCCCTGGAGACCGAATCGATAACGAGCCCTTCCACCGGGAAGCGGCAATCTGCCTGCTGTGCAAATGTCTGCACGGCAAGGCATACGAGGGTAATAATACTATATACCCGATACCTCATAGAATAAAAATTAAAAGCGTGAGAAAAGCGTGGTAAAACGCGTAGGCAGTTCAAAAGACGATGAGTCTGATGAACTAGGTATCACAGGGAAACCTGCGAGAAGAAGAATTAACTTACAGGGGGGCCTTTATTCGTCCAGGTATGGACGGCACGTTCGAACAAACTCTCGGTAAATGAAGCGGAAGGTGTTCGGGGCGGAATGTTAAAGACGACATCGAACGGCGGCTGTTTCGGGAAGAAGCAACGTGGCTGATGATCGCGCAAATAGTCACAAAGTTCACATTTCACATCCGCTATGTGGAACTGCGCACCAGAGGAATGATGATCATCTTTTACAGAAAACGCAGCATGATTCTCCTCTGCATGGTGGTGCAGGCACTGAATAACCTGCACCGCCGAGAATATCAGCAGCAGGAAGAATGCAGTGTATTTATGGAAACTTCTGGATAGAATCATCTGTCAATGGGACAAAAGTAGGATTCTAAGGTTAAAAAATGATTAAAAAGGGATTTTTTATGTAATCGCAAAGTTAAAAAAGCTTAGTTACATTTTTCAATGGTAGTATTTATTCCGGGAAGTTTTAGGTGCAAAGCGTTGAGCCAAGTCGGCCGTGCAACAGGGATTGCTAGTGGTAAGGTTCCAGTAGCATGACACCTTGATCTTGCGAATATATCAGATGAATTGGCAACGTAACGATAAGCAAGGGATCCTGAAACGAATTCAGGAGGACAAAGGAAGTGGCTGTGGTATAAAAAGCTATTTAAGGATTAGCCATTTTCTTTGAAACTCATTTGTGGTTATCGCAACTTAGAGTGATCATTAACCAAAGAAGCCGCTTCAAATCATGAAGCGGCTTCTTTTGATGTGCTTAGTACTAATTTTGACCGTAGCCGGTATTTTGAATTAAAGAAGATTGTCCTCCCTTGTTATTAAGAAGAATTTCACTCAGTGGGATCGGTAACAGCACGTTGTAATCCTGGAAGCCGGTAGTGACTTTATCCGCCGGACCGGTGTCTCCGTTCTTAGCGATCCGATCTTTTAGTTTACCGGTACGCACCAGTGTCATACGACGATTTTCTTCTGCAATCAATTCACGTGCACGCTCGTCAAGAATAAAATCGATGTTAATGTCTGCTGCACTTACTTTTCCGAGGTTTGGGTTGCCCTGTGTGATTCGTGCCTGTTTGAAAGCCCGATCGCGTAATTTATTGATGTCGTCGGCTGCTCCTGCATTGTTATTCTGACGGAAGCGCGCTTCGGCACGTAACAGGTAAGTTTCACCCAAACGCATTACCGGCCAGTCTTTCACTACCGCAAAGCCAAAGTCGTCGGTTGGATCATAACCGCCCCATTTAGTAGGATACGGATACCAGGTTACCAGGCTGTCAGCACGGAATGGAATGACTTTATCTCCTGTTTTTATCGTTCTTGTACTTACAGCCAGAGGAGAGTTCGCCGCTACCCGAAACCCGTCTTTATCAATGCCGATCAATGTGCTCACCCCTGGTTTGTTATAATTGGTGGTACGGCGGATATTGTAATTACTGTTACGAATATCACCTTCCAGACCTTTCCAAACTGTATACTTCATAAAGTTACTCAGACGCAGACGTCCGTTTCCACGACCGCCTAAGGAGTCTGCATTCACCATCTCCGACCAGTTATGGTACCCCGGCTGCCAAACCCGGCGTTGCTGAGGCGAGTTAATAGTTCCATTTGGTACGTTCCGATTGTATTCCATTTCGAAGGTCCAGATCGCTTCAGTATTTCCCTGCGAGTAACGCTGGTTACCAAAACGGAACATATCCCGGTAGTAATCTCCCCCCTCGCCTAAAAACTTTCCATATCTCGCTTCGATCAGTTTATACCTGGTGTTGTTGATAATGTCTGTAGACATTTGTTCGGATTTGGCAAAATAGGAATTGTCGCGCATACCCATTCGCAAATAAGCTTCTGCTGCTAACTGACGTGCAATATCCTTATTAATCCGGCTCTCCGTTGGAGCCTTGCCGGCATCAGGAAGGTTGGCTACAGCGTAGGTCAAATCTTCATCAATTACTTTATCGATGTCTACCACCTTCTGACGGGTAAGGTTAAAGGTCGGAACCGTGATAGGTTCAGTCAATAGCGGCACATCGCCCCACAAGGTGACCAGGATGTTATAGGCGTACGCCCTAAAAAAGCGAGCCTCTGCGTTTGCTGGCTTATTGTTGTCTCCTGCTGCTGCGATAATGATGTTGGCATTGTTGATGAACCGGTAACACCTTGACCACAGGTAACTAACAGCGGCATTCTCTGCATTTAAAGTGGCATACTGATAAAAGCCATTCTCTACACCCTGAGTGGCCCCGGCGCTGGTGATATCCATGCCGATCTGCCATGCCGATGTAAATCCTTGCTCTCCGCTTTGTCCCCAGAGGTCGGCGTAATTTCGGTGCAAGCCGACGAGTTGTGCTTCGATCGTAGAGTTGCTAATGTTTCCAGTACTATAATTAGAGTAGGGCCTTTCTTCCAGAAAATCTTCTTTGCAGGACGTCACTGTCATGGTTGCGCCAGCAAGAACAGCACATATATATGTTGTATATTTCATAATAAATGTCTTTAGGATTAAAAATTAACGTTAGCGCCAAATACAAAGCTTCTTACCATTGGATAGTTTAAATTGTCGTTCTCCGAGCCCCGGTTAATATCACGAGCTTCAGGATCCCACCCTATCCAGTTCGTCCAGGTGTACAGGTTACGACCACTTGCGTACACCTGAATACCACTAATTCCAATTCTCGTCATTAGCGACTTCGGTAAATCATAACTTAGCGTTACGTCTTTTAACCGGGTGAAGCTGGCATCCGAAGCGAATCGATAATTATATCTGTTTGACTGGTTATGCAAGGAACGCCACTCATTGCTTTTATTTTCAGGCGTCCAATAACCAATGACGGCAGGAGCATTCCGGCGCCCCATTTCATCTGAAGCAGCATTGATCTGTGAGTTATTTCTTAAAACACCCTGCACCGTATTGATGAAGACGTTCAGCGAGAAGTTTTTGTAAGTAAATGTATTGGTGAGCCCCCCGGTCCATTTTGGTGATGTTTGTCCAAGAATCGTCCTGTCGTTTGTGGCATCTATCTTACCATCTTTATTGATGTCTGCCAACTTCACATCACCAGCCTTGGCGTTGGCATCCCAGTTGGTGTGCAATCCTTGATCGATTTCATCCTGTTGCCAAATACCCAGGTAAGTATAATCGTAGATTACGCCTACGGGCTGGCCTAGAAACCAGCTGTTCCCTATATCGTCCCGCCCGTCGCCATAAAGACTAACAATTTTATTTCTATTGGTAGCAAATACAGCGGTTGTCGACCAGGTAAAATCTTTCTTCGTGAAGTTTCGGCTATTTAAAGTCAAATCCACACCACTATTAGATAACTTACCAATATTCGAAATAACACGCTCATAACCAGTTATTCTTGCCAGCGCTTGATTCAGCAGCAAGTCATAGGTGTTTGTTTTATATACATCGACAGATCCGCTTATGCGGTTGTTCAGGAAGCCGAAATCTAAACCGGTATTGAAACTTCTGGCCTTTTCCCACTGGAGATTGGCATTACCCATAAGGGCTCGTGTTTCAAGAGCAGTTCTCGACTGACCTCCCATTGCCAAGCCATTCGTATTCAACAGGGCCAAGGATTCATAAATATTAATTGCTTCGTTACCTGCCAGACCATAAGACACCCGCAGCTTCAAATTGCTCACAGCATTTCCCAAAGGCTTCATAAATGATTCATTATGAATATTCCAGGCTACAGCTGCTGCCGGGAAGGTACCGTACTTGTTATTCCGCCCGAATACGGAAGAACCATCCCTGCGTACTGTAAGGGTTAGCAAATACCTGCTGTCAAAACCATAGTTTAGCCGACCCATCTGAGAAATCGTGTTATACTTATCTGCAAAAGAACGGGTTACCTGCGTAGCGGCACCGTTGATATTACCCCATTCCAAATCGTCATTTGGGAAGTTAGAACCTTCGGCCGTAACGCTCTGATAATACTTTTGTTTAGCAGCATATAAGCCCGTGAAGTCAAAGTGGTGTTTACCGATGTCTTTGTTATAGGTAAGGATGTTCTCCAGGGTGTACGTTTGAGATTCCGTGTTAATCAATCTGGCAAAACCGGTCATATTATAGACCGACTTTCCTTCGTACAAATTCTCACGTCCCGGAAAATAAGTATAACCTCCGTTGAACCGATACTTCAGCCCGTTGAGCGGCTTCACTAGCTCTCCGAGGTTTAACTCCCCATAGCCGTTCAAGGTCATATTGAAGGAGCGTCTTAGCGGATTAATGGTCGTAGGAAGCAAAGGATTGGCCCATAGCTGTTCTCCTCTCATCGGATGTTGTGTAAGCCTCCCATCAGCCTCATACATTCTCGCATAAGGACTCATGGCCATGGCATTTTGAAGATGAGCGCGACCGCCATCCCGATTATGGTAGGTCATAAAGGAAGAGGTACCGACGGTGATGTAACTGGTAGGCTTGATATCTGTATTTACGCGGAAGCCATATCGCTTATAATCATATCCCAGTATTACTCCCTTTTGGGACATGTAATCCCCCGACACATAGTATTTTGCGGTTTCGCTGCCGCCGCTGACGCTTAAATTATGATTTTGGTTCACGCCCTGTCGCATAACAGCGTCTATCCAGTCCGTAGTAACACCATTCTGATAGTTTTCAAATTCATATTCGTTTCTGACAGGACCTCCATTGTACAAAGGAAGCTGGTTAATGCGTGCATACTCTTTGTACCTGGCGAGCATTTCTTCACCCGACACACCCTCGAGGACATCCGTTGCATTTTCTACGCCTGCGTAAGTACTGTAGCGGATTACTGGTTTACCGGTTGTACCCCGTTTCGTCGTAATAAGAATCACTCCGTTCGATCCGTTCACCCCGTAGATAGCTACAGAGGATGGATCCTTCAGGATTTCGACAGATTCAATGTCATTAGGATTGATATCGTTGATAGATCCATCTGTTTTCGTCAGGGGAATCCCGTCTACTACAATGAATGGAGAAGATGAGGCAGTGATTGAATTTCTACCTCGCACCTGAACAGAGGGAGCATCACCCGGTATGGATGAAGCCTGATTGACGGTTACATTGGCAACGGCTCCCTGAATGGCCTGCATTACGTTGTTGACAGGCAATTTAGACAGGCGCTCCTTAGGTACTGAAGCTACCGATCCGGTGATGTCCGAACGTTTCTGAGTTCCATAGCCTACAACCACTACCTCATTTAACTTGGTGCCCAGCTCATCCAGTTTCATCACAATATTTAGCGTACCTTCTTTAGCTGCAACCGTCTGACTTTGAAAGCCTATATAACTAAAGGTTATTGAAGCTCCATCCGGCACGGATATCGAATAAACACCATTTATATCCGTAACGGTACCCGAATTGGTTCCCACTACCCTTACACTTACCCCCGGCAATGCTTCCCCTTTTTCGTCAGTTACCCTTCCCGTAACCCGCACGATGGACAGTGGAGCGGACGCTATTTCGGACTTGTCTTTTGATCTTCTTGTTATCAGTACTACATCTCCCGAGGCCTGGTAGCTTAGGTTCAGGGGGGGCAGTAGTTCTTTCAATACGGTCTCGAGGGACTTGTTCACGACCGATATCGAGACGCGCCGGTCTGAGTTAATAATTGCTGAACTGTATATAAACGAAATCTTGGATTGCTGCTCAAGTGAAGTTAGTACTTTACTAAACTTTTCGGACTTAACATCAATGGTCACGCTGGTTTTTAACGCCAGTTGTGCTTTACTATCTTTCGCTATAGCACTCGCCATCAGGGAGAGACTGATAGCTATCTGGAGAAAAGTAATTTGCATGATAAGTACATGTAAACGTTTTTTTTTCATAATTTAAGAGGTTGAATTATTAGTTAGTTCAATAAAGCCCATTCTAACGTTGCAAGCAGAAGATGGGCGAAGTTCTTTCCGGTAGTGTTCCAGCACTGCCGGTTTTTTTAGTTGTCTCTATCTCATATATTTTTTTTGGTTGGTTAATTACAGCCTTTTCCCTTGATTACTATATTTCCATTCTCAATACTGTAGCTGGCCTCCACCGCACGGCAGATTAAGTCAAGCTTTTCATACAATTGCTGCCTCGAGAGGGACGCCGTTAACGGACAGTTGCCTATTTTCTCTTCGTCGTATTTTATCTGGATATCGTAGGCCTTATTGATCGCAGTAATCACCTGAGAAAATGGTGTATCCACGAACTCCAGCTTCTCTTCAGCTACCTCGATGGAGAGGTCTGTCGGAATTTCAAGTCTCTTTTTAACCAGGCGGGTCTCCTGGCGATGAAATGTTACCTCCTGGTTGGGGGTGATCAGCACGCCGCCGCTTTCCAGGTTCTGCGACAGAAACTCCTTCTCTGAGCCTGTCTTTTTCGCAAAGACAGAAACTTTTCCGGTGTTCACTTTTACACTGAAGGCTTTATCGTTCTTATAGGCTTTCACGGAAAAGCTGGTACCTAGCACCTTGGTAATCAGTTCTTCGGTTCTTACAATGAAGGGTCGGCGAGCATCTTTTGTAACTTCAAAAAAGGCCTCTCCTTCCAGATATACCTCTCTTTTGGAAGAAGTGAAGCTGTCAGCGTACCTGATTTTACTTCCAGGCCTTAAAATGACCGTGCTATTATCGGGCAGACGAATGATACCCGGATTGGATACTTCCCTGTAGGGAGAAACCTTGGTTGCCACTTTCGGATGGACTGACTCGACATAGCCCCTATAGAGCATCGTCCCCACAGTTGCTATCACTAAAACGGCAGCTGCCATCTTCATCCAGCTCTTCTGATACCAGGGAAGCTGTCTGACGTTCGTTTCCTCAATACTTGCTTCATGTATTTTACGTTCAATTTGCTGAACTAGCTCCGTGATCTCTGTCTCACTCAGGGCAGTAACGGGCTTGACATGTAAGGAGGATACCAGCTCAATTGCCTGATGGTAGATGTCGGCTTTGTGCGGATACTTCAACGGCCATTGCGACCAAAAGTCATCTTGGCTGGAAGGGTCATTAGTAACCCAGTCTACAAAGGAATCATCTGATATAAAATCTATCAGTTCATAATCGGTATACTCTTTCACATTTAGGCTTTTAGGGGTTAGCTAAAAGTATTATTCAGAAAGTGCGAGAATCTACTGGTAGAAGAGAGAAAAAAAATAAAAAATATTATAAATAGCTGATTGCCAATAAATTTAATTTACATAATCAGTATAAAAAGGGCGGGTGTAACCAATTGTCCAACCCAGATATGTTTCAATTGCATGATTGCTTCGTGGAGCAGGTTATAGGAAGACTGCTTATTTAAGCCCATTACCTGGGAAATTCGTTCATGGTCCAGGCCCTCGTAAAAGCGGAGGTATAAAATTTCTTTTTGCCTTTTAGGAAGTTTATTCAAAGCATCGGCCATTCTTAATCTCATTTCTTCGGTCGTCTGACTTTCGATGAGCTTACTTTCCACGTTGAACTCAATCTCGAAACAATAGTCGTCGTCCAATGTCTCTGATGTTGTCCATTTAGCCTTTTCCCTGAAGATTCTTAATCGTAACGCCTTCAGGAGATAAGATTTGACGGAGCCGGTCGGATTAATAGCTTCTCTACGGTTCCACAGCTCAAAAAACACGTCCTGGATACAATCTTTTACGAAGTCTCTGTCAGGAACGAAGCGAATACCATAGCGGAATAATAGATTAGAATACTTCCTTATGAGCGCATTATAGGCTGTAGCATTTCCACCTCTGTAGCTACTCCACAGAGCCTGATCGTCATCACCTATTACTTTAGAGTTACGCACCTGAATATTCGTATTACAATTGGTTAATGGGGTACCTAAATATAGCAAAAATATTACAGACTAGCATCAATTATATCTTTTCTGTTTTTTGATTTTGCTCAATAAAGCTCGCACCAGACATCAATTCGCCTTAGTTCAGTGCCTGCAATCTGCACGAATGCAACGAAAGGAACCACAGGAATTACTTAGCCTTAGTAACACACTCTCCCACCCTCAGGTTCGTCCTGTATTCAGCCGCTCAAAAACTGCACGAATAAAGTTCATGACGCCATAGCAAACCAAGCCTGCGCCTAAAGCAGCAAGGAGGTATTTCCCGTAGGGACTGTCATAGACAAAGCGGAATACATTGGTTGTATCTCCGGCCTCGGCAGCATTTTGATGGATCCCTGCCTTGAAAAAGAAAAAGGCGATGATCAGCCATACGATTCCGCGGGCGATGTGCCCGATCTTGCCCGCCCTCAGTAATGATGCAGAGGCTTTCTCATCGAGCGCTCTTACGTCCAGCGATTTTTTATATTTTTCGGAATTGCCATACCATAGCTGGTGTAGCCCCAATCCTACAAAAAACAAGGCTATCAATAGTAACCACCACTGCCCCCCGGGTTGCTCCAGTACTTTTTGTGCAAGCGTTTGTCCAGAGGAACCTCCTCCCGAGCTTTTCCCTCCAGATCCAAGGACCGATGACGCAGCCAGTACTGCGAACAAAAGATAACTGAGTGCGCTGAATAAATAGGCTGCCCTGCTTCCTAGTCCCTTCATATCGTTTCCCTTCTGTTCCGTATCTAGGAAGGCCTGCAGGAGACGCCAGCCACTATAGCAGAGTAATCCGGCAGCAATCAAGCTCAGAATAACTTTCCCCAGCGGTTGGTCGAGAATAAGATTGAAAACCCCTGAACGGTCGCTGTCCTCCACCCGCTGTCCCTTAAGCCCAAACGCCGACATAAAGGCGAGCAGCCCGATCAGACAATAAACGAGCCCCTTGGTAAAAAAACCGGTGCGGGCAACCGACTGTAAAACATTCTTTCTTCCTGTCATGGGTAGTTGGTCATTCTTACTCAAGAACCCAAACCAAATAGGAATGTTTTTCAAGGGCAACCCGAGGTATTATGGCTCGTTTGCTTCGAAGTGGCTAGCCTTGCTCGCGTCCTGAGTAATAGACCTATTCTTGTTATTTTAGCTTCTGCTGATTGGTGCAGGCAAACCTGGGTGTTGTCGTCCTATCGCTCAGGCCAGGCTGTGCGTTCTACTAAAGATATGCCTGCGCAAAAACTCCTTTTCTTCTATTCGTTTAATTACAAAGCCGGAAAGAATCAATAATAGTCCGCTGAAGAGGTAAAGTAGCTGAAGGAAATTAAGCTCCCCCCGGTACAGGCTTTGTGCTAACATCGAAATCGTCAGAACGATTCCTTGAAAAATGATCAGCTTAGGCGAGTTGCGCGGCCACACGAGCATTGTTCCGAGGACAAAGAAGCTGAAAAGCCCATTAGTCGTAAATAAAAAGATACCCGGTAACAAGTAGTCTTGGAAAGGTGAGTTGCTCAACAAACTTAGTGGAAGCTGCAGCGTACTGCCGTCGGGATATAAAACCAACTCCCAGCCAATATACATCGCACAGATGCCGTTGACCAACAACAAAAAGGAGGCAAATAGTTTGAAAAGGTTTTTCATAGGTAGATAGTCAGGACGAGGTAGTGGTCGCTCCTTAATTCCTGATAAAAATACCATTAAAAACAAGGCCAGTTAACGCTGCCTGCCAATTGTAAAGCGAATTGTTAACTATAGGAAAAAACTTCCTGGAATAGGTGTCGGGAGGAAATGGTGATAGAAGAAAAACGATACCGGCTGGCGAGCAACCGGTATCGGATAGTTAGAATCTTTCCAACGTCAGGAGGTCAGTGCCGTTGCTGCGACTGTGTTCAAAGCGAACTCTCGAACTTGTTCTTTCGACCACTTTCCAGTCTTCATTCAACCCATTAAAGCCCGTAGTGGAACCAAAGTTGAAGATTACCTCGATCTCGTCATCATCCTCGTCGTTGACGATCCAGCTTCCGGTTACAGTGCTTGCGCCCGATTTGCTGGCTGTCACTACACCATTATCGCCGAAGCGAAACTCATAGTCGTTGAAAAAGGCTGCCTTGTCAACTCCCCCCTGAGCGAATAAAGCTACCCGCCATCTGCCTTGTTCCAGCAGGTTACTGGTAGCGGGGCCATCATCATCTTTTTTACAAGACGTTAAAGCGAATACTGATACAAATAATAAAATGAGAGTTTTTCGTAAATAGAGCATGATTCAAATAAATTACCAGCTTTATTAATCGCTCTAGAGGGATAATGTTTTTATTTTGTGTATTTCAGACTGAAAGAGAACACCTCGCGACAGTCGCCAAGTTCAAAATGGGAGGCAGGAGTTCAGGTCTTGGCAAACCCTACTACCTTCACACAACACCCCATCGCTTAGGTGGTGATGTTACTCTCCCGATGGTTTGGCAATTTTCAACCCCGTGGCAACCGGTTCTCCGAAATTGGGAGTTCCATCGGCATGGAAGCTGAACTTTTGTATCCGGATATTTCGTTGATTGCCGCAGCCCTCTCCTGTGTTTGAATTAGCGTGATAGATGAGCCAGTTCTCTCTCCCATCCGGCGACTTGAAGAATGAATTATGGCCAGGACCATAGGCATTGTTTTGTGGCTTTTTGACAAATACCGGCGCACTTTTCTTTATCCAGTCGGTTCGTTGCAAAGGATCACCTCCGGGCTTCAGGCTCAGCATCCCCATGACGTAGTCGTCTGTAGCACAGTAGCTGGCGGAGTAGGTCAAAAAATATGTGTTCTGCGGCCCTTTTAATACTTGCGGCCCTTCATTTACTCCAAACCCGTTCCTTTCCCAATCGAATTCTGGCTGGCTGATCATTATAGTCTCCCCTTTAAGCGACCAGGGATTGACCATTTCAGATATATAGATATTCTGTGTAAGATCGATAGCAGCTCGTGGGCGGCCGCTCCAAATAAAATACCGTCTCCCCTGGTACTCCATGACCGTTCCATCTATAGCCCAAAAATCGGCACTTGCATTATAGATGCGACCTTTGTCTATCCAGTTTCCCAAGGTCGGGTCAACGCTACTGTTTTCAAGTACCCAGGTACGTTGAGTGGTGTCCTGACCATCGCCCGCAGTATAATAGATATACCACTTATTGTCGAGGTGGTGTAATTCAGGTGCCCAGAGGTTGCGCGAATTAGGAGCGCCGTCCAGCGGACTAAATACTACTGTTGAGGGCGCAGAAGCCAGTTCTGAGATGGCGTCCGTCTTCCATATCCTCACAGAATTTCCGGTAGTCTGCAAATAGTAATAGGTGTCACCGTGTTGATATACCCAGGGATCTGCACCGTTCTGCAAGGGATTGGTAAACTGCTCGATCACCGGTGCAGGTGCTTCCCCTTCTGCACCACCTGATTTTCCGCAATGGATTTCTGTCACTGATACCACAAGAAAAAAGAAGAGACTCAAGGTATACATTGATCGGCGTTTTAAGTTATCAGCTATGATCATAAATAGTCCTTCCGTTTATTTAAACAGAAGAGCCGTCTCCCGGCATAATGTGCAGGAGACGGCTGCTCTTAGTAATTGGGATTTTGGGTCAGATTGGGATTGAGGTCAATATCTGTTTGTGGGATCGGATATAATTCATGTTTCCCAACCACAAAATTCGCAAATTCGGGATCGCGGGCAGCCAGAGCGGGACTAAGATCGCCCCAGCGTTGTAAGTCGGCCCAGCGCCAGCCCTCTCCTGCCAACTCCGTTATCCGTTCATGTTTCAGCTGTGCCAAAAACTGCTGCGCGTTAAGGCCCGGACGGGTAACACTCAGACGGCGCAAGCCTGCACGTGTACGCACTTCATCCACAAAGGCATAGGCTTCGGGAGTGCGATTCAGTCCGTTCAGACATTCAGCATACATCAGTAAAACATCTGCATACCTGATCAAGCGGTAGTTGTTTGGCGACCTGAAGCCTTCCTCATTCTTCCAATGATCATTCAATAGCTTCCGAAACCATACGCCATTTGCATTTGGACCATTGCCGTATCGACTTGCAAAGCTTTGTCCGTATACCATGGTTGCAGCCGGACCTGCAGGATTAGTAAAATCAAAAATAAATGAAGCTTCCAACCTGGGGTCCCTTCCGCCTGTTGCCGTCGTTTCCTGTAAGAATTCGTTTATTAACCACCGCCTGGCGGCGCCATCGTTAAAACCAACACCTGGAGGAGCAAAAAACTGCGAAATGGAGGTTCCTGTGTTGTTCACCCGGCTTTCATCGACGTCATCGTCTGTATTCTCGGTCAGGTTTATGTTGAACTGAACTTCAAATACCGACTCTTCATTGTTCTCTCTGGTTATCACAAAGTTATCTCTGTAATTGGGTGTCAGGCGGTAGAGAGTGCTGCCCGGGCCAGTTACAAGCCAGGCAAATGCATCAAGCGCAGGCTGATACAATTTCTGTTGCAGATAGGTCTTGCCCAGTAAAGCATAAGCGGCACCCCTCGTGGCCCTTCCCAGGTCGTTTCCGGCGTAGGTAGTTGGTAGATCAGGAATAGCTTCCGTGAGATCTTTGGCCACCTGCGCGTAGACTTCGGCTGTAGTCGCGTTTGGAGGGGTATCGTTGGTTGTAGAGGGTGCAAGAAGCAGCGGGGGCCTGCCATAGTATAAGGCGAGGTTGAAATAAAACAGGGCTCTTAGAAACTTCGCCTCTGCAATTACGCGGTTCTTCAAGCCTTCATCCATAGGTATAACCGGAACATTGGCAATTACCTGGTTAGCCCGGAAGACGCCTACAAACAGCGTTTCCCAGGTCAGGGCAGTTAAGGGATCGTCGTAATTCGTTTGATTAAAGCGCATCAAATTGTTCAGTCCTCCGTCTCCGCCTGAACCAAATCCTTCATCAGACTTGAGCGTTCCGTGGTAATACATCCAGCGTGAGTAGAGCGCTGGTGTGCGATAGAAAGTACCGTAGACCGCATTTACACCTCGTACCGCGTCGTCCGAAGTCTTCCAGAAACTCGCTATCGTAGGGGCGTTGGGGTTTATCTCGTCAAAATCTCTCTTACAGCCAAGCTGGGCAATAAGTATTAGAGATAGTATTATTAATCTTTTCATAACCGATTTCCATTAGGGAGTTAAAACCCCGCGTTTAAACCGAACGATATGATCCTCGAAGCCGGGTAGTTCCCTGTGTCTACACCTGGTTCCAACGTGGTTCTTGGAGGGTTATCAATCGAATTAGAGTTTGCATTCGCTCCAACAATATCGGGATCCAGACCAGTGTACTTGGTGAGCGTGAACAGGTTCTGCGCACTTACATAGATCCTGAGATTCCGGACACCGGCCCGGCTGACCAATCTCTCGGGAATGAGATAGCCGAGCTCCAGATTCCGCAGCCGTAAGAAAGAACCATCTTCTATCCATCTGTCAGAATCGTCGCGGGCATTTTCGTTCAGACCACGATTGGCGTTACCAGCAGCAAACTGATATCCCAGTCGAGGATCTTCTGCGTTGGGATTTTCAGGCGTCCAGGGATCAATGTCCCTGCGGTAATTCGAGTTTCCGAAGCTGTCCAGTTCCCTTCGTACATCGTTATAGATCTTCTGCCCAAAAGCACCGTAGAGTTGTAATCCCAGCGTGAAATTCTTGAAAGATGAATTGAACTGGAGTCCAGTGGTGAACTTCGGCCAGGGGGAACCGGCAAAAGCCCGGTCGGCGTCATTGATATCATCATTCGTTCCGCCATCCACCAGATTCCTGTACCGGATGTCGCCAGGTTGGGCATAAGCCTGTTGCGCCCGGTGAGCGGCAATTTCCTGCTGATTCTGAAAGATACCGTTGGTCCTTAATACAAAGAAGTCACCAATGGAGCGTCCTATCTGGGTGCGCGTGTTCCCTGACGTGATGTAGGTGCGGGGCTGCCCGGTTATGGGATCAACACCGAGGTTTCCGAAGCCAAGTACTTCATTTCTGATGATGCTAAAATTGGCTCCTAAATCCCACGTGAACCCGGCGGGACTAGTTCTGGGGCGAAAACCTGCTTCAAACTCAAGTCCCTGGTTACGTACAGAGGCGAAATTCACAATGGGGTCGCCCTGCAGGTTGCCCAGGTAACGTGGCAAGGGCTGCCCTACCAATACATCTCTTGAAATCGACCGGAATACATCGATAGCCAGCGTTAAACGGTTATCGAGTATGGTGGCATCCAGACCCAGGTTCGTCGTTTCTTTCTCCTCCCATTTCAGATCTTCGTAAGCAAGGCGTGCCTGTGTTGCTCCTGGAAAGGTTTGCTGGTCTGGACCAAACACTGCGCTGGGACCCTGGTTAAGGAAAGCAAAATACTGATATTCTGACAACGTGTTTACGCCCAGCATCCCCCATGATCCTCGGATTTTCAGATCCGAAATCCAGTCCACCTTAAAGAAATTCTCGTTGGAGAGGCGCCATGCGAGGGCGACAGATGGGAAAGTACCGATTCTGTTTTCAGGTGAAAATCTCGAATCCTTGTCGGTTCGGAACGTAAAGGTGGCAAGGTACCTGTCGGCGAAGTTATAGTTCAGTCGACCGAGGAATGAGGTCAGGTACGATCTAAACCGGGTACCAGAGGCGGTCCTGTCGCCAGGAACTCCGCTGGTGGTATTTAAGGTGGTGAAGTAATTGCCGCCGAACTGAGACAGTCTCGATCCGCTGCCAATGGTATTGTCGCGCTGATTGGTTTGCTCCGTGTAGCCGACCACCCCGTTCAGTGTGTGACGACTCCTCGTTAAGCTAAAGTTCAATGTGTGCTCAAAGAGGTAACTCAGGTACTGGGAGCGGGTATCGGTGAGCCGGCTCAAGTCGGGCGACTGGTTCTGATACCAGGAACCTTCTTTCCGCAGAGCCTGCGACTTATCAAAACTGGTTTCAAGTCCGGCGTTGAATTTATAGGTAAGACCTTCCAAAATATCATACTGTAAAAACGCGTTTCCCAAGAGCTTGGCGAAGTTGTTTTTGATCGAAGTAATGTCAGCGATTGCGACCTGATTCCTTGAAAACGTGTTTACAAACTCTGTAGAACCATATCCCCAACCTCCTGGATTCCCGGTACTTACGAACGCATCGCTTCTGACGGGCAGGATGGGGATGCTGCTCCAAACGTCATACCAGGGATTCCCTTCCGCAAAGCCTCCCTGGAAAGGAGTACGAAGAGTAGAGGTTGAAATTCCAATGTTCTCCCCGAATTTAAATTTGCCCCTGGTCGCTTCCGTGTTAATCCGGAAAGAACCGCGATCGAAATCCCTGCCTATTAAGGTTCCTTTATCTTTAAAGTACCCCCCTGACAGCAGGTACCTCGAGTTGGCTCCTCCGCCGGAAATAGTGGCATTATAATCCTGTACTGCGCCGGTCCGAAGGATTTCATCGGCCCAGTTAGTATTGACGGCGCCGTTATAAGCGGCAATACCCGGCTGTAAGGGCTCCCCGGAGGCATTAAATGCGCGGGTATTGGTAGCTACATACTCGGCAGCATTCATCATGTCATATCTTCTGGGAATCTCGGAAATACTGTTCCTGGTGCTGACGGTAATCTGCGGAGCCCCTTCCCTTCCTTTCTTGGTAGTGATGAGGACTACGCCATTTGCCGCCCTCGAGCCGTAAATTGCCGCAGCCGAAGCATCCTTCAGAATCTGAATGCTCTCTACATCATTGGGATTAATGGTTGTATTGGGATCAGAAAACATCCCGTCAATAACGTACAAGGGACTGGTATTCCCGAAGGTCCCGATCCCACGAATGTTCACTACTGCTTCCTGACCAGGCGAACCGCCCGTGCGAACGTTAACGCCAGCGGCCATTCCCTGCAGGTTCTCCGGAAGGGAGCGTGATACCAACCGCTCCGTCTGCCGGGTGTTCACCGTCCCGGTGGCGCCGGTTACATCCTGCCGCCTCACGGTCTGATAGCCTATAACAACTACTTCCTGGAGGTCAGTACTGGATTCTACCAGAACCACGTTGATAGAGGAGCGCCCGGCGACAGACACTTCCTGTGTGGTAAAGCCGATATAGGAAAAAATAAGGATCGCATTTTCATCAACCGTTAAAGAAAATCGCCCATTGGCGTCCGTGCTCGTTCCTGCAGAACCTCCTTTTACCCTGACTGAAACGCCAGGCAGAGTTTCTCCTGTTTCAGAGGTAACGGTACCACTTACGGTGATGTCAGCTTTTGAGGTTATAAGAATAGTTGGTGGGTTAGAGGCGAGCAAGCTGCCGCCTGAGGAGAGTGAAAGAGCGAGGACTAAAATGAATACGTTCCAGGGAACTTGGTGTACCGGAAATACTTGAAAAAGTCGTTTTGTTTCCATAGCCAGAATTTTTATTGGTAATTAGATGTTATAGCAGAAAAGGAATTAATAACAGGTATACTAATCAATCACCTCCTTTCTTTAACGTGTTGTTTTTCAAATAGAGAGAACTATAAAAAGGACAGATGGGTCAAACAATAATCAGGAATTAGGTTTATCTTGGTTATGTTGAGCTCTAATAATACTACCACCGAAACTGATTTCTGTTTTAAATGAGTGGTTTTTGTTTCCAGGTGAGAAAGCCCGAAAATAGCAATAACTGCTTCTCCTGTTAGACAGGCTGATAAGTTTACTTAAAGTGTGTAAAGTAGGCGGGGTAAGTGAGAAATTAGGGTAATACCTTAAGTGATTAAGAGCGGTTACAGTTCCTACTATTCATCTGAACCGTAAAAAGACTTCCTCCTTCGCTTTTTAGTTCAGGACGAGCAGAGGTGACACTGCTCATCGTTGCTGGGCTTCCTGTTTGGGTGAATGACCTCCAGCTTCGCCAGCTTCCCGGAATTGCCTCCCGGTTAAGATGCCGGGAGGATAAGTTTCATTAGCTTTGCTCTACTCAGTACGGCAGTTCCTTCAACAGGCGTCTACTTGCGCCCGTAAAAAAAAACGGGATCCGATAAGGTACTATCGACGGTGTGACCCCTTATTTTTTTTCTGCCGCTACTCTCCAGATAACATTTGAAGCATCGTCGGCGACGAGTAGGGAGCCATCCCGGAGAACGGCGACTCCAACCGGACGTCCGTAGACTTTACCGTCTTCCTGATTGGCGACAAATCCTGTGAGGAAATCCTCAGGTTTGCCAGCGGGCCTTCCGTTCCTAAAGGGAACAAATACAACTTTATAGCCAACCAGCTGCGAGTGGTTCCAGGAGCCGTGCTGTCCGATGAACGCTCCATTATGATATTTATTAGGGAATGCCTTCTGATCATAGAAAGCCAAACCCAATGAAGCGGTATGCGAGCCCAGCGCTACGTCCGGTACGATCGTTTTTTTGACCAGGTCGGGTCGTACTCCTTTCAGCCTTGGGTCTTCGTTTTGGCCAAAGTAGGCATATGGCCAGCCATAAAAGCCACCCTCCTTTACACTCGTCAGGTAATCCGGCACCAGCTCGTCTCCAAGTCCGTCCCGTTCGTTCACGGCAGTCCAAAGTGTATTGCTGCCGGGGTACCAATCCATCCCCACCGGGTTGCGGAGTCCGCTGGCAAACACTTTCTCCTGCGTACCGTCGCGGTTTATCTCCAGGATATTGGCCCGCCGGATCTCATGCTCCATTCCATGCTCTCCGTAATTGGAGGCTGAACCTACTGAAACATAGATCTTCGAGCCATCGGGACTTGCAATGAGATTCCTCGTCCAATGGTTATTGTAGCCATCTGCGGTCAGCTCCAGAATCTTTTTTCCCTTCGCTGTCATCCTGGTCTGCCCGGGAGTATAGGGATACTGAACCACACCGTTGGTATTGGCCACGTAAAAGGAGTTGTTGAGGATCAGCATCCCCAAAGGTTGCTTCAAACCAGTCAGAAAGATTGTTTTGAGCTCCGGCTTACCGTCCTGGTTCGCGTCTCTTAGCAGGGTGATACGATTAGCACTGCCCTCCTGTTGTTGCGATTTAGCCTTACCCGTCACCATATCTTTAGCCCTTTTCTTCAGGGTGTGTTCGGTTGCCGCTTCCGCGATAAAGATGTCGCCGTTGGGTGCCTGGTAAATCCAGCGGGGACTCTGGAAGCCGTCGGCATAACGAGTGACGCTAAATCCCTCGGGTGCTACAGGCGTCCTGCCCTCCGGCCAGCCGATGATTTCGGAGTATTTTGTTTTTGAGGCTGTGGTGTCAGGCTCCGGTAGGGTAATTTCACCTGTCGCCAGGGCTATAGTGGCTACAGTATCTGCACCGCTTTTTATTTGTTTTTTATCCGACCCGCCGCAACTTACCGTTAAGCTTACAGTAAGTAGACAGGCAGCAATGAGTCCTGATTGTGTTGTTAATACATTCATGGAAATGTGAACCTTCGTCTCAAAAGCATTGTTTTTGTTTTTGGGAAATTACTGAGGTTTCCGTGTGGCAAGATTTCCTTAGCGCTCGTCATGTTTTGCATAAGCTGGAGCTCTCCCAGCCGTATCTAACTCGCATTTTTACCTCTGAATCACACAGTCGTTGGTCTGCTAAAATATGTCTGCGATAAAACTCCTTTTCTTCCATGCGAAGAGCGAAAGTATTTTTATTCCGAGCATTTCGATCCGGACGAATCAGACCAGAAGGGGCGGTAGCTGAGCAGACTCGGTTAAACCTCAAAAAGCTCCCTGGAATTAAACAATTCCAGAGAGCTTTTTGGGTCTATCAACCATGTTGCAACAAAAGAAGCCTTAACGGACAAAGTCGAGTGTTGCTACTACCGGAAGGTGATCTGAGGGATAGCGTTGATCCTTTAAATCAGTAAGGACCGCGTATTTTGACACTTCGAAGTCCTTATTAACAAAAATGTAATCTATCCGGTGTTTCATTGGAGCGGAAAGCTGGAAGCCGTTGAATGTTCCTACAGGTCCGTACGGCGGCAGCTTAGTGACAGTGTAACTATCCTGAAGTGTAGCTGCCAGCGTCCTAATTTGTTCAGTTTCAGGCGTAGAATTAAAGTCGCCCATACAAATCACAGGACTGTTTTTCGCGATCTCTTTAATCTTCGAAACCATTAACTTTCCGGATTCCCTGCGTGCAACAACCCCCTGATGATCGAAATGTGCGTTGAAAACGTAGAAGTCTTTTTTAGAACTCTTATCTCTAAGCTTCACCCAGGAGCAAATTCTGTTGCAGCAGGTAGCGTCCCAACCTTTTCCAGGTTGCTCAGGATTTTCCCTAAGCCAGAAGTTTCCGGAATCAAGCAGTGCAAAACGATCCTTCCGATAAACGATCGCCGAGTGCTCACCTGCCTGCTTGCCGTCGTCCCGGCCTGCACCGAAATAGGCAAAGTAAGGGATTTCGGTAAGGGCAGTTACCTGGTGGTGAAAGCCTTCCTGCGTTCCTACAATATCAAAGCCGTGGTATTGAATAAGGAGTTTTACATTTTCCTTTCGAAGGGGCCATGCATTCATGCTGTCTTTCGGCGTATCCATGCGCAGGTTGTAGCTGGCCACTTTTATCCCGGCAGTATTTTTTGTTTGCGCAAAGAGGCTTGAAGCCAGCAGCAGCAAAGAAAAGATTAAGAAAATAGGTGGTTTCATTTCTGATATATAGTAAAGATTACAAAAATTTGAGCGTTCCATCTTGTCGTTTAGCATATTCTAATCTAATTACCTGCCTGTTACTCCCATCCGGTGTTTTGTCCAAGGGCGGGGTTCATCGTACGGTCGTTCTGAGGGATTGGGTATAAGTACTTCTTGTCTTCCCAATCACGTACCCCCGGGTTAAACACTACTTCTCCAGAGGTGCCGTTCGACAACTGCAGTCTTCCTGCTGCTGAGGAAGGACTCACATCTACAAATGCAATTCCAGGCGAGCTGGAGGTCGGTTTTGTTCCCTGGTAGAAATAAACATCTTTGATGCCATCTCCGTTAAGGTCATACTCCCCGAGGGCAGGCACATAGATGCCGTTCATAGGAGCCTCTTCGAACAGTTCTCCGAGCCGCCATCTTATCAGATCGCTTGGGCGCAGACCTTCAAATCCCAGCTCGATCGCCCGGTCGCGCAATACTTCCAGCAATACCGGATCGGTAAACTTGCCCCGGTAGAAGTTTACCATGTATGGATCCGCAACAGTTGGCATGTTGGTTAATGTCGGTCCGGTGATGCCTGCCCGTCTTCGCAGGGCTCCGATGGTGGAAGCCCAGTCAGCATTTGTCATCCGCCCGAGCTCTGCCAATGCTTCCGCTTTGTTCAACAGTACTTCGCCCCAGCGCATGATCACATGGGCGTTGTCATTCCTGCTCTCATCATCATATGGGAACCGTTCGTCATACGTCCACTTGATAGGCTGGTAACCTGTGAAAGTTTGACTAAAGTTGGGAGGAGCTATAACGGGAACTCCGTTTTCGGTACGGCGGTAGTCTTCAGCACGTATCGTCTGTTTCAGGCGGAGGTCGCGGTTCTTTACTTCGTCTACAAACTGTGTGGTAGCGTAAGCAGGATCGGCCGTGAAGGGGGTTCCATCGAGTTTAAGATAAGTATTTACAAAACGGCGCGTAAGGCTGGGGCGGTTGCCATAGGTGGGACTGATAAATCTGCGATTAGCAGAGCTGTAAACCTGCAGATTGGCGCTAAGCACCACTACCAGAATAGTCTCGTCCGCGTAGGGTGTTCTCGCAATAAAAAGCTCGCGGTAAGACCTGTCTGGCGAAGCAGCCTGGTGAAGGCTGAATCCGCTGATGTTATTTGCAGCTTGAACGACCTCATTATACCAGCGCGCTGCCGCGGATTGCTGATTGTAGGAGGTGTGGTATTTCCGGAAAGAGGCTTCGTAGAGGCAGATCCTTGTCTTGTAAGCCCTCGCCACATTTTTGGTGATCCGTGTGCAGCTGGGGTCAGCAGTAAGGGAGATATTTTCAATCGCAAAATCGAGATCAGCAAGCACCTTGTCCATCACTTCGAAGCGACTGTTCCGTGGCCCCATCAAGGTCGGACTATCAGAAACCTCGATGGTTCTGTCAATCCATGGTACGTCTCCGAACCGCTTTACTTTGTCAAAGTAGAACAAGGCACGGAAGAAACGTGCTAAGCCAAGGTAGTTGTTCTTATTAGCCACGCTACTTTTTTCCGCATTCTCAATAAAGTAGTTGATGTTGCGGAGGTCAGACCAGTTCCATCCGGAGCTGGTAATTGGACTAAGTGCATTTGGCGAGAGTAGGTTATCCACGCCGTTTCTGGCAACGATATCAGAAACGTCGTCGCCCTGAAATACCCCTACATCGGGGTTCGGCAAGATATTATAGAACGAGTTTACGTACAGGTCCATGCCACTTTCAGAGCCAAAGATGGCTTGGTTTGTCGCCGTATCTACCGGCACCTCGTTAAGTTCGCAGGAGGATAGCGATAAGATGCTTAGCGCCATCAATATGGAATAAAATATCTTCATTTCTCTCGGATTAAAAATTAACAGTCAGCCCAAATGATACCGCTTTGAGCATGGGATAATTATAGCCATCACCGCTGTTCCCGCCACTTAGGTCGCGGTCGGAGCCGTAAATACTGGTTACGTCGGTATCCTTCGTCCATTTATACATCGGCGACCAGGTCCAGAGGTTTTCCGCCGACAGGTACAGTCGGGCGTTGCTCGCACTGATCTTTGCTGCAAGGCGTTTAGGGAGCGTATATCCGAACTGCAGGTTGCGCAGTCGTACATAAGCTGCGTTTTGCAGGTAACGGTCATTCGGAACCTGGAGTGCCCGGCCTGTTCCCTGTGCCACATACCCTACCAGCCTTGGAAGATAGGCGTCAAAATTCCCAAGTTCCTCCCGGAACATATTATCCTCGTGCCAGCTTGGATAACTGTTGTAAGGGCGGTTGTACTGCCCCCAGAAGCGGGATTCAGCGGCAGGGTACCAGTCTTGTTTCATCACGCCCTGAAAGAAGGCCGATAAGAAGAAGCCGCCATAATCACCCGACAGGTTGAAGCCAAACATATACCGAGGTTCCGAATTACCGATGATAGTTTTGTCGCCGGAATTTCCGACCTTATTTTCGCCGTGGTAGATCACATTATCTCCGTCGAGATTTCGGAACTTCAGGTCGCCCACATAATTTTTTCTCGTATTGGTGTTGGGGATATTTGCCTGAGAGGGCGAATTAGCAATCTCCTCGGCGGAACGGAACAAACCTTCCACCTGATAGCCCCAAATTTCGCCAATGCGCTTTCCGGTGTAATGATCGGTCAGCAGCATGTCCTTATTGTTGTACTTGGTGATAATGGAGGTATAGTCAGACAGCATCACCTTTAGCCCATAGCCAAATGGCTTCTTGCCCAGCGAGAAATCATCGGCCCAATTAAGGGAAATTTCCCAACCGGTAGTTTCCAGATCCGCATAGTTTCCAAGGGGAACGGTCGTACCATATACCGCCGGCACGGTTGGACCAACAGTGAACATGTCTGTAGTCCAGCGGCGATACACGTCACCCACGAATTGGAGCCTGTTGTTTAGCGCAGAAAGGTCGAGTCCAATATTTCCGGTAGTAGCGGTTTCCCAGGTTAAACCAGCAGGAATTACGCCGGGCTGCCCGGTTTGTTGGGGACGAACGCCGTTGATAATACGTTCAGATTGGCTGATTCTAAAACTTTCGGTAAAGGCATAAGGCCTCACATTCCCGTTACCGAGGGAGCCGTAGGATGCCCGAAGCTTGATATCGTTCAGGACAGCCGGACTAACGTTCCAAAAGGGCTCTTCCGACAATCGCCAGCCTGCCGATACCGAGGGAAAGAAGGCCCATTGCTCGTCTGCAGGAAACTTGGAAGAACCGTCGTAACGGCCATTAAACTCCAGCAGGTAGCGCTCACGAAAGTTATAATTAACCCGGAAAAATCCGCCCGCAATGGCCCATTTCTGGTACCCTCCACCGGTCACAATGCTTTGACCAAGTGCCAGGTTTAAATCGTCCGCTTCCGAGTATACCACACCGTTTCGTTGTGCCTGAAGATTTCTCGAAAGCGATTGCTCATAGTTAAACCCGGCTAAAAATTTGAAGTTGTGGGCACTATTCAGAAAGGTACTGTAATCGGCGTAAACGTTCGTTGCTATGTATTCGTTCGTTCTTCTTGCCTCCATCAAATCATTGGTGTTCGTACCGGTAAAGCCGGTCACCCCCTGATAACGACTATAGGGCACTTGCACCCTATTTTGTTGCGCTCCCTCGTCATTATTCTGGAAGGTAAAATCGCCGCGAATGGTAAGATTCTTATCAAAAAAACGTGCAGTTGCCGAAGTTCTGTTTCGCAACAAGCGTCGCGAATTGTCGATGGCGTTTCTTCCGATATAATAATCGCCGACTGTATAGGCAGCCGAAAAAGAGAGAGAGCCGTCGGGGTTTTGCAACGGAGCCAGGGGGTGCCCCTCATCCGCCATATTCCTCCAGATGCCACTTCCTTCACCCACGTTCAGCGGCTGGTGGTACTTCATGGAAGAGTACTCCATATTGTTTTCCAGCTGGAGCCACTGCGTCAGGTCAATACTACCTTTGGCACGCAGGTTATACACGCCGAAGTTATCCGAGTTATAACGAAATAAGCCGTCCTGCCCTCTATACCGGCCGCTCACATAAAATGCACTCTTCTCTCCTCCTCCCGAGAAAGAAAGGTTGTGCTCCTGGGAAAGGAAACTATTCTTGTACAGCTCCTTGTACCAGTCGGTACTGTAGTAGTACTGATATTCCTTCGTAACTGGGTTGATCTCCACCCGCGGTAGTGTTGGGTCTTCCCACCTCCTTTTAATTTCTGCCAGGTAGGCAGGCGAAAAGGGCAAAGTTTTGTTTACCGCAGTGAGCGTATTGCCATTGTCGTTCCAGCGCGACCAGGCATCGCTAAAACCCTTTGCCCAGGGATAGGATTCTGTAATGTTGTCGGGAACGGTAGTTGGCGAATTCCATGAGAAATTCGTGGAATAATTCACCGCCGTCCTGCCCTTTAAAGGAGTTTTAGTAGTAATCAATATCACACCAAAGGCGGCACGTGCCCCATAAATGGAAGCCGAAGCAGCATCCTTCAGCACCGAAATACTTTCGATATCATTCGGATTAATCATCTGCGGATCCCCTTCCACTCCATCTATCAGTATCAGTGCATTCCCTCCCTGCCCTATCGAGGTGGTACCTCTGATATTAAATCCGGGAGATTGCGTAGGCTTCCCATCCAACATTCTGATATTCAGGTTAGGGACCAATCCTACCAGTCCCTGGGAGATATTTGAAATAGGCCTGTTTTGTAAAGCCTCCGCGCTTACCTGATCCACGGCTCCGGTTAAATTTGCTTTCCGCTGCTGCCCGTAGCCCACTACTACCACCTCATTCAGCGAGTTATTCTCTTCCACGAGAACGAAATTGACACTAAGACTTTCACCATCCTTAATGCTAAGCGTTTTACGTTCTGCCTTGAAGGAGATGAAGGAAGCCTCAAGAATATGTGTACCCGCAGGCACATTGAGCGTAAATCTCCCGTCACCATCTGCTGAAGCACCCAGCTGTTGACCGATGATCCGGACAGAAGCGCCAGAGAGAGGCTGGCCTTTTGCGTCTGTCACCCGCCCCCGAATCGTTCCGATTCGCTGATCAGCGGCAGGTATCGGGGTAAACGTAAGGGTGCTAGCCCCCGTCGTCAGACTGTTCAGAACAATAGCAATACCTACTATACTCGTCCTGGCAAACTGTTTAAATAGTACTAATTGATTCATATTGAGGTTTTAAATCCAATAATCGATTGCTGTTGCTGCTGTTATGGGCGGCGAACAAGCGCACGGACTTGTTCAAAGAATTGGCGGATGTTTCGACTTATCGTCTACTGCTTTCTTTGTTATTGCACCCCCGGAAAAGCATTGCAAGGATACCCAGCGTTTGAAAACCTCGGGTTAAAGGCAAGTTACCTTTGCTTTAAAAGTGGTAGTTTGATCAGGGAAATGGGAAACGAGAACTTAACATTGAAAAGTGTAAAGGAGGCTCCATTGGTACGGGGTCGATCGGCGAGAAAGGAAACAACCGGTGCTGAAAGCTCAATTTTAGGGAAGTTTTTAACTGTTTGATAGTTACAGTTGGAACGCGGGTTCAGCAAATGCTTACTTCTGTGTTAGCTGAATTGCTCAAAAAAGACGCTACGATCTTCCTTGCATGTTGGTATTTTCTCTATCCGTGTTAGCATCCTTCCTATTATCTATAGTAAGCATCCCAAAGTTTATTTCGGAATTTGTAATTAGGGTCTACCTGTTTTTTCAATTCAAAGAAGGTCTCCGCGTTGGGGTAAGCCTTTCTAAACTGTTCCTCGGAGGCATGAATCTGGTAGGGCAGATAGTAAGCACCTTCAGAGGCGATTGCGGCATCAACTAGTTGTCGCGTCCAAACCGTTACTTTCTCTTTAGCTTCAGGTCGTGTACCTTGCTTATAATAAATCACAAAAGCGAATACATCTGTCCTTGCCCAGGCAAGCAGAGAGCCGGGATCTTGCTTAGCATGCCGGATGGAAATGTTGATCACATTAACACGGTTTTTCTTCAGGATATCGACCATCACAGGATAAAAGGCATCAAAGTTTTCAACCGGAACGAAATACTCCTGCAGCACATAAGTTGACCGTTTCCGTGAGCGTGGCTCCAGCTCAAACACATCATAACTTGCTTCATAGTTGCGCCATTCTACCGGTTGACCCTTATAAAGTATAGGGTCTATGAGGTGCTGACGCAGCCATTTGCCACCAGGGTACCCGGAAATAACTTTGAACACTACCCGGTTAAACCGGTACCGCTGATGTTGAGATTTTAGCCGGTGCGGTATTGTAAGAGGCTTATCCGTTTGCCTATAGGAGATTTCGCGTAGCTTCTTGTACCTGCGGGGGTAAATGTCCGCATTATGGAAAATGATGGTGCTATCGGGCTTTAACTGACTGAGAAAGTGTTCTTTGTACTGGCTAAGCGGAAGGACATGGTCGGTCCTTTCCACCTTAACATTTTCAGTCAGGTAGAGTGTAGCTTCGGTGATGACGCCCAGGGCCCCATATCCTCCAATGGCCCCATAGAACAGCTCGGGGTGCTGTGCCGGGCTTGCCGTAATCAACGTGCCATCTGCAACTACCAGTTTGATTTCCTTCACCGATAAAATAAGCGGCCCCTGCCCCAGGTAACGCCCGTGTACGTTTACGCTCAGGGAGCCACCGACAGTAAAGTTGGCGTAGGTCTGCATAATTTTTACAGACAAGTTATGAGGGTCGATATGTTCCTGAATCTTTCTCCAGGTAATACCCGCCTGTACGGTGATCTCTCTTTTTTCCGGCGAGAAGCTTTTGATTGCATCGAAGTTCCTCATGTCAATTTGCAAAGCCTGCTCCGTGGCCGTTTGTCCGCCCATGCTGTACCTACCGCCGCCGATCGAGATGGGGCGCCTGTACCCTTTTACAGCCTCTGCTATCTCTTTAGTTGTAGTTGGACAAATTACCGACTGCACCCGTATCGGATTTAACTGAGTGATATCGTTTATAATCTGAGACTGACCATAGACTTGATCTGAAAGTATCAGTAATAACAGGATCTTTAAAAGTGGGCGTATCGACATACTTACATCAATATGCTGCAAATCTTTTATTCTGCAGTATCAATAAGATGCTAACGGCAACAGATAGTTACAGCTTGCCCTTAGAGAGAAGACCTGGTAAAAGCAGCCAGGATCTGAGCGACAAAAACTGCTCTCCATTCTGCTGAACGCGATCTATGCGAATCCGAGGAGACGCAGCGTCTTTTCGTCTTTTTTTCCGTCAAAGTAATGATCTAACACTTGCTGGAAGAGTGGACTGCTATTCGTGACCGCATTGAACAGCGTCATAGAGGATCTTAACTTCAGATCGTCAGGAGTACCGAATATCTCCTGGGCCGACTTGCCTTCAACTTCCAGCAATGCCTGACATAACGCCTCTAGTCGTTGGGCTAAAACGTGGTCCTTCAGGAAGCAAGTAGCTTCCTCTAAGTCAGCTATCGCGTAAAACTTTGCCGTTTCACTATATCCTAAGCCTGCTAATTGCGGGAACATGTACCACATCCAGTGCGTCTCCTTTTTGCCATTGCGTATCTCTTGCAGCGCTTTTAGGTACACAGGTTCCTGTGCCTGATGAAAGCGCTTCAAATCATAATTCAACATAACACGATTACCTACTCCTTACAAACAACAGCTTAGGAACTTGTTTTGTCAAACCTGGAACATACTGATCTGAATCTCCGGGGGAGAACCAGACGGCCACCATATCTGGAGGCAAAGCTACTGCTCTCGAGCACTGGTTTCAGTAAGTAGTTGTTCCTCTTTATGTCCTTTGCTTCAATGGAAAAAAATCGAGGGAGAATGGGATCAAACCTCGCTGAAAGTTCAACTTTATTAAGACTTTTGCTGTATAAATATCTACATTCGGAACGTGGGTTCAGCAAATTCTTACTTCAAAGACCTCTTCAATAACACAAGCGATCTGATACATTTTGTGGATGCCGATGGTATAGTCGAAATGGTTAACCCTGCCTGGCTCAGCAAACTTGGTTATACCAGCGAGGAGGTAAAAGGCAGGTCTATCTATGATTTCATCTCCGACGAAGATAAACCCCTATACCTATACTATCGCAATGCTTGCATCGCTCAGAAAAACCAGGAGAACATCGGTGTAACATTCATTTCCAGTAATGGCAATAGTATTGTTTTGGAGGGGCACCTAAGGCCATTCTTCAGTGAGGGTAAACTACTTCACACCAGGGGTGTTTTTCGTGACATCACCCTCAAACGTGAGCAAGAAAAAATTCAGAAAGATCAACTCTACAAAACGACGCAGTTTTTGCAAAACGCCCCGGATGCTGTAGTAATTATCGACGAGCATCAGCGCGTCTCTGAATGGAACTTAAAAGCCACTGAAATTTTTGGTTATACCCGGGAAGAGGTTCTGAACCAGCCGCTCGCCCAATTTATTATCCCGTTGGAATTCCGCGAAGCGCATCATCGCGGTATGCAGCACTTTCTTAAAACGGGACAGGGCCCTGTCTTGAACAAGACGATCGAGGTGCCCGCAATTAATAAGGCCCAGCAGGAATTTCCAATAAGCTTGAGTATTTCGAATGTCAAAGTAAATAACGCCTGGCACTTTATTGCCTTTATGAGTGACATTTCCGAAAAGAAGCGGCGTGAGCAGGCCTTAGTACAAAAGGAACTTGAGCTTGAAAGGAGTAAGCAGGAGGACCAGCGAAATAAAGACTTTCTCAGCATAGCAAGTCATGAATTAAAAACGCCCCTAACCAATCTGAAGGCCTACCTGCAGCTTGCTTTAAAAGGATTTGAAAGCGGCCAAAGGGAACAGGCAAAAAAATTCCTGACAAAAGCAGATAACTTCTCCGACAAGCTGACCAAGCTCATATTTGATCTGTTGGACGTATCCAAAATTCAAGCGGGAAAGCTCATGATTCAGAAGCAGCCTACAGAAATCTCACAAATGCTTCAGGACATCGTGCGCTCCAGCCAGTTATTGTACCCTTCCCACACGATCTTTTTAGAGACTCAACCTAATATCGTTGCCAATATCGATACAGGAAGAATCGAACAGGTAGTTGTAAACCTTATAAGCAACGCAGTAAAGTACTCTCCCAAGGCCAACAGGGTAGAGATTTCCTGTGAGGAAAGGGATAGTAATTGCTATCTGCGCGTCAAAGATTTTGGTATTGGCATCAAGCAAACCAATTACGACAAGGTATTTGATAAGTTCTACAGAATTGAGGAACTTTCTAAGAATGACACTCAGGGCCTGGGAATTGGATTATATGTATCTTCCGAGATAATTAATCAACATGGCGGAAAAATCTGGGTAGAAAGCAATGAGGGAGCCGGCACCACCTTTGTTGTACTGCTACCTCTTGGTACAACTAGTTCAGGTGGATCCTAATTATCGGACCTGCGACCAAGCCTGCTCGGATTCCTCGAACAGGCAATCTTGTGTCCATTAGCGTCGCACGTCCTCCCCTGTTAGCAAAGCAAAAAGGTTAGCTTGAAGGGATAATTTGTGTCTACCTGAGGGATGGCTCAGCCGATGTTAAGAAATAAGATGCGATAACTTAAAAACACCAATCGCTCATCAAATACTAATTGTAGCGTCCTTGGTGCATTGCCACCAGTTGGTCCGACTGGTCGATTCCAATCGCCAGTCCCCTAGCCCTTGCCTACGTCACTGCAAATTGGCCTGTTGAGGTTTGTATCTTCCTCGTCCGCCGGATTTTCCTGCCCAACCGCCTCTGTTAAATTCGTCTTAATCGGTAATAGTCTCCGGACTTGCCGCTCAAGCAGACCAAAAACAAGTCCTCCCATAATAAATAAAGAGGCAAAGAGCTTCCATGAGGGTAAGTCTTCACCCAAAACTACAGCTGAACTGAAAAAACCGACAACCGGAATCAGGAGCGTAAAAGGAACTACCGCTGAGGCAGCGTATGACTTTAACAGAAGTCCCCACGCACCATAACCAATATGAGTGGAAATATAAACGATATATGAAACGGCAGCAATTGTTTCCCAGGAGGTATGCTGCAACGAGTCTTTAATTACAGCGGGCCCTTCCACAACCAAAGAGAGAAGCACCATAAAAGGAAATGCAATCAGGTTTCCCCAGACCACCAGCGACAGTGGCGATTGAGCATTCACTTTTTTGGTAAACATATTCCCGGCAGCCCAGGCGAACGCAGCTAGCAGCGTAAGTACTAGTCCGATAAAAGTAGCGTCGGCGTCAATATGCGTAGCAACAATGCCAATACCAATGAAGGATATCAATGAACCAGCAACTTTCAGAACGCTCGGTTTCTCCTTAAAGAACAAAAAAGCCAGTCCCATTGAAAAGAACACGGAAATCTGGAGAAGAAGCGAAGCAAGTCCGGGAGACAAACCGAGGTGAATGCCGGTAAAGAGAAATCCGAATTGCATGGCGAAGTTGAACACTCCGTAACCTAAAATAAACTTTAAGGGGGCATGCGGTTTAGGCAGGAAAAACACCCAGGGCAAGGCTGAAAGTCCGAAGCGTACAGCAGACAACAGGAAGGGAGGAAAAGTTTTTAATCCCACATAAACAGCAATGAAATTAGTTCCCCAAATCAGAACAATGAGAAGCACCAGAAACAGGTGTTTTAAGCTTAAATTGACGGCAGTGCCCATATCGGGGGCGAAAATAAGTATAAATAAAGCTTCAAGGCTTACCTATGGGATTAAAAAAAGGTTTGCCATATGCACAAAGGGATACTAATTGTGCTAAAATTGCATTCATGAATAAAGAGTAATTGCCTGTGGGATTAGGAGGTGCAACTGCCATGCAGGTCGCCTTTTATCCCGCAGCCCTAATAATCGACCTGGACTCCCGCCCCCTTCGGCTTAAGTAATCTTAGCTGACACTCCAATGCAAGCTTTTTAACTTCAAAGGAATAGCGTGTGCTAAGGTTCAGAAAGGCCCTGCTCGCGTCATTAAGCAGATCCAACTCATCATTGCGATACCCGTTATCTGCGAAATACAAATGCTGACTATCACAAAACCGCCGGGCCAGTTCCAGATCCTCTTTCAAGGAGGCTAGCCGGAGGATCTTTTCGTCAGCGAGTATTTCCTCGAGTCGATTCTTAAGTAGCTTTTCCTTCTCGAGTATTCTAGCCACCAATTCTTGGATGGCTGCAAATGGCAATTGAGTATAAGCTTTGCTCACTTCCTGAAACAACTCCTGGAAGAACTTAATATCCTGTTCTGTAGCTTCTGTCTGAGCAAACATATCCAGGAAAGCCGCTTCCAGTTCATGCTCCGTTCCAAGGAAAACAGCACTTCTCCGGGCCACGTAGAAAATCTCCTGGTCATGCTTCTTCAATTCTTCGCCAGTCTGTTTCAACTCTTTTTCCATGTACATTTTAACCATCCCGGCATCATGCACGGGGTAGCGTTGCCCGTCAAAATCAAAACTCTTATAGTCTGAACCTTCCATCACGATCGATTCGAGTGCAGCCATGTCATTCTCCAACGAGGATAGTAATTTCGGAATCTGAAGATATTCCTCAGAAAATAGTACTTCGAAAGGGAGATCTTCGGGGAGGTAGTCAGTAAGAGAGAGATCAAAACGGTCGATATACCTGCTGTCATAGTACCCTTTGTATACAGGTTGAAAGCTGTTTACACGCAAAAACTCCTGATACCTCTCTTCAAAGTCCTCGTCAGACAAAAGCAGAGGTTCGCCTGAAAAACTGACACCCTCATAAAGAGACGATGTTACGCGTTTTTGAAGCTCTTCAGCTTCGGAAAATAAGTCCCAGGCAGGCATACTTACATTTTCTGATGCAATGCCGTACCGCAGCAAAGCTGCCTCCCGCTCCTCGACCGTGGGATGCGAGGCCCATTGATCTTTAACCGTGATTCTGCTTCGGCCCATCTGATTAATCGTACTACCATCAATCATCGGAAATCCGTTTTTTATTTCCACTGCCTGATGAGTGGCCAGTAATTGCATCAGCTTTAGGTGGTGGGTGTAAAGATTGTCGGCCTTTAAATTTTCTTTAATTAAATCATTGTAATAGCTCAGCAGATGATCATAGCTTACAGTTGCCAGATCGAAGCGGTACAGCGATGAGATAAGGGGAGCCGAGCCGGAGACACGAGCTGCCACTGCATCTGCATGAAATTCCATTTGCCGGGAAAGACCCATATAGCCCTTGTTCAACACTCCGTAGAACCGGGCCATCAGCCAGCGTATTCCTCTGATAATTGCAAAGTTGAGATGGGCAAAAATGGCGAAGTAGCTGCTATAGCCGGCCCATCGCTCGATCAGGGCATTGTAGTTCGGATTATCATTTACAATTTTATAGATGATCTGATTGAAATGATATACGTAGCTACCAAAACGCATACTCCCCTGTGAGAAGTGCCCAAATTCATGCGCTACTACTGCCTTGAGTTCGCTGATGGTCGAGGAGTTCACCAGGCCCAGGCCGATATACAAATCTTTTCGCGTGGGCAAGAACAAGCTCAAGAAAGTGGAATGATAGCTCACAAATGCGTTGATGTCATTCACCAGGTATATTTTCCTGGGAAAGGGAGCTTTCGTCTCAAGACAAACCTGCTTGATAAATTCAAAAAATACCGGCTCCGATTCTTTTGTTACTTCCCCTACAGTAGGGATTGGCTCTCCCTTTTTTACTACTAAGGCCTTCAGCATAAAATAGATTAGCATCAGTCCCATAATGATGGCGCCGAGGGCAAGCATTGCCGTCGCGAAATGACCCACATGAAGAAAGAGTGTAACTGCAAGGAAGCCGATTAAGAAGGCAATGCCCACCGTTGTTGCCAGCAATACCAAATACCATAAAAGGAATACGATACAGAGGAAAAAAACCTTTACTACTTCTTTTTTAAATGCCGGACTGGGATGTGTTAATTCCTCATCGATACCGGCCGGCCTGGGCGGAAAGAGATGTTGCATGAATTGTGATAAGTTTAAGGTTCTAATATAAAAATTTCCTTTGTTCTGACTATTAAGGCTAATCGATTGCTGGCAAATTTATTTGGGTAGGGCTGCTCTCCTATAATAAGCCTAAATCCCCCCAAGTTTGGGAATAACAAGGGTAGCGATAGTGCAAGACGCGACAGTTTACTTGCTTTGTCGTTCCGACCTCAGAAGAGAGCTTTCAGATTAAAGATGCATAGGTTCCTCCTTAAGTGAATCTGTACGATATCCGCCTCCCCCCTACTGCCCGCAAGAGAGGTACTTACCTACTCGCGCAGGTGTTGAATGATGGCCGGCTTCTGATGCTATCCTCCCTGTTTTTCCTAAGCTGGCATATCTAGCAGGATTGACGGAATCCCAAAAGCCTTAAATCACTCGTCTACACGCTCCCCTCCGGCTCATCACACAGTATTTCCAAACATCGCCTGAAGTCTGCATACTTTTTCTTTCCCAGCTTAACTTCCCACTTTTTTTCAAATTGCGAATTGATTGACTGTCCAAGAGCCTTTACCTGCTTTCCCTTCTCTGTCAGGACAAATAGAACGGCCCGCTTATCCGAGCTGTCTGGCTTTCGCATCAAATAACCTTTCTCTTCCAGTTCGTACACAATAGCACTCATCGACTGCTTGGTAATTTTTCCTTCGCTGGCTAATTCCGTGATCCGGGAACCAGCTTCTCGTATATATTGAAATACGGTACCATGCGAGGGCCTGATCTCTTCATATCCCTCCTCGGCCAATTTATTATGCAGATTTTCAATAAGTTCATCCAGCAACTCCCGAAAGTAGGCCCCGGAGTTTTTTTGATTGTTCATTTTTTTTATTAAAAAAGATTTGCAACAAATAGTCAGTTTGCCTTACCTTTGTAGTAAGTTAAACTTACCAAAAATAAGAAAATAGTATGAAACTTACAGGATTTTTAAATCAACCGAAGCCTGGAAACTCAAGAGCAATTCCAGGAGCACTTTTTCACTTCCTTGTTAAAGGCGAAGAAACCGGAAACGCTCACGCACTTTTAAAGATTGACGTGCAGCCAGGTGCCGAACCTCCTGAACACATCCATTCTCATGAAGACGAGGCGTATTACCTTCTTGAGGGCAAAATCACCTTTAAGATCGGCGAACAGTTTTTCGAGGCAGCTGCCGGAGATTATGTTTATCTGCCGAAAGAGGTAAGTCACACCTTCCAGGTGAAAACAGATGTAGCTAAAGTGCTGATGTGGATCAGTCCAGCGGGCTTGGACCAATGGTTCTGGGATAATAGCGCTCCGGCAGAAGACATGAAACCCCTACCTGCCATGCAAGGCCCGCCTCCTGCAGAAGTTGTCTATCATAACATCAACACGCTGAAAGACTACGGCGTCGAAATGGTATAATTGATTAACCTGAATTAGCGGTTTGACGATATCGGCTTATTGCTAACTATTCTGAATGAAGCTGTGCCTTAGTGCCACCTGCTTTATTAGCTCATTACTAAATATTTATAAAAAAAATGAAAACAAGAACATTGTTTAAGGGAACTCTTTTTGCCTTTATTTTCCTCGGTTCCACGCTTGGAAGCTGTAAGAAAGACGAGACAAGTGACCCTTCAGGAACCTATTTTGGAGAGGAAGTAGCCGTTGGTAATGGAAAAGCAAAAGCCTTCATCACCATTGATGTGACGGGTAAACCTACGGCCGTAGGTGTGCAGCTTACAGAGCAGGCGCTGGAGAATCTGCCGGATGGAAGTCATCTTCATGCGGCCCATGCCGAAGCTCCTTCCTATTCGCTCAAACTGCCCTCCCAAAAGCATTTGACTCCGTTTGATCATATCACACTCGATTGGAACCCGCATGGACATCCCCCTGAGAACGTCTTTGACAAGCCCCACTTTGACATTCACTTTTATATGATGTCAGAGCAGGAGCGCTTTGCGATAGGGCCGGACGATCCTAAGATTGAGTTGCTGCCGGAAGCACAATTTATGCCAGCAAACTATGTCCCAATACCAGGTGGCGTCCCGCAAATGGGGAAGCATTGGGTCGATCCTTCGTCTATGGGTGGTACCTTTACTCAAACCTTTTTATATGGTACATACGACAGGCGAGTGACTTTTTACGAGCCTATGGTCACCTTAGCATACCTTCAATCCCGACCGGATTCCGTAGGTCAAATTGCTCAACCAGCAACTTTCTCGAAAACGGGAGTTCATTATCCCTCCCGTTATCGGGTAAAGTATGAGGCGGGTAAAAAGGTGTACCTGATCGTACTTGAAGATTTCCACCTGAAGTGAATTACGTAATTTCTGTACAACGACGAGCCCGATGCAACAGCGCTATAATACCTTTTATTACATCCATAAAGGCCTTAGAGGAATGCTATTCGATACAGGAATGGAACTTCAAAAAACTGACTTCCGCTCCACATCTCAGCGGGCGGATGTCTCCTCGAAACTGACTGAAGTTCTGGAGCTTATTTCCAGGCATTCCTTCCACGAGGATCGCTATATTTTTCCGCCGATTGCAGCATACCATAGCAAATTGATGGAGGAGCTGGAAAAGGATCACTTATATGGCGAAGCTTTGAACGAGCAGCTGCTTAAATTACTTGAGGATCTGAAAGCAGCAGACCATCCACACAAGTGGCAAACGCTCGGACTGCAGATCTGCCGGGCATTTAACAGGTACCTCGCCTTTCATCTGCAGCACATGGAAAAAGAAGAGGAAAAAGTCAATCAGCTACTCTGGGAGAAATTTTCAGATCAGGAAATTGCAGATATGAAAGGGGCCATTGTTGGCCCCGATCTTTCGAGCCATCTGCTTGTCGAAGTAGACTGGATTTTGAAATCGATCAGTGAATCGGAAGCAGACTCCTGGCTCCAGGGAATAAGGGGGCGGGTATCTGAAACAATATTTAATGCTTTTGTTGCTCTGGCGAACAAAAACGGCTTTAGGGTTGACGATCACTGAAGTAAAGAGCACCTGATCTGAGATTTTTCAAGGAACTTTTTGAAGCGCGAAACGCACTGGTCCCATTCAAGGATGGGATCAGTGCGTTTCGGTCGTAGGAAAGCCTTTCATATAGTGTGATGGCAGTTCTGCCCCAGTCAGGTCCCTATAGATCCCTCTTTCGTTCGAATGACGAAGACAGTGGTGGCGGTCTTACTGCACGCCCGCATTGTCAGTAAACCTTCAGCTTCAGCGACTGCCATCCCAATATCAAATTTCATCCACCGCCACTACAAGTCGCCCCATCTTTTAAATTTGTATCTGATGAAAAAAATTGGATTTCTATCGTTCGGACACTGGTCCGATCATCCCTCCTATAAAACCCGTACAGCGGCAGATACCCTGTTGCAGTCGATTGATCTTGCAGTTGCTGCAGAAGAAATCGGTTTAGATGGCGCCTATTTCCGTGTACACCATTTCGCACGTCAGCTGGCATCGCCCTTTCCTTTGCTGGCCGCCATTGGCGCTAAGACAAGTAAAATTGAAATCGGCACCGGCGTGATCGACATGCGGTATGAAAACCCACTGTATATGGTGGAAGATGCCAGTGCTGCCGACCTGATCTCGGGAGGACGTTTACAGCTAGGCATCAGCAGAGGTTCGCCCGAACAGGTGATCGACGGATGGAGCTATTTTGGCTACCAACCCGCGCCGGGTGAAACAGATGCAGATATGGGGCGCAAGAAAGCGCTGGAGTTCCTGGATAAATTAGAAGGTGAGGGATTTGCTGAGCCGAACCCCTACCCCATGTTTCCGAATCCACCAGGATTGCTGCGTTTGGAGCCACATTCCGAAGATCTGCGGGAGCGGATCTGGTGGGGAGCTGCCTCGAATGCAACAGCTATCTGGGCAGCGGAAAACGGAATGCACCTCCAAAGCTCTACGCTAAAATTCGATGAGGGCGGCAAACCCTTCCACGTGCAGCAGGCCGAACAAATCCGGGCGTTTAAAGAAGCCTGGAAAAAAGCTGGACATCAACGGGAAGCCAGGGTTTCGGTAAGTCGCTCTATTTTCGCACTGGTAACGGATGACGATAGGTATTACTTTGGCGGACAAGGCAAAGCGGCCGACTCTTTCGGCTATATAGAACCAGGTCAGCGGGCCGTCTTTGGGAAAAGCTATGCAGCAGAACCGGATAAGCTGATCGAGGAGCTGGCTAAAGATGAAGCGATACAGGAAGCAGATACCGTCTTGTTAACCATTCCAAACACCCTCGGTGTCGATTATAACGTGCATGTATTGTCTTCGATCCTGGAGCATGTTGCTCCCGGCTTGGGTTGGCGGTAGAATGATAAATATTCGAGCGCTGAAAATTGTCTGTTTCGTGAGGACACGAACCAGGGCGGCAAACAGGACAGATTAAGTCGGATTAAAAATCCTATGATACGGCTTCGGAATTACAAATTCCGAAGAGCGCTAATTTTGCCATTTTTCGTGAGGACACGAACCAGGGCGGCGGTATTCAGCCTGTTATTATGCAACACTTTTCGCCTCGGTTCGTGTCTCCACGAACCGATAGTTTGAATTTTGCCAGTTTCGTGAGGACACGAACCGCGGCGGCGGATTTTTAAGAACAGTGCAAGATAGTGCTCTATCCCTGGTGTCTTGATCAATTTACATTTCGTTTTGAGGCAAGTAAGCCTATTAGTATCCCAATTGCCGTACCGGCGCCAATTCCAACTGCAATGTTATTAATTGCAACCCCTATCGCAGCACCCACCCCAATACCTATAGCCATCCACCTACCTATTTTATGATCGTTCTTCATTATAAATCTTTTATATAAGAGAACTATTTATCTCTAATGTTACCGGAAATGTCGTTTTCCAGTTTGTGAATCCGTCACAAAGCCCAATGGCCCATGTCGCCATCCCCCCTTAACTTGTCGCAATTACAACCCATAAACACAATTGAAGACGAATACATTTGTTCATCGGATAAAACTACCGCTTAACACAATTGATCAACATGAAAAAGACCAAAATTATTTACTGGATTTTTACGGTACTGCTAATTGCCATGATGCTCATGTCGGCAGTAACCAGCTTTATGCCTAACCCTCAGGGAGAAGCGATGATGAAGGCTATAGGTTACCCGTATAACGTACTGCAGCTGCTGGCAGTGGCCAAGATACTGGGCAGTATCGCGCTGCTGGTACCGGGCTTCCCCAGGGTAAAAGAATGGGCCTACGCCGGATTCGCATTTGACCTGATAGGCGCCATCTACGCGTTCCTAATGATTGGAACTCCAATTGCAAACCTGGCATTTATGCTCGTGGGCCTGGTGCTTGTGTTCGGATCCTACATCTATTATCACAAGCTGCAGAAAGAAAAGCAGGCGTACTAGTACATCCTGCTGATGCTTTCGGCAACGGAGGGTTGCCATACCCGTATTGATTTTCTGATTGTGCTTGTGTTTCTGGTATCGCAATCCCCGGCAATTCAATCATGATGTGCCACGCTTGAGGGGGACAAGCTGCTAACAGTGGAGGCTCGAAGGTAGTGTTAAGTGGGTGTCGGGTTTACACAATTTGCAAATTCCGAAGAGCTAGATAGAACAGGTCAGCGGGCCGTCTTTAGGAAAAGCTATGCAGCAGAACCGGATAAGCTGATCGAGGAGCTGGCTAAGGATGAAGCGATACAGGAAGCAGATTTCGTCTTGTTGATCGTTCCCAAACACCCTCGGTGTCGCTTACAATGTGCATGTATTGTCTTCTACTCTGGAGCATGTTGCTCCCGGCTTGGGTTGGCGGTAGGATAATAAAAAATTCCAGAGCTGGAAATTGTCTGTTTCGTGAGGACACGAACCAGGGCGGCGGCAAACAGGACAAATTAAATGGGATTAAAAATCCTATTATACGGCTTCGGAATTACAAATTCCGAAGAGCCCTATTTCGCGAGGACACGAACCAGTCGGCGGAGAATTTTAATGAGTTGTTCGAGAAAGAAAATCAGCTAAATCAACTTCTATCAAACGGGATCGTTCAAGAAAATAAATCCGCTGCTGCAAAAAGAGCGATCCTCTGCCAAGATCAAGTTCCCCAACTTTTTTACCCTGCCCGTCTAGTACGAAGGTCTTTCTATCCTTCGCTATAAAGCTTAGTCCGTTCTCCCTTAAATAGCGGATGTACAGATCCTTTCCATCTATCTCTGAACTCCCGCCTAAGTCGCCGTCTACAGCAATCAGTTTACCATTTTTTGTGAAGAGGATAGTTTTATCAGGTGCTGTTTCGACTAAACTTTTAAATTCATCGCCTTGGGGAACAAACACCTGGTTCCCAATAAAATATTCGAGCTCTCCAAGATCCTTCGTGTCAAACGCAAGCTTTTTGAGGATCAGCCCGGTTTTCATCGAATACCGCGAAACATGATCATTAAACAGCAAGATTACGTGATCATTTAACTGTTTATACGACTTGATATACTTCTTCTGCCCTTCACCAACCGGAGTAACAAATAGTTCCGTCCCGTTCTCAGTGCTGTAAGATGCAATGAAGGGAGCACCTATACTTACCCTGCGATTTCCGATAATTCCGTACCCGAGGTTGATTATACCTATACTGCTGCCCTGTTTAAAGATTACTGACTTACTACCGCTCCCCTCCGGCAAAGTCGTTCTCCACTGCAATTTCCCGTCCTTGCTGATCTTCGTTATCGTTTGCTTTGAAGCAAAATAGATATCCTCCTTTTCTATGAGAACATTCGAAACAAGATCTCTAATAACATTGTGTCCTGTAGCCACCGAATAAGTACCAGTGAGGAGGCCGGCAGCCACACCCAGAACTGTTCCTGCAGCTGAAGCTGTATGATCAAACTCCCCGGTTATTGTACTGTAATCCCAACCCTTTCCTGTTTTCAGGTTAATACTGTGCAATCCTGCTGCTACTACCAATATTGAGGAATCGTTAAGATACAGCACGTCATTCCAGCCGTATTCTCGACCGATCGTTCTCTCCCACTTAACCATACCACTGCTCAGGTCGATACCCTGAACGGTATTTAGTTCCTTCGGTTTCGTACTTAGTTTATATCCAAGGCCTATATTCTGCTTCGTGTCGACAAAAATCAAACTGCTTTTTATCTCCCACAAGGGGGCGCCGCTTTCATTGTCAAGACAATAGCTTTTGCCTGCGGAGCTATAAATCGTTATGCCCCCATATTGAGCCAGACTTTGTGTTTGGAATGACAGCTTTTTAGACCACTTTAGCTGCTTGCCGATGGGGTCATAAAGCATCCCCATCCCTCTGTTATCCAACCATTTTTCATTTCGAATCCCCCTTAAGGTTAACAACAAGGTTTGCCGTAAACTATCCACCGTGATGTCATCGATACGTTCGGGGAAATTATACTCAGTCGCCTTTATGGCTTTTTGAGTAATAAAATTAACACCCACGTCCTTTGAGGTACTGGATATTATGACGTCCGACTGAGCTGAGGCAGTAAAAGCGCTAAGAAGAAATACTATAAAAATATTGCGTGTAATACACATGGAGGTAATGGACCGGTTGTTTTTTGCGATAAGTTTTAGAGCGTTAAAATACAAATTTAAGCAAACCAGCCAAAATGGAGTATGCTGCCCATTCCCACACTCCCGCAACGTCTTCGCTTGTGCTCTTGAAGCGCCGGATAGCCACTAATCTTGAAGCCAAGGAGGAACATCTCCAACAGCAAATACGCCGTCATAAGCCCTTCAGGCAGGACCGCTGCTTCCATCAATTGTTTTCCATGAAAAAAATTTATAATAGGCTGTAAATAGGATAACTTTGAAATTGAAAATATGATCGAAGTAAATTCTGAAGAAAAGGCCTTTGTAGACTGTCTTCCGATCGGTGCCTGTGTGCTCACAGGACCTGATCATATTGTCGTCGCAGCAAATGCGCAGATGCTTGCCCTTTTGGGGGCGCAAGCAATCATCAGTAAAACGCCTATAAGTGATCTGGTATGCAGCGAGAGCCGGAGCGCTCTTACGCAGCAGTTGAATCAACTCTATCAATTGTCGGATATCGAAAGCCGGCTCGAAACTCAACTTAGCATTAAGGATTCTGAAAGCGGCTACCGATACCTGAATGTCTGTTTCAAGCCGCGCTTCAATAGCCAGGGAGAGATTTACGGAGTCCTGACAACTGCAACTGATGTCACGGAGTATGTCCTGGGGCAGGAAAAGTTGCGCAAGGCTGAAAACAAACAGGCTTTTCTTTTAAAACTCAGTGATAGATTGCGGAAGCTCTCCAATCCGGGAGAAATTCAAAAGGAAGCTGCTAGAATTTTGGGAGAACATCTAAAGGCTTCAAGAGTTGGATATGGCGATGTGGACCAAAAGGAGCAGCGTTGGTTTAAAACTGAACATAACTGGACTGATGGAACTGTACCACCACATCTTGGCGTACACGATCTTAGTGGCTTCGGTGCTGATGTTCTGGAGGCACTTCGAACAGGAGTTAACCTGGTCATTGATGATATGCTAACCGATCCGCGAACAGCTTCGCCAGAAATGCAGGCAGCATTCACCGCCTTACAGTTCCGTTCGGTGCTAACTGTATCACTTTTGAAAGAAAGCCGCTTCGTTGCTGCCATGTATGTTCACGACCGGAACCCAAGGAACTGGACTGAGGACGAGATTTATCTAACACGAGAGGCGGCAGAACGCACCTGGGACGCTGTCCAGCGATCTATTGCAGAAGAAACCCTCCGACTCTCGGAGAATAAATTTAGGACCCTGTTTGATAACATCGACCAGGGATTTTGTATTCTCGAGGTGCTTTACGATGAGCAAAACCAGCCTGCAGACCTTCTGTATCTTTTAATCAATCATGTTTTTGAGCGCCAGACGGGCATGACAGCCGCGACCGGCAAAACATTCAGAAGTCTGGTTAACAGCGGAGAACAGTTTTGGATAGATCAATATAGTAAGGTGGCCGAAACCGGGAAACCTTTACGCTTCGAGAGGTATTCCAAATCTCTCGATAGATGGTTCAGCGTTTATGCCTCCAGAATGGAAGGTGGGGCACCAAACCAGGTTGCGGTTATTTTCGATGATATTACGGAAAGAAAACTGCAGGACCAACGGAAAAACGACTTTATCAGCATGGTAAGCCATGAGCTTAAAACTCCTTTAACTTCAGTGAAGGCGCTGCTGCAATTGAGCGATCGCAAGTTGGCACAATTCGGCGATACAGTTACTGAAAATCTCATTAGTAAGTCACTTCTTCAGGTGACAAAAATGGAAAAACTCATTCAGGGATTTTTGGACGTGTCCCGCCTTGAGAACGGAAAAGTTCATCTGAACGAGACGCAATTTGAGTTGTCGGGATTAATTAAGGAGCACCTGGATGATTTTAGTCTGTTGTCTAACAGTCATAAACTTATTTTTAGTCCATGCCCGCCATTGCTAATTAAAGCGGATAGAGATAAACTCGGTCAGGTGATTCATAATTTCTTGAGCAATGCGATAAAATATTCACCTAAGGAGAGCCAGGTTGAGGTAACCTGCAAAGAAGCAGGCAAGTGGGTAGAAGTGCGAGTGAACGACCAGGGGATCGGCATCAAGCCGGAGTATATAGACAAGCTATTCGACCGTTTCTTTCGGGTGAACGACAGCAGTATCAGGCACATTTCAGGTTTTGGGATTGGCCTCTATCTCTGCTCAGAGATCGTCAAATATCATAAGGGCGAGATAGGTGTCGACAGCGTTGAAGGCGAAGGAAGTTCCTTTTGGTTCAGACTACCGCATACCCAACGCTAACTTATAGCCGAGAACGCAACTAGATGGCTTGCAGAACATTTTGAACAGCACGGATGTCTTATCTCTTTCCTGAGGAGACGAACCGAAGCGGTGGTAGGAAGTTGTCCAAGACTGTCCTCCGCTGAGGATCCTGTCCCTAAGGTAGTTTTCGGGACATTATTACCTTCGTCTAAACTTGCTACCCCTCATAATTCGGAAAAACCTACCTTTGCGATCCATTTTTAATTCGTTTGCGGCACGAGCCTCTTTTTTAACTATGAGCAACTTTCTTTACGGATTGGATTTCGGCACCACCAACTCGGTACTGTGCATCTATGATGAGGACAAAGAGGCGATTATTGAGACCATCAGAGTTCCTTCGCTTATCTATTTTCCTGCACATTCGTTTTCCGGAAGCGATGATCCAGTGATTGGAGAAAAGGCCATTTCAGCCTACCTGGAAGAGGAAATGCAGGGCCGGTTTATCAAATCGGTCAAGCAGATTTTGTCGAGGCCGAGTTTTACTGAAACCCGGATAAATGGCAGGCGCTATAATGCCTCCGACCTGGTGGCTCTGATTCTGAAGGACTTGAAACGTAAGGCAGATGCCATTACCGGAGTAGACTGCCGGAAAGCAGTGGTAGGTCGCCCCGTGTTTTTTGATGATGATAATGCAGCGAAAGACAGCCTGGCGCAGACGAGGCTTAGTAAAGCGGTAGCAATGGCTGGCTTCAGCGATGTACGTTTCCAGTTTGAGCCTATCGGTGCTGCATTTGCATACGAAAGAACCATAAAGAAGCGGGAGAAAGTGTTGGTTGCCGACTTAGGTGGAGGGACAACAGACTTTACCTTTCTAGAGCTCGACCCGAAGAAAGCAGGGTCAACCGATCGTCGCAACGATATGATTGCCAGCGGCGGTATCTATATCGGAGGGGACAGCTTTGATTCTTCCTTCATGTGGACTAAAGGAACCCCTTATTTTGGCAAGGACACCCTATACGAAGCAACACCGGGAAAGCTGCTCAAGGTGCCGATGTCCTTGTTCGAAAACATCTGCACCTGGGATAAGATGAACTTTTTTAACAGTCTGAAAATCAGGAGAAGTATGGAGGAATATTACCATTACTCCAAAAACGACAGGAAGTTCAGGAACCTGCTTACCCTTGTAGACCATAACCTGGGCTACGCCGTATTCAAGTCCATTGAGAAAACCAAAATCGGCCTTTCGGAGGCGGACACTTTTCCCTTTCAGTACTCCAATATGGGTATCGAAATCGATGAAAAGATCACACTTGATGATTACAACAAAGTAGTACAAAAAGATATAGCGAAAATATCCAGCTACCTTGATCAGTTCCTCAAAACGTACAATATCGCAACAGCGGAAATAGATAGTCTGTTCCTTACCGGCGGAAGCTCGATGGTGAAGGCAGTTCAAACACTTTTCCAAACTAAATTTCCGGATTGTACAATACACACCGGAGATAATTTCATCAGTGTGGCCGAAGGTCTGGCTTACAGCGGTTACTTATTTAAGGAGTAGCAATCCTAAAATGCTCGTCCTGGGCACAACTAGGCCTCCCACAATCAAGGCTGATACTTGCGGCAGATTAAGGTTCACCAAGGCACCTCAGATCCGGTAGCACCGCCGTGGTTCCCTTCTCCTTGAGGAGAAGGGTTAGGGATGAGGTGATTAGCGATCGCCTCGGTTCCTGTCTCTAAAATAGCTGCTAACCCAAGAGAACGCTGGTTAAAAAGCAGAGATACTTCGATTTGCAAAGGAGGATCATCAATGCTGTCCTCCGCTGGCGAGCCTGTTCCGAATGTAAGTTTCGGGAAGGAGCCGACAGGCGGAGGTGGTTTTTATGTTCATGTTGTTTATGATTTGGTGTCTATTAATTTACTAGGTTCAATTGCTATTCAAACCAGCGGCTGGTTTATTTTATGCTCAGTCAGCAAAGGGATTGCAAATCCCTTTTTATCTAAAGTTTGGGATGCTTTGCAGAATATTTCGAACAGCAAGGTTCAACCACCTCCGGCTGCGCCACCTCCGCCAGCGGAGGACAGCTCTGCTGCAGCTGCTGCTGTCATTAAGTATTGTCCGTCCATTGAAGATGTCTACCGAAAGTTATAGGACCGCTATTGCTTATTGCAAGGGCCATTCTCGCTGGCGTTACAAATCCCTATTCATCCTTTAGTTCGAGATGCCTTGCAGAACATCTCGAACAGCAGCATCGCCCAGTGCCACTGGAGGATTAATCCACCGATTTACTTCGCCCCGGTTCATACCTCCGGGATAGCTGTTAACCTAAGAAAGCTTTGGTTGAAAAGCAGAGATACTTCTGTTTGCAAAGGAGGATCATTAGCGCTGTCCTCCGCTGGCGGAGGTGCCGATAGGCGGAGGTGGATAATACCGCTGCGCCGGCTTCACGAGTTTGAAAACTTTTCCATTTACCAATCTTTAGTCTTTTACCCACAAATCCATTGCGACAGACTACGGACAACCCAGGACATTTCAGAAGGTTAATTAATGCACTCCAGCTCCGGCAGGACCATTACAGTAGAAATTAAGCACCTGCGTATGAAGTACTGACCTAATATACCCTATCTGCTTTTATAATGAGATAATAAGATCAGGAAGGTTTTTCTGTAATTCTTAAAATTTTTATTCACCTTTCCCGTTCATTAATCATACAAAGGCAGTGTTCTGATGCTTAGCCGTTTCGAAAACGCTCCCCTTTGGTTTTATTCTTCTTTTCTGTTTCGTCAGCGCTTGCTGGCTTCAATTTTGTTTAATTTATTTACATGAAAAGCGTGATTTTATCCCTTTTTGCCTGTCTACTGATGACGAGTATCGTACAGGCACAGCCAAACGGGCACCGGCTGGATATACAACTGAATAAGAACGTATTACAACCTGGTGATTCGTTAATTGTAAAGGTTGACTACAAAGATAGTAGCGGACGGGTAATAAACCAGTCGCTGGCAACTTTGGAACTCATTATCGAAAACGAACAAGGACTACGTACGCAGCTCCGCTGGCCCATGATCAACGGACAGGCCTCTGGTGCCTTGTATCTACCTGATTCGCTGGCAAGAGGCAAATACACGCTACTGGCAGGTTTGCAACAACGCTTCTTCGAAGTGAGAGGCGAAATACAGGACGCAAAGAAAATTGGCAGTATACAAGCTATGCTACTTACAAAAACAGGGGATTGGGACGAACAGGAAGTTCGCGTATCACAGAACGGCACGTTTTCCATCAATAACTGGCTATTTGAAGACAATGCACTGATGGCCTTTTCGGATCCGGGAAACACTAAGCGGCCGCTCAACATCCGTATCAGTACGCTACTCGATTCCACCTATAAACCCTTAGCGGTGGCGGGCAAAGTATTTTATCTCGGCACGCCTTCATCAGCTATGCGGCTAAGTCTGGACCAGCCCGTCAAAGCTCCGGAAGCTAGTTTTGCAGGCCCAGGTATTGAACTGCAGGCAGTGGTAGTAACGGCTACCGCCAAAAGTCCGGCCCAACAGTTTAATGAAGAATATGTTAGCGGATTATTTCAGTCGGGCAACGAACGGCTGATCAGTATTATGGAAGATCCTCATGCGGTAGCCTTTCCAGATATTTTCAGCTATCTGCAGGGAAGGGTTGCAGGTTTACAAATAACACCTGGAGGTTTCAATGGGGGGACAGCCCGTTGGCGGGGTTCACCCGTAACCTTTTTCATCAATGAGATAAGGGTGTCCGCTCAGGAGATCGCTAATATACCCATCCCAGATATAGCAATCGTAAAAGCATATCCCCCACCCTTCTTTGGCGCTCCTGGGGGTGGTGGTGGCGGCGGCCTGGCAATTTATACCCGGCGGGGCGGCGAAGTAAATTACCTTCCTGCTAACAGGCAGGTGTTTAAGGTAAGGGGTTACACGCCATCTGCTACAACTTTGGACATGAATAAGCTGAATATGTAGAAAATACCAGGTGAGCAAGGGGAAGAATCACACTATTTTAGGGAATCAAATTTTGGACAGACTCGGAAAAAAGCAGGGGTGCAATTGCTAATTCAAACCAGCAGCTGATTTATTCAATGCTCGGTTAGCAAAGGGATTACAAATCCCTTTTTATCGTAAGTTCGAGATGCCTTGCAGAACATCTCGAACAGCAAGGATCAAATTTTGGACATCTAACTAAGCTATGTGCCTCGCCCTGGTTCCTGTTGCCGTGAAGCACCTCGGTATGAAGTACTGGAATCACTCCTAATCATTTCCATCGATGCCCAAGACCTCCCTAACACTCCTAGTCAATCCATATATGCAACCAGCGCAAGTTAAAACCGGCGGATTAAGCTTAGTCAAATGATCTAACGCTCTTTGCTGCTCCTGCCCCAGCTCAAGTCCTTGGTTCTTCAGCTGTATTAAGCCAGTGGCAGCATAAGCTTGCAACTCCGTATTAGTAGAACGCAACCAGCTAAGGAGCTTCTTTTGGTTACTCGAAGCTACATACTTCTTCATCAAGCGAGCTTCTTTAGCGTAATCCGATCCGTCAAGACCACAACCAAAAGTGTAGGTAAGCTGATTGGTTATCTCTTTTTCGAATCGCTTAATAGTCAGGCTACTCTTATAGACTTTATGGTGCTGGTGCAAAAACTCGAAGATACTCTTTGTGTCTTTTACCAAAAAGTCCTTTTCTGATACATGGCCCCTCCAATGCATGCCCTCTAACTTTGCCAATCTGAGCGTATCATTTTCCGAAACCAGGTACAATCTGAAGTTCTGCAAACGGTTGCCAGGTCTCAGGGAAAATTCATAGTAGGTATAATGGTATCCGAATCCCATCGATCTGCTAATTCTTTCTTCAGTTACGTCTCTTTGTAACTTACGAACGGTCGCCTGAACCTCCTGAATGGTGCGGCACGTCTTTAGTTCATCGAAGGCCCTGCTATAGTATTGGGCCAGGCAACTGTTGCTTAGTACAAGAAGGAATAAAAACAGACTTAATTTCATATAGAAAATTTTTTCTACCAGAGGCTAAAATGCCATCGAGCCTCTGCCGATTCAAACACTACCCCGTACCTTCTCAAAGTGAAGCTCTGGCAGAATAACCTTAACCTCCTGGGTGCTTCCTTCTTTAATCCAATATACAATAAAATTCACCCTAGCCCTTTTAGGCACATAGTTCTTCTCTTTCATCATCTCAATCTGATCCAGGAACTTCTGGGAAAATTTCAGAACGCACTGCCCCTTTGAATTCAAACATTCGCCGCCGTTTAGCATCAGCGACTCTCCACTAGTCAGCTGCGAGATGAGTTGCTGCTTGCTAATGAAATAGTCGAGCCAGATATCTTTATAGCTAAGTTGCATCGTTATTTCGGCGGGTGGCAAATAGGTCCCGCTGTCACTGACTCTTTCCAAGTTTTCTGCTGAAAGGGTATCCAGATAGTTGCCATTGAGGTGGATGCTGAGGTTCTGTTTTGCCCGGGTCATACCCACGTATAACTGGCGCTTCGCTGCGTCCGTCACGATGTCAAAATTCTCTAGCAGCATAAAGACATGGTCGAATTCTTTGCCCTTCGCTTTGTGGATGGTCGAAACAAAAATAGTCTCACCGTGCTCGTTGAAAAAGTCTTCCAGCTTCGACTCCTGGATAAAAACCTCCAGGTCGGTTTTGTACTTTTTCTTCGGATTGGTGGCTTCAAAATCCTTAATGATGTTCTTGCAGATTTCGAGGTTGGAGCTGTTGTAAAATCGGTTCATTACCTGCCGTTTGGCATGTTCCCAGTCTTCGTCCTGGATGATATAAGTATCTTCACTCAGGTTCAACCATTGCAGGAAGAACCTGATCTCCAAAAGGTTGTACAGGTTGAAACTATCGTTCGTCTGGATCAGCTTTGCCGGGATGTTGTTCTTTAGAAGCAGTCCCGTGATCTGCAAGGCTTCTTCGTTGGTTTTCGTAAGCACACAGGTAGTGCCTTTCAGCTCTGCTTCTATCAGGTCGCGGACTAATGGCGTAATCAGGTTTCCAGCCTGATACTTCACCAGCTTTATTTTTCCGCTGTCCGTTTGTTTAGCGATCACCGGCGTCTCCTTTAAGCGGTGCTGGATTCTGCTAACAAACTGGTTGGTAAATCCGACAAGATTGCTTTTGCTTCTGTAGTTTTCAACTAACTCGTGCTTCACCGCCTGCTTACTCCGGATGAATAGTTCCAGAAATTGGGAACTCGCACCTCTGAATTCGTAGATATTCTGATCATCGTCCCCTACGGCAATTACCCTCATCTCCTCATTTTGCTCCATCAGGGCCTTCACCAGATGAAACTCATCCTCATCCATGTCCTGCGCTTCATCAATCACTAGAACCGTTTTTGTAATGCGGCTAGCTTCCACCTCCCTGTTCCGTATCTTTTCCACCGTCTTTTTCAGAATTACATCGGATTTTTCCAGGTTGCCGATCTTGCCCAGCAAGTCAAAGCAGTAGGAATGAAAAGTTTTAATCTCTATGAAATTTGCCGCGTTGCCAATCAGCTGCAGTAAGCGCTTCTTAAATTCGGTTACTGCCGCCCGCGAGAAGGTAAGCATCAATAACTGTTCATGCTTCACATCTTCCATCAAAAGCAATGAAGCAAGCTTGTGCACCAGCACCCTTGTTTTGCCGCTCCCCGGTCCTGCCGCTACCAAAACGTACCTGGATTCGTTGTCGTTCACAATTTTCAACTGGGTTGGCGACAACTCCCCGAACAGCTGCCTGAACTTAGCCGGAGTAATGTTACGGCGGATTTCATTTTGGCGACTGCCTTTAAAATACTTATTGAGAAAGGACTGGTAGTTCAGCTGGAAGTAATCCTCCACAAATTGCAGGGCGTCTTTATAGTCGCTGATCATCTTCTTGGCATACTCCCCCACAATATGGATCTGCTGAACCTTACTTTCGTAAAATTGATTCAGCTTTTTATAGTCCTCCACTTTGTAGCGTACCTTGTTGTCCTGTTCCAGGCGCTCAATGGTCAGACCATTATAAACCACCAGAAAACCGCCTTCGATTTTAATGGATTCAATTTTCGATAAATAGAAAAGCGCATCCTCCACATCATCCAGCGATACCTCTACCCCAAAGAGCGTCAGTTCACGCTCATAGGCTGCTTTTAATTCATGCACCGAAAACTCAACCAAAACCTCTTCCTTGTCTTTATCCTCCTCCGAAAAACTAAGGCGACTTTTCTCATAAAGGTAAGCCACCAGGAATTTCGCCAGCTCCTGGCGTTTTCTTAGCTTTTCCTTTAATGTCTCTACCGGATATAGGGAAAGTACCGCGATATGGTTCTTCTGGTGTTCAAGGTTCCGTCGCTTAATCCAGTTCTTGATCGCCCAGAAGGTGAGAATCGTTTTTATCCTGTTCGTGCTTACCTCGTCTAAACCCTTTGCCTCTGCTTCTTCATTCAGTTCTTTGACATGAAGGATCTTTTCCTGTTCCTGAAGATAGGGCAGCAGAAATTTTTCAATTTTACTGAACGCTTCCAGGATGCTCAGCGACCTGTTTTTATTCTCACCTTTCCTGATGAAAGCAGTAAGGTCTTTTGCATCCGCTAAAATCTTCTCCTCCCGAAGGAGAGTCACAATCCGGATCACTTCGGCCTTTACAATTCCCAAGTGATCGCTGATGTAGTCAACCCGCGATTCGGCAGACTCCTCGTTTGCCTGCTTCTTGCTTTTGCTGGAAAAGAGCTTTTTGATAATCCGGACTGCTTTCTCCTTTTGCTTCAGGTCAAAACGGTCTGAAGCGTTGATCTTATCAATCGCCTCCTGGGCATTCTTCGACAAGATGCTGTTGGCAAACACGCGAGGCATATTCTGGCCTCGCTTGAGATAGCCAGCATCTTCCAGGGCAGCAATTGCGGTGGTTACTCTTGTTTCTATTTCTGCCACGCTATCATCCCAACCCGCCTTTCGCGCAATCTCCAAGGCAGAATTAGATACTCGGGAGCGCAGCTTTGTGATATCTTTGATCGCTTTCCAGACCTGCTGGATCTCTTTAATGGAGAGCTTCGTTTGATTTAAGAGAATAAAATGCTTGCTGAGATCCTCCTCATTGAACAAAACGAAGCAATCGGCCACCATATTCTCATCCCGACCGGCCCTACCCGCTTCCTGCACATAGTTCTCCAGCGAGTCAGAGATCTCATAGTGAATCACCATGCCCACATCCTTCTTGTCGACGCCCATTCCAAAGGCCGAGGTAGCGACAATGATAGGCACTTCGCCAGCGATAAAAGCATTCTGGTTAGCTGTCTTTTCCTTCGCCTCCATCTTTCCGTGGTAAGGCCTGGCGTTGAACCCGTCGGTGCTTAATTTGTCGGCAAGCGTATACGCTCTTCGCGTTCGGGAGACATAAATGATAGTGGGACAGTTTTTTTCCTCAATAAGATCTCTGATCGCCTGATATTTTTCTTCCTCGTTATCCTTTTCGAATACATTGTACTGAAGGTTTGTCCTGGATGTTTTCGAGGTGAACAATTCCAGTTCAAGTGATAGTTTTTCCCAGAAATAGTTCCGGATATCCTCGATGACCTGTTGCTTGGCCGTTGCCGTAAAGCAGGATACCGGAATGCCGTCTTCCAGGTTCTTCTTTTCCTGAAGAGATCGTATAAAATCCCCGATATAAAGGTAGTCCACCCTGAAATCCTGTCCCCAGGATGAAAAGCAGTGTGCCTCATCTATTACAAAACGTACAATCTTTCTTCCAAGAAGCAAACGTTCGATCGTTCGGGAACGAAGTGATTCAGGCGAGATATAAAGGATGGAGGCGGAACCATCTTCCACCCGTTCAAAAGATTTGGCCCGTTCAATCGGATCGAGCAAGCCGTTGATGGTTACCGCTTCTGTGATTCCAGCCTTCTCGAGATTATCCACCTGGTCTTTCATCAACGACTGAAGTGGGGATATGACCACCGTTAGTCCCCTGGCACTTTCAGCACCCATCAATGCCGGAACCTGAAAGGTGATGGATTTCCCTCCGCCTGTAGGGAAAACTGCCAGGATAGATTTATTGTCGACCGCCGCCTTTACCGCCTTTTCCTGCAGCGGTTCCCCTCCATAGCTTCTATAAGCATCATAGCCAAAAAACCGCTTGAGCCCTTTGTGTACGTCCAGGGCTTGGTCGCAGTATAAACAGCCACTGAGGCAGGGCTTATTCCGCAGCTGGAACATGATCCGCTCCACCTCCGGGTAATTCTTCAGCACCCATGGCGGGGTGATGGAGTAAATCTTCTTATTGGCGATAAAAGAGTTGAGCAGGGACAAACAGTAGGACAACTCTATTGGATGTTCCCTGATGGTCTTCTTCAGGTCAACCTGTTCGCAGATTTCATACTTGAACTTCAGACGGATCCATTGCTCCGTGTCACCGGGAGGACAGGTATATCCGAGGAAGGTGAAGAACGAGCGGAACTCTTTTTGGTCGTTCAGCAAGGCGTAATAGATCTGCTGAAGACTTTCGTCCGTTTTACGAAAGGCCTCTACTTCATCGTAGAACAGATCCCTCGCTTTGATCGCATCGTTCAGGGGATTGTTGGCCTCCTCCGATTGGAGTTTATCGTCCTTCAGAAGCGCATGATAAGGTTTCGCAGGAAACAGAAGCGGCGAGAGAAATAAGGTATCGATGATATGGAATGCAGAAATTCCAGCTTCATTGAGCGCCTGCCCGATATATTTGATATCATGGTTAAACAGGTTGTGTCCGCAAATAAACCGTGTTCCATTAAGAAATTGAGTGAAGGCCGCTACTGAGGGTTTATGAAACGAACTCCCGTCGGCTTTCACACTGCCAATATCCAGAATCTTCGAGGTTCTCGGTTCAATTTCAGTATCAATGAATGCAATTGAATTCATGTATCGGTATGCGATAAATATTCAGGTTAGCCTGAACTAGCCATCGGTTTTCTTTAACAGGGCGTATCAGGACTTACAATTTCTAAACGTGCACCTAATTTCGCGTATTTTTTCTATATTTTGCATGGTTTGCATTATGCCGCTTGCAGATAAGCAGGTTTATGATCGGCTATTTTATGTATTTTTCAGATCAATGTTCATTCAATCTGGCCGGAAAGGAATTACAAATCCCTTTTTATCTAAAGTTCGAGATGCCTTGCAGAACATCTCGAACAGCAAAGGGGACGATTTAGGGGCAAGCCTGCGAAATGCGTTTCCACCCTCCTAAACACAAAGCAGTTTAATACTCTTGCTTAATCCTTACATCTCGAGGTAGCGATTGGCACTTAAGTTGTTTTGTTACAGAATTCCAATTTAAACCCGAGTAGGTAAAACAATCTTTATCTATATGGATTTTCCAAAGCAGCCAGACCATGAGTACCAAAGCATCAGAGCAACAAAAGAAGCAGCGTCAAAAAGAATTTAAGGAAAAAAAAGAACATCAGGAACGTGTTAAAGCTGAGGCAAAAAAAGCTAAAAGCAAACCTGGCAATGAAGGTGAAGCAGGGACTAGTCAATAAGGTTCTTTTAGCCGTGTGAGGAACACGGGGGTGGAGATAGTCATTACATTCAGAATTTGACGTCGCCTAGGATGCACGTGGATCAGATTTTTAACTTGGCGTTCTAAGATAGTGGAATTCAGTTTTATGATTTAACAATACCTACCTGCAGAATCAGCTAAACCGCAGGTAGGTTTTGTTGTTGAGGGCTTATGCCGTAATGTTTAATGATTCAATAAGACCATTATGCAATTTCAGGTGAAATTGGAGCACAGCAGGACTTCCAGGGAAATTTCCCGATACCTCTGCCCTTAATATATTTTCAGCCGCCAAGGCCTCATAGCTGAGAGGTTTTAATATCGTTTGATATTCCTGGTTCGCATTCTCAATCCAAGCCCGGATTTCCGATCTTCCATTATAAGTTTTGCCCTCATCATGAACGATAGTGAATACCGAGCGCCTAATCAATAAATTGATCGGATTGCTCTCCTCTTCTGTAATTGCTATTAAACCAGATAGATGCTTCCCTCGGGTTGAAGTTAGAAAGAATAAAACGAGGCTTCACCAGACGTACAAATAACATGGAACTCCTTATCTTAATAGCCTTGCAGAACATTTCAAACAGCAGCATAACTTAAAAATAGTACATCATTGTCAGTCCGAGGTACAACAGGGACAACCCGATCATTAGGATTTTGAATACAAAATGCAGTAGGCGTGCCGCTCTACGTTTTCCAAAGCGCTGCTCAACTTTTGGAACCATAACTTTTTCAGGTTTCGGCTGGCTACTTTGCGGTTCCTGTCTGCCTGTTAAACTATGATAGTTAAGAAAGTAGTTTGTGGCGAGCAGCGTTTCCATATCTGCAGCATCGGACATTCCGGGTGACACATGCTCACAAAAATGCTCCAACAGGTCTCTTGGGTTTACCTCGTGTAGCGCGCAGGTCAGCAGAAAACGAGCGTTTAGGTCTAGTTCGATACGCTTCTCCATCTTGTTTAAAGGTTAAGGACTATCAAAAATTGACTAACAAATAAAGGCAATGAAACCAGGGTACCGAAGCCAGGAAATGGATATCCGACTCGTAGCTATGGGTATTTTACCGTATCGGCTTTTGATATTCAAAATGAACTTCTTGCTGGTCTCTTAATCCGGGTTTTGCCTCCCCTACCCCCTCCAGAGGGGGATAGTGACCTAATGCGTCAGTGCAAGATTGGGATTGTGGCGGTGTCTGGTGACAAAAGCAGTTCTTTCTTATCATCTCGACTTGAGGAGAGATCGCTCGGTATAGGGTACACAGATTCCTCCTTCGTCAAATTGACAAAAGTAGCGAAGGTGTAAGACCTGTGCGTTTCAAATAAACAGCAGCGTGCAAGACGCTTACTTAGCAGCAATGCGCCTTTCTACATGACTTAGAGCACGCTTACACTCCTCAAGAGGTATAAAGTCGGTTTTCTTACTGCGGGGCAAATGCGTTATAGCCAAATTAAGGTATTGTCTCGCTTTTCTTAATTCTGCAGGAGAAGCAGTCTGCCGGCTAATGATAGCAATAGCCTGATTGTAGGCGGCTATTATCAGGGTATTGGGATTATTCGGATTATAGCGGTATGCGTCCTTAGCGAGCTTAATTTCCCTGTCTTTTTCGTTGGTGGCAAGCAGAACCTTCAAAGAATCAGTATAATTCATGGAGGAAAAAGCCGGCAGGGTCGTATCAAAGCCGGTGGTCATGGTCGTAAAGGCCTCCATCTTTATTGGGGCATTACTGAACTGGAACACAGGAGCAAGCGGTAAATGCGTTGGAAGGAAGGTTTGTGGATCAGCCAGGAAATAGGCTGGCTTTGCCACTTTAACAAACTTCAGCTCCTTTCCTACCTGCAGCTGACTAATGGACCACAGTAAATCGCAGGTATACCATTGTGAATCCAGAAAAACGGCATTCCAAATATGGTTCCCTTCTTCGTAAGTCTGGCCCTGAGTAAAATTCACCGGCCGTACATACCCTTCAATTTTAAGTGAGGGTATTTGCGTCAGAGAACAGTATGCAGCAAAGATATTGCTCAGTTCTTCGCACAGCCCTTTTTTCATTACTAAGCTCTGCGATACACTCAAGGGTGCGGAAGCATTAAAAAACCTGGCGGAGTCGACACTCATGTATTTATAGGTCCAGAAGTACAATAACTGCAAGCTTTCCTTCTTGTTCGAGGCAAGCGGTTTCAGCTTTGTTACCAGTCCTTCTACGGACTTAATATTTGAAAGGTCAAGGGCATCAAATCTCTCGTAAAGAGAAGGGTTTAGGCTGGATAACTGCGCTGCTGCACGTGTGGATGATATTAAAAGCAGCGCCGATAAAACTAGTGCAAATCTCATTCGTCGTATTTCTGGTAAAAATAATAAAAGCAGCGATAGTTGTTCCTCTTTAGATATCTCGACTTTAGGAGAGATCTCCTGACTCAGGCGGTTTAGATACCTCCTCCATCGAAAATGACAAAAGCAGCGGTACCAAGCCTACAGATTACGGAAAGCCCAGGAGCTTAATTAGGGACTGCACCCGGTAGCACCGTCGTGGTTCCCTTCTCCTTGAGGAGAAGGGTTAGGGATGAGGTGATCGTCTTCAAGACTTGCCGAAAGATTTACCCGGTACTGCCTTTTACACATTACCTTCCTGAACTACTGAGGCAGCGCTTGTAAAGGCATGATCCAGGTAACAACTTGCTCATTCTCAATATTTTTTTATGAACAGGTAAATAAATTATAAAAAAGCTTTAATTTTAGTTGAGCCTATCTCCCGCCTATGAAACGCCAGACCTCTACCCCAAGTCCCAGCCCGGTAAACCTGCCTGCTTCCATTTATGCCGTCGGTCAGCAACTGAACCGTAAGGATCTGCTGATTGAAGAAATCGGGGACTACATACCCGGCAGTGTGATGATCCAGGACCTGAACACTATGACCAATAATTATATGAATAAACAGGGTTGTGAGATCCTGCGACATAGCAAGGAAGAACTGCTGGAGCTTGGCCCGCGGTACTTTGAAAAGTTCTTCCCCGCTGAGGAAATCGCTTTCCTTGCTCCTATCCTGACTAAGTTCATTGCAGACAGAGACTATAACAAAGTCTATAGCTTCTTCCAGCGGGTGCGACCGAATGAATCCGCAGAGTACAGATGGTATCTCACTACCTCACGGCTTTGTCCTGCGAAGGATCCTAACAGCCTGCCTACCCTGATGCACATCGCGGTAGAAGTAAATGGCCTCAACGTGGCAGGGCGCGCAATGAATGGCATTTGCAGTGACCATAGCTATGTGCTACAACATTACCGTAAATTCAACCTGCTTAGTAAAAGGGAAAAAGAAATCATCAGTTATATTGCGATGGGCATGAGCAGTTACGAGATCAGCGACCGTTTGTTTATCTCCATCCATACAGTGAACAACCACCGGAAAAATATCTTAAATAAGCTGGGCATGGTATCCCTTGCGCAATTGGTGAGGTTTGCTGTGGCATTCGGACTGCTGGAATGACGAAGATCACTTGAACCCGCCCCTGGATGGTTATCGCTTCTTAAAAATAGCTATGACTAGCTATTGCCCTTAAGGCGCCAATTCTGGACTTTTATTTCTGTGAACCAACAGAGATAAGCCTTAACGACCGCGCTATGCTAAACCTCGACTTTTCCATCGACCTTCACTGCCATCCTACCTATAAACCCATGGGGCACTCCTATAAGCGGGAGAAACTCAAGCAGAGTAAGGATCCGGCGGAACGCAGCAGTATGTGGTTTTATAATCCTCCTTCAGTAGGCGACAAGGTACTCAACCAACTTCTCAGTGTGACCAAGTTCTCACAAGCAAATCTCACCGCTTGTTACTACGGCAGCGTTTGGGTGATATCAGCTTCGCTAGGTTCCATTGAAAAATGGTTCTTCCGGAATAAACTGGAGGAAGGTAACTTTTCTGTCGTGCTTGACAATTTCGCTGCCGGACTAAGCATTGAGGGAATCCGAGCCATTGAAGAGACGGAAGACTATTTTCAAGACTTGCTGAATGAGATGAGCTTCATCCGGCAAATGAACAACGTGACCGTGGAGATAGATGGGAATCCCTGTCGTTACCGGGTGGTAAGCAACTTTGGTGAGTTGCAGGCACTGATGAAGGAGAATCTTTTTGCTATAGAAGATGCCGGGAATAATGGAGGCAAAACGGAACAGCCTATTACCATTGCTATCCTCCCCTCTATAGAGGGCCTGCACGTGCTCAACACCGGTCTGAAAATAGAATGCGAACCCGAGCTGGTGCTTAAGAATCTGAAAGCTTTGAAGCAATCGGAAATGCGGCCCTGGTTTGTCACCTTCTCTCATCACTTTTACAATGAACTCTGCGGTCAGGCGCGGAGCCTCTCGGGCATGGTAGCTGGTATCTGCAATCAGGAGGAAGGGCTGGGTCAGTCGTTTACAGCGCTGGGCAAACAAGTACTGAATATCCTGCTGAGCGAGGATGATGGAAAGCCCATATTTATCGATATCAAACACCTGAGTCCCCCTGCCCGCCAAGATTATTTCCGCATCCGGGCACAACTAGACCCCGAAAATAAGAAGATCCCAATCATTATCAGTCATGGTGCCTGCACTGGTCTGCCGAATTATCAGCAGTCCAATTCCAGTTTTCCTGAGCTTGGAAATGACTTCTGCCAGGACGAGATTAATTTCTATGACGATGAAATTGTTGAGCTGGTCAAGTCGGATGGCATCTTTGGCCTGCAGCTTGACGAGCGACGGGTAGCAAGTAAAGAGGCGATCCGGAAAACCAAGCGCTCCATCTTCCGAAATAAAATTATGCATTACCGGAGCGAACTGCTCTGGAAGCAGATCCAGTATGTGGCAGAGCTTCTGGATGCTAACGGACTACCTGCCTGGAAGCACCTGGCTATTGGCTCCGACTATGATGGTATTGTGGATCCGATCAACAGCTTCTGGACCGTCGAACAGTACGATTACCTGAAGTCGCATCTCGAACGCCATGCCTTTAATTACCTGCAGCATCATGGAGACAGACTGAAGCAAACAGAAAACAGGAATATCACGGCCCACCAGATCGTGACCAATATTTTCCAGACGAATGCCTGGCAGTTTTTTGAGCGCTGGTACTAAATAACTCTACATCTACCTATGAATAACGACAAGATTTTCCACCTGGGGCTTTGCATGGCAGGCTCCATTTCCGCCGGAGCATACACGGCTGGCGTACTCGACTATCTGCATGAAGCACTCGACAATTGGGAGCAGGCCCGACAGGATCTGAGCCAAAAGGATTCTCTGCCCGACCATCAGGTGGTGATCGATGTGCTGGGCGGGGCCTCAGGAGGAGGCATCACGGCCGCCCTGGGTTTTGTTGGATTTCAAAATGCAGTGCCCCATGCACAGCTTCAGGAAGACAGAAAAACGTACACGGTAAATAGCGAGGAAAATATCTACTGGAAGGTCTGGGTAGAGTTGACCCAGGACGATATCCTGAGCGAGTTGTTGAGCGAACAGGATGTGAAAGAAGGCTATATCCCTTCCCTGCTGAATGCCGGCTTTGTTGATGAGGTAGCGGAAAAGTTTAGACAATATATCGAAACTTCGTCCAGCAAAAATCCACTGCCCGGCTACCTCAATCCCCGAAGAGAGCTGTTTCTCACCCTTTTTAATGTTACGGGGATTAAGTACAAGATCACCAGCCTGTCGAATGCTTCCCGCGATCAGTACATCTCGGAACACCGCGACCTGGGACACTTTCGCTGGGCCCATACTTACGAAGGCGACGGCAGGATTGAAGTTTCGGGTTCCAACCGTAAGCATCTCAAAGTTCTGCTGGACTGTGCAAAGGCTACCGGCGCCTTCCCTATTGGCCTCAGTGCCCGGCTGGTAGAGCGACAGGCCAAATACATTTGGGATAACCCCTACTTTCAGAAGAACGGGAAGTTCGATCGAAGTACTATCATTCTGGGGAAAGACATCACAAAGGACGACGATGTGTATCGTACCTGCAACGGGGACGGCGGGACGGCCAACAACGAACCCGTAGAGTTTACACGGGATCTGCTTCTGAACATGCGCACGAAGCAGTACGGAGACATTCAGCCCTTTGTGAACCTGGACAAGGCGAACGAGACGGAGAAAAGCATCGAAAAGAGAAAGCTAAAAAACACCTCTACTATTCTGATTGACCCCTTCCCTTCTCATGATTTTGACTTGAAGGCACCTACTGAAGACTTCGCGCACCTGTTTAAGTATGTTCCCAAATTTCTCTTTTCATTAAGCTCACAGCTGATCTTTGATGCCAAAGATGCTTTCGATGCCTATAACATCAAGAACTACGGACTCCATGTGATTGCTCCCTCCCGGGATAACGCAGAAAGGCCCGAGTACGCCATTGCCTGCGGCTCGCTCAATGGATTCGGAGGCTTCTGTAATAAGGAATTCCGAATACACGACTTTTTCCTGGGAAGACACAATTGCCAGAGTTTCCTGAGGAAGTACTTTGTAGTAGACCTGCACGAACCCAATCCCGAAAATGCCCAGTGTGTGGAGTCAGTACTGAAAGCTTATCATGATCATCCTGAAGCAGTAAAGCGCTTCTCGTATATAGATGAAGCAGGAAGAACCCAGGTACCGATCATTCCGGATGTCACACTTAAAGGAAAAATCAAGACGGAGGAAAAGAGCAATCCCGATGGAAGTAAAACGTTCAGGTACATAGATCCTGATCCGTTGCCTACATACCAACTGGATATGTTGAAAGCCAACTATTTCAGCACTTACCGCGAGCAGCTGAAAACCCGGATCCGCAAGATCATTAATAGTGTAATGGATGGTAACGGCATTGTTGATTTCAGCATTAATGCAGCCGCCAAGATTTTTGATGATAAGATTGCGGACAAGGTGTTGGATCTGGTGATAGAGGATTTCCGGAAGCGGGGGCTGATGAGGTGAGCAGCGTGCAGCCAATTACATTAGTATGTTGTGAGACATTATTCGTACGCAAAACGATATTCTTGTTATTACTCGCGGATATCGTCAAAGTAACTGTTTCGCGACGTTATAGGTTAGGGTCAAACATTGCAGAAGAAAGAATAATCTAAACATTACCGATCTTATCGATCTCAGCACCCCAACGGTCAGCGATGCTCCTGTCTTCCGAATGATACTTTTTTTCAAGAAATTGAACTAATCTATACTCTGTTTTAGCAAGTATTACCGAGTCTTTTTTTAATGCGTCAATTTGAGAAGAAATCGCAGTAATTATTCTACTAAAAGTATTTTCGTCATCTAGATTTTGAAAAGCTGCCTCTGACAGGAGGCGTTGAAGCGAAGCGTGTCCTGTCCGAAGTATCTCTACTTTTGAAGCATAATCCGAATATAGAAAGGATTGTTTGCGCTCGAGCTCTGCAAGTCTTTTTGCATAATCAGTCAATGTTTTAGGAATGTCTAAACCGAAAAAAACGACCTTTTTCTTCTGAAAATAGTTAAAGGTTTCATTCAAGTTGCTAATATACTCTCTACATTCATCTACTTTTTCCCCGAGAATACTCCACAAGTAATTGGTTTTATTTTTTACTTCCTGTCGTCTCGTATAATCATCTTTTATCCAGATCGTTATCAATGACAAAAGAAACGGTATGAACAATTCAATGCCCCGTATCAAATCGAAGGTCTTGGAACCAGAGGCCTGGATCTGCGTCACGAAAGCTGTCAGAGGAATTTCCATGTAAATTTACGCTTTGTATGATTGTAGTTAAAAAGAGGTCGGCTTGAGAAAACCAGCCTCATACTTTTGAAACACCGCCTTATGACTACCTGAAAACAGTGGGCTTTAAAATTCAATCGCTATCCCTTCAACCGACACGGCAGCGCTCTTTCCACAAGCTTCTATGTTAAGTGTCGTCGCCTTTGGGGGCCAGCAGAGTGAAACCGCTGCATCTAGCTTGCAGGTTTCAAAATTTTCAGGATCTGTTTCACTTGGAGCGCCTTTAGTCAACGCGAAATATCCTGTAATTTTCTTATCATCCGCTTCAACATTGCCGCGCTCTATCAGCACAGACATCTCTAGCTTCCTTTCGCTGGTAAAATCAATCGAAATGGGGATTTTCCCCTTAAAGTCCCCAGATAAACTGATTGAATAACCACCATTATCGTCAGGAACGACACATAAAGACGGGTTTTCAAGTATAGAAGGCATGTCCTGGACAAGCTGATAAAACGGCCTTTGCGGATCCCCTACGCGAGCCCGATCATAAATATGTATCTTTTCATTTACCATTGAAACCTCCCAATCGGAGGAGCGCTTAATGTAATTTTCCGAGAACTCTGATATTACCTGTTTTCTTTTTACAGCGTTTTGCAGAGCATCCGCCAAAATAGTTTCGTGCAGCTTACGTTGCGCCGAGACCCAGCTGCCTTCATCGGTGAAGGGTTCAAAACCTTTGTAGAACTTAGGATCGATTGGTGCTAAGTCGTTCTGAGCGGCCACCATAAACCCACTGGTAGTAATTGATCGAAGTTTTATTTGTTCGTTTTGCGGAACTAAACGGATCGAATTGCTAAAGCTTTTTATTTTGAAAATTTCCTTATCCAGTGCTTCTTTTATGGACATTTCTTTGATTGAATTACCCACTGAAAATGTGATAACCCCAGTGTTGCTACTAATAGTTGAGAAACTCAAATCCGAACCAATTTCGGGCCATTTTCGTGGGGCGTCTATACAATATGCAGGTATAACCGCCAGTCCACCCTCGTCAAGTTTAAAACTATTCAGGGCCGGGATCATCAAACGTTGTGTCGCCTTTTGGGCCAACAACGGATGTCTAAGACAGAGAATAATGAAAGCAAGAACGGCTAACGTTTTCATAGTTTTTCGTGTAAGCAGATAATGAATTTAGGAAGAAAGAAGCGCTAAGAAAATAGCTAGAGATGGCTATTTTTCATGGTGGTGAAGGATGGCATTTTACTACTGGATCTCTCTATAACGGTTTTCGAATTCCTCCTATTCCTAAATCAAGGTAGCTGCAGATTGCCTCCCCCTACCCCCTCCAGAGGGGGACAGTTACCTACCAGCTTTTCTACCGATTAGAATTGAGCGGGTATTAAGTTCCGGCGTATCAGGTCTTCTTTGGCAAATTGAAGGTACCCCTTGGCGATCACGATCTAGAGAGAGCGTTGGGTTTCTTAGTACCCGTTAGATAGGTGGGTGTCGACCGCTGTCCTCCGCTGGCCTAGCTTGCCCCGAGGAAATCTCGACGCCGGGTTCGCGCAAAATGACTACCAATAGCTATTTCACATCCGTGTATTAATAGGGATATTGAAATACAAACTCAGCCTCATGAAAACATCAATCTATAGCTTTCTCAACCTGAAGCTTTACAGTGAAATCAGATGGTTTTGGACACTGAATATCTTTCTCCTAACGCTCGTCGCCATTTATATTGCCGCCCATCACTTCACGCGTGAGTTGAAGATTGACTATGAATACGCAAAGTTGTCCGACCACCAAATTCAGCTTATCAACCGGATCTATTTCGACACCCTTACCGTCGAAGGGCCTCAACAAGTTGCTAAATTGGAGCAAGATACTTTAGCACCCCTTGGGCAAAAGCCGGCAGAGAAAGTTCAGGTGAACCAACTTGCTTTTGTACAAGCAGCGCAAGATGTCGAACAAAGTGAGAATGCCAGGGCATCTAAACATATAAAGGCGCTCCGGTTTATCGACAATGAGTTTAATAACAAAGTTGACAGAGTACAGCTGGACAGTATCAGGTTGCTGCTCGCATCTGCCAGCGATCTGGAAGCGACAAGCTACCTGGACGAAGCCCGTTTCGTTGTAAAGTCTTACTTCTGGTTGACGGGGCCTGCAATTTATTACGAGATCGTATTTTGGTCGATTTTCGGGGTGCTCGCCAGCCTCCTTTTTAACCTGGGCATGGTAAGTAAGAACAGCACAACGGTTCCCGGTGATCCCCACACGCAATTCGACAGTTCTGAAATTCCCTACCAATGTGCAAAAATCCTCTACGCTCCTATTTGTACATTGGCAATTGTACTCGGATATAACTTCTTCAATGACTCAAACATGGCTGATATTAACTCAGGAAAGGGGGTGATTGCCTTTGCCTTTATCGGTGGATTCTACAGCTCCCGGGTGATTGCGTTTCTTGACCGGTTGAAAGAGGTTATCCTGCCTACAAGTGCCCTCTCTGGTGCTGGCAGCTCCTCAACCACCACCAATAATATTCCCCCTGATGTCTATAACCCAACTATTGATACGCCGCCGCCTCCGCCAAGTGCCACTACAGGAAGCTAAGTAAGACGGGCGCTTTATGTTGAATACCTATTAATCATAAGAAGATGATCGTATTAAGAAACCGTGTGCAGGATAAACTCGTTGAGTACCTGCAAAAAAAATTGGTTAGCTTGCAGTACGACCTGTTGGTAGACGGCAGCTTCGGTCCGGATACACATGCAGCAGTGGTAGACTTCCAGACAAAGAATAAGCTGGATCCTGACGGCATTGTTGGCGGTGATACCTGGACGAAGATCTATGAGATGACGGAGCCTGCACGGCAGGTTACAGTGCTTTCTGAGCGACACACGAACGTCATGCACCTGCATCCAAAAGTCAGGACAGCAGTGGTGAAAGTGTTTGTGCAGCTGCAGTCGGAGAATATCCCCTTTCGCATTTTCGAAGCCTACCGGTATCCCCAGCGCCAGGCACAGCTCTATGCGCAAGGAAGAACGAAGCCAGGAAATATAGTCACTTATGCTCGTCCATGGTCATCCTATCATCAGTATGGACTGGCTGTTGATTTCGTTCTGTTTCTGAATGGCAACTGGAGCTGGGATACCGGTGCAACAACACGCGGATGGTGGAATCGACTCCACCAGCTGGGAATACAGGAAGGCTTGATGCGTCTTGATTTTGAAGTACCACACCTACAACTGGCAGGAACAAGTTCCAGCGCCTTGAAACAGGGAATGTATCCTCCGGGAGCGGATAAGAGCTGGACTGATAATATGAAAATGGCAATAGGCTGAGGGTGAAGTAGGTGAACGAGGGCGTTTAATACCAAAAATGACGATACAAGTTGAGAGAAAGACTCTTTTGCCAAACACTAAACAAATTTTTGTGACGCTTGTAACTCTCTTCATAAAAGTCTGTGCATTGCATCTCCAGCCCTGTTCCCCACTCTCTAATTTTTAATCCGATAGAGCCTTTAGCCGCATAAACAACTCCAACTTACTCAATTTGCTTGTTTATATGCTTTTTATCGTGCGATCATGAATAGATAGTCCTAGATATAGTACTACTTTATTTAGAATTTGTGTATTGCAATTATTTGTGAATGTGATAATTATTTGTAACTTACTAGTAAATGAGGCAGCGGACCGTCATTGATTTACAGATTGACTAGAAAAAGCAATGATCCATTTACAATTTAAATTTTAGCTATGGAAAAAAAAGTGAAAATCATATTTTGTCGAACGGGACATTAAAGTCATAGGGTACCTTTGTTTAGTTTTTAAATAAATAAGATAGAATTATCAAATTCTATGGACGAGACTCCTTCGGGAAATAATGAAAGTCCAGCTAGTAATTAAAATAACAAACATCCCTTTAATAGTCAAGAAGTTACGAGCTCAAAGTGTTTGCCCTTTGGGCTTTTTATTATGATAATAACTTTGCAATACACAGTTACTGATATTAGAAAGTTTTCTAATTCGGAATCTTTATTGAAGTTGCCGAAGTGGCCATCCCCAGTTCCATTCAAGGAATTTGTTAGGGGTAATGGGAGAATAATACCCGGTTCACTACATAGCCCTATAACCTACTTTGGAAGGACATGTATTGCTGAAAATTTCGTCTGTAGAATTAACAAGGGGGTAAAAGTTCCGAAAATTATCAGCATAAACGATGTTGAAGGACTTATTTTTAAAAACGTTCACAACCACTACTACTCAGACGGAGGAGTTTTATCAAAATTTGAATTCACATTTAAATCTGAAGGAGACCCGCCAACATTAAGCCACATAGAACTGAAGAAGCTAACTAACAGTCTTTTAGAGACAAAAATATTAATTAGAAATAAAAATTTCGGCTACTCTGCTTATACTTTCAAAAATTCCTTTAGGGGGCTTAAAGAACTTCATCTGATTTCCACTACAAGTAAGAACTTTTTTGACGTGGTTGAGGCTGAGAGTTTGCTACTAAAATGCACGCCCCAGGTATTTACTACCTTTCACAAAAATGAAGCTTTCATACCAAAAACCAAAAACCGTGTAATTCTTCCGCTAGAGAACCTGAGTAATTCCACCCTTGTTGGATGGTGGGAAAACTATAGTAACAATCCCTATAAATTCTGGGTATTACAGACGAATGAAAAACGAAACTTAAGTGTTAATTTACTTAGGACAGGAATATTGCGAATACACTCGGAAAAGGAGTGCATCAACAATGTAATTCAATCTATTCTGATAAACTTAATTTCCCTTGGTGTACAAACAAAAGAATCGGATTTAGTCCAGCATTTCTTAAACCAAAAGATTAAAGATTTAGGCAGCGACCTAAAAAAAATCAACAGTTTTAACAAGTCGCAGAGATTAGAGAAATTTATTAAACAAGCCTATGAGCAATTTAATCCGGGGGAAATACAGAACCTTCGAACGCGAATAAAAGAATTGAACTTTCGGCCTCAAGTTGAAACAAAAGTAATAAACCATATTACCAATTATGCCACTTACATAGAGAGAATCGAAATGGGACATAAAATAAGTATCAAAAATAGTAACATTACCGGCCCAGTAAATGCTTCCATAAATACCTCTACAGGAAATGGGCAGGATTTCAGAACGATATACCAGGAGTTAGAAACCCTTTCGCAACATATCGAATCAGAACCGGAGTCTTTTGAAAAGAAAGTAGCTTTAGTAAATATTGAAGATGCAAAGAATGCAGCTGTCAAAGCCGACTCCAATTCATTAACTAATAGTTTAGGAAAAGTAGGAGCGTGGACATTCGACGTAGCGACAAAGTTGGGAGTAAACGTCGTGAGTGAACTAATAAAAAGATCATTACAGTGATTGATAGGGGGTTAGGAGCTATATGGAGACGTGACCTCCTTGGGGCGTGCTAAGTAGGGGTTGTGGATATTTATTGTCGCCCTAACACGTCTTCGTGCGCCGGCGGCTGTCATCTCAGCCTATGAAAAAGTCTATCTACTTCAAGAAATAGATTCCGCCTTCCTTGGAATGACAAAAGCAGCGATAGTGCAAGCACTTGTATTACAAAATCAGGGATAGTAGCCGTCCCGGCAGGGTCTCCCGCAGGGGACCCAGCCCAGGAATAGCTGCCTTTGAGCACCGTGACTTATAACCAACTCGCCACCGCATAAATCCCTTTCACCCACCTTCGTCTCTTGTATACCCCGTCTCCTTCCCTGCTGCCTTCGGGGTTGGTATTGCCTTCTACGGTAATGAGCCATTTGTCCGTCCAGTGGTCGACGAAGCCGGCGTGGGCGATGCGCTTTTTGTTGGGGAACCAGATGCCGAAGATGTCGCCGGATTGCGGAAGGGACCGAACTTGCTTTCCGTTTCTCCAGATCACCTTGTCGGCGGGAAAAAGAGCGGGCGACCAGGCGGTGCGTGGTTCGGGAAGGCCTGCCTTTCCGTAGGTCCAGCTGATAAAGGCGGCGCACCAGGGATTGCCTTTGGGCAAGCCGGTATACGCCAGGTAAGCCTCTACCCTTTTACCATCGTTGCGACCGGTCTCTTCGCGGGTTCCGATCTCGGCGGTATAGATCTGTCTGATCAATAGACGCTGTTTGTCCCCTGAAGGACTGCTGCCAGTCCGTGAAGGAATAGCAGCAGGTTCAGCAGGTGTTGAATCGGTGGTGTTTAACACGTTAGTCTCCTGATCGTTGCGGGTCATACAATCGCGGCCAAGGTAAAGACAAAGGAAAACAGCAGCGAGAGGTAAAAGGCCAGGAAAATGAGGATTTTTTGCCATGAGCTTAGGGATTGAAAGTCGTTTTCGAATTGGTTTCGGGAGTACGTCGCCAGCAGCGGCCAGACGGATTTGATGAGCCACCAGGTCACTGCCTTGAAAGAAAGGATGGCGACTATACTCAGGATGAGGGCACTGATAATGCCGGCGTCGATCGGTGCGGCACTGATGTCTATATACCGGATCAGCTTTGGAAAAAGCAGAAAGAGCAGGATAGTGAACACCAGACCTATCCACTGGCGGTGCAGCGAAATAGGCGGCAAATACTGGTTTAAATTAATAGCAGTCATAATCTTAAGGATTAGAAGGTGAATTGTTAATGGATATCGACAGAGCCGAGATAGGCGGTCGCTGAAGTATCCTGTTGATCTTTGCTACGGAAGAACAAGAAGGCTTCGGCAACTTGTTCGCGAAGGTGTTTAGGGATCCGGACTGCAAGGCTTCGAAGTGGTTTGGGTGCTATCTGGTACAACCACTGATTTGTCAGGGGAAAATAGAGCACGGCTACTGCTTCGCAGTCCTTGCCGGCGAAGTCGCGCTTATGCCAGAACCACTTGAAAAGCACTTCGTCGCTGTTAGCGGCCACAGAATAAAGCGCAGGGCTCTTCAACGTTCCTTCGCTGAGTTGCAGCCGGGTGTAATCAATACTGAGGGCGGTGGCCGTCTCGCACACTGCCTTCATGACTAATTTCATTGCCCGCGAATAGCGGCTTCTCGGGTCGGAAGCAAAGGAAAGGCGGAATACCTCCAGTGCCTGGGCCAGGAAGGCCGTCGCGAAGCTGAAAGACCTGCGGGTGCGTTCTTGCATTTCTGACACCCGCTGCGTCCGGCGCGGGCGGCGGCGGGCGAACGTGCCCCTTTCAGTGGTTACCAGTACGTAGTTGCCCAATTTTCCGGAGCAACCGTATAGTAAATGTTTTGGATGAAGCTTTGCCATGATAAAGAGTTTAAGGATGAACAAAAAGCTTAACTGCGGACGGGCCGCAGTCAAGCACGATGAAATTAGAGGGTTACTACCCGCTCGGTTTGGTTTCCGGGAACATCCGTTGCCGTGATCTTAATGGTCGATCCAGGCAGGGTATTGTTCTTTTTGGTGGCGGTATAGATCCATTGCAGACTACCTCCTACCTGTGCCGCGGCACCTTCTTCCAGCACGGTTCCGTCGGCATTTTTGATCTCTACGCGAACGGAAGTAACGGTAAAGTCATCCAATGCGTTCAGGATGATCTGCTGTCCGATATTGCCGGAATAACCCAAGAGATTGATGTCGTCGATCTCGGGAGGAGTCAGATAGTCGGTCACCGCCATTACGTAAATGCTGCTGCCTCTCTTTAGCGAGGTTTGGTAAATGGCGCTTTTTGCAGCGTCGTCTACTACTGCTTTTGCATAAGCGGAGGCACTGCGGAAGCGCTTACGGGCCAGGATCTGTTCGGGGCTTAGCGGCACCGTGCTCTGTTTAGGTTTGTTCGCTACGATGGTTGCACCATTCCGTTGACGGAACACTACCAGGTCTCCTACCAGGCCACTCAGGCCATGGGTTAAAATGTTGTTTTTGGACTTTGCCATGTGAATAAAAATTAAAGATTAAACATTCTATTTCAGCAACATTTTGTACCGGTACCGCTGCCTTGAAACAAACATAAAGTGCTGGTTTACAGAATGCAATAGATGGGGTTGAATTGGCGGGGATTGGCGAGAAGTGGCGGGAGTTGGCGAAGAAATGAGGTAAAATTTGGTTGCTTACAGTTCTAGATGTGACAGTGCTAGCAAGCTCCTTAGATGTGGTCGAGTTTTTTTCCTCCAACTTTATTCGAATTGTCAGTTCTCTATAGGCACTCATGAGCTCCCTCCGGTCGGTTTTCTTGACAAAAAGTTGGGCAAAACTTAGCGAAGCGTTCTCTTTCAGGCCATTAAAAATCAAATAATATGCTGAAAAACTCAAGGACTTCCCAAGGTGCCTTTTCGCTCAAGGCAGCTGCACAGTTCCTGGATCAGCGCTCGAGGGCTGCGCCTGCTTGGCCCTAAACGCATAGGGCCTAGGCTTCAGCCAACCAGCCAATGCCCTCTTCCTTTGCTCAATCCCTGCTGATCCAGGAACTTTTGCCGGCACTGAGGGAAGTCCGGGCCCTCCGGATCAACTGTTGTGCGATTAGAGCAACTAATACAAGTAATAAGGTAAAAAGCTGTTAAACGGTTAATTGTAGTGCCCGCGATCAAGGGTAGTATGGTTAGCTTGGTTGAAATTTTGCAGTTCCGTTGATCAATGGACCCGCCGGCCCGTAAGTTCCGGAAAAAATTTTCGCATCAGCTGGCTTGTGTTTTGGGATGGGGCCTTGGCTGGTTGTCTGAAGCGAGCGCCCGTGCGTCTCAGGGACAAGCAGACGCAGCCCCGAGCTGATGCGCAAATTTGTGCGGCTGGCATGTGCGGCAAAGGAACATTCGGGAAGGCTTGATTTTTTTGTTTCTTTTTGTATCAAGACAAAAAGATAAAAGGAACAGAACTTAGCGAAGCGATCTCCTGATAGGAATACTAAGGAATATCTCTTGTCACTTTTCTCTTGAAAGAAAAGTAACCAAAAGTTCAAGGACTTCCCAAGGTGCCTTTTTGCGCAAGTCAACCGCACAGTTCTGCCAGCAGCGCTCAGGGCTGGGGTGCTTCGCCCTCTAGCTCATATCCCTCGCTTCGCAACCAGCCAATGCCCTTTCCTATCACACAAACCCTGCTGCTGCCAGAACTTTTGCCGGCACTGAGGGAAGTCCGACCCTCCGGATCAACGCTACTACTAGTACCATTGTCCCTTTCACCCTAGTACATTTTATCAAGGGTAGTATCGGTTAACTTGGTTGAAAACTTGCAATTGCCTCGTTTAATGGACCGCCGTCCCGTAAGTTCCGGGAAAAATTTTCGCATCAGCTGGCTTGTGTTTTGGGATGGGGCCTTGGCTGGTTGTCTGAAGCGAGCGCCCGTGCGTCTCAGGGGACAAGCAGACGCAGCCCCGAGCTGATGTGGAAATTTGTGCGGCTGGCATGTGCGGCAAAGGAACATTCGGGAAGGCTTGATTTTTTTGTTTCTTTTTGTATCAAGACAAAAAGATAAAGAAAGAAACTCTCACAATGGACAAAAGCAACGGTACTTACAAAAATCTTTAAGACAAAACAGAGAGGAAAAAAACTTCTAGCTTCGGTTAAGCTACAGTTAGTGTACAGTATAGGTACAGTATAGGAATAGTGTGGGATCAGTGATGGAACGGTGAGAATTCACTAAGTAGCTTTCCCATTTCTGGTAGAAATCCTGCCGGAAATCAAATCGATAATTTCAGAAATAAAGTAAAACTCTCTTCCTGCAAACTTGCGCGGCTGCACTACCCGGAGTGTCTTCTCCCGCTGGAAGCTTCTTTCGGAAACCTTCAGCTTCTTCTTCAGATCATCATACTCAATCAGGTCGTCGAGGGATTTGCGGCTGGTGGCTTTTTGAATTTTCAGCAAATTGGCATTAATCTCCGTGAGCAGCTTCAGCATTTGTTCCAGCATTTGGAGGTTTTGTAGAGACTGGTCGTTTTTCATGATGAAAAGGATAGGTCTTATAGCTGATACATCACAGAAATATTGCGGAACAAAGTTTCCAGCTGCTCCCCCTGCTGCATGCCGAAACCAAGGCGAACGCCGTCGTAGCGATATAGCGCAGCTGCTCCGGAGGGGTCGTCGCTGATTCCGGTCTTCTGCAAGGGACCAAAATCCGGCACTACTACTGATTTCCTGGACGACAGCCAGGCGCTTAGTCCCACTTCCGGCAAAATCAGATCCAGGTGGTCTCCCAAATACCTGGCTTTCAAACGCCATAAATCCGACTCCCGCTCGCGAAAAAATGAGGCCAGTTTTTTCTCATCGGTCTGCAGCATCTCTTCGTTGATCAGTCGCGCAATCGTCTTCTCCATCACCAGGTCGCGGTGCTGGTAAAAAGGCTTATGGATCATCCAGAGGTTATGGATAAACTCGGGGGAGCCGATCACCAGCTGGTAGTTGCTTAAGGGTGCATACAGCTTGGTCAGGGTACTGATGGTAATGATGTGTTGGCCGGCCGACTGCGTAATCAGGGGCTTCAGGGGCTGCTCTCGCCAAAGCTCATGCTCTTCGTCGATCTCCAGGATCACAAAGCCGTATTTGGCCGAGAGTTGCAGGAGCTCCCTTCGTTCTTCGAGAGATAGTGCGAGTGGAACGGGAAAACCGGCGGCGGGACGGGTGACGACAAGACTAAGGCGCTGTTTCCGGCAGATCTTCTCCAGCTGCTCCAGGTCCAGCTGCGATGAATCCCGGGAACTGAAGCAGAGCTTCGCACCCATAGAGAGCAGCAGGTTCCTGACCTGCTCGTCGGCCGGAGAAGCCAGCAATACCGGATGATCCTTCAAAGCCAGGGCGGAGCAAACCAGCTGTAGGGCCAGGGCCCGCTGAGGGACCAGGCAAAACTGGTTCATGCCGACGAAGATCTTCCGGTCGTGCAAGAGTTTCAAGAGCGCCTCATCCAGTCCGCTGAGCATGCAAGGCCGGTGTTTATTGGAATAATGGGAAGCATACACACTGCGGTAGACATTCAGGAAGCGGTCGTTAGGCAGAATGCCAGGATGAGGATAATGCATACCCATCTCTAGCCATGAAAGCGAGTGTTTAGAAAAATCCCTGATCTTCTTCACGGTCAGCGAACAGGGTACTTTTCCAGGCTTGCAAGGGGAAATGATCTGCTTAGCGGAGCCAGGCATTTTGATGAAGCAGCCTTTATTGCCGCGACACTCCAGCAAGTTCTTTTGTTTCAGCTGGCGATACGCTTTCTCCACGGTCCGGTGGTGGACAGCCAGCAGTTCGGCCAGCGCTTTAATAGTTGGAAGCCGGTCGGTAACAAGCAGCACACCGTCGGCCATTAAACGGACAATGTTTTCTTCAATCTGTACAGCAAGGGGACGACTGCGGTCGAGCGAGAATTTAAGGTAATTGCAGGGCCTTGGTTTCATAATTGTGTTCGGGTTAGTTTTTAAAGCATCGTACTGTAACATTCGGGTATCCCGAGTGGAGAGCGTGATGTAAAGATATTGAAATGAGGGGATTGTAAAACAGATTTTACTTAACCTACCGCAAAAAATTATTTTGAACCTACTGCCATACGAGCTGGGTAAGCAGCTGTTCAACGCTGTCCTCCGCTGGGCGGGCCTGTCCCAAAACAGTCGGAACGGTGCTAAAAATGGCTATGGTGCGTCTCTCTGATTCTTCCTTCGTCGGAATTATAAAGGCAGCAAAAGTGCAAATCGTAGTAGTTCCCTCCTTTCTTGTCATCTCGACGTGAGGAGAGATCTCTCAGTGTGAGGTTCATAGGTTCCTTCTTCGTCGGAATGACAAAAGCAGCGGTGTTGCCATTCATGGTAGTTCCGTCTTTTGTCATCTCGACCTTAAGAGAGATCTCAACTCCCAAAAAAGTCCCGGCCTGTGGGAAGCCGGGACGGACCCTACATCTACCCTTTCCTATGAAAGTATTTGCGCTCCTAGCCAGCAGATTCAGTTTAAAGATGAGCCCTGCCCTATTCCTAGTCCTGCAAACAAAGGAATTAAACGAGCGGTACCGAACTCATCCTGCCGATACTTTACTCATTTTTCCGGGTTTCTTACCAGTTCAAATTTCTTCTATATTTGAAAGATGGAAAGCAATCAAAAACCTGCACATATCGGAAGAAAAATCAGTCGCATTCGTGAGCTCAGAGGCATGAAACAGGAAGTCCTTGCCCTGGAACTGGGTGTAAGTCAGCAGACGGTTTCGAGAATGGAAGCGAGCGAGACGATCGAGGAAGAGGTGCTGGAGAAGGTGGCGAAGGTGCTGGGGGTGAGTGCTGAGGGTATTAGAAATTTCAGCGAGGAAGCTGTTTTTAACTACTTCAATAATTTCAACGATAATAGTGGTGCCGGAGCCTGTAGCCCATATGGAACCTTTAACTTTAATCCTTTAGAGAAGTTAATGGAAGCGATTGAAGAGAATAAAAAACTCTATGAGAGGTTGTTACAGAGCGAACAGGAAAAGGTCCAGATGTTACAGCAATTTGTCAACCTGAAGAGCTCGTAATTCCATCTGGATGATACTCTTGTCTAGTGCCCCAAAACCCATCAATAATTGACTGGAGTCAAGCTCCCTCTGTCTTCCTCGGCGCTATAGGCTTAATTTATACGAATGTCAGAGCTCCTAGCCCATCTTCAACCTTTGCCAAACCACAATAACAATTAATTGTCTTAATTTACCGATGTACTTTACCGCGGAACTACTGGTGTACTATGGAGCGGAATATCCAGATTAAACAACACTATCCCTACTACCGGTAAAAAAATAGATGAAGTAAATGAGATAAAGAAAGTAATCGGCCATCTGGAGATTCAAAAGATGTTGGTTACAATGATATAAAGATTACGCTCGGCACTGAAAAATTAGATTAGTCCTTGTAGCTTACTTCTGAAGTAACCGCTTAGGTCATCTAGATAACTTTTGGGAGTATCCTATTTCCCCATTGGTTGTGGTCGAATTGCCGAACTTGTAAAGTGACCTGATCCGTGGGAACATACACAATAAACACTTCTCCTTACTAAAGCTCCTGAAGAGAATTGACGAGATCTAACGCCAAATTCCTTCGTAAAGATCTTTATAACCTTGCAGATCGATTATCTTAAACCCAACTCTTTCGAGGAAAAGACGTTTACCAGAGTTCATCTCACCATTTTCTAGAACATTAATATAGTAACCTTCATACTTTCTTTCAGGAAATTGGCGAAAATACTGCATGCGTTGCAGCAGTAACCAGCGTAAAAAGGTTTCGTTTTCCTCTAACTGCAATCCAAAAATTATCAGGGTACAATTGAAGATTATATGTAACCAGCTATTACGGCCTTTCCAATTTTCCTGATTTTTCCCTGAGAACAATGATTCCTCATTGCCGGCGTGGATCAACAGTCTTGCCTTTTCAACACTGCCCATATAATGCCCAAGACCTAACCGGATACTTCTGGAATAAAGGATCATTCCATTGATGTGCCATATACTAAATCCATTTAAGGGCGAATCAAGAACTTTATCGCTGAAATACGTCTGCCAAGGATAAAAATCTGTGAACACAGGGCCATCCAGTTTTTGAAATTTCCCACCAACTGTGGCCTTTTCAAGGCAATCGTCAAAATTAGTCGTAAGAATTGGCAAGTTATGAAGACGAGCATACTCTACGATACGAAAGTGTTGTGAGGATGGGGACCAAGTTGAAAGAATTGAGGCAACTTCCTTTTGGAAGTTGATCTTTTCGTCATTTTCAAGCTCCAAAATATCATAATATTCCGTTAGGGAAATACCAGCCGGCCTTATCGGAGGTTGATTTGAAACTTTTTGCCATAATCGTTCCAGCAATCCATCCCACGATAGGACATCGGACCGAGCGTTGAATTTATTAACGCCATTTCCTATCAACAAGGTAGGATTTGATTCTTGAAGGCAAATATCTTTTAGTAGGAACATATTGGTGAATTTCCTCTTTATGTAACTAGGGATTTACAAAACGGTGATTCCTACTGTACATCCTTATTCTTCTTTCCCCAAAATAGCCTCGCCCAAATCCAAATTTCATACTTACTATTGCTAGTATAGTGAAAAAGGCAGAAAAAGCAATCATCGGATTCAAAGTAGAAATATCATTACTGTAAGTTTCAAAGTAGCCTTCTGAGGACAGGAACTGAAACGCAAATAAGATCCAAACGCCTATAAATGCGCTACTTATTATCTCGTTGATTTTAGAAACCGAGTATGTCCGATCTGTACTTACAGTTTGATAGAAAGGTCCATAGTATTTTCGCTCTAAAAGATCTATATATTCTTCCCAATGCCTTTGCCAAGCCTTGCTTCCTTTATTTATTAGAAACCAGGCTGTCGAGAACGTGATTCCTAAGCAAGTTATTACGAACAGTTCATCGGGCTTCGCAGACAGCTCCCCAGAAATAGAATTTTTGTTTATCAAAAAATATCCTCCGAATGCAGGCACCTGGAACAGCCAAAAATAATTAGCGCGTTTCCAATACAACTCTATCTCAAAGTCACGCACTTTCCACGCTTTTTCAATCAGCTCCTTCCATCTTTCCGTTCTTGCGGATTGGTTTACCGGCATCACCTGCTCGAACTGATCGTAAAACTCTATTTCATTTAATTGCTTTATTGCCCTCGGATATGGCTTATAAAATATATGTCGGAATTTTCGAAAGCAAATAGCTATTAAGAATAAGGCTGTTACAATAAAAAATAGATATGAGAATAGCATCTGAAAAAACTTGTTTTACATTGGTGTTACTATTAGAGTAGTTTACAATTCTTTAAGCTATCGAAAGATAGCCTTTGCCCACTGCGCTCTCCCGCACAGTTACCAACGTATCCAAACGTCTTGAATCAAAATTTTGCAAACTAAAATACAAGAACCAGGGCTTATAACTTAAATCGTCTAGTAGTATGGATTTAGAACCTGAAAGTTTAATATCTGTGTAAATTACCAATTCGGAAATAAAGGGATCGTTAACAACCAGTTTTGTTGCGAGGGAATACAAACTTATTTTATCTCGTTTAATAGTGTTCAGTTCAATTATCATGGGAAGTAATGCATCGATAGCGACATCTACGGTTCGGTTGCTTCCATAGATTGACATCACCCTTTCACTGATAAATCTCTTATTGATTTGGGTTTGTACCTTGAAGCCCTGCGCCAATCCAGTTAACAGATTATAGGTTATTGGATAGGTTAAGCTAATTAGACTGAGACAAAATGCTTTTCTATCATTAACCTTTAACGAAATGTAAGGTACTTCTTTTAAGATCCGCCGCAACTTATTCAGGATCGGTAACTGGCGCTTCAATATCTGGGCTACATATTTGGAAGCCTTTGCTGCCCGGTTTGCGCCTGAAGTGAACTCCTGCATACGTTCAAAAATGTAGGCTTTATCGATAACCCCATTTTTTATATAAAAATCAATACATGAGTCCAAAACCTCAAACGGAATGCGCTGATTTAAGCCTATGTACTTTCCTGTATTATTCATTGATACTAATAAAAGGGACAATTACTTCCCATAAATGAGAGCCCCCGTGGGTAATCACGTGTGTGTTTTCTGTTGTAAAGGCGTCGTTATGCTTTAAATAAACAGATAACCCTTTTTTGCCAATCAATATGCCGATGTTTTGTTCAACAAAATTAGTTAATAGCGTTTCATTTGTGAAGCAAATATGTCTTTTTCCACGGCTTAGCGCACCTACTTTTTCTTTCAAAGTTAGATTCTTTATGCCAGAAGCTTCGATGTTTCCGTGATCAGCGGTAATGTGAATTTGAAAACCGTTTGTACGAAGTTCTGCTATTAACTGTACAATGTTTGATTTTTCAATCCATTGTTCCGTAGACGTCTTTAACTGGTAATTGCCTAAGATCGACCCGTGCATTATGTTGTCTAGATCATTACAGACTAATCCTAAAATTGCGGTGTCTCTCGAAATATCGTGGGTGGAAAATGGTTCCGATATGCCGAACTTTTTGAAATCAATTTGATAGGCGGGAACGCCACGTTTTGTCCAATATTCTTCAAATAGTTTTGCCTCCTTCGAGTTGTCTTCTTGTAAAGCTGGTTTATCTCCCCTAAAGATCGCCTGACGTGACCAGGCTGTAATGGAGGGTATAAAAGCTAATGATGCACCTGGGGAATGCTTGATGCCTGCTTTGGACAATGCTCCACTTAAGAGTTGCCATTGCCAATAATTCATTCCATCGATGACTAGAAGGGTTTTTCTAGTTTCGGCCCGAGCGTTGAGGTGTTCAAGTATTCTGGTAACTACTACCGGTTTACGAACACCACTTAAAGAGAACAGACTTCCATAGGTATTATCAATGAAACGTTGAAAACGAATATTGAACTTATTTTCTATTTCTTGGTAATTTGCTTTCAATCCTTCGTTTCCAGACAGTAAACACTTCAATTTACCGTTGGCAAGTACCGGAACAATTTTGAACCACTGATCTGGTATATCTTCGATAGTTTCAAGGTGTTGTTTTAAGTGTTCCATCAACCCCTCGAGTTCCTGGTCGATATGACCTTCTTCATCTATATGTAAACCAATTTTTAATGGAGGTGGGAAAGTGTTATACTTCGATACTGGCACTTTTATCTGCTTTAAATTATCGAAGGCAAACAGATATCCCAAACTTTTAATGAGAAGAGGTTCTTTAAAATCAAGTATCGACTGTTCGTATGTCACAAAGGCTAGCCACTGCTCCTGTATGAAGTCAATTAAATTCTGCTTGCTTAACCCTTTTGAAATAAGCGTGGGATAATAGGGTCGGGCTATACTAACCAGAAAATCGAGGAGGGGCTTATTGATATCATCTTTTTCAATTAACACCGTTATTAAGGCGTTCAAAACACGCTCCTTGGCCTTGGAATTTGTTAGTGTATCAAAATCTATATTGTATAGATTTTCCAATAGGAACTTCAATGTTTTGCCATGGCTCAGTTCTTCGTATGGCTTGATGTTTGACAGCAAGCACAATGCATTGAAACTTAATCCTTTTATTGCTCTCGAATTCAGATTGGGAAACACCTGAGACAACCCGATAGACTGGAAATTAACCTCCATCTCGATATCTGGAAGAGGAGTATAAGAAGAGGGTGCAATAATTAAAAATTTACTATCTGAGCCACGTACCTGTAATTCGAATTCAACCCTAACTTCCAACTCCGTTTTAGCGTTAACAATAGAATATCCTTCAAGTATGAATGCCTGCAGCAACTCTTCATATGCAAATAGACTATCTTGATCTGCAATTATAGTATGCTGCTTGTGACTGGAGATCACCAGCTTTTTAAACTTGTCGACCCAATTACTCATCTTCAATGCTCACCATAAGAAGACAGGACAAGGATGGAACAACTTGCGTTGCAGAAGAAAACGTTGATTCCCATGCTTCTTTTTCTTTATACAGCCTGCTTAGTCGTGATTGTCTAATGTTTTCAATGCCTATTCGATTCATCTGCTTTTCCTGAAATGCAAAGGACTTCTCTTTGTTGCTCCTTATTTTTTCTGTGTTTTGAAGAATGCTATTTTCAAATTCTTCGTACTTGTATTGAAGTAATTGCTCTGCTTTTTGAGAGATCTCACTGAATATCACTTTTGATTCCTCTGTAGATCGCACTCCAATGCAATCAATAAAATCCGTTTCCTGGACCAACTTATCCCAAATACTTTGCGCAAAAGCAGAAAAGTTTTCGCCTTCCAAGGAAATAAAAATAGGCTGGATGATCTGGTTCGTTTCAAACTGGTTTTTTACTTCCAAATGCCAGAGAGACCAAATGCCTGCAACTGTCTTTCCTTGCTTGATTTTAGCTATCGGCACTCTTTGGGATGAAGTGTAGTGAATTGCGTCCTTTAAAATGGTTTGAATTATCTCATGCTGCAAAGAAATAGGCTCAGGTATAGGGTTGTTTACACTTTCCTTAATATTGAAGGTGTAGATGCTTTCCTGATGGCCTGGAAATTTGAAATTTATCCCGTCGTTTAAATACTTGTAACCAATACCTTTTATTTGAAGATAGCTCTTCGTCAACCCTTCAAGCCATTTAGGAAGAGGGCTATGTTTGATAGCTTCAACTTTGTCCGCTTTGATTTCTGCTGATGCTAATGTTGGCAGCGCCCCCTCTGTACTTCTATATTCTTTTAGTTTGCTTTTAATGTCATCGAGCCAATTGTTACTTTCTTGTTCAAACATTGCTGGGTTGAGCAACGAAGTTAGGTATAATCGGTTTAGTCGGTCTCGTTCCAATGTGCTATCAAGAACATCTGATGTTTTATCAATTCCAAGCTCATTCATAATTTGTGTCAACTTTGTTTCGACGACTTCATAGACTCGCTTATCTACCGAATTATCAAGCATCATATTTAAAGCAAGGACTTCAAATGACTGCCCAATACGATCAACACGGCCGATGCGTTGCTCTAGCACCATTGGATTCCAAGGCATATCATAATTGATAACGATATGAGCAAACTGCATATTCAGTGATTCGCCCGCTGCATCAGTACAGATGAGTACTTGAGCACTTTCTTTGAATTGTTTTAGTGCGTCTACCCTTTGGTCGAAGTCCATTGAACCATTGATCACCTCGCAGATGTATCCGCCATTTTCTTCTAAAATCTTTTGCAACATGAATTGAGTGCTGGTGAATTCTGTAAAGATTAAGAACTTCAAATCTGGATTTTGTTCTATTCTTTTCAGTTCCATCAATTTGTTCAATAGGACAGCTACTTTAGCGTCGGTCTCTTTGTCCAGACAGTCTTTAGCATCTCGAACCAAGCCTTGAAGGATGCTTAACTCCGTATCATAGTTCGCGCGGGTTTCTTCAACCAACGAGAAAATTTTATCCTCAAAGTCCAATTCCATCTGCCCCTCGAAGCCAAACTCATCCATGTTGTTGACGATATTTTCTTTGTTTACCTCTTGTCTTTCCCCAGAAAGTCGGTCCGCGCGCTTTTGCATCGCATCCAAGATGGCCTGAGTTGAGCTGCTCATCATTCGTTGGAACAAAATCATCACGAATCCATAGGACGTGTTTTTTGTTTGTTGGGCAAGGTTAAAGCCATTTACTACATACTCAGTTACTGCAGTATATAGTGCTTTTTGTTTGCGATGTAAGATTTCGTCGTAAACTACTTCAATTTTCTTCGTATGGCGCTTATTAAATAGCGGTTTACCATTATAATCAACAGCCTGACGCTTTTCGGTACGAACTACATATGGTTCTAATTCCGGAATAGTTGGCATTCCTTCCCCCGCAAAGGCATCTGCGTTAAGTAGTTGTAGAATACGTCTAAAGTGATCACTTTTACCGCGATGAGGAGTTGCAGAAAGTAATAGCACATTAGGGATCGCATTACATAATACATCTGCCATTTGAAAACGACCGACCTGCATATTGCTGCCTCCTACTTTATGGCACTCATCTATTACAAGTAAATCAAACTCTGCCTCCAGCACACTATGGATGCGATAACGGTTGTATTCTTCAACCTTTTCTTTGCTCCAGCCCTGCCGAGTTTCGATTGGTCTTAAAGCGTCCATAGAGACAATAATCTGGTTATGCTGAGTAAAGAGGTTTATTTCATTATCTAACTCAAGCCTCGCAAAGGTTTTACTTAGCGTGTTTATATATTCAGTATCGTAAATGTGAAACAGCTCATTAAAGTGTTTCTTCATTTCCTGTTGCCATTGCCCCATTGCTGATTTTGGAACTACGATCAAAGTACGTTTAGCAATGCCCCGTAATTTAAGTTCCTTTAAGATCAAGCCAGTTTCGATGGTTTTACCCATACCTACCTCATCAGCAATCAAAAATCTCAGGGATTGACCGTTCATCACCTTCTCTAAAGCAAGTATTTGATGTGGTAGGGGAATAATGTTGCTTTCGAGAGGAGCAATCATAGCTTGATTAGCAATTTCTGCTTTAATTTTTGCAGCAATGGCTAAGAACCTAATTTTAACATTAGAGAAAATTGCTAACTGCTCTTCTAACTGGTCAACCTTCACTTCAATTATATTCCCACTTCGCAAGAGTTTGATTTGAGCTTTTTCAACGCCGAATACCTTAGATAGCTCAATCACTTCAGCATCGTCCCCGTTGAATGACACTAGTTCTCCAATCTTAAAACGATTCTTTTGTATAGAAATGACTACCCCACGAGCTACCTCTCTTAGTCCCTCAGTAATGGTAAAATGAGATCCTTCAGTAACTAGACTAGTCCTGCTTGGATGCAAAATTTTTATTTCGACCCTTTCTGATTCTCCTGGTCTAATGTAATTACTATTAAGAATAGTAATTACGCAGTCAGAGCTTTGATTTTGGCTAGTGCGAAAAGTCGGTCTATATCCATTATAAATCGGGTTAATCCTACCACCCTCTTCAGTCGCTATTAAATCTAGTCTTCCAATAATTCTCATTTTAATTCATGTTGATTGGATCGATTCTCAATATTGCATCATTAAATTCATTTAAAACCCGCATATCTATGCTTACTGCATCGCAATCATCTAACCGCATTATTTCTTTACAGACACTATTGATATTAATGACAACTCTTAAAAGTATGTAGGGAACACGATCAATCTTCATTACTATTTCCCGGCCATAATAATGTCCACATTCTTCAGAAATAGCGAATTGCTTCGCCTCCAATGTTCGTTCTGTACATCTAAAACGGTAGCCTTGGGCAATAATGTCATCATATTCCGTTTGAGTGACAGCTCGAAATAAAATATACTCCATGGATAACTACATTATAACGACCAATACTCTTTAGCCCAATATGCAATTTCTCCAGCCCTATCTTCTATATCTGTTCTCCTCCAATTATTCCTGGGGTCGGCAGTGATTCGAGCAATTGACCAGTCTTTTAAATGTTCTTGATAAAAACTCTTCTTAACACCGTAATCAAAGTTTTTCACTTCATTATTAGTAGTGGGGTCAATTACAAAGAGATTACCAATGTTATTTACGATATTATTGTAAGCATTTGTGTCAATCTCACCGTTTTCATCTATTACTGCAGCTTCTGCATACCAATAATCAGTCCCAGTTTGGGGCATCAAATGCTCCAGTTGATAGTCTAAAATAGTTCTATTGCCTCTTTCGCCTTCCTCATGGTGTCTTAAAATAATACGAGCCGGATAATTACCATGGTAACCGGAAATTTTCACTAAGGTCTCAAAGGTGGCGTCATCAGGAGCATCCGCTCTTAGTATTCTAGCGATAATAGTATTTGCTCTACACTTCCTGATTTTCTGTGCTTCATTTTCGTCGACTGGATCTCCATCTTCTGATCTGCTAAAATCTATGCTGCTAAACCAGCCAACAAATTTTCGTTCCCTTGACCGCTTTCGGGAAATCGCCATTCTGATTTGATATGATGCAAGCATTCTTAAAAATGCTTCATCGAATATTGATTTTTTTCCGAAGGCAGCTGCATATTGAAAAAGCAGTGAGCTGAAGTCTCTACGACCTAAATCACGAAGCACTCGTAAAGCCTTGCGTCCATCAGAAGTAATATTCAGTCCATCAGAGAAATGTTTAGGGATGCCATCTATATCTACATGCCAGAACCAATGAAATATCTCGCTGTTTTCGGATATGTCAAGTGTAGTTATAGTTGTAGGATATAGCTTTGTAATTTCTTTGAATAGGGCGTTCTCAGTTACAAACTTCTTTGCCTTGTAACGAGCCAGGAATAATAGGTAGGCTGTTGAATCAGCTTTTAAGGGTAAGATTTTCTCCTCCCATATTTGACCTGCCTGTTCGCCAATATCCGACCTACCACAAACGTAAGCTTTCACCAAGTCTGTCGGGTTTAAGGGCTCACCTTTACCGTTTAATCCTATAAATAAGTCCCAGGCCTTGCCATAATCATCAGCCACAATTACAATAAATTGCGTGTATTCCCGTAGGAATGCCGAAAATGAATCTGGACTGAGTAGTTCATTTATTTTACTGCGAAAGTAATTTGCACTCTCAACCATTTGAGAGTTACCTTCAAGCGCGTCGGCACTCTGCATAATTTTAAGGTAAACTGGAGCGTCCTTTGCCGAAACCTTCAGCTTAGCTTCTTTCCCTAGAAAAGTTAGAATTTGATGTATTCTCGCTTTTTCCGTTTCATCTGTCAACCTTTTATAGAGGTACCAAAGGATTACGTGAAATGTGGTGGAGCGTTGTTGCCCATCTATAATATCAAAACTTCTTTTTAAACTATTTTTGACGAAAACTACCGGACCGAGAAAGTAATAGTCGGGCGTTCGATTTTCCTCCAGCGCTTTCAAATATTCGGCATAAGCATCGCTAAGGTCTTCCCAAAGTACTTCATAATTCTCGGTGTTCCAGGTATACGGTCTTTGATACTGCGGTATCGTATAAACGTCTACTTCGGAACTATTTAATGTTGCTGCAAGGCTTAAGGCATCTGCTTTCATTTTATACCCTGTCTTTTGCTATATCGTAATACATTAGTAATTGCTCGTCTTCCAGAAGAATGTTCTGGGGAATCATATCGCCAAGAATGACGATAGTTTTGAAATTTTTGAGTTCCCAACTATTTTTGAAACCTGCCCGTAGTGCTTCTACGCGAACCTCCTTGAGCTTTTTAGCTTTCGGTTGGTTAATGGCGGCAACATATCCATTGAATTCTTTCAGCAGCACTTTTAACCGCAAGGCTTCCCGGTCTTTTGCTTCATTTGGATCCGGTGTTCTCCAAGTTCCATCGGCCTCTTGAATAAAGTTTTCGTTGAGGATGTCTTTTAGCTCCGGTAGGGTGTCACCCTTTCGAAGAGACTGGGTAGCAATCCGAAAGTCGGGCATAATATCCTGGTATTTTTGAGCTCGTTTACGTAGTCGATCTTTTAGCCATTCAATCGCATCTGACTCGTTTGTGACTATTAAAGACAACTGTACAAATTGTGGAGCTTTTGCTTTTTTCTCATCGTACTCAGCTGCCTGTTGTTTCGTGAAGTACATCCCATCTCTTTCAACGAAACGCTGCTTTAGGCCATCTTGAAAGTTCCTTGCATCAATTGGGACAGGCATCCCCTTCATTAAATAGAAGGATATCAATCGGTCGTAAAGAATTTTTGCGCTTCTTTCCACAATAGAAGTTGTACTGCCTTCCTTAGTCAAATGTATCGGGAGATGATTCAAATGTTCATCGACAAAGTCCCATACTAAAACTTCCTGGGAGTTACTTGAAAACCTACCGACAAATTCTAAAGAAGGTTTATAACAACTAATAGCTAAGTCCTGTCGTACACCTGTAGCGGTGGTTATTGAACGCATTCCCCCCTGCTTTTTATCTATCGCAGCGACATTGGCAATAATAAAGCCGGCTTTTTGCAAAGCAGTCTGAATGCCGTTCCAAACAGCAGCGGATGTATTGCTAAACTCAATAGTCATCCATTTTCCTGGTTTCAAGAGGCGATAGTATTCCTGAAAACATTCGGTCATTAGTTCTTGATAATCTAGCAAGGATTTTCCCTGCTTCCTGTTCTGTATCGCCTCTTTTTTGTTATTTGTCCTCACCTTTAACCACGACTCCCACAGAAAGTTCAATTCAGAATACATGATATTAGCACCAAATGGAGGATCAGTGAAGATGTAATCTATAGAGGAATCTGGGATCGGTTGATGTGATGCTGAGGATATATAAACTACGTTTCCCGATGCATTAATGCACTGCTTGGCCTTAATAAAAGATTGAATCTTGTCCCCCACCTGTTCGATAATGGAGGTCTCAATAGGAATCGAAGGGATGTGTATGGTTCCTTTCATTATTCCAGCATTCCAACCACCCCCTCCATGGAAGAAATTCTTTACATGCATTCTATTCATTTTTGAGGACCTTTGTATCATACCCGTAAGGATAAATAATAGAGGCTGTTTATATTTTGAAGAGCTGATAATACTTAAATACTTGGCCAAAGCGATTAAATTGCGTTTGGTATAAAACTTATGCACGCAGTCAATACCCATTCTTAATGGCTCCGAGGTCTTTTCTCCTTCAGGTAGACTATCAAGAGGGTGCCAATCCAGTATTTTTTCATTTTCAATCCTATTTACTAATTCTATATCCTCGGCTGAAGCTTCTTTCAAGTAACCTTTCCCTCGGAATGTGTATTTTATTAGAACAGGTTTTGAAGATATTTTCCTACTGGCTGTCATTGTAAGGGAATCAAAAACAGTTTCCCACTTATAATCCAGACCCTTCTTTTCATGCACCGCGTTGCAAGACTTGCATTTGAATTTATCTAAAACCTCTTTAGCTAAGAAATCAACCGCGGAGTCCCAGAATACAATTTCTTCCCCGCAATTCGAACACAGAAATATATCGCTCCAAACAACATAATTAATTTGACCGATTTCGTTTTCCAAATGTTTGGTCTCATACATCCAGGCGCAGCTTGACTGTAATTCTGCAAGAGTTCTTTCTGCTTCATTTCTAAAGTCTTCTAATGGAAAACTCGTATTATAAACACTTGACAGGAAACTTGCAAGGGGAGACAAATCACTGCAAATGGCGTTTCTCCGTCCCCAAATGGGTGAGGAGCCAAACTGAAGTTTAAATTCCTGCTGGATTTGGTACTGTAATTCAGTCGCCGGACTTTCGCAAGTGTAGGCAGCAACACCAGTCATGCCAGTTCCGGCGAAGCCGTCTAAAACAATGTCTCCAGGCTGAGTGTAATGCAGTATGTACCTTGCAATCGCTGGATGGGGAACCTTAGTATGGTAGCTATGGGCGGTGTAAACCGGATTTTTCTTCCCTTCACTTACGTCACTTGCGTATGGTTCATCTACATGAAAGTCTCTGTGTCTCCCAGAAATATTTTCTTTCTCTTTTTCCCATTCATTGATAAAATCATTCAACCAAGGATTAGGGCATGCCGTGTAGTATGGTGGATCACTTAGGTTGATGATATCTTCATCTTCACCAATGGGAAAGCCTTCTATTTTTTTAAGCTCAGGTAATTTAATCCGTAGTTCATTCCGAAAGTATTCTCTGCGTTCGTCTTCTGATGTAAACTCTTTGCCGAGGCAAATTACTTTTCTATTCTCCATCTATAAAATTCATTAGTTCGGTGATTACAGCACCTTTTGATGTGGTGCGGTATTTTTTCCTTGGGCTGGTGGGGTTTCTAGGAATGGTCATGGCAACGTTTGCCATCGACCTTCTCAATTGATAGTTTAGGGTGATATGCAAACTGCAAAGATTATTGTCCCCCATCATCTTTCTCTGGATTTTCGGGAAGCAGATCCTGTGAATTAATATGCAGAGCCACGGGAGTTACTTAATTATAATTCTGACTTTGTTTCTTTCCTTGCCAGCACACAAACCATCAATGTAGCTGGTGAGCGTGTCGATTGCTTCCTGCGGCGTTAGTGGTTTGCTCAATTGCTTCCTCACGTCATCGATAGTAATTTCTACTTTATCGATTCCTTGGGAAAATTGGGCAATAAGGTTTCTTAGCCTTGGTGCATTCTCGACAGTTAACTCCACCGACCCGGTCCTAAAATCTACCACTAATTGCTTGTCGGTCGAATTCAGTATATCCATGTTTTCCTGTACGGAAGGATCCTTAAAAACGGAACGCATGGCAGAAGTCCATTTTTCCAGAATAGTGTCCAACTGCTCTTCAAGCTGATAAATATTGAACATTGGCTTTCCATAGTATTCGCGAGGATTGAAGTCGTGGTATGGCTCGGTCAATACTTGGGCTTTTGTTAGGAAAGCATCCGCCGGACGTAAGGAGGTGATACTGTTAACCAAATTTTGATATTCGGTAGCAGTGATAAATTCAGAATCTTTGATGACGTCGCAGATCCGTTTTTTATCACTGGCTAAAATCCGGGCTTTTGCTAAATCGTCTTTGTTAGACAGGCGGAATCGGGTGTATTGTTGTAAGTAATAATCCGCATATCTGTCAATCAATGAGTTCAGCAGTGCTTCATATTTTTTAGTATCGGAGTCGTTTGCAGAAGCAACTACTGCCGGCAAGTTATCGATTGCGGTTTTTATGTCGTCATATAACGGTCTTTCTTCATGGACGACATAAGATTGTGCAGTGTAGAGATAGCCTACCAATCGCTCAAATTTTTCAGCTTTATCCTTCAATTTATCTACCAGATCGCAATATTGCCACGCTTCAAAAGCAGACGTTAATTCATCCTCTGTAAATTTAAAGGCCTTAAGTTTGCCATAGGAATTGTAAGATTGAATGCTGTCTAGAATGCCGGCTAAATTGTCCAATTCGACCTTCATGTTAGCACTCATATCATCACTTAGTAAAGAAACATTTCTGCATTTAAGCCCCTGAGCGATGGTTGCCTTTGTTGTTACCGTTCTTTCTACTTTTGTCTTAGCTTCTGTAATAATCTTGGTGATAGTCTCTGGTTTTTCCAGTTCAGATGTATAATCGGGCAAACCTAAGCATGAAAACAATGCCTTTAGATGCTTTACCGGAATGCCTTGCGGCTGCTTAATGTGCTGGAAAGTAAAGTAGTCTTCATTCGAAAGCGTCAATACTGTGTCGATATTGGTTGCTGAAAGACTTTTATTCCCATGCCAGTTAACTTCAATATCTCCTTTATAAGCTAATGCCGCCAAAACGATGAATTCCAGCTGATAGTCAATATTGAAATCAACGGAGTACCACAGGTTAGCCGGTGCATAGTGAGCCCAAATTACTTCGGACCTATTCAATACTGCGCCGTCGCCCGCCTCTTTAATTTTCTTTTTAATACTCTCCGCATATTTACTGTTATCAGAGACAATTGCCTGGCCGCTCCATAGACCCAACCCACCCAAAATAGCTTCGCCATCCCGGTTCGGCTGGGAGGGAGTGGTGATCTTTTTCAGGGCAGCCTTAATACGCCCATCAAAATTCTCTTTGCTTAAGGGCTGTAATAAATCGGTGAATGCCGGATAATCCCGGTATTTATCGGTGAATGTTTTATTTAAAAGTTTCGCAGCGACATTGCGAAAAATCATTTCTTTCGTTGAGCCTTCACCTGGCAAAGAAAATGATTTTAGTGATTTTATTTCACCATTGTAAATCACTCTAGTCTTATCGACATACTCTTTGTCGAACATAGCAATTGCTCTACGCTGATACTCTTCAATCTGACTGCTAAACAATGCTTTTTGGTTGGTTGGAGCAGAGGCGTATTTCGCCTTAGCAGCGCCATAGAGGCAGATAGTGTCTTTAAAATCATTAGACAAGCCCGCAACATCGAAATAAACTTCATCAGCTTCATCATTTCTGTTAATCGAGTTGAATAGCGGACAGAAGAAAATATAGTATTGCTGAATAGGCTCGGTTGTGCTTCTTTCATTCGGGTTGCCAAAGAAAACATAGCCTAAACGGAAACTCTTTTTATCAATCCATTCTAGTGAATGTTGCCAGATCTTGAAGCCTGAGCGATAAGAATCCTGTTGGATTTCCAATACAAACTGCAAAAAGTCGAAGTAATATTGATCGGCCTGGTCGATATCTTTTTTAATAACCTCGTCTGCATAGTCACGGATGAGTTGAGGTACATTGATGCCGCCTTCCGTACGAATGTAAAAATCTGCACTAACGGGATCTTGATCAACGTATTGGCCCGCTGTTGCTGTTACCAATTGTTTTGCAGTGCTATCAATTGCAGCTAATAACAGTTCCGGTTCGTCCACATTTGATATAGTCGTGCATAAATCTTCTTTCAAACTGTGAGCACTTGCCCCATTCCTTTTGTCAAGATCATCGCACAAAATGCGGATAGCTAATGCCTGAACAATACTCTGACCAATGTCTTTCCGATTGGCTCGTGCACCAGTAAAATGATTTGCAACCCGTCCGGTAATAATATCGACCTTGTCTCTTACATTTCTAATGTCAGGAATTGTAAGCATAGCCGGATTACTGGCAAGATCATCCCAATACGTATCGTAAGTAATTAATCCTGGATTGTTTGATGGTACTTCCTTATCCAGGATATCATCAAACTTCGCACTTAGAACTTTTAATATTTCTCGCTGGCTTTTACCGTGTTTTATTTTCTCAAAGTAACTGACATAGTTAGGGTGGACAGGAAACAGGTCTACAAACTCGTTCAAGTTAGTATTGATCCCTTCGAATAGGTGAGCATACTGTAACAGATGTTCTCTTATCCTCGCTTTCTGGTGGATATCTTTCTTGAGTAATCGCTCCTTCACCACGTGGGAAACATCTTCTTTGGTAATGATTAAATCAGCGTATCTATCTTCGATTTTGTTGAGCATGTCTGCCTGAAACTGAAATTCAGGCGAGCGGTATAACAATTCTTGGACACCAAAAATGAGTTTGAATCTGGAGTTATCGCATGCCTCCCCAAGCTGTCTCAATAGCATCAAATCATTATGAAGCTCATTGGGTTTTCTACCTTTCAAGTATTCGAGTAGCTCATCGATCACCAATAGGAAGTGATGTTTAGGGAATTTTGCTTCGAATGACGCGATCATTTGTTGAATGAGTTCTTTCCAACTAAAGTGCGAATCTTCATCAAAAGCAAAGTCTACCCCTTCCTTACTTAGATATCTTTCTATCTGAGCAAACACAATATCTTTTAAAGGTTTGTCCGTTCCAATCTCAAATCGGAGAACTTTATAATGCCCTGCTATTGCTTCGAAATCCTTCTTTAATTCATCATTCTGCAAATGATCCAAAAGCTCAGCATTTTCAGCTATAGCAGAAACTAATGACATCAAGTGCGATTTCCCTGTTCCATAGCTACCTACGATCTGAATGCCTTTTGTTTCATACGTTGGCTCAGCTTTGAGATTCTTAATTATGACCTCCCGTACATCTTCCTGCATCTTATTAGAAAAAACAAAACTTTTGACAAGGGTTTCGGCAACGGACAGGTCAGCGGCAGTAACTAATTTCACGACCGTAGTTATCGGTTCGAATTGAATCAGCTCTTTATATTGCATAATGAAGTTTTTTTACGTGAAGATCGGACATGTCAAGGAAGTATAAATCTTCTTGGGCAGGCCAGAACAACCTATCACCATCTTTCAATCTATTCTCCCACAGAATTATTAGAGCGGATGTTTTCGAAAATTCTTTTAGTAATTGTTGCGCATCAAGGCGAAGTGTTGGTTCTAGAAGAATGCCTAGGTTGTAAATAAATAGCAAGTGAGTATTGGATGTTCGACATTGTTTTTTTTGTGAATCGAAAAGTTTCACTAAAAACTCTTGAACATCCAGCTGTAAATATCTAAATGAATTGAGCCGATTTATAAATAATGCAATCTCTTTACCGATATTTAGTGGAGTAAACCCTAGGTTTTCTATGTACTTAATTTCGTCTAAAATATTCGCATTACACTCCCTAACGTAAATCTTATGCCTGTCTCGGGAATTATAAACATCAAAAATTGAACATTCAATCATCGTCTAATCCCTTATTTAAGGGAATGTTTTATTTTATAAAAGTGAAGGTTTACTTAGAGACTAGAATTTGGCAAGCCTTTCATCTAAATGATATGTCTCTAATAACGTGTAAAAATAAATAAAAAGAATCGAGATTTACTCTGACGAATCGATCTTTTGTCCGAGCAGAAAAGGTTCATCCCGCGCTCTTACTGTAAAATTCATTGTTGGAGTATGTGTCGCTAGATTTAATCTCTTTTTCTTCCCTTATCTTTGCTATACCCATGTCGACCAGCACTTACATCCCCCTCAAGCAACTCCTCACCCAGGTTCAAAATACCATCCGGGAGCGTTTCCCTGCCTCCTATTGGGTAAAGGGAGAAGTGGCGGGTGTGCGGAAGATCGGCAGCCATGTCTATTTTGACCTGCTGGAGCTGGAGAAAGGCGCTAAAGTAGCGCAGATCCGGGCCTGTGCCTTTCTGGGGGAAGGAACGATGGCGATTGCGGGCTTTGAGAAGGTTACGGGACAGAAGTTCGCCGAAGGGATCAAGATCGGTGCTCGGGTGACGGTGAATTACCACCCGGTGTACGGGCTGAGCTTGGTGCTGTGTGAGATCGATGCCGAGCTGACGCTGGGAGGTATTGAGCTGCAACGGAAGGAGACGCTGCAGAAGCTGCTGGCGGAGCATCCCCGGGTGATCCAGTTTCAGAACGGTGCTTTTATGACGCCGAATAAGCGGCTGCCCCTGCCACGGGTGATCCAGCGCATTGCCCTGATTACTTCTGCCAGCTCGGATGCGTATTCTGATTTTATGCATGGGCTGCAGAGCAATGAGCAGGGCTACCAGTTCAAGGTAGATCTGTTTAATGTGCTGGTGCAGGGTTATGGAGCGCAGTCCTCACTTTACGATGCCTTTAGCAAGGTCCGCATTTCAAAGATCCCTTACGATGCTGTGGTGCTTACCCGCGGTGGTGGTGCTCCGGCCGACTTTCTTCCTTTTGACGACTATCACCTGAGTCTGGCCCTGGCGCAGTTTCCGGTGCCGGTGATCACGGGTATTGGTCACCATATGAACCAGGGGATCTGTGATTTCTTTGCCCGGGTACATACCAAGACACCGAGTATTGCTGCGCAGTTTATCATCGATCATAATTATAGCTTTGAGAAGCAGCTGAAGCAGCTGGGGGCTGGGATCCAGAAGAATGGGCAGGAACTCTTGTCGCGGTGCAGCCGGAACCTGCATGTGCTGCAGGAGGGCCTGATGCGTTCGGTACGGGAGGAGCTGAAGCGGCGGGGGCAATCGCTGGAACGGAAGTCGGAAGTAATCAAAGTGGCTGCGCTGACTTTGCTGCGAGCGTCGGGACAGGATTTAAAGTCGCGGCAGTTTGTGTTGAACACGAAAGCACGAGCGATCTTGCATCGGCATGAGAAGGAAGTGCAGGAAAAGGTGATCCGGATGGGGTTTCGGGTGCAGCAGCTATTAAAAGAGGAAAAGCAAAAAGTGGGGTCGCTGCAGTCGGGTTTATCGGCTTCCCTCCCACGTTTATTGGCTAACCGGAAGCGGGAGCTGGAGCGATTGGGTGAAGGGATTGCGGCGGCGAGTCCGGAGAAGATATTGAAAAGGGGCTTTGCAGTATTGAAGAAGGATGGGAAGATTGTAGGAGCCGGAGAAGAGCTGAAAGCGGGAGAAGTGGTTCAGGTGATCAGACATAACGAGATGATAGAGACAGAGGTTAAACGAACAGAACGAAGTAATGGAAGAGAATTTAAGTTATGAGGCTGCGTATAAGGAATTAGAGCAGATCTATCAGGATATTAATAATGAGGAGGTGTCGATTGATGAGCTGGCGGAGAAGGTGAAGAGGGCGTCGGTGTTGATAGGGTTTTGTCAGAGGAAGTTGAGGGGGACGGAAGAGGAGATTGAAGGGATTTTGAGAGAAGGGTAACTTGTGCCCTCATGGCCGGGCAGGCCTAGTCCTTTTCTCTTGAAAGAAAAGGACCAAAAGTTCAAGGACTTCCGAAGGTGCCTTTTCGCTCAAGGCAGCCGCACAGTTCCTGGATCAGCGCACGAGGGCTGCGCCTGCTTGGCCCTAAACGCACGAGGCTTAGGCTTCAGCCAACCAGCCAATGCCCTCCTCCATTGCTCAAACCCTGCTGATCCAGGAACTTTTGCCGGCACTGAGGGAAGTCCGACCCTCCGGATCAACGCTACTACTAGTACCATTGTCTTTTTCACCCTAGCACATTTTATCATGGGTAGTACGGTTAGCTTGGTTGATAACTTGCAGTTCCGTTGATCAATGGGACCGCCGTCCCGTGAGTTCCGGGAAAAATTTGCGCATCAGCTGGCTTGTGTTTTGGGATAGGGCCTTGGCTGGTTGTCTGAAGCGAAGGTTTGCGCGTTACAGGGGACAACCAGGTGCAGCCCCGAGCTGATGTGCAAATTTGTGCGGCTGCCTGTGCGGCAAAGGAACATTCGGGAAGGCTTGACTTTTTTGTTTCTTTTTGTGTCAAGACAAAAAGAAAAAAGAATCCCAAAGGTGCCTTTTCGCTCATGGCAGCCGCACAGTTCCTGCATCAGCACCCGAGGGCTGTGCCTGCTTGGCCCTAAACGCACAAGGCTTAGGCTTCAGCCAAGCAGCCAATGCCCTCTTCCATTTCTCAAAGCCTACTGATCCAGCAACTTTTGCCGGCACTGAGGGAAGTCCGGGCCCTCAGGATCAACGATAGTGCAATTTGAGTTACTTGGAGGGGTAGTGCTCTGATAGAAGCGATAAGATGCATTAAAAATGCATTTCTAACTACACCCTCGTTGCAAACTGGCGCGTTCAGTGCTCCTTATAAAACCTCCTATCCCAGACACAAATGACTACTAATAGCTATTTCAACTTACTCCCTCCTGTACCGACCTTTATAAGATCTTATGACAGTAAGCAAATTGATAACTAGACTTTTACCTCAAGCATCAGCATAAGGCAACTATCGTTTTACAAACGCAACCAAACTTAAATGGAAGATTACTACTGGGAACTGAAAGAAGCAATGGACGACGATAAACTCGTCGTTTTCTGCGGAGCCGGCACCTCCCAGTATCTCGGCCTGCCCTCCTGGAAAGACCTAACCCTGAATATCGTACAGAAAACCAAGCGGTATAGCCGGCAGTACAGGTGTTTGGAAGACCTGCTGCGGAATGACACAATCAGTCCGCTATTTATTCTTGATCTTCTGGAAGACGATTATAGGAGCCTGATCGTCAAAGAGCTGTCAGACCGGATCAAACTGGACAGAAAACAAGACTTCGAACGGCAGAAGAAGATTCTTAAAATAACAGAAAGGGTAATTACATCAAATTACGACAAAGCCTTCGAATACGCGTCGGACTCGCCAAATGTTATTATGAACGATGGTAAGTTTAAACTGGCACGGATAGCAGATAATAAAAAATTCATCTTCAAAATTCACGGGGATATTGATAACCCCGAGGACTGTATCCTCTTTACCAGGCAGTACGAGGAGTTATATCGGGACAGCGCTTTTCTTTTAGGCCTCAAAATGCTCTTCATTCAGAAGACGATCCTCTTCATCGGCTTCAGTTTGAATGATCCCTATATTGAGCACATTATCAATTCGATCACTCAGACCTTTGGTGCTTTCAACAGAAGGCATTTTATTGTTACCACCGATAAAAAGTTCGACACCTATCGGTTTAAAAAGGTGGTTAAACCAATCCTGCTTCGTCGCTACTCGGAGTTGGACGTCTTTCTGAACACCCTTATTAGTTTAAAGAATCAGGGGGTGCAGTCGCTGGACTCGGTTCACAATCTTAAAAATTCCCCCGCAAATTTTAGCATTTGGGATAAAAGGCAGCTGGAAGACATCATCCAACTCATCCTAAATCTGCAACCGGTGACGGTGATCCTGGGACCTTCGGGCTCGGGGAAAACAAGTCTGGCACAGGAAGTGGCTTATCTCTGTTTGGGGAGGTCGAGCATTGAAGTCAGAAATCCTATTCGATTCGAATATGTGGTCTGGATCTCAACGTGCGATTTCACAGATCCCAATAAAATACTAAATGCGGTGTTTGACGAGATTGGAAGGGTCACAGGATATCTTCGGATAACCTTTATAAATGAGAGTGAAATTAAAGCAAAAGAGTATGCAGTAAACAAAATCCTGGCTGATCTGCCGGTGCTGATCATTATTGACAATTTTGACCTGCACAAAAACGAGCCCCTAAGCCGGTGGATCCAGCAGATCGCACCGCCCAGCGAAGTACTTTTAACCAGCCAGGTACCGCCGAACTTCAAACATAATCCCTATCCGCTGAAAGGGTTCAGTGAGGAAACCTTTCGAAAAATCCTGGTTCAGGAATTGAAGTTCAGCGAAGTTAACTTCACACCAGATGAAAGGACATTGAAATCGTTGTTCACGATCTCGTCAGGGAATCCGCAGGTCATACTCCTCATTATCGGTCTATTAAGACACAGGAACTCGATTAAGGTTCCCAATGATCAGAAGCGGGATCTTCGTTCTACCTTCAGGCTGCTCTACAATATATCCTACGATGCGTTAGAGAAGTCGAGAGCACTGTTGTCCTACATTTCCTTACTTACTCAAAAAAACGGTATTCCACGGGAAGCGCTTAAGGAGGTATGCGGATGGGATTGGAAGGATTTCAACGATGCTTTAAAAGAACTGGCAGACTGGAACCTCCTGGTGATTGACCAACACGATAAGTATTGCCAGATACACCCAACCCTTATCACCTTCCTTGCTGAAAAGGCAAAAGAAGGACATGAAGGTGCGCCCATGGGCGAGCAAACGGAAGCACAAAGTGAGATTAAAATAAAGTTTATCAACTATTATCTAAAGCTCGTCAAAAAAATTATTAAACGGGAGTTCCCCGATGAAACCTACTGGAATAGTCTGGTATCTCCATCCATGGACCTTTTAGACGATCACTGGAGCTTTGTTGAGCAAGCAATAAAATGGACTATGGAAATTCCCGAAGCGGCAGATCATCTCTGCAAGCTGGCGAACTACCTGGTGCATTATATGGATAGCCGGTTTTACAATTCCTTCCGTATCGAGATGATCTTAGCAGCAATAGAGGCATGTAAGAGCAAACGAAGATACTTTCAGGAGGCACTGTTTAAGATTGACGCGCTCGGCTGGACCTGCGTAGAAGAAGACGAACTAGATAAGGCGGAAGCCTATATACTGGAGGGGAAGCAACTACTCGAAGCTCACTGCCAGACTGACCCGGGGAAGAATGATCTGGAAGCACTTTCCTGCGCCTGGCTGGCTCGGGTGGAAATAGAACGACCGAATTGGAAATGCAGTAAGGCCAAAGAATTTATTGAAAAGGCTTTAGACAAGAAAAGTAGCTGTGAACCCTGGATTTTGTACCGGATTTATATGGTTGCTGGAGATGTATGCTACAAGACAAATGATATTTCCGGCTGCCTGAGCCATTACCGCGATGCAAAAACTGAGATAAATAACTATGGAGGCGAAGGGGGCAATTACCAGATCAATCCTCGCCTCGGCCTGGCGTACCTGCGGGTGGGAACGGAAAGAGCGCTAACTGAAGCAGCTAAAATATTCGAGGCGGTGAGGCAAAATAATAAGATTTTGATTGGGAGACTGTATGGGGAATATGGACTGGCCCTGGTTGCTTACCAAAGGGGGAATAAGGAAGAAGCAAAAGAGCAGGTACTAAGGGTAGAAGAAGAAATTTGCAAACGGAGCCCCAAAAACCTGCTTCTGAAACTTATCCGGCAGTATAAAGCGGAGCACTTTAACTAAAGCGACTGTAGATGCTCTTGATCTTTTATCTGGGAGCAAGTGATTGTTAGGCTATTAAACAGCGTGAAATAAGTTGGAAAAACTTTAAACACTGATTTGTAAGGAGGGCATCCTGACAGTGCCAGAGGCAGCTATTTCTCCTGAAATAAATTCGGGATAACTACTATAGCAGCATAGGATTATTTTGGCCCTCTTGCACAATTACTTTAAAAGAGAAGAAAAAGTCGACCCTTTAACGAAATTTTTTTTCTAAATTTATCCAACTGAAACCAGGTATGACACCTAACACAATCGCCCCATGACCAATCCCAATCTTATCCTTTCCGCGGGTCCTGTAGCCGCAGCCGAGTTTAATCAGTATCTGAGCACTTCCAATAAAGTATACCTTCTGATTTTGGGGAATAGTCCAATGCACCAAAGCTTAATGACAGAAGCCTTAAAACAGGCTTGGAACTGGCGCTGGGTAATAACTGCACCCGATCCTACTCCACTTTACCCAAAGCTGTTGTCTATGCCTTTGAGCGACGGGGTTGCCGGAATAACAAGTCCATGGCCCTCTGGAATCCTAGCCCTGAGCATTACCTCTGGAGGATCCATTGCCTATATCGTCACTAATACCAACCCTGCCGAGATCGACGCCGCCTTTATGCTTGCCGAAACGAACTAGATATGAAGAAACATATTTTCACAGTGATCCTATGTTTGAACGGCCTCCTAATATATTCGCAGGAAAAGCCGGTACTTAGGATCAAAGAAACCACCTCGAATGGTAAGGATATCGATCACGAACCAAACTACCGTGTGGTAGATCCTAATAGTATCCTTACCATCCAACTCGACCGAGAGCAGCTCTATTCCCGTATGGCAGATACCACTGCTCACAAAGAACTAACAGAAAGGCTCCGAAAACTGAGAATGATGCTAGAGAAGGAGGTAGAAGCATTGCAGACGCTGGCGCGAGCGATAGAAGAATTTGATAAAGGCCAGAAAACTGACCTAAGATGGCAACAGTCGCTGAAAAAACTCGCCCCTTATACCAATCTTATTTTAAGAGATCCACAGGGAATGAAGGCTTACACACTTGTTCGTGGAGCGGGAGTTGATAATATAAATGACCAATACGCGCTTCTTTTCAAGGCTGCACGTCTAATGGTAGAGACACTGGAAGACGAACTAAAGGCGGAACTGAAAGCAAACGGCTCCTACGTTCAACTTGGCGCCTGGATAGAGACTAAACAAGGGCAAAGGGCTCTCCATATTCCCGGATTTGATGATATCGCTCCACAAAAACCGTATCAGGTGGCCCAGTTCATATACCTCCTTCCCGAGGAGCAACAACAAGAGATGAAGGCGATTGCGCAGCTGGCAAGTGTAGCAAACCGTGAGGGACTGGGAGCAGCGCTGAATACGAGAAACGCAATCAGAGAGCTGCTGCTATCGGCATTAGACACTAAAACGGCTCAAAACCTTCAAACACTCGAGGCAAGCCTCAGTAGTATTCTGGACCGGGCCTCGCAAGATTTAGGTGGCGCAAAAGCCGCTCTTGAAAAGTCTCAAGGTGAGCTGCTATTATACAACTCCTTCATCGAAGCAACCGTCGAAAAATACAAGCAACCTTTCAGTGGCGCATCTGATGCCCACCTGGTTGAGTTTAATGCAGATGTAGCAGAGTTAAGGACCAAAACAGAACAGCTTTACGAAAACCTTACTTCAAATGCGGCATTGGTGGATCAACAGCTAAAAACTGTGAAGGGCGGCCTTCAGGCTGATGTAGAGAAGCTTTCGGAGGATCTAAAACAATTAAGCAGGGGATTCAAGGAAGAGCTGGGTGTTGCCGAGAACAGGATCAGGAATGCCGTTGAGGTGCTTGTGCACGGTGAAGCCTTTCGCACGGAGGCTTATCAGTTTTCGCAGGAGGTAAAAAAGATGACCCTCGACCGGCTTCCGGAATCGGGTACGCTAAACCTGGAAACCAGCGGTGAAAGAGATTTGGGAGACGCCCTTGTCATTAGAATTGCCTATGGCAAAGGCAGTTCCGCCCTCCGTGATCTCCAAACACTAAGATACCGCCTGTACTTCTGCTCTGCTTATGTCCGCACGGCAGTTAGCTTTCTATTCCTCGACCCGGTTCCCTTACTGGAGCGGTCAGACAACAAAGCCTTGTTTCAGTACGCGCCCTCTTACAGCATCCTGTTGAAAGGCATCTGGAAAAACAGAGAAAACTCAAGGAAATCCCTTAGCTATCATACCTTTTTCTCGCCAGGCCTTGGTCTAAATATCTCCAGCCTAGACTTTGACGGCAATGGAGCGATGGAGATCGGCATGGGTGGAACCTTCTCTATATTTCAGGATTTTCTCCAACTAGGCTACGGCAGCAATTTGTTTTCAGGACGCGGCTACTCCTTTTTTGGCCTGAGAATTCCTGTAGGTGGTTTTGCTATCAGGTAGTGTTTGGCTTTGCTAAGCAGGAGCTTGAACCAAGACCTGTACTATAAAGAGTCGTCGAAGTGATGGCCAGTTGAAAGATTAGTACCTTAATTGAAACAATAAGATGGATTGAAAATGCACTTCTCGCTACACTCCGGCGGCAGACGAGGCGATGAGCACGAGGCTGATGATACTTATAAAGCTACTACTCCGGAAGTTTTGCAGTGCTGCTGACTAGTCCCCTTCCAACTTTTCTTGTCAAAAAGTTGGGCAAAACTTAGCGAAGCGATCTCTTTCGGGCTATTAAAAATCAAATCAAATCCTGAAAAGCTCAAGGACTTCCCAAGGTGCCTTTGGTTCTTGTCACTTTTATTCGTCTGATTATTCGTTTTCATTGGCACTCATGAACTCCCTTCGGTCGGTTCTCTTGAAAGAAAAGTAACCAAAAGTTCAAGGACTTCCCAAGGTGCCTTTTTCGCACGAGTCAACCGCACAGTTCTGCCAGCAGCGCACAGGGCTGGGCTGCTTTGCCCCGATACTCATATCCCTCGCTTCGCAACCAGCTAATGCCCTTTTCCGTTGCACAGGGCCTGCTGCTGCCAGAACTTTTTCCGGCACTGAGGGAAGTCCGGGCCTCCGGATCAACGATAGTGCGATTTCAGTTACATCCAAAAAGGCCTGTTTGAAAAACATACGTTTGCAGCGGGTAGAAAGGTCGTTCGAAGGACGCGGGTGAGGCGACAAAAATGCGGGCCAGAGCGGGCCTTGCGGGCTGAAGCTTATTTTTGTCTTGATTTTTTGGTTCCTTTTTTATCAAGAAAAAAGGAACTAGGCCTGCCCGGCTATGAGGGCACTCCCAAGGTGCCTTTTCGCTCATGGCAGCCTCACAGTTCCTGGATCAGCGCTCGAGGGAAGTCCAGGCCCTCCGGATCAACGATAGTGCGACTAGAGCAATTGATACAAGCAAGGAAGTAAAAAAGCTGTTAAGCGGATAATTGAAGTACTCAAAATCAAGGGTAGTACCGGTTAGCTAGTTTAACCCCACAGTTATGCCCGCTCTCCGACAAGGAACGCTAGCTTCTCTCCCAATAGAACAATGGCCGGACCTTCTGCCATTGTTCTAAAACACTGCGAGCTTTAAAATGGTTGTGCTTGATAATTGTTTGAAGATAAAATCTGCTAAAAAAGGAGAAAGATGCGATATGGCTATGCGGCACTTAATTTGACCCTGGCTGCTGAAAAAGTACAGGTGAACAGGGCGATGATTAAAAAGACTTTCCTTGAAAAAGGAATCGCTTATGCTTCCAGCCATGCCCTGGCGAATGTCCGTGACCTGGAAAAGGTGCTCGAATGGAATCTAAAGCATCGCCTCCGATTTTATCGGATGAGTTCCGACATGTTTCCCTGGATGAGCGAATATGAGATAAGTGATCTTCCGGATTATGAGCAGATCAAAATCGTATTGCAAAGAGCTGGAACTAAGGCAAGAAATAACGACATCAGGCTTAGCTTTCATCCGGGTCCATTTAACGTACTTGCTACTAATACTCCCAGCGTCCTCACGAAGACGATTAAAGAACTGCGACAGCACGCTGAAATTATGGACCTGATGGGTCTTCCACAAAGCCCTTTTGCCAAAATTAACATTCATGTTGGCGGCGCTTTCGGTGATAAGAATACAGCGCTGGCTAGATTTGCCGAAAGCTATACAGCCTTGCCTGATTCTATCCGGGCACGTCTCACGGTAGAGAACGATGATAAAGCGAATATGTTCAATATCAGGGACTTGCTGTGGTTGCACCAGCAAATAGGTATCCCCCTTGTATTTGACTACTTCCATCACCAATTCTGCAGCGGAGACATGACTGAGGAAGAGGCATTTTCTGCAGCCATTGAAACCTGGCCTGCTGACATTACTCCTGTAGTCCATTTTTCCAGCTCCCGAAAGCGTTTTGAAGACCCTACTGCTGCCGCAACTGCACATGCAGACTTCCTGTATAGTCGTGTAAATACCTATGGCGCTGAGGTCGACATTATGTTTGAAGCCAAAGCGAAGGAAACAGCAGTGCTAAAATACCTGGCTGATTATCGATTAAAAGCACTATGAAAAAGAAAAGACTATTCCTTTTGGATGTGATGCCCCTCCTCTACCGGGCGCATTTCGCCACAATGGGAAAACGTTTCGGCACCAGTACCGGAATTGACACAAGAACGAGCCTTGTATTTTTCAATTACATCTTCCAAATTCTACTGGAGGAAAAGCCGGATGCGCTGGCAGCAGCTCTAGACTCAAAGTCTAAGGACCGCCTGGACTTATCGGACGACTATAAAGCAAACCGGGAAAAAATGCCCTCTGAAATCGCCGAGGCATTCCCTTATGCTTTGCGATTGCTCGAGTATTTGCAGATTCCTGTTCTTAAAGTGGATGGCCTGGAAGCCGACGACATACTCGCTTCGCTTGCCCTAAGATCTCAAAAAGAAAACTATTCAGTTTATATCGTCAGTCCCGATAAGGATTTTGCCCAATTAGTGAACGAAAATGTTTTTCTTTTCAGGCCCGCTTATAAAGGGGCTGTGATGGAGACGCTCGATACCGAGGGCGTGCGGGGAAAGTTCGGTGTAGACCCTTCTCAGATTACCGACTTTCTTGCCCTTCGCGGCGACAGCGCAGATAATATTGCCGGCATAAAAGGAATTGGTGATAAAACAGCAGCTAGTTTGCTCGCTCAGTTCAAAAACATTGAACATATCATTGAGGAAGCGGAAAAGATCAGGCAACCGAAGATTCGTGAATCTATACTCGAATCGCAGGAGCAATTGATGCAAAATAAACAGCTGGTCAGTTTAGCGGACAAGTTGCCTTTTGAGGTGGAACCGGCAAGCTTAATCCGAAAGCCGGCCATGGAACCGGAGCTCCTTCAACTTTTAGAGGAATTAGAGTTTGTTCGAATCAAAGAACGAATACTAAAAGCCGGGCTCATTAAGCAGGAAAGCGCCAGTGCCGCTTCATCTTCCAGGATAGCGCTTAAGATGGAAAAAGCATCCCTGGAGGACTGTATTGAATCTATCTCTAAAGCAAAGCAAATAGCGCTGGCATTTCAGCCTGACGTTAGCAAAAGTATCTTCTTTCATTTTGATGCAAAGGAAGCAGTAGAACTGCAAATCGCCGATCGGATGCAATGGAGAGAACTTTTGACAGAACTTGACAAAAGCGAGGCAGAAGTATATGGTTGGTTTCTGAAGCCGCTGCTAAAAAAAATCATGACGATGGACCTTCAGCCTCCCGGCAAGTGGAAAGACCTTTCTCTGGCTGCCTACCTTTTAGCTCCTGATGCCAAAATTGAATGGGAATACCTGAAGGAAAAGTATCAGCTTTCTGAATACGAATTGCTTGGTCCTTATCAGCAGCTTAGTTATCTACCTGCGCTTAGCCAACTTGCTGAAAAGATTGAACAAGAACTCGACCGGCTTGATCTTCGGCCCTTATATGAAAACATTGAGCTACCCTTGCAAAAGGTGATTGCCGGAATGGAGATTAGCGGTATTCGCATAGACGAGCCGGCCCTCGCTGAAATCGAAGAACTACTTTCCGTTCAACTACAGGAGCTGGAGAAAGAGATTTTTGAACTAGCAGGCTCTCGTTTCAATTTAGGTTCGCCTTCGCAAACCGCCACTGTCTTGCGAACGATAGTGGAAGCATCGGAATTGAAAAAAACCAAGACAGGTCAAATATCCACGGCAGAACCTTTTTTAATTGATCTTGCACCCAAATATCCTTTTGTGGCCAAACTCCTCGAGCACCGGAAGTTGAGCAAGATTATTAATACTTACGTGCAGGCTCTTCCGCGCTATGTGAACCCTGAAACTAACAAGATCCACCCCAACTTCCAACAGATCGTGGCCGGTACCGGACGCTTAAGTTGTACCGAACCGAATCTTCAAAATCTGCCTGTCAAAAGCGAGGCTGGGCGGGAGGTCAGACGAGCCATTATCCCCTCAGGCGAGGAAAGAAGTATTTTAAGCATCGATTACAACCAGATAGAGCTTAGGCTGTTAGCAACATTGAGTGAAGATGAATTTTTAGTTGAAGCATTTCGAGCTGATAAGGATATTCATACCATCACTGCCTGCAGGATTTTTAAAGTGGAGGAAAGTGCAGTAAATAAAAATATGCGAAACAAGGCTAAGAGCGTAAACTTTGGAATTGCTTATGGGATGACGCCCTGGGGACTTGCAAGCAGACTCAAAATCTCACAACGGGAAGCGAAAGAAATTATCGATGCCTATTTTGAAGAATTCAGCTCGGTTAAAAGCTATTTGGAACGATCAATCGAAGAAAGTCGGGAGCGCGGCTTTTCACGTACGCGCTACGGAAGAATACGATACATCGAGGGGATCGATTCCCGCAACGGAACAACTCGGAAGATGGCTGAACGCATTGCCGTAAATGCCCCCCTTCAGGGCTTAGCTGCCGATATTATCAAGGAAGCGATGGTAAAGGTGGATGAGTATATTTCCAGAAAGGCGCTCAAAACGAGGCTTATCCTGCAGGTGCATGACGAGTTGGTGTTTGACGCAGTAGACGCCGAACTCCCCGACATCGTGCCGGCAATCCAAAGCATTATGGAAAACACGGCTAAATTCATTGTGCCCCTAAAGGTGGGAATTACCGCTGGGAAGAACTGGTTGGAGCAAGAACCCTACAAGCTTTAAATGCGAAAAGCTATTTTAAGGTGTCGTAATTGTGGCCGTCGCGATAAGCGGGTTACGCCCCAAATAATTCATATGTTGACGCAGGCGTGTTGTGTGTGCTTACAGCTATTGAATTTCTAATAGGCCTTTGCCTCCAGAATAGTCAATCGCGCTATTTAGCAGTTATCCGACAACTTTTTCGAATCGTTAGTTTTCTTTCGGCACTCATGAGCTCCCTACGGTCGGTTCTCTTGACAAAAAATTGCGCAAAACTTAGCAAAGCGTTTTCTTTCAGGCCATTAAAAATCAAGTCAAACACTGAAAAACTTAAGGACTTCCCAAGGTGCCTTTTTTCCTCCAACTTTTTCTTGACAAAAAGTTGGGCAAAACTTAGCGAAGCGTTTTCTTTCAGGCCATTAAAAATCAAATCAAACACTGAAAAACTTAAGGACTTCCCAAGGTGCCTTTTTTCCTCCAACTTTTTCTTGACAAAAAGTTGGGCAAAAGTCAAGGACTTCCCAAGGTGCCTTTTCGCGCAAGTCAGCCGCACAGTTCCTGCATCAGCGCGCGAGGGCTGCGCCTGCTTGGCCCTAACCGCACAAGCCTTGAGCTTCAGCCAACCAGCCAATGCCCTCTTCCATTGCTCAAACCCTGCTGATCCAGGAACTTTTGCCGGCACTGAGGGAAGTCCGGGCCCTCCGGATCAACGGTAGTACTAAATATCATCGTCCCTTCAACCATGGTACCTTTTATCAAGGGTAGTACCCGGTTAGCTAAGTTGAAAACTTGCAGTTCCGTTGATCAATGGGACCGCCGTCCCGTAAGTTCCGGGAAAAATTGCGCATCGGCTGACTTTGCGCGGGAGGATGGGGCATTGGCTGGTTGTCTGAAGTGAAGGTTTGCGCGTTTCAGGGGACAAGCAGACGCAGCCCCGAGCTGATGAGCAAATTTGTGCGGTTGGTATGTGCGGCCAAGGAACATTCGGGAAGGCTTGACGTTATTCACAAATTTATTTGTTATTTAATGGTGTTCATGGTCTCGCTTTGCTCGGCATTGTTTCCTTTTGTGTCAAGACAAAAGGACTAGGCCTGCCTGGCTATGAGGGCAACCCAAGGTGCCTTTCTCACACAGCCCTCCGGATCAAACGTAGTAATAACATTAGTAGGTATCAATCAGATGAATTTAGGAAGATGTGATTGATAAGCTTGGTTGTCGTATTTAGCAGTTTTCCTCCAACTTTTTCTTGACAAAAAGTTGGGCAAAACTTAGCGAAGCGTTCTCTTTCAGGCCATTAAAAATCAAATTAACATCTGAAAAACTCAAGGACTTCCCAAGGTGCCTTTTCGCGCAAGACAGCCGCACAGTTCCTGCATCAGCGCTCGAGGGCTGCGCCTGCTTGGCCCTAACCGCACAAGGCTTGGGCTTCAGCCAACCAGCCAATGCCCTCTTCCATTGCTCAAACCCTGCTGATCCAGGAACTTTTTCCGGCACTGAGGGAAGTCCGGGCCCTCCGGATCAACGGTAGTACTAAATATCATCGTCCCTTCAACCGTGGTACCTTTTATCAAGGGTAGTACCGGTTAGCTAAGTTGAAAACTTGCAGCTACGTTGATCAATGGGCCCGCCGTCCCGTAAGTTCCGGGAAAAATTTGCGCATCAGCTGGCTTGTACTTGGAGATTGGACCTTGGCTGGGTGCAAGTGATATTAAAAAGCTAATTCATAGAATTTAAGAAAAAGTGGAGGAGCTTAAAAAGTGCTTTATCCACCTCCGCCTATCGGCACCTTCGCCAGCGGAGGACAACCCTGATGACCTTACCAAATCAACGTAGCTCTGCTTTTCAATTGAAAGCGTTCTCGGGTTAACGGTCGCTCCCGTCATGGCAAGCGCATTCTTCGTTTCTGGCTCACCTCGCTTAGGTTTCACTGCCAGCCAATGCCCTTTTCCATTACACAGGGCCTGCTGCTGCTGCCAGAATTTTTGCCGGCACTGAGGGAAGTCCGACCCTTCGAATCAACAATAGTGCGATTAGAGTTACAGGGGTCTCTCCTCCTGCGGACGTCCAAATGCAGGAAGATAGCCATCTACTACTCCCCTATCCTTACTTGCCTCATTCCCTCTCTTCCATAAAATACCGGGAAGTACATCATCTCCGCTTTGGCGGGGTTTAGCTGGAAGTCGCCGCTGTAGCGGGGCATGAGCTTGATCTCGAAGGAGTGCTCGCCCTGCTTCAGCTTGCGGCAGAAGATACTCACCTTGTGCTTGAAGTATTCGCGGTGTATTTCGAGTCCCCGCCAGCTTTGTTCTTTTTCCTCGTAGGAACATCCGGCTGGGATGGGAATTTCGATCATGACGTAATCGGCATCGGCCTTTACCTGTACCTGCGCCGTCAGGATTACCGGCACCCCGCCTTTCAGCTTGCTGAGCACTGCTCCTTTGTTATCTATAAAGCGGGTGTCCACCCTGAAATCTTTTGATACTTTTTCAGGTACAGCGTTCCAGTATTGCTGGTACCCGGTGATATAGATAGGGAGATCTCCCTGTTTTTCTACGGTGAGCTTTGCGCCAGCTTGCAGTTCGCGGCTATAGGGAAAAGTGCTGACGGTTTCCTCCAATGCACCGGATAACCGGACCGAAGGCGCTGCAGGCTGACTTCCCCCTTTTAGTAGATCCGGCAGTATCGTCTCGAGGATAAGGGAGGACTCGTAAGTATTTCGCCATTGCCCATCCCTGCGCTGTTCTAGAAAGTAGTTCCTCATTTTCCTTAAGAGATCGGGCTGCCTTCCATCCGCTTTGATGATCTGGTAAGCAAGGATTGTTGTCTGGATGCTGTTGTCGAAGAGGCGGTAACTGTCATTTCCGAAGTAAAGGCTCCCAAACATGGTCTGGCGCCGATGCTGAAGCAGCGAGTCGATGGATATGGTCATGCCCGCTTTTTGTTTCATGGCTAGCAGCTTAAACTGATTATACAAGCCGGGTTTCAACGTGGCCTGTTTCAATTCCCGCTCATACAGCGCGATATGGCTCCGGTAATCCACGGCACTACCTAGCTTTTCCAGCATGAGCATGACGTCCAGCTTATCCATTCCTTTAGCGCTGGAAAGCTGATACGTGAGGTAGTCCTTCAACTCCTGGCGGGGGACCGGAATGTCAAATTTAGCTTCCGCCGCAGCGACATAGGCTTCCACTGCGTGGCGGCTGATCCACCATTCGGTCTCACCGTGCTTCCACCAGCCCCAGGTGCCATCTGTCCGGCGGCCTTCTTCCAGTTTTTTGATCAGGGATTTAATGTCGCGATCGTGCTCGAAAGGCTGGCCCAGGTACGCCCTGATCTTCCTTTCCAGCAACAGCGATTTCAACTTCGAGGCCATCTGCTCGTTACAGAGGTAGGGGTAATTCCGCAGACGCTCCGTCTCATCCAGCAACACCGGCAAAACAGAAGCCTCGGCCCGAAAAGTGACAGGACCCAGTGCCGGGTCAAAACTAAGTGTAAGGGTAGTATCACCTTCCAGGCTGCTGAACACTCCCTTTGTTTCCTGTACTCCGGCCCGGAATAAAGGAATGTTGCGTTCTTCCCCATCCGTATAGCTGCTTGCTTTCTGTAGGGTGTATCTGAACTTCAGGCTGTCGCTGCCGGCAGCCAGCACCTGAAGGGTGTCGATGTGTGAATGGAGTACTTTAATGCTGCTGTTCAGCAGGACCTGGTCGTTAAAAATAAACTGCCGTTGCAGGGAGGTTGCCTCCGTGGTGTAATTGGAGATTTTGCCCAATGGATGAAAACGGTCGCCGGCGATAGCGAAGGCCGGACTTACGAAAGTTGCACTTAGCGGCCGGAAGGCCTTAATGCTGTTCTCAGCATAGCCGCTCTGTTCCTTCCCGTTCATAGCGATGACGAAGGTGCGCCAGTTGGTGATGTCGTCAGGAAAAGTAACGGAGAAGCGAGCCTTACCCTCCGTATTAGTTCGCAGGGAGGGTTGCCAGAAGGCATAGTCGGAGAAATTTTTCCTGAGCGTAGCTCCCTGTCCGGCCATTGCAGCCTCTGCCGCCTCTTTTTCAGCTTTTGCCTTTCCTTTTTTAGTGGTGATGATGATCACGCCGTTCGCCGCTCTCGCTCCATAAATAGCGGTTGCAGCTTCCATCTGTAAAGTATTCAGCTCCGCAATCTCATCCGGGCTCAGCTGGCTCAGGGCATTCTCCTGAGGAATACCGTCGACAATGTACAGGGGACCAGCGCTTCCAGCCGAGGACAGTCCTCGCACCGTAATAGTGGATACCGAGGCCGTCATACTTCGCCGTATGTCCGCACCTGCCAGATAGCCCTGTAAACTCTGCTCCATCTCCCGCTTGCCGTAGCCTACCACCACAACTTCCTGCAGCTGCATTTCACTCTGTTCCAGATAAATATCTTTGTGTCGGCCAGGCTCAATATCCAGTTCCATCGGATTATATCCTACGAAGCTAATTACCAGCTTCCCTCGGGGAGGTACGCGGAGACTAAATGTTCCGTCTATGCCGGTTACCGTTGTCACAGAAGTCCCCTTGATTTTGATCATCACGCCAGGTAAGGGCTCCTTATCAGACTTATCGAACACCGTTCCCGTAATTCTTCCGGTATAGATGGCCGGGTCAAGGTACTGCTCGTTAAAACGCTGCTTGATCTGCTCCGTCATCAGGTTGGAAACCGGGAGTTTTCCCATCGCAGCCTCGGCAATCTGTTCTCCTATGTGCCTGCTCATGGAATCTGCCGGACATATTTCAGCGAAGGGAATGCTTACGAGGTTTCTTCCGCTCGGCAGGAGTTTCAGGTGTTGAGGCGGCAGGTAGCGGTTCCCTTTGAGGAGCAGCAACAGACGGTAATCTCCCGGTTCCAGGTAGCCGAGGTTGGTTTCCCTGCCGGGATAGATCCTCAGAAAATCAGGATCATCGTTCCGATACAGTAAGACACTTTTGATCAGCTGTCTGTCTTGCTTGTCGCCCGGTTCTGTCAGCCGGATCTGGAGACGGGCTGAACCCAAGTTCTTATTTGGAAAATCAAAAAGGTGGGTGGTATGACTGCGAAGATCCAGGTAATCTGTCCAGATGCTATCCAGCTCCCTGTTGGTCAGCACCCGTTCCTTATAGCCGGGAACGGGAGTAGTTCCGCTGGTAGCCACATTAAAAGGATATTTGGTATCAATAGATTTTTGTTTGATCAATCCGGGCTGGAACGTATAGGAATAATTCGGCTCGGCTGTAAAAGTGAGGGGCTTCTCTCCTTTGACCTGAAACTCCGCCACATTATACGACAAGGGGCCCACTAATTTCGGGTGGCTCTGGAAATAGGAGTCGCCGCCCGAAGAAAGCAGAAATACGTTATCGGGACCTTTTACCGTTGCATAACGCGGGCTCCAGGTATCGGCTACTGAAATCATGTACCGGTTCAGTACATTGGCCTCTGCGTCACTGAGCACGGGGGGAGCTTTAGCAATGGAGAGGTTTATATGCTGACTTGGGTCTGCGTTGAAACTAATGACCAGCCTCTTCCCTTTTTCTACCCTCACTCCGGCAACATCTATAATTCTATCTTTCAGCCGGAATCGGAGATTCAAAAGACCCGGCTCCACCTTGAAGGAGTAACGCCTGAGCTGTTGCGCCCGACTGAAATAGACTGGTCTATCGTTGATATAAAGGATGTGGACAGGCAGAATCTCGCCGTTCTCCACCACAAAGGGAGCAATCTGGGTGATGGAATCAGGATCGCTTTCATAGTATTTATATTCTTTCTGCGGATGTGTGAAACGAAAATAGGCGATGGAATCCAGGCCCAGCTCCCGTCCCCAGCGTTCCCAGGCAAGCTTGCTGCTTCCACTGAAACCCTCATCTGTTTCCAATTCCTGTTTCCAGCGTATCGCCTTAGCCCGCCGGCCGAAGTAGGGTATGTGAGGGACCTGATAATCGAACTTGGAGGTAATGGAAAATGCAGTAAGGTCGACCCCTTCAACAGCCTTACCTTTCGCATCCCTAACTGAAACCTCCATTTCTGCGCGCTCCCTGGGCGATACCACGAGCGGTTGCCGAACGTCCAGCTGCAACTGCTTCTCTGCAAACTGCGCCTCGGTATTCGCCCCAACGCTTTCTCCCGCCCAGATAAAGCTGTAACTGAACGTCGCCTTCTCTTTCCCTCGCCAGGCACTTCTATAGCCGGAATCGATAGTGGTTCCTCTGTCGACCACCTTATTTCCCTTAAACACCGTATACCAGATTGGGATCCTTCGTGGATTGGTAATGCTGACCAAAATCGAATCGGCGGTCCTGCGGGCAGCGGCTGACACACGATGCTCGTCCTGCTCAAACTCATACCAGTCAGAAACATCTTCTCCTTCCACCTCGTACTCGGCGGCCTGCAAATTTATTGGAGCAGCACCAGGAACGCTGGCCCTGAATTGATCGATTTCATCCCCGTTCTGGTCCAGGGCCCTGATCGTTACCTCCCTTTTCCGCTCAGCAGGATCACGGAAAGAGAGATACAGGCTATCAGCCTTCAATTCAAATTCCAGGTCGCTTCCCGGTTCATCTTGAAAATCGAAATGTTCGGAGGCATCCCTTTCCTCGTTATTGCTATTGAGGAAAGTTGCTTCAGCTACATACTCTAAATCTGCATGCGGAAAAATAGAATCGGGCAGCACGAGCCGGGTTTCTCCCAGCGCGTCTAGTTTCAGTTGGTGTTTCCAAAGGGTGTCTGGCACAAACACTCTGTCCTTCTTGAAACCGGAAACAGACTGGGTCCGAATCAGCAGCTCTACCCGGCCATCGAGTACGTTCAAGCCGTTCTCGTCGAGCGCCCGGAAGTAAAGCGACTGGGCTTGCTTTCGAGAGTGCTCGGGCTTGTCGCCGCGCATACTAAAGGAGATTGACTTTAATTCATATTCTTCGTATTCGAAAGTACCTTCATAGTACTGCTTGTTCCGGTGTTTCAATTGAATGCGGTAGGTTCTGTCGAGCTGCAGCTTCAGGCTGTCATGCAGGGGAAACGCAAAATGATAGGCACCTGGGTGGGGCGATAAGGCCCCACCAAGTTTCAGCGATTTGCCCTGCGGTGTATTAAGTATCACCTGTAGTGGCAAATCCAAGGGCTTATGAGCCTTCGGTTTAAGCAAATAGGCTTTAAATTTTACCGTATCGAGGGGCTTATAGAACGGTTTATTGAAAACCAGGTAGCCTGAGGCGGCGGGCCGTTGTCGCCGGCCATAGTATTGCTTTTTTACCCAGCGCTTGTACAAGCGTTCCGCCGGGACAAAGAGGTACTTAATAGGAGATTGGCGCAAGAACCAGTTGCTGTAATGACTAAAAGGCTTCCCTTCCTTGTCCCGTTCGATGATGGAATAGTTAGCCACTCCCTGGTAAAAGACCCGCACGAGGTTTTCGTCCTTCCGGGGATAAGCGGCACGCCATACCCCTCCCTTTTGATCGTAAGATACCGCTTTGTTGTTGACGGAGACTTCGGCATCCCTGATCGCCTGCCCCTTCTTGTCGAGCAGTATAAACTGGAGCTCTTTTCCATTTGACAACAGCTTGAGCTGGGCACTGCGTTGTTCGAGCAGTGTATATTTCAGGGAATTCTGATCGGCATACACTTTCAGATAGTTGCCCGGAGCCAGGGAGGGCTCGTAATAGGAACCTGTTTTAAAAGAGTCGACCGGATGCGTCAACAATTTTTCATCCAGGGGAAGGCCCTTGTAAAGCTGTTCGACTACTTTCTCGTTTAACGGATAAACGTAGGTAAACTCGCTGCTCTCTCGGGTATTTTGAAGGTTTTGCTGACCGAAGCAAGCAATGCTCGCCAGGATCAATAGGAATAAGGTTGAATATTTACTCATCGGTTGCGATAAAGGCATGGGAAATTAATGAAAATACTGGAATTAATGTAAAGAGGAGAAAAAGGGGTTGATGGTTTTTTGTCAGAGGAAGTTGAAGGGGATTAATGAAGAGATTGAAGGGATTTTGAGAGAGGCGTAGTGATGTAATGCCCTCATGACCGGGCTGGCCTAGTCCTTTTTGCTTAGGCCAGAAAGGACCAAAACTTAGCGAAGCGATTTCTTGAAGGCCAATAAAAATCAAATCAAACACTGAAAAACTTAAGGACTTCCCAAGGTGCCTTTTTTCCTCCAACTTTTTCTTGACAAAAAGTTGGGCAAAAGTCAAGGACTTCCCAAGGTGCCTTTTCGCGCAAGTCAGCCGCACAGTTCCTGCATCAGCGCTCGAGGGCTGCGCCTGCTTGGCCCTAACCGCACAAGGCTTGAGCTTGAGCCAACCAGCCAATGCCCTCTTCCTTTGCTCAAGCCCTGCTGATCCAGGAACTCTTGCCGGCACTGAGGGAAGTCCGAGCCCTCCGGATCAACGGTAGTACTAAATATCATCGTCCCTTCAACCGTGGTACCTTTTATCATGTGTAGTACCGGTTAGCTAAGTTGAAAACTTGCAGTTCCGTTGATTAGTGGACCGCCGTCCCGTAAGTTCCGGGAAAAATTTGTGCATCAGCTGGCTTGTGTTTAGGGATGGGGCATTGGCTGGTTGTCTGAAGCGAAGGTTTGCGCGTTTTAGGGGACAAGCAGACGCAGCCCCGAGCTGATGCGCAAATTTGTGCGGTTGGTATGTGCGGCAAAGGAACATTCGGGAAGGCTTGACTTTTTTGTTTCTTTTTGTGTCAAGACAAAAAGAAAAGAAGCAAGACTTAGCGAAGCGTTCTCTTTGAGGCCTTTCTTGTCACTTTTCTCTTGAAAGAAAAGTAACCAAAAGTTCAAGGACTTCCCAAGGTGCCTTTTCGCGCAAGTCAGCCGCACAGTTCCTGCATCAGCGCTCGAGGGCTGCGCCTGCTTGGCTCTAAATGCACAGGGCCTAGGCTTCAGCCAACCAGCCAATGCCCTCTTCCTTTGCTCAAACCCTGCTGATCCAGGAACTCTTGCCGGCACTGAGGGAAGTCCGGGCCCTCCGGATCAACGGTAGTACTAAATATCATCGTCCCTTCAACCGTGGTACCTTTTATCATGGGTAGTACCGGTTAGCTAAGTTGAAAACTTGCAGCTACGTCGATCAATGGGACCGCCGTCCCGTAAGTTCCGGGAAAAATTTGCGCATCAGCTAGCTTGTGCATGAGGATGGGGCCTTGGCTGGTTGTCTGAAGTAAAGGCCTTGTGCGACTCAGGGGACAAGCAGACGCAGCCCCGAGCTGATGAGCAAATTTGTGCGGTTGGTATATGCGGCCAAGGAACATTCGGGAAGGCTTGAGTTTTTTGTTTCTTTTTGTGTCAAGACAAAAAGAAAAGAAGCAAGACTTAGCGAAGCGTTCTCTTTCAGGCCTTTCTTGTCACTTTTCTCTTGAAAGAAAAGTAACCAAAAGTTCAAGGACTTCCCAAGGTGCCTTTTCGCCCAAGTCAGCCGCACAGTTCCTGCATCAGCGCTCGAGGGCTGCGCCTGCTTGGCCCTAACCGCACAAGGCTTGCGCTTCAGCCAACCAGCCAATGCCCTCTTCCTTTGCTCAAACCCTGCTGATCCAGGAACTCTTGCCGGCACTGAGGGAAGTCCGAGCCCTCCGGATCAACGGTAGTGCAATTTGAGCAACTAATACAAGTAATGGGGTAAAAAGCTGCTAAACGGATAAATGTAATACCTGCGATCAAGGGTTGTACCGGTTAGCTAGGTTGAAAACCTGCAGTTTGGTTGATCAATGGGACCGCCGTCCCGTAAGTTCCGGGAAAAATTTGCGCATCAGCTGACTTTGTGCGGGAGGATGGGGCATTGGCTGGTTGTCTGAAGCGAAGGTTTGCGCGTTTCAGGGGACAAGCAGACGCAGCCCCGAGCTGATGAGCAAATTTGTGCGGTTGGCATGTGCGGCAAAGGAACATTCGGGAAGGCTTGACTTTTGGGTCCTTTTGTGTCAAGACAAAAGGACTAGGCCTGCCCGGCTATGAGGGCAACCGAAGGTGCCTTTCTCACACAGCCCTCCGGATCAAACGTAGTAATAACATTAGTAGGTATCAATCAGATGAATTTAGGAAGACAATAGTGACCTAAACTATTTCAAGCTCCTCACGTTGTAAACAAAAAAACAATCCTTATGGCTAAATGTAACTTTACAATCCCCTTTCAAGGCTCGGCGGAATCCCTTGTTGCCAAGGCTCAGACTGCTATTGCGCAGGCGGGCGGAACTTTTAATGGCAGCTCCTCAGCTGGCAGCTTTGCTATTTCTACTCCTCTCGGTAAGGTATCCGGAGCCTATATGGTGGAAGGGCAGGGTTTTAATATCAGCATTGAGGATAAGCCCTTCCTGGTGGGCTGTGGAAAAATTGAAAGTACGTTAAGAGAGTATTTGGGTAAGTCGTGAGCACCTGGTTAAGTGTAAAAAGGGGTTCTAGAGATACTGAAATAGGGTTGAAATAAGTTCAGCGTAAATTTCAGGATGACGAAGAAAAGTGCAGTTCTACTGCAGAGATAGAGAGCTCCAGACGGCGTCTTTCATAGCTCCCCGCGGTTCTGACTACGCTGCACCTCCATTACTCCTCCGTAACCAGCTCAATTGTCCTCTTGTCGATCTGCGTGATATTGTCACCTTTTGTAGTTCGCTCAAGAACACTGTAAAGAAGCCAGCCTGAGGAGGCATGAAAACTGGATCCGAGGTAGTCTTCAATTGTCATGTCAGGAAGATCTTCACGTTTAGGGGCAGGGCTACCCAAGCTAGAAGCCATCTTTTTTAGATATTCATACGTTGCTTCGGTCACCTGTTTAGAATCGATAGTTTGCCAGGATTTTATGATTCCGGTATCTTCCTTTTCATCCATCTCCTCCAAAATAACAGAGACTTCTGCATCGAAAGGCTCCCCGCCATACAGATTCGCCATTTTGGTTTTTCCGGTCGCCTCTTCGTGTAAGGTGTATTTTCCGCCGTAAAAATTGTGGAACTGAATAATATCTTTTATCGCTGATGCTTCGATGCCGGCCTTAGTGCTAAATCTTTGTTCTACCTGCCCGGTAATTTCCTTCAATTTGGGCGTGCCTTTAAACTCCTCCCGCAGTAGAGCTGTTGCTTTTTTTATGTAGTCACTGACTTCCTTCCAGTTTAGCACCTCCTGAAAGACACCCATTTCATCCGTTTTAAACACAATGGGAAGCTGCTCTGAGAGGCCGGCCACCTTCTGAATAAATTTATTATCTGTTTTCACCCTCACGTTTTTATAAAGCCACTGAACCGTAAAAGAATTAGCTGTGGAGTCGCTTACGGTGATCTCGACATCGTACTCCGTAGTTTCCCTCGAAGTAGTATCGCTATCTGTCACCTTGAATTTTTCATCTACGATATGATAAGTCTGCTTTTCCTGCTTATTCCAGTAAGCGATGACCTGCATCGTCGAATCTTTCATATTTATCTGTGAAGAAGCGTGCAGCGATATAATCAAGGCAATTGTAGTAGTGAAAATTCTTGGCATAAGGTATCGGCTTTTTTAAAAAATCGAATACAATGATAGGACAAAGAATTTTAATGAACAAAAGGAGAAAGAACGTACACAAACAACCAAGTTCAATAGGACTTCAGCCTCCCCCGCGGTAGCTTGGGAGCTGACCCAGATAAGTCCTCGTTTCTTGTTTTTAGGGCAGAAAAATCTCAAGGGCATGCTTTCGTTTGAAGGTACTTTTTTTCTCTCCGACGAAAGAAGCTTTATGCAAAAACAAAGCTTCTTTTCTATATTTGAGCAAAACTTGTCACAATTGAAACGTATGATGTTAGTTGCGGCCTTAGCACTGGGTGCGAAGGCTAGTGTGTGCGCACAATCTTTTAAAGCCTTTAAAGTAGAGCTTGCAGTGGGGCCGACCATGGCCACCGGTAAGGGAGGCGACGTAGGTGTCGTGTTAGCGATGGAACCTAAGTATGCTATCAACGATAAACTCACCTTCGGTCTTCGGCTGGAAAGCGGAGAACGGATTTATGCTGCCGGAAGCAGAATTGAATTTGACGACCTGGCGGGCTCCTACATGGCTACCGGCGACTACTATCTGAACACGAATGGACTACGTCCCCTGTTTGGCATTGGTGTAGGTGTGCTGGACGCGGCAGCCGTAGATGAATCAGGAGAACGCTTGACCCACAAAGACAGCCCTGCCATTCTTGCGCGGACCGGATTTGAAACGGGACACTTCCGACTGGGACTCGAATACAATAAGTTACTGAAGACTTACGGCTTCAACGGCGATTATGCTTCCCTTAAGCTGGGCTGGATGTTCGGCGGCGGAAGAAAGTAGGTTCCGGGCTTCCCTCCTGAGAATGGTAACAAAAGCAATAGCGTTCATTCATTTTAAAGAAAGCTGAGAAATCCCGCTCATTAAGTATTATCACAACTCCGGCTTCAAACGCTCTCCCGAAGCTGCGAGGTTGGAATCAGCTCCCAACGACCTGAGAACCCCGCATCCGGACTAACCGGTTACAAGCGCTCTATCAAATTTATATTCTTATGTTAAAGAATCTGTTTCTGTCATTGATGATAGCCTTTGTTGCTGTTATCAAATCTTTTGCTGTCGAGCCCGATTCAAGTGTTCTAATCACCAGTGCCGTGACCGAGATCAAGTTCGAGTGGAACGGAAAGACGTCGCAGGTGAAAGTGCGACAAAAGGAGGTACTGAACTATCTGGCCGAGGGTTATAATGCCAATATCCAGGTGGCGGAGTTCTATGATAACGACACCGAAATCGATCAGGTAAGCTGCACGGTGAATGGGTATAAGCCTCTGGGCTTCAGCCCGCAATATAGCCACCATTCGATTGACGGGATTTTCTATTCAGATGCCCGGGTTTGTCATTTCCCAATTGTTCTTAAAGAAAAGGGGAATAAGGCTACTTCCACGATTGTAAAAACAACAGAAGACCCCAGGTATTTCTGCAACCTGTATTTCACGGAGCCCTACCGGATACAATCGCGTGAGATCCGTGTATCTGTACCGAGGTGGATGAAGCTCGACATCAAAGAGTTGAATTTCGGCCCCAACATCTTCAAAACCGTCCGCTATGATAAGCGTGACGATGCCGACGTATTCACCTACCAGGTCAGTAATCTGGCTCCTCAAAAGGCAGAACCGGAAAGCCCTGGTCCCACCTACCTCTACCCTCACCTGCTTTTTTTACCAAAATCAGCCAGCTATAATGGCACTTCGATCACCTATTTCAATACCCTTGCCGACCAGTATGCCTGGTACAAGGCTGTTGCAGTAAACGGTGAAAACAGGGAGGCCGTGAAGGCCAAGGCACTTGAACTAACGCAGGGACTGAGCGATGACCTGCAGAAAATCAAGAAGATCTTCTATTGGGTGCAGGATAACGTCCGTTACATCGCTTTTGAAGATGGTATTGCCGGCTTCAGACCCGACAAAGCCGATGAAGTACTCAGGAAAAAGTACGGCGACTGCAAAGGCATGGCTAATCTTACTAAAAATCTTCTGGTCGCCCTGGGGTTTGATGCCCGCCTGTGCTGGATTGGAACCAATCACATTGCTTATGATTACAGTACTCCTTCGTTAGCCGTAGATAACCACATGATCTGTGCAGTCAACTATAAAGGGAAGCAGTATTTTCTGGACGCGACAGAAACTTACCTGCCTTTTAACGAGTATGCCGAACGCATCCAGGGCCGGCAGGTGCTGATAGAAGATGGTGAAAAATACATTTTGTCTAAAATCCCTGCTACCAGCGTTTCCCAGAACCTGGATTATGAAAAAAGGCTGCTAAATCTGCAGGCTGCTGCCTTGCAGGGGACTGCTCAGCACAGCTATAAAGGAGAAGAGAAAGAGTATATGCTTAGCCGCATTAATGCTTTGAAAAAAAGTGACTACGAAAATAGTTTAATGAAGTATTTGAGCAGCGGCGAAGAAAACACGGTGAAGAATGTGACCACCTCTGATCTGAACAATTATGATGAGGAGCTGAGCATCCGGTACAACGTGGTACAGAAGAGCGGGATCAGCTCTTTCGATAAAGAATATTATGTAGAGATGGATCTGCGGAAGGAGTTTGGCAACTTCCAGATCGATGAAGCTAGCCGGAGACACGACTACTGGCTTCCTTACAAGTTCAATATCGAACGAGAAACGGAGCTAAAAATACCTTCGGATTATACTGTGGGAAGCCTTCCCCAAGATCTTTCCATTCGTAATGCCAACTATGAATTCAAAATCTCCTACCGACAAGAAGGCGACAAAGTATTTTATAAAAAAACGTTGCGCTTTCAAAATCCCCGTATTCAACGTGCTCAGTTTGCGCAGTGGAACGCGGACATTAAGAAGTTAAATACAGCGTACAACGAAACAGTTATTCTAAAACCAAAATCATAATGAAAAAAACCTTACTTATTACCCCCCTGCTGCTGGTCCAATGCCTGGCCTTCGGGCAGAAACTGAGCTACCAGCAAAAGGCGGAAGAGATAAAGAAGCAGGTATGGGCGACTCCGGCACCTGGCTTTGAACTGAAGGAGGCGCCTGCAGGTATGAATTCTGAAAGTGCTGTGGTGCTGGCCCGTTACTTTGACCTGCAGCGGACCAAGGGCAGCAGGTTTAAATGGGGTGCATCCGGCGGAACCGGCAATGTGGCCCGTACCGATAAAACAACGATTTTCCGTGAACGAGTAAAACTGAACGACAAATCTTCCCTGGAGGAATTTTCGACCATCGAATATCAGAAAAGGCTGGACAATACCAGTCACTTCGGCGTGTCAAAGCTGAGAAATACGGCAGAGACATTTATTGGTATCAAAATTCTGAAATCCGATGGTAAAACCATTGAGGTAGATATTGATGAACAGGTGCTGCTGAAGGATAAAAAAGACGAGGCCGGAAAAATTGCGGTGTCCAACCTCAGCGTCGGTGATATCATCGATTACTACATTGCTACCTCGGAGATTACCGAAGGATATGCTGACAACTACGACGATAACAATTATGTATTTTTCCTGAAAGATGAGTACCCGGTGCTAAACTATAAGATCCACTTCCGCTACGGACCCAACATTGTGGTCAGGCAGATGAGTGGCAATGGGGCTCCTGAACTAAAGATCACCACGAACAGTGATAAAGACCATATTCTGACAGCTCAACTCAGTAACCTTCCCAAGCATAAGGGCCTGATCTGGTCGTCCCCCTACCGTCAGTTCCCCTACATCTCGGTGTCAGGGACGTTTGTAGGAAAAGGCTCAACCCGAGAGGAGTCGACTCTGCCTGTAGTTGACGCCCATATAGAGACGCTGAAAAACATGTATGATGCAAGGACAGGGGTGGCAGATCCGGAGATCAGCACTAAAGTAAAAGACTACTTCGGAGGTGCTAAACAATTGAAGGCAGTGCCTTTGGACAGCGTGATCTGCAAGCTATACGACACCTGGAAACATTCCCTCTTTTGCTTTTATGATGGAGAAGAGATGGATATGTCGAACGCACGCAATTCCAGGACAGCCAAGAGCTTGTACAATGCCGCGGTGTTCAGTCAGAACCTCATTGATTTGAAAATTGATCACGACGTTCTGCTTGCAGCTTCCAGATTCTCGCCGGCGTTAGATGCTAAAAAGCGAGATACTCCCCTGGAAACCTTTATCCGGGTGAAGGGAGCGAAACCCATCTATCTGTTTTTTAACAGCGTTACAGGATTGTATAATGAAATTCCTCACATGTTTCTGGGCGAAAAAGCTATTGTGCTGAAACCTGACAGAAAAAACAAGTTTGAAACGAACTTTACAAAAAGCGAAACAGTGCTCCCGGCAGGCAGCAGTGACGAGAATACTTTATCGGAAGTACTTCATGTAAGCCTGCTTAACGAAGCGCCGCAGAAGGTAAAAATTACCCGAACGAGCAAACAGCGCGGCTTCCTTCGGAGCGATGTTCAGGCTCACCTGTTGCTGATGGAGGATATCGACCGGGAACTGACGGCACTCGTAAAAGGCAAGCCGCTTCAAACACGTTTGTCAAAGAACTATATCACTAAGAAAATGGTAGATGACTATCAGGCGGCTTTTGAAAAGGCAAGGCTTGACGAGAAGAACAATTTTTCTTCAGAGATCAAAGAACACTTCGACCAGGAGCCACAACAACTCAGCAACTACAAGATCCTCAACTCGGGCTTGAAAGCGTCAGCTCCTGAGTTTGAGTATACGGCCACATTCGTGCTGGACAATTTTGTCAAGAAAGCAGGCAACAACTACATCGTTGAGGCTGGAAAATTGGCTGGCTCTTTTCTTAAATTGGATGATGAAAGCCGGACCCGCACAGTGGATGTGTATATGTCAGGACCAAGGACATTTCAGTATGCCATCAATCTGGCCGTACCTAAGGGTTACAGGGTTAAAGGATTGGAAGACTTAAATGCAGAGAAAAAGAATAAAACCGGAGCATTCAGTTCCAGGGCAGCTGTGGAAGGGGAAACGCTTCGTATCACCATCAGTCGTTCTTACACCAATTATTTCGAAAAGGCTGCAGATTGGCCTCTTCTTGCTGAACTAATTGAGGAAGGCAGTGCGCTGGGCTTGAAGAAGGTGTTACTGGAGAAGGTAAATTAGTTTTTGTTTAAGAAAAGCCAGGTGTTCTGATTGGGCGCCTGGCTTTTTTGTGAATTGTGGTGGCGATAATACGATAGCGCTGATGCTTTGTGCCTGAAATACTCGAAGAATTTCCAAGGTGCCTTTGGTTCTTATCACTTTTATTCGTCTGATTGTTGGTCTTCATTGCACTCATGAGCTCCCTTCGGTTGGTTTTCTTGAAAGAAAAGTACCAAAACTTAGCGAAGCGATCACTTTCCGGCTTTTCTTGTCACTTTTCTCTTGAAAGAAAAGTAACCAAAACTTAGCGAAGCAATCTCTTTCAGGCCTTTAAAAATCAAATTAGACACTAAAAAACTCAAGGACTTCCCAAGGTGCCTTTTCGCTCAAGGTCCCTCACAGTTCCTGCACTGAGGGAAGTCCGTGCCCTCCGGATAAACGTTCGTACTAAATATGATTGTTGCTTCAATTGCAGTACCTTTTTATCGAGGGTAGTACGGTCAGCTTTGTTGTTGATCGATGGGACGGCCGTCCCGTAAGTTCCGGGAAAAATTTGCGCATCAGCTGACTTTGTGCGGGAGGATGGGGCATTGGCTGGTTGTCTGAAGCGAAGGTTTGCGCGTTTCAGGGGACAAGCAGACGCAGCCCCGAGCTGATGAGCAAATTTGTGCGGTTGGTATGTGCGGCCAAGGAACATTCGGGAAGGCTTGAGTTTTTTGTTTCTTTTTGTGTCAAGACAAAAAGAAAAGAAGCAAGACTTAGCGAAGCATTCTCTCTCAGGCCTTTCTTGTCACTTTTATTCGTCTGATTATTGGTTTTCATCGGCACTCATGAACTCCCTTCGGTCGGTTCTCTTGAAAGAAAAGTAATCAAAACTTAGCTAAGCGATCTCTTTCATGCCTTTAAAAATCAAATTAACACCTGAAAAACTCAAGGACTTCCCAGGGTGCCTGTGTTTCTCGTCACTTTTCTCTTGAAAGAAAAGTAACCAAAACTTAGCGAAGCGATTTCTTTCAGGCCATTAAAAATCAATTAAAACACTGAAAAACTCAAGGACTTCCCAAGGTGCCTTTACCGCACAAGGCAACCGCACAGTTCTGCCAGCAGCGCTCAAGGGCTGGGCTGCTTTGCCCTCATACCCATATCCCTCGCTTCGCAACCAGCCAATGCCCTTTCCCATTACACAGGCCTACTGCTGCCAGAGCTTTTTCCGGCACTGAGGGAAGTCCGGCCCTCCGGATAAACGTTAGTACTAAATATGATTGTTGCTTCAACTGCAGTACCTTTTTATCGAGGGTAGTACGGTTAGCTTTGTCGAAAACTTGCAGCTACGTTGATCAATGGGCCCGCCTTCCCGTAAGTTTCGGGAAAAATTTGCGCATCAGCTGGCTTGTGCTTGGGGATGGGGCCTTGGCTGGTTGTCTGAAGCGAAGGTTTGCGCGTTTCAGGGGACAAGCAGCCAAGGCCCCGAGCTGATGAGCAAATTTGTGCGGTTGCTATGTGCGGCCAAGGAACATTCGGGAAGGCTTGACGTTATTCACAAATTATTTGTTATTTAATGGTGTTCATGGTCTCGCTTTGCTCGGCATTGTTTCCTTTTGTGTCAAGACAAAAGGACTAGGCCTTTCCGCGGCCATGAGCGGAGAAAAATTCCGGAGCTTTTGAATAAAATTAAAAAGCCCTATCACAGCATTTGCAATCCGAACAAGGGTTGATTTGATTGTTATTGGAGTTCATGGTCTCGCTTCGCTCGGCATGGTTTCTTTTTGTGCAAGACAAAAAGATAAAAGGATCTCAAGGTGCCTTTGTCGCACAAGTCAACCGCACAGTTCCTGCATTAGCGTTCGAGGGCTGCGCCTGTTTGGGACCAAGACGCACGGGCTTTCACTTCAGCCAACCAGCCAATGCCCTCTTCCCTGGCTCAAACCCTGCTGATTCAGGAACTTTTTCCAACCCTAAGGGAAGTCCGGCCCGGGATCAGCGGTAGTGAATTTGAGTTGCAATTAACAACCAGCACTCTTAGTCATCAGGGCGATACTAAATTAATTAATAGTTACTATTTAGATTTAATCTAATTTATTTGTGAAAAAGAAAAAAAGGTGCTTCTTTTGCCCTTACTTAGAATCAATCCAAATAAGATGAAACAAAAGATACCTTTTTTAACACTTCTACTTAGCGTTGTCCTTTTGAATTTTAGCAGCCTTTTTGCCCAATCTACCGGTACTATCCGGGGCAGCATAAGCACACCCGATGGAAAGCCAGCTGAGAAAATATCCGTAATGCTGAAAGGAAAAGGACGCGGCACGGCGACGAATACTGCAGGAGAGTATTCATTCAATGAGCTACGCCCCGGCGCCTATATGGTACGGGTGACTGCGGTAGGTTCGCTTGCCCAGGAAAAAACTGTAGAACTGGGTGCTGGTGAGACAATTGTCGCGGACTTTGTACTTAGCGCTGATGCTGCACGATTGCAAGAGGTCACTATCTCTTCCCAGAAAGTAAATACGCTTCATACCAGAAAAAGTGAATCGGTAGCGAGATTACCCCTGGAGAACCTGGAGAATCCGCAAGTATACACCACGATCAACAAAGAGTTGATGCAATTGCAGATGACGATTAATTTCAATGATGCTTTGAAAAATTCCTCTGGAATCGACAAGCTTTGGTCTTCTACCGGCCGTGCAGGCGATGGAGCAGCCTACTATAATCTCCGCGGGTTTGCCACCCAAGCTTCAATGGTAAACGGGATTGCAGGCCTGACTAACGGAGATCTGGATCCAGCGAACATTGAAAAGATCGAGGTAATCAAAGGTCCATCCGGTACACTTTTCGGCGGTGCCCTGACTAATTTCGGCGGTTTGATCAACATCGTGACCAAAAGACCACTTGATACGCTTGGTGGCGAGCTAAGCTATACAACAGGTAGCTTTGACCTAAACAGACTTAGTGGCGATATTTATGGGCCGGTGAGCAAGGACGGTAAACTGACGGGGCGCCTTAACACGGCCTACAATTACCGCAACAGCTTTCAGGATGCAGGCTTTTCGCGGTCCTTTTTTGTAGCACCGGCCCTTGAATACAAGGTAAGCGATCGCCTACGTTTGAACCTGGATGCGCAATTTTACAATTATGAGGGCACTAATCCCTTGATGGTATTTCTAAACAGAAGTCGCCAGCTGATCGCCAGGACACCCGCAGAATTGAACTTTAATTTCGAGCGCTCCTACACCAGTAATGACGTTACTTTTCAAACTCCTACCAGTAATATCTTCGGTCAGATCACCTACAAACTGTCTGACTCCTGGACCTCGCAAACCAGCTTCTCCAGAAGCAACCGCCAGTCAAACGGCCTTTACCAGTATGTCATGTTCATCGGTGCTACCGATGATCTGCTGAATCGGTATGTGGCCGACCAGAACTCTATCAGCACTTCCGGAAACTTCCAGCAGAACTTCACGGGCGACTTCCAGATTGCCGGACTAAGAAACAGGCTGGTGGCCGGATTCGACGCATTGAGACTGGAAACGCGCAATAACAATTCACCCTATATCTTATTTGATCAGGTAAATTCTGTTCAAGCAGACGACGCCAACTATGGAAAACTAAACGAAGCCGCAGTGGAAGCGAAATTAGCAGCAAGTACTGCGGCTTTCACAAAGAACACCTTGCTAAATAACGTCTACGGTGCGTACGTCTCTAACGTATTAAATATCACACCAGAACTGATGGCGATGTTAAGTGTTCGCGTGGACCGCTTCGATAACCGGGGCACTTTTAACCAAAGCAATGGTTCAACCACCGGAAAGTACCTGCAAACCGCCTGGTCTCCCAAATTGGGATTGGTTTATCAGGTAGTTAAAGACAAGGTTGCGCTATTCGGAAATTACATGAATGGCTTTAAAAACGTAGCGCCTGTCACTCAGCCGCTTCCTGACTATTCAGGAACCTTCAAACCGCAACATGCAAACCAGCTGGAAGGTGGGGTAAAACTTGATATCTTCCGAAATAAACTAAGTCTTACTGCGAGCTATTACGACATTACTGTATCGAATATGACACGTGCCGAAACTATCACAGTAAACGGAACTCCTTACAACGTAACGATTCAGGATGGAACACAGACGAGCAAAGGATTTGAAACTGACGTCGTGAGCAATCCCTTAAAGGGGCTGAACATCGTAGCAGGCTATAGCTATAACGACAGCAAAATGACGAAAGCCGCCGCTGGAGTACAAGGCCGTCGGCCGGTCACTGCGGGCCCGGCGCACCTGGTGAACGCTTGGATCAGCTATTCCATACAGCAACGAGCATTAAAAGGATTGGGCTTTGGTTTCGGTGGAAATTATGCAAGTGAAAATTTGATCACCAACTCAGCTGCTACGGGGGTATTTTCTATCCCGGCTTATACCGTTCTGAATGCCACGGCCTTTTATAATGCCCGCTTATATAGAATCAGCCTGAAAGTGGATAATATCAGCAATGAAACTTATTATAAAGGTTGGACAACGGTAGAGCCGCAGCTTCCAAGAAGTGTGCTGGCGGGTATTGCTTTCAAACTGTAAAATGGCAGCGACAAGCCCTTCGAACCCAAAAAAGAAGAAGATCTCCTCATTTTTACACCTATGGCTCGGACTAGCGTCCGGGCTGGTGGTGTTTATAGTCGCGGTAACTGGCTGCCTCTACGTATTTCATAAAGAGATTTCGCAGGTAGCAGACCGGGAGACGCTATATATTGAGCCGCCAGCCGCCGGCAGCTCCCTCCTGCCGATCGGTGAACTGAAGGAACGGGCGGAAAAAGCGCTCCAGCAGAAGGTCTATTCCATAACTACTTATAGAGATCAGCAGCATGCCTGGGAGTTTATGGTGTTTGAACCAGGCGACAAAGAAGCGCTTTGGTTCTTCGATACAGTGAAAGCCTACAAATCGGCCTTCCTTAATCCATACACCGGGGAGCTTACAGGGCTGAAGGACTACAAGCAGGATTTCTTCATCATCGTTAAATACCTGCACTGGAGTTTGCTGCTCAATACCAAGTACGGACAGCCCATTGTTGGTTATGCTACCCTGATCTTTGTGGTACTCCTCATCACCGGCCTGATCCTGTGGTGGCCCAGGAACTGGAACCGCCATAATTTGCGCAAAAGTTTTAGCATCAACTGGAGGGCTAGTTTTAAGCGTCTAAATTATGATTTGCACAATGTCCCAGGCTTCTACGCTATGTTGATCCTGTTGATTCTGGCCCTCACCGGCATGAACTGGGCAATGAAATGGTTCCAGACGGCGGTCTATGTAGTCGCCTCACAGTCGGTCACTCCACCTGTCAAGAAGGTCTACAGCTCTGATTCTACCGCTGTTCCTGTAAAAGATCCGCTTCAGGCAGCCTATCTGCAAGCGCTTTCCCGTTTTCCGGATGCCAAGAGGATCGCGCTTTCACCCGCAAAAGATGCATCGGGGGCGATTTCTGCCACTGGCTATTACGGGACGGAAACCTATTACGACGCAGATGTGCTGAAGCTCGACCAATACAGCGGCAAGCTGCTGGGCAGGGAGAATTTCTCCGACAAGAATAACGGGGAGAAAATCATAAAGATGAACTACGATATTCATGTGGGTGCTGTTTGGGGGCTGACCGGGAAGATCATCGCCTTTATCGCCAGCCTTATTGCGGCAAGTTTACCGGTTACCGGCTTTATCATCTGGTGGGGACGACGAAAGAAAGCCAGAAAAGCGGCCAGATTACCGAGAAAACGGCGTCAAGGAGGGAACGGAGTTGTCATAAGGGAATGAAGGTTATAAGTGATACCGCTTTCATCTCGATTGGAGAAAAGAGATATAAAGCCGTTGATGAATCAAGACCGCAACAACTCGGGCAATTTCTGAAACAGCCGGAAACAAGTTCTCTTTAAATTTAACAGTGCAGAAGGAAGAAATGATCCCTTTTCTTAATCGATTTCGTATTCAGAAATAATTGTCCGTCTAAATTCCATTACCTCTGGCGAGATTTTAAAGCCATTTCCACCATATCCCTTGGCGAAGGTTTGGATCTCGTCATTTGAGGAATAGCCTGAATGGTCGGTAGCGGCGCTGCCCGCGTTGCTGATGTAAACCAGTTTCCCGAGTTCTACATTTGCCCTGCTGCTAAGTTTCTTCGCCGACTGAAGGGCATCGTCGTATGCCAGCAGGTCGGCTTCTCTAAAGAGACTGTCGGCCTTTGAATGGTCAAACTGGATCTGCGAAATACTACTGATCTTTGTTGCCAGCAGATTTCCCGTCAGTTCAGTAAATTTCCGGATATCGTGCAACACGAAGTCGATGGACTGTTCTGCCTGGTACCCGGCAAATACGTTCGCTCTGCCATTATATTCGTAATGCTTATTAGCAGATATACTGCTTGTTTTTATATCGTTTTCGTTTGAACTGTACCGGCCAAGGATGTTCAACACGGAATCTACTGTCTGCTGGGTCATTCGAACAGCATCGGCCATCCGGGGTTGCGTGAAGGAAACCTGAAGGGTCAAAATCACCAAATCGGGTTTCGCCCTGATCTTTCCTTCTCCTGTCACACGAATCGTTTCTGCTTTCTGATGAGGCCTGAAGTTACAAGCGGATAACAGGAGACAAATAAATGATAAGGCGTATTTCATAATTGCAATTGTAAGATTTGAGGAGAAAAATAGGGAAATATAGTAACAATACAAAAAGGCAGGTCTGCAGGAATAGCACCGAGGGTATTTTCTTACCATCTCAGCAAAGGATGAATCTAAATCCTTTAATAAAGAGGGAGATTGTCATAAGTCAGGCCGAATTCAAGTAAAAAAGTAGTCGCTGTTCAGGAAGGAACTGATGAACAACGCGTTTTTTGTATCTTTAACCATGGACCTTATCGGAAAGTACAAATTAGCAGAATTTATTAAGGCCTATCCCGAAGACGAAAGAGCGCTGTCTGCATGGCTTAAACAAGATCGGCTTGATCATGGTCTCTATTCGCCGGTCTTTCGACCCAGCTTTGCTAGCTGTAGTCCCTTCGGGAAGTTTCAGCTTAACTATGTCTATAATCGAGGTCTTAGATGGGGATACGTGCACTACGCAGGCAAGGAGCATAAGAGTATTCCGGGCGATGTTACGATGCCAGAAATCCAGGAGGACCTGATAGCAGAATCAATCACGATCATGACCGGAAGAGGGCGGACTAAAACGATCATCGAACGAAAGGAAGTCCCAAACAAGCTTCGCGATGAAGACTATCCCATCCCCCAGGCCGAAGCGGCGAAAGCGTCGCAAAGAACTGAAAAGGAAGAACGTAAAGCTATTGGGAATGACAAGGAATATAAACGGCTGTATTTCCGGGCGTTAATGATATTTAACTCAGAACCCGGCACCAAAGAATATGAAGAGCTATTGTCATTGCTACCGCTGATCAGGGACTATGAAGATGACCAATTTCGGTTTATGGAGGTGACCTTGCTGGACGTGGTGGGGCTTCATATGGAGGAGCGTAGATATACGACCGACCTGTTGGCACTAGACTTAGGGGAACCGTTTGAAAGCGTCAAAGCCTTCCTGGAAACAGGAGCACCCTTATCTAAAAAAGGAATGAAAAAGCTGGTTAAGATCTTTCGCTTAGGGGCTTTTTTACCTTAGGTACTATTACAACTAAGATTACCGGATTCGGGCCAGAGGGCACCCTTGCTCCGCACCCTCCTCCTAAGGTAAGCGCGGCGAGGACTGATATCTAACGGTATGAAACGGTATGTCTGCCCTTCAATCAGCCACGGTTGTAACTTTAGCCACCTTTTCTATTGTTTCAACACCACTACACTGGCTACCGTTTGCCAGTTTTGGCTGACCTGCTGGTAAAAAGGTACATCGTCCGATCCACCTTTCCAGATATAATAAGTTTTTCGATCGCTGGAGCCGTTGTAGCTCACTGCATGTTCTAAGGCGCGGGTTTTAATTCCGGCCAATACCCGGTCAAGGTTAAAATTAAACACCACTTTGTAATTGTCCTGCGGTTGAATATTGAAGTCGTTCACAGCGATATTTGCTTCAAAAGGAAGTGAGCTGGCCACTACCACCGTGTCCCGTCCCGCACGGCTGTTCTCAAACGTTCCCTTCAGGTAAAAGGCCAATTCGGATTTTGGAGATTTCCGTAAAAGTAGCTTCACCTTGACGTTAGTGTAAGATCCGGAAGGTAGCTTAAATACGCCTGCTAATGCATCACTGTCAAAAATATTCATATTCTTCCCAACAATGATCGTGGTGTCAAGCATCTTATTACTCATTCCCACAAACGAAATCTTTTCTACCCAAATGCTGGCGGAAGACCAGTTAACAGCTACCATTGAATCGGTTAAAACCTGTGCTGACTTTATTGCGGTAGCTTTGGTGCCTGTCCCTAAAGCTTTAGCAAAGTAAGATACTTCCCCCTGAGCAGCAGTGCCAGGTTTCCCGGGAGCGTCATCTCCTTTTTGACAAGAAAGTGTTGCAGAAGCGATCAATAGCAGCGCTAAGATGTGTTTTAAGGTTAAAGTTTGCATTTGTTTCAGGTTTACAATTGAATTAATGGTATAAATATATGCAGAAGAACTAGATGAAAGTTAGCTATGGATGAAAAGATTTCAGGAAAGGGATGAGAGATCGAAACCACTTTCCTCTATGTTTTGCTCTTAAAAAGGTGTTTATCCTTTTCTTTTCCAGAGTAATGACTAAATTTGAACGCAAAGCGCTCTCCCCAGGGATCCACATAGCGATGAGTTGAATAGATGATGTGATCCACGCTTGTACTTAAACATTTTTTATCACAATTGAATGAGAAGATTTTTACTCCTTATCGCAGCTATTTTACCCATTGTCTCGTCTTTTGCGCAAACAACACCTGTCATTACCTCACTGGATCCTTACTCAGGTGCTGCAGGTACTGAAGTTACGATTGACGGCACGGGCTTTGCATCAAGCGCACCGGATAACATTGTTTTCTTCGGTAAGAAGAAAGCCTCCGTTATTTCCGCTACTGCAACCGAGATAAAGGTGCAAGTCCCTGCCGGCGCCACTTATGGATCCGTTTCGGTTACCAGCAACGGCCTCACCGCTTACTCAGTCAAACCTTTTCTTCCCCGATATACCGGATCAGTTATTGGGCCGGGAACCTTTCTATCCAAGATAAGCTACGACACTGGGGTGGGGGCCGAAAGTGTGGAGTTGGCCGACTTGGACAACGATGGCAAATTGGATATCCTGGTGATAAACCGGGACTCCTATTATATTTCTCTTTACAGAAACACAACTTCAAACTCTACACAGACCTCTTTTGCAGAAGAACTTACATACCACCTTGGTTATGGTGCTGATAATTTAGCAGCTGGAGACCTTGATGGAGACGGCAAGGCTGATGTGGTAGTAATGGACAAGAACACTGGGCGAATAAGCATCTTAAAAAACACCGGAACACCGGGTAAGATCAGCTTTCAACGATCGGAAATAGCTGGTCTTTTTGCTGCCTTTGATGCCTTAATCAGGGACGTTGATTACGACGGGAAACCAGATATAATTACCGCCGACCTGTGGAATAGAACAATTACGGTTTTGAGAAATGAAGGCGGCAGCACGGGTATCACCTTCTCAAAAAGCGTCTATCAGGCCCCTTACTCTCCCACTGCACTTATAATGACGGACGTTGATGGAGATGGGATTGCCGATCTCATTGCAGCGAACACGGATGCAGATGGAAGTTCCTTTTCGGTCTTTAAAAACTTAAGCAAGCCGGGGCAGGTTTCCCTTGCAGGAAGGGTAGATATTGCCGGAGAAGGCGGAAATTTGAAACAAATCACTTCCGCCGACTACGATGGGGACGGGCTCCCGGACATCGCTGTTACCAATACGGCTTCCCGACATATCTCGGTCTATAAAAACACCAGCACTACCGGAAATATCTCCTTTCCCCTCACTGAAAAGACCGACTATCCAGCTACTTTCTCAGCAGCAGATATCATTTCAGCAGACCTGAATGACGACGGGAAAGCTGATCTTCTTGTCGCTAATTCCAATGGATCGAACGTGAGCATATTAAAGAATGCGAGCAGTCCGGGAACGATTAATTTCGGCGAACATGTCGACTATCAGCTACCTGGTCCTTCAGGACTAGCTCTCACAGATCTAAATGATGATAAAAAGCCAGACCTTGCAGTAAGTAGCCGTTATAGAAGAGAACTATTTATACTAAATGGGCATGGCAACGCCTCGGAAATAACTGCTTTTTTGCCATCAAACGGTCTTGAAGGCGAAACAGTGACCATAACAGGAAAAAACCTCCTAAATGCAAATTCAGTGTACTTCGGAGGCCGACCAGCCGCTTCTTTTACTGTCAATTCTTCAACAAGTATTTCTGCAATCATAGGAAAAGGAAACACCGGAAGCGTTTCTGTAACACTCCCTCACGGTATCGCTTCCCTGAATAAGTTTCGGTATGAAGCCAATGTGCCGATAATCAGTACCATCTCTCCTGCAAGTGCCTCAGCAGGGAGTACCATCACTGTAAACGGTGCCAACTTTAATCAGGAGGCTGAGCAGAATTTCGTTTACTTCGGACCGGTGAAAGGAGAAGTTATGACCGCGACAACCTCATCATTGCTGGTCAAAGTGCCATTAGCAGCTGCCAACCAACCTATTTCTGTGACTGCAAAGAATTTGACCGGCACATCGGCAAGAACGTTCTATCCGTCTTTTCCCGGAACAACGCAGATTGATATAAACTCTTTTCGTAGCAAGATAGATTTTACAGCAGGCATCGCTCCTACTGACATGGTTGCGGCCGATTTTGATGGAGATCAAAAAGTAGATATTGTAACTGTGAACAGTGGCGGTTTGTCAAGTGCAGGTACACTCGGCATTTTAAGGAACACGAGCTCATCGGGAAGTTCCGCCTATCTCTCTCAGGGAAGTATTACTGCCGGTAGTAATCCGGCAGCCGTATCTGCGCCTGATATGAATAGAGATGGAAAACCGGACCTGCTTTGGGTAAGTAAAGGCAGCAATAGTTTTTTTGTGAGTCTTAATACCAGTCAAGCTGGATCTATCTCATTTACATCCCCCTTCGCCTTTCAGGTAAACGCCCCTTCTACGATTACTGCCGGGGACCTGGATCTTGATGGTAAGCCTGATGTTGTAGTTGGCCATGTACTTGAGAACCGCGTTTCAATTTACAGAAATGTTTCTATCAATGACACAACTCAATTCTCGTTACCACAAGTATTTACAGCTGATGCGCCCGTGACGTGCATCGCAATCGGCGATATGAATAATGATAAAACCCAAGACCTGGTTATTGGTCACGCTACTGTTGCTAGTGTCCTGATCTATGGAGGCGGCAGCACTCCCGACTACATCGGCTTTGGGCCACAGCTCCGCCTTACAGCAGCCAGCACAGTTTCGTCTTTGAAGCTGAATGACATCGACGGCGACGGAAAAGTCGATATTGTAACTACCGGTGCAGCTGTCAGTGCATTTAGAAATACCAACACAGGGAACTCACTGTCCTTTTCAACCGGCACAACTCTTCCTTTCTCCGGCACCTCAACTGGCCTTGCTGTAGCTGATCTGGACGGAGACAGGATGCCTGAGGTTGTCATTTCAGACAAAAACAACAATAACGCTTCAGTGTACAAAAACACCAGCACCAGCGGTTTAATCAACTTTTCGTCGGCCGTAAATTTCGCTACCGGCGCCGAGCCCGCGGGAATTCTCATTAATGACTTCGACGGTGATGGTGTTCCGGATCTTGCCGCTGCCAACAGCAGCACTTCGGCAAATTCTGTGAGTATACTTCGTAACCTCACGAACCAGCCGGAAGCGAATGCTGCCAGTGTCCCAAAGATCACCTCCTTTAGCCCAAGCTCCGGTGTCAACGGAACTTCGGTGACTATCACAGGTACGAACTTTAGTCCAACGCCCGGAAATAATATCGTTTACTTTGGTGCAGTAAAAGCACAGGTACAGGCTGCCAGCAGCACCTCATTAACAGTAGCAGTTCCCCTCAGCGCGACCTTTGCGCCCATCACCGTAACCGTCAATAATCTGACTGCCTATTCCCAGAAGCCCTTTATGGTAAAACAGGTGAATCCCATCCAGATGGAGTCCAAAACGTTTTCTCCAAAGAGCGATTTCCCAACCGGTGGAGTAAATAGCGTGGCGGTGGGAGATTTGGACGGTGATGGAAAATCTGAAATAATCGCAACAAGCGTAAGTTTATCGCCGCATGCTACTACGATTGCTGTGCTTAAAAATACCGGTAGCAGGGAACAGATTTCCTTCGATCCTAAACTAAATTTCACCACCGGCGAATCGCCCTCTGCTGCAGCTTTGGGAGACTTCAATGGAGATGGAAAATTGGATGTAGTGACGGCAAATCAGAATGGTAACAGTGTATCTGTTTTAATAAACAACACCGCTGGCACCATCTCCTTCCAACCAAAAATCGATCTGACCACTGGAATTAATCCTTCAGCCGTTGCAGTTACCGATATCGACCAGGATGGTAAACCGGATATAGTGGTCACAAACGGAGGCGAGAAGTCGTTCTCCATTTTCAGAAACACGAGTACCAATGGTACTGTCAGTTTTGCTGACAAAGTAGATTTTGCCGCAGGAAGCAGTCCGGTAAGTTTGGCTATAGCAGATTTCGACGGAGACGGTAAACCAGATGTAGCGGTAGGCAGCATGACAAGCACTACCATTGATATTCGTAGAAATGAGAGCAGCATAGGCTCTATTTCTTTCGCCGGATCAACGTATGTTAACGCATCCGCCTACCTCCTTTCTCTGGCTGCCGGCGATCTAAACAATGACAACAAGCCCGACCTGATTGCTGCGAACGACCTTACCCATACTGTTTCAGTAATTAAAAACACGAGTACCATCGGTTCAATTTCTTTTGATGCTAAAGCAGATTACCCCACCGGAAAAAATCCGAGGGGGCTCGCTCTAAATGACCTGGATGGTGACGGACTGGTAGACGTAGCTGTTGCGAATTTTAGCTCGAACAGTATATCGGTACTGAGAAACACCAGCACGAGTTCTATTTCATTGGCGGAAACGCTGGACCTACCCACAGGCCAGCAACCCTCAAGTGTTGCCCTTGCCGACCTTGATAATGATAACAGGACCGATATCCTTGCTGCGAACAGCAATAGCTTTTCAAGCTCGGTATCAGTCATCCTAAATGCCCCTAAAGCACGGCCCTTCATCCAAACCTTTGCGCCGGCGTCTGGTGCGGCAGGCACTACTGTAACTATACAGGGAGCAAACTTTAGTCCGATAGCGGCTGAGAATATTGTTTTTTTTGGGGCGGTAAAAGCTAAGGTTACTGCTGCGACGGTGAAGACCCTTACGGTAACCGTTCCTCTGGGAGCCACCTATGAACCGATTAGTGTTACGACCAATGAACTGACAGCATTTTCAGCTAAGCCTTTCCACGTTCTTTTCCCCGGTGCTGCCAGCACCTTCACACAGGCTTCGTTCGAGAAGAAAACAGATATCGCGACGGGCAGGGGGCCACGAGCTGTATCTCTGGCAGATTTCGATGGGGATGGTAAAGCAGACATGGTATCGGCCAACGTATTCTCAAACACTATATCTGTATTTAGGAATACAGGGACGAATGGGAACGCGGCACTCGCTGAGAAATTAGACCTGCCGGCGAATAATGAACCGGTGTGTATCGCTATTGCAGATGTTACCCGCGACGGCAAGTTGGATTTAATTACCACGAATTACAATTCGGGTAGTAACAGTGCTGTTTCGGTTTATAAGAACACGAGTACACCGGGGGCTATTTCCTTTGCAACCAAAGTAGATTACGCTGATGGTTTAAGAGGTTCCTATGGCGTGGCGGCAACAGACTTTGACGGCGACGGAAAGACGGATCTGGTATTGGTAAACCAATCCTCCAACACCGCCTCTGTTTTCAGAAACATAAGCACGGAGGGGACGGTATCTTTCGCAGCTAAAGTTGATTTTCTGACTGGCGATCGTCCCTATGGAATTGCCATTGGCGACTTTAACATGGATGGGAAGCCAGATTTCGCAGTCACTAACAGGTTCTCGAATACGGTCTCCGTGCACAGAAACACCAGCAATGTGGGTACCATTTCTTTTGCTGCCGGCATCCAGTTTACTACGGGGTCGGATCCCCTGCAAACTGCTGTAGCTGATCTTGACGCAGATGGTAAATTAGATATCGCGGTACTAAACACCGCATCCAACACGGTATCTGTATTAAAGAACATCAGCACTAATGGCTCCATCGCCTTTGCCGGGAAAGTAGATTACTATACAGGCAGCGGTCCCAACGGTATCGCGATCACTGATCTGGACGGTGAAGGAAAGCCAGATTTAGCTATAGTAAATTTTGAAGCCGGCTACGGAACAACCGTCTCTGTACTAAAGAATACCAGTACAAATACTGCCCTTTCTTTTGACTGGAAGGTAGATTATGCTACTGGCCTTGGAGCCGACTGGGTGTCTGCAGGCGATGTAAATAATGACGGTCGCCCCGACCTGGTAGTAGCCAACTATACAGATAACAGCATATCGATCCTACCTAACAAATATCAAGTACCAGACATTAGGCTTTTTAGTCCGGCTACAGCTGCTGCTGGCGATACGGTTATGATCAGCGGTGTAAATTTAGGCAGAGTCACCGAGGTTAAATTTGGCGGAACTGCGGCGACCTTTATCGTCAAATCCCCTACCCATATTACTGCCACACTTGGAACCGGAAGTTCCGGAACTGTTTCCGTCACATCGCCGGAAGGCAGTGATTCCGTGACCGGCTTTACTTTTATCCCAAAGCCTGCTGTATTCACATTTTCGCCGCCAGTTGGAGGTAGCGGAACCACCATAACAATAAGCGGCACTAATTTAAGCGGGGCGACTGCTGTTAAGTTCGGAGGCACGGCCGCAGCATCCTTTACCGTGAATTCGGCGACAAGTATTACTGCCGTAGTAGGTGCAGGATCTACGGGGAGTGTGTCTGTAGAGACGCCCGGAGGTGAAGGCACTATCGCAGGCTTCACTTACATTGCCGGGCCTGTTATTAATTCATTCAATCCCCTCTCAGGCAAGGAAGGGACTACCGTTACGATCAGTGGTACAAACTTTTCAGGAGCAACAGCCGTAAGCTTCGGGGATGTGTCCGCTGCTTCTTTCACTGTCGTCTCCCCTACTACCATCACTGCGGTTGTAGGTGCTGGAGGCGCGGGACCTGTTTCAGTGAAAACAGCAGGCGGAACGGCCAGCAAAGCAGGCTTTAATTTTACTGCTGCTCCGCTTATTACTTCATTTGATCTATCGAGAGGTAGTCTTGGTTCCGTGGTGACTATTACAGGAACTAATTTATCTGATGTTACAGCGGTAAGTTTCGGGGGAAGTCCAGCGAGTTCATTTACGGTCGTATCCGCCACTACTATCAAAGCGGTAGTTGGAGAAGGAGCCACGGGCCGCATATCGGTAACATCTCCCGGAGGTGTAGCAACAAGCAATGCTGATTTTACCTATTTGGTTAAGCATACTATCAGCTCCTTTGCTCCTACCGAAGCAGGTGAAGGTGAACGGGTGACTATAACGGGTACTAATTTTTCAGAGAACTCCGTTGTCATGTTCGGTAATTATGATGCTACCTCTGTGATATTTGTATCTCCAACAACCCTTATTGGAGTGGTTGGCAAGGGAAGCAGCGGAAGCGTGACCGTTAGCGCCCAGGGCTGGGACGTATCGCTGCCCGGCTTTACATTTTTAAATAAGCCAGCGCCCACGCTGACTGGCTTTACCCCTTCTGCCGCTGCAAAAGGTACGCGGGTAACGATCAGCGGACAGAATTTTACAGGTACCACTTCTGTTAGCTTTGGAGGGGTTGAAGCAACCTGGTTCAGCGTAGAATCGCCCAACACCATCATTGCGATTGTTGATGGAGGTGCTGACGGCCAAGTAAAGGTGACAACTGCCGGCGGCTCTGCTACCAAAAGTGGTTTTAGCTTCATTAAGGCACCTGTTATTACCTCCTTCAGTCCTGCTGTAGGGGGATTAGGCAGCACCATTACCATAACAGGAGAAAACCTGGCGGGTGTTAGCGCGGTAAGTATCGGCGGCACCCCTGCGGCCTCCTTTACCCTCAACTCTCCCACTTCTGTTTCGGCGGTGGTGGGTTCCGCTGCCAGCGGTGCTGTTTCGGTTACCACAGCGGGTGGAAGCACCTCTAAAGAAGGGTTTACTTTCATCCCCAAGCCTTTTATTAGTGCTGCAGGCAACACCACTTTTATCACGGGCGGAAAAGTAAATCTGAATTTCTCGTCTTCCCTGAACATACCGGTTCCTTACACCTTGCAGTGGTCGAGAAACGGTGTTCCAATCCTTGGTGCCAACGGTACAAGCTATGAAGCCAGGTCGGCTGGATCTTACTCGGTTATGCTGAGTGCCGGCTCTTTTTCTATCAGTGCTGAGCCAGTCGAAGTCAAAGTGATATTCGCCCTTCCCCCCGATAATTTCAACATAAGGAATACCAACGAGACCTGTCGCAGTAGCAATGATGGCTCGGTTAAGATAACCGCAAAAAATCCAATGAGCTATAATGCACGCATAACCGGGGGCGGTATCAACGCCGATTACACCTTTAGTATTAGCAAGGACATTAACAACCTTGGCGCCGGGAAGTACTCAGTTTGTATCACCGTACCAGACCAGCCCGGTTATCAGCAGTGTTATTCGGTAAGCATCACCGAACCTGAGGACTTGGCGGTTTATACGAATTTCAACGAAGAAACAAATAAGCTGAGGTTACAAATGGCGGGCGGTGAGAACTACGTTGTTGATTTTAACGGAACAACTTATACCACTAAACAAGGTACGATCGAGCTTCCCCTCGTAAACGGGACTAACCGCATAAAAGTGAGGACAGGAAAAGACTGTCAGGGTGTTTTTGAGCGGGTAATTAATCTATTGCCTTCAGCCAGGGTTTACCCTAACCCATTTGACGATCTATTGAATTTAAGTATTCCCAATCCCGGGGAAGATATCGTGATGGTAAGGGTGCTTTCTACAAGCGGAACAGTGGTATACGAAAAGATAGCTCAGCTACCCGAGGGCCAGCTGCAATTAAATCTTCAGCACCTGCAACCGGCAATGTATATCCTGTCAGTGAAGAACGGTAAACACGAGTCATTATTAAAAGTCATCAAGAAATGAGGAAGCTAATTCTATCAGTGCTAATTGTCTCCCTGGCGGGGTGCTCAGGAAAAAAAGATACACCAGTGCTTCCCCCGGAGAAAGCAAGTTTGGTTTTTCCGCTTCAGAACCAGGTGTGTACTTCGGGCAGTGTCATTTCCAACAGCCAAAGTATTATCGAATTCAAATGGAATCCGGCCGGGAATGCGCAATCTTACGAGCTCCACATCAAGCACCTGCTAAAAGATTCGGCCGTAGTTAAAACCACTTCTGCTACAAGTCTGTCTGTCCCGCTCTCCAGGAACACTCCCTATTCCTGGTACGTGATTTCGAAGTCATCAAAGACAGCAGAAACAGCGAAGAGTGAAGGCTGGAAATTTTATAATTCGGGACCGGCTTCCAGCTCTTACGCGCCCTACCCCGCAACAATAAATGCACCTGCAATGGCTGAAAGTTTTCCTCAAGGGACACAAAAGGTGAACCTGAACTGGAGCGGGAATGACGTCGACTGGGATATCAGCACTTACGACGTTTATTTCGGTACCGAAGGCAACCTTTCCCTGCTAAAAACGGATACAAAGGAAACCAGTATAACCGATGTTACGGTGAGAAGTGGGACAACCTATTACTGGAAGGTGATTACCAAAGATGCTAAAGGGAACAGTTCAGAAACGGTAGTTTATCAATTTAGTGTGAAATAAGCTGATACCTATCAACGGGTTAAGCATAAACGCTCCTTGTTACTGCTGAGCAAGGAGCGTTATTATGGTCTCGACGAAAGCGAGTTTTTATGAGATCATAGAGCGTACCTGTCTCTCAGCAGCTATACACAAATTTCTCCCCCCTTTGCAGTTTCTCCTTCACTCGTCCTATCGCTTCTTTCAAATTATCAGCTTCCTCCTTCTCCAGTACACAAGCATATGCTTTCCTATAAAGGTCCAGGGCCTTTCGGTCGTCCTGATTTTTCTCTTCCAGCAAGCCCAGCTGCTGGTAGATGAAAGACCTCTCCATGCCCGGTACCTTGAGCGCCTGAGATGCCAGCTCTCCGGCTTTCTTCTTCATATTTAAAAAGACCAGGAGTTTAAGAAACTCCTGGTAGGCTTCAGGAAAACCTGGTTCCAGCTCTATGCATTTGCCGAAATAGTATCCGGCTGCCTGATAATCCTGAGTATAATAGTAGTTCAGAATGCCGACCTGAAAATAAGCGCGTGCATAGCCAGGATCGGCCAGCAGCAGCTCGTTGAATAATCGCAGCGACTTTGCTGCTTCTCCATATCGCAGCTCTTCTATTGCCTGAATGTACCGCTCATCTGTAGTACAATAAATGTCCATAATAATTAATGTCTGGTAATCAATAAAACTCAAAGGGTTCCCCGGATTATCCTTACCGGGTTTCCCCGCTCCAGTGAATGGTGTTCGTGCCATTGCTCCTGTCGCTGTTGACTGAATGCCCGCTCCTGCAGTTGATACAGCTTTTCTTCCAGGCGGCGGATAGCTATCTTTTTATTTTCAAGTTGAGAACGGCTGTCCATCACCTGTACCTGCAGTCCGCTAGGCAGATGGGTAGCACGAACCGCTGTTTCCACCTTATTGACGTTCTGCCCGCCCGGTCCCGAAGCGCGAAAGGTTTCAAAGCGCAGTTCTGATTCCTGCAGGAATGAAACGTCTCGTTCTGCCCCTGTCGCTTTTTCATTGCATGCGGGAGGCAATTGGTCGAATACTTCCAACCCTACGAACCAGTTTTTTCGCTTATGGCCGGTCCGGTAAGGGCTCTTTCCGATCCAAAGAATACTTCCTCTCCAGCCCGAAAGAAAGGCACCAAGCAACTCCCCTTTTAAGCGGAGGGTAGTGGAAAGTAGTGTCCCTGCTTTTTCGGCTTTTACCGCTTCCATTACTTCGGTTTTCATTCCCCTGCCTTCTGCTTCTTTCCGGAAAATTTCCTGCACTTTATACACTACCCGCGCGCATTCCAGGGGACCGCGTCCTGCAGTAATTTGAATAATCTTTTCTTCCATATCTACTCCTTGTTCATCCGTACTAGGCGGGGTTGAAAGCTACCCTCGATGGTTACGAGGTCCCTTTGAGCGCGCATTACGTTGTCAATATCCTTGTAGGCTGACGGGTTTTCCTCCACGCTTCCCCCGATCAGCTCTACTCCCGCTTTCAGCAACATCTTCTTCAAGGCCGAGGGAGTCATGCTATTCTTTGCCTTTTGCCTGCTCATTGCTCTTCCTGCTCCATGTGAAGCAGAAAACAGAGAGCTGTGCCGGCCCGAGCCCCGCACCAGATAAGCAGGTGTACACATACTCCCGGGAATAATACCCAGTTCTCCGGCATGGGCGGGGGTGGCCCCCTTCCTATGGATGATTACCTCCCGTCCATCAGGCAGCGTATCTTTCCAGGCGAAGTTGTGGTGGTTCTCTACACGAGCCAGTGTTTCCAGCCCCAGCGATCGAAGCAGGTTGGCGTGGATACGGTCGTGGCAAGCTTGGGCGTACTCTCCCGCAAAATTCATGTGTTGCCAGTAGGCTTGTCCTGCCTCGGTCTGCAGATCGAGCCAGGCTAGCTGCTGCGCCTGCCTTGGAAGTTTACAGGTGTCCATGGCGATTTTTGTGAAGTGCATCGTAATAGCCGCACCTAAGCCACGGCTTCCTGAATGGGAAAGCAGGGCAAGGTATTTCTTCGGTTCAAGCCCCAGACTATTTTCCCCGTGCAAAGAGATCTCCCCGAACTCCACAAAGTGATTGCCGCTGCCGGAACTTCCCAGCTGCCTTACTGCTTTAGCATGCAAAGGCTTGAGCAGTGAACTGGTTTTGAACAGCGGGCTGTCCAGCACTTCGTGTTCTTGCCGGAAAGCTAGTCCCCCCTCCATCCCAAAGTGGGTAAAGTCGCGAAGTGCCTGCTTTAACTTATAGTCGTATCGCTTCAGATACAGTTCGCCAGCATCCAGGATGGAAAGGGCCATACGACAGCCGATGTCCATGCCCACGCCGTAAGGTATGACGACGTTTTCAGTAGCAAGTACCCCGCCTATAGGTAAACCGTAGCCGCTATGTGCATCGGGCAGAAGCGCAGCCTGCACGCTGACGGGCAAGGAAGTGGCCAGCTTCATTTGTTTCAAAGCCTGTTCCTCGATTTCCTTGCCGCCGTAGACTTTCAGAGGCGCATGCTCTTCCAGAAGATCATAGGCCAGCTTCTTCGCCTGCGGCTTAGCTGTAAAGGCCATCGCAATTTTACTCGTCAGTGGATCGGCGATAAAGGCCTCGGGCTCTTCCTTTATCCGAGCCAGCAAGTCCCATTGCTCCTCCACACCGCTGTGCTTAAAATGCCTGGTAAAAATGTTCACTACCAGGCTCCTCAACTGATTATTGGTATAACCCAATTGGGTTAAGTATTTTGTTTTTAAATGGTTGCCCATGTCTTTGTTTTTTTGTGTAACTGGATCGAAACGAGGAAAAGCAGTAGGAATAAAGCGTGAGGTCCAGCAGCACGAGCGTTATCTATAGCAGAAACAGCAGCGTCACCTGGGACTTCAGACGCCGGCGAATTCAGCTCACCCTTAGTTCAATCCCTGATCACTGAGCATTTCAGCGATCAATCAATAAGTAAATATTTTGAAATAGTAAAGTTGATTCATTCCCCAAGGACGGGAATATACCTTTCCGCAATGCCTGGCATTACAACTCAAGCAACATTTGATCGAAATACAATAAATGATGGATTCAGCTAAAAGCTGAAGGCGAAAGGGCTATATGTGAATAGTGTGATTCATAACTCCAGGTATTAAGACGTACAGGAATTGAGGCAAAGATAGAAAGATTTTCTTTTCCGAAGAAATGTTTTTTCTAAGCCGACAAGAGAGACATTGGTGGTCAATAAAATAAAGGACATGCTACAGTTCTCCCAGCGACACACAGGCAGCAAAGAGTCCGTCTGCGTCAGCAAAAACGCCGTATTTCCCTGTCCTTAACATTGAGCTAACACTCCCCTGCTACCTTTGCTGCAATTCGATCAACGAATGGAGAGCTTAGATACAAGGGATTTAATTGCAGGGATCATCAGTGGCGATAAGGAAGCGTTCAGTGAGTTCTACAACCGGAATTGGGAGTTTCTTTACCAGTTTGCTATCAGTCGATTAAAAGATACCGACGAGGCAAAAGATGTAGTGCAGGAAATATTTGTAACGGCGTGGTTGAAAAAAGAACAGCTGGAAAGCGTAGAAAATATCCGAGCCTACCTCCTGACGATGGTGAAGCATGAAACCATCCGGAAAATCAGCCATGCCTTAAGGTTGCAGGAAAAAATCACACACTACCACGAATACGTTCTCCCTTCCTTCGTACTTCCCGACGATCATGCTGCTTACAAAGAACTCGTCAGTATTCTCGACCGGGAAATAGAAAACCTACCCGACCGTCAAAGGGAAATATACAGGCTTAATAAAGAGCAGGAGCTAAGTATTCAGGAAATCGCCGCTCAGCTAAACCTTTCCAGCCAAACCGTGAAGAACCAGCTCGGACTTGCAAAAAAACGTCTTAGGACGGCGGCGAGCGAAGCTATGCTGGGCCTGCTGTTCCTCATGCAGTAGGTCGCCCATTAAAGAAACAATTTCTTAATATTTTCATAACCAGGTCGGACCGGTACTTTCCTTCATAACTTTCCTCATGCTTATATACAACAATAAGCATGAATGATAAACAACTGCTCCGGCTCTTCGATAAATACCTTTCCGGAACGGCAAGTCAGGAAGAACTCGAGTTTATCGAGGGATGGTTCCGAAGAACAGGCGCTAAAGTTCCACCTGTGCTTTCTGATCAGCAAAGGGAGCATATCCGCACTGACATCTATCGCAGTATTGAAAAGAGGATAGATCCTGAGCCGGTGAAGAGTTCCGGCAGGTTGATCAAAGTCCTGCCATTCTTATTCAAGGCAGCTGCCCTTCTTGGCTTCGCCCTCTTATTCTATGGTTCCTACGAATATTTAAAAACGGGTAAAAAGCACGGGAAAACCCGCGAGGTGCCGGTCTTTACGGAGCTGCACGTACCTGCGGGACAAAAAGCTAAAATAACGCTGCCGGACAGCAGTACCATCTGGCTGAACGGGCGTAGCAGCATTCGCTACAGTAAAACGTTTGACAAAATCAGGGAGGTATACCTGGACAAGGGCGAAGCATTCTTTGAAGTAAAGCACGATAAGCAGCGGCCTTTCGTAGTCCATTCAGCTGGTATCGATACGCGGGTATTAGGTACTTCCTTCAATATTTCCGCCGGCAGCAGAGAGGAAGATTTCGTGCTTTGTGTAAGTACCGGCAGGGTGCTCGTTTCCGAAAGTCAGGGGAACCGCCGAGTGATTGACACCGTTACCAGGGGATATCGCCTTAACTACCGTCGCAAAGACGGTGGCTTTAGCAAAAACACGGCAGATGTAAGCAATTATACTGCCTGGAAGGATAACCTCCTCGTATTTAAGGACGCGACCTGGACGGAAATCAAATCAAAAATTGAAAACTGGTACGACGTTGAGGTAATATTTCAGGGAACGCGTTCGGGAAAACAATTGTTCACCGCAGCCTACCGGGATAAGCCTTTGCGCGAAGTGCTGGAATCGCTCCGGGACATCAACTCCTTCCACTACCGCATCGATAACAGGAAAGTTTTTATAAGTCATTAACCAGGATCAGCCAAAGGAGGACAGTATATGTAAGATAACGCTTTTAAACAAAGCTGCCCGAGCTATTGGCCCAGCTCCGGGCAGCAGGTCTTTAATCTCTTTCAATAATTAAAAACAGTTAAATGTATGAAAAAACACTTAAAAAAACTCTTTTACCATACCATACCCATCATGAAATTCTCGCTTTTAGTCTTCACAGTCATAGCAGTATTGAGTGGTTCATTAATGGCTAATAAAACCCGGGCGCAGCAGTTGAACCAGGTCAGGCTGCGTTTGGAAAACCGCCCGGGAACGTTGGACGAACTGTTGCAGGAGCTACAGCAGAAATCCGGCTTTATGATCATGTACAACTCCCGGGATTTGGGTGGAGAGCGACCACTCCCCTTCACCCTGCCCAGAAATGAGCAGTCGTTAAAACAAATCTTGGACCTGCTTTCCCGCGAGATGCCGATAAGCTACCGTCAGTCGGGCGAAAATATCTATGTGCGACGCAAGGCACAGCCCGGCAGCATAAGGGGCTCCGTAACGGACGAATCCGGCGAGAGCCTACCTGGTGCCAGTGTCCGTGTAAAAGGGACCAACAAAGGTACCATGACCAATATGCAAGGTACCTATGTGCTCTCACTCGAGCCGGGAAACTATACGCTAGTAGTAAGCTATATCGGCTACCAGAGTCGTGAATACCCTGTTACCGTTGCTGAAGGCAGCGATCAGGAGTTGAATGTCAGCCTTAAAGCGATGGCGCAATTGAAAGAAGTGGTGGTCAGCTACGGGCAGCAGCGCAGAGCTGAAATCACAGGAGCTATAGCCCAGGTAGATGCCGAGGACCTTCAGGACCAGCCGGTAGGTCAGTTTGCCCAACAACTACAGGGACGAATTGCAGGGGTCCAGATCAACCAATACAGTGGCCAGCCCGGAAGAGGCATCGAATTCCGGATACGGGGAGCTGCCTCACTTTTTGCGGACAACCAGCCACTGGTAGTAATTGACGGAATACCGGTGACCGGAAGTATCAACAATATCAATCCGGCAGAAATTGAATCTTTCACCGTCCTGAAGGATGCCTCATCAACCGCGCTCTACGGATCAAGGGCAGCAAACGGTGTCATATTGATCACTACCAGGCACGCGAAAGCGGGGGAATCGAAAGTAGAGTTCAACAGTTTTTATGGGATCCAAAAAATCCCGGAAGGCAGAATACCGAAAATGATGACGGCACGCGAGTTCGCCGAATTTCAAAACGAGTATTATGAAGACAGAGTAAAATACGAAAACTACAAAGGGACGCTGGATCCCGTGTATCAGAATCCGGAACGCTACGGCGAAGGAACCAACTGGTTCAACACCCTCACCGAAACGAATCCTATTCAAAAGTATGACCTGATCGTATCCTCGGCGAGAGAGCGTTCCAGCTCTACCATCATTGCAGGCTATTTGAATCACCAGGGAGTCGTGTTAAACACCGGAACCCAGCTCTTTTCGCTTCGTCTCAACCAGGATCTTCGTTTGAATAACGACCGGATAAAGCTTGGATTTAATATCGCGCCAAGTTACCGGATAGATCATAATAACCGACTGAGCACCGATGGCCTGAATGGTCTGATGGAGAAAGTCGTAGAAGCTAGTCCATTGATTTCCCCAGTAAACCCTGATGGTACCATGCCGCTTTACGTTAACTCGCCGGGCATGGTGACAAATCTGAATCCTTACGCCCAATTTTTACAGACGAAGGACGACTACAAGACGACCCGGATCCTGGGAAATGCCTACCTCAACTACGAGTTTCTGAAAGGCTTGAGCCTGAAAACCAATTTCGCGGTTGACAAGGGGGCAGAAACCCGGAACCGCTTTGTGCCTTCCACCATTGTGGCAAATGGTATCGCCAGTGGATTAAGCAGTGCAGTTGACAATTACTCCTGGACAGCAGAGGCTAATCTGCATTACAATAAAACCTTTTTTGATTACCACCATGTGGAGGCGCTGGTTGGCTATTCTGCCCAAAAGTTCGATCAGGAAAGTAACTCCGTAACGGGTACCAATTTTCCAAATGATGATGTGGAATGGATCTCGGCAGCGACAGCGATCAGTGAGGGTAGCAGCAATACCACCCATTATTCCCTTATCTCACAGATCGCCCGACTGAACTATAATTTCAAAAGAAAGTATCTTCTATCAGGCGCCGTTCGCCGCGACGGTTCTTCCCGATTTGGCAGTAACCGGAAATATGGCTACTTCCCTTCCGTAGCCGCGGGCTGGGTATTGAGTGAAGAGCCGTTCATGGATAGGTTTACCAAGCTGGACCTCCTGAAACTTCGCGCCAGCTACGGTATCACAGGTAATAACAGCATTGGAAATTATACCTTTATTCCTAATACAGGTAGCTATAATTATGTATTTGGAAATCAACTAACTCCTGGCATTTCCATCAGTAACCTGGGCAACGTGGATCTTGCCTGGGAGCGGAACAAACAGTTTAATATCGGAGCAGACTTAAGCATTCTGGATAATCGCGTATCATTTACCTACGATTATTATGATAAGATATCAGACGGGTTGATCATGGACATGCCGATTCCCCGCGCTTCCGGATTTACCACCATTAAATCTAACGTTGGAGTGCTTGAGCTATGGGGACATGAGCTTAGTCTGAATACGGTAAACCTCACCGGAAAGCTCAAGTGGAACAGCAGTTTCAACATGTCTTTCGACCGCAACCGGATTAAATCACTCGTAAATCCTGGCTTCCTTCGCCGGAACAACACTACTTCCTCCGACTATTACCGCCACCAGGAAGGTCGCTCGCTAGGCGAATTCTACGGCTTCGTTTTCGAGGGTTTGTATAAAGACGAGCAGGATCTGGCCAATTCTCCGAAGTTGCAGATCTCCGGTCTGAAATCGGCAGTAGGTACCGTCAAAATGAAGGACGTGAACGGAGATGGCTTTATCACCAACGACGACCGTACCTTCATTGGAAACCCCACCCCAGATTTCAACTTCGGTTTCTTCAACGACTTCCGATACAAAAATTTCGACTTAAATATCGCCATGGCGGGATCTGTTGGAGGAAAAATTATGAACCCAGGAAAATGGGCCTACCTGGCTAACCTCGACGGTGCCCGCATGATGCTGGCTGCTACGAAGGACCGGTGGAGGTCGCCGGAGAATCCTGGTTCGGGTGTTTATCCGCGCACCATGTCGGGCACTACCGGTCTCGGTCGCAGTGTAAACACCCAGTGGATCGAGGATGTCTCCTACCTGACTGCCAAAAATATCTCCCTGGGCTATACCGTGCCTCTAAAGAATAGTAAGACGCTGAGCAACCTTCGCATTTATGCCTCCGTGCAACAGGCTTTCACTATCAGCAACTATTCGGGCATGAATCCGGAAGTAAATGTGGGAGGAATGGACCCGTCAAAGGGTCTGGGGATCGACGAGAATGCGTACCCTGTTCCCCGTACTTTTTCTTTAGGTATCAACACAACATTCAGATAAACGACACAGACAAATGAAACTATCGAAATCAACATACGGACTTCTGCTGATGCTAGCCCTGGCGGGAAGTTCCTGTAAAGAATCCTTTATTGACCTCGCGCCGGAAGATCAGCAATCCAGCGAAAGCTTCTTTCGCACGGAGGAACAGTTCAGACAAGCCGTTACAGCAGCCTATACTCCCCTGCGCGACCTGCTGGTCAACGACTTTTTTACTGGGGAAATGCGCTCTGACAATACGCATTACGAATTTTATGAGATCAACCGGGGCACCGCTTACCTTTTCAGGGAAACTATTGCCGATTTTACCGACGATCCCAACAATGCCTACAGCAATGCAGTCTACTTCCACTGCTACAAAGGTATTTCGAGAGCGAATATTGTGCTTGGAAGACTAGCGACGGCGACGCTGGAAGAGAAGGCTAAAAACGAAATTGAAGGACAAGCAAAATTCCTTCGGGCTTTCAATTACTTCAAGCTCGTCCGCTACTTTGGGGAAGTACCGTTGTACCTGAAGGAAGTTAGCACAGCTGAAGATGCCTTCCTAACAAGGAGCCATGTTGAAAAAGTGTATAGCCAGATCATTGAAGATGCTAACGATGCAATCCTGAAACTCGATGTACCCAAGTTTCCTCAAACGGGACAGGCTACGAAGGGGGCAGCCACAATGCTCCTTGCAGAGGTCTACATGACCCTGAAGGACTATGATGAAGCGGAGAAGCTGCTTAGAACCCTTCCGGGGATGGGCTACCAGCTCCTACCCGACTATGCCGCTGTTTTCTCGACGGCGAACAAAAACAGCAGGGAGTCGATCTTTGAAGTTCAGTATATGGCTGGTGCCCAGGGCGATCAGCAGAGCACCTTTATCTATTCATTTCTTCCGAGAAGTCTCAATACTTCCATCATTACCGGCGTTGCCACTAACAACAGCGGCACAGGGGGCTGGAACACGCCTACAGAAGATTTGATTAATGCTTATGAAGAAGGCGACAAGCGGAAGGCCGCTTCTATCGGTATTGCAGAGGGCACCTACAATGCCAGCAATATCTTTTCTATCTCTGCAAACAAAAGCATTGAAAACTATAGCCCGGCCGCGGGAAAAATTGGTGTTCCTTATATCAAGAAGTACCTGAACCCGCATAGCATCGCCAACAATACCAACGACAACTGGCCCATCTACAGGTATGCGGATGCACTCCTAATGTTGGCCGAGGCCCTCAATGAACAGGGATTGTCGCCTCAGGCACTGCCCTACCTCAATCAGGTGCGTGACCGGGCATTTGGTGCCGGTGTGTCTCCTATCACCACTACTGACCCTGCTGAATTGCGTGACATTATTGCTCGCGAACGCAGGGTGGAGCTGGCATTTGAAAATCACCGGTGGCATGACCTGGTAAGGACCGGTAAGGCCATAGAGGTAATGACAACCTATGGCGAGCAAATGAAGAGCAAGTTCCCTTACCTCGGCGCTGACACCTACAATGTGACAGCCGAAAGGCTCTTGTTCCCTATTCCACAGTCGGAGCGTGAGGTAAACCCTGCATTAACTCAAAACAAAGGATACAACTAGTGAAAATGATTTTGAACAAACTGAACCAGCAGCTTAAATTCCCTTTAAGCTGCCTTAGTCTTCTTGCAGTGGTAGCAGTCTACGGACAAACTACGCCGCCAAAAAAGGTAGCTGACACAGCTAAGGAAAAAAAGGAATTCTCTATAGCAGTGATTCCGGACACTCAGTACAATACCAAAGAAAGCCAGGGCGGCTCCAATGCACTTTTTACTGCCCAAACTGACTGGATTGTTAAGAACCGGGAGAAAGAAAACATCGTCTATGTGATTCACGTGGGAGACATTGTAGACGACGGAGATAGCAAGCCGGAGCAATGGGATAACGCGGTGAAAGCACTGTACCGCCTGGAAAAACCACAGCCCGGCCTGCCCTACGGGATTCCTTACGGTCTGGCCGTAGGAAACCACGACCAGTCGCCGAGCCAGTTCGCTGTAACCGGTAACACCTATTACTTCAATAAGTATTTTGGTGTGGAGCATTTCAAGAACCGGCCCTGGTATGGCGGAAACTATAAAAATGACAACGACAGTCACTACGACCTCTTCTCGGCAGGAGGTTCAGACTTCATCGTCATCTATATTGAGTATGATGCGTTTGACGAGGACCAGGAAAATATGAACAACTGGGCCGCAGGCTTGCTGGATAAGTACTCCGACAGGAAGGCAATCGTCGTGAGTCATTACATTATTGGTTTTAATAAAGTTCCCGGAACGAATCTGGGAGGAGAAGCACAGTTCGGCAAGCAGGGTAAGAGGCTGTATGACCGCCTTAAAACGAAACCGAACTTGTTTATGATGCTTTGCGGACATGTCGGGGATAACGGTGAAGGCTACCGGCAGGACACCTATGCAGGCAAAACGGTCAAAACTTTCCTTGCCGACTATCAGAGCCGGCCGAGGGGTGGCAACGGTTTGATGCGACTGATGAAGTTTTCTCCTGAAAAAGATCTGATTAGTGTCCAGACACTCTCCCCGGACTTGGGCACCTACGAACGGGACGGCGACAGTGAGTTCGTGAAGCCCTGGTTGCGCGAATCTTCCGCTTCGAGGATCTACGATTTTAATAATGATGGCAAATCGGAGATAGCGTTCTATCAGGCGGGTACCTGGCACATCGGTGGTGATAAAGTAAACTTTGGGAAAGAAGGTGACATTCCTGTTCCCGCCGACTACCTGGGAAGTGGCAGAGCAGAACTGGCAGTCTACTCCCCTGCTGAACAAGTGTTTCGGATTAAGGGCCTCGCCGACCAGCCTTTAGGAGAAGCAGGAGACGTTCCGCTTCCGGCAGATTATACCGGCGATGGTGTTGCGGATCTTGCCGTATGGCGTCCTTCAAATGCTACCTGGTACATTAAAGGCCAGGAACCCAGGAAGCATGGCTGGAAGGAATCTTTGCCTGTTCCCGCTGATTATGATGGAGACGGAAAAGCAGAACTGGCAGTCTTCCGCTATTCGAACCACGTATGGTACATCGCGGATCTGGGTAATGTTCCTTTCGGGCAAGACGGAGACATCCCTGTGCCGGGAGATTACAACGGAGACGGAAAAAGCGAGATCGCTGTCTACCGCCCCTCTTCAGGGGAATGGCTTTTTTATAATGCCAAAACAGCGGTCAAGCTAGGCAAACCGGGAGACATCCCAGTGCCGGGAGATTACTTTGGCAATGGCCGTATAGAGCCTGCGGTATACCGTCCGGCGAGTGGCACTGTTTATTCTGCCTCCGGGAAACAACTGAAAGCAGGCTCCACAAAAGCAGCGATCCTCAACCTTCCTTATCCTATCAGAAGCGCTTTCTTCAAAAGCGAATGATAAGTTGGACTAATAAAGGCTGTCGTGAGACAGCCTTCATTAGTTTTTTCCAAATCTGCTCCACTCCTTCTCATCTGCCAGTAAAAGTTCTTCTTCGATTTAGTTATTTCCAGCCAAGCACGCATTTACCAACGGCGTAAAAGTTTCTTCCATCCACTTTCATCATCGCGGTATACACTACCGTGAAGGTACCATCGTCTTCCTCAATCGCACAAAGCGGAGTGCGAGTGTAGTGATCGCCGGGCTCCGCCCATAAATTACGCTGATTCTGAATCTTTACTCTGGTTTCCTTCGTCCAATGAATTCCATCTTCGGATAAACTATAGCCGATTTCGTGGTCCCCCATCGAATCATAGATCATCAGGTAACGACCATCCTTCAAACGGCTGACTACTTCATTTTCGGTAAACACTTCAGCTAGTGGAAGCGGATTAAAGCCTTCCGGCATACGGGTCCATGGACCGGACAGACTACTCGCGAAGGCAAGTCCTGTGGGCCAGCCTGTCATGGGGATGTAATTGTGCCCGTCGTAGGGTGAGTACCACGTGTTGCCAACTTTATAGGGGTTAAAGCAGGCTACTGCCTGTTGCCCTTCCCAGGCCTGGGAATTTGCATCTGGCTCCAGTACGATTCCCATATCTGCATAGGGACCAGCGATTCCGTCAATTCCGGCTATTGTTGATTTAGCCCGCCAAATCCGTCCCTGATAATCACTTCCCGGGATTTCACCCTTACTTTCGTCTCCTCCCCGGTAAGCGACATAGAAGATATTCCAGGCATTCTCCTCCTCATTAAACACCACACCTGTCACCCAGACTTCGGCACGCGGATTTGTATGGGTACGACCAGGTACGCTGTTGACTACTGTCGACTGCCGTTTCCAGTTCCGGGCGTCGGGGCTTGTCCAATGCGAAATTCGAAGGTCGCGATGGGGCCGCTCAAACATTTCGTTTACGAACATATGGTACACTCCCTTCAGCTTCACTACCTGTCCGGTTTCAAAGCCAGAACGGTTATGGGTAGCGAGAACGTCGGGATGATCGGCTTTAATCACCGGGCCTTTCTCGGCTGAAATTAGCTGGAGCGTTTGTTTAGATTTTCTTGGCGACAACATACTTCCGCGCATGTCCTGGCTCTTCTGCGAAAAAGCAGGAAAAAAGCTAACAAGCAGTATAGCATAGCTTAGGAGGTACTTGCAATGGCTGAACTGTTTTTTCATATAAATCCAAGATATAATTAGTTGTTGAGGGATGGAAAACTAGAATCGAATAAACCATTCCTTTTTCCCCTGGATATAGCCAGGAGCAGTTTAAATCAATTGACTAAAGTAAAAACTAAAAAAACAAGAACTGAGAAAATACCTTCCAAAAAAGTTTTTAACTATAGAAACATTTTATTTATCAATCTGTTCTCCCTTTATCTACTTCTGAAATCTATGAAAACGCTTCTTCCCTACGCCCTGCTGGCATTGGCCGCTATTACAATGAGTTTTAAAAAGAGAGAGTATAAAGTTGCCGTCACCTATATGAATGGTCGCAGTGATACCCTCGTTTTTATAACCAGCACTAAGAATAACGTCATCGCCTCGCTTGAAGACACGGGCTATTGCTTAAGGTACCGTGTACGGGGGATGTCGAAAGAACCGCTTGTTTTAACCTGTTCTGTAAAAAGTTATGAGGTCAGCAAAAGGAAGATTTCGAATGAAGAGCTGCTTAAAAGCAATCTTAATCTCTATTCGGCGTTCCAGTACAAAAAAAGTACCCGCTCCCCTCAGCTTATATCGCAGGGATCTAAACTGAAATAAGAACCGGCGGAGAGAGTGATCTGTTCCTGTCCTTTATTTGCCGATACAGAACTTGGAAAAGATATTATCGAGCAGGTCGTCTGTTGTGACTGTGCCCGTAATCTCACCCAGGTAATGTAGAGCCTGTTTGATGTCCATAGCGAGAAAATCGGATGTTACCGGATTGTCGATGCCATGAAGGACGCGTTCGAGGGAATCCAGTGTTCGCTGGAGTGCTTCGACGTGTCGGATATTGGTTACCAGCACATCGTCGGTGCTGATGTTGTGCAGGTTTACTTTGCGCAGGATTTCGTCCTTAAGTTCGTCTATTCCTTCCTTATTTTTGGCCGAGATGAAGTTGGGATTCAACTGGGCGAACTCATACTGTTCCTGCGGACTCAGCAGATCGCTTTTATTCACTACTGCTACGAGGGGAATCTGGAGTTGCTCCACTTCGCTTATCTGTTCCCTGATCTCTTCCAGCTTCTGCAACGGATCCACCAGGTAAATGATCAGCTTTGCCTGTTTCATTTTTTCGAGCGTGCGCTCCACGCCCTTCGCTTCTATAAAATCCTCCGTTTCGCGGATTCCAGCCGTATCTATAAAGCGGAACAAGATACCGCCAATCGTCATCTCATCTTCGATAGTATCCCGGGTCGTTCCGGCAATGTCAGAGACTATTGCGCGGTCCTCATTCAGCAGCGCATTTAGTAGTGTTGATTTCCCGACGTTCGGTTTTCCGGCAATTACTACCGGTACTCCGTTCTTCATTACGTTGCCCTGTTCGAAGGAGCGAATTAACCGCGTTAACACTCGGGTGATCTGCAGGATGAGTTGCTTCAACTGATCGCGGTTGGCAAACTCTACATCCTCCTCCGAAAAATCGAGTTCCAACTCAATAAGAGAAGCAAAATTGATCAGCTGCTCGCGAAGCACCTTCAGTTCGTTTGAAAAGCCGCCTCGCATTTGCTGGAGTGCTACCTGGTGAGAAGCCTGAGAGTTGGATGCAATGAGGTCGGCAACAGCTTCTGCCTGCGACAAATCCATCCCGCCATTGAGAAACGCCCGCAGCGTAAATTCTCCCGGCTGGGCTGCCCTTGCTCCTTTCCTGATCATCAGCTTGATCATACTTTCGATGATATAGGGCGACCCATGGGTGGAGATTTCTACCACGTTCTCCCTGGTATAAGAGTGGGGAGCAATAAAGAGCGAAACCAGTACCTCGTCGAGGATTGCTTCTCCGTCGCGGATTGTTCCAAAATGAATGGTATGGGATGCCTGTTGAGAAAGGTTTTTGCCTTTGAAAACGCTATTGGCGATGGCAATTGCGTCCGGCCCGGAAAGCCGGATCACGCCTATTGCGCCTAGTCCCGAAGGCGTTGCGAGCGCTACGATAGTGTCGGAGTTTGTCATACTGAGTGCGGGCAAAGTTCGCAAATATTTTGCTAAGAGCGGTTGCTTTCCTGCGCTTGTTTCATCTGATCGCCTCATCTACTCATATGATAAAAGAATCTGGCTGTTGCTAGCCCAATCAGTGGTGACGACGGGAAGCAGAAACCCGCGAGCCAATTCTGACCAGGATAATTTGAGACAGTTTTGTACGAACGTTTTCGGCTTCGAATTGTTAATCCTCAAAAGAAACGTCCGCTTATGCACATTGAATTGTCCCCTAAATATGAAGAAAGCCTGACAAAAATCATCAACCTGTTGGAGATCGATGCAAGTATCTCTGACTCTTTTAATGCTGGTGGCGAGACGATTATTCTGGCCGCTGATCGTGAGGATCTGGAACGGATCCTGGAGACAGACAGTGCAGACCTGGTGGCTCCGGGAAGTCCTGAAGGTTTCCCGCGGGATATTGATGAAATCAAAGCACTGTTGAACGAGCAGCTGAACGAGGATATCTAAAAGTAAATCAATATAAAAGGCTGAATTTCTTCAGCCTTCGTCCTACTAAAAACTATTAACCATACTGTTATGAAGTGATTTAGCACTCCAGTAACCGCTGGCAATGATTCTTCTAATGGTATATAAGGGATCGTTCTCATCTCTTTTAGTCGAGAGGATAAACGCGGCTTTAAAGCCTCTTTTTTTAAGTTCTGGTATCGCTTGCTCGTTCCACAAGCCAAAGGGATAAGCAAAGTACTCGATCTTCTTGCCTGTAATTTCTTCCAGTCGCTTTGTTGGTTTTTCTATTTGTTGCACCCAGTCTTCCGCTACATATTTCTTCACGTTTTTATGATCATATGTATGGCTACCGATCACATTTCCTTCGTCCGATAGTTGTTTAATTTGCTCACTATTCATGTACTTATATTTTCCCATGCGGCCAATGGAAACGGTCATGATGAAATAGACGGCTTTGAAACCGTACTTCTTCAACTCAGGAGCAGCAACGGTAAACTGATCCAGATCCGTATCATCAAATGTTATCATCACGGGCTTTGCTGGAAGTGGATCTCCATACAACAGGTAATTGTAAACCTGATCAGGAAGAACCGTCTGATAACCACTGTCTGCAAGCATTTTAATATGTTGCTTGAAGGTACTTACCGGGGTAATGTAATCTTTAGCTGTCTTAGAATCGGTGGCTCTCCAATCCCTCACCTGGTGGTAACACAAGATAGGTACCTGCTTTCTGGCAAGAATGGTGGCTGCGTCTGCCGGCTTTCGTTCCTGTTGGGTCCTTGCTTGCTGAACGGGTGCAGAAGCAGCGCCGATACTGTCCGCGACTGCCGCGTTCTCGTTGTTGTTCTCCGAACTAACTGTTTTGCTTTGCTGGCAGGCAGTGGCCAAAAATAAAGAGGCTAAAAGCGTAAAAGTAAGTGCCTTGTTATAAATCATAAGTATTTCCAAAGCTGCAAAAGTAGTGGAAAAGAATATGATTTAGCCGGCTAAATACGAGAATTGTGACTTCCCTTTTCTTCGGTCTCCTCCTTCGACTGGGCGAAAGTAATACTGCAAGTCAGGATTGAAAGATGAAAGCAAGGGATAGTTGGCGCTGAGTGGATTGTAGTATCTATGTAGCCGAGATTATGCGGCTAAAGTAATAGCTGCTGCATAAACTACCATCACAGGCTTGACATTGTGTAAAAATGAAAAGAGCCGATAAAAAATACCGGCTCTCTTACTGTTAGTCGTGTCCTTCCAACTTAACTAATTTATTGTAAAGACCTAAAAGCAGGAATGGTGCAACCCATTGGCCAACAAATAGACTTTTAGGCTTTTTACCTATTACCTGCAGTACTAATGACGTTGCAATCGCAGCGCCGGCAGTCCACAGGAACAGGTCTGAAGGAAGTTTTGCAGTTTGCTCTTCAATTGCTCTCGCTACAGGACCTTCTGAGTGTTCAGGATTGAAATTAGTTGCCATAATGTTTCTTGTTAGATAGATGTTTAATTAATTATAGAAAGTTTACCAATTCTTATGCCAATTAATTGAAATGAAATTTCTCTTCCGAGCAATTTGCTTGCGCTCTTGTTAATAACAAAAAAGAGTGTGATATGTTAAAGAAACTATGAATTCTATTGAAGAAAAACTGAACATCCCGGCAACGGGTGTCATTATGCAAAAACTGGGTTTAGAGTACGACGGACAACTGGAAATGGCCGAACCTGAGGCCACTTACAGCTACTCTGTCCCTGTTATCACGGATGACTGCCCCGGGCGCCTGCAGTATTTTCCTTTAAATAAAAATTCGGAGGATGGACTTTCAGAACATTTCGATCGTGAGGAACTGCTCCAGAAGATCGAAGGAAAAAAATACTGTGTGATTATTTGTAACTCGTATGATAAGCTGGACCAGGAAGGAAGTCGGACGTCGTATAATCCTTATGGTGGTTCACCTGCTTACATCGCGGCTGTTTGGGATGCTACCGAGGACCCTTTAATGGCCACCACCCTATACAGCTGTACCTTTCTGACGGAGGCAGCTCCTCACGAAGCGCCTTCCGAGCTTGAGAGAGTGCCACTGTTTTTAAAGGAAGAAGAAGTGCAGGCTTGGCTTCACCCTACTGATGACTTGCAGAAGAAAGAAATACTGAATCGCGTTTAAACGAAGAAGCCGCCTTTATATGGCGGCTTCTTTGTCTATTACTTGCTCAGTTCGGCAAAGTATTTATGGAACAAAGGAATGGTCTCTATCCCCTTGAAGTAGTTGGCGATATCGTATTTCTCATTGGGCGAATGCAGGTTATCGCTATCCAGTCCGAAGCCCATCAATACTGTTTTAATTTGAAGTTCCCTTTCAAACAGCGCTACAATAGGAATACTTCCACCACCCCGTGTAGGAATCGGCTTCTTACCAAATGATTCCTCTATTGCTTTTTCTGCAGCCCGGAATGCAACACTGTCTGTAGGAGTAACTACAGGCTCTCCCCCATGATGCGGACTTACTTTCACCTTCACCGATTTCGGTGCAATATTTTCGAAGTGTTGTTTAAATAATTGTGTGATTTTTTCTGAGCTCTGATTGGGAACCAATCGCATTGAGATCTTGGCGTAAGCCTTGGACGGAAGAACCGTTTTTGCCCCCTCTCCAATGTACCCCCCCCAGATACCATTTACCTCTAATGTTGGCCGTATGCCGGTTCGTTCGATGGTTGTGTAACCAAGTTCGCCCCATACATCCTCCACGCCTAAGTCCTTTTTATATACCTCTTCGTTATAAGGAGCTGCGTTTAACATCTCCCGCTCTTCCTCCGTCAGACTTTCCACGTCGTCATAGAAACCAGGAATGGTGATATGATTATTCTGGTCGTGTAAAGAGGCAATCATCTGGCAAAGGATAGTTGCCGGATTAGCCACTACACCGCCGTAAACGCCCGAGTGCAAGTCCCGATTAGGGCCTGTAACCTCTACCTCCAGGTACGACAAGCCACGCAAACCGGTCTCCAGGGAAGGATTTTCCAGACTGATCATGGCAGTATCAGAAATAAGGACCACATCCGCCTTTAATCGTTCTTTATTTGCCGCCACAAACTTATCCAGATTGCTCGACCCGACTTCCTCTTCTCCTTCAATCATAAATTTGATATTGCACGGAAGCGAGTTGGTTTGCATCATGATTTCAAATGCTTTCACATGCATGTAAAATTGACCTTTGTCGTCGCAGGCTCCCCGGGCGAATATCTTCCCCTCTCTTATCGTCGGCTCAAAGGGAGGAGTTTCCCAAAGCTCCAAAGGATCCGCTGGTTGTACATCATAATGCCCGTACACCAGTACCGTCGGTTTGGTTGGATCAATTATCTTTTCTCCATATACAATTGGGTAACCGGCCGTGGAGCACACTTCTACCTGTTCTGCCCCCGCTGCCTGTAGCTTTGCAGCTACATACTCGGCCGTTTTTAATACATCCTCTTTGTATTTTGGATCTGCACTGATCGACGGAAAACGCAGCAGCTCGAATAACTCATCCAAAAACCGCTGTTTATTTTCCTCTACGTATTTTTTGATTTCTTGCATACGAGACTATTTTCAGCAAATATAACTGCATGCATAGCAGTTTGATTTAGGTAAGGAAAAAATTTGAGACTGTTTAATCCCAGCCATATGTCTTGTCACCTATTCCGCCGGTCATTACGGTTGATTCTGGCTGACCTTCAGCTGGTTTTACCTCTTCTTCTTTCTTGCAGGAAGAGAATCCAATAACTACGAGGGCAAGGGCAAATAGTGTTTTTTTCATGTTTTTAGTCTGTTTATGTTTAGCGTAATCTGTTGTGTTTCTAATAATTAATCCCAGCCATAAGTCTTGTCTCCTATTCCGCCTGTCATTACGGTTGATTCTGGCTGGCTTTCAGCTGGTTTTACTTCTTCTTCTTTCTTGCAGGAAGAGAATCCGATAACTACGAGGGCAAGGGCAAATAGTGTTTTTTTCATGTTCTTAGTCTTTTTGTGTTTGGTGTAATCTGTTTATGCTTCCTAATACTTAATCCCAGCCCTAGGTCTTGTCACCTATTCCGCCTGTCATTACGGTTGATTCTGGCTGGCTTTCAGCTGGTTTTACTTCTTCTTCTTTCTTGCAGGATGAGAATCCAACAACTACGAGGGCAAGGGCAAATAGTGTTTTTTTCATATTCTTAGTCTGTTTGTGTTCTTTAATAATTAATCCCAGCCATAGGTCTTGTCACCTATTCCGCCTGTCATTACGGTTGATTCTGGCTGGCTTTCAGCTGGTTTTACTTCTTCTTCTTTCTTGCAGTAAAACACTATTGATAGTCAGCTAGATGTATATCAAGAGATACAAATATGAAACAGAAAAACAGAATCCATTAATACTGTTATTTTCAGCGTGTTACAAAGGTAATTATTTCAAATAACATTTAGATTCTAGTATTTAGTTTTATCTATCTGACAATGCAAAATCTTGTCCAACCTGAAAATATTTTGCTACTGCATACAAAAATGAAGCGTGTAGTTTCTTAGTATCTGATTAAAACGATCAAATGGTCGTACATTAAAAGAAGTACGGGAGAAGCATTTAAGATTTGCTATACATGAAAACGTTCATCACACTTTACTAAAACATCTATTTCTGGGCAAATCTTCTTAAATTCATCCTTGTAAATCTGTTCAATCTGTTCCTTAACATTGATATAGGAACCAGTAGCTACTTGGTAAAGGGTGCCATCATGCATGGGAATTAATAAATCAGCGCCCTGAACATCTTCCGCAACACGTAATACAGCCTGCTTATAAATCAATGATGCTGTACCTTGGATTAAGTGACTTAATGCCCAAGTATATTCATCGTTCTTTCGATATCTGTAGTTTCCTTTGGTTGTTCCGATTCGACTGCTGCTGTGAATCGAATTATATACCTTATCTCGAAAAACTTCAAGCTTCTTGAATCTGTGAAAATAAGCCTTCGCATGTTCACTTAATGAATTGTCACCATAGATATATCTGTAGAAAATGATTTTGGCGTCTCCTCGTTTAGTCTCGTCACCAATTACCTCCCTTGCAAGATCCCTATAAATGTCTTTTTTATAAAGGTTTATCAAATTATTGTCCTTGCTTATTGATGCAAGAATACCAGCTTCAAATTGACAATAATCAATATAAAGTAAATTATAGCCTTCATCTGCTTCAATAACCACCCGATTGGCCTTTCTAAGATTTTGAAGACCAGGTTCTCTTAATGTTATCCGAGATGTAATTGTACCGAAGCCATGATAAGTTGGGTTCGTTCTATTCTCTCCTCCCCAATGCGATAGCATCATTAGCAAACTATCAAGATCTTGCTGATTTCGAAAAATTTCGTAAAACATTTTACAAACTTCATCATCTCCTCTTCTTGCCTTAAAAGTAAACGTTGTAGATTTTATGAGATTATAACCACATTTTTCTATATAATGCCGTTGTTGATCAATACTATCTGGATTATAGATATTATACTTTAATTGCAAGTTGTTTTTTGCCCTATAGATTTCCCTCTCTAAACTCTTGCATAATTCTAAAATTATATGTGCGTTAATTTTTATCCCTTCAAGCTGCCTTCTGTATATAACTTTATTTATTTTTTTCTCAATCTCCTCGAACCTATTTTTTTCTTCCGTATCCTTTTCGTACAATTGAAGAAACACTTTTGCAATAGCTTCCAAGCATTCTTTAATTGTAGCAGAGCTTAATTTAAAATCCTGACCAACAACCCTATAGTGCTTTAGAAACGAGAGAAGTTTCCATTTTTTATCGGCTCGAAACTCTTTTCCTTCTTGAGACATTTGCTTATCAAATGATTCAAGATCAATTATATCAGGCAGAGTTTTGATGCCTTGCATCGATTTTATAGATCTAATGACATCTGCAGTTTGGGACGAAACTAAGGTAACATCTTGAGAAACTGGAAGATGCAAAATTGATTCAGAATGGTCGTCGATATTTAATCCATGCCATTGGTTATTAAGTAGAATTATCGCAAATCTTTTCATTATAGAGAATATAATTGTTCAGCCTCACTTTCTTCCGTCTCTTCCGATTCCTCTGCCCCCTGTACAAAAACAAGATCCTTTTCTTTCCACCTATGGCTAAAAGCATGAGCTTTATTTAAGGTACTTTCTATTTTGTCAAATGGTAAAAGATCTGAAGTAAAGTGTCTCAAAGCAATAAGCGCAATCCTATTTTGAAAATACCCATGAGTGAAACCTTCGCCCAGTTTTCTTAGAACTACTCTTCTATAGGCCGGATTTACCGAACATAAATAGATAATCATTGCGCCGATTACGGAGCGATTGGTGTCGTCATTCCTTTCAATCTGTCTTATAGCATGGGCTTTGAGATCTGCATGGTTACATTTATGTTTAGCAAGGAGTAACCATATTTGATAAGTTTGAAAGGCATAAGTGTTATATCTTACTTTCAATACGATTCTTTTTAGAGAATCAATAAAATGTGTTTCAATAACATCAGAAGAGATATAATTTAAGACTTTGCAAACTTCTGTAGTGGTCCAGGGTCTATTAATCAAGGCTTTGGTCGCCTTCAAAATGGTTGGAAGAAAATCGGAAGCAGCGTTTTCAAGAGAGAACTTTTTTATCGCCAAAAAGCGAAATGTATTAAATGCAAAGTTTAATCTTTTTTGAGCATCATCGAAACGCTCTACTTTAACCTTTATATTATCCTTTATCAATTTAATACTTCCATGAAAAGCTTCATTAAGGTACTGTTGATTCTCTGATTGTCTATATCTGCTAATCTTGGCCAAATCGAAGTTAAATTCTACAAAAAAGTCTTTTCTAAATTTCTCGTCAGAAGAGCAACCTTTTTCATTTTCCTCGATAAGCGTTATAATTTTTGTTTTTTGTGAATTAACAGACAGATAGCATCTTCTCAACTCAAATTCGAAAGTTTGTAGTATTCGCCTGGCTTCAAATTTATTTTTGCAAAAAATTCTGATGTCGTCCATGAATCTGTAGTACACTATGCCATGGCTTTGCATAAATACATCTACTTGATTAAGATAAAATGAGGCCAGCAATGACGATGCATCACTATTTTGAGGAAGTCCGACATCTTGATTACTGAACCTTCTTAACATTTTGGTTAGAAGGAGAGCTGCATTCTTTTCGTTTTGAGTCTCGCATACTCGTAAAACTTTTTCATGAAGAAGCTTCTTGCTTATATTGTCATAAAAATTCAACAGATCAACTTCAATAACGCAGTTAAAATCATATTTTCCATCTACATTTCTTTGTAGTACTGTCTCTTCTAACTGATATTGCAATTTCTTCCATTGCTCTACTCCATTTAGGATCAAGTTGTTTTTGGAAAATCTGTTATATCGGGCTGAATAGACTGAGTTAATCATAGCTGAATCAAGCTTTTCTGCAATTACCCCAACCGCTGCCATATACATTATTCTATCAATAAATGGTACATTTAAACTTTGCCTTAATGTAAATTGCTTTTTCGGTACGTAAAATCTTTCAGCTACTGAAGCTTCGTACGTTACACCGGATAAGTATGGCTCCAATTGAGCAAAAAGATAATCTTGATTAAGTAAATCAATATATTTTAATGGGTCGTAAAACCAGTCATCTGATATATCCGTTGAAAGCCGCCTCCTAGCTAGCTCTAAATTCAAACACGCATCATTTATTATAGCTTGATTTATATCTACAACATTGCTACCAACCTCCCTTTTAAAACTAGAATTTTCTGTACTTAATTCAACTAGTCCTAAGGATTTTAATTGCAAATTAATATCTGCAAATTTGATTCTGGTACAATCAATGGTTTCATTTTGAAAATCTTCATTGGGATACCTAGAAATTATCCCATAAAGCACGCTTTTAGTATTTAGGAAAACACCGGCGCCCGACATTCCTGGTAGGGCACTTGCTTTAAGATTAGCATGTAAAGAGAAACGTTTTGCTGTTATATCATTTCTCTCCAAGTTAAATTTGCTTAACTCACCTTCGTTAGCAGAAAAAACAGCCCAAAAAAAGAATTTTTCATCTTCAACCTGTAGCTCGTCCGCCACAAAAATTTGTCTAAAAGACAACTTGTGGTTTTTGCTTACTTTTATTACCGCAAAATCTTCCTCAAACACAATTAGCCTATCCTTTACCTCTGACTTTTTAATAAGATCTAACCTGTGAAATTTATGATCATGCAGGTATTCAAGTTCGATTTTCCCTACCTTATGACTGTCATAGGGTGTATTTGAATCTTCCTGAAATAAATGTTTTGCGGTAAGAACATAATTGTAAGAAATACGGTTAGGAGTAGAATACAATACGCCGGAGCCGTAACCGTTGACACCACTAATGTTAGTTTTAATTTTTATGCCGCAACTTTTCAGTTTTTCAGAGAGCGACTCCATAAGGTTCGTTGTTTTTTATTAATTCGATTTTATATTTCTTTTTCTCTAAATCTGAAATTTTTAACGCATTTAGAGCCTCCTCATAATTGAAAAGTAATTCCACAGGCTTGGTATCTTTTCTCAAGAATTTTAATATCTTCAGAATGGCTCTTTTATTTGGAAGAAAATGTTTCTGACTGTTGGTGCTTATGATAAACTTGTTACAATCGATTTTCTCAAGAATTCCTTTTGATAAACTTCTGTAACTTCCATGATGAGGTAATTTTACAGCAGAAAAAAAAGCTTTTCCAGTATTAGGATCAATTAAAGTATTTACAACGTCTTCCAATCGATCAGGTGTAGAGTCTGCAGTTAACAAAACCCGCGAATTTTCATGTTCGATCAGAACAACGACACTTGTTTTATTTGGGAGAGACGTATCCAAGCTTGCATCGTCTATAAACTCTTCCAAAGTCGCCATTGGCGAATTCCAATCACAACGATAATCTCCAGTTAGATATGCACCTTTCTGAGTTGAATATTTCTCTAAGATTTCCGTGGTAGGTCCAAAAAAAGTAAGCTTGAGATCCTCAAATTCTCTACATATACCAAACTCAATAGAAGTCTTCCAATTACGACCTATTCGTGTTAGAAGATTTTCTACCTCGAAAGCTTGTTTATAGGATAAATTATTTGAATCGTCCCTACTTATTTTTCCCATGATCTTTCTTGGAGAATTAAAAACGACTTCTTTGATAAAGTCTTTGCCATAATCTTCATCTATAATAAGATTTAAGAGTTCAAGAATTCCTCTTATATGATCATCATCATGATGCGTAATAATAAGCAAGTCTAACTTTTCTTCAAGTTGCCGAATCTGAGAAACTTGCGATAGTAAAAATTTGGGTTCATTACCACCATCAATTAATATATTTTTGTTATTATGCTGAATTAATATGGAGTCTCCAGTCCCTGCTTTTAAAAATTTTATCTTCATGATTTTACTTGATTGATTACTGTCGATCGAGCTATTTATCAGTAATGATGTAAAAATTGTTTCCCGTCTTCTTTAACAGTAAATCGGTCGCTCCCAAAAGTTTTAGATGCTCGGGTTCATTAATCAATAGTTCTCTACTTAATCCAGGTTGTACTACATAAATATTAAAGTTGATCCTGCAATAACCGGTAGATAACATACTTAATAAGAGTTTAATGTCATCTTTCGTACCCTTCTCGAACCTAGAATTTCTGCCCTGATTAATTCTCAAATTTTCTCGACGGATCATGTGATTAAGAAGCTCGATACTCTGATGTCGCCAATGAAAGCTTCTTTGAGCCTGTCCATTTACTTCATAAATATCTTTTAACCTTGCTCCACTTTGCGGTTTGCTTGAAAATTTGCAATGATATAAACTGACATCAATTTTATAGTCAGCATCAGCCCAATACTTTATTGCAACTATATCACTTGCCTCGTTAGCGCTGTCATCATCAAATACAATCTTACAATCTTCATCTGATTTCAACTGCAATAAAATAAAATATTGAATGGAATTTAGACGTTTTTCTTCCTTCTGAGACTCTTGCTGAATATTAACACCTTTCCAATCGTAAGGAATAATATTATTGACGTCAAAAATATCGTAATCACCCTTAAATCTGAGCAGTATATTATTGTGCATTTTTGAGTTATCATGGAATCGAATGATTGGCGGATATTCATAAAACACCTCCTCCAATAATTTCAAATCGCCTCCTTGAGTTATATATAGTGGGATAGTAGATTTAAGCTCATATTTAAAGCCTCTGCCTTCATCAATCAAATGCAATCTGTACTCAATTCTTAACTCATCAATTTGAATTGAGAAGTTTAAAATACTTGCATCAAATGATACAAGAGAAATACCATAGTCTACAATTGGTATATTTCGGTAGAGTGCTAAGTTCGGATACGCATAAAGTTCCTCATTCCAAGATATTGAGACAGGGACAAGGTCAATAGGCAAGGTTGTAATTACTTCTGGCTTTTGAATGAAGCTGAATATATCATCTGTATTTATAGATTCATCGAGAAGCTTTAATCCAAGCAAATCACACCACGTGCAAAAATCAGGTATACTTTTTACAAGCTTAGTCCAAACACGCCCTTTTGATGAACAACCAATACTTATTTTCTCGCCATCCTCATATCCAACCCCAAAAAGATTGGAACTTGATTTAGTTTTATTATCTAATTCATCCAATCCATTTACAATACCATTTCCGGCGTACATTGTAAAACTAATCGGACCATCAAGTACCGATTTCAGCCCAAGATTAAAAAGTTCTATTTGAAAAATATTTCCCAGACATCGGTAAATTTTAGACTCATTAAATAACGATATATTCTCACCAACAACTAGTTCGCCTAATTCTCGATGAATACTTCCATTATTAGAACTGTTGATATACAACAACTTCTGTTCTTCGTTTAGGTATACGATGTACAAATGGTACGCACAATTTAATAAATCATCAATTTTTCCCCATTTTACAGATTCAATCTGTTTAACGATGATTATTAACAGCTTTTCTTCTTCATGTTCTACTGAGACTGCTTCATACTTATCTTTATCAAACAACTTTTTGTACTTGTTGGGGTTCCATTCGATTTTAGAGTCATGAAGTTGAAATACAACCGTACTCATTGCCGGCATTATATTTCTTAACGGGATTTTATTAGGAATTTCCGCTTGAGAGAAGTTTTTAAAAAAATTCTCTTCCTTAACTATCGACTCAATTATCTCTTCGTTTGAGCTTTTTATAATAGTATTCCAGTCTGAATCCTTCTGATACAACTTGTTTAATGTACCCTTCAAGTTTGGGTCAGCAATATTTGCAACTATCGATGCTTCACCCAGCCTTAAGCTTGAGTCACGAGTAAACCTGCCGAAAAATTGAAAGGACGTTGTTATGTTCTTATGAAGATCATGTAATGCACAAATTTTAAGTTGAGGCAAGTCAAATCCTTCTCCAAGCATGTCAACACACACAATTATCTTGTGAAGTCCCTTTTTAATATCTTCCAATAACGCCTTTTTATCGGGCGTATCACTATCTATTAATATCGGATTGAACTCTGTATACTTACTATATATATCATCAAACACGATCTGAGCTCGCTCTTTAAGATCAACACGTGCCATGAGTATATGATCATACACTTTTCGATCCTTAATCAAAATATCAATTGCTTTCTGCGCAATTGCTTTATCAGCTGTTTCAGGATTAAAATCTAAAATGTGATGAAAATTTATATTCTTGTAGTACCCATCCCTTTGAGCAAGTGATAATGGATAATTGTAAATTATTTCACCTTGAAGCCTTTTTTTATCGTTTCTAAATGGAGTTGCAGTAAAGAGAAGAACAGGGAGCTCTAAAATTTCTACATTTTGCTTGATTTTATTCCACTCCTGTGCTTGACTATGATGCGCTTCATCCATAGTAAGCACCTTAAGCCATTGTAAAAATTTGCTCTTAATCTTTGAAGGTCCTTTAAGAATTCCTGTAATAATCTGCGGGGTTGAAACTATAACATTTGACTTAAAAATTTGATCAGCATCTTCGTCAGATTTAATTTTTGTGTTTAAATGTCCTACCAAAGGAGCCTTAGCTTCAAAGGAAATGATCTCTGTATCTGGTTGTTTTAATATTCCAAGAGTTTTAAATTTATCAAAAATTTGTGTGCGCAATGATGCCGTTGGTACGATTACTAGTAGACCAGTAAGCTTCTCAGCAACAGTTAAACATAACATTGTCTCAGTCTTGCCTGTTCCTGTTGGCATAACGACTACAGCAGGCTTAGAAGAAATACTCCAATGCGCTTGAATTGCATGCAACGCTCCTAACTGTGGGGGTCTAAGCCCCTTTTGTAATATCGATGATTTATCTTTACTCCTAGTCTCTTTTTTATACTTGAAGGCGTTCTCCCATGAAGTCTCTACTTCGCTACTCTTGGGGATGTTGATATATACAGCTTTCTTTGAGCATTTAGCTAAAACAGAGTAAGTTAGTTTATCATATTTAGTTGTATCAACAAAGAAGGCAGCATCGTATCCATTAGGAATGCTTGATTTTACTGTTGAAATGAAATACTTGGAACCATTATCTGAAAAAAATTCAAATCCACTATAATCACTAGCCGTATACTTTCTCAGTATGCCTTTTTCTGTGCCAACATGATACTCGATCTTATTACCATGCACAGGAATAACTTTTGAACATTCAAACTTAACAACGAACTTTTCTTCAGGAAATAAACTAATCATTCAAGCATTAATAAGCCCACATGAAAAATCATGCAGCAATCGTGAAACTCATCGGCCTGAACTAATTGAAATAACGGGAGGTGTAAGTAATTATGGTCAGGTAGTTCAAATATAACTTAAAAGATAGGCTGTTTCATGCTTGTGGAAATTTTTTTTTTACTACACATGATGTCAACTCTACTAATTATCAATTAAGCTAAATAAAATTTCAGTATATCCCTTCATCTGATCTCCACAGCATTGTTCTAAAATCAGTTACTAGAAACGGATAGGAAGCTTAAGGCTTCCCTTTTTATTTTATTCACCTAGTTATACAAGCTAACTATCACGGATCAAATGGACCATTAAGCTTTTATCCCTTCCCAGATTCTGCCTTTCGGATCTTAAATAGAATTTCTTCAATATGCTTTTTAATACTTCTCATCTGGCTCTTCCGGATGTGAGTATAGTCCATTAGTTCAAAAAGTGATAACTTTATGAACCTTCGTTATTTCCTCTGGAAAAGGGAGTCAGAAAGTAGGGTTTAATTAGGCCATAAAAATTTGATTTAATTAGATGATAACCCAGTTCAAGAGTTAATGCTAGTGCTTATTTTGGTTAAACATCAAGTCCTAGAAAGCAACTGCATTTATTTTATTCTCTTCGATCATAGACTTTATAAGGTTTCATATTTCCCCTGCTAGTAAAAACAGTAAAGCCCCTGAAAGGGCTCTACTGTTTTTCATTATGTTCAATTAAAAACCAAATTTGCCGTTCTGATTTTTCCATTCACTTTGTGGAGCGATTGGCTCTATCACATCCCAGTGTTCCGCGATCTTTCCCTTTTCTACTCTGAATAAATCGTAGAACGAAGTTAGCTTACCAGCTAAATGACCTTCACTTACTACCAGCACAAAGTTACCTTCTCCTAATACTTTATGAATGGTATCATATTTCATCGTAATTCCCTGTTTAGCCCATTCTCCGAGTGCCTGTCCTAGGCCTGACAATTGATCAGCAATTTGTGGGTTATGCTGAATGTAGTTATCACCATTGAAGTATCCCGCTAGTTTTTCCATTTTTCCATTAACCAGAATATCATCTACGAAAGCTCTGACTAATATTTTATTTGCTTCAGTCTTTTCCAGTTCAGATGCTTCTTGGGGCCCATCTGTCATTGTGCGCCCACTCGGATTTGCGTTCACTGGTTTTTCTTGTAAATTGTCCCAGTGCTCTACAATTTTACCATCCTCAAAGCGGAAGATGTCAAAGCCTATTTTCGGGCCAAAGAAGTTATAGTCTGTGTGGGCGAACACAAAATTCCCCTCTTCAAATACCCTTACGGTATTGACCCTTGCGGAACCTTTAGGTAGTTGAGCAAGAGCAGCACCAAAGCCCGCTAAGCCATCTGCTATTGCTAAGTTGTGTTGTTTGTATTTAGCTGCATCAATTACACCTACTGGCTCTGCCGCTCCGGTTTCAATAGCTTTTAATAAAGCTACTACTTGTTGTTTCTTATTCATGACTGTTTCTTTTTTTATTATTTCTCTTTCCTGTGATGAGCAAGAACTGAATGTTATTGCTGCTGTTATTGTTAATAAAGTCTGCTTGAAATATTTCATATCCTTGTTTTTTTCTGCTACAAAGATTGGAAGACTTGAAGCCCTGGAAAAGGTAGAAACAGCCGTTTGAATGATACTTTTGCGACAGTTACTATAAGAAGTTCTCCCTGAATTCAAAGGGCGTACTGGAATTGTGCTTTTTAAAATATTTTATGAAGTTTGTAGGCTCTTCAAAGCCAAGGGTAAAGCCTACTTCCTTTATGCTATCGGTTGTATGAGCCAGCAATCGCTTTGCTTCCAACATCACTCTCTCATCAATCACCTGTTTAACGGTCTTCCCCAAAATTTTTGAAGTTGCCTGATTTAGCCGCTTTTCGGTTACGCTCAGCTTTGAGGCATAGAAGTTTACTTGCTTTTGATGTTTGAAATTTCCCTCCAAAAGATCCCGGAAAAGAATAATATAATCTTTGTCAGCTCCTTTCTTTACTTCCAAAAAGCCATTCTTTCTTCTTTCCCGCTCAGCCAGTAGCAAAAAGCTATGAAGGAAATTTTTTAGAATTCCGGATTGATAGGCATCTTCGGCTTTCAAAGCTTCCTCCTGCATAAGGGTTAATAACACTTCAAAAGACACCCCAGCACTATCAAGTTCTAACTTTGAAATGGAGAACAGATCATTAAATAAAACATTCTCCTTTAAAAACTTTATGTCTGTATCTGATTTTGAAAAAAAAGCCTCGGTAAATAAGATTGCTTGTCCCTGGAAAGGTTCAGGGTTAAACATCTGCACTATATCCTTATTTAAGAAAAGAATAGTATTTGCAGGGGCGGTTACAGATTGAAAGTCGATTATATGGGTAGTACCTCCCTTTTGAATCCATATAATATGATAGAAACCAGTTCGGTGAGGTCGAATAATCATCTCCCGCTTATCTCTATATAGTTCAGTAATATCTACTATTTCAAACTCGATGGGTAGGCCATGTTTAAATTCATACTTAACTATTTCCTCTGACATGTTCTGCTTAATATTATTTAAAGTTGAAAATAATTGTGATTTTCAAGAATACTTAAAGGGCCAAAAAGTCATAACTTTCTGGGCTTGGCTCATTTCTTCCTATTTTCATAAAAGAGCAATCAAAATGAGGGTTCAAGAAGTAGGTCCAGAAAAAATAGTATTTTTCCTTTTTGAGACCAACTTCTTGAACTATCTAAGTACGTTTTCTGGCTAGCCTTCCCTACCACCGATTATGTAATAAAACGAATTTTTTAGATATAATGAGAATGACACATTCTTATCTAGAAGTTATCTTTTAAACTGTGCCTCGATGAAAACAAGAATATTCAAGCACTATTAGGTAATTCTTGAGAGATATATTCAATGAGTTACACTAGGTTCTGCTTCAAAATCACATCACGTAAATGAACTTCATGTTCATCGGCCCACTGCCCCATGGCGGCAATGACTGGAATTAAGGTCTTACCGAATTCAGTGAGTCTGTATTCTACTTTTGGCGGTACCACCGGATAGATCTTTTTCTTAATCAGATCATGTTCTTCCAATTCTTTCAATTGAATATTTAAAACCCTGCGAGAGGCATCGGGTATTTTGCGTTGCAATTCACTCGGGCGTTTATTGCCTTCATTGATAAACCATAACAGGCGGATTTTCCATTTGCCGTAAAGCACTTCACCTATCAGATCAAGCCCACAATTTAAGTTTGGAAGTATCTTCCTTTCATACATCCTGCTAAATTAAACGTATGTTCCAAGCTGTGCAATAGGGGAATAATTTATCCCTATATGAATCGTAATGCCCTACTTGTGGAGCCTGCTTTTATAGCTCAATTTTGGCCTATAATAATTCTCAAAATGGAACAATTTGATTTCAACAATGAGTTATCAGGCAAGATAGCATTGGTAACAGGAGGTACAAAAGGAGCTGGAAGAGCAATTGCAGAAAGACTTTTACAAGCCGGAGCAACAGTTATTATTACAGCAAGAAACGCACCCGAAAAAGAAACCGGCAGTCTGCACTTTATCCCTTCCGATCTAAGTACAGCAGAAGGAACACAAAAAGTAATCAGTGAAGTTCTGTCCTCTTATGGGAGACTGGATATTCTTGTAAATAACTTGGGTTCTTCTGTAACACCTGCTGGTGGCTTTGCTGCTTTAACTGATGGCGATTGGGAGTCAACCCTGCAAGCAAATTTGCTGGCTCCGGTTCGACTTGACAGAGGCTTTTTACCGCAAATGATCGATAACAAGAGTGGTGTGATTATTCACATTGCTTCCATCCAGGGCAAATTGCCTTTGTACGATTCTACCTTGCCGTATGCTACTGCAAAAGCAGGATTAATTAATTACAGTAAAAGCTTATCGAACGAAGTTACGCCGAAAGGTGTGCGCGTGCTCACTGTTTCGCCGGGATGGATAAATACAACAGCATCAAAAGCCTGGTTGGGCGAGATTGCAAGAAATGCAAACAGTACTATAGAAGAGGCTCAGCAAAGTGTTATGGATGCATTGGGTGGAATACCTTACGGCAGGCCAGCCGAACCGGAAGAAGTAGCAGAATTGGTTGGCTTTCTGGTTTCACCAAGAGCCAGCTACTTAACAGGAACAAATTTTATAATTGACGGTGGAACTGTACCCACCATTTAATATTTCAGGAATAAAAGAATGAACTTACCGAAAGTAATAGCAGATTTAGTAAAAGCACAAAACGACTTTGAAAGCGTTGCTTACGCAAATTGTTTTTCCGAAAGTGCGGTAGTTTTTGATGAAGGCAAGACGCATATAGGGCGAAAAGAGATAGAACATTGGATTGACAATGCCAATAACCGATACAGGGCGACAATGGAACCAATAAGCTTCGAAGAAAAAGAAACTGAGAGCATTTTAAAAGCAAAAGTTTCAGGAAGTTTTGAGGGAAGCCCCATTGTGTTAAATTATCATTTAGAAATCATTGAAGGCTTGATACAGAAGCTCAAAATTTCTGGCTTAATGGGAATGGCTGATTTAGCCATTTCTTTTATCTTTAAGACCTTACGACCAGAATTAGATAGAGAATGTCCTATTGTACCGCTATTGAAAATATGCAATCCGAAGAAAGAAGGACTTTGCATAAAAACTATCACGACAACCACTATGGTTTCCCGATCTACGATGACAATGAATTGTTTGGCAGGTTAATTTTAGAGATCAATCAGGCAGGATTGAGTTGGGAAACGATTTTGAAAAAGGAGCACTCGTTCAGAAATGCCTACAGTAACTTCAACATTAAAAAAATCGCTGCTTACACAGAAACGGACAGGGAACGGCTTTTGACTGATGCTGGAATTATACGCAACAAACTGAAAGTAAATGCAGCAATAGAAAACGCAAAGACAATACTTGTTCTGCAAAAAGAGTATGGCTCGTTCGCAAATTGGCTAGAGTACCACCACCCGAAATCTAAAGAGGAATGGATTAAACTGTTCGGGATAACACTTCGCTTTACAGGTGGAGAAATTGTGAACGAGTTTTTAATGAGTATTGGCTATCTGCCCGGGGCACACTCTGAGGGTTGTATTATACACAAAAAAGTTTTGAAGCAGAACCCAATGTGGGCAAGACTGTAAATGAAATACTCAATTGTAACGGACATAACGTTCTTACCATTAAAGCTGTTTCCGGGCAAAATAACTACTTAAAATCCCTGCCCTTCCATGTTGAAAGACCTACAACTAATATCTAGACGATCTTAACGCTTTTCGTTTTTCTAAAAATCCATTTGCTTCCAATTCCAATTCAGCAGTGGTTTTTACTTTTCCGGCTCTAATCCACTGAATCAATTCTGATTTATAGAAGTACAGTTTTTTACCTTGTTTATTAACTGGAATTTCCTGCCGAGATACTTTACTATATATAGTGTGAATAGAAAGGTTTAGAAAAGCGGCAGCTTCAGCTACAGTGTAGATTTTATCTTCATCGCTTTCCTTTTGGCGCAAGTCTGTTAAAAGAGCTTCGATATTATTTACTTTCTCAATCAATACCCTAATTGCTTCAGGCAATTGTTCGAATGTTAGGTTCTCCATGAGTTTCATTAATTGACAGCGGATCACATTAGGTTATTGAAAGCGCTAGTTCATCAAATTTGAAAGTTCAGCACATAAGATGTACGAACATTTTGATACTGGAGCGGATTACAAATTTTCAGAATATTACTATTAGCTTGACGGAAACAGTGGTAAATCTGTATGATTACCGATGATAAAAAAGAACCCGCAGTATGAGACCGCGGGTTAACCTAAACCTTATCACAATTTTGTGAGTGCCAATATCATAAATAAGTTAAAGATTATCAAGTAGATTCTATTATTTCTCGCAAACACAAGTATATATCTGAACTTATCTCCGGTCTTTTTCACATTAAAATCAAATAGACTTTGCGTTACTATAATTTTTAGTATTTTTAATAAAACATTTAAGTATGATACGTCTACTTTTTTTAGTGTTCGTGACTTTTGCGTTAACAGGAGCTCTGTTTAATAGTGTAATGACGGGGCATGCAGCAATATTTGCTTTGCCTGTAATGCTGGCTGGGGTCTTTCTAATTAGCAAAATTTCGCGTTTTACTAGGCGTTAAATACCTATAGCTTACTACTCTTTTATGAATAATGGGTGCTTTGACAAAAGACTCAGCCCTGTCTAAAACGACAGGACTGAAAAACAGACTACAGAGCGAAATAAATTAAAGTATATCGCAGAGAGTAAAATGAATTATCTGCCCTTCGATCTTCAAACTCACCCGACATTTATGTTCTGCCTTACCGATCTCTACAACAGAATAGGTAATTCCGTTAAATTTGGAATAAGGAGAATCCTGCCTTACATTTAGCGTTGCTTTTCCGCTCGCTCGCAACTGATCTATTTTTTGAAAGATTCGTTTCATGATCTGCCACGTGATCGTTCCTTAACCTCTCCTTGCTCCTGTTGCTGTTTTGATGGTTTAGCCTGCTTTCCCTGTTCTGCTTCCTGCTGAACTGAAATTGAATTTTTACCACCCGAATGGTCACGCTCATTTGGCTGCCTGTCAGGCCAAATAGGGTAATCCTTAATAGGAATCAATTTTTTATCATAAATATCAATGCCCTTCATTTCCGGATTTGCGCTGAGATAAACTGCCACAGTCTTACCATCCAACTTTAAATTCGCAGCCGTAAGATTTCCTTTCTTCAGCCCGGACATTATCTGCTCTTTCAACACGTTCTGCTGCAAGTCAATGATCGGATATTTATTTAGTGCCTTCTCCAGATCATAGCCATACTGCGGATAAAAGGTACGAGCAGGATAATTTCCGCGTGCATCTTTTACATCAAGATCAAGTTTCATCCAGGCACTAACCTTCTCCGAATCCTGTTCCCTCCCTGACATTTCCTTTAGCAATGATCTTCCCGATAATAAATTGTATGCCTCCTTTGCAGTAATCCAAGTACCTGAAGAGATGTTGAAATTATGATCCTTTTCCGGAACTCCTGAGGAATAGAGCTTAGCCTGGTAGGAATTAAGAAAGTACATGTCAGATTCCTTGCTTTTTGAGAAATTGAGTTCGTAACTCATATGATCCTTTGCCGGCAGCTCATTCCTTGGAAGATTTGGAGGATTATAAGCAACGCCAAGTTGAAGCTTAAAGGCCGGCAGTTCCTGACGTATTGCTTTTTCCAAAACATCGTGAAGCTTTTCTCCAAAGCCCAGATATTTGAGGCTATTCTTTAGATAATCAAGATTATTTTCATTCATAGGATAAGTTGTTGTTAGTTAATAATTGATGGTAGCTTTCGTATTTGTCCGGAGGTTTAAGCGTTCTGTGGCCAAACCGTAATCCAGCTTTTTTTTCGAAACTGTTAAGGGAGAAGCGGGCTTCCGGGATTAGGTAATTTGCTTGCTGAAACTGGATATACACGTTATTGCGGCAATAACTAAAGTAGGCTTCCTGATCCTTCCACCACAAAGCGACCCTGCAGTCCGCTACCCTTCCTGGCAAGTCTCTCCCAAAAATCAGCTTTAGCCTGGCTAGTGGGAAAAGCCGGTGTAAATGACTGATTTGAGAAGAATTTGGAGTTAGGCCAGTACTGGCAAAAGCGAGTGGTTTATTATCAGCAATAAGGTAGTTATGGCACTGCAGGAAACTAAGTGCTTCTATTGCCGAAGAAAAGATGTAAAGCTCATTAATTGCGAAAGTAAAACCAGCTGTAAACAACCATATTCCGGAAGTTTGAGGAACTGCATGAACAGACAGTTTATAAACTTCTCTGGCAACAGCTTGCCCATCCCACTCATACAGAAACTCCAGCGTACCGTTTGTATCCACAGCAATTGAATTGCTAAGGAATGAGAGAACATCGGTGGAGAACAATGCAAAAAAGCTTAACGGGACCCTGTCCGGCTATAGCCTCTACTTATCTCTGGAGAATTTTTACGAATTTCCTTGTCGTCAGAAGGATCCCGCCTTTCCATGTCCTCTAAAGCTTTCTTATAACCTTCAGAAAAACCAGTTGCAGGCAACCTTCCGTCGAGGTCCTTCAATCCTTTTATTACCAGATAAGTAATTCCTCCGTCGGTAAGAAAAGACAATATCAAGGCTGCTTTATCAGATAGTACGCCTTTGCTATCGGATGCTGCAATACGCAAATTCGTCTGGTCTTCTAATGTAATAAGCTCACCTCTCTTGTATGACTCCTTTTGTTTCTCCGTGAGCTTCTGCCCATTAATTTCTTCAGGTACCTGCACTTTCGAAGGATTATAAGTTATAAACTCCCGGGTATCCTTATCGTACTGCAGAACAACCTGTAATGCTTCCTTACCTTCAGGCTTGTAGGTTTTAAGTAAACTGTCCTTTTGTCCCTCAATTAAATCCATGGCTTCGCCATCCGTCAAAAGAGGATGTGGTTTAGCTTCTTTATAGATCGGATGAAAGACAAGATCCGGCTTCCCTTCAGCATTGAGGCTTAGCGATAATTTAACATCAAGCTGAGGAATCTGAAAACCATCTGTGTGAAGGTTCTCCAGCCGAATAAACGAAGTTCTTCTGCCTGCAAGCAGAGCATCTAAGTCTTCTTTGGAAAGCAAGGCTTTACCGTCCTTCCACACGCCGATTGACTCGAGAGCTTTTTGAGGAAGCTCTTCCTGATTGGATTCATTCTTCATATAGTAAAAATTTAGTGTTAAGCTTATTCATTAGCCGACAGGCTGAGATCTCGAAGGAAATAAAGAGGATTAATCCAGCTCTTTTTGAAACGCACTGCAAAGTGCAGATGAGGGCCGGTAACCTTGCCGCTACTTCCGCTAATAGCCAGGATCTCTCCTGCAGACACTTCATCTCCTGGTGCAACCAGCGATAATGATAGATGAGCATATTGGAACAGAAAAGATCCCTGTTTTAATTCCAAAAAATTTCCCAGGTCCTTATGATACCCCACCCTTTCAACCTGACCAGACAGAACAGCATAGACAGGTTCATAATCAGCCACCAGATCGAGCCCGAAATGCTGCTGAACATCTCTGGTTATAGGATGAATGCGTTTACCGAAGGTTGAGGTGATTCTAAGATTGGATAGAGGCATTGAATAATAATTTTGTCCATAAACAGGACCGGCCAAATAGGCAACCTTTGTGGCCAGTAACACAAACAAGCATTTTCTAAAGCCGACTTTAACTACTTGGACTCCTGATCCGCCCAACCAACTCGCGAACTTCCCGATGGATTCGTAAGAAATTGCTTTTAAGGATCTCATCCTTCTTCCCTTTAAAATCGTAAAAGAGAGGCATCTCATGTCTGCGTAATTGCTCATCCTCTATCTCTTTTATATTTAAATTGACCTTACAATGCACAGCAGCGCTCTCGTACTGGCCTGTAAAATCATCTGAATGCTCTCCTGCCAGGAGTCCTACCAATTCTCCGGAACGTAGTGATGCTATTTTTCCAGCTGGTATAAGTGGTTCGAGCTTCTCTGATAAGGATATACTTGTTCTATTCCGATCAATGCTTAAGCTTTCAGAACCCTGCTTCACCTTACCAAAGAGCCGCTCAAGCCAATCCAGAGTCTCTTTGTTACGTACTGATCCCGATAATACATTGCCAATGACGGCAGTAATTGTGGATGAGGTTTCCTTTCCATATTGCTGCATAAATTGCGGAAGTTCCTGCAGACCAAGAAGGACAGCAACCTTATTACTCCTTGCCGTCGCTATTAAGTTTTCAACTTTGTGCAGAAAGAGAGTTGGCACTTCATCTATGATCAGAGCACAAGGCTTGTTTCCCTTAGTGTTGATCAGACGAGTGAGGCGATTAAGCACAATGGAATAAGAGGCAGAATTAATGTTCTGTGTGGCTGGGTCGTTTGCAAGTACCAAGACAGAAGGTTCTTCCATACATGATATTTTAAGATCGAAGTCGTCACCAGAGAATACCCAAAAACTCTCTTTAGTCGCCATCCTGCTTATGAATACCTTAAGGGTTCCTACCTGCCCCTCCAATTGATCGAAAGCTTTAGCCTTATAGGCACTTAAAAAAGGGGAAAGCAACGAGTGTAGCTCCTGTTCGGAAAAGAGCGAATCGAAAACTTCTTCGTAGCTCATATTGAGAAAGGCAAGGACGTGGGGCAAAGACGAGTATCTACCACCCTCTGCCCTGCTAAATAAATAAATACAACAAGCCAGAAAATTTACTGCTGATTGCGTAAAGAACTGATCACTCCCTCCACTTCGATCTCCCTTCTTTAATGCTTCTACCAATGCCTCTGCCGTTTCAGAAGCATCTGCAAGACTTGTAATATATTCTTTTCTCCAGGGGTTAATTCGCCGACTACGCTCTACTTCGCTCAGGTTAAGCACATGAAAGTTGTAATTTCTGCACTTTCCCTTTGCTTTAGCCCTATTAAACTGATACCAAGCTATCTGTGCCAGATCCGGAAACTTGAAGTCGTAAAGACACATGGTAAAGTCTTTATTAATCAGCTGCCGGATAAATGGCCCTACTACTCCAAAAGACTTTCCTGAACCCGGTGTACCAATAAGCAGAGTTCCCCGAAAGGGACTTTCTACATTTATCCAACCCTTTCGTACTCTTCCCTGATAGTAAAATAGCATTGGTATGTTAACCGAGTAATCTGATCGTCGGAGCAACTCCGTCTGCTGAAAAGATTCGCCCTCGATATTCCAAAGGTCTTGACCCAGTTTCGAACTAATAATCTTGGATATATTATCTAACGCCAGGTGGATTAGAAGAGTCCCGCTAAAACTAGTAATGGCATACAGAAGAAGGTACATCCTGTTCCCTGCTATATTTTTCCATTCTACAAGCAAGGCTGAACCAAAGAACAGCAACAAGCCTACGCCTAAAGGCAGCACGATATGTGTAAGCGGATTTAGTTTCCGCTTTTTCTTGCTTAATGTTCCTATTGAGGCAAGTAATATCAGCAACAAAGTAAAGAACTTCGAGTAGAGGATATGCTGATATATAATTAACCGGCCAACTCCTTCAAGCAGTCTTTCTACGAAGCCAGATAGTTCATGATGTTCAGAACCCGGAAAAACAAATACAAGGACTTCCAGGAGCAATGAAAAGTAGACACAAACCTGCAGAAGACGATGCAGACCTTGCTGTTCCTTTGTTTCTTGCATAATGGTTTACCAGGTATCAGCTTCAAGAAGATCACGATTATTTAGTTTCATGTTTAAATTCCTTCCGGAAATTTGCCTTTCGGATAGCTCAATCCGCAACACTTTGCTTGCCGCGAAGGTCATTTTAGGAATCACATAAATGTTTCTGAATCGCTGCCTGAATGACCGGTCTTTATACAGCGAAAATAAGGGAACAACGGGAAGTGATTGTTGGTTACTTGCTTTTCTGGTCTTCTTATCTTCCAGAAAAAAGCGGAGCGATTCCGTATCGTATTTCAATCCCGTTCGGTTTTGCCAGCTTAAATCTAAAAAGAGATAATCACCCGTAGCCACAACCTGATTCACCTGCCCCTTTAACCCGTTTGAAGTAGCGCTTTTTAAAGCAATTGGCTTTCGCTTTGTCAGGGAAAAAGCTATATTTCTCATCTCGCTTCCCGAAAGCGAAGAAGTATTTGTGTCAAGAGCTTTCATCTCGGAAGCTGAAATATAGATTCGGGTAACTACATGTCCATTAGAAGGATAAAGCCTGTATTGTGTTATGAAATGCTCGCCGACAATAGTCAGAATCGCTGACCTGTCAAACGTTGCGTATTTAACTACGGAATCCGGTAAAACTTTCACCTGAATGATGTTTTTCTCCGGTAGAGCAACCTTAATAGCGGGCGAGGATATTTCAGCGAACCGAATATTATCAGGTGAAATAATATGGAGCGTAACGTCTGGATTGACCGCAATTCCGGGAAGATCTGTGTCTAAAGCGATGTCCTGAGCTAAAGCGGTAAGGCACGAAAAAATGAGAATGATATTTGTGAATAGATTTTTCATAGTGATCTTTATTTTAATTGTTTTTCAATTCTTTAGGGTCTATTAGATAAACCTTGGTACTATTGGTGAAGCGTGCCTTGTTTTTCTTTGCGGCACGGCTGATGGCGGCAGACCCCGATTGGAAAATCTTTTGAAAAAGACTCATAGCTAATTTGCTTTCGCTTTCGCCTTCAGCAACAAGCTCGGTCAAGGCAGATCCTGAAGAAGTATTGAACTGCGTTGAGAGGTCGCTGAACAGTGAACCCGGGACGTACAAACCTTGTAATCCGTCAAGATCATAAACTTCCAAATGAACTGGCAGGATAGTATTGCCGGACAGCAAGGAACTTACTTTAAGACCTATACGCTCTGTGCCGAAACTGCTAACCTGGGCATATAGTGCACTCCCTGCCGGTATTAAAACATTTCCCGCCTTAATATCTTCCAGAAGTTTAAGCCTTACTCTTGATCCGCGATATGCGGAGTGGTCCTGGTCTATTATTGCTGAAACAAAGGAAACTGGCTCGGCATTGTGAGTCGAATTTATTCCGGAATTGCTATTCTTAAGCTTCTCCACGCGAACGGTCTTTTCAGATAATGCAGCCCGTTCCGCCGTTTCCCGTGCTTTTCTTCTCCGAATCTCCTTTTGATATTCAGGGTCCGAAGCACGGGCCATGCTGTCGGCAAATTCCATCTGCCTTCTAAAAAGCTGCATCGGATCCGGTTCATCACTTTCGTTTTTTCTCGCTGTTGAACGCTGCCTTTTTATTTCCTGTAACGTTGCCCTGATATTGTAGGCTTCATCTCTGTTACCAAAATTGGTTGACCCGGGATATTGCGTTCTGGGCGATCTATTTTTTGAAACCTGCTCCAAAGAATCCAGCAGCTGTTTTTCCCGATTATTATATAAATCCGGCATACTCGCATCCTGCTGTTCCTTTGTCCCAAGTTCACCTATTGCTGTATAGCCGTCTGCTGTACGATAGTCCTCCCTGTAAGCATCCAGTTTGTCAGCTAGGCTCATATTTCGCACTTCAGGAGACACTTCTGCCAGGTTTTCCTGCAGGCCTTCCTTTTTATCAGCCTGCCTCTTCTTTTCTGCAAAATTTCTATGATATACATGAAAGAAGAGTATTAGAAAGGGTAAAAAAATTAAGGGCAGCACATAACGCGGCTGCCTGAAATCAATTTTCATAAGCGTTATTTTTTGATGTTTTTTTTAATTCGGTCCAATTCCGCAAATATTGCTCTCACCTCCAAACTGTCCATTGCTGATACCGTATCTTTGGATAGGAGCCTTTCCATTCGCGCTTGCAGCATTAGGAGGGTGCTTAGATCTGCCAGGTTCTGACTTAGCCCGGATGAATTTGATGAAGACAAGGCTGGAAGGGCAATGGGAATAGCTTTTTTTCTGGATGGATATCTGACAATTGTAAGTATCAGAGAAATGAGGAAGGTAGTAGATAGTAGAGATATTAGACCGATCCTTCGATTAAAGGTCATTTTTCTCATGGCTTTCGATATCCTTATTTTCAAGAGTTTTCCAACGCGTGATTAACACCGCGTGCGGATTGTTCTCCGATCGCATCTCGAGATCCTTGAGGTAACCTTCTGTAACCAGAGAGCGAATCAGGGAGGAACTTCTTCGATCAATTTTTTGCTTCCCATAATACCTGAAGTACTTTCTGGCAGGATCAAGAATGATCGAATCTGTACGAATGGTCAGTACCGCGCTGGAAGAAAGAATCGAATTGAAGTATCCTTTCTCTCTAAGATTATTGTACTGAAGTGCACCGCTCTCATCCACCATATACATTGCTTGTTTCATTTGGTATTCAATGTATTTATCGTCTGGACTTAAAGAAAAAAATAAGGTATGAAAGCGTTGAACATGTGCTTTGTATTCGGCAGGTCGGTTCACTTCTACATCTGTTTGAGCAGCCATTACAGGGATATTGGCACCGTCCAGAACATAAATACTTTTGCGGGCGAGTGTTACCTGTTTCCACGCAAAGAAACATGCTATGGCTGCAACCAAAACAGCGCAAATAAAACTACCGGCCGACAGCCAAGCAGCCAGCCGGATCTTTGCTTCAATATTTCGTATGATCATAAGTTCGCTTAAAGACCGTTTACAATGGTTGTAATGGATGAAAGTCGTCTTCCCACGGTTGATGCAGCTGAACTAACACCAGATGTAGAGACCACCCATGTTGAGATACTGGGAACTGTCAGCATGCATAATCCACTGATTATAAAAGATACGACCACAATCCCAAAGCTTAGCATGCCATTGGTAGCAAAGACAGCTATCTTCTCCATCGCCTCATCACCTTGCAGCAGTTCTTTGTACCTGGATATCTCCATTTCCATAGCAAATTGCTGAAGTAGCGAGGAAACGTAAAGGACCAGATAAGCTATGCCGGTGTAAAGGTTGACGGAAATAAAGCGTGCAATCCATGTTTTAAAGGATTCACGGAATGCCGGGAGTATGCTAATCGCTACGGCGAAAGGTCCGAGAATGACCAAGATCGTCGAAAAGACTACCTGGAAGAGGAAAACGATATAAACGCAAATTCTAAGGAACCATAGTGCAAGTGTTTCCACAAGTGAGGTGATCAGTAACTGAAAACTTACCTGCATCCTGTTTCGCAGTTCAACAATAGGATTCCAAACCTCGGAGAATCCTTCCTTAACAGAAGATTTGACAGATTCCCAGGCGTTTTCGTACCAGGTATCTGCCTCTTTTTTTGCCGTCTCTGTTTCAGCCTGAACCTTCATAAGCTGATTGCCCAGTTCAGCAACCAATTGCGCTCGCTCCAGGCGAAGGTTGTCCACTTCAAGCTGTCCTCCCTCAAAAAGCTCTTCGGTTTTAGTAGCGATCAGGTCGGTTGGAAAAGCAGCAAGTTTTATAAAATTTCCCCACCAGAGGATCACCATTGAAAGCGCAAAGGGGCGCAAGAGTGGCATCACTTCGAGTTTGCTGTCGCCGGCAATCATTTCCCAGCTTTTCATTCCAAAGAAAAGGAGCATGAAAATACAGGAAAGGGCTTGCGCATCTGCAATAAATGTATCGAAGTGAGTCCACACCGTTTCACGCAACAGATGTAGGAAATGCATCATACCATCCTCATAAACACCACTTCCTTGTAAGAAATGATAAGTGTCTTTGAAAGAATCCGGCACTGTTGATACGGCTAATAGATTTCCCATCGCTATAGTTTAGAGTTTAGTAAAATGGACTCGGCAATATCTTTATCAGAACGTCCTTCCTTCCTAACTGGAATTGCCTTTTTTCTTAAGGTGTCACGTTTCTCTTTCAGCCTTAAGTAATAAGTTACCCGCTGTCGTTTAGAGCTCCATGTTGCTTCAAGTACCTCCATATCCATAAGAATTCTCTGACAGGCTAGTGTTCTGGAGCCTCTATCCAGGATTGTATTTCTTGCGATCTTTAGCCGTTCCCTGATAGCTTCTCGTTCATCCATGTACCATTTAAGTAAGCCAGAGCTGATCAGGTATGTCTTCTCCTTTTCAGCTAACCCCTGTAATGGATCTGCCTTTTCCTCAAGCACCCTGAATTCTTTCTGGTAATACAGTAACCAAAGAGGATCTGCCGCGGCAGCAAAAGGTGAATAATTAAGCGCTTCGGAAACAGCGACATTAGCCAGGGTATCTGACTCGGTAAGATACTTGTTCGACGAGTTTTCTAGAGCCAGTACCAAACCAAGGCGAAGCGTTTGAGGACCCGAAGGACCTAAAGGCCGTTTGTCTGATTTAGGATAATCTGGATGCAGTCCCCAGGTCAGCCAGTAATTCGGATTTAGTCCTAGAAAACCCTTTTTAGGACTAAATTTTGAGCGGTCCCACTGGTAATATACCATGCGCTCCTGCTGGTGGGTAATATGAATATCCCGAATAGGAGTTTGGCTAAAAGTGGCTATGCTAAGTAAAAGAAAGCTGCATAACGTCAGCCATGTTTTTCTTCTTTTCATTTTAGTAGTCTTGTTTTTATAATGATCTGTTTAATTAATACTTTATCTCGATTGATAAAATTTCGGTAGGGATTGAGACTCCGGAACACCCCGTTAACTTTGGCCCAGTACATACTTCTTGAAATGCTATAAAGTAGTGAACGAATCACCTTTAGTTCGAGGATGACTTTCCTTAGGAGTGCGTCACGTTTTTCAAAATCCATATATACATCACTGCCTTCCTTTAGAATAAAGCTCCCGGTTTCAGTTGCGAGTTTTAGCCCGCGATCCTTCAGGTAGCGAGCGCTTTCTTCAGCAAAAAGCAGCAGGGTCGGATTTCCTTGGGCAAGTTCCAATACTTCTCTGCTTTCAGTGATTATTTCCGAAGTGACCTCTCCTATCTGGATAACTGACATTCCGCTCTTCAAAGCTGCATCAACTTGAGTCAGCGACTTATGTATAAGGTTTTGCACCAAAATGACTGCATTGAGATTGAGCTGGATATCACTTATATCCTCCTGAACCTTTTTGAGCGATGATTGATGTTTGACCTCTGCCAGTTCACGGAAGGAACTATTGAGTATTACTCGTTTGAAATGTTCCGCATCATATACGGTTGCTTGGGCCCACAGCAATTCCGGAATAAGCAGGGTTAAAAACAGAATGAGTCTTTTCTTCATAGTCTATCCCTTAATTACTTTATCCTTTCGACAATATCTCCTGCAAGACGCCGATCCTGAGTGATCAAATCAGGAAGACTGGAACTTCGCCGGAAACCTTGTTTGGATAAGGCCATTTCTAGTCCCTTGCTGTCTGCTGCAATTCTCTTCAACCTGGAAAGGGCGTGATTAAAAAGAATATTCCGGTCAGAGGGTCTCATCTGGTTAAGGTCTCCGACTGTCAGACACAGTCCATACAGGAAATTCAACAGCAACATAGCCTCTCCGAGCATCTCTTCTTCTACAACAAGAGCCAGCGGCAACAAGACAGGATTGTCTCTTGCCTTCTGCAGGATAGCGTCCTGAGAATTATAAATATCCTGTACAACAGGCCAGGCATCCGGGGCAATTCCAGCAGTAGAAACAAGTAGTGTGGCGATATGAAAGCGTTCCTTAATCTCCCGGTATTTACCCTTGAGCTTCTCCATTTTTGAGCGGTTAACTTCCTCCTGTGCTGAAACGAGCCCCTGTCTGTTTCTGGCAGTCTGCTGCCTACTGAACTCTGACTTGTTTTCGGCAACCAACTGATGCAGTAATTGAACATTCAGTTGAGCATTTGCCTTGCTCATGGTTATTAAAACAAGTACGGGAATAATGAAGTACTTCATCTTTTCAATAATTTAGAGTTCCTTAAAATATTATCAGCGAGATTCTTATCCATATTAATGTAACGAGCATAGGGATTGATAGAATTCCAAATCCCCCTGCGTTTTGCCCAGTACATGGTTCTTTGCATCCCATAAGCTACGCCCCTTAATATCATTAGCTCTCTGGATATTTTGTTAAGCACACGAGAGCGTTCGCCGGAGTCCATCAAATTGTTTTTTCCACCTGTTAGGGCGAAAGATCCCACTTCCGCCGCCAGAGCTGTTCCCCTGCGTTTAAATTCCCGTGCCCCTTCCTCCGCGAACAGTAGTAAAAGAGGATCTTCCCGACCAAGAGCAAGTGCCTTTTCAGCATTGCTGATAATATCTGCACTAGCCTCGGCAATATCTTTTACCGCGAGAAGATTTCGCATAACTGCTGCCACTTCAGACAAGCCTTTATAAATATTGGATTGAAGTTCATTAACGATTACAAGCTGCCCTGTGACCGCCAACTGAGCCTTTTGGATAAGAGTAAGGCGTTCGTTGGTCTTCTCCAGCTGGCTATTTATAATAGCTGAGTGAGCGGCCGTTGCTCCTGCGACTGCAGGATCTACATAGATCTGTGTACTTCCCCGGATTGATAGCAGTAACCCGAGGAAAACTAATAGATGTTTAAGCATAGGTAGATTTAGTAGTTATTCTGTTTATCTTGAAGCAATTGTTTAACGAAAGCGGAGAGACTTAAACCAGATTGAGTAAGATCGCTTACAAAAGCATCCAGACCTTTGCGGTAATCCCTAAAGCGATTTACGTAATGCTCCACTGCTGTTTTCTCGGGCTTTTCTGTTGTATAGACCAGGTACTGATGCAGGCTAACCTCAACACCGTAAACCTCACCAGAGCTTCCTCGCCGGATGTAGACCTCTTTAAACCTCGACCGTCCTTCCCTATTATCAAGCTGGTTAATTGTGAAGATCTTCTTCTTCTCTGTTTCGCTAATGGCCAGAAGGCGTGCTATTTCATCATAGTTATCCCGAAATTTTGATTGATCCAGCAGACAAACGGTATCAGAGTTCGCTAGAATACTTTCCTTGACGACAGGATTACCGAGAATATCACCGAGTTCTTGTGTTACAACTATCGCCTCTCCCCAAAACTTGCGAACGGTCTTGTATAAGTAAAGCAGGTAGGTTGACATAAGTGGGCTGGCAATTGCCTTCCAGGCTTCCTCACAGATCAAGACCTTGCGCCTTTCCCTGCGATGTCGCATTTTCTGAATGAAAACATCCATAATAATCAGGGTTACAATAGGAAAAAGAACACGGTTCTCTTTGATCGCGTCAATTTCAAAAACTATAAAGGGCGCAGAAAACAGGGAGCTGTCGGCTGCTTCATTCAGGATCTGCCCAAATTCGCCGTCCTTGTAAAACTTTTTTAGAACATATCTAAATTCATCAAGGTCGAAAGGGATCCGCTCTTCCTTTTTAATAACTGGTATTCGCTTAAGGCAATAGTCGTAGAAGCTATTAAAACCTAATTCCGGAATACTGCCGCCACCAAGAAACCAGGAAGCATAGTAACCGCTGACCACTGAAGCAATTACATCTCTTTCTACAGTGGTTAATACTCCTTCTGCTCCTTTCCAAAGCAAGCCGATGAGCGTACATAGAAAGTCTTTCTTTTCAATATTATACTCACCCCGATCGATCAGAAAGGGATTCATCGTGATAGGTTTGTCTTCTTTCCAGGTAATATATTTCCCATTGAAATAAGCATTCAAGCCCGAATATGAATCGCCTGTGTCTACAATCACTACATCCATATTATAGCTACTGTATTGCTCTACCATTGCATTCATAAAGAAGCTCTTTCCAGAACCAGAGGGGCCTAATACAAACTTATTCCGGTTATTGATACGGTTCTGTTGCATGGGTAAATCGGCAGGATCGATACCAATAGGGATACCTTGACGGTCTGTAAAGTGAAGAAGAAAATCTGAATGTTCATCTTTCATCAGGGCCTCCTTATAGAACAGACAGGCAGCCGCTTCAGCAGTAGTAAGAAAGGAATCATAAGACTTCAATGCAGCTGCGTTCCCTGGCAGCGAAGCACGAAAAAGTTCGAGTTGATTGTATGCTCCTGAAGAAGAGATTATACCAGCATTAAACAACTCGGAACCGATAAAATTCGCTGCTTTAGCAATGTCTTCGGAAGTTGCGCAAACCAGGATCGAAAAATGAGCGTTCACCAACAAACGATTCTCCCGAGCTACTTCATCCATTAGCCTGGAAATATCCTCTACGCAGAGCTTATTAGCAGGATCTGGAACACTGGAATGCCGTTTCTTTTTAAGTTCCAGTTTGCGAAGTAAACTCTGCTGCTGTGGAAGCTCCAGTACTTGATTATATAAAATCCAGGCTGCCGAGGGAACCTCCGACAGAAAAGAAAAATTATCAGCAGGAAAATCTACTAATGCTTTATTGTTCTTCTTGAAAGAAAAAGGAGAAACCTGAATTGGCAGATCAAGGGTTTCACTATCAGCAAGTACGATTGTTTGCAACTCCCTATTTGAGGACTTCAACCCGTTAGAACTCGCCCGAATATTATCAAAACCAGGAACATCTGCTGAAGGATCCATCGCGACAATTCCTCGGAGGTAATCATCAATTTCCTTTTTATCCATTCGCCTAGGCTTCCAGCCAGAACGGTGCAACATATCAAAGGCTTTTTCTCCAATCCTGACCGTAGTATCCAGAACCTCCTGATTCCAGGTATAGAAAGCGTTTCTTTTAACGGCACGGGTAATGATGAGGTAAGTATGGAGATCGAAATATTTTCGTCCCTGAAAATGCTGGCTATAATGCTGCTGCAAATAGTCTTTGTGTACCTTTGATTGAAATTCACGCCGGATAAAAAGATCCTGCTTCTGGAGGATATAACCTTCCCCCAAAATTTTTATCACCCCCATCAACACTTGATGAAATGCCTGATAAGCCTGTGCATCTGCAGAGAGACAGAGGACTGGATTCTCTATTTTAAGCAGTAGAGAGAAATCGCCTCTTTCGGTATAAAGTATATTCCAATCCTGGTAGTCATCAATGCCAACATAAGGCAGTTTAAATACTTTATTCATAGTGATAAGTAATTTTTAAACGGACTTCCCGTACGTATACTCCATATTCTTTGTTTTTAGGATGAAGACCTCTTTTCTGTTGAAGGAATGTTAAGGTAAGCCCGAGAGCAAATAATGTGAGGATTAGAAAGCAGCCCAGATATACATTTACCATTGAAGCAACCAGACACCCAAAAACAAGGGCTATAGCAAGAGAAGCTATAGCCCAATAAATGAACTTTCCTTTTAATCCCCGATATACAAGGGGCTGACTAAGCCCCTTATATAAAGGATAGTGATGGATCATACTCCAAAAAATGCTTTAATGATTTGGGAGACCAGTGCCAGAAACAGGCAGCTTCCACCCCATGACATGATCTCCTTGTTAATGTTCTGATCACCGGAGTTCCATTTAACAAAGACGATTACACCACCCACAAGACCCACAACTCCACCTATGATTAATATCAGATCAGAGAGAGGATCAACGTAGGATGACAGTTCAGAAGAAGCAGCATTAATGCCGGTACTTCCTCCCTGTGCAAAGGTGTTGGCAGATAATAAAATAGCCAGTACAGGCAAAAGCGCCCGTTTTGAGAAGCAGTTTTTCATAATAAAAAGTGTTTGGTAAATGAAGGGTTGATTATTGACTAGTAAGGAATTGATCGCGTTTCCTCGATCATTCCTGCATGTAATAGTGAGTAAAGTTCTTGCAGGTCAACTCCTGCAGGTGATTGCACTTCCAAATTTGGCAGGACTTCTGTATCGGTGATATCAAGTGAAAGGTCAGGACTGTTCGGAACCGGGGGGCTTAGTTCAACTAATATAGGTTCGGACGTGTCTGCAATAAAAAGCAAATCCTCGTCAAGATCCCCCCTTCCCGGTCGTTGCTGTCGGATGATATCCCATCCAAAGTTGGCGGAATAATACAGGAGATAAGTGCCGGTAACACCAATTAAAAATTCGTTCCAGTTCATAGTTTTTTATTTAAAGATTCTTTGATGTATGTGCCTAATTCGGGATTGTCGCTGAAGTAGCGGTCAAGGCAAAACGAGATGAAACGGTTCAAATCGATTCCTCGCAAGGTTTTCAACTGCCGCATCATGAAGAGGCTTTTGTCATTCAGCCGTACCAGCACCTTCTCATTCCCCTCTAATGGATGTTCCTGGATTTGACCGAGCAGCCTTTCCAGATCGGGGTTGAGCCCGGCGGTCGTCTTTTTTTTGCCCTTCCCGTTTCCGCGCATACTCTCCCGTAGCTCGTCTGCAAGGCTTTTTATTTCATTCATATTTGAGGATATAAGATTCGTAGATCAAGTCAAGGATGGGGTTAACGACAGGATAAAGAATCTCCGGAGTATTTACTGTACTGATGCGTTGGAAATCTATTCTATCAGATATACCAGGACAAACGTGTCCAAATTTGGAAAGTACTCTATCGACTTCAGTACGGGTTTCATATTTCACTGTATTCTTTATCCTGTTGGGGATAAAAAGGAGTTGCGCTTTCGGGTTTATCTTCCTGAATACCATAGCAAAGAGGACAGTAGAATCAACTGAAAAGGCATCGTAAGAAAATGGAGATAGTACCAGCCTGGTAGAATTGAAGACGGGTATAAGTCCATTATCGTTAATTAGCCCGGGAAGGTCAATTAAAACAACTCTGTCACCTGATTTTTCTAATACCGGTTTAATTGAGGCGAACTGGCTTAAAGAAGCTGGAAGTACTTCATAAGGAGGGTCTCCGGACAGGATCTTTGCTTTTTCCGCTTTCGACATTAAAGATTGCTGATAATCCATATCTACGACAATTACATGTCTTTGCCTTCTTTGCGTGAGGTAATTGGCTAAAAGCAAGCATAGCGTACTTTTACCTGCCCCGCCCTTCTGGTTTCCAAGTAAAATGATCATGTTAAATATTATCTAAAGTCTATTCCTTCCTAGCTTGCCCCTTCTTCTTTTTGCATTCAAAGCTTCATCGTCCTGGTCGATCGAGATATTTAATCCAGAGTACAATGGGATTCTGGTAATCTCTCCATTCCTATTTTCAAGCAGAGGGGATTCTGCCTCAATTGGCCAGGTATCAGTTGGTAATTGTTCCGGGTTTGAGACATTTTTTGCTGCAGAGGGAGAATCAGTAAATTCAGCAAGAGACACAATCTCGCTTCCTTTGAATACCTGTTTCCCCTTATGATCAATGATGGTATATCCATAAGCTGGAGTGCCATGAAAAATCGTTTCGAGAAAAAATCGGGTAGATATAAATTCCGCTAACGCGTTTGGATTATCAAAACGATCCTGATACTTATGAATAAGTGCCCGGATTTGCATTATTCTTCCCGTATCCTTTTCTCGTTCTGCAATCCGCTGATTCACCTGAGAAAGCTTTACCTGACCCTCTTCTCCTGCTGACCTGAAAACCTTGAAATGATCTTTTTCCGCCTGTATTGAATACCCTTTGCCTTCCAAAATCAGCTTCCACTGGGCAAGCGTAGAAAAGTGATAACTAAGCGACTCTGCTATATCTTTTTCCACTTTCGTTTTCAGATCGGTACCATTGATTTCACCGAGCACTCTATAGGCTTTCAGTCTTTCATGCGAGTCTGAGACTTTCTTTCCATCGAGACCAACACGGGTTGAAACCATATGAATATGATTATTGGCGGTGTCTTTATGAAAAATAAGCATATAAGGGTTCTCTCCATAGCCCATTCCCTTTAGCCATTTATCTGCAATTTCGGCAAGTTCTTCCCTTGAGTTCGTCCTGCCTTTACAGGATATAACGGCGTGAAACTGGGGAGACCTGACCCGTGTATTAAGAGAAGCAATGGAACGGAAATAGTTAATGTAGTCTTGTGGACGCAGGTTAGCCATTCCCTCTAATGGACCAAAATTTACTGCTTTAATCAGCTCACCTTTGTCTCTTTCAATCTTTCGGGTGTTGTATTTTACACCGCTGAAATCAGCAGAGCTTCCAAGAATTTTAACAATCATCGCGTGTTTAATACACGAAGCAGTTGACGCAGTAACCGATCTAACTCGCCTTGCAGTTTGATATAATTGCCAAAAAGCTCCTCGAAATCCTTTATTATTTCATCTGATAAGACGCCCATTTTACTCATTACATTGGCATGCTTTGCTAACTGATTTATATTGTTTCCTACTCTTCCGATCTCACCTCCAAGCAAGTGAAGAAGTCGTAGTAGTTCCTTCGCGTTTATAAAGACAGCATTGGTGTTGTGAAACAATCTCTTTCGAATGAGATCGGTCCTGTTAATCCCAAGCTCTTTCTCCAATGCAAGCAAGGCCTGAAACTCTTGCTCATTCAACCGGACTTTTATAACCCTGTCTCGCAATTGTTTCTTTTCTGCCATGATCATTGATTTGAAAATTCAGCTCTTCAAGACAAAAGGAGTTGCAACTTTTGTCCCCCCTGCTAAAGGGCAAGTTTTTGTGGCCACAAAAGCACAACTTGCAGTTACAAAAACAAAAACGAAGCTATTAGTAAAGCTGTCGATTCAAGCCTTTCTACAAACCTCGAACCTTCCTTTGCAAAAGAAGAATTAAAGCTTAAGAGTATTTCAGAGCATATTGATGAGATCTTCCCGGAAACTTATATTCCGATATCTTCTGATCTAAATAAATTAATATCTAAAAAGCTGTATATCCATTGATTTGAATATATATATGCTGATGTATTTCTAAACATCCGGATTTAAAATGATCCCATTATCCAGATAGTTCAATATTCAGATAGCATCTATTTATAAATCCCGATATCGGTTAATCCGTATATCCTGATGATTATATATCTGGATAGAACTTATCTCACTATCTGGACAGGTAGAAGTTATCAATCTGGATAAGTAAGTTCTTAGATATATTTCGATATAGATAAGTTCACAGCGGGATAACCAGATGCTTCGATATCAGGATATACCAGCTAACGACGAAAAGGAACTTTGATCCTCTCGAAAAAACCTGGAGGTTCCTGCAAAAGCTGCTGCTTCTGTTTTTCCTCGGCGATGTGTTTCTCATTATAGTCATGGTAGCCAATGTAAGCCGAAGATCGATCAACGGCATTTGGATGAGCTTCCGTAAAAGCCTTGTTTGCGGCTCTTCCTGCTTTGTCAAGATCGAAGTATAAGTTGATAAGTTTGTAAGTTCTAGCCCGTTTTATGGCAGCGTCGAGAAACCCGACTCCGTTTAAAATAATCGTACTGTCCTTCTCTTCCGGGCTGTCTTTCTTCCAACTCAAGTAATCCATAAACCCTTCAAATACAGAAAGTTTATTTTTATCTCTTTCAATAACGGTTAATCCCTTTCGGCCCAGACAACCCTTGAAATGCTTGGTCCTAACTTCCCATCCCCCGTTCTCATTTTGCCAACCAGCAGCCTGGAAATGCTTGCGGAACTTTTTCTCATCTTCTACATAATAAAAGATCTCGCGCAAACACCCTTTGCCTTCCTCAAAGATTCCCCGCGCCTTTAGGTAAGACGCAATTGGACCATCGAACGGAAGCTCGCCAATATGTTCAATCTTATAATTAGGCAATTTTACAGCTAGTCTGGGTTTCTCCAGTTTCGGACGAAGTGGTTCGGTGGCAATCATATCCGCCGCACATACTTCAGCGATCTTTTGCAGAACTTCAGGAAAGGTTAAACGGGGCCAGTAAGCGAGACCGAAATCAATAATGTTCCCTCCCTTACCTGTGCCGTGATCGAACCAGACATTTAACTCTCCATTTACACAGAAGGAAGGAGAAGTATCGCACTCACGGAGCATTGAGATATACAAAAGTTCCTTTCCGTAATGTCGCTTCGGCTCGTAGCCAAGACGTGTTAATAGATCGACCAGGGAGACCTCGTCCCTGATTTCAGCTGCACTAATATTTTTCATAGGATCGATGTAGCGGGACGCTGCCCTATAAAAACAGAAAAGGGGCTTGCGCCCCCTCTCCCAACCGGGATTACCCACGTAGGTATCTACATACCCGCCAAAACTGGCTGCCTATGGTTCATCAACTGCGGGAAGAACACCTACTTGTAGGTACTCCTGCTGCGCTGACTGCACTGTAATTTCCGGCTCCTCACCGAAAATGCTTCATCCCTCGAAGTCAAAGAACTCCGGGCTTGCCCCGGCTGATGGGACAAAGTTGATGGTAAGAAAATGGGAATTGGGGGTGGATTGAGGGGTGATACCTTAAATAATTTTGAAAGATTATTTAGACTTCCGTCTATTACAGTCGAGGTGATACTGGTAGGTTTTGAATTATTATGAAGCTAGCTCATGACTTGCCAGCATTGAATAATCAAACTAGTCATAACGACAAGCCAACAAAAAATCCCTTCCAAGAGCTGATACAGTAATAGTGTTTATGGTTAAACTGTACGTTTTAACTTCCTGAATAAGTCTTAAGCGAAGTAAATTATCGATAATTATATCACAATTGTTTATAGCAGGGGCAAAACTCTTAATTTGTAATGCTCTAAAATTAGAGGTATTCTGTTCGATAATTATGCCTCCATCAGAATTTTTGTAAGTGCAGCATTCGTCAAATATAAGCTCAAACACCTCTGCTTCTAACCTTGTAAGCTGACTAAGGATATGAGTAAAAAGCGTTGTATTTATTTTACTATCTTCTGATACAGTGTTTGCAATTAACGCCGCCCATTTGTCCTGCAAAGATTCATCTTCTTCAATTGACGACTCCTCAAGCATTGGCGTGAGGATTTTTAATGCAACTTTTCTTGTTCGAACTCCATGTTTTTTCAAGTGTTGCTCCGCTGCTGCCAATATTTTTACTTGATTTTTGAATCGCCATAGCTTGACGTTATCAGTTAATAATAATCCCAGTTTTTCAATAGGAGGCGTGATGACTTTTTGAAGAAAATACTTAGCCCCTTCAGCTAACGTATCAAGTGCTTTAACTTTAATCTCCATTCGTTTAAAAATCTTGTTCTTGATTTAATTCTATATAATAAAGGTATTCAGAAATTCGGTCCAAGCTTTGATGTATCTCAGTGAAACGACTAATAAAATTTTCCAGATCAACTTCTACATTTCCGATCTCATCAACATAAAAATGATTTACGTATTTTTCACTGAAAGGATACCTTGAAAAGTCCATTTTATCTTCTTTTGGGGTTGCATTTGTCTTTTCAAATAGTTCCTCAATATATAGGGATAGTCCAAGTGTGCTTTCAGTAAAATCCTTTAAAGAAAGACCTCCACCATAAGACTTGATTTTTGACCGGACTGTTGCGTAAATTTGACGAATGTTATGCTTTCCCTCTATCTTTAATTCCTCTCCCATCTTTTTGTTTAACATCCACATTATCGCCTTTAAATACAACTCGATACTGTGATTTGCATTAGTTAAAATAGGAAAAATAAGAATATCAGCGACTTTTTCTCTGTTATTTGTTAATGCGAAATTTGAAAGCTCGATAGCTGATTTCATAAAGCCATCAGCAATATTTACCATATTTAAAATATCGCTGTATTGCTCAATTCGCCAGTTAAGAAAAGCTATTTTATTATAATCTTCATTTCTTGAAAATATCGGCTGCATCGTCAAAAATTATTATTTAAATTACCCTTAAATGTAAAGAATTTACACATCTCAGCATGTGTCTTATTTTACTATACCCAAGTTCTAAAATCTCAGAAATTTCAAAAAATCGATCAAAAATAGGGCTTATAGTAGCCCTTCATCAGCAAATGAAAAATAATCAAACATGGTCAAGATTATATGGTCAAGAACTGATATTTCTAATAGGTTAGCTCCATCCTTTAATTTCCTCGTGAGATTGATATCCGCTTGAGACGGCTTAAGATTTCCTGACGGGTGATTATGGCATAAGATTATAGAGCTGGCGCTAGCTTTTAAAGCCGCTGCAAAGATAAGTTTTGGGTCAGCAACAGTTCCTGCTGTACCTCCTTTTGATACTGAATAAATTCCGATTACTCTGTTTCCACGATTTAGAAACATAGCTTTAAACTCTTCCTGGTATTCAATTAAGTCTTGATCCCAAGCTTTTCTAAAGATGTTCATGCACTCGTTAGAGCTATTGACTTGTAGTCTATCTTTAGCTTTTATCCGTGGGCAGTAGGATATTCTTACTTCTGCTACCTGGAATAATTCGTTTGTTACTTGATGCTTTTTCATAATTGGATTCTTTAAAGTTTGAAATGAATTAATTATGTGCATCGCTGAGCTTTCAGGTCTCACTAAGGTCAAGGTGGAGATTCGAAAAATGCGGAGGCTCCCGAAGGGATACCCATTTTTTGAATACTACCTTGGCGTAGCGTAACCGTGTGAGTACTGGAAGCTAAATTAGTGTAGAATTAATGAGAGAAACCCTTGGGTCTACGTGAAATTAGGGTCTTAAAATGCCTTATATTTTACAGGCTAAGCGGACGTGATCTTCGCAAAAATTGTATATTTCTGTCCCGGTAAAAAGCATTAGGATAAAGAACACAAGTACCACTCATGCTATGAAATTATTTAAAGATCCTGAAAGTATATTTAGTATAATGATTCCAACCTCTTGGACTTACAATGAGAAAAAAGAATTAGGCAGAGAAAATCTTCATCAATTTGAGGTTGTTCCTGGCACAGTTTTCCAGATTAGTGCTAATCCAGTAAATGAACGTATTGCTAATATTATAGAAGCTAATAACATCATCCCTCATGATTTTAGTCTTCCAGAAATCAGCTTCATTGAGGATTTTCAAAACACATCTTCGATGCAAGTCTATACGTGGATGGCACTTATTGTGGATAAATTTTTCCTTGCTGTTTATTACTACGACAAAAAGATCAAGGAGCAAAGGAACCATGGTTTGGATTTGTACGAAGTGCGCATGGGGCTTAGGAACCTAGTCTTTCATGGATCAGAAATTACTAATAAGAGTTGTCCTCATTTTATCTCTAACGACGAAAATTATCAAGACATCAATAATTGGCGAGATCATCCAACAAAGTATCGAAGTAATATTGCTAACGTCAAAAAGTTTAAAGTGATTGGGATATCACCCTTGAACTTGGATGTTGTCAAACTTTATGCATTACTGACACTGAAAGTTTCCCAGCAGCCGAACGGTTTCTTTGATCTTTTGAAAGTTAAAAAACCATTGGATAATACGATATGGTGGGATTTTGTACTAGAATGTAAAAAAGGCTTTATTCACATCTGGAGAACACCGTTTATTATTGAAGTCCAATATTACTTTGACGGGGAGTTTGACGTTGAACTATTTTTCAAAGACAATATCGAGCGTAATATAAAAGAGATTGAAGCGAAGATAAAAACATTTGAAAAGCATACGATTTATATCAACCATTATCAAAGCTATAGTCGTTGCGTGGAGACGCTTTGGAAAGAAATTGAGGAAATTGATTTGACGGTTCCAGAGGCGCCAGCTACCCACGTAAGTGAGCAAGCCGATATGAGTAAGTATTCATCAGCGTTGGAAGCATTTTCCGCTAATAGTGTTCGCTACCATACACTTGCGAAATCCATGGTTCTTCATGCTGCATTTAAGGTAGAGTCTTATTTAAACTTAGTAATCCGAATTGGCAGTACACCGGAATTAAAACTATATCCCGATGTATTATCTCGATTTTTAAAACTAGAATTCGCCCAACGAGTTAAAAATCTAAGATTTTACTCACTAATATTGACAGAAGACATAGATATGGGCAGTAATATCTACAGGGAGACTAAGGAGTTAATGACTTTGAGGAACAAGTATGTGCATTATGAAGAAGATGCTATCCATAACAGGATTGGAGAAATATACTATGACAGAGATTATCCATTACATCCTTTAGAAAAAAATAGGCCAGCGATTGATTCAATAATTAAAACATTTCATCAGCCGGACTTCGCCGCAGTAAAAAAGGCATATGAGACATCCGGTAAATTTATTACAATGATCGAAGACTTATTTATTCCAGAACTTAAGCAAAGTCTGCAGTTCCTGATTGAACAGAATCCAATTGGATATAATGAAACCAAAGGAATTTATTCAGCTATTAATATGCCAATGTCCCTCGATTTTTTCACAGCCAGTAAGTAATTACTACATATGGCCGAACAGAATGTCTTCCCATCTTGGGAAAATGCTAACATCATCGAATACAGTGTGTTAAAATAGAAAATCTCTTGGGATAAAACGGCAGAAGTTACTTTGTGATAAAATCCAACATGATTAAGAGACTCAAAAAAGGAAAACTTGAACGAACAATTATCTTAGCCTAAATTTTCTTTATGAGTTTAGATAAACACCTGAAACTTTTCCGCCATTATCATCAAAGTGAAGACAACACGATTTTAGAGAACAACCTGACAAGAGCATTAGCACTTTGCCTGACTCACGATAATTTATTGATGTATCGGTTTCTGGAGAAGTATCTTGAAAGGGAAGATTTGGATTTTATTGTTAATACGGGTCCCAACGAACGAAGTTTTAAAGTGGATATCCAGCAAAACACTGAAGGTTTGGTAGAGCAATGTCGAAAATTGTATGCGATTGCTCTTACTGAAGTTGCGCTTCCTTTTGATAAGTCCTTTCAATTAGCTCCAAAATTAGCTAAAAAGAACATTACTGACTTAACTATCCAAATTAACGATATTCTAATCATTTTCGAAATAAAAAGGACTCCCGAAGACTGTCGAAAGCAGTTGCATCAGCAAACCTGTATTTTCATCGAGAATGCTATTCAGCCAATTTACAGAGGAATTAGCTGGGCGGAGCTCGCTGCATTATTATTTCAGACGAAGAATTTTAATTCAATGACCAGTAGGAGTTCAATTTTCCTAGATGACTTTATTGATTTACTGCACGATAAATACTCTTCTTGGATTCCAACTACGCCGTTGAAATTTCTTACAGCGGAAAGCAAAGGGATTTACGAGAGGCTATTCTATGCAATGGGTTCTACTAGAAATGGGGAGAATTTGCTTAGGACGTATGATCGTACCGCAATGAGGTTGAATAAGCCTTGGGCAACCGAAATTATCCCTTACTTTTCAAAAACTGATCTTGTAATTCAAATTTGGCCTGGGAATACTAAAACTCAAGGCTGGCATGTATATTCTAACAAAATGCATTGGAAGTATAAGACAGAACTCGAAGTGGCTGACGAGAAATTTTCGCTTTCCGTTGTCCGAGAATATAAGCTGTGTCATTTTAATAGATTTATAGGTGGTGTAACTGCTTCTGATTCTGAGCTGCACCCAGGGAAAGAAACGCATACTTTAGAAAATTTTAAAGATATTTCAGGTTGGCACAAGCGAGAGGAATGGCTTGAATTTGAGAAATTTATGGATGAACATTTGAACAAGGATTGGCGAGGACAGGCAAAATGGGAGTCTAATTTCAAGCAATCTCAAAGAAAGTATTTAACGCTTTCTCTTGGTTTTTATTTATCTGTTTATATTCCCTTTGAGAAGTTGCAGGAATTGGATAATGGATATGACGGGCATTTGAAGGTAGCGAAGTTTTTGGATGATGTGGAAGATGCTTTTGTAAAATTAATCGAGGATGAAAAGAATGAGAATGAAGTTTACAAATTAACCTCTCTTCCTAATAGCGACCTGAATTCATCTAACAGTCTTCTCTATAGTTAAATTGGATCAGTCCCTGTGTTTCTCGGAAGCGGTTTAAAACCATTTGTTTTGTCAAAACAACTTAATGCTGTTCCGGGGATTATGGTATTATCAGTAAGTTTCTCCATTACTTTTGGTTCATTCTCAAAAGCTGTATACCAAAGACTAAAAAAACCGCATCCTTTCGCTACCAAAGCAATATTTTTAGCAAACTTATCTTCATCAAATCCAGCAAGAACTTTGGTAGATTGCAACATATCATACAAACTATTCACTAATAGCTGTGCCTCAGCACGCTTTTTCCACCGCAAATCGACAATCTTATCTCGTTCATCCACAACATGTAAATTCAACAATTTTATCGTTCTTTTTGCTTTTGTCAGCTGATTTCTTTTTAAGCCAATTGCAGGAGCAATGATACACGCCTTAGGGATTGTAGAATGTGCAATCGCAGCAAAAGGAAGATGTGTATTATGACTTTCTGGAAGATAATGAAGGGAAATATTACTTGTCTTATTTGATTTGGCTCGGTTGCATGGTCCGCATGCCAGTACCATATTATCCCAAGCTAACTTAGCCCCGGCGGGAGCTCCGGAAACAGGAACCTTTGGTACTACATGCTCAACCTGAAGAGCATGATTTATTGGCATGTTACAATAAACACAATATTCACCAATACGATCACACAGGTCAGATCTCCATTGTCCATATTCTGTAACAACTTTATCTGTGCCTGCTATTTGCGGGCACTTCCCCTTCTCTATCGGTCGCATATTATTTATTTATTACCCTTCGCCATCTTATTCAATTCCAGAAAAGCTCTTAACGCCGGATCTGATATCTCTTTTATTTCTTCATCAATTTCGCGAACGCTTACTTTCGGATCCTTTAATTTCTTTAGAACATCTCTAGAACTGTTGTATTTATCTTCATTTTCTACAGAATATTCGCTTTCAACTCGCATCACATGTGTGGAGACCTCATCAAGCGTCAAATCCTTTGGACTAATGTCACCAATGGCGTCCAGGTTAATAAGTTCGTCATTCCGCAATGACTGTACTATAAAAGGAGAATGCGTAGTAACTACAAATTGAATTTTGGGAAAAGCACTTTTGAGATCAGCGACAACATGTCGCTGCCAGTTGGGATGCAAGTGCAAATCCAATTCATCGACCATTACAATTCCCTGGCTGTTGCATATTGCATTAGATTTCAGATGAGCATTTAGCATAATGCATCGATATGCTAGTTCGGCTACCATTGCTGTCATCGTTTTCACACCATCACTTTGCAGACTTAGGGGCAAATATGGCCCTGCTTCTTCTTCGTGAATCATCCTTACTTTTAGTCTTAATTCCTGACCATCAAAGTCTAAGTCTTCTATGAAAGGTATAGCACGCTTAATAGCTTGCAAAAATGCCTTGTAAAGATCTGCACTTTCGCGTTTCTCCTTGACCATAAACCGATGGCTCTGCAACCAGCTAATGTAATTATAAGTGCCAGCCTGCATTTCATGCCAGTTGTAATATCCATATTTGAAAACCTCCCTACCATTGTATGGACCAAGGGTATTCCTTCCCGATCCATTTAACCTTTCCGTTCCAAAAAAAGCTATCACAGGGTTATCAACTTGGCTACCATGAAGATACGAAGTGTAACGGTTCTGGGCTATTGTTTTAATCTCGCCGATATCTACTTCGTTAGCAGTCGTCTTATATCTGCCTTCAGGTATTTGCCGGCACCAGGGTTTACTCAAACGCTGTCCATAGATTTCACCTTCTGCCCGAATAACTACTGGAGTGTTTTTTATAAGATGACTTCCATGATCTGTTCTTCTAATTTCATTCTCATAGATGTGGCGTTTAGGAGCGTCCGGAATACCAAGAAGGTAAGCACCAGAAGCAATTTTAAGAGCATTAAGTATGGATGATTTCCCTTTACCATTGATCCCAATTATAGCTGTGAAGCTGGGATTTAAACGGTATTCAGTCATCCCACCTATATTTCGAAAGTTCTGTATGCCGATCTTATCTATTCTCATATTTGTATTGCACGAATATAAAGATAAAAGAAAAGGGAATAGTAAACGATTTTAATGCTTCTCTTAGAAAGCACAGGCTTAAAAATTGGTCGCAATAACTTTTGTTACCGATTGAACCAGCTGGGATTGTATAATAATATGTTATTGATAAGTTTCCTATACTTTTTACCATGTCTAACATCTAACCAGTTACTACTTTGTGTTAGTCTTCAAAAGAACTAAATTTGATAATGGAAGAACTTGAAACATCTATCATAAAACTCCATGAGCGTTACGAATCACAACCATTGCTAAAGGCCCTTGTTCAACTTGCTACTCTAAATGGTTTTCCAATTGGCGCAGTTGCAGACACAGTGCTCAGTGGATATGTTAACTCAATGAAAACGAAAAAGTTAAGAACATTTTTCGACGAACTAAACAACGAGGAGGTTAAACTAAGCCCTGAGATTATAGAAAATAGTGACAATTTACATGCATTTTTTGCCACTGTTAACTATGTTAATCAAAACAGAAGTGACGTTGAAATTAAAGCATTTGCAGCCATATTGAAATCGTTATATAGGGACGAAATTAAAATAGATGAATTTGAGGAATATGAACAGATTTTGAACGAACTAACCGAAAGAGAATTTATTATTCTTTCCGTTAAATTAGAATTTGAGAAACATGCTTCTCTTAGTCAAACGGATCTTAACCCTTTGCAACTTACCTCAAGCTATTGGGAGGATTTCAAGAGTGAAATTAAGAAAAAGCTGAATATTGAGGCTGAGGAACTCAACGCTATCTTAGTTAGAATACAACGTACTGGATGTTATGCCACATTTAGAGGATACTTCGATGAGTCTGATGAGGAGATTGGAAATACTACTATAGTATTACAAAACCTTATTGGCGCGATTCAAAACAACGGTTAAGTACGGACTGGAATATAGCCTAAAAATCTAGAAGTAAGTTTGGGATGACAATGAGGAAAAGTCAAATGCACTTTATTAATGAATTGGGTAAACCTTTTATCTCTTCCTACAGTCGATAATGGCCTTCCGAGAACTGTAACCATATATAATTAACTTGCAGTTTTCCACCCAAATTACAAAGCTCAAATGTTCAGATACATCAGAGTTTAATGATATAAAGAATACCTATTCCCTTGTTAGAAAATAATATAAAGCCATTTGAGATTTACATTGAGGACATTTTTTCGAACTTTTGAAATACCGTGGAAAGACAAACTTTAAGATTATTTACAATAAATTAAGTCTAAGATTAATTTAGTTCAATTCTTTATTTCTATTGACTTTCCACCTGAAAGATATACTGAGTATATCGAAACTTTTTTTTAAAAACTGATCATAAGTTTTCTTTCGGTAAAAATTAGAAAGATATAAGCTAGATAACATTTGAAAAGAAGTGTTTGATTGCTCCATCAAACACTTGAATTTTAATTTTTACAGCTCCAACTCCTTATCAACTCGCTGCTTAATCAACTCCGTCATACGGTCCAGGAATTTTGTATAACTATCCCGCTTCCTTTCAGAAATGTCCAGCCATCTCCGGTGGGCTTTGCCTAATTTTACTTGAAATGTAGGTTCCAAGAAGCGGAAAATTTGAGAGATGTTTGCATTTCCGTGGTTTAGCTGACCGGCAAGCCAGATACCATACGCAATTTCAACAAGATTAATGGAATCTCCTGTCCATACCAGCCCTTGCTCCGAAGACTTAGTCTCCTTTTCAGACTTATCTGAATAACTTTCTAGTTGAGATAGTAGAAAGTCCTGCAAACGTTCATAAGCCATAAAACGAGCGAAGAGACTATCCGCCGGACTCGAAAAATCCCGGTCGCGGTCTATAGCATCTCTGTAAAGAAATTCAGGATCTGGCGAAGAACGAAGAAATAACAGTTTATCCATTTCCGTCAAGCCCTCTCGGTAATATTGGTAAAGGAATTTATGACGAATAAAGAAACGGTCTACAATGCGTAGCTCTTGTTTGTAGTAAGCATTAATTCTTGTTTTATCACAACGAGGCTTTTCTGCTTCGGCGGTAAAGGATTCTAAAACGTAGATCTGTTCGGCAACTATTCGGGGCTTGATAAGCTTAAAAAAGTGTATTTCGTCCTGCGTATCAGCAAAAGTCGTTGAAGCGAGAAATGTTTTTATATCGCTAAGGGCGGATCGAATCGCAGTAAGGGATGTATTTAAACGTTTCACGGATGAAATGCCCATTTCCGCAATTAAATCAAGTTCTTCTTTTAAGGTATTATAGCGATGTTCTGATTGTTCTGTTATCATAGATAGTGAAGGAATATTTATAAGCAAAGCAATTCGCCTGGACATAGGTATCCAAAGCCAAAGACTTCACTTGTTAAATTCGATAAGACTAATTTTCAGTTTGCAAATTCTCTTTTAGAGGTTCGGACGGATTCCGTAGAGATTTAGAATTGACCTGCTTAAATAGAGGCGCAGGACTTACAGCTAGGGCTATGAAATCGACGGGCACTGGTATACCCAAATAGAACCATAACTCTGCACGCCCGCGCTTTGGCAGGCGTCGCATTGTTTCTCGTTCTATTTTAAAATTACCAGTTTTGTCAATTTAGAGAATCAAGGTGACGCTTATGAGGTCAATATGTTTATATCTGTCTTTTCTTCTATACTTTGTTCATTTTTAAATTAGTTTTCAAATATACGTATGTTTACTAATTGATCAATTGAAATCAAATAGCATTGGAAATTGCGGTTAATTTTTCTCCTTCTTTTGGCCACATACTATCTAATATTATTTCAATCATTCTAATGACTTCCTGAAAGTCCTCTTTCTTATTAAGAGAAATCCCACAAACAGTACTCGCATTTATGGAGGAATGTAAAGCTAAATAGTAGATACCTCCTATCAGGAGAGCATTTAGAGCTCGAAAATTAACATGACTATTTTCAAAAGCGGATTTCATCCATTCCAGATACCTCTCTCCTTCATCTTCCCTCTTTTGACAAATGCTTTTGATGAGTTTATTTTCCTCCGAGATTTGCCAGAGCACAAACTGCTGCATCTCCTTTTTCGAAAAAACGTGTTCAAGTTGCTGCTGGAGCATTCGGATATAGAATTCTTTCAACTGATTTCCCTCCGGCTTTTTCTCCTCTTTGAGTTTCTCAAATGTGGGCAACCAAAAATCCTTTTTCGTTATGTAAGCCAAGAGCAAACCATTCCTGCTTTGATAATGGTCGTAGATTGTAGACTTAGCTACACCAGCACGCAGAGAAATCTGGTTTATACTTAATCCGGAGAAGCCTTTTTCATGCAAGATACTTTCCACTGCTTCCATAACAATTCGTAGTATCTCGTCCCGTTTCCTTCTAGTCTTCATTAGTCACTTCAACTGCTTTTAGATTAAGTTTAGCTATGGCGTACTCATATGCGTTCAACACCTGGTCAAGTTGTTCTCGAGAATGTGTTGCCATAACACTCATACGTATACGTGCATCATTAAGAGCAACTGCCGGATACATAATAGGATTGGCATATACTCCTGCATCCAGCAGCAAACCTGCCACCTTTCCTGCCAGTACCCTATCTCCTAGTTTAACTGGTAAAATGGCCGAGGCTGAGGTTCCTAAATCTAAACCCAAACCTAAAAGACCAGATCGTAGATATTCTACATTTTCCCAGAGCATGCGTTGCCAAATAGGTTCTTCATCAATTAGGTCGATCGCTTTTAAAATGCCTGCTGAAGCCGGAGTAGCTGTTACTGAGAAAAGATGCTGGCGACTCTGATACTTCAAGAAATTAACTAATTCTTTAGAACCCACGACATAGCCACCGATTTGCCCGAAAGTTTTACTGAAAGTGCCGGAAATAATATCGACCTCTTCCCAAAGATTTTTCAGTTCAATTACTCCCCTTCCAGTCGCACCTATTACGCCCGTGCCATGTGCGTCGTCCATCATTAAAAGGGCATCATAGTCTTTAACCAGTTTAACAATTTCCTTTAACGGAGCTAAATCACCATCCTGAGAATAAACGCCGTCAATTACAACCATCTTTGTCCGGTATTGATCCTTTGTCAAACGAAGGATTCTTTCCAATGCTTCCAGGTTGTTATGAGGAAACGTTTTTACGTTGGTCAGCAGACAACCCTCAATTACACTGGTATGAACTCCTGCATCAATGATGGCAATGTCTTCTTTCTTCAGTAAGCACTGAAGTGTCGCAGAATTAGCTGTATAACCGGTGGTGTAAAGAATTGCGTTTTCTCGTCGGAAAAAGCTGGCTATCTTTTTTTCTAACGCTTCATGTAAGGCAAAGTTACCGCCTATGGCTGGCGATGCTCCAGAGCCTGTTCCTAAATCCTCGATTCCCGCTATTGCCGCCTTTTTTACTTTCGGATGCTGTGTAAAACCTAGGTAGTCGTTAGACACAAGGCTAACATATGGGCGAGGAGGTTTTCCAGGAAGCTCCAGCTCTACTACCGGAGAGCAAGGACTAGATATTAAGTAACGATAATGTAACAGGCCGCGCTCCTTCAGCCTGTTAATATAATTTAAAAACAGAGCAGAACGCTCATTCACGCCAAGGCCGGGAATGTTCTCAAAATCCCTAAAGCTGGCTTTGTCAAAATCAATTTTCATTGCGGAACTTTATTTAATTAAGAGCCAAATTATATTCAGGGTAACTTGGTGGTGGTAGCTTAACAGCAAAAAAGAAAAGAAGCAATACTACCATCACCCAGATAAACTTTAAGAGGAATTGATTTTTTCAAGTTCGGTTAAATCCAAAAGATTTATTAGTGCCGCGGCATCTGCTAGAACGATCTCGTAACTGAAGGTGTGATAAACCTTTTTCGTGTTTACATTAGATTTATCAGTATTTCCGAAAATTATCCATATATCTACAATTTTTGGCATCCAATAATATCTGTTCCGGAGTGTATTTACCTTGGTTACTATCTATTAAAAAACTCGTAGGTACTACCAGCTTTTGTATTTACATCGTACACTATTCCTTTATTTACCGAGATACCCTTCAAATTCGCTTTCTCTGACAGAATTGGTCGTTTAACAGGTGACACATGATAAAACGGGTTTGGGTTCTCCCCTTTTGCCGGACGCAAAATGGCTACTTTAGCAGTAAGATCGTTGTGAACTTTAAGCCTGCAATTTCCGCCTAAATTGGATTTTATCCTGAGATAAGTAACCTTTCCATCTTTCCAATCCATATCGATCATAAATCCCCCTCGGGCGATAAGTCCTTTTATGCTCCCTTTTGGCCAATTATCGGGGATCGCCGGTAAAAGATGAATTGCGCCATCGTGCGACTGTAAAAGCATTTCTGCGATGCCTGATGTGCAACCAAAATTTCCATCAATCTGGAAAGGAGGATGTGCATCAAAGAGATTAGGATACGTTCCCCCACTCTGTCCTGATTTTTCTATTGAAGCTGGATTCAACTGGTCTTCTATTAATTTATACGCACGATTTCCATCCAGCAATCTTGCCCACAAATTAACTTTCCAACCCATTGACCACCCGGTTGATTTGTCTCCCCGATAAGTTAGACTATTTTTTGCAGCCTCAAATAGTTCGGGATTTCGAGATGGAGATATTTGAGCGCTTGGAAACAGTCCGTATAGATGGGAAACATGTCTGTGATTGTCTGTCGGTTTATCCCAATCTTGCAACCATTCCTGTAGTTGGCCATACTGTCCAATCTGCATGGGAGGCAGGCGTTTGATAAGAGCAGAAAGTGTATCGGCAAATAGATTATCCTTTTTTAGGATTGATGCTGAGCGGATCACGTTAGAGAAGACATCAAACACAAGTTGATTATCCATTGTGGCGCCGGCAGTTATGCCTATTCCAGGTTCATATTTGTTCTCCGGTGACATAGACGGAGATACAACCAGCCATTTGTTCGCGGGATCTTCCTGTAATATATCCACGTAAAATAGTGCGGCTCCCTTTAATACGGGATAGTACTCTTCCAAGAACTTCTTGTCGCCTGTAAATAAATAATGTTGCCAGATGTGTTGAGTAAGCCATGCCCCACCCATTGGCCACATGCCATAAAAGCCACCATCTACAACTCCGGTTATTCGCCATAGATCTGTATTATGATGCAGGTTCCAGCCCCGTGCATGGTACATGCCAGCGGCGCTTTCCTGACCTGTAACACTTAGATCTTTAAGCATTTTAAACAAGGGTTCGTGCAATTCTGGCAAGGCTGTGACTTCTGCCGGCCAGTAATTCATCTCGGTGTTTATATTCACAGTATACTTACTATCCCATGGTGGACTTAATTTGTCGTTCCATTTTCCCTGCAGGTTTGCCGGGTGTGTTCCTGGAAGCGAGCTGGATATTAATAGATAGCGTCCAAACTGAAAGTAAAGAGAAGTCAGGGCGGGATCATTCCCTTTAGCAAATTCCTTAATTCTGATATCAGTTGGTTTATTAACAGCATCGGTCACACCAAGATTCAGGCTTACACGGTCGAAGTATTTTTTATAAGCAGAAATATGTTCTGACTTAAGCCTCTCGTAGCTCTTTTTCGCCGCCTGACGCAGGTAAATCGCGGCCTTTTCTACTTCATTCCCGCTTATATCATTATAGCTGCGATAGTTAGTACCGATAGAAATAATTAAGGTTGCAGAATTTGCATTAGAAACGTGTATGCTGGTATCGGAGATTGATATTTTACCTCCCTCCACAACAGGTCGAATTTGCACCTGATAGCGAACTTTGCCTTTCTTATTCTCAACCGATGAGGTTAAACCTGCAAGTAACAGTTTACCATTTTGAGTTTGAACCTGATATTCTTTGAAGGGGCTATCCATCCCTAACCCGAACGAAATACTTCCCGATTTATCTGCTGTGAGTCTTACCGCAATAACCCGGTCGGTTAACGAAGCAATGAATTCACGTTTATAGTTGACACCTCCTGTTTGATAGGTTACGCTGGCTACTGCTTTGCTAATGTCCAGGTCACGACGGTATTTCGTGACCGGACCAGCATAACTAGATCGGATATATAGGTTGCCTGCGGTTTGATATTGCATTCCATGGTTAAGGTTGGCAGGTGCCTGGCGAGGAAAGGTCGCGTTAGACAAATCCTGCGCCTCCTTATACTTCCCTTCGAATAGTAATTTCCTTATTTGCTGGATTGGTTCATAAACGTTTTCTGGCACATTGTTTCCCGGCTCTCCGGCCCAGATTGTTTCTTCATTTAACTGAATTCGCTCATTAGTTACATCGCCAAATATCATTGCAGCTAGTGCTCCATTCCCAATAGGAAGAGCTTCGTTCCAATTTTCAGCAGGCTTGTTGTACCATAACGTTAATAATTTCGAGGGCTGGGCAAATACCTGCCCAGTGAGGATTAATAACAAAAAGAAGTGTCCAATTCTTAAGCTTGCCATTTTTTTATCTATTGTGTGAGTGTGTATGTTCATTGTTTGTTTTGGGATAGGTGGTTAACTATTGAATAAGCAGTGCGAATTCCTTCGATTAGATACTATCCGAACAATCGCATATAGGCTTCGTTCAGCAATACAAATGCAATAAGACCTCAATCCATTGAGGCATCTTCCCTCGCGTCATAAACTGCTAATCTTCTACAGGTTTTGGAATCCCGAAATAGAAATAGAGCGTTCGTTTTATAGGCCCGTTAAATTCATTGAGATCGCTGCTTGGTCCTAATCCTTTGACATTTTCATAGTTGATTCCCATTTTTGAACCTACTGGTGGAATCCCATCCAGGAAGGAAATATTACCTGTTGGAAGTTGCGGATGAGGTTTCTGTCCTTTAATCGCGTAAAAATCAAACAGGCGAACAAAAAGATCATTATCAGGGCTTGCGATAGTAAATTTCCCTTCCATTGTACTTAGTTCCATCCATACGACTTCAGAATAGTAGCCTTTGAATTCGGGAAAGATCCAGGGTGAGGTACCAGTCTGGGTATTGTTATACCTTTTTTCAAACACGTCGAATGTTACTCCCTGCAACCGGTTTTTCCAGACACGATATGGCCCTTTTCCCAACCATTTCACTCCAGTAACTAACCCTTCAGGGTAATCGAAACTAATACCACCAAAAGGATACTTGCCGTTTAAGGAGTATTGATAAGACATCTCTAACCATCCCGAAGGCTGCATTTTCCACCTGACAGATGTCATGTCCCCTGTATAAGAAGCTTCTACAATAATATCGTTCCCTTCTTTAATCGACTTAATTCCCGTAAAAGTGCTATTTCCGCTCGCCAGCACAGGACCGTTATCGAAGGATAATTGAGGATTTTTCTCGTTCTTGACATTAATCAGCTTACCCGTCCTTTTACTTAAGCTGATGGATATCCCATTGGCTTTCAAAGTAATCGAACTATCCGTTTCGGTTGCGACAGCACTGCCGTCTGCTCTTTCAGCATTTAAAACTTCTTCCAATAGTTGGGTATTAGACTTTACCTTCCAAACCCAGCGGTAAACCTCATTTTTATATGGATCGTATGCTCGAATAGCAAGGGCATCACTGCTTTTCCATCTGGCAGGTAGGTTTACTTTTAGAACTCCTTTCGCTACAGGAGCAACATCGGGAGCTGAGATAACTCCCTTATTTATTAAAGTATAACCGACGTCGTCGTCTTGCTTTTTATTGAATTTAAGCAACTCCCACTCAAAACTGCATTCTTTCAGGTTGGTGAAATTGAAACGGTTTTCTACCGGAATTTCACCTTTGAAATTTTCGGGCAATGCTTTCAGGCTTATTCTGACTGGTGAATAAATCTCGCGGATAGCGTGGAAACTTCCTTCCTTCTCGCGATGAGGACCAACAACTCCATCGGCGGCATTTGTCCCATTAACATCGATCATATTATTCAGATCTGTTCGCATAATGCCTTCATCTGCAAAATCCCAAATGAAACCACCTACTCCCTTTTTTGAATTCCAGTGGAGATCCCACATATCAGCAAGGCCAGCTGCACCTCCGCCGTCATGCATTGCGTGAAGAAATTCAGTTGGCATATACAGGTTTGTATCAGCAACTATTTTTTCTGCACTGTAATAATCTTCATAGTGATTGCAATCGATGCCGTTGATAGCATTTCCCGGACGGTGATGGGCATGGATGACTATTCTGGCAGAAAGATCATATTTGGCAAAGTCATCATCCAGATCCTTATTATGCCCACCCTCATTGCCATTGCTCCAGAATAAAATAGAGGGATGATTGGCATCACGCGTTACCATTTCCTTTACTCTCGTTTCTCCAACCTTTGTGCTGTATGCTTTTTGCCAGCCCGCCAGTTCGTCGATTACGTATAAACCAAGAGAATCACAAACTCGCAGAAAATTGGCGTCGGGCGGGTAATGCGAGCAACGAACTGCATTCATGTTCATTTCCTTGATCAGCTTTACATCTATCAGATCTGCTTCTGGATAGGTTGCACGTCCGTACTCTGGCCAGAACACGTGGCGGTTTACTCCTTTTATTTTAATTTTGGTTCCGTTTATATAGATACCGTCCTGCTTCCGAACTTCAATAGTCCGGAAGCCAAATTTTTCCGAAGTTTTATAAACTAGATTCCCATTGTTTTTAAGATAAATGTTAACCTTATAAAGGTTCGGAGTTTCTGCCGCCCAGAGTGCGGGTTGCTTCACAGTAGTTTTGAGGTTAACAACCGAGTCTTTTCCTGTTGTTTTCACCGAGCCAGTTCCCACAACTCTGCCAGCTTTATCAACGATCTCCGCTAATACTTCTCTGCCTGATCCAGCATTTTTAAGATACACATTTAGGTTGAATGCCCCATTAGCCTTCGCGTCAATTGACACCCAGTCTATATGTTCTTTCGGTAGGGCTTCAAGTAGTACGGGGCGATAGATGCCTCCAAAAATCCAGTAATCTGCCAACCGTTCGGCATTGTTAACGGATTTATCTGCCGACATTTTGCTAACGGTGACCTCTAACAAGTTTCTTTGGCCATATTTCAGCTTATCGCTGATGTTATATTTGAAGCGATAGAAGGCTCCCTGGTGAATTGGGCCAGCAGATTTCCCATTGATCTTTACTTCTGTATCCGTCATCGAGCCTTCGAAAACGATATACACATCTTTTCCCTGCCAAGATACGGGCACATCGAACTGGTACTTGTATAATCCTTTTTCATCATTAAATCTAAAGTTCTTGCCGTATGTCACATAGTCACGGCCGTAATTGTAACCACCAAAGCCATGCTGTTCCCAGTGAGAGGGCACGGGGATGGAAGTCCAGAAACCACTTTTACGCCCTCCTGTAACCCAGAAATCCCAGGTTTTAGTATTCTTAACATCTGTTCCCGAAAGGTATTGAACCTCTTTAGTTGTCCCGGATTGTGCTACTGCTACCGCAGAAGTAAGAACTAAAAGTCCGATAGCATAAATCCATTTCTTAACTTTCATAATTAAAGGTGTCTATTTTCTATATTGAATTAGTAGCTGACTGGCTGGCACATCAACCACAGAGCATTTATTCTTCGTTTTATAATCTCTACGCGCATCCTTCTTGTCCCATATCCTAAAACCAGATGGAATGTTAAGGCTAAAAAAATGGCATAGCACTCCCACGTCGCCTGTTTTTTAGGCAAAAATCAATTTGCAATCAGCTGTAATTACTGTTTAGATTTTAAATATTCAGATGGAGCAACATTATATTTTTCTCTGAAGCACGTGCTGAAATAACTGGAACTATTGAACCCGACCATATAACCAACTTCGGTAACTCCCATTTCACCTGTGTCCAAAAGTTGTTTTGCCCTTTTAAGCCGTATGTCTCTTACCAGTTCAACGGGCGACATATTCGTAAGGCTTTTGATTTTTTTGAAGAAGGTTGTTCGTCCCATTCCTATACCTTCCGCAACAGAATCAATTTTAAAGTGGATATCCGACATTTTAGTCTCTACGATCTGTATCACATCTTTCAAGAACTTTTCATCTCGGGGTGTTATAAATATTTCACTGGGTTCTAATTTTACAACTTTTGTTTTCTCAAGAATATTGCTAAGAATCCTTTGACGCTGTGTTACCAAATTCTTTATCAAGTGCTCGATATAATCAGTGTGAAATGGCTTTGTGACATAATAGTCTGCCCCAAAAGAAAGACCGTTTATCTGATCTTCAATCGAAGACTTTGCCGTTAGTAGGATAATTGGAATGTGGCTTGTTTCCATTTCACTTTTCAATTGATTAAGCATTTGAATTCCGTCCATCTCGGGCATCATAACGTCGCTGAGGATGACATCAGGTTGAAATTCTACAGCCTTCTTGCATCCTTGCCTTCCATTTTCTGCTTCAAGAACCTGGTAGCGTGAACTAAACTGATCAGCAAGAAGCTTTCTTAACTCTGTATTATCCTCAACAATCAATATTTTTGGAAGACCATCTGTATTTCCGGGTGGCTCAATATTCTGAACTTTAATGGGTTTGCTTTCAACTACCTGATTGATTACAGTTCTTTCTGACACGATATCATAGGGGTTATAATGTGAATTTCCTTTAAGCAGTTCTACCGCCACTGTAATTCCTTCTTCTTTATTATTGCTGGCAGATATCCTTCCCTTATGAAGTGTAATTATATCCTTACTTAATGCCAAACCAATACCGGTACCTTTAAATGCCTTATCCTGCCTATTATCCCCTTCGTAATAAAGTTTGAAAATATCTTGCAGCTTATCCTCACTCACTCCTACTCCTTCATCAATAACACTGACAGTTACATACTTTTCGCCATGGGCGTCTACTTCGACATAAACATGCTTTCCTACGGGAGTAAATTTGATAGCATTTGATATGATATTAAAAAACACAATCTCAATCTTTTCTTCATCACCCCACACAATACATTCATTGGACGAGCAAACCACTTTTAATTGGATATTCTTTTCAGAGCAAATGTCATTGAAATAAGAGGCTATCTGATTGAGAAAGCTAACAAGCTCAATGCTTTGAACACTTAATTTAAATTGTTGACTTTGGATCTTTCTTAAGTCGAGAAGCTGGTTAATGAAGCGAAGCATTCTTTTAGTATTTTTATCTGCTATCTCTAAATACTCGCGGCCTTTTGAACTTAGGTTTTCGGTTTCTCCAATTCTATTTAATGGGTTTACAATGAGTGTAAGAGGCGTCCTGAGTTCGTGAGAAACATTTGTAAAAAGCTGTAATTTCAGCTCTGTCATTTTTTTTTCTACAACTACCTTGTTTTTTAACCTGATAAGCGTTAAAGCAACTCTTCTGATTATTTCAATAATTACCAACGCGGCTAAACAATAGCCAAGAATCGCCCAATTACTTAACCACCAAGGCTTTAGTATATGGACTGATATTTCCTTTTCGGGAAGATTACTGAAGTAATAACTGTCAGTAACTTTTACTTTAAACGTATATTTCCCTGGAGGTATTTGGGTATAGGCAGCTTTTCGTTGATTCTTTACGTGATGCCACGTCTTATCGTAGCCTTCGAGTATGTAAGAGTATGAGATATTTTTTGACAACCTGAAATCTAAAAGAGCATATTCGAAAGCTATAAAGTTCTGGTCGAACCTAAGTATAATCTCCTTGGCATAATTAATGGCATATTTTATACCCGGATTTGAATTTCTTGTATTAATGTCTGTGTTGTATAGCTGAAAATTGGTAAGTGCTAGTAAAGACTTGAATTTCTGATTAACCAGCTTGTCCGGGCGAAAAGAAATATAACCGTTAAGACATCCGAAATATATCTCTCCTGTGTTAGATCTAAAAACGGCTGACTCTGAAAAACGGGTTTTGGGCAAGCCATCATAATTATCATAATTTCTAAATATGCCCCTCCTGTGATCTAGCCTGGATAATCCATTTTCAGTAGCGATCCATAGTCCGCCAATGTCGTCTTCAACTATGCTAAGAATTATGTCGTTAGGTAGCCCCTGTTCTCTGGTAAATGTCTTAAACCGCAGAGGTTGCTTTAGATCTGAAGGAGAAGAAATCAATTTACTTACTCCTCCTCCAAAAGTACCGATCCAGATATTCTTATCGCGGGCCTGATAGATATATAACGCATCATTACTACCAAGGCTCGACCTGTCTCCTGGTATCTTTGTAGTTTTTATAAATGAAACGTTGTCCAGGTCTTGGTTTGGATCAAAACGCAATAAGCCATCTGTCGTAGCTAGCCAGATCCGTTTATCTGGCCCTTGAATTATATGCCTGATAACATTAAAAGCTTTATTCGGATATTTTTTGAAGGTATTATTAGTATTTCTGAACTTATATCTTCCGTTTTCAAAAACCAGCAGATTTAACCCTTTACCAAATGTTCCGACCCATACCCTGCCCTTATCGTCGACCAGTATTGAGTATATCTGGTCACCGCTTATACCATAAGGATTATTCAACTCTCGGACGAAGCGAGTTAACTTGTACTGAGTTCTTTCTTTATTCAGAGGATCTAACTTCAAAAGGCCCTGACCTTTTGTCCCAATCCAAATGGTTCCGTCTTTTCCTTCTGTGATACAATATATTCTTCCTAATTCTGGATAAGGAGCACTTAAGAGCCCTTTGATTTCTTTACCATTTTTATATACCCGCAACTTTCCAGTTTTAGAGGTAATCCACGTTTTACCATCCTGATCTTGGAATAGAGCTCGTACTTCGTTATCAGACTTTGCATTTGGATCCTTAATCAGCAGATGATGCTTAAAGTTATTCGAAGGGAAGACAACCTTATTGAGACCTCCATTTCGGGAGCTAAACCAAAGAACCCCTTTGCTATCTGAAAGCGCAGAAACTACACTGTTCGAAAAAAGCTTATTTGAAGCACCAGGCTCATTGTAGAAGAAGTCTAGTCTATCTTCTGCACGGTTAAAATATCCAAAATCTGCATTCTTTAATCTTACCCATACCACATGATTTACATCCTCAAAAATATTGTAGCCTTTATCGCCGTAAGGATTCTGGCCCTTCGAAGTAAAATATTTGAACTTTCCATCAGTAGGCGAATACCTATAAACACCGGCGTTGGGCGTCTCTATCCACAAATTGCCGTTGGAGTCTTCAAAAATCGATTGAAGCTTCTTCTGGCTCCCATCACCTAAACGACGGAAAACTGCGCCTCTTTCGAATAGAAACAGGCCGGCGGATTTGGTAGTAACGTAGGTTTTTCCTGTATTTGATGCCCGCACATCAGATATTTCAGTTCCTTGAATTTTGAAGTTCGAAAAAGTTTTTCCTTTTTCGTGATATCTGATTAAAACACCACTGGTACTACCAAAATATATTTCACCGGCGCTGTTTCCAGAAACGGAAGTAACACTTAAATTGCTTGCATAAACCTTGGGTGAAGAGAAATAGGATGAATACTTGCTTCCCCTTTTTATCAGGCAAACAAGACCTTTTTTCGTTCCAAACCAAATTTTATGATCCTTATCTTCATAGATGAAATTTACGGCCCTGCCGGCAAATAGATATCTGCCTGAACTAAAATTGACAACTCGCAAGCTATTATTAGCGCCAGGTGAGACGCAAAGAACTTCCCTGTTTTCAGTAAGAAGCCAGGTATCACCATTAACAAGGGGGATGATTTTTTTGAAATATAAATGCTCTAAATTTTCTCCTGAAACTGATTTAGAAAGGGCAGTGAACTCCTCTGTTTTTTTATCAAAGCGATAAACTTTACGGTCGTAAGTCATCACCCACAGGTATCCAAGCTGGTCTTCTACAATATCCCTAACTTTATTATTTCTAAGGTCTGACTTATCACCTGGTCTAGACTTGTATGTCGTAAAAGTGTGACCGTCAAACCGATTAATGCCGTCCCATGTACCCAACCATATAAAGCCTTCTCTATCCTGTTTAATACACAAAACTCCATTGTGAGACAAACCGTCTTCAGTAGAATAATGGGTAAACTTCGGTTCTGGAAGTGTCGCTAAAACTGCAAACTGGTTCCCAAAAAGAAATGCCAGTAGAAAACAAAGCTCTTTCAAATATTAATCCTCCCCCTATCACATTATGAATGACTATAGTAAATATAGATTCCTTTTTGATGACTTGGAGCAACGATTATTCAATCGTTACACTAGATATTAAATTTTATGGGATGTACAGTTCAGGTACACCCGAATTATTAGATTTTCCTTTTATTATTTTATTTCCTATTGCTTGATACACTTCAGAGTCTCTACTCCCGAAGCCTTTACTATTTTAATAAAGTAAATGCCTGAAGCAAGATTACTTCCCGTAGAAACTTGTTCTTTAGCCTCTCCTCTTTCCAGCTCTTTACCTAACTGATCAAAAACAAAGTAGCTAAATCTGTCGGCTGATCTAATTGTGAATTTATCTGTAGATGGATTTGGATAAATTATTGAACTACTATTCTTTTGTTCTATTAGTGATAGCTCGTTAACTTTTACGTCCATAACAGTAGCTCCGGAGCAACTTAAAACACCAGGGTTATTTCCTGTCACTTTAAGATAATCAATATTAGAAAGTCCACTTGCGGTAGTACTTTCCAATCTGACCGTGTTTTGCCCTGCTCCTAACAGACGAGTAACCGAAACATCTTTCCATGTTGTCCAACTACCAGTAGTGGGGAAACTTATATTTTCAAGGACTTCAGATCCATTAACTAGCAGTCTTGCTACTCTATTATCTCCCGCGCCATTTGCCTGGCGCCAGGTTAACGTATAAAGCCCTGCTTGCGGCACGTTGATTCGCCATACTATACCTCTATTTGCTACATTGTTAGTATTTGCAAAACCGCTGCCTGTAAATCCAGAATGATTAGAGTCAATAGTTCCCTGAACACTACAAAAGCCGGTTGAATTCTCCTGAATAGTAATGCTTGTGCCTGTTGCAGAATCTCCGCCAGTCAAAGAATTAAGATATTCCTCAAGATTCGTATATCCATCAGCATCAAGGTCTCCGTTATTATCTGCAACATTTATGTTCGTGCCATTTGCAGATTCCCATGAATCCGGCATTCCATCATTGTCAGAATCATATGGAGCAGACCCACTATTTAAAGTACCCACCCCATTCATCGGAGCGTTATTCTCATCACTGATAGTCTGGCCTATTGTTCCATACGACTGAAGCTCTGTAATTAGTCTTGCATCTGTTTTATCTCTTTTTTTATTGCACCCTGCATTTGCAATAACATAATTCAACGCTGCTTGTGGCGTTAGTTCCGTAACAACGGGATAATCAAAAGGAGTAGTTTTCCAGGTTACAGTTCCGTAGCCCGATTGAGGTATAACGCTACCATTTAATACCCCATCTTTATTAGAATCCTGGTAATTATTTGCAGCATAAATACTGAAATTGGTATTTCCACGACTAAACGCAGAAGTAGAGGTCTCGGGGCCGTTGATAAAATAATTGTTGGTAACATTAGCTGCTGAAGGACCGTCCGAATCGCCCAATATATACGCTGAAGCTACCCAGTTATAAATGACGTTATTTACAAACTGGTTTATACCCTTCACCTTTGGGTTTCTGGAGTTATTATCAATATATAAACTTCTAAGAATACTTATACCAGCATCCGACTGTAACAAGCCTCCGGTTGAGTGCCCTTGAAGCCCCTGTGCGATGATACAGTTTTGAAACGTCATATCACCAACTTCGTCTCCTGTAGCAGCACTAACATCTAATGTCCCATCCCTTCCCCAGGATACTGATACATGGTCGAAAATCATATTTTTACCATTCGCAATAGCAATTGCATCTTTACCATCACTTCCATTAATACCCATTCTGATACGAATGTACCTTACGATACTATTATCTGCATTTGTAAAGGAAAGACCATTGCCATAGATCATGATGCCATCACCCGGTGCTGTCTGACCCGCAATCGTTACGTTCTTCTGGACAACAATACGGGTACTGATTCTTATTATACCTCCTACTGTAAAAACAACGGTTCGATTAGGCTGACTCACAGCATCGCGAAATGAGCCAGGCCCGGAGTCATTCAGGTTAGTAACCTTATACACTGTACCGCCTCGTCCACCAGTAGCAAAACGGCCAAAACCTTCCGCTGATGGAAAGGCTAACTGTTGGCCGAGTACCTGTGTACTTAATAGTATTGCACCTCCAAGGGCGAAATGACGACTTTGCATTCCTAAACTTCTAAATGCAACTAAAAATTGATTAATCCTAGTTTTCCTCATATTTCTAGATTTATAATTGGTGTTACAAACCTATTGGTTAGTGGTCGCCAGCACTTTTGAAATTTGACGAAAAACTTTAAATAATTGTTATTTTGGATGTATGAAGAGGTATTTCTCATCTCGCATTGGGCCAACTGAATTATGGACAAAACAACCTTGATAGGCTTATATAGCTTTAGTAAGTAAGACAGAACTATTGTTTCCAATACTAAAATCGGTGATCCGATAGTATCTACCCAGCTTACTTATGACAGTACGCTTAATTTAGCTGAACCATTCAGGTATAGTCGTTCCATATAGAATACTTGCTTTGCACTAGCTTGGAAACAATTTATAATTGAGGCGATAGCAATACTATCTGCCTGGACTTTTATGTAGTTATAAGTTGTTATGTTGTATGTGCCTGTACATCAGAATCTTGCAGGCTATGGCATCCTCTTAAATCCTTCTGACTTCACCTTCCATTTACCATTCTTAGGGAAACCTGGATTTGGCCCGACGGTACCATCCCAGCCGGCAGCAAGCATAGCAACAGTAGTTAAGACACCTCCGTTACCAGGTAGATAAATTCTTAAGCGACCGTCCTGATAATTGTGTCCGTTTTTCAAATAGGTATTGGTTTTAATGTTCATAAACAGGGCGTCAATGGCCTTTTCAGGATTTCCAAGTCGTGCAGCTGTCATAGCAGCCATCGGAAAATCCCATCCCCAAGTATCATCCCATTGCCAAACCTTCCAAACAGTATCAAAGGTCCTTTGCATGATAGCCTTGTCTAATTTAGGAGATGCAGGTACCATGCCTAAAGCACCCAAAACAGATGGGTGATCACGTAGCCATTCCTGGTTAGTGAACGAGTCTAGATTATTCTCTGTTGACAGATACACTCCCTTAGATACGGGCAGTGGTGCCAGCTTCGTAATTACATTGTCCCACTCTGCATTTCGAGGCATTCCCAACCGCTCACGCCATTTTTGGGCCACCCGAAGAGCCCAATCCCAGTAAGCCAACTCGTAAGTTGGGTTATAAGTATCTACTGCTCTGAAAACTTCCTGGGCCGGAATTAACCCTTTGCCTAAGTTATAGCGATGTTTAACACTATCATAAGCAGGGAAAGAAGCCATAAACTCTGCCGTTTGAAAAACGATGTCTTTGTATTTCTCCAGCACATCTTTACTAAGATTATCGCGGTAAAGCAATTCAGCCATATAAATAGGATGAGGTTGCTGCCACAATATAAATGCACCTACAGACGAGGGGCTTTCCAGCCCTTCGTGGTCAGTCATCTTTTGCCACCGAACACCTTTAAAACCTTGTCTGGCTGCGATTTTCTTCGCTCCATCTTCAGCTTCAAAATACCAATCGAGACTCTTTTGCAGATATTCCGGTCTTCCCCATAAAGCAAAGTGAACAGCATGCCACCAATGCATTTCCAAATGGGGCTTTCCAAACCAGCTATTAAAGGTTAAACCAGTTTCCTGTGGAGGAAACGAGCCTGCACACTGAATCTTTGTTAAATACTGTGAAGTTACTACTCTCCTTTCCAGTTCTTTAGCACGTGGATCAGTGCTTCCAGCGAAGTCTATTGCCGCTCCGCTCATCCAGAAGGATTTAAGAAGGTTGCTACTATTATTCCTGCATTCTTCGAAATCTGGCAAATCTGAATTTCCTGGAGTTTGTTGCGAAAACAGGCAGTTAAGCTCAAAAGAATCACTTCCCTTATCGGGAGTTATCTGAAAATAGTGCGGAGTCGAGGTCTGAGCAACAGATGCTTTCCCATTCCATTTCAACTCATTGAAATAAGTAATTCCTTCCAGTTTATGTATTAACACTGCACCGGTTTCACTTTGGGCATCGACAGATGAAAAATGTTTTTCGTTACTATTGTAATTTACGCCCTCATCCAAAAACCCTATAGTAGGATAAGGATAACGTACTCTGATTTTCAATCTTCCCGCCTGCAACAACGGCGTTTTAACTTTAACCGCTACAAGATCCAGCTCCTGATGAGCAACGGTAACAACCTCCACGGGTACATTTTCAACCGTAAAACGACTTGTAATTTCGCCGGTCCACATATTTAATGTCTGATGGATGTTCTTCACATCAGAGGGAGTAATCAAACGGCCATTTTTTTTATGAATGTCGAAGCCGAGATTACCCAGTTGGATGCGATGTACACTTTTGCGAAACCAATCGGCCGCCCTTCGTTTTCTTAAAGGCTCGGAGGACTGCATGCTATAGCTACCTTTCTTTCCATTGAACGTAAACTCTTTGAACGTTTCTTCAAATTTATATCCAACAGTATCTTTCAACCGGTTCCATCCCCATTCGGACTGAGTACCCAAACTAACACCTTTTGCGTAACGTTCGGGAAAAGTCTGTAGTCCTGTAGCATCTACTGTAAATGCAAATTTTCCATTTCCTACTGATAATGATTCCAGAGAATCTATCCTTGTATTCAGAATCGTATGCCTTTGCACAACGTCCTGCCGGTTTATAGGTTGGGCGTTTGTCTGTGCCAGGACTGCTATTAAATACAGCGCACTACTGATGATGATTTTACCTACGTTCATATAAACATGTATTATTTAAGTTGGGTTATAGCTTCTACTACCGGGTTAGAAACTATTGTTTGCTGGTTTTCTATATTGCATTCCGAGAGACATCTATAAATGTTAGAAGGAGGCGACTTGATGAAGGTATTTGTCGCATCCTTCGGATAAGGCTATCAATCAAAACATGTACGTGTTTCCCTGCACGCAAGCTATTAAAGTAAGATCTTGAAAAAATTAGAGAAGTTACCAGAATATTAAGGCAGCCAGAACGAAGAGATCGTCCGGCTGCACTTTTAAGAGAAAAGCTTTCAATTTTTTTCCTGCGGATATAGTTTCTAGTAACCCGGTAGTTCCTGACCTGTTAATCCTGGATTTTCATTAATTTTACTGATACCTAAAGGGTGTAATTCGGACTGATTTTTACGTAGTCCACTGAACACACTAGTTACCCAAGCAGAAAGCTGCCCGTTGCTTGTGTCGAAAAAGTTGAACCTGGTTGCACCAGTATTTACAGCATCACCATCTAAATTGACTAACTTATAACCTTCTGTTGTTAATCTCGTTCTTTCAGTTGAACTAGGCTGGGTCATGTAGGTATAATTAGGTACAATTTCTACAACTGGGTCTTCAAAACTAACTGTACCCACCTTATACGCAGCGTACCGAGGAACATTCGCATATTTAGAGCCGGCTTCTCTTCTCGCAAGCTGTTGTAACTTCGCCTGGGTTTCCGTAAGCTTTTCATAAAAAATGCCCCATCGTACCAAGTCAGTCTTTCTCCAACCTTCAAATGCTAATTCCAATTTACGCTCTTCTATAATAGCGTTTTTAAATTCCTGGTAGCTAGTCGGAATGACTCCAATCTTAGTTTCATCGCCATTGAATGCCCGCTTTCTTACCTCTTTAAAGGCATTGATCGCTGCAGTTGTCGGGCCATTATTTAGTTCATTTTGAGCTTCTGCATACATAAGCAGAACATCGGAATAACGTAGAAATATCCAGTTGATATTACGTTTGTTATCAGCTACCCCTTTGTCTGCTTTCCAAACCACACGAAACTTACCAATTCCCATCATAGAATAAGGATTTAGCCAGCGTTCATTAGTGCTGGTTAATCCGAAGTTGGCAATTGTCACGCCTCGTCTTGTATCTTGTGCATCATAGTCAAACCAAAGCGTTGGCATTGCGCCTTGCAGCGGGAATGATCTTCCAAAGTTTACGTTCCCTCTTAAAATAGCTATCCCGTTTGTGTAGCCGATAGCGCTGCTATTAAAGTCATTACCAAATTGGCCGTGCTCAAGCATCGACTCCGCATTGTATCTACCGTTTACGAGATCTCTAAAAACAGTCTCAAACTTTGGAAGAAGACGGTTTTCGCCCCTTTTGATAACCTCCTCACAAGCATCCGAGGCTATTTTATAAAGCTCCTGTATCCGGTTTTGATCGGGTCTTTGCGCTAACTGCAATGATGAAGGAGAATAAGTATTTAAATCCCAACGTAAGGAATACCCTGCAGCATATAAAGCTGTTCTTGCTAAAATACCATAGGCGGCATTTTTTGAGAAGCGTTCAGGAGTCTGAATCATCCCCTCACTTTGCCATGGCAATAACTCTACAGCTTTTTGTAAATCTTGAATAGATCTATCGTAGATGGAATCTCTGGAAACCCTCCCTGAGGAATAGGATTTAGCATCCTCCGTAGGAATATTAGTATAAGGAACATCTCCAAAATGACGAACTATATTTAGGTAGGACATCGCTCTGATGGCATAGCACTCTCCTAATAGCATATTTTTCTTTTTTTCCTCTTTGGCATCTTTCGGAGTATAAGGAGGTAGCTTTTTCAGTACCAGGTTCGCCATCTCGATTGCTCTATATGCCGTCGTATATAGCCCACTGGGACTCTCCGAAGGCGTATAGTTGTAGGTTGCCAGCCTTGTCTTGCTATTGTTGTTTTCAGTTGTTATTACCTCATCTGAATTAGCGGTTAAATTGTAATATAATTCCTGGTGGAAAGTACTGGGATATATACCTAAAACAGCCATATCCACAGCATTTAAATTTTTGAACACGGTTTCGTCATCCAATTTTGTTGGCGAAGGAATAGAAAGCCAATCTTTCTTACAGGAGGAAACAGCGATGATGGACAAAATCAAAAGTCCTTTGTATAATAGATTTTTCATCTTTTGCTCTTTTTATACGTTTAAAATGTCAAGTTCAAACCGAATACGAAGCTCTTGGAACGAGGGTAAGCAGAGCTGTCGACACCTTGCTCAAACCCTTTGCTTGAGTTTGATACTTCCGGATCGTATCCTGAATAGTTGGTAAAGACATAGGGATTGTTAAGGGTGAAATACATCCTTGTTGTTTTTAATCCTACTCTCTTTAACACCATTGAAGGAAGGGAATAGCCAAGGGTAACGGTATTAATGCGAAGGAATGAGCCATCTTCAAGATAGTAATCCGAAGTTTCGGTTAAGGCGTTCTGATTTCTTGATTGCAAGCTCCAAACTGCATCTTTTGCGTATTGATTAGGATTTAAGGCTGCCAGACGTTGCAAGTCCGTGGTTTCTCTGCCAGTTGCTGGATCTATCAGAACAAAACGGTTTGCCATTGGATAGAATGAACTTGTAAAAGCCATATTGGGACCCATAAAGCTTTGTTTGTTGGCATTCATAACCTGGTTTCCATAACTAAAATTCACAAATACACTTAAATCAAATCCTTTATAGGCAAAGGTATTAACCATACCACCGGTGAATTTTGGTAATGCGCTGCCGATAACTGTGCGGTCGTTAGCAGTCCAGACAGGGTTACCGTTCGCATCAACTTCTCCTGCAGTAGGCACGTACTTCAAATCTCCCGGTTTTATTGTACCTCCCGGAGCTTTAGCTCTTGCAACCGCGTCTTTTAATGTATAAGAGCCATTTGCATTTTGCACAAAGTCGTCCGTTGTGTAAACGCCATCATATTTATATCCAAAAAACTGGCCCAGTGGACTTCCTTCCTCTACAAGAAAAGTACCCGGAGGCATTCTCTTTGTATCCGTGCCGTATAGCTTCAACACTTTGGACCGGTTAAACGACATATTATAGTCTGTTGTCCAGGTGAAAGCTTTATGAACAATATTTCTTGTATTAAGAACGAACTCAAAACCTTGATTGCGAATAGATGCGATATTTTGATACTGGGTAGAATAGCCTGTACTTTTTGGAATAGCAACTTCTAACAATAGGTTATCAGATACATTTCTGTAGCGTTCCGCGGTTAGGCTTACTCTGCCTTTAAGTATGGAAATGTCCAGTCCAAGGTTTGCAGATTTCGTCTTTTCCCAAACTAGCTCCCGATTGCCTAGTCTGCTACCTGGCGCCAGCCCTACTGGATTTGTGTTGTTAACAGCATAGACATTCGATCCGTAAGCAGTAGTATACATATAGTCATCGATATCACAATTCCCAGTGACGCCGTAACCAACCCTCAGTTTTAGCTGATCGAAAAAGGTATTGTTTTTCATGAAGCTTTCTTCTGTGATTCGCCATGCTGCTGAAGCAGAAGGCAAAAGCCCCCATTGCTTTCCTTTAGCAAATTTAGACACTCCATCACCCCTTAGAGAAGCCGTTAGCAAGTACCTTTCATTATAATTATATAGTGCACGGCCAAACACTGAGGTAATCCGGTAATTCGATAAACCTGATGACTTGTCATACACCAGCGTTCCGTCGAGATTATTTAAACCGAAATTTACCTGATTGAAATTATCATAACTATTGTTCAAGTACATGGATTGAGAGTTGTAGGCCTCTTGCCCAAGAAGTGCATTTATGTTATGCTTTCCAAAAGTCTGTTTCCAATTAAGGGTATTGGTGATCTGCCAGGAATATTCTTCGCTATTATTTCTGGATCCAAAAGGACGGCCACCGTGATTCGCTATTGCTCCCTGAGTTGTTTCATCTTCCCAAGATTCCGATCTTTCTTGCTGCCAAAAATAGCTTCCTGCTGTTCGGAAAGTCAGGTTTTTTAAGATATTAATATCTACTCCCGCATTTCCCATATATTGTCTGGTGAGTTGTTTAGAAGAAGTAGCATTGTTTAAAAGTATTGGATTATAAACGTTATAGGTTCCTACATCAGTCAATATGCTATTATAGAAATCATCCGTATTGATCATTTGATCATTGGTAAAGCGTGTTCCTCCCGTAACAGGCGCCATAAGCGTCATCCTTAAACGGCCACCTAAAGATCCACCTCCCTCTAACTTTGTATTGTTGTAGTTTGAGTTGAAGTCTACACGAATCCGATCATTTACAGTATGGTTTATTTTTGCCCTTACGTTATTCTTACCATAACCGTGCTTATCAAGAATACCCTGCTGCCCAACATTGTTATAGCTTAAAATAAAGCCTGTCTTGTTGGTTCCTCCCGAAACACTTACATTATGATTCTGAAGCAGCGACGAACCTCCAAAAACAATATCCTGCCAGTCTATCCCCTGAGTTTGAGAATAGGTGTCATGGATGTATTGAGACGCTCCGGTATAGAATGCGGGGTCTTGTGAATTACCTCCACCGAAATTCTTGGTAAATTGATCCATTGGAGTTCCACGCAACATCAGGAATTCGTATTGGTGCCTTACGTATTCTTCCGGACTCATAACGTCTATCTTTTCGCTAAGTCGTTCAAAACTTGCATAACCGTTGTAAGAAACCTGACTTTTACCCGTTTTAGCAGATTTAGTAGTTATAATTACTACTCCGTTTGAGCCACGTGCACCATATATAGCTGTAGCTGATGCATCCTTCATTACATCTATAGACTCGATATCGTTAATGTCGATATTCTTCAGGGCATTATCCATCTGAAAACCATCAACAATATACAATGGCGTAGTACTTTGAGTGATTGAGGTACCACCACGTATTGTTATATTAACAGGAGCTCCCGGTGCGCCACTTTGTGTTACCACATTAACACCTGCAAGTTTACCGGTTATTGCCTGTGCCGCACTTGTCACCGGGATATTTGCAATTTCCGACCCTTTTATAGAGACTGTCGAGCCGGTCAGGTCTTTCTTTCTCGCTACCCCATAGCCAATAACAACAACCTCATCCAAGGTCTTGGTATTTTCTTTTAAGATAATATTTATCGAAGTGTGTTCGCCCACATTGACCCTTTGGGTTTCGAAACCCAAATAACTAACTTCTAACACGGCGCTAGGCTTGACGTCTAAGGAAAACTTTCCATTTACATCTGTTGTCGCACCTGATTGTTCGCCAACTACTTTAACTGCAGCACCGATAATTGGCTCGCCGTTGGCAGCAGCTACCGTTCCTGAAACCCGCTTTTGGCTTTGCGCTACTGTTGTTTGCCAGCACAAACAGAGCAATATCAAAAGCGAGGACATTCTTAATGAGAGCTTTTTTAATTCTTCGTTCATAATTAGTTTGTTAATAAAAAACGTATTAATGGTCTATAAAAAGTTGCGATAATTCAGCGGTAAAGAATATCCACGACTCTCCCTTACGGGTGGAGTCATGGATTTCTCGCCCTACACCAACCTGGCCCAGCCAGTAATTAAAATGATTTCCAGAATGATAATTAGAGAACTGCGCAAGACAAAATAATTGCGCTTTCCATATCTCAAACCTACGCCGTCGCGAGATTTTTAAGTTTAAAAATTTGATGAAAGACTTTCAATATTTGACAGAATTCCTTTTGAAAAGTATTTGTAACACTATTTTAAAAGACTAATCCAGGCACCAGAACAGTTTGCTTTTCATCTAACGCTTGTAGGAAAGAAATTCAAGAGCTATTCCTAAAGCCCCCTCCTTATGCTGTAACATAAAGTCAATGTCATTCTTAATGAAGGCAGTTCCCTTGTTTCAAACATTAAGCGATTTTTTATAAGCCCAACTTATTGCGATACGATAACTTTAAAACTTAAGGCCAGTTTAGAACCGCTTAGCAAGAAAAAATAAACTCCAGGAGCAATAGCGGTATCATAATTAAATGAGTACTCTTGATGTGCTTTTACAGGGCCCGAGTAGATGTTTTTCACCTTTCCTTTCAGACCGTATAGGTCCAGTGAGACGTTTGGATGATCCGAAAGTAACCTAAATACAACCCTTGTCTGTGTTTTAAATGGATTCGGATACGCAGATAAGGTGTTAATGCTACTTACATTAAGAGTATTAAGACTAAGTTCAGAGGTTTCAATGGCAGCAACTTTTGCCGCTGCTGGAGATGTACAAGCACCTAAATAACTACCTTTGCTCAAGTGTTCTGCAACTGCGTTGTAGCCTATGCTGACTTGTGTCCATGGATTAGACTTGCTGCCTGTTTTGTGGCAAACCAACACTTTATTACCTTTATTTCCACTGCGTACGTCGATAACTGTAATGGTAACAGCGGCGCTTGAAGTGCATCCGAATTCGTTAGTAGCAAGTACATTAAATGTATAGCTGCCAGCAGCAGTTGGAGTAAACACCGGATTAGGGCTGTTTGTATCACTTAATCCTGTTGCAGGTGACCAGTTATACCTTGTAGAGCCATTTGCAGAAGTGGTGTCTGACGCAGTAAGTATTAAACTTTGTGCGCCATAACCTAAAGCGATAGTTTTGTTGTCAAGACCAGTAAATGTTTCATCTGTTCTGGAAACACCGATTTTAACTACCGGAGTAACGCCAATGACATTTACAGTAGCCGGTGTTGAAGAAACGTTTCCGTTCACATCAGTAACCGTAAGCACAACTGTATTGTTACCAGTGTTTGAGCAATCGAAATGCATTCTATCAATTGTTAATGATTTTAGACCACACGCATCGTTACTTCCATTATCGATAGCTGAAGCCGCGATTGTAGCTGAACCATTTACCAATGTTACGTTGATATCTTTGGCTAGTGCTACAGGAGGGGTCGTATCTTTCACTATTACATTTTGAGTAGCTGTAGTAACATTTCCATTTCCATCATCAAATCTCCATGTTATAACATGTGTTCCTTGAGTGCTGTAAGTAAGAGAATCGATGGTTGTTCCCGTGATAGTTCCGGCACATCCGTCGGTAGTTGTTGGAATATCGGTTACGGCGGCAGAGCATTCGCCTGTAACATCCGGAAGTTGTACTTGCACCGGTGCAATGCTGTCGCGAACAGTTACAATTGCGGTTTTAGACGACACATTATTCTCGGCGTCTGCTACTGTAAGAAGTACAGTGTTAGCGCCAATATTAGAACAATCGAAAGTTGTTTTGTCCAGAGTCATTGAAACTATTCCTACATTATCGCTCGACCCTCCGTCAATTTGAGAGGGATTAATAGTAGCCGTTCCGTTTTCATTTAAAGCTATACTGATATTCTTTGTGATTACGTCAGGAGCAACATCATCTGCAACATCAGTCTCATCGAATATCCACCTCAACCGGGTCCTGTCAGCGGGAGTGCTAAACGCAAGCGGACCGCCCTTTCCTGTCGCATCAACATTTCCAACATTAAAACACTTCGTATTCAAATCCGATACTTGTAAAGAATATGCATGTTTTCCGTTATCTTCTTTCTGGTAATACGGATAGATTTCGACCGGGGAAGCTGACAAATAATTATCAATTGCTAAATATGTCCCCCGCGCTTTGTTTTTTACAATAAAAAATCCTGGATTAGCTTCCGATTCAGCTATAATCCATTGCGCATTTTTCTGTTTTTGAAGTACATCAACAGCTCCTGCCTTGATATCATTATCACTTTTACCGATGATGTAGACCAGAGAATCCTTTGTACTGTTATAATTAGGAATAGCAACCAGATAACGTCTTGCGGTTGAAGCAGATGCGCTAGTTGTACCAGATCCGGAATTTGTACCGTAACTAAAAATGTTATAAAGTTTTTGGGGATTATGATTGGCAAATGTACGAATTTGCGCAGCAATGAAATTGTTGACTGCACTTTGCAGGGCCAGTACGGCATTATCCACCTCCGGCTGTAGGGTTGAAGAATAGTCGACAGCATCAACAAAAGCCTGTGCTGCTGCAATTTCCTGATTTAAAACAGCAATAGCATCTGGAGGATATTGTAAAACATCTGACCCTGGTTGAGCCTCGTTTGCCAGACTAGTAGCTTGAGCAATCAGGTTTCTTAAGCCTCCGAGATAAAGTGAAACAGCCTCCTTACTTACCGGTACAAAAGTATAAAGCATATCTGCCCGATTCGTGCTGCCACCGGACCAGAACCATTGAGCGCCAAACGAGCGTGGACGCAATTGATTACTTCCGTTATGTATTCTGAAAAAGGAGACCGAATCAGCAACACCAGCTTGAGCTGGATATTGATTTAGTCCAAAAATTACGCTGTAACCACCGTTGGGTTCGTTGACTACTGCTGTGGTATTATTGTTGGAGACGTTTCCAAAATACTTCCCTGTTCCAACATTCTTGATAATATAAGTACCTTTACCTCTGCCATCGTCGGTAATTTCCCATAACAGGGTAGGATTATCCCATACAAACGTTGCTGTAGACCCAATTAAATTATCCTGGGTAACGTTTAGATATTTTGCGACGCCCGAAAAATTCGCACCAGAATTGAAGGCGACACTCCCGTAATTAATTATACGGTAATATTTTCCCTCTTGTGGAGTAAAGATTTTTGTTCCCTTGAGTGTACCTCCTCCGGCTTTTGTCACGTCATCGTAGATCTTCACCGTTTCTGAATATGATGACTGGCGCGTATCATCCGCGGTTTTTAATCTGAAGTAACACGGAGCGTCGGCCGTAACTGTTAATGTAGCAGTGGTTGCATCGGCAGCAAACGTAGACACAGCAGTATAATTAACTCTGTCAGTAGACTTTTCCAGGATAATTTGCTTAGCATTAGTTTCTACATTTGTCCACTTTAATACTGCGGTAGTTGGGTTAGAAAGCGAGATACTGAGGTTAACCGGATATTTTAGGAAAGTTATTGAAGAATTAATACTATTTATATAGCGCTCAATATTGGCATATCCATCAGGTCCAATAATCATTGCATCGTCCGCATTTGCGTTTGTACCATTGGCATTTTCCCAACTATCTGGCATACCGTCATTATCAGCGTCCGAAGCTTTTGGGGCATTAAAGATATTCCCTACGTTTTTGGGTAGCCCAAGCGAGGTCTCATTGTTGATCATTTTCCCTTGTGTTCCTAGAGACGTTAATTCACGCATCAAGATAGAATCAACAGGATCTCGGACAGGCAGAGATGCTCCAGCATGTTGAACAATGTAATTATAAGCATCCTCTGCCGAGGTTTGCGACAGGATAACAGGATGAAGCTCTGGAATAGAAGTCCATCCCGAAGAAGCATCAGTTATCCATGTGGCAGGTCCATAATCTGCCTTTACACTTTCAGTTCCGTCAAGTGTGCCGTTATTATTATTATCAAGGAAGTTGCCCGCTGCATAAAGCTGAAAATATTCATTGGCACGAGTGTAAGGTGCTGTAGGAGTTACCTTTCCCCCATCGTAATTGTAGCCTGGACCTTCAATAAAATAATTGTTTACGATTGTTGCCCAGGAAGAGCCCTGAGAATCACCAAGTATATATCCGCCGCCGTTACCCCAGTTATATACTATATTATTAACAAACTGGTTAAGCCCTTTTACTTTAGGATTACGTGTTTTATTGTCGATGTAGAGATTTCGAAACAGCGTTACTCCTCCATTTGTCTGAATCAATCCACCAGCCGAATGAGTTTGTAAGCCCTGCGAAATAATAGAATTTTGTATGGTAATTCTTCCCAAAGGACTACCGTCACCACTTATTGAAAAATTTTCGTCCCTTCCCCAAGATACGGACACATGATCGAAGATCATATCCGTCCCTCCTGCAATCGAAACTGCGTCTTTCCCTGATTCGCCGTTTACCCCCATTCGTATACGTATATACCGGCAGATTGTATTAGAAGCTCCAGAAAAGGACATTCCGTTACCATAGACCGTAATCCCTTCTCCAGGAGCTGTTTGTCCTGCTATTGTGAGGTTAGAAGCAACGGAAATACGACTTGCTATCTTAATAACTCCGGAAACGTCAAAAACGACAATTCTATTAGACTTACTTACAGCATCACGCAAAGATCCGGGGCCTGAATCATTAAGATTTGTTACGTGATAAACCGAGCCATTTCGCCCTCCGGTCGCAAAACGACCGAAGCCTTCAGCTCCGGGAAAAGCAAGTTGCTGTGCATTTAGGAGAAGTCCTGAAAAGCACATGATAATTAAAAATAGTAGGTGTTTTTTCATTTTATATTTAAGTTTTTGGTTTTGCTTGTTAATCTACTTTTGCCAACTATACTACCGATTCGCGTTCGGTCATCTAGCTCGTTTATTAAAGCAGAGTTTCACTCTAAAAGCAGTCGCATGCAGTCAGCATCGCGTGCTATATGTTCTAAAATTTGCCCATACACTCCTTTCGTAAGTTTTACTGTTAGTTCTGTCCCAAGCCAAAAATATGAACCAGCATGGGGCTGGCTCACTTAACCAATTATTATATTTTCAACAAGGGATGTTGATTAGATTGAGTGTAAAGTTGGAGATTTGCTGATCGGCGGACTTTTAAATTCTGGTGAAAATCTTTCAAATACTGACGCGAAAGCGATTTTAATAACTGTTTACCGATTATATTGTAAGAAAATACCTGTAGAAATTTTTGAAACGGCAAGACAGGTAGAAGAAGTGGAATTCTTCTTATCGCGCTTTGTAAACGAAATGTGCGGAACGCAAAACGTCAATGAAACTAGGTTAGACACTACTGATTGCAAACTATCTCTCTACTGCAATTCTCCAGCCGCCTCTAACATTATTAGTCTTAATATTAAACTGTGCTCCAAAGAATTGCTTTTTGCAATCAGCGATGATAATCAAACCAATACTTGGATGCCGTAAGTGATAACTTATCTCCCCTGTAGAACCCAATGCCTATAAGGGTTAATTAATACGCAGCGCCAGACAGTTTCTGCAACTTGAATATTAAATACGTTACCGCACCCTTGTCAAATTTTGAAACGGTTTCACCAATTTTCTAAACATTAAAAAAGCGTAACAGCGTAGGTTTGAAAAAAATCTGCAACAGTGATTGATGTCGTTTTAATGAAAAAAGTTTTTCTAATATTCATTTGTCTTTTCAGCTTGAAGGAAGTTTTTTCCCAGAAAACGGGGACTCTATTTGCTGATTCAGAAATAAAGCGTTTTCCGCAAGCCTGGCAGTTGGACCATGGAAAAAGATTATACTTTGGTTATGCTCAAGGCCTTGGATGTTTGGCAATTTTGAAAGTGTGGAAGGCTACTAAAGATCCGAAATACTTTAAGTACGTTGAGCAATGGGCTGACTCCCTGATAAACGACCAAGGACAAATTCATCAGTATAAAATCGAAACCTACAATCTAGACTATATTAATCCAGGCAAAATCTTATTCGAGTTATATAAGGAGACAGGCAAAAAAAAGTATAAGCTAGCAATGGATTTGCTAGTGAGCCAATTGAAAAGACATCCCAGGACGCTTGAAGGGGTGTTTTGGCATAAACTTGCTTATCCTCATCAAATATGGCTGGACGGTATTTATATGGCAGATCCATTTCTAGCAGAATATGCTGTTACGTTCGATCAGCCAGACTTAATTGATGATGTAGTAAATCAATTTTTGGTAACAGCTAAGAGAACCTACGATTTTAAAACGGGCTTGTATTATCATGCTTATGACGAAAGTCGAAAACAAATGTGGGCGGATAAAACAACGGGGCATTCTCCAAACTTTTGGGGACGAAGTATTGGCTGGTGGTTCATGGCATTAACTGATGTTCTTGATTTTGTTCCCAAAAATCATCCACAGCGTAGAGATCTGATACAAATCATAAAAGAGCTAGCAGATACGCTTCCCAAATATCAGGATGCAAATGGATTATGGTTTCAAGTATTGGACAAGCCTAATTATAAGGGAAATTATCACGAAGCTTCTGTATCAGCAATGTTTATGTACAGCTATGCAAAAGCGGTAAAAATGGGTTATCTGGATAAAAAGTACCTGGAAATTTCTGAAAGAGCTTATAGTGGCATCATGAAAAACTTAATCAGGAAAAATGCAGACGGTACATTAACCTTAACCAAATGCTGCGCTGTAGCGGGCCTTGGAGGCAGCCCCTATCGCGATGGCAGTGTAAATTACTATGTTAATGAACGAGTTAAAGACAATGACGCAAAGGCAACAGGTCCATTTATCATGGGATGTTTGTACCTCAACAGATGACAAAAGTGGCTACAAACTACACAACTTCAAGCTTTAACAGGATTAACCTTACTCTCACGTCTTTTCAATTCACACTTAGATAATATATGAAAAAAACAGGAATCATTTTAACTGCAATTTTAGGCCTTTGGCTGAAGGCGCAAGCACAAACACAGGTAACATCCGCCCGAACTACGAATCTAGGCATTAGTGGACCCGGGCTGAAAGAAAATCCTCCAGGAAAGAATTTTCTAAAAGTCAATGAAAAAGTAACTGGCTCTGCTGTGAAAGCCGGTCTTGTTCCAAATATAAAGCCGATAATTGAAGCACAGATCAGGGATGCGGTTGTTATTTTAGGGGGAGACGGAAATTATTACCTCACAGGCTCTACCGGGGATGACATATGGGATCACAACGATGGCGTTGAGTTATGGAAATCGAAGGATCTAAAAAGGTGGGACTATATGGGCTTAGTTTGGTCGTTTGATAAAGATGCGACTTGGCAGAAGGAATGGCGTTTCCACAAAAAAAGAGTAAGAGCGTTGTGGGCACCGGAATTAAGATACATTAAAGGAAACTACTATATCACTTTAAGCATGCCCCCCGGCGATAGGGGAATACTCAAAAGCGTGTCTGGCAAGCCTGAAGGCCCTTATGTTAACGCACTTGCAAATGATGCCAGATTACTAGGTGATATAGACGCTACTTTGTTTGAAGATACAGACGGTGTAGTTTACCTTGTTTGGGGCGGCGGTTGGATTGCACGCATGAAGGATGATATGAGTGGCTTGGCAGAAGAGCCGAAAAAGCCCGTGCTGATTAATCCAGACCTGAACCCTAAAAACCATGCATCTAATTGTTCACTTCGTCGCGATTGTCAGGATATAGGACATGAAGGCGCTTTCCTATTTAAAAAGGACGGGAAATATTACTTAACCGCAGCGGATTCCTACCAGGGAAGATATAGCAGTATGGCGGCGGTATCCGATAATATCTATGGTCCTTATCAGAACAGGCATGAGGCAGTTCCTTGCGGCGGCGGTACTAACTATTTCAAAGATAAGTCGGGAAACTGGTATAGCTGTTTCTTTGGAAATGATAACCAGGCGCCCTGGAGAGAAAAACCGGGGATTGTAAAAGTAGAATTTGATAAGCAGGGCTTAATAAAGGTAGCTTCCAAACAACCTGATTTTGTATTGAAAAAAGGCGCAAAAAAATTGAAATAAAAGGGTTAACAACGTTGCCTTCCTTACTCTCTTCACTGTTGTTTAGAAATATGTATTGAATACCGGTTTGCAATAAGCTTTTAAAGCATGTAAATAAGCTCCTCAAAATACTGATTGCTGACGCTTTCTTAAAAAGCCAGAGCGATACTAGTGAATGGAGGAGCTTACAGTTAAAACAAATTTGAGCTGGCAGTTTTAAGCTATTTAGCTAAAAATTAGAGCATGATGTTCGAGATAATGCTGCAACAACAGCATCTTTCAATTCGTCAAATCCAGTTTAATCCTATTTGCAGCTTCCTTCTTCTTATCATCAATTACCTTAGTATATATCTGCGTAGTCTTCACATTCTTATGTCCCAACATCTTGGAAACAGTATAAATATCTGTTCCAGATGCTAGTTGTAAGGTTGCGTATGTATGACGTAAGCAATGAAAGGTAATCTTCTTTGAGATTTGAGCTGCGTCCAGCCATCTTTGCAAAACAGTTCTCATCTTATGATAGCTTAACTTTTGAAATACCTTTTGATCGGGGCCAAGGCGTTCCCCTAATAAACTGTATGCCTGGTCTGATATAGGAAGATTTTGAGCTCCAGAAGTTTTTATCTGACTAAACTGCAAATGGTAATCTCCTTGCGAGCCCCGCACTTGTGACCATCTTAATGCATAAATATCAGAAAATCTCAAACCAGTCAATCCTGAAAATAGTGCTGCCGCTTTCACTGACTGATCTTGACATTCTGTTGAAGCTAGTTTCTGAAATTCTGAAATTGTAAGAAACTCCCTATGTGTATCCTTCTCTGCGATACCAGAAACTAACTCGTAAAGATTTGTGACTAATAGCCTGGCTTTAAATGCTGACTTAATTACGTTCCGAAATTTTGCGTAGTAGCTTGCAGCGGTATTGAAGGATATTTTCTTGTTTCTGTTGCCTATCGCAGGCGATGACAAGATATAATCTTTGTATTCTTCACAAAATACTTCATTCAAATCCAAGAAGCGAACGCCACTTCCTGCAAAAGCTTCAAGATACCGAACCGACATATCCCAGTTATAGTAATTCGGGCCTCGTCTCTTTTCAGCTTTCATTCTAAAATATTCCAGGAAACTTTCATTTCTCTTGCTGTCTGAAATAAAATCAAATTGCTTATTCTGAATTTCCAGCTGTCTTTTTGCTCGTAAATTTTCAGCTAAAGCTAAGGTTTCTTTATTATGCTTCTTTTCAAGAGCATCCTTGGGTTTATCATAAATGTATATTTTTAAATGTTCCCTCCTGGATAACTTTCCAGTATGAGGATGAACAAAGGCAGGATAATAATCTAAATATAAGGCTTTACGTCCGTTAGAAATCGCGCGTTTTCTTAAAGTTACCTTCATGACTTTGAGGTTGAAAGAGGAGATTTTTTAATTGCTAATGAATCGATCATCTTTTTCGGCACGTACACATACCGACCTTCTTGAAACTTTGGGATCTTGTTTCTTTTGATATAATGATATACTGCAGCCGAAGACATACCCAATAGGTTTTCAGCTTCCGCAATCGTGTAGCAATCTTCAACTTTAAATTTGATTTGAGGGGGATCAACCCTGAAAACAACCTCTGGCATTTGACATTGAAAGAGATCCTCTACATCAGAGCGTCTAACCCTAGTATTTCTTTCGCTGAACTTCATTGCTGCCAATCTTCCAGAGTCAATCATCTTTGACACTGCTCGTCTTGAGCATTTCAATAATGTTGCAACTTGCTTAACCGTAAGGACATCTTTGTCTTTCAATTCTAAAAGGGGGACGAGCTTTTTTTCTTCTGTTTCCTGATCACTCTTCTGAATTTTTGAATCCCTTATCCTTTGTTTATACGCCCTCTTTCCACAGCGGTCAGAGCAATACTGCGTAACAGTAGTTTTAGCAAGGAATTCCACTCCACAGTGCTGACAAATCCTTTTTACTTGAATGTTTGAGCTCATTTTTGCACTTATTTATCGTTTAACTTATAAAAACTACATTGCAGTAATCAGCTGTTGTTAAGTGCCCTTTTAGAGGTTGTTAGTCGTCGTTAGTGGTCGTTAAGTGTCGCTAAGGGAACTAATTTCTCCCATTGAATTTGCTCTCATTCAAAACTAGAATGAGGTACAAATAGGGTACAAAATCAATCCAAACAACACTAAATATTTACGAATAAACAACATAAAAAAAGCCGCTTAACACAGTGTTAAGCGGCTTTCTTGCATTTTTTCGTTTCTACTGGTACTTGTTTATACTATCTATTTGCCGATACAGAACTTGGAAAAGATATTATCGAGCAGGTCGTCTGTTGTGACTGTGCCCGTAATCTCACCCAGGTAATGTAGAGCCTGTTT
>NZ_JAFEWD010000020.1 GCF_017355855.1 Pedobacter sp. SYSU D00535 | reverse complement strand
TCATAACTCATCACCTCATTTGTCGGACAATTTCCTTCGCACTCGATACCGAGGTCAGTACACCATTGCTCGAAAGTCCTAGGCTGAAGACTTGATGATTTGGTGGTTTCCATAATTGCGGTTAACGGTTAGGGCTTTGCGAAGATGGCGGCTAGAAAGCACTTCACTGTCGCCCAGCACAAAACTTAGTTAAATGTAGAAAATTTCGAGAATAACGCCATTCGCCATTTTTGCAAAGGACGTGTTATGCGCAGTTTATCTATTTAAAAGATTTTTCATTTCGGCTGTAGTCTTTGTTACCCATTGATCCACAGTTATAGGTCCTCTGGTTCCTGTAAAATATGTAGACACTAACCGATGCTGTTCTTCTGTCAGATAGACCATGTAATAACCATCATCAAAAGATAATAAGTAGATCTGTTCTTTCGCGTTTTGCAGGCCTAATTCAATGTTGATCATTTCAGCAGTCTTTGCAATAGTTTCACCTTGCATTAATATTCCCCCTGAAAATAAAGTGTAATATCTGCCATTCATTCTCAAAGAGTGTAAACCGCCGTCATGACTGTCCTCACTATAATGCATGGAAACTTTTAGTTTTTCAAAAAGCGGCTTCATCTCCTTTAACAAGGAAACAACACCGTCCTCTTCAAACAATTCTTCCCCATCACCACAACTATAAAACCTAAGGTCATAAGAAACGTACGGAGGCATGTTGCTGAATTCTGTTAGGAAATCACCATTATTGTTGAATTGATGAGTCAATGAATCTTTAACCAGCGATACTTTGTCTGGATCCGTGTGTTCGAAGAATCCTAAATCTGTAAGTGCTGAAATAAATTCTTTAGCGTTCATATTTGCTTTTTTAAGAGGCACTGTGTCAGTCGAAGTATTTGCACTTTCCATTCGCACTTCTTTAGTCTTTTCAGACGTTCCACATGAGACGACAAATAATGCGAAGATCAGGAATAGTACATAATTCATGGGTGTTTTAATTGCGCATAACATCTGGGTTTACGAATTTCGTATATATCCCATTTACCTGAACTCCTGCTCTTTCGTTCATTCGTTGCGTTTTCGGTTTGGTTTTTAGGCTTCACAGTACATATTTAACACTATTTTTCATCATTTCAAATTAAATATTCATGCTGTCCAGCGGGTTCCTGATCTGATCAAAACCACGGGTTGTTACGTGTGTGTAGATTTCGGTGGTTTTACTGCTTTCATGTCCCAACAAGGTTTGAATGTAGCGAAGATCGGTTCCGTTTTCCAGCAGATGGGTCGCGAAACTATGTCTCAAGGTATGCATCGTAGCAGGCTTAGTAATGCCTGCAGCCTTTAAGCTCTTTTTCAGGATTATCTGCAGACTCCTGGCCGAGTACTGCTCCCCGCTGTATCCCTCGAATAGCCATTCTTTAGGCTTGTTTTCTTTCACGTACTGCCGCAACACCTGGAGCGTCTTATCTGCCAGCAGCGTGTACCGGTCTTTTTTTCCCTTGCTTTGACTTACTCTGATTTGCTTTCTTTGTCCATCAATATCACTTACTTTTAGGTTCAACAGTTCACTGACCCTCAATCCTCCTGAATAGCAGGTGATCAACATTGCCCGGTGTTTGAGATTGTAGGTATGCTGAAGCAGCTTACCCACTTCTTCACTACTCAGCACGGTTGGCAAGGTCTTCTCTTTTTTTGGCCGGTCAATATGATACAGCTTTCTTTGTCCGCCTAACACCCGCTCGTAATAGAATTTGATGGCATTGATCGCCTGGTTTTGATAGGAAGTGGAGACCATACGCTCCATTACCAGATAACGCAGGTAGGCTATGATCTTTTTCTCATCGATCCGGTCAATTTCCAGTTGGTGATAGTAGTTTATAAATTCTTCAAAAGCATTCCTGTAAGTTTTTATGGTGGCGGAACTATACCGCAGCTCCTTCAATTTATCCAGGTATTCCTCAGGAGTGCTCCGGTAGTTTGGAATAGTCGCGGGACTTCTTCTTGGCTTTCCTTCGGGTGTAGCTTCTTCCTCATAAAGAAAGTTTTTGTTTTCTGCTTCAATAAGCGCTTTCAGGTCATTAAGAACGGAGGGAGAATAGGGAAGGGCCCACCACTTATTCGTCGGGTCCCAGGAGCTATACGGAAGCTCCTTCAGGTACTTCTGTAATTTCGGAAACGAACTAAACAATACCTTCAGTCGTCTGGAAGCTGTTTTTACTACCAGAACCTCCTTGAAGGGTAGCTTTCGTTCCCGCTGCGCTTGCTCTGCTATAGTTCCATCAGCTTTTAGTTCGTTTATTTCTGTTAAACGCTGCCCGAAATAGCTTTTCAGCAAATCCAGATTTCCGGGGTAGTTCGGGAGCTGCCAGATCCGGTCTTTTTTATTCCAGAAGCTGTACCTCAGGCTCTTGAGAAAAAGGACATCTGCGTCATTGGCAGGCATTTTAAGCAGTATTTTCTTTTCTGTAACGGTTACTGATGGCCCATTTCGTCTTTTTTCCGCCGTGGCGACCTTTGCTTCAGCACGCTTAGCTAACTCCGGAAACAACAGAAGTAGCTCTTTCCATGCTGCGGTTGTATAGGGGATGTGCCAAGCTTTTAATGTCCGGCTCCACCGGGCGTCATAGATGGTTTTGATTTTCGCGCTCAGTAGCGCATTATATTCGAATTCTACTTTAATCCGGAGAGCTCCCTGGTGGATTACTTTAGATACTTGCATAAGGTTTTTATTGAAAAAGTTAGCGTATCAATTTCGTAAACCCGCCCAATTTGGAGGGGTTTACGAAATTGGTATTACCGATTTTGACGTGTCCGCTATTTTTCCATCTCCAGCCCGGATACAGCTGAGGGCTCTTTTTGTCCCAGCCATTTACCCCCGATACAGCGAAAGCCGGAGGTGGGCGCGCCACGTTTCAGCACATTCTTTTCGGTGGCGTTCAACAATAAAAACAGCAGCATATACCCTCTGTGCAGTTGGTGTGCAACCTCAAACTCGCAGGAACCTGTGGTGACGCTTAAGGGAAAGGGCCTCGAATAGCTGACGGAACTTTCAACGCAGCCACTTTCGGGGTCAATAAAAAGGCAGACAACACCAAAGAAATAGCCGTCTGCAAACTTTCTTCTGAAATTTGGTACGGCGTGCCAGCTTACCTCAATTTTAGTGCTTTCGTCATCACCGCTTAGTTGTGTCTGAGGGGAAGTAAGCCTCGTGATCTTATATTCCTCATAGACGTCGAAACCGTTGAACTTCCCGGGATCCAGCAGATCGTTCTTTCCATAAGCCAGCCGGACAGCTGACAGCAGTCTGGGCCAGAACCGGAAGGGTTTGCTCTCCAGGAAATGAGGTAGCAGTGCGGCCCTTATCAGGCTTGCGTCTCGATTACCCTGGGAAAGCTGGAGACAGCTGTTTTGCATTGAGGGGTTTAAGGGAGCCTCCTGATACGTTCCTCTTTTTGCACGAGTGTGTTCGCCGTAACTTTTACTTTGAACGATAATGAGACCATCGCTGGTTCTTCGCGCCTTTTTTCTTTTTTTCATGACAGGTTAGGTTTTATTAGTATTTTTAGAAAATCATCTCCTAATATACCTCTTCTTTTAACAATCTGAAAAAGCTTACACTGACCTTACAGCGACCTTATAGCGATATTATAGCGACCTTATAGCGATGTTTTTCGGCTTGTGTTCAGGATTGGTTCATACTAAGCTCAGGATTAGCTTATAATTGGAAGGGAACAGATTCGGCCCGACTTTGGCGTTTGTTGCTGTTTTTCCGAACAAATGCCGAATCAAGTCTAAAGCAGGACGGGCGCTGTCACCTGCTTGGTACATACTCATTCGGGAGCAGGGTGCAACTTTCCCGGTTTTAGGTTTTGATTCGCGCTTAGGATATCCGGTGCACTTGCTTGGTTGAATAATAACGTTAAAGACAATTGAGGAGAGGGGCAAGAGCTTCAACTGTGGTAATTCAGCAACGGCTTACTCTTCTCCCTTTCCCCAATACATCGGCGTCACCACACCTGCAGCCTTAGCCAAATCCATAGCGGCCTTACTTCTTCGGCCGCTATTGCAGTAAAAGATGAGGGTTTTGTCGGGAGGGAATTCGTGAACGCTGTCCGCGATTTCGGAAAGGGGGATATTTACATCACCTACAGGATCAGCTTCTGCTTCCAGCGGCTCCCGTACGTCGACCAGGAAAATCTCTTCCGGCTTTTCCGCCAGCATCCGTTCTATTGCTGAATAGGAGAGGCCTTCGTCCGCCTGAGCAGCAGGGCGGGTGGCTGCGGAAGGTGTGCGTTGTACCTCGAGTACCCGTTTCACTTTAAAAAAGTTGATAGCATTGTCGAGCACGTTGAGCACCATCAGCTTTCCGGATAGTGGCTCGCCAATCTCCAGGATCACCTTCAGCGCCTCGTTCGCCATATAGGTGCCGACAATTCCGGGCAATACACCCAGAACGCCGTTGACGGCACAATTGGGCGCTTCTCCCGCTTCGGGGAAGACACAGCGGTAGGTGGGGCCACCGCGGTAGTTAAAGACAGATACCTGTCCCTCAAAGCCGAAAATAGATCCGAATACCAGGGGCTTATCCAGCTGTACGCAAGCATCATTAACCAGGTAACGGGTTTCGAAATTATCGGAACCGTCGACGATCAGATCAAAAGCTTCAAAAATAACTGTGGCATTTTCAGATGTAAGTCTAACAGCAAAAGGCCGTACGGCAACATAGGGATTTAAGGCCAGGAGCTTGGTAGCTGCCGTTTCTGCCTTGCTTTTTCCTACATCTGCCACCGAGTAAAGGATTTGCCGGTGCAGGTTGGTCTCGTCCACCACATCGTGGTCGATGATGCCGATCGTACCTACGCCTGCAGCAGTAAGGTATTGCAGTACCGGGCAACCTAGTCCCCCGGCACCAACCACCAGCACTTTTGCTGCTTTCAGCTTTTGCTGGCCCTCAAGACCGATATCTGAAAGGATGATCTGCCGGCTGTATCGTTTTGACTCTTCTTTGCTTAACATGTTTTTCAACAATCCTTGATGCTGGTCAGACTTCCTACTGCTTAGACAAAAGCCCGGTCCCAGTCTTTCCAAACCGGTTCGTAGCCCTGTTTCCGGATGATGGCCGCAATTTCTTCCGGCGAACGTTCGTCAGAGATCTCGAATTGCTCCAGCGATTCAGGCTCTACTACATAGCCCCCGGGATTGGTCTTTGAACCGGCACTGATGGATGTGATGCCTAATTTAATCACATTATTCCTAAACTTCTCCGATTCGCGCGTTGAGAGCGAAATTTCCACCTCCTCGTCGAACAGCCGGTAGGCACAGATCAGCTGCACCAGCTCTTTGTCGTTCATCTCCACCTTCGGTTCCAGTCCTCCTGAAAAGGGCCGCAAACGAGGGAAAGAGAGGCTGTATTTGGTTTTCCAGTACCGCTTTTCGAGGTAATCGAGGTGCATGGCCGTGAAAAAGGAATCGGTACGCCAGTCTTCCAGGCCGATCAATACCCCCAGACCCATTTTGTGGATTCCTGCCCGTCCCAAACGATCAGGCGTTTCGATGCGGTAGTTGAAGTTCGACTTTTTCCCTTTGGGATGATGTTTTTTGTAGTCCTCCTTATGGTAAGTCTCCTGATACACCAATACTGTATTCAAACCGTAGGGAATCAGCTCCCGGTAGTCCTCTTCGTCCAGTGGCTGTACCTCCATGGAGATGTGTGAGAAATGAGGTTTCAGTAGTTCCAGCGTTTTTTTGAAGTAGTCCACGTGGACCGTCTGATTCGCCTCTCCCGTCACCAGCAGGACATGGTCGTAACCCATTTCCTTGATGGCGGCAGCTTCCTGCATGATCTCCATTGGGGTCAAAGTTCTCCGCTTTACCTTATTGTCCAGACTGAAACCGCAGTAGGTACAGATGTTGTTGCACTCGTTCGACAGGTAGAGCGGGATGTACATCTGGATCACTTTGCCGAAACGCTTCTGCGTCAGTTGGTGACTTAGCTGCGCCATCGGCTCCAGGTAGGCTGCAGCAGCGGGAGAAACAAGGGCCTTGAAATCTTCCAGGTTTCGTTTAGACGCTCCTAAAGCATGCTCCACATCGGCGCTGGTTTTGCTGTAAATGCTTTCTTTGACCTCATCCCAGCTATACTGATCAAAAATTTCCGCAAAGCTATTCATCTAAAAATGCTGTTAAAGGACTACTTGCTATGGCGTGATTTACCGGTTTTGCCAGCCGCGCTTCATAAGCCATTCTTCCGGCTTCGCAGGCCAGTTTAAATGCTTCGGCCATTTGCACAGGATGGTCGGATACAGCAATGGCGGTATTCACCAGCACGGCATCTGCCCCCAGTTCAAAGGCTTGGGCAGCATCAGAAGGAGAGCCAATTCCTGCATCTACTACTACCGGAACCCTGCTCTGCTCAATGATGATTTCAAGAAAGTCGATCGTTTTTAAGCCTTTGTTTGATCCGATCGGGGAGCCCAAAGGCATCACTGCCGCTGCTCCGACCTCTTCCAGCCGCTTGCACAAAACAGGATCGGCGTGGATGTAGGGGAGTACGATGAATCCCATCTTGACCAGTTCTTCTGTGGCCAGCAGCGTTTCAATCGGATCGGGCATCAGGTACTTCGGATCGGGATGGATCTCCAGCTTCAGCCAGTTCGTCTCCAGTGCTTCACGGGCTAGTTGGGCAGCAAAAACTGCTTCCTTTGCTGTTCTGACCCCTGAAGTATTGGGTAGAAGGTTGATATGGGGATGTTTTAGATGGAGTAGGATATCATCCTGATCATTGTTAATGTCTACCCGTTTCAGCGCTACGGTCACCAGCTCCGAACCCGAAGCTACCAATGCCGCTTCCATCAGCTCTGAGGAGCTGAACTTCCCGGTTCCGGTGAACAGGCGCGATTTGAAGGTTTTATCTGCAATCTTTAACATGATACTAGCATTGTTGTGATGGCTAAGCTTACACCAGCTGTTTCGCTGATTGGTCTTTGCCTAGTTGTTCATAAAATTCTGCTACTGTTTGTGCTCTGTCGGCCGCAAAGGTGATCGCTCCCGAAACGGCTACGCCATAGAGCCCCGCCTCAAGCAGTTCCGCAACGTCTTCCAGTTCGACGGCACCGATCGCAATGATCGGGATGCTAATTCCCGCTTCTGCCATTTGTGCAAGGATCCGGCGGTAACCCTCCATCCCTAAAATAGGACTGAGCTTTTCTTTCGTAGTGGTGAAGCGCAGAGGGCCCAGGCCCACGTAATCTGCTCCTTCCTGCACGCGCAGTTGAATATGCTCGCAGGTGTTGGCGGTTCCGCCGATGATCATGTCTGGGCCTACGATTTCCCTTGCCTGTGGGATAGGCATATCTTGCAAACCCAGGTGCAAGCCAAAAGCGGAAACTTCTTTGGCAAGCTCCGGAAAATCATTGATGATAAGTTTCGCCGAAAAGGAATCACAGAGCAATTTTGCCTGCACGGCGATATCCCTTACCACGCTCTCGGGTTGGTTTTTAACGCGCAGTTGGATCCATTTGCAGCCTGCTTCCAGCGCATTTTTAATAGCTTCCAGATGGCTAAGCCCTTCTTTCTGCTGTGAGATATAATGTAGTTGATCGATCATAAGTGATGGTAGCCCAAAAGGCTGTTGTTACTGTTTAAAAAAACTTCGGTATATGTTTTCGCCAGTCGGCAGGACTCAAGGAGCGTATTTCCCAGAGCCAGTCGCGCTGTAATAGCCGACGCCAAGACGCAGCCGGAGCCGTGTTTTTGCTGCACCTCTGCTACGCCTGCCGGTATCTCAAAAGCCTTTCCGTTCTCATAGAGCACATCTACGCCTTTTCTGGCCGGGTGATGCCCGCCTTTCAGTAGCACATTGCAGAAGGCTTCAATCGGCGAACCCAGCATGCTGTCCAGTTGAACTTTCTCCTCATAATTGGGCGTGACCAGGCTGAGCTGCGTCAGTACGCGGCGCAGCTCAGCCGGATCTACGGAAGTATGAAAAGAATAACCGGCAGTCGCTTTCAACACCGGGTCCAGGACAATGCACATGGATGGATTATGGGCTTTCAGGAAATCGAGGACCCCCAGCAAGACCTCCATAGACGGAACAATCCCGATTTTGCAGGCATCGATCCTGAACCTTCTGGTAAGCACAGCAACCTGATCCATTATCTGCTCCTTTTCCAGCCATTGTGTCCGCTCAAACTCCTGGTCGTTTTGAACGGTGAGCGCCGAGCAAACCCCAAAGCCGTACACTTCATGCTGCTCAAAGGTCTTCACATCTGCCAGCACACCGGCACCTGCGCTTGGGTCGAAACCTGCTATACTTAGTACATAAGGGCGCTGGTTCATAGGCTCTGGAGTTTCGCTTTAAGTATTTGAAAGGTTTCCACAGCTTTTTCCGGCTCTGTCCAGAGGCTTCCCAGTACGGCCGCTCCGTCAAAGTTCATTTCCTTTAGTTGCAGGATGTTCTCCGCATGGATCCCACCAAGTCCGATTACTTCGAGCACCTTGTCGCTTTCCTGTAACGAGAAGCCGGCCGCTGTACGTCCTTTATAGCCCGGTTTCGATATGCTGTCGAAAACAGGACTGAAAAACGCATAGTCGAAAATGGTTTGCAGGTTCTTCAGATCTTTGACTTCATGCACGGATGTACTTAAAGTGTATCGAAGATCCCGTAGCCAGGCAAAGTCCTGAAGCTTCAGTCTTTTCCGCTGACTTTCCCCGAAGTGCAAGGATTTGATGCCATACTCTTTCGCAATTGAATGATGCTGATGGATCGAGATCCGGCTACAAAAAGCCTTGGGAATAGCATTCAACAAGGCTCTGAAAGCAGCTTCATCCGACTCCGGCTTGCGGATGTGCAGGCGCTGAAGTCCTGCCTCAAACAAAGCCTGGATTAAATCCGCCTCCCCATCAAAGAAATCCGGAAGAGTAATGGCAATCAGTTTCATTTATAGATACAGTTCGCTGCCTTTTTCAGCAAATTCCTTAGATTTTTCCTGCATCCCTTTGAGCAGCGCATCTTCTTCTCCCAAACCTGTTTCATCTGCATATTTCCGCACATCCTGCGTGATCTTCATCGAACAGAAGTTCGGTCCGCACATCGAACAGAAATGCGCTACTTTCGCACCTTCGGCGGGAAGGGTCTCGTCATGGAATTCCCGGGCCGTATCCGGATCCAATGACAGATTAAACTGATCTTCCCAGCGGAACTCGAAGCGCGCCTTACTCAATGCGTTATCGCGATACTGCGCTCCGGGATGCCCCTTGGCCAGGTCGGCAGCATGGGCGGCAATCTTGTAGGTGATCACTCCGTCTTTCACATCCTTCTTGTTCGGCAGTCCCAAATGTTCCTTTGGCGTCACATAGCAAAGCATGGAAGTTCCAAACCAGCCGATCATGGCAGCGCCGATAGCGGAAGTGATATGGTCATATCCGGGAGCAATATCCGTGGTCAGCGGTCCCAGGGTATAGAAGGGCGCCTCCTTGCAATGTTTCAGCTGCTTGTCCATGTTCTCTTTGATCATGTGCATAGGTACGTGACCGGGGCCTTCGATGATCGTCTGTACATCATGCTTCCAGGCGATCTCCGTTAGTTCGCCGAGTGTTTCCAGTTCTGCAAACTGGGCGGCATCATTGGCGTCAGCAATACTTCCGGGACGCAGGCCGTCGCCCAGTGAGAAGGACACGTCGTAAGCTTTCATGATCTCACAGATCTCTTCGAAATGCGTATACAGGAAGTTCTCTTTGTGATGTGCCAGGCACCATTTGGCCATGATAGAACCTCCCCGGGATACGATCCCCGTAAGCCTTTTCGCAGTCAATGGCACGTAGCGAAGCAATACACCGGCGTGAATCGTGAAGTAGTCGACGCCCTGTTCTGCCTGTTCGATCAGGGTATCCCGGAACAGTTCCCAGGTTAACTCCTCGGCTTTCCCGTTTACTTTCTCCAGGGCCTGGTAAATAGGAACGGTACCAATCGGCACAGGGGAGTTGCGGATGATCCACTCGCGGGTTTCGTGAATGTTTTTACCGGTTGACAGATCCATGATGGTGTCTGCTCCCCAGCGACAGGCCCACACCGCTTTCTCCACCTCTTCCTCGATGGTAGAGGTCACCGCTGAATTCCCGATATTGGCATTGATCTTCACCAGGAAATTCCTGCCGATGATCATGGGCTCTAATTCAGGGTGGTTGATGTTAGATGGAATCACGGCACGTCCTGCCGCTACTTCCTGGCGAACAAACTCCGGCGTGATATAGCTTTTAGGCGTATTGGCGCCAAAGCTGTGGCCTGCATGCTGTTTGGCCAGCAGGTCGTAATGGCCATTAAGCTGCTCTTTCAGGGATTCGATCCGCTGATTTTCGCGGATCGCGATGTATTCCATCTCCGGCGTAATGATACCTTTTTTCGCATAGTGCATCTGCGAAACGTTCATGCCGCTTTTGGCTTTAAGCGGTTTGCTGATATGTGCAAAGCGAAGCGAGTCCAGACTTTCGTCGGTCAGTCGCTGCTTGCCATAGGCAGAACTTACGTCCGGCAGCTGCTCCACATCACCGCGGTTGAGGATCCACTGCTCGCGTAATTTGGGAAGGCCTTGTTTGACATCGATGGCAATGGAAGGATCCGTGTAAGGACCGCTGGTATCATAAACGGTAACCGAAGCGTTTTTTTCGGTTTCCCCCAATTTACCGTGTAGCCTGGTATCCGTCAGGCTGATCTCCCGCATGGCGACAGCGATATCGTGCAGCTCTCCCTTCACGTAGATCTTCTTGGAAGCCGGGAAGGGGGCACGGGTGATGGTTTGTTCGGTAGGCGTTTTTTCTAATTTCATGAGATCATCTAATTAGCTTAGTTCTGTTGTGATTTTGTTCCTGGATGGGGGCTTAGCCTCCCTGAGTGGCTTTGATGAGCATCACCTTGTCGTTCGCTTGTAGCTTATAAACCTGCCATTCGGATTTAGGAACGATGGTTTGGTTGACAGCCACGGCGATACCTTTTTGCATATCCGGCATCAGGGAAGCAAGCAGTTGCTCGACAGAGTAATTTTCGGGAATAGTGCGATGTTGTTGATTGACTGTTATTTCCATTCCTTTTTTGTTTGGGATACTTCAGGAATGGCCTAATAGGATAGGACACAGCACAGGCAATGAAATGCCTTTCACTTTTCCCTTCGGCAGTACTAACTGCATCAGGTTCGGAGGGTATAATCTCAGTCCGTATCGGACACCCCTAAAGTACAATGCAAACTTAGGCTAAAATTTGTTAGGGGACAAAGTTTTTTACCTAAACCCATTTTTTTTAAGATTTACCGGGTTACTTTTTAAAAAAAACGGTATAAAAAGTAGGTTTATAATTGGTTAGTTTGAGCTCTCGCCCATCGAGGGCTCTTTTTTATTGAACATTCCTTCCTGCCTTCGGCAATTGGGAATTACGGAATTTTCAGCTTAAGCAAGTAGTGGGAGCGCAAAACAAAAAGTGCTTCCTTTTCCCACCTCACTATCTACCCATAATCTTCCCTGTTGATTTTTAACTATTTCCTTGCAGATGTATAAGCCTAAGCCCATCCCGGATTCCTGGTTGCTTTCAGCTTCTTTAACCTTATAAAAGCGTTCGAAGATGTTTGTTAAACTGCTTTCAGCAATACCTCGTCCCCGGTCTTTTATACAAACAATACCTTCGTTTTCCATTTTAGTAAGCTTCACCTCAACTTCGGTGCCCTCACCGGAAAATTTAATTGCATTGGTAAGCAAGTTCTCGATGACCTGTGCTATTTTGAACTTATCTCCTTTAGTTTTCAGGCCCTTTTCAGTTTCTAAGACAATTCTTCTTGTTGTGACTGTATCCTTGAACTCTTCTACTATTTCGGTTAATAAAGAATCCAGCATATACTCATCGCTCCGCGGCGTCAATTTACCACTATCAATTTTCGAGGCCATCACCAGATCTTTAATGAGTGTAGTGAGGCTGTTTACTTTTGCATCCATCTTAGACAGCATCAGCCGCGGCTTTTCGTCTTCCAATTTTTGAAAGTAGCGTAGAAGGAGCTGGGAGTAAGACTTAATTGAGGTCAAAGGCGTTTTAAGCTCGTGACTTATCGTACTTATAAATTCATCTTTATGCCGTTCCAGTTGTTTCCTTCCGGTGATATCTACCAGAGAGGTATAGCCGAAGGTTTCACCTTTGTCTTTGAACCGGATAGTATTTACGAGGCACCACACTTCACGTTTATCCTTTCTGATGAGACAGGCCTCCAGTTGAAATGAAGGCAACTCTCTCTTCCATAATGCTTCATGCAGATCATACCAGTACTTTATAAAATCAGGATGAGTATATTCAAGAATACACGTTTCTAGTAATTCTTCCCTGGAGTAACCAAGCAAATCGCCGAGCGCTTCATTAAGCTGAATCATTTTGAGATCCAGATTAATGATCTTATTCGCAACCTTACTTTCATTGAACACGGTCACAAATCGTTCCTGGCTTTCCTTTAGGTCTTCTTCTACCGTCAGACGCTTCTGCAGTCTTGATAAAGTGTCCTTATGAGCTGCTATTAATGCCTCGTTCTCCTTTCTCAGCCGTTCATTCTCTTCTTCGAGTTTACTATAAGTATTGTCCAATGGTTCTATGTTATGGTAGTGGGTGTATGATTCAAAAATTCATAATAGAAACATAGATAGCCGCTTAATGATTGGTGGGGAGATTAATTTTTATGCAGTTCAGTTGGAGCGTTTCCACTCTTCCTGCTGAAGACGGGTGTTCTTTATAAAAGAAGCTGTTACAGGGGACGAACGCTGATGTTTAAACCCGGTTGAAGGGGAAAGCCCGCAATGAAGGGAGGGCGTCGGGTTGGGATGAGGACTTGGACGGAAAAGCGGGGTTTCCGGTGATCCTTACACCCCGAATTGCCGCGTTAGCAGTATCCTAGCGCCACCCAGATGATGATGAAAATGATGACCATAGAGAAGCAGCCGCCTCCCAGTTTTTTTGCTCCGTATCCTGCGATTAATGCTCTAAATAAATTATTCATAAGTTAGATGTTGTACTAGTAGAACTGTAAAAGGGGAGGAAAGGTTTTGAGGGGGCCTGCGGCAGAACATTCGAGCTCGTCGGATCCTTCCCGCAAGGAAAAACAAAACAGTCCTGGTACTATTTTACAACAGACATAATTGACTCAAGGTGATGGAGAAAAAATACGCAGACCTGGTAGAGGCGCAGAAGCACTTTTTCGAAAGCGGGGAAACCTTTAGTTACCAGTTCCGGAAGGAGCAGCTGCTGAAGCTAAAGCAGGGCGTAAGGAAGTTTGAGCGGGAGATTTCGGAAGCCTTGTATCGCGACTTGCGAAAGGCTGAGCTGGAAAGCTACGCCACGGAGATCGGCTTTGTGTACGAGGAGTTGAACTATATGCTGAAGCACCTGAAAAAGTGGATGAAGCCGGAGAAAGTGGCCTCGCCGCTAGTTATGCAGCCTTCTCATTCCCGGATCTACCGGGAGCCCCGAGGACTCACACTTATCATCGCTCCCTGGAATTATCCTTTTCAACTGCTGATTTCGCCACTCGTGGGAGCTATTGCAGGAGGGAACTGTGTGATACTGAAACCTTCGGAGGAAACTGCGCATACGGCAGCGGTAGTAGAACGGATGATCAGGGCGGTATTCCCGGAAAAGTTCGTGGCCCTGGTTCAGGGAAATGGGGCAGAGGTCGTGCCCGCACTGATGGACAACTTTGCCTTCGACCATGTGTTTTTTACGGGAAGTGTGCCTGTTGGAAAGATCATTATGGCAGCGGCGGCGAAGCACCTGACGCCCGTCACGCTTGAGTTAGGCGGGAAAAGTCCTTGTATTGTGGATGAGACGGCAAATCTTGCGGTAGCAGCAAGGAAGATGGTATGGGGGAAGTTTTTGAATGCCGGGCAGACTTGCGTGGCACCCGACTACCTGCTGGTGCAGGAATCTGTGAAAGAGCCGCTATTGCAGGAACTAAAGGCAGCGCTGCTGAAGTTCTACGGTCCTGACCCGGTTGTAAGTCCTGATTACCCGCGGATGGTAAACCGCAAGCGTTTTGACGCAGTGGCGAAGTTCCTGGAGAAGGGGAGAATTATTTTGGGAGGAGACAGCAAGCCCGAAGAACTTTATATCGCTCCCACGCTGATCGATGAAGTGGAACTGGAGGATCCGGTGATGCAGGAGGAGATTTTTGGTCCGGTCTTACCGGTGTTGACCTTCCGATCGATTCAAGAAGTGCCGGGGATCGTAGCACTGAAGCCCTATCCGCTGGCATTGTACCTGTTTACCACCAGCAAGGTGAATGAAGACCTGATCATGCGCAGTATCCGCTTTGGTGGAGGCTGCGTCAACGATACGATGGTGCATCTCGGTAATCCGTCTATACCCTTTGGTGGAGTAGGGACCAGCGGTTTTGGCGCATATCACGGGAAGTATAGCTTTGATACGTTTACGCATGCCAAAGGCGTACTGAAGTCCTCCTCATGGCTGGATATTCCCATGCGTTATCCGCCCTATGCAGGTAAGCTCAAGTGGCTCAAAAAGCTGATGAAGTAAATGGGAATTCCCGAAACCGGAGCGATGAAGGATGGTTCAGAATTAATATGCCTACCGCTTCTTTCTGTTTTTATGATTCGTTGAACGATTTTCTTCCTGCCTCAGCACGTGAGCGCTGGCTGGATTACCCTTTTCTGCACACGCAATCAGTGAAAGACATCATCGAGGCGATCGGCGTCCCGCACCCGGAGATCGGATTTATCCTGCTGAATGGAAGCCCGGTTGCCTTTGAGGCCAGGGTTCGGGAAGCTGACAGGGTAGAAGTTTACCCGGTGCATAAGACCTTCGGCTTTGATAGTATTCTCTTTAGTCCTCCCCAAGTGTACCAATTTGTGCTCGATGTTCACCTGGGAAAGCTCGCCAGACTGATGCGTCTGCTCGGCTTCGATACGCTTTACACCAACACTTATACCGACGCAGAGATAGTCGCTATTGCGGAGCGGGAAAACCGTATTGTGCTGACACGCGATGTGGGCTTGCTGAAGCAGAAGTCGGTGAAGTGGGGTTACTGGCTGCGGTCGCAAAACACGCGTGAACAGTTGCAGGAGGTGATTGCGTACTGGCAACTCAAAGCAGCATTCCGGGAATTTGAGCGCTGCCTGCAGTGCAATGGAAAGTTGCAGCCGGTCGATAAGCAGCAGGTATTGCATAAGCTCCCGCCAAAGACCAGGGAGTTTTTTCAGGAGTTCTTCCAATGCCGCTGCTGCCAGAAGGTGTACTGGAAGGGCTCGCACTACGACAGGATGCAGGCACTGGTGCGGGAGCTGCGGAGTTTGTGATCGGATGGCTCGAAGTCATCCGACCACTTGTCTTGTCCTGAAATAGGTTTACACAAAATGTAGACAAATGGACAAACAGACATTCAGTGAATCCTTCAAAAAGATGGTGGTGGAGCAGGTAGCTCAGGGAAGAGTAAATATTGAGGAAGCCCGACGCCTTTACAACATCAGAGGCCATAGTGCGATACAGCGCTGGCAGCAAAATTTGCTTAAGTATGGCAGATGTTCT
>NZ_JAFEWD010000019.1 GCF_017355855.1 Pedobacter sp. SYSU D00535 | reverse complement strand
ACATATGAGCAACGGTATGCTAACTCCTGCTGTAGTACATTCCGAAATGATCAGTACAAACAAACTATGGAAAAACTATTATCAGAAAAATCGTAAGCTTGTAAAGCTATCTTAGGACTAGTGGAAACCCGTAAAGCTATCCTAGGATTATATCTTTAACCTGTAAACTTTTTTTAGGACGAGACAACTCTTTTCGGGACGGTACAACTTGTACCCTCATCCCTAACCCTTCTCCCTCAGGAGAAGGGGACTATGAAGTGCAAGATCAGACTGTCTGAAGTAGTATACCCGGCTTTTTTAAAATAGCTCTGACTTGTAATAGCGGCCCAAAGTTCCAGTTTCGTTGATCCTGGGACATCCCCTCTCCTTGAGGAGAGGGTTAGGGTGAGGTGATCGCTTACCTTTGTATTGTCCTGAAATAGGTTTATACAAAATGTAGACAAATGGACAAACAGACATACAGTGAAACCTTCAAAAGAATGGTGGTGGAGCAGATAGCTCAGGGAAAAGTAACAAGGAGGAAGTCCGACGCTTTTCGAACATTAGAGCCCTAGTGCTATACAGCGCTGGCAGGAAAATTTGCTTAAGTATGGCAGATGTTCTTTACTCTTGGTAGCAGAAACACAAAGCAACGGTATGCTAACTCCCGCTGGAGCACATCCCGAAATGATCAGTGCAAACAAATTATGGAAAAACTATTAGCAGAAAAATCGCAAGCTTGTAAAGCTATCTTAGGACTACTGGAAACCCGTAAAGCTATCCTAGGATTATATCTTTAACCTGTAAACTTTTTTTAGGACGAGACAGACTGTCTGAAGTAGTATACCTCGCTTTTTTGAATTCGCTCTGACTTGCAATGGCGGCCAGACCTCCAGTTTCGTTGATCCTGGGATATCCCCTCTCCTTGAGGAGAGGGTTAGGGTGAGGAGATCGCTTACCTTCGCCTTAATGAATCCGTAGTTTCCTTTAGATTTTCCAACACCACGGGACAATAGTATATCACCGAATCATTATCCACCCTATACATAAAGTACCCCAACAACTTCAGATATTCATCTCTCTCATGATCATAATTCGCCTGGCCCAAATTCTCGTGAACGCTTCCGTCAACCTCTTTTATTAACTTAAGTTCATCGCAGTAAAAATCGACTATAAATTTTTCAATAGAATGTTGCCTTTTGAACTTCAGGCCGCAAAACTTTCGATCTCGCAGGTGAAACCATAAAAATTTTTCAGCTGTCGTAGCTTCGTAGCTTCTTTCCGGAGTAGGCGGCGAAATGGCTTAGGTTGCATTAGATAAAGTTAGAAATCTATCTGGTAAACACCTCATCCCTAACCCTGCTCCTCAAGGAGAAGGGAACCAGGACACTAGCATTATTCAACAATTGTGTTCTGATTTGCCTTTATACTCTTTATAGCGGCGGCAAAACTTCCACATTGTAAGCCTCTCAGAGTACTCGTCGCCTATTGATGAGCTTTTCTCCCCATCCTGATGAGGTAATTCACCTGCAGTAGGAGTAAGACTATTTTTTCTGTTTGTGTTATCGCCTATTTCTGGTTCATCCTTCATGTCTTAGCAGCTCCCTAAAGCTCTTTTTCGCGTGGACCTCAATATTAATCACACTCAGGATGTGTAAAGATATGCGTCTCTGCTTCGGTGTGCAGGTTGAAGCTCTCGGCCCGGCCGCTTTGCCACCAGAACTTGTCTCTTGGTTTTTCACGGCTTCCGAGTTCGTTCATGGTCTCAGCGTCGTAAAGGCGACCGTTTAACATCACGTACTTTATTTTCTCCGTATTGCGGATGTCATCCAAAGGGTTTTCATCCAGAACGATGAGGTCTGCCAGTTTTCCTACTTCCAATGATCCGATCTCTTTCGACATTCCCAGGTATTCTGCTCCGTTCAGGGTTGCCGAGCGGATCGCCTGCAGGTTGCTCATCCCTCCCTGTGCCAGCATCCAAAGCTCCCAATGTGCGCCCAGGCCCTGTAATTGCCCGTGTGCACCCAGGTTTACTTTTGTGCCTCCATCTGCCAGCGATTTTGCTGCCTTGGAGATCTCGATATGACCATAATCGCCGAACTCGGAAGTATTCCGGCGGCGGGAGCGGCTATCTACTACTGCACGGGGAGTGAAGTTTAGCAGTCGCTCATTTTCCCATACGTTGGTACGGTCGTACCAAAAGTTTTCGCCCGACTGGCTACCGTAGCTGACAATCAAGGTTGGCGTGTAGGCGGTTTTGCTGGCATTCCACAAGCTCTTCACATCCTTGTAGACAGGAACCACCGGGATGTTATGCTCAATACCCGTATGACCATCCAGGATCATCGACATGTTATGACAGAACGTCGATCCTCCCTCTGGCATCACCTCCATCTTCAATTCACGCGCTGCCTGAATGACCTGCTGGCGCTGCTCCCTGCGTGGCTGGTTGTAGGATTTCACAGAGAAGGCACCTACCGCTTTCATTCGTCTAAGATGTGACCGGGCGTCATCTAAGCTATTGATTACTGCTTTGAAATCACCTTCAGCTCCGTAAAGAATAGTTCCTGTCGAGTAGATACGCGGACCGACGGTAATACCAGCTTTCTGCATCTCGGCCTGACTGAAAACCATCTCTGTATTGCTGGATGGGTCGTGAGCGGTGGTAACCCCAAATGCGAGGTTCGTGTAATACGACCAGTCCTGCTGCGGCGAAACACCATCCGGACTGGTAGGCAGGTGGGCGTGAACATCCACAATCCCCGGCATGATGGTCTGGCCGTCGGCACTGATCACCTTCGCATCGTCCGGCACCTTTACCTGATCTGCCGGACCCACTGCCGTGATCTTATTTTCTTTAATTACAATCGTCCCATTTTCAATCACCTGGTCGCCCTTCATGGTAATAATGCGGGCGTTGGTGAGTGCAATGGTGGTATTGGGAACATCTGCTTTCAGCGTCAATCCCAAGTCCAGTCCGATACTATCGATTGCGGGAAGGGCGGATGGAGCTCCGTCTACAAAGCTGAAAGAGTTTTTGATCTCCCTCGCAAAGTACTCAGGGCCCGATGTCCAGTGCAGCTTTTTACTGTCCTTGCTCCAGTGTAAATAGTTCCCGGCATCGCGCGTTACTTTGGTAAGGGGCAGCGATTTGTTGGTCGAGGAAAGTTCCAGGTAATTATTGGTATTCACCAGTGGAGTGACATAGGCGTTAAACAGCTCAGTAAAGGCCAGCCATTTTCCATCAGGACTCGGTACAAACTGAGTAGCATACTGGGATACATAATGAGTCCTCACGTTCGCACCATTCAGATCCATGCTCTTCAAGGCTTTTTTATCTCCTTCACGTGTTTGAAAATAGATCCTGCTGTCGTTGTGGTTAAACATCGGCTTTATTCCGTTGTCGGACAGCTTGACTGCGTTGCCGCCATTACCGGACACCAAGTAGATACCCGGGTTTTTTCCGTAGCTAAAGCCCAGCATCGCATTTCCGGTACCTTTTCTATAGACGATCCGGTCTCCTTTGCGGGAAAACCTGGGCGAATAGTAAAAGCCTTTCTCGTCCGTAATAGTACTTACCCTGCCGCTGCTGATATCGTACTTTTTGATAGAACCCTTCGTGTCGTCAGTCCAGCTTACGTAGACCAGCGATTTTCCGTCGGGACTAAATTCCGGCTCAAACTCAAATTCTGTCCCCTTGGTGATGCGTTCCGGCTTACCGTTGGGCAGGTCCTTCAGGTAAATATAGCCGGCAGCGTTGAAGGCGACCTTTTTCCCGTCCGGCGAAGTGCTTAGCTGGCGGATCATCTTCGCCTGAAACTCTTCGTTGTAAACTTTCTGCTCGAAGCGCAGCGCATCGGTGATGGTATGAGATGAAGTTGCTTCAAATGGGATGACGGAAACTACCTGTGAATTCACGTCCAGATTTCTGATCTTTCCCTTGGCGTAGAAAATTAAATTTTTGCTGTCAGGCGTCCAGGCGAAGTTAGGGTACACGCCAAAGATGGCCCAGGTTTCTTGCTGGTCCCGGGAAAGGTCATCATAAACAGGCCATTCCTCACCAGTTGTCAGGTCGTGCAGGAACAGCACCGACTTAAGTCGTACCCTTCTCACAAATGCCAATAGTCTACCATCAGGAGAAACTTCGGGTCGCACCGCGCCACCCTGACCACCGGTTACCGTTTCGATCTCTCCGGTTTCCCGGTTTAGACGTTTGATGTTGTAGATTTCCCCATTGGGGTCTTTGTTGTATTGAAAATAAGGGCCGGGACTTACATCCTCGCTGTAGTATACATATTTTCCATCCGGAGATACTTCCGGCTCGCCAGCATCCTGCTGATCGTTTTTACGCTTCGTCAACTGCACGCCATCACCACCTCCGGCGATATGGTACATCCACATTTCTCCTGCTCCCAGTGAGCGGGTGCTGGTGAAGTGCTTCCTTGCAATAATGTATTGATTATCCGGCGTCCAGGAGGGATTGTTGAGCAGGCGGAAGCTTTCTTTGGAGATCGCACGCTTGCCGGAACCATCCGCATTCATGATCCAGATGTTGTCGCCTCCATCTTTATCGCTGGTATAAGCGATGTATTTTCCGTTCGGACTGAATCTTGGCTGTACTTCATAGGCCATTCCTCCGGCAAGGATCGTGGCCTTGCCTCCTCCGATGGGCATTTTATAAATATCTCCGAGCAGATCAAATACGATCTCTTTTCCGTTCGGACTTACATCCAAATTCATCCAGGTTCCTTCATCTGTCGTAAATGACACCGATTTTACAGGTCCTGTAGGTTTTTCAACGTTCCATTTGGGGCTCTCAGCTTTCTGAGCAAATACTAATTGAGATGAGAAAAGAAGTAGAAGCGGGAGAAATTTATTCATTATCTAAGTACGAATTGCGTGCAAATATACTTTGTGTTCAATCCCCTTAACTAATAATCCTGTGAAATATTACACTATTTGGTAGTTTTGACACGATGTCGATTTACGAGGTTTTAAACAAGTACTGGAATTATTCGTCGTTCAGGCCGCTGCAGGCAGACATTATCAATTCAGTACTTGAAGGAAAGGATACGCTGGCGTTGCTGCCAACAGGAGGGGGAAAGTCGATCTGTTTCCAGGTTCCGGCCATGGTGCAGCCAGGCATTTGTATCGTGGTATCTCCGCTCATCGCCTTGATGAAGGATCAGGTAGAGAACCTGCGGGCAAAGGGCATTGAAGCGGTTGCCATTATCTCAGGAATGAGTAAAAGGGAGGTCGACATTATGCTTGACAACTGTGTCTACGGCAAGATCAAGTTCTTGTATGTTTCTCCGGAAAGGTTGATGTCTGACCTGGTCCGGGAGCGCGTCAAATACATGAAGGTGAATCTCTTTGCTATCGATGAGGCACATTGTATTTCCCAGTGGGGCTACGACTTTCGGCCGCCCTACCTTCATCTCGCTGAGTTACGCGAACTACATCCCAAGGTTCCTTTTTTGGCGCTTACCGCCACTGCCACAGAACGGGTGGTTGAAGATATCCAGGATAAGCTGACCTTCAGGGAAAGAAATGTTTTCCGGAAAAGCTTCGAGCGGAAAAACCTGAGCTACGTGGTAGCCCATGAAGAAAATAAGTTCAGAAAGCTGCTGACGATCGCCCGGAATGTAAAAGGAACGGGTATTGTGTACGTGCGCAACCGCCGGGAGACACAGGAGGTAGCCCGCATGCTAAACAGGGAAGGGGTAAGCGCCGATTTTTACCATGCCGGTTTGCCCACCCCGTTGCGGAGTGAAAAGCAGGAGGCCTGGAAAAGCAATAAAATTAGGGTAGTGGTAGCAACAAATGCCTTCGGGATGGGTATCGATAAACCCGATGTGCGTTTTGTGGTACATCTGGACCTGCCCGAAAGTTTGGAAGCCTATTACCAGGAAGCGGGACGTGCCGGCCGGGATGAGAAGAAATCCTTTGGGGTGCTCTTATATAATCAATCGGATCGCTTGCAACTGGAGCGGAAGTTTGAACAGAGCTTTCCGGCACTGCAGGAGATCAAACAGCTCTATTATCATCTGGGAAATTACTATCAGCTGGCCTACGAAGCAGGCGAAGGGCTGACCTTCGAATTTGATATTGCAGATTTTTGTACCCGCTATAAGCTGGAGCCGCTGAAGACCCTTAACGCGCTGAAATTTCTGGAGCACGACGAGTATATTGCCGTTAGTGAAAGTGTGTACCTGCCCTCGCGGGTCAGAATTATTGTCTCCTCTGAAGACCTTTACCGGTTTCAGATAGAATACAGCAATTACGATTTCTTTATCAAAACTTTACTCCGCTCTTATGGCGGCCTGTTTGAAGGATACAGTTTGATTCGTGAAGCCGATATGGCCAAACGAACCAACATGCGTATGGAGGAGGTAGTGAAAGTGTTGGAGAAGCTGGAGGAACTGGAGTTGATCAGCTACCTGAAGCAGACCGATAAGCCTCAGCTGACCTTTCTGAAGGCACGGGCCGATTCCCAGCATCTGGTCATCGACTGGAAATTCATTGAGGAACGAAAGCGCGTGATGGAATCGCAAGTAAAGGCGGTAATCGCCTATGCGGAAGCAAAAACCTGCCGGAGCAAGCTTCTTTTAGCCTATTTTGACGAGCTGGAAGCGGAAAAGTGTGGGGTATGCGATGTCTGTATCGAAGAAAAGAAGGCCACATCCGGAAACGCAGTATTCGATAAAATTACCTTTGAGATCCTGCAGCTTCTCGCGGGGCAGCACCTCTCCGTCGATGAGTTAATTCTGGCCATCAAGGCAGGCACTGAAGCAGAACGGCTGGCGGCTTTACGTAATCTGCTGGATGCCGGCAAGATAAAGTCCGATGGAGTCAAATACTATCTCTAACAATCACCTAACCATCAGCACCTTTACTGGCTGCCATACTTGTCCAGCTCTTGTTGTGAATTAAATCCGAGTTTGTCCTGCAGGGTGATGTGATAATCTTTGAGTTTCGGCTGTCCGACCTTCAGGTTTTCGATGATATCCTCATCGGAGGGCATGTCGCCATCCCATTGCATGCTGGCATTACCCGAAAAGTTTTCCCCCTCCTGGTTCTCGGCAGTCCAGGTTACTAAATAATACTTCATACTTTTATTGTTTTAGATGTAGTTCTTAGTCGTCATCATCGTCGAGTTCGCTTTCGTCGGTGTCCAGGCTGTCATCATCCAGCAGCACCTGCTCTTCATTGCCCGCAATGTCGCTGTCCAGCTCCTCTTCGGGATCTATCGCATATAATTTCATAGGCTTAAAATTTTAAATGCTGACCGTTCTCTATTCTGCTGAACACGGAAAGTTAAAGGATGTTCGGAAAAAGTAATTTTTGTTATGGAGTAGTAGTGCTGATGGCTGCTGCAAAAGTTCTGAAGAGAATAGTTCTAATAATATAACTTTGGCCATTGCCTGAGACGGCACATTTGGTTTAGATAGATTTAACTTTATGGAGTGGAAGTACCTGCTTTCGAATAAGCGATTTGGACAAGAAGACAAGAAACTGGACAAGGATAAAGCCCGGACGGACTTTCAGCGGGATTATGACCGGCTAATCTTCTCATCGCCTTTCCGGCGCTTGCAAAATAAGACGCAGGTATTTCCGCTTCCCGGGAGTGTCTTTGTTCACAATCGTCTTACACATAGCCTGGAAGTGAGCAGCGTTGCCCGGTCGATGGGTAATATCTTTCTGAATCAGGTAGAAGATCAGCACCCGGAGCTCATTGAAGAGGTACCACTGATCTCGGAGGTGGGAAGTATAGTGGCTGCAGCTGCCCTTGCCCACGATCTCGGAAACCCCGCATTTGGCCATTCTGGGGAAGCGGCTATCTCCAGATATTTTACAGATGGTGATGGGAAAATCTACCAGAAAGACGTGAACAACGAGCAATGGCATGACCTGATCAATTTCGAGGGCAATGCCAATGCTATCCGGATTTTGACCCACCCCTTTCACGGCAAAGGAAACGATGCCTACGCCTTAACCTATTCTACGCTGGCGTCCATTGCCAAATACCCCTGTGCCTCTATCGCCAGGGAGAAGTCGGAAATAAACCGGAAGAAGTACGGGTTCTTTCAATCGGAACAGGAAACCTTCCGGAAGATCGCTAACGAACTGCAGCTGGCCAAGGTGCTGGAGAAGCCGCTGATTTACAAACGTCATCCGCTGGTTTATTTAGTGGAGGCGGCCGACGATATCTGCTACAGCATTATTGATCTCGAGGATGCGCACCGGCTAAAGATCCTTACGTACGAGCAGGTAAAGAGCTTTCTACTGCCCTTTGCCAACGATCCGAAAATAGAAGACAGGCTAAACAGCGGCTACGACGACGACGCGAAGGTGGGACTGCTTCGGGCAAAAGCGATTAACACATTAGCAGTCTCCTGTGCCCGGATCTTTTTCGATGAGCAGGAAGCAATACTAAAGGGCGATTTCAACAAAAGCTTAACGGATACCTTACCCGAGCCCTACGCGTCTGCCTGGAAAGCGGTAGGAAAAGTGTCGGTGGACAAGATCTATAATTACAGCTCAGTAATTCAGAAGGAAGTGGCTGGCTACAAGGTAATGGCTGGCTTGCTCGAAGAATTCGTTCCGGCAGTTATCTATAATAACACGCATTATTATAAAAAGCTGGTAAAGTTGATTCCGGGTCAGTTTTATACGGAGAAGGAAGATATTTACTCCCGAATACAAAGCGTACTCGACTTCGTTTCTGGTATGACTGACCTTTACGCAGTCGAGTTGTACAGTAAAGTCAAAGGGACATCCTTCCCGGCTATCACCTAACGAAGTAGGGGATTAGTTAGACTGAGGTTATATTAGAATTTTTTTTTATTATTGCTTCAGATCTAAACTGTTATGAATAAAGCTTTAAGGCTTGCCATGGGTACTGTTTTCCTTCTGGTTCCCTTTGTTAATGCCTTTTCACAAACCCAAACCGATAGTAGTTTCGTCCGGCAAGTTTCGAATCGAGCAGTATCGTACTATATAGGGGCTCTTAAACAGGAAGCACCGGTATTTAACGGCAGAATTTACCGGGCCTATCCATATCGTCTCGATAATGGTCACAGTTATTTCAGAGAGCAGGCGCTTGTCAATGGCACGCTGGTATATGAAGGAAAAATCTACCAGGACGTGCAATTGTTGTACGACCTGGTGCGGGATGAAGTAGCTCTCTCTAATTTCGATCACTCGTTTATGCTCATTGCTCAGGCCGCCAAGGTGGACGGTTTCCAGATACATGGGCACTACTTTACACATATCAAAAAACTGCCGCCCAAATCGGGATTGCCTTCCCCCGGCTATTACGACCAGCTATACAAGGGAAAAATAGAGTTGCTTGCCCGCCGGCGAAAATCAATTAAAGAATCGGCAGGGGCTACAAAAATCGAGAGAATGGTATCTGAAAGCACCCGCTATTACCTTTTAAAAGACTCGGTCTATCATCCTGTATCCAGCCGCAGAAGCCTTTTGAAAGTATTAAAGCAGCCGGGAAAGTCCGGCACCATAAACCAGCAATTCATCAAAACCAACCGATTGCAATTCAGAACGAACAAAGAGATGGCCTTGATCAATCTGGTGAAGTTTTACGATACCAGTAGCCAGTAGCATGAAAACATTATACCTATTGTTATTCTCTTTTTTGCTGATTGCAGGGCTGCAGTCGGTCCGGGCGCAAAGCGATGCGTTGGTAACGATCAATCAGCAGGATGGCTCCATGGAGGACTTTGTGCGGTCGCTGGAGCGCCAGAGCTCGCTGCGATTTTATTACGATCAGGCGGATTTTGACAGTCTAAAGATCTCCTTGTCAGCGACGAACAAGCCGGTCAGGGACGTGTTGGATGAAGTATTGAAGCCGTTGGACGCCTATTCAACCTTCTACGGTACCAACTCCGTTTTCATCACTAAAAATAAATCCATCGTCACCGAGCTGCCGTCTCAATATCTGCCCGACCGACCGAAAAAGGAGCCGGTCAGAGATTTTGCCCTGGCTGATCTCGAATCGGGACGAAAAGAAGCGGCCGCGGCGACCCTGGAAAATAAGGTTTATACCATCGGGAGTGCGGCCGGAGGTGAAAGGGGTAACGCGACTCTCGCTGGCTATATTCGGAGTGCCAAGACGGGCGAGCCCATATCTGGTGCCGCCATCTACATAGCCAGTCCGAGGATTGGCACCGCTACCAATCAGTTCGGCTTTTACTCATTAACCCTTCCCAAAGGCAAACATGAGCTGCTTATCCGGGCAATCGGTGTGCGGGATACCAGAAGACAGGTGCTCCTTTACGCAGACGGAAAGCTTGATATCAACGTGCAGGAGCAACTGCTCTCGTTGAAGGAAGTGGTAATATCAGCCGATAAGGCTTCTAACATCCGCAATGTGCAGATGGGCGTAGAAAAGTTGGATATCAAAACGATCAAACAGGTGCCAACGGTTTTTGGAGAGGCGGATGTGCTGCGGGTAGTACTTACCCTGCCGGGGGTAAAATCAGTTGGGGAGTCAAGCACCGGCTTCAATGTTAGGGGAGGTGCCGTAGATCAAAATCTCATCTTATTCAACGACGCTACTGTTTATAATCCCTCGCACTTCTTCGGCTTCTTCTCAGCCTTTAATCCTGAAGTGATCAAGGATGTGCAGCTGTACAAAAGCAGTATTCCCGCGAAGTTCGGCGGGCGATTGTCCTCTGTTTTGGAACTTACCAGCCGGGAAGGAAACAAAAAAGAAATTGCAGGTTCGGCAGGATTAGGACTGCTAACCAGCAGGGTAAATGTGGAGGGGCCGATCATTAAAGATAAAACCTCCTTTATCCTTGGCGGTCGGATGACTTACTCCAACTGGCTCCTTCGGATTCTTCCTGAGAAAGCAGGCTACAAAGATGCAAAAGCAGGTTTTTACGACTTAAATCTGAATGTTAGTCATGAGCAGAACACGAAAAACTCTTTTTACCTTACCGGATATTTGAGCAACGATAATTCGAACCTGGCCAGTGATACTTCTTATTCCTATCTGAACCAAAACCTTTCCCTGAAGTGGAAGCACGCGTATACTAACAAGCTGCACAGTGTTTTGACTACCGGTTTCGACAAGTATCAATATCAGAACTATAGTAATTACCAGGATGATATAGCCTACAAGTTACGCTTCCATATCAATCAGGCGAATTTTAAAGCAGACTTCAACTACTATTTAAGTCCCAAACACACCTTCGATTTCGGGCTACAATCCATATACTACCGGTCGCAGCCAGGGAATCTGCAGCCCTATCACGATCGCTCGCTGATTGTAGCTGACGTCATTGCAAAAGAACAAGCCCTGGAAACTGCTGCCTACTTCGGCGAGCGCTTTGATCTGTCTCCTTCCGTATCCTTCAATCTCGGTTTGCGCTACTCACTTTTCAATAATTTTGGTCCTGCTACCACTACGCTTTATGCAGCGGGACTGCCTAAAAATGAAGGCAATATCGTGGGAACAAAAACGGTTAAGAAAGGGGAGATAGCAAAGACCTATCATGGACCGGAATACCGATTAGCAGCGCGTTTTGCCTTAAGTCCTGATTTTTCGATCAAAACGAGTTATAACAGCCTTCGCCAGTATATCCATATGCTTTCCAACACCACTTCCATGTCCCCAACGGATGTCTGGAAGTTGAGTGATCTGAACGTGAAACCACAAAGAGGGGATCAATTCTCGCTGGGCTTGTATAAGAACTTCAAGTCAAACACCATCGAAACTTCTGTAGAGGGCTACTACAAACGCCTGAATGATTATCTGGACTATAAAAGCGGGGCCACGCTGGTGTTGAATCATCACATCGAGCAGGATGTGATCAACACCAGGGGAAAGGCCTACGGTGTGGAGTTTCTGGTAAAGAAGTTAACAGGCAAGGTGAACGGCTGGGTCAGCTATACCTACTCGCGCACTTTTCTGAAAACGGATGAAGTCTCGGGGAGCGAATCGGTAAACAGAGGTAATTTTTATCCTTCAAACCATGATAAACCGCACGACCTGACCCTGATCAGCAACTACCGCTTCTCGCACCGCTACAGTTTTTCTTTTAATGCTACTTACAGCACCGGTCGGCCTATTACGCTTCCGATTGGAAAATATACCTATATGGGAGGACAGCGGGTGCTGTATTCCGATCGTAATGCGTACCGGATACCGGACTATTTCAGAACAGATATCTCCCTGAATATAGAGGGCAATCACAAGGTGAAACAGCTGACCCATAATTCCTGGACTTTCGGTATTTATAATCTTACGGCCCGGAAGAATGCTTTCGCCAGTTATTTTGCTACTGAGAATGGTGCAATAAACGGCTATAAGCTATCGATCTTTGGTACCGCGATCCCTTTTGTTAACTACAATATCAGATTTTAGATGAAGAGTTTTACTTATGTTGTCCTGGTACTCCTGCTGTCTTTTACAGCCTGTAAGGAGCCTTTCAATCCGGAAGTAGTAGCAGGAAACAATAACTTCCTGGTGGTTGAAGGATGTATTAACACAGGAGGCGGATTCAGCAGGATTTCGGTTTCCCGGACCTTAAACCTGCAGGAATCAGTGCGCTTCAGGCCGGAAGGAGGTGCGATTTTAACTATAGAAGGAGAGGATAATTCAAAGGTCGAGGGTGTTAGTGACGCCAACGGTCAGGCTACCCTTGCCACTTTTAATCTGAACCCAGCCATGAAGTACAGACTGCGGATCAGGACTAGTGATGGTAAGGTGTACCTGTCGGATTTTGTAGAGAGCAAATTGTCTCCAGCTATAGATAAAATAGGATGGAAGATAGAAAACGGGGGCATGCAAATCTATGCAAATACCCACGATTCAGCAAACAATACCCGCTACTACGCCTGGACTTATGACGAAACGTATGAGGTCATCTCTCCCTATCCTTCTTATATTGAGCTCAGGAATAACAGGCTTGTGGAACGGGATCCGAGCATCAATATCAGTCGTTGCTGGATAAACGGAAGGTCCAGCGAAATCCTTATTGCATCCTCTGCTAAGCTGTCGAAGGATCAGATCACGGAAAGTCCGCTAGTATTTCTAAAAGGCAACTCAGCGAAAATTAGTGAACGCTATAGCATTAACGTCTACCAGCAGGCCCTAACAAAGGATGCATACGAATACCTGCTGAATATGAAAAAGAATACGGAGCAAATTGGAGGTATTTTCGATCCGCAACCATCCGAAATCTCCGGAAATCTCCATTGCGTTTCCGATCCGGCGGAAGTAGTGATCGGCTATATAAGTGCCGGCTCCATAAGTCAGAAGCGGATCTTCATAACTCGTAATGATAAGCCGTCTGGAGTAGAGTGGACCTACAATCAGGGCTGTCGTCAGGAAAATACTGCCAGGGATAGTGCAGCCCATTTTGCTAATGGCAACCTGTTTATTGAAGAATTTATGGATCTGCGAGGTTTCAGGGTCTCTTTTGCCGAGGCTCACTGTATTGATTGCCGTCTTCGCGGGTCTAATGTTAAACCTGCTTTCTGGCCCAATTAAGCAATGAGGATGATGAAAAAAACAAATGGGTTTTCCCTATCGATTTTGTTCCTGTTGCTAAGCGCAAACGTACTTTTAGCGCAGCCGGGTAGAACGATTAGTAACAGTTTCCATCAGTATCAACAGGCGACCCTGCAGGAGAAGATCTTTACACATACCGACAAAGACACTTATCTCGCAGGAGAAATCATCTGGTTTAAGATTTATAACCTTGATGCCGCTACTCACTTGTTTGCTGACGTAAGTAAGGTTGCTTATGTTGAAATGCTGGATGCTGCAAACAAAGCTGTATTGCAATCAAAAGTTTCATTGAAGGCTGGCAGGGGCGCTGGCTCACTGTATCTTCCTTCCGCCCTTCCTTCCGGAAGCTATACATTCAGGGTGTATACCCATTGGATGAAGAATTTTACAGCCGACTATTTCTTCCACAAAACGATCCGTGTATTGAACACCCTGCAGGAGGAGAAAGCTCCTGCGCCTGTAGCTGCAACAAACGCTATTCAGTTTTTTCCCGAGGGAGGAAGGTTGGTAAGCGGCTTGCCCTCAAAACTAGCTTTTCGGGCGGTTGACGGAACCGGGAAGGGATTGAAATTTAGAGGAGCAATAGTAAATCAGGATAACGACACTGTAGCACGGTTTGAACCGGGGCGGTTTGGAATCGGGGCGCACAGCTTTTTGCCGGAAAAGGGCGCAACTTACAGGGCCTTTATCCGTCCTGAACAAGGAAAGCCTTTTACGGCGCCAGTGCCGGAGATGCTGGACGAAGGATATGTTCTGTCCGTAACGCAGGAAGGTACAGGCTTGCGGGCGGTGGTCAGGACCAATATCCCCGGAAGGGATTCGTTGTATTTGTTTATTCACGGGGGAAGAAAAAGCCTTAGCCAGTCGGCAGCAGTGGTTGAAGGGCAGGCGGCATTTTTTATTGGAGCAGACAACCTTCCGGAAGGCATTTCTCATATTACGCTGTTCGACAGAAAGTGTCAACCTCTATGTGAACGACTCTATTTTAGAAAGCCTGTCAAAGGGATTAGCTTAACCGCTACTACCAACCAGCACCAATACCTGAACCGACAAAAGGTTAAACTGGAGATCGCAGGATTCGATGAAAACCGCCGGCCGGTATCTGCTGATTTTTCAGTGTCTGTGTTTAAAACAGATTCTCTAGCTCATGCGGAGGAAGATATTCGCAGTTACCTATGGCTAAGTTCTGAACTGAAGGGAAAAATTGAAAATCCGTCCTACTATCTTACATCAGGCGATGAGCAGGCAGCGGACCTGCTAATGCTCACTCATGGATGGCGAAGGTTCAAATGGAGGGCTTTGCTCGAAAATAAACCGGCGACTCATGCACACTTACCTGAGGTAGAGGGGCATGTTGTTTCCGCCCGGTTACTCGATCCTGTGACCTTGGCGCCCACAGCGAGAAGAACTGCTTATCTCTCAGTTCCCGGAAGAAGGGTCCAATTTTATTCGGCAGAAAGCGATACGAGCGGGTTGTTGAAGTTTTATACCCGCGACTTTTACGGTCCGAGCGAAGTGATACTCCAGACAGACCAGCGCTGGGACAGCCTGAAGGTGGAAGTTCTTAGCCCTTTTTCAACCGAAAGAAGCTCGTTTGCAAGCAGGCCGTTTGTTCAACAAACTGGTTCTACAGCTGATCTTTTGCAGTCGAGCATTGCCATGCAGCTGCGTAACATTTATGCCGGAAAGTTCCTGAACAGGGAGCTGTTGCCGCCCGTCGATTCCAGCAACTTTTTTCTGAAGGCAGACAAGACGTACCTACTGGACGATTATGTACGGTTTTCTACGATGGAGGAGGTGCTGCGGGAGTATGTCCCTGAAATATCGCTGGCTATCCGGCGTAAGTCGTACCAGCTAAAGATGCTTGATTACGAGATAAAGCAGTTCCTGCCAACTCCTCCTCTTATTTTGCTGGACGGCGTTCCTGTCTTTGATGATGGAAATAAAATTATCGCTTTTGACCCATTGAAGGTGCAGAAGCTCGAGGTAGTAAATACACCATATATCTATGGCTCCGCAGTGTTCGATGGGATTGCTTCCTTTACTACTTACAAAGGTGATTTAGGCGGTTTTGAAGTTCATCCCAAAGCGACGGTAGTAGACTATGAGGGTATGCAGCTGCAGCGGGAGTTTTATGCGCCGATGTACGAAGGGGATATAAATTTGAGCAGGATTCCCGACTACCGGAACACCCTCTACTGGTCGCCACTGAACCGTACAGACGGGGAAGGCAAAGCGAGCTTTGATTTTTATACCTCTGACATGTCTGGTAACTACACAATAGTTGTTCAGGGAATAGCCGAGGGTGGCAGGCCCGGAATGACAATAACAAGTTTTGACGTAAACAGCAAATAGGACAGGGGAGAAAGAAACTTACTGTGCACAGTTTTCCATATTACTACAATTTTTGCTGCTGAAGAGTCGTTCTAAATAGTCGATTCTGTTACATCATGAATATTTCTATTTCTGCGTTTAGGATGGGAAACTATGCGCTCTTCGAAGGAGCGCTTCAACGGATTGAGACGGTGGCTGGCCTCGAAAGTTCCTCCTATCTTGATCCCATGCCCATCAGCCAGCGTCATTTTGAGGAGCTGGGTTACCGTGTCTATCGTCAAAGCACTCATTTTACCATCTATCTTTTTGAAACCCTTCCTCAGGATGGGATTGCCGTAGTATTTATCGGGGAAGATGAATTTACGGTCCGGGAGTTCTCTTCACAGATTGAATACCCTTTTGTGCGCTGGGTACATGAGCTTCAGAACCTCGTAGAGGACAGAATTGCCAGACAGGGAGCAGGTAAGAGCTACAACGCGGCTACCCGTCAAATATCCATTCGCTAGTTGCTTACTGAAGGAACCAGCTGAGGGCGGCTTTTATGATTTGGTCGGGGATCTCGTGTCTGCCTTCAAATTCCAAATACTCGGGATGGTAATCGGCAGAAGTTAATTGCCGCATTATTCTCCGGCTGCAGGGGTTGATGGGCAAGATATCATCATCTATTCCATGTGAAATAAAAACTTTGGGTTTGCCCACCATCTCCTCGGTATGAATAAAACCGGGAGAAAAAGCGAGGACGTGCGTAAAAAGGTCTCCATTTCCGAGACCCAGGCTCAATGCGTAAGAAGCTCCGTCAGAAAAGCCACCGATCGTCAGCTGCTGCGTATTTATTTCATAATTTTCAAATAGATAGGCAAGTGATTGATCAATGTAGATAACGTCCGCACCAAAGCCTTCATCCGCAATGATATCCCATGAATAGTCTCTTGAGACAGGAGCAAGGAGAATTATATTCAGCTCATCGGCGTACTTGCGAAGGTAGGAGATGCCATGTTCGGCAGTACCTCCGGCGCCATGGAGCATGACTGCCAAGGCTGAGCTCTCGTTGGGACGGTAACTGGCAGGAATGTAAAAAAGGCCGTTTTTATATTTATCGAGCAGAAGGGGATGGAGGCTATTCTCCGGCTCCGTACTACTTTGTACAGCGCCCGGCTTTACCGAGAGCCGGCCTTTTTTGTATAAGTTACGGCTGGCAATCTTGGGGAAGATGGTGCAAGAGCCATACCAATAGCCTCCGTTTTTCTGTGGTTTTTCTACGTGTCTTTCGGCAAACCACCGGTCAGCAGTACCCTCAGCGGAATTAGAACCGGTTGATGCCCTCCAACCCGAAACGGTATTTCAAGGTAAGGGCCACAGTACCGTAAACATCGTTATGGCTGTTTTTGATGTGGTAAGCGTCCATGTTGTCGCCCTGTACGAAATAGAGCTGTCCCTTAATACCCGCTATAAGCCGGTTCTCAAAGCCAGAGCTATCCCAACCAATGCTAACGGGGAAAATATATTCGGCTGTACGGTCCAGGCCGAAAGTGCTTTCGTCTTTTGGATTTCTGAAAGCGCGGATATGCTTATGGACCATCACGCCAAATCCTGTCCCTACAAATCCACCCTTCAACATGTTGAACACAAATTCCCGCTTCGAGTTGTAGGTCGTTGTGTTGCGGTAAATGAATTCCCCCAAATGTAACTGGCCGGTAACGATGTACGAGTGATAGTGATTTCTGAATTTACGGAAGGGCTGCTGCAACTCGGAGCCTACCAGGGTTCCCCTTTGGAATTCGAATCCAACGGGGATATAAGGGGTAAGGTAATAGTCTGCTGTAGCCCCGAAATGTTTTTTTATGTCCACCACGGTGAGGTCTCCCCAATGATGTGTCGACCCTCCTTCTAATCCGATTGCCAGTTTCTTGAATGTCCGTTGGGCAGTTTGTGAGTATGCACAAAGGGAAAGGCAAAGCATAAAAAGAATACCAGGTAACTTTTTTCTCATACTAAGTGATGTAAGTAGTTTACAATAAGTAGCCGCTTGCCTATTCGCAAGAAGTTTACCAATTGGGCGCTTTGCAGGAACTCTTCTGTGCAGGTGAGCCGAGGTGCATTGAAAACCAATACATTAATCGCAGGGGTTCTAACAGCGATTTTTTCGAGAGAAAGTTGGGGGTGAACCGGGATCTGTAGTATTTTGTATACAGTTGGAGGGCGGAACTACTTAAAGTTGCCGGATAACGCGGCAGGGGTTTCCGGCGGCAAATACATTAGCCGGGATATCCCGGGTAACTACACTGCCGGCACCTATGGTGCTGTTCTCGCCGATGGTAACGCCCGGACAAATGATGGCCCCGCCGCCGATCCAGACATTGTCGCCGATGGTAATGGGGGACGCTAATTCCGGCCCCTTGATCCGTTCTGCTGCTATCAGCGGATGGTAGGCGGTGTAAATTTGAACATAAGGACCGCATTGAACATTATCCCCGATGGTAACACGGGCACAGTCGAGTATGACGCAGTTGAAGTTCATAAAGAAGTTTTTGCCTGCATAAATATTGCTGCCGTAGTCGCAGTAAAAAGGTGGTTGTATATCGATGCCGGAACAGCTACCAAGCAGCTCTTTCAAAACATTGGTTTTCTCTTCCTGAGGGGCAGCTATCAGCTGATTGTACCGACCTAAGAGTTCCCGCGCCTTTGCCCGCATTTGCGTTAACTCCTGGTCCCATGCTTCATAGAGCTCTCCATCGAGCATTTTTTGTAGTTCTGTTTTCATCCGTGCGTGTTGTGTTAAAGTATGGAATAATAACCCGCCTCTAAACTTTCTGTTTTACGAGTGAGACAGAGAACTTTCGTCTCAATTGTGCATGCCTTAACTCCTTTTGTCCATGTTGTAAAGCTCAGGTCGAATGCACCTTTGTGAAGTCAATGGTGACAACAAAAATTCATACAAATATGCAACGATTAATTGCACTGGAACCCGAAAAGACCACTGGAAAATCGAAAGATCTCTTCAACACTATTCAAAGTAAGTTAGGCATGGTACCTAACATGATGCGCACTATGGGAAATTCCCCGGCTGTACTAAATGGCTACCTCTCCTTAAGCGCGGCCCTTGGGGAGGGTAAACTTGGAGCGAGACTTGGCGAGCTGATCGCACTAACTGTGGCAAATGCAAATGCCTGCAGTTACTGCAACGCGGCCCACAGCTTCATTGCAGAAAAGCTCGTACATGTCGATGTGCCCGCTATCGATGCGGCCCGGGAGGGAAGATCTTCGGATGAGAAAATTCAGGCCGCACTAGGTTTTGCTCAGGCTCTTGTACAGCAAAAGGGCCAGACTAGTGATGAGGATATCCAGGCGCTCAAGGCAGTTGGATATACGGATGAAACGATTGCGGAAATCATCGCGCACGTTGGTTTAAACATCTTAACGAACTACTTCAATAATGCTGCAAAGGTGAGTGTAGATTTTCCCGAGGTAGCCCTGGTACAGCCTGCTGTAGTTTAAGTCGAATTTTAAATAGGGTGGATATCATGAAGTATCCGCCCTTTAAACATCAAAATTTAACATGGAAAAAAAATATCTCCTTCCCCCTTTTACCTTAGAAACCGCACTTCAAAAGGTGCAGTTAGCAGAAGATGCCTGGAACAGCAAAGACCCGGAAAGAGTGTGCCTGGCCTACACAATCGATACCGAATGGAGGAATCGTACCGATTTCATCAACGGCCGCGAAGAGGTTAAGGCATTTCTTGTGAAAAAATGGCAAAAGGAGCTGGACTATAAATTGAAAAAGGAATTGTGGGGCTTCCGGGAAAACCGTATGGCTGTACGGTTCGAGTACGAATGGCGGGATGAAAACGGGCAATGGTACCGCAGTTACGGGAACGAAAACTGGGAGTTTGATGAGCATGGTCTGATGCGGAAAAGGTTTGCCAGTATCAACGATCTGCCTATCGATGAAAAAGATCGGCGACTTTGAGGGTAGATTTCATCGAGCTTGATTATTTTCACCCCTAATTGCATGACAGCACAAACATCCTTTACATTAGTTAATCCTCAAAGTGGTAATCTGGCTTTCAGAATACATGAGTTTGAAGACGATAGCTATTTCAGAGAGCAAAAGAAGGCAGGCTATTATTCTATTGTGTTAGTGACGAAAGGGAGAGGTTTGCTGAAGGCAGACTTTTCAGAATACGATTTTAATGAAAATGCCTTGATGTGTTTTTCATTGTATCAGCCGTTCATCATCACTGCAGGTGCCGAGTTTCAAGGTATCCTGATTAATTTTCACCCCGATTTTTTCTGTATTTACAAGCATCAGAAGGAAATTACCTGCGACGGGGTGCTATTTAATAATATTTACGCGTCGCCCCTGATAGCTATCCAACACCAGGAAATGGTAGAGCTCCTCGCTTTGGTAGCAAAACTTAAAAGTGAAATGCTGTGCCCGGATCTTGCCCAGTATGAGCTTCTGGTGGCCTATCTTAAGATCTTTCTGATCAAGGCATCCAGGTATAAAACCGCCCAGCAGCCAACAGATGAAACTAAGTTGATGGACAAAGAACCTTTTATCCTGAAGAACTTACAAGATGCGATTGATGAGCACTATAAAACGAAACGTAGTCCCGCTGACTATGCGGACCTTTTAAACATTTCGATGAAGGCCCTAAATAGGTTGTCTAAAACGCATTTCAAGAGGACGGTTAGTAATCTGATAGCAGAACGCATTGTAATCGAAGCTAAAAGAGAACTGTATCTGACGTCCAAGCCTGTTAAAAGGATCGCGTATGAATTGGGCTTCAATGACGAGTTTTATTTCAGCCGCTTTTTCAAAACAAATGCGGAAGTGGCGCCTCAAGTCTTCAGGGAAACCGTAGGCTTTGCAAGAGGGGAGGAATAGCTTGATCAAATTAAATCAATCCGGAACTCCGTCCAGCGATTTTTACTTTCCAGCGAAAACCTGTAGCCGTGATTGGTCAGAATCTCCCTGGTCAGCATCAAACCTATTCCTTGTCCATTTTTCTTGGTGCTGAAGAAGGGCGAGAAAAGTTGGGAAGAGATTTCCGGTGGGATCCCCGGTCCGGTGTTTGACACGGACACAGAATCTTCTGCGGCACTTATTCTGATCAGACCTTTTATGGGACTAGCTTCAATGGCGTTTTTTAAGATGTTAATGAATACCTGCTCTAATTGCTGGCCATCAGCGAGCCTTAGCACTTGATCCAGCTGGGTTTCCCATTGCCACTCCAGCTCTTTTTTGCTGGCCTCCGGTTCCATCAACGTTGCTGCCGACTTAAGCAGGCGGAGCAGGTCGACTTGCTGTCTTACAGGCTCGGGTATTTTAATAACCCGCGCGAAATTGGACATCAGGCTGCTCAGGTTTTTGTTCCTGTCGATGGATATTTGTAGCGCGTTCTGGTAATCGTCCCGATCGTCTTTGTCCAGCTGTTCCTGGTAGTTGAGGCAGGAGTTTAAAATGGAATTAATGGCTCCGATAGAGTTGTTTACCTCGTGAGACATCATCTTGACTACCCTCTCGTAAGCCGCTTTCTCCCGGGCGTAGATCTCTTTGCTTAGTTCCTCTATGGTGTAGAAAGTTCTTGCGAAGCCCCGGTCGATGAAGCTGGATCTCTGGCACTTGAAGGACTGCATCCCGTTAAGGGTAATGATTTTAGCGACATGGGTATCCAGCAAGGCCAGTTCCTTCATTAGCGCCCCCGGAATGTCTTCTAACTTTCTTCCCCTGACATCCAACAAATCGATGCCCATCAGTTGCACAGCAGCAGGGTTTAAGGAACTTACTTTGCTGTCAAAATCCAGAATGAGGATGCCGGTAGGAGAGGCTTCGATCAACTTCTCCAGGAAGGAGTGTTTTTCCAGTTGCTGAAGGCGCTCTTCTCTCAGCCGGTCCATCATCATATTATAAACAGAAATCAGCTCGTCCATCTCCTGATGACCAACCAGTTTCAACTTGCTGCTGAAATCCCTGTCTTTAAGCGATTCAATTCCCGCCGAGATAATACCGAAGGGCTTGCTTATCGCGCGATACATCCAGATGGAGCATAGCAGGGAAATTAGCAGCAGGGCTTCTCCGATTAAAAACAGATCCCGGCTGTGGGAGTAGATCATCCACACCACGGCGATCAATAGGGCGTGCAGCACAATACTGAAAAGGATAAACTTAGTTTTGAGCTTCATAAGGGATATTATACTTTTCCAGTTTGCGATATAATGTCCCTCTGCTTAAGCCGAGTGCTTTGGCTACCCTGCTGATGTTATTCTGATGAAACTCCATAGCTCGTTTGATCATTGCCAACTCCATCTCGTCGATCGAAAAGCTGTCCAGGGGGATCCCAGACCCTTGGACTGATCGCTGCCTCTGCTCCATATGCTCCTCAAAATCCTTAATTTCAAGCAGGTCTCGTTCAGTAAGCAGAACGGTGCGTTCCACCAGATTTTTAAGCTCGCGGATATTCCCTGGTAGGGGTAGCGATTTTAGCCAGTTCAGGGCTTTCCGGTCGATTTCAAGCCGCGGCCGGTTATAGATCTCCTTCAGGTTTTTAAGAAAATAGTTAGCCAGCAGTGGAATATCCTCCGCCCGTTCCCGCAATGCAGGAAGCCGGATGATGATCAGGTTGATCCGGTAATAAAGGTCCTCCCGGAACTTTCCTTCTGCTACCATCGCTTTCAGATCCCGGTTGGTAGCACAAACTACCCGCGCATCCACGGTTCGTGTTCGGCTGTCGCCTAATACCTCGTAGGTCCTGTCTTGCAGTACCCGTAGTAATTTCACCTGACTGTTCAGGTCGAGGTCGCCTATTTCATCCAGGAAGATGGTGCCTTTATGAGCCATTTCGAAGCGGCCTACCCGGTCATTCCGTGCATCGGTAAAAGCACCGCGCTTATGTCCGAACATCTCACTTTCAAAAAGGGTCGAAGAAATCCCGCCAAGGTTAACCTTCACAAAGGCCCTGGTTTTTCGTGGGCTGTTGTTGTGGATCGCTTCCGCGATGAGCTCCTTGCCCGTTCCGCTTTCTCCCATAATCAGCACGGAGGCGTCGGTGCGACTAACACGGGCAATGGTTTGCAGCACTTCCAGCAGTTGCGGATCTTCTCCTACGATGTTTTCAAAACCGTATTTTTCGTTGAGCTTCCGGCGATTGAGTGTTGCCGGAGATTCCTCCTCGGTCGCCAAGTTTAAAGCAGTTTTAAGCGAGGTAATCAGGTGCTCATTCTCCCAGGGTTTATTGATGAAATCAGCAGCGCCGCGTTTCATGCCTTCTACAGCCAAACTAATAGATCCCCAGCCGGTCATCAGAATAACGGGCAAGTGGGGTTTCGACTTTTTGATTTGCTCCAGCATAGCCAGTCCATCTTCTCCACTCGTTTCCATCGAGAAGTTCATATCGAGCAATACCGCCTGGATCGGTTTTTCTGCGAGGTGTTTGTTTGCCTCCTCCGGATCTTCGGCCGTAACCGATTTAAAGCCTTCCTGCTTGAGAAGAAGGCTTAGTGAAGTGCGTACAGCAATATCGTCGTCAATAATTAGGATCATAATGGGTTAGTCTTCATGCAGCGCCGTGGCCGGCTGGATCCTGGAGGCTTTAAGGCTCGGATAAACAGCGCAGCTTAGCATTAATAAATATAGGAACACTGCCGAGATTATTATTCCCAGCACCCCGTAGTAGGTGTCCATATAGGGTGCAAAATACTGGATAATGATCAGATGCAGGGCAACAAGTATTCCGGGTGCAATTCCAAGCGTGGTCAGGATTACCGTTTCGCCTAGAAACTGCTTCAAAATATCCGATGGTTTTGCTCCCATGGCGACCCTTAATCCGACTTCCGCCCGTCGCTGGGAAATATTGTAGCTAAACATGCCCGATACGCCCAGGAAGACGTTGAGCACAAGGAAGCCCAATACAACAAAGGCTATCGTCAGCTGCAAGTAGTCCAGCTTGTGGGCATACTTTTTCAGCAGACTGAGAGAGATGTTCTGCCTGATCGGTAGCGCATCCGTGGAGATCGGCATCACCGCCTTCCGTACCTGCTCGTCCATCAACTGGATATCGCCGACCCTTGGAGATTTAAGGATAAATTGGCTGGCGTATCCCTGTAAAGGAAAGAAAAAGCCAGGTTCTGCGATGGCAGATACGTTCTCGCGGAAAGTATCAGAAACACCAACTACCACAGCCGGTTTACCGTTCAGCAGCAGCTTTTTGCCCAGCGGGTCCTGGTCCTTAAACTCCCGTTCGGCCATATCCCTGGTAACCACAATGGGCTGGGTATGCAGCGTAAAATCGCCGGCCTCGAACCATCTTCCTTTGATCAGTTTAAGCCCAAGCACCTCCTTATACCGCTCATCTACTCCGAACGCCCGTACTTTAGAAACCTGTTTGTTGTATTCGATCTTCTCTTCTTCGCCCCAATGATGAAAAGGGACTGTGTTTGTTCGGCTGACAGCTTCCACCTCCTTAATGTCTTGCAGCTTTTGCTGGATCAGCTTGCTCAGCTCCAAACGCCTTTCTTCAGGGACGCTTGCCATGTCTACATCTACCACCCAAATGTCTTCATGATCGTAGTTCAGTGGTTTAAAGTAGTAGCTGAACTTTTTGAGGTTCATCCCCACAAAGAAGAACAGGGCCAGGAACGATATGAAAAGTTGCAGCAACAAGAAGAAATTCTTTTTCTTACGGTTGGCTATCATTTTGAAAAGGTGCTTAATCATGATTTTGTCCTCCTTTCAAGGCGTATACCGGGTTCAGTTTTGACATTTTCCAGGCAGGATAAACGCCGCTTAATAAACCGAAGACCAAGCAGCTGAAGATACTGAGCGCCAACACCCGCCAATTGATTATAAAGCTATCGGCCGGCATTTTGAACAGCGGGTCGAACGTGTTAATGATGTGCACTAAAAGGCCTGTTGCGTAGGCAGCCAGTGCCAATCCAATGATTCCACCAACGAGCGTCAGGATCACGTTCTCCACTACCAGCTGCCCTACCAGCGTGGCGGAAGTGGCGCCAAACGACTTCCGTACGCCGATCTCCTCGGCCCGCTCACCGATACGGCTGAGGTTCAAATTGATAAGACTGATAGCAGGGATCAGCATAAATAACAACAGGATGATGAAAAAGGAAATAGCCGTTTTGCCGTATTCCGGCTCCTGATCGGTAAAGGAGCTTGATTTGGCAAATTGCTCCAGCGGAGTGAATGCATATGCTTTCAGCGAATCTGCCCCGGAGATCTTATTTGTTAGAAGGCGCATTTTTGCACGCAGTTCTGAACGCACTTGCTTCGGGTTGTCCGACCGGGCAAGGAGCATCGCGCTATAACTCCCCTGGATAGGCCCCTCTAGCCCCTGCAGGTTTTTATCCATGGAGTAGGGGAGGATCATATCCGCGTTGACCCGGCTGAAAGCAGCGCCGGAAGTAACAACTCCGATCACCTTAAACTTCTCACCGTACACCCGCAGTTCTTTCCCTGTCGCGGCCTGGTCTCCGAAAAAGTGTTCCCTGGTTCGCTTGTTTATGATGAGCACCCGGTCGCCATTTTCCACTTCCTTTCGGTTGAAAGAACGGCCCTCCAGAAACTCGAAGTCGGTGATTTCCCAGAAATGTTCATCGGTATACACGAGGTAGTGGCCCGTAGGCTTTCCTTTGGAGAAGGAAATGTAGCTTTTGTTGGTGATGAAGGAGATTACCTCAGTACTTTCCAGGTCGGATACATATTTTTTCAGGAAATGAATGCTGGGGAAACCATCCTCTTTTTTTCCCTGATTGTAAACTGAAACTTTGTCGAGGATCAGCGTACGGTTGCGCTCTGGTTCTGCCGAGTTTTCTCCTATCACCTGGTCAATGAAGGTAGCGAAAACGGTGATGATCATGATGGTGAAGCCGATGCCCGCCAGCGAAAGGATAGTATAGTATTTCTTCCGAAGCATCACCTTGAGGGCCAGCTTGATATAGTTCTTTAACATGACTAGCTTGTTTAGAGATTAATTAACCTGCTGACCATCGAAGAAGCGGATAATGCGCTCCGTTTTATTGGCCATGTTATCATCGTGGGTTACCATAATGATGGTCGTTCCATCGGTTTTGTTCAGCTCGAGCATAATGTTCATCACCTCTTCGCCCATCACGCTGTCCAGGTTCCCGGTAGGCTCATCGGCCAGGATCACTTCCGGACTTCCAACAATGGCCCGGGCAATGGCCACCCGTTGGCGTTGCCCCCCTGATAGCTGGCTGGGATAATGTTTGGTCCGGGTACTGAGGCCTACTTTCTCAAGGGCTTCCAAAGCTTTTTTCTTTCTTTCCGCTCCCGAAACTCCGCTCCGGTAAAGCAGAGGTAGTTCCACGTTATCAAGTACAGAAAGATCATTGATGAGGTGAAAACTTTGGAAGATAAACCCCAGCTTGAAGTTTCTGAAGGCCGCCAGCTTCCTGTTGCTGAAGGAGCTCACTTCCTGTCCGTCAATACTTATGCTTCCCGCGGTTGGAGAATCAAGCAGACCGATGATATTGAGCAGGGTGCTTTTTCCACATCCCGAAGGGCCCATAATGGCCACAAACTCCCCTTTATTTATCTGAAGGTTTACCTTGTTGAGCGCAATCGTTTCAATCGTTTTTGTACGATAGATCTTTTCGATGTTGATTAGCTGTATCATTGGATGAGTGCTTAGGGGTTGATAATAGTTTGGGTGATCTGAAACTGAAGTTCGGCGCTGGGAGGCCTGAAACTCACCTTTAGTTTGCCATCGGTTCCTTCCAAGACCAGCGTGGCTGCGTCTTTGGGAACATCGTTTCCTTTGCCCGAATACAGCTGATAAGTGCTTTTGCCCTCTTTCAAAAAAGAGGACCAGTCGCATTCGACGGATCTCACCTGGCTCGTGATCAGTTTCTCGCTACCGTTTATCAGGGCTTTGATGATGATCACGTTTTTGCTGAAGCTGATGGTGCCTTCAGATTTCATAGGCGAGCTGCTTGTGCCTCTAATTTCAGTGATTTCATTAAAATTCAAAAGAAAATTTTTGTCGCATTGTGCGTAGCTCAGCTGACTTACTGCAGCAAGAAGTAGGATGAATAGCGTTTTCATATTGATTTGATTTGTTAATTAGTTAGCGATCTTTTTTCCGGCTTCGAAGTCGTATAGCGTTAGTGCCCGAAGGTTATAGTAGGCCGTCCAGAAGCTTTTCAGCGATAGGATATAGTCGCGCCTTGCCTGATCTTTTTCCTGCAGGGCGATGTTCAGGTCGGTGATGCTCAGGTCGCCGAGCAGGTAGCGCTTGCGGGCGATTTCGAAGCGCTCGGCAGCCGTCTGGTCTGCTTCTATGTTGGTTTGCATTTGCTCCCTGATCACCTTCAGTTGTTTTACCTGGCTAAGGATTTCCTGATCAAAATTTACCTGTGCTTGCTGGATAGTGGCTTCCACCAGCTTTTTGTTGGCCTGCGCTGTTTTTACCCTCGAAGCGCCCCTTCCCCAATCCATGATAGGCAGCTGGAAGCCGAGCCGAACTACCTGCTGATCTTTTGCTCCGCGATAAATTCCGGCAGCGTCGCCGGCTGCATTGGTCAGACCGAAGGAACCAAAAAGATTCGCCTTCAACCCATTTTCTCCTTTTGCTTTCGCGATGTCTTTATCGGCTTCTAACAGTACTCTTTTGAATTCAATAGACTGCTGCCGATTTTCGCGGGCCTCCCGGAGAGCAAGCGATTCAGAGAGTTCGAAGCGGACAAGCTTATCGGGTAGTTCCAGTTTGATGGCCTCAGATGAGGACAAGCCGATGAAGGATTTCAGCTGCAGCACGCTTGTCTCTACATTAACATCTGCCTGCGCTACAAATTTCTTAGCATTCAGGAGTCCCAGTTTCAACCGGAGCAGCTCGTCTTTAGATAACCTGCCCAGCTGCGACTTCGCTTCACCGATCTTGTAAAGAGTTGCGTGGTTAGAAAGATTTTTTGTTGCGATGTCTGCATTAATCTGCGCGATAAGCAGATTGAAGAACAGCTCGGTAGCTTCTCTTCCGATAGCCTCCACGTCCTGCGCATACTTCCGGTGCGATTCCTCATAGCGCAGCGGTTCAATCTTTTTATCCCATGTAAATGGATTGAAAGCAAACAAAGGTTGATTAAACCCGATTACCAGCGGGTTCCCGTTGTAGCGGGTCTGATGGCGGTCGAAATCGCGGAAGCGCAACATATTGGAGCCAACAAAAAGTTGGCCGCCGGTAAGACCAATGTTTTGTGTAACGCCGAGATTAAGCTGCGAATTGTCGTTTGTCACCGGTTTAAACTCTACAGTACCTTCTGGCTGGGTCACCGGAATATTGGTTTTGCTGAACTGCGGCAAGGAGCCATCGAGGCCAAGTTGAGGACGGTAATTGGCCCTGAATGTTTTGTATTGCCAGTACTGATTTTCGCGAATAGTGCTAGCCTGTACGGCAGCGGTCGACTGCTTTTTTGCAATATCGACGACCTCTGTAAGGCTCAACTGCAGCGTGTCTGTTTTGCTTTGACCGAGGCAAAAAAAAGGAATAGCAAGAGCGGCGAGGAGAAGGGAGCGTTTCATGATTGCTGTTGTTGATGGTCGATTTTACTTTACTTCCAGGTTGTTCAGATGCATATATTCCTGCATGTCGGAGGTAATTACCTTTTCCCCCGGTTTAATGCCCGAGCGGATCTCCACGTACTCCGAGTTGCTTTCGCCTATTTTTACCTTGCGGGCTACCGCCGTTTTTCCTCTCATCACAAAGACCGTTTGTTCTTCCGATCCGTTGAATGCGGCGCCGTTCTGTACACGGGTAGTTTTGGTTTTGAAAGAAGTGACGACAAAAACATCGGCTTTTAAGTTAGGACGTAGTTGAGGGGCGTTCTTTTGGTCGAGGCTGATGGCAAATTCCACAATGCCGTTTTCAATAGTAGGCTGCACGTGGGTGATTTTTCCTCTCAGATCTGCATTGTTGATGCGAACAATGGCCACGTTGCCCACCTTAACTTCGTCGGCATAGTTATCAGAGATGCCGGCTTCTACCTTGTAGCTGCTGAGATCCGCTATCCTCACCAACTCATCACCTTCCCGCAATTCTGAGCCAATCTTGTCATTGATCCAGGTGATCACACCGTTGCGGGGAGAGGTGATGGCAGCCTTGCGTAGCTTATCGCTGATTTCATTAATGTCTTTATCGCGGATGTTGATCTCATAGCCCAGACTTCTCAAATCCGCCTGCATCATGGCCTTTTGGTTGACGATCTGGTTTTGAAGCTGCTTGAGCTCCAGTTGAGCAATCTTAAGGTTCAAGCGGGCCTGTTTGAGATTCTCTTCGGTGCCACCCCCGATACTTAGCAGCGACTGTTCATGAGCGACTGCCGTTTCCAGGCTTTTTATTCTGATTTCCTTAATGGAATACTGGGTCTTTAATTCGTTCAGACTCTTTTGCAGGCTGAGCTCCAGCTGATTGATCTTGTTGCGGTTTACCTGCTGTTCTTCAGTAAGCTTCTCGTAGGCGATGAGAGAGGATTCTTTGTTCAGCTGCAATAGCGATTCTCCCGCATTTACCCGCTCCCCGGCAGTGTGTAACACTTTTTCAATTTTGGCATCTACCGGACTGGTTATTAAAACCTCATATTCAGGAATAATTGTTCCCGAGGCTGCCACGCTGGCTTCCAGCGATCCTACTTCGGCTACGGCTATCGTGAGGGCTCCTGCATCTACTGAAGGCTTTACAAAACTTTTAAACTTGATAAAGCCCAGTGCCATACCTGCCACTGCCAGCGCTCCGATTAGGTACGTTTTAGCTTTCTGTTTGTTTAATTGCTGAGGTGATAGTACGCGATCCATGATGTTTTGATTTTACTCTATAGTTTCAATCAAAGTGCCATGGGTAAAGCACTGTTAGTTAGTCAATTAATTATTTGTGTCGAATTCGAACTGTTCAAAAATGGACAGGGTGTCTTAAAGTGGAACAGGAAAGAGCGGTAGCATTGAACGAAAACGATAAGCGCGGCTGACCTTTCTATTCCTTTTTCTGATTGAAGCTAAACTAATAGTAGCGCTAAGGGTTGGACAGTAGCGCAAAACATTGAACAACACATGAAACACAGAACATTTCCTGTATTCCTGCTTTTTCTCCTGTTTTCTTTTGGAGGCCTTGCCCAGGTTAAAAAAGAGCCGCAGAGTTTGAATTTTATTCTGATGGGCGATTGGGGTAGAAATGGAGAAGATCACCAACGGCAGGTCGCCGTGCAAATGGGCAAAACCGCTGCGGAGCTGAAAGCCGATTTCATCATTTCAACGGGAGATAACTTTTATCCAAGCGGTGTGGTGAGTGAGTACGATCCATTATGGAAGACTTCCTTTGAAGATATTTATACTGCATTTTCTTTGCAATGGGATTGGTATCCGATTTTAGGGAACCATGATTACAAAAGTAACCCTGACGCCCAGGTGGCTTATTCAAAGATCAGTCGCAGATGGAAGATGCCTGCACGGTATTATTCTAAAAAGTTTTACATCAACGGAGATTCCAGCAAACAAGTGCTTATCGCTTTTATTGATACCAACCCGCTGATCCCACAGTTCTATAAAAACCGGGAGTACGGTCCGAATGTAAGGAGCCAGGATAGCACTGCGCAGAAGAAATGGCTCGAAGGTGTATTGTCAGATCCTTCTCCAAATATCCTGTATAAGATCGTGGTAGGACATCACCCTTTGTACACGGCAGGCAGCCGAACGGACGGGTATGACACGAAAGCCGTAAGGAACTCCCTCAATTCCATACTTGAAAGACATCAGGTAGACCTATACCTGGCTGGCCACGAACACAGCCTCCAGCATTTAAAACCCGCGGGAACGACCCATCATTTTGTCTCGGGAGCAGCTTCTGAAGTGACCGGCGTTCATAAACTCGCAGAAGCACGATTCGCAGCTTCCCGTTATGGTTTCATGATTTTTTCTGTTACGGAACCGCACATCGTCGTTCAGGTAATCGATCAAAGGGGGAAGGTTCTCTACACATCTCAGATTGAGCGACAGAAAAGGAAGTAAATGTGAGGTGGTTATGCAGCGGGAGAATCAACGGCGATAGGAATTGGATTTCAACACACAGTGGAGGCGAAATCAAAGAAATGAGTGAGGAAAGTGCCCACCCATTCCTCAAAACTCCTTAACTTCGTGTTCATTCGTCTTGATCTTTTCGTCAGTATTTACATGTTTAAGCTAAAAACCTGGGCGGGTTTTCTGGGGCCCGCATTTCTGTTTCTTTTTCTACACCTGCTACCACTGGCCAGCTCGGCACAGGTCATATCCGACAAAGGGCTCCATATCCTCACACTGGGTGACAGCAACGGGAGCTACCCACACAGCTGGCCGCAACAGCTCCAACTTGCGCTTCCAAAGGCTACGATATTTAACATCAGCAAGTCGGGCCGGACGATTGGATTCCTTAATCTCGGCGACAGTACCCTGCACTCGCTTTTGATGATCGATCAGCATCTGAAGCAGGCGGCCGACTTTAGCAAAGATCGGTTGTTTGACTTTGTGGTGATAGAGTTGGGTACGAACGATGCCAAGGCTGTGTTCGCAGACCGGCAAAAAGAGGTGCCGCACAATTTGGAAGCCCTGGTCCGCAAGATCAAGACTTGTCCCTACCCAGCCATCCGTCAGGCAAAGATCATTATTATATCTCCACCGCCTTATGGCGATAAAGCGGAAGCGACTGAAAAGTATGCAGGAGGGGATGAACGCGTCAGGAGGATGAGTAAAACCTTTAAAAAGGTGGCCAAAAGGAATGATTGTCTCTTTGTGAATGGCTATAAAACTCCAGGCCTGAACATCAACACGATGACGGCAGATGGTCTGCACCTCGATCCTGTTGCCTCCCGAAAACTGATAGAACCCGTTGTTGCCCTGATGATTAGCAATTGATCCGGTCCCTTTAAAATCGCTTACACAAACAGTCACAGAAATGAATCTTGGATATAGTTACGTATTGTTCTTCTTTTTCATCGCTTTCCTTCAAACAGTTAAAGCTCAAAATTCTCCCGCTCCCCGCAAATACATCGAATTTGTATTAACTCCTGATTCAAAGGATTGGACCTACGATGTAAATAAGCCGGCATCTGTTCAAGTGACCGTTTTACAGAACGGCGTTCCGATGGAGAATGCCAACATCAGCTTTGAAGTTGGGCCCGAATTAATGCCGGTGGATAAAAAGGGAAGCCTGGTACTGAAAGACGGAGTAGGTAAAATTGATGCAGGCAGCAGTAGGGAACCCGGTTTTCGGCAGCTAACGGTGAGGACAGAATATAAGGGCCGAAGCTACAGCGAGATGGTGAAGCTCGGTTTTTCTCCCGAGAAGATAGCACCAACCGTTCCACTGCCCTCGGATTTTCTACAGTTCTGGGAGGCAGCAAAAGGGGAAGCGGCAAAGCTTCCCATGGATCCTATTTCAACTCATTTGCCACAGTATTCCACCCCCACGGTAGATGTTTATTTGCTCAATCTTCAAAATGCAAGCAGAGGTAAGCGACTTTACGGCTACTTATGCAAGCCCAAGGCAGCCGGCAAGTATCCTGTGCTTTTTACGCCTCCGGGGGCGGGCGTGAAGCCTGCGCTACCCTATACTGCCTTTGCCGAACAGGGGTACATCAGTTTGAGTATTGAAATACACGGTATATCGCCACTACTGGACAGCGAAACCTATAAAAATATCAGCAATGCTTTCGGCGATTATCCCCAGTATAAATTAGACGATCGCGACAATTACTATTACAAATCCGTCTACCTGGCTTGTGTGCGTAGTATCGACTATTTGTGCAGTTTGCCGGAGTGGGACGGAAAGAATGTGGTAGTGACTGGCGGAAGTCAGGGGGGAGCACTTGCTATCGTTACTGCAGCCTTGCAGCCACGGGTAACAGCTTTGGCAGCCTTTTATCCTGCTTTGTCCGATATGACCGGTTATCTTCATGGAAGGGCAGGAGGATGGCCTCATCTCTTGTCGCCCCGCCAGCAAGCCATTAATAACACACCTGAGAAACTAAGGACGATCAGCTACTACGATGTAGTGAATTTTGCCAGACACATTCGCGTACCTGGGTTTTACTCCTGGGGGTACAACGACAATACCTGCCCGCCCACTTCAGTTTATGCAGCGGTGAATGCGATCAAAGCACCAAAAACGCTTGCCATCACGCCGATCTCTGCTCACTGGCGGTTTGATGAAACCAACCAGGAATCGTTGGACTGGCTGAAAAAACAGCTGAAGAAGTAATTCAATGCCCTGTTGATGTCAGACACGGGGAAGCTTCTGGCTCAGCGTTTCTGTACTCAGGCTGCTTTTCACGCTCCTCATTTTTAAGCTGTAGTTGCCATTGATGATGAAAGCGATTACCGGCATTCGCAGGAGTACTTTCGAAAACTGGAGGGATAATACGAGAATGATCGCCCCATATATTACCTCGGCAGGCACAAAACTAATGGTATGCAAGGAATCAAAGGGGCCAAACGGGGCCAGCAATTGCGTGCCTATAAACAGGAAATAGGGGTGAATAAGGTAGATCAGAAACACCGATTTATCCTTGAAATAGCTGGCAAAACTCAAAGCTTTTCGGATTTGGAACAATACCACTAAAAAAAGTCCGCTGTAGATGATGTTGCTAGCCCTTAGTATATTGAATGGATCGGTGGTTGAAGTAGCCTGAATCGTGTATGTTTCAAAAGCAGCCATCCCAAAAAATAGCAGCAGAAGGACCGCAAAGCCTGTTTTGTGAAGAAAGCTTCTGGTATAGGTCTCAATGAGCGACTTTATCATCCCGTAATGGACCTGTAACAGGCGACCGGCAAAAAAGAAGCTGAAGTAGCCCAGAAGTGCACTGTTATGACGGCGAGGCACCCAATGCTGATAGATATTGAGTGAATAAAACAGGGTTACCAGCACAGCGGGAATAAACAGGTTTTTAAGCACTTTGGTATCCCTGATAAAAGAATTGACAATGAATATCAGGAAGAGGTTGATAGGAAACCAGTAAATCGATCGGAAGAAGATATTATAAACCTGTGCATATACGTACTCTTCCGTTACTTCCGTGGTTTTTTCACCTACAAAAGGCAAAATGGCAATATTCAGAATGAGCCATGGCAGCATAAAGAACAAAGAAGGAATTAAGACAGTTGTTACCTTCTTCGAAATCAGATCCGTTGGCTTGTATTTCAACACTGACTTCTGAAATAGAAAGCCGGAGATCACCATGAACAAGATGGAGCCGAATTTGGAAAACTGACTATAGATGATGTAGCCGGCGGAATACTCGGTATGCTCAGCTATCCCGATCTGGGCATGATTTAGAACAATCGCAGCTATTGCCAATACCCGTAAATTGGCAATAGAGTTATGGTGTGTGTGTACAGACATAGGTATTTATGTAGAACAACTGAACAGTTGGGAGAAGGGCTTGTTTGTCAAAATTTAAAGGAAAAGGCTATCGGTTGAGATAAAATTCAATAAAGAATCGCTTTTAATGCCAACTTATCAAGCTGGCGAATTCTCCCATCACAATTCTTACTGCCACATTTTGAGCATTTTACAAGTGTTTTAGCGGACGCAAAAAACAAAACGAATAGCTTTTTGTGCTTTTATAGATGGTAAGGATGAAGACGATTTTAAAATCAATACTAAAGGCAGGGAAGCAAGCATACGTAAAACATTCACAAGCATATTTTCGAATCACCGGACATAAGGTAGACTGTAATATCTGTCATTATAGGGCCAACCGGCTATTTAGCGATTGCTGGCATCGCTATGTCAGCTGCCCCTCCTGCGGTTCAGGTGTACGGCACCGGCTAGTATGGGCCACTTCAACACTTCTGCAAGAACACCGCCACCTGTTTCAAAATAAGCAGGTCTTACATTTCGCACCAAACGAGTGGCTGGGCAAGCGGATAAGAGCAGTAGCTTCGGAATATAAAACTGCCGATTTGCTGGCGGAGGGCTATGCCTACCCTCATATCGACTACAATATCGATATTTCCAAAATGACAATTTTGGAAGGCGAGCGCTTTGATTGTATTGTGGCCTGCGATGTATTGGAGCATGTACCCCAGCAACTAGCCGCTATTCAGGAAATGTTCCGGGTGTTGAAGCCCGGCGGCTTTGCGGTGCTTACTGTTCCTCAGCGGGATGATTTGGAATTCACGCTGGAAGATTTGAGTATCAGCGATCCGCAGCTACGAAAGAAGATGTTTGGGCAGGAAGATCACCTGCGCATTTACGGAAGAGATTTTCCTGACCTGCTTTCATCGCAGGGATTTCAAGTGCGGGTGGTAGATGCTATGAGTTTTGAGGAGCGTATACGGGAACGCTACGTTCTCTATCCTCCGGTGGCATCTCCCAACCCGCTGGCAACTAATAACAGAAAAGTATATCTGGCGATGAAAGCTGCCTGAGTACCTTCAGTGGAAATCAGGAAAGGCCTAATTTTCGAAGATGGACCAGGTGAGACATAAATGCTGTCGCCATGCTTTTATGTTCCAGGTAAGTAATGTTAAACTCCTTGCAGGTTTCTTTCACTATCTTGTTGATGTGGGGATAATGAATATGACTTATTCCAGGAAATAAATGATGCTCCACCTGAAAGTTGAGGCCGCCCAAAAACCAGGATGCCAATTTGCTTTTAGTAGCAAAATTTGCAGTGGTAGTGATTTGATGTATCGCCCATTCTTTTTCTATTTTGTTGGATGTTGCATCCGGTTCGGGGAAATGAGTTCCTTCGACGACGTGCGCCAGCTGAAAAACCATGCTTAAGGTAAAACCGCATACTAAAGCTGCAACGAGGAAGCCGAGAATGGCGCTCAACCAGCCCACCATCAAAATCGGGATGACCAGGTAGATGCCAACATATAAGAACTTCGTCCCCCAAAATATCAGATGCTCTTTCTGACTCAGTTTCTTTTGCGTGGGGTCGTTGTTGATCCTGAAATATTTCTCAAAATCCTGATAAAGGACCCACACGATATACGATAGACCATATAGCAACACCCAATACATGTGCTGAAAGCGATGATAGCTCGCCCGGGGCTGCTCCGGATGCATTCTCATGAACCGGATGTCAATGTCGTGGTCCAGTCCGTCAATATTGGTATAGGTGTGATGTTCTATGTTGTGTCGCTGTTTCCAGAAGAAGATGGTGCCGCCCAAAGCATTTAACGAGTAGGCGGAGATATCGTTCAACCACTTGTATTTTGAAAAACTGCCGTGGCCCCCTTCGTGCATAATATTGAATCCGATGAATGCAAGGTTGAAGCCGAATAAGGCACATAGCAGCAGGGAAACAAGCACGCCCGGAGTGAAAAATACAAGCGTGATGTAAATGGAAATGGCAGAAACCGTAAGGATTGAACTTTTTAGTAGTAGCTGAAACCCGCCCTTCTGCGAAACCTTAGTTTGACTGAAGTAGGTGTTCACCTTTTCCTTCAATGATCTGTAAAAGATAGGATCATTATTTCTGAATGTTATTTTTGACATGTAGGGTGTGTTTGACCTTTATTTATAACGCGATTTTTTGACATAATATCTCTGCTTCGGGAGTTTTTCTCCTGTCGCCGATGTTTTCGAACATAACTTTTTCTTTTTGAACTGCGAAATCGCACTGGATGGTAGCAGGAGCAAGATTAATAAGCGGGGATTTTATCAGTATTAAATTTCCTTGTTGTAGTAGTTCTCTATTTCTTCGCCCAGCGTTTCGGAGTCCTGCAACGTCAGGTTTCCTTCCAGGGATTCCCAGGTATCTTCGAATGTTTTATGAATGACACCAACCACTTCATTTTCTGTCAGAATTTTGAAGATCTGTTCTTCATTTACCTCTTTGGGTTCTACCAGAAAGTTATTCCTGGACCAGCCTTCCAGGTCGGCCCAAATAGTAAATGTCTCGGCGCTTGCATTCATATCCATTTTAATAGAACTACAGTGGGAGGCGAATTGTTGTAAAAAGTTGAATGGGTGAATTTGCGCTTGCAAGCTTATTTTTTTCCTGTAACCACTATTTTTAAGCAAGCATTTATATGTTTGCAGAGGAGAGAAACTCATGAAGTGGATTACAAGAGAGCGCCCGAAGATTGATCGGATTGCCTGCCCCTGGCTGATCAAGCGTTTTATTGATCCTGATGCGGAAATCATTTATGTTCCTTTTGAACAGGTTATTCAAAAGGCAGAAGAACTGGCGGCCACCCCCTTTGATATTCCGGATGTTGAATTCAGTCATTATAAAGACGAATGCACCTTCGACTATTTTCTGCGGAAGTACGAATTAAAAGATCCTGCTCTTCAGGTGCTGGCTCCTATCATAAGAGGGGCCGATACGGATGTACATCACCTTGCCCCTCAGGCGGCAGGACTATGGGCGATTTCTGCAGGTTTGGCATTTAACACTCCCGATGATGGTGAGTTGCTGGAAAAAGGTATGCTGATCTACGATGCTTTGTACAGCTGGGCGAAACACCTGCAGAAAGTAAAGCATACTCAGAGTCCTGTAGAGCATCTGCTACTGGAGGTGTTTAACAAGTATCTTAAACAGAAAAAAGGGGAGGAGAAGAAAGTTCCCTCCTGGGCACTTGAGCTGAAGGAGATCATTCAGGACCAGATCGACACGAATTTAACACTGAGCCTGAAAGATATTTCGGAAGAACTGAATGTCCATCCGGCTTACCTTTCCCGCGAGTTTTCCAAGCATTTTGATAACCTGTCCTTCGGTGACTATATTCGCAAGCTTCGTATTGAAAAGGCGATCCACTTACTGGAATCTTCACAGCATTCCCTTTCAGAAATTGCCTATTTAACGGGCTTCTCCGACCAAAGCCATTTTACCCGTATCTTCAAAAAATATACGGGGCAAAGTCCGTCTTTTTACAAAAAAATCATGCTCAAAAGTAAAAAGGATTCTAAAGGTTAAAAACGTTCTATCCTGCGTAAAAGCAAGAAGCTATCATTGTCCATTATGAAAGAACTTCTTACGCTTTTCACCACAGCTGGTCTTTTACTTTTTGCTGCTGCTGCTTTCCCCCAAACTACCCCAACTTTCCCGCGTGTCGCAGGGCATATGGGACTGGTTCATCCCATCGTCACTTTCGATGGAGATGGTTCACATACCAATTTTGATGGAGTTTACGTGGTGGGGGTACCTACAGCTATAAACATCTGGAAATCTCCTAAACTCGCTTTTTCTTTCGAAGCCGTTCCGTATATCCGGACCGAAAACAATGTGAGCAAAATGAGTAATTTCTTATTCCATCCCGGCGTAGTTACTCCCTTGGGCAAGGGGTTCAGCTTTATCGGAAGGGCCGCATTTGAAACTTCGGGACGTTTCGGTTTGACGCCGATAGTTAGCAAGGTGGTTAAAAAGAATGCGCACAGCAATTACTTTGTTTCAGTTCCTTTCCCTGTACGGTTTGGAAACGACAAAGCTACTTCCCTTGGGATTGCTGTTCAAGTGGCGGTTGGATTTTAAATACTGGAGATGAGAACAGTTACGTCATATACGCTGAAAGAGCTGGTGCTATATTTTCTAAAGTTGGGAACCTGGGGATTTGGGGGACCAGTAGCGCTGGTAGGATACATGCAGAGAGATTTGGTGGATACTCGCAAGTGGCTCACCGAGGAAGAATTTAAAGAGGGCATAGCGCTCGCACAGCTGGCGCCGGGACCGCTGGCTGCTCAGTTGGGAATCTATATTGGCTTTGTGCATTATCGCCTTCTGGGAGCTACCCTTGCAGGGCTCGCGTTTGTTTTGCCCTCCTTTATTATGGTGGTTTTACTGGGTGTTATTTACAAGATCTATAGCGGAATTCCCGCAATGCAGGCGGTGTTTTATGGTGTTGGCGCGGCGGTGATTGGGATTATCAGCATGAGTGCTTATAAACTCACGGTGAAGTCGATCAGCAAGTTTCAGCTCAGCGCTCTTCGACAAAATTGGTTGCTGTGGCTTTTTTACCTGCTTGGGGCAGTCCTGACGGTGATTACCCAACGGGAGGAGGTCCTGCTGTTTGTTGCTACCGGTCTGATTTACATGCTCGTGAAGGCACCGCCCACTTGGCTTCGAAAGCCTGCTGTATTGCCCGCTGTTTCTTTGGCAGCGATCGGATTTTGGGAGTTCAGTAGCGACGATCTGTTTAAGATCGCAGTCTTTTTCGCGAAAGCAGGTGCTTTTGTTTTCGGCAGCGGGCTCGCTATCGTTCCTTTTTTACATGCCGGGGTGGTACAGGAATACGGCTGGCTCACGGAACTGGAGTTTGTAGATTCAGTGGCTGTAGCTATGATCACGCCGGGACCTGTAGTGATCACGGTGGGATTTATAGGGTACCTGGTGGCCGGCTTTCCCGGAGCTTCGGTCGCCGCCTTGGCCACATTTTTACCTTGCTTTTTATTTACCGTGATATTAGCGCCATCCTTTCGAAAGATAGCGGCAAATAAGAGTATCAAGGCTTTTGTTGACGGAATTACGGCTTCGGTCGTTGGAGCGCTGGTAGGCTCGGTGATTATCATCGGAACACGTTCTATTATAGATATTCCAACGGGTTTAATTGCCATTGCTACCGTTTTGGCCTTGTTGTATGTAAAACGACTGCAGGAGCCTCAGCTTATCCTGATCGCGGCTGTTCTGGGCATGGTAATTAAAAGCCTCTGAAGCCTTATTGAATTTAAAACGTGCATAGCCTTCGGTTCTTAAGACTTCAGGGAGAGAGGAGCTTAATATGAGAGTCTATAAATTTCTATTTTTATGCACTTTCGATTATGCGTAAAGCAGTATTAAGCTTCATAGATTTCTTTCATGCAACGACCAGGGAGTGCTCATTGATTTGAAGCAGATGCTATTTTTATCCCCCCTTTCCAAGTTTATCCCTAAAGATTCGACCTCAACTTATCGAACAGGGTGTCGGGTGTAAATGGTTTTGTGAGGAAGTCGGTCATTCCGGCTTCGAATACCTTTTCCTGCACCTCCGCCAGGGCGGAGGCTGAAAGTGCGATGATCGGAAGCTCCCGGAACTTGCCATCTGGCAGGCGGCGTATTTCTCTGGTCGCCGTATAACCATCCATCTCCGGCATCTGGAGGTCCATCAACACCAGGTCATAGTCATTCGACTGTACTTCGTTCAAAGCCTCCAGACCATTTTTCGCAATTCCAAAGCGGATGTTCCACTTCTTCAAGAATTGTTTTGCAAGCAACACGTTCATCGCGTTGTCGTCCACGATAAGGACGTTCTTACCCACCAGGAGGTTTTCATCGGGCTTTGCAGCTACAATTTTTTGCTGCTGCTGATCTGCCGCGTTCTTCAATTCCAGCTGGAAGGAAAATACGGAGCCTTTGCCCGGCATACTACTTACGCTAACATCACTTTTCATCAAGCGCAGTAACTGTTTGGTTATCGTCAAGCCTAGTCCGGAGCCACCAAACCTACGGGTCGTATCGGCGCTTGCCTGCGTAAAACTTTCAAAGATCTGATCAATTTTATCCGGGTCGATTCCAATTCCGGTGTCGCTGATGCGGAACAGGACGGTCGTACGCTCGTGTTCTATCTTCAGGGCTTCCGCTGAAATTTCTACCCGGCCTTTTTCCGTAAATTTGATAGCATTGCCTGCCAGGTTCACAAAGATCTGGCTAAGTCGGACGGGATCGCCCAAGACGGTTGGGAGGCCCTCGGCCGGTAAGGTAAGCACCAGATCAATTCCCTTTTCTGCTGCCGCATTTTTAAGTGTGGCGTAGATATTCTGAAGCAGACTTGTAAAATCTACCGGTGTTTCTTCAATGTGAAGCTTTCCTGATTGTATTTTCGAGAAATCGAGAATATCGTTGATCAGTACCAGCAAGTTCTCTGCAGAAAAACGCTGAATTCCGAGGAATTCCTTCTGATCCTCCCGGGGATTATTCTGCAACAGGAGGTGGGTGAAGCCGAGGATGCTGTTCATCGGCGTTCTTATTTCGTGGCTCATGGTGGAGAGAAACTGATCTTTGGCGAGTGTTGCCAGCTCGGCGGCTTCCTTCGCCTTCAACAGCGCGATCTCCGATTCTTTTCGTTCGGTAACGTCTTTAAATAATAATATTTTACCCCTAATGCGACCTTTTTTATCATAAAGGTCACTGATCGTTAAGGCATAGGTTCTGCCCACAATACTCTTTCCAACGGTGATCTCTGTCTCGGAGGAAATACGCTCAATACATTCGAGATCAGGAAGCAATTGATACACGGATTGTCCAGCCAACTGGCTTGCATCAAGAGCGAGAATACTTGCCATTTTAGGATTAAAATCAATGATCCGCTCTTCATTGTCAATTACCAGCACGCCTTCCTGAAGCGCTTCAACGATCTGCTCCCTGGCAATTGGCAGGATATTAAATAGCTGATACTTTAACAGTGCAAAGGTGAAGCAAAAGGAGCTGATCATAAAGGCAAATGGAGTCAGGTCGATTCCGTTACTAGGGCGGATTCCCAACAGATACAGCATATTAAAAAACCAGGGAACGAGGGCACCTGCTACCAAAAAACGTTTTTGTTTTCTTAGGAGTACGTCACTGTCAACCTTACTCTTTAAAAGCAGGACTACGCTCAATAAAAGCACCAGATAGTAGTAGATCGTGAAGACAATGTACCAGGGGCCCTCCTGGAATTTGAACAGGTTGAAATTGCCATGTTCCTCCAGGTATACAATGGTATAATGCAGGCGGTGCCATTCATTCGACCATACCATAATGACGGTGACGAGCGGAACAAGGAAAAGAAGCGAGATGTATCGGATCCTTAAGTACGTTTCTTTACCGAGGAACTTTAACACGAAAAGCATCCAGAATGCGGGAAGGAAAGCGATACCAATATATTCTATCTTAACGATAGTGATCATCCGTGCCAGGTTGGTCTGCATCAATTCCAAGGCATAAGCAAAAGCCCAGAGCGCAGCAGCAAGCATTAAATAACCAAGGTACTTTCCAAGCGACCTAACCTTTGCAAATAGGTAAACCGGTAAAAGTGTAGTTAAAATGCTGCAGAGAAAAAGGAATATGGAGTAACCATTTATTTCTACAGGTAGCATATCGGTAGTTTACGGAAGATGCTGTCGTTAAGTTGTGTTTGTTGCAACTTTTTCCGGAGCTTTTTTTGCGAGCACTCACCTGTGCAATAGTCATTTACTATTGGTATCAGAAGTATTATAACCTTTGGTGAACGAAGGTAGTGTAACCGAAAAGGTACGAAACTCGTAAGAACCGCAATTACTGGTGCTGCTACACATTTTTATTTGCTTCCCTTGATGGTAGGGTTCAGAGAAGGGTCTAAGCCAGAACAAGATTTACTGAAATGACAAAAAACGCTTTTTTGAAAAAGGCATGGGAGGTTTTGGCCTCCACAAAACTGAAAAACCTAGGACTGGCAACATGTTCTTTAATGCTTCTGATGAATCTGGCCTGGGCGCAAACTCCTGGTTTAATTTACAAACCTTCTTCGACTGCCGCTGGAAGATCCGTCCTTGATCCCAACGGCGATGGTTACGTTTCTGCCACCAACGCAGGTTTTGGAGCTACTGATTATGGTGTAGTCAGCGAGCATCAGATGATTAACGTGCCGTTGATGATTTCCGAACCGTCGGCCGATTTAAGTACCGGCGCTTCCAATGGGCATACCGAGATCGTCAGTTTGAACGGAGGTAATTCTGTATTTGTACTAAAAAAGACCATTAGTGGTACCGACTATTTTATTGTTCGTTTCAGAATCAGTAAAGCTTCGACCGCCAGGAAAGGCTATTCTTTATTAATCGACACGGATAATCAATTTGGCAATATAACCAACTCTAATCCCGGCTTTGAGAAGGAAATTGTTTTAGAGACTGGTTTTGGAGTTAAAATATACACCCACAACGTATCCGCAGGAACTTCTACTTCATTAACGTATGACCTGGAGGAGCACCATCAGCGCTCAATTGCAGCAAGTACTAATGGTGGTGATGCGGATTATTTCTATGACTTTTATGTTCCCTACGCTGCGCTCGGTATTTCCGGGAATGTGCGCTTTGCAGCTACTACCATCACCAGTGCGCAAAGTGGCATCAGTGGAACAGCATCTGATATTAACGGGATTAACGACCAGACCTATGGCGGTAATCCTTTCGCCATTTACAATGCGGTTATCAATAGTTTTCCGCCGACCGACCTTTCTACCCTGACTACGGGTGGTTCTTTTGGTCCTTTAGTAACTACGGCGCCAACAATTACCAGTAGTTTGACAACCAGCAGCACTTCCGTTGCAGGGACGAGTGTAGAAGCGGATGGTACGATTATTACCGTTTATAAGAACGGCTTATCGATCGGTACCACAACCGTTTCCGGACATGCCTGGACGCTTGGTGGCGTCTCTGGTCTAACGGCAGGTAACCTGATTACTGCAAAAGCTACTGCAGCTTCGCGAACGCAATCTGCTGTTTCCAATTCGGTCGAAGTAACTGCTCCCCAGACCTGTTATACACCGATACCGGTAATGGGAGCAAAGGTGAACGGTTCGCAAAGTATGCCAGGTACATGGACCATGCCTGACGGATCTGCCATTGCTGCCAATACTGTCCAGATCAAATTATACCGCCAAACTCCCGGCTCGAACACGTTCACTGAAATAAGTTCAACAACTCCTGTTTATGTATCGGCAACTACTTCCGGAGCCGGCTCGTTTTCATTCCCCACAGGTCTGAGTCAGAGTGATTTCAATGGAGCCCGTTTGTTTGCTACCGCTACTTACAATGGTTGTGCAAGTGGTTATTCTGCGGCAAGTGAAGCAAACTCCGGATCTTCTTTAACTCCTGCTCCAACCATAACAACAGCTTCCGTGCTGGCTAGTACAGGAGCAAACACCATAACCGTACAAAGTAATTATACAGCATCGACACTGATCCTGTATAAAAACGGCATCGAGATAGGAAGGAGTGTTTCCACCTTCAATAATGCAGCCACTACGACCTTTTCAGTGTCCGGATTGCTTGAAGGAGATAAACTAACCGCAAGAGCACAAGGTAACGGAACCACCGACGTGCTTTCAAACGAATCGAATGTGCTGATCGTGTCAGGTACAAGTGCGGCGAGTACCGCGCCCATTATCAGCAATACCTATATCGCCGGTTCAGGTAAAACTGTGACGGGAACATCGACAGAAATACCCGGAACTACAATCTATTTATACAAGACGGTTAGTGGTACTACCACGTTAATTGGAACAGCCACCCTGAATGCCTTTGGTAACTGGGCCGTGAGCGGCCTTACTTTAGCCTCAGGCGATGTTCTAACAGCCAGGGCGGATGCAGTAGGGAAATCGTTAAGTCCGGCCTCTGCGCCGGTAACTGTACAGGCAAGTGCTCCAGCCGCCCCGGTGGTTACTTCTCCGATTCTTGCCGGAGCAAGCTCAGTTGTGGGAACCGCCGGAAATACCCTGGTAAAACTATACGTAGATGGAAGTCCTATAAGTACTACCTCCAATTTATCCAGTTGGACCATTGCCACTGGAACGGGCGAAATTTACAAGGGGGCTAAAGTAAAAGCTACCAATACCGTGAGTACTATTGAGAGTGCGTTCTCTAACGAAGTTACAGTAGCCGGTGTCGATAACTTTTTAATCGAAGCAGGTGCCGGTGGCAATATAGGAACTCAGGTTGCCGGAACACCCTTTGCAATTAAGATTTCAGCGAGGGATAACGCCAACGCTACTTACACAAATTATACCGGAAAAAACACGGTTGCCTCCGCCAGTAATATGTCTTCGGGAGCTGGTCCTACAGCAGCCTTTTCAGCAGGCGTTCTGTCTGGTCACAGTGTGACTCTTACAAAAGCAGGAACCTATACGCTGACAACGGTAAGCACCACCGATCCTACAATTACCGGAACGTCTAACTCCTTTGTAATAAATCCGGGAGCAGCCTCCAGTATGACGGTTTTTCAGCAGCCTTCAGCTACCGCCACTAGCGGAACTCCCTTTGCGCAGCAGCCGGTGATTTATTTGTATGACGCCTATGGGAATCATGTCAACACGGATAATAGTACGCAGGTGACAGTTAGTTTAGGATCCGGAACCGGAACGATTGGTGGTACCCTCACCAGAACCGCGGTAAACGGCGTGGTAAGTTTCAATAATCTTGCAATCACAGGAGGAGGTGCTTATACCCTTAGCTTCGCCTCTTCAGGCTTATCATCGGTCGCTTCGGGCACTGTTACGCTTGGAGCAGCGACGAGCCCCTCTGGCCTAAGTTATACTTCTCCGAACGTCTATACAGTAGGGGCAGCAATTACAGCACTTGATCCGACCGTAACCGGAAGCGTCACTTCCTACAGCATTAGTCCTGCTTTACCTGCAGGGTTAACCTTCAATACCACCAGCGGACAAATCTCCGGGACACCTACTGCTGCATCCGTTCAAACCACCTATACAGTAACGGCCAGCAACGGATCGGGAAGCACGACAGCGGAAATCGTCATTACCGTGAACGCTGAACTATCTGCAACCGTTACCTCCAAAACAGATGTAGCCGTAAAAGGCGCATCAACCGGAGCCATCGATATTACGGTAAGCGGCGGAACCGCTCCTTATATCTACAGCTGGAGCAACGGAGCTACCACAGAAGACCTGACAGGACTTGCTGCAGGAACATATACGGTTACAGTTACCGATGATAATGGCATTACTGCAACAACAAGTGCTACCATTACTGAACCTTCAGCATTACTGGCAGTAAGTGTTACCTCCCAAACAGATGTAGCCGTAAAAGGCGCATCCACCGGAGCAATCGATATTACCGTAAGCGGCGGTACCGCTCCTTATACTTACAGCTGGAGCAACGGAGCTACTACAGAAGACCTGGCAGGACTTGCTGCAGGGACGTATACGGTCACTGTAACTGATAAAAACAATATTACTGCTACCACTTCAGCTACCATTACTGAACCTTCAGCATTACTGGCAGTAAGTGTTACTTCCAAGACCGATGTGTTTGTAAGAGGAGCCTCCACCGGAGCGATCGATATTACGGTATCAGGGGGAACTGCTCCTTATACGTATGCCTGGAGTAAGGGTGCTACCACAGAAGATCTGACTGGTCTTGCTGCAGGCACGTATACGGTAACTGTGAGCGACAAGAATGGTATTACAGCTACTACTTCAGCAACTATCACAGAACCTTCTGCACTGCTTGCGGCTAATGTTACCTCTCAAACGGATGTAACCGTAAAAGGCGCATCAACCGGAGCGATCGATATTACGGTAACTGGAGGAACTAGTCCTTATACGTATGCCTGGAGTAACGGTGCTACTACAGAAGACCTGACTGGTCTTGCAGCAGGCACGTATACGGTAACTGTGAGCGACAAGAATGGTATTACTGCTACCACTTCAGCTACTATCACAGAGCCATCAGCATTACTGGCAGTAAGTGTTACTTCCAAGACCGATGTGTTTGTAAAAGGCGCTTCCACGGGAGCGATCGATATTACGGTAACTGGAGGAACCAGTCCTTATACGTATGCCTGGAGCAATGAAGCTACTATAGAAGACCTGACTGGTCTTGCAGCAGGCACGTATACGGTCACCGTAACTGATAAAAACAATATTACTGCTACCACTTCAGCTACTATCACAGAGCCATCTGCATTACTGGCAGTAAGTGTTACTTCCCAAACGGATGTAAGCGTAAAAGGAGCTTCCACGGGAGCGATCGATATTACCGTAACAGGAGGGACTGCTCCTTATACGTATGCCTGGAGTAACGGGGCTACCACAGAAGACCTGACTGGTCTTGCAGCAGGCACGTATACGGTAACTGTGAGCGACAAGAATGGTATTACAGCTACTACTTCAGCAACTATCACAGAACCTTCTGCATTACTGGCAGTAAGTGTTACTTCCCAAACGGATGTGTTTGTAAAAGGTGCTTCTACAGGAGCAATCGATATTACGGTAACAGGAGGAACTGTTCCTTATACCTATGCCTGGAGTAACGGAGCTACTACAGAAGATCCTACTGGTCTTGCAGCAGGAACGTACACACTGACTGTGAGCGACAAGAATGGTATTACAGCTACCACTTCAGCGACCATTGCAGAGCCTTCCGGGTTACTGGCAGTAAGTGTTACTTCCCAAACGGATGTGTTTGTAAAAGGTGCTTCCACCGGAGCAATAGATATTACCGTAACTGGAGGAACTGCTCCTTATACGTATGCCTGGAGTAACGGAGCTACCACAGAAGATCTGACTGGTCTTGCTGCAGGAACATATACGGTTACTGTAACTGATAAAAACAATATTACAGCTACCACTTCAGCTACCATTACTGAACCTTCAGCATTACTGGCAGTAAGTGTTACTTCCAAGACCGATGTGTTTGTAAAAGGCGCTTCCACCGGAGCAATAGATATTACGGTAACAGGAGGAACCAGTCCTTATACGTATGCCTGGAGTAACGGTGCTACCACAGAAGATCTGACTGGTCTTGCTGCAGGCACGTACACTGTCACCGTAACTGATAAAAACAATATTACTGCTACTACTTCAGCTACCATTACTGAACCTTCAGCATTACTGGCAGTAAGTGTTACTTCCCAAACCGATGTGTTTGTAAAAGGAGCTTCCACGGGAGCGATCGATATTACCGTAACAGGAGGAACTAGTCCTTATACGTATGCCTGGAGCAATGGTGCTACTACAGAAGACCTGACTGGTCTTGCAGCAGGCACGTATATGGTCACCGTAACTGATAAAAACAATATTACTGCTACTACTTCAGCTACCATTACTGAACCTTCAGCATTACTGGCAGTAAGTGTTACTTCCCAAACGGATGTAAGCGTAAAGGGAGCTTCCACGGGAGCGATCGATATAACGGTAGCAGGAGGAACTGCTCCTTATACTTATGCCTGGAGCAATGGTGCTACTACAGAAGATCTGACTGGTCTTGCAGCAGGGACGTACACGGTGACTGTGAGCGACAAGAATGGTATTACAGCTACTACTTCAGCAACTATCACAGAACCTTCTGCACTGCTTGCGGCTAATGTTACCTCTCAAACGGATGTAACCGTAAAAGGAGCTTCCACGGGAGCAATCGATATTACCGTAACAGGAGGAACCAGTCCTTATACGTATGCCTGGAGTAACGGTGCTACCACAGAAGACCTGACAGGACTTGCTGCAGGCATGTACACGGTGACTGTGAGCGACAAGAATGGTATTACAGCTACTACTTCAGCTACTATCACAGAGCCATCTG
>NZ_JAFEWD010000018.1 GCF_017355855.1 Pedobacter sp. SYSU D00535 | reverse complement strand
CAAATTCCGAAGAGCTCCTGGTGCTTTTTCAACTGTTTTCACCCAAGACCGTAAGCTGAAGTTGCTCATCTTCGCCTACCTCTCCTTTCATCGTCATCCTGAACTGGTTTCAGGATCCCTTGAACTATCTATTTTTCAAACTCAAGAGATCCTGCTCTTCGATATTTGCAATCTCGAAGCCGTATCTCTGGATTTACAATCCAGCTAGCGTTGCAACTTCCTGCCGGTTCTCAGAACCTACGATAGGAACTTCGGAATTACAAATTCCGAAGAGCAGTTGGTTTTCCGTTGACCTTTGCACTGCCATCTCGTTTTTTTATTCCTCAAGAGATGCTGAACTAAATTCAGCATGACGATCTGAAGTAGCGCTAGTGCTCTTTCAACTGTTTCCATCAAAGACCGCAAGCTGAAATTACTCATCTTCGCCTACCTCTACACGCTCTTCGAGATTTGCAATCTCGAAGCCGTATTTCTGGATTTACAATCCAGCTAGCGTTGCAACTTCCTGCCGGTTCTCAGAACCTACGATAGGAACTTCGGAATTGCAAATTCCGAAGAGCTCCTGGTGCTTTTTCAACTGTTTTCACCCAAGACCGTAAGCTGAAGTTGCTCATCTTCGCCTACCTCTCCTTTCATCGTCATCCTGAACTGGTTTCAGGATCCCTTGAACTATCTATTTTTCAAACTCAAGAGATCCTGCTCTTCGAGATTTGCAATCTCGAAGCCGTATCTCTGGATTTACAATCCAGCTAGCGTTGCAACTTCCTGCCGGTTCTCAGAACCTACGATAGGAACTTCGGAATCACAAATTCCGAAGAGCAGTCGCAATACTGATCTAGGCGAGATCTATAAGGTCGTAGCGGGACGCTACGATCATGGGCGGGGCAGCAAATGATAAATTAATTCGGTGTCTCCCCGCTCTTCGAGATTTGCAATCTCGAAGCCGTATCTCTGGATTTACAATCCAGCTAACGTTGCAATTTTACTGCCGGTTCTCAGAACCTACGATAGGAACTTCGTTTCAGATCCCTTGAACTATCTAGTCCGCCAGCGCAAGAGATGCTCAACTAATTTCAGCAGGCTGAAAAAGTAGCGGAGCGATAAATTAACCAGACCTGCGTTTATAGGTAAATCAGAACCTGCTATTTTTTTATCGGGAAATTCAAGAAATTTTATGAATTACCTCATTTCAGGAAGAATTCAGGAAATTTTTGCTTCCCCGCCCGCTCGTCATACCGTATACCAAAAGTGGTTTTGGTATTAGGACATGTACTTATATTCTTTCAAATTAAGGCTAAGAAGAATCATATTTCTAAAAATTAGAAAAAACAAAATAAAATACTAATTCAAAAAAAATCACTAGCCCTATTGCTTCAAAAAACTCTAGTTCCTACCTTGAACATACTGAAACAAACAAGAAATGCGTAACGACAGCACAGTAACTAACAGCAGTCAAAACGGACGAATTAGCATCGGTAATCGGGTGCTGGTCGTGCTCCTGCTTAACTGTATGTCGAAGGCGTATTAATGGAAATAGTATAGAACGCCTTCTGAGAAAGAGGGCGTTTTTTTTTATGCACTAATAAAATTAAAAAAGATTCAGATATGGCCTTATCTTCTGAAAAAACAGAAACTACCGAAATCAACAAGTACAGTAAAACGCTGACTCAGGATCCGACCCAGCCCGCTGCACAAGCGATGCTTTATGGAATTGGATTGACTGAGGAAGATATGAAAAAAGCGCAGGTCGGCATTGCTAGTATGGGATATGATGGAAATACCTGTAACATGCACCTGAACGACCTGGCGAAACTGGTAAAAGAGGGAGTCTGGAAAGAAGACCTGGTGGGTCTGATCTTTAACACCATTGGGGTGAGTGATGGAATGAGCAACGGTACTGAGGGTATGCGCTACTCGCTGGTTAGCCGCGACGTGATCGCTGACTCTATTGAAGCCGTCTGCGGAGCTCAATACTACGATTCGCTAATCGCTCTTCCTGGCTGTGATAAAAACATGCCCGGATGTCTGATCGCGATGGGAAGATTAAACCGCCCTTCGATCATGGTTTATGGCGGAACCATTGCACCGGGACATTATAAAGGTGAAGATCTGAACATCGTTTCAGCGTTTGAAGCGCTGGGCAAAAAGATAGCGGGACAATTAGATGAGATCGACTTTAAAGAGATCATTAAAAACTCTTGCCCGAGTGCCGGAGCCTGTGGAGGTATCTACACCGCTAATACCATGGCGGCTGCTATCGAGGCTTTAGGAATGAGTTTACCTTACTCTTCATCAAACCCTGCTCTTAGTCCTGAAAAACAACAGGAATGTCTGGATGCAGGAAAAGCAATCCGCGTGTTGATGGAGCGCGATATCAAACCGAAAGATATCATGACCCGCGAAGCGTTTGAAAACGCGATTGTGACGATCATGATCCTGGGTGGCTCTACCAACGCCGTATTACACCTACTGGCAATGGCCAGAAGCGTGGATGTGGAGCTAAGTCAGGACGACGTTCAGGCTGTCAGCAACCGGATACCGGTTCTTGCAGACATGAAGCCAAGTGGCAAATACATGATGGAAGACTTGCACAAGATCGGCGGCGTACCTGCAGTCATGAAATATGCCCTTTCTCAGGGATGGCTGCATGGTGATTGCCTGACCTGTACCGGAAAAACGCTTGCGGAAAACCTTGCGGAAGTTCCTGAACTGGAATTTGAAAACCAGAAGATCATTCTACCAGCCGAAAACCCTATCAAAGCAACAGGACACTTACAGATCATCTACGGAAATCTGGCAGAAGGTGGTAGCGTGGCGAAGATCACGGGTAAAGAAGGAGAGCGTTTTGAAGGACCGGCCCGCGTATTTGACGGTGAAACGCAGCTGATTGCAGGAATTTCTTCAGGCCACGTCAAACATGGTGATGTGATCGTCATCCGTAACGTAGGTCCGAAAGGAGCTCCGGGAATGCCTGAGATGTTGAAACCTACCTCGGCACTTATCGGAGCGGGCTTAGGCAAAAGCGTAGCCCTGATCACCGATGGCCGTTTCAGCGGTGGAACGCATGGCTTTGTAGTGGGCCACGTAACTCCGGAAGCTTACCTGGGCGGTTTGATCGGACTGGTAGAAGATGACGACATCATCGAGATTGACGCAGTCAGTCGCGTAATGACACTGAAAGTCTCTGATGAAGAGATCGCACGTCGGAAAGCAAACTGGACACAGCCGGAGCTAAAGGCGAAAAAAGGATTACTTTATAAATATGCAAAGCAAGTAAGCACCGCAGCAGAAGGTTGCGTAACGGATTTGTAGATATAAATAAGAAAAAAGGCGTTAAATAAAATAAACGGTTGAGAGTAGAGTTTGGCGAGAAATCCAAACATAACTCAGCACTCAAAACTACTTTTATGGATACAGCACAACAAGAATTAACCGCTACTGAACAAAAGACAACCATTGAATTGTCAGGTTCTGCCGCCGTACTGGAGGCCCTTATAGCGGAGGGAGTAAAAACCATTTTTGGTTACCCTGGAGGAGCGATCATGCCGATCTATGATGCTCTGTATGATTACAATGACAAGCTGGAGCATATCCTGGTCCGCCACGAACAAGGCGGCATCCACGCAGCGCAAGGCTATGCTCGTACTTCCGGGAACGTCGGTGTTGTATTTGCCACCAGTGGTCCCGGTGCTACGAACCTGGTTACCGGCCTTGCTGATGCGCAGATCGACAGTACGCCGCTGGTATGTATTACGGGGCAGGTGTTTGCTCACCTTTTAGGTACAGATGCTTTCCAGGAAACAGATGTAATCAACATCACCACGCCTGTTACCAAATGGAACTATCAGGTAACTGATGCCAATGAAATCCCGGAGGTGTTGGCCAAAGCGTTTTATATCGCGAAAAGCGGCCGACCAGGTCCTGTTTTGATTGACATTACTAAAAATGCGCAGATCCAGAAGTTTCAGTATTCCGGATATACCTGCTGCAAACATATTCGTAGCTATCGTCCGAAACCGATAGTGAGAAGAGAATACATTGAAGAAGCGGCAAAGCTGATCAATGCAGCAAAGAAACCTTTCGTTCTATGGGGACAAGGAGTGATTCTGGGCAAGGCCGAAAAAGAGTTTGCTGCATTTATCGAAAAAGCGGGGATTCCTTCTGCCTGGACTATTTTGGGTGCCGGAGCTATTCCTTCAGACCATTCTCTGAACGTGGGAATGCTGGGAATGCACGGTAACTACGGACCGAACGTCCTCACTAACGAATGTGATGTACTGATCGCTATTGGTATGCGTTTCGATGACCGGGTAACCGGACGTCTGGATAAATATGCAAAGCAGGCGAAGGTGATCCATTTGGATATTGACCCTGCCGAGATTGATAAAAATGTCCAAACAACCGTTCCTGTTTGGGGCGACTGTAAGGAGACCCTTCCTTTATTGACCGAATTGGTAGAGGCTAAACAACACACCGAATGGCTGGCGAAGTTTCGCGAATATCAGCGTCAGGAAGAAGAGCAAGTCATCCAGGGAGAGTTATTCCCTACTTCGGAGGAGCTGACTATGGGCGAAGTGATCCAGCAAATCAACGAAATTACGGGTGGAGAAGCGGTGATCGTAACAGACGTGGGCCAGCACCAGATGGTAGCCTGCCGCTACGCCAAGCTCAACAATACCAGAAGCAACGTGACCAGCGGTGGTTTAGGAACTATGGGCTTCTGTCTGCCTGCCGCCATTGGTGCGAAGTACGGTGCACCGGATAAGCCGGTGATTGCAGTAATTGGTGATGGTGGTGTACAGATGACGATCCAGGAGCTTGGAACCATCATGCAGTTTAACGTGGATGTGAAGGTATTGATCCTGAACAACCAGTTCCTCGGGATGGTGCGTCAGTGGCAACAGCTGTTCCACGACAAGCGCTACTCTTTTGTAAACATCACGAGTCCTGATTATGTGAAGGTAGCCGAAGGTTACTATATCCCAGGCCAGAAAGTAGAAAACAGGGAAAGTTTAAGACCAGCCCTTGAAGCGATGCTGAATCACCCGGGTTCGTACCTGCTGGAGGTAATGGTAACCAAAGAGAATAACGTGTTCCCGATGGTTCCGCAAGGATGTAGCGTGAGTGAAATCAGGTTGAAATAAGGTTAAAGGATATAGCTGAAAGGGTAAGCCGAAAGCTACCAGGCAGCTTCTTAAAAAAATCATCATGACAGATCACATTTTAAATCCTGAGAAGCAGGAATATAACATCACGGTTTATACCGAAAACCAGATCGGGTTACTTACCCGTATTGCCATTATCTTCAGCAGAAGAAAGATCAATATTGAAAGTTTGAACACCTCTCCTTCTGAGATCGAGAGTATTCACCGCTTCAACATAGTGATCACCGAATCTGAAGGAGTGGTAAGAAAAGTGTGCCGCCAGATTGAGAAGCAGGTGGAAGTTCTAAAAGTGTACTACAATACCAATGAGGACGTGATCTGGCAGGAGATGGCTTTGTACAAGGTTCCTACTGATCAGATTGCCGAAAAAGCCCTAGTAGAGCGTCTTCTTCGTGAAAATGGTGCTCGGGTGGTAGTAATCAGACACGACTACACCGTGTTCGAGACCACAGGCCACCGGGAAGAAACAGATGCGTTGATATTAAAGCTGCAGCCCTTCGGACTGATCGAGTTTGTGAGGAGTGCCCGAGTAGCGATCATCAAGCACAGCGAAGGCTTCAACAGAAAGCTTCGTGAGTTTGAAAGCATGGAGCCGGGGCATGAGCCGGGTGAGAATGAGTACCTGGACAAAAGGGACAAAGTGTTCACCATGTAGGTTGTTCAAGGGCCTTGAAAGGGTAGAAACGGCCCTAGATACGCCCGTTAGGGATAGAAGCGGATACCGGCCCTGTGGCTAAGGCCCTGAGCAGTATGAGCGGATAGCCCGGGCCGAAGGTAACGGCCAGAAGGTGAAAGGCCCGACCTGATGACCTCTTATTTAAATATTTGCACTAAATTAGCGCCGCTTTAAAGGAGGGGCTTATTTAGCCTGCTGAAAAGGAACATTAACGTAAAAATCAAATAGAAATCAAGCAATAAAAAATGGCAAATTATTTTAATACACTACCCCTTAGGGAACAACTAAACCAGCTGGGTGTATGCGAATTCATGGACAATTCTGAATTTTCTGATGGTGTGAACGCACTTAAAGGAAAGAAAATTGTGATCGTAGGTTGCGGAGCTCAAGGATTAAATCAGGGTTTAAACCTAAGAGATAGTGGTTTAGATGTTAGTTATGCATTGCGTAAGGAGGCTATCGAGCAGAAAAGGGATTCGTGGAAAAACGCTACAAGCAACAACTTCAATGTTGGTACTTACGAAGAACTACTTCCAACGGCTGACCTGGTAATTAACCTGACTCCTGACAAGCAACACACTGCAGTAATTAACGCTGTAATGCCATTGATGAAACAGGGAGCTACTTTATCTTACTCTCATGGTTTCAATATTGTAGAAGAAGGCATGCAGATCCGTAAGGACATCACAGTAATCATGGTGGCACCTAAATCACCAGGTTCTGAGGTTCGTTCTGAGTATGTAAGAGGATTTGGTGTACCTACCCTGATTGCAGTTCACCCTGAAAATGATCCTGAAGGAAAAGGTTTAGCGTGGGCGAAAGCTTACTGCGTAGGCACTGGTGGTCACCGTGCTGGTGTTCTTTTATCATCTTTCGTTGCGGAAGTAAAATCTGACCTGATGGGCGAGCAAACTATCCTTTGTGGATTGCTGCAAACAGGTTCTATCCTTTCTTTCGACAAAATGGTTGAAAAAGGTATCGACGCTGGTTACGCTTCTAAACTGGTTCAATATGGTGTGGAAGTAATCACTGAAGCGTTGAAACATGGTGGTGTATCCGGAATGATGGATCGCTTAAGCAATGTTGCTAAAGTAAAAGCTTTCGAACTTTCTGAAGAACTGAAAGACATCATGCGTCCGTTGTTCCAAAAACATCAGGATGATATCATGAGCGGAGAATTTAGCCGTACCATGATGGAAGACTGGGCTAACGGTGATGCAAACCTATTGAAATGGAGAGCTGAAACAGGTGAAACTGCTTTCGAGAAAACTCCTGCCGGTGATGTGAAGATCGGTGAGCAAGAGTACTTCGATAACTACTTACTGATGGTTGCTTTCGTAAGAGCTGGGGTTGAATTGGCTTTCGAAACGATGGTTGAAGCAGGTATCAAACCTGAGTCTGCTTACTACGAGTCGTTACACGAGACTCCACTTATCGCGAACACCATCGCTCGTAAGAAGCTGTTCGAAATGAATCGCGTAATTTCTGATACTGCTGAGTATGGCTGTTATCTGTTCGATCAGGCTTGTAAGCCTTTGCTTGCTGACTTCATGAAGAAAATTGACACTGACGTAGTGGGTAAAAACTACAACGAAGGTAAAGATGGTTCAGTAGACAATCAGCAATTGGTTGCTATCAACGAAGTTTTACGTAATCACCCTGTTGAAATTGTGGGTACTAAATTGCGTAAAGCGATGACTGCAATGAAAGCGATTAAAACCGCATAATTTGTAGTTGGTGAACACAACAACCACAGCATAAAATTAACTATACAATAGCAGCTCGTTCCTGGGCTGCTTGTCATCCCGACCTTAGGAGAGATCTAAAGCATTACGCAAAGATTTCTCCTATCGTCGAAATGACAAAAGAGTCAAACTGACAAAGAAAGAGTCCTTCAACAAATGGAACCATTGGTGAGAATAACAGGCTTAAATTTAAGATACCAGCAAAAGCAGGTATTGAACAATTTGGGTTGGACTATTCAGCACGGTGAGAACTGGTTACTTGGAGGAGCAAGCGGAAGCGGAAAAACTTCTCTTGCGAAAATTATTGCAGAAATGCAGTCGGCTGCCGGAGAGCTTAAGATCGACTTTAACAAAAAGAGCAGATTACCTGCGGAAGTCCTGTTTGTAGAAAGCTGGTACCGCTTTAAAAATATAGAAGGTTTATCCAACTTCTATTATCAACAACGATACACCAGCCTGCAGGCAAATGAAACAGTTACCGTAAAAGCTGAACTACAGCATTACGGGAAGGATAAAAATCTAGAGTTCGAAGAAGCAGAAAAGCTGATGGAAGCTTTGAACTTTTCGGCACTCAAAAACTCGCAACTGCTGGAACTATCAAGCGGCGAGCATAAGAAATTACAGCTGGTGAAAGCGCTATGGTTGAAGCCTCAGTTGCTTATCATAGACCAGCCCTATACGGGTTTGGATGCTTTATCCCGGCGGAAGCTAAATGGCTTGTTGGATGAAGCCGTTGCAGCGGGAGTTCAACTGATCCTGATCTGCAACGACAAAGAGTTACCCGCAAGCATCAATTGCTACGCAGAAATTGAAAACGGGCAATTGAAACGATTGGATTCGCAGGACGAGATTTCGGTATCTTACCAGAGACAATCGAAGGACTTACCTGACTTTTTGCAGGTACGGCCTGGTTATACCTCTGATGAGATCCTTAGAATGATCGACGTCAGCATCCGATACGGAGATAAACAGGTTCTAAAAAATATAAACTGGGAAGTTAGAGCAGGTGAGAAATGGCTTTTACAGGGACCAAACGGATCCGGAAAGTCGACCCTGTTAAGTTTAATAAATGGAGACCACCCGCAGTCGTACGCCAACAATTTTTACTTGTTCGGCAACAAGAGAGGCAGTGGCGAAAGCATCTGGGATATCAAGCAACATACAGGGATTATCTCCCCGGAGTTTCACTGGTATTTTGATGCGACATCAACGGTTTGGCAAAGTATTGCTTCGGGCTTTTATGATTCGGTGGGTTTGTACAGGCAATTACCTTTTTCAAAAAGTGCCAAGGTTGATGAATTGATTGAGTTCTTTGAACTGACAGAACATAAAAACGACTTGTTAAGCGCCCTTCCTCTTGGAAAACAGCGGTTGGTGCTACTGGCAAGAACGATTATCAAAAATCCGGAACTGTTAATTCTGGATGAACCCTGTCAGGGATTGGACCAGCAGCAAACGGCCTACTTTAACCAGCTGGTGGACGAGTTAAGTGTGAATGGCATGACCATTATTTATGTGGGCCATTTTGCATCGGCACTCCCCTCCTGCCTGGAGAAACGGATTGAGTTGAACGAGGGCGAAGTAGTAGCCATCGAAACTCTTGCAGAAAGCTGCTTAGCATAAAAAAACAGAAGCTGTTTTAATACCCGGGGATGGTATTCAAGAAACAGGAAATAAAAACGAATAAGCATCCCCACACTAAATCAACAACCAAAAACGATGTTACACGATCCAAACCGTATTTATATTTTTGATACTACGCTGCGTGACGGCGAGCAGGTACCTGGTTCTCAATTAACAACTCCTGAAAAGATCATCATTGCTGAGGCACTGGAAAAACTGGGAGTAGACATCATTGAAGCTGGATTCCCCATCTCTAGTCCCGGCGATTTTCAAAGTGTGGTTGAATTATCCAAGGCTATTCGTGAGCCAATTATTTGTGCCTTAACGCGTGCAAATAAAGGAGATATCGATTGTGCAGCAGAAGCGCTAAAGCATGCAAAACGCCCGCGTATCCATACGGGAATCGGTTCATCCGACATGCACATCCAATACAAGTTTAACAGTACCCGCGAAAAGATTCTTGAGCGTGCCGTAGAAGCGGTAAAGTATGCGAAGTCTTTTGTGGAGGACATCGAGTTCTACGCTGAGGATGCAGGTCGTGCTGACAATGTTTTCTTAGCGCAAATGATCGAGGCGGTGATTGCGGCAGGTGCAACGGTAGTAAATATCCCGGATACAAATGGCTACTGCCTACCGGAGCAATACGGGGAGAAAATCAAGTTCCTGAAAGAGAACGTGAAAAATATCGACCAGGCGGTGATCTCTGTTCACTGTCATAACGACTTAGGCTTAGCTACTGCCAACAGCATTGCCGGTCTTCAAAACGGTGCCCGCCAGGTAGAGTGTACCATCAACGGAATCGGGGAACGTGCGGGAAATACGTCGCTGGAAGAAGTGGTGATGATCCTGAATACGCACAAAGGTTTGGGTTATCATGAGATGATCAACATCAACACCAAACATATCTACAACTTGAGCGGAATGGTGAGCCGGATGATGCGCATGCCTGTTCAACCAAATAAAGCGATTGTAGGTAAAAATGCATTTGCTCATAGCTCCGGTATTCACCAGGATGGATTCCTGAAACACCGGGAGAACTACGAGATCATCAACCCGGAGGATGTAGGTATTGATTCAGCGGATATCGTATTAACAGCTCGTAGCGGTCGGGCCGCATTGAAGCACCACCTGGAGCGTTTGGGATATACCATTGAAAAGATCGACCTCGACCACACCTATCAGAAGTTCCTGGAGCTGGCAGACGAGAAAAAAGAGGTAAAGGATGACGATCTTTTGAAATTGATGGGTGCTGACGAAACGAATTACAAAAACGGCATCAGCATCAACTCTATCAAAGTGACAACCGGAGATCAGGAGCAACCGGAAGCAGAGATCAGTCTTCACTACAATGGCGAAGATTATACGGCGAAGGCAAAAGGTAACGGTCCGGTGAGCGCAACTATCAATGCGATCCTCAGTATTCTGAAGAAAGATATCGAAATTAAGGAATTCAATATTCATTCGATCCACGGGGGTAGCGACGATGTGAGCAAGGTGGATATGCGGGTGATGTTTGAAGATAAATCGTACATGGGCTACGGGTTCAGTACCGATATCGTAAGGGCTTCGGCCAATGCGTACCTGGATGCGCTGAATAAGTTTGTGTAGTTTGGTCCGTCGCGTTTAGAACGCTGTCTGCGTTAGCCAAAATAGTATACTACTTGAAGCAAATTGCTTCAAAATGACATAGTTAGAGTACCCGAAGTAAAAAGGGAACGTTTAAAGACAATAGTAAATTAAAAGTAAAATGAGCAAGACTTTATTTGACAAAGTGTGGGACTCGCATGTGGTACGTAAAATTGAAGGTGGCCCAGATGTGTTTTTTATTGATCGCCATTTGATCCACGAGGTTACCAGTCCGGTAGCTTTTTTAGGATTGAAAAGCAGAGGATTAAGTGTTCTGTATCCTGAGCGTACATTCGCTACAGCCGACCATAACACCCCAACGATTAACCAGCATTTACCAGTCGCAGATCCTCTTTCAGCTAACCAACTGAAACAACTGGAGGAGAATGCCAACGAATTCGGTATCCGTCACTGGGGATTAGGTCACCAGAAAAACGGTATCGTACACGTTGTTGGTCCTGAAAACGGTATTACCCTTCCAGGCGCTACTATTGTTTGTGGTGACTCTCACACGTCTACTCATGGTGCTTTTGGTGCTATCGCATTCGGTATTGGTACTTCTGAGGTAGAAATGGTTCTTACTTCACAGTGTATTATGCAGCCGAAGCCAAAGAAAATGAGAATCAATATTACCGGTTCTTTAGGTAAAGGTGTTACTCCCAAAGACGTGGCCTTGTTTATTATCTCTAAATTAACTACTTCTGGTGCTACTGGCTACTTTGTAGAGTATGCAGGTGAAGTATTTGAGAAAATGAGTATGGAAGGTCGTATGACGGTGTGTAACCTGAGTATTGAAATGGGTGCACGCGGTGGTATGATCGCTCCTGATGAAACTACTTTCAACTACATTGCGGGCAGAGAGTTCACGCCGAAAGGCGAGGCTTGGGATAAAGCAATGGAATACTGGAAAACATTAAAGACTGATGCTGATGCTGTGTTCGATATGGAATACACGTTTGATGGTAGCAGCATTGAGCCGATGATCACTTACGGAACTAACCCGGGTATGGGTATGGGCATCTCTAAGGCTATTCCAACTGCTGAAGAGGTTGAAGGTGGAAAAGCGACTTACGAGAAATCCTTAGGTTATATGGGCTTCCATGAAGGTGAAGCAATGATCGGGAAACCGGTGGATTATGTGTTCGTAGGAAGCTGTACAAATGGTCGTATCGAAGACTTCAGAGCTTTTGCATCCCTAGTAAAAGGCCGTAAAAAAGCAGATAATGTGGTTGCATGGTTGGTACCGGGATCTCATATCGTTGAAGCGCAGATTAAAGAAGAAGGTATCCTGGATATCTTAACAGAAGCAGGATTTGAGCTTCGTCAGCCTGGCTGTTCTGCATGTCTGGCGATGAATGACGACAAAGTTCCGGCAGGTAAATATGCAGTAAGTACTTCCAACAGAAACTTTGAAGGACGTCAGGGACCTGGTGCAAGAACTATGCTGGCTAGCCCTTTGGTGGCTGCTGCTGCTGCTGTAACAGGTGTTGTAACAGATCCGAGAACTTTAATTGAAGAAGAAACTTTAGAATTAGCATAGGAAAGGTAAAAGGGGAAAGGTTAGAGGTAAAGGGTGTTAGCGCTTTATCTCGCCTTTCGCCGGTCCTATAATTGTTAAAACCTGGAAGTAAAAGTTAAAGTAAACGTTTAAGAGCCTTGTAATAGGGCGTCAAACAAGTACCTTTTACCTTTCAGCTCTCAACCTCTAAAAAAAATGGCTTACGATAAATTTACTATACTAACAAGTACTGCGGTTCCACTTCCTATCGAGAACGTAGATACCGACCAGATCATTCCTGCACGTTTCTTAAAAGCAACGAAGCGTGAAGGTTTTGGTGATAACCTATTCCGCGACTGGAGATATAACAGCGACAATACCCCTAAAGCTGATTTCGTATTGAACGACCCTACCTACAAAGGTAAAATCCTGGTGGGCGGTAAAAACTTCGGTTCTGGTTCATCACGTGAGCACGCAGCATGGGCTGTTTATGACTACGGATTCCGTGCCGTTGTGTCCAGCTTCTTCGCTGATATCTTTAAGGGTAACTGTTTAAATATCGGTGTATTGCCGGTACAGGTGAGTCCTGAATTCTTGCAAAAGATCTTCGACGCGGTTTACGCTGATCCAAATACCGAGTTGGAGATCAATTTGCCAGAGCAAACAATTACGCTTCTCGCTACAGGCGAAAAAGAGAGCTTTGACATCAACTCTTACAAAAAAGACAACATGCAGAACGGTTTTGACGATATCGACTATCTTCAAAACATCAAAGGAGAAATCCAGGAGTTCGCAACACAGCGTCCGTTCTAATATTATTTCATAAGTTTGCACCGGTGCAAGGGGTTGAGAAATTCCACGCACCGGTGTACTCATTTTGCCCCGTCAGCAAGGGGAAAACCAACGTGTAACCACTCCAGATGAACAGACGGAAAATCGAGATAATGGATACCACCCTGCGTGATGGAGAGCAGACTTCAGGGGTGTCTTTTTCTATTTCTGAAAAACTTACCATTACACAATTATTACTTGAGGAGCTCAAGGTAGATCGGGTTGAAGTGGCTTCTGCAAGAGTTTCGCAGGGGGAATTTCAGGCGGTAGAAGCAATCACGAGCTGGGCTTTGGAAAACGGCTATATCAACCGCATCGAAATCCTCTCCTTTGTGGATAATGGTGTTTCTATTGACTGGATGGTGAAGGCCGGAGTAAAGGTGCAGAACTTGTTAACCAAAGGATCACTGAACCACCTGACACACCAGCTCAAGAAAACGCCAGAGCAACATTTCTCGGATATTGCTAAAACGATCGCACTGGCAGAAAGCCACGGTATTGCAACCAATGTATACCTGGAAGACTGGAGTAACGGTATGCGCAACTCCCCCGAGTATGTATGGCAATACCTTGATTTTCTTTCGACGCAGGCTGTGAAACGGATCATGCTACCGGACACTTTAGGGGTGCTTACTCCTTCTGAGGCCTTTGGTTTTATTTCCGCCCTTAAAGAAAAATATCCTTCCATTCATTTTGATTTCCACGCACACAACGACTACGACCTGGCTACGGGCAACGTGCTGGAGGCGGTGAAAGCCGGAATTGACGGTCTGCACCTGACGGTTAATGGAATGGGCGAAAGAGCCGGAAACGCCCCGATGGCAAGTGTTATTGCCGTCATCAACGACTTTCTTCCTGAGGCGGAGATAAGCGTCAAGGAAGAGTCTATTTACAAAGTAAGCAAGCTGGTGGAGACTTTTTCGGGAGTTCGGATTCCGGCAAACAAGCCTATTGTTGGCGAATATGTGTTCACTCAAACTGCAGGAATCCATGCGGACGGTGACAATAAAAAGAATTTATACTTCAATGATCTGCTTCCTGAGCGATTCGGGCGGAAACGCAAGTATGCTTTAGGGAAGACCTCAGGCAAAGCAAACATTGAGAAAAACCTTCAGGAGCTCGGCTTAAAGCTTTCTGATGAGGATATTAAAAAGGTTACCCAGCGCGTCATTGAGCTGGGTGATAAAAAGGAGATCGTCACAAAAGAGGACCTTCCTTATATTATTTCTGACGTGCTGGATAGCAGTATGTACGAAGAAAAAGTAAAGATCGAATCGTATGTACTGACCCATGCCAAGGGTTTGCGCCCTTCCGCTACGCTGGCTATTTGTATTGACAGCCGCGTGTACGAGGAGCACGCGCAAGGCGACGGACAGTTCGACGCTTTTATGAAGGCGTTAACGAAAGTCTATTATAAAAAGGGACTTCATCTGCCAAAGCTGGTAGACTACACGGTTCGCATTGCACCGGGCAGCAGCTCTGATGCGCTTTGTGAAACGGTGATCACCTGGGAAAAGGATAATAAGACCTTTAAAACCAGGGGCTTGGATTCAGACCAGACGGTATGCGCGATCAAGGCGACGCAAAAGATGTTGAATATTATTTAGGAGATGGCGCAGACAGCGTTTCGAACGCTGTCTGCGTTTTTTTAAACGGCGATCGGAGAGCTGCCGTTGTAAAATAAACCCGGGTGCAGCGGATACCGGCCCGGAGCCTAAGGCCTGCAGGCGTATGAGCGGAACACGGGACAGGAGGGTGAGATGGAATGCGAAAGCTGGTTTTCAAATTGAAACAGAAACAAATTAAATCATAATAAAAACCCTTATAAAACAACATGAAACTTAACATCGCTCTTTTAGCAGGAGATGGAATAGGTCCTGAGGTGATCAATCAGGCGGTTAAAGTTGTAGACGCTGTGGCTGTAAAGTTCGGTCACGAAGTTAACTGGACAGAAGGTTTAACCGGTGCGGCTGCAATTGACGCGGTTGGCGAGCCTTATCCAGATTCAACCCACGAAATTTGTATGGCTGCTGACGCGGTGCTTTTCGGAGCTATCGGTCACCCCCGTTTTGATAACGATCCAAAAGCAACGGTTCGTCCGGAGCAGGGATTATTGAAAATGCGTAAGAAACTGGGACTGTACGCAAATGTTCGTCCTACCTTCACTTTCCCTTCCCTGATCGACAACTCCCCTCTGAAAAGAGAACGGATTGAAGGTACTGATCTGATCATCTTACGTGAACTGACTGGCGGCATCTATTTCGGTGAAAGAGGCCGGAAAGACGATGGAAACACTGCTTTTGACACTTGTACATACACACGTGAAGAGATTCAGCGCCTTGCAAAGTTAGGCTTTGAGATGGCGATGACCCGCAGCAAAAAACTTTGCTGTGTGGATAAAGCTAACGTTTTGGAGAGCTCCCGTTTATGGAGAGAAACCGTACAGGATATGGAAAAAGATTATCCGGAAGTACAGGTTTCTTACGAATTTGTGGATGCAGTGGCGATGCGTTTGGTGCAATGGCCTAGCTCTTACGATGTGATTATCACTGAAAACCTTTTTGGTGACATTCTAACTGACGAAGCTTCGGTGATCTCTGGTTCTATGGGATTGATGCCATCCGCATCTAAGGGTGTTCATACTTCCCTATACGAGCCGATCCACGGTTCATATCCTCAGGCAGCTGGCAAAGACATCGCCAACCCTCTTGCTACTGTTCTTTCTGCTGCCATGATGTTTGAAGATGCATTCGGATTGAAAGAAGAAGCAGAAGCAATCAGAGCAGTGGTAAACAAGTCTTTAGCTGAAGGGATCGTTACTGAAGATCTTGCAGGCAAAGAAGGTAAAGCTTACAAGACAAGCGAAGTAGGCGACTGGCTTGCTACTAACGTTTAACACAATTTTTTGCCTCGATTATATGACCCTGTTACCGAATGGTAATGGGGTTTTTTATTCGGGTATCTGTTTCTTACAAAGAACCTTGCCCAACTTTCACTGTTATCCGGCGGGCTATCACTCTTTCAATACATATTCTTATTTTTGCAGCTATGACCCTCGGTGCGAACGATTTGAATTTAATCAGACAGTTCTTCAGTACAAAACCTGTACGGAAAGCCTTTTTATTTGGTTCTTATTCGAGAGGAGACGCCGACGAAAGTAGTGATGTGGACATTTTGGTGGAGCTAGACTATTCGAAAGGCGTAAGCTGGAACTTCTACGGCATGAAAGAGGAACTGGAAAAAGTTTTAAATAAAAAAGTCGATGTCGTATCTACGGGAGGGCTATCTAAGTATATCTCGCCTCTTATCGACCAGGAGAAAAAGCTTATTTATGAGAAATAATAAGCTGAGCGATCGTGTGCGGCTACTGCACATAATTGATGCCATCCTTGACATCGAACTTTACTTGACAAATTTGACGCGGGACGAGTTCCTTAGCAACTCTTTAGTCAAGAGCGCTACTTTAATGCAAATAGTTATCATAGGAGAAGCTACTGCAAACTTAAGCGCCGAGACAAAGAGCCTTAACAAGGAAGTGGCTTGGAGACAAATAAAAGGAACTAGGAACATTATTACCCACGAGTACTTTGGCATTGATTACGAGATTGTGTGGAATATTGTCAGGCAGGAATTACCAGCGCTTAAAGAACAAATACAGCAGATACTGAGACAAATGGAGGAATGAGTTCTTTCACCTCTCCGATAGAATACAACCCAGCTCCCTATATGAGCAACTACAAATCAGAATTAAATTATATAAGCGCTTTAGCGCGACTTAAAAAGGTAATCAAAAAAACGCCTTTGCAACATAACCAATGGCTGTCGGAGAAGTACGACTGCGAGGTCTATCTAAAGCGGGAAGATTTACAGGTGGTGCGTTCCTACAAGCTTAGAGGGGCTTACAACATGATCAGTCAGCTAAGTACTGAACAGCTCTTGAAAGGGGTGGTCTGTGCGAGTGCTGGCAACCATGCGCAGGGTGTTGCCTTTTCTTGCAGAAAACTCAATACCAGAGGGGTTATTTTCATGCCGGAGATCACGCCGAAGCAGAAAATCAACCAGACGAAGATGTTCGGGGATGGGATGATCGATATTATCCTGGTTGGTGATACCTTTGATGACTGTCTTCGGGAAGCACTTGCTTATACCACTGCGAATGAATTGACCTTCATCCCTCCTTTTGACAACTACAAGATCATTGAGGGACAAGGGACAGTGGGCGTAGAAATATTGACCGATCTTCCCGAGACGGAGGTGGTGATTGTCCCACTAGGCGGCGGCGGACTGGCTGCCGGAGCGGGAAGTTATATGAAGCAGGCGAATCCCGCCATCGAGATCTTTGGAGTGGAACCAGAAGGCGCTCCTTCGATGAAGAAAGCTTTTGAAGCGGATGGACCGGTAACGTTGGATCATATCAACCGCTTTGTCGACGGAGCCTCTGTGCGGAGAGCCGGAGAGCTCACCTACCCGATCTGTAAAGAGGTATTAAGCGATATTACTCTTATTCCCGAAGGGAAAGTCTGCGCCACAATCCTGCGACTCTATAATCAGGATGCCATTGTAGCCGAGCCGGCGGGAGCATTGTCTATTGCCGCCCTCGATTATTATGCCTATCGGATTAAAGGTAAGAAGGTAGTTTGTGTAGTCAGCGGGGGAAATAATGACATTGAGCGTATGCAGGAGATTAAAGAACTCTCTTTGCTGTACGAAGGACTGAAGCATTACTTTGTAGTTAACTTTCCTCAGCGCCCCGGTGCTTTAAAAACCTTTGTCAACAGGGTTTTAGGTCCCGATGATGATATTACCCGATTTGAGTTCATTAAAAAGACGAACCGGGAATTTGGGCCGGCCTTTGTGGGGATCGAATTGAAGTCGCCGGAAGATTATGCTGCGTTGATTCAACGAATGGAAGCGCATAATTTCGATTACAAAGAAATTAATAAAGATCAAACGCTTTTTGAATACCTGGTTTAGGAGTGACGAATACAAAATACAGAAGAAAATGTTTTAATTTTTTTTTAAGTTCGCGGCACTTAAATAAATCACAATGAAAAAAATTTTTCTTTCTGTAGCATTATTGCTAGGTGTCACTATTGGCACTCGAGCACAATTGTCTAATCTAAACCTTGGTTTAAGCGGCACTTATACTTCTTATGGAGGAGATGTTGACAAAGCTACTCCTGGGCTTCAATTTACTGCCGGATATGCCATCAAAGAAAAGCTTACCGCTGTTCTAGGATTCAATTACGGCTTTCCGATCAAGCAATCATTCTCAGATGAGGGATTCTCGTTTGAGTCAAAAACAACTTTCACTACCCTTTCTCTGAGTGCACTTTACCACTTAGTGGGCACCACCGAAGACAATTTTAGCTTGTACGTGCCTGTCGGCGCGGCCCTCGTCACCAGTAACACAAAAATGGAGGGTAACGGAGGTGGCAACGGAATGGACTTCGAAATGGAAGCTGATGGTAAGTTGTCAGGACTAACTTTGAATGCAGGATTAGGCGCTCAGTTCAAAGTCGGCGTTCCTTTGCTATTTGCTCAAGCAGGAATCGCATTACCTGCCGGTTCTAACTCAACAAATTCAAGAACCGGGGACACTTCTGAGAGCAGCAATCCTATTCCATTTCATACCATCTTGAATCTTGGAATCAAAATCCCTTTAGGATCTAGCTATTAATATCAAAAAAATAGAGCCAGCAATTGAAACAGCTGGCTCTATTAAGACCTAGTCAAAACTAAGAACCTTCTTCACGCCAATATCCAAGAGGTCTCCAACCTGAAACTTTTCCACTTCTAGATTCAATGCTCTAATTAAAACACCTGATCGCTCTAGTAGAACCTCTTCGCCATACCCCTTAAAAAACCTGTCTACTACCCGCATTTTACCTGAGCTAAAATTTTCAATCAGCTGAACATCTTCCAGCCGGATTCCCACCACAGTTTTTTTGACTTGTACACCTATTTTCTCTGCCGCGTCCTTTTCCAGTACATTGCAATCTGAAAGGAGCTTTGCGGTATACAAATGGCGAGGACGATTGTAAAGCTCAGCAGGACTACCGGTTTCGAGCACTGCACCCCGTCTGATCACTACCAGCTCGTCGGCTAAAGAAAGACCATCTACAGGATCGTGTGAGACGATGAGGATAGTGATCCCCAGTTCATGCGAAAGTCTCCTTAAATCAGCTCTAAGCTGGCTTTTAAGCATTGTGTCTACCTGACTGAAGGGTTCGTCCATCAATAATACTTCAGGCTCTGTAACGATTGCTTTCGCGATGGCTACCCGCTGCTGCTCTCCTCCACTTAAATCGGCTACCCGCTTTTGAGCAAGATGACTAATCCTCAGCAGCTGCAACATGGATTCCGTCTTCTCCACTTTATACTTCAGATTGGTATTAGGCAGCATGGAGGCAATGTTGTCGTAAACCTTTGCGTAAGTATTCAGGCTAAAATCCTGGGTCACCATTTTCATTGCTTCGTGCCCGGGGATAAGTTTCTTCTCGGGACCCTTTATTAGTTCTGAACGAAAAAAAACATGCCCCTTCTCGGGAGTCATCAAGCCATAGATCAGCTTCAGCAACGTACTTTTACCACTACCGCTCTCGCCTACTATTGCTACAATTTTCCCCTTGTCGATAGCAAAACTGGCGTTATCAACTCCAGAAAAGGGAACTTCTGAATATTTTTTAGTAACGTTTTGGACGGTTATTATTCTATTTTGGGGGATGTTTGGAAGATAGATTTGATCATCTTCATCAAAAACTTCACAGGATATATCAGCCAAATTCTTTTCGTGTTTAAACAGACCCTACAAATATCGCTAAATAAAATAGAACCTTCACGAGCAGAAACTCACAAACGGAGGATGAAAGTACCCTTATGTTCATAGTGAGCTTAAAGACCAAACAAATCTCCACAAAAAAGCCCCACAAAGAAGTTCCTTGCAGGGCGAACGTATATATTAATTGATGCTTTCTAAAAGCCAACCATTATTCCAAAGTTCACATTTTTAAAGTCGCTTGGACCCCGGTTCTCGGCAAAAACGTCGTTAGCATAATATTTCACGTAAAGGCCCGCAAGACCATAGCCAACACGAGCAAACGCTCCATAGCGGAAGGGATTGAAATTGAAGTCATCTTTAAACTTCACTTTCCCTTGTTCCTCACTCACCTGCTTCGTCTTGCCGTTAATCAGGAATCCCACTTCCGGTCCTGCCACGAAGTACACCTTATTACCTTTTTGATCATCTTTTGTTCTGAACTGAAAGGATAAAGGAATACGCAAATAGGTACTTGAAAACCGATTTTTCTTGAATTCGATATCCTCCTCTTTGAAAGTTAGCTCAGGCTGATCTGAAAGAATAGTCACGTTGTTTTTCAAGCGGATATGATTCCAGTCTAAACCAGCACCCAGATATATTTTAAAGTAGCTGTTAAAGCGATAGCCCGTTTGGAGAAACTCAAATCCGAAATTATGCGTCTTTAGTGTCTCATATTCGAGGTTTTTCGCCTGAGGAGACGACAAGGTATAACTTCCGTTTTCCATATAAGTGGCCAGGCCAAGATCGACGCGGGCCAGTGTTAACTGGAATGAAAATTTTGAAGAAGCCTTTTTGGTGGAATCAGATGTATTAGTAGGAACCCTGAACCCTCCTACTTTGACTACCGGTTCGGCTTTCACCTCATTCTTATTCCTGGTGGTATCTACTTCATTTCCAAATGCTAGCGCTCCCATTAATAAACAAGGAAAAAGAGCTGACAGAACTTTGCTTTTCATCTATTAGTGTATTTATTTCTCTTTGCTTTTAAACTGTAATAAGCCCAAATTGATCCCCGAAACGACATTCCCCTCTTCCTCGTTGGCAAATTCAATAATCTTATCTTTTCGCTTGTCTACTTTGCCTACCACAAAATTTACAATATCACCTACTGACTTAATTTTACGCCGGGCTCTCGACTCCTCCAATTCAGCTTCTTCAGCCGCTGCAAGCATTGTAAGCGTCTCTTTTCTGCTTGGGCGAGCCTGTGTAAAAGTAGCAGGCCGTTCTTCTGGAAGGGCCGTAGCTTCTGTTAGCTCTGGCGCGCGTTCTCCTTCAGTTTCTGCTGCTACTAACGCAATACTACTTTCCTCCCGCTCTACCTTCGCCCCTTCCGGTTCTATTGAAACGCGAATCTTTGACTTGATCTGAGCGGGTACCGGCGCTGCTATTTCCTCAACGGGAGTTATCGCGGCCATCATCTGCGTAGTTTCCGGCTCGGTTACCTCCGCCGGTATTTCCCGGTTCGCTTCTACCGGAACTTGCTGAACCTCTGTCTTTCCATGCAAGCGCATTCCTTCATTAGGAGGCGCAAACCAAAGTGCCGTTAATACCGCTGCTAAACTCGCGGCTGCTACCCATACATAGGGAAAAGGCTTTTTTGACTTTACCCTATCCAGCTCTTGTACAATTCCTGTCCAGGCTGCAGGAGGTGGATCAAGTTCAAACGAATCGAACCTATCCTTAAACACTTTATCAAATTCCTTATCCGACGTGATCGACATATTTACTCCCCTCTAGTTTCATTATTTTTTCTTTAAGAACCGCTCTTGCCCTAGATAACTGCGATTTTGAAGCGCCTTCTGTTATCCCAAGCTGATCTGCTATCTCCTTGTGCGAATAACCTTCAATTGCATAAAGGTTAAATACCAGTTTGTAGCCGGCGGGCAGCTGTTGAATCAACCGCAGCAAGTCTTTTGTCTCCAACCCATTCATGTCAAAGGTCACTTGCTGAACATCGTACACTTCATTGATATCTACTACATCCAGCATTCGCTGATTTTTGCGGTATACTTCAATTGCTGAGTTAACCATAATTCGCCTTATCCATCCTTCAAAAGACCCTTCCCCTCGAAATTCTTTAACTTTTTGAAAAACCTTTACAAAGCCAATTTGAAGCATATCTTCAGCTTCATACCTATCTTTAGCGTATCGGGTACAAACGCCCAGCATCCTGGATGCGAGCATTTTGTACAACAGCTCTTGAGCCCTGCGCTCTCCGCGCCGGCAGCCCTCAAGCAAGTCGTCCACTGCTAATTTGCGGCTTATATTCATACACGTTCAGGAATAAGAGGGAAAAATTGTGATCTTAGTTGCATTGCTTTTGAAAAAAACGTCACTTTCTTTTGAAAAGCCTGAAATCTTGCTTGTACACAAGAAACAGCGAGTGGAAAAACTCCATGGGTTTGGAACCCGGGCTTTTCAAATCAAAAATCGGTTCCACCCTAAAGTCGAGATAAAAGTTGGCTACCAGCTGTCGCTGCAGGGTGTAGCGAAGGAAAACTAGTTGCCGTAATGCTTCCGAGTAGCCCGGATGATTTATTTGTCGCGAAAGAGACTGATATATTGGCATTCCGACCGGCGATATATATTTGTGCCCTTCCCAGTACGACAGCAGCAGACTTCCGTACTTCCAGGTTCCCAGCCCTGCATTGAAGTACCAGCCGGTACCATTGCTATATACTTGCTGCTTGTGAGGAGAAAGGTCGGTATAGGTGACGAAGTAGTTCTCTGTTTTTAAGTGTTTGAGGAAGCCCGTCCTGTTCCATTGGAATTTTATTCCTAATGCTGCGTTCACCACGGTCTGCAGCGGTGCAGGGTCTGTATCTATTTGTCCGCCCTGATGAAAAGCAAACACCTGTAGGGGAACGCTGACTTTCAGAGCCTTTTGCTTGTAGATAGCGATATCAGATGAGACGCCTGCGAATATTTGCTCCTGCTCAGGAGAGTTCCGCTCGATCATCTTGTTCCAATTGACAAAGGCATCCAGAAACAGCGTCCGTTTATCGACAACCAACTGCGTGCCATACTCAACGGGGTTACTAATCTTTCTTTCGAAATCAAAAAGCGGCTCGATAAATCGATGGTTGATGTTGCCTTCCAGCACTCCATTTATAAGAGCAGTGTTACCATTTTGATACTTAATAGTAAACAGTGGAAAACTTTTATTGATCCCTTGCTTGCCAAAATCTTTCCGAACATGAACGCCTGCACTTAGCACCAATTTAGAATTGGGATAATACACTAACCGCGGCTCCAACTGCGTCCCGAAAAGGGTATACCCATCCTGAAAGTTGTTAAAAAATTCGTAATTCCGCAGAAAATTGAAGTTGTAGAGACTAAGTTGAACATCCCCCGACTTGAGCGTGTCTGGTCGGATCCGATATTCCAGAGAGTCGTTAGGAAGCTGCCCGCTTGCGGAAAGAAAATAAACGAATGAAAAGAAAAACAGTACGAGCTTTTTCATTTGCCGACCAGGTTACAACTCATAGTATTTAACTATTGTTTCAAGCGATAGTACTTATAAATTTTGACCGCCGACATAATGATTACAATGAAGGCCAATAGTCCAAGCAGTCCGTACAACCAGTCGATAGCACTCTTCAGAACAACGGTGAAGACTATCGCGACTAAGAATATCGTTGCTACTTCATTCCAAATCCTGAGTCCTGTGGAAGTCCAGTTATAAATGCCATTTTTTAGCTGATTTATAATTTGCTGGCATTTGAAGTGATAGGCAAGAAGGCCTGCCACAAAGGCAAGCTTCACCAGCATCCAGTCGGCTTGGAGCAAATTGGGATTTAGATACACCATATAAGCTCCTGCAAGAATAGTAAGAATCATCGCAGGGGTGGTGATGATATTCCAAAGTTTCCGCTGCATCACCACAAACTGTCGCTGGAGGATCTCTCTTTCGGCAGCAGGCCGCTCATTCGCTTCTATATGATAGATGAACAGACGAACGATATAGAAGAGCCCGGCCATCCAGCTGACTACAAAAATTATGTGTACCGATTTAGCGTAGAGATATAGCATAAGGGCAAAGCCGGACTACTGGACTTCCTGGTAGTCCGGATATTCTTAGTCGTTCTATTTATACTCTTTAATTACCTCGATGGCGTACTTCACGTTATCGAAGGGGATGTCGGGCATAATTCCGTGACCAAGGTTGAAGATAAAGCCATTCTCTCCTTTCATGCGGTCGAAAAGCCGGTAAATTCTCTCCTTTATCACTTTCTTATCTGCATATAAGATGTGTGGGTCCAAGTTCCCCTGTACCGCTATTCCTGCTGGTAAGCGACGTTTCATATCTAACAGATCCACGTTCCAGTCGATTGAAACTACGTCTGGTTTAGCCTCTGCCATCAGTGGCGCGAAAACCGAGCTACCTTTGCAAAAAGAAATCACGGGGATATCCTTACGATTCAAACCTGCAATGATTTGTTGGATATAGCGGTGAGAGAATTCATTGTAGTCATCCCACGAAAGTGCCATGGCCCAGCTGTCAAAAATCTGCAGCGCGTTAACACCTGCTTCGATCTGCAGATTCAGGTAATCTGTAGTTACGGCTGCAATCTTAGATAAAAGCTGATGCGCCAACTCAGGCTCATTGTGCAGCATCAGTTTCGTTAGCTTAAAGTCTTTTGACGACCCGCCTTCCACCAGGTAACTCATCACGGTAAAGGGTGCCCCAGCGAAACCAATCAGGGGAATGCTTCCCTGCAAACGTTGTTGAATTACCTTAATCGCATCAGCAACATACTGAAGCCGGTCATTCACTCCAGTAGCCAGGTTTTCGACGTCCGCCTTAGTTCTTACCGGATTGGCAAATCGCGGCCCCACACCCTGGTTGAAACTCAGGTCTCCACCCATTGCTTCCCCCGTTACCAAAATGTCCGAAAATAAAATTGCCGCATCAATGCCAAGAAGATCTACCGGCAGCATGGTTACATCAGCCGCTATCTCGGGCGTCTTGCACATCTCCAGGAAAGAGTACTTGTTTTTAATCTCCCAATATTCTTTCATAAAGCGTCCAGCCTGGCGCATCATCCACACCGGCGGGCGTTCTGTAGGTTCCGAAAATGCTGCCTTGATAAACAGCGAGTCTTTCTGGTTATTTATCACTTAGATTTTTGTATTTCGTGTTCTATCTTCTTAACAATACTTTCAACTCGGGAACTAATTTTTAGTTCTTTGGTCTTCTCCAGGTACGCTTTTGCCTTCTCAAACTCTTTCTTACGAAGGTTAAGGTTAGCCAGCTGCACCAGCACTATTCCTTTATCATTCTCGCTTCTTAGCGGAAAGCGACTGGCTATTTGAAAATGCATTTCAGCTTCATCAAATCGCTCTTTTTTGAGCTCTATGTTGCCCATGATAAACTCGTAATAACCACGCCTGCTCCTGGCTAGCTTATCCGGATCTGCGGTTTCTAACAGTAGCTTCTCTGCCCGTTCGTAATCTCTGTTGTGGTACGCTTTGGAGGCTAAGGCTACCGAACCCTGTCTAAAGTGACTCCAGACGAGATAAAGAATACCGAGACCAACGATTGCGGCAATTTCATAAACACGCTGAGAAAGCACCCAGATTAGAAGGACTACGGCGAGTGCCAGCACTACAAACCGGGCGTTTTTGTTCAGCATTACTGAGCGTCCGTAAATTTATAACCTACTCCGCGGATAGAATGAAAATATTTAGGATTCTTTTGATCCGGCTCAAAATACTTCCGGAAGGTTAGTATAAAGTTGTCGATGGTGCGGGTGGAAGGGTATACATCGTAATTCCAAACCGTTTCCAAGATCTGCTCGCGTGAAACCGCCTCGTTTCTGCGTTCTATCAGCAGCTTTAACAACATTGTCTCTTTTTTCGTGAGAGGTGTAATGGAGCCATCCTCATGCCTCAACTCGAAAGAGTTGAAGTAGATGGTCTTGTCACCGATTTTGTAGGTATTCAGCTCCTTCTTTTCTTCGCCGCTTAGCCCTCTTTTTACCAGGTTATTAACCCGTAAGATGAGCTCTTCCAGGTTAAAGGGTTTTACCAAATAGTCGTCGGCACCTTTTCTTAGTCCCGTTACCCGGTCCTCATTGGTGTTCTTTGCCGTGAGGAACATAATCGGAACCTCCGAATTCTCCAGCCGAATAGTTTCTGCGACCTGGAAGCCGTCGATTTCCGGCAACATAACGTCCAGTACTATCAGATTAAATCGTTCTTCCTTGAAAATACGGAGCGCTTTCTTACCGTCAGTTGCGGTAGTGACTTTGTAGCCTTCAAGCTCCAGATTAAGTTTTATTGCTTCGAGTAGATGTTCTTCATCTTCTACTAATAAAATACGTTGTTTAGCCGCCATTTGAATTAAAGGTTACTTCAAAAATACTTCCCGTAGGACGATTATTCTTAACTTTTATTTGTGCGTGATGGTTTTCAAGCACCTGTTTTACAATGTATAAGCCAAGACCTGTACCCTTTGTTTTGCGTGTCTCTTCGCTTCCTACACGGTAAAACTTATCAAATATGCGAAGTTTTTCTTCATCTTTAATCCCTATCCCCTTATCGGCAACAGCCAAACAAATAGTATTATTTTTTTCCAGGAGGCTTACCTCTACTTCCGCACAGGGCGGAGAATATTTAACAGCATTCTCGATTAAGTTGGATACTACCAGCGTGAGGGCAAACTTATCACCGGTAATAGCAACATCTGGTTGCAGTTTTGTTTTAATAATTTGAGTACTGCAGGTATGGATTTGCAATCGTCCTGCCACTTTTTGAATCAGTTCGGAGAAGTTAAACTCCTCTTTAGGGAACGAGTAGGACCGGTTTTCAATACGCGTTGCAATTAGCATATTCTCCACCAAATCGTCCAGCCGTTCAATGTCCTTCAACGAGTTATTCAGGAACGAATGGATCTGCGCTTTGTCCAGTTCCCTTTTCAAGATTGTTTGCAGGTACAACTTGATTGAAGCCAGGGGCGATTTCAACTCGTGTGTTACCGAAAGCAAAAAGTTTTTCTGTTGTTCGTGCAGCTTCCTTTCTTTCTTCAAGGTTTTCTGAAGATAATAGACGCCGCTGATAAAGATTAGCAAAAATACGGCGCCCTCACCCAGGATCATCCCCTTCCGCTCTGGCTGCACCGAAATGAGAAGATAGGCCCACCAGATTAACTCCACCAGTACATAGATGGAAAGCGCATAGAATATTACAAGTGGTTTTCTCATTTCGTAATCGCCCGATATTAACGTTACCTATCTTCCGACGGCGTTTTCCCTGTACTGCGGAATACTATGTCCAGTGCCTCAAAAATCGCACGTTTTGCTTTTTCCAACTCCGTTTTCGTATGGGCCGCAGATACGAAACCGACTTCGTAGCCGGAAGGACCTAAATAAATGCCCCGGTTGAGCAACTCACGGTGCAAAACTTTGAATTTTTCCATGCTTGAAGGATCTATGTCTTCAGCTTTACGGATGTCTTTATCAGTGAAGGCAAACCAAAATATGGAGCCTACATTAAATACTTTGAATTTGTAATTTCTTGCCGATGCGAATCGTTGAATCGACTCTGCAAATTCTTCCGCTTTCCGGTTCAGATCTTTATAAAAGCCAGAGCGCAGTACTTCTGAGATCTGGGCGATTCCTGCCGCCATTGCTACGGGGTTACCTGAAAGCGTGCCTGCCTGGTAAACAGGACCTTCGGGAGAGATGTTTCCCATAATGCTTGCCGAGGCGCCATAAGCACCTACAGGCATTCCGCCTCCTAAGATTTTACCATACGTGATGATGTCGGGCTTAATGTCATAATGTTTCGCTGCCCCTTCAAAGCCCAGTCTGAACCCTGTTATCACCTCGTCAAATATCAGCAGCGCGCCATTGCTGGACGTAATCTCCCTCAAAAACTGCACAAACTCTTTATCCTGGATGAGCAAGCCGTTGTTAGCCGGCACCCCTTCAATGATAATTGCTGCAATTTGATCAGGGAATTGGCGAAAAGCCTCTTCTATCGCGTTTCTATCATTCAAAGGAACTACGATGGTTTCCTCAGCAAACGATTTGGGTACCCCTGCTGATGAAGTTTCGCCGAAAGTCACTAAGCCTGAACCGGCTTTTACCAATAAGGAGTCTACATGACCGTGGTAGCAACCCTCAAATTTTAATATTTTGTCTCTCTTTGTATACCCTCTGGCCAGGCGGATTGCTGACATCACGGCTTCGGTTCCTGAACTTACAAACCGAATTTTCTCTATGAGTTTGTTGTTTTTAAGAATTAGCTCGGCCAGCTCGTTTTCGAGAGCGGTAGGAGCGCCGAAGCTCATTCCCCGTTGCATTACTTCTCCAACCTTCTCTCTTATCTTTGGATTATTATGACCTAAGATTAGTGGTCCCCAGGAGCAGCAGAAGTCGATAAACTGATTACCGTCAGCGTCCCAAATGAAGCAACCATCTCCCTTTTCAATAAATAAGGGCGTACCGTAAACAGAACGAAAGGCCCTCACCGGAGAGTTAACCCCACCCGGAAAAAAAGTCTGCGCTTTTTCATAAAGCTCAGCAGATTTCTCGCGGGATATATCAGGTTTACCAGTATTAGAAACCATTTTTTCGTCCTCAGAATTGAATATTTTTTTGAGAGAGTCGAGCATTATATCTTGGTTAAAGTTTAGACTTTAAGCTAGCTTGTTTATAATTCGGGCTTCGGATATTTACATCCAGCCTTTTTCAAGGATTTCCCTTGCATGATAGGTGATGATAATATTAGCGCCAGCGCGAGCAAAGGCATACATATTCTCCATCGTCACCTTCTGTTCATCGATCCAGCCGGCTTGAGCAGCGGCTTTCACCATTGAATATTCGCCGGAAACGTTATAACAAGCTACCGGCAAATTAGTGTTATTCCTCAGGCGATGAATGATATCAAGATAGGCAAGAGCCGGTTTCACCATCAGTACATCAGCACCCTCATCTTCATCCAGGATAGCCTCTCTTAGTGTTTCGTTCGGATTACGATAATCCATCTGATATGCCTTTCGGTCCCCTTTGTTGGGAGCAGAATCAGCGGCCTCTCTAAATGGGCCATAATAAGCGGAAGCGAATTTGACGCTATAACTCATGATGGCTGTATTCTCCATATTGTTAGCATCCAGCTTTTGCCGGATACCAAGAATGCGGCCGTCCATCATATCAGATGGCGCAATCATATCCGCACCGGCCTGGGCATGTGTAAGAGCCATTTTAGCAAGCACTTCTACCGTCTCGTCGTTATGTACGTAGTCGTTGTGCATGATCCCGCAGTGCCCGTGAGTAGTATACGCACAGGTACATACATCCGTAATAACGTAAAGATCTTCTCCGAAAGCAGCTTTCAATTCCCGAACCGCGTTAGCAACAACAGAGTTTTCGCTATACGCTGAACTGGCATCCTCACATTTATCCTCGCCTACACCGAACAACAACACCTTATTAAGGCCCAGCTTTAACGATTTTTCCACGTCTTTTACCAGGGTATCAGCGGAGAAATGACTTACGCCGGGCATCGCATCGATCCCGTGAGTGACGTTTTTACCGGGTACTACAAAGTATGGGTACACGAACATGTCTTTTGAAAGACGTGTTTCTGCTACCATTTCCCGCACTAAAGGGGTTTTTCGTAATCTTCTTGGTCTAATTAACATCTGGCCCCCCTCCTCCATCTGGAGGAATTTATAGATCTGCCCAAGGCAGATCCTGATATCTCTAAATTATTTTTAATGCTATGACGGCCTAGCAAGTTACAGGCCGAAAACTGCCTCTGCCAGTCCAATCTCGTCAGGAGAATATGGAAGGACGTATTTCACGCCCATCTCGTCGAACTTTTTGCCGGTTGAACGGCCTATACAGATCACTTTTTGTCCCGGCTCCAACAGGTGATGAACAAAATATGCCTCTACATTAGATGGACTAGTAAAAATGAGGACATCCGCAAGGGATTGTTCCACGTGCTCCTCCATGACCGTCTCATATACCGGAAGGTCAATGACTTTAGTTTCTGGCGACATGGCCTTCTGAACCGTCCTTAACGATTCTTTTGCCCCTGGGAACAACACTGTGCTACCATTTGCAATAGCGGCAAATTCTTGAGCTATGTCTGCTGTGTCAATTCCACCTTCTTCCCCGTTGAAGTCAGGGCGTCTGCCGAACCTTCTTAATACTTCTTCTGATGCCCTCCCAATCACCCCAAACCGGGTTTTCTTTACTATCTCCGGCTCCAGTTTGAAAAAATACTCAATAGCATTCTTACTGCTAAAGAATATCCAGTCAATATTCCGCAATATATAAGGATCAAGCCTGTTGATGATAGGGAACGTTCGGATGAGCGACCTTCCTTCTAGCCTGATATTGTGTTTTTGAAGTGCTTTACGTAGATAGCTGGACTCCGATACTTCCCTGGTGATAAAAACACTACCAGGAAACTTACGGCCTTCTGAAAACTTACCTACAATTTTTTCGGCCAGACCATCGAGCGTTTCTGACTCGATGAAGTGCCGGTCAGGGAAACTTTCTTCCGTCTCCGCCTTAGATGTCCACACCTGAAACTTGCCATTCTCCTTTCTGCAATAGCAACCTAAAGGCAAGTGACAACCTCCGTTGAACATGTTTAAAACTTTCCGCTCTACAGATATCTCATCAGCTACCTGTTTATTATGCAATGCCTGCAGCTTATCGAATAAAGGTCGGTCATTTTCCCGAATCTGTATCGCTAATACTCCTTGCGCAGGTGCTGGAATAAACTCCATAGGTTCGAGCTCCTCTACATAGAACTCGCTCAGGTCAATACCCAGACGCTGCACTCCTGCTTTGGCAATCATGATAGCATCATAGTCTTCATCCCGAAGCTTTTGAATCCGAGTAGGAACGTTACCGCGGAGATCTTCAATTTCCAGATCCGGACGTACCGACAAAAGTTGAGCTTTCCGTCTGTTGGAGGAAGTGCCTACCATCCCACCAAATTTCACGGACAATTTCTGCTTTACATCCACGCAATCTTTTAATATCAGCAGAAGCTCATGCGGGTCTTCTCTTTCAGAAACGGCAGCAATAATTAGTCCCGGTGGGTTTTGTGTTGGAAGGTCTTTATGAGAGTGTACGGCAACATCAATGGCACCGGATAAGAGAGCCTCTTCGAGTTCTTTAGTGAAAAACCCCTTGCCTTCCAGTTTATCGAGTCTCAGGTTAAGAATGCTATCGCCCTGAGTTTTTATGATTTTTAGTTCTGAGTCTACACCGATTTCAGCTAGTTTGTCTTTAACAAAGTTAGCCTGCCACAGAGCCAGCTCGCTCCCACGGGTACCTATAACAATTTTTCTATCCACAATGAAAATTTAGCCCTTGCAAAAATAATCAAGCGATTTTGCAAACGAAGAGAAAGAAACTAACTATTATTAACAAGTATTTCTTTTGCCATTACCATCGGCACGCTGATGTACTTCTTCTCCATGTAATTCATGATTTTCTCGAGAACTTCACGAGAATCAGTATCTAGCTTCTGGATATCATCAGCAAACACAGAATTGACAGCAACACTACGGATTTCCTTGATTTTCATTGGAACTTCCCGCATAGCCAACTCAATTCTACGCTGCTTCAACAGGGGCATAAACTCGTCAATATTTCGATCTATTATTAGTTCAGCGTGTACCAATTCCTGATACCGCTCCTGCATGTTTCGGTTTGCAATCTCCTGCAGACTTCTTACTTCAATAAAGTGCACCAGGTTATTATCCAACACCTCCGCACTTGTATCATTTGGAATAGCGAGATCTACAATTACCTTCTTATCCGTATCGCCATTTAGCAATGACTGATAAATCTCATTTGTTATTATTGGCTCAACTGCGCTCGTACATGTAACAATAACATCAAAGCCTTTCTTATAATTCGAAAGCTCCTCAAGGCCATAGGCCTCACCGTTCAAATCACGTGCCAAGTCCTGCGCCTTTGACAAGGTGCGGTTGAAAATTGTAAAGTTTGAGTATTTGTGCTTCTGAAGATACTTGGAAATATTCTTATTCGTTTCACCGGCCCCAATGATAAGAATCCGGGAATTGGAGCACATTTTTAATTCGTGAAGCTTTCGGTAAGCTAAGGAAACAACGGAGATCGGGTTTTTAGATATTTTAGTCTGCGTGTACACTTCTTTAGCAGCCTTAACTACCTGATTCATCACCAAGCGAAGATAATCACCCGTGAACCCCGCCTTTCGACACGTCTCATACCCCTTCCTAACCTGAGCAAGAATCTCCTTCTCTCCTACCACTAGACTTTCAAGCGAACAGGATACCCTGAGCAGGTGATTAAATGCCTCCACATCCTCGTACACGTAAGCTTTGCTAACAAAGGCATCTATTTTATCGTCTGGGATACAGAACTCCAGCGCACGAAGGAAGTTTTTAACAAAAACTGGTGTGATATCGTGACAAGTAGTGAATACAAACTCGACACGATTACATGTTCCGATGTAAAATATCTCAGCAATATCAAACCTCTCCCTAACCTGACTTAACCTGCTAACCAGCGTCTGATTACAGATTACTAATTTCCCCAACTCCTTTAAATCTATCCGCTGGTGAGTAAATGCTAAGACTTTTAAGTGTTTCAACGCTTGATATATCTTTTAAAAAACCCGCAACAAAAGTAAGTAATAGAGCACCTCAGGCTGTCATTACTTTGTCAAACGCTTCCATTTAGAAAGCTTATAAATAGAAAAATGACCAGGACCACATAGTTAGATAACAATCGTCAGGATTTAAAAAAGTAATTTAAAAATTGTCCTAAAAAAATAAATTTTGTTTTATTTGACTATAATTTTGCTTGTATCGCGATTTTGAAATGACCAGAGATTCGTCCCTAACACCCTTGTTTGATAACGTTGAAAGCGCTCCCGGATTTTTGTTATGGCAGATCGAAATGTGCTGGCAGCGCTCGGTGAACCAGGCGCTTTCTTCCTTCGACCTTACTTACACACAGTTCATCGTACTGTTTATCAGCGAAAGCTTAACGCTGAAAAATAAACATGTGTATCAGCACCAGGTAGCCAGGTTCTCCAGAATTGACCGCATGATGACTTCAAGAATTCTTTCAAGCCTGGAAAAAAAGCAATTTATTGAACGGGATAAACTTTCGGGCGATGCCCGGGCGAAGCTGGTTATTCTTACTGAAAAAGGGAAAGAGGTTCTACAAAGGTCATTGAAAGCGGTATCTGCTGCTGAAGAAGGTTTCTTCAAACCTGCAGGTCCCGACTTTGTTAAAAACATGCAGGATATACTCAGCGACTGCACTGCTGTATGACAAAATCATCCTTTAGTATTGAAGGGGCGGCCGGTAAAACAATAGACATTGATTTCACCCCTTCTGCCGCTTCCTCTTGCATGGTAATATTTGTTCACGGATTTAAGGGATTTAAAGATTGGGGCACACACGATGTAACTGCTAAGTATTTTGCCCGACGTGGTCTGGGCTTTCTTAAGTTCAATTTCTCGCACAATGGGATAAGCAGGGCGGAGACAGACCGATTTGATGACCTTGAGGCCTTCGGCGAGAACACGTTCAGCAAAGAACTTTACGACCTGGATCAGGTTATTTCGTTTACGATGAGCGGAAGTGAATTCGCAACTCCTGAATATCTTTTTCTAATCGGACACAGTCGTGGTGGTGGCATCAGTATTATCAAAACAGCAGAAGACCCAAGAATCACCCGACTAGTAACCTGGGCCTCCATCAGTAACTTCAGAAATTTGTGGCCAGTAGAAAAGGAAGGGGAATGGAGAAAAAATGGCGTGATACATGTTAAAAATGCGCGCACGAATCAGGAGATGCCCCTGAATATCGGCTTGTTGCGTGACCTGGAAGAAAACGTCCAAAGGCTTGATATTTCTTCGGCTGCAAGCCGGATCGAACGGCCTTGGCTTATTCTACACGGTACGGATGATCAGAGCGTAGCGATAGCCGAGGCAGCGCAACTGGCAGCGCAGAAAACAGAGGCTGAATTTTTAGAGATCGCGGGAGCAGATCATGTGTTCAATGCACGTCATCCCTGGCCAGAGCCTACTCTTCCCAAAAAATTACAGGAAGTTTGCGACGCTACGATAGCCTTTTTTAAGGAACAAAAGTTCACCGTTAATTAAACCTGCGCTAAATATCTCGGTCTGAGCACTGAATTTATATTGTTCCTCTTAATTTTACATCACAAACTAATTTGGAAAAGTTGAGGTTTTATTCTAAAACACATTCATGAAGCAGGTTGAAGATTCAGAAATATTAGAAAAATTTGCGAACGAACAAACCCGCAGTGAAGCCTTCAGCCTATTATTAAAGAAGTACCAACAAAAGATTTATTGGCACATTCGCAGAATGGTAATCGATCATGACGATGCGGATGACCTGGTGCAGGATGTATTTGTGAAAGTATGGAAATACCTGGGAAATTTCCGCAATGACTCTCAACTTTACACCTGGCTTTATCGCATTGCAACCAATGAATCTATTACTTTTTTAAACAAGAAGAAACAGAAGAACAACGTCCCGCTCGATGATGTATATAATCTGGCGGACAATCTTACAGAAAGCAGCTACTTCAACGGGGATAAGATCCAGATGAAGCTTCAAAAGGCGCTTTTAACCTTACCGGAGAAGCAACGCCTGGTGTTCAACATGAAATATTATGACGATTTGAAGTATGAGGAAATCTCTGAGATCACCGGAACCAGTGTTGGAGCATTGAAAGCTTCCTTCCATTTGGCGGTGAAGAAAATAGAGAGTTTTTTGTTAAATAACGATTAAACCATCACAGTTTGAAGCATTCAGTAATTATATGGATTTGCAAAGTATGAACGAGGATTGGAGGACTGAGGCACCAAAGCTGGCAGCAATGGAGAGATCAAATCCATTTACTGTGCCTGAAAATTATTTTGATACTTTATCAGAACAATTACAAGCCAGAATTAACATAGAAAATATAACAGCATCGGATACTGCTAGTGGTCTGACTGTTCCTGAGGATTACTTTTTGTCGCTGGAAGAACGTATTCATCTATCGGTAAAACTGGCGCAGATGAAAGAACAGATCCCTGCAGAAGGGTTTGATATTCCGGAGGGGTACTTTGATAATTTGGAGCAGCGGATACTGGCTCAAACAACAGCCGTACCGATGCAACAGGAGGCAAAAGTTAAGCGGCTTTTTCCTACCTGGATAAAGTACGCTGCAGCGGCTTGTATTACAGCTGTGATCGGTGTGGGAGTGTTTATGAACAACAACCGGCAGAACTCGCCGGCGGCAGAGGCAGAACTATCTCATATTCCAGAAGAAGAGATTGTGCAATACTTGCAGGCCTATAGTGCACCGGGCGATGGAACCATGATTGTAGAACACTTATCAGAGGCTGGAGATGGCAAGGGGAGCGTTGGATTAGAAGTTCCTGAAAAAGAAATTGAAGAATATTTGAATTCAACATTATAAGAAGTTTGAGAGATGAAAAGATTGTTTTTTACCATTTTAACGGCACTCATTTTTAGTATTCCTGCTCTTGCACAGCAGGGCAAGCAATTAGAGGCAGTTAAAGTGGGGTATATTACCAACAAGTTAGATTTAAGCGCTGAAGAAGCTCAGCGTTTTTGGCCGGTATACCACAATTATGAGAGAGAAATGCGGGAGGTGATAAAGCAGCGTAACAAAGAACGTAAAAGCGGCGCTACTGTAGACGAATTGAAGTACGAAACCCAGATTTTGAACATTAGAAAAAAATATAAAAAAGAATTTTCAGAAGTGCTGCCGGCGTCAAAAGTAGCGCTCGTTTTCCAAGCGGAGCGGGATTTTCGGGAACAGCTGATCAAGGAACTGCGAGGACGGCGAAATTAAGATTTATAGTTTTTAGTTAAGGTCAAAAGCCGCGGGTATATCTCTGCGGCTTTTGTATTTTTGAACCATGTTAAGTCACCGTCAGTTATTCCTTTTAAATAATGCACAGACCTCTGGTTCGCCCCGCCTGCTTGAAATAGAAAAGGCCGAGGGTGTTCACATCTTTGGGCCTGATGGAAAGGAATATATTGACCTTGTTTCGGGCTTTGCGGTTAGTAATGTCGGTCACAGGCATCCAAGGGTTGTACAGGCTATAAAAGACCAGGTAGATCGATACATGCATGTGACCGTGTATGGAGAGTTTGTACAAGCGCCTCAGGTACTGTTTGCCCAGAAACTAGTATCGGTTTTACCAAAGCCTCTCGATTCAGTCTATTTCGTTAATTCGGGAGCCGAAGCAACCGAAGGGGCTCTTAAACTCGCGAAGCGCTATACGGGGCGCCGTAAGATCATTTCCTGTCACAATGCCTATCATGGTAGTACTCAGGGCGCCCTCAGTGTCATGGGAAACGACTACTACAAACAGGGCTACCAGCCTTTATTGCCTGATATTGAGTTTATCGAATTTAATAGTTTTCGTGACCTGGAATACATCAATTCAGAAACGGCTTGTGTTATCATCGAGACAATTCAGGGAGAGGCTGGTATTAGAGTCCCTACCCACGAATATATGCTGGCCCTGAGACAAAAATGTGATGAAACCGGTACTTTGCTGATCCTGGACGAAATTCAAACAGGCTTCGGCCGTACGGGGAAACTGTTCGCATTTGAACATTATAACATCGAACCCGACATTTTACTCCTTGCCAAAGGCATTGGCGGGGGAATGCCGATCGGTGCGTTCATAGCCAGAACGGAAGTCATGAGTGTACTGAAAGAGAATCCGATCCTTGGCCACATCACCACATTTGGCGGTCATCCGGTTTGCTGTGCAGCTGGTCTGGCAACGCTGGAAACAATTCTGGAGGAAAATATGCTGGAAGGAATCTCAGAACGGGCCGCACTTTTTAAGCAGCTGCTGAGGCATTCGGCTATTAGGGAAGTCCGCGGAATAGGGTTTATGATGGCAATACAACTGGAAAGGTTTGAACAAGTTGAAGCTGTAAGCAGCCTATGCGCAAAAAATGGATTGATCATTGACTGGTTCCTTCATTGCGATTCAGCACTACGCGTTTCCCCACCTCTAATCATTGCTGAAAAAGAGATCAGGAAAGCTTGTGCAATCATCTTGGACGCTTTAGACCAGTGCACTGGTCAACACGGATAAATTTAAATTTTTAAGGTCTAGAACCAATACACTCAGCCTCCACTCCGCTGTCTGCCTCAGGCTTTACCAAAAACCGGTATCCCCCGCCATTCGAATGCCTCAATAGGGCAGCATTTGCCTTATCAAAAACTTTGTTATACCTTCAGGGGACCTAACTCATTGGGCAAGCAAACCATAGATCTAAAAATACTATCCGAACCTGACTTTATGAACTTTCTCCACCATATTCACAAAACACTTCGCAGCTTTCCCGATAAAAAGCTTATTTACTGGGGGGAAGAGCCAGGAGAGACAAGTACAGGAAAAGCCCTTTTAAATCGGGTGGGCTCCCTTGCGGGGCATCTGAAAGCGAAAAAAGTTTCAAAAAGAGAAAAAGTTCTGCTATTACTTCCTGTCAATTCCGAACTGCTTAGCGGATTGCTTGCTTTGTGGACAGTTGGTGCAATCCCGGTACTACCTCCTGCCGGATCTTCAATTTGGGACATCGCTGCCCTGGTACGAGCAAAAGGCATATCGAAAGTACTCATGGCAAAGCCGCTTCCTTTCTATTTAAAAGTAGCTACACAGCTGGCTGGCATTAGTATCCTTCCTACAGAAGGTATCGAAACAGTGGAGCATACGAAACTGGAACTGGAGGAAGTACCTGCAACGCAAGCGGCATTGATCTCTTATAGCTCCGGATCCACGGGAATTGCAAAGGCGATCGTAAGGACCCATGGCGTCCTATCGGCACAACACCAGGTATTAGCAGCGTGTTTTCCGCCCGACTCTAACCAAGTGGACTTTCCGCTATTCCCCAATATTTTGCTTCATAACCTTTCTTTGGCTACGGTAAGCGTCTTGCCTGCCATCCCCGGCTTCAGCTTAGAAAATCTTGATCCGGCTCAAGTGGTTGAACAGATCATCGGACAGAAAGTAACAACGTTAACAGGCAATTTCTTTTATTTTAAGGCGATACTATCCCATTTGCAGAAAACAGACACGACGCTTCCTCTCGTACAAGCTATTGGAATTGGGGGATCTCCGGTACCCGAATTTCTATGTGAAGCGTTAAAGCGTTACATCCCGAGGGGCCGCCTTTTTATCATTTACGGTTCTTCGGAAGCCGAACCTATAGCTATCAGGGAGGTGACAGCGATCCAAACCGACGTGAAGGCGGGATACATGGTGGGCACTATACACGCAAGCATTCAATTGAGGGTAAGAGCAATTGGCACCGTTCAATCAGGAGCAGATGAAATCCCGGTAGGTGAAATTGAGGTAAAAGGCGCACATGTGGCTACAAATAGCGGCGACTGGCTTTCTACTGGAGATTTTGGCTATATCAAGGACGGTGGCTTATTTCTCACGGGGCGGAAGGGAAACGAGCGCATTCATCGGGGGATACAGCACTACCAAGTCGAACACTTTCTCCTGCATTTTCCGAATATAACTGACGCTGCTGCGCTTTCTCGTCGTGATGGTTTTGATGTCATCTTTACGGGGACGGCCCTGGAGGAGGAAGTGAAGCAGGAATTGGAAAATCAGTTCCCAAAAGGTATTTTTATAAGAGTCAAAGCCAGCTCTTACATCCCCAAAGATAAAAGGCATCACTCGAAAATTTTATATAGTAAGCTAAAAAATGAAGTCTGAGTTTTCGAAAATAGAGCTGGACCAGATTCGATATTCACTTGTCTGGGAAGATGCAACCACGTTGTATGAGTCGTTGGACATTCAGCCAGATGATACAGTACTGGTAATCACCTCCGCTGGTTGCAATGTTCTAAACACGCTGCTAAAAAATCCTGCAGAAGTAATAGCTATTGATCTTAATTCCGAGCAAAACAAGCTCCTTCAGTTTAAGATCCACCTGATACAGCATTTTGATCACGAGACCTTTCTTTCCCTGGTAGGGTTTGCAGGAGCCGATGCAGTTGCGCCCGCCTGGAACACCGTCAGGGCATCACTTTCTCCCGACCATCAGCAATACTGGGATGCTTTCTTCCGCACCAATCCAGCTGGCATAGTCACTGCTGGGAGACTGGAACGTTATATTACTGCATTCCTCGGCAGCATTAATGAGCAATTCCGACTCATCTTAAAAAAGTTACTTACTTGCAAGGATCTTGCTCAGCAGGAGGAATATTTCTTCAATAATCTGCACGGCACCGAATTCAGTGAGAAGTTCATCTCCTATTTTGACAAGACGAACCTGAGCAAAGGAAGAGATCCCCGACTTTTTCAGTATGCTACTGATAGTTGCGGGCAGGTTTTTTACGACCGGTTAGTCGCGCAGATAAGATCGTCGCTGGCTTCGGAAAATTTCTTTCTGCGATTCTTTTTCTTTGGCCCCGAAAACATACCACAACAGCTCTTACCTCCCTGCTATCAGGAAGCCAACTTTACCTTCCTGAAGCAAGCTGTCAGAAAGGTCAGGATTATCGATGGAGAAGCCGTAGAATTCTTACTGTCAGAGCAGGGCAGAACAATCTCAAAGGCATCCTTATCCAACATATTTGAATACACAAGCGCGAAAGAGTTTGACAATGTTTACACAGCTCTTTCTTTGGATTCCTCCCGCCGGCGCAAGATACTTTTTTGGAATTTGCTAAATGAACAGGCCAACAATGAAAGCTATGAAAGAATAAATGTCTCTCTTTCAGAAAAAAACAGCCGGCTCCCTAGGGCCTGCTTTTATTTCAAAAATGTACGGATCTTAGAAACAAAAAGCACTGCAGACTTATCCGAAAGCACAATTGAAAATGCAAGTAAATCTATTAAGCTCTGATTTTATAGAGCACATGATGCAGCATCACTGCCCCGGGGCTTCACTGCGGGTAAGAAGCCTTAAACCTATTGATATCGACAATTCCGCCAGTATTTTATCTGTTTTAACGGCTGGAAGGAGCGAACGGCTGATCGGTCATTTCGCTTTTACCGTTAACTATGAAAAAAACGGCCAGGTATTCGAACGAAATATGGTGATGAAGATCAAACCCCACGGTAATGAGATTGTGGAAATGCTGAATAGTTTAGCTCAAGCCTGCAGCAATCCCTTAGCTGAAGTCTATGATCAGTTTAAAAGCCTTACCGGCTTTCAGTACACTCATGTCCGGGAGCAAGAGATTTACAGCAAGCTTCCTTCAACGCTAACTCCGGAAATTTACGGTCTTTACACGGATCCGGAATCGGACACTTATGTTGTTTTGATGGAATATCTGCAGGATGTTCAACTGATTAACTCGGTCATGAAGCCTACCGAATGGACAGACGAGTACCTAAAAGAAAGTTTACGGTCCATCGCCGCCTGGCATGCCCGGCACTTAGTTCAGCGGCCTTCCATCAACTCCCGCTACTGGTCGGATGTGCCATCTTTCGCCTACATGAACGAGCTGAAAGCGCTATGGCAGTGCTTCGTTAAAAATGCCGCCGAAAAGAGTGCTGATTTATACACTCCAGACCGAGTGGCGACCTTAAATAAGATTATTGATGAGATCCCAGCCTACTGGTCGGAACTAGAAAAACACCCTAAAACATTTATTCATAACGATTTTAATCCCAGGAACACTTGCTTCAAGGTAATAGATGGGAAACCGCACCTGTGTGTTTACGACTGGGAGTTGGCTACCTTCCATCTGCCACAGTACGACGTGGTAGAATTGCTTTGCTTTGTTCTGGACGAAGATCGTTATCATCTTAGAGAAGAATATCTAGAATTCTACCGACAAGAATTGAATAAACTGGTTCCGATCTTTGAAGACCAAGATACTTTCCACAGAGGTTTTTATCTTTCCGCTTTCGACTTCGGTCTGCACCGGCTTGGGATGTATATGATGGCGCACTCTGTTAGCCCCTATCCTTTCATCCCAAGAGTGGTGAATAGCTATTTTGACTTAATTAGTCATTGCAGCTACTTCAATCGTTTTTGAAAGAGGGCATATTGAGTGGATTCATACTGAAGCCCCCTACTAAAATTCCGGGAAACGTTGTCGGATCGCATAAGACAAAAAATAGCATCCTCGTAATGCTCGCGAAAAGATAACATCGCGTAAGCTCCCAGGTAGCTCATCAGGTTTCTGTTCCGATATTCGGGGTGCACCCCCACCGTTTTTATCAAAAGCGTTTTTTGTTTCAACAACTCAAAATGAAGTCTGAAATCGAGTTGTGAATAGGGTATTTTTAAGCTGGAATAATTTGGTTGGCAGAAGCTCAGAGCTGCCAGGACTTTCGCCCCCCGTTCCTTGAAGATCACCGAGGAATAGGGACAGAGTAGTTTTGCGAAACCCGGGTTGTAAAGTAGCCTGAATTGTTCTTCCGAAACTCTTTTAAACGCAGGATTTTGTCCGAAGCTAGCCTCTACAAACTCATAGATTGCTGTTTGGTATTCTGTCCAGGAATCCGGCGTTATAGGAATCATTTCAAAAGGAAGATCTTTTACCTCCTTCAAAAATTTCCTTTTATCAGTATAAAACTGTTCTACATCTTTTTTTTTTACAAACCGACTTTCAAACAGCGTTGCAGCCTTGTAACCAAGTTGCTGCAGAAAGATGGGATAATAATCAGGGTTTACGGGCTCTCGATCAAAAGAAATCCAGGATGGATCAATCCCGATCCGAAGACGGTAATTGTGAAAGGTATTGAAATTAATTGGTCCCTTAATAACACTTCTTCCGCGTTTAATAGCGTCATCCTCAAGATATGAAAACGCTGTTTGATTCAGCTTGAAATTATTTACTGTTTCCCAAAATCCAAAGTAAGCCTCCGGGGAGTTTTCAGGAAAAATTCCAACTAATCTAAGCTGCTCTCCATCTGAATATAGAAGGGTCTCATTCCGTCGAGTCTCGAATTGAAATATTGCAGCGGTCAGCTCCGGCTCCTCGAAGGGGCAAAAAGGGAGATCTTGATAAGGAACTTGGCCAATTCGAAAAAAATAAGGAGGTAAGACACCTCGGTATGTTAATCGTTCAATCCCCATTTTCTAATATTTCAATGAGACCAGTGGAGGAATTCATTCGAACGGTCATTCCGGTTTTAAGGATGGTGGTTAAACCGGGGATATTGATAATAGCGGGAATCTGAAGCTCCCTGAGTAAAATAACGGAGTGCGACAAAGACGAACCTTTCTCAATCAACACCCCGGCACAGGAAGGAAATATAACGGCCCAGCCAGGATCAGTCCTTAAAGCACAAACGATTTTGCCCCGCGGATCAAAATCAAGGTCGGTATTTTTAACAACGATTACTTCTCCAATCAGCTGTCCCGGAGTACAACCAGTACCTTGGAGGAGATTTATATCATGACCTTGTTTTACCGTATTTGTAACCGGCGCCGAGGGAACTATCACCCGGGAGGGTATATCTTCAGACTGATATCCTTCAAATTCCTGTTTCCGGTTTTCAATTAGTCCCGGCATCCGAAGCCTGTTGTCCGAACTTGTTCCCTCGCAAATCTCCTCCTCCGTCAAATAAAAGATATCCCTTTTGTTTGAAATCACACCCTCTTCAGCCAACATTTCGCCTAATAGCAGATAGAGATGCCGGTACATGCCAAATAACCTTGTTCTTTCCAGACGCATTGATTCACGAAACTGAATTGAACGTTTCAACTTTTCCAGGTTGCTTAACACCTTCGACCGGAAAAAAGGTGAGCGGCCCGCTAGTTTTTGTTCCAGCTCTGCAACTGCTCCGTCTCGAAACTCTGATCCAAAACCCAACCCCTCACTTTCTATCTGATTTTTCAGAAGCCGGTAGAAGAGCAGCGGATCGGTCCTCATCGTTCTTGTTTCTAGTTTTAGTTCACCTGCAGTCCGATCCCCGTACTTATCAAGAAAGGTAAGCACTTCCTTATAAAATTCAGGAAAGCACCTCGGAATGGTTTCAAAACTCGCTTCCGGACTTTCTTCTACTAGTTTCCTTAGCTCGGAGTCGGCTATCACCATTCTAGCAAGTCGCTGCATTTCCAGAATAGGTTGTATACTTTCTACCTGCTGGCTCCCGGAATACAAGCGGCTTAAGAATTGTTCCGGATCATTGATGCCTAACCCCAGCAGGCTCCGCCTGACTCTCCCATTCATCATCATTACATAAAAGTCATTAATAATGGGTGTGGACCATTTCTCCAGCACATTCTTATCAAGCGCCTTCCGTTGGGCTATCAATTCTTTATAATCTAATTCTTCAAATTTCTGGTCGTAGAAGTGGGAATACCAGGCCGCAAAATTATTCCTAAACTTGATCACCGATTTATCTAGCTTGCGAAACGCGGCGACCAGCCGAATCAGATTTAGCAATTGTGGTAACAGCCGAAGTTTCTCCAGGAAGCTTTTCTCTTTATCCTCTATGAAATCTACCGGTTCTTCCAAGCCCATCATTCGCTCCATATCCTCCTTGTTTTGCTTAAACGATGGCAGCAACTGCAGTCCCCGATACCAGTTATTGATATTGTAATATATGCGGCCTTTCACCAGACCGAGCAGATTTGCAACTACCTCTTCATTGTCTCTAATCACCCCTTCAGGCAGCCCAAGTACATTCATAGTTTGGCGATAAACAGTAGCATAAGCCCTTTTCGCGAAGCTGAAAGTAAGTGGAGTTGTTACACCGCAGTAGCTTTCCTGGATATTTGAATTATCATAAACAACTACCGGAGGAATAGGTGCAGTAATTGAACGAGTCTGCACGATGAAAGGTGTCCCATTGGACATCACGAACTCGACGTCTTGCGGGCGACCTAACTCTCTTTCGAGGAGGCTAGCAATTTGGAACAGTTGCTCAACCTGCCCTGCTCGTAGTGAGGGCGCATCTCCAACTTCCTGAGACAACTCTGTCTCCTCTAACCCTTCCTTGCAGGAAGCCCTGAATGAATGAGTTTTCCTCACAATCTTTTCCCTGGATAATATACCTGTTCTTTTGTCGATATAAAACTCGTCCGGCTCCAGTTTCCCTCCTACCAAACCTTCACCAAAACCGATGACAGCATGTATGGCAAGTTCCTGAGGATAATCTGGAAACGTACTAAAAATCACACCGCTCGCATCAGCATGCACCTGTCTTTGAATCACAACTGCTGGTCGAGGACTTAGCGAAAGGCCTTTTTGTTTGCGGTAACTCAGGGCTCGTTCAGAGTAGGCGCTAGCTGCACAAGAATTAATGGCCCTAAGTACGCTATCGAAGGCTTTCAAGTTCATGAATGTATCCATAAGCCCGGCAAAGGCATCGGAGGTTCCATCTTCATCAGCCACAGATGATCTCACAACTAAGGGGATCTCAGGAAATCCCCATGCGGAAACAAGGGAATGTAGCATTATTATATCCTCATCTGCAAATTGAAAAGCTAATAATCTCTCTCGCCTCAGCGTTGCTCCATTCTCAACAGAAAAAAGTTCATCAAAAGTTTCGGCGGGTATAACGCAAAAATCGGGCACATCCAGCTTCAACTCTTTTAGGTGTAGCAAGCCTTCCGCCTTTCCACCGATTGTGCCCCTCCCTCTCTTTTTAAAATCAGATAATACCATGTTCAGAAATTAGCCTCAACAATAACTGAAAGGTAGCTAAAGAGCATAAACAGTGATACGAGCACTTCTGCAATTCGAAGCTTTTTTTCTTCAGGTCGGAATAACAAGTACAAATAAAGAGCCGCGGTTAGTAGAAACAGGCCGGCAATAAGAAAAAAGGGCCAGAGCTCTGAGTTCATTGAAATGAGTAGGATGAAAAGCACGACAATTCCACCTCCCACAACAAGAAGCACGAGCAGAATAGACGGGACATAACCTAGTGACTTTGAATAGGAATCAACAGTTTCCCTCTCTGCTAATGGTGCGTGAATTTTCCTGGCAAGTTCAAAAGAAAAGCCACCGAAAAGACTCAGCAGACCCAATAAAATGTAGGCGGTCCCTGCTATGGTTGTATAGGCAGTCCAGATCCAAAAGATTACTAAAGGCATCACCATCATGTGGCTTATAGCATACAGCAACAGATTTTTATTTAAAACCCGTGACAAGAAAAACTCATATCGCATCAACAGACTAAAGGCGAAGGCGCCAAGCCAGGCTAATAAGGTAGGGATACCCATCAAAGCACTCCAGAGCAACTCTATAGCAGTGCCTAAAGTTGTGACTACTCTTAGATGTGTCAGACTCACCTTCCCCGACTGAAGAATTCGATGCGGATGGTTAATCAGGTCGATCTTAAAGTCCTTTATTTCGTCAAAAAACCTCAGGCGAAAAAAGAAAAAGATCGTAGCTACCATTCCTAAACCATCCACCCAGCTGAAAGAGGCCTCGTTTTTCGTCTCAAAATGCAAAGCTACCGAGTAAACCGTGAGGAAGAGAATAGCGAAAAGCGCCATGTTAACGATAGGGAATCTTTCATTGAAATAAGCGTAAAGGTTTTTAAAATTCATATCTTGTGAGTATTGTGAAAGATAAAAATTAATAGCGACTTCACACAAATGATTCGGCTACTGTCTCAAGCAAGATACCTGCTCCTTACACTTGTCATTACAGCCTGCGTACTGCTTTTTCCGCAAGTAAAAAAGGCATTGGTTGTAGACAATAGTCTTGATATCTGGTTCCTTCAAGAGGATCCCGCTCTCCTGAATTATAAGCAATACAAAAGTCTCTTCGGAAATGATGAAGTGATCGTAATGATTGTTAGGGATGAAGCTGGACTGATTTCGCACAAATACAATCGCCTCTTTCCAGCCCTTACGGCAGCTCTTGAGGCTCGACCGGAAGTTCATCGCGTATTAGGGCCAGGGAATGCAAAAGTGATCGAAAAAGATGAACTTGGCTTTTTCTCTCAGCCGCTACTTTCGCCGGGATCTGCTTCCAGTGAAATTAAAAAAAGGCTGGCGGCTATTCCACTGCTAAAGAATCAGCTCTATTCTCCCGATTACAAAACCGCTCGTTTTATCATTACTCCCGGCAATATAACAGATTTTGAAAATCGACGTGGAGAGATACTTCAAGCAATTAAAAATACAGTAAGCAGGCATCTAAATAATGACCAAACATTTTATGGAGGTGTAGGCATCATTTACACGGAGCTAAACAAGCTATCAGAAAAGGATTTTGGCTTCTTTCTTTTTTCGGGATATGCATTAATGTTCCTTGTCCTCTCTCTATTGCACCGCAGTCCCCTGGCAGTTTTATATGCTATCGCGACCGTGGCATTATCCACCTGGCTCACTTTCGGCGTCTATGGGGCTTGCGGATTTCGTTTAAATCTAATGACAATCTTGCTTCCCATGATATTTATTCTGTTAGGTGTAATGGATATTATGCACGTACTAAACGAGTACGCACTGGTAACAAAAGCTTCCGGGACTGACAGAGAAAGGGCATTGAAGGCACTAAGTGCCGTGTTTAAACCTTGCCTGCTCACCTCTTTAACCACTATGGCAGGCTTTCTAGCAGCTCTCAGCAGCCCAATGCCGATTCTTAAAACCTTTGGGGTTTTTGCCGCCATTGGTGTAGGCTTCTGCTTTGTCTTTACCTACCTCCTTGGCGTAATTCTCCTTCCATCCATCAGATCAAAAAACTACAGTACCAAGGTTGCAGCCAGACTTTCAACTACTTTAGCTGAATTGGTAGTCCGAAAGCAGAAACTTTTCAGCCTCATCTCAATAGCACTTGTTGTATTCTGCTGCCTAGGTATCTTTAAGCTGAAATCCGACACGTACACCTTAGGTTACTTCCCTCCCAAAAACAAAGTCGTTACAGATAATCACCGTATTGAAGACACTTGGGGAGCGTACATGCCTTTGGAGTTCACTATAGAACCTAAAGCTGGTTTCTCCCTGAAAGATCCTCAACTGGTAATGGCGGCTAAGGATTTTGAGACCGAGGTCAAAAAACTAAAAGGCGTGGAGCGGGTGTTAGGTTTTCACTCATTTTACGAAGGGATCCTTCAAAGCGAACACGGGGAGAAAACAGACATCGCGATACAAAGCAAGGGAGCTGTGAAGCTTGCCGACCGAACCTTCCAAAGGTTCTATCCAGATTTATATCCACAGTTTATTAGTGGGAAAACCGGGAGGATAACTATTTCGGGCCATATGACGTCGGCGATGAGTTTAAGTAAAAAGTTGGATACCATTGGGACAATTGCAGCTAACACTTTGGAGAAGTATGCACGAGTTGAGCCGGCAGGATACCAACCGATGTATACATCAATTGTAAAATACGTCACAACATCCCAAATAAACTCTTTCGTGCTTTCACTACTCGTAGTGGCCGCCTTGATTATGATTTATCTCAAAAATATCCGGCTAGCCATTATCGCGCTTATTCCAAACATTATTCCAATTTTGATCATGTTTGGGATAATGGGATGGTTTGGGATATATATTGATACAGCCACAGCAAGCATCGCTGCAATTATACTTGGAATCGCTATCGATGATACTATCCACTATATCTACCATTATAACACGTTAAAAAAAGGCGGTCGTACAGCAGCTGAAGCTCGCCGACTTACGGCAGGTCACGTGCTTCCGGCGGTAATACTTACTGCGATTCTCCTTACTTCTGGATACTCCTTCATGTTGTTTGCATCTTTAAAAACGGTTCAGCTATTTGGACTTCTAACTAGTATTGCACTCATTGCTGGCTTATTTTCAGAACTCCTCATCTTTCCACTCCTGCTGCATAGATTTGACACAGACTAAAACAACAAGAGGTACGGTTCTTGTTATCCATCTATACCAACTACTGAATCATGACAGACAAAGAGCAGGAAAAAGAAAAGAATCAAAGCGAAGCCGCCCAAGCCGAAGAGTTTATTTTAAGTAACGCGAACGGCAATGGCATCAACCCCAATCCCATCGAAAGTGGGAATAAGGCAGACTGGGACGAGGGTACTGCCCAGAACGTGCAGTACAAGGCGGATGCTACCGACGAGTAATTAATCTAAAATCTACCAATATGTTAGAAAATCAAGAAAACAATCAGGAAAACCAGGATAAGGCTGAGCAGATACAGGGAAACCCCGAATCTACTGAAGGAAAAGTATCGTATGGTGGTACCTCGGATGAAGAGAATCTCCAACAGGAAAAAGAGAAAGAAGGCTTTCCAGCTGGATCATGGGGCGAAAGCAGTATGGGCGGCGAACAAAATATCCTTGATGAGGACGAGCCTAACGACTGAACTAAAAAGGGGAAACTTCTCAGTCTCCCCTTTTTTATTACATGCTGTGAATCCAACTGAACTTATAAGCTAAGCCAGGATCCTTTATCCTCTCAGCTATTCGAATAAGTCTGTTCGGCAGCTTCATAATGTAGTCTCTCGCTCGCTCTCCCGCGTCATTCATTCCTGTGACACTTTCGATTTGCCAATCCTTAATCAGGTCCTCCAAAATTTCTACGTAGTCAATAGCTGTATAAACTCCTAACCTTTGAGCAGCGTCAGCAAAATGAGTAAAAGTCTCACCAGCCTTTTTACCTATTTCCCTCAAGAAGTGAGCTGGCATTACAATCTTCTTTCTCATCATGTCCTCAAAAGCAATCATCACTTCGCTTGGATCTACTTGAAGTATTTGGAAAATAAAGTCTTTGTACGCCTTAGCATGGCGTGCTTCATCGGATGCAATAACACCGCACATCTTTGAAAGCAATGTATCTCCGTCTTTTTTAGCTAAAGAAGCTACTCTTCGATGGGATATATTTGTAGCCAGCTCCTGAAAGCTAGTGTAGATGAAATTCCTGTAGGGGTCACGATCGGTACCGATATCGAAGCCATCGGCAATAAGATATTGAGTAGAAATTTCCATTTGCCTCATATCTACCCGTCCTGATAAATACAAATATTTATTCAATAAATCACCATGCCTGTTCTCCTCGGCCGTCCAATGCCTCAACCACTTCATCCAACCGCCCTCTTCATTCTTGGAAACCCCCTCTACCATTGCCAACCATGATTCGTAAGTCGGTAGAGCTTCCTCAGTGATGGTATCACCAATAAGAACAGCAATTAAATCATATGACAAGCCTCTTGCCGAGTCCTGCATCTCACGTACCTTCTCGAAGAAATCATCGTGGGAAGAATCCGGCAGAAAATCGGAAGGTTGCCAATTAGTATCAATTGGCTTCAGATAATTGTTCATATTCTCTAGCATATACTTTTCGATATGCTGCATCACTTCTCTTCTAGCGCCGTAACTAATATTCATGGTGTTATTCAAGTCGGCAAAGATACTATATTTTTTTAGTTATGCCTGTTATAAGAACCACTAAGCAAAAAGATGGTTTTGAAAGTATGAATTTGTTTAGTTTAAAAATATTACATTCTCTTCTATCATCATCCTCATTCTCCACAACCATCTAAGTCTGATTGTTCAATTCGGACCCTGCGGTGGAGTTCGGGTTACTACGACGACACTCGAACGCCCCAAAACAGCAGCAGGCAAACGAATCTCAACAGGCCATAAAACAGCAAAGCCCGATAGTTATCACTACCGGGCTTTTGTTGCTGAATAAAGGTTGGCACCGACCTACTCTCCCACATGTTACTGCAGTACCATTGGCTCTGGCGGGCTTAACTTCTCTGTTCGGAATGGGAAGAGGTGGACACCGCCGATATAGGCACCTGAAGAAGGTGTAAGCTGATAGCTCAAAGCCTTGCGGCCTTTTACTAACGCTTAATTTCTTTTTGTTTGCCTGGGCATTTCTGCTTTAGCTAAACAATGACAGGTATTGAAAGAAGTAATA
>NZ_JAFEWD010000017.1 GCF_017355855.1 Pedobacter sp. SYSU D00535 | reverse complement strand
TTTGCTATTCGATGAATTGACTTTGGATAATTTGTTAACGAGTAACTGTGTTATCTTACTCGTTATGCTACATGAATATTTCTTAAAGAACTTTCTCGCCTCCCCGTCTCAGTTCGGCTATATCTAAACTACTTCGCTAGGCTCCGTAGTATTTAGTATTTCAACTTTTTTTGTTTTGCTCTAAGCCTTGCGCTTTCAAGCTTTTGTCTCTTTCAAGACTCCCTCGTTTTGGGACTGCAAAGGTGAGAATCTTTTTTGATTCCTGCAAGAAGTTTTTGAAAATAATTTTGAAGCTTTTTTCTTCCTTATCTCCAGCATTTCCTGCCCCTCTTTTCATTCCAGTCAAGCCTTGCGCTTTCCCGTTTTTCCCAGCCCTTCTCCGTTTTGGGATTGCAAAGATGAGAAGTTTTCTGGCTTTTTGCAAGAGAAATTTAAATTTTCTAAAACTATTCTTGCTCCTGTTTGTAAATCAGCCTCTTACGACCTCTTAGCCCTTGCCATTCTTTCATTTTATCGCCTTCATCGCGAAAGCGGACAACAAAGATAAGAGGTTTTGACAATAGCTGCAAGAGTTGTTTTTACTTCGTCTCCCTCCACCGAACAGTTTAACTTGTAGTAGGAAAAGAAGAAGGATGGGGAAAGCAATTTAATTAAGAGAAACAAAACGGCTGGAAATTATAAATCCTGCGATTCTAATGTACTCCTTTTAGACTTTGACCGTTTAGACTTTTTCTTTTGGATCCGTTGTGGTCTCACCTGAAGAGCTATCGGGATATCTAAAAGGTCCCGAATGACAACAGAAGCACACATTCCGCCGAAAGCGGCAGGAAGATAGGAGATCGTACCGTAAGCAGAACGCTTGAAGTTGCTCCCATCTGTCATAATCAAGGAGTCCAGCTTTACCTCTTCCAATGAAAAAACTGCTTTGATTCCGGCCTGAACACCTAACCGTTTCACCCGTTTTCGTACATACTCAGCAAAGCGACATTGATAGGTCTCTAATAAGTCCGTTACTCTTAACTTTGACGGGTCGAACTTCCCTCCTGCTCCCATCGAACTTACTACCCGTTGACCCGATTGGTAAGCCGTAGATAATAAGGTAACCTTTGGAGTAATACTATCAATGCAGTCCATCACATAATCAAAGCGAACTTCCAGTATTTCACGACATTTCTGCGGTGTGAGAAACTCGCTTATGACATGCAGTTTCAGGTGCGGATTAATAGCTAATAATCTTTCGGCCATAATTGCTGCCTTAGACACCCCGTGGTTAGTTGCTAAGGCAGGCAACTGCCGGTTTCGATTCGAAGGATCAACCACATCACCGTCCACTATGGTCATTTCACCCACCCCGGAACGACATATAAATTCTGCCGCAAAAGAACCTACACCACCTAGACCTACTACTAAGACATGCGTTTTTTGCAATTTATCGATACCGTCATCGCCTACCAGCAGGGCAGAACGAGACAACCAGCCTAACTCTGACATATTAAAAGCTATACGAAAGGAGAAAGAAGAGGTTATAGTTCTTCTTCAATTTTTAAACTCATCCAGTTGGCAAAGATAATGTCTCTCATCCGATTAAGGCTAATGTTTCTAAGTCTGGCAGCCGTCTGATACACGTCTTCAATCGAAACGTCCCGATCGTCCGTCTCTAAAAAAAGAGACTGCTCCGGAATATCTTTTACCATCGCCGCAGCATTGGAATTCTCCTGCAGCAATGCGGCGCCAAAGGATAGACGAAAACCGTATTTTAAGAGTTGAGCAGCTATCTGACGATTATTATTGAAGCCATGCACTATCAGGGGAATGCTTAGTTTGAGGTTCTGCCTTATTTGAACTAATTCGCTAAAGGACTTAACGCAATGTATTATTACCGGCTTCTTAAATTCCTCAGCCATTAGGAGCTGCTCTTTGAACACCTCTAGTTGAATAGAAAAAGCAGGACCCTTTAGACGATCGAGGCCGCACTCCCCAAGAAACACTACCTTTTCCATACTCAAAAGCTCGCGCAGGTTCTGAAGCTGTAGCTCCTGGTGCTCAAGCTGTATATACCATGGGTGAATTCCGGCAGAATAAATAAGGCCCTTTGACGAAGCAAAATTATCCTCTCCCACAATGAGATTTGCAATCGCTTTGACTCCTGGTTTGGGATCTTTTAAATGCGTGTGTATATCGATGTACATCGAAAAGAATCTTTTATGCAATAATAAGGATACGTCGCTAAAGAAGCAGCAAGTGGATTAATAGACCTGATTGCAGCGGCAGCTTTTTTGCCCGAAGGGGTCGAAGCCAAGGTGGCAAAAAACTATAGCGGAAAGCAGGACCGTGGCCAATAGAAGGCAATTCCGCTGTTCTTCTAAAAAATCAACCTTTTACATCTAATTTCTTGACGTTGTTGAAAAAACGGAGATGGTAAGCATTTTTTGCCGTTGCGCCGAGCTGTTCGAGCAACTTGTAATTGACAACCGCACCTACCGCCGCTCCAATGAAGGGTATCAGCTGAGCAATTTTTGCCAGATCTATGTAGTCCCGGTATTCCTGTTGAAAAGTGCGCCAGTCAAATTCCTCTGCATTCGCAGGCAGCTCCGAAACATAGGTGTCCCAGCTCTCAATAAGTTTATAGATTTCCTTCCGACGCTTGCGACTTGAAAACGTCAACTGAAAAATATGGAGGATGTACAGTCTTTCCTTGTAATCTTTCGTATCATGTCCATAAATAGAAGCGGCGCTAAAGAGCAGTTTAATTTTCAAAGCAATTAAAATTGGGAAGTCCGCCAGTCCCAGCAGAATTCCACCGGCACCCGTAATAGCTCCTTCTGTTGCTGCCGCATTCCGGTAAAACTCGAGCCTCTCTTTGAACTGCTGATCTCGAAAAACCAAGGGAACATGTAGCAAGGGAGGGGCAGTTGTGTACTTTGACCCGAAGAGCACAGCTTCGACCATCTTTTGTATAGTTACAGTGAGGAGCTTATGAACCTTCTCCGGGATGAACTGATTGACTTTGTTCTGCATCCCCTTAGATATTCGATCCAGCAAGCCTGGGTTTTGTTGCATTTTCAATTGCCATAGTTGGAGGTTGGCAAAGGCGGTTTCTTCATAGGTTTCCATAATGGGCGGAGGGTCAATTAGATGCAATTACGCTATTCCTCCCTAAATAACAAAATTGATTTGTGGTAATCTAGTGTGAAGATAACAGGAAAATAGAGTAACTCAGATCTATTTTCCTGTTTGTTGCAATCAGCTCAGTAAGCCCTGTTGGTTTGATTATAGATGTAATAGAAAATATCAAATTGCGAAGCTGTTTCGATAGCTCGCTAAATTGTAATTTTGGACCATGAGCAACAAACTCCCCTCCTCCCTTATAAAAAGACTAAATGAAGAATTTGGATTTGAAGAGCATTTATTCTTCAAGGTGCATGAGGAAGCTGAACAGCTCACTTCAATAAGGCTAAACCCTTTTAAAAAATCGGACGTTTTTCCAGATGCCGCCCTTATCCCCTGGACCAACAACGGGCGTTACCTGCAAGAAAGGCCATCCTTTATTGCCGATCCACTGTTTCATGCGGGTTGCTATTATGTGCAGGAGGCTTCTTCGATGTTTTTGGAGCACATTTTAAGAGAAGCAGTCGATCTGGACGAGGAACTTCGGATTTTAGATCTATGTGCAGCGCCGGGGGGCAAAAGCACTTTAATTTCTTCGCTAATTAATCAGGACAGTCTGCTTATATCGAACGAGATAATTAAAACGCGGGTACCTGTATTGGCAGACAACCTAACGAAGTGGGGCAGAATTAATACGGTGGTAAGCAGCAACGATCCTCGCGATTTTCAAAGATTGGCAGGGTACTTTGATGTAATGGTAGTAGATGCACCTTGCTCTGGTTCTGGAATGTGGCGGAAGGACCCGGGAACGTTGAACGAATGGTCGGAAGCAAACGTTGCGTTATGCAGCCAGCGACAGCAACGCATTTTAGCGGACGCCTACCCTGCCCTGAAAGAAGGGGGACTGCTAATCTACTCCACCTGCTCTTATTCCCGTGAGGAGAATGAGGAAATAGCAGATTGGCTTTTTGATAATTTCGACTTAAGTCCTGTCAGAATTCCCACAAATTCGTCTTGGAACATTGTAGAGACAGAATCGGAGAAACATCACTGTCCGGGATATCGGTTCTACCCTCATAAGGTTAAGGGAGAAGGTTTTTTTGTTAGTTGCTTCAAGAAAAACGAGGAAGAAAGTCCGGTTGCAACGCCACGGTCTAAACCGATAAAACCAAATAAAAACGATACCGCTATTGTTGAAACCTGGATACGGACGGATAGCGATTTAGCTATTATTCCGGTAAAAGAGAGTTATGCTGCAATTCAGGGGGGCCAGCTGGAGGATATACAATTACTACAATCAAAATTATATCTGAAGAAATCAGGGGTTATGGTTGGGAAAATAGTCGGTAAAGACTTAGTCCCTGACCATGAATTGGCACTTAGCTTAATTCTAAATGAGCGCATCAGCAGAACTGAGCTAAACTATGAGCAAGCCATTTCATATTTACGAAAAGACGAACTGCGAATTTATGAAATAAGCCAGGGATGGAGTTTGATGTGCTACAGCGGCTTTGGATTGGGTTGGGCCAAAATCTTACCTAACCGCCTAAATAATTACTATCCCAAGGAACTACGTATTCTAAAAGACATCTAAGCAGAGTTAGTATCGTTTGGCCTCTTTTAAATCTTTGACCCTAATAATGTCCCGTGGATAACATTACCAGGGTGCAGGCGTAAAGAGTTTCAATTCCCTTTTGGTTAGCCATCAGCTCCAACTCGGGATTTTCAGTCCCCGGATTGAAGATGATCCTCTTCGGTTTCGTATCAAGTATGTAATCGTACAGGCCCTTTTGATTCTGCGGTCCCACATAAAGGGTAATGGTGTCAACGTCTGTATGAATCTTTTCCGGTTTTTCAATTTGCACTCCGGCAACTTCCCCCTTTTTTATCCCGACATTAATAATTGGATGCCCATATCTCACCAGTTTGTTAGCGGCCAGGTAAGCATATCTGCTGGTATCAGGAGTTGCGCCAAGAACTAAAGTCTTTTTCATTTTTATGCGAGATTAATTTATCCTTTCACTAGTTTCCACGCAGCATCTGCACAATTCATGCCATCGATAGCGGCAGAAACAATCCCTCCCGCGTATCCAGCCCCTTCGCCGCAGGGAAAAAGGCCTTCGACGCCGGGATGCTGTAAAGTGTCCCGATCCCTGGGGACCCTCACGGGAGATGAAGTTCGGGACTCTACCCCGACCAAAATCGCCTCATTTGTAAAATACCCCTTCATCCTCTTACCGAAAGCAGGCAGGGCCTTTTTCAGCGAAGTATAAACGAAGTCAGGAAGCACCTCTTTTAGATCAGCGCTGTTAGTTCCAGGAAGATAAGAATTACCTGGAAGATCGACAGAGATTTTCCCCTCAACAAAATCAACCATCCGCTGAGCGGGAGCTACGAGACTTCCTCCTCCGGCTATAAAGGCCTGATGTTCTACCTGAGCCTGAAAATTCAACAGTTTAAAAGGGTCCTGATCCGACCCTTTAACGTCTTCCATGTTTATTTGAACGACAGTTCCTGAGTTTGCATACGGGTTATTTCGCTTAGAGGGCGACCAGCCATTCACTACGATCTCATCAAAATCAGTTGAACAAGGCGCAATAATTCCACCTGGACACATACAAAAAGAAAATACTCCCCGATTATCCACTTGCTCTACCAGGCTATAATAGGAAGGTGGCAGGTAGGCATCGCGCGATTCACACTTGTATTGCGCCTGATCAATAACAGATTGAGGATGTTCGATTCGTACGCCGAGTGCAAACGGCTTCGCTTCTAATAAAATATTTTGCTTACTAAGAAGGTGGAAGATGTCCCGGGCTGAATGACCTGTTGCCAGGATTAGTGCTTCTGCGCTAAAACCCCTTCCGTCCGCTGTTTTCGCTCCTTTTATCTTTCCTGCCGAAATCTGAAACTCGGTTACTTTTGCATCAAAATGAACCTCTCCGCCCGCATTTAAAATGCTTTCTCTTATCGCTGTAATTATTTGAGGAAGTTTATTGGTTCCGATATGTGGCCGTGCATCCACCAAAATTTCTTCCGTCGCTCCGTGAGCAACAAATGTCTTCAACACATACTGCACATCGCCCCGTTTATTGGAGCGGGTATAAAGCTTTCCATCCGAATACGTTCCTGCTCCCCCCTCACCGAAGCAGTAATTCGATTCGGGGTTGATCCGTCCTTCTTTATTTATGGCTGCCAGATCTCTTCGACGCTGTTTTACATCTTTTCCCCGTTCCAGGATAACGGGCTTCAGTCCAAGCTCAATACATCTTAGTGCTGCAAACAAACCCGCTGGGCCTGCTCCTACAATTAAAACCGGCTTTTTGTCGCTGACATCAGGATAATTTACTGCAAAAACTTCAGGTATAAAAACTTCGTCCAGGTATACGTCTGATTTTACGCGAAATACTACCTGGCGCCCCCTGGCATCAATAGAACGTTTGCGGACTTTAACTGCTGAAATGCGTTTTTCGGGAACTCGAAGGGCTTGAGCGGCCTTTTTGCGTAAAACAGATTCATCACTTGCTTCGTTAGGAAGAAGCACTAATTCAATTTCCTTTACCATTGTTTGCCGGGTTTTTATCCTGGATTGGTAACAAAGGTATGAAAATTGATATCTAAGCCGTAACATTGAAAAAGTTTTAACCCTTACAAAAAAATGAGAAGAGTATTATTTGCAATAGTAGGTTTATTTGGAATCCTTTCCTTATCCTCATGCGGCTACAACACGATGGTTCAGTTAGATGAGCAAGTACAGTCACAGTGGGCACAGGTGCAGAATGTGTACCAGCGACGGGCAGACTTGATTCCTAACCTGGTAAATACCGTGAAAGGAGCGGCCAACTTTGAAAAAGAAACCCTGACACAAGTTATCGAAGCAAGAGCCAAAGCAACATCAATTCAGGTTGATCCTAACAAGCTTACCCCCGAGAATATTCAAAAATTTCAGCAAGCGCAGGGAGAGTTGAGCACTGCCCTGGGACGTCTGATGGTAGTGACGGAAAATTATCCGCAATTGAGGGCAAACCAAAATTTTCTAGAGCTTCAGGCGCAACTGGAGGGAACTGAAAACCGCATCACAGTAGAAAGGCAGAAGTTTAATGAGGTGACCCAACAATACAATTCGAAAATCAGAAGCTTCCCAAATAATCTAATGGCGGGCATTTTCGGGTTTGAGAGGAAAGGCTATTTTGAAGCGCAAGCTGGCGCTCAAAACGCACCGAAAGTAGAATTTTAAGTTCAAACAAGCCCTGCCACAAAACAGGGCTACTTTATAAAAAATAGTACCGTGGCTCTATTTACGAAACAAGAAGAAGAAGAAATTCGGAAAGCTGTTGAAGCAGCCGAAGCAAAGACCTCAGGTGAAATCCGCATTTGTGCTGAAAAAAAATGCCCGGAAGATCCTTTAGATAGAGCCGTTGCTTACTTTACACAGTTGGAGATGGACAAAACGGCACTGAGAAATGGGGTTCTGATCTACATTGCCACAGAAGACCACAAGTTCGCTATTATAGGCGATTCTGGTATTAATAAAGTGGTACCACCGAATTTCTGGAACACCACCAAGGAGGCAATGCTCGCCCATTTCCGCAAAGGAGAGTTAGCAGAGGGTATTATTACTGGGATTCATATGGCCGGAGAAAAACTACAGGCGTTTTTTCCTCTACAAGATGGAGACGTAAATGAACTTTCGGACGACATTTCTTACATGTAGAGGCAAACTAATAGATTGATGAAATTGAGAAAATTTTTCTTTGTCCTAACAACAACCGTTCTCGCTTTTTTACAGTTAGCCGCGCAGGAATTTCCGGCAACTCCAAATACACTCGTCAACGACTTTACCAACACCCTATCTGCGGCTGAAATTAATAGCCTCGAGCAGAAGCTTGTTGCTTTTGATGATTCTACCTCCACTCAAATTGCTGTAGTAATTATGCGATCAGTGGGCGCTTATGATATTGACGATTACACCGCCCGCCTTGGTGAAAAGTGGGGAGTGGGAAGAAAAGGAAAAAACAACGGACTTGTACTCCTGGTAGCTTTGGAAGACCGGCAGGTGAGTATCCAGACGGGCTACGGGCTTGAAGGAGCTGTACCAGATGCGATTGCTAAGAGAATTATTGAAAACGAAATTAAGCCAAATTTCAGAGCTGGTAATTATTATGAGGGGTTGGATCAAGCGACCGATGCTATAATATCCTATACCAAAGGAGAATATAAGAACGAAGACCCAAAACGCAAACAATCAAGTAAAAGCGGAGGTTTTCCCTGGGGACTAGTTATTATCATCATTATCGTTCTCCTTATATCAAGAAGAGGCGGCGGGGGTAGAGGCGGACAAATAATTGGTGGTCGCGGCGGTGCAAGTCCGTTCTGGTGGATGCTAATGGGTTCTCAAATGGGCAGAAGTCGAGGTGGCTGGGGCGGTTTTAGCGGAGGCAGTGGCTACGGTGGTGGTTTCGGCGGCGGTGGTGGCTTCGGAGGTTTCGGCGGCGGAAGCTTCGGAGGTGGTGGTGCCAGTGGTGATTGGTAGTCTTAAAATCAAACAAAATTCTTGGATTATGTACCGGAAAGACTTTATTGACGCAGAAATACAGAAACTGGCTCAGGTATTAGCCAGGATAATTGGTTTAAAAAATGAAGGTAACGTGGACGAGGCGATGGAAATCGCTAATCAAACCCTCCGTGATAATTTTGGCCTTGAAAGATCTTTTCTAGAGCAGGAAGCAACGGAGGACTTTAGAACCTGGGTAGACGAAAAAAACCTCTCAGCAGAGCAACTCAACTTGCTGGCACAACTTCTTTTTGAAAGTGTTTATCCATTTACAGAAACCGAAGAAACGATGCAAGTGCTGCATAAAACAGCCCTTATCTTAAACCTACTGGAGGAACAGTACCACCAGCAATCTCTCGAAAACTTGCATAGACGCGAGATGATTGACAAATTTTTTAGTAATCGTCAGTATGAGTAACCTTAAGTGGGAAAAGTTATCCTCTAAATATCTTGTAAAAGAAAAATGGGCAACGCTTCGAGTAGACGCGTGTAAAATGCCGAACGGTACAGTAATCGACGACTACTACGTTTTAGAATATCCGGACTGGGTGAACGCGGTTGCTCTCACAGAGGACAATCAGGTTGTATTGATAAGACAGTACAGACATGCAGCGGGAGAAGTATTTCTGGAAGTCCCCGGGGGATGTGTGGATCCTGGAGAAGCCCCGGAAGTGGCAGTGCGAAGAGAACTGCTGGAAGAGACGGGGTACGAATTTGATTCGCTAGAACTAGTTTCAACTATCTATGCTAACCCCTCCACGTCTTACAACAAAACCTGGTGTTATCTGGCAAAGGGCGGTAAAAAAGTAGCTGAACAAAGTCTGGATGGTGCCGAAGAGATAGAAGTTCTTACGGTCAGCCTTGCTGAACTCAAAAAACTGCTACTTGGAAATAAATTCGGGCAAGCTCTACATATCAGCTCGATCTTTTACGCGTTGACGAAGCTGGGAGAGCTTAAGTAATAAAATTGTACTTTCGCCTTCAATTCGAAGGATGAAAGTACAAGATATTTATACCTATCCCGTCAAGTCCCTTGGTGGAATAAAAACTGATTCAGCGCTAGCATTAGAAAAAGGCTTTCAGTTTGACCGGAGATGGATGCTAGTTGACTTGGATGGCAAGTTTTTATCCCAACGTACCGAACATCAACTCGCACTATTCCAAACCCAAATAACAGAGGGGGGCCTCCTCGTCACACATAAACTTGATTTTGAAAATGGGGTTACTATTCCCTTTTCCACAACCCTGCAGAATTCCCTTGAGGTTTCTGTGTGGGATGATACAGTGGAGGCTCTCGCGTTAAGCGAAGAAATTGACGACTGGTTTTCTTCATATTTAAAAAAGCCCTGCCGCCTTGTATTCTTTCCTGAAGGTTACGAGAGAGCCGTAAGCCCTAAGTACGCAGACCACGGAGAGAACGTTAGCTTTGCTGACGCATTTCCCTACCTTCTCATTTCCCAAGCCTCACTTGATGATCTGAATCAAAAGCTTGACAAGCCAGTGCCAATGAACAGGTTCAGGCCCAACCTGGTTGTTGCCGGAGTGGAACCCTTCTCGGAAGATATCTGGAAGGAGATCCAAATTGGCGAAGTTAGGTTCAAAGTGGCAAAACCTTGCGCCAGATGCGTCCTCACTACTGTTGACCAGGAAACAGGAATAAAAGGCCGGGAACCACTTGCAACATTAGCAAGGTATCGTACGGTTGACAAAAAAGTACTTTTTGGGCAAAATCTTCTGGCCTTGAACGAGGGTAGAATTAACGCAGGCGACCCGGTTAGAATCATCAGCTATAAATCTTAACAGTCAATCTTACTTCATAAATGATAAATTACAATCCTAAAGAATGGCTTCCCTTTATTTTCCGGCTTAGAAAGGAAGATACCTTCAGAAAACTTCTGCCACTAATGGTGGCCGTGGGTATTTATTCCGGTTTGATAGCATACCTTGAACTTGAGGTATTCGAAGTAACGAAAACAAGCCATATAAATAACTTTGGCCTCATGCACGGAGTACTAGGCTTTGTCATTTCCCTTCTTCTTGTTTTTCGTACGAATACTGCTTATGACCGCTGGTGGGAAGGCAGGAAGCTTTGGGGCTCTTTAACCAATAACTCCAGAAACCTGGCGATCAAAATCAACAGTTTGATTTCGGGAGCGGAAGACCGCGCTTTCTTTCGATCAACGATTCCAACTTTTGCCTTTGCGCTTAAAAGTCACTTGCGGGAAAATGAAAACTATGAAGTGGACCCATTGCTACAACTGGAGAAAGACCTCCATCAGCCTAATCAGCTCGCTTCACTTATTTTTTCAAGATTTGCAATGTTGGCACAACAGGGGCTGATTACAACCGAGCAGCTGTGGTTAATGAATGAAGAAATACGCTCGTTTACTGACATCTGCGGCGCTTGCGAGCGAATTAAAAATACACCCATCCCCTACACCTACAGTGTGTACATTAAAAAATTCATCTTCCTTTATGTGCTCACTCTCCCATTTGGGTGGGTAAACAGTCTTGGGTACTTTATTATCCCTGTTGTTATGTTCATCCTTTACGCGTTTACGAGTTTGGAGCTGATTGCCGAAGAAATAGAAAATCCATTTGGAACCGATGCCAATGATTTACCTGTTGATCAAATTTGCAACAACATAAGAAAGCATGTGACAGAGCTAATTCCCTAAGCTCTATAAAATAAAAAAGTCCCGCCGATCGGCAGGACTTTTTCTTTCACATTATACTCTCGTTAACTCATTTTCAATTTCTTCTGGATATCCTGCACGTAGGCTTTGAACTTTTTATCGGTGTCGATCAGGTCTTCTACTGTTTGACATGCGTAAATTACAGTTGAGTGATCCCGCCCCCCGAAGAAACTACCTATAGATTTTAAAGATGTCTTCGTATGATTTTTTGCGAGATACATGGATATCTGGCGAACCTGAACTATTTCACGTTTACGGGTTTTCGACTTCACCATCTCTACCGGTACCTCGAAATACTCACACACCAGCTTTTGGATATACTCCATCGAAATCTCTTTTGAGGTATTCTTGATGAAGTTTTTCAGCATCGATTTAGCTAAGCCCAAATCGATCTCCTTTTTATTTAGGGTAGACTGCGCAAGTAACGAAACCATGGCGCCCTCCAACTCTCTCACATTATTATCGATATTATGTGCCACATACTCGATAACCTCGCCTGGGAGTTCTATACCGTCTGTATACATCTTCTTTTTCAGGATAGCCATTCTGGTTTCGAGATCCGGCACCTGAAGATCAGCCGAGAGTCCCCACTTAAATCGACTCAGCAAACGCTCCTCTAAACCTGCAAGGTCTTTAGGTGCCTTATCAGAAGTAAGAATCACCTGCTTTCCTGACTGATGCAGCTGATTGAAAATATGAAAGAAGATATCCTGAGTTTTTTCCTTACCGGCAAAATTGTGAACGTCGTCCATAATGATGACATCCATGGCCTGGTAAAAGTTAACAAAATCGTTGATCGTGTTATTTTTTAAAGAGTCAACAAACTGTTGACAGAATTTTTCGCACGACACATAGATAACAAGTTTATCCGGCTGAGAACGCTTTATCTCATTTCCTATCGCTTGAGCCAGGTGTGTTTTTCCAAGCCCTACCCCTCCATACAACATCAACGGATTGAAAGACGTGCCTCCGGGTTTACCCGCAACTGCATATCCGGCAGAACGGGCAAGTCGGTTACAATCACCTTCAATAAAATTCTCAAAGCTATAGTTAGGATTTAATTGCGGATCGACCTGTAGTTTTTTTAATCCTGGGATTACGAAAGGATTTTTAATATCCTTATTCAGGGCAACAGGGATTGGCATCGACTGATTCTTCGCCTCGGATCCGTTGCCATTAGAAGGCATATTCGTAGTGTATGGCTTGTTGTTAGATGACTTCTCTACAACGATGTTATATTCTAACCGACCTTCGTCCCCTAATTGCTTCTTTACCGTCTTCCGCAATAGACCTACATAATGCTCTTCAAGCCACTCATAGAAGAATAAACTTGGTACCTGTATGGTAAGTACGTTACCTTCCAGACGCAAAGCTTTGATTGGTTCAAACCAAGTCTTAAAACTTTGAGCCGGAATGTTGTCTTTTATGATTTGAAGACAGTTTTCCCATACGCTTGTACAAGTTTTTTCCATTGTTAATTTGTTAATAATCTGATTTACAACTGGCCCTGAAATCATTTTCATGGCCGGTTTTGAACCTCGAATATTCTAAAAAATTTCTGTTAATAAAACTAATTTTTCAAATAAGTGTTAACCGACTCAACAGCAGAAGTATACCCCAATTTTCCTCCTGTATTCCTTTCAAACACGAAATCTAACCGGCCCAAATTCAAGCCAGCGAAGCCCACCTGGTTGATCAGAACAGGCTTTTTATCTAAATTCATCATCACCTCAGGGGTATTCATAAAGGTATGTGAATGCCCCCCGATTATGAGGTCAATATAACGAGTATTTTCCGCAATTACCACATCAGAAACTTTTTTATTGGGGTATCTGAAACCTAAATGAGACAGGCAAACTACGAGGTGACATTTTTCGTCTCTTTTTAATATAATTTCCATCTCCTGTGCTGTTTTCACCGGATCAAGGTAGACGGTATCACCATATTGCGGCTTGTTTACTATACCTGCCAATTCAATTCCAAGTCCAAACACACCAATTCTTATCCTACCCTTTTCAAAAACCTTGTATTTGCGGGTTTTCCCGGAAAGGATTGTATTGGAGAAATCATAGTTAGCGGTGAGAAAGGGAAATTTAGCGTGCATCAGTTGCTTGGCGAAACCATCAAGCCCAATGTCAAAATCGTGGTTGCCCATCGTGGCTGCGTCATAACCCAGCATGCTCATTAGCTTAAACTCCAGCTCTCCTCCATAGAAATTGAAATACGGGGTTCCCTGAAAAATGTCGCCGGCATCCAATAACAACACATTCTTTTCTTCAGCCCTAATCCTATTGATCAGTGCTGCACGCTGTGCAATTCCTCCTCGCCCGGGATAATCTACGTCGTCCATAGGAAAGGGATCTATTCTGCTGTGCCAGTCGTTCGTATGAAGAATTGTTAATTTGGTTATGTCGTCAAATGAAAAAGCACTGCCAAGCCCTCCAAGGGCGATTAAGGCCGAGCTTGCCAACGTATTCTTGATAAAGCTTCTTCTATTCATTGCTACTCGGCTTATCGCTGATTATCCTACCTTCTATTGCGGGATTAATTGACTTTCCCTTGGCCGTCTCACCTTTTAAGTACGAGATAATCGCATCCCGAACTTTTATCCTTGAATCCCTACGATCCAAACCCTTTTTATAAAACACAGCATCATCTCCCCCGTTAGCCATATAATCGTTCGTTAGTACGATATATGACCTTGATAGATCGATCGGTCTTCCCTGAACTTTTATATTCACCGCTTTACCGTTGCCGATTTCAAACGATGCCTTCGCAATCGGATCTCCTCCTCTCGCGGCTATGTAGTTAAAGACCTCCAGGATCTCCGATCCCTTGAGCTTCAATGTTACCAGGTAGTTTTCAAAAGGCATCAGCTCATACACCTTGTAGGTCCTGATGTCTCCTGCGGGAAGCGGAACCCGTAATCCCTTATAATTAGCGTGAACAAAATCGAAATCTATTCCATTTGCTGCAGCTGCCGCAGCCATTGCGTCAGTAACCAGGTTATTAAGCCTTCCTTCCGGCTTTTTCCGTAGGATTTCTGCCGAGGACCTGGCAATTACAGCATTCATTTGAGAGTCTATCGACGTTTTGTAAGGTTGGTAAAATCGCCAAACCGTTGAATCTTTCGGCATGTCCTTCTGCAGCTCATACAGCGCCGAATTCTGTTTCCTTGGGACTAGCCTTGGAGCGCAGGAAGAAAGTAATATACAAGAAAAAGAAACTAACGCTACGTAGTAATATTTCATTAAAAAGAGACCGTATGAATCAGAAAATTTGCTGGATGTCGGCTTTTACAACTGCCAATGCTACTTCGTAGGGGTTCTCGTCCATAGCTGCCAGATGCGCCAGAATTGTTTTACTTAGGTCTACAGATTTCGCATCAGCTGGCAATACTTTAGCTGTGTTGTTGATCATCGCTATAGTCTCTTCTTTGAGTCGCACTATTACAGCCCAGGATTCCTGGCTTAAATACACCTGCTGAGTAACATTATGGCCATACTCGTTTTTGATCTCGTTAACCAAAACGTGCTGCATTTCCTGTGCTGACATACCAGCTACGTGCAGGCGGACCAGCAAACTGGAAGGATTTAGCCGTTCTATAAATAACACCATTCGCTCGTAGGCCTGAAGCCTCAGCGGAAGAACGGTTTGCTGAGCCGCGTTTTTCAAATCAATCAACTTCATATGTCTATTTTTATCAACCTCTGGCTTTATAACAGAATACGCGATAAAAAAGACAATCGTGCCTGCTGCCGAAAATTTTATAATATCTAGGAGAAAAGGGATCAGAGCGTTCATTGTATGTTTTGTTATTTAAGAGTCAAATAGGTGTGAGGCCGACAAAAATGGTCAATTTCGCTTATATTTGTACTAACAAAAAAAGAAAGAAAAAAGTATGGAAACAACCACTTCAATTTCACCGGTTTCTTTTACTGAAGGTGCTAAAAAAGAGTTACGAAAATTAAAAGATCAACAGGAATTAGGTGAAGATTTTGGTTTGCGTGTTGGCGTTGAAGGTGGTGGATGTGCGGGTATGAACTACATTCTTGGCTTCGATCAGAAAAAAGAAGGTGATCAGGAATTTGACATAGATGGAATTAGAGTTTTAATGCACAAAGCTCACGGACTGTATCTTGCGGGCATGGAGGTAGATTTCCAGGATGGACTTAACGCCCGGGGTTTTACCTTTAATAATCCAAATGCAAGTAAAACTTGCGGATGCGGAACATCCTTTTCCGTTTAAAACTTCTTCTTCAGACATAGAAAATCCCGTCTCTGAAAATGCGGGATTTTTTGTAGAGCATAACTCTTTATTGTAACTAATACGCGGCCCACAAGCTAACTTTCTAACTGCAGCACCTACCCCAGTAAAACTAAAGCATCTGATTTTGCAGCGGATAATTCGATAATAGCTTATGGACATAAGGCAACCTAAGGGCATGATCTAACATTTGAACGTGCTTCATCTTATGCAAATCAGTACCAATAAAATCGATCAAAAAAGCATCTACCAGTTCTTCTGCGGCTTTCTGGGCCGTCTTCCCGTAAAAGCCTGTTAGCGAAGTAGTGTTCAACTGCAAGTAGCAACCGGCGTTCTTAATCCGGTGATAATTTTCGATATCAGAGGCCAGATAAGAATACCGCTCGGGATGAGCGAGCAAGGGAGTATAGCCCTTATCTTTTATTTTGGAGATCGTATCCATCAGGTTTTGAGGGTAGTTGACAAAAGACAATTCAAATAGCAGAAATTTCCCTCCTATCAATAAAATATCTCCCTTCCGGATTTTATTTTCAAGTGTTTCATCCAGATAATACTCGGCCGCAGCATCTATTTCGATTTCAACCTGCTGCTTCTGTAACTCCTCACGCACACCATCCAAGCCTCTTCGGATCCCGTCTGAGGTGTTGCGATAATAGTCGGCCATAACGTGGGGCGTTGTAATCACCTTTTTAAAGCCAAAATCCATCATCCTTTTTATCAGGATGATAGATTCTTCCATGGTTTGCGCACCATCGTCGATTCCCGGTATCAGGTGAGAGTGCATATCCGCTCCCACTGTCGAGAAGTCAACACCCTGATGCTCTGTATCTTTTTTCTTCTTTCTAAAAAGGTTAAAAAACATTAGCGGTTTGCATATTGCTCTTCATAATAAGCCTGGTAATGTCCTGAAGTAACGTCATTCAGCCATTCTTCATTCGTCAGATACCAGTCTACTGTCTTCTCTAAGCCTTCTTCAAACTGGAGGCTCGGTGTCCAACCCAGCTCCTTCTGCAGCTTGGAAGAATCAATTGCGTAACGCAAATCATGACCAGCACGGTCAGTTACAAAAGTGATCAACTGCTCAGAGGTTCCAGGCTCTCTGCCTAGCTTTTGATCCATTATTCTACACAACAAGCGAATAAGGTCAATGTTCTTCCATTCATTGTGTCCACCGATGTTATAGGTTGTGCCTGCAGCAGCATTATGAAAAATAACGTCTATCGCTCGTGCGTGGTCTTCCACCCAGAGCCAGTCGCGAACGTTCTCTCCTTTGCCGTAAACCGGCACCGGTTTATTGTTCTTAATATTGTTGATAGCAAGAGGGATCAATTTTTCCGGAAAATGGTAAGAACCATAGTTGTTGGAACAATTGGATATAACCACATCAATCCCGTAAGTGTCATGATAAGCACGAACAAAATGATCTGAACTTGCTTTTGACGCAGAGTAAGGACTGTGAGGATCGTAAGGAGTGTCTTCTGTAAACATTCCTGTTTCCCCAAGCGTTCCGTACACCTCGTCGGTAGACACGTGGTAAAAGCGCTTACTAGAGTAATTGCCTTTCCAATTCTTCCGTGCTGCGTTCAGGAGGTTAACCGTACCGACAACGTTAGTCATTACAAAATCCAAAGGACTAACGATAGAACGATCGACGTGGGACTCAGCTGCCAGATGTATCACGGCATCGAATCCCTCCTGCTCAAACAGAGCATCAATAAACTCCGCGTCTACAATGTCTCCTTTTACGAACTGATAATTAGGCTTACCCTCAACGTCCTTCAAATTCGCAAGGTTTCCTGCGTATGTGAGTTTATCAAGATTTACAATGTGATAGTCAGGATAAGTATTTACAAACCTGCGGACTACATGCGAACCAATAAAGCCCGCACCTCCTGTGATAAGAATCTTTTTCATCTATACTATGAAAAGTGCAGGTAGAAAACCGTCTTCCTACCTCACCTATAATTAATTAAAAGGATGTTCTTTAATGTAATTCTCCCAGGCCCAGGCAGATTTCATCATATCTTCGAGACCTAGTTCGGCTTTCCATCCTAACTCATTCTCAGCCTTACTTACATCGCCCCAAACCTGCTCTACATCTCCCGCCCGTCGAGGACCGATTTTATAATCCAGTTTGACACCAGTGCTCTCCTCAAACGCCTTGATTACTTCCAACACCGAGCTTCCCTTTCCTGTACCTATGTTGAAGATTTCGAAATTACCGCTCATTTTCGCCTCTTCCTGACGTCTCAATGCAGCAATATGCGCCTTCGCCAGATCAACTACATGGATGTAATCTCTCACGCAGCTTCCGTCAGGAGTATTGTAATCATCCCCGAACACGGTGATCGGGCCACGTTTACCAATTGCACTTTGCGTGATAAAAGGAACAAGATTTTGAGGTACGCCAATAGGGAGTTCACCAATTAAAGCTGATTCATGTGCTCCTACGGGGTTGAAATACCGCAACGAGATTACGTGGTAATTGGAGTTTGCTCCCGATACTTCGACCAAAATTTCTTCAGCTATCTGTTTGGTATTTCCGTATGGAGATTCCGCCCTCTTAACGGGTGCTTCCTCTGTAACCGGCAGTTTGTCTGGTTGACCGTAAACGGTGCAAGAGGAAGAAAATACAAAATTTACTTCTCTGCCAGCAAACGCAGTAAGCAGATTAATTAGTGAGAAAAAGTTGTTTCTATAATATTTTAAAGGCTTTTGTACTGATTCGCCTACTGCCTTATGAGCTGCAAAATGAATAACGCCGGATATGTCGGGATTTTTGGCGATCAGATCAACAGTTGCCGCTTCATCACACAGATCCAATTCATAAAACTCAGGCTTTTTCCCTGTAATCTCGGTAATCTGATCCAATATCTGGATGCTTGAATTGTCTAGGTTATCTACAATTACTACATCATATCCAGCATTTTGAAGCTCAACAACGGTATGCGAACCAATATATCCCGTACCACCTGTTACTAATATTTTGCTCATTATCTATTTATTATAGCTACTAAAATCTTTATGCTCGATTTTCTCAATCAAATCCTGCGGAAGTGATTTAAAATATTCGTAAGTGATTTTCAGCCCCTCTGCTCTCGATACCTTCGGCTCCCAGCCTAAAATCTCTTTCGCTTTTGTAATATCCGGACGACGCTGTTTCGGGTCGTCTGTCGGAAGAGGTTTTGTGATCAATTTTTGCTTCGTTCCTGTAAGCTTGATAATCTCCTCGCCAAACTCCCTGATCGTGATCTCATCCGGGTTACCGATATTGACCGGACCTGCGTAATCGGAAAACAACAGGCGGTATATACCTTCGATCAAGTCGTCCACATAACAGAACGATCTGGTTTGGGATCCATCGCCAAATACAGTAAGATCTTCACCACGAATTGCCTGACCGATAAAAGCAGGAAGCACCCGTCCATCATTCAAACGCATACGAGGACCGTATGTGTTAAAAATTCTGACAATCCGCGTTTCCAATCCATGGAAAGTATGATAAGCCATAGTGATGGCCTCCTGAAAGCGCTTCGCTTCGTCATAAACGCCACGAGGACCAACTGGATTTACATTACCCCAGTATTCTTCAGGTTGCGGATTTACGTTAGGATCACCATATACTTCAGATGTAGAAGCAATAAGGATTCTGGCCTTTTTATCCTTTGCAAGTCCTAATAAATTGTGGATACCCAAGCTCCCTACTTTCAGTGTCTGGATAGGAATTTTAAGATAATCGATAGGACTTGCCGGTGACGCGAAGTGCAAAATGTAATCCAGCTCGCCCGGTACATGAACAAACTTCGATACATCGTGATTATAGAACTCAAAGTTCTCCAAATGGAACAAGTGTTCGATATTACGCAGATCACCAGTAATCAGGTTGTCCATTGCAATAACATGGAAATCTTCTTTTATGAAGCGATCACAAAGGTGAGATCCAAGAAAGCCGGCTGCGCCGGTAATAAGTATGCGTTTTCTGCCCATTATGCTTCTACTATTTTACGGCCAATACTATTGTAATAATAACCGCAATCTATCATTTTTTGAAGATCGTACAAGTTCCGCCCGTCAAAAATAACCTTGGATTTCAGGTTTTTCTCCATCTTTTCAAAGTCAGGGGTGCGGAATAAAGACCATTCAGTAACAATGATCAGGGCATCAGCTCCTTCTAATGCTACATACGGATCCTCCGCGTATTTAATTACATCACCTTTCAGTCTTTGTACGTTAGCCATTGCTTCAGGATCGTATGCTACGATTTCAGCACCTTCTTTCACCAGTTCATCAATGATGTACAAGGCTGGAGCTTCACGGATATCATCAGTTTCAGGTTTGAACGCTAATCCCCACATTGCAAACCTTTTACCTTTCAAGTCTCCATTATAGTACTTCCGCATCTTTTCCACCAACACCGTCTTCTGCATCTCGTTCACTGCCATCACTGACTTAAGTATGCGGAAATCATAATTCGCTTCCGCAGCCGATTTTTCTAAGGCCTGCACATCTTTAGGGAAGCAGCTACCGCCGTATCCAACACCTGGAAATAAGAAACGCTTACCGATACGCGCATCTGCACCAATACCGCGACGAACCATGTCTACGTCGGCACCTACCAGCTCACACAGGTTCGCAACCTCGTTCATGAAGGTAATTTTGGTAGCAAGGAAAGAGTTTGCTGCATATTTAGTAAGCTCGGAAGAGCGCTCGTCCATAAAAATAATGGGGTTACCAGAACGCACATATGGAGCATAAAGCTCCTCCAACAATTTCCGTGCTCTATCGCTGCTTGTTCCTACAACCACCCGATCCGGTTTCATGAAATCCTCAACAGCTACACCTTCGCGCAAAAACTCAGGATTTGACACCACATCCACTTCAACATCTGTATTCTCAGTAAATACCGCTTTCACCTTGTCGGCGGTACCCACTGGAACAGTTGATTTGGTGATTACAACTTTATAATCCGTGATAATCTTTGCGATATCTTTTGCTGCTCCCAGCACGAAGCTTAAATCGGCAGAACCATCACCTCCCGGAGGAGTTGGCAACGCCAAAAAGATGATCTTTGCATCGGTAATTGCTTCAGCTAGATCAGTAGTGAATTTTAGCCTTCCCTGTGCAATAGTACGGTGAAAAAGGATCTCAAGACCAGGTTCATAAATCGGGATCTGGCCCTGTTTCATCTTTTCAACCTTCTCCTCGTTAATATCAACACAGGTTACAGTATTACCTGTTTCTGCAAGACATGTTCCGGTTACTAAACCTACATATCCTGTACCTACTACGGCTATTTTCATATAATGAAATGTTATTTAACAGATTTAGAGTATTTTCGGCGAATATAAAACATTTAAGCAAGCAAAATGCTAATTCTTTACAACTTTGGTATAGGAATTTATTACTTATTAATATTTATTTTCCATTTCTTTAATACCAAGGCTAAACTCTGGATCGAGGGAAGGAGAAATCTGTTTCAAAGAATAGCACAAGAAGTAGATCCGAGAGCTGAAAAAGTATGGTTTCATTTTGCTTCTTTGGGCGAATTTGAGCAAGGACGACCGGTGCTTGAGAAAGTTAGAGAACAATATCCAAACTATAAAACTCTCATCACCTTCTTCTCCCCCTCCGGCTACGAGCTCCGCAAAAACTACCAGGGAGCGGATTACATCTTCTATCTTCCACTTGACACCAGGTTCAATGCTGAAAAGTTCATACAGCTGACCAAGCCACAACTCGCTATTTTCACTAAGTACGAATTTTGGTATCATTACTTCAAAGAGCTGCAACGAGAAGGCATACCGCTCTACCTCATTTCCGGTATCTTCCGGGAATCGCAACCATTTTTTAAATGGTATGGAGGACTAAACAGAAAGATGCTGAAGCGGGTGAGTCACTTTTTTGTTCAGGATGGAAGAAGCAAACAGTTGCTAGAGGACATCAATATTAACAATGTAACTGTAAGCGGGGATACGAGGTTTGATCGGGTAGCCGAGAATGCAGCATCTGCAAAGCAGTTTGAGAAAGTGGAAACTTTCTGTGGAGTAAATCCCGTTTTAGTAGCTGGCAGTACCTGGCCCGAAGATGAAAAATTAATTGCTGGCCTTGCAAAAGAATACCCGCAGTGGAAGTTTGTTGTTGCACCGCACGAAATCAAAGAAGAAAAAATTCAGGCCTTTATATCCCTGCTCGAACCCGGAATCGCTGTTAGATACTCGGAGTTCGATCAAATTGAGAAAGCGTTCCAGCATCGTGTTCTGATAATTGATAATATTGGGATGCTCTCTTCACTGTATCAATATGGAAAAGTTGCTTACATCGGCGGAGGTTTTGGAGTTGGCATTCACAACACCCTTGAAGCTGCTGCTTTTGCCATTCCAGTCATCTTCGGCCCTAATTACGACAGATTTCTGGAAGCGAAGGCACTAATTTCTGCAGAAGCAGGTTTTTCAATTAGTAATCGGGAGGAGCTACAAGATATCATGCGAAAGCTGCAAAATGAAGAATTTCGCACAAAAACCGCTGCCGCCGCCGGTCGATTAGTTCAGGAAGGAAAAGGCGCCACAGGGATTATCCTCAACCATTTGGAGAAACAGCTGGCGAACCCATCGAACTAGTTTCTGATATTAGCGAATTAGCTTTGGGGGCCTGCCATTGCACCAAGAACTAGCCCTTCACCATTTTCTCCAGCGCAGCAATCCAACGCGGATCATCGTTCAAGCTTTCTACCAGTTGCACTTTCTCCCCGCCTAAAGCTTTGAACTCTTCGTTGTACTCTTCAACAATCTCATATAGTGTTTCAAGGCAATCGGCGACAAACGCTGGACTAAAAACCAATAACCTCTTTGCACCTTTTTCAGCTTGCTCTTTCAAAACATCGGAAGTGTAAGGCTTTTTCCAGGGGGAGTTGCCCAATCTTGATTGGAAACATACGGTGTACTTATCCCTTGAAATACCCAATTTTGCAGCAATCAACCTGGCAGTATCGTGCGATTGTGCAGAGTAGCACATTCTGTTTGCATCATTAAACCGTGAACAGCAGTCTGCTACCTTCAAACAATATTTCCCGGTATCATCTGCTTTGGTGAGTTGCCGTTCAGGCAGTCCGTGAAAACTAAACAGAACATGATCGAAGCTATCTGGATTATATTTTCTTGCGTTTTCTGCAAATACCTCTATCATCCCTTCATTATCATGAAACGAACTAATGAAAGAAATATCTGGAATAGTTGGCCATTTACTTACAATTTCCATCACCTTTTGGTTAACAGAACCAGTTGATGCTGAGGCATATTGAGGAAAAAGAGGAATTACTTTAATACTGGCAACTTGCTTTCTCTTAAGGGCTAAAAGCGCCGACTCAATGGAAGGACTTTGATATCGCATGGCTAATTCAACCACGTAATCGTTACCCAACCTTTCCTGCAGCAATTCTTTCTGGCGGATACTATAATAAAGCAGCGGAGAGCCGGTTTCATCAGACCAGACTTCTTTGTAAATTTTGGCTGATTTAGGCCCGCGAAAAGGAACGATAATACCTTTGACAAGGAGCGTTCTGTTAATAGTTGGAATATCGATTACCCGCTCATCCATTAAAAACTCGTCCAGGTATTTACGAACATCCGAAACTGAAGGACTATCTGGTGTACCCAGATTAACCAATAACACTCCCTGTTTTCTCATATTTCTTTTTAGCTAGCCGAATGGCTTATAGAGTCTGCTTTTAAAACTGCAAATATATGTGGGCGATATTATTGCCAGTTAACGGAAGATAATATTTGACTTAAGCAACACAATTTGCGGATCATGAGCACTTAACGCAGCTTCCAGAGCTGCCACCAGGGGGTTCCAGGAGAATTATGGTGCTCGTAATGATAACCAAAGAAGTAGCAGGACAAAAACGCGAGTACATGATTTTTCCGCTGCGTTCTCGAGTGGTGCTTGTTCAAATGTTCTCCGTGGTGGGGTAGCCAGGTTCCGAAATAAAATAATTGCAAAGTACTAAGCAACGAGGGTAGCACCCAGAACAGTAGTAAGTTCCGCTCCTCAATCCAGATCTTCAACACATTGAAAACAAGAGCCATAATAAGCACCTGCCAGATACTGAGGTACTCCTTCATAAACTGAAAATACCAGCTCCAGAAACCACCTTCGTGGTAATCGGGATCCAACTCCGAGTGTACATGCCGATGATGCTCATGGTGTTTCTTATACAGCCTGGAAAAGGGAAAAGCGGCGTACAGAGCCGTACAAATTTGGCCAATGACCCGGTTGACGGTTGCAGAAGATGAAACTGTACCGTGCATGGCGTCATGGGCAGTAATGAAAAGTCCGGTATAAAGGTGCATCTGCACCAAGATCATCAGATATACGAGAGGGTTACTCCAGGAAAAATCCCATAGAAAAAGAGAGGACAGGCAAATCAGCCAGACCGATATAATAACTACAGCTACTACTACCCCGATGTTTGACGCAGGCTTCATACCTGTTTTAAGCCCTGAACCGGAAAAATGTTTGAGCTTAATAAGCTTCGAGCGTTTGTTTTACCTTCTCCATCAACCACATAGGCGTAGAGGTAGCTCCGCAAATCCCTATCTTATCGTTTCCGTTAAACATTGAGGGACTGAGTTCTTCTGGCTGAGAAATAAAATAGGTATCCGGATTGTATTGCTTGCAAACTTCAAACAACACCTTGCCATTAGAAGATTTCTTGCCTGAGACAAATACGATTTTGTTGAATTTCTTTACGAAGTTTCTGAGTTCCTCATCCCGGTTAGACACCTGGCGACAGATGGTGTCATTAGCTTTTACCTCAAAACCGCGGTTCAGCAACTCGGACTTTATCTGGTAGAACTTGTCGGTACTTTTGGTGGTCTGACTATAGAGGGTAAACTTTTGAGGGAGATCAACATTGTCCAGCTCTGCCAGGTCTTGGAAAACTAAGGCATCGTTATTAGTTTGCCCTTGCAGCCCGATCACCTCAGCATGACCGTGTTTCCCGAATATCAAAATCTTCTCGTTGTCGTCGTAAGAGTTTTTAATCCGGTTTTGCAGTTTTAACACAACAGGGCAGGATGCGTCAATCAACGTGATATTATTCTCCAAAGCTGTCTTGTACGTTTCAGGAGCTTCTCCGTGTGCTCTGATCAACACCTTCTCGTTGTTCAGGCTTTTCAGGTCTTCATGATTGATGATCCTAAGTCCTTTTTCCTTTAAGCGTGCCACTTCCTCGTCGTTATGAACGATATCTCCGAGGCAATACAGATAACCTTCTTCTTCGAGAATTTCCTCCGCCATATCAATAGCGTAAACTACTCCGAAGCAAAAGCCCGAATCCTGATCTATCTTAACCTCAAGGTTTAAACTCATAGCGCAAAAATACTAAATTGTTTTCAGGCCGCTTTTACATTCAAGGCTATAAAAAACAAAAACTGAACGACAAATAATACGGCTCCTGTCGGATTTCGCTTCTCGAAGTTCAAATAAAAGAACAGGGCTGATACTACCAGGGAAAACAAGAACCACGCAAGGTAGTTTTGCAGCGGCACGGATTGTCCCACCCAATCCCAATAATCAAATCGGATAGCTACTGGCTCTATCAAAACGTCCATGAGCGTTACCAATGCGGCGCTGATAATAGTCGACACCAGTTTATTTCTTAACCCCAGGTGGTAGATAAAAGCGCCGGCCGAGTAAATTACCAATACCCAATTTACCCCAATCATCAAGGGGATCTCCGCTACTTTATATCCCAGGGTAGTCTTGTAGAAGTACTGTCCGAAAATCATTCCGGTATGCACGCCTATGAATTCTATAAAATATCCTGCCAGGTAAACAACCAGAAGAAAAACGCCAAATGGCCCGTTTCTGTCCCTATGACTCAGCAACAAAAGCAGAAGCATTAGCAACAGATGACCGGGAACCAATTGCTTAAAGACTGGTACAAGCTGGGGTATAGAAAACCCTATGAAGCCAACGAGATGAAAGACAACAACAATTAAGCTACAAACAGATTCCTTCGTTAATCTCATTCTAATTAAGGGCTTATTCTCCGTCCTTTCCAGCGAATACTTTTGTCCAAGTGTTTTTTAATGGAGACAAACGAGATAACCAGCATCGAAAGCATCTGTATGGGATGAAAGAGGAGATTTAACAGTACGTTTTGTCCGCTAGCCAGCGAGATCATTATCCGCGAAAGCACAATCAGGGCAATAGCGAAAAACAAGAGCTGGAGGTCGAGGTAAAAAGCGATAAACAAAGGACCGAGCATGACGAGCAGTAAGTAACACAATAAGGCGGGAATACTATTATTGAATCCGGCTAACAGGTTTTTACTAAATCCATCTACCGCTTCCGAGAAACTTTTATACATCCTGCAAGAGATATACTTGTTGGCCAAGAGCGCCTCTACAGGGTATTGATAGGCTTTCACAAGTTTCATTATTTCCATGTCCTCCACCACTTTATCTTTCACTTGAGCATGCCACAGATGGGCGTGGTAGGAAGCGGCATCAAAAAACATAAATTGGCCGCTGGCGGCTGAGAACTTTGCACTCCTGGAAAGTCTGACCAGACGTAAGGGCAAGGTATTCAGCAATAGATAATGCATCAAAGGAACAACCAGGCGCTCGCCTACTGATCCCATGATCTGGTTGGTAAACAGACTTAGCAGCGCAAGTTTCCCCATCTTCATGCGATGAATCACATTATTAATCAGACCGTTTGCAACAACTTCATCCGCATCTAAAAACATGAGATACTTCCCTTTAGCCAGAAGGGACAACTGGTGGCAGGCATAGTTTTTCCCCAACCACCCTTCTGGCAGTTCCGCTCCCTTTACAACCGAAAAGCGTTTATCGCCCTTACAGAACTCTTCACAAACTTCGAAAGTACTGTCGTCTGAATCGTCGTCCAGAATAATTACCTCGTAGTTGGTATAGTCCTGCTCTTGAATAGATTCTAGTAAGTCCAGAATATCCTCCTCCTCGTTTCGGGCCGGAATTAAAATAGAAACAAGCTCATTATAGTGCCTGGGTGATCTGGTAAGCTTTGGATTCGAAATAAAATTGAACAGCGTAACAGAAAATCGAAGAATCAGGAAAAAGAAGACTATATAAAATATTAGCATCCGTTATACTGCATGGCGACTGTGTAGCTGTCGCGAATGTTCATAATGATTATTGTAGGCTTTTTTTATTAGCTGTAAACTAAGGTATTCCTGCGACTGCCAAAGTTTAAGATAACAATAAAAGGACGGTTTCCGTTTTTCGAAATAATCAACGAAAGTTGCAGCAAAAAGGTATTGGAATTTTTTTTCGGATGAATTGATAATGGCCGAAACACCTTTTTCGAACTCGACTGAAGGCACCTGATTGGAGTACAATTTCCCTTGGGGGAACACTAGCACAAGATTTTCAGGCTTGTTCAACAAGGAGCCGGCTTCCTGTAAAGATTCTATTACCTTTCTCGATCCCGCATAAACTGGAAAGGCACCGAGGTATTTCAAAAACCAGACATTGCGATAGTTCTCCTCCGACACCATCACATGGAATTTCTTTTTAAGGTATATCTTATTGATATGGAAGTAGAGAAATCCGTCCCACCAGGAAAAGTGATTTGCGAGTAATAAAACCGCTGTATCCTGAAGCGTCACCTGGTTGAAGTGGATAGTCTTGAAATCCTTGTTCAAGATGTAACTGATATACCAGGAAAAGAATTTTCGGACCAACAACTTCATGCAGGCAAGATAACTGTTGGCCCAAAGACTGCAAAATACTCTACGTCAATTTGAAAGGGCTTGTTGTAGAGCTTTATTCAGCGAAGATCTCAAACTTCTCCCAAAAACCATCTTTAGGTAAAGGAGCGACAATATCAATCGGTTCTTTTTTTATGGGATGAACAAAGCGAAGTCGTTTAGCATGAAGACAAATGCTCTTCTTCAAGCTCCCACGCGGATACCCGTACTTGTTATCTCCGACAATAGGACAATCAAGAGTGGAGAGCTGCACTCGTATTTGATGTGGCCTTCCTGTAATAGGATCTACTTCGATCAGGTAGTACCCATTTAGTTCTCCAATCAGCTTGTAGTTCAACTCAGAGCGAAGCGATCCCTGCACTTCCTTGTCGAATGCTTTTGTAACGTTTTTTTGCGGGTTTTTCACCAGCCAGTGAACAAGGTTGCCTGCTTCAGGTACGGGCTTGTTCCGCACCACGGCCCAATATGTCTTTTTCATTTCTCTACCCTTGAACATCGCATTTATCCGATCAAGGGCTTTGCTGGTCTTAGCAAAAAGAATCACTCCGCTCACCGGGCGATCTAGGCGATGCACAACGCCAAGAAACGCGCCATTCGGTTTATTGTACTTTTTAGCAAGATAGGTCTTTACCTTTTCATCAAGCGGCTTGTCGCCTGTCTCATCCACTTGCACAATATCCCCTGCCCTTTTATTTATAGCGATAAGGTGATTGTCTTCGTACAACACATCCCTATCTGTAATTTCAACAACTTGAGTATTTGCTGTTTTTTGTCCCTTAGATTTTTCGATCACTATCTTCTATCTACAATTCAACTAGATTTTTCCCGTACTGCTCAAATTAGTACTGCTCCTTCTCGCTCGGGAAATCTGAACTTTTAACGTCCGCCACATAGCCTTTAACTGCTCCACTGATTTCTTCGTATAGATTCAAATACTGTCGTAAAAAGCGGGGTCGAAAACCTTTCGTTAAGCCCAGCATATCGTGCACCACCAATACCTGACCATCACAAGCGGCACCAGCACCAATTCCAATGGTGGGAATTTTCACACTTTCAGTTGCCGCAGCAGCCAGCTTGGCCGGAATCTTCTCAAGCACCACGGCAAAACATCCTGCCTCCTGCAATACCAGCACATCCTTTTTTAGCTTTTCTGCCTCTGCCTCTTCCTTGGCTCTTACCGTGTAGGTCCCGAACTTATATATAGATTGAGGAGTAAGCCCCAAATGGCCCATCACGGGAATTCCTGCAGTAATTATACGTTCAATTGACTCCCGGATCTCCTCGCCGCCTTCCAACTTAACGGCATGAGCGCCGCTTTCTTTCATAATGCGGATAGCAGAGTTTAAAGCCTCTTTCGAGTTTCCCTGGTACGAACCAAAGGGAAGATCAACTACCACCAAACTTCTTTTTGCCGCTCTGACTACTGATGAAGCATGGTAGATCATCTGGTCAAGTGTAATCGGTAAAGTAGTCTCGTGTCCAGCCATTACATTGGAAGCAGAATCGCCCACCAGTATAGCATCAATACCCGCCTCGTCCACTATGCGGGCCATCGAATAGTCGTAGGATGTCAGCATGGAAATTTTTTCTCCCCGAAGCTTCATCTCCTGTAATGTATTGGTAGTAATGCGTTTTATTTCTGTATTAACCGACATTTTTATGTGTTAAAAAATCTGAAGTAAAGGTAGAAAGTAAATTTAAAAACAGACTTTAAAAAATGGGCATAATCTCTTACCTTTGTCTCCTGTGAAATTTGAAGTCGATTGCTTCAGCCTGTTGCATACCGCGGCCGGAAGTTCTTCCGGAAATCTTAAGTTTTTTCATTTATTTTCTGAAAATGAGGACTGTGAGTCCATTGATTCGAGCATGATTATTGCTTACGGAGCAGATGCGGACTATCTTGAGTATCAATGGCTGAAAGATTCTTTACACCAAAACAATTTAAAAAAGCAAAACACGATAAACTGAAATGACGAATTACACCAAATTACCTGCTGTACTCTTACTGGAAGACGGAACTGTATATCACGGAAAAGCTGCCGGCAAAATTGGCACCACAACGGGAGAGATTTGTTTCAATACTGGTATGACTGGTTATCAGGAAATTTTCACAGACCCGTCTTACTTCGGGCAAATAATGGTTACCACCAATGCACACATCGGTAATTACGGTGTAAACGATGAAGAAATCGAATCAGGCGACATCAAAATTGCAGGCTTGGTTTGTAAGAACTTCAATATTGTGTATAGCAGAAAGCAGTCTGACAAATCAATTCAGGATTACTTTCAGGAAGAGAACATCGTAGGTATATCAGATGTAGATACCCGCTCGCTAGTAAGACACATCAGAGACAAGGGAGCGATGAATGCGATCATCTCTTCAGAAATTCTTGATCTGGATGAATTGAAGCAAAAACTTGCTGACGTTCCTTCCATGGCAGGCCTCGAGCTCTCTTCTCAAGTGTCTACGAAAGAGCCTTATTTCTATGGAAAGGAAGATGCAAAAAACCGTGTCGCCGTCCTTGACCTGGGCGTAAAGAAAAACATCCTGAGGAATTTTGACCATCGTGATGTGTACGCAAAAGTATTCCCTGCTACTACTCCTTTTGAGGAGATGGAGAAATGGGCGCCAGATGGATACTTTATCTCCAATGGCCCTGGTGATCCTGCAGCTATGCCTTATGCCATTGACACTGTAAAAAAAGTTTTGGAAGCCGATAAACCGCTTTTCGGAATTTGTCTTGGACATCAGTTGCTAGCGCAGGCAAACGGCATTCGGACTATGAAAATGTTCAACGGACACCGCGGACTAAACCATCCTGTTAAAAATATCATTATGGACCATTGTGAGGTAACCTCCCAGAACCATGGTTTTGGTGTTGTTGCTGAGGACGTAAGAAACTCTGACAAAGTAGAAATCACTCACGTTAACCTAAATGATGACTCGATTGAAGGAATCAGAGTGAAGGACAAAAGAGCTTTTTCGGTTCAATACCACCCGGAATCATCTCCTGGCCCTCATGATTCACGCTATCTCTTCGATCAATTTGTCGACATGATGGAGAAAAAATAAAACTTGTAATAAAAAGCCCGCTTTTACTAACGAAAGTGGGTTTTTTATTACAAGTCGAACAAGAAAATTACAAATATCATTTTTTTAAGTATATAAAACATTAATTTTGATGGGCCTCTCCGCTTAGTGTCTGCATTACACTAACAATACCCGTGCAATTTAGATGTGGGAGATCCATTAGGTAAACAATTAATAAGAAACAAATGAGCTTAATTTTAGACGTACATGCCCGTCAAATCCTTGACTCTCGTGGCAATCCTACTATTGAAGTAGACGTGATTACTGAAAACGGCATCCTTGGTCGTGCTGCTGTCCCATCTGGTGCTTCTACAGGAGTACACGAAGCGGTGGAACTTCGTGACAACGACAAGGCAACATACATGGGAAAAGGTGTATTGAATGCTGTTAAAAACGTAAACGAAATCTTAGCTAAAGAACTAAAGGGTCTGGATGTTTTTGAACAAAACACCATCGATGCCCTGATGATTAAGATTGATGGCACAGAAAACAAGGGTAAGATTGGCGCGAACGCTATTTTAGGTGTTTCTTTGGCCGTAGCAAAAGCTGCAGCACAAGAGAGCCGTCAACCACTTTACCGTTACATTGGTGGAGTTAACGCAAATACGCTTCCTATCCCAATGATGAACATCGTAAATGGTGGTTCTCACTCTGACGCTCCTATCGCTTTCCAGGAATTTATGATCATGCCGATCGGCGCATCATCTTTTTCGGAAGCATTACGTTGGGGAACTGAAGTATTTCACAACCTGAAAAAAATCCTGCACGACAGAGGTCTTTCTACTGCAGTAGGTGATGAAGGTGGATTTGCTCCAACATTTGCAGGTACAGAGGATGGTGTTGAAACTATTTTACAAGCAATTGAAAAAGCAGGTTACAAACCGGGTGAAGATATTTACCTGGCCTTCGACTGTGCAGCTTCTGAGTTCTACAAAGACGGCAAATACGATTATACTAAATTTGAAGGTGAAAAAGGTGCCATCCGCAGCAGTGCAGAACAAGTGGAGTACCTGGCTCAGCTGGTAGAGAAATATCCGATTGTATCTATCGAAGACGGTATGGCGGAAGATGATTGGGATGGATGGAAAATGCTGACAGACCGCATTGGCGACCGCGTTCAACTAGTAGGCGACGACTTATTTGTTACTAACGTTAAGCGTTTACAACAAGGTATTGATAACAGCACTGGTAACTCTATCCTGGTAAAAGTAAACCAAATAGGTTCACTAACTGAAACTATCAACGCTGTTTCTTTAGCACAAAACAGTGGTTATACTTCCGTAATGTCTCACCGTTCTGGCGAAACCGAAGATGTTACCATTGCTGATTTGGCTGTTGCGTTAAACTGTGGTCAGATCAAAACCGGTTCAGCGTCACGTTCAGACAGGATCGCTAAATACAACCAACTACTTCGCATCGAAGAAGAATTAGGAGCAAATGCCAAATTCATTGGCAAGAACTTCAAATTCTTGAAAAAATAGTCTGCTGATTAATATCGGTAAACATAAACATCCCGGATTTTGATAAATTCGGGATGTTTTTATATTTGTACCTATGAAAAGAACAGTTGGGTTAATCAGCAATAAATACTTCCTTGTAACTGCGTTTTTCGTAGCCTGGATGTTATTCTTTGATCGAAACGACCTGATGTCGCAATACGAATACCGCTCTCAGTTAAACAAGCTACAAGAAGAAAAGGAATTTTACACCAAAGAAATTCAGCAAGTACGAAAAGACTTGGACGAACTGACCACGAACCGGGAGAGGCTGGAGAAATTTGCCCGTGAGAAGTACCTGATGAAAAAAGAGAATGAAGATGTGTATGTGATCGTAAAGGAGAAATCTAAAGAAGAAAAGTCGCTTTTTTAATAATCAATTTCAATTAAACCTTCTATCTGTCAAGTGCCGAGACTGTATTCCAACATACTCCGTGGACTGTTATTCTTTCAATTGATGACTGGAGTTGCTAGTACTTATGGAACTGAAAGATGGGATAACTATCGCGAATATAAGACGGAGTCTACACCTTCTATTAAAACCAGAATCTCCGAACTTTCCTTTGTTGGGGAAATACAAGGCATTTCATACATACGAATGACCCTTACCGAAGTACAACAGAAAACCACCTTCAGTAGCAGGGCGATACTAAAATACAAAGGCAGCTACTATGAAGCCGTCAGCGGTAAAACTTTTGCACTTGTAGGTTCTTTTGACACCGACAAACGCTCTTGGTCTTTCAAATGCTTTGATTCGCAAAATGTTAATGTCTCCAGTTTTATCGGCAAACAAGGTGTAGATGGAACAATCAAAGGCGTGTGGAAGCAGAAGAAAGCGTCTTTCCCCTTCTACTTGAAGCTACAAGAATAGAGAAAACCTAAAGCTCTCCGCTTCGCTTCCGCCCGAACCACTCAAGAGTAAGCAGGAAGAGTATCAAGAAGAAAATCCATTTAAGGTTGACTAGCTCATCAAATCTACGGTTTTCGTAAGATACCGTTTTTACCAGTTCGTTATTCTTAACTTTGTCTCCTAGTTCAGTTATCTGATGCGGAAAAACTGTCTCTCCACCACTTTCAACCGAAAGGGTATTTAACAATTGATGATTAGCCGTAGTCTCCCTCAGCTCAGCGAGTTGCTGGGTAATAATAAATTGCCCTCGCGCTGAATACTTGTTATTTCCAAGGGCTGTATTGGCAGTGAAAGTATATTCACCTGCAGGGAGGTTGCCGGCATCTAGAATATAGGAATTCCCAGTACGCGAAAAGATAAACGGAAAGCTTTTATTCGAGTTATTCTTCAATGTAACGGACACATCTGGAGTGTTAACCAATTCGTAGGCATCATTATAGAGCTCGGCGTTGAGCACTATATGTTCGCTTTCGTCAAAAGTATTCTGCGAGGTGTACACCCGAAATTTCCGTTTATCGTCCTTCCTTGAAAGGCACTGTACTGTTTTGCTGAGCAATTCGTCCACGGCCTGATGATTTCCATTTTCCTTAAAATCCTCCAACCGCCAACGCCATATCCCCTCGCCCGCTAACACCGCTGTTTTCCTTTCTCCTTCTGACGAGAAGGCGAGCAGAGGCTTGTCTGTCTGGATTTTCCCTACCCTTTGCTGAAGAAGTACCGAGCCTGGGCCTTTCAATCCGTAATCACCGAAAGGGGCAATAAGAGGCGAAAAACCGGCAATCTTCTTCCTTGTACTTTCGCTCAGTACAAACTCATAAAAATCACTGCTGAGGTCGGGGGTGACCTCCTGCATCGTGCCTCCCGCCGAAACCTTCAGTAAGCTCTGCGCATTAGAAAAAGCCGCTGTGTTACTTTGGGCACCCAGTATGTACCAAACGTTCTTTCTCCCCAACAACGGACCTAAACTTTCTATCGAACCTGAGGGAGACGGGACCTGATGCAAGATCACCAGATCCGCTTGTTGCAGTTGATCTTGCTTGATAAGGTTTATCAAACTACTGCTTACCTCGTAGTTCCTATTACTTTGGATGCTTTGCTTCAGCGCAGTTATATCGGGATGAGGGGAGTTCGCGATAATAAGCACCTTCTGCCGACCATCCACCACTTCCACGAAAAAAGTAAAGCTATTATTACGGGTGGATAATTCGCCTGGTACGGAGGCCACTTTCACTGTAAACTGCTGAATTCCTTTTTCTTTGGCGGATAAAGTAACAGGAACAGTTGTCCGAAACTCGTTAGAAGCGACAGAAACTATCTTACTGAACAAGACTCCATTTTTATCCGATAAGGAGACATGAGCAGCGGTTCCGCGGCTCTGAAAGGCCTCCAACAGAACCTCTACCTGAAACTCATTACCCAGAAAAACCAGGTTATTATAGTTAACGTTGGCAATCAAAAGATCTTTTTTAGGAATCGTATCGCCTAGTGCTACAGTATATACGGGAGCCTTTAAATTCAAAGCATTATATTGAGGCGTACCTCCGCGGTTGTAAATACCATCAGTAGCGAGGATAATGGCGCCGATATTTCTGTTTGCATAACGATCTGCAATAAAGCTAAAGACGGCGTTGATGTCCGTAACATTATCCTCATAGCTAGCCTGCAGTCCTTGGCGCACACTGCTACCGAAGCTAAAAGTTTTTACTTCATAGTCTCTGGAAAAGGATTGAGCGAGTTTCCTTATAGCTGTGTTGTAATTCGCCAGACTGAAACTCCCTGGAGCTCCCAAACTTACGGAAGCGGAGTTGTCTTGAACAAGTATGATCAGCGGCTTCTCGACTGTTTTATCGGATAGTTTGATATAGGGAGCAAAAAGCAGAAACACGGTAGCAGCAACCGCAAGGGTACGAGCTGCAAACAGAAATCTTTTCGTTGGTTCAGATAAATGGGACTTTTTTCTATAGAGAAAAAAAGCATATGCTACTCCGAGGAGGAGGCTAAACAACAGCCAAAGAATAGAAAAGGAAGTAAACTGCAGCTGAAATAAAAATGGCATATGTACAGAAACGTAAATATGCCATTTTTTATTTAAAAAAGTTTAAATCTGGTCTACAGCATTCCGCCATCTACGGCAATTACCTGCCCTGTGACGTAAGAAGCCATATCAGAAGCGAGGAATACACAAGCATTAGCTACATCTTCTGTTTCGCCAGCGCGCTTCAATGGAATACCAGCTTCCCATCCTTCAACCACTTTCGGGTCTAACACTTCAGTCATTTCTGTTTTGATAAATCCGGGAGCAACCACGTTCGTGCGGATGTTGCGAGAGCCTAACTCTTTCGCCATTGACTTAGAGAAGCCAATGATACCAGCTTTAGAAGCAGCATAGTTCCCCTGCCCCGCATTCCCCTGAACTCCTACCACAGAACTCATATTAATGAATACACCTTTACGGTTCTTCATCATGATTTTTGATGCGGCTTTGGTTACATTGAAGATCGACTTCAGATTCACTTCCAGTACTTCATCCCATTGCTGTTCGCTCATCCGCATCAACAAGCCGTCTTTAGTAATTCCGGCGTTGTTCACTACAATGTCAATGGTTCCAAAATCAGCAACTATATCATTAATCAATTTTTCTGCTTCATCAAATTTAGAAGCGTCAGAACGGTAACCTTTTACTTTTGTTCCTGCGGATTGAAGTTCCTGCTCTAAAGCTTGCCCCTTTTCAACCGATGATAAATAGGTGAACGCTACATTAGCGCCTTGCTCAGCAAACTTTTCAGCTATTTTACGGCCGATGCCTTTCGATGCTCCGGTAACTAAAGCCGTTTTTCCTTCTAATAATTTCATTATGTTCTATTTGAGGCCGTGAAGTTAGATATTTTTTAGAAATTGGAAAAAGAGACTAATCGACGTCTACGCCTATCTTTCTCAGATGTTCTCTGATGGAAACCGGCTTCTTGTTTTCGTCCAACGCTACAAAGGTGAGTGTACCGTGTATTGCTAGCTCCCTCCTTTCTTCGTACATCTGCTCAATAAAAATATCGACTCCTATTTTCAAACTAGTTCTTCCCAAATCCATTACCCTTGCCACCACCTCCACAATGGTACCTTCCGGGATGGGCTTACTAAAGTTAATGCGGTCGGATGACACCGTTACCACGGGAAGCCTGCAAAACCGGGTGGCAGCAATGAAAGCAGTGTCGTCCATCATTTTCATCGCTACTCCTCCGTGGAGAGTGCTGTAATGATTGGTATCTGTTGCAAAAACAGGTTTAAATATGCGTGTCTCAGAAAGAGCTTTCCGTTCTTCAATGTTCATAGGACTCAAAATAAAGAATTAAAGCCGCAATTAAGCGGCTTTAATTCTAACCTTTTTGTGGGAGTATAGTTTGGCTGCCAGGCCCTAAGAAGTTAAGACGATCAACACTCCTTGAGCATCTGGCGGTATTCCTCTTTCAGCGCCAACAAACAGGCTGCACATAAGCAACCATCAAACCTTTCGCTCACATACTGCACCTCGTTCAAGTTCAAAGACACTTTACTGCACTGGCATTTAGTGTATGAATTTGCTTTACACTCGATACGACCATTGCAGCGCTCGCAGGGAATGATTTCATGCTTAACCATGTTGATGTACAATGTTAAAAGTACCATTGCTTATGTTGATCTAATTACGATTTTAGGTTTACGAATTACGATAGCTTCGTAAATCATAAATCACAATTCGTAAATTTAACTTACGCTGAACAGGTCACGCAGCCTTCTTCCATAGAGCAAACCGGTCCTGCAGGAATTTCATCTGCAACCGCATCGACCGTTTCAGGTATAACAGGTTCCATATTTTTTCCGGCCTGATTTTCTACCGTGAACTTCACCGCCTGTGTAGCTGCTTGTGTCCGCAGGTAATACATTCCTGTCTTCAATCCCTTTTTCCAGGCATAGAAATGCATAGATGTAAGTTTTGCCGCATTAGGAGCATTAATGAACAGGTTGAGTGACTGCGATTGACAAATAAATGCGCCCCGATCAGAAGCCATATCAATGATGGTACGCATCTTAATTTCCCACACCGTTTTATACAGCTCTTTAATGTCTGCTGGAATCTCAGGGATATCCTGAATGGAACCATTAGCCGTGATGATCTTGTTTTTCATGTCGGTATTCCACAAGCCTAGCGAAACCAAGTCTTTCAACAAATGCTTGTTGACCACGATAAACTCACCACTCAACACCCGACGGGTGTAAATATTGGAAGTGTAGGGCTCGAAACATTCATTATTTCCCAGAATCTGCGAAGTAGAAGCAGTAGGCATCGGTGCTACGAGAAGCGAGTTTCTTACCCCGTGATTCATCACATCCAAACGAAGGTTCTCCCAGTCCCAGCGACCACTTTCCGGCTTCACTCCCCACATGTCAAACTGAAACTGCCCTTTTGATAACGGAGAACCTTTAAACGTTTCATAAGGCCCTTCCTGAATCGCCAGATCTTTAGAAGCTGTCATAGCCGCAAAATAGATCGTCTCAAAGATGTCCTTGTTTAGCTGCTTCGCCTCTTCACTTTCAAATGGCAGACGGAGCTGGATAAATGTATCGGCTAGCCCTTGAACACCTAAGCCAATAGGACGGTGACGGAGATTAGAATTTTTAGCCTCATCTATCGGATAGTAATTATGATCGATGATTCTGTTGAGGTTGAAGGTCACCTGATAGGTTACCTCGTAAAGTTTCTCATGATCAAAGACGCCGTTTGTGATATATCTCGGAAGCGCTAGAGAAGCCAGGTTACAAACAGCGACCTCATCGGCAGAAGTGTACTCAATAATTTCCGTACAAAGGTTCGAGCTCTTAATAGTTCCCAGGTTCTGCTGATTGGATTTCCTGTTGGCCGCATCCTTATATAGCAAGTAAGGCGTACCCGTTTCTACCTGCGCATCTAACACTGCAAACCATAGGTCCTGAGCCTTTACGGTTCTGCGGGCTCTTCCCTCAGCCTCATACTGCGTGTAAAGTGCTTCAAACTCTTCTCCCCAGCATTCGTGCAATCCCGGAGCTTCGTGCGGACAGAATAAGCTCCAGTCTTCATTGGCCTCTACCCGCTTCATAAACAGATCTGAGACCCACAGTGCGTAAAACAGATCACGCGCCCGCAGCTCTTCCTTGCCGTGATTCTTCCGCAGGTCAAGGAAATCAAAAATATCCGCATGCCATGGCTCGAGGTACACGGCAAAAGCGCCTTTGCGCTTGCCTCCGCCCTGATCCACATAACGGGCAGTATCGTTAAACACACGAAGCATCGGAATAATGCCGTTGCTCGTTCCGTTAGTACCGCTGATGTAAGAGCCTGTCGCCCGAACATTGTGGATACTCAAACCAATACCTCCTGCACTTTGTGAAATCTTAGCGGTTTGCTTCAAGGTATCGTAAATCCCGTCGATGCTGTCGTCCTGCATGGTTACAAGGAAACAGGAGGACATCTGCGGTTTCGGAGTACCGGCGTTAAACAGAGTGGGAGTCGCGTGCGTAAACCAACGCTCACTCATCAAGTTGTAGGTTTTAATGACATTTTCAATATCATGTTTATGAATCCCTACAGCCACTCGCATAAACAAATGTTGGGGACGCTCGACGATCTTTCCATCAATTTTCAACAGGTAAGATTTCTCCAGCGTTTTGAACCCAAAGTAATCGAAGCCAAAATCACGGTCGTAGATGATAGTGCTATCCAGAATATCAGCATTCGCTTCAATTGCTTCCCATACATCATCAGCAATCAGCGGAACCGGTTTATTTATTTTTGAATCTACGTAGAGATAAAGCTTCTTCATCGTTTCCGAAAAAGACTTTACCGTGTTTTTATGAAGATTGGAAACCGCTATTCGCGAGGCCAATAAGGCATAATCCGGATGCTTAGTGGTTAAAGAAGCAGCTGTTTCGGCAGCGAGACTATCTAGTTCGGAAGTTGTTACTCCATCATACAAGCCTTCAATTACCTTTTTGGCCACATCAATTGGATCAACCAATTCTGGGTTTAAGCCATAGCAAAGCTTCTCAATACGTGCGGTGATCTTATCAAATTTTACGGACTCTCTTCTTCCGTCTCTTTTTATTACAAACATATGCCCCTCCTACCCTTTACGGGATGGCTTTTGGTGTTACAAATATTTTAGTTTATTAAATCGTTCGGATGAAACTAGAAATCCTCATCCAGTGAAAAGGCCTGTGTATCCTTTGATGAAAGTACTCCGCTTTTCTGATAATCGCCTACCCGCTTCTCAAAGAAATTCGTTTTACCCTGCAGCGAGATCATCTCCATAAAATCAAAAGGATTGGTGGCGTTGTAGATCTTTGAATAGCCCAGTTCACTCAACCACCTGTCGGCCACAAACTCAATGTACTGACTCATTAGTTTCGCATTCATCCCGATCAGGGCAACTGGCAAGGCATCCGTGATGAATTCCTTTTCGATTTCTACGGCGTCCCTGATAATCTGATGCACCTGACTCTCCGGAAGCTTATTCTTCAACATGCTGTACAACAGACAGGCAAACTCACAATGCAGGCCCTCGTCGCGGGAAATCAGCTCATTACTGAAGGTTAATCCCGGCATTAATCCCCGCTTCTTCAACCAGAAAATAGAGCAGAAACTACCGCTGAAGAAAATCCCCTCCACCGCTGCAAAAGCCACTAAGCGCTCCGCAAAGCTTCCGTTCTCGATCCACCGTAGCGCCCATTCCGCTTTTTTCTTCACACAGGGAACCGTATCGATGGCATGGAAAAGGCGATCCTTTTCGGTAGCGTCTTTTATGTAAGTATCAATAAGCAGGGCGTAAGTTTCAGAGTGAATGTTCTCCATCATAATTTGGAAGCCATAGAAGCAACGGGCTTCGGGCACCTGCACCTCGCTCATAAAGTTCACAGCAAGATTTTCATTGACGATACCATCGCTGGCCGCAAAAAAAGCGAGGATATGCGAAATAAAATGCTTCTCTCCAGAGTTCAGGCTCTCCCAGTCTTTTTGATCTGAAGAAAGATCGATCTCTTCGGCGGTCCAAAAGCTGGCTTCATGTTTTTTGTACATCTGCCAAATAGCGGGATAGTTGATAGGGAGGATCACAAAGCGGTCCTTGTTCTCCTTTAGTAATATTTCATCCTGTTGCATAACAAGTTAATTAATGTTAATAGTGCTAACCAGGAATTGACAAAAGACAGGATGTCCGGAGACAGCGGGTCGCTGAAAACGGAGACGGGCTTTCGTCAAAACCTTATTCGTGAAAGTTATGACAAAATCGTTTCGGCAGGTGTCTGGCTTAGTCATATCGACCTTACAGTTGCACGTCAGCCCGTGATTTGCACACGGTTCCCTTTTAATCATAGCTTGTAAAACCTTACTATGAACCTGAACGATTTATGTTAAAGAACTTAATGAAACAAAGATAAGAGCTGGAACCTCTGTCGCAGACAGGAAGTTTTAAACAGCGGGATAGGTTATTCACAATACTGCGCTGTAGCTCCTTTTAAGCAGCTTCGGCTAAAGTTATTGAGAAAATGGCGCTGGGTTTTGAAGAACAAAAATCTCTGGAAAAAATCTGATATTCGAAAGACGATATTCAGAGAAAGCAAATCCGGATAAATAATGACACCAGAAGAATTAGACGCTATTGCTGGCGCTATTATAGACAGGTACCAGGCTCACTACTCTATCAATTTGACACTGCACCAAGCACGACTCGTGCACCGGTTTGAAGTGGAAGAGAACATCTTTCTGAATGACAATTTTCCTTCAGATCGCGAGAAGCATGACTATGAGATCGAAGCTCTTTCGAAAATCCTTCATTTGGATCAGTTTGAGCAATATAAAGCGGCATCTTTGAAAAACCTGCGACGCGCTGAGGAGGATAAGTTGGAGGAAGATAAAGCCCAGATCCATCAGGTGCGATACCATCAGGAAATTTTCAATTTTCTGAATAAAGAGATTCATCCTTCGTTCTTCCGCAACGAAATGCTTCTTTTCTCCTTAACAACTTCGGAATATCACAGTAAGGTAGCGTATCTTAAAGCCGAGTACAGTCGATTTCTTAACCTAGCCCATAAAAGATCGCTCATTAATCATTTCAGGTATCACGGCAACCTTCAGCCTAACACGCTTGAAGTACTTCGGCTTCGAAATAAGATCCGGCACCTGGAACCGGATTGGGGATACTTCTATCATCAGATGGATACCCAAACAAAGGCTATTGCCGACTTGCTCCTCAGCAAATTAGACTATTTGGCCTCGCTAAACCAAAATTTTTACTCAAATATTCAGCGTAAGATCTACGAATTTCACGTTGACTTGAACGCGCGCCATTTCAGCGGACCGTCTAAGTTCAGCCATAGCAGGTATCAGCCAGCAGAAGAAAAAAGTGTAAGCTCCTGGACACCGACTCTTCTCCTCATTGACAAAAACAAATACGGCCTGGATTCGAAATGGTAGGACTATTAATCAGTTTTTACGATATTCAATCTTCACGTTACCCACTCCTTCATCCAGCATACCAATCTTTCGTGCCGCCTTTCTGGAAAGGTCGATGATCCTCCCTGCAACGAAGGGCCCTCTATCATTAATTTTAATCTTCACAGACTTCCCATTTTTCAGATTGGTTACCCTCACCTTTGTACCGAAGGGAATTGAGCGGTGAGCAGCGGTCCGTTTATAGCTTCTATACTTTTTTCCGCTGGCTGTTTTTCTACCGTTAAACTTCTTTGCGTAATAAGATGCTTTTCCTGTCTGCACTACCTTGGGCGCACAGGAGGGAGCCAGGAAAACTACAAGGGCTATAAAAAAGAAAAGGCGGATCATCATATCCGCCTAATTTAATAAATGTTATTAATTCGCCAGCTAAGAGCTACTTCTTCTCGGCAGGGATAAAATTCATGGAAATTGAATTAACACAGTGACGGGTATTTTTATTAGTAAACCCTTCCCCTAAAAATACATGACCAAGGTGTCCGCCGCAATTCGCACAGACGATCTCCGTTCTCATGCCATCGGGATCAGGGATCCTTTTTACTGCGCCCTTTATCTCGTCATCAAAGCTGGGCCAACCGCAGTGCGATTCGAACTTATCCTCCGAACGATACAAAGGAGCATCGCAGCGTTTGCAGGTGTAGGTTCCTTTCTCCTTATTATTCAATAGTTTCCCTGTTCCGGGATACTCAGTGCCTTTATGAACTATTACTCGTTCCTCTTCTGGTGTTAGTTGATTATAAGTCATATTTTTTTCAGTGTTTATCGCCTCTTGCTTTGCATTTTTCTGCTGCCCGCAGGAAACCAGCGCCACAAATAAAAGACAGCTAAAAATATAGAAGGTTTTCATATCCATTTTAAAGATAACGTTTATTGATCTTCTCCTGATATACGATGGACGGATCAATTCGGATTTTAGGGTATTCTATTTCAGCGGCGCTCTGAAAAGCTGATTTTACCATTAACTTTGCTGGTTCATAAGGCATCCATGAAGATCACCCTCCTTGTACTGGGAAAAACAGAAGACAAGTATCTGAAAGAAGGCATCGAAAAGTATTTGAAGCGCCTGAAGCACTATATCCGGTTTGAGCTGGTCGAAGTTCCCGAACTGAAGAACACGAAGAACTTGACTGAAGATCAGCAGAAGGCAAAAGAAGCTGAGCTTTTATTAAGACATATTAGTACTAACGACCATATAGTGTTGCTGGACGAGACGGGTGATGAATTCAGCTCTTCCCAGTTTTCTGCTTTCATTAACAAAAAAATGCTGGGGAGCGTTCAACACCTCATCTTTATCGTAGGTGGTCCTTATGGTTTTGACGCGGCGATTTATGGAATTTCAAAGGGAAAGTTATCTCTATCTAAGATGACCTTCTCGCATCAAATGGTACGATTATTTTTTGTAGAACAGTTGTACAGGGCATTTACCATATTGAAGGGCGAGCCCTATCATCACGAGTAAAATTTAGAGGTATGGAATTTAAAACAAGGAATTACAGATACAAGGGAGTGAATCCCGGAAATGAGAAAAATAATTTCTGGCTAATGGTACTTATCGCACTTGTTATTTGTGCGGCCATCATTTACTTCTTTTAAACAAAAAGAAGGCTTATTCAGCCTTCTTTTTGTTTTTTGATGCTTTTTTAGCAGGAGCTTCTTCCTGCACCTCTGCTGTCACTGGCTCTTCGGCAACTTCTGCTGTAGCCTCTTCTGCTTCAGTGCCTGCCTCTTCTGTAAATAAAGGCAAGTCTTTTATCAGATTATACCAGGTGATGATCTTCTTCATGTCCGACGAGTATACCCTGTCCTCGTCGTGGTCGGGGGCTACTTCACGGAAGTATGTCCGAAGTGTAGTTCCGTCAGCTTTTGGATCCGGAACTGAGGTTCCCTTCATCCGCTCAAAGATATCCGACAGCTTTAAATCCTCATCCTGCCCAAAAACAGTGATATCTTCTAAAGATGCCAGTTTAGCTGTTGACAGGTTGACTACCAGCTTTACTTTCTGAGCATCCAGGCTTTCCAATACGAAACCGGATTTATTTTGACCGATAATTTTATATAGTCCCGGCTTTCCCGAAACTGCTACTAATCCTCTTAAGTTCATATTTGTTAGTTCCAAGAAACAAGCACAGAATCGTGCTGTTTCCTATCCTTCCTCAATTACATCAATTCCTAAAATCTTATCGCCCTGGCGGATATCATCCACCACGTCTACATTCTCCACCACTTTTCCGAAGCAGGTATGATGACGATCCAGGTGTGCAGTATTTTGGCGGCTGTGACAGATAAAGAACTGAGAGCTTCCTGTGTCTCTTCCGGCATGAGCCATCGAAAGAACTCCTCTGTCATGATACTGATTATCACCGGTTAGCTCACATTTAATCCGTGTTCCAGAACCTCCGGCACCTGTTCCTGTAGGGTCGCCTCCCTGAACAACGAAATTAGGAATAACACGGTGGAAAGTTACACCGTCGTAAAAACCTTCCTTAGCTAATTTGAGGAAGTTAGCTACTGTATTTGGGGCGTCTTTGTCGTAGAACTCTACAGTCATGTCGCCTTTCTCTGTTCTTATAATCGCTTTGCTCATATCGTTTAGTTTAGAGCTGGCAAAGTTAATTATTTCAGCTACATACATTCTATCCTTTTAAAAAATCGAACATTTAGCGGCTTTTTATAACTTCGGAAAGCTATTTACGTTTATAAAAACATGTCGAGGTTTGGTCTGCTATTTCTCCTTATTCTGATTAGCCTGAGTTCAAAAGCGGCTTCCATCCTGATCCCAATGGATGAAGATCAGAAGAACCATTTGAAAGCCTATGGTATTGCGTTCTGGACGTTGAAAAACGGATTGGAATCTGACTGGCTCCTGAACTACCGGGGAGGAAGTTTTCTGATGAAATACGCGGAGCCACTGGAGAAAGAGTGTAAGATCAGGGGCGTTTCCTATGAGGTAATAACTGACGCAAAAGTCACCTCTATCCTTACGGAAATCTCGGATCCTTCGGTAAATATGGATTTGGTCAAGCTGGAAAAGGCGCCCAAGATTGCTGTTTACTCTCCGAAAAATAAGTTGCCCTGGGACGACGCAGTAACGCTTGTGCTTACTTATGCGGAAATCCCCTACGAGGTTGTTTACGACGAAGAGGTTTTAAAAGGGGATCTGCCGAAGTATGACTGGCTACACCTCCACCATGAGGATTTCACCGGACAGTTCGGACGCTTCTGGTCAGTGTATCGTAATGCGAGCTGGTACATGGAAGATGTGAAACTACAGCAGGCCACGGCGAAAAAATTGGGTTACAAGAAAGTTTCAGAGATGAAGCTGGCTGTTGCTAAAAGCATCGCCAATTTCTGCTCAGGCGGAGGATTTTTATTTGCCATGTGTTCCGGAACAGACAGCTTTGATATTGCTTTGGCCGCGGAAGGGATTGACATTGCACAAAGCATGTTTGACGGAGATGGGGCCGATTCCGACGCACAGTCAAAGCTCGACTTCAATAAAACCTTTGCCTTCCAGAACTTCAGGCTGGACATGAACCCTAACAACTACGAATTCTCAAACATAGACGCCACTCCCACACGCATGCTTACGCAAACAAACGACTACTTCACGCTTTTCGACTTCTCTGCAAAGTGGGATGTCGTTCCTACCATGCTCACTCAAAGTCACGACAAGGTGGTGAAGGGGTTCATGGGACAAACTACTGCTTTCCGCAAAGACGTTCTGAAACCTGACGTTTTAGTGATGGGCGAGACGAAAACAGCGAATGAAGCAAGGTATATCCATGGAGAATTCGGAAAGGGACAATGGACCTTTTATGGAGGTCACGACCCCGAAGATTACCAGCATGCTGTCGGCGACCCCCAGACGGACCTTAGCTTACATCCTAACTCGCCCGGCTACCGGCTCATCTTAAATAACATCCTGTTTCCTGCGGCGAAAAAGAAAAAGCAGAAGACTTAACTTCTGCTGCTATCTGTTAGTTATAAAAATTCCAGTGAATACCTAATCTGAAAAGTGCATCAGGCATCGGGTAGGGCCGTACGGTGAAATAGCCCTTCGAGAAGAGGCCCTGATTTGCGTAATCGTATCTTACAAAGACATTAGCCCTGCGCAGAGAAAAGCGAGCCCACAGGTCTACGATAGGATACGATTCGTATTGTATAGGTGTGTCGCTACCGATTGAAGCATTATAAAACTGACCGACATTGGGTGCATAAGCAAGTCCGGGGAATGATGAATTCCACCTGACATCGAAACCAAGATTAGCGGTAACTGCATTGAAAAACCTGTTCCCGTAGTAAAAAGTATTATAAGTATAAATTTGAGGAGTTCTTAAAATTTCCTGAAAATCTGTTTGTTGTACGGCTACGAAGCTCTGCAGGTTAAACTTGCCCAGGTGAAAATCTTTCCTCAACGTTAACTTAAGAAGATTGATCGGGCTACCAGCCTGAACTGGGGTAATCGCATTGGTGTCGGATTTCAGTTCGCGGTAATAAAGGTAATTGTTAATCAAAAAGTACTCGGCCCTGGCCCGTAAATGGAATTTGGGGTTAACATACGTAAAAGACAGATTATTGTACTTTTCGTTCACAAAATCATTGGACCATTGATGATAGTGGTAGTTTGAACGTTGCATCAACCGTTCCGGCGATCTATTCTGGATGTAGGCACCAAGAATGATTCGCCCCACAGATCGACTGAGAAGAATTTGAGTCTGAGCATCGTACAAATAGTCTCCCGCATTTCTACCCTGGGCAATCTGTTGAAACTCTCCGTTGAGGGAAACCCGGTCACTAAACCGGTATCCAATGTTACCCTTGAGCGTGATATTCTGAAAGTTCAGGTCATCCCCCATCTGATTATAGGAGTAAAAATCATGCTGCAAACCCAGGTCCAGCTTCATCTCGTTCCTAATAAACTTCACAGATCGTCCCCGAAGGTAAAAGCTGTACATAAACTCGTTTCGAACATTTCGAACTATGGTAGAGTCGACCACGCGATTCGTATCAGCAAGTCCCGGAAAGACGTTAAGAAGGGAATCGTCACGTTGATTTTTGTAGAATTTGTATTGATCGGAAGAGTAGCTTAAAGAATGGGAAAGCCGTTGTGTAGGTAAGATACTTGAGCTCTCGCTACCCACCAGGCTGTCGATTCTTCCGATGTAATAAAACTGCTTAAGGAAGAAGTTCTTCTGACGCCAGGTCTGCCGAACGGGGTCCTGACCAGTCAGTCGCACGGGCGGTTCAAAGCCCTCCGGCTCCCTTCCGGGCTCGAAAATCCGCTCGTCTACAATTCCTCCGTTTTCCGCAGCCTTCAACGTATTGAAAAGTCCATTAACTAAGATATTATACCTCTTTTTCGGCGACTCATACCAGGTAAAAAGTGAAGCATTCAGGTGATCCGAGTTTTGGTTGATGTAAAAACCGCGCGCTCCAATTCTGAAGTAATTAGCCCCTATATTCCAGTTAGGCTTAATATTCTGCGAGTGAATAACTCTGAAGGTTTGTTCCTTTAAAGTTCCGTTAACATAGTATAGGGAGGTAAAAGGAGTCCGGGCCCGATAATATTTCAGGGAATCCTGGGTCAGCCGGTAAATGTCCAGCGCATAAAAGCCGGGATCAAAACCGATTCGCTTGCTCGGCTCGAATAGCATTTGCCGATAGGCTAAGCCCAGGTTGCCCAGGTTAACTGTCGGGTGCTCCGGCCTGTTCAGGGGATTATAATGATGAAAGTTTTCTAAGGTTGTATCGAGCGGAACCGTCTGTGTACTATCCTGTAAAAGTCCAAGCGTAGTATATCGAATATATTTCGCCGTAAAGATGACGGTGTCTTGCCCCTCCTCTTCCAATTTACGCAACGAATCAAGCTCAGCACCTGCATCAGGAACCGGTCTTTCCTGCGCTAAAGAAGGCTGGATGCAAAGACAAACAAACGCTGCTAATACAAAAAAAAGATATTTCATTCTATAATGAGGAAAGCAGTTCTTTAAGAATCAGGGTCATTTTCGGCTCTGCTTCTTCTGCCACTTTTAAAATCTCTTCAACTGAAATCGGCTCCAATTCTTCCGGAAAACCTTCATCTGTAATAACAGAAATAGCAAAGACTGGCAAGCCCATATGGTTGGCAACAATTACTTCAGGAACTGTACTCATCCCAACCGCATCACCTCCAATAATCCTCAAAAACCGGTATTCGGCTTTAGTCTCCAGGTTAGGACCTGCAACAGATACATAAACGCCCTTATGGCAATTAATGTTGTTAGCTTTCGCGATCTCCATACCCTTTTTTATCAGGTCTTTCTGATAGGGCTGGCTCATATCCGGGAAGCGAGGACCAAGCTCGTCAAAATTCCTTCCCCGCAAGGGATTATCATGTTGCAAATTGATATGATCTTCAATGATCATCAAGTCACCTTTCTTAATATCGGGATTCAAAGAACCACTGGCGTTCGAAACAAACAGCTGTTTGATACCCAGCATTTTCATCACCCGTACGGGGAAAGTAATCTGCCTCATATCGTAGCCTTCGTAATGATGCAGCCTTCCCTGCATTGCAACTACTCTTTTACCCTTTAACAATCCGAAAATCAAACGGCCGGAATGAAACTCGAGGGTAGAAATTGGAAAGTTTGGAATGTTCGAATACATCAGCTTATGCTGAATTTCAATTTCTTCCACTAAACCACCTAAACCAGTGCCCAGGATTATCCCAACTTCAGGTTCAAAGTCCCCAATGCGGCGTTTTATATATTCAGTTGTGTTGTAAATCTCTTGTAACATACGCTTCAATTACTGAGTTAAAAAGTTCTTCCTCCGCCTGATGGAACTTAGCTTCCACCGGCAGGTAGTAAACGGGTAAATCTTTCAAAAGTTCTTCAAGCTCGGGCACGCCCAATCGCTGGGCATCCTTCTCAGTGGTAACAATCAGCTTTTCCTCTGCAGGGTCAGACTTGAAAGCTTCTGCAAGTTTAGCAATATTTTTCTTGCTGAAAACGTGGTGATCAGGGTAGTCATGATGAATTACCTTTGCCGCTGCCTCCTCTAATCTTGTTAAAAGCGGGTAGGGATTAGCAATCCCCGTAAGGAGAAAAATAGTACTCTGAGATTCGATGCTAGGCACTGCTGCTTGCTCCACCTTGAAAACAGGCCTCAGTGAGCCATAACTAAGGTAAGAGAAAAAGACCTTCTGAGTATCCAGAGGTCGGATTCTTCGAATCGCCGCCTCGCGCTGCTCGGCAGTAAGATGCTCAGGAGTTTTTGTTATAACAATCAGGTTTGCCCTGGCCCGCTGAGAAAACGAGTCGCGGAGATTTCCGGCAGGCAGCACAACAAGAGGTTCGAAAAGACGGGTGTAGTCGAACAATAAGATATTGAGGCCCGCTTTCACCGCCCGATGCTGAAAGGCATCATCCAAAATGATGAGATGATGTTTGTCTTGCAAAATTTCAATTCCGGTGGCTCGCTTCTCTGAAACTGCAACAGTGATATTCTTAAACTTCCGTCGAAACTGCAAGGGCTCGTCTCCGGCCTCCAAAGGTGTATCTGTAAACTCTACCAGCCTAAATCCCTTCACCTTGCGCCCGTATCCCCTGCTTAACACCGCAGTTCGATACTTATTACCAAGCAACCGGATCAGATACTCTGTCATCGGAGTTTTTCCTGCTCCTCCCACGGCCAGATTTCCCACGCAGATAATGGGTAAATTGAATTTCCGGGACTGAAACAAGCCCAAATCATAAGCCATGTTTCTACACCAGATTACCAGACCGTACAAAAGGGAAAAAGGGAGCAACAAAAGTCGCAGGTATTGCATGCCGTAAAGATACAGAAATGCACAACTTTTACTTATACGGTAGAATCAGCAGCTTCGAGCACCTTTTGAGCCACCTGAATGCCGCTTACTAAGGCAGCCTCCACCGTTCCCGCAAAGGGCCCTTCATAGGTAGCTTCACCTGCAAAATAAAGGGTGTCCTCTACCGGGCGGCTTAGCTGGCCAGGCGCATGTGCACCGTCTACTGTTTCGTAGCCGTAAGCACCGCGGGAAAATGGATTTTGGCCCCAATGCTTAACTACTCCCTTCACCAGCATTTGTTCGACCGCTGCTTTCTGCAGACCAAATAGCCTGGCTACTGATTCAAGGGCGAGATTCAGAAGTTCCTCCTCGGTGTTCGAAACTAATTCATCCGTCTTCGGACCAGCCAGCCAACCAGTCAACATGGGGGCAGTATCTGGAAACTGCGTCCACCAGGTAGGAATTACTTCTTCCGAAAATATAAATCCAGGCGCAGGTTGCTTGGAGTTAAGCCAGAACGCTTCTTTAAAAGACAAAACAACCTTCAACACCGAGCCAAACCCCATTGCCCTTACTGCTCCCATTCGCCTGGGAAGAGGAGGTGTGAAGTTTACAAAACCGAGACTTCCGTCCTTGATTTGAAGTACCCCCACCGGCAAGGTGACAATTGCCTTAACTCCAGCATATCGCTCCCCATCCGTAGTAATAGCTTCCACAAAGCCTTCACTCCAATTAAAATGGCTTACTACTTTGCTTAGAAAAATCAGGCAGTTGTGCGCGAGGCATTCCTTTTCGAGAAAATCAATCATCCGCCCGTAGCCTCCTACCACCCGATATTGTTCATCATGCCCCTGCAACCACTCCTTTTTTAAGGATAAAAGGCTGACATGCTCAGGATCTGCTGCGTCATACCCCTGGGCAAATCGTAATACCGACTCTCGCAGCTCTTTTTCATCATGGGGATCAAGGTACTTGTCGAGGAATTCAGTCAAGGACATATCTTCATTTACGTCCTGCAACTTCTTCATCAGCAATGACCAATCGGGATCTTCATATTCATCCTTTACCAATTTACCATTTAAGCTTCGATAACTTTCGCCCGCAAAAGGCATGTATTTTATTCCAGCCTCCTTGAGCAAGGAAATGGTTACCGGCACATTTCCATGGATAAATTCTGCCCCCATCATAAAGGGACCAGAACCGCCCTCGCTTTCCAAATCCAAAATCCGTCCCCCGATTCTTCCCTGGGCTTCGAGTATCGTAACGCGTTTACCAGCCTTTGACAGTTCCCGGGCAGCCATCAGTCCTGCGGCACCGGCTCCAATTATTAGAATGTTCTCGTCGGTCATGCCTCATTTAAACAATTGCTCATTCAACTAGTTTCGCTTATATATACATCTAAGACGGGCATTTCCGCCACATTCGTATCTTTAATCAAATCGTGTCAATATGTCAAAAGGATTTTTTACTGCGCCGGAAGTTGTAAACGAACCGGTACTAAACTACGCTCCCGGCAGCAAGGAACGTAAACTTTTGAAAGAAGCAATTGCAGCGGCTTATGCCCGGCAATTGGATATACCGATGTTTATCGGAGGAAAAGAAATACGCACGGGTAATACAAAGGAAGTCCGGCCACCGCACAACCATCAGCAGGTGCTGGCCCATTACCATTATGGAGAAAAACAGCATGTACAAGATGCCAGTGAAGCTGCCCTTAAAGCAAAAGAACAATGGGAGAGTCTGTCCTGGGAACATCGCGCCTCCATTTTCTTAAAGGCTGCTGATTTAATTGCAGGACCGTATCGTTACCAACTGAACGCCGCTACTATGATCGGGCAATCCAAGAACGCTTACCAGGCAGAAATTGATTCCGCCTGCGAGATTGTCGATTTCCTTCGTTTCAACGTAAAGTACATGGCGGAGATCTATGCGCAACAACCGCCGATTTCACCACGCGGAACCTGGAACCGAGTCGAACAGCGTCCTTTGGAGGGATTTGTATTTGCCTTGACACCGTTCAATTTCACGGCTATTGCCGGAAATTTGCCTGCTTCGGCAGCGTTGATGGGGAATGTAGTAGTTTGGAAACCCGCAGACACCCAGATCTACTCGGCCCATGTGTTGATGAAAGTTTTCAGGGAAGCCGGGCTGCCCGATGGAGTGATCAACCTGATATTTGTTAATGGGCCGGAGGCTGGTGATGTTATCTTCAATCACCCCGACTTCGCAGGAATTCATTTCACAGGTTCAACTAAAGTATTCCAGGAGATCTGGAAAACGGTCGGACAGAACATTGATAAGTACAGAAGTTACCCTCGGATTGTAGGCGAAACGGGTGGCAAGGACTTCATACTGGTTCACGCTTCCGCGGATGCTGAAGTAGCGAGCACTGCAATTCTGCGGGGAGCGTTCGAATATCAGGGGCAAAAATGTTCTGCGGCCTCGAGGGTCTACATCGCCAAATCGGTTTGGCCTGCCGTGAAAGAGCTGATGTTACGAGATCTGGCTACTTTTAAAATGGGGCCGGTAGAAGACTTCAGAAACTTTATCAATGCAGTTATAGATGAGAAATCATTTGATAAGCTGGCTAAAGCAATTGATGAAGCAAAGAACAACCCTGACCTGGACATCATCGCAGGAGGAAACTACGATAAGTCAGTGGGCTATTTCATTGAGCCGACTGTCATCGTAACCAAAGATCCGTTTTACTTGACCATGTGCGAGGAACTTTTCGGACCAGTACTAACGGTTCACGTTTACGAGGATCAGGAATTTGAAGAAACATTAAAAATCATCAACAAAACCTCCATCTATGCACTCACGGGAGCAGTGATTGCACAAGACCGCTATGTGATTGAACAAGCAAGTGCAGCACTTCGTAACGCTGCAGGGAACTTCTACATCAACGATAAGTGTACGGGAGCAGTAGTAGGTCAACAGCCTTTTGGCGGGGCAAGAGGATCAGGAACAAACGACAAGGCGGGTTCAATGATCAACTTATTGCGCTGGGTATCTCCAAGAACCATAAAAGAGAACTTCGACCCGCCGAAAGATTATCGTTATCCATTTTTGGAGGAAGAATAGAAAAGCAAGCGGATAAAGCGGTTCTAATACCAACGAGGGTGCTGAACCGCTTTATCCTACTGTTTATTGCTTTTCAATATTTTCAACAATACTCCGTTCGTCCAGCCAAATCCGTCCTGTGTCGGGTACTCCCCTCCCCCCGCGATCAAGGTTGTATCGATCACGTTGTATTTCTCCAATAATTTGCCGGTTTTGTGAAATACCCGAATATTCAGCCCCGACCATCTTTTGGCCACTTCGTTGGCGAGTGCATCCTGCCGATAATTCCGGAGTCCCTGGATAGCGAGCCATTGCAGCGGGGCCCAACCGTTAGGAGCATCCCATTGTTCGCCGGTATTTACTAAAGATGTCACTAATCCTCCCGGCTTCAGGAACTGTTTTTGAAGCATGCGTGCCACCGCCTGAGCTTGCCCCTGGGTCACCATCTTGAAATACAAGGGATACATCCCCGCAAGGGTAATTTGGTCGGTTTGTTTCAAGGTTTTCCAGTTATAATCGCGAAAGTATCCCATTCGCCGGTCGAAGCAAAAGCGTTCAACAGCGCTCCTGCGCCGCTCGGCTGCCTCTTCCATATGTTCCTTTGCCCGCTGCTCTCCCAGCTTCTCATAGGCGAGAGCCAGCATTTTTTCTGTATGGTACAAGAGGCAGTTCAGGTCGACAGGAATGATATCGGTGGTCTGGATAGTCGCTAAAGATTTTCCGTCTGCAAACCACCTGCTGCTGAAATCCCATCCTGACTCTGCGCCCGACCGCAAATCCCGCCAAACTACAGGCTTCGATCTACCACTTGCAACAGCGGTTTTTACGTCTTCCACGTACGCTTCCTCTCTTGGCCAGTCACCCTTATCGAAATACCTGTTTAGAATACTCCCGTCCGGCAAGTGCACCACGTGATTGCTTGCGCCCTTCTTCACTCCCTGGTCGTTCATCCAAAAATGGTACTCTTTCTCCAGGACATCGCGATTAGCTTTTAAGATAGCATCTGCCTTATTCTTTTTGATCTCCATCAGCAGCTGCAACATGAGCGAGAAAAAAGGGGGTTGAGAGCGGGTGAGGTAATAGGTTCTGTTTCCGTTGGGAATAAACCCGTAGGTGCGAATTAACCAGGCAAAGTTGTTCACCATATCTTCAATCATCGCCTCCTTGTTGCTCTCCTGAAGGCCCAGCATGGTGAAATAAGAATCCCAGTAGTAGATCTCGCGAAAGCGGCCGCCGGGAACAATGTAGGGGTTAGGCAGGTTAATCAAAGAACTGTACTGATCATACTTGCCAGATTTCCGTCTCAAGACATCCCACAATTCATCAATGTGCTCTTCGATACCTTGCTGCTTATCGGTTTTAAAGTCCGTTGCTACCTGTTCGGGCTGCTCAAAATTCTCCTCCACAAACTGTTTCAAATTAAACCCGGCTTCTGCCTTGCGCTCCTGAAACTCCTGCAGAATTTCCTCAGGTGTTTTTTCAGGTATGCAGTCGGGGAAGGTTTTGCTATCAGGGAATATATGGGCAGTTTGCACTGCGTCAAAAAGGCCCGGATAAAGATCTCGCGGCGACTTAACTTTAAGCTCGCGGGGCTTCTCCTTACATCCGGCAATTAGGACAAAGAGGATAAGAACAGTTCTTACGAAAAATTTCATATCCTTTATTACATATTAATCCTTTTTTAGTTTATAGGCTCCAATGAAGAAATGACTTGATTTTAACCGATCGAACTTTGAAACTCTCGATATTCGTTACGTACAAACAAATTACATATGAGATTTAGATCCCTAATCGCTCTTGTAGCAATTTTCACAACACTTGCTTTTAAGCCGAAATTTAAGGAAGAAGTCTTTAAGGTGGATACAAATAGCTCATCCATAAAATGGGTTGCAGGAAAAGTGGCAGGTCAGCATGAAGGCCTGGTAAAACTTGAATCCGGCAGCCTTACCATGGACGGCAACAACCTAAAGAATGGCAATTTTGTAATCAACATGAGAACGATCAGCGTTACCGACCTGAAAGGGAACGCCAACGCGAACCTATTGAACCACCTGAAAGGTGACGACTTCTTCTCAGTTGAAAAGAATCCGAGCTCAAGCTTTCAAATTACCAGGATCAGCAATATCGGCGCAGAGCGCGTGAATGTAACCGGCAATCTCAGCATCAAGGGAATTACTAATTCAATCACCTTTCCGGCTACGGTAAAAAGACAAAAAAACACGGTGGTTGCAGTAGCTAAAGGAGTAAAAGTGGATCGTACCAAGTACGACATCAAGTACCGGTCAAAAAGCTTTTTCGGTGATATCGGCGATAAAGCAATTAACGATGAATTTGAGCTGGATATTAATCTGGTAGCAAAGAAATAAATAAAATCAACAGAGGCTCAATCAAGTCTTACTAACAGAAATAGAGCTCGCAATTGCGGGCTTTATTTTCGGGTAATTATTATTTGATCTTCGCCTTCCTTTATCCCCATGGTCCCATTTTAGACCTTTACAAAAGTTCGGGATCAACAGCACCGTGGACTGGACTGCCCCGGTTTAGGTATTCTTTTGCAAAAACCTGCTCCCCTGGCAACGTCCCTCACCTCTCTCTTTATCATTGCTACCGCAACAACGGGTGATGATCGGATGAATAACGGATCTAAGCTGGGCGAATATCGCTATAAGGTCGCTATAAAGTCGCTATAAGGTCGCTGTAAGGTCAGTGTAAGCTTTGAAAATTGTTAAAAGAAGAGTCTTTTTAGGAGGTGATGTTATAAACATAGCAAAAAAAACTAAGCTATCCTGAAAAAATTAAAAAAGCTAAAAGGGACTGGCTTGGGCAGGGGCGCAGTAAGCCTAATTTCGTAAACCCCTCCAATTTGGGCGGGTTTACGAAATTGATACGCCTACCTTACACACGTGCAAGTTTTATATGCTGTAATAAGAGAGGTATCCTATCCTGCATAGCTATTCAACCTTATCGCGGGAACCAGTACCTGATTAGAAGCGGCAGTAAACAGTAAACATGCGATGATGATCTTAATCTCGCCCCACTCAATTGCGGTAAAAACTAATCTCAGCTACATCTCCCGACACTGCCGGGACGCGAAAGCAGAAAAACCGCCGGAATCTATCCAGACACATCGCCATCTGTGGTTTTGATCTGATCAGGAGCCCGCTATACAACATTGTTGTTCAATTTGAAATGATGAAAAATAGTGTTAACTATGTACGATGAAGCCTGAAAACCAAACCGAAAAGACAACGAACGAGAGGGAGAGAATAAATTCAGGTAAATGGGATATATACGAAATTCGTAAACCCGGATGTTACGGGCAAGTGTATAATCTAGCCAACACCTAAGAGCAGATGAAAAAGACCCCGATTTTGTATGTTCTCTTTGCAGCTTTCTTGGTGCTCGGGGCGTTTGTTTATTTCGTCTCTCAATTCACGTC
>NZ_JAFEWD010000016.1 GCF_017355855.1 Pedobacter sp. SYSU D00535 | reverse complement strand
ACATATGAGCAACGGTATGCTAACTCCTGCTGTAGTACATTCCGAAATGATCAGTACAAACAAACTATGGAAAAACTATTATCAGAAAAATCGTAAGCTTGTAAAGCTATCTTAGGACTAGTGGAAACCCGTAAAGCTATCCTAGGATTATATCTTTAACCTGTAAACTTTTTTTAGGACGAGACAACCCGTATAATAATACAAACACCTCACCCTAACCCTCTCCTCAAGGAGAGGGGATGTGCCGTGATGTCTCGTCTGTCTCGTTCTAAGAAAATTTAAGGTTTTAGAATAATCCGGTTATGCGTTTACAGGTTCTCACCACACTACTGCTAGACAGGAAAAACACAACTTACCTCCGCGTAACTTAATATCGCCAACCCTGGACATCTGCGAACTACGAGATTTTGTAGGATGCTCCTAAGTTGCGTGGTTCCCTTCTCCTTGAGGAGAAGGGTCAGGGATGAGGTGACTATCGTCTGTCTTGTCTACCTATCCTTCCCAACCCTTGCAATCCGCTCTACCAAGTCTGCCATGCGACTTGAATAACCGTATTCGTTATCGTACCAGCCGACTACCTTCGTGAGGCCACCTACAATGGAAGTAAGTTTCGAATCGAATACACAGCTGTGAGAATTACCCAGGATATCCACAGAAACAATTGGATCTTCCGTATAGTAGAGGATTCCCTGTAAATAACTATCGGCTGCAGCACGAAAAGCAGCATTGATCTCCTCCACAGTCGCCGGCTTTTTCAGGATACAGGTAAAGTCGGTGAGCGATCCGTTCAATACCGGAACGCGAATACCTGCCCCACCCAGCTTTCCATCCAAATGAGGAAAAATATTGGTGATTGCTTTTGCTGCACCGGTTGTAGTTGGGATGATGGAAGCCGAAGCCGCTCTCGCTCTACGGAGGTCTTTATGCGGACCGTCGTGCAGGTTTTGATCACCGGTCATCGAATGCACGGTCGTGATGTAACCATTCACAATGCCCCAGTTATCTTCCAGTACCTTGATCATCGGTGCGATATTGTTCGTGGTACAGGAAGCATTAGATAAAATCGGAGAGCGGAAGTCGATCTCGCTGTCATTCACACCCAGCACGACGGTGGGCACATCCTTCGTTGCAGAGGGTGCCGAAATGATCACTTGCTTTGCGCCCGCCTCCAGGTGAACAGCGGCCTTCTCAGCGGTAGTGAAGCGGCCTGTAGACTCGATGACCAGATCAATACCCAGGCGCTGCCAGGGCAATTGACGGGGATCCGCCTCTGAAAAGAGTGGGATCGGCTGGCCATCAACCAGGATAGCTCCCTCTCCAGCTGCTACTGTTCCGGAGAAGCCTCGCTGTACCGTATCGTATTTAACCAGATGAGCCAGCGTTTCTGCGTCCGCCAGATCATTAATCGCAGCAACCTGAATCCCCTTTTTTAGTAAAAGCGTTCTAAGAACCGTCCTTCCTATCCGGCCAAAGCCATTAATTGCAACTTTCATCCCGGCAAAGTTAGTGTTTTTGATGATTAAGGAGGCCTCTGCATCCTTAAGGCACTATTTCTAGTTTCCGCGGAATAACTTTTGCTTGGGTTCCGCAAAATTACTAGCAAATGGATAGTTTTAAGATCAAGACCAAATTGGGAACCGAGTGGGTGGAAATTCTCGTTGTACCGGACGATTGCTCTAGGGAAAGTATTTACCACCTCATTTTGCATGATGATGAAGTTGTTAAAATGGTTTATAGCGATGAGCGAAATTGGGAATTTATGGAAGGCACACATTTAAGTCCTGAGGAGCTCAAAGCCATTACTCAGGAAATAGAACGCCATTTTAAGGAATTATAGGACTAAACCATTCGCTAGCAGGTAGAAACCCTGAGCGTGTAAAAAGTACCCGTATTAACGCACGGAACAAACAAATCGTTAATTGACCAAGTTGATTCAAAGCAAATGTATCAGAATTTATGCGAACGAAACCAGTTAATGAATGTCCCGTTCCGAATGGGATCTTAGTAGCTATCGGAGGTAAAGAAAACCGGGGAGAAACGCCGGAAAAAGAAGTACAGCAGGACAATCTGCAGCCCCTGGAAGTGCTGGGAACATTTATTTCGGCAATAAAAAAGGAAAATCCCAAATTGGAGGTGGTGACCACCGCTAGCAGCGAAGGCGATGCGCTGTTCGAAGAGTATGTAAATGCTTTTTCAACGCTTAACGTGACTCAGATCGGCCGGATCCACCACGAGCAGCGGGAAGATGTTTTAAAAGACGAAGCCGCACTGGTGGATCGAATCCGGGAGGCAGATGCAGTGTTTTTCACTGGCGGAGATCAACTTCGGCTGACTACTATCTATGGCGGAACGCTCTTCCTGATGGAGATTAAGCAGCGCTATATCCGCGAGCATTTTGTCATTGGAGGGACTAGTGCCGGTGCAATGGCCATGTCCACACCGATGATTTACGCGGGCAATAAAGACGTGCAGCAGATCAGCGGAGAGATTAAGATCACCACAGGCTTAGAGTTTTTGAAAGATGTGTGTATTGATACGCACTTCGTAGACCGGGGGCGATTTGTACGGATGGCGCAAGTGATTGCGACCAACCCCACATGTATCGGGATTGGCATCGAAGAAGACACAGCTATCGTCATCAAAAACGGGATTGAAGGCCAGGTTTGCGGTAGCGGCATCGTGATCATCATCGACGGTCATCGCATTTCTAAAAGCAATGTCCTTGATTTCGGGACGGGAGCCTCTATTTCCATCCGGGGTTTGCAGGTGGACCTTCTCTCGCGGGGAGATCGGTTTGTCATTCCTCAAACCAATCCCCCTCATATCTAATAGCAACAGGCAGTACCTATGAAAAAAGAAGAGATAAAGTTGTCTGACTGGCAGCGCATCTTGTTTGGAGATGCGCCACCTGAATTCCTCCTGGAGGTATTCATCCGGACCCTGATCATTTACATCGCACTTATTGTGATTGCGCGACTTTTGGGAAAACGGATGGGCGGGCAGTTAACCTTGACGGAAACCGCTGTTATGATTACGCTCGGTGCAATTGTCGCCCCAGCTATGCAGCTTCCCGACCGGGGCGTCATTTTCGGCATCATTCTGCTTCTGTGTGCACTGCTATTCCAGCGCGGCATTAACCTCTGGGGATTTAACAGCTCGAAGTTTGAGAAACTGAGCCAGGGCCACTCCAGTGTATTGGTGAAGGATGGTGTGCTGGATCTGGAGGAGATGAAAAAAGTACGCATTTCCCGGCAGGAGTTGTTTGCCATGCTACGGCATAAAAATATTCTGAACCTGGGCAATGTCAAACGGGCCTACCTGGAGGGCTGCGGCCTATTGAGTATTTTCACCAACGAAGGACGTAGGGGCCTTTCCCTTTTACCCGACCAGGATGATGAACAGCTTGACGGAATGAGCGCGGCAGCGGGATCACAGGCCTGCTGCAGCTGCGGCTATGTGGCCATAGAAACACAGGAAGAATGCCATAATTGCGGAAGCAAGCGTTGGACCAAAGCAATTGAATAAGAAAGACAATGAAAGAGTTTGAGATTTATATCATGGATTGGAGCCGGATGCTTTTTGGCGAGGCTCCAGTCAGTTTCATAATTGAAGTGATCATCCGGGCATTTTTTGTATACCTCTTGCTGATGGTTTCGATGAGGATTATGGGAAAACGGATGGCTTCGCACCTGAGCAGGAATGAGTTGATTGCGATGGTCTCTCTTGCCGCAGCAATTGGGGTACCGATGATGGACCCGAGTCGTGGGATTTTGCCGGCATTCGTCATTGCCATTGTAGTGGTGATCGTGCAGCGAATCATCTCGACATTGGCCTTTAAAAGCCAGAAATTTGAGCAGCTTGCAGAAGATGACCTCTCCATATTGGTGAGCGACGGAAAATTGCAGCTGGACGAGATGAAAAAAAGCCGGATTTCCCCCGAGCGTCTGTTCGCCGAAGCCCGGTCCTGCGGCATCGATAATCTGGGTAAAATTAAACGTCTTTACCTGGAGTCGGGAGGCGCCTTCAGCTTTATTCAAAATGATCAGCCCTCTCCCGGTTTATCAACCCTGCCTCAATACGACACCGACTTCCGGAAGGAAAAAAAACTAGCCCCCGGCTTCTGCGCCTGCAACGAATGCGGCAACGTGAAGCGGAATCAACCCGGTAACCAGGTGCCCTGCGAACGCTGCGGCAGAACCAAATGGGTGGAAGCCTATCTATAAGAGTTCGGCCAGAACGACTAAAAGACTAAACCAGCGGTATTAGTGGCGCTGGTTTATCCATATATAACAAAATGCATTAAACCGTAACAGTCATCCTCTTCCTGGCAAGACACATCAAGGAGAGTGCACTACCGGGCTTCTTCGGGTTTCGTCCCGATAGAATATTTCCCATGCGGTACTTCAGCGCTGCCTTTCCTCGTTCCCCCTTCAGCACCTGTTCGCCCACCTCATGGTTATGCGGATAGACCTGCAAGTCAAAGCCGAGTGGCTCAAGTGTTCCCCGGAAGAATTGCTCTGTTACCCCATGGCCGGGTTTATGGTGAATTTCGCAGGCAAGGCCCCAGGTTTGCTGGTCGTCGGTCTTGTGAAAGCCATGTTTAACAATCCGGTAGTAAAGCAGACGGCCGTTCCAAAGTAGCTTGGCGATCCCTTTATAATCCCAGGCGCTCAGCTGCGGATCGTGATCCGTCACGATCAAACCTCCCGGTTTCAGGATGCGGGCTGCTTCTCGTAAAATGGCAGCCATGTCCTCGCAATGATGAAGGGCGGCATTCAGCACCACCACATCGGCAAAGCCAGAAACAAAGGGAAGTTTGGACGCATCCGCAAGCACCGGCGTATAGCCGTATTTGGCGGCAAACCTCAAAGACACCGGAGCCACATCTACGCCTATTAAGAGGCGAGGCTTACTAGTTACCGTCGCAAAGACATTGCCCGGACCGCAGCCAATATCGACCACCACTTTACCTTCCAGATCACCCAGGGCCGCTTCCCATCTGGATTTGAATGAAGGAGAACGGTGGCAATAAGTCAGGTATTCTTCCGCCCATTCCGGCTGGTTGAAATAATAGATATTGGCAGCTAAGCCCTCACCCGGATTTTTGATCGGACTTTCCAGATACGTGCCATGGTCAACGATAGCGGCAGACGAATCGATGTAGGAATAAATTTCCTCGTTCATAGGGAAAAGGTTCTAGTTAAAAGGCACGTGCCTCAGGACTTAAAGATAAGGTATCTTCTGCTATTCCAATATTAATTTTTAAAACCAGGCAAGCCTTTTTTTCCTCCTCATTCAGCAGGCTCTTGAATGGCAGGAGAAAAAACCAATTTATTAATTAAATGTTATAACAATAAAACCATGATCAATAACCAAAGCGATAAACCTGAGAAATTCGAGCCTAAAGATTCAGAGCGTAAAGACATCAGACATCCCGAGGACGATCAGGAAGCTGTATTGAAACTAGAAGATCTGGATTATACAGAAGAAGAGGCGGATTTCAAGGACCCTTCTACTACCAAAGAGCGGGGTGAACAGCCCCTGGATCCGGTGAAGGATCCCCCCAAAAAGACCTAACTCGTTCCATGGAATTGGAATTGGTTTTCATAGGTAGATGTAAACGGCCGGGTCAATACCTGGCCGTTTTTTTAATGTACCATCGTGATCGGACGACTCCAAGTCATCCGACCACTAACAGCTCTTCAATGGACTAAACGTTGCAGATCTACCACCCAAATCCCTTCCTTCGTCATCCTGAATTCATTTCAGGATCCCTTGAACTATCTCTTATTTATATTACAAATACCGATTCGCGTAACCAATGGCAGAAAGATGTGATCGGACGAATACATTCATCCGATCACTAACAGCAGCGACCTCTCCAGCGCAACCAATACAAGTGGTCGGATGACAACTGCAAAGCGGCCTATAGTCATCGTATCACTAAAGCCCAGCAATTGCTTAAACGCTGCAATCTTCTACCCAAATCCCTTCCCTCGTCATCCTGAATTTATTTCAGAATCCCTTGAACTATCTGTTGTCAATATTATAAATACCGCTTCGCATAACCAACGGCAGAAAGATGTGATTGGACGACTCCATTCATCCGATCACTAACAGCAGCCACCTCTCCAGCGCAACCAATACAAGTGGTCGGATGACACCTGCAAGCGCCTCATAGTCATCCGATCACAGACAGCCCATCAAGGCCTTAAACCTTGTAAATCTCCTACCCAAAATCCTTCCTTCGTCATCCTGAATTTAGTTCAGGATCCCTTGAACTTTCTCTTGTCAATATTACAAATACCATTCGCATAACCAACGGCAGAAAGATGTGATCGGTCGACTCCATTCATCCGATCACTAACAGCAGCCACCTCTCCAGCGCAACCAATACAAGTGGTCGGATGACACCTGCAAAGCGCCTCATAGTCATCCGATCACAGACAGCCCATCAAGGCCTTAAACCTTGTAAATCTCCTACCCAAATCCCTTCCCTCGTCATCCTGAATTTATTTCAGGATCCCTTGAACTATCTCTTGTCGACATCGCAAATATCCGTTCACAGAACCAGCAGAATACATGTGATCGGACGACTCCATTCATCCGATCACTAACAGCAGCCACCTCTCCAGCGCAACCAATACTAGTGGTCGGATGACAGCTGCAAAACGCCTTATAGTCATCCGATCACTAACAGCCCAGCAATTGCTTAAACGCTGCAATCTTCTACCCACATCCCTTCCCTCGTCATCCTGAATTCATTTCAAGATCCCTTGAACTATCTCTTGTCAATATTATAAATACCGCTTCGCATAACCAACGGCAGAAAGATGTGATCGAACGACTCCATTCATCCCATCACTAACAGCAGCCACCTCTCCAGCGCAACCAATACAACTGGTCGGATGACAACTGCAAGCGCCTCATAGTCATCCGATCACAGAGGCCCAAATCATCCGATCACCAACCATCGCCGCGAAATAAAAGATAATTAAAAAACGAAGGCCAGCAAATGCCGGCCTTCCTGTAATACTGTTATACTTTAAATATCCGCTTCCACCAGGGCTTTTTCTCTACATCCAGGTAAGAAGAGTAAGCCGAGTAGTCACTATAGTAGTAATAACCATAGTAGCCGGTTTCTCCGAAATCGGTAGAATAGAAGCTGGCATACATTGGTTTTTCCTCAAACTCATTAAGGATAATCACCGCATTGTTGAGGCCCAACTCATAAGAAATACGGGTAGGCAAGGTCGCAGCGGTGGTCTTAGATACCCCTGCTCTTACCACGAAAATGTTGATATCTGCGGCGGTAATAATTGGAATAGCATCCGAGATGATACCGACAGGAGCCGTATCGACAATCACATAATCGTAAGTCTCTGAAAGCCTTTTGATCAAATCCTGCATCCGATCGCTATGCAATAATTCAGAAGGATTGGGTGGAAAAGTGCCCGAAGAAATGAAATCGAGTTCCGGTAAGGAGGTCTTTGTAATAATATGCTCTAAATCCGTCTTTCTCGCCAGAAAGTCTGCCAGGCCTAGGCCCTTCTCGACATTAAATGCCTTATGTAGTTTCGATCGTCGTAAATCGGCAGCGATTAGTACCACCCGCTTTTCTATCAGAGCCAGGGTGCTTGCTAGGTTTAGGGAAGTAAAGGATTTTCCTTCCCCTGCAAGTTCCGATGTCACACAAATCACCTTATTGCCTTTTTCCGCGGCCAGAAAACTCAAATTTGTTCGAACAGATCTAACTGACTCTGCAAAGACTGATTTAGGAAGAACATTATTTAAAACCTGACTATTGTTCTCGTCAATGGTATCAGGAAATTTGCGAATTACGCCTAGGATCGGTACGTTGGTATGAGCCTCAACAAAAGCCCTGTCATTGATATACGGGTTTATCATTCTTAATAAAAGGATGATACCAATTCCCAAGGCAAGACCAAAAACAAGAGAATTCCTATAAATATCTGCAGACTTTGGGCTGATTGGGGCCAAGTTCGCTTTAGCCGTTTCTATTATTGACGCGTCTGCAACAGTGCTGGCTCGGTTAATTTGCGCCGCTAATTTCTTTTCATTCAAAAAGGTCAAAACCTTCTGATTCACCTCATTATTTGCAGTGAGGGAAAACAATTGCCGCTCAGCACGGGGAATCTCCTTCAACTCTTGGTTAAGCTCGGCGAGTTGTTGATTAACGTACCCCAAAGTTTTGTTACTTCGTTCGCGTAAAAGCCTAATACTATTTACAGCCGCCTGTTGGATGGCAGCAATTTGATTATCTATTTGTTTAATTTGGTTAGAATTCTCGTTATACTGATTTAACAAAGCGTTGCGCTCCGTGATCAATCCATTAAACTGACTAACTAGCCCCGTAAGTAGGGGTCCGGTTTCGCCTTCCAAACCCAAGTTTAACGTCACTCGCTGTCTGTTCTGCTTTATCTCCGACTCCAACTGATCAATAGCGAGCGACTGAATCTGAATCTCATTTTTCCTTGATTCCAACTCTGATAATCGTGATACTAGAGTACCGGTACTTGTACTAAGATCGACAATATTGTTTCCTCTCTTGTAACTTTCCAATGCAGACTCTGACTTTTCAACCTGACCGGATAATAGGGCAAGCTGTTCATTGATAAACTCGATAGTCTGTGTGGCTGCTTGCTGCTTACTTTTTCGACTGTGATTGATATACTCCTCCATAATAGCATTGAGCATGTCGGAGGCGAATTGAGGATTTAGCCCGGATAAACTCAAACTAATAATATCAGCATTCTTCGAGTAAGGCTGTATCGTCAAGTATGGCATTACAGACCGGGCTACTGACGCTGGAGTATTAATTCTAAAAAGATAGGTACCCTGAACAGGCTCCACTCCTTGTAAGATCTTGAATTTGTAGCCTCCTAACTCCACGAGCTCTCCGTACTTGAAGGAGGCGCTCTTATTGTTCAGGCTTAAAAGGTAAGTTGTCTGGGTCTTGTGTTCAAACTCGAAGAGGTCGCTACTTCCCTCCATGCTAGTCGTATCCTGTGGAACGACAGAAAAAGGAACTTCCGGATAAATATCACTATTGCGCACCCTCCCCTTAATAAAATAACTAACCTGATAGTTGAGGCGCTTTATAGCGTTCTCCATTACAGCCCTGGACCTGATCACAAAAGTTTCCGACTCCAAATCATTCTTCGGCCTAAATAGGGAGACTGGAGCATTATTGGGGTCAAGGTTAAAACCAGGCTTATCACTTTCGATTCGGATAACTGAAGAAGTCGAATATATTCTGGGAGCAGTCCGCAAATAGAAATACGCGACCCCTACAGCTAACACCAGACTTCCAATGATCCAGTACCATCCGGCCAGGAACACCCTAGCTACTTTCGCGTACGATATTTTTTTTTCAGGCATGTGCGTAGCATTTTCAAATGCTACAGAATCTTTCCCGGTAGTTTTGGGACTAGTAGTAATACTCATCTAGAGAGGGTAAGAATAATCAAAGCAGTGTTAAGAACTAATAGACCAGATTGTATGATCGGACTGATAGCAGTAAGTCTATCACCTATTCGAGCTGAAGTTCTAGGTTCCACGTAAATAAGGTCGTTTTTACGCAAGTTCAGTTTCGGATTTGTTATTGAACTTATACTTTTTAGGTCTACATAGATTATTTCAGGATTTCCAGGATCTCCCGTCTTGCGAACAATTTTCACGCTTCCTTTATTTGCCCGTGCGTTTATCCCTCCTGCCTGCCCAAGAATCTCCACAAGCGACGTTTTCTCTTTTTGAAGCAGATAAGTTCCCGGTTGCGCTACTTCTCCAAGAATCGTCACATTCAAATTTACTACTGAAATATCAATAATAGGGTCCTTCAAAAACTCACGATGGTAAAGACTGTCCAGCGCTCTCTCGGCATCCAGTATTGATAATCCCACCAATTTCACCTTCCCTAACACCGGAAGACGAACGCTCCCGTCGGCTTCCACCCTGTAAGTTCTTTCCTGAGTTACCGGACTAGCAGTTCCTGTAATTTTTCCTGAAATTAGGTCAGGATTTTGAAGGTTTGTAACTGTGAGAATATCATCAAGCGAAATGATATGGCCCTTATCGTTAATTCCTTGGTCATTTACAACATAAAGAGGGCTTATGTTATTTAGGGGAGGCGGGGTAGCTGACCTAAACAGAACATCTCGATTTTTATATGAACAAGATGATAACAGGAGCAGTAGGAAAAAGCTATAAACTATATTAATTAATTTCACAAGTAATTTTAAGTTAGTTAAAAGGCTTTATCGTCGCCCCTTAAAGTGTTCCAAAAGGTCAAGAATATAATTTTGATGTCCATTAGCAAGGTCCAGTTCTCGAGGTAAAACAAATCCATTTCCACCCTTTTCTGCATTTCCTCTATTTTTTTGGTTTCCCCCCTGTACCCGTTCACCTGTGCCCAGCCAGTGATACCCGGCTTCAGCAACTGACGTACCATATACTGTCGTACGATTTTTGAATACTGATCCGTATGCTGCACCATATGTGGTCGCGGCCCCACTACCGACATATTTCCGATCAGAACATTGATAAACTGAGGGAATTCGTCCAGATTCGTTTTTCGCATAAACTTACCCATCTTCGTTACCCTGCTATCGTTCTTGGAGGCCTGTTTAGCCGGATCCGCGTTGTTTACGGTCATGCTCCGGAATTTGATACAATAAAATGGTTTATTATTGATTCCTGACCTAAGCTGACTGAAAAAAACCGGGCCTTTCGAGTCCAGCTTGATCAACAGGGCCATAATTGGAAACAACCAGGAGCAAACAAACAGCAAAACGAATATCGAAAAAACCAGATCGAAGGCCCGTTTCACAAATTTCCAATGCATTTCCTCCAAAGGCTCGTGCCGCACCGTGATGATGGGGAATCCCCCAAACATATCGAGTCCGTATTTGGTAGAAAGGAACTGGAAGTAATCCGGAATGATCCGTAAACGCACGGCTTCGTTATTGACGGTCTCTACCACCTGGGAAATCTTTTCGGAAGCGCGATTAGGCAAAGCCACGACGACTTCATCGATGTATTCCTCTCCCTGCAGGATTTCCTTGAGTTGCGCGATATTGCCGCGATATTGTCCGTTCAGATAAGGTTTGATCTGATCGTCCAGGAAACCTACTACGGTATAGCCATAATGGGGATTGCTTTTCAAAAAATTGTAGAAGTTCATGCCTACCTGACCCGCTCCCACAATCAGCACCTTTTTCGTAGTCCAGCCCCGGTGACTGAAGCGCTCCATCAACTTCTTGTAGAGATATTTCTCCACCGGCATCAAGGCACTGAGCAGCGTAATGTAAATCAACGCAAACTGGCGTTCATAATAGGGATATTTGATAACAAAGAGAAAGATCACCAGCAAAATCGCCTGCAGGAAGACATTGTTCATGATCTTCAGCATAATGATCACGAAGTTGCCTCCACTAACGGCTTCGTCGTAGAGCATATTCACTTTGCTGGAGAAATACCAACCAGCAGCTAAAAAGGCCCAGAGTCCCAAATCGATCAGATTGAAGTCTTGATTAAAAAGCGACTTGGTGTACATCATGGTAACCAGAAGGGAAACTGAGATTACCAAGATGTCTGCCCAAAATATGGACCAGTGAACTTTCTTTCTAAATGTTGCCATTATCCCTTCTAAACATCATTAGCAAATTTGCTAAAATTTTAGAGAAAAAGAACAGGTTTTTTTAAGATTTATTACTAAAAGATGAGAGTTAATTAATTTTCGAAGGGAGAAAGCAGGAAAATGGGAATAAGGAGGGGATGGGCCACTATTGAATTAGCATCGTCTCTCCCACCAGCGTCATGGTGAGGAACGAAGCCTGGGTACTGTGCGTGGAGTGACGTGACCATCCCCAGGGGTGGAAGTAGAATGTAAGCGTACTACCGCTGCTCCGGGGGATCCCTCCTATCGTCGGGATGACGACGTTGGTAGAATGACGGATCTTCGATGTTCCGACAGTAAAAAGGGGTCATTGAAAGTAGCATCGCATCTCCCACCGCCGTCATGGTGAGGAACGAAGCGCTGGACTGTGCCTGGAGTGACGTGACCATCCCCAGGGGTGAAAGTAGAATGTAAGCGTACTACCGCTGCTCCATGGGATCCCTCCTATCGTCGGGATGACGCTCTTATTAGCTTTGCTGCACCTTGATGAACCGAGTTTGAAAGTAGCATCGCATCTCCCACGACCGTCATGTTGAGGAACGAAGGCTGGGAACTGCGCATGGAGTGACGTGACCATCCCCATGGGTGGAAGTAGAATTGCGTGCTACCGCTGGTCGGGGGGATCCCTCCTATCGTCGGGATGACGACGTTGATTAGAATGAAGGATCTTCGATGTTCCGACAGTAAAAAGGGGTCATTGAAAGTAGCATCGCATCTCCCACCGCCGTCATGGTGAGGAACGAAGCGCTGGACTGTGCCTGGAGTGACGTGACCATCCCCAGGGGTGAAAGTAGAATGTAAGCGTAGTACCGCTGTTCCGGGGGATCCCTCCTCACGTCGGGATGACGCTCTTAATACGATTTGAGGAACCTTGATGAACCGTTATTCAAAGTAGCCAGCCTCTCCCACGACCGTCATGTTGAGGAACGAAGGCCTGGACCTGTGCATAGAGTGACGTGACATCCCCAGGGGTGAAAGTAGAATGTAAGCGTACTACCGCTGCTCCGGGGGATCCCTCCTATCGTCGGGATGACGACGTTGATTAGAATGACGGATCTTCGATGTTCCGACAGTAAAAAGGGGTCATTGAAAGTAGCATCGCATCTCCCACCGCCGTCATGGTGAGGAACGAAGCGCTGGACTGTCCCTGGAGTGACGTGACCATCCCCATGGGTGAAAGTAGAATGTAAGCGTACTACCGCTGTTCCATGGGATCCCTCCTATCGTCGGGATGACGCTCTTATTAAAATTTGAGGAGCCTTGATGAACCGAGTTTCAAGGTAGCATTGCATCTCCCACCGCCGGACATTGACTAACCCCGTGGCAAATCTTACCCATCTCTGCTCCACAACGAGTATCTAAATCTACGCCCAGAAACGCCTGAGTAACAAAAAAATACCCTATTCTGGGTATTGTCAACCCGCTACAACAGCTCTATATTTAAATTGTTTTTCTTTCCCGATCAAATTTTTAAAAAATAAAAACGATTGGAAAGATTATTGTGTGATTTACATTAAAAATTGATGAAAACGTTTTCCTACGTTTGTGCGGTAGTCATCCTTCTCCTTATGTTTCCGGCCGCGAGCAAGGCGGCTCATGTTGATCGTGTGGAGGAGAAGGAAATCGAAATTATGCCTGGCGTTACCTATACCTATTACGTGGTCCACTATACTGATGGTCGCCAGCCTACTATTCATAACAGTTATCCTCATGACGTCGTTGCTGAAAGTAATAACACCAATCCTGGTGGCTCAGGTGATCCTGCCGGTGTTCCTATAGATGGTGGAATTGGTTTTCTACTCGCTGCCGGGCTGGGCTATGGAGGTAAACAACTCTATCAACGACGTAAAAAGGCGAACGGCCAGGCGCATGACTAAGCCCTCTTCAACCTTGCTTGCGAAGGTGCCGAAAGAACTGATTCATTTTTTCTCCAAAGCACTCGTTCTGTTTATTGTTTGGAAATTGGGCTATGTCTATTTTCTATCTGCTTCCCTTGACCAGCTATTTACCCGGATCACTGCTCTAAGTACCTGGGTGATCTACGATCTCTTTTCGGCGGAGAAACTCTCCCTGATGCTTTCCGAAAACTTCGCCCAGATCAGTGTCAGCGGAAAACCAGTTTTGATTATTGGCGACCCCTGTAATGCGCTGGAGCTTTTTGTTTTATATACCGGCTTTATCCTTTGTATCGGAGGTGCTTTAAAAAGACGCGCAGGCTTTATCCTCACAGGATTGCTTCTTATTTTCTTGGCTAATATCAGTCGCTGTCTGCTTCTGTTGTGGCTAGCCAAAACAAAGAGTCCCTTATTCTACGCCGCACATACCTATATCTTTACCTTCCTGATCTACTCGCTGATCTTCGTCCTCTGGATGAAGTTCATGGGTGGCGACCGAAGAAAGCCGCAGGCAGCTACGAACCCTTCAAAAAATGCTTAATAAACGCCCCTGGTTGATTCCAGCTCTTCTGATCTGCCTGGTTCAGCTGCTTAGCTACTACCTGAATGGCATGAATTATTTCGGAGCCTCTGCCTATCTCCGTGGAGCGCTTAATACCCTTCCCATCATTCTGATTGGCATTTGTGGTTATTGGGGACTTCGTTTCTCCGCTTTTTCCTGGATACGCACGATCTGGATCGCAGGATATGGTTTTGCTTTTGCACTGAAACTTATCTATTCACTTCATTACCTGGTCACTTTACCGGATTTAATCACCAATTCCTTTCTGGGTATTTACTTTTTCTTCATTTCACCCTTTCCTTTCCTCTTTTTGGTGTTGGTGTTGGAAAGGGTTATGGAAGTTTTGAAAGCCAGGAGCAAAGAAAAGATCAATTGAAAGTAGCCGCCCCGCGCCACCAACGTCATGGTGAGGAACGAAGCGTGAGGCCTGAGCATAGAGTGACGTGACCATCCCCATGGGTGGAAGTAAAACGGTGCTTTACTTCCTCAAATATTATTTTTTCTATCTTAATTGCAAAAAGCTTGTATGGAGAAAGGTGGCTGTGTCTACATGATGACGAATACACACAAAACCACCCTGTATATAGGGGTCACTTCTGACCTGGTCTCCCGAATTCGGGATCACATGAGCAAGAAGTACAAAAATAGCTTTACCGCTAAATACAATCTCCACATTTGCGTCTATTATGAATACTACCCTCGCATAGAAGAGGCAATTGAACGGGAAAAGGAACTAAAAAAATGGAGCAGGAAGAAGAAAAATGCCCTTATTAAGTCTCAGAATCCGGAATGGGAGAATTTATGGGATGAAATCAAGAAATGGTAGGCTTCATTGAAAGTAGCATCGCCGCTCCACCTCCGTCATGGTGAGGAACGAAGCCTGGGAACTGTGCATGGAGTGACGTGACCATCCTCCGGGGTGAAAGTAGAGCGCCGCGTACTACCGTCGTTCCGGGGGATCCCTCCTATCGTCGGGATGACGAGGTTGATTAGAATGACGGCTCTTCGATATACCGACAGTAAAAAGGGTCATTGAAAGGAGCATCGCCGCTCCCGCTACCGTCATGGTGAGGAACGAAGCCGCGGACTTGAGCGCAAGCGTGACGTGACCATCCCCAAGGATGAAAGTAGAACGCCCGCGTACTACCGCTGTTCCCGGGGATACCTCCTATCGTCAGGATGATGGCGTTGATTAGAATGACGGATTTTCGATGCACCGACAGTAAAAAGGGTCATTGAAAGTAGCATCGCCTCTCCCACCGCCGTCATGGTGAGGAACGAAGCCGCGGACCTGCGCCAGGAGTGACGTGACCATCCCCAGGGGTGAAAGTAGAATGTAAGCGTACTACCATTGTTTAGGGGGATCCCTCCTATCGTCGGGATGACCCTCTTAATAAGATTTGAGGAACCTTGATGAGCCGAATTTGAAAGTACTCACCTCCTCCAACCCCGTCATGGAGAGGAACGAAGCAAAGCCTCGTGCGCAAGCGTGTCCCCAGGGATGAAAGTAGAACGCCCGCGTACTACCGTTGTTCCCGGGGATCCCTCCTATCGTCGGGATGACGCTCTTAATAAGATTTGGGGAAGGTTAATGAACCGAGTTTGAAAGTAGCATCACCGCTCCCGCCACCGTCATGGTGAGGAACGAAGCCGCGGACCAGCGCCTGGCGTGACGTGACCATCTCCAGGGGTGAAAGTAGAGCGCCCGCATACTACCGTTGTTCCGGGGGGATCCCTCCTATCGTCGGGATGACGCTCTTAATAAGATTTGAGGAAGGTTAATGAACCGAGTTTGAAAGTAGCATCGCCGCTCCCGCCACCGTCATGGTGAGGAACGAAGCCTGGACCGCCCTCGGAGTGACGTAACCATCCCGACGAGTGGAAGTAGAATGTAAGCGTACTACCGCTGTTCTGGGGGATCCCTCCTATCGTCGGGATGACGCTCTTAATAAGATTTGAGGAAGGTTAATGAACCGAGTTTGAAAGTAGCATCACCGCTCCCACCACCGTCATGGTGAGGAACGAAGCCGTGGACCAGCGCCTGGCGTGACGTGACCATCTCCAGGGGTGAAAGTAGAGCGCCCGCATACTACCGTTGTTCCGGGGGATCCCTCCTAACGTCGGGATGACGAGGTTGATTAGAACGGCAGATCGCTGATGTACCAGCTGGCGGCACTCGCCTTCCTTATCCAAACATCCGGTGCAAAATCGTATCCTGATCGAGGAACTCCTCCGCGTACTTCCGTGCATTGCGGCGCTCTTGCGAATAGTCGCCTGAACAGCATGCAACAATGGCCTGCTTTAATGCCTCCTTATCCTCGGGTGGGATCACCACGCCCATCTGATGCTCCGTCACCACCTCGTGCAGGGTAGTACCTGGATTCGCAGTGACCAGCGCAAGGGCACCGGCCGAAAGGATATTCGTCAATTTGGAAGGCATGACCAGATCGCTCGCATCTGCTTTTTGTAATACCAGGTGCACATCCGCCATGTTCAGGAACTTATTGAAAACCTCATTCTCCTGCAGCGGCAAAAACAAAACATTCTTCAGGTCCATGCCAGCTACCCGCTGCTTCAACTTCTCTTTATAGGGACCCGTTCCGCAAATCAGCAGCTTGATATGCTCCAGCCCCTTCAGCTCCCGGGCAATCTCCAGTAATACCTCCAGGCCTTGCTTTTCCCCGATACTACCTGAATAGAGCACGACCTTGTCTTCCTGCTGGTAGTTCCAAAGTAACTTGAGCTGATCCCGGTCCGGAAGGGGATAAAATGCGCGGGTGTCCGACCAGTTCGGAAACAGAACTACCGGATTCCTGGTCTTTGCTGCTACCTTTTTCTGCATACCCTCTGATATGGTACTTACCTGATCAGCACGATTTAGTATGAAACGCTCCATCGCAAAAAAGATATCAAAAATCCATAGCGGCTTCAATACTTCCAGGTCCCGGGCTGCTTCAATCTGCAGGTCCTGAATATGATAGGTCAACTTTCCACCTTTGAAAAAGCGGTATAACAGCGCCAGAAAACCCAAATGGAAAGGGGGAGCAATACAAATAATCTCGTCGTGCTTAGGCAGAAAAAGCAAATTGATAATCACGAAAAAGGCGGACAGAAAGAAACTTGCTTCGTGGATCACCCTCTTTAAACCGGTGGGATGAGCGGGTACGTAGAAGGGACAACGATAAAGCGTTAGATCACCCTCTTTCAGTTTCTCCTTTCGATAAAACTTCCCACGGTAGGGTTTCTGCACCTTCCAGTAGGGATAATAGGGAAAAGTAGTTACTACTGTACAGTGAGCGTTCTGGTCTTCGAACCAGTTGACCATCTCCCCCGTATAGCGGCCGATTCCCGTCAACTCGGGTAAACAGTTAATGCCAATGACCAGGTATCGTTTTTTCGATCTATCTACTGAAGACATGCTATGCACTTACACCTACTACTTATTATTTCTTTTTCGCTCCGCTTTCAGCTCACGGATCCTGCAATATACCTGGGTAAAATAAGCCATTTTTAGGATTGCAAAAGCAAAGCCGCGTGCACCATCTCGAAAGCCTCCCAGAAGGAAGAAACTCCCCAGGAAATAAACCGGGCCGATGAAGACACTTTGCATCAGGGCGTATTTGATCTTTTGTTTCCAGGTTAGCTGCTCCCCCTGATTGCCTTCGTCCAGTTTCTTTAGAAAACGCGCCGCCTCCCAGTTGGCGTATTCGACATGCTTGTTTACATAGTGCGCCACCCCGCGAAAGTCCAGATGATCAATCTTGGCTTGCAATCGACCAATCTCTCCCTCTAACACCGGATGCTCGTGGACCTCCATATCCAACTTGCTCCAGGCCTCCTCGTCTATGCGTTCATATTCACCAGCCCCCACGCGAAAAAGCGCCAGTTTATCCAAAGGATAGCCGCCCTTCAACTTTTCCCCCAGGAAATAGATCGTATACTTTAACCAATACCCCACTATACGCTCTTCCTGCAGCGCTCGTCGCAATTCTTCTTTAAACTCCTCCGTCAGATACTCATCCGCATCCAAAAACAACACCCATTTGGTGGAAGGGGTATGATTACGCAGGTACCAGTTCCTCTTTTTTGGAAATTGGCCGTTCCAGGAAAAATCGATTACGTTTGCACCAAATTGTACAGCAATTTCTTTGGTCCGGTCAGTGCTTCCTGAATCGACTACGTCTATTCTCGCCGCCAGGCCGCTACCAATAGCTTCCAGGCACCCTGCCAGATTTTTCTCTTCGTTTTTTACCGGAATTACGATCGTAAGATCTAACTTACCTGACATCCGTTCTAATTAGTAATGTTATATTAAAGCTACTACTCATACTTTCGTTCTTTCAATGGTTTGCAAGGATGTCCGGCACATACCTGCCAGGCGGGCATATCCTTTGTTACCACAGATCTTGCACCTACCACACAACCCTCACCTATGCTAATGCCAGGATGAACAAATACCTCTGCCGCCAGCCATGCCCGCTCGCCGATAGAAATTGGAGCTGTTAAAAGCGGGAAGCCTGCCTTTGTGTAATCATGAGTACCGGCGCATAGATGAGTACCTTGCGACACGACGGCCAACTTCCCAATAGTGATTTTACCCTGGGAATATAGGGTTACGCCATCTCCTATCCCACACTGATCACCCAGATCTACATTCCATGGAGCCCAGACCTTTACAGCGGGGTATACGTGCACTCCTCTCCCAACTTTGGCGCCAAACATCCTCAATAGAACGGCACGCCAAGGGTGAAGGGGCCTGGGACTAAATCGAAATAGTAATATATATGCCACATTCCATATAAGCCGGAGTAAACGATTACCTAAAGAAAAAGAAGGACCAGTTGACGTATCTGAGTTATTCATTGTTTGTAGAACCACAAATATTACTATTTTTTTCCTTCCCCCAGTAGAGCAATGCGAGAAATCGCATTTTTCCTAAGAACCTGCACGGTTATTAGAGAGCAAAAAAATACCACAATTATATAAAGGGCTTTGTAAAAAAAAGTATACTGGGGAGTAAAAGGTAGCAGTCGACTCTCCAGTACCTGAAAACCCTCGAGAAATACAATATGAATTAAATAAATCCCGTAGGAAGCATCAGCAAGCGTTCTAATAATCACGGAAGAGCTAAACGTGGGGTAACCAGATGCAGTAAAAAATAAACCAATCCCTCCGAGGGGCAGTATCATTGGGTAATTCATCAGAGTTAAACTATAGCTATAAACGTTCGCGGAGACCGCAGCAACAACCATTGCCATTCCCAGAAATACCAGTTTCAAATCTGGCCCAATTTTCCTTACTAGCTTTAGTTTGTCGAAAATCAACGACGCACCAACAAAAATTAAAATCCCGATACCTGTACTATAGTTTACAGCAAAAGTACCGATGCTATTTCCGAGCCCCAGATAAGCTGCGACAAGCAGTATACAATAGAGTCCTGTGACAATACTTCGTGGATTATTGAATAGCAGGAAGATTCCGATTAAGGTAATTTGCATAATAAACAGTAAGGGCAGAAAATAGAGATGCACTGCGCTTTCACCGTAAAAAAGCAGCTTCAGCACATTTAAATCCAAGTCCTTTCCGGTAACCTTATAATTCAGCAAAACCAGTAACAGATAAATAACACTCCAGGATAAATAAGGCAGCAAAATACGCTGAGCTACACGCGTAATCAACCTGCTATCTCGCTTGCGTTTCGCCGCTTCTGAGAAATAAGTGAGAGAGGTAAGATAAAAATAGGGCACGCAAAGGGGCCAGAAAAGTTTGTTATAGGCCTCTGCACCCCAAGTATCGAAAGGAACGTGAATTGCAATTACGCCTACACATGCCAGTACCCGAAAGAAGTCTACTGTAGTATTTCTGGCAGAACTACTCATATTTTAATCTTTGAGCGAGGCTTTCTCGTACATCTCCACATATTTTTTAGCCAGGTTCAACTCATCGTACTCCAACGCAATCTTTTGAGGTACATCTTCTGCAATCCTTAGACGCTTGGTGATGTCGAGGAAAGCACTTTCAAGAGCTTGCGATACAGTAAAAGCGTCTAATCCGGTAACCCAGCCAAAGTCATTATCCTGAACAAATTTACAAAGGCCGACTCTATCTGTAATCATAACAGAAGTCCCTACTGAGAGTGCCTCAATGACGACAATAGCAAAATTCTCACTATGAGAAGTAAGGGCAAAAAGATCGAGTCCTGATAAAAAACTAAACTTTTCCTCTCCCGACATCCATCCTACCCATTCAATTTGATTCTGTATTCCTAATTGGGTCGCCTGGTTTTTCAGCGATTGAATATACTCAGGCTCTCCATCTCCCGCCACTAATAATTTAAAGTTGAAACTTACCTCTGCGAGCGCGTCTAACAAGATATCCAATCCCTTTTTCGGGTCTATCCTAGATAAAAAACCGATAGTAAAATCTGTATTCGTGGCTTTCTGATAACCGGTTGCAGAAAGTTTTACAGGGTTTGCAATAATAGTTGCCTCCCAGTCAGCTATGATTTTACGAGACTCCTCCAACTCCATGTCAGTGGACACGTGTAAATAAGAATTGTTCAGGAGCTTTTTACCGATTAGTCCATGCACCAACTTCTTTAGGATAGAGTTATTTGTTTTCAGGATATAATCGCTAAACATACCATGCGGGGATAGGATCGGCCTTATGCCCTTGGTATAGCAAACAAGGGCCGCGCCGATAGCGAGCACGTTCCACCAGGAATGAATATGAACCACATCAAATTGTGCAGCAGAGGAGCGAAGCTTCATCCAAAGATCAAAAGAAAGATGAGTATGGTCCCCAGTTAAGCGCTTAAAATACGTTACCGATACGCCCTCAACCGTCAACTCCCTTCCCGGCTCAACATTAAGCTCCGCCTTTCCGTTTGCGGTGGTAGTATATACGGTAACCGAATGTCCCAACTTCACAAGATTCTCGGCCAACATCGCTATTACGACGACGGGTCCTCCATATATATAAGCGGGCTTATAGGAAGGAACTATAAATAAGATTTTCATTAACCGATAAAGTAAAGTTTGGTCATCCCTAGTTTTTCTTGTTTATCTTTCAGCAAATAAGGAATCATTTTTTCTATGTAAGTAACAACGATTGATACTCCTGAATATAGCTATTCAATACTCGTTCCTCTGAAAATACCTGCTGAACTATCTCCCGCGATGTGCGACATATCCTCATATTCTTTTCTTTATTTAAGTACGCATCCTGAACGGCTGCTGCTATACTGTTTAGGTCTCGTGGGCAAACCCATCCCAAATCATGCTCCCTCACAAAACCAGCTAAAGCAACTCCTTCAGACACCAGGACAGCGGTACCCATATGCAAGGCTTCAATAACTGAATTTGCGAAATTCTCGTTGTGTGACACCAATACGAATACATCTGCCTTCTGTAATTCTCCGTATTTATCTTCTCGGCTGATCCATCCCTTCCAGGTTATCCGGTCCTCAACATGATGATACTGAGCAAGTGCTTTTAATTCATCAACGTATTGCTCCTCGCCGGAGCCCGCAATAGTCAAGGAGAAGGGAAACCTAATCGTACTGAGTGATTCGATCAACAATTCAAGGCCTTTCTTTGGATGAAGCCTGGAAAGAAAAAGAAGACGCAGTTGAGGCTCAGTACTTTTCTCAATAGGCTCATCGGGTAGATCCAGAATATTAGGGACCACAAAGCCTTTCCAACCTCCAATCAACCGCTCACACTCCTCCTTTTCCGCTTCTGATGTCGCATGATAATAGCTCTTGGAGAGAATTTTTGAACCTATCGTATAATGAATTAGCTTTTTAAGAATAGAAAAAGAAGAGTTAAAGATATATTTACTCAGCATTCCTCTCGGAGCCACCACCAATTTCACCGACTGCAGGTGGCAGATGAGCGCAGAAACTATTACCAAGAGGTTCCACCAGGAATGGATATGAACAAGATCGTAGTGCTTCACATTCTTAAAAAGATGAATCCACAAAGCCGGAGAAGCATGAGTTGGATCTTTCGTGACCCGCCTAAAATAAGTGACTTTAACCCCGTCTACCTCCTTCGTCGTTCCTGGTTCAATATTTAATTCCTTTTCACCGTTTGCAGTTGTGGTAAGTACATGAATTTCGTTCCCCATTGCTGCCAAACCCTCACAAAGTTTAGCGATAGACTCTATAGGCCCGCCATAGACATAGGCGGGCTTGTAAGATGGAACTATATGCAAAACTTTCATAACGACTTATACGGACTAACCGAAGATTAGTTATTCTTACTCCTTCAAGGCTTCTTCACTATTTGTCGATAAATCTCTTCGATTCTATCCAGTGCAATTTCTGACCTAAATTTCGCCGCTTGGCGAAAGCCCTTCTCGACTAGCTTTCCTCTTTCCTCAACAGATCTTTCAATAAGGTCGTTTAGCACCTTTGCCCCCTCACTGGCCCAATGATTGATCTCCTGCTCCGAAGCAGGCATTCGCCTGATATAAGTTGCAGCATCTCCGCCCACTTCTGTCATGGGGGCCTCCCCAGTTGTAAGGACGGGAACGCCTGAACTCATTGCCTCGATTATTGGCCATCCGAACCCTTCTGCCAGCGACGGAAATAAAAAAACAGTGGCACTTCTGTATAGCTTTTTCACTACCGCATCATCTACTCCTTCCAAAGTGCCAATATCCTTTCTATAGGGGCTATTTTCAATTGCGGCACGCAGACGGCTATCAGGGGTGGAACCGACAAGTAGAAGTGGGATTGGATTGGAGATAGCATTGCGCCATTGGTTATACAATCGAACTACCCCTACCCGGTTTTTATACCATTGATTACCTCCCACGTGAAGTAAAAAACCACTATTCACATCTAATCCGAAAGAAGCAGATAAATCTCTTCGGTCAGCGCAGACATCCTGAGAAGGCATAAAAGTGCCGGTAAGTCCGTTATAAATCACTTCCGATAATTCCGGAATCCGCTCCAGAAAGCTGTGCAGGTCTTGTCGAGTTTGATTAGAAATGGAAATAAAGTTCTTACCCTGTTGATATCCCTTTCGGATATATTTTTGATAGAGTTGACCTGTAAATTTGGTTTTATTCTCTAGAATTTCTCCCAATGCGCTCCTTTGCGCCAAAAAATCGTGACAATGGATAACGTGTTTTCTCGAACTGACAAGAGGCACCCAGGGGCCTAATGCGTGATCAGTAAAAACAAAGAGTGTATCCTCTTCAAGTTCTTTTAACCGAGCTCTAACTACGTTAGGAAAAATAATATATTGGTCTAAATAACCCGCCCACTTTTTCAGCTTCTGCGGTAACGAAGTACGAAAGAATTGAGGCTGAGGAGCCCACAATTCGACCTGATGCCCCTTCTCCCTCATGCCCCTTGCTAGCCAACTGGCATATCGGGGCATGCTTTGGGACTCAATAAAAGTAGGATGAGTAAAAAAAATAATCTTCATTCGCTTTTTTTATCGCGGTAATTTAAAGAGGCGAGAATAAGTCCACCCGCCAAAGTACTGAAGCCAAGGGCTGTCGGTTGAGCCCACTGGCCCTGTAGAATGAGAATTAACCCAAAACTCAACAGGAGCCAGGGGAGATAATTCCTCACTCGGACAGCCCTCCAGCTCTTACTAAATACTTCAGTAATAAAAAAAAGCCGGACTAAAATAATAATCAAGCCCAAGTACAGCCCCATTTCGCCAATCAACCGCCCCCATTCCCCTTCAGAAATCAAAAAAGTTCTAGTTCCAGTCATCAGTTTAGCTCCTGCGTTAGTACCCATACCAAGTCCATACCCCCAAAAAGATGGAGCAGCATCATTAGAAAGAGCAGCAAGCATCCCCCCCAAAAATCGGTCAACGAATACTCCCTCTACGCCTCCTTCTGACTCGTTAGCGTTCGTGAAGCGTTCAGTAAAAGCAGATGAAGAAGTTCTGAAGAAGTCAAAATTACTCAAGACTGCGAGTATTAGGAAAATGCCAGCTAATGCCAAAACAATCCGCCCTAAAATTTGTGGCTTTGTCACAACAATTGCACAGAGAAAAGCAAACGACAATAAAATTTCAAAAAGTACAGTTCGGCTAATGCTTAAAGGAATAGCAGCCAATAGACTAATGGTAGAAGCAATTAGCACCCATTTCTTGAGTTTCTCGTTTTTTAAGTCCATCCAAAAATAAAAAACATAGCTCGCTACAAGTCCATAAAATATGGAAAGGCCGTTTGTAAATGAGAAAGTACCCGGAACCCGGTAGTAATCACTTGTTCCAAAAAAACCAGAACCTTCAGCGTCCCCCCCTACTCCTCGATTTACCCAAGCTGTTTGCGGGCTGAAGAATTGAACTGCTACAAGTAGGGTCATCCCTATATTAATCCAAAGGAGCACAACCCCAAGTTCTATCGCATCTTCCCTATTAAACACTTGGCCGATCACAAACATTAATGGGAAGTGCAAAATTAGTATTCGTAGCCCATATAGAGCGACAGTAAGATTACCATGCCCGAAAAACAGGGCCGCAAAGAAAGCGACAACAGAGGTAACCCAAACTGTTTTGACCGAAAAATTAGGGACAAAAACACCCAGCTCAGCTGATTTAACTAATAGCCACAATGCTAGAGGATCACGAACAATTAAAAGTGGAGTTGCGAGACCGGGAAGTATCCATTTCCGAAGGGCACCCTCGAATATTAAAAGAAAAAAATAAAGCCAAACCCCTCGCTTTAAAAACAAAAGTTGTCGTGCGTCCGCTCTATTAATTTGTCCTATCTGCATACTCCTCTCTCTTTTTGTCACTATCCCAAAACTAGTTCAATCGCTCGAGCTAACTCTTCTCCGTATACCGACCACGGTCTGGCCTTTGCAGTCTCCATTGCAGCCTTTCCACACATTTCAACCACCCCTCTATTGTTTAATATTGACTCGATTTTATTTTTTAAGGATAGGGTGCTGCCAGCCTCAACCAGCCACCCATTTTCTCCATCTATTATCAAATCAAATCCGCACGTCCTGTCAGTCGTGATTACGGGCGTTCCCTGAGACATTGCTTCAGTTATCACAAGTCCGAAACCTTCAAATAAGGATGGAAACACAAGAACATCATGCATTCGCATCTGGTCTAAAATTTCTGAATGAGGTAATGACTGTATCCACCTGTGTCTTGACAATTCCTTATTAAGGGCTTCGCAATCATCTACTGCCTTACTTCCAATTACAGTCAGTTCTACATGACCGGAGAGCGAGGTCACAGCCTCAAACAAATTAGCGATACCTTTTCTTTGCGAAAGTCCCCCTACAAAAAGGAGCTTAAGCTTCCTGCTAGCACTTGAGCTGTAGGTTTTATTGTTTGCTACTGCTGGGAAGCCGTAAGGTATAACCTGAACCGGAGCAAGATTTCTTGGAAAGTCCTTTAATGTCCGGGCTGTAAAAGTGCTAGCCACAAATATAGCGTCTGCTAGTTCGAGCTCTTTATCTTTTCTAGCTAACTTTTCTTCAGAGTCTCGAAATCCGGTTAAGGTTGAAGCCCATTCAGGACGGTGCTCTCTCTCCTCACCTAACAATTTCCTCATGGAACGCCAGTGACCTATGGGTAAATCGTAAAGGCAAGTTAACCCCAACTTCTTTGCTTTTATAAAAGAGTATTCAGCTCCGTCTTCATATGCGTAGATACCAGTCGATTTAACTAGTTCCTTTTCTATCCTTTTTGAGACATATAAATCAAGATCTCGATAAACTGCATCTACACTAAATATTCCTGCTTCATGTGCCGTAAGTTGCGAAAATCCAACTCTGCCAGCTAGCAACCTTCCAGTCTCCCTCCAAGGCCAAGTTTTCAGTTTCTCCTCAGGTACCCCCTCAAAAGTTCTCCTTCGCAATTCACCAAATGGAGGGAAACCTGCTATCGTATGAAGAAGGCTGCCTGGAGTACAGGCTATAGTTGAATAAAAGAGATTCAATAATTGAGCTTCTGCCAAGCCTACCGCAGCCGCCCTAACATTCGCGTTCCCTGTCGGATGGGATAAAGTAATCTTCATACTGGTATTAACTTTTAAGCCAGGCTTGATTAGCCGCCAGGAACTCACATGGGTTATAGTTTAAATGATCAACCCTCTTTTTCTTAATAGGCATAGCCGGATTTCCAACTACTATTTCGTACTCCCGTACATTTCGCGATACTACCGCTCCCGCCCCAACTACAGCTCCCCGTCCTATTGTCACGCCTGGTAAAATAATTGCACCGGTACAAATCCAGGCATAATCATCAATTATTATTGGAGACCTCACATGTTTCCATTCTGTATCCATCACGTTATGCGAGCCGGTCAGTAGCTGCACACCATCGTTAATACACACATTTTCTCCTATTTCTATTATGTCGTGCAATGCTAAATGAGCCTTTCCAATGAACGAAAACGCGCCAACCATTAAATTCTTTTTACTGCCTTCAGCCCTTAGTTCGCCTATTTCTGCACACGCGTGAATAGTTGCGCCGCGCTTGACAAGCGCCGCTCGTCGATTGTTTCGTCGCATCAATTCACCAAAGGTAAGAATCCGTTTCGCCCAGAGTTTGAAGAAGGAGAAACTACCGAATTTTTCTCTTTTTCTGTTCTTCCACAAGTAGCTAAGAGTTGCCATGATAATAATTAAGAACATCAGAAATAAACACATCAGCAACTGATTTAACCGTGGTACAACCAACGGATCCATTTTCAATTGCTTGAAGGGACTGTACTAACTCTCCTTTCTCATAGTTATACAAGCCCGCCGGCAAAACAAATTCAAAGTCACCGCTGGGCTTCCAGTCACGGGCAACACACAATACAGGTAACCCATGTTCTCGCATCGCTGCCACCGTACCACTCTTTTCGCTTAACCAAAGAGGAGTTGTGGAGATCCCCATATTCGCAGTGCTGAGGATTCGTGAAACTCTTTCAGGGCTTTGCTCTCCAAATATTTCTATTACTAACCCAGCTTCAGTAGCTACCTTCTGCCACTTAGAGAGCTCGCTTCCACATTTTCCTACAAATACAAGTCTAATTTTTTTTTCGAACTCTGCCTGCAAATTATGCAATTCCGCCGTGAAGTCATAAACAGGAGCACCATAATGAATCATTCCAAAGAGTACAAAGGTCAGCTTCGGCTCATCGCTATTTCGTTTGTTATCCGGGCAGACAGGAATATTACCAAAAAGGGGTAGGCGCTTTGCATGGAAGCCTAGCAATTCTAATTGTTGAAGATAAAGCGTGCTGTGGCTATGAATCAAGCCCGGCTGCAGCCTCTTTATGAATCCGCCTATCAGCAACCTTTGTACTCTCCCCCAAAGTTTCATTTTGACCGTGGCTCCTATCTCCATCCCAACCCACAGTTCATGAAACATCACATGGCAGGAATAGGGCTTCAAAGTTTTACTTAACAGATAAAAAAGACAAAAAGGCAGGCCTTTAGGATGGAAAGAAAAGGGCACGAATTGAAGACTTACCAAAGAAGGTTGAATCTTTGTTAACAAGGCAGCTAATAATTTAATTCTATTTTCGTCGGCTAAAGATTCGGGAATACGGGTGACTCCTATTCTCTGACCTTGTTCTACCTGAGACCCTGTTACCACCTCTAAAACGGTTTTGTCTGCTAGCGACACCATATATACCCGCTGACCTCTACGCTGTAGTTCCGCAGCCAAACGGCGACTGTAATCGCCCACTCCATCCTTCCCTGGTTCCAGCGATCCACATATAAGCAATAAGCTACTCAAGACATTCTCCACTGCTTTTCTCCTCAATTACGGCGATAAAAGCGACCTATTAGTGCCGCGAGACTAATCCCTATTTTTTTCCTCCTCAATTTACCTGGAGGGAAAGGAGAAATAGTGCCTGAAGCATTCTTCCAAAATTCTTTTTCTGCGGTGCTTGGGGGAACCCCCATAAATGCAGCTTTAATAAATTTTTTACTCCAGGGTTTAGGCCCGCCAAGCGCATGTGCCATCACCGTAGGTCCCACTGTAAATCCCATCCCCTCCTTTCCTAAATAACTTATTTCCTGCGAGTGCCATGCCTCTAAAGCGGCATTGAGTGCATCCTGATCAGTTTTTCCAAAAGGCGCGAAATCGCCCTTCGCCTCTGCTGGCAAATTATTACCCCCAAAAATAGATTTACTTAATCCTCCTATTACAGGAGCCATCGCCTCTTGAATTCTTTTCCAATCATCTAGGAAAGGGAAGTTTTTGCTGCAAAGACCTAAAAATCCACCATTCACATATATCTGATCTTTGAAAGTCAAGGAAAAACCGTGTTGCTGAAAATATTTCCGCCAAAAAACCCGTTTAGGGTGAAATTTGCTAACTGGTGAATTAACATCCTCTGAAACTGCGATGCCCGCTTTCACCCACTCCTGGTAAAAGGTCCATGGCGCCGTTACCACGATGTCTGGGTCAAAATAGTAAATCGCTTCGGGCTGCGCAATCTCTATCACCCGTAACAAAAAGTCAGGTTTATAGTTCGTAAAATGGTAAGCCGTATCGATTGACAGAAAATTTATTTTAATTTTTTGTCCTATTCTCAAGATCCTAAGTTCATTCGAACCTTTGTCAATTGGGGAGGCGGCTCTCTCAGCCCACCCCGGAATCTCACCTCGATATCCAACGAAAACTTCTCCTTCAAATCCATTAAATTCAAGAGAATTAATAAGGGCGGCCAATCCGTAGTGATACTTCCCTTCTACTAGAGTGCAAATTATTGAAGTCATTAGGTATTGTTCAGATCAGTTGATGCTCTAGGGTTTAAAAATTCACCCTTTAATTCTATTAGCTTCCGCTTTCCCTTGTTTCTGTAAAACTGAAACTTAAAAAAACCCGAAAACTCTTTTAGGCTCACTGCTAATAGAGATCCAAGCCTCTTCTTCGCGCTTTTATTGGAGAGCAATAATTCCTCAACAGGAAGGTTTCCGAGCGGCGTGCTTCCTGAATAATGCAAATGACTAATCTTGTTCCCCTTTTGAAGCGAGTGAATGAGCATTAAGCTATTCTTATAGTCACCAGCCCAGGAACTTAACCAACCCAAAGAGGGCTTACAAAGATTCAAAACTCGCCAATTCCCTAATAATGAAGCCACGTGTAGCAGCGCCTGATCGTGCTTTTTAGGTATGGAAGGATACTTCTTAAACCACTCTATTGCCTCATTTATATCGGAAATCAACTTCCCACTTTTCCTAATAGCCATGTGCCCGGCGGTAAAAGCAGATGTAAGTGCTTCGTTGCCAAATAGTTTCTTAACCTCCTCCGGTTGATTATAATTAAAAATCCCCCCGGTTAAATATTCATTATCTGCGTGAACAATATCTGAATCACTCAGGTACTCAAGCATCTCTTCCCAATTCCGAAGGGCGACAACGTCGTTGTCGGAATAAATAAATTCGTCCCAATCCCCGAATAAGGCAAGAAACCTGTATAGAAAGCCAAGGGGGCAGTCAGTTAAAACAGTGCGTAAATTCGCGATAAAACTTTTTGCTTCTGTCGAAAAGTCCTCGTAGGATAGCAATTCCACCTGCGACGAAATAAAATCAGATTTTATGGTATCACCACCAAAATGTATGAGTCGAATAGGTAAGGCACAACCACTTTCGCGAATAGAATAAATAAGATTCTCACACATTTCCTGACTTTTTCGATTCGCAACCAAATAAATCCCTCTTCTCATACACCTATATTAATGAAAGCTGCCACTTCCAATTTTTTTGCCACATCTTATGCCGAACAGGCCCAGTATAGTGTCTCATAGCCATTTCCTCCCTTGTTTTCAAGTAAGAGAAATCAAACTGGTCACCCGAGTTTAGAATAAAGATTCGAGGGTCGAGGGGAAGAAAATTATTACTTCGAAAAAGAATATGAAAAGTTGTTTGTTCGCTGAAATACTCGTAGGTAAAATTTAAGCTTTTCAAAAAATCTAGCCCCTCTTTTAAATTTTCTATTTCCCTATTAATTAGAAAAAAACCGGAGTTCGCTTGATAAAGTTGCCTTTGGGTTTTCTCCTTATATCTGCTATCCAAGCATCCCCAAGTGTCGTCAGGCAAATACCAGCCATTACAACTTTCTTTTATAATAGTATGTAGAATGGTAGCTTGAGAATAGAATAAAATATCAGAATCTAAAAATAGCGTAGGCATCTCTATGCTATGATTCAAATAACATAGTAGTTTCTTCCCCAAGGGCTGTTTCTTAGCGTAGTCAATCAACTGCTCCTTATAATCTTTCAAACTATCTTTATGTACACAGCTTAGGCTTCCAAAATCCGTGCATCTAAGTTGTAGGAATGGGAAGGTATTAAGTAAAGCTTTTTGTCTCTCAGTGTGAGTACCATCAGAATAAATAATCCAGAGATTCGGTTCTCCTACATACTTCAAAAAAGAAAAAATAGATAATATTTGCTCGTTAAAGTCTTTTTGCGAAGAAAAGCTAACCACTTGTATTGGAACTTGAATTTTTGTCATTCCACGAAGTAAAGACTCCAAATTATCTTCTACTAACCGACTGAATTTATCCTTGTTTTCAGCTCCTATTCTAGACGCCACAATCTTGGTAATGGCTCCCTGATATTTAACTTTTCTCATTTCGTTAGTTGTCGATAATTTGCAACGGGTGAACTAGCACGAAAGGCGTCTTTGGACTCGCTTTCAACTTTTTTTTTGTTTTTTAAAAGCTGCAAGGCTATCCTGCCCCTGTCTGCTAGGAATTCGGTAAAAGGTATCCAAAAAGCTGTCCTTAATTTGCGGTCAAGGACATAATTTAGAGGTATGGTCAAAATTATCAGTAATAAGCAGAAAATCTCGGCCTGCCGTACACCAAGGTGATATAGAAGTAAATATAAAGGCATGTGAAAAAGGTAGAGGGGGTAAGAAAGCTCACCTAGATAATTAAAAACCTTGACAGTGGCCTTTGAAATGGCAATATTAGAGAGTGATACATAGAAAATTATTATACCAACAGCGAAATACGTTAACCAGCTTAGAGGTTCTGTCGTTATCGTCCTGTTAGTATACACAATAGCGATTCCAAATACAAAAAACAAGGAAGCTTCTCCGTATTTCCTATAAGCTCCAATTAAAAAGCCGATAAGCCATGCCCAGCAGTAGATAAATGCTAAATGACCAAAAAGGAATTGCTTTTGAACCACATTAAAGGAGATCATTGATGACACTATTATAAGATATATCAGCCATCTTGGAAATCTCAGTAGTAAAGGAACAAGTAAATAAAAGAAAACTTCAACAGCTAAAGACCAAAGGGGACCATTATACGGAATAGTGATTGAAGCAAAACCTTGGAGGAAAAAGAAGTTAACTAAGCTTGTAAGACCACCGGCCGATACCATGGTAGTGTAAGGAAGACGATAAGGAGACCCAAGATAACTTTGTAAAAAAACTGCAAACAAGACTGAAAAAAAATAGAGAGGGTAAATACGTAAGAACCTCCTTTTAAAATACCCCCTCGCAGACTTAACATACGAGTTTCCGATAGAGAAACCCGAAATTAACAGAAAGCCTAAAACCGCCGCTTTGCCCCCTAAAAGCAAAATTCCTGTAAAACCCTTCGGTAGGATAGTGAAATATTCTAAGTGTCCAATGCAAACGATAGAAGCGAGAATCATTCTAACTATCGCTAATATTGCCCATGAACTTTCAGTAAGTATATTTCCTTCTTTTTTCATTCAATCTTTGTATAATATTTTAGCTAAGTATCGTGGCCTGACCAATACAATAAATGATTAGTGTCTAAATTTTCTTACTACCTTTTGTGACCCGCTATAATTCCTAGCCGAGATCCGAACTTATTTAAAAAATAACCTTTTTATCCAAGAAATGCTTCGACTACTTCGCCTTCCTTTTAGCTTGTCTAACTCTTGATAATCCTCTATAAAAGCAGGAAAATGTTCTCTCAGTACCCTGTCACCCTCGAGTTTCATTTCATCGAAATTAGATGGATTACAGGTAAGGCCCCCGCAATCACAAACTGCTAAAAAATGGGGAATCCGTTTGTAAGATACATTATGGCGACAGAGCGCTAACATGAAAAACTTAGCGTCTGCGCTATACTTCAAACTTTCGTCGTACAAGCCGACGATGTCATGAACCCTCCTTCTTATAAAGGTGCTTTGATGGCTAATCGAGCCCGTCCTAAAAAGATTGAAATTAATCTTATCAGGGAATTTACTTTCAGCAAATATTTTTCCATCTGCCTCACGGTACACATCCCCGGTCAGAATATCTTCATTATACAAGTCCTCTCCGAACACCTTCTCCAACGCATCACTCGAATACAAATAATCTCCAGAATTCAGCATATAGACATATTCTCCCCGTGCCTTCAATAAGCCCTTATTCATAGCATTGAAGACTCCGTTGTCAGGCTCACTTACCCAATAGCTAAGCAAACTTTCTTTAGATCTAATAAGAGTTACACTTTCGTCGGTTGATCCACCATCAATTACAATGTATTCATAATCCTTAAAAGTTTGTTTGAACACCGAGTCAAAGGTCTTTTTTAACCCGTCTGCATCATTGTAATTAATGGTTATTATAGAAAGCTTCATACTTGTTTACTTTTTAGAATTGAATATAACCCATATAAAAAAACCATGATAAAATGGCCCGATACTGCCAAGATATTATAGTATAGCACCCCGGTCAAAGTTGACAAGTCAAACACAATTGCACCAAAAGCCAAGGTTACGATATTCATTGCTACCATATAGGTGGAATTCAACACCCATCCTCTGCTTTGAATTAAGCCTGAACCAATAACGGCTAAAAGACCAATACAGCTTACCAGGACATTTAATACAAGTTCAAATCCTAGATTCTTATATTCATCGCCTAAAATCCAAAGAATTTCTTGAGGAAACAATGATGTAATCAGCAGCAAAAAGGCCGAAAGAAGACCAACTGCTAGGAGAATAGCCAAAAACAGTTTCAATAACTTATTCTTATTATCCTCCATCCTAGAAAATCGGGGTACGATCAAGGTATTGGCCATTACTGAAACTAGAGTAAAGACGGCTGCAAGCCTGGACAATGCTCCTAACTCAGCGATGGTATTAACTTCACCAAAAAAAGAGATTACCCAAAGAGATATTTGTCCCGACAGTACATAGTAAATGCACATAGGAAGAGACTTTTTAACCACGGTTAGGATCTCCTGACGCACTTTGCTATTAGAGTCCGAATCCTCATGGAATTTACGCGCTATCTTCCTAAGTTTAATATTTCCGTAAATTCTGGGAATTCCAGCGGCAAGAATCGCGACAAAGGTCCAGGGAAATATAAACAATAGCAAAGCAGAAAGAAACAATCTTCCTATGCCTACTTCTACCTGGTTCCGCTGTAGTGGTACGATTTCCTGATGAAGCTTAGGAACTATTTCCAATAAGGAATCAGAAAGGGCTGCAAAAAATGCGGGGATTAAAGAGACTACTATTAAAATAGTTGTAAGCCATGACGCATGATGATGTCGAAGTAGGTAGACTAAGATCGGCAATGCTATTGCAAAACTGGCAATGGCAAACTTTCTTCGCAGCTCTAGCCCAGTGGCAAGGACGGCGCCCAATTTTTTCCGATCGTTCCAAACCTTGCCGCCTTGAGACATCACTCCTGTTGATATTCCACCATCCGCTAATACCGTCATTGTCCCTAGCATTGTATTTGCCAAGGTATAAAGCGCATATTCTTCAGTTGGAAGAAGGCGAATGATTAAGATTCCGCTTACTAAACCGACAGCTTGAACCAAACCTTGGGCAAAGCCAGTTATAGTGAGAAGCTTTAGCCATTCTCTAAACCTGCTATCCTGTGAAGTTTTTATAATATTGGCTGCCCCTGTCCGCATGATCGCTGTTCTCTTCTACCGCAATAAAAAATGTCTTAACTCGTCGTTTTTAGTATTCCCTAGCTATTGGTGCCGAGGCTTCCTGCAATCCTTTTAAGTCACTTCTCCTTCGAAATAAAAACCAATCCCAACTTATTGTCAAAATACGCTTCCAGTCTGAAGTATATTTTAACAGGAGGGAGAGTACTTTTTTTATTGAAAATGAATTTTCGGCAATGAAGTCCTCAAATACCGTCGCTGGAACACCCTGTCCAACTAGTCTCATAATAACTTCTGGATAGTCAACCCAGTAAACTAATTTTTTATATTTATCACTCCACGAGTCGGAATCACACCGATGTTGGACTGCATAGAATCTCCAATAAGCTACTTGTCCGTGGCTTGCTGCCCTTCCCGAAAGGTACAATGGTAACATCAGATTCTTACTGCCAATCTCTGAACTTGAAACGGTAGCTTTCGCGGTATCCACTCGTATCCAGAAGGCAGAAATCCAAAAGGGCATCAAACTGTTAGTGTCTCTTACCTGTTTGTACAATGACAAAGTTCCAATAGTGTCATCGTGTATCTTGTTACCTATATAAGAAGCCTCTTCTTCAATCACTTCGCAGTTGTCTTTTAATGGACGCGGATCGAGGAAGATCAAATTAAGTTCCGCTGACTCCAGATGTGAAAGCCGTTTGGTAGCACGAGCGAGTTCGGAGGGAACAATAGGGTCATCGTCTCCCAACATCCATAAAAAATCTCCCTCGGCTTCCGTTACACACTTTCTTAGATTACCAACCAATCCCAGATTGGAAGTATTTCTAACGTATCTATCTGCGGTCAAAAAAACAGGATGCTCCTTAATCCTGGACGTTTCATCAGTACTACAGTTGTCACACACAAGCAAAGAAAACTTCGCCCCAAATTCATTCCTCGCAATTTCCAAAAGGTCCAGTTGCTGTTTTAACTTGGAATATCTGTTATATGTGGGAATTGCAATTGTTAAATTCATATCGAAAACTCGAAGCCTAATCTTTTCTAAGCGAACACTTTATCCTATATAATTTCTTATAACTTGCGCCATGTAATCATAATGACTTTCATTAAGCCCCGGCCAAACTCCTAACCAAAACGACTGATTCATTATAATATCGGTATTGGTTAAGTCGCCCACAACCCTATGATTTATGTTTGCATAAGCAGGCTGACGAAGTAGGTTGCCTGCAAAAAGCAGACGCGTGCCTATCTTGTTAGCTTCCAAATGCTGCACTAACATGTGTCTGTCTGCCGCATCTCCTTCCCGCAAAGTCATCAGGAACCCGAACCAGGATGGATCAGAATTGGGAGTTGGTTCCGGAAGAATGAATATTTCCTCAAACTCCTTCATTCGCTCGTACAGGGCCCGGTAATTCTGTCTTCTCTTTTCAACGAAACGATCTACTTTTTTTAGTTGAGATACTCCGAGCGCCGCCTGCATATCAGTCACTTTCAGGTTGAAGCCAATGTGTGAGTAGGTGTACTTATGATCATATCCATAAGGAAGGGAGCCCAGTTGTTGCCCGAATCTGCACCCGCAGGTATTGTCCTTCCCGGGTTCACAGTAACAATCTCTACCCCAATCGCGGAAGCTTTCTGCGACCTTTGCCAATTCAGGATTGTTAATTAAAACAGCTCCACCTTCTCCCATCGTAATATGATGAGCAGGATAGAATGAGAAGGTTGAAATATCTCCGAAAGTACCGGTTTTTTTACCGTTATAAGTAGCCCCCAAGGAATCGCAGTCATCTTCCACCACCCAAAGATTATACTTTTTTGCCACCCGCATCACTTCATCCAAATCAAAGGGATTTCCCAGGGAATGCGCAATCATGATCGCTTTTGTTTTCGGAGATACAGCAGCCTCTATCATTTCCGGTTTTACATTGTGTGTTGCAATGTCCACATCAATGAATACTGGAATTGCTCCAAACTGAATGATCGGGTTTACTGTTGTTGGAAAACCGGCTGCAACGGTAATCACCTCATCGCCCGGCTTGATCGCTCTGTCTCCCAGCTTCGGGGAGGTTAGGGCATAAAACGCCACCAGATTCGCTGATGATCCTGAATTAACCAATAAAGATTTAGCAGCACCAAAATAAGAAGCAAAGGAGCTTTCAAACTCGTTGGCGAAGCGGCCGGCTGTTAGCCATCCATCGGCCACTGCTTCTAATGCCAACAGCAGGTCATCTTCCTCAATTATTTTACCGGTTACCGGAATATATGACTCTCCCGCAATTACCGGATTTGAAGTTTTTAATGAAATTTCTCTTCCATTAATTTGTATCATTTCTTATCGATTTTTCGTGTGTAATAATCTTTGTTAAGCCCTGAGTTAGGTTAAAAGTGGGCCTCCAGCCCAAAATCCTCAGCCTTTCGTTATCGGCTTTTGACTCGCTAAATTCGCCCGGACGAGTAGCCAGGGCACCAAAATTAAGAACGGAGGTTGATGTTGTCAGCTTCTTCGCAGTTTCGGTGAACTGCCGGATACTTACCGACTCACCTGTTCCTACTTCCAACTCCGTATAATCATCTAATACAGGTAGCTTCTCAAGTATAGTTCTATAGGCCGATACCACGTCCTTTACATAAATAAAATCTCTCCTTTGTAAACCATCGGTTAAATCGATAGCCGGTTCGTTTGCAAGAAGACGTCTCAGTATCTGCGTCACAAATTTCGAATCTCCATCACCTTCGCCGTATACATGCTCCAACTTAAAGTTGATACACTTTATCTTTCCCCTATACCCCTCCAATGCTTTCATGAAGAATTGCTTCGACTGCGTATACTGGTTCAGGTACTGATAAGTTCCGGAAGATTTGGTAAAAAAGGTGTCTGTGTTTATGAAAAATTGAAGTCCCCTTGATATCCCTGCTTCGATCAATTTCACCGGTAACACGAGGTTGGTCTCTAACACTTCTGACAGTAACCCTGATTTACCATAGGAGGTTGCAGTATGTATTATGCCCTGAATTTCAAAATCAAAAAATAGCTTTTCGAGCCCGCCCTCAAGATAATAAAGATGGCAATCTGGCAGTTGCGGTAACGCCCTTGTGTCTGAATTTTCTCTGACTAGCCCCACCACCTGGTAGCCTGCTTCACATAAGCCCCTCACCAGATGTTTCCCGACAAACCCGGAGGCTCCCGTAACCAATATCTTCCTTAATGGCTCCATGCTATACCTTTTTCATGGGCTTTAGCCACATATTCACCAATTTGTATCCTCCGGTGTTTCAAAACATCTCTGGTACTCAATTCGTCTTTGTATCCCGTATACGTAAACTGTACCGTCTCATCGAAATTTAATACAGGCCGCCATTGAAGGAAATTGACAGCTTTTGAAATATCCAGCTTTAGAAAAGTGGCTTCGTGAGGTTTATTTAGATTATTAGGAGTCGTATAGCCGCCTCTTTTATCTAATACAAGCAGTTTTTCAATAAGATCCTTTACCGAATAATTAGCCGTATCCTCGGGACCAAAGTTCCAACCGCCACTATATTTCTTCCCCTCCTGCAAAAGCTTCGCACCCAGATTCAAGTAGCCACTCAGTGGCTCCAACACATGTTGCCAGGGCCTGGTTGCATAAGGATTTCGAACCAGCAGCTTCTCATCCTTTCGATAAGCACGAAAGTAATCTGCAATAATTCTGTCCTTGGCCCAGTCGCCCCCTCCTATCACATTACCAGCTCTGGCGGATGCAATTGCAGCTGTCCCCTCCGCACTAAAATAGGAATGAAGGTACGAGGAGGTAATAAGTTCGGCACAGCCTTTACTGGCACTATAAGGATCTTTTCCCCCCATAGGGTCATTTTCTCTGTAGCCCCATACCCACTCTTTATTGTCGTAGCATTTGTCGCTTGTTACATTTATCGCTGCCTTTACCGAAGGTGTTGCGCGAACCGCTTCAAAAAAGTTGACAACACCCATCAGGTTCGATTCAAAGGTACCAACGGGATCGTCATAGGAAAGAAGTACGAGTGGTTGAGCAGCCAGGTGAAATGCAATATCTGGTTGCAGCTCCTGGAAATAGGCTCTCAATTTGTTGCCGTCCCTTACATCGCCCTCAAGATGATTGATCTCGGAAGCAAGTCCACAGGTGACAAAATTGTCCTCCGGACCAGAAGGTGCGAGCGCATAGCCATACACTTCGGCGCCTAACATCTTCAACCAAATAGCCATCCAGGACCCTTTGAATCCGGTATGGCCGGTTAATAGTACTTTCTTTCCTTTATAAATGTCCCAGAACTGCATCTATTGTCTTGTTCTAAAAATTACCAAATCTTCCATTGTGCCTTCCCTTTAGACCAATCCTCTTCCAGCTCATGTTTATCCCTCAAGGTATCCATAGGCTTCCAGAAACCTGTATGTTTGAAGGCAGTCATTTGCTTCTCCGCAGCTATTCGCTCCATCGGGTCTCTTTCCCAAATGGTACTATCCCCGTCAATGAAGTTAAAAACTGCAGGCTCGCACACAAAAAATCCTCCATTAATCCAGGCGCCGTCTCCTTTCGGCTTCTCTAGGAAGGAGTCTACCTGATTTTCTTCAGAAAGATTGAGCGCACCAAAACGCCCTGAAGGTTGGACAGCGGTCACCGTACAGTACTTCCCCTGTGATTTGTGGTATTCTACCAGGCCTTTTATATCGACATTGCTAACACCATCTCCATAGGTAAGCAGGAATGGCTCGTTGCCTATATGCGGCTTTATTCTTTTGATCCGGCCGCCCGTCATCGTTTCATTTCCCGTATCGACGAGCGTGATCGTCCAGGGCTCAGCTTGGGAATCATGCACCTTTACCGAGTTCGACTTAAGATCTATAGTTACATCGGATTTATGGAGGAAGTAGTTGGAAAAATACTCTTTGATATAATAGCCCTTATAGCCGAGACAAATAATAAAATCATTGAATCCGTGGGCCGAATAAATCTTCATGATATGCCATAACATAGGCATGCCGCCGATTTCAACCATTGGCTTCGGACGTAAAGAGGTTTCTTCTGACAGCCTGGTCCCCAATCCCCCGGCTAATAGTACTACTTTCATTTTCTGATATTTAAACTAAAATTTCTATATCATCACTGAGTGGATAGGAACAACATAATAGGTGTTCTCCCTCGGCGAGCCTGTCGGCTGGGTGCTCTTGACCTATTGTTCTTATTGAGCCGGTTTTTAAAATTCCTTTACATTGGCCGCAAGACCCGGTCTGACAGGAATAGGGTATCTCTAAGTCTGCATCCAGAGCTGCCTCGAGTATGCTTTTCCCCCGCTGAACCTTAAACTCCTTTTCTTCCTGAGCCAAGTTTACTCTAACCAACCGGTCTGTAATATCCCCGAGCTCCTCTTCATTAACAACGTGCTCAAAATCCTCAGAATGTATTTGATGTGGAGCCACCCCCGATTCTACCAGCCCGCTTTTTACCGTCTGCTTTAACTCAACCGGTCCGCATATATAGTGAATACTGCTTTCGAGGTGCTTTATACGTTGCACTATCCCCTTCACACTTTCACCAGATATTCGGCAATTCTGTATCCTATGAGAGCAATCGCCGAGTGTCTCCCTTGTCAGGAACTGATACCAGGTGAAACGCTCTGAATATTCTTTTTCGAGGCTATTTAAGGACGTATAGAAAATCGTATCCGCCTTTGTTTTATTACAGTAAGCCAAAGTGACATGAATGAGAGGATGAGAATGAAGAACGGATTTCAAAATAGAATAGAGTGGCGTAATCCCACTTCCGGCGCCCCACAACATTAGGTGCTTTATATTCAAGTTTTGGGGAACTACAAAATCACCTAGCGGCTCGATTACTTCAATTACATCGCCCACCACTACTGAGGTATGCAAGTAGGTAGAGACGATTCCCCCTGGTATTAATTTAACAGTCACTTCCAGCAAAGAATCAACACCGGGTGCAGAGGAGAAAGAATAGGGTCTGACGTGCTTTCTTCCGTTTATCCTAAATATCAGAGATAGATATTGTCCTGCCTTATATTTGACTTTCTTTAATCCCGGCTGCTTGAAAGAAATCGTAATCGTATCCGAGGTTTCTCTCCTGATCTCAACTACTTTTAATGTATAGGTAATCATTAATAGCTGCTAAATAACTAGAAGATTTCGTCCAGGTTGAAGAGCGAAAACTCTTAAGGTAAGGACGAAAACAACTAATACAAACCCTCCGGTCCGAAAGAAATTCCAAGTCCAAGCGTAAATACCGAATAGAAATCCTTGAACTTATTTCCTAAGTAAAGGGGATCCTGATAACCATCCAGATTATCTTTCATAGCAGTGTTGAATTGATAATTCAGTTGCACCTGGTATCTATTGAAGCCAAAGCGATCCTGGATCATGAATTTATAACCCAGGTTGACTGGCACATACATGCTCGATCCGTCTGATTCCCCAGGAAACGTGTACGGATTTCCATCGGGATTAGTCTTGGTACGTACGATAGATGTATGCTTATTCTTAATCATGCCGACACCTACACCCAGGTACAGATTTCTGATCGCATACAAAAAATTACTTGATTCAAAATCCACCACTTGTCCGAGGGTCAACTTCCCATTGATGTTATAAGCCAGGAAGGAATTGGTAAACTGGCGGAGGTGCACGTCCGGATTACTATCGAACTGCCCTTTTACCACTTCTACTCCAAGGGTAGAAAAAGGCGTGATGTTAAAATCGAGATTTACATTGCCGGCGTAGCTCGGTTTGGTGGCCATATCCCCATAAAAGCTTGTGCCCCCCACTCCTGCCGTCGCGCTGAACTTATAAAAGTTATACTGAGCAAATCCCAGCGTAGAGGTTATAGACAGAAGTACTAGTAGTAAAGTCTTTTTCATCGAGAAATGTGATTTTGAAATACAGAAGAGAAAATAATTATCTCTTTTATATTTATTTGCTAAAAATCATAAAAAAAAAACAATTACACAACAGAAAACGCAAATGACCGATCGCTTTACTTAAAATTTTCATAAAATTAATCGTAGCGTTCGTTCTGCCGGCTTCCTAAATACGAGGGATGATGGGAAAATGTTACGGTGGATAGTGGTTTGAGAAGTCATGTGGTAGCGGATAGATTCCCCGGAGTCATGACGGCAAGGCAAGTTGGAACTCCGGAACCGGCCTGCGTCGGGAGGACAAGGAAGTGGAGAAAGGGGGATTGAACGAGGGTAATTGCAGTAAGGATGCATCATTTGATAGAGGCCTCCTACCCTGCGGCACAAAGGCGTGGAAACTCAAGAGATCCTGAAATAAATTCAGGATGACGAAGGAAGCGGGGGCATCCAACAACTCCCGCGTTAGGATTAGCGGACAATTGAAGCTTAAGAGATCCTGAAATTAAACCTTGAAACAAGTTCAGCGCAAATTTCAGGAGGACGAAGGAAGAACTGGTGCAAGCACGAACTTGCTGAAAAGGCCTGAAGGTACGCTTTGAGGCTCACAATAGGCTGGACCTTCCGCCCCGGCTGTGCCAGGTAATTCTGCCTGCATTTCGTTAAGTGTTAGTCCTCCTGCATACTGGCTGGTAGAAACTTTATTGGTTTTTAGCGATTTAAACGCAACAAATGCTTCTATTCTGAAGCCCGGCCTATTAACCAGCGCCTCCGCCAGGCTAACCTCCGCCCTACCGTCCTGCCTGCATTGCAAACCAATACCTGTCATAAAGAGACCGGGGTCGGGGAAATGGACCATGTAAAGCACTGCGTCTCCACCCTCGGCCTCCCCCTGAATGCTGGTGTCCCAGGTGATCAGCAGCGTCGTAGAATCCTTCATCGATATATCCAGTTGGCCAGTTCCGGGTAAGTCGCCCCAGCTGAGGAGAAATTTGCTAAAATCGATCTCATAGCCGCCTTCGGTTTGGATCAGGGCGTTCTTTGCATTATAAGAATGGGCGGATTGCCTGCCGGTGGCCGGAGGTGCATACGATTCGAAGCCGATCATCAACAATTTATGCAGTGGACTCAACCAGTTCTGCATGAAAGTAAAAGAGGTGCGGGTTCCTTGTTGCTTTTCCGTAACTGGTTTCGTGGATTTCCTCGGCCGGCTCCTGAAATAAGGTATTCCCCGCCAGCTGCTCCCGATAACGTTGCCTATTTTACCTGTAATAGGCCCATAAACTCCTTTCGAATAACGTGCCATTGTGATAAGTAATTAAGTTAACGTAAAGATAATAAAGAATTTTTATAAAAGTAGTCGCCGGAACCGGAGTAGCAGCTGATCTTCCCCGCACTTCCTCCGCCGAAATATACTTTTCTGCGGAGCTGGTGCGGAGAAGGTGCGGACTAGCCCCCGGTTTGTCTCGTCCTGTCTCGTCCTATGTCTCGTCCTAAATAAGCTATACAGGTTAGGGGATTAATAGTAATTGAGCTATACAGGGCAATGTGCTAATTGTAGTTAAGCTATACAAGTGCTTCTTCATTTTTATAATTCCTTAATTGGTAGAGGCCTCTTCTGCAAGATACCTTGCTCAGTTATCTTCCAGCTAGCGGGTGCTTTTACTGAAGGAGAGCTGAACCAATCCTGAGCGAATACTGGAGAAACATCGCTATAAGGTCGCTATAAAGTCGCTGTAAGGTCGCTATAAGGTCAGTGTAAACTTTTGGGAAAAATAGAGGAAAGACGGTATTAGGAGATGCTTTGTTAAAAATACAATTAATCCGGAGGCAGTGACAAAAAAAAATGAAAAGCTGAATGTAAGTACTACCGCTGTTCTGGAGGATCCCTCCTACGGTCGGGATGACGCTCTGGATAAGAACGACAGATCGCTGATGTACCGGCTCATTGAAAGTAGCAGCTACTCTCCCACGCCGTCATGGTGAGGAACGAAGCTTAGGGACTGCGGGTGGGGTGACGTGACCATCCCCGGGGGTGAAAGTAGAATGCAAGCGTACTACCACTGTTCCGGGCCTTCCTACCAGCGAAGGTAACGTGGATGTGAAAACTCAAGAGATCCTGAAACAAGTTCAGGATGACGAAGAAAGAGGGGATGTACGGAAATCGGGCGGAATCTTGGCTGCGGCGTTAACTAGAACGACGGATGGCTGATGTACCGGCTCATTGAGAGTAGCAGCCACTCTCCCACCGACGTCATGGTGAGGAACGAAGGGTGGGGCTCGTGCCGACGTTAGGTAACCATCCCCGGGGGTGAAAGTAGAATGCAAGCGTACTACCACTGTTCCGGGAGATCCCTCCTAAGGTCGGGATGACGCTCTTGATTAGATTTGAGGAACCTTGATGAACCGTATATCGGCGGGATTGAAAACCACTTCCACCTGCGGCACCTTCCCGAAATTTACATTCGGGACAGGGTCGCCAGCGGAGGACAGTTTCGTCGCTTTCCACTTTAAAGGGAGTACAGGAGGCAGTAGAGTGACGCAAGAATCCTATCCTGCAAATGGCGAGCTGGATTAGGAGGTGGTGCTTTGATAAAACTCCCTTGAAAGTCTTAAAACAAGAAAGGCGACCGAAGCCGCCTTTCTTGTTTATGCCATTTCCGCTTCCGCGGCTTGTTCTTTCTTTAGGAAGTCCTGATAAGCGAGGTTGATTCCTTCTTCGAGTTCGATGGTGTGTTTCCAGCCGGTCGCGTGGAGTTTGCTTACGTCCATTAGCTTGCGGGGTGTACCGTCTGGTTTGGTCGTATCAAAATCAAGTTCTCCTTCAAAGCCGATGATCTTTTTCACCAGCAGTGCGAGGTCTTTGATGCTGATGTCCTCACCTGTTCCGACGTTCACCAGTCCGGCTTCGTTATAGTTCTCCATCAGGTAATAACAGGCTTCTGCCAGATCATCTGCAAACAAAAATTCCCGCTTCGGACTGCCTGTTCCCCAGATCACCACTTTATCCTTTCCCTGCACCTTGGCCTCGTGGAATTTCCGGATCAGCGCCGGTAACACGTGAGAGTTCTCCGGGTGGTAGTTATCGTTGTAACCGTAAAGGTTGGTCGGCATTACCGAGATATAGTTACAACCGTACTGATCCCGGTAAGCATCACACATCTTGATTCCGGCTATTTTAGCGATAGCGTACGGCTCATTGGTCGACTCTAGGGTGCCTGTCAGCAAGTATTCTTCCTTCAAAGGTTGAGGTGCCATTTTGGGATAAATACAGCTGGAACCCAGGAACATCAGTTTCTTCACTCCATTAAGATAAGCGTTGTGGATGATGTTGCTCTGGATCATCAGGTTATCGTAAAGAAACTCCGCACGATACGTATTGTTAGCAACAATACCTCCTACTTTTGCCGCAGCCAGAAATACATAATCCGGCTTTTCTTCGGCAAAGAAGCTGGCTACTGCTACCTGATCACGCAGGTCCAGTTCTTTGGAGCCGCGGGTAATGATATTGCTGTACCCTTCCCGCTCCAATTTTCTATAGATCGCTGAGCCTACCATGCCCCGGTGACCAGCAATGTATATTTTAGCGTTTTTTTCCATGACGGTTATTGAATATTTTTAAGGGTTTTGCCCTTTGTTTGTTTTAGATATTGACTGCTTGAGACCCTTCCCAGGGTCGTGATGACAAGAAAGTAACGACTTGCATTAAATCCCTTCTTTGTCGGGATGACAAGAAAGAAAAGCCTTGCAAGGATCGATTCTTCGGTCTTAAAGTCGTCCGATCGCAGGACTGAGCACTAGGCTAGCAGTCCCGGTTTTTCCTGCTCCAGGCGTTCGTAGATTTTCTTCACATCCTGAGATACGCTTTTCGGCAATACCAGCAGCGCATCTTCTGTGTTTACCAGGATAAGGTTCTCCACACCGAGGAACTCGACGTGCTTATCCATCCCGAGCACCATGTTATTATTAAAGAAATTTCCTTTCTCGTTTTCCTTCTCAAAATACTCCCAGATCGACTCGAAAGAACCGAGGTCAGACCAACCAAAAGAGGCGGGAACCACCTTGATCTTATCGGAGCGCTCCATCACCGCATAGTCTATACTCTGTGAAGGAATTTGCATCGTTTCTTCCGCAGGAAGTTCGGCTCCGTTTCGTTTCTCCCAGGCGCGTACCGCTGCTTCGTACAGGGCCGGCTCGTATTTCTTCAGTTCTTCCAGATACACGCCCGCCTGAAAGCAGAACATCCCGCTATTCCAAAGGAAAGCTCCGCTGGACACATACTCCTGGGCATCCTTGAAGGAAGGTTTCTCGCGGAAGCTCTTTACATTATTTCCTTCGAACTCGATATAGCCATAGCCTGTCTCTGCTTTCGTAGGCACCACGCCAAAAGTAACGAGGTAGCCCTGAGAAGCAAGGTCCGCAGCAGCTTCTACCGCTTTCCGGTATCCATCCGGATCGGCTATGACGTGATCTGATGGACATACCAGCATGAGCTCTTCCGGCTGGGCAGCAAAAGCAGCAAAAGCGATCGCCGCAGCGGTATTCCTGGGTGCCGCTTCCACAATTTCTGTATACGATTGAATGCCTGCAGCATCCAGACAGGCTTGTGAAAGCAAATAATTTTCCACGTTCCCTACTACCGTCACTTTCGAAGCTAGCCCGCTGTTTCGTTCAGCACAAAGCTGAAACAGCGACTTTTGATTAAATAACGGGATATATTGCTTGGGACGGGACTTTCTGGAGAGCGGCCACAAGCGGCTTCCCACACCTCCGGAGAGTATTACGTTGATCATCTGAGGGATAAGATTTCTTAAATAAACCAATACAAACGTACAAAAAAGCCGGAGATCCTGGGATAACCGGCTTTACGTTTCGTATTATTCAAACTGATTCAAGACGCGATAACCGGCGTCCAGCAAGATCTTTTCTCTGCGGAAGCTCTCCACATCCGCCTGCACCATGTCTTTTACGAGGGCGGGAAGATCGTATTTCGGTTTCCAGTTCAATTGGGTCATGGCCTTGGTCGGATCACCGATCAGGAGCTCCACCTCTGTCGGACGGAAGTAGCGAGGATCTACTTCGACTACCGTCGAACCGATCTCTACCTGATAATCCGGGTCAGCACAAGCTACTACAATACCTTTTTCATCCACACCCTCTCCTATAAATGCCAGTTCAATACCCAATTCAGCGAAGGACATTTTCACAAAGTCGCGTACCGTAGTGGTAATACCGGTAGCAATGACATAATCCTCTGGCTTTTCTTGTTGCAGGATGAGGTACATCGCCTCTACGTAATCTTTGGCGTGGCCCCAGTCGCGGCGTGCGTCCAGATTTCCCAGATACAATTTTTGCTGCAGGTTTAAGGCGATCTTCGCTGCTGCACGGGTGATCTTACGCGTTACAAACGTCTCTCCGCGAAGCGGACTCTCGTGATTGAACAAGATACCGTTGCAGGCATACATGCCATAGGCCTCGCGGTAGTTCACCGTGATCCAGTATCCATACAGTTTGGCTACAGCGTAGGGAGAACGGGGATAAAAGGGAGTAGTTTCCGATTGAGGCACCGCTTGCACCAAACCATACAGTTCAGAAGTGGAAGCTTGATATATTTTTGTTTTTTGTGTTAATCCTAAAATGCGAACCGCTTCTAAAATCCGAAGGGTTCCGATGCCGTCGGCATTTGCTGTGTATTCCGGTGTATCAAAGCTTACCTTTACATGAGACATAGCACCCAGGTTGTAAATCTCATCAGGTTGCACATCCTGAATGATGCGAATCAGATTGGTGGAGTCAGTTAAATCACCGTAATGCATGATAAAACGCACGTCTTCTTCATGAGGATCCTGATAGAGATGATCGATACGGTCGGTATTAAACAGGGAGCTTCTGCGTTTGATACCGTGAACTTCGTATCCTTTTTTTAATAAAAATTCGGCCAGGTAGGCGCCGTCTTGCCCTGTAATGCCGGTCAAAAGTGCTTTTTTCATGTGTAAAGGTTAATTCAAATTACAATATTATCACGTTTTCTTTCATTTCTTAACAAAAAGAAAAACAGATCGTTTGAATTTTTGAAAAAAATTTAATGCCTTTTTTTAGGATCGTCTTTTCGGTAACCCTTGAGCCCGCCTTTCGTAAAAAGTAGGTCTATGTATAGAAAATTTGGGAGAAGGTTTAAAGAACAGGTATGGCGTCAGCCACTTTACCGTTTTCTCCTTGTATTTTTAGGCCTCTTTTTCGTGCTCGATTACTGGCATTGGGCCTTCGAAGGTATCGTTACCCCCAGAAATTATTACAGTCCTTTTATCGACGATCATTTCAACTATTTAAGAGGCTTCACCCATATCCTCCTGGGAGCTACAAAAATGGTGATCAGCCTGATCGGCTATCCAAGTTTTGTCTATGGTGACTGGCTAAGGATTCCTGGTCAGGGTGGGGTGATAGTAGCATATCCCTGCCTTGGTTTTGGGGTGATGAACTTCTTTACGGCCTTTGTAGTGGCCTATCCGAAGCCATTAAAAGAGAAGATCCTGTTTTTTTTCTTTGGAATTGCCTTTATTCAACTGCTGAATATGGGTCGCTTTATTTACCTGTGTCTGTCCCAAGAAGACTCCTTTCTCGGCTTTACCAACCACCACGATGCCTTTAACTTCGTGATCTATCTTTGCCTGTTCTTTTTGATAGTGATCTGGGTAAACCTGGGCGGCAAAAAGCGGGCAATGCTTGCTGCGCAACACTAGGTTTCCTTATTTTTAGGTTTAGTAGAATGCTGCTCTTCCAGATTTCGCTGCTCTTCGAGATTTGCAATCTCGAAGCCATATCCCTGGATTTGTAATCCAGTCGCCCCCCCTCTCCGATTACGGGTCGGAAGGATCAATAGCGGCGTTTTCATTGCCGGTTCACAGAACCTACGATAGGAGCTTCGGAATTGCAAATTCCGAAGAGCAAGGATTAAAAAAGACGGCCCTTGTCCCTACGAATTTTAAAGGTTTTTCAACGCAATGGGCTCAAAAAAGATAAATAAATAAAAAACAGCGCTTTATAGATAAAACACAAACAAAATCCAGAAAACATTAGTTTTTTTTCTAAATTTGTCAACGTTTACTACAAATATCTCAATCCTATCAAAAACACATGAAAGACAAAGACACACTACAACGAAACAATATTTACAGCGAACTCATTCTGGGAGGGATCCTTCTCGCTTCAGCTGCTTACGCGTTCGTCACCCTGCTAAGCTAAAAGAGCAAGTTGCGACTACACCGGCTCATACACCCTTAATCCTCTTCATGAGGGACATAAGGATGTGTTAGCTCGTAAGCGATCCAGAGGTAGGCCAGTACAATTAAGATAATCACAATTTCTAAGAGCATATATCCTGAGCGTTTATTTATTACTAATAACGTAAAAAGAAATTGTGAAGTTATTAATGTGCAAATTTTTCAAAAATGTGCAAGGAAGCCTTGGACTCGCTTTTTATTTTCCTAATAAAACGAGCGATCCGTTTAGAGTTTCTCTAGCTTAAAATTCGTCCAAAGGGTTATTAGGACCTAACGAACTGACGAACGACGCTGAAATTCTTGTTTTTCGACTCTTTTATTCCCAAAAAGCTTAAGGCAGGCGAAGATTTGGTTCTACCTTAATAGTCGGATGACTGGAGTCGTCCGATCACTGACCCTGGTTAATCACCTTCCAAAGTTGGTCTTTGAGCTCCTGAATTCCCTGCTGCGCCACGGAGGAGATAAAAACATAAGGAATAGCAGGAAGGTCCTGTTTCATCTCTTCTTTCAACTCTTCATCCAAAAGATCTGATTTGCTTACGGCCAGGATACGTGGCTTGTGCATCAGCTCGGGATTGTAGTCTTCCAGCTCATTCAGTAAAATCTGATATTCTTCTTTTATACTTCGACTGGTATCGGCAGGTACTAGAAAGAGTAAGACAGAGTTCCGCTCGATATGTCGCAGAAAGCGGATACCCAGTCCTTTTCCTTTGGAGGCGCCCTCGATAATTCCCGGAATATCAGCCATTACAAAGGAGCGGTTATCCCGATAGGAAACAATACCCAGGTTAGGTACCAGCGTAGTGAACGGGTAATCTGCGATTTCCGGCTTGGCCGCCGATACTACGGATAGCAGTGTTGATTTCCCGGCATTCGGGAATCCGACCAAACCGACATCCGCCAGCACCTTTAACTCCAGGATCATCCACTCTTCCTTACCTGGCTCGCCGGGCTGTGCAAACCGGGGTGTCTGCTGGGTGGGCGATTTGAAGTGCCAGTTACCCAGCCCGCCCCTGCCGCCGGCAGTTAGCACCCTGGTTTCACCATCTTTAGTAATCTCAAACAGCACCTCCCCTGTCTCTGCATCTTTCGCAATCGTGCCGAGGGGCACTTCCAAAATTTCGTCGGTTCCGTTCCGTCCCGTCCGGAGAGCGCTTCCTCCGCTTTCGCCATTTTCGGCAATTACGTGCTTACGATATTTCAAGTGCAGCAAGGTCCAGATATGGGTACTTCCCTTTAATATGATATGACCTCCCCGCCCGCCATCGCCGCCGTCAGGTCCCCCTTTCGCGGTGTGCTTATCGCGATGTAAATGGGCAGAACCTGCACCTCCATGACCGGAGCGGCAGCAGATTTTGACATAATCAACGAAGTTGGATCCCTGAGACATAGTGCTGAAAATTGATCTGTTATTAAAATAAAGGGAGATGCTACGAGAACCTCCGTGCTTCCTTACTCCCCCTTTAATACAAAAATAGCGGATAGAAGGTTCACTTCGTATCCGCTCTATACTATATGAAATGTTACTAGAACTTATCTACTACGTTGCAGATCTCGGTAAAGATCTCGTCGATGCTACCAATACCATTAATACCTACGTATTTGCCCTGCGACTTGTAGTAATTGGCAACCGGAGCAGTTTTATTGTTATACTCTTCAATCCTTCTTCTGATGATTGCCGGATCGGCGTCATCAGGACGGCCTGAATCTTTCCCTCTTAGCAGCAAACGCTTCTCTAACTCCGCATCGTTCACGTTTAAAGCGATCATCCCGGAAATAGCAGTTTGCTTAGAAGCTAAAAGAATGTCGAGGGCCTCTGCCTGCGCAACAGTTCTCGGAAAACCATCAAAAATGAAACCTCTTGCATCCTTGTTGGCATCCAGCTTATTGCTGATCATACCGATCACTACTTCATCCGGAACAAGCACACCCTGATCCATCAGCTTTTTTGCTTCAAGGCCAAGTTCAGTGCCGTTTGCGATTTCATTTCGGAGAATATCTCCGGTGGAGAGGTGAACAAGCTGATACTTTTCAATAAGCTTTTGGGATTGAGTTCCCTTACCGGCTCCCGGAGGGCCAAACAAAACTAGATTGAGCATTAAGATTGTTTTTAAATTTGAAAGCCTTTCCGATTTGGACGAAAAGGCTTTCTATTTGGTTTGTGGACTTGAAGGGAGTCGAACCCCTAACCTTCTGATCCGTAGTCAGATGCTCTATCCAATTAAGCTACAAGTCCCTGTGTTAACGGACTGCAAAGATAGAAATCGTTTTTAAAGGATAAAATATTTTTTTGAAAAAAATGGTTTGGGTGCTGGTTTTGAGGAGGATAAAATTGGATTAGTCAAATCATTTAATAATGCAAGCTGCCTCGCTCATGCAGCAGTTCCGATTTTAGAAGCAACACTGGTATTTAGTAGTAACATTGATCCGGAGGGCCGGACCTCCCTCAGAGCCGGAAAAAGTTCAGACAGCAGCAGGCCTTGTGCAATGGCGAAGGGCATTGGCTGGTTTGCGGAGGGAGGGGAATGAGCATGGGGGCAAAGCAGACGTAAATCGATGAACTGCAAGACTCCGGAATTACAAATTCCGAAGAGCAAAAGTTGTTGTTTTTCCGCTCATGGCCGCGGAAGAGCCTAGTCCTTTTGTCTTGACACAAAAGGACCAAAAAGTCAAGCCTTCCCGAATGTTCCTTTGCCGCACAGGCCAGCCGCACAAATTTGCGCATCAGCTCGGGGCTGCGTCTGCTTGTCCCCTGAAGTCGCTCATGCCTTGGCTTCAGACAACCAGCCAAGGCCCCATCCCCATACACTAGCCAGCTGATGCGCAAATTTTTCCCGGAACTTACGGGACGGCGGTTCCATTGAACAACGGAACCGCAAGTTTTCAGCCAAGCTAACCGTACTACCCTTGATAAAGTGCACTAGGGTGAAAGGGACAATGGTATTAGTAGTAGCGTGGATCGGAGGCCCGGACTTCCCTCAGTGCCGGAACAAGTTCTGGCAGCAGCAGGCCTTGTGTGATGGAAGGGCATTAGCTGGTTTGCGGAGGGAGGGGAATGAGCATGGGGGCAAAGCAGACGCAGCCCTGAGCGGCGGCTGGCAGAACTGTGCGGTTGATTTGAGCCAAAAGGCACCTTGGGAAGTCCTTGATTTTTTCAGGATTTAATTTGATTTTTAATGGCCTGAAAGAGATCGCTTCGCTAAGTTTTGGGTACTTTTTTATCAAGAAAAAAGTACCTAGGCTGCCCGGCTATGAGGGCAAAGAAATTTAAGTTCCCTCCTATCATTGGGATGACAAAAAACACCGTTCGCAAGTCGTTCCTGCTAACTTTAATAGCGCTTCGCTAATTTTTATTTCTTTTCTTTTTGTCTTGACACAAAAAAGAAACAATGCCGAGCGAAGCGAGACCATGAACACCAATAACAATCAAATCAACTTGTGAATAAAACTCAAGCCTCCCCCAATGTTCCTTTGCTGCACAGGTCAGCCGCACAAATTTGCGCATCAGCTCCGGGCTGCGTCTGCTTGTCCCTGAAGTCGCTCATGCCTTGGCCTCAGACAACCGGCCAAGGCCCCATCCCAATACACTAGCCAGCTGATGCGCAAATTTTTCCCGGAACTTACGGGCAGGCGATTCCATTGATCAACGGAACTGCAAGTTTTCAACCAAGCTAACCGGTACTACCCTTGATAAAATGCACCAGGGTGAAAGGGACAATGGTATTAGTAGTAGCGTGGATCGGAGCGCCGGACTTCCCTCAGTGCCGGATAAAGTTCCCGGATCAGCAGGGCTTGAGCCAGGGAAGAGGGCATTGGCTGGTTGGCTGAAGCGTTGAACTTGTGTGACTGGGGCCAAGCAGGCGCAGCCCTCGTGCGCTGATGCAGGAACTGTGCGGTTGTCTTGAGCGAAAAGGCACCTTGGGAAGTCCTTGAACTTTGGGTCCTTTTCTTTCAAGAGAAAAGGACTAGGCCTGCCCGGCTATGAGGGCAAAAAAAACTTCAGTTCCCTCCTACCGCCAGGATGACAAGAAAAACTCGTCGTTAGTGGTTCCTGCGACCGTGCAAACAATAAAACAGCAGGTTTCGGATTACAAATCCTGCGGTAGGAACTTCGGAATTGCAAATTCCGAAGAGCGAGGATCGTTGTATTTCCGCTCATGGCCGCGGAAGGGCCTAGTCCTTTTGTCTTGACACAAAAAGAAACAATGCCGAGCGAAGCGAGACCATGAACACCATTAAAAAACAAATAAACCTGTGAATAAACTCAATCCTTCCCGAATGTTCCTTTGCCGCACGAGTCAACCGCACAAATTTGCGCATCAGCTAGGGGCTGCGTCTGCTTGTCCCCTGAAGTCGCTCATGCCTTGGCTTCAGACAACCAGCCAGGGCCCATCCCCATACACAGGCCAGCCGATGCGCAAATTTTTCCGGAACTTACGGGACGGCGGTCCCCTGAACAACGGAACTACAAGTTTTCAACCAAGCTAACCGGTAGTGCCCTTGATAAAAGGTACTAGGGTTAAAGCGACATGATTTTAGTAGTAACGTTGATCCGGAGGGCCGGACTTCCCTCAGTGCCGGATAAAGTTCTGGCAGCAGCAAGCCTTGTGTGATGAAAAAGGGCATTGGCTGGTTGCGAAGCGATGGATATGAGCTAGAGGGCAAAGCAGCCCAGCCCTGAGCGCTGCTGGCAGAATTGTGCGGATGATTTGAGCCAAAAGGCACCTTGGGAAGTCCTTGACTTTTGCCCAACTTTTTGTCAAGAAAAAGTTGGAGAAGAAACTAGGAAGCATTTTTGGGTACTTTGAGAAGTCCTTTAGAGACCGCTTCGCTAAAAAATGTTTCTTTTCTTTTTGTCTTGACACAAAAAGAAAAAAAACCCAAGCCTTCCCGAATGTTCCTTTGCCGCACAGGTCAGCCGCACAAATTTGCGCATCAGCTCGGGGCTGCGTCTGCTTGTCCCCTGAAGTCGCTCATGCCTTGGCTTCAGACAACCAGCCAAGGCCCCATCCCCATACACAGGCCAGCCGATGCGCAAATTTTTCCGGAACTTACGGGACGGCGGTCCCCTGAACAACGGAACTACAAGTTTTCAACCAAGCTAACCGGTAGTGCACTTGATAAAAGGTACTAGGGTTAAAGCGACATGATTTTAGTAGTAACGTTGATCCGGAGGGCCGGACTTCCCTCAGTGCCGGATAAAGTTCTGGCAGCAGCAAGCCTTGTGTGATGGAAAAGGGCATTGGCTGGTTGCGAAGCGATGGATATGAGCTAGAGGGCGAAGCAGGCGCAGCCCTGAGCGCTGCTGACAGAACTGTGCGGATGATTTGAGCCAAAAGGCACCTTGGGAAGTCCTTGAGTTTTTCAGGGTTAATTTTATTTTTAATGGCCTGAAAGAGATCGCTTCGCTAAGTTTTGCCCAACTTTTTGTCAAGAAAAAGTTGGAAGAAAATAGCAGCAGCACTAGGCCTGCCCGGCTATGAGGGAACTCCCCCGGTCTTGCTCTCTTTTAGTGGTCGGATGACTTGGAGTCGTCCGATCACTTACGACTGCTTACCCTTACCCGGATTTGGCTTCGCTATTGCGTCGCGCATTTCGGTGTCGGACTTCAGGTTTTGCATGCGGTAGTAATCCATCACACCCAAATTCCCGGAACGGAATGCTTCAGCCATGGCAAGTGGTACTTGCGCTTCTGCTTCGATTACTTTTGCACGTGCTTCCTGGGCCTTGGAGCGCATTTCCTGCTCTGAGGCTACTGCCATAGCGCGGCGTTCTTCGGCTCTGGCGTTTGCCACCTTCAAATCGGCCTCTGCCTGATCTGTTTGCAATTTGGCACCAATATTATCACCGATATCGATATCCGCAATATCAATGGAGAGGATCTCAAACGCCGTTCCACTGTCTAATCCTTTTTCCAATACCACTTTGGATATCCGGTCGGGATTTTCCAATACTTCTTTATGGTTGATTGCTGAACCAATGGTGGTTACAATCCCCTCACCTACCCGGGCCAGAATCGTTTCTTCTCCGGCACCACCCACTAGTTGATTGATGTTTGCTCTTACTGTTACCCGGGCTTTCGCGATCAGCTGGATACCATCCTTTGCTACTGCTGCCACCGGAGGGGTATTGATGACCCTTGGATTTACGGATAATTGAACAGCGTCAAATACATCACGACCCGCCAGGTCAATCGCGGTAGCTAGTCTAAAATCGAGCGGGATATTGGCTTTGTCTGCCGAGATAAGCGCTTTGATCACGTTATTCACGTTACCTCCTGCCAGGTAATGGGTTTCGATATCATTCGAGGTAAGATTAAGTCCCGCCTTGGTGGAGGTGATCATTGCATTGGCCACTAAAGAAGGCGGCACTTTCCGCAGCCGCATCAGGAACAGGTTCAACAGACTAATCCGCACTCCGGAAAGCTGGGCCGTAAACCAAAGGTTAATCGGTAGGATATACAGAAAAAGAAATAAAGCTACTATTGCCCCAACTACTGTAAGCAATAAAGAAACGCCATTGTCCATTTTTAGGTTGTTTAATTAGAATCTAAATGATTAAGGTAAAGAACAGCAATCCGTTCCCTATCTTCTCAAATATCAACTAATTAAATTCTAATCCAAAATATTCTACAAGTATCCTCCCTCCTTCAACTGCTGATCCAACAGGGCGAGCCCCTCCTGAAACGAATGAGGTTGATAATGGATATCACGAATAGCTTTATTGAGTACAAATCCTGTTTTAAGCGGTCTTTTAGCTTCCTGATTCAATGTTCCGGAGGAGACAGACGTAATAAGCGACTTGTCGAGCTTCCAGAAATCGGCCACCTGAAGGGCGATCTCTAAAACGGATAACATATCCTTTCCGGATATATGATAGATGCCAGTTGCTTCCTGCTCGGCGATTGCCAAACAAGCCGCTGCCAGATCCTCGGCCAGGGTGGGCATCCGGAACTGGTCATCTACTACTTGTATTTGTTTTCCCGCTTCCAACGACTGTTTCACCCAGAGAACAATATTAGAGCGGCTCATCTGCGCGGTGATGCCATAAACCAGGATAGTGCGCACAATAGTATAACGACAGCCCGAGTCCTGCACCAAGCGCTCGGCGGCCAGTTTGCTTTCTCCGTAAAAGCTCAATGGGTTGGGCTGGTCCTCTTCCCTATAAGGCCCCTCCTCACCATCAAAAACGAAATCCGTAGAGAGATGAATCAAATGAATAGCGTATTCTCGGCAAAGTGCGGCAAGATGACTCACCGACTCGACATTAATTTTCCAGCATAAATCCCGCTCTTTATGACAGCTATCTACATTGGTGATGGCGGCGGTATTGATAATGACATCAGGTCGATGGGTAGTGATGGCAGTTTCGAGCCTGCTTTTGTCTGAGAGATCCAGATCAACATAGATATATCCCCTTGCTACAGGATGACGATTCGGACCTTTAGAGGAGGCGATCAGGGAGATTTCTGATCGGGTTAAGAGAAGATCGGTTAGCTTTTGTCCGAGCAGACCATTACTGCCGGTTACCAGGATGCGTTTCATATTTCAAATATGAACAAAGGGCGGCAAAGCAAAAAGGGCGAACACCTGGTTCGCCCTTTTCTATTTTCGGTTGCCCGGACTAGACCTCCCGGCTGCTTCCATTTCTGGTGATGGCAATAATGATAATGATAAACAATGCCACCCCTACTACCCAAACCCATGGTTGAGCGTACCAGCCGCCACCTCCACCAGTGTCGGCGTTTATATTTACGTCCACTTGCTCAGGAACGGAGGATTGTGCGAAAGCAGTTGAACCGAAAAGAATGCTTAAGGTGATTACAAAGGCAGAAACCCATACATCCACCTTTGCTAATTTTTTAATACTGTTTTTCATGGTTAAAAATTTTAGTTGATACTAAGTGTGTTAACTTAAATGCAATATGTGTGCCACTAAGAAGATTGACGCACTCCGCGTTCCGATCCGAAGGGCTGATCCTGACGACCTCCGCCACGAGCGAAGAATGCCACCACGAGGATTAACACCGCGGCTACGATAGACCAGATCCAGGGCTGCACATACCAGGCACTGGTATTAGGCACTCCGTTAGGGTCTACTTCCCAGTTGTGCAAATAAGTATTGGCCTGCTCGGCATGAGTGGTTCGCTCAGGAAATTCGTTCTGCCCATACGAAACAAGGGATATAGACAGGAGCATCAGGATCACTGTCATCTTCGCTCCAAATTGTACTATTTTATTAATTGAAGTTTTCATAAGTATTGAGATTATTACTGGGATATATAAGCCATTTCTGGGCCAGTTTTTCGCAAAAGAGCAGGCTTTCAAAAATTAATTAAAATCTTTTTTAACAGGCATTTGAATTTATTGGATAAAACGTATTTTTGCGAACCAAAAAAATAGCATAAATAAATATGCTTATTTAATTGAATTACAATTCTTCACCAAAATTCATATGCCAAACATTGGAAAAATAGCGCAGATCATCGGACCCGTAGTTGACGTAAGCTTCGCAGACGATGCTAAGCTGCCTCAGATTTTTGACGCATTAGAGATCACTAAGGCTGGCGGACAAAAGATCGTCCTTGAGGTGCAGCAGCACCTTGGAGAAGACCGTGTTCGTGCCATCGCGATGGACTCAACTGACGGTCTAGTACGTGGTATGCCTGTTGTAGATACAGGTGCACCTATTAAAATGCCTATTGGCGAAGGTATCAAAGGACGTGTATTCAACGTTGTTGGAGATGCTATCGACGGTATCGCTGACCTTGACAAAGCGAACGGTCGTCCTATCCACGCCCAGCCACCAAGATTTGAAGATTTATCAACAGAAACTGAAGTACTTTTCACTGGTATCAAAGTAATCGATCTTTTAGAGCCTTATGCAAAAGGTGGTAAAATTGGATTGTTCGGTGGTGCGGGTGTAGGTAAAACAGTACTTATTCAGGAGCTGATCAACAATATCGCGAAAGCGTATTCAGGACTTTCAGTATTTGCCGGCGTGGGTGAGCGTACCCGTGAAGGTAATGACCTTCTTCGTGAGATGCTTGAATCAGGCATCATTAAATATGGTGAGGAGTTTATGCACGGAATGGAGAAAGGTGAATGGAACCTGGATAAGATCAACGCTGAAGATCTGAAAGATTCAAAAGCGACCTTCGTATTTGGTCAGATGAATGAGCCTCCAGGTGCCCGTGCACGTGTAGCATTATCAGGTCTTACAATCGCTGAGTACTTCCGTGATGGTGATGGTCAGGGACAAGGACGTGATATCCTTTTCTTCATCGACAATATCTTCCGTTTTACTCAGGCAGGTTCAGAGGTATCAGCACTTTTAGGACGTATGCCATCAGCGGTAGGTTACCAACCAACACTTGCAACAGAGATGGGTTTGATGCAAGAGCGTATCACTTCAACTAAACGTGGTTCCATCACATCTGTACAGGCGGTATATGTACCTGCGGATGACTTGACTGACCCTGCTCCGGCTACTACCTTCGCTCACTTAGATGCAACAACTGTACTTTCACGTAAAATCGCTGAGTTAGGTATTTACCCTGCGGTGGATCCATTGGATTCTACTTCACGTATCCTTAGCCCAATGGTTTTAGGTAACGAGCATTACGATACAGCTCAACGTGTAAAAGAAATTCTTCAGCGCTACAAAGAGCTTCAGGATATCATCGCTATCTTAGGTATGGATGAGCTTTCTGAAGAAGATAAATTAACCGTTTCACGCGCTCGTCGTGTTCAACGTTTCTTATCGCAGCCTTTCCACGTAGCTGAACAGTTCACCGGATTAAAAGGTGTACTTGTTGACATCAAAGATACCATCAAAGGTTTCAACATGATCATGGATGGAGAAGTGGATGAATATCCTGAAGCTGCATTCAACCTTGTAGGTACTATTGAGGATGCTATTGAAAAAGGTAAGAAATTACTAGCTGAAGCAAACGCATAATATGACTTTAGAAATTTTAACACCAGATAAAAAAGTATACGAAGGAGAAGTTACTTCTGTAACCGTTCCTGGTGTACAGGGTTCTTTCGAAGTTTTGAACAACCACGCTCCTATCATTTCTACATTAGAAGATGGACAAGTGATCATCCGTAACGGAAAAGAAACCGAAAGCTTTCTGATCAAGGGTGGAGTGGTAGAAGTACTGGACAATAAAATCATGGTCCTTGCCGAAGGCGTAGAACTGTAATTTATACTGGTAAGAGAAATAGCCGGGTGAAGCAATTCATCCGGCTATTTTTTTTTTCGGGGATATAGTTGGGGGAGAGAGAACCCGGGACGAAAATTTTCCATTGACCTTTGCCCTGCGTGATCCCGTTTTTTTATTACTCAAGAGATGCTAAACTAAATTCAGCATGACGATCTGAAGTAGCGCTAGTGCTTTTTCAACTGTTTGCACCTAGTCATCATTTTCACACACGCTCTTCTAGATTTGCAATCTCGAAGCCGTATCTCTGGATTTACAATCCAGCTACGTTGCAACTTCCTACCAGTTCTTAGAACCTACGATAGGAACTTCGGAATTACAAATTCCGAAGAGCTCCTGGTGCTTTTTCAACTGTTTTCACCCAAGACCGTAAGCTGAAGTTGCTCATCTTCGCCTACCTCTCCTTTCATCGTCATCCTGAACTGGTTTCAGGATCCCTTGAACTA
>NZ_JAFEWD010000015.1 GCF_017355855.1 Pedobacter sp. SYSU D00535 | reverse complement strand
TTGGCTTCGAAAGTGGCCCAATAGGATTAAGGGAATCGAACTTACTACTCCTAATCAGCTTTGGGTAAGTGACATCACCTATTGGAGCACAAAAGGATAAGTACTTGTACATTAGCTTAATTACAGATGCATATTCTCATAAGTTGTCGGTTACCACCTTTCCGACACATTGGAATCTGTGGAAACTCTCAAGGCCCTGAAAATGGCTTTACAATCGTTACCTGCTTCAGGTTACTCACTTATTCATCATTCAGACCGGGGAGTGCAATACTGCAGCGAGCAGTATGTAAAGCTATTGCAGGATTATCAGATACAGATTAGTATGACAGAAAACGGAGATCCCAAAGAGAATGCAATAGCAGAGCGTATCAATGGGATACTCAAACAAGAGTATCTAAACTACTATCGGGCAACCGATTTAGCAGACGGAAGAATCCTGCTGGAAAAAGCTATTGAGCTTTATAATACCGAAAGGCCACATATGAGCAACGGTATGCTAACTCCTGCTGTAGTACATTCCGAAATGATCAGTACAAACAAACTATGGAAAAACTATTATCAGAAAAATCGTAAGCTTGTAAAGCTATCTTAGGACTAGTGGAAATCCGTAAAGCTATCCTAGGATTATATCTTTAACCTGTAAACTTTTTTTTAGGACGAGACACCCTTAGTACCATGCGTTCCCCCTAATCCCCTAAAATTTCTTAATTTCCCCTCTCAAATTCCTCACACACATGAGTTTTAGAAAAGTTGCCATCACCCTTGTCCTTACAGGCATTGTTTTACTTTCTGCAGCAGCCCTTGCTCCCTTCCTTTTTAAGGATAAAATCCTTGCTGAAGTTAAAAAGTCAATTAATACGAATGTAAATGCTAAGGTTAACTTCAAAGAGGTTGATTTCACGCTGATCAGTTCCTTTCCATACCTGGGGGTAGATCTAGATAGTCTTACCATCGCCGGAATTGACAGTTTTGCGACTGATACCCTGGCCAATATCCCTCGCCTACACGTGAACCTGGACGTCATGAGCGTAATCAAGGGGGAGAGTTACCAGATCAAGTCGGTAAAGCTCCAGGAGCCACGGATCTATGCCCGTGTGTTGAAAAGCGGAAAAGCAAACTGGGACATAGCTAAAGCCGATTCTTCGGAAGCGGCTGATGCAGATACTTCACAAACCAAATTGAAAGCTGCCTTAAAGAACTATGAGATAGAAAACGGCAGGATTGTCTATGATGATGCGTCTCTGGGCTTCTTTATGGCGATGGACAGCCTAAATCACGATGGAGACGGTGATTTCACACAAGATCTGTTTACGCTGAATACTTCTTCAACCATTGAAAAACTAACAGTAAAATACGCCGGCATTCCCTACCTGAGCAGGGTAAAACTCTCGGCGGATCTGCCCATTGAGATTGATATGAAGCAGATGAAGTTCAGTCTGGGTGCAAACAAGATCAACTTGAACGAGCTCATCCTTTCACTCAGTGGAAGTCTGGCAATGCCGAATGCTGATGATATGCTGGTAGATGTAAAGTTTAACGCGGCGCAGTCGGACCTGAAAAACTTCCTTTCACTGATACCTGCCCTATACTCTTCGAGCTTTAAAGATATGAACGCCAGCGGCAAGTTTGGTTTCGAAGGAAAGGCCAAAGGTACCTACAACGAGAAATCCCTACCGGCTTTCGATCTGCATTTCCTGATTGCCGATGGAAAAGTAAAATACCCCGGACTAAGCTCGGCTATCAACAATATCGCCGTAAAGGCCGATATCGAAAATCCTGACGGGGTGCTAGATCATACCATCGTAAACATCCCGTCTTTCCACCTGGAGTTTGGCACCATCCCGCTGGACGGGAAACTGCTCGTAAAAAATCCCGTTAGTGATCCCTTTGTGGATATGGTGTTGAAAGGAAAATTGGATCTGAAACAGCTGACCACTATTTTCCCCATGCAGGGAATGAACCTTAGCGGGATAGTGGATGCCGATGTAAAAGCAACCGGAAACAAATCTTCAGTAGATAAAGGCCAATACCAGAATTTCAAGATTTCCGGCTTCCTGGTAGCTAACAATTTCAATTACTCGGGACAGCAGGTACCTATGCCGGTGAGCGTTCCATCTGCGAAAGTCACGTTTAATCCCAAAAATATCAGTCTTACGAACCTCTCCGCGAAGGTAGGCAAGAGCGACTTCCAGGCAAACGGAACGCTGGACAATTACCTGGAATATGTCTTTAAAAAGGATATTCCGCTTAGAGGGAAGTTTAACGTACGTTCTGGTTTATTGGATGTAAATGAGCTGATGGGACCTTCAACTCCAGGTACCAGCAAGCAGGCCGACACAGCCAAGCTGACAGTTATTGAAGTTCCTGCTAATATTGATTTTGCGCTTTCTGTAAATGCGGGGCGGGTGTTGTATGATAATTACGATATCCAGAATGCTGCAGGGAGCTTACAGGTAGATCAACAGACCCTCTACTTCAAAGACATGAAGCTGGATATGCTCGACGGACGCCTGAGCATGAACGGTTCCTACGCCAGCACTGATGTTAAAAAACCAAAAGTGAACATTGATTTTGGCATCGAAAAGATGAGTATCCAGAAGGCCTTCAGCACCTTTAATACGATAAAACTGCTGGCTCCCGTTGCTAAATATACCAGCGGTACTTTCTCCACTAAGCTTTCCTTCAACTCTGAGCTTGATCAGCACATGATGCCTCTCTACTCTTCTGTCAATGTTGAAGGGATTACCAACATTATCCAGGCAATTGTGCAGGGATTTGAACCCTTAAACAAGCTTTCTCTTGCTTTGAATACGGATAAACTTCAGAAGCTGGAACTGAATAACTTCCTGACCAAGTTCAAGATTGAGAACGGCCGACTCAACGTAGCACCTCTGACCATTAAGAAGGGCGACTTTTCCATGCTGGTAGAAGGTTTCAACAGTCTGGATCAGAGCATGAGCTACAAGCTGGCAATGAACGTTCCGCGGGCTTACCTGGGCACCAAAGTCAATGCAGCGGGCAACGCCTTGCTGGCGCGCTTTAACTCGAAAACAGGATCAGCGGTAGAGCTGGGAGAAACGGTGAAAGTGAACGCGCTTATGACCGGCACGGTGCTGAAGCCAAGTATTAAGATTACCTCTGTAGCCGATGATACCCGCAACGAAGTAAAAACAGCCGCCACTCAGTTTGTAGATACAAAAAAAGCAGAACTGCAGGCAAAAGCACAGCAGGAAGTAAACACCCTTGTGGAAAAGTCAAAAGCTCAGGCGCAGCAACGAGCCGACACCCTAAAAAAGCAGGTACAAACGAAGGCCGCGGAACAGATTAAGAATAAACTGGGAGGCTTTATCAGAAAGAAGCAGACTACATCGGCGGATACGGTAAGGTAGGAACGAACTTCTTCTAGAAAATTCTGGGTAATAGGCTTGTCTTTTTGGAGGCAATGCTTCCCAGACATTAAATAATCAATTCGATTTATTTCAGTAGTTTCGTTAATAAAACCTTAAGAAATGGAAGCCATTCTAGACCTACTCTTTGCTGCATTGAGCACCGGAGGCCCTTCTCAAAAGAGAAAAGCTGCTGTACGCCCTTATTACTATGCCTTTGTGGTTACTGCAAGTGTTTTTGTAGTGTGGATGGCTGTGGGGTAAGGGCGAGGTCGGTATTTACAGATTTTAGTGCTGAGGATCCGGGCAGAGCCGAATGGAGTAAACAGTGCTTATAAACGGGACATGAAAAATAACGACTACTATGAGTACCTGGCAATAATACAACCAAACAGGAAAGTTAGGGATGATGTTATGGACATGAAAATCCGTTGTAAAAGGCAATACTGGTGGGATGCTGCCGTTTCGTCCAAACCTCATTTTACTGTATTTAACATCATTCAACCGGCTTTCAACGAAAGTAGGTTAACCGCTTGTTTGCAAAGAAATGTCAGTAATATTTCGCCATTTCAAATAGAGCTCTCCGGTTTTGATTGTTTTCATAAAACTACTTGTACGCTATATGTGAGATTGAAAGACGAAAACCCCTTTAGCGAAATGACACGATACATTCAGAAATCGTGCAGTCCAGTACTGAAGCATGTAAAAGGAAACCCTCATCGCTTTATAAAAACAGGTCATCTAACTGTTGCAAAAGGAATCCCAAAAGCAGAATTTAAGGGACCGTGGGAAAGTTGGAAAGATCTGGAATATCAATCTACTACAAATGCAGATCGTCTCCTATTGTTAAGAAGGTCGTTCAGGATAACCAAAGAGAGATTCGAAATTATGAGTGATCTCCCTTTTCTAAGAAAAGGAATTTTAGATGTTCAGACAAGTTTATTTTAGGGGAAAGACCGGAGCTGCTCATTTGCTCCCATTGGTACTCCCGAAATACTACTAGTTCCATGAAACAAAAAACCCAGCAGAACTATACTTCTACTGGGTTTTACGTAGCCCCGACGGGAATCGAACCCATATCTAAAGTTTAGGAAACTTCTATTCTATCCGTTGAACTACAGGGCCATTCGATTTACGATTAAGTGATTTTAAAGTTACGATTTACTAAACCGCTACTACCACTTATCAACGGTATTTCATGTGCAAATGTGCAAATTATTAAAGAAATAATCTACCTCATTTGCACATTTACTTCCAGGCTATCTTACCACTGAACCGTTCCCGGTTTGACTTGTCGGCGATACAAAGCTCAGTTTCCCGTCCGCATCTTCAGCCATCAGGATCATTCCCTGGGAAATGATCCCTTTAATCTCCCGTGGTTCAAGATTCACCAGCATGCTCACCTGCTGTCCGATGATTGCTTCCGGTTCAAAGAACTCTGCGATCCCGGAAACTACAGTCCGCTGATCAATACCGGTATCTATCTTCAGCTTCAAAAGCTTCTTTGTCTTTGCTACTTTTTCTGCTTCCAGGATCGTTCCTACACGAATATCCATTGCCAGGAATTGCTCGTAGTTAATGTTCTCTTTAGCGGGCGCCACTTCTACCTGCGCCGGAGCAGCAGCAGTTGCTTTTGCCTTCAGTTTTTCCAGCTGGCGGTCGATCACTTCGTCTTCTACTTTCTCAAACAATAGCTCGGGTGCATTTAGCTTATGCCCCGCAGTAAAAGTTATTTCCTCATCGTACGACAAGACTTCCTTGTTGAAATTCAGCATTCCAAAGATCTTTTTGGAAGCCGTAGGTAAAAATGGCTGCATCAGGGTCCCTAAGTGACCAATGATATGCAGGCAATTCTGCAATACCTCGCGTGTAGCCTCCGCATCCGTTTTAAACGTTTTCCAGGGCTCTTTATCAGTCAGGTACTTATTTCCAAAACGGGCAAGATCCATTACAATTGACAATGCCTGCCTGAACTTAAAGTTCTCAATCGCTGTCTCCACGTCATTGTAGGTGTTCTCCAGCTGCGACTTGATTTCCTGATCTGCCAGTTTTCCGGCAGATTCTCCTACTTCACCCTGATAATACTTGTGCATCAGGATCATCACCCGGTTTACAAAATTACCCAGGATGGCTACCAGCTCGTTGTTCACGCGGGCCTGGTAATCTTTCCAGGTGAATTCACTATCGGATGTCTCCGGAAGGATAGAGGTCAGCACATAACGCAGCTCATCCTGCTTCCCCGGGAACTCCTCCAAGTACTCGTGCAGCCATACTGCATGATTCCTTGAAGTTGACAATTTATCGCCCTCCAGGTTCAGGAACTCGTTAGCGGGTACATTATAAGGCAAGATATATTCTCCGTGTGCATGAAGAATTGAAGGAAAGGTGATGCAGTGAAACACGATATTGTCCTTCCCAATAAAGTGGATCAGACAAGAATTATCTTCTTCGCTCTGCTGCTTCTTCCAATACAGATCCCAGTCCTTTCCATTGTCCAGGGCCCACTGCTTAGTAGCAGAAATGTATCCGATAGGGGCATCCATCCAAACGTAAAGCTTCTTTCCTTTCGCCTCCTCCAGCGGCACATCAATTCCCCAGTCGAGATCCCTGGTCATCGACCTCGGTTGCAAGCCCGACTTCAGCCAGGAGCTGCACTGCCCGTAAACGTTCGGTTTCCACTTATTTTTCTTATCCTCCAGTAGCCATTGCTCCAGCCAGGGTTGGTATTTATCTAAAGGCAGGTACCAGTGTTTCGTAACTTTCAACACCGGCGCTTTCCCACTAAGGGTAGATACAGGATTAATCAGATCGGTCGGATTAAGAGAAGTACCACATTTCTCACACTGATCGCCATAGGCCCCTTCACTCTTACAATTCGGACAGGTCCCCGTAATATAGCGGTCGGCAAGAAATTGGTCGTACTCTTCATCGTAATACTGCTCGGTTTCCTTCTCCACGAACTCTCCTTTTTCATACAGATTCAGAAAAAACTCCTGCGAAAGATCGTGATGAATAGGGGCTGAAGTACGATGATATATGTTGAAGGCGATACCGAAATCCTCAAAACTCTTTTTTATCTGATAATGATATTTATCGATAATCTCCTGCGGAGTAGTGCCTTCCTTCTTTGCTTTGATAGTAATGGCCGCGCCATGCTCGTCCGAGCCGCAGATAAAGGCTACATCTTTCTTCTTTAGCCTTAAATGGCGAACAAAAGTATCAGCCGGAATATACGCGCCGGCCAGGTGACCGATATGTAAAGGGCCATTTGCATAGGGAAGTGCGGATGTTATCGTAAATCTCTTAAACTTATCCAGTTCTGACATTTTTGTATTCTTAATTTCCGACAAAGATAATATTTCAAAATATGCTGAAGTATTTCTTGCCAGTAAAGGATAGGCAGCCGCTATTAATTCTGCATATTTGTAGTTTAAGCACTTGTGTCCTTTATGTACAACGCTCCTCCCTTACTGAAGAAAGGGGATAAGATTGCCATTACTTGTCCCGCAAAAAAACTTCCTCATGGAATAGAATCAGCCATAGACCTATTAAAGAGCTGGGGATTGGAAGTTGTTTTAGGGGATACCATTAATGCTTCGCACCATCAATTTGCGGGTGATGACGACTTAAGAAGAAGAGATTTCCAGAAATTTCTGGACGACGATTCTGTTAAAGCTATAGTTGCAGCCCGTGGCGGCTACGGTACGGTGAGAATTTTGGATGATCTGGACTTCAGGAACTTTCAACGACATCCGAAGTGGATTATCGGATTCAGCGACATCACCATTCTCCATAGTCATATTCACGCCTGCTATCAAATCCAAACCATTCATGGCCAGATGCCGCTTAATGTACCAGACGGCACTAAACCCTCCCTTGAATCGCTACGGACGGCTCTTTTTACCGGCGAACTGCATTATGAGTACGAGAGTGCCGTGCTTCAGAAAAACGGTGAATCATCGGGAGTTCTGATAGGTGGAAATTTAACACTTTTGGTGATGGCTTCCGGATCAGTATCGGAGATGGATTTTGATGGTAAGATCCTATTTATCGAGGACGTGGGTGAATATCTCTATTCGCTGGACCGGATGATGTATCAGCTCAAGAGAGCAGGGAAGCTGAACAATTTGAGGGGCTTAATAGTTGGAGCTTTTTCGGACATGAAAGACAGTGATCCTCCTTTTGGCGAGTCGGTAGAAGAGATTATCCTAGAAAAAGTGAAGGATTACGAATATCCGGTATGTTTTAACTTCCCGGCAGGACATATTTCTGATAATCATGCACTTATTTTCGGAAAAAAGGTAAATTTGTTCGTAAAGGGGTTTCATACTAAAGTTTCATTCACCAATGCTTAATCTGAATAACAGTAAGGCATCATAAAAATCTAATGATGCGCTCGACTCTCACAATTTTTATATTGCTGCTTTCCGGAAACTTGGTTGGTCAGGTCAAACACTCTGGCGACCTGGAAGGTGCCCTTTTGATCCCCGTTAATACCTCGAAAAGCTTTAAACAGGAAGTCCGCGGCTTTGGCCGGAAACAGGAAATTGGCTTACATAAGAACCCTCATCTTTTCGAAGCAGAAAGAAATACGACCTGGCTTAAACTTGCTATCCCCCAAAGCGGAACTTTTATATTTGAAATCAAACCGCACCTAGTTACTGATGACTTTGACTGGATGTTGTTTTCGCAGAGCAGGACGCTAGCGACAGCTCTTTTGAAGGGTTCAGCCAGTCCTTTGCGCAGTAACAATGCCCGAACAGATATTTCCCTAAAAGGTAAAACCGGTTTAAAGGAAGGATTCACTAACCTTTATGCCAGCCCGGGCCCGGGAAAAAGCTTCTCTAAGCCCCTGGAAGTGAGAAAGGGCGACACGTTGCTTATTGTTATTGACAACGTAAACAGTGGGAAGGGGTTTGATTTCGTAAGCAACCTGAAATTGGACGCAGCAGCGTTGGATGGAAAAATCACCGGTCGGGTAACAAACAGCGCCAACAAAGCGCCTCTCGCGGCCAAGGTAGTTTGTGAGGACGATTCTACGGGAGCGGTTTTATCGCAAACCATTGCGGACAGCAAGGGTAACTACTCAATTAACATTCCATTGGGAAAATCGGTAAATGTTACAGCGCAACATCAGGGGTTCATCTTTAAAACTGCTGATCTCAGGACCAAGGCTAATTCTCAGTTGGATCTGGCTCTTGACCCGATTACGAATTCTGCCCGGCTTACGCTTTACAATATTCATTTCAGCCCTGATAAAGACGTTATACTGCCTGGAGCTGTCCCCGAACTCGAGCGCCTAGTCGACATCCTGCAAAAGGAGCCCGCTTTTGATATTAAAATTATCGGTCACACCAACCACAATCCCTTTGCCGATTCCCGCTACTTGCAGCGCCTTTCTTTCAATCGTGCGATTGCAGTTAAAAAAGTGCTACTGAAGTCCGGCGTTTCAGACGAGCGAATTTCCTGCTCGGGTATGGGCGGAAAGAGCCCGCTTACCAACAGTAGAGTAGCAGAAGAAGCTATTAAAAATTTACGGGTAGAAGTGGTTTTGGTGAAGAGGGAGGAGTGAAGGACCTATAAGACAAAGGGGCTGAAATAATTGAAATTCAGCCCCTTTGAATACTAGCAATTTTTATTGCCTTTTATTTAACTTTAATAGTCTCCTTATTAGGGGTTGGTGGCCCACCAAACCGGAACATTTTGCTCAATTGGCTGAGCATTAGGATTATTTTGCCGCTCAGTTTGTGGAGTAGGGAATCTTACCGGGATGTATTCACGAATTGCCCCAGCAGAACCTGGTCTGGGAGTTAGGTTAGGAATACCCGTTCTTCTCCAGTCGTTATAAGCCTCCATTTGACCAAACATGGCTTTCCACTTTTCAGTGAGAATCGCCTCTCTGGTAGCTGTCAGTAAATTATATGTTGCTATTGTCGCGCCTGTATTTGTGCCGCCAGTTACATACTGTACGGAAGCACGAACTGCATCATTAAGTGCTCCTGAGGCATTTTGACCCAATCTTTGTCTGGCTTCTGCCTCCAAAAACTTCGCCTCATAGTATGTCAAAATTGGATAATCCTGATCGACATCAAAAAAATCACCGATAGTGGAAGCATCAGAGCTGACCTGCTCATCCGCGATATCGCCGCCAACATATCCACCGCCTTCGACTTCACTTACGAAATAAGGTAATCTAGGATCCGAGTTAGCCTGCATAAGGTCAATAAAGCGCTTGTTGACCACCAAATAGCCTTCCCTTTGGTTTTGGAAAGCGCCCCACTGGTTGAGACTTTCTGAACTATGTTTTGCCTCTAAATTATCAGCATTCGAGGTGAATCCTTTTGATAAATAAGTCAACACATTATTAGCGGAACCGGTAGGGTCTTTTCTTGACAAGCGGTTTGCATACCTTGCTTTAAGGGTCCAGGCCGCTTTAATCCACAGGGCAGGATCGCCACCGTAGATTATGTCGTCATCCCCAGGAACGATTACATTCGCTGTCTCCGGTTTACTCAAATCAGCAATGGCAGCGTCTAACGTTGACTGAATCGTCGTTAGAATTTGTTCCTGAGTATCATAAGTTGGTGTAAAATTACCTTCCATACCCTGCAGGGCATTAGAGAAAGGAACATCTCCCCATAAATCAGTTGCAATACCCAAGTTAAGGGCCATCAACACTCTTCCTATACCAGCGTAGTAAGGATTAGTACTTGAATTATTATCTATGAGGATCTTCGCATTCATTAGTGTACCAGAATACAAACCTTCCCATTGGTTATTAAAATCACCTTCGGTTATGTCGTAATTCTGATAGGCCTGGTATTGTCCGCTGGAACCAGCCAGGTGCTGCACCAACATAGAGGAAAGCCTCGCTAACTCTCCTTCAGCATTTTGAAAGGTATTAACCTCCAGCGCGGTCAACAAACCCGCAGCAGTGGGGTTTGCGGGATTATTGGGACTAATGTACAATTCGTCCCCTTTTCTACAGGAGGAGACAAATACCAGAACCAGTAGAACTAAAATATTAATATTTTTCTTCATAACATCCATGTTTAAAAACCGACCCTTAGGTTGAAAATCAGAGACCTCGTACTAGGGTTATTGAAATAGTCTAATCCGCTTAGATTTTGATCGGAACCAGTTAGGCTTGTTTCAGGGTCAACTCCCTTGTAATCTGTAAATAACAACACATTTCTCATATTGGCACCCAATTCGATATACTGCATAGAAGATTTGGGAAGCACTTTTCTAGTATCGAACCTGTATGACAAGTTAATCGACCGAAGGCGAATCCAAGACCCGTCCTGAACCGATAATTCATTAGACTGACCTCCTCCTCCGAGATAGTTAGAGTAATATTGGAAGCCCGTAAGCTGTGTGGTATTTGGTTGACCTGCATTCGCACCGCTGGCGTAGACGCCGGGTATAACATAGGTCTGATCTCTTGCCTCAGATTCTTTAGTTCTTCCCCTAAAATTTAGGTTTTGCCAAGTACCATTCCAGATATCTCCTCCTTGCCTAATATCCCATAAAAATGAGAAGGAGACGTTCTTGTAGCTGAATGAGTTGTTGATGTTCATAAGCCAATCAGGCAATGGACTACCCACTTCGCTTTGTGTTGCCTCTTTCAAAGGCAATCCGGAACTTGGATTTATTAAAAGGTTACCTTGAGCGTCTCTTTGAAACTTAGCCATATAAAACACGCCGAACGGCTTACCAACAATCGCAAAAGACTGGGGGTCAGAGAATCCGCTTCCTACAGATAGTTCAGTAACTCCGGGAGCCAACTCTAGCACTTCATTGTCGTTGGTGGACCAGTTAACCGCCGCGTTCCAGGCAAAATCTTTTCCTTTAAACACGTCTCCGTTAAGTCCCAATTCTACTCCGGTGTTCCTTATTTTACCAATGTTGTTGTACTTATAGGCGAAGCCTGAGGTAGAAGCAACTGGTTGAGTAATTAATAGGTCTCTTGAAGTTTGATTATAGTATGTTGCATCTAAGCCAATTCTACCATTCAAAAACTTTAGCTCCAAACCAACCTCCCGACCAATATTTCTTTCTGGGACTAAGCCGAAACCACTAATAACATTTGAGATTGCGTAACCGTTCTGCCCCATATAAGGGAAGCTGAAACCGTTCGTCATTCCGTCAGCAATAGTAGGCGTAGTAAAATAGGTTCTATCGTCATACACACCTGGCGCTATGCCGACATTTGAATAGGCAAGACGTACTTTTCCATAAGATAATATATCCTGATTTTTAACCAAGTGAGAAAAAACATAGGAAAGGTCAGCCTTGGGATAGAAAAAGCCCTTAGAATTTTTTCCAAAAGTGGTAGACCACTCGTTACGCCCTGTAAGTGTTAAAAATAGAATGTTTCCATAGTCTAAAGTAACATCTGCAAGGAGCGCTTGGCTATTTCTATAAGTGTCATTATTGCTGACATAGAGCTCCTTGAAACTAGAGAAGTTGTAAAAGTTTGGAATTGAAATGTCCCTACCGCGTTGGAAAGACGATTGGAACTGAGTGTAGTTGATGTTACCCCCTACCAAACCACTAATAGTGAATGGACTGGTTCCGAACTTCTTGTTAAATTTCAACAGTAGATCGGAGTAAAGATTTCGGAAGGAAACATTTGTTCTGTTCATTTGCCCTGAACCATCTCCATAATCGTTACCCCTGGAAGAAAAGGCGTAAATTTGGTTACCAACTGTTCCATACGCATCCGATCCTACCTTTAAAGACAAAGTGAAGGTATTATTTAGCTTCGCATCCCCATAAATGTTTCCAAATATCCGGTCCGTCTCATCGGTGTATGGATTGTTATACGCAGAAAATAGGGGATTATCATAGGAGGCGAAGTAATTATTATTAGTTCCATCTGGATTCTGATAATTGTTAATATCGAATCCAATAGGCATCCTTAGTAGGGGAAGCATTACCCCGGCAAGGTTAGAACCATTTTGAGAGCGGGTTGCAGATGAATTGGTATAGTTCACTGTTCCTCCTACTTTGATTCTCGAACTGAGTTCCGAGTCGCCAGTTAACCGAACTGTATATCGGTCATAGCCTGAGTTTGGAATAATACCGTTTATGTTGGTACTTCCGAAAGAAACTCTAAATGCAGTCTTTTCGTTTCCTCCATTTAAGGATATGTTATTGTTGTAGGATGTTCCCGTTTTAAAGAAAGCATCAGTATTGTCAAAAATCGGAGTTCCTGCCGCTAGTAAGTCCGGCCCCCAACTATTGGGAGTAGCGTTAGTATAGGCTCCACTGGCACCCTGACCGTACCTGTTTTGCAGTTCAGGCAGTTTATTCACATTTTGAAACTCTACTGAACTACTAAAAGTTATCCCAACTCCGTTGCGGGCCCTTCCTCTTTTTGTTGTGTAGATAATCGCACCATTTCCAGCCGCTTGTCCATATAGGGCAGCAGCTGCAGGACCTTTTAAAATACTTACAGACTCGATATCTTCCGGATTGATGTCAATAGCCCTGTTAGACAGTTGCACGCCATAGAGGTTTCCGTTGTATGGGTCGTCTCCGGCTGTGATATTGTTCACATCGTTGTTAACCGGCACCCCGTCTATAACTATCAGAGGCTGATTATCTCCCGAGAATGAAGCTGGTCCCCGTAACACTATTTTAGATGATGCGCCGGGAGTTCCGGCTGAAGAAGTGACCTGAACTCCAGATGCTTTGGCGGCGAGCCCTTGGATGACATTCTGCTCTCCGGATCTTACTAAAGCCTCTCCGGATACTTCTGATACTGAATACCCGATAGATCTTTCCGCTCGAGACACACCAAGAGCGGTCACCACTACCTCCCCAAGTTGCTGAGCATCGGACACTAAAGTTACATTAACAGTGCTCCGCGTTCCTACGTTCACTTCCTGTGTTGTGTAGCCAATGTAGGTGAATACTAAAACTGGGTTTTCTCCGGAGGCACGCAGACTGAAATTACCGTTCGCGCCTGTCTGGGTACCTGAACCTGTTCCCTTTACTCTCACACTTACTCCAGGAAGGGGCAAACCATCTTCCTGAGCTGTTACCGTACCTGTAATGGTACGTTCTTGAGCTAAAACATTTCCAATGAATAGCAACAAGACGGATAAACTTGATAAAAGTTTTCGCATACTTCTTATTAAATTAATGATTAGGCTAAAAATAGTTAAAAATCTTACAGACTTTTCAAGAAAAAAAGATTTTAATTAAAAAAAATAAAATTAATCCTGTGTTTGATAAACTTTTTGTGATCTAAGTCACGTTAACATGACAATGAAACGCCGAATTACGGTTGATAATTGATTATCACTGAAGTGTTGATTTGTTTCTATTTTAACAACTAGAAAATGGGAATGTTTTAAAAGGAAGCGGTGTTAGTGGTAAACTTGCTTACCCTGCTATATGGAATACTAATGATAATGTGTTGAGAAATAATCTGCTCCTTATAAACTAGACTCCCGAATGAGACTATCAATTTGATTTGTTATCAAATGTGGATAAACCTACCTTTCTCTTTCCCCTGTTCCTGATTACATTGTACAAGATAGACACCGCTAGAACAAGACACTGGCTGTCCTTCTAACTTCAACTACAAATACCTCCTTCAAATTAATGATTGAGTAAATATCAAGATATTAACAATTATATCAAAACTTTCCACAAAATTTCTTTTTCTTTCATTTTGCTCCCCCGACGATGATCTATTTCATCATTATTCCGCCTCTTTTTTATAAATACCGTAAAAATGATAATTTATAGTACTTGGTATTGCATAGTACAGTCTTAAACCTATAACTTTGTATTATGATAGTAGAAAACACCCAGACGCAAATGAGGAAGGGGATACTCGAATACTGTATCCTCTCGATTATTTCCAGGGGAGAAATTTATGCCTCGGATATTATCAATGAGTTGAAGACGGCACAGCTACTGGTAGTAGAAGGGACTTTGTATCCCCTGCTTACCCGGTTGAAGAACAATGGGCTACTCAGCTACAATTGGATTGAATCAACCTCCGGGCCTCCCAGGAAATACTACACCCTAACCGCTGCAGGAAAGGAAGTACTTAAGCAACTCGACGTAACCTGGACGGAATTAGTCTATGCTGTAAACACCTCCATCGCCGGAAGAAATATCGAAAACCCGTAGAACGAAACATCATGAATAAAACGATTATCATCAATATAAATGGCCTTGTATTCCATATAGAAGAAGAAGCCTACGAAATCCTTCGATCCTACATGACGGAGGTAAAAAGACATTTTGCCTACACAACTGACAGTCTGGAGATTGTAACGGACATTGAAAACCGGCTGGCAGAAATGTTCAATGAACGGCTTGCTGAACAGAAAAAGCAGGTGTTAGAAATGATAGACATCCAGGAGGTGATAGCAGCGATGGGATCCGTTAAGGATTTTGAACTGCCTGAAGAAGAAAATCCGCTAAATACCGACTCGTACAGAACGGAAAGGAAACTTTTCCGGGATACTGATGATAAATTAGTGGCTGGAGTCTGCTCAGGTCTCGGCTACTATTTCGACATTGAGGCTAAGTGGATTCGTTTGGTAACTGTACTCCTTACACTTACTGTGGGCGTCGCACTTCCTATCTATATTATTCTATGGCTGGTATTACCAAAAGCACTCACTCGTCAGGATAAAATAGCGATGAGAGGAGAGCCTATTACCTTACAAAGTTTTAAGAAAAGTTTCGATGAAGAAATCGGGTCACTTCAGGATAACCTGAATAGGGGTTTTAACACTATCAGTCCGGGAGCCAGCAGGACTGGAGACTCACTCTCTAATGGCATAGACGAGCTTCTTGCCTTTGTTGTCCGCTTTTTTAAAGGCCTGGTAAAAGCCATTGGCGTACTCGTGATCGTGATTGGCGTAATTGTTTTACTAGGGCTAATCTGCGGTCTGCTTTTTGCCATCGGGTTTTGGAATTCGGCCGAACTCAATGCATTTCCAATCAGTGCCATCAATTACGAATACCGGTCGCCCATTTATTTAAGTGCATTTCTACTCTTATTTATTCCACTGATAGCACTGATCCTCTTTGCGATTCGCGTTATCTTCAACAGAAGAATCGTTACCAGAACGGGATCCTTCGCAATGCTTATCCTGTGGCTAACGGGACTAGCAACAGGGGTTTACTACGGATCCAAAGTTGCAGCTGAGTTTAAAGAGGACGCGAAAATTGAGCTGGACGCGGGATTAATTAACTACCCTGCACTGTATCTTAAGCTTAATCCACAAAAACCACTGAGCAAGGACGACAGCTTGAAGCTGAATCTGAACTCAGAAAGATTTCGCGGTAGAATTTTGAACGACGATTATGGCGACGAGTTTGATGAGATGCAGGAATTTAACCTCTTTATCGAGAAAAGTGAAAATGCCGAAACGAAAATTGTAAAAGAGTTTTCGGCAAGAGGACGAACCTTTAAAGCGGCTCTACAAGCGGCACAAAGAACGAGCTATAATTTCATCCAAAAAGATTCAACTATTCTATTTGACAAGTACTTACACCTTAATGGAAAAGGGCTTTATCGGGCGCAGGACGTTAACGTCACCCTAAAAATTCCTGTAAACACCCGTCTAATCATTGACGGCACTTTAAGCAGGCATCTGGAAAACTATCATTTGTGGTACTGTCAACCAGAAGATAGCGACTGGAAAACACCAAGCGAGTGGTTGATGACGGAAGAAGGTCTGAAATGCGTTGACGACAGCCTATACAGAAAGAAGACAGATAAATAGCTCTATATGCTGAGCTTTCTTCTAAAATAATAAATAAACCTTCTGCGAAATACTAAATATTTTAGCATTTTTGTTGAATGCCGTATGAAGAGAATAAAGAATATTTCAAGGGTAGAGGGGCGCAGGTAAATACTCACAATAGGTTCCAGAAAAATAAATATATCACGGAGCATATTGAGGGTTTAGACGAGGAATATCATGAGAATACCCCTACCCAATTCTTTGAAGAAGATGCAAAAAGCATTATAAGCGTAGCAGAAAGTCCGGATATATCCTTTCTCTACTCTATAAATCCATACCAGGGATGCGAGCACGGGTGCTTATACTGCTATGCTCGGAACATCCATGAGTATTGGGGATTTAGTGCGGGACTAGATTTTGAGCGGAAAATAGTTGTGAAACGGAACGCAGCGAAGCTGCTGGAACAGCAGTTCAACAAGCCTAATTATGTTCCGGTTCCCATTATGATGTCGGGCAATACAGATTGCTACCAACCCATCGAGCGAAAGTTGAAGATTACCAGGTCCTTGCTGGAAGTATTTCTTAAATACAAACATCCGGTAAGTATCATCAGCAAAAATAATCTCGTTTGGAGGGATATCGATCTAATCAGAGAGCTGGCTGCCCTGAATCTGGTGCATGTAACGGTTACCATCAATTCACTGAATGAAAATCTGCGACAAAAAATGGAGCCTAGAACGGTGACGGCCAAAAGCAGACTGATGCTAATCAATAAACTAGCATCTGAAAATATTCCCGTGAGATTGATGATGGCACCTATTGTACCAGGATTGAACAGCGAAGAAATTCCTGCGCTAATAAAAGCAGCCGCAGATGAAGGAGTTTCTTCAGCCATATTTACTATTATCAGACTCAATGGGGCTATTGGTGAAATTTTTTCTGACTGGATACATAAAGCTTACCCCGACCGTGCGGAAAAGGTATTGAACCGAATAGCTGATTGCCATGGAGGTTCCCTAAACGACAGCAGGATTGGGAAAAGAATACGAGGAGATGGAAAGATCGCGGAAAGTATCCATCAACTTTTCAACATTTCGGTAAACCGGTTTTTGAAAGGCAGAAGTATGCCCCCGCTTTCCACCGACCACTTTATGCCTGCAGGAGGAAAACAACTGAACATTTTTTAAACAAGAAAAGCGGCTCTGTTAAAAAGCCGCTTTCCCAAAAGTATCATTTGCTCCTAAACTGTTTCTTGATTTTCGACCGATAAAGCCTCATCAACAAGGATTCTTCCGCAATGCTCACACACGATGACTTTCTTGTGCTGACGGATATCCAGCTGGCGCTGAGGAGGAATCTGATTGAAACAACCTGAACATGAATCCCGCTGAATCGTAACAACTGCCAAGCCATTCTTCGAATTCTGGCGCAGGCGGTTGTACGCAGTAAGTAGGCGCTCGTCGATAGTAGTTTCTGCCTGTTTTGCTTTCTCTACCAACTCGTCTTCTTCCTTCTGTGTTTCAGAAGTAATAGTATCTAACTCAGCTCTTTTTACTTCTAAATCTTTTTTGCGATCTTCCAAATCTGCCATCGCTTTTTCGTACACCTGGGTTTTATTGGTGATTTCGAAACCGTGCTCTCTGATTTTCTTTTCACAAACCTGAATCTCCAGACCTTGAATTTCAATCTCTTTAGAAATAGCGTCGTACTCACGATTGTTCTTCACATCGTTCAGCTGAGTCTCGTATTTCTTGATCGCCGCTTGAGCCTCTTTGATCATGTTTTTCCTTGTAACGATAGAATCTTCAAGGTCGTCAAGTTCAGCTTTTATTTTATTTATACGGGTTTGAAGCCCCGCTACTTCATCTTCTAAATCAGCTACTTCCATTGGAAGCTCTCCACGTACCTGTCTGATTTTATCGATTTTAGTATGAATATTCTGAAGGGCGTATAAAGCACTCAGCTTCTGTTCTACGGTTTGTTCCATTAAATTAAATAATTTATTGGGTTTGTATTTTTTTCTGTTAAACGGAGGGCAAAGTTAGGAAATTTTTTTGTAAGAATGTCAAACAATAATTCCTGCGTAAACTGCTCACTTTCAAAATGTCCCACATCTGCGATGATTATTTTTTTCTCCGCATCGAAAAACTCATGGTACTTATAGTCAGCAGTGATAAAAACGTCTGCTCCGGCACCTATCGCCTTTCCGAGCAGGAATCCTCCGGATCCTCCACACACTGCCACGCGCTTCACCTTTTTCCCAAGTAACTCCGTATGCCTGATAACTTTTGCCCCCAGCTGGTCCTTTACAAAATGAAGAAAATCCAACTCCTCAATTTCTTGCTGCAGATCGCCCACCATGCCTGACCCTACGTCGGTGAAAGCATTTGTCAGCGGATATAGATCATAGGCTACCTCCTCATAAGGATGGGCAGTAAGCAGAGCGAGTACCAGTTTCCGTTCATTCTCTACGGGATAAACAGTTTCGATCCGTACTTCAGCTTCTTTGTGAAGTTCTCCAACTTCTCCGACAAAAGCATTTGTGCCTTCCCCTGCTTTAAAAGTCCCAAAGCCGTCTGTATTATAACTACATTCCGAGTACCTTCCAATTTTACCTGCTCCAGCTGAGAACAAAGCTTCTCTAACCCTATCTGCAAATTCTACGGGACAATAAGTGACGAGTTTTTTAAGAATACCTGTCTTAGGCGAGAGGATAGAAGGATTTTTAATCCCAAGTTTCTCGCATATCTTAGAATTCACTCCTGCAAGTACATGATCGAAATTAGTATGAATGGCATAAAGCGCAATGTCATGCTTTATAGCCTTCATCACCACCCGCTCTACATAACTTTTCCTGTTGAACTTTTTTAATCCCTTAAAAACGATCGGATGATGAGATATGATCAGATTTACTCCATTTGCTATCGCTTCATCAACAACCGCCTCTGTACAATCCAAGGAGATGATGGCGCCATTAACCTCCTGGCTCATCTCGCCCACAATTAATCCAGAATTATCATAATCTTCCTGATAAGAGGATGGTGCGATTTTTTCAAGATAGGAGATCAATTCCTGTAGCTTCATCTGTTCTGCCTATTCTTCATCAGTGGTATCCACCAAATCATTCCTTAACACATTTTTAAACCAGCTGATTTTAGCCCAATATTGGATAAAGAAAATGATTTGCAGCAGGCCGATAACGGCGGCGACAGCGGCAAAAGATGATGGTAGGGGTAAAAGCGATGGTATAATAGCAAGACATGATACAATTGCGTAGCTCATCCCTGCCTGATAAGCAGGCTTCTCTTCCACCTCGTATTCCCTGTCCTCGAGTTCATCCGAAAGAGATTTTGACATCCCCTTTACTACTAGAAAGTTAAGAAAAATATTAACGAGCGGTATTAACAGAAACCAAATTAAAGACGGTTGTAATGCTCTGTTTTCAGGTTTAACCAGCTTCAATGTTCGCGAAAGGTTTAAACAGAAGAAAAAAGTTAGAATCAGGCTAATTAATGCCGCGATTCCCAGGGAATATAGAACTTGTGGATCTTGTGGTATCACCCCGCAAAAGTAATAATTAGTTAAACCATCGGACGATCTTTAGCACAAGATTTATTAACAGGCTGACGAGTATCATGGTCGTAATCGGGAAATAGAACTTAAAATTATTACGTTCTATCCTGATGTCTCCCGGCAGATTACCAATCCAATGCAATTTGTTGTGGAAGAAATACACGACGAGGCCTGCAAAGAGAATCAGGCCACCTGCCACAATTAACCATTTGCCTATCTCACTGTTCATTGTTACAACATTCGTCTCACCATACCTGCACTTTCCAGGGCTGCCTTTTCGTTGTTTTCCCGTGCAAGACTTTTATGATTTATGGCATCTACAATTGTACCAATCAAGCAAAGTCCCCCGGTTAATAGATAGAGTATACCCATGCCTATTTGGCCTATCACAAACCTCTCTATCCCTGCCACTCCCAGAAAACCGATTAAGGTCAAAAGTAATATTTCGGAAGGGGTTTTTCGCTTACCAGAGTAAAACATGATAAACTCCCTTGCCTGTGCCTCGGTCATGCTTTCCATGATTTTTTGTAAGAACTGAAATTCCTGAGGAGTGATGTCTTTCAGTGAATAAATTAGTGGTCGGTAATCCATAGCAATTAGGTTATTTTGAGTAAGATAAAAAATACTTTTTAGTTAAAGTATAGATTCTCAAAACCAGAATTGCCAAAGCCGGCAAACCGAAATAGTGCAAGTTGAGGGAAGCTAAAAGTTCACCATGAAGGAGGAATATTATAGATCTTCCCAAACCGCAACCAGGGCACCAGGAAAAACCTGCCATGGAAAAGATACAGAAACTAATATGGGGTCGAGAAGGATCCGCTAGTGCAAGAGCAGCAATAGCGGTTATCCAAACAATCAATTCGAGATGCTTAAGCTGGGGTTTCAACTACAAATTATGCTGTTTGTTCATCAAAGCTAATGAAACAATCACATTAACTACAACAGCAATGATACCGGCAGCTCCAATTCTTTGAAAGTAATCGAGAGTAAGCATGGTAGAGCCGGAATACTGCATATAGATAGCGCCAACGGCGGCATACAATACAAATCCAACTATAATAATTTTAAAGCCTTCCATTATACCTTCAAAAAATTCCAGTCTCCCCCCGTTGTAATTGTTTCTGAAGTTTCTGATGCCCAGAAATAATACAGTAAAGGGAACCAGCACATAAATGTATTCAAGCCAGTGAATGTTGAAGGGGCCGCCTGTAGTCTGGTGATACACGCCCAAAAGGTGCATAATAAAAATATATACCCCTGTAATAGCCCCAACCATCAATCCATATTTCAATGCGTTTTTCATAGTAATATATTTATAAAAAGTGTCGGTTGATGTATTTTTAACAGTTGCTAAGCAGAAATTGTTCCTTTTTTGACACCCAAAAAATTGAACTTATTACGTATGTGATAAATTAATTGAAAATAAGGAAAGTAAAAACAAAAGGGCCCATCTGTAATTTTGAAATAGTAGCTTCGTCAATCAACATATATTTGCAGCTGATTTTTTATTGTGAACGTTAGAGATATTTTAGATCTATACAAAAACGACCCGAGAGTAGAAACTTTGGCAAAGGCAGTCAATGCCGGCAAAAGTCCCCGGGTTCATCTAAAAGGCCTGGTGGGATCGAGCGATTCGATGGTAGCCACGGCTTACTACTTTTTACAGCATACCAATCTACTTTTCGTAATGCCCGACAGGGAAGAGGCGGCCTTTTTTCAAAGTGACCTCGAAAACCTGCTGGATAAGGAGATTCTCCTTTTTCCCTCCTCATACAGAAAACCTTTTGATTTTACCCAGCCCGATAGCAGTAATGTATTACAAAGGGCGGAGGTGTTGAACGAGCTGATTCATTCGACGGAGTTTGGGAAACTAATAGTTAGCTACCCGGAAGCTCTGGCTGAAAGAGTAATTAACCGCGAGGCGCTGGAAAAAAACACACTTGAAATATCAACCGGGAATAAACTGAGCATCGATTTTATCAATGAATTTTTAATTGAGTACGATTTTGAACGCGTAGATTTTGTATACGAGCCGGGGCAGTTTTCCATACGCGGAGGAATTGTAGATATATTCTCCTTCTCGCACGACCTGCCCTACAGGGTAGAGTTTTTTGGAGATTTTATTGAAAGTATCCGCACATTTCAGATAGAAGATCAGCTGTCGGCCGAACATGTGAAAAGCATTACTATCGTTCCCAATGTGCAGTCGAAATTTTTGACGGACCACAATATATCCCTACTCGAATACATCGATAGCAGCACGGTTATTTGGTTTAAAGACGTGCAATTCACATTGGATATTTTGAAAGACGGTTATAAAAAAGCCGGTGATTTATGGAAAGGCATACCTGCAGCGGATAAACAACAAAATCCCGAATGGATTGATCCAAAATTTAACTTCAGTGATGAAAAGTTGCTCGCTGACCAGCTTAGAGATTTTTCTATTATAGAGTTTGGCAAGCAGTTTTTTTACCAGCCGACCGCTACTGTAGATTTTGATATCAAACCCCAGCCTTCTTTCAACAAAGATTTCAACCTACTGATTCATAATATTAAGCAGAATGAGTCAGAAAAAATAAGCAATCTCATCTTCACTGATTCTGCTAAGCAGGCGGAACGGCTTTACTCTATTGTAGAGGATATTGACAAAACCGTAAAATTTACCCCTATTCATTTGTCGCTCCGCGAGGGCTTTATCGACTACGGACAAAAGTTGGCCTGCTATACTGATCATCAGATTTTTGATCGTTACTACAAATACAAGTTAAAGAAAGGCTATTCCCGGTCCCAATCCATCACGCTGAAGGAACTCAGGGAATTGAAGCCCGGCGACTATATCACCCATATTGATCACGGGATTGGGAAATATGCTGGATTAGAAAAGGTGGAAGTAAACGGTAAAACGCAGGAGATGATCCGCCTGATCTATGCCGATAACGACCTTCTTTATGTAAACATCAATTCACTTAACCGCATTTCCAAATACTCAGGGAAAGAAGGTACTGTTCCGAAGATGAACAAGCTGGGAACAGATACTTGGGAGAAACTTAAAAGGACGACAAAAAAAAAAGTTAAAGACATTGCCCGGGACCTGATCAAATTATATGCGGTGAGAAAGGCACAAACTGGTAATGCTTTTCACCCGGATACTTATTTGCAGACGGAGCTGGAAGCCTCTTTTATATATGAAGATACCCCAGATCAGGAAAAAGCAACTGCAGACGTAAAGAAAGACATGGAATCCCCACACCCTATGGACAGGCTAGTCTGTGGTGATGTAGGTTTCGGGAAAACAGAGATTGCCGTAAGAGCAGCCTTTAAGGCTGTTGCCGATAGCAAGCAGGTGGCAGTATTGGTACCTACCACCATCCTTGCCCTGCAGCACTTCAAAACCTTTAGTTCCAGGTTGAAAGACTTTCCATGTAATATTGATTATGTGAATCGGTTTAAATCGAGCAAACAGATCAAGGAAACAATGCAAAAGCTGAATGAGGGCAAGATTGACATCATCATCGGTACACACCGCCTCGTGAGCAAAGACGTGAAATTCAAGGATCTAGGCTTATTAATTATCGACGAGGAACAAAAATTTGGTGTAGGGGTGAAGGAAAAACTAAAGCAGCTGCGCGCAAACGTAGATACCCTCACACTCACTGCTACCCCCATCCCCCGTACACTGCACTTTTCCCTGATGGGAGCAAGAGATCTTTCTATCATTTCTACTCCGCCTCCTAACCGCCAGCCGGTAGTCACCGAGCTTCATGTATTTAATGAAGTGCTGATTAAGGAAGCAGTTGAGTATGAAATAGACCGAAACGGTCAGGTTTTCTTTATTCATAACCGTGTTCAGGATCTTCCTCAATTAGGTGGGCTAATAAAAAAACTGGTTCCAAAAGCGAGGGTGGGTATCGCACACGGACAGCTAGAAGGAGATGAGCTGGAAGATGTGATGTTGAAGTTCATCAATGGAGAATTTGATGTTTTGGTAGCGACCACCATTATTGAGGCCGGACTAGATATTCCTAACGCAAATACCATTCTGATCAACCATGCTCATATGTTTGGTTTGAGCGATCTCCACCAGATGAGGGGCCGGGTGGGCCGCTCCAATAAAAAGGCTTACTGCTATCTTCTGAGTCCCCCTTTATCAACATTGACGCCTGAAGCACGCAAACGCTTGAGCGCAATCGAAGAGTTCTCAGATCTGGGGAGCGGCTTCAATGTCGCTATGCGAGATCTTGACATCCGAGGAAGCGGGAATTTACTTGGTGCGGAACAGAGCGGCTTCATTGCGGAGATCGGCTTTGAGATGTATCATAAGATACTGGACGAGGCAATTCAGGAGCTAAAAGACGACGAATTTAAGGATCTGTTTAAAGATGAGAAGCCACGGCCTGTTATTTCTTTTACCCAAATTGATACCGACCTGGAGGTACTAATTCCTGATAGCTACGTTACCAACATCACCGAACGGTATAACCTCTACACGGAGATTTCGAAACTGGAAAATGAGACGCAGCTCGAGGCGTTCAGCACTAAGCTAGTGGACCGCTTTGGTCCGTTGCCGCGACAGGTTCGGGAGTTGTTGAATACCTTGAAACTACAATGGCTGGGAAAAGAGATTGGCTTTGAGAAAATCACCTACAAAAAGAATGCGTTGAAGGGATATTTTGTTTCGGATCAGCAATCGCGGTACTTTGAAACCGAAGCTTTCAGCAAAGTATTGCAGTTTGTCAAAGAGAATCCAAGACGCTGTAATTTAAAAGAGGTAAAAAGTACGCTGAGAATCGCTTTTGATCATATTACCAGTCTGGATGAAGCAATTGCCACGCTCGAAGAGATTGTACACGTACCTGTCTAACAATAAAAGTAGATTCGCTTAAAGCAGGATCTACTTTTTATTTTGTTCTGACTGTGCTAGTTGAAAAGTTATCGGGAGCACGTTGTAGGTCCTGACAGGGCTGCCCTTTAAAACTCCCGGTTTCCATTTCGGCGAATTGCGAATCAGCCTTACAGCTTCTTCATCAGCACCGCTTCCAATTCCCTGCCTCACTTTAACCTCTGTAATTTGCCCGTCCTTCTCCACAACAAAGGCAACATATACTTTTCCCTGGATATTATTTTGTTTAGCCGCAACAGGATATCTCAGGTTGGTAGATATATACCGTACTAACTCTTTTTGTCCGCCCTGAAACTCGGGTTGAACATCTACCACACTGGCATCAAAAATTTTATTTTCAGTATTTTGCGGATCATTAGCTGAAGGTTCGAGGCTACCTGGACTAGCCGGAGATTCTTCTACAGCAGTCGTATCAGGGGCCACCTGGAAAATTTCTTCATTTTTTACGTCAACGTCTTTAAGGGATATAATCTTTCCCTGCTCGTTGATCACCATCTCATACTTCACCAGTGCAGAATACTGCTGGCGTAATGAAGGTCTGAAATAGCTTTCTTTAGCCCAGTAGGTTGCAATTAATTTTTCTCCTTCCCGCTTAAAATCAAGGGAAGAGACGACCCATACGCGACGAAGGTTCTGCATATCCTCCAATCGTTTCCAATAAATGTCTCTCAAACGAGAATGAGTAAGGTTGTGATAATTGTGAAACGTCTCGGTTATGTTAGCAAAGTAACTAGGAGGATCAAAGTACCCCCGCCTCTGATCATAATAAAAGGCCTCGATGAATTTGGTTAAAGAGGTTCTTACCTCCACGTCGCTCATGGAACTACTTTCATCTAATAAAGATCCGGAACTGTCTTCAACTACTGTAGTCGGCCGCTCTTCTTTTTTGAAGATTTTCCAAGGATCGTCTACAAACAACGTTAGGTAGCCCATTACCAAAATGATTAGGCCAAGTACCACTCCCATATAAAGTAGAGAGCGATCTTTTTGAACTAAGGTTTGGCTTTCATTTTCTTCAGAACCAATTTGGTCTTTATCCATCATACGTTATTACTGTTAAGATGAGATCAGATATAAATATACAAAAACCAGCGGCGCAGCAAACAACAGGCCGTCGAAACGGTCGAGAAGACCTCCGTGTCCGGGAAGCAAGGTTCCCGAATCCTTTTTGTTCATGCTTCGCTTCAGCATAGATTCACATAGATCTCCGTAGGTTCCCCCCACTACAATTAAGAACGACATGACCGCCCAGTGTATTGGATCTAGTTCGAGATATTGCGTACCCAGGATAAATGAAACCACTAAACTCGTGAACATTCCACCTAAAAAGCCTTCCCAGGACTTTTTAGGAGAGTGGCGTTCAAATAACTTAGTCTTCCCGAATTTAACCCCGAATAAATAGGCGCCCGTGTCACTCGCCCATAGAAGTAACAAGATGCCCAGCGGTATATGATAATTGAAAGTTCCTTCAAAAAAAGCGGTAGAGCAAAAGATGGCAAAAGGTATCACCACGTAGAGGATACCAAAAAAAGTAAACGCGAGGTTTGAAAATGGTCGGCTGGTTGCGCGATACAATTCGCCAATGCAGGTAATCACAATAAATGGAATAGAAACGGACACAAACCTTAAGGGAACATCATTCAGGAAATGAAGTATCAGCGGAATAAAAATACTGGCTCCAATTAGTATACCCGTAATCTTTTGGGGCTTGGTATCATCGGCCTCTACCAGTTGATAAAACTCGTAAAGTGATAATAAGCTTAGAATTGTAAAAAAGATAGCAAAGGCATACTGACTAAAAATTACCGAAGCCAGCATAACCAGCACGAAGAAAAAACCAGTTATTGCTCTTGTCTTCATAGCTCATTCGTATTGATAATCTCCAATGCTTTTTCGGCATTAGCCGGCGATACATGAACCTCGACATACCCGAACACTTTGTAAGGATAACCTTGCTTATCAAGTAAAACCGCTTCTATTTCATGATCCACCAAGACTTGCCTCACCAGCTCCGACTTATAAAAATCGTTTGAGCTATATACTTTTATCCATTCAGTATTCATCGCTTAAATCTTTTCTCTTATTTACCGATCTGTAGAAGACAACACCCAAAATACCGGTTAAAATCACACTAAAAATAGTGGATGCGAGACTTATATCTTCCTGCTTACCTATCAGATCCAGCGACTCGCCCCGTTGTTGATATATATAGGCGCCCACTACAGCAGTGCCGTTGTTTATAAAATGAGCAACAATAGGAACCCAGATATTTTTACTCCAGAAAAACAGATAGCCAAATAAAGCGCCTAAGACCATCCTCGGTAGAAACCCGTAAAATTGTACGTGAATGGCACTGAAAATTACAGCTGCCACCCAAATTCCTACATGATAATGCGCGGTCCACTTAATCAAAATCTTCTGAAGGCATCCTCTAAAAAGTAGCTCCTCGCCGATAGCAGGAATAATTGCAATGACAAGCAGGTTACCCAATAGGTCTGTCGGCGTTTTCATTAACAGCAATTGTTTTGTCAGCCCCTCAAGTTTCAGCTCCTGTGCCTTCATCCAAACTTCAATACCTTTTAAAAAGCTGGGAAGCTTCATCATTTGATTCAAGTAAATCGTCCACTCAATGAAGGGCGAAGCAGCGAAGACAATGGCAGCAGCTAATATTATTGGTTTTAGATCTACTGTTTGATTAAACTTCAGGTAAGCTTTTACTGATGAACTTTGATGTCTTGCAAAAAATATAGAAGGAAGAATAAATGTGCCTACTGAAGTAAAGGCCTGAATGATTTTAAGAATACTCGTGTCAGTACTTCCGCCGGTTATGGCAGTAAGTGCATCATCTCCATAGATCATAAAACAAACAATAACTGCGATAAAAGTAAAGGCTATCGAACCAATGACGCAGAAAAACAGGAGGTACAGAAGCGAGGTGAAAGGATGACGGTCTTCTGACCCGTATTCAGTCATGATCAGCTATTTATTTGTAATTTTGTGATTTTTAAAACAGACAAAGATAATCGTATTAATCAAAGCTGATGTCGGTAAAAATTGGAAATATTGATTTAGGTGAGTTTCCGTTGTTGTTGGCTCCAATGGAAGACGTGAGTGATCCACCTTTCCGTTTTGTTTGTAAGCAAAATGGTGTGGACATGATGTACACAGAGTTCATTTCCTCCGAGGGTTTGATAAGGGACGCAGCGAAGAGTCTTCAAAAGCTGGATATTTTTGAGTACGAAAGACCCATCGGGATTCAGATCTTCGGAAGTGATATTGATACCATGAGGGGAGCCACTCAAATTGCTACCAGAGCCAATCCCGATCTTATCGATATCAACTACGGTTGTCCGGTAAAAAACGTTGCTTGTCGCGGTGCAGGTGCAAGCCTTTTACAGGATATCGACAAAATGGTCAGAATGACAAAAGCCGTTGTTGAATCCACGCATCTACCGGTTACAGTAAAAACGCGCCTCGGCTGGGACGATAACACCAAAAACGTTTACGAAGTTGCAGAGCGATTGCAGGACGTGGGAATAAAGGCCTTAACCATCCATGGTCGAACCCGCGCGCAAATGTATAAGGGACATGCCGACTGGACATTGATCCGCGAGATAAAAAGAAATCCAAGAATTCAAATTCCAATCTTTGGAAATGGTGATGTGGACTCTGTTGAGAAGGCTGCTAATTGGAGATTGGAGTATGAAGTAGACGGCATCATGATTGGAAGAGCATCAATTGGTTACCCATGGATCTTTAGAGAGGTAAAACATTTTTTTAAAACAGGAGAAATTTTGCCTGGCCCCACAATTTCTGAACGGGTAGAAGTCTGCAGAACTCATCTGGAAAAGTCAATTGCCTGGAAGGGTCCCAAAACAGGTATTTTTGAGATGCGAAGGCATTATGCAAATTATTTTAAGGGCATTCCAAACTTCAAGGAATATCGGATGAAATTAGTGTCTTCAGACAATCTCGAAACTATTTTTAACTTGTTGGATGAGATAAAATTGAATTTTGAAATTGAGATGGCTTGATTTTTGAAATTGAGAACTACATCTTTATCTTAAACCCGAGAAAGCTATGGTAACACAAATTACTGAAGGCGTTAAAATATCGGTAGATACTGTCTACCAGCCTGAATATTCCAATCCGGCAAACGATCATTATATGTTTGCCTATAAAATCACCATAGAAAATTTGACAGATTACAGTGTCCAGTTAATGCGCCGCCATTGGTACATATTTGACTCGAATGGTACACACAGGGAAGTAGAGGGAGAAGGAGTAGTTGGGCAACAACCAGTCATTGAGCCAGGTAGTTACCATGAGTACGTATCGGGATGTAATTTGAAAACTGACATGGGAAGCATGAAGGGTACATATGAGATGAGACGCCTTGTTGATGACGAGGAATTTGATGTTCAAATTCCTGAATTTTATATGGTTGCCCCATATAAACTGAATTAAACTTGTTTGTACCCCATAAAAAGAGAGGCTGCCACTTTTTGGGACAGCCTCTCTTTCTATATAAAAGCGCCAGCGCTTAAAACCCCTTACAAGCTGTAGATTAGCACTCGGCAGCAGTTATTCTAAATTATTCAGTACAGCATCCTACGGCACGTTTGGACTACGTTCTTATCACGCAGTTACCAACTTTCCTATTGCAAACTGGTGCGGAAAGGGATTTACCCGTTAAAAACATGTAATGGAGGTTGATATAAAAGCTTAAGTTAAGAAGAAGAGGAGCAAGGAAGCCCTGACTACCAGTATTGAGTGTAAGTGTAAGAATAGTCACAAGGTAACAAGTAGATAATAAGTGCAGGTTTTTCCGGCAAAACCTGCACTTAAGGTGCTAGCAACGTGCACTCACCGTGCACTCAAAAGCAATGTAAAGCGCACAAGAGCCGTGCTGGTACATTAGCGCAGTACTTTTTGTGCCATTCTTCACCGTATTTACGAATAAGATGGGTCCTCGAGGAATTTATAAACAGGGGCCTTTAACCCTTTACAAAGGAACAAAAAAAGGAAGCCCATACAAACAGGCGAGCAGAGTACCAACTACTGCGAGCAAAGATTTGTTAGTGTCTAACTGGTCTTCGGAAATATAAAAAGCAATTATGCTTGCAAGCGCTCTGTTTCGGGGATAACCAAGGTGGAGATTGGGTTGCTTTCGATCCTTCAAAGAGAAAGTAGAAAAGCAAGCGTGTTCTTCTCGTAGTCGCTGACAGAAGCAATAACCTGTTTGAAAAGCCTTCTCCTGATAACAAAAGCTAAATCTTCCCTCTAAATAATATCGGGCTCGGCAGGCCATAAAAAGAAGGCGCCTCATAATTCACTTATGAGACGCCTTTTTTTCTAATTAGCCTTCAATCTTTACTAATCGTCACTTCTGCCACCAAATAGCATCATTGCTAAATAAAGCAATTGCGCTACTGATCCAAGCGCCGCAACCACGTAGGTCATGGCAGCCCACCATAGTGCATCTTTCGCTTGTGTATGTTCTGTGCTTGTTTGCATAATTCCACGGTTCGTCTGCAGCCAGGCTAACGCTCTGTTGCTTGCATCAAACTCCACGGGCAGTGTTACCACGCTAAATAAGGTAACAACAATCATTGCTCCGAAGGCGACCAGTAATAACGTGTGGCCTATACCGGAAGCAAATAAGATGATTCCCAACATAAAGACCCATTGAAGCAGATTGGAAGCAATATTCACTACCGGAACCATTGCTGAACGGAATTGCAACCAGGAATATGCTTTAGCATGCTGAACAGCATGACCGCACTCATGTGCTGCTACCGCGGCCGCTGCAATACTACGTCCATGATAAACTTCCGGGCTCAGATTTACCGTTCTGTCACCCGGATTATAGTGATCAGACAAAGAACCTTCTACAGAACGGATCTGAACGTCATAAATTCCGTTGTCATGAAGCATTTTTTCAGCAATATCTCTACCTGTTAAGCCAGCATGTAGTGGCGTTTCTGAATATTTTCTAAACTTACTTTTAAATCTGGCCTGGACAATAAAACTGATTATTGCGATACCAATAAATAATATCAAACCCATAGTGTTATGTTTTTATGCTTATATGTTATCAAAAAGTGTTCCCTGCTAAATTTAAAGGATTTTATAAATTTTAAACGAATTAACGTCAGAAAAAATATGCTCTCTGCTGACATTTCTGCAGTTTTCGATCGTCCAGATTTCCCTCGCCTCTTCTTTCATTCCTTCTGTTATAATCATTATTTTTGATAAAATTTTTAGCAATGTACATACAAATACTTCTGGCAATAATAATTTTATTAGTTGTTCTACTATTCCTATCACTGCTAAAGAACAGTTCTCTCCGCGCTAAAGAACAGGAGAACCAAAACCTGAGAGTTGAACTGGCACGGTCAGAAGAAAAAGCTAATTTTTTTAAATCAGAAAAAGAACGGATAGAAGATGAATTGAAACAGGAACGTCAGAAATTATTAGAAATTAATCAATCTTACGAAAGTACCCGGTCGTATTTCCGTGCTCAGCAAGAGAAAATTGCTGAACAGAAACTAGAAATTGAACGACTGCAGGAGAAATTCAACAAGGAGTTTGAATTGATAGCAGGAAAAATACTGGAGGAAAAATCGGTCCGCTTCACAGAGACTAATAAAAGTAACCTCGATTCTTTGCTTAATCCATTAAAGGATAAAATTAAGTCGTTTGAAGAAAGAGTAGAAAAAGTATACAAGTCTGAATCGGACGAAAGAAACGTTCTGAAAGGCGAAATTTCCAAATTGATCGAGCTGAACAAGCAGATAAGTCAGGAGGCTCATAATCTTACCAGAGCCTTAAAAGCAGACTCAAAAAAACAAGGGAACTGGGGTGAGGTGGTACTTGATCGGATATTGGAAGCATCGGGTTTAATAGCGGGGGAAAGCTATCAAAAGCAAAATAGCTTTACGGACGAAATTGGAAACCGCTATCAGCCTGATGTACTTATTTCGCTCCCTGATAACAAGCATTTGGTTATTGACTCTAAAGTTTCTCTCCTGGCTTATGAGCGACTGGTTAACTGCGAGACGGACGATGACAAAATTATTTACTTAAATGATCATCTTTTCTCTATTAAAAATCACATCAAAAACCTGAGTTCAAAGAATTACTGTGACTTGTATGGGATAAATTCACCAGATTTTGTCTTACTTTTTATTCCAATCGAGTCCTCGTTTTCGATAGCTGTTCAGCACGATGTCGAGCTGTTTGAATTTGCCTGGCAGAAACGGGTAGTAGTGGTTACTCCTTCGACCTTGCTGGCTACTTTAAAAACTATTGCATCTATCTGGAAACAGGAGCAACAAACACGGAACGCCATCGACATTGCTACAAAAGCTGGCGCCTTATATGATAAATTTGTTGGCTTTGTAAGCGATTTGCAGAAAATCGGATCTAGTTTAGATAAAGCCCGAGATTCTTATTCAGAAGCTTTCAATAAGCTGAGCACCGGTTCAGGTAACTTGGTGGGTAGGGTGGAAAACCTACGCAAACTAGGTGCAAAAACATCTAAAGTATTGGAAGAAAAGTTGTTAAACAACGAGTGAATCACCACTTCTCCTCCTGTTCCTCGTGGAACTAAGACTAATCTTTTTTGAAGGAATTCCAGCCCTGCGCTTTCAAGGGATGCACATTTCCCGACTTGGAAACAATATTCATCCCCGCACTTTTTTCGGTGATATGACCGATAACACTGATATCAGGACTGAATTTTATCTTCTCATAATCCGACTGCTTGATTGTGAATAGCAACTCATAGTCTTCACCTCCGCTTAACGCACAGATTGTCGGGTCAAGGTTAAAATCGCGAGCTGTTTCATAAGTCATCGGATCAATAGGTATCTTATCCTCATACAAATTGCAACCCTTTTCTGATTGTGTACAGATGTGAATAACTTCAGAAGAAAGCCCATCAGAAACGTCAATCATGGAAGTTGGTTTCACTCCTAAATCGCGGAGTATTTCTATGATGTCTTTCCTCGCTTCCGGCTTCAACTGTCTTTCGACGATATAGTCTTTCCCTTCCAAATCGGGTTGAATGTTTGGGTTCTCAAGGAAAATCCGCTTTTCCCGTTCCAGTAGTTGCAATCCAATATAAGCCGCTCCTAAATCACCGGAAACACAGATCAAATCTCCTTCCCCGGCAGTATTTCTATAACAAATCTCCTCTACGTCTGCGTAACCGATACTCGTTACACTGATTACTAAGCCCTGTTTTGAAGAGCTCGTATCACCTCCAACCAAGTCGATATTGTACTTTTTGCAGGCTATCAATATCCCTTCATAAAGCTCTTCTATCGCTTCTAGCGGGAACTTGCTTGACAACCCAAGTGACACGGTTATCTGTGTAGCCGTCCCATTCATGGCATAAATATCACTCAAATTAACCTGAACCGCTTTATAGCCAAGATGCCTCAATGGGGTATACGCTAAGTCGAAATGGATGCCCTCAAGCAGCAAATCGGTCGAAACCAACATTTTCTTACCACTAAAATCCAGTACGGCGGCATCATCACCAGCACCTTTATTGGTCGAAGGATTTCTTAATTCGATGTTTTTCGTAAGATGATCTATTAGACCAAATTCCCCCAGCGTACCAATATCGGTTCTTTCTTTATTTTCAAACACAGAAATTAAAATTAAAAATTAAATTTTGCCAATTTGAACAACTAGCGCAGGTAACTGATAGAAGATGAATTATTTACAATCCAAGTCTCGCTGAAATTTCCAGCATCCGTTCAATTGGTAACCTTGCTTTTTCTATCACGTCCATAGGAACAGATACTTCAGGCAATTCATTTTTCATACACAAATACAGCTTCTCCAGTGTATTTCTCTTCATGTGCGGACAATCATTACATGCACAAGTATTATTTGGAGGGGCAGGAATGAACACTTTTCCCGGATTTGCCTTCTCCATTTGATGAATAATTCCGCTTTCTGTTGCTACAATGAACTCTTTCGCCTCGCTGTTCATTGTGTATTTTAACAATCCTGTAGTAGACCCGATATAGTCTGCTGTTTTTAAGATGGCATCTTCACATTCAGGGTGAGCTATAAACTTTGCCTCAGGATGCTGAGCTCTTAGCTTCGCTATCCGCTGCATCGAAAATATCTCATGAACCATGCAAGCACCATTCCACAACACTAAGTCTCTTCCCGTTTTCTTCGCTACGTAAGTACCCAAGTTTCTGTCGGGACCAAATATGATCTTCTGATCTTTCGGTAGGCTCTCGACAATCTGAACCGCATTTGAAGACGTACAAACAATATCACTTAGTGCTTTCAGCTCAGCAGAGCAATTTACGTACGTAATCACCAGGTGATCAGGATATTTCTCTTTAAACTTCGAGAACAAATGCGGCGGACAACTATCCGATAAAGAACATCCGGCTTTTAAATCCGGCAGCAGTACCTTTTTCGTTGGTGATAATATTTTTGCCGTCTCTGCCATAAAATGCACGCCAGCAAAGACAATAATATCAGCATCTGTTTTAGCTGCTTCCTGCGATAAACCAAGGCTGTCCCCGATATAATCAGCTATATCCTGAATGTCCGGCTCCTGGTAATAATGCGCCAGGATCACTGCATTCTTTTCTTTTTTTAATTTCTCTATTTCTTCAAAAAGATCTAGAGTGGGATCAATAGGTTCGTCGACAAAACCCTTGATATTTATTTCTTCAAAAATATCCATTTCTGACACTTCAATAAAATACAATTATTCTTTTAAAAGATATTCTTATGGTTTATTAGGGTGTTAGTTATGTGAAGAAGATGTGAAACTAATTTTTGATTTTTTTGTTTTCTACTACTTTTCAACATATTACTAACACTGTGGACTATACAATCGCTTGGTTTCTAAGTTTTTGAATTTCTAAAATTTTTCTGGCTGGATTTTTACAGTGAATTTCTTTCAGTAAGTAAAACGTTAAGAACTCCCATTTCTTCTGCTGAAAACTTTCTTAAAATACGGCGGTTTTAACACTTTAATACCGTCAAGTTTTTCTTGTTAGAAAATATTAAACTTCTTTTTGTACAAAATTAACATCTTTACAGTGTTTATCCACATAAGCACGGTAAGATTACAATTAGCAAATTATTTATTAGATGAAGAATGTTGATTTCTTAGTTGTTGGTTCTGGTATTGCTGGTTTAAGTTTTGCACTTAAGGCCGCCAAACATGGTAAAGTTCTGATAGTTACGAAAGCGAATGAAGACGAATCAAACACTAAGTATGCTCAAGGTGGAGTTGCCGTAGTTGTGGATAAAACAGATTCTTTCGACAAACATATAGAAGATACCCTGATCGCAGGGGATGGTTTATGTGATCCGGCCATTGTGGAAATCGTAGTGAAGGAGGGTCCAGAGCGCATTCAGGAGATCATTGATTATGGGACTAATTTTGACCAGACAAAGCCCGGTTCATACGATCTGGCAAAGGAAGGAGGCCATTCAGAGCATCGTATTTTACATTATAAGGATATCACAGGATTTGAAATAGAAAGGGCGCTGCTAGAGCAAATACATCAGAATCCGAACATTGAGATTCTCACGCATTATTTTGCTGTTGAAATCATCACTCAGCACCATTTAGGTGAGTTTGTGGGTAGACGCTCTGATAATATAACTTGCTACGGAATTTATGCATTGAACACGCATACTAATACTGTGGAAAAGTTCCTTTCGAAGGTTACAGTGATGGCAACGGGAGGTGCGGGACACATTTATTCGAATACTACAAATCCAACTATTGCCACCGGTGACGGTATTGCTATGGTGTACCGGGCGAAGGGAAAGGTGCGAAACATGGAGTTTATTCAGTTTCACCCCACTGCTTTATATAATCCGGGGGAGTATCCGTCTTTCTTGATATCTGAAGCTGTTCGGGGATTTGGTGGGGTTTTGCGTGATCGAAATGGAAATGAGTTTATGCAGAATTACGACGAGCGCGGTTCATTAGCCCCAAGGGATATTGTCGCCCGCGCTATAGATTCGGAGATGAAAAAGTCGGGAGACGATTTCGTTTATCTGGACATTCGTCATCGCTCGAAAGACGACATTCTTTCACATTTTCCTAATATTTATGCTAAGTGCTTAAGTATCGGTCTGGACATGACCAAAGATCTTATTCCGGTTACGCCAGCTTGTCACTATATGTGCGGGGGAATTTTGGTTGATGAATTTGGTCGCTCTTCTATCCAGCGCTTATACGCTTGCGGCGAATGTTCCTCTACTGGGCTTCATGGTGCTAATCGTTTGGCTTCCAACTCTTTGTTAGAGGCAACCGTTTTTGCTCATCGGATTTATCTCGCAGCTATGGAGGAGTTTAACAAAAATATCATTCCTGAGGATATTCCCGAGTGGGACGATACAAACACTAAACTTTCAAACGAAGATATCCTCGTGACTCACAATCTGCGGGAAACACAGAAGATAATGAGTGACTATGTAGGAATTGTGCGCTCGGATTTTCGTCTTGACCGTGCTTTCAGAAGGCTAGGATTGCTGTATGAAGAGACGGAGGACTTTTACAAAAAGACAAAGCTTTCAGTAAAATTATGTGAATTGCGAAATGTGATTCAGTGCGCCTACATTGTTATTAAGTCTGCTATGATCCGTAAGGAAAGCCGCGGTCTGCATTATACAACTGACTATCCCAAGCATTTAAAAAATCCTACCGACACCGTGTTTTAATATTTTAAGAATCCTACAGATGGCATTAATATTACCAGTAAAAGGAAAGTCGCCCGCTTGGGGCCAGAACTGCTTCATAGCGGAGAACAGTACCCTTGTTGGCGATGTAGTAATGGGCAACAATTGCTCAGTTTGGTTTAATGCGGTGGTTAGGGGAGATGTTAATTTTATTAAGATTGGGAACAACGTGAATATACAGGACGGAGTAGTTATTCACTGTACGTACCAGAAAGCTGGAACTACTATCGCCGATAACGTCTCCATAGGTCATAATGCCTTAGTTCACGGCTGTACTCTACAACGTAACACGCTAATAGGAATGGGAGCCATTGTTATGGACAATGCTGTGGTAGAGGAATTTACTATAATAGCGGCTGGCTCAGTGGTACTGGAGAATACAGTTTGCGAATCTGGTTTTATATATGCAGGCAGCCCTGCAAAGAAGGTGAAGGCAATTACTGAACAACAACGACAGATGTTGGAGCAATTGCCTAAAAACTATGTAATGTACTCAAGCTGGTTTACGGAAGAGGAGGAATAGTTAATTCTTCCTCTAAGTCCCAGTTGGCCCTTAACGTTATTTCCTTACCACTATTCCAGATCTTTTCTGGCTGTTTTCCCTCTTTAACGTTCCCTGTATCCCATTTCTGATTTTTGTTTTCATCGTATATTACCCTGAAGGTGTATTTTCCGAGGGAAAACATTTGGTAATTAAGCGTAGTGTTAGAAGTGATAGCATCAGTTTGCATCACTTCATCTTCAGCATCGAGAAGCTCAATAACGTAATTTCCTGATTTTGGCGGTACTGTTACTTTTAATGTGAGATTACCATAGTTCTCTTCATCGTCTCTTAGATATTGCTTGTTGAAAAGCTTATTTTTTCCTCCAAACAAGCCCGTAACAGCGTTATCGTCAATATTTAATATATATTGTCGTTCCTTCCGCCAAGGATAACGGAACGCAAAACGCCTTGTCGAACTGCTATCCGGTATTATTCGTAAGCCGGTTACGGGAACGGAATCTTGCAGAAGGCTTATCTTTTTTGGATCGATACTGGCAACAGGGCCTGAAAAGCTGATCGTTAGGTCGGTACCGGGTTTAATCCTGCCGCCTGATGTGTTGTCAGTTGCTGCTAATGTCTGGTTATAGGTATCTCGTTTGCTCCTTCTTATGACAGTAGTGTCGAGGTTTTTACCCATATTTTGGATAGCTACCGTGATAGAGTCAAAGTTCATGTTCTCTGTCCAAACATAGGCTGTATCTCTTTTTTTGCTAAACTCAACAACTTTGTTTCGGTCAAGAGCTGCTGGGTTTAAGATTTTGATAGAAGGCTGTTCAAGCTGTTTATTAAAGGCATAGACAATGCGACCGCTGTTTTCAATTTTGCGGTCTGTAATCCGGAAGTTTGCAGGTTCCTCCTGGAATATCTCGAGCTTTATGTCTGCTGTATCTTTAGTAAGTGCAATAGGATTATTTAAAAACGCTATTGCCTCGTTAGCAGAGTTGTAAATTTTATCTCCTCCTCCTTGTTCTTTAAGCGCGTATATACGGTAAGTATTCTCCCGAAGATAGCTTAGCTTGAAGTTACCAGAAGAGTCGGTAGTGGTAAATATATTTGGGCGTCTCTTTCCGAAAATGGTATCTTGACTTAAGGGAAGCAGAAACACCGTTGCGTCTAGTTCGGGTTTTTTTGTAACCGCATTGGTAACAGTACCGCTTATTGACAATGAGTCTATTTTAGCTCCTGTAGAGAAAACATAGACATAATTTTTCAGAATGTTATTTTCGTTGTAGTCGCCAATCGCTCTACCAAAATTGATCGTATAAGTTGTATTTCTTTCGAGCGTGTCCTGAAGTCGGATATTTAACGTTTTCTTTCTAATTCTGTATTCTGGTATTTTATCAACCGCTGGTGAAAGACTGATTTCTTTAAAAGCTTCATTAAGTTTAAAAAACTCATCAAACACGATGTTGATTTCGTCAGCTTTAAAATTGACGGTAAAATTCTTAGGTGACTCCTCAAGGATCTTAGGAGGGGTCGTGTCTTTTGGCCCACCAGTAGGAGCTTGAATACTAGCACAGCCAGAAAGCAGAAAAAAAGCAAAAATCTGCTTTATAAAAACGAGCCAAATATGCTGTTTTCTGTTATTAGTCATTTTTAGGCGTTTTAAGCGATTTTACTCGTTTTTGGAATATTATCATTCGATTTTAGAGATCTTCTTTTATATGGGTTTAAATCGAGTCATTTATTTAAAATGTAACTTCCTGTATATCAGTAATTTACTCTTATTTGGATAGATGAACCATTAAAACTGATATATCGGATGGTGAAACCCCAGAAATACGTGAGGCTTGCCCCAGAGTTCGTGGTTTTATCTTTACCAATTTTTCCCTGGCCTCTTTAGAAAGGGACACCAACTTATGATAGTCAAAATCAGGGTTAATTTCCTGATCTTCCATTTTTCTCATTTTCCCAACGATCTCCATCTCCTTTTCGAAATAGCTTTCGTACTTAACCTTTATTTCGGCCTGCTCAATAGTTTCCTTAGGATAGTTTTTTAGGAGATTGTCGAAGGCGTTGTTCATCTTTCGTAAATCAGAAAGCGCTACCTGGGGGCGGGTGAGAAGCTGGAACATTTTTACATTTTGAGAAAGGGGAGAAGTTCCCAGTTCCTCCAGCAATCCGTTCACCTCTGGCGCTTCAACAGAAGTGTTTTTCAGGAAGCGGACGATTTCATCTGACTCATTAATTTTTCTTTTTACCTTTTCCATACGGTCCTCGTTAATTAAGCCAAGCTGATGACCAATTGGTGTTAACCGAATGTCAGCATTATCCTGACGAAGTAGAAGACGATGTTCAGCTCGGGAAGTAAACATTCGATAAGGTTCTTCAGTTCCTTTCGTTACCAGGTCGTCGATTAGTACACCGATGTACGACTCAGACCTTTTCATAATTAGCTCATGTCTATCGTTAATTTTTTGGTGAGCGTTTAGGCCTGCGATGAATCCTTGACTCGCAGCTTCCTCGTAACCTGTTGTGCCATTGATTTGACCTGCAAAAAATAAATTACTAATGCGCTTTGTTTCTAACGTTAGACTCAGTTGAGTAGGAGGGAAGTAGTCGTACTCAATAGCATATCCCGGGCGAAACATCTTTGCTTTTTCAAATCCTGGAATCAACGTTAACGCCTTGTATTGAACGTCTTCGGGCAGGGAAGTAGAGAAGCCGTTAACATAGATCTCAACAGTATTCCAGCCTTCAGGCTCAACAAATATTTGGTGCCGCTCTCGCTCTGCAAAGCGATTTATTTTGTCTTCTATAGAGGGACAGTACCGGGGGCCTAGGCCCTTAATCCGGCCAGTGAACATAGGCGATTTTTCAAATCCCTCTTTTAGGGTTTCGTGAACTTTGTCGTTGGTGTATGTTATCCAACAGCAACGTTGTTCAGTCGGAAGCTCTACCTCGGTATAAGAGAAGCGGCCTCGTTCTTCGTCGCCCCATTGTTCTTCCATCTTCGCGTAATCCAGACTTCTTCCATCAACCCTTGGGGGAGTGCCTGTCTTCATTCTACCTGCTTCAAATCCCAGCTCTACAAGCTGTTCAGTTATTCCTGTTGCAGCCTTTTCAGCAGTCCTTCCACCGCCCATTTTTTTCTCACCGATATGTATTATACCGTTAAGAAATGTTCCATTGGTGAGGACTACAGCTTTCGATTTAATCTCTATACCTAAGGAAGTAACAACTCCGCAGACTGTCTCGTTCTTCACCAGAAGGCTCTTAACCATATCTTGCCAGAAGTCGACATTTGGCGTTTGTTCCAAAATTAGGCGCCATTCTTCTGCGAAGCGCATGCGATCGTTTTGAGCTCGAGGACTCCACATAGCTGGTCCCTTAGATCTGTTAAGCATTCGAAACTGAATCATCGACTTGTCAGTAACTATTCCCGAGTAACCGCCCATAGCGTCAATCTCCCTTACAATCTGACCTTTTGCTACTCCTCCCATCGCCGGATTGCAGCTCATTTGAGCGATCGTCCCCATGTTCATAGTAATGAGCAAAACAGAAGATCCAAGATTTGCGGCAGCAGCAGCAGCTTCACAACCCGCGTGTCCTGCTCCAACAACAATTATATCGTATTCTTTAAACATTCCTTTTGTTCCACGTGGAACGTTTTTCTTTTGTTCCACGTGGAACAAAAGAAAAACGTTCTTTTTTAACTTTCTTTAATTTCTACAAGTTCCATCCACCGAAGTGTAAACTCTTCAAGCGACCGTTTTTTGTTTTCTATTTCAGTAGCGATTTTAGCTAGCTCCTCCGGATCTTGAGTGTCATTCAAAGATCTTGTTAGCTTCTCGATTACCAATTCTGTGTCTGTTATACTCGATTCAAGGCTCTCTAATTCTCGCTCTTCTTTAAAACTTAGTTTGCTTTTTGGTGACGACTCAGTCACTTTCTCAACTTTGGCTTCCTTCGCCCTGTTTTTATTTTGCTGATCTTCCTCTTCTTTGTCGAGGCGATATTCTGTGTAATTTCCTGAATAAATCCTAATATATACACTCCCATCAAGGATAAAGAGCTGATTGGTCAACTTATCCATCAAGTAGCGGTCGTGGGAGACCAAGAGGAGGACGCCATTGTAGTTCTCTAAAAACTCTTCTAGTACATTGAGGGTATCAATGTCTAAATCGTTAGTAGGCTCGTCAAGTATTAAAAAGTTTGGGTTGGTCATTAATACCCTCATTAATTGCAAGCGCTTTCTTTCTCCACCGCTCAGTTTATTTACGAAGGTATGTTGTTTGGCGGGAGGAAAGAGGAAGTGAGTAAGTACTTGAGAAGCTGTCAGTGTTTTTCCATCGCTCATAGTAATGTATTCAGCCACGTTTTTAACTACATCAATTACACGCTCATCCTCTTTTATTGTCAATCCATCCTGACGATAGTATCCAAACACTGTTGTTTCGCCGATAATGACTTCGCCTTGAGCAGGTTTAAGCGTTCCTGTTAGAATATTTAATAAGGTACTTTTTCCGGTTCCATTTCGTCCTGCTACACCTATCTTATCTCCCTTTTTGAAGGTATAACTGAAATTGTTGAAAATCTGCTTTTCCTGATATGCGTGAGACACGTTATGCAGTTCCAGAATCTTATTCCCTTGTCTTGAAACCTTCGTGGCTAATTCTACCTTTTGATTGATTTTTTGGCCTCTTGTTTTTTGTTCTAAATCATAAAAAGCATCAATTCTTGATTTTGATTTTGTCGTTCTGGCCTTAGGCATCCTTCTCATCCATTCCAGCTCCTTTTGTAGAAGATTTCTGTTTTTCTGAAGTGTCGAAGCTTCTTCTGCTTCTCTAGCAGCTTTTTTTTCTAGGAAGTAGCTGTATTTACCATGGTAGTTATATAGTTTCTTGTTTTCGAGCTCTATTATATGGTTACACACATTGTCCAGAAAATACCTGTCGTGTGTTACCATGATAATAGTCTTGTTTCCAGTAGTAAGATAGTTCTCTAGCCACTCAATCATTTCTATATCCAAGTGATTAGTTGGCTCATCAAGAATGAATACGTCGGAGTTGTCTATTAGAAGCTTCGCAAGCGCCAGCCTTTTTCTCTGACCACCTGAAAGACTTTCAATTTCTTGATCGGGATTGTAGATGGAAAGCCGTTGTAAAATTGTTTTAATCTCGTGTTCATACTCCCATGCATTTAACTCACTAAGTTCGTTTATCAATCTATTTAGTTCGTCTTCTTCGTAGGAGGGAGAGGCTAGTAACTTTTCGTATTTCCTTATTAACTGCTGCTGAGGATTTTCTAGACTATAGATGTAATCAGCAACAGTTCGCTGCCCTCCGAAGTTGGGATCCTGTTCCAGGTATCCTATATTTAGATCCTTTTCTTTAACTACTTTGCCTTCTGTTGGGGCAATTTTTCCGGCTAGAATTCGCATAAGCGTCGTTTTGCCTGATCCATTAATCCCAACAAGTGCTACTCGCTGTCCGCGCGCAAAACCCACGGTAACATCTTTAAATAACCAATTATCGTTAAAGGAATGACCTAATTGTTCTCCTGATAGAATGCTCATGCTAATCGCTTGATAATATTTGAAGGGAAGATTTGTATCCCCAGTTTGTTATAAAATGTCTGATTTACCATCGCCTGTGCGATGGTTTCAGCTTCAATGCTTTTGTATTTTTCTAGCGGCCCCCATAAAAAAGGATTAATAGTGCTCATAAAGGCCGCTGCCACTTTTTCAAACGGTCTTGATTCTAATCTATTGCCCGTTATCAGCGATGGTCGGTATATCAGGGTGGAAGGCAGGTTGACTGCTCCGATATCTCGCTCTGTCTCTCCTTTAACCCTGTTGTAGAAAATTGAGGAGTTGGCGTTCGCTCCCATAGCTGATATCAAATGATACTGGTTTATACCGTTCCGAGAAGCAAGCTTTGCTAGCTCAACCGGGTAGTCGTGGTCTATTTTATAATATGTGTTTAGATCAGGAGTTTTCTTTCTGGTCGTTCCCAGGCAACAGTAGACGGCATCTCCTGTAATTTCCCGACCGTAGGAGGAGAGCTTGTCAAAGTTTATCATGATCTGTTTCACTTTGGTCGATAGCCCGGGAATTAACGTTCTAACCAATAGCACAATCTCCGTTACTTCAGGCTGCTCATTTAGAAGTCTCAGAAGGTGACTGCCTACCAGTCCAGATGCGCCGGCTATTACTACTTTTTTCAATTCAAATTATTAGGGACACAAAAATACAATAAAATAAGGCTATTATATTTTGATGTTTAAACATCTATCTGTAAGATAATTCGAAAGATTCAGTGTAGATAATAAAAGAATTTAGATAATGTGATTGTCTTAGAACTCCCGAAGAGCTAGGTATTGATCTTCTTTCTGAGTCATAAGAGCTTTTTGATCCTTTGACTTGTCTTTATATCCCAAAAGGTGCAGAGTTCCATGAATAATTACCCTATGAAGTTCGTCTACAATATTCACTTCAAACCGATCAGCATTCTCATGAACTCGTTCATAGCTTATAAACACATCGCCTACTATCAAATTTACTGCGTCGGAATTGTCAAAAGTGATGATGTCAGTAAGGGTATCGTGATTTAAGTATTCCTGATTGATGCGTAGCAAATACTCGTCGCTGCAGAAAATAAAATTAAGCTCGCCAAGAGATTTACCTTCTCTGTTGATGGTGTCCCTGATCCAGGATTTTAGCTTAATTTTATCTTTGATTCTTAAGGTTAGGTCTTCTGTGAAAAAGTTAATCTTGCCCATTAAACCTTGAAATGTAGTTCTACCTCATTTCCTTTAAGGTTAAATATACATTGATCCGCCAAGTGCTTGATTATAAAGACACCTCTTCCTGTAAGATTCTCTAAGTTCTCCGGTGCAGTAGGGTCTGGTAGTCGGTTGTAATCAAATCCATCTCCCTCGTCAGCTACAGTAAACTGCATTCTTTTTCCGTGATGAACTTCAAGATTGATATAGACCTTTTTGTTCTCGTCTTGTTTATTTCCGTGAATGATAGCATTGATAGTTGCTTCACTTAAGCAAGTAAGCATATTGGCGTAGGTATCATCCTCCAGCCTGTATTCCTCTTTTAAGTTGTCTATAAAGTTCTCAACCGTGGTAATGCTTTCAATTTTTGACGGCAATTGCAACGTGTATAATACAGTGTCTTCTGTGTCTACCCGGTTAGTTGTCATAATATTATTTAGTATTTAAAAGTCTAAAATAATCGCCTACTTTCAATTTATAAAATGAATTTAACGAAGGGGGTACAGTTTTTAACAATTCCACCTCACCTTGCTTGAGTTTTTTAAACTCTTCAAGAACTATTTTATAATTTGGGGCTTGATCTCGGCCCTGATTGCTCTCCCGCTGCGTATCTAGCTCGCGTTCCCGATCAGCTTTTTCAGCTTCAAGTAATTTTGTTAAAATTTCTTGCTGCCTTATTAACGTTTCCTGCTGAATTTTCTTGTGTACGAGATCAGCCTCACTTTGTTCCATTTCTTTAGCCAGCTTATCTAAATTACCTAACCCTGCTTTGCCATCTTTGTTTAGATCTCTGTTAATTTCCTGCAGCGCCTGCCTGATCATTTGCTGTTCTCTTGCCATTTTCGCAAGTTGTTCACTCATAGGACCTTTGCCTTGTGCCCGTTGTGCAGATTGCTGACCCTGTTGCTGACCCTGCTGTTGCATTTGCTGTCTTGCCCTCTGCATGTTCTTGTTCAGTTCTTCCTGCATTTTGCTTAGTTGCGACAGACTTTTTTGCTTGCCTTTTCCTCCCTGTTGCGCATTTTGCATCATTCGTTGCAGTTGCTCCTGCACCTCGCTTAGCATCAGCGCGAGATTATTAATAGAAGTCATCGCATATTGCTGATTTCTGTTCGCCTCCGAAGTACGTCTTTCTCCCAAGTGTGTAAGGGCCGCATCTATATTCTGGTTGATTGCCTGAATCTCTTTATTTATTACAGATTCAATCTGCGGTGCTTTTTTACTAAGCGCATACAGGCTGTCCTGTACTGTTCTTAAATTATCTTTAATGTCTTTTTGTTTTTGAGTAAGACGAACATAATTTGGGTCGTTAGCTGAAATACCCCTTAATTCCTGCATAACTTTCTCCTGATCAAAAGATGAGGTTAGAAGATTATCCAGAATCTCCCGGAGGTTTTGCATGTTAACCTGATTTTCCTCCTGTTCATTCTCCTGCTGCATTTGCTCCAATTTTTTCGAAAGCTGTCGCATCTGCTGAGCAGCATTTTTTTGATTATCAGCCGCTTTTTTAGAGTTCTTGCTTTGGAGGTTTTTCTCGCTTTGTTCTAGTTGGTTTTCGATTTGATTCTGTTCCTCTTTAGGATTTTCAAAATCGTTCTTTTTTTCAAGCTCTTGATTTTTTTCTTCGAGCTCTTTTAGATCATCCTTCACGTCCTGGAACTGCTCATTAATTTCTTGCTGCTCGTTTTTTAGCTGCTGCATGCCGCTCTGGGCAGCAGCGTTATCAGTTTTATTTTTCAGTACTTCCTGTTTCTTTGCCAGATCTTCCAACTTATTGGCTGTTTCGGCGAGTTTCTGATCAAACTCCAATTGCTTATACAGCTCCAAAATGCGGTCAAGTTCCTTCTGTAACGTCTTATTATCTGCCTGCATTTTAGAAAGTTCCTGCTGCGTTTGAGTCTTGTTATTTTGCTCTAACAATTTTTCTATGTTTTTCAGTAGCTCTTTTGTTTTCTCGTCTAATACATTGTTGAGCAAGTCTTCAATTTGTTTCTGCTTCTCAAGGATTTCCTTGTTTTGTTCTCGTAAGTCCTGGCGCTCGAGCTGATTCTGTTTGTTCTCTTGTTTTACCTCATTCACGAGTCTCTCCAGGTCTTTTTGTTTTTGTAGTAGTTGCTCTACCTGTTTTTTCTCGTCGAAGGAAAGGTTTTTCTTGTTAAGAAGTTCTTGGTGGAGCTTTTTAGCTTCCCGCTCCACATGCGAAGCCTGCCGGATGGCTTGCTCCATCTTGTGTTCAATTGCACGGCTCGTTTGTTCTATTTTCTTTTCAGTTTCCGTTTCGGAGGGGAGTCGGTATGTTTTAATTTCAGATCTGGTAGTCTTGGGTCCATTAACTGCATCGTTGTCGACTATTTCGAAATAGTACTCAATCTGTTCTCCAGGGTTCAAGGCTGCGTCCTTGAGGTTCCATACATGGAAAAAATTACTTTGTACTGCATTCCTGCCGACAGAAAGTTGTTTACTGATAGTTTTAAAGACCTTGCCCTTGTCCAAGACTTTGTAATTGAAGCGCAAGGCCGAAAAGCCGTAATCATCGTTCACCTGACCTACAAAGTAAAGCATTTTGCTGTTTAGAGAGTCAGCGCGCTCATTGACTTGAATAGTAGGCGATAAGTCTGCAATTACCTCCAGCTTATAAGAAACACCTTCATTTGAGCTAGCGTCCTCATTCAATGGCTTAATCGCAACTTCGGTACTTTGCAGGGCGCGATAGGAGAAATTGAAGGTGTTATCTTCGCTCGGTTTGATGTTATGGCTTCTGTTGCCCATCGTTACTGCCATAGCGCTGGTATTTCCCGTTTTGAATCGCCAGTTGACTCTGGTGCCAGCAGGAACTTTTAAGTCGCCAATATTACTGAGTGTCTCGTTTCTTTTACCCGTATATGCCGGATATTGGAGGAATATATCGAAGTTCAGAAGAGACGGTTTCTTTTTTACTTTAATAAGACAGGGTTCTGAGGAGAACTCTCCGGCTACTAGACGTATTTCCTTACTGTTCTGAATATTTCGAAATGTATAATTAAAATTAACTATGTTCTCCTTTTCCAACTTGAAACTGTTGACTCCGTCCTCCAGGTAAATATCCTGGGGGATTTCGTTCCCGGTCATTTTTACCTCCAACACAAAGTCATCTCCCTGCAGTGCCGAAAGGTTTCTATTCACAATATTGAATTGAAAGGGAGCCTTCTTGACAAATTTTTGATCGTGTTTAAGTAGCCTTCTGGTGCTTTCGCTCAGAATAGAGGGTGCAGTGGCTCCAATAAACAGTAAGATGGCAAGGGGAGGGAGGACGAACCTTAGGTATTTGCGGTTCTCTTTAATTTTGATTGCTGAGCTAAAGGGTACCGGTCTCAGCTCTATAATTTTTTGGTCGATACTCGCCTCAATCAACTCTCTCTGCTCCGGATTCTCTTCCGCAAGTTTTTTTAACTGCAGAGTGTTTAATAACTTGTCTTTTACGTCGGCGAAGTGTTGCCCTATAATGGCTGAAGCCTTTTCATGGGAGATCGTGTTTCCGAGTTTGTAATAGGAGAGCAAAGGGATAATAATCCATTTCGATAAAATTATCCCGTTAAGGAAAAGAAACCCGTAAAAGAGTAGTGTACGGACCAAAGAAGAGAAATTTCCAAAATATTCTGCCAAAGCAACCAGAACGTAGCTGGCAAAAAATGAAGCAAGAAGGTAGAAGCACCCCCGCACTACCATATTGAAGTAGTACTTCCGGATAAACTCATCTATTTTAGATAGGAGATAAGAGTAATTATCGGTAGAAGTTCTCATAACAGTGCTGTCCAAATTATGAAGTTAACGATTTTTTGTCAGGAAATCGTATTGTAATAATAGATTACGTCCGCTCTTAGAGTGGGAGGTGAGATACGAAAGCCAACAGTATAGAAATAAAAAAGTTCGGTGCCAGCCCGAACTTTTTATATATCACTTCCCAGCGTGAAGTACTGGTCTTATACGAACCGTTAGATCAACATGCAAGCACCAACAGTAGTGTGAGCGGTCTCGTCAATCAAAATTGCTCCGCCGTTCGCTCTTAGTTTGTTATAGCTATCGAACACTACAGGAGCAGCGGTCTTGATAGTAACATGTACTACGTCATTCAAGCCAGCCTGATCGATGTTTTCAATCTTTTCAAGTGTGTTAACATCGAGCTTGTAATTGATTTCCTTTACGATGCAACGAACTCTTTTACTCTGAACCTGCAAAAGGTACTTGTTGCCAGGAATCAAAGGACGAGTATCCATCCAGCATAGGGTAGCTTCAATATCCTGCGAAACTTTGGGCGAACTGCTTTTAGTTACAATTACATCGCCCCGGTTGATATCGATATCGTCCTTTAAGCGTATTACTGCACTTTGGGGAGCAAAAGCTTCTTCAACTTCTTCTCCGTGAACTTCTACCGCCTCAATCACTGAATCTATTCCGTCAGGAAGAACAGTAACAGCATCTCCCTTTTTGTATGTTCCACTGATCACCTTTCCTGCATAGCCCCGGTAATCATGGAGTTCGTCTACCTGTGGTCGAATTACATACTGCACAGGGAAACGGGGATCAGTGTAATTTACATCATGGGCAACGTCTATGTTTTCGAGCAAGTGCAATAGGGTTTCTCCCTTGTACCATGGTGTATTTTCAGAAGGATTCACAATATTATCCCCCTGCAGGGCAGAAATAGGGATGAAAGTAACGTCCTTTATGTTTAGCTGCTGTGCGATCTTTGAATACTCAATGACGATATTATTGTACACTTCTTCAGAATATCCCACCATGTCCATCTTATTAATGGTCACAACTACATGCGGAATTTGCAGGAGTGAAGCAATAATACTATGACGGCGTGTTTGCTCGATAACACCCAGACGAGCATCGATCAGGATGATAATCAAGTCAGAGTTTGAAGCACCGGTAACCATATTCCGGGTATACTGGATGTGACCAGGAGCGTCAGCGATAATGAATTTTCTTTTTTCGGTATTAAAGTACTTGTACGCTACGTCAATAGTGATTCCCTGTTCACGTTCAGCACGAAGACCATCCGTAAATAAAGCAAGGTCAATTTCACCCTCTCCTTTATTCTTACTTTGCTTTTGGATGGTTGCCAGCTGGTCAACCTTAATAGAATCTGTATCATATAAAAGGCGGCCGATTAAGGTACTTTTACCATCATCAACACTACCTGCAGTTATAAATCGAAGTAAATCCATGTTTATATAAGTATGAGGATTTAAGTATGAAGGTCAATACTTTTCCTGCCAGTACTAGTTTTGTTATGCCTTTTTAAAAATACCCGTTTTTCTTTCTGTCTTCCATTGCAGCTTCAGATACCTGATCGTCGATACGGGTTTCTCCACGCTCGCTGATATTAGTTCTGTTGATTTCTGCTATAATATCGTCGATGTTAGATGCAGTAGATTCAACTGCCGCAGTACAGGTCATATCTCCAACGGTACGATACCTAACGTTACGCTTCTCAATGATATCTCCTTCATCGATCCGGATGTAAGGCGAATTAGCCACCAGGAACTCTCCGTGTACTAGCACTTCCCGCTCATGAGTGAAGTAAATTGACGGAAGTTCAACCCCTTCGCGTTTGATATAGTTCCATACGTCCAGCTCCACCCAATTGGAAATAGGGAACACACGCACGTTCTCCCCTTTAGCAATTTTACCGTTGTAAAGGTTCCAAAGTTCAGGACGTTGTTTTTTAGGGTCCCACTGACCGAACTCATCTCTTACAGAAAATATCCGCTCTTTCGCTCTGGCTTTCTCTTCATCACGGCGCGCGCCACCAATACAAGCATCAAATCCAAACTCTTCGATAGTATCTAACAGCGTGTAAGACTGCAGCGCATTTCTGGAAGCAAACTTACCTCCCGGTTCTTTCAACCCTTTAGCTTTGATCGTGTCTTCTACTTTCCGAACAATCAGCTTCGCGCCAGTTTCTTCTGCCAGACGATCCCGGTATTCAAGTGCTTCCGGAAAATTATGTCCAGTGTCAATATGAACCAGGGGAAAGGGAATTTTTCCCGGTTTAAATGCTTTTAATGCTAATTGAACAAGTGTAATGGAATCCTTACCTCCCGAAAACAAAAGGGCGGGACGCTCAAACTGACCTGCTACTTCACGCATAATGTGTATCGATTCAGCTTCAAGCAGATCCAGGTAATCTAATTTAGATGGCATAGCTATTTTTTCCAATATTTATGAATGTGCGTGCAGTCCGCACTCTTTACTCGTTTTATCTTCCCACCACCACCGGCCGGCACGGAAATCGTCTCCAGGCATAATCGCCCTGGTACATGGGGCGCAACCAATACTTACAAATCCTTTATCATGCAGGGTATTATATGGAATACCATTCTGGTTAATAAATGCTCTCAGGTCGTCGGTGCTCCAGTGAAGAAGTGGATGAAATTTGATGATACTGTTTGTTTCGTCGAATTCGATCATTGGAAGGTCGCTTCTTTCCGGCGAGTGTTCGGCACGAAGGCCGGTAATCCAAAGCTCATTTCCAGAGAGTGCCCGCTGCAATGGCTCTACTTTTCGAATATAGCAGCAGCTTTTTCTGTTCTCCACTGAGTCGTAAAAGGCATTCGGTCCTTTTTCGGTTACAAACTCTTCCAGGAGGGTTGCGTTCGGATAGAAGGCCTCAATGTGGGTATTATACATCTCGTTCGTGCGGCTCCATACATAATATGTTTCACCAAACAAACGGCCGGTATCTAACGTGAAAATCTTAATGGGCAAATTTTGTGATAAAACCATGTGGGATATCACCTGATCTTCCCAACTAAAGCTGGTTGAAAGGATTATTTTCCCTTCAAATTCCTGAGCGAGCAAGGCAAGCGCTTCTTGCGGAGGCATGCTCGTTACTTTAGCAGATAGATCTGCCATTTTTTGTTTCAGGATGTCTGCTGTCATCGTAATAATTTGAATTGCTTTTCTAGGAACTAATGTATAGTCTATAGAAAAAGTAGGCAAAAATACACAGAATTAGCGACTTACAAAGGATCAATTTTAATTTAGGATCATCAAGAGGTAATCTTTAAAGCAGAAGAGCTATATTTTTACAGGAAGCTTATCTTTGGCCCGTCACTAAAATAATTGCCTTATGTCAGAGAAAGTACGCGTTCGTTTTGCCCCGAGTCCCACTGGTGGATTGCACCTTGGGGGGGTAAGGACAGTGTTGTTCAACTATCTTTTTGCTAAACAAAATGGAGGAGATTTCATCCTCCGGATTGAAGATACCGACCAGACGAGATTTGTGCCCGGAGCAGAAGAATACATCATCGAATGTTTGAAATGGTGTGGCTTAAACCCTGACGAAGGAACTGAGGCTGGAGGAGCCTACGGTCCCTACAGGCAAAGTGAGCGGAAAGAGATTTATAGAAAATACGCCGAGCAACTGGTAGCAGATGGCAAAGCATACTACGCCTTTGATACCCCGGAAGAGCTTGAGGAAAAGCGGGCTGAGATTCCCAATTTCCAGTACGGACATACCCATCGCATGCAGTTGAAAAACTCGCTCACCCTTCCGGCAGAAGAGGTAAAGCGACTTCTTGATGCTGGCGAGAGATACGTTATCCGGATCAACATGCCTTCCGAGGAAACCATCCGATTTGATGATCTTATCCGCGGAGAAGTTAGCTTTGATACTACTTTGGTAGATGATAAAGTTCTGCTAAAGGCCGACGGAATGCCTACCTATCACCTGGCAGTTGTGGTAGACGATTATTTGATGAAGATAACGCATGCTTTTAGGGGAGAAGAGTGGCTGCCTTCGGCACCAGTTCACCTGTTGCTTTGGCGATATTTAGGCTGGGAAGAGCAAATGCCTCAGTGGGCCCATTTGCCATTAATCCTGAAACCCGATGGAAACGGCAAATTAAGCAAGAGGGACGGGGCTCGTTTAGGATTTCCTGTTTATGCTATGACTTGGACAGACCCAGCTACTGGTGATGTGACTCCAGGTTTCCGTGAAATAGGATTTCTGCCCGAAGCCTTCAACAATTTGCTGGCGATGCTTGGCTGGAATGATGGGACAGATCAGGAGATTTTTGGCATTGACGAGCTGATAGAGAAGTTCTCTCTGGAACGCGTAAGCAAATCTGGTGCGAAGTTCGACTTTGAAAAGGCGAAGTGGTTCAACGCTGAATGGATTAAAAGGCTTCCTGCCGAGCGGCTGAAACCCGAAATTTTAACCATCCTGCAAAAAGAAGGGATCGAGGTTTCAGACGAGGATAGACTGTTGCAAGTGATAGATTTGGTAAAAGACCGTTGTACGCTGTTAACTGACTTTGTAGCCCAGGCATCTTACTTCTTTCGCGCACCTCAGGAGTACGATTTGGGAGCAGTTACTCCAAAATGGAATGAGCAGAAGGAGGAATTCTTTAAGAGTTTTGCCGACAGTATAGGTAGTGCTCAGAATTTTGCTGCCGCGGATCTCGAAGCAGAATTTAAAACATTGGCGCAGGAGAAAGGATTTAAAATAGGCGACGTAATGTTACCTTTCCGAATCATGTTGGTGGGTGGAAAGTTCGGACCGACCGTTTTTGATATCGCTGTTCTTCTTGGTAAAGATGAAACAATCAGCAGAATCAATAAGGCCCTTCAAGCCTTTAAGTAATTTCTGAAATGAGTCGTGCGCGGGCAGAGCTGCGCATGACTTAACTATTTCTACTAACTAAAAGCAGCTAAGACTCCACACTGCTGTCCATTTTTGTGACTGGCTTAGCTTGACGATCCCGTCCTTCTCCTCAATATTTTGATTATGATTTTCCCTGTCCGGTAGTCCAAACCAGGGCTCAATACAAACAAACGGGGCGTTTCTGGCGGCCCAAATGCCCAAGTATGGGAATCCCTTGAAGTCGTAATGCAGTCCGTGGGCAGTTTTATCACTGCAAATGGAGATGCGCTTAGATTTCAGATCTTTAAAGATGAGCGCGTCTTCATAAAAAAGGCTTTCTTTCAACTGCAATTGGCTTTGATAGTGTAAATAAGGAATAGAGCCAGTCAGAAGATTGCCCTTCAGTGTTAACCTGTCTGAGTTCTCCTCTTCACTGAACTCCAGATAGTAGTCCTCATAGCTCGTTCCCTTAACTAGAGGAATGTTGAAGGCCGGGTGAGCACCAATTGAAAAAGGCATGATATCATTCGACAGGTTTTCTACCTCGTAGCGGATAGATACGCTATTACCATTCAATTGATACTTAATTCTAAGTAGAAATTCAAATGGGTAAATATCCAGAGTCTCATTAGAACTTCTGAGGATGAATGATACTGAGTCACCGAACGATGCCTCCACCTCGAACTGCATGTCGCGGGCAAAACCATGCTTGCTCATCCTGTATTCCTTATTTTTGTAGTGGTAGGTGTCGTTAAGCAATCCGCCAACGATTGGAAATAAAACGGGAGAATGTCGCGGCCAATAGCGCTCGTCTCCGTTCCATAGATACTCAAGGTTGTTCTCTTTGTTAAAAAAGCTCTGTAGTTCTGCTCCTTGCGGGCTCACCAGAGCTTTTATAAAGGCGTTTTCCAGGACGATCATTTTCACTCAGGTATTTAGATAAAACGTAAAAGTGTTTGAACCGTTTAAAGATATATTTTTGCCAGCGCTAGTATTCTCATTTTTATGAAAAAAACACTCATTCAAATCATATTTATCTCTGCCTTTATTTATTCCTGTTCATCTAATCCCTACGCACCCGCAAATAAGATTTACAGGCGGCAAGCTAAAGAATTGACCAAGTCTTTGCGAGAAGTTCCCCCGGTTAGCACAGTGGGTATGCCAGCCACTCATCCTGCAGGGACAGTAAATTTCAACCTTCGCAAACCAAATTACGTTGTTATCCATCATACCGCCCAAAGTGCCTGTGAGCAAACGCTAAAGACTTTTATGCTTACAAAAACACAAGTGAGCGCGCATTATGTAATTTGTAAGGATGGCACAATTCATCATATGTTAAATGACTATTTCAGAGCCTGGCATGCAGGAGTGGGAAAATGGGGTAACCTGACAGATGTTAACTCAGCATCTATTGGAATTGAGTTGGATAATAACGGTTCGGAGGTTTTTCCAGAATCCCAGATACAAAGTCTTGTACGATTGCTGGGAAAACTGAAGAAGGATTATAATATACCACAAGCAAATTTTATCGGTCACTCTGATATAGCTCCATCCCGTAAGGTAGACCCTAATGCTTTTTTCCCCTGGAAAAAGTTATCAGAGCAAGGCTTTGGCTATTGGCCTGATGCAGTTTTAGACTCTGTGCCTGCTAATTTCAACTCCATACATGGTCTTCGGATGATTGGGTATGATACTAAGGATAGCGTTGCTGCTATTAAAGCATTCAAACTTCATTTTATCCAGAGTGATTTAACACCTGTACTCACGGATAGCAATAAGATGGTTATTCAAAATCTCGTTAGAAAGTACTGAAAGGCGGTTCTTTAAACTTTTTTCAAAAAATTTTTCAAATTCATTTTCCCTTCATCTTGCCATTGTTGCTTTGTATAAGAAATCACACAAAGATTCACTTAAAAACGAACAACATGAAAAGAATAGGATTATTTGCTACCGCCCTTTTTATAGCTGGGGCAGCTGGGGCGCAAACATCAGAACCGAAAAATGAACATGGGGTAAAAGTAAGTTCGGCTGCTAAATCACACACAGAAGTAAGTACTAACAAGGGGGAAAACGTTAGTGCTATTGCATCTTCAAAATCACAAGCATCAGTTTCTGCCGCTAACACACACACTTTAGATAAAGCAGAAAGAAAAGAAGAAACCAAAGCGTTAGCCCGTTCTAAAAAGGCTGAGGCTAAAGCTAGCCTGGAATCAGAGCTTGAAGCGAGGAAAGAATTTGCATTTGATCGTTCCAGCGAGGCAAAAGAGTCGGCTAGAGAAAAAAATGCTACTGCGAAAGCAGAACTCAGAGCTGAGCTCGAAGCTCGTAAAGAGGGCTTAGAAGCGGGTAAAGCTGAAGTTGCTGCAGCAAAAGCAGAACAGAAGGCTGCCCTGGAAGAGCGAAGTGCAGAAGTTAAAGCAAAAGCTCGTGCAAATGCAGCAGTAGACGCTACTTCAACTGTGGGGGCTGAAGTAAAAAATAGTGCTAAAAAACGGGTGAAAGCCGCGAGAGTTGATGCAGGCGTTAAATCTGCAACAAAAGTGCAACTTCGCCGAGCAGGTGTATCAGGTAGGGTTGGTGCAGCAACTCGCTTACACTTGTAAGGCTTCCTAATATAAACACACACTTTACTTTGTTTGCCTCATAATTGAGGCAAACTTTTTAATTTTATTTTTTATGAAGGCGCCATTGATATATAGACTGATTTTAGGGAGTATGATGCTGGCGCTGCCTTTCGGGGGAGTGGCAAAAGAACTGGGCTTTAAAAATGAGCTTATCGAAGATTCCGGTGCTTTACGGGAATTCCAAAGCGATCAAAGTTTTCAGGAGGAACCGAGGCAAGAGGACCCTAAGCAGGAAAAGAAGCCTAAAAAGGGCGAAAGTACACCCTCCGATGATCGGAAACCGGATAGCCGTAAGCCAGAAGTTAAGGAAGTTCCAAAGTCGCGCCGGCTTCCTAAACCAACCGCTGTCACTGACCGGGTAAAAGTAAAGCGACCGCCTGTGAAGGTTCAACGCCCTAAGTTGATCAAGCGACATTAATAGAAATCGACTAATCCAGTATACATGAAAAATACTTATTCTCTTTTAGCGATGATGTTTACCATGTTGGCTGGTGCTGCTTCAGCTCAGGACAGCGCGGATTCGAGCAAGTTCTCGATTTTTACTGTCGGAGCTAGTGCCGGAAATACCGCCAATTATTACGGACAAACTACTGCGGCTAAGCTGCCTTACGGGTCCTTCGATGTTTCCTACAGTCATAAATCCGGTTTATGGCTTTCGGGTACCACGCTGAAGTTTAAGAACACAGCCGATGGAATATCGGAAGTAGATATAGCTGCAGGATATGATTTTGATATCTTACGGAATCTTTCCGGGTCACTTAGCTATACAAGGTTCTTCTTTCCTAAAGATTCACCCTTGCCACAATCTATAAATCCAAATACAGCTAGCGCAGGATTGAAGTATTCCTGGTTTCTTGAAACTGCTGGCTATGGCGATTACGTATTTGGCAGCCAAGGGAGTGATTATTATCTTACCCTAAGTAATTCAAAGCTGTTTGACCTTGGAAGTCTTTTCAGTAAATCAGATTATATCACCATTGAACCCTCTATCAGCTTGACAGGAGCTACACAGGTGGTAGGATATGAAACTACTGAATCTGGCTCGGACAACAATGAAAGTGGCGGGAGCATCTTGGATGATTTAACTGGAGGTAAAAAGCCTCTGAAAGATAAAAAGAAGTTGCCGGGACCGAAGAACGGCCTTTTAGGCAGCGACGACGTTACAACCGTTAACTCTTACAACCAATTAAGCCTACTAAATACGAATGTCAGACTTCCTTTAGCATATAATCGGTCTAACTACTCGATAGAGGCAGCTTACCAGCTTTCTCTGCCGAATAAGAACTTTGACGGTATTGATCAAAAGGTTCGCTCATTTTTTACTTTAGGTTTTTACTATTCCTTTTACTAATACGCTGTTGAAAGTACTAATTGTAGAAGACGAAAAAACGCTTGCATACGAAGTAGAGGCATTTCTTAAGAAAGCCTTTTATGTGTGTGATTTGGCCCATAATGCCCACCAGGCGTTAGAAATGATAGATCTGAATCAGTACGATTTTATCCTCCTCGATTTGGGCTTGCCTGATAAAGATGGGTTGATCGTCTTAGAACAAGCTAAAAAGCAAAATTCAGAAGCTGCATTCATTATACTTACAGCGCGGGGGAATATTGAAGATCGGGTTAAGGGACTTGATTTAGGTGCTGATGATTATCTCCCAAAACCCTTTTCGTTGCTTGAGCTTCAATCAAGGATGCAGGCGATAGCGCGCAGAAAATTTGGGATTAAAGATCAGGCAATTAAGTTAGGAGATTTTTCTGTCGACTTGCAGAAGCGCGTGGTGTTACGCGATACGACTGAGGTTGAACTGACCCGGAAGGAGTTTGATTTGCTGAGTTATATGCTTTTGCATAAGAATCGCGTTCTTACCCGTATTCAGCTAAGCGAACACATTTGGGGAAGTTTTGTAGATGATGATTATGATTCGAACTATATCGACGTTCACATCAAGAACATTCGGAAAAAGCTAAGCGCTCATGCTTCAGTTGATTGGTTGGAGACAGTGAGAGGGGTTGGATATAAAATTAAAAAACAGGATTGAGATTACGTACCAAGCTTACACTCTTCATTACTTTATCGAAATTGGCAGTTGTATTACTGTTTGTTTTGATGTTGCCGTACCTGGTAGAGGAAATAGCTTTTACCTACACAAACAATTATTTGCAGGAGCAAAAGAAGAAGGTAATGCAGGTAATCGCCAAAGATGGCATTGATTACTACCTGCAGGGTGAAGACAGCTACGGTAGTTATACGATGCTGAAGGAAGAGTACATTTCTCTCGAAGAAGTAAATGCCGGGTTTAACCTTGATACCATAGAGACTACGCAACGCGTGTTTGAAGGGACAGACACGTTAGAGTACCGATTGCTTAGTCATACTTTTAACGCCGGTAACAGCAATTATTTGCTGGAGATTGGAAAAACGACGGCCACAATCAATCAGTATAACCGACCGCTTCAGCGAATTGCCTCCTATGTCCTTGTTGCCTTAATTCTACTGACAACAATTATCGACCTGTTTTACACACGCTTTCTTCTGCGTCCGCTGGAACTGGTTATCAAAAGTAAGCTGGTGGATCGTAAATTCCCCTTTAACGAAGATCCGGTGCCGATTCAAACCAGCACATCAGATTTCCAATATCTAGACAAATCGCTGATTCTGCTGATGGATCAGATTCACGAAGCGTTTGAGAAGGAAAGGGAGTTCACTGCAAATGCTTCCCATGAACTAATGACACCCATTAGTATTCTTCAGAATAAGATCGAAAATTTAATGGCTGATGCAGAGGTAACTCCTCAGGTACAACAACGTTTGGTCGAAATGCACCGGACCTTAAACAGGCTCAAAAAGATCGTAAGCTCCCTCTTGCTGATATCCCGGATCGATAATGAACAATTTACTCGAGGCGATGAAGTAGTCGTAAATGAACTGTTTGAAGATGTAATGGAAGATATTTCGCATCGGCTGGAGGAGCATGAAATTCGCTTCCAAATGCAGTTAAGCAACGTGTTGCTGAAAAACTGTAACCGGGACCTGCTTTTCCAATTGGTTTACAACCTTATCAATAATGCTATAAAATATAACAAGCCGCAGGGAAGTATATCGGTCACTGATAATATTACTGATCCAAGGTTCTACACGATAATGATCGCTGATACTGGAATTGGCATCCCACAAGATGATTTGCCCACTATTTTCAATCGCTTCAAGAAGTCAAACCTATCTGAGGGCGGCGGTTATGGATTGGGACTTTCCATAGTTCAAAGCATCGTACAATACCATGGTTATACTATTTCCGTAGAATCAGCCGTAGGTAAAGGCACCGCCTTCAAATTAACAATACCTCAGAGTGCTATATCTTTTTGAGTCCTCATAGATTGTATCTATAGCGTATAGAAAAATGCAATGCCAATTGTCTTGCTTCAAGCGCTCCCATTAGTATCTTTGCAGAAAATTTTAAAGAAGTAAATAATGATAACTATAGGACAAAAATTCCCATCGTTTGAGAAAAAGGCAGTAGTAAGTCTTGAAAAAGGTAAAGAATTCGAAACGCTGACTTCTGAGTACTTGGCCAATGAGGATAACGTTTGGACCGTAATGTTTTGGTGGCCAAAAGACTTCACTTTCGTTTGCCCGACAGAAATTGCTGAGTTCAACAAAGCTTTCGGTGAGTTCCGTGATCGTGATGCACGTTTAATTGGTGCTTCTACTGATTCTGAGTTTGTTCACCTTGCTTGGAGAAAAGATCATGACGATTTACGCGATCTTAAATTCCCTATGTTGGCTGATACTTCTAAATCACTAGCAGAAGATTTAGGTATTCTTGAACCAAACGAGAAGATCGCTTATCGCGCTACTTTCATCATCGATCCTCAAGGAATCGTTCGTTGGGTATGTGTGAACGATTTGAGCGTTGGTCGTAACGTGAAAGAAGTTCTACGTGTTCTTGATGGTTTACAAACTGATGAGCTTTGCCCATGTAACTGGGAAAAAGGTCAGGAGACATTGAGCGCGTAATTGAAAATAACAGATTATTAGTCCCCGTTTATCGGGGATTTTTTTTGTCGACTAATTATTAAAATAATGAGCGAAACTACAGAAGTAATCAAAGAATTATTAGAAAGTATTAACCTCCCAGCCGAGTATCGGACCAATAGTTTGGAACTACTTGAAAAGGGTGAGTCGCGATACGTGCGGGATTTGAAAGTGAATTTTAGCAGTACCCTTACCTCCGATCATTTATCAGCAAAGGAGATCGGTCTAATAGGTGCGAGCATAGCTGTTAATAATCATAATAAGCCTCTGCTATCGTTTTTTACAAACTTTGCAGAAAGTAACGGTGCTACAGCAGAAGAAATAGCAGAAGCAGCTGCCTGTGCATCTCTGTTGGCTTCCAACAACATTTTTTACCGTTTTAGGCACTTCACACAGAAGGAGAAGTATACCCAGATTCCTGCTCGTATCCGCATGCAAATTATGATGAAGCCCGTTACCGGTAAAGAATTTTTTGAACTGATGAGCCTTGCTATATCTGCGGTTAATGGTTGCGAGATGTGTGTGAATGCCCATGAGGATTCCCTGATTAAGCTTGGCACTACGGAAGAGAGGATCTTTGATGCGGTGAGAATTGCATCCCTAATAACGGCAACAGGAAAACTAATTTTTTAATAAAATTTCAGCGGTTGAGTGAATTTAAAGCTAAAATTGAAAAAGGTAAAAAAGCCGTTATAACATTTTTTTTAAACCAGCAAACTTTCGTATTTTAGCTTTAAGGTTAACCGCCTTGAAGCTCGAAAAATTTTCTCCCAAGGATTAGCTCGTTATTGAGCGGAGGCTTTAAGGGTAAGGTTTTTAATTGTTAATTTTGGGATACCGTTGTATGAATAGACCATACAACGGTTTTTTTATGCTTTAATTAATTTAGCTTAAATACTATACGAATAATTACTTTTGAAAAAAAAATGATATGAAACTACAAGAGAAAGAAAATCAGGACGGGCTTTACTATATCCTTGCAGTAATCTTTGGAGTATTAACAGGCTGGGTAGTTACTGAATCGATACTATGGGCTTTTGCCGGATCTATATTTGGGCTTTTAACAGCGGCATTCTATGTTAACGTGGTCGTTAATGGCAGCAAAAACAGGAATCTATAGATGTATAAAAAATAAAGCGTCCCGAACATTGCCGGGACGCTTCAACCTAAACCTTATCACAATTAAACCAACTCTCGCTGGTTATAAATAGAAACGGCACTACTTGCCAAATGTTTTGTGAATATTAAATTTTCTTAAACTTTATCTGCAATAAGTTCACTATCCTGGTAGCGTTTAACAGTGTTGTACGCGTCTGCAATCGAGTCACTAATGATGGTGATAAGCTCTCCCGGGCGGACTTTTCCAATAATATATTTCCAAGCCTCCTCACTGTTCGGAATTATTTTTATGTCCAGCTCTGGTTTTATCTCCCGAACACCCTCGGATAATAAACGAATCATGTCTTCATAGGTGCGTCCCCGGAAGTATTTCTCCTGGCATATTACAATATCGTTAAACATCTGAGCCGACAGTCGCCCAATTTCCCGGATGTCGTCATCCCGGCGATCGCCCGTTCCGGATATGACACCGGTATGGTAGGTAGCATCCGAATGTTGTAAAAAGGACTGGATTCCACGCAAGCCGTCAGGATTATGAGCATAGTCAACCAAGATTTTAAACTCCCGGAAGTCAAACACGTTCATCCTACCTGGCGTATGCGCTGCCGAGGGTACAAATGTCTCAAGCGCTGTGCGGATATCTTCAATCTTGAATCCCCAAAGGAAAGTCGCCAGACTCGCTGCCATAGCGTTCTGAGTCATGAAAGTGACGGTACCGTTGAAGGTAATGGGAATATGGGTTATTTTAGCGACCCGTATCTTCCATTCACCTTTTTTTATAGTAAGGAATCCATTTTCGCAGATTGCAGCAACCCCGCCTTCACGGCAATGCTTTTCTACCACGGGATTATTTTCGTTCATGCTGAAGTAAGCCACATTACAATGCGTGGTTTCTTCGCCAACCCTTACACAGTATTCATTGTCTGCATTTAAAACTGCCCATCCATCCTGCTTTACCGACTCAACAACGACTTGCTTAACCCGGGTTAAGTCATCAAGGTTGTGAATGTCCGCTATGCCTAAATGGTCTTCCTGAATATTAGTAAGAACCGCAATGTCGCAACGATTAAAGCCTAGCCCGGCTCTTAAGATCCCTCCCCTTGCGCACTCCAGAATTGCAAATTCTACGGTCGGATCTTTCAACACAAACTCTGCGCTGGCAGGCCCGGTAGTATCTCCCTTCAGCATCATCGAGTTCTGGATGTAGATGCCGTCGGATGTGGTATATCCTACACGGTAGCCGTTATTTTTAATGATGTGAGATATGAGACGGGTAGTAGTGGTTTTTCCATTAGTGCCGGTTATAGCGATAATTGGGATGCGGGCGTTTTTTCCGGGAGGAAACAGCATGTCGATGATAGGTGCTGCCACATTCCTCGGTTTTCCTTCACTTGGTGCAAGGTGCATTCGAAGACCGGGGGCCGCATTCACTTCAAGCACAACTCCACCGGTTTCTTCGAGGGGTTGATGCAGATTTTGGGCCATAATGTCGATGCCGCAAATATCCAGACCTACTACTTTAGCGATACGCTCACACACAAAAACATTGTGAGGGTGAACCATATCGGTTACGTCTATTGATGTTCCTCCTGTGCTTAAATTCGCAGTAGATTTCAAATAAACCACTTCATCTTTCGAAGGAACGGTCTCCAGGGTATATCCCATCTTTTGGAGGATATCAAGCGTATCTCTATCCACCGTTATTTCTGTCAACACATTCTCATGTCCATAGCCTCTTCGCGGATCTTCATTCTCGATCTCAATCAACTGTTGCACACTATGTATACCGTCTCCTGTCACATGAGCAGGTACTCTCTGCGCTGCAGCGATCATCTTATTGTCGATGACTAAAACCCTAAAGTCGTAGCCAGAGATGAATTTTTCGACGATTACTACCTCTGAGTATTTTTGCGCATGTGCAAAGGCGGCAATCACCTCCTCCTCCGTTTTTAAATTTATAGAGGCACCCTTACCATGGTTGCCGTTCAAAGGCTTCAAAACGAGTGGAAAGCCGATTTCAGCAATTGCCGATTTCAAGTCTGACTCACTCGATACAGTGGTCCCCTCGGCAACCGGAATTGCTTGCTCCTTCAGAATACGTTTAGTTTCTTCTTTATCGCCAGCAATGTCCACCGCGATGCTGCTGGTTTTATCGGTTAGGCTGGCCTGGAAGCGGATCTGGTTTTTCCCAAAGCCAAGCTGTACCAGCGACGACTTATTTAGGCGGATGTACGGAATATCTCTGGATACAGCTTCATCAACAATGGCCCCGGTGGTAGGCCCAAAGCGTTCCTGATCGCGCATCTGACGCATCTTCGTGATATCTTCCTCCAGGTTATACTCTCGGCCGTTTATCAGCGCTTCTGCAATCCTAACAGCGGCCTGCGCCGCAAATTCTCCCACACTTTCTTCCACATAAGAGAAGACAACGTTGTATACACCCTCTGTCTTGGTACTCCTGGTTCTTCCGAACCCGACATCCATCCCCGCAAGGGTTTGGATTTCGAGGGCGATATGCTCTATAATATGGCCCATCCAGGTGCCTTCTTCCACCCGCTCGAAAAAGCCTCCTTCATATCCGGGGGAACAGTAGTGTGTGTATAAGCTTGGGATCAACTTTTCCAGGCGCTCCTTAAATCCTGGGATTTCATTACTTGGTCTGTGTTCCAACTCCTCCAGATCCAGGCGCATCTGGATTAGCTTCGTTTTTTTTATAGACCAAATGTTGGGTCCACGAAGCACTTGAATATTTAGAATTTTCATACTATCCGTTAAGTGAATTAGATAACCAGACAGGTTTTATAAAGTTTTTTGGACGGGGATGAAAAACTTATTGGACATAGAATTGATATATTATTATATATAAAAAAGGTAATACGCGATAATATGATTCCAAAAGGGAAGCTGGTAATTATAGGTGGTGCAGTTGATCTGGGAAGTTCATTGAGCTATAACGAAAATATTAGTCATCCTCATTATATAAAATTTTTTGAGAGGGGAATACTTCGCAGAATAATAACGGAATCATCAAAGAAGGAGAATTCTGTTGTGGAAGTGATCACCACTGCTTCTAAAATCCCGGAAATAGTGGGGGTGGAATATATTAAATCGTTCAACCAACTCCAGGTGAACAATGTACATGTGCTCGATATCCGGACAAGGGAAGAGGCAAACACTGAAGAAGCTTTGGAAAGAGCAAGAAAGGCCGATGTAGTGATGTTTTCCGGCGGCGATCAACTAAGACTTAGCTCAATTTTTGGAGGCACTGAATTTCTAAGGATATTAAAAAAGCGATACGAAGAGGAGAACTTTATAGTAGCCGGCACTTCTGCAGGAGCAGCGGCGGCTTCGGTGAACATGATCTATCGGGGCAGTAGTAGCGAGGCTTTAATTAAGGGTGAAGTTCAAATTACGGGGGGGCTCGGTTTCATTGATGACGTAATCATTGACACGCACTTTGTCCAACGAGGCCGAATTGGACGGCTTTTCTACGCCGTTGCCAGTAATCCGGGAATGTTGGGCGTGGGTTTGGGCGAAGATGCGGGATTACTAATCACAGAAGGGTTCTGCCTGGAAGCTATTGGGTCGGGACTTACTATTTTAGTTGATGGCCGATATATAAGCGAAACGAATATTTATGATGTAGATGTGGGGTCGCCGGTATCTATAGATAATTTGCGAGTGCATGTTTTATCAATTTTTGATAAATACGATTTACACAAGCATGAACTTAGGATTAATAACGCCATAAAGGTACAAGAAGACGTGTATCTGAAAGTAAAAGACTACGACTAATGCAGGAAAAGATCATCATTCATGGAGGATTCTTTAGCGAATCATCTGATTCGGAAGAAGTAAAAGTAGCAAAGCAAAATGCTCTCGCAAACATTGTTAAGGAGGCTTTTGAATTCCTTAAAACTCATTCGGCTATGGACGCAGCTGTCTACGCTGTTTCTTTGTTGGAAGACTGTGACCTTTTCAATGCGGGACTCGGCTCCCAGATCCAGAGCGATGGGAAAATCCGCATGAGCGCTTCAATTATGGACGGAGAATCGAAAAAATTTTCAGGGGTTATTAATATCGAGGATGTTAAAAACCCAGTGTTCGTAGCAGAGAAGTTGATGAGTTTTGAAGATTCTGTACTGAGTGGGCCAGAGGCGCTTTCCTTTGCAAGACAACACGGCTTTTCATATTTCAATCCCGAAACATCCAGCAGGAAACAGGCCTATGTAAAAAAACTGGCGGAGTCGGCGGGTGTAGGTACAGTTGGTTGTGTGGCTTTGGATAGGAACGGTAAACTGGCCGCTGCTACTTCTACCGGTGGTAAAGGATTTGAACTTCCGGGTAGAGTGAGTGATTCGGCAACGGTAGCCGGAAATTACGCTAACGATTTTGCAGCGATATCCTGTACTGGGGTGGGAGAGGATATTGTCCGGGCAGCCCTTGCAGCAAAAATAGTAACACGGGTTACCGATGGTCTTTCTCTCGAAGATGCCTGTAACAAGTCGATGCAGGAGCTTAAAGAATTTGATGGCTTTGCAGGTGTAATAGGAATTTCTTCAACAGGCGAAATTTTCAAGGTAGATTCTCATCCGTTTATGGTTTGGGCCTCTTACTCTGATACTCTGGAAGTGTTTCAATAGCAGCAACTGCCAATACTTTTCGCAGCAGACTAACGTTTCCTTCTCAGTCACAATGAATATAGCACACACACAGATAGTTAATGCTATATTTGTCGCAAATTTATGAGGGTTAATTTACCGTTATTTGTAGGAGCACTGCTGTTCCTTACCAACTTTAGTCAGGCACAGGCGATCGATTCTCTGGGGACTAATACCATAAGTAAAGAGGTTAGGATCGGTCCCCGCAATTTAGTTCCGGAAGATTTGATGGATTCTACCACTTTGAGGAAACTAAAGGTCGATCAATATTTCCGGCTGAAAATAGCGGAGGCCGGCAAGCTGCGGGATTTACAGGATAAGCAATATTTAAGGTTGGCATTGGCGGATCCGGCGGGTACAGCTGCAACAGCTACTACTCTTCACGTGCTTGATGACCTGAATCGTATTTATGCTGAAGCAGATGATACAAGGGGTCAGGCAGATATTTTAATAAGCTACGGGCTGTATTACGGGAAAAGCGGCGATCTGAATAAAGCAGTTGGGTATTTCTCTCAGGCTTTAAGATTAAAGGAGTCTCTACAAGATAAGCAGGGAATAGCCCGAACCGCAGAAAATCTTGCGCTGCTTTATAAAGCTCTGGGTAAATTTGATGCCTCTATCCTTCAGGCGCGTACCAACATCAAGGTGAACAGTAGTTTAAAACGGTCAGCTGAAACAGCTGGTGGTTATTTGCTGGTCGCTCAAAATAAGATCTTACAGGGTCACTACCGTGAGGCAGAATCGATCATCCTACAAAAGTCGCTACCGCTTTTTCGGCGCGTAGGAAATAAGGTAGGACGAATGCGATCCTTTGAGACGCTCGGGCATTTATATTATTTGGATGGAAAATTCTCAGAAGCGAAGTGGTTTTACATCCAAGCCAATATGATGGCGGATAAGATCGGAGATACTGAAAGTAAGATTTCCAATCTTATCGGCCTGGCAGAGGTGAAGTATGCGCTGGGAGAAAACGAATTAGCGCTCGGCGATTACCGAAAAGCGGAAATCCTTGCTATAAACAAAAAGAGTTTGGTGAAACTCGTGCAGATAAAGGGCAGTTTAGGGGAGGTTTACCGGGAGATGGGCAACTACCTGGCAGCAGGGCTCGCTTTCGAAGAGTACAGTAATCTAAGGAAGAATATCCCGGAGATGGCCAACTTGTAAAGCGGTCACATTGTAATATTTTTATTTGCGACGTCACAAATAATACTATTTTTGGCTCTAAGATGTTTAAGGAGGCAGTAACAAAACTGCCTCTTTTTTATTTAATTAAAAACGTGGTATAGATTTAGATAATAATATCTAGAATGGATTATAAATCTTTTAGAGAAATGCTTAAAAAAATATTTCTGTCATTATTTGTAGTAGCAGCAATAGCGTGCAAGGCAAATTTAAGGGTAAACACAAACGTCGACGGATCCAATAATCTGAAACCTGAGCCGCAACAAATGTTAGTTGCAAAGGAACTTGTGAAGGCTATTGAAAATTATCACTATAAAAAAGTTAAAGTTAATGATTCGATTTCTTCGGTGATTTTTGATCGTTATTTAAAAAGAATGGATGAGGGTAGAAATTATCTTCTTGCAAGTGATATCAAAGAGTTTGAACAATATAGGTATGAACTAGACGACTACCTGCGGGAAGGAGATTTGAGTGCATTCTTCAGGATGTTCAATGTGTTCCATAAACGGTATGAAGACCGCCTTCGCTATTCTATTTCTCAGGTAAATACTAAGTTTGATTTCAACAAAAGTGATACTTATACCTATAACCGGGAAAAACTTCCGTGGTTAGCGTCTGTTCAGGAAGCGGATGATCTTTGGAAAAAACGAGTTAAGTATGACCTTCTTAATTTGCGCCTTACCGGAACGGATGAACAGAAAAACGCGGAAACGCTGAAACAACGGTACCAAAACCTTCTTTCCCAAATTGAGAAAACCAATTCGCAGGATGCATTCCAAACCATGATGGATGCTTTCACCGAGGCAATTGATCCACATACCAATTATTTCGTTCCTCAGCGGGCTCAAGAGTTTAATGAGGAGATGGCTCGAACTTTCGAAGGAATAGGTGCCCGCTTACAGCTTGAAAATGAGGTTGTAAAAGTAGCTGAAATTATCCCTGGGGGTCCTGCCTTCAAAGCAAAAACACTTCAGGCAGGTGACAGGATTATTGCTGTGGCCCAGGGAAAAGATGGTGAGTTTGTAGATGTAATTGGATGGAGATTGGATAATACAGTATCCAAAATTAAAGGTCCACGTGGAACAGTAGTGAGATTGAAAATTATTCCAGCTGGACAAGAGCTTACGGCTCAACCTAAAATCATAAACCTGGTAAGGGAGAAGGTGGTATTAGAGGAGCAGTCGGCTAAGAAATCGATAAAAACTATCAAGTCAGGAAATAAAACCTATAAGATCGGTGTAATTGATATCCCTGGGTTTTATGTTGACTTCAAAGCATACCAAGCGGGAGATCCTAATTATAAAAGTACCACTCGTGATGTCCGCCGAATCATAGATACTTTAAAGCGTGAAAATGTTGATGGTATCATGATTGATCTGAGACAAAATGGTGGAGGCTCGCTGATGGAAGCAATCGAATTGACAGGCCTTTTTATTAAGTCAGGTCCCGTAGTGCAGGTTAAAGATGCACGCAGAACAGAGGTGAATGAGGACGAAGATCCTTCTATCGCTTGGACAGGTCCACTAGGAGTAATGGTTGATCGTTTTAGTGCCTCTGCATCAGAAATTTTTGCTGCGGCGGTGCAGGATTACAATCGAGGAATTGTTGTGGGCACTCAAACCTATGGAAAGGGTACAGTGCAGTCAGCGATCGATATGTCCAGGTTCATAAGTACAGTGGATGATCTGCTATTGAAAGCGCAAGGATCCAAAACTTCTACCGCTGGGACGGCACCGAAGTTCGGACAGATAAATTTGACGATGGCAAAGTTTTATCGGATAAACGGTAGTAGTACTCAGCATAAGGGCGTTATTCCTGATATTCAGTTTCCTATGGTATTCCCGGCTGATACATATGGAGAGAGTTCTGAGCCTTCAGCACTTCCTTTTGATTCAATCAGACCTGCAAAATACTCCCCGGTTGCGAACCTTGCTTCAATTAGGGGGCAACTCGAGAAACAGCATGATCAGCGAATGAAGGGATCACCTGAATATAAGTATTTAATGGAAGATATTAACTTGTTCCGTAAGCGCGAAGCTGAGACCTCTGTTACTCTCAATGAGCAGCAGCTGAAGAAGGAGCGAGAAGAGCAAGACGCACGTGCTCTTGCTAGGGACAACGCTCGTCGTGCTCTTCAGGGCTTGCCTCCGCTTAAAAAAGGTGAAGTGAAACCTAAGGAGGACAGTGACTTTATACAGGACGAAAGTTTGCAGGTGATGGCCGACTTCATTAAGTTGAATGAGAACGGTCAATTTAGCCTGAAGTACTAATTAGAGATTCAAAGATTGTAATGGCTCAGATGGCGATAGCTATCTGAGCCATTTTTGTTTTAAAGCCTTACTCAACGCGAAGTGGAAGAGAGGTAAAAGGTGGACCTGTTATGGACACAAGGCCCGGTAGACTAGAAATAGAAAAAGCTCCTCGAAAGGAGCTTTTATATCAGCAGTTAGCTTTTTAAGCTTAAACTTATACTCTTTTTGATTTGATACGAGCAGCTTTACCAGTAAGTGCACGTAGGTAGAATAATTTAGCTCTGCGAACTTTACCGTAGCTGTTTACTTCAACCTTTTCGATATTAGGTGAATTAACAGGGAAAATACGCTCAACTCCCACACCATTTGATACCTTACGAACAGTAAATGTTTCTGTAGCACCAACGCCATTACGTTGAATAACTACTCCCTGGTAAATCTGGATACGTTCCTTATTTCCTTCGCGGATTTTATAGTGAACACTAACGGTATCTCCAGATTTGAATGCAGGAATTTCTTTCTTTACAACTGCCTGCTCTTCAACAAATTTTACTAAATCCATGATTTTAAGCTCTTAACAACGATTTTTATCCCGTAAAAATCGGATTGCAATATTAGGAATTTTTCTTGAGGAATAAAAGGATAATTTTATTTTTTCCACATTTATTCCGAAATCCACATTTGGAACAAAAACTATCTTAGAAGATCTGGTCTCCGCTCTTTTGTGCGTTGTAGCGCCTGCTCGTCCCGCCATTCGTCGATCTTTGCCTGGTTACCGCTTAATAAAATGTCAGGGACTTTATTACCCCTCCAATCCGCTGGCCGGGTGTAAACAGGAGCGTCGAGTAATTCCCCCTGAAAGGAATCAGAAAGGGCCGAGGTCTCATCCGATAATACGCCTGGAATCAGCCTTACGATCGCATCTACCAGCACGGCGGCGGGAAGCTCTCCGCCAGATAAAACATAATCTCCAATCGACAGCTCTTTAGTTACGTACAAATCTCTAATGCGCTGATCGATTCCTTTATAGTGACCACACAGTATTATAATATTTTTTTTTGAGGAAAGGTGGTTGGCAATGGTTTGATTCAAGGTCTGACCATCGGGCGTCATAAAAATTACTTCATCATAGGTCCTTTCCGATTGGAGTTTCTCAATACACAATGCAAAAGGTTCGACCATCATTACCATGCCGCTGCCACCCCCGTATGGATAGTCATCAACGCTTTTATGTTTGTTGGTGGAATAGTCCCTGAGGTTATGAACCACAATCTCTGTCAGGCCTTTTTTTTGTGCACGTTGTAAGATGGAGTGCGCGAAAGGACTTTCGAGTAAGCCGGGGAGCACCGTAATTATGTCAAATCTCATATCTTTAAAGCTGAAGTTTATAGAAGGTGGCCATGAGATCGTCTCATTCATTTAAATAGACATCAAGCAGTCCGTCTGGTAATCTAACCTGAACAACACCCTCATCATCGTCAATTGATCTGATAATTTCCTCGTTAAGAGGGAACATTATTTCCTGGAATTTATAGGCGACTACAGCAATGAATTGCTGAGGATATTCGTGTACCTCTATAATTTCTCCAAGTTCACCGTGCTGTTCGTCTATTGCGATAAACCCTTTCAAATCCGTATAATAGAACTCGTCATCTTCTCGTTCGGGTTTTTTAGTATTGGGCAGGAAGACGCTTTTTTTCAATAGCTTCTCCGCAACTTCAATAGTAGGCACATCTTCAAAATATATATATCCCGTTTTGTTTGTTTGCAATTTTACTGCAGCAGTGAAATAGGGAATAAGTTTTCCGTTGATTTCAATGAATACTGTATCGAGCTCGAGATCCTGATAGTCATCAAATTCAAAATAAATTTGCACCTCACCCTTCAGTCCTTTTGTTTTTGTGATATATCCTATATAGAAGCAGTCTTCGATCTTCATGGTCCAAAAATAAAAAAGCCATTGCGAGAGATATCACAATGGCTAAAAGTAAGTTTATAGAATATTACTCTGCGTTTTCTGCTGGAGTTTCTTCTGTTGCACCTTCTGCAGCACCTTCTTCAGTAGCAGGCTCTTCTTCTGCCGGAGGTGTATTTTTTGCAGCAATCGCAGCAGCTCTTTCTTCTTTCTTCTTAGCCTCAGCAGCCAGGGCAGCTTTTCTTGCTTCTTCCTTGCTTGAAGTTAATCCTTCTTTCTTGCCTTGGATTTTAGCATCTTTTGACTGAAGCCACTCGTTGAACTTTGCTTCTGCTTGTTCTGCAGTTAAAGCTCCTTTTTTAACGCCACCTTCCAGGTGTTTTTTGTAAAGCACGCCTTTGTAAGAAAGGATAGCACGGGCAGTATCAGTAGGCTGAGCTCCTTTGTTTACCCAGTCTAAAGCTTTATCGAAATTGATGTCAATAGTTGCAGGGTTGGTGTTTGGGTTGTAAGAACCTAAACGCTCAATAAATTTTCCATCTCTTGGAGCACGTGAATCTGCCACCACTACGTAGTAAAAAGGCTTCCCTTTTTTACCGTGTCTTTGCAATCTGATTTTAGTTGCCATTTTTAAAATTTATATTTATGTATTCAACATAGTTCCCGGAGCTTCATGCTGCGGGGCTGCAAAGATAATAAATTTATTGTTTCTTCAAATACAATTACCTCTTTTCTAGTACTAAAGCAGTATCCGCGTTTGTATAAATGAATTCCTTTATTACCTTTAGAAAACAATACTTAACTAACCAATAGTATTAGCAGTTTAAGAACGCTTTCACTTACGTTTTTCGGTAATAATTCATGAGGGGTATTTTAAATGCAGGGACTTTCTAAAATCTTGTCCTCTATTAATGATGCTGTGTGGTCATTTGATCTGGGCGAACAGAAGTTTGCCTATACAAACGATCGCATTCAGGAGCTATTTGGCGTTTCTGTTGATACCATTCAAAAGAAGGATCCTTTCTTTTTTATTGACTTCGTTTATCCGGATGACTACGATTTTGTAAAGATTGAGGCGGAAAGCGCCTTTCTTGGGAAAAACGTGGAGTTGGAGCACCGGTTATTGGTGGGCGGAAAGGTTAAGTGGGTTCAGAATAAGATTTCGGTGCTATTTGACGATGCTGGCCAGCCAGTTCTGGTAACCGGAATTGTATCAGATATAACAAGGAAGAAGCAAGACGAGATTACGTTTAGTGAGACGGAGAAGACCTTCAGGTATCTCTTCATAAACAATCCGAATCCGCTCTGGATTTATGACCGCGCAACGCTGAAGTTTTTAGCGATTAACCATGCAGCAGTTGTTAAGTACGGATATTCTGAGCGGGAGTTTCTGTCAATGACTATTGCTGATATCCGGCCGGAGGAGGATGTGCAGTCTCTGCTCGACAGCGTAAATGCTGTTGGTGACTCTTACTATAATTCCGGGAAATACTGGCGTCATATAAAAAAGAATGGCGAAATGATCTATGTCGACATCTCCGGACATGGACTGAAATACCGAGGTCGGGAAGCGGAGATAGTGATGGCGCATGATATCACTAAAGAGGTGGAAAGCCGTAAAAAGATTGCGCTCGCTCGAAGAAATCTTAACGCCTTAATCAACAACATTAACGACGAAATTTGGTCTATCGACTCTACTTACAAAATCATCTCTTCAAATGATGCCTTCAAGGAAGTTGTAAAAACAATTATAGGAAGGGAAATAGTGCATGGCGAATCGATATTCTTCCCAGAACTTCCACCTAACCTGATATTGGAATGGAAACAGTGCTATGAGCGGGCACTTAAGGGAGAATCTTTCTCATTTGTCTCTGTTTCGGACTTTGGACCAGGGAAGAAGTATTATCTGGAGACCAAGATGAGCCCGATCAGAAATAGGGAGGAGGTGATTGGGGTTTCTTGTATTTCCAGTAATATAAGTGCAAGGATCGAGGGCGAAAGAAAAATGGTAGAACAGAATAAACTCTTATTGGAGCTCCTTTCTATAGCTTCGCATGAGCTTCGTGGCCCAGTTGCCTCGCTTTTGGGGCTTACTAACGTTTTCAATACACGCAATTATGCGGATCCTTTTAATGCAGAAATTATTAAGCATGTTCAGGAACTTACCAGCCAACTCGACGAGGTGATCCATACGCTGGTAGACAAGACGTACCTCTTGCAGCAGGAGAACAAAGTTAAATATGCCGTTCCACGAAATCAATAAGGGAATGGATCACTTTTATGTGAATTTCTTGTGCACGATCTGCGAATGGGGATCTTGGAGCTCTGATCTCTACATCACACAGTTGCGCCATTTGTCCCCCATCTCTACCGGTTAGCCCGATTACCTTTATATTCTTTGTCCTGGCAGCCGTAATAGCTTTTAGTATATTTTCTGAATTTCCGCTTGTGCTTATTGCAAGTAACACATCGCCTTCCTGCCCGATCGCTTCTACCATCCTCGAAAATACAGAGGAATAACCGTAGTCGTTGGCAACGCAGGAAATGTGAGAAGGATCTGAAATGGAAATGGCAGCTAATGCAGGACGATCGTTTCTATAGCGCCCTGAAAGCTCTTCTGCAAAATGCATCGCGTCACACATAGAACCACCATTCCCACAGGAAATAACTTTTTTGCCAGCGGCAAAGGCTTGTACCAAGAGTGTTCCGGCTTTCGAAATCTTGTCAAAATTTTTCTCGTCGGCTAAAAACTCGGAAAGGACGTCCTGCGCTTCTAAAAAATGCTGTTTTATAGTATTCATCTGCAGTTCTTTCAGTGCTACAGGGAAAGGATATCAACAATACGAAGAAGATTAGGATTAATTTCCGAGATGTGCTTTATAGCATTATGGAAAGGTGTAAAATGAATGTTGTTGTTTACGATACCTGCCATCTCACCTTTTCGTCCCTGGATCAGAGCTTCTACCGCTGCAACTCCTAGTCGACTCGCCAGAACCCGGTCCATACAAGTTGGACGACCGCCTCTCTGAATATGCCCTAAAATGGAAAGTCGGGTGTCGAAGTGCGGGAAGCGCGCTTTGACTTTTTCAGCAACCTCAAATCCGCCAGCGTGCCGGCCTTCGGCTACCATGATAATACGCGATGCCTTATCCCGTCTTCCTTCCTCAAGTCTGCGGAAAAGTGCCTCAATATCTGTCTCTGATTCTGGTATCAAAATCGCTTCTGCGCCAGCTCCAATTCCGCTTCTTAAAGCGATCAACCCTGAATCCCGTCCCATCACTTCTACGATGAAAACACGGTCATGAGATTCGGCGGTGTCGCGTATTCTATCTACCGCATTTACAACATTATTGATAGCGGTATCATATCCAATAGTAAAATCTGTACCAATCAGGTCGTTATCGATGGTTCCCGGAAGTCCGATAACGGGAACTCCGTGTTCCTGGAGGAACACGTTTGCTCCGGTAAATGTTCCCTCTCCACCGATGGCAACCAATGCATCGATTTTATGCTTTTTAAGGTGCTCAAACGCTTTCATCCGGCCCTCCGGCGTTTTAAATTCTTCGCTTCGTGTGGTTTTTAATATTGTTCCCCCCCGCTGAATGATATTGGCTACTGATTTTCGGTTCATTGGAATAAATTCCCCGGCAATCATACCTTCATAACCCCTCATGATGCCCGTAACTTCCAAATTATGATATAAGGCGGTTCTTACAACTGCACGAATAGCGGCGTTCATTCCCGGAGCGTCTCCTCCTGAAGTATATACACCAATTTTTCTTATTGATTCCATTTTACTTATAAAAAGCAGCTTTGCCGCTGTCTAAAAATTGAATATAATTCTTAACGTCTAAATTAAATGCTTGTGGCGGAACTATTGTATTCCCGTCGGTATCTACAACCACATAATAGGGCTGAGAGTTTGTGCCGAACTTTTCGGTTTGTAAATGGCTCCATTTCTGGCCTAAATTCTTAATTTTTTTACCGCTTTTCGAAATAAATTTTTCGCTCTCGGGTAACTCGGTGCGGTCATCTACATAAAGTGATATTAATACGTAATCGTTTTTCAACCTTTTCAACACCTCTGGTTCAGACCACACTGATTCCTCCATTTTTCGACAATTTGCACAGGAATGTCCTGTAAAATCAATCAGAACCGGTTTGTTTACCTTCTTAGCGTGTGCTAGTCCTTCGTCAAAATCGTAAAAAGCATCGATTCCATGCGGAGCTTCAAAAAGCCCCATGTATTTTTTTACGGTCAGTGAATTTTCTTCTGAGTTGCTCCCGACAATGAAGTCTTGAGTAGCTCGGGGTGGAAGCCAGGCGCTCAGACTTTTTAATGGCGCTCCCCAAAGTCCCGGCACAAGGTAAAAAGCAAAGCCGAGAACGAGCATGGCAAAGAATAGTCTAGTAAGAGAGATAAACTCTACCGGAGAATCGTGAGCAAGTCTGATTTTTCCGAGTAAATAGAATCCCCAGATGAAGAATATGACAATCCATATTATCAGAAAAATGTCGCGATTTAAAAGTCCCCAGTGGTAGGCTAAATCTACATTCGATAGGAACTTGAACGCGAGGGCCAATTCCAAAAATCCAAGAGAGACCTTAATTACGTTCATCCAACCACCCGATTTCGGCATTTCCTTTAACCAGGATGGAAAAATTGCAAAAAGGGTAAAAGGGACGGCAAGAGCAGTTGAAAAGCCTAGCATTCCAGCTGCCGGTCCAAGTAGCTCTCCCTTGGCTACTGTTTCTACCAGCAGCGTTCCAATAATAGGTCCGGTACACGAAAATGAAACAAGAGCCAAAGTAAAGGCCATGAAAAAAAGGCCGATAAATCCGCCGCGGCTCGATTTTTCATCCATCTTATTTACCAGAGCTGATGGTAGGGTTATTTCAAAGGCCCCCAGAAATGATGCCCCAAAGATGATGAGTACAGCAAAGAAAATAAGGTTAAACGTTGCGCTGCTCGCTGCTTCATTTAGGGCTGAGGCGCCAAAGATTACAGTAACTAATAAGCCGAGGGCCACATAAATCAGGATGATAGATAAGCCGTAAATAGCAGCGCTTTGTATTCCTTTCGATCTAGATCCCGCTCTTTTAGTGAAAAATGACACGGTTAGCGGAATCATGGGGTAAATACAGGGCATAAAAAAAGCCAGCAGGCCACCAGCAAAGCCTGCCAGAAAAATTCCCCATAGCGTATTCTTTTCCGGGTCTTTCTTTGCTGCGGCAACAACAGTATTTTCAATGTTGGTAACCTCCGCTTTGCTCGTATCTATGATGGGAGAGGCGGCAGTAAGAGAAGCAGTATCGGGTAGTGGAACAGTAGAGGAATTAACAGCAGGAGCGATAGTTCCTGAAGGAGAGGAGGTCGTGACCGGTTTTTTTAAGGCTACAGGAATCGCAAATTCTACTTCCTCCGGAGGAAGGCACCGCTGATCGTTACATACCATAAACTCCAGTGTACCTGTCACCCTCGTTTGTGGCCTTTTAAGTTTTACCCGCTGAGTAAATATAACTTTCTTTTCATGCCAGGCGATGGGCATGTCGAAAGTTTTATCGTGAGCACTAATTGCTTTCGGTGTTTCTGAGACTTTATTTATCAACGAGTAGTCGGGCGAAGAAGCAAATTTGAAGGTTGTAGGAACGGGGCCTCCTTCTTGGATAAACTGAGAGTAAACATGCCACCCTGGCTCGATCTGGGCAGTAGCGGTTACTTCGGCTTCATCTTCTGCTACTTGCTTTGATGCAAAAGACCATTTCACAGGATTTTCAATCATTTGAGCCTGCGACTTTCCAAACAAAAGCACCAGCGTTAGTAGTAAAAGAGATTTTTTCATTGTCAAGGAATTATATAAGATAACTCTTTAAATCCATACGTATTCTCCTCGTCCGCAATTTTAAGCCTCAGAAATCCTTGCTCCGTTACACCTGTAATCACTCCTTCAACTTCTTTGTTTCCTATCCGAAACCTGGACGGCGTATTTAACTTATAGAGGTTTGTAACGTACTCGGCCATTAGGGAACTTCTGTCGCTCTTCAGCTGCTGGTAACGAATGGACACTTTATCGCAAATTTCCTTTAAGACATTTTGTAAATCATAATCCTGATGTAAGATTTTCTTAAGGGACGTAACATTGGTAATACCGGCTGGAAAATTAACCTGGTTTACATTTATCCCAATACCTACTATTGCGTATTTCCAGCTCGTTCCCTGCACGATGTTTTCAATCAAAACCCCGCCTAATTTTTGATTTTTAACATAAATGTCATTAGGCCATTTAATTTTCAGATCACGTCCAATAATAGGGGTCAGGGCGTCGTTAATAGCTAAGCTAACTGCGAGATTAAGTTGAAATTGATTTTCAGGTAAAAGAAAAGAGGGACAAAGTAGTATACTGAAAGTAAGGTTCATACCTGGTTCTGATACCCAGGTATTATTTACCTGTCCCCGCCCGGCAAATTGTTCTTCTGCCATTATTACAGTGCCTTCTGCTAGTGGCTCGCCTTTTGACAATAAGTTCTTTAAATAGGTATTAGTAGAATCTACTTGTCGTAAGGAGACAATATTTTGTCCAACAAATAATCCTGAAAAAGTGTTATTTTGCAAAATAGCGGAGTAGTAATTAAATTCATCCAAAACTAAATTTTTTTAATGGTAAAACACAAAGCAATTAATGAATCTACTTATGTTTCTGAACTAGTAATACACGGTATTCAGGAGAAAAAGGGAAATGAAATTGTTAGACTTGATTTAAGAAATATACATAGCTCAGTAGCAGACTATTTCGTGGTTTGTCATGCTGAATCCTCTACCCAGGTCCGGGCGATCGCATCAAGTGTTGAAGAGGAGGTTTATAAGGCTTCGCAGCAGTCCCCTGCTCGCATGGAGGGACTAGAACATGCCGAGTGGATCATATTGGATTACGTTGATGTAGTTGTACATATTTTCAAAACGGATAAGCGCGAGTTTTACGGAATCGAAGAGCTTTGGGGCGATGCCGAGATGAAGTATTTTAAAAGTGCCTGATTGGGGCTGAAACGCTTAAATAAATAAGAAAGTGAAAAACGACAATTATAAAAAAAACCTGAAAAAACGAGGTTCCAAGAAGATCGTTCCGAAGCCGCCAAAGTTCAATATAATGTGGCTGTATGCCGCTATCATTATTGGCCTGTTTGTGGTTCAATATCTTTTTAATGATAACAACGCCAAAAAGATTAGTTATCAGCAGTTTGAAACGCAGATGCTTCGTCCTGGTGACGTTGAAAAAATTGTAGCTTTCAAAAGCAATGATCTGATTACAGCAGAAGTTTATATCAAGCAGAATAAACTAAATCAGCCGAAGTACAAGGATGTTCGTGGCAATGAATCGTTCAATATGTCGGGGAACAATCCTCAATATTTTTTCACCTACGGATCGTTCGATGCCCTTACCGCGAAGCTAAACGAAGCTGAAAAGGAGCTGCCGGCTGAGCAACGCACTCCGTTAGTGTTCGATTCGCGTGAGAACTTTTGGGCTAGTTGGTTCATGTCTATTATTCTGCCCGTGCTCTTGCTTATCGGTTTCTGGATCTTCATCATGCGCAGAATGGGTGGTGGAGCAGGCGGCGGTGCTGGCGGCCAGATTTTCAATATTGGGAAATCTAAAGCCACGCTGTTCGATAAAGAGTCTCAGGTGAACGTTACGTTTAATGATGTGGCCGGGTTGGAAGAGGCGAAGCAGGAAGTCATGGAAATTGTAGATTTCTTAAAGAACCCTCAGAAATATACCAACCTTGGGGGTAAAATCCCTAAAGGAGCTTTGTTGGTAGGATCTCCTGGAACAGGAAAAACCCTGCTTGCAAAGGCGGTGGCTGGGGAAGCGCAAGTGCCATTCTTCTCACTCTCGGGCTCTGACTTTGTTGAGATGTTTGTGGGGGTGGGTGCGTCTCGTGTCCGCGATTTATTCCGTCAGGCGAAAGACAAAGCCCCTTGTATTATTTTCATCGATGAGATCGATGCTATCGGCCGCGCTCGCGGTAAGAATAATATTGTCGGAGGTAATGACGAACGTGAGAATACGCTGAACCAGCTACTTGTTGAGATGGATGGTTTTGGTACTGATTCTGGTATTATTATCATGGCTGCTACTAACCGACCTGACGTTCTTGACTCTGCATTGCTTCGTCCCGGACGTTTTGACAGACAAATTTCTATCGACAAACCAGACTTGGTAGGTCGAGAGCAAATATTTAAGGTTCACCTTGCGCCGATTAAGTTATCCGAAGAGGTGGATCCAAAGAAACTATCAGCACAAACTCCAGGGTTTGCAGGAGCGGAGATCGCCAACGTATGTAATGAAGCTGCCCTGATTGCCGCCCGGAAGAACAAGGAGTCAGTTGATATGCAGGATTTTCAGGACGCAATTGACAGGGTTATTGGTGGTCTTGAGAAAAAAAATAAAATTATTTCACCAGAAGAGAAAAGGATCGTGGCTTACCACGAGGCAGGGCATGCCATTGCCGGATGGTTTTTGGAGCATGCAGATCCATTGGTTAAGGTTTCTATCGTGCCACGTGGTGTTGCTGCGTTGGGGTATGCGCAATATCTGCCGAAGGAACAGTTTTTATATACAACTGAGCAGCTAATTGATGGGATGTGCATGACGATGGGAGGAAGAGTTGCAGAAGATATCATCTTCGGCAAAATTTCTACCGGTGCACAAAACGACCTGGAGCGCATTACTAAATTGTCCTACGCGATGATTACACTTTACGGGATGAATCCTAAAGTGGGGAATATTTCCTTTAACGAGCAGCAGGAGCAATTCAATAGACCTTATTCCGAAAAAACAGCAGAGCTTATTGATGAGGAGGTTAGAAACTTGATTGGTTCAGTGTATAGCCGTACTAAGCAGCTGTTAACGGATAAACAAGAGGGGCTAGAGAAGCTTGCTCAGAAGCTTTTGGAGAAAGAGATCTTATTCCAAAGCGATCTGGAAGAAATTTTAGGAAAGCGTCCTTTCAGTCATCGTACTACTTACGATGAATATGTGAATGGAGATGATGACAGTGGGAACCAGCGTCCCGTAGCAGAAAATCTGCATCCGGAGCCGGTTGGTGATACATCCGACCCATTGAAAAGTTCAGAGCAAGGAAACGTTTAAATGAAGTTAGCCCCGGAATTTCCGGGGCTTTTCTTTGAACTAAGGTTTTGATAACCGATTTTTGCGCAGTTTTATAGAGGCAGGATAATGAAAGAAACAACTTCAAAAGAAAAAATGCTGAAGAAGATTAGGAAGGCTTTGCTCGAGAAGCGCGATAACCCTTATCCTAATCTGGAAGAAGCTCCCTTGTATCCTGCTTACGACGACTTCCTGGAAATACTTTTTGCCGAACAATTAAGTTTAGTTGCTGGCAAATTTGTGTTTTGTGAAGACCAAATTCAATTTGTCGAAAACCTTTTATTGCTCGCTGATGAGAAGGGCTGGCGAAAAATCTACTGCTGGGAGCCCTCACTACAAAAGCTTCTTCAGACCTATGAGTTCCCATTTTACAGCACTGATACCGACTTCAGTCAGGCCGAGGTGGGCATTACAGGTTGCGAGTCGTTAATAGCCAGAAACGGAAGCATATTAATTTCTAACGGCAATGAGAGTGGGCGTCGGCTAAGTATATTTCCTCACTATCATATAGTGGTAGCCTACACCTCACAGCTGGTTCTTGATTTAAAAGACGCGCTAAAGAAGGTGAAGAGCAAGTATGGGGATCGCCTCCCTAGTATGCTAACGACGGTTACCGGACCCAGCCGGACTGCCGATATAGAGAAAACCTTGGTTCTTGGTGCTCATGGCCCCAAGGAGCTGATCGTGTTCCTCCTTGAAGGCTAATTATTTCGACTGTTCAACACATTGTTGATTTTTCGGAGCAGATCGTCGGCAACAAAGGGTTTAGTAATAAATTCGTTCATACCTGCCAGATAACACAATTTCTCGTCCTCAATCATTGCTGAGGCGGTTAGCGCAATTACCGGAGTAGACAATTTCAAATCTTTACGAATCTGCCGCGTAGTCTCCAAGCCGTCCATATCGTCCATTTGCATATCCATAAGCACAAGGTCGAACTTCTTTTGTTTTAAAAGGAACAGGGCTACAAACCCATTGTCTGCCACTTCAACTTCGACACCAGCTTTTTGAAGCGTTTGTCTTACCACGCTTTGGTTCAACAAATTATCTTCTACCACTAAAATCTTTTTTCCGGACAGACAGAGATCAAATGAAGAAGTTTCTTCTTCCATGTTTTCTGCAATTGGCTGGGTGGTGATAGTAAATGGAATTTTTACTTCAAACGTACTTCCCTTTCCCGGTTCACTTTCTACAGTGATGGTTCCAGCCAGTAAATCTACCAGCTCTTTTACGATGGTAAGACCGAGCCCCGTTCCTCCATATTCTCTGGTAATGCTCGCGCTACTTTGTGTAAAGCTTTCGAAAATTGCTTCCAGCTTGTTTTTAGGAATGCCGATGCCAGTATCACGGACCATAAAACTAATGTAGAATCGCTCCTTTTCTTTATACTGGCTTCGCATAAGAAGTTCGACGATACCACCCTGCCCCGTAAACTTAATGGCGTTACTAAGCAGATTAGAGATTATTTGGCTTAGTCGAGTTGGATCACCCAATACTCTGCCGGGTAATGTAGGATCAAGGTCAAGTTTGAGCATCACCCTTTTTTCCTCTGCAAGTGGGCGGAAACTGAGCAATAGCTGCCGCACCATCGAGCTAACATCAATTGAAATCCTTTCAACATCGAGGAGGCCCGATCTTATTTTTGAGAGATCCAAAATGTCATTAACAATAGCAATAAGTAGGTTAGAGGATTGGCGAATGATCGAGACATATTCTTGTTGCTCCTTGTTCAGCGTCGTAAGGTCAAGCAGATTAGTAATTCCGATCACATTATTCACAGGAGTGCGTATTTCGTGGCTCATATTGGCAAGGAATCTTTCCTGATGAACCTTGGCTTCCTCGGCCAGATGCCGGGCTTTCTTAAGCTCGTCTTCGTATCTCTTCCTGTCAGTAACATCCGTAGCGATAGCGGCAATACCGAATATCAGACCTTCCTCATCGCGAAGAGGAAACTTGTAAGTTAGAAAATCCCTCTTTTCCCTGTAGATTACAACGCGCTCCAAAGCTTCAGCCGGCTGCCCCTTAGATAATATTTCTGTTTCATCTTGCTGGTCGTACTGGACATAGTTCCCCGACACGAGCTCGGAATGGTGCTTTCCAATGATCTGATTGTTTCGAAGGTTCATTAACTGCCTGAAGCGGTCGTTTACCAGTGTATAGCGACCCGTAGTATCTTTAATATAGATCACCGAAGGGTTATTGTTTATGAGCAATTGTAGTAACTGTTCGTGTTTTCTTCGTTCAATGTTGCTTTCTTGCTCTTTCCGTTGAGCTGCTAGCTGGTTTTTGAAAGTTTGTGAAAGCGCCAAGAAGCCCCAGAGGAATACACTGATAATAAATATGGACCCGACTAGGGCGGTCCATAGCGAAATTAAACTCGATTTCTGTGTGTCGAATGATGCTGTCGCTAATAGCTTTTTCTGCTGAGTGTTTATCTCCTCTAGTTGAAGCCAGAGGATGTTAAAATCCGAGTTATTCTCTTCAAAGAACCGAAGCGTTTCTGTTCCGTCCAGAGGAGCTGCTAACCTGCTTAATTGACTTAGCATTGCCCCTTGTTTTAATTTGAAATAGAAACTTAGTGAATCAACGCTTGCGCGAAGGGTGCTATCGCTGCCAACGGCCTGGCTCAAAGCGTGTAGAGCCTTTTGAAACACTTTAGCACTTTGTAGTACCTTGTCTCTATTTTGCCCGTTCGGAGCTAGTACAAAGGATTTAAAGTTTTCTTGGACATTGCCGAGAGCCGAGCTAGCCCGTAAATACTCTGAGTTTGTATCCTGTGCCTTCAGTACCACTTGTGTGTTGGTGAAGATCTGGTAGTTAGTTTTAACAAGCAAGGATGAGAACAGAACAACAGAAAGCAGGATAATAACACCAACTATACTCAGTCGACTTTTCGAATTCATCAGTATTTCAATGTGAAAAGGTGTTTATTATCAAACTTAAATGAAAAAGCTAATAATATTAGGTATTATTTTTTTAAAATCCAAGGTGTTGGAAGCTTGCCTGTTGCAGGCGGAGGAGGTAGATGGGCTTTAAAAAGAAAAAGCCGCTTGATGCGGCTTAGAGCTTATAGTTTTTCTCTTAACGATTCAATCAAACGGCCACCCTTATAATAATACCTTTTCCAGTACGATTCATTCAGGTTACTAATCATGACACCCCGACTACTGGATGCATGAGCAAACTTATTGTTCCCCAGGTAGACGCCGACGTGAGAGATGGCTCTGCTATTTATTTTGAAAAAAACCAGGTCTCCCTCTTGCAATTCTTCCTTGTTAATTGGGTTGACCATGCTGAAAATATTCCGCGAATTATTTCCGATTACGGTGTTGAATACTTTTTCATAGAGCTGATAAGCGAATCCCGAACAGTCAATGCCTCTTTTGGTATCGCCTCCCAAGCGATAAGGCGTACCCAACCAGTCGTATACAAATTCGTAAAGTTTAACATTTTCGGTAGCTGAAACGGCTAAACCCATTATCTGCGAGAAGTAATCCTTTGCAAGATTATCTGGATCTTCAGTTTTTTTCGTTGTTTGTGCCTGGGAAGACACAGTTCCTAACACTAGCAGCAACGCCGCTATTACTTTTTTTCCCATTTTTTAAACTCGTTTATCAGTTAAACAACAAGTACTTATAAACGCCCTCTTTACCTTTTTAGGTGCGAGCAGTGCAAAAGTAGAAATTAAAACCACTAAAAAAAGGATTTATGTCTCTTTTTAACAACTTTTAACTACCAATCTGTATAATCTACTGGACAGATCTCACTTAGAACAGCAGGGTACGAAGGTTTTACGTATGTGCCAAAGGGAGGTTACGCCGAAAACAAATTGGTCACCCTGAGTGTTGGCGGATGCCCAAAAAGGGGGGGTGTTGGTTTTTAATAAAAAAAACCCCGCCGAATGAGTCGACAGGGCTAACCTAAACCTTATCACAATTGTGACGGAACAAAGGTAACATATTAGGTGTTGGAACATTTAATAATTTTGTAATATTTTTTTGACCTGGTTGGTGGAGTTGGTATAGCAATTGCGTAGTAGAAGTGTCAAATACCCGAATCTCCTTAATTTTTTCTTGAGTAGAAGATTTCTGCAAGTTGTAGAATAGTTCTACAATCCCCTTTTTTCTGTTTTATATCACCTGCCTGTATATCAGCTATTTACATAATTCTTTCTCACTGGCACGAGTTTCTCGCCTTGGTTTTGCGTGTGAGTGCTTTAACAACTGCGTTCTTTCTAAGTTTTAAATTTTTGTAACACCTTCTGACGCCCGGCGTAAGAAGGTGCTAAGTGTGAATGAGTTATGAGAAAAGTGAATCGTTATTTTTTAATTTTATTAGGGCTAGTTGTGTTCTCTTGTAAGAAGGACAACAGCGAAGAAAGCCAGAATTTCAGTGTTAGAGATATTGCAGTGTCTGCAACCAGACTAGCAGGAGTGAGAACCGATGGTTTATCTGATAAAAAGCAAGAACTTCAGGAACTAATTGACAAATATGCCCGCCAGCGCAGAGCTATTCGTTTGGATAAGGGGAAATACGTCATTTCCGGAGCTCTGAATATCCCTTCCAATACATCCTTAGAGGGTACAGAGGATGGGACAGAAATCGTGTTGCAAGCGGGCAGTTCTGCTTCTCAAGCAGTATTGAATATCGCTGAGGGAAGTAGGAATATTACTATAAAGAATATCAGGATCAATGCCGATCAGGCAAAAAATTCCGGGGCTAACCTTTCAGCTGTATTGATCAGTGAAGGGTCAAGCGACCTATATTTTAGCAATGTTGTTTTCGCTGGTGGAAGAGACCGCGCTAGCGTGCAGGTAGAGGGTTCAGAAAGTAGCAATTTAAGATTTTTGAACTGTGTGTTCTCTGAGTCAGGAAAAAGCGCAATGGTGCTTAAGGGAGCGAATAATGTGATTGTGAGTGAATCGACTTTTGAAAAGTGGGGTTCACAGGATGCGAATTCGCCAGCAGTTCTTTTTACAGGACAAGACAATAGTGAAGTACAAGTAGTAAATAATACCTTTAGCAATAGTTTGGGTAAGCGTTTTGCAATTGAAAGCGCAGGAGCTAAAGTAACGGCTTCGAAGATTTCGGGCAACAAGTTGAACGACGCACTTAATCTTGGCGGAAACGGCATCTATGGTCATTTCTCAAAAACAGAAGTATCAAACAACGTTTTAGCTGGGGGATCTGGTTCAGGTAGCACTATCGAACTAATAGGTACAGAAAACGTCGTTTCGAATAATACCACAGCGTCTGCAGGTACAATCGAGGAGCCAGTGGCTACACCTGTTACTCCTGCACCAGCACCAGCGCCAGCACCAGCTCCGGTGTTAGATCCAGTAATTACACCTGCACCTTCTACAGGAAGTGCTAGCTATCCTTTCCAGAACGTAGGTGATCAGCGGAATAACTTACAGCAGTTGATCAACACTCATGCTTCAAAAGGTACAGTTTTAAGGTTGCCAGCCGGCCGTTATGTAATTTCTAATGTGATTACCCTGCCTTCTAATACGAGCATTGAGGGTGTAGGCCCAGGTACCGAAATATTCTTAACAGGTGGCAGCGCTGCGGGCCGTAATGTATTCAGAATTAATAAGGGAACAAGCAACATTAAACTGAGAAATCTTAAATTGAATGCAAACCAGTCTCAGAACTCTGGTGCAGACCTTGTTGCTCTTTATGTAACAGAAGGGGTTAATGGAATTGACTGTGAAGGTGTGACGATTGCCGGAGGAAGAGACAGAGGCGTAGTGCAAATAAAGGGTCTAAATCATGCGCAAACTACGAACGTGAGATTCGTAAATTGCGTGTTCCCTGAGTCTGGACGGACAGGAATTGAATTAAGGGGAACCCGTAACGTAGTGATTAGCAAATGTTTGTTTACTGATTGGGGATCTCAAAATCCTCATTCGCCAGCAATACAACTTCAGAGTCAGGACAACGTAAACGTTCAAATCACAGAGAATACCTTTAATAATACCATGGGAATTCAGTTTGCTATCGAGTGTGCTGCTGCCTATGTAGTTGATTCAAAGATCTCCAATAACAGATTGAACGACCCTAAGAATTTGGGCGGTAATGGCATCTCTGGATATTTTAAAAATACCGAAGTGAGCAATAACGTATTGACTGGCGGTAACGGTAACCAGCGTAGCGGATTAGAGATCTTCGGAGTAAGGAATAATATTATCTCCAATACGATCAGCGCCGGTTTAATAGCTATTGCACATGGGCTTGGTGAAGACGGGGCTTATATCAATATTAAGAACAATACAGTAAAATCTAAGGGCCAAAATGCTTCTGGCATTTTGATGGGGAACGGTAGATATGATTTGCACGACATTACTGTAGCAAATAACTATGTGGACACCAGAGCAGCAACAGGGAACTCGTCAGGAATTGTAGTAGGTACTTACGGATCTCGTCGGGTAGTTACAAACGTGAAAGTCGAGAACAACACAATTTTCTCTAACGCTTTTTGTATTCGCATGGAGTCCCTTCCCGTAAGTAGAAACATCTATCTGACAAGCAATGTTTGCAAGGCTGGAATGGCATGGCTGGGAGTGATAACTAACACATTTGAAAATGTGGTAGCTACCGGAAACGTAAAAGAAATGGCCAACAAGGGAATTATATATAGCACCTCAATGGCGAAAATAAGTGAAAGGTAAACGAATTTATCCTTAAGAAGAGGCTGTCTCAAAAGGGCAGCCTCTTTTCTTGTATAAAGGAGTAGATTTCGGTAAATTGAGGCATGGGAACAAAGCGCTCAACAGCGGTAGTTTTTAAGCCTTACGATCCGGCTCAGATGTCAC
>NZ_JAFEWD010000014.1 GCF_017355855.1 Pedobacter sp. SYSU D00535 | reverse complement strand
GTTACGGGCAAGTGTATAATCTAGCCAACACCTAAGAGCAGATGAAAAAGACCCCGATTTTGTATGTTCTCTTTGCAGCTTTCTTGGTGCTCGGGGCGTTTGTTTATTTCGTCTCTCAATTCACGTCCGTTTATCCTCCAATTAGAAAGTTTGAGTATTCCAAAAACGTCACCGATTTTCACAATGACCTTCGAACTTTAATCTCCACACGCCCTAACATCTCGTTTCAGCTTACTGACACGACTGGCACTGAAGAGAATGGGTATGTATACTACTATAACATCAAGGTAATAGATTCCAAAAAAAGCAACGAGTTCAACGTAGCTTTCAAGACTGAAGAGAACTGGAAGGGTGATAGGAAAAATACCATCTGTCTGGTCGGAGCTTATGATAGAATACATAAAGTAGGTGGATATTCTAAAGAAAGTAAAGGAATCGACCGACTCGCTAAAGCGTTCGAACAAGACGTGTATGAGGAACTAAAAAACACCAGCCCATAACATAGCCTTTGCTAAAATGGCGGCTAACGTTACTTTCGAAACTTTTCTACATTTAACTAAGTTTTATGCTTGACGACAGTTAAGTGCTTTCTATTCGCCATCTTCGCAAAGCCCTAACCGTTATGTGTAACCCTAAGAGAACCTGCAAGCGTTCCCGACACAGCTGAAGAATGAGAGATTTCACTAAACCATTTGCGACAATTTCTTTAATCGCACTGCTTATAATTACCTCTTGTGGTTATTTCGAGGGCGACGGAATTGACGTTCAAATACCAATCACTGGAAACATTGTGTTGCAGAAACAGCAGGGCTCGAATGAAACCTTGCTAATGCTTAAGGAGCGCGAAGAAATGTTTACAGGAGTAATAGAAGACTGTGATTCAATTTTTTACGACCAAAATGAACAGGTTATTTGGGCGAAAACGACTATAAACGATTACGATAGTTCGTACTACCAGATAAATGTTGTTGACTCTTTAGGAACAACAGTAGCTGCAGCTATCCGAAAAAAAGAGCTTTCAAGACGTGACTTTGTTCTTCAAACTGGTCAAAGAGCTCCAATTTGGACTCGAAACATTCAATAGCTGCCTAAAAAGGGCATACACATAACATCACCTTGTTGCTATTGCTGGTTTTGGTAGTGTATGTTATTTCACTGCTTTCTATTAAATTCGTGCTGGCTTGAATTGACGTGCAATTAATGCCGCAACATCAACAAGCCTAACC
>NZ_JAFEWD010000013.1 GCF_017355855.1 Pedobacter sp. SYSU D00535 | reverse complement strand
ATAGAATACATAAAGTAGGTGGATATTCTAAAGAAAGTAAAGGAATCGACCGACTCGCTAAAGCGTTCGAACAAGACGTGTATGAGGAACTAAAAACACCAGCCCATAACATAGCCTTTGCTAAAATGGCGGCTAACGTTACTTTCGAAACTTTTCTACATTTAACTAAGTTTTATGCTTGACGACAGTTAAGTGCTTTCTATTCGCCATCTTCGCAAAGCCCTAACCGTTAGTGGCAAGGTAGATTCAAGATTTCAGATGGAATTTGATACTATAGAATATCTAAAGCATGGTAATACAAAACAGCGACAGGTTTATCAGTTGTTGACCAAACACGGTATAATGTCATCGCTGTCGGTCTTTGAACCGATACTTGTTGGTACCATACCCATAAATATTGATACTGATTGTAGCGACATTGACATTATTTGTTACACCTCCGACCTAAAGCAATTCTCTGAAACACTCAGGAAACTCTTTCAGGGAAAAGACAGCTTCAGGTTGTCAGAATACCAGGGGAAAGACACAAATGCAGTCGTTGGCAGCTTCAAAGTAGAAAGTTTTGAAATCGAAGTTTTTGGACAGGATACCCCTACCCGCCAGCAGCTTGCCTATAGGCACATGCTAATTGAGCATAGATTGCTAAAACAAAATGGGGAAGGCTTTCGTCAGCAAATAATAGCATTGAAACGAAAAGGCTTTAAGACAGAACCAGCTTTTGCACTGCTACTTGACTTAAAAGGTGATCCATATGCCGAACTGCTAAATTATGAGACTGACATTGCTAATAAAAGACCAAAGCGCTAACAAGGTTTTGCTGCAATGCTGACGGCAGAACAAGTTTTGAACGTCAGTAATTCTATTATACATTAGTGCAAACGTGAGGCTGAAGTACAATAAATGCCAGCACAGACAGCAACACCTGTAACGTTAACGGTCATTCTCCCTATTAGAAATTCCAATTAATTTCCAGAACTAACGTATGGGGATGAACAAAAAGAGGCGAAAATACAAAAGACAAGTGCGTTGAAAATCAATAACTTAATTATCATTAGTCAGAATTGTAAAAAAACATGCAAACTTCCAAGCAGACCATGCTTCTTGCGACCAGTATTTCCGGAGTTGTCTTAGGAACGGGCATATTTGTGGAACAATTCTTCCCTGACCTAACCTTTGTAAGTGGTAGTTTAGTAATTGCTAACCGAATTTTGGGTTATCTAGCATTTATCGTTTTTGTGTTAAGCATCATGTTACTTTTAAGGCTTAACAAGACAATTAGATTTTGTTCAGCGTTGATTTTATCTTGCTTTTTCTTTATTAATTCTTGCGGTGAAATATATCCAATTGATACGATAGAGAAACCCTTTGATGCTTCCATATTGCAGACGTACGGAAATGGGAATAAATTGATTGTGCGGGAATTTGAAAACGCCAAAACGACTAATGTATTAAGGGACACCATATTAGTTAATGACGTGTTTATCTTTAGAAGAATATTGGAACATAAAACAACGACCCGCTAACATCACCTTTGCAAAAATGGCGTCCGCCGTTATTCTCGTAATTTATTACATTTAACTAAGCTTTGTGCAGGGTGACAATGAAGTGCTTTCTATCCGCCATCTTCGCAAAGCCTTAACCGTTAGGCAACATTCTCCCTATTAGAAATTCCAATTAATTTCCTGAGCTAACGTGGAAGCGTACATTCAATCGGCCTCTAGGAAGACCGGTTTTTAAAATGGTATCTCTGTTAGTCTTGTGCTGACAAGTCCTAGGACCTGAAGGGTTAAAAAAATTCCCTACAGCTAAGCATTTCTCCTCCTGGCTCAGCCTGGCTCCCAACAATAAGATAAGTGGCGGTAAAACGCTCTCCAATCATATCCCCAAAGGAAGCAACCGCTTGAAAATAGCTTTACGAAATGCCGCTAATGCAGTTGGAAATCTTAAAGAATCAGACCTGGAAGATTCTTCAAACGGATAGCTTTCAAAAAAGGAAGGCAAGCAGCAATTACGGCTACCGCAAGAAAGATTGCAGTTATACTCTATCATATGATCACCAAAGGAGAAGCTTACAAACCAAAGAACGCCTATGTTTTTCTTGACGAAAGGCGGAAGCACCTGGCAGCAATCCGAAAGAAAATTGCTAAACTTGGAATAGATCCCAATGAACTTGGTATATTTTCCCAGGAAAGATACCGGCAAAAGTGGGAAGAAAAACAGCTTAATAATCAAATGATTAATTAACGTTAGTCAGAATTATAAAAAAAATTCGACCAAGGACAAAATCTCTGATTCAACAAATAAGTGGAGCCCTTCAAAACTAAGTTCAATCCCGTAGTCCCCTTTGGAAGACTATTACTCTCATTATTTTTTGCTTTTTTGACATGCCTATGCATTTTTACGTTTATTAGAGATTTACACTCGATTGACTTGAGACTTGGTTTAATTCTTTTTTTAAGTTTGCCATTTGGTGCATTATTTTATATGTATTTTATCGTTTTATTAAAAACCACAAAATCATATATAATTACACCTGATGGAATCGAGGTAATTAATCTGCTGACATTTCAAAAGACTGCGATATCAAAAAAAGAAATTTTAGGATTCAGTACTTCTGAAATTCCTTACAAAATAGGGAACTTCAAAGAAATATTGATTTACTTGAAAAATGGAGATAAAATCGACTTAATGCAATTCGCATACTTTAACTTTAAAAAAATCGAACCTGCTTTAATTGACAAACGATATGACTTCTTGGGCTATGAGCCGTACATCTGGAAGTGGGTTAATAGCAGAGTTTATAAGTTTGACAAATAGAAAAACTACCACTAACAGCAGGTTTAATTTATGCCCGGGCGACGTGGTTCTTGTTCTGTTCTGCTTTTTAAATACTTTAGTGCTGGGTAACAGTTGACTGCAATTTAATCGGGCACAACTTAAACCCATAAACGTTATAGGTAATTGCATAGAATGACCACCAGACTAATACGACCCGAGGAGCGAAATTTAATCTGTCATCTTTTGAAGCTGGCAGACTATTCAGCTGACCTACCTGAGTCAAGTCTTGTAACCGACCTAGACGATGGAGGCATGGGAAGCTTAGAAATTTTCGCTGAAAGGCAAAGACTATTTGGTCGAGAACTCATTGTGATGAAATACATTGATATCGATAACGTTGACGTTTGGATTTCAATCAATTTAGACGACCAAGATGACTTGTTTGAATTGGACGTCTGGAAGGTAAATTTCGAGCGGCTTTTGAAATTTCCGACTCCAGAAGAACTACTACCGGAATAAAAAGCAACTATCCATAACATCGGGTTTGAGTTATGCCCGGGCGACGTGCTTCTCGAAGTTTTCTGCTTTTTAATTACATTAGTGCAGCTCGACACGGAAGTGCTTTCAATAGGGCACAATATAAACACTCAACGTTAGGCTTCTAAAATCTTGAACGCCTCCCCGTCATATCCTACCCGTGCCATCGCCTGACTCTTGGCATGATAGAACAAGCAGAGCCAGTTTTGTTCAGCGGCCTGCTTACCAAATACCTCCCGCAACTCCATCGAACGGGCGCCGTCAAAATCATATTTAGCTTTAAAACGACGTAGCAGTTGCTCAGGTTCCGGCAAAACATCTCCACCAAAAAACACCTTCTCGCCACCGTCTTCCAACAAAAACACCTGGTGATATTCACAATGACCGCCGGTCACTTCGTAGCTGATCTGCTCATTCAGCTTGCCATTACCTTCGATGAAGTGGATGCTGCCGCTACGCTGAACAATATCAAATATTTCTGTCCTGTAGGATTTGGAAGGGTGGCTGTAAGCCGCTTCCCACTCCCCCCTGTTTATCACATACTCCGCATTGGGGAAAGAAAGCTGGTAGTTGCCGTCCCGCTCATAAATCATCCCTCCGGAATGGTCGTAATGCAAGTGCGACATTAACACGAGATTGACATCTTCGGGCGCATAACCCGCTTTTCTGATATTGTCATGAATGACGAGCTCTCCGGATTCCTTTTTAAAACCAAGCCCGGCATCGATCACGATAAGATTGTTGGCCGTCTCTACCAAAAAGGGCTGCACATACACAAACAACGAAGCTGGCCGATCTTTCGGGTTATGAATTGATGGATCAAAAGGCAGAAATTTTTTCGAACTATCAACAGAATAAGAACCTTCGTACAGAGGAAATACTTTCACGCAAAAAATCTATTATTGATAATGAATTGCTTACAAACACCCGGGCTTCAAATAATATATTAAGTATTATATTTACCCGTTAAAGCAAACAAAGATATGCAAAAAAGGTGGGTAGAGCAGGGAGTAACAGACCGAAAGGCAGTAGAAGAGCTAAAGCATCAATTGAACATTGATGAAGTTTTAGCTACTGTACTTGTTAACAGGGGAGTTACAACCTTTGAAGAAGCAAGAAGCTTCTTTCGTCCCGACCTTGGCCACCTTCATGATCCGTTCCTGATGAAGGACATGGAAATTGCTATATCAAGGATCGAACAAGCGATCAGCAACGACGAAAAGGTGCTGATCTATGGCGATTATGACGTAGATGGAACTACCGCCGTTTCTTTGGTCTACAGCTTTTTCAAAAAACATCATAGCAAGATCGACTACTATATTCCCGACCGATACAAAGAGGGTTACGGAATCTCTATCCAGGGAATTGATCACGCAGCAGAACAAGGCTTCAGCCTTATTATCGCGCTGGATTGCGGGATCAAGTCGGTAGATAAAATTGATTATGCCAATACAATTGGCGTTGACTTTGTGATCTGCGACCACCATCTTCCCGGAAGTATCCTTCCCGACGCTGTTGCTGTTCTTGACCCAAAACGACCTGACTGCACCTATCCTTACAAGGAGCTGTCCGGCTGTGGAATCGGATTCAAGTTGGTGCAGGCTTACGCACAAAAAAACGACATACCGTTTGATACGGTCGCCTGCTATCTGGATCTGGTGGCTGTAAGTATCGCTTCGGACATTGTACCCATTACCGGCGAAAACCGGGTGCTTGCCTGGTACGGTCTCAAGCGCCTGAATGAATCTCCATGTAACGGTCTTGCCGCACTTATCGAGATTGCAGGAAAAAAAGAATACACCATATCGGATGTGGTTTTCACCATCGGGCCGCGAATTAACGCAGCGGGCAGAATTGATGACGCCAAACATTCAGTGAGTTTGCTGATTGCTGATGATCATGAAACTGCCCGGCTAAAAAGCGAACTGATCAACTTAAAAAATACGGAAAGAAAAGAGCACGACTCTTCGATTACCGAACAAGCACTGGCGATGATCGAGGCCGACCCGGAGCTGATTAACAAGAAAACCACCGTAGTGTACAACGAAGGCTGGCATAAGGGAGTTATCGGCATTGTTGCATCCCGCCTGACGGAAAAATATTACCGCCCTACTATTGTACTTACTCAGTCGAACGGACATGTGGCCGGATCTGCTCGTTCTGTGATGGGCTTTGATCTATACGAAGCGCTAAGCTCGTGCAGCGATCTATTGGAGCAATTTGGTGGACATAAATACGCGGCAGGATTAACGCTAAAACCAGAAAACATACCCGCACTGCAGGAGCGGTTCGAGGATGTGGTGTCAAGAACGATCCCTGATGAGCTGTTAATTCAGGAAATTTCAATCGACTCCGTGTTACGGCTGGAAAACATCAATGGCAAATTTTTCCGGATCCTCAACCAGTTTGCTCCCTTCGGTCCGCAAAATCTGGCGCCCGTATTTTTAAGTAAGAATGTTCGAGTGGTTGGCAATGCTACTATTGTAGGGAACAACCACCTGAAGATGTGTGTACGCCAGGAAAACTCGGCTGTGTTTGAGTGCATAGGATTTGGTTTGGGACAATACTTGCAACTGATAAACAAAGGCTTCCCATTTGATATTTGTTATACGATCGAAGAGAATGTCTGGAAAGAGAAACGCTCTATCCAATTATATGTTAAAGGAATCAGAAGCGTTATAGGACAATAGCCTCATGATACTAAAAGCAGAAAATCTCATCAAAAAATATAAGCAACGCACCGTTGTTAATAACGTTTCCTTCCACGTTGAACAGGGAGAGATTGTAGGATTACTTGGCCCTAACGGCGCTGGTAAAACCACCTCCTTTTATATGATCGTGGGATTGATAAAACCGAATGAAGGCCATGTTTTTCTTGAAAGCGAAGATATCACCAGTGATCCGATGTACCGAAGAGCTCAGAAAGGCATCGGGTATCTGGCACAGGAAGCTTCTGTTTTTAGAAAGCTATCTGTAGAGGATAATATTCGGGCGGTTTTGGAAATGAGCAAGATGACCAAGGCCGAGCAAAAAGACAAACTGGAGGAGTTATTGACCGAGTTTAGCTTACACCGGGTGCGGAAAAACCGCGGCGATCTTTTATCCGGAGGAGAAAGAAGACGTACGGAGATCGCCCGCTGCCTGGCCGCCAATCCTAATTTCATCTTGCTGGACGAGCCTTTTGCCGGTGTTGACCCTATCGCTGTGGAAGAGATCCAGACCATTGTGGCGAAGCTAAAACACAGAAATATTGGGATTTTGATTACCGACCACAATGTCCAGGAAACGCTCTCGATCACAGACCGTGCTTACCTGCTGACGGAAGGAAAAATCATGTTGACTGGAACACCAGCGGAGATCGCAGATAATGAGATGGCGCGTAAATTCTATCTGGGTCAGAACTTCGAATTACGTAAAAAGAAAACTACCGATACCAACCCTATATGACGATTGTAAACTCCATTTTCACCTGGTTCATGAAGAAGCGTATGCATCAGATTGAGCTTTTCATCAAGTATCCGCATGATGTCCAGGATGAGCTGTTCCGGAACCTGCTTTCGGGAGCGAGAAATACCGAGTGGGGCAAAAAATACGACTATAATTCTATCCACAATCAGCAACAGTTTAAAGAGCGGGTGCCCATCCAAACCTACGAGAGCCTGGCCCCCTATATCGAACGTATGCTGAAAGGTGAACAGCAGATTTTATGGGGAACAGAGATAAAATGGTTTGCCAAATCATCAGGCACAACTAACGACCGCAGTAAGTTTATACCGGTAAGCCCTGAGTCGCTTGAGGAATGCCATTTCAAAGGCGGCAAAGACATGCTTTCCATCTATTGTAACAACCGCCCAAATGCACAGATTTTTAACGGGAAATCGCTTGCTTTAGGTGGCAGTCACCAGGTAAATCAGGTAGCAGGGGATATTTACTTCGGAGACCTCTCTGCCGTGCTTATCAAGAACCTTCCTTTCTGGGCTGAGTTCTATCGCACTCCGGACATGTCTATCACCCTGATGGACAATTACGAAGAGAAGATTGAGAGAATGGCTATGGCCACTAAGGATGTGAACGTGACGAATATTTCGGGCGTACCCACCTGGACAGTGGTACTTGCTAAAAGATTGATGGAGGTGACTGGCAAAAGTCATTTATTAGAAATTTGGCCGAACCTGGAACTTTACATCCATGGAGCGGTAAAGTTTACGCCCTATCGGGAACAGTTTAAAAAGCTAATCCCCTCCTCGGATATGTACTACCTGGAGACTTATAATGCATCTGAAGGTTTTTTTGGGATTCAAGATCAGTCGAACTCAGAAGAAATGCTACTCATGCTCGATTATGGGATCTTCTACGAATTTTTACCAATGGAAAATTTTGAAGATGAGAACCCTAAAACGCTCGGACTGCATGAGGTAGAATTGAATAAAAACTATGCGCTAATCATTTCTACTAACGGTGGTCTTTGGCGATACATGATTGGAGATACAATTAAGTTTACATCCTTATCACCGTACCGTATTCAAATCACCGGTCGGACTAAACATTTCATTAATGCCTTCGGCGAGGAACTGATCGTGGATAATGCGGAAAGAGCACTTACTAAGGCCTGCAGCGAGACCGGTGCTATTATTCGTGATTATACGGCCTGTCCTATTTATTTCCAGGAGAATGAGGCCGGTGGACACGAATGGATCATTGAATTTGAACAACACCCCGACAACATCGAGAAGTTTGTTGACATTATGGATAACACGCTGAGGGAGGTAAACTCGGATTATGACGCAAAACGCTTTAAAGACATGGCCCTTCGCAGGCCGCTGGTTCACGTAGCCAAGGAAGGCACCTTCTATAATTGGCTTAAAAACCGCGGAAAACTGGGTGGTCAACACAAAGTACCACGTCTGGCAAACGAGCGTAAATACGTTGACGAGATCCTAACTATGAACTAGCGCTTAAGACAACGAAAGTACCATACTGATTAGTTCTGCAATACACAAAAAGGGCGCTGTTGAGATACAACAGCGCCCTTTTATATTTTCAAGCTTATAGCCGTCTACAAGTGCTTTTCCCCTTCCGGGTGGCCCAGTTGCTTAGGAAACAACAAGGAGGCAACGACGCTGATAGTAAGAATGAGCAGGATTACTATCAACGAGTGCATGGTGGTAAAGCCGAAGGCGTGCAGCCAATCATGCGCCAGCATCTTCAGACCAATGAAGACCAAAAGAAAGGCTAATCCCACCTTTAAGTAATGGAATTTATGGATGATGTTTACCAGCAGGAAGAACATCGACCGTAGACCAAGAATGGCAAAAATATTAGAGAAGAAAACAATGTAGGGATCCTTGGTAACAGCAAAGATAGCTGGGATGGAATCGACAGCGAAAATTAGGTCTGTGAACTCTACAATCAGTAATACAATGAATAAAGGAGTGACCATTTTCTTACCATCGCGTTTTATGAAAAACTTATTGCCCACAAACTCGGGGTGGATAGAAAAATAGCGGGAGGCAAACTTCACCACTTTATGGTTCTGTGGGTCAATTTTCTCTTCGGTATTTCTGTTGATAAACATCATTACACCGGTGTACACCAGGAAGGCCCCAAATAGGTACAGGATCCAGCCAAATTCCGCAATAAGTGCAGCTCCAACGAAGATAAAGATGAAGCGCATTACAACCGCTCCGATAATCCCCCAAAATAGCACGCGGTGATAGTACTTTTCTTCTACACCAAAGGCGCTAAATACAAGAACCATCACAAATATGTTGTCTACCGACAGAGCATACTCCACTAAATAACCGGTAATGAATTCAAGAGCGAGGTTTTGACGATAGATATGAAGGCTTGTCAGAAAATCACCGGGAATAAGTTTTATATTATGAAGGTGTTCCCGTGTAATTGCCTCCAACTGAGCGTATGTCTCGATGCCATGAAGCTGATGACCTTCTCGGGTTAGAAGGAAATAAAAGCCAATTGCAAAAGACACCCAAACAATACTCATGATGGCCGCTTCCTTCAAACTTACTGCATGATCTTTCTTATTGAATACTCCAAGATCAATTGCCAACATGGCGACTACGAAGAGCAAAAAGCCTCCAAAAAACAAAACTTCATTTGACATATTACTTCTTTCTTTCTGTGGTAAAACGAACTAACTGCTCAAGACCAGTACGGGCCTCGTTATCAGGAAAGCTTTTTAAGATTTCAAAAGCTTCGTCCTGGAATCTGTGCATCTGCATCTCCGCGTAGGCCAGCCCCCCGCTGTTGCGAACAAAATGAATAACCTCGGCTACTTTCTGAGCATCTTCATTATGGTTTTTAACAAGGGTGATGATCCGATGTTTCTCAGCTCTGGTGGCTTTACTCAACGCGTAGATTAGTGGCAACGTAATTTTCTTTTCCTTGATATCAATACCGAGCGGCTTTCCTACATCGTCGGTGCCGAAGTCGAAAAGGTCATCCTTAATCTGGAACGCCATCCCAACCTTCTCACCAAATAATCGCATTTGCTCCACCTGCTTTTCATCAGAGCCGGTTGAAGCAGCGCCGCATGCGCAGCAGGAAGCAATAAGAGACGCTGTTTTTTGACGGATAACCTCAAAATACACACCCTCATCTATATCCAACTTACGCGCTTTTTCCATTTGCAGCAACTCTCCCTCGCTCATATTCTGAACTGCGGTATTTACAATCTTGAGCATCCCGAAATCGTTATGCTGCAATGACAAGTCCATTCCTTTAGCTAAAAGGAAATCGCCTACCAACACAGCTATCTTATTCTTCCAGAGAGCATTGACCGAGAAGAAACCACGGCGCTCGTAAGAATTGTCTACGACATCATCGTGCACAAGTGTTGCGGTATGAAGCAGCTCGACTAACGCGGCTCCACGATGGGTAGCTTCCCTAATTCCGCCACATAAACTTGCTGAGAAGAAGACAAACATTGGCCTGATCTGCTTTCCCTTGCGCTTAACGATATAGTGCGTAATTCTATCTAACAAGGGAACAGAACTTTTCATAGAAGATTTGAACTTATCTTCAAATATATCCAGTTCCCTTTCTATCGGTCTTTTAATCTCGTCGAGCCTTGACATTCAGCTTTAATACATGCTTTGCTGCTGTTGGTTTGCAGGAAGCAAATTTTTGCTGCAAACATAGTGGAAAAAAAGTATATGTACGGATTGAATAACGGCTAAAATACAGATGGGAGAAGGAGGTCTCCAGCAAAGCCTGTGGCTGTACAACAAAAAAGAGCGCCAGGCTGGCACCTGCACGCTCTTAAGTATGATGAGTTTAGAAAAGGGGCTTTTTAGTCAAGCTCGGCATAGATTGGCTTTTTCAGGCCGTTATCATATGGTTTCAAGCTTTTCTTTAAAAGTTTACGGGCTACGTGAATGCGGGTTTTAACTGTTCCAATTGGAATTGCCAGGTGGTCCGCAATCTCGTGATATTTGAATCCTTCGAAGTACATACTGAAAGGAACATAATACTCTTCAGGAAGTTTGCTTAAAGCTAATTTTATATCGTCCATGATGAATTTTGATTCACCTTGGTTTTTAGTAGAACTGAACACTAGGTTCGCAGAAGAGATTTCGTCAGACTTAGTCACAAACGAACTGATCTTTACAAAGCGACGGTAGTTGTTTATGAATGTGTTTTTCATAATTGTATACAACCAACCTTTTAAATTAGTACCTTCTTTAAATTTATTGTAATAAGTGATCGCTTTAAGTAATGTATCTTGAACCAAATCGTTAGCATCATCGGCATCGTGAGTAAAATGTAGGGCATACATTCTAAGTGAACTTGCTTGACGCATAACCATTGTGTTGAATTCTATTTTAGTCATGTTGTTAAGGTTTTTTGGATGATCGTTACAATTTTGTTACTATTTACAAGTCGTATGTTTTATCCTTAAACAAACTTGCTCTAACTATTGCAACAACTGTGCTAAACCTTGCCAACCCTGTTAAACAGATAAGCCTGCGTATGAAAATTTAACAGGAAATTAAACTAAAACGTGACTAAATCATATTCACTTCCCGCTCTAACACTACCCCAAATTTCTCTTTTACACTTTGAATAATCGCCTCAGAAAGCGCATAAACTTCTGATCCTGTTGCCTTTCCATGGTTCACCAAGACCAGTGCCTGATTTTTCCAGGTACCCGTTTCACCAACTTTTTTTCCTTTCCAGCCACATTGTTCAATTAACCAGCCAGCTGCAAGTTTTACTGTACTATTTGATAGACAGTAGTGTACAGTGTCCGGAAAAGTAGACTGTATCTGCCTGAATTCCTCTTCGGAGATAATCGGGTTTTTAAAGAAGCTGCCGGCATTCCCGATAGTAGAGGGATCAGGTAGCTTACTCACCCGTATGTCCGCTACTACCCGCGAGATATCTTTAATACTCGGACTCTTAATTCCCCGTCTCGCCAGCTCTGAAGAAATGGCTCCATAAGATGTATTAAGTGAAGGCACTGTAGATAGCTTATAGGTAACTGCAGTGATGATAACCTTCTCTTTCAGCTCTCTCTTAAAAATACTGTCCCGATAATCAAACTGGCAGTCCGCGTTCGTGAAGGTTCGCATTTCTCCGCTTCCTATATCATAGGCCTCGCAACTAAAGAATACATCCTTCAGCTCCACACCGTAGGCTCCGATATTTTGAATGGGAGATGCTCCTACAGATCCGGGAATAAGCGTTAAGTTTTCCATACCGGCAAAACCACGTTCAACACAATAATTCACCAAATCATTCCACACCTCTCCTCCGCCCGCAGTCACCAATACGTCATCACCCTGCACTTCCTGCACTATCCCTTTAATGTTCATCCTGATTAACAAGCCCTCATAGTTGCGGGTGAACAACATGTTACTTCCGCCGCCTATAATCATGCGTTCAACATTCTGCCACCGTTGATCAGCAAAAAGCGTCCTCAGATCATTAACGGAATTTATCTCTACATAATAACGCGCAGTTGCATCTACTCCAAAAGTGTTTAATTGCTTGACGGAAAAGTTCTCTAAAACTTCAGGCATACTTGTTTTTTTTTGCGCGGTGAAGTTCGGCAATAATCTGTTAAATTGTAAGAAATAAAGTCAGCGAGGCTCCGTGCACTCACTTAATGACTAAACAAGTATTTATACTCAAAAAAGTTCTTGAAAATTTCTTTAATCAAGGTAGCATACACAACTTTGCCAACTGCCGTCGAGGCTAAATACAGCAAAACAACGATCTCCAAGCCATGAAAATTCAAAAATCTAAACTTCCTGATCAATCGCTTTCCGCAGGCTCTTTCCCCCTGATACATTACCGCGACTCTTATTCTTGTACTTTTCAATCAGCGAAACCAATCTCTCCTGATGACTTAGTCTATGCGTTTTTTGATGCTGCACCAGTTTGGGTTTCGAATCTTTTGTCGATGCGCAATAAGCTGGCAAGATTGGTTGGGCTTAAAGTAGCTTCTGAAAATGCTCGCGCATCTTTGCGACAGAACTTTAAAGTAGAAAAGGGAACCGGACTGGGTCTTTTTAAGGTAATTGATAAACGGGCGGATGAAGTACTGCTTGGTGATGATGATAAGCATCTCAACTTCCGGATTTCATTCCATCTCACAGATACTAACCCAACTAAAACCTTTACCCTATCTACAACTGTTTACTATAATAATACTTTTGGTCGGGTTTATTTTATACCTGTGAAGCCATTTCACAAAATCATTGTCCCTGCAATGATGCGGGCAATAGTTAAAAAGATTAGCTAAACTGCGATCTTCGAAAAAAACTAAGATTGAGAGTTAAACGCCTGAGCGATGAAATACCAAACCATAGCACCTTCTGCCCCTCTTGCGCCATATGTTCGTTTTTTTTGGATTTTCGAAAGCAACACCGCTTCGGTTCCATATGTCTACCGATCGGTAGCAGATGGATGCGCAGAGCTGTTATTCCACTATAAAGGAACGTTTCAGGACTTAAACACAGAAAAGCGAGAAACCTCTCCACTGGCTCTCATCCATGCACAAACTAGCCGACCCAGCCGTTTTCTTACCAATACAGCATTTGGCATATTTGGCGTTTACCTTTATCCATTTGCGATACCAAGGCTTTTTGGACTTCCTTCTTCAGTACTGACCTCCCAGCTGGTCTGCTTACAAACTTTATTAGGACAGGCGGGCACCGAGCTGGAGGAACGGATACTAACAGCGGGGGACAATATCAGCCGGGTAAAAATTCTGTCTTCCTTCCTTGTCAATTGCCTGAAGCACCAAAAGAAATCTAATGAAGCGATAGAGGCTGCCGTTCTCTATGCCATCCATAGAAATTGTAAGATTTCGGTAAAGGCATTAAGCGCAGAGTTTTGCCTTTCAGAAAGACAATTTGAAAGAAGGTTCAAGGAACTTTCGGGTTTTACTCCAAAAACTTACTTGAAGATAATCCGGTTCCAGGAAGCAATTAAAACCTATGGCGGCAAAGTTAAATCCCTCTCCGAGATTGCCCATGCCTGCGGCTACTACGATCAATCGCATTTTATCCATGACTTTAAATCGTTTTCGGGTTATCATCCCCGCCAGTATTTCAGGGGCGGAGCGGAAGGAACGGACTACAGAGACTGACAAATGTCGGATTTTTCCAATTTCTAGAACGCCAATGAAACTACCTTTAATCAAAAAATAAATTCATATGAAAGAGTTGATGATTCCAGCAGGTTATCAAAGAGTGATGCCTTACCTGATCCTCCGGAAGGCCGAAGAATTCATTCAATTCACGCAAACCGTTTTCGATGCCACTGAAAAGATGAGACACATGCGTGATGAAAAGGAGATTATGCACGCCGAAATTCAAATTGGCGACGTTACCATCATGTTTGGCCAAGCCGGTGACAACTGGGCTGAACAGCCAGCAGGTTTGTTCGTTTACGTGGAGGATGCGGACGAGACCTATAAAAAAGCGCTGGAAAACGGCGCGACATCTGTCATGGAGCCTGCTGACCGTGATTATGGCAGGAGTGCCGGAATTAAAGATCCTTGCGGAAATACCTGGTGGATTACAAGTGTAAAAAACGAGGCGTAGGCAGTCATTGACAGAATCAAGCGAAACAAAAAAAGGCTACGAGAACTCGTAGCCTTTTGCTTTTTATTCAGTGCTTAAATATGCAGTGCTCGGTTGTCTGTTGCAGCCAAAGCAGCTTCTTTAAATGCCTCCGTAAATGTTGGATGTGCATGGCAGATACGACCGATATCCTCTGCCGAAGCTCTGAACTCCATGGCAACTACTGCTTCCGCAATCATGTCAGCTGCACGTGGACCGATCATATGTACTCCAAGAAGTTCATCTGTTTGTGCATCGGCTAGCACCTTTACCAAGCCATCAATATCCATACTTGCGCGGGCACGTCCACTTGCTTTGAATGGGAAAGAGCCTGTTTTATACTTTCTGCCCTGTTCCTTAAGTTGCTCTTCTGTGAAACCTACACTTGCTACTTCCGGCCAGGTGTAAACTACACCAGGAATTAGATTATAGTTGATATGAGGCTTTTGCCCAGCAATAGTCTCTGCAACAAATACCCCTTCTTCTTCAGCTTTGTGCGCCAGCATCGCTCCGCGAACTACGTCACCGATAGCATAAATTCCTTTTACCGGAGTTTCTAAATGGTCATTAACCGGAATTTTCTTTCCGCGTTCTTCCAGCTGAATTCCAACTTTTTCTAACCCCAGTCCCTCCGTATATGCAGTACGACCTACGGCAACGATGCAATAATCGCCTTCGATACTAACTTTTTCTCCCTTAGGACTGTCAGCTGTTACAGTTACTTTGTCACCTTCAACAGCAGCTCCCGTAACCTTATGACTAAGCAAAAACTCAAATCCAAGTTTCGCAAGCGACTTTTGAAGCTCTTTACTCATCGTTTTATCCATGGTTCCAATTATGCCGTCCATAAATTCAACAACAGTAACTTTAGCACCTAAACGAGCATACACAGATCCTAATTCCAGGCCAATTACACCCCCACCGATTACAATTAAATGTTTGGGAACTTCCGGAAGGTTCAACGCTTCTGTGGAAGTGATGATCCGCTTTTTATCGATTGGAAGAAAAGGAAGTGCAGTAGGCTTAGAGCCTGTAGCAATAATCACATTCTTCGTGCTGATTGTTTCCTCTCCGCCTTCGGCTTTAGTTACCTTGATTGTGTTCTTGTCAACAAAAGAACCTACACCCTGATAGGTAGTTATCTTGTTTTTCTTCATCAGGAAGGTGATTCCGCCGGTAGTTTGCTCTACCACTTCATTTTTCCTTTTGATCATCTGAGCGATATCAACACTTAGATCATTCAGGTTAATACCGTGTGTTTTAAATGTATGAGAAGCATTGTAATAATGCTCTGAAGAATCCAATAATGCCTTTGAAGGAATACAGCCCACATTCAAACAAGTACCGCCAAAAGTGCTGTACTTCTCTATCATTGCTGTTTTTAGTCCTAATTGTGCACACCGGATGGCGGCTACGTAACCACCAGGCCCGCTGCCTATAACTGTAACATCGTATTGCATTGATTAAATTGTTGGTTGGCCAAAGTTAAAGGATTAATACGCTTTAGGAAAAATAAATATGCTATATCTCGGGATGACGCTCGAATTCCTTCTCCCTGTCAAACAGATATCGGTAAGTATGATGCGTCTTGTAAATTTCTGCCCCTATTTGCTCTGCAACCGCCATCATTCGGGGGTTAAAATCGCCGATCCAGTTCATTTGAATATCATTATACGGCACTTTGTCTCTGAATGCATTGTGCGCTTCCACTATCATCGCAATTTCTACCCCTTTTTTCTGATGTTCCGGCACAATTCCAAAGACGAGGCCGAACATTGTTCGCGTACTGCCCGTCCATTTATTGAACAAGAGCCGCAATTTCCCGAAAGTATTCAGTTCGCCATCCACATACTTAACGAAAAGCTGATTCAGCTCAGGAATACTTACAAAAAAACCGACCGGTTCATTTTTATAGTAGGCAAACCAGATGATTCGCTCGTCGATCACCGGCTTTAGCGGAGTTACGATCTGCCGCGCCTGTTCAAAGCTCATCTCCCCAACGCCGTCGTGATTCAGCCAGGCCTTGTTATATACCTGCCTAAAATCCTCAACATACTTATCCAGATCCCTCAATCCTATATGTTTAAATGCGTAATCAGGCGATCGTTTCACTCTTTCCGCAATGGCATAGTGCAGGGGTTTAAGCGGCTCGTGCACTTTCCTGTAGTAAGTATATTGCTGAAAATACACGCAAAAGCCGTACTCATCGAAGAAACTTTTGTAATAGTCAGGATTGTAGTTGCTGCAATAACAGGGAGGATGAAATCCGTCGACTAATAAGCCCCACCACTTGTCGCGGTCTCCTAGATTTATTGGCCCATCCATCGCCTCCATTCCCTTAGCCTTCAACCAGCTCTTTGCTGCATCAAAGAGGATGAATGCCGCTCTCCTATCATTCACGCACTCAAAAAAGCCAAGCCCACCTGTCGGCTGCTCAAAAGAGTAGGCTATAAGCGGATTTATAAAAGCGGCAATTCTGCCAATCACCATTCCCTGGTCATCCTTCAGTACCCATCGTATACAATTTTCTTCATCGTAATATTTATTTTTCTCTTTGTCGAAGACTTGTGAAACGTCAGCGTCAAGCGGCCGGATATAGTTAGGATCGTCCTTATATATCCTTAACGGGAGTTGCAGGAAATCTTTTTCATCTTGGCTAGTGCGGACTTCAGTTAAAATCATATGTTTAGACATCCTATAAACTGCAATTATAGGATTCCTGTTTGTAACTCGCTTTCAAACCTTGCAATTATGCTGTTTATGAACCGTTTTAATATTTCTATTGACACAATTGAATGAAAAAAATTCTTTGGCTATTTTGTATCATGTTCGCTTTTGCGGATGTTCTTGCTCAGCCACTTAATCAAAACACACTTTTTACCCGGGCTGATTCTTTACGTGGTTCATTGAGTCCCCTCAGAACCTGCTACGATCTGAATTATCATCATCTGGATGTGCGGGTAGATATTGAGGAACAGCAAATTAGCGGTTCTAACCTTTTCCGGTTTACGGCCACCCAGGATTTCAAGAAGTTGCAATTCGATCTTTTTGATAATTACCTTATTGAGAAAATAGAGTACAATGGCCAAGAGCTGGATTACTCTACCGAGCTTGATGCCGTTTTCATCGAATTTCCTTCGACCATTAAAAAAGGAAGCAAACAGGAGTTTAAAGTCTACTACTCAGGCAGTCCCATGATTGCAAAGAACGCCCCCTGGGACGGAGGCTTTGTATTTACTAAGGACGCTAACGGTAAGCCTTGGGTAGCAGTCGCATGTCAGGGATTGGGGGCAAGCTCCTGGTGGCCTACCAAAGACCATCAAGCTGATGAGGTAGACAGCATGATGATCAGCATTTCGGTCCCTGATAGCTTAATGAACGTAAGTAACGGTCGGCTCAGATCTGTCGAAGACGCGGGTCAGGGCTACAAAAAGTACAACTGGTTTGTCTCCTATCCTATCAACAACTATAACGTCACGCTCAACATCGGCGACTACGTTCATTTTTCCGATAAGTACCAGGGAGAGCGCGGGCTTTTATCACTGGACTACTATGTGCTGCGAGAAAACTTGCAAAAGGCCCAAACGCATTTCTCGGCTGATGTAAAACCCATGCTGAAATGCTTCGAATACTGGTTCGGCCCCTACCCTTTCTACCGGGACGGTTATAAGCTGGTGGAAGCTCCCTATCTGGGTATGGAACACCAGAGTGCCATAGCTTACGGTAATAAGTATCAGAAGGGCTATTTGGGATCAGACTGGTCCAGAACCGGACTTGGGTTAAAGTGGGACTATCTGATCATTCATGAGTCGGGGCACGAATGGTTTGGCAACAACATTACTTCGAAAGATGCTGCTGACATGTGGATCCATGAAGCTTTTACCACTTATTCAGAAGGTCTTTTTGTCGAATGCCAGGAAGGCAAAGAAGCAGGAGTTCGCTATATCAAAGGGGAACGTTCTGCTGTACGGAATGATGCACCTATGATCGGTATATACGGCGTAAACAAAGAAGGTTCGGGAGATATGTATTTTAAAGGGGCAAATATGCTTCATACCGTTCGCTCAATTATTAACGATGACTCCAAATGGCGTAAGATCCTGCGGAGCTTAAACAGCCAACTTGGACTTAGAACAACTGATACGAGAGAGGTGGTAGCCCTTATAAACACGCTCTCCGGTAAAAATCTCACGAAAGTTTTTGATCAATACTTGCGCTATAGGTCAATCCCCACATTAGAATTGAGAACTATAGCAGGCGGCCTAAGTTTCCGCTGGAAAGCGGACGTAAAAGGCTTTGATATGCCTGTAAGAATAAAATTCAATGAGCAAGCGAAATGGATAACTGTCCAGCCAGGCCCCGAATGGAAGCACATCAACCTGCAAGGAAATGCTTCTTCCGTTAGAGTAGATACAGACAATTTTTACATCAATACTGCAATTTCAAAATAAGGTGCAACATTAGAGTAGGGGCCGCGTCTAATAAATAAAATCGCCATGATCATGAAAAAACTATTCGCATCCTTCGGGTGGCTGTTACTGCTGCTACCTTTTATCAGCGTGGCCAGCACCAGCACCCTTCTTACCCACATAGAAAGCCACCGTTTCACTACAGAAACAAGGAAAGTAGCAAACTTCAACGCTATTGCCTCCTCAGGATCCTTTGACGTGTTCGTAAAAATGGGCTCGAAAGAAGAGCTACGTTTAGAAGGCGACGCTGACTTCATTAAAGAAATTGAAACAAAAGTTGAAAATGGAGTGCTGAAGATCAGGCTGAAAAAGCGTCTGGAGAATAGCTGGGGATTCGGAAATCAAAGCAAGGTAAATATCTACATAACGGCGAAGTCTCTCAGCGGCCTATCTGTTAGTGGAAGCGGGGACATGGAGGTAGATGGTGTAGTTAAATCTACAAAAGTTGATGTTGCGGTGAGCGGATCTGGAAGTATTACGGCAAAGACCTTGGCAAAAATATTAAACGTCGCCGTTAGCGGATCTGGGGAAGTGGAGGCTAGCGGAGAAGCTAAAACCGCTAATGTCTCGATCAGTGGATCTGGGGAATTTGAGGCTAGAAAACTTAGAACCGGAGAATCCAACGTAAAAGTGAGCGGATCTGGCGAGGCAACAGTAAGTGCGGATAAAGTGCTGAATGCAGCAATTAGCGGCTCAGGAGATATTTTCTACACCGGAAATCCGCAGGTCAATTCCAGCAAAAGCGGATCAGGGAAGATTACTCGTATTTAGTTCAGTTTTAATTAAAGTTAGAAGCCCGGCCTGAAAACCGGGCTTTTTTTATTCTCGCTGAAGCCTTGAAAATCACAAATAGTTTTCGGATACAATTAAAACCTGGCGTACACCGCTAGCTGTCCCACATGGTTGGTGGTATTGCCGACTGCCCCTTTTTGGTAATGATTTAGATATCCTGCCTCCAGATCTACTCTCTTACTCAATCTGTAACCCAAAGCCACGTAGGCACGATTTTGATCAAAAGTACTGTTGTTGATCTTATCTTTATTCTGAATGTTCAGGAAAATCTCATTCTGAAGCGCAGCAAATGCTCCTTTAGTAAAACCTGCTTCATCCGTCTTGAAGGGAACAATGGCTCTGGCAAAATAACGTAGCCTTTGAGAGAACACATCCTCTCCTGTTCTTTCAATAAAGCGTTGCTCCAGTCTAAACCGATGAGAAACAGGAATGCTCTTAATTTTATAAGCGTAGATATACTGTTGCCACAGCCTATGCTCAGTAAAATTGGCACCTAATGGAAGATCAGGATCTGCAAAGGTCTCTATCCATGCGTATCCCGCCGTCACGTTCTGCTTGCCATTAATGAAATAGGTAAGTCCAGGTCTCACTAACAAATGCCTAAAGTATTCAACGTCGTCGGCCGAGCGCAACTGAATGTCGAAATGCAAGCCCCACTTCTCCGAAAGTTTTACACTGTTGAACGACGCGAGCCATGCTGACTGCTGCACCTGCTGACCATAGGACTGAGATACGATGAACAAAAGGGAGAAAAGTAAAAATCTGAATGTGTGTTTCATGTTTATACGGTTTAAAATAAAAAAGCCCGTCCACTATCCGGAACGGGCTCAAAAATATTATAAAATGCTGTTATACTCCTAATAACAATCTTGTTGGATCTTCAAGTAGTTGCTTCACTTTTACAAGGAAACCAACTGACTCACGTCCATCGATAATCCGGTGGTCATACGAAAGAGCAACATACATGATCGGACGGATAACCACTTGTCCACCAATCGCTACCGGGCGTTCAACAATGTTGTGCATTCCTAGAATAGCCGATTGAGGTGCATTGATAATTGGCGTAGATAACATCGATCCAAACACACCACCGTTAGTGATTGTGAAGGTTCCTCCTGTCATTTCCTCTATCGTCAACTTGTTTTCCCGTGCTTTTCCTGCCAGTTCTACAACTGCTTTTTCGATCCCTGCCAGGGATAATTGCTCTGCATTACGAATAACCGGAACTACTAATCCTTTAGGCGCCGATACTGCGATCGAAACATCAACGAAATCGCTATACACGATCTGTTCATCCTCGATACGTGCATTAACGGCAGGAAAATCTTTCATTGCCTCACATACTGCCTTGGTGAAGAACGACATAAAGCCGAGACCAACGCCATGAGTTTCCTTGAATTTATCCTTGTATTTTGCACGTATATCCATGATTGGCTTCATATCCACTTCGTTGAAAGTGGTAAGCATCGCCGTTTCATTTTTAACAGATACCAGGCGTTTTGCAATTGTCTTACGTAAGCCTGACATCTTCTCTCTGCGCTCGTTTCTATCGCCACTAAAAGAAGTTGCCTGTGGTGCAGCCGCTTTCGGAGCACTTGCAGGCTTTGGAGCCTCTGCCTTTTTAGCTTCCGCTTTTAGGGCATCTTCCTTCGTTATTCTGCCACCTACGCCGGTGCCGCTTACCGCCGAAGCATTAACTCCTTTTTCAGCAAGGATCTTCGCCGCTGATGGAGAAGGGGTTCCGGCCGCATAAGATTTATCCGCCTGAGCTGCTGGCTGGGAATTCGTTGAAGCTTGAGATGCTTGTTTTGCGGGAGCAGCGGCGCCGCTTCCTGATTCGATCTTACAAACCACTGCACCAATTTCCAGGGTGTCACCTTCGCTGGCAACATATTTAAGAACTCCAGCAGCCTCAGCTGTAAGTTCAAACGTAGCTTTATCTGATTCAAGCTCTGCAATTTGCTCGTCCATGGCAACAACCTCACCTTCAGCCTTTAACCAGCGTGAAAGCACAACTTCTGAGATGGACTCACCTACAGGCGGAACCTTTATTTCAAGCGATGTAGTTTCTGTAGCAACTGGCTCTTGTCCGCCAACCTCAGCTTCCGCAACAGTTTCAGGAACAGCCTGAGATCCGCCTTCTTCAACTGTACACACCACCGCACCGATTTCAAGGGTATCACCCTCCTGTGCAATCGTTTTTAAAGTTCCCGCTCTTTCAGCTGTAAGCTCGAAAGTAGCCTTATCAGATTCAAGTTCTGCGATAACTTCATCCATTTCAACATAATCACCATCCTTCTTAATCCAACGGGATAAGGTTACTTCTGAAATTGATTCGCCTACCGGCGGAACTTTTATCTCTAAACTCATGTTTTTAAATTCTTTTGTATTAAGATTAATCTACGTTTACTACCTTTTTTGTTGTTGTCACTACAGCTTTTTCAACTTCCTTGCCTGCTCTATCTTCGAACGCCTTGCCTACAATGTATAATTGCTGCGAAATGTGCTGTTTAGCATATCCGGTTGCTGTGCTGCTTGCCTCTTTCCTTGAAATTACATCAAGGTTAAGATCAGATTTTCTAAACTTACGGCAGATATATGGCCATGCTCCCATATTTTCAGGTTCTTCCTGAACCCAGAAAAACTCTGTAGCCTTGTTGTATTTCTCTTTGATCTGTTTCAGTTGTGCATGCGGCGTAGGGAATAATTGCTCCACGCGTACGATAGCCACATCCTTACGCTGATCTGCCTGTTGCTTTTCTAACAAATCATAGTATACTTTTCCCGAGCAGAACAATACACGCTTAACATCTTTTGCTTTTACAAACGTGTCGTCAAGCACTTCCCGGAAATGTCCCTGTGTAAATTCCTGAATGTCGCTTTGCACCAACGGATGACGCAATAAGCTTTTCGGGGTAAATACTACCAAAGGCTTACGGAAATCACGTTTCAGCTGACGACGTAAAGCGTGGAAGTAGTTTGCCGGCGTGGTAATATTAACTACTTGAATATTGAAGTTGGCACAAAGTTCCATAAAGCGCTCAATCCTTGCAGAGGAGTGCTCTGGCCCCTGACCTTCATAACCATGTGGAAGTAACATAACCACACCGTTTGAACGTTGCCATTTTGTTTCTGCACTCACCAAAAACTGGTCTACGATAATTTGAGCTCCGTTAAAGAAGTCCCCAAACTGAGCTTCCCAGATAGTAAGAGAATGCGGGTTAGCAAGCGCGTATCCATACTCAAATCCGAACACCCCATACTCTGAAAGATGTGAATTATAGATATCGAATTTAGCCGGAGCACTTCCACTTTGTATTTGTGCAAGCGGAATAAACTCTTCTTCAGAATCTTCCACTTTCACTACAGCATGACGGTGTGAGAAGGTTCCACGCTCCACATCTTGTCCGCTTACACGAACCCGGAATCCTTCGCTTAGCAATGTTCCGTAAGCCATCAGCTCTCCCATTGCCCAGTCAAACTTCCGGTTCTCTACCATCTTCTTCCTATCATCAAACAACTTCTCGATCTTTTTAAAGAATTTCTTTTCTGAAGGAAGTGTTGTCAGCGTTTTTGCCACCTCCAGAAGACGCTCTTCAGAAACTGCCGTCTGGGCCGGAGTGTCGAAATCTTCAGGTGTGGCCATCCGCAAACCAGACCAGGCTCCCGAAAACATCGGATTCGGCTCGTAGGTATTGCTTTCTTTGGATTCGTTTAACCGCTCCTGAAGTAGTGCCCTGAAGCTCTTCTCCATCTCCACTGCCAGGTTCGCATCAACGCTTCCCTGTTCCATCAGTTTCTTGTTATAGATTTCCCTTGGATTGGGATGCTGCTCAATAATTTTATAAAGAAGAGGCTGCGTGAACTTCGGCTCATCAGACTCGTTATGCCCATATCGGCGGTAACAAAGGACGTCGATAAACACGTCGTTATGATATCGTTGGCGATACTCTACTGCCATATTCACTGCATGGACAATCGCCTCTACATCGTCTCCATTCACGTGGAATACGGGAGATAAAGTTACTTTAGCGATATCAGTACAGTAAGTGGATGAACGAGCATCCTTATAGTTAGTGGTAAAACCTACCTGGTTATTGATCACCACGTGGATCGTTCCACCGGTTTTGTAACCATCCAGTTTCGCCATTTGAAGCACTTCATACACCACGCCCTGCCCTGCAATAGAAGCGTCACCGTGGATCAAAATTGGGGCGAGCTTGGTATTATCTCCAGCGTATTTGAAGTCGATTTTTGAACGACAGATACCTTCTACAACCGGATCTACCGCTTCCAGGTGAGAGGGATTCGGACAAAGACTTAAGTGAACTTTTTTGCCTGAATCGGTGGTAACGTCCGTAGAGAAACCTAAGTGATATTTCACGTCCCCGTCAAACGGTTTGGACTCATCGTAGCCCTTACCTTCAAACTCCGCGAAGATATCTTTGTACGTTTTATGCATGATATTAGCCAGGACGTTCAAACGTCCACGGTGGGCCATACCGATTACAAATTCTTCAATTCCTAAGTCTGCACCTTTCTCGATAACTGAATCAAGGGCTGGAATTACACCTTCCGCACCTTCCAGCGAGAACCGTTTTTGACCAAGAAACTTCGTTCCAAGGAAATTTTCAAAAACTACAGCTTCATTCAGTTTCTTAAGAATCCGTTTTTTAGTCTCAATTGAGAAGTTCGGCCGGTTTCTTTCACGCTCTAAACGTTCCTGAAACCATTTTACTTTTTCCGGATTACGGATATAAGTGAACTCGGCACCGATTGATTGGCAGTAAGTTTCTTCTAACAGGGTTACAATGTCTTTCAACGTTGCCGGACCTAAACCCACTTCGACACCTGCATTAAACACGGTGTTCAGATCTGTTTCACTTAGGCCAAATGTTTCCAGCTCTTTACCAGGAAAATACTTGCGGCGTTCCCTAACAGGATTTGTTTTAGTAAACAAATGCCCGCGATCGCGGTAACCGTGGATCATGTTCAATACTTTGATCTCCTTCAGGAAATGCTCAGGAGTTTCACCACCTGCCACATTTGCTTCAGATCCGCGACCAAAATCAAAGCCCTCAAAGAATTTTCTCCATCCAAAATCGATGGATTCTGGATCCTCCTGATACTGCTGATAAAGTGAATCTATATACGATGAATGTGCGTTACTGAGATAAGATAAATTATCCATGTATTTTTTATTACTAAGGTAGCGGCAAAAATAAAAGTTTAACCTTATAATAAGCCACTTATTTTGATTATTTAAGTTTTTACTAAACTGTTTTTACTTCTTGGGCAGAATTAGGCGCATTTAGTTCAGTAAAGCGTCTTTTTATTGATGATTCTGCTAAAATCTCCTCAGGTTTAACCAGCAAAGAACGACTTTTAGCCATGATTCCATCTCCAACTAAAAAGGCCCAATTGCCCCAGTTATTAGCGGGTGAAAAATCAATCGCCTTTTCTTCAAAATACGCTGATCCGGCTTGCCAGGTAATCCCAAGACTATTTACCAGATAAGAAGACACGTACTGTGTTGCTTTATCACTGATATAACCGTTCGCATTTAATTCGGCAACACAAACGTCTACCACCGGTTCACCGGTGTGTCCATCCTGCCATTTCTTCAACTTTTTTACATCCTCTGCCGATAATTCCTTTTCCGGAGCCTGTTCTTCGAGCAGCTGGCTTCCGTACTTTTTTAACATGAACCTGAAAAAGTCACGCCATTGCAGCTCGGTTAGTATTTTTGCTCCTACTTCGGTGGCTCCTGATAGTTGCTTATGCCCCTTCACCGCCCAGTACACTTCTCTCACTGACAAACATCCGATCGAAAGCCAGGGAGAAAGACCAGAGGAAAAAGATTTTAAGTTAGTTTTCTTTTCCCGAGCTTCAAACAATACGGTATTCAAATGCTGTAAACCCTGCAGTTCCCCGCCCTTGAATTCTAGCGAACCACCCTTCACCTGCTCGAGGCCAAGATCAGCCATAACAGGCACTTCTCCGGGTTCTAAATCGCTTGGAACTGCTATCTTAACAGGAGTATCGAAACATGGTTTTACAACACTATCCCTTTCCACTTTTTTCCTGAACACCATGAAGTCGTTCGGGATATTTTTGATAGGAAACGGTAAATCTTCTTTATGATACAGGGTGTGCCCGATAAAGTGCTTCAAATTAATCTGTTGCTTCCAAAGCGCCTCTTCCACCAGCCCCGAAATTTCTGTTTCCCGCGCTGCAACCTCCCGATGATGGTACACTTCAGTAACATTATACGCTGCACAAATCTCTGGCAGAACTTCCTCCGGTTTACCCGTTTTTATCACCAAATCCCCTCCCAATTGCTGCAAGGCGTACTTCAACGCCACCACACTCTCCAAAAGGAATTTTGCCCGAAGAGCGCCTGTTGTCCTGGTTCCGTACTTGCTAACATCAAAATATCGGGGATCGAAGCAATAAACAGGCACTACTCTTTCAGATCGCCTTACTGCTTCAAGCAATATTTCGTTATCGTGAATTCGCAAATCATTCCTAAACCAAATCAATATGGTTTTTTCACTCATATGCTCTGTTTACTAAATCTTGCAAAATAATCAAAAATTGCGGGTTCAGAGCGAGCGAACACAGGGCGAACTGGCAATATTTACATGGTAAAGACAAACGTTTAAGAACGGCAAAAAGGACCAAATGGCGAATGCTGCAAAGAGAAAAATCAACGAAGATTTTTTCGATGGCAGTGTAAAAAATCTCCGTTCCTAACTATTTTCCTTCAGTTTCCGATACCAGGGTAGCTTATTGAAATCCATCTCAAGACGAGCAACAACCCTGTTATTCTCAAGGTGCTCATTTACAATTTCTTCAACATCTTCCAATTGTACTCCCCCGTAAAACACACCCTCCGGATAGATGACTATGCTCGGTCCTGCTTCGCAGGCCTCCAAACAGCCCGTCTTTTGTGCCCTGATATGAACCTGCAAATTTTTATCTTTAATTAATTTTTTAAAAGCATTTACTAGCGCCATTCCATGGCCCTCCCCACAACTAACCCTTGCCCCTTCCGGACGTTGGTTAGTACAAACAAATACGTGTTTAGTATACAGCATAATTAAACCAAAAGTACAATTATCAGGTTACAACAGCAGATGAATAAAACTGTTCTTATTACTGGAGGATCGGGTCTTATTGGCGCGGCTTTAACCAAATTCCTTTTGGACAAGGGCTATAAAGTTCACCATCTCAGCCGTAAGCAAAGAGCTACACCAGGAGTAAGTAGTTTTATTTGGGATGTGGATAAGCAGATAATTGACGAAGAATGCATTGAAGGCGTAGACGTGCTGGTTCATTTGGCGGGGGAAGGAATTGCCGATAAGCCTTGGACGAACAAAAGAAAACGAGCGATAATTTCCAGCAGAAGGGATTCTATTCAACTCATTTATACATTAATGCAAAGGCGCCCGAACCAAATCAGGTCGGTCATTTCTGCCTCGGGAATAGGAATTTATGGGAACCGTGGAAACAAATTGTTACGCGAGGATGCCAGCTCAGGTAATGATTTCCTGTCGGAAAGTTGTGTTGAATGGGAGAAAGCAGTTGATATGGTTCCCCATCCGGATCTAAGAGTTGTTAAGCTGCGGACAGGGGTAGTTCTTTCTAAAGAAGGCGGTGCCTTAGCAGTGATGGAAAGGCCAGTTCAGCTGGGCCTGGGAGCGCCTCTTGGATCTGGATTACAGTACATGCCCTGGATACACATTGCCGATATGGTGCGCATGTATCTATTTATGATTGAGAATGAGCACCTGCAGGGAACCTTCAACGCCTGTACGGCTTCGGTAAGCAATAGGAATTTTACACGGGCGCTTGCGAAAGCTCTCAAAAAACCGATGTTTCTTCCTGCGGTGCCTGCTTTTATTCTGAGAATCCTCTTAGGGGAAATGAGTGCCGTGGTCTTGAGCAGTACAAACGTTTCAGCTGAAAAAATAAATGCAGCGGGATTTCAACCGCTGTTCCCTACGCTGGATCTGGCTTTAGCCGATATTTATGAAAGAAAAGCCTGAAGTAAATATTTTTTGGTTCCGAAGGGATTTGCGACTAGACGACAACTGCGGGCTATACCATGCCTTGAAGGCTGGCTTACCAGTTCTGGCACTTTTTATCTTCGATCGCAATATCCTAGAGCAGCTCGAGGACGAGGATGACGCCCGGGTCTCGTTTATCCATGATGCTATCGTAAAACTGAAGGCGGAGCTGGCAGCCAAAGGTTCAGGCTTAAGAGTAATTCACGCCAGGCCATTAGAAGCTTTCCAACAACTACAGGGCGAGTACACTCTGCGAAACGTGTTTATCAACGACGACTACGAGCCCTACGCAAGGAAGCGGGATCAGGAAATAGGCGACTATCTGAAAACAAAAGGCATAAACTTCAAGGGGTACAAGGATCACGTTGTGTTTGAGAAAAACGAGGTGTTAAAAGAAGACGGAACACCTTACACGGTTTTCACCCCTTATAAACGCAAGTGGCTGCAGAAACTTGAGGCGGAATTCCATTTAAAATCCTATCCCAGCAAAGAGTACTTGCCCAATCTTTACCAATGCCGCCAACCAGAAATCCCGGAACTTGCTGAAATCGGGTTTAAACGAAGCCCGATAACGGTTCAAATACCGGAGTACATTGAAGTTTTGGGGAACTATAAGAACACGCGCGACTACCCGGCGCTTAATGGAACGTCAAAGCTGAGCGTTCATTTACGGTTCGGAACAATTAGTATTCGAGAAGCTGCGCGGCTGGGGCTCGAACATTCTCCAGATACCTGGCTATCAGAGTTGGTATGGAGAGATTTTTATGCAATGATCTTATGGTATTTCCCACATACTGTCCATTCCTCTTTCAAAAAAGAGTTTGATAATATCCGCTGGCGTAACAACGAAGCGGAGTTCCAGTTTTGGTGCGAAGGTAAGACAGGTTACCCCATAGTAGATGCCGGCATGCGGCAGCTGAACGCTACGGGCTGGATGCACAACAGGGTACGAATGGTGGTAGCGAGTTTTCTATGCAAGCACCTGCTGATTGACTGGCGCTGGGGAGAAGCGTATTTCGCCCGGAAATTACTTGACTATGATCAGGCGAGCAACATAGGTGGTTGGCAATGGGCTGCAGGAACCGGGAATGATGCTGCTCCCTACTTTCGCGTTTTTAGTCCGGACTTACAGACGCAGAAGTTTGACAAAAAGTTGGAATACATCAGGAAATGGATTCCTGAATTCGATGACCCGTTCAGATACCCACAACCGATAGTGGAACATAAATTTGCAAGGGAAAGAGCTTTGGAAGTGTATAAGGCTGGTTTAGCTAAATAAAAAAAGGCGCCTAGATGGCGCCTTCTGTATCTTTTTAGCTATGGTTTCACTTCTGTAACTCGAATCTCGAAATCCAGTGGCACAAATGGGGGAAATCCCCTATCGATACCATTTCCATAGCCCAGGCTTGAAGGAAAAACAACTCGAATAGAGCCTCCTTCTTTAATAAATGGTAATCCCTCAGTCCAACCTTTAACAACCCCTCCATCTAAATCCGCTTCTAAAAGATTAGAAGCGTCATTACTAGCGAAGACCTTGCCGTTAGTAAACTTTCCGGTATAAATAGCCATCACCGTAGAGTCTCTTGTAATCGGACTTCCTGTCCCCGGGTTGATAATCTTGTAGTAAAGTCCACTAGCTGTCTTAGTAAACTCGTTTATACTTGCTCCAAGATGGTTTTTTATTACTGCTTCTTCGTATTGAGCAATCGTATTTTCACTAGCTACAATTTTAACAGTTACATCAAGAGAAGAATTTCCTTTCAGATCTAAGCTATTGTCATAGCCCGGAAAAGAGCTATAACCACTTACACCATAAGCAAACCTGGAAGGAATAACAAGTCTTATTTCTCCCCCAACCCGTGTAAGTCCTTCGTTGATAACTTCTCTGAAGGCGTCAGCCTGCTTTTCACGCACGCCTGGAAGGCTGATGTATCCGAAAAAATTATAGAATCTATTATAAAGGGTAATGGTATCAACTGCGCTGAAACGACCATCAAGAGATCTAACTGTATAATGCGCTAGTACCCTTTTCGTATAATCCAGCTCTTCTCCCGTTCCTTGTTTAATTACCTTATAATAAATCCCATTACTCAGCGTAAAGCCAGTTAGACTGTTCTGGCTCATATACGCATCGATACCCTGCTGGTCCTCCTCCTCGATACTAGCATAATCCTTCTTACAAGCCGCAAAAAAGACAATGGCAGCAAGCAGCAGTGCGGGTAAAGTATATCTCTTAAATTTCATTCTATTGTTTAGTTAGTACATGGTTGGGTTGAAACGTCTAGCACTTCAATATCGAAGTCGAGGACGGAGTTAGCGGGAATTGCTCCGGCCGGATTAGGACCATAGGCATAAACAGAGGGAATAAGTAGCCTGATCTTCCCACCTTTTTGAATCAGCGGAATTCCATACTGCCAGCCTGGAATAACTCGCCCGAGCGTAAGACAAACCGGATCGGTAGGCTGTTCGATTTCAGTGCCATTAAGCAAACGAAGTTTGTATTTCACCTGCACACCTGAACTTTGCGTGTACTGGAAGTTACCTGCTCCAGGCGAAGTGATCACATAATACATTCCGCTTGCATGTCTTTGAGCATTCGTAATATTCTTTTCTGCAATAAAGGCTTTGATCAGCTGCTCGTCTGCCTCCAATTGCTTTTGCGCATTATAGGGATCATTTTTTTTACAGCCTGCTAAACTGATTGCCGCAATAAGTAATAATACTAACTTTCTCATCTCTCAAAAACAGGTCACAAATTTATCTTTTTAAATTCAGAAAACTACAGATTAACGTTTTTTAACACCGATGCAGTATCAGCAGCTGAAAAATCGGCTAAACTGAGATGACTTGCGCAACTAATTACAAAATGAAGCCGTCCTATTTCTCAAACAATTTATAATTTCGGCCCGGCTGTGCAGAGAACAATTTCGGGACAGTCGTGTATTAACACTAACTATAACATTTATGAAAAAATTATCACTTTCACTTTTTGTCGCGGTGCTGCTTTTGATGGCGTCGTCTGCTGCTAAGGCTCAATACAGACATGGACTCGGTGTTCGCGTAGGAGATTCTTACGGAATTACCTTCAAAACTTTCCTGGAGTCTGACAAGGCACTCGACTTTATTTTAAATGTTAAAAACAGAGATGACTACTCGATCTTCCGCCTGACCGGCCTTTACGAAGTACATAACCCTATTGCCGGAGCTCCTGGCCTTAGATGGTACTACGGTGGTGGTGCTACAGTAGGAAGCTACGAGTATAAACGTACTGATGAAAGTGAACTACTGCTTAGTATTGATGGAGTATTAGGTTTAGACTACAAATTTGCAGGAGCACCGATCAACGCCTCGCTGGATTGGAAGCCGGCACTTGTACTAAATCCCTACACCGATCTGGATGAAGGCGGCTTCGGCTTGTCGATCAGGTTTACCTTCTAAAAATAAAAAGGTCTGAGAGTAGCTCAGACCTTTTATTTTTTAAACTCCTTCTACTTCTTATTCGAGTCTACCACGGGGCGCTTATCCCGATTCAAAACCTCCCAGGCTGTATAAAACACTAAATGAGCGCGTTTTACCAATAGCGGAAAGTTAATCTTCGAAACTTCGTCACCAGGCTGGTGATAATCTTCATGCACTCCGTTGAAGTAAAAAACAATCGGTATCCTGTTTTTTGCAAAGTTATAGTGATCTGATCGGTAGTAAATGCGCTCCGGATCTTCCGGATCGTTATACTTATAATCGAGATCCAGTTTAGTAAACGATGTATTGGCGGCTTCACTGATTTTATGAAGCTCAGAACTTAACTTATCAGAGCCAATAAGATAGACGTAGTCCGATTTGTTTTTATGCGCGGGATCTACCCTCCCGATCATGTCAATATTTAAATTGGTAACCGTATTGGTCAGAGGAAAAACCGGATTCGAGGCGTAGTGTTCAGATCCTAACAACCCCTCCTCCTCGCCGACAACGGCAAGGAATAATACGCTTCTTCTTGGTCCTTTACCTGCTTTCTTTGCAGCCGCGAAAGCTTCTGCCAACTCTATAACAGCCGTAGTTCCGGAACCATCGTCATCCGCACCGTTAAACACTTTATCCGGCCCTTCCGGGTTTAAACCAACATGGTCATAATGGGCGGAAATTACCACCAGCTCGTCCTTCAAATCAGATCCCTCCAGGTAACCCAAGACGTTTACCGCCTTCACGGGCTCCTGTTCCATTTCATAGCGGGTCTTGAAGTCTGCTTTAACTACCCTTGAAGCGGGAGAGCCCGTATTATCAATCTGCTCCTTCAGACTTTGCAGCGTTTTGCCCGATTTCGCTAGAAAAAGGTTAGCTGTCAAGCTATTGATCTCTACCACTTCCGCCCTGTTTGTACTAAGCATTCTCTTACCCAGGATCAACATAGGTTCCCCCCTGTGGGCCCTTGCGGTACTAAAGCCAGCACCTTCTGGAACAACTGCCAGAATCAGAGCGGGATTTTTAGCCTGGATTGCCTGCACCTTTCTGGCGTAGGCGCGGCTCCATTCGGAAAGAGTAGTTGTTTTAGTGAGTGCAGAAACGCCGTTCTTCGTCGGCTCCCCTGAACGAATAAACATTACTACTTTATTCGTCAGATCCAGCCCTTTCAGCTCGTCAAAACGTTCTTCACTGATTCCGTATCCCACAAATACGATTTCCTTTGCCTCAATTGTTTTATCTGCAAAAGTTGTGGGGAGATAGAAGTCTTCGTAGTTCTTCAGAGATTTGTTATTCACTTCAAACTTTTCGACCTCAAATTGCGCTTTTACAATGGGAACTGACTGAAAATAAGAACCGTTTACCGGTGCTGCTAAGCCTATCCGCTTAAATTGATCTGCAAGGTAGTTTGCTGCTTTTTCAGCCCCTCTCGTTCCCGTCCGTCTCCCTTCAAACTCATCTGAAGCCAAAATGGTGAGATGCTTTCTGGCATCCACTGTATCAATATAAGTGGAGTACTGGCGCGGATCCTGAGTAAAGCCTTGTAAGGCAACACCGGCAAACGCCAGACTTAACAGTACTTTTTTCATCATGTTAGCACGATATTTTATTTACGCGGGTAGCGTGTCTTCCTCCCTCAAACTCTGTATCGATGAATTTTTGGGTGATCGCTTTTGCTTCATCTTGTGATATAAAGCGAGCCGGAACACATAGTACATTAGCATTATTGTGTTGTCTCGCCAGCGCGGCTAATTCTTCAGTCCAACAGATGGCGGCACGAATACCCTGGTGTTTATTCGCTGTAATAGCTACTCCGTTAGCACTGCCGCAAACCAATATTCCCAGTGTGAATTCACCCTGTTCTACTGCATTTGAGACTGGGTGAGCAAAATCAGGATAATCCGCTGATTCTGCGCTATAAGCTCCGAAATCTTTCAGTTCAAAATCCTTCAGGAAATCTTTCAGCATTTCCTTGTATTCAAAGCCTGCGTGATCTGAACCAATAGCGATAGAGACGGTTTTGTTATCCATGTTGTTTTTGTTATGTTGTGGTGTAAATTATTTGGAATAAAATTCCAGTTCTTCTTTTTTCCTGCGAGCTTCCACCCTACCCGAAACAATAATACTAATCTCATAAAGCAGGAACAGCGGAAAGCTAACCGTAAGCATTGTTAATATATCCGGTGTTGGGGTTACAATTGCTGCAATAATTAAGATAAGCACAGTAGCATACCTTCTGGATGAACGCATAAAAGCCGGAGTCATTATGCCAAGCTTTGACAAAATGTAGATGATGATCGGCAGTTCGAAGGTGATGCCTGCTCCCAGGGTTAATGTGGCCACTGAAGAGAGGTAAGAATCAATAGTAATGTTATTTTCAATGATGTCACTCACATTGTAATTGGCCAGGAAGTTCACTGACAAAGGCGCAATAATATAGTAGCCAAACAGGATACCAAGCACAAACAACAGCGTGGCGTAAAAAACAAAACCGCTCGCCACCTTGCTCTCTGTATCCGTTAAACCAGGCTTCACAAATCGCCAGATTTCATACAAGAGGTAGGGAAAGCCCGCTATCACCCCAATAAGCAAGGATGAATTTAATTGCAGGGTAAACTGACCGGCCATTTCTGTATTGATGATTTTAAAAGGAATATTTGTAATACAGAATTCTGCGCCTAGGTTGAAGCGATCTGTAAGTGCGCACATCATTCTGTACGTCCAAAAGTCAGGACTTTTAGGACCAAGGATTACGGAGCCGAAAATGAAATCGTAGTAAGCAAAGGCCAGAATGGTAAATAACACAATTGCCGCAGCTGACCGTATTAAGTGCCAACGTAATACTTCGAGATGATCAAAAAACGACATCTCTGCTTCAAGTGACTTTCCTCTTTCTCTTATTGATTCTACTAAATCTTGTTTTCTTTGATCGCTCATTGTATAAAACAAAAATACCATTCTATTACTAGAATGGTATCTACGAATACGCTTTAATTTTAGATTGCCGTCTCGCTGAGATCGAAGCTTTCCATAAACTTCGTGGTGAAGTTACCCGCCCTGAAATTCGGGTCTTTCATCAGTTTTATGTGGAACGGAATGGTTGTCTTAATACCTTCAATGACAAACTCACTAAGTGCCCGTTCCATCGTAGAGAGTGCTTCCTCTCGTGTCTGGCCGGTACAGATCAGTTTTGCAATCATTGAATCGTAATTGGGTGGGATTTGGTAGCCTGCATAAACGTGCGTGTCTACCCGCACACCGTGCCCCCCCGGAGAATGGAAATTAGTGATTCTTCCCGGCGATGGTCTAAAGCCGTTGAACGGATCCTCAGCATTTATACGACACTCGATCGCGTGCTTGGCCGGAAAATAATTTTTTCCTGAGATTGGAACACCCGCTGCTACCTTAATTTGCTCTTTTATCAGGTCGTAGTTGATCACCTCTTCCGTTACCGGATGTTCTACCTGGATACGAGTGTTCATCTCCATGAAGTAGAAGTTACGGTGTTTGTCGACAAGAAACTCAATAGTTCCGGCGCCTTCATAATTTACCGCCTTCGCTCCTTTGATTGCAGCTTCACCCATTTTTTCTCTCAGGCTCTCGGTCATGAATGGAGAAGGTGATTCTTCTACCAACTTCTGGTGACGTCGCTGAATAGAGCAATCGCGTTCAGACAGGTGACAAACGGTCCCGTACTGATCGCCGATCACCTGGATCTCAATATGGCGGGGATCCTCAACAAACTTCTCAAGATAAATTCCTTCGTTTCCGAATGCTGCCCCTGCTTCCTGACGAGCAGAATCCCAGGCTGGTTCAAACTCCTCATCTTTCCAAACGATGCGCATTCCTCTACCCCCACCACCGGCGGTAGCTTTCAGAATTACAGGATAACCAATCTCGTTAGCAATTTTTATCCCCTCTTTCACGTCGCTCAGTAATCCCTCAGAGCCCGGGATAGTTGGAACTCCGGCAATTTTCATGGTTTCCTTTGCGGACGACTTATCTCCCATGTCATTGATCTGCTCAGGAGTAGCACCAATGAATTTAATCCCGTAATCACGACAAATAGCAGAGAATTTAGCGTTCTCTGAAAGAAACCCATATCCAGGATGAATTGCATCAGCGTTAGTAAGCTCTGCTGCTGAAATGATATTTGGAATATTTAGGTAAGAATCTTTGCTGGGCGGAGGTCCGATACAAACAGCTTCGTCAGCAAACCTAACATGCAAACTTTCGCGATCAGCGGTAGAATAAATTGCTACCGTTTTTATTCCCATTTCCTTGCAGGTACGAATAATCCGTAGAGCAATTTCCCCGCGGTTTGCAATTAATATTTTCTTAAACATACTTCTTAATGTGCAGATAAAAGAATGTGCAAATCTGCAGCGGCTTTTCAGCATCTACACATTTGCACATAGATTAAGTTAAATTATGCTGGCTCAACCAGGAATAATGGTTGATCGTATTCTACAGGGCTGGAGTTCTCTACAAGAACTTTAACAATACGGCCTGAAACTTCTGACTCGATTTCGTTGAAGAGTTTCATAGCTTCGATGATACATACCACCTGTCCTGCTTTTACTTCGTCTCCTACGTTTACAAAAGACGGTTTATCAGGACTGGATGAACGATAGAACGTTCCGATCATCGGCGATTTAATGGTAATGTAGTTTGATGAATCAGCGGCAACAGCAGGTGTTGCAGCTGCAGGTGCCGGAGCAGCTTGAGCTGGTGCGACCGGAGCAGCCTGAGGAGCAACAGCTACAGGAGCTGGTGCGGGAGCCGGAATCGTTGCATTTACAACTGTAGGGGCCTGGTTTGTTTTAATGGTGATCTTAAAATCTTTTTCTTCTATTGAAACTTCATTTACACCTGATTTCGAAACAAACCGGATTAGTTCCTGAACCTGTTTTATATCCATTGTTTTGGTTGATTATTCAAATTTGAGGTCAAAATTATGAATGAAAGTTCAAAAGACGTAATCTCCGTCGCTTTTACTTTCATTTTTCCTCTTAAACCTCTCGTCTTATGGTTATTGAATTTATCTCTTTTATGCTAATACGCCCACTTCAGGTAAAGAGCTCCCCAGGTAAAACCTCCACCGAAGGCAGCAAGAATAACGTTGTCGCCTTTCTTAAGTTTACTCTCCCATTCCCACAAACAGAGGGGGATGGTCCCGTTAGTTGTATTTCCGTAGCGATGAATATTAATCATCACTTTATCGGCAGAAACGCCGGTACGGTTAGCTGTAGCGTCAATAATCCGCTTGTTAGCCTGATGAGGTACCAACCATGCGATATCTTCTGAAGATAAGCTATTACGCTCCATTACTTCAGCTGCTACATCAGCCATATTCGTCACTGCGAACTTAAACACTGTCTGACCTTCCTGATAAGCATAGTGCTCTTTGGCATCAATGGTAGCGTAAGAAGCCGGTTTTAATGACCCCCCTGCTTTCAAATTTAGATACTGACCGCCAGAGCCGTCGCTTTTGCAGATGGAGTCAATGACGCCATACCCTTCATAATTGGGCTCCAGCAACGCCGCACCGCACCCGTCACCGAAGATGATGCAGGTAGTGCGGTCCTCATAGTTTACAATGGACGACATCTTATCTCCGCCAACCACAAGAACTTTTTGATGTTTTCCCGATTCTATGAACTGAGCACCTGTAGTTAATCCGAAGACAAACCCAGAGCAGGCCGCTTGCAGGTCGAAGCCCCAGGCCTTCTTTGCACCAATTTTGTGTGCAAGGAGGTTTGCTGTTGCCGGAAAAACCATGTCAGGAGTGGAGGTACAGAAAATGATAAGGTCTATTTCTTCTGCGCTGATTCCCCGTTTTTCGAGGAGGCCTTGAACGGCAGGAACTGCCATGTCAGAGGTAGCGAGGCCTTCGCCTTTGAGTATTCTTCTTTCTTTGATACCTGTCCGGGTAGTGATCCACTCGTCATTGGTATCTACCATTGTTTCTAATTCATGGTTCGTCAACACGTATTCAGGGACGTAACCATTAACCGCTGTAATTGCAGCGTGAATTTTTTGCATAATTCGATTTGAACTATTTAAATGCAGATGCTATTTTATCAACAAGCTTCGTCAAGATCATGCTCCTCGATAGAAGAACCATATTCTTGATTGCTTCTGGAGTAGATATTCCATGACCAATAATCACAGGAGCATTGACACCCAGAATCGGGCTTCCCCCGTATTGCTCATAGTTGAACCTCGCAAAGAACTCATCTTTAAATCCTTTTTTCAAAGTCAGAACATAAAACGATTCGGCTAGTTTGAGCATCACGTTACCCGTAAAGCCATCGCACACGATTACATCCGCCTTATCATCAAATAGATCTCGTCCTTCGATATTACCTACGAAGTTAAACATGTTCGTATCCTTCATTAATGGATGGGTGGCGAGCATCAACAGATTCCCTTTTTCTTCCTCCTCACCAATATTGATAAGCCCTACTTTAGGATTCTGAATTCCTAAAATATTTTCGGCGAACAAGCGGCCCAAGATTCCAAACTGAAGAAGGGTATCTGGTTTACAGTCTGCATTTGCACCTACATCCAGCATAATTCCATAGCCACTTTTTAGCTTTGGCACAATAGAAGAAATTGCAGGGCGAATAACGCCTGGAACAGTCTTAACGCTAAACATAGCACCAACAAGCATGGCACCGGTATTTCCCGCTGAAGAAAAAGAGTCTAGTGCCCCTTCTTTCAACATCTTGAAACCGATACTAATACTTGAATTAGGCTTCTGAGTAATAGCTTTTGTAGGATGTTCGCCCATACCAATAGCTTCTTTGGTATGCACGAATTCGAAATGATCTGGATTAAAATTCTGCTCTTCAAAAAAAGGAAGAGAAACTTCCTTGTCCCCAATGAGAACCAGTTTTTGGTTTGGGTCAAGAGATTTATAGGCTTCTATCGCTCCCAGCACTGTTGCCCTGGGAGCGTAGTCTCCGCCCATTATGTCTAAGCCAATTTTCATTTCAGAAAATTACCTTAAGCGATAGAGGTATTCTCGATAAGTAATTTACCGTTATAATACAGGTTACCATCAACATTATATGCACGGTGTGGTAAGTGAACCGCACCTGTTGTTTTGCAGGTAAACAAGCCTGGCGCCTCAGCCTTGTAATGAGTTCTTCTCTTATCTCTTCTCGACTTCGACAATTTACGTTTTGGATGTGCCATTTTCCTGTTTTTTAATTATTTGTTTTTTATCTTTTTTAATGCATCCCAGCGTGGATCTGCATCGGTATTCTCATTATTTTCAGCTGCTTCTCCTTCAGTTTGGTTCACCGAAAGTTTTTCAAGCTTGTCCAACATCTCCTTGTCGCACCATTGTGTATCACCCGGATTCTCACAACGATTTATATAAGGGACTGCCAGATTTATATACTCATAAATTAATGAAGATACATCAATCTCGTGTTCATTCCTACCCAGAACGATAATCTCATCCGTATCATCTTCCAGATTCTCATCATCATTAAATTTTACAATTTGCCGTTCCTTTTTGTCCACCCCTACCGGAAAATCTGCCAGGCAAACATCGCAGCCCAGAAGGATCTCCCCTTTTATCACAAACTGCAGAATCAACATTGTTTCCTGCTTCTCTAACTCCAGATCGACCTTCAGCGTCCCATTTTTAACCAATGAATACTCAAACTCATTGAAAAAACGCTGATCGATATCAAAGTCGAATTGATGCTTCCCTTCTTTCAGCCCGGTAAACGGTATGCGATATTCCTGTAACGATTTCAAAGCACGACAATTGAGCCTGCAAAATTAGACAAAATATACAAGAGAAAAAATGTTTTTTGGATTATTTTAAGAGGAACGGCAGTATTTAAAATTCGTTTCTTATGAATTGCCTGTCTTTTCAGTCGATCTAGCTAGTGTCAAAAGACTTCCCTATTCCTGTGAAGTGTATAGCTGTATTGAAACTTGGGAAGAGAATTGGCACCTTCTTTCCACTTGGCCTTTCTAAAAAGAAAACAGCGCACTTTCATAGATTCACCTCTTTTGACTGTATCAGGTCAGGCACCGGAAATAAAACTTTCAATTAAAAAAAGCTCAAAGCGTTTCAGCAGACAGCTCTTCAGTAAAAACAGCAATAAACAGTAGAGTGTAAAAACGGGGGCGACTTTAGTTCGGCCCCCGTTATGGTCAGGTTATAAGATATAGAAGATCTTCGAATTCCCGAATGAGCCGCCGGCCTGAGCCTTGGGCGGGCAATGCTCTTTCAGCATTTGAAGAATGTCTCGCTCAATGGTTTGTGAAATGGTGGTAGTTGGCGTATCTGTGGGTTTATTCTCGAAAGGATCTTGTAGATGAATAGCCATTTTTTCGATCAGAAAAAACGAGCTGGCAATGGCGATCACGAGCGGAATTTCAGCAATCCCAAAGAACTCAATTAAACCAAAGGGCAGCAACAAGATAAAGAGAACCAGGGAAAAGTGTATGTAGACACCGTAGGTAGCAGGAAACACCGTATTCTTTATGCGTTCGCAGCCCCCCATCTCATTGGAAAAACGAGTGAGCGTTTTATCCAGTTCCACTTGCTGAAACTCGTTGATCCAACCGAGCTTATAGGCGTTTCTTAGATCCTGCCCCTGCAGCTCAAGAAGCGCCACGGGAACATTGCTATAGTTTCGAATGTGCTCCAGATCCTCACTTGTCAGCCATTTATCCAGATCGGCCATTGCATCTTGTTTTCGTAGATGTTTGCTCAGACTATAACACCAGGCGATCTGCCGCTTGGCCATCTTCTCGCAAAAAGCTTTTTCTTCCGCATGCCCGTAAGGAGAATCCACGAAAGTTAATAACTGACGCGTAAGGCTTCGGGAATCGTTTACGATTGCTCCCCAGATTGTTCGGGCCTCCCACCAGCGATCATATGCCTGGTTCGATTTAAACGCCAGCAGCAGGGATATTACGGTACCTAAAATAGTGGGTACAGCTATCGGTATAGAAATCCTGGTAAAATGAAAATTTTCATAAAGGATAACAATAAGCACGGCATAAACACTGACAAGAAGCATCTCCTTTCTGATTTTGCCGAAAATATATTGAATAGGAATATTCTCTTTAAGTAACATAAGTAGTGGTTTTAAATGTTAGGAAACAGCAGAAAGAACATTTGACTCTTCAAGGAATTTATTGCTTGCCTCTGGCCGCCGTACCTCGGCGGCAGGTAAACTTAGAACAGGAAGCCCGGCTTTTTTAGTAAGCAGAGTTGGGTCAATGCTTGCCCGGTTTAGCGGGCTTATGCAACAATCCTTAGGATCGAGGATAAAATCAACTTCATGCGCCTCGAGGTAGTTCTTGAACATGCTGACCGTGCTCCCGTAGAAAAAATCCAATTTGACGTTTTTTATTTGCGGATATTTCTGTCTGATCAACCGAATGGATTGATGAAACTCATCGCTTATATTCTCAAACTCGCGGTTACGCCTACTCAGCATCATGAGTTCACTTTCTGAGCTGGACAGCTTAAACAGATGCATGAAGATTAGATTAATGCCTTTTCCCGCCAGGCGGTCACAAAGGGCAGGAATACATTGTAAGGCTGCGGGTTTGAAGTCGGTTGGAATTAAGATAGTTTGCATAAGATTAACGTGTTTGGTTTAACAAATAATTTCTTATACAATAGTAGCCGCGAGATCTTAGAAGGACTTAAGACAGTTATTAGAAGTTTATTAGACCTTTTACCACAAATAACCGCTGTTTCTAATTACTTTCTAATAATTCCCATTAAGCTGCCGTACGAATGAACAAGCTAGAACATCTTGGTTCTGAAAATATTAGAAGGCTTTTAATATTTTCAGAAAATCTCGTAAAAGGGTGACTTTTCAGGTTGATTCTTCTGCAAAAAATCAGGAAGCTGGCATAACAGGCAACAATACTCGTATTTCTGTTCCTTTACTTTCCTCTGAACGAATTCCTATGGTCCCCTTATGCAGGCGAATAATATTTAGGGTGAGAGGCAGACCGATACCGTAGCCTTCGTAGTTCGAGGTATTAGAGGCTCGAAAAAATGGCTCGAAAACATGCTGCTGCTCCTGGCTGGGAATCCCAATACCCCGATCGGTAGTGGAGATACAGACCATTCCATTTTCTGAGCTGACCCTTACCGTTACTAACTGATTATTGGAATACTTGCAGGCGTTCATGACAATATTGCTGATGGCGAGGCGCAATAGATTAATATTCCCTTCGATAGAAACCTGCGATTCATCTTCAGGAAGCGCGCTAAAGTCGACGTCGAGTGTACTCTCCGGTTCAATTTTTTTAACCGAATCTGTCACATTCATTACCAGCTCATCAATGCGTATTTTCTGCCACTTCTGTTTCTTACCGTCGAAGCCAGTCTGCGCGAGCCCTAGCAGGCTGGTTAGGATTTGCCCCAATTTATCAGATTCTTTCAAAATTGCTTCGGCTGATTTTCTTGCTGAGTCAGAGAGTCCCTTCTCAGCAAGCAGCAATTCAGTTTCACCTGTGATAATAGATAGAGGAGTGCGAAGTTCGTGAGAAGCGTTGCTTACAAAATTATTTTGGGTTTCGAAGGCTGTTTCAAGACGGGTTAACATGTTATTGAACGTAAAAACCAGTTCGGAAACCTCGTCCTCTCCCCCTACTTCATCGAGCCGAAGGTGCAGATTATTAGCAGTAATATTCTGTACACTTTTGATAATGTTCCTCACCGGCTTAATAGCATAATAATAGAACACCCTTCCACCAAGGTAGGTGATAGCGACAGAAACCAGGAAGCCGATAACGAGTACTTTTTGCAATTGCTCTAACTCTTTGAATCCGTGCGGATCTGAAGCGGTTACAACTACAATGTAATTACCTCGCTTGGTGGTATAATACCGTCCTGCAAAAAATCGATTATCCTTATTATATCTGGCGCTACCGTTTCTGAGGATATTCTGAAAAAAGCTATCGGGAACATCAAGACCTGCTTTTGGAATGTGCCCGGATGGTAACACTTTTATTATATAGTCCTGCTCATCAGCCAGTCTTTCAAGGTATTTATTGCGAACTTCCTGATAAGCTTCCCGATTCTCATCTCGTAGCAAGTTTATTTGCGCCGCGAAGTTCACCCGTGCCTGCAAACGTTTATTGAAGTCCTCAAATGTAAACTGGGAAACGAAATAAAAGATGGCCGCATTCAGAACGATTAGGCCGAAGCTTGATACAACGAAAAAAAGCAGGGTAATCTTGGTCTGTATCCTCATGTACCCTCTTTAAAAATGTACCCCATGCCAAACACTGTGTGTATCAGTTTTACGGGATACCCGTTATCCAGCTTCTTTCGCAGGTAGTTTACATAAACATCTACGACGTTCGTACCCATATTAAAATCAATATCCCACACGTTCTCGAGAATTTGAATACGGGAGAGGACCCTATTCTGGTTAACTGCAAAGTACTCAAGCAAGCGGTATTCGGTTGCCGTCAAATTAACCGGATTTCCGCTACGACGGGCAATTTTAGCGTCGCAGTCGACTTCCAGGTCGGCGATGACAACAATGTTTTTCTGGGTTGTGTTACCCTTAGTCCTCCTGATGAGCGAGCGAATACGAGCTTCCAATTCCGCGAATTTGAAGGGTTTTACGATATAATCATCAGCGCCGGCCTCCAAACCGGTAACGATATTTTCTGTACTTCCCAGAGCCGTCAACATCAGAACCGGCTGCCCCTCGTCCTTTTTACGAATTTCCTTACATAGCTGAATCCCATTTACCGAAGGAAGCATAATATCCAGAATAATCAGATGGAAGTTAAAATTCTGTGCCATCTCCAGTCCGGTTCCACCATCACTCGCCACGCTTACTTCAGCCCCCAGCTGTGAAAGACCACGCACAATTACAGAAGCGAGGGCTGGTTCGTCTTCAATTAATAGTATTTTAACTCCATCCATTTCGGTGAAAAATAAAACCCAAACAGCATAAGACAGGAAAATTTGAACACTGTTGACTTTTTTATGACCTTTTCTAACCTTTTCCCAAAAGAAATAGCACAGAAAAGACATCAAAACACCTAAATGAAACAAATTGTTTAATTTCAATAAAAATAAAACAACCTAAATCCTATTCTCTCATAGTTTTTGAATCCATCATCGTTATTAAGCAAAGTTAAATCTAACGCATCCTTCTTTTGAAGACGGATAGTCGAATCTCTTTTATCTGTCAAAATCCTAAAACGATTCATTGAGCTAAAACAAAAAACAGCAATTTCGACTCGATTAGTAAAACGGAATCTCATGGAATCTTTACAAGGAAAAATAGCGCTCATTACCGGCGCAGGAAAGGGAATTGGCAAAGCTATCGCCATTGCACTTGCAAAAGAAGGCGCGCATGTTGCCTTGATTGCCCGAACAGAAGCGGATGTCAAAGTGGTTGCGGAGGAGGCAGCATCTTTGGGCGTTAAGGCAAGCTATGCAACTGCCGATGTAAGCAACAGACAAGAGGTGGAGGCTGCGGTAACAAAACTCCAATCGGACTTAGGAAACATCGACATTCTGATTAACAACGCCGGAACGGGCACTTTTGCTAAGTTTCTCGATCTCGAACCAGAAGCATGGGAAAACCAGGTAAAAGTGAACCTCTTTGGGGTCTATTATACCACCCGCGCCGTATTACCGCAAATGATCGAACGGCAGACGGGAGACATTGTGAATATCTCCTCTACTGCGGGCAAAACAGGAGCTGCAATTACGAGTGCTTATAGTGCATCGAAATTTGGGGTATTTGGTTTATCAGAGAGCCTTATGCAGGAAGTTCGGAAACATAACATCCGCGTGACAGCATTGGCGCCTAGCACAGTCGTTACCGACCTTGCCTATAGTGCTGACCTCATCAAAGGCGATCCGGAAAGAGTAATGCACCCGGAAGATTTTGCAGAGTTTATTATTGGACATTTAAAGCTGAACAGACGCGTGTTCTTAAAAGAAGCAAGTCTTTTCTCAACGAATCCTTAAGCAGGAGCTTGCTCTACCAGTTAGTTCGTGCTCCTGACGCTGCCGCAGATTCAGCTCTCTCGGGTATTCCCAATTTGCAAGCCGGAAACGAGCTTCACCTGAAAGCGGCACTGGCTGATATTTTCAGAGACTTTAAAACCAAAGCGGCTGTACCAATAGGTAGAGCCGCTTCTTTTTTAGCTTTTCCTGATGCTAGTACTATTTCGCCTCAGTCGCCAGCAGCATCCTTGCCTTCTCGTCCTACTTCAACTATATTTATTTTCATTGATGCCTTTTTACTGATTAGTATACAAAATGATTGTTTCCTGCGATATGGATACTATTCTGAAATTACAGGCGGGATGTCGTAGATTCCTCCAGCTCGATTTTCGCTACTGACGACTCCCTCCCATTAATTACAACCGACAGCCGCTGCTCTCCGCCGTAATATCGGCGGGTAGTAATTGGTTTAAAACTGTGTTTTCTGACTATGGTGATCTGCTCTCCCGACTTTAACACCCGTTCGCTCACCTTAAATACCGTCTTTGAAAATTGGTTCTTCCGGCGTTTAAAATATAAAATATACTCTATCCGCACCGTTTGCTGACGTTCCCCCTGGTTGGCGACCGAAAACGAGAATTGAAGGTCTCCCCCCATTTTTACCGAAGGTGTAAGTATCTTGAAATTGTCAAGGATCAAGTTATTGGAATCAAGTCCATATAAGCTCAGGACAGTAGGATTTCCTTGCTTCAAAAGCGTTCTGCAGGCATGTTTCAAAAGGGCATCCGTCTCCTGGCTCTTCCCCTTCCATTTCTGAGCAAGCTGGAGCACCGTGGTGGGGTGATCCTTTGAAACGTCGTTGAGACTGTTCGCAACACTTCTCCTCACATACTCGGAAGGGTCATTCTTTAGGTTATCCAAGATTTCCAGAATTAGAGCCGGTTCCTTTTTTAATCGTGGAACTGCCATTGCCCAGGGGAGCCGGGGCCGTGTGCCTTCACTAGCAAAGCGACGAACGTGGTGATTGGTGTGGAGCGACCAGATTTTCATCCGTCTTAGGGTCTCTTCCTCGTATTTGATGAGGAAGGGGCGGATAGCGAACTCGCAGGAAATAAACTGGGTGATAAATTCGAACGCCTGAATGGACTCATCTGGATGATTGATCCCATACACTTCTATGAAGTCAGGCAGAAACATAAATTCAATACTTTCGCCGCGAAAGCCGAGCGCCTTCAGCTTCTGAATAATGGAACGGATCAGCATTACACTGTCGGAGAAGTCAGCAGGAAAAAAGCCGCCAAGAACATGGGTTGTATGGCGCATCCTCTCCTTGAGTTCCATTGCCTGAAATTCCTCCGTAAAAATCCTGTTGAGGAACTCTTGCCGATCAAAAGCAGGAAGAAGCTCTTCCATCACATGCGTAAAGCGGTTATAAAAACCGGGCGAATAAAGGTCCTTTAATAACATGCTGATTATACCTGGTCTTTAACAGCAATAAAGATATCAACTTCGGCGGCTTCCGGGTTCTGCGCCCGCTCGCCGTACACTTCGAAATCTGCGGTGTATTTCCTGGGAAAATCCATATTCCAAATTTTGGTCCATTCCTGAAAGACAATCCCTTCATTCAGATTTCCTTTTGCGGTAAACTTTGTAAAACCTCCCTGAGGTATTTTGGCAACGGCAAAATGAGCAGGATATCGGCAATGCTATTTACACGGCAGCCAATGATACAGGTATAAGGTTTAGTGAAATCGAGTTCATACTCGGTGTACAAGCTATAAACCGCATCGCCGGAGCGATTAGGAATACCTGCAAGTACGTTCTCTGAAAAAAACCTCGACCACAGTTCTGGGATGTCCCTAGCTGCTTGATTATTTTCATTGGTGGTACGGACGCTAAGTCCGACAACATAAAATTCTTCGATTGGTTCTGTTATCATCATATTGGGTTTGCAGCAAAGTTCAAAGAGCTAATGACAACAGTATGTCAGCAGGAGTGTATGGACTGAATATTACAGGAAGAGCGCAGTTATTTACTTGCAGCACGGTCTTTTTTGAACTCCTCGTATGAGCGTTTAAGATAATTCAGCAAATCAAAATCGTTCCATGACCTCAGCTGCTCGAGGCTTGGTAGATAAGCTGTCTTAAAATCTTCTAATTCTTCAACTTTGATAGGAACAGTACTTTTGATAACACGGTCGTTAAATCGGGAAGCAATTTCATAATATTCGAGCTCCCGCTCTGCGTATTTACTGAAACGCCGGGCCCGCTTTCCGTCCTTGCTCAAAAGTTCATGAAAGAACGTTAAGGGACTTCCGCCGAAAGGCGATAAGAGTGCCAGCGGGGGCTTGCCTTTGTAGTAAATTCCCTTGCTTCTGAACTGGTCTTCTACCTCCTGCAGTTCTTGTTTCAGGTTCTTGCCGTAAATAATTACTTCCGACAATTCATTACCCGTCTGCAGGTGAACAAAAAGAACGGAGAAGTTTTGTACTACGCGCTTCTGGGTTAGAAAGCCGATCGCCCTGATTTCGAGGGTATCCCCCAGAAAGGCAGGAATGTTGAAAGTACCCAGGCCGTCTGTGCTCATTTTATGATTACTCCTCAAATTGATCACTACCGCTCCCGAAATCCTGCTTCCTGTTCCCTTTTGGAACACCACTCCCTGAAGCGTTTGTCCAAGGGCGGTGGCACTGAAGAGACAGCTTGCTAGCGAAAACAGAATCAACTTTAAAAGCCTCCCATTCATGATGATAAAGCTAGGAATAAAGGAGGGGAAATAGCGGTTTTTAACAGAAATTCACGAATGAGGTCGCTCCCTGTGTTTCGGCTTCAGCAATAACTACACCTGGTGCAAAGATTGTATTTTCTGCTGGTGCAGGATAAACAGCCGGGCGCAAGCCGTTGCATCAGAAAGGGCATCGTGATGTTGCAGCTTTATACCGTGATCGGCGCAAAGCCGGTCTAACTTCTGCCCGTAAATCTTATAGGTACAATGAGCGCGAAACTCTGGCACTGTCAATCGATAATAGGCCAGCGTCTGCTGCAGGCAGCTAACATCAAATGCACTATTGTGAGCAACCAGATTCTGATCGGCGATATAGCCCCGTATATGGGGCCAGACTTGCGCGAAATTAGGCGAATTTCGGGTGGTTTCTGCACTTATACCATGCACCAGGGTGTTATGGTAAGAGTAGAAATTATCAGGAGGTTTCACCAGGACAGAAAAGCGATCCACAATCCGGTGGTTCTCAACAAGTACCATCCCGATCTGGCATATGCTGTGACGTTTGCCCTGGGCAGTTTCAAAATCAAGTGCTGTAAAGGTGTGGAGAGGGCTCATGCAAGTGCATGTAAAAATGATAAAATTTATTGATCTGACAAATTCAGGAGGAGCAGGCAATGCAGAAAGGTGACTTCTCACTGAATCGGAGCGATAGAACTACGCGAATTTAAACTTCTAAAAACCAATCCCCAACCAGTCAGTTACTGTAAAACATCCAGAACAACTACCTGTAACTCGCTCATTATGAACCTACACACTGTCAAAAAAACCATAACGCAGAGAAACTTTAGAGTCGCCATTTCAACATCAGCAATCCTGATCTTCATCCTAATATTCGCCACCGCCTGTTCAACTTCTCGTCTCGGACCATCGGGACAAAAAAAGATGCAGGGAAAAACGTTTGTGATTGTAGGCGCTTCAAGTGGCTTCGGACGGGGAGTTGCCGAAGAACTTGGCAGATACAAAGCCAATGTAGTGCTGGCAGCCAGGAGGACGGACTTACTGGAAGAAATAGCAAAAAACATCAGGTCGACGGGAGGAACCGCTTTAGTGGTGACAACAGACATCAGCAAACCGGAAGATGTACAAGCTTTAATGGATCAATTGCTTAAGCAATATGGCAAAATAGACGTGTGGGTGAACATGGCCGGAGTTGGAGCAATCGGAAGATTCTGGGACATTCCCTTAGAAGACCATTCGCGGCTTATAGACATCAATTTAAAAGGATTTATCTACGGCTCGATGGCGGCAGTGAAACAGTTCCGGGCGCAGGGCTATGGAACCCTGATCAACATGGGATCTATTGAAAGTGAAAATCCGCTGGCCTACCATGCATCCTATGCAGCAAGCAAAGCCGGCGTAAGGCATTTAGGGCAGGCGATCAATCAGGAGCTGCGGCTGAATGGTCACAAGAAGATAAAAGTGGTTACGGTGGAACCCTGGGCCGTGGACACTCCGTTCTGGCCCCACGCTGCCAACTACAGCGGAGGAACCCCACGGATGGCTGCAATGGATCCGGCACACAAGGTAGTAAACGCGGTGATGAGGGTTTCAATCCGTCCGAGGAAAGAGTTGCCGGTGGGCTGGAAAGCCAGAGCCGCCTGGATCTCCCATCATATTTTCCCTCATCTAACCGAGCGGATTTCGGCCAATATCATGCATCGCTACCAAATCAAAACGGCTCCTCCGGCGCCGCCAACGAGTGGGTCACTTCACGAACCCATGAAAGCAGGTACGGAAGTAGAACATGGTGTTCGGGAGAGGATAAAGCGGGAAAACAAGGAACGGAGAAAGGCCAGAAAGGATTAGGGGGGAAGACCATCCCCCCGCTGATTACTTTAATTTTAAATCCGCGTGGCGGGTTTTCACTGTTGGCTCTGATGCGAAGATGGCTCCATTGACCAGTTCAATTCGATCTACCGAGTCACCCTTCCCGAGCAAAGCAAAACGCAACACAGCAGACCCGTTAATGCCCGTCCATCTCAACTCCTTGCCGGCCTTCGTTCTAAGCACGGGGTTGCCGCGAACAGTTAAGGGCTCAGAAAAGGTAACATCAACGGTACGGTAGGTTTTCCCGATCTCCACCTTAGTAACCTTCGGCTGATCCGTTCGTTCAGGATCCCACATCCCATCAAAGGTCCATTTTGCAGTAATGTCCTCTGGCCTTGGTGCTGCAGGGGCAGTGTGAAGATTATTGGCGTGCCATGCTGAATCGCCTCCCAGCTTGTGACTGTTATGAAAGAACACCCGGCGTCCGTACTTAAACCGGTCCGAGGGAGTTTCCGAAGCATTGTCATCTCTTATGTCTTTCGTATTCGCCGAAAAAACAGCGTTAATAAGATAGAACTGGTGGTCCCTTGGATACTTGCCTAAAGGATAGGCTGTGGCTCCTGTGATTTTAGAATTCGTGATGACAAACTTCTGGTTCGGATTTTTACTCCCGTCGTGCCACAGCGGTGCATGAGGCCCTACTTCGAAAATAGTGGAGTTGGTAATATAGCACCAACCATGCGGACAAAGAAAGTCGGCATTTCCCTCGAAATGACAGTTGGCGTGATAGAACATGCCGCCGGCTTCGTTCCATAATGCTACCGTATCATTCCCGTTGGAGACAAAATCACAATCAACCGTTACGACTTTAGAACCCAGACCATAAAGGGTAAACGTATGTCGCCTTGTCGGGAAGACATTAGCGACGGTCAGATTTTTGAGCACCACGCCGTCTGACATGATATTCAGCACTCCCCGGTAAGGGCTTCCTGAAGCCAGATGAAACTGTATCCTGGTACCTTTTCGGCTCTCCCCTACCAGCGTTACGTTGGGCCGGTTGATCACCACCCGCTCGTGGTAAATTCCCTCCTTGATAAAAATTACGATCCGCTGAGTAGATGCCGTGTTCAGCGAAGCGAGTGCATCACCTACAGTGGTAAAATTTCCGGAACCATCACGGGCCACAACGATATCCGGACTAAGTTCTTCCTGCGCCACTAGTCCTTTCTCTCGGGAGCCGGAATGCCCAGAAGAAAAAAACGGAAATACAAGTAAAAACAACAGCGTAAAAGCCGAAGCAAGGAATTTCACTGCCGGTTTTTCGAATTTTGATGAGATGATGGCTGACATAATTTTGAACCTTATTTTTTGGGAAAGCGAAGGTTAGCATAACGGATGGACGTGGAGGCTGAAGAAGCAAAAATCGATCCCTTCTGAACGTCTATTTTCAATGGTGCGTCTCCTGCGTCCAGGGCAGAAAAAGTGATCACATTAGAGCCGTTGGTCTTCGTCCACTTTAAAGTCTTTCCTTTTCGGGTAATAATTACGGGTAAACCACGAACGGTAACGGGTTCTGAAAATACAACCTGAACCACCCGATAAGGCGCCTCCGTTTTAACGTCCTTAATTTGAGGAGCGGCCGTAGATTCGGGATCCCAGACACCATCAAATGTCCATTTTGCAGTGATGTCTTTCGCCTTTGGAGCTCCGGCAGCGGTGTGGAGATTATCCTTCAACCAGGGTGTATTCCCTCCGGCCCTGTCGCAATCATAAAAAAACACCCGTCGCCCCCACTGAAATTCTTCGTTCCGTGCTGCAGGAGCATTCGTATCGATAATGTTTTCGGTACTGTCGGAAAAGTGACAGCTGATAAGATAAAACTGGGAATCCCGGGGATAGCGGCCTAGCGCATACTTTCGCGCTCCATCAAATTTGGAATTTTTGATAACCAGCTTCTTGTTTGGATCTTTCCCGCCGTCATGCCACAAAGCCGCCCGCGTATCCACCTCGTAGAAAGTTGAGTTATTGACATAGCACCAGCCGCGGGGACACAAGAAGTCGATATTCCCCTCAAAATGGCAGTTATCGTGATAGTAATACCCGCCACCTTCTGCCCAGAGGGCCACGGTATCGTTCCCTTTTGCAATAAAATCACAGTTTTTTGTCAGCACAAAAGAGCCGCGACCGTAAAGCGCAAAGGTGTGTCGACGATGAGGATACGTGTTTTCCACTGTCAAATTCTCCAATACCACGCCATTTCCGAAGATATTCAAGACCCCTCTGGAGATACTCTCATTTCCGGCGGGAATGGAATAGGCAATGCGCGTCCCCTTCCGGCTTTGTCCCACCAAGGTAACATTAGGCCGATGGATACTTACTTTCTCGGTGTAGATCCCGTCCTTAATATAAATGATTACCCGGTGGCTGGAGGAGTTCGTAACGTATAAAAGGGCCTCTCCGATAGTCTTGAAAAGTCCCGAGCCATCCTGTGCCACCACCACGTCCGGCTTCAACGTATCAATAGTGGATATGCCTGGGAGCGAGTGAGCCTGCACCTCAGCAATGAGAAATAGGGACAGACAAAAAAATCGGACAATGTTCATAAAGGTGACCATTCGAGAAAAAGGATTTAATATCATTAACTAGTTAGTTTTACTCCTCGTCAGGTTCCGCGATATTGGTTTTTCGGGAAAACGACTCAGGGCGACTGCCGCTTCATCCAAAACTAGGCGGATAGAACGAAACGATATTGTAGGATTTTGACCAAATCTTGTAGTATGTTGTGTCGAAAGACAGTGCTGGGTCAGAAGAAGAAAGTGGAGAGTAGCATCGCCATTGGCAGTTCAAAGAAATGTTTTTGGAAACCAGCTTCGGCACACTCATCACCTGCAGTCCCGCTGTCCGCTGCAAGTCCTCGCCGGCGAGCTCACTACCCTATTGGCTCCGGGCTTTTCGCTACCATCGGGTTTACATTAGAACGTCACCACTTCGATGAATCTCCTTAGGTCCTGCCTTTCCCCAACGTCCGCTTAACCTTCAAGCCATGCTTAATAAAAATTAAAAGCCGGCGCGAAATACTAAAAAAATTAGTAAATTTGAATTATGTGGGATCGAATAAGAGAGAAGCTGCAAATACTGGCGGACGCTGCCAAATATGATGTCTCCTGCTCCTCGAGCGGAAGCACGCGAAAGAACACCAACAAGGGATTGGGTGATACGGGAAACGGGATTTGTCATACTTATACCGAAGATGGTCGTTGCGTATCCCTTCTTAAAATCCTGCTCACGAACTTCTGCATATACGACTGCGCGTACTGCGTCACCAGAAAGAGCAACGACATTAAACGAACTGCCTTTACCGTGCAGGAGGTGGTGGATCTTACCATCAATTTCTACCGCAGAAACTACATTGAAGGACTGTTTTTAAGCTCCGGCATTTTCAAAGACGCCGACTACACAATGGAGCGTCTGGTGCGCGTAGCTAAGAAACTGCGTACCGAACATAACTTCAACGGGTATATCCACTTAAAGTCCATCCCCGGCGCCAGCGACGAACTGATGAAAGAGGCTGGCCTGTATGCTGATCGCCTGAGCGTAAACATTGAAGTGCCAACAGAGCAGGGCCTGAAGCTATTGGCTCCCGAAAAGGACCGGAAAGATATGATTCAACCGATGAACTTTTTGAAAAATGAAATCATCCTTCGGCAATCGGAAAAAAAGTTATTTAAAAAGGCCCCGCTGTTTGCACCTGCCGGCCAAAGCAGCCAGATGATCATTGGTGCCACGCAGGAGACGGACAAGGACATCATGTTTACGGCAAACAGTCTCTATAAGAATTTCAACCTGAAACGGGTCTATTATTCAGGTTATGTACCCGTCTCCAACGACCATCGCCTGCCGGGACTCGGAACCTCTGTGCCCCGCCTCCGGGAAAACCGTTTGTATCAGGCCGACTGGCTCCTGAGATTCTACGGCTTTCAGGTGAATGAACTCGTACATAATCAGCAACCCAACCTCGACATGGATATCGACCCTAAACTGGGCTGGGCTTTATCTAATTTGAACCAGTTTCCTGTTGATATCAACCGCGCCGATCTGCATTTAATCCTGAGAGTACCAGGCATAGGTATGCTTTCCGCTAAAAAGATTGTGGAGGCCCGTCGCTTCCAACGCCTCAACTGGGAACATCTCAAGAAGCTGGGAGTAGCACTGAATCGAGCCCGGTTTTTCATCACCTGCAATAGTTCTTATTTTGAGCGTCGTGATTTATCGGCGAAACAAATAAGACATTTTATTCTTTCGGGCTCAGACAAGAAAACCTTTTCTGCCGCCGTAACACAACTACAGCTATTTTAATGACCATTCTTGTTTACGACGGAACCTGGCCGGGCTTTTTAAGCTGCGTGTTCGAGGCCTATGAAAGAAAACTCACCGAACTGCAAATTTCTTCGGAACTTCGCTTTCAGGCGAGTCTTTTAGACACGCCGATAACTATTATTACCGAGGAAGCAAAGGCGAGACGGGTCTGGAGTGGTCTTCAAAAAAGGCTGTCTGGACAAGCGCTGCGCCAGCTCTACCACTGTTTCCTGTCAGAAATACCGATGATAGAGAATACGCTTTTTGAATATATCCGTCTGGCCTTCGCCTGGGAAGGAGTTGAAAAGGCTTTTACTAAGGCCTCCGTTTTAAGGGTAAGTCAGGTAGCTAAAATGGTTTACAGGGAGAAGCATCGCATGGAAGCATTTGTGCGGTTCCAGCTAACTACGGACGGCATCTATTACGCAACTATTGAACCCGACTTTAACGTCCTCCCCATCCTGCGTTCCCATTTTGAAAAACGATATGCAGACCAAAAGTGGCTAATCTACGATCTGCGCCGCAAGTACGGGATTTTCTACGACCTTGAAGAAGTAGAAGAAATCCAATTGGAACGCGGCTCCTCGGGAACAGAAGCATCGTCCATTTTTTCGGAAGATGAAGCCGCTTATCAAACGCTTTGGAAAGATTATTTTGAGCATGTAAACATCAAGGAACGAAAGAACATGAAACTGCATTTGAGACATGTGCCCCGCCGCTATTGGAAGTACCTTACTGAAAAAGCTCCCTGAAAAGCATGTTGCTCTGCAATCAGTCAAGAGTTACTGGAGCAAAATTCAACCGCCGCCTCTCAGCTTCATCCTGAACAATTAACAGGACAATTCCGGGCAGCAGTTAGATTACTCTCATACTCGTCGGAAAAACAAGAGCAGAGTAAACATTCCTTTTTAGTTTTTCCCCTACCAGCGTAGCTTTCCCATCTTTACGCAAGATGCGCTGTCGCAAAAATCAGCCTCAACACAACGAAACAACCTCTGCACTTTTGCCGAATTGTACGATTCGCAGCTTATGCATCCACCAGTGTGTACAATCGGTCACCGCTGTTGATCTTTCTATCCAGAGCAATAGAAAACACTTCTCCTTTTTTTACAGTGTATGAGCGGCTAATTAAAACGGCTCTAACTGAAGGTGCTCCATTTCTTTCCCCATAAACGTCAGGTGATCCCGAAGCCGGAAGCCAAGCTTCTGGTATAAGCTCCTAGCCGATTGGTTTCCCGGGTCTACCAATAAGCCGAGCGTTTGATGTCGTCTTGTCACAAACTCATCCGTCAGAAACTTCAGCATCTCCGTTCCAATGCCTTTTCCCTGATACCCCTGTTTTACGCCCAGCGAATCAATGTAAAACTCGCCGGCTGCTGTTTCATCCTCAGGCTGTGCATCCCTGTTAAACTCACTTTTCAGATAGTCAAGAATGGGCTGCCGTAGTGAACGCAGGAGGGCCCCGTCATACACGTTCACCGCAGCTACTACTTCTGTTCCTCGTTCCGCAACCCAGCAGTTCTCGAAAGAATACTGGTTGCCTTCCTTCATCGCAAAGTGGTATAAAAATCTCTCTGCTTGCCGCCGGTCGTTGAGGCCGGTCAATTTGTAAATGATCTCCTCCATGGCCAGCAGGAGACATGCAGCAATAGGAGCAGCATCGTGGCAGCTTGCTTTCCTAATGATCATAATAAAGCAAAACTAGCACTTTTTCCAGCTACACATCGCAGGGATGTCGATGCAATCATCTCTCCTGCTACCATTGCCCAGAAGCAGCGATGAGGCAAAGCTGCCGGAGGACAAAGCGAGCTTCGGTGGAGTATGGAGACAAGGCGCTGGCAGCCGTTGCTAAGCAGAATCGGGCTTCAGCAGGCATGGATTTAAAACCAGTAGCAACAGTGCTGGCGCAGCCTTGGTTCCGGTATTTTATCAGCTTCAATCCTCAACCCTATCTGGAAAAAGTAAAGTGCCCGGTGCTGGCCTTAAATGGAAGTAATGACGTACAAGTTCGTAGCAAAGAAAACCTGAGGGCAATAGAACAAGCAATCAGAAAGGGGGGAAATACGCAGGTGACAGTGAAAGAGCTCGAGGGTTTGAATCACTTGTTCCAAACCAGCGTTACCGGAAATTTCGAGGAGTAGGCGAGAATCGAAGAAACGTTCGCTCCTTCAGCCCTCAAGCTGATAGGAGACTGGGTTGACGGAGTGGTAAAATGACACATCGAGCCAAATAGAGCGGGGGCGGGTCCGGACCTTCCCGCTTCCATCCTCAAATCAAGTCAAACGCCCGGGCATATTCAGTAAAATCAAAATTGGTGGTGATATTCAATTTGCGTTTGATATTCCGGCGGTGGGTGTTGATGGTTTCCGTGGAAATATGAAGATCGCAGGCGATTTCTTTTGAACTTTTACCCTGAGCCACAAGGGCCAGCACCTCTTTCTCGCGTTCACCGAGTGTAGAAAATCGCTGGTAATTCTCTTTCAGAAACAAGTTTTCCCTGAGCAGCCGTTCCGCTTTGGCAGCGATGTGTTTCATCTGATCGATAGGCACTGCAACAGTTACCGTTAGTTCCGGATTTCCCTGCGAATCGAAAGTAAAGATGCGGGTACTCGCAACATGCCAGACCCATTCTTTGCGATCATGGAACTTCACCTGCTGGAAAAAGGTAAACGTAGCCTCCGGATCCCTGCTTTGAAGCATGTGGTTCATCTTTGGAATGAAGTCACTCATATCCTCAATATTGAAAAAGCGGCTGTAATACTCAGTACCCATTTCCTGTAGCTCATTCAGGGTCACACCGAGCATTTTTAAACCATTAGAAGACATATATACCACCGGAAAATCGCCTACCTTGTGAATAATTACCACCCCGGGCATCCGTTCTGCTTCCGGTGCGAACCGGTCGATTTTTTCAATCAATTCTGCAGAAAGGCGATAAGTTGTATCCATATGCAACTTTTTATAATCAGGTTAAACTCAAACTCTATCAATCAAGGAAGGAATAGTCCCACTATTATCTTAATTTTTTCTCGGATGATGAGGGGATAAATAGATTTATTACAAAGAAAAATGATGATTAGGAAAAATTATAGCTATTTGAGCCTCCTTAGGCAACTTGATGTAGCGTATAGAAAGAAAAAAAATCGTTAACAAATATCTATAGGGCAGTTTTTTCACATACTTCAGCCTTCATAAAAATGATACTTTAACGCCCTGCTTCGGCAGCCTTTCTTATTCGGGCCAACACATTCGAAGCCAATCGGTTGAACGACCGAACAGAATTTAAAAAAGAATATAGCAATTAAAAAACCGTGACGGGTTCCCGGGGTTTAACTTATACCTTAAAATTCAGCTATGACTGAGGATAGTAAAGCCAAGGCATTTGCCGAAGCAGTCGACAGCCTACCTATAGAACCTAAAAAAAAGTTAGGCTTAACCGATGCCATTGCATTAATCATAGGGATTGTAATTGGAGCGGGAATTTTTCGTACACCCTCCCTTGTAGCTGCCAACTCGGCCGACGAAACTGTTTTTTTCTCTGTCTGGATTGCTGGAGGAGTGATCTCACTCATTGGGGCCTTGTGCTATGCTGAGCTCACAACCGCTTTTCCAAACACCGGCGGCGACTATCACTTTATTTCAAAAGCATACGGCAAAGATCCCGCATTCTTTTTTGCTTGGGCTCGTATAGCAATTATCCAAACCGGATCTATAGCCTTACTCGCCTTCATTTTTGGCGACTATGCCTCTCAGGTTTTCAATATTGGCACCTATTCTTCTATTGCTTACGCTGCTCTTGCAATTATTCTCCTTACACTCATTAACGTGTTAGGGGTACAATTTGGGAGCGGAACGCAGAAGCTTTTGACCAGCCTCGAAGTAGCTGGCCTGCTATTGGTAACAGTAGCGGGCCTTTTTTATGCTGATACCTCCACCCAGGCACAAGGTGTCAGCGGGGCGACTACGGAAAACTCAATAGGCATGGCAATGGTGGTAGTTCTGCTAACCTTTGGCGGTTGGAACGAAGCAGCCTATTTGTCGTCTGAAATGAAGGCAGGCAGCAAACAGATGGTATGGGCGCTGATCATAGGCATTATTGCTATCACCATCATCTATCTTCTTATAAACGTTGCCTATGTAAATAGCCTCGGGCTTGCAGCAATGGCAAAAAGTGAAGCAGTGGGCACCGAAGTAATGAGAGGGAGTTTCGGAAATAGAGGGGCTTTGCTATTGGGAGTTCTTGTTGCCGTCTCCGCCTTAACCTCTGCAAATGCAACGATTTTCACTGGTGCCCGCACCAATTATGCTGTTGGCCGCGACTTCAAAGCCTTCTCGTGGCTGGGGAACTGGAACTATCAGAACTCAACGCCTGTTAATGCTTTTTTGATTCAGGGAATCATATCCCTCGCATTGGTAAGTCTCGGCTTTTTTACCCGTGACGGTTTCGAAACAATCGTAGAATATACGGCACCTGTTTTCTGGTTTTTCTTCTTATTGGTAGGACTGTCGGTGTTTGTGTTGCGCCGTAAAGAACCCGGAAGAGAAAGGCCATTCAAAGTCCCTTTATATCCCCTTACTCCGCTTATATTCTGCCTCACCAGCGCCTATCTACTTTACTCGAGCATTGTTTATACTGGCTTGGGCGCCCTGGTAGGACTCGCTGTACTGCTTGCCGGGCTGCCGGTTTACTACCTGTTCCTGAAGCAAAGAGAGTCAAAGGAAAAACCAAATCATTTACCTGATAAATAATAATACCATGAAAACATCAAAAATTCTATTTGCGACCGTTCTGTTACTGATCTTTGCAAAAGCAGATGCTCTGGCCCAGGTTCCCTATGTCCCCACCCCGCAAAATGTGGTGGACGCCATGCTTAAACTTGCAAAAGTAACAAGCAACGACGTGCTGTTTGACCTGGGGTGCGGAGACGGACGTATAGTCATCACTGCGGCAAAAACCTACGGAACCAGGGGTACGGGCGTCGACAACAATCCCGAGCGAATTAAAGAAGCAAACCAAAACGCGAAAGAAGCAAACGTGACTGATAAGGTAAGATTTGTGGAGGGAGATTTGTTCAAGACAGACCTGAGGCAGGCATCAGTAGTCACCCTCTACCTGCTACCCAGCGTAAACATGCAGCTTAGGCCACTATTGCTGAAGCAATTAAAACCTGGGTCCAGGATCGTATCTCACGCTTTTGATATGGGCGACTGGAAGCCAGACCAAACACGGGAAGTAGATGGAAAGATGATTTATCTGTGGATCGTGCCGAACAAATAATCCTAGGAATACTTAAAGGCGCACCTTCGGTGCGCCTTTTTTTCACTCTCACTGCTAATAGTAAGAATCTATCCGACGAACAACTCTACTTCGACTGAGCTTGAGGCGACACCTCCTTAGAGCCTCTGGACCACCTTTGAGCGATGATGGCCGCAAAGCAAAGTTGCATAGCATGATACAGCATCAGCGGGAGCAACACCAGCCCCGTAGCGTTACTGTCGCTAAACAAGGCTTTCGACATCACTGTCCCATGAACAAGCGACTTCTTGGAACCGCAAAAAATAGCGGTAATACGATCTTCCTGAGAAAATTTGAGCAGCCTCGACAGTACCGAAATAAGATAAAACACCAGGAAAAACAGCCCAGCCATCGCGACAGCAAGAAAGAGGAGTTCATGAAACTTCAGGTTTTCAAAAAGATTCTGGGAGAAGGATTCTGCAAAAGACGTGTATACGATGATGAGAATAATGCTCTGATCATAGTACTTTAAACGTTGTTTGTTTCGCTCAGCAAACCCACCCCACTTTTTATTCAACAGAAACCCGAGTATAACGGGGATCAGCACCTGAACAGTCAGTTTAGTGATAACGTCAGGGAGGTTGCTGGCGCCGTTCTCTTGCTGTAGAGCGATACTCATCCAGACTGGAGTGAGGAAAATACCAAGTATCCCTGAAATACTTGCGTTGAAAATAGCACCCGGCAGGTTACCACCTGCTACAGAAACCATCACCACGGAAGAGGAGACCGTGGATGGAAGACTTGCGAGAAAGAAGGTTCCAAGCCATAAATATTCATCCCCTCTGAAAAACGGCTTTACCAGTAGAATCAGTAGCGGAAACAGCAGAAATGTGCTCAGTTGTACCAGAATATGCAGCTTCCAGTTCGTCAGGCCTGACACCAGTTTGGCTTTACTCAAGCGCAGTCCGTAAAAAAAGAAAATAAGTGTTACTCCCCAGCTTGCAATCTGGGGCAGAGCCAAAGGCGAAGTTTCCAGCCCTCCCTCGGGCCACAAGCGGGCCAGCAGAATCATCACCAGAATACCTGCGATAAAGTAATCAAACCCGATTTTTTTAAGAAAAGCAGAGATGCCTCCTAAGCCTGCAAGCGTTTTCGTATTCATTCGTTATTTATGGGTGCCTGTTTACGCACGCCTTTTTGTATTTAAAATCCAACAGGTACTCTACTTGGCTGACAAAAGCACTAGCTTATAATCCGGCTTCCCGTCCAAATCCACCTCGTAGGTAACCATCCCAGGCCTCGAGTAATCTCTTGCAAGCCCTGCGGCAATTGTTGCAGGATACTGTTCTTTCTTCAGACGGTAGTTATGGGAAAGCATTACAAATCATATCTTTTTCATAGTTTTTCTTTGTTTAACAAGGAAGTAAAAGAAAAAGATTGTAAAAAGAAAAGGTCGCAGCACTAGGCCACGACCTGTATAGTAAGATCTCTATCCTCTACTGGTTAGCCGTTCCTAGAAGACTTTCTTCTTGTTCACAACCACGTTCTTTAGTTGGAAGTTATCTATAATAGACGTGTTTATATCTACAAACTTTTTCGCCGTCACGTCGATGTTCTCGAACCTAAAGTCTGATAACTTGTAACCGAAGCCTTTAGAAGGCTTGACTTCTTTCGCCGCTCCCACGTTAAAAAAGTTTTCGCAATCCAACTTTATATTACGCATAGTAATATGGTGACTTGTTGATGTTCCTGATACTTCCTCTCCTTTCAGGTCGAAGAACTGGGTCCAGGGCCGAATGAAAATGAAGTTGCCAATATCGTGGCCTTCGATGTCTTCTACCAACACATACTCGTAATTTTGAGGAGTGTCCGGCCGCATCTTCAGCCAAAGCAGGCGCTCCGCATGGTTCACTTTGATGCGTCTCAGAATAATATTGCGATCGTGGAGCGACTCACTTCCGAAAGTCAGCGCACCATGACAGAATCCATAAGTGCAGTCTTCAATGATAATATTATGATTAGCTCCGTTATTAGGATCCTTATCGGCACGAGGACCTTTACCGCCTTTAAGCGCTACAGCGTCATCGTTTACAGACATATAGCAGTTTTTAATCAGAACATTCTTACAGGCATCAATATCAACAGCGTCCGTACTCGGAGCTTTTACGGGTTCTTTAGGCGAGTAAATGTACAGGTCCAAGAGCTTTACATTTTCTGATTTATACAAATGTGTAGTCCAAAATGGGGAGTTTATCAACCTCACTCCCGAAAGCTGAACATTTTTACAATTGGATATATACACAAGCCTGGGTCTCATCTCATCCATATTAGTACAATTTGGATTAAAAGCGCGTCTAAGCCAGAAAGACCTCCAGTAGCGCAGTCCATTGCCATCAATAGTTCCTTTGCCGGATATTGTAAAGCCGTCAAGGCCATCCGCATTTACCAGTGCAGCAAAGTATTTCAGGGTTTGCCCCTCCATACGCGTCATCACCAGGGGAAAGTTGCTGATATCATCGCTGCCTTTCAGACGGCCGCCTTCTTCCAGATGCAAATGCGTACCCTTTTTGAAAAACAGCGAGCCGCTAAGAAAAGTTCCTTTTGGAATAATCACTACGCCACCGCCGTTCTCATGCGCTCTGTCGATCACAGCCTGCAGAAGTTTCGTCTGGATAACGGTACTGTCGTTAACAACGTTGAAATCTGTGATCCGGTAGTGTTTCCCCAATTTGTTGATGTCCGTCGGTTTGTTTTGGCGGAACCATTCTGGTATCGGTGTTCCATCCGGAAATACTTCCTTTGCCAAAGCTGTAAAGTTCAGCGTAATGGAAACAATAAGCAGCAGTGCAAGCCTCAGTTTTTGCGTAATCATTAAGTTCTTCTTCTTGTCTAAATTGGTTAAGGAATATTTTTAATTCCGTTGCTAAATATCGGCCAAATTTATAAAATGAGAAAGTATCGTCGGAGAATGATGTGTAATAACATCGTTGCTCACCTGATGTCTTCACTCTATCTCTTTCATTAGGTTCTCCTATATCATAAATAAGGCGAAATAATTTTGGAACAATCATTCCAATTTGTACTTTTGGAACAATCATTCCAATATTACATGATGAAAAGATTTCAAGGACAAACCGTAGTTATCACAGGTGGCAATAGCGGCATCGGGTTCGCAACGGCCAAGGCGTTTAAGGAGCAAGGCGCCCAGGTTATTATTACAGGACGCTCTGCCGAGAAGGTTGAGGAGGCAGCCTCCAAATTGGGAGTTAATGGTGTGGTCGCGGATGTGGCCGACCTTTCGCAACTGGACAGCCTTGTAGAACAGGTGCAGGGAGCCTATGGACAGGTTGATGTATTGTTTGTAAATGCGGGAATTTTCGTGCTTGAACCGGTAGGTGCAATTAGCGAGCAAAACTTCGACGACCTAATGGATATCAATTTTAAAGGCGCTGTGTTCACTACCGAAAAATTTCTACCAGTTTTAAAAGATGGAGCGGCAATAATTGCTCTATCTTCTATCGCTGCATACACCGGATCACCCAATTTGGCTATTTATTCAGCATCGAAGGCCGCCCTGAACAGTTACGTGAGAACCGCCGCTATCGAGCTTTCGAAAAGGAATATACGAATCAACGCTGTTAATCCCGGACCAACAAGTACGCCTATCTTTCAGAAACTCGGTTTTCCTGAGGAGCAGACCGCACTTATAAAAGATCATGCAAAATCTCAAATCCCCCTCGGTAAACTGGGAGAGCCAACGGACATAGCTGAATTAGTGACCTTCCTTGCTTCCAGTTCTGCCAGCTTCATAACGGGGGGCGAGTTTAATATTGATGGTGGGATGCTCATTAAAACCTGATGCACTTATAGTTCTAAAGTGTATTTTTGAGACATTTACAGGAGCGGAATGGCAAGAAATAAGCAATTCGACGAGGACGAAGTATTGCAGAAAGCGGTACACATTTTCTGGTGCCAGGGCTACAATGCAACTTCGATTGATGATATAGTTAAGCACCTGGGTATCAACAGAGCCAGCTTGTATGATACGTTCGGAGGCAAGAAGCAGCTGTTTCAAAAAGCCGTCAGTAGATACGTCGAGGAAAACACCCGGGCGCTGAACGCGCTACTTAGCACCTCCTCCTCGGTAAAGGAAGGTATCCGGACCTTGTTTAGCATAGCTATTGAGCAGGCAGTTGCGGACCCTGAGCGCAAAGGCTGCCTGGTGGTAAATACCTCAACAGAACTGATGCCTAGCGACGAGGAAATTGGAAGCCTTCTATCCCTGAATAAAGTAAACTTTGAAGCCATTTTGACTGAGTATTTGAAACGAGGTCAAGAATCAGGGGAGATTAACAGCAGTAAAGATATCCAGGCTACTGCCGCCTATCTGGTTACGTTCTTCAACGGCCTGAAAGTCTCGTCAAAAGTAAACCCTACCAAAGCTTCCTTATCTGCTACCGTCGAACTTGCTTTGTCTGTTCTGGACTAGAGACAACTTCTCAGTGAATAAAGCAATCGTTTTTATTCACTGAGAGTTCGTATGAGTCTTCCTAATCAAATATTCGATTGCTTACCCTTGCCCTGTGCAGATCCTTTTGCAGGATACTCAAGTGAGCCCTTCAACTCGTCAATTCGGTCAGGATCAAACTTTGGTATCTGGATTTCTCCGGCAGCGCGCCATTTCTCCACCTGGGCTTCGACTTCGGCCTTTCTTTCTTCCGGCAGCTCCTCATCCCGGCTCAGGTAAACAAGCTGCGAGGGCAGAGCAAAGGCAGTTCCGCTGGCACCTACTACGTCCATCATCCGTAAAAGCAAATCTTCCTGAATCTCGAGAAACTCGTCGAAATCAAGCGCCTTGATGTACGCATAAACTTCCAGCTTCAGCGCATCCGCTCCAATTTCCACAAAACGCACCCGGGCGGGGGAAGGGTCTACCTTAGGATGAGCGTACAAAATGCTACGCAATTCCACCAGCAGGTAGCGGATTTGTTCGGGGTTGGTTTCAAATCGCAGCCTGAAGCTGGGATTGAACAGGAACTGATCACGCGTAGCAAAGGTCTCAATTTTCTCGGACGAAAAATCTCCGTTGGGAATGGTTACCATCGTGCGATTAATGGTGCGGATACGGGTAGATCGCATCCCAATTTGTTCAACAGTACCGGATATATCTCCAACCTTGCAATAGTCGCCCACCCTGATGGGCTGGTCGGCAATGAGTGTAACACTCCCGACAAAGTTTTCTACAGTTTTCTGTGCTCCCAAAGCCAGGGCAATACCACCTATCCCCAGGGCCGCTAAGCCTGTAGTCACGTCAAAACCCAGTGTGTCGAGCACAAGAATAATAGCCAAAACGATCAGTGCTACTTTTGCTGTCCTTCGTAAAAAAAGTATAGCGGAGACGCCCGCCTGATTTTGATGGTGTGATAGGCGTCGCTCGAAGAATCGGGTAGTGACCCCGAGTAGCTGCCACAGCAACAGCATTACAGCAATGATGGCCACAATTACCATAATGTTGCTTGATCCCTGACGTAAAATAATGGAGATCCCGGACTCTTGCATCCCTGCGGAAAACAACCAAATCGTGATATAAATCCTTATAGGGAGCGCAAAGGCTTTAATAATGCCTGCAGTTGGTTCAACTTTGGCTTTGGGATAAAAAAAAGGAATTAGAAAGAGTGCAAGATGGGTAATGCCCCAGGCTAAAAGATAAGCGATAAGCAATAGCAGAATGGCGCCCAGCCAATGAGAAACTGGCACCCCTCCCCATTTAGTTCGATCGAGAACGGGTGGTGAAATACGATCGATGAACGGAGCTATAGGAGCTTCCTCCACTAGAAGAGGTACTCGCTGGATAGTTTCTGAGGAGACCAGCCAAACTGGCGCACCCGTCGTGTCTTGTGTTTTTTCCAGTAAGATATCAAATTCCTCGTTGTTTATAGAGGCTGTTCCCACCTTCTCGAGGCTGGGACCCAGATTGTCGTCATCTGCTCCTGCAGGATCATCACTAATCATTGAATAAGGCAGGATATGCCCGCTGTTATCGAGCAGTCGTTGAAGAGAACGAGCCAGTGCCTCCCTGTTCTGATTTCTTTTTAATGCAGAATCGATTCGCAGGTACATAGAAGCCCGGGCATAGTTTTCTGAAGCTACCGCTGCAATAAAACCCTCTACCGCTCCCCTGGGAGTGCGGCGACCGAGGGAATCGGGTAACCAGGCAGGCTCAGCATTAGCAGAACTGCTGGTATCATTTGATAGCAATTCTGCCTGCCCCATGGTATCGGCGGCAAAAGCGAATAAAAAGAAACTTAACAAGCAGTAGGGGGTAATTATCCTACGAAAAAAATTCTTCACAGATCTAATGTTTAATGTTCCACACGATTGGCGATGGGCAAGGTGTAGAGCTCAGCTTGCCATCCTGTATCAATTGCTCATGGAACAGCTTCCACGGCCTTGCTGTTTCAAAAAGGAGTCTTTTTCGAATAAGAAATACTTTAACAATCAAAAAGCTTCCCCTTGGGTTGAGGACATTGCAAACAGAAATAACGTTACTTTATCTTCACGATTCCCTTTCTGTATAGATCGAGTGATGATTGCAAAATCCGGACGATAGTTTTAAAATGTAAATCTGTTTTCGAATTAACTCTCAAAATTTTCATCCGCGAGCGGCTCCCTTGTTCCAACTCCGGATCTTCAAGATACTTCCCCTCCACCATCAGAACATAGGGTTCCCCGGTGTTTTTATCGGTCCACAAATAGCAAAAGTGCTTTCCACGATAGCAAAAACATGGCATCCCATACTTTCGAGTTTCTGTAATGTTCATGTCCTGATCCAGAATCAAGGTTCGCAAGGCAAGCAGGCAACTCCTCACCGGTTCTTCCTTTTTAAAATAGAAATTATGAAGTTCCTCGATCATAGTAAAATAGGTTGATAAGCCTGCATGCCGTCTATAACCTTGATTCGATTTAAAGTAAATTTACTCGTTTACCAGCCTCCTTATTCTAATTTTTTTGGCTGCATAATTATGTAACCAAATGGTTTTATATTTGCAGGTATAGTACCAGATATGGAGTTAAGACGAGATGCTTGTGTTACAGAACCTTTGCTTTAACCGTAGACTTAGCGGTCGCATTTATTTTCATTTTTACATCTCCCACGGCCATGCTCATGTTTAAAATCATGTCGCTAGTAGTATCTGTAATATAATTTAAAGGAATATCATAGATCATTTTACCAGTACCAGAGCCTGTTGCAGTCGAATTAGCCTGCTCTGCTTTCATATCCAAAGTAATAGCCTGGGTATAGTCAAAAAAAGCCTGCTTTTCTTTGACTTCTTTCAAGGTATAATTAATCTTAACCACCAGGTTCAAGCTGTTGGCTCCGGCTGGTACAATCATGGGCAACTCCTGGGTAAAAGTATCTCCCTGCTTCATCGGTTTATCGGGAAACTGAACAGCATTTAGCAACTGAGAAACCATTTTCTCTATCGCCTCTTTCATCTCAGCAGAAGAACTGCCCTCTATCGCTTCAACACTCAATTTGCCGCTTTCGGTGGCATAACCCTTAATCTTCAGACCGCTAAACTGATTCGGTTGTTTCATTTCCTTTCCCTGCATGTTCATTGTTACATCCATCTTATTGTAGCTGATGGTCAGTGGAATCCGCCTGTCAGCAGTTAGTTGGCCGGTTTGGGTAGAAAGGCTCATCTCCTGAAGCATGTCCATTTGCATGGGAAGCTCTAGCCCATTCGATAACATTTGATTCCGTTTTGCGGTATCACCGAGAAAGTCCATCTCCATTTTCATATCGTTCACCATCTCGGTGGTGTACGTTTTATTGGGTAAAAACTTCATCCGAAAGTCCACCTGTTTTTGCGAAAAGGCTGAAAGGCTGAAAACGGCGGCGAGCACAAAAATCGATACGGTTCTGGTTAATTTCATGAGTTAAATATCTGAATTAATCTGTGAACTACTATGCACAGTTACATGATTTCTATTCCACTTATTGTTTTGTCAGAACCTTTAGCAAATCCGCATTCCTCCTATTTAACCGGAAGCTTCCACTTCTCAATCAACTGATCATTAAGACCACCCTCTCTGGCATTGGGTGGTACGAAGTAGGTTCTGCGATCTAAAAGTATTCAGAAAGATAACTGGATTGTCGCCCCTCGAGTATAAAAACAAGTACAACAAAGAGGCAGTGAACGAGTAAGTGTATGGCACAATGACATTGGGTTACAGAAAGCAACCAATAAGCGGAGGTCTGCTATTCAGGGCCGGTGTATCGCCAATTTTTACAAAAGATAGTTTTATCCCCTATTGGCCCTATATCGCCTTCGGCTATGCTTTCTGAGGAATAAAGATCTATCACACTTATCCTGCTGGCAGTCGCTGTATTTCTTCTGCGACTTGATACTGCCCGACTTCAAAGCCGTACCGTCCTGTAGCGGGTGTATTACTGCCCGCGGTTTGCTTTTTTCACAATCGATCTGACCTCCTTGTCGAGCTGCTCGGAACTTTGCCGTAACATTGACACAACGTTCCTCAGCTCATCAGACATTTCCATTTGCTCTATGAGCGAAACCAGTCCCAGAACATTAGCCAGGGGAGCTCTGACCAGATGAGCTTGATCAAAGGCGACCTCGTTCAATGCTGTTCTTTCATATGTTTCTCAGCCTCAGTCTCCAATTTCTTTCTCAGCAACTCGTTTTCATACTTTCTTCGATGGTCTACCCGCATTTTATCGCTGCACTAAACAAAGCAGGGAATGAGTTTGAGGCTCCCTGTATATTCAATTTATTCCCAATGCTTCCCGGTGCAATTTCAGCAAGGGTTCTACAAAGAGCTGATAGTAAAACTTTCCACCTTTGCTTAAGCTGTTGACATAGGGCTGTCACCTTGGCACCGCACCTTTGCTGTGTAAACTTTTGCACATGGAAAACCTGAATATAGTTCTCGGGGCTACCGGGCAGGTAGGCTCCTATCTCATCAATGAAATTAAAAGAAAAGGTCACCCGGTAAGAGCAGTGGTGAGGAATCCAAAAAAACTGCGGGACAGGACTATCGAGACCAGGATAGCCGACCTTTTTGATGCTCGACAGCTTATGGAGGCATTTAAAGGCGGAACAACTGTTTTTATTTTAACACCTGAAAATCCGGCTTCCCATGACATCATCGGTGAAACGCAACAAATCGTAGATAACTATAAACTAGCTATTCAAGCCGCAGGAATTAAAAAAGTGATAGGCCTTTCTTCTGTAGGTGCACATGCCGACGGAAACACGGGTAATCTAGTGATGTCTAAACTATTAGAAGAGGGTGTTAGAGACGTAGATGCAGAAATAATAATTGTGCGGCCATCCTATTATTTCAGTAACTGGTTAGGTTACCTGGAAACGGTTAAACAATACGGCCTGCTACCATCTTTTTTCCCTGCTGGTTTGAAAATCGAGATGAATTCGCCCCTCGATTTGGCGAAGTTCATTGCGGAGAAAATGATTACCCCTTCAACTTCGACCCACCAAAAACTTTTTGAACTAACGGGACCTCAAAAATACAGTGCGGCCGATGTCGCGAACACCCTTTCGACATTACTTAATAGAAATGTCACGGCTCAATCAATACCGAAAGAAAAGTGGAGCGAAACACTGTTGTCTGTGGGTTTTTCTGAAAATTCGGCAAGAAATCTGGTAGACATGACCCAAGCGGTTATCGACAACAAAACGGTCCCGGAATATGCCAGCGAAACCATTAAACTTCCCACAACTCTCGCATCGTTTTTAGAGCAACAATTGAAGCAGTAAAGGAGATGGAGTGTGAAGCAGATCGAAGACCAGCAACAAAAAAGTAACCTTTTCAACTACTCCTCGTTGAATCGGGTATGGACCAATTATTTACGATTGTTTATTTGAGTAATGCAACCGAGGCATTAAGCTCTGAGGAATTAAAAGACATACTAACGGTAAGCCGCGCCAACAATTCGAAAATGGGAGTTTCGGGAGTACTGATCTATTGTGACGGCAATATTCTTCAAGTTCTGGAGGGTTTAGAAGAAAATGTGTTGAAGGTTTATGATAAAATTAAAACTGACCCGCGGCATACGGACTTGATAATTCTTCAACAGCGTGGTATTTCCGGCCGTAGTTTTGAAGATTGGTCTATGGGCTTCAGAGCAAGCAGTAAAGCGGAATTTGAGCAGATTGAAGGCTATCTTAATCTTCGAAAGCAGGTCGAAAACAACGGTAACGACAGTCTGGACCAGGTGAAGACTTTACTGGTAGATTTCATTAACAACAACCGTTAAAGACGCCTATTGGCGCCGAATTTGCTTTTAATCCCCCGCAATTAACAATAGCGGGTTCTTCGACAGCCCGTCATGTTTAGTATCTGATGCCGGAAATCGGCTGCACTAATTCATAATAGGTGCCTTTGATACATTGAAAGATGGATTATTATTAATTCTTTGTTTCCAGACTAACTATTTGCTGAAGATCAAAAGAATGCAATAAACTCAAATAGTTACAACGCGTTCTGCAGGTTAACTTTTAAAACCGTACCTTCGCAAACTCCTGAACCAAAAAGGATTCAGAGGTTTAAACAACAAAACAGGCTTTTGCCTGGTTCCCTTCTTTTAATAAAATCATTGAAAAAGATTACCGATTACAGAAAGCTGTTTGGAGTAGCAGACGACGCAGGATTGCAGGAGTTAAAAACAATTTATCGCCAATTGATGAAAAATTGGCATCCGGATAAGTTCCAGGATAGTGAAGAAAGTAAGGCTGCGGCTGAAGAAAAGAGCAAGTCAATCATCGAAGCTTATCATTTCCTGGTAAGCATCGCTCCGGAAACGAAAGAAAAAACAGCTTCAGCATATGCCCTTACCATTGCTTCTGCTATTCTTGATTTCCAATACCGAGCACAAACGCTAACAATAAGCTTTGCAGATGGCAACGAATATGAGTATTTTAATTTGCCTAAAAATGTATATGTAAAGTTCATTAATGCGGATTCTCCCGGACGTTTTTTCAGAAGACATATTTCCGGTAGTTATCTTTACAGAAGTACATCCAGATTAGCAGCTACAGCTTAAGTATTTATGCCAAAAGTCGCCCATAAATTCAAGCATATTTTACCCCACGAGGGCACCGAAATTTTGATCCTCGGCACTTTTGTCCCTGAGGGTGAAGAGGATACCGATTTCTTCTACGGAAGACCCCGGAATTACCTGTGGCATTTATTGCCTATTTGCTGGAAAGGGCAGTCTTTGAAAGAGGCTCCATTAAGTGAAAAGCAACATTTCATGCAGAAACGCAAGATCGGCTTCGCTGATCTTATTGATGCACTTGAAGTACCGGAAGGTGAAGAAACTAACACAGACGATGCATTTGTCGATACGCATGTACAGCAATGGAATGACATTATTTCGATCATCGACTCGCTGCCTGCACTGAAATCAGTATACTTTACCCGGAAAACCTTCAATGGTATTCCTAACCTCAAGGTACAAATGGCTGTGATAGCAGCACACTGTAAGCAAAAAGGCATCCGGATTTGTAAACTGGAGACCCCGGCCCGACATTTTAGTGTTGAAAAGCAGCAGCAGTGGATCGATACTATTGTTAAGCAGACAACTTGTTTGAAAGTTTGAGTTTGGGATTTAAAACAGCTTAAGTGCAGGAGAATTAAGGGTGAGACTGGCCCGCAAATTGCGCGGAAAACATCAAGGGGTAAGCGGTTTACCACTATATAAAATAAAAACTACATCACGCGCGTCTAACGATGCGTATTAATTAAACTATGGCAAGATCAACAGAAACATTCAGTAAGAAAGAAAAAGAGAAAAAAAGATTAAAGAAAGCTAAAGACAAGAAAGAGAAGGCCGAAGACCGTAAAGCTAATTCTGATAAAGGAAAAAGCCTAGAGGAAATGTTTGCCTATGTAGATGAGAACGGAAATATCACCTCCACTCCTCCTGATCTGAGCAAGAAGAAGAAAGAAATCAACTCTGAGGATATACAAATTGGCGTGGCCAGACAAGAACCGATACCTCACGATACCGTTAGAAAAGGTACTGTGACGATGTTCAATGAGTCTAAGGGCTTCGGATTTATCAGAGACCAGCAAACACAGGAAAGTATCTTTGTTCATATTAACGGACTCATCGACCCGATCAAAGAGGGCAATAGTGTCACGTTTGAAACCGAGCAGGGTCTTAAAGGACTAAACGCTATAAAAGTTAAAAAAGCCTAGGTAATCATGGTACCAGGCTGGCGCACGCGGGGCCGCGTGTGCTATTGCTTGTGTCAATGTTCTTAACAAAGCTGCATCTCCTTGTCGCCGCAGGAGACTTGGTATTGTTGTGGCCACCTAAACGGTTTGAGACCGAAAATTGAACGCCCCTAGTTCCCTGTCTGATCTTTCTAGCGATATAGACTTCCATAGCCCGCATCCATAAGCTGCCTTTTCGCCCGGGTTTCTGCTTCCCTAGACCATCCCTAGCATCTAGTAACAGATCCAAACTGGCTTTCTGATTGTGCAAATGGTTTAACTACTTTTGATGCATGAGTAAGGTCTATCAAAACGTTATTGCTCCGGGAGACGTTGCCGGATTATTGATCGCTGTGAACGAGACGGTAAAATTGTTCTTCACCCATTATCCTGAACAGCTTCCTGAAAAGTCGATGATCTTTATTCCTAAATACATGATTGGTTTCCTGGTTAAGGGCATAAAGGAGACGCAGCTGTCTCCGCCGGCAACTCACTTCCAGGAACCTTTTAAGAACGGAGGATCCTTCTACTTCGGACTCCCTATTTTTTTTAATCACGAGGACTCTATTGTGGTAATGGCAGAAGATGCCCTCAGCTATCCGGAAGATAATCAACCGATGATCAAGCTCTATTTTGACGACAGAACGGCACATACCGCTTAATCCAGCATTGAATATCCCGGTCACTTTCGCCCTCGAAAACAGATCGGATAACTACTCGAGGAAGAGCGAACATCTACTCAACTGATCAGACGATATGTTATTCATATAGCTTTACATGCTGGACTTGCTTACATTTGAAAATAATCCATCTCGATTCCAATGAGCGAAGGCACCATCCGTTTAAATAAATACATCAGCGAAAGCGGGCTATGCTCGCGCAGGCAGGCAGACAAATACATTGAGAACGGAAACGTATCTATTAACGGCAAGAAAGCAAAAATCGGGGATCAGGTATCACCCAGCGATCGTGTGGTTGTAAATGGAAACCTCATAGAACCCAGAAGATCAGAGGACGCAATTTTTATTGCCTTCAACAAACCTGTAGGAGTAACAAGCACAACCGAAGAAAACGTAAAAAACAACATTGTAAGTTATGTCAATCACAGCGAACGCATCTTTCCTATCGGTCGCCTGGACAAGGACTCGCAGGGACTGATTTTTCTTACCAGTAATGGCGACATTGTCAACAAGATCCTCAGAGCCGGCAATAACCATGAAAAAGAGTATCTCGTCACTGTAGACAAGCCGATCACCGATCATTTTATTGAATCAATGGCTGTTGGCGTTCCTATTCTGGGGATCATGACCAGAAAGTGCACCGTCACCAAAGAAAGTACCTTTGTATTCCGGATAATACTAATTCAGGGTTTAAACAGGCAGATAAGAAGGATGTGCGAACACTTCGGATACCAGGTTACCAAACTGGAGCGCACAAGAATAATGAATATCAGTCTTAAGGGTTTGCCTTTAGGCGAATGGCGGGAGTTAACCGAAGAAGAAAAGGCAGGAATCTTTAGGCTCATAAAGAACTCTAAAACTACGGAAGAGGCTTCGAAACCCACGGGCTCTGCAAAGAAAACAGATCGGCAGCAGCCTGGTAAGAGTTCAGCAGGTACAGCTAAACAGGGAAGATCGAGGCCGGCTACGAAAAGCTTCAGCAAAAGTGATAAGCCGGCAGGGGCACATGGAAAAAGCAAACGTCCTTCAAAGAATCCAGGCAAAAACGTGAAGAGCAGAGCCCCAATCAAGGGAAAGTCGTCAAAACGTGGATGACAAGCTCCAAGAGCGCTTTCCCACGTTAGCTGATACGAGACTAAAACAAAAGCCCAACCTCTTTCGAGACTGGGCTTTGTTCTTTAAAGGCCACCGTTCCCCTTCTAGGGCTTTCGTCTGGCTTACTTCATCGGCGTGCTAACTGATTGTATCGATGTTATTCCCCAGATTTCGGTAATTGATCTTTTCCTGAGGATTGGTACCATTAAGGAATTCTTCCACGTTAGTATAACCATCTCCATCGGTATCCAGAGCGCCGTCTTTCACGTTTTTCGGATCAAGCTTATATTTAATTTCCCATTGATCAGGCATACCATCGTTATCGCTATCAACAGGCACTTGCGCCGGATTGAATGTTAAGTTCGGATAACCTCCCACTTCAGATATATCTTTAATGATACCGGTTGCTGTCATCGGTTTTCCTGTACGCACCATTTCTGTAACACGAGTATCCACCGCATCACGCTTCGGTAAGGTAGCACCTGCTTTTGCCAGTACAGACTCAAAAGCTGCCTGCGCTGTTTGATGCGGTGCAACTGGCCAACCTACAAAGGGCGTATTTACACGGGCCAGATTCTCGGGTCCACGCATACCAGCCCAGTTATTGTTGGTTGCTTCCTGGTTGCCATGCATAATATTGCCCGCCACATACCACTTTCCGGGGCGATTAGCTGCTTTAGGATACCAATCTCCTTCTTTCCACGCACTTCCAGGGGAGTACATGCTCCGCTGTTCGATACGCGCAAACACTCCCCGCATGTTTTCATTGGTAGCAGGCCCTGGTTTAAAATAGTTATTGATGAGGTTGATCTCAGAAGTTTCATCGCCACCATCTACAGAACGATGACGCCAGTTGAAGACAACATTGTTCCGGAAGTCAAAAGGACCTGACATTCCAATGGAAGGGTTGCGCGCAGTATTGCTGGCAAACAAGTTGTGATGGAATGTAGAAGGATTTCCTCCCCAGGTTCCGCCGAAGGCATGCCCTCGGGCATCCAAAGCTTCGCTGGAAATGGACCATTGTATCGTCACATGCTCTGCCGGATCTTTTATTTGTGTCTTTCCATCTAAGGACGGTCGCATGGTTCTATACATCGACATATTTTCATCCATTCCCCAGCTTGTAGAACAATGGTCGATAATCACATGATGTTGTGGGTATCCCCCGATATTATCATCACCCTGCCCACCGGTGGGGACTCCACGGCGTACCCGCAGGTGCCGGATAATTACATTGTACGTATTAATATTAAGTGTACCAGCAATACAGATACCATCACCAGGGGCGGATTGACCAGCAATAGTAATATCTGGATGATTGATATTTAAATCATTCGCAACTTTTAGCGTGCCCGCGACGCGGAATACCACAATACGTGGTCCTTTTGTCTCTAAAGCAGCGCGGAGGCTACCAGGACCGCTATCGTTCAAATTAGTAACAGCGATAACTCTTCCTCCACGGCCTCCTGTGGTAAACATACCGCCTCCCCATGCCCCGGGAAATGCAGGGATTACAGCTTCGGGCAACCGCGGAGGATGCGGAGGAATTTGTCCGGCTTCGGGTTGTCCATTTTGTGCGAGTACGTCCAGACCTGGACCTAAAGAAGCAAGCAAAAGCAAGCTAGCGCTGAAAATTTTATAGGATCTTCTCATCATCGGTTAATTCTTGATAAAATATTATCATTAGTTTATAATCACTGCTAAATGTATATTAAAGTGGTTTGAAATGAGTGTAACAATTACGTTTAACAAGACAAATTAATTGGATACGACCGGCGGTACGCCGCTCTTTCTCTACTAGAAACTTTGAATATCCTATAGTTTCGGGGATCATAAAGAAGTGTTTTTCTAGCTGCATTGTCGGGTAACAAATAGCTTGGAAATTAATCTTAGCTAAAACTCTTATGAATTCTACTATAGTTAAGAATGGCCTTACCATTGAGTATTCATTGGTAGGATCAGGAAACCCGGCCCTCGTCTTTTTTAACGGCTTTAGGATGCCTTTAGACAGCTGGGATCCTGTGGTCAAACAGCTTTCTCATTCCCACACTACCCTGCTATTTAACAGGTTCGGCATTGGTAAAACCTCCAGAATAGATCTGCCTCATACCGGGAGCAGGGTATTAAGCTTAGTGCAGGATTTGTTAGAGACTTTAGCTATAGAACCGCCTTACATCTTAGTTGCACATTCTCTTGGCGGATTGTTTGCTAACCTTTTTGCGAGGATACATCCGACAGAAGTTGCGGGAATTGTGTTTGTGGATAGCACCCACCCAGAGGAAAAAACAGCACAAACGGCGTTGAAGCCCCCTGCTTTGATTACACGAGCCGTTGAAGGCTTAAAACGGGTCGAAAAGCTGTTTGACCCCTATAAATACTCGGAAGACGAGCACTACGAAGATACCATCGCGGAGATCGACAAAAGCAGCCCTTTTCCTGCAATCCCCATTACTGTAGTGACAGGAACAAAGAAGTTGCCCTTTGTGCCACAACGTAGCTTCCAAATTCATTTGCATTATCAGGAAAAATTATTGGAGCTCTCTCCCTATTCGAAGCAAATTCGGGCGAACAACAGCGGTCACTTCCCGCAGATTACCGAACCGAACCTTGTAAAAGTTGCTATCGAAGAAATGCTAAGAAGGGTAAATCCGTAAAATAGAGGTTTGTTTCGCTATGGCTTGTAAGTCCTTAACATCATCTTATCGGCAGCAACTTAGAACATTTCTCATTATCACAAGGAGCAATTCGATATCAGCCTGGTCAGCCTAACCTTTCCCATAAGCTTCCCGTTTTATTCACCCGACGCCACCGGGATAGTTGCTTTTATTGGAGATCAGATCTCATCTTCCCCTCTGGGAGGCGGATAGTCTCCCTTAGCAAGTATTCCAGTATCCTCCAGGTATTCATTATACTCCTTCTGCACGCACTGAAGACTACTGATTACCTGCTCAACATCTTTCCTTGCTTCACTATTCTCAATGTAGTTCAAAGCATGCTGAAGCTTTTGTATGTTGTTGTTCAACTGCCCATCTTCCAGCAAACAGCATTTGATATAATCCAGCAGGTACAAATCCACTGTGTATCGTAATCCTGATTTCCGAACCGAACCCAGCAAACTACTGATTTCCTCTCCCGTTAAATACTTCTGCCCTTTATTTTCTTCTTTCATGTTCTTAAGGTGTCAAGCAATCTGTCTTTCAACAACCTCCAACTATTTCTTTTTGTTTCATTGTTGCCTTCAGCTGCCAGAAAACCCTACAGGGTAGCATGAACTAATATTGCTATTCCGCCACTATACTTTCCGAATCGATTAATTCCTGTTTATGGGGAAGCGCCTTATCTCCCATCACTCTTCATATTATCACCATCCTTAAAATGCAGCCTTCTAAAGATTAATCCGGACAGGATAGTCAAGATACCGACTACCAAAAAAGTATATCGGAATGCGTTATGAATGTCGTTATGAATTAACTTCACATCCCCCTCAAAGATTTTCAGCACAATCAATCCGAAAGCAACACCGAAACCGATGGCTAACTGCTGATTCACGGAAACGAGTGAATTCCCACTACTGGTATGGTACTGTCGCAAGTCGGCAATAGAGATGGTGTTCATGGCAGTAAACTGGATGGAGTTGAAGAAGCCAAGAATGGCGATGATAGGCATGTACCAGTAAATAGAAGAATGGGCCGGAGGTATTGCCATACTACAAATTAGTATACCGATGATGAATGTATTAGTCATTAACGTACCCCGGTAGCCAAACCTGTTCAGAATTTTGATGACGGCAGATTTTCCAAACATGGCGGTGATAGCCATCGGAGCAACAATCCAACCAGAAGTTACAGCGGACCGGCCATAGGCAATCTGGATCATCATGGGTAGTAACAAGGGAATAGAGCTGATGCCTAGTCGTGTAGCGAGATTACCTAAAATTCCTACCCTGAAGGTCCTTACCTGGAACAGGCTCAACGGAAAAATAGGGTTATCGTCACTGGAAGCGTGGCGGTAGTAAAAATACAACATCAGAAATCCGGATAACAACATTACTAAGACCGGCGTTACATGCACCGTATTGCCAAACAGCTCCAGGGCAATGGAGAGCAGCAAGGAGGCAGCGGCAAAGATCAGGAAACCCTTCAGATCAAAATCGATGATCTGGGACTTGTAGTCGGGCATGAACCGCAAACTTAGGGCAATACCTAAGAGAGCGATCGGGATATTGATTAGAAAAATCCAGTGCCAGGATAAATAGTCCACCATATAGCCCCCTACCAGCGGCCCGAGAACAGGTCCGATTAATGCTGGAATAATGGCAAAATTCATAGCCCTGAGCAACTCATGCTTGGGAAAAGTTCTGATGAGTGCTAATTTCCCGACGGGAGTCATCAAACTACCACCCAGGCCCTGTATCATTCTTGCAACAACCAATTGTGGGAGGCTCTGCGCCAGCGAGCAGATGAGCGAGCCTGCACCAAATAAGATTAAGGAAAAAATAAAGACTTTCTTGGTACCGAATTTATCCGAAAGGAATCCGCTAACGGGCATGAACACAGCCAGGGTAAGTACATAGCTGATAATGGCATTCTGCATGTCGAGGGGCGATTCGTTCAAATCCCTGGCGATTGCGGGCAGCGACGTGTTCAAAATGGTCGAATCGAGCATTTGCATGAAGATGGCAGTCGCCAGAATAATGGGGAGTAGTTTTTTAGTCAATTCGGGTGTCTGTACTGATTCCTTCAAATCCATATCCATGTTGTTCAAGAATGCGCGATGCAGGGAGTATGCAAAAGGCGTTCCTGATTCCTCCAGTGAGGTGAAGGGAAAGAATTCAGGCCGGATCAGTCTCTGATGCTGCCGGCTAGGTTGTATCGATTCTTTCTATTACATTTATAAACATGGCGCAAGGACGCAGAGAGGAAATATATGATCTTAGGCCGGCTAGTCGGGACTAGATAAAAGGTATTGCAGATCCTACTAGATAAAATTAACCAGTAAACTTTAAGTTATGAACCAGAAAACCTTTACTAACAAGTACTTTCTCTTAAGCCTTGTCCTTATCACCTTTGCCTCTACCCTAAGGGCGCAGGAGAAATTTAAGTTAAGCAGTGCAGCCTTTGAACATGGTAAAGCGATCCCCGCCGAGTACACATGTGTTGGGAAAGATATATTGCCGGCTCTTAGTTGGAGCAACGTTCCTAAGGGCACAAAAAGCTTTGCAATCATCATGGACGATCCCGACGCACCCAAGGGCACCTGGGTGCATTGGGTAATCTACAATATACCGGCAAATTTAACGCTGTTGCCAAAAGGCAGTGCCGCTGCAGATGTTAAAGCTAAGGACGGGGTAAATAGCTGGGGATCGACAGGCTACAATGGTCCTTGCCCTCCCAATGGCACCCATACTTATGTCTTCAAGATTTTTGCTCTGGATAGTGTTCTGGACACATCCGACATGACCAAAGATCAGCTTCTTGAAGCGATGAAAGGCCGTGTGATTGCCCAGGCGCAACTTGATGGAACATTTGAAAAGCCGTAGGTGGGAGTAGCGCTTTTCTGGGAATTCTTTCTTCTATTGGCACCACTACTTCCCTTGAAACACCTCCTCTGCTATATTTGAAAAATGAAAAGAGCAATAGTTGCGATCTCTGCCCTCCTTCTCTTCACCTCCTTTACAGAACGTAGTATATTGAGCTGGATGGCAATCGGCGATTCCATCACTTATCTGAATGACCATCTTGCAGAAACCGGGAACAGAATCACTAAAGGATATATGACGCGGGTGACTGAAAAGCTTCGGCATATTAGGTTCAAGAACTACGGCCATAGCGGCTGGACAGCTTCCAGAATGGCGAATGCTTTCGACAAGCAGGGTATTGAAAAAGCAGATATTTACACGATTTATTATGGGACTAACGACTGGAACAGCTCTGTTCCTATTGGTAGCCTCGACGATTACCGGGGCAATACCGGCGCTAAAACCCTGTACGGCTCCTACCGCTTGATGGTAGACAAAATCCGAAAATTGAACTCCAATGCTAAAATCCTCTTAATCACCCCAATGCAACGGGTCGATTTTGTCTCTATGAAAAACTTTAAAAACAATGCTAAAGGCTCCTATGCTCCCCGAAACGGCCGCTTTTTGTCTGAATACGCGGATGCCATTCTGGAAATTGCAAAAATTGAAAAGTTTGACGTGGTGGATCTGTATTACAAAAGCGGAATGAACCTGAAACGAATGGTGAAATTCAAGCGATTGAAAGACCCGACCACCGGAGAATATAAGAACTTCAAATACCCAGCATTTATCGATATCCCTTTCAACCCTGAAACGGACGACTATCCTTATCCTGTAGAAGCAATTGACCTTACCTATGATGGTCTCCACCCCTCAGACAAAGGAATGGCTGTGATTTCCAAAATGCTGGTGAAGGTGATGAAAAAGTACTAAAAGGTCAACTCGAAGGCGAACCGCAGCAACTTAAGCGAGGAACAACGCACCCGTTTTTCATAAAGATTTAATATCTGCTGCTATCAGGCTTAGATCATTATTCAGCTGGTGACCACCCTTTTCGACCTCCCGCACGGTTGCATGTGGTAACTTCTGCGCATAAGTCTCCAGGTGTGAAAAAGGCACCTCTTCATCGTCGCGGCTGTGATAAAGAAAAACAGGTACATTTACAGGTAGCCTCGAAGCGAAGCCCTCCTGCAGTTTAAGCCCCTGCTTCCAATCTTCCTCCCCAGCCCAAAATGGTGCAGCAATCAAAAAAACACCTCGAATCGCTTTTTTAATGGTCCTTTCGGAAAGACACTTGAGTATAAATGACGCGCCCAATGAGTGCCCGACTAAAACGAACTCCTCCTCCATCGCGTCAAGCTGGGTCTGAATTTGTTCCGGCCAACCGAAATCGGAACGGCTTTCGTCTGTAGTCAATTTGGGGTAGCGGACTTCATATTCTTCTCCCAATGTTTGCCTTAACGAAGCAACTAGTTCCGCATCTGCCTCGTATCCCTCATCACCTGCGCCATGGATAAATATTAGGAGTTTTTTCATAGGGTTGTATGTTTAAAGTTCTTCTTCTTCTGGTAGAAAGCAATCAAAGCAGCGGTGGACAAAACAACCAGCTTGGTCTACCCCCGCTTTGATCAAGGGTTTCTATAACAGTTTGATCTTAAGAATCGCCGGCTTCAGCCATGGTCCGCTGAATCGTACCATTACTTCTTCGCCGGTTTTACCCTTCGATTGAAGGTAGACCATCATCTTTCCGTGGAAAGCACGCTGCTTGTTGTCGGTATAGTCGCCCATATCTGCATTATTTCCCGCTTCCATACCCAGTAACCTTGCATTTCCCGCGATTTCACAAGTGATCTCATCATCGGCCATTGCTACGGGAATACCGTCCTCATCAACTAACTGCAATTCGATTTGCGCTACGCCGTCTACTGCTTTAACTTGTAACTGTTCGCCCTGAAGAGCTTTTATGGCATGAGAACGTTTGCTGGACTGGAGCTGGTGACGCACTGTCTCCTTTCCTTTCGCATCCATGCCTACTAACTCAAGTTTGCCCGCCTCATAAGGGATATCCCAATAGTAAATGCCCGTTTTCTGGTCATAGTCTTTCATCTGACCTACAACCTTTCCATTTAGCTCCAAACGCGCTTTTGCAGCATTGCTGTAGCCCATTACCCGGATCATCTGGCCGCTTTGATAATTCCAGACGGGCCAGGCATCCATGGAAGGCGCCTGATTTCGTTGGGGTCGCTGCTCTGACTCGAGCACAGACCAGGCATCGCTGGCAGCGGCTCCTCCCATCAAGGGGTAGGTACCGATATAAGCAACAGGCTTGTCGGCCCAAAGGGACTGGCGGAAATAGCCTCTCGGTTTAATAAAACCGGCAAAATCAAGTAGTCCCGAATAGAATCCACGTGATGGCCATCGGCCCGATTCACCCAGGTAGTCGATCCCGGTCCATAAGAACTGCCCGAAAATATGCTCGTTATCCACCACGGCTTTCCAGGCGCCAAAATCATGACGGTTCTCACTTCCGTAGATAACCCGTTTAGGGTAGCGCTTGTGGTCTTCGATGTAACGGCTTTCAGTGTAGTTGTAGCCTGCAATATCAAGTGCAGAAGGATACGCTGTCTCGTTCGACATGGCTACTCCAGCCAAACCAGCAGTCACCGGCCGACTCTGATCGTATTTTCTGACCACAGCTGCAAGTCGTTTGGCAATGTCACCTAAGCGCATCGCATCAGGTGCATCCTCTTTGTAGCCTCCAAAGATCGGCTGCGTAAAGCCTCCCTCGCGACTGCCATCCAGCACCGGATGCGAGTATGGATCGTTTGGATAATCTACCTCATTGCCAATGCTCCAGGCGAAGATCGAGAGATGGTTGCGGTCTCTTTTAACCATGTCCGCCAAATCCCGTTCTCCCCATTCTTTGAAGAAGTCGAAAGATCCCTGATATCCCGGAGTTCCTACATTCCAGCCCTCCAGCCATTTACGCTTCGGAAATTCCCACTCATCAAAAGCTTCGTTCATCACCAATAATCCCAGTTCGTCACACAGCTCGTATAAAGAGGTAGCTTGCGGATTATGGCTCGTGCGGACCGCATTTACCCCAAGGGATTTCAATGTTAGTAAACGACGCCGCCACACTTCCGGGTACACTTCTGCACCCAGCACCCCTGAGTCGTGATGGATACATACCCCTTTCACCTTCATCTGTTTACTGTTCAATGCAAATCCCTTGTTGGGATCGAACTTAAAGGTGCGGAAACCGGTAACCACTGTGGTACTGTCAATTAGCTGATTGTTTTGAATAACAGAAGTGCGTAACCTGTAAAGGTGAGGTGTTTCTAAGCTCCACAATCTGGGGTTGTTCACTGAAAGTTCAGTCTTGATCTCCTGTCTGCTGTTCTGGCCCAGCGTTACTTTGTTCGTTTTTTTGGCCAACACCGAACCGTCTTTGTCCAACAGCTCAGTAACCACAGATAGGGGAGCACCGGAGGACGACTCGTTAGTTAAGGCTGTTTGTACGTGCAGAACTCCCTTGTTACCCTTTACTTCAGGATAGGCATAAACGCCCCATTGTTCGAGGTGAAGGGGATTTGCTTTAACCAGGTACACATCCCGGTAAATACCTGAGCCGGTGTACCAACGTGAATCCGCATCCTGACTGTGATCTACCCGGACAGCGATCTGGTTTTCTGCTCCATATTTGATATGGGGAGTAATATCGTAGCTAAAGGAAATGTAGCCATTAGGACGTTTGCCCACCGACTGGCCGTTTACAAAGACTTCGCTTCGGTTATACACCCCTTCGAAATAGAGGTACAGTTTCTTCCCCTCATCTTCTTTGGGGATGCTTACATTTTTTTGATACCAGCCTATACCGCCGGGAAGAAAGCCGGTGGCGCTGGCGAGCGAGGGGTCATAGGTCTGCTTCACGGTCCAGTCGTGCGGAAGTTGCACCGTTCTCCATGATTTGTCTCGCGCTTCTATCGTCTTTTTAAGGTCTGTTTCACCGAGGTGAAAGCGCCAATCGGCATTGATCTTTTCCGCCTTGCCGAAACCTGGCTGGGCTGAAAGATTTGCGGCAGCAAGCAAACTAAGGGCTAGGGTTAAAATTGGTCGTTTGATAATTTGTATCATGGTTTTTGTGTAGCTAATGCTCTGTTTCTTTGGCGTAGCCTGAAGAACGAAAAATAGGAAAAACTTTTATAATGCCATCAAGACATTTAACCTAATTACCTGAGCCGCTTTCAGTTAATACCTACTATTGGAGGCTACAAGCCGACTAAACTGATAATGATAAGACTCTGATGGCAAGTCTAAAATTTGTGGTCTTGCTGGAGTTATCAAGTGCAAAGTGAGTGCCTGATACTGATATTGGTTTAGATCAGGGGAGGCCTTATTTACGTCCACCCTTCTTTGACGAGCTCGCCTGGTCGTTATAGTCCAAACACAATTTCAGCCAGTACTCGAATTCCTTCTGAGTGTTAAAACCTGTTGGATCGACATAACAATAACCTTTCAGCTCCTTTCCTCTCATGATCATCGTTCTAAAGCCCGGGCGTTCTGCCACTTCATCCTGCAAAGCCGCATCGAAACGGCACATCAGGTCCTCTCCGCTCACGTTTACACACATCTTGCCATTCACCAAAAATGCGACCCCACCAAACATGGTCTTTTCTTCTATTTCCAGGTCAGGAAAGTCCGCCAGATATTCCCTTATGCGGTCTGCAAGTACAGAGTTATAAGCCATAGATCCAAAATTGAAGTGATGATCAAAAATAGATATTTTGATGGCTGCAGCAATAGCCGAGCGTCTTTTGACTTCTTCACTTAATGAAACCCTAAGCATTTCTCCTCTACCATAAAGAAGAACACTGTAAATAAACCACTTGGGTTAAATATCGTACAGAATTTAAACCATAATTTACAACACCTGAAACAAGCTTAAGGAGCAGATTGAATACCATCACGGTTTCGCCAAAAATTATTACTTTTCGGCAAATATGAAGTCCGTCAAAAAGGTATCCGTTTATTTAGTCCCCCTGCTTCTCATTCTACTGACAACACTCATTAAAGTAAACATGACCGAGGTGCTTGGAAACCGAACACCCTTCCTACTTTATACTACTGTAGTAATTTTTGCCACCTGGTACTCCGGCTGGCTGATTGGACTCATAACGAACTTTGTCTGTATCCTACTCATTATTTACCTCTTTCTGGAACCCATCTATTCCTTTTCCTTTGCGCCAAGGCTGTGGGTTCATATCTTAATTTTTGCATCCCAAAATATCTTTTTGTCGATGATGGGATATGCATTGAAGAAGTCGCTGAAGAAAAGCCGGGAAGCCGAATCTAAGTTGAAGCTATTGCTGGAAGAAGCCTGCGACCTGCTCGTGTTAAGAGATAAAAGCGGGAAAGCCACTTATGTAAGCCCGCGGGTTTTTGAGATGACCGGCTATACCCCGGAGGAATACATCAAATTGGGATTTGATAAACTGGTGGAGCCTGAATACCTCGAAATGTTTACAGGAAAGCTGAATTTGCTGCTAAAAAGCCCTAATGCACATGACGTAATCCGAGCGGCTTTTAAACGTAAAGACGGGCAAGTCATCTGGCTGGAAGGCGACGTATACAACTATTTGGAGAGACCTGGAATTAATGCGCTCGTTTCCCATATCAAAAATGTGACCGTTCGGGTAAAATTGGAGCGGCAAAAAGATGAATTTATTGGGATTGCGAGTCACGAGCTAAAAACGCCGATTACTAATATTCAGGGCTTTACAAAGCTGGCCAAATCAACGCTGTACGACAAACCCGAAAAGGCTAAGGCCTTCCTCGATCGCTCCGAAAATAACATTCAGCGACTGAGCAGGCTGGTTAATGATCTACTGGATATCTCGAAGATTAATACAGGAAAACAAACCTACCACTTCGAGACCTTTGATCTAAGCAATTTAATGGAAGAGACGGTTCAATCCTTTGCGCTAACCCATCCCGAACATCGGTTTGAACTAATAAATGAGCCAAATGCACTATTGAAAGGAGATCGGTTTAGGCTAGAGCAAGTAATTATTAACTTAATCGATAACGCGATCAAGTACTCACCTGCTAGCCGCGATATCGTCATCAGCCAACAAATTGCGAATGGCAGATCAGTTGTTTCGGTGCAGGATTTTGGAATAGGGATTTCGGAGGAACACCTGCAAGCTGTCTTTGATAGGTTTTACCGCGTGGACTCTTCTGCCATGAAATTTCAGGGTCTGGGACTGGGCCTGTTCATTGCATCAGATATCCTAAAGCAACATGGCGGAAATTTGTGGGCAGAGAGCAAATTAGGGGAAGGTTCCCGGTTTTCTTTCATTGTCCCACTCGCGTCTTTAGCGGCAGCGAATGCAGACACCGATGGAAGCAGCTACTTCAAAAATGACTCTATATCGGTCAGCTACAATGCCCTGCAGAACTGGCTGGAAGTTAGATGGCTTGGTTACCAGACTCGGGAAACGGTAGAAACTTCCGGTTTGATCATCCTGGATTTCGTTAAAAAGACACAGTCGAAGTATGTACTTAATGACAACTCGTTGGTGAAGGGGAACTGGAGTGATTCATCAGACCATGGCGGCAATATTTGGTTTCCGATGATGGCGGCGGCAGGGGTAAAATACTTCGCATGGGTCTTATCGGAAGACAAGTTTAGCAATATGGCCGCATACAAATCCTCCGAAATGAATAAGTCGGACGTCCTGGTAAGATTTTTCAAAGAAGAGGCTGAGGCGGCAAGCTGGCTTGAGGAGGTAAAATCGGAACTGGAAAAGCGCTCCGCCTGATCGACTGACAAGCATCCTCAACCTCTTTTCATTTTCTATAAATGCGATACAGGGGACTATTGAAAGCTTATATGCGCTATTCTCGACATGTTTAAACCGTTTTTATCCGGAACAACCAGCTTTCCGTTCTTCCAGTAAACTCCAAAATCGTTTGCCACTCCGCTGAGGTATAGATCCTCTCCGTATTTGTAAGTTCTTGTTGCCGTATAAGTAGTATGCCCGGCAGGTGCTTCCAGCACTACTTTGCTGGTTGTCGGCGTAGCCGGCTTTACATCAATTACCAAACAAGCCAGGTCCCGTGCATCCTTTTTCGCAGCTACGTAAAAGCGGCCATTCTCGAATACCCCCTGCGCTGAACTGATACTTCCTGTTTCTGCACCAAAAGCTGGTGTATAGCCTTCCGTTTGAAACGGCCGTTGTACTACCGGAGCGTTTTTACTAAGCTGTAGATAAAAGTATTCCAAAGATTGATCGGCAACTGCCAGCAAATGACATTGGTTATTCTCAATATAGGCTGAGCCGATCTGAAGGTTGTTCCACAAATATTCTTCTTCATTCAAAGCGATTTCGTAGGTCGCATAGAGCACATCATTTTTCAAATGCCTGATGATCGTTTTCCCCTCCGTGACCTGATCGCTGTAAACCTGAGTCACGGTGAGCAGATGAATATCGGGACCAATTGCCTGAATATAAACAGGAATTCCATGGGCCCCGACATTAATTGCAGTTCTTGCTACACTGTTCCCGTCGTTGCTGATCGTGTAGTAATAAAAATTGCCTAAATCCGCTGCCAGTATATAAATATCATTGGTGATCGGATTTACAGACCAGCTGTTAATCCGCTCCTGCTGAGCTAAATTGAGCGTCTTTTCAGAAAGAATTGTTTTGGCCGTTCCCTTCCACATAATGGCTTTAGAAGAAGCAGGAGAATGGACATCCTCAAGCCCAAAATAGATATGCTCGCCATCAACTTTATGCACAAAGTTCATTTTATAATGCGCGTCGTTGCGGATAGGCAAAAAGTTTAATTGACGCTGTTCGGTCCACAAAGCGGGCAGTATATTGTTATCTCCGGTTTGGGCCCAACCCAGCACCTGAAGTTCTTTGGCTTCCTGCTCGTTTAGAGGCTCTTTATCTTTCTTACATCCGGTAAGCGCAACGAATAAGGCGCATAAAAGGAAAAAGTATCTCATCAAAATTGTTTACTCTGCATGACGAGTGAAAGGACCGTTTTGCTACAAGGCCGCCTGGTTTTATTGCTGAGTGACAAAAAATCGCCAGAACCCTGGAGTTACAGAAGATTAAAACTACTCTCACCTGCTTAAGCTGTGTCTTTACTTGAATGAAAGTGCTACCTGCTACGGCTTTCTTGTCACCCACGTTTGATGTTTTCTGCATGATCGTATTAAACCACCGTATCTATTCCTGACAATCAGTCTAGGGAGGGAAGATCCTTCTTCCCTCTGATTAATAGTCTCGTTTTTAGATAGTATTTTACAATATCATGTAAATATCCTACAGAATACACTTTGCCTGCTTAAGTAGATTTGATTTAAACGAACTAACTAAGAAAATTATAACCGGTCCTTCCATCGATGAGAAATCAAGGGATGGAGGCGTAAAAGCAATGCTCCTCAAAGCGACGGCCAGTCAACCTTATTGATTATCAATACCTGTGGCGGGGCTTTGTTGCAGATATTAAGCAAACCATTAAACCCATTGTAAACAATGCAAGAATTTACACTAGATCTGAACATTGCGGCGCAAATGCCCTTGCGAAAAGACTGGCGGATTGGTACCGTTGGTGCCGGAGCAATTGTGAGAGGCTGCCATCAGGTAGCTTATCGCAATGCAGGGTTCAATTCCTATGGGATTGCTTCCCAAAGCAAGGCCCGAGCAGAAGAAGTCGCAACAGAGTTTGGCATTCCGAACGTGTATGATTCCTGGCAGCAATTGATAAGGGATAAAAACATTGAGATCCTTGATATTGCTGTTCCGCCAGACAAACAACTGGAAATAGTACGGGAGGCGGTTCAAGAGAACGACCATATAAGGGGAATCCTTTGCCAGAAACCGCTGGCGATGAACCTTCAGGATGCAAATGAAATCGTTCTGCTATGTGAACAGGCAGGTGTTAAACTGGCGGTTAACAGCAACATGCGGTACGACCAGTCAATACGAGCACTGAAAACCCTGCTGGAGCATGATTACCTGGGCGAGATCGTTCTTGCGACTATAGATATGCGGGCAATACCACATTGGCAGGAATTCCTGCAACAGTACGATCGCCTGGAGATGTTAAATATGGGAATTCACCACATCGATACGTTTCGTTACCTGTTTGGCGATCCTGAAAAAGTAACGGCTACAAGCCGCAGCGATCCCCGCACTAAATTTCCTCATATCGATGGTATTTCCCAGTATACTTTTCAGTATAACAGTGGCCTGATGGCCACAAGCCTGGACGATGTCTGGGCCTGGCAGGGAGAAGGTACGCAAAAGGACATGTACATCCGCTGGCGGGTAGAAGGATTAGAAGGAATGGCTATTGGCGAGATTGGATGGCCAAAATTTCCGGAGAAAGGATTAAGCACCTTGAAGTTTACGAGTCGCAGGCATCCCGACCAATGGATTGAGCCAAGCTGGGATACTGTTTGGTTCCCCGACGCTTTTGAAGGAACCATGGCTTCATTGCTCTGTGCGGTTGAAGAGGACAGGCTTCCGGAGATAAACGGTCGCGACAACCTGCATACCATGGCAACCATCGAAGCGCTTTATCTATCGCTCAAGGAAGAACGAACTGTAAAACTATCCGAAACATTACTAACCCTTAAATAAGCCAAATGATATCAGTAGGAATTTTTAATGGATATTATCCATACACCTTGGCAGAAACCATTGCTAAAGTAAAAAAGGATGGATTTAACTGCATTCAGCTTGATCTGAGTTTTAAAGACTTTGACCTGAACGACCCGCACACACTTCCACAAACGCTGACCGTAGAAAAGGCACGTAGCATACGTAACGCTTTTCGCGATGCCAATATTGAGATTGTCGCCATTTCCGGATATACCAACCTTATTTCTCCCGATCCTGAAAAGAAGCGCAAGAATATAGAATATGTGAAAACACTCTTGAAGTTTGCACGCGAATTTGGCACTCCGTACGTCATCAGTGAAACCGGGACCTACGAACCAAGCAGCGACTGGGTTTTTCATGAAAAAAATGCGACAGAAGAAGCTTTCCAGGAAATCAAGGCGGTAATTGAAGAGTTGGCCGAATATGCCTATAAGCACGACGCGGTCTTCCTCGTAGAGAACTACGTCAACAACGTCATCGGCAGTGTGGACCAGCTGCTAAGGTTATTCCGGGAGGTAGATCATCCGGGATTAGGACTGCTGATGGATCCTACCAACTATTTCAATGGAGCCAATATAAAGGATGTGGATGGGGAGCTCTATCGCATCTTCAATGCCTTACAAGACAAGATCAGGATCGCCCATGCGAAGGACATCAAACAGGCAGAAAGCAGTGAAGAAAAGCATGCTGCTATCGATGCCGTAGAGTCTCATACTTTCCGGGGTGCCGGAGATGTAGAACTTCCTGCTGCAGGCCTCGGCGTGTTGAACTACGAATTGTATTTAAAGCTGCTCTCTAAAAAACACCCGAATATCCCCATTATTATCGAGCACCTGGACGAGGATGACATACCGCGGGCTAAACGCTTTGTAGATGAAGCGTTGAAGGCAGTTGGTGCCTAGCATCCGCTAACATCTCAGTCTTTTTCGTAACTCCCTTGAATACTTACCTAAAAAAATTAACACTATGAACGACTTAAAGTTAACTTCCGAACAGAAAGAACAATACAACAGGGACGGCTACCTGATCGTGAAAAACTTCCTGAGCGAGGAGGAAGTGAGTTTGCTATACGGCATCGCCACTGGCGACGACGTGCTAAAAAACAAGGCCTTCGATTTTAACGATCAATCCGGTAAACGAACCAAGCTTACCCTTTGGTTCACTCCGGGAGATGATGCCTATGGCTTGCTAACCCGTAGTGAAGCTTTGGTTCAATCCGTACAGGATCTCCTTGGTCCGGGCGAAGTTTGTCACTTCCACTCCAAACTGATGCAGAAAGAACCACAGGTAGGCGGCGCATGGGAGTGGCATCAGGATTATGGATATTGGTACAAGAACGGTTTTTTGTTTCCTGATGCCATGATAAGTGTGATGCTTGCACTTACTGAGGCGACGGTTCAGAACGGATGCCTGCAAGTGCTGAAAGGCTCCCATAAGACGGGCCGCTTTGAGCACAGTTTTGCAGGTGAACAACAAGGCGCTGACATGGACTTTGTGAATGAAGCACTCAATCGCTTTGAGCGCGTGCATGTGGAGCTGGAACCGGGAGACTTATTGTTCTTCCATAGCAACACCTTACACATGTCTGAAGCGAATAGCTCCGATAAGCCCCGCTGGTCTATGATATCCGCGTACAACCTCAGCTATAATAAGCCGTTCAGGGAGAAAAACACTTCCTGCATCACGCCGGTGCAAACTGTTCCAAATAATGCGATTATGTCGTCTGAAGTAAGAGGTTTGTCTGCTGACAGAGACTTCCTTCAAAAAGAAGATGAGATCACACTGAAAGTAAAATAATCCTAACCCCGAACAAATACCTTGGAGTTTAAATTTTTTTGCCCCAGATGGGGATGTGAACATATCAACTGGGAGCTGTTTTGCCAAAAGGTAAAGGCTGAGGGCTATGATGGTGTCGAGTACGGTATCCCGAACGACGTTGAGCTAAAGGAGCTGGATGAAGCCTGGAACGCGTTTGAAAAGTATGGACTGGAAGTTATTCCGCAGCATTACGGAACGTATGACGCGGATTTTTCCCGTCACTTTGATAATTATGCGGGCTGGTTAGACATGGTCCGGCCCTATAAAGCACTGAAGATTGACTCGCAGACTGGTAAAGATTACTTCTCATTCGAGCAGAATAAGAGGCTTATAGACCGCGCTAACGAGCATTCAAGGGTGTCTGGCGTGCAAGTATACCACGAGACGCACCGCAACAAATTTCCTTTTGCCGCTCATATCACCTTCGATTATCTCAGCCGCGTTCCTGATTTGCAGATCACCCTTGATGCTTCACACTGGGTAAACGTGGCAGAATCGTTTCTGGAAGACCAGCAGGAAGCAATGGACCTGGCGATCAAACGGACAGAGCATATTCATGCTCGCGTAGGATACCCGGAGGGCCCACAAGTTCCCAACCCGGCTGCTCCCGAATGGGATGAAGCGCTGCAGCACCATTTAAGATGGTGGGATAAGGTAGTGGAACGGAAGCGGTCAGAGCAGGATAGCGTCGTGACCATCACGCCCGAGTTCGGCCCATACCCCTATATGGTACATTTACCCTATTCGCAAAAGCCTATTTCCGACCAGTGGTCGAATAATGCTTATATGCTAAACTTACTTAAACAACGATATAAGATTGGTTAGTGGATGAACATAAAAGGGTGAGAGGAACTTTCACCCCTTATGTTCAAATCGCCTGCATATAAAAGCTCCTGCAGCCGAAAAACGACTACACATCTACTGGAACCCCGATGCAAAAGAAGCTCAGGAAACCTTCTTAAAGTATTTACGCTTGTATTCTAGTGGAGTAAGCCCGGTGATCTTCTTGAAGTGACGGTAAAAGTTGGACACGTTATTGAAACCGCAGTCAAAACATATAAATTCTGTAGGTAACTTATCTTCTACCAGCGCCCGGCAAGCGTGGCTGATTCGGATCTCTATCAGGAAATCGTAATAGGTCTTCCGGGTCATTAGCTTAAAGTAGCGACAAAAAGAAGTCACGCTCAGGTTACTTATCGAGGCTATTTCATCGAGGGTAATTTCCCTATTGTAATTCGCCAGTGTGTAGTTGCACACTTTATTCAGGCGCAGCGCATCCTGCTCGTTGGATCGGTAAAACACGTTTTGGCCGCTGATGATGGGAGCAAATTCGTCGGTCTCAGAAAGCACCTCCAAAATGGAAAGGAAGATAATGATCCTTCGAAGGTTGGTGGCATGCAAAGCCTCGAGCATTAACGCTGCCACTTTATCGCGGGTAGTGCCCTTGATATCCATTCCGCTTTTCGCCTTTTCAAACAACTTGGGTAGCAGGTAGGCTTCTGGCAAGCTGAGCATGTATTTACCCAAACAATCAGGCAGGAAGTGAATAACAATCACCTCCACTTCAAGTTCCGGATTGTGCTGGTAGTACTGATCGCTTGATCTCCAGGTATGCGGAAGGTTCTCGCCCAGAAGCGATATCTCCCCCGGAGAGAAGTTGCTGATGCGATCCCCGATAAACCGGACCCCTTCCCCCCTGATAATATAGTGCAGTTCCAGCTCCGGATGATAATGCCAGATCCCTACAAAGTTAGGCCTTGTATCATGCCTGATGCTGAACGAGCTCTGCGGCCCTACCGGAACTTTATGAAATAAAGGTTTCATATCTACCGCTGGTATAGTTTTTTTTATTGGTTGATATCACGAGAGGTCTATATCCAAATCTAAATAAAAAGAATGAAGTAATAGGCAACTGAACAGCTATACTAATCGCATCAATGGCGGTCGAGCTCCCAGTCAAGCGGAAACAGATAGAGCATTCCCTACCGGTATCTAAATTTGAACAAATGAGCATAGAATTTGAACGAATGCGCTTGGCACGAATCAAATTATTCTGCTACTTGCACTACAGAAAATCCGCGGTTATAAACCAAACTAACATAAAAAATATACAGCTAGATGAGTATCATGAAGCGATCATTTTTAAGTTTCCTGCTTTGGCTGACATTTACAGGCCTCTTTGCACAGGAAGTGGCCGTAAGCAGTCCCGACAAACAATTAAGACTTAGTTTCCAGATTAGTGATGGAAAGCCTTTTTATTCCGTCAGCTACAAAGGAAAGCCCATGCTGGAAAACTCACCGCTCGGATTGACAACCAATGCAGGCGACTTTAGTTCGGGTATGAAATACCTGGGCAAGACCGAAGGCACTGTCGATAAAAAATACACCCAGGATCGGATCAAGACAGCCGAGGTACACTATGTTGCCAATAAGCTTAGTCTGGACCTGGAGAACGCTCAGGGTAAGAAGATCACTGTAGTATTCCAAGTGAGCAATAATGATATTGCCTTCCGATATGAACTTCCATCCTGGAAGGAGACCCTGGCTTGTGTGGTAGAAAAAGAAGCAACCGGATTTAAGTTTCCTGCCGCTACTATCACCTTCCTCTCCACCATGATGGACCCAATGGCTGGCTGGGCCCGCACCACTCCCAGTTATGAAACCCCTTACGTGGCAGATGCACCAATGCGCAAAGAAAAACCTGCGAAGGAGGGATATATTTTCCCAGGACTATTCGGGGTGGGCAATACCGGATGGGTGCTGGTTTCGGAAACAGGCGTAAGCAGTTTGTACTGCGCGTCCCATCTGAGCGAGCTGTCAGAAGACGGAGTTTACACGGTAGCTTATCCTAATCCGAAACACAATAACGGATTCGGAAGTACAGGCGCCGCATTGTCATTACCGGGGGTTACGCCCTGGAGAACCATCACGGTTAGTGACAATTTGAAGCCCATTGTGGAAACCACCATTCCATTTAGTGTCGTAGAGCCCCTGTACGAGGCTTCCCAGAAGTATAAATACGGCAAGTCTACCTGGAGTTGGATCATCTGGCAGGATAACAGTATGAATTATGCAGACCAGGTAAAATTCATCGACCTGGCTGCTGATTTGAAATACGAGTATATTCTGATCGATGCATTATGGGACTCAAACATCGGTAAGGAGCGGATGCGCGAGCTGATTAAGTATGCCCAGACTAAAGGCGTAGATGTGTTCCTGTGGTATAACTCTAATGGTGGCTTTAATGATGCTCCGCAGGGTCCGCGTAATAAAATGAACACGTCAGTAGCCAGAAAACAGGAAATGAAATGGCTGCGTGAACTGGGAGTAAAGGGGTTAAAAGTGGACTTCTTTGGTGGCGATAAGCAAGAGACGATGCGTTTGTATGAAGATATCCTTTCCGATGCCAATGATTACGGTCTGATGATCATTTTTCATGGTACCACCCTGCCAAGAGGCTGGGAACGGATGTACCCCAATTTTGTAGGAAGCGAAGCAGTACTGGCCTCCGAGATGCTGGTGTTCAATGAAAGTACCCGAAAAGAGGAAGCATACAACGCGACCTTGCATCCCTTTATCCGGAATGCGGTGGGGAGCATGGAGTTTGGGGGAACGCTGCTGAACAAATACCTGGTCAAAAACAACCAAGCGAGAAATAAGCGCCTGACCAGCGACGCCTTCCAATTGGCAACAGCGGTTCTATTTCAGAATCCGGTTCAAATGTTTGGGATCACCCCCAATAACCTGAGCGACGTTCCGGCTTTCGAGATCGACTTCATGAAGCAAGTTCCCACCACCTGGGAAGAGACCGCCTTTATCGACGGTTATCCTGGCAAATATGTGGTACTGGCCCGCAGATCAGGTGATAAGTGGTATGTTGCCGCGGCAAATGGAGAAAAGCAGGTAAAAGAGTTAACAGTGACGCTGCCCATGCTTGCCGGCCGGGAGTTGAACCAGATATACGACAAAGAAGGCGGTGATGCCGCTATACAAAAAATAAGAGTTCCCAAAAACGGAAAAGTGAAACTACGGTTGATGCCCGGTGGTGGTGCTGTTATTTTTTAAAAGCACTCCCTTACCTGACTAACAAATTTTCATGATAGGACAAGCAAGCCTGCGGCTGGAAGCCATAGGCCTGCTTGTCTTTTCTGACGAGATGTACATCGTGATAGGCAAATCCCACAGCAGCTTACTCCGTTTTACCTTTGAAGACTGCATAGATGGCCATTGCGTGCCCATGTCCAAGTGAAAAATCTTCCTTTAGCCAGTTAGTGATTTCGGTAGCTTTAACGGTCGGAACGAGCTTTCCATCCTTTAGGAAGCCTTTCTCTTCAGCAAGCTGTTTAAAATCTTCCGGACCTTTACCCGTTTTGCTTTTGATATTGTCGAGGTATGCTTGAAATGACATAGGATGCTGATTTAGCTATAGTTCTAAAGGTGAAAACAACTCTAAGTTAATACGACGAACATAAGATCGCAAATAATTAAGAGGCTAGTTGCGGGAGATGGCGTGACTAATGAGACAATGTCGTGAGCTTCTTGAATCCATAACTGGCGGGAATAGAATCGATTAAAGGCGCTAATATTCTATTCCTTCAATCGCTGAAGAGAATACCGGCCGCACAATAGGCTTAAAAATCCGTAGAGCGTATTTAAAAAAAAACCGCAGCTAAAGCTACGGTTCACTATCAGGATCAGGTATTCTATCCGTTCCTAGTATCCTTCATCGATTTGGATGTAGGTAGAAGAGTCAATTACAGCATGGTACCAGGTAAAGGCATCATTGCGGGCTGTAAATTTGTAGTAGTTATCTCCACACACGCCAAAGTCGAAGCCTGCAGGAAAATACCCGCTATTAAACTCAATCGTATAAGTGCCAGCAGGCAAGGAGCCCAACACCTGTGAAGTAAAATTTGAATCATCAGTTTCAAAGTAAAAAACCTCGTAAGTGCTTTCGTTAGTAAAAGTAAGTGTCCAATTATTATAATTTCCGCTGTAGGGAAGCAGAATTCCCACCTGAACGTTCTGAGCTAATGTTTTTTGTACACCTACAATCATAAAAAGGCATGCAACAGCAACAGTTAGTAACACTTTTTTTGCTTTCATAATTTTAAATTTAAGTTTTAGAGTTAGTTTATGTTTGTTTCCTGATAGACAAAGTAGACCGGTTAGTTCATAAAGTTAGGAGAAGCTCCAGCTCCTCCCTTATAAGAACTTAACCAAATCCTATAGGATGTTGCCACGAATTACCTTTATTGAATTGGTAGGAATTGTAGGTGCATATCCCGGAGCAATACGAGAAAAAAAGGAAAAGAAAAGCTGACCTAGTTAGTTTGATGAAACTAATTCAGCCACAGCGGAGTCGACCTACGATAAGTCTGGTAGCTAACTATGCCGGGGATTTGTCCGAGGCTCCACAACCACAAGAATAATACCTGCGAGACTCCCTTTTACGCTATTTCACCCGGCTCCACACCTCATAGATTTTAGCCCCTTTCGAGCTTAAACCGCTATGATGCCATTCGCCGTTTTCCAGTTTTCCATCAAAGGTCAGAGAAGCGCCGACGCGGGAGCTATCCCGGGAGAAAAACTCGATATTCTCGGTGTATTTTCCGTTCCGGAAGGTATAAGTCCCTCCGCCTGTTCCTGAAAACTCCTTCGTTTCAGGATTGATGGCTGCCCATTGAAAACGGGTTCCCGATAAAATCTTATACGTTTGGCGGGCACCTGTTTGATGAATTGGACTCAGCTTTCCATCCTGCATGCGGGAAGTGATGCGCCATGTGCCGGCCAGGGGAGCCGAGCCGTCATCTAACCGTGTCCAAGTCAGAGTTTGACCATTCACGAACAGCCTCAGCGTCGTTCCGGTGATCGATGCCGAAGCGTTGAACTTCTTCCCAACTTCTTCTCTATTTACAGTGCTGAAATAAATTTCGGCGGTCAGATCCTCTGCATTTTGCGTATACCTTCCTCCCTGACTGAAAACGAATCGTTTATTTTCCTTGTTATAAGCAGTATGGAAGAAAAAGCCGTCTTGCAGAATTAATACGTGCTCTTTGTCTGCCTCTTTTGTTTGCCAGGCGCCTGTGATGGCTGTACTGTTCGATTGAGCAGACGAATCAAAAAAGGAGAACACCATCAGTAATACAATCAGAATACGTTTCGTTTTCATATGCGTTTTATTTGGACGTTTAAAGTTAGCGAATCAATCGCTTTTATTACTGATCCGGAAAACTATTCAGTATCTAAACATTTAAACTTCAACTTCCCTGCGGAAGCTTCTGGTCAACTTATAAGAACGGGCCTTGGGAAGAAAAACTTTCTTCCTAAGGCTTAAGCTAGCCGTCCAGCGATTCGAACAGGCCAGCCGTCCGGTGATTTTGAACAGATGATTCCGTTTTATCCTTTCTGATTCTTCTATTTACTCAGGGAGACTGACTCAATCGCAAAACCCAACCCTTTCCCATTTTGAGATGCAGTTTTATCACCTGTCACACTTATTTCCAGCTTCTCCAGATCTGCCAGCTGCATCGTGTTGGCAACAGAAGGTTGAAATAACAGTGCATGGAAACCTGGGTAGGGCCTGGGTAGGAGCAGCGCAGCGTCTGGAACAAGAGATGCAAGTGGCACACGAACTTCCGTCAAATCATTTTTAAGGTCAAGTGGGAACGAATACGCCTGGCCATCTTTATCTATCAATGCAATTTTAAGTTTGCATGGTTCTCCCGTAGTACTTTTAGCCTTAACCAGTAGATGGGTGAACGTAGACAGATCAGCCTGCCTTCCCTCTAATTTATCTCCGATGAAATGCTGGAAACCGAGGATGTTTTGCGCGGGCGGCTTGGTTGTGTAAACAGAATAAAGCAGCTGACTTGGTTTATCCGAGGCGGTATAACTTACGCTTATGTTTCGGTCCCAACTTGGAATGAGCCGGATATTTTGGTCCTCAGTAGCGTTATAAAGCTGCAGAGTGCCCCCGGCAGGAGCAACAAATGTCTTCCAGGTCTCCTGCTGATAATTATCCCAGGCCCAGGGATCTCCCTTATGGTTGCCCGGGAAGACTCTATAGTCGTCACCACTTTTCACGGCAATGCGGTAGTTCAGAAGTCCCGGTTTGATGAATTCCGCCGGTAATAGAGCCCTATATTCATTGTTCTTTCCAGGTTCCATCTCGATAGTCTTGTACTCTCCCCCCAATTGGTTGATGTACAAGGTCACCTTGCTTTCCGCACCAACACCCACGACCAACGCCTTCAACTGCAGGGCTTGATTACTGCTTACTGTTGCATAAGGCTCGTGGCGAAGGAACACCTCTTTACTTACCGGCTCCGGAGCCACAAATTCATTTAAACCCAATACTCCCAGGCTAGACGAACGGGAAAAGTCCTTGCCCGATTTACCCTTTTTTACTACCAGGTAGGTACCTGGGGTTATCGTAAATTGTGAGTTGCTAGCGGTTGTTGAAAATCGATTATTCGGATTAAGAGGCCTCAGCTCAAATATAGCTCCCAGATCAGGCAGAGCTATTTTCATGGTCTGATTTTTCCATTCAATGCGAGTGACCTCCTTTTGAGGCGATGCTTTTTCAAAAGGATCCCGGATTTGAACAGCATCCGGCATCACCTCCAGGCGCCAGATACCATTTTCCAGCTTGTCCAAAAAATAAGCACCAGAGCCACTGTACTGAACAAGCGAAGAGCTTCCTACTCCTGCAACATGCTTCAGTTTTGATGCCGACAAAGGTTTCGAATTGGTTGAATTAGAATAGTAGAATTCTTGCTCTGCATTCATCTCGCTCAGTCCCAATTTATAATCGATCCGAAAGTTCCCGAACTGGTTGCTTGCAGGATAACTTCCATAGCTTTTCCCTAGAGGAACCGAGTGAAAAGCTTTGCTGGCAATCAGGAAACTGATTGCCTTTGCCGGCGTATAAGCAAGATTCAAATAATGGGTCTGGTACTCGGTATTGGCATACGCGGTAGCCATCGGATCATACGCAAATTGGGTTGCCCATTGAAACCGGGCAGTTCGAAAGCTTCTGGCCATTGCCGGATACATTACTGGCTGAAGAATATCTCCTGCATCGAATTCGTACACCATTCTTGCCTTATTTGCAAAGGCAGGTATGGTATCAAAAGGAATGGTGTATTTGTCTACGTAAGGAAGGTAGTTACCTTTGAGGGTTTGATTTGCTACCAGGCCGCTTGGATACCACTGGAAACTCACGCCATTAATATTCGCGTTAGCAACGGCATCGGCATAAAAAGGAGATTCGCTGATGTTATAAAAAACAGGCTTTGTCCAGCCGGTACTCCTGATAGCAGCAGCAAGGCGATTAATATAGTCACTGGCGCCGCTTTTCGGACCGCTGTGATGAGGCTCGTTATTGATCTCGGTCGCTATAATATCTGGATCATCCCTGTAACTCAGTTTGGTGTAGGGGTTTACATGCCTGAAAAACTGCTTCATATAATTCTCCTGGGCCTTTATTGCCTCTTCTTTCACAACAGAGGGACCTTTGCCGTATTTGGCAGAAAAGCCAGGTGTCTTTTCGTCTCTCTCGGGATATCCATTTCCCCAGAAAGCAATGGGGGTTACCAGGATCTTGATCTTCCGCTTTTTCAATTCAGCAATCAGGAAGTCAAACAAACGTAAGTGTTCATTTTGGAGCAGGTTGCCGGCAGAATCGGTAATCTCAGTATCCCAGACATGGACGCGGAAGGCGTTCAGCCCAAGGCGGGCCATATGATAGACGTCCTGCTTCATAGCGGTTTTAATGTCGATGCCCAACAATTTATGCGAACGGTACCCGTAAGCAAAGGGAACTGTGTAATTCACTCCAAAAAAAGAAGCTTCCTTGTTGCTTCCATTCCAGCGAATGGTCCCTTTATTATCGACATAAATCCCCGCGTTTTCCTGTGCAAAAGTACTGCTGGCCCAACCCAACAGTACAAATACAAACATCAGGGCACTGAAAATTCTTCTCATATTTTTTAACAAGTTGATAGTGTGTGTGTCCTCTCTAATCCTTAAAAGCATCGAGTGCTACTGTTGGCCGTCCACTGTCGTCAAAAGCGCCTAAGCGGTAGCCCTTCCATCCATTGTAAGCCTGGGGCTCCCAGTACAATACGCCGAGCCCTTTCTGGTTGGGAAGCGATTTTACTTTGGTAATCAGATCGGAGATGAACGCTTTTGCAGCTGTAGCTTCAGACATCGGCATCCCCACCTCTGTAATCATTACTTCTTTACCATAGCGGGCAACCATGTCGTTCATATTGCTAAGGCACTGATTATTTTTCGCCTGCCAGTCAGAAGCGGTTGGATATAAAGACATGCCAATCACATCCCACTGGGCTCCGTTATTTTTCAGTCCATCGAACATCCATCGAAACAAGGAATTATCATACCCGTTGGAAAGATGAACGATCACCTTGGACGAAGGACTCACTTCCTTTAGAGCATTATAACCAGAAAGTACCAGCTCCGCAAAATTCTTCATATTGACGGAAGCTTTTCCCTCCTCCCAAAGCATCCCGTTGTTGGTTTCATTTCCCACCTGCACCCATTCAGGAGTGATGCCGTTGTTTTTTAGACTTGTCAGCACCTCCTTGGTGTGATTATAAACCGAAGTTTTCAACCCTGTAATATTTTGTCCCTGCCAGGCAGCCGGCTTTGTTTGCTGGCCAGGGTCGGCCCAGGAGTCGCTGTAATGAAAATCGATCATAAGTCTGAAACCCATATCCTTGGCTCGTTTGGCTTTATTCAGCACATCGGAAGGATTACTCCAGCCATCTGCCGGGTTGACCCAAACGCGGAGACGGATCGAATTCATTCCTTTGTCCTTAAGAATCTGAAGCAAGTTTTGCTCCGTATCGGCGTTATTGTAAAATTTCACTCCTGAGGCCTCCATTTCGGTTATCCAACTCACGTCTGCCCCTTTCGCAAAAGCAGTTTCTTGTACTGGAGGTTCTGGCTCTGGTTCCTCTGTCGGTATATTATTCTTCTTGCAGCTTGTCAGAACCACCAACAGCGCCAGCCCTATCACCTTGTAAATTTTGCACATACTATCATTGGTTAAAAAAGGATGACTGTACCAGCCTGAGGCCAATACAGTCATCCTGGTAAAACTATTCTATGGAATACGTGTACTTGCCAGCTCCCTGACTCAGATCGAGAACAATTTTAAATGTTCCTGACCGGGGCACGGTGATGTTATTTCCTCCCCATCCCGGAGGCCCTGAGAACGTTATTTTACCTTCATTATCCACCTTATAACTGAGGTCCCAGCCTCCGTTGGCTGTGAAAGCGAGTTTACTTCCGGCAGTTAGCGTGACATTATTCGCCTCCAGCTTTCCTGTTGCCTGATTGTAGGTCATAGGTGTAGCTGAAGTGCTCCAGTTATTGAAATCACCGGAAACATAAAACTGAACAGGCGTATAACTGATCGTCATCGCGTCGAGATCAGCATTTACCTTCAGGTATCCGGGTGCAGGAGTCAGCCAAAGATTACCGCCTCCCTCCGAAAGGGTGGTAGCACTGGTTCCCCATCCATAGATCTTACCGTTAGTGGTCGACTCAAGCTTGAAAGCATCGCCTCCCCAACCATTAGCATTGGGCAAGTAAAGGTATCCCTCATACTTACTGTTGAAATTGGGCGAGGTAAGTACAAAGCCGTTCGTGCGGGCTGCCGGTGTGATCCACGAGTTGCCTCCGCGTACCAATAAAGCGGGGTATATAACCACCGCCTGATAGGGAGTGACAGTCATGGTAAGGGTTGAGTATACCGGCGCTACGGTACTGGCTTCACCGGTTGGCTGGCTTACTTCTGATTTTATGCGCACTGCAAGAGTGCTTTGAGTTCCAGTGGGCAGTTTAAGCTGATTTACCAGCAGGGAATTAAAATCCTTACCGGTAAATGTTTTCTGAGTACTGTCGGTAGGCAGCTTCACCTCAATAGCCTTCCCCCAGGCGTTTGCACCAGTGGTGTCAGAAGGCAGGGCAAACTGCAGCGTGTGCGACTGAGAAACCCTGACACCATAATCAGGAGCCGTAAATTTAAAAGTAACCACGTTATTAGCATCGGTAGCCGCGCTTAATACCACGTTGCTTGCGCTGCTTGTAAAGCCCGGTACAGCCCTGGGAGTCACAAGAACAGTTTGTTCCATATCTCTTTCGCAGCTGCTCAGCAAGAAGGCTGCAAAAGCGATGAACAGGTACGTACTGAATATCTTTTTCATATCTTCTCTATAAATCGATCAATAATCTTTGTTTTGGATCAAGTGCGGATTTGAGGACAGATCCGTCGGCGGAAGCGGGAACACATTGAATTTATCCGACACCGCTGCTCCGTTTCTAACACCGCCTTTCCAAGCCCACAAGTACGCCGCTGTCGTAAACCGATTGAAGCGGATCAAGTCCGTTCGCCTGATTGCTTCGTAGTAAAGCTCCCGTCCTCTTTCGTCAATGATAAAATCCAACGTCATCTGTGATGCCGAAATATTGCCCGCAGTACTTCCGTTATAAGCCCTGGTTCTTAAGGCATTAATATAACCCAACGCCGTACTCGCGTTTCCTCCGGATCCTCCCCTGAGAACCGCCTCGGCATAGGTCAGATAGATCTCTCCCAATCTGAACAAAGGAAAGTCGATATCTGAAAATAACCTTTCAGGGTCTATATGAGGAGCTGGCGCACCTGTCCTTGTCACGTTTCTAAACTTCGTACTTGAATAACCGGCGGTTTCGAGGTATAGTTCAGTCATTTCAAGAGACTGGCCGGTTGTATAGAACTGCGCCCTTCTGTCGGTATTTCCACTTTTATCGGCGAAAAGATTTACAAAATTCTCTGTAAAACGCAGACCGCCCCAGTCGCCGCTGGACCAGGTTATATCTGCCGGAACATTAGCCGGTCCATGAACCAGGTAAGTAGTACCTCCATAATTCTGGGTATACGTTGCATCGTAGTTGATGGTGAAGATGTTCTCGTCTGTGTTCAGATGGTTATCAGCGAGCATAAGTTCCCGGTAGTTGGGATGTAAAGTATAACCCGCCGCGATAATCTTATTACAATAGGTAATAGCATCTGTATACCTTGCAGTGCCCGTATACACCTCGGCGTTTAAATACATCCGCGACAAAAGTGCCCACGCAGCCGCCCTGTCTGCTCTTCCATACTCATTTGTGCGGGGCTCCGCAAGTTCCGTTTCCAGCGCCTTCAATTCTGATTCGATGTAGCTGAACAAGTCTTTGCGCTGGATTTGACGCGGTAACTCGCCTGAGCCTATTTGGTTTTCCTCCGTAACGAATGGAGGATTTGCGTACAGATCCATCAACACCCAGTATTGGAATGCTCTCAGGAATCTTGCTTCAGCCCGGTACCTTCTGATATTGTCGGCTTCGGCACCACTGATCCCTCTATTACTGATACTTTCATCCGAAGCCTGACGGATGAAATCATTACAAAGCGTAATCTGGAAGAAAGAGCGAAAGTACAGGCCGTTAGCAATTGCGTTGATGGAAGACCAGCGCATCTCATGCAGACCCTGTATACCTGCATCATTCGGCCATGACCAGGCGGCTTCATCGGTGGTAAGCTCCTGCAGATTCCAGAATAATCGTAGAAAGTCGGAGTTTCCCTCATCTCTGATGATTTCAACCGGAATGTCCTGGCTACCTGTGGTAGCATTTCCTGTAAGGGCAAAGGCTCCATAAACTTTTGCCAGCGCCTGTTTGTAGCCGAGCGGTGTAGAATAGACATCGTCCGCTACGAGGTCATTGGTTGGTTTCAATTCCAACTTCGTACATGAACCCACCGTCAGAAGGATGAGCACTGCACTTATGATATATGAATAGCGTTTCATGTTGGTATATTCTTAAAGATTAATAGCTTAAATTCAAGCCTACGGAAAATACGCGTGGACGCGGGTAAAGATTAGCATCTACCCCTGATCCAACTTCGGGATCCAGCCCTTTATATTTCGTGATGGTGAAAACGTTCTGAACAATTCCACTTACCTGCAGATTTGCACGTTGGTTGAATAGCTGACCCGCGTTGTAGGTAAGGCTCAAATTATCCATTTTGAGGAAGGATGCGTTCTGCAGGTAATAGTCACTGAGGATCTGGAAGTCGCTGCCTCTGAAACCAGTCTCCAGGTAATTTGCAGACGCGTTGTATATCACCGGTGAGCCGGTTACCTGCCTCAACGTACCCGTTGCGCTATAATTATTATTGTAAGCATAGTTCCCGATGTTTGCTCTCAGCACAAAGCTGGTGCTCCATTTTTTGTAAGTGATATTGTTGCTGTAGCCCAGGAAGTAATCAGGCATGGCGCTTTTGCTTAAGTACCGGTCATTAAGGGTAATTAAACCGTCTCCGTTTAAATCTTCGAATACACCATCGATCGGTTTTCCAGATTCATCATATACCTGCTTCAATAAGTAAAAAGTATTTCTGCTGCCACCAACTGCGTGAAGCTGAGATGTTTGTCCGCCTACTCCACTGGCAATGCCTCCGGTTGGAGCTCCCAGATAATTGGGGTCATTCGGAACAAGTGTGAGGTTAGTGATCTTGTTCTTGTTATAGGTGATATTGAAGGAAGCATCCCACCTAAAATCAGTGCTCCTGATAGGTTGGGCCGTAATGCTAAACTCCACTCCCCTGTTTTCCATGTTCCCGATATTTTGGAAAGCTGTTGCAGAGAAGTTAGTACCAGCAGCCTGCGGCGCGTTAGCCAGGAGATCCTTCGTTTTCTTGTAATAGTACTCGATACTGCCACTGATGCGATTATTTAAAAAACCGTAGTCGATAGCAATATTGGTGGTTGAAGTTTCCTCCCACCTGATATCAGAAACATAGCCGCTGGGCCGGTACATCTGGTAATAGGTGTTACCGAACTGGTAGGTGGCTGAATTCTGACTTAAGTTATAGCTTGCCAGGTAGCCGTAATTAGGAATTCCTTCCTGCTGTCCGGTCACACCATAGCCCACCCGAAGCTTCAGATCCGAAATTACCTCCTGCTGTTTCAAAAACGGTTCATTGGCGATAGTCCAGGCCAGTGCAAGGGACGGGAACAGCCCATATTTATAATCGGCACCAAAGCGGGAAGACCCATCGCGACGCAAAGTAGCTGTGAGCAAATACTTATCGTCATAGCTATAATTCGCCCGTCCAAAGACAGAGATAAGCCGGTTCTGGGGAATGTCATAGGGATAGATCGGATCAGAGTTGGGAAACTTCTCACCTCTGGCATTGTAGCTGGCAAAATTGAAAAACTTAGTTTTAAAGTCGTTATACGAATAGCCCGTTGTCACATCTACCCTACTTTTTATTGATTTGATCTCTTTTGAGTAGTTGAGATAGAAGTCGAGCAACGTGTTGTTCCTGTTCTGCTGATAGCGATTATTCAATCCGCCGGCCCCGCCAACAATGTATTCCGCCGCGGCGCTGTCCGTTACAAATACCGTTCCTTTACCCCTGGCGATATCATAACCCAAATTTAGATTGGCACGGAGCTCAGGAAGAAAGTGAAACTTATAGTCGACCTGAATATTACCGATGCTGCGGACAGGAGTACCAATATCTTCGCGCTGATAAAGCAATCCCAGCGGGTTTCTTCCCTGTAAATTTGCCAGGCCGGTAGCTATGGTAGGGTCAAGATGTTCGAAGTATCCACCGAAGCGGGGACTATTCGTTCTGATCGGCTGCGTGGGATCAAAGCTTACGGCACCGCCAATAGCAGCAGTGTTTGCAAAACGGGCGCGTTGCATATTCCCCTTCAGGTTCACATTAAGGCTAAGATGCTTATCGAAGAACGACGGGTTTAACACCAGCGCCAGGGAGCCCTTTTGCAGGTTATCCGTGCGCAGCACGCCGCTCTGGTTTTGATAGCCTAATGAGAGCCTATAGGGAAGATTTTTTATACCCCCGCTGATACCCAGACTGTTGTCTGTACCGAAGGCCGCCTGATAGATCTCCTTTTGCCAGTTAGTATTGGCTGTCCCCAAACGAGCCTTCAGATTTGCGCTCCCGTGCTCATTTACAATTGTCCGGATCTGGTCGGCGCTAAGTACATCTACATAGCGGGCGACGTCGGATACCGAATTTACCGTATTAAATGTGACCCTTAACCTGTCATCCACCCCCTTTTTGGTAGTGATGATAATAACCCCATTTGCCGCCCGGGCGCCGTAGATAGCTGCAGCCGAGGCATCCTTCAACACAGTAAATGACTCAATATCATTGGGGTTGATAAAACTAAGAGGGTTTGCCGCCCCTGATACGGATGAATTCTCCAAAGGAACCCCGTCTATCACAATAAGGGGATCGTTGCTGGCATTGAGGGATGAACCACCCCGAATGCGAATCGTACTGCCCGCCCCGGGCTGGCCACTGTTAGAAGTTATGGAGACCCCCGGAACTTTACCAACAATAAGTTGTTCAGGTGTGGTGATATTTCCCTTCTGAAAGTCGCGGGAACTTACCACCGCGACAGAGCCGGTCAGGTCGCTTTTTCGCGTGGTTCCGTACCCTACCACCACCACTTCATTTAGTGATTGTGCCTCCTCTCTTAACTGGACATTAATAACGCTTCGTCCGTCGACGGGAACTTCGGCAGTGGTAAATCCGACGAAAGTAAAAATTATAGTGCCGTTAGATGGCACGTTCAAACGGTAGCTTCCATCAGCTGCAGTGGAAGTTCCGGCATTGCCTCCCTTCAGCCTAACGCTTACGCCCGGCAGCGTTGTACCGTCGGAGGCTGAAGTCACAACACCTCTTACTGCTATCTGCTGGGCTGACACATCAGCAATACAAACGATGCTGAGCAATAGCGTAAGCAAAAGCCAATTACTCTTGAAATAGTTGGTAAAACTGTACATAAATAATTAGTTAGGTATATCAAATTGGTTCTGTGAGTTGCTGGCGAACCAGGAAACTACACCTGCAAATAACCACGCTAAGGCGGTTTTAGCCTTATTCTATCGTTCTTTTTTTTGTTTCTATCATACATAATAAAGGAAAGCGCAGGTTTTTAACAGGGAGAGCGGGGACGAGCAATATTTTGTTTAATTTGCCTTAAATATCCTCCAGTTATCCATCGTAAATGCCAGTCGAAAGAAACCGCTTTCATAAGTTAGTATTCGCATTATCCCTAACAATTCAACTACTCGTGCTGGGGCCGGATGTTTACGGGCAAAGACAACGCTTGAGGTTTCAGCATATCACAACGGAGTCGGGACTTTCAAACAATACGGTTCAAACTATTTGTCAGGACCGCCTCGGTTTCCTTTGGTTCGGCACACGCGACGGACTCAACAGGTATGATGGCAAAAACATCAGTATCTACAGAAATGAAATCGGAAACAGATCCAGCATCAGCGAAAACCTTATCAATAAAGTTTTTGAAGATAGAGGGGGAAACCTCTGGATTGGAACAGCCGAGGGTATAGACCGCTTTGCACCCGAAACAGAGACGTTCGAGCACTATAACCCTGATCGAACGCCGACCGAGGTTAGAGACATTATAGAAGATAAGACAGGCCAACTATGGATAGGCACAAACAAGGGGCTCTATCGCTTCGACAAAAGGACCAGGAAGTTCAGCAGGTGGTCTAATCGCCTGAATAGTATCAGGATAAACAGGCTTCTGGAAGATAATTTGGGCTTTTTATGGCTGGGAACCGAAATCGGCCTTTATAGGATTGAGCCGAAGAGTGGGAAATTAACATCTTTTCCTGTAAGGCCGGGAGATCCGGAATCCCTTCAAAGCCGGGTAATTCACGAGTTGTTCCAGGATGGCAAAGGGAGAGTATGGGTGGGGATGAGTGAAGGCGGACTTGCTCTATATAACGGCAGAAAGGCGTCCTTCACGACTTACAAGGCCGACCCTGGCTTTGCCAGCAACCCGCAAACCACCAATTCCTTGCCTCATAACGATATCCGATCTATTACTGAAGTAGAACCGGGGATGCTTTGGATTGGAACAGAAAACGGAGGCCTTTGTGTTTTTGATACTCGACGCGGATCCTTTACTACCTATCAGCCGAACATTGCTGATCCGGCAAGCCTCAGTCACGATTCCATACACTCGCTGCTGAAAGACCAACAGGGAAACGTCTGGGTAGGAACCTGGGCCGGAGGAGTGAACTACTATAGTGCTTCGCTATTGAAATTCCCGCTGTATAATAAGTTCCCTCAGGCAGAGTTTCCCGGGGTGGAGTCTGTGGCCCGTGACCAGGACGGACTTATGTGGCTAGGGGTGGTAGAGAACGGACTCTACAGCTACAATCCGCAAAATAATAAATTTACGTACTACCCTAACCCCAACATCGAGCGGTTTGAGGTAGGCATCTACTCTATTAAAGAGCTTAATAAAGACACCCTTGTTTTAGCAACCCGACGGGGTGGGATGGCATTTTTCGACAAAAAGAAACACACCTTCACGCACTTCCTTCCCAGGGAAGGACGTAACAGCATCGGAGGCCACGAGTTAAACACTGTTCTGGTGGATCAGAACAAAGATATTTGGTCTGGAGGTTGGAATACAGGTGTGAGCAGATTTAGTCACAGAACCAAAACATTTACAAATTACAAGCATAACCCCACGAAGCCAGGCAGCCCGGCCAGCGACTTAATCTATACGATTTTCGAGGACCGGGCGGGACGGATCTGGATTGGAACGGGTGGCGGGGGTCTCGATCTCTACTCCCCCAAAACGAACAGCTTCGTCCACTTCAGGCATGAAAAAGACAATCTAAACACGCTGAGCCACAATACGGTGATCAGCATTTATGAAGACCGCAGAGGCCGGTTCTGGGTAGGGACCTCCAATGGTCTTAACCTGATGGACAGGCAAAGGAGAACGTTCAAAGTTTTTACTCAAAAAGACGGACTGCCAAACGACGTTATCAATAGCATTGTGGAAGATAATGAGGGGAATCTCTGGCTGGGCACTAATAAAGGGATCTGCTGCTTCAACCCAGACAGCAAAACCGTGAGAAGCTTTACTCCAAAAGATGGATTGCAGGGTAATGAATTCCTGATGAATGCTGCTGCAAGGGACAACGCCGGTAAGTTGTATTTTTCGGGGTACAAAGGATTAAATATCTTTCATCCCCGACACATCCGTTACAACAGAGCCATCCCTCCTGTGTTCATCACCAGTTTCAGCATCGGGAACAAACCGGTACCGATCGGTGCCGAAGGATCTCCGCTAAGCAGGCACATCAGCCAAACAAAGGAAATCAGGCTTTCCTACGATCAATCGGTCTTCTCATTCAACTTTGCCGCACTGAATTATATCTCGCCTGAAGAGAACAAGTATGCCTATAAGATGGAAGGCTTCGAGAAAGACTGGAATTACGTGGGCAATAAACATACTGCTACCTATACGAACCTCGATCCGGGCAATTACACCTTCAGGGTGATTGCATCCAATAACGACGGCTTCTGGAATAAAAAGGGGACGGCCGTCACCCTCATCATCAGTCCTCCCTTTTGGGAAACGTGGTGGTTTCGCGTCGTCGTACTGATTCTTGTACTTGCAGCGGCCTACCGGGCCTATCGCTTTAAGAGGACGCTGGAATTAGAAGAGCTGGAGAAAGCGAAACGAGAGGAGATTCACCAAACACAATTGCTGTTTTTTACCAATATCTCGCACGAGTTCAGAACTCCGCTGTCGCTGATACTGGGCCCTCTTGAGAAGCTCCTTCAAGAGAATACCTCTCCTGCTATCGGACAATATTTGAGGACGATGCACCGTAACACACTGCGTCTGATGAATCTTATCAACGAGCTGATGGACTTCCGAAAAGTGGAAGCGGGGGCATTGAAGTTAAAGGTAATGCAGGGGAATATCTCGCTGTTCCTGGACGAAATTGCTGACGAGTTCAGAGACTCAGCTGCGGATAAAAAAATTCAGTTTGAGGTGATCAAAGAGGAAATACCGGAAGAAATCTGGTTTGACCGCCATGTAGTGGAGAAGATCATCCTGAATCTCATCAATAATTCTCTGAAATACACCCCTGAAGGAGGACGAATAACGTTACAGCTATTTACGGATCTGCGAAGCTTTAGTCCCTCGTTTACAAATCGCCTAAACATCCCCAACAGCTACGCGGGGAAAAGGTATATCCACTTGCGGGTGGCAGATAACGGCATCGGAATTTCTAAAGACTCGATCAATCACCTTTTTGAAAGGTATTACAGGATCACCGACACTCATTTGGGTTCAGGGGTTGGACTCGCCTTCGTGAAAAGTCTTGCCACGCTGCATAAAGGTAGCATCTTGGTCTCGAGTGAAAAGAACGAGGGCACAGAGATCGTCATTTCTCTTCCATGTGGAAATGATGACTACTCGGAGGACGAGCGATGGATACAAAATGAACACGAAGCCGGCACCCGGCTGGAGAGCGTCATCAGCTTGCCGGAGGACCCCGAAGAGCCAGGCAGTTGGGATCAGGATTCAGGTAATCAACAAAAGCACATCCTGCTGGTTGATGACAATGAAGAACTAAGGTCCTTTTTAAAAGGCACCCTTGGCGCTGTCTATAAAATCAGCGAAGCGGCAAACGGCATGGCTGGCATCGAGAAAGCAAAAGAGACCTTCCCCGACTTGATTATAAGCGATGTGATGATGCCGGGCATGAATGGAATCGAGTTTTGTCGGCGGGTAAAGGAAGATATCGAGATTTGCCACATCCCTTTCTTGATGCTGACGGCAAAAAACAGTACAGAAGCCGAAATTGAGGGAGTTGAATCGGGTTCGGACTACTACTTCACCAAGCCAGTCAGCATTCAGCTGTTACAGCTTACTATCAAAAACATTTTTGCCCAGAGGCAAAAAATAAGAGACCATTATACGCAGGACCATCATGCAGAAGTGAGGGAGCTGGCGCACTCTACAAAAGACAAAGAGTTTATCGATAAATTACTGAAAATTATTGAGTCTCAACTGGTAAACCCAGACCTCGATATCGATTTTCTTTGCAGGGAGATTGGGATGAGCCGCACCAAGCTGTACCAGAAAATTAAATCCATTACGGGGCAATCAACAGGCGAGTTTGTCCGTACCATCCGCCTTCGTAAAGCCCTGGAGATTATGACGCACGACGATGTTTTGCTTACGGAGGTGATGTACCGGGTAGGAATCCAGACGCAGTCGTATTTTACTAAAGCATTTAAAAAAGAATTTGGCAAAACTCCAAGTCAGTTTTTGCAGGATCTGAAGAAGGCCTGAAAAGCATGTGAAACGCACAAAGCTGTCCGGGCTATTGCTTCAAACAAGAGTTATTCCCAAGTCTTTCCCGACTTAGTAATAGCGTGAGACAAAGGCAAGTGGTACAATTTCCGAAGCAAGGGAAAAATACATTGATGCTACCGATCTAGCCCTGGTATCACTAACTTCGTATTTCTACTTGCTGTTCTGACACACTGGTAGGGTGAACCAAAAAGTGCTGCCTTTGCCCTCATCACTTTCAACACCTATCTTTCCCTCGTGCCGTTCTATAATTTCTTTACAGATGTATAATCCAATACCAAATCCTGGGATGGCCTTTTCATTTCCTGCTACCCGGTAAAACCGACTAAACAGCTTTTCCTGATCCTCAGGTCTAATGCCCATTCCTTCATCTTTTAAACTAAAAAATGCGTGCTCCTCCCTGGTTACACATGCTATATTAATCGTAGTTCCGGGGGGCGAGTACTTGGTAGCATTGCTGATCAGATTGTTTATCACCTGTTCGATTTTATCTTTATCAATATTAACCCAAGTTTCCTCTACAGGCGCAAAAATAATGTGGTGAAAACTTGCTTCGGGCACAATGCTTTCCTCGACCTCTTTTACCAATACGGCCAGATCCACCTTTTTCTTATCAATATGGATTTTACCCGCTTCTAACCTCGACACGTTCAGGAATCCGTTAATGAGTGTGGTCATCTTTCCAAGCTGTCGGACTGCCCGCTGCAGCATGCCCGCTGTAAGTGTATCACCAGCCGCTACCACTTTCCGTTGTGCCACCTGCACGTAGCTGATAGTGGAGGTTAAGGGCGTTTTCAACTCGTGGCTCACCATACTGATAAAGTCATTTTTGCGCTGCTCATTTTCTTTAAGATCGTGGATGTCTATGGTTGAACTAATATAGCCGGCAAAGCTTCCATCTGACCTCAAGCGTGGAAGCCCCCGGGACAGCAACCATCGGTATTCTCCTTTAGCGTCAGGCATCCGAAACTCCCATTCCCAAGACTTTTGCTCTTTGAGTGCAGCTGAAAAAATAGCAAGTACCCGCTCCTTGTCGTCGGGGTGCATCAAATCTACCCAGCCAAACTTCAGCAGTTCATCTCCTGTGATGCCGGTTAACTTGCTCCATGCCTGATTAAAATAAATTGCCCTGCCTGCTTCATCACCTACTGCTATCATCACATCTGCTCCTTCGGCCATCATCCGAAAACGTTCTTCACTTTCCATGATGGCAGCTTCGGCATTTTTGATCTCGGTGATATCCCGTGTTGTACCGGCTACCGCAACTACCTCGCTATTCTCGTCAAGTACCGGCGCCAGGATATAGTCGTAAACGCGCTTTCCCAGATTAGCATGAGGAAAGGATACTTCTCCCCGAAGGGCTTGTTTGGTAGCCACCACTTGGTCAATCTCGCGCTCGTGCATTTGAGCATGCCACTCTTCATACCCGTTTTCACGGAGTCCTTTGCCAACGGCACTCTCCCACGTCTTTCCCCACATATCGAGCAAGGCTTTATTGGCATAGCTGAACTTGTAATTCAGATCAAACACGTACATCAGGTCTGGGGTACCTGAAGTGATAGCCTCATACAGTCGCTTTTGCTGTTCCAGCGCCTCTTTGGCCGACTTTAACGCTTCTTCTGTTTGTTTTCGTTCTGTAATATCGATAAACATTCCTACCGACCCGGTTATATTTCCGTTGGTGTCTGTAATGGGCGCTGCATTCATTGTTAAATACATGCGACTCGTACCCGGACGCTCTATGGCAAATTCATAGTTGAACACCGGCTTTCCGGTCGCCATGGCAACCATTGTTGGGTGCTCTTCGTCGGCCATGGGACGACCGTCGAGGTGCGTATTGTACCATTCGGCCGAATTACTCTTCCTTTCTGGAAAACGTTCACTCGCTGTATCGAGAATCTGATGCGCCATGGGGTTGGAATAGATAATGCGACCTTCCCTGTCTGTAATGCCCACTCCTTCCGCCATATGATCCATTACGCGCTGTAGTTGTTGTTCGTTCTCCTGTAGCAACTGCTTGGCCTTGGTGGTTTCGGTACATACGGCCAAAATCCCCTCCGGCGTCCCGTTTTTTTCTCTGATCGGGTTATAAGAGAATGTCCAGTATACATCCTCTAACCGACCGTTGCGATAGATCGGAATGAGTTGATCCTCAAGAAAGACGGCATCTCCTGTCTGCAGAACCCGCTCGATCAAAGGATTGATCACCGGCCAGACCTCCTTCCAGCATTCTTCGCCCCGCTGGCCTAGGGCTAGAGGGTGCTTACTGTTTTCGGGGCTGCCAAGAATATGCCGGTAAGCATCGTTGTAAAACTGAATTTTCTCTTCCCTTCCCCACCAGATAAACATGGGAAAGCCGGAATCAAGAACCAGGTTCACGGTGGCGAGCAATGGTGCGGGCCAGGCTTCTATCGGACCGAGGAAGGTGCCCGACCAGTTGAACGAGCGGATTCTGTCGGCCATCTCACCCCTGGCATATATGACGGTAGTTGATTGCATGTTGGGTCGCATGGTTTCCTAGGCAAACTAAACAAAAGATCGGAGGTTTGGGATTCCGTAGATTTTTACAGGAGTGTACGAGATAAGTAAACCGGGAATAAATACAATTCATCGAACTTCAGAATCGGCTCCTTCCCGCTTCCTGAAAAATGCTGGCGATAAAACCTGTGCTCAGGAAGCTTCCCCGGGAGAAAAGAGTTCTAACTTGCATACTCCTTACTCTTCCGAAAAAAGAATTGACTTAAAACTTTTGTTAAAGGATAGCGACTCATCTTCGGCACGGATATAAGTACAGTTTTTAATGCAGGAATAAAGGGACCAAACCAAAAACGAAAAACCCGCTTACGATCCACATAGCGCTCATATCTCTTCAAGAACTCGTCCGGAGTGGTAAAGGGCTTACCGGCGAGAAAAGGTTTATCTGATGGAAGGTGTATTAGAAAACTAGTCTTGATTTTATCCACCGATCCCTGCTGATGAATCGGCCTGACGCTCCAGTATCTTGTAATAATTCCGTTAAGACCGGCATCCTCCAGAGTTCTTCGTCGTCTCAGTTTCTCAATAGCAGCGGTCACCACCATTTCATCTCCCTGATGCACGAACGACTGGAAGTTCGAAAAGTAGCGTTTTTCTATCGGGACCAAAAGCTCAGAAAGTTCAGCGAAGAAGGACGGAGGCCCCGCTAAAAACTCTCCTCCAGCCCAGGTCGGCCCGCATTTGTCATTGATTAACCTCTGTTTATTATCCACGATAGTCTTTACCCCCAGCTTGGGAACAACCTGCCGGGTGATGTCGTAAAACAAAGGCTCTTGGTTAGCAGCTGCGCATCGTAATGCAACAGGGACCTTATTAACACAAACAATATCTGAGTCAATGAGGCACAGATAGCCGCTATCTAGTCCGGCCAAATACTTAAACACCTGCAACTTATAATGTGCAGAATAGAAGCGAATTCCTGAAGGCACATTTTGAACAAAAGGAAGCTGAACAATGGCAAAAGGAGGATTAGCCAAGTGCGTCAAAATATACTCCCGATCATTAGTTATAACTGTCAGCGATAACCCTTGTACGGCCAGTGACTCTGCCAGTCTGCAGGCACAGTTGATGTACAAGGCTATCTGGGCCTTTGTGCCTCCTGTTACAAAATTATTTTGAATGCTTTCTTCTTCGAGGGAGATATGAATAAGAGTAAAAAGTTGCATATAAATTAGGTATGATTTGGATAAAAAACACCGCCCGGCAATGCCGCGACGGTGTAAACGTTAGCTCCTTCCTGTTAAATTATTTTAATTACACCTGCTTTTATTGAAAGTAAGAGATGGGTCAGCAAGATAATTGGCCCAGTTCGGTTGTGAAAAGTTCGGGTAAGGACCTTTGATATGCTGCTTTTCGATCGGCCATCTCCAATCTTTCGGAATCAGGATACCGTTCGGGTATACTTTTCCGCTTGGATCAACCCAGGTATCCCGTCCTGAAAGTTCAAATATGGATAGATCGTATCCTGGTCCGCTTTGAACGTTTCCGGAGGTATAGACTGTAATGAAAGGAATATAGGGCTTGGCCGGATTGTAGGGGAAACTGTTATCGACCGTTAGTACCAGCTCCTTGTATGCGAAGGGAGCACACTTCTCAGTAAGCATGGTATTGGCAAATCCCCAGGCATTTCCGGCAGGTAACGCCGTTTTAGTACTTTCGAAGACGGTAATAATATAGTCGCTTCCGCTTGATACCACATTCTGCGGTTCACCATTTTGCCCGAAGACTCCGGTGATTCCCTGCTTCGGAATACGAATTTTAAACTTATGATCATAAGACGCGCCACGCGCTGTTGCTAAAAAGGTAAGTTTTAATTCGCCGGGAGTCTTTATCACGTCGGCCTGCACTACCATGTCGTTGTAGTCGGCATCATTCTGATTGTTTCTCTTGTCTTCCCAGGCATAAGTAAAATCGATGATATCCTTACATTCATCCATGCAGAATTCAAAGTAAACGGACCAATTCTTTCCTGGGAACTGTTTAGCCTTGTCGAGGGTAACCCCCTTAGGAGAATCAGCGCAAAGCCCTCCCCATGCCGTCTCTCCGTTTGACAGCGCTGCATGCGTTGCTATATTGAGGCAACGGGTGGATCCCAGGTATTTATCCACGTAAGATTTAGGGATCGTAACTGTGTAATTAGTCACCTTCGCACTTGCACTCCAGGACTGTTTGAAAGCAAACTTCCCGGGAGTTGCGCCACCGTTGCTTAGTTTCTTTTCCTGCTTAAACTGCTCGATGCTTTTAAAGACATCTGTGTGAATTTCGAGCAGATAAATATTGGGCTTTGTGATTCTGTAAGTAACAAGAATATCACCGCCACTATTTACCGCTACGTCTACCGAACCTACGTTCGTATGTTGTCCTGCAACCAGACAGCGGCTGATACAGGGTTCGGGGACCTCATTGAGCATGAGAGAGCTGCTGTTTTTTTTCGCCGAAAGCGATTGGGAATTAAGCTCTGCATTGACGATTTCTTCATCGCTGCAACTTACCACTCCAAAGACGGCAAGCAAGGCAAAGCCAAGTACGGAGACGCTATGCCTCCATTTGGTAGAATTAGTTGTTTTCATAGATAGGACTTTAATTAATTAACACTAGTTCACATAGGCTAACGTTTCTTTTAAATACTTGCGTAAAAAGCAATTGTTTATATAAGTTGTAACATATTTGTTGAAACGGATACATAGACCTGATTTTCAGGAACTAAAAGGGCGGCACCTCTGCTTCCTTTCGAGGAATAGGCGTACGCTTCCGATGGTTATTGTGTTTAGGGTTACAGGCGGGCTAGGCTACGCTTTCATCTTGAACTCCGCAATGTTCTCTCTCCTGCCTCGTTTATTGAATTTTGTTGCAGGTCATATTAATCCTAATTTCGGTAATTAAGGTTAGCGGTATGTTGATAACCAAGGTAAGGAGTTGACTTTTTGGAATTTCTCAAAAGCAGTCATCCTTCCAAATCTGCAATAGTTGTCAGATGACCGAAGGGGAGCGTGCCCTAAATACTGTTTCGCTTTAGGACTTGTCTTTTTATTTCGACTAAAAGGTGTCGCTGTAGCTCGACGTGAGATTTATTCTCGGGAACTTTGATATGCGTAGCGAAGGCCTCTTTCAGAAAACCGTGGCCCAGAACAGCCTGCTCATAGCTGTAGAACATATCTTTCCATGCCTTTACTCTTTCCATCGGGTGTAAAGCAATGCCGTTTGAAGCAAACATAAATGGACTAGCCAAACCTGCGTACCGGATGCTTTTCTTTTTAGACTCCAGATGAGCGTCCAGATACATGATGGCGTAGTCAATGTTGGCCGCTATCCTTTCTCTGATCTGCCCGTCAGTTTCAGGCTTTTGAGGCTTTATACGCCAGTCATTTGCTTCTCTAACGGTGTAGTCATGTTCTGTATCCACCACGTCTTCATCTGCCTGAAAGGTGTAGTGATGGCTTATTTCCGTGTACAGCTTGTCGAGGTAGGATGTTTTTTTACCCTGCTCCGCCGGACGCACATCAGATAAACTTAGTTTGTTATTCTTTAGATAATTAACCTTGAAGATTTTTTGCTGGGTTGCTTTGTTCGTCTCAAAACGGAGGAGAGAGTCTTTTTCGTCGAAACTCCATCTGCCCTCAATGTATTCTTCCGTGAGGCCCTCGGTATGCAAAGAGCGATAGGTGCCGTCAGCATTGAAGACATAGTAACTGCCGATATAGTCGCTGTTTACAAGATTTTCTACAGAAACATTTACCTCTCCCGCTTTAAATCCATCTTCCTGCCCTGGCAGATAGCTGGTACGGAAGTCCCATTTTCCGACAATGCCTGTGTCGGGATCACTCAGTAATAGGGATAACACGCTGGAAGGTGATGGCAAACAGGAAGATAAGAAGAAGAGCGCAGCAAGGCTAATGATCTTGATGTTCATGAGTAATTGTGATAGTATTTAGCAGTCGCTAGTGGACTCACCGCGCGAAAATAGATCTGTCCACTAACCGGAAGGGGCGGTGATCCTCTTTGTCCCGCGATCGAGACACTAAAGATAAGAGTTAATTTACGGGCTGTCAACAGCACTGCTAGTACCACATGGAAATAGGCTTCTGTGAGTATACGGAGATTCAGGCCAGCCGACGCCACTTAGCTCCATAGTTTCACCAAAAACACCAGGCCCTTGCAACGATTCCGCAGTCTCTACCAAACCATCGCCACTTTTCCCCTCGTTCGCATAGCTTCAATGTAGCCAATGGCTTCAGGAATTTCCTGATGCGAATAGGTAGCGTCTATATGAACTTTTATTTTCCCAGTTTTCACCAGCGAAGCTAGCGTTTCTAAATCTGGTGTATTCGTCTCAGCTGTAAATTGTGCCAAGGGATACTTGCTCAGCTTTGCTTTGAAAATTACCGATAGCATGTGCGGCATGGAGGTGAAGCCGACCATCACGCCCCGCTGTCCCATACGCCTGAAATCAGCCAGGGAAAGGTTACCATGGGTATCAACAACCAGGTCATATTTTCCCTTATGCTGATGGATGTTTTCCTGATCGTAGGCGATCACTTGATCAGCACCAAGGCCCACCACCAGGGCAGCATTCTTGGCAGAACATACCCCTGTAACTTTCGCCCCGTAGGCTTTAGCAATTTGCACGGCAAAATGTCCTACCCCACCGGAAGCACCGTTAATCAACACGGATTCGCCTTTCTGTAATTTTCCATGAGTGATGAGCGCCTGCAGCGCGGTAAGCCCCGCAACAGGAACACAAGCTAACTCCCTGAAGGTTAGTCCTTCGGGTATTTGCGCACACTCTTTTTCTGCCACGCAGGTGTATTGGGCGAAAGAACCACCTCTAAGCGTCTCGCCAAACACCCGGTCGCCTGCCTTGAACTGTGTTACACCCTCTCCTACTGCTTCGACAACACCCGCAAAGTCGGCGCCTATAAACTTAGAGCGGGGTTTAAATAACCCGAAAGCGAAGCGTGCCAGGATGGGAGTCCCCCTCAGGATATGCCAATCGGCCGGATTAGCCGAGTTAGCAGCAACCTTCACCAGCAACTGACCTGCTTGCGGTGTTGGTTTTTCTACCTCTTCCAATTGAAGGACCTCAGGTCCTCCGTATAGTTTTCTTGTAAATGCTTTCATACAGTATGTCCGTTTTGATGCCTGCAGAGATGCACATTTCTATAATCTCCCACCCCTTCGTCCAATTGTAGAAGCATCCTTTCAGACTTAATCATCCTATAGACAACGTTATGTACAAGGAGTTACAGTTTATGCTTAAAATCCTGGAGACATATCCGAGAAGTTTAAGCTGGCGAGCACTAACACTCGGCTTAAAGAAATAAGATCCTTTTAACCACCTGCGGTATGCCATTTAGCTAGCTGAGGACAGTCGTTTAGCCGCTCTAGCCAAGCTAAATCTTTTGCTACTTTTAAAGTGGCTGGCTACTTTCAAATAAGTTCTAGCCTAGCCCCTTCCATCTTCACAAAATGCCCACCTATTTGAATGATTTTGTCCCCCGCACAAGCGCCCAGATGTGCTAACCTTTGTATTGTTCGGCCGCCAGACATTTACCATTTAATCAATTACTAAAAAACTACCTTAATATGAATCTGAAATTTAACTATGGAGTCCTCTCCATTGCGATGCTATTTGCATTCTCCTCCTGCAAAAAATCGGACCTCATTGAATCATCTCCATCTGCCTCTGCCGCAGGCAAGAATGGCGCGACTACCAGTGCGGTGACATGGACCACCGTTTTGAACGGCACTACTTTTTCCAGTCGCAGCGTGCTCGAAGCACACTGGAACTACTTGTATCCCTGGGGATCAGACCACAACGGTTCTGCCAGGATGTATGCGAGTAATACGGACCGTAATCATGTTTATCTTGAAAATGGTGGGATGACTATTAAAGCAACCCGAATTAACTGGAACGAGGGAAACAGCAGCGCCGACCCCCATTTGCCGATCCGCTATCATTCAGGGGCGATGCATGCTAAAGCCCAGATAAACGTTAACGATGCCTTTGACACCTGGGAGATCAGCGGTGATTTTAAAGCGCCCGTTACTCGCGGTAGCTGGCCTGCATTCTGGATTACCGGCGCGACTTCCTGGCCGCCTGAGTGTGACATCCTGGAGTTTAAAGGAAGCACTACGAACTGGCAAAATACGGTGGATGGCCCCGATTGGCAGAACACCAGCTGGGAAACTACTCAGACCGTAATTTCAAATGCAGCCTCTACCTGGCATAATTATAAGCTCGTGTTGACGCGGATTAAAAACTCTAGCGGCGCCTGGACGAATGACGTGCGGTGCCAGTACTACATAGACGGGGTATTAAGAGGAACGCATACCGGCACCAATCACGCAAACAAGCCTATGTGGCTGATCATAAACCTGCAAATGGAAGGTTCGAGCGGATCGCCAGGACCTACTGCAGACACCTACTACTATTCAAAAAACATCATTGTCCGCAAGGGAAAAACAACTTAATCCCAGCTCCTTCAACGCAGCGTCTCACAGAGACGCGGCGGCTTATCGACTTCTTAAATTATAGAATGGAAGTCCTCACTTCCCCTTTTTTCTACTTTTAGAAAACTCCAGAAAACAATTACCCCATTATATTGTTTTATTGTCGAGTTTAGAATAACAAACACTTCCCATAAAGGTCATGGCCTTATACTATTTAATATATTCCAGCTTTCCCAGCAGGATGTTGTCGGACCAGGAGCTCGATGATCTACTGAACACCGCAAGGTCTGCAAACTCTGAGCATGAAGTCACAGGAATGCTCATCTGCTTCAAAGATTTATACGTCCAACTGATTGAAGGAGAGGAAACAAAAATTCAGCAATTATACAGTAATCTTCTTCGAGACGATCGTCATTACAATGTGCAAACTTTAAAAGAAGGAAAAATCGACCAGCGTTTCTTTCCCGACTGGAGTATGGGGTTCGAACGGAAAGACATCAGTCAGGAAATGCAGGAAGAAACCATTAACATGTTTGCTGAAAAAAGCTTGTTCCTTTTATCTATTTTAGACTCTAATAATGATCCTAAATAAATAATCTTGTGAATACGATAATCAAACGTAATAATGTCACCATTACAGGCAAGGGAGAGAAAGTAATGCTTTTCGCCCACGGATTCGGCTGCGACCAAAACTCCTGGAAATTTGTTACTGATGCTTTTGCGAACGACTATAAATTAGTCCTATTTGACTATGTAGGAGCCGGCAAATCCGATTTAAGTGCCTACAGTTCTTCCCGCTATGGAACGTTAGAAGGGTATGCTCAGGATATTCTGGAGGTTTGTGATGAGCTTAAACTGGAGGAAACTATTTTTGTTGGTCATTCCGTAAGCAGCATGGTGGGCGTGCTTGCTGCCCTTAAGCACCCGTCTTTTTTCGAAAAGCTGATTTTTGTAGGTCCCTCTCCGCGTTACCTGAATGATGAGGGGTATCACGGCGGATTTGAAAGAGCCGATTTGGAAGCACTTTTTGAATTTATGGATTCCAACTATTTGGGCTGGTCGAGCCAGTTAGCACCGGCTATTATGGGAAACCCCGACCGGCCGGAACTTGGAGCATTTTTGACCAGTAGCTTTTGTTCCACAGATCCTGATATAGCGCGGGAATTTGCAAGAGTTACTTTTTTCTCTGACAACAGAGCAGATTTGCCAAAACTTCAGGTTCCCAGCCTTACCCTGCAATGTACGGATGATATTATTGCTCCCCTTAATATCGGAGATTTTATCGCTGCAAACACTCCTGATAATACATTGTATATAATGGAAGCGAGCGGACACTGTCCTCACATCAGCGAACCACAAGAAACAGTTAAGGCGATTAAGAAGTATTTAAATTAGGGCTATTGAGTTTCAGTGTCGACAAAAAGTTATTAGATACCTTAATTGACACAGAAGAACTGTATCAAAATGCCCCTTGTGGATATTTATCTTTCCTTCCTGACGGAACAATTATCAAAATAAACAGGACCCTTCTCGAATGGCTCGGGTATGAGCTGGAGGAGGTTTTATATAAAAAAAAATTTACTGACCTCATATCAAAAGGGGCGGCACTACATTACGAAATGTTTTTTCGTCCATTAATTAACGCTAATGGAGCAGTAAACCAGCTGAGCTACGATATTATCAAAAAAAATAACGCCTCTTTTCCCGTTTTTCTTAGCGCGGTACCCAGCAAAGCAGTCGACGGAGTTGCCCAAGCAATCAACGCTACGCTCTACGACGTTAGCGAACGTAAGCTATACGAACGGGAACTGTTAATTTCTAAAAGGAAAGCAGAAGCTGAACGAAAACGGTTCGAATTTTTATCCGACTTTAATCCTGATATTATCTGGACTGCCGACGTTTCCGGCAAGGTCGACTATGTGAACAAGCGCTTTTTTCAGTTCTTTAATATCTCCGAATTCCTGGCAAAGGAGGTGCTGCTTAAAGTATGCATCAAGGACCGCTTTAAGCTGTTGCGGTGCTGGAACACCGGGATGAAAAGTTTGGAAGAATTTAAAGTTGAAATCCGACTGGAAAATCATGCCCAAGCCTTTGAATGGTATCTTATCAAGGCCCAACCGTATTTTGAAGACGGGCGACCAGTTAAATGGATCGGTTCATGTACCAATATTGATAGTCAGGTTAAATCAATACAAAGAAGAGACGAATTTATTAATATTGCCAGTCATGAACTGAAAACTCCCATCACCAGCTTAAAGGCATACCATCAAATCCTCCAGCGAATGGCGCTGCCTGAAAGTAGCAGAAAGTTTTTATTGAGAGCCGATGCCTCTCTTAATTCTCTGGAGTTTCTTGTTTCCAGCCTCTTCGACGTTTCAAATATAGACTCTGGTCAGCTTTCCCTCAATCTCAGCTCATTTTCAATTACTAAAGTGCTTGAAGAATGCATCGACCTTATATCTGCCACTCAGAACAGCCATACCATTATTCGGACCTTTAATTCTGACGACGTCCATCTGGTATATGCCGATCGCCAAAAAATAATGCAGGTTATTATTAACCTGATAAATAACGCTATCAAATACTCGCCACAGGCAGACAAGGTGGAAGTCGGCCTGAAGCTTAGCGAAAACGGGAAATTAGTAAAAATTGAAATCAGCGATTTTGGAGTTGGAATACCGGCAGACAAACTCGAGCTTATATTTGAAAAATATTATCGGGTAAGCGATACTACCAATAACAACAAAGCATCGGGGCTGGGCCTTGGGCTGTACATCATTCAAAGTATTCTGAAGCAGCATCAAAGCAGGGTGTTTGTTAATAGTACATTGAATGAGGGGAGTTGCTTTTATTTCTCACTTCCTGTCTCCAACTGGAACAATAGTGAGCCATTATCATAAGATATAAAATTGGAGGTTTAAAAAAGCGTCCATATTACCAGTATCTTTGCAGAAAGTACTTAAAAAGTTGAATCTAGTATGAATTCAGAGTTATTTAGTCGCGACAGCATGGCCTCATTATTTGAGCAGGCTCCTGTAGCGCTAGCATATTTGGAAGGGGAGAATCTACTCGTTGATATCGCCAATCCCCAAATACTTGAACTATGGGGAAAAGAAGAGGAGATTATTGGATTACCGATTATAGAAGCATTACCCGAAATAGCAGACCAGCCTTTTCCGGCTATGCTTAAGAATGTTTTTGATACGGGCATTGAGCAACGCGGATATGAAACACTGGCGAAACTATACCGGCATGGGATTCTCGAGGATGCATATTTTAACTTCATATATGCGCCTGTACGGAATACGGGAGGAGAGATCACGGGAGTAAGTGTAGTGGCGACAGAGGTTACAGAACAGGTGTTGGCCAAGAAAAATCTGGTAGAAAGTGAAAGGAAATTTAAAAGTCTTGTATTAGAGGCAGATGTTGCCACAGCGGTTTACGTGGGGCCGGAAATGAGGATTGAAGTCGCGAATGATGCAATGATTAAGGTTTGGGGTAAAGACCAGGACGTTATTGGAAAAACACTTCATGAGGCTCTTCCTGAACTGGAAGGGCAGCCTTTTCACGACTTACTGCAGCGCGTTTATCATACAGGCACTACCTACAAAGCAACTGAAGACCCTGTAGATCTGGTTGTTGATGGAAAACTACAACGTTTCTACTACAATTTCAGTTATAAGGCACTTCGAAATTCGGCAGGTGAAATTTATGCTATCCTGAATATGGCTACGAATGTTACAGAGCAGGTGATGATACGAAGAAGGGCGGAAAGTAACGAGGTAAAACTCCGTGACCTGATTTTACAAGCTCCGGTGGCGATGGCAGTTATTCAGGGAGAAGATTTTATTATAGAAACAGCCAATTCAAAATCGCTGGAGATTTGGGGACGAACGAAAGATGTTATCGGTCAAAAAGTAATTGATGTTTTTCCCGAACTTATTGAGCAGGGATTTATTGACGTGCTTCAGGATGTGTATCGTACAGGTGTACCTTTCTACGGAACGGAATTGCCTATTTCTATAGTACATAGCGACGGTCCGAAGACGATGTATATCAACTTCGTTTATCATCCCATTTTTGAGGGTGAAAAAGTTTCGACTATCATGTCTCTGGGCTACGATGTCACAGATCTAGTGCTTTCGCGACACCGGGCAGAGGAAAGCGAAGCAAGGTTTAGAAACCTGGTGGACAAAGCCCCTGTTGCTACGGCATTACTGAGTGGAGAAAACATGGTACTGGAACTGGTTAATGATGCAATGCTCGAAATTTGGGGAAGAGATAGAAGTATCCTGGACCGGGAACTCCTCGAGTTTATGCCGGAGCTAAAGGGACAAAGCTACCCGGCCTTATTGAAAGAAGTTTATGAGACGGGAGAGGAATATACCAATACAGAAAGTAAAGCCGAGATTATAGTCAATGGCGAACTCAAAACCTATTATTTCAATTTCACCTATAAACCAATAAGCTTCAAGGAAAACAAAAGAAGCATCCTGATCATGTGTCTTGATGTCACAGAACAGGTATTGTCGCGTAAGTTGGTGGAAGAAAATGAATTGAAGCTAAAAGAGAGTCAGCAAAGACTCAGCGAGTTGGCAGACTCCATGCCACAGATTGTTTGGACTGCAAGACCAGACGGCTATTTGGATTATTATAACGAGCAATGGTATGACTATACTGGCTTTAGCAAGGACAGTTTCGGGGATGAAAGCTGGGAACCGATATTGCACCCGGAAGATCTAAAACGCGTGGTAGATACCTGGTACAAATGCGTAAGCACCGGAACGGTTTACGAGATCGAGTACAGATTTAAAGATCGATTTAAAGAGGGAGAGTATCGCTGGTTCCTTGGTCGTGCTGTACCTATACGCAATGAAGAGGGACAAATAGTGCGCTGGATTGGAACGAATACGGACATTAATGAGTTCAAGATTTTGCAAAAACAGAAGGATAACTTCCTTGGAATTGCAAGCCACGAATTGAAGACCCCGGTAACCAGTATCAAAGCTTATACGCAGGTTCTGGAGGCTATGTTGAAAAATGAGGGAGATGAGAAAAAGGCAGGCCTGGTTCATAAGATGGATCTGCAGCTGAATAAGCTTACTTCACTTATTGGAGACCTGCTGGATGTTACTAAAATTCAAACCGGAAGGATGCAGTTTAATGATGCTTCTTTTGATTTCAGCTCGCTCGTAGAAGAGATTGTGGAGGAAATACAACGAACAACAAAGCATCAACTTGTCACCAAGTTGGAATTTGACGGGAACGTATTCGCTGATCGGGATCGCATCGGCCAGGTAATTACTAACCTTATTTCCAACGCTATAAAATACTCTCCTGGGGCAGACAAAGTAATTATCTATAGTCGCCTGGATGGCCCTAACGTCAGGCTTTGTGTTCAGGACTTTGGTATAGGAATCCCTGAAAACAAAAGAAACAAAGTGTTCGAACAGTTTTATCGCGTAAGCGGGACTAAGGAACACACCTTCCCTGGCTTAGGTCTCGGCCTTTACATTTCTTCTGAAATTATCAAAAGAGAAGGTGGGGAAATATGGGTTTCGAGCAAAGAAGGCTATGGGTCTACCTTCTGCTTCTCGCTACCTAATGAAATTAAATAAATAAGATTAATTGAAACGCAGGAATGACTAACAAAACAATAGTTGTAGTAGATGACGACCCGGGAATTGTAGACTCGCTGGTAGTAATGCTTGAATTTGCGGGCTACACAATTAAAACTTTCACCAAGGGATCCGACCTCTTCCCGTATTTGGCCCGACAAAAAGCAGATTTAATTCTATTAGATGTTTGGTTATCCGGAGAAGACGGCAAAGAAATTTGCCAACTACTTCGTTGCTCTCCGGCAACCAAAGATATCCCGGTGATTATGCTTTCGGCCAGCAGGGATCTTGAAAAAACGGCCCTCGAAGCTGGCGCAAATGACTTTCTCGCGAAACCATTTGAGATGAGTATTCTACTGGAAAAAATAAATCAGTTCCTTTTAACGAAATAGCAGGATTTACAATAGTCGAGACTACCAATTTCCACTTAGTGTCATCGACATTCAGCTTATGTCTTAGCAAAACCGCCTCTGAAGTTAACTTTGAGGCGGTTTTTTATTGTCGAGCAGACTTGTTGAAGCAAAGGAGGCCTCCAGGCACGTCCATGCGGGAATCAGAAGGGAATAACAAGAGCACTAGCTCTTCGATCTTTTTAAGGAGGGCAAATCCTCCTTCTTGATTTCAGTTAATGCCCCCCATTTTATCGAAGTTTAATCAGCTTATATCCCGTTTTAGTGTGTACTTTTGAACAAAGCCATTCTTCAATCACTACTGGTTGCAGAAAAAGGTTTGCATAAGCATCCAATTAAACTATTAAAACCATTATAGAATCTATTAAAACCATTATAGAATCCGGAAGATATGAATAGCAAAGGTGTAATTATTCTATTGTTCGTGGCGGTACTATCTCTTTCTGCAAAAGCTCAGTTAAGCACCACCCAAAAAGCTACTCCTGAGCAGATTGCGAATGAAGAGGCGGCTATCTACAAGAATGCCGCCGAATGGGCCGCATCCTTACAACTGAATGATGCGGAAAAAGAGCAACGTATAAAAGCTCTTATCACCACTCATTTAAAGGCTGTCCACGACTGGCATTATTCCCACAGCTACGAAACTGTACCCGCTGGAATTAACCCGGCTACCGGCAAACCCCTTGGTCCTTTAGACCGGCAGTTGATTGCTTCATCAGCTATGCCAGGAAGCGTGCATGAGACCCTGATGACTGGTCTGCGTAAGGATCTTACCGAGCAGCAGGTGGAGCAAATTTTGGATAAATACACGAAAGACAAACTCGCCTCCACCCTTGCTAAATACAAAATGATCGTGCCTGACCTGACCGCAGAGGAAGAAAAGGTGATCTTAGCGAACCTGAAGCAGGCCCGCGAACAATCGATCGATTATAAGACGGTGAAGCTGGTCATCGAAATATTTGAAATATACCGGACTAAAAACGAGCAGTATTTAATCTCGAAAGGCCGTAACTGGCCCCAGCTGTATAAGAAATACATTGATATCGTGGAGCCACCGAAAGAGACTGCTAAAAAGCGCTGATCGAGAGCTCCTTAAGCAGGCAGTGCCTGCTAATTCTTTTTGATGGAACCGATGGAGATTCCTAGAAAACAGTCGTCCTGACATCCGTCTTCTACGTAACCACAGGAGGATATTAACCCATTATTCTTTGCTTCAAAATAGGTCTTAGCATTTTTCCTTTCCAGAAGCCATTCATTTTTAGCTTGCTGATAGATTTGATCGAGAGTTAGCGGCAGGGAAGCAGACGTATAGGTATGGGAGTTTAACTCACTTTCGTTTTCTGTCCATTCAAGAGATTCCTGCGGCACAAGAGAACCTTGCGGAACTGCAGTGTATTTAAAATGCCGCTCAATTACTCTGCCCGAGGCGACTGTAATTTTAGTCTGGCCTGCAAAGCCAGTCGAGGATCCGAAGGTAGTGGTATAAGTATATGAATTGCCAGATTCTTTTTTGAAATCCAACCAGGCCCGGTAGCTTTTCTCAAATTGGTTTTGGTACTCAATATCGTCTTTGTCGCAAGATGTGAAGATGCCGACAAGAAGCAGGAGGAGTAAGGTTAATGTTTGGCTGTTCATAGTAAGGTGCTTTATGTTATTACGAAGGCACGAATGGGAATGATACAAGAGAGGCTTTTTTTGAAAAGATGGTTCAATCTTCCCAGTAGTTAATTGCCTTCCAAAAAAAGCAAGCAGCATTTGAAGGTTTCATGGTTTGCTTGTTCATCTTGGTTAATCATACCCTGCTCGCTGCATCAAGATTTCCAGGCTACCCAAAGGAGTTTTAACAGTGCATACCTCGAGCTTGGAGAAATAAATCCCCCCGCCCCATCTTCCGCCCTGATAAAATCGATAAATAGACTTTTAAGATAGGCGTTGTTCATCGGGATAGCAACAAAGGAAAAGCTCAAGCCACCTGAACGTGGTGATCATCGGGGAGGGACTAGCTTGTTATCCCTCCCGATTTACTAGTCATTTTTAGCTCCGGCCTCGGCCATACGTTTGCTTTCAAAGTTACCCCTTATCCAGGTTGCTTTTGGAGAAATGTAAGATTCCATGATGTAAGCTCCGGTCTTCGTATCCAGAATTACCACCTTATTCTCATGGACCGCAGTCTGATATCTTCCATTAGTTGAGTCAGCTGAGTTCTTGAAACTGATGATGGCTGTTAATAGAAATGCACTCGCAAATCCAATTGCTGTGGATTTTAGGTCTAGTTGGTATTTCATCGCTGATAATTTAAGTGTGTAATAACTAATATACGAAACTTCCAGAAGTTAACAGAAAGTTGAATATCCCTAGCGTTGGTCGCTTTTTTAGTAGCCAGGCCACCATTGAAAGTAAAGCCGATATATCTTGAACTGTTCAATAAGAGTGTGGCACCGTATAGCTGAACCCAAAAGGGGAATTGGGGGAGGAGGCCCCTTGCCCTGGTTGGATGTCGCAAACTACGCCCTAACTTGTCTTTTTCGCGTCTCACTGTCCCCGCCAGGATATCAGAGATTTGTATATCGAAAAATAAGTAACAAGTCCCTGATTTAACTAATCCTAAAGGAAAACATTATGGAAACTCCCTTAGCGAGATCATTAGCTATCGTTATTCCCGGTTATCGGATGCACAGCCAGACCTTCAACAACATGCTGAACGACATTCAGGAAGCCGATGCTCAAACCCGGATTGAAAATAAAACCAACCACTTCACCTGGATGGTAGGGAATTTGGTCAACTGCAGGTACTGGCTGGCGGGCATTTTAGGTCTACCAGAAAAGGATCCGAACGAAGACTTGTTTAAGGACGCAAAAGCATTGGACGTCAATGCCGTGTACCCCACGCTGGATGAGTTGAAGAAAGAGTGGCATAAAATTTCACCTCTGGTATATCAAAAGCTATTACACATCGACGAGGCAGAGCTGATGGAGTCTTATGAATTCGGCATGCATGTTCCTTACGTGGAGGAGAATAAGCTGAACATGGTGGGCATGTGCATGGATCGTGAAAGCTACCTTTTCGGGCAATTGGGTCTGATGCGAAAGATTTTAAATTACCCAGGGGTAAGATATGATGTGGATGATAATTTGGGCTATTAAGTCCGGCACCTTTCCTGAATAGCGTGTTAGGTCGTAGCGGAGACCTGACGACAAGTGCGAGTAAGGAGGAAATAGAGCCGCGTTTAGTTCAACTGGGTGGAGCTAGTTAAGCGATCGATGATTAGCTATCGAAGTTCTTGTTTGAATTGGCTGTACACCACCTCCGGCTGCGCCACCTCCGCCAGCGGAGGACAGTCCTCTGCTACTGCAGTACCTTAGACGGGAAAGAAGCGTTCTGAAAAGCAGAGGCCATATTAAATAACCAGCAGGCAATGGACCGGCAGAGTCAGGAACAACAAAAAATAATGAAGGGGACGTAGGTGCCTATTAGGAAGACTCTAAGAAGTAGGAAGAACCTTACTTAATTGAGCTTATAGTTAATACCGAATGCAAAACTCATCAGATCCGGATAACCGGGGACGAAAGAAAGTCCGAAATCTAATTGCTTACTCAGTCCGACTTTGTATTCAAATTCCCCACCATACCATAAAAACAAATATTGATATTTATCCCCTGGATCCCCTTTGAAACGGTTTTGGTTTATATACCCGGGTAAATCCAACCAGTTTCTCCGAAAGACTAATGTCGGCCCAAGTCCCCCGTACAGACTATGATTTCCTCTTTTAAGAATTCTATGCCTCAATCCTATATGACTGAAACCAGCTAATCTTTCTGCGCAATCGGCGTACAGCGCCTGCACTACCTTGAATGATATAACATCCTTAAGAAAAAATTTTTCATATGACAGCTCCGCACCGACATTAATAACTAAATATCCATGCTCGTCCAACTTGTTCGGCATTAAAAATGCGTTTTCCTCTTCGCCTTTAGGATGTACACTTAATCCAAATAATTTTATTCCAATATTATCTTGTGCTGCGATCCTATTGCATGATAACAGGATAAAAACAGACATACAAACTATATGCAACAATTTCATTCCATCATTTAACTGAAGTAAACCCTTTTCCATACCGCCAGCTAACAGGCGGCTCGTTCGAGTGCAGGATTAACAGCACCTGAATGGGTAAAATTACAAAAAGGTGAGTATCGGGGGCACTTCGCATTGGCAGAAATGTTTGCCTTCCCGGAGTATGCGGATGTGTTGATAGGTGTGCGCTAGTATGAGAACTTCGATACAAATTCTATTGATTGTAAATATTCCTGCTGGCTTTTATGCGGTGTGAGGAATATGAATTGCCTTTCTTCCAAGGCATAAGGTTAGAGTTTTTTTGAGACGACAAGATCGGCTCTTAGCGGTCTTAAATCCCACTTTCTTTCCTGAATAGCGTACTTCCTATTCATCCCCTAAAAAACCTCGAAAGAGTGTAGCGAGACGCGATGACCAGTACCTTGGTGGTTACAAGATTGCCTTATTCAGTGCTTTACTGTTTTTTTCTCCACAGTAAAAGGTGCAGCTAAAAAGCGCTCAATCATTGCAGCAATTTCATGGTGAGGACGCGTTGCCGGGATAAAGCCGATGACACAGATATGGTGATTACCGCTCATTCCTTTAATCTGATATTTTTCTTCGATGCCAGCACGACCGAAACTATAGAGATCCATGTTATGCTGTCCTCCCGCACGTATTTGCCGGTGATTTTCGTTCGGAGCATCGTCATCTGGAGTTTTAGCAAGGAAGAGTACATTCTTCGCCTTTGGATCGCCGAGATAGAACCACTCCGGCGTAAAATCTTTAAATTTCCCTTCAGGAATATGTTTTTTTCCGTCGGCTGTGACAAAAAAGTCTTCTGCATCCGCTTTCCCTCCGGCAACACCTTCGAATAGGAAGCTATACTCCCCCTCCGATTTCAGTACTTGCAAGGCTATACGATCCCCAAAAAACCAGTATCGGAAGGTAAACTTGTCATTCGAGGATTCCAGGATCACCACATCCCCTTCCGTCCTCCCATCAACAATCATTGTTTTTGATCCGCTATTGCGGCCGGCATGGCCAAAGTTACCGACACTGTTTGGGAATCCGCGAAAGTCTCCGTTCGGCCCGGGAGGAAGATAGGAAGCGATCCAGTCGTTTCCTTCAGTATCTATAAAACTTTTAAATCCTGACACCCCGTTATCTTTTTCGAAGTAAACGGTGCCCATAGGCATTTCAATCCGGTAACAGCCTGTTCCGTGCCACTGTACTTCCGTAAGTTTTACAGTAGCCGGGCTGGCTGTTTGCGCCTTTGTTGAGACCGCCCTTCTATTTTTTGAGGTCTCCGCATTCTGTGCACAGAGAATGCTGGAGGTAAAAATCGTGCAAATAAGAAATACTGCTGGCCTGACAAACTTCATCTATGGGTATTTAATTTTTTATCGGTTATTTCCGGCTTTAAGCGAACGAGCTTAAGCACGGGTAATAAAGGTATAGATATATCGAGAAAGGAAGAAAACGGAGACTGATTGTTTCGTTTTAACTCAACATGATGCCAGTCAGCTATGCACCACCTCTAGATACAGAGGACAACGATCTGGCTAGTTTGAACTCCAGGCTAGAGCAACCCCTCCTACAGCAGTGAGCGTTTCCGCTGGATAAGGTGAACAGCGTAGAAATAGTTATTTACGGTTCATTCACCAGTAAACGCCCCCAAAAAGGTAGTGCTTTCTAATACCAAATTTCGATTTATATTTGTGAATCGCTTCAACTTAACATTATCACAATGACCCGATTTACTGCTTTAAAAACCCTATTCCCAGTACTTATCATTGCAATTCCTGTAATATGTTTTTCGCAGGCAAATTATAAAAATGGGTTTATCATATCTGCTAAAGGGGACACCTCAAAAGGATTAATAGATTTAAAAGAATGGAGAACCACCCCTCAAAGTATCACCTTCAAAAAAGAAGAGAACAGTAAGCCGGAAAAACTGGGATTGAATGAGCTTCAGTCGTTTAGCATCATTGGCAACGGTTCTTTTGAAAAACATACTGTAAATATCAGTTTGGGAGCGATAGGACTGGCAGACCTGTCGACAGAGAAAGATACGACTTCTGAGACACGGACTATTTTTCTCCAGTTGATCGAGACAGGTAAAAATGTTTCGCTTTATAAATATACAGACAACATAAAAACCCGGTTCTATATTCAAAAAGCAGGATTACATGCCAACCCTGAAGAGCTGCAGTATCGTCCCTATCTGAAGAATAGAGAGATAAGTGGAGCGAAAGTATTTGCCAACCAACTTCATTTGCTTGCAGTTTCCAGTGGAGCTGACTCTCCACGACTCCGTGCAAAATTAGAGACTATCGAATACAGGGAAACAGAAGTCCGCAACATCATCCAGGAAATTAATGGAAGCCGGGAAAATGCAAAGCATCGAGAGAAAACCTCCACTTCGAGATTTGTTGCAGGTATTTTTTCATCTACTGCATCCTTAGTTTACAAAGGAGACCACCAGCTCGCAAAAGACGGCGCTACGCATGCCTTTGCCCATGCTCCCGGCATCGCCTTCGGGTACGATTTGTTTGAAAACAAACAAGTTCAGAAAATGATGTTCCGATTTGCGGGAGCAGCGTGTATGCAAAGAGCGTCTACGACGGAGAACAGTTACAATTTTAACACCCTCAGCTACCGGACGGCTAACCATGATATGGAGTACCTTCATATCTCCTTAAACCCGCAAATCCTCTACAATGTATACAACAAGCCCCAGTTCAAAACTTTCTTTGCAGCAGGGGTAACTGCATTTCGGAACGTTTATTTAAAAAACGAATCCGTCGATGCTTACGGATTAAAGAAAACGAATAAGGAGATGGACCTGCGCAAGATGGGCTTTTCCTATTCAGCAGCTGCAGGAATCCAGATGTGGAAAAAAATAGAGTGTTATGTCAAATATACCCCATCTCTGGAACTCAATTCTAATGTAAACTACTCGATGAGGCTTCGACAAAAGTGGTTTGGTATAAATTATCTATTTAAATAGACCGATAGAAATACTAAAGCAGGAGCGAATTTAATAGCGTAGATCCGATCTCAAACTTCATGCTTGCAACATAAACGGGGGTGACATAACTTTAAGCCCGGCCAGCGCAAGGATGGAAGAGCACTTTACCGTTGAGCCCTACTGCCTGCGAGCTATGCTAATCATAGCGCATTGCAGGTTTTCCGAACCCTCTTCTTAGGATGGCAATCTGACCAATATGATAGGCAATATGATGATTGATAAAAGCCCAAAGTTCGCCTTTTGAAGTCGCCACCTGATCGAACGGTGCATCGGGTTTTTCGTTGAGCGCTTCAGTGCTCGCCCTTTCAAGTGCCTGATGTAAGGGCTCGTATAAGCGGTTCCACTCTGATCGGATTTCTTCGATAGAGGGGTAGGCATAATTATCACGGGCTGCTGACTGTCCCATCACAGCAAACAAGTCGTTCCATTTTACCTCGACAGGGAGACCGATGCCTGTTGCCAGGCCATATTGCGAGTTCAATAAATGTCCTGCAAGATATTTCACATGATTCATGGCGGTATTTTCATACAATCGCTGGTTGCTTTCTTCGTCTGAAATACCGTCCAGGACGTTGTTATACAGGCGCTGATGTAAGTTGAATTGTGTTAGAAGCAGATTCTTCACCAGGTGATTAGGGCTGTTTGTTGTAGTATTCATGGCTATGCAATTTACCGTAAAATTAAGGGAGTCGAATTCTACTTATGGGGGACCGGAACGGCAAAAGAAGGGTCATTTGCGACAAGATGAGATTGTTCGCACCGGATGAACGGTCGAGCATCGTGGTGAGACCAGCATTAGAGCGCTGAAAGAAGACCCGGGGGAGTCGAATGAGACTCCCCTACCGCGGCCTGCTCCTATCCAGCCCGGGGCGTTCATGCCTCGCTGTAAACACAACAACAACTAATGGAACAATTAAAACCGATCTTCATTCTGCCGTAAATAGCGCATAGCCTCTTTCACAACTTCATGTGGATCCTTTGGAATAAAGCCTAGCTCTTCCCTTGACTTTGAAAGGTCAAAATCTTGCTGAAGCCCTGAAAACATCTTTATGTCTTTAGTGCTTAGTAGTGGCGCTTTTCCATTGAACTTACTTCTCATTTCCATCAACCAGGCAACAGCAAGTAAAACAGATTTAGGAACTGCGAGCGGCAACTTTAACTTCAGCTCGGGAAATAATTCTTGCGCAATTCTGGTCGTTTGCTGAATGGAAGTACATTTCTCGTTGGCCAAGATGTAGCGTTCTCCATTTTTTCCTTTTGTCGCAGCCAGGTAACAGCCTTCCGCTACATCTTTCACATCAATCCAGTTTAAAGCAATATTAGTTTCAACGGGAATTGCCTTTTTCAAAATTAAGTTGATGATGTTATAGGATACGCTCAATGGTGCTATTGCAGTTTCACCGATCATGGCAGAAGGTAACACGGCCACTAAATCGATGTTGTGCTTTTCCGCCAATTTAAAAGCCAGTTGCTCACCATCGTTCTTGGAATTGTAGTACATATCTCTTCGATCAGGATTGTATCCATAGCATTCCTTTACGGGAGTTTTGGAGTAGTTTAATGCGGCAATTGAACTTACATAGACAATGCGCTTTACGCCTGCTTCTACAGCTGCTTCTACAATATTTCTGGCTCCCAGAAGGTTTACATCATAAATTTCTCTTTTAGGATCTTTAGCCCAAAGTTTGAAAGCTGCACCAACCGCATAAAAAGTGTGTACACCTTGCAAGGCTTTTATCAACGACTGCTTGTCTGTAATGTCGGCCTGAACCACTTCACAATCCAAGTGGGAGAAAGCCTCTTTGTTTTCCAGATTGCGAACGGAGGCCCTTACCGGAATACCTTTACTAAGCAGTAATCTAAGAAGGTTGTTTCCGAGATGTCCATTTGCCCCATTTACCAATGCTAAGTTTTTCTGTGTCATATCGTTCTATTTGATGACACAAAATTGAAAACTGCTTTTCCGAAGCTACTTGACAAATGTTAGTTAATCATTTGTCTCCTGATTCTGCTTAAGCTCTCTGGCTTCATTCCAAGAAAAGAAGCAATATATTGAACAGGAACATTTTGGAGTATCTCGGGATATTTCTCAATCATTCTGCAGTACCTTAATTCTGCGCTGAGTGTGGCCAGCTCTATTGAACGGTTTTCGTTATAGGCGAGTGATTGTTGAAAAACAATAATACTGAAATCCTTAAATGCAGCGCTGTGGTGTATAAGCAGCTCCAGGTTGGTCTTGGTAATCCGAAGTAATTCACAGGAGGTGACACATTCTAAATTTTCTCCGGATCGAGTTTGATTGATAAAGTTGAAATAAGATGTAATAAATCCAGGCGGACAGTTAATATGGGTTGTTACCTCCTCGCCCTTATCATTATAATGAAAGAGCCGAACGAATCCGGATACCACAAAATACAGATATGCAGGAACGCTGCCCTCCTCTTCAATAACCCTGTTCTTTGGAATGGAAACCGGCTCGAAGTAAAGTTTACAGAGTCGGATATCCTCTTCCGATAAGGCAATACTTTGAGATATTAGCTCGAATAGCTGGCGGTGCATTATGCAAAAGTAAGAAATCGAATCCTTCAACAAATTCCTGGAAATTAAGGTAGAATTCAAAATAGCAAGTTTTTAAGTTTCGTCTTAGGACATCAACCTAAAATTATCGGCAGACTGTTTGCACATAGAATACCCGGGGCGAAGCAAAGAAGGACACTCCGCAGCAGCGAAGGGACAGGAAACCCTGATATACCAACCATAATTTGAATAACATGCAGGTTCTCCAACAGCAGCAGCTACTACCGATAAGCATTGAAAAAGCCTGGTACTTTTTTGCCACTCCGCGAAATCTGAACGAAATTACTCCACCAGACCTGACATTTGAGATCACCTCTAACCTTCCTGCTCAGATGTACGAGGGCCTCATTATCACTTATAAAATCAAACCTTTTCTTAATATTCCGATGGACTGGTGTACAGAAATTACGCACATCAGCGAAAAGGAGTATTTCATTGACGAACAACGCTCCGGACCGTATAAAATCTGGCATCACGAGCATCACTTTAAGACTGTGGAGGGCGGTGTGCTGATGACAGATTTAGTTTATTATGACATTGGCTTCTCCGTTTTTGGCTGGCTGGCGGGAAAACTATTTGTACATCGGAGAGTGAGAGAAATATTCGCTTACCGGCAGCGAATCCTTGCGGAATATTTTTAAAGTGAAAATGCTGGGTAGGAATTTGAGCGGCTATCGCAGCGATAAGCACCACTAGCTTGCATCTCATTGGATATAAAAGGGATTACAAATCCCTTTTCATCTAAAGTTCGACCTCCTTTGCGGCAGATGTCGAACAGCGAAGGGGGCAGCGAGAGCGGGTTACTTCCATCAAAGTTGGGTATTAATTAAATAATGAAGAGTTTGAAATATTTGCTATTCACTTTCATACCGTTTATACCCTCCTGCGTAATGTGTCCCCGTTATAAGGTAGAAGATAATTTCAGAGTAACCAACGTTACTACTCGCACACTCTTAACCTACGTTTCCTTTGCAGGAGACTTGTCGGAAATCGACACACTTATAAACGGCTCACCTCCTCCAATTATTATTTCCCCCTGGACACCCGAATGGCGCAAAGCTCTAAATTCATCAAAAACTCGGGACATTGGTCTGCGATACTGCACAATAAAACCGATTTCCCCGGATTTGATTTAGAGGAAGTTCCGGAAGACAACCATGTATGGATTTTTTTCTTCGACAAAGCCCGGGTTGATAAACTGGGTTGGAAGGAGATAATCCGCGAACAAGATTACCTGAGGAAGTATAAATTCACGAAGGACGAAATTCGAGCAATTCAAGGGCACTTTGAATTGAAGGAATCGAACTTGATTCAAAAGGACTAACGCAGGTAGACATTGTTCCCTATCGTTGATTCAATCATTTATGCTCGCCGCTAGCGCTAGAAGGGAAACAAAAAAGGCCCACTAAAAACAAAAAGCACCTCCGAAGGAGGTGCTTTTTACATGTTTCTTATAATTTATCTGGCTGATAAAACTTGACCATTCCGTCGCCTTCACTGGATACTACCAGAATACTGCGGCCGTTTGGACTATCTTTTGGTTTAATAAACAGAACACCCTCAGGGGCGTCACCTGTTGCAAAAAGCTGTACAAAAACAGGACTTGCAGGATTGCTGACGTCATAGATGGCAATCATGTCCGAGCGTTCCATTCCGATGAATGCCAGCGTCTTTCCATTTACCGAGCCAACTGTTACTGCTTCTACTTCTACCCCTTTGTTGTCTGATCTCGTATCATCATATTTCCCGGCAGCAATCACGCGCTCTTCCAGGTCCTTGCCAACTTCGGCTACCAACTGCCCGTTTGTCGCATTCAGAATAGTAACACTGCGGCCGCCGGTAGAATAGATCTCGTCAAAATCGCCGTCTCCATCGGTATCACCCTGCATTCTGGTAACTGTTAATCTTCCCAGATTAGCGTCAGTCTTTAAAGTAGCAGTATTGGGAAAGCGAGTAGCATCAAGCGATAAGTCTTTCACCCGTACTTCCTCTCCGAAGCCGGTATATTCCCTCGTGTCGCCTTCATTTGCCAAGGCAAGGTAATTTGTGCCGTTAGCTGAGAAAGCGGCAATGGCGTCAGGAAGGTAAAAGGCTTTGATCGGCCAGGTTCCTAATTGTATCTTATTATCGCGATCACTCACATCAAAAGCGTTCGCTGCTAAACTGATATCTTTGACACCCAATGGTATAATGCGCTGAATAGTTCCGCTCACCAGGTCTACTTCAGCTACTCCATTATTTTCCTGCAGTGTAACCCAGGCTTTTTTAGAATCTGCCGAGATTGCCACGTATTCCGGCTCAACGTCTTTTGCCAATGTCGCATTCTTTCCATAAACTCTGAATCCTTGTGTTAACAGCGTGTTTTTGGAATTCTCGAAAGCTGTAAAATCTACAGTGACTACTGAATAATTGTTCTTTGTATTGATGATGGAAATAGAGCCATTAGGATCAACGGAGTAATCTGCATTAGGCTCCCCTTCGTTGGCAGTAACGATATAGGTTCCATCAGGGCTGAAAGTGACCATGTCGGGTAATGCACCAACCGTCACTCTTCTAACCTCCTGCAGAGAGGACGTGTTCCATATAGCCACGCTGCCGTTCTCCGTTTTAGTGGTTCCTTCAAGAGCAACTGCAAGTCGGCCCTCTGATACCGCCACGCTGTTAGCACCACCGCTGCTAGCAGAAAAGTCTATAGCCTGAAGTTTGGTAACTGCAGGAAAGTTAGAAAGGTCCAGTACTTCAACTTTCGTTGCACCCTCGTTGTTTACCACAAACAAGCGTTTGCTTTGCGGGTCGAAAGCTGATATTTCTGAGGCAGCCTCGCCACCTAACTTCTGGGAAGCGACTTCTTTGAAACTGGAAGGATTTTCAGGAACGACAGGTTCAGGAACTTCTGATTGCGGCGAGTCTTTTTTACAGCCTGCGGCAAAAAGGGAAATAGATAAAATACTTAAAAGTAGCTTCTTATACATGTTGACATCTTTTTCGGACGAAAATAGAAAGGCTCAAAAAACAAAGACGCTCAGGCAGATAAGTTAACGAAAAAGTAAACTAGACTTTAAAATTCAGGGCCTCTTGTAAAGTCTGTGTTAAGGCCGGCTGATGCTCATAGGAAATTAAGCAAAAGAGTAAGTGACTTAGCATAATAGAAAGTTTCAAGGTTGATAATTGCCTCACGATCACGCTTTGGAGGGGCTACCTTTTAAGGAGAAGAATTTATATCTTCAAGTATGGCAACCACTGACAACCTTATCCTTCAAAATGCTCAAGGAAGTATCGGCAAAATCACACTTTTAAGAAATACGGAAAGAAGACCGTAATCAGCAAGTATCCTGATATTAGCGGGGTTGAATATAACGACCTGCAAAAACAAGAACAGAGCCGCTTTGCTAAAGCTGTACAGCCGCCAAACTTAGCCCTGGGTCCCGGAGACAATACAACTTCAACAAGATAAATTGAGATTTCTTTAAAGCATTATAAAATGAAATACACCCTGCAAGACGGTTTTCTTTATTACATAGACTTATTGGGAAGCGCAGATTTCAGACAACGGTTTTCTTCGCCAGAAAGCTTGGTTCTACTTAGAACAATCAGCGAGGAACAGGCGAACTACCGCTATGCACCAAACAAGTGGAATATCAAGCAAATAATAGGACATCTTACTGACCACGAAAGAATTATGACCTATCGGACATTACGATTTAGCCGAAAAGACAGAACCCCACTACCTGGTTACGACCAGAACTTATTTGTTGAGAACAGTCGCTTTAACAAATTAAGCCTACAACAACTAATAACAGAATTTGAAAATGTCAGGGCAGCTACGAACAACTTCATTGACTCTTTATCCGAAGTCCAACTTAACTTAAAAGGAGTTGTGTCGACATACGAATTAACAGTTGAGGAGTTTCTGAAAGCTACCGTTGGACATGAAATACACCATATCAACGTCATTACAGACAAGTATTTGAAAGGCAGATGAGAATGCGCTTAATAGCACTATTGGTTTAATTGCGACCGGAAAGCACACCGACACGGTGTGCCACCGCCTTGGTTCGTGTCTCCACGAACCAACGACCTAGAATTTGTTTCTACTGACTACGAATCTTCCTCTGCCCGCCTCTATGCAGATAAGTATATGCATTCTCTTTTCTTAAAGATTTGAGGTTGGAGTTCTAATTGATTTTTATTGGTTCGTGTCTTCACGAACCAAGGCGACGGCTAGCAAAGGACCAAAACCAGCTCTACTTTGTCATCCAAGCACTGTCAGGTCCAGTAGAGTATTTTTGCTGAAGGAAATAAGCTGCCGATTTCCCGGTTAAAAAAGGTCTTCAAATCGTTCATCATCAATTTCGGATAAACATATTTAACTCCTCCAAACTTATTCCGTTTCACAATACGCAATTGCTCATCCATCTCCAGCGAAGTGTTAGGATACCATTTTAGCAGAATGTCTTTAGAGCCTGGTGTAAACCGGTGTGTAATCAATTCAAAGGTAAGGTCGCAAGGAAAGTCTAACGCTTCCGCCAGCTCATTAAACAATCGCCCATACTCCTGCTCCCAATTGGGTATTGGCATGATGGGGGCAAGCACCACTCCTACCGGATACCCTCCGCCTCCTTGTGATTGCGGCAAGGCTAAGTTCCGTAGCGCTTTGATCCGAGCCGATATAGGCGGCGTACCGCTTTCCAGCCTTCGCCCAATCGAATGCGCGTTAAGACTGATTCGACAGCGCGTGTTGTTATTATGCTGAAGATTTAGAAGCGGTTTGATGGCATCGAACTTTGTTACGAAGCGTAGCTGCGTATTTTCCAACCGTCCGAAAAAACTAATAGTTTCCTGCAGGCCGGCGGTAATATGTTCAAGACTCAGTGGATCGGTGTAGCAGCTGGCTTCAAAAGTTGAGAACTGCGACTTGCTTGTATATTTCACCAGGTTTTCGAGAATTGCAGGCAAGTTGGCAAACACCCGTATCACCGGCGGGCCTGATAAACTCCCAGCCAGGTAGCAGTATTGGCAATGAGCCGGGCAGCCTTCTGCCAGGTGAAACTGCCAGTCGGCGCTCGGCGGAATTGGGCGAAGAGAAAAAGCTCCAGGAGGTGCCTTCACTACCGCGAGTGTAGATTTGGCTGTCTGATAGGTCTCCCGATCGCTTGCTCCCTTTAGACCTGTTACTCGTTTTGTAACTTCGTATTTCAAACCATATAACTTCACCCGCTCAAGAATCCGCTGTGCATAAGGTTCTTCAAATGCATCGGCAGTAAAGACGACCCGCTTCGGCATCCATAGCTTAAACTCCTTGTACTTACCCTCCGCCCCCGGCGCCTCTGTTGGTAGTTCGATTTGTCCCATGCAGAAAGGTTTGCAAACCTTATTCCAACCCACATTATTAAATCTCCAAATTAAAATTAATGCTTAAAGTGGATTGGGGCTGGCTAATAGCCCTTTCCTAACACCGGGCATAAAATAATTGTAGTACCACGTGTCCCTATTTTCTAACAATAGACTTATTCTCGCATACAAAATATTTTCACCCCCGCTGGTCATAATGTCTTGCTGCCGTCCAGCCTCCGGAGGAAAATTGGAAAGGACATACAGCACAAGTGCGTTGCAAGGGCCTCCATGAATAGCTCAAAAAATGGCTGCTGCATATCCCCCGATTCAGGAACGCAAACTTATCATGCCCAATTCCCTCCTGCTTTATCGTATTTTGTGCATCTTTAAGACCGGAGCTTATGATAGAAGCGCTAATTCAACAAGTTAACAACACAAGCAGGCTTTGCGAGGCAGAGTTGGATCTGATTAAAAGAAGTTTTGTAACTGGGCGATTCTCCAAAGGGAGTATGCTTGAAGCGGAAGGAACACGTACAAAAAATCTCTACTTCATTGTAAATGGTTTTATAAGATCTTTTCATTATGAAACTGGCGAGGACATCACCACAAATATTCGGGGAGCTAACAGCCTAATCACTGCTTTTAACGGCTTTGTAAACGATTCCCTAGCCGACAGCAGCATTCAGTGCATTACCGCTTGTGATGTTCTTTCGATATCTAACCATAGCTACAAGCACTTAATTGCTGAAAGTATCAGCTGGAAAAACTTTTGTCATAGCATTTATGAGCAAGAAATAATTTTTAATCAGAAACGCACCCGCGAACTCCTGACAAAAACTGCCGAAAGCCGCTATCTCCAACTATTAAAAGACTATCCGGGCATTGGCCTGCATGTCCCTGTTCAATACATAGCTACCTATCTGGGAATTAAACCAGAGTCGCTAAGCCGCATAAGAAAAAAAGTCATTTCCTAACAATTGTCATCTTTTCTGAAACAGCAACTCCGGAATTTAGCATACCTAAAACAGAAGGTATGCAACAAATAAATCGACTTTCCATTCTCCCATTCGGGATGATCAACAGCTATGTAATCCGGGGGGCAAAAAAACATGTCCTGGTAGATGCCGGCCTCCCAGACAGCGAAAAACAGATCCTCCAACAGCTCCAACTTCTTGGATTAAGCTTGAAAGACATCGGCCTGCTGGTTATCACACACGGTCACATAGACCATTTTGGTAGTGCCAATGCGTTAAGTAAAGCTTTGGATGTGCCGATCTTAGTTCACGAAAACGATGCGCCTGCTTTAAGCACGGGAAAATCTTTAGTCGCAACATTAAAACCGACACAAGCGTATTGGAATTTATTAAAATGGAAGTTATCAGCAGATACTGCAACACCGGTGGTACCTGACTTGATCCTGAGGGCCGATGAAGTATTTAGTCTAAAAGAATTTGGAATTGCAGGTTCGGTCATCCATACGCCCGGTCACACGCCCGGGTCTCTTTCAATTGTTTTGGACAACGGCGAAGCTATCATTATGGACCTCGCTTCTTCCGGCATTTTTCTTGGCGGTATTCTATGCAGGTCACGAATGAAGCATCCTCCCTTCCATCATGATAAGTCGCTGGTAAAGCACAGCATTCATCAATTACTGGCGAAAAACACAGAGACGTTTTACCTTGGACATGGCTATCCGGTAAACAGGAAATTGCTCCTGCACTATGCCGAAACCATGCTGGGCTAGAATAAAAAAGAGCTAAAGCTATCCGTAGTCACCATGGTACTCAACTGGGACATATTGAGACATTACAACCAGTACGAGGACACTAACCAAGGCGAAGTCGCAAGTATGCTAGGTGAGCCAGGAGCGACGTGTACTTGTACCTCTTCCTACCCCTATTTCATGAGCATCCGGTACAAATTCCGGAACCAAAACCTGCTCTACTTGGAAGTACCGCAGCAAAGAATGGTTTGAAACTCTATGGCCTGATGCCCAACAGTTCCGTTCGGTTTAAAGCACCGACACGCCTTGCGGGACATATCCAGCAGCAGCAAATAGATGAAATTCCCTCAAACAACAGGCGGTGAAACTTCTTTTATACCCAAAACTGGTTGATCAGGGGAAACTATATGATTATAGAAACTAACATTCGTGCGATCAGGGTCATTTTGCTTATCTGGAAGTGGCTCTTGTTTTATCTTATTTTGTCAATAGCTGTTACGGTACTTCACACCTTTTACAAAATAAATTTGGCGATTCCTTCTTCAGAAATATCTATGCTGGGTATCGCTCTTTCTATACTTATGGGGTTCAGGGTTAGTTCGGCCTATGAAAGATGGTGGGAAGCCAGAAAGATCTGGGGCTCCGTTGTAAATAACTCAAGGAGTCTGGCAAGGCAACTTATTACATTCACGCACGAATCCGCTATTTCGCAAGAGCTGGTATACGCGCTGGTATACAGACAGATCGCTTTTGTTCATTCAATGGCTTGTCGGCTAAGAGAACAGGATGCCGCCGCTTTAATTAAGCCTCTACTATACGAAGAAGAATACGAACAGTTAATCAGAAAATCGCATATTCCAAATCTACTACTCTTACACAATGTGTATGCGATTAAAGAATTACGACAAGAAGGCATTATTACCGACATCGAGCTGCTAAGGCTTGAGGAGACTGTTTATCAATTAACAGATAACTTGGGTGGAGCAGAGCGGATAAAAAACACACCTTTTCCTGTGCCTTACAGCTACTTTACCTGGTTGCTTGTGCACATCTTTGCTATCCTGATCCCCTTTGGGATGGTGGACGCGTTTGGGTACATGACAATTCCTGCGGCTATGTGCGCTATTTTTATTTTCCTGATTATTGAACAAATAGCTATTGAAATTCAGGATCCCTTTTCTAACAGGGAGAATGATATACCCGTTACTACAATTAGTCAAAACATCGAAATTGATTTGAAAGAAATGCTTGGGGACACCAATTTACCGCAAAAGAAAAAACCCGAAGGTGGAATATTAATGTAAATCAGGCAGTTCGTCTCCTCGAGTTCTAGCGGATTGAAAAAAACTGCGTCGCCCCTTGCTTTAGGCAAGCTCGGGCTGGCCGGGTGCGAACCAGTGTCACCCTCGCTTCTCTACCCTCAACGCTATTGATGCCTGTAACAATTTCCAATTTGCAGCATCTTAGCGGTACAAATTCGACAAAGAGAAATAATGAATCAATTCAAAAAGGTTAGCGTACTTATTCTGGCATTACTTTCTTTTGCGGGATATGGATTCGCGCAAAATAATTTCACTATCTCGGGTGTTGTCAAAGATTCTCTGTCGGGAGAGACTTTGATCGGTGCAACGATAAAGCTCAAAGGGGCCCGGGACCATGGTACCACCACCAATGCTTACGGTTATTACTCGCTTAATGTACCAAAAGGAGAGTATCAGCTCACCGCAAGTTATATCGGTTTCCGAACACTCCATCAAACACTGAACCTTAATAAGAATACTCGCCTCGACCTTTCGCTAAAGGCCGATAACGCGCTGGCGGAGGTAGTCATTACTTCAGAGCGAAGAGACCATAATGTTTCAAGTGCGCAGATGGGCCTGGCGAAACTGAATATGGCTGAAGTGGAGAATGTACCGGTTTTGTTCGGCGAACGCGATATCATCAAAACCCTGCAATTGCTTCCCGGGATAAAATCTGCTGGTGAGGGCAATAGTGGATTCTACGTCCGGGGCGGCTCTATTGATCATAATTTGATCCTGTTAGATGAAGCACCCGTTTACAATGCCTCCCACCTCCTGGGTTTCTTTTCTACCTTCAACTCGGATGCTATAAAAGATGTAGCCGTGTATAAAGGCGGAATGCCTGCTCAATATGGCGGAAGGCTGGCTTCCGTACTCGATATCCGCATGAACGATGGGAACCAGAACGACCTGGGCGTAGAAGGTGGTTTGGGCCTGATCTCATCACGGCTAAAGGTGGAAGGCCCTTTGGTGAAGGATAAAAGCACCTTTATCATCAGCGGACGAAGAACGTATGCAGATGCCTTTCTGAAGCTTGCTCCCGATACCTCCATCAGAAATAATGTATTGTATTTCTACGATTTAAATGCCAAAGTAAATTACCGCCTCAACCAGAATAACACGCTTTACCTCTCCGGCTATTTTGGGAGAGATGAACTCGGACTAAACAACACCTTCGGCTTCGATTGGGGCAACTCCACCGCTACCTTACGCTGGAATCATTTGTTCAACAACCGTTTATTTTCAAATACCTCGCTCATCTATAGCAATTACAATTATGTGATCCAGAGTTTTATTGAGCAGAGCGATTTTAAAGTAAAGTCGGCCATCCAGGATCTGAATCTTAAGCAAGACTTTCAATACTCCCTGAACCAGCATAATTTACGCTTCGGGCTGGATGTGATACACCATACGATCAAACCGGGCAGAATCACCGCGAGCGAGGCATCGTCGGTAAATGACGATCAGATCCAAGACCGGGCAGGCCTGGAAATGGCGATCTATATTTCGGATGAGTGGAAGGTTAGCGACAAACTAAACATTACTTACGGCATCCGCGGAAGTTCTTTTTCAGCCCTGGGTCCGGGGGATTTCAGAACTTACGACCAGGACGGTAACACCATTGCCACCCGCAATTACAACGAGGGAGAAATTGTTAAAACATATATTAACCCGGAACCTCGCATTTCTGCAAGTTACCAGTTGGGAAAATCAAGTTCCCTGAAGGCTTCTTACACCAGGAACACACAGAACTTGCACCTGATGTCGAACTCCACATCCACCTCTCCTACCGATCTGTATGTGATGAACAGCAACAACATCAAACCGGAGATAGCCGATCAGGTGGCCATAGGATACTTCCGAAACTTCAAAGATGACAAATATGAATTTTCTGCTGAAGTCTATTACAAAGGCATGTCTAATCAGATAGAGTACCGCAGCGGCACCGACTTGCGGGGCAACGATAATGTAGAAGCCGATCTGCTTTATGGCGACGGCAGGGCCTACGGAGTGGAACTGTTCCTTAAGAAGCGTTTCGGGAATTTAAACGGCTGGGTGGGTTATACCCTTTCCCGTACCGAACGCCAGTTCAATGATATCAACGGCGGCAGCTGGTTCCCTTCCAAGCAGGATCGCACGCATGATCTCTCCCTGGTAGGTATTTACAAAGCAAGCAAGCGATGGACCTTCTCTTCGACCTTTGTTTACAATACTGGCAATGCAGTTACCTTCCCCAATGGCAAATATCAGCTGAAAGGTAAAACGGTATTTTATTATTCTGAAAGGAACGCCGACCGCCTTCCCGATTATCACCGCCTGGATCTGGCTGCTACGCTGGAAGCAAAACCAGGGAAAAAGCTTCAGTCGAGCTGGTCGTTCGGTATCTATAATCTGTACAACCGGCAAAATACCTACACCATGGATTTCAGAGACGATCCGGATGACGCGACAAGAACACAAGCTGTACGAACTACGCTGTTCGGCATTATCCCATCAGTTACGTGGAACTTCAAATTTTAAATTATGAAAGCATCTTATTCAATCGCATTGATATTTATGAAATCAGGAGCTAAACTCCTATCGCTGCTTCTTGCAGGTACGTTTCTCGCAAGTTGCGAAAAAGTAGTAGAGGTGGATCTGAAGGATTCGGAGCCCAAACTGGTTGTTGAGGCCGAAGTTAGTGACCGGGACACCAACCACGTGGTGAGGATTTCCAAAACGATTCCCTTTACCCAAACAAATGAGTTCAACGGCATTTCCGGTGCCCAGGTAGTACTGAGCCTTCCGGGCGGACAGAAGATCACCTTCAGCGAAACAGAAAAGGGCGTCTACAAAAGCCCCAGGTTCGCAGGTGTTCCCGGAACGAACTATGTACTTGACGTAACTGTCGAAGGTAAAGTGTACACCGCAAGCTCTACTATGCCACTAGCGGTAAAGCTGGACTCACTGGGATTTAGAAAACTGTCTTTTTTCGGGGAGGAAGTGATTGTTCCACTCGCTTATTACAAGGACCCAAAGGATGCAAAGAATCAATACCTGTTCCGTATGAAAGCTAAGAATGAAGAAGTCCAGGAATCTTTAACTGAAGACCGGTTTACGAATGGCAATGATGTCACCGAAACGCTTTTCATGGATTTAGAAGAAGAGCTCGTTGAAGGGGATTCGCTGGAGGTTGAGATGCGCGGCCTGGATCTGAACGTGTACAAATATTACTTCGCTATTGCTCAGATATCCGGAGAAGGCGGTCCGCCGGTAGCCCCCTCCAATCCGACTTCCAACTTCAACAATGGCGCGCTTGGAGTTTTTAGTGCTCATACCACTTCTAGTTTAAAAACGGTGGTGAAGTTGAAGTAAATAGCGGATAGCCAGCGCAGAGAAGTTGTTGGCGTTAAAATTACAAGTACTCCTAGCTAGCCCACGGTTGTCGCGTGGGCTAGCTATTTTATGCTCGCAATTCTGGTAGCATCATAATATGCCGATTGAATTATGAACAGCAGAAGTAATAGAACAGAAAGCCGGAAATACCCATGATAATCCTAGTAGCAGGTTTCGTAACAGCGGCTCACTATTAGCAGTTTTCAAGCGCAGTGGAACTGCACCTTCTAAAACAGAGCTTCCCAAGATAGCTTCTAACTGCCATCGATGGGAGGATGGTTCACTTCTCCTTGGAGGAGAAGGGTTAGGGATGAGGAGATACGTACCACTTGGTGAACCAGTACAATATTTTTCCGCCGTCGTTTTAATTATCTCTATCGAATACTAGTCCATGGAAGGCCTTACAGCAAAAGAACCTTCCAGACTTATTGTTTCTTCCCTTCTGTTTCGTAAAATGCAGTCGAACGTCCCCTTCAGAGTTTCCCCTTGAGCACTTAATTGTAAATTTCCGATCGTCTCCTGGTACAACAGGTCGGCGTCGGAGACCTTGGCTGCGTAGCGGATATCATACAATAGAGGTTGTCCATCAATGCCTTTTACGATCTTAAATCTTAGCCATTCAGTTTCGCTGACCTCTGCATCGAAATAGTAAACATTACCCTGAAATGTTACGGTTGTACCATGGGATTGGGCCTCTTTCAGTAACCCATCTACCTTAAAAGACAATTGATTAAACTCCTCCGCATTTTTCTTACAGGAGATAGTTACGAAGAAAATAATCAACAGAAAAAGACTTCTAATAGGCTTCATTTTTTGTCATGAAGCTCAAATATATCGAAATTTAGAAAGGCTTATTCAATTAGCCGCCTCTACTACTCAATCTCGCCCAAGCGTCCGCTTGTGCTAGTGTATAAAAAATGTCTCAGGCTGTTGAGTACGATAACTTTGTACACACGCGGCACTCGTGCGCCGGCATGGGGAAAACTACCAATGTTGTTTCTGCAAACTTTCAACTGCACTTTTTAAAACAGATACTTCCCCAGATAGCTTCTAACTGCGATCGAAGGTAGGATGGTTCCCTTCTCCTTGAAGGAGAAGGGTTAGGGATGAGATGACTCCGCTTGTGCTAGTATCTGTATTTCGACCTGCCAAGCGGAACATATCGAACAACAGGGATGCCCCAACAGAAAAATGTACCTCTTCTAAAGCCGAATCCATACTCGCATTTTGCCGGCTCAACACTTTTATTCATGATATTCGTTCTTTAAAGACTACCATTGCATTATGAATATTGAAACAAGGAAACTTACGCTGGAAGACTACGATGACCTGAAAGAATCAATGCTGCAGGCGTACGACACATTAGGCGGACAAATCTGGAGCAAAGCAACGATCGCTAAATTGCTTTCGCTTTTTCCGGAAGGTCAGTTGTGCATTGCAGTAGACAATAAAGTGGTGGCTTGTTCATTATCCATTATTGTAGATTACGATGAGTACGGCGACAAACACACCTATAAATTAATTACAGGAGAATATACTTTTTCAACTCACGACCCTAACGGCGACACCCTATACGGTATAGAGATATTCGTTTCTCCTGAGTACAGAGGACTGCGTCTCGGGCGTAGACTGTACGAGGCGAGAAAAGAGCTCTGCGAAACCTTGAATCTTAAAAGCATTGTGGCCGGTGGCCGGATTCCGGGGTATCATGCGCATGCAGCAACGATGAGTCCGAGGGAATATATTGATAAAGTTAAAGCCAAGGAATTGTACGACCCTACCCTGACTTTTCAAATATCTAATGATTTTCACGTAAGGAAGGTGCTAAAAAATTACCTTCCGGGAGATCATGAATCAAAAGACTTTGCGACCCTTATTGAGTGGAACAACATCTATTACCAGGGAATAGATGCCTCTGCCCGCTCTGCGAAAACAATCCGTATTGGTTTGGTACAATGGCAAATGCGGCTTTTCCCCGACATGGAAACCTTTTACGAACAGGTAGAATTCTTCGTTGATGCAGTGAGTGGCTATAAATCCGACTTCCTCCTTTTCCCCGAGCTGTTCAATACCCCATTGCTTCAACCGTATAACCATTTACCAGAAATGGAAGCTATGCGTAAGCTTGCAGAGCTCACGGAAGAAATAGTTCTAAAGCTCCATGAATATGCTGTTTCTTACAATGTTAACATCATTACGGGAAGTATGCCTATTCTTGACAATGGCAAGCTTTACAACGCTACGTACCTGTGCCATCGGACCGGAAAAACGGATGAATACAGAAAAATCCACATCACACCTAATGAGCAAAAGTACTACGGAATGGTTGGTGGCGACAAAATCCAGGCCTTTGATACGGATTGCGGAAAAGTTGGAATCCTAATCTGCTACGATGTTGAGTTCCCTGAACTAAGCAGAATACTTGCCAACCAGGGGATGCAAATTTTATTTGTTCCCTTTTTAACCGATACTCAAAACGGTTATACCAGAGTGCGGCATTGTGCGCAGGCCAGGGCCATTGAAAACGAATGCTATGTAGCCATAGCCGGTTGTGTGGGCAACCTGCCAAAAGTCAATAATATGGATATTCAATTTGCACAGTCGGCGGTATTTACACCATCCGACTTTGCCTTCCCTACCAATGCTGTTAAGGCAGAAACCACTCCAAATACGGAGATGATGCTGGTGGTGGATGTAGATTTACACCTGCTGGATGAATTACATCATTTTGGCACTGTTAAAATTTTAAAAGACAGGCGGAAGGACCTATATGAGGTTAAACTATTAAAATAACGAAGAGAAAAATACAATTTTACGATGCCTCGCTGCTATCGGTAAGTACGCTGCCCTCGCTCAAAGTTGCATACTCACACGAAAGCGGAGGCGGAAACTAATATCGTGACAGAAACAGAAAAAGCCGCCCTGCACAGGCGGCTTTTAACGTATCAAAAAAACAATTTAAAACCCTAACCCAAGGGCAAATCCGCGTACCGGAGTATTAAAGCTGACACCCGGTTTCACTGTCGCCATGCCCGTAGTCGTGTTAATAGTATATAACCTCGTTGCGCCCCCTGCAGTTAAAACAGCGTAAGCCATTCCGGAGGTTCCGCCGATATCAAATCCATTACGGCTTGTACATCCAACCCTAAACTACAGATTTTAGGGTGCAGCAATTTGCTAAAAGAATATCAGTACATTTCGTTTCATGGTCAGGAGTATCCATTAGTCCTCGATTCGTCCGCTTACACAGAATAGCCCTTCAGAGTTTTAGAGCCTTTCGAAGCCTTCCCCATAGCTCATTATCGAAGCTCGAGGCTGCTAAGCGCGAATCTCCGGCACTTTCACCCATCCGGATAATAACGAGATTTTGAGACGGAACTACATAAATCTTTTGATCGTTTTTTCCCAAAGCCGCGTAAGTATCCTCAGGCGCATTGGGAATGAGAAAACCATTGAAACTAATTTGAGTCTGCGGCAGCATATAACTGCTTTTGCCATTCAGCCAGGTGAGGTAACCGTATGCAGCATTGATGTTTTGAGAAGAAGCAAATTGCGCAGAAAGAAAATCAGCGGGGAGAATGGCCTTTCCATTCCAGCGTCCATTGTTAAGCAGGAGCAAGCCGAATCGTGCCATACTGCGCGGTGTACTGTAGAATACGTTATTGAACCCCGACTTCAGCCATGATCCATCCATCCCAATTTCACTTCCTATCATCTGCTGGAAATAAGATTTATAAGGAGTGCCGGTAGCCGACTCAAGCACCTTCTCGAGCAAGGTATAGGGGGCATTATGATAAGACCAACGGGTACCAGCATCTGCCTTATATTGAAGGCAGGATGGCGAGGTACAGTCACTTTCGGGTACATTGTCGTCTAAGCCGGTAGTCATGGCCAGCTGATGCCGGATCGTGATCTTATTCTCTTTCTCAGGGGAAGTACTGGTCCAACCGGTGCCAAGATACTGAGAGGTTCTATCGTTAATACTTAGTTTGCCCTGGTGCTGCGCAATTCCAACCAGTGCGGCAGTTAAGGTTTTACCTGCGGAAGCCCAATACCAACTCTTATCGGGAGTAAACCCATCAAAATAATATTCAACAGCAATGCGCCCATCTTTCAGGATAATGAAAGCCTTTGTGCCCTTTTGCTCAAGGAATGTCGCCAGGGAGCTCAATTCATTCTCGTTCCAGTTCAAAGACGAAGGCCTGATGCTCTCCCATTCGCCGGAGTGGGCCGGTGGAAAATAGGAATTGGGGGCTTGATTACCAGGCTCCTCCGCTTTCCTGCATTGCATAAAAAGCAGAGCAAACATAATAATTGATAGAAGTCTTTTCATTTTAACTTTAAGATAAAGCACTCGCCATGCTCTGACAGAAAATTCTACTTTTGGTTTAAAGACCCTATACGTGGAATAACTATTTAGGTTTGTTTCGGTGAAGGCATGTTGACAGATCCAAATCCTGCAGGCTTCGCTAAGTGGCAGTGTATGCAACTCAATAGCCTCAGCGTCCTGTACTTCTGCTTTCAGGTCTGACGCAAGCGTCCGCTTATGCTACTATACAAGGTGAGTATCTACCAAGCCCTTTTCGCCGCCCATTTTGGCGCAAGTAGACGCTGCCGGTCTGTCGACAAATCGGGTTAATCCCGGATTCATATACATTACACTGCAGCTTTTAGTCCATGTAATTTTTTGGACATGAAAAAGCTGACATTTAGGGTTGGGGCCTAGGTCAAAAAAATAGCGGAAAGAAAGGCCTTCTTAAGCCTTGCTCCTACTTTATCGAGTCATACATCAAAGCCATAGCGATGAGTGGATTGTGTCCCAAATAATCCTTGGACGGTGTGTTAAACTTCGTATGTGGCTTTCGCTTAACGTCTTCAGGGTTGCCTCCCAGCGAATGATAGAACTCCCAGATCGTTCCGGTTCTTTTAAACTGGCGTGCAGACGCATCAAGTGCCTTTTCAAGAATTAATTTTGCCGCATCTCCCCTTTTGTAGTTGAGACATGCCCGGGCTGCCCAGTAGGTCATGCTATTCCATGCAGGCCCACGCCACATACGTTGTTCAAATTTAGGATCCTTCCTGCCCACAGTAGCCATTGGGTGAGCGGTGAAAAATGCCGCGGTATCTAACAGATAATTGTCAATGTATCGGTCAGCCTGCTCCTTAGTTGCTGCCCCGGTGACCAGAGGCCACATACTTTCTAGCGCCAGGTGGCGAAGAGATGGATCTTTCACCGCCCAGATATCATAAAACATCCCATTCTCCTTCACATATAACGAATCGTTAATGAACGTCTTCAAATCGTCCCTGCGTTTGTCATACCAATGAAAATCGAAGCCTAACTGCCTTGACCATTCGCCGGCTATTTTATACAAGTTATACACATGCGAAGTGGCATCTATGCAAGCTAGCGGACCTTTTTTTACCTCATCAAAACGCACTCCTTCATCTACACCGCTCTCCCACCTTTTCAATAAGATATCATTATAGAAGAAACCTTCCCCCTGAGCCTTCCTGTTATTTTCAAACCAGGCTATTTGCCTGATCAGAGGCCCATACAATTTTTTCAGCACGTCCTTATTTCCGGTGTACTTAATGTAGTCCTGCGCTGCTATCGGCCATACCGGCGGATGCCCCTCGGTTTTTTTATTCCAGTATATTGTATCTCTGCCTGACATCCCTCCTGGCATATAAATCGAGCCAGGCAACATGCCCGTAGGCTCCTGATTTCTCACATCATTTAACAACTGATGCAAGGCATGCTCCGGATAAGAGTGTAATACATCAAGGGTAATGTGTACAATGTCCCAGTGGCCAAAAGCCTCTCCATATACGTAGCCCGGGCCCAGGCCCTCCCACTCATATTCAAACGGCCAGGCCGCCGGGTGTGTGTTGGTTTTGTGAAGCCTGGCAAGATACGTTAGCATCGGCCGCCATTCTGGTTTACCGGATGTTGAAGCAGTCGTAATCAAGCGTTCCCAGGAGCCATTGCCAGAGGTCGACTTTTTGCCCCCCGTTTGTGATTGAACACTCGCTGACAACGAAAAAACACATATAATAATGAGAAGTAAGCGTGGAAATCGGTTCATAACGCAAAATAGTAAACTTTGCACAAGTTCACTACTGGAAGCTTATGCACGTGGGATTTATAATGCTCGGCATCAAAAGCATTGTTTCTCCAGCAAACAGCGAGATACTTGAATACAAGTACTTGACGCTTAAGGCCGGGCCTACTTGCGCCAAACCACGGGTAGTTTGGAGGAGGCACGACAGGGCAGCAATGCTTTGAAAAAGACTAGTTTTCAGGCAAATGCAAGGAGAGCCGAACTACATATGAGCTTGAAAGCCGAATATGGGTTTGGTAGCAATAGAGTATTTGTAGAATTATTAAAAGACACACGCAGCACACTGCGTCAGCATGGGTGTTAGAAAGAACGCACAGCACCGTGTGCCAGCCCAGGCAATCAAGGCTTGGGCCAGTATGTTTAGGTATCTGGAAAATTATTTAGGTTTTGGAACAGTGACTCTTTGCTTTTACGCCCGGTATCTATCGCCCAATTCGCCATTGCCTGTAAAACGGGCTTTAGTGCCAGACCGTCTTCAGTAAGGCTGTAAGTAACTTGCGGCGGAACTACCGGCAGCGCCTTCCGAGAAACTAAACTGTCCGCTTCCAACTGCCTCAGGTGCTGTATCAGCATCTTTTCTGTGATATGTGGCATTGCTCGCTTCAACTCTCCATAACGCTTGCTGCCACTAATCAGGTGGAACAAAATAATTGGCTTCCAATAACTGCCGATCTTCTCCATTGCGTAAGTTATCGGGCAGAGCCTGAAAACGGTTTGCTTATTAAACTGAATAGTTGAACTCTCTTTTATCTTAGTCATAACGCCTACTTACTTTAGAGTATGTACTTGCAGAAAAGTAAGCACTAAAATACCTTTGTCTAATCAACAAGCAAAGAAAAAATGAAAAAAATAATTGTATTCGGCGCATCTCGAGGTACAGGAAAACAAGTCGTGGAACAGGCTCTGGCTTTAGGACTCGAGGTTAAAGCGATGGTCCGTAATATTGAAAACTTCACCCTCCAACACCCTAACCTTAAAACTATTAAAAATGATGTTTTACGCCCCGAGACGTTTCAAGAGCATATTGCAGGAAACGAAGTTGTGATATCTTGTCTGGGCATTCCCAAGATCCAGCCTACTACTTTATATTCCCAGGGAATGAAAAACATTGTAGACTCAATGCAACATGCAGGGGTAAGCCGCATTATTTGCATCTCGTCCGGAGCTATTAGTATTCCGCCAAAAAGCTCGTTTATTATGACCTTTCTTATAAAGAACGTTCTTCAGCGCATATACAAACCTATTTACACCGACATGGTTTTGATGGAAAATATCCTTAGCCAGTCTGAGCTGAACTGGACGGTGGTCCGCGCACCCAAACTGAGCGACGGGAAGCTTACAAAAAAGTATAGGATAATAACTCAGCAACCACTAAAAGGTATTCCAACAATCTCCCGAGCAGACCTCGCGCATTATATCTTAGATCATATTACGGACAGCCACACCTTCAAATCGAAAGTTGAAATTGCCTATTAACTCTGATCCCGCTAATGGCACTGGGGATTAAAAGCGATGTGCACTATAGCTCTTCCTATATCTGCCTTCTTCAGAAGGTTTGGAGCTATATGCCTGGTTTATAATAGTACTCCTTTCCCAGCCGGGCTCCATACTTATGACAAAATGGGAGTTATCCTACCACGGGAATCTCGAAGTAAAATCGTGTACTTTCTTCATCACTATCTACGCCAACATGTCCGCCATGGCGTTTAATGATTTCTGCAGAAATATATAGTCCGATACCAAGTCCCGGAAACTTTTGGGAGGAACTGTGAACACGATAGAACCGATCAAATACGAAAGCTTGCATCTCTTCCGGTATACCTATCCCAAAATCTTCAACCGTTACGCGTACGTTCCCATCAACCAAGGAGCACGTCACTACTACTTCATCTGCATCCGGTGAATATTTAACTGCGTTGGATAAGAAATTGCCAATCACCTGTTCTAAACGGCTGCGATCGCACTTAATAATTGCATGAACATTATTTTCGGCAATTATTTTATGTGTAGAAACGCCAACTTGTATTTGTGAGACAACTTCATTGATAACTTCTGCAATAGCAACCTCGCTGAAGTTATAAACCATTTGCCCGGCCTGAATCTTGCTAACGTCCAGGAGATCGTTTACCAAAGCTGTTAATCTATCAACCTGAGCATTTGCGCGTTCAATAAACCTAATTGCATGAGCATTATCACCTTTTGTTACCGTCCTTTGGAGCATTTGAAGAAAAGCCTTCATGGAAGTTAAAGGTGTTTTAAGTTCGTGACTGGCCACGTTCATAAACTCATCTTTTTTCCTCATCAACTCCTCAATATCCTTCCTGTCTTTTTCCTGCTTTACTAGTGCATCATTGAGATTGGCCCGCATCAGGTCAATGGTGTTAGCAAGTTTTTCTGCTTTCACGGCAGTTTTTTCTGCCAGCTCTATGCGTATTCGGGCACTTAATAGCTCCTGCTCTTTTTTAAACAACGATATTAAGACAGGCAGAATTTCTCTGAGCTCAGTTAGTTGAGCCTCTTCAGGTATCCTACCCAATAAAACTGCGACCGATTGAGAGGGACCAGCTATTCCCAGAGCTGGTAGGGACGAAGTATTGTCGGGAAATGGTAAAGTACCCTTATGAATTTCTTGCTTCGCGGTATCATTTAGAAAACAGTGCCATTTGTTCCCGTCCGGAATAGTTTGCTGGAAGCCTGGAGCCGGTAGCAAAATGTTAATTTCTGGATCGCGTATAAATATCATCAGACTGCTGCCTCCGAGATATTCTGCTAATTTCGAAGCAGCATGCATACGTTCAGAACTTTCGCTTAATCCCGAAATTAACTGTAAAATCATTATTCAGGAATCACACAAACTACTGCCGTACAGTTTTGAAATCCGCTAAATTGGCCATTGACCCTTGCTACTTGTCCGTAGGTGTTACAGCCCGCGTAGTTAACCCCTTTTAGAGTTTCTTTTACCTGGTTTAATTCGAAATCAAAGGTTTTACCCATTCTAAGTCTGGTAGCAACGCAATCAAAAAACAAAGCCACGTTTGGCTTATGATCTCCCAGCTGCTCTATCGCATTTTTTGCGGCAAGCATTGCTGCTTCCTGCGAGCAACTATTATCTGTAGTCATAAAACTCACATACGCACCATTCGGTACATCACTGGCCATAGCAATCGACCCATCAGGGAGCACTGCCAGGGGAACCCGCAATTTATGATCTCCTGCTATTTCTATGCCGATGATATTATGCAGAAAAAAAGGAATGGGTTGTTCTACATCCAATTGTTGGCCTGTGGTTTTTGCATGTTCGAGAAATACTTCTAAAGCCGGGCGTGCATTCAAACTTACCAGCTTCATTCCATCCGATTCTGTTACCCGCATTTTTTCGCCCACCGGCTTCCATCCATGTGCCGCGCCTACGCCAATTGGCTTGTTCGACAGAATCTCTAAGATGACGGCCGAATTGGTGTAGGCATCAGTATCGTAAAATATGTGCGTACGCTGAAAGTTTGCATTATCGCCCGCCCCTCCACCGAAGAACTGGTATTTTCCTGTAGTTTTTTCAGTTAAAATATCAATTAACTCGTCAGTATAACCCGATAAAGCGTCTGCAAAAATCATGGCTGAATAATATTGATACTGATAGTCGTGTATATCCGTTAAGTTTTTATTCAGTTCCTCTGCGACCAGGGCCCGGTCTTCTTTGATTCCCGTGGCAAATCCCGCCCTGAACTTTAGATCTGTAGATTGTATAGCGATGGCACAGGCAGAATCGGTTCCGAAATCATTCGATGTAAATTCGCCAGCAGACGAACTACCAACTAGTATTTTAGGATTACAGCCATTTTTTAATTCACCTAAAAAGGCTGGGTAATCATATATCGATGATGCAAATACAATTACAACATCAGGAACAACATCAGGAAATTTATTTTTTATTTTTTGTCCAAGTTCTCGGCCCGCCTCTGTGCCATCATTTAATTCAGTAAAAACTACTGCAGATTGAGTCATATGTTATAGGGGAATATTAGCCTTTGATAAACCTCCTGTCGGATTATTTGTTTGGTCGATAAGGCTAGATAAAGGAAACGCGGTATGGCTCAATACGATAAATTCGTGCATGAGAAGACAGCAGTTGGCAGAGTGACACTCCTTCCCGAAAAAGGAAAGAACACTCGATGTGAACTATTAAACTCTACAATGAAGACGGTACTTTAGTTTACTCGATCGCAAAACAAACACGAACCCGCTCTGTCCGTAGAGTTGAGCGCAGCGTCTCTACGAACAGCACTGCATAAAATTATTAAAAGGCACACGCCGCCCGGTGTGCGCCGGCAACGAGCAGCATCCCAACAGTATTTACACCTCACTGGCGAGATGTTGTTTCCCAGCCTTCGGGTTTCGCGGGTGTACAATCCTTGAACACAATACTGCCAACTTTATCGCCTTTAATTTCGGTCTTCAGTTCATTTCCCGGCACAGCGAAATGCACGTCTTCGAACGCAATATTCTTGCTATCCAATACCTGGATCAAACTATCTCCGCTGCTTATTTTCAGATTCTTCAACACAACACCCTTTGCGTCGTTCAGCGTGATCAATTTTTTAGAACGAACGGTTGCATTTTCAATTGACAAATTGCTCAAAGGCGACTCTGGCAGGCCATTAACCTTTAAAAACTGCGATGACTGCTCTACAACAATATTTTTTATGCTGATATTCCTGTATAGAGGAGTTAATTTATTTACAACCACATTATCCCTGCTTGCCAGGGCTCCTACATACATGCTGCTCCCTAACATGTCTACATTGACGGCTGTTCCCCTTAGGTTCATCCTGATCCGCTCGTAATACAAGTTTTCTCCGCCACCACCTCTTGGCCTCCTTGTTTTAAAACGTATTCCGGTATCAGTATCATCAAAAACACAATCATGCACATACAAGTTCCTGATCATGCCTGCAGTTTCACTTCCGGTAGTAACGCCTCCGTGTCCTTGCTTTGCAAGGCTATATCTTATCACGATATTTTCTGAAGGTTTATTCACACGCAAGCCGTCCTCGCCTCTTCCGGACTTGATGGTGAAGCAATCGTCACCCGCCGCCAACGTACAGTATTCTATCAACACATTTTTGCAGGATTCGATGTCCATACCATCTCCTGTCGGGATACCAACTGAGTAAACGTCAACACCGCGGATGATGACATTTTCACAATACACCGGGACAATATTCCAGAAAGCCGTTTCTCTTAATGAAACGCCTTCTATATAGACGTCTTTACAATTAATGGGACCAATAAACGTGGGCAGGAAGATCGGACCTCCGTTCTTTCCATCAAATATTCGTTGCGTTGCGGGCTTCTCGAAAGGGACTTTTTCTTCAAACGTTCCATAGCCTATGTTCTGTTTTCTTACAGATCCCGGAGCAGGCCCAATCAGCGTACCTTTACCTGTGATGGCGATATTCTGCTGGCCGTTCGCATAAATGCAAGCTCCCAGCGACATACCTTCTACGCCTGCACTACGGGTAAATACAACCGGCAGGTAGTCTTTAATTTCGCCGCTGAAACGCAGTTCGGCCCCTTCAGAGACATGAAAGTTCACATTACTTTTCAGGCTGATACGGCCGGTATTCCAAATGCCTTTGGGAACAATAACGGTACCGCCACCCTTACGATGCACCTCGTCAATAGCCGCTTGTATCGCTTTTGTACTCATGACACCCTGCTTTGCCCCCTTCTCCGTAATCTGCATTGTCAGCGGTTTAAATGTGGGCTTTTTGAATTGAGGCATAGGAAATGGCGCATAGACAGGTGCAATCTCATCAGGCATTCTTAATGCCCCCACTTCATCCTTCGTAGGAATAGAATCAAGAGGATCGGTTCCTTTTGCGAAGCTGCTTTGCATACCCGCAACTAAAGCCAGAATAAAAGCGAGCGTTCTTAATTTGATTGCCGCCTTCATCTTAGCAGAAACGGACTTTAATGGCAATAATCTCGAAGCTGTTGGTATTGAATGATTTCTTTTCATATGGCCTATATAAGGGTGCTTAGCGTTTGTCGAATTTATACTATTCAGGCAGTCAGGACAGCCGCCCTGCACGCTAATAAATTCAGTACTATTTTTACAGGTAACTACAGATTAAGCAGGGAAACAACCAGGTTGATAATCCAATTGAAACTGTTTATAGGTTAATACAAATTCGCGATGCCTTAATGCTTCTGATCGTGTAAGCATCCCTTCGCTAACCTTTTCGATATAGTCAACAATCTCCTGTCCCAATTCATCTAAACTCGATTCTCCATTAATTATTTTGCCGGCATTGATGTCCATGTCGTCCCGGAGCCTTTCAAATGTTTTTGGATTACCGCAAATTTTTACAACAGGTGAAATTGCTGAACCAACCACTGAACCTCTGCCTGTGGAGAACAAAATAATGTGGGCACCACAAGATATCAGCTCCGCAATCTCTGCATTATCATTAATGTTTGGAAATCCGAAAAGGGGCTCACCATCGGGAACAACATCCAATAAATATAACCCTGGCTTGGGGGCTCTTTGCGTTGGTTTGATTATTCCGCTTATGACAGAGTCGCCACTTTTACAATAAGCTCCCATTGATTTTTCTTCTATTGTTGTTAAACCACCGGTGGCATTACCGGCAGAAAAGCTGTCATGTCCCATTTTTTTATAGTACACATACGCTTTTTCTACAGTTGACAAAAGCTCCTTGGCCAAGGTTTCATCAGCAGCACGATCGGCCATGATCTGCTCACATCCAATCAATTCACCTGTTTCTTCAAATATGGTTGTGGCTCCTTTCGCAACAAGGATATCAAAAGATTTGCCGATAGCCGGATTAGCCGCTATTCCACTCGTGGCATCCGAGCCGCCACAGATGGTCCCCACTATTAGTTCATCCCAATCTAAATTTACCTGTGGCACCGATTGAATCAGGGTATACGCTCCATCTACCCACTTAACTCCTTCCTGTATGGTTTTTAATGTCCCCCCGGTCTCCTGTATGACCAATGTATGTACGGGACGATTTGATTTCTTTACAGCAGCAGATATGCCAGCGGTATCGAGGTTTTCACATCCCAGGGAAATAAATAAAACGGCACCTACGTTAGCGTGTGTACACAGGTTCTTCAACATGTTGTTAGCGTATTCGTTGGGTGCGCATCCGCTAAAGCCGATCACATGTACATCTTTATCTTTAAATTCTGACGCGATTTCCCTGGCAACATGATGCGAACACTCCACTGTATAAACAATCAGTAAAGTGTTTCTTATACCCTTCTCGCCGTTATCTCTTAAGTATCCTTTCATCCTTAGGTAATAATTAAGTTCTAATAATTACTCTTCATGTTATGACTATGTACGTGTTCTCCTGGCTTTATATCATACAGGGCAGAACCAATGGGACTTCCATACTTGATTATTTTTTCGTCCTTTTTTATAGGTCTTATGGCCACCTTATGAGTGTATGGAATATTGTTTAGTAATGCAAGAGGCTCTGTATTATCATCTAAGAAATATTCATCCCCTTCTGACAATGGCTGCAAAGCTATAGCTACATTATCATGGATATTAATACGGAGAATTTTGTTCGTACTCATTCTTGTCTCTACCATCTAAAACGACCTTTCACTTCTATCATTACCCGGGATTAAAAAGCAAAGGCAGCACCGCCGTCTACCGGCAATAAAACACCGGTTATATAAGCAGCCGCATCAGAAGCTAAAAACAGTGCAGCATTGCCAATATCCTGCGGTTTACCAAATCGTTGAAAAGGAATACGGTTCATGATCTTTTCCCTTCTTTTTTCATCTGATTGAATTGCTTTGAACATCATGTCGGATTCAATCCAGCCTGGTGCAATCGCATTGATGCGGATATTATCCAGGCTGTAATCGGCCATAAATGCACGCATCAAACCAATCAAGGCAGTTTTTGCTGTGGTGTAGGCGACTACCTGACTCATGCCCATAAACGCCGACATCGAACTGATCAAAATAATGTTTCCACTCTTGCGTTGGCTCATTCGGTTCGCTACCTCACGCGACAAGGTGAAAACGCTGAGCAAATGCACTTGCAATACACTTAAAAATTCTTCATCAGTGGTTACCCCGGCCGGCTTTTTCAGATGCTGGCCCGCATTGTTGACCAGGATATCAATAGGCCCCACTTCTCTTTCAATTTTGTCAACCAGGGCAGGCACCTCTTTCTGCAGAGAAATATCCTGCGCGTAGTAACAAGCCCCGTTCCCGACTTTCTCCACTGCGTGCTGCAGAACATCCTCACGCCGTCCCGTAATGACAACCCTTGCCCCTGCCTTTGCAAATGTTTCTGCAATGCCAAGACCGATGCCTGATCCCCCACCCGTTATTAAAGCAACTTTCCCTTCTAAGGATAAAATATTTTCCATAATTCAATCTTTACATGATTCCAAATTTCTTAAATGCATCGACCGTACTCATCCCTTCTTCCAGGGCTTTCTGTACCAGCTTTTCTCCTCTTGCTTTTTCTATGGCACCGCTGAACGCTTCTTTTTCTGCTTCTTTGGGTATGATCAGCAATCCATCGAGATCTCCATATACGATATCACCCGGATTGACCCTTACGCCATTAAATTCTATTGGAACCCTGTAATCAATCACTTTACCGCGAGGTCCCTGGTCTTGTGCATAACTGCCCAAAGAAAAGGTTGGAAAATTCAGCCGCAGAATTTCAGGCGTATCCCTGGAATAGCCATCCACTACCGCTCCCGCAGCCTTTAATTTCAGTGCCCTCGTACTCATCAGGCCACCCCATAAAGCGTAACGGGGAGACGAGCCGGAGCATATATACACTTCATTGGGTTGCAGGCTGTCCAATGCTTCAAACATAATCCCAAAAGGCTTTTTCATGAGTGGCACCTGACTCCCTTCTACTACTTCGGCGAAAACATCGGCTTCCAACACAGGCATAGCACGGCCAATCACTACCATGTCGCTTCGTAAAGGCTTTATGTGAGGCGAAACAAATTGGTGCAAATAACCCATCTTATCAAGAATATCGCCTACCAGCGCGGTAAACAATTCTTTCCGGGCAATATCAAATAACTCTGTATCATCTTTCCAAAGTTCCATTGTATATATATAATTTAAAGGATAGCAATTCTTACTTCTCTGTTTTTGCAGGACAGTTAGTTCTCTATTTTATTCCGGTTCAGCACCTAAGGGGGCAATACCAAAAACACAAATAAAGCCGTTTTATCGATCGAAAGATAGGAAATTATCTTCTAAGGGGAGGTTCGGGCTGCAAGGTTGAAGCAGCAAATGTACGCTTCGGCTATTGATTGCGATATGGAAGAAAGAGGTTTGATAATAGGGGAGTTTGGGTGAGTGGGTTGGATACTCTTTTTTATTGGGAAATTAATAGGGACTTCAGGGACAGTGTGGGGCTGGGAAAGGGAAGAGGATAACTTCTGTTTAATAAACCTATATTCTATATTAGGAGAACAATTGAAGTAATGAATGGATAAGCTAGATTGGGGAATCGTAACTCCCGAAGGAACAAGGCTAGAAAGGAATGAGTTTATCTACGTATATAACCATGACCTATCATCTGCGGAGAAATTGAATCGAACCTTAAGGTTTATTTTAGGAAGGCTTCGCTATTACGATACGCAGTTACCCCCTAACCCCAAACATTTAGTAAAAATTGATTTACGGGGCCAAAGTGTACCTAAGAATACTACTGACCTTTTGAAAATGGAGTTAAATAACCAGTATCCTGGAAATTTAACCATAAGCTTTATTGTCGACTAAAATGGCTTTTAATATTATAGCAGAATCGTCAAGACGTCTTGATTTCGAGGAGATACATAAAGCTTCTGTGAAAACAAGCCTGGGATTTGAAATCTTCCCCATGCCCAAACTGGGAATTAATGGAGGGGATGCCATAGGTATTTCTGTTCCTTTATCAAATGCAGATGAGCCGACTTGGATGGAATTGAAGCGAGTATTGAAGTTATTGAAGTCGTATTTTCATTGCGATGTCTATGATTTATACGGTGGGCAAAAACTAGGCTTATTTAATATTAATTCCTTTCGTAAAAACTTAATGGCATAAAGTCGCGGCTGTGGCAAGCTTAATGTCCATTGGTCGCGGCGCATATGCAAAAATGCTCATGCTCGCACTAGCCAGGGTTTGATAATGGTTGATTTTGGGTGAGCGAGTCGAAGGCTTTTTCTGTTGGAGAATCCGTAGATCGTGGGAACTTTAGGACAGCGAGGGGATATAGAAAACACATTTCTACTCCAAATCTATACCTCTAAAAATTATAAACTGTCGCTCCGTTAGGCCGAAATAGTTCTTATCTAATGAAATATTATTGATGTTTATTTCTTCAAAATCTTCCGGATCTTCCTCCCAGTCGCCCTCCCAGCAACAATAGTATTCAAGAAGCTCCTTCTCTGTTCTCTCTTTAATAAATTCGATAAACTTTTGAGGTGAACGCTTATTATCCTGCCACTCAGGATTATCAAATTCAGCAGAATAAAAGTTTAAGCCACAGGAACAACGTGTATCTGAGCCGACATAATAAATGTATTGCTTAGAAAATTTAGATCTTAGATATTCATTTTGTTCCGGCGATATCTCTTCAAAATAGATATCCGTTTCCTTAGGAACAAACTCTCCCGTTTCTAGTTCCTCATCTGTCCCTATAAAAACTGCAAAACACATATTGTAGATTTTGAAGTAAGATAGGAAAAGATGCAATTACAAATACTTTGCAATGAAGCCAACGGGGAATAGTTGTATCTTCATTTCATAGAATGACGCATTCCAATGACTTCGATAGTTCAATTTTCACTTACTGATTTCGTAGGATATGCAACCCTTCCCGTGGCACTTATTGTTTTTTTTGCGATAAAAAGCCGTAATAAGTCGAAATTTGGGCTCAACTTCAGTCGGGTGTGTTGTCCTTCGTGTCACACTAAACAACCAATTATCAGAATGCCGCAAAACGAAAGACAAGCGCTGTACGGAGGGTGGACTTGTGAGAAGTGTAAAACTGAAATAGATAAATATGGTCGAGCTGTTGACGCAGAAAATCAAGAGATTGAGCAATCACCAAGATAAAAATTAGGAAAAGTCCGCAAACCTCGCTGCATTTCCCCTCGAAAACGAGGACGATTTAGGGCACCTGTAATCGCAGCACAAGCGGACGCGAGAGATAAAGAGAGGGATTGGAATAGTATAAACTGTCAAGCAGGACTAGATTATTTATCTTTATATTAAAGATTTTGTTAGAGAAAGTAGAAGCACATATTAATAGACCGATCCAAAAATAAGTAGTGTCCAGCTACTGTGAGCCTTTATGCCTTTAAAGCCGGCACTTTAATTCCTTACGCTTTTTTCATGACAGGCTAAATTTTATTGCTATTTTTAAACCACCACCTCCGAAACACCTATTCTTTTAACATCTCAAAGCCATACAAGCACCTTATAGCGACCTTACAGCGATGTTATAGCGACCTTATAGCGATGTTTTCCCGGCTTCGTTCAGTATTCGTTCATGCTTGCCTCTGTATTGGTTGGCAACAGGTTCAGACGCGTTTCGGTATGTTGGCCTATCTGCTGAACAGAGTCTGGCAGGAGGCATCAACCACGCTAGCGACTTTATCTAAACCTTCATTCTTCTGAAGCATTTATCGTGATAACCACCATTTTTTTGTCGGTGTTATTCCCGGGATCACTTTCTCTCCCATCAGCGGGGTCACCATTTCGATGTTATTTTTTTGGGCCAAATCCGCTACCATATTAATTGATTCGTTCCAGGGATGCAAGGCTAAGTCAAAGGTAGAGAAATGAATAGGAAATAGCAGACTGGCGTTTATCTCCTGAGAAGCCTGGATTACCTGTTCCGGAAAAAGATGGGTATTCGGCCAGCCTTTGTTCCATGCATCTATCTCCATAAAAGCCAAATCAAATGGTCCGTATTTCTGGCCTATTTCTTTGAAATGTTCGCCATAACCAGTATCTCCGCTCCAATAAAGATTCTTCTTCTCTCCTTTAATTACATAGGAGGCCCACAAGGTTTTATTCCTGTCATTATAACTTCTTCCCGAATAATGTACAGTTGGGCAAGCGGTTATACTAAGTGATCCATGTTTTACAGACTGATTCCAGGCCAGCTCTTTGATCTTATTCTTTGACACCCCCCATCCCTCCAGCCTGGCTCCTACGGCTAGCGGAACGATGAAGCGGATGTTCTTGTTCGCCAAAAACTTGATAGTTTCTGTTTCCAGGTGATCGTAGTGATCGTGGGTGATTATTACGATGTCAATCTTTGGGAGTTCCTCGCGCTGCAACGGGGGAGCGCTCATTCTCCTGGCAATTATCGGCAAAGGGCCTGCATTTTCAAACACAGGATCGATTAAAATACGGTATCCATCAAGTTCAATGATGGCACTGGAATGCCCTAGCCAATAGGCGGCATATGAAGAAGGCACTTCTGAAAAATCCCTTTTTGTAAGTGCACGTTTGGGCAGTTCAAACTCCGGGGCGTTAGGAGATCTTTTGAAAAACCTCCCGAAGCCAGGGTTACCTCCTGTTGTTTGTTCAGGATGAGAAACGATCTCTTTCGGACTTATAAATTCGTCTTTCAAAGGTGAATAATATCGATGCCCGGAATATTCCTTTTTTCGCTCGTCGGAAGATTTTAACTGCCCAATTTGATTATTTACGTAGTAACCTGTTACGCCTAAAACAAGGAGTAATGCGATAGCCAGGGCGCTTAAAATATGTTTTCTTTTTATTTTGAAATTGAACATTTTATCTCTGTTAATAAGCCTTACACTTTACGGCGGGATCTTTCCAAGAGCTTACAAAGGTAAAAGAAAGAAGATCTCTTTCGACTAGAACTCGCAAGCATCCCCATGGTTCGGCGCAAGTATGCAGTAAGGGCTGAGGGCTCTGTACTCGTTTCGGATAAATACATCCAGCCAGTAAACTACTGCAAAGCTTACGAAGTACAGCTTCTGCTGGTCCCTGATTTTGTACTTGGCACTCATGAAAAGCTAAGCTAACATTTAGGTTGGGCCAATGCAACTACAGCACAAGCGGACGCTTGCGCCAGAGAGAGGCTCTGTACTCGTTTCGGATAAATACATCCAGCTAGTAAACTACTGCAAAGCTTACGAAGTACAGCTTCTGCTGGTCCCTGATTTTGTACTTGGTACTCATGAAAAGCTAAGCTAACATTATACCTGAGGTTGGTGTTATCACCATACCTCTAAAAATTTATTTTCTTACATTCACATAATGTACCCTGGCCTTGAATTTTTTACAGCTACATGCCTTAATTGGCAGCACCTTTTATCGCATGAAAAACATAAACAGATTATCATGGAAAGCCTTTCCTTTCTTGTGCATGAGAAAAGAGTATGGCTGTATGGCTATGTAATAATGCCTAATCACATCCACCTGCTATGGCGGAAGCAGGATGACTGGATGGATAAAAGTGTCCAGCAGCAGTTTTTGAAATTTACCGCACAGCAAATAAAATTCAATCTACTGCACAACTTCCCAAAAGAATTAAACAATTATAGAAGTAGCCAAAATGACCGACAGTTTCACTTTTAGGAAAGGAGACCTTATAAAGCTACAATGTTCAACCGGGCAGTACTGGAACAGAAACTTGACTACATACATAACAATCCAGTAAGAGCCGACTCTGTTCATTGCCTGAGGAGTATCTTTACTCCTCCGCCCCTTATTACCTTTTAGACGTTTCTGATCCTTTGCTTACGCATTATATGGAACATATGTAATGTCTGGGATCTGGCATGAATATGAATAGAGAAAATGGTATGGTGATAACACCAACCATAGGGGAAAGCTAACATTTAGGTTGGGCCAATGCAAGTACAGCACAAGCGGACGCTTGCGCTAGAGGAGGTACTCGTTTCGGATAAATACATCCAGCCAGTAAACTACTGCAAAGCTTACGAAGTACAGCTTCTGCTGGTCCCTAATTTTGTACTTGGTACTCATGAAAAGCTAAGCTAACATTTAGGTTGGGCCATTGCAAGGACAGCACAAGCGCGACGCTTGCGCTAGAGGGGGGTAACAGGGTGACAAAAAAAAAGGTCGTAGCAAGAGGCTACGACCAGTACGGAAATCCGAATTAGCGATCCTTAATTAGGTCTTCTCGTATGATGATTGTAGTTTTTGTAAGCAGGGCCTTTCAATTTCTGCTGCTCATTTCTACCAGTGGTCACTACCGTCTGTTCTACATTTGCAGTAGCTCTCCCTGGCTGACGGTTCTTAAATGCAGGCCCTTGAACTGTTTCTACAGTGGTAGCAGACTGTACTTTTGTTGGCACCGCTTTATGCATCCAGTGCTTAAAATTTTTATATTCCGGACCTTTCAGATCACTTTGTTTTACTTCGCTTTTTTCTTGTGCCAGGGCACCAAATGAAACGACAAACAATCCTAAAATTAATGCTGCTTTTTTCATGACTGTTCTTTTATGTGTCTAACAAATTTACAGTCGATGACAAGGGTTTGGGAATACAGGAATTCACCCTATTTGCATCCGTATTTCTACGGATGCTTCAAAATTGAAGTTTAGATCAAACTTAATTCAGTGGCTTTTTTAATAAGTTCGGCAGTGTTTTTCACTTCCAACTTTTTAAGAATATTCGTGCGATGTGTTTCTATCGTGCGTGAACTCACAAACAATTGAGCAGCAATCTCTTTTGTGGTCAAACCCTTAGAAATCAGTCGCAAAACCTCCGCCTCTTTCTTTGATAAAACATCCTCGCTGACGCTTTGGGCAGACATGAAGTTGATCATTTTCTCAGAGATTTCAGCGCTAAAATACTTCTTCCCTCTGTGAACAGTCCTGATGGCAAGGATCAGTTCAGATTCATCCGTGTTTTTTAAGAGGTAACCGTAGGCACCCATTTTGGCGCATTTTGCAATGTAGTTACCAGCACTATGCATAGAAATGACAATAGGTTTGATGTTGGCGTCTACGTTTTTTAATTCCTTCAACACCTCAAAACCGTCCATCTCTGGCATAGTGAGATCCAGCAAAACTATATCCGCCTCCATCTCCTGTTTTACCAGGTTCATCAACTCAGCACCATCAGCAACACTTTTAACAATTCTAATATCGTCATGCTTTTTAAGTAACTCTACAAGCCCATTTCTAAAAAGATCATGGTCGTCAGCAATTATTAATTTGATCTCATTCATGATTCAACAGGTAGTTCAATTTCGAAAGTTGTATTTCCGGGTAATGCATTGATCGTAATTTTACCATTGCAAATGTCTACGCGCTCTTTAATGTTGGTGATTCCAGACCCGAGTTTAACAGTGCTAATATCAAAACCAATCCCGTCATCAAAATAGAAAAGCGAAATAAACTCATCAAATTCTGAGAGGGTAATCCGGATGTTTTTCGCCTTAGCGTGTTTAAGTGAATTATTTATCAGCTCCTGGCTTATTCTAAAAAGGTTGATTGCCTGATGGTCTGTAATCCTTGAGTTTTCTTGTTTGGTAAGATCCTCATATTCAATGTTTATACTGGTTGATCTGTTTAAGTTTTCGATGTAATTTGTTAGTGTTACGCCAATTCCAAAATCATCTATAGAAGCAGGCATCAATGCGTTCGACATGGACCTGATTTCGGAAATAGTTTCATCCACTATTTTTTTCATTTCATTTTTCTTCAACTCATCTTCGACGTTATTTTCAATGTAGTGCTTCAACGAAGTTAAATAAGGGCCCACACCATCATGAAGCTCTCTCGAAAGTCGGCGCCTTTCATTTTCCAAACCGTTCACCAACAGCCGCTTTGCCATTGTCCTGGTATTATCTTCCTGGTTTTTAAAATCGATCAGCTTATTTCTCATCGTCAGCAGACTTTTCCCCAGGACGTCATTGGCACTACCGGGTTCATAGATTGTTTTTACATCCATATTGCCGATTGCTTCCGAAAATTTTACAGCACCCTGTAAAGAAGCTTTCAGGTTCGATAGCGCATCGAACATTTCCTTTATTTCCTTTGAGCTTCTTTTGTATTCGATGTGTTGATTGTAGTCGCCTTTAGCCATCACTCTCAGGCTATTTCGCATATTCTTTATCGGGTCAACAATAATTCGTGTCAGGAAAAGAGATAGCGTAACAGCAACTAAAAAAACGACGAGCGTTAAGGTCATCAGCCTTAACTTCAATCTATCCAAAGGCTTCGTCACCTCACTTACATCAATTTCAGAGAGAATAACCAACTTTAGATTTGAAATTTGAATCAGACTGTAGACACTATAAACCGGAACACCTCTATAATCTTCAAAAATAGCTCTTCCATTGATCCCTTTTAAGGCACTGATTACCCCAGGAGTTCTTACAGATATATCATAAGGTTTTTTATCCGAAAAAAAACGAGATTCAGAACGCATTCGAAAATCTTCGCCAACAAGATAGGTCTCTCCACTCTCGCCCATACCCGTTCGTTCCAACAGGATCTCTTGTATATTGCTATAATCGATAACCTTGATCTTTCTGCCTTTCTTGGCATTCAGAACAAAGCCTATCGTTGCTTTTTTATTTTTATGATAGGGAGTAAAATCGTGGATGCCACTGATCATTTTTATACTATCCGGAAGCGCGAAAGCAGCGCTATCCATATTTTCGCTAGACTCGTCAGAAGTTTTAAAACTTTCCCATTCTGACTTTATCAGATTCTCTATCTGAATACTTTCAAGGGTTTCGATTGAATTTAACTGCGCTAGAATACGGTCGTTCAAAACACTTGAAAACTGTTCATAGAACGAGAAAGACAACAAAGCGATCACCAATACGATCAAACTATTGATCATTATTAGTATCAGCGTTTTTATGTTCATTGGAATCTTCTTAAAAAACCTATCAAGTCGTTTATGATAATGCGCTTTTCGAACGTAATGATACGGATTTACAGTCTGTAAAACGACATCAGTAAGCCCAAATCCCTTGCTGGCTTAAGGTTAAGGGCCGAATTAGCCATGGGCTGGCTTAATGCCCGCAATGAAAGAAGCTGGTAGCTTTGGTATAGAAAGTCGATGTCAAGGTGCTCCCGGCTTCCTGAATAATCTGCTGCACTACTATGAAATGGTGCTTCAGAAACATTCGTTCCAGGCTTAACGCTCCGGACAGCGGGGAATTTACATCATGGCATGGGAAATTAGTCGTTTTCCTTGATGCATTATTATACTTTTGCCCAAAATCAAAAAATGGCAACTACAAAACTTACAATAAACAACAACGGTTCGGTTAGAATTGAAGGAGATTTCGAAATTGTGGACAAGAATGGTAACGCTTATGGCCTACAAGGCCGGACAGTGGTATCGATCTGCCGATGCGGACTTTCTAAGAACAAGCCCTTTTGTGATGGATCGCACAACGGCCATTTTGAGCACGAAGCAGTCGCATTCGATTTGCCACCCAAGAAAGTTTAGTGTCCCTACTATTGCAGGATGCACGGATCAGGTGGCATTTGTTGGTCCGAGCTTGCAAGCTCGGACCTCATTATACTAAGTCACTATCCAAGATCCCTCTACCGCCGGAATAGTCAATTGCGCTACTGTATTTCCAATGATAAGCTTCTGTAGCAAATCCGGAAAAATGCACGACAGGGACTATTTTAGGCTGAAGGGTTCATTGAGATAACGAAAGCAGAGCCTTTGTTGGTCTAAGGCACAAGTACACCCCCCACAGGTCAACGCAGCATACTTGCGCAAAGACGAGCCCCATTAAATTCTTCATAAACGGCTACTCACCATCTCTATCCTGTTGCAGACTTTCCTGTTCTTTACTAATCATGTATAAGAGAACCCGCTCCTCATCTTCTTTCCATGTTCCTGCCTTATTCTCAAGCACTTTGAACAAAATAGCAAACGAATCATCCAGCCTTCGGCCACAAATTTCTTCTGCCGTTTCCCAATTTATAGCATTTAATGCTTCCCTTGCTTCTCCTAAATATTGAAACTCCGTTTCTCCGACTACGGCTCCCCAAACAAGTTCTTCACCGTTCTTTTGTCCCTGTTGTATAGTAATCTTACCCTGATTCTGTTGTTGCATATCTATGACTTTTTAGTGCAACAAAACTGTGGGTGCTATGTTTCGGGCCAGTGGTCTAAGGCACAAGTACGCAACGCTGAGGACAGTAAGGTGTCCGAGCTGCAAGCTCGAACCAGCAAGCGCCTATGCAAAACGCTTATGCTCGCCGTAGCGGGGATTTTTGTTTTCAGGATATTTTTTGGAGATTGCAGGCGTAAAACCTACGCAATTATGAAGGCTATTCTCTTCTCCTTACTTTTTATTCCACTTTTTGGAAGTGCTGACACCTGGCCTATCGATTCACTTACCGGACGCATCAAGTTTACTGAAGTGGTAAATCAAGCGGCCACCAAAGAACAATTGTATTTAAAAGCTAAACGATGGGTGGGCGAAATCTTCAACTCGGCCAAAGCTGTGACAGAAATTGACGACAAGGAAGGCGGCATGATGGTGGTAAAAGGCTTCTCCCCTATCAACCTTAAGCACTCTTATGGAGTTACGCGCATGCGTTTGATGTATTCGATTAAGCTTGACTTTAAGGATCAGAAGTATCGGTATTCAATTTCGGATTTAGAGTATGAGGGAGAGCCGACTGCGATGGTACCCAACCCGCCGAAGATAAATTCGGAAGCCTGGTTGATTAATTGGGAAAAAAACTGGGAAGCAGAGATGCAAAAGTCAGGTATCAAGCTGAACGCGCGACAAATGGAAAAAGCCAAGGCAGATTCGAGGCTCTTGCACCCACAATACCAAAAACAGACTCAGATAACGATCGATGCGCTGATATTGTCATTGAAAAAGGCGCTGAGTGATAGTAAGGAAGATAATTGGTAAAATTTATATGCTAACAAACAACATTCTTAAAAAAGTTTTTAAGATTCAGTTCGTGGCGTACCGGGACCTGTTTCGTTATTGAACGAAACAACAATCCCTCTGTCCGAGAGTTAAGCGTAGCGTCTCTACGGATTGAACAATAATCAGGAGTTTAAACTCCACTACCATCGAGTTAGAGACTCTCATTTATACTGGAATCCGTAGAGCCCTGCCAACTTTACGGACAGTAAGGGGTGCGCCAGCATGGGGAAGAATTGCCAGATCTTTTTCAGTAATGATTCGAAGCTCCTTCGGCTGTTATTCCGCACACGGTCGTGAAAGGTTATTACCAAACAGGTACCTGATTCGGGATTGTCTCGGGGAGTGTTCGGCGTTTGTTCGGGAAAACCTACCATTTGTTCGGGAACTGTTCGGGAAACGTTCGGAAAATACCAAACGTTCTTTGTCTCGTCCTGAAATAGCTATACAGGTTTATTGCTTATTACTAATTCAATTATACACTGCAATTTGTTATTCCTTTATGAACTATACAAGTGGTGTTGCGGTTATTTGATTTCTACTTTTCCATCG
>NZ_JAFEWD010000012.1 GCF_017355855.1 Pedobacter sp. SYSU D00535 | reverse complement strand
ATAAAAGCCAACCCTTTCCCCTAAATAATATAAAGCTCCACAGATCGTCCTAAAAAATGAAACCGCCTCACAATTGACTTGTGAGACGGCCTCTTTTTTATTGCCTATTCTATTGGCGGCCGATCGTGCATTTTACAGCTATAAAAATTTTCCTAGCGCTATTTAATCAACATTTTTATATTTGCGACGTTAACAAGTTTTGTTAACACCGCGGGATGTAGCGTAGCCCGGTATCGCGCCAGCATGGGGTGCTGGAGGTCGTCGGTTCAAATCCGGCCATCCCGACAAAAGCCGTTGTTCATCAGCGGCTTTTGCTTTTTCAGAACTTTAGCTAGCCGTTTAAATGCTTGCCTTGTTATCAGGCAAGGTCAATCTGCCTCCCAGTACCTTTACTAGCTTTCCTTGTTAAAATAAAAGTGTTGTTTTTAACACCTTGTATCCTAGAATAAAAGCTTCATTTATTGTCCAGACTCTCCCACATCACCTCCTTACCCTCTTACTTAATTTTTCGAGCGGGGAGCATTGGTTCAAATTAAAGTTGAAATTAAAAGTTGTTACCCCTCGTACAGCTTCGTATGCTTAAGAAAAGGTTCCCAGCGCCGCAGTCGTAATCCTGAAGGTTGGGATCACTTCGAAAACGGATACAGCCTCAATTGGGCACGATGACTAGGGATATTAGTTTGTTATCCTTATAAAGTAAGCAATGCAGCCCTTGGTATCAGAGGTTTTTAGTTAAGGGGAGAGACATAAATGGAATACACAACAAAAACAATCTATTTGTTGTCGTGTTTCAATCCTAATAAAATGTTAGACGCGATAATTATTGACGACGATCCGCTTCATCACAAAATAACTGAGATATACATCAGAAAGAGAAGTGCATTTAAGAGTTTTAAATCGTATACAAATCCTGTGAACGCGTTGGTGGATCTGATGGACGATTACTACGCATCAAAAGAGCTTCCCGACGTTATTTTGCTTGATTTAAACATGCCTGAGTTGAACGGCTGGAGTTTTCTCGATGTGTTCAACAATATTATCGCCCTAAAGGGCTGCAAAACCTCTGTATATATTGTTACATCCTCTATTGATCCCAACGATAAGGAGCGCGCAAAACTTTATTCATGTGTAAAAGGCTTCTATCCCAAACCGGTCTCTTATGGAATGTTTGACGACATTCTGCAGGAGGGCCACTAATTTTTTAATTCTCCCCAATACTTGCTGAATAACCATCACCCGGCTTGCCAATCGATTTGTAGTTTCCGCTTCCCTGTAAGATGGAAGCTAGCAGATTTTTATTGCCCAAAACTTTGTAAGCCGTTTTAATATCTTCGTCATACTGGAATCCGTGCTCAATGCGGCCCTTTTGGAAGTAGTACCGTCCGGCAATTTCATTCTCCAAGATCCGACGAATTTCATCTTTAAACTGACTCAAATCATTCTTTTTACTCACAGAAAGCTTGCTTTTAAATGCGTCAAATTCTGCCTTCACTTCAGCTAGTTTGTTTTCCTTCTCTGCTTCAGATTTAAGTTCGTTCAGTATTCTTTCGGTCCGCGTGCTGTAATTGTAATCTTTGTCGGATAAGTAGTTGACGAAATTGCTGTAATCAGCCTCAGACAGTTTGAACGACTTAGCCTCTCCTACAGTAGGGTGGGTTTTCACATACTCTGTAGCAAAGTCAAAAATGAGGTAGCGGTTAACCAAGGTTTGAGAAATACTACTGTACCTGAAAGGTTTTACAAACAAGTCAGGGTAAACTCCACTTCCGTCGTATACAGAGCGACCAGCCTTGGTCTTATATTCAGTGATCAGAGAGTCAGCTACTTTCTCAACCCCACCCTCATTATTCCTGTGCGTATAGTCTAAGGCCTGGATGCATCGTCCTGAAGGCGTGTAATATTTTGCCACGGTGACCTTAACGAGGCTGTTGTAAGGAAGGTTGAAGGTCTGTTGTACCAATCCCTTTCCGAAGCTTCGTTGTCCAATTACCACAGCACGATCCAGGTCCTGTAGTGAACCTGCTACAATTTCGGCCGCTGAAGCTGAACGGTTGTTTATCAGCACAACCAGAGGAAGGTTTGGTGCCAAAGGGGCATTGATAGTACGGTAGGTAATGGTCTTCTCCCGGTTACGCCCTTTTTGGGCTACCACCGTTGTGTTTGCTTCGACAAAAAAATTAACGATTTTAACGGCTTCCTGAAGTATCCCTCCCCCATTGGAGCGAAGGTCGAGTACCAGGCCGGCAGGATTATTTCTTTGAATATTTGTTAGTGCCGTCTTCACTTCCTCGGCAGAACTTTCAAGAAATTTATCGAGTTTGATGTACCCAACATTGTGCTCCAGCATGCCGGCATAGCTAACGTTGGGCTGACTTATTTCTTCCCGAATGATGTTCTTCTCCAGGGCGCTAGACTCATTGTTCCTTTTAATAAGAATTTTAACAGGAGTGCCCTTCGGCCCCTTGAGCAGGGAGCTAACCTGCTCATATATTTTTCCGCTTAAAGAAACGTCATTGATCGCTATCAGTTCGTCGCCTGCTCTTATGTCTGCCTTTTGAGCCGGAAAACCCTCAAAAGTATCCGCAACGAAAAATCTACCTCCCCGGTTTTGAATACTGGTTCCGATACCGCCATACTGCGTGCTAACGTACTTCATCCTGTAGTCTTCGATCTCTGATTCAGGAACGAACTCCGTATACGGGTCCAGGCTTTCCAGCATAGCATCTATGCCGGTCTTCATAATTTTTGAAGAGTTTACTTCGTCAACATAATTAATATTAAGCTCTTTGTATAATGAAGCGAAGATGTCTAAGTTTTTAGATGTTTGGAACAGGTCCTCTTTATACGTGAAAGAAATTAGCCCTGCACTTATTGAAACACCTAGTACTATTTTTTTAACATTTGATTTCAGCTTCACCATATCGTCAGTTTTTCATTTTGTAAACGTATCAAATTAAGATAGCGTACGAGATATAAATTTAATATCTGCAGTGTAATTTACAACATGTTATCAATATTATTACGACGGAGAAGGGAAAAAAGGTTGGGGTTTTTGGTATAGAAATAAAGCTCCGAAGCGGAGCTTTTAAAGTCTGTTATTATCAATGTTGACTAGGCCCTTTTTCAATGTAAAAACAACATATTCGCGGCTTCGACGAAGGCGAGACATTAAGTGTTGGATAAGCTGCTCTTCCTGTCCGGGCTCGTAGGCTAAATCTTCCTCACTAAGCTCTCGGTACTTTCGTCTTACTTTTAGCTTTAGTCTTTCCCAGTCTTCTTTGCTGATGCTGATCTCTGCCATAAAATTTTTTGCGACAAAAGTATAAATTTTCGCGTCTTGTTGTAGAAAGGATTCTGTGTAAGTTTGGCAACTTTTTTAAACTACTTGTGTTGTTGAAACTGACACACAGTTGGTACTTAAAACTTAAAAATGAATATCATGAAAAAACATTTGTTCTTAACCAGCATGCTGCTATTGACAATTTTCATAGCTCATGCCCAGCTACCATCATTTGATCTGGGAATCAAGGCCGGAGCGAATCTGGCCAGCCTCAAAGGTGACGTTGCTTCTTCTGAAAATCGCCTTGGTTATCAGGCCGGTGTTTGGGCACGCATTGGGGGCTTGGGATTCTATGTACAACCGGAGGCCTACCTTGGAAGTAAAGGTGGTAAATTTGAGCAAGAAGATCAGAATTTCAGCGGCAAGGTAAATTTTACCACTCTTGACGTGCCGGTGCTTGTGGGCAATAAAATCGGGACGAATAATTTCAACATCCGCTTTATGGCGGGGCCGATCTTTTCTTTTTTGTTGAAAGAGGATGTGGAAAAAGCTGCTACCGACTTTCGGGGTTACCGTGACCAAACTATAGGTGCCCAGCTCGGTGCAGGCGTGGACTTAGGCAACCTGGCAGTCGACCTGCGTTTTGAAAAAGGGCTAAGCAATATTAGTAAAAGCGGCCAGTATGATCAAAAGCAAAACCTTTGGCATTTTAGCTTGGGCTATAAACTATTTTAGATGAAAAGGCTGCTTCAGTAATGAAAGCGGCCTTTTTTTATTTCAATTCCAATTTCAGCTTTACTTCTGTAGGAAGTTGACTTGCCGTCCATTCGGGCCCTTCCTTAATTAGCCTGATTGCTTCATCACTTCTTTTCGACGAGGGGCCGCTCAAAAGTTTTACATTTTCAATCGCCCCCTTGCGATCCAAATATACTCCTACAACTATCGACTGGCTTGATGGTGCGGCTGCCTTTTCCGTCAAGTTAATATTTAAATATTGCTGGTAGTCTTTCCATCCGCGTTGCGGCTGGGCATTGCCGGTGCTGCTAACAATCTTAAGATTGTTGAATGTACTAAGCTTCACTTCTACATTTTGCTGTTCGGAATGATTTTCCTTGCTGCCTGTACCTTTCATCCAAAACAGGATACTTGCTGCGATAAACAGTAATGTTGCTGCGGCTGCTATGCTGACGCGTTGCCAGGAGAAGAAAAACTGGTTTTTGTTTTCTTCCTGTTGCGCCACCCGCTCTTCCAATTGTCGTTGTAGCAGACTTAGGTGCTTAGCGGCTGACGTGCTCACAGAATATCCTTCCAGGGCATCAGCCAAAAAGGGATCGTCTAAAGCCTGGCGCTCCAGTTCATGCATTTCTTTTTCACTCAGCTTGCCTTCCAGGTATTGCTGAATGATGCTATAGTTCAGTTTATTCGTTTCCACGATTTTTCTCCATACATATTTTTAAGTTACGCTTGCCATTTTGGATGTAACTTTTCACTTTGTTCGCATCAAAGCCTGTAATTTCTGCAACCTCTTTGTAGCACTTTTGCTGTAGATAAAACAGATCAATGGTAATACGTTGTTCATGGGGAAGCTTCTCCATGCATTTACTCATGCTGCTTAGTTGCTTTTCTTTCAACTCGTCATTCTCTTGATGATCGAAAAGCGGTTTTTCCACACCGTTCTCTTCAATATTCACAAATTCATGCTTCTGTAGGGATCGAAGATCCATCAAGCAAAAGTTCCGGGCCAAAGTGTAGAGCCAACTCTTGAAATTTCCCACCTCATGAATGCGCAGTTTCGTGATTAATTGCTCGAATATCTGCATTACTGCGTCTTTGCTTTTATCTTCGTCCTTATAGTACTTGAGACAAAGACCATAAAGCAAAGGCATATACCTTTCATACAGACAACCCAATATCTCCAGATCGCCTGTTTTCTTGTATTGATCAAGCAAATCTGCATCCGTAGCGGTCGAGGTATTTTTATGTTTAATAAACTTCAATGTATTTGCGGTCTTTTAAATCACTGCTATTGTGATGCAGAGTTTCCGTAAATCTCACAATTTTTGATGATATTTTGGTGTCATGGCTAGCTCTGGTTTAACTTTTTTTCAGCTTATTTGTTATCGCAAAAGCCAAATCGGCCGGCTCTACGTCCATTTGCATCTTGATATTGGACATTTAGGAGCTATAGATGTTAAACTTTATTGAACTTTAGTTGCTCTAATTGAAACACGCACACCACAGAGACATGAAGAAGCTAAGCTTATTTTTAGGGGCAATTTTCGCGTTAGTTATTACTGGCTGCGAAACGCTAAACCAGACAGCGCAGATATTAACGCAAAGTACCGGGACGCCTACACAGGCGGAGATAGCAATGGGTTTGAAACAAGCGCTGGAGTATGGTACGACTTACAGTGCGGATCGTCTTTCGGAAAAAAATGGTTTTTTCGGAAATGCCGCTATAAAAATTCTTTTTCCTCCAGAGGCACAAAAGGCAGAGCGTGCACTTCGTAGTTTAGGCCTGAATCAACTAGCGGATAATGTTATTCTAAGTATTAACAGGGCAGCAGAAGAAGCGGCTCGCGAAGCAAAACCAATTTTTATTAGTGCTATTAAACAAATGACGATAGCCGACGCTAGCAATATTCTATTGGGAAGGCAAAGTGACGCAGCCACACAGTACTTTCGAAGAGTTACTAGCGAACAACTAGAGTCAAAATTCCGGCCTGTGATTCAGCAGAGTCTCGGTCAGGTAGGAGCAACGAGGTATTGGAACGATGCCATCACGCGGTACAACCAAATTCCCCTTGTTTCGGACATTAATCCGGATCTCTCTTCGTATGTTACTCAAATGGCCATAAGCGGTCTCTTTCACGAAATTGCCCAAGAGGAATTGCGGATCAGACAAAGTATTTCTGCCCGTAATACCAGCTTGCTGCAAAAAGTATTTGGATACGCAGATCGATATCAATAACAAGAAGTGTTCTTGCCGGCCAACTCTAGTTAAGCCGGCAATCGCTATCCTGCTAAAGGAAGTAAAATATAGAAGGTGGTTCCTTTATTCTGTTCCGTTTCAAACCGAATCGTTCCAAACATATTTTCAACAGCTTGCTTCACGAACGCCAGACCCAGCCCTGTTCCTGAACTCTTTGTGGTGAAGTTGGGGTTGAAAATTCTGTCTCGCAGTTCCGGTGGAATTCCTTTTCCATTGTCTTTCAGTTCGATAAGTATGTTCTTTCCAGTTAGCTGAAGAGTAATTTCTATGTTGCCCTTACGATAGTCGGGGATGGCTTCGGAAGCGTTTTTTAATAAGTTGTTGAAGATCCGAAGTAAGTGGTCTTTACCTCCTTTAACAATTACATCCTCGCCAGCCAAGTTCTTGAAACTTATATTCAAATCCTCTACATTCCGATAAACCTCAATTGATTTTTCAATAATCTCGGGAAGGTTGATATTCTCAAACGGGGTGTCAGGCATTTTGGCAAAGTTGGAGAACTCGGAGGCGATTAGCGACAAACTTTCTATCTGTTCTATAAACGACTTACTAAACTTCTCAAATTTCTTGTCAAAATTAGGGTCCTTTTCTTTCCAGGACTTCTCTAGCAGTTGGACCCCCAGTTTTAATGGAGTAAGCGGGTTTTTAATCTCGTGGGCCACTTGCTTGGCCATTTCCCTCCAGGCTGATTCCCGTTCCGAGCGGGCTAGCTTTTGGGCACTGTCTTCCAAAGCAAGAATCATGTTGTTATACTCCTGAATCAAACCACCGATCTCGTCATTGCTTTTCCATTGGATCGGTTCATTTTTAGTCCCAATCTTGATTTCCCCGAGGCTTTTCCCTACCAGCGTCAGGGGATAAGTAATCTCGTTGGCAAGGAAGATGGCGAAAAAGGCAATTACCACTAATACCAGGGCGTAAACATTTATTAAGGTATTTAGGTAAGATCCCACCCGCATATCGTAATCGGCCTCATTTGAATAATAAGGAAGCCCAAGGTAGGCGATGGTCTCGTTGTGGTCGTTCCTGATTGCCTTATACGCAGAAATAAATCCCATTTTCCCAATTTGCTCATTGTTCAAATACTCCGATCGTTGATATCCGTCAATAAAAACATAAGCGAGGGAATTCATCAGTGGCTCCAGGAAGCCATAGTCGTAGATGTTGGGTTGGGTACTGAAGATCAGCTTTCCACTTACGTCGTAAAGATTAAGGTCCGTTGCATTTAAATTGGCGAAAGCATGCAGTGTTTGTTCATTGGCGATGAGTTTGCCATCATTAAACATGTTGTTCTTCTCGAGTCCATTCTGGATCAGATTGATCTGCTCGATCAGCTCCTGTTCCTGCTGTTTCTTGAACTGCTCGCTGATGCTGATATAGGTGATCACGCCCACAATAAGTAAGGTTAGCACTATCGCCGCAACGAGTGAGGCCTGGATACGGGTTTTGTACAATATCCTATTTCGCGAGATAAGGTAACTCCACTGATAACCATGTCGCCTGAAATTATCGTCATGGAAAATAACCCAAATCTGGTAGATAGAGATAACGAGCAGGGAGAAGGTGAGCATCACCAGGAACAGAAAAGATACGGAAGCAAGTTGCATCACCCAAGTGATGATAGGCTTACTTACCACAATTACCTTTCGGGATGTGGATTGATAGATGATGTGGCTGTAACCGTTTTTCTCTTTAAAGATAAATTCTCTGGGGGTGCCTTTAAAATCGTCGTTTACCAGGTTGTAAATGTACTCGCCGCTTTGGTTCACCAGCTTGTTGTTGCTATAGAAGGCAAAGGAATAGCTGTTAAGTTCTTCGTCCGTGTTGATCTTGCCATCTGCCAGCACTTCTGGAAATGAACCTACCTCCTTAAATGTTTTAGACTCGAGCCTAATAGCTAGCGTGCCAAGATTCTCGCCGTTGTTTCTAACAGGTATAAGAGCAAAGTAGCTTTGAGAGCCAAACGTATTATTTTCACGGTAAAAGTATTCTGACACTTTAATGGAACTGTCAATCACCTCTTTTTTCAAGGATTCGATGGCCGCACTGTCCGATGTCGAGACGCCATAGCCGGGCCAACTGGTGTAGATGTCAAAGTCGTACCTGGAGAGGTAGCCATCGAAGTACAGCTTTCGGAGTTTGCCATGGAGAGCTTCTTTATCCGTCTTCTGCTCTCCGAAGTATTCTTGAATCATTTCATCCTTCAGCAGGTCTTGCTCCAGCGAAAAGAATAATAGTACTGCATTCGGATCATCCGCTGACTCCAGTTTGTGCGCTATGTCTTTTCGCAGCTCTCTTTCCTTCGTAAACTGGAAGGCCGACAGCTTTATCGAGGAGATAATGGCGAACAGCAGTACTGTAAAAAGAAAGATGATCAGTTTGTAGCTATGGTTTTTGTTATAGAAAGCCCATCCTCGTAAAAATATTATCACGGCAAACAGAAGCAGGTAGATGCTGAACTGATTAAATATCACCTGCGAGGTTAGTATTACCAGAATCCCGCTAATGAAGATTACTAAACGTTCTTTGTTATTCAAAGAAAGGCTTTCGCCGACAACGAAGGCAATTTCGATTAGCAGGTAGATATTGAAAATCGCAACACACATCAGCATTATTCCCAGCCAGCTGTGTGCATCGAGATAAATAACGTTCGTCACATCGAAATTGATGTTGGATCTGGTAACCAGGCTATGGAAAATATCGTTGTGCTGATGAGCTACCAGATAGATGATTACACCGAGCAGAGCAAAAATGGCGATTGAAGCTTGCTTCGTCAGTGGTGTCGAAGAAATCCTGATTTCGTACCGATAGCTGAAGATGAAGCTGAGAAACCATGAAACCATTATCGCATTCAAGAGGAAGTCTCCCAGGGTTGGGAAGAAGTAGCTCCCCGAGTAATATTTCTCATCGAAAACAGGAACATCAAAATAGGTATCGAGCCAGGAAAACTCCAAGGTAAGTATCCTGATGAGGAGAAAGTAAAAGAAGAAAAGGCCGATCGCACTTTTAACATAGCCTTTGTTTGCAACAGAGATGGCCAGATAGTTGACAAAAATTGTTGCAAAGAAGGCCGCGAGCAACCACATCCAGAGCTCTAATTTAGAATAGAAAGTGTTGGTGACAGCCGACTTCAGTTTAACCGAAAAAAGATATTTGCCGGCCGAATTTTTAATGTCGTACACTTCCTTGTCGCCAAATTCAGCAATGTCAACATTGTTTTCAGTAACCAGATCCGACGAGAAATTATTTTTAAGATGCTTATTCTGAAACCGGTAGTCGGATTTGATGGGAATAAAGCATACTACTGAAAAATCTCCCTCTGTTTTTTTTATAGCCTCGTACCACCCGTTATCTGACTTAAGCAGGCTGGAGCCCTCTTTAATCCCAGCGTCAGTGCTGGGGGCAAACTTGATCCCTCCCCAAAATGTCAGCTTTTTATGATGGTAGGTATTGAGTACCAAGTTCCTTTTATCCCGGAAGTTATAAATCAGCTCAGTAGCAAGGGCAGGATTATCATGAATAGTTTTTAGAGCCTTGAAGTTATTGGCATTTCGGAGATATTTGTGCACAAATTTTTCTTTCTTGTGCAGGTTCCGTTCGATCGTGGTGGCATCGAATTCAAGAATTTCAGTTTTGTCGAACGTGAAATTTATCGTAAGTGCCGTAGCGGCAAAACTTACGGTAAGCAGGAACAACAGAAGCCTTATTTTGAAGGTGGCACTCACGAAAGCAGGGGTTTTTAGGTAAAATATCATTGGAAGAGACAGAATCGTGTGTTAATTCTGTCTCTAAAAAATAAGATGTTAACTTGCAGAGGCGCTTGAAGTCTCCACCGAACGGTCCACTTTTTTTACCAGTCCCTGGAGCACATTGCCTGGCCCAACCTCAATAAACGAAGTTGCTCCATCTTCAAGCATCTTTTTCACGGTTTGTGTCCAGCGCACTGCTCCGGTCAGTTGAGAAATTAAGTTTTTCTTAATGCTCTCGGGGTCGGTATAGGGTTTTGCATCAATGTTCTGGTAAACCGGGCAAACGGGTGGATTGACAGTTGTAGTGGAAATAGCAGCTTCGAGTTCAGCCCTTGCTGCTTCCATCAAAGGAGAATGAAAAGCTCCGCTAACATTTAGTTTAAGAGCCCTTTTTGCTCCTCTTTCTGTTAGTAAGGCACAGGCTTTGTCAACGCCTTCAATACTGCCCGAAATAACCAATTGACCCGGGCAGTTATAGTTGGCCGGAACAACAACTTCGCTCACCATATCACATACTTCTTCCACCGTGTAGTCGTCCAGTCCTAAAATTGCCGCCATAGTTGACGGCTGAATTTCGCAGGCTTTTTGCATAGCGTTCGCGCGGGCAGCTACCAGTCTCAAGCCGTCTTCGAACGAAAGGGCTCCTGCTGCTACAAGAGCAGAAAATTCGCCCAATGAATGACCTGCTACCATGGCTGGCGTGAAATAGGCACCAAGTGAATCAGCAAGAATAACAGAGTGAAGAAATATAGCAGGTTGCGTAACCCTGGTTTGTTTTAGATCTTCATCTGTCCCATTGAACATGATGTCAGTTATTCTGAAACCTAGTATTTCGTTTGCTTTTTCGAATAATTCTTTTGCTCTCTCTGATTGTTCGTAAAGGTCTTTTCCCATTCCTGGAAATTGAGCCCCTTGGCCTGGAAATATGTATGCTTTCATCCTGTAAAGGAAAATATAAAAATTGGTTTTTAATTAATCTAGACGGGCTGTTATAAGACGTAAAAATTCAGCCCTGGTTTTTTCGATCTCGAATGCGCCCGTAAAGGCAGAGGTAGTAGTAACCGAGTTCTGTTTTTGAATCCCTCTCATGGACATGCAAAGGTGCCTGCATTCAATAACCACTGCAACTCCCAGTGGATTCAGTGTCTCCTGGATACAATCCCGAATCTCGTTCGTTAACCGCTCCTGTACCTGAAGCCGACGCGAGTAAGCTTCTACTACTCTTGGGATTTTACTTAAACCTACAATGTGTCCATTAGGGATGTAGGCAACGTGCGCTTTCCCCAGGAAAGGTAACATATGGTGCTCGCACATCGAATAAACTTCAATGTCCTTCACAACCACCATCTGACTGTATTCTTCCTTGAACATGGCACTGCGAAGAATTTCATGTGGCTTTAAGTCATAACCATGGGTCAAATACTGTAACGCCTTTGCAACTCGTTCCGGGGTTTTTAATAAACCTTCCCGAGACGGATCTTCCCCCAGATCAGAAAGTATCTGGCTGTAGTGGGACGCGATGCTTTCTATTTTCGCCGGGTTATATCTGTCGATTTTAACATAACCATCCAGTTCATTCTCTTCGGCCATGTGATTGATTTGTTTTTCGTCCATTAAATGAATGATATTTCTCGGCTACTCGCCATAGTATTCAACAAAATTATTTTCAGTTTCAACCAGTTTAATCTTATGAAGAGCCACATTAAACGGCACCAGCTGCGCTTTTAGCTGATTAAAGATCTCGATAGCGAGAACTTCTGTCGAGGCCATTTTGCCTTTCATAAAATCTACGTCCAGGTTGATATTCTTGTGGTCGAGTTTGTCAGTAATGTGCTCCCGGATGATATCTTTCAAAATTTTCAGGTCCATTACAAAACCTGTTTGCGGATCAACTTCTCCCTTTACTGTAACAAACAGTTCGTAATTATGGCCATGCCAATTAGGATTAGAGCACTTTCCAAAAACTTCCAGATTCTGCTCGTTGCTCCATTCCTCTTTGAACAATTTATGAGCGGCGTTAAATTGTTCTCTCCTGGTGATGTAAATCATTTCTTGTTAATAAAGTGCAAATATACTTATTTGTGTTACTTGAGATTATAAATTGGTTTTTAGCAATGCTTAACTTCGCCCAATGAATGTATTGCTGGTGGCAGCTACCCCTTTTGAAGTGCAACCTTTTCTTGATCACTACAAGATTAAAGAAGGAAGTGCTTATGTAAATCAGCTTAATGTAAGAGTTTTAATTACAGGAGTGGGGATGGTGGCAACTTCATTTGCGATGGGCCGACTGAATGAACCGGTTGATCTCGCCATTAATGCCGGTATTGCAGGGGCTTTTTCTACAGAACTGAAAATTGGGGAGGTGGTAGTGGTAGAAAAAGATACGTTTGCTGAGTTGGGAGCTGAAGACGGGGAAGATTTCCTGTCTCTTCCTGATCTTGGTTTCGGAGAGAATAGTTTTTGCTCGAAGACGCCCGGTTTCCTAAAGCCCATGTTAGGCGAGCTAAGAGGCGTGGATGCCCTTACTGTTAATACGGTTCACGGTCATGAGGCAAGCATAGAGAAAACACTGAACAGATACCATGCCTCCATCGAATCAATGGAAGGGGCAGCGTTCTTCTACGCCTGCCATCACCTAAATGTTCCCTCGCTCCAGCTGAGAGCAATTTCAAACAGGGTGGAGCGGCGGAACAGGGCTGCCTGGAACATTCCGTTGGCAATTCAAAGTTTAAATGGCACATTAATCAATTTGGTAAGCAACATATTATGAAACTGTCTCTTGGTTTTTCACCCTGTCCTAATGATACCTTCATTTTTGATGCACTGATTCATCATAAAATAGATACGGAGGGTTTGGAATTTGAGGTGTATTACGACGACGTGGAGACCTTGAATCAGAAGGCCTTCAGAAATGAGTTGGACATCACCAAGCTAAGCTTCCACGCTTTTGCTTATGCTGTCAATAACTACGTTCTGCTTGATGCGGGTAGCGCTTTAGGATTTGGAGTTGGGCCGCTATTGATTTCCCGAAAAGACATCAGTGGATTTGTGCCAGAAGATATAGGCGAGGTAAGAGAAACAGAATTGGGTACCTACCAAAAGGTAGATTTAGCCCCTATTCTTTCAGAGCTAAAAATCGGTATACCCGGCAAATTTACGACAGCTAATTTTCTATTGAGTCTCTTTCTGCCGAATGCAAAACATAAAGAAGAACGGCTTTTCTCTACCATTGAAGATGCAGTGATAAATCAGGAAATTGATCTGGGTCTCATCATTCATGAGAACCGCTTTACTTATCAGGAAAAAGGGTTGCGTAAAATTATTGACCTTGGAGAGTTTTGGGAACAGCTTACCGGTTGCCCTATTCCTCTCGGGGGAATCGTGATCAAGCGCTCATTAGCGAAGGACGTGCAGCTTAAGGTAAACCGCGTTCTCCGAAAAAGTGTGGAGTATGCCTTTGCCAATCCTAAGTCGGGCCTCGAATTTATTCGTTCTCATGCTCAGGCGATGGATGAAGAGGTGATGTATAAGCACATCGATCTCTATGTTAATAAATATTCAATAGATTTGGGCGCCGAAGGAAGGAAGGCTGTAGAGCTCCTTTTCCAGAAAGCACTGGAGAAGGGAGTTATACCCTCCTCTGATCAACATATTTTTCTTACATAATTTTCCCTTTGCGGGATAGAGAGCTATGATAATAATTACGGGTGCCGCAGGTTTTATCGGCAGTTGTTTGATTCAGAAGTTAAACGCCGAGGGTTACTACGACCTGGTGCTGGTAGACGACTTCTCGGATGAAGCCCAGAACAAGAACTTTGAAGGCAAAAGATATGCGCAATTAATCGAGCGTGACCAGTTTGTAGGATGGCTAAGGGAGAACCATCTGCACGTTCAGTTTATTTTCCACCTGGGAGCACGGACGGATACTACCGAGTTCGATTACGAATTGCTGAAAAAGTTGAATCTGGACTATTCTAAGGATGTTTGGAATACCTGCGTCGAATTTGGTCTGCCACTTGTTTATGCTTCTTCTGCCGCTACTTACGGGTTGGGTGAGGCAGGCTATGAAGATAATGAAGGACAATTGAATGCGCTAAAGCCCTTAAACCCTTACGGCGATTCTAAAAATGAATTCGATAAATGGGCCTTACAACAGGAGCGTCAGCCGTTCTTCTGGGCAGGACTAAAATTTTTCAATGTTTACGGTCCCAACGAGTACCATAAAGGCAGAATGGCTTCGGTCGTTTTCCATACGTACAACCAAATCATGAAGACGGGGGAGATGAAGCTTTTCCAATCTCACAATCCCAATTTTAAGGACGGTGAACAAATGCGCGACTTCGTTTATGTTAAAGATGTAACCGAAGTTCTTTATTTCCTGATGCATCACCGGAAGGATTCTGGTATTTATAATCTCGGTTCTGGTAAAGCCCGCACGTTTTTAGATTTAGCGACCAACACTTTTAAAGCCTTGGGAAAGGAGCCAAAAATCAGCTTTATCCCTACTCCTGAAGACATCCGGGATAAATACCAGTACTTTACAGAAGCCAAGATGGATAAGTTGAACGCCATCGGCTATCACAAACCCTTTCATACTTTAGAAGAGGGCGTGAGCGATTATGTAAAAAATTACCTATCGCAGGGCAAATACTTATAGGTCGGCCTTGATATCAGCGAGACTTTTAACACTAAGTCTTGATGAGATGGCAGAAGCAATACTTGAGATAAAGCTTACGGTAAGAAAGACGAGAAAAAAATCCGTCCACTTCATTGCTACCGGATAAGCATCGGTGATAAAGTTTTCTTCTGCCATCTTTATAAACCCAAATTCTTTCTGAGCGATGCAGAACAAGTAGCCTGCTGCAAGACCCGCTATACAGCCAATCAAAGCAATCATCATTCCCTCAATAAAGAATATCTTTCTGATGAGGCCAGTGTCTGCACCAACGCTGCTTAAAATAGCTATATCCTTCTTTTTGTCGATAACAAGCATGGTTAAGGAGCCGATAATATTAAATACCGCAATGATGAGCACAAAGGTAAGGATGAAAAAGATGGCCCATTTTTCTGAGTTCAGAATTTTATAGAGCAGTTCATTTTGTTGCACCCGGTTTTTGATGGTGAAACCAGCGCCGAGTGTCTGTTCCAGCTCCTCCTGAAAATCATCGACCGATTCTCCCTGTTTCAGGTAGATCTCCACGGCTGATACATTTCGTTCTTCCCCTAGCAGCTCTCTGGCAAAATTTATAGGTACGATAACAGACTCGTCGAACTGCTGCTGGATTTGAAAAACGCCAGCTGGATGAATTGCTTTAACCGTAAACTCTTCCGCCGGGTTAATGGCATTGCCCGCTCCCTTTTTCGGAGAATAGATTTCAAGGTCCCGAAAAGGGTCGCTTACGTTTACGGTAAGATAAAGGGATGCGGTAGAGCCAATAACAGCCATCGGAGTACCAGCGTCATTCAGGGTAAAGCTACCTTGCATAATGGTACTGTCGAGTTTCGGCCGCTTCAGAAAATCTTCGGAAACTCCTTTCAGCGTACCTATATATTGCGCATCGCCATAGCGAATCAGTGCTTTTTCCTGCAGTACCTCAGTGTAGTTCTGTACCCGTGCATCTTTTTTAAGCTGGATAAACCGGACGGCCCGCGCATCAAAGCTTTTTCCTTCAGTAGGTTCAATCCGTATTTCAGGAGTGAAGGTATTGTACATGGAAAGGATAACCCCTTCAAAGCCGTTAAAGACCGATAGGATGGTGATGAGCGCGGCACTTCCTACAAATACCCCAAGCATAGAAATACCGGAAATGAAATTGATTGCATTCACCGATTTCTTGGAGAAAAGATATCTCCTGGCTATGTAGAAGGAGGTGTTCAAGTCGGGTTTATCTGTTTAAAAATGGGTTGTACTGCTTCTCAAATCCGATAGTCGTTTCTCTGCCGTGACCAGGATAAACTTTAACGTCGTCCGGCAGGGAAAATAGCTTTTCGCGAATATTTTTTATCAGCTGGTTGAAATCACCACCAGGAAGATCTGTCCGACCGATGCTGCCATAAAACAAAACGTCTCCACCAATCAGAAATTTTGCAGCCGGGGCATAGAAACAAAGGTGAGCTGGGGAATGGCCGGGAGCAAAGATCAACTCTAGCTCACTTTCCCCAAAACGCACCGTTCCGCTCTCGGGCAGGAATTTTTCAGGAAGTGGTGATACCTCGTATTGAAAACCCTGAGCCGGTGCATAGGATGGGACCGCAGTAAGTAATGGGAGCTCGCCCTCATGAAATTGTGGGAGTAAGCCATAGTTGTCAAAAACAAACTTATTTCCTAACACGTGGTCAATATGGCAATGCGTGTTAAGCAGCAATACCGGTCTTAGTTTTTCTTCTGATATGAATCGGGTGAGCGCGTTTTGCTCTGCTGCTGTGTATATCCCAGGATCTATGATTACGCATTCTTTTGTCTCGTCATACAATAGATAGGTATTTTCCTGATAGGGGTTGCAAACAAAGGAATGTAGCTGAATCATATAGTCAAAAGTAATAACAAAGCGTTAACCTTCTACATTTATCTTTGTTTCCGACTTTCTTGAATGGTTGCTGAGATGTTATGTAGAGAGTTGATTTGATCTCAGTGGGAGGCTATTTCCACTCAAATGATTTGATCATCACGTCGATATCCTTTTTAACAAAATCCAGAACAGGCTGAATCGAATCAAGCCGCGGCGCTTCGTCAAAGTACAACGCTCCTCTAACATAATGCCGGCTGCTGTCGGTAAGGAAAAACTGAACGGACGATGCGGTATTTCCGGCTATGGTATAATAAATTCCATAAACGTCCTTTTCCGGATATGTGATTAGTCCCTCATCAATCCCGGTGGCTTTCACAGTATGTTTGAAAGCAAAGGTCCTGGCATCTTCCACCAGTTGATTGAAAACTTTTTGAGAGGTAATAGGCTGATAGCTCAGGTGAATTTTCCCATTAAACTGAGGATAATTCAGGTCGAGCCAGCAAGGTTTAGCATCCTTAGAGTTGTCGGGGGTAACAGTTGCGTAGATGGGGTATTTAAACGTGAATGGGCAGATGCTGTCGAATTGCTGATACTCTTTTTCAGGAAAGGTAATACGGAAGTAACCGCGTGGCTTAGGGGAATAGTCGCCTCCGCAAGCAGCAAGAAGAAAAAGTGTAATAACTACTGATATGTACGCTATGTACTTCATCAACTTTTCCAGATCTCCCAAGCCTTTTCGGCCTGGAGGTGCAACATTTCTTCTCCATTTTTTACTGTTGCCCCTTGTTCCTTACCCCGTCTCAAAAATTCTGTTTCAGCAGGATTATATACCAGATCAAATAAAAGATGTTTACTGTTTAAATGCTCATACGGTATTGCAGGGTAAGTTTCAACGTTTGGCGCCATACCTAATGGAGTTGTATTTATTATGAGCAAATACTCTTCCATAATGCTCTTAGTAAGGTCCTCGTACCTGATTTGCTTCCTGGCCTTCTTTCTTGAAACAACTTTATAGTCGATATCCAGCTTTGAAAGGACATACGTGACAGCTCTGGCACCACCTCCGCTTCCTAGCACAAGTGCTTTGGTGTGATGCCGTTTCAGTAGTGGTTTCAACGAGTTCTCAAATCCATGGGCATCCGTATTGTAGCCTTCCAGCCTCACCTTCATAGAGGAAAGCTCGCCTGTAAAAAATGATTCAACAGGATGCTGCTTGATAATTTTGATACAGTTTACAGCATCGATAGCTTTTGCTGCAGGATCAATTTTATCGAGATAGAACATTACTCCTATTTTATGAGGAATAGTTACGTTGAGCCCGCAGAGCTCGGGCTCAGAGTTAATAAGATCTTCGAAAGCGCTAAGGTGTTCTATGGGATACAACTCATATGAGTGATCTTTCAGACCCTCTCTTTCGAATTTTTCGGTGAAATATTTTTTTGAGAATGAATGCCCCAGAGGAAAACCAATCAACCCGAACTTCTTCATTTTAGTTAAAGCTTTGTCAGGTTAAACTGTTTTTAAAAAATGATTGAAAGTATCCCCGCGAAGTCCAAGGCGAATAGTTTCTAATGGAATGACCTCTGCTGGTGCAATGTTTCCAAGGTTCACATTCGATCCAATAAGTTTGATAAACCAAACTTGCTGATCTTTTTGAGGAGCCTCCCAGATGATCGTTCCTTCTGGAATCTGCGTTAGAATTTCATCGACCAAACCTTCCCGAACCTCTCCTGAATCGCGGTAAATCCCCACATTACCTCCTTCACGCGACTCAGCGATCAATTTCCAGGATCCTGCTTCCAGCTCTGCATGCATCATCTTAATCCATTTATATGGAGCGAATATTTTCTGTGCATCCTTTGAACCAACCTCAGAAATTACCGTCACTTGAGTACTGAGCTTTCTAATGAACTCACACTTCTCGTCATGTTGAATATCAATAGATCCGTCTGAAACCTCTGCGAATTGCATTCCGTATTTGTCGAGCACCCGGCGGTAATCTTCAAACTGATTTCTGATTACAAAAGCTTCAAACAAGGTCCCGCCAAAGTAAACAGGGATACCCGCGCTTTTATATACATCTAATTTCTGCTGGAGATTAGGGGTCACGAAAGAAGTTGTCCATCCTAGCTTGACGATGTCCACATGAGGGCCAGCTACTTCAATGAAGTTTTCAATTTCCCTCACGCTCAGGCCTTTGTCCATTACCATGGTTATCCCTTTATCCCGTGGCTTTTGGGTGCGTTCAGGAATCTGATTCAAACTGAAATTAATCATACGGCTGCAAATCTCACAAAAAAAATCCAATACTTATGTGATAAAAGTATTGGATTTCTTAAATTTTAAAAGAATGATTATCTCAGCAGGTACTTGTTGATGATCTCGATTATTACCTTGTTGCTTTGCAACTGTGGTAAATACTCGAATAAAATTTCGTGCTTTTCAGGATCAATCTTCAAGGCTATTTCAAGACAGTTTAGCGCCTCGTTGTACTGACCTTCAGCAAACAGGTAAGCCACCATCCGATAATAAAGCTCCGCTGCGTCTGGATTATTTTTGATTGCGAGCGCAATAGTTTCTATAGCTTGCAACAGCTTGTTTTGCTCGTACAGGATAGAAGAAAAGTCGAGCCAAGCCTCTACATCAACCGGATTTAGCTCAATCACTTTCTCATACGCTTTTTCAGATTCTTCTAAACGTCCCAGTTTGTATTGCGCATCCGCTATCGCAAACCAGTAATCAGGATTCTTGTCGTCAATAGCCAGCGCCTTTTTATAAAAGTGCAATGACTCAAAGTGCCGGTCCTCAAAATCCAGTGTTACCCCGATTCCAAACCAAGCGTCGGCGAGCTTCGTATCCATTTTTACCGCCTTCTTGTAGTAGGCCCTGGCCTCTTCCATCTGCTCCAGCTTTTCATAACATTCCCCTATCGCGCAATAAGTATCGGCGTTGGGTGGCTCGTACTCGAAGGTTTGCTTGTACACATCTATAGCATCGGTAAAGCGATCAAGGTGTACCAGTGAATTGCCCTTATTAAAATAGGCAGATGCGAAGTTTTCCTTGATGAGTATGGCATAGTCATAGGCGTCGATGGCCATTTCATATAAGGCCATTTTGTGGTAAGCGTTCCCCAGATTATACCAGGCAGCGTAGGAGTAGGGCTCCGTATCAATGTACTGTTTGTAGAACTGAATGCTTTCTTCCTGTTTGTCGAGCACGTCATAGCAAAATGCGAGCTCATACAGAGCATCCTGATTCTCCATGTTTTGCTTCAAACACTCTTTCAAGCTATGGATGGCACTTTCGTAATCACCCATGTTTTGATAAACCATGGCGATATGGAGATGGATGTCGTCTGTATTTTCAGCGAGGGTAAGCGCCCGTTTATAATTATCAAGTGCCTCATCATGCCGCTCCAAAACCTGGTAAATATTGCCCCTTATTAAGAAGATATCGGCTTCCGATGGCTCAAGAAGCTCTGCTTTATCCAGTGCTTCAAAACCACTATCAATCTGACCTGTAGCTACAAATAGTTGTGCCTGCTTAATAAAGAATACCGCAGCAAATGGATGCTGATTTACAGCGTATTCCACTACCTGAAGTGCTTTAATCGGGTCATTCTTTTCAATATAATAGTCTATGATGTTTTCAAATGCTTGTGCGTCAAAAAAATATTGATCCTGATTTCGGATCATTTCCTCGTATCGTTCTACTGAAAATTTTGGGTCTTCAGAGAATTCAAATTCAAAGTCTTCTTCCATGTATGCGAGATTTAAGAACGATTCCTGTAGGACAGGTATTAATAGAACCAGAAAAATGTATGCCAGTTTTTAACTACTATTAAATTACTTTAAAAACGAATACCGCTATTTAATTATTTTTCAACATCACACCTGTGCTATGAATAATGGCTTGAAAAATAAATGAGTAATAACAATGTGTGTTAATAAGTAACGAGCCTGTGCCTGAAATTGCAGGTCGAACAGTTTTGAATATACAAATATTATGACATAAACGAGGAATATGACAGAATAGCATTAGTTATCTTTGTTTCATGACACCTGCTGAGATTAATCAAAATTGGAAGAAACTCCAGGCGAGGATTGCACATGATTTTGGGATGGATGAGCCTGATATGAAGGTGATGCTGTTCCTTATAGGAGTTCAGGAGTTAGGGAAGGGGCCTCGAAAGTTTTCAAAGAGACAGAAAGAAGAGTTAATGCATATAGCAAATTGCCGTCTCTTCAGTGAGATGGGATTCTATGAGCTGGAAGGGCTTGATCAGGACGGATGGCCACACTGGCGGCTGGTAAAGCCGATTCCTAACTATACTTTGCTGGAACAAGAGCTGATCATGAAGTCGCTGATTGTTAATTATTTTCAAGAAAACGCATAGTCAAAAAAGGGATATTAAACCTTAAAATACTTTCTTGATCTTACAAAAAAGGGGTAAAGCATCAATGAAACACTTTCTTATAGTATTTTTTAGCTTCGCTGTGGCTACTGCATATGCTGCGAAGCCTTCTCATACCTACGTTCGGATAAAAACTTCCAAAGGGGAGAGTATTGTCAAATTATACAACGAAACACCGAAGCATCGGGACAATTTTGTGAAGTTAGTAAAAAGCGGCTTTTACGATAAAACCTTGTTTCATAGGGTAATCAATAAATTTATGATACAAGGGGGGGATGGCACTTCAAAAAATGCTACTTCCGGTCAGGTACTAGGTGAGGGAGATTTAGGCTACAAGGTACCGGCGGAGTTTAATCCTACGCTGTATCATAAACGTGGAGTGATTGCTGCGGCAAGAGATGAAAATCCTGAAAAGAACTCCAACGCTTCCCAGTTTTATCTTGTTCAGGGTAGAACTTATTCGGATGAGGAATTGGATCGGATTGAACAGTCACGACTGAAAGGCCGAAAGATCCCTGCTGAGCAACGGCAGGTTTACAAAACTGTGGGTGGAACCCCTTTTCTTGATCAGAATTATACTGTGTTTGGCGAGATAGTGAAGGGAATTGAAATGGTGGACGCAATCGCAGATATGAAGACAGATGGCAATGATCGTCCGCTGGAGGATGTGCGCATGGAACTATCGGTCCTTAAAAAGCGGGATGTTAAAAAGCTGGAGAAGGAATTGATCAAACAAGCTTTCCGTCAAAACTTAATAATGAATGCCCGTTAATGAAAATTATCACGTACAATGTAAACGGCATTCGCTCTGCTATTACTAAAAATTGGCTATCCTGGTTGCAAGCCGCAAATCCCGATGTTATTTGTCTTCAGGAGATAAAAGCGTCCCCCGATCAAATTCCGGATCTACTCTTGCTGGAACAACTTGGGTATGAGCATTACTGGTATCCTGCACAGAAAAAGGGATACAGCGGTACAGCTATTTTCACCCGGGTAACTCCCAAAAAAGTTGAATACGGTTGCGGCCACTGCGACTATGATTTCGAGGGCCGGATGATCCGAGCCGATTTCGAGGATTTTTCAGTAATGAGCACGTATTTCCCATCCGGATCGAGTGGAGATGTCCGGCAAGATTTCAAGTATCGCTTCCTAGACGATTTTCAGGAGTATATCGGGAAGTTGAAAGTTGAACATCCAAAATTGGTCATCTCTGGTGACTATAACATCTGTCATAGGCCCATTGATATTCATAATCCTAAATCCAACGCCAATTCTTCCGGCTTTCTCCCCGTTGAGCGCGAGTGGATGGAGAACTTTATTAATAGCGGCTTTATCGACTCGTTCAGGTATTTTAACGAGGATCCTCATCACTATACCTGGTGGAGTTTTAGAGCAGGGGCCAGGAAGAAGAATCTGGGATGGCGAATCGATTATAATATGGTTTCGCAGGAGTTGGAGCCTCATCTGAAGCGGGCCTCCATTTTGTGTGAAGCGGTACATTCTGATCACTGTCCTGTGCTTCTGGAATTAGATATTTAGGATCGGGTTTCCCGCTATTTTTTAAAATGCCATATTTTTTCGGGGGTAAGGCATAAGTCCAGGGGTATATCGTGTTCATTTGTCTCAAAACTTTCATCAACGGGAGCAAAAAAAGAAATACCGACCTTAAGACAGGCAGGTTTGCAGTCAGCCAGAAACCGGTCGTAAAACCCTTTGCCATAGCCAATTCTATTGCCATCCAGGTCATAGGCTAATAGTGGGATGAGTACCATGTCGATTTCGGTTGCAGCAACAGTTTCACCGTCCGTAGGTTCCGTAATTCCCCATTGGTTCATGGCGAGAGGTGTTTCTCTTTCCCATATTATATGCTGTAGCGTGTGGTTTTGCAGGTCGCTTTTCGACAGGACAAGCATGATTTCGGGGTGAGCCTGACGAAGCCATTCCGTCAGAATCTGTGTATTAAATTCAAACTTCCCAGCAATTGGATAATAGGTATGTAATAGTTTGACGCTTTGAAAGTCCAGCGATTGAAACTGCTTCAAAATAGCAGTAGAAAGCTGATCAACTTCCTGAGGTGTAAGGGATTTTCGTTTCTCCAGATATAGCTTTCTTAATAGTTGTTTCTCCACTGCTTAAAAATAAAAAAACGGCCCGAATGTTCTTCGCGGCCGTTCAATCAACCTAAACTTTAATCTTTATACTGGAAATACTACTATTTTACACGCTCGATGTAGTCACCGGTACGAGTGTCTATCCTTACTTTATCTCCTTGATTAATAAATAAAGGAACTCGAATTTCTACACCCGTTTCAACAGTTGCATATTTTGTAGCGTTAGTGGAAGTGTCGCCCTTTACCGCTGGCTCAGTGTACGTTATTTCCAATTCAACACTCGTAGGCGCCTGTGCCATTATTGGTTCTTCACTTTCAAACGCAATAACCACATTCATTCCTTCTTTGATAAACTTTGCAGCATCTCCGAAAAGGATTTTGGGGATATTGAACTGCTCGTAAGTCGTGTTATCCATCACTACGAAGAAGTCGCCATCTTCGTAAAGGTATTGATAGTCGTTTGTTTCAACCCGGCAAATTTCCACCTCTTCGTCAGTACGAAAACGGTATTCTACCAATTTGCCAGTTTTAACGTTCCGCATTCTTGCCTGGTAAAAAGCACGAAGGTTACCGGGAGTACGGTGAATAAATTCTTCAACTGCTACCAATTCGCCGTTAAAACGAAGTATATTACCGTTTTTAATATCAGAAGCTTTAGCCATAAATTACTTAGGTTTTGAGGCGCAAAGATAAAAATTTTGGTCGCTAAAAGGAAAGACTATTAGGGCTTTTGTTTCCCGCGGGTAAAAGACCTTACTTATAATCAAGGATGTTCAGTTGGGCTTGGCAAAAGTCGTATTCGTGTTCCTGATTCGAGCAGATAATAACCAGACGCCTTTCGCTAAAAGTCTCGATGCAGCTTCTGTACCATGCAATTCCCTGGCTATCGAGATTTGCTGTAGGCTCATCAAGCAGTAGAACGGAGGTATCTGAACAAAATGCGAGGGCAAGCTTTGTTCGTTGCTTCATGCCCGATGAAAAATATTTTAGCGGTTTATGACGAGAAGAGCCGAGGCCTAATAACTTGATGACCGCGGGAGTATCGAAATGTGCATAAAACCGCTTGAATTTGAAATGGAAGTTGATCAGTTCTGTAAGGGTAAACTCTTCAACAAGGTCCAAATAGGGGGCTGCAATACTAAGATTAGGGAAAACGTAGTCGGGGTCCAGCTTCTTCGAATCCTGAAGGTAGGTAATTCTTCCTTCAGACGGTGTCAGGCTTCCCGCAATGATCTGTAGTAATGTAGACTTGCCCGAACCATTCCTGCCCAAAATTGCATAACTTTCCCCCGTTTCGAACGTGTAGTTCAGATTTTTGAAAATCCATTCACGATTGAACCGCCGGCCGATATTTTCCAGTAAAATCTTCATATCAACCGGCAGTCTTCTAAGCCCCTGAAAAGCCTTTCATGATACCACGGTTAGAATTGCGGATGAAGTCTAAGATCTCATCACGTATCTCCGTGGGCTGATGTTCAGCCTCAATAAGATCGAGAGCTGTACTGATATTATACTTCTTGACAAATAGGGTCCTGTAGATATCCTGAATTTCGTTAATGGCTTCCGAACTAAAACCGCGACGCCGAAGTCCCACAGAATTGATACCGACATAAGAAAGAGGTTCCCGGGCTGCCTTAACATACGGAGGTACGTCTTTCCGCACCAACGAACCGCCTGTTACAAAGGCGTGCGAGCCAATTTTGCAGAACTGATGGATTGCCACCATTCCTGCGAGTACGACATTATCACCGACAGTAACGTGACCTGCAATAGTAGTGTTATTTGAAAAGATGCAGTTGTCTCCGACTTCGCAGTCGTGCGCAACGTGGCAATAGGCCATAATGAGGCAGTTCTTCCCAATTACGGTTTTCCAGCGGTCTTTGGTGCCGCGGTTAATAGTAACGCATTCGCGAATGGTGGTGTTGTCACCTATTTCGACGGTGGTCTCCTCGCCTGCAAATTTCAAATCTTGTGGAGCAGCAGAAATAACAGCTCCCGGAAATATCCGGCAATTTTTTCCGATGCGGGCACCATCCATAATGGTAACGTTAGGGCCAATCCAGGTTCCTTCGCCAATCTCCACATTCTTGTGGATAGTAACAAAGGGTTCAATTACAACGTTATCTGCAATTTTTGCCTGCGGATGGATATATGCTAAGGGTTGGATCATTCTTTAACCTTCTTTAACTTTTACTATTTGGGCCATAAGTTCAGCCTCTACGACTATTTTCTCACCAACCATGCCTATACCTTTCATCTGGGCAATTCCACGTCTGATAGGTGCAATAAGATCACAACGGAAGATAAGTGTGTCTCCGGGGATCACTTTATCTTTGAAACGCGCATTTTCGATCTTTAGGAACAGGGTAAGCCAGTTTTCAGGGTCTGGCACAGTGTTCAGAACCAGAATTCCTCCTGTTTGGGCCATCGCTTCGATTTGCAGAACTCCTGGAAAGATAGGCTGACCGGGGAAATGGCCTTTGAAGAACTCTTCATTCATTGTTACATTTTTTACCCCTACAACGTGACTTTTAGTAAGCTCTAATATCTTGTCAACCAGCAAAAATGGTTGCCTGTGTGGCAGGATGTTCATAATCTGAACGGTGTCGTATACCGGCGGCACGTTCGGATCATACACCTTCACAGTTTTTTTGCTGCGTTCCTTTTTAATCTGCGCCTTGATTTTTTTAGCAAAAGCGACGTTTGCGGCGTGGCCGGGTCTGGCAGCCATTATGTGGCCTCTCAGTGGAACTCCTACAAGGGCAAGATCACCAATCATATCGAGCAGCTTATGACGGGCAGGCTCATTTTGGTGTCTTAACTCTATATTATTTAGAATGCCTTCGCGAGCAACATCAATATCTTCCCGATTAAACAGTTTTGCCAGGTGCTTTAACTCATCCTTGCTTACTTCCTTGTCCACAACCACAATAGCGTTGTTCAAATCTCCGCCCTTAATCAGGTTATGCTCCAAAAGCATTTCCAGTTCATGCAGAAAGCAGAAAGTTCTGCTAGACGCAATTTCTTTTTTAAAATCGGTGATGGTGGTGATCGCAGCATGTTGACTTCCCAGTACGACTGAGTTGTAATCAATCATACAGGTGAATCGGTAATCGCCGTCTAAAGGCATCGCTACCATCTCCACTTTTCTTTCCTCTTCAGAATAATGGATATTGTAGGGGATGTGGTAGTATTCTCTTTCGGCGTTCTGATCTACAAAACCTGCTTTCTCAAGGGCATCAATAAAAAGCATCGAGCTTCCATCCATGATAGGAGTTTCAGGTCCATCAAGTTCAATCAGGACATTGTCGATCTCCAGTCCCACCAAGGAAGCCAAAACGTGTTCAACCGTGCTGACACTGGCGCCATTCTGTGAAATGGTGGTTCCGCGGGATGTATCAGTAACATTGTCAACATCAGCGTCAACTATGGGCTGTCCCTCAATGTCTATTCTTTTAAACTTGTACCCGTGATTTTCAGGGGCAGGTTTAAAAGTCATATTTACGGGTTGCCCCGTATGTAAGCCAGAGCCAGAGACAGTAACTTCTGTTTTTATAGTGCGCTGTTTAACATTCATACTTTGATATATCCGCTTTTTTATTTTAATTTCTCGTTGATTATACGTTCAAGCTGCTCAATTTTCTTCTCTAGATCGGGAAGTCGGTTGATTACTACCTGAGCTCGCATGTTCTGGGAGTAAGGAACAGCCGGAGCACCAGCCCATTTTTTTCCTTCTTCTTCTATTGAGCGATTGATCCCTGATTTCGCCTGAATTTGTGTCCCTTTTGCCAGGGTGATGTGACCCACGATCCCCACCTGACCTCCAATGACGCTTTGTTCGCCAATTTTGGTGCTTCCTGAAATTCCTGTTTGCGAAGCAATAACCGTGTTTTTCCCTACTTCTACGTTGTGAGCAAGTTGAATAAGGTTATCTAGTTTTACCCCTTTTCGGATAATCGTCGAGCCCATCGTAGCGCGGTCGATTGATGTGTTTGAACCAATCTCGACATCATCCTCTATAACAACATTTCCAATCTGGCTTACTTTGCTATAGCTGCCGTCTTGCTGAGGAGCAAAGCCGAAACCATCACTGCCAATTACGCTGCTTGCGTGGATAATTACCCGGTTCGCTATTTTACAATCTGCATAAACTTTCACTCCCGCAAACAAGGTACAGTATTCACCTACTGCCGTGTTATCTCCAAGATAGACCTGAGGATAAATTTTACTATTGTCTCCTACTACAGCATTGGCCCCGATGTAAGCAAAGGCCCCGATATAAACATCCTTCCCGATTTTTGCAGTGGGATGAATAAAAACAGGATCTTCAATGCCAACTTTATTGTTCTTTATGGTGTTATACTTCTCCAGTAGGATTGAAAAGGCGCTATAAGCATCTTTTACCCGAATTAAAGTGGCTTGCACAGGAGAGGATGGCACAAACGATTCGGAAACAATTACTACTGAAGCTTTGGTTTCGTACAGATAAGGTTCGTATTTAGGATTGGCAAGAAAAGAGAGGTCTCCTTCTACGGCCTCCTCTATTTTACCCAAATTGTTTACTGTAACGTACGGATTGCCATCCACACTCCCATTAAGTAAAACTCCGATTTGCTCAGCAGTAAATTGCATCGGGCAAAGTTATATGTTATTAGTTTATGAACAAATTTTAAGGGCTGCACTTGAAAATTGTTTCGAGCTACATTTTAGAACGGTCATTTTAGGTCTTTCGAGTAGCACAAAATGTGTTTTCTAACTGTTTTTGAAAGGGCCAGCAAGTTTGAGTTATCCGACTCTTCAGTAATCTCTTTTATCGACTTATCTTTCATCAACAAATTAATATTTCCATCGCCAACATGATAAACATTGTTTTTGATGCTATTGGTGAAGACGAAGTAGCTGGCGTCCTTCTCTGTTATTCCGTACTTCGCTATAGCACGCAACTTCAGCAATTCCACTTGTTCGCGAGCCGGCTGCCGATTAGTTACTTCTACATGATAAAGGTTTCTGTTTACTAAATTGTGGCAAAGTGTTGACAGAATGAGATCCGTATGGCTGGTCCAAACTTTTACAGAGGTATAAATATCGTAATCGTCTAGAGCTGCAAAGCGCTGCAGATGGATTCCATCTTGTTCAAAATCCTCTTTGCTTACTTTGCGATTTAGGAAATGGGCAAAGTTTGGAGTGGCAAAGAGCTCTTCACCTCTCAAAGCGAGCTGTTTGGCCCGATCCAATATCTTCACCAGTAGCTGCTCACCGGCAATCACGGTTTTATGTAGGTACACCTGCCAATACATCAGCCTTCGCGCAATTAAGAATTTTTCAATCGAATAAATTCCCTTCTCTTCTATTACGATTTGCCCTTCGGCGACATCCAGCATTTTTATGATACGATCAAAGCCGATGATCCCTTCAGATACGCCGGTAAAGAAGCTGTCGCGGTTGAGATAATCCATTCGGTCAAGGTCAAGCTGCCCTGACACCAGTTGATATAGGAATGATTTAGCGTATCGGTTATTAAATATCTCTATCGCCAGACTTAGTTTTCCGTCAAATTCCTTATTCAGCTTATCCATAAGCAGGGTTGAGATGTGCTCATGGGATATTCCTTCGACAATCGTATGTTCCAGGGCATGAGAAAAAGGACCGTGTCCAATATCATGCAGCAGGATCGCGATAGTAGCAGCTTCCTCTTCCTCAGTAGTAATAGTATGCCCCTTGCTTCGGAGTGTTTCTATAGCCAGACCAATCAGATGCATTGCTCCTAACGCGTGGTGGAATCGGGTATGAATAGCGCCAGGATATACGAGATGGGTCATGCCCAATTGCTTTATATTTCGTAGTCGCTGAAAATAAGGATGCTCAATCAGATCAAAGACTAAGTCGGACTGTATGGTGATAAATCCGTAAACCGGATCGTTAATGATTTTTTTCTTATTCAAGATATGGTCTCCGGTGCAAAAATTGTTAATTTTTACGATACAAAAAACAAGTTCAAGTGTTATAACTTGGCTGAGAAAAATTTATAGCAATAATTATGCAAGATACAACGATCCTATGGGCGGACGACGAAATAGATCTACTTAGACCTCATATTATGTTACTAAATGAGAAAGGTTATGAAGTAAAAACAGTAACAAACGGAAATGATGCGCTGGAGGAGTTTAAAAAAGGACATTATAATTTGGTCTTTTTGGATGAAAATATGCCAGGCCTTACTGGTTTGGAAACCCTAGCGGAAATAAAGAATATAAATCCCGATGTTCCTATTGTGCTGATCACTAAAAATGAAGAGGAACATTTGATGGAGGATGCTATCGGCTCTAAGATCGATGATTACCTGATTAAGCCGGTGAACCCTAAACAAGTCCTCCTTACCATTAAGAAGTTTACCGAGAACAAGCGATTAATCAGTGAAAAAACCTCGATGGCTTATCAGCAAGACTTCCGGAATCTGGGGATGACCCTGAATGACCACCTGAGTTTTGCTGAATGGGTGGACGTTTACAAGAAGTTAGTTTTCTGGGAGTTATCCCTGGAGAAGCTTGAAGACGAGGGGATGCACGAGATTTTGACAATGCAGAAGGCCGAGGCGAACGTTCAGTTCTCTAAGTTCATAGAAAAGAACTATTTGGGCTGGCTGAAAACTCCGGAGGAGGGGCCGGTAATGTCGCATCAAATCCTAAAGAAGAAACTTTTTCCAAGTTTGGAAAGTAACAAGCCTACCTTTTTTATTTTGATTGATAACTTAAGGTATGACCAGTGGAAAGTAATGAATTCAATCATCTCGGAATACTTCAGAGTAGATGAGGAGGATACTTACTATAGCATTCTTCCCACTGCAACTCAATATGCTCGAAATGCGCTTTTCGCGGGATTAATGCCTTTAGATATGGAGAAGCGTTTCCCCACTATGTGGCAGAATGATGAAGACGAAGGAGGGAAAAACCTTTTTGAGGAACAGTTTTTGGGAGATCATATTCAGCGCGTGTTACGACGAGACGTTAAGCACTCGTATACCAAAGTGCTAACCTTTGAGCAGGGCAAGGAAGTTGTAGAGAATTTGAATAACCTGATGAGCAATGAGCTGAACGTTATCGTTTATAATTTTGTAGATATGCTATCCCATGCCAGAACTGACATGGCAATGATTCGTGAGCTTGCTAACGATGAAGCCGCCTATCGCTCCTTGACGCTCTCTTGGTTTGAACATTCACCTTTGCTGGATGCCCTGAAGAAACTTGCTCAAAAGAATATCAAACTGGTAATTACCACCGATCATGGCACGATTAAAGTAAAACACGCCAGCAAAGTAATAGGCGATAGAAATACGAATACGAACTTACGGTATAAACAAGGGAAGAACCTCAATTTCGCCGCTAAAGAGGTTTTTCATATTAAAAATCCCCATGAAGCCCTGCTCCCGAAACTGCATGTCAGTTCCAGTTTTATTTTTGCTAAAGAGGATATGTACTTTGTTTACCCCAACAATTATAACCAGTTCGTGAATTATTATAACGAGACATTTCAACATGGGGGGATTTCGCTGGAAGAAATGATTGTACCCTACGTTACATATACCCCAAGGTAAATTATTTTCCTTGCTATCTTTGGCTATGGAGTATTCAGTAAAATCTGTGGAGGAGCTGGAAGAAGTTGCAGCAAAAATTCTGGCACAAGCAGGAGATGAAAAGACTTTTTTATTTTATGGACCGATGGGCGCAGGCAAAACCACTTTTATAAAGAGCCTGTGCTCTGCTTTGGGGGTGGAAGACGCAGTTTCCAGTCCTACTTTCTCTATTGTGAACGAATACTCGTACCCCAAAGGCTTAATCTACCATTTCGACTTCTATCGTTTGAAAGCTGAATCCGAGGCGCTCGATTTGGGATTCGAAGACTACTTGTATTCTGGAGAATATTGCTTTATCGAGTGGCCGGAAAAAGTAAACAGTTTCCTGCCAGAAAGATATTTCCGAATAAGCATATCAGAAGCGGGCGAAAATGAAAGGGTGTTAAGCGCTGTATTGGTAGCTTGATGGTATTTAATCATGAGAATTGACTGCATTTTTGTAATTTTCATCCCAATTTTATCCTTGTTAAATGATAAGCGAACTTTCTGACATCGCCAAGCAAGCTCTCATGCAACCTCAGGAGGCAATGATTGAAGTGAAATCTCGCAAGAACAGCTTGCGTATAGGTATCCCTAAAGAAACGTCTTTTCAGGAAAACCGGATTGCCCTTACTCCTTTGTCTGTTGCGCTGCTGGTAAATAACGGGCATCAGGTTGTAATTGAAACGGGGGCGGGAAATGGAGCTAATTTCTCGGATAAAGATTATAGTGAACAAGGTGCACAGATCATATATGATAAAAAGGAAATCTTTAAATCGGATATAATCATCAAAATTGGTCCGCCGACGCAGGATGAGATTAATTTGATGAAGCCTTTTCAGGTGCTTTTCTCCACCCTTCAAATGGGTACGTTGAAAGCTGAAAGTCTGGAGGCGATGATGAAGAAAAAGATTACCGCTTTGTCCTACGAATACCTGCGAGACGAAGGAGGAGTATTGAGCGTAATCAGGTCGATGAGTGAAATTGTTGGGGCTACGTCCGTGCTGATTGCAGCTGAATATCTGAGTAATGTTTTTGACGGCAAAGGGCTGATGTTGGGTGGTATCACCGGTGTACCCCCTACCGAAATTGTGATACTCGGAGCTGGAACGGTAGCAGAATACGCTGCCCGGACGGCCATATCGTTAGGCGCTGAAGTGAAGGTTTTTGATAGCTCTATTTATCGCCTGCGGCGCTTACAGAACAATATAGGTAACCGCGTTTTTACTTCTGTGATCCAGCCAATTGTACTAAACAAAGCTATTACTACCTGCGATGTAGTAATAGGAGCCATCCGATCTCAACACGGCCGGAGTCCCTGCATTGTTAGTGAGGAAACAGTGAGCAAAATGAAGCCGAATTCAGTTATCATTGATGTCAGCATTGATCAGGGGGGCTGTTTTGAGACTTCTAGGATCACCAATCATACACACCCGGTTTTTCGAAAATACGACGTAATACACTACTGTGTACCCAACATTGCCTCCAGGGTGGCTAGGACCGCTACTTACGCATTGACAAATATTTTCACGCCCATTTTGATGGATATAGGAGAAATGGGGGGCATCATGAATGTGATTTGGGAAAGGCCGGGAGTTAGGAACGCCATCTACTTATATCACGGCCACCTTACTAATAAAGATCTGGCTGAGCGCTTCAATATCCCACCAAAGGACTTGGAATTGCTGATCGTATCTAACAGGTAAGGTAGCGTTATACAGCTCCCAACTTTCCCGGTTTAGTTAGCAGTCCATAAAACACTTTTAGCTGTTCTTGCATTAATTGGTTAAAACCTGATGAATGCAGATCAATAGAAGTTTCTTTAAAACGAGCTGGCAGATTCTAGTCGGGACTTACAACGGCTTCATGAATGATCGCGTTTTCAAATTAAGCGCCGCCTTATCGTACTACACTCTTTTCTCGATTGCTCCACTGCTCTTAATTATTATTTCGCTCGCCGGGAGGTTTTATGGTGAGGAGGCTTTGCAAGGAAAGCTGTTCGAAGAAATAAATGAGTTTATTGGCCGTGAAGCAGCACTACAAGTGCAGGAAATTATACAAAACGTAACTATCAAGGAAAATTCCGTTCTTGCGGTCACCACTGGTATAATTACTCTATTTATCGGCGCAACGGGGGTTTTTGTCGAGATTCAGGATTCTATCAATATGATCTGGCGGGTGAAAGCGAAGCCCGAGAAAGGTTGGCTCAAATTGCTTAAGAACCGGCTCCTGTCTTTTTCGATGATTGCTACTATGGGGTTCTTGCTGATCGTTTCGCTTATTATAAATGGTATTGTCACCGCCTTTAGTACCAAACTTCATCAGTATTTTCCAGAAGTTACTGTACTGCTGGTACAGATCTTTAATTCCGCGCTGACGTTTGCAATCATTACTATTTTACTAGGAATCGTATTCAAATTTTTGCCTGACGTGGAAATTAAGTGGAGAGATGTTCGGGCAGGAGCAATCTTCACTGCCTTGTTGTTTATGTTGGGTAGGTACTTGATCACTTTATATATTGAGAGAGTAGGACCCGGATCAACTTACGGGGCAGCTGGTTCGCTAATTGTGATACTGGTATGGGTTTATTATGCGGCAGCAATCCTCTACTTCGGGGCCGAATTTACGCAGGTGTACACAGAGAAACATGGGCGGACCATCAGGCCTGCTTCCTATGCAGTGCATGTTACCCAAATCGAAGAGGAACGAGAAGTAAAGGTGCTTCCAGATCAAAACAAGGAGAACGCCGGAGACGAGTCTCCTTCAACTCCAGCTAGCTAAACTGGTATCCAACTTCCATGGATATAATCAAAGGTGTAGGTGTGATTGTACCATAAGGTAGTATGATGGGATACAGCAAAAAAATGAGAAAACTCCTAATAAAATAAATACCATGGCAGTTGGTTTAGCCCGTTATTGCTTTTCTTATTACAACAAACTCCACTACAAATTGGTATTAAATAAATGTTTGAGATGAGATTTCGGCTAATAGCGCTTGTATTGTTAATTATTTGTTTTGCAGGCTGCAGGGACACCAACACCCAAAAAACAAGGGTTACAGATAAAATGGGAATGGACCAATTATTCGAGCAGTACTGGGAAGAACGAGCGAAGCTTTTCCCCCTAGACGCTACTCAGCAGGGCGACTATCGATACAATCACCTGTTGCGAAACGATCAAACCCAGAGCTTTCGAGATTCGTTAAAAACCTTTTATTCAACTTATTTATCCAAACTCCAATCGTATAAAAGGGACGAGCTTAGCGGCGATGACCGTACGAGCTACGATATCTTTAAATATGAGATGGAAATCCAGCTGGAAGGCCTTCGCCATAATCAGTGGATGATTCCTTTTCAACAATTCTGGGGGCTTCCTCTTACCATTGGACAACTAGGCTCAGGGGAAAGTTTTCAACCTTTTAAGACCGTGCGGGATTATAAGGCCTGGCTAAGTCGTGTTTCTGCTTTTTCTGCTTGGACGGATTCTGCAATAGTTAATTTCAAAAAGGGTATAGGTAACAAGGTTGTCTTACCTCGGCCACTTGTTGAGAAGATGATACCTCAAATGCGAGATATGGCAACGAGTGACCCGGAAAAAAGCTTGTTCTATGGACCAATCAAAAGGTTCCCCTCAGATTTTACTGAGCAAGACAAAAAGCAACTTGCTGAGGATTATCGCCAAGTGATCAGTACTTCTATAACACCCGCGTATAGCAAGCTTGCAGACTTTCTGGAGAAAGAGTATTTGCCTCGTGCGAGGCGTACCACAGGCATTTCTGCTATCCCAGGAGGAAAGGATACTTACGCTTATCTCGTAAAATACTGGACAACTACAGATAAAACTCCCGATGAGATTTACAAAACCGGGCTCGAGGAAGTAAAACGTATCAAGTGGGAAATGGAGAAGGTGAAAAGCGAGGTGAACTTTATAGGGGATTTGAAGCAGTTTTTCGAATACATGAAAACCGATGAGCGATTTAGTCCTTTCAAACAGCCTCAAGATGTAATAAATGCCTTCAAGGGGATTCACGAAAAAATGGAACCAAAGCTAAATACCATGTTCGGCCGCCGCCCTAAAACGCCTTTCGAAATACGACAGACGGAGGCCTTTAGAGCAGCTTCAGCGAGTGCGGAATATGTTCCTGGTACTCCAGATGGGAGCCGGCCCGGCATCTTTTATGTGCCTATTTTAAATGCCGAAGACTTTAATATTACCTCAGGGATGGAGTCCTTATTCCTTCACGAAGGAATCCCCGGACACCACTATCAAATTTCATTACAGCAGGAAAATGAGGGGCTTCCTAAGTTCCGGCGTTTTGCCTGGTACGGCGCTATGGGCGAGGGTTGGGCGTTGTATACGGAATCTTTAGGTAAGGAGCTGGGCCTCTACACAGACCCTTTCCAGTATATGGGAGCGTTAGGAGATGAAATGCACCGGGCTGTGCGATTAGTAGTAGATGTTGGTATGCATATGAAAGGGATGTCAAGGCGCGAAGCCATCGATTATATGATGAGTAATCAGGCTATTAGCAGCGAGGCTGCCGAGGCGGAAATCGAGCGTTACATGGCGATACCGGGGCAGGCGCTATCTTACAAAATTGGTTCTTTAAAAATTAGGGAATTGCGCAGCAGGTACCAGACTGCGCTCGGACGGAAATTCGACCTTGCCAAATTCCATGATGAACTGTTAAAAGACGGCGTGATGCCGCTTAACGTACTGGAAGATAAAATGGGAGCGTGGGCTGCTAAGCAGCGGAAGTAAGGGCAAAAAAAAGAGCCAGAAGGGTCTGGCTCTTTAGTTTTTTTTACGGTCGTCTTTATCTTAGCGTAACGCTGCTTTTGCCCATCGCATAGCCATCAGCGTACAACAGAACGGTATAGGTTCCCTTTTGGAACTCGTTGGGGTTTGTCCAGTCGATATTAAATATCTTTCCGGTGTTATCAAACTCGATAGCAGTTCTGTAAGTGTACTGCAGGTCCTCTCCATCTGCTGAAAACACGTTGTTATTATCAGACGCAATAAGATTGCCATTAGGATCTACGATACGAACGTACACATCGTGCATTCCTTTTTCTGCTAGTTGATTGTCTGCAACTGTAAAGCTGATCCTCAGTTTTTTGGCCGCGTTCGCCCGGGTGACATCCGATTCTTTCCCGCTGTTACGTACTCTGAGCGGAGTTACGTTCACCGTTCCTGCTTTCAAAGCGGCTGCGGTTTTTACTTTAGACGATAGTTCAGTGTTTTGTTGTTCTAACTGGGTGGCACGTTGATTTACATTATCAACAGTAGTGCGTAAACTGTCGCGCTCGATAGTGAGGGCCGCGTTTTGCTTTTGAAGTTCCTGAAGATCTGAGGTGTACTTATTCACAAAGTATCGAAGCTGCTCAATTTCTCGCTGAGCTTTTGCCAGCTGCCCCTGGGTCAGTTTTCCTCTTCTTAACTGCTCACGGAGTTCTGAGATTTTTTGGCGTGCCAGTTCCTGCTCTTCACGCATATCTGCCGTTAACTGGATATTCGCGTTGTTTGATTTATCAAGTTCTGCCTCAATTTTGTCAATTTCGACTTCCATTCGGGAGCGTTCATCACTTAACGTCACGATCCTGTCGTTCGCTTTTTTATCCTTAAAGAAGAGGTAAGCATTAGTACCAAGCAGTGCAACAATAACAGCTATCAAAAAATAGATCTTATTCGAATCTCTTTTAGGAGCTTGTTCTGGATAAATTTTTTCCATTTCGAAGGATTAAAATCGTATTAAAATTGGTCTGGGACCCGCTTTTTTAAACTGTAAATCTTACAGATTATTGCTTGGGGAACTGACCCTATTATCGCAAATATAATATTTTACCCAAGTGGGATGAGGCAAAGATCAAAAATCAAAAGTACCTGAAACACTTTGGGGACAATAAATCTTCCTATTACTTGTTTGTTAAGTATCTTCGTCGGTTTTAAAGAATTATGAGTTTTAGATTTCCAGCACTGCTATATATCCTGATATTCATCGCCAATCCTTCTGTTTTTGCTCAGGCTGTTGTTAATCCTGTTCCCGTTAAGCGGGAGTTTAGAGGAGTGTGGGTCGCTACTGTTGCAAATATAGACTGGCCTTCCCGCCAGGGATTACCATCACACGTACAACAGCAGGAGTTGTTGAGGATTTTCGATGAACACCAGCAGTCGGGGATTAATGCTATTATGCTTCAAGTGCGCCCGGCGGCTGATGCCTTATATGCGAAAAGTCACGAACCCTGGAGTAAGTTCTTAACCGGACGGCAGGGCGTAGCGCCTTTTCCGTTTTACGATCCGCTCGAATTTGCTATCAACGAAGCACATAAGCGGGGAATGGAACTGCACGCCTGGTTTAATCCTTACCGGGCCTCAACCACTTTAAACCCCGCAGATATCAGCAGTGAACACATTACAAGAAAGCGACCGGAGTGGTTTTTTAACTACGAGGGTAAAAAACTGTTCAACCCGGGGATTCCCGAAGTCCGAAAGTACATCGTCGACGTGATTTTGAATGTGGTAAGGAATTATGACATAGACGGCGTTCACTTTGACGACTATTTTTATCCGTACCCGGCGCAAAGACAAGTAATTCAAGATGCACGGGAGTATAATTTGTATGGCAAAGGCTTTGACAACATTGCCGACTGGCGCAGAAATAACGTAGACTTGCTTATCAAAGAACTGTCGGACAGTATCCATGCCGCTAAACGTCATGTAAAATTTGGTATTAGCCCTTTTGGTATCTGGAGGAACAAGTCTCAGGATCCCGAGGGGTCTGAAAGTACTGGCCTTTCCGGCTATAGCGCATTGTATGGGGATGCCAGGAAATGGGTGAGGGAAGGCTGGATCGACTATATTAATCCCCAGATATATTTCCCGTTCCATTATCGTGCAGCGCCATATGAAAAATTGGTAGATTGGTGGAGTAACAACGCTTTCGGGAAACATGTATACATTGGACAGGCGGCCTACCGCGCTACTGAGCGCCGGGAGGGTTGGCTCGACTGGCGACAAATTCCTAATCAGATCCGTTATTTACGGGAGAATCCGCGAGTGCAGGGGAGTGTGTTCTTCAGTTCCAAGTCGCTTACAAACAATTTGGCGGGAGTGCAGGATTCCCTGCGCAACAATTTTTATCGGTATCCAGCTTTGCAGCCCCAAATGCTTTGGTTGGACGACGTCCCTCCTTTGTCGCCGCTTAACCTTACCACTGCGGTGGTCAATGGCAGCGTAATTCTGAACTGGCAGGCTCCGTTGCAAGCTAGGGATGGCGAAACTGCCTACGGTTACGTTATTTATCGGTTTGAAGCGGGCAAGGAAGTTAATCTTCAAAACCCTGAGGGAATACTAAAAATTCTTTATGAAAATAAGCTAACATCCTACACTGATTTCACTGCCAAAAAGGGTGTCAAGTATCATTATGCAATTACTGCCATTGATCGCCTTAAAAATGAGAGTATTCCATCTAACATAGGTGTTGCAACAGCGAATTAGTGTAAATTCTATTCCTTTTTAAGATAATTCTGATCTTTTTGTTTAATAACGACTGGCGTAAAGGTTAAACTCTTTTCATTTAAGAACGATCGGGCCAAAATTTTCAGTACAGGGCAAACGTTTCGATTTACTTCTTGTTAAATCCTAACATAACAAATGAATCTATGAAACGTGTACCTGAAAATCTATTAGTGTTTTCTCATTTGAGATGGGATTTCGTATTTCAACGCCCCCAGCATTTACTTACTCGTTTCGCACGCGAGTTCAATGTATATTTTTTTGAGGAACCTCACTTTGATGTAGAGGCTGAGGGCGAGAGTTACTTATCAATCAGCAAACGGGAGGACAAGCTTTATGTGCTCGTACCTCATTTGCCACAAGGCATCAATAAAAAAGATAACATTAAAATTCAGAAGGAAATTTTGAAGGGCTTTTTAAAGGATAAAAGCTTATCAGATTTCATGTTTTGGTATTATACTCCCATGGCTCTCGAATTCTCTGCGGAATATATACCAGATGTAATCATTTACGATTGCATGGATGAGCTGTCTGCATTTAAAAACGCTCCTAAAGAGTTAACCTATCTGGAAAAAGAGTTACTAACGAGGGCCGACGTTGTATTTACTGGCGGTCACTGCCTTTACGAGGCAAAAAAGCATCAACATCAAAATATCCATCCATTCCCAAGCAGTATAGACAAAGAACACTTCGCTCAGGCCCGGCAGAATAATATCCAGCCTGCAGATCAGGAGGGAGTGCCAGGTCCTAAATTTGGTTTCTACGGTGTAATCGACGAACGTTTTGATCACCAGCTGATCGGTCAGGTGGCGACGTTGCGTCCGGATTGGAACTTTATCTTAATTGGACCTACGGTTAAAATTAATCCGGAGATCCTGCCAAAGAACGAAAATATTCACTACTTGGGAGGTAAGTCTTATGAGGAATTGCCGCTTTATCTTTCTGGCTGGGATGTCGCTATGATTCCGTTCATGCTGAATGAGTCGACCCGCTTTATTAGTCCGACAAAAACTCCTGAATACCTATCTGGTGGAGTGCCCGTAATTTCTACTCCCATCAAAGACGTCGTAAATCCTTATGGAAAGCATAACCTGGTGAGTATTGTAAGTACTGCTGAGGAATTTGTTGCAGCAGCAGAGCGCGAATTGTCAAAATCGAAGAAAGAATGGCTAGAGAAAGTAGACTCTTTCCTTGCAGACAAATCTTGGGATCAGACTTACTCGGACATGCTGGATCTGATACGGAAAGCGATCGGACGAAAAGTATCTGTTCCGCTTAGTGCTTAACTAATTCTTATTGTATGGTTGATAGTTCGCAGAGCGTAGAGATCTGGGGTGGGATCGAATGCACCATAAACCGAGTGAAAGACAGGTATATGGACCAGTTGGAATTCTCTGGCCATTATCACCGGGATAAAGACATAGAGCTGTTAGCGCAGATCGGCATCAAAAGGCTAAGGTATCCGGTATTGTGGGAAAAGCACCAGCTTGAACCGGGTAGTAAGATTAATTGGGATATTAGCGAAAAAAACCTGAATCGGCTTAGGGAGCTGGGAGTAGATCCCATTGTAGGCCTGGTTCATCATGGAAGCGGTCCGTCTTATGCTTCAATCGAGACCGATAATTTTGCTTCCGGCCTGGCAGCTTACGCTGCTCAGGTGGCCCGAAAGTTTCCTTGGGTGAAATATTACACGCCCGTAAACGAGCCGCTAACGACGGCAAGGTTTTGCGGCCTTTATGGGCATTGGTATCCCCACGGCAAAAGTGGAAAGGTTTTCTTAAACCTGCTCATTAATGAGTGCAAGGCCACCGTGTTAGCCATGAGAGCTATTCACGAGGTGAATCCCGAGGCACAGCTTATTCAGACGGAGGACCTGGGACGAACGTACAGCACACCTTTGCTTGAATATCAGGCTAACTTTGAGAATCATCGGCGCTGGCTTTCGTTTGACCTGATGATTGGTAATGTAACGCCCAAACACCCGTTGTGGCACTACTTGCTTTCGGAGGGCGTTCACCAGGAGAGCCTTGAATTCTTTTGGGAAAATAGCTGCACTCCAGATATCCTTGGATTCAATTATTACCCCACGTCTGAACGATTTTTAGATGAGGATCTGGCGAAATATCCTATTCATACCCATGGCGGAAACGGACGTCACAAATATGCTGACGTGGAAGCAGTACGAGTCGATCTGGACGAGGAGTATGGGATCAAACGTTTGATGCGTGAAGCCTGGGAGCGATTTAAACTTCCAATGGCCGTAACAGAGGTGCATTTGGGATGTACCCGCGATGAGCAGATGCGGTGGATCAAGGAGATATATACTGCCTGTAACGAACTGAAATCGGAATCAGTGGATGTAAGGGCGATAACAGGTTGGGCTATGCTCGGCTCTTACGGTTGGAATAAACTGCTGACCAGCGAAGAAGTGAGTTATGAACCCGGGATTTTTGATCTTTCAGCAGGTAAGCCTCGTCCGACCGCATTGGCGAAGTTGTTGCAGAACCTTGCTGTTGGCGAAGAACTTACTCATCCTGTTTTGGAGGAGGAGGGCTGGTGGAAAAAGGATCTGAGGATTTTATACTTCCGGCAAAATGTTCGTCAGATTAGTAAGGAAAATAAGAGCTCACAGCCTTTGCTGATTATCGGCAAAACCGGAACCCTCGGAAATGCCTTCGCCCGCTTATGTCAGTTAAGAGGCATCAGGTATGAGTTGCTGGGACGGGAGGAGTTTGACATTTCCAGCCCTCTGGTAATAGAATCTGTTATCAAACAGAAGCGACCCTGGGCTATCGTTAATGCAGCGGGTTTCGTGAGAGTTGATGACGCGGAAACTTGCTCAGGCGCTTGTTATGTTGCTAACGCTTATGGCCCGGCTTACATCGCCAGGCTTTCTCAAAAATATCATTTCAAATTTTTAACTTTTTCTTCCGATCTGGTTTTTGACGGATTGAAGAAAGACCATTATGATGAAGCGGACTATGTTTCGCCTCTGAACGTATATGGAAGAAGTAAAGCAGTGGCTGAACGGCTGGTAATGGAAGCTGACCCATTCGCCCTCATTATAAGAACGAGTGCGTTTTTCGGACCCTGGGACAACTATAACTTCGTGACGGGCGTATTGAATAGCTTGCAAGCGAAGTCAGCTTTTGCTGCGGTTAAAGATGTGTTTATCTCTCCAACGTACGTTCCTGACTTGGTAAATGCCAGTCTGGATTTGATGCTGGACGAAGAATACGGGATATGGCATTTGGCTAATGCTGGCGAAACCACCTGGGCGCTATTTGCTGCAGACGTAGCAAAACGAGCGAATCTGGATTCCTCCCTAATTCTTCCGATGTCTTTAAATCAGTTTAAATATCCTGCTCGCAGGCCTAAGCACAGTGTCTTAACAAGTACCAAAGGGATGTTGCTGCCAAAGCTCGAGGATGCATTACACCGTTACTTCAACGAGCAGGAGTTGATCGATCTAAGCTTGCCGAAATCCGTGACGGCTTAAATCATTGTTTTGCAATCCAAATAAAAAGGCAGCAGTTTTGAGCTGCTGCCTTTTTATATTTAGAGGTCCATTACATTTTGGCTACGTCATGTGTGCCTTTCACCAAACCAATCCCGGTAAAAAAGAAAATAAATCCGAGGATACTGAAAACTACCAGCTCGCGGACACCTTCAGAGTGCTGAACAAACCCTACCGCTGCATATATTAATCCAACGATACCTAGTATCGTCAAAATGGTCCCAAAGGTTCTCTTTAAATTCATAGTAAAAAATCTTGTCGTTTAACATCTTGCAAAAGCTTTGCCAATCGGCTTTAAAAACCTATTTCGGGTAATTTTAATTAACGTGTATGGTAAATAGAGCACAATTTTTCGGGCAATTATTATTTAGAATAACTCAAAGCCATTTTTGCAACGCGTTCTTCTAAAGACTCAGTCGATAATTTCTCCCGAAGACGGTCAACCATAATAGGAAAGGAAAAAGGAGTAGGTTTCTCAGTTTGCGTGATAACTACTTTCAAACCCTGAATACGCCGCAATGCACTTCTTAACCTGAACTCTTCTAATTGGAACTGGAGCGCCTCGTTGTAGGCCTGCCTTACCAGTACATTATCCGGTTCATACTCGCTAAAGACATCGAAAAGCAGGGAGGTAGAAGCCTGAAGGTGGCGGTTCTTCATTGTTTTTCCGGGGAAGCCGGTAAAAACTAAACCGGCAATGTGCGCAATATCCCGGAAACGCCTTCTGGCCATCTCATTCGCGTTCAGGCTATTTTGTATATCGTCGAGCAGATTTTCTGCAGTAAAGAGATTCCTTTCAAGAGCAATTTCAATCGGAATTTCTTCGTCGCACAAAAGTTCGAACCCGTAATCATTCATAGCAATCGAGAAGCTCGCTTTTTTGATATTCCCGACTCGATAGGCGAACAAAGAAGCCATCCCTTCATGTACCAGACGTCCCTCAAAGGGATAGAAAAATAAATGATAGCCGTCTTTCGAGTTGAACTTCTCGATCAGAAACTCAGTGTTTTGGGGAAGGTGCGACATCTCCGCCTGTAAATCAAAAAGGGGCCTCAGCGTTTTTATTTCAACATCTTTTTCAATTTTATGGGCTACTTCGTCCAGCTTTTTCCGGAACATCGCGGATAATTGAGAGGAGAGGGGAACTCGTCCTCCCATCCAGCTTGGGACTTTCCCGCTGCTTTTGGCAGATTTTTTCACAAAAGCCGTCATTTCCTTCACCTTCACCAATTCCAGGCTTCGCCCTGCAAACCAGAAGTTATCCCCAATCTTTAATCGAGCAATAAAGTCTTCTTCGATCGATCCCAAATAGCCTCCTGTTAAAAATTTAATCCGCATACTAACGTCGCCCACTATGGTGCCCATCGTTAGTCGATGTCGCATGGCTACCCGCCTGCTGTTTACTTTGTAGAGGCCATTTTCTATTTCGACTTTTAAAAATTCATCATAGGCCGAAAGTGTTTTTCCGCCTTTGGTTATAAAATCGAGGATTTGCGAGTACTCTTTTTCCTGTAAATCAGCGTAAGCGTAGGTAGTTTTTAACTCCTGGAAAATTTCATTCGGTCGAAAGCCGTTTGATACAGCAAGGGTGACGAGGTATTGCGTCAGCACGTCCATCGCCATTATCACCGGATCTCGGCTTTCGAAGACTTCTTCTTTCATCGCCTGTTTAATAGCCGCGCCTTCGAGTAACTCAAGAGAATGGGTGGGCACGAACCAGGCTCTGGAGGTGGCACCCGGATGGTGACCACTCCTGCCAGCCCGTTGCATAAACCGGGCGACTCCCTTCGGACTGCCAATTTGGATGACGGTATCGACCGGACGAAAGTCTACTCCTAAGTCCAAACTGGAGGTGCAGACTACCACTTTCAGCATCTCTTTGTGGAGCGCTTCCTCTACCCAGCTTCGTAGCTCGTTATCCAGTGAACCGTGATGCATGGCCATCACACCTGCATACTCCGGGTACTTTGCGAGGATAGTTTGATACCAAATTTCAGACTGGGAGCGGGTGTTGGTAAAGATGAGGGTTGTGGTGCTTTTAGCAACAATCTCCATAACCTGCGGCAAAAGCTTAATCCCCAGGTGCCCGGACCAGGAGAGCTTTTCTATATGATCCGGGATAACTGATTCGATAACCACCTTTTTATTGAGCTTCGCCCTGATCAACTTTACTTTGACGTCAGACAGCTCATTGCCCAGTAAAACCTGAGCCGCTTGGTCGAGGTTCCCTATGGTAGCGGAGATACCCCAAATTCGAAACTGCTGAGGGTTAAGTGCCTGCCCTGGAAAAGCTGCGATCGCGTTCTTCCTGATGGCTTTAAGTCTGGAGAGGCCTAACTCTAGCTGAACCCCTCTTTTAGTTCCCAGTAGCTCATGCCATTCGTCGGCTACCACTAGTTGCAGGTGTTCGAAGGTTTTTGGATAATCCTTTTGTGCGATCATCAGGTGCAAGCTCTCCGGAGTGGTAAGCAAAACCTCGGGCTTTTTCCTGTTCAAGGCCGCTTTTTCTTTCGCAGAGGTGTCGCCGGTGCGGGTGGCAACAGTCCAGGGTAAGCCAAGGTCGTCAACAACCGACTGCATAGCTTTCCTGATGTCGTTAGTAAGGGCGCGCAGTGGTGTTATCCACAGCATAAGCAAGCCATTGTTTTTTCTGGTCTTGTAATCGTTTGGATGTCGATTAATGTAATCAGCAACGAAGGGCAGAAAGAGGGCAAATGTTTTTCCACTGCCTGTGGGGGCGTTAAGCAGGCCGGAGTATCCCGAAAGGTAAGCCTGAGCCATCTCTTTTTGAAAGGCGAATTGTTGCCAGCCTTTGGCCGCGAACCACTCTTTGATAATCTCTTCGCCTTTCATCTAACGTGTTTCAATATGTGTATCTAGCTCTTGTAAAGTGGAGGTGATAGAACGTTCTCAAGACGAATGTTCTCCCAACATAGCCCGCAGTACTTCGATTGTGTCTGCATCTTCAATCTTTTTATCGTGTCGCCAACGTAAAATCCTTGGGAAGCGCAGCGCTACTCCTGATTTGTGTCGGTTCGATTTGTTAATGCCTTCAAAGCCAATTTCGAAAACCAATTGGGGTTTTACTGTTCTGACGGGGCCAAATTTCTCAATTGTGTTTCGCTTTACAAAGTTGTCCACCTGCCTTATTTCTTTGTCCGTCAGGCCGGAATATGCTTTTGCAAATGCAACCAGCTTATCTCCATCCCATACCGCAAATGTATAATCAGTATATAGATCGGCCCTTCTTCCATGGCCCTTCTGCGCGTAGATCATCACGGCGTCCACTGAAAGCGGATCCACTTTCCACTTCCACCAATCGCCGCGCTTACGCCCGGTTTGGTAGGGTGAGTCGAGCCTTTTTAACATAAAGCCTTCTGCATGATATTCCCTTGACGCCAGCCGGAGTTCATAAAGATCCGCCCAACTATTAAACTCGACAACTGGCGACAATTGAAAGACGTCTTGGTGGGGACTGTCGGAGTGCAATTGCTCGAGAATTCTCCGGCGATCGGCAAGAGTTTTGTGTCGGATGTCCTCACCATTAAATTCGATGCAATCGTAGGCGATAAAGGCCATCGGACTTTCTGCAAGGATCTTTTTGCTAAGATTCTTCCTTCCAATTCGCGTCTGCAGTACGTTAAATGGTAGGGGTTTACCTTCCGAAAAGCAGATTGCTTCACCATCCAGAACAGTTCCATCTGGTAGGCTAAGCAAGAAATCATGAAGTTCCGGAAACTTGTCGGTAGCCAGCTCTTCACCGCGTGTCCAGATAAAAATTGTTCCCTTTCGATGGATAGCCTGAGCTCGAATGCCGTCCCACTTCCATTCTGCCTGCCATTCGGCGGGATTACCCAGCTCGGCTTCAATCTCGTCGGCCGTTTTCTGCTTGTCGGATGTTTCTTGAATAGCGTAAGCCAGGCAGAAGGGATAAGGGCGGGAGACATCGTCAGAGGCGTCTTGCTCCTGCAACAGTTCCTGAAAGCTGAACGAGAGAGGGTCCCAATTCCCCATGATCCTATGGGTAAGCGTGGCCGATTCAAGCCCCGAAATATCAGCTAAAGCTTTGATGATCAGATTTTGAGAAACCCCGACCCTAAAACTTCCCGTGAGGATTTTGTTAAATACAAATCGCTCCTGATAACCCATCGTGTCCCAGGCGTTTAAAAGCCAGCTTCGTCGGTCCTCTTCGGTGAAATTGACAAGGCTGCGGATCTCTGCAATCCAGTCAGATAGCGACTTAGTCTGTTCCCCCGCGGGCTCAGGGAGTAGCAACGCGATAGTTTCGGCCAAGTCTCCTACCACCTGGTAACTTTCCTCGAAAAGCCAGGTCGGTATACCCGCCATCTCCATCGCATACTGTTTTAGTAGCGAGCTGTTGATTTGACGCTTGGGCTTACGGCCCGTAAACAGGGCCAGCGTTTGAATTTTATCCTCATCAGGTACTGATAAGAAGTACTCTTTTAGTACCGCGACTTTTTCGTTGGTTTTGTTGGTCTCATCGAGATCAGAGAAAAGACAGGCAAAATCCCTCATAGAAGTGCGCTTCCTTCCTTGTTAACCGGACCTTCCGTGATCACATCCCCGTGTTCGTCTACTAACGGGGCTGGAAGTTCATCTTCCTGCATTAGTTCGTCACCGCCATAGTAAGTATGCGCCTCATGGGCGTTGTAGCCAATTCCGTTCAGGTATCTGGCAAAAGACGCGGTGTAGCCGTGGGTAAGGCAGACACATTCACATTCGGTAGCGTCGATGGCACTAATCAAACCATTCCAGTCAGCATGGTCCGACAGCACAAACCCTCTGTCCGCTGCCATCCGTCGTTTAGCCCCGCGGAGTGACATCCAACCCGAACAGTACCCGAAGGCGAAAGGCTGAAACTTTCTCATCCAAGGCGTGCCTATGGCGGAGGGAGGACAAATGACTATTGCTTTCCGTAGATCTTCTTTTTTCGTGTCTGGTGTAAGTCGATGGGCTTCCGGTAGTTTTACCCCATTTCTAAGCAGCGCTTCATGGGTGTTTGCTATCACCCCGTGCATAAATACCTTCCCAATGCTCTGATCGAGGTGTTGCAGGATGCGTTGTGCTTTCCCAAGTGAATAGCCGGCAATGAAAGTAATTTTACCGTCCTCGGCATTTTTCCTCCACCACTTATTGATGGCTCCATGAACTTCCTCCTGGGGTTTCCATTTGTAAACCGGCATGCCAAAAGTACACTCGGAGATAAACGTATGGCACTTCACCGGTTCGAAGGGTGTGGAGATACCGTCATCGACAGTTTTATAGTCGCCCGAAGCTACCCATACAGCGCCCTTGTGTTCTACCCGTACTTGGGCAGAGCCAATGATGTGCCCAGCTGGATGGAAAGAGATTTTGACCCCATTTTTGTAGATCGTTTCGCCATAGTCCATTGTTTCCAATTGGATTTCACCCAAACGGTACTTCATTACTTCTCTGGAAAGTTGGTGGGCGAGGTATCGCTTGTTGCCCCAGCGAGCGTGATCTGAATGGGCATGGGTAATAATGGCGTCATTAACTGGCTTCCAGGGATCAATGTAAAAGTCGCCGGCTGCGCAATAGATGCCGCAATCATTGAATTGTAGCAGAGGTTTTGCCATAGGATATAAACGGCGGATTAGTTTAGATAGTTTTAGGACCTTGGTTTAGAACCACAGGGAAATGATGGAAACAAAAAAAGCCCGGCATGAACCGGGCTCGAATATCGTGTATGAAAGAAGTTATGCTTTTTTCGGGGCTGGTTTAGCTATTGCTGCAGCTTTTGCTTTGCTACCAGGCATGCAGCAGCTCTTTCCTTCCGGCTTTTTGCAACATGCTTTTACCTCAGTCGACTTACAACAGTCTTTTTTTTGATCTTTCTTGTCTTGAGCAGTTGCAAATGTTACTGATGCTGCAAGTGCTAACATTAAAAATGTCCTTTTCATACTAAGTTTAACTTTTAAGTTCTGCTATAACGGTAATACCGCCTTTTACAATATCACCCAGGTTAACTTTTACCTCGGTGCCTAGCGGTAAAAAGATATCCACCCTTGAACCAAATTTGATAAATCCGAATTGTTCTCCCTGCTGCACTTTATCCCCTTCTTTAACATACCATACGATCCTCCTTGCAAGAGCGCCAGCAATTTGTCTGAACAACACAGGAATTCCAGCTGAGGTCTCTACTACTGTAGTAGTCCTTTCATTGTCTGTAGAAGACTTAGGGTCCCAAGCCACCAGGTATTTACCAGGGTGATATTTGAAGTATTTGACAATTCCGGAGATTGGGTTTCGGTTTACGTGAACGTTTATAGGCGACATGAAAACGGATACCTGAATCCTTCTGTCTTTAAAATATTCACCTTCTTCAGTTTCCTCAATTACAACTACTTTCCCGTCGGCTGGGCATAAAACGTATGATTCGTTCGGGTCTATTTTCCGATGTGGATGACGAAAGAACTGAAGTACGGTGATGAACAACACAAATGATACAAAGTAGCTCAGGTAAATGAGCCACTGCTTGTCTGGAAAAAAATAATGTACCAGCGCGTTCAGTACGAAAACAAAGAGCACGGTAAGTGCTATAGAGGTATAACCTTCTTTATGAATGGTCATTGGTTTGAAATTTTTGCAAAGATGGGAAAATTTATGAATTAAGTTTCAGACGGGCTCGTAGAAGCGCGATAGATATCTTTTAGATTCCTTCCAAGTCCTTTGTAATCAAGGCCGTAACCCACCACAAATTCGTTTGGTATTTCAAACCCTACATAAGTTATTTCTTCGATGTCTTCCTGTAAAGAACCGGGCTTTAAAAGTAGGGAGCATACGTTTATCGAGGCGGGCTCGAGTTTTTTCAACGTATCAAGGATGTGAATAAGCGTCAGACCGGTATCGACAATATCTTCAACAATGATGACGTCGCGGTTTTTTAAATCTATATCCAAACCAATCAGCTCACGTACAATTCCGGAGCTGGTGTCATTTCCATGGTAAGACGACACTTTTACAAAAGCCAACTCACAGGAGATGTCGATTTCTTTAATCAGATCGGCCATGAAAAGGAAGCTGCCGTTTAGTACGCCGATAAACACAGGTACTTTGTCCTCGTAATCCACGTTCAGCTGAATTCCCAAGAGTCGAGTACGTTTTTTTATCTGATCATACTCTAGCATCAGGTCAAATTCCTTATCCTCAATCTGAATTTTCATGTTCAAAGGTATATTTTTTTACCCTCTGTTTCTGCGTTCTTCCCGCTCTCTGCGCCTTTGTTCACGCCGTTCCCGCCTGCGCTCGGCCGGGGTGTCACCAGTATCGGCTTTTAACTTATCTATGTCTTCCACTCGGATAGTGTCACGTTTTCTACCTCCTAAAAGTCTTTGTAAAAAAGTCTGATTGTTCCGTTCTACAATGTCACTGTCTTCTTCATACAGGAGTGAGTCAGTTACGGTTGTATCTGTAGGGGTGTAGCGTCGTAGGCTTTCTTTTAGTCGCACACCATAGAACCCGTAGGCATTTGTGTCTCTCGCAATCATTCCACGGCGGGCCATCAGGTTTCCAATTAATCTGAAGTACCCTCTTAAACTGGTTCGAAGGCTTCCATCTCCCTCAAAGAAGTATAAGCCTTTTTTCGGTCGGGGGACAATATTTGCGAGGAAAATACTTTCGCCTATGCTAAGGTCTGAAGGATGTTTCCCAAAGTAGTGCCTTGCCGCTTCGCCAATGCCGTAAACATTCTGCCCCCACTCAATGAGGTTCAGATATACTTCAAACATCCGATGTTTAGTGGATACGTTGTTGTTTTCAATGAGCCACACGATCAATATTTCCTCAATCTTACGTGCCATTGTTTTTTGCCTGTTCAGGAACACGTTTTTCACCAGTTGCATCGAGATGGTGCTTCCTCCCCGTTTGAAAGCTTTTTCTTTGAAATTAGTGGCAATAGACCGGGTAAAGGCTTTTTCAACGAATCCTCTGTGGCTAAAGAAGGACGGATCCTCAGCAGTTAAAACTGCATTTCTTAAGTGTGGCGATATTTGATTCAACGGCGTATAATCTGGATTAGCGGGCCCGATAATAATATCCCGCATAGGTCTTCCATATTCATAAGGGGTATATACAAAAGGGCCGTTTATTTTTGCCAGGTTCGTACGGCCAAATTGCAAAATCCTGAAGTTCTTTTTCTGCAGGGAGGAGTTGAAGCGAACTCCGTCAGGATTGCTGGAATCCAAATAGAAGTCCATTTGATATTTCAAGCTGCCTGCTACTTTGATGCCTTCTAACGATTCAAATAAGCCGACCGGAAATGAGTTGAATAGCTCCTGAGCATCCATTTCATCGGTCCGGAGCTTCAATTCATATATCTTCTTGGGCGCGCGAGTATATTTTATGAAGGGATAAGCTTTGATTTTTTTTAAGTAGATCACTGATGAGCTGTCCACCGCCATATAATTCTCACCAATTAAAAAATTCGCGTCAATAGCCCCGTCAGGAACGATAATGTCATTCGCCGCAATTCTCTTATGGTTAAGCAGTAAGTTTTTGACCGCCACATAGCTGTCGATTCTAAACTTGTCGCCACTTCTTTTGGCTTCCTTCAGGCTCGTATAAGCAGTGTCGAAATTCAGTTTTAATCCGAATTTTCGTTCCAGCACCGGTAGCTCTACCTTTTTGTTTTCTGCATAAAGTTTAAAATCCAGGTGCTCCTCGTCCGGGTCGACATTTCCGTCTACATGCCATACTGATTCGTTGTTATTAATTTGAATTCTGGAGCGAAGTTCACTGTTCTCAATAGTCGCCAGCGGGGTGAAGAAACGAAGGCTGTCGTCGTCGTGCCGGATAAATACCTGGAAGTTTTTCACCTCCATGTCGTCAGGGATCTTATCCAGGATTTGGTTGACCAGCTTGTTCACCACCTCGGCGAGGTCAGCGCGGGATCCGGTTTTGGTGCTGTCTCTTTTCTTTTTGAAGAGAAAGTCATAGTTTCTTATGCTATCCTGCTTTATCAGCTGAACTTTTCCCTCCTTGATCCTTAGATCTGACAATTTCACATCACCAAAGAGAAGAGGGAAGAAGCTGATCCCCACATGCATGTCATTGATGTGTACCAAACTATCCCGATTTTCCGGCACGACGGAGATATCAGTGAAAGCAACAGAAGTAAGACCCTCAAAACGGGGATTGCTTATTTTGACGTCTAGATCATAATCTCGTTTCGCCTTGTTGACTGCCTTGGCTACCATCGCCTTCAAGATGGCTTCTCTCTTGGAGTAAGCTATGGCACCGCCAATTATGGCAGCAATGAATAGGCAGATGACAGTGATACCAGCAATTTTTAAATATTTTCGAGGGACCTTGAACTTCGCTTTCACTCTATATAGTCTATACTTCAAGCTTTTGAAACGCTAAAAGCGGAGGTTTTATTTCCGCAGTGTAAATATCTGTAAAATCACTTTGCAAACAAGTAGTTTGGCTGCCAGTTTCATAAATTTGCAATCTGAATTAAAGTAAGATGATTACTAAAGAACAAGTATTGAAGGCGCTTAGTCATGTAGAAGAGCCGGACCTTAAAAAGGACCTGGTGACTTTGAACATGATCGAAGATATACACATCGAAGGGAACAAAATCAGCTTCTCTGTAGTATTAACAACCCCGGCATGCCCCTTGAAAGGCCTGATAGAAAATGCCTGTCGCAATGCGATAGCTCATTTTATAAGTCAGGATGCAGAAGTGGAAGTACGCATGACCTCGAGGGTTACTTCGCAGCAAAATAAGCCTCTGAGTAACATCAGAAATATAATAGTAGTAGCTTCTGGCAAGGGAGGAGTTGGGAAGTCAACCGTATCTGCGAATCTTGCCTTGGGACTATCAAAAAAAGGCGCCCGGGTGGGTTTAATTGATGCCGATATCTACGGGCCTTCTATTCCAATTATGTTCGGTCTGGAAGATGCGCGGCCGCTAGCTAGCCAAACAGCCGACGGAAGGACAAGGATAGAGCCAGTGGAGAAGTTTGGGATAAAGATTCTTTCTATTGGATTTTTTACCGACCCTAATCAGCCTATTCCCTGGCGGGGTCCTATGGCCTCGAATGCAGTGAAACAGCTGTTCAACGATGCTGAATGGGGCGAGTTGGATTATCTGGTGGTGGATCTGCCTCCTGGAACGGGAGATATCCATATTACCTTAACACAAGGTTATCCTGTTGCTGGAGCCGTGATTGTAACCACGCCTCAAAATGTAGCGCTTTCTGATGCAAGAAAGGGTATCGGAATGTTTTTGATGGAGTCGATCAATGTTCCTCTTCTGGGCGTTGTAGAGAATATGTCATATTTCAGTCCTGCCGAGCTGCCGGAGAACAAGTATTATATCTTTGGTGAAGGCGGAGGAAAATCACTGGCAGAGCAGTTTGATGCGCCCTTTCTCGGTGAGATTCCGTTAGTGAAGAGTATCAGCGAGGCCGGTGACGCCGGTGTTCCTGTTGTTTTAAGCGACAGCAACCCCATGGCTGCAGCCTTTCTGGAGGTAGCAGAGCGAGTGGCGCAGCAGGTTTCTATCCAGAATGCGAAGTCACCAGGGATGGCGGTTTCCTAGTTTTTTACTAATTTTATAAAAATTGATTGTCGATATGGATTTGTTGCAAAAAGTGGAGGGCGCGCTAGATACGATCAGGCCTTACCTTGAAGCAGACGGTGGAAACGTTTCAGTGGAAGAAATTACTTCAGATAATATAGTGAAACTTAGATTGTTGGGTGCTTGTGGTTCTTGCCCAATGAGCATCATGACGATGAAGGCAGGGATTGAGCAGGCAATTAAGAAAGCCGTACCCGAAGTAGAAGGCGTAGAGGCTGTTAATCTTACTGACATTGATGATCCTAACGCTGTATTGCCTGAGAATCTAAAATAATAGATTGTAAAATAATGTATAAAGCGATGGCGTTAGTGTAATGCAATCGCTTTTTTTGTATTTAACAGTATTTAACAAGCATCTAGCATAATTATTGGTAGGTTTAATCGATGAAACATATACTGACAATATTAGTCATTCTACTCACAGCCGGTTTCGCGCAGGGACAGGATAGGGACCTCGTGCAGTTCTCGGGGGTGATTTATAACGTAGATTCTAATGTTGTGGTTCCCTATGTAACAGTTACGAACAAGTCTGCCCGTAATAAGGTGTTCTCTGCCAATCATCAGGGTTATTTTTCTTTTGTAGCCCACGAGGGTGATACCATCGTCTTTAGCGCGGTTGGTTATCGCAGGGAAGCATTAGTTATTCCTCAGGATGTTCAGGACAGGAAGTACACTGTGATTGTTAAGATGCAGGCAGTTGTAGTAAATTTGCCGACTGTTCGCGTGCTGCCCTGGACTAGTATTGACGAGTTCAACAGGGAGTTTATGGCAATGAAAATAGCAGATGACGATTTGGAGATTGCCAAGAAGAACGTAGCCAGAACTTCCATATTAGCAATGTCACGCAGCCTGCCAAGGGATGCGCAGGAAATTGGGAATATTAACTTTCAGAATAACCACGTCGCCTTAACAAATAGGAACTTCAATCAGCGGGCTAGCAACCCCTTACTTAATCCCCTTGCCTGGGGTGCCTTTATTAAGCAGATTTTAGAAGGCGATAAGAGTCGCTCGGGCAATAATTAATTAGCGCTTTTTCGCGGCAGTTGGGAATTTCATCCGGTAAGGAACCTTTATAGATCCTCTTGAAATAGAGTCGAGTTTGCTTTTTATCATTGCCTTCCGAAGCGGGCCGAGCTTGTCAATAAATAATTTGCCTTCTATATGGTCGTATTCATGTTGGATAACTCTACCAGCTAAGCCCGAGTAGGTTTCCTGGTGGTGTTGCCAGTTCTCGTCGTAATAAGATATGGTAACATGTTCAGGGCGTTTTATGTCTTCCCGGATATCAGGAATGCTTAAGCAACCCTCGTTAAAACTCCAAAGGTCTCCGGTTTCCTCCACGATAGTGGGATTGATGAATACCTTCTTAAAATCCTGGAATTCCGGTTCGTCTTTATCTGTGATATCAATAACGAACAAGCGAATAGAAAGTCCTATCTGAGGCGCAGCAAGGCCAACACCACTGGCATTATACATGGTATCGAACATGTTTTCAATCAAGTCAGAAAGATTGGGGTAATCTTCTGAAATCTCTGCCGCTCTTTTTTTCAACACCGGATCCCCGTACGCTACAATAGGTAATTTCATAATGCAAAATTAAAACTTTAAGTGGGATGAGTTAAACTCAAATTTTTATTCCTCGTCAGCTGGTTGAAAAAGAAGTGTCGTGAGCTTGGCGGGCTCAAGAATTTCGTTTGATATTTCGAGTACCTGATCCTCGGTTACTGCATTTATTTTATCAAAAACTTCTTCAAGCGTGTCCACCCTGTTAAAGTCAATCAAGCTCTTGGTCATCGCAATAATCAAGCTCAACTTATTCTCTTCACCCAATGCAATTTGGCCAATAAATTTTTGCTTAGCGCGATGAAGGCTGGTAGCAGTTAAACGCTGTTCTCTGAGTCTTCGTAATTCTTTATGCGTTAAAGACAGCGCTTTTTCAACCTTCTCTACATCTGTACCGAAATAGATGGAGAAGATGCCAGTGTCACTCAGGGGGGTGTAATTTGATTCGATAGTGTAGGCAATCCCGTACTTTTCCCGTATTTCCAGGTTCAGCCGCGATGTCATTCCTGTGCCGCCCAGGATGTTATTCATCAGCAAGAGCCCAGCCTTATTCTTATCGTGAATTGAATAAGCCGGACTACCGATGATGCAGTGGCTCTGGGAGATTGGCTTTTCCTCCTTTTTTTGACGGGCTTGATAGCTTAGCATCAGCTGGCGCTTTTTTATTGGCTTGTTTGCCGGCACCTGCCCGAACAACTTATTAAACAAATTACAAAGTTTTTTGTAATCGTAGCTTCCTATAACTCCGACTACAATTTCTTCCGTGTTATAGTTAGATGCAAGGAAGTGAAGGATGTCAGTTTGTTCCAGAGCTTTGACCGTTTCTTCTGTTCCTAAAATGTTTCTTCCCAACTCGTGACCTGCAAATAGTAAATCTTCAAAGTCATCTTGAATAGCTTCTTCCGGCTGATCCTGGTATGAGGCGATTTCATCTAGAATAACACTTTTCTCTTTAGCCATCTCGTTGAGCGGGAACGTGGAATGAAAAACCAGATCTTCAAAAAGATCGAGTGCCCGTTCCAGGTGGGGATTTAAGAAAGAGGCGTGGATACACGTATACTCCTTAGTTGTGTATGCGTTCAAGTCTCCGCCCACAGATTCCAGTCGATTTAAAATCTGATTGGTATTCCGCTTCGCTGTCTGTTTAAAAAGCAGATGCTCGATAAAGTGCGCCAGTCCGTCTTTTCCAGATTCTTCATCCCGGGATCCCGCATTTACAATGATGCATGCATGGGTGATGGTAGATGGAAAGGGTTTATATAATAATCTGATGCCATTCGGCAAGGTGTGTACCTGATAATCCATTAAGCTGCAAATCTACTAATAAGCTTTCGTTATTAGTTTTTTAGCTTCAACTTACAGGTCCTTTTAAAGCTTTGGAAGCGAGGCATTGATACGTTTCGTACGTAAGACTCGTTAGGATTCTGCGACACGTAATTCTGGTGATATTCTTCTGCCCGATAGAATTGCTTTAGTGGCGCTACTTCTGTAACGATTGGGTTTTTGAAAGCAGGGGTCCACTTCATTATAGCTTTCCGGATGAGCTCCTGTTCTGCCGCTGTCTTATAGAAGATAGCTGAACGGTAGGACGAGCCGACATCAGGGCCCTGTCTGTTTTTTGTGGTTGGATCATGTGAGCCAAAGAAAGCGTCGAGGAGTTGGGTGTAAGAAACCTTTTTTGGATCATAGTATACGAGTACGGTCTCCGCATGCCCGGTGGTTTCAGTGCACACTTGTTCGTAAGTAGGATTCTTCGTCCTACCCCCCGCATAGCCTGAAACAGCTGAATCTACTCCTGCAATTTCTTCGAAGATATGCTCAGTGCACCAAAAGCAGCCCTCTGCAAAGGCTGCAACTGCCTTACCTGTTGGAGCTACAGCCTTAACGGTAGTAGATTTTTGCTGCCCGGCCAGGTTGCAGGACAAAAACAAGATCGAGAGCAGGATGAGCGAAAGATATTTCAAGGTGTTCTTATTAAATTGATAGATGCTATAATAACGTGAAAATGGCCAACATATTGGATTGTTTCAAAGCTTTGAGCTTATCCTGCCCAGCCTTCCCGGTCCAGGCTCCGATAGTGAATTGCTTCAGCCAGATGCTCTATTTTTATATCCTCAGAAGCATCCAGGTCAGCAATAGTTCTTGCTACTTTCAATATTCGATCGTAAGCACGGGCGGATAATCCCAGACGTTCCATTGCTTTCTTCAGTAAGTTTTGCCCGGTTTCATTAATCTTGCAGATTTCTCTTACTTTTTTTGGGCTCATCTGGGCATTACAGTATACCTCTGTCTGTTCCTGAAACCGATTTGTTTGGATTTCCCTTGCTTTGATTACTCTTTGCCGGATCATATCACTAGCCTCTGCTTTACGATCTGATGCTAGTTCATTAAAATTGACAGGTGTTACTTCGACATGCAAGTCAATTCGGTCCAGTAACGGACCAGAAACTTTACTTAGATAGCGCTGCACCACTCCCGGGCCGCATAAACATTCCTTTTCAGGATGATTGTAAAAGCCGCAGGGGCAGGGGTTCATGGAGGCTACCAGCATAAAGCTCGCAGGGTAATCCACGGTAAAGCGGGCTCTCGAAATAGTCACTCTTCTTTCCTCCAGCGGCTGGCGCATCACTTCCAGTACGGTTCGCTTAAACTCCGGAAGCTCATCGAGGAACAGTACTCCGTTATGGGCTAACGAAATTTCCCCCGGCTGTGGATGTCCTCCTCCGCCAACCAAAGCTACATCGCTGATAGTATGGTGCGGGGATCGGAAGGGCCTGACCGTCATTAGAGAATCGGAAGCTGCTAATTTCCCTGCAACTGAATGGATTTTGGTGGTTTCCAGTGCTTCATACAGGTTCAAAGGAGGGAGTATGGTCGGAAGTCTTTTCGCTAACATCGTTTTTCCTGCTCCGGGAGGACCGATCAATATTACGTTATGGCCTCCCGCTGCTGCAATCTCAAGCGCTCGCTTGATGTTTTCCTGTCCTTTTACGTCAGCAAAATTACTTTCATAGTTATTGATGTTATTAAAGAACTCGTCTCTTGTATCAACGATTGTTCGCTCCAGCGACTTTTTCCCGTTGAAAAAACCTATTACTTCGGTAAGATTTTCGACGCCGTAAACTTCCAGATCACTTACAATTGCAGCTTCCCTGGCATTTGCTTTCGGTAAAATCAACCCTTTAAAGTTTTCTTTTTTCGCCTGAATTGATATGGGAAGTGCGCCCTTAATTGGCTGTATATCCCCATTAAGAGAAATTTCGCCAAGAATTAAATACTTGTCTAGCAGATCGCTTTCGATCTGGCAGGATTCGGCAAGAATCCCAATGGCGATGGCAAGGTCGTATGACGAACCTTCTTTTCGAATGTCGGCCGGAGCAAGGTTAACCACAATTTTTTGGCGGGGCATCCGGTAGCCGGAATTATTGATCGCACTCTCCACCCGCAGCATGCTCTCGCTTACCGCTTTGTCCGGCAATCCTACAATAAAGTATTTTGTTCCGCTGCTGATATGTACTTCAATGGTGATAGTAGTGGCCTCTATCCCATAAACTGCGCTACCAAAGGTTTTAACTGGCATCGTAATAAGGTTTTATCGAAGATAAAAGAAAAAGATGAGGCTAGAAAATTTCCTCAAAAAATGGCTGGGGAGAGAAATACAGGTGTTTATTGGGCTGGCTCGACTCTTAAGCCGACATCGTTGACTTCCCGCAAAGGGTTATCCCTCATGTTCTGTTCGAATTCAAAAATATAAGTTCCCGGAGCCGGGAACTTATATTTTTCTCTTATAGGCAATTGGTAGGAGTAGAGGTTTCCTGAACCGCTCCCCAACCATTCCCCATCAGGGTATGCCAGCTGGAATTCTCTTCTTTCTGTAGCTCGTTTTTTATCAGGGGCAACCTGATGAACGAGAACATAGATGTTTGAATATTTGTAATCGGCTGTATGCCGAAGATTGAGGTAGACATTGTAAAGCTTGTCAGCGTCTTCAACCTTCACCGGAATAGAAACCTTGTTTATGTAAGACCAGTTCCTGTCGCTTAACTCTTTACTTGTGTCGATAACAGCGTTATCCTTACAGGAAGATAATCCTGCAGCTAGCAGGCAGGTAAGAATAAAAGTGTTAAAAGCAAAAAGTTTATTCTTCATTGGCCTTCGGCTTATTGTTGTTTTTGTGCCTTCTCTGGTGATTTCTGTTCCCACCCGGCTTTCTATTATTTTGTTGCTGATTGTTGCTATTTGTGCCGTTTACCTGCTGTTTTTCCTGATTTTGTCTGGGAGGATTTCCTGCTGGCCTTGGCCTTCCGTCTTTTACCGGTGCGTTAACCTCTTTAACCGGCACAGCTGCTTCGGCCTTTGGCTTATTCTTGTTATTTCGTTTTTTCTTACGCTTGTTAGTCTTTTCATCAAGCCTGGTGATGCTGTCTTGCCCCACTACGTTTTCGTAGTCAAGAATTTTAGCTACCTGGGCCGGCGCCAACTCAACCGCTTCATCTTTCAGGTCTTCAGGTTTAACACCTTCTCGGTTCATTTGTTGTATTTCCCTCACCCGGTCAATTTCCAGCGGAATCCAGGACTCTTCGTTTGGATAACTGAACCACATCAACTTTTTGAAGATATCGGTTTTCTGCAGTCTGGCCCACCCTTTCTCTGTTTCCAATCTGTCTACGTCATCTGGAATATCCTTCAGCGCATCCATATAAGTATCCAGCTCGTAGTTTAAGCAACATTTGAGCTTGCCACATTGGCCGGCTAATTTTAAGGTGTTTAAGGATAGATTCTGATACCTGGCAGCCGAAGTAGAGACTGTTTTGAAGTCGGTCAACCACGTTGAGCAGCACAATTCGCGGCCACAGGATCCAATTCCGCCGAGGCGGCTTGCCTCCTGGCGCATACCGATCTGCCGCATCTCAATCCGTATACGGAAAGATTCGGCCATCTTTTTTATAAGTTCCCGGAAGTCAACGCGTCCCTCTGCAGTATAATAGAAAGTAGCTTTGGTTTTATCACCCTGGTAGTCCACGTCGCTTAGTTTCATCGATAGCCCTAAGTTGAGTGCGAGGGTACGAGCTTTGTGCATCGTCTCCCATTCCAGGTCTTTTGCGGCTTTCCATTTGTCAACATCTGCCGGCGTCGCTTTACGGAGTATTTTTTTAACAATGTCTTCCATTTTGAGGTGCTTCTTTTTGATTTGCATCCTCACTAGTTCGCCCGTAAGAGAAATATGTCCGACATCGTAGCCCCCAGTGGGTGTTTCCACTACTACCAGTTCCCCGTTTTCAACGTAAAGGTTCTCATGGTTGATGTAAAAATCCTTGCGTGAGCCTTTGAACTTTACTTCAACAATATTGAAAGGTTTATAATTTGATGGCATGTCCATATGGGCAAGCCAGTCGTATACATCTAGTTTGCTGCAACCGTTAGTAAGGCACGAGCCATTACTTTTGCAGCCTGCAGGCGTACATCCGCCGCCTGAAGAACATGATCCACATCCCATTTAATTTAGTATATATTGAGTCCCTTTCGGGAGCGTATTGTATTTTAAAATTTTAATAAACTGCAAAGATACATCTAAAAATAAGATTTTAGCGTTTGCATTCCTCTCTATATGGTAGTGAGCTTTTTCAAGCTCGTTAATTATCGCTTCCGCCTTTGCCGAATTAATCGTGCGGCTAAAGTTTACAGCAAAGAGTTTTTCATTGTCGGGCAAGTTCACCAATGCTTCTGCTCCGGCCAAAACCATCAATACCTCCCGCATTAGCTTCATGCCGTAACGCAGAAAGTTTTTCTGATTCTCCCGGCCCATCTTTGCTGCATTTTCCGCAAACTCGATAGTAAGGAGTCCTCTGTTGGTAAAGCACATTCTCAACCAATCGGAAAAAAGGCCGAAGTTATTGCCGCTTTCTTCCTTGCTGAGATTAATAGCTGACTGTATGTTCCCTTCGCTTAAATAAGCAATTCTCAGCGCCGCATCTTCCTGCATGTGGTACCGATGCATCAGGTAACCTGCCACATCATTATTGCTAAGCCGTTGAACTTTCACTAACTGAGTACGAGAAAGTATGGTGTTTAGTATCTGATCCTGATTTTGAGCTACCAGTAAGAACAGCGTTTTTTGAGGAGGCTCTTCAATAATCTTTAAAAGCGTATTTCCTTCTTTGTCCAGATATTCCGGGAGCCACATGATCAATACTTTGTATTCAGACTCAAAAGGTTTTAAACTGAGTTTTTTAATGATCTGGTGACACTCCGCTATATTGATGTTGGCTTGTTTATTCTCAGCATCCAACTGATTACGCCACTCGTCTAAGCTCAGATACGGGTTCGATAGAAAAATTCCCCGCCATTCTTCTATAAACGAGAGGGCTGTATCTTCTTTATGTTTAGCAAAAAAGGGGTAGGAGAAGTGAAGATCCGGGTGAATTAGTCGGTTATATTTTCTGCAAGAACTGCATTCGCCACAGCTATCATCTTCCTTCCTGTTTTCGCAGGATATGTATTGGGCATAGGCGACGGCAAGCGCCAGGCTTCCAGATCCTTCAGGGCCTAAAAATAATTGGGCATGACTTATCCTGTTCTCCTTCACACTTTGAATCAAGTGTTGCTTTACCTCCTGTTGTCCAACTATTTCGCTGAAATGCATGAGGTGCAAAATAATAAATAGAAGTGAGATATATACTTTTGGGACGAAGAACTTACACTACTTTTGCATTCTTAAGCTTCTTTTACAAAGCAAAAACACGATGAGTATGCGGATAATGGCATTTGATTTTGGGACAAAACGAATTGGGGTAGCTGTTACAGATCCGCTGCAGATTATTGCCAATGGGCTTACTACGGTGCATCCAAAAGACATTGTGGAGTTTCTGAAAAAATACCTGACCACCGAACAGGTAGAAAGGTTTGTGGTGGGAGAGCCACGGCAAATGGACGGTTCAGTCTCTCAGTCCGCCCCTCATGTAAAAGGCTTCATCACCATCCTGAAAAAAAATTTCCCTGGTATACCGATAGAAACTATAGACGAAAGATTTACCTCAAAGATGGCCTCGGCCGTGATCGCTCAAAGCGGTCTAAAGAAAGCTGACCGGCAAAAAAAGGAGTTGGTAGACACCATATCTGCTACGATCATCCTGCAATCTTACCTGGAAAAAAGGAGCTTTCTCAGCTAGTTTTCGCCCTGACTCGGAAATTCCGGTTAAACCTTTGGCCAAACAAAAGCTCCAAGTTTTTCGTTCATTTGCGAACGTGAGAGAGTTTTAGATGAGAGTATCGTGTGGTCGATTTTCGCATCCTGTTGATAATGTTGAGTTTATAGGCGAAAAATTTGCGGCAAAAAACAATTTTATATATTTGTAGCCATGGAACTGCTTACTGAGGGACTGCAGGCCTACCTTGAGCAACACTGCGAACCAGAGCCAGAGTTGCTTAGGTACATAAACCGTGAGACGCATTTGAAGGTGCCTATGGCCCGGATGCTCTCAGGGCATTACCAGGGTCGTGTCCTAACTTTTCTGAGCAAGCTCCTCTCTCCCCGCCGCATTTTAGAAATCGGAACTTTTACAGGCTACGCAACTTTATGTCTCGCTGAGGGCTTAAGTGACGATGGTATTATCCATACTATTGATATTAATGTAGAGCTTGAAGACCGGGTGCGGGAATATTTTAACAAGTCAGACTATCATTCGAAGATCAACTACCATCTTGGGAACGCACTTGACATTATTCCTGGGTTAGATGAAGTTTTTGATATAGTCTTTATAGATGCCGACAAAAAGAATAATCAAACATATTACGATTTAGTATTTGATAAAATAAGAAAAGGCGGGCTCATTATAGTAGATAATGTACTGTGGAGCGGTAAAATAACACAGGGTGCAAATGATAAGGATACCTCTGGAATCCGGACGTTTAATGAAAAAGTAACATCAGACCATCGCGTAGAGAAGCTAATACTTCCGGTACGCGATGGTTTATTCATAATCCGTAAACTGTAAAACTATGCTAAGAAAATTTTTAACAATGAGCCTGTTTGCTCTTTTTATGACAGGCACAGCATCGGCACAGTCGGCAGCACAGAGATATGTTGAAGCATATAAGGAAGCTGCTATACGTACAATGAATGAACATGGAGTTCCAGCCAGTATTGTGCTTGGAGTTGCAATTCATGAGTCGGCTAGTGGTACAAGCAAGATTGCAAAATATCTTAACAATCATTTCGGGATGAAGGGTAAAAGCGGTCCGAAGCCTATTCCATCAGCTTACAAGGGTTATGAAAGCGTGGATGATTGCTACGCGGATTTCGTATCTCTGCTGAAGAGAAGGTTCAATTCGCTGTTCATTAAATATCCGGATGGTGATTATAAGAAATGGGCAATTGGTATCCAGAGAGGTGGTTATGCCGCCAGCAAAAGTTGGGCGTCTCAGGTGGTGGGCATCATCAAAAAGTACAAGCTGTACGAATATGATAACCCTGTTCCCGAGAACCTGCGGCCCCTGGAAACAGTAAAAGTAAATTCAGTTGAAACTGTAAATCAGGCAGTAACGTATCAGGTTAAAAAAGGGGATACGCTAATTGAAATAGCAAAGAAGTTTAACACGACAGTACAGTCTATCCTAATAAAAAATAGTTTAAAAAACAGCAGCCTGAGCATCGGCCAGATATTGCATTTGTAAGATTTTGATGAAAAGATTAATTCTGATAGCCTGTGCCGGACTTTCTATGTCCTGCACCAGCATAAAGATTGCGGCGAAAGAGACACGGCCAGTACCCAAAACGAACCAACCACAGCGCGTAATAACAACAGAAAAGCTAAGTAGAAATTCCACTGCTGACGCATATATAGAACGCTATAAGGACATCGCAATTGAAGAAATGCTAAAAAGTGGCATTCCGGCAAGTATTACGCTGGCTCAAGGACTTCTAGAATCTGCAAACGGAAATAGCACACTGGCAACGCAGGCTAATAATCACTTCGGAATTAAGTGTAATGTGGACTGGACCGGTCCGACGATCTTAAAGGACGATGACGCTATAGGGGAGTGCTTTCGTGTATATAACAACCCCGAAGAATCTTATCGGGATCACTCTGAGTTTTTGAAAAGAAAGCGCTACGCTGCGTTGTTTGAGCTCGACCGGAATGATTATCGCGGCTGGGCTCATGGACTGAAAAAGGCGGGTTATGCTACCAATCCCCGTTATGCCGAATTGCTGATTGGCTTGGTGGAGCGTTACCAGCTCGATCAGTATGACCGGGCAGAGACGTATATCGCCAAAGAACAAAGAGAGGAGCGGGTCTTATCGGAAATCATCAAAGAGGAGCCGGTTAAGCAGATCAATCAACCGGAAAAAGCGCCGGTAGCGATGAAGATCTACGAGGTGAGGCAAGGAGATACGCTGTATTCTATCAGCAGACGCTTCGGTATCAGCGTGGACGATGTCAAGATTTTGAACTCTATTAACGGTGACGATATTAAACTCGGGCAGCTTCTTCTAGTCTCAAAATAAGTTAAGGAATGTTAAAACTGCAATTCGCTTGCAACAAAAACTTTAACTTTAACCGACTTGAAAAAAATAAGCCTGCTATTTTTCTTTATAATTTCCTTTTGTACACTATTTGCTCAAGAGCGAGAAGTTCAGGGTTTGGTGTTTGATCTGGACACCAAGCAACGATTGTCTAGAGTGTACCTGTACAATCTTCGCACGCATAAAGGGTTTTATAACAACACGAAAGGCGAATTTTCTACCCGTGTAAGTAAGGGGGATACACTGATAGCGGCCCTGCCCGGCTACCGAGTGGACACGCTGACCGTTCAAAATCAGAATACACTTCTTTTTTACTTAAAAAGAACGAGTATACAGCTCCGTGAGGTAGTAGTGACCGACACAGTAGGAAGTCCTGCTGCACGACTGGAACGCGTTAAAAGAGAATACAAGGACATCTACCGAAAGGGGAGCACTGAAGACATTCTTCAGATAGGAGGAGGCAATGGGACAGGTGGAGCAGGGCTTGGGATCGATGCCTTATGGAGCTTGCTGAGCAGAGAAGGAAAAAATGCCAGAAATCTTCAAAAAATTATTGAGCAGGATTATCGCGAGATGATCATCAGCTACCGTTATAGTAAAAGTTTTGTGGCCCAAATCACGGGCTTAAGCGGTGACAAGTTAACAGACTTCATGTCTCAGTACCGGCCAAGCTATTATTTTGTGCTCGATGCTAATGATTACGCTTTTATTGATTTCGTTCAAAAAGCGTACGAACAGTATAAGAGAAATCCTGCAGCAAATCGTCTTCCTCCTCTAAAGCCGTCAGATAGATGATGCGTTTTCCTGTCATTTGTGTGCCTTTTTTGCCAATGGCGGGTATGGCGCTTTTTCCCTTTATTTTAATAAAAAGGAGTGAATACAAGGGAGATCAGGTATTGCTGAACCACGAAAGGATTCATATAGTACAGCAGCTGGAGCTGCTCTTAGTTGGATTTTATCTGCTCTATTTCTTGAATTACCTGATCAATCTCCTAAAATACAAAAAGCACGAGCTGGCTTATTTGAATATCGTTTTTGAGAAGGAGGCCTATCGTCGCGAAAGTGAAACTTCTTATTTGAAAAGGCGCGAAATTTGGGCCTGGCGGCGTTTTCTATCTTTTTAGTTACGAATTAGATTTTTCATACTCTTCAAATTTCAGTTTCTTTGCGATGATGTTGAAAAGGGTGTTTAGTTTTCTGTTAGTAGTTTGTTCTTCAGTTGTATATGCGCAAAACACAGCAAGCGACACTACCGGATTAAGTGGCTTGAAGCAGTATCCTAAGAAAAACACCTTGCCTGTACGAAAGCCGGTATTGCAATTACAACCCGTCGAAATTCCGGAGTCAGAGTTGAAGTTGAAGGTGAATTACTGGCGCAACTGGTCTACTTTTGGAATTAATATGAACCAGGCAGCATTCAGCGATAACTGGAGTGGAGGGGGAGTGAATTCTATTGCGGTCGGGCTGATGTTTAATCATAAAACCGACTATACCAAAGATGAAAAGAACTACGTCTCCGAGCTCATCTTCCAATATGGGAAGCTAAAAAACAGGGATCAGCTGCAGCGAAAAACTAACGACCGTATTTTTTGGGATAACAAAGTCGCTCTAAAGCTCTCCAAAAGCTGGTATTTTTTCGGCTCGTTGAACTTTGAGTCGCAGTTTGATCAAGGGTATTCTTATGGTAAGGATCAGCAAGGTAACGAAACCCGCACACTGATTTCGAGATTTATGTCGCCGGGATACCTAACCGAGTCGCTTGGATTTGAATATAAGCCAAATAAGTACTACTACCTTCGTATAGGTACAGGAACAGCTCGTCAGACCTTTGTGTTGGATAAAGACCTTTATCGTACTAATCCGAAAAATTTTGGGGTTGCGCCCGGAAAAGTGGTGCGTAATGAACTTGCCTTTCAGTTGGTGAGTAACTATGAAAAGGATATCATGGAGAACTTGAGGTTGAAGACCAGATATGCTATGTTTGCCAATTATGAAAGGTTAAATAACATCGACCACCGATTGGACGCCACTCTTATTGCAAAGGTCAACAGGGTTGTGAACGTTACTATTTCCGGTATAGGCGTATACGACGACGATGCCAGTGACAAAATCCAGGCCAGCCAAACATTAGCCCTTGGCTTAGTGTATAAATTTCCAAACGTGAGGTAGCAAACATTGCTTTTCCAGAATCTGTAGTGGGGAGAGGACAAAAGCTGGCCACTGCTAGTTTGCAATTTCCTAAACAAGCTTCCAAGAACGCGTAGCGAAGTGCTCCGTGGCTGGGATATGTGATTAATAGACAAGATGTTTTATATTATTCCTTAAATTTGCACCTCTAAAGTTGAAATTAGAATATGTTCGAAAACTTACAGGATAAACTCGACAGGGCATTTAAAGTCCTGAAGGGACAAGGTACTATAACAGAAATTAACGTCGCGGAGACGATGAAGGAGATCAGAAAGGCCCTTCTTGATGCTGACGTAAACTATAAAACTGCCAAAACTTTCACTGATGAGGTGAAGCAAAAAGCCCTGGGTGAAAATGTGCTTACCGCAATTTCTCCAGGTCAATTGCTTACCAAAATAATGAACGATGAGCTGACAGAACTGATGGGGGGCTCGGTAACAGAAGTTGATTTAACTGCTAACCCTACTGTCATTTTAATTGCAGGTTTGAACGGAGCAGGGAAAACAACCTTTTCCGGAAAGTTGGCTAATTTTTTAAAGACAAAAAAGAATAAGAAGCCTTTACTGGTTGCCGGTGACGTGTACAGGCCTGCCGCTATTAACCAGCTGCAGGTATTGGGCGAGCAGATCGGAGTTCCTGTTTTTGCTGATCTTGAATCTAAGGATCCGATCGGTATCGCAGAGCGGGGTATCGCGGAAGCGAAAAAGAATGGGCACAACGTGGTAATTGTGGATACTGCAGGTCGTTTAGCCATCGATGAGGAGATGATGAACGAGATTGCTGCTGTAAAGCAAAGTACTAACCCTCATGAAATTCTGTTCGTAGTAGATTCCATGACCGGTCAGGACGCTGTGAATACGGCTAAAGCTTTCAACGATCGTCTTGACTTTTCTGGTGTCGTTTTAACGAAGCTGGATGGTGATACACGTGGTGGAGCTGCCCTGTCTATTAAATCGGTAGTGAACAAACCGATTAAATTCATTGGAACAGGTGAGAAAATGGATGCTCTGGATGTATTTTATCCGGATCGGATGGCTTCACGTATTCTTGGGATGGGAGACGTGGTGTCTCTGGTGGAAAGGGCACAGCAACAGTTTGATGAGAAAGAGGCAGCTGAACTCCAAAAGAAGATCCGCAAGAATAAGTTCGACTTCAATGATTTTCTCGGTCAGATCCAACAGATCAAAAAGATGGGTAATATGAAGGACTTGATGGGAATGATTCCGGGGGTTGGAAAGGCAATCAAAGACGTTGATATCGACGATAATGCCTTCAAGCCTATTGAAGCGATTATTCAATCTATGACTCCTTATGAGCGGGAGAATCCAGACTCGATCAATCCCAGCAGAAGAGCAAGGATTGCCAAAGGCTCTGGTACTGAGCTTCAGGAGGTAAATAAGCTGATTAAGCAGTTTGAGGACATGCGAAAGGTGATGAAACAATTCAGCAACCCTGCCCAAATGGCGAAGATGATGAAGGGAATGCCGAAAATGCCTTTTGGTAAGAGATAAAAATAGAAAAGCCGGTTAAAAGCCGGCTTTTTTGTTGTCGCGTGCTATTTAAAGCACTTCGAGTAGTTGCTCCAGTTTCATGCCTCTTGACCCTTTGATCAGAATAGTGGCGTTTTTGAAATCAGCTTCCTTAGTAAAGGTTAAGGCTTCTGCCGTCGACTCGAAAAAATGTGCGTTTTGGGTATTCTTCAAGCTTAAAAACTCTTTTCCTATAAAGATCCTTTCATCAGCCTCTGTTTTCAGTGCTTTCTCCAAAATGAATTGATGCTCTTCAGCTGCTTCGGTGCCTAGCTCGAACATATCTCCCAGTATTAACACTTTCCGCGCTGCGGAAATGCCGTCAAAATTGTCGAGGGCAACAGACATGCTGCTAGGATTGGCATTGTAGAAGTCGCAGATCAACGTGTTCGTTGCCGTTCTCGTTACCTGGGAGCGGTTGTTCCCGGGGACGTATGACGCTATTCCTTCGTTGATCAGTCCTGGGGCTAATCCGAAATGAAGGCCAATGGTAATAGCCGCCAATATATTTTCCAGGTTGTAGGCTCCGGTAAGATTTGACTGTATCTGGTGCTTTTCGCTCTTAGTCTCCCATTCTACGGAGAGGAATGGATCATTTTTAATAATTCTTCCACAAACGGAACAATCACTACCGCTGCCGAAATAGATTACCTGTTGGAGCTGCCTCGATAAGCTCATTTCCATCAAATGATTACTGTCCCTATTAATAAAAGCAATGGCGTTCTGTTCCTTGAGATAGTCGTATAGTTCCCCCTTGCCTTTCTTCACCCCCTCAAAGCCACCAAATCCTTCCAGGTGTGCTTTGCCAACATTAGTGATTAAGCCGTGAGTAGGTTGAGAAATGCTGCTTAAGAAACCGATTTCTTTCTGATGATTGGCTCCCATTTCAACAATAGCAAGTTCGATGGATGAATCAATAGACAGTAACGTAAGTGGTACTCCGATATGATTATTGAGGTTGCCTTGTGTGGCAAAGGTTTTAAACTTTTGCGACAGGACGGAATTGATCAACTCTTTACTGGTTGTTTTACCGTTGGTGCCTGTGATTCCCACGACGGGAATAGCAAGCTGTTTTCTGTGATAAGATGCTAATTGCTGTAGTATTTGGAGTGAATCATCAAACAAAAGGTACTTTTCGCTTTTTTTGAATGTAGGATTATCGATGATGGCAAAAGCAGCGCCAGCATCAAGTGCTTTTTCGGCAAATGCGTTCCCATCAAAATTATCCCCCTTGAGGGCGAAAAAGAGACAATCTTTCGTGATCTTCCTTGTATCGGTAGAAACGGAGGGGTGCTTCAGATAGATCTCATACAGTTCTTCAATTGACATAGAAAACCTTTTTTGGCAATAATAAGATGAAATATGCAATCCATGATAGTTTTTTTCCAAATGATCATTTGCTTCGGTAGATTAGTAATATGAGACGAGCGGCATTGCTAATATTCTTTCTGCTATTATTTAAACCCGGCTTTTCGCAAAAGCTGCACTCACCGGCGCAATTTTTAGGATATCAGCCCGGGGAAAGGTTTACTCCTCATTACCGCGTGCTTGAATACTTTCGACATGCTGCTTCTGTATCCGCTCACATAAAACTTCGGGAATATGGAAAGACCTATGAAGGACGTGAGTTGCTGGTCGCTTTCCTCGGATCGGCTGAAAATCTAGGTCATTTAGAGGATATTCGGAAAAACAATTGGAGGCTGAGTCATGGGCAAGCCGGCAATTCAGATTCAGATAGTCCCGCTATTATTTGGCTAAGCTACAATGTTCACGGGAATGAGGCGGTTTCCACCGAGGCCTCTATGCAAACTTTGTATGACTTGTTGCGTCCCGATAATCTGAAGGCAAAAGATTGGTTGCAAAAGACGATAATAGTAATTGATCCCTGCCTAAATCCCGACGGCCGGGAACGGTATGTAAATTTTTATAATTCGGTTAAAAATGTCGTTCCGGATGCACTTCCATTCACCCGAGAGCATATGGAACCTTGGCCCGGCGGCCGCTCCAATCACTATTATTTCGATCTGAACCGCGATTGGGCCTGGCAAACACAGCTGGAAACCCAACAACGGATGGCGCTCTACAATTCCTGGTTGCCTCAAATTCATGTCGACTTTCATGAGCAGAACCTTAATTCTCCTTACTTCTTTGCCCCGGCGGCTGAGCCGTTTCATCAGGACGTCACTCCCTGGCAACGGGAATTTCAAAAAGTTATAGGAAAAAACAACGCACGGTATTTTGACGAGAAGGGTTGGCTTTATTTTACGCGGGAGCGTTTTGATCTGCTTTACCCATCTTATGGCGATACCTATCCAACTTATAACGGGGCGGTAGGGATGACCTTTGAGCAGGGTGGCGCTGGAAGGGCTGGTTTGGCTGTTATCAACAGGGAAGGAGATACGCTTACACTTGCCCAGCGTATCGAACATCATCATACCAGCGCTCTTTCTACTGTCGAATCTGCTGCAATGAATGCCTCTCAACTCGTTGCAGAATATCAAAAGTATTTTTCTAATAGTCGTAGTAAGCCACCCGGACAATATAAGTCGTATGTAATCAAGGCTGAAAATCAGGAGAAGCTGAAGAAGTTGGCCAACTTGCTTACTAAAAATGGGATTGTATTTGGATACGGTTCGGCGAAGAATAGCCGCGGCTTGAATTATGTCACCGGGAAGGTGGAATCTCTGAGTATAACACCACAAGATATGGTGATTAGCGCTTATCAACCAAGGTCAGTGCTTCTAAAGGTTTTGTTCGAGCCTCGCACCTTCGTTTCAGATTCTGTCACCTATGACATTACTGCCTGGGCTTTGCCATATGCCTACGGACTAAAAGCTTATGCGACGAAGGAGGCATTGAAGCCATTAAGTGCATCAGCTCCCAGCTTGAGTTTGGTTAGGGCGAAAGTTGAGAATCCGGTCGCTTTTGCGGCCAACTGGAACTCTATAGCCGATGCCAGATTTTTGTCGGCTTTGCTAAAACGAAACCTACGGGTGCGTTACTCGGAAGTGCCTTTTGAGGCGAACGGTAGGTTGTTCAATGCGGGGTCGCTTCTTGTTACTAAAACGGGAAATGAATTTTTAGGAGAATCCTTTGAATCTACTGTTGAGTCTATCGCTTCTGCTGCAGGGGTTAGTCTCCAGCCGCTTAGTTCTGGCATGGCGGAGAGAGGGCCCGACCTCGGCTCGGAGAAAGTTCGGTATATTAAACCTCCTCGAGTTGCACTGATTGCGGGCGAAGAGTCGTCGCCACTTGCTGTGGGTGAAGTGTGGCACCATTTCGAACAGGAACTTAGCTACCCGCTGTCTATCATCCGGGCAGTAGATTTTAACCAGGCCGATTTGACAAAGTTCAATGTGCTTATTTTCCCCGACGGAGATTATCCAGGTATAGCAAGTGAAAAATTGCTAGCATGGGTGAACGATGGAGGAAAAGTAGTATCCATGCAGAGTGCCTTGAATAGTCTTGCCGGGAAAAGAGGGTTTAATATCAGCCTTAAAGGGGAAAACAAGGAAGGTTTAAAAGATCATGAACCGGAACTTGTCGATATTCTGAAACCCTATGCAAATCGGGAAAGGGAGTCTGTGAAAAACAATATTCCCGGGGCAATTTTTAAACTTCGGCTTGATAATACCCACCCTTTGGCGTTTGGTTTTCCTGATTACTACTTCACACTGAAATTGGACGACAAAGTTTACAATTATATAAGTGAAGGTTGGAACGTTGGCATACTAGAGAAGGGAAGTTACGTAACAGGGTTCGCGGGCGCAGAAACAAAAAGAAAGTTGACAGGTGGCTTATTATTCGGGGTGCAAGAAAGCGGCGCAGGTTCTATCGTTTACATGGCCGAAGATCCTTTATTTAGAGGGTTTTGGGAAAATGGGAAGCTGTTATTCAGCAACGCTATTTTCATGGTAGGGCAGTAGTTAGGAAAAAAGCCGTCCTTCGAGGGACGGCTTTTTTGTGAGGTTTACTTTTTCTCTGGCAGCAAGACGAATTTTATATAATTAGCGCCGCTCAAGTATTTGTTGGCTGCAGTTTTAAGGGCAGCCGGGGTGATCTTTTTCAAACTCGCAACATACCCAAGCACGTCGGTTGGGTCTTCATTAAGTTGATATTGGCTACTGATATAGCTCGCCCAAAAGCTATTTTGTTTCAGCTGGGTTTCGGTAGTTCTTGTTTCCTCGGCTACAAACTTAGCGATATCTGTGGCAGCCGCGCCGTTCTTCCTGATTTTGCTAATCTCATCTAAGGCAGCGTTAGTCAGCTTATCCACGTTTTCAGGAGCCGAACCAAACACGATAGTAAAGGCGTAGCGGTTTTTTGGGTACTTCGAATAGCTCACATATGCTCCCGGACTGTAGACTCCGCTTTCTTCTTCGCGTAAGCGTTCAATTAACTTAATCTGCAGCACTTCAGCCAAAGCGTCAAGCAGGTTATTGTTTTCCTCGTTGTAGCTGTAGTCACCGCTGAATACTAAGCGCACGCTTGCTTGATCTTCCTGGCCCTTCCGAACTTCTTTCGTTATTTTTCCTGCAGGAATCTGTATCCCGAGGTCTCGGGCCTGTTCATTTCGTTTTAGCGTGGGGAGCGATCCCAGGTACTGCTCCAAGAGTGGCTTGATCTTTTCATTATCAAACGTACCAACAAACGTGAACGCAAAGTCGCTTGCATCGGCAAAGCGTTCTTTGTAAATCTGATAGGCCTGATCCAGGTTGATCTGCTCTATTTTACTTAGGGTTGGACCGGTACGACGAATATTGTAGTTCCCCAGAACGGCTGCTATGGTATCTGAAAAGACGCTGGAAGGATCGCTGGCGCGGTTGGCAATGGCTCCTTTCTGTTGTGCAACATGCGCTTGGAAGATTTCCTCATCCTTACGCGGTTGCGTAAAAAACAGATAGGTGAGCTGTAAGGCCGTTTCCAAGTCCTTGGGTGAAGCGTAGCCGCTGATGCCCTCGGTACGTTCAGAAATGTAAGGGCTTACCGACACCCGTTTACCGGCAAGCATTTTGGGCAACTGGATGGAATTGAAGTTCCCGACACCGCTTCTGCCTATAATGCTGGCCGCGTTAGCTGCAGACTGATAGCTGGCATCAGGGTATAAGGATGTTCCACCAGGACTTGAAGCGCTAAAAATAATTTCATCATTTTTGAAATCGGTGGGTTTAAGTACCACCTTCACCCCATTGCTGAGGGTCAGTTCTGTCACCCCGATTGCTTCTAGTTTTTTTTCAGCTACGACTTTTCCTCCGTTTAGTTTTGCGCTGATCAGTGGTTCGTTCGATACCTGGTCGACATAAGCACTTAGGTTTTGCTGCTCCACCGACTGTATCCAGGTGTTTATGGTCGCTTCATTTGGAATAGTTGCTGACTCCTTTTCCGGAGCCATGATGATCACATCTCGGTTTACATCGACCAGGTACTGCTTTGCTAAGCCGTTCACATCGCTTAGCGAAATCTGTCCGAGGGTATTTTTGGCGAAATTGTATTCGTATTCGATGCCCGGACTGGCTTCTCCTTCCAGGAACATTCTTAAGTACTCCTGAACGTAGTTTTGCGAATTGGTCTTGCTGCGCTCATTGTAAGCAGCCTCCATCGAAGTCATATACGACTGCTTCGCTCGTTCTAATTCTGTCGCGGTAAAGCCAAACTTTTCAACCCGTTCAGTTTCTGTCAAGGCTGCTTTAAATCCTTTTTCAAGGTCTCCTGGCTTGGCCACTATCACGGTTGAGGCCACATCAAGATCAGCCAAAAGACCGCTTATACTGCTTCCAGCCTGGAGAAAAGGAGGATTCGCCTGCTTCATCAGCTCGGAGAAGCGCGCAGCCAACATTTGGTTGTACAAGGATCTTACAATGCCGTTTCTTAAATCAGCCGTTGTTTTTACCACCGCCGCAGGATGCTTTACCAGCACTTGAGCTACGGTGTAGGGCATTTCCGGATCGGTAACAGCAATAAATTGGTTTTTATTAAGTAAGGGAATTTCGTAGTCAGTCCGTGCTTTTGAATTTGTCGGCTTTTTAAGATCCGAAAAGGTGCTTTTAATCATTTGTTCCACCTTTTGCACATCGATGTCTCCTACCACTATCAAAGCCTGGAGGTCTGGTCTGTACCAATCTTTGTAAAACTGCCGAAGCGCCTCATGATTGAAGCTTTTTAGTACCTCTTCTGTTCCTATTGGTAAGCGATTAGAGTAGCGGGAATTGTTCAAAAGTAAGGGGAGATATTTATTTCTCATTCTTTCCTGTGCACCTTTTCCAAGTCGTTTTTCTTCAAGAATTACCCCTCTTTCTTTTTCTATTTCGGCCGAGTCAAGCGATGCGTCCTGGGCCCAGTCTCGCATGATTTGGATGCCATTTTTTAATAGTTCAGGGTCGTCTGTTGGGATAGGGAGCTGATAAACAGTTTCATCGAAGCTTGTGTAGGCGTTCAAGTCGGCGCCGAAGCGGATGCCGGACTTTTGTAAGTAATCTACAAGAGCATTTTTAGGAAAGTTTTTAGTGCCGTTAAAGCTCATGTGCTCCATAAAATGGGCCAGGCCCAACTGGTTTTCGTTTTCGAGGATAGAACCTGCCTTTACTGCCAAATATAACTGAGCCCGGTTTCTGGGTTCGATATTCCTTCTGATGTAATAGGTGAATCCGTTGTCTAGTTTCCCAATAAGTACAGCCGTATCCGTAGGCAACGTATCTGCTTTCGGTGTTACCGCAATCGTTGGCGTGGTGTTGGTCTGCCTGTTCACGCTGCAAGCCGCGACAGTAAATGCAGTCACTATCCAAATGGGGACAAGGTTTTTAGTTAGAATTTTTTTCATAGTAATTGGATTACGTTTATTAGGATATCAAGTATAGTACGTCAGACTTTAATTATTATTTTCTTGCTATACATCCACCAGAGGATCAACATCCAGATGAATACAAAGGTAAAGGCCCAGGCCAATGAAGCATTCAATGGCGACAGGTAAGGGGTGTAAACACTGGTATAGATCCAGGTTTTCAAGCTCACTTCCTCGCCCGCTGCAGTTATCTTTATTGCATTCATCGATTTCGCCATTATACTGGATAGGAAAAATACGGTAATAGCATTGACTCCATAAAAAACGAAGGGTTTTGTCCACGTTTCATAGCCTTTGAGATCTATAACTCCGTAAAGTATTGCAAATAGTAGCATCGCAAATCCCGAGGTATATAATACATAGGAGCTAGTCCATAAAGCTTTGTTTATTGGGAAGGAGTCGTCCCACCAGATAGCGGCAGAAAGGAAGACGATTCCAGCCCCAAACATGGACATTAGTTTTGAGCCGTTGGCAATGCGCTTGCTCTTGACCAGCTGTCCGGTTAATACTCCCGACAGGCAGGTTGCAATTGCTGGCAGCGTTCCAAGTAGTCCTTCCGGGTCCCAGGTTTTTGACTGCTGCCAGAGGTGCGATTCCCCAAATACTACCCTATCAAGCCATGCACCCAAATTTGTATCCGGATCAAAGTTTGCAGGCCCAATGCCGGGGACGGGTACCTGAGTAAGCAGTATCCAGTAAAGGCCTAACAATCCTGCGAAGATTCCCGCCTGTGCTTTCCATCCCATTTTTAGGAAAATAATGGCAGTAGCGAAGAAAACGAGCGCTATTCGTTGCAATACTCCCGGTATCCTAACCGTTTTTAGTGCTTCGAGAGGATCTGTCAGTACAAGGGGAAATAGGGCAAGTATGAGGCCGAGTGCAAACAGTATCACTGTTCTTTTGATGATGGAGCCTACCAGGCTTTTATGATTTGAAATTTCTCTTTTCCTTGATCCTAGAGAAAAGGTAATGGCCACGCCAACGATAAACAGGAAAAAGGGAAAAATAAGGTCGGTAGGGGTACATCCATGCCAATTTGCATGTCTTAAAGGTGGATAAAGGGCGCCCCAATTTCCTGGATTATTTACTAGAATCATAGCTGCAACGGTCAGCCCTCTGAAGGTGTCGAGTGACACAAGCCTTTTCGTGGTATTCACAATTTAAACTCTATAGCTATTAAAGCTAATGCTTATCATTTCTAAAAGCAATTCTTTCGTAGCAATTGCTACTTTTATTTATGAATTCATGGTTGACGCGTTTAAGTAAAGCGGCGGAACTGGACAGCCGTCTGATAGTTGGGTTGATGTCCGGCACCTCACTTGATGGACTCGACGTGGCCCTCTGTCGGATAAAGGGATCCGGGCTTGCTACCCATCTGGAACTTTTAGGCTTCGAAACCTTGCCCTACGAGGAAAAGTTCAAAGACGACGTTCGTCAGGTATTTTCTAAGCGGGAAATCGATCTCGAGAAGCTCACTCTGCTGAATGCCTACGTTGGAAGAATGCACGGAGAACTTGTGCTGACGTGCCTTAGTCGCTGGAGAGTTGTCCCAAGCAGCGTCACCTGTATTGCCAGTCATGGACAGACAGTATACCACGCTCCACAACGAATCCACCGACAAGCTGGTTATCCCGATGCCACTTTGCAAATTGGAGACGGCGACCATCTTTCGGTATCGACAGGGATACCTGTGCTTAGCGATTTCCGGCAAAAGCATGTAGCAGCAGGTGGGGAAGGAGCTCCGCTAGCTTTATATGGCGATACGATCTTGTTTTCATCTGATGAGGAAGATAGGGTGTTGTTGAATATAGGTGGCATTTCCAACTTTACTTATTTACCCCGAACCCAACAGAAGGGCCCTATTATTTGCACTGATGCTGGTCCCGGTAATACGCTCATTGACGCCCTGACTAAGAAATTGTTTGATAAACCTTATGATGCGGATGGAACGATCGCATCGTCAGGAACGGTCATCGTCGAACTTTTGCAGGCCCTGATGGACCATCGCTTTTTCTCTGAGCCCTTGCCAAAAACTACCGGGCCAGAGCTTTTTAATTTGCAGTATCTCGAAGCAGCGCAGTTAAAGGCGAGGGGCTCTAATGCGTCTCCAACTGATCTCATTGCCACAGTCACGGAATTTACTGTTCAGGGAATTGTGAGGACTTTAAGACAAGGCATACCGGGGCAGCAATATGGACTGTATGCGAGCGGAGGAGGAGCGCATAACCGGTTCCTATTAAAAAGGTTGAGCGAAAGCTTGGGACTGGAAGTTAGAAAAACGGAAGTTCTTGGCCTGGGAGGAGATGCGAAGGAGGCCGTCCTCTTTGCTATTTTAGCAAACGAGACCCTTTGCGGATCGGCTATCGCTACTGGCGCTGGCCCTCAGCTGATGATGGGAAAGATTTCTTTGCCGGGCTGATATAAAAAAAGCCGCCCAATAGAGTGGCGGCTCCTAAGTTTTATGAATGTGACGTTATGCGAATAGCGACATTACCCAGTAGAAGAGGGCAGCAAGTAAGGCCGAAACGGGGATAGTTAACACCCACGCCCAGATAATATTGATTGTCACTCCCCAACGTACTGCAGAGATCCGCTTGGTGATTCCAGCTCCCATGATGGATCCGGTAATTGTATGGGTTGTTGATACTGGAATTCCCAGGTTGGCAGTAGCGAATAAGGTCAACGCTCCCGCACTTTCTGCAGCAAATCCTTCAAAGGGAGAAAGTTTCGTTACTTTCTGGCCCATTGTCTTTACAATCTTCCAACCGCCGAACATAGTTCCAATAGCAATCGCTGCGTGACAGGCTACAGGAACCCATAAAGGCAGTTCTTCCATGCTTGGGATTACTTGCTGGGCAATCAGGGCAGCCCCGATAATACCCATTACTTTTTGAGCATCGTTACCGCCGTGGCCAAGACTGTAGGCCGCCGCCGAAACGAGCTGCAGCCTCCGGAAGATCTTATCTACTTTAGATGGATTGGATCGCTTACATAAGTGCATAGTGATAATTGATATCGCATAAGACACAATCATTCCGATAAGTGGTGCTAGTACAATAAAATACACTGTTGGCATCACTTTAGAGTAACGAACTACGTCAAAACCAGCATGCGCGATCGCAGCACCCGCAAAACCACCAATAAGGGTATGCGAGGAGCTGGAAGGGATTCCAAAGAACCAAGTAAACAGGTTCCAGGTGATAGCAGCTAAAAGTCCTGCAGCAACCACCGTAAGACTGATAGCGGTTGCATCCACTGTTTTTGCTATTGTATCTGCTACATGTAGTGGAAAAATAAAGAGCGCAATGAAGTTAAAGAATGCTGCCCAGATAACCGCCGATAGTGGTGAAAGCACTTTGGTAGACACAATGGTTGCAATGGAGTTTGCGGCATCGTGGAAACCATTTATAAAATCGAAAATTATTGCGAGTGCAATGACCGCAATAAGAAGTGTTGTGACCATTTATTCCTTTTCCGATTAGGCGTGTTTAACCAAAATAGACTCAAGTACGTTGGCAGCATCTTCACACTTGTCTGTTGCTGTTTCTAACGCTGAGAGTACTTCCTTGTACTTGATAAGTGCAATTGCGTCCTTCTCATGTTCGAAAAGCTCTGCTACCGCGGTATCAAAAACGTAGTCAGCCTGGTTTTCCATGCTGTTAATGCGCACGCAAGAGTCGGTGATAGTGCGGATGTTTTTAAGGTCTTTAAGCACTCTCACCGCTTTATCAACATCCTGGCATCCTTGCAGAATCAAATCAGCCAATTTCTTAATTGCCGGAGTAGCTTCTGTTACTTTGTACAGTTGCATGCGGGTAGAGGATCCATGGATGAAATCGGCAATATCATCAATAGCAGAAGCCAATAAGTGAATGTCTTCCCTATCGAAGGGGGTGATGAAGTTTTTACCAAGCTCCAGGAAAATTTGATGGGTGATTTCGTCTCCCCGGTGTTCTAAATCTTCGATTCGCTTCGTTAATTCCTGTTTTTTTTGAAGATCGTTGGTGTTGACCAGTTCTTGTAGTGCCTCACCTAAAGAGATTAGATTTGCGCTTCCCTGCTCAAACAACGGAAAGAATTTTCGGTCCTTCGGAACGAAATACTGGAGAATACTGTTTAATGACATTTAGTTATCTATAAGTGTTACAAAGGTATTAACCGTATGTTAAGTTAATGTTAACACTTTGCTTAAACACTTATAAATGGTTGTTTTACACGTTCGAGCGTAAAAGCAAAGGTTGTGCCCACGCCTTCGGTACTCCTGACAGTAATGGTCTGTTGATGTGCTTCCAGGATATGTTTTACGATAGCCAAACCCAGGCCGGAGCCTCCGATTTGTCTTGATCTACTTTTGTCAGTCCTGAAGAACCGCTCAAATAGCCTTGGCAGGCACTTTTCCTCGATGCCAATGCCATCGTCTGTTACTTCCACCAAAATCTGATCGTGAAGCTCAAATAATTTGATAGACGTACTTCCGTTCTCCTTCCCATACTTAATGGAGTTCTCTACAAGGTTTACAAGCACCTGACAAATTTTGTCCCTGTCAGCGTTTACCCAAGTCGCAATATCGTACTTGTCTTTAAAGATGAATTCTATTTTATGCTTCCTCGCTTTTCCTTCCATTTGCTCCAGCACCTCTTTGATCAATACAGTAATGTCGAACTTTTCAAAGTTGATAGGAAGGTCGCCGCTTTCGAGCTTGGAAATAATATCGATGTCTTTGATTAGAAGATTGAGCCGCTCGGCATTTTTCGCCGCCTTGTTCACAAACTGCATGGCCATGTCATGATCCTCAAAGCCGTCTTCCTGCAAGTTTTCGAGATAACCCTGTATTGCAAAAAGCGGAGTCTTTAGTTCGTGTGAGATATTACCCAGGAACTCTCGGCGGTATTGCTCCTGTTGTTTCAGTGCCTCTATTTCTATCTTTTTTACGCTGGCCCACTCCTTTACCTCGTTCTCCACGTCGTTGATCGGGTCATTACTTACGTATTCTCCCAAAGCATCTTTCAGGTCTTTTCCAAGCTTCAGATTGTGAATGAGTTTGTATATGAGCTTGATTTTGCTGTAAACGTAGCGCTCAATGAGGTAGTAAAAGACGATAAAACAGACAACAAGCGTAATGGCAAAGGCCAGAACAGAATGAGAAATGCTTTGTTGAAAATAAAAGTTTACCAGCGCAAGCGCCATGGCAACCACAAAAGCATTAATAAAAACTAATACTCTAAGTTTCATATTACAATGATACTAAAAAGGCCGGCCATGTGTTTTTTTTATGATGATTTCGGCCAGGGAAGGGGATATATTAAGTGTACTAACTGCAAATTCTGACAGAATATTTTTACCGAATAGTTTTTGAACCTGCCGACCGAACTGAAGCCGCCTTCGAAATTCATTGTTCCAGGCCTGTTTATAGGCCTGTTCCAGGCGGGATCTGGGAGATAAATGATATTTGCAAAGCAGATCAGCAAGGATTTTGGCTGAATGAATTGCTATCGCCATGCCGTTTCCACAAAGGGGGCTAATCATCCCAGCCGAATCGCCGCAAAATAGCACATGGTCTTCAATCAGCGACTTTACTGCAAAAGATATTTCATTGATGACTTCGGGTTTATCGTAAATAAATTCCGCCTCTGTGAAGCAATGCTTTAAAAAAGGGTTTCGAGACAATATGTTTTTTTCCATCTCCTCCAGAGAGCCGGCCCTTTTCAGGTTGTCCGTCTTGGTAAGATAGCATAAGCAATATTTATCTTGTTCAATTTTTACAGTTCCGCAGTAGCCGCCCTCGAAGTTGTCCAGCTGAATGAGATCCCTCGGTAAATCTGCCTTTATATGGTACTTTACACCCAAATACGGACTACGTTTGGAGAAAAAGGCTCGGTGCTTATCCAGGTTCGACCGCTTTCCGTGAGCAGAGATGACATAGGAGCTTATAAGATCGCTGTGGTTCGATAGGGAGGTGGTGAAGTTGTTGTCAGAGAATACAATGTTGTTGGCCTTCAGTCCGAGCAGGAACTGTACACCCTCCCGCTTCGCCTGCTCAAACATCAATTGATCCAGATGAAAACGGCTGAGTCCGAAACCACCCAAATCTAAAGTAGTCCTGAATATTCTTCCAGAAGGGGAGCTAACGGCAAGTTTCTGAATACTAGAAGCGCCATAGTCGCTGGGGTGGATACCAATTTTGATAAGCAACGGCAGGACCTCGTTCGAAATGTATTCACCGCAGACACGATGGAATGGATACACTTTTTTTTCAACCACCGTTACATCAAATCCTCCTCTGTTTAGTAATATCGCAAGGGTTAAGCCCGCCAGTCCCCCGCCAACAATGGTGACGGTTTTGTCCCTTTTCTTCTGGGGCTGTTTAAATGCTTGCATGTTCTTGCTTGAAAAGTATCAACTCCCAGCGGAAGGCCCATTTCCACTTGAGACGGTAATTTGTAATTCCGGCCTCGGCCAGCATTCGCTCAATTTCTGCTCGTTTAAAACCGCGCAGTACCGAAAGCTGAGAGTCGTGTTTTACCATTTTTGATTTTGAGAACGCTTTAGTGAGTGCTCCAATTGAATGATAAGCAAACCAATGCCGGTGCAGATCATTGACAACTACCGCGTAACGACTACACTTTAGCATTTTTTGCATAAGTGCGATCCATTCCGAATCCTTGAAATGATGGGTAAATAGACTTGATAAAACGATGTCAAATTGATCTTCCGAGAGCTCTGGGGAGAATACATCCCCGTGGAGATAGCTAATCTCGGGGAAGTCTACGGATTTATTCCGGGCATAGTCTATAGCAGTGGCGGTAGCATCTACCCCTACAAACCGTAGGTTCAATCTCTTTTTTCTAGCCCATCGTACCAGAACCCTAAGCGAGTCGCCACCCCCGCAACCCCAATCGCTTATAATCATGTCGTTCTTCAGATTCAACGTGTTGAAAGCGTTGAAGAAAACAGCATAGCCGCCCAGCAGTCGGTTGATCACTTCGAGCTCGTCCATAATTGGATTTATGGTTTCAGGACCGAGGTTGAAATCGTCCATCATTTCCGCTTCTGTGCTTCGCTTGCTGAAATCCGCCATTTTTACGCCGCTTCTAAGATCATGCTCTCCACGGTTAGGCCGGGACCAAAGGCGAAGCTCATAGCTTTTTCGCCAGGCTGTATTTTTTGCAGGAGACGTTGTAGTACAAAGAGGATAGTCACCGAGGACATATTTCCAAATTGCCGGAGTACATCATAAGAGCTTTGAAGTGCTTCCTCAGGGAGATTAAGATTTTCTTCGCAAACTTCCAAGATTCTCCGCCCCCCGGGATGTATGGCTACCTGTGTTATTGATGCTGCAGCTAATCCTGCCTTTTGAATCAGTTGATCAGCTACATGATTAATTTTTCTGCCTATGTTTTTTGCTATCTGAGAGGATAGTCTCATTTCAAATCCGGAGTTCCCAATTCTCCAGGCCATCTCGTCTTTGGCCTCAGGAACGATAGTATTGTAAAAGGTTTTAAGTATCAGACCGGTAATAGATGCTTGTTTAGTTGATTCAACTAATACAGCGGCTGCCCCGTCGGCAAAAAGCGAGTTTGCAATCCAGTTATCCAGGGTGCTTTCCCGCTGGAAGTGGAGCGTGCACAGTTCCACGTCGACCATCAGTACCTTAGCTGTGTGATCGGCTCTGCAGATGTAATCAGCCGTTTTTAAGCCATTAAAGGCGCCGTAACAACCCATGAAGTTGATACAGGTACGCTCAATTGAAGGGTTCAGTCCCGCGTCCTGAATAAGGTCAATATCGAGGCCGGGAGCATACATGCCGGTGCAGCTCACGGTAATAAGGTGAGTTATTTCGGTAGGTAGGATATGGCGTTGCTGAAATAGTCGCTGCAAGGCTTCCAGTGCTATTTTTTTTGCTGTTTTCTCATAAAGTTCACTTCGTTTTTTGGTATCGGGAAAAGGGCTTAAATGATTGTCATTTCCAAAAAAGGAAAAAGTTCCACGTGGCACTCCAAAGTCCTGTATTACAGAGTGTCTGAACGCGATACCTGAAGCGTCATATAACTTTCTGAGGCGGCCGCCGTCAGTTTCGCTAAGCTGGTGCGCATCAATCATGAAGTTCAGGATTTGCTGCTGAGGAAAACGATATTCAGGGTTTGCTGTTCCTATTGCTGATATAATGCTTTCCATCTTAATTTTTTATATTTTTAAGAACATAAATCAACAGCTAAGGTTTGCAAATGAAGCTTCTACCTACCAAATCGGCCTTGCTGCACCTGAGGTTCATGTTCTCATTGTTCCTGCTGCCAGTTTTTGTATTCGCCCTGAGCCAAGCGCCAGAAGTTAGTTCATGGAGCGCCTTTCTAGTGTTCGTTGTCTGGCACTTTTTCGTCTATCCAGCCAGCAACGGCTACAATAGTTATTTTGACAAAGATGAAGGCAGCATCGCTTTGATAGAAAAGCCACCGGCTGTAGATAAGTCCTTGTACAATTTCTCGCTTCTATTGGAAGGGATCGGCGTTTTACTCGCTTTGCTGGTAAGTCTGGAATTTGCAATGGCGGCAGTACTTTACGGCGTCCTGTCTAAAATGTACAGTCATCCGTCAGTACGCCTGAAGGCTCATCCCTATCTTAGCTTTCTGGTTGTTTTTATTTTTCAAGGCGCCTTTATCTATTGGGCAAGTTATGCAGCTATCTCAGAATTAAGCCTGGCTCAAAGTTGGTCGTATCCAAATATTGTTGCCGGGTTAACTTGCTCTTGCTTGATAGGGGCATCTTATCCACTTACCCAGGTCTACCAACATGAAGAAGACTTAAAAAGGGGAGACCGCACGCTCAGCTTAGTTCTTGGAGTTAAGGGGACTTTTGTGTTCGCTGGATGTTTGTTTGCCCTAGGTTGCGGCCTGATGTTTCATTACTGGGAGCTTCAGCATACAACCGTCTACTTTTGGTTGTTCCTGGTTTTTGTTCTTCCGGTCATGTTTGTCTTTTTGAAATGGCTAATCAGAAGCTGGAAGGATAGGCACAATGCGAACTTTAAATTTATGAGTAAAATGACTATGGTAAGCGGACTGGCAATGCTCGGCTACTTTCTTACCATTTTGATCCTGCGACTATTGTAGCCGCCCCACCGCTGCAGGCGGAATGGTCTACCCGCCGTTCCACTCCCGATAGAATTCTTCCAGATACAACTCCATAAACTGATGTCGTTTCTCGGCGAGTTTTTTGCCAGTGGCTGTGTTCATCTTGTCCTTCAGCAGCAGAAGCTTTTCATAAAAATGGTTGATAGTTGGCGCCGCGCTTTTTTTGTACTCATCCTTGCTCATGTTTAAGTTTGGTGCAATTGCTGGGTTGTAGAATTCACGTTGTTTATAGCCGCCAAAGCTGAAAGCGCGGGCAATGCCGATAGCGCCAATAGCATCCAGCCGATCTGCATCCTGCACCACTTCCAACTCTTTTGAATGATAGGTCACTTCTCCTAGGCTGGCTTTAAAGGACATATTGAGTATGATCTGTCCAACATGCGCTATTCTTTCCTTATCCACGCCCAGGCTTTCTAAAAAGGCCGCTGCTTTTGCCGGACCTACTTCTTCATCGCCTGCATTAAATTTAGAATCGGCAATGTCATGCAGTAGGGCAGCGAGTTCTACTGTTAGCAGGTCTACTTCTTCTTTCGAAGCAATGTTCTTTGCTGTTTGCCATACCCTGTATATATGCCACCAATCATGTCCCGCTTCTGCTCCTGCTAATGTTTCTTTTACAAATTCTTCTGTTTGTGCAATAAAGTCCATCCTGCAAATAAAGCACTGTTAGTAATAATCGTAGCTTTCTTTTCCTTTTTTCTTGCGAGATCTGAAGAAAAAGCCTCTAACAAAGCCATAGCCAAAGCCCCCAATGTGCGCCCAATAACCAATGCCAGCGGTATCAGCAGTTTGGAGTCCCAGGGTAGCATAACCTTCAAACAGTTGTTGAGCTATCCAGAATAAAAGAAATGCGAAGGCCGAGACCCGGAACACAAAAAAGAAAAACAGGATTTTAATACGGGAAGAAGGGAACATAACCAGGTAAGCCCCGAGCGTAGCGGCAATGGCTCCCGAAGCTCCAATGCAAGGAATGGTGCTGCCAGGTAGCACCAGGCAGTGAACGAGAGCTGCAAAAACGCCCCCGGCCAGGTAGAAGAGAATGAATCGGATGTTCCCGATTGATATTTCGATATTATCGGCAAAGATCCACAGAAAGAGCATATTGCCTATTAGATGCATCCATCCACCGTGCAGAAACATGCTGGTAAAGAGGGTATGCAAGCTTCTGCCGCTTGTTACTTCAGACGGAACAGCGCCGTAGGTGTAAAATAGCTGCCCCAGTTGCTGTTCGTTCAATTGCAGTTCCTGCCAGAAAAAATAGCAATTCAGAATAATTAGAAGATAGGTGAATACCGGCTTGTGTTTCCCTCTTACATTGTCATCCCCGATAGGAAAAAGCATATAGTTTAGTTAAGGTTTTTAAGTAATGAATTGATAAACTGTTCTGATATTTGGATATGCGGAATATGCCCTACTCCCTCAAATTCTATCAATTTGGCATTGGGGATTTTTCCTGCGATCTGCTTTCCCAGTATTTTGTACCTGCCGTGCGAAGCCTGCTCCTCTTTGGAGAGAAGCCCTTTTCCTACGATGGTCTTATCTTCAAGGCCTATGAAAAGTACAGTAGGAACTTTAAGGTTGGGAAATTCATGCACCACTGGTTGTTCATATATCATAGTAAAGGTCATCGCCGAGACCTTTGCAGACCGTGGAAATTCTGCGCTTTTTGTCGTTCCGGCTGCAACATCTACCAAATAGTTGTATTCACTTTTCCATTGGGGAAAGTAGGAGCTTTGGTAGTAGTTTTTGATGCTTTCTGCTGAAGATTTCAGTTCGGCTTTATATTGCTCTTCTGTACTTATATAAGGCACGAAGGCTCGGTAGTCTTCTAATCCAATTGGATTTTCAAGTAGCAGTTTTTCTGTACGGTCCGGATACATTAAAGCGAAGCGGGTAGCAAGCATTCCACCCATAGAATGTCCTAAAATAGCAACTTTCTGAATTCGCAGTGTATCAAGCAACTGTTTGTTGAATCGTGAAAGCAAGTGAAAGCTATAGTGGATATAGGGTTTTGATGACTTGCCAAAACCGATTTGATCGGGGACCACAACTCGGTAACCCTCCCGGTTTAAGGCTTTAATTACTTCTGTCCAGTAATAGCCGGCAAAGTTTTTTCCATGAAATAACATAACTGTCTTTCCATTAGGGCGGGAAGCGCGGACATCCATATAAGCCATCCGTAAATCTTGCCCTTCAGAGGCTACGTTCAGGTACTTTACCGGATAGGCGTATTTAACTGATTCTAAGGAAATGGACAAGGTGTCTGGCTGAGCACTAGCAACGACACAGATAAATAGGAAATGCAGAAACAGTAGAGGTTTCATTTGTATTACTTTAATATTAACAGTTAATAATAATTTAACATTGGATTTGCCTTTGCTTAATCTGCTGTTAATAATTTTGGAACAGCGATTTAACAAACAATTTCGGCCAGTTAATTGCTGATTTGAACATACTAACAGCTACACAATGATAAGTGTCAGAATGAAAAAAGGTTTTTTGGGGTGTTCTGTGTTTTTATTCGCTTTGGCCGCCAACGCCCAAATAGTTGTTAAAGAAAAAGTAGGCAAGGGTATTCGGATAATGGCAGCAGACTCGTCCTTCTACACCAGGATAAATGGACGGGTCCAGACGCTTTATTCTGGGACTCATAGTCTTGCTAATGATCAGTACTCGGATAACATACAGGTTAGAAGAGCTCGGTTGAAATTTGAGGGGTTTGCCTTTAATCCTGATTTTGAATATAAAATTGAACTTGCTCTAAGTAATGCCGACATTGCAGGTGCGGCGCCCCAGAATTCAAATACCTCTAATATTGTATTAGATGCCGTAGCAAAATGGAATTTTTCGCCTGGTTTCAGTTTGTGGTTTGGTCAGACTAAATTGCCGGGAAACAGGGAACGCGTTATTTCTAGCCAGCGATTGCAGTTTGTCGATCGGAGTCTATTGAACTCCCGCTATAACATTGACCGGGATTTAGGTTTTCAACTTCATCATCAATTCAAGACAGGAGAAGCTATATTTCGTGAGGTGGCAGCGATTTCTATGGGTGAAGGAAGAAACATAACGGAAGATAACAGAGGAGGTTATGATTTTACCGGACGGGTAGAAGTATTGCCTTTCGGCGACTTTGAAGATGAGGGTGATTACTTTGGTGCCGACCTCGCCAGGGAAAAAACACCGAAACTAAGTATCGGGGCAACGTATGATTTTAACAGCCGGGCAAGCAGAGAAAGGGGACAACTGGGCGAGTTCCTTAGCGCACAAAGGGATCTGAAAACGTTGTTTGTAGACGCTATGTTCAAGTATAGGGGTCTTTCCGCCATGGCCGAATACGCAGATAAAAGGACAAACGGATCTCCGATAGTCTCCCTGACTAATGACGGAGATGTGGAGAACAGTTTTTTTACGGGAACGGGATTTAACTTGCAGGCGGGATATTTATTTAAAAATAACTTCGAGCTAGCCGCACGATATTCTTCTATAGATCCTATTGATATAACAGAAAACAGTACCGAAAAACAATATACACTTGGTGTCTCAAAATATCTTGCCGGACACACGCTAAAAGTACAGAGCGATGTTAGTCTTTTGGAGGAAGATGATCGGTCCTCGGAGTGGATGTATAGATTCCAGGTAGAAATCGGTTTTTAGTATGTTAACTTAACTTTAATTTAATATTGAGGTAATATACTTGTAATAACAATCAAAGTAATTTGCAAAATCAAAAAACAGAGATGAAGAAACTAATTTTAATGTTGAACATTCTTATTGTCCTTGCTGCTTGCGGTGGCAAAAATAATAAGACTACTTCCGGAGGTGAATCCGGAGAAGTTAAAATAGATGGATCAAGTACGGTATATCCGCTGTCGGAAGCTGTGGCCGAAGAGTTCAGAAACGAAGCACCCGATGTAAGGGTTACTGTAGGAGAGTCGGGTACCGGTGGAGGTTTCAAAAAGTTCTCCCGGGGAGAAATTGATATTAACGATGCTTCCCGTCCGATCTCATCAGAGGAAGTAGAAGCAATGAAACAGTCAGGAATCGATTTTATCGAGCTGCCTGTAGCATATGATGGTTTGGCAGTAGTAGTAAATAAAGAGAATGATTTCGTAGATTACCTGACAGTAGAAGAGCTTAAGAAATTATGGGAACCAGCAGCACAGGGTAAAATCAAAACCTGGAATCAGGTGCGCGCCTCTTTCCCTAATCAACCTATCAATCTTTATGGAGCTGGAACTGCTTCAGGTACTTATGATTATTTCACCGAGGCAATTGTTGGAAAAGCTAAATCATCCAGAGGAGATTATAACGCTAGTGAAGACGACAATGTACTTGTAAAAGGTGTATCTTCCGACAAAAATGCTTTGGGATATTTTGGCTTAGCTTACTATCAAAATAATGCGGACAAATTGAAGTTGATCCCGATCGATGATAAAGACGACTCGAACGGTAAAGGCCCAATCCTGCCTACTATTGAAACAGTAAGCAACGGTACTTATCAGCCGCTTGCCCGCCCTGAGTTTATCTACGTAAATGCCAAGTCAGCTGATCGTCCCGCAGTGAAATCTTTCGTAGAATTTTACTTGAAAAATGCAGGTGAATTGGCGAAAGAAGTAGGTTCGGTAGCGTTGCCTGCAGAAGTTTATGAACTTGCATTGAAAAAGTTTCAAAACAAAAAAACAGGTACTGTTTTCGGCAGCGGACAAAATACGGTAGGCGTAAACATGGCCGACCTTTTAAAAGCAGAAAAATAAAATACGCTTTAACATATCGACAAGCTTCCCGTTCTTGTATCGGGAAGTTTTTTGTATAAACAGGAACGATGTTAAAATTTAAAGAAAAAGCGATTGAAAGCTTTTTGATTCTTTGCAGTCTGGTTACAGTTTTTACCACGCTTGGAATTGTTTTAGTGCTTGCTACCGAATCGGTTCGTTTTTTTCAGGAAGTATCTATCGTAGAATTTTTCACAGGAACCGAGTGGACTCCTCTTTTTGCTGAAAAACGGTTCGGTATACTGCCCCTTGTTTGTGGTACGCTTTTAACAACAGTTATTGCTATTGCAGTGGCTCTTCCCTTAGGCTTAACTATAGCAATTTACCTTAATGAGTATGCACATCCGAAGTTCACGGCGTTTGTTAAGCCCACGTTAGAGGTGCTTGCAGCCGTTCCAACAGTAGTTTATGGTTTCTTTGCTTTAACATTTGTTACGCCCCTCCTGCAGTCGTTCATCCCTAACCTTTCAGGTTTCAACGCACTATCTGCAGGTTTGGTAATGGGGGTGATGATTATTCCCTATATCTCTTCCCTAAGTGAAGATGCATTGCGGGCGGTTCCGAAATCATTGAGAGAAGCGGCCTACGGAATGGGATCAACACGGTTGCAGACGGCTTTTCGGGTAATGGTGCCCGCAGCTTCCTCTGGGATCATTGTGTCGGTGATTCTTGCTATCTCCCGGGCTATTGGAGAAACAATGATTGTAGCCGTAGCAGCAGGGCAGGAGCCGCGACTTACACTAAATCCCATCCACTCCATTGAAACTATTACCACTTATATTGTTCAGGTAAGTATGGGAGATGTACCCCGGAATTCTTTAGAGTACAGCACGATTTTCTCGGCAGGTATCACATTGTTTATCTTCACCTTTATCCTAAATAACGTCAGTTTTTTCATCAAGAAAAAGTTCCAGCAGAAGTATGAATAGTTCGCAAATCAATAAGATCAAGAACCTTGGGTTTAAGTCTTTTGCAATTGTCTGCACATTTCTCGGTCTGGTTGTGCTTGCGGTGCTTCTCTATGTGGTGTTTTCACAGGGGCTTTCAAGAATAGACTGGGACTTCATCACCAGTCTCCCTTCACGCCGGGCATCTAGTGCAGGAATTTATACTGCCCTTTTTGGAATGGTTTGGATTTTGGTGCTTACTGTAATTATTGCCTTTCCTATCGGGATGGCAGCGGGCATCTACCTGCAGGAATACGGTAAAAAAAACTGGTTCACCAACTTCATTGAAGTAAATATCGCCAACCTCGCTGGAGTCCCTTCTATCATTTACGGTATTCTGGGCTTGGAGTTGTTCGGCCGGGTGCTGGGACTGGGCAACAGTATTTTGACGGGAGCTCTTACGCTCTCGCTCCTGATCCTGCCCATCATCATCGTTTCTACACGGGAGGCGATAAAAGCTGTACCAAAGTCGCTGCGGGAAGCCTCTTATGGTTTAGGAGCAACTAAGTGGCAAACCATCAGTAATGTTGTTCTTCCTTCGGCTTTCGGGGGCATCATGACCGGACTGATTTTGGCAATCTCAAGAGCGATTGGAGAGACTGCTCCACTAATTGTTATTGGCGCCTTGGTATATGTTCCTTTCGTTCCAGAGGGCCCAATGGACGAATTTACTGTCTTAACAATTCAAATATTCAACTGGGTTACACGTCCGCAAGCAGGGTTCGTAACCAATGCAGCAGCAGCTATTATTATTCTTCTAATGTTTACCTTTATGATGAATGGTATTGCGGTGCTGATCAGAAGCAGATATAACAAAAAAACCAAGTTTTAAGAAATTAGAATGTATAAGCTCGAGGCTAGAAGCGTTAATTTATACTACGGAGAAAAACATGCACTGAAAAACATTAGTATGGCCATCGAGGCCAATACAGTGACGGCCTTTATTGGTCCTTCAGGTTGCGGAAAATCTACTTTTTTAAGATGCTTTAACAGGATGAATGACCTGATCGACAATGTTAAGATCACGGGCGATATCTTGATTGATGGCAGAAACGTTTATAAAAGTAAGATCGACGTAGATGAGCACCGGAAGAAAATTGGTATGGTGTTCCAAAAACCCAATCCTTTTCCAAAAAACATTTACGAAAACGTAGCTTATGGCCTGCGGATAAAAGGTGTAAATAATAAGGCAGTTTTGGATGAGGCAGTAGAACGTTCTCTGAAACAGGCCGCATTATGGGAGGAAGTCAAAGATGATTTGAAAAAATCGGCCTTGTCTCTGTCGGGAGGACAGCAACAACGACTTTGTATTGCTCGGGCGATGGCCGTAGAGCCTTCAGTGATTTTAATGGATGAGCCGGCTTCTGCGCTGGATCCGATATCCACCTCTAAAATTGAAGATTTAATTTACGAGTTGAAGAGTAAATACACTATCGTTATTGTAACACATAATATGCAGCAGGCAGCGCGGATTAGCGATAAAACAGCTTTCTTCTACCTTGGTGAGCTGATTGAGTACAACCAAACTGCAACCATGTTTACGAATCCAAGCAAAGAACAAACCCAAAACTATATTACCGGACGTTTCGGTTAACAATTTTAAACGAACTAATTATGACCCACTTAGAAGAAGAGCTAAATCGTCTTCGGGATGAGATGATAGAAATGGCAGATCTGGTGACTTCTCAGATTCAGAAAAGCCTGCAAGCCCTGGTTGAGGAGGATATTGACTTGGCCCGGGAGGTGATTTTTAACGAAAAGCGCGTAAACGCATTCGAGCTCTCTGTTGATAAGGACTGTGAAAATATACTTGCCTTGCTAAATCCTTTTGCCGCTGATATGCGCTTCGTGTTTGCTACTTTAAAGATCAATACGAATTTTGAGCGTATAGGGGACAGCGCCGAAGGGATTGCGCAATACTTGCTTATGGCCGGTAAATGTTTTGACAAGGAGCTCCTGGAAGACTGCCGGTTCTTTGAAATGGCGGACACAGTAAACGAAATGTTGCAGTCTATTTCAAAAGCTTACGCCGATAATGACGCGAAACTTGCCCGCACTGTCTTTAAACAAGATATGATTCTTGATGAAGTAAATAAGGCAGCTACTGATAACATCGCCCTTTACATCAACAAAAGGCCTGAGAACATATACCAGGCTTTGTATCTTCTAACGGTGATTCGGAAATTGGAACGCGTAGGAGATCACATCACCAATATCGCTGAAGAAATTATTTTCCATCTTGAAGCTAAGGTGTTGAAACACGTTAAAAAATCCGTAAAAGAAGAGGAATAGGATATCGGAAGGTTAATCAGGATGGAGTCTCGTCCCATACTGATTAACCTGTTTTATCCTGTGTTTTTTCAAACCTAGAACTTGGTTATCCCTTCTGCACTTTTAAGCTCCTGTATACTGCTATAGATTTTGTAGGGAAAGTTATAAGGGAACTCGCACTTCGCTGCTTCCAGCGCTTGCTTTTTTGAATCAGTTAATGTGTAAGTAGAATCTAGTACCGCAAAATTCTGGTCGTAATACTTAGTTAAAGATTCAAGAGCGGCTCCGCTGGTACACTTGCTTTTTAAAAAATTATTCTGCCGCTGGAAGACGATCAGGTTGCCTTGTTGGTCATAGTAGTTCTTGTAAGCAATAAACCAGTTGTTGCTTTCACTAAAAGGAAGAACTGCGACGTACAAAACTTTGCCACTGCCGTCTTTCAATACATTATAAGTTGTTTCTATCCCTGCAGGGTAGCGTTTCCCTTTAATTTCCACCACCTCTTTCTTCCCTTTCAACTTAGCAAAGACGAGCAGCGATTCATCGCTCATTAAGCTGTCTATCCTATACTTCTGTTGCTTCAGGCTGTCCACTTTCGCTGTATTCTTATTTTCTACTTTGGAATTAGTACAGCTGGCAACGCTGAAAAGCGCAAGTATCACAATGAATTGTAGTGCTTTCATATTTACTATCAAAGTCAAGGTACTAATTGTTTTCAGCGGTCTGCAGCTCTTCTTTCACCCAGCGCACGTTATATTTTTTCTCCAGCCCTGGCTTCAACTGATCTTTCAGCTTTTCGGGCGCAGTGATTGTTTTTGGATCTCCATCAGACACATAACGAGTTTTATGCTTGATTTGACTTTTCATGAACGTTTCCGGATTTTCTGTATGCTCGCCTGCCTGAACCCTTTGAATGGCCAGGGGATTAAAGTCCTTCGAGTAAGGAGAAACTGAGCTGACAGAGCCTACCAAAAGAACGGCCTCGTGGTTGTACTTTGTGCCTTCAAATTCTCCTTTTGATTCAAGGGCCCGGTTCTTTGCATGAGCACCCAAAGGAAGCGCCATTGTGCGCACCTCATAGTTCGGTAAAAATTCCCGGATCTCTTTTACGAACATGGAAAGGTGCTTTTGTACCTCTGCATCACTCAGCTTTGAGAGCATAGAGTGGTACCAGTTATGACTTCCGATTTCGTAGCCATTTTTTACAAGCCACTCCAACTTTTGCTTTTTATATTCTGGCTGGGCAAATAAGCGAAGGGTGGGTTTGATAGCGGGCAGTACGTAAAAACTGGCGGTAAGAGGAAAGTCCTTATGCTTCTTTTTAAAATCTTCCATAATTCCTACTGCACATTCGGGGTCAATTACCAGTAGGCCGTTCTTCTCCAGATAACGGAACTGACCGGCACTGGAATCATCAAACGTCAACGCGAAAGGGGTTTTTCCAGCAGGAACATTCAAATTACCTTTTGCAATATCCAAGACAGATACCGGGTAGAAATCGTTGTCATATAACATCTGCAAATCTTTACGAAAGTTCTCAGGTGTTCGTCTCCATCTGTCTTCCGGATAGCCAATCAGGTGGTACTCCAACACCATCACCTTGCCCAGCTCGTTCGCTTCAAATTGAGCGTTAGCTGGTGGAGCTACGGAGCTTACAGAGGTAGCACTGTCCACTAGACTGGCAATTGCAGCTGCGGTGCTATCATTTGAAGCAATAGCTTTACCTGTATTTTCAGAGCAGGAGGTATTTAAAAAACTGGAAACGGCCAGAGCGCCGAGTAAAAATTTGGTAGCTGTTCTATTCATTGTTTTTGGTTTCTTTTTCCAAGGATTGTTATACGCGACTCAAACGTCATAGTTGATAAAAATATATAAAGGTGGAAAGATATGGTCGCGTTTTTTTGTTGTAGAAAATGCGGTAGCTGAAGGGAAGGAGGGATTAAGGACTTGTAACGGAAGCAGGGCCAAGCCTTCATAGAGATGCACAGCCCTGTTTTTACAAATTATTTAGTTAATGTAAACGGCAGGTGCAGGCCCACCATTACGTTTCTGCCTTGATTAAATATACCCTGCGGTTTCAGTCGGTTAAGGTGATCCACGTACTGTCTGTCAAGAATATTAGTGGCAGTGATATAAAGCCGAAGCGCCTGTGCTCCCAATTTCACGCTAGTTCCAACAGAGGCATTAAGAAGTGTATACCCCGAGGTTGCTGTTTCAAATTCGGGATCGAATTGATTCTGCCTGAAAAAGTTGTCAATGCCGACTGACATCCAGCTATTGCTTAAGGTTTTAGACCTGATTTCGGGCTCGATGCGAAGTTCGTTTCTCAGTACCGGTGCCGGCATGAAGGGTAGGTGGTTTCCAGTAGCCCTGTTTTTCCCTCTGGTTATTGAAAAGCTGTTTTCCAGGTGAATCAGCGTATTTGGATGTAAGGTTAAACCTGCTTCCAGACCGTAAAGATTTGCATTGTCCTGCACGTATCGATAGACGGGAAGGCCCCCTTCTACTCCATCAATGGTTTCCCCCGCTAATTGTCGCTGATAAATGTAGTTATCGATATAGTTATTGTACAGATTGAAGTGGGCATCCACGCGGCTGGTGTGATATTCCAGGGCTGCATCCGCATAAAAGCTCCGCTCCGAATTCAGTGCAGGATTTCCAATCTCGTACCGGAAGGTGCCTTCGTGTACACCGTTTGAGCTTAATTCAGCAATATTGGGTGCTCTGAAAGCCGACCCGATATTAGCCTTAATATTTAAAGTTTCCCCGAAGTTATGTGTCAGCCCCACTGCACCGCTGATATTGGAGAAGTTGTTGGTGAAGCTAGCGAAGCGCTGCTCGCCGTCTTCGAGAAGCTCTGTGCCTTCAAAATTCCGGTAGTCGAACCGCAGGCCCGCATTTGCGCTGGTATTTGTCCAGGACTTTCTAATGTAGGCAAAAGCGCCGTAATCTTCGCTCTTATAGTCCGGAATCAGGTATTCTTCCGCTCTGTTTCTACTATTTTGGAAGGAGCCCGAAATACCTATTACCGGTTCCCATCCCGTATTTTCCTCAAAGTAATACTTGAAATCGTAATTGTAGGTATTGAGGTCAAAGAACAGGGAGGGATCAGTTGTACTTTCTTCTAATTCCCGGCGCTCGTTGTTTTGATAGCCGAGGGTGGAACGAAGTCTGCCTTTGGAGAACAGGAAGTGGTTATTCAGGGCCAGCTTGTAGTGTCGTACATCCTGGTAGGGCAAGCGGAGCGACCGTGAGGTAGTGCCGTTGAAAAATTCGGGCTCGTGATGTTCCTCTTCTTCCTCCTCATGCTCTTCTTCGTCATGATGGTGCCCGTGTCCGGGGATTCCTATCTTACTTTGATAACTAGACAGGTTAAGGTGAGTATAACCCCAACTCTTATTCAACCCTAATTGTCCTGAGAAGTTAGTTTCATTAAAGGCACTGTTTGCTATGCGGCCGCCAGGTGTGTTATAATCGTACGCGTTTTTGTAGCTTCCCCGGGCCAGCCAGACAAAGCCGTTGTTATTACCCTGAATCATGGCAGAATTGCCACTAAGGCCGTTATTACTGGCGTAATTGCTTATCACCTCTCCACGGATTTGCCCCGAAGGCGCTGGAAGAGGATCTAAGATGTTGATGACACCCCCCATAGCATCAGACCCATAAACCAAACTTGCAGCTCCCCTTAAAATTTCTACACGCTGCGCCTGATACTGGTCTATCTCTATGCCGTGCTCATCACCCCATTGTTGTCCTTCCTGCTTTACCCCGTCGGCAAGGGTAATGACACGGTTATAGCTTAACCCTCTAATTACAGGTTTAGAAGCGGCACCCGTAGTAATTTGAGAAACTCCCGGAACCCTGGAAATTGCATCGATAATATTTGTGGACGGACGGCTCAGCATCTCTTCCTTGTTTAGGGACGTGACCGAGGTGCTATTGGTCCTGTTGTCGACACTGGATAATGTCCCTGTAACCACCACTTCGTGCACTTCTATGATGCTTGGTTGAAGGCTGAAATTGATGTTCGCTGAAGTACTAAGATCTACCATCTGTGTTTCTGTCTTGTATCCGACGTACCGGACTTCAATCAGAAAACGACCGCGGGCAGGGATCCTCGCAAAAGTATATTCGCCATTTTCATCAGTAGAGGTAGAAATTCGGAGTTCGGAGATAGAGACACTTGCGCCGGCCAAAGGAGCTCCGGTGTTTGCATCGGTAACTTTTCCACTAATAGCCAGCACCGAGGCTGCGACGCTGTTGATCGTAAGAATGATCAAAAAGAATAATGATGAAATTATTTTCATTGAATAGGAGACTTCGGGCGACTAAGTTGTGCGCCCATGATTTTGTGTGTGTTAAAATATGGGCTATGAGCCCTATGACTAAAAAAGGGATCTGTTAAAATACAGATTATAAAGTAGTTAAATAAGCAGAATATTAGTGAGCTGGAGGGCCTCGGAGGTAGGAGATAAGCCGGTCGAAGAAAAATCCGGCAACTCTGTTTTCTGTAAGTATCCTTACCAGGATTGGCTCTTCTGCGTGGTCTGACTTGGTAACGGTGGTGAAGTTTTTGTCTATGTGAAATGCACAAAGCCAGCAGGAGCTAGCTTTTTTCGACAAGTGGGCTTTATGTGAACAGACACCCTGGGAGGAATCAGAACAACTTACCGCTTCTTCGGTGTGATGGTGAAAAAGATCAAAAGGGATAGCTACAGCCGAGAAGCAAAGCAACAGCAGGCTCGATAGCAGTATCCGTATTGACTTTTTCTTAATCATGTCTCGGGAGGAACAAAATTAAAGAAAAAAAGTTGCGTAATGTCAGTTTACAATCAACTTATAACCTTTTCCGTGTACGTTTATAATCTCCACTTTGGGATCATCTTTAAGGTATTTCCGCAATTTGCTGAGGAAAACATCCATACTACGGCCATTAAAGTAATTATCGTCGTGCCAGATGCTAAGCAGCGCCTCTTCACGGGTAAGCACGTGGTTTTTCTTTAAACACAACAACCGTAGGAGCTCAGCCTCTTTCGTGGACACCTTTTGTTGTTGTTCGTCTTTTTTGATCACCTGGGCAGTGTAATCAAACTGATAGTCACCAATCTCGAATTTATCTTGTTGCTCCTGTTCGACGTTCTTCTCCTGGTTGGCTACCCGTTTTAGCAGCGCGTTTATGCGAAGAAGAAGTTCCTCGATGCGGAAGGGTTTTGTAATGTAGTCATCACCTCCTAAAGTAAAAGCCTCCGACTTATCTTCGATCATTGTTTTCGCTGTGGCGAAAATGATGGGAATGAAGGGGTTTACTTTTCGGATCTCTTTTCCCAGTGTAAAGCCGTCTTTCTTCGGCATCATCACATCAAGAATGCAAAGGTCAAAGCTTTCCTTGCTGAACATACGAGCTCCCTCGTCCCCGTCTTTCGCCAAGGTAACCTGATACTTACCTTTCAGTTGCAGGTAGTCCTGCAGGAGCAAGCCGAGGTTTGGGTCGTCTTCTACCAATAAAATCTTCTGACCTTTTCCTGCCTCCGCAGGATGCGCTGTTGCTGACATATAATTCAATGCTAGTATCTATTGTGTCGGGAAAATTATTTCAAATTCTGAACCTTTATCCTTTTCACTTTTAACCCGAATATTGCCATGGTGTCTTTTTACAATGTTGCTGACGTAACTCAGGCCGAGCCCAAATCCTTTAACATCATGTAAATTTCCTGTAGGGATGCGGTAAAACTGCTCAAATATTTTTGAGAGCTGGTCTTTGCTCATTCCTATCCCCTTATCTCTTACCCTGATCACCAGATTCTTTCCACTGTTCTGCGTGGTGATAGTGATCTTCGGATGATCGTTACTGTACTTTAAGGCATTATCGATAAGGTTGAATATTACATTGCTAAGATGTAATTCATCACCTTTTACACAGGCATGTGCAGCGTCAAGTTGCAGATCCACTACTGCTTCTTTTTTCTGAAACTGCAGTTCCATACTATCGGTAATGGCTGCGATCAACTCATTCATCTCCACGGGTTTGAAGTCCAGCTTCAAATCGCCTTTGTCGATTTTTGCGATATTCAAAACCCGCTCGATGTGGTTGCCCAGGCGGACATTTTCATCATAGATTATGCCAGCCAAACGGTTTATCCTCGATCTGTCTTCTGTTAACTCAGGGTCTTTCAATGCCTCGCTGGCAATCATAATGGTAGCGACAGGCGTTTTAAACTCGTGCGTCATGTTGTTGATGAAGTCGGTCTTCATTTCGGAGATCTTCTTCTGCCGCAGAATGAGGTGAATTGTAAATCCGAAACAGAATAACAGCACCAGCAGCAAAGAGGCGGAGGAGATCATCATGGCTCCAAGATTCGACATGATCACCGAGTTTTTTTGAGGGAAAGTCACCATAAGCATACCCGCGTCCCTGATCATATCATTAGGGAAGAGCACCGTTTTATAGGTGTTGTAGGGTTCAAAGGTGTAAGCATTGTTGGATGCTTTGATGAAGATGAGGCTATCCTTTCGCGCCGAGGTCACCTGATAAGCATAGTCAATATTCACACCCTGATTTTGAAATTCAGCTCTTAGCATGGAGTCCAGAAATATGAGGTTGATCCTTTTCTGAATCGGGATGTTCACTTCCTGCATTTCAGTTGCCAGGTCTTCAAGCATTCCTTTTTTCTTCACTAAACGCACCGAGTCAAGATACTTTTTTACTTTGCTGGCATGCTCTTTCTTGCTACGTTCCAGTTCCCTGATGGCACTCTCGCTGAGTGTTTTGATTTTCGGTTTAACGCTTGTTACTATTTGCGGTCCTTTTACCGGATCAAGCACCAAGTATCTTTTAATCGAATCAATCCTTTCACTAACAGCTTTTGCTTCGGCGTTAACTCGGGGAACTACTCGTGTAATGGCCCGCTGATGTACTCCTCCAAACTGGTCTTCAAATTCGGCGACATCAATTTTTACATCAATCTGAATCTGATCCTCATCCTCCGGCTCATTTACTGCCACTACATAAGGATACTTAGAGCGAAGGATACTGTCCCTCACGGCAAAAATGCTGTCGGCTATTCGCTGTTCTTTTCTTAGTAAATAGGCATATCTGTCTTTGTGAGACATTCCCTGGTTCTTACGCTCTTTTCTCGGTTTATTAGCTTCTTTCGCCTTCGCTAAGAATAGTTGCTTTTCCCGGAGAACTTCCTCATCGTCTTCCTGAACCCGTTTTTTCAAAAAATCGTAAGCCTCATATTTCTCAATTTTGGCGGCAACTTTAGATAGGGCCTGATTCACCGACTGATCAAACAGTTGCGACTTAAGTGTATATGATTGCTTTAGATAGTAGAGCTGCATAGCCATTACCCCCAGCAATGCCACACTCATCAAGCCAATAATCAGACTAATACTTCTCTTCTTCATCGAGGATAATTGATTAAGGAATGGTCCTTCCTACAAAAGTACGTAAGCTCCTGTTGCAGAACCTGCTTTTAACAATTTTTAACAAGGCCTTAACAAAATAAGGTTTTCGCCACAGGTAAATTCGTATTAAATACTTAAACGTCATGAAACAGCTTTTATTTAATCTTTTGATTTTTAGTCTGATATCGGCCCTAGGCCTTCCAGAGGTGAAGGGACAAGATAAAAAACGCCTGGACAGGACGATCATCATTAAGGATGGCGACACTATTGTGAATGGGAAGTCCCTGACTCAGCTAGACAAAGCAGAAAGGAGTAGAGTGCAAAAGGAGTTTAAAGATTTCGATAAAAAGTTAAGACAAGAGATGGTGGTGAAACCAAAGCAGGACAAAGAAGACGTCTTAATACAGCGCTTTAAAGACATCCCTGAGATAAGATTAAATCTGGACGGAGACACCGCTAGGACCAGATTTTTCAAATTCAAAGCTCCTCAAGACGTTTTGACTTTGCACGCTGACACGGTTTTGCTAATGGATGGAGAAAAATTTGTGAAGCGGTTCAAAGACCTCGACAGCCTCTCCAAGAGGATTGCCTTGCTTCCCCGTGGCGATATTAGCGTAAGAATTCCAAATGCATTCAGAGAACATACCGGTTTTTCCGATCGTCCCATCATTCGTCCATTCCGGGAAAGGGAGAACTCGCAATCCTTTGATTACAGCAATACGGATAAGAACGGCTACACCACTCGCATGCATATTACATTAAGTGATGTGTCTGCGAGTGAAATGAAAGAGATTACAGGCTCAGAGCAGAATGTTAATTCATTGGCAGTTGAGGATTTCGTGATCTATCCTAATTTTTCTTCTGGAAGTATGAGCGTTTCCTTTGCTCTTCCCGAAAAAAAAGCTGCGGTAGTAAAAATCACTGACTCAGAAAAGAAACAGCTCCTGTCGGAGAAAATAGCTGGCTCAGTTGCTACTTTTAGTGGGAAGGTGAACATGAGTAAAAACGGGATTTATTATATATCTATAAACCAAAGTGGGAAGTGGTTTGTCAAAAGGGTGGTTAAAGAATAATTGTTTCGCCTGAGGGATAAATAGAAAAAGCTCCAACCGCGAGGGATGGAGCTTTTTTATTAGGTCAAATTTATCTTAGAAAGGAAGATCATCGTCGCCTGGCGCAGAGCTGATGTCCATTGGAGGAACATACTCAGGAGCTCCCGCAGGTTGTTGACCACTTAGCACGTTAATTCTCCAAACTACAAGTGTGTTGAAATAGGCAGTTTTTCCGTTACGGTCTGTCCATGGGCGGCCGCGCAGGTTGAAAAATACCTCTACCTGATCACCAACTTTTAAATTGTCAAACAGGTTCACTTTATCTTGTAAAGCCTCGAACTTTATGTATTCAGGGTATTGAGGGTTTTCCGCATACTCTATAACCACTTCTCTTTTCTTAAAAGTATCGGTTACGTTCATAACCGGAGATACCTCGTGAACTTTTCCTTTAATATCCATTTCAATAATTCTAAAAAATCAAAACCAAAGCTGGCAATTTTAATTGATTAACTTCGCACAATATTATGCAAGTTTTCAACACCAACAGTAGGATTATAGTAACGTGCAATAAGCGCTTATCGCCTTATCTTGTTAAAGAAATTGAAGAATTAGGGTATAAACCGGTAAGGGTTTTTGCAACAGGCGTGGAGCTGGAAGGTAGCGTAAACGACTGTATACCACTTAATCTGAATCTGCGCTGTGCCAGCCAGGTGCTTTATTCATTAGGGACTTTTACTGCACCAACTCCTACTCATCTGTACAACGAACTTGTACAAATTGAATGGGAAGAGCTAATCGACGTAATGGGATACTTTTCTGTTACCTCAGTTGTAAATAACGAACATATTTCTACTCCCCTTTTTGCTAACGTAAAGGTAAAAGATGCTATTGTAGATCGAATCAAAGAGAAAAAGGGGGTAAGACCGAATTCGGGACCGGAGCTTAATAAAACGGTGGTTAACCTGTATTGGCAGGGCGATAAGGCAGAGATCTTTTTGGATACTTCGGGAGAGACGCTTTCAAAGCACGGGTACCGAAAAATCCCTGGTAAGGCGCCAATGCTTGAAGCTCTTGCTGCATCGACCATTATGGCCACTAAGTGGGATCAAAAGAGCCCTTTTATTAATCCTATGTGCGGTTCTGGTACCCTTGCTATTGAAGCAGCATTACTTGCTACTGATAAAAGTCCAGGCCTGTTCCGTATGAATTACGCTTTTATGCACATCATTGGGTATGACGAGCAGGTGTTTTTTGCGGAAAGAAGGAAACTTAAAGACAAGGCTAAAAAGCAGGTCGATTTTAAGATAATCGCCTCAGATATTTCTGCAGACGCTGTCGATGTTGCTCAACGCAACGCTAAAACCGCAGGGGTGGATCAGCTGATCGAATTCCATGTGTGTGATTTTGCCGAAACCCCGGTTCCTCAGGGAGAACAAGGCGTTATCATGTTTAATCCGGAATATGGCGAAAGACTTGGGGTGCATTCTAAGCTGGAGGCTACCTATAAGAGAATGGGTGACTACATGAAGCAGGAGTGTAAAGGATACAGTGGTTATATTTTCACAGGCAATCCGGACCTCGCGAAGAAAATAGGTTTGAAGGCTGCCAGAAGAATTGAGTTTTACAATGGAAAGCTGGACTGCCGCTTGCTCGAATATGAACTGTATGAAGGAACTAAAAGGCAGGATAAGAAAGAGGAGCCTTATCAGTTTTAAAGCTCCCCTTATTGATAGTTAGTCAACTAGTTTTCTGATTATCTGGTCAATCGGCAATTTTTCCTGTTCGCCACTTCGCATGTTTTTCAGCGTGAGCTGTCCCGATTGCATCTCATCGCTGCCGATTAGAATTACGAACGGAATCTGTTTATTATCTGCATAGCTCATCTGTTTTTTGATTTTTGCAGCTGTTGGGTAGAGCTCTGCAGCAATGCCTTTGGTCCTCAGCTGCTGAAGAAGCGGCAGGGCATAAACCTCTGCTTCCGGATCGAAATTAGTTATAAGGACTTTGGTGGTTTCTGCGGTATTCTCCGGAAAGAGTTGCAGTTCTTCTAACACATCGTAAATACGGTCGGCACCAAAAGAAATCCCCACACCCGTTAATTTCTCCCTTGAGCCAAAAACACCTGTCAAGTCGTCGTATCGTCCGCCGCCCCCGATACTTCCCATAGCGACCTCGTTGGTTTTCACTTCGAAAATAGCACCTGTGTAATAGTTGAGTCCCCGGGCTAGCGTAATGTCCAATTCAACCGCCGTAAGCAACTGGTCAGCACTAACTAGCTTTTTCAAATAATAAAAAATCGACTCGATCTCTTCGATTCCTTTCAAACCGGTCGCCGAGCTTGATAATACTTCTTTGAGGCTTTCAAGTTTTTCTTCATTGCTTCCCTGTAGAAGAATAACCGGTTTAAGTTTGTCTATATCTGCCGGTGTAAATCCTCGTTCAAGTAGTTCTTTGGTTACACCTTCCAATCCAATCTTATCCAGTTTGTCGATCGCAACGGTCATTTCCACAATCAGCTCTGGCTTTCCAATTATTTCGGCAATTCCTGATAAGATTTTCCGGTTGTTGATCTTAATAGTGAAGTCTTTCAGGCCGAGCTTAGTTAAAGCCTCATTGTAGATTAGGATAAACTCCGCTTCATTAAGTAGGCTTTCGGAGCCCACCACGTCCGCATCGCACTGATAAAACTCCCGGTAACGGCCTTTCTGCGGCCGGTCTGCCCGCCACACTGGTTGTACCTGAAAACGTTTGAACGGAAAGGAAATTTCGTTGTGGTGCATCACCACATAGCGGGCAAAAGGTACAGTAAGATCGTAACGGAGCGCTTTTTCTGAAATTTTGGGTGTGACTGATTTCGCATCTAGGCCCGTAGCGCCCAGGTTTACGTCTTTCAAAAAATCACCTGAGTTAAGTATCTTGAAAATCAGCTTGTCGCCCTCATCTCCGTACTTCCCCATCAGCGTCTCCAGATTCTCCATGGAAGGAGTTTGAATTTCCTGATATCCGTATTTTCTAAAAACTGCTTTAATTGTGTCGAAGATGTAGTTACGTTTCACCATTTCTACTGGTGAAAAATCTCTGGTTCCTTTTGGAACAGAGGGTCTGATGTTTGCCATGCCGCAAAAGTACAAAAGCTGGGCTGTTGCCGAAAATTATCTACATAGCACCGTATTTCAAGCCGCTAAAATTTTTTTCTTCTTTTTCTTGTAGCACATAGGGTATGCCCCTCGTCTTACACAAGCATCAATGCCTTTGAATCACTAACGTTAAACTTAAAACTTATGTTGAAATTGAAAACCATTTTCCCTTGTCTGTTACTGATCGGAGCGATCAGCCTTCAGGCGAATGGTCAGGGACTTATGCAGCGTATCAAGCAAAAAGCCTCTGACGCTGCCGAAAAAAAGGTGGACGACCTTCTAAATGGGAAGAAGAAGGAAAAAGAAAGCGAGAGTTCTGGTTCTAATCAGGGGAACGGAAACGGGACGTCTGGATCAGGTTCTGGAGCGTTCGGAAGCACTGGGAATTCTAGTGGTAGTGGGTCGCCGCGTAATAGAGGAGGTGCGGGACTGGTAACAACCCCTCCGGATGTAAAAGAAAATTTGAACGCAGCAGAGTCGGCGTTCAAGTCCTCCAGCTTTGGGGAAGCCCGCTACGCACTGCAACAGGCTATGCTTGGCGTAGAAATGGAAATCGGACAAGATCTTTTGAAATCATTACCTGAAGCAGTATCAGGATTACCTAAGCAAACAGAAAAGGACCAGGTAACAAGTAATGGTTGGGGCTGGGCTGGTCTTACTATCCATCGTGAATATATGAAGGACGACAAGCAATTGAGTCTTACGATAGCCAATAATTCAGTAATGATGTCGGCTATTAATTTATTTCTAACTAATGGAGCTTATGCTCAAACGACAGGAGGCGATCAGAAGTGGAAGCAAACTAAGTTGAAAGGGCACCGGGCAGTGATTGAATTTGATGAAAGCTCGGGCTATAAATTGACAGTACCAATGGGTCAATCCTCATTAATCGTGTTCGAGGGAATCAACTTTTCAACCGAGCAGGAAGTGATGACGGCCGCTTCACAATTCGATATTGACAGAATTAAAAAAACTTTGGGAGAACAATAATCACTGCATATGAAAAAGACATTTCTACTGATCGGTTGCTTTTTAGCCCTGACTACTGCTAAGGCTCAGGATTTCAATAAACACCTCTCAACAGCACGGACGTCATACAGTTCGAACAAGTTGAGTGAAGCAAGGTTCGCCATGCAGCAAATGCTGCAAGAGTTAGATATTATGGCTGGAAAAGAAATCCTAAAACTACTTCCCGCTAAATTAGAAGCACTTAATTCTGTTACAAGCAACGATAACGTTAGTGGAGCATCCGGCTTCGCCGGAATCGTTATCCACCGGGAGTACGGAGCAGGAGAGAAAAAAGCGTCTATCGACATCATCGGCAACTCGCCCCTTATGGCCTCAGTAAACGCTATCCTTGCCTTGCCTTTTGTTGGTGCCGGAGGCAATCAGAAAGTTATCAAGCTGGAAGGCTATAAAGCATTGCTGGAAAAGAGCGTTGATTCTGAAACGAACAAAGAATCCTATGAAATTAAATTGCCTCTCAACTCTTCTTTGTTAACGCTTAAGGCCGATGGCGTTACTGAAGAGGAGATAAAGAAGTTTGCGGCTGGCGTACCGGTTGCCCAGTTGGTAAAAGCCCTGCAATAATCTTTCATCTAAATAAACGCGGCCTCTGGGTATCCAGGGGCTTTTTTGTTCCCAGGCCTTAACCAAGCCCCGCTTTTCTCCCCCGAAAGAGGTTGTATTCGAGAAAGTTTCAAATTTCTCTTGCTTTAAGTTTAGAAACGGTTTGTTTTTATTTGTGGTTTATTTAGACAGTTCTTCATTAATGATTTCTCTGCATCCTTTCTCGATCATCTGAAAAACTGCGTCGAATTGATCATCCTCGTAGTAGGGATCAGGAACCACTTCTTTGTTCAGTAGAAGCCTTACTTTTTGTTTGTCTTCTTCTGACCGTGCCTGAGCCAGCACATCTCGCAAGTTCATCTTGTCCATCACATAGATCCGGTCGAACTCGTCAAAGTCGCTTGCGGAAAACTGTCGGCAGCATTGGGAGGAGATGTCTATTCCATATTTTTTTGCTATCGCGATGGAACGACGATCAGGAGGTGATCCGATATGCCAATCTCCAGTACCTGCAGAATCCACATCCCAGTTCAGCCCTTTTTCCTTTACCACATGCTCCATAATTCCATGAGCAAGGGGAGACCGGCAAATGTTGCCTAAGCAAACCATTAAGATCTTCATACTAGCTGCCAAAAATGTTGTTCAGTAATCCGGCTAACCTTACCCCACCTTTCAAAAGCTGCTGATCAACAGTTTTGATATGATCGAAGTTATAACGGAAACTGTATTTTTGATTCTTTTCTGCTTCCTTGTAAAGTTCATCCGCCAGCACATACGATTCGAACACCCATTTACTCATATCGTCGCTCTGCCAGGTTTTTACCTGCTGTTTGCTGGGATGATTAATCGCATTAGCGTATTCGGTATAACTCAACTGCTGAAATTCGATCAGGTCTGAATCCCAAAGGCTGTGGAGATTCATCTGTTTGTTGAACCAGGTCACCCTGATCTCATTACCACCCTGATCTTCAGCTCTTCCCACATGCATAGGTTGATGGAGGTCTCCAACCAAATGGACCAGGATGCGAAGGTACATCAGCTTTAGTTCTGGCGGAGTTGCCTTTTTCTTAAGCTCGCTGCTAACAAAGTTAATCTTTGTATACACATTCGTTGTCGTGTCCTTCTTCAAATATTCCTGCACTTGAGGGTAACTTAAATTTTGAGCAAAATTGATATAGTGCCAGTTGTTTAAGTACCTGAAACTAGGATCAGATTTAATGAAATCCATCCAGTTAGCTTCCATCGCCAACGAAGAGGAACCAAGTATTTTCGCGATTTCCTTTCTCGTTTTTGCGTTCAAATGCGTTTCTGCAACTTGTCCTACAATTCGGTGCCCTAACATTCCCCAAGCCATGCTGTTGAATGGGACATATATAAGTAATGCGAGCGCCAGGGATTTTTTAAGAATATTTTTCATGTCTTCTAAAGAGGTTGTGGTACGCAGTTAATCCTTTTTTTCAATTTTAGCGTAACAGGCATGTTTTGCTGCAAATGTTGTAACTCAATTTTACCTGAAGAAGTATTTTTTATTAAAAAAACCGGTAAATACTGGCCAATCCGGTAGCAACCAGACAGCTTTTGCTTGTAATTTGACTTAGTAAACGTCCCCAGCAAGTAAAGAGTATCGTTACTAACCAGGTAATTTCCCTTGGCATACTCGCTCCACTCGCCTTCGTTAAAGCAGCTATCAGCGTAATAATTTACCTTAGCTCGGGTATTCAGCGTCACGTAGAAAGAGTCGCAGGTGAATTTTATATGATGTTTGGTATAAACCAAAAGACTGTCTGCGAAGTCGACCGGTTCTTCTTCCCAAAGGCCTTGTAAAAAATCCGTCCCCCGCTCCTGGTAGTTCGGCTTGAATTTGCAGGACAACAAAAAGAGACAATTAAAAAGTATCAGGAAACAACAACTTCTCATATAAAAAGTACCCCCCTCCGAGTCGAAGGGGGGTGTTAGCTTTGCGGTTATTTTAAACCACCAATCATATCTTCTGGGCGTACCCACTCGTCAAACTGCTCGTTAGTGAGCAATCCAAGTTCAAGGGCAGCTTCACGAAGTGATTTGTTTTCTTTATGTGCCTTTTTGGCAATTTTGGCTGCGTTCTCGTAACCAATATGGGGGTTCAGGGCTGTAACTAGCATAAGCGAGTTCTCCACGTGTTTTTTGATTCCCTCATAATTTGGCTCGATGCCAACTGCGCAGTGATCATTGAAGGAAACACAAACGTCTCCAATTAACCGCGCTGACTGTAGGAAGTTCGCTGCAATAACCGGCTTAAAGACATTTAGCTCGTAATGACCATTAGAGCCGCCAATCGAGATCGCAACATCGTTCCCCATTACCTGGGTTGCTACCATCGTCATTGCCTCGTTTTGGGTAGGATTTACCTTTCCAGGCATGATTGAAGAACCCGGCTCATTTTCCGGAATAAATAATTCACCAATACCAGAGCGGGGACCAGAAGCCAGCATACGAATATCGTTCGCTATTTTCATCAATGATACAGCTATTTGCTTCAAAGCGCCATGGGTCTCTACCATTGCATCGTGAGCAGCCAGCGCCTCGAATTTATTTTCCGCCGTACGGAAGGGAAGACCAGTGAATTGAGCGATATACTCGGCCACCTTGACATCGTAACCTTTTGGTGTGTTAATTCCAGTACCAACTGCAGTTCCTCCCAGGGCTAATTCAGCCAGGTGATCTAAGGTGTTTCTTAGAGCTTTCAAACCGTGATTTAGCTGAGAAACATATCCCGAAAACTCCTGTCCTAAGGTTAGGGGAGTGGCGTCCATCAGGTGAGTCCGGCCTATCTTAACAATATCTTTGAATTGCTCTGCTTTAGCCTGCAGTGTATCTCTTAGCTTTTCAATGCCTGGGATAGTCACTTCCATCACCATTTTGTATGCCGCAATGTGCATTGCAGTAGGGTAAGTGTCGTTAGATGACTGTGATTTGTTCACGTCGTCATTCGGGTGGACAAAGGTCTTGCCTTCTCCCAACTTGTTTCCCTGCAGCACATGCGCGCGGTTAGCAACTACCTCGTTCACGTTCATGTTCGACTGGGTGCCTGATCCCGTTTGCCATATCACCAGAGGAAATTCGTCTCTTAGCTTACCCGCTAAAATTTCGTCACAAACCTGTGCAATCAGATCTCTTTTTTCTGCTGGTAACACGCCGCAGTCAGTGTTAGTATAAGCAGCCGCCTTTTTAAGGTAGGCAAAGGCCTCAATTATTTCCTGAGGCATAGAAGCTTCAGGTCCAATTTTGAAATTGTTTCTTGATCGTTCAGTCTGGGCGCCCCAATATTTGTCTGCAGGAACCTGCACGTCGCCCATCGTATCGCGTTCTATTCTGAAAGTCATTGTTTTAGGAATTTTGTCGGCGCAAACTTAGATAAAATTTTCCGTGCGCCTTAAATTTTTGAGGCCCCATAATGTAAAAAATCTATCATTCTGCAACTTGAGCCGTTTTCCCTCCGTTCACTGACTTCCTAAAATAATCTGCTTTAAAGCGTATTTGTTTAAAACTCTTTTCAGACACTTCGTGTAATAATTTCTAATTTTCGCCTTTTTATGAGGTATAGTTTTTTGTGTATGGTTAGATTTTTCAGAAGCTTTATTCCTGTTCCCTTCATTCTTTTAATGTTTATTTCATGCTCTTCTAAAAATAAAAAGGTGGTCAGAACGGTTGAGGATGACCGGGCGGACAGTCTCCTCCTGGTGTATGACCCTAAAAATGAAGAACCCAGGATAGATGCATTTATGAAAAACCTCCATCGTACCCGAGGATTTAATGGAAATGTGCTGGTTGCAAAAAAAGGTAAGATAATCTATCAAAACGCTATTGGTTGGGCAGATTATCTTCACAAGGATAGTTTAGACATTCATTCGAAGTTTGAGTTGGCCTCTGTAACTAAGCCCATGACGGCCACCGCAGTATTGATGTTGGTTGAACAGGGTAAACTTAAACTCGATCAGACAGTGAAAGAGTTTTATCCAAACTTCCCTTACGAGGGAATCACCATCCGCATGTTGCTCAGCCACAGATCAGGCATGATGAACTATGTATATTTTGTCGACAACCTTTGGAAGAAGGCAAAGAAGGACGAGCGGAAAGGGATCTCGAATCAGGACGTGATGGAATTAATCGCACAGCATAAGCCTGCTCCGTATACGCAACCCAATCGCAAATTCCATTATAATAACTCCAACTACATGGTGTTAGCCGCCATAGTAGAAAAAGTGTCTGGAAAGAGTTTTACCGAATTCATGAAGGAAAACGTATTTGAGCCGGCCGGTATGAAAAATACTGCTGTTTATTCAAAAGCCTTGTATGAAAAGATCCCGGTAGACGTGGTTGGACATGATCGAACCTGGAGATACTCCGTTGTACAAAACTTCCTGGATGGCCCGGTCGGCGACAAGGGAATTTACAGTACCATTCATGATCTCTATCTGTTTGATCATGCATTGAAAGAGCAAAAGCTATTAAGTAAGGCATGGCAAGACTCCGCTTATACAGGTCACAATGAAATGTCCAGAGGGCACTTTAATTACGGATACGGTTGGCGGACCTTTCAGGGAGATGGTCACCACGTCGTATATCATACTGGCTGGTGGCATGGTTTTAGACACATCTATTTGCGGGATTTGACGGCAGATGTAACAATCGTCCTCCTTAGTAACCTAACCAATGGCAGTCTCCTGAAACTAGACGAACTCTTTCATATTGTAGGCATGCCCGTAGTTCGAAAATCAGCATACACAGGCAGTGGGGAAACATCAGAAGATTAGGACGGGGAATTTGTTCCCCTTTTATTCTACAAAATGATGAAAATTAGTAACGATTGCTGCATATTTGCAAAGTGTTATATTTACACAGCGTATCGAGTTTGCTTGCGTTTAAAATAGTTTAGATTATATTTAAAAAATTTCTCCAACAAGAGTAAGGTTTAAAGCCAATGAGCAAGGTTATTATTATTGACGATGATCCGATTCACCAGCGAATAGCGCAGATAATGATTCAGAAGCATCAGATCTATGAAGAATACGGTAGCTATACGGAGGCTGGAAAAGCCTTAGAGTATCTGGAGGAGAATCTCGATAATGAAAACAATCTGCCTGATGTAATCTTGCTCGACCTGAATATGCCCGTTATTGATGGCTGGGATTTTCTCGACAAATTTGACATGATTCGCGATAAGCTTGTTAAAAATATTCGAATATATATCGTAAGTTCTTCTGTAGACGAGAAGGACATCCTTCGCTCCCAAACCTACTCTTACGTTCACGGCTTTATATCTAAGCCCCTTTCTCCAGACATTATCAGAAATACCCGATAAACTTTTAAAGTAAGCTTTTGTTATAGCAGTACCAATACAATTGCCATGTTTGATAAATTACTTCAAGTTCAGCAGCAGGCCGAAGAGATCAAAAAACGCCTGGACAACATCACTGTGACAGGTGAGGCAGAAGGCGGGAAAATTAAAGTTACTTCGACAGGGAATAAGCAAATTAAATCGATCATTATAGATGACGACTTCTTGCAGTCGGCGGATAAGGAAGAATTGGAGGAGCTGATGGCAGTTGCAGTAAATAAGGCGCTGGAGCAAGCAGAGAACGTTCACCAAACGGAGATGCAGGCCATGAGCCAGTCAATGCTCGGGGGCCTTGGAAACCTTTTCGGTAGTTAATCAGCTATTTTTCCTATGAAACTTACTTACTACGGCCAATCTTGCTTTCTACTCGAAACTGAAGGTAAAAAGATACTTTTTGACCCTTTCATCACCCCAAACGATTTAGCGAAGCACATAGATGTGGATGCTATTGAGGCTGATTTTATTCTGGTGTCTCATGGACATGAGGATCATACAGCTGATTTAGTAAACATTGCTTCCCGCACCGGTGCTTTAGTGGTGTGTTCATACGAAATCATGGTTTGGCTAAATGGAAAGGGAGTTACCAACTGCCATCCGATGAACTTGGGCGGACAGCGTAACTTCGATTTTGGTAAAGTTAAAATGGTTTTTGCAGCCCATTCTAATTCCTTGCCTGATGGAACTTACGGCGGCACTGCTGCCGGATTTATTTTGCATACCTCTGGAAAGACACTTTACTACGCAGGAGACACAGCTTTGATGCAGGAGATGAAGCTGACGGGAGATATGTACAAATTGGACTATGCGTTTCTTCCTATTGGCGATAATTTTACCATGGGAATAGAAGATGCTATTGTTGCTTCTAAGTTTATCAAATGCAATGAAATCATCGGAATGCACTATGACACTTTTGGGTATATAGCAATTGATAAAAAAGAAGCCCTGACCAAATTTGATGATGCAGGGCTGTCTCTTAAGTTGATTGATATCGGTAGTAGTATCGAGCTTTAAATTACCGTTCCGTTCGGTAAAATAGCTGATTTCTTAATAACCACGATGCCGTTGCTTACGGTGTACTTTTCGTAGTCTCCGTCTGCCAGGTGGGGTCCACCATTAATGCGTACATCATTACCAATCCGGCAATTTTTGTCCAATATCGCATTCTTAATATAACATCTTTCACCTACCCCTATAATTGGAGAGTTGGTATTCTTTGCTTCTTCCAGCTGTTCCAAACTTTGATAATAGTCACTACCCATGATATAGCTACACTCAATGGTAGTGCCCTTGCCAATTCTTGTCCGGATACCAATTACAGACCTTTCGATTCTGCTTGCCTGAATAATACAGCCATCAGCAATCACAGTCTTCTCCAGAGTAGTGCCCTGAATTTTGGAAGGAGGTAACATCCGCGGACGCGAAAAGATACTTTTCTTATCAAACATGTTGAACTGTGGAATATCGTCTGTCAAACCAATATTCGCTTCAAAGAATGAAGGAATGGTTCCGATGTCTGTCCAGTAGCCTTCGTACTGATAGCTTACCACTTTCCTTTTTGAGATAGCTTCCGGGATGATCTCTTTTCCGAAATCCGTATGAGGATCATTAGTTAGTGTATCATACAGTGCTTTTCTGTTAAAGAGGTAGATGCCCATCGAGGCCTGGTAAACTCTGCCTTGGGCCTTCATCTCCGGACTCACTTCTGAAGCCCAGTCCTCAAAATCTTTCTTCGGCTTCTCAATAAAAGCAGTGATGTTGTTTTGTTCATCGGTTTTCATGATCCCAAAACCGGGCACTTCTTTAGCCATAACCGGAATTGTTGCCACGGAAATCTCTGCTGCCTTCTCGATGTGCTTTTGAATCATATCGTTGAAATCCATCTGATACAACTGGTCGCCCGATAAAATGAGCACATAATCGAAATCGAAAGGCGAGATATGGTGTAAACTTTGTCTCACAGCATCTGCTGTTCCCTGGAACCAACCTGTATTATTAGGTGTTTGCTCAGCAGCAAGGATGTCGACAAAACCTGTGCTGAAGACATTAAAGTGATAGGTGTTTTTGATATGCTTGTTCAGCGAAGCCGAGTTGAACTGAGTAAGGACAAAGATTCTGTCAATTCCCGAATTCAGACAATTTGAAATAGGTATATCTACCAATCGATATTTACCCGCAATTGGAACTGCTGGTTTAGACCTTGTGGCAGTGAGGGGGTGAAGCCTGGTTCCCTGGCCTCCTCCTAGTATTACTGCTAGTACTTGAGACATTTTACTTTATTTATTTTAGACTATTGTATAGTTCGATATATTGGTTGGCTGATTGATGCCAGGAGTAGTTCAATGACATCATCCTACTACGTAACAAACTCACCTGTTCCGAGTTTTGATATAGTTCAACAGCCCTTAAAATTGCGTGCGATATTTCATCGGCGGTTGCTTCCTGAAAGCAGATGCCGTATCCGTCAGGTTCAGAAATGTCTATAACAGTATCTATCAGTCCACCTGTACTTCTTACAATTGGAATTGTCCCGTATCTCAAAGAGTATAGTTGGTTTAGGCCGCACGGTTCTACTCTTGATGGCATCAGCAGGAAGTCGGCCCCTGCATATATTTGGTGTGATAAAGCCTCATTATAGCCAATAAAAACATTGTAGCTTTTAGGAAAGGAGGTTCTTAGTCCCGATAGGGCATCTTCAATAGCGGGCTCTCCAGAGCCTAAAATCAAAATGTTTGCTTTCCCTTTTAACTTTAACGCCGACAAGGCAGTCGTGAGGGCTTGGGGAAGCAGATCCGCCCCTTTTTCTCCCACGAGCCTTCCAATGAAGGCTATTAAAGGTTTAGTAGCGGTCAGTCCAAACTCCTTGCAAATTGCTTTTTTATTAGCTGTTTTTCCTTTACCTGCGCTATCCGTATCATAGGTGGCCGGAATCATTGCATCTGTCGCGGGGTTCCAAACATCAGTGTCGATACCGTTAATGATGCCGACTCCCTTAGCTTTTTCCATCTCAAATAAAGCTTCCAATCCATTGGAATTGTAGGATAGCTCCTTTAGATAACTTGGAGAAACAGTAGTATATCGCCAGCAGCACTTAACAGCAGTTGCGAGTGGGTTAATACAATTATTCCATTCAAGTAGCCCGGTTTTCGAAGGGTCTACATCAGGTAGGTAATTGAACTTGTCCCAGCTGATCCAGCCTTGATACTGTGCGTTATGGATGGTGAGAACAGTCGGAATATCTGAAAGGTGATTATAGCGATAAGAATAGTTCAGCAGGAACGGGACCAGCCCGGTATGATGGTCGTGGCAGTGAATAATATCAGGCCGAACCTCGAACTTAGTTAGCCATTCGAGAAAAGCCAGCTGAAAAGCCACGAATTGTTCGGTTTCATCGGGATAGGAATAGATTTCGGGACGATCTAACAGGCCGGGAATGCGAATGAGGTGAAGCGGAAATCCCAGTTTGTCTGTTTTTTCCTTCAATACCTCGAAGCGGCTAGACCAATCACCCATGCTCACTTCTGAACGGAATATCACTTCAAATTCGTTCTCCTGTACAAACTTCCGATCATAGTAGGGTAGTACAACAATCGCATTAACTCCTGCGGATTGCTGATATTTAGGCAACGCACTTACAACGTCGCCAAGCCCACCGACCTTAGCAACAGGGTAACACTCTGCGCTTAAATGAATGACATTCATATTGTGTGTTTGAATGTTTGAAATTTAAGAAAATATATTTCGGGAAAACAAGGAAACCCATCTTTTTGAGATAGGTTTTGTATTTTTTCAAAAAAAATATTTTCTGGTTGACTATGAGCGCAATAAATTACCCGTGCTGCTGTTAATGTGCCTCCAGCCAGTTAAGCCCTTGCCCAATTTCAACAATGATGGGAACATCTGTTTTGATAGCTGTTTTCATCCGGTGTTCGATGATCGCTTTCATTTGATCCACTTCTGGCACTAATACGTCAAAAACCAACTCATCATGAACCTGCATAGTCATTTTTGAGGCTAGTTTCTGCTCCTTCATATCCCGATGGATATTAATCATGGCAATTTTAATCATATCAGCTGCCGATCCCTGAATAGGTGCGTTAATTGCATTTCGTTCAGCAAAGCCGCGGACGGTAGCATTCGCAGAGTTAATGTCGCGAAGGTATCGTCTTCTACCCATCAGCGTTTGAACATAGCCATTTTCACGGGCAAAATTCATAGTATCGCTCATGTATCTTTTAATACCCGCATATTGCCTGAAGTATTCTTCAATAATGTCGGCAGCTTCCTTTCGGGAGATACCCAAATTTTGAGAAAGACCAAAAGCAGACTGGCCATAAATGATTCCAAAGTTGACCGCTTTAGCATTCCGTCTTTGAGTAGAATCTACTTCCTCTAAAGCTACTCCGTATACTTTTGAGGCTGTTGCCGTGTGGATGTCAAGTCCTTTAGCGAAAGCGTCCAGCATATTTTCATCTTTGCTTATTTCCGCAATCAGTCGAAGCTCAATTTGAGAGTAATCGGCAGACAGAATAATATGGTCGGCATCTCTAGGAATAAAAGCCTTTCTCACCTCCCGCCCCCGGTCTGTCCGAATGGGAATATTCTGGAGATTGGGATTATTCGAACTGAGACGGCCTGTTGCCGCGACAGCTTGATTGTAAGACGTGTGCACACGCCCAGTCTTTGAATTGATCAGTAGGGGAAGGGCGTCGACATAGGTCGATTTCAGCTTCTGTAGCTGTCTGAAGTCTAAAATATCTTTAGCAATGTCGCTCTTGTTCGCAAGAGCTGTTAGTATGTCTTCTCCGGTCTGATATTGGCCCGTCTTTGTTTTCTTAGCTTTTGGATCCAGCTGCAGTTTCTCGAACAGCACTTCCCCAAGTTGCTTCGGAGAAGCGATGTTAAACCGGACTCCCGCCTTGTCGAAGATGGTGTTTTCCAGCGTTTTTATTTCTTTCTCCAGTTGTAACGAATATTCACCCAGCGAATCCCGATCAATCAATACTCCTTCCCGTTCCATATCGGCCAGAACATAGATCAAGGGGTTCTCAATTTCCGACGCCAGTTTATCTACACTCGCTTTGACAAGCAAGGGTTCAAAAACTTCTTTTAACTGCAGGGTGATGTCAGCATCTTCCGCCGCATAGTCTTTTATCTTTTCCAGCTCCACATCCCGCATGTTCCCTTGTGCTTTTCCCTTGGTACCTATTAAAGAGGTAATAGAAACCGGGGTATAACCGAGAAAGTTCTCTGCAAGAATGTCCATGTTATGACGTGTGTCCGGATCTATCAGATAGTGGGCCAGCATCGTGTCAAAGAGTTCGCCCTGTACATTGATCCCGTACCAGTTTAAAACCAGGATGTCGTATTTCAAATTCTGGCCGATCTTTTTGATAGATGGATTTTCCATCAACGTTTTAAACTCACACACTATCTGGCAACATTCGTCCTGCGGAACCGGCATCGGCACATACCAGCCTTCCCCTGGTTTCACAGAAAAAGACATACCTACCAGCTCGCAGTTGTTTGCATCCATGCAGGTAGTTTCTGTGTCAAAGCAGAATGCCGGTTGAGCTTCCAACATCCCAATTAGTTCTGCTCTTTTCTCTTTTGTATCCACCAGATGATACTCATGGGGCGTATTGCTAATGTTCTTTGAAGGCGCAACAGGTTCAATAATTGTCTCTGTTTTTACTTCAATCCGCTCAACGGGCTGACCGAAAAGGTCGGTTTGCTGACCGTAGCTTGCTTGTCTGACTTCGGTAACATTCAGTTCCTCGCCAAATACACGCCGGCCGATCGTTCTGAATTCAAGCTCCACAAATAACGGTTCCAGTTTTTCTCTGCTCGGAGGATTTATCTGTAGTGCCTCTTCGTCCAACTCAACCGGAGCATCGAGTAAAATAGTGGCGAGCTTCTTTGAAATAAGACCCTGTTCTGCGAATTTCTCCACGTTTTCCTTCATCTTACCTTTCAGCTCATGACTGTTTGCGATGATGTTCTCTACAGATCCGTATTGCTTGATCAGCGTTTTAGCGGTTTTCTCTCCAATACCAGGTATCCCCGGGATATTATCTACAGCATCCCCCCATAATCCCAGAATATCAATAACCTGCTCTACCCGCTCAACTTCCCATTTTGACAACACCTCTTTCACTCCGAGGATTTCCATATCGTTACCCATTCTTGCAGGCTTGTAGATGAAGATATTGTCGGAAACGAGCTGAGCAAAGTCTTTATCCGGGGTCATACAGTAGACGGTATATCCTACCTGTTCTGCTTTTTTAGCCAACGTGCCGATGATATCGTCGGCTTCATAGCCATCCGAAGTTATTACAGGGATATTAAAACCTTCAATTAGCTTTATGACGTAAGGCATTGCGGCTGAAAGATCTTCGGGCATCGCCTCTCGATGAGCTTTATAAGCGGTAAAATCAGTATGTCGTTCTGTGGGGGCATCGGTGTCAAAGACAACAGCCATATGCGACGGTTTCTCCTTTTTTAGTACTTCCAATAGCGTGTTGGTGAAGCCCATCACAGCGGAGGTATTAATACCTGTTGAAGTGAACCGGGGATTTTTGCTTAGTGCGAAATGAGCCCGGTACATTAGCGCCATCCCATCAAGCAGGAAAAGTTTCTTTGTTGTTGATTCCACAGAAAATGTTTTTACTGGTGTTTTTTACTGCAGTGGAGTTGATTTCTCTCCGGCTGCAAATTATGCAAAGATGCAATTTAGTCACATCTTGCCCGAGCTTAAAATGGATTTAGAAAAATGTAGATTGGGTAGCTGTAATTTAGCGGAAGCTGCAGCTCAAAATATGATCATTCACCATGCCTGTGGCTTGCATATGAGCGTAACAGATGGTGGTCCCGAAGAACTTAAATCCTCTTTTTTTCATATCCCTTGAAATGGCGTCTGAAAGTTCGGTTCGAGCCGGAATTTCTTTTGCATTAGCAAAGGTATTTTGTAGGGGTTTGCCTTCGGGCATGAATGAGTAGAGATATTTGTCGAAGCTTCCGAACTCTTCCTGAACCTTCAAAAAGAGTTTAGCGTTGTTGATAGCGGCTTCAATTTTCAGTTTGTTTCGGATGATGCCCGCGTCTTGCATTAGGCCGGAGATATTCTCATCTGTAAACTGCGCTACCTTCACGGGATCAAAATCTGCAAAAGCTCTGCGGTAGTTCTCCCGCCGCTTTAGGATGGTAAGCCAGCTTAAACCGGCTTGTGCCGACTCGAGGACCAGAAACTCAAACAACACGCGGTCGTCATGTACCTCTTTACCCCACTCTTCATCGTGGTACTTCACATAGAGGGGATCGGTACCACACCAGGAGCATCTGGTCAGGGAATCAACTTGCGGGCGAGAAACGTTCATAGCTTATCGATTTGTAAAAGCGAGTTTACAGGTATTCGACAACTTCCGCAAATCTCTGTTATTCAGCTTGATTTAGTTCGTCCCAATATTCGACAGCCCGACGGTAGTGGGGGATAACGATTGAGCCTCCCACCAAATTAGCAATCATGAATACCTCGTTCAATTCTTCGGAATTTACACCGGCCTCATGGCATTTTCCCAGGTGATATTTGATGCAATCATCGCAACGAAGGACCATGGAGGCCACCAAACCGAGCATTTCTTTCGTTTTTACGTCCAATGCTCCCTCTGCATAGGAGGTCGTATCCAAAGCGAAAAAGCGCTTTATATTGGTGTTCGCAGTTTCCATCACCCGGTCATTCATTCGGGTGCGATAGCTGTTAAACTCTTCTACTAATTTGCCCATATTGTTACTATGATTAGAGGTGGATGTTCTGGTTCCCGGATTTGATCTCTATAGTTCGGCTGTGGCGGGATCCCAAAACAACTTTTTAAATTCTACGACCTTGTCATTTTCAACCTGCACACCTTCGTTTTCGAGCATTTGCTGCATAAGCTCGGGTGAGGGAAAATGATGTTTACCTGTCAGCATCCCATTACGATTGACTACGCGATGGGCAGGAACAGGAGGAAAAACGTCACCGCTGGCATTCATGGCATAACCGACCATCCTCGATGAACCTTTCATTCCCAGGTAAGCTGCGATTGCTCCGTAAGATGTTACCCTTCCTACAGGAATCCTCCTGGCTGTTTCAAACACACGATCGAAGAAGTTTTCTTTATCCACTATTTAAAGCTGAATTTCAGATAGTTGATGTTTTTATCGGATGCAAGGTATTTCTTTTCGTAATAGGTTTTGATGGATAACACATCATCTACCAATTCTGATTTATATAGATCTTCGGTACGAGCATGTAAATTCAGTCCAAGCTCTTCAATTTTTTCGGCGGTAAAAGCGTGAAGCCCATCATTATCAGTTTTTAGATGCACTACTCCTTCCTCAACTAAGATAAACTTGTATTTCTCCAGGAACCTCGGATGTGTCAGTCGCTTCTTTTCCCGGCTGATCTGCGGTTGCGGGTCGGGAAAAGTAATCCATATTTCAGATACCTCACCCTCGTCGAAATAGTCTAAGATATTCTCGATCTGGATCCGTAAGAATGCAACGTTCCTAATGTTTTCGTCAAGTGCTGTTTTAGCGCCGCGCCAGATCCTATTCCCCTTGTAATCCACGCCAATAAAATTCTTTTCAGGAAATAACCTCGCCAGGTTCACAGTGTACTCACCTTTCCCGCAGGCTAACTCCAGAATTACCGGCTGATTGTTGTTGAAGTGTTTTAAGCTCCATTGTCCCTTTAGTTCTTTTCCTTCATCCAGCTGATGAACGTTAGCGAATGTTGCTACTTCTGCAAATCGCCTTAATTTATCTTTCCCCATTTTTAAATCTCAGGCAAAAATAGGGTTTATCCTGCAAAACCTGCACTAGCAAAAAGGAGGCTGTAAAAGGAAGAAGAGTTATTTAAGATAATTAAGCGAGGAAAAAGAAGAGCCCTGCACCAGGCGGGCAGGGCTTATTTCGGGGGCAAGTGTAAAGCTTATTTTCTAGTAAGTTTCGCTATCTGGTGGAATGCCGTAGTCTTTTATCTTGGGATGACCTGATCCAGTAGATGCGGTTCTGCTTTTAAATAGTCCGCTTACTTTATCAATGATGCCCGAGATAGCGTTAGAGTTCACTTTTTTGGCCGCCTTCTGCGATAAGAAGGTCACAAGCGTTTTAACTATAAATCCAGATTTTTTGAATATCACGCCATTCAAAAATAAAGGAAGAATAACGCGAGAGATATTCGTAATCATATCCTGGTTCATGAAATCGTGGACCAAAGATTTATTCGAAGAACTGGATTTAAACAGACCGGTTATCGCTTGGAATATTGTTGTTGGATTGCTGAATTTTTCCTTCAAATTTTCTTCCTGATGGAATTGCTGAACTTTAAGAAATTGGATTTCAGCCTGTAATTCTGCGAAACTGCTAAAACTTTTTTCCATCTACTTTTTCTTTTTAAAAATTCTTTTCACCATGAAATCCTGCAGGTAGTTGTCAACAAGTCGCTCTTTGGTAAAAAATACAATCAGAGCTAGCGCCAGATAGATTAAGGCTACTATTCCAAAACCTGCCGCGTAGGATCCTGTTTCCTCCCCGATCCATAAGGCAAGTGTAAATGATGCAAACAGGAATGTAAGTAATCCAGCTACCAGTACAAAAGTGTCCGTTATTAAATTTGCTGTTACTACTGTCAACCGCTCGATAATAGTTAACCTGGTTAATTCAACCCGGGTAGCGATATATTCTTTAAGCAGTGCAGCTAAATCCGGCGACTGTTGTTTGTCTTGTGTCTCGGCCATAAAATTGATGTTAATGTAAGTCCTGGCGGGAGGCCAGGACCTGTAATTTAAATTTGCTCGGCAACCGGTGCCTGTTGTTGTTGCGTTTGATCAAAGCCTTCTGTCTCTGAAGAGGCAAATCGTGTTTTAACCTCATCAACAACTTTATCTTTAAAAGCGGTAAGATTTTCAATTTCTTCCGCTGCGCGATCTTTAATAGTGTCGCTTAGGTTTTTCAACGCATCGTTCAATCTGTCGCGTGTTTCAGATCCCTTCTCAGGGGCGAAAAGTATGCCCAGGGCAGCACCTGCAGCTGCGCCGGCCAAAAGAGCTAGTAAAACTTTGGTATTGTCGTTCATGGCGTATAAGTTTAACCCTTCCGGGTGATAAAATATTAACTACCGTATAATACAATAAAACAGCTCGGACGGTTTGAATAATTTTCACTTGAATAATGTTATTCAGAGGAAAAGGGGAAGTTGAATTTGCGGCCAAATTCGGCTTCCTGATCTATTCTTCGTCGCCCGCCCGGATTTTCTCAAGCTGCTCTGTAGCAAGGCGGCTCGTTTCGTAAATCCGCACTGTCAGAATGAAATAGGAAAGGAGTAGCGGGCCGAAAACAAGGCCCATAATTCCAAATACGGGTATGCCAATTATCACTCCTACCACCGTTATTATAGGGTGAATGTTTCCCACTCTTTTAGCAATCAGAAAGCGGATGACGTTGTCTATATTGATCACTAAAACAAATCCCCAAATAAGGATGCCGTAACCTGCGGTTGTATCTCCATTAGCCAGCTCAATCAGCGCCGCCGGAACAAAGACTATCGGTGCTCCTAAAACGGGCATAAAGGAGAGGAAGGTTGATATTACGCCCCAAAAAATAGCATCGCGGATACCAAACATAAAAAAGCCGATGCTGACTAATGCACCTTGAACTACAGCAATCAATCCTTGTCCGAGTACGTTTGAATACGTGGTGTTCTTCAACTCCTCTCCAAATCTCAATGCATTTTGCTCACGGAAGGGCGAGTATTTGATCGCTTCAGCTTCAAACTTCTCGTGGTGAATAAACATGAAGTAAAGCAGGAAATACATGATGGCAATTCCAAGTACGAGACTAAAGGCGCCACCTATAATAGAAGGAAAAAGATCGCTGATGTAGGTTGTAGCTCGTTCAATGCCGTTTTCCAGCAGATCTGGTTGGTGAAGTTTAGCTCCCAGAAAGTCATCTATCCTGGCTACCATTACTTTCAATTTAATCTGGTCACGCTCAAACTCCGCGATTTTATTAATTACCATCAAGCTCAGGATAAAAAAGGGCAGTACAATGACCAGGAATGAGCTAAGCATTAATGAAATGCAGGCGACCGTTTTACTCCATCTCCACTCTTCCGTAAGATGAATGTAAAGCGGGCGTAGGATGGTGTAAGTAACCACGGTGCTCAATAAAGATCCTGCAATGAATCGTAGGGAATACAGGATAAAGCACCCCAGTATGATCAGAATTATTAGTACAATGTTGTTGCGTTGCTTGTAGTTAAAAACGGGCATAGGCGTTAGCGGGTTGCAAAAAGCATCTGCTTGCAAGGACAGGTAGATATAAGTAGCATGCGTTATAAACAACGGTGTTCCCCAATTTGTTCGATCTCGGAAAGCACTTTACAGTTGCCGTATTCTTGGCAAGGTGATTTTTACTGTAGTGCCTTCGTGCTGGCCGCTCTTAATTTCGATCTGCCCATCGTGAGCCTGAATTATACGTTGAGAATGAGCCAGACCTAAGCCAGAACTCTTACCCTTACTAGTAAAGTATGGTTCAAACACTTTGTCAAGGTCTTGTTTCGGGATGACGATTCCTTTATCAGAGATTTCTAAGGAAACGTCCCTCGAAGTTTCACTCACGTTGACAAGGATGCCTCGTTTTTTGAATTCCAGAGATTCTGAAACGTTTTCAAAAATGTTCATAATTGCCAAAGCTAGCTTAGCCTCATCCCCATAAAAGAAAATAGTAGTTTTAGGCGCGTTGATGTTAATTTCAAGGTCATATAGACCCTCCGCCTCCTTCGCCGTTCGGTTCAAAACCTCGACGAAATCGATTCTCTTAATGCTTAGTGGTGCTGACTGGGTGCTTTCAACTAGTTGGGTGCTTAACTCGCTGATTCTATCACAGTTCTTTCTGATAATTTCATATAGAAGAAGGTCTTCTTGCCTGGTGAGGCTTCCCCTCAGTTCATCGAGGGCAAGGTTTACGTTTGATAAGGGATTAAGCACTTCGTCCGCAAGGTTGCGGGTGATGCGTTCAATGGAAGAGAGCTTTTCTTCAAGAGCAATTTGCTGCTCCTGCTGTCTGCGGTAGGTAATATCGTGTAAGATAGAGTAATACAGCTCCACATCGCTTTGCTTCGATATTTGAACAAAGGAAGAGATACTGCAAACCCGGGTTTTTCCGCTTGCTGTCACATATTCGAATTCCAGATTGGCTACGGAGCCATTTCCCTGAAGACTGTTTGTGAATACCTTTCTGTTGTTCTTGTTGCGATAGAGTTCGGCAGCGTTTTTTCTCAGAAAGGCTTCTTTCGAATATTCGAAAAACCGTAAGGCAGCCGTATTTGCCTCATAAATATTTCCTTTTTGATCCGTAATCAACATAGGGTCCTTCGATCGTTCAAAGATGATCCGGAATTTATTCTCACTTTCTTTCAGTTGCTCCAGCGCCTTGGAGTGCCCGTAACAGTATCTTATACTTCTTTCCAGCGTTGCGCAATCAATTTGATCTTTTACCAGATAATCCGCTGCCCCCAGTTGTAGTGCTTCCTCATCAATTCGGGAATCACCTTTACCGGTTAAAATAATAATTGGCTTTGTACAACTTGACTTTACTGCTTCATTTAAAAGATCAATACCAGAATGGCTTCCAAGACGGTAGTCCACCAGGTAGATATCGTAAAGACCCTTCAGCAGTAAGGTGATAGCTTCGCGATAATTATTGCACCAGGATAATTCATAGGTGGCTTTCCTCGGTGAATCCGAGAGGAGTTCGCGGGTTAGGATGAAGTCATCTTCATCATCATCAACTAGTAGAATCTTAATTTTTCGCATAAGAATAGCGCTAATTATTTAAGGTTATTTGGTTGCCAGTTAAAGAGGTACTACTTACCGCCAGCTTCACGGTTGGGGATTTTTCTGCACATCTTGTAGACTTGAATCTTCTCTGTAATCTACAACCCTGCCCAGCTTTTGCTTGCTTCGCAGCAATATCCCAGATGGAAAAGCAGTGACAATTAAATAGCCCTCGCTCCTGTTTAGGCGAGCTTTAAACATTAATTTATTTAACTCATCATGAAAAGCAGCCTTTGGCGCTTCTCTACAGTAATAATTGGTTGGTTGGCTGTATTGGTAGCACGGACAGTAGGCTAAGACTCCCTATTCGCAGGAACGAAAATCCGGAATAAAGCGCCTTCATTTTGTTCACCTTCAGCTTCAATAAAACCATCGTGGTTTTCCACGATTTTCTTACATACTGCAAGTCCTATACCAGTTCCTGCAAACTCGCTCCGGGAGTGTAGTCGATGGAATAGTGAAAATATGGCGGAAGAATATTGTTGATCGAAGCCAATGCCGTTATCCCTCAATTCGACTTGTACGTAGGTCCATTCTTTATTCAAACATTGAGAGCTGTTACTGACGCTATTTCCGGAGATCAGCTTGCTTGAGATTTTAATCTGTACAGGTTGTCCTTCTTTACTAAACTTCAGGGAGTTAGTTAGTAGGTTTTGAAAAAGCTGCCGAATTTGCGAAGGTATCGCCGGAATGGTCACATTTGCCTGCACCTCAATGCGAGCCCGCTTTTGTTCAATCAGGTGTTCCAGGTCGTATAGCACTTCTTTGATCGTCTCAGCGAGATTAGTTGGCGCAAGGTCTTCAGTTTTTCTGACGCGGGATAAGGTTAACAAGTCGTCTATCAAAGTTTGCATTCGGTCAGACGCATTACTCATTCGGTTGATAAAATCTTGCGCCTCATCTGGTAAGGTAGCCGCATAGTTACGCTTCAATCGATCTCCAAATGATTTAATTTTCCGGAGCGGCTCCTGAAGATCATGGGATGCTACATATGCGAATTGCTCCAAATCCTGGTTGGATCGCTTCAATTCGGAAATTTTTTGTTCGAGCTCCTGCTGCGCTTTTTTTAAATCGGTGACGTCATGCATCAGCGTAATTACGCCAAATATTTCTCCGTCTGATGAGAAGGCTGGTGTGTAGAAAGTTTTGAAAGTTTTTCCAGAAATCTTGTGCTCGATTAAGCCGGCATTCCCAGCAAGTGCCTGCTCTAAAAGCTCACGATGTGTTTGAAAATCCTGATTAAAGACTACAAGTTCGAAAGTGGCACCGGTGGCAAAAAGACCTTCCGGATCTATCTTTTCAATCGCCGGCCCTTCTTTCAGTAATAATTCTTTGGTTGTATCAAACACGAAAACAGCGCTGTCGGGAGCATTTTTAGCGATCGTCCTGTAAAGACTCTCACTACGATCGAGTAGGAGGGTCGTTTTCTTTAGTTCTGTTATGTCCTGTGTATTTCCCAAAATTCTTTCCACGTTTCCGGAAAAGTCGGTTTTAAACTTACCACTCAGAAGCAGGTGTCGGATATCGCCATTGGGTCTTATGATTCTGTACTCGAGGGAGAATGGCTTTAAACCTTTTTGAGTTTCAGCCAGAGAGCTTACGAACCGTTGAACGTCCTCGGGGTGGATGAAACTGAGATAATGTCGAAGGTCAATGAACGAGTCGTTCGGCAAAAGTCCGTGAATTCGGTATAACTCGTCCGACCAAAAGAAGCTGTTTTTTTCTGTGGACCACTCCCAGCTTCCATTGTGCGAAATGGCCTCCGCCTCTCTTAGCAGGGATTCGCTTTGCGAAAGTTTCTGAGTTGCCTCTTTCAGCTCGGTGATGTCAAGAAGGATGTTTACTAATTTATTGTCGGAAGCAGCGTATTCTCCCTGCGACAGCAAATGCCTGATGGTTCCGTCGGGCCTCTTGATCTGGAACTCTAAGTGATAGGTGCTCTTGTTCCTGACTGCTGATCCTATTTCCCTTTTTACCCGTTCTCTGTAGGCTTCAACAATTGCTTCATCGTGAATATAGGTGCTCGGGATATAGTCTGACGACACCCCGAAGATGTTGTACATTTCATCCGACCACTCTACCGCTTTCGTATCAATGTCATACTCCCAGCTTCCCAAATGAGCTATTTTTTCAGCCTTTGCCAACAACGCTTCCCGTTTCTTTAGTTTCTGCTGCGTGGCAATTCGGTCTCTGATTTCCTGATGTAACTGGCTAATCACCCGGCGCTCTTTTTTAGTAGTCTCAATATAATTTAATGCGATACCAAGTAATGGAATCGTATAATGAATGAAGTTGAGGAAGTAGGCGGTATTAAAAAATATATCGAACGGCGATCTGTGGACAGACATAAATAATCCGGCGAAGGCGCCTGGAATAATCGTTAATATAAGAAGTCGCGAAAACAGTGAAGGGAAATGCCGTTGAAAGGGCGGCAGCAACAGAAAGCCTGTTAGAATATAGGCTACAAGAGTTATAGCCTCGTAGGGGTGGGTAATAAAAGTGTTGGCTTCGTATTTCGGAAATAAGTTACCGTCCTGGGAATTTACAAACATAGCCACTCCCAGGCAGACTGCCGAAAGAATGGGTACGAGCGCTAAAATGAGCTTCTTGTTCGCCGGCTTTTTTGTCCGGGCTCTACTTTTACCAATCAAATAAGCCGAGCTAAGAATGAGTAGGGTTAGATAAAGCGCTCTGGTAGTAAACCAGTTTTGATAGTTCTGCTTGTGAGATAAAAGGTGCGTTGAACTATCAGCATTAAGCAATAGAACGATGGCCTGAAACAAAGCGACGGTGATCAGCGCAGTGCCGATTACCGGAGTTGCCAGATCTTTCTTTACTTGGTAATCAACAAAAGAAAGCACCCCTGTGATTAGCGCTACAGCAATCCCCGCAATTAACCAGATGTTGAAGAATATGAAGCCTCTGTAACTGATGGTAGAGGGGACTGTCGATGCGGTGTCACTAAGGTAGGGGAATACAAAAATGGAGGGAACAATGCAGATAATAAGTACAATCCATAAGATAGGAGTAGGAATGTTGAATCTATTGTGCATCGATCTTTTTATCGGTTTTATTCCAGATTGATTGCTTTCATTTTATTGTAAAGCGTTTTTCTGTCGATATTTAAAATTTTAGCTGCCTTAGTCTTATTAAAGTTTACTTCCTTCAATACCCTTAAAATTGTTTCATATTCTGCTTCCAGCGCGGCATCTTTTAAACCTTTTTTAGCCTCTTTTGCCTGAATAGTTACTACCGCACTTTCGATAGCGGTCACCCGGGCGAAGGTTGAGATTTCGAGGGGCAACGCTTTTATAGGGACTTTTGAACCCTCTGTCAGCAGACAAGCTCTTCTTATTACGTTCTTTAATTCCCGTACATTGCCTGGCCAGTTATAGGTTAGCAGACATTCGATTACCTCGTCCGAAAAGCCTTCAATGTTACGATTTAACTCGCCGTTAGCTTCCTGTAAAAAGCTCTCTGCAAACAGGATAATATCTTGCTCCCGATTCCGAAGCGGCGGTAAATGAATGCTGAACTCGTTGAAGCGGTGATAGAGATCTTCCCGGAATTTCCCCTTTTGAATCGCGTCTGATAAGTTTTCGTTAGTAGCTACAATGATCCTGACATCCAAGTCGATCTCTTTCGTGCTTCCAATTCGCTTAACTTTTCTTTCCTGAACCGTTCTTAAAAGCGCCGCCTGGATATCATAGGAAAGATTTCCTACTTCATCCAAAAACAGCGTACCTCCATTAGCCATTTCAAAATGGCCTATCTTAGTATACAAAGCTCCGGTGAAAGAGCCTTTTTCATGGCCAAAGAACTCGCTTCCGGCCAGTTCCTTCGTTAATGAGCCACAGTCCATAGCGATAAAGGGCTTATCACTTCGATTGCTTTTCAAATGGATCGACTTCGCAACAGACTCTTTCCCTGTTCCACTCTCGCCGGTTAGGATAACACTATAGTTGGTGGGAGCAATTAACTCGATCTGTTTCAGAAGCTCGCGTGAGGCGTTACTTTGGCCCGTTATAAATTGATCCGGGAAAGCGAGATTGCTGTCCGACGACTTTTCCTTTTTCGAGCTTTGAGAAGTACTCTCCTCCGCAAAATCCTTCGATAAAGCTTCCTGTGTTTCAAGAGCTTTGTTGATGGTGTTTAAAATTTCATCCGGATACAAGGGCTTCGTGATATAATCATAAGCCCCCATTTTAATAAGCTCGACGGCTAACTTGATGTCGGAATAACCCGTTATGATAATTACACCGGTAGCAGGATAAGAGACTTTTATTTTTTTAAGCATCTCCCTTCCATCCGTATCCTCCAGACGGAAGTCGCAGAGTACTAAATTGTATTTTTCTTTACCAAGCATTTCCATCGCTGCGCCGCCGTTCGTGGCGGTAGCTACTTCAAAGCCGTTTCGGGTAAGAAACCTGGAGAGCAGTAATCCGATATTAACTTCATCATCAACAATTAAGATTCTCTTCATAAGCTAAGTTTATCGATCTATAAAGATAATTTTTTTGCCTTCGATGGGAAATTTTTTCTACAATTTAGAGCCATTCAACCCATTTTTAGTTTCGGTGAAAGTCGTGGTTTGAAATTTTTCATAGGAAGCGGTAAGTGAGAAGGAGGCCAAAACACAGTTTTCTACTGCCTTATAAACTTAAAAAGGATCAGGCTCGTTATTAAAACTATCTAATCTTCACAAAGCTAATTTTACTACTTTTGTAGCCTTTTAAACTGTTATGAGCGAAGAAAGATCATTAAATTTTATAGAAGAAATTGTTGAGGAGGATATCCGAAACGGGAAAAATGGTGGACGCGTCCATACTCGTTTTCCGCCCGAACCTAATGGCTATCTTCATATTGGTCATGCTAAATCCATCTGCCTGAACTTCGGTCTGGCATTAAAATATAATGGTAAAACTAATCTAAGGTTTGACGATACGAATCCCGAGACGGAGGAGACGGAGTACGTGGAAAGTATCAAAGAGGATGTAAAATGGCTTGGTTTCAATTGGGATAACGAGCTATACGCTTCTAATTACTTTGATCAGCTTTATGAGTTTGCCACTAACTTGATTAAAAAGGGTTTGGCTTATGTGGATGACAGTTCTCCCGATGAAATAGCAGCTCAAAAAGGTACTCCCACCGAACCGGGAACGCCATCTCCTTATCGCGAAAGAAGTATTGAGGAGAATTTGAGCTTGTTTGCTGAAATGCGTGAAGGAAAGTATCCCGATGGAGCGAAAGTACTTCGTGCTAAAATTGATCTTGCTTCACCTAACATGCACATGCGCGATCCGATTATGTATCGTATCCGCCACGCTAAGCACCATCGTACAGGGAACAAGTGGTGCATCTACCCGATGTACGATTTCGCCCATGGCCAGTCAGATTCCATTGAAGGGATAACTCACTCGATCTGTACCCTCGAATTCATTCCGCACAGGGCTCTTTATGACTGGTTCATAGACCAGCTGGAAATTTTCCCTTCCCGTCAGTATGAGTTTGCCCGTCTTAACATGACTTACACCGTGATGAGTAAGCGGAAGTTGCTTCAGTTGGTGAATGAGGGCTTTGTAACTGGATGGGATGATCCGCGGATGCCTACGATCAGCGGCTTAAGAAGGAGGGGCTTTACCCCAGCCTCCATCCGTGATTTTTGCGACCGGATCGGTGTAGCGAAGCGCGAAAATATTATCGATGTAAGTCTGCTAGAGTTCTGTGTTCGCGAAGATTTGAACAAAACAGCCTGGCGCAGAATGGCAGTGCTTGATCCCATTAAACTGGTGATCACCAATTACGAGGGAGAAGGTGAGCTGCTGCACGGTGAAAATAACCCCGAAGTAGAAGGTGGGGAAGGTTCAAGAGACATTCCATTTAGCAAAGAGCTGTGGATAGAGCGTGAAGATTTCATGGAAAATCCTCCGAAGAAGTTTTTCCGACTAGGACCAGGACTAATGGTGCGCCTGAAGCATGCTTATATTGTAAAGTGCGAAGATTTTGTGAAGGATGAGCAGGGAAATATTATTGAAGTGCGTTGTACATATATTCCTGAATCCAAATCTGGGCAGGATACTTCTGGCATCAATGTGAAGGGTACTATCCACTGGGTGAGCGTACCGCATGCAGCTACGGCAGAAGTACGGGTCTATGATAGATTGTTCCGATCGGAAGATCCGGCTGGAGAAGACCGCGACTTCAAGGAGCTTATTAATCCCGAGAGCTTGCAGATTATTCCCAAAGTTTTCATGGAACCGGATTTAGCGACAGCTCAGCCCGGTCGTGGCTACCAGTTTATCCGCAAAGGCTACTTTACTCTTGATAAAGATTCTACTACTGAAAACCTTGTCTTCAACAGAACCGTTACCCTGAAGGATACCTGGGCAAAGGAAGTTAAAAAAGGATAATTAGTTGGGTCTGGAGGTATTGATTTGATTGCTTCGCATCCAGGCCCAATTTTTAAAATATGGCTACCATACCTCCACTAGCAGAAAGAATGCGTCCGAAAAACCTGGACGAATATGTTGGTCAGCGACACTTGGTCGGCAATAATGCTATTTTAAGGAGGGCTATAGAAAGTGGCAACCTTCCATCGCTAATTCTATGGGGCCCGCCCGGTGTAGGAAAGACCACTTTAGCTTATATCATTTCTCAACAATTAAATAGGCCTTTTTTCAGTTTAAGCGCTATCAACTCTGGCGTGAAAGATGTCAGGGAAGTAATTGAAAAGGCGGCAAGACTGAAAGAAACAGAAGAAAACCTGCCGGTCTTGTTTATTGATGAGATTCACCGTTTTTCCAAGTCACAACAAGATTCCCTTTTAGGAGCAGTGGAGCGAGGGTTGGTAACCTTGATTGGTGCTACCACTGAAAATCCTTCTTTTGAAGTCATCTCCGCCTTACTTTCCAGATCCCAAGTGTATATTCTGCAGCACCTTACGGAAGAAGACTTGCTTCAACTTATAGGCAGAGCACTTAAGGAAGATGAGTTTTTATCGCGTAAGCAGATCACCATTAAAGAACATGAAGCTTTGCTGCGCCTTAGTGGCGGCGATGCCCGACGCTTACTCAACGTGCTGGAGCTGGTGATAAATGCGGTTGGGAAGGATCAAATAGAAATTACAAATGATTTGGTGCTGGAGAATGTGCAGCAGAACATGGCTTTATATGACAAGGCCGGTGAGCAACATTACGACATCATTTCCGCTTTTATAAAATCCATTCGGGGAAGTGACCCTAACGCTGCGGTTTATTGGCTGGCCCGGATGATAGAAGGGGGAGAAGATCCCCTGTTTATTGCCCGCCGTTTGTTAATCCTCGCGTCTGAAGATATAGGGAACGCAAATCCCAATGCGCTTCTGCTGGCGCATACTTGCTTCCAGTCGGTGAACGTCATTGGTTGGCCGGAATCGCGCATCATCTTGTCTCAAACAGTAACTTACCTGGCCTCTTCGGCTAAAAGTAACGCGAGCTATGCAGCTATAAATAAGGCGCAGGAACTAGTAGCCAGAACCGGCGATTTGCCCGTGCCATTGCACCTTCGTAACGCTCCCACCAAGTTGATGAAAAATATAGGCTATGGGAAGGAGTACAAATATGCGCACTCTTACGAGGGTAACTTCGAAGAACAGGAGTACTTTCCTGACAAACTAAGTGGGACGAAGCTTTTTGATCCCGGAAATAATGCCTCTGAATTAAAACTCCGTGAGCATTTGAAACGTTTGTGGAAAAACAAGTACGGATATTAATATGAATTTAGATCTTACAGGGAAACGCGCATTAGTCTGCGGAAGTACGCAGGGGATTGGTAAAGCTTCCGCGATGGAATTGGCTTTACTTGGTGCAAGCATTACCCTGGTTGCCCGGAACGAAGAGAAGTTAAAAGAGGTGATAGCTCAGCTCCCGGCCGATGATACGGAAACACACCATTATATTGTGGCTGATTTTACAAAGCCAGAAGAGCTCAAACAGGCGGTTTCTGCCTACTTGGAAAAGCAACCCATAGATATTCTCATTAACAACACGGGCGGCCCCAAGGCTGGTCCGGCAATAGAAGCGGGTGTCGAAGAATTTGAACAAGCCTTTAGTCAGCATCTACTCTGTAATCAAATACTGGCACAGCTTACAATTCCCTTTATGAAACAAACTGGCTGGGGTAGGATTATCAATGTGATATCAACTTCAGTAAAAACGCCTTTGAAAGGTCTTGGAGTTTCCAACACTATTCGGGGAGCCGTAGCAAGTTGGGCAAAAACTCTTTCTGTCGAACTCGGACCTTTTGGTATTACCGTGAATAATGTGCTTCCAAGTACCTCCATGACTGCCAGGTTAGAGGCGATTATTAATGGTCGTGCGGAGCGAGAGGGTAAGACTCCCGAAGAGGTACAGCAAGAAATGATTAAAGAAATCCCCTTAGGCAGGATTGGCACGGCTGAAGACGTCGCAGCTGCTGTAGTATTTCTAGCTTCTCCTGCAGCGGGCTATATCAGCGGAGTTAATATTCCGGTGGATGGTGGAAAAACCCCATCCCTTTAAATTCATTGGGAATTCTGAAAACCATCGTCGATCATTAATGTATATAAGGTGTTGATGATTGAAACAAAATGTGCTAAAATTACAGCAGAATTGAATTAAACCATTATTTCGGTAGGTGGTCAAATCAACATGGAATCAGATCACTTAGCAGAATTTGCGTAATTTGGCATCAGGTTTGAAAAAAGACAAACAACACACTTAGTATTAAAGACACAATTATGAAAACAATGAAAATGAAAATTGCTACTTTTTGTATAGCTATCGCAGCAACATCTATGTTAACGGTTAGTTGCAGCCAAATGACACGGACTCAGAAAGGTGCCGTCATCGGTTCCGCTGCTGGTGGTACCATCGGTGCAATCATTGGTAAAAAAGCCGGTAATACCGCAGTAGGTGCAGTTGTTGGTGGCGCGATCGGAGGTGTAGCAGGAGCGTACATTGGCCGTAAAATGGATCGTCAGGCTGAGGAAATCAGAAAGACGGTACCTGGAGCAGAAGTAATTGATGCAGGTGAGGGTTTAATTGTGAAGTTCGATTCCGGTATTCTTTTCGACTTCAACTCGTCTGATTTAAAAGCCAATGCAAGAACAAATATTCAGAATCTTGCAGCAACTATGAAGAACAATCCTGAAACCAATATTATGGTTATCGGCCACACAGACAATGTGGGTAGCGATTCTTACAACTACGATTTGTCTGAAAGACGTGCAGGAGCAGTTAGAAGCTACGCAGTGGCTCAGGGAATTTCTGCAAGTAGGTTAACTACTGTAGGTAAAGGTGAAACTGAACCGATTGCTGATAACACAAGCGACGCTGGACGTTCACAAAACCGTAGGGTAGAGATTGTAATTGTTGCAAACGATAAATTGAAACAAGAAGCAAGAGCTAACGCTCAATAGTCAGAAAAAATTTAACTTAAAAAGAAGCCGTCTCGTAAGTCAATTGTGAGGCGGTTTTTCTTTTTTTAGGTCCACTCAGCTTGACCTCATTTAAAGGACCTTGGTTGCTTGTTCGCAATTGCCTGGCCTTTTCCTGTTCCCCTGAAAGAAGTTAAAGACCCCTGTTTATCAATTCCTGAGGGACCCTCTAACCCTTGACATTCTGCGGAAGTAGAAGCAGTGCCGATCTAATGTACTAGCCCGGCTCTTATGCTCCTAATATTGCTTATGAGTGCACCATGCGTGCACGTTGCATGCACCTTGAGTGCAGGTTTTGCAGGAAAAACCTGCAGTTATCATCTACCCGACTCCTTTTTTCTATCGCTACACCTAGTATCAATACAGATGATCAGGGCTTCCTTGCTGCTCTTCTTCTTCACTTAAGCTTTTAAGTCAAACCTTGGTCACATGGCTATGTTTGACGGTTAGTCCCTTTCGGAGTATTACCAGCCATTCAGCTGTCTGGTTTGCAGGATATGGTGAAGGTGGTGCTTCCCATGCCACGCATATGACCCCAGAACCTCTTTTAGCTTCAGCAGCTTTCCTTGTTCCGGATGGATAAAACCCTTCTCGAAGTCTGCCGGTTGAAGTGATCTCAAGAATAAAACCCAGCGTTTGTGGAGGTCTTTGAGTAAGTTGATGGAAACGTCCGGCGCTGCTGTTCTGGCTTCTTCACATTCAGCCCACCGATCTTCCAGATATGGTCTGATGGTTGGCGAATCTTCGGTAATAGCTAACTTGAACCGAATGTACGAATTCATGTGGCTATCAGGAAGATGGTGAATGACCTGTCGCAGGGTCCATCCTCCTGGTCTATAGGGCGTATTGAGCTGTGTATCTGATAGGCCATCAGCAGCCTTTTCGAGCTCTTCGGGTAGTGCTGCAATTTCGTCAATCCAATTTTTAATTTGTTCCCCAGTAATATCTGCAGGTGCAGAAAATTCGCCGATAGGGTAACGAAGAGCGTTTTGATTGGCTTTCATAGTTGTGCGTTTAAGTTCTAATAAGGGTTATTACGTATTGTTAAAATATGTTAAACTTTCTTAATACTAAAATCATTAATCTTTTACTTCGTTGAGGTTGAAACATATATTTGGAGACAAAAGAAAAAAATGAAGAGATATATTCTAGGTATTTTAAGTTTATTGTTGGTTGGCTCCGCGTTTGCTCAGCGTAACAAAACCGGCGTAGTAGTGTTCGGCGCTACTCCTTCCGGCCTTGCAGCGGCTATCCAATCTGCTCATTCGGGCGCAAAAACTACCCTGGTTCATCAGGGAGAATTTACCAGTATCACAATAAATGAAGCAGAAAGAACTTTTAAAACAGGCGTGTATGGCGACTTCTTAAAGCTGGTTGACTCGCTGAAGAGCAAATCTCAAAGCCAATCGTCAGGGTTAACTCCTGAATTTGTTGGGACTGTTTTCAAGGGCTGGACAGATACTATAAAAAACCTAACTGTAGTTCGTAAAGGTGATTTAAAGGAGGTAAAGCGAGATGGGAAATTTTGGGAAGCTGAGTTCAAGGATAAAAGTGAAATAAAAGCGACTGTTTTCATTGATGCAACTACGAATAGTGTTATAGCCAGTCTGGCAAAAGTGGCTATGCCATCTCCATTATTGACAGTGGTGGATGTGTATTCTGATAAAAAATATAGAACAAGCGTGGCTCCGGTATCAGGTCAGCTACATTTCCTGCCGATATCGGCACTAATTGCGGGTAAAGAAAACTTCCTGGTAACCGGTGCAAGCGTGGCAACCAGTACTTTTGCTGCGGGGCAGGCAGCGGGGGCGGTCGGGGCTTATTGTGCCTTCTTCAACAAGGAAACTAAAGAACTTGATATTAGAATTATTCAGGCGGAGCTGTTAGCTTATAGATCACAATTATTCAATTTTACGGATATAAGTCCTGCTGATTCAAGTTTTTCGGCTATTCAGAAATTAGCAGCTACCGGGATTCTTAAGGGGAGACTGGTCAATAATAATTTCTTGTTTATGCCCGACAGCACGGTGCTAGCATCTGACATTAGGGATGCCATGAAGGAATATTATAGCCGTAGTCAGATATGGTTTCTTGACAACAAGGCCGAGCGGTTGTCGCTAAAAGAAGTGTTGAGCCTCATTAAGTTTACAGCCAATAGAGGCGATGAACTGGACCGCGAAGTAGAGCGTGCCTGGAATAAGTCGCTCAAGCTGTCAGGCAAGTTTGATCTTTCCCGGATTGTGACCCGGAGGGAGTTAGCAGTACTGTTTGAGGCGTATATGAAACCTTTTGCTCGCTCAGTAAACAATACGGGAAATCTGGTGGTGTAGAAAATTGAGAAGGATTTAGCATTGCTATATCCTTCTCTTTAATGTTAAAAGAACGGTTTCGGGTTTTGTTGTTCCTTTTGGAATTATCGACAGGATAACTGTTTTGTTCGTCTTTGCTCGGAATAGATTGTAAATTTCCTCCAAGCCAATTTGACTTACCGGTTTAAAATTCACCGATACGATCTCATCTTCCTCCTGCAAGCCTATTTCCCACGCTGCAGAACCTTTCTCTACTCTTCCAATAATAATTTTTTCGAGGTCGGGGCCAATCGCTAGCAGTTCGAGTCCACTCATATCATGCTCGAAAGGCTCCTTAAATCGCGAGTTGGGTTTCAAGTACATAATGCCTCGGTTATAATCCAGGATGATATTAAACTTCCTTAGAATGATATTTCCCAAATTGCCATTTCTACCCTGCGATACCATTTTCGTTAAGGGAGTATAGTTTGGAAATGCTGTGATAACATTGTGAAGCTCAAATTTCCCTAATATAAATGTGGGAACTCGCGCAATATATCCTTCGATTGCTCCTAACAGGCCCACGCCTAAGTTCGCCTCAATTCTCTGCTGAGGAACGATAAAGGGTTGGCCCTGGTAAGTTTCGAGCGACAAGGGATGACCAGCACCAGAGTCGATGACCAGTTTCGCTGTAATTTTTTCTCCTGAAGGCATTATTATGCGAGCATGGGTATAAGGTTTTCTCGCTTCTATGCTTATCGGTATTTTTTGTCCTTTTCTAAGAATTTTATGTTTTTCAGGCGGATAGACGCGAAGTGTGTTACTCATATAGTTGACATGGACTACGAAGCTATTGAAGAACTCATAACCAAGGAGGCCATGAATGGGTGAGCCGATATAGGAGGAGAGTCCAAAATGATCCTCCTCGAGGACGGCGGCAGCCATGTGCCCCTCGATATGTGGACCAATTTGTACAAGTACTGACGGAGCAATCTTTGCACGCAACTCCTCACCCTCTCCAAATCCGGTTATATTAATTTGTCGTAAATCGCGAAGGCCTAATGACTCGGTTAACGCTGGGTGGGTGATTAGGAAGATACCTACACCTGTGTCCAATATAAAGTTGAACGGCCCTTCATTGTTAATAGTGAGTGAAACGACCATTAGATTCTTAACCATCTTAAAGGCGATCGTCTCACTTTTTCTGTCGGATTTTAACTGAAATTGGCCGTAAACCTCCTCTCTATTCAGCATGAATAGGAGCGAAATAATGAGCAGCAAGCTTGGCTTTCCTAGGTTCACGGGGCTAAAGGTTTACAAATCAATTTAAAAAAAAAACCGCGACATTACCACTCTATATCTGTAGCTCTAATTAGATTAATTCTAAATAATTTTGTGAAAACGGATTGACTTTCTATTTTTGCCGCATAGAATTAATCTAAATAAAGACATGAAAATAAAAACCTCTACTCTCCATGTAATTCTTCTTCTGATGCTTATTGGTTTCGTAAGTGGCTTACAGGCTCAAAACGCAACGGGAATAATTGAAGGGAAAATTAGCAGCCGAGATGGTGCGCCCGCGGCAGGAGTAAATGTTGGGTTAAAGGAAGCTTCAAAATCGGTATTTACGAACGACGATGGAACATTCACTATCAGACAGGTAAAACCGGGGGTATATACCGTAAAAACTTCTTCTATCGGGCTGGAGAGCCAGGAGAAAACGGTAACGGTACAAGCAGGGCAAGTAGCCCGCGTTGATTTTGTGTTGCCCGAAAGTTCTGAGAAGCTCAATGAGGTGGTCGTTACCGGATATAAAAGTGCGAATCAAAAACCGTTATCAATTGGAAAGGCAGGGATTAAGCCAATTGATAATCCACAAATGATGGCAGTGGTAAGCAGCGCAGTCATTCGCGACCAGCAGGCCAATCGTTTGAGCGACGTGATTAAAAACGTCAACGGTGTAGCTCTTGGAACCACCAGAGGCTCAACATCTGAGACTTTTTTTGCCAGGGGTTATAATCTGGGAAGCACCAATATGTTTAAGAATGGTAGCAGAGTAAGCTCAGGAGCTCTGCCAGAGGCGAGTACTTTGGAAAGCGTAGAAGTCTTAAAAGGTAGTGCAGCCTTGTTATATGGAAATGTTACCGGAGGAGCAGTTCTGAATCTGGTTACTAAAAAACCGAAGTTTGAGTATGGAGGAGAGGTTTCTCTTAGAGCAGGAAGCTACAGTCTATACAAACCAACAGGTGATGTGTACGGCCCAATAACTAAAAACGTGGCTTTTAGATTAATTGGTACTTATGAGAATGCCGAGAGTTTTAGAAATAGTGTCAAGTCTGACAGATATTATTTCAATCCTTCTTTGCTTTACAAGTTGGGTGACAAGACGGAGCTTTTATTGGAGGGTGACTATCAGGATTATGATTTGACTCCCGACTTCGGAGTAGGATCAGTAAACAACAGATTAAACACCACCGTTTCCAGGTCATCTTTTTTCAATACAACCTGGGGATTCAATAGGGTTCAGCAAGGCTCTGCTTCAGCGCAAGTAAACCATGAGATATCGGATAACTGGAAACTCAATTCAATAATTTCCTATCAGGGTTATAATAGAAACTATTTTTCTACCGAGCGAATTGCGCCCGCCACAGAAGATGGTCTTTGGAATCGCACTTTAACGAGATCGAAGCTTGGTGAAGATTACTACAATGGTCAAATCAATTTAACGGGTAAGGTTAAGACCGGTAGCATTACTCATACTTTTTTGGCAGGTACAGATGCTGAAACTTTTCTCACAACTAATACTACTTTCAAAAAGTTTAATAATAACTACGATAGCATAAATATTTTGACGGGTGATTTTTCTAAAGCCAGGACCGATATTCCGCAAACCGTAGATTCGCTATATACAATAAACCCTGTACATCGATTCGGTGTGTATGCTCAGGATTTGATAGAACTGACTGACAAATTTAAAGTATTAGCAGGGCTTCGCTGGACATATCAAAAGGCTGCAAGAGGGATTGTATATGATGCTAACTCCGACGAAAGAGTTGGATACGGAAACCAGCAGAACGCAGCACTGAAGCAAGATAACAAGTACGACAGAGCTTTTTCTCCTCGTGTCGGACTAATCTATCAACCTATCAAAACAACGTCGATTTTTGTAAGCTACACTAATAATTTTGTCACAAATACGGGTATTGATGCAAGTACAGGCGGTTCTCTTCGACCATCTATACTCGATCAGTATGAGGTAGGGGTTAAAAACGACTTCCTTAATGGAAAGGTGTCCGCTAACCTTTCCTACTACCGTATTGTAAATGACGACTTTGTTCAAACAGCATTAGGCCCCGACGGAAATCCTGTAGCTAATACAGATTTAAAAGAGTTCACCGGACAAACGACCAGTGATGGATTTGAACTGGATTTAAATGGAAGTATAATTTCAGGGCTAGACTTTATTGGAGGATATAGCTATAATTTCATGAGGTACACTAAGACTTCAGGAAAAAAAGGGAGTTATTATGAAGGAGAGCGTTTGGTGGGTAATACCGCTCACACAGCCAACGCTTCTTTATTTTACACCTTTTCCGCAACGAAGCTTAGAGGAGTTAGACTAGGCGCATCCGCCTTCTACACTGGTAAACGTAATGCTGGTTGGAACAATACCGTGGAACAGACTCAAAAGTACAACCGCCTTATTCCCGTGTCGGGCTTTACCACTATTGATCTTTCAGCTGGTTACACATTTAAAAGACTTTCTGTTCTCGCTAAAGTTTCGAACTTAACCGACGAACTGAACTACTATGTGCATGAGAACTACAGCGTTAATCCAATTGCACCAAGACAGTTTATGACAACGCTGACCTACAAGTTCTAGACTTCATCAGTAATATATAGTTAAGTCCGAGCCAGGCGTCCTTATGGAGTCTGGCTCTTTTTTTATGGGGAGGATATCTCTTTTGCTGTTTCGGTTCCTTTTCCGGTTTCAATACCTGGTCTTCTTCGTGTCACCTGAGCCGTCTACTTCAAATAACCCTGGCTGTCCGTATAGCGCTTGCTTTCGAAACACTATTAAAGATGACTCTCGTCATTTTCATCTAGCATAATCCTGACCCTCTTTGCAGGAAATAGCAGGATGCCGAACTGAAAGGCATCGCTTAAATTTGCTAAAAACTAAAATTAAAAAAAGTATGGTCAACGAGATTCTGAACCCCCACCTGATGCACCCAAGAGATCAAATTGCTTTAACCATGGGTAGGATCTACCGGCGCGGTCTGACGACCACCTCAGGTGGAAATATCTCTATCATGGACGAAAACGGTGATATCTGGATTTCGCCTTCAGCTGTTGACAAGGGTAGACTACAGCCCTCAGACATCGTTTGCGTAAAAAAGGATGGCACAATTGAAGGGCGCCATAAGCCATCTTCCGAATTTCCCTTTCACAGAGCAATTTATGAAATAAGGCCCGATATCAAATCAATTATTCATGCCCACCCACCTGCTTTGGTGTCGTTCAGTATTGTCAGGACCATCCCAAATACAAACATTATATCTCAGGCAAAAAGAGTATGCGGCCCTGTTGGTTACGCTCCATACGAACTACCAGGTAGCGCAGCACTGGGAGCAAAAATTGCAAGTGAGTTTACGAAGGGTTATAATTCGGTGATTATGGAAAACCACGGGACTGTGGTTGGAGGGTTTGATTTGCTGGATACTTTCCAACGTTTTGAAACACTCGAATTTTGTGCTCGGGCAATACTTTACGGTAAATCAGTTGGAGAGCCAAAGTTTTTGAGCGACGAGCAGATCGAAGCATTCGAGAATCAGATTCCAGCTCAACTGCCCGAAATGGACGTCGTAGCTTACCCTCCTGATGAAAGGGAAAAGCGCACAGAGATCGTAGATATCGTAAAACGGGCCTGTACTCAGGGTCTCATGATCAGCTCTTATGGCACCGTATCAACACGCTGGAGGGGTAACGACTTTTTAATCACTCCAACCGATGTGCCCCGGTGGGATTTGAAAATTGAAGATATCGTACAAATCAAAGATGGTAAACGTGAGCCAGGCAAAGTGCCGAGTCGCACCACTTACCTTCATCAGGAAATCTACAGGAAGCATCCGGAGATTAACTCGATCATCCTCACCCAGTCACCATATTTGATGGCTTTTGGTGTTACTGGGTCAACTTTTAACGTTCGTACCATTCCGGAAAGCTGGATTTTCTTGCAGGACGTGAGTTCGTTGGAGTTCGGCAGCCACTTCGCCGACCAAAGTACTATTCCGGATCTGGTAGCTAAGAATAATCCAGCAGTAATTATTCAAAATACTTGTGTCCTTGTCACCGGTGATCAGCTGTTGCAAACCTTCGACTACCTAGAAGTGGCCGAGTTTAGTGCAAAATCCCTGGTGCTTTGCGCTCCCATAGGCAACATGGTCCCAATCAGCAACGAACAGGTAGAGCAGTTGCGGGAAAAGTTTCTTAAATAGATTCGTTAGGATCGGACGGCATTTCTCATAAGTCCGTCCGGTTTTTGGAAACGAGCTAACGTACTTCAAACTGCTGGGGGGCTGCTTGCCGCTACAAGTACTGACGGCAGCCCTTCGTTGCGAGCCTTTTCGCTGCAATCGGTTTTAGCTTACACCATTGAGCCTCTAATAATCGTGACTGGATGGAAGCCTAAATCTCAAGCGGGCTAGCTATACTGATCCACTAGCATATATTTAACCTATTGCAGTTTCATCTGACAGTATAAAACTATTTTTCATTCCTGTATAACGGGAGTACATCTCGCACCTTTTTTATAAAAAATAGCTACAAGCAGAATTGTTGTTCGAGACTGCGGAGATGCTTCAAGAAAATAAGACACTATAAGTTGGGGGAAGTATTGTTGCAACTTCAGAAGAATTTTCAAATTTTCTACAACAATTTGAAACCTTATGCGTTTTGGAGAGTATAATTGTGATAAGGTTTAGGTTGCCCGGATGTTTCTCATAAACGCCGGGCTTTTTTATGGATTTATTTTTCACTAATGGTCCATGTCGTTCAGGTGCCCTTTAACGAAAGGGGGGACGTTGTCTTATACTCATATCTCTAACTGCGCTTAATAATAGTCGATATGTTTATAGAACCTGTTATTCGATTCTTGCCTGTTCAACACTGTGAATGAATGTGATTTCTTACCGTTAAAATGCTGATCGCCTGGCTGATGCGTTTCAACTAGGTACCTCATCAAGAGTTTTTTACCTCCTCAAAGTGCTTTCATTTCTGATGATAGATTTCGGCGCGCTTCGCTCACTTTCTCTGAAAGGTAACTCGTCTATTACCGTTTTTTATACAAACGTTTTCAGAAGTTATTTGACGAATGCATTCTGTCTGCGATGCTTGTCTTCGCACAGCCCAAAAATCAACACTAAGAAACAAAAAAAGCGGCCCTGAAACCAGAGCCGCTTTGATTATCAAAATTGATGACTGATAATTAAACCAGTAATCTTACAGGTTCTTCTAACAGCGCTTTCAGTGTTTGTAAGAATGCTGCAACTACAGCTCCGTCAACTACCCGGTGATCACCGCTTAACGTCACTTTCATGATGTTACCTGGTACGATTGCTCCGTTCTTAACAACCGGAACTTGTTGAATTCCACTCACTGCAAGGATTGCTGCGTTTGGAGGGTTGATGATAGCAGTAAACTCATCTACACCAAACATTCCCAGGTTAGAAATGGTGAAGGTAGAGCCTTGCATATCTGTAGGAAGAAGTTTCTTCGTTTTCGCTTTCTGGGCGAAATCTTTCACTTCTAAAGAGATATGACTTAAAGATTTGCCATCAGCAAATTTGATAACGGGAACAACCAAGCCTTCATCTACCGCTACTGCAACACCGATGTTCACATGTTCGTTCACACGGATCTTGTCACCTAACCAGGATGAATTGATAGCAGGGTGTTGTTTCAACGCAATTGCAGTAGCTTTCACTACCAAGTCGTTGAATGAAATTTTTACCGGAGCATACTCATTCATTTTTGCACGGGCAGCAATGGCGCTGTCCATGTCGATACTCATGGTAACGAAAATATGTGGCGCAGTAAACAAGCTGTCAGAAAGCGAGCGGGCAATGGCCTTACGCATCTGGGTAACCGGCTTCTCGGTGTATTTTTCCTCCCCAATAAACTGAGGGATAGTGATTGTTTTTTCTGCTTTTGCAGCTGGTGCAGCGTCCGTTTGTGGCGCAGCAGCCTGCGCTGCTGGTTGAGCAGAAGGCTTGAAGTTCTCTACGTCTTTCTTTACGATACGTCCGCCTTCGGCGCTTCCTTTAACCTGTGAAAGGTCAATTCCTTTTTCTTCCGCTAATTTCTTAGCTAAAGGAGAAGCTTTCACTCTTGCGTCAGATGAAGTAGAAGTTTGAGCTTCCGCTTGAGCAGGAGCAGGAGTTGCCGAGCTTTCTTCTGCTTTATTTCCTTCAGTTGGGTTGCTGGCAGCTTTTTTACCACCTTTTAATAAAGCCTGAACATCAGTTCCTTCTTTACCCACGATCGCGATTACATCGTTTACTTTGGCAGCTTGACCTTTTTCAACACCAACGTATAAAAGAGTACCTTCTGCATAAGCGGTCACTTCCATGGTAGCCTTGTCAGTTTCCACATCAGCAAGGGTATCGTCACTTTTCACAGTGTCACCCACTTTTTTATGCCATTCTGCAATTACGCCTTCCGTCATCGTATCGCTCAATAAAGGCATACGAATAACTGTTGCGCCAACAGATTCAGGATCAATTCCACCTTCTTCTGCTTCTTCAGCAGGAGCGGTAGTTTCTGGTTTGGATTCAGCAGCAGGAGCAGCAGCGCCATTACCAGCACCTTCCAAAGCTGATTTATAATCTTCGCCCGGAGCACCAAGCACAGCAATTACAGAATCAACAGGTACTGCAGATCCCTCTTCAGCACCAATATATAATAACGTTCCTTCCTGGAATGATTCAAAGTCCATAGTGGCTTTGTCGGTCTCTACCTCGGCAATTAAATCACCGGTGTTCACCTTATCGCCAACCTTTTTGTGCCATTTAGCGATCACCCCTTCGGTCATGGTGTCGCTCATTTTGGGCATTCGAACTACTTCAGCCATTGTTTGAATTCAGTTTTTTATGAGTAGTAATTTATTAGCTTCTGATGAATGGGTAATCCTCCTGCACGTAAACATCTTCGTAAAGTTCGTGCGGCTCTGGCCAAGGTGACTCCTCTGCAAATTTTACAGATTCTTCCACAATAGCTTTTACCTTAGCATCAATCTCATCAAACCACGCTTCATCAGCATAATTGTTTTCAACAATTGCAGCCTTTACAACGCCAATAGGATCTTTTGCTTTGTATGCTTCAAGTTCTTCTTTTGTACGATACTTTGCTGGGTCAGACATAGAGTGACCTTTGTAGCGGTAAGTACGCATTTCCAGGAAAGTAGGGCCTTCGCCACGACGAGCACGTTGAACTGCCTCATCCATTGCGTTATGCACAGCAACCGGATCCATACCATCAACCGGAGCACAAGGCATATCAAATCCTAAACCGATCTTATAAATATCAATCATGTTGGTTGTACGCTGTACTGAAGTACCCATCGCGTAACCGTTGTTTTCACATACAAAGATTACCGGTAGTTTCCAAAGCATTGCCATGTTGAATGTTTCATTCAAGGCACCCTGACGAACAGCACCGTCTCCCATGTAACATACGTTCACGTTGGTAGTGCCTAAATATTTTTCAGCAAAGGCAACACCTGCTCCCAATGGTATTTGACCACCTACGATACCGTGTCCGCCAAAGAATTTTTTCTCTTTACTGAACATGTGCATGGAGCCACCCTTGCCCTTTGAGCAGCCGGTAACTTTTCCATATAACTCAGCCATAATTTCATTGGCGCTCATTCCTCTTGCTAAAGCATGAGCGTGGTCACGATAGGCAGTAATCATAGAGTCGTCCGGACCCAAAACAGACATAGCACCTGCTAAAACTGCTTCCTGACCAATATATAAGTGACAAAACCCTCTGATTTTTTGCTGTCCGTATAGTTGTCCTGATTTCTCTTCGAACCTACGCATCAGCAACATCTGTTCGTACCAGTTAAGATAGGTATCTTTGGTAATTTCAACTGAACTCATTAGTTATTATGTGTTTTTTGGGAAGGCAAATCTAAATATAAATGCTATAAAAAAAGAAATTCATAACGTTTTGTTTACTTAGTTTGAGGAATTTATATTTTTTAATCAAAAACGCTAAGAAGTTTCTTTGTACACGAATATAATTTGGGCGTTCCTCGCCTGAACGGGCCGGGTTATCGGTTGCAAATGCTCGCCTGGGTTCTTCATAGGCTGCCCTCACTGGGGGTTTTCCACTGCTATCCCTAACGCCCGGCGCTATAAATAACGATCCTGCAAGATGGTCAGATGGTGCTTCACATGGCCAGCCATGATAAATAGCAGAGACCGGGTTGTCACGGGGCAGTTGCTGGCGGTACCACGGCGGTTGAGCTGTTCTTCCGACAGCGCGCCGATTAAATAAAGATTTGCTTTTCTTACAGTTGCAAACTCCTCGATCAAGCTACCTAAGTCCCGACTTTTAAAAGTTGAATTACTGACAAAAGTATTCTCGTCGAATCCAGGCAAGGGAGTATCGTCGTTCCTTGAGACTCGGAGTAGTCGATAAGCCATCACCCGCTCCGTGTCGATCATGTGACCAACAAGTTCTTTAATAGTCCATTTTCCCTCTGCATAGGCATAATCGGCTTTTTCAGCTGGTAGGCCGCCAAGCCGGGTTGTCACCAGGTCTGGCTGGACCTTGAGTTCCTCTAATACATCGTCCCCTACTGTCTCGATGTATTTTTGATAAAATGCTGCATACTCGTCAGCTTGTGGCCGGTTCATAAGTCATTCCGCTTTTTAAGATAATACGTATAGTTGTTCCTTTACCCACCTCCGAGTCTTTAACAAAGATTTGCCCCCGGTGATAGTTGTCAATTATACGCTTACTCAGCGAAAGTCCCAAGCCCCATCCACGTTTTCTGGTGGTATAACCAGGTTGGAAAATTGTCTCGAACTTCATTCGGGGAATTCCTTTTCCCGTATCGATAACATCGATGTACACCTGATTCTTCGCCAGGTGATCCGAAATGTGAACTTCTATCCTGCCTTCGCCCTCGATTGCGTTAGCAGCATTTTTCAGCAAGTTTTCGATCACCCAGTCGAAAAGAGGAACGTTCATCAGCGCCTCGATTTCCTTGTCTCCGGTTACCATGAACTTAATCTTGTCACTGGCCCTTACGCTGAAGTATTTAACATACTCGCTCACAACTTCATATACGTTATGACTTTGCAAGACGGCTTTTGATCCGATTTTCGAAAATCGGTCGGCCACCATCTCTAATCGCTTAATGTCGTTTTCCATCTCGAGAATCAGCGGATCGTCTTCAGCATTAAACTTCGATTTCATCAATTCTGTCCAGGCCATAAGGGACGAGATCGGTGTCCCTAGCTGGTGCGCCGTTTCTTTAGCCATCCCCACCCAAACCAGGTTTTGCTCCGACCGTCTGGAGGAGCTAAAGACCAGGTAGGCAATCAGAAGGAAGATGCCGATTACGGTAAGTTGGATATAGGGAAAAACCCTTAACTGGGTGAGCAAGGGCGAGTCTTTATAATACACAAACCACTTTTCCCCGTCATCCTTAGTAATAATGATAGGTGGGTGCTGGGCTTTCATCTCATTCAACTGCGTCTTAAAATAGACCGGGTCGTACGTTTTTCGCGTGTATACAGGTGATTCCACCACGTTTTCGGCCTCCAATCTATAATTGGTTTTCGTGCTGTCCAGTCCCTTCCAATAAATAATACTATCCCGGTTGTCAGTTACGATTGCCGGAACTGAAAGGCTGTCTCGAATGGAATAAATAAAGGTGATGTAATCGTCATTTATGTCCGTAATCTCAACAATCTTCTTATTGCTTAGGGCCCATACCTCTGCCCGCGTCCGTTCAGCTGCTGAAATGCCCTTTACCAGATAGTTGCTGTACCATAGCGATACGCCGCCAATTACAATTGCAAATGCAAGTAGAAGAAATTTCCAGCGCCTTTTCTGTTCGTATGGATTCATCTAAAAAACTATCTAGAGATTATGTGCTGCTTATTGAGGTTCTTTATAGGTTACCCCTAAATTATAGAACATGAACGCCCACTTGTCAGTTTGTTCCGCAATTACCTGGGCGGTAGACTTTCCTGCACCATGACCGGCTTTTGTATCAATTCTGATCAGCACCGGATTGCTGCCTTTATGATATTCCTGTAACCGGGCGGCAAACTTAAACGAGTGCGCAGGCACCACCCGGTCGTCATGGTCGGCAGTAGTAACCATGGTTGCTGGATATGCTGTATTGGGTTTCAATGCATGGTAGGGCGAATACTTATACAGATACTGAAACATTTCTTTTGAATCTTCCGCAGTTCCATAGTCGTAGGCCCAGCCTGCGCCTGCTGTAAATTTGTTATAGCGAAGCATATCCAAAACTCCAACAGCCGGAAAGGCAACCTTAAAAAGGTCTGGACGCTGCGTCATCACTGCGCCCACCAGTAAACCTCCATTCGAACCTCCGGCTAGCGCCAGTTTTTCACTTGAAGTATATTTGTTTTCGATAAGATACTCTGCCGCTGCAATAAAGTCATCAAACACGTTTTGCTTTTGCATCTTTGTGCCAGCCAGGTGCCATTTCTCTCCATATTCACCGCCTCCGCGAAGGTTTGGAACAGCATAAACTCCACCTTGCTCCAGCAAAATGATGTTGGACGTGCTAAAGGCCGGAGTTAAACTGACATTGAATCCACCGTAACCATAAAGGAGCGTCGGATTGCTTCCATCCAATTTGATTCCTTTTTTATGAGTAATGATCATCGGAACCTTTGTTCCGTCCTTAGAGGTATAAAAAACCTGTTTCGACTCATACAGGTCCGGATTGAATTGCACACCTGATTTCTTATGTAACTGCGATTGACCGCTCGCTATACTATATTTAAAGATGCTCGGCGGATACACGTAGGAAGTGAAGGTGTAGTACAACTCGTTTTCATCCTTTTTGCCTCCAAAGCCGGAAGCTGTACCTACCCCTGGTAATTCGATAGTTCGCTCCAGTTGCCCCTGCATATTATATTGCACCACTAACGACGTAGCATCTTTCAGGTAGTTGGCAAAGATCTTTCCGCCCCCGGTTCCCGCATTCAATACATTTTCAGTCTCTTTGATCAGATCTTTCCAGTTTGCGGGCGCCGGGCTTGCAGCTTCAACGGTAACTATTCTGTTATTCGGCGCATTCAGGTTGGTGAAGATGTACAGTTTGGTTCCTTCATTGTCCAACACATAATGTTCGCTGTCCATATCATCAACAACGGTAACAATTGCGCTTCCCGGCTTCTCCAGGTCTTGTATGTATAACTCATTCCCCGTGGTGGAATTGGCTGCAGTAATGACGAGGTATTTTTCATCTTCCGTAACCGACCCCTGGACATATCGTCTCGGCGTCTTTTCTCCCCCAAAAATCAAAACATCCTGGCTTTGAGGAGTGCCCAGTTTGTGATAGTACAGTTTATGATGTTGTGTTAATCCTGATAACTGACTTCCTTCTTTTGGTTTATCATAACTGCTGTAGTAGAAGCCCTCATTTCCTTTCCAGGCCAATCCTGAAAACTTTACATCTGTAAGCGTTTCCCCTATAATAGATTTGTCTTCTGTCCTAATCACGATAACCTTTCTCCAATCCGAGCCTCCTTCAGAAATTTGATAAGCCGCCAGGCTCCCGTCTTTGGTAAATTCAATTCCGGCTAATGAAGTAGTCCCGTCTGTAGAAAATTTGTTAGGATCCAAAAAGATGTCGGGTTGGCCTCCCTCTTGTTGTCGGTATAATACTGCTTGATTCTGCAGTCCGTCATTCTTGAAGAAGTAGATGTATTTTCCTTCTTTGAACGGAGCCCCATATTTCTCGTAGTTCCAGAGCTTCTCCAGGCGTTTATTGATTTTATCCCGATAGGGTATTTGAGCCAAATAATGCTGGGTTACCTTATTTTGAGCTGTTACCCATGCCTTCGTATCTTCCGCCTGGTCGTTTTCCAGCCATCGGTAAGGATCGGGAACGGTTGTGCCAAAGTAGGTGTCTGTAGTGTTATCTTTTTTAGTAGTAGGATACGTCATTTTCTTTTTTGTTTGTGCCATAGCAGAGACAGCAACTCCGCTTGTTAATAACAGGATATAAAATGATTTCATAAAGAAACAGTTTGTGCGAATTTTAGTAGAAACGCCTCAAGATGTTGCAAATTACAATTTTCACTGCATCTTCGTACTTTTATAACAATGGCCCAACGTAATAAGATATATTTTGCTTCCGATTTTCACCTCGGGGTAAAGGACTATAAAATAAGCCGTGAGCGGGAAGCTAAGGTGGTGCGATGGCTGGATTCTATCAAAGAAGATGCTGCTGAATTGTTTCTGGTTGGGGATGTGTTCGACTTCTGGTTTGAGTATAAACGGGCGGTGCCAAAAGGCTGCGTTCGTTTTTTAGGCAAGTTGGCCGAACTAGCGGACAATGGTGTTAAGATTACGATGTTTAAAGGAAACCATGACATGTGGATGTTTGGCTACCTGACGGAGGAGTTCGGTGTCAAGATCATTTCCAATGACCTAAGCATCGAACGAAACGGAAAGAAGTTTTATATGCATCACGGCGACGGACTGGGGCCCGGAGATGCCAAATACAAGTTTTTGAAGAAGATCTTCCGGAGCGAGCTGTGTCAGTGGATGTTTGCCCGCGTGCATCCTAACCTAGGCATCGGGATAGCGCTGGCCTGGTCTGGTCATAGTCGTGCAATAGGCATGGAAAAGAAGGATTTTCTCGGTGAGAAAAAGGAATGGTTGATCACCTACAGCAAGGAAGTTTTGCAGAAAGAGCATTACGACTATTTAATCTTCGGTCATCGGCACCTGGCAATGGACGTACAACTTGGCGCTGCTAGTCGTTATATAAATTTGGGGGAATGGCTAACTCAAAATTCGTACGCCGTGTTCGACGGGGAGGAAGTGTATCTAAAATACTTTGAAAATGAAAAAAACTAGCCTTTTAATCCTATTCGCTCTTCTAGTGAGTTTCAATCGCGCCACTGCACAGGGACTATTCCGCATAAGCCAGGACCAAGCAAGCAAAAAGGTTGACGTGCTAATAGACGGAAAGCTGTTTACGTCACTTCTCTATGCTGATAGTCTAAAAAAACATGTGCTCTATCCGGTGAAAACTACAGAAGGGGCGACGGTGACCAGAGGATGGCCAATTGAACCGCAGAAAGGCGACCAGATCGACCACCCACACCAAATAGGAGTTTGGTTTAACTACGGCGACGTGAACGGGGCGGATTATTGGAATAATTCTACAAAGATCGACACCAATAAAAAGCCCTATGGAACGATTAAGGTCAGGTTGGTAAAGAATATCAAAGCGGGGAAAGGCAGGGCAGAATTCACCGTTGCGGCATCCTGGCTAAATCCGGGTGGCCTTCCGGTGCTGGAGGAAACAACTCGCTACATCTTCCGGGAGGAGCAGGGGCTGCGTTTAATTTCCCGGGAAACATTATTGAAAGCCCTGCAAGGTGTTTCGCTTAAGGATAATAAGGAGGGTTTGTTTGCCATAAGAGTTTCAAGGCAGCTGGAGGCGAAATCAGATAAACCAGTAGCTGTCTATCTGGACAAAAACAACATTAAAAAGATAATCGACCCTGACATTACTACTGGCGTCTACGAGAGCAGCCGGGGGGTAAAAGGCGAGGAAGTTTTTGGAACCCGATCGGAATGGCTAAAGCTTACGGGAACCGTAGATGCAAAGCCAGTCGCTGTTGTCTTGATGGATCATCCTTCGAACATAAACTACCCTGGTTTCTGGATGGCACGTGGCTACGGCCTCTTTGCAATAAATCCGCTTGGAGCGGAGTTCTATACTGGTGGAAAGGAGCGCCTTAATTTTAGCCTTGAGAAAGGTAAAAGGCTAAGCTTTAAACATCAATTGGTTATTGGTTCAAAGCTTGATAGTAGCAGGATAAATAAGCTTCATCAAGCCTTCGCTAAGGAATAGAAGCGGTTTGTAGTCAGATACTTTTATAAAAACATAAATTCGTCAAAAAGCCTTATTTTTGTGCCTTTTAAAGCATCCGCCTTTATTCAGTAAGCCGATTGCAGCGGAAAGACTGAGGGTGACCACAGGTAGGATGTTGGTTTTCAAATTAGAACATGTTAGATAAATTAGAAGCAATAAAAATGCGCTGGGAAGAGGTTGAAAGGGAACTAAGTAACCCTTCAACTGTGAGCGATATGAAACGTTTCACTCAGTTGAATAAAGAATACAAGGATCTTGGAAAAATCGTAGACGAGTATAAAGTCTACAAGAATATAGTTTCAAATATTGAGGCGAACAAAGAGATCCTGGCGAATGAGAAGGATGAGGAACTGCGGGAGATGGCCAAAATGGAGATGGATGAGCTATTACCTCAAAAAGAGGAAATGGAAGATAAGATCCGGGTGATGCTGATTCCGAAAGATCCTCAGGATGCTAAGAACGCGGTATTTGAAATACGCGGGGGTACCGGAGGTGATGAAGCAGCGCTGTTTGCAGGCGATTTGTACCGGATGTATACCCGTTATTTCGAGAAAAAAGGCTGGCAGGTTGAGGTAGTGGACGTAACCGAAGGTACGGCCGGTGGCTACAAAGAGGTGATTCTGAATGTGCGCGGCGAGGATGTTTACGGGACCTTGAAGTACGAGTCGGGAGTTCACAGGGTACAACGGGTGCCTGATACCGAAACACAGGGAAGAGTGCATACATCTGCGGCTTCAGTGGCAGTGTTGCCGGAAGTGGAGGAAGTGGACTTCTACCTAAACCCTGCAGATATTGAGATGCAAACATCTCGTTCTGGAGGTGCAGGTGGTCAGAACGTAAATAAAGTTGAAACGAAGGTGCAATTGACGCACAAACCGACGGGCATGGTGGTAGTATGTCAGGTAGAGCGATCTCAGTTGGGTAACCGTGAACGAGCGATGGAGATGCTGCGAAGCAAGTTATACGACCTGGAAGTGCAAAAGCAGACCGGAGACATCGCAGCCAAACGTAAGTCAATGGTATCAACAGGAGACCGTTCTGCAAAGATCAGAACCTATAACTATCCGCAGGGAAGGGTAACTGAACATCGCATTGGCTTAACTTTGTATAATCTTCCGGCTATCATGGATGGCGATATACAGGAAATTATTGATGCGCTTCAGTTCGCTGAGAACGCCGAAAAGATGAAAGAAGGGTCTATAGCCTAAAAGGCAGAAAGAGATAGAAAAAAATTTAAATGAAGAAACTTCCAGAAACACAGGCTATTAGCGATAAGATGAAGATTTATTTAAATTTTTTCTATTTTTTATTTGTGAAGTAAAAACAAAAACTCCATATTTGCAGTCCCAAAAGGGGCACACGGTCTGGTAGTTCAGCTGGTTAGAATACATGCCTGTCACGCATGGGGTCGCGGGTTCGAGTCCCGTCCAGACCGCTGGAGAAGCCTCTCAGAGAATATCTGAGGGGCTTTTGTGTTTTTAGAGCAATTCCTTCCGGCCGACTTTAATTTCTAGTAAATTTTTCCACTTATCTATCTGATTTTCTTTAACTTCGCCTCGAGTGATGATGCTGAATGGGGGAGTTTAACTATTAGTATTTTAGTTAGAACCTTTCTTTAACTTCTTTTACCATAAGGGAAGTTGAGCAGACAGATTCAACAGCCGAGGGCAGGAGAGTTCTCCAGGTCACTCAAAATTGAAGCTATTGAAATATTTGTCGATTAAACAAAGTGAAATTAATTCTATTCAACCTGATTTTTGGGTTTGCCGTTCTTGAGGTTTCTGTGGATGTAGTAAACAGGGTTTTAAACTCACAGTACGAGGTTATCCATAAGGACACTATAAGGCGACTTCTTTACACTATTGGTATTCCGGTAGAGATTTTAATGTTTATTATTAACATCGCTGTATTCCAAAAGACAGGGAAGGTGCTGTTTTGATAACAAACGTTACATTTGTTAAAACTTTAAGTTCTAGTTCCTGTTTTGTTTCAAAGTTTTTTTAACAAGTTATCAACCCTGTTAAATAATAACTTTCCTGTTTTGTGTGGTTAAACTTTTGTTATTTAGCGTTCTATGAAACGTATTTTGGTTTGTGATGACGAGCAAGATATACTAGATATAATTGAAGTTATTCTATCTGGTGCCGGTTGGGAAGTTGTCACTTCTCCCAATGTGAATGATATCCTTAAACAGGTTGACGCTGCCAGGCCCTCAGTTGTCATTATGGATAATTGGATTCCTGATTCTGGGGGGATAATTGCGACTCAAACTATAAAGAATCATCCTGACTATTCGCATATTCCCGTTGTTTATCTGACTGCGAACAGCAATATTAGAGAGTTAGCGGCTAGTGCTGGTGCAGAATTTTACATCGCAAAGCCCTTCGATGTCGATTCTTTGGAACGTATAGTAGAAGATGCTCTTACTTTAGGAGCTAGTGCTGCTACGGGAAAACAGAATCCTCGTAATTCAATTACATCTCTCGTAATTTAGATAAGATCGTAGCGGGGCCCTTGCGGTCCCTTTCTTTACCTCCGAGAACCGCTTCCTCTGCAAGCAATCTCCCTTGTTTTATTTCTCCTTTTTGTTGATTTAGTTAAACATTTAGCGCATTATTGCCTTAATTCATTAAATCTTACAGATTTACTAATAAGTTCCCGCCTGGGAGCTTAAAAGAAATTTATATGACCAAAACGATCTTTATTGCCACTGCCGAGCCCTATAGCGGAAAATCAATAGTTGCATTAGGGCTGGTAAATATGCTGCTGGGGAAGGCCCAAAGAATAGGGTACTTCAAACCGATTGTTAATCATACAGAAATCCAGAAACGGGACGTCCACATCCAGACCATTATCGACCACTTTAACCTTGGAATCAATTACGAGGATACTTATGCATTTAGCCGGGAGGAGGCATTGCGTCACATCGAAAGTGAAACCGAGGGTCAGATGATTGATACCATTATCTCGAAGTTTAAAAAGCTGGAAGAAAGCTACGATTTTACAGTGGTTGAAGGCAGTGATTTTATCGGTGATGGAGCAGCCTTCGAATTTGAAGCGAATGTGTCCATCGCAAAGAACCTCAGTGCTCCTGCTATTATCGTGGTTCCTGGTGAAGGGAAGTCTACGGCCCAGGTAGTCAATTCTGTACTTACTCTACTAAGGAATTTTGAGTCAAGGGAAGTGCAGGTACTCGCGATTGTTGCTAATAAGGTAAAGGCGGAACAAGTAAACGATGTACGCGAACTTCTTACTGCTCAACTGCCAGCGGAGGCAATCCTCGCCGTGATACCGGCCGATAAAGGGTTGCAAAATCCCACTATGAAAGAAATTTGCCAGGGTCTCAATGGAAAGCTCTTGTTTGGAGAGGAGTTCTTATCTAATCAGGTGGACAACTTCGTCACCGGAGCCATGAATTTGCCTCATTTTCTCAATCACCTCAAGGAGAATGTTCTGATTGTAACTCCAGGCGACCGCGGAGATATTATCATCGGATCTTTGCAGGCAAACCTTTCTACCAGCTATCCGAAAGTGGCTGGTATTGTATTGACTGCCGGGACGCTTCCGGAAGAGCCGATTACAAGATTGATCAATGGTTTGCAAACCATTGTGCCTATTGTTTCTGTTTCATCCGGCACCTTTCAAACAACCACTGAAATCGCAGCTATACGGCCCAGGATCACGAGCGATAATAACAAGAAAATTCAGCTCGCTATTGACACGTTTGACAGGTATGTTGATGTGCAGGCACTCGACGAGAAAATCGTTACCTTCAAATCTGAAGGGATTACCCCGCATATGTTCCAATATCAGCTGAGCAAATGGGCCAAAAGCCAAACGAAAAATATTGTGTTGCCCGAGGGAGATGATGACCGGGTATTGAAGGCAGCTGCAAGACTTGTTGCCCAGGACATAGTGAAGATTACCATCTTGGGCAATCCCAACGAAATTGCGGCCTCAGCAAAGCGCTTAGGCTTAAATTTTGATCTTAGCAAGATCCGAATTATCGACCCGGCAAACTCAGAATATTACGACGATTACGTTGAGACCTTGTTCGAGTTGAGAAAGAGCAAAAATGTGACCCTGGAGATGGCCCGGGATCTAATGACCGACGTATCCTACTTTGGTACTATGATGGTATTTAAGGGCCACGCGGACGGGATGGTTTCTGGAGCTGTCCATACGACACAGCACACTATACGGCCGGCTTTGCAATTTGTGAAAACGAAGCCGGGGATATCTACAGTTTCCTCCGTTTTCTTTATGTGTCTTCCCGATCGGGTATCCGTATTTGGCGATTGTGCTGTAAACCCGAATCCTACTGCAGAGCAGCTGGCAGAAATAGCAATATCTTCTGCTGAGACGAGTCAGCGTTTTGGAATTGAACCGAGGATCGCCATGCTTTCTTATTCTTCCGGAACTTCAGGGGTGGGAGAGGACGTAGAGAAGGTCCGGAGAGCTACCGAAATTGTAAAACTTACCCGGCCGGATCTCAAAGTAGAAGGCCCTATACAATACGATGCAGCAGTTGACCCCGAGGTTGGTCGCCAAAAGCTGCCGAATTCTGAGGTAGCTGGCCAGGCCAGTGTTCTTATTTTTCCTGATCTTAACACAGGGAATAACACCTACAAAGCCGTTCAGCGGGAAACCGGTGCTTTAGCCATCGGTCCTATGTTGCAGGGACTAAATAAACCCGTAAATGATTTAAGTCGCGGGTGTACTGTAGATGATATTTTTAATACCGTAATAATTACAGCAATTCAGGCTCAGGAACAATAAGACCAGGGCAAACTTTTTGAAATACTAATGAATATTTTTGTTATCAACTCTGGAAGTAGCTCCATAAAATATCAGCTTTTTAAGCTGCCATCTGAGCAACCCATTTGTGCTGGCTTGGTTGAGCGGATTGGTTTGGAAGACGCCGTGATTACCCATAAGGTATACACAGATGGTGAGGAAAAGGTGATTCAGCGAACACTGGACTTGCCAGACCATGAGAAGGGTATGCTGGAAGTGGGACATTTGTTAACCGAACCAGGCATAGGGGTTATACAAAAGCCAGAGGAAATTGAAATTGTGGGTCATCGGGTGGTTCATGGGGGAGAAAGTTTCTCAAAAACCACCATTATCACTACGGAAGTGAAAGAGGAGATTAAAAAGCTCTTTCCGCTGGCTCCGCTACACAATCCGGGACATTATCTTGGTATCGAGGTGGCTGAAAAAATCTTCACCCGGGCTGTCCAGATTGCAGTCTTTGATACGGCATTTCATCAAACAATGCCTGAAAAGGCTTTTCGCTACGCCATCCCTAATAACTATTATACTGACTATGGCGTTCGAGCCTATGGTTTCCATGGTACCAGTCACAAGTATGTTGCGGGGCAGGCGGCTGAATATTTAAATAAACGTCAGGCTAAAATAATTACCATACATCTGGGAAACGGGTGTAGTATGGCGGCTGTTGATGCGGGAGTCTGTATTGATACTAGTATGGGGCTAGGTCCCCTGGATGGTCTCATTATGGGCACCCGAAGTGGCAACATCGATCCCTCAGTAGTTTTTCACCTCGTTTCCCAATTGGGCTACGATATCGAACAGGTGAGCACGCTGCTGAATAAAAGGAGCGGCATGTTGGGACTAACCGGTTTCAGTGACATGCGAGACATTACTCGTGAAATGAAGAATGGGGATCCTAACGCAAAACTTGCCTATGAGATGTATACTTATAGGATTAAAAAGTACATCGGGTCTTATGCTGCAGCTCTCAATGGTCTGGATGCTATTGTTTTTACTGCCGGGGTTGGGGAGAACGATGCCTTGGTGCGAGAATTGGTTTGCAAAGACATGGACTTCCTGGGTATTAAGCTCGACGAGTCTAAAAATACTTTGCGGGAAAAGGGAATCAGAGAAATCAACACTTCCGATGCGAAAACAAAGGTGCTGGTAGTTCCAACGAACGAGGAATTGGAGATCGCGAAACAGTGTATTGAGCTAACATCTCAAACGCCCTCAGCTTAAAGAACAGATTTATCGGTTTAGAGAGAAAAAGCAGGGCTTCGTCTAAATTTGATTTAAACTTTACCGAATAGAAGTACATTTGCCTTGATGAGTAAAGCAAGGCAAATTTTTCTTCATTCCATCGTATGGCTTGGGCTGTTGCTCTTTTTTGTTTTTGTAGGAAGTAGGAACAGTTCCCTGCAGGATTCCGTCATCATATTCCTGTATTTTGGTCTGTTCAACATCGCTTTGTTCTATGTAAACTACCTGTATCTTCTGCCCAATTTCTTAAACACCAGAAGATACCTTGCTTGCGCGGTCAGCATAACTTCGCTGATTATTGTTTCAGCGCTCATAAAATACGGTTTAGCAAATGTCTTTTGGGAAACGGTGCTGCTCCGGGGACAAAATCAAACTCGCATTGGTTTTTGGGAGTACTTTCTTGGCTCTGTTTTTACCAGCACTTTTTTTGTTTTTATCAGCACCGCGTTCAAGTTTACGTCCGACTGGTTTGTAAATGAAAAGATCCGGAAAAATCTGGAGAAGGATAAGCTTTCGGCGGAACTGGCTTTTTTGAAGTCCCAGATCAACCCTCATTTTCTTTTCAATTCGCTAAACAACATCTATTCTTTGGCTTATCAGAAGTCTGACAAAACTCCCGAGGCAATTCTGAAGCTGTCGGAAATAATGCGGTATATGCTGCAGGAGAGCAATGAGGTACAGGTTGACCTGTCAAGAGAGTTACGGTATCTGGATAATTACATCGAGCTGCAAAAGCTGCGCTTCAAGAACGAGGCCTATGTCGAGTTTAATATAACTGGAAGTCATATTAACCATCGCATTGCACCCCTGATTCTTATAGCCTTTGTCGAGAATGCTTTCAAACATGGACTCGCCTCCGATCCTGAAAATCCGATTAAGCTTGCGGTAATAATTAATGGCTCGGGACTGCAATTCAATGTCTGGAATAAGAAAAGTTTGCAGAATAAAGATCTGACCAGCGGCATAGGGCTAAATAACGTGAAGAGAAGGTTAGAGCTCCTTTACCCCGGCAAATACAAATTGAATATTACTGATACTCCTTCTGTATACTATTGCGAATTATCTCTAGATTTATAAAATGATACGCTGCCTTGTTGTAGATGATGAACCTTTGGCCCTTGATATCCTAACCGATTACATCGCGAAAATTCCTGCACTTGAACTTGTTAAAGCTACTACAAGTGCCTTTGAAGCTTTGCAAATTGTTCAACAGGAAAAAATTGACCTCATTTTTCTCGATGTTCAGATGCCCGAACTGACCGGGATTCAGTTCGTAAAAATCATTAATGGGAAGTCGAATATAATTTTGACGACAGCGTATTCGCAATACGCCCTTGATGGTTATGAATTGGACGTACTCGACTATCTATTGAAGCCAATAGCTTTCGACCGCTTCTATAAGGCGGTACAAAAGGTGCAGGCACAACAACAGGTTTTAGCTCAAGCTCCTCCTGCAGTGGTGGAGAAGGCTGGAATAGTTGAAAGTCAATCACCGGATTTCATCTTTGTCAAGACAGAACACCGCATTCAGAAAATCTACATTAACGATATTTTGTATATTGAAGGATTAAAAGATTACGTTTCGATTTTTGCAGGTAGCGAACGAATTATCACGCTTCAGCATATGAAAAAGATGGAGGAGGCACTGCCTGCCCGGAGGTTTGCACGGGTCCACAAGTCCTACATTGTCTCTGTTGACAAAATAGAGAGTATCGAACGTAGTAGGATTCAGATTAAGGACAAAATAATCCCGATCGGCGATACTTATCGAGAAAGCTTTTTTAAATTGATAGAGGATAAGAATATTTAGACTGCGGAGGCCGCCTGCTCAGGTAACTCTTGTTTTAGGTGCCTTCTTAGTAAAAGCTCCGCCTCCTTCAGTATTTCATCCGCTTTCCTTCCCTCGGTTTCGATGGGGCTCAACACGGTAAGAATCATCTTCTCGCCAAAGCTTAACGGGAACTTCCCATACTGCACTATTTTCCAGGAGTTTTCAATAGCAATGGGTACGATGAGAGCTTCCGGTGCCTTTTTTAACAAGGTTGCAACTCCAGCAGTATTAAAAGGCTTCAGGACTCCTGTTTTCGATCGCGTGCCTTCCGGGAATATAACGGCAGACCAATTGTTATCTTTCATACGCTGTCCCAACTTCATCAACTCCATGATGGACTGTTTAGGATCTTTCCTATCAATGTTTGCTCCTCCGCCATACTTAAGGTTGAAAGATACGCTGGGGATACCTTTTGTTAGTTCAATTTTTGAAATAAACTTGGCGTGATATTTTCTCAAAAACCAAATAAGGGGAGGTATATCGAACATGCTTTGGTGATTGGCCACAAAAATAATCGATCTGCTCTCAGGGAGCTGGTACTCGTTTTTAAAGATGACCCTGGTTCCCGCCAAATAAAAAGTGCTTACTAAAAAGAAATTTAGAATGTCGACCACCTTTTTGTGGGCGCTGTAGCCTCCCAGTTTAAGTGCCAGCCACTGTAGCGGGTGGAAAATCAATAAACACAGAACGTAAAAAAAGTAATGAAGGGGAGTAAAAAAGTAACCTAACAGCTTGTTCATGTCAAAAGCAAAAGTATTGATCTGGTACTACAACTTGTTTTCCAGTAGTAAAGTCTTCACTCTCAATATTGCGGCAACGCTCAATGAATCGGTGATTCTTCCTGATACAACCATTTGGTAAGCTTCTTCAAACGGTACTCGTTTCACCTGCAGTTCCTCCGTCTCTTCTGGCTCCGACTGTCCCTGTTGCAGCCCTCTCGCCATAAAGATATGCCCAAATTCATCACAAACGGAGTTCGAGAGGTGAAAGGGCATCAGATGGGTCCATTCTGTCGCAGTAAGTCCCGTCTCTTCCAGCAGTTCTCTTTTTGCAGTTTCGAGAGGGTCAGTTCCTAAAGGACAGCCCCCTTCGGGTATTTCCCAGGTATATTGGTTCAATGTGAATCGATACTGTCCTACCAACCAGGTATGCATTTCATCGTCCAAAGGTAGAATCCCGATCCCAAGGTTTTTGAAATGTACCTTGCCGTAAATACCCTGTCCCCCGGAAGGGTTAATGACCTGATACTCTGTAACATTAATCCATCGGTTGTCATAGATCTCTTTTTCCGACAGAATCTTCCACGGATTTCTGCTTTCATCTATCATAGCGCAAATTAAAATAAAAAAGCCTTCTGGTGGTACAGAAGGCTTTTATTTCAGTAATTGTTTTTCGCTTAAACGCCGAAAGCTTGTTTCACTTTGTCAACAAAATCAAGTTTCTCCCAGGTAAAAAGCTCCACCTCTACCTGTTTTGTCTCGCCGTTAGCACCTTCGAACACTTTGGTTACAGTTTCTGGCTTCCGGCCCATGTGACCATAGGCAGCAGTTTCAGCATATATAGGGTTGCGAAGTTTTAAGCGCGTTTCGATCCCGTAAGGAGTCATGTCAAAAATTTGCGATACTTTTTGAGCAATTTCGCCGTCTGTTAAATCAACTTTAGATGTCCCATACGTATTTACGTAAATTCCCATTGGATCTTTAACGCCGATCGCATAAGAGACCTGAACCAGAATTTCATCACAGATGCCTGCTGCGACCATATTTTTTGCAATATGGCGAGTAGCGTATGCTGCAGAACGATCTACTTTAGATGGATCCTTCCCTGAAAAAGCACCGCCTCCATGCGCTCCTTTTCCTCCATAAGTGTCAACGATGATTTTTCTACCAGTTAAGCCGGTGTCCCCGTGAGGGCCGCCAATTACGAATTTACCAGTAGGATTGATGTGATATTTGATATCATCATTGAAAAGTGCCTGAAGTTCTGGAGTGAGATGAGCTTTAACACGAGGGATTAGAATATTAATAATATCCTCGCGGATCTTCTGCTGCATGTTCTCCTCCGTATCAAAGTCGTCATGTTGCGTTGATACTACAATTGCATCAATGCGGACCGGCTTATGATCATCGCTATATTCGATAGTTACCTGAGATTTTGCATCAGGGCGGAGGTAAGAAATGGCATCTCCATCCCGACGCAGTCCTGCTAATTCTTCTAAAATTTTATGGGCCAGGTCCAGGGCCAGCGGCATATAGTTTGCCGTTTCGCTAGTGGCATAACCGAACATCATTCCCTGATCTCCGGCACCTTGTTCTTGCTTTTCCTTACGATCTACTCCCTGATTAATATCAGCAGATTGCTCGTGAATTGCCGATAAGATACCGCAAGAGTTCGCTTCAAACATATACTCAGACTTGGTATACCCAATCTTACGGATCACATCGCGGGTGATTTTCTGCACGTCCAGATAGGTGTTAGACTTCACTTCTCCGGCAAGTACAACCTGACCAGTCGTTACCAATGTTTCACACGCCACTTTCGAGTCGGCATCCCACGCTAAAAAATTGTCAATTAGCGCATCAGAGATTTGATCTGCAACTTTATCCGGATGTCCTTCCGATACAGATTCAGATGTAAATAAATAAGGCATATCTTTTTTCTAAACTTTTTTAAATGTACAGTGGAATGCGTTGCGGGGAAAGTAAAAATCAGTTCAGAATTAGCACTTTTTTTTACGTGGTTGCAATCTTGTTTTAGCTTGAAAACACAGCAAATCAGTCCACTTTTTTGCGGAGGCTAAAGTACAATAATTTTTAAATTGCGAAAAATTAAAGCTTATTTTCGCTTTTACAATTGAAAAGGCAAGTAGTATTCATAATTAATCCTATATCAGGAGGTAGAAGCAAAAAGGGGTTTGAAAAATTGGTTGAATCATCGCTCGATTTGCGCGTTTTTGACCCCCGATTTTCTATTACTCAGCGGCCAAACCACGCGTTTGAGCTAGCGGAGGACGCTGTAAAGCAAAGGGCAGATATAGTTGTGGCAGTTGGAGGTGATGGAACAATTAACGAAGTTGCTTCCGCTTTAGAAGGAAGCCAGAGTATGATGGGCATCGTCCCCTGTGGTTCTGGGAATGGTTTAGCCCGGTCGTTAGGCATTCCTCTTAGTCACCCAAAGGCAATCCGAGCAATCAACCGACTAAATTATCAGACGATCGACACAGCTAGCCTGAATAACTGGAAGTTTTTCAACATTGGGGGGATAGGATTCGACGCTCACATCAGCTACTGCTTCTCTAAATTAGAGTCGCGAGGGCTTCGAGGTTATATTAACGCTACCTTCAATGAAATCGTTAACTACAAGCCGAAATATTACAAGTTGGAGATTGACGGAGTGCCGATAGAGCGGAAAGCTTTTATGATAAGCATAGCAAACTCCTCTCAATTTGGGAACAACGCTCATATTTCCCCAACTGCGTCGCTGACAGACGGATTACTAGACGTAGTCATTGTCAAACCGTTCCCCTTGTATCAATTTCCGGTGATGGGGTATCACATGTTTAAGAAAAGTTGTGATAAATCAAGGTATATCGAAATAATAAAAGGTAAGAATATTCGTATAGAAACGAGTGAGCCCCAGACTGTTCATGTTGACGGAGAACCGAAAGAAGTGAATTCGGAAATTCTGATTCAGGTAAAGCCCCTATCCCTAACTGTTTTACATTAGCTTATGTCAAAGAAAAACAAAAATATCAGTGGCGTCGTTTACTCTACTAATCCCGAATTTGAGTATGAGTATAATGAAGCGTCGGAGCAGGAAACTTTACCACCTCAGCAGCAGGACTTGCGGGTTCAGTTAGATAAAAAACAGAGAGGAGGAAAAGCAGTAACTTTAATCACTGGCTTTGTAGGAAAAGAAGAAGATCTGATTACCCTGGGCAAGATGTTAAAACAGAAATGCGGCACCGGCGGTTCTGCAAAGGACGGTGAGATTTTAGTCCAGGGCGACTTCAGAGACAAGGTTATCGAATTGTTAAAATCAAGTAACTACAAGGTTAAGAAATCGGGTGGCTAAAAGGAAAACACAGTAGAAATAACAAAAAACCAAAAAATAGACCATAACTTTTTTATTGCAATTTGCATTTGAAAAAAAAAATGGCTTTCATTGTACAGTAAATGCTTCAAATAAGGCTTTTTTGGGCAATTGGAATTACTTGCCCTATGGATGGGAGCTGCTGAAACAGGAATGATGAAATATAATTTCAATCATGTTTTTATTTACCGTAAAAATCTATTTTTGTTAGGCTGCTGCAAGAAGGCAGTGCAAAAAACGAGTATCAATTTTATAACTTTAATTAAACTAAAAACTAAATTTTAAAAAATGGCAACCGCACCAAAACCAACAACAGCGAAAAAAGAAAGCTCTGGTTCAAACATTTTTGCAAGTCTTACGATCATCATTTGCCTTGTTATTGGCGCCTTATTGTGGAAATTCGTAATGGGAAGTCCTACAAACTTTGAAGGAGGCGATCCTGAAAACGGTCACCCACTTCCAGGTAACTATTTCGGAATGGTTTATAAAGGTGGTTTTATCGTGCCTGTACTTATCGGGATGTTATTAATGGTAATCGTGTTTTCTATTGAGCGGTACTTCGTAATTAACAAAGCTACTGGAAGTGGCAACGTCGATGTATTCGTAAAGAAAATTCAGGGATATCTTACAGCAGGAAATATCGAGGCTGCTATGGCCGAGTGTGATAAGCAGAAAGGTTCCGTAGCGAACGTTATCAAATCTGGTTTGAAAAAATACCGTGAAGTGGAGCAAGATTCTAGATTAGATACCGAGCAAGCTTCTTTGGCTATCCAGAAAGATATCGAGGAAGCAACGGCTCTTGAAATGCCAATGCTAGAGCAAAACTTGACAGTTATCGCAACTCTGGTTTCTGTAGGTACTTTGACAGGACTACTAGGTACAGTATCAGGTATGATCAAGGCCTTCGCCGGTTTGGCAACTGCAGGTGCTCCTGACCAGGCTCAGTTAGCTAACGGTATTTCTGAAGCTCTTATCAATACTGCTACAGGAATCCTTACGTCTACTATCGCTATTATCATGTACAATATCTTCACTTCAAAAATTGATAAGCTGACCTATTCAATTGACGAAGCTGGTTTCTCAATTGTACAAACATACGCGAGTACCCATAAATAAAATTTAGTGAAATATTTTGGTCCGCATTTATGGAAAATGCGGGCCTTTTTCATCACTATATTAAAAGATTAAAGGGACCATTAATTTTAAACAATGCCTAGAGTAAAAGTTCCAAGAAAGAGTACCCATATAGATATGACGGCAATGTGTGACGTAGCTGCTCTGTTGTTAACTTTCTTCATTTTAACAGCAACCGCTCGCCAACCAGAGCCTCTTCCGGTTGATACTCCTTCCTCAACTGTACAGATCAAGCAACCCACTACTGATATTGCTACAATTACTGTTGGTGAAGGAAAGGTATTTTTCGGAGTAGCCGGACAAACCGTCAGAGCTCGTTTACTCGAGTTGATGGGCGAACGTTATAAAGTTGGATTTACGCCAGAGGAGAAAGAAAGATTCTCATTGATTGAATCATTTGGAGTGCCAATCGGTAACGTGAAACAACTGATTGCTATGGGTGGTGCAGATCGGATGAAACCGGGAGCACAGCCAGGTATCCCAGTTGATTCTGTGGGGGCTAATGCTTCTGAATTATACGAGTGGATTCGTAACGCTCGGATTGCTACTAAAGAGATAAATAATACCGCAATGCGTGTTAGTATCAAGGGTGATTCAGAAGAGGAGTATCCAACTATCAAAAAAGTAATCGACATATTACAAGCTCAGGAAGTAAACAAGTTTAGTTTGATTACTTCTATGGAGGGTAGGGATTAATTTATATTAAAAAGATTAAAAAATGGCAGAATTAGATACCTCCGGCGGGGGTGGTAAGAAAGGCGGGAAAGTTAGAAGTAAAAAAGCATCTACACGTGTCGACCTAACAGCGATGGTGGATTTGATGTTCCTTCTAATTACTTTCTTCATGCTTACTACCACCCTTGCGAAGCCACAGGCTATGGACTTAGCCATGCCGGATAAAGATGAAAAAAACGAAGATCAGTTCGACGTTGCCGATACTAGAACAATGACCGTTCTTTTAGGAGATAAAAACAAACTAGAGTGGTATATCGGTCTTGTAGATAAGCCGCTTAGTGCTCCTACTGTTGACGGCTACGGAAAGAATGGCATCCGTAAGGCGATCCTTGAAAAAAGTAAAGAGATTAAGGCATCTACTGGTAAGAACATCATTGTTTTGATCAAAGCTAGCGATAAGGCAAACTATAAAAATCTGGTTGACATTTTGGATGAGATGAAGATCACTAATACCGAAAGTTACGCAATCGTAGATATTTCAGCACCTGAAATTGAGTTGCTAAAACGTGACGGTATCTACTAGTCTCGAGAAAAGAATGAACGACCCAAAATAAACAGAAATGGCTAAATTAGATATTTTTAACCCTGTATGGCTTGACGTGGTATTTACCGGCAGAAACCAATCTTACGGTGCCTATGTTCTTCGGAAGGAGAACTCTAAAACAACATCGAAGGCCTTAATTATTGGAGGTGCCCTTTTCGTGTTAGCAATTAGTGCGCCTTTAATTATAAAATACGTTAAGGGGTTTGCGCCAGTTGAGGAAGAAAGAGTCATCGAGACAGAAGTGGTTTTAACACCTCCGCCTCCGGTAGACGAGCAAGCTCCTCCTCCGCCTCCTCCAGCAGAACCACCAAAACCAAAAGTAGATCAGGTGCGTTTCCCTCCTCCTGTAGTTGTGCCTGCAGAACAGGTTCGGGAAGAAGAGCCTCCAACCCAAACGGAACTTGCAGTTAAAGATCCGGGACAGAAAACGATCGAAGGTGACCCCAATGCGGAAATTCGTATCGACGAACCAGTAGGAGAGGCTCCTCCAACTCAAGCAGCGATTGTGGAAGATAATAGTGTTCACGACTTTGCAAGTATTGAAGTGCAGCCTAGTTTCCCTGGAGGTATGGATAAATTCTATAGCTGGGTTGGAAAGAATTACAACTATCCTGCAGCTGCTCGTGAGCAAGGCGTGTCTGGTCGTATCATCGTTAGTTTCGTTGTTGAAAAGGACGGAAGTTTAACCGATGTGAAAGCCTTGAGAGATCTGGGTATGGGCACAGGAGAAGAAGCGGTTAGAATGTTAAAAAGAGCGCCGAAATGGTCTCCAGGTATTCAGAACGGTAGACCAGTACGTGTGCAGTATACATTGCCAATAATGTTGAACCTCGAAGCACAGTAGCAGATGTTTCAACAACCAAATCGACAGAAATCGCCCGCAAAGCGATTTCTGTTCATTTTAGGGCTATTCATGTTTCTTCTCTACTTCATAGTAGGGGTGGCGGTAATATTCTGGGAAGATCTTCCGTTGCAGCTTGAACGGCCATATAAAATAATTATCGGCGTTTTCTTAATCCTTTATGCGTTTTTGAGGTTTATAAGACTACGACAAAGTGATTGATATGATGATTAAGCGCTCTATATCTCTAGTGTTAATGATAGTTGGGTTCATTCGCTGTAATTCTGGTGATAATGATCAGAGTGCGACCGTTGGCGCCACCCAAATTGTTGTTGATGAGAGTCTTGAGCCCATTGTAGAAGACCAATTAATTGTTTTTGAGAGTAGTTATCCCCGTGCAAGCATAAAGGCAATATACAAACCCGAAGTCCAGCTTTTAAATTCGTTTCTTAATGATAGCGTAGACATAGCGATAATGTCTCGGCAACTACGGCCTCAAGAGGCAAGCAGATTTGAAAAAAGAAATATAAAACTGAGGGTTAACCGCTTCGCTATCGATGCAATAGCTCTCGTGGCCAATGCGGCATCCCCCGATACAACCATAACTGTTGAAGAGCTTGTGCGAATCTTACAAGGAAATACCCAGGGAAGGCGTTTGGTGTTTGATAATGCCAATTCAAGTACTGTAAGATACCTTAAAGAGCTTGCCGGCGTTCAGCAGCTTCCTTCCGAGGGGGTCTATGCATTAAAATCTAATCCCGAAGTAATTCGACACGTACACAATAATACGGGGGCAATCGGTGTTATAGGTGTAAACTGGATTAAACAACCAACAGAAGAATTAGAACCTTTGGTGGAAAACATTAAGATATTGGGAGTTAGGAATATACCGGGTAAGAAAGGTTCCGATAAATTCTACAAACCCAGTCAAAGCAATTTAGCATTAGGTCTTTATCCCTTAAGCAGAGAGTTATATATAATTAATGCGCAGGGTGGACCGGGGTTGGGAACGGGATTTGCGTCCTTCCTGGCAGGTGAAAGGGGACAGCGAATTGTACTTAAATCTGGGCTTTTACCAGATAGTATTCCATCCAGGGAAATAATCATTAAATAAAATTTATTATTATTATTGAACTTATGAAAGTATTCAAAATCGCACTAAAGGCGGGTGTTGTTGCAGGATTGATGAGTTCTTCTGCATTTGCTCAAAGTTTAGCTGATGCTAAAAAGGCAATTGATGCAGAGCAATTTCAACAAGCAAAAACTACCCTTAAGCGTTTAATAGCCGCTCAGCCGGGAAACGCTGAAAATTATTATTTCTTGGGTAGAGTTTACCTGCACGACGAGTATGTTGATTCAGCCAAAACTACTTTTTCTAAAGGAGTTAGCGCTAATGAAAAGGAAGCGTTAAATTATATTGGCTTGGGGTCAGTTGATCTGCTTTCGAAGAACGCAGCAGCTGCTAAATCTAATTTTGATAAAGCAATTGGACTTGCAAGCAGAAAGGATAACGATCCATATATATATGTTGCTAAAGCTTACATTAGTGCTCCTAAGCCTGATTACGAAGCGGCTGTACCACTACTGGAGAAGGCTAAGTCAATGGACGAGAAAGACGCCGAAGTTTATTTAGCACTGGGTGACGCTTATCGTGGCCTGAAGAGAAATAGCGATGCTTATAGCGCTTATAGAACTGCCTTCGATTTGGATAAAAATATGCTTCGGGCAAAGGTTGAATTGGGGGTAATTAATAAACTCGCAAAGGCATTCGAGCAGTCTGCAACTGACTTCAATAGCGTCGTAGCTTCTAGTCCTAATTATGCCCCTGCTTATCGCGAGCTAGCTGAGACTTACCTTCAGTGGAGCTTTGGTGCTCCTTCCCCGGACAAAGAGAATAGGCTTAAGTTAGCGTTGGATAATTACAAAAAGTATCTGGATCTAACGGACAGATCTCTGGAATCACGGATGCGCTTTGCTGACTTCTTGGTGTATGCCAGCGATTGGAAAACCTTGGAGCAAGAAGCACAAGCGATGTCAACTCAGGCGGATGCCAATCCTAGAATTTATCGCTATTTGGCTATTTCTGCTTTCGAGAATGGAAATTATGCAGGTAGTATCAAAGCAATGAAGGACTTTATGGCGAAGGTTGAAGCCGATCGTTTAATTCCTTTAGACCATCTTTATCTTGGAAAAGCTCAGTTTAGAGCAGGTGATCCTGCTGCTTTCGAGAATTTATCAAAAGCGGTGGAGTTAGACTCAACATTCGCAGAAGAAATGAGAACATGGGCAGCAGCCGCATTCAAAGAAAAGAAATATGGAGAGGCTGGCCAGTTATATGAGCTAGCGATTAAGAGTCCTAAAGCGACTCTTCAAGATAGATTCAATATCGGGTTCTCTTATTACTGGGATTATGCTACTCGTTTGAATGCAAATGAAAAACCTGAGAAGAGTAATTTGGTTAAAGCCGATTCTGCTTTTGCTTATGTGGCTAGATATGCTCCAAATGTATCGGACGCTCCACTTTTCAGAGCAAGGATAAACAAAATATTGGATGATGATAAGAATCCCAAAGGGCTGATGGTTCCCCACTATGAGCAATTTATTAAAGTTGTAAGTGAAAAACCTGAAAATCTAACTGATGCCAGGTATAAAAAAGCTTTAGCAGAAGCATACAACAACCTTGGCGCTTTCCATCTGAAATCGAATCCTGCGAAAGCGAAAGAATATTTTGGAAAATCGTTGAGTGTGGATCCCTCTAACTCTTACGCCAGTGATGTTCTAAAGCAGCTGGGCGGAGGTAAATAGAAATCGAATGAATATAGAAAGAGCCGGAATTTCCGGCTCTTTCTATATATTTGCAGTCTTTAAAGAGAAATGGAAGCACAAAGTACACCGGTTAATTATCTCCCGATCGTTTTTCAAATGCTAGTAGCATTAGGGTTTGTCATTTTTACCATGACACTTACTCACCTGATTGGTCCGAAACGTAAAACAAAGGATAAGTTAACTCCATTTGAATCGGGGATAGAAGTTATTGGAAACGCTCGCCAGCCATTTTCGATCAAATATTTTCTGGTAGCGATACTATTTGTATTGTTCGACGTTGAAGTTATATTCATGTATCCTTGGGCTGTGAATTTCAGGGAGATGGGCACAGAGGGAATGATAGAAATGTTCGTCTTTATGGGAACATTGCTATTAGGCTTTATCTACATAGTTAAGAAGAAAGCCTTAGACTGGGATTAGTTAGAACGTTTCTAAATAATTTGGTACCCGCTGAAACGCATCGTAAAAATGTAAATTTGCGGCTCATTTCAAATCGTATTTGAAATGAGCTTTTTTAGTTAAAAAGAAAAAAATGAGTGATATTAAAATAGTCGAAGCGCCACCAGGGATTGAGGGGTCGGGATTCTTCGCGACATCATTCGATAAGGTTATAGGTTTAGCACGGGCTAACTCATTGTGGCCACTACCATTTGCAACATCTTGTTGTGGTATTGAGTTCATGGCTACTATGGGTAACCATTACGATATCTCCCGGTTCGGATCGGAGAGGCCATCTTTCTCACCCCGTCAGGCGGATATGTTGCTGGTTATGGGAACGATTGCAAAGAAGATGGGCCCCGTTTTAAGACAGGTTTATATACAAATGGCGGAGCCCCGCTGGGTAATAGCAGTTGGTGCCTGTGCAACAAGTGGAGGTATTTTCGATACTTACTCAGTACTGCAGGGAATAGATGAAATTATTCCGGTTGACGTATACGTTCCTGGCTGTCCGCCTCGTCCGGAGGCTTATCTTGATGGACTGCTAAAGTTGCAGGATCTGGTAAAGAATGAGCCTCTCCGTCGTCGTCACTCACCCGAGTACAAAGAATTACTTAATAAATACGGGATTCAGTAAATGGCTAAAATTAGCAACCAGACTGTATTACAAAAGTTAGGAGCTCACTTTGGAGAGAAAATTTCTGTTCCATCGGAGCCTTATGGGATGCTTACTTTCGAGGTTACAAAGGAGAGCATAATCGACGTGCTTAGCTTCTTGAAGAATGATCCTGAACTTAAGTTCAATTTCCTAACAGATATAACAGCCGTTCACTACCCTGGACAACCGCTGTCGATTGCGGTAGTATACCACGTCCATAGCATGACGAACGGAGTTAGGTCAAGAATTAAAGTATATCTAGACGAAGCTAATCCCACAATTCCGACCGCCACCGTTCTTTGGGATGGTGCTAACTGGATGGAGAGAGAAACTTACGATTTCTTCGGAGTGCAATTCGAAGGGCACCCGAATTTAGTAAGGATTTTAAATGTAGATGATATGACGGTTTTTCCCATGCGGAAGGAGTTTCCGCTTGAGGATCCTAACCGTGTAGATAAAAAAGATTTTTACTTTGGAAGGTAAAATGAATCAACCAGCTATTGTAGATGTTAGTGGAAACAAGGAAACGACCACGCTAAACCTTGGTCCTACACACCCTGCTACGCACGGCGTATTTCAGAACGTGTTGGAGATGGATGGAGAGCGTATAGTTAGCGGTGTTTCTACTATTGGTTATATACACAGAGCATTTGAGAAAATTGCTGAACACAGGCCATTTTATCAGATAACGCCGCTTACCGACCGCATGAATTACTGTTCTTCGCCAATCAATAATTTCGGTTGGCATATGACGGTTGAAAAAATGCTCGGCATTCAAATGCCGAAACGCGTAGACTATATGCGCGTCATTATCATGGAGTTGGCCCGGATTTCTGACCATTTGATATGTAACGGAATTCTGGGTGTGGATACAGGCGCGTACAGCGGATTCTTGTATTTGATGGAGCAGCGTGAGCATATCTACGAGATTTATGAAGAAATTTGTGGAGCTCGTTTGACTACTAATATTGGTCGAATTGGCGGATTTGAACGCGATTTTAACGATATCGCCTTTGCGAAAATCAAAAAATTCATCAAAGACTTTCCTCCTGTACTAAGGGAGTTCGAGACGCTTTTTGACCGCAATCGGATTTTTATGGACCGGACAGTGGGCGTTGCTCCCGTAACTCCTGAGGTGGCGTTAAGCTACAGTTGGACCGGACCTATTTTGCGTGCAACGGGAGTAGACTATGATGTGCGTGTTGCAGAGCCTTACAGCTCGTATGAGGAATTCGACTTCGATATTCCTGTGGGAACAACCGGAGACGTGTACGATCGTTATATCCTGAGAAACGAAGAGATGTGGCAGAGTTTGCGCATTATTGAGCAGGCGCTGGCAAAGGTAGAAAAGGAGCCTAAAGGCGTTTTTCACGCAAACGTTCCCGACTTCTATTTGCCTCCGAAAGAAGAGGTTTATAATAATATGGAAGCTCTTATCTATCATTTTAAAATTGTGATGGGCGAGATAGAGACTCCTAAAACAGAACTCTACCACTGCGTAGAGGGCGCAAATGGTGAGTTAGGTTTCTACCTCATCAACGATGGCGGTCGTACTCCCTACAGATTACATTTCCGTCGTCCAAGTTTTATCAACTATCAAATGTATGCTCCAATGAGCCGTGGAATGCTTCTTTCTGACGCGATCATTAACATGAGCAGTTTAAATGTAATTGCAGGAGAGTTAGATGCTTAAAATATCTGAGACTGACGAAATAGTTTTTGCTCCCGAGCTAATCACAAAGTTTAACGAGATTGTTAGCCGCTACCCGGAAGGCAAACAAAAATCCGCATTGTTACCCATTTTACATTTGGTTCAGGCGGAGTATGGTTGGGTAAGTACAGCAGCAATGGATAAAGTTGCGGAGTATTTGCATTTGAAGCCTATCGAAGTGTATGAAGTGGCGACTTTCTATACCATGTTTTTCCTGAAACCACTAGGAAAGTATGTTTTGGAGGTTTGCCGCACAGGTCCTTGTCATATAGTTGGGGCCGAAAAGATCATGAAGCATATCGAGCAAAAGCTGGGAGTAAGAGAAGGTGAGGTGACAGCTGACGGTCTTTTTAGCTGGAGAGGAGTGGAATGTTTGGCAGCATGTGGAATGGCGCCAGTGCTTCAAATTGGACCGGAGTATACCTACTACGAGAATCTGACTGAAGCAAAAGTAGATGAGTTAATTGACAGTTTAAGGCTTACTACAGCCGAGAAACCTCAAATCAACTAAAATAAATGGGACGTAAGTTATTGTTAGAACATATTAACGTTCCTGGTATTAACACTTTTGAAGTTTATCGTCAGAAGGGTGGTTATCGTGCCGTAGAAAAGGCATTAAAATCACTAAGCCCGGAAGACGTGGTGGAGGAAGTGAAAAAATCAGGACTTCGTGGTCGCGGAGGAGCAGGATTCCCTACAGGGATGAAATGGAGCTTCCTTGCAAAACCAGAAGGTAAGCCGCGTTACCTCGTGTGCAACGGTGATGAATCAGAGCCGGGTACGTTTAAAGATAGATATTTGATGACGCATATTCCTCATCTTTTAATTGAGGGTATGATTGTATCAAGTTACGCTCTGGGCGCTAATACTTCCTACATTTATGTGCGGGGTGAAATGATGCCTCAGATTCGTATTCTGGAAAAAGCGATCGCTGAAGCGAAAAATGCTGGTTTTCTGGGTAAAAATATTTTAGGCTCTGGTTTCGACCTTGAGCTTTACGTTCAGCCAGGAGGAGGCGCCTATATTTGTGGGGAAGAAACAGCTTTAATTGAGTCGCTAGAAGGGAAAAGGGGAAATCCAAGGATTAAGCCTCCGTTTCCGGCTATCTCTGGTTTGTATAATTGCCCAACTGTAGTCAATAACGTAGAGTCAATTGCTGCAACCGTTCCGATTATTAATGACGGCGGTGAGGAATACGCTAAGATTGGAATCGGTAGAAGTACCGGTACTAAGTTGATATCCGCCTCGGGAAATCTAAATAGGCCCGGCGTTTATGAAATCGAGCTGGGCGTACCTGTTGAGGAATTTATTTATTCGGAGGAGTACTGTGGCGGGATTGCCAACGGTAAACGGCTTAAAGCCGTAGTTGCCGGAGGGTCTTCTGTGCCTATTCTTCCAACAAATCTTATATTAAAAACAGTTAACGGCGAGAGCCGGCTGATGACTTATGAGTCGCTCGCCGATGGCGGTTTTGCATCTGGAACAATGTTAGGTTCCGGGGGGTTCATCGCCTATGATGAAGATCAGTGTATCGTAAGAAATACTTGGAACTTCTCCAGGTTCTACCATCACGAAAGCTGTGGCCAATGTTCTCCTTGTAGGGAAGGAACCGGATGGATGGAGAAGGTACTTCATCGGTTAGAGTATGGCCATGGTAAGTTGAGCGACATAGATTTGCTGGTTGATGTATCAAAGAAAATAGAGGGAAATACGATCTGTCCGCTGGGCGACGCTGCTGCGTGGCCTGTAGCTAGTGCAATTCGTCATTTCAGGGATGAGTTTGAATGGCATGTAACTAACCCACAAGAGGCAATGACAAGGAATTATGGCCTAGCTCATTACGCCGACCCGCTGCCTAAAGTGGAGCCAGTTACAGCAAGTTAAATTGAGGGAATCTTTAACATGTCAGAAAAAGTTAAAGTTACAATAGATGGAATAACCATTGATGTGGAGGCTGGGACTACCATCCTGACGGCTGCACGTCAAATTGGAGGAGATATAGTTCCTCCGGCTATGTGTTATTATTCCAAGTTACAAGGTAGCGGCGGTAAATGCCGGACTTGCTTAGTGAAAGTAAGCAAGGGATCTGAAAAGGATCCGAGGCCCATGCCAAAATTAGTGGCTTCTTGCCGGACGACGGTAATGGATGGGATGGAAGTTCAGAATATTACTTCTCCGGAAGTGATTGAGGCAAGAAAGGGAGTAGTTGAGATGTTGTTGATCAACCATCCACTTGATTGTCCAGTGTGCGACCAGGCTGGTGAGTGTCACTTGCAGGATTTATCTTACGAGCATGGCTCGGAAGCTACGCGCTACGAGTTTGAAAGAAGGACATTCGACAGAATTGATATCGGGGATAAGGTGCAACTGCACATGACCCGTTGCATTCTGTGCTACCGGTGCGTTTACACTGCTGACCAGATTACTGAGAATCGCGTACACGGAGTTCTTGGACGAGGGGATGCAGCGGAAATATCTACATATATCGAGAAGGCAATTGAGAACGAGTTCTCCGGGAACGTTATCGACGTTTGTCCTGTGGGCGCTCTCACTGATAAAACCTTCCGTTTCAAAAACCGTGTTTGGTTTACTAAGCCGGTAGATGCACACCGCGACTGCCCAACATGTTCGGGTAAAGTTACTCTTTGGTACAAAGGTGAAGACGTTATCCGTGTAACAGCACGTAAAGACGAATATGGAGAAGTAGAGGAATTCATTTGTAATACTTGTCGTTTCGATAAGAAGAAAACAGATGATTGGGTGATTGAAGGACCAAGAAAAATAGCCAATCACTCGGTAATTTCTGCCAATCATTATGAGCAACTGATGCCTCCCCCGGTTTTACGTACCAACCCCGCGTTGAGGGAAGCAAATAAAGAGCAATTCGAAAGAACAACTAAACTTTAATGGAATTAGCATTTATCATAGAGAAGTTTGCATTGGTAACGGTCATATTCCTGATTTCGTTAGGAGTAGCCGCTTATTCAACCCTCGCTGAACGCAAAATAGCAGCCTTTCTACAAGGACGGGTGGGGCCACACAGGGCTGGTCCTCATGGGATGTTTCAGCCGTTAGCTGACGGTGGTAAGATGTTCTTCAAGGAGGAAATCATCCCTTCAGAGTCAAACCCCATTTTGTTTATCATGGGTCCCTCTCTGGCATTGCTTACTGCTTGTATAGGCAGTGCAGTCATTCCATGGGGGCAGTCTATGGTGATCGGAGATACGGTTGTAGACCTGCAAGTAGCAGATATTAACGTAGGTATCCTTTATATTTTCGGTGTTGTATCGCTCGGGGTATACGGTATTATGATAGGTGGTTGGGCATCCAATAACAAGTTTTCGTTAATGGGAGCTATCCGTGCTGCATCTCAAAATATTAGCTATGAGATCGCAATGGGATTGTCCATCATCGCTTTGTTGATGGTTACAGGCACATTATCCTTAAAGGAGATAGCAGAACAGCAACACGGGTTCTGGCATAACGGCTGGTTTACCTGGAACGTTTTCAATCAGCCTCTGGGATTTTTGCTGTTTATCATATGTGCCTTTGCTGAATGTAATCGTACACCTTTCGATTTGCCTGAAAGTGAAAACGAGCTGGTTGCGGGCTACCACACTGAATATTCGGGTTTTAAACTCGGGGCATTTCTTTTTGCTGAATACATAAACATGTTTGTTTCGTCCGCAGTAATGGCCACTCTTTACTGGGGAGGTTACAATTATCCAGGAATGGACTTGGTTAACGAGGCACTTGGCAGCACTTGGGCACCATTGGTAGGTGTGGCCGTGTTGTTCGCAAAAATCTTCTTATTCATTTTCTTCTTTATGTGGATCAGATGGACCATCCCTCGGTTTCGTTACGATCAGTTGATGCACTTGGGTTGGAAGGTTCTTATTCCTATTGGGATTGCCAACATTGTGTTGACAGGGGTTTGGATGACATTAAAGGATATTTTATTTTAAAACTATTCCCGATTTGTCGGGAAAGGAGGAGTAATGGAATCATTAAGTAACAGAAAAAAAGTACTTGAGCAAAAGCCGATGACTTTCATGGAGAGATTGTATCTTCCATCGATATTCAAAGGTCTTGCAATTACTTTTAGACATATGTTCAAGAAGAAGGAGACAGTTTACTATCCCGAACAACAAAGACCGATCTCGGAGAACTGGCGTGGACTTCATTCTTTGAAAAGAGATGAACAGGGCCGTGAGCGCTGTACTGCCTGTGGACTTTGTGCTTTGGCATGTCCCGCTGAGGCGATCACAATGACTGCAGCAGAGCGGCAAAAAGGAGAAGAGCACCTCTATCGCGAGGAAAAATATGCAGCGGTGTATGAGATAAATATGCTTCGATGCATCTTTTGCGGCTTGTGCGAGGAGGCTTGTCCTAAGGAGGCTATCTATTTAGACGGGCCGATTCTAAGCGCAGATTACATGAGGAAGGATTTTATATTCGGTAAAGATAAACTAGTTGAGGAACCTTTAAAATCTTAAAAAATTATACCTTTGCCCCGCTTTCTTTAGGATGAAAGGGGGCAGAGATAAATCACAGATTTAATGAACTTATTCTATTTAATCGCATTTTTATCGATATTTTTCTCACTACTGGTTATCTTTTCTAAAAATCCAGTTTATAGTGTTTTATACCTTATCGTCACCTTTTTTACATTCACTATTCACTATATTTTACTGAATGCTCAATTTCTCGCCATTGTAAATTTTATCGTTTACATGGGAGCAATAATGGTTTTATTCCTGTTTGTGCTCATGCTCTTGAATCTGAATCAGGACTCTGAGCCGATGAAATCAAACTTGATCAAGGTAGTAGGTGTAATTGCCGGAATGTGTCTGCTTGTTACGTTGGTAGGGTCGGTGAAAGCACTTAATGTTTCTGATCCGGTAGTATTAAAAAATCCTGATATCGGTTTAGTGAAAAACCTGGGAAAGGTATTATTTAACGAATTTCTTCTGCCCTTTGAGGTATCGTCTCTACTTTTATTGTCGGCCATGGTAGGCGCAGTTTTACTGGCGAAAAAGGACCCTAAAAAAGCATAATGGAAACAATTACTCAGTCTATACAAGGCGTTCCCTTAAATCATTACATCCTGTTTTCAGCGGTTATTTTTGCAATTGGAGTGATGGGAGTCCTTATAAGACGAAATGCTATCGTAATTTTCATGTCAATCGAACTGATGCTAAATGCAGTAAACCTCCTGCTCACCGCTTTTTCTGCGTATCGAGGAGATGCTTCAGGGCAGGTTTTTGTATTTTTTATCATGGCGCTTGCCGCCGCCGAAGTTGCCGTTGGACTTGCAATCATCGTGATGATCTATCGAAATACCAACACAACGGATATCAACGTGCTGAACCGCTTGAAGTGGTAAGCAAGCAGTTTTAATTGAGGTATAAACGTAATACAATAAGCGTTCATGTTAATAGAATTAGTCTGGTTAGTTCCTTTATTTCCACTGTTAGGGTTTCTCATCAACGGCCTGGGCCGAAACGTTCTTTCAAAAGGTTTTGTGGGATTTGTAGGAAGCCTGATGATACTTCTTTCTTTTGGAACAAGCATTGGAATATTTCTCGAGCTGAATGCCAGCGCAACCAAATCATTTGTAATTCCTTTATTTGATTGGATTCAAGCGGGAAATCTATTAATTCCATTCTCCTTTCAGGTAGATCCACTTAGTTCCCTGATGCTGCTTATTGTAACGGGCATTGGTTTCCTGATCCACGTTTATTCTACTGGGTATATGCACGATGATGCAGGGTTCGCGAAATTCTTCTCGTACCTGAACCTCTTTGTTTTCTTCATGCTTTTACTCGTACTGGGATCTAACTACGTGGTGATGTTCATCGGCTGGGAAGGCGTAGGGTTATGTTCGTACCTATTGATCGGTTTTTGGTTTAGCAATTCTTCTTATGCCAGTGCTGCTAAGAAGGCTTTCGTAATGAACAGAATTGGAGACCTCGGGTTCCTTATCGCAGTATTTTTGATATTTAACACCTTTGGTAGTCTTGAATTTAATAAAGTATTCCCGCAGGTAGCGAACCTTGCACCAAATAATGACATTCTTGCCCTGATAACTATCCTGTTATTCGTCGGCGCAACAGGGAAGTCAGCTCAAATTCCGCTCTTTACGTGGCTTCCAGATGCGATGGCTGGTCCAACGCCCGTGTCAGCGTTGATCCACGCTGCAACCATGGTAACTGCTGGTATCTACATGATTGCTCGTTCAAATATCATGTTTACCCTGTCACCTTTGACACTTAATATTATTGCCATCATTGGAATCGCGACAGCGCTGCTTGCTGCTACCATTGCACTTACCCAAACTGATATTAAAAAGGTTCTTGCTTACTCCACGGTGTCGCAACTAGGCTATATGTTCTTGGGGCTCGGTGTTGGAGCATATACAGGCGCCTTTTTTCACGTAATTACGCATGCCTTTTTTAAAGCACTATTGTTCCTGGGCGCCGGCTCTGTAATTCACGCGATGAGCAATGAGCAGGATATGCGCATGATGGGAGGCTTGAAAGGAAAGCTTCCGGTAACGTTCGCTACCATGCTTATTGGCACGATTGCGATTTCTGGAATACCACCGTTCTCGGGTTTTTTCTCGAAGGACGAAATTTTAGCGCATGCCTACGAGCATAACAAAATTCTATGGGTTTTAGGGGTTATAGGAGCTATGCTTACTGCGTTCTATATGTTCCGTATGCTCTTCCTTACATTTTACGGTTCATTTAGGGGAACACATGAGCAGGAGCATCACCTGCACGAGTCTCCCAAATCAATGACCATTCCCTTGATTGTGCTGGCTGTTTTGTCTGTAGTTGGCGGTTTTATTGGAGTACCTGAGGTATTAGGTGGCTCACACTGGTTATCTCAATTCCTAAGTCCAGTTTTTTTTGATTCTAATAGTCGCGTGCCGGCGATGCATCTCGACCATAGTACAGAATATTTCTTAATGGCTGTTTCTGTCGTACTTGCGCTGGTTTCTGCAGTGATCGCATATACGAGATATGTATCTAAGAAGCCCGTTCCCGTACCAGACAATGGGGAAAGAGGTGCATTAGCGAATTTGTCTTACAATAAGTATTACATTGACGAAGTTTACGATGCTATAGTTGGAAAACCATTAAACGCCTTGTCACGGTTTTTCTTCAAGGTTGTTGATAAGTCTCTAATCGACGGGTTAGTGAATGGATTTGGACGGGTGACTACAGAGGCAAGTAAGGGGCTTCGTCTCCTGCAGACCGGAAACATTGGCTTCTACATCTTCATGATGGTAGCCGGTATCGTTGCTTTACTGCTTTACGGATTTTATAATATTTAACAATAGGGATAACACTATAGATGGAAATTTTACTGCTTATATTTTTACCAATCGCCGGAGCAATTCTTGTTTCGCTGTTTGGTAAATCTGCACAGGCAAAAAATGCGGCTTTTATCTGGTCATTGCTATCACTAGCTTTAACAGCCTATTTGCTTACAGCTTTTAATGCTAACGATCCGCGGGCACAATTTACTGTTGATTACCCCTGGTTAACCAGCTTTGGATCTCGTTTCAATGCTGGTATAGATGGGATCAGCATGGTCTTGGTCTTGCTTACCAATGGCTTAATCCCACTTATAATTCTGGCCAGCTTTAAACATAACTACCGGAACCCTGGAGCTTTTTATGGCCTAGTGCTGTTTATGCAGTCGGGCTTACTTGTGGTTTTCACTGCTCTTGACGCTTTCCTTTTTTATGTTGGCTGGGAAGCAGCGCTAATACCGATCTATTTCATCTGTGCCATCTGGGGAGGAGAAAATCGCGTTCGAGTAAATTTGAAGTTTTTCATTTATACCATAGCAGGAAGTTTAATCATGCTATTGGCGATGATCTACCTGGCTCAACAAACTCCCGACAAGAGTTACGATCTTCAGGCGTTCTACAGTCTCTCTCTGGATTCCGCAACGCAACGGTGGATCTTTTGGGGATTTTTCCTTGCATTTGCTATTAAAATGCCTGTTTTTCCTTTTCATACATGGCAACCTGACACATACACGGAAGCTCCAACAGCAGGAACAATGCTTCTATCAGGAATCATGCTTAAAATGGGGATTTACGGGGTAATACGCTGGCTGATACCCGTAGCTCCTCTTGGCTTCTGGGAATATAAAACTATGGTGATCGTCCTTGCGATTACCGGTATTGTTTATGCGTCACTGATTGCGTTTACCCAAAAGGACATTAAACGATTGGTAGCCTATTCCTCTATCGCACACGTGGGTCTTATAGCAGCAGGTATTTTCGCCTGGAATACCCATGGGATTCAGGGAGCTATGATTCAAATGGTGAATCACGGGATCAATGTTTTTGGAATGTTTTTTATCCTGGATATTATCATCAGACGGATGAATACCCGAGAAATAGAGCGAATGGGCGGAATTGCTAAGGTTGCCCCTACATTTGCCATTGGCTTTTTGATTGTCTTGCTAGGAACGGTAGCACTACCTTTAACAAACGGTTTTATTGGAGAATTTTTGTTGCTGCTGGGTGTTTACCATTACAATATTTGGGCTTCCGTAATAGCTGGCCTAACGATCATTTTTGGTGCGGTCTACATGCTAAGGATGTACCAGCGGGTGATGCTCGGCAAGAACAATGAACAGACGTCTGTATTTAAAGATGTTGACGGTACAGAAAAATTAGTGCTGGTGGTTGTTTGTGCTCTAGTGTTGTTTATCGGGATTTATCCGAAACGTCTTTTAGATCTTTCTGAGTCTACTGTTAACTCTCTTGTTGAATTCGTAGAGGGTAAGATTCAAAGCGGCTCTTCCGGTACCTTTTAATAAAATAGATTGAATTTTGATTTGACATGAGTGCATTAATCACGATATCTCTTCTCGCGATACTAGTTTTATATCTTGGCCTGTTTAAAGCTAAGAATGCCTTACTGCCTGTTTCCTTGGCGGGACTCGTAGCCGCGCTGGTCTTTGCAGTTATGGAATGGGGCACTAATGCTCAACCCATCTTTAATGGAATGATGCTGTTTGACAACTTTGCTGTTGCTTTTTCAGGCATCACTATTATATCTACAATACTCATCCTTCTGCTATCTAAAGACTACTTTGAACGCATCAGCGAGAACGTAGCGGAGTATTACGCAGTAATGTTGTTTTCTCTTGCAGGGATTATCGTGATGCTATCATATCATAACCTTTCCATGTTGTTTATTGGCGTGGAGATTATGTCTGTGAGCCTCTACATTCTGGCCGGAATTAAAAAACGCGATTTCGCATCGAACGAAGCGGCCTTAAAGTACTTTTTGATGGGTGCTTTTTCAACGGGATTTTTATTGTTTGGGATAGCACTTATTTACGGCGCATCAGGTTCTTTTGATTTAGCTCGCATCCGCGACTATGTTGTTTCTGCTCCTTCGGAAGTGTCTCCTATTTTTTACGCTGGAATCCTTCTCCTTACTATCGGACTTTCATTCAAAGTAGGTGCTGCACCGTTTCATTTTTGGACTCCTGATGTTTACGAGGGCGCTCCTGCCTTAATTACTGCTTTCATGAGCACAGTAGTTAAAACTGCAGGTTTTGCTGCTTTCCTACGGTTGTTTGCCTTTTGTTTTACTCCGCTTCAGGACTTCTGGATCCCGATTTTGGTGGCCTTAGCTGCTTTATCGCTTCTAGTGGGCAATGTAACAGCTGTTTATCAGCAGCATTTTAAGCGGATGTTAGCCTATTCAAGTATTTCTCACGTAGGCTATATGTTATTTGCTCTGATCTCCCTGACGGGAACATCGCACAACGCCATTTTCATCTATGCGGCAGCGTATTCAATAGCCTCTATAATAGCCTTCGCGGTCTTAATTCTACTTCAAAGACAGGTAGGTAACGATAGTTTTGATAGCTTCAATGGGATTGCCAAAAAGAATCCGTTCCTGGCATTTACGCTAACAATAGCGATGCTTTCGCTTGCAGGAATTCCACTTACCGCTGGTTTTATTGGAAAGTTCATGATGTTTTCAAAGGCCTTGTCGGGTCTACATACATGGCTGGTAGTCTTTGGGGTAATAAACGCTATTATCGGTATTTTCTACTACCTCCGCGTGGTTATCGCAATGTACTTTAAAGATGCTGAAAGGAACGAGCTCGTTGTGCCTGCCTATTTCAAAGTTGTATTGGCTGTTTCCGCGGCTGCGACTGTCGTTCTCGGGATCTATCCTGAGTTTATAGCAAGGCTTATCTGATTTATTTGAATCAAAAATTATTTTAATATTCGTAGCTTTACGGGTATTCGATTATGAATGATCTCTGGGACTCGGTTCACCAACTCGTTGATGCAGAAAGATTACTTAGGGAAGGAGGCTATTATGTTCTCCTTTTTGTGGTTTTTGCGGAAACGGGTCTTTTTTTCGGTTTTTTTCTACCTGGCGACTATTTGCTGTTTCTGGCGGGTATGTTCGTTGCTACCGGAAAGTTGGACGTCTCTATTACCGTACTTGTTTTAGGCCTTATTCTTGCCGCTATTCTCGGAAATTTTGTGGGATACTGGTTCGGCCGGAAGACAGGGCCGGTGCTTTACGAAAGGAAAGACTCTGTATTCTTTAAGAAACAATACCTCCTTGCCGCGGAAGAGTACTATAAAAAGCAGGGAGCATTTGCTTTAATAGCAGGACGTTTTATTCCAATTGTCAGAACCTTTGCTCCTATCGTAGCGGGGATGATAAATGTAAACATCCGGAAATTCGCTTTTTATAACGTAGCAGGTGCGCTTCTCTGGATCACCTCTCTTACTTTGCTGGGATATTTTCTAGGAATGCGGTTTGAGAAAGAGGTAAACGAATATTTATCTTTCATCATAATAGGGTTCATCGTTGTAACTGCAGTACCATTAATCTGGACCTATCTAAAAAGAAAATTGACCTAAACAAAAGGATAAAAGAAAAGTTGAACAAAATATATTTGGAACATGAGTAAAGAACACCCGTGGCATAAAGTATCCCCAGGCAGCCAATTGCCATCGTTTGTAAACGCAATAATTGAAATACCTAAGGGCTCCAAAGCTAAGTACGAGGTGGACAAAGATTCGGGCCTGTTATTGCTTGACAGGATTTTGTTCTCGTCTGTGATGTACCCAGCTAATTACGGATTCATTCCTCAAACCTATTGTGACGATAAGGACCCGCTAGACATTCTTGTTCTATGTTCAGTGGACGTATATCCTATGTCAATTATCGAAGCCAAAGTAATTGGGGTGATGCACATGGTTGACAATGGTGAGCAGGATGATAAAATCATTGCTGTTGCTAAAAACGACATGTCAGTGAATTATATCGAAGATTTGGAAAACCTCCCGCCACACACAACCAAAGAGATCGTTCGTTTTTTCCAGGACTATAAGGCGCTGGAACATAAAAACGTTACCATCGAGCAGTTACTGGGAAAAGAAGATGCTTTCAGGGTTATCAGCGAAAGCCTCGAGCTTTACCAGAACACTTTTGTTACTAATGTTTAATTAAATGGGGTTTCAGATATTCCTTACTTTTTTTCTGGTTTTTCTGAACGGATTTTTCGTAGCAGCAGAGTTTGCTATTGTAAAAGTCCGTGCCTCACAGATTGAGATCAAAGCGAAGACTGGCAACAGGATAGCTAAAATAGCCAAGCACATTACCCATCACCTGGATGGGTACCTCGCAGCTACTCAACTTGGAATTACTTTGGCTTCCCTTGGTTTAGGTTGGGTTGGGGAGGATATTATGGAGCATCTCCTGAGCAATCTGTTGACGTCTTTCGGCTCGTCGCCTGAGTTTGTCCAATCTTTTTCATCTACGGCCTCACCAATTATAGCATTCTCAATCATAACTATTTTACACATTGTATTTGGAGAGCTAGCCCCTAAAAGTATAGCTATTCAACAGCCCATTGGGGTTACGATGGGTGTATCATTGCCTCTTCACTTTTTTTACCTGGTTTTCAGGCCTTTTATCTGGTTGCTGAACGGGCTAGCAAACACTATCCTACGTCTTTTCGGCATTCAAGCAATTAGCGGACATGAATCGGCCCACAGCTCCGAGGAATTGCAGTACCTGCTGGAACAGGGGAAAGAAACGGGCGCGTTGAATCTGAATGAGCATGAGCTAATTAAGAATGTGTTCGATTTCAACGAGCGGGTAGTCAAGCATATCATGGTACCACGTACCAAGATTTCAGGTATTGAACTGAACACGAGTTCGGAGGAAATTCTCGAAACAATCATAAAGGAAGGTTACTCCCGCATTCCGGTATACGATGATACTATTGATAAAATTGTAGGGATTATCCACGCAAAAGATATTTTACCGGTAATAGCTACCAAGAGAGAGCTGATCATGAAGGATCTGATCAGAAAGCCTTATTTCATTCCGGAGACTAAGAAGATCAACGACTTGTTAGGCGAGTTTCAGCAACGCCGGATTCAGATAGCCATTGTGTTGGATGAGTTCGGGGGGACAGCTGGGATGGTGACGCTGGAAGACATTGTGGAAGAACTGGTAGGGGAGATTCAGGATGAGTTTGATGAAGAAAAGCCAATAGTGGAGAAGATTTCGGACAACGAATTTATTGTGAATGCAGCTGCAACAATCTACGATGTAAACGAATATCTACCTCATGATCTTCCAGAGGATGGCGACTACGATACTGTTGGAGGTTTAGTGAGCGATCTTTTTGGAAAGATTCCCGAAGTGGGCGAGAGGAAGGATTTTTATGGTTATACGTTCACTGTTCTTAAAAAAACGGAGCAAAACATTGAATCGGTAAAACTAGATCTTGTAATTAACCAGGAGGACGCAGTAGACCTTCATTAAACCAGAAGGTGAATGATTTTATTTTATACTCCCGATATTGCCGGGGATAATTATCAGCTGAATGAAGAGGAAAGCCGCCACTGTATTAAAGTATTAAGGCTGGATACGGATGATGAGGTTTTCCTTGTTGATGGTAAGGGCGGATTTTATAAAGCTAAAATCACATCCGCAAATGCCAAGAAAACCATACTTCAGGTTTTAGAAAAACAGACCGACTACGGGAAGAGAAATTATTACCTCCATATAGCCGTTGCTCCCACCAAGAATATAGAAAGGCTGGAGTGGTTCCTGGAGAAGGCTACCGAAATAGGAATTGACGAAGTTAGTCCGATCATTTGCGATCGATCTGAGAGAAGAGAAGTTAAAACAGAACGACTCAATAGAATTATCACATCAGCCGTCAAGCAATCGCTGAAGGCTTATCACCCTATTTTAAATGAGCCCCGACGGTTTAGGAATTTCATCTCTGAAACAATAAGCTCTGCGGATCAAAAATTTGTTGCACATTGCATGGAAGGTGAAAAGTTTCCGTTAAAAGAGAAGACCGAGCTGGGTAGGAGGTACCTGATACTGATCGGGCCGGAGGGTGATTTTACGAGAGAAGAGCTTCAATTAGCGCAAGAAAATGGCTTTCTTCCCATCACCTTAGGATCGAGCAGGTTGAGGACTGAAACTGCAGCTCTGGAAGCTTGTTTTGAGATAAACTATTTAAACAGATGAAGCCACAGTTTTTCTTTGTCTCGCTGCTTGTTATTCTTTCCGCTTCCTTTATTCCGCCAAGTTACAAATTAGCAAAGTTGAAATACAATGGGGGAGGCGACTGGTATGCAAATCGTACGGCACTTTCCAATCTTATTAAGTTTAGTAATAAGAACCTGGGTACCAACTTCGATGTGGAAGAAGCAATTGTTGAAGCGAGTAGCCCCGAGATATTTAATTATCCATTCGTTTACATGACAGGTCACGGTAATGTTGAGTTCTCGAAGGAGGAAGCGCAGAATTTGCGAACATACCTCGTAGGTGGAGGATTTCTGCATATCGATGACAACTACGGTCTGGACAAGTTCATCCGACCGCAAATGAAGAAGGTTTTTCCGGAGTTAAACTTTCTAGAGCTTCCCGCCAATCATCCCATCTATAAGCAAAAATTTTCTTTTCCACAGGGCTTGCCTAAAATCCATGAACATGATGGAAAGAGACCCCAGGGCCTTGCACTCGTTTATAAGGGAAGGGTTGTTTGCTATTATACTTATGAATCCGATTTGGGAAACGGTTGGGAAGATCCGGGAACTTATGCTGGGGACACTGAAGAAACAAGGCTGAAGGCACTAAGAATGGGAGCAAATCTGATCCAGTACGCTTTAACGCAGTAATAATAAAGCAGCATAGCTTATAAAGCAAGAAAGCTCCGGCAGTTTGACTGTCGGAGCTTTCTTGCTTTATATACTTCCAAGATTATCTCGCTCTTGTAGGGGCCTTTGATCTTGGTTGAGTGAACTTTGGTTTTCCTTTAGAAGAGATCTCAGCAGTACCAACCATGTTCATTGCACATCTGAATCCAATTTCTGCGCTGGTTTCGTCTTGCTGAAGGTGTCTTCTTGTAGCTGGATTTAGCCAGTAAGCTCTGTCGTTCCAGGAACCTCCCTTATATACTTTCGAGCGGTCATTTACTAGAGTAGCTACCCCGTAAAGATTCTCGTTCACTGTATCTTTATGACCACGGAAGTCAGGGTTGTAGGCCTTGCCGGCGATAGAAGAGGCATCGCTAGAATCGGCAGAAGCACCTCCATTTAACTCTGCCCATGTTTGTTTTTTACGTGCAGGAGCAGGATCCTTGATAGGACGGCCGTATTTGTCCTTCGCATATTTTCCTTTTGCTTTGTCTTCTAGTCTTTTGTTTACAAACTGGTTACCACGGAAAGGGTTAAAGTCTTCGAAATCTTCAAAAGATAGCTTTCTATAGGTGTCGGCAACCCACTCATTAACGTTTCCAGCCATATTGTAAAGACCGAAGTCGTTAGGTAGATAAGCTTTTACAGGTGCGGTGATATCCGCTTTATCGTTCAGGTATCCACCTGTACCCATATTGTCACCTTCTCCACGTTTAAAGTTCGCCATAATCAAACCGCGAGTGCTTTTCTTTGCTGAACGAACTCCTAAACCGTTCCATGGATAGATCTTACCATCCTCAATATTTTCAAACTCTGTATTTCCTGCTAAAGCAAGAGCGGCGTATTCCCACTCAGCTTCCGTTGGCAAACGATAGGCATCCTTAAGAATACCATCTTCAAGTCGTGCAGGTCTTCTGGCCCCTCCTTTTGGAGCATCTTTACCTGTTGCTGCTTGTGCAGATGGATTAAGATCTTTCAGCATCCTTTTACCGTCAACACCTTCACCGCGGTACTGTCCATTCAGATAAATATCGGTGTTGAAGGGGCCTGAAGTTGAAGCTGTAGCCGGACCAGCAGATTTTCCTCTGCTGCCTTTGCCTCCACCGGCAAGAGTTTTGTAGTCCATCAAAATCCCTTTTGAACGAAGGATTTGCTCATTAACCCGGTCGGTACGCCACTCAGCATAGGCGTTCGCCTGTTCCCAGCTTACTCCTACTACCGGATAATCCTGATAAGCAGGGTGGCGAAGGTAATTATTTACGAATGGGTCGTTATAAGATAAGGGACGACGCCATACCAGGGTGTCAGGAATGGCATTGTAATAATATTCTCTGTCTTCAGGGAAGTTACGGTTTATCCAATAAAGATATTCCAACCAGTCCACGTTCGAGACTTCTGTTTCGTCCATATAGAAGGAAGCTACAGTAACCCTTCTTCTTAGGTTGTCATATTCATAAGCTAAATCCTGGTCTAAACTTCCTCCCATCACAAAAGTTCCACCTTCAATTGCAATCAATCCAGGGCCAGGTCCTGGCTTCACTTTTTTGGCTACCTGAAATCCTCCGTTGTACTTGTCGTTATACGACCACCCAGTTTTGGATGATGTTCCGCCACTTTTGCTTTTACAAGCAGTCCCCAAAATCCCCAGCGCAAGCAACCCTGTTGTAAAAAGTAATAATCTTTTCATTTTATTCATTAATGAGCATTAATTAACTAAATATAGCCAAAAACAAATACGGCAAACAATATTTATTTCCATTATAATTATAAATAGATGGCCTTACTACGTAATTTTAGCGGAGCGGGTTACAGCACAAGTAAACCCAATATAACCAGTAGCTATAGAAGTCAATTTCTATATTGAGATATTTTTTTAATACTTTTAAACCATGAGAGTTTACAGGAGGACAGGCGTTCAACTTATAGCTTGTTTACTTGCCTTATTATCTGTATCCACTGCAGCTGCGCAAAGTGGAAGTGGAGAAGAGGTGACCAGAGACGGGAGACAGGGGACTAATCTAATTAATGCAGGAGTCCCTTTTCTGTTGATCGCACCGGATTCCCGAGCTGGAGCTATGGGAGATGCAGGCGTAGCAACTACTCCAGACGCTAATTCTACACACTGGAATCCTGCTAAGTTGGCTTTTATACAAGATACAGCCGGTTTATCATTGTCGTATAGTCCTTGGCTGCAACGGCTGGTGCCAGACATTAATCTTGCCTACCTTTCCGGCTTTTACAAACTCGATGACAGGAATGTGATTGGAGGGTCCCTTCGCTATTTTTCTCTAGGGGATATTGAATTTACCCAAGGTGAGAACGATGCAGTTACACCCTATAATCCAAATGAATTTGCCATTGATGCAACGTACGCTCGTCTATTCGGAAACTTGTCCCTTGGGACTGCTATTAGATTCATTCGTTCAAACCTTGCGGGCGGTTATGTTTTAAGTAGCGGAGCAGAAATCCGTCCAGCCACGGCCATTGCAGCAGACGCGTCCGCTTATTTTCAAAATGAGACCTTCCTTTTAGGGAGTGACGCACGAATTGCCGTAGGACTAAACATTTCTAACATTGGGAACCGGATTCGTTATACGAGTAATGAAGGAGCTCGGATTCCTTTACCTACGAACCTGAAACTTGGTTCCGCAGCCACTCTTTATGATGATTTGAGTGAGTTTACCTTCACCATTGACATCAACAAGCTATTGGTTCCCACTCCGCCGGTGCGTGATGAGAATGGAAAAGTAATCAGTGGGAAGGATGATGATCGTTCGGTTCCTGCCGGAATCTTCGGTTCTTTTTCTGATGCCCCGGGAGGTTTTTCCGAGGAGTTGCAGGAGATTAGTTACTCTGTAGGTAGTGAATACTGGTACAATCGCCAATTTGCTCTTAGAGCCGGATATCTTTACGAAAATCCTGCAAAAGGTAACCGGCAGTATCTGACTTTAGGTGCAGGTGTGAAATACAATATCTTCAATCTCGATTTTTCCTACATTCTTGCCAACCAGCAAAAAAGCCCGATGGCCAATACGCTTCGCTTTTCTTTACTTTTTAGTTTCCAATAGATGAAAATCAGGGTCGGCTTTGGTTTTGATGTCCACCAGTTAAAAGAGAGACATCCGTTTGTGATGGGAGGTGTTACATTGGAACATGATAAAGGCGCTTTTGGGCATTCTGATGCCGACGTGCTGGTGCATGCCATTTGTGATGCCATTCTCGGAGCTGCTAACTTGAGAGATATCGGATATCATTTTTCGAATAAAGATGACAGATGGAAGGGTATTAGCAGTTTGGTATTGTTAAAAGAGTGTGTAAGGTTAATTTCTGAAAAAGGATGGCGTCTTGGCAATATTGACGCCATGATCTGCCTTGAAGCACCTAAAATTAACCCCCATGTTCCAGCCATGAAAAAAAACATTGCCGCAGCAATTGGATTAGACGAAGACGACATATCGATTAAAGCCACTACCAACGAAACGATGGGCTTTATCGGGCGCGAGGAGGGGGTGGTTGCCTATGCAGTTTGTCTGATCGAAAAATAGTTATTTTCTTTCCGGAACATCTATAGCGGAAAAGTCGATGCCACATTTACAATTCTGGCCGCAAGTTTTCTTTACTTGTAGATTCCTATAGATCATTCTTCCTACAAAAAATAATGCGACCAAAAATAAAATCGCTACTATCATTTCCTGTGCTCCCATATTACAAAAGTAAGCCTCTGTTAGTCCCTGAGTGTCATTTAATTTCAAGCTTTATAAAAGCACGGAAAAACCGATATAAAACCTTACCTTTGCCAAAATTTTTTATACGCATTTTTCATGCAGAATATCAGAAATATTGCAATCATTGCACACGTTGACCACGGCAAAACTACGCTGGTTGACAAAATCTTACACAGCTGCGCTATCTTCCGCGATAATCAGGAAACTGGCGAGCTTATCCTTGATAATAATGACCTGGAGCGTGAACGCGGAATCACCATCGTATCTAAAAACGTTTCAGTTCGATATAAAGATGTAAAAATCAACATCATTGACACACCTGGTCACGCCGACTTTGGAGGTGAAGTAGAGCGGGTTCTGAAAATGGCCGATGGTGTATTGCTTCTGTGTGATGCGTTTGAGGGAGCGATGCCTCAAACGCGTTTCGTAACACAAAAGGCGCTTTCTTTAGGACTTAAACCTATTGTGGTTGTTAATAAGGTAGACAAAGAGAACTGTCGCCCGGAAGAGGTTTATGAGCAGATCTTTGAGTTATTCTTTAACTTGGATGCTACCGAAGAGCAGTTGGATTTTCCGGTAATTTATGGTTCATCCAAGCAAGGGTGGATGAGTACTGATTGGAAAACGCCAACTCAAGATATCTTCCCACTAATGGACGCAATTTTGGAAAATATACCTCCAGCTCCAATTAGTGAGGGTACTCTTCAAATGCAAATTACCTCACTTGATTATTCTTCCTTCGTTGGTCGTATTGCTGTCGGTCGTGTTGCCCGTGGAACAATCAAGGAAAATATGCCAGTATCTCTTGTGAAAAGAGATGGAAAAATTCAGAAGAGCCGGATCAAGGAGCTTTATACCTTCGAAGGACTTGGCAAGATCAAGGTTCAGGAAGTACGGTCAGGAGATATTTGCGCAGTAGTAGGTATTGAAGGTTTTGATATTGGCGATACGATTGCAGACTTTGAAAATCCGGAGCAACTAGAGGTGATTAAAATTGATGAGCCAACAATGAACATGTTGTTCACCATCAATAACTCGCCGTTTTTTGGGAAAGAAGGAAAATTTGTGACTTCCCAGCGCTTACGTGAGCGTTTATATAAGGAGATGGAAAAGAACCTTGCTTTAAAGGTTATCGAAACCGAGTCTCCTGATGCGTACCTTGTTTATGGAAGAGGTATTCTTCACTTGTCAGTTTTGATCGAGACAATGCGTCGCGAAGGCTACGAATTGCAGGTAGGACAACCTCAGGTAATTGTTAAAGAGATCGACGGGGTTAAATGCGAGCCGGTGGAGACGTTGATCGTTGACGTTCCGGGGGAGGTAGCTGGTAAAGTAATCGAGCTGGTAACACAACGGAAAGGTGAATTGTTGGTGATGGAGCCAAAGGGCGATTTACAACATCTTGAATTCGACATCCCTTCTCGTGGTATTATCGGATTGCGGAACAACGTGCTTACCGCTACAGCTGGAGAAGCAATTATGGCCCACCGCTTTAAAGCGTATGAACCATGGAAAGGATCGATCCCCGGCCGACTGAATGGAGTATTGGTATCAATGGATAAAGGGCAGTCAACAGCCTATTCTATCGATAAACTTCAGGACAGAGGTCGTTTCTTCGTTGATCCGGGAGAAGAAGTTTACGAAGGGCAGATCTTAGGAGAGCATATCCGCGACAATGACTTAGTGATCAACGTAGTTAAAGGAAAGCAATTAACAAATATGCGTGCTTCCGGAAGTGATGATAACGTTCGGATTGCTCCTGCTATCAAATTCTCTCTGGAGGAAGCGATGGAGTACATCCAGGCGGACGAATATATCGAGGTTACTCCTCAAAGCATGCGCTTGAGAAAGATCTATCTGACTGAGAATGAAAGAAAGATCAACGCGAAGAAGTTTAGTCAGTAATAGATTTACATTATAAAAAAGGAAGAGGCCGTCTCACAAGTCAATTGTGAGGCGGTTTCATTTTTTAGGACGATCTGTGGAGCTTTATATTATTTAGGGGAAAGGGTTGGCTTTTAT
>NZ_JAFEWD010000011.1 GCF_017355855.1 Pedobacter sp. SYSU D00535 | reverse complement strand
CCCCGTGAAGGGTAAAGACAAGTGAGTTGTCGCCGTTAAGTTTCTTGGTAAGAGCAGCACCAATGGCAACAGAGAGTCCCTGACCTAAAGATCCGGAAGCTACACGTACACCCGGCAAGCCTTCGTGAGTGGTAGGGTGACCCTGCAACCTGGAGTTCAGCTTGCGGAAAGAGGCAAGCTCAGCTACATCAAAATATCCGGAACGGGCAAGCACGCTGTAAAAAACAGGAGAGATATGTCCATTGGAGAGGAAGAAGAGGTCTTCGCCCTGGCCGTCCATATTGAACTCAGGCTTGTGCTTCATCACCTCGAAATAAAGGGCAACAAGGAAATCAGTACATCCTAAAGAACCACCCGGGTGGCCCGACTGGCAGGCATGTACCATTCGTACGATGTCTCTTCGTACCTGGGTGGCTACCTGGTTTAGTTTATTTATATCTGCGTTCATCTTGAAATCATTAGGGTTATTATTTACCGGCAGCTTTCGCGTGGTCAGCTAAGAATTGGGCTAATCCGTTATCCGTAAGCGGGTGCTTTAATAAAGCAGCAATAGCTGAAAGGGGAGCAGTGATTACGTCAGATCCAATTTTAGCACATTCAATAATATGCATTGGATGACGCACTGAAGCTGCAAGGATTTGTGTAGTGTATCCGTAGTTGTCAAAAATAGTGCGGATGTCTTCGATTAATGCAAGACCGTCAGTAGATACATCATCTAACCTTCCTACAAAAGGAGATACGTAGGTAGCACCAGCTTTTGCAGCAAGTAAAGCCTGACCAGCAGAGAAAACCAGCGTACAATTAGTTTTGATACCTTTCGAGGTAAAGTATTTAATTGCCTTCACTCCGTCTTTGATCATCGGAACTTTTACCACGATGCGCTCATGTAATTTAGCAAGTTCTTCACCTTCTTTAATGATCTCATCGTAAGTGGTAGCAATAACTTCCGCACTTACATCTCCGTCTGTGATGTCGCAAATAGCCTTGTAATGATTGATGACGTTTTCTTGCCCAGTGATGCCTTCTTTGGCCATCAAACTTGGGTTCGTAGTTACACCATCTAAAACGCCCATTTCGTGCGCTTCTTTAATTTGGGCAAGATTTGCGGTATCAATAAAAAACTTCATATTGTTTATTTAAGGTTAAAATAAATTGTCTTTTTGACACTTATAATTGATGGCTAAGATACATAATTGATCTTCAGATTAAAATAAATTTTAAAGATATCTCATCTGTCGCTTTTTGCCACTTTCCGATGCAACAAATGCACTAGTGCCAACGTTGGCATAAAGAAACGTAAAAAATAGTTTAGCAACAACTTTCCCAAATAAAAAAAGAACATATTCTGCAGCTTTTTTTCGGAAAAGTTTTTTTTGCAACCGATTGCATAAACCTTTTGCATTTTTTTATACCTTAGTTCCGTACTGGCTTGCAGCAAGACAAGACGAATGCCCGATGTATGAATCCTGAGAGAGAAGTTACCATATACGATATCGCCAAAAGCTTAAACATTTCAGCGGCAACTGTTAGCCGCGGTCTAAAAGACCATCCGGGCATAAGCAAAATAACAAAAAAGAAAATTTTTGATGCTGCAAAAGAAATGGGGTATCGCTTCAATTCTCTAGCGAGCAATTTGAGGAGACAGAGAACCAACACGATAGGAGTTATCGTTCCGCGTCTCAACAGTAGTTTCATGTCAGACGCCATTGCGGGGATGGAAAAGGTTGCCAATGATGCGGGCTACAATCTTATTATTAGCCAGTCGCTTGAAACCGTAAAAAAGGAAGTAGACAATGCTACTACCATGTTTAACAATAGGGTAGACGGACTACTTGTTTCCCTGGCCTACGATACGAAGAACATTAGTCACTTCGAACAATTCATAAACAAGGGTATCCCGGTTATTTTTTTTGATCGCGTATTCGAGCATAAAAAATGCCCGAACATCATCATTGATAATTACAAAGCCGGCTATGAAATAACCCGTCATTTAATTGAGCAAGGCTGTAAGCGGGTGCTGCACATATCGGGAAATCAGGCCCGAAATGTTTATGCTGAGCGATTCAGAGGGTATAAAGACGCGCTTTCTGATATGGGTCTTAGCTTTTCTGACGAGCTGTTGATCATAAATAATTTAAGTTCACAAGGGGGGGTGGAAGCGGCCGTTCAGATTTTGGAAATGGAAAAGCGACCGGATGCAGTTTTTGTAGCAAATGACAGTTGTGCTGTTTCCTGTATGCTGGAGTTAAAAAGACAGGGGATCAGGATTCCTGGGGATATCGCCTTCGCCGGATTTAATAACGATCCGGTGACCCGGGTAGTGGAACCAAATCTTACCACCATTAATTATCAGGGAGAAGAGATGGGTGAACTTTCCGCAAAAATTCTCATTGCTCACCTTAATAACAACCAGGACTTAACATTAACACATACACTTTTACTCAGACACCAGCTTGTTATCCGACCGTCTTCCGTGAAGCAGTAAAAAGCAGCGTCACCTCATTAAAATAACCATGAAAAAACTAACATTAAGCTTACTACTTTTTGTTCTCCTATGTCCATGGCTGCAAGCCGAGGATGGTTACAGACTTTGGTTGCGATATGATAAAGTCCAGGATGAGCAGCAATTGAAAACATACCGCAGTCAGGTACGAGAGCTTATTTTTCCTGCAACTTCTCAAACTGCAATGGCAGCCCGCGAGGAGTTAAAAGAGGGGCTCAGCGGCCTGCTGGGCTTTACCTTGCCGGAAAAGAGTTCGGTGACGCAAGACGGGGCCCTCCTGGTAGGAACTCCAACAAGCTCTCGGGCTATCGCCAGGCTGGCTTCCAATGAGACACTTAAAAAGCTGGGACCGGAAGGGTACCTACTTAAATCAGGAAAAGTAAATGGAAAGAACGTTACGGTTGTGACTGCAAATACTGATCAGGGACTGCTGTATGGGGTGTTCGCGCTTTTAAAAAGAATACAAATACATCAAAGTCTTAGCAGCCTGTCTGTTGAAGAAACACCAGCATTGAAAGTCCGTGTCTTGAATCACTGGGACAACCTGGACAGAACGGTAGAAAGAGGATATGCCGGTTTTTCATTATGGGATTGGCACCGTTTGCCCGATTATCTGGACCCGCGATACAAGGACTATGCACGGGCTAATGCCTCTATCGGTATCAATGGTACTGTTTTAACCAATGTAAACGCTAATGCGCAGGTGCTAACCAAAGAGTATTTGCAAAAGGTGGCTGCTCTGGCTAGTGTTTTCAGACCTTACGGGATAAAAGTATACCTAACAGCCAGATTTAGTGCGCCGATTGAAATTGGGGGTTTAAAAACTGCAGATCCCTTAAATGCGGAGGTGCGACTATGGTGGAAGAAGAAAGCCGATGAGATTTATACCTACATTCCGGATTTTGGTGGATTTCTGGTAAAGGCAAATTCAGAGGGACAGCCGGGACCGCAGAACTACGGGCGTAATCACGCTGACGGCGCAAATATGCTCGCTGATGCGCTTGCGCCCCATAAAGGAATTGTCATGTGGAGGGCGTTCGTGTACGATAATAACGTTCCTGAAGATAGGGCCAAGCAAGCCTATAACGAATTTAAACCTTTGGACGGCCAATTCAGGGAGAACGTGATGGTGCAGGTGAAAAATGGTGCAATAGATTTTCAACCACGAGAGCCCTTCCATCCTCTGTTTGGTGCTATGCCGAAAACACCTCTGGCAATGGAATTTCAAATTACCCAGGAGTACCTGGGCTTCGCCACCCACTTAGCCTACCTCGCCCCAATGTATGAGGAAACACTAAAGTCAGATACTTATGCCAGGGGAAAAGGTTCTACAGTGGCCAAGGTGATTGACGGTTCACTTGAGGATAAATCATTAACAGGAATGGCAGGGGTAGCAAATATTGGGAATGATATTAACTGGACGGGTCACCCTTTTGGTCAATCCAACTGGTACGCCTTTGGCAGACTTGCCTGGGATCCAGAGGCAAAGTCGGAGGATATTGCAGCAGACTGGCTCCGGATGACCTTCAATAATCAGGCATCTTTTATAAAAGCAGCACAGTCGATGATGATGATGTCCAGGGAAGCTGTGGTGAACTACATGACGCCGCTGGGTTTGCACCATTTAATGGGTTGGAGCCATCACTATGGGCCAGGTCCATGGATAAAAGACAAGCCACGTGCGGATTGGACTTCGGTATACTATCACAAGGCAGATTCTTTTGGTATCGGTTTTAACCGGACCTCGACGGGCAGCAAAGCGCTCTCTCAATACTTCGGCCCCGTTCAGGAGAAGTTCGAGAACATCAGCACCTGTCCCGAGGAGTTTTTGCTTTGGTTTCACCATGTCTCCTGGGACCATAAAATGAAGTCAGGGAGAACTTTGTGGGAAGAGCTTTGCTTTAAGTATAACCAGGGGGTGAACCAGGTTGAGCAAATGCAGGCGCTTTGGACGCAACAGCAAGGAAAGGTGGACAAAACGCGTTATGAGCAGGTAAAATCGTTTCTTGCTATTCAAAACAAGGAGGCTAAATGGTGGAGGGATGCTTGTTTGCTGTACTTCCAGCAGTTCTCAAAAAGGCCGATACCCGCTCAATACCCCAAGCCGGCGCATACACTAGAGTATTATCAGAATTTAGAGTTTCAATTTGTACCAGGAATTTAAGTTAACACAATTATAGAATGGGAAATAAGCGCACAGAGAAAGTTGCCATTGTTACGGGAGGAGCATCGGGGATAGGTTTGGCAATTGCTACAGAATTTGTAAAGAATAATATTTATACGATCATCATCGGGCGGGATCTGGAGAAGCTTGAAAAAGCGAAGGAAAGTTTGGGGGAACTTTGTGAAACGATCTCCTTCGACTTGGGCAACCTTTCCGGCATTCCTGCTTTGGTAAGTGACATTGCAACCCGGCACGGAAAGATAGACATCCTTGTGAACAATGCCGGTATCAATATGAAAAGGGAATTTTGGGACGTCACCGACGAGGACTTTATGAAAGTTCTTCAAACGAATGTCGTCTCTGTGTTTACTATTTCACGAGAGGTTGTGAAATGTATGCTTGAAGAGCAGCAGGGGGCCATTATCAACATCAGTTCGATGGCCGCACAGTACGGTATTCCTAAAGTAATTGCCTATACGGCTTCCAAATCAGCACTTGATGGAATGACAAAAGCGATGGCAGTAGAGCTTTCGCCTAAAGGAATTCGCGTGAACGCGATCGCTCCCGGTTTTATCGCCACCGATATGTCTGCGAAAGCCTTGAACAATGATCCGGAAAGAAAACAGAAAGTAATGTCGCGGACACCAATGGGTTACTTGGGAGAACCAGCGGACATAGGAACAGCGGCAGTTTTTCTGGTATCCGATGCTGCAAAATACATAACAGGAGTAGTCCTGCCGGTAGACGGAGGTAACTCTGTAGGTTTTTAATTTACTATATCTTATTGATCGGCCAGGTCCCTCTTGCTGGTTTTAATAGTCATAGGTGTCAGACAACCCAGTGTCTGACACTTTTTAGCCTTCCCACCCTCCCACGTATTTAGCGGATTTGTTTTCTAAATTTTATACACCTCAAGTGCCGTAAATTCAGAAGGCTGACGTAGTTATCTAAGCCGGATTGAAGTGGATATCGGCCAAAGCCTAAGGCCTGCAGGCGTATGAACGGAAAGCCGGGCGGACGATGATCAGGCTTCTGGCGTTCGCTTTCTAATAATTTATCCACTACTGCTGCCCTTAATTTCAAATAGTTAGGGTTTTGAGAGGGATTTGTGCTAAATTAGCTTAAGCTGCAGTTCTACCTGGCGGCGCTAACCAATTTGCATTCATGAGACCGCTATTTTTTTTGGGCACCTTATTATTTCTTTTTGTGCGTCTGAGCCAATCGCAGGGGCAGCCTTTGCAATATCAGTTTTCACACATCAAAACAACCAAGGGACTTTCGCATAATCAGGTAAACGCTATTTTAAAAGATAGCAGGGGATTTATGTGGTTTGGAACAATGGCGGGTTTAAACAGGTACGATGGGTATACGTTCAAGGTGTTCAGGCATAACCTACGTGATAGCAGCTCATTAAGCGATGACTATATCTCGAGTATCAATGAGGGCCCGCATGGAAAGCTGTGGATTCAGACCCGCAATGGCTTCAATGTGTACGATCCGGATACGGAGCAGTTTGACAGAAGACCAGAAATCTTTCTGGGGAAAATAGGTGTAAAAGGCCTGGCAGCAGGTATCAAAAAAGGTAGACGTGGGGATTTTTGGATTTTATCAAGTGTGGGATTGTACCGCTATCTGCCGCGAGAAAAGAAGACGACCTATTACTATCTTAAACATTCTGTCGGCCCGGGTGCCGCTGCTGTGACTGATGTAGCTGAGTCTAAGGATGGTTTCTTATGGATTTCGTATAGCGATGGAAGCGTTGAGCAGCTAAATCTCAGCACGCTGCGGATCGTTTTTAAAATGAGAGCCGGGAGCCAGGCCTCCCATAGTCTGTTCCTGGATAAGCAGGACAATCTCTGGGCTTACTCTACTGATAGTGCCTCTGGTGTGTATCATGTTAAGTCAAAGACCCGATCTGTAGAGCGATTCCACACCGGCAGTACCCGATTCAAACTGAGTACTAACATTGTAAACGGAATTTCGCAGGATGAAAAAGGGCTTATCTGGTTGGGAACCGACCACGGTGGTTTGAATCTGCTGAACCTTCGGACGAATACCGTTAAATATCTTCTGAATAAAGTGGACGACGAGAAAAGCTTGTCGCAGAACAGTATCAACGCTATTTATCGGGACAATACCGGAATTATGTGGGTGGGTACTTTTAAGAAGGGAATTAGTTATTACCATGAGAGTATCATCAAGTTTTCTTTGCACCGGCGGCAGGCTTCGAACTTAAAATCGCTTAGCTATGACGATGTGAACCGGTTTGTGGAAGACCGGAAGGGAAACTTATGGATCGGGACGAATGGAGGAGGGCTGATCTATTTCGACAGGGGCAATAATACTTATACGCAATACCGGCACCAACCCGGAAATCGAAACAGCTTGAGTAACGACGTTATTGTGGCTCTTTATATGGATCACGAAGATAAGTTATGGATAGGTACCTATTACGGCGGTTTGGACTGCTTTGATGGCAAGGTCTTTACGAACTATAAACATAGCGACAGTGATCCGGAGAGCCTGGCGGATAATAGGGTTTGGGAAATTCTCGAGGATTCGCAGCATAATTTATGGATAGGGACCTTGGCGAACGGTTTGGATTTGTTCGACAGGAAGCTGAAGAAGTTCAGGCATTTCAGGTATGAACAATATCGCGAGAACCAGTTTAACTCCGTCCAGTCTAACTACATACCTGCTTTAGTGGAAGACAAAGCGGGAAATCTGTGGATCGGCACGGCGATGGGGGTAGATGTACGGTTAAAGAAAAATGGGAAGTTTAAGCATTTTAACAGTACGAATGGCTTGAGCAACGACAACGTTATTTCGCTTTTGCAGGATTCAAGGGGGTTGATATGGATAGGCACCCGGGAAGGGTTGAGTATTTATGGTGCTGGCAAAGAGGAGTTTCTAAACCTGAGGGTAAGCGATGGCCTACCTAACAATACGATCCTTACCATTCTCGAGGACGCGAATAAGTCGATCTGGTTAAGTACACCCAGTGGTCTATCGAATATTAGTGTGACGAGAAGTTCCGAGGGTTATTCCTTTAGTTTTAAGAACTATGACGAGATGGACGGCTTGCAGGGGCGTGAGTTTAATGAGAATGCTGCGCTCAAAATGCGGACCGGCGAACTGGTTTTTGGAGGTCCGGGGGGCTTTAATATTTTCAATCCGAAGCAGATCAAAACTAATAAATTAGCACCCGCGGTGGTGCTAACGGATTTCCAACTCTTCAACCGTAGCGTTATCCCCGGCGAAAAAATTGATAACACGGTTGTCCTGGAAAAATCAATTTCAGCTACTAGCAAGCTGGTGCTGAATTATGATCAGGATATATTCTCGATTGAGTTTGCAGCACTAAACTTTTCCAACCCCGAGAAAAACAGGTACTCGTACATCCTGGAGGGATTTAATAACAAATGGCTTACTACTGATGGTACGTTGCGCAAAGCTACCTATACAAACCTCGACCCCGGTACTTATACCTTCCGCGTTCGGGCATCCAACGACAACGGAGTGTGGAATGAGGAAGGAGTAACCCTCCGAATAAAGATATTGCCGCCTCTCTGGCAAACCCCTACTGCTTATGTTCTGTACGTGTTAAGTGTTCTGGGTATGCTTTTCTATATCCGCCATCGCGGAATTATGAAGCTCAAAAACAAGTTTGCGTTGGAGCAGGAGCGGCAGGAAGCGCAGCGCATGCATGAGCTCGATATGATGAAGATTAAATTCTTTACCAACGTTAGTCACGAGTTCCGCACGCCGTTGTCGCTCATACTGGCGCCATTAGATAAGATTTTGAAGGAAACCGAGCGTCCGGAAGAGAAGCGGCAGTTTCAGCTTATTCAACGGAATGCCAAGCGACTACTGCACCTAGTAAACCAGCTTTTAGACTTCCGTAAGATGGAGGTCCAGGAATTGAAACTTCAGGCAAAAAAAGGAGATATCGTTCAGTTTATCCACGAAAGCTTCCAGTCGTTCGCGGATCTGGCAGAGAAGAAGAATATCCGGTTCACGCTACGGTCTGAGCTTAATTCATTTGTCACCAGCTTCGATCAGGACAAACTGGAACGGATCCTTTTTAATCTGCTCTCTAATGCTTTTAAATTTACTCATGAAGGTGGGGACATTGGTCTGGATTTACAACTGAAGCCTTCTCCGGGTGGATCGTCTATTCTACAGATTAAGATAAAAGACAGTGGGATAGGCATTCCCCTGGACAAGCAGGCGAAAATATTTGACCGCTTCTTCCAGAACGACGTGCCTGGTTCGATGGTCAACCAGGGAAGCGGCATAGGTCTGGCCATTACTAAAGAATTTGTAAATCTGCACAACGGGACTATTACGGTAGAAAGTGAACCCGAAAACGGAAGTTGCTTTACAATAGAAATTCCTGTTAAAGCCATCAGCGTGGTAAAAGAGGACCGACATTTAGTAGACGATAATGCACCCGACGTACACATGGACGTAGTGGATAAGCATCCGCGCTTTGATCATTTGCAAAAGAGGCCAACGGTCTTGTTAATTGAGGATAGTGAAGATTTCAGGTTCTATCTCAAGGATAACCTCCGGCAGTATTACAACATTATCGAAGCGTCTAATGGGAAGCTCGGCTGGAATAAAGCTTTGTCCTCTCATCCCGACCTCATTGTTTCTGATATCAGTATGCCGGAAATGAGCGGTATGGACTTGTGCCAGAAAATCAGGGGTGATAAGAGGACAAGCCACATACCGGTAATTTTGCTCACAGCTCTTTCGGGCGAAGATCAGCTATTGAAGGGTTTAGAGACTGGCGCTAATGATTATATGACCAAGCCATTCAATTTTGAAGTATTGCTTAGCAAAATCAGAAACTTGCTTGTGCAGCATGAGTCGCTTCGGAAAACTTTTCAGAAACAGATTGAGGCCAGGCCAGCAGAGATCGAAGTACAGTCAGCAGACGAGAAGTTTATTCAGCAGGCTTTGCAAATTGTAGAAAAGAACATTTCAAATCCTGAGTTTTCGGTGGAGGAGTTAAGCAGAGAGATGTGCATGAGCCGGGTGGCACTCTATAAAAAACTACTGGTAATAACTCAAAAATCACCCTTAGAATTTATCCGGTCAATCCGCCTGAAGCGGGCGGCCTTGCTATTAGAAAAATCACAGTTGACAGTGGCTGAGATTGCCTATGAAGTAGGATTCAATAACCCTAAGTACTTTGCAAAGTACTTTAAAGCGGAGTACGGAATGCTTCCCTCTTCCTACATAAAACAACAGAAGAATACCCCTCAGAAAGAGGAAATACCCTCATAGAAAGCTAAAAACGCCTGTTTTTCGGCCCATTTTCAAATGTTTACATTTCTATACCTAAATGTAAACATTTGAATACCTTTCGCTTTTTCTAACCTCCTTACTTTTACCTCTATGCCTTGCACAGCTGTTGTTGTGCTGGCACGTAACCAATTTTCAGCACCCCCCTCGGGGATTTTTTAACCAATTATGATAAGAAGGCTTTTCGTTGTTTCTGGAATTCTTTGTGGTGCAATTTTATCTAACCTACATGCACAAGTAGCTAACGTAAAGAAAAATAGCGATGGTATATCGGTGTCTATTCGCGATGGTCGGGAATCAGCTCCTCAAACAGTGAGGCTGCAGGTGATATCGGATAAAATAATTCGAGTTACATCTAGTCCTGATGATACATTCAGCAGTCGAAAAAGCCTGATGGTAGTGGACAGTATTAACGCCAGGCCGAGCTGGAATTATTCAGAAGGAAACGGCTTCGTTACCCTCCAGACGCCTCAGCTCCGGGCTACCCTCTCCTTAAGTAGCGGCGAAGTGACTTTCGTCGACAAATCAGGGAAAACCCTTTTAAAAGAACTTAAAAGAGATGCTTGTGCTTTCGTTCCGGCAACCTATTCCGGAGATGCTTTTTATCAATTGCAGCAGGCCTTTTTATCTGATCCCAATGAAGCTTATTATGGCTTGGGGCAGCATCAAAATGGTGTGATGAATTATAAAGGCAGGCAGGTGAGCTTGTCTCAGTACAACACAGAAGTGGCCATTCCAATGGTCATCTCCAGCAAAAATTACGGCATCTTGTGGGATAACTACTCCATCACCAAAGTGGGAGATGTGCGGGAGCCGCAACCGCTATCTACATTAAAGCTATATTCCGATAAGGGAGAACCCGGTTGGCTCACCGCGAAATACACGCAAACCAAAAGCAGCATTCCAGAGATTGTAAGAGCGGAGTCTGTAATCGACTATTCCTATCTGAAAGACATGAAGAATTTTCCGGACAGCTTTAAACTGGCAAACGGGAAGGTTCGCTGGGAAGGCTCGCTAGAGTCGCCCTACACCGGTCTGCATTACTTCTTCCTGAAGTACGCTGGTTATGCTAAAATCTGGCTGGACGGTAAATTGGTAACGGACAGATGGCGCCAGGCTTGGAATGCAGGGACTGTAGAAATCCCTTTTCACTTTGAGAAAGGAAAGAAATATCCGCTGGTGATCGACTGGAACCCGGACGGGGGGGAGTCGTACCTCGCATTAAAATGGCAAAGTCCTATTCCTGAAAATCTAAAAAATCAATTTGCTTTTCAATCTGAGGCAGGAGATCAGATCGACTACTACTTCATCGGAGGAAACAATATGGATGACGTTATTGCTGGTTACCGGACCCTGACCGGCCGCGCTCCTATCATGCCGAAGTGGGCCATGGGCTTCTGGCAAAGCAGGGAACGCTACAAGACGCAGGACGAAATCCTTACTACAGTAAAAACATTCAGAGACAGGAAAATCCCCATCGACAACATCGTGCTGGACTGGTCTTACTGGGCCGAGGATCAATGGGGCAGCCAGGAGTTTGATAAGACGAGGTTTCCGGATGCGGAGCAAATGCTTTCGGATTTACATAAGAAGTACAATACACAGCTCATGATTTCTGTATGGCCGAAGTTTTATGAGGGTATTGACACCTATAAAGACTTTGCTTCCAAGGGATGGCTTTTCACACGAAACATCCAAGATGGCAGGCGTGACTGGATTGGAAAAGGATATCATAATACTTTTTATGATCCATTCAACGAGAAAGCAAGGACAGGTTTCTGGACCCTGCTGAATAACAAGCTTTATAGCAAGGGTATTGATGCCTGGTGGTTGGATGCTACCGAGCCAGATATTCATTCAAATCTGGATGTAGACACCCGCAAGACAATCTACACACCTTCTTTAGGTTCCAGCGTACGCTATTTCAACGCTTTCCCGCTTCAAAATGCCAAAGCAATTTATGAAGGACAGCGTGCCGCCAATCCTAACAGCCGGGTGTTTATTCTTACGAGGTCATCCTACGGTGGTCAACAGCGCTATTCTGCTGCTACCTGGAGCGGCGATATCTCGAGCAGGTGGCATGACATGAAAGATCAGATCCCTGCGGGAATTAACTTCTCGTTATCAGGTCTCCCTTACTGGACGATGGATATTGGAGGATTTTCGGTAGAGAGAAGATATGAAAGAGCCCAAGGAGCCGACCTTGATGAGTGGAGAGAACTAAATACTCGCTGGTTTCAGTACGGAGCATTCACTCCCTTGTTCCGGGTTCACGGCCAGTTTCCTTTCCGGGAAATTTACAACATCGCACCAGAAGATCATGCGGCCTATAAAAGCATGTTGTTTTATAATAAGCTACGCTATCGTTTAATGCCCTACATCTACTCTCTGGCAGGCAAAACTTATCACGACAACTACACTATCATGCGTGGTTTGGCAATGGACTTTGGTGGCGATACGGCCGTAGCCTCTGTTGCTGATCAATTCATGTTCGGCCCTGCATTGCTGGTAAATCCAATAACGGAATATAAGGCGACAAACAGATCACTCTACCTGCCGGACGGCCAGGGATGGTACGATGCCTACACCGGGAAGTTTCTACAGGGTGGCAAGCGCATAGTTGCAGCGGCTCCTTATGAGCGCATGCCTTTATATATTAAAGCAGGTTCAATTATTCCGACCGGTCCAGAGATTCAGTACACTTCAGAAAAACCTGCGGATCCTCTCACTTTATACATCTACACAGGCCAGGACGGCAGCTTTGAATTATATGAGGATGAGGGTGTTAACTATAATTATGAAAAAGGTATATACTCTACCATCCCTTTTGCGTATAACGAGCGATCTAAGACTCTCACCATCGGAAGGAGAGCAGGTAGCTTTCCGAACATGCTAAAGAACCGCACATTCAATGTTGTCTGGGTTACACCTAAGAAAGGTGTAGCGCTGGATTTCAAACAAAGTAATATCAAAAAGACAGTAACGTATTCCGGAGAACAAATTGAAGTCAAAATGTAAACTGATCAATCAAATTATATAACCTAGAACAAACTGATATGGAAAGAACAATTACAAAAAGGAAATTACGGGTGCTGTTATGGGCGGTGGTTTCCATGATGTTGCTCAGTATTACCTCGTACGGGCAAGGTCGAAGCATTAGCGGGGTGGTCACCGGAGCGGCGGATCAGCAGCCGATCCCGGGTGTAGCCGTCAAGGTGAAGGGCACTAATATCGGCGTCAGCACCGACGTTAACGGCAGATACACAATTAGTGCAAAGTCCGGGGACGTACTAGTATTCAGCTCCATCGGCTATAGAACCACGGAGGTGCCGGTAGGGACGTCGAACACGGTGCAAGTATCCTTGGAGGAAGATGTGACGAACCTGAACGAAGTAGTGGTGGTAGGATATGGTACCATGAAGAAAACTGACCTGACCAGCTCTCAGGTGACAATTACTTCCGCTGAAATCGGAAGGACCGTTAACACCACGTTGGAGCAGGCGATCCAGGGCAGGGCAGCGAACGTTTACGTAACTGCTGGTAGCGGGCAGCCAGGAGCAGCTCCGCAAGTTCTAATCCGCGGCTTTAATTCTATTACCGGCGGAAACCAACCGCTATACGTTATCGATGGGGTACAAATCAGGCCAGATAACTCAGCCGGAACTATGAATGCTATAGCAGGAATAAATCCTGAAGACATAGAAACAATGAATATCCTTCAAGGGCCTTCGGCCACCTCGATTTATGGAGCTACGGGGGCCAACGGGGTGGTGCTTATTACGACCAAAAGAGGTAGAGCTGGTCAAACGAAAGTGAGCGCCAATACTTTGTGGACCATGCAGGATGTTCCTGACTTTATTCCGGTAATGAACTTACGTGAGTATGCTGAGTACCGGAACGCATATGCAGATGCTGGAAATGCTGCCCGCGAGCCCTTGTTTGCCGATCCGTCCGTCCTAGGAGACGGAACAAATTGGCAAGATGCCCTCTTCAGAAGAACTTTGCTTCAAAAACATTCACTTTCCCTGAGCGGTGGAACCGAAAAAACAACGTTCTACTTTTCTGGAGAGCATTTCAACCAGGAGGGAATTGTAGAAGGATCCGGCTTTAAACGCTATTCTGTTCGCTTAAATCTTGATAACCAAACCAGAGATTGGCTAAAAATCGGAACAAATCTCAGTGTGAATCAGACCGGTGAAATTGTAAATATCTCTAATTCAGATATTCTTAATCTGGCTGTTAGTCAAAATCCCTCTATACCAGTCACCAATCCTGATGGAAGCTGGGGAGGACCAACCACCACCCAGTTTCAATATACTAATCCATTGGCCTTAGCATCAATAAACGATAATCGAAACAGAGGACGTGCGTTCGTTGGTGGAGCGTATGCTGATATTCGTCTTTATAAAGGATTGGTGTTACATAACGAGGTTAATGGTAATTTAGGATACAATAACAATTATCGATTTAATCCTTCTTATCAATTTGGTGGCTATGTAAACGAGACAACAACCGGATCAAGGACTGCAAATAACAACTACTGGTATAACTTCCATACACGGTTACAATATGAAACGTTGCTTGGAAAACACAGCATTAATGCGATGGTGGCCCATGAATCACAAGAATGGGGAGCGGAAGGTTTATCAGGAGCAAGAAACGGATGGATTACAAATACAAATCAGGAACTGGTTGGAGGAAATACCGAGGGTGCTACTAATTCGAGTAGCCGTTCCCACGGAGCGCGCGACTCCTATTTCGGAAGATTAAACTACGTTTTTAATAATCGATACATCGCGCAATTCACCTATCGCGCTGATGGCTCTTCTCAATTTGGGCCTGATAGACGATGGGGATACTTTCCAGCAGCTTCTGTTGCATGGAGGATTTCGCAGGAGAATTTCATGAAGCCTTTAACTGCAGTTAACGATTTGAAATTGCGGTTTGAATACGGACTATCAGGTAACTCGGGAGGAAGCGGCTACTTCGCTGGTCTTCAGGCTGTGCCCACACCTTGGGGAAGCGGCTTTTTGGCTGCAAACTTTCCCAATCCGGTGTTAGGATGGGAAACATCGAAAACTGCAAACGTAGGTTTTGATCTCTATATGTTCAACAGCAGGTTAGAGGTAATTGCAGATGCATATGTGAAAGATATTGAGGATTTATTAACAATCAATCAGTATCCCTACTATACAGGCGGGGACATCTCTTACTCTCCCGGCTATATCCAGTTCCCTACTTCCAATATAGGGGCCATGAGGAATAGAGGTTTTGGGGTAACAGTCAATAGTGTCAATATCAAAAAGAAAAATCTTGAATGGCGTACCAGCTTCAATTTTTCAATGGATAGAAATAAGGTGACCGAACTTTACAGTGACAATGGTATTAATACCGTTTACGAGGCATCTCAACTTCAAACCTCTACGAGAGTAGGCCAACCCGCAGCTCTTATCACTGGATATATCGTTGAGGGCTTATTTCAGGATCTCGCTGATATCCAAAATCACGCTATCCAAACTCCTACTGCCACTCACAGGATTGATAAGCAAACCGGAACATGGGTAGGAGACATTAAATTCAAAGATTTGAATGATGATGGATTTATCAATGAGCAGGATAGAACAGTAATTGGTAATCCTTTTCCAAAGTTTACCTATGGATTCAACAACGCCCTTACCATTGGAAACTTTGATCTTAACTTATTCATCATAGGCGCACAAGGCAATGACGTTTATAATTTTACTCGCTATGAGAATGAAAGGCCCAACGGCAGAGGTGTTGGAAGTAACTATTACAAAACGGTAAGTAATTTTGCCCGAGTAGTAGAAGAAACTGACGGAAGCGGGAATATTACCAACGCTTATCTGGCAAACCCTGGTACTAATATTCCCCGAATTGCTCCTACTTCTGATCCTAACGGAAATAACAGAGCTAGCCAGGCCTTTGTTGAGGACGGTTCTTACTTAAGATTGAAGAATATTTCTTTAGGTTACAGCGTTCCCAAGAGGTTTTTAGCTAAAGCCCCGTTCCTGGGTGGCCTTAGGGCAGCAATTAATGTTCAGAACCTGTTTACAATTACTAAATACAAAGGTTACGACCCGGAAGTAGGTATGACCCCACAGGGAGGAACTTTAGTTGTAGGTGTTGACCGCGGAAGATATCCTTCAACCAGAATGTATTCATTTAATTTAACCGCTGACTTCTAAAAATATTTTATGAGATCGCTATATAGGTATTTAACCCTTGCAATAGCATTTTTTGCTATCCAGGGATGTAAAGATGATTTTCTAGACAGACCGCCACTTGATCAGCTTACTGATGCTAACTTTTACAGAACTGAACCAGAGCTACTTGCGGCTACCGCTCCTTTATACAACATTGTATGGTTTGATTATAATGATAAAGCAGCCCTGGCCTTTGGTGATGCCCGAGGGGGGATAATGCAATCCAACGACAGGCAAGCTTTTTACCAATTTTCTGTACCTGCAACTGATGTGAATACTCTGCTGCCCGCTTATAAGTCGTTCTACAAAATAATCGGACAAAGCAATATTACTATTGACAACGTGAATCGCTATGCCACGAACGTACCTGACGCGGCAAAAAGAAGGGCGATTGCTGAGGCCCGTTTTATGCGGGGCTTGGCTTACTACTATCTGGTGATGAACTGGGGTGCTGTTCCGATTATTTATGACAACACCACCCAAATGGCCGACCGCAATATCAGGAGGAATACGCCAGAGAGTGTGTGGCAGTTTATCATTCGGGACTTGAAGTATGCTGCTGAAAATTTGGGGCCAGCTCCTGTTCAGCAGGGACGACTTACCAAATGGTCTGCAGAAGGTATGCTGGCAAGAATGTATCTGACAAGATCAGGCCTGGGACGTTCTCTCGGTAACCGTAACCAAAGCGATCTGGACAGCGCAAAGCTCCTGGCTGGAAGCGTTATTAAAAATAGCCCTCACGAGTTGTTGCCGACTTATGTGGACTTATTCGTTAGTGCAAATAACAACAGTTCAAATAACAATAAGGAAAGTTTATTTGCATTACAATGGATGCCAATACGTGAGCCTTGGGGTATAAACAATTCTTTCCAGGCGTACATGGCTTTTAATCCAAGTGTTACAGGGACCGGAGATGGTTGGGGAGCCGCACAGGGAGCTTCAGCAAATATGGTTAAGTACTTTCAGGATAATCCTCGGGATTCAATAAGGAGAAAAGCTACTTTTATGTTTGATCAGGATGTGTATCCTGAGTTGAATCGAAAAGCAGGGGGAACAAAGTTTACTGCTACTAACATTTCAAATATCAAAAAGTACATTATTGGTACTCCGGAAGATAATGGTGGAAAGGGTGGGTTCATGACCGCCTTTATCAATACTTATATGCTCCGGCTAGCAGAGGTTTATCTGATTTATGCTGAAGCTATTCTTGGAAACGCTGCTTCAACATCTGATTCCGAGGCGCTTAAGTATTATAATGCGGTGCGTAAGCGGGCAGGTATGCCAGAAAAGACAACTATTACTTTCATGGATATCTTTCAGGAAAAGAGGGTAGAAACAGCAATGGAAGGTACGGCCTGGTATGATATTGTCAGGTGGTCATATTTCGACATGCCCGGGGCCTTGAAATACATAGCCGAGCAGGATAAAGGAACTTACACGGTCACTTATGTTCCAAACTCTAACCCTCGCAGCTATAATTTCACATACACCAGTGAATTTTACCCGGCAACAGCTGAAACGATGATGCTACCCCTGCCTGAGGCTGAAAAGGTAAATGCTCCGAGCTTATTACTTGATCCAGTTCCATTTGATTTCAGTAAGTTAAAAGATTAAACGATTTCCAATGAAAGCAACTAAAGTCCAAAGAAGCATAAGTGTGTTGTTTATGCTTCTCTTCTCGATAAATATGCTGATGCTGTCTTCCTGTAAGGAGGATAATGAAAATGAACCCTCTGGCCCTCCGGTTATCACAAACGTGCGGCCGATAACGCCGGAAGAAGCGGGAACTTCGTTGACTCAGGCTCTTCCGGGCTCACACATCGTAATTCAGGGCCAAAACTTCTTTGGAGTAAAAGAGGTGTATTTTAATAACATGCCCGCTAGCTTCAATAGTGCATTGGTATCTAACAACAATTTAGTAATTCTTATCCCTGAAGATACCCCTACGGAGGCGACTGATCCGACCGTTTCTAATACGATCCGAGTAGTTACTACAAAGGGAGAGGCAAGCTTTAACTTTATACTAGTTCCTCCTCCTCCCATCATCAGCTCTATTAGTAATGAAAACGCCCTTCCAGGTACTCAGATCACCATTAATGGCAGTAACTTATACCTGGTGCAGAAAGTAGTTTTCCCTGGAAATATTGAGGTTACTAATTTTACTACAAGTGCGAATGGAAGAACATTAGGTGTTGCAGTACCATCGAATTTATCTTCATCCGGAAAATTAACGATCCTGACCAAGTACGGATCAACCACTACTGTATCAGATTTCAACGAAAGTACCGGACCTAATATACTCGCGAATTTTGATGGTATCAATTTCCTGGAATGGGGTAGTGAAACATCATCGGATGCGGCGAAATTCCCAGGAGCCAAAGGAACCTTTGTATATCTGAATAATACTGGAGTTGGACCTGAAGATTTTTCATGGTGGAATAACGGCCGCTCTCTTAACCTTCCGGGCTCCACGCAATGGTTGCCAAAAGCGCAACTGTCTGGTGCAATCAGTGATTATGCTTTAAAGTTTGAAATTTTTACAGAGGCTCCATGGGATCTCGGCTCTATCTTTATTGTAAAGGATTATGACTGGACTCATGTGGCTCGATATGAACCATGGAAGGTTGGAAATACGACTGTGCCCTTTAATTCTAATGGGTGGAGAACTGTTACCATCCCCTTGACAGAATTCAGAACAAAAGCAAACAATAAAGATGGAACAGGAAGTTCTGCGTCTTCCTTGCCAGTTTTATTGGGGAGTGAAGGTAAAGGGAGCTTCAACTTGTTTTTTGTGAACGAAGATCTTACGAAAACAGTTGAAAAATTTCAAGTGGCTATAGATAACATTCGAATTGTTAAAATAAAATAGGCAGCACAATAGCCCGGCAGGCAGGCAGTCTGCCGGGTTTACTACCTGTAAAATTCGCAAACCTTCCGCATGAAGAATCAGATAATATTAAGATGGTGTTTGGTGTTTCTTTTTGCATCATTTATTGCAAGCTCTTGTAAAAAGGAAAATAAAGGTAATGCCGGGGAAGATCTTCCCGAGGAACCGCCGGTAGAAAATCAGGTGGATCCTGAAACTGCTAAGTCTGCGGGTTTTTTTCTTGATTCCTGGGAAGCGAAAACGTTTATCACTCCATCCTTCAATGAGATTGCTAAACCTGTTGCAAACGCGGCAGCCACCGTTACTGTAGACTATGCGTCGGTGGTAACCAAAGTTTCAAAATACCTTTATGGAAATAATACAAACCCTTATATCGGGCAGCTGGTAACAGAGCCTGTCTTGGTAAACCATCTTAAAAGCTTGTCTCCAAATGTACTTCGTTTTCCGGGAGGAAATTTATCTAGCTTATACTTTTGGAACGCAGCTCCCGGTCAAAAACCTGAGGATGTTCCCGATCGCCTTTATAACGATGAGGGAGTAGAAGCGGAGGCATTCTACTGGTATGGCAAGAACAATGACAGCTGGACTTTATCCCTGGATAATTATTATTCCTTGCTTCAACAAACTAACAGCACAGGTATTATTACGATTAATTATGGTTATGCCCGGTATGGGACAAGTCAGAATCCGGTTGCTAAGGCAGCTCATTTGGCAGCCAACTGGGTGCGGTATGATAGAGGAAAAACTAAGTTTTGGGAAATTGGAAATGAAAGTGCGGGTCTTTGGCAGGCCGGATATAGAATCAATACATCTTTAAATAAAGATGGTCAACCGGAAGTGGTTTCAGGGGCACTTTACGGAGAGCACTTTAAAGTATTTGTGGATTCCATGAAAAAGGCTGCAGCTGAAGTGGGCTCAACTATCAAAATAGGAGCACAGCTGATCCATTATAATCCACAACCCTGGGAATCAGTAGTGGACAGGACCTGGAACGCCGGCTTCTTCAGTAAAGCAGGCAATCTCGCTGATTTTTTTATCATCCACAGCTACTATACCCCTTATGGCCAAAATTCAAACGCTTCTGTGATTTTGAACTCAGCCGTTACTGAGTCAAAATCCATGATGGATTGGATGTACACTACAACTTCTACTCACGGGGTTCAAATGAAGCCAATAGCCCTTACAGAATGGAATATTTTCGCAATTGGTTCTAAACAAAGTGTGTCCCATATTGCTGGTTTGCATGCTACTATGGTGCTTGGCGAGTTGCTGAAAAATAAGTACGGCATGGCAAGTCGCTGGGACCTTGCCAATGGCTGGGATGATGGCAACGATCACGGAATGTTTAATAAAGGGGATGAACCCGATGGCGTCAGCAAATGGAATCCTCGGCCTGCATTTTATCATATGTACTACTTCCAAAAATGCTTTGGAGACCGTATGGTTTCTTCAACTGTAAAGGGAAGCAATTTGTATAGCTATGCCTCTTCCTTTTCATCGGGAGAGGCCGGTGTAGTTCTCGTTAATACGGGGATTGTGCAGCAAACAGTAAAGCTAGTCATTGATAACTTCAGAACAGGGACCCGATACTATTGGTACACGCTAGCGGGGGATAATGACAATGGCGAGTTTTCCAGAAAAGTACTGATAAACGGCAACGGTCCCACTGGTGCGGCGGGCGGCCCGCCAAATTATTTAAGTGTTAAAGCTAATTCCTCTAAAACAGATGGGGAAATTAAAATCAACGTACCTCCTCGTTCGGCAGTGTACATGGTTGTAGAAAATAGGAAATAGTACATGAGGATTAAATTAGATTTCATTTTTGTAACACTCGTTTTTTTAACTCTCTCTGCAGGTGCGCAAAATAGTGCCCGCACTGTTATGTCATTTAACAATGACTGGCGCTTTCATCTTGGGGAAGTTAGTGGGGCTAATGCACTTTCTTTTAATGACGGACAGTGGCGTAAGCTTAATCTCCCGCACGACTGGAGTGTAGAAGGCGAGTTCAGCCAGAAACATCCGGCTGGAACAGGAGGCGGCGCGTTGCCAGGTGGTACTGGTTGGTATCGAAAAACGTTTACAATCCCTGCTTCCGCAAAAGGGAAATCTGTATTTATTGATTTCGACGGAGTATATCATCGCAGTGAAGTGTGGATCAATGGAACATTTTTAGGAAAAAGGCCCAACGGTTACATCTCCTTTAGGTACGACCTGACATCACATCTGAATTATGGGGGAAAAAATGTTATCGCCGTAAAGGTAGATAATGCTGAACAACCGAATTCAAGATGGTATTCAGGTTCAGGTATTTACCGAAACGTATGGTTATCCACGACAGGAAACGTGCATATCCCTCTTTCAGGAACGTTCATCACTACCCCACAGGTTAGTACGAGTTCGGCGAGTGCAAATATCAAAACTACAGTAGCTAATAAATCGGGTAAAACGCAGGTAGTAACAATTAATACCCTCATCTATAGTCCGGAGGGTAAAGAGGTTCGGCGGGTTTCCTCAAGCAAAACCGTCGCAGCTAATGGACTTGCAGAGGTCGTTCAAGCCGCAGTTTTGAACAAGCCCAGCCTATGGTCCGTTGACAATCCTGCCTTATACAAGGCAGTTACCCAAGTAGTGGTAAATAAGAGAATCACCGACGTCTACGCTACGCCTTTCGGAGTCCGTACCTTTAATTTCGATGTAGATAAAGGATTTTTTCTGAATGGTAAACCTTTAAAAATACGTGGCGTCTGCAATCATCACGATCTTGGAGCCCTTGGCGCTGCATTCAATGTACGGGCAGCGGAGCGCCAGCTGGAAATTCTGAAAGAGATGGGCTGTAATGGCATCCGAACCGCTCATAACCCACCAGCTCCAGAACTTTTAGATCTGTGCGACAAGATGGGCTTTATTGTCATGGATGAAGCCTTTGATATGTGGGCGAAACCGAAGAACAAGTTCGACTATTCTGTTGACTGGACGCAGTGGTATAAAAAAGACCTTGAGGACTTCATTCGGAGAGACCGGAATCACCCCTCGGTCTTCATCTGGAGTGTGGGCAATGAAATACAGGAACAATGGGGCGATGCTCAAAAAGGCGATTCAAGCGGTCGCAGTATCGCTAGGGACCTTGTGTCCATCGTTAAAAAGCTAGATACTACCCGGGAAATTACAACGGCCAATAACGAAATAAACCCCTGGAACAACTTGATACAGTCCAATGCTTTTTCTATGGTGGGGTACAATTACAACCACAAGTCTTGGGAGAAGTTCAGGAAGGATTGGCCGGGAAAGAAGTTTATTGTCACAGAAAGCACTTCTGCACTTCAAACCCGTGGCCATTACGATTTGATTCCCTTTGATACGATCCGCCGTTGGCCGGAGGCATGGGACAAGCCGATTAAGGGAGGAGGAAATCCTGATTTTACCGTGTCTGCCTATGATCATGTAAGTGCTCCCTGGGGTTCCACTCATGAGGAGAGTTTGAAAGTACTGGAGAAGCAGGATCATGTGTCTGGAATGTATGTCTGGACAGGATTCGATTATCTGGGTGAGCCTACTCCCTATCCATGGCCAGCACGCAGCTCTTACTTCGGAATTATCGACCTCGCCGGATTTCCTAAAGATGTGTACTACCTGTATAAAAGCGTTTGGTCTGAAAAACCGGTCCTGCATATCTATCCGCACTGGAACTGGAAGCAGGGAGATACAGTAGATGTCGTTTCTTACTATAATAATGCGGACGAGGTCGAGCTGTTTGTGAACGGAAAGTCGTTAGGAGCTAAAAGGAAAGAGGGCGATAATCTACATGTGAAATGGCGGGTTCCCTATGCTGCGGGATCAGTAAAAGCGATTTCAAGAAAAGCTGGGAAGCCCATCCTAACACGGGAGATCAAAACAGCCGGAGCCCCTGCGAAAATTGAGCTACACGCAGACCGGAACAATATTGCAGCAGATGGTAAGGACTTGTCTTTTGTAACGGTAAGAGTTCTTGATGCGGAAGGCAATCTTGTTCCCAAAGCAGACAATCTGGTTAGATTTAAAGTTTCAGGTCCAGGTTTCATCAATGCCGTAGACAATGGCAGCCCGACCAGCCATGAGCCATTTAAAGCAAGCCAGCGAAAAGCATTTAACGGTTTGGCTCTGGCAATTCTTCAGGCGACAGAAAAGGCGGGTCAAATTACGTTTACCGCAGAATCAGAGGGTTTGGAGCCTGCTACACTTACAATTCATGTTAAATAGTTTAAATACAGTTCTTCACTTTTATTGGTTATGTGCTGCTTGCCTGATCGCCCGATCAGGAAGCAGCCTTTTTTAATTGAGTATGGGACAGCTTTTTAGAGTGCAGACCGTTTTCCTATTGTTGCTACAGTTTATAGCGTTAAAGCTTGTCGCCCAAAGCGAAATCAAGCAGGTTAGCTATCAGTGGAAGAGTGTAAATATTACAGGAGGTGGCTTCGTTTCAGGAATTGTTTTTCACCCTAAAGAGGACGGACTGCGCTATTGTCGGACAGACATGGGAGGTGCCTATCGTTGGAATGCCTCTAGTAAAAGTTGGGAAGCTCTTCTTGACTGGCTGTCTTACGAAGACCGAAACCTGATGGGGGTAGAAAGCATCGCCCTTGATCCCAATGATCCGGACCGGGTATATCTTGCTTGCGGGACTTATACCACTATGCAGCCCAATGCTATTCTCATCTCTACAAACCGCGGCAAGTCATTTAAAAGAGTAAATGTGCCTATCCGTTTTGGAGCAAATGAAAATGGCCGGGGAAACGGTGAAAAGCTGGCAGTGGATCCCGCTAACAGTGATATAATTTATCTTGGAACCCGCTTGGATGGCCTTTGGAGAAGCGAAGATCGGGGGTTGAATTGGAAAAAGATAGAGAGCTTTCCTGATATCGCTGAAAGTCCTCCGACTAATCTTTCTGAGGCGCAGAGGCGCCGCTGGCGCTGGCAAAACCAAGGGTCTGGAATTGTTTTTGTTGCATTCGCTTCCGAAAACAAGAGTAGTGCCGGCAGCAAAGTTCTTTATGCAGGGACTTCTTTAAAAGATCGGACTAACCTCTATAAAAGCACAGACGGCGGTCAAAGTTGGACGCCGGTAATTGGGCAGCCAACGCGAAATAGAATTACCAGTGGCGTTTTAGGTGCCGATGGAAATCTTTATATCACCTACGGGTCTAATCCTGGTCCCGGACCAATGGTCGACGGAGAAGTTTGGAAGTTAAATACACATACTGGACGCTGGATGGAAATTACACCTGATAAACCTGAGCCCGAAAAAAACAGAGCCTTTGGTTATGCGGCCATTGCTTTAGACTGCCTACATCCGCAAAACCTCCTGGTGAGTAGTTATAATCGCTACCAGGCGGGCGGTGAAGAGTTGTTTCGGAGCGTAGACGGAGGACAAACCTGGACGGCTATTCTTCGTAAATCTGAGTTCGACAATTCCCTGGCTCCCTATGTTAAAACCACCGGTGTCCACTGGCTTTTTGATATTGAAATTGATCCGCATAATTCTGATCATGCAATTTTTACAACTGGTTATGGAGGACATGAAACCTTTAATTTATCTGCTGCCGACCAGGCTAAGCCGGTGACCTGGACGGTTATGAGTAAAGGTATCGAGGAGACAGTAGCACTGGAGTTGCAAAGTCCTCCAACAGGAGCCGCACTGCTGTCAGCTATTGGAGATTATGGTGGATTTGTGCATTGGGATCTGGATAAACCCTCCCCTGAAGGGAATTTTCAAAACCCCCACTTTGGCAATACCAACGGAATAGCATATGCGGAGAAAAGGCCAGAGGTGATCGTGAGAGTAGGAGCGGCATCGCACCAGGTAGCAGGTAGCAATATCGGCTATTCAATGGACGGAGGAAAAACCTGGAAGCCAGCGAAAATGCCAGGTAAGGACAGCAAGTACGGACACATCGCTGTTTCTGCTGATGGAAATACATGGATCTGGACTCCACAAAATAGTCACTCTTATTGTACGCAGAATGCAGGGAAATCATGGAAACAGGTACACGGTCTTCCTAAAGGGATACGTATTGTGGCAGATAAGTTCTCGGGCCGGCGGTTTTATGGTATCGACTTGATGGGTGGGAAGTTTTATGTCAGTAAGAATTCCGGTTCAAGTTTCACAAGTCGGCCACTGCCTGCAACTGTAAAGCTGCCTTTGTCAAAAGCAATGCGGGGAGACCCGCGAGGTGGGCAAGATCGGATCTACACCAGCCCGGCCGCGGAGGGTGACTTGTGGATTGCCGCATTTGATGGCTTATACCAATCGATGGATAGTGGAGAGTCTTTTAAGCAACTTAAACTGGTAGAGGAAATTCATGCATTTGGCTTCGGCAAAGGTCGCCGGGGGGCAGTAAAACCCACTCTTTATCTCGTCGGAAAGGTGGCCGGTACCAGAGGGATTTTCAGATCAGAAGATTATGGCAACAGCTGGGAAAGGATCAATGACGGAGAACATCAGTGGGGATTGGTGCTGCATATTACCGGTGACCCGAAAGTTTTTGGCCGAGTATATGTCGGCACGCACGGAAGAGGGATTTTTTACGGTGATCCAAAAAAAACTGAAAGGCTATAGTAAATGAAATTAAATACGCTTTTTTTATCAATCGCCTCCTTATTGAGTCTTTCCTGCGCTATAGCTCAAAGGCAAAACCATATCCGCCTCAATCAGCTTGGGTTTTATCCAGGTGCAGAAAAGGTAGCGGTAGTGGTTGGAGCCGGAGAAGGAACGTTTCAATTGCACGATGCAGGAAGTGATCAGGTAGTTTTTACGGGAAATCTTTCAGAAGAAAGAATATCTGCGCTTTCGTCGGCTCGAACGAGGATTGCTGATTTCACTAGCTTCGGAACTCCCGGACGCTACTTTATTCGCATTGGCGGACTGACAGATTCTCCCCCTTTCAGCATTCAGCAAAATGTTCTGAAAGAAGTAGGAGCAGCTACAATGAAGGCGTTCTATTATCAGCGTGCCTCGGTTGATCTTCCAAAAAATTATGCAGGTATCTGGAGCCGTAAGGCCGGTCACCCCGATAATCAGGTGATTATTCACCCATCTGCTGCTTCTGCAGGTCGGCCAGCAGGTACGGTAATTTCGGCTCCTCTTGGCTGGTATGATGCGGGCGATTATAACAAATACATTGTCAATTCAGGTATCTCTATGGGTACTATTTTGTCTGCTTACGAAGATTTTCCAAAGTTTTTTAAACGGCTAAATCTTAATATTCCGGAGAGTTCAAACGATGTTCCTGATATCCTCGATGAAGCTTTATGGAATCTCCGCTGGATGTTAGCAATGCAGGATCCTAAAGACGGCGGAGTGTATAACAAATTAACGAACCCTGAATTTGATCCCTTGGATGCAATGCCGGAGCAAGCTAAAGGAGTGCGCTATGTGGTTCAAAAAGGCACAGCAGCTACCTTAGATTTTGCTGCGGTAGCAGCCCAGGCGGCAAGAGTTTACAGTGTCTATAAAAAAGAGTTTCCCGGCCTTGCGGATTCCTGTTCCACAGCAGCAAAAAGGGCTTGGGAATGGGCCAAACGAAATCCTGCTATAAGCTATGAGCAGAATGTCATGAACAGACAGTTTGAGCCGAAAATTAACACCGGGGGTTATGGTGATCATGATTTTCGGGATGAATTTATTTGGGCTGCCGCCGAATTATATACTGCAACGGGCGACGAGTCTTATTTATCCACTGTAAATCTTTTTCCGGATACCAATACTCCTCTGCCCAGTTGGAGCCAGGTGAGACTGTTGGGGTATTATACGCTCTTACGATCTAATTATAAGGGAGCGGCTAAGGCACGGGTTGAAGCAAAAAGGCTAATACTGAAATTTGCTGACAGCCTTCTTGCCGGAACCGGTCAGCACCCTTACAAGACAGTAATGGGAAAATCGGTTCGCGATTTTAATTGGGGCAGTAACTCTAATGCAGCCAATCAGGGAATTGCTTTAATTCAGGCTTTTCTTATTTCGAAAGATCCTCGTTATTTAAGAGGGGCCTTGTCCAACGTAGATTATCTTTTAGGACGAAATGCGACGGGTTATTGTTTTGTAACCGGTTTTGGTGCCAAAAGTCCGTTAAATCCGCACCATCGGCCTTCTGTTGCAGACGGAATTAAAAAACCAATCCCCGGTTTTCTGGTGGGTGGACCTAATCCGGGAATGCAGGATAACTGCGAAGGTTATCCTTCGAAAATACCCGATGAAGCCTACGCAGATGTTGCGTGTTCTTACGCTTCCAACGAAATAGCTATAAATTGGAATGCCCCTGCAATGTATTTGATCAATGCTGTTGAAGCTTTGCAGAATAAGCTTCCCAAATAAAATATTTGTCATTGTTTTAACTTCAAACTATGCATCATCCGTTACGTCTTTTCCTGCTGTTTATAGTAACTCTGCTTTCATCGGATATTTCTGCACAGTCACAACCTTCTGAACTTAAGATCTGGTTCAACCACCCGGCTGCTAACTGGAACGAAGCTTTACCGGTAGGGAATGGAAGCCTGGGAGCGATGGTTTTTGGTAATGTGCAGTCCGAGCGTATCCAGCTAAACGAAGAAACCGTGTGGGTGGGTAAGGACGTTGACTTTGTCAATCCGCTCGCAAAGGCAGCTCTCCCTCAGGTACGGAAGTTGCTTTTTGAAGGCAAATATGCTGCGGCAAAGGACCTGGCGCAGCAATCGATGATGGGTGACAAGAAAGTTCACAGTACTTATCAAACTTTGGGTGATTTAAATTTAGAATTCGAAAAACCCAAAGGGGATGTGAGCAATTATCGCCGTGAACTTGACCTGGAAACAGCGGTTGCGTCGGTTTCGTATCTTGCTGATAATGTAACTTTCAAAAGAGAAATATTTAGCTCAGCTCCGGGAAAAGCGATTTTTTTACGATTTACTGCATCGAAACCAGGGGCGCTAAGTTTCAAAATAGGACTTACCAGGCCGGGTAATCAGGCACAAATTTCGGCTAGTGGATCAGAAATCTTCTTGACAGAGCATGTTGGAAATGGAAACGGGGTGAAATTATTCGCCAGAGCAAAGGTGTTACATGAAGGCGGCGAGCTAAAGGGCATTGGGCCAGAGTTAAGGATTGAAAAAGCGAACTCAGTTTTGATAGTATTGGCAGCTGCTACTGATTATTGGGGCAGCGATCCGGCGCTAAGTTCGGCTGCACAGCTGAAAGCGGCGATTGAAAAATCGTATGATGATCAGAGAGAAGCCCATATCAGGGATTATCAGCGGTATTTTCATCGCGTAAAGCTAAATCTAGGAACTTCTGACGCTGCGTATTTTCCTACGGATACAAGGATTACGGCATTACAGAATGGGAATATCGATCCGCAGTTGCTGGAGCTGTACTATCAGTTCGGCCGTTATTTGCTAATTAGTAGTTCGAGGCCGGGAAGCCTTCCGGCAAATCTTCAGGGCATCTGGGCTGATGGCTTGTATCCACCATGGAGCGCCGACTATCACATTAATATTAATATTCAAATGAACTACTGGCTGGCTGAAAATACCAACCTTAGTGAAATGCACCTGCCGTTTTTGAGGTTCCTGAATGCGTTGAGGCCAGATGGGAGAAAGACTGCAAGAGATATGTATGGGCTTCCGGGTACGGTGGCTCACTTTACTACCGACCCCTGGCATTTTACAGAAACTTATGGTGAAACCCAGTGGGCCATGTGGCCAATGGGTTTCGCCTGGAGTGCGCAGCATCTCTGGGAGCATTACCAGTTTACCGGAGATGAGAAATATCTGAAAGAGCTGGCATATCCCGTAATGAAAGAAGCCGCGGAGTTTTGTGCGGAATGGTTAGTCGAAAATCCAGCAACAGGGAAGCTGGTATCAGGACCTTCAATATCTCCCGAAAATACCTTCAAAACGAAAGCAGGAGAGATTGCGACGATGGTGATGGGACCAACAATGGATCACATGATCATTCGTGATCTTTTTAGAAATACTATTGATGCGGGAAAAGCGCTCGGGAAAGATGCAGGCTTCCGACGGAAATTGGAGTCCTTGCTAAGCCGGCTGGCTCCCACTCACATTGCTTCAGACGGACGAATTATGGAGTGGACGGAAGAATTTGCCGAGCCGGAACCAGGGCACCGTCACATTTCTCACCTGTTTGGTTTGTACCCCGGAAGAGAGATCAGCTCGAAAACGCCGGATTTAATGGCTGCCGCCCGAAAAACCCTCAATTACCGTTTATCTCATGGAGGAGGCCACACCGGCTGGAGCAGGGCCTGGATCATTAATTTTTTTGCCAGGCTGAATGATGGAGAGGCTGCTTATAAAAATCTGACTGCATTGCTGCAAAAATCTACTCTCCCTAATTTATTTGACAATCATCCACCTTTTCAAATCGACGGTAATTTTGGTGCAACTGCCGGGATTACTGAGATGTTATTGCAAAGCCATGCTGGAGAAATTCAGGCACTCCCGGCTCTCCCGTCTGCCTGGAAAGATGGCTTTATTCATGGTTTGGTAGCAAGGGGAGGCTTTGAGGTAGATTTGGACTGGTCGGCGGGTACATTAACCGGAGTGAAAATACATTCAAAAAACGGTAATCCTTGTACGCTTCGCTACGGGGACAAAGTGATTAACTTCAAAACTGAAAAGGGCAAATCTTATGTGTTTAATGGGAGCTTAAATTAGCCCGGCAGGAGAAGAACCTAAACCACTTCTGCAAGTCCTATAAGTACAACTTGCCCCGGCAGGATGCCGCAGGTTGCCACCTGTTGTTTAACTCCTAATTTAGTATTCCTAAATAACAGTAGAACTGTCTTTTTCAGGCAGGTTTACGCGCTCGTTTTAACCAATTATTTACTGCTAAAGCGGATTTCATGCTAAAATCTCTACACTTTTCTGGAGGATAGGTATTCCCAGGTCGTGGCCTTCCCGTCAGTGCAACAACTTCTTCTTCAATATCTAAACATTGTTTTGTCTCTTTTTTCACGTTCTAACCAATTAAAAGTATGGTGAAATCTTTACTAAAATCTTTAAAATTTAACCTTGTTTCTGCTGTCCTTCTATTTGCAAATTATTCTTTCGCCCAAAGCGACTGGCAAATTTTAGCAAATGAGACGCAGATTGCATCGACTAGTTCAAACTTCACTTCTCTGGTTACCGTTAGCGTTAATGGTACAACCGTTCCTTACCTGGGTTATACCGAATCCTCGGTTGCAAAAGTTAAGCGGTTTATAAATGGCGCCTGGGAGCAGGTCGGTGGGAACGTGTCTGCGGGAAATGCCAGCTATCTCACCCTTTCTGCCGACAAAAATGGCAAGCTTTATTTGCAGTATGTAGACGTAGTCAACGGGAACAAGCTGGCAGTGAAGATATTCAATACCAACACAGGTTCATGGGAGGCAGCAGGTAATTCTTTGCACGCATCTACAGGGCCGATTCTTAACGGTCAATCGGAAGAGCGCATACCATATAATAACTCCCTAGCGTTCGATTCGAACAACGTTCCTTATGTTACTTTCGGTGAGTTCCCAACTGCCGGTACGGGCCTCGGAAATGCCTGGGTGAAAAAGTTGGTGGCAGGTGAGTGGCAGACGGTAGGATCTGGAGCCATTAACACCACCGACAGGGCAAATAGCATCGATATCGATCTGACGTCTGACAATATTCCTTACGTGGTCTATCATGACGGGACAACTGGGGGACAGATCAAGGCTTTCCGGTTTGTGAATAACGCCTGGGAAAATCTCACCGTTCCAGCAGCTATCGGAAGTTTGTCTCTGGCAGGTGCCAGAACAACACGTTTGGTTATCGATAGGAAGACGAACAAGGTAGTGATCAATTTTTCGAATACAGCAAGTGGAACCACTGCGAATGCGCTTACTCTCACAGATGCGGGTGCCTGGACTACCTTAGGTGGACGGATCGGCTCTGGAGCGGCCGCCACTTATACAAGTACAATTTCCGATTCGAATGGCAATATCTATGCTTTGTTCAGGGATCAGATGTCCAGTAGCAATGGCACGTTTAAAGCCAGGTTGCACGAGTTTGCAAAGGGGTCGAGATCCTGGGCAGAGGTAGGAGCAGGGGGTGGGTTCGACGGGCCTATCGGTGGATATACTACTTTATCCTACGGAGCTGACCGGAACATGTATGTGGCGTATCTAAAATCGAACAGCAACAGTGTTTCTACACCGGTCGTTCAGGTATTAAAACAGGAAACCAAAATGCCTGCGGATGTTCCGGTAACAGCTGCCAAGCAAATGGAATATTTGGACAGGGGACTGGTAGCAGTTCGAACAAGCCCGAATCAGGTATTTCTTTCCTGGCGCCTGCTGGGAACTGATCCGGCTGATGTGAGTTTTAATGTTTACCGGGATGGCGAGAAAATAAACCCTACACCGATTACCGGGTCAACGAACTATGCTGACAATGGTACGGCCGCTGCTACTTACACGGTGAAACCGATTGTAAACGGACAGGAAAAAGCAGCCTCTGCTCCTGCGGCCATTTGGGCAGAAAATTATTTCAGCCTTCCCCTGCAAATCCCGGCAGGTGGAACTACCCCAGACAATGTAGCCTATACTTACGTAGCTAATGATTGCAGTGTAGGTGATTTGGATGGCGATGGGGTGTACGAAATTATTGTGAAATGGGAGCCTACCAATAGCAGTGACAACAGCAATGATGGCTATACCGGCAATACATTCATTGACGGATACAAGCTGAATGGAACCCGGCTCTGGAGGATTGATTTGGGAAGAAACATACGTTCGGGTGCCCATTATACTCCCTTTACTGTGTATGACTTCGACGGAGACGGAAAAGCGGAACTAGCTTGCCGTACCGCAGACGGAACAGTGGATGGTGTAGGGAATGTGATTGGAAACAGAACCGCAGACTATAGAAATGCGCAGGGAAAAGTGTTAAGCGGTCCAGAATTCCTGACAGTTTTCAATGGCCTTACAGGTGCAGCTTTAGCTTCCGCTGATTATTATCCAGCACGGGGATTGGTTTCTTCCTGGGGAGATGATACAGGCAACCGGGTAGATCGATTTGTGGATGCCGTGGCCTACCTTGATGGCATGAAACCTAGTTTGATCACTGGAAGGGGCTATTATACTCGTCTTGTTCGGGTAGCCTGGGATTGGAGAAACGGGCAGTTGACCCGCCGTTGGGTGTTTGATAGTAGTACGCTCGGGAACTCGGGTTATTATGGACAAGGCAATCATCAAATAACCGTGGGAGATGTTGATGGAGACGGAAAAGACGAAGTTCTGAATGGATCGAGCGCTATAAATGACAACGGTGAAGGGCTATGGACGGATGGTAAAGGTCACGGCGACGCCATGCATCTCACCGACATGGATCCGGATCTGCCCGGAAAAGAGTTGTGGATGTGTCACGAAGATCAGTCTTCTTATGTGGATAAGGGCCTCACGTTTCGTAAAGCCGCTACCGGCGAGACGCTTTTTGGGGTAGCAACTACAGGGGATATTGGGAGATCTATGGCAGCAGATATTGATCCCCGACACAAAGGCTATGAAGTATGGGGACCCAGAGGGGGACTTTACAACGCCAAGGGAGAGGAGATAAGTGCCACAAAGCCTTCCACGATGAACTTTGGCATCTGGTGGGATGCGGACTTGCAAAGGGAATTTCTGGACAATGTGACCATTTCAAAATGGAACCATCTCTCAGGTTCTACAGGTACACAGCTTTCGCCAGTGGGGGTAGCTTCTAATAACAGTACTAAAGCCACTCCAAATTTGAGCGCCGATATTCTGGGCGATTGGAGGGAAGAGGTTATTTGGAGAACTTCAGATAATACAGCTCTAAGGATCTACACAAGTACCGATGTCACCACTCACCGTATTCCAACTTTAATGCATGATGCACAATACCGTGTTGCCATCTCCTGGCAAAATTCCGGCTACAATCAGCCACCGTATCCTAGTTTCTATCTCGGTACAGACATGGCTGCATTGCCTCAGCCAAACATAACTACGGTAATTGCGACACCTCTAAAGCCAGTCATTTCAGCCCAAACATCGCTAACCATTTGCAACGGCAACGCTGCTGTATTAAATTCTTCCTCTGCCGTAGGGAACCAATGGTATAAAGACGGAATAATTATTAATGGGGCCGTCAATAGCAGTTATTCTGCTACCTCCGCAGGGGTATATACCGTTATTACTACCATCGAGGGCAAGTCTTCTCCTGCATCGGATGGAGTGGTTGTGACGGTTAATGCAGCACCCGTTGCTGTTATTACGCCTGCAGGCTCAACTACAATTCTCACCGGCGCAAGTGTAGTATTGAACGGCGCCACGGGCGCGGGATATACTTACAAATGGTTTAAAGACGGAGCTGAGCTGGAGGGGCAGATAACGCCAACGCTAACAGTTAACTCTGCTGGCTCTTATACCCTTAGGGTTAGTGCAAACGGCTGTACGGCTAGCTCCAGTCCTGTTGTGGTAAGTGTTATTTTTAGTTTGCCTGCAAATAATTTCCGGGTAACCGGAACCCCAGCAACGTGTAAAGGGTCGGCAAACGGAAAAATCTCAGTGCTTGCAACAGCTACTGGATATAATTATACCGCGACCTTGAAGAAAAGAGCGGAGACGATTCCATACAACTTCACCAGCAACACGCTCGACATTACCGGTCTTACCGCTGGAGCCTATGAACTTTGTATCGCGGTTCAGGGGCAACCCGATTACAAGCAATGTTTTAACATTAATATTTCTGAGCCCGCTGCTCTTTCGGTTTATGCATCTGTAAATGAGTCCGAGAAGACCGTCGATTTGACGCTTTCCGGAGCTGAGAAGTATTATGTGGAATTAAATGGGAAAACGCTGACGACAACAGAAGGTCATTTAACCCTCAATTTAGCTGCTGGATCAGGAAACGTGTTGAAAGTAAGTAGCGACGTAACTTGTCAGGGAATTTTTGAAAAAGTGCTTACATTAGCGAATAGTATATCGGTATATCCAAATCCGATAGCTGAAGTGTTAAACGTAAACCTTGGTAGTAGTGTGTCGGGCGAAGTGGGAGTAGAGCTATATTCCCTGGACGGAAAACAAGTATACAGCAAAAGAGATAAAGGGGCGGAGAGAAATTTGCAGGTTAATATGTCAAGCCTCTCTCCGGGAATTTATTTGCTGAAGCTTAAAACGGATGAGTCAGAAGTATCTTTTAAAGTAATTAAAAAATGAGAAAAGGGATTTTAATTTTATCAACGCTATTGTTTTTTTTTTCATGTAAGAAAGACAAAAATTCGAAGCCTGCCGAGCCTGAAAAAGCTGTACTGATTGCGCCTGCAAAAGATGAAGCTTGTCTAGAAGGACAAATACTCTCTGATGCAGAGAGTAAGGTCACTTTGAAGTGGAACGCTGCGCAAAACGCGGACAATTACGACGTGGTTATTAAGAATTTGCAGTCGAATGAAAGCGTTACAAAGAATGCCTTGAGCACTACGCTTGATGTTAACCTTTCCCGGAACACCCCTTACTCCTGGTATGTGATTTCCAAATCCGGAAAAACAAATGTGACGGCACAAAGCGAGACCTGGAAGTTTTATAATGCTGGTGCTGGTGTGCTAAATTATGCACCATTTCCTGCCGAAATTGTAAGTCCTGCAATCGCGGGAAGTGTCAATGCTACCAACGGTAAAATTACGCTTGACTGGACCGGTAATGACGTTGATAATGATATTGTGAATTACGACATCTATTTCGGTACATCTCAAACGCTGGGAGTGTTGGGCAGTAACGTAGCGGCAAGTATCCTGAATGATGTCTCCGTAACAGCTAATACTACTTATTACTGGAAAGTTGTAACCAGGGATTCTCAAGGAAACACCTCCGTAACTCCGGTTTATTATTTTAAGGTAAACTAAGCTACTTTTTCAATACTAAATAGCCAGTTCTTGCAAGGACTGGCTATTTTTCAGCAATATTTTCAAGAATCACGCTCAAGGAAAACGGTTGTTGGCCTCACTCTCTCTTCCGGATTTTATCCTAAGTGTCTGGATTTCTACTTTTTTAATATGTAGTCTTGACACGATCAGCACACGACGGGATACTCAAAAGCAGAGTCGAAAAATAGTTACCGAATGCATGGCGAGAAACTGAAGACAAGGTTAGGAGTAATAAAATGAACGCTGTAACTAATAACGATATTATATACCCTATTCCGCAGAGCCAACGGCTCGCCAGCCCCGGATTGTACGATCAGAATCCTGGTTATTAGGATCAAAGGCCGCTTGCAGAAGCGGCCTTTTGCTTTTTTTAAATTATCAGCCTTACTCTGTAGGGTTTGCTGCAGCTTTAAATTTCTTTACTTTTAAAGTAAGCAGACGGATTTCGATTTTTACGGAAGTTTTAAGATTGATAGATGGAACAAAAATTTGATGCAGATAAGCTGATTGCGTTCGCCCAAAAGGTATTAGAAAAGGTGGGATTGCAGTCGGCTGCTGCCACTGTGGTTGCTCGAACCCTGGTGGAGGGCGACTTGATGGGACACAATACTCATGGCTTGCAATTGTTGTCTGCTTACGTCTCGGAGCTGGAGGCTGGAAAGATGAGCAAAAAGGGAGAGGCAATAGTACTTAACGACCTTGGTGCTGCTATAACCTGGGATGGCAATTATCTACCGGGCCCCTGGCTGGTACATCAGGCAATGGATCTTGCCTTCGAAAGAATCTCACAGCATCCCGTTGTAACGGTGGTCATCCGCAGAAGTCACCACATTGGCTGCCTGGCTGCTTATCCGGAAAGGGCAACAGAAAAAGGTCTGGTAATGATGCTTTCCTGCTCTGATCCCAACACCAGAACCGTCGCCCCTTTTGGCGGAGTCAGCCCGGTGTACAGTCCTAACCCCCTCGCCATGGGAATCCCTACAGCCACAGAGCCGATTATCTTCGATGTTAGTATGTCGGCAACTGCAAACGGCTATGTAAATCGAGCAAAAGAAGAAGGTAGGAAATTACCTCATCCCTGGTTGCTGGAAAATAGTGGTTCGGTAACCGACAATCCTGCTGCATTTTTTGATAGCCCTCCTGCTACTATTCTCCCAATAGGAGGGCTGGATTCCGGATATAAAGGATTTGCACTCGGTTTGATGATAGAGGCACTTACGAGTGCACTAGGCGGACATGGCAGAGCCGATGAGCCGGGTAGGTGGGGCGCTAATGTGTTTTTGCAGATCATCAATCCCGGAGCTTTTGGAGGCTTAGCCAGCTTTCAACGTGAGATGGAGTATTTATCTGATCAATGCATAGCTTCGGAGCGAAGAGAAGAGGCTTCTGAAGTGCGTTTACCCGGCAGACGAGCGTTGAAATTGCGAAATCAGCAAAGAGAAACCGGTTTGGAACTTTATCCGGGGATAATACCTGCGCTTCAAAACTTAGCTGCAAAATATCAGATTCCCCTACCGACCCCTCTATAGAACAAGATGGTAAAAAGCTGAAATTGTAATAACTTAGCCCGTCAAACTTATAATCAATGAATAAAACCTTACTCTCGCTGATACTGCTTTTCCTTGCGGTTTCAGTTTACGGGCAGAAGAAATCAGTGTATCTGTTCTCCTATTTCAAAAATAATGGGCAAGATGGCTTGCACCTGGCCTACAGCGAAGATGGTTATAACTGGAAAGCGCTGAAAGGCGACAGCTCATTTTTGCGTCCCACTGTGAGCAAAGACAAGCTAATGCGCGACCCATGTATTATCAGAGGTAAAGATGGGTTGTTTCATATGGTTTGGACAGTGAGCTGGAACGACCGTGGAATTGGTTACGCTACATCAAAAGATCTTATAAATTGGTCGGAGCAACGGTTTATTCCCGTTATGGCTCATGAGCCTACTGCCCGCAATACCTGGGCTCCGGAAATTACCTACGATAAGAAGAGCAAGGAGTATATGATCTACTGGGCGACCACTATCCCAGGTAAATTCCCTGAAACCCAAATTGCTGCGGATGCTGCTTACAATCATAGGATGTATTATGTTACTACAAAAGATTTCAAGACCTTCAGCGATACCAAACTTCTTTACGATCCTGGATTTAATTCAATTGATGCCACTATTTTCAAAGATGGTAAACGCTGGGTGATGATCTTAAAAGATGAAACCAGGGAGCCCGCACAGAAGAATTTGAAGATCGCTTTCGCAGATAAACTTACGGGACCCTACTCAAAAGCAAGTGCTCCCATCACCGGAAAATATTGGGCTGAAGGGCCAACAGTCCTCAAAATGGGAAATGAATGGTTGGTTTATTTCGATAAATACACCGAGCATAAATACGGTGCAATCAAATCATCTGATCTTGAAAACTGGGCAGAGGTTTCCGATGAAATATCCCTTCCCAAAGGCATCAGACATGGTTCTATCTTTGAGGTATCCCAAAAGGAGTTCAAAAAATTGCAAGAGCAAATAAACTAAAATTCATAAAAAGCCTTCGGACTGCCTCCGGAGGCTTTTTTCGTTAACAAATAGCTACCTATTCAAAAACAATACTCTACCAAAAGCTGCTTTTCTCTTAGCTATTTTTAGCCTTGCAAAAACTGTTAATTCAGTGAAACTAACACGCATATGAACTTAAACGACATGAAAGCTAATTTTACAAAGCTCCTTGTATTATTCGTGCTTGCAAACTTCACCAGGGCATTTGGTCAGCAGACAACCAATCCTGCCGTTGAAGCTAAAATTGAGGCACTTCTTAAACAAATGACTTTAGAAGAGAAAATTGGGATGATTCACGGAAATTCATCCTTCACTTCTACTGGTGTTGCCCGCTTGGGGATTCCTGAACTCACTACTTCCGATGGTCCACACGGCGTTCGCCCTGAGCATGGCCGTGATTGGGTTCTCGATAAAAAGGGAAATGATTCCTCTACTTATTTGCCTGTAGGCCTAACCCTTGCCTCTACCTGGAATCCTGAGCTTGGTTATGCTTTTGGTTCCGTTTTGGGTGCTGAGGCGAAGTTTCGTGGTAAAGACGTTATCCTGGGCCCGGGCATTAACATTATCCGTACGCCCCTGAATGGACGGAACTTCGAGTACATGAGTGAAGATCCTTATCTGATTTCGAAGATGGTGGTGGGATACATTAAAGGAGTGCAGGATCAGGGGATCTCTGCCTGCGTTAAGCATTACCTGGCTAACAATCAGGAAACCCGTAGGGATGGAATCAATGTGGAGATGAGTGAAAGGGCGCTTCGGGAAATTTACCTTCCTGGATTTAAAGCTGCGGTAGTAGAGGGCGATGTAAATACGATAATGGGCGCTTACAACCGATTTAGGGGCCAATATGCTACTTATAACGATTATCTCATCAACAAAATCCTGAAAGGAGAATGGGGGTTCAAAGGCATTGTGATGAGCGACTGGGGCGCAATTCATCATACCAAGGAAGCTTTAATGGGAGGTGCAGATTTGGAAATGGGAACGGATCTGGCGATGCTTCCTTTGCCTAAGTATGACAAGTTTTTCTTTGCAGAGCCTGCATTGAAAGTGGTTCGCAGTGGTGAGGTTCCAGAAAGCATCATCGATGATAAAGTTAGAAGGATTTTACGCATCATGTTCAAAACGAATATGATCGATGCGAAGCGAAGTGCAGGGGCACTATCAACACCTCAACATGCCGAAGTTGCTAAAAAGGTAGCCCGTGAGGGAATCATTTTGTTGCAGAATAAGAAGAATATCTTGCCGCTGAACAAGGCGACCGTGAAGACCATCGCTGTTATAGGAGCGAATGCCAACCGCGATAATGCGATGGGAGGGGGAAGCTCTCAGGTACTACCAAAATACGAAGTAACGCCATTAGAAGGGCTGCAAAATATCGCAGGAAGCGGGGTAAGTATGCGTTTTTCTCAGGGCTACTCCATTGCCCGTAATGCAGGCGCTGACCAAAAGCTGATTCAGCAAGCTGTTGAAAATGCAAAAAGCGCAGACGTGGCCATTATTGTAGGAGGTTGGACGCATGGTTACGATTATTCAAAATGGGATGACAATGCTTATGATGCCGAAGGATTCGACAAGCCAAACATGAAGATGCCTTTTGGACAGGATGACTTGATATCAGCTGTTGTCAAAGCGAATCCCAATACCATCGTGGTATTATACGGCGGCGGCGCTATTGACGTAAGGCAGTGGGTAAGCAAAGTGAAAGGAATTCTTCAGGCGGGATATCCGGGCTTAGAAGGAGGGAATGCGTTGGCTGAGATTATTTTTGGCGATGTCAATCCTTCTGCCAAACTAACCGTTACGTTCCCGAAAAAACTGGAAGATGTTGGGGCCCATAAACTGGGCGAGTTCCCGGGCGATAGTCTGAACGTACGGTACAAGGATGACATCTACGTTGGCTACCGGTACTTCGATACGTACAAAGTGAAACCGCAATTTGCGTTTGGTCACGGGTTGTCTTACACCAGCTTTGACTACGGCAAGCCGGTAGTGTCAAGTTCGGGTAACAATGCGACAGTCAAGTTCACTTTAAGAAACAACGGGAAGCAAGCCGGAGCCGAAGTGGTGCAAGTGTATGTAAAGGATAAAAAGGCGGCGGTAAAGAGACCGGAGAAAGAACTGAAAGGCTTCCAAAAAGTGTTTTTGCAACCCGGAGAATCGAAGGAAATTACACTAAGTCTGGATGAACAGGCGTTCAGTTTCTTCGATGATAAGCAAATGAAGTGGGTTCTGGAACCAGGTGATTTCGAAATCCTTATTGGAAGCTCCGCTCAGGACATTCGATCCAAGGCTAAACTGAAATTATAAATTATGGGCGTCTTTTAAAGGCGCCTTTTTTGTTTTGGAGCTTTCTCATTCAATAAAAAATATTTGATAAAATATTACAGAAATATTCATACTTTAAGCCCCTGAATTTTGTGGTGTTTTTTTGACACTAAGTATTCGCCGATTATAAAACAAAGGTTTGCCGGAAAAGGGAAGGTTTGATGAAGATGGAATCCTTATGCAAACAACTTAAAACTTAAAATTAAATAACAGTTTATAACAACCTTTCCAAATGAACAGGCTAGAAACGAAAGATTACATTGTTTTTCTAATTTACTTTTTGATTGTATCCCTGTACGGGTTATACATCTACCGTAAAAAGCGGTCAGAAAGTACAGGATCGAAAGATTACTTCCTTGCCGAAGGATCTCTGACATGGTGGGCCATTGGTTCATCTCTGATCGCGTCCAATATCTCAGCAGAGCAATTTGTTGGAATGAGTGGATCGGGTTTTAAAATGGGTCTGGCAATTGCGACCTATGAGCTGATGGCAGCGCTAACGCTCGTTATAGTAGCCGTATTTTTTATTCCTGTTTATCTCAAGAATAAGATTTTTACCATGCCACAGTTCTTGCACCAGCGTTACAATGGTACGGTAGCAATGATCATGGCGGTTTTCTGGCTGCTACTTTACGTAGTAGTAAACTTAACCTCAATCCTTTATCTGGGAGCTATCGCGGTGAACAGTATCTCTGGAATCAGCCTTGATGCCTGTATGTACGGGATGGCAATTTTTGCAATCATTATCACACTTGGTGGGATGAAGGTAATCGGATTTACAGACGTAATCCAGGTGTTCTTCCTTATCCTCGGAGGATTGGCTACCACCTACCTGGCGCTTGACTTGGTTGCAGAACATTATGGATCGTCAGGGGTAGTAAATGGTTTGGCCTTATTAACTGAAAAAGCACCTTCTCATTTTGATATGATCTTTGATCGTGACAATCCCAACTACATCGATCTCCCTGGTTTAACCCTGCTGGTAGGTGGTATGTGGATTGTGAATCTAAACTATTGGGGATGTAACCAATATATCACCCAACGTGCGCTGGGTGCTGATCTTCAAACAGCAAGAAACGGTATATTATTCGCCGCCTTCCTGAAAATCTTAATGCCGGTAATCGTGGTACTTCCAGGTATTGCAGCATATGTTCTGTGGAGAGAAGGCGCGGGTACATTCCAAAACGATATGTTGCATGGTGGAGAAGTAAACCCTGACCGTGCGTATCCTGTATTGTTAGCCTTGCTTCCGGCAGGACTAAAAGGCTTGTCTTTTGCAGCATTGACAGCGGCGGTAGTAGCTTCCCTGGCAGGTAAGGCAAACAGTATCGCTACTATCTTCACGCTTGACGTATACAAAAAGGTGTTTAATAAAGATGCAAGTGAAACAACGCTGGTGAATGTAGGTAAAGCAACGGTTGTTATCTCCATGATCCTTGCGGTAATTATTGCACCACACTTGGGTATCGATAAAAAAGGTGGTTTTCAATACATCCAGGAGTACACAGGTTTCGTATCTCCAGGTATCTTTGCCATGTTTATCCTTGGTTTCTTCTGGAAAAAAGCTACCTCGAACGCTGCGTTATTTGCCACTATTGGCGGTTTCTTAATGTCGTTATTACTTAAGTTCCTTCCGCTGTGGGTGGACCTTTCGTTCCTGGCTCCGATTGGTTTTGCAGTTCCTAACCCTGCTTCTGGTGGTATCTATGAAATTCCGTTCCTTGACCGTATGGGTATTACCTTCGTATTTTGTATGATTGGTATGTATATCATCAGTATGATCGAGAATCCAAGAGGCGAGAGAGCAACAGGATTGGAAGTTGATACAACGATGTTCAAGACTACAACAGGTTTTGCAGTAGGATCAATTATCATCATTGGTATCCTGGCTGCTATCTACACTGTATTCTGGTAAGGAGAGTTTATATCTTCAAATAAAGAAAGTCCCTCTTCCAAAGAATGAGGGACTTTTTATTTGGCTTCTGTTGAACAGTATCAGATGATTAGTTTGTTGCCTCTTTTGAAAAAGGTTTCCAGCCTCTGAAGATGTTATCAAGCGTGTACTCTTTCGCTTCGGCATCGCTCAATTGACGCGACCACTTTACACGTTTAGCGGGCTGATATCCCGGCCCTGAGTTTTTGTATTCTGCATAAAAGGCTGTCTTCTCGTTTGATTCTTTACCCCAGTTGTTCCAGCCTTCCGGACGGATGAAATCTCCCATGTGGGAGTTTATGAATACCGTCTTTGCATAGGGCCTCCAGGGGCGGCCCAAATAGAAGGTGTTTTTGGGCGAGTCGCTTTTGAGGCGGCAATTGATAAAGACGTATCCGAACTTGGTGGTGTCAGGGGTGGAAGCAGCGGTGATATATCCTTCCTTTTTTCCCACGATGTCACAGTTGTCAAAAACAGCAGTGGAAGAGCCAAAGATAAAGTCGACAGTACCTTCGATATAACAGTCTTTGTAGTATTGACGGCTGCCTCTTCCATAAGTGTACAAGGTATCCTGAAAACCGAGGAATCGGCAGTTTTTAAACGCGGCCTTGTCGCCACCTACCCATATCGCTACTGCCTGTCCAACTGGACCTGCTGAGTTCTGGAAAGTAATATTCTCGGCAGTGAAGTTGTCGCCGTAGACATAGAAACTTGAGGAGCCGGAAGTACCCTTCTCCTCACCAAAAATGTTCTTTTTCTGGGCCCAGTCATCGTAAGTTAAGATCGTCTTCCCGACGTCCTCGCCGATAAATCTGACGTTTTGTTTCGAGCCGGCCAGTACCAACTTTTCCTTGTAGACACTATTTTTAATAAAGATGGTAGTGGTTTTCTTTCGAAAGTCGGGTACTGCATTAATTGCCTCTTGTACTGTTTTAAAATTGCCACTGCCATCCTGGGCAACAACGAAATCATATTTTTCGGCAGCCCGAATGCCAAGGGATAGAAATAGGAGTGTGATCAGAAATAAGACTTTTCTGCAATTGAAATGTAGAAGCATACTTGTGGTTGATAGTGTGAAAATGAAACGAAATAAAGGATAATTTCGCGTTTGAGGAAATGTGTTGAGATCGGCTTGATGATCTTAAAAAGAAAAGGGCTGATAAATTATCAACCCTTTGAAGTATTTACTCTAAAACCTGCCTCTAATGAGTGGCCGGATGTCGGAATTGTATTTTTGCTTCAGCTGCTGATGTATTTCTGCCGGTAAAGGTGCCAGTGCTGATGCTGCCATGTTGCTTTCCACCTGACTTACTTTGGTGGCTCCCGGTATGACGGTTGTTACCTCCGGATGATCTAAAATCCAACGAATAGCCCATTGAGCAGTGCGGTCGTCCGGAAAAGCTTGCGCTATTTCCTGTGCAAATTGGACGCCCTTACCGAATTCTATTCCTGAGAAAGTTTCACCCACATTAAAGGCCTCTCCGTTCGCATTGTAGTTCCGGTGGTCATTTTCACTGAAGGTACTTGTTGCTGTGTACTTGCCACTTAACAAGCCGCTTGCCAGGGGTACCCGAACAATGAGAGCGACGCCTTTCTCCTTCGCTTTCGCGAAGAACTCTTCAGCATAATGCTGCCGAAACAGGTTGAAGATGATTTGAAGAGAGGCCAGACCTTCCTGCTCGAGACAAAGAAGAGCCTCTTCTGCCGTTTCCACACTTACTCCCCAGTTTTGTATCAGTTTCTCTTCCTGAAGCCTTCTCAAGTGATCGAAAACCTTCCCTGCACGCAGTTCCTCTTCAGGGATACAATGCAACTGTTCAAGGAACAGCGATGGCACGTCCAGATGCTCCAGCGATGATTCGACGTGACTTCTCATCACCTCGTAGCTGAAGTTTTGGGGCCATCCGTTTCCAGCATCGTGTCTTCTTCCAAGCTTAGTAGCTACAAATAATTGTCTGTCTGTAGTTTTTAAAAACCTGCCTATAACACTTTCGCTGATCCCCATGCCGTAGACATCGGCGGTATCAATAAAGTTTCCACCAAGCTCAACAAAGCGGTTCAGAATAGCGAAAGCTTCCTCGTCGTTCACCACTCCCCAGTCGGCGCTACCCAGTTGCCAGGTACCTAAACCTACTTCTGAGACGGATATATCTTTAAATTGTCTGTAATTCATCCTGCTAAAGTAAGGATTGAGACGGCTAAAAGTTTAAAAAATCCGTGCAGTAGTTTATACTTCTACCATAGCTTTTATTACCCCATTCGCAGGATCGAGCCATCCTTTGAATTCATCTTTCACTTCTTCGAAACGAACACGGTGAGTGATATAAGTTGCTGGGTTGACAAGCCCTTTTTTCATCGATCGGATTACATGTTCAAAATCCTCACGGTTGGCATTTCTGCTGCTCATCAACGTTGCTTCACGCTTGTGAAATTCCGGATGACTGATCACGATTTCATTTTTTTGCAAGCCGACAAGCACGTAGCGTGCGCCGTGCGCCATATATTGGAAACCGTTGTTGATTGCTTTAAGACTTCCGGTGGCGTCAATAACGACGGTAGGAAAATCACCAGAGGTAATATCCTTTAAACGTTCGATAACGTCATCATTCATAGCGTTAATGGTATGCTCGACACCTAGTTTCTCCTTGCAGAAGTTCAATCGCTGATCGTTAATGTCCATTGCAATCACTTTTCCTCCGGCAATTCGTGCAAATTCCATAATGCCTAAGCCAATCGGCCCGGCACCAATCACCAGTACAAACTCGCCCGGCTTTACGTCTGCTCTCCTTACACCATGAGCGCCAATAGCCAGTGGTTCTACCAGTGCCAATTCATCAAAGGTCAGTCCTTCGCCGTGGATCAGGGAATAAGAAGGTACAGATAGATATTCTGCCATCCCCCCGTGAACGTGCACTCCGCAGACCTTGATACTGCTACAGCAATTTTCCTTTCCGGAACGACAGGCAATGCATTCGCCACAATTGAAGTAGGGGATGAAAGTAACAGCCTCTCCCGGTGTAAAGCCCGGAGCGTTATCCCCCTCAACAAATTCAGCTGCCAGCTCATGTCCTAAAATCCTCGGATATTCAAAGAAGGGTTGTGTTCCTTCAAAAGCGTGCAGATCCGTGCCACAAATTCCTATTCTTTTGATTTTCAATATAGAATGGTTTTTGCTGGGAGCGGGGTGCTCACCCTCCTGGTAGTCAAATTGTCCGGGAGTTGTACAAACCAAAGTTTTCATATCTGTTTTTAATTTAATTAGGAGATGCCATAGAACTTGCAGGCGTTTCCGCCCCAAAACATCTCTTGTTCATTTTTAGAAAGTGAAGAAGTGTAATCCCTCACCATATCAATCATTCTCTCGTATCCACCTGCAACCTCGCATACTGGCCAGTCTGATCCATACATTAGTCGTTCAGCTCCAAAAGCCTCAAATACAACGTCCAGGTAGGGATGAAAGTCTTCTTTTTTCCAATGTTGCCAATCGGCCTCCGTCACCATTCCCGAAATTTTGCAGTAGGTGTTTTGATGAGCAGCAACGGCTTTTATATCCTTAGACCAATCTTCTATCTTGCCCTGCTTAATATCCGGTTTCGCAATGTGGTCGATAACAAATCGCTGATCGGGAAAACCTGCTACAAACTCCTCGGTAAATTTTAGTTGATCCGCATAGATCAATACATCATAGGTGTAACCCGAGTTTCCAAGCGCTTTGATGCCTCGTTTGAATTCCTCTCTCAGCATTAGTGCCCGGTCTGTCTCGCCCTGCAAGACATGCCTGAAACCTTTTACCTTATCGTAACCTTTGTAAAACGCAAGACTTTCTGCGATGTTCTCCGCCCGCAAATCTATCCAACCTACAATGGCTTTAATAAAAGGATGTTCGGCGGCGAGCTCCAGAAGAAAAGCGTTTTGCTCTTCCGACTGATCTGCTTGTACGGCCACACAACCGTCCATGCCATTTTGCTGTAGCACTGGAAGAAGATCTTCCGGCAGAAAATCCCGCTGGATTACGCTCATTTCGTCTGTGATCCAGCTGTCTCTAACAGGATCAAAACGCCAGAAATGTTGGTGAGAATCAATTCTGAGCATAAGCCACTACTTTTTGTTTTGATGTTCCCAGGCCATCAATTCCCAGCTCTACTACATCACCTGGCTTTAAGTAAACCGGAGGGTTCATGCCAAGACCAACGCCGGACGGTGTACCTGTAGAAATGATATCACCTGGAAGCAGGGTCATGAACTGACTTAAGTAATGTACCAGAAAAGGGATTTTGAAGATGAACGTTTTCGTATTTCCATCCTGCATCATTTTGTCGTTCACTTTAAGCCATAGTCGCAGGTTATCAGGGTCTGCTATTTCATCTTTAGTAGCTAAGAAAGGGCCTATTGGTGCAAAGGTGTCACAACCTTTTCCTTTATCCCAGGTTCCATTACGCTCGAGCTGAAACGCCCGCTCGGAGACATCGTTATGCAAGCAATAGCCTGCTACATAATCCATCGCTTCAGATTCTTCTACATAGCTCGCTTTCTTACCAATTACGAAGGCAAGTTCTACTTCCCAATCTGTTTTTTCAGAATTTTTCGGGATTATAATATCATCAAACGGACCCACAAGGGCAGTAGTAGCTTTCATGAAAACAACCGGTTCAGGAGGCAGGGGTGCTCCTGTTTCGTGAGCGTGATCTGCATAGTTCAAACCAATGCAAACGATTTTCGAAGGTCTGGCAATCGGTGATCCGATACGCGTTCCTTCCGGTAGCCGCTCCAGCTTATCTTTATTTACTTCCAGATAGGTCTCCAGACGCTTTAATCCTTCCGTTTCAAAAAAAGTCTCGTTAAAATCTTCCCCAAAAGCAGACAAATCATAGTAGACATCGTCAATAATAACTCCTGGTTTTTCTTTGTTTAATTCTCCGTGGCGTATAAGTTTCATGGATGTAGTTATTTGGATAGTTATAAATCTATTAGCACGCGATGGCAAGGCGCCTGATATCGCGTGCTAAATTACTATGGATATTGCCGTCTGTATTATAGAAGGTTGACCTTTTATTGTAGCATTTTAGCCTCGGTACTACATCATATGGCAACACCTGAAGTGTAACGGCGAAAGTATCTAGTTGTTTAGTTTGATAAAGCCTCCATCAATCGGGTAGTCATTCCCCGTGATAAAGGATGCTTCATCTGAGCATAGGTAAAGAATCAGCTTTGATATTTCATCGGGTGTACCCATACGTCCAATAGGCTGGGTTTTCGACAACTTTTCGAACATCTCCTGTTCCTGACCGGGATAATTTTTTGCAAGAAATCCATCTACAAAAGGCGTATGCACCCTTGCCGGGGAAATGCTGTTACAGCGGATATTGTCCTTAATATAGTCTTTGGCGGTAGAAAGGGTCATCGCATAAACAGCGCCTTTACTCATCGAATAGGCGAACCTGTCAGGAATACCTACCACGGCAGCGATCGAGGCCATGTTAAGAATAGCACCGCCACCTGAGTTCCTCATTAAAGGAATCGCCGCATACAAACAGTTATACGTACCTTTTACATTTACACTGAAAACTCTGTCAAAATCTTCCTCTGACGTATTTTCTACTTTGCCAATGTGCGAAATCCCAGCACTGTTTACCAGAATGTCGATTTTCCCGATTTCCTGGAAAGATTTTACAACATCTGCCTGATTGGTGACATCAATTACCTGCGCAAAAGCTTTACCCCCTGCAGCTTCAATTTCGGCTACCGTTTGTTCGGCAGCAGCAGCATTCAGGTCTACGACGTAAACCACTGCCTGCTGTCTGGCAAAAGTAAGTGCCACAGCTTTACCGATTCCGCTGCCTGCTCCGGTGACTACCGCTGATTTATTTTCTAAAGTGAACATGGATATTTTATTTGTAAGACTAAGATTGTGTTTCAGTGCTGATTTTGTAGCCTCTGGCGCCGAAATAGAGAATAACAAGGAAGCAGATCAGGGGCACAATATAGGCGGTTTGGATGCTACCTGTACTATCAGAAATCAGGCCCATCACTACCGGAGCTACGGCTCCTCCAATAATTGCCATCACCAAAAATGAAGAAGCTATTTTGGTTTCATCACCAAGGCCCTTAATTCCGAGCGCAAAAATGGTAGGAAACATAATGGACATAAAGAAGGGTAGTGCTATTACAGCATATAGAGCGAGCTCTCCCTTCGCAAAAACGCCCACCACCAACAGTAGAACATTAATGGCAGCGTAAATGCTTAGAAGCTGGGCTGGCTTAATAAAGCGCATTAATGCTGTTCCCACAAAGCGGCCGACCATAAATCCAACCATCGCTATAGATCCCCACTGTAGCGCAGCTGTCTTTTCATCAACATCCGCAACAAATCTTGCATACCTTATAAAAAAGCTACCGATACCTACTTGTGCTCCTACATAAAAAAATTGAGCTGCAACCGCCCACGACACGTGCGAATGACGTAATACTCGCGGTGAAAAACCTGCTCCGTGTCCGTGAACTTCACTATCGTCAGCTTTTACCTCCGGCAGTTTTGTGAACAGGAAAAGTATAATCAACAAAAAGACTACTCCGGCGATAATCAAATAGGGAGTTTTAACAGTTGCGGCTTCAGCCTGCAGGTACATATTTAATTGAGTCGGAGACATAGCGGTTAATTGCTCCTCAGTGTATTCAATACCTGATAAAATTACCTGCCCACCGATGATAGGCGCGAGAAAAGCGCCAACACCATTAAAGGACTGAGCAAAATTTAAGCGTTGTTCGGATGTTTCTTTGTCTCCCAAAACAGAAATATAGGGATTGGCAACTGTCTCCAAAAACGTGGCACCACTTGCAATGATGAACAGCGCTGAAAGGAAAAATGTATAGTTCCTGGCATCCGCCGCTGGAATGATCAGCAGGGAGCCGACTGCATAAAGTAACAATCCGAAGATGATTCCCTTTTTATAGCCAAACTTATGCATAAATAAGCCCGCCGGAATGGCAATAAGAAAGTACGCCAGCGACACTGCAATATCTATATAAGAGGACTGGGTGTCGTTCAGTTGTAAGGCTTTTCGAAGGTGTGGGATTAGGATGGGATTGATGTTGTGTAAAAACGCCCATAAAAAGAAAAGAGAGGTTACCAGGATAAGCGGAAAAAGGTAATTGTTTTTCTTGGCCATTGAAGTGTTGGGTTTAATTGAAGTGTTATTTCTGCAAATAAAATAATCTTTCTTGAATACTGAATCATAAACAGTTGATGAGCTGACTTTTTAAGAACTGTTCGGGTTTTTCAACAAGCGTAACTGGCTGATTTTGTTTTCTTACACCGGCCTAGGCTACGTGAGGTCTGTCCTTAATTCTACATGGCCATTCGATTGTTTTTTAAAAGGCACCTTGCCTTCGATGTTACCGCAGTTTCTGTTATATGGGAGAAATTTGGACCACCCCTAGCCGAACTTGGTGGTTTTCGGTTTAGTTCAACAATCCCGGATGAGAAAACATGACTACGGTGGTTTGCTGCGCTTTGTTCACCTGCAAAGTGGATATTTGAGAATAGCTACACCGATCTTAGAAGGGCAAACGAAAGTACACATAAGAATGCCCAGCTTTCGTTTGCAATTAGGGGAAGAAACCTTCCCCCGTTGTCGTTTCCGACTTCTAAAAGCCTCCTTCTTCCTGGAATTGATCTGGCTGCTGGTTATTGTTGCGGTCTGATTTCCTGTTTCTGTTTTGAAGATCTGACTGTCCGAATCGATAGCTGAAAGTAAGGGTGCTCATCCGCCCCTGCATTCTCCTTTGCGACTCCCGCGAGAACTGGGAGGTTTCAGTCAAAAAGCCCCATCTTCTCGAATTAAACACGTCCCGCATGTTGAATGAAATGCTTCCTTTCTTGTTCAATACATCAACCCGAAGTGCTGCGTCTGCTCCCCACATTTCTTTACTTCGGCCTTGAGCCGTCACACGAGGAGCCATATAGTTGGCATTGATTTGTGCAGAGATGTTACGGGGGAACTGAATACTGGCAGTTAAATTCGTGTTCCAGTTGATGCCGCTATTAGGGGCGATGTTATATTCAGGACTGCCGAAGAACTTGTTGTAGAACAAGTTGAAGTTTCCTGTCACATTAAATGCTTTTGAAAAATCAGCTCTTCCGATCAGCTCCAGTCCCGTTGCTCTGTTTTTTGTCAGGTTGATAAACTGAGTTAGTGTAGTATCGCCACTCGGCTGACCTACGCTATTGCCTGAATTTAAACGTGTTTGAACTCCTTCTACCACATCATTTACTTGTCGCGCAAAAGCCGCTGTTGTCAGTGTAAACTTGCTGAAGTACTTCATGTAGTTCAACTCGAAAGAATGCACATCTTCCGGGCGAAGGTTGGGATTGCCTACGCGAACATTGTTAGGATCAGAAAGATCCCGGAAAGGATTCACCTGCCAGCCTCTTGGTCTGTTTACCCTCCGGGTGTAACTCACTTGTAATTGCTGTTGGTGAGCAAGCTTTTGAGTCAAGAACACGCTGGGATATAAACGAAAGTAGTCTAAGCGACCTTTCGCCAGGGTCGGCAGGAAAGTAGTTGTATCCGTACCGATGTATTCAGTATTTAGATACGCTTGTTCTGCCCGAACTCCCACCTGAAGTCCAAATCCTTCGGTGACCTGATTCTGGTAGTTTCCATAAACAGCGTGAACGATGTCTTCCAGATTAAAGTCATTTGTCTGGGTATAGTCGGTTCTGAACCTTGCAAGTGCCAGGTCGTACTTTTCAGAGTACTGCGATGCTTCTTCAATTCGGAAAGTAGATCGGTATCCGGCCTCAAACTTCTGTGTTTTGCTCAGCGGAAGCATATAGTCGGCCTGGACATTGTAGTTCTTGCTCAACTCGCTGCCGTCGTTAGTTCGTCTGTCGATTCTGTTGTTGATAGCTGTACCGGCAGAATTGAAGAACTGCTGGTCAAGTTCCTGTATTTCGTTTTCCTTACTTTGGCCCAGGCTAAAATTTGCAGTTAGTTCATGGCCTTGATTTTTGAACTTTCTGCCGAAGTCCAGACTAAGGTCATAACCGGTATCTTCATCGTCTTCTCTGGAAGTTCTGTAACTGGTGCTATCGAGCCTGGAAGAGAGGTCGCGATAAAAATAATTGATATCCTCGTCCCGGCCGCTGTTTCTTAAGTTAATATTAGCCGAAAGCCCGATCGTAGTCTGGTCGTTTATGAAGTAGTCGATGCCGGCCTTTGCAGTGTTTCCAGTGTTTTGCCTTCTTCCATCCATATTGTTATTAACGATGTTGTTGTTGCCAAAAAACAAGGTGTTGTTATACCCACCACCGAGTCTGGTGCCGTATCTGAAGCTGTAGTTGCCGTAAATATTTACGTTTTTATCCCGGTAGCTTAAGTTGGTACTGGCGTTGTAGTTATCTAAATTTCCAGCAGATAGGGATACTGCGCCATTTATACCAATCTTTTTATTCTTCTTCAGGACGATATTGATGATGCCGGTCTGTCCCTCTGGATCGTACTTCGATGAGGGATTGGTGATGAGTTCAATTGTTTCAATGGAACTTGCAGGCAAAGACTGAAGTACGGTTGCGATGTCGCCGCCTCCAATCGCTGAAGGCTTTCCATCAATAAGAACGCGAACGCTCCCTGATCCGCGAAGACTAACATTTCCATCGATATCGACTCCAACAGTCGGCACATTGGCTAGAAGATCGGTAGCCGAGCCTCCTTCACTTACCAGGCTTTGTTCCACATTAAATACTTTTCTATCAATACCCAGTTGAATATTGCTTCTTTCTGCCTGGACTACGACTTCTTTCAGTATGTTCGTTTTTCCGGGACTAAGTTTTAATGTTCCAAGATTAAGCTGAGGATTGGTTGCTGTGATGGTGATCGATTCGCGGTTAAGTGGATCGTATCCTACGAAACTCACCTTAAGGGTATAACGACCGAAGGGAAGAGCGCTGAGGGAGAAAATGCCTTCCAAATTAGTTCTGGTAGATTTGACTGCCTGGCCTGATTCTGAATTAACCAAAGCCACCGTGGCAAAATCGACCGGATTATTTGTGGTGCTTTCCACGATCTTTCCGGTTATCTTTCCCGATGGTGTTTGAGCCAGGATTGTCTTTCCCCAAAAGAGAACAACAAGGAGGGTGATTAAAATTCTCATTTTCAACTGCACTTGATGAATTGGTATCAAAGAACGTGCAAAGAAAATGGTATTTAGGAAATAAGGTTAGGCGTAACCGCTTTATTACAGTTAAATGGAAAAGACTCAGGCCGGTTATCCTAGTCGACAGTGACAGTAAGGCCTTCTTGCTGCAGAATTTTTCTATAAACTTCGAGTTCTGTAAAAGATCCTTCTAAAATGGCGCATTTTCCCTCTGTATGTACCGTCCAAGCTATTTTTTCAGCCTGATTGTCCGAGTAATCGAGGTACTTTACCAGGCAGTAAATAACATGATCAAAGCTGTTCACGTCGTCGTTCCAAAGTATCAATCGATGGTTCGTCTTCAAGCCTACTAAAACTTCTTCAAGGGTAAAGGTTTCAACTTGGGTATCCGTATCAGCGAATCGTATGTTCATAAGACCGCAAATTTAACTAATCCTGCTTACACAAACAGTAAAAATGGGAAATATGTCTGTTTTCGGGTTAGATTAAAACAGGAAAAGTTATTCTACCTGAAACCGGTATACTTTTCGACCTAGTTTTCCTTCCAGATTTAGTCCTTCCAAAACAACTTTATAAGTTCCGGGAGCATCAGCAGTGTAAAAATCAAATGAAGCCTTTCCTGAAGAGTCGGTAGTTATATTTGGAGCCCAATAAATAGTTTTTCGCAGGTCAGGAATGCGAGAGGAGGCTGCCGGAGTACCATAAACGGGTGAATAGAATTGACGGGCAGCGTAGAAGCCTTGCGGTGTATACGCTGCAATTCCGGGAGCATAATTTCGGTAGGAGAGATTTCGCTCGCCCCGCTTGGTGTTGATGATTAAAACCCCACCTCCTCCTCTGATTCCGTAAATAGCGGTGTTTCCGCCGCTTTTCAAAACTTCTATTGTTTCCACGTCTGTAGGTGGGATAATGCCGAGAAACGTAGGGTCAACGTAAGTGCCATCTACTATAAGTTGCATGGGTACAAGGCCGCTAAAAGAGCTGTACATGCTTCGGGTAAGGTAGGCGATGCCGTTTTGAATAACAAGACCTGCCACCATTCCTTGGAGACATTGCGAGAGGTTCAAACAATTCCTTAGCTGATCAGCTCGCAATATCGCGTCTGCATTACCGGCCCCGTTTAAGTTGCTCGAATGGGTTACTACCGGCTTTTTCTTCACGATCTTTACTTCCTGCAACATGATATTTCTTCTCAGTAAGCCATTTTTTCTCATGCTAATCAACTCCTCATTTTTTGCTTTCAAATAGGGGAGGATGCTTTGGTTGACATTAACTTCGAGTTCTGCTGCATTTTTATTTTTAGTTACCAGCTGAGGGGGGACGTGGTCTACTTCAATATCTACATTCTTTTTTCCCTTAGTGTTTCGCGCCTGGATTACAAAGCGGGTGCTGTCGTTGAACGAAAGGTTTTCGAATCGGAAGCGTCCTTCTGCATTAGTAACGGTATCCAGTGCCCCCGCATTTCCACTCGAGGCCAAAAGCGTTACCTTTCCGCCGATGACAGGTTTTCCGTTATTCGAGTGCGTAACTTTGCCGCTCACCGTGATGCTTTGCTCGGGTGTATAGACAGTCTCAAGATACGAATTAGAGATAATGCTGTTCCAGGTATATCTTCTCCAGCCCTGGGTAAGCATCAAATGGTCGAGGGCTTTCCTTTTCTCTTCGTTGATATCAAGAAAGTAATAGTTGGGGTTCTCGATATGTCCTTTTAAATCTGAAGTGAGGAGTAGATTGGAAAGTATGGTTGTCGCTTCTGTGTCGTCAAAAGGAACCAGGGTCTCGTTTAATACGGAAACGGAAAAGTTTCCTACAGTAGGTCTTCCTTCAGGAGTCTTTGCAAGCAAATTAATAGTTACCTTCTCTCGCTCTTTGAAGCTTTGTTTATTTGTTTCAAGATTGATATCGAGAAAATCATTCTTATTAATGAAGACCAGCCGTTCGGCAACGGGCCGGTAGTTGGAGGAGAACAACGTCAATTGTAATATCCCTGTCGGAAATCGTTTTCGGGGAAGTTTCGCGCTTAGAGTGGTATTATCCAATTTATTTCGGGAAGTGTATTGTATTATTCCGTTTGTCTGCGCTACCAGGACAATTTCACCAGCATCTTTCAAGCCGGGACTAGTCGACACCTTAATCCCTAACGAGTCGGGATCTGAAACACTTACGCTGAGAACGTAACCTTCGTTTTCTGCCCTCGGCAGTGGGACTTTTTTCTCGGATCCGTCTGCAAAACGAACCACAGCCGTATAACTGTTGCCTTTGGCAGGAAGGATGGTAAACACGCCCATTCCCGCATGTTCTGATTTGAAGTCACCTAGCTTGTTATTGTCCTTATCTATCACATATCCTGTAACGGATTTGCCTAACCCATCAGCACCTACGGCTTTAAAGGCCACTTTTGACCGTAGGTTGTTCACCAAATTTCCGCCTTCAGGGAACAATTGAACGTCTGCCTCGGCTGAAGTAGCTTTAACCGGAAAAGACTTCGCAACTTTTGTTTGTGGGTCAAGGGTGATAGTAGTATTGATCTTCCCCGACTTCAAGACGAAGGGCTGGGCGTTCGTGAACTTTATCTGCAAGTTTCCATTCTCGTCGGTTGTCCCCTTCCCGGAGGCGATGTTGCGAAAATCAAGCTGGACGTTATAGCTCACCTCTTTATTTGCCACGGGCTTTCCATTAATGTCCCGATAATTAGCTGTCGCAACCACATTTTCTTTAATCCCCGTTTTGCTAAAAGCATATTTTACATCCGTAATAAGTTGGTGAGAAAAAACATTTCCAACTTGGATAGTCTTGTCGAAAAAGAACTCCTCGCCGAAATTCCTCATCCACTGTGTGTAAGCCCTGATTCTGTAATTCCCCTCGGCTAATGAATCAGACAGCACAAAATCACCAGCAGCCAATCCGGCTACGACCGGAAGTCTCAGCGATTTTTTGATCGAGTCTTTTTCGTTGATGAGATCGACATAAACAATTTTGCTGAGCGCAGATAACTGGTTCCTCTCACTGTTAACGATATAGGCTTTCAACCAAATACTATCTCCGATGGCATAGTAAGGTTTATCGGTGTGGATGTGGATTTTCTCCTGTGGATTTTTCTCCTGGTATTGCTTCAGCTTTGCGAGGAGGACTTTCAGTGGATCTTCGTCGTTAGAAATAAAGGCAAAACTGAATGCGGAGCATAGCAGGGCAAACAGAACGAGGATATAGCGCTGCTTCATAATGGCTAAGTAAAAGAGCCTCAAATTACTAAAAATGAGGCCCTTATTTTATAACGTTCGAAGTATTAAAATGTGTTCTTCCACATCATACTTTCTACTGGTCGGGTCGTTTTGTTATTGTATTTAGCGTTTCCCTTGCTGTTGTAAAAGGTTTCTATCTCGCCAGCAACATCAAAATAAATCAGTTGTCCGATGGGCATTCCGGCATAGACGCGCACTGGCTGAGCAACAGAGATTTCAAGGGTCCAGGTATTGCAAAAACCTACGTCACCTTTTCCAGCCGTGGCATGGATGTCAATGCCCAGCCTTCCCGTACTTGATTTTCCTTCCAGAAACGGGACATGAGCATGGGTTTCGGTATATTCCATTGTTACTCCCAAATAAAGAGTGTTGGGTTGTAAAATAAAGCCGCTTTTCGGAATTTCGAAATGCTCAATTTGGTTATGCTCCTTCGCATCTAACACCCGGTTTTTATAAGTAGCAAGGTACTTTCCTAAGTGCACATCATACGAGTTAGTACCAAGGCATTCCCTTTTAAAGGGTTCTATAATAATGCTTCCTTTATCAATTTCTTCTAAAATACGTTTGTCTGAGAGAATCATAATCTGCGAAGGTTGGCATAAAAATATGATTAATTTAAGATAATTTTGACCGGGATTTTCAATTAGCTGTTAACATCTGTTGTTGACAACTGTCGGAAATTTCGGGATTCAAACGGAACATAAGGATGGCTCTTGCTTACTATAAGCACCTTGACGCAACCACCGCATTTGGTGTTTGGAAGATTGAAGAAACTGCTGAGGAGTTGTATTCCAGTCTGCAACTGAATAAAGACGAAGAAGCATATCTTCAAACACTGAATAATGGCAAGCGAAATTTGCACTGGCTCAGTACTCGCGTCTTGCTCCGCAAAATGCTTAATACAGAAAAATACATCGACTGTCAGGTGGATGAAGATGGGAAACCGTACCTCGTTAATTTTCCTCATCATATTTCTTTTAGTCATTCATTTGATTACGCTGCCGTGATGGTTAGTGAGGATAAACCGGTGGGAATAGATATCGAACTGGTAAAAACGAAAATTGATCGCGTGGCGAAAAAGTTCTTGTGCCCCGACGAACTGGCGTTTATTGACAATGTGCATCGCATTGAACACCTGTATATCTGCTGGTGCGCTAAAGAAGCGATCTATAAACTTCAAGGGAAGCGAAACGTTTCTTTCAAAAATCATATCCGTTTAAATCGCTTTAATTACCAGGAAGAGGGCTGTTTCAGTGCCCGTTTGGAAGTAGATCAGGAGTGTAAATCCTTTGAAGTGTATTACGAGGCGTTTAAAGATTACATGATCGGATACGTCTCCGGCTGCAGAACTTTAGGTTGATGAAAAATAAGAAAGTTGAGTTTCAGGATTGGGGTTTGCTGGATTATCAGCAGGCCTGGGATAGGCAGGAGTCCGTTTTTTCAGAGATAGTAAATCAAAAAACGGAAAACCGGACGCAAGGGACCGAGGCACCTACCCGCAATTATCTTGTATTTGTAGAGCATCCCCATGTCTACACACTGGGCAAGAGTGGCAAACCGGAGAATCTTTTGTTGGATGAACAGGGTTTAAAGAACAAGCAGGCGAGCTATTACAAAATAAACCGGGGCGGCGATATTACTTATCACGGTCCGGGGCAAATTGTTGGCTATCCTATTTTGGATCTCGATAATTTTTTCACCGATATTCATCTTTACCTCCGGACTCTTGAAGAAGCAATCATTTTGACTTTGGCAGCATACGGTATTGAAGCAGGACGGTATCCGGGCTACACCGGAGTTTGGCTTGATGCTGATAACGAGAAGGCCCGTAAAATTTGTGCCATGGGTGTACGCTGTAGCCGCTGGGTAACCATGCACGGATTCGCTTTCAACGTTAATGCTGATTTGAATTATTTCAAAAACATTGTCCCCTGCGGGATAGATGACAAAGACGTTACCTCGATGGAAAGAGAGCTGGGACACGCCGTAGACATTGAAGAAGTAAAACTAGCGTTGAAGCAGAAAATAGCTGAGCTGTTCGGAATGGAGCTGATTTAGACGTTTCACCGAAAAATAATAAAATTGGTGTTGCAACATTTAAAAAAGCTATTTATATTTGTAGCTCACAAATTGTGATAAGGTTTAGGTTGCCCAGTTGTTTCCCATAAACTCTGGGCTTTTTTATTTTTTAACCTATAGATTTGTGACTCCCTTAAAGAACTGAATCCCACCAAAAACAATTGCACCGCAGAAAATAAAACCCGTATCTGCAAGTGTTAGCGCCAGGCCTGCAACGCACCAAAGTGCCCCATACAGCATGTCTTTCTTTGCACGATCCTTCCTTGCTTTTTCAAGTTCAGTCTCCAAGTCATTGACAATGGCACTTGCACTGTCCCTTTCCAGGCCAAGGTCGACCAGCGAATTTATAACCTCATAAGAATTTTTGCCTTGAGTAACGAGTAAGTCAGCCGCATGAGCATAAATGCCTTCAGCTACTTCGTGATTGGTTTGGGTGGTTTCCATGTAACTTTAGTTTACTGCAAGTTTCGGTTTTACGTAAAGTGGTGCCACCCGAAGTAAAAGAGAAATTGCGATAGGGTTTTCAAAGATAAAAAGAGTTCGAGTTTTAACAATGGCCTTATCTGTTGGGAGAAAAAATTTTTTCAACATGAAAGCTTTCCTTAGGAATAAGAAAGGAAATATCTTAAACAAAAGGCCACTTTAAGTTTTTCTAAATTAAGGAGATATCTATTATGCGCCGGATCGTAAAAATGCTCATCATCTTTGGCGGGCTTACTGTCACTGTTGCCCAGGCTCAAGAACTAGTGCTACCGGGAGACTATCCCGACCCATCGGTAGTGAAGATAGGCAAAAACTACTGGGCTACTGCTACCACATCTAATTGGATGCCTGCTTTTCCTATTCTAAAATCAAAAGATCTCAAAAAGTGGGAGACTCGATCGTTTGTATTTGAGAAAAGACCAGATTGGGCCGATTACTATTTTTGGGCCCCCGAAATTAGCTATGAAAACGGCCGGGTATACGTCTACTATTCCGCGAAGAAGAAAGATGGAAACCTGTGTTTAGGGGTAGCGAGTGCAGAAAGGCCAGAAGGACCGTATAAAGATCATGGACCCTTAATGTGTCAGGAAGTAGGTTCTATAGATGGCTTTCCCATGCGGGATGAAAATGGGAAACTTTACCTCATCTGGAAAGAGGACGCAAACAGTGTCAGCAAACCAACTCCTATCTGGATTTCTGAGATGAATGAAGAGCGCACAGCCCTAATCGGTGAAAAGCAGGAGCTGTTTAGAAATACCGAAAAATGGGAAGGAAACTTGGTAGAGGGGGTGTCCATGATGCGCCATGGTGAGTACTACTATGCTTTCTACGCGGCCGATGCTTGCTGTGGTCCCGGCTGTAATTATGTTACAGGTATTGCTCGTTCAAAAAGTCTATTTGGTCCCTGGGAGAAATATCAGAACAACCCTGTCCTAAAAAATTCTGAGAAGTGGAAGTGTCCGGGGCACGGTACTCCTGTGGAGATGGATGGAAAATATTACTTTCTTTATCATGCTTACGAGAGCAAGAGCCATCAATATGTGGGAAGACAAGGGCTGTTAATAGAATTCCGCTTTACACCAGAAGGGTGGATAGAGTTTATCGACGAGGAGCAAGTAAGTTCCCTGGAGCACCTTTCCCTGAAAGATGATTTCGAGGGAAGAAAGCTTTCAAAGGACTGGCAATGGAGTATCTTCCAGGAAACTCCGAAGTATCGGCAGCGGAATGGACGTCTTCATTTGTATGGGCTGCCCCAGGGGCGTATTTTGGGACAAAAAATTCTTCGGGAGAACTTTGTAGCAGAGACTGAAATTCAACTCAAGAAAACCACAGCGGAGGCTGGTTTAGCAGCTATTGGTGATGATGAAAACATCGTTTCTGTAACTGCGCGTAACGATCTGCTGCGGCTGAGTGTGATAAAAAAAGGGAATCCGACTATGATTGTAGAGAGGAACTTTGATTCCCGCGGCAAAATCTACCTTCGGATGGAAGTATATGAGGGTCACCGCATTTGTTTTTCCTTCAGTACAGATAAAAAGGTCTATACCCGAATTATCGAGGAAAATATTGATGCATCCTATCTTCCTCCCTGGGATCGTGCTATTCGGGCCGGCCTAATAGCTCGCGGCACTGATAGCGGAGTAGCTGTATTCGATAACTTTTGGATGAATAAATAGCTTTCTTGTAAAAGCAGAAGAAGTCTTTACATTCCCGGTAGCTTAACGTCGGCTCTCTTCAGGTCTTCCATTAGTTTTTCCTGGAATCTAAGGCGCGCATCTGTAAAACCGTGGGTAGTAACCCAGGCGTTCACTACAATTTTGTAACCGTCCGGCTCTAAGGCAGAGACGCCTATTCGGGGTGCAGGACTTTCCAGGATATTTTTAGTTGATCTGATAGATTCTGCAATAATTGGTTTGACTGATTGAAAATCAAATCCGTAGTTGAGCTTCAGCTCCACATCCATTCGGCGTTTACCTTCCCGGCTCGTGTTAATGATAATCTCATTCGACAGTTTGCTATTTGGAATGATAACTGTTTTGTTATCGAAAGTTGTGACTACGGTGTAAAATATCTGGATTGAATGTACCGTGCCTTCTTGTCCCTGAGCAACGATGTTATCTCCAACACGGAAAGGCTTTAATAGCAGAATAAGTACTCCGCTTGCGAAGTTCTGCAAGGTCCCCGAAAGGGCCAAACCTGCAGCTACGCCAAAAGCACCAATTACCGTAGTAAAAATGGTTAGTTGCAAGCCCACAATCTGCATGAACCCTATAAGGAGCAGAACCTGAAGCGAGATAATGATCAGGCTTTGCAAAAAGGGCCGCAGTGAGGGGTCCAGGTCCCTTTTCTCCATCCCCATGAGTAGCGCCTTTCTGATGAATTTAATCAGCCAAAATCCAATCAGAAGAATGATGAAAGCAGAAATAAGTCGTGGGCCGTTAAACAGAATATATTCGTAACCTTTGTCGTAAAATCTTTCCCAGTTCATGGCATCAAAACTAAAATAAAATGAGGTATATCGAAAAGTAAAGCGACAGGACAAGCCATTAGGATGTAAAAAGAGCAGGTTTCCTGACGGAAAACCTACTCTTTTCACGGATAGGGCTTATAAGTTTAGCCACTTCTTGCGGATCGCTAACTGTTCCGGAGTTGCGTTTGGATCTGCCTCCAGCCTGTATCTTCCGTTTGGGTTGGCTGTCAGTTTTGCCTCAATGGTTTGCAGGATTCCATCTCTGGAAATTAAGATGTTTACCTTGTCGCCTACCCGCTTGCCATTAATAGTTCTGTCAATTTCTGCTTGTGAGCCTACCCTGAAATTATCAATCGCGATAATCTCGTCGTTCACATTCAGGCCGTCCACCCAAGCGGTTGTTCCCCTTACTACGCCGGTAATAATCAACTTCCCGTCCCTTGCAACAGAAGCTACACCGAGATATGGAAGAGATTTGCCGCTTAACTCGTTGGATAGATACACGCCTGCATGACCCAAGTAATTGTTGTAGTTAATACTCTCGGTGCCGTTGATATACTCGTTGTAAATTTTGTCAAGTGATTTTCCTGCAATTTTCTCGGCCATCGCCTTAAATTCGGCATCTGTAAAACCGCGTCTCTGCTTTTTAAAATACTCGTCGTACATAGCTTTCAGTACATCATCTAAACTTTTGGCTCCCTGCGTGGCAGCAATGATTTCAAGGTCCATGATCATTCCAACCAGGGCTCCCTTTGTGTAGTAAGAAACGGTGGAGTTCCGAGAGTTTTCGTTAGGACGGTAGTATTTAATCCAGGCGTCAAAGCTAGCCTCACTTAGCGGCTGTACTTTATTTCCCGGTTGATTTTCGACGGTACCAATATCGTTTGTCAGGATGTCAAGGTATTGCTGCGGACTATAAAATCCGGTTCTGCGAAGCATCAGGTTATCGTAGTACGCTGTAAAGCCTTCAGAGATCCATAAGTTCGTCGTGTAGTTCTCGTTATCGTAGTCGAAAGGACCGAGCGCTTTGGGCCGAAGTCTTTTTACGTTCCAGAGGTGGAAATATTCGTGAGCTACCAGGCCCAGGAAATCTTTGTAGCTGCCTTCGTCCGTATATCCGAAGCGTCTGGCTCCAAGTACGGTAGAGTTAAGATGCTCTAATCCGCCTCCGCCGTTTTGGTAGTTATGCACAATGAATACGTATCTCTTATTGGGATTTTCACCAAAAATTGCTGTTTCAGCTTCAACGATTTTCGAAATGTCGGCAGAAAGCCTTTGCTTGTTGTAATTGCCGCCACCATACATCGCTACTTCGTGTTTTACGCCGGCAGCAGTAAATTCAAAGGTGTCGTGATTCCCAATTTCAATGGGTGAATCATAAAGAACATCGAAATCGGGGGCGAAGAAAGTGTTTTGTTTGCCTTTTACGGGCTCCAAACCCGTCGAGATTTTATCCCAGCCTTTAGCCGGCTCAATGCTCACAGTTGCAGGTTGCTTAATCATCCCATCAACATACATGAAGATCCCTGTTGGTGACAAAAACGCATGTGCAGCATCCACAAAGCTTGTCCTCACAGAGATCTCAAAACAATAAACCCGGTATTTAACGCGGACGGTTTGATTCTTAGCAGTGTTTATTCTCCATGTATTCTTGCTGATTTTTTCACTCAGGAGGCTTTTGTTGTTCGCCCCTATAGCCGAAAAACCTTCTACGTTTTTTGCAAATTCCCTAATCAAATAAGATCCCGGCGCCCATACCGGCATTTTAACATCCATTACGTCCTTTGTCAGTCCCGAAAGAACCATTTCTACGTCAGTGTAATGAGCTTGGGGTTCAGAAAAGCTTACGTTAAAAGCGATTTTGGTCTCAGCCTGCAAATCTTCGGAGGATGTTATCATAAAAAGTATATATAAGAAGGAGTAAAGGACGGTTTTCTTCATTTTCTTTTTTTGCAAAGGTAATTTTTAAGGGGAAACAGTTGAATAATTGCTTATAGTAAAATAGTTGATACACTCAACTAATCTGTAATTCCATGCGTAGTTTTGAGTTATAAGTTCATGAATTCGGCGGGAAAACCTTTAAATAAATTATTGATATCGGTAACAAAGAAGTACCTGAGTGTGTTCTCGCAACAGACAAAAGGACTGGACATCGACAGGTATCAGTACGTTTTGGTAGTGATTGACGATCAGCTGCAGCCGCCCACTCAAAAAGCTTTAGCAGAGCATTTCGAAGTCGACAAATCGTTTATGGTTACCATGATAAACTATTTGTCAGAGAAAGGATACGTTTATCGGGAGCAGAATGAAAGTGATAAGAGGCAGCAGCTGATCAAACTGACAGAAAAAGGTAAAGAGGCGGTGCCCGTGATTCGTGCTGTGGTGGAGGACCTGAACCGGAAGTCGCTGGAGCACTTGACAATAAAACAAATTGAAACGTTTATGGAGGTACTAAATCGAATAGACTCAAATCTGCTTGGAATAAATCCCTTCAATATCATCATTAACTACAAGAAATAGTAAATTGTTATGAAACTAAAGCATATCATATATGCAGTTCTGATTATAGGTTTTGGATCCCTGATCGTTTACCGGATCAGCAAAAATTCTGGTGACGATAAGGGAGGCAAAATGGCCGGGGGAAAACCCGGAGGTCCAAATCAGCCACCTATGAGGGTAGACGGAGTAGTGATTTCACCTACGCGTTTTGAAAATACCTTAGCCGTAACTGGATCGATTGATCCGGATGAGCAGGTGGAGATCAAGGGGGACGCTACCGGCTTGATCCGGGCAATTTACTTTAAGGAAGGAACGAATGTTCGCAAAGGACAGGTATTGGTCAAGATAGACGACTCGGAACTTCGAGCGCAACTTGCACAGGCTGTGACAAGGCAAAACCTCGCTGCTGAAAATGAGCGAAGGGCCCGCCTTTTGCTGGAAAAAGAGGCAATTAGCCGGGAAGAATACGACGCATCTCTGGCCGAGCTTAGGTCCCAGCGCTCGCAAACGCAGCTGGTACGGGCTCAAATTGCAAAAACGGTTATTACTGCACCATTCAATGGTAAGGTAGGGCTGCGGCAGGTCTCGGTGGGCGAGTATTTAACTCCTACTACAGCTATTACTACCCTCGTTAATATCAACCCTGTGAAAGTTACTTTTTCAGTGCCAGAAAAGTATTCAAGTCAGGTGCAGGTAAATACCGAGATTGCCTTTACAGTGGCCGGATCTACGCAAAAGTATACGGCCCGTGTTTACGCGGTAGAGCCACGGATAGAAGCAGCCACCCGAACGCTGCAGCTAAGAGCAAGGGCAGATAACTCAAGGGGAACGCTGATTCCCGGAGCCTTCGCCAATATCGTGCTTCCACTGACTACTATTGAAGAAGCAATATTGATTCCTTCTGAATCTATTGTTCCGGTACAAAATGGAAAAAAAGTGTTCGTGACGGAAGCTGGCAAGGCGAAAGAGGTAATGGTAGAAACCTCGACACGAACTGAAAAGGACGTACTGGTTACTGCTGGTTTGAAACCGGGGGATACTGTATTAACGACGGGTGTGATGACCCTCAAAGAAGGTGCTCCGGTAAAAGTGAAGATTGGATTGTAAACATAATACCTATGAGTTTATCCACCACAAGTATAAAGAGGCCGGTTTTTACAATTGTAATTAACCTGCTGTTGATCCTGTTTGGGATAATAGGATACTCCTTTTTAGGAATCCGGGAATATCCGTCCATCGATCCCGCCATTGTTTCCGTCCGTACAAGCTATTCAGGAGCGAATGCAGACATTATAGAATCTCAGATAACCGAGCCATTGGAGAAAGCCATTAACTCGATCGATGGGATTCGTAATATCTCCTCCTCAAGTAACCAGGGAGCGAGCAACATTAACATCGAGTTTAACCTGGATAAAAACCTGGAGGAGGCTGCAAATGATGTCCGCGATAAAGTTTCGCAGGCCGTTAGGAATTTGCCGCAAGATATTGATTCGCCTCCTGTGGTTTCGAAGGCAGATGCCGACTCTGAGCCGATTATCTCTATGACTGTCAGAAGCAGTTCCCGAGATCAGCTTCAGTTGAGTGATTATGCAGAAAACGTTATTTCTCAGCGGATGCAAACGATTCCCGGGGTGAGTAGCGTGCAGATCTGGGGACAAAAGCGATATGCTATGCGTTTATGGCTGGATCCGGTGAAGCTGGCTTCTTATGGGTTAACGGTCGCAGATATAAGAAATGCACTCAACAGCCAGAATGTGGAACTTCCGTCTGGAAAAGTGAGTGGAGAAAATACCGAGCTAGTCGTTAAAACGCTGGGGAATCTCTCCAGTGCAGACCAGTTCAACAACCTCATCGTTAAATCAGACGGTCCCAGCATTATTCGCTTTAGCGACGTGGGTACAGCTGAATTGGGCCCTGAAAACCTGGAAACGAAAATGAGCGAGTCGGGAACTCCAATGGTCGGTATGGCTATTATCCCGCAACCTGGAACCAACTACCTGGAAATTGCGGGTCGGTTTTACGAGGAATTTGAGAAGCTGAAAAAGGAGTTGCCGGAAGATATTAAGTTGGACATTGCGATGGATAACACCGTTTTCATCAAGCGCTCAGTGATAGAAGTGGCCGAAACGATTTTAATTGCGCTCGTGCTGGTTATCCTCATTATCTACCTCTTCTTCCGGGACTGGGGAATTGCCTTCCGGCCCTTGATAGATATTCCGGTGTCGCTTATCGCTACCTTTTTTATTATGTACCTGGCCGGCTTTTCGATCAACGTGTTGACCCTACTAGCTATTGTTCTTGCTACCGGCCTCGTAGTAGACGACGGTATTGTTGTCACAGAGAACATCTACAAGAAGGTGGAGGAGGGGATGTCGCCTATTGAAGCGGCAATAAAAGGGTCGAATGAGATCTTTATGGCTGTTATTTCAATTTCGATCACTTTGGCAGCCGTGTTCTTACCTGTGATCTTCCTCGAAGGTTTCGTTGGTCGACTATTCCGGGAATTTGGAGTAGTGATTGGTGCGGCCGTTCTGATCTCGGCCTTCGTATCACTGACACTTACTCCAATGCTGAATGCGTACCTGATGAAAGGGGATGTGCATAAAAGATCTAGGTTTTACGACCTAACCGAGCCTTATTTCGTTAAAATGAACTCGGGGTATGCAGAAGCGCTTAGCAGCTTTATGAAAAGAAAATGGCTTGCTTTTCCGATCATTCTTGCGTGTTTGGGCCTGATATTTTTGTTCTTCAAGATCCTGCAAAAGGAAACTGCGCCCTATGATGATAGAAGTATGCTGCGGGTGCAAGTTACTGCTCCGGAAGGTGCGTCTTATGAATATACGGACCGGTTTATGCGGGAGTTGACCGAGTTGGTGAATGATTCCGTGCCTGAGAAGGCAGTAAACCTGGTGATCACTTCGCCAAGTTTTGGTGGATCAGGATCAGTAAACAGCGGATTCATGCGCTTGGCGCTAAAAGAGCCGGGAGAAAGGGAACGTTCCCAGAAGGAAGTGGCGGAGCATTTAACAAAGCTCACCCGGAAGTATCCGGAGGCAAGAACCATGGTAGTGCAACAACCTACTATTTCAGTAAACAGACGGGGAGGACAACCCATTCAGTATATTATCCAGGCTCCGAATTTTCAGAAGCTGGAAGAGAAGATCCCTCAATTTATGGAAGAGGCGGCTAAAGATCCAACCTTCTCCAATACAGATGTAAATCTTAAATTTAATAAGCCGGAGATTAATATTTCTATCGATCGGGAGAAAGCACAGAGCCTGGGAGTTTCGGTGATTGATGTCGCCCAAACTCTGCAACTGTCGCTGAGCGGGCAGCGGTTCGGGTACTTCATCATGAATGGGCGGCAGTATCAGGTAATGGGACAGTTCGATCGGCAGGATCGCGACGATCCCCTGGATTTGACCTCTCTATTTGTACGTAGCGATAGCGGTACTCTGGTACAGTTAGATAATTTGGTAACCATGCAGGAGCGAAGCAGTCCCCCTCAGTTATACCACAACAACAGGTATCTTTCTGCTACCGTTTCCGCGGGATTAGCACCGGGAAAAAGTATTGGCGACGGTATAGATGCGATGGATCGCATTGCAGAAAAAGTGCTTGATGAAACCTTCTCTACTGATTTAGGAGGTGAGTCCAGAGACTTTGTGGAAAGTGGATCGAACACAATGTTTGCTTTTGGATTGGCATTGCTTCTTATTTATCTTATTCTGGCAGCACAGTTCGAAAGCTTTGTCGATCCATTAATCATTATCCTTACGGTACCGATGGCGGTTGCCGGAGCGATGCTTTCACTTTGGCTGTGCGGGCAAACCTGGAATATCTTCAGCCAGATCGGGACGATCATGCTTATTGGATTAGTCACCAAGAACGGAATTTTGATTGTCGAGTTTGCTAACCAGCTCCGAGAACAGGGACGGTCTAAATTGGAAGCCATTTTAGAGGCTTCTGAAGCCAGACTCAGGCCGATTCTGATGACCAGTCTTGCCATTGCCTTGGGAGCTTTACCTATCGCTTTAGCTTTGGGAGCTGCGGCACAAAGTCGAATGGGGATGGGTATCGTTATCGTAGGGGGTACAATTTTCTCTTTAGTACTTACCCTCTTTGTGATCCCGGCAATTTACATGATGTGGTCACGGGAGCGAAAAACCAGAAAAGAACTAGAACAAATTGAAGCACTCGAAAGAGAGGAGTTAGCAACAGTACATTAATAGAGATGAGGATAAACTTCAAAATATTTTTCAGTTTGGCTTTGGTATTTTTTACCAGTGTCGCCAGTGCCCAGCAACTGCTTACCCTCGAAGAAGCGGTGAGGATAGCGCTCGAAAATAACTACAACATTAGGATAGCGAGAAACGACGTGGATATCGCGGAGAACAATGTTAGCAGGGCAAATGCCGGTTTTATACCTTCAGTAAATGCTAACCTAACGAACAACAATACCATCCAGAACAGTAGTCAAACCAGGGCAACAGGTGAGGTTACCGAAAGAAATAATGCGAGAGGGTCTTCCCTCAACTACGGCGTTGGTTTAAACTGGACGGTTTTCGACGGTTTCCGGATGTTTGCTCGCTACGACCAACTGCAGGAGCTTCAGAAATTGGGGGAAGCTAATCTGCAACTTACGATACTGACTACCCTAGGTGATGTAATCAGCAATTATTATAACCTCGTGCAGCAGCAACAGCAACTGAGGGCGTATGATACAGCGGTGGCCATTTCCCGTCTTCGGGTGGAGACAGCCCAGACCCGGTTTGAAATTGGGAGGGCGGCTCGATTGGAAGTTTTGAATGCCCAGGTTGATTATAACACCGACACAACCAGTTATTTACGACAATTGGAAAGCTATAGGAACGCGCAGATAACCCTGAACCAGTTGTTGGCCCGGGAGGCGACAATTGTCTTTTCAGTGGCAGAGGATTTTAACATTGATACTAAGCTCCTTTTGCCTCAACTAATGAGCCAGGCACTAACGAACAATCCTACCTTAAGAGCAGCATTGGTAAGCCGGCGCATTGCCGAGCTTGACTTGAGGCTGGTAAGGGCTAATCGCTATCCGGTGATTGGCCTGAATACAGGTTACAATTTTAACCGATCAGAGTCGGCGCTAGGTTTCGCAACCTTAAATACTGGTAGAGGCTTCAACTATGGTCTTACAGCTTCAGTAAATATCTTCAACGGATTCCTGCAAAGGCGTAATGAGCGGAATGCTAGTATCGCTATCGAAAGTGCAGGTCTTGACTATGAGCGGGTTAATCAAAGTCTGAATGCGCAGCTAGCTACGGCCTACCAAACGTACCAGACTAACTTGAGTTTAGTTCAACTGGAGGAAAACAATGTTCGTATAGCTCGACAGAATCTCGATATTACTATGGCTCGGTATCGGTTAGGAAGTATCACTCAGGTTGAAATCAGAGATGCTCAGTTGAATTTTGTGAATGCTACTGTGCGCTTGAACAGTGCGCGTTATCAGGCTAAGTTGGCAGAGGTGGCGCTGAGAGAAATCTCCGGAAATCTTTCCCTATAATTTTGTTTGCATTTTTACTATGTTTGGTGAAAATTGCATAACCTTTTTTAAGCCTTTTCGTAAAAGCGAATATTGCTATTGTAGGGGAAAAAATATGGGTGAGTCAAAATACAAATCTGTGTTGCTGATTGATGACAGTTATATCGATAACTTAATCAATCGGAAGATTCTGGAAAGCAGCCAGTTTGCAGAGGACATTGTAGTAATGGATTCCCCTTATAAAGCTATAGACTACCTTAACAAATGCCTTTCTGAAAAAGCCCTTCCTGAGATCATCTTCCTTGATATCAGAATGCCGGAAATGAGCGGTTTTGAGCTCTTACAAGAACTTAATCATTTAAGGGGCGCCGAAGGGTCGGGTGTTAAAATATACGTACTCTCTTCGTCTCTTGATCCGAACGATTTAAAGAAAATCCAGGGGAACAATTTAGTGACTAAATTCATAGGGAAGCCATTAACAAGCAAAGTGCTGGAAGAAATAAAAGAATGATTTTAGTAGCCGATAGCGGTTCATCAAAAACAGATTGGATAATAACTTCAGTAAACGCAGATCCGATTGAGTTTACAACCAAGGGGATAAACCCATTTTTCGTCTCCGAGAAAGAAATAGCAAAAATTATTGCCCAGAAAACTGAGATTAAAAATAACCTCGATAAAATAGACGAGGTGCATTTTTTTGGGGAGGGCTGTACCAGTCCCGATAAGCGAGAGATTGTTTCTAATGCCTTGTCGACAGTGCTGAAAAACGCCTTCATCAATGTTGAAACAGATACACTGGGTTCTGTATACGCCACCTGTGGAGACAGTAAGGGATTTACCTGTGTGCTGGGAACCTCCTCAAGCGTCGCTTTCTACGACGGTGCCGAAGTCAGTGCGAGCACCCATGGCCTGGGATTTATACTAGGAGATGAAGGGTCGGGAAGCGATCTTGGTAAAAGACTGCTTACTTCTTTTTTGTATGGCAGAATGCCTGGAGCGCTAAAGCGTAAGTTTCAAGCGGAGTATTCGCTTACTAAAGACCTGATTATTACTAACGTCTATCAACGTCAGCTGCCCAATCTGTACCTGTCTTCATTTTCACAGTTCCTGAGTAGCAATAGGGGCAATCCTTTTGTTGAGGAGTTATTGGATGAAGCTTTCCAGGCCTTCGTCGATACCAACCTGGCTCCCTATTCATATTATCAATCGTACCCATGTCACTTTGTAGGGTCAGTTGCCTATTTTTTTAAAGATGTGTTGGAAACAGTGTGTCTAAAGAATAAACTGAAGCTGGGAAAAGTGTTGAGGCAGCCTGTAAGAGATATCGCGGAATTTATTATCCGGCAAAATGAAGCAGTTTAATTTCTGCTGTCTCTGATTTTTTTAGCACCGTAGATGGCGCCAAGGGTAAGTAAAATGCTTGTTCCAGCATCAAGAGGAGCATCTATGTCCCCCTCGCACCCAGGTATAAGCTCGTATTCACTGCAGTCTTGGCTGTAGCTTGCAATCGAAAAAAGAAAGCAGAGCAGGAACAGAAAGGTAATGCGTAAAAGTTTGTGTTTTTCGAGAGCCTTCATTTCTAATTATCAACTATCAGGCTTTCCGTAGTAGAGCCTGATGCCCTTATTACGTGGACTTTTTGGAAAGGTTATATAAAAGTTAAGCCTTTTAACTGAGCGAACCTACCCTAAAATTTGCTTTTCTTATTCAGTAAATATATCTTCGTACCACTCAGGACAAGACTATATCAGCGAAGGCAGGTGTAGTCTTGTTTGTTTTTTATACTAGTTGAACAAAAAGGGACGCAATGGCAGAGGTAACTTATTATACTAAAGAAGGATTGGAAAGACTTAAGGAAGAATTACACTTCCTAAAGACAGAAGGACGTACACAAATTGCAAGAGCTATAGCTGAGGCAAGAGACAAAGGCGATCTTTCAGAAAATGCTGAATATGATGCCGCAAAAGAAGCTCAGGGCCTGCACGAAGCAAAAATTGCTAAGCTGGAAGAGACCTTGGCAAGTGCCCGGTTGATTGATGAATCTAAGCTGGATACCTCCAAAGTGCTAGCACTTTCAATCGTGAAAATCAAAAATGTAAAGAACGGTGCTACCATGACCTACCAGCTGGTTTCAGAAACAGAAGCAGATCTTAAATCGGGTAAAATCTCGGTTAAATCCCCTATTGCGCAGGGCTTGCTAGGGAAATCAGTAGGCGACAAAGCGGAAATAGCGGTGCCGGCAGGAAAAATGGAATTTGAAATTTTGGAAATAAGCAGATAGCAATGGCTTCGATCTTCTCAAAAATAGTTGCGGGAGAAATACCAGCTTATAAAGTGGCAGAGGATGAACAGTTCCTTGCTTTTCTCGATATTAATCCACTTGTTGAGGGGCATGTTTTGGTGATTCCCAAGCAGGAGGTTGATTATATTTTTGATTTGGAGGATGAAACTTATCTGGGGCTGCAGGCTTTCGCTAAAAAAATTGCCATAGGTTTAAAGGCTGCTATACCTTGTGTCCGCGTGGGGGTAGCCGTAATTGGATTGGAGGTGCCACATGTACACATCCATCTGATACCCATGAATCGTATGGATGATATTAATTTCTCGCGGAAAAAACTTAATCCTACCAAGGAGGAACTGCAGCAAACTGCAGACAAAATCAGAAGAGCTTTGGCTTAGGCCTTAGCTCTTTTCTATTTATCCGCCGATACAACTCTTTTTTGGTTGTCTTTAATAAAAGATTCCCAACCCGAATAATTTTTTTTGCTAGTGCCTCCTGTGCTTAGCTGTTGAAAAGAATGGCACATGGCAACGGCTAAGCCGTCTGTGGCGTCAAGAAACTGAGGCGTTTCCTTAAATTTCAACAAAGTTTGAAGCATCGCAGCTACCTGCTCCTTTGTCGCATTGCCGTTTCCTGTAATAGATTGTTTGATCTTTCGTGGGGAATATTCAAAAATAGGCAGGCCCCTCGATAGTGCGGCTGCCATTGCCACCCCCTGTGCTCGTCCAAGCTTGAGCATCACCTGGATGTTTTTGCCGTAAAAAGGGGCTTCTATGGCCAGGCAGTCAGGCTGGTATTCGTCTATCAAGGCGACTGTTTTTTCGAAAATACGCTTCAGCTTCAAGGGGTGGTCGTCTAGGTGCTCTAGTTTTACAATCCCCATGCTGATGAGTTCAGACTGTCGCTTTACCTCTTTAACCAGTCCATACCCCATCACCGCTGTTCCTGGATCTATTCCTAAAATAACCCGCTCGGTCGCCTTTTCTTTCTGCATCTTAAACAATAATACGAATATTCGCTGAGGCCATCTCCGGCTATTCATAAAATTGTTTGTAAAATTGCAGCAAACAGTCAGAGTTGGTAAAAGCGGATAAAAAACTTCTAAACCTTTTTTTCAAAGTGGCAATACTTGTTTTTGCTGCCGTCTTTATTTATTCCAAGCTTAACAACAATGCGAACCTCTCTAATTTTCGCCAGTTGGTATCGGCATTGTCACTTGCTCAAGTCTACCTGACTTTGGGGTTGGTGCTTGTATTGATGCTGTTGAACTGGTTTCTGGAAGCGTTGAAGTGGAAGTTCCTGATCAAGAAAGTCGAAGGTATATCTGTTTGGAAGTCGATAGAGTCAGTGTTCTGCGGACTTACCCTTGCTGTTTTTACTCCTAACAGAATTGGGGAGTACGGGGGGAGGGTATTTTTCTTGTCGCCCCGTAGACGGATTTTGGGAGTGGTGGCAATGAGCGTTGGTGCAGTAGGTCAAATGGTGATTACCAATATGCTGGGTGCCTGTGCAATCTTATGGTTCGTCATCCGCTTTCTTGAGCTAAACATTCTGTTGGATTATGCGCTGGCAGTTTTAGTACTGTTCTTTTGTGCTTTTTTCTTCGTTTTTTATTTCAATATCGAACTTATCGGTAGGCTCCTCGTCAGAGTGAAATTCCTAAGGAAGTTTAAGCGGTTTTTTGGATTGCTAGCACGATATAGTACCAGAGACTTGACCGTGGTATTTGCCTATTGTCTCGCCAGGTTTGCTGTTTTTACCTCGCAGTACTGCCTTATCATCAGTATGTTAATTCCTGAAATGCATCTGTTCGAAATGAGCATGATGGTGTTTATTTTGTTTTTTATCCAATCCGCCCTGCCTTCCCTCGACTTTCTGGATGTTGGGGTTCGAACACTCACTGCCACTTACTTTTTTGGATTTATCACTGATCAGGAATTGGCTATCATGGCTGCAACCGCCTGTATTTGGTTGGTAAATCTCATCATTCCTGCTATTTTAGGCTCTGTTTTCGTCTTTAAACTAAATTTCTTTGGTAGTAATAGTTAGCGTTTTTACCATTCTGCTCGCGTTGGTATATGTGGTGGTGGTCCTGTTTTTCAGAAGGGGGTGGAAACGAATTTCCCCTGTAGCTGGATTTCCAGCAAATCCTCACACAAAAGTTAGTGTGCTTATTGCCGCCCGAAACGAAGAAGCTATCATCGCCGAGACGATCGAAGACATTCTTAAGCAAGATTACCCAAAGCACTTGCTTGAGCTGATCATCGTTGACGACCATTCGACTGACAAGACCGCGGAGGTCGTAGCATCTTACGCGGGTCAAGGCGCACAGTTGATCCGACTGAACGAGAATCAGGCGCTCAATTCATACAAAAAAAAGGCAATTACCGAGGCTATAAATAAAGCCACAGGTGAACTGGTAATCACTACCGACGCGGACTGCAGGATGGGTAATAAGTGGCTGCGAACGATTGTCGGTTTTTATGAAGCGACCGACAGCAAACTGATATCTTCACCGGTACTGTATTTTAAAGAGAAGAGCCTTTTTGAACGCCTGCAAACCCTTGAATTTTTATACCTGATCGGTTTGGGAGCTTCTTCCATAGGAAATAAAATGCCCTCTACCTGTAATGGCGCTAATCTAGCTTATCGAAGAGATGTTTTTTTCGAGCTAAAAGGATTTAAGGGAATCGATGACCTGGCATCCGGAGACGATGAGCTGTTTTTGCATAAGGTAGCATCAGCTTATCCCAATAGTATTGGCTTTTGCAAGTCAGAAGACGCTGTTGTTTATACCTATGCAAAATCCACTTTGAAGGAGTTCATTCGTCAGCGTAAGCGCTGGGCCTCAAAAAGTACCAGATATAAGGACAAGAAAATCGTTGTTCTGGGCGTCGCAATCTGGGCTTTCAATGTGATGATTTTTGCTAATGTGATTCTAGGCTTTTTTAATCCACAATTTCTGTTACTGGCAGGACTGGTGCTTTTGCTAAAGGCTACAGTTGAACTAATTTTTTTGGTTCCACTGACGAGATTTGCGAGAAGGAGCGGCCTGATTGCAATCCTCCCGGTATTAACACTGCTTCATATTCTTTATATCATTTACATCGGCGTTGCCGGTAACTCAGGTAAATATGTCTGGAAAGAAAGGTTGGTAAGATGAGATATTTTAAAAAAAAGTATCTGGAAGGTTTCTAAATTTGTTAATGATAACGGGGCGCCGGTATTTTTAAATGTATAATTGTTATTTTTAGAGCTTAAACAGCAGTTTGGAACCAATCAAAAGCGGACATAAGGAGCCTGATGAAAATGATCTCATTCAGCTGTTGCTGAAGCGACAGGCGGAGTTGAATGCCTTGCTAGAGGTGACATTGGCCATCAACAAAAATAGCGCTTCCTCAGTGCTGTTTGAGATGCTCGAAGTGGTGCTTCGCGTTAACCTTAATGTGGGTAAAATGCGGCTGCTAGTAAAAGAGGGCGATCAATTTTACTGTGCTTCTAAATATGGCGGGGATAATGAGAATGTAAAATCACTGCTGCAAGCCTGTCCGCATCTCGTTTCCATCAAAACCATTACTTCTCTCAATAGCCACGTCGATGAGCTGCTAAACAAGTATGATTACTTTGTGCCGGTACGCCATAAAAGCAATACCCTTGCTTTTGTGCTGATTGGTGATTTTCATACACGACCCGAACTTTTGAGTCATGAGCTTAATTTTATACAAACGCTGATCAATATTATCATCGTAGCGCTGGAGAATAAGAAACTTTTTAAAGAACGGGTGCAGCGGGAACGGATGCAGCGAGATATGGAGCTGGCCAGCGAGGTGCAAAGTATGCTTGTTCCGCTTAAGCTACCGCAGAGCGACACGTTTGAAGTGGCTGCTACTTACCTTCCCCACCAAAACATTGGAGGCGATTATTTTGACTTTATCCGGCTCGATAAAAATGAGTTTTTATGGTGCATTGCGGATGTTTCAGGAAAGGGTGTCTCCGCGGCCTTGCTAATGGCTAACCTTCAGGCAAGTTTAAGGGCGTGGGCCTCTGTTGAACATAATCTTGATAAGATTATTCGTAAGCTGAATGACCTGGTTACCTCAAATACTAAAGGAGAACGTTTTATTACTTTGTTCCTGGGAAGATATAACGAGCTTACCAGGGAAATGGAATTTGTAAATGCTGGGCATAATTCACCTATTTTAATTTCTGGCGGTGATGTAAGATACCTGAAGGAAGGTACTACAATGTTGGGTATCTTTGACGAACTTCCCTTTGTGAATACCGGTAAGCTGGTACTGAAGAAAGATTCCCTTGTTTTTAACTATACGGATGGTCTTATTGAAAGTCCCGACGAAGAAGTGTTCATTTTGGAGGATGAATTGGTGCACTATCTGAAGCTGCATAAACCTCTTTGTGCGCAGGAAATCAATAAAAACATCTTGGCAGATATCCAGAGCCACTATAAGGCGAAAATGAACTCCGACGATATCACCTTACTAACACTGAAGGTGCATTAGTGTGTAAAATCTCCTTTCTTAATTCTGATCTAAACCATTAATTTTGAGAAAAGTGAAGCTGAGGTAAGCTTCAACTTGTAAATCTGTTTGTACAATGCTTTCTCCTTTTTACCAGGACGAGTTTGTTGAAGCTGGGTGTGATGAGGCTGGCAGAGGATGCCTGGCAGGACCTGTTTTCGCTGCTGCCGTTATACTTCCCAAAAACTTCAAACATAAATTGCTTACTGATTCAAAGCAGTTGAAGGAGGAGGATCGTTACAAGCTACGCAAATTGATTGAGAAGAAGGCGCTCGCTTTTGCGGTTGCCCAGGTGGATCATCAGGAGATTGACAGAATTAATATCCTTAACGCTTCATTTCTGGCGATGCATCGTGCTCTTGACCAGTTAAGCATTAAGCCTGGCTTCGTAATTGTTGATGGTAACCGCTTCAAGAAGTACGGAGAATTGCCGCACGCCTGCATCGTTAAAGGTGATGGAAAATATTATTCAATAGCCGCCGCTTCTATCCTTGCAAAGACCTATCGAGACGATTACATGCATAATATCGCCAGTCTGCACCCGGAGTACGACTGGGCGAGCAACAAAGGCTATCCTACTATTAAACACCGGGAGGCAGTTATTAAACTAGGTTTCTCTCCCTTTCACCGGAAGACCTTCAGGGTAACCGATCCGCAGCTGGACCTTTTTGCTCAGGTGGAGGAAGATCTCGATTCAGCCATGGCTGTCTGATTTCGCTTTTTTCCGTACTTTTGGCAAAATCCAAAAAATTCATTGATGAAAAATACTGCATTAACCGAAAAGCATATTTCTTTAGGTGCTAAAATGGTGCCTTTTGCCGGATTCAACATGCCGATTCAATATGAAGGAATTAATGCAGAGCATCAGACCGTGCGCTCCGCAGTAGGTGTTTTTGATGTCAGTCACATGGGTGAATTTATCCTTAAGGGTGAAAAAGCACTTGATCTGATTCAGAAGGTTACCTCGAATGATGCAGCGAAACTAGTAGATGGCAAAGTGCAGTACTCTTGTCTGCCGAATGAAACCGGCGGAATCGTAGACGATCTGCTTGTATATCGTATTGATACTACCACGTATATGCTGGTAGTCAATGCCTCCAACATTCAAAAGGATTGGGATTGGATATCGAAGTTCAATTCTTTTGGGGTGGAGATGAAAGATATTTCAGCGCGTACTTCACTCTTGGCGGTTCAGGGGCCGAAAGCTGCGGCGGCACTGCAAAGCCTTACGGACGTTGATCTTAGTTCGATGGAATATTATACTTTCCGGAAGGGAAAATTCGCCGGGATTGACAATGTTCTTATTTCAGCTACCGGTTATACAGGGGCTGGAGGCTTTGAGCTTTATTTTGATGCGGAGCAATCAGAGCAAGTTTGGGATGCCATTTTCAAAGCAGGTGAGCCCTACGGGATTAAACCAATAGGCCTGGGTGCAAGGGATACGCTCCGTTTGGAGATGGGGTTTTGCTTATATGGAAACGATATTGATGATACCACTTCTCCATTAGAGGCCGGTTTAGGTTGGATTACGAAGTTTACGAAAGATTTTGTTAACGCGGAGCAGCTGGCGGCGCAGAAAGCAGCGGGTTTGAACCGGAAGTTGGTCGGATTTGAAATGGTTGAACGGGGAATTCCGCGTCATGGTTACGATATTGTAAACGGTGAAGGTGGAAAGATTGGGGTAGTAACCTCAGGAACGCAATCTCCTTCTCTGCAGAAGGCTATTGGTATGGGGTATGTGGAAAGCGGATTAGCAGTCGAAGGGACGGAAATTTTTATCAACATTAGAAACGCTGCAGTTAAGGCTCAGGTAGTGAAACTTCCTTTTTATAAAGCTTAAGATTTGAAAGTAGTACAGTTAACATCCGAAAGAAAAAAAATTGAGGTAGCGCTAACTCCGGCTCTGCTTCCCTTATATGACATTGAAAATAGCATAGTTGTCGTTATTGATATTTTCAGAGCAACTTCATCTATTTGTTATGGGATAGAAAATGGAGCGGAAGCGATCATCCCCGTATCGCAGGTGGAAGAATGTATTGCCTACGGAGAGAAGGGATACTTGATTGCGGCCGAACGGAACGGGGAAGTGGTAGAAGGTTTCGACTTTGGAAATTCGCCCTTTTCTTATACCCCTGAAAAAGTGGCAGGAAAAACGGTAGTGCTCACTACTACTAACGGAACGCACGCTCTTCACCTATCGCGTAAAGCAAAGAGCATTGTTGTGGGATCATTTTTGAATCTTACTGCTCTTTGTAATTGGCTTCGGGATCAGAACGAAAATATTCTCCTGGTATGCGCCGGCTGGAAAAACAAGTTTAACCTCGAAGATTCTGTATTCGCCGGAGCGGTGACGCACCAGCTAAAGAGCGACGTGTACAAGCTAGATGATTCTGCAATTGCTGCAGAGGATTTGTATCTGCTTGCTAAGGAGAACCTGGGCGCTTATCTTGCTAAAACCTCTCATAGCGATCGGTTGAAAAAGTTGGGGATAGAGGAAGATATCGCTTTTTGTTTGAATGTTGATATTACTACGGCTATCCCGATATTAGAGGGAGAACGCCTGGTGAAGCTGAAGTAAAATATACGAGAGCTGGGATAGTTCGCCTGCTATTTCAGCTTTTCATTGTTCTTGTGCCGTTCTGCATCGCGGATGCTTTTCTTTTCGAGGTTCTTCTCCAGGGCAGTGGTTAAGTCGATGCCAGTTTGATTTGCAAGACAGATCAATACGAAGAGAACGTCTGCCATTTCATCTCCCAAATCTACTTTTTTGTCTGATTCTTTAAAGGACTGTTCTCCATACTTTCTGGACATAATCCGCGCTACTTCGCCCACCTCTTCCATCAAGATGGCAGTATTGGTTAGCTCGTTAAAATAGCGAACGCCGGTTGTTTTGATCCAGTTATCGACTAGGGATTGTGCTTCTGAAATGGTCATTGTAGTTTGCGAGTTATTCGAATTGGCGAATTTACGTAGCGGGGATTGAATTAGCTAAATATGAGAGAGACGAACTACAGAAGGATACGAGTTGAATATTCGTATTTTCAACTTGTTCTCTTCAATTTCGACTATGCCTGTCATTCCTTATTCTTCGTATCCATTACAATCGTAACCGGTCCATCGTTCAGCAACCTTATTTTCATGTCTGCGCCAAAGATGCCGGTCTCCGTTTTTTTGCCGGTATGCGTCTCAAGTTCTTTTGCCATTCTCTCGTAGAGGGGAATAGCTTTATCAGGTTTAGCGGCTCGGGTAAAGCCGGGACGATTGCCTTTCTTCGTTGCAGCAAAGAGTGTAAACTGTGAGATCAGAAGAACTTTTCCATCAACCTCCATCAATGATTTGTTCATCAGTCCGTTTTCATCGCTGAAGATCCTCATGTTTACTATTTTCTGAGCCAGCCAAATCAGGTCTTCTTCTGTGTCTGCGTCCTCGATGCCTAGTAGAACCAGGAGGCCTTGTTGTATTTCTCCTGTAACTTGGTTGTCAACCGTGCACGACGCTTCGGTAACTCGTTGGATTACTGCACGCATAAAAAATGGGTCATTTAAGATCTGGTGTCATTGCCGTGATAGATGCTCAAATAGCTGTCATAACGGGATTCATCGATTTCTCCTTCTTCAAGTGCTGCTAATACTGCGCATCCCGGCTCGTTAATGTGCCGGCAGTTATGATACTTGCATTGGTTCAGTAACTCGCGCATTTCGGGGAAGAAGTGGGAGAGCTCCTGTTTCTCGATATCGATAATGCCTAGTTCCCTGATGCCGGGGGTATCAATAAGGTAGCCACCCTGGGGTAGCTTGTGCATTTCGGCGAAAGTAGTAGTGTGCTGCCCTTTGTCACTCCATTCGGAAATTTCGCCAGTTTTTAGCTCCACATCCGGGATCAACTGATTGATTAGGGTCGATTTTCCCACACCGGAGTGGCCGGTGACCAATGTCGTTTTGTCTTTCAGCAAGTCTTTGATCTCTTCCAGATTAGTACCATCTTTCGCCGACACCTGGTAACAAGGATAGCCGAGTCGCTCGTAGATGTCCCTGTAGTCGGCGAGAATTTCGAGGCCCTCGTCGCTGAACAGATCCAGTTTGTTAAAGATAATGCTGGCCGGAATGTCGTAAGCTTCAGCAGTGACCAAAAAGCGGTCTATAAAACCGAGTGAGGTACGTGGGGAGGCAAGAGTAACAATCAGGAAGGCCTGGTCCAGGTTGGCCGCAATGATCTGCGCCTGCTTGGAGAGGTTAACGGACTTGCGGATGATGTAATTTTTCCGGTCTTTAAGCTTAGTAATTACTCCCGTGCTTAGTTCAGGTTCCAGTTCAATTTCTACCTCGTCGCCTACCGCTACTGGATTAGTCGTTTTAATATCCTTGGTACGAAACTTACCCTTGATCCGGCAGTCGATGATCTTACCATTCTCTGTCTCCACCTGATACCAGCTTCCGGTTGATTTTATTACTAGTCCTTGCATGAGTTGGTAAAGTTAACAATTTAACGCTGACAGGGTTTCGAAACCGGTCAGCATTAGGAGAATCGAAGAGTCGACGTTGTATGTTAAACCCGATGGAAGCGGCAGCTTTTTGCCGGGGTGGCCGAGGGGCTGGGGGCAAAAACTATAGCGGACAGCGGGACTGGAGGTGCTTTGAAATACAGGCGCTCTTTTTCTAAAATCATTAATACAAAAGGTAATTTTTTTTGCGATTTTTAAAATTTACTGCTTACTTTACGTCCGAATTAAGAAAATGAAGAAGTTCACTTATATCATTACGACGCTTACTACCGGCACACAGGGTCAGGGAGGAAGTACGTACATGGTGTAAACAAAAAATAAAAGAAACCATAAAGCGCCTTCCTCCCACAAGGGGAAGGCGCTTTTGTTTAAAATTTAGCTAATGAAAGTCTTAAAATTTGGTGGAACATCGGTGGGTACAGTAGAAAGTATCAGAACGCTGATGGAAATCCTTCAAAAGGAAAAATCTGAAAGTGGAAACCCGGTTGTAGTGTTGTCTGCAATGGGAGGTGTTACGAATTTGCTTGTATCAATGGCGGATAAAGCTGCAGCAGGCGAAGATTTTTCATCCTATCTAACGGAATTGGAGAGCAGACATTTCGATGTGGTAAAAGCATTGCTTGATGTACCCCGTCAAAATCCGGTTTTTACCAAGCTTAAGATCTTTTTTAACCAGCTGGAGGACCTGCTGCAAGGCATTTCAAGCCTCAGAGAATTAACTCCCCGTACGCGGGATTTAGTGCTGAGCTTTGGTGAGCGCTGTTCGACCTTTATGGTGAGTAAAATTGCTGACCAGTATTTAGGAGATGCAGTGTTTGGCGATGCAGCGGAGCTCATTAAAACCGATACGAATTACGGAAATGCAAAGGTTCAGACAGAGATTACGGATATCTTGATTCGTGGTTTCTACGAAGAAAATAAAGGAAAGCTAATCTTCATTACAGGTTTCATTGGAAGTACTGATGATGGAAAAATTACCACTTTAGGTCGGGGAGGAAGCGATTATACCGCTGCCATTGTGGGTGCTGCATTAAATTGTAGCGCTATGGAAATATGGACGGACGTAAACGGAATGATGACTGCCGATCCGCGGATGGTGAAGAAGGCCTTCCCGCTGAAGGAGCTCTCGTATACAGAGGCGATGGAGCTTTCCTATTTTGGGGCCAAGGTGATTTATCCGCCAACGATGATCCCGGCCTTCATGAAGAAGATCCCGATTGTAATCCGTAATACTTTCCAGCCTGATTTCCCTGGAACTTTCATCAGTCATGAAAGCAAAAGGTCGGAGCACAGTGTGAAAGGGATCTCTTCGATCAACGAAATCAGCGTAATTAACCTGCAGGGAAGCGGCATGGTGGGCAAGGCCGGTTTTAGTGGTCGCCTGTTTTCATTGCTGGCCCGCGAGCAGATCAACGTGGTCTTAATAACACAATCCTCTTCTGAGCACAGCATTACCTTTGCTGTTAACCCTGCTGATGCCATCAAGGCAAAACAGCTGATAGAGCATGAATTTGAATTAGAGCTGGAGGCTAAGAAGATTGAACGGCCGGAGATAGAAGAAGGGCTGTCAGTATTGGCCATTGTGGGAGAGAATATGAAGGAGACGCCAGGAATTGCCGGAACGCTATTCCATGCGCTGGGCAGGAACGGCGTGAACGTAAGAGCGATAGCGCAGGGCTCCTCTGAGTACAACATCTCGGTAATTATTTCTCAATACGATCTGGCTAAAGGCCTGAATGCAGTTCATGACGCCTTTTATACGGATCTTAAAAAGACCTTGAATATCTTTTGCCTGGGAACAGGAAATATTGGGAAGACCATGTTCCGCCAGATAGAGGAACACCGCGACTTCCTGAAACAACAAAACGGAATTGTGCTGAATATCATTGGTATCAGCAACAGTCGCAAAATGATCTTTAACGAAGGCGGCTTGTCTTTGCAAAACTGGGAAGAAACCCTAAACACATCCGGAGAACCAGCAGACCTGGATGCCTTTGTAGCAAGGATGCGGGAAATGAACCTTCCGAACGCCGTATTCGTGGATAACACCGCTAGTCCGGCGCCAATTGCCCGTTATGCAGAAGTACTCAATTCAACCGTTTCTGTGGTTACCTGCAATAAGATCGGGAATTCCTCCTCTTACGAGCAGTACAAAACCTTTAAAGATCTGGCCCACCAACATGGGGTGGATTTTTACTATGAAACGAACGTAGGAGCTGGTCTTCCGATCATCCGAACGCTTAAAGATCTGATGATGAGCGGCGACCGTGTTATCCGGATCGAGGCAATCCTTTCGGGCACTATTTCTTTCATCTTCAATGATTTTAAAGGTGATGTCACTTTCCATGATATTGTGAAGATGGCCCAGGAAAAAGGATATACGGAACCCGACCCTAGAGACGATTTACGCGGTACCGACTTCATGCGGAAGATGCTTATTCTCGCTCGTGACGCCGGTTATCCTTTGGAGGCAGAGGATGTTAATATCCAAAGCATGCTTCCTCAGTCTTGCCTGGACGCGACTTCTGTTGATGACTTCTATAAAGAACTGCAGGTGAATAACGACTTCTTCGAAAAGTTGAAGAACGAAGCCATGAGCAGCGGAAAAGTGCTGCGGTACATTGGTAAGCTGGAGAATGGAAATGTTTCGATAGCGCTGGAGATGGTGGATGAGAATCATCCGTTCTATATGCTTTCTGGAAGTGATAATATTATTTCGTTCACTACCGATCGTTACAAGGAGCGGCCATTGGTAGTGAAAGGTCCTGGAGCGGGTGCTGAAGTTACTGCAGCAGGAGTGTTTGCAGACATCGTAAATGTGGGTGCAAGGTAGGTCCCCATCCCCGGAAGGAAATAAAAAAGCGTAAATTCGGCTGTCTGAATAAGGCGGCCGACTTGAAATATGAGAGATTCGATCAAAGTTTTTGCTCCCGCTACTGTGGCAAATGTAGTTTGCGGGTTCGATGTGTTGGGCCTGGCCGTTGAGGCTCCCGGCGATGAAGTAATTATGCGCAGAAAGGCGGAGCCGGGGGTGGTGATTACTAAAATTACCGGAGACAACGGCAGACTGCCTATGGATGCATCGCGAAACACTGCTAGTGCCTGCGTGCAGATGTTTCTGCAGGAGATTGGCAGGACGGATGTTGGAGTAGAAATTGAACTTCATAAGAAAATGCCCATTGGCAGCGGTCTGGGCTCCAGTTCAGCAAGTACCGTGGCTGGTTTGTTTGCCATCAACTCTTTGCTTGACAATCCGCTGAAGCAGGAAGATCTGCTACCCTTTGCAATGAAGGGGGAGGAGCTTGCCTGCGGATTTGGTCATGCCGATAACGTAGCCCCAGCTCTTTTAGGTGGCTTTATTCTTGTCCGCAGTTACAGTCCTTTGGATGTTATAAAACTTCCCTACCCGGAGGAATTACACACCGCCATTGTGTTTCCGGAGGTAGATGTACCAACAAGAGATGCCCGGCAAATGATCCGGAGTAAAGTACTGTTGAAAGATGCTGTAACTCAGTGGGGTAATGTGGCGGGACTGGTAAGCGGATTGTTTATGAAAGATATGGACCTTATTGGGCGGAGTATGATCGACGTTCTGGTCGAGCCTGTCCGGTCTATCTTAATACCCGACTTTCAGAAGATGCGGGAGATCGCAATGGGCCTCGGCGCCTTAAGTTTCGGAATCTCCGGTTCCGGGCCTTCTGTGTTTTCCTTTACAAGAGATAAAGAAACTGCTGAAAAGATTACGGCTGCTATCCAAAAACATCTTTCTACTCTAAGTATTGGTAGCTATGGCTACGTATCTAAAGTAAATGCCAACGGTCCCATTATTCTTGATTAGACCGAAATCGTATTCATAATATTAAAATCGTACTTCAGTGAGACTATATAGTACCAATAATCCCGAGTTATCAGTTGAGTTTAAAGAGGCGGTGTTTAACAGCATGCCACAGGATAAAGGCTTGTACATGCCTCATCATATTCCTCAACTGGATGCCGATTTCGTTGAAAATATTGGCAAATTCTCAATGCAGGAGATTGCCTATAAGGTTGCAAAAAGCCTTTTACAGGATGCCATGCCTGATGAGGATCTGAAAGCGATCATAGAAGAGGCGATCAACTTCCCTGCTCCTGCAGTAAAGCTCGATGAGAAAACCTATGTGCTCGAGCTCTTCCACGGACCTTCTCTTGCTTTTAAAGATTTCGGCGCTCGTTTTATGAGCCGGATTATGGGGTATTTTTTGAAGGAAGGTGAAAAGACACTGAATGTACTGGTAGCAACTTCCGGCGATACCGGGGGCGCTGTAGCATTAGGCTTTTTAGGTGTTCCAAATACCCAGGTGACCATCCTTTACCCTAAAGGGAAGGTGAGTCCAATACAGGAGCTGCAGTTAACTACGAACGGGCAAAATATCCGGGCAGTTGAAATTGACGGTACCTTTGACGATTGCCAGGCGCTGGTGAAGCAGGCCTTTGTGGATCCGGAGTTGAATGCGAAATTCCGACTTACTTCTGCCAACTCCATCAATATCTCCCGACTGATCCCGCAGACTTTCTACTATTTCAATGCCTATGCCCAGTTGAAAAGGGAAGGAAAGGCAGATGTAATTTTCTCTGTACCTAGCGGAAACTTCGGGAATATAGGTGCCGGCCTGCTTGCATGGAAGATGGGGTTGCCAGTAAAGCAGTTTATCGCCGCTACCAATGCGAATGATACTGTTCCTGCCTTTTTCAGATCGGGGACATACGAACCAAAGCCATCGGTGGCTACTTTGTCCAATGCGATGGACGTAGGCAACCCGAGCAATTGGGTTCGGATAATGACATTGTTCAAAAACGAGTTGCAACAGGTGAAAGAGGTGGTAACTGCTGAAAGCTACACCGACGAACAGACGCGGGAAGCGGTGCAACAGGTGTATGATCAATATAAGTATATTGTATGTCCGCACACAGCGATTGCCTGGCTTGCTGTAGAAGATTACCGGAAACAAACGGGTGATCAGGAAAGCACAGGTATTTTCCTGTCGACGGCACATCCATGTAAGTTCCCTGACGTGTACGAAGGACAGATGGCAGCCGCAGTAGAAATTCCGGAACAAGTGAAGGAATTGGAAGGTCGCCCTAAGCAGGCAGTGGAACTTAAGCCGGACTTTGAGGAGTTTAAAAACTACCTGTTGAATACTTAATGACAATGACGACAACCATAATATTTGACCTGGGAGCAGTACTTATTGATTGGCACCCTTTCCATTTATACAAGAGCATTTTCAGCAACGAGGAAGAGATGCGGTTCTTCATCGAAAATATTTGTACGAATGCATGGAACGAGGAGCAGGATGGCGGAAGGAGTTTGGCAGAAGGGACGGAGCTTCTTGTGAAAGAGTTTCCGGATCATGAGGAAAATATCCGTGCCTACTACGGCAGATGGGAGGAGATGCTCAATGGCCCCATCCAGGGGACAGTCAAAATATTTAAAGAATTAAAGGACTCAGGCCGTTTCAAAATCTACGCGCTTACCAATTGGGCGGCAGAAACTTATCCTATCGCTCAGAGCAAGTTCGAGTTCTTGAATTGGTTTGATGGAGTGGTGGTGTCAGGAACAGAGAGAATGAGAAAGCCACATCCTGAATTCTATCAGTTATTGCTCGACAGATACAGCGTGTCTCCAGCAGAAGCTGTTTTTATCGATGATAATTTTAGAAATGTAGAGGCCGGACGAAAGCTGGGCATCGATAGCATTCATTTCAAAAACCCTGAGCAACTTAGGGAGGAATTACAGGGACGGAAACTCCTGTAGCTAACTTTTTCTAGCTGAAATAGATTAAGTTAGCATAGAAAGTGAAATTTGATTTAGCAGAATTACAAAAGTTTTTTACTTTTGCAGCCACATCAGCCTCCTTAGCTCAGCTGGTAGAGCAACTGACTTGTAATCAGTAGGTCATTGGTTCGATCCCGATAGGAGGCTCAGATGAAAGAAAGCCGGTTTAAGAAATTAGACCGGCTTTTTTATTTTTATTTCAGATTGTTTAACTTGGGTAGATCATAATGACCTTATCATGAAGCGAATCCTGTTCTTTCTGGTTGTCCTTGCAGCTTGCTTTACGCAGGTTAGTGCGCAAGTGACGGACTATCTTGTAACTGTTAAAGGCGATACTTTAAGCGGTGAAATTAAACGAATAAGTACTACTAAAATTAAGTTTATGACGGACTCCGGCTGGGTAAAATTCAGTTCCACGGACATTCGGCTTTATTATGACAGAAAAAAAGATGAACGTTATTTAAGTGTGCTGATGCCGGTGCTGGATCCTGCTTTTGTCGATCCAAGGTTTAAACAGGTTTTGGAAATGGGAAAGATCAATCTTGTGATGGAAGAATACACAACAAGCGGCAGCGTAATGACGGCTATGGGAATAACGAACTCATGGCACTATAAGAGAAATTTATACCTGCAAAAGGGGGACGACCGGGCCTGGAAGTTTGACCGAAAATGGATTGGTATGAGGGACAATGGGACGGAAGCAAGCCGGAAAAAATTTGAAGAATTAATAGCCGACAATCCGGAGCTGTTACGGAAATTTCAGGAAGAAAAGAAGATTAGTTTTGAGGAATTGCGAGCCTATGTGATTCGGTATAATTCGATGTAGAATAATTCTGCAATAAGTTACCGATGGCCAAAATCGTTCATTTTAGCCATCGGTGCTAGCTTTTTTAATACCCCAAATTAGGGCTTAACCATCTTTCTACTTCTTCCAACGGCATATTCTTCCGCTTTGCGTAATCTTCTACCTGGTCTTTCTGTATCTTACCCAAGCCAAAGTAACGGGATTCCGGATGAGCAAAGTAGAAACCGCTTACCGAGGCTGCGGGATACATCGCAAAGCTCTCCGTCAGATGGATTCCTACGCTTTCTTCGGCTTTCAACAAATCAAAAAGGGTTCGTTTTTCGGTGTGATCCGGGCAGGCAGGGTAACCTGGTGCCGGGCGAATACCCTGGTATTTCTCCTTGATCAGCTCTTCGTTAGACAAACCTTCTTCTTTGGCATAGCCCCAATACTCCTTGCGCACCAGTTCGTGCATTTTCTCGGCAAAAGCTTCTGCCAGACGATCAGCCAGGGCCTTCGCCATAATGCTATTGTAATCGTCGTGCCCCTTTTCGAATTCTGCTACCAGCTCATCGCAGCCAATACCGGCTGTTACAGCAAATCCGCCAAAGTAATCTCTTATCCCGCTGTCTTTTGGTGCGATAAAGTCTGAAAGTGCGTAGTAGGGTTCTCCCGCTACTTTTTCAGCCTGCTGCCGTAGGGTATGAATCTTTACAACCTCATACTGCGGGTTTGTAAGTTCAGGATTCAGATTGTTCAGATGATCCTGAGGATCTCTTAATTCCAGTATTATATCATCTCCAACCGAATTCGCTGGCCAGAAACCAATTACCGCTTTCGCTTTTAGCAGCTTCTCGTTCACTATTCTTTTTAAAAGTTTCTGGGCATCATCAAACAACTTTTTAGCTTCATCCCCAACTACCTTGTCTTCAAAGATCCTCGGATAACTTCCGCGTAGCTCCCAGGTGTGGAAGAAAGGAGTCCAGTCGATATATGGAACCAGTTCCTCCAAAGGATAGTCTTCAAATACTTTTGTACCCGTAAAGGTCGGAGCAGGCGCAATTGATCCGTTAAGGTTGATCTTATACTTGCTTTCTCGGGCTTCCTCTATGCTCTTGAATCGCTTGTCGGAGCGCTTGTTCAAATGCACTTCCCGGGCTTTATGATATTCTTCCTTAATGTTCTTAATATATCCATCCCGGAATTCTCCATTCATCAGGCTACTGCAAACGGTAACGCTTCTGGATGCGTCCAAAACGTGAATAACCGGTCCTGAGTAACTAGGATCAATTTTTACAGCGGCATGGATACGGGATGTAGTTGCTCCTCCGATCAACAAAGGGATGGTAAAGCCTTCCCGCTCCATTTCTTTGGCAAAGTGCACCATTTCATCCAGGGAAGGAGTAATGAGTCCGCTTAAGCCGATGATGTCCACGTTTTCTTCCTTGGCTCTCTTGATGATGTCCTGGGCAGGTACCATCACTCCCATGTCGATCACTTCAAAGTTGTTACAAGCGAGCACAACCCCTACAATGTTCTTCCCGATATCGTGCACGTCACCTTTTACGGTTGCCATCAACACCTTTCCAGCCGAGCTGGAGCCTCCGTCACCGGGATTCTTTAATTTTTCCTCTTCGATGAATGGTAAGAGATAGGCCACCGCTTTTTTCATCACACGAGCCGACTTTACGACCTGCGGAAGAAACATTTTTCCGGCTCCGAATAAGTCGCCTACCACGTTCATTCCGTCCATCAGGGGACCTTCAATTACCTGCAGCGGCTTATCGTATTTTTGTCTGGCCTCTTCTACATCGGCATCGAGGTATTCGATAATACCCTTTACCAAAGAGTGGGAAAGCCGTTCTTCCACGCTTCCTTTTCTCCATTCTTCGTCTCTTACAGCTTCTTTACCTTTAGATTTTACCGTCTCAGCAAATTCCACAAGTCGTTCAGTGGCATCCTGACGTCGGTTCAACAGAACGTCCTCCACGCGCTCAAGCAGCTCCTTCGGTATCTCTTCGTAAACTTCCAGCATTCCCGCATTAACGATTCCCATATCCAGACCCGCCTTAATCGCGTGGTACAGGAACGCCGAGTGCATCGCTTCCCGAACAACATTGTTTCCCCGGAAGGAGAAGGAAATATTGGAAACTCCACCACTTACCTTAGCATAAGGGAGGTTTTCTTTGATCCAGCGGGTCGCGTTGATGAAATCGACTGCATAGTTATTGTGCTCCTCCAATCCCGTCGCAACCGTTAAGATATTCGGGTCGAAAATGATGTCCTGGGGAGGGAAGCCTACTTCATTCACCAGGATATCGTATGAGCGCTTACAGATCTCTACCCGTCGTTCGTAGTTGTCGGCCTGACCTTGTTCATCAAAGGCCATCACGACTACAGCTGCCCCATAGGTCAATATCTTACGGGCGCTTTCTTTAAACTTTTCCTCGCCTTCTTTTAGGGATATCGAGTTCACGATCCCTTTCCCTTGCAGGCACTTCAATCCGACCTCAATGACACTCCACTTAGAAGAGTCGACCATGATCGGGAGTTTGGCAATGTCAGGTTCAGAAGCAATGAGATTCAAGAACTTCGTCATGGCTGCCTCAGAGTCGAGCATCCCCTCGTCCATGTTCACGTCAATGATCTGCGCTCCACCTTCCACTTGCTGGCGTGCTACAGCCAATGCCCCTTCAAAATCTCCACCTAAAATGAGCTTGGAGAATTTTGGAGAACCAGTGATATTGGTTCGCTCGCCAATATTCACAAAAATACTTTCAGGTGTGATCGTAACTGGTTCCAACCCGCTCAGTCGTAGGTACGGCTCTACTGTTGGAACTTTCCGTGGTGGATATTTTGCTGCTTTCTCGGCAATACAACCAATGTGCTCGGGAGTAGTTCCGCAGCATCCGCCCACGATATTTACAAAGCCGTTGGCGATGAAATCTTCCACCAGATGGGCCGTCTCGTGCGGAACCTCGTCGTACTGTCCGAACTCGTTAGGTAAGCCAGCATTTGGGTAGGCGGAAATGTAGCAGGGAGCTTTTTTCGATAGTTCCTCAATATGAGGTCGCATGTCTTTCGCTCCCAAAGCACAGTTCAAGCCGATGCTTAGAATGTTGGCATGCGTTAGAGAGTTGAGGAAAGCTTCCACAGTTTGTCCGGAAAGCGTACGGCCACTATTGTCGGTGATGGTACCAGAGATCATAATTTCGATCTTCCTTCCAATTTCCTCCTCGTAGCGCTTTACGGCAAAGATGCCGGCTTTTGTGATCAGTGTATCCGTTATTGTTTCAAACAGAAGAACATCTGCCCCCCCGTCTATCAGTCCGCGTACCTGATCGTAAAAAGCTTCGGTTAACTCATCAAATGTCACTGCCCGATAACCCGGATCATTTACATCCGGAGACATCGAAGCCATTTTGGTGGTCGGGCCAATAGCACCCGCGACGAACCTCGGTTTTGACGGGTTTTTTGCTGTAAATTCAAGCGCTACTTCCTTGGCAATACGAGCTCCCTCATAGCTCATCTCGTAAGCAAGATCCTCCATTTGATAATCTGCCATCGAGATACTCTGCGTACTAAAAGTATTGGTCTCGATGATGTCTGCTCCGGCCTCTAAATATTCGGCATGAATGGCTTTGATTACGTCTGGTCGGGTGATATTCAAAAGGTCATTGTTTCCTTTCAGATCACAGGGGTGGTTTTTAAAACGTTCTCCGCGGAAATCTTCTTCCGTCAGCTGATAGCGCTGGATCATTGTTCCCATCGCACCATCGATCACCAGGATACGCTTCTCAAGTTCTTCTCTAATGTTCATTTGTGTAGTTGAGTAATTGGCAGGTTGTGAAGTTGCTTACGGCCGGAACGATATTAGGTTCGGTCGATTCGCTTCAACAACTTATACCATGCTTATCTTCGAAAATCCTTCGGATTTTGACTTTCACTTATCTTCCCTCATCCTAAGTACGGACTCGGATAGAATTTAGCACCTTGTTAGCACAGGTTGCTAAGACTTCGCAGGGTCTATTCCCTCCGTCTTTCTGAATAAGCGATACAAAAATGCAACAAAATCAGGTATTTTGCAAATAGGGAAGGGGCTTCCGACGAAAGATGCCCCATTACGATCAGCAGAGGGTTAGTACAATCGTTTTATGAGTTGCTCTTCCACTTTTTTAAAAAACTGAACTGGTTTCAGGTTTCTCCAAATCATCTCGTCCAGCTGTCCGCCGAAATTGATATAATAGTCTATATTACTTCTCTTAAACTCTTCTATCACGTGCTCACGGAAGTTCACCCCTGCAATCCAGCCCTCTTCTACATCCTGGAACCATTCTTCGTAATAGGAGTCATCAGAAGAATGGAAGTTCAGCACATTTTCACCTATCAGGATAAATTTGTTAATGCCCTCGTGCATCATCAGTTCCAGAATTTCCCTTTTCAACATCATGATGTCGTTGTAAATCGTATCGTTCCACTCGCCGATGAATTCAATGATCGCATAGCTTCTATCATAATCCACAAAGAGGATTTTTATATACAGCGTTTGCGATCCAAAGTAATCCCACTGGGGATGGATGTAATAATTGTAAACCTGCTTGTCAAACTCGAACTCGCTGTATTCGGTCTGATAAAATGGCGATCTCTCATCTTCTGCCGCCACATAATCGTCCCGCCATCTGTAATATGGTTCTATATCGTGCATAAAGCCCTCCATCTCCCGGAAGGAAGCGTTTTTAATTTAATAATCTTTTTTCGGCGCATTGTCAACAGCTTCCCTCACGTTCCCGTACTGGTCAAGCAGTTTTTGTGCCGTTTGTTCGTCTGCTCCGGTTGCTTCCATCACCATGTTCACCGCCCGGCTCACCAATTTGTGGTTCGTTAGCTGCATGTCGAACATTTTGTTGCCCTTCACTCTCCCCAGCTGGATCATGACACTCGTGCTGATCATGTTTAAGACCAGTTTTTGTGCGGTACCAGCTTTCATTCGTGTGGATCCGGTGACGAACTCAGGGCCTACTACCACTTCCACGGGATACTGAGCTACCGAAGCAAGGGGACTGCCTGCGTTACAAACGACGCAACCTGTAGTCACGCCCGCCTCATTTGCTTTTTTGATTCCCCCGATAACGTAAGGAGTGCTTCCTGAGGCTGCTATTCCTACCAGAACGTCTTTTTCATTAATATTGTATTGTTGCAAGTCTTTCCAGGCTTGCTCCTGATCATCTTCCGCAAACTCTACCGCTTTTCTAATGGCGCCATCTCCGCCTGCTATGATTCCTATCACCCAGTCATGAGGCACACCGTAAGTCGGCGGGCACTCTGAAGCGTCTACAATACCTAGGCGACCGCTGGTGCCGGCACCAATATAAAACAGACGGCCTCCTGTTTTCATTTTCCGGGTCACCTCGTTCACTAATTGTTCTATTTGTGGAATTGCCTTTTCAACTGCCGATGGAACCGTCTTATCTTCATTGTTAATGCCCTGCAGTAGTTCCGACACCGACATTTTTTCAAGGTTGTTATATAGTGAGTCCTGTTCCGTCGTTCTTTTCATAAAGTAAAGGTCCGAAATAGTTTTTTAAGCTGAAAGCAGGATGGTGACAAGGGGGTAAAACTGAACTTATCCACATTGGTGAATTTTATAAACATTCTGCAGTAAGAAGCCTCTGATTGACATTTAATGAACGAATTTTGCTTGTTACTGAATTACATTAGATGCCTGAATTGTAAATGCGATCATCTACCAAAAAGAATCTTCTAATCGCTTCTTTTTATGCCGGTACCATGGTACTGGGTATGTTTCTGGGGCCAAGATTTCAGAGGGAAAACGAGAACAGGAAAAACGGAACCTTCATTCCTTTTCTGAACAGCCGTGCAGAAAAAGTAGATCGTGTACTAAATATTATAGAAGAGAACTACGTTGACCCCGTAAAAAAGGACACTTTGCAGGATATGGCTATCAATCAGATATTGAAAAAGCTCGATCCACATTCCGCCTACCTTCCCCCTTTAGAAGCAAGGAACTTTTCTGATAACCTCGATGGTAAGTACACAGGCATTGGGGTTGAATATCAGACTGTAGGTGATACCATCCTGATCACGGCAGTAGTTGATAAAGGTCCGGCAGCCAGAGGCGGGGTGAAGCCCGGGGATTTCCTGTTGGCCGTTGATGGTAAAACAGTGGTTGGCCCCAACAATTCTGCCGAGCGGGTTTCCAGATTGATCAAGGGTCAGCGTGGGACATCCGTAGAGCTGCGGGTTAAGCGATTGGCTGAAGAGAAGCGCTTACTGGTGAAGAGAGATAGAATTACAGTTAGCAGTATTGACATTGCTTATGTGGTAGCGGAAAAAGTGGGTTATATCAAAATAAGCAAGTTTGGTGCCCGGACGGAAGATGATTTTGAGGAAGCCCTGAAGCGCTTAAAAGAAAAGGGAATAACTAGCCTGATCCTCGATCTCAGAGGAAATGGCGGCGGCTATCTGAATGCGGCGACTGCTTTGGCAGACCATTTCCTTCCCGATGATAAGCTAATTGTGTATACTCAGGGAGAACACGAGCCCCGCACCGACTATTATGCTACTGCCGAGGGTGAATTCGAACAGGGTAAATTAGTGATCCTAATCGATGAAAATTCTGCTTCAGCCAGCGAGATTTTAGCAGGAGCTGTTCAGGACCTTGACCGTGGTACAGTTATAGGAAGGCGCTCCTTTGGAAAGGGGCTCGTTCAGGAGCAGTTTAACTTTGGTGACGGCTCGGCCCTAAACCTGACAGTGGCAAGATATTATACTCCTTCAGGCCGGTCTATTCAGAAGCCTTATAAGTCAGGCTCAGATAAGTATTACGCGGAGCTTGCTGAGCGGTATAAAAGCGGAGAGCTTAACGGAAAGCACGTCGACAGTGTAAATGATAGGCACAAAAGCTTCAAAACAACGTCCGGCAAAGCCATTTATGGCGGCGGAGGAATTACCCCTGATATTTATGTTGCACTAGATTCTACCGGGTACAACGATTTCTACTATGCATTGTACTCGAAAGGGGTGATGGCTGCTTTCACTTACAGTAGTCTGGTAAAGAAATATTCAGCCCCTGCATCTTTAGGAGAACTCATCCGGGAATTTAAGTTGGATGATGAATTGTTTAGCCAACTACTGACTGCTGCCCGCTTAAGGGGAGTACAGGTGGATCAAAAGCTGGCCCAGACAGCCCGACCCGCTATTGCGGCCCGTTTGAAAGCTTTGTTAGCCAGGTATTACTTTGGGGAAGAGGCGTATTACCGCACTCGTCATGTGAATGATAAAGTGATATCAAGGTCGCTGGAAATTCTCAAGCAACCTTGATATTTAGGGCATTATTGTCCTTCTCCTGACACGTTCATGCTATCAGTTTTCTCTGATAGGGGCTCGTCTGACTGCGTCTGATCGGAATTTGCTGAAGTATCTGCCTGCAGCTCGCTTTGGATAAGTGAATCGGCCGCTTTCGCCGCGTCTATAGAGTCCTTGTCATCGGTTTCAGAATTTCCGCTGAAGTTGGGGTTGCAAGAGGCTAGAACAATTGCAACAGCGGAAACCATATAAGCTATTTTCTTCTTCATATTCGTCTTATTTCTGCCTGAAATATATTTGAATAGGAACACCATTGAAGTCAAAATGTTCTCTCAGTTTATTTTCCAGGAAACGCTTGTACGGCTCTTTGACGTACTGGGGTAGGTTGCAAAAGAAGGCGAACATCGGCGAGGAACCATTGATCTGGGTGATGTATTTGATCTTGACGTACTTGCCCTTCAGTGACGGCGGAGGATAGCTTTCGATAATTGGAAGCATCACATCGTTCAACTTAGAGGTAGGGATTTTCTTGAGCTTGTTTTCATATACCTTTGAAGCGGCCTCTACCGCCTTGAAGATCCGCTGTTTTTCAACAACCGAGGTGAAGATGATTGGCACATCAGAAAAAGGAGCAATCTTGTCTCTAATCGTATCTTCGAAAGCTTTGCTGGTTTTGTGGTTCTTCTCGATCAGGTCCCACTTATTCACCAGGATCACCACGCCTTTTTTATTTTTCTCAGCCAGGTGGAAGATATTGATGTCCTGTGACTCTAATCCCTCTACTGCGTCGACCATCAGAATCACGACATCTGCTTCTTCCAGTGCTTTGATGGTACGCATTACTGAGTAGAATTCGATGTTCTCTTTCACCTTCGTCTTCTTTCTCAATCCTGCCGTGTCGATCAGCATGAATTCATGGCCAAATTGATTGTAGTGAATATGGATGGAATCGCGGGTAGTGCCTGCAATAGGAGTAACAATATTCCTATCCGTTCCGATCAGGGCATTAATCAACGATGATTTTCCAACATTTGGTCGGCCCACGATAGTGTATTTAGGAAGTTTAGATTCCTCAGGATCAGCTTCTTTAAAATGCTTTACTACTTCGTCCAGGAGTTCTCCCGTTCCTGAGCCGGTCATCGAGGAAATCCCATAGATGTCGCCCAATCCGAAGCTATAGAAAATGGCCAGTTCGTTAACCAGCTGGTTGTTGTCTACTTTGTTTGCTACCACAAAAACCGGTTTATTGCTTCTTCTCAGAATGTCGGCTATGCTATCATCCAGGTCAGTGGGGCCGGTAGTAACATCTACCATAAATAAAATGACCGTAGCTTCTTCTATGGCGATGAGTACCTGCTCCCGTATAGCTGCTTCAAATACGTCCTCCGAATGGGCCACGTAGCCTCCTGTATCAATTACAGTAAATGTTTTTCCGATCCACTCTGCCACTCCATAGTGCCTGTCTCTGGTTACCCCGCTATAATCGTCTACTATCGCTTTGCGCGATTCTGTTAGCCGGTTATATAAAGTGGATTTTCCTACGTTTGGTCGGCCTACTATTGCTACTATGTTACTCATGTTTAATTTAAGATTTAAGCCAACGGATTCCAATTACCCGCAAGCCTTTTAATTTATTGTTCTGGATGCTAGCCCAGCTTGCTTTCGATGTTCTTTCAGCGTGTACGATGCAAAAATCGTACTTCTGAAATAGTATCATCTTTATCTAATCTTCGTACCCGAACCGCTTCAGGTAATTCTTTTTACTTCTCCAGTCGGGTATTACTTTAACAAATAACTCCAGGAATATTTTTTTCTGAAGAAATTCTTCTATGTCTTTCCGTGCGTAAGTCCCTACTTTTTTCATCATCTCACCTGATTTGCCGATCAGGATATTTTTTTGAGAATCCCGTTCCACAATGATCTCGGCACTAATGCGGTTGATATTATCCATTTCCTTAAAAGAGGTAATGATTACTTCCGTACTGTAGGGGATCTCTTTTTCGTACAGTTTGAAAATCTTTTCCCGAATAATCTCGGAAACAAAGAAGCGCTCGTTCCTGTCGGTCAGCGTATCTTTCTCATAGTAAGCAGGATGCTCGGGCAGGTTTTCGAGGATGAATTCCATTACTGCCCTCGTGTTATATTCCTTCAAGGCCGAAATGGCGAAAACCGCTTTCGGATTCAATGCTTCTTTCCAGAAGGCAATTTTTGCTTCTACTGCTTCCTGAGTCGACTTGTCTATTTTGTTGATGATGACAGCTACCGGAGACAGTGTGCTTTTAAGTTTTTCTATCACATCGTATTCGTCGTGTCTTTCGTTGATGTCGGTCACCAGCAAAATAACGTCTGCATCCACCAAAGAATCGTTCACTGCTCCCATCATACTTTCCTGCAAAGCATAATTGGGCTTGATAACTCCGGGAGTATCCGAAAACACAATCTGGTAGTCTTCTTCATTCACGATACCCAAAATGCGGTGACGGGTAGTCTGGGCTTTGGGGGTGATGATAGACATTTTCTCACCTACGAGGGCATTCATTAAGGTTGATTTACCAGCGTTTGGCTTGCCAACAATACTCACAAATCCGGCTTTATGCGACATGGAATTTTTTTAAAAAAATATTTGGACTGCAAAGAAACGAAATATATCTTTGCAGTCCAATTCGGGAGGTAAGTATTCAACAAGAAAACCTTCAGAGAATTGTCGAAAGTGCGGGGTGGAGCAGTTGGTAGCTCGTCGGGCTCATAACCCGAAGGTCATCAGTTCGAGTCTGGTCCCCGCTACCTGAGAAGTGTGAAAGCACTTCTTTTTGTTGGCCCGTTCGTCTAGGGGTTAGGACGCCAGATTTTCATTCTGGAAACAGGGGTTCGATTCCCCTACGGGCTACAGATCAAAGCGGATGAGAAGACTCCGCTTTTTTTATGAAATTTTTTAGTTGAGTTTAGAAGTATTTTTGAGACATCAGCTTTAAAATAGAGAGTGCGGGGTGGAGCAGTTGGTAGCTCGTCGGGCTCATAACCCGAAGGTCATCAGTTCGAGTCTGGTCCCCGCTACCTGAGAAGTGTGAGAGCACTTCTTTTTTTGGCCCGTTCGTCTAGGGGTTAGGACGCCAGATTTTCATTCTGGAAACAGGGGTTCGATTCCCCTACGGGCTACTAAACCTTAAAAAGGTCCATTCGTCTAGGGGTTAGGACGCCAGATTTTCATTCTGGAAACAGGGGTTCGATTCCCCTATGGACTACAAGTTATCACTAGAGGCTGCGATTATTGATCGCAGCCTTTTTTTGTTTATTCCTAACGAGGGTGCTTGACTGAATTTTTAAAACCGTAGCCATCCTTTTTTTAATCAAAACTGCGCAGTCTTTCGCCACGGAGAAATTTCATTTTGGTCGATTAGAAGCAAGTTTTTGGGTATATTATTCTACAGTTTGGGGTTGTAATTCTGGCAGCTGAGGAATTTTCGTAACGATATAGACACGCTTTCGTAAAAGGCAACTATGTCGAGACGATTACTCAACTATCTGCTTCCTATATATCGTTCCGTTGCCACCTTTCCCTTAAAAAAAAATTCACTTCTTTTTTTACTGGGAATCCTCAGTTGTTCGCTTGCTTTCGCAGAAGGGAGTAAAGAACTCAACCCTAATGGAGGGCACCGTGTATATCTGTACAGTTCAACCAGAACGACCGTCTCATTGCCTTGGGTAGGTCAGGGGCTGGTACGAGTGTATGTTCAGGCTGGCGAAACGATCAATGTGGGTTCCAGCGTTCAGGGCTTGGGCGATGGCACTATTGTTTTAGTCTCTCCCGACGGAACCACCTATAAGTCGGGGAATTCGACCACCGTTGGTCGCATTGACACCAGGGCGCAGGAAATGGCAGGACCTCTGCCGAATGCAGGAGGCTACACGCCCTACACTGTTACAGCGAAGGCCTCCGAGGTGGGAGTCTGGTCCGTTTTTTTTGTAGGTAGCAATGGTACGAATAATAGTACAAATACACCCGGCGACAGACTGAGTGCCAATGCTTGGGATCAGCCCAATAATTCTCCTTACATAGCTGCTTTCGATGTTTCTGTTCGTAATACAGCAGGTACTGCGTTTATCCCGGGGAGGGCTTACATGAATTTACTCCAGGGCTCACTTGGTGAATTTGATGCGAGATTTACGGGGAAGCTTAATGTGCTTACAAACGATGGTTATATTTATGAAGTAAATGCAAATGGCCTTGCCGGGAATGCTTTCGCTTTTTTCTCTAATAATAAAGGATTTAAAAATGGCGCCAACCCGAGCTATTCAAGTCAGGACGGCACCTCTATAGTCGCGATACATGCTCCTTTAGCCGAGGACACTGCTGCTGATGTTACCCACAAGTTGTTCTTCAATACGCCAGCTGCCGATCTTCCGGCTTCTGCACCCGCCCGGACCACGGATGGTCTGGCAGCAACTCTTGGTACAGCAACAACTACCTGGTTAAAGACTAACCCGGTGAGTCCGGAATTGACTAATTTTTCCTTCGCAGGTAAAGAAGGAACATCCAATCAAGCTGGTGCTCATAGTAGTATGGGCGGTAATTTTATCTTCGACGCGAATCAGACAGGTAATTATAGTATAAAAATTGACGCAAATAAGGACGGTGATTTTACAGATGCAGTTGACAGGATCATTACCAATCCTGCAGTGGTTGGCAGCAATACTGTTTTCTGGGACGGGCTCGATGGAGCCGGAAATCCGGTGTTAGGCTCCTTCAACAGCTCTACTATGCAGATTATACTTCGGGCAGGAGAAGTGCATTTCCCGCTGTTAGACGTAGAAAATAACCCCACAGGGATAATTATTACCCGAACAAATGGAGTCGGGGCCGGAGATCAGACGGTTTACTGGGATGACTCGGATATATCATCCAACTCTAATCCATCAAGCCCGCGAAACACTTCCGTAAACGGAGTCAGCAGCGCAACAAACGGTCATAAATGGGGCTCCACGGGATATGGCTCTGGTAGTTTCGGGAACGAAAAAGGACTTGATACCTGGACTTACGTATTCAGTACGCCAATTGCTCCTTCCGTTCAGATCGACTTTTTAAGGGCCAATCTGGAAGTGCTGCCCATTATTAAGAGTAAGACCGTCGGACTGTGTATCGGACAGCAGCAGACCTACACCGTTTCGGTCAGAAATAATGGCCCCAGCGGAGTAAGCGATGCCAAATTCAATTTCACGTTCCCTGCCCAGTTAACAGGTGTGGTAGTTACCCCGGTTCTGACATCCGGATCGGCGAGTGTCGTTTCCAGTACGCTGATAGGCAACCAGTACAATGCTTCTTTAAATATGAGCAACGCCTCGGTGCTGACCTTCACCGTTACCGGGACTGTTTCTGCTTTGCCGCCTTCGAACGCAATAGATGTGAAGGCAAGTATCATGAGGCCTGCAGATGTCTACGACCCTGATGCTACCAATCCGGATGCTGACATTCCTTCTGACCCTCAGGTAGAGTGCGATGCAGGTGTGGCGGGTTGTAATAATATCCAAAATGATTCGACTCCTGTTTCCCTCAGCAATCTAAGCATTGCCAACGTTTCAGCAGCCGAAGGATCCGGAGGAAGTCACAATATGGCTTTCACAGTGACGGCTTCTCCCGCCAATGTTAGTTGCGATATTACCGTTGATTATGCCCTTACACACGTTTCTACAAACGTTACGGACTTTGCCGGTTCGCTATCAGGTTCTGTGACAATCCCCGCCGGGCAAGCAAGCAAAACGTTTTTCATTCCCATCCGAACAGATCAGATTATCGAGGCGGATGAAACATTCACCATTACTATTGCAAATCCGAGCACTGGCGGCGTCATTACAACTGCCACCGCAACAGGAACTATCGTCGACGATGACAATATTCCTGTCAACAGGGCACTTGTAATTACTTCAAGTGACGGAGCAGAAGGTGTAGCCCCCGGTGCTTCGTTTACGATTGGTTTCCCTACCGGAATTACAGCCGATCAAGACACGGAAATTCAATATACTTTGGGCGGTACCGCGACTGGCGGTGGTACGGATTACACGGGAGCCACTACAGGCACCGTTATCATACCAGCGCTTACCAATAGTTTTACCGTTACCCTTCCGGTGATCAATGATGTTATTCTGGAAGGAACAGAAACAATAGAGATCAGCACCGGCACCATTACCACGCCTTACAGCGGTATCAACGTTGCAAATACCCCTCATACCTTAAGTATTTTTGATGACGATAACGCTGTCTTACTCAGCGGACCAGCGCAGGTAATAGAGGGAAATTCGGGGCCAAGCTATGTGACATTCCGGGTGTCGCTGGATATCTCAACCAGCAGCGATTTTACCATTGACTATTTTACACAAGACGACATTGCAACAGTGGCCGATAACGACTACGTTGCTAAATCCGGGACATTGACTTTCCTGGCTAATAATCCGGGCCAGTACCATGATATTCAAATCGCTGTAAATGGTGATTTTAAGATCGAAGGGAACGAAGCCTTTAAAATTGTAATTGATAATCCATCAACTACTTTTGGCGGCTTGTTGAAGATCAGCGGTTCTCCCGCTACGATCTCAATCTTTGACGACGATAATAACGCTGCCAACAAAACGATCACCATCACTAAAGTGGATGGAGAAGAAGGCGGAGCAGACGCGCAGTTTATTTTTAGTTTTCCTACGGGAGTATCAACGGATGGAACAACCACCATAAACTACAATTTGAGTGGCCTCGCAGTGGGTAACGGAGTTGACTATGCGGGAGCTACTACCGGAACAGTGACCATCGCGCCAAACGCAAACAGCGCTACTCTTTCTCGTGCTGTCACTGATGATTTGATCATCGAGGGCTCTGAAGAATTGACCGTTACCACTGGGACTATCAGCAATTCAAAATATTACGGAATAGGGGTTGCAAACTCCCCATTCTCACTTAATATCCTGGACAATGACAACACCGTTGCGAATAATACGATCACTTTAAGCAGAGAATTCGATGGTGGCGAGCCTTCTACAAATGGACGTTTCAGAGTAAGCTACCCTGCGGGCATTGTTCGATCGACACCAACCACTGTAAACTATTCGATCGCGGGCACCGCAATAAACGGCTCAGATTATACAACTCTTTCAGGCTCGGTTACGATCCCTGCAAATGCTAACTCCGCGTTTATCGATGTGATAGTTACGGATGATCACGTAATTGAAGCGCCGGAAACAGTGGTTCTTACCCTTACTTCTGCCAGTAGCGGAAGCGTTTCCTTAAATGTAATCTCTTCGCCCGAGAGTATCGATATTACGGACAACGACAATATCGCGGCAAACAACGTTGTTACCATCACAAAAGACTCGGACGCGGAAGAAGGGCTGGTAAACGGCCGTTTTAAGGTAAGCTTTCCCGCTGGTTATGTGAGCTCGGTACCTACCAGAGTTACTTACGTGATTGGAGGTTCAGCTACTAACGGAACAGATTATACAAGCTTGACAGGCGAGGTAATTATTCCTGCTAACTCCAACTCGGCCGATATTAATATTCTTGTTGTAGATGATCATGTGATTGAAGCTACAGAAACAGTAAGCCTGGGACTGTCCTCAGCCACCAACTCGATATCAGTACTAGCAGTAAATCCTTTAACAACAGTAACTGCTGACATTCGCGACAATGATAATATCGCCGGAAATAGCATTATAACGTTAACCAAAGTTTCGGACGGTGCAGAACCCGGGACGAACGTTCAGTTTTCAGTAAGCTATCCGGCAGGGGTGACGAGTGCCGCGGCTACGACGGTCAACTATTTAATCTCTGGTACTGCCATTAATGGAACAGACTACGCTGCACTAGGCACTTCTGTAATCATTCCGGCGGGAGCAAATTCCGTGGCTATTTCTCCAGCTATCTCTGATGATAAATTAATTGAGGCGACGGAAACAATTATCCTCACTCTGACAACTGCCACAAACCCTATTAGCGTCCCGGGTCTGACAGTGGATCCTACAGACGGAGTAAGCGCTGACATTGTGGACGACGACAATACTCCGGCAAACACCAGGATTACTCTTACAAGAACCAGTCACGGTGCAGAACCCGGAACAAAAGCGCAGTTTACACTTAACTATCCTGCGGGGATAACAAACTCAGCACTTACAACGGTCAATTATATAGTCGGCGGAACAGCAACTAATGGCACTGACTTTACGCTTCCCGACAACACCACTATTATCATCCCGGCAAATACGAATTCTGTAACGCTGGATGCTACAGTGCTCGATGATTCAATCATCGAACCCACAGAAACTATCACTATTGATCTGATCACTGCATCCAGCAGCACTACTTCTTCCATCGCATTAGAGCCGGTAGGCGCCGTATCGGCGGATATTACTGATAATGATAATACAGTTGCTAACAGAACCATCTCGATAAGTAAAATCGACGGTGTTGAGGGAATGCAAAACGGTAGCTTTACATTTAGTTTTCCTCCGGGAGTTGCTGCCAGTACCCCTACCGTTATCTCTTTTAACCTGGACGGAACTGCAAGTGGCGGTGGAACGGACTATACTGCTTCACCTTCAGCTACGTCTATAACCATTCCCGCCGGACAAAATAGCGCTACCCTATCCTTGCTGGTAGCCGAGGACGATATCATTGAGAATATTGAGACAGTGAGGTTAACCGTAACGGGTGTAAACAACAGTGATTTGCCGGGGATCGTCGTAAGTAATTCTCCGCAAACACTTGAGATATCTGACAACGATGATTACACAACCCTTTCTGTGGCGAATGCAACGGTTACAGAGGGAAATTCTGGCTTCTCTACGTTGACTTTCAGGGTGACTCTTGCCAAGGCTACCGGCAGAAGCTTCTCAGTAAAATACACCACCGAGGATGAGACTGCTACAGCTGCTGGTAACGACTATATTCCTAAGACGGATATTCTGAATTTTTCCGGAATGCCCGGACAATCCTTCGACGTTTCCGTGCAGGTGCGGGGCGATCAGATGATCGAATTGACCGAAACCCTGAAGTTCAAAATATTTGACCTCTCCGATAACTTTGGTGGACGGTTGAGTTTTAGCAATTCGGTGGCTACTGGTACTATTGTCGACGATGATTTGACCCCGGCCAATGTAAAAATTACCGTCACTCCATCTCACGGATCAGAAACCGGTCCTGTTTCCGGAAGCTTTACCTTTAGTTTCCCTGAAGGAGTAAGTGCAGATGCACCTACGGTTATCAATTTCGGACTAAGCGGAACGGCAACCGGCGCTGATTATACCGGTGCAGGTGCCAGCTCCATTACTATTCCTGCCGGGGATAATAGCTTCACACTGGAACTTCCGGTGATTGATGATTCAAGGGTGGAAGATACCGAAACAATCGTACTGACCACGGGTACGGTAGGAACTCCTTACGGGATAACGGTGGATAATTCTCCGCAAACGCTGGAGATTGCAGATAACGACCAAGCTACGGTAAGGGTCAGCGGAGCTACCGTAGCTGAAGGCAACAGCGGAACAACGGTCCTAAGCTTTATGGTTACGCTGGATAAAGACACGGAGCCCTTCACCGTGAACTACGCAACCAGCGACGGAACTGCCACAGTAGCAGACAACGACTACACCGCTAAAAGCGGAACCCTGTACTTTAACGGAACGGCCGGCAGTCAACCCATTGTAATAGAAGTAAGAGGAGATCGGAAAGTAGAGATCGACGAGAACTTCAGTATCACGTTAAGTAACTTAAGCAAGAGTTTTGACGGCCGCTTAACCATTCCGGTAGCATCTGCTACAGCCACAAGTACCATCACCAACGACGACAACGCCACAATCACTATTAGCTCGGCAGATGGTATGGAAGCGGGTCCGGTTGCAGGAACCTTCACGTTCAGCTTACCGGGGGTAACGCTGGATGCGGAAACAAAGATCAATTATACCTTGTCGGGGATAGCAAAAAGCGGGGAGGATTATACGGGTGCTATCAGCGGAAGCGTAACTATTCCGGCCAATACCAGCAGTGTTACCCTGAGCCTTCCGGTGTTGGCAGACCTGATGGTAGAAGATATCGAAACAGTGATTTTGACCATCGACGGCGTCAGCAGTCCGTATCCGGTTGCGATAGCCAACTCGCCGCATAGCCTGAATATCATTGACAAAGATCAGGCAGTAGTGAGCCTGACTGGTCCGGTGACCATCACTGAAGGTGATACCGGGCCCAGACTGGCTACGTACACAGCTACCCTGAACCAGGCTGTAGCCGGGGGCTTTTCGGTAAATTATACAACTACAGACGGATCGGCAACAGCCGGCAGTGACTATGCAGCCAGCAGCGGCTCGCTTCATTTTTCAGGTGATGCCGGTGAAAAAATAGAATTTACAGTTCAGATCAACGGCGACCGGGTAATCGAAGCGGATGAAACGTTCAGCGTTTCGCTCACAGGCCTGACCAGTGCCGCTGCGAAACGTCCGGTGTTTCAAACTACGCCGGTAGTAACTACTATTGCAAATGATGATTCAGGAGAAGTAACGATCACTTCTTCCAACGGATCAGAAGCAGGTTCGGTAGCGGGAACCTTCACCTTCAGTCTTCCTGGAGGAATAACTGCGGATAAAGAGACGGTGATTCATCTGGGATTGACAGGAACAGCTGGCAGTACCGATTATACAGGAGCAGGCACCAGCACCGTTACCATCCCCGCAGGAGACAATAGTGTTACGCTAACTCTTCTGGTAGCGGACGATGATCTATTAGAAAATACCGAAACAGTTATTTTGACAACAGGAGCGGTAGATAGTCCGTATGGCATCGCCGTAGCGAACTCTCCGCAAACCCTAAATATTACAGATAACGATCATGCTACACTGGCCATCAGCGGAGCCACGGTAAATGAGGGTGACAACGGAATTACCACCCTAAGCTTCACTGTGACCGTCGATAGAAATTTGGGGGCTCCATTTACCGTAAATTATGCGACCAGCGACGGTTCGGCTACCCTTGCAGATAACGATTATGTGGCAAAAAGCGGAACCTTGACTTTTGACGAAAACGTCCTGAGCCATACCATAGTAGTCTCCATTAATGGTGATAAAAAAGTAGAAACGGATGAAGATTTTAGTATCGCGCTAAGCAACTTAAGCAGCAACTTCGGCAACCGTTTGAGTATCCCCGTTGCGGGCAGTGTTGCCACAGGAGAAATAAGGAATGATGATGGTGCGACGATCACGATCACTTCTACAGACGGAGCAGAAGCCGGTGCCATACCGGGAACGTTCACTTTCAGCTTCCCGTCTGGGGTAAGTGTAAATGCTCCAACCGTGATCGAATATGTCTTGTCAGGAACAGCGAAAAGCGGAGAGGATTACCCGGCCGCCATCAGCGGAAGCGTTACCATCCCTGCAGGTGACAACCGTGTGGTGTTGAGTCTGGATGTGACGGATGATGCAGTAGTAGAAGATACCGAAACTATCACACTCACCACCGGAAACATTAATAGCCCCTATACGGTAACTGCCGCTAACTCGCCGCAGACGCTTTCTATTATTGATAATGATCTGGCAATGGTGAGCCTGACAGGCCCGGCAGTGGTGACAGAAGGCGACAACGGAACAAAAAACGTTACCTACACAGCAACAGTTGATAAAGCTGTTCAGGGCGGATTCACAGTAGATTATGATACCATAGATGGCAGCGCTACCGATGCAGATAATGATTATGAAAGCAGTACCGGCAAGTTGACGTTTACCGGAACAAGTGCCGGCGAAACCCAGACATTCACCCTTGTCATTAACAGCGATCGGAAAATAGAAGCCGACGAGAACTTCAGCGTAGTGCTCAATAACCTGCTCAGCTCCGTAACTAAGCGTCCCGCGTTTCAAACCACTCCCGTAGTAACAAAAATTACGAACGACGATTCTGGTGCCATCACCATTTCGTCGACCAATGGCTCAGAAGCAGGAGCCGTTTCTGGAACTTTCACCTTCAGTCTTCCCGTCGGCGTTACTGCTGATGCGGCGACCAAGATTGACTTCGGCCTGAGTGGAACTGCTACAGCCCTTGATTATACCGCGCCTCTGACTAATTCTGTAACCATCCCTGCCGGGGCCAACAGCGTATCGCTAACCTTACCGGTGATCGACGATGCAATTCTCGAAGGGAAAGAGACAGTCGTTCTTACTGTCAGCGGTGTTACCAGTCCTTACGCGCTAGCAGTAAGCAATTCGCCCTATAGCTTCGATATCACAGACAATGACGAGGCTACCCTGCGGATAGTTGGTGAAACGAAAACGGAAGGCGATGCAGGAAACAAGGTGCTTAACTTTACAGTGACCCTTAACCAGAAAACGGAAGGGAAATTTACTGTCGACTATCTGACCTCAGATGGGTCAGCAAAAGTTTCCGATAATGACTACATCGCCAGAAGCGGAACCCTAAGCTTCGAGGGAGATGCCGGTGAAACAAGGATTATACAGGTAAGCCTTAACGGCGATAAAAAGATCGAAGCGAATGAAGACTTCAACCTGACGCTGCGGAACCTGTCTAACAACTACAATAACGCACTGGTGATCGACGGTTCGCCTGCTACCGGAATCATCAGCAACGATGATGTTGGGCTAATTGCCATCACTCCTGCAAACGGATCCGAAACAGGTCCTGCTCCAGGTACTTTCACATTCAGCCTGGCTGGCGGAGTGACCATGGATGCTGCGGCGACCATCGAATACACCTTGTCCGGAACAGCCGAAAGCGGTAAGGATTATACCGGAGCTATCAGCGGAAGCGTTACCATTCCTAAAGATGAAAGCAGCGTCACACTAACACTTCCTGTAACCGACGATAATATTGTAGAAAATACAGAAACGATCATTTTAAGTACGGGCATTATCACTGCTCCGTACGCCCTGACCGTCGATAATTCTCCTCAAAGTTTAACTATTGCCGATAACGACCAGGCCACTGTGACGTTGAGCGGTCCTCCGACTGTCACCGAGGGGAATAACGGCACTCAACTAGTCACCTACACAGCAGTGCTTGATAAGGCTACTCAAGGCGGCTTCTCGGTAAATTATGCTACTGCCGATGGAACAGCAAAAGCAGCCGACAATGACTACGTGAGCAGCAGTGGTCAGCTGAATTTTGCAGGAAAAGCTGGAGAACCGCAGAGCTTCACGATTCTTGTCAATAGTGATAAGAAAATCGAGGCTCATGAGAATTTCAGCGTTTCCCTGACCAATTTGGTAAGCTCCCTGAGCAACCCTCCTGCAATTCAGATTGCTCCGGTAGTAACAACTATTCAAAACGACGATTCGGGAGCAATCACTATTGCCGCCGCCAACGGTTCTGAAACCGGTCCTGTACCTGCCAGTTTTACCTTTAGCTTGCCGTCAGGCGTTACTGCTGATGCTGACATCACCGTTCACTTCGGTTTAAGCGGTACTGCCAAGAGCCCGGATTATACGGGTGCCGGCATTACTTCCGCTACCATTCTGGCCGGAGAGACCAGCGTTACTTTAGACCTTCCGGTGATAGATGATCTGATTACGGAAGGAGTAGAAACTGTAGTTCTGACGACAGGAAACGTAAGCAATCCTTACGGGATCACTGTAGCAAACCCGACGCAAAGCCTGGAGATCGCAGATAACGATAATGCATCGTTAAGCATCAGCGGGGCAACAGTAACTGAAGGAAACAGCGGAACTACCCTCCTGAACTTTACGGTGACCTTGGATAGAGCCACAGGTCCGTTTAGCTTAAATTATGCTACGGCAGATGGCACCGCCACTACCGCGAATAACGATTACAGTGCAGCCAGCGGACCTATAAACTTTAGCGGACTTGCTGGCGAAAGCAAGACCGTGACGGTAGCTGTGACCGGTGATCGCAAAGTGGAAGGAGATGAAACGCTGACTATGACGCTCAGCGGTTTGAGCACGTCCTTCGATGGCCGCTTAAACATTGCCGCTGCTACTGCAACGGGAACTATTACCAACGATGATCTGGCAGTAGTGACAATCACTTCTACAGATGGTATGGAAGCCGGGCCAGTACCTGGTACCTTCACCTTCAGCCTTCCGGCGGGAGTAACAACAGACGCGCCGATCATCATCAACTATAGCCTGTCGGGTACGGCAGAAAGTGCCAAGGATTATACCGGTGTCATCAGCGGAAGCGTAACGATTCCTAAGGATGCCAGCAGTACTACATTAACACTTCCGGTACTGGCAGATCTTCTTGCAGAAGATACAGAAACGGTCATTCTGACTACAGGAATTATCAGCAGCTCGCATCCGGTAACTATCAGCAATTCTCCTCAACGTCTGAATATCATTGACAAAGACCAGGCAGTAGTAAGTCTTACTGGTCCCGCCGTTATTACCGAAGGTGAGAATGGCTCGCAGCTGGTGACCTATACGGTTACATTAAACCAGGCGACAGCCGGTAGTTTCAAGGTAGACTATACTACCTCAAACGGGACTGCTACTGTAGCGGATGACGATTATGAGCTCAGCAGCGGCACGCTGGAGTTTGAAGGTACGGCAGGAGAGACAGAAACGTTCACCGTTCAAATAAACGGCGACAAGAAGATAGAGATCGATGAAAACTTTAGCGTCAGCTTAAGTAATCTGATCAGTGCGTTCAGTAATAAACCTGTAATTCTGAACGTGCCGGTGGTAACAAGTATTGTAAACGACGATAGCGGAGCAATCAACATCAGTTCTTCCAATGGTTCGGAAACTGGCCCGGTAGCCGGAACTTTCACGTTCAGCTTCCCTGCTGGAGTAAGTTCGGATGCTGCAACTACTATTCAGTTCGGACTGACCGGTACAGCTACAGCTGCTGATTATACTGGTGCCGGAACTTTGTCGGTAACCATACCGCCAAATGTTAATTCTGCGCAACTGAGCCTCGGCGTGATCGATGACAGCATTGTGGAAGGCACCGAGTCAGTGATTCTGACGACTGGCCATATCGGTAGTCCTTACGGGATCACCGTAGCCAATTCTCCTCAAACGTTAACCATCGCAGATAACGATCAGGCTACCTTGAGTCTTACCGGGGCAACGGTAACGGAAGGCGACAGCGGGTCAAAGGTGATCAACTTTACGGTGAGCCTGGATAAGGCGACTAACTCCTTCAGCGTAGACTATACAACTACCGATGGCAGTGCGAAAGTTTCGGATAATGACTACTCGGCGCTTAGTGGTACCCTCAACTTCGACGGTACGGCGGGAGAGAGCAAAACCCTGTCGGTGGCCATTAATGGCGATAAAAAGATAGAGGGGGATGAGCTCTTCAGCATGAGCTTAAGTAAGCTGTCCAGCCATTTTAACAATAGCCTCGTGATTAGTGGTTCCCCAGCAACGGGTATCATCGTTAACGACGATGCCGGTATCATTACTGTAAGTGCGGGCAACGGATCTGAAACGGGACCAACGCCAGGTACCTTTACCTTCAGTCTGCCTGCAGGTACCACCACAGATACGCCTATCCAAATCGAATACAACCTATCGGGGACTGCCAAAAGCGGCGCCGACTATACAGGAGCCATCAGCGGAAGCGTAACCATTGGAAAAGATGAGAATAGCACCGTACTGACAATTCCTGTGATTAACGACGCGCTGGTAGAAGATACCGAAACCATTGTGCTCAACTCTGGTTTGATCACGAGTCCTTATAATACCATCACCGTCGCCAATTCTCCTCAAAGTTTGACGATCACTGATAACGATCAGGCAACTGTGTCATTAACAGGTCCTGCTGTTATCACAGAAGGAGATACTGGTACACAAATCGCCACGTATACCATCACACTGGATAAGGCAACCACTGGTTCATTCACATTTAATTATGCAACCACCGATGGAACAGCAAGCAGTACGAGCGACTATACTCCGGTAAGCAGAAGCGTAACGTTCTCAGGTACAGCCGGAGAATCGCACTCCTTTGATGTGCTGATTCGCAGCGACCGGAGAATTGAAGCGGATGAAACCTTCAGTGTAGTACTGAGCAACCTGAGCAGTTCCTTTAGTAACCGTCCGGCTCTTCAAAGTACTCCTGTTGTAACTACCATTAAAAATGATGACTCAGGCGCAATCTCGATCAGTACGGAGAGCGGTTCAGAAACAGGTCCAGTTCCGGCCAGCTTTACCTTTAGTTTCCCTTCAGGAGTAAGTGCAGATGCACCTACTATCATCAATTTCAGTTTAAGCGGAACGGCGACCGGCACTGATTATATCGGTGCAGGTACCAGCTCCATTACTATCCCCGCCGGGGATAATAGCTTCACGCTGGAACTTCCGGTGATTGATGATTCAAAAGTAGAGGATACCGAGACAATCGTGTTGACCACGGGTACAGTAGGAACTCCTTACGGGATCACGGTAGCCAATTCTCCGCAAAGCCTGGATATTGCAGATAATGATCAGGCAACTTTGAGGGTCAGCGGAGCTACGGTAGCGGAAGGCAACAGCGGAACAACTACGCTAAGCTTTACAGTTACGCTTGATAAAGACACCGAGCCCTTTACGGTAAACTACGCAACCAGCGACGGAACTGCTACGGTTGCCGATAATGACTATACCGCCGCAGCTGGTACGCTATATATTGACGGAACAGCGGGCAGTCAACCTATTGTGATAGCCATAAAAGGAGATCGAAAAGTAGAGATCAATGAGGATTTCAGTATCACGTTAAGCAACTTAAGCAAGAGTTTTGACGGCCGCTTAACCATTCCGGTAGCATCTGCTACAGCCACAGGTACCATCACCAACGATGACAACGCCACAATCACCATTAGCTCAACTGATGGTATGGAAGCGGGTCCGGTTGCAGGAACCTTCAGGTTCAGCTTCCCGTCGGGGGTAACATTGGATACGGAAACGAAGATCAACTATACCTTGTCGGGAACGGCAAAAAGTGGGGAGGATTATACGGGTGCTATCAGCGGAGATGTAACTATTCCGGCCAACGCCAATAGTGTTACCCTGACCCTTCCGGTGTTGGCAGACCTAACGGTAGAAGACATCGAAACGGTAGTTCTCACTACGAATCTGATTACCAGTCCATATGCGGTGACGATAGCCAACTCGCCACACAGCCTGAATATCATCGACAAAGATCAGGCAGTAGTGAGCCTGACTGGTCCGGCAACTATCACCGAGGGCAACAACGGTACCCAACTGGCTACCTACACCGCTACCCTGAACCAGGCTGTAGCCGGCGGTTTCTCGGTAGATTATGCAACCAGCGACGGATCGGCAACAGCAGGCAACGACTATACAGCCAGCAGCGGCTCGCTACATTTTTCAGGTACAGCAGGCCAAGCGATAAGCTTTACAGTTCAGATCAATAGCGACCGGGTAATCGAAGCAGATGAAACCTTTAGCGTTTCGTTGAGCAGCCTGACCAGTGCTGCAGTTAAACGCCCTGTACTTCAAACTACGCCGGTAGTAACTACTATTGCAAATGACGATTCAGGAGACGTAACGATCACTTCTTCCAACGGATCAGAAACAGGTCCTGTAGCAGGAATTTTCACCTTCAGTTTACCTGGCGGAGTAACTGCGGATAAAGAAACCGTGATCCACTACGGACTAGGCGGTACGGCTTCAAGCAGCGGGCCAAAGGCTGATTATACAGCAAGTCCGGCAATCGGATCGATCACCATCCCTGCAAATGGGAACAGTGTCCAGTTAATACTGGACGTGATGGATGACCAGACCATCGAAGGCACTGAGACAGTAGTAATAAGCACAGGAACTGTTGCAAGTCCTTACGGCACTACGGTAGCTAATTCTCCACAGACCCTCCAAATAACGGATAATGACAATGCGATCTTGAGCATCACCGGATCTTCGGTCACTGAAGGCAACAGCGGAATCAGTGCGCTCAACTTTAACCTTTCTCTGGATAAGGCCACCGGTCCGTTTACTATTAATTACGCCACCGCTGATGGGACGGCGAGCGCTTCTGCCGGAGATTACAGTCCGGTAAGCGGAACCGTAAGCTTTAAAGGCGATGCAGCGGAGAGCATATCCATAAGCGTGCCTGTCAATGGCGATCTTAAAATTGAAGACGATGAGAACCTTAAGCTGGAATTAAGCGGTCTTTCAACGGATTTCAATAGTAGCTTACTACTGAGCAGCTCTTCGGCGATCGGTACTATCATTGACGATGATAATACCGCTGCTAATAGAAAAATAACTATCACGACTGTGAATGGCGCTGAAGGCGGTGCAAACGCAAGCATCAAATTCAGTTTCCCTCCGGGAGTAAGTACAGATGGCACTACATCTATCCCTTACAACCTGGGTGGAACTGCCAGCGCAGCCGGCATCGACTACGATATTCCGGCAACGGGAACAGTAACGATAAATCCTGGAGAGAATAACGTTACCCTTCCTCTGGTAATTACCGATGATTCATTGCTAGAAGGAGCTGAAACGGCGACTGTGAACACCGGGCTTATCAGCAATGATAAATATACTGGACTCGCTGTTGACAATGCTCCTCAAACGCTGAACATAGCAGACAATGACGGTGCTTCCTTGTCTATTGCAGGACCTGTAACAGTTACCGAAGGACACAACGGATCTACAAAAGCAGTCTTCCAGGTTACCCTTAACCGGGCAACGGGAGTAGGGTTCTCCGTCAACTATCAAACGGAAGATGGAACCGCACTGGCATCAGATAACGACTATCTGCCGGTAGTAAATGGTCTGGTCCATTTCCAGGGTGAAGCAGGCGAGATGCAGCCGATCGAAATTGTGATCATTGGCGACAGGAAGATTGAGTCAAATGAGAACTACCAGGTTCGTTTAACCGGACTATCTTCTGACTTTGGCGGAGCTTTGACTTTAGGCACTACGTCCGCAACCGGAATTATTCTTGATGATGACAATAACGGCAGTAACAAGGCTATCACCATTACTCACTCTAATGGAACAGAAGGTGCGGCGAACGGAAGCTTTACATTTAGCCTCCCAGCGGGGGTAACGCTCGATGCTTCGACAACTGTCCATTATACTCTGAGCGGGACAGCCAAAGGTGCCGGAATCGACTATACGAATCCACAGGTTGGATCAGTGATCATCCCGGCAGGAGAGAACTACGGTGTCCTTACCATTGATCTGATAAATGATACCGGCCTTGAGCCTTTAGAAACCGTTATCGTTACTACGGGAGCTATCTCAAATACGAACTATAGTGGCTTGACGGTTGCCAACTCGCCGCACTCGCTTATTATTGAAGATGACGATGAGGCATCCTTGACGATTAGTCAGCCGGTTGAAGTAACGGAAGGTAATGGGGGAACAATAAACGCAGTGTTTAAAGTGACTCTTAATAACGCTACCGGAGATCCTTTCACAGTGGATTATACTACCAACGACGGTTCAGCCACTGTTGCAGACAATGATTACCTGCCAGCATCAGGTACCTTGACCTTCTCCGGAAAAGCGGGTGACTTTGTCAACATCATCGTACCGGTAAAAGGAGATTTGAAAATTGAACGGGACGAAACCTTTACCGTGGAGCTGCGGAACTTATCCCGCCAGTTTGACGGGCGCTTGCTGCTTCCGGATGTGCCGGCTACAGGATTGATCCGGGATGATGATAAGACGATCAATAACAGCCGGATCATCATTTCCCGAGTTCATGGAGCAGAGGGCGCAACTGATGCGAGCTTCAAGTTCAGCTTCCCGGCAGGTGTTTCCACTGACGACTGGACAACCATTGCTTATGGGCTAGGCGGAACTGCACTGGGCGATGGTGTTGATTTCGGAATAGCTTCAACTGCATCAGTGACCATTCCGCCTGGAGAAAACAGTGTAGTTCTTCCTTTAGCGGTGATTGATGATGCGGTTGTCGAAGGACTTGAAACTGTTGTTCTTACTACCGGTTTAGTGGAGAACAATACGCACGCAGACATCGTCGTAGCCAACTCGCCGCTGTCTTTAAACATCAGCGATAACGACAAAGCAGAATTAAAACTCAGCGGACCGGTAGTGGTAACGGAAGGCAATAGCGGTCCGGCACTGGCTACCTTCAGCGTAACGCTCAGCGCCGCTACAGGCAATAAGTTCAGCATCGGCTACGCCACCATGGATGGTACGGCCAGGTTGAGCGATAATGATTATGTAGCAAAAACGGGCACGCTTGATTTTGATGGTAATGAAGGCGAGGTGCAAACCATGACCATTCTGGTGAACGGCGATTATAAGATCGAAGCGGATGAAGAGTTTAACGTGATCCTCAGAAACCTGTCAGATAATTTCGGCAATCGTTTAACCTACAGCGCAACACCGGCGAAGGGACGCATCCTGAACGACGACAATGGAACAATTACCATTACCAAAACCGACGGGAAAGAAGGCGCCTCCGGCGGACACTTCACCTTCAGTTTATCTCCAAACGTTTATTCGGATAAGCCAATTGTTATTCCATACAACCTGACAGGAACAGCCCTTGGTAATTCGGTCGACTACCTGGTGAATACTTCCGGTTCTGTAACTATTCCGGCGGGGCTGAACAAGGTCAATCTAAATCTGGTGATCAATGACGACGCCATCATTGAGCCGGCTGAGATAGTGAAGATTACTACCGGTATCGTACTGAGCAGCATGCCGAATGCAATACTTGTTGAAAATTCACCACAGGAACTCCGCATTGAGGATAACGATGCCGCGCCAATCGTAATTACGAATCCGGTGATTGTTGCCGAAGGAAACGCAGGATATGTGACAGCAGAATTCACAGCGACGTTGCCTTTAGCAACTGCCGAAGGGTTCCTGTTTGATTATGCTACCGCCGACGGAACCGCGAAGGCAGGTGAAGATTACCTTGCTCAATCGGGCAAACTGACCTTTGCAGGACGGGCAGGCGAAAAGCAAAAGATATCCATCCAGATCAAAGGTGATCGCCTCGTGGAAGGGGATGAGAAATATATGATCAACTTCAGCAACCTGTCCAATCCGTTCGGCGAGGCCCTGAGTTTCGAGTTTTCTTCTGTCGTAGGCGTGATCCATGACGATGACCTGCTGCCTACGGCGCAGAGCGACTTTGTTACCACGCCTGAGGATACTCCGGTAACTTTCTCGCTGGTGGCGAACGATAGCGATGTGTCGGGTCTCGATCCAACCAGTATAATTATCAAAGCTCAACCAGCAAAAGGACAGGTGAAGGTAAACCGAGACGGCACCGTAACGTATACACCAGCCAAAGATGACTTCGGTACGCATCAGTTTAGCTACACGGTTAAAAATCTAAACGGTTTAGAGTCAAATGAGGCGAATGTTACAGTAACCGTAACGCCAGTCAGCGACCCACCGGTAGCAGAGGACGATCACTTCTATGTGCAGCACGAGGGGACATTGCGAGAGAATGTGGGCGTAAATGATGCAGATCCGGACGGTGACCCTATCAGATTCAAAGTTACCGTTCCTCCTGCAAAAGGAACATTGGTAGCATTCAACGAGGCAGATGGTTCATTCATCTATGTTCCTAATGCCGGAATTCCTACTGGTTACGACGAGTTCAAATACCAGATCGCTGACCCGGGAGAACTTACGGACGAGGCCCTTGTTACCATCGGCGTTCAACCGAAAACGAAAGTGAAGCTGACGCCAACGCTGGTGAGCCTGAAAGAAGGGGAAGAGTTAAAGGTAACGGCAGTGCTTTCTGAGCCCCTGCTTCAGGATGTAATCATCAACCTGGAATACAAGGGTGATGCCGAGTTGAATACGGATTATAAGTTAAGTGGCGATTTCAACTCCTTCCTGATCAAGGCCGGAGACACAACGACCAACCAGGAACTAACCTTAAAAACGGTTCAGGATTACCTGGAGGAGACTGAAGAAGTAGCTGAGATCAACATTGCTACTGCTACACCATCCGCTTTTGTGGAAATAGAAAGCGGAACAGAGGTAACGATCGGTGATCTGCTCCTTACAGAACGACCACTCGGGCCGGATGAGAATCACCACATCACACCAGACCCTTATGCTTCACCTAACGGAGATGGACGGGGTAATGAAGGCTTCGTGATCCATAACATCGATAAATACCCAGACAATGAGGTAACCATCTTTAACCGCTGGGGTAATGAAGTGTTCCGTATTAAGGGGTATAATAATAAAGACAAGGTGTTCACCGGGGTTGCTAATTCGGGCTTACTTGCTAACAAGGAATCTACTTTGCCTGATGGAGTTTACTACTATATCATCCGCACTAAGGTGGATAACGTTGCAAAAATGAATAAAGGATACGTGATTATTAAGCGCTAGCGACTATGATAAGAAGAATTTTCACCACGTTTTTATTGCTGTTGCCTGTCTTGCTGGGACAGGCCCAGCAGCAAGCCATGTATACACAGTACATGTTCAACACACTGGCCATCAATCCTGCTTACGCTGCTGTAGATGAATCAATGACGATGACCGTGCTATCACGACATCAGTGGGTGGGGTTTAAGGGCGCTCCTCAAACACAGACTATGTCTTTCCATACTCCCATCAAGGAGTCAAATAGTTTTATTGGAGCCCTTTTGATCAATGATCAGATAGGAGAGGTGCTGCAGGAAACAGGAGGATACATCACCTTCTCGCAAAGGGTAGAGATGGCGGATGGCGCCTATCTGTCTCTGGGAGTGAATGGGGGGCTCAGCAGTTTTCGGGCAGATTACTCCCGGAACTTCGACATCAGTCCCGAGTCGATGAACGATCCTCAGTTCTATAATTCCAGCAGTCTCCGCGGCAACTTTGGCGTGGGCGTGATGTACTTTACGGAAAAAGCTTATATCGGAATTTCCTCGCCTCATTTCCTTGCCAGGGATTTTACGTCCTTCTCTAAGGATGCTTCCTCTCCGAAGGTGAAACCACATTATATGTTTCAGGCGGGTTCTCTTTTTGAATTCAGCTACGATTATAAGTTCAAGCCGAACGTGTTGGTGAAGTACGTGAACGGATCTCCAATGCAGGTTGATCTGAATGCTAACCTGTTGATTAAGGAGCTGTTTTGGATAGGGGCTTCTTACCGGTCGTTCGAATCGTTTGATGCCCTGGCTTCCGTCTTTATCACGCCGGATATCCAGTTTGGTTACTCCTACGACTTTTCTACCACGGAAATGTCGAAAACTCAAAAGGGATCACATGAAATCATGCTGAAATTCAGAATGCCGGTTAAGGGAAGAGATCACAGAGCCTGTTATTGGTAAATGCAAGGAATTAGCTAAGTAATGCTGTTTTGGAAACGGGGCTCAATTCTCCGGCGGGCATATCGTCTAAAAGCCAAGCCACCAGTTGATAGTAAATAGCAGCCCTGTAAGCTCCTATTCCGGGCGGGTGGGATCGTCTCCGCCTGCATAGGAAAGTAGATCTGTTAAAACTCCTCCAGGATCATTTTTTTGCTTGCTAGCATTCCTGCCGTGGTGCCCGTGGCTACAGCATTTGCCAAGGTGCGCATCCTGGTCGAGTTATCACCACAGGCAAAGACACCTTTTACCGTAGTCTCCTGGTAGGCGTCAACCTTGATATAGCCTTCCTCGCTTAGTTCACATCCCAATGCTTCGGGAATAGAACAATGTTGTTCAAATGGAGAAGGTGTGTAGACAGCTTTCAAGGGTGTTTCAGAGCCGTCTCGGAAAACGATTTTTTGCAGATGCCCGTTGGCGTGCACCAGCCGTTCAATTTCCTTTTCTATTAGTTCGATCCCATGCTTTTCAAGTTGACTTGTTTGCTCGCGGGTAAGGGCTGAAGTGCCGTTAGTGAACAAAGTTAAGTCCTTTGTCCAATTGAAAATAAGCCTGGTGAAATCAAAAATAGGTTCCCCATTTCCGAGAATGCCCGTTTTTTCGTTCTTTACTTCATATCCATGGCAATAAGGGCAATGGATAGCCGTAATGCCCCAACATGCCGCTAGTCCTTCTATGTCCGGAAGCAAATCTTTAATGCCTGTGGCAAATATCAATTTCTTTGCCGCGAAGGTTTCTCCTGATGCTACGCCGATTTCGAAGCCCTTGATATTCTTTTTTCCGCTGGTTGCCAACCCTGCAAAAAACTTAACACTATCGTATGCTTCCAGCTGCTGCCTTCCAAGTGCTGCGATTTTACCAGGCGTTTCTCCATCCTGAGTAATGAAATTGTGAGAATGAGGCGTTTGTCGGTTGCAAGGCTTCCCATTGTCAATAATTAATACTTTTTTTAATGCTCGCCCGAGTGCCATTCCCGCTGCAAGGCCGGCGTAGCTACCTCCGATAATAATTACGTCAAAGTGTTCACTGTCTTTCATTTCAGTATAAATTGAATAGGTAAAGTCTGGCATTCTAAAAATAAACCCGGCCGAACCAGCTGCCGTCTGTTTGATGAACTTGCGTCTGCTAAGAGTTTCCATTGTTTTTATCTATTCCTGTTGCTTTTTCGCTGAAGAAGACGAAGGATATTATCGGCCAGGGGTAAGCCTACAAAAACCATCCAGGGAACAAGCGTAATGGTTAATAAAAATGTTCTTATATAGAGGGGTAGAATGGATAGCTGTTCCCCGAAAATATAATGAAACAAGTTGATGGAAGGATAGATCACGATCCAAATCTTTAAGGACGCAATCAGTTTCATTTTTGAAATCATGGGTTTTATCTTAATAAAGTTTTATAATCTGACCGGTATTAGCGCCAAAGACGCTTTTTCGAAAGCCATATTCCAGTTCCAGCATGGTTACAGGAACATCACCCGGAAAAAATGGAAAGTATTGGGGGGAACTTTCAATAACCGTAGGGCTTACTGCGTTGATTCGAATGCCATTTTCAAGCTCAATCGCCGCGGCCTTTACAAATCCTTCGATTGCTCCGTTTGCCGCAGATGCATTGGCAAAGTTCAACTGAGGCTCGTAGGTTAAAGCTCCTGAAATTAAGGTAAATGACCCTTTGGGATTGATATAGTGTTGACCAATGAGTACCAAATTGATCTGCCCCTTCATTTTTCCCTCCACACCCTTTCTGAAGGCTTTGTCATTTAGGGTTTTCCATGGACCAACATAAGTGGGGCCTGCTGTGGAGATGAGCGCATCGAAAGCGCCGACTCGTTCATACATACTCCCAATAGAACTGGTGGACGTGATATCTACCTGAATATCGCCGCTCTTTGAACTTGCTCTAATTACTTCATGTTCCTTCTCAAAGGCACTGCTTAAGTGCTTGCCCATCGTGCCTGATGCACCGACGATTATAATTCTCATCTTTCGATTTTATTAACCTTTTGTATGATACAAAGGTATTTTCAGCAGGAACCGAAGGATAGGACAAATACTCAGTTAAACAGGATTTACCTCGATTTTAATCGGTAGGCTTCCGGCGAGTATCCCGTGTGTTTCCTGAAGAAACGGATAAAGTAGGAAACATCTTCGTAGCCCAAAAGCTCCGCTATTTCTTTAACCTGGTTGGGGGTGGCCAGCAAATGCCGTTTCGCCTCAAGAATAATATGTTCGTTTATTAGCTCCGATGAAGTCTTGCCTACCGTTGCCTTGGTAATTTCATTTAGTTGAAATGGGGACAGGTTCATCAGATCCGCGTATTGAGAAACTTGCTTATAAGCGGTGATGTTCTTTTCAAGTAACTCAAAAAAGTCATCCAATCGCTCCTGCGTGTAAAGTGAAGCTCCGCCTAATGATATTGCAGCCGCACGTTCCAGTCGCACAAGCTCTATCATCAAAATATCCAGGTTTGCTTTGATACTATCCTGATAACTCTCCTGCCTGGCTGTATACTCGTCGAAGAGATACTTCAATAGCAAACACAGTCGGTCAAAGTTGTCGCTATTGAGCTGGTAGAAGTTATTGCTGCTGGCCTTTCTTAAGCGCTGGATTTTCGACTTGTTTATCGGATGATAAAATTCTTTATTGAATTCCATCAGATAGCCGCTGCAACCTGCTTTTAACTCAAGCTGATGGACTTGCCCGGGCTTAATAAAGAAAAGTGAATTGCTTTGAACCGGATAAGATGCAAAGTCGATCTCATGAGTGCCGCTTCCCTCTTTTACCGCTAGAACAAAGTAAAAATCATGTCTATGCAGCTGATGGAGTAAGTCTTTAGTGCCGACAACCTCCTCCAGCATGCGGATATTAAACCTTTCAGGAGAAACCTCTTCCATGAAGGAAGCTCGAATTTGTCTGACAGGGATAGTCTTCATGGTTGTAATATCACAAAAATTAATCAGTTTCTGACAAATACTCCTGCTGACTGAGTGAGTAGAAGTTATACCTTTTCGAATCAGCCTGGCCGCAAGTATCATTTTATAAACCGCAATAGGTAAGTCCCTTGGTACTAACTCTGATCTACAGATTATAGAGCTGTAAATAAACGGATTGACCCCGAGCATAAAATGAGGCCCAAGTATGAGTGGTCGACATTAGCATGAATTTTCCGACATGACAACGGGCAAGTATAGGTAGTTCTATCGCATGCATTCTGTCAGGGTTGTCTCATTGCCGGTTATTGGATTAGCTTTTAACTTTCCGCCTTTCATAATCATATATAACTCTGATGCCATCGAGAAACTTGGAGTGAGAATAGCCGGGGACGTTACACTTGCGCTTGCGCCAGAATCCGCTTCTTATAGTCAACTAGATCACCATTGGAGCTTTCGTAATTGAAAGCAGTACCAACTAGCCTAATGAAGGAGTTAAAATAGGCGTTTAGATGACCCCGGCTTGTAAGACCTTTAGCAGTAATGGTGTCGACCGATTGGTCAGACGTCTCTGTGTACAGGAAAATCACACCTAGTACAATCCTGTTTTAGCGTTTGCTCGCATGTTATTGAGATTAATTGATGGAGCAAAAGTATTTCCGGGGCCTACCCAAGAGTAGGACAAAAAGTTATTTGAATTGGACTTGCCTGAAATCAATGGCATTGAGGGAGCTGTTGCTAGCCATTTCTGGATCTGCACCGAATGCGCGAAGGTTAGTATTTTAATCATTTGCAGCGGCAAGATAAATTGAAAACATAAACACTGAGTTTGCCGAAGGAAGTTGAATTAAATTGTGCTCAACCCCAGCCGCTTTAAGACCTTCTTTTCTCTGTCTTACTGTAACATTCTGTTCAGGTTTTCGTAGCCTAAAATTATTTGTGAGATTAGATATAACGGGGGACAAGTGACACTACCTACAATTTCAAAATTTTTATCTACCGCCCTTGCACTCGTTCTTGCAGTGCTTGCTGTACTTAGGCCCGGGACTATGCCGGCTGAGCTGGTATATCTGCTTTGTTTTGCGATGCTGAGTACCTATGTTTTTGATACGGAGAAGCTGAAGCCTTTGCTAAAGTTTCTAAACAAGATAATTCCCTTTTGGATAGTTCTTCTTGTAACTCTGGCTTGGTCGGGTGGCTCTATCGAAATGAATGTCAGAGCGTCGGATTTTTTTCGTTTCGAAAGCAATTACCTCAGTCTGCTACTGCCGATAAATTTGATAGTTATTTCCTGCGCCTTGTTGTCGCAGGCATTCTTCCGGTCGGTAAAATGTTATCAAGCTGCACTTCTGCTTTCCTTTTACTTAAGCTTGCTAACTTTGGAGGGTTTTTTGTTGCACCTGCGCTCCATCTCGATCCTGCCTCAAAATACCTCATCGTTGGTTTTTAGTTTGGCACTCCTCTTACTATCCTACTTTTTACTTTGGCAGAGCCGGAGGGAAGGCTTTATAGAAGGGGTGTTCAGTAGGAGCCTAGGCGGCCTGCTAGCAAGAAGAGTTTTTCCTTCGGCAATGATCATTCCTCTTGCAGTTGGTATGGCGAGGCTCTACGGAGAGAGGTATGAATTGTATCACGTAGAAGACGGGATTACCCTGATGGTAGCAACGGTGACACTTATTAGCTCGGTACAGCTTTTTAATTACGCGAGGCTGCTGAACAGGATTGACGACAACAGGAAAAAGATCTCAAGCGACCTGGAACAAAAAAGAAAGGACCTGGAGATGTCAGAGTTCCTTTTACGGGAAACCGGTCGGCTCGCGCGGGTAGGAGGCTGGGAAGTGAGTCTTCCGGATCTCAAAACCTCGTGGACTAAAGAAGCACTAGCCATCCGTGAACTGGACGCAGAGGGACTTAGTTTCAATAGCGCTATTAATAGTTATGCCCCCGAATACCGGGACATGGTACTAAGCCACTTCAACAAATGCGCTGCAACCGGTGAGCCGTTCGAGTTGCAGGTGCAGATGTTCACCTATAAGGAGCGTAAAATCTGGATTCAGTTGAAAGGAGAGGCAGTGAAGGACCAAAATGGCGATATTGGTGCCATTCGGGGTGTCATCCAAGATATTAACGACAGTAAAAAAAAGGAATTGGCCGTGCATCAAGCCTTGCTGCAGGTTACCAAGACCCGATCTGAAATTAAAAAGAAAGAGGAATTATTTAAGACCTTGGTAGAGCAGGGTTCTGATGTTTTTGCACTACTCAGTAGTGAGGGGAACTTTATCTATAGCAGTGGGAATAATAAGCGGGTAATCGGTTATGAGGTTGAGGAGCTTTTAGGCCGCAATGCTTTTGAGCTTATCCACCCCGATGATATTTCAAAGGTCACAACGCTTTGGTCTGTCGTTTTAAAGAGTAAGGAGGCTCAGACGACGTTGTTCCGTTATAAGACAGGGATGGGCAATTACATCTGGATGGAGACGGTGGCTACTAATCACCTGGGGAACCCAGCCATTGCTGCAATAGCTTTAAGCTCGAGAGATGTTTCGGAGCGGGTTCACAGCAATTTGCTGCTCCAGCGTAGTACGAAGCAGTTCAAGACCTTGTTTGAGAATAACCAGGACTTGGTATATTTTCAGGACCCGAAGGGAAATATACTAGACATCAATCCGGCAGTTACCAGCCTTTATGGGGTTCCGAAAGAAGCGGTGCTGAACCGACACATATCGGAGTTTTCGGTGCCCGAGTTTAGTGAGAAGGCCCATCGCTCTTTCTCAGAAGCTGTAGCTGGTACTCCAAATAATTTCGAGGGACAGATGCGGCTACCCAATGGAAAACAGGTGGATCTGGACATCAAGCGCATCCCGGTGGTGGTGGATGATCAGGTTCTTGGGGTCTACTCCATCGCCAAAGATGTGACACAGCAGAAGAGATTTGTTGAAACCATACAGAAGCAAGCAGAGGCACTGATCGAGATGAACCAGCAATTGCAGGGTCAGGCAGAAGAACTGCATGCCCAGTCTGAAAGTTTGCAGCTGCTGAACGCTGAACTGACGCAGCAAAAGGAGCAGGAATCCCGTGCAAGAGTAAAGGCTGTAGAGGCCATGGAAGCAGCTGAAAGAGCAACCCGGGCTAAAAGCGTCTTTCTGGCAACCATGAGCCACGAGATCAGGACGCCGATGAATGGAGTGATCGGGATGTCCAGCCTATTGCAGCAAACGAAGCTGGATACCGAGCAGAAGGAATACGCCGAGGTTATTCGGTCCAGCTCGGAGGCTTTGCTGTCAATCATCAATGATGTGCTTGACTTCTCTAAAATCGAAAGCGGGGAGATGGAACTCGAACAGATAGATTTTGATCTTCGCCGCTGTATTGAAGAGGTAATGGATCTGCTTGCAGGCAAAGCGCATAGTCAGGGGCTTGACCTGCTTTATCAGGTAGATCATCGAATTCCAAAGATGCTGTTGGGCGATCCGCTAAAGTTACGGCAGGTGTTGATCAACCTAGTGAACAACGCCCTTAAATTCACCAGGAAAGGAGAAGTATTTGTAAAAGTAAACATCGGGCAAGTGGAAGACGATAGGGTTCATTTGGCCTTCGAGGTTCAGGATACCGGTATCGGTATTCCGAAAGATAAACTAGAGCGCTTGTTCAAAGCATTCTCTCAAGTTGATTCCTCTACCACAAGGGAGTATGGCGGGACGGGGCTAGGCTTAGTAATAAGCCAGCGACTGGTAGGCCTGATGGGTGGAAACATCTCGGTCGAATCAGAATACAGTAGAGGCTCCTCCTTCCGGTTTAATATTGTTGCTAAACTAGCGCAAAGTAAGGGGATTCTGCTTGACACAACCAGTCCGCTAAAAGGAAAAAGGGTACTCATCTGTGATGATGCAGCCGGGAGATTAAACACCATTCAATACCAATTGAATCACTGGGGGGTAGAAAACGTCGTTGCATCTTCCTTAGAAGTTGCTGCTCACTTGCTGAAAGATCAAAGCAAGTTCCATTGGCTGCTTATCGACCATTCAATGATGAAAAAGGCCGAGTCGCCTTGCATCCGTTTAAAAGAAATTTCTAATCATTGCCCGGTTATCCTGATGAGCAGCGGAGGCGAAGTTTTAGATGAAGAGTTGGGAAAAGCTGTGAACGCTTACCTAAGCAAGCCGCTAAAGCCCTGTGCCCTGTACCAGTTGCTGTTACAGGTCGTAGAAGAAAAGAAGGATGCTGCAATACGGGAGTTGGAGCCGGAGAACTATACGCTGGATCAAACCTTTGCCGCCAGAAATCCTTTAAACATCCTCCTAGCCGAAGATAACCTGATCAATCAAAAGCTAGCGGTACGGGTATTGAATAAATTGGGTTACCATCCAGGTGTCGCTAATAACGGGTTGGAAGTACTGGAGTTGATTGAGGGGACGCAATACGACCTGATCCTCATGGATCTGCTCATGCCGCAAATGGATGGGCTTGAAGCGACACGGAGAATTCGGGAGCAAAATGGAGCTCAGCCAAGAATCGTAGCGATGACAGCGAATGCATTTGCTGAAGACAAAAACAGTTGCATCGAAGCTGGAATGGATGGCTATCTTTCGAAACCATTTAAACTAGAAGATTTTGTGGCAATCCTGCTGCAAATCTCTGCGGGCAGGTCGCAAATTGGGTCTTACTAAAAATGGATGCGGTAGGAGCAGGACTTCCCCTTTAAGAGAAACAGCCAGATGGTTGGACGAGAAAATAAAAGAGCCGGACAAATAGTCCGGCTCTTCATCTAGGCCTAGCTTGGAGAGCAGTTGTTTTATTCAAACCAGCTTGCAATTTTGCTAATTTCCCAGCCGTCTTTTCCCTGCTGAAGGGTAAGGCGGGTCAGTTTGGTAAAGTCTGCGTACTTCTGGTCTATCAGTACAATGCTTTCACCTGATTCGCTTTCTAATATCTGGTAAGCAGTGGAGCAGTTTTGTTCTGCTTTTCCAGCTTCTTTCATAAACTTCATCAAATCCGCTTTTCCAAAGCTTTTCACTTCATTGCCACGGGCAAACCGGTAAGTAAGCGATTGGCTCAAGACATCTTCCAATCCTTCTGTCTCTCCCATGGTAATTGCTCTTACATATTTCTTCACTCCGTATTCGATACTGGATTTGTTTTCAGAAGACCTGTCTGCAGCGAATGAGCTTAAAGAAATGATCATCAAAAATGCGGCGGCGATAGTAGTTAGTGTTTTCATGTCTTTTATTTTTTAAATGTTTTGTTTCGTTTTGATGAATCAAAGGTAGGGCGCGGCGGAAGGCTGAAGAAGGACAATTAGGTGGGAGGGAGAAGCTTCTCGGTGAACTGCCGGAAGAAATCGGTGAATTTTTCAGGGGAGGATTTTCACCGCTTCGATTAGTTAGGAAAGCTGGCTTCGGCGTGATGGAATAGCGATAGAAGACAGGAAAAGAGAGGGCTATTGGGTTAGAAGATGTTCCGTTCCCCTATAAATTAATGTTGTATGAATTTTTGTTCTCACACATTACAAAGGTACTATGGGTACTTCCGATACTTCTCACCGCCCCCAGTTTGTTGAAGACGAAGTCCTGATAGTGTTTCATGTCCTTTGCATACACCTTGAGAAGAAAGTCATAGTCGCCGGAAATATTATAACATTCTACCACTTCGTTTAAGCGCAGGATGTCGCTTACAAACTCGTGGCCGATTTTCTTGTCGTGTTGTTTGAGCTTTATATTGCAAAATACGATCAGTCCATAATTTAGTTTTTCTGCATCAATTACAGCGATGTACTTTTTGATATAGCCGTTTGCTTCTAATCGTTTTACTCTTTCAAAGACAGGCGAAGGCGAGAGGTTCACCTTAGCGGCAAGTTCTTTGATCGTGAGGCTTGAATTCTCCCCCAGTAATTTGAGTAAGGCCAGGTCAATTGTATCGGGTGCTTCCATAGAATAAATTTCTTTCAGGTATTTAAATCATATTCGGCAAAAGTATAAAATACTTCTATTTTTCAAGATTTAGATTTTTTATGCTGATTTTCTTGCTTTCATCAGATCTAAAGTTTCTCTTTCTAACTTTGCGAAGTAATTAGTTCTTCATAATGAGCTATTTATTGAGTTCTTTCTATACTTCCATCAAGGAGAAGGTGTCCTGAGAGATCGGGATGAAAAGGGAATCGTGTGAAAATCACGGGCTGTCGCGCAACTGTAAGTAACCACCAGGTGTCAGTCGCCAAATATCCACTGTCTGCCCGCGGGCAGATGGGAAGGATGGCTGCACTGTTATGAGCCAGGAGACCTGCCTTTTTTCAATGGAAAAGCTTTCGCGGAATAAAGCAGGCTGGTCCGACTCCTGGCGGGAATTTTGTCTGCCAAGGCCAGCGTGTGCCTTGTTCCCTGAGGCCTCAAAGTTTAGCGAGTGCTTTAGCAACTAATTTTTCACCAAATTTTTAAAGAGAAATGCTGACGCAAAACCTCGGCTACCCGCGGATTGGTAGCCAACGACAACTAAAGAAAGCCTCAGAGCAATTTTGGGCAGGCAAAATCGGCCATCAGGAATTGAATGAGCTGGCCATCGCCATCCAGGAAGAAAACTGGCAAACCCAGCTGGACGCGGGTGTTGACCTGATTCCCTGCAACGACTTTAGCTTCTATGATCATGTACTGGACACCAGCCTGCTATTGGGAGTGATACCGGAACGCTACTCGCCCTTGCTCTCCAACCTGACTCCGGACAAGGAGCGGAACCTCTACTTTGCCATGGCTCGTGGCTACCAAAAGGATGGTCTCGACATCACCGCTATGGAAATGACTAAATGGCTGGATACCAATTATCACTATTTGGTGCCCGAATTCCGGGCAGATCAGGAGTTCAGCATTTTTAGCCAGCAGCTGTTCGCTGTATTTGACCGGGCGAAAGCGCGCCTTGGAGAAAAAGCCAAGCCGGTACTGCCCGGCCCCGTCACCTACCTGTTGCTGGGTAAAGAGAAGGAGCCTGGCTTTGAGCGCATCGATCTGATTAATAAGCTGGTTCCGGTATACGTCAAAATTATCCAGCGACTGAAAGAGCAGGGTGCTGTCTGGATCCAGCTGGATGAACCGGCTCTTGTGCTGGATTTGTCTCCAAAAGAACAGGAAGCCTTTACCTATGCCTATACGACTATCGCGAAGGAGGTCGACGGGGAGAAACTGTTGGTAGCGACCTATTTTGAGGGACTGGGACCTAATACACAACTGGCGCTTACGCTGCCCGTTCAGGCCCTGCATATCGATCTGGTTCGTGCTCCAGAACAACTGGATGAGGTACTCGCCCTGATCCCTGATCGCCTGCACCTTTCTCTGGGCTTGGTTGACGGGCGCAACGTGTGGAAGAACGATTACGAGCGCTCGCTGGAGCTTATCCAACGGGCAGCCCGTCAGCTGGGGACGGACCGTCTGCTCCTTGCTCCTTCCTGTTCCCTGCTGCATAGCCCCATTGATCTCGATCTTGAAACCGGCCTCGACGAGGAAGTGAAAAACTGGATGGCCTTCGCAAAGCAGAAATTGTGGGAACTCCGGGACCTGAAGCAGATTGCGGCGGGAGAGGAGGCTCCGCTGCTGGCGAATAAAAGGGCAATCGAGAGCAGGCGGTCCTCTCAAAAAGTGCATCGCCAGGAGGTAAAGGACCGGGTAGCGGCCATTACAGAAACCGATACACGCCGGAAAAGTACTTTTTCTGTGCGCCAGCAGCTGCAGCACGAGCGCTTTCAACTTCCGCTATTTCCAACCACCACTATTGGTTCTTTCCCGCAGACAGACGATATTCGGGGACTGCGAGCCCGGTTGAAAAAGGGGGAGCTCAGCGAAGAAGAATACCAGGCCGCGATAGAACAAGCCACAATCGAGGCGATCCGCTGGCAGGAGGAGATTGGGTTGGATGTGCTGGTCCATGGCGAGTTTGAACGCAATGACATGGTCGAATACTTCGGAGAACAGCTGGATGGCTTCCTCTTTACCAAAAATGGCTGGGTGCAGAGTTATGGAAGCCGCTGTGTGAAACCGCCGGTAATTTATGGCGACGTAAGCAGGCCGGCGGATATGACGGTCGGTTGGGCGACCTTTGCAGCGGCACAAACTGAAAAGCCAATGAAAGGAATGCTCACCGGTCCGGTAACCATTCTGCAATGGTCTTTTGTGCGCGATGACCAGCCGCGGGAGCAGACTACGCAGCAGATTGCACTGGCCATCCGTGATGAAGTGGCTGCACTGGAACAGGCAGGCATCGGTATCATCCAAATCGATGAGGCGGCTATCCGCGAGGGTTTGCCCTTACGCAAAGCAAAGCAAGCCTCTTATCTGAACTGGGCAGTGCAGGCATTCAGGATCGCAGCCAGTGCGGTGCAGGATCAGACGCAAATTCACACGCATATGTGCTACAGCGAGTTTAACGATATCATCGAACATATTGCAGCAATGGATGCCGACGTGATCACGATTGAGACCTCAAGATCGCAGACGGAATTATTGGAAGCGTTCGCAGATTTCAAATATCCAAATGAGATCGGGCCCGGAGTGTACGATATTCATTCACCGCGGGTACCAGGCGTTCAGGAGATGGTGTCTCTTTTAAAAAAGGCGGCTAGCTTACTGCCTGTACGGCATTTATGGGTAAACCCCGACTGCGGGCTGAAGACACGTAAATGGCCGGAGACAAAAGCAGCGCTGGTGAACATGATCACTGCAGCGCGGCAGGCGCGGGAAGAAATAGGGCCATCAATTTAGACTAACCGGGAACTGCGGCTTATTCCCGCGGTTCCTGATTTTATAAACGAGTTCGTTAATTCATGTTTACAGAAAAAATTAAATCCGGAGAGTCAGGATTGCTCCTTTATGGCATTACCCCTCCGAAGGCAGAGACTTCCGCCGAGCGTCTGGCAGAGATTGCTGAGAAAACCATTGGCCGTTTGTCTGCTTTGGATATCGATGCCCTGGTGGTATACGACGTGCAGGATGAATCGGCTCGGACCAAAGAAGAAAGGCCCTTCCCATTTATCAATGCGCATGACCCTTTCCACTTTGCTTCCCGCTATTTGAATGCCTTAGAGGTCCCGAAAATCATTTACCGCCCAGCCGGAAAATATACCCAGGAGGAGCTGGTTGCCTGGCTGGAAGAGCTGGAGCAGCACCGGTTCTACCCTGTTTTTGTGGGCGTTCCTGCACCGGATTACCAGGTAAAAACAAGTCTGGCCCAAGCCTACCAGCTATGGAGCAGGCACCAGGAGAACTCAGTTATTGGTGCCGTTACCATCCCTGAAAGGCATGAGGTACTTAAAGACGAGGATCTGCGGATGCTCGATAAAATGAGCTGCGGCGTATCCTACTTCATTTCACAATGTATCTTCAATATCGACTACGCGAAGCAGGTGATCGAAGACCTGAAGGCTCGCTGTCACCGGCTGGACCAAAAAAGCCCTACCGTTATTTTCACCCTAGCAGCTTGTGGCTCGGCAAAAACCCTCCACTTTATGGAATGGCTGGGTATTCACGTGCCGGAAGGCCTGAAAGAAGAGCTTAAAAAATCAGACCGGATGCTGGAGAAGTCGGTTGAGATTTGTCTGAATATTGCCTCCGTGCTGACCGATTTTTGTATCGAACGCGATATTCCCTTTGGCTTTAATATTGAGAGCGTGGCCATCCGGAAAGAGGAAATAGAGGCCTCCGTTTTCATGGCCAGGGAGGTAAGCAATATGCTGTCAGCCAGGGGATTGAGGAAGCGTGGCCAACTAGCAGGCGCCATATAAGGAAGAGTTACGGGAACAGGAATCTGTGGGGGGGTAACCTTTTTCGAGGGCTGCCGTATAGGTATTTACCTAAGGTCACACTTAATGCTATTTTCTGATATTCTGAGAACCATTCTCGTTCGTATTTTTCAATTGCTTCTGCTGGTACCCTTTTTTGTATGGGGACAGCCTTCTGATTTAAGCTTCAACAGGATATCCGCGAAGAACGGCTTGTCGCAGAATATCGTGCAGTGTATGCTGCAGGATAGTAAGGGTTTTATGTGGTTTGGTACAAGGAACGGGCTGAACCGGTACGACGGATATAAATTTCTCGTATTTAAAAATGAGGCTTCCGATAGCACTTCGATCAGTGATAATCAAGTAAACGATATTCTCGAGGACCGTCAGGGGAACTTGTGGATAGGGACGAATAAGGGCCTCGATCGATTTAATCGTAACTCTGCTACCTTTACCCATTTTGACAGGTTTGGAGAAGATGTGATCGTAAGAGATCTCTTTCAGGACAGCAAAGGAAAGCTATGGGTGGGGACCACTAAGGGCTTGTTCCTTTACACAGAAAGAGGGACATTCCAAAATTTTACAAAACAACCTAAAAGAATAAACGGGGCCATCTATAAGGAAGTTACCAGGATCGAGGAGGGAATAAACGGGGAACTTTGGCTGGCTAAAGCAGGTGACGGACTGATCAACCTCGATCCGAAAAGCCGGCGCATCACCTATTTCCGTCACGATCCCAATGATTCTGCCTCGATCAGCGGAAATTTTCTTAAGACGCTTATAAAAGACAAAAAAGGGAACATCTGGGCCGCTGTACGGGATGAAGGGATATCGGTGTACGATAGTCAAACGAAAGGGTTCAGGAACTACCGACATATTAAAGGAGACGTCTCTTCTCTTTCACATAATGATATTATATCATTCAACTGCGACCGGGAAGGAAGGATATGGATGGGTACCGATACCAGGGGACTTTGTATCTTCGATCCTGCAACCAGTACCTTCACGTCTCATCCTCTTACTCCTAGCGACAAAACGATCCGGAGTATTTATACCGATAAAATTGGAAATACCTGGTTGGGAACGCATTCAGGCGGCGTACTTTTCATTTCAAAGCATGCCAATAAATTTGACTTATACAGTCATGACCCACTTGAATCCAACTCACTTAGCAGCAACCTGGTGAGAAGTATTTTCGAGGATGCACAGGGAGTTTTGTGGCTCGGGACAGAGGGGGAAGAGCTTAATAAGCTTGACCGAAGAAACAATAGATACAGTGTGGTGAAGAGTGGTGATAGTAAGAATAGTCCAGCCAGCAATAAGATGTATGCTATCACCGATCTGGGAGCTGATACGTTGGTATTTGCTTATTTCAGAGGTGGTATCGACTTTTATGACAGACGTACGCGTACCTTCAGCCATCATCCTTTCGATAATTTCGAGAAAAGCCGCAGGCCGGCTACCGTAAACACAATATTTAAAGATAAAAAAGGTGATCTCTGGTTTGGGACCACCAAAGGGATATTGTACTATAATCGGAGTACTAAGAAGTTTGTACACTCTAAAACTAATAATAAAGACCTCGATAAAGTCTATGCGTTCCGGATTGACTCCAAAGGAAACACCTGGACGGGGACACAGAAAGGATTGATTTATCTGGGTGCCCGCAGCAAAAAGTTCCAAATCTTTTTAAACGAGAAGGATAATCATAAGAGTTTAAGCAATAACCTGATACACTGTATCCACGAGGATAAAAAAGGACGTATCTGGATAGCAACAGGAGGAGGAGGATTGAACCTTTTCAACCCGCACGACCGAACCTTTAGCCGGTTTACTGAAAAAGATGGACTTCCCAGCGACATCCTATTCGGCATCCTGGAAGACAGCAGGGGAATGCTTTGGATAAGCTCCGGTAAAGGGCTTGCAAGATTTAACCCGGAAACGAAAAAGTGTAATATCTATGAAACTACTGCGGGCGGTGAGAACGAGTTCCGGTTAGGCGCCTTTTTTCAAAATTCCAAAGGCGAAATGTTTTTTGGTGGCGCCGAAGGGATGGTGAGTTTTTTCCCGGACAGGATCAGAGTAAACCCTGTACTCCCTCCCGTTTATATTACCGGCTTTCAGATTTTCAACAAACCCGTTTTATATAGCAGCCCTAACTCTCCCTTAAGAGCAGAAATCTCAGAAACAAAGGAAATCGTCCTTTCCTACGATCAGTCGGTATTCTCATTTGAGTTTGCCGCACTCAATTTCACAGGTTCTGAAAAAAATCAGTATGCCTATAAGATGGAGGGATTTGACAAAGATTGGAGTTATGTAGGTGCAGTGAGAAATGCTACTTATACCAATCTCAATCCCGGAGAGTATGTGTTCAGGGTGAAAGCTTCCAACAACGATGCGGTTTGGAACGAAGCCGGTGCTTCTCTCCGGATCGTAATCCTTCCTCCATTCTGGATGACCTGGTGGTTCAGGGGGGCAGTCCTACTAAGCATTCTTGCGCTGTGCATTGGCTTCTACAGACATAGAGTGAACAGATATAAACGGCAGCAGCAGCTGCTTGAGCGGCAGGTGCAGGAGCGGACGCATGAAATAGAGGAGCAGTCAAAGAAGCTGTTGCAGTTGAACGACGAGTTACAGCAGCAGACGGAGGAGCTTCAGACCCAGGCGGAAGAACTCCAGACCCAAGCCGAAGAGCTGCAGTCGCAGTCCGAACATCTGCAGGTACTGAACAACCAGCTTAATGAGAAACGTAAGGAGGCGGAGCTGGCTAAAGAAGATGCGGTGCAGGCGAATCAGGCAAAGAGCGTATTCCTGGCTACCATGAGCCATGAAATCAGGACCCCCATGAACGGAGTGATCGGGATGGCCTCCTTGCTGGCCCAAACCAAACTCGATCAGGAGCAGGAAGAGTATGTGAAGGTAATTAATACCTCCGGCGATGCCCTCATGGGCGTGATAAACGATATCCTGGATTTCTCCAAGATTGAATCGGGCAACATGGAGATTGAGCAGCGCAGTTTCGACCTCAGGCAGTGTGTGGAAGATGTAATGGATGTGTTTGCAGGGAAGGCCGCTGAAAAAGGCATTGACCTGCTGTATCAAATTGATAACCGTCTCCCACTAACCATTATCGGTGATAGCTTGCGATTGCGACAGATCCTGATCAACCTGGCGGGTAATGCGATGAAGTTTACCAACCAGGGAGAAGTGTTCGTTAATCTCAGGCTGGAGAACATGAAAGATGGCGATATTCTGCTGCAGTTTGAAGTGAGAGACACGGGTATTGGAATTCCGGAAGACAAGCTTTCGAAGTTGTTTAAGGCTTTCTCGCAGGTAGATTCTTCTACTACCAGAAAGTATGGAGGCACCGGGCTCGGTCTGGCAATCAGTGAGCGTTTGGTAGGACTAATGGGAGGCGAGATCCAGGTAAGCAGCGAAGTAGGTGTAGGTACGATATTTCATTTTATTATTAAAACCAGGGCTGGGGAGAATGCCGTCCCTCAGTTTATAAGTCTGAACAGTACGGCGGAAGGAAAACGGGTGCTGATCGTTGATGATAATCAAACGAATTTACTTATCCTGCGCACGCAGCTTGAATTGTTGAAGCTGGAAGTGGTGTCTGCCTCATCCGCACCAGAAGCCCTCTCCATATTGTCGCAAGACCAGGGCTTTCATCTAATTATCTCTGACATGCATATGCCAGAAATAGATGGGGTAGGCTTGGCTAAAGCGATTAAGTTTAAGTTGCCGCAGATTCCGATCATGTTGTTAAGCTCAGTTGGGGATGAAAGCAGAACAAAGTATCCGGAGTTATTCAATTCAGTCCTGTCGAAGCCGGTGAAACAGCATCAGCTCATCCGGACAGTTCAGATGGAGCTGAAAGAGACTTCCCGACCTGAGCAGGAGCCGAACACGAAACCGAATATCCTTTCCGAAAACTTTGCGGTGGCCCACCCGCTTGATATCCTGATAGCGGAAGATAACCTGATTAATCAAAAGCTAGCCCTGCGGGTACTAAGTAAGCTGGGTTACCAGGCCGAAATAGCGAACAACGGCAAAGAAGCCGTTCAGATGATGGAGCAGAAAGGATATGATCTTATTTTGATGGATATGCTGATGCCCGAAATGGACGGGCTGGAGGCTACGCGGAAAATCAGAGCCAGCCTGCCAAAGCAACCTGAAATTATTGCAATGACAGCGAACGCGCTACCGGAAGATCGGGAAACTTGCCTGGCCGCGGGAATGAATGAATATATCAGCAAACCCATCAGGCTGGAGAACCTGATAGACCTTTTGAAAAAGACCGCAGATAAGATAGGAACTTCGGTCTGAGGACAGGATCAGGCCCGGGACTTGACGAAAGCATTGGTCCTCTGCCTGACCCATATAAAAAAAAATCATTTTCATGGTAATGTCTTGCTGTCAGCTCTCGTATGGCAATAAGAAAATTAAAAATTTAAAGCCATGAAAAAAATTACATCTGCACTCTTGTTAATGGGTCTGTTCGGTATTACTGCTGTATCCTGTAAAAAGGATAATGTTGAAAAAGTAGATAGTGAAGAGGACATAAGGTCTACCAAAATGACTTACAAAATTGACGGTGCCGCCAAGACTAGCACGCATTTATTTGCAGTGAAAGACGAGGGAGACATTGCCATCTATGGATCCATCGATGACGATGAAACGATGGTGATTGCCATAGAAGATTTCCACGGAACCGGCGACTATGAAGTGGAGAACGACCACGTGACTATCGGATATATTAATGGGAATACCCCTACCAACTCGTTCTGGGCTACCGAAGGTGTCATCAAAGTAACTGCATCGACTAACAACGAAGTAAAAGGAACTTTCAGCGGCCGCCTTACCAATGCCGGCGAAACAGTTAAAGAAATCACGGAAGGGAAATTTGAAGCTAAAATAGTGGAGGGGCAGGACTAAGAGCATTTAATTTATTGATAAGGGCCGCGGATAACCACCGCGGCTTTTTTGTTTTTCAGGACCGTAGTGAGCGTTTTTTCCGCTATTCAGACTAGGCCCTGAAGAGAAAGGAACATGCAGAAATAGGCCATTCCATAAGCCAGGCCATCCTCTCTCAATGAACTCTTTGAAGGCTCAACGTCTATGTAAATGACTGGGTCCAGGAAGCAAAGTCGTGGAATTTCGTTGTGGATTAGAAGTAAGTCAGAAATGCTAAATTTGGTTACAGTACTTCGCCAGTATCATGAAGACAAAGAAAATCACCCTGCTGATACTCCTATTCTCACTAATCAACTTGGTGAGTGCACAAGAAGGAGCTTCTTCACAACAGAGTATCTCCAGCGAGGTGGGAGTTATCGTTGGATATAATTATAATTTCAGTGACGCTGATTCCAAAAATTATCACCTGGCAGAACTGGGCATCATGCGATCTGCTTACAGCAGCTATCGTCATCCGGTTAGCTCTTCCTACTACTTTTCCAACGAATTCGGGTTGAATACCGAACGGTTTATCTGGGGCCCGAAAGCAGGAGGCTACCTGAGCCTGAGCCTGTTTACAATCGGCGGCGAGATGATCTACTACACCAATTTTAATCGTGGCTCCCTCCGCCTCGCCCCCTATTTTGGAATAGGATTCCACAGGTTTAAATTGACTCTAAATCCGCAGATCAAGTTCAATAATAAAGAGCTCCTCCCCAATACCGGCAGTGTCAATATCATGGTAACTCCGCTCGCACTGAGGAAGAAAAAGATGCGGTGAAGGATCCATAGAGGCAGTGCATGTTCAGGTTCCCTGCTTTTATCGCATCAAGCGACGACCGCCCATTGGGCTGCCAGGTTAATACATGGGTCGAGGTGCACTCGATCCGGAATTTCGGTCGTATAGATGGGGCAATATGGCTCGGGGAGTGCTTGTTTGAATATTAGGCGCTGAAGATGGGGATGTTGAAGCTGAAGGTGCTTCCTTTCCCTGTCTTGCTGTCTATTTTTAGTTTTCCGCCGTTTTTTTCTGTCATTTCTTTACAGAGTGTGAGTCCCAGGCCGGTTCCGAGCTCATTGGCTGTACCTGTTGCGGGGACAAGCTGGGAGTTGGATAAAATAGCTTCGACTACATCTGGTGGTATTCCCATGCCTCGGTCAATTACGGAAATGGATATGAAGTTCCCCTCAGTTTCCGCTTTCAAAAGTACCTGGGAGCCAATGGGACTGAACTTTATTGCGTTCGAGAGCAAATTTCGCAAAATGGTCTGCACCATCTGTTCGTCTGCATAGGCTAGCGCTTCCCTGTCGATTTCTGTCATTATAGTAATCCCTTTGGTAAGAGCTACCGATTCCAGGGTTTGTCTGGCGATCAACAATAGGTTGTGAACGGATAGCTTTTCCGGTTTTGCCTCTAGCGCACCGGTTTGCATACGAGCCCATTCCAGCAGATTTGTAAGCAAAATATGGCTTTCTCTTACACTTTTATGAATGATGTTCAGGAAGCTTCCCAGTCGCTCCGCGCTCATTCCGAGGCCACTCTTACTCAGCAACTCGGTGGTAGTGAGAATCGAAGTAAAGGGGTTTTTAAGATCGTGTGCAATGATAGAAAAAAGCTTGTCTTTCGCTTTATTCAATTCCTGAAGCTCCAGATGCGCAGCATGTTGCCGGGTAATGTTATAACCTATTACCAGAAAACTTTTCTCCCTGCCATCTGCACTGGTTTCAGGGATCACTGTTAGGAGTAGATGAGCAGCACGGCCTTCAATCTCGAGATCCAGCTGACTCTCCTGTTTGGCGCCCGACTGCCTGGCCTCTTGAAGGAGTCTGAGAGCTGTATCGTACAGGGGGCCGGGGAAAAGTTGATCACAAAAGACCTGACCCTGACTGAGGGGAGGGAGATCAGGGACAAAGCTTTGAAAGCTGCGGTTCACGTAAATGCATTGCAAATCTGAGTTGAAGCGGACAATCAGCTCAGGCAGGTTCTCACTTAATGTGCGATACTTTTGTTCGTCTCTGGACAGAGAATCGAACAATAACTGCGTCGGCTTCGTAAATCCCGTTTCTACGTTTGCCTTGTAAATCAGGAAAAAGGATACGAGCTTGGCATAATGGCCAATCTGATTGGACAATCCGTAATTGGAGATATACAGGCTGAAGCAAAACTCGCTGATAATGGTAAAAATAAGAGACGCCAGCAGGAGATGATAGGTACCGCCCTTAAAGTGTTCTCGTTTCCTGTGCAGAATGAATACCGCCACCACCAGCATTGCGATAATCACATACTCCCCATAAATTTTAAAATCAGTCTGTCCGTATCCTTCTATATAGCAGGCTGGAAAGACTTTGAAGTGTAGGATAGACAGAATAATTCCTGCGGTGATACAGGCATAGATCAGTAAAATAAGGTCACCGTGCAGACGTTGCCTGCTATTGAGGAAGCGGAAGGCGACCAGGAGCGTCGCTACCTCCAGGAACCGTGTGGCAATCCAGAATTGATTGGCGTAAAAATGCGCTCCTGTGAAGATATTCATCCCTTTATACGTGAGGGTGTGAAGCAAATCCAAAAAACCCACGAACAGATAGGCAATCCCTACAAAGTAGAGGTATTGGTTTTGAATCGTCTTCCGGGCATTCCAGGTAATGATAAAGAGGGCATAGGTAATAACAATAGAAAACAGCTCCACCAGAGTATGAAAAAGCAGGTAGCTCTCAGCAAGGCTCACCGAAAAAATAAGCACCAGAATAAGAAATACGTAGGCGGTGCGGTAATTGTTGGAAATGAGATTTTTGATGAGTAAAAATAATACTTAAGGGGATAAGTAGTACAATTAACAGCAAATGTTTAGGTAGACAAATTTTATCCTAGGCGGTAGACTTGAACGAATGGATGTGAGGCGACAGCGGGGGAACAGAACGCTCCCTTTACATTGCCTTTTCTTGTCAGTCTCAGACTTTAAAACTCCATGCATGGAGATACCTCGATTCCATACTTTTTGCAGTTTTGTTTAATACGGTCCTTTAAGCGGAAACGAGCCTGGTAATCCAGCATCATCAGATCGATAGCATGTCTTTCGCCAGACTTTGTATGAAGAAGTATTGTGCAAAACTTAGAGCTGATCCGCGACAAGTCTTCCCATTGCAGGCAAACGAGCTCCTCCGTATTCAGACAATGGTAGCTTATCGTGTCTTCCCTGATATCCAGGAACAAGTATTTCTCGCGCAGCGACTGGATAAAGTAGCCAAAGGTTACAGTCAGACAAAGAGCTCCGGAGATGTACGACCAGGTGCTCGGGTAGAACCACACTGCCGTTACAAAAATGCTGATAACAAGTACGGCAACTGTGGCGGTAGTAAGGCCGCTTCTGGATTTTTGGTCTGATTTTCTTTTACTAATAAATACTTGGTAGTCCATGGTATTAGTGCTCTGGTTTTTCAATTTTCAGGTTCGGTAATAAGCTGAGCGTTTTCAAGAGCACCTGTTCAATTTTCATGCTATTTATCCGTTGGAACAGGAGCGAAAGAGCGAAAACTAGGTAAAAAACTTCCCTTTGCGGGATGCCGTCGGTTTTTATACGGAGGTTTGTATCTAGTGTTACAAAAATATCGACACGGATAATTGTGTGAGCAAAGTGAACGTTCGTTCTGATCCGATGACCAGATTTTCACGCATTCGTCCTAGGATCACTGGTCTGTATGCCTTAGGAGTAATTAGTAAAAGCCTCAGCGAGCGCTTAGCGAGACGCTAAGACTAGAAGGGGACGCTGTACTGGTCGTAGAATTTTTTTGTACTGGTCGTAACGTCGCGCTACGACCTTGTGAAATAAGATGAGTAAAGCCTAAGCGACACGAAGGCTAGACAGGGAATTTGTAAAAGTCTTAGCGGGACGCTAAGACTAGAAGGGGGAAGGGGGTCGTTTCTACGTATATTCGACCCAAGCAGTGTCTTCTTCGAAATGCCCCGCTAAGACTTGAGATGATCAATCTACTTCTTCGCTTATCCTTGTCTCTGCGTCGATTTTACGCACCATTGCGTCCAATTCCCTGCCCGACTCCTTCAGCATTTTCAGGAGCAGGCTAAGCTCTTTTTTTTCTGCAGTTTCGAACAGGGAAAGAATCCCAAGGATATTTGCCACTGGCTTTCGTACCAAGTGGGAGTTCATACGGGCGATAGCTTTTAAGCGGTTGTTCTGTTTCAGGATCTCCTGCTCCTGTGCTTTCAGGTAGGTGATATCCTGCATGCATCCCACCATGCGGAGCGCCTTTCCATGACTGTTGCGCACTACAAAGCCCTGATCTTTCACGATGGAATAAGTGCCGTTTCTGGCATTAAAGTAACGATACTGCGCCTTCCAGTCTGAACAATTTTTGTCGGCGATTGCTTCCTCAACGGATTGTCTGACCACCGCCAGGTCCTCCGGATGAATATTCTGAAATCTGGCATCGTTATCCCCTGATTTCCGGAACCCGAATGTCCGGTGATAGCCCTCCCCCCAGTACACGCGGTTTTGCGTGAGATCCCAGTCCCACAATCCATCGTTAGTGGCTCTGGCAGCTAAAGCGTAGCGCTCATTGCTCCAGGCCAACTCTTCATTACTCCGTTCCAGGGCTGCTGTTTTCTCCCTTAGTGTTTCTTCAGACCGTACTTTTTCTGTAATATCCTCAAAAACCCATAGTACCCCCCGCAAACCTTCCGATTCCAGCCTCCTGCATTTTACATTCAGCACCCGGAAATCAGGCCGGTCATATACCCAGTTCAGATCCTGTTCCTGTGCCGCGAAGGCGGAAAAACTAAGTTGTTCAATCTCAGCAAGGTTTACTGCCCGCTGCCTCAGATCCAGCATTGCTTTCCTGATATCGCCCGGGTCGGGAGCAGCTTTCCCAATGTTCAGGAGCCGTGCCGCTTGCGGATTCAGCCAGCAGTAGGAGTCTTCTTCTGAAAGGAATAATATCGACTGTTCAATGTTTTGGAGGATCCCTTTAAGGCGAATTTTTAGTTGATCGAGCTGGAGCTGCTTCAGCTGCGCCTGTGCAATCTCCATCAGTCGTAAGCGGATACTTTGCAAAAAGGTTTGAAAATGATCATCCTGGGGAGGAATCTCGACATACCCCAGGAGAACGACATTCAAATGCTGGCCTTCCTGTAGCGGGATTGCTATCCAATGGTGGACCTCTTCTTCTTTCCACCAGGCCGGAAGTTGGCTTTGTAGAAAGCTGATTTTCCGGTAGTTCCAGATCCTAGTCAAGAACGGATCGTTCACCAGGAGCTGTTTGTCTGTGGTTTCACTCGAAAGCAACTGTGTGTAAAACTCATCTTTTTTGCTGAGCCAGCGTACCGCCGTGGCGGAAGTATAGGCTTTGAGTTTTTGGATTAGAGCGGCAGCGCCCGGCAGTTGACCAGAGTACGGCGATAGCTCCTGGTCTGTCAGGAACCCGATGCTCTTTTGCTGCCAGTCGATATCTTTCACGGCGTGGCAGTTGAAAGAAAATCTTTTATCGATCGAGCTACTTCCGGCGCCGCACTGATGTGTGGGAAATGCCCTTCAGCATCTACAAATACCAGTTTACTGTTCTTGATCTGTTGATGCAGAAAGCGCGCTGCCTCTTCCGGAACGGCAATATCATTTTTAGCATGTACGAGCAAAGTCTTTGTAGGTATATGTCGTAGGATATGGCGGAAGTCTGATTGAAATATAGAACGCGCTACTGCCAGGGCAATGTCAGGCCGCAGTGAGGATAAGCCCTCCGCAAACTGCCGCTGTAGTTCCGGCCGATCGTCATTCCGCATCGCCAATTTGGCAAATCCGCTTACCCAGGCATAGTAATTATCCTGAATGGCCTGATACAGACCGTCCAGATCCGACTGCTCGAAGCCTCCTACATAGCCCTCGTCATTAAGATAACGCGCCGATGGTCCAATCAGGATCTGGGTGGAAAATAGTTCCGGACGGGCAATAGAAGCGATCAGTCCCACCATGCCGCTTACTGAGTGTCCTACGAAAATGGCCCTTCGGAGATCAAAGTGCAAAGCAATCTCTATGAGGTCGCTTGTATAGCCTCCCAGGGATGCGTACTTCCTGGTATCATAAGCACCAAGATCAGATTTCCCCCCACCAGTGTTATCAAATAGTATGAGCCGGTAGTCCTCTTCGAAATGTGGTAGGACATCCCGCCAGGCTTGCTGATCGGTTCCAAAGCCATGCGCAAAAACAATAGTTCTGCGGCTTGCCAGGTTTCCCCGGATACTGACGTTGTTTCTCTTTATGACATTGCTCGTTCGCATATCCCTTTTAAGTAGTGTGTGTTAAACAGGTTATCGTAAGAGCGGTAATTCCCGCGCGTACCTTCCAGGCAGCGGCTCGGAGCACTGTTTTACTGTCCGGAATTAAAAAGGTTACGAGCACGTGTAATTCCCTTTGTGTTTCTGAAAGGGCAGATGACCGATCCCTCCGACGACCGTGATCCTTTGATCAACACTCCTTCACGTATCATCGCGCACTTCTGGAAACCATACCTAGCTTGCTATACGACAAAACCGGGAAAGAGATTACAAGCAGACGGATTTTTTTCGGTTAGGATTGCAGGATTCAATTGTTGCTTTGCTCTTTAGTCGTTTCCTCATCATAGTCAGCTATGAGTGCAGGCATTAACCAGGTTCTGTTCCTTTAAAAGACTTTTCTAAGGATCGATCCAGGGAGGTACAAGTGAGGCTATTAGATCGACAAGGATTTCCTCTGCCGTCTGTCAGCGAAGAGATGCCGAAACTGAATTTAAAATCGAGGTAGCAAAAGATGCTCCTGCTATAGTTTTTTAATCTCGCTAGCAGGTAAAACAAAGTATTGTTGTTACCTGTAACTTCCAGTCAGAGACACTAATAGAGGTAATTCACCAATGAATATAGAAACGCTTTTAGAGCAGGCCAGAGATATTGCAACAGAAGTTAGTGCTAAGGAAGCGACGGTTGCAGACGCCAATGGAACCTGGGTAGAGGGGACGATGCGGGCGCTGCAAGAATCAGGTCTGGCAGGGCTGGTGGTCCCGTCTTCCTGCGGGGGCCTGAATCAGGGCTTACTGACGCTGGTAAAAATGAGTGAGGAACTGGGACGAGCCTACTCTTCAGCGGGGCTTTGTTTTGGCATGCACTGTGTTGGTACTGCAGTAATCGCAGCGAAGGCTACCGAATGGCAGCAGCAACAGTATTTAGTCCCCATTGCAGAGGGTAAGCATATTACTACCCTGGCACTCAGTGAACCTGGAACCGGGGCACATTTTTATTTTCCGCAGACGTCGCTGATGGCAATTACGGAAAATGAGTTCGTCGTCTCCGGCAAAAAATCTTTTGTTACTAATGGAGGCTTCGCAGACTCGTATGTCGTGTCTACCCTGGGAGCAAGCGCAGAAGCAGAAGAAGATCAGTTTTCCTGCACCTTAATTGATGCAGGAGCAGAGGGCCTGGAGTGGGGAGGGCCCTGGGAAGGATTAGGAATGCGCGGCAATTCCTCGCGCTCCATGTACCTCCACGACGTTCGTATTTCCGGCAACCATATTTTGGGAGAAAAGGGAGATCAGATCTGGTATGTGTTCAATGTGGTGGCTCCCTATTTTTTAATGGCTATGGCGGGCACCTATTTAGGGATTGCACAGGCTGCATTGGATGAAGCAATAGAGTCGCTTTCTACCCGTTTTTATACCCATAATGGCGCAGGACTTGCAGGTTCTTCCATTTTGCAGCATCGCTTGGGTACGCTTTTCGCTAATGTAGAAAGAACGCGGCGCTTGATTTATTTCGCAGCCTCAGAAGGAGATCGAAGTCATTCAGGCGCCATGCTCAGTATTTTAAGCGCCAAAGCAGAAGTAGCAAATTGCTGCGTGGATGTGGTGAATGAAGTGATGACCCTGACCGGTGGCAGGGGATATAAAAATAATTCGCGGCTCGGCATGCTGCTCCGGGACGCGAGGGCATCACACATCATGTCGCCTACTACGGATTTATTGTACACCTGGATTGGACGCGTATTACTGGACCAACCTGTTTTTTCGGATTAGACGCCTGTGTATAGAATATTCTACCTAGGATTTGCTGAGGGAATGACTAGCCTTCAGGATAAGATCACGACGATGGCAGATGCCGAACTTCGGCAGATTATGCCTTTGGGCTCTGATGTTAGCAATCAGTTGGATAACGCCGACGTCCTGCTGCTTGGCCCGCTCACGGTGGACCCGTTGAAACAAGTCCAGCGCGCTCACCAGCAAAATAAGGTAATTTCTATTGTGGTCCTTATCTTTCCGGCCCAGTATCAGAAGACCAGGCAGCAGATACAGTTGGGCTTCAACGTAGGGAAGAACCTCACGCTTTTGCCTTATGAATTTGGGAAAGACATCTCTATGGTAGTAGATGGAGCTGCCCGGCGTTCGCAGCAACGAAAAAGTTTTTTGAAGATAAGTGCTCGATTCACACCGCCGCCACCGCCCGTTGGTCCTCCGATTACTGTAGAAAATCTTGCCCTGGTGCTGGAGCACGCACCTATTGGCGCCATGATCGTGGATGCGGAGAAACGAGTGCTAAGTGTCAATCGTGTTGCTAAACTCTATTTTCCAAGCGTTGATTTTGGCGCGAGGGTAGAATGGAGTGACCTGTTTCCGGATGAAGTTTTACCATCTGGCAAGAAGTGGGATCAGCCCTTTCAGGATGTACTAAAAGTGGAAGGCAGATATCTGGAAGTAAATATATCGTCCTTAGGGATCGGCGAGCATTCTGCCCATCAATTATTGCTGCTGAACGACGTTACACGGGCGATTAGTATCGAGAACCAATTGCGGAGCAAGATTGAGGAGCTCGAGTTTTTGAATAAGGAACTGGATGAGTTTGCCAATGTCGTCTCTCACGATTTTAAAACTCCCTTAACCTCCATCAGCTTACTTGCTCAACTTGCGCTCCGCGAGAAATCACAGGACAAGCAGCTAGACTTTTTGAAACAGATACTAAGCTCTTCCAGGAAACTAAAAGAACAGTTGAATGGGCTCAACAAGCTGGTTAGTCTCAAAAAAAACCGGGCGGAAAAAATAGAGCAGGTCAATTTTCAGGAACGCCTCAATATTATTTTAAGCGAATATGGAGATCTTGCGGAGATGGAAGCAGAAGTAGTCAGCAACTTTTCCAAAGCCCCCGGAATTAGCTACTTCACGGCCCATATAGATAGTCTGTTCAATAACCTCATTACCAATGCTATCAAGTATCGGAAAAAAGATCAGCCGTTGAAAGTAGAGCTGGAAAGCCGGCAGGAGCAGGAGTTTGTGGTGATAACCATTAAAGACAACGGGATCGGGATCGATCTGACCAAAAATATGAACAAATTATTTCAGCCTTTCAAACGGCTGAGTGATCAGGGTACTGGTACAGGACTGGGGCTGAGTCTGGTCAAAAGAATGATTGAACAGGCAAACGGCTACATAGAAGTATTCTCGGAACTGGGCCTTGGTACCCAATTTAAAGTGCATTTGAAGAAGCAGGTGTAGTAAAGATTAGGGCCACAGCTTGCGCGGGCAGTTTGAGCAGTTACCGGGCGGACTCTACAACTGGAAGGGAGTTTAAACCACTGTCGGATCAGCCATTAAGCAAGACGAAGTGCGGCGTTAACTTATTTCGCCGTCCGAAAGTTCCTTTGTCAACTTCGTGAATCCAATGACATTTCCCTCGTCGTCATGAAGCGCGGTGATTAAAATACTACCCCAGAAGGTGGTGCCGTCTTTCCTCACGCGGCGGCCGATATGTCTGGCCCTTCCTTCCTTTATTGCCTGGTTAAGAAGTTGTTCCGGGAGTTGAGCCTGCCGGTCCCGGGGCATATAAAAAAGCCGGAAATTCTGACCCAGGATTTCCTGTTCACGGTAACCTTTAATCTTCTCGGCTCCCTTGTTCCAGGTAAGTATAGTCCCGTCGAAGTCCAGTAATATGATCGCGAAGTCGAGGATCTCCTCGATCATTTTTTTATGCAGCTGTTCCAGGACAGCTGCTTTGTCTCTTATTCCCATATCTCCTTCTACCTTAACAGCAAATCCTTCTTCTGGTTTCTGCGAAACCAAGTATGAGTTTTGCATTTGGCACGTACAAAGATGCAAAAGTTTTGGTAGTTGTGGGCCCATTGATCAGAATAAGACCTGCCCTTTGCACCTTTATGGATTGGAAATCGGCGACCTTAGCTCCCTGGCTCAACCATTAAAAGGCCCCGCAAACGGTCCAGCGACATCGGTTTTAAAAAAACTTCCTCGACACCTGTATATGACTGGTATTTGTCTTTGGCCAATATATTTGAGCTAAGAATAAATGTTCTCAATTTCAGCTCGAAACGCAAAGCATCAACAGCTTGTAGAAGATCAAGGGCGGCAGCTTCATTAGGATAGGGCTCTATGAACAGACCTATCGTCTTTTCCCTTTCAGGGGGGAGAGCATCTAAATATCCTGCAGCTTTGGAAGCCACATCAAAAGTAGAAAGTTTACCCGTGTAACCGATGCTACTAAGCATGATTTCCATAATTCGGGTGGAAATAAAGTCAGGTTCAACCAGGATTATTTCCGACTGAAAAATACTCATATCGTCTTTTAAACCGATTTTTATCGTCCCGGTTTTAAATTATAACTGGTTGCATTTCGGTAGCTCAGCTATTCGATACCATCATCCCCTCGTGTGCAATTTCAATAGTATCTACTGCAACTTCATTCCCATTACCTTTAAGATCGGTGGCGGTAATTTTAGTGGGCCAGGCATTAGTTAAAGTCCATTGCATGCTCACGCTACCTTGTTCATCCAGAAGTTTGACGATTATCGTTTGTCTTCGTATCGTGTTCATCTTAGTCTGCTGGTGCCAGGACCAAAAGGCATTATCATTAGCAAATACACCTCTTCTCATCGTAACATTGCCATACTTTTTTATTCCGGGCATTTTTATAGTCGAGAAACCAGGACTGTCACCGGCCCGGTATTCGATAACCTGAGTCTCGACCTCCATGCCTGAGACCTCCTTGAACGCCACGCCTTTTAATGCGGTACCAAAATCAACTTCGAATCGGAACCTGGGCAGGGGCCAGGTTGCTCCCGGGCTGCTGCCATCGTCTGCTGTCATAATTTATATCGTTTATAATGAATCAATCTTTATTCAGATGCTACCATTTTCAGCTGGAAGTTAAGCACGATAAACTCCGCAGGACGAAGCACAGCTACGAGTACTGAGACATTCATGAAACCATTGAGAATGTCTTCAGCAGTCATGGTCGTACCCAATCCACAGGCAACAGAAAATGCATCGGAGGGACGGGCGCCTTGTAATCCGCCAGCTTTCCAGATAGAAATTAAAAAATCGCTGATCATTGACTTTACCGCTACCCAGGTAGTTGAATCGTTGGGCTGAAACACATAGCCCTGTATAGCCAGCTTACAAGACTGCTCGAGGAAAATTACTGTTCTGCGAACTGAGATATATCTCCAGTCGGAGCTGTTACTATCCAGGGTTCTGGCACCCCAGACCAATATCCCCCGTCCATTAAAAAACCGAATCGCATTGATGGACTTACCCGAGACGGGGACGTTTAAATCCATTTGTTGAATGTCGGAAATCTGGATAGGCAGCCAGGCCGCTCCTACAATCGATGTATTTGCCGGCGACTGCCAAGGACCCTCGTTATTATCGGTGGTCGTAATTACACCAGCCATGGCGCCGCTCGGTGGAAGTATACTCGCAATCGAAACTATCTGCTTGATAATTTGGGCATAAGTTGGACTGGCCATTAAAAGTGCATAGTGGTTCTGACTTACCGTCAGGCCACTTAAGGGGTTTTGAATATTGGCGAGAATAGCCGCGACTGCGGGATTTGGATCGTCGGCCGGGTTGAACAGTGGCATCAGTTGCATCAAATCGCCTCCAAAGAGGTTAGTATAATCAATGTCGGTGTTTTGCATTATGGTGGTGCCGATGAATGGATAATAAGCCATCCCATAGTTCAAACCAACCGAACCGGTATTATTTCGGAAGGTTTCGATGTCCTCCGTGTAAAGAACAGGATCCGGAGCATTACCGCCGATAATATCGAAGATACACATAGCCGTTTGCATCTGCGTGCACTGCAACAACATCGACTCCATGAGTGTACCGTTGTCGGCAACAGAAAGCAGCGTAGCCTCCGGACAAATGTACAAGGTGGGCTCCTGCTCTTTCAATAGCTGATGTAATCCGCCCAGCAGTTCATTCAACTGTACATTCGGATTGACGATCTGATCCCCGGGATTCGTTGTTTTGCCGGAGGGAGGACCGTAAGTACCAACAGACACAATGTAGGCAGTGCCCCCACCATTTTGGTAAAACAGTCGGATGCTATTGTAGAGGTAATAAATAGTGTTGGGATTTGGAAGTACGGAATAGTAGGATCGGTTAATCAGCAGGTAGTCGCCTTTGGCCGGCTGCGCATCCTGCTGAACCAGATAGTACTGCGGACTATATTGTTTTACCGGACTTTGCGGTGCCGGCGGATCAGGCAGACAAAAGTACGTTTGAAAATCGGCAAAGCTGGTGATCCTTACCGGAACATTGCTATAAGGTTTCCCCTCATATTCAGCCTGCGGCGTATAACCGATAAACGCAGGCACTGCAGTAGCTACCCCTACCACCGAATTGGGGAAAGCGTTCAGTTCGTTTATGTAGACTCCTGGAGTTTTCATTGTTGATCGGCTCATATGGCAATGTCGGCACGGTTTGGTTCAGGTGCGCCGGCTGTCTCAAGGTTAGCAATAAAGCGGGGAATAAACAAACTGCTGTTTTCCTGAACCTTAAATTTTTGCTAAGGATAGTCCTTGTGCTCCCCGGCAGCGACGTAGCAGACCTTAAAGAACCGCAAACCGTTTGTTTTTAAAATCGATCACCACTATCTATTTTAAAAAATAGGCGTTGCCCGTTGTTCCGCCAATATTCTCCTGTTTGTTAAACTCCAACAGACGTTTATATATGGCTGATGCCGCGAAAAGGTCTTGCGGGAGCCATAAGTCCTGCCTATCTAGTTAGCTATATCATTTTTATCAACAGGTAGCAGAATACAGAACGTGCTTCCTTTTCCTAATTCACTTTCCACCCAAATATCCCCGCCGTGTCTTCTTACAATTTCCGAACTTAAGTAAAGTCCAATTCCAAACCCTGAAATATGTTGCGTATGGTCAGTTTCTACTCGATAGTATCGATTAAAAACCTTCTGCTGATCGTCTGTTCTAATGCCTATTCCCTGGTCTTTTACACGTATGAGTACATTTTCGTTTTTAAACTCAGTACTTACAAAAACTTCTTTCCCTTGGGGCGAGTACTTGATGGCATTACTTAGGAGATTTGATATAACGGAGTTCATTTTGTCCCGATCAGCCTCCATGGCGAGTGGTCCGCAGCTTGAAAAGTTAATCGTGTGTGAATTGGAGGTAATTCCAATTTCATCAATAACTTCCTTCATAAGGCCCTCAAGGTCAAATCTTTGTTTGTCTATTATCATGTTCCCAGATTCTAGTCTGGAAATATTAAGGAAACCGCTGATCATCGAAAGCATCCTTTTCACCTGAAGCTGAGCCTTCTCCATTGCTCCTGCAAGAAAAGGGTCATCCATATCTCTTAACTTTCTGTTAGCAACCTGAATGATAGCCGTCAATGAGGTAAGAGGTGTTTTTAGCTCATGACTGGCGATACCGATAAAACTGTCCTTTTGGTGTTGAATTTCTTTATTTGCCTCAAGCTCGGCTTCAAGCTGCTTTTTTACTTCCAGCAATTCTGTTTCGTTCTGTTCTATTTTTTTTCTGGCAAGTACCTGCTCTGTTACATCAATGGTAATCGCGATAACGCCGATAATATTTCCTTCAGAGTCCCTATGCGGTTCGTAGACGAAATTTTGATAAACGATTTCCTGTATCCCGTTCCTGATGAGAGTGACAGGCATTTCATCAGCCCTGAACGATTCTCCCTTATGATAAACCTCAGCCATTATCTGTTCCAGGCCTTGTTCCCGGGCATCGGGTAATGCCTCGAATACAGGCTTATACATAACCGAGTCCTTCGGTTTCCCCCAAAGCTCAATCATTGGAGGATTTGCTACACTTATAATATGTTCAGGTCCGGAAAGAATGCACATTGCCACAGGTGCCTGCAGGATCATGTTATGAAGGTAGCGTTCGTTCTGTTCAATCTTTTGCTTGGCAAGGTACAGATCAGTTACGTCTGATGCTGTATTCATCACTCCGTATATAGCACCGGCTCTATCGTACAGGGGAGTAAAACTATAATTGAAATAAAAAGTTCCGGGTTTACCGTCCACGATGAGCTCAAGGCGTTGATTCCGGGCATGAAATGAAGTGCCGGTAGTAAATACCTGATCGAGTTGATCAAATATCTCTTGATTGGCAAGCTCGGGTAAAACTTCCGAGTAGCGTTTTCCTAATACATCATCCCCTTTACCCCAAACATCCATGATTGATTGATTAGCTAATACAATACGCATTTCCCTTCCTTCATAAACTCCAATTGGAAAAGGGGCGCTCGCTACCATGGCACGCACTTTATTTTCGCTATCCTCAACAACGCGAATCATTTTCTGAAGATCATTCTGAGCTTCGAGCAATTCTTCGTTGCTCGCTATCAATTCTTCGTTGGTAGCTTCCATCTCTTCATTTAAGGCAGCCAACTCTTCGTTTGTAGACGTGAGCTCTTCATTAAGAGACTGTTGCTCCTCGAAGCTTTCCTGTAACCGCAGCCTCGCTTCGACTTTTTCTGTTATGTCCTCACAGGCGACGATAACCCCGTTCACATTCCCGTCTCCGTCGCGAAGAGGGTCGTAGAAAAAGCTTATATATTTCGTCTCCAGTCCATCCGGAGTTTGTAGGTATAAAACTTCTTCCTCCTGCCCATAACTGATACCTGTGGTATAAACCTTATTCAAAAGGGCGGGAAAGGGTTGATCTTCAATTTCAGGAAGAACTTCCAATAATTTCTTTCCGGTAATCTCAGCCAGAGATTTACGCCACAGGTTGGCAATCTGATGATTTACTATCTCTATTTCGTATTCCCTGCCTCGTAAAATCATCAACCCGTAATGAGAAGACATCACCAGGCTCCGAAGGTTAGCTTCGTTCTCTTCGATTTTCTTTCTGTTTCGTACCGTTTCGGTTACCTCAATGACGAATACGAGGATGCCGTCAATTGCTCCTAGTCCGTTTTTCCTCGGCTGATAAATAAAATTAAAATAGCGTTCTGCAAGCGGACCATCCGCTGTATAAGATAGTGGAACTAATAACTCTCTTCCTTCAAAAACTTCTCCGGTTTGATATACTTTTAAAAGAATTTCTTCAATAGCTTCCCCTTTTAATTCCGGCAGAGCATCCATCACGGCCATTCCCAAAAGCTTTCTGCCTGGGAAGAGCTGTTGATATTGAGGATTTACCATCTCAAATACAAAGTCGGGACCATCCAGAATACAGATACCGGCAGGAGCCTGCATGAAGAAACGCTTCAGTCGATCCGACTCATTTTCTCTCTGTTCTTCTGTAGCTACCAGTTTGTTTGACCATGATTCTTTTCCACCAGTCCCCAAAAAGGAGAAGCTCCTGTTCGCTCCAAATGCCACCTTGCTTTTGGCATTTTTTACTTCCGGTGTGTTTTTATCCAACCCGCGCTTAGCAACATCTACTGCCGTTTGTAAAATTGCATATACCTTTCCCTCCTCGTCTTGTATTGCCTGATAATCGATATCGAAATAACACCATTCCCATACCCCGTTCACTGCAATCTTAATAGGTACATCTTTTGCTTCAAAAGAACTTCCTGATACCCATACTTCTTTCAGCAAGGTTAAAAAAGGCTGTCCTGTTAGTTCAGGAACGGCCTTCTCGAGTGGCTGCCCCACAACTACCTTGCTGTCCTTACTCCATAGTTGGCACATCGCTTCGTTAGCTGTTTCGATAAGGAGATGCTCAGTCGTATAAATAGCTACAGGATGCTTCGACAACGAAAATATGCGCAATAGCTGGTCAGTATTCAAGGAGTGCATAGGCGTGTTCATATCATCGAGTTAGCAGTATTGCGCAAATATAGATTTACCAGCCCTTTAAGCAAAATAGCCTCCGGTGTGCTTTATGGCCTTTCCGTCAGCCCTGGCTTACTTGTTTTATCTTCCATACAAATTGCGGTTCTTCGGGAGCTGGGCTAGGTTTTATATATATCCATGAATATATAAACGGTGATTTAAATAGTGTACTTTTGGCAGTAGGGTGCTTTATAATAGAAAATAGATGGGGTCAAGCAAGGAATGGCAAGATAGTGTAGCAAAGGTTTTTTGGGGAGAAATTGCTCCTTGTGAACATGTGCTACAAATTTATGAAGATGAAGAATCATTCTTGCAGGTACTGACCGATTTCGTGGGAGAAGGCATAAATTTGGGAGAAGGAGTAATTGTCATTGCTACGCAAAAACATTTGAATGGTTTAGAAGCAAAGCTTTTGGACCACGGATTAAATGTAAAAGCACTGATAGAAACTCGTTCATATATCCCTCTTGACGAAAAGGAAACTCTCGCTTTATTTATGGTTGAGGGATGGCCTGATGAAGCAAGATTTAACCGCGAAATTACAAGTATTATCAATAGAGCTAAGGCTGGCAATAGAGGCGTAAGAGCTTTTGGCGAGATGGTGGCACTTTTATGGGCTGAGGGAAACAACGGCGCCACGGTAAACCTTGAGTACCTATGGAACAAGCTTGTTAAAACTGAAGCGTTTTCGCTTTTCTGTGCTTACCCGAGGGCCGGATTTACCCAAAATGCTACGGATTCTGTAATGGGGATTTGCCATAGCCATAGCAAAATGATAAAAGGTTCTGACGTCATTCGGGGGAAAATACTTTACAAAGACTCTAAAAACATCGGAGCTTTATAGTAACATTTTAATGGTCAGTTACGGTCGCGGGGGTGACCAACTTTTTAATCAAGCAAGGCTTGTGTTCAATGATTTGGGATTATCGTCGTACCGGAATTCTAAAAGTGAAGCTTATCCTTCTTGAGGCGGTGATTAATATCAATAGCGGGACAGCAAACGATAGCGCGAGAGGCTTCAGACACCATCGCTTTTAATATGTTTGCGCAGGACGGCGTAAAGCAAATCGATATCAAACGGCTTTTTAATATAGTCTTCGAACCCATACTCACTGTAAACCTCCTGAATGTTGGTATTGCAACTGGTTGCCACCACCGGCAGGTGTGGATATTTTGCTTTTATCTGGTTTAAGGCCTGTATACATAGCTCTCCCGTAAGGCGGTAATCCAGCACAACGACATGAGGCCTGAACTCCTCAATATGGTCCAAAAAATTGTTGCCGCAGTCTAGTAGCGGATAGACAATGAAGCCTTCCAGCTCCAGGGCAATCGTCAGCGTCTCTAGTATATCTTTTTCTGAATCGTGTATGAAAATTTTTCCCATCTTTTTAGACTTTTTCCAAAAAGAGAGAAAAGTGGCTAACTAAAAGCTATTTCTGGGGTCTGGTTAAATATATGGATTATAATTGGGTTTTCGCACATTAATTCGGTAGCTCTTCGTTATACATAGCCATGCTGCCCTTTCCATTCTTCACTGACACGGTAAATAACCCCTGCTCTTCGGAATTTGCAATTCCGAAGAGCCCGATGATAGGTTCTGTGAACCGATACTAAGACGTTTATAAATCCCCCATGCTTATAGGCCAGCATCTAGTTTTCATATGAAATTCCCAAAGGATGGATTAAAAATCCAGGGATAGCTCTTCGAGATTACAAATCTCGAAGAGCGTGTGAACGGATTAAGTCGTTAGGGTTCGATGCGGTAGAATATAAAAGTGCAATGAATCCTTCGGGATACAATCTAGCTTTATTTAATGATGCAAAGGTAGAATACAGGGTTACACGCTCTTCGAGATTACAAATCTCGAAGAGCGTGTAACCCTGCCGCCTTATTTAAGTAAAAGATCCCGTAAGCGTGGACGTATAAGCTACCTTTGCTAGTTTGGTGACTATGGGACTTTCTGCAAATTTTATCCTGGGCGGGGTATTTTTCAGTTTTGTAAGTGCGGTGCTGCTGTTGATCCGGAGGGAATACCAATTCAGAGCCCGCTTGCTGGCAGCCGTACAACTGGCATTTGGCTGGTATGCCCTGCTGTACCTGCTGGTACTTTCCGGAGATATCCTCAAAGCTCCCCTGCTTTACCGCGTTGGGGCGCCCATATATTACATTGTCCCGCCATTCATCTATTTCTATTGCAGGTCCATCATAAAGGGCAGGAATTCTTTAGATAAACTGGATTATCTGCACCTGCTCCCGGTTTTACTGAGCTATATCGACTTGCTTCCCTACTTCCTGCTTCCGGCAGGGCTGAAGGTGCAGCAGCTGCAGGCAATAGTGGCCAACCCCGATCTCTCTTTTCAGCTGGCAGGAGGCTTTCTGCCTGCTATCACCCATTTTTTATGGAGGCCCCTGCAGGGACTGGCCTATCTTCCGCTCCTCTGGGGGCTGGTGTTGGCGGCCTACAGCACCCAGGCGCAGTTCCCGCAGAAAAAGATCAGATGGGTGTTCTGGTTGATCTCGCTGTTCACCGTCCTCTACGGATCGCTGGCGGTGGTTACTTACAGGGGCTATGCAACATTAGAAACGGAGAGCCATATTTTATTTTCCCAGGCATCGATGGTGCTGTTTATTACCCTGGTCTTCTTCCTTTTTTCCGCTTCGCTTTTCTTCTGGCCGACGATCCTCTATGGCTTCGGACTGCAGGAAAGCAGCCCCTCTCCGGAAGTTTCGCAGCCGCGTGTGGCGGGGCCCCTTGCAGTGGTTGCCGTGGCGGATCCGGCGGAGCGGAACGATGCGCTGTCCGAAAAGGAGGAAATGGAACCTCTGGTAAATGAGCAACTGATGCTGGAGTATGCCCTGTCGCTTAAAGAAGTGATCCTGGAGCGGGAATTATACCGCAATCAGAAACTTTCGATCAACGAGCTGAGCGTCATGCTGGGTATCCCTTCCAAAACCCTCTCTTACGTCATTAATCAGCACTATCAAATGCGGTTTAACGACTATATCAATAGCTTCAGGGTCTGCTATATCATCGAAAGATTTATGGCCGGCGACTGGAAGGACCTCAGTATGGAAGGCCTGGGCAAGGAAGCCGGGTTCTCTTCGCGGACCACCTTCTTCAACGCCTTTAAAAAGTACACAGGCACGAGTCCTTCCGACTATCTGAAGCAGCAGCATTATCCGTCGATGGCGAGTTAACAGGGAGGACCCGTTCGGCAAAAGCCGGATCCCCTGCCTGCAGTACTGTTGTTTTTGGTTTAATTTCCGGAAAATGGAACCGGCCAGCGGATAAAAATGGCCTTCTTTGCGGTTTTTTGTGATTTTTACGGCTCCCTTTACGGGAAGCAGGAATTCGTACAGGCAGCTGCTGCGCTCTCAGCAAAGATGCAACACACACATATACACAAATGAATCGGGACGTATACAAAAGAAATAATCTAAAAGTAGAGGGCAATTTAAGTGCGCGTTGCTGCCTTGTTTTTGGTCACGGTTTCGGTACTGATCAAACAGCCTGGCAGGCTGTGAAAGCGGCTTTCGCCCAGGATTACAAACTGGTGCTCTACGACAACACGGGTGCCGGCGCGGCAGAGGCCGCTTATTATGATCCCCAGAAATACAATACCCTGCAGGGATATGCCGGCGACCTGGTGGAGATATGCCGGGAGCTGGAGCTGGAAGGGGCCGTATATATTGGCCATTCCGCTAGCGGGATGATCGGGCTGCTCGCGTCTGTGCAGGCTCCCCGTATCTTCTCAAAGATGGTACTCATCGGGGCTTCGCCAAGGTACCTGAACGATACCGACTATATAGGAGGCTTTAGCGATGCGGACCTGGACGGCCTGTTTGAGGCCATGCAAATCGATTACTTAAGCTGGGCCAGCGGCTTCTCCCGCGTCGCCATGCAAAATGAGGAGCGGCCTGGGCTGAGTACCAGTTTTGCCCAGAGCCTTCAATCCCTACGCCCCGATATTGCGCTGGATGTTGCCCGCACTATTTTCCGCTCCGATTTCCGCTCGGTTCTGGAAACGGTTTCCCTGCCCGTCCTGCTGATTCAGGCGCAAAAGGATATTGCCGTTCCTGAAGAGGTGGCGCATTATCTGAACCGCCACATCAAAGGGAGCAAATTGGTACTAGTGGATGCCGAAGGACATTTTCCCCATATTAGCGCGCCATCAGAAATTATTAAGGCTGTCACTATTTTCCTGAATTCAGGTGTTGATGAAGATTGACTGGTATAAGAACATCGCCGAGCTCTTGTTGATGAATGGTAGGATCCAGGCGGCAACGACCTTCCATCCGGAGGGGCTGGGCTTCCTGTATCCTGTCAAGACCTTCGCGTTGGCGAATGATGTCTGGTGGGTAGAGCAGGTGGATCACCTTAACACCCGCATTATCAGTACCGGCAGACAGCAGCAACCACTCCACCCGCAATTCTTTCAGCCGTTTTTTTCATTGGAGCAACCTGCAGTTCTGGATGCAGCAGCCATGCACCAGCTTCAGACGAAGCTGGAGATACCCTCGGGAACGGCGGTGCTGGTTCCGGTCAGGCACAATGGCATTAGCGCCTTTTTACTGCTCCACTATGCTTCTGCCCCCAATTATTGTACTGGCTACGCCGATTTCCTTAGTATACTGCAGCTGCGGATCACCGAGCTGGTCGAGAAGTGGCAGCGCGAGCGGCAGCTGGAGAAAGTACGCCTACGCTTCAAAGGGATACTGGAAAGTATTTCGCAGAGTGTGGTATTCATCGCAGAGAATGAACATTATTGCTGGATGAACGCGAATGCCTGCAGGTTGTTGGATGTGAAGGAGAAAAATCCCGGCTTACTAAGGGTGCGGGAGGCGATGCTGCGACTAAGGTCCCGCGCGAGCAATGCGGCAGAAATTGAAGTGGAAATGCTGCAGGCCTTTCAGGGCCGGACAAAAGACAACTGGTACTGGCGGCTGGAAGAACCCTGGATGGTGTTGAAGGTAAGCTGCCGCCGGCTCAAGTCGGAGGGATTACAGGGCATGCTCTGGGTCTTTGATGATGTAAGCCGTATGCTGGCCTACGAAGAGCAGCTGGAAGAAAAAAACAAAACGCTGGAGCTTCATTACCGGCAGCTGGAACAGGTCACCGAGCGCTATGTCCTTGCCGGGAAAGCTACCAATGATGCCATATGGGACTGGAACCTGCAGGAAAATACTATTAGTTGGAGTAACTCTTTTGTGGAGAATTTTGGTTATGAGCAGGAAACTAACCCCGAGCTCTGGTATTCAAACATTCATCCGAAGGATCAGGACCGGGTGCTGCAATCCATCTACCGCGTAATTAACAGTGACGATCTGAGCAACTGGGAAGAACAGTACCGCTATTATAACCGGAAGAAGGGCGGGTTTGTCTACGTCAAGGACCGGGGATTTGTGATCCGCGACGAAAAAGGACGATCGCTGCGGATGGTAGGCAGTATGCAGGATATCACGCAGCTTAAGAAAAAAGAACGTGAAGCGCTGTTGCAGAATGCGCGCTTACAGGAAATAGCGGTGATGAACTCGCACCTGGTGCGAAAGCCCGTGGCAAATATTCTGGGCATTATCCAGCTATTACGCACAGCAGGACCAGCGGAGCTAAACGAGCTGATCCCCTTGCTGGAAGCCTGCGGAGAGGAGCTGGATCAGGTGGTGAAAGAGATTAACAACAAATCGAACCTGGACTACAAGAAACGAATCTTTCCCCTAACCGAAGGAAAATAGCATAAGGGCCTTGTCTGATAATCGAAAAGTACGGTGAACCTTTTCACGAACTTGTTTCATATTCTGAATTCGGAACGAGCGGATAAGCTGAATACGTTTTTTATTCTTCGTGCCGATGTACTTTTGTTGCCTGAAGCGTGCTCGTGACTAACGAAGTAATTACAAATATGTTGTAACGTGTATTGTCTTTTTTCGTAGCACGAAGTGCTTTACACACAATCAGAAGCAGCCTTGCTTCTTGTTAGGATGATGAGTTGGAGGGCGGAGATCCTCCTTTATTTAATATAGTTTAACCCAAATAGTGGAATTTTTATCTGCCTTGGCATGGTATTTCTCAATGAGTAATAAATCGGTATGGTAAACTTTTACTTAAGAGCAATTATTCGCAGGCATTTCCTGTGTCGCCTCAAGTTCCCGGAGTTTTTAGTTCTTCTTCCCGGTTAGTCTCTTATCACAAAATCGTATTCAATTGTAAATAGTTCTTCATGTCATATTTCTACACGTATTTAGTTAGGGCAATAATGCAAACAATTGCTTCCACGCTTCCGCAGAAAGAATTAGTTTTAAAGGTTGAATAGATGGAACCTCTTGCAGAAATGTAAGGGGCTTTGTTGCTTATGGACCAAAGAGTGGTTGGATTACTGGAAGCAATGTGATCCGATGACCAAAGCCGTTTCGCATTCGTCATCGAACCACTTTAGGAGAGCGATTTTAAGAAGAGAGTAATCGGATGACTGGAAGTCGTCCGATCACTTGGCCCTCGCCATCGGCCCACTTTTAGAGACCTCTTCAAATGCCAGCTGCTTGAACCCCGCTGTCCTACACCAACCGGCATGATTTGTCCTGGAAAAATGTTCCATATTCTGAAATCTGAACAAGTATACCGCTCCTGGCAGGTTTATATCACCCGCCCTACCTTAAATTTGTCAAGTCTAAGTGAGCCTGCCGGAACGAACGAAGAGATAAAATGTTGCAACATGCATTATTTTTTTTCGTAGAACTGGGTATCTTAGCGAAGATTTTAGAAGTGGCACCCACTTCTATGTATGATGATGATTTTAGAGGGTGGAGATCCTCTTTATTTGATAAAGCCTAACCCAAATAGCGGAATTTTTATTCTGCCCTGGGCCGTATTTTTTTGATGAGTAATAAATCTGTATGCTAAACTTTTACTTGAAAGCAATTTTTTCGACGGCACTATCCCTGCCGGATCTGGTTCCCGGAGTGTGTAGTCCTTTTCCGGATTTAGTCTCTTATCACCACTTGGTATTCAATCGTAAATAGTTCTTTATGTTATATTTCTACAATTATTGTAAAGCTAAATTCTTTTCCAAGCTTCCCAAAAGTGATGGAAGGGGACATCCCTTTGTAAGAGTTCTAGCCCTTCTAATCCTTTTTGCTATCGCAGCTAGTCACGAGAAAATTTCTGCTGCTATTACTGGCTTAACTAGCAGTTCTGCTCATGTTGAAAAAGAAGAAGTGGTTAAAGTGGCTAATAGGCCAGATATTAAACGCGCTGAGAAGATTAGCTCCGTTACGAACGTCTTCGCACCAGCATCTAACAATTCGTTGTATTTTGACGCGGATGCTAAGGTAACTAACCTTTCTCCCATTTCTCCTAGTCAATTTACTGTTGAGTTTTGGCTTTATCCTGACTATGACGAGGGTGCTTATCAAGGAGTTTACTGGTCAAATAACGGGGCTCATGACGAGAGAGGCATTTATACGCAGGAAGATAAAACCATTTCTCTGTGGGACCAGGATCAGGATGCATTTGGGTCGGTAAATCAATTGCAGTCAAAAGCTTGGACCCATGTTGCCTTTACCTATGATGGAAATAATTTAAAAATTTATTTAAACGGTTCCTTATCTACCACCCATACTCATTCAGGCATACTTCTTCCTCTGACGGACGTGCATATGGGAGGAAAATGGAACTTGGGAAATAGTGCAATTGACGAGTTTCGTATATGGGATGTTGCCAGGACAGAAGCCCAGATTACTGCGAATAAAGATTTGCAGATCGATCCGATGTCTGCAAATTTGGTACGGTATTACGACTTTAACCAGGGAATCGGTGGTGGAAATAATGCAGGTATTACTACTCTGCCTGAGAGGACAGGTAAAGGAACAGCCGGAACTCTTTCCAACTTCACCCTTAGTGGAAACACTTCCAACTGGGTTTCCATGAATCCCATCGCTTCTGTACCTACTGCTACAACCATAACCGGTGTTAGCTCATCAGCTACAAGTGGTACTTTCAAGGCAGGTGATGTCATTCCCATTCAGGTAACCTTTAGCGGTGCGGTAACAGTTACGGGCACCCCCCGGTTAACATTAGAAACTGGTACAACTGACAGAGTGGTTAATTATGCCAGCGGCAGCGGAACAACTACATTAACGTTTAACTATACTGTTCAGGCAGGCGATGTATCATCCGATCTCGATTATGTATCTGCCACAGCATTAGCGCTAAACAGCGGGACAATTAAAGATGGTTCGAACAACGATGCTACTTTAACACTTCCTACCCCTGGTGCCGCTAATTCATTAGGTGCAAATAAAGCCCTTGTTATAGATGGTGTTGCTCCAACCGTTTCGGGAGTTACTTCTTCCACTGCTAATGGAAGTTACAAAGCTGGCGATGTAATATCTATCCAGGTAAACTTCAGCGAAGCGGTTACTGTAACCGGTACGCCGCAGTTAACTCTTGAAACAGGTACTACAGACCGAGCGGTAAACTATGCCAATGCAGGTAACGGTACCACTTCACTAACCTTTACTTATACCGTGCAGGCGGGGGACAACAGCAGCGATTTGGATTATGGTTCTACAAGTGCTTTAGCCTTAAATAGTGGCACCATCAGGGATGCTGCAGGAAACAATGCGACTTTAACCCTTCCTGCACCAGGTGCAGCCGGCTCATTAGGTGCAAATAAAGCTATTGCTATTGTTCCGGCCGCCCCAACCTTAAGCGGCACCAGCGATATTTACCAAAATGGCTTTACCGTAAATTGGGAAAGCGTTAGCGGCGCTGCTACTTATGAACTGGATGTTGCTACTAATTCCAGCTTTATCAGTTTAGTGTATGGTGCTGATGTTGGGAATGTAAATTCTAAAACATTCAATAACTTAAACGCAAATACTACCTACTATTTTAGAGTTAAAGCCAAAAATAGTGGCGGCACTAGTGGGCCTTCGGCAACAGCGAGCCAGTTAACTGCCCCGGACGCCCCAACCTTAAAAGATGTTACAAATATAACCGCAACCACCGGAACTGTTAATTGGGAAGCTGTTACCGGTGCTACTTCTTATCTGGTTGAAGTAACGTCTAATGGCAACAGTATTGTCAATACCGAAGTTGCTAATGCTACTTCTTTTAATTTGGAAAACCTTACCGCCAACACGTTATATACCTACGTGATTAAAGCTAAAAATACTGGGGGTATTAGTTATCAAGGCAATATCCGCAGTTTTAAAACTGCCCCGGAGGCCCCAACTTTAAGTGCCACTACCAATATTTCTTCCACCGGCTTTACTATAAACTGGGGTGCTGTTGGCGGTGCGTCTTCTTACTTAGTGGATGTGGCTACAGATAATTCCTTTAGTGCTTCCAGTACCTTGGCTAGTTATAAAGATTTAGACGTGGGCAATGTTACTATTAAAGTAATAACCGGCCTGAATGCCGGTACTATTTATTATTATAGAGTAAGAGCTAGAAACGCCGGTGGTGGTAACACAATTAGTGCTGCTTCCACAACAGCCAGCCAGCTAACCGCTCCGGCTGCGCCAACTTTATACGCCGCCAACACGATAACTCCTGGCGGGTTTAGGTTTGCCTGGGGTAGTAACAACGCTACTTCTTACCGAGTGGATATAGCTACTGCCAGCGATTTTGCCACAAACTCAATCCTTTCCGATTATAATGATAAAGAAATTACCGGTGATCCTTACCTTCTGGTAACCGGCTTATCGGAAGGTACTACTTATTATTATAGAGTAAGAGCCGTTAATGCCGGCGGCACCAGCTCCAATTCAGTTACCGCTTTTCAAAAAACCGCAGTTTCTGCTAACACTATTAGTTTTAAAGATACATACGACGAACCAACGGCCCCTGCTATTACCCTCTATCGGTGGGATATGGAAAACGGGCGCTATATATATACGGGCGGTGACCATAATGTCTCTTATGAACTAAAATTTAATACCGGAGAAAACCGCTGGGAAATCAGTATCGAAGGAAGTTCTAAAGACTTGGCCTATTATAATACAAATACCACCACTCCCATACCACCAAGCTCCACCTACAATGGCCTTACAAAAGGAGGCTGGGTATCAGTGGACAATAATCTCGAGCTAACCATGCTTACCGGAAATGTAGATAACGGTGTCGTAGCTATCCTTTATCATGGCAGTTTAGAAACCGAGTACGCTACTATACAATCGGCAATTGATGCCGCGGTAGAGGGCGATAAGGTTGTGGTTAAACCTGGTACGTTCACCGAGCAGTTAACGATCACAAAAGGGATCACTTTAGAAGGAGCAGGCAAGGATGTAACGACTATCAAGTCGCCGGCAGCAGCCTCTCTCGCAATTAACGGAACAAACTGGAAGAACCTGAAGGGTCAGGATGTGTTCGCGGTGATCGGGGTGAAGAGCCCTTCTTCGCCGGTGATCATCCGTAACCTAAGTGTAGATGGAGACGATCAGGGTCTGGAGAACGATCCGCGGTATACCGACAAGATGGCCTATACCTTCCAGGGTATCGGCGTATACAACACCACCGCCACAGTGGACGAAGTAAAGGTGGTAAAGGTTCGCCAGCTGGATCAGCAGACTGCACCTTCAGGATATGTGGCTGACCAGCCTTCGGGTATGAACCACAACGAGGCGATCTTCGCCGAGAGTGCGGCTAACGAAGGAGCACATAAGTTTACACTGACCAACAGTTATGTAGAGAAATTCCAGAAGACAGCTATTTTGGCCTGGGGTCCTACGCTTGAGGTAGATATCAACAATAATACCGTTCAGGGATATGGCAAAACGATCTGGAGCACAGGTAATGCCATCCAGGTGGCATCGTCACTATGGGGATCAGGCGATCGCCGCGGTACCAAAGGAAAGGTAGTGAATAACCAGATCCTTGATATCGGTATCGTGGTGCCAAAATCGGGCGAAACAGGACATTATACCAACCTTGGTTTGGGAGGTTCAACAGGTATCATGCTTTATGAAGCAGGAGATAACTTTGAGATTCGTGACAACACGATCAGCGGAAGCGGTATTTACAGCTGGCGGAATGATATTACCTCTGCAGGCGGAGGCTGGGCTAACCAGGGTATTAGTATTACAAACACCAGCAATGTAAGCGTTAGCGGCAATACGATCAGCAAGTTTGACGCCGGAATCCTGGAGGAAGCCGCTCTTGCCGGTTCAAAGATAACTTTAAGTGGCAATACGTTTTCAGGCAACCTGATCGACATAGGAACTGCTGCCGGAAATGATGTGATCGGTTTGAAGGACGGGGCAGAAGTGATCGCCTTTAAGAAATCAGGAAGCGGAATAGATGAGATCACCGGTTTTGGTGCAGGTGATAAGATCTATGTATACGACCTTGCACCAGGAACTTTGAATGGCGAGCTGAACGGTGCTCCTGTCATTAACTTTACCGGAACCGTAACAGCAGGCGATGGAACATCAGTAGCAGCAGGTTCAGTGCAGGTAAGCACAGGTAGTACTTCTTCTACCTTATACATTGATACAGATGGAACCGAGGATGCAGCCGAACTGGAAGTGAAGCTTAGCGGTAATTACGTTGCCGGAAACTTTAAACTGAACGGCGGTTATATTGAATATCAGAAAGCAGCACAATCTATTACGTTTAACGCCTTAACTGCGGTGACGTATGGGGATGCTTCATTTGATCTTCCAAAAACGGCAAGTTCTGGTCTTAATATAGTATATACTGTTGACAATGCAGCCATTGCCTCCGTTTCAGGAAATACAGTGACTATCAAAGCTGCAGGTGAGGTGAAGATCACCGCCAACCAGGCAGGGGATGCAGTTTACGCTTCAGCAAGCCCGGTTGAGCAAACATTGACTGTAAATAAGAAACAACTGACTGCGACAGCAGAAACCGTAACTAAAACCTATGATGGTGATAAGGCCGTGACTGTAACGTTCAAAGATTTTACAGCAGCGGAGGGGCTGGTAGGTACTGATAAAGTAGCGGTAAGCTATACGACAGCTGAATTTGCAGATGCAAAAGCGGCCGAAGATAAAGCAGTAAGCTTCACCGGTCTTGCCCTTATAGGGGATGACAAAGACAATTACTCGGTAACAGCAGATATCAAAGGCTCGATTACTAAGAAAGCCTTGACAGCTACTGCCCAACCGGTAACAAAAGTGTATAATAAAACCAATACAGCCACCATCGTTTTCAATCCATTTACTTCAAGCGAAGGTTTGGTTGGGAATGACAATGTAGCAGTGGTTTATACAAGTGCAGCTTATGATGATGCGCTGGTGGGTACCAATAAACCGGTAAGTATTACTGGCCTGGAACTGAGTGGAACTGATAAGGACAACTATAGCTTAAATACCTTTAGTACAACAGGTGCGATTACTAAGAAAGATATCAGCCTTACACTTGCCTCCACACCGGTTATCAGCAAGACCTACGATGCAGGTATCGCGGCAAGCCTTGCGGCAGATAACTACGTGCTAAGCGGAGTAGAGACCAATGATGAGGTAACAGTAAGCGGAACGGCATTCTACGATAGCAAAGCAGTAGGTAGTAAGACAGTAACAGCAAATAGCTTTGTGCTTTCAGGAGCTGATAAAGAGAACTATAACTTAACCACTCCATCAGCAAGTACAACCGGTACTATTACTAAGAAGGATATCAGCCTTACTTTGGCAGCAGCACCAGCCATTAGCAAGACCTACGATGCAGGTATCGTGGCAAGCCTAGCAGCAGATAACTACGTGCTTAGCGGAGTAGAGACCAACGATGAGGTAACAGTAAGTGGAACGGCTAGCTACGACAGTAAGGCAGTTGGAGCAAGTAAAACTGTAACAGCAACAGGTTTCGTACTGGCAGGAACAGATAAGGATAATTATAACTTAACTACTACTACCGAGACAACTACAGGTGCGATTACTAAGAAAGACATCAGTCTTACCCTTGCCTCCACACCGGTTATCAGCAAGACTTATGATGCAGGCATCACGGCAAGCCTTGCGGCAGATAACTACGTGCTAAGCGGAGTAGAGACCAATGATGAGGTAACAGTAAGTGGAACGGCTAGCTACGACAGCAAAGCAGTAGGTAGTAAGACAGTAACAGCAAATAGTTTTGTGCTTTCAGGAGCTGATAAAGAGAACTATAACTTAACCACTCCATCAGCAAGTACAACCGGTACTATTACTAAGAAGGATATCAGTCTTACCCTTGCAGCCACACCAGCGATCAGCAAGACCTACGATGCAGGTATCGTGGCAAGCCTAGCAGCAGATAACTACGTGCTTAGCGGAGTAGAGACCAATGATGAGGTAACAGTAAGTGGAACGGCTAGCTACGACAGCAAGGCAGTTGGAGCAGGTAAAACTGTAACAGCAACAGGCTTCGTACTGGCAGGAACAGATAAGGATAATTATAACTTAACTACTACTACCGAGACAACTACAGGTGCGATTACTAAGAAGGACATCAGTCTTACCCTTGCAGCCACACCTGCGATCAGCAAGACCTACGATGCAGGTATCGCAGCAAGCCTTGCAGCAGATAACTACGTGCTGAGCGGAGTAGAGACAAACGACGAGGTAACAGTAAGTGGAACGGCTAGCTACGACAGCAAAACTGTTGGGACAGGAAAAACTGTAACAGCAACGGGCTTCGTACTGGCAGGAACAGATAAGGATAATTACAACTTAACTACTACTACCGAGACCACTACTGGTGCGATCACTAAGAAGGAGATCACCCTTACGCTGGCAGCCACACCAGCGATCAGCAGAACCTACGATGCAGGCATCACAGCAAGCCTTGTAGCAGATAACTATGTGCTGAGCGGAGTAGAGACAAACGATGAGCTAAGTGTAAGCGGAACCGCAGTTTACAATAGCAAAGCAGTAGGTGCTGGTAAGACAGTAACAGTCAATAGCTTTGTGCTTGCGGGAGCAGATAAGGGAAACTATAACTTAACCACTCCAACAGCAACAACCACCGGAGCAATTACCGCTAAACCAATTACGGTAGCGCTGAACGCGGCACCGGCTATCAGCAGGATTTATAATGCCACTAAAGCGGCCAGCCTCGTTGCAGCGAACTACAGCTTAAATGGTGTAGAAAACAACGATGAGGTAAGTGTAAGCGGAACGGCTAGCTACGACAGCAAGGCGGTTGGAACAGGAAAAACTGTTACAGTAACGGGTTTCGTACTGGCAGGAGCAGATAAGGATAACTACAGCTTGACTACGCCATCAGCAACAACAACAGGGGCGATTGTTAAGAAAGATATCAGTCTTACGCTGGCAGCAACGCCAGCTATCAACAAGATCTACGATGGTAGTACAGTGGCTAACCTTGCGGCAGGCAACTACGTGCTTAGCGGTGTGGAGAGCAATGATATGGTAAGTGTAAGCGGAACGGCGGCCTTTAATAATGCCAATGCAGGGACAGGCAAAACGGTGACAGCTGGAAGCTTTGTAATGGCGGGAGCAGATAAGGACAATTATAACTTGATCACTCCATCTGCGACGACTAGCGGTTTGATCAGCAAAGCGCCATTAACGATCACTGCAGAGAACAAAGAGAAGTTCCAGGGCTTGCCATTGCCAAACTTTACAGCAGCCTACACCGGCTTTGTAAATAATGAAACAGCAGCAGTGCTGACCACTTTGCCAAGCTTCTCTACGATAGCAGATGCGATGTCGCCTGCGGGACCGTACCCGATTGTAGTAAGCGGAGCAACGGCAGCGAACTACGAGATCACGCATGTGGACGGTACCCTTACTGTAAAACCAGGCTTCCCAACCAGTATTACACTGTCGGCAGCTACCGTGTATGAAAATGCAGCAGCAGGAACACTGGCAGGAACGCTAAGTTCTACTTCTGATGATCCGACCACTACCTTTAAATATGAACTGGTAGCAGGAGCAGGAGATACAGATAATGGTTTGTTTGAAATTGCAAGTAGCAGTAACCAGATTAGAACGAAAGCAGGGCTGAACTTTGAGAACAAGCCAAGCTATAAAGTTAGAGTACGCTCGATAGCTCAGAACAGCCTGCTTCATTTAGACAGGGAGTTCACCATTGCTATCCAGAACGTGAACGAAGCACCAACGATCGATGCTATTGCTAACTCGACGATCTGCTATACTTCGGCACAGCAAACCGTAGCATTGAGCAACATCACTCCGGGACCGGATGCCAATGAAACGACAGCCGTATCGGTAAGCTCCAGCAACAATAGCTTGTTCGAAAGCCTAACAGTAACACAGGCAGATAACAACGGAGCAGCACAGCTGCGGTATAAACTGGCAGCAAATGCCAGCGGAACAGCAGTAATAACAGTGCTGGTTCAGGATAACGGAGGCAGCGCTAACGGAGGAGTAGATTTCAAAACTCAAAGCTTCACGCTGACGGTGAATCAGCTTCCGGTCATTGCGATCAGTTCCGACAAAGGCACTACGCTTTCCAAAGGAGAAGTAGCGATGCTGAAAGCAGAAGTAACAGGAGGTAATACAGGTCTGACTTACAGCTGGGCAGATGCCAATGGTATCGTGAGCGTAGCGAAAAACCTGGCTACTCTGAATGTTCGTCCGAGTGAAACTACTACTTACACGGTAACGGTTACCAATGCTAACGGCTGCGTAAGCACCCAAAGCATTACCATCGAAGTACTGGCCGACTTTAGAGTAGTAGACGGAACCAACATCGTAACACCAAACGGTGACGGGGTGAACGATAACTTTGTGATCCGTAACATCGACATGTACCCGAACAACGTGGTAAAAATCTTCGACCGAGCAGGTAGAATGCTGTACAGCAAGAACAACTACAGTAACGAGTTCAACGGAACCTTCCAGGGATCCCCGTTGGCTGAAGATACCTACTACTACATTGTAGACTTCGGTCCGGGTAAAGAGAAGATTAAAGGATTTATCACGATAGTGAGGGACTAGGAAGGTTAAAGGTAAAAGGTGAAAGGGAAATGGGAGGTGCGCCAGATCGCCCTCCCGCTATCCCATAGAACGAATTTCCCTTACCAACCAATAAAAAGGAGCTAAAGGAGATGCAGTTTTTATCCAGCAGGATGTTGATCAGTGAACTGCGGGTTGGGCCGAAAAGAACGGCAGCCTGTCCCGAATTTATTTCGGGAGGCCCGAGTGAGCCTTGCGGGCTGAAGCTTCGTTCTTTTCTTGATTTTAGCCCAACTTTTTATCAAGAAAAAGTTGGAGTAGGTCAGTTAAGAGCACGCTTGACCCTAATAAAGCAGCCTGCTGATAGAACGACAGTAATCTCCCTAATGAACAGATATCATACAAGAATGAAAACATTAAAAAATATCATCAGCAAAGCAGGGAGCCTCTCCCTGCTTCTGATCACTGCCTTAACAGCAAACGAAGCAAACGCCCAACTTAACCCACTGGGCGCCACTTACTACCAGAACCCTTACATTCTCAATCCTGCAATGGCAGGAACAGAGCAGGGCGTACAACTGGATCTGGCAGCAAGACAACAGTGGAGCGTATTACCTGGAGCCCCCAAAACACAGTCGATCACGGCAGTCTATGGATCAGGTAAGAAAACAGGATTAGGACTGAACCTCTATAATGACGAGGCCGGTCTGATTAAAAACACCCGGGTATCGGCGAGCTATGCTTACCACCTTCCGCTAAACAGCGAAGGTCAGCACCTGAGCTTCGGCGTATCGCTAGGACTGATGTACGAGCGGATTATGAACGACCAGATGGACGGAGATCAGAACGACCTATCAGTAAGCCGTTTCCAACAACGGGAAACCTTTATCGACGGAGATTTCGGAGCAGCCTATGTTGGGAGCAGACTAACGGCTCAGTTTGCCCTTCCGAACCTGAAGTCGTTCTTTCAGCAGGAAGAAGCACAGGGCAGTCAGCTGGTAGACCGTTCCGGCTATTTTGCTTCGTTAAGCTATAAGTTCAGCTTCCCGAATGCAGTAGACGGTTTGGGACTGGAGCCTACCTTCCGCTACCGGGATATTAAAGGATTGGATAACATCATGGATATCGGTACCAACATTACCCTGGCCAAAGAGCAGGTGAATGTACTGATGATGTACCACACTACCGAAAGCTTTTCAGTAGGGATGGGCGTCAAAGCTACACCAGCTATCCGTATCCACGGCATGTACACTTCAGGCACAGCAGATCTTGCAGGTAATACCAACGGTAATTTTGAGCTGAATCTGAAGCTGAACCTGTCGAAGCTGAAAAAGTAAGACTGGATAAGATTTAGTGGTTAAAAAAAGAGCCTCTTACAGAAATGTAAGGGGCTTTTTGATTTTAAAGCTATCGTTTAAAAAAAAAGATAATTCCTTTTTAAAACCGTTCATTAACACCATCTTTGCCCTTTTAAGGGGGGGTATCTAACAATCAATTGTTAAATATGTTTTGATTGTGCCGTATTTTATTTCAACGCGTTTTTGAATCCATCATCGTACAAAATGAAGAAAACTTTACTTCTTGTTGTTTTTGCTGTTTTATTTTCCGTTTACAACTGTTTAGCGCAGGCGAATCACGTTGTGATCAGCGAAGTGTTCGCAGGTGCTAATGGCCCCGGCAGTGCCGCCCGCGACTTCGTAGAGCTTTACAACCCTACAGCGTCGCCCGTGGTGATGACAGGCTGGTCCATCCGGTATAAGTCCGCTACCGGCACCATCGCTTCGCAAACATATACTTTTCCTGTAGGAACGACGATCGAGAGTGGGGGCTTCCTGCTGATCGGTCTTACCGGCACCGGCAATTTTACGCCCGATCTCAATGGCGGGAGTATCGATATGTCGTCATCTACAACAGGTGGCGGACACGTGGCGCTTTGCAACAGTTTTGCGACTTATAACAGCCCGTGGCAATATCAGCTGGTAGATCTTTTAGCTTGGGGGACCGGTAATACACCAGAGACGACCGCTGCGCCAGCCTTTACCAGTACTTCCAATTCTTTGGAACGAAAGGCGTTTGCGAGTTCTACGACAACCTCGATGACTTCCGGAGTCGACGTGTTGAAAGGTAATGGCTACGATTCGAATAATAACGCCAATGACTTTATCCTAAGGACTGTTCCTAATCCGCAAAACAAAAACTCGGGGAAGGAGTATGAACCGTATCCGCCAACGTTTTTGACAAATTATCCGGCCGTTTCAGACGTTACCGCCACTAGTTTGAATCTGTCTACAAACCTTAACGAGCCCGGAAAAACCTTCTACGTAGTCTTGCCCGACGGATCCGATGCTCCATCGACGGACCAAGTGATAGCCGGACAAAACGCATCATCGGTGCCGGCAGCGTTTAGCGGAGAGATTGAAACCACTTCAGCGGCTACGGCGTCGAGTGTCACCATAACCGGACTGACGTCCGGTACTTCCTACGATATCTTCGCAGTTGCCAATGATAAATTGGGTAATTATCAGGCCTTTCCTGTTAAATTTGATGTTACGACAACGACAACGGCAACTACAGCAACAGCAACTACCGACGCCGTTTCAACCCAAACTGCGACCACTGCTACCTTACCAGGTACGGTAAATGACGGAGGTGCGGAAACTACCGTAACGTTTGAATACGGAACAAGTTCAGCTCTTACGTCTTTTACATCTGTTGCAGCTACACCGGGTACTATTGCAGCAAAAACGGGAAGTACTAGTGTTTCTGCTTCTCTTACAGGCCTGACAGCTGGTACTACTTATTATTACCGGGTTAAGGCTGTAAACAGTGCGGGTACAACAACGGGGGATATTAAGAGCTTCACAACTGAAGCTGCTCCTACCACTACAGTATCTTCTATCGTTCGCAAATTACCTGCCAGCCCAACCAATGCCACTACAGTAGAATATACGGTTACGTTTGCGAATAGTGTTACTGGCGTAGATGCTGCCGACTTTACCTTAACATTAGTTGGTAATGCAACTGGAGTGATCGGTACGCCAACCGGCACAGGTACCGCCTGGACAGTTCCGGTTAATTCCGTTTCCGGAGATGGTAAGTTCCGTTTAGATTTTACCGGTACAACAGGTATTACTCCAAATGCAAGTGCGGCCTATACTTCGGGAGAGGTTTATACTATAGATAATACAGCTCCTGTGGCTCCTGTAATTGCCAGTCCGGCCGATTACAGCTATACTAAGGACAGCACGCCTACCTATAAAGGAACAGCTGAGACCGGGAGCACAATCAGCCTTGTTGTAGATGGTGCTCCGGTAGGAACTCCGGCAACAGATGCTTCGGGTAACTGGTCGTATATACCTTCAATACCCTTGGCGGATGGTCCTCATACGGTGAAGGCAATAGCTACAGATGCCGCAGGTAATATCAGTAATGAAAGTACGACCATTACTTTTATCATCGATACCAATCCTCCGGCAGCACCAGTTGTAGTAACACCCGCGAATGGAAGCTCAACAAATGATAATACTCCAGACTATAGTGGAACGGTTGAGCCGGAGAGCTTAGTTACAGTTATTGTAGATGGTACTCCGGTAGGAACTTCCACAGCAGGTGCTTCAGGCAACTGGTCGTATACACCCTCAGCACCATTGGCGGATGGTTCTCATACTGTAAAAGCAACAGCTACAGATGCAGCTGGCAATACAAGTGCGGAAAACGCTGTCAATTCTTTTGTTGTGGATGGTACAGCATCTACCGTATCCATCAGCAGCAGCCGTTCTTCGCTTAAGGGCGGAGAAACAGCAATAATTACCTTTACATTCAGCGAGGATCCTAATTCTACTTTTACCTGGGACGGATCAAGCGGGGATGTCTTAGTTTCGGGGGGTAGTCTTAGTGCAATTTCCGGAACCGGAACGACCAGGACCGCTACATTTACGCCTGATGCTAATACGAATAATGGTACAGCAAGTATTACGGTACCAGCAGGTGCCTATACAGATGCTGCAGGAAATACCGGAGGTGCAGGAGCAAGCCCGTCCATTACGTTCGATACCTCATCACCAACACTTACAATAACGAGCAGTCGCTCTTCGATTAAGATAGGCGAAGCTGCCACAATTACCTTTACATTCAGCGAAGATCCGGGACTAACATTCACCAAATCAGACGTAACTGTTACCGGTGGTACCCTTGGCAATCTCACAGGTTCGGGCTTAACACGTACCGCAACCTTCACACCGAACGCGAATACTGATATTGGTACAGCAACTATAACTGTAGCAGCAGCAAGCTATGCAGATGCTGCAGGAAACCTCGGGGAGGAAGGTACTACACCTTCGATTACTTACGATACCAAGGCACCGGCAGCGCCTTCTGCGCCCGACCTGGCGGGTACCAGCGACAGCGGCACTTCGAACTCAGATAATATTACCAATAACACCACACCAACTTTCAGCGGTACTGCCGAAAACGGAGCAACGGTTACCTTGTTTGACACCGATGGTACCACGGTAATTGGCACAGGTACAGCAACGGGAGGCAACTGGTCTATTACAGCGACAACATTAAGTGCTGGAGTGCATTATGTCAAAGCAAAAGCGACAGATGCAGCAGGCAACGTAAGCGCTGCATCAACAGACCTTGTTATCACGATTGATACAACAGCGCCAACGATAACCACTATGCAAACGCCTATCTGGTATACTTATAAGGAAGGTGATCATCTTGGCTTTTTGATGAACATTTCAGAAGCTGTAGTGGTAACTGGTACACCACAACTTTCTATACAAATAGGTTCTACTGATCGGGATGCCGCTTACAGTCCAGGAGAGAGTAATGCTACTTCATTAAGATTCAGATATACAGTGGTGCTGGGGGACCTCGATACTGACGGAATCTTATTAAATTCGCTTTCCCTAAATGGTGGTACAATTAGGGATCTTGCCGGGAATAATGCGGTTCTTACACTAAAAGCTTACGACGCATCAAAGGTATTGGTAGATGCTGTTCCTCCTACAGTTACCAGTGTAACGCCGCCATCAGACGCTACCTATAGTTTAGGTCAGAATCTGGATTTCAAGGTTAATTTTTCCGAAAATGTAAATGTAACGATAACAGGGGGAACACCTTATCTTTCGTTAGCCTTAAATACCGGTACTGTTCGTGCGCCTTATGTGGCAGGCTCGGGTACGACTGCGCTGACTTTCCGTTATACTGTTGTAGCCGGAGACAAGGATCTGGACGGAGTGGCGGTAAGCGCTCTGAATATTAACGGAGGGACTATTAAAGATGCAAAAGACCATGCCGCAGATGTAACACTAAATAATATCGGCGACACAGGCGGTGTACTTGTAAGTACCGTCGCTTCTGATGCAAACCTTTCTGCCTTAACTATTAGTTCTGGCACCCTTAGTCCATCATTCACTTCGGGAACCACAGCCTATACGGCTACTGTTGGAAATGCGGTTACTTCCATTGATGTGACTCCTACCCTTTCTGATGCTACAGCCACCGTGACCGTAAATGGTAGCCCGGTTTCCAGCGGAAATGCAAAAGCAGTTTCCTTATCCGTGGGTAGCAATACGATTAGCACGGTGGTAACTGCGGAAGATGGTACTACAACGAAAACGTATACCATCACAGTAAGCAGAAAGGCATCTCAATCCATCACGTTCAATAGCCTTACTCCAAAAGCTTATGGCAGTGCTGACTTTGATCCGGGTGCGACAGCAAGTTCCTCTCTGGAAGTTAGCTATACCTCCAGCAATACATCTGTAGCCACTATTGTTGCTGGTAAAATACACATTGTTGGCGTGGGTAGCACAACAATCACTGCAAGCCAATCAGGCAATGATTCGTATGATCCTGCCTCCGATCAGCAGCAGACATTGACAGTAATTCCGAAGTCGATTACACTTGCTCTGAATGCGACACCAGCAATTACCAAGGTTTACGATAATACCAATACTGCGACTTTAGTTGCCCACAACTATACCTTGAACGGTATAGAAACAGGCGATGTAGTAAGCGTAAGCGGAACGGCAACTTATGCAGATGAAAAAGTAGGAGCAGGCAAAACCATTACAGTAAACAATTTTGTACTGGCAGGAGTGGATAAAGACAATTACAGTCTGAGCACGACTTCGGAAACGACTACCGGAGCCATTACTGCTAAGCCGGTTACCCTGGCTCTGAATGCAACACCAGCAATTACCAAGGTTTACGATAATACCAATGCGGCAACTTTAGTTGCCAACAACTATACGCTGAACGGTATAGAAACAGGCGATGTAGTAAGCGTAAGCGGAACGGCAACTTATGCAGATGAAAAAGTAGGAACAGGTAAAACCATTACGGTAAACAACTTTGTACTTGCCGGGGCGGATAAAGACAATTACAATCTTACAACGACTTTAGAAACAACAACAGGAGCCATTACGGCTAAGCCGATTACGCTGGCACTAAATGCCACACCAGCCATCACCAAGGTTTACGATAATACCAATGCGGCTGCTTTGGTAGCTGGCAACTACACCTTAAACGGTATAGAAACAGGAGACGATGTAACGGTAAGCGGAACGGCGACTTATGCAGACGAGAAAGCAGGAACAAGCAAAACTATTACAGTAGCTACCTTCGTACTGGCCGGAACCGATAAAGACAACTACAATCTTACAACGACTTCAGAAACGACAACCGGAGCAATCACGGCTAAGCCAATTACGGTAGCTCTGAATGCTAGTCCGGCTATCAGCAAAACTTACGATGGAACAGTCGCGGCTACTCTGGCAGATGCTAACTACAGCCTTACAGGTGTAGAAGCCGGAGACGTAGTTAGCGTAAGTGGAACGGCTACTTACGATACCAAAGATGCAGGTAGAGGCAAAACGGTAACAGCTGGTAGTTTTGTACTGGCTGGTGCGGACAAGGATAACTACAATGTAACAACCCGCAGTGCAACGATCAGCAGTTCGATTCTAAAAGCACCACTGACGATCACTGCAGAGAACAAAGAGAAGTTCCAGGGCTTGCCGCTGCCAAGCTTTACAGCAGCCTATACCGGGTTTGTAAATAACGAAACAGCAGCAGTGCTAGCGACTCCACCTACGTTCTCTACCATAGCAGATGCGATGTCGCCAGCGGGACCGTATCCGATTGTGGTAAGCGGAGCCACAGCAGTCAACTATGAGATTATGCATGTGGACGGTATTCTTACTGTAAAACCAGGTTTCCCAACCAGCATCAGTCTTGCATCAGCAACAGTTTATGAAAATGCAGCAGCAGGAACACTGGCCGGAACGCTAAGCTCTACATCTGATGATCCGAATGCAACCTTCAGGTACGAACTGGTAGCAGGAGCAGGAGATACAGATAATGGTCTGTTTGAAATTGCTAACGGCGGTAACGAGATCAGAACCAAAGCAGAACTCAACTACGAGCACAAGTCAAGCTATCAGGTGAGGGTTCGTTCGATTGCCCAAAACAGTATGTTGCATCTTGACAAAGAGTTTACGATCCAGCTTAGCGATGTAAACGAACAACCTACACTTGATAACATCGCTAATTCAACTATCTGTTACACTACATCAGAGCAAACAGTAGGACTAAGCGGAATTACTCCGGGGCCAGATACTAATCAGGGTACGGTGGTATCAGTAAGCACCAGTAACAATGCGATGTTCCAGTCAATTTCAGTAAGTCAGGCAGTTGACAGAAATGCATCAGTTAAGTACAGTTTGAACGAAGGAGCAACCGGTTCAGCAGTGATCAACATCCTGGTAACTGACAACGGAGGAACCGAAAACGGGGGAGTGAATACGATCCTGAAAAGCTTTGTTCTTAACGTTAACCCACTTCCGGTAATTGCGATCACTTCCGACAAAGGCACTACGCTTTCCAAAGGAGAAGTAGCGATGCTGACAGCGGAAGTAACAGGCGGAAACACAGGTCTAGTCTACAGCTGGTCAGATGCAAACGGCATCGTAAGCGTAGCGAAGAACCTGGCTACTCTGAATGTTCGTCCAAGTGAAACTACTACTTATACGGTAACGGTTACCAATGCCAACGGCTGCCTAAGCACTCAAAGCATTACTATCGAAGTACTGGCCGACTTTAAGGTAGTAGACGGAACCAACATCGTAACACCAAACGGTGATGGGGTGAACGACAACTTTGTGATCCGTAACATCGACATGTACCCGAATAACGTGGTGAAGATCTTCGACAGAGCAGGTAGAATGCTTTACAGCAAGAATAACTACAGCAACGAGTTCAACGGTACTTTCCAGGGCTCTCCACTAGCCGAAGATACCTACTACTACATCGTAGACTTCGGTCCGGGTAAAGAAAAGATCAAAGGATTTATCACGATAGTGAGAGATTAAGGAAGGTCGGAGTTTAAGTGTCAGACACCTCCAAGGTGTCAGACACTTTACCAGGACTATCACGATCGTGAGGGACTAAGAGGAGAATAAGCACAAAAGCTGATCTGGCTGTCCTCCTCTGGAGGAGGTGGCGTAGCCGGAGGAGGCAATAAGCAAATACAAGAATGAAAACATTAAAAAATATCATCAGCAAAGCGGGGAGCCTCTCCCTGCTCCTGATCACTGCCTTAACAGCAAACGAAGCACAAGCTCAACTTAACCCTTTGGGCGCCACTTACTACCAGAACCCCTATATCCTCAACCCTGCAATGGCAGGAACAGAGCAGGGCGTACAACTAGATCTGGCAGCAAGACAACAATGGAGCGTATTACCAGGAGCGCCCAAAACACAGTCGATCACGGCAGTGTATGGTTCCGGTAAAAAGACAGGATTAGGACTAAACCTCTATAACGACGAGGCCGGTCTGATCAAAAATACCCGGGTGGCAGCGAGCTATGCTTACCACCTTCCACTCAACAGCGAAGGTCAGCACCTGAGCTTCGGCGTCTCTTTAGGACTAATGTACGAGCGGATTATGAACGACCAGATGGACGGAGATCAGGGCGACTTATCCGTAAGCCGTTTCCAGCAAAGAGAAACCTTCATAGATGGTGACTTCGGAGCAGTGTACGTAGGCAACAGGCTAACCGCTCAGTTTGCCCTTCCTAACCTAAAGTCGTTCTTTCAGCAGGAAGAAGCACAGGGTAGTCAGCTGGTAGACCGTTCCGGTTACTTTGCTTCGCTAAGTTATAAGTTCAGCTTCCCGAATGCAGTAGACGGCTTGGGACTGGAACCTACCTTCCGTTACCGGGACATCAGAGGACTGGATAACATCATGGATATCGGTACCAACATCACCCTGGCTAAAGAGCAGGTGAACGTGCTGATGCTATACCACACTACTCAAAGTATGTCAGTAGGGATGGGCGTTAAAGCAACACCAGCTATCCGTATCCACGGGATGTACACTTCAGGTACTGCAGACCTTGCCGGTAACACCAACGGTAACTTTGAGCTGAATCTGAAGCTGAACCTGTCGAAGCTGAAGAAGTAAGACTGGATAAGATTTAGTGGTTAAAAAAATGAGCCTCTTACAGAAATGTAAGGGGCTTTTTGATTTTGGCTTACAGGGTCGACTGGTAAGCTCGGTAAAGCGTGATACACATGCGATCAGCTAACGGCTCCATCATTGAAGCAGATGTATTGCTGGTGAGACAAGTGATCTCATTTCAGACATAAAGAATAAAAACGACTTTGGGTGAGGTTTGCGGTGGTGTTAATGCAATCATTCACACGGTGGACCTTCACCGCCGGCATTCTGATCTCGGCTACCGAGGGGAGTTTTATAGATACAGACATTTGGAATCTATATCAGCCCGATATCCATTTACGGCACTGCCATGGTTGATGCTGCCCGGGCAGTTTGGGTAAATGAAGAACTGCTGGAACATCTTGTGGATATTTATGATATTATAGCTAACCACCGACTGTATCGTGATCTGCGTGAATGTGACGTTGCGGAATCTCTTTATTTAACGCTTCAACGCCGAATCCGAGAAAAAGCCGATCACTCCTTCTTGAAAGCATCGCACCAGGAAAGCTATCGCTTTAGGTCATTCTTTTTATCTTAGCCAAAAAAACAGCCTCAATTAATACCAACCTCAAATGCAATTTCTTCCGTTCATCGACATCAACCTCTCGGGCCCTTTTTTAATTTTAAAGAAGCCACTATACCAAAATTGACCAATGGTATAAGAGAAAAGTAGCGCAAGGAGCAATAGCCCTGGTAGTTGCCGGTCCTCAAGAGCTTCCGGGCTTTCTTTATCTAAAAGTAGAAGACGAGGAGTTAGCAGAGGTAGCTCCAACAATTCCTGCAAAAAGGCTGTTTGAGTTCCGCCGCTTCTTTGTTGCTTTTGAAAGTTATGGGAGAAACTTGTAAATAAGACGTCACTAATCAAAACACAAAAAGGATGAAAAAAATTGCTTTGTACCTCCTTATTTTTAGCGCACTTTCCCTGCGGTCTCAATCTCAAACTGTAATCCTTCCTGATTCGATATATTCGGGCAAGCATGGTAATTTTCATGTGCAAGGCGTTGTGGTGGATAGAGCAAATGCCTGTGTCTATTTTTCTTTTACTGATAAGTTAATCAAAACCGACCTCTCGGGTAAATTAATAGGTAGTGTGACCGGTTTTATCGGGCATCTTGGCGATTTGGATTTTGATGATAACGGTAAGATATACGGTTCATTGGAGTATAAAAACGATGCAATTGGGAAAGGTATCACAAGACAATTAGGAGCTAAAACGAGGAATGAGGATGGATTTTACATTGCAATATTCGATGGGTCTCGTATTGTACGTCCAAATATGGATGCAGAAAAAGAAGATGTATTACATACTGTTTATATCAGGGAAGCCGTAAGGGATTATGCGGCGACGGTGAAAGATGGCGATAAGGTTAGGCCGCATCGTTTTGCCTGTTCAGGAATAGACGGAGTTGCCTTTGCCCCGGCTATCGGGGACCCCAATTCTGCTAAAAAGTTTCTGTATGTCGCTTACGGCGTGTATGGGGATACAGCACGGAGCGATAATGACCATCAAGTGATTTTGAAATATGATGTCACTGATTGGAAGAAGTATGCGCAGAAACTTTCACAGGATAAGCTACACCATTCCGGCCCTAAAAAGCCTTTGGAAAAATATTTCGTAAAAACCGGAAATACGCGTTATGGGATTCAGAATTTGGCTTATGATCCATACACAGGAAATTTGTTTGCTGCAGTATACCGGGGATCTAAGGCTCATTTTCCAAATTACGACCTCTTTGTCATTGATGGTAAAAGAAAGCCTGTAAAGAGCTACATACCCTCTGAAAATAAAAAGGTAAAAGTCAAAACACTTTCACTGCTGAACACTGGGCCTAAAGATCCCGCATCAGGCATAAGGGGCTGGTATTTCAAGTGGGGAGCTACCGGTTTGTGTCCTTTAGGCGATGGATTATTCTATATATCCCATAGCAGCAAGGATAAAGACGGACAACAACAGAGTACTATTCACTTGTACAAATGGATAGGAAATGATCAGCAAGCATTTGCGTTAGTGGAATGAGAAAAAGTATTCGATCAGCAGAAGAATTGTACACCACCATCTTTATAGAAGGAGTGGATTGCCAAATATCGGGTAGCCAATAGCTTATCTGACAGTTCAGGTTTTTAAACAGATGTATTATCGAAGTTAAGCAAGTTTCTGCTAATTCAGCAAACGCAGCATTGGGGAGGAAGGACTTTGAGCGTGCAGGGGAGGAATATCTGGAATACGAAGTAAGAAGCGAAGACGAGCTGGTGGAAGTAAGTGCTAACAATTGCAACCTTCCTGTCCGGTATAACGTATCATCTGCCGTTTTTACTTTATTTATGAGTGCCAAAATCGACCTTATTAGTTTAGCTGACTTAGCTTTTTTCTGCAACATTTTTGAATATCCCAAATGTTCAAAGGATTCCCTAAGTAAATTCTATAAAACTCTATAATAAAGGTCATTACTCGAAGTACTATCGTCTTAGTTATTAATCTTTATATCATCTAAATCCACAGAAATTTTATGACAGCAGCAGTTTTAACTACTGACAGTGTAAAGAATGCACTTGCACAACTTAGTGATTGGTTCCCGGAACATTCAGAGGCTATTGATGAATACCATGATGACCTAGTTCATCACATTGTAAAGGGAACAAAGCCTGATGACGAAACACTCAACGAGTTGACTGTAGGGGAAGTATCGGGAGCAAATATCGCCCAAGCTAACGTTGCAGCAGCAGCTGCCGCCCATTTGTCTGCTACCGGGGCCTCACATGCAGCGGCTATTGAATTCTTTACTATAAAAGATATTTTTACGCCCTGCAATCTTTCCATAGGCACGGCACTATTAAATGTTGGTCTTTTTGTACTGGGATTGGTGGGATTGAAGGCAACGGCGAATACTAACGTGACACGGGCGCTACTGACCGAAATGGGAGCCGCTCCGCTTAATAATTTTTTAAGCATGTTCCGCAACTTTAGTAATGCAACAGGTGCCTGGGACAGAGCAAAAACTTTATTCAGTATTGCGGGAAGTATGTATAAGGCTTGTGGCTTTAAAGCGATTTTTAAAGCCTGGGTAGACGAGGCGTCGTGGTTTGACTGGGTTAGGACAGGTGCAATTGCCATTGCGCAATTAATCGCCTGGTTTGCCACAGACGGTGTCGCTTTTGTAGCACAAGTGGCTATGACTATCATGAGCGCGGAAATGCTGATTGAGAGCATCGTGAAAGCGATTTCGACTTGCTCCGCGGGAGATTGCCCGGTTCCGCATAACGATGCCACTACTAAGTTTATCCCGGCGGGCTCGTATTTATATACAGCTTCTGATGTTGCAGTGACGCTTAAGGCAAGCTGTAAGAATCTTACCAATCAAAAGGTGGATTCGAGTTTAGACGTTTCCGGCTTGTCAACGAAAGCGCTCATCAAAAACAAAAATGGGGTACTTCAATTTGATGGCCTGGGAACTCAGTTCTCTAACTCTTACGCACCTCTGGGTTCCTATACCCTAAGCTGTGAAGGCATAAAAGTAGTGCTTAGCGCAAATTGCAAGAATATTTCTGGCGATACAGTAAAGTCTACATTAGACATTACTGACCTTCCTGCCGGGAAGACTATCTCCAATATTAATGGTGTTTTAACCATAGACAAGTAAGATCATGGGCCAGCAGCTTTGCCTGCTGGCCTGATTTTTCACTTGGCAGCGGCTCCTACACATTTATGCTTCGGCAAGCTCGGCATGACACTGGGTTAAGACCGTCAGCTTGAGCGAAGCGAAATACGGGGTTATGCTCTCCAGAACGATTACCTTTAACTACCCGGAGTTACAGACCCCGTAGGTGTAACTTCAGGAGTGGATACAGCGACCCCAGGATCAGCCCCCTCCGGAATCGGACTACTGGTGCTTGCGGTGACAGATGCAGTATCCGGAATGACCGGCGATGAATTGAGCGGATTTACAGTGGGAGGTACGGGAACTGCCGGACTAATAGCAGCGGCAGGACCGGTACTCAGACCGGTGTTATTGGCCGGCTCGCTAGCATCTTCTGCCCCGCCATTCTCCTGCGATTTCAATACCAGGTAGGTAGCGCCGCTGATTCCCGTCAAAGCAAGCAGCGTGTCACTCAATTCGGGAAGATCACAGCCAGTAGCAATGTTGCAGACCTTATGCAGATAGATGACCATGGCAATGAAGGTCCAAACTACGTTTTGGAAACGGTGAATACTGATTCCCTGATCGTCGGACAGGAGGTCCACAAAGAAGCCTTCAGAAGGTGCGTTCTGGTGTCGGGGAGTGCCATTCTGGATCTCCCGGTTGTCCATAATAGAACCGGCAGCAGTTACGCCGGCGCCGATCCCCATCAGGACCAGGGCAGTCTGGTTAATGTCGGTGCTGTTGCAATTTCCCATACAAAGCTCCAGGTAGATATACGAGCAGGAAATAATAACTGTCCATACCGCCAGCTGTACCCGCGATAAGCTATATGGATTCTCATTCCTGATCCGTTTTAGTCCCCGCTTATGTTGTATTTTTCTTGCATTCGCTTCGAATACATCGCAGTTGTTAACTGTATCCCGCAACAGGTTGGAGTACGCGGCGAGTACAAAGAATAGGGCAATGATCACTATGATGATGATTAAGGCCAGGGTCTGGTTATAATCGATGCTGCCATCGGCTGTATTGCAGCTGCTGAGAAGTACTGCTGCCAGCAGGGTCGGGAATAGTAATCTTTTCATAAAAAGTATGTATGATGTAATCAGCTAAGACTGGAATTAAAAGGAGTAATTCGGCTCAGCCAGCCTTTTTCAAAAACCGCCAGCGCAGGATTGGCTGCTATGATGGCCATATACCTTGCTTTTCGCAGGGCACAGATCTCGTTATATAATGCCTCGTCAGTACAGGCATTGGCGGCAGCAATCGTTTTGGCTCCTACCTGCCCGTCTACTACCAGCGTATTCGGCTTTAGAGCATTCACCGCCTGCTGCAGGAATTTGGCTCCTATACCCGAACCCATATTTACTGAGGTATCAAATAGCTGATTGGCAGATTGCTGGTGGTTGAGTGCGTCCAGGGAAAGATCATCCCAGAAATTCTTCTTGTAAAAATCTTCCACGAAGGTCTGCAGCTGTGCGTTTGTCCTTAGAGCAGTATTCAGGTTCGCCGGTTTCTGTGCAACAATTTGCCGTACTATCGGCCAGCCCGGCCACTTAGGCCAGAAGTTCGAAGCAATACCTGCGTATGTTTCGCCGCCGCGATCATTCGGGTTGTTACTATAACCACCCTCGTTTGTCATGGTGATGTGGAAAGCTGTGATAAAGTTTGCCATCGGTATAAAATATAAGTTTTTGTCAGGAATAGACAGTGAAGCTTAGTACGATAAAGCGACTCCGGTGGTTGCGATTTTAAAACAAAAGAAGCCTGGTTTCCGCCCGGAAGCTCTTCCCTGAAGCGGCTTTTTTTTGAAAAATCCTGATGGTCTATTTTACTTTTAATTAAATTGTTATAATTGGTATTGCAATTTAAATGAACCATAAATCCATCACTGACCCTATTGCTGTACAGTACGGCAATCAAACCCTATGTTTTACCATAGGCTCGAATCATCATCTTCAAGCTTCTGTCTGGATCGAGGGCTTCCATTCCTGGATGCCTCTGCAACTGACCGGCCCTGGCAGCAGCACACCCCATGCCCCGCGACCGCTGGGTAATGTGCGACCTGTCCTGATCAACGGAGCACTGCATTGTTGCTACCGCGATGAAAATAATCACATTCAAGACCTGGTCCACGCCGGCTTGTTATGGTCGCTTGTAGCAGTCACCGGACCAGGTGGTGCTAAAGGTGCTCCGCCGGCAGCATCTAATCCGATCCCCATCCAGTTTGGTGGATATCTCCATTGTTTTTATCGCGATTTCCAGGGCTCTATCTGGGATGTATTTGCTGTAAATGGTGTTTGGGGCGTGAAACAGATAACCGGCCCTGGTAGCGATGCTCCCCAGGCAGCTCCGGCGGCCGGAGACTTGTATGTGATGACAGCCCCCCGGCAGATCCATATTTTCTACCGTGGTACGGATAATCACTTATGGGACGCCTTCGGAATGGTGTCCTTTCCGTGGCAGGCTTCCAAAATATCGAATGACATTCTTGCCGGCGATCCGATGACGGTGCCCGATTGTCCGTACTACTTTTCGGATGCCTATACTACTTACCACAGTATGTATACGGCATACCGCACCACTAGTGGACAAATTAAGGCAGTTCTGTTTGAAGGGGATAAAAGGAGGGAGGATGACGGTACTACTATGGGCAAATATGAAGATGCCGTCCTGGGTTCAGGCCGTTGGAAACCTTATACCCTTACTAGCGGCGGACAAACTACTGCCCCGTCAGCGGCAGGAGATCCGTGTATAAGCAAGATATTAAAACGGGGTAAATCGGAATGGGAAGGACATGTGACTATCCAATACACCGATCAGCAGGGAAACCTGGTGGCTATTACGATACATAGTTACTGGCCGGGCGACGGCTTAAGTGCGGGCGAGGAATTTGTAAACGGCCTGGTTTCAGCAGCAAATCTGGTAAGAGGCGGAAACACCTCTGCGCCCTTTAAAGGTAATTCGCAAATGCCCCAAACCCAGTTTTACCATACGCTGGCCTGTGGACCCGACGGTCTGTTCAAAACACCAGCCCTACAAGGAAAGCCCTGTGTTGTGCCGTTAAACGACAGCACGGTCCTGACATTTTTCAGGGACGTAGATAATGACGTGCATAGTTTATACGTGAAGTTTAATCGCAGTAGTGGGGTACCGGCCGCGGCACTGGCTGTTATATAAAAGTGGGTCAAACACACCCCCCGACTAGCTCAGCATGACGCTGGTTTGTGATCCGATGATTCAGGCCGTTTCGCATTCGTCATCGGACCACTCTTTTTCAAGCCGCCTGTTGTCGCGGGCAGAAAGGTGATGCAGTGCCGGTATGCCATTGAACCTGCTCTATGCTACCACAGGCTCAGCATGACGCTTGGCGATGGTGTTAGCGGAGTTGTGCCCTTGAACCTGTTTGAAAGGTGGTGTGCAGGGCCAGGAAGATGCTTTTTCCCGGAGGTAGTTGGGAACATAGCTCAAATGCTTTAACTTGACGACCGGAATTGCTGGTATTTCATCCGGCGGTCTTGAATAAAAGGCTGCGGGCGGTATGAAACCTATTCCTTACCTTAAAAAAAACCTGATGACGAATAACACAATCGGAGCTCCTGTAGTGCTAAAGCTGAAGACAAACGGACAGCCCCTTCCGGACAACCTGGGGATAGTATCAGTAGGGATAGAGAAACGGGTAAACGAGATTCCGGTGGCCCGAATAGTAGTACAGGATGGGGATTCAGGGACCTTTTCAGCGAGTTCATCTCCGCTGTTTGTCCCCGGCACAGCACTTTCCATAGAAGCAGGTTATGGCTCGGATACGACCTCTCTTTTTACGGGAATTATTACCGGTCTGAAAATCAGTGCTGATTCCTCCCAAGGACCTTTTCTTGAAGTGGAATGCCTCGATCCGGCTTTCCGAATGAGGGCAGGAAAAAAGAGCCGTAGCTATTCTATGCAGACTGTTGCGGAAGTTATCTCCACAATCGTCAGCTCCTATTCTGGATTAAGCGCCCTCACTTCTGCCACAGATCTACAAAACCCATTGCAGGTTCAGTATGACCTGAGCGACTGGGATTATGTGCTTTCACTGGCAGAGATGAACGGGATGATTATTACGCTAAGTGATGGTATCCTTAAGCTTGCGCCACCGGATGCATCTGCGGCTCCTGTATTAAATCTTACTTACGGTGAAAACCTGCTGGAGTTTAAGGCCGACCTGAAAGCTGTATCCCAACTAGGAGCAGCAACAGCCAGTGCCTGGGACTTCAAAACGCAGTCGATCATAAGCGAACGAACAAGGGCAGAACTAGCGGGTGCCGGAGATCTTCCGACTAAGGAGCTTTCCGAAATCCTTGGATTGAGCGGTCATGAGCTGAGGACCTCCGCTTCCTTGGCACCGGCTGAACTGAGCAATTGGTCGAAGGCGCAAATCATCAAAATGGAGTATTCGAAAATACGCGGACAGGCAAAATTTCAGGGAAACGCCCGGGTGGAACCAGGGAGTTACATTGCATTCTCTGGTCTGGGTACTCGCTTCGATGGCAACTACTTTATCTCGGGGCTGGAACATACCATTTCTGAGGGTAACTGGTTAACTGAAGTGTCTCTGGGTTTGTCCGAACAGTGGTTAAGTGAACAGCCCGGTGCCCTTGCACCATCAGCAACAGGTATAATACCGGGAATAAAAGGACTGCTTAACGGAAAAGTAAGGCAACTGGCAGGAGATCCGGATGCACAATACCGAATTCTAGTCGATGTTCCCATACTGGATCCTCAAGGGGCTGGTATATGGGCGCGGCTTGCCAACTTCTATTCAGGCAGCGGAGCTGGTGCATTTTTTCTGCCTGAAATTGGAGACGAGGTCATATTGGGCTTTATTAACGAAGACCCGCGTTATCCGGTTATCCTGGGTAGCCTGTACAGCGCTCAGTGCGCACCTGCTGAAGGACTATCACCCAAAGATGATAATCCCTTAAAAGCCTTCGTTTCCCGCTCGGGAATTTCCATGCAGTTTGATGATGAGAACAAGGTTCTTACGCTGCAAACGCCAGGGAAAAATACGATTATCGTTAGCGACAAGGACAAGAGGATCAGTATTCATGACGAAAATGCGAACTTGGTGGTAATGTCAGGGGAAGGGATTTCCCTGACAAGTGCGAAAGATATCAGCATCAGCAGCGGCCGGAAACTCATCCTTAAGGGAGACCAGGGAGTGGAGATTGGGGCAGCGGGCGGAGATGTCGATGTTAAAGGAATGAACATTAAAGAAACGGCAGATATGCAGTATTCCGCTCAGGGCGGACAAACAGCACAGGTAAGCGGGGGCATGCAGCTAACGCTGAAAGGTGCCATGGTAATGATCAATTAAATTAAAACTTATGCCTCCAGCAGCAAGAATTACAGATTTTCATCACTGCCCCATGCAGAGTCCCGGTAACCCTCCCATTCCGCATGTGGGCGGACCGATTGTGGGTCCAGGGGCACCAACCGTTCTGATCGGTGGCTTGCCTGCCGCCCGGGTTGGGGACACACTGGTATGCGTCGGTCCTCCGGATGCCATTGTCAGCGGTTCTTCTACAGTGATGATAGGTGGAATGCCCGCAGCACGCATGGGCGACACCACTGCCCATGGCGGACAGATTGTGCTCGGCGCATTTAATGTGATGATTGGTGGATAGGTTTAGCATTAAGCGATGAGTGTACAAATGATGACTATGGCAGTAGCCCATCCGGAGGAAACCGGAAAACTCGGCCTGATGCACCTGAAAAGGTATTGGAGTAAAACACTTTTGAAGGGAGGGCGAAAGCTGGAAAGCAATGCCTTTGCGGAGGAATGGAATACCGACAACACCCTTTTATCGGTGATAGGAGCAGGGATTTATCAGGTATCGAAGTATCTCTATGAGGAAAGACCCTCTTTTGAGGAATTTGAAGACTGGGTGCTGGGGCTGAACGGCGGTGCGATAGATAGCGAGAAGGTAAGGCTGTTCAATAGCTTTATTCTTGGGGAGCAGGAAGAAGAACAGGGAGATGACTATTTCTACCGAATGACTGAGGAAGACTGGGATTTTTGGAACGAAAACGGTTACCTCATCATCAAAGATGCGGTCCCTAAAGAAGATGCAAAGGCGGCCGTAGACGTCATCTGTGAGTTTCTGGGAATCAGTATGGACGATCCTGCTACCTGGTACCAATCCCACGAGGCCCTGCAGGGAATCATGGTGCAGCTTTTTCAGCATCCGGTGCTACAGAAAAACCGGGAGTCGCCCAAGGTAAAGGCAGTGTATCAGCAGCTCTACGGGAAACGGAATCTTTGGTTGAATGTAGATAAGGTGGGTTTTAATCCGCCGGAGACTGCATCCTACAAGTACAGAGGAATAGGACTTCATTGGGACGTGAGCCTCGAATTACCAATTCCTTTCGGTTTGCAAGGCATTTTGTATTTGACAGATACTGCTGAGAACCAGGGAGCATTTACCTGTGTTCCGGGATTTCATAAGAAGATCGACAGGTGGATCCGGTCTCTTGACCAAAAGGTAGACCCCAGGCAACAGAATCTTGAAGTTTTGGGGGCGAAACCTATTGCTGCCAATGCTGGAGATTGCGTAGTCTGGCATCATGCTTTGCCGCATGGAGCCAGTCCTAATACCCATACTTTCCCCCGCTTTGTTCAGTATTTGAATTACAAGGCTATTGACGATGGTTGCCAGGAGAGATGGCGGTAGATGTAGCGTCTAATGTCAGTCGATTTTCCTATAGACTTCTTGCGGAGAAGGTTCGTATTCTATCCTTGACGGAAAAGGTTAAAGTGAAAGATTCCCCACCTGTGGAGTCTGAACTGTAGAGTTACACGAAGTACACCAAAGCCATAAATAACACTCTTCCCTAATGAAATACTCGACGCCTCGGCAAAATAGCGGGTGGGACAGCTAACCTCTCCAATAGCATGATCCTGCATAATGATCTGAGCAAGCATTTCATTGTCGAAGACAAAGTTATCACTGTTGTTTTTGTAGGGAATAGCGCTTAACACACTTGCACTGTAGGCTCTGAGTCCGGTATGATATTCGCTTAGCTTTTCGTTAAGCACAATGTTTTGGAAAAGCGTTAGCAGGCGGTTGGCAAAATATTTATAAATAGGCATTCCTCCTTTTAATGCTCCTTTACCCAGAATTCGTGTCCCCAGTACAACCGGGTACAAGCCATAGGCAATCATGCTGCACATCGCAGGTATTAGCCGAGGGTCGTACTGATAATCTGCGTGGATCATGATGATGATATCAGCATTCAGGTCAAGGGCTTTATCGTAACAGGCTTTTTGGTTTGCGCCGTAACCTTTATTGCTATCAAAGCGGATTACGTGTTTTATTCCAAGTTCTTGTGCTATAATCTGAGTATTATCTGAACTGAAATCGTCTACCAGAATAATGTCGTCAATGAAGCCAAAAGGAATATCAGCGAAGGTTTTTGAAAGGGTTTTAGCAGCATTGTAGGCTGGCATGACCACCACCACTTTCTTGTTATTAATCATTGCTCTAATATATAGAAAAGGGAATTTTTAAGAAAAAGATTCTCGCTTTCTCCAATTTCATTAATTTCAATCGATTTTTAGAGCCATGTTTAAGGATATTCTGCAGAAGAAGTGGTTGCAGCCGCTCGTTGTTGTTTTAAGTTGTTTGCTCCTGAATATTAACACGATAAGCCACGAGTACGCTCTTGACGACGAAATGGTATTGAATAAAAATATTCTGGTGCACAAAGGCATTCGTGGCTTGCCCGAAATTTTTTCTCAGGATGCCTACAAGAGCTATTTCAACTACATGGGAGTGGATCAGCTAAATCTTGTTGGCGGTCGATATCGTCCGCTTTCTATTGCTTCCTTTGCTATTGAACAATCGATTTTTGGGCAGACGATCGGCGAGGATTTTATGCAGAGCAAAGAAAGGCTGCAACATTTAGAAAGCTGGGGAGGGAGCAGTGCTGAAGTTCAGGAGGAAGCGGATCGCTTGAAATCATTGAATAATCAACTAGAAAAGAATGCGCTTGAAATAGCAGGCATAAGGCATGCTTGTCAAATCGTTTATCACGCTATCTGTTGCTTGTGCCTATTCTGGTTTCTGCGGCTAACGTTTGGACATATCCGCTATTTACCCTTAATCGCAACCTTGTTGTTTGTTTTTCATCCGGTTCACACAGAGGTTGTGGCTAATGTAAAAAGTCGGGACGAAATTTTCTCATTGGCTTTCATTCTTGCTAGCTGTTGCTGTTTCGTAAAGTATTTTAGGGATTCTGCAAGAACCCGATACCTGATATACGGATTATTGTTTTATCTCCTGGCATTTCTTTCAAAAGAGTACGCGTTTACCTTGATGGCGATTATTCCGCTGATCTACCTATTGCAACAAAAGGAGAAAGCGGTGTTTTCATTCCTGGGAAAAAACTGGTTTTTATTTCTTTTTGCTGCAACGGCCGTGTTTTTTTTAATCAGGTATTCCATTACCAAAAGTCCTGTTGCTCCAACTACTGAGGTGCTGAACGATCCGTATTTGTACGCTACAGTGCAGCAAAAAGCTGCTTCAATTATAGCGACGTGGATAGAATATTTAAGAGTTTTGTTCTATCCGTTCAAGTTGTCCTCCGATTACTCTTACAGCACTTTTCCTTACCGGAGTTTTTCAGATGCCAAGGTGTGGATGTCACTTGCAGTATGGGTGACTTTGGCAATAGTCACAATTGTTCTTGTATTTCGCCGAAACTTGCTGGCGTTACCTCTGGTCTGGTTTTTTGTTTTTTTTGTGTTAATAAACAATCTATTTTTCGACATTGGGGCAACTATGGGGGAAAGGCTTATTTTTCACTCCTCAGTCGGATTTTGCATCCTCCTGGCCTGGTTGCTATTAAGGTCACAGTCCTTTTTCGGCGAGAGGGCTGTTTCTTCTTTTGTTCCATTCTTACTGCTACTGCCCATTTTGGTTGCCTTCGCCTATAAGACTATTAGCCGTAACGCGGATTGGAAAAATGATTTCACGCTGTTTACTCACGATGTGATCACTAATCCCAATAGCACGATGCTAAATAACAATGCGGGAACCCACTTGTTCAATAAGGGGCATAATCTGGTAGGGAACAAAGCAACGCTTTCTGAAAGTGACAAAAAGTTGTTCGGTCCTTACATTACGAAAAGCCTTGCCTTTTTCAACAAAGCGATAGAAATACACCCGGATTTCATCAATGCACGTATCAACCGGGCCCTGTGTTATTTCTATTTGGATAATCTGGAAAAGGCGCTTGTAGACTGGAAGGCAGTGAAACTATTATACGCAGGTCGTAACCCCCATCTGGTTAAACACGCAGCAACTCTACTGAGTCGGGGCATGGAATACGGTGCGAAGAAAGATTTTGAGAACGCAGTTCGAATGATTGAACCAGCAAGCGTTCTTGATCCACAAAATGCGATCATCTGGAATAACCTGGGTGGGGCCTATTATATGAACGGAGATATGAAAAAGGCTAAAGATGCATTCGTCAAAGCGCTTGAGATCAATCCCTCCCTGCAGGATGCCAGAAACGGACTTAATGCGGCAGACTATAATCTTAGAATGGGAGGTAATTAAATTCATCAGCGTGAAACGAAGTTGGATCGGATTTCTGCGTTTAAGATTTTCGCCAATATTGCCTCGATCTTAAAAATATTCTGTCACTATTTGCTTCAAAGGCATTTCTTCCATGCAGGCAAGTTCTATTGTTTACCAGCAGGCAGTCGTTCTTCTCGAGCTTTACTTTTTGAACGAGGGGACTGGAGCTTAGTAACCTCAGGAATTGTTCCAATTCTCTTTTTACCAACTCGTAATCGTCCTCCTTATAGCTCTCCATAATTTCGTGTTCCGAGAATCTTATGCTGAAGTGGTTGTCTGTCTCTTCGAGAATTGGAAACTCCTTTGAGTGCACTCTGAACTTTTGCGACTTAAGAAAGCCTAAGTAGTCGTTATTTAGAGTAGGAATCAGGTCATTTATATTCAAAAGCAAACTTTCTCCGCCACTGCAGGAGTTTTCCAGGCAGTAAAGAGACACTACTTCAGCCGGTTTGTCTAAATAGGAACAATCCGTGTGGAGAGGGAAGGCCTGATTTGTTGCCGAAATGATAGTTCCTTTTGTCCCGTGATCATCTGCTCCCCTGTCTGATACTAAATCAAACGGCACCTTTTCTGTACCTACCCTGGAGAATGTGAACGATTGCGCAAGTTTGAGGTGAAGAAAGAGCATAAACGATTCTGCTTGAACTGCTCGATTTTTAACTATGCAGGATCCGGCGCCGTCATTGCTTAGGTGTTTCCGAATTACTTCTAAAACTTCATTTTCCTGCTCTTGGGTATTAAAATTAACATAAGGTATCATTGTTGATCAGGTTGTTTGCTTTCCGATTATTTCTTTATATTTCATGTGTCAACAAAAAGAGATTTATTTTATAATTGAAGAATGCTAATATGTACGGACCTTCTTCATCAACTTTTACAAGAATACAAAAGATATACTACGATGTCGTGCAAATTAAAGCATGAAAAAGTACAAAAAAACGAGGTTGATTTAGATCGACTCGAGGACCAAAATGTCATCTTCCCCAGGCTCGGCTTTTGCAGGAAAGAAGATAGAAACTTTCGCATCGGCTGTGCCCATACAATGGCCAACAATAACTTTAAAAACCTCTGTAAGCAGGTTTCTGAATTGCTGAACATGCCGCAGCTGACTCAACTTAGGCATGAGATGGATCACCTTGTTACCCAGATTTATATCTTAGATTACAAGAAAGGACAGTTGGAAAAGGAACTGGCAATCGCTGAAATAAAAAGAGATAGCTGTACCTTAAATTCCCTGAGCGATGAACTCAGTCAAGTAGAAGCTACCCACGTAGGATTAATAGGGGGATTAGAATCAAAACGAAAGTTGTTTCTGGAAGTATGCGAAAGCCATAAAATAGTAACCCGCGACTAAAAATTTCCGTAAGAGTAAAAAGTCATATTCCTTTTGTAGGATAAAATGTGATCTGGGTAGATTTTTGAATGACATTTTGTTAGTAAGTTAAAACTTTCTAGATTGCCGACTTAAACCAGACTAAATAATCAAATTTTTATATACTAAACTTTAACTACATGGAACCGTATATCGGCGAAATTAAAATGTTCGGGGGCAATTTTGCTCCAAGAGGATGGGCGTTATGTAATGGTCAACTTCTATCAATTGCTCAGAATACAGCTTTATTTTCTATTTTGGGAGTTACGTATGGCGGAAACGGGCAAACTACTTTTGCTCTTCCAAATTTGATGGGAAGGGTGCCTATGCATTGGGGACAGGGAGCAGGCCTTACTAATCGTTTATTAGGTGAAACGGCAGGAACTGAAACTGTTACTCTTCTAAACTCACAAATGCCTGCTCATAATCACTTGATTTCTGCTAGTAGTGTAGAGGGGGCTAGTCCTAGTCCGGAGGGTAATTACATCGCCTCGTCCATAGATCCTGGAGGAAATCCGATCAATGCCTTTGCCACCACTCCCAATACAACTATGAATGTGGCAACTGTTTCTGCTTCGGGAGGCTCTCAGCCTCATGCCAATATGCAACCTTATCAATGCGTAACTTTTATTATTGCATTAGAAGGTATTTTTCCACCCCGAGATTAATGGTTAAGAAAAACCGGTGAGAATAGGAATAATATCTAATTCATCGCAAATATTCATGCCCCTGATTCTGGAACTCGCAAAATCGAGGTTTAGAACAGGGGTTTCTCTCTACCTGGGCTCTTCAAAAGACCCGAACATGAATTCCGCGCAAATAAAAGAAATTTGCAGTTCTCTCGCAGTTCCCGTCCAAATAGAAACAGCAAAAGACGACCTTTACGCATGGGTCCGAGATTTAGGGCTCGAGATTATTTTTTGTGCCGGCTATAGTAGTAAAATTGATACGGATAGCTTAACCGGGGTTACTCATGGAAGTTTTAATATCCACTTTGGTCCTTTGCCGGAATTTAGAGGTCCTTCTCCCGTATTTTGGCAATTGAAAAAGGGTTTGAGTGAACTGGGCCTAAGTATTCACCGCTTGACTCGAGATATTGATCAGGGTGGGGTGGTCTGGAAGTCCAGTATTCCTAACCAGCCTTTTTGTTCGTATGACTATGTTAATTTAGTATTCTCACAATTGATGGTAAAAGGGGTGTTTGATATTTTGAATACCATTGAATCTAAAAGAACACTTGAGGAACACGAGCGGGACGATTCATTGGCGGCTTATTATTCCACTCCAAAGCTGGAAGACGTAGTGATAGATTGGAATAAAATGAATGCCGGCGAGATTATTGACTTAGTTAAGGCATGTAATTCCTGGAATAGTGGAGCAAGTACCTTGTTCAATTATTCTGAAGTAAAGTTGATTGACGTTTCCGCTAGTTCCACAAAGATGAATCGGCCGGTGGGAACATGTCTGTTGGAAAACAGTCGCCTGTATGTTGCATGCAGAGCTGGGGAGAGTATTGAAGTCCATTATCTTAAATTAAATTACGGGGTCATTCCTGCCCGGTTTGCCACTGCCTATGGGTTTCAGAGCGGACAAAAGTTCCAAAATTTCTTTGCCAAATAATTTATAACCTACCCTTTAACATCTGACTTCCACAGTCTTGCTAATGCCTCCTGAAGTTATTTAAATGTAAAATGAAACAGAACGCTTCTACTTCCGTAGAAGGAGCTGACTTTAAGGATTTTGGATCAAGTAAAAGTTGTTAATTAGAATTTAATTTTTTTTCTTTGCCGTCTTTAGGATTGACAGCTTTTTAGCGAACCTTTTTGAAATCCAAAAAAAGGGGGGCCTAACACCTTACAGAATAGTGCTTTATAGGAATTTTAATAACACCGTCACCTCTAAATATACAGAATCGCAAATACTTTTATATGGCATATTTTTACACTAGGTATTTAAGAATAATTCTTTTTAACCTTCTAAGACGAAGCCTTTTCAAGGTCGGGTCAGCAAAGATATTGCTTGTCCCGGCTCTTATTATGCTATCATGTATAGCAGTAAATGCCCAGGTAGCAGCAACTAAGGTTTATTGGATACAGCAAAGTAGCACGGCTGTCAGTGATCAACTAGTTAGAGCAAATCTGGATGGAAGTAGTCCGGAAGTGCTTGCTTCTGATGCAGGTAACTTTGCTCAGCCATTTCGTATAGCAGTTGATAAATTGAATGGTTTTGTATATGTTGCTGACGCAACCAGTACTGGTAGTGCTGGAATCGTGAGGTTTGACCTTAATGGAGGAAGTCGAACTGTTGTTGCCTTACCTCTTTCAACGGGAACCCAATACTCAGGAGTAACCACTTATGGCAATAAGCTTTATTTTATTGTTCAGAGTAGCACAGCAGCAAACGATCAGCTCGTTCGGGCGAACTTAGACGGTTCCAACCCAGAAGTTTTAGCCTCAGGTGCCACCAATTTTTTCCAACCTATGGCAATAGCCACTAATGGTACTTATATTTTTGTAGCAGATGGTACTGGAACAGGATCAAAGGGAATAGTTCGCTTTAACATGGATGGCAGCGCTGCTACTTCGATTGTTACCCCTATCACGGTCGCAGGATCACAATATATTGGGGTGGCTGTTTCGGGAGGAAAACTTTACTATCTGACGCAAGGGACGTCTGCAAGTAATGATCAGGTTGTCCGAGCAAATCTGGATGGATCGTCCCCGGTAATCCTTGCATCAGGAGCAACGAATTTTTTGCAGCCACAGGCATTTGCAGTAGATGAAACTACAGGCTATATCTATGTAGCTGATGGGACAGGTACAGGATCGAAAGGTGTCGTACGTCTTAATATAGACGGCTCTAATCCAGTAACTGTTGGCGCGGCGTACACCGCGGCCGGGACACAATATACGGGAGTAGCAATGAATAATGCTACTTCGGTACCGCTCACAGCAACTATTTCTTCATCTACCAACGTTTCCTGCAACGGCGGATCTAATGGTTCTGCCGCAGTTACCGCTTCAGGCGGAACTACTCCATATACCTATTCTTGGTCTCCAGCAGGGGGAACAGCAGCAACAACAACAGGGAGGGCAGCTGGTACCTATACCGTGACAGTAACCGATGCGGCAAGTGCAACGGCTACAGCAACTGTTGCCATTACACAGCCTTCAGCGTTTTCTATATCGACAGCTCAATCCAATGTTTCCTGCTTTGGAGGCTCCAACGGCGCAGCCGCGGTGAGCGTTAGTGGAGGCACCGCTCCCTATACCTATTCTTGGGCTCCTTCGGGAGGAACATTCGCGACGGCTACTGGCCGGCCCGCTGGGACCTATACGGTAACTATAACTGATAATAATGGATGTACTGCTACGCGAACCTTTAACATTACCCAGCCTTCTGCACCTCTTGCAGGAAGCACCGTAATCACAAACGTCTCTACAGCCGGGGGATCTGACGGATCAGTAGATTTAACTCCAAGCGGAGGAACGCCGCCCTATACTTACAATTGGGGAGGCGGAATCACCACCCAGGATCGAACTGGTCTTGCAGCGGGAAACTATACAGTAGTAATTACCGATAATAACGGTTGCCAGGCAACTCTCACTGCAGCTGTAACCCAACCGGTTGCAGTTTCAGGAACTACAGTAGTAACAAACGTTGCTTGTTTTGGAGGTTCAACCGGTGTAATCGATTTAACACCCTCTGGAGGAACAGGTCCCTATATTTACGATTGGGGAAACGGGATCACCACGGAAGACAGAACGGGCCTTGCAGCTGGCACTTATACGGTGGTTATTGCAGATAATCTTGGTGCGACGGGAACAGTAACAGCAACGGTAACGCAGCCGACTGCACCAGTCTCAGGAACCACGGTAGTGTCGAATGTAGGCTGTTTCGGTGGAAACACAGGTGCAATCAACTTAACGCCCTCTGGCGGAACGGGCCCGTATACGTATACCTGGCTACCATCGGGACCTACAACAGAAGACCGCACCGGTCTTGTTGCCGGAACTTATACGGTAATGATCACCGACGCTAATAGTTGTACAGGTACAGTAACGGTAGCGG